>NZ_CP031514.1:0-4995443 GCF_015291765.1 Chromobacterium sp. Rain0013
TGATCACGTAAAGGCGAATGTCCATCTCCACCTGCCAGGACTCGTCGCCGGCTGCCGCCAAACAAACCCTCCTGCGTCTCCCTGCGCGCTGAGCTTTCCGGCAAGAAAGCCAGGCCATGCCCTTCCAGCACCATGTGCTTGAGGCCTCGCCATATCGTGTTCATAGCGCAGCGCCAGCTTGGCCGGCTGTGGAGCGGACTCTAGGATTAGATCGCTCATCAGCCGGAAATAGGCGTTGCTTGCATAGCGAGAAAGGGCACCGGCTGCTGCGCCTGCGGGCAGCGGATAGCGCGCGGACGGCTCTGCGCTCGAGAACGGCTCACCCTCAAAGCCCAGTTAGTACTGGATAGCGGGCTGTCGGTCAAACTCCAACGGCTGCTTGGGGGGTGTGGTAGCACACAATAGGTCGCTGCCGCCTCCACGAAAGCCAGCAGCGCGTCATGCACATTGCTGGCCTGCAGCTACAGGGCAAGGCGCCGTAACCGCTCTGCGCCTGAGACAGCCATTTGGGAAGAAGGAGAAGGAGAGCGTGTGCGGCACCGCGAACTCCAGCGTGCCGTCAGCCAGGGGCTGCAAACCGCGCAATAGGGCGCGGCTGGTGTTGAGCTGGGACAGCATGGCCACCGCCTGCTCGCGAAACAGCGCTCCGGCCTCGGTCAAACGCGTAGGATAAGTGGTGCGGTCGATCAGGTCGGCTCCAAGCCAGCTCTCCAGCGACTTGATCCGCCGCGAGAACGCCGGTTGGGTCAGATGGCGCAGTTCCGCCGCGCGGGTAAAGCTGCCGGTTTCCGCCAGCACCAGGAAGTCTTCCAAGCCACCGGGTTTCCATCGCGCTGTTCCGCTAGATTGATCAGGAGTTGCGATAGTAGCGCAAACGCAGCGCAAGCCGGCGACTTTGACCTGCTGCAAACCCAAAGTCATAAACCGGGTTAGAATAACGCAACTATCTGGCACCATCCGCATGCATATTACTCACTTCATCTGGCAAAAGCTGCTGGGCCTGGCGCCCGGCGAGATCCAGAGCGGCGACACGCTCTGGCTGCTGAGCCCTCGCCAGCACATGCCCTTGCTGACTCAGCGACGCGCGCTGATGCTGGTCAACCGCTGCCGGCTGTTCGCCATCCTGTTCTCCGCGCTCACCCGGCTTGGGCGGTGATCGACTTGCTGACCCTGCCCTATCCGCTGTCGCTACAGCTGGCGGCGCTGCGCTTGCTGGTCTCCGCCGCCTTCGTCGCACTGGCGGTTTGGCAGCCGATGGACGGCCGCCTGCCTGCGGCCTATCGCGGCATCTCGCTCTTGTTCGCCATCCCCACCCTGTTTTACATCGCCTCTCACTTGATGCTGCGCCGTTATCATCTGGAGGGCTTGTCCGCCGCCATCGGCGCCGGCTACGCCTTCCTCCCCTTCGTGCTGCTGGCCGGGCTGGCGATCTTTCCGCTGACGCTGCTGGAGAGCCTGGCTTTCGCCAGCCCGGCCTTGCTCGGCTTCGTGCTGACCAGCCTGCTGGACCTGAACGGCGACAACCTGCCCGGCTTCGGCGGCGAATTCTGGCTGCTGTCTCTGCTGGCCGGCGTCTCCGCCATCGCCAGCGTCAGCCAGTTGGCCTTCATCATCGTGCTGGTCAACCAGGCGATACGCGACCCGCTGACCGGAGTCTTCTCGCGCCGCAGCGGCGAGGAGATGCTGGGCTTGCTGGAATTACAGGCTCAACGCAGCCGACAGCCGCTGAGCCTGGCCTTTATCGATCTGGATCACTTCAAGGCGATCAACGACCACTACGGCCACTTGGCCGGCGATCAGGTCTTGCGCCATTTCGCCGAGCTGATGGAAGGAAGGCTGCGACGCAGCGACGTGCTGGTGCGTTGGGGCGGCGAGGAGTTCGTGCTGCTGATGCCCGGCGCACAGCTGGTCCACGCCGCCCAGGTCATCGCCCGGCTGCGCGCTCAGGGCCTGGGCGAGCGGCCTGAAGGCCTGCCGCTGAGCGCCAGCATCGGCGTGGCGGAGCTGTTTCAGGATGGCTGCGCCGACTGGCGCGCGCTGGTAGATCTGGCTGATACCCGCATGTATCGGGCAAAGCAAGCCGGGCGCAACCAGGTCGTGATCTCCGACTGACGCTTTACCCGTCGGGCGAGTTTGCTTATCGTTGACGGCATGACCGTTCTCACCGCCTCGTCCCGTCCCCGCCCTCGTGGCGTCGCCGCCGCGCTGCTGCTCAGCCTGTTGGCCCATGGCGCGCTGCTGTGGCTGGCCAAGCCCGGCGGCCGCCCGAACGCCGATGCGGCCCCGCCGCTGCGAATACAGCTGAATCCGCCAGCTCCAGCCATTGTTCCGCCCCCGGCGCGCGCCGTCGCGTCCGAGCCCCCTTCCCGAAAACCTGCTGTGGCGCCGAGGCATCCGCCGGCCGCGGCGCGGATACACGCGCCCGTCCCCGGCGAGCGTCGCAATCAAAGCAGGCTCGAGCGAAACCAACGCGAAGCTTCGGCCCCGAGCCCGGGCTTGACCTTGGGAGGCCTGCGCCAGCAAGTGCGCGAACAAGCCGCCGCCGCGCCGGAAAAAATCAGCCCGCTGCAGGCAGACCCCGCCAAAACGAAATTGGCCCGCTCTATTGAGCGGGCCGAAAAACCGGACTGCAAGACCCGTTACTCCTCATTTGGCCTGCTAGCGATCCCTATCTTGGCAGTGCAAAGCGCGCGCGAGGACGGCTGCAAGTGGTAGGCCGCTAGCCTCACGAAGCCGCGTTCGCCAGCGTCACCCAGTCCTGAGTGGCCTTGGCGGCGTGGAACTCGCGTACCGCTTTTTGCAGCAAGGCAAACGCCGCGGGCGCGTCAAGACGCCGGCAAGCCTCGTCCATGCTCGCCAGCACATCCCGCATTTCCGCTTCCGGCAGGCAGTATTCCTGAGCGCGCATGATGCGCTCGTGATCCGTGGCCAGCACGTTGTCGCCGATCAACAGCTCCTCGTACAGCTTCTCCCCCGGCCTCAGGCCGGTGATGCGGATCTCGATGTCGCCGCCGGGCCGGCTCGCGTCCTTCAACTCCAGGCCGGACAGATGGACCATGCGCCGCGCCAAGTCGATGATGCGCACCGGCTGCCCCATATCCAGCACAAACACGTCGCCGCCGTCGCCCATCGCGCCGGCCTGTATCACCAGCTGCGCAGCTTCCGGAATCGTCATGAAATAACGGGTGATGTCGGCGTGGGTCAGCGTGATTGGTCCGCCTGCCTTGATCTGGGCGCGGAACAAGGGCACCACCGAGCCGGAGCTGCCCAGCACATTGCCGAAACGCACCATCACGAAGCGGGTGGCGCTGCCGCGCGCGTGCCGGGTCTGCAGCGTCAGCTCCGCCATGCGCTTGGTGGCGCCCATCACATTGGTGGGCCGCACCGCCTTGTCGGTGGAAATCAGCACAAAGGTGTCCACGCCGCAATCCTCGGCCGCGCGCGCGGTGGTGTCGGTGCCAAACACATTGTTGACGATGCCGGCTACGGGATTGTGCTCCACCATGGGCACATGCTTGTAGGCGGCGGCGTGATAAACGGTATCCACCTTGAAAGCGCGCATCACCTGCACCAGCCGCTGGTAATCGGTAACCGAGCCCAGGACCGGCGTGCGCGCCGGCGAACCCGCGGCGCGATCCAATTCCTGATCGATGGCGTACAGCGCGTATTCGGACTGCTCGAACAAAATGATGCGCGACGGCTGGTTCTTGGCGATCTGGCGCACCAGTTCGGAGCCGATGGACCCGCCGGCACCGGTGACCATCACCACCTTGCCTCGGATATTGCGCGCCAGCAGATCGGGCTTGGGCGGCACCGGGTCTCGGCCCAACAGGTCTTCGATCTCGACCTCTTTCAACTCCTCCACCTTCGCCTCGCCGGACACCAGGTCCGCCATGCCCGGCAAACGCTTGATCGGCACTCGCAGCAGTTCCAGGGTCTCCAGTATCTCCCGCTGACGGCTGCGGCTGACCGAAGGCATCGCCAACAAAATGCTCTTGGCCTCCAGGTCTTTGACCAGCTGCGGCAGATCACGCGGCGGATGTACCGCCACGCCGCGGAAAGTGCGGCGATGCAGCTCGGGATTGTCGTCAACAAAGGCCATCGGCCGATATTCGCGGCCGGCTTGCAAGGCCAACATCAACTGCACGCCGGCACGACCGGCGCCGTAGATGATCACGTGCTCGCGCGGCGCGTCCACCGCGTCGATGCGACGCACCAGGCCGCGCAGCAGAAAACGGCTGCCGCCGATATAGGCCATGGCGAACACCCAGAAGATGATCACCGAGGTGCGCGGCATCGCCCAGATATGGGCCATCTGTAGCACCGCCTGCAACACCAGCACCGACAAGGTCACCCCGGAGAACACGGTCAGGATGATTTTGTCGTCCAGATATTTGAGCACCGCGCGGTACAGGCCCAGCTTGATGAAGATGGGAATCGCCCACAGCGGCGGCACGATGAAAATCCACAAATGCGGATTGAGCTTGGGGTCCCAATAACCGCCCAGGCGGAGGAAAACCGCGCTCCACAGCGCCAGCGGCAACAGCAGCGCGTCCATCAGCGCCAGCATCGCCATCTTGTTATGGCGGGAGAAGGCGAGCAGTTTTTCAAACATGGTCATTCTTTCGCGTCCGGCGGCCGTTGATACAGCGCATCCGGGCAACATTCCTCATTATCTTGGCCATCGCTCAGGCTCAGCAGCGCGAAGCCATGCGTCTCGTAGAAACGGCGCGCTCCCAGATTGGCCTGGAACACGAACAGCCGGCAGGCCGGCGCCGGGGGCGACAACAACCGTTGCAGCAGCATTCCGCCGACGCCCACGCCGCGATGTCCGGCGCGGACATATAACTGGTCTAGCCATAGCACATCGTCTTGCAGCGACGCGGCGGCGAAGCCGGCGATATCGCCGTTCCGTTCCGCCAACCATGCTCCGCCGGACGGCAATAGCGTGCCGGCGAACCAGGCTCTCACCTCCGCCTCGGCGTGCGCCAACGGCGCGTAGTTCATCTCGCTGCGGCAGTCCAGATAGATATCCGTTAGAGCGATGGCATCGGCGGGTCCGGCCAAGCGGATGGAGACCGTCATCGGCTGACGATCTTCATCAGCGTGGCGACGATGATGCGGACATCTTCAAATAAGCTGTGGCTTTCGGCGTAGCGCACGTAATACGCCAATTTTTCCGGCAATACCTGCTCAATGTAGGCGCGCTCCGGATCCTTGGCTCGGCCCAGGATTTCGTTCTCGTCTATCATCTTGATCGACGCCCAGTCGGTAATGCCGGGGCGCACCGACAACACGATGTCGCGGACTTCGTCCGGATAGTGGGCAACGTACTTGGGCACCTCGGGCCGCGGGCCGACCAAGCTCATATCGCCAAACAGCACGTCGATCAACTGCGGCAGTTCATCCAGCTTGGTCTTGCGCAACAAGCGGCCGGCGCCGGTGACGCGCGCGTCCGCGCCGACGGTCAGTTGGCCGTGTCGCTCGGTGTCCACCTGCATGGTGCGGAATTTGTGGATACGGAACAGTGTGCCGTTCCGCCCCACACGTACCTGGCGGAAAAACACCGGCCCCGGCGAATCCAGCTTCACCCACAGCGCCACCGCGAGCAGCGGCAGCGCCAGCACGGCCAGGCCCAGACCCGCCGCGACGATGTCGAAACCTCGCTTCAGCAGCCGCGAACCATGGCGGCGCGGACGGCAGCACGGCGGCAGCAAGCCGCCGCGGTCTGAACCACGCTCGCTCATGCGCTCAGAATCTCGCGCACCGCGGCGATGACCCGGGTCTGGTCATCATCCGTCATCCGGGTGTACAGCGGCAAAGTCACTTCGGCCTCGAAGGCGGCGTCGGCCACCGGGAACTGCTCGCGCGTCAGCTGATAGCCATCGCGCCACACCGGCTGGCGATGCAAGGGAATGAAGTGCACCGAGCAACCAATGCCCTTTTCCGCCATCCGAGCGATGAAATCATCGCGGCTGACGCCGGCTTCCGGCTTGATGCGCACCGGGTACAGGTGCCAGGCGTGGTTGCTGCCCGCGTCCTTCGGCCGCGCCGGCAGGATCAGCGGCAGGTCGGCCAGCTCGCGGTCGAAGCGCTGGGCCATCCCCTCGCGCAACTCCTGGAAGCGGCGGATCTTCTTCAACTGGTGGATGCCCATTGCCGCGGCGGTGTCCGGCATATTGTATTTGAAGCCAGGCGCCACCACTTCGTAAAACCAGGCCGGGGTCTTGGACACATAGCGGTCGAAGGCGTCGCGGCTGATGCCGTGCAGACGCATCACCTTGCAACGCGCGATCAAGTCCTTGTTCTTGGACACCACCATGCCGCCTTCGCCGGTGGTCATGGTCTTGTTGGCGTAGAAGCTGAACACGGTGACGTCGGAGTCCAAGGTGCCCACCAGCTTGCCCTTGTAATAAGTAGGCAGCGCATGGGCGGCGTCTTCAACAACCTTCAACCCATGCTCGCGAGCAATGGCGATGATCTCGTCCATCTCGCAGGCTAGCCCGGCGAAGTGCACCGGCATGATCGCCTTGGTCTTGGCGGTGATCGCGGCGCGGATCGCATCCGGGCTGATGTTGAAGGTGGCCGCGTCCACGTCCACGCATACCGGATGCGCGCCCAGGTAGCGCACCACTTCGGCGGTGGCGGTGAAGGTGTAGCTGGGCACGATGACCTCGTCGCCAGGGCCGATGCCGATCGCTTCCAGCGCCAGATGCAGGCCGGCGGTGGCCGAGTTGACGGCGATCGCCTCGACGCCGTCGCCGATGAATTGCGCGAAGTCGGACTCGAACTGCTTGGTCTTGGGACCGGTGGTGACCCAACCGGAACGCAGCGCGTCGACCACTTCGTTGATCTCTTCCTCGCCGATGTCCGGCAAGGCGAACGGCAGGAATTTTTGTTCGCTCATATCACTCTTTTCGCTATCAGTTAAGCGCATGGACACATCAAGACTTGTTCATGCGACCTTGCAAACCCAGTAGGGTGGGCAAGGCCAAGGGCTTGCCCACGCACAGCGCTCATTCCCCAAACACGCCGCCTTCCGTCTCTCCGGCCCAATCCAGCGGCAGGCGGCCTTCCCGCACCCAACGATGGAAACTGGAATACGGCCAATCCCTCACCCTATCCACCAGCCCATGTTTGAGCGGATTGCCATGGATGTAATCCACATGGCGCTGCAAATCGTTTAAATCCGCAATGGTATGCTCCCAAAACCGGCGTTGCCAGATCCCTTTTTCCCGCTGTCTGAGCTTACTCAAGGTCCGATTTCCCGCCGCCGGCAGAGCACGGCTGAAACCGGACTTGATCCAGCCCCAGCGACGCGAATAATCGGCGTCCTCCTCCGGCAAGGTCCAGATCGCGTGCAAATGATCGGGCAGCACGCATATCGCCACCGTTTTGAAAGGCAAAGCTTGGCAAACCTGGCGGTAAATCATGCGCAAATTCTCTACCCGCTCCACCAGCAAGGATGAGCGTCTGTCAGCCAAGCTTAGGGTAAAGAAGTATGTGCCTCCCTCCAACCTGGAGCGACGATAGCGCGACATATGCACCTCCTCGACCTTGGCCCCCGCCGCCGTGTGGGCAAATCAAGATTTGCCCACCCTACCCTGGGCATCATCAACATGCACCGCTAGTAAAAACCGCCGCGCCAGTACCGCGTAATCATGGTGTTCCAGCACATAAGCGCGGCCGGCCACGCCCATCGCTTCGCGTTCGGCTAAAGGCAGCGCCGCTATCCGCCGCGCCGCGTCGGCGATCGCGGCCGGATCCTCGGCGCCCACGCTGATGCCGGCGCCGGCGTCCTTCACCATATCGTTGCCGGCCTCCACCGAATGGATCACCGGCTTGCCGGCCATCAGGTAGTCGAACAGTTTATTGGGGTTGATGCCAAAGCGATAGATCGGCAGTTTGCGCCAGCCTATGAACAAGGCGTCCATTTCAGCGAGGAAGCCCGGCACCGCGCGCTTGGCGATGGCCGGCAGCAACATCACATTGTCCAGCCCCAGTTCGGCGGCGCGCGCCGCCAAGGCCGGCTTGTCCGGCCCGTCGCCGACCAGCACGAAGCTCAGCGGCGCGTCCTTGAGCCGGGCCGCAGCCTCCAGCAAGTAATCCAACGCATTAGCCAAGCCATGCCCCCCGGCATAGCCGATCAGGAAACGACCCTGCGCTTTCAGTTCCGCCAGCCGCATCCGGTGCTCGGCCGGCAGCGCCTCAGCCTCCCCCCGCCATTCCCCAACATCGACGCCGTTGGGAATCACCACGTACTTGGCCGGGTCCATGCCGTGCGCCACCATATAGTCCTTGGCGCAGGGCAGCATGGACACCACGGTGTCGGCCTTGCGATAGCCGAAATCCTCGGCCCACTGCAGCAGGCGGATGAAGGGATGCTTGGGCGACATGCCGCCCACCTCCACCGGCGTCAGCGGCCACAGATCATGCACCTCGTACACCAAGCGCGCGCCGGTCTTGGCGGCGATCCAGGCCGCCGGCACCGTGTCCAGCGGATAGGTGGACGAAGCGATCACCACGTCCGGCTTCCAGTGTTTCCGATAAAGGCCGGACAAGCCCATTACCCGAGCCAGGAAGCTGAAGATATTGAGCACGCGGCCCACGCCGTTGCCCTCGTAAGGACGCGTGCGGCACCAGGTGTAACGGATGCCGTCGATATCCTCGTCGCGATATTTGCCGTCCACTTGCGGGTGGGTCTGACGCAGATGGGACACATCGGCGGCCAGCATATTGACTTCGTGGCCGGCCTTCACCCATTCCCGCGCCAGATAGTAGGGGCGGAATTCCATGCCATGCCGGGGGCTGCCGGCATAGTGGTTGATGTAGAGAATTTTCATGATTTACAAGGTCGCGTACAGCTTGACCAGCTTGTCGGCCTCCGCCGCCCAACTGTATTTGTTCAATACCGCCTGCTTGCCGGCTTCGCCCAGCGCGCGCATGCGCGCTTCGTCAGCCATCAGTTCGTTGACGGCGGCGGCGATGGCCGCCGGGTCCTGCGGGTCCACCAGCAGGCCGCAGCCGGCGTCGTCCACGATTTCGCGCCACACCGGAAAATCCGACGCGATCACCGGCATGCCGGCGGCCATGTATTCGAACAACTTGATCGGCAAGGCGTCGACATAATTCGGCGTCGGAAACAGCGTCACCAGGCCGATCTTGCTCTTGGCCAGCACCTCGGCCACGCCCTTGCGGTCCAACACGCCCAGGTCATTGACCCGTGCCCAGCCGGGCCGGGCAGATACCCGAACCTTCAGGTCGCTCTCGCTCCACGGCCCGGCCAGATTCAAGCGCGTCGCGGTATCCGGCAGCGCCTCGACGATGGGTTCGATGCCGCGGATGCGCGAGATGCCGCCGATATAGCACAACTCGTTGCGGCGCTGTTCCCACGGCGTGTCGCGCACCAGTTCTTCCAGGATGGGGAAGTTGCACACGTCCAGCGCGCGCGCGCCCAGTTTCTCGAAGCGCTTGCGGATGTGCGGCGTCGAAGTCACCACCGCGTCGAAGCGGCGCGCCGCCCAGTCCTCCAGCGTTTCAAAGCCGCTGGACACCAGGGGCCGCACCGCGCCGGGTATCCAGTGCTTGGCCAGGATCTGGCGCGGCACGTCCTCGTGCACGTCGTAGACCACCTTGATGCCGGCCTGCTTAAGGCGCAGCGCGGCGGGGATCAGCTCCGGGTCGTGAAAGTGGACCACGTCCGGGCGCAGCTTCAGCGTCGCCTGGTAGACGCGCTTGACGGTGCCGGTCATCCGCGCCAGCCGGCCACCGGATTTGGGGCCCACATCGTGAAAGCGCACGCCGCGGTTGATCTCCTCGCCCTGGCCGTCGGCCACGATCAGCGTCACCTCATGCCCTGCCGCGGCCAGGCTCGCGCACTCCTTGACGAAGATGCGGATGTCGTGACGGGGATGAGCGGAAGTGAGATGGGCAATTTTCATATTAAGCTCTGTTTTGCGGCCGTCCGGCCCGCAACGATCTCGGGCCCGCGGCAAAATCCTAGTTGTCGGAACCCAGCAGTTCCCGGTACAGCCGGGCAAAGCCGGCCATATTCGGCTGATGCAGCCCCTTGTCTGCCACCAGCCGGCGATTGAGCCCGGCGGCCTCGTCCAGCTTCGCGTCCTCGCCGGCCCATTCCATCGCGCGCAGCAAGGCCTCGTCCAAACGCCCCACATCCTCGGCGATCACGCCGTTGAGGCCGTCTATCACCCATTCGCCGTTGGCCGGCAGATTGGACAGCAAGGGCAAGCAGCCGTGGCCCATCGCTTCCAGCAGGCTGATGCTGGTGGCGTCCGAGCGCGGCACGCTGACGAAGACTCTGGACTCCGCGTACATCCGCCCCAGCGTCGCGCTGTCGACGAAGCCCGCGAAGTCGACACGTTGCAGCCCCAGCTCGGCGGCCAGGCGCCGCAGCGCTTCGGTTTCGCTGCCGCTGGCGGCCACGGTCAAGCGCCAATCGCCAAAGCGATCGCCGCGTTCCACCCTCTCCCAGGCGCGCAGAATGGCGTCGATGCGGTACAAGGGCTTGTGCAGCCGGCAGGACAGCACCGTCTTGCTCTTGCCCGCGCTGGCCGCCGGCGCCGGCATGGCGTCCATGCCGTAATTGAGCAGGCGGATGCGGCAGCCCTCGCCGGCCAGCTCGCGGATCTTCGCCGCCATGTGCAGCGAATCCGAGGTCATCGCGTCGGCGGCGGCCAGATTGGCGCGCACCATCGCCCGCATCAGCGGGTTGCTGTCCGGCAGCAACAGCACATCGGAACCCCAGGCGGTCAACACCATGGGCAAGCCCAGGCTGGCGGCCGCGCGGCTGCCGTGCCAAGCCACGCTATTGGCCTGGTGGATATGCAGCAGCCGCGGCCGCGTCTCGCGCAGCCAAGCGCGCAAACGCCCCGCCGTGCCCAGCGCCGCCAGGCGGAAATCCACTTTCAGGCTGCCGGCCAGCAAGGCGGCCACGTCCGCCGGAATCTCGCCGTTGCAGGCCAGGAATAATTGATCCACATGCGGCGCGATGCCTCGCAAAAAACGCCAGGTATGCACCGAGGCGGACCCCACCACCGCAACGCTGGCGATCTTGCTTCTCACAGGCTCAGTCATGCGCCCAGGCCTCGTACAAGGGCAGCAATTCCGGATGCTCGTCCAGCCATTTGGCGTCCATCTCGCGGGTATCGCCCACTACCCGCGCCGGGTTGCCGGCCAGGATGGCGAAATCGGGATAAACGCCGGCCGGCACATAACTGTAAGCCGACACCATGCTGCCCTTGCCCAGCTCCACGCCCGGCATCAGCACGGAGTGCGGGCCGATGAAACTGTACGGGCCCAGCTTGGTGGGCTTTTTCAGATAGCCCACGTGATTGTTGCTCTCCAGGTAGCGGTCGCCATACAGGCGAATGGCCACATGGCTGGAGTGGGTCAACAGCGAAACATAGTTGGTGATCTGACAACCTTCGCCGATATACAGCCCGCCGGAGGCGTCGATCAGATTGAAATGGCCGATGTAGACGTTGTCGTCCACCATCAGCTTGCCGACATGTTCGATGCGGGTCATGTTGGACACCCGGGTGCGTTTGAGGAACACCCCGTCGCCGCGGGTGAATCCATACACCATTCTGGGCTGCACCCACGCCGACAGGCGGAAACGGATGCGGCGGAATAGAGCGTGCCAATTCATCGGGCTGCCTTGTAAAGCCATGAAAAATAAGCCAGGAAGTACGCGGCCATCACCACCGACACCAGTTGGAAGGTGGTCACAGCGTCGTTCCACAGCATGAAACCGGCCCACATCGTGCCTAGAAACAACACAGCCTGCAGCAAGGACCACAGAAAAGCCTGGCGCTGGCGATTGATCACCGGCGGCACCATGCCCAACGGCGAGGCGACGAAGTGGAACAGGATATAGAGCGACATCGCCTCCGCATAACGTCCGGCGGTAGCCCAGTTCTGTCCGAACACCAGCGAGAACAAGGGTTCCCCGGCCAGCTGTATCACCAGAAAGGGCAGCAAGGCCATGCCGCCCAGCGTCAGCATCATCTTGCGCAAAATGGGCCGCAGCGGCTGGCGCTGATTGCGGGCGTCGGCCAGCTCGCGATAGGCCACTTGCGCCACCGCCTGGCCTATCAGCGCCGCCGGCAGCTTCAACACACGCATCATCAGGCCGTAGAAGCCCACGGAGGCGGTGCCCGCCAGCATGGTCAGCGCCACCAAGGTCGCTGAATCCAGCAAGGCAGTGCTCAAGGCGTGCGGCGCGTTGATCTTGGGAAACTCGATATAAGCGCGCGCCACCTCGCGCATGTCGACGCGGCTGAGCTCATGACGCCAAGCGAAACGAGCCTTGATGTCTTGCCAGGTTTGCGCCAGCAGGGAGCCTAGCTGGCCGGCCAATTGGCCCAGAATCAGGCCGGCGGCGCCGGCTCCTATCCAGCCCAGCCCCACTTGAGTGGCCGCCATGCTCAAGGACTGCAACATGCGGCCGTTCGCGTTGGCCTGGTAGCGTCGATGACGGTTGTTCCAGTTGGTCCAGGCTTGCATCAAGCCCGCCAGCGCCACGGACAACGGCAACAGCAGCAACCAGGGTTCCAGTTCCGGCGCGCCCAGATGGCGGGCGATATGGACGTTGCCGTCAAAGGCCACCACCACGCCCACCAGCAAAGACAGAGCCAATGCGCAGGCGATGGACAAGCCCATCAGATTGCTGGCCCGCCTCTCCTCCGCCGGCAGCACGATGGCCATCTCGTAACGCGCGGTGGCCAGCACCGCCAGCGTGGACAGCCATGAGACGTAGACCGCCTGCACCCCCACCTCGTGCGGGTTATACAAACGGGTGATCAGCGGCGACACCAGCAACGGAATCACCTGCGCCACCGCCGCCCCGGTGACCAGGGTGATGATGTGACGGATGAAGCCGCTCTTGGGCAGGCGGGACAGCAACAAGCTCATGCGCTCAGGCCAGCGCCTGTTTGACTGCGGCGACGATGGCGTCTTGCGTCGCCTCGTCCAGGAAGGGATGCATCGGCAGACTCATCACCCGGCGGCCGGCGGCCTCCGACAGCGGGAAGCTGCCTTCCGGCAGGTTCAGGTGAGCGAAAGCCGGCTGCAGATGCAGCGGAATCGGGTAATGCACGGCGGTGGGCACGCCCAGCTCCTTCAACTTGGCCTGCACCGCTTCGCGATCATCCACCTCAATGGTGTACTGCGCGTAAACATGGCTGTTGCCTTCGGCGATCACCGGCACCCGCGCCACGTCGCGCAGCAGCAAGCTGTAGCGCGCGCCAATACGTTCGCGCGCCGCCACTTCGTCCGCGAAGCTGGGCAGCTTGGCCAGCAGCACCGCCGCCTGTATGGTGTCCAAGCGGCCGTTCAGGCCGATGATGGGATGGTGATAGCGGCGGTCCTGGCCGTGCACGCGGATCTCGCGCATTTTCTTGGCCAGAGCATCGTCGCTGGTGAAGCAGGCTCCGCCGTCGCCGTAGCAGCCCAGGGGCTTGCTGGGGAAGAAGCTGGTGCAGCCTATGGTGGACAGGTTGCCGGACTTCTTGCCGCGCTGGCCCGCGCCAAAGCTCTGCGCGCCGTCCTCGATCACCGCGATGCCGTGTTTGGCGGCGATGGCGTTGATGGCGTCGAAATCAGCGCACTGGCCATACAGGCTCACCGGCATGATGGCGCTGGTGCGGGGCGTGATCGCCGCTTCCAAGCGCGCCGGATCCATGTTGTAGCTGACAGGATCGATGTCGACGAACACCGGCTTGGCGCCCAGCAAGGCTATCATCTCGCCGGTGGCGATGAAGGTGAACGGGGTGGTGATCACTTCGTCGCCGGGACCAATGTCCAAGGCCATCATCGCGATCAGCAGCGCCTTGGTGCCGTCGCAAACGCCGATGGCGTGCTTGGCGCCGGTGTACTCAGCCAGCCTCTGCTCCACCTCCTTCACTTCCGGCCCCATGATGTACTGGCCGTGGTCCAGCACCGCGTGGATGCGGGCGTCGATGTCGGCTTTCAGGTACTGGTACTGCGCTTTCAGATCAATGAACTGGATGGACATAACGGGATCAACCCCAAATCAATTTTTTGAAAGATATCGCATCAATCGCGACACGCAGAACAACCGAGCAGCGCCCTGAGGCAAGGCGCGCCAGCGCAGTCAGTACCCCTGTACGACAAGCCGGCGCAAGGCCTCATCAGGAATGCCTATCAGTCGTTCTTGAGCGGCGAGCAGTGATTGCCGCCCACCTCGTAATGCTTGCCGCAGGCCGGGCAGCTATGGGTGCCGATGTCGTTGGCCAACCTCTCCCCGCAGGAACACATCCAGCCGATGCGTTTGGCCGGCGTGCCCACCATCAGCGCGTAAGCCGGCACATCGCGGGTCACCACCGCGCCGGCGCCGACGAAGGCGTACTCGCCTATGGTGTGGCCGCACACTACAGTGGCGTTGGCACCGATGGACGCGCCTCGTTTCACCAGGGTGCGGCGGTACTCATTCTTGCGCGCGACATGGCTGCGCGGATTGTTGACATTGGTGAACACCATGGACGGGCCGCAAAACACATCGTCCTCCAGCGTCACCGCATCGTAGATGGACACATTGTTCTGCACTTTGACGTTGTCGCCGATCAGCACGTCGTTGCCCACGAACACGTTCTGGCCGAAGGAACAGCCCGCGCCGATCTGAGCGCCGCCGCAAATATGGACCCAGTGCCAGACGCGGGTGCCCGCGCCGATTTGGGCGCCGTCGTCAACAATGGCGCTGGGGTGTACGGTGTATTCCATGTCGGGAACCTTGTTCAGAAAAACAGAAAAAAGCCATCGGCGAAATACACGAGGCCGAGAGCGCCGATGGGCAAGCCGGCGTACCAGATCTGCTTGCGCTTGAACAAGCCCGCTATCGATGAAACCAGAATAGCCACCTGCAAGAAGATCACCGCCATGCCAAACGGTTTGCCCTGGCGCTGCGCCTGGTCGCGTTCCTCTTCCAGCCGGCGGGCGCTCTGCTCGATCTGCTTGCGCTCTGCCGCGTAGCGCCGGGCTCGCTTGTCGGCCTCTGCCACCGCGGCCTGATAGCGCTCTCGCTTGGCGGCGTCGGCGGCAGGCAGCGTGTCCAGTTCCAGTTGCAGGCGATCACGCTCAATCTCGTATTGATTGCCCTTGATTCCCTTGGCCTGATAATAGGCCCATTGATCGGAAGCCTGAGCCTGCGCGATCACGCTGCGGGTGGAATAGCCGCCGCCTTTGAAGGTAGACAGCGTAGCGCACACCGCCAGAATCACGGTGCACAATGCCAGGTAATTAAGCCAGGGATCTTTCTTTTCTTCCGCCATCGCTAACCAATTTCAATGTAACAAGGCCGCCCAGGCAAGGGCCGGCCGAAAACCGCCATCAATAATCCAAAGGCAGGCTAACGCGGCGGCCGTCGCGCGCGGACAGGTACATCGCGATAAGCAGCTCAAGCGACTTCAACCCTTCGCGGCCGTCCGTCTCCGGCTCGGCTTCGCCGCGCATGGTCTTGATCACATTGTCGTAGTACAAGGGGTGGCCGAAACCGTAAACGCTGGTGGTGGCGTAGCTTGCCTGCTTGATGTCTTCGTCCATCTCATGCGGCTCGGCAAACTCCCAATGCTGGATTTCATTGACCGCCATGCCGCCGACGCGCACCGAGCCCTTCTCGCCCAGAATGGTGATGCTGCCTTCCAGGTTCTTCGGGTAGGTCAGCATGGTCACGTTCATGCTGCCCAGCGCGCCGCTGCGCCATTTGACGCTGACAGTCCCGGTGTCTTCCACCTCGATATTTCGCGCCAACGTCGCGGTATAAGCCTGCACGCTTTCCACCGGGCCGATCAGCCAGTCCAGCAGATCCACGTAATGACTGGCCTGGTTCATGAAGGCGCCGCCGTCGAACTCCCAGGTGCCGCGCCAGCCGGCCGCGTCGTAGTACTCCTGCGGACGGGTCCAGAACACATTGACGTTGACCATGTAGATACGGCCGAAGCGCTTCTCCTGCATCGCACGCTTCAATAGCTGCAAGGTGGCGTTGCGGCGGTTTTGCTTGACTACGAACAGATGCTTGTTGGCGCGGTCGGCGGCCTTGACCATTTCCAGGCCATCTTCCCATCGGGTCGCCATCGGCTTTTCCGTCATCACGTGGAAACCGGCCTCAGAGCAGGCGATGCTCTGGCTCGGATGCAAGCCGGAGGGCGTGGTCAGGATCACGATGTCCGCGTCGGTCTTGCCCAGCATGTCGGCCAGGCTGGCGTGGCAGCGCGCGCCGGTGCGCTCCACCGCCGCCTTCAAAGCGGCCGGGTCGATGTCGCAGACATCCACCAGTTCGGCGCGGTCGGCGTGCTTTTCCAGAGCGCCGAAGTGATTCTGGGCAATGCGGCCGCAGCCCACCAGCGCAAAGCGGATCTTGCGATCGGTAATCGGAGGGGTAACTATCATTTGAAAGTCCAGTAACGCACTGAATACACCAGTGTCTTCACATATTCGGACAGCACCGCGCCGGCTTCGTTGACTGCCAGCGTATGGTACAGATCATTGCCGGGGTAGACGAAATGCATGCCCCAGTTCACTTCCGGCCACACCTGGCGGAAAGTGGTCAAAGCGCGCGCGGAATGGTACCAAGAGGTCACCAACAGCGCCCGCTTCGGCTGGAACGCCTGCAGCGAAACCCTAGTCTGCTCGGCATTCTGGAAGGTGTTACGCGACACGCACTCATAAGCGATGCGCGGTGCCGGCACGCCGGCCATCACTAGCCGATTGACGATCAGCTTGCAATCGCCTTCGCCACTGACGAAGATCCGCGGCGCCACGCCGCGATGATACAGTTCGGCGGCGCCGATCACGCGCTGGCCGCTCTCGCCGCCCAGCACCACGATCCAGTCAGCCTTGGCAAGCGGCGCCTCCACGGGCAACCAGTTCTTGGAATAGCGCAGCAACGGCAGCGCGACGACGCCTGCCAACAGCGCGCACAGCCCCAGCCAGGCCAGGACCGCCCCCAAACGCGGATAGCGCCGCCACATGGATCAGGCCTTGACGATATTGTCAGCCGGTTCCAGATACTTGCCGCGGCTGTCCACCACCAGTTGCGCATGCGCCTTGATCTGCGCGTAGTCGAACTTGTCGTGGTCGGTGGCCAGCAGCACGCAATCGTAGCTGGCGATGGCCGCATCGCTCAGCGCCACGCTGGACAGTTCGAAATGATGCTCGCGCATCTTGGGGAAGACCGGCACGTGCGGATCGCTGTAAGCCACTTCCGCGCCCAGATCGCGCAGCTTCTCCATCAGGAACACCGACGGGCTTTCGCGCATATCGTCGACGTTCTTCTTATAGGCGATGCCCAGCACCAGCACGCGGCTGCCGTTGATGGACTTCTTGCGCAGGTTCAGCGCGGCCGCCACTTTGGACACCACGTAGTCGGGCATATTGCTGTTCACTTCGCCGGCCAGCTCGATGAAACGGGTGTTGACACCGTATTCGCGCGCTTTCCAGGTCAGATAGAACGGGTCGATCGGAATGCAATGGCCGCCCAGGCCCGGACCCGGATAGTAGGGCACGAAGCCGAAAGGCTTGGTGGCCGCGGCGCGGATTACTTCGTGGATGTCGATGCCCATCTTGTCGGCCACGATCTTCATCTCGTTGACCAGACCGATGTTCACCGCGCGGTGGATATTTTCCAACAGCTTGGTCATTTCCGCGGCGCGGGTGGAGGACACCGGCACCACCTTGTCGATCACCGCGCTGTACAGCGCCACGCCGATTTCCTGGCAGGCGGGGGTCACGCCGCCGCAGACCTTGGGAATAGTGCGGGTGGTGAAGTCCGGATTGCCCGGATCTTCGCGCTCCGGCGAGAACACCAGAAAGGCGTTTTCGCCCACCTTCAACCCGCGCGATTCCATGCGCGGCAACAGTTCTTCGTCGGTGGTGCCCGGATAAGTGGTGGACTCCAGCGACACCAGGTGGCCTTCGCGCAGATAGGGCACCAGGCTGTCTATGGTGTTCAGCACGAAGGACAGATCCGGCTCGCGGTATTTGTTCAACGGCGTCGGCACGCACAAAATCAGCGTGTCGGCTTCGCCCGCGCGGGAGAAGTCGGTGGTGGCTTCGAAGCCGCGGCTCAGCGCGGTGGCGATGCTGTCCGCGCCGATGTGTTCGATATAGCTTTGGCCTGCCATCAGGGCATCCACCTTGCCCTGGTCGATATCGAAGCCCAGCACTTTGTAGCCGACTTCGGCGAAGCGCAGCATCAGCGGCAGGCCCACATAGCCCAGGCCCACAATGCCGATGACGGCGGATTTATCTGCAATCCGATTGAGCAGTTGCTGCTTGATCACGGTGTAAGTCCCAACAGTATGTAAATACGATAGCGGCGGATCCGACGACATTCACGGCAAGCGGCGCGGAAGCGAAACCGCCCGCGCCGCGCCTGCCCTAAACTGTCCGATCCACCGCCATAAAGTTCATTCAACGGCAAGCCAGCTTGCCGCCTTCCGTTTCTGTCCGTACTGATCTGCCTCAGAAACCGCTCAAGCGGATTCTCTTCGCAGCTGAGGCAAGGGTGCAAACCGTCCCGCAAACACCCTTGGCCGCAGTTAACCGCCCACTGACGGCATGTATGCCGGCATTATACGCCGCTTACCCACAGCCATTGAGTAAGCAAATGTACGCCGGGCGACATCGTTCAAATCAGCAGATGGCCAGCTGTGTGCTGATTAGTCAACTTCAAGCGATTGACGAACTCTCCGAACTCCAAACCGAAACGGCACTCCATCCGGTCGGCCCGTTCCTTCAAGGCCTCCCATTGAGTCAGCGTCGGGCTCTGACGGAAAGCCATGACCGCCACATTGCCATGACTGGCGGAAGGCAGCTCCAGCACCCGGCCCTCGAACACATTGAGCAAACGTTCAACGAAGCTTTGATAGCGCTTGTCGCCGCTCCACCAATTGGTGACGAACACTCCCTTGGGACTCAAGGCGCGCTTGCAGTCCTCAAAGAAGTCCTCGGTGGTCAACTCGTCAACAATCTGCAAGCCATCGAAACCATCCACCAGGATGGCATCGGTGGAACCACGGAAAATTTTCACGTAGTCCGCGCCGTCGGCCTCGATGATCTCGAAAAAGTCGCCTTCCTCCGGCAGCTGGAAAAAAGCCCGCGCCACCGCGATCACCTGAGGGTTGATATCCACCGCCACGCTGACCGTGTCCGGCAGATATTCATCGATGAAGCGCGCCAGCGAACCACCGCCCAGCCCAATCTGCAAAATGTGCTGCGGTTCGTCGTTCCACAACAGGAAACCCATCATCGCCCGGCTATACGACAACACCAGTTCGGCGGGGTCATCCAGATCCATAGAACTCTGTATGGTTTCCGAACCCAAATGCAGCGAGCGGATATTGCCGGCCTCCGATATCTCCACCTCCGGCATTTCATCCACAGCGGCGCGCACGCGGCGGCGGAACGGATGCAAGGCCCTACGCGCCACAGCCGGAGCCCTCGCCCGCTGGATTACGCGAATCCAGAATGCTGATGGTGCGCTTCTTCGGCGCTGCTTCGGCCTCGTCGTCCCTAGGCGGCGGCGGATCGCGGAATTCTTCCTTGTCGAAAGCAGTGTCGCCGCCTTCGAACGGCGCGTCGCCGGTCTTCAGGCCGGCAAAGTCGAACAACGCGGTGTCGGCCAGGTGGGACGGCACCACATTTTGCAGCGAGCGGAACATGCTCTCCAGCCGGCCGGGGAAGCGACGGTCCCAGTCGTTGACCATTTCCTTGACCACTTGGCGCTGCAGATTGGGCTGCGAGCCGCACAGATTGCATGGAATGATGGGGAATTCGCGCAGCGCGGCGTAGCGTTCAATATCCTTCTCGCGGCAATAAGCCAGCGGGCGGATAACCATGTGGCGGCCATCGTCGGACACCAGTTTGGGCGGCATGGATTTCAGCTTGCCGCCGTAGAACATATTCAGAAACAGAGTGTGCAGGATGTCGTCGCGGTGATGACCCAGCGCGATCTTGGTCGCGCCCAATTCGTCGGCCACGCGGTAGAGAATGCCGCGGCGCAGCCGCGAACACAGGCTGCAAGTGGTCTTGCCTTCGGGCACCAGCCGCTTGACGATGGAATAAGTGTCTTCTTCGACGATGCGGTACTCCACGCCGATGGAGTCTAGATATTCCGGCAGCACATGCTCGGGGAAGCCCGGCTGTTTCTGGTCCAGATTGACCGCCACGATGGAGAAATCGATAGGCGCGGACTTCTGCAAGCCGCGCAGAATGTCCAGCAAGGTATAGCTGTCCTTGCCCCCGGACAGGCAGACCATCACGCGGTCGCCCTCTTCTATCATATTGAAGTCATTGATGGCGTCACCCACATGGTGGCGCAGGCGCTTGGCCAGTTTATTGCCTTCAAACACGGCCTTTTTGGCCTTGTCGTCGAAGACGCTGCTTGCTTCGGACATGGAGTACGGCTAAGAAATTGAAAAACAGGCGATTTTACTGTTTTTCCGCGGCGAAATCCATGACGACGAATATGGCGCGGGCGCGGCCGATCCCTCCCGCGCCTACAACACCACGCTGCGGCCGCCGTCCACCGCCAGAATCTGGCCAGTGACGTAGCCGGCGTCCAACAACAAGAAGGCCACCGCCTGAGCGATGTCTTCCGGCACCCCGGTGCGGCGCAAGGGAATACTGGCCTCTATCGCCGCGCGCTCCGCCGCATCGAAAGACGCGTCATCCTCCGGCCACAGATTCACCCCGGGCGAGACGCCGTTGACCCGCACCGACGGCGCCAGCTCTATCGCCAGGCTGCGAATCAGCTGGGCATGACCAGCCTTGGCCAGGTTGTAGACCACATGCCGAGCCATTGGCCGCTCCACATGGATATCGGCGATGCCGACGATGGCCCCGCGACGCTTGGCCAGCTCGGGAGCCAGCGCCTGGGACAGGAATAATGGCGCCTTCAAATTGCTGCCCATCAGATCATGCCAGGCCGCCTCGTCGATCCGGCCCACCTCAGTGGGGAAGAAACTAGATGCGTTGTTGACCAGACCGTCCAGCCGCCCAAACGCCGCCACCGCCCGCGCCGCCAGCGCCGGCAAGGCCGCCGTGTCCAGCAAGTCTCCCTGCAACAGCCGCGCGGAGTCCGGCCGCGCCGCGTTCAACTCCGCCGCCAAGGCCTCCGCCTCGCCGCGCGAACCGCGATAGTGCAACACCACCCGCAGGCCGCGCGCATGCAAATGGCGGGCGATGCCCGCGCCCACGCGCCGCGCCGCGCCGCTGATCAGCGCCACTCTCTGTTCCCCTGTCGTCCCCTGATCCGCCATTCCCGCTCCTCTGAATCTCCGCCTGCTGCCGCAGGCTCCCATACACGCGTTGCGCCGCGATGACGCCGGCCGCAACGCCTACTTCTTGCCCATGCAAGGCAGGGCCACCGCCAAAGCCGCCTGGCTGGAGGGCGGCAGCGTGAAGCGCGCCTCCAACTTGCCGTGCTTGCGGCTAGCTCCGTCTATCGTCACCAACAACTCCTTGTGCGTGGCGGACTGCCAGGCGAAGAATTCACCCTGCGACGGCCACTCGAAGACAAAGCGCCCGTCCGCCTCGTACCAACCCGCGAAGTGGCTGTCCGTGCCGCGGCGCAAACCCGCCATGCCCAGCTTGAGCTTGCGGCGCTCGCCCAGGCCGCCCGGCCCCTCGAACGGGCGCACGTCCCAACCGCCCAGTTGATCGGACACATGCAGCGACATCCGCAGCGGCGGGCTGTCAGCTCGGCAGGCCAGCTCCAGCATCACTGGAAAACGACTGCGCCCCACCGTCGCCTCGCCGTCCAGGCTGGCCACCTGCAAGGGGTTGTCCGGATACGGCTTGCTCACCGTCCACTGCGGCGCAGCCAGCGCCGGTCCCAGCATCAGGCCGCCGGCGCAGCCGGCCATCCAACGGTAAAATAGCGTCACCCTCTTCTCCTGTCCGCCAGTTTCCACCACAATCGCGGCACATTGTAGCAGGATGCCCGCCATGACCACCTTACCCGCAGCCAGTGCCGACGCGCTGGCCATCAGCCAACGCCTCGTCCACGCCATCCAGGCGGAAATCCGCCAGCGCGGCGGCTGGATGCCGTTCTCCCGCTACATGGAACTGGCGCTGTACGCGCCCGGCCTCGGCTACTACGCCGCCGGCAGCCGTAAACTGGGCGCGGCCGGCGACTTCACCACCGCGCCGGAAATGAGCGCCTTGTTCGGCCGCGCGCTGGCGCGCCAGCTAGCGGAGCTGCTGCCGCAAACCGCCAACATTCTCTACGAATTCGGCGCCGGTACCGGCAAACTCGCCATCGACATCCTCAGCGAACTGCAAGCGCTGAACGCGCTGCCGGAACGCTATTGCATCGTCGACCTGTCCCCGGACCTGATCGAGCGCCAGCAACATAATATCCGCCAAGCTCTGCCCCATCTGGCCGAGCGCGTGCAGTGGCTGGACCAGTTGCCGGAACAGCTGGACGGCGTGATCATCGGCAACGAAGTGCTGGACGCCATGCCCTGCGAGCTGATCCACTGGACCCCCGAACCACAACAACGCGGCGTGGCGCTGGACGGCGAACGCTTCGTCTGGGCGGACCGCGCCATCGAAGACCCGCAACTACTGCAGCTGGCCCAGGCCATCGAGCCGCGTCACAACGACTATCTGTCGGAAATCAGCCCGGCCAATATCGGGTTCATCCACACCCTGGCGCAGAAGCTGGCGCGCGGCGCCGTGCTGCTGCTGGATTACGGTTTCCCCGCCGCCGAGTACTATCACCCGCAGCGCCATATGGGCACGCTGATAGGCCATTACCGCCACCATACCGTGGACGATCCCTTCTTCCTTCCC
This sequence comes from Chromobacterium sp. Rain0013, assembly GCF_015291765.1. Classification (NCBI taxonomy): domain Bacteria; kingdom Pseudomonadati; phylum Pseudomonadota; class Betaproteobacteria; order Neisseriales; family Chromobacteriaceae; genus Chromobacterium; species Chromobacterium sp. Rain0013. The sequence continues at coordinate 22,834 of NZ_CP031514.1, forward strand.
GGCCTGATGGACCTGACCTGCCACGTTGATTTCAGCGCGGCGGCCCAAGCCGGCATAGACGCCGGCCTGGACCTGATCGGCTACACCACCCAAGCCCAGTTCCTGATCAACGCCGGCATCACTCAATTACTGGAGCAACTGGACCCGGCGGACGCCGCCGGTTATCTGCCGCATGCCGCAGCGGTCCAAAAACTACTGTCTCCGTCGGAAATGGGCGAGCTGTTCAAAGCCATAGGCTTCGGCAAGGGCGTGAGCATAGACTGGAGCGGGTTTCTGCGCGGCGATCGCTGCTACACACTGTGAGACGGCCGCCGCGAGAATCTTGTTGACAGCCGGCTTTCAGCTGCGTATATTTCGCGTCTCGGTGCACTCGTGCATCGAAAAACGTGGCGAATTAGCTCAGTCGGTTAGAGCGACGGAATCATAATCCGCAGGTCCGGGGTTCGAGTCCCTGATTCGCCACCACAGTTTGCGAAGAATTGTTTTCGACAAGTCTTCATGGCGAATTAGCTCAGTCGGTTAGAGCGACGGAATCATAATCCGCAGGTCCGGGGTTCGAGTCCCTGATTCGCCACCAAGATGAAAAGGGTCAGCGCAAGCTGACCCTTTTCGCATTTCCGCCGCCCTCCGCCTCCCCGCCCAGAGCCGCACCTCGCAGAGAGCCTCGCAAACAGTACAAGTCTTCCCCCCAGGAGGCGCAACGCAGGGTCAGGGGTGTTATGAGCGAGCCTTATCCACAGGATGAAGCGAGAGCGTCAAGTTATCCCCAACCGCCCAGCTATAGTGAAGCATTTCCCGCTGGAGCCTAGCCATGCGCCGCCTGCAAGCCGGAACTCTCCGCGCCGCTGTCCACGGATTGATCTGCGCCGCGGCGCTATGCGTCGGCCTGGCTCAGGCCGCGCCTCCGCTGACACCGAGCGTCTGCAGCCGGGAGTTGAGCGTAGGGTGGGACAGTTGGCCCCCATACCACTACCTGTCCGCGCGCCAACAGCTGGACGGCTACTCCGTCGCCGTGCTCAACGAAGCCGCTCGCCGGACCGGCTGCCGGCTCAACTATCAGCAGATGCCCTGGCCGCGGACCTTGCTGAGCCTGAAAAACGGATTGGTGGACCTGGCGATGGAAGCGCTGAAAACGCCGGAGCGCGAGTCTTTCGCCCGCTTCGTCTGGGCCTACAGCCCCACCACCGTGCGTTTGTGGGGCCTGCGCAGCCGCGTCGCGCAATGGCCGACGCACCGGCTGGAAGACCTAGGCAAGCACGGCAAGCTCATCCTCGGCGTCACCCGCGGCGATAGCTACGGGACGAATATAGACGCTTGGCTGAAACAGCCGCCGCCCACGGTCAGCGTGGATATCGGGCCGACTCTGGACATCAATGTCCAAAAACTGCGGGCCAAGCGGCTAGACCTGTTGCTGGCCAATAGCGCCACCATGCGCGCAGCGCTGCAGGCCCAGGCTACGGAACCGGAGGTCGTGCCGCTCGCTCCAGTCTGGAATACCGGAGGCGCTTATTTCATCTTCAGCAAAAGCAGCGTGCCGCGGCCGGTGGTGGAGGCCTTTCAGCAGGCCTTGACCGGCATGCGGCGAGACGGGTCGATCCAGGCCCTGTACCAGCAGCACTTCGAAGCGCCGTATCCGGAGGAATAAACCGGCGTCTGCCGCCTCAATCCTCGCCGCCGCCCTGCAGCCGTTCCGCCAGCGGCAGCAGCAGTGTTTCCGCCAATTGGGCGAACAGAGGGTCGTCCAGCGGCTGCTGATTGCGAAAGGCCAATGCGATCGCGGCCTCGTCCTTTTGCGCCATGCCGCCTTCGCGAACAAAGCTTGGATCCCACTTCTCCAGCGCCTTCTGCATCGCCTTGTCGCGCCGCTCCGGCTCCGCCGCCAAGGTCTCGGCGTAAGCCCAACTGGTGCGGCCGAACCAAGGCAAGGGCTGATCCTGGCCCTGGCGCCAGCGCGCCAGCCACGGCTCCAGCAAGGCCAGAGCCTCCGGCTCGTCCTCCAGCAGCAGGCTGCCGGTGTCGTCGTAGCAGACGGTGCGGCAAGCCACGCCCGGCGGCCGCGCCTCGCACAGAATCAGGTGGCTCAGCCACAGGGCCACGCGCTGGGCGGCGTTAATCTTGCCGACGACAAAGTTCAGCTGACCTTCGGGACGCAATCCGGTGAGCTCGCCCACCAGGGTGAGACCGGCCGCGTGCAGATGGACCGGCTGCGGCGGCAGAACGTCCCGGCTCAGAGCGGCCGGCAGCCGCGCCGCCAGCTTGACGCTGGAACGCGCCTCCTCCACCAGCCAGGCCCGGCCCAACGCGGCCGGGGGCAAGAGGCCGGCGGCGGCGACGCGCTCTCTGACCGGCGCTTGCGGACGGCGGTGCAACATGGCGTCCACCAGTTGCCTGCGCACCGCCTGGCTGGCGTCTCCGTCCACGGAGAAGGGCTCGCGCACCGGCAATTCCTCGTCGCCGCCAAACAGACGGATGGCAAGCCGGTCCGCGAGCCAAGCGCGCACCGGATTGCGCCAGAAGCGGATGAAGTCATGCAGATTGACCACGCCGCTGAGCACCGCCGGCGGCAAAGCGCCGGCGAAGGAGCGCGGCGCGGCCTCCGGCTGCGACAAAGCCGCCGCGAAGGTGGGCTCGAAACTGGCCAGCCGCGGATCCGCACCGTCGTAGGCGGCGGGCGAAAATGGCTGCAGCGGATGGCGCACCGTCAACGTCCGGCCGAGATCCTGGCCGCACATGGCGGAGAAGCAGTCCAGCAACTCGGCGATCAGCGGCGACGGCGGCAGTGTCTCTCCGCTGCGGGCGGACTGCCCCACATAGGACAAATACAGTTTTTCGCGCGCGGAGAGGATGGCCTCCAGAAACAGATAGCGGTCGTCGAAGCGGCGCGAGCGGTCGCCGCGGCGCGGATGGCGCGCCACCAGATCAAAGCTGACCGGGCGTTCGTCGCGCGGGTAAGCGCCGTCGTTCATGCCGATCAGACACAGCACGCGGAAGGGAATGGAGCGCATCGGCACCATCGCGCAGAAGGTGACGCCGCCGGAAAGAAAGCCCAGCGGAGAGGCCAGCGTGAGCTTGCGCTTGAGCCAATCCCGCACCACCGGCAAGCCCACCTGCTGTTCAAAACCGGCCAGCTCCGCGTCCTCCGCCAATTCCGCCAGCGCGCCGCGCAGTACTTCCAGCGCTTTCTCGTCGTCAGCGTCGGCGTCGAACAAACGCTCGCAAGCCTGCTGCATCCTCTCAGCCCACCGCGCCGGGCTGGCCGGGAGCGCCCACTCCTCCGCCGTGCATTCCAGTTCGCGGTAGCAAGCGGCGAAACGCCCCAGCGCTTCCGCCAGCTGGCCCTGAGCGCTGCTGTGCGGCAGCAGGCCGGCGTACAGACCGCTGTCGTCTCCGGCCAAGGCCGGCGGCAACACCGCGCCCAGCAACAGCCGGTCCAAACCCCAGCGCCAGGTAAACAAGGGGTCCGCCGGCAAGCCCAGCGCCGCCTTGTGCGCGGCGTCCCGCCCCCAGCGAATGCCGGCTTCACGCGCCCATTGACGCACAAAGGGCACGTCGGCGTCGTCCAAACCAAAGCGGCGCAGCAGCGCCGGCGCATCCAGCAAGGCCAACACCTGATCGGCGGCGAAGCGGGAGTCCGCCAGATCCAGCAAGGCGGCGTAGCTGGCCAGCAACGGCTCTTCCCGCGCGATGCGGCGGTCGGCGATGCTATAAGGGATATCCGGCGCCGCGTCCTCCTGCGGACGGGCGCCGAATACGGTGTCGATATAGGGCGCGTAGCTATTGATGTCCGGCGTCAGCACCGCCACGTCGGCGGGATTGAGCCCCGGATCGTCGCGGAACATCGCCAGCAAGCGGTCTTTCAGCACCTCCAATTCGCGCATCGGCCCGTGGGCGGCGTGGATCTGCACCGAATCGTCATCCGCCGCCAGCGGTCGCGGCGCGTCCTTGGGGTCGTTCAATTGCAGGATGTCGCGTTGCAGCCGCGCCAGCAGCGCATCGCCGCGCGGTGCCTCGAACAAGGGACGCGCGTCCAACTCGCTGTCTTCGGCGATCAACTCGAAAAAGTCTCGCCCTTGCTTGCCCAAGGAGGCCAATAAGGGATGGCCCTCGGTGGCGAACAAATCGCCCTTTTGCCTCAGCTTGAGCTTGCGGCGTGCGTCGACGATGTCGCCCCAATACGCCTCGCAGGGGTTGAGGGTGAACAGGCAGACGTCGGTGAGTTGGGACAGCCGCTTGACCAGGGCCAGATACATGGGCGCCAGGCTGGCGATGCCGAACAGCGTCACGCGTTCCGGCAGGTGCTCGGCCTTCAGTTCAGCGAAGAATTCATCCAGCATGCGCACGCGATGGCGGCTGGAGTCGCTGTCTGCCAGCCGCCGCCACAGCGCGGCCTGCCAGGCTTCGTCCTCGCCCAAGCCCTGCAACTGGCCGGCTTCCCAGGCGCGGATCCAATCCGGCCGAAACACCAGATATTGGTCGAAGATGTCCGCCACTTTGCCGGCCAGTTCGAAACAGGCCGCCTCGCCCCCCTCAAGATAACGCGACAACGCGAGAAAAGGCTCTCCCTCCAAGGTTGGCAGCAGCTCCATCAGCCTCCAGCTCAGCACTTCCGGCGCAAACGAGGACTTGCGCGGCAGCTCCGGCATCACCCGCTGCATCAGCCGCCAAGCGAAGGCCGCCGGCAACACGAAGTCCAGATTAGCGGCCACGCCGTTGCTGCGCGCCAGGTCCAGCGTGATCCAGCGCCCCATTCCGCGGCTCTGCACGATCACGGTTTCCGGCGCGAACGGGTCGGACAGCGGCAAGCTCTGGCTCATTCCGCAAAAAAGCTGGCCCAATTGCTCCAAGCGGTTGGACTGGTAAAGAAGCAGCATGAGGGAATCGACGGGTGGTGAAATCAGGCCAAGTGTAGCATCCGCGGCCCGGATCGGCCGCATGCGCCGCGCGCGGCAGATTATGCCGCGCCCCTGTTCATCGTGAGCGGCTAGCCCCTCAATTGGATACTTACAAAGCATATTGATGCCAATCAATACCAATATAAATCCAATGCCGCTAAAATATGACATTTATTTAACGAGGCGATGTCGTGAGCGCGTCCGTCCGGCCTCAAGGCCATTCCGGCTTCACCCTGATCGAGATGATGGTAGTGGCCGCCATCGTCGGCATCCTGCTCTTGGTGGCGGTGCCGTCCTACCAGCGCCACGTGCAGGCGGCCAAGGCCAATACCGCCAAGAGCGACCTGATGGCCTTGAGCCTGGCCTTGGAAAACCACAAACTGCTGCACTTGGCTTATCCCGCCACCAGCGCGGACAGCGCCAGCGCCATCCGCGCCGCGCTGGGCAACAACAGTTGGCAACCCGCTCAAACGGAATTCAACTACGGTTACCAACCGCAGAGCGGCAGCTTCCTGCTCACCGCCAGCGGCGTCGGCCCGCAGCTGTCCGGCTGCGTGCTGAAACTCAGCGGCGCCGATCACAGCGCCAACACCAGCACCTCCGCGTGCCAGACCCAATGGTGAGCCCTCCCCGCCGCCAGCGCGGCCTGACCCTGATGGAATTGTGCGCGACGCTGGCGCTGATCGGCCTGCTGGCCCTGCTAAGCGTGCCGCTGGCGCAAGGCTGGAGCGACGCTCACAAGCTGGCGCTGGCGCGCAGCCAGTTGGCGCGGGCCTACGCCCAAACCCAGGCCGCAGCGCTGAGCAACCCGCAGGCGGCGCCGCCGGACCAAGCGGCCGCGGTATTGATGTCCAGCGCCGAAGGCCAGCTGTGCGTATTCGCCGGCGCGCCGGCCAGCGGCACCCAGGGCGAACGCTGCCACGGCGCGGCGCTGTGGCGCGCCGCCGCGCCGCGCCCGGTGACGCTGGGGACAAGTTGCCTGACGACGCCCGCCGCGCAATGCCTGGCCTTGAACAACCAGGGCCAGCCGCTGACGACGCAAGCGGCCGGCGTTGTCTGCGGCACACGGCCCGCCTACTGCATTCGCGGGACTCAACAGGAACTCAGCGGTGACTTATAAGGCGCAAAGCGGCATCAGCCTGCTGGAAAGCCTGATCGCCATGTTGCTGCTGATGCTGACCGGCCTGGGCATTGTTTTTGTCAATGCGCGCAGTCTGGGCAGCCAGCAGCAACTGCAACAACACGCGCTGGCCCTGAGCAAGGCGCGGGAACAGTTGCAACAAGGCGGCCTGCCCTGCGACAGCGCCGGCAACTGGCCGCTGGCCAGCGGCGTCAACGCCACCGCGCGGCTGGCCTGCCGTTCCGCGCCCGCGGTGACCTTGCGCGGACAAGCGCAAAACGGCGGCGCCGAGATCTCCGCCAAGGCCGCCCTGCGCGGCCAGACCTTGCAGCTGCAAGACGCGGCATCGTCCACTCTCACCCTGAGCAATCATGAATAAACGCGCCTCTGGCTTTAGCCTGCTGGAGCTGCTGATCGGCATGCTGCTGGCGCTGATCACCACCCTGGCGATGCTGACCCTGTATCGACAGACCGCGCGCAGCGTGTTCGACCCGGACCAAGGCAGCGCCAAGCTGGCGCAGCGGGACAGCCAGCTGATGGCGGCCTTGCTTAGCGTGCAGCAGCAGGCCCAGGAAGCCGGCTTCGGCGCCGGCGGCGGCCGCGAGCAGAACCTGCTATTGCTGTCGATAAGCGATTTGCGCCTGAACGCCGACGGCGCCGTCACCGCGCTCAGCGCCGCGCCGGCGGCCTCCGGCAGCGGCAACGCCGCGGTGTGGCGCTACCGCCCGCAGCTGGACGCAGGCGCTTACGCCTGCCGCGGCGTGGCCCGGCTGGGCGAAGCCGGCCAGAACAGCGTCGTGTACCAGCTGCAAGCCGACGACTGCGCCGTCATCTCAGACGCTCTAAGCCAGCCTTCGCAATGGCGGGCGCGGGCGCTGACCGGCCCGCTGCCGCCGCGCCATAGGCTCAACATGGCTTTGCGGCTGGAGCAGCCCTGCTGGCCCTACGCGGCGGCAACGGCGGCGAGCCAGACCTTTCCCCAGCTGCTGCTCAATTACGACAACGCGCAGCAAGGCGAGAGCCGCAGCTTCGCCAGCTGCCTGACCAATCTGGCGGCCCCCTCATGAAGGCTCGCTCCCTCCCGCCGCGCCGGCAACGCGGCGTCGCCGCGGTGCTGATGGTGCTGCTCACCGGCATGGCCCTGACCGCGCTGGCCCTGGGCGGCATGCACCACCTGCGCGGCCAGCAGGAACTGACCCGCTCCTTGCGCGGCAATAGCGAAGCGCAGTGGCGCGCCTGGACCGGCGCGGAACTGGTACGGCAATACCTGTCGGCGCTGACGCCGGCGCAACTGAAGGCGCTGGAACAGGACGGCGCCGCGCTGAGCCTGGACCGCGCCAGCTTGCCGCTTGCAAGCCAGGGGCTGGCCGACGCCCTTCAGATCAAACTGCTGCCGGCGCCGCGCGCCGGCGGCGCCGTGGTCGACGACGACAAAGCAGCGGCCTGGATCACCGCTCGCAGCGGCGACGCCACGGTGACGCTGGAGGTGGTTTACCAATTAAACGGCGCGCCGCCGTCTCCGACCGCCAACGCCGCGGCGCAAATCCGCGGCGGCCTGTCCACCAGCGGCAATATTGTGGTCACCGGCGCCAAAGACGCGCTGCTGCAAGTGGAGGGCGCGGTGGACACCAGCGGCAGCCTGACCGGCGTCAGCGCGATCCAGGCCACCGGCGACATCCTGTTCCAGGGCAATCCGGCCCGCGGCGACGGCCAGGCCCCGCTCAGCCTGTGGAGCAACGGCGACATCCGCGTCAACAGCGGCCAGTTTCTGACGCTGAAAGCGCGCGGCAACATCACCATGGGCAATGGCAGCGATGTGGAAACCGCCGCCGCCAACGGCGCGGTCAGCAGCAACGGCGAGCGGGTGGGCCGGCTGACGGCCATCGGCGACGTGACGTTGGCCGGCAACGTCGCCATTTCCGCGCAATTGCTGAGCCAGGGGGATGTGCGCTCCAGCAGCGGCAACCGGCTGAACGCGCTGCGCGCCCAGGGCCTGCTGGACACCCGCGGCAACGCCAACATCGACGACGGCATCATTGGCGGCGCTTTCACCCACAACGGCGCGCAGATCTTCGACGCCGCCGGCCAGCCGCGCCAAGCGCCGCCGAACACCGTGCGGGTGCGCCACCAAGCCGGCTTGAAAGTGCCGCTGGAGCCCGTGCCGGAATTCCGCCTTGGCGCCACCCGCATCAATGCCAACGATTACCGCGACGCCGCCAACCTCATCGTCTACTGGGACCCGGCGGACCGCTCCGCCGACGCGCTGCAGCGCATCCGGATCCGGCTGCAACACGTCGCCGGCGTGCCGGACGGCGCGGTCTACCGCCTGGGCCGGCAGCGGGCCGAGGACTGGCAGCGCAATGATCTGTGTCCAGCCTTGCAGGCCGACGGCAGGCGCTGCGCGACGGTGACCGGCCAGCCGGTTTTGCGTCTGTGCGAAAGCGATGCGGAAAGCTGCCTCGCCGGCAGCAACGCGCAGCAATGGCTGCTGCGCCTCAAACCGCCGCTGGGCATGCTGCCCGGCGTGGTGCTGTTCGAAGGCAATCTGTCGCTGTACGGCCGGCTGGACAACACCCTCCTTGCCACCGGCCACATCGAAACCAGCAGCAATGTCGAACTGTGGAGCCTGCGCCAGGCCGGCGCGGCGCGCGTATGCCGCAGCGCGGACTTCCCGGGCGTCTATCCGCTGAACCATTGCGGCGCGGACCGGAATTCGCTGCGCGAATCCCCTCTGCTCGGCATCGCCTTGCTGGCCGGCGGCTACGATGCGGCCCAAGCTTTCAGCGGCGGCAAGATCAAGCTGGGCGCCAGCAATCGGATACACGGCGCGGTGCTGGCCGGCGACACGCTGGACACCGCCGGCAGCACGCATATCTACGGCCCTGTCAGCGCGGCGCTGCAAAGCCGGCTGCCCGGCGCTCCGCCGCCGAACCGGCCGCTGAACAGCCTGGGCGCGGAAACCGTGATCGACATCAGCGGTCAGAACGGTTTGCCGGGCGACGGCGGCGGCACGCCGAACCCGCAAACAGGCGCGGCGCGGGTATTATGGGCGCGCTATCGTTAAGCGCGCTCAAGCCCTAAAGCTTGCCCAAGGTTTCACCAAGCGCAGCGGACATTCAACAGGTTTTTAACTTCCGGACGCCTATGTATCCTTATCTGATCGTCAAACACGCCCACATGGGCTTCGCCTATCTGTCGATTCTCTTGTTCGCCGTGCGCGGCGGCCTGATGCTGGGCGGCAAACAGCACCTCCTGGCGCTAAAGCCGGTGCGCATCCTGCCCCACGTCATCGACACCCTGCTGCTGGGCTGTGCCATCGCGCTGGTGGTCATGGGCGGCTGGCCCATCCTGCAAAGCCCGTGGCTGCTGGCCAAGATCGTGGGCCTGGTGCTCTACGTGACGCTGGGCACCGTCGCGCTGCGCCGCGGCAAAACGCCGCAAACCCGGCTGATCGCCTTCCTCTGCGCGCTGGCCGCGGTGTTCTACATCGTGCTGGTGGCCAAGACCAAGATGGTGGTGCCCTTCTTCTGATTCTCCAGGCGCCCGGCCTGCGCTTGACCCAGAACAAGGCCCCGCGACGCGGGGCTTGTTATCGTCGGCGGGTTTTAAACCGGACCGACCAAGATGGCTCTGCACACATCCCTGCCCGAGCTGGTCTGCCCCGCCGGCAGCCTGCCGGCGCTCAAGGCCGCGGTGGACAACGGCGCCGACACCGTTTACCTGGGCCTGAAAAACCAGACCAACGCCCGCAATTTCGCCGGGCTGAATTTCGACGACGCCAGCGCGCGCGAAGGCATCGCCTATGCGCATCGCCACGGTCGCAAAGTGCTACTGGCGATCAACACCTTCGCCCAAGGCGCAGACGCCGGCCGCTGGCGCGCGGCGGTGGACCAAGGCGCGGCCCTGGGCGCCGACGCGCTGATCCTGGCCGACCTGGGCCTGATGGCCTACGCCGCAGAACGCCACCCTGAATTGCGCCTGCACATGTCGGTGCAGAGCTCGGCCACTAATTACGAAGCCATCAATCTGGCGCGCGACATGTTCGGCATCCGCCGCGCCGTGCTCCCTCGGGTGCTGACCCTGGATCAAGTGCGCCACGTGATTGAACACACCGACGTCGAAATCGAAGTCTTCGGCTTCGGCAGCCTGTGCGTGATGGTGGAAGGCCGCTGTCAGCTGTCCAGCTACGCCACCGGCGAATCGCCCAACACACACGGGGTGTGCTCGCCGGCCAAATTCGTGCGCTGGGAACCGGACGAGCGGCGCATGAACGCCCGCCTCAACCACATCCTGATCGACAGCTACCGCGACGACGAACCCGCCGGCTACCCCACGCTGTGCAAGGGCCGCTTCCAGGTGCGCGACGAAACCTATTACGCGCTGGAAGAGCCCACCAGCCTCAATGTGCTGGACATGCTGCCGCAAATCATCGCCAGCGGCGTGGCCGCCATCAAGGTGGAAGGCCGCCAGCGCAGCCCGGCCTACGTGGCTCAGGTGACGCGAGCGCTGCGCGAAGCGCTGGACGCCGCCGGCCGCGACGGCGCGCGCTTCCAGGCGCGCCCGGCCTGGCACCAGGCGCTGAACAAGGTGTCGGAAGGACAGCAGCAGACGCTGGGCGCCTACAACCGGCCGTGGAAATGAGCGCCGCCCCCATGGAAAACCGACAATGACAACCCTCAAACTGCAATTGACGCTGGGGCCTGTGCTGTTCTTCTGGCCGCGCGACACCCTGCTGGACTTCTACGCCGCCGCCGCCGACTGGCCGCTGGACCGGATTTATCTGGGCGAAGTAGTGTGCTCGCGCCGCCAGCAGATGCGGCCGCAGGACTGGATCTCGCTAGCGCGCGACCTGGCCGCCGCCGGCAAACGCGTCACCCTCAGCTGTCAGGCGCTGCTGGAAAGCGAATCCGACCTGCGCCGCGCGCGCCAGCTGGCCGCCAACGGCGACATCGCGCTGGAAGCCAACGACCTGGGCGCGATCAAGCTGGCCCGCGAACACGGCCTGCCCTTCGTCGCCGGCCCGCACCTCAACATCTACAACGCCGACACCCTGAAGCTGATCCGCGACTGGGGCGCCGAGCGCTGGGTGCCGCCGGTGGAAATGGACCGCGCCACCTTGGCTCAACTGCTGGCCCGCTACGCCGAGATCGGCGCGCCGATCGCCACCGAGTTGTTCGCCTGGGGCAAGCTGCCGCTGGCGCTCTCCGCGCGTTGCTTCACCGCCCGTCATTACAATCTGAGCAAGGACGACTGCCAGTTCCGTTGCCTGGAACACCCGGACGGGCTGACCATGCGCACCCAGGACCAGCAGGACTTCCTCACCCTCAACGGCATCCAGACCCTGTCCGCCGGCTGCCATAGCCTGCTGCCGCATCTGCGCGGCCTGTCCGCCATCGGCGTCGACGCCGTGCGCGTCAGCCCGCAGTCGCGCGCCACCGGCGACATCGTCGCCCTGTTCCGCCAAGCGCTGGACGGCACCGACCCGGACGCGCTGCTGTCCGCCAGCAGCCGCCACGCCGACGCCGAACTGGTGGACGGCTATTGGCGCGGCCAGGCCGGCAACCAAGCCATAGGAGCCTCCCATGCGCATTCCTGATCTAGCCCTGCCCTCCGCCGCCGCGGCGCTGCTGTCCCGGCTGCCGGCCGCGCCGCCGGCCTGGTTGCTGGCCGCCAGCCTCAATCAACTGGCCCGGCGCGGCGTGCTGCCCGCGGACATGGCGCTGTTGACCGGCCGCCGCTTCGCCATCCGCGTGCTCGACGCCGGCCTCACCCTGCGCTTCCGCGCCGACGAGCAAGGCTTCCGCCGCGACCAGGAAGACCACGCGCCGGATTTGCAGCTCTCCGCCACGCTGGCCGACTTCGCCCGGATGATGCTGCGCGAGGAAGACCCGGACACGCTGTTTTTTCACCGCAAACTGCTGATTGAAGGCGACACCGAGTTGGGGCTCATCGTCAAGAACCTGCTGGACAGCGTGGACTGGAGCGCCACGCCGCTGGGGCGCTTCATGGCCGTTTAATCACCTGTTAAACGTCTCGCGAGCAAAGGCGAAAACGAGCGAAAAAGCGGAATACACGAGCGGTGCATGATCGTTTTTAGCTTGTTTTCAAGGCCGTATCGCCAATGCTCAGCAGTTCGTGAACAAGTGCTTATAACGTATTGCCGGCGCGCACTCCTTGTGGCCGGGCCAAGTTTGGGCTAATCCGAAAAGAATCAACGCAATCTAACCGCCTCCCGGCGGCCTGCACTCATCGGAAACGGCCCAAGCCCCATGAAGCCACGCCTGTTCAGCCTCCGGCAGATCTTGCTCGACTTGGCCACCCTGCTCCTGGCCAATCTGCTGATATTCTGGCTGGCCCAGCGTTACCAGTGGCTGAACTCCGGCGACGTCAATGCGCAAACCATGGCGCTGGCGCTGCTGCTTTGCGTCAACCTGGCCGTATCGCTGGCGCTGTTCGCCTACCGCCGCGCCCGCGAATCCCACGCCATGCTGCAAGAGCTCAACACCATCGCCGGCCAAGACGCGGTCACCGGCCTGGCCAACCGTCGCCAGGCCAACACCATCCTGGAACGCGAAACCGAGCGCTCCTACCGTACCCGACGGCCCTTCTCCGTGCTGCTGTTGGACATCGACCACTTCAAGGACGTCAACGATAATTTCGGCCACCTGGCAGGCGACCAAGTGCTGGCCGCCTTTGGCCAACTACTGCAAAAACGCGCGCGCCAGTTGGACACGGTGGCGCGCTGGGGCGGCGACGAATTCCTGCTGATTTGCCCGGAAACCGAGCAGAGCGGGGCGATGGCGCTGGCCGATGATATCCGCCAGCGCTTGGCGCAGACCGAACTGCCGGCGGTGAACCGCCTGACCACCAGCATCGGCGTGGCCACCCAAACCCTGGACGACATGCCGGAGACCCTGTTGCACCGCGCCGACATGTATCTGTACGCGGCCAAGAACGCGGGCCGCAACCGCGTGGTGGGCGAAGCCGGCAGCGCCAACCGCGAGCGGCGCCTCGCCCCCGACGACTAACTCACAGCCCCAAGCGGTCCCTGAGCCCGTACCACCACGCTCCCATGGTCAGCATTGGCACACGGAACGCGCGTCCGCCAGGGAAGGGATAGTGCGGCAGGCCGGCGAAACGATCAAAGCGCCGGCTGTCGCCGTCAATGGCCTCCGCCAGCAAACGCCCGGCCAGATGGGTGTAAGTCACGCCGTGGCCGCTGCACCCCTGCGAGTAATAGACATTGTCGCCAATGCGCCCGGCCTGCGGCAGCCGCGACAAGGTCAGCGAGAAATTGCCGGTCCAGCCAAACTCGATCTTGTAATCCGCCAACTGCGGAAAGGTTTTCAACATTTTGGGGCGGATCAGCCGCTCCACCTCGCCCGGATCGCGCGCGCCGTACACGGTGCCGCCGCCGTACAACAGCCGGTTGTCGGCGGTCAGCCGGTAATAGTCCAACAGGAAATTACAATCCTCGACACAGTGGTCTCCCGGCAACAGGCTCTTGGCCAGCGCTTCCGGCAACCGTTCGGTCGTCAGCACCTGGGTGCCGCAAGGCAGACTCTTCTCCGCCAAAGCCGGCAATAGATCGCCCAGATAAGCGTTGCCGGCCACCACCAGAAAGCGGCAACCAACCTCGCCGCCGGCGGTCTCCACCCGCACCCGGCCGCCGGGATGAATCTTCAGCGCCGCGGACTGCTCGAAAATCCGCCCGCCAAGGGACTCCAGCGCCGCCGCTTCGCCCAGCGCCAGGTTCAAGGGGTGAATATGCCCGCCCCAATTGTCCAGCAAAGCGCCGACGTACTGATCCGACGCCACGATGCCCCGCATGCCCTCGCGATCCACCAACTGCAAACCGGTATGGCCGTAGCGCTCCCACAAACGCTTCTTCGCCGCCAGTTCATCCAACTGCTTCTGGGTGAAGGCGGCGAACACATTGCCGTTTTTCAGATCGCACTGGATGTTGTACTGCTCGATGCGCTCGCGAATGATGCGCCCGCCTTCGAAAGCCATCGCGCCCAGCCCCTCGGCCGCCGCTTTGCCGTGCCGGCGCTCGATGACATCCATATCGCGGCTATAGCTGTTGACGATCTGGCCGCCATTGCGGCCCGATGCGCCCCAGCCCACCCGCGCCGCCTCCAGCACCGCCACCTGATAACCGCGCTCCGCCAAATGCAACGCCGCGGACAAGCCGGTGTAGCCGGCGCCGATCACGCAGACATCGACCTGCAAAGCCCCCTGCAAGGACGGGCGCTCCGGCGCCGGATTGGCCGATGCGGCGTAATAAGAGCGGGTATGTTCTTGTCGGGCCGGCGCGTTCATAGCTGTCTCCTTGGCAGAGCGAACGCGTAGCGTCCGTTCATGATTGGTATAAAAACACAATACACGCGCTCATTATATTTAACAACACCTGAGAGAAAGGATGGCTCGCAGCGGTAAAAAGACAACAAAAAAGCCAGCGCGAGCGCTGGCTTTCGGATGAAGCGGAGACGGGATCAGACTGAGTTTTTCTGAGCCGCCTTGCGTTTGGCGCTCAAATCCAGGCCCGGCAGATCCGCCATGATGTCCGGATGATCCGCCAATTTCTCCACGACGAAATCAACGAATACCCGTGTGCGCGGCGCGATGTGATCGCGATGCGGGAAGCAGATGTAAATCGAGCGCTCCAGCGACACCATATCGGTCAACACCGGCTCCAGCTCGCCGGAACGGATCAGGTGCACCACCTCATGACCCGGCAACTGGGCCACGCCCATGCCCAGACGCGCCAGCTCGGCCACCGCCTCCATCTCGTTCAGCGTGTAGGTGCCGTTGACCTCCAACGGAATCCGCTCGCCCTTGCGATCGAACTCCCACTTGAACAGGCGGCCGGAAGTCGGGAACTGGAAATTGATGCAATCGTGGTTGCTCAACTCCTCCGGAGCGCTCGGACGGCCATGCAAATCCCAATACCCCGGCGACGCCACCACGTAGAGCGGCATCTGGGCCAAGTTGCGCGCCACCATGCGGCTGTCCGGCATCATGCCGGAACGCACGCCCACATCGTAGCCGTCCTCGATCAAATCGCTGAAGTGGTCGTCCAGGCCAAAGAAGACCCGCACCTTGGGGTAGCGCTCGCAGAACTCGCCCATGATGGGCAAGATGAAACGCCGGCCAAAGGAGTTGGGCATGCTGACCCGCAGATGACCTGCCGGCTCGTCGCGGCTGGCCTTCAACTGATTGATCGCCGAATCCAGATTGTTGACCGGCCCGCGGCACTGGGCGTAGAAACGGCGCCCGTCCTCGGTCAGCGTCAATTGGCGCGTGGTGCGGTTGAACAGGCGAACCTCCAGTTCCTGCTCCAGCCGGGCAATGCTCTGACTGATAGCAGCCGGGGATACGCCCAGCTTGCGCGCGGCGTCGGAGAAACTGCCGTTTTCCGCCGTGGTCATGAAGACCATCAATGCTTTTAAGGTGTCCATAATCAGGGATGTTCCAGGCTCGGCATCGCCTACCCTTCACGCCCGGACGGACGCCCTGGATTTGACAATGCTGATAACATTATTAAGTAGTATCTCTTTAAAAAGGGTACACCATACCCTTTAATGATTAAAGAAGAACTTGCAAATTGTTGTGAATGCATCTTCATGGACAAATCCACGCCAGGAACAGAACCGACCGCAGCTTCCCCACTGCACCGCTCACGGAGCGCACTTTGTCATATAGTTTTTACAGCCTAGTTGAAAATACATCGCCCTATTTTCTATGCAATCCAAGTATGCACCTGATTCCGGCTGAATGCCATGAGTTTGTTGCAACAGACTCAATGAAACAGCATCAAGTTGGCAACAATATGCCGCAGGGGCAACGATGATCGCCGCGGAGCGGCATCGGCTGCACGACGGCACCCATCCAGCATAAGCCATGCGTCGCCGCAAACAACACGATAATCGCACTCCACGACCTATTCCCCCCACCAGGCAAGCGCAGCCGTCGCCCAAAAGCGCCGCGCTTGATCCGCGTCAAGTTATCGCCACCTCAGCCACACAGGCCATAAAACACAATTTATAGTGCCAACCATTCGACAACTTCACTAGATATAGAAATGAGCACAGCTTCCGCGCCCACCGCCATGGTGGATGCCATCTCCGCGATCGACGAATATCTGGACCGGGCCGACTGGCGGGTCAACGCCAACGCCAACCAGGGCTACAGCCTGGGCGGACTGATCCTCAACATCGCCGGCAAGCTCACCGCCAATTACTGGCTGGAGCGGGTGCTGGCGCCGGTAGTTGCCATGGCCCACCGCCAGGGGGATCTGCACATCCACGATCTGGACATGCTGTCAGGCTACTGCGCCGGGTGGTCGCTGCGCACCCTGTTGCAAAATGGCTTCAACGGCATTCCCGGCAAGGTGGAATCCGCGCCGCCGCGCCATCTGTCTTCCGCCTGCGGCCAAATCGTCAACTTCCTCGGCACCCTTCAAAACGAGTGGGCCGGCGCCCAGGCGTTTAGTTCCTTCGACACCTACCTGGCCCCCTTCGTCAAAAAAGACGGGCTAAGCTACGCCGACGTGCGCCAGTGCGTCCAGGAACTGATCTACAACCTCAACGTGCCCAGCCGCTGGGGCACCCAAACCCCGTTCACCAACCTGACCTTCGACTGGACCTGCCCGGACGACATCGCCGAGCAGATTCCGGTGCTGGGCGGAGAGGAAATGCCGTTCCGCTACGGCGATTGCGCACGCGAAATGGCGATGATCAACCGCGCCTACATCGAAGTGATGCTGGCCGGCGACGCCAAGGGGCGCTCCTTCACCTTTCCCATCCCCACCTACAACATCACCCGCGACTTCGACTGGCACGGCGAGAATACCGACCTCTTGTTCGAAATGACCGCCAAATACGGCCTGCCCTATTTCCAGAACTTCGTGAACTCCGACCTGGAGCCGCAGATGGTGCGCAGTATGTGCTGCCGGCTGCAACTGGACTTGCGGGAACTGCTCAAACGCGGCAACGGCTTGTTCGGCAGCGCCGAGCAAACCGGATCCGTGGGCGTGATCACCATCAACTGCGCGCGTCTGGGCCACCGCTTCGCCGGCGACTACGCCGCGCTGCTGGCCGAAACCGACCGCTTGCTAGAGTTGTCCCGCGACGCCTTGGAGAAAAAGCGCGGCGAAGTGCAAGCGCGCATCGACGACGGCCTCTATCCATACACCCGTCACTTCCTGGGCTCGCTGCGCAATCATTTCAGCACCATAGGCGTCAACGGCATCAATGAAATGATCCGCAACTTCAGCGCCGATCGCATCGACATCACCAGCGACGAGGGCCACCAGCTGGCCTGCGACTACTTGGACCACATCCGCCAGCGCATGGTCGAGTTCCAGGAAAGCACCGGCCATCTGTACAACCTGGAAGCCACCCCGGCGGAAGGCACCACCTACCGCTTCGCCAAGGAAGACCGCAAACGCTATCCCGGCATCCTGCAAGCCGGCAGCGACGCTCATCCTTATTACACCAACTCCAGCCAATTGCCGGTGGGCTTCACCGACGACCCGTTCGAGGCCCTGCAACGCCAGGAACTGCTGCAACGCAAATACACCGGCGGCACCGTGCTGCACCTTTATATGACCGAGGCGGTCAGCAGCGCCGACGCCTGCCGCGAACTGGTGCGGCGCGCGCTGTCCCGCTTCCGCCTGCCTTATATCACGGTGACCCCCACCTTCTCGATCTGCCCCAAGCACGGTTATCTGTCCGGCCATCACGAATTCTGCCCGCGCTGCGACGCGGAACTGCTGGCGCGCCAGTCTTCATAAGCCCTGTTAAGAAAGGAAAAGCCCATGACTCCTCCCACCCGCTTCCCCGGCCAAGACGCCGCTCCCCTCAATGACGAGCAACGCACCCGCTGCGAAATCTGGACCCGCGTGATGGGCTATCACCGCCCAGTGCAGTCCTTCAATATCGGCAAGCGAGGAGAATTCGACGAACGGATCTGCTTCAGTGAAGATGCTGCCCGCTGACCCCGCAGCAGCCCGCATCGGCGGGCTCACGCCATTCTCCAGCTGCGACTGGCCGGGCAAGTTATGCGCGGTGGTCTTCATCGCCGGCTGCCCCTGGCGCTGCGGCTATTGCCACAACCCGCACCTGCTGCAACGCCGGAACGGCGCAACCCGCTGGCCGGAGATTCTACGCTGGCTGCAAAGCCGGGTCGGCCTGCTAGACGGCGTGGTGTTCTCAGGCGGCGAACCGCTGCAGGAGCCTGCGTTGCCGGCTCTGCTGGAACAAACCCGCGCGCTGGGCTTCGCCACCGGCCTCCACACCGGCGGCGCTTATCCACAGCGCCTGCAGCGCGTTCTGCCTTTTCTCGATTGGGTGGGCCTGGACATCAAGACCGATTTTGGCGCCTACCCGGCACTGACCAGCCTGTCGCGCAGCGGCGAGCAAGCAGAAGCCGCGCTACTCTGTCTGTTGCAAAACAACATCAATTTTGAATGTCGCAGCAGCATACATCCTCACTGGCACAGTGAAGCCCAACTGACGGCGCTGGCACGGCGGCTGGCGGCGCTGGGCGTCGCCCATTATCACTGGCAGCGCCTTCGCCCGCCTCCATCCGCCGCGCTTCCCCCCGCCCCCGCCGGCTGGCCCGCGCCGAAACTGGTAGAAGAGATCGCACCTTTGTTCCAGCGCTTCAGTTATCGGGAGCACTGACAGAAGGTCCAGTTTTCCCGGGGTGTCCAGCCGCCTCCCTTTATGACGCCCCAACTTTCCCCCCTGTTTTCCCCTCGTCCGCTAGCACCAAATAAGTCATTGATCAATATAATTATTTCTACTTACGGATTTTTGGACAGGCAATTTGTTATAATGTCGGCGACGAATGCAACAGTCGCTGTTCTTGGCACCAGAACAAGGAGTTAGCGCTTCCCATGCCTTTTGCATGTGGGCTACTATCCAGCAGCGTAAAACCACAAGATCAAGAAAGATTTGCTCATGGTCATCTCAAATTCCGCGATAGCACGGCCGCTGCCCAGCGGTTTGTCCGCGAGTCAGCAATGGACATTGCTGGAATGGATTCACCTTGCCGGACAAATCGAAACCGAAGCCGAGCTCAGGGCTTTCCTTGACGTCATCATCAGCCAGGCGCCTTCCGAGCACATTGTTCTGGCTTTGGGTCGAGTCAACCAACAACAGCAGATCCAGCGCCTGGAACGCGTGTTGAACGTCAGCTACCCGGTTGAGTGGACCGAGCAATACATGAAGGAAAACTACTCGCAATGCGATCCCATTCTTCGCATTCACCTAGGTCAGGGGCCTGTCTCGTGGAACGACAGGTTCAGCCGCGCAAAGGGTAAAGATGAGAAGAAATTCATTGCTGAAGCCTCATCCGTCGGTTTAGGCGATGGCTTGAGCTTTAGCGCGGTATCGCAACGAAACAACCTCGGCTGCATTTTCTCGCTGAGCGGCAGTGAAACCATCCACGACAGCAATCTAGTGGCCATGCTTGACTGCCTGACGCCCCATTTGCATCAAGCTGCGGTACGCGTAGCGAACTTGCCGCCGGCGACCCCCAGCTCCATGCCCTTGTCCCAACGGGAATACGATATTTTCCACTGGATGAGCCGCGGCAAGACCAATTGGGAAATTGCCACCATCTTGGACATCAGCGAACGTACGGTGAAATTCCACGTCGCCAACGTCATCCGCAAGCTGAACGCCAACAATCGAACTCACGCCATTGTGCTAGGCATGCATCTTTTGCCGCCTCCCGGCCTTGTCGTCAGCGGCCCTTAGCTTAAGCGTGTCAAATCAGATGCGGCATCGAGGTGTATTGCGCTTCAAACTCCCGCCAAGCGCCAACTCGTTCCTTTGGCGCCTCAATGCCCTTCCGCAATCCCAGGATGAACTCAGGCTCCGCCTGGGGCCAATCCACATAGCCGGCCATGGACAGCACGCCGCCATCCAGATGCATGGGGACGCCCACCGGCACCACAGGGAAACCCATCCGAACGATATGTCGGTAAAAAACAGGCTCAACCACGAAATACATGCGTTCGATGCCCCGCAGCTGCGACCATTCCAGCAGACTCAAATAAAGTAAGCGTCCGACTACTCTCATTTGCTGCGGCGAGATGTGTTTGTCAACCGCAAAGCGGGTAATCTCCGCCGCTTTCTCCCCTTTCAGGATTTTCTCTCCCGAGGCCAATAATCGGGAAAACTCCCTCTCTATCATAAAAGGGTGCGAACCATGGGTCAGGCGTACAGACCCCACTACCCCATGGCTGTCCTGAACAGCGAGATTGTCGGAAAAATCATCGTACTCATCGCGGTCCAAACCATCGGCGCTTGGCGCCACCCAATGCAGCCTCTCCCTAAAAATATGATGTCGGAATTTCAGCAAGTCCGTCTCCCGATTGGTTCCATTGACTCTACTGACCGACGTATTGCCCAGCTTGATAGGAAAAAAACGCGCCATAACTATCTCCTGATCCATTTTTCTAACCGCAGGGGCAATGTAAGTGCTGGTTTCCACAGCGAAATCTGACAAAATGGCCAGGAAATGGAGTTGAAAGATGTGCTAGCGGTTTGTTACTAGCCCCTTTTGACGGTTGATGAAAAAAAGCCTATGCAATCCATTTTTCACCAAAATAAAATGACATAAACATAACAAGAAAGCCAATAACAATCGCCTTAGAAATATCCTTACTAAAATCAAAAGCTTGCACTTTCTTATGCAAGACATGCAAATACTCAAGTCATTGAAGAATCAATATTTTCTTTAATTAAAAAGCACCTGATCGTTCGTTTTTTGCTCTAGAGCAAAGACTCTTAGACCCTGCCGCGCCTACGATTGCCTAGTTATTCACCCGTACCCGCATCGTTGCTAAATGACCACAAATTCCCCGCTCTACGCTCCCTTGCAGATAGGGCAACGCGCTCTGCTTCCCATCGTGCAAGGCGGAATGGGCATAGGCGTCTCCGCCAAAAGCCTGGCCGGCCACGTCGCTCGCGAGGGCGCGCTGGGCACTGTGGCCAGCGTTGACCTGCGCCACCTTCACGCCGATCTGGTCGAGCAATCGCAATACGCGCGCGGTCAGGCCGAACTTGATCGTCTCAACCTGATTGCGCTGGATCGCGAAGTGAAGGGCGCGCTGACTTACGCCCAGGGCCGCGGCATGGTGGCGGTCAATGTGATGAAGGCCGTGGCCTCTTATCCGGACTATGTGCGTCAAGCCTGCGAATCCGGCGCGGAAGCGGTGGTGATGGGCGCGGGCCTGCCGCTGGACCTCCCGGAGATGACCTCGGGCTTTCCCAAGGTGGCCTTGATCCCCATCCTGTCCGAGGCGCGCGGCATCGGCATCGTGCTCAAGCGCTGGATGAAGAAGGGACGGCTGCCGGACGCCATCGTCATCGAGCACCCCAAACACGCCGGCGGCCACCTGGGCGCGGCCAGCCTTGCCGAACTGGACGCCGAACGCTTCAGCTTTCAGAAAGTGCTGGACGAAACCCGACAACTGTTCAAAAGCCTGCAACTGGAGAGCGAGCGCATCCCGCTGATCGTTGCCGGCGGCGTCAACAGCTTTGAGAAGATGAAAGCCTGCATCCAGGACTTCGGCGCGTCCGCGGTGCAGATTGGCACCGCCTTCGCCGTCACCCGCGAGGGCGACGCGCACGACAACTTCAAGCGCACGCTGGCGGAGGCCAAGCCGGAAGACATCGCCGAATTCATGAGCGTGGCCGGCCTTCCGGCGCGCGGGGTGCTGACGCCCTTCCTGAAAAGCTATCTGAAGCGCGAGACCATCTTGCAGGCCAACGCCAAAGCCGACCCGGCGCGCTGCACTCAAAGCCTCAATTGCCTGAGCGCCTGCGGCCTGCGCGACGGCGTGGCCAAGATGGGCCAGTTCTGCATCGATCTCAAACTCGCGGCGGCCTTCCGCGGCGAAGTGAGCAAGGGGCTGTTTTTCCGAGGCGCCGATCCGCTGCCTTTCGGCGATGCGATGCGCAGTGTCAGCGAAACCATCCGCTATTTCCTGACCGGAGAGAAACCGGCCGATATCGCCGGCGCCTGAGTATCTGTTCAACGCCTCGCGAGCAAGGGCAAGACAAGACGAGAACAGCTTCAAGCCTGTTGGCAAACAAGACAAAGCCCCGCTCTGCGGGGCTTTGTCGATTAAAACCAGATATTCACGATCTCGCGAGCAAGAGCGAGACAAGGCGAAAACGGCTGAAGAAGCGGCATGTCCATACGGTACATGAGCATTCTGAGGACGGTTTCAACGCTGTATCGCTGACGCGCAGCCTATCGTAAACAGGTTCTCAGAACGCCGGGATCACCGCGCCTTGGTACTTGCTCTCGATGAATTTGCGCGCTTCCGGGCTGGCCAGCGCAGCGGCCAGCTTCTTCACGCCCACGCTGTCCTTGTTGTCGGCGCGCGCCACCAGCAGGTTGGCGTACGGCGAAGTGGTCTCGATGAACAAAGCGTCGCGCTTGGGATTGAGCTTGGCTTCCAACGCGTAGTTGGCGTTGATCAGCGCCAGGTCCACCTGCGGCAGCACGCGCGGCAGCGTGGCGGCTTCCAGTTCCTTGATCTTCACCTGTTTAGCGTTGGACGCAATGTCTTTCACCGTCGGGTACAGGTTATTGCGGTCCTTCAACTTGATCACGCCGCCCTGATCCAGCAGCAGCAAAGCGCGGCCCGCGTTGGTCGGATCGTTGGGAATGGCCACGGTCGCGCCCTTGGGCAGGTCCGCCACTTTTTTGAACTTGCTGGAGTAAGCGCCAAACGGCTCGATATGCACCGGCTTACTGGCCACGACCAGCTTGGTGCCTCGATCCTTGTTGAACTTGTCCAGATAGGGAATGTGCTGGAAGAAGTTGGCGTCCAAGCGCTTCTCAGACACTTGCAGATTGGGCTGCACGTAGTCGTTGAACACCTTCACCTCCAGCTTGACCCCTTGCTTGGCCAGGGTAGGCTTCAACGCTTCCAGGATTTCCGCGTGCGGCACCGGGGACGCGGCCACGGTGACGGTCACCAGGTCTGCGGCCAGCGCCTGCGCGCCCCACAGCGCGGTTACGGCGGTAAAGGCGAAGCGAGCGATATTCTTTTTCATGATGCGATTTCCTCTATTCAACACAGTGTTGGGTTCAAATCTCTTGGGTTTTCGATGCGGCCGCAGCGCAGAGCGCTCAGCCGCGTTGACAGCGCAGCACCAGCCGGTCGCCGAAACTCTGTATCAACTGCACCAGCAACAGCAGCAACACCACGGTCACCACCATCACCTCGGTCTGAAAACGCTGATAACCGTAGCGCACCGCCAAATCCCCCAGGCCGCCGCCGCCAATGACGCCGGACATCGCGGTGTAGGACACCAGCGCCACGGTGGTCACCGTCGCCGCGCCCACCAGGCCCGGCAAGGCCTCCGGCAGCAGTACATGGCGCACGATCTGACCCAGGCTGGCGCCCATGGACTGGCTGGCCTCGATCACCCCCCGGTCCACTTCGCGCAGCACGTTTTCCACCAGTCGGGCGAAGAAGGGCGAGGCGCCGGCCACCAGCGGCGGAATCGCGCCCGCCACCCCTATCGAAGTGCCCACCAGCTTCAGCGTCAGCGGGATCATCACGATCAGCAAAATCACGAAGGGCAAGGAGCGGAACACATTGACCAGGAAGGACAGCGTGGCGTACAAGCGCGGCCGCGACAGCAATTGACCCGGCGAGCTAACGTACAGCACCACGCCCAGCGGCAGGCCGAACAGCACGGTGAACAACAGCGAGGCGCCCAGCATGGTCAGCGTGTCCAGCGTGGCCTGGCCTATTTCCAACCAGTCCATGCTCAATAATTGAGTCCAGTCGAAGCCTTCCATCACAACACCTCGCAACGCACGCCATGGCTGGCGAATAATTCAGGCAGGCTCTCCAGCGGAGCCTCCGACTCGATCACGCCGGCCACCAATTGGCCAAACGGCGTGCCCTTGATCTCGGACAGCGTGCCGCTGACCAGGTTGAAGCGGGCGCCCGCCTCCTTGCCCACCACATCCAGCACCGGCTGCAAGGTGGGATCGCCAACGAAAGTCAGCTTGATCAGCGGCGCGCCCACTCGCTGCTGCCAGGTCTGGCGCGCTTCTTCATGATACAAGCCGGTTTCCGCCAATAGCCCGCGGGTCACCTCGTGCCGCGGATGCAGGAACACGTCCAGCACCGGCCCCTGCTCCACCACGCGGCCGTGGTCCAGCACCGCCACCTGATCGCACAATTGGCGGATCACGCGCATCTCATGGGTGATCAACACAATGGTCAGGCCAAGCTGGCGATTAATGTCGGCCAGCAGGGTCAGAATGGAATCCGTGGTCTCCGGGTCCAGCGCCGAGGTCGCCTCGTCGCACAGCAACAGTTCCGGGTGATTGGCCAGCGCGCGGGCGATGCCGACGCGCTGCTTCTGGCCGCCGGACAATTGCGCCGGGTATTTGTCGCGATGGCCGGATAGCCCCACCAAGGTGAGCAGCTCCTCGACGCGGGCGTCCATATCGGGGGCGGACATGCCGCCGGCCAATTCCAGCGGAAAGCGCACATTGCCCGCCACGGTGCGCGATTTCAGCAGATTGAAATGCTGAAACACCATGCCGATGCGCTGGCGGCGCAGTTGCAATTGCCGGCTGTCCAGCGCGGTCAGATCCGTGTCGCCCAAACGCACCGCGCCGCGGTCCGGGCGCTCCAGCAGGTTCAAACAACGCACCAAGGTGCTCTTGCCCGCGCCGGAACGGCCGATGATGCCGAACACCTCTCCCTTGGCCACCTTCAGGCTAACGTCAGCCAGGGCCGGCACTTCGCGCCCGTCCACCCGGTAATGTTTGTATAAATTTTCTATTTCAATCATGCCTTGCCTCTGAATCCCGCCGTCCGTCAACGCCACTGCTTGGCGATTGCGAACCAGTCTATAAGCAAGCCACATAAAACCTAAAGAACTATAAATTCAAAACTCTATTCAAATTAGAAATATAGAAGACAAATCGCCGCGGAATTGACGCCGCTCCCACCCCGGGCCTGGGGATTTTTGCTACATTGTGTCTTTGTTTGAAACCAATACAGCACGTCATGACCGCCTTTACCAGCTGCAACCCCGCCACAGGAGAAGTCGTCTACACCCGCGCCGCCTGGCCGGAAGCCCAACTGTCCATCGCGCTCGCCCAACTGCGCGAGGCACAGCGCCACTGGCGCGAGCTGAGCGTGGCAGAACGGGCCGCGCAGCTGCTGCGCCTGGCCGATCAACTGCAGGCACATAGGGAAGAACTGGCCGGCCTGGTCACGCTGGAGGTGGGCAAACGCACTGCGGAATGCCTGGCGGAAATCGACAAATCCGCCCAGTTGATCCGCTACTACGCTCAATTGGCGCCGGAACTGCTGGCCTCGCTGGACATCCCCACTCAGGCCAGCCGCAGCGGCGTGGCCTTCGAGCCGCTGGGCACGGTGCTGGCGGTGATGCCGTGGAATTATCCGATCTGGCAGGTGCTGCGCTTCGCGGTGCCGGCGCTGATGGCCGGCAACGCCTGCCTGGTGAAACCGGCTCCGTCGGTTCCTCAATCCACCCAGCGTCTGCTGGAGTTGGCGCGCGCCTCGGGCCTGAGCGTGCTGGACGTGGCCTGGATAGATCATGATCAAGTGGAAGAGGCCATCCGCCAGTGCGACGCGGTGGCCTTTACCGGCTCCACTCAAACCGGGCGCGCCATCGCGGCGCTGGCCGGCCGCCATCTGAAAAAAACCGTGCTGGAACTGGGCGGCAGCAACCCCTTCATCGTGCTGGCCGACGCCGACGTCGCCGCCGCGGCCCAGGACGCGGCCAACTCCCGTTTCCGCGACGCGGGCCAGAGCTGCAATGCGGCCAAGCGCATGATCGTGGTGCCGGAAATCGCCGAAGCGTTCATTGACGCCTTCTGCGCCGAAGCCGCCAAACTGCGCGCCGGCGACCCGCGCCACCCCGCCACCACCTTGTCGCCGCTGACCCGCGCCGATCTGCGCGAAGCGCTGCACGCCCAAGTGCTTGACGCCGTTGCACACGGCGCCGAGCTGCGGCTGGGCGGGCAGATGCCGGCCAGCCCCGGCTTCTTCTACCCGGCCACGGTGCTGGACCGGGTCAACCCGGATTGCCGCGTTTACCACGAGGAAGTGTTCGGCCCGGTGGCCGGCATTTTACGCGCGCGCGACGAAGCCGACGCGCTGCGGCTGGCCAACGACACCCCGTTCGGCCTGGGGGCCAGCATCTACAGCGCGGACAAGGAACGCGCCTGGGCGCTGGCGCGCCAGATCGAAGCCGGCAGCGTGTTCATCAACCGCCATACCAGCTCGGACCTGCGCCTGCCTTTCGGCGGCGTCAAATCCTCCGGCTATGGCCGCGAGCTGTCCGAGTTCGGCCTGTACGAGTTCGTCAACGTCAAAACCTACTGGCAGAAATAAGCCGCCGTCGCAACGGCGGCCGGAGGGCCTTCAGTCTTCAGACGGGAAGCGCGCCAACAGCGCGTCGCGTCGCGCCTGCCATTGCAGCAGACGCTGCTGCAGGGCAAGCAAGGCTTCGTCCTGGCGCGCCCATTCCTCCACCAGCTTGCGTTGCTCGCTCAACGGCGGCACGGGCAGCGGGATTTCCGCCAGCGCCTCGAAACCGAACTCGGCCCCCTCCACCGCCGCGCCCAGCCGCTCCAGACAAAAGCGCCATCCTTCCGACTGCCGGTAGCACTCCAGGAAAGCCGGCGAGATCCGGGCTTCGTCCAGCGCGAAGGCCCTCTGGTCCGCCGCGGCCAGCGCCGGGGCGTCGTCGGCGTTGCGCGCCAGCGCGCCCTTATACAAACGCGCCGGATCGAAGGCGAAAGCGTTGGGCGGCAGCGCCGTGCCCAAGCCCTCTCCGGCCCGACGCCAGCCGCCGTCCTCGGTGACAGCCAATAGTTCGCCCTCGGCGGCGGCCTCCAGCGGCGCGGCCAGTTCGCCCAATTTGCACACTTCCCAATTGCCGGGAATCACGCCCAACGGACTGGGTTTGAACGATTGATGCGGGCTCCACTTGCCCATGCGTCGGGTGCCGTAGCCACGGTTGAGCAAGGCCTGGATGCCGCTAGGACGCAGCTTGCGCTTGGCGGCGTACTGGCAAGACAGCAACTCCAGCTTTTCGTCCGTCAAGGCCAGGCACCCCTCAAGCTCGCCCTCCTCCACCCGCCAGCCCTGCTCTTCCGTGAAGAAGGCCGCCAGCCGCGCGTCCAGCGCCTGTTCCTGCTCTTGCAAGGCGGCCAGCTCAGTGGCCAAGGCCTCGGGGTCCACAACCTCGGCCGCCTCATCCTGGGCGAAGTAGCGCTGTACGTTCAGATTGCCCCGGTGGCCTTGCTTGATCTCGCGCAGCCCCACCAGGCGCAGATAGTCCGGCTCCTCCGTCTCCTGCTCCACCGCGGCGCGGTAGGCGCGCAGAATATGCTCGATGTCCTCTTGCCGCAGCGTGTTCTGCACCCGGCCACGGCCGAACTCCTTGCTGGCGTCTACGATGATCACCTTATTGCGCAGGCCCGCCGGTTTATTCTTGTTCAACACCACCACGCAGGTGGGCATGCCGGAGCCGTAGAACAAGGCCGGCGGCAAGGCGATCACCCCCTCGATGCGGTCGCCGGACTGGCCTTGGCTGCCAAACAGCAGGCCGTTGCGGATACGGCCCTCGTCGCCGTCGCGGAACAGCACGTCGTGCGGCATCACCAGCGCGGCGCGGCCATCCTCTTTCAAGGTGGCCAATACGTGCTGAACGAAGGCGTAATCGCCAAAGCTGCGCGGCGGAATGCCATAGCCAAAGCGCTTATGCTCGTCCGTCAGCTTCTTGTAATTGGGCTCGGCCGGACGCTTGCGGCGACGCTTCTTGCCGTCGGCGGGCGGCGGCTCCACCGCCTCGTCCTCCAGCGGCGTCCACCAGTTTTTCACCGTGAACGGCAGTTGCGCGACGATACGGTCGAAGCGAGGCAGCCAGCCTTCCGGGGTCAGGTGCTTGGGCGCCACCAGGGTATCCCCCAATTCCAGGCTCATCTCCACACCGTGGAAATAAGCGCATAGCTTGGCCATCGCCCAGGTGGCCGGCAGTTTTTCCTGGCCGAACAACTCCAGCGCAACCCGGCCGTCCGGCAAGCGGCCACCGGGCCGCGCGCTCATCATGCGCCAAGCGTCGAGCAAGGTGCCGGCCGCGCCGCAGCTGGGGTCGTACAGGCTCAGGCCCGGCTGAAGCTCGGCCAAACGCAGCAGCAACTGACTGACCGGCGCCGGCGTGGAAAAGGCGCCGCCGCGCTTGCCGGACTCCGCCGCGTAGCGGCGCACCAGCCCTTCGCAGACCTCGCCCAGGCGGGACGGGTCCTCCAGATCGGCGTCGCCCAGCTTCAGCGCGCCGATATGGTTCATCAAGGGGTGCAGCACCTCGTCGCTCAAGCGCTTGTGGCCCTGATATTGCGCAACGCTGAGCACCCCGGCCAGCGCCGGATGATGCTCCTCGATGGCGGCCACCGCTTTGTCCAACGCCTCGCCTATGCCTTTCTTGCGCTCTTGCAGGCCGGGCCAGCGCGCGTGCTGCGGGTAGACGCCGTATTGTTCCTGCACCACGCCGTCGGCGCGCTTGCGGCTCATGCCCTCGGCCGCCATTCGCGCCTGAACCCGCTCCACGAACACATCGTGCAGGCGCTTGAGCACAAACAGGCCGAACACGTGGTTCTTGTAGTCGTACAGGTCCACTTGCTCGCGCAGCAGTTCCGTGGACGCCCACAGCTCGTGTTCCAACTGGTCCGGGGATAGCAAAGTCATAAGCCAACAATCAAGTTAAATGACAAATCCGGCTATTTTAGCCGCAACGCCTTGCAGCGTCGGCAAAGAATGGTCGCGGCAATAGGGTTCTCAACAGGACAATTGATCCCCATGTCATTCTACCGTCATCCAGCGCGCCTAGACTGCGGCTCTCTCGCATCGCAACGCACGACATCATCATGACTTTGGCCAAACGCCTGTGGCTGACCATCTTCTTTACCCTCGCCAGCCTGGCGCTGACCCTCATCCTCACCGGACAGCAGCTGAGCGGCCTGACCCGCGCGGTGGACCGCCACAGCGCGCGTCAGCAATTGAGCGCCAGCCTCTACCAGCTCAAGGCCGGCGTGTTGCAGCTGTCGCGGCTGGACCCTCTGCTGCCGGATAGCCCGGCTCGGCTGAGGGACACCAGCCTGGCCGTGGCCCGCCTGACCGGCGACATCGCCGCCGGCCTGCCCGCCAGTGAAGCCGCTCCCTTTCGTCAGGCCGTGAGCCGGCTATGGCAGGACTACGAGCGCAACCTGAGCAGCGCGCTGGCCATCGCCGAGACCGCGCCGCAGGATGCGCTGTCCATTCCGGAGCAAGCCTGGCAGCAAAGCTTGCAGCCGCTGACGGCCTTGCTGGACCGCCAACAGGCGCAGGAACAAGGACGGCTGGCCCAGGAAACAGCGCAACTGCAAGATACCTTGCAAAGCCTGGCCTGGCTGACGCTTGGCCCGTTGGCGCTGGCTAGCCTGGTGGTGGCGGCGATGCAGCTAGCGCTGGCGCGACGGCTGAAGCGGCAGTTGCAGGCAATGGCCGCTTCAGCCGACGCGCTGGGAGAAGGCAACCTGGCGATGCGGCTGCCGGCCCAGGGCCGCGACGAACTGGCCGCCACCGCCGGCCGCCTGAATCAGTTCCTGAACAAACTGAGCGACTTGCTGCGTCGGGTGGAAGCCGACGCCCGCCGCAGCGGCGGGGACTGCCAGCGCCTGCAATTGCTGACTTTGCAAGTGGCCGATGCCAGCCGCCAGCAAAGCGCCAAGGCCAAGCTGAGCAACGAGGCGGCCCACGCGGTGGCCGACAGCGCCCAAACCGTGGCAGGCCATCTGCAACAGGCGGACGCCCACACCCGGCAAGCGGCGGACGATACCGGCCGCGCGCGCGAACTGGGCCGGCTCAACGCCGAAGCGATGCGGGCGCTTGTCGACAATATGGGATGCGCGCAAATGGAAATGCGTCAGCTTCAACTCAGCCTGGACGACATCGCCGGCGTCAGCGGGCTGATCCGCGACGTGGCCGAGCAAACCAATCTGCTGGCGCTCAATGCCGCCATCGAGGCCGCGCGCGCCGGCGAAAGCGGCCGCGGCTTCGCCGTGGTGGCCGACGAAGTGCGCAAACTGTCGGAACGCACTCGCGCCGCCACCGGCAGCATCTTCGACGCGCTGGGCCGCGTGGAGGGCGCCACCGGCTCGCTGCACGCCGCGCTGGAGCAAGCCGGCCACGCCTGCGCCGACAAGCTGGACTCGCAACAGGCGCTGGATCAGGCGCTGCTGCAAGTGGACACGGGGCTGGAGCGCTTGAATCGCTTGATGGCCGACATCCGCGAGCACAGCGCCGCCCAGGCTCGCGCCGGCGGCGATATTCGCCAACACGGTCACGAGGTGGCTCACCTCGCCGCCGCCATCGACCAGCACATGCAGCAAGCCGCGCCGGTGATGCAGCACCTGGCCGCCGCGGCGCAGGATCTGAATCAGACCCTGAGCTGGTTCCGCATCGACGCGCCGGACGCCGAGCCAGCGCCTTCCGCTGCGGCAACCGATTGGCGGCTGCTGCAACAACCAGCTTAGCCGCCTCGCCGGCGTCAATTAGGCAGAAAATTGCCGCCGGATCACGCCTAGAGCATTTATTCCATTTAAACCCTTGCCATTCGCCTAAACGCGCAATAGATCACCCATTTCCTCGCCACTTTCAATCTTTTGTCATGTTTGAAATAAGCTAGCGAGTACATTTCGTTACATACCGTAATGAAAAGCAAAGGTAGATTAGCCCCCTCTTATAAAAGAGCACACTAGACCGGGTCCACCCGGCATCCGGGACAAGCTCGCCGGCGCCCTCCGCGCCGGCGCATCCAGCACGCCGTCATTCTCCATGCCATGCCCTCCGCCCCGGACGGCCGGGCGAGCGCGTCGTGGCCGGAACTTGTCCCCATCGCTTGCCCGCCGCGTCCGGGACTGACTCTACCGGGCCGTCGGGTTTTCAGACAGGAGATACCTTTGACACAGCAACACTCCCGCCATATCGGCCCCATCGCCCTGATGCTGACCGGCCTGGGCTCCATCATCGGCTCCGGCTGGCTGTTCGGCGCCGCGCACGCCGCCCAGATCGCCGGCCCCGCCGCCATCGTCGCCTGGATAGTCGGCATGGTGATCATTCTCTCCATCGCCCTCAGCTACGCGGAACTGGGCGCCATGTTCCCGGAAAGCGGCGGCATGGTGCGCTACGCCCGCTACTCCCATGGTTCCCTGCTAGGCTTCATCGCCGGCTGGGCCAACTGGATCGCCATTGTCTCGGTGATCCCTATCGAGGCCGAGGCCTCGGTGCAATACATGAGCTCCTGGCCTTACGCCTGGGCCCAACATCTGTTTTCCAACGGCGAGTTGACCCCGCCCGGCTTGATGCTTTCCGCTCTGCTGGTCATCGTCTACTTCATGCTCAACTACTGGGGCGTGCGTCTGTTCGCCAAGGCCAACAGCGCCATCACCATCTTCAAAGTGATCGTGCCGGCGCTGACCGTGGGCGCACTGATCTACAGCGGCTTCCATCCCGGCAATCTGGGCGGCGACACCCCTGGCGGCTTTGCCCCGTTTGGCTGGGCCAGCGTCATGACGGCGGTGGCCACCAGCGGCATCGTGTTCAGCTTCAACGGCTTCCAAAGCCCGATCAACCTGGCCGGCGAAGCCCGCAATCCGGGCAAGAGCGTGCCCTTCGGCGTGGTGGGTTCCATCCTGCTGGCCGCGGTGATTTACGTGGCACTGCAAGTGGCCTTCATCGGCGCGCTGTCGCCGGCGGACCTGGCCCACGGCTGGCAAGGACTGAACTTCAGCTCCCCCTTCGCCCAACTGGCGATGGCGCTGGGCCTGAACTGGCTGATGCTGCTGCTGTACTTCGACGCCTTCGTCAGCCCCAGCGGCACCGGCGCCACCTATATGGCCACCACCTCGCGCATGATTTACGGCATGCAGCGCAACGGCACCATGCCGGAGATCTTCGGCCGCATTCATCCGCTGTACCAGATCCCGCGCCCGGCGATGTGGTTCAACCTGGCCATCTCCTTCGTGTTCCTGTTCTTCTTCCGCGGCTGGGGCACGCTGGCGGCGGTGATCTCGGTGGCTACCGTGATTTCCTACCTGACCGGCCCGATCAGCGTGGCTTCTCTGCGCCGCTGCGCTTCCGACCTGCCGCGCCCGCTGCGTCTGGCCGGCCTGAGCGTGATCGCGCCCTTCGCCTTCGTCTGCGCGTCCCTGGTGCTGTACTGGGCGCGCTGGCCGCTGACCGGCGAGATCATCTTCCTGATCGTGGCCGCCTTGCCGGTGTACTTCTGGTATCAAGCCCGCGCCGGCTGGCCGGAGTTTGGCCGCGAACTGAAAGGCGCGCTGTGGATGGTGCTCTACCTGCCGACGATGGCGCTGCTGTCCTACATCGGCAGCCAGGACTTCGGCGGCATCGGCCTGTTGCCCTACGGCCCCGACATGGCGGTGGTGGCGATGGTATCTCTGGCCTTTTACTACTGGGGCGTCAACAGCGGCTGGCGCACGCGTTATCTGGACGCCGAGCATGACGCCCACGCGGTGGCCAATATGGAAGCCGCCGAGAGCGCTCCGCGCGGCAAGCTGGCGGGCCAGCAAGCCTAAACCCCTCTAGGGAGCCGCTCAGCCGGCTCCCGCCGCGGGCGGCCTCGCGCCGCCCTCGGCTTCCAACTCCTCTCCCAAAGCATCCAGCACCGGCAGAAACGCCCGCAAAGCGGCGCTGCGGTACGCGGCCTTGCGCGTCAGAACCGCCGCCGTGCGCGCCGGCAACGGCGTTTGCAATCCCACTGCCCCCAGCTCCGGATGCCGCCGCGTGATCGCCCGCGGCAGGATGGTGGCGCAATCGCTGTGGCGGACGATTTCCATCACCGCGCCGATGCTGTTGGCCTGCGCCGCGATCCGCGGCTTCAGGCCCAATTCCCGGAAATAGCGATCGATATGGCCGCGGGTGGCGAAATCCGCGCTCAACAGCGCCCAGGGCGTCTGCGCCAAAGCCTCGGCGTCCACCGCTTCCGCCTGTCGTCGCCATGGGTGGCCGTCGCCCACCACCACGGCCAGGGTTTCGCTGAACAGCGGCCGCGCGTCTATCTCCGCCGAACGCGCCTGATCGAACGCGATACCCGCGTCGATCTCGTCCTCCAGCAAAGCCAGCTCGATGGCATCCAGCGTCGCCTCGCGCACGCATAGTTCAATGCCGGGGTAGAGGCTGCGCAGCCGCGCCGCCAACGGCCCCAGCAGGTAGCTGGCAAAAGTCGGCGTCATCGCCAGCCGCAAGCTGCCGCGCGACAAATCGCCGACATCCCGGGTGGCTCGTCGCGCCGCCTCCAGCTCGCGCAACGCGCGCCGCGCGTATTCCAAATAAGCGGCGCCGGCGTCGGTTGGCCGCACCGTCCGCCCGCCGCGGTCCAACAACTGCGCGCCCACCGTCTCTTCCAATTGCTTGATCTGCTGCGACAGCGTGGGCTGCGAGACATGCAGCGCTTCGGCTGCCCGGGTGAAGTTGCCGTGCTCGACGACGGCCTGCAGGTAACGGATATGTCGAAGAATCATGCGCCCAAACTATAGGAAATAATTATGGAAACCATTTTATATCGGTCTTGGACCCTATAGAAAAAAAGCCTCATCCTTGGCGCATCCCTTCCCCGCCAAGGAGCAAGCCATGCAAGCCCTCATCGACGGCTTTCTGAAATTCCAACAGGAAGCCTATCCCCAACGTTCGGCGCTGTTCCGCCAGCTGGCGGACAGCCAGGCCCCCGGCGCGCTGTTCATCACCTGCTCGGACAGCCGCGTGGTGCCGGAACTGCTGACGCAACAAGAACCCGGCGAACTGTTCGTGATCCGCAACGCCGGCAACATCGTTCCCTGCTACGGGCCGGAACCGGGCGGCGTCACCGCCTCGGTGGAATACGCGGTGGCCGCGCTGGGCGTCGCCGACATCGTGGTCTGCGGCCACTCCGACTGCGGCGCGATGACGGCGATCGCCAACGGTCATTGCCTGGACCATCTGCCAGCGGTGGCCGGCTGGCTGCGCCACGCCGACTCCGCCAAAGTGGTGAACGCGGCGCGCCGGCACGACGACGCCCGCCAGCGGCTGGACTACATGGTGAAAGAAAACGTCATCGCCCAACTGGCCAACCTTAAAACCCATCCTTCGGTGGCGCTGGCGACGCGCCAGGGCCGGCTGACCCTGCACGGCTGGGTCTACAACATCGAAACCGGCGCCGTCCTGGCCCTGGACCATGCCAGCCAGCGCTTCGTTTCCCTGGCGGATTTTCCGCTCACCCACGCCGCCTGAAAGCGGCGCGTCTCCCGCAAACCCAAAGAAAGGACCATCCCATGCAACACTCCAATATCCATCAGGACCTCCGTGTAGAACTGACTGCACGCGCCCTCGCCGCCAAGGCCTTGAAAGACCTGAGCTGGGAGCAAGTGGCCGCCGACACCGGCCTCAGCCTGGCCTATGTCACCGCCGCCGTGCTGGGCCAGCATGCGCTGCCCAAGCCCGCCGCGGAGCTGGTCTGCCAACGGCTGGGCCTGAACGCGGCCGACGCCTTGCAGCTGCAAACCATTCCCTTGCGCGGCAGCATTCCCGGCGGCATTCCCACCGATCCCACCATTTACCGCTTCTATGAAATGATCCAGATCTACGGCACCACGCTGAAGGCGCTGGTGCACGAGAAATTTGGCGACGGCATCATCAGCGCCATCAACTTCAAGCTGGACATCCGCAAAGTGGAAGACCCGGACGGCGGCGAGCGTGCGGTGATTACTCTGGATGGCAAGTTCCTGCCCAATAAACCCTACTAAGAACCTGATCAAAGTCTGCTGCGCTTCGTGAAGCATTGCACGAGGACATGGATACTGACCCCCATGGCTGGGCGCAAAAAAACCCGCCGACGCGATGTCGGCGGGTTTTGTCTGCGGCGGCGCAGCTTACAGCACGGCCAGCGCGGCGTCGTAGTTCGGCTCTTCGCCGATCTCGGCCACTAGCTCGCTGTGCAACACCTTATTGTCCTTGTCCAGCACCACCACCGCGCGGGCGGTCAGGCCGGCCAGCGGGCCGGAAGCCAGCTTGACGCCGTAGTCGGCGGCAAACTGCGGGTTGCGGAAAGTGGACAGGGTGACCACATTTTCGATGCCTTCTGCGCCGCAGAAGCGCTTCTGAGCGAACGGCAGGTCGGCGGAAACACACAGCACCACGGTGTCGGCCAGCTTGGCGGCGCGCTCGTTGAACTTACGCACCGACATCGCGCAGGTGGGGGTGTCCACGCTGGGGAAAATGTTCAGCACCTTGTTCTTGCCGGCGTAGTTGTCCAGTTTGACTTCGGCCAGCTCGGCGGAGGTCAGGGTCAGCGCCGGGGCTTGCTGGCCCTTGGCCGGCAGCGCGCCGGCCACTTCAACGGGATTGCCGCGCAAAGTAACGGTAGCCATGTGGGAATTCCTTATTTGGGTTCAGGGTGAGTGACTCCGCTAGTGTGCGGCACACTGGCCGAATTTCAACCCCTCCAAAAGTAGGGCCAAGCCCCCGTTAGCCCGCCGGCCGGCTGCGCAGCCGCTCGGAACGGCCGCGCAGCCACTCCAGCGTCAGCAGCATCAGCACTGAAAAGCCGATCAAGAGCGTGGCCGCAGCGGCGATGGCGGGGCTGAGGTTTTCGCGGATGCCGCCAAACATCGCCCGCGGCAGTGTCGCCTGCCCCGGCCCGGCGACAAACAACGTCACCACCACCTCGTCGAAGGAGGTGCCGAAGGCGAACAGCGCGCCTGAAATCACACCCGGCGCAATCAGCGGCAAAGTCACCTTGAAGAAGACCCGCAGCGGCGACGCGCCCAGGCTTGCGGCGGCGCGCACCAGATTGCGGTTAAAGCCCTGCAGCGTGGCGCTGACGGTGATCACCACGAAGGGCACGCCCAGCGCCGCGTGCAGCAGCACCAGCGTCAGATAGCTGTTGTCCATGCCCAAGGGCGCGAAAAACAAATAGCCGGCCACACCGACGATCACCACCGGCACCACCATGGGCGAGATCAATACCGCCATCAGCAGGCCCTTGCCGGGAAACTCGGCGCGGGTCAGCCCGATGGCGGCCAGCGTGCCCAGGGTCATCGCCAGCACGGTGGCCAACGGCGCGACGATCAGACTGTTCTGCAAGGCCCGCATCCATTCCGCCGAGGAGAAGAACTCCTGATACCAGCGCAGGGAGAACCCGTTGAGCGGATAAACCAGAAAAGCGCTGCCGTTGAAGGACAAGGGGATGATCACCAGCACCGGCAGCACTAGGAACAGCAGCGTCAGGCCGCCCAGCAAGCGGTGCAGGTAAAACCACAGCCGCTCTTCCGGCAAAGTGTGATGGCTTGGCATGGGTTTAGCTCTCCACGATTTGGGTTTGATTCAAGCAATGCCAGGAAGCGGTTTAGCCCAGCCGCAACCGCTCGCTGCCCACCAGCCGGTGGTAGACCGCGTACAGCAACAAGGTGGCCGCCAGCAACAGGCCGCCCAGCGCGGTGGCCATGCCCCAGTTGATGGTGGTGTTGGTGTAGAAGGCTACGAAATAGCTGACCATCTGGTCGTTGGGGCTGCCCAGCAAGGCCGGGGTGATGTAGTAGCCGATGGACAGGATGAACACCAGCAGGCAGCCGGCGCCCACGCCGGCCACGGTCTGCGGCGCGTACACCCGCCAGAAGCTGGCGAAGGGATGGCAGCCCAGCGAGACCGCTGCGCGCAGATAGCTGGGAGAGATGCCCTTCATCACGCTGTAAATTGGCAGAATCATGAAGGGCAGCAGTATATGCACCATGGCGATGTAAACGCCGACGCGGTTGAACACCAGCTGCAGCGGCTGTTCGATCAGGCCCAGGCTCAACAAGGCGGCGTTGATCAGGCCACCGGACTGCAGCAGCACGATCCAGGCGGCCACCCGCACCAGCACCGAGGTCCAGAACGGCAGCAGCACCATGATCATCAGCAGATTGCTGCGGCGGGTGGGCAGGCTGGCCAGCAGATAGGCCAAGGGATAGGCCAGCAACAGGCACAGCGAGGTCACCACCAGGCTCATCCAGAAGGTGCGGGCGAACACGCTCAGATAGATGCCCTGGTCCGGCATCGCGCGGCTGATTTCGCCCAGATCGTCGATGCGGTGGTCCAGCGCCGCCAGCAGATAGTAAGGGGTGTAGACGGACTGGTTGCGGCGTATCGCCAGCCAATAGGCCGGATCGCCCCAGCGCTCGTCCAGCTCGGTCAACGCCTGCTTGAACGAAGACGGCGCCGGCTCCAGCGGCAAGGCGCGCGCGGTTTTGCCCAACAGGCTGCGATAGCCGGGCACCTCCATGTTCAGCCGCTTGCCCAAGTCGCCCAGCGTCTGTTGTTCGCTGGCCAGCCGCACATCGTCGACGAGCGCGCGGTAGGCCGTTTCCGGCGGCAGCGACTTGCCGTCCCAAGCCGCCAGCGCCCGTACCGCCCGCGGCAGCGTGCCCGCCACTTCCGGATTGTCGACGCTGCGCAGCAGCAGCGCGCCGATGGGCACGATGAAGGTCAGCAGCAGGAACAACAGCAGCGGCGCCACCAATGCCAGCGACTTGAGCTTGCCCAGCCGCTCCGCCCGAGCCAACCGCGCCTTCAGGGGCAGCGGGGCCGGCGCGGACGCGCGGGAATGAGATACCGAGGAAGCGGTCATGGCTTGGACTCCGTCAAAACGGCCGCCGGAAGGCGGCCTCCGCTAAATTAAGGACGAGCGCTTATTTAGCCGCCCAGGCGTTGAAACGCTGTTCCAGGCTCTCGGCGTGATCGGCCCAGAACTCTAGATTGATCTTCAGCGCGTCCTTGATGTTTTGCGGCGCGGTGGGCAGATCCGGCAGCTCGCTCTTGTCCAGCAGCGGAATCGCCCGCTTGTTGCTGGGACCGTAGGCGATGTTCTGCGAATACACCTTCTGGTTTTCCGGCTTGCTGGCGAAGGCGATGAACTGATAGGCCTGATCGCGCTTGGGCGTGCCCTTGGGGATCGACCAGTAGTCGAAGTCGTAGAGATTGCCGTTCCACACCACTTTCAGATTCTTGCCTTCCTTGCGCGCCACCGCGATGCGGCCGTTGAAGGCGGAGCTCATCACCACATCGCCTGAGGCCAGGTATTGCGGCGGCTGGGCGCCGGCCTCCCACCACTGGATATGGGGTTTGAGCTGATCCAGTTTCTTGAAGGCGCGGTCCACGCCGGCCTGCGTGCCCAGCGCCGGATAAACATCCTTGGCCGCCACGCCATCGGCCAGCAGCGCGATTTCCAAGGTTCCCTTGGCCCCCTTGCGCAGGCCGCGTTTGCCCGGGAATTTCTTCACATCCCAAAAGTCCTTCCAGCCGGCCGGCGCGGTCTTCAGTTTGTCGGCGTTGTAGGCCAGCGCGGTGGACCAGACGAAGATGCCGATGCCGCAGGGCTGAACCGCGCCGGGCACGAAGTCCGCCTTATTGCCGATACGCGCGTAGTCCAGCCGTTCCAGCAGCCCCTCGTCGCAGCCGCGCACCAGTTCCGGCGACTCCACCTCCAGAACGTCCCAAGACACGCTCTTGGTGTCCACCATCGCCTTGAGCTTGGCCATTTCGCCGTTGTACTCGCCGCTGACCAGCTTGAGCCTGGCGCTCTTCTGGAACGGCGCGTAATAGGCCTTGGCCTGGGCGTCCTTATTGGCGCCTCCGTAGGAAATCACCGTCAAATCCTTGGCCGAGGCCGTGCCGGCCAAAGCCAGCGCGGCGCCCAGCAGGATGAATCCTTGTTTGACTGCCATCCTCATTCTCCTTGTTGACTGCATCATGACGCCGGTCCGGCCGGCGCGGCTTTCAATACGGGCGCTCAGCGCAGGGCCCAGGCGTTGAAACGCTGCTCCAGGCTTTCACCGTGATCGGCCCAGAACTCCAGATCCACCTTCACAGCGTTTTTCATGTTCTGCGGCGCGGTGGGCAGTTCGAGCTGCCGTCCCGGCGCCAGCAACGTCATCGCCTTGCGGTTGATCGGCCCATAGGCCATCTGTCGTGAATACGCCGCCTGGGTCTCCGGCCGGCTGGCGAAAGCGATGAAACGCCTTGCCGCAACGCCCTCTTGCGCCCCCTTGGGAACGGCCCAGTAGACAAAGTCATACAGGCTGCCGTCCCACACGATCTTCAAATTCCGGCCCTCTTGCTGGGCCGAGGCAATACGCCCGTTGTAGGCCGAACTCATCACCACATCGCCGGAGGCCAAGTATTGCGGCGCTTGAGCGCCGGCTTCCCACCACTGGATATGGGGTTTGAGCTGCGCCAGCTTCTTGAAGGCGCGCTCCACGCCAGCCGGCGTGGCTAGTATTCGGTAGATATCCTTGGCGGCGACCCCGTCGGCCAACAGCGCGATTTCCAAGGTGTATTTGGCGCCCCTGCGCATGCCGCGCTTGCCGGGATAACGCTTTACATCCCAGAAATCGGCCCAGCCGCGCGGCGCGGTCTTGAGCTTGTCCGCGTTGTAGGCCAGCACATTGGACCAGACGAAGATGCCGATGCCGCATGGCTGCAGCGCGCCATCGACCACCTCTGCGCGCCCGCCGGCCAGCGCCGGGTCCAGCCTTTCGAACAAACCTTCGTCACAGCCCCTTGCCAGCTCCGGCGCCTCAACCTCCAACACGTCCCAGGACACGCGCCGGGCCTCCACCATCGCCTTGACCTTGGCCATTTCGCCGTTGTATTCGCCAGCCAGCACCCTGGTGCCGGTAGCGCGCTGGAAAGGCTGGTAATAGGCCTGGACCTGGGCGGCCTGGTTGGCGCCGCCAAACGACACAACGGTCAGCGCCTGCGCCTGACAGGCCGCCAGCACGACGCAATAGGGGAATAAGAATTTGCGGTGGAGCCTCATGAACCGTACCTCCTTATATTTCAAGCCCGCCGGTTCCCGGCTTGAACCCGTCTTAGAGCGCGTTTACGAGCTGGCGAGCGAAAGCGAGACAAGGCGAAAATGACTGAGAAAGCGGAATGTGCGCTTGGTACATCAGCATTTCGAAGCCACGCTCACCGTGGGCGTCTCGCGAAGCGCAGCAGCGCTTAAACAGGTTCACAGCCAATCGACAACTCACGACAGAACCGAGGCCGTCAAAGCTTGTAGCCGGGATCGAGCCGGTCCAGCAGACGCAGCAGCGCCGCCGGCTCGACTTCAACCACATCCCACGACACGCTGCGGCTATCCACCATGGCCTTGATCTTCGCCATCTCGCCGTTGTATTCCGCCCCGATCACCTTGATGCCGGTCGCCCGCTGGAACGGGCCGTAATACGCCTTGTCCTGAGCGGACTTCCCCGCTCCGCCAAACGAGATCACGGTCAGCTCGGCAGCCATGGCTTCGCCCACAAGAGCCCACCCCAAGGCCATGGCCGCCAGCTTGATGCTTGTAGACATTCCCAGATCCTCCCTTGCAAAACACGCCTTGCTATTCGTGAGCCAGCGGATCAAGCGCGCGTACATGCTCCACCTGCCAGCCCAGCGACACTACATCGCCGACGGCGAGCGTGGCGTCCAGGTCGGCGATGGCTTGTTTGACGAAGAAATTGGGCTTGCCGCACACCTCCATGCGCACGCGCACGTGGTCGCCCAGATAGATGAATTCGGCCACCCTCCCGGAGAACCGGTTGTCGCAATGCTCGCTGTGGCCGTTGAGCAGAACGCGCTCGGGGCGAATGGATAGCGACACCCTGCTGCCGGCTTCGCCCACCTTCACCGCCAGCGCCGCCACGCGCTCTCCGCGCTCCAGCTCCACCAGGCAGCGCTCGCCGTCCTGGCTCAGCAAAGTGCCTTGCAGCCGGTTGTTCTCGCCGATGAAGTTGGCGACGAAGGCGTTGCCCGGCCGCTCATAGAGCTGGGCCGGCGCGTCGACCTGCTGGATTTCGCCCTGATGGAACACCGCCACCCGGTCCGACATGGTCAGGGCCTCGCCCTGGTCATGGGTGACGTAGACCACGGTCACGCCCAACCGCTGGTGCAGATGCTTGATCTCCATCTGCATGTGTTCGCGCAATTGCTTGTCCAGCGCGCCCAGCGGTTCGTCCATCAGCACTAGTTGCGGCTCAAACACCAAGGCCCGCGCCAGCGCCACCCGCTGCTGCTGGCCGCCCGACATCTGGCCCGGATAGCGGCCGGCAAAGGCGTCCAGCTGCACCATGGCCAACGCCCGCTTCACCTTGTCCTGAATGTCCGCCTTGGACACGCCGCGCACCGACAGCGGGAAGGCCAGGTTTTCCGCCACCGTCATGTGGGGAAACAAGGCGTAGTTCTGGAACACCATGCCGATGTTGCGCTTGTGCGGCGGCACGCGGTTGATGGAACGGCCGGCCAGCTGAATCTCGCCGCCGGTAGGGGTTTCGAAACCAGCCAGCATCATCAGGCTGGTGGTCTTGCCGGAGCCGGACGGCCCCAGCAGGGTGAGGAATTCGCCTTGGCGGATATCCAGATTCAGGTTTTTGACGATGAGGTTCTCGCCGTCATAGCTTTTCTGGATGTCGAGGAAGCGGACCAGCACATCGTTGGCTGCGGACATGGCGGCGGCACCTGGAAGTGAATGCGTACGCCAACCATGCTAGGGAGAGCGGCGCGCGCCCGCCATCAGCGGGCGGCGGATTTTGCCGTCGGGATAAACGGCGCTCGCTATAGGGAAATCCTTAGTGCGCCGCAGCAGGCCAAGCGTTAAAACAACTGGTGCTCGATCGCGTAACGCACCAGATCCGCCAGCGATTGCGCGCGCAGCTTCTGCATCAGTCTGACCTTGTGGGTGCTGACGGTCTTGGCGCTGATGGCCAGCAACTGCGCCACCTCGTTGACATTGGCGCCCTGCGCCAGGCGCTGAAACACCTGAAACTCGCGCTCGGACAGCTGAGCATGCGGCGGCCGCTCGTCGCTGAGGTTGACTTCGAACACCAGCCGGTCCGCCAGCTGCGGGTCGATGTAGCGGCCGCCGCCGGCCACTTTGCGGATCGCGGTCAGCAGCAGCGCCGGGTCGCTGTCCTTGGTGGCGTAGCCGGCGGCGCCGGCCTTGAGCGCGCGCGCCGCCATCTGCACCTCGTCGTGCATGGACAGCACCAGGATGGCCGGCGGCTGCGCCAGCGCCCGCAAGCGCGGGATCACGTCCAGCCCGCTCAGGCCCGGCATCGAAATATCCAGCAGCAACACATCGCAGACGGCGGCGCGCAAGGCGTCGAACACCGCGCCGCCGTTGGCGGCTTCGCCGACGACTTGCAAATCGTCGGCCAGGCCGATCAACTGCTTGATGCCTTCGCGCACGATGGTGTGGTCTTCCGCCACAATCACTCGAATCATGTCTCCTCCTCTCCTTCATCCGGCCGCAAAGGCAGCCGGGCCGTCAAACTGCAGCCCTGCCCCGGCGCGCTGGCGATCTCCAGCTCCCCTCCGAACATCAGCAGGCGCTCGCGCATGCCCACCAGGCCGTAGGAACTACTCGCCTCCCCCGGCCGCCGCTCAAAGCCTTTGCCGTCGTCGACAATGCTCAGCGTCAATTCCCCCGGTTGCGCCTGTAAATGCAGCGTCACCGTATGAGCCTCGGCGTGGCGCATCACATTGGTCAGCGCCTCCTGCAATACCCTAAACAGGCCCACCGCCTTGGCGTCGTCCAGCCGCAACGGCGTTTCCGGCACCAGCACCAGGCAGGGTATGCCGCTGCGGGCTTCAAAACGGCGCGCCTGCCATTCCACGGCCGAGGCCAGGCCCGCGTCCAGAATGGGCGGACGCAGCGCGGTGGCCACGTCGCGGACCAGGGCGAAAGTCTGGGCGATCAGCTTCTTGATGCTGGCCAGCCGCTCCGCCGCCGCGCCCTCCGGCCGCCCCAGGCTGAGTTCCAGCATCGAGGTTTCCAGCTTGAGCACGGTCAGCACCTGGCCCAGTTCGTCGTGCACCTCGCGCGCGATATGCGCTTTCTCCTCCTCGCGCACCGTTTCGAGGTGAGCGGCCAAGTCTCTCAACATGGCGCGCGACGCGCTCAGTTCCAGTTCATTGCGCTTGCCGGCGCTGATATCCCACAGGATGCCGTCCCACACCATGCCCGCCGCGCCGTGGCGGCGGGCGCGGGCGCGCAGATCAGCCCAGCGCTCAACGCCGTCGCGGGTCAGAATCCGGCCTTGCCAGCTCCAGTCGCTCTGCTCTCGCCAGGCCGCCCGCCAACTCTCGCGCAGGCCGGCGGCGTCTTCCGGATGCGCCAAGGCCAGCAAGCCCTCCGGCCGCGCCAGCAAGTCCGCGGCCGGGTAGCCGGTCAGTGCCAGGCTGGCCTCGCTGACAAAGGCCAGCCGCGGATCTTCCGCCGCGTCGCCGCTCTCCAGCCGGAACACCAGGCCCGGCACATTTTCAGCGATGCCCTTGAAGCGCGCCTCGCTTTCCCGCAAGGCGGCGCGCGCCTGCCGCTTCTCGGTGACATCATGCATAAAGGCCACCAGATAGTCGGCGCCGCCGAAGCGCAGAAAACTGAGCGAGACATCCACCGGCAAGCTGCCGCCGTCGGCGCGCAGACAATCGATTTCGAACTGCAACAGATCCCGGCTGCGCGCCCGGCTCCACAAATCCAGCCAGCCGTCCATGTCCAAGCCCGGCTGAAAACGCGACAGAGGCTGCCCCACCGCCTGCGCCTCTTCGCACGCCAGCATCGCCAGCGCGGCCTGATTGGCGTAACGCAGCCGGCTGTCCCAGTTCAGCCACAGAATGCCCACCGTGCTGTGATCCACCGAAAACTGCGTCAGCCGCAAGGCCTCGGCGCTGGCCTCCCGCTGCGCCAGCGCCTGGCGCGCAGCCGCCAGCGCCTGCCGCATCTGCCGCTGTTGCCTGCCCCGCCACAATAATGCGCCCGCCAAAGCCAGAATGAGCACGCCCAAAACCTGACTCAGCCACCGCCAAAACGGCAGACTGTCGCCCAAGGGCGTCGGCTCGGCCTGCACCCAGCGTGTGTAAAGATGACCGCGCTGCGACGCCGGCAACGCGCTCAATGCCCGGTCCAGCAACGTAGCCAATTGCGGCCAATCCTGTCGCGACGCCACCCGCAGCAGCCGGGTGGCGCCGCTGTCGCCCACCGCGCGCAAGGGCGAGAACTCGGGCTCCCGCAGCAGCTGGTTCAGTTGCGCCTCGTCCACCACCGCGTAATCCGCCCGCTGCTGCAGCACTTGCTGCAACGCGGAACGGTCCGAGCCGGCCGGCCAACGCCGCAACGCCGGATAGTTGGCGGCCAGGAAGGCCGCCGCCGCGCCCGGCTCAACCACCGCCACCCTTACGTTGCCCGGCAATTGCTCCAGCTCCAGCGCCGCCGCCGGTTCGCCCCGCCCAACCAGTTTGTAGGGTATGCGCAGGAAGGGGCCGGAAAACAGCCAGTAACGCAAGCCTGCCGGCGTTTGCTCCAGGCCGGGCGCGATATCCACGCTACCCGCCCGCGCCGCCGCGCTCAATTGCGTCTTGTTCGGATAGGCCGTCCAGGCCAGCTTGAGGCCCAACTCGGCAGCCAGCCGATTCATCAGCTCCACGTGCGCGCCGCTAATCGCTTGCCGGCGCGGGTCCAGCACCGCGTAGGGCGCTTGCGGCACCACCCCCACCCGCAACACAGGATGCCGGCTCAGCCAGTCCCGCTCCGCCGCCGACAGGCTCAGCGCCCAACTGGGCGACGCCAGCCACAGCGCCGCCAACCCCGCTATCCACAATAAGGCTTTCAATGCGTCCCTCCGGCGCGCCGGAGGGCGCGCATGACTCCATACTGTGACAGCGCGGCGGCACTGTCTAAAAAATCAAACGCAAAGCGGGAGAGCTTGTGGCAA
Source organism: Chromobacterium sp. Rain0013 (assembly GCF_015291765.1). NCBI lineage: Bacteria > Pseudomonadati > Pseudomonadota > Betaproteobacteria > Neisseriales > Chromobacteriaceae > Chromobacterium > Chromobacterium sp. Rain0013. The sequence goes on from NZ_CP031514.1 coordinate 67,705, forward strand.
GAGGCGCAGGCGACGGGCCTGGCGGACGGGCTGCAGGGAGAGAGAAAGGCCGATGGACGCAGCAAAATGGGGCTTGGCTTGGAAAATGCGCCGCGGCGGGCCAGAAAGCGCGAATTGCGCTGCATGGCCGGCGGCGACATCAGTATACTGTGACGCTATTCGAAAAATTGTCGAAAATACTAAGCAGAGGCCGACAAGGGCACGCCACCGAGGTTACAGGCATGGATATTGGATTACGCGTCAAACAAGTGCGTGAGCACTTCGCGCTGTCGCAGCGCGAGCTGGCGAAACGGGCCGGCATGGCCAACGCCACCATCTCGCTGATAGAACAAAACCGGGTCAGCCCGTCCATCAGCTCGCTATTGAAGCTGATCCAGGGCTTTCCGATGACGCTGACCGAGTTCCTGACCTTTGGCGAACCGCCGCCCAGCGATCCCTACACCTTCCGCCGCGACCAACAGCCGGATTTGGGCCGCGACGGCCTGAAGCTGCTGATCATCGGCGCCTCCAACCCCAACCGCCAGATGCGCATGCTGCGCGAGCTGTATTCGCCGGGCGCGGACACCGGCAAAGAGATGATCACTCATCCGGAGGGCGAGGAGTGCGGTGTGGTGGTGCGCGGCACGGTGGAACTGACCGTGGACGGCCACATCAGCATCCTCTCCGCCGGCGACGGCTATTACTTTCCCAGCACCCTGCCGCACAAATTCCGCAATGTCGGGCCGGACGAGGCGGAGATCATCAGCGCCAACACCCCTGCCAACTTCTGAGAACCTGTTCACGATCTGCTGCGCGTTGGCGATACGGCGTTGAAAATCGCTTCGAAATGCTCATGTACCCCTCGTACACTCAGCTTTTTCGCTCGTTTTCGCCTTGTCTCGCCCTGGCTCGCGACACTTTGAACAGGCTCTAAGGTCAGGTCAGAAGCGCCCCACTGCAGCCAACGCCCCGCGCCCCAAGCGCTGCGGCAGCAGGCTGCCGGCCACCATGCCGACAATGCTGAAGCCCAGGCCCGCCAGTTGCGGCGGCCAGAACGGGTCCGCCGGGCCGAACCAATCCAGCGCCAGCCAGCTGCCCAAGCCCAGCGCGATGGCCAGCAAGGCGCCCTGCGGCGTCGAACGCTTCCAAAACAAGCCGGCGAACAACGGCGCCACCGCCGACACCAGCGTCACCTTGTAGGCATTGCCCACCATCTCGTAGATGGTGGCGTCGGACAACAGCGCGAACACCGTGGTGACAATGGCCAGGCCCACCACGGTCAGCCGCATCGCCAACAGGAACTGCCGGTCCGACATCACCGGGATGAAACGGCTGAGCACGTTCTCGGTGAAGGTCACCGACGGCGCCAGCAAAGTGCCGGACGCGGTGGACATGATGGCGGACAACAGCGCGCCGAAGAACATCACCTGCGCGAACAGCGGCGTGCGCTCCAGGATCAGGCTGGGCAGAATCATCTGCGCGTCCTGCTGCATCCAGCGGCTGACCATGGTTGGATCGATCAGAGTGGCGGCAAAGCCGATAAAAATGGGCAGCATGCAGAAAGTCAGGTACAGGCCGCCGCCAACCATGGACGCGCGCGCCGCGACGTTCTCGTTCTTGGCCGACATCACCCGCTGGAAAATATCCTGCTGCGGAATCGAACCCAGCATCATGGTCAGCAAGGCGCCGACAAAGCCGACAACATCCTTGGGCGACAGGCTGGGAATCATGGTGAACTTGTCCTGCGCCGCCGCGTGCTGCAGCACCTTGACCGGGCCGCCGGCCATGTCGCCAATCAACCAGGTCAGATACAGCAAGCCAGCGACAATCACCGTCATCTGGAAGAAATCGGTCAAGGCCACCGACCACATGCCGCCAAACAGCGTGTACACCAGCACGATGCCGGCGCCCAGCAGCATGCCGGCGTTGGCACTGATCGCGCCTTGGGACAGCACGTTGAACACCACGCCCAGCGCGGTCAACTGCGCCGCCACCCACCCCAGGTAGGAGGCGATGATGCACAGCGACACAAACAGCTCCACATTGCGGCCGAAGCGCTGTTTGTAGAAGTCGCCTATGGTCAGCAGATTGAGCCGGTACAACGGCCGCGCGAACAGCAGCCCCACCAGCACCAGGCACATCGACGAGCCGAACGGGTCTTCGACGATGCCGGCGAAGCCCTTGTCGATAAAGGTGGCCGGAATGCCCAGCACCGCTTCTGAACCGAACCAGGTGGCGAACACCATGGCGGTGACGATGGGAAACGGCAGGCTGCGGCCGGCCACGGCGAAATCGCGGGCATTGCGCACGCGGGTGGCGGCATACAGGCCGATGCCCACGGACAACAACAAATAAACAACGACGAAGCCAATCAGCATGGGAATGATGTTCCTCTTCAGGCGGCGCGCGCACGCGCCCAAACGGCGGCCCAAAAGCAAGAGGCCGGCGGGGGCACCTGACACCCCGCCAGCCTCTCTCAATTCCTGAAAACCTTGATATCTTGCCTTTGCCATCAAGGGTTTGGGGGGCGATGATAACGCAGCTTTTTCTCGCTGTGTACCCATCGCCGGGCAGTTTTTTCACACCCGCCCCAATTTGCCCGAATGTCATTGCCGGCGCGTTGCCGCCGGTCCGTCTTTTCCGCTTGCCCCCGTCGTCGGAGCCGGATTCGCGCGGCTGTTTTCAGCGGACGGCCGCTCAGTCTCCCCAGTCCTCGATGAACAGCGCCTCTTGCTCCACTTTGCACTGTTTCTCCTGCATCTCCATCGCTAGGCCATGCAGCAAGGGGGGCAAGCCGCCGCCCATCAAACGCGCCAACTGCGCTTGGTCTGCTTCGCTCAAGGGCTGGGCGCCATTGGCCAGCGTCAGTTGCTCCGGCTGCATCCGCCACGGCGACCACGGCCGCCCGGCCTGCTCCGCCACTTGGCCGGCGGCCATGGCGACGGCGATGCCGGACGGAGCCAAATCGCAGGCAATCTGCACCGGCACCCGCAGCAGGGACAATAAGTGACGAACCGCCTCGCGCCAGCGCTGGTGCGGCTGGCCCGGCACCCAGAGGGTCAACACCGGCAGCGCCTGCTGGCTGAGCGTCTGGAATACGCTGAGGTTCTCCACGATGCGCACGCTGCGGATCGCGCCCTCCACCGCGCTCACGCTCATCAACGCCTCCGGCCCCAAGGCCACGCCTTGCTGAAGCAAGGCGGCGGACAACAGGCATTGCTGCCCGGCCCACAAACCCAGCGGCCCGGACAAGAAAACGTGCGGAGTGTGGGCGGCGATGCCGCAAGCTTCCAGATCCACGCCGAACTCCGCCAGCCACTGCCGGTCCGCGGCGCCGAAAGCCTTGCTGCGCCCCAGCGCGCGCTGCGAGAACTGACGCTCAGTGCCCCAACAACCGTCCAGCAGCCATTGGTCCAGCGCCTGGGCCAGTTTCAGACGGCGCTCCAGCGTAGAGGATTGCAAATGCGGACTCAGGCTTTCCGCCAGACCCAGCAGCCACGGATGGCGCGGCTGCCAGCCGCGCCACAGCTCCACCACTTCGGCCTGAGGCTGCGCGTCGGCCATGCCCAATAAGTGACGCAGGCCGTACATATCCAGCCACTGCACCCAGAACGGATGCAAAGGCTGGAAGCGCAGCCCGGTTTCGGCGTGCAGCTCTACCTCGCACCAGCCGGCCTCCAGCAAGCGGCGCAGCAGGTTCTCCGCCAGAGCCGGGCTGTCCGCCGGCGCCAGCAATGTGCTCCAGCGCGCGCGGTCGCGCCGCGTCTTGAGCCAACTGCGCACCATGTCCTGCTCGTCCGCGCTCAGCGGCAAGGGCCGCGGCGCGGCCAGCGGCGTCAGCAGCAGATTATGGCCGCGCGCGCCCAGCGGGGTGCGGCGGACGGAATCGGGGTCGATCTGGGACAACCAATGCGACATAGCGGACGACTCGATGAAAAGGCGGATGAGGAATAGACCATTTTTCCGCCAGAAATTCAATGCCGCCCGGTGATGGGGCGGCCGGCCGCGCCGGAAAGCCAGCCCAGACGAAAGCCTGTTCAGACCCTAGCGGGCTTGTGCAAGACTAGGCACTGTGGGCCGAGGACGGCCTCTCAAGCCGCTTGCCAGGCGATCACCCGATCGCGGCCGCTGGACTTAGCCTGATACAACGCCTGGTCCGCCCGGTGGAAAGCCTGCTGCAAGCCGCCGTTTCCCACCAGGCAAACACCGGCGCTGACCGTCACCTGCCCATGGGGGAAAGGGGCGGCGCGCACCTGTTGGCGGAAACACTCCAACCGCGCCTGGCCCGCCGCGTCGCTGCGCGCCGCCAGCAACACGCCGAACTCCTCGCCGCCAATGCGCCCGTAAATCTGATCGTGAAAGGTTTCGGCCAACAAGGCGCTGACTTCGCGTATCGTCTGATCTCCCACCGCGTGCCCGTGGGTGTCGTTGATGCGCTTGAATAGATCGATATCGATGATGGCCAGATAGAACGCGATGTCCTCATGCCCAAGCGCGTACTCGGCCTGCTGTAGAAAGGAGCGCCGGTTGGGCAGGCTGCTCAGCGAGTCGTAAAAAGCCTGCCGCTTCAGCTTGTTCAACAACAGATGGTTGCTGCGCAGGGTTTGCACCACCTGCAGATGGACCAACACCATGCCGCCGATGATGATGGCCAGAAAACCGAAGCCGTAAATCATCTCCTCGCCGCCCCAGCGCAGAAACACGCGCACGGGATCGAACACCAATAACAACAGCCCCCAAAAACTCAGGGTGTGCCATATATTGGACATGCTGATCGACATCACCAGCGCCGACACGCCCAGCGTCGGCAACAACAGATACTCGCCGTATCCTCCGGCATCCAGCGCGCGCTTCATCGCCAGGCAATACCCAATGGCGAACAACACCTGCCATAAGAGCAAGAGACGGCCGCGCCGCGCCGCAATCTGCAACAGGATCAATCCGCCCAAACCCAGGCCCACCGCCAGGAACAGCCACCCTGGCACCATGCCGCCGTACAGGCGGCGCACCAGCAGAAAGCCCAGCGCGCCCAACACTCCAACCCCCTGGAACCCCAGGCTGCGCCATTGAAAAGCGTCGATCAGATAAGCGTCGAAGTCTTGCTCCAGCGGCCGTACCGGCGCAGGTATCGTCATCGCATCATGCTCCCGCCCACACGCGTCTGATATCGCGTCTTGCTGTGGTATAGGCGCCTGAACCGCCCCCATGCAATCCTCTCCTGGGCCGGCTGGCCCCCCGCTCTCTCGGAGGCTATAATCGCCGCCTTCGACGCTGCGCGGCTCTGGCCGCGCGCTTTGCTTTTTGTCTTCCATGGATTGGCCCGCACCCGATGTCCGCAGTCTGTCGCCGGCAGGACGCCATTGTCCTGCGCCCGATGCAAGTTCAAGATTTTCCCGCCGTGCTGCAAGTTCAGCAACACTGCTATCCACCGTCGCTGATAGAAAGCCGCGACGCGCTGGCCTCGCGCCACCGGCTCTCCCCGGACACCTGCTGGGTGGCGGAGCGCCCCGGACAGGTACTGGGCTATGTGTTCGCCCACCCCTGGGCCGGCGGCCGTCCGCCCAGCCTGAACCGCCCGCTGGAGCAGTTGCCGGAAGCAGTCGACACCCTGTTCATACACGATCTGGCGTTGCACCCGGATGCGCGCGGCCATGGTCTGGGACCGCGCCTGGTGCAAACCGTGCTTGGCCAGGGCCGGCGGCGCGGACTGCGCCAGGCGCGGTTGGTAGCGGTTCAGGGCGCCGCGCGCTACTGGAAGCGCTTTGGCTACCAGCCCTGCGCGCGTGACGATTACACCCGCCAGGCCTATGGCGAAGGCGCGGTCGGCATGCAACGCGCCCTGTGAACGCCGGTCACATCGGCGCGCCAAAACGCCTATGCTGCAAGGAAGATTTGGCCAGCCTCTTGGCCAAGCTATGATAGAATCGCGCGCAACGTATTCAATTCCTTATGAAAATACTCATAGTCGCCCTGTGTGCGGCATGGCTCGCCGCCCCGGCCCTGGCCGGCCGTTTGCTGCCGATGGAACTGAAGGCCGGCACCGTCCGCGCCGCGGATGACGCCACCATCGAGTTCGTCAAGAAAGACCGCTCGTTGCTGGAAAGCCTGCTCGGCATTTTCATCCGCTCCGAACGCCAGTTCCCATTGGCGCCCGGCCTGCGCATCTTCGACGAGCACAACCGCTTCCTGCTGCGCGGCCAACTGGAAAGCCTGGAAGGCCGCCCGGTGGGCGTCACCTTCAATATGCAAGGTCAGATCAACCAGATCTGGGTGCTGCGCCCTGAGGAAGTGGAGATGCTGAAGCAAAGGGAAGCCGAAGCAGCCGCCCAACCGTCCCAATAAGCTCAGCCGCCCGTGGCGGCGCCTGTCGGGCCTGGCTCGCGGCGAATTGACAGAAACACGCTGGAATCTAGCTGCAATGAAAAAGGTATACATCAAGACGTTTGGCTGCCAAATGAACGAGTACGACTCGGACAAAATGGCGGATGTGCTGTCCGACTCCGAAGGCATGGTCAAAACGGACAATCCGGAAGAAGCCGACATCATCCTGTTCAACACCTGTAGCGTGCGCGAAAAGGCGCAGGAAAAAGTGTTTTCGGATCTGGGCCGCATCCGCCCGCTGAAAGAAGCCAAACCCGATCTGATCATCGGCGTCGGCGGCTGCGTGGCGTCGCAGGAGGGCGAGACCATCGTCAAACGCGCGCCCTACGTCGACGTGGTGTTCGGCCCGCAAACCCTGCACCGCCTGCCGGATCTGATCAAGTCGCGCCAATCCAGCGGCAGCTCCCAGGTGGACATCTCCTTCCCGGAAATCGAGAAATTCGACCATATCCCGCCCGCTAAGGTAGAAGGCGGCGCGGCTTACGTGTCCATCATGGAAGGCTGTTCCAAGTATTGCTCCTTCTGCGTGGTGCCTTACACCCGCGGTGAGGAAGTCAGCCGCCCCTTTGACGACGTGCTGACCGAAATCGCCGGCCTGGCCGCGCAGGGCGTCAAGGAAATCACCTTGCTGGGGCAAAACGTCAACGCCTATCGCGGCGCGATGTCCGATGGCGAAATCGCCGACTTCGCGCTGCTGCTGGAATATGTGCACGAGGTGCCGGGCGTGGAGCGCATCCGTTTCACCACCAGCCACCCGCGCGAATTCAGCCAGCGCATCATCGATTGCTACGGCAAGCTGCCCAAGCTGGTGTCCCATCTGCACCTGCCGGTGCAAAGCGGCGCCGACCGCGTACTGGCGGCGATGAAGCGCGGCTATACCGGCCTGGAGTACAAATCCATCATCCGCAAGCTGCGCGCGCTGCGGCCGGACCTGTGCCTGTCCTCCGACTTCATCGTCGGCTTCCCCGGCGAAACCGAGGCCGACTTCGAACAAACGCTGAAGCTGGTCAAAGACATGGAAGTCGACTTCAGCTACGTGTTCATCTACAGCCCGCGTCCGGGCACGCCGGCGTCCAATCTGCCGGACGATACCCCTCACGCGGAAAAAGTGCGTCGCCTGGAGGCCCTGAACGAGGTGATTGAGGCCAAGGGCTTCGCCATCAATCAATCCATGGTGGGCACCGTACAACGCGTGCTGGTGGAAAGCGTGTCCAAGAAAGACGCCACCATGCTGGCGGCACGCACCGCCAACAACCGCGTGGTCAACTTCGTCGGCCACCCGCGCCTGCTCAATCAGATGATAGACGTGCGCATCACCGAAGCGCGTCCGCACTCTCTGGTGGGCGAGGCGCTGATCGCGGAAACCGTCTGAGCATGATGTCCGCCCGCCATTTTTTTACGCCGGCCGCCGCGGGCGGGCGTATGCTTGGCGCTTTCCATCCAAGCTGACGCCGCCATGTTCATCGTTTCGCTAAGCTACATCGCCCCGCTGTCCGATATCGACGCGTTGCTGGAACAGCATGTCGCCTGGCTGCGGCAGGGCTACGCTTCCGGTTTGCTGCTGGCCTCCGGCCGCAAAACGCCGCGCACCGGCGGCGTGATCCTGGCGCGCGGAGACCGCGCCGAGCTCGAGGCCCTGCTGGCGCGCGACCCGTTCGCCGTCGCCGGCCTCGCCCGCTATGAAATCACTGAGTTCCACGCCAGCATGAGCGCGCCGGAACTGGATTGTCTGCGGAACATTTGATGAGCGCCGCAGCCTTAACCCTTGCCCATCCGCCATCCCGCCCCGCCGCGGGCCGCGCAGAACGACCCAGACTACGAGCCGCATGACTACATCGCACGCCGAACCCCTCAGCTTCAATCCCGTCGACAACGAACGGCTGGCCCGCCTGTGCGGCCCGCTGGACGAAAACCTGAAACAGATAGAAACCGGCCTGGACGTGACCGTGCAGCGCCGCGGAGAAAGCTTCCGCGTGCAAGGCGAACAGGCCAAGACCGCGGTGGAAGCGCTGACCCGGCTCTATCTGCTGGCGGAAAAACAGGAGCTGTCGATAGACGACGTGCAACTGTGCCTGGTGGAACTGCGCCGTCACGCGCCCAACGGCGCAACGGCCGCCGCCGAAGACGAAGACGCCCCCGTGCTCGTGACCCGTCGCGGCGATTTGCGCGGCCGCACGCCACGCCAGAGCCGCTACATCAAAGCCATTCAGCAACACGACATCACCTTCGGCATTGGCCCGGCCGGCACCGGCAAAACCTATCTGGCGGTGGGCTGCGCGGTGGACGCGATGGAGCGCGACACGGTCAAACGCATCGTGCTGGTGCGCCCGGCGGTGGAGGCCGGCGAGAAGCTGGGCTTCCTCCCCGGCGACCTGGCGCAGAAGGTGGACCCGTATCTACGGCCGCTGTACGACGCGCTGTACGATCTGATGGGTTTTGATCGCGTGACCCGGCTGTTCGAAAAGAACCTGATCGAGATCGCGCCGCTGGCCTATATGCGCGGCCGCACGCTGAACAACGCCTTCATTATCCTGGACGAGGCGCAGAACACCACGCCGGAACAGATGAAGATGTTCCTGACCCGCATCGGCTTCGGCTCCAAGGCGGTGATCACCGGCGACGTGACCCAGATCGACCTGGCCCGCCATCAGAAAAGCGGCCTGGTCGAAGTGGAGCGCATTCTGGACAAGGTGCGCGGCATCCATTTCCATCATTTCCAGAGCGACGACGTGGTGCGCCACCCGCTGGTGCAGAAAATCGTCGACGCCTACGACCAATACCAAAGCAAGCAAGATGAAAAGAGCCAAGCGTAACCCGCTGCTGGCGCGCCTGGCCGTGCGCCTGGAACTGAGCCTGGAGGTGCGCAGCCAAACCGCCGCCCTGCCGCGGCCCGCAGATTTGCGCCGCTGGAGCCAGGCTGCGCTGCAAGCCGGCGTCAAGCAGGCCCAGGTCAGCATCCTGATCGTGGACGCGGACGAAGGCCGTCAAATGAACCGCGACTACCGCGGCAAGGACTACGCCACCAATGTGCTGAGCTTCGCCCTCAACGAGGGCGACCCGGTGCCGGGCCTGCCGCTGATCGGCGATCTGGTGCTGTGCGCGCCGGTGGTGGAAAAAGAGGCCGCCGAGCAAAACAAGCCGCTGCAAGCCCATTACGCCCACCTGCTGGTGCACGGCATGCTGCATCTGCAGGGCTTTGACCACGAGCAAGACGACGAAGCCGAAACCATGGAAACGCTTGAAACCGTCATCATGCAAAGGCTAGGATATCCCGACCCCTATCGAGAGGAGCAGTTCTAAGAAATGGAAGACCCCAGTAAACCGCGGCCGACTTGGCTGGAACGCCTGTCCACCATGTTGCTGCGCGAGCCGGAAGATCGCGAAGAGTTGATCGAACTCTTGCACAACGCCTTCGAGCGCAACCTGCTGGACGCGGAAGCGCTCGGCATGATCGAAGGCGTGCTGGAAGTCAGCGAGTTGACCGTGCGCGACGTCATGATCCCGCGCAGCCAGATGAACGTGATCAGCTGCGACGACCCGATCACCCGCTTCCTGCCGATGGTGATCGACTCCGGACACTCGCGCTTTCCGGTGATAGGCGACAGCAAGGACGACGTGCTGGGCATTCTGTTGGCCAAGGAACTGTTGCGCTACTTCCACGCGCCGGCCAGCTTCGATTTGAAAGCGGTGCTGCGCCCGGCGGTGTTTGTGCCGGAATCCAAGCCGCTGAACGTGCTGCTGCGGGATTTCCGCGCCACCCACAATCACATGGCGGTAGTGGTGGACGAATACGGCGGCGTGTCCGGCCTGGTGACCATTGAAGACGTGATCGAGCAGATAGTCGGCGACATCGAGGACGAATACGACACCGAGGACGACGAGGAAGATATCCTGCCGGTGCGCGGCCATCAGCGCTACCGGGTCAAGGCGCTGACCGAGATCGAGGACTTCAACCATTACTTTGAAACCGATTTCGAAGACGACGACGTCGACACCGTCGGCGGCCTGGTGATCTCCCTGACTGGCCACCTGCCCAAGCGCGGCGAAGCGGTGGAAGCCGCCGGCCTGCGCTTCACCGTGCTGCGCGCCGACAACCGCCGCGTAGACACCCTGCTGGTGGAGCGGATTCAGGCCGGCGAGACCAGCGAAGTCTGAGACCCTGTTTATAATCGGCTGCGCGTCGAGGGGTGTTACACGGCATGGACGCTTTGGGAATGCGCCTGAACTCCGTGTACACTCCGCTTTCTCAGCCGCTTTCGCCTTGTTCGCTCCCGCTCGCCAGATCGAAAGCAGGCTCTAAGAACCTGTTCACGATCTGCTGCGCTGTGGCGATACGGCGTTAAAAACAAGCTCAAAATGCTCATGTACCACGTGTACATTCCGCTTTTTCGCTCGTTTTCGCCTTGTCTCGCTCTTGCTCGCGAGATCGTGAACAGGCTCTAAAAACCATCTCCAGACGCGGGAGGCCGGATTGGGCTTGGTGCCCGCGCCTCCCGCTCCTAAGATGAATATCAGCTATTTGACAATCCGTCGGCCGGCTTTTGCCAGCCGGCTTCGCCTGATGCCTACCATGCGCACTTTACTGGTCCTGCTGGCAGCCGCCTTGGCTGGCAGCCTCACACTGTTCGCCTTCGCCCCCTACCGCTTGTTCTGGATCATGCCGCTATCGCTTGCGGCGCTGGCGGACCTGACCCAGCGCCACCCGCAACGCGCGTTCTGGATCGGCTATGTCTGGGGCCTGGCCGCCTACACCAGCAACTTCAACTGGATCTACAACAGCCTGCACGACGTGGCCGGCTTGCCAGTCTGGATCGCCTTGCCGCTGGTGCTGTTGCTGCCGGCCTATCTGGCGCTCTACCCGGGCCTCGCGATGTGGCTGAGCGCCCGGGTCACCGCCAAGCCTTGGCAACGCTGGCTGCTGGCCTTTCCGGCCCTGTGGGAACTGGGGGAATGGCTGCGCGGCTGGGTGCTGACCGGTTTCCCCTGGGCCGCCGCCGGCTACTCCCAGATCACGGAGAGCCCGCTGGCCGGCTACACGCCGCTGGGCGGTTCCCACTTAGTCACCTACCTGGTGGCGTTGTCCGCAGGCGCGCTGGCGCTGATGGTGCACAGCGGCTGGAAAATGCGCGCCGGCCTGCTGATCGCCGCGCTGGCGGTATGGGGCAACGGCTTCTGGCTGAAAAGCATTGAATGGACCTTGCCTCAGGGCAAACCCATCAGCGTGGCGCTGGCCCAAGGCAATATCGCCCAGGAACTGAAATGGTCGCCGGAAAACCTGGAAGAATCCCTGCGCGTGTATTACCAGCAAGTGGCCACCGCCCGCGCCGACCTGATGCTGCTGCCGGAAACCGCGCTGCCGCTGTTCCTCGACGACCTGCCGTCCGGCTACCTGAGCATGATGGAAGGCCAGGCCCAGCGCGCCGGCATGGCGCTGGCCACCGGCGTGCCCCGCCGCACCAACGACGGCCGCGGCTATTTGAACGCAGTGGTGGCGCTGACCACGCCGGGCCAGCCGTATTTCGCCAAGGATCATCTGGTGCCGTTTGGCGAATTCATCCCGGTTCCCAGCCTGATAGGCTGGATCTACCAGTTCATGAACATGCCGATGTCGGGCTTCAGCAGCGGCGGCGCCAATCAACCGCCACTGGCGCTGGCCGGCGAGAAAATCGCCTTCAACGTTTGCTATGAAGACAGCTTCGGCGAGGAGCTGATAGGTCCCGCCTCCCAAGCCAGCATCATGGCCAACGTCAGCAACCTGGCCTGGTTCGGCAAGAGCGTGGCGATGAGCCAGCACCTGCAGCTATCCCAGGCGCGCGCGCTGGAAAACGGCCGCTACATGCTGCGCGCCACCAATAACGGCATGACCGCCATCATCCGTCCGGACGGCGAAATCGCCGCGGTGGCGGCGCCCTACACCCGCCAGGTGTTGCAAGGTTTCGCCCAGGGCCGCCAGGGGCTCACCCCTTATATGCGCCACGGCAACGCCCCGGTCTTGATAGGCTGCGCGGCGCTGCTGCTGTTGGCCATCTTGCTGGGCCGCAAACACCGCCCTTGAGCGTTGCCGCCGTCCCCTTGAGCGCGCGCGATGTTTCCTCACCGGAACATCGCGCGTTTTGACATTCAGCCCCGGATTCCCGATCATCATTCGCCGGCGGCGCGAACCGGCCCGTGCCGGAACCACACCAAGAAACACCACGCCGCCTCAACAAGGGAAAAACCATGAACGAGAGAAAACTGGAAGCCGGGATCGTCACCAACTTTTCCGAGCGCATGAGCTACGGCGGTTATCTGTGCCTGGATGAGCTGCTGGCCTGCCAGAAACCGCTGTCCAACCCGCCGCACCATGACGAGCTGCTGTTCGTGATCCAGCACCAGACGTCGGAATTGTGGATGAAATTGATGCTGCACGAATTGCAGGCCGCGGTGCGCTTCGTCCAGCAGGACACGCTGGGCCCCAGCTTCAAATGCCTGGCGCGGGTCAAGCAGATCCAACGTCTGTTGTTCGAACAATGGGCGGTGCTGGAAACGCTGACGCCGTCCGAATACATGGAGTTCCGCGACGTGCTGGGCAACTCCTCCGGTTTCCAGTCCCACCAATACCGCTCCATCGAATTCCTGCTGGGCAACAAGAACCAGGCAATGCTCAACGTGTTCGCCCACGAGCCGGACAAGCATGCCGCGCTAAAAGCCATCCTGGAAGCGCCCAGCCTGTACGACGAATTCCTGCGCCATCTGGCGCGCCGCGGCCTGCCGGTGCCGGCTTCCAGCCTGGAACGCGACTGGTCGCAGCCCTATCAGCGCAATCCGGAGCTGATCCCGCTGTTCAAGAGTATTTACGACCATCCCCAGCAGCACTGGGAAGCCTATGAGATGGCGGAAAAGCTGGTGGACGTGGAGGAATACTTCCACCTGTGGCGCTTCCGGCATATGAAGACGGTGGAACGGGTCATCGGCTTCAAACAGGGCACCGGCGGCTCCAGCGGCGTGCGCTTCCTCAAGCAGGCGCTGGAGCTGACCTTTTTCCCGGAGTTGCTGGACGTGCGCACCGAGATCGGCCGCTGACGCGACGGGGAAAACGGCGGCGGCCCGGGCCGCCGCGTCGCCTCTCAACAGCGGAAGCGCGACACCAGCCCGCGCAGACTGCCGGCCAGCTGGCTCATGTCCGCCAGCGCCGCCGAGGCGGTGGACGCCGCCTGCGCGTTCTTGCTGGAGCTCATCGCAATCTGCTCGACGTATTGAGCGATATCCTGACTGGCGGTGCCCTGCTCCTTCAGCGCGTGTGAAATATCGTTGACCACGCCCAGCACCCCGCCAGCGCTCCGGCTGATCTCTCCCACCGCCTCGCCGCCCTGCTCGGCCAGCTCCAGGCCGTTCTTGGCGCGCCGCACCGCCTCTTCCATCGAGCCGTGCGATTGGGTCGAGCTTTGCTGAATCTCGGCGATCATGCCGGCAATCTCCTCGGTAGCCTGAGCGGTGCGCTCGGACAACTTGCGCACCTCGTCCGCCACCACCGCGAAGCCGCGGCCCTGCTCGCCGGCGCGCGCGGCTTCGATCGCCGCGTTCAGGGCCAGGAGATTGGTCTGATCGGCAATATCCTTGATCACTTGCATGATGCCGGAAATCACCTGCGCCTTATCCACCAGCTCGTTGATGGTGCCGGCGGCCAGCTCCACCGACTCATTAATGCGGCGCATTTCCGCCACCGCGCGCGAAATCACCTCGCTGCCCTGCTGCGATGATTCGCCGGACTGTTCAGACAGGCTTCTGGCGTCCTGGGCGCGGTCGGAAATATGGTTGATGCTGACCGTCAGTTCTTCTATCGACGCCGCCATCGAGGTGGCCGCCTCGCTCTGCCGTTCCGAGCCGTTCGCCACTTCGCTGGCATGGCTGCTAACATCCGCGCTCATCTCCGACACTCGATTGGCCGCGGCGGCGATTTCGCCCACCAGCTGCCGCAACTCTCCCTGCATGCTTGCCACATTGGCCAGCAGGCTGTCGCGGTCTCCCGCCTTCACCGGCACCGCCATATCCAGCTGGCCGGCGGCAATGCGCTTGACGATGTCCACCGTGACCGCCGGCTCGCCGCCCAACTGGCCCAACACGCTGCGCATGATGTAAGCGCCCAAGCCCGCCAGCAGCAACAGGATCACGCCCACCTCCAGCGCCAGATTGAACAGCGATTTGTGATAAGCGGCCGCCACGTCGTCCAGATAAATGCCGGTGCCCAGCACCCAGCCCCAGCCAGGAGAGGTCATCAAATAGGAAATTTTGGGCTGCGGCGCGTCAAAACCCGGCTTGTCCCAGACATAGCTGGCGTAGCCCTTGCCGCCGCCGGCGCTCAAGGCTTGATCGAACAGCTGGCCCATGTCCCGGCCGCTCCCCTCCTTGACCCCGTGCAGATTTTTGCCGATCAAGGCCGGCTTCACGCCGTGGGCGACGTAGGTCAGCCCTTTGTCGAAGGCGAAGAAATACTCGCGCTCGTCGTAGCGCATGCTGCTCAAGGCCGCCGCCGCCAAGTGCTTGGCCTGCGGCTCGCTCATCTTGCCGTCCGCCGCCATTTTCTCGTAAGACGTCACCAGTGCCGCCGCGGACTCCACCAGATTGCGCGTCTTGTCCTTGCGGTCCTGCAACATGGCGTCCCGCTCCCGCATCACAGAGAGCACGCCTATCGCCGTCACCAGCAGCGCCATCGCCACCAATAGCAAGAGCAGCCGGCCGCGCAGGCTCATTGTTGTTTTATTCATCTCCATCTCCCCACACCTTGTTAACTTATTCTAGACAGTGCTCATCGCTCTTTTGATGCGAATAATCACAGTTTGAGACATTTCGATGAAAAACATCAATAGCATAAAAAAACCCGGATCGCTCCGGGTTAAACTGGACGCGAGCATGCATGCCCGCATCCAGAGTCGTCATTCCTCTGCTTTTAGTTCGCCAACGCTCACTTCATCGTCGGCATCACAAATTCGGCGGTCATCTTGGCCGGCCAGCGGCTGGTCACCGTCTTCATCCGAGTGTAAAAACGCACGCCTTCCGGACCGTGCATATGATGGTCGCCGAACAACGAGGCTTTCCAGCCGCCAAAGCTGTGGAAAGCCATCGGCACCGGAATCGGCACATTGATGCCCACCATGCCCACCTGAATGCGGTGGCTGAACTCGCGCGCGGCGCCGCCGGAGCGGGTGAAGATGCTGGTGCCGTTGGCGAAGGGATGGGCGTTGATCAGGCTGACCGCGCTGTCGAAGTCCGGCACTCTCACCACGGCCAGCACCGGCCCGAAGATTTCCTCCTTGTAAATGGTCATCTCCGGCGTCACATGGTCGAACAGGCAGCCGCCGAGGAAAAATCCGTCCTCGTGACCGGGATGGCTGTAGCCGCGGCCGTCCACCACCAGTTGCGCGCCTTCGACCACGCCCTGATCGACATAGCCGGTCACCTTGTCCAAATGCTGGCGCGTCACCAACGGCCCCATTTCCGCCGCCGCGTCGTCGCCCACGCCTATCTTCAGATTGCGCGCGCGCTCGGCCAGCCGTTCCACCAGCGCGTCGCCGATATCGCCCACCGCCAGCACCACTGAGATCGCCATGCAACGCTCGCCGGCCGAACCGTAGGCGGCGCCGATCAGCGCCTCCACCGCGCCGTCCAGATCCGCGTCCGGCATCACCACCAGGTGGTTCTTGGCGCCGCCCAGCGCCTGCACCCGCTTGCCATGGCGCGCGCCGGTTTCGTAGATGTACTGGGCAATGGGCGTAGAGCCGACGAAGCTGAGCGCGGCGATGTCAGGATGGACAAGCAAGGCGTCCACCGCCTGCTTGTCGCCGTGCACCACGTTGAATACTCCGGCCGGCAAGCCGGCCTGCTGCAGCAGTTCGGCCAATAGCAAGGCGGCGGACGGGTCGCGCTCGGACGGCTTGAGAATGAAACAGTTGCCGCAGGCCAGCGCCACCGGGAACATCCACAACGGCACCATGGCCGGAAAGTTGAACGGGGTGATGCCGGCCACCACGCCCAGCGGCTGACGCATGGAATGGCTATCGATGCCGCCGCCCACCTGCTCGGTGAACTCGCCTTTCAGCAGCTGCGGAATGCCGCAGGCGAACTCCACCACCTCCAGGCCGCGGGTAACCTCGCCGATGGCGTCGGACACCACTTTGCCGTGCTCGCTGGAAATCAGCGCCGCCAGCCGCTGCTGGTTTTGCTCCAGCAACTCCTTGAACTTGAACATCACCCGCGCCCGCTTCAGCGGCGAGGTTTCCGCCCAGGCCGGGAAGGCCTTGCGCGCCGCCGCCACTGCGGCCTGGACCTCGTCCTGGCTCGCCAACGGCACGCGGGCGGCGACGCTGCCCAGCGCCGGGTTGTAGACATCGCCAAAGCGGCCGCTGCGGCCTTCGCAGCGTTCGCCGCCAATGTAATGAGGAATGGTCTGCATATTCGTTCCGATGGGTATGGGTTGGGTATTCGGCGCCGCGCTCATTCGCAGGCGCGCAAGGCGGAGGCAATGGTCTCGAACAGCCGGTCGATCTCGTGCTTCTCAATGATCAGCGGCGGCGAAACCGCCAGGATGTCGCCGGTGAAGCGCACCAGCACGCCTTGTTCCCAGCACTTGAGGAAAACATCGAAACCGCGCTGTCCAGCCGCGCCCGCCCGGCTGTCCAGTTCAATGCCGGCCACCAGGCCCAAATTGCGGATGTCCTTGACGTAGGGCTGGCCGCGCAAAGCGTGCGCGCGCTCCTCGAAATAAGCGGACAGGCCGGCGGCGCGCTCGAACAATTGCTCGTCGCGGTACAGGTCCAGCGAGGCGATCGCCGCGGCGCAAGCCAGCGGGTGGGCGGAATAGGTGTAGCCGTGCGGGAACTCGATCATGCGCTCGCCGGCGGCGGCCATGAAGGCGTCGTGGATCTCCGGCTTCACCAGCAAGGCGCCCATCGGCACCACGCCGTTGGTCAGGCCCTTGGCGCAGGTGATGATGTCCGGCAACACGCCGAACTTGTTGGCGGCCCAATCCGCGCCCAAACGGCCGAAACCGGTGATCACTTCGTCGAAAATCAGCAGGATGCCGTAGCGGTCGCAGATTTCGCGCAAACGCCGCAAATAGCCCTTGGGAGGAATCAGAACGCCAGTGGAACCGGCCATCGGCTCGACAATGACGGCGGCGATGGTGGACGGATCGTGCAGGGTCAGTATCCGGGCTTCCAATTCGTCCGCGAATTCTGCGCCGTGCTCGGGCTCGCCGCGGCTGAAAGCGTTGCGGGCAAGGTCGTGAGTGCTGCGCAGATGGTCCACCGCCGGCAAGGACACCGGGAAATGCTTGCGGTTGCCGGCCATGCCGCCCACCGAGATGCCGCCGAAGTTGACGCCGTGATAGCCCCGCTCGCGGCCAATCAGTTTGACGCGGGCGGCGTCGCCGCGCACGCGGTGATACGCCACCGCCATCTTGAGCGCGGTGTCCGCCGCCTCCGAGCCGGAACCCACGAAGAACGCCTTGCTCAAGCCCTTGGGCGCCATCGCCACCAGCTTGTCGGCGGCCTCGAAAGCCTTGGGATGCGCCATCTGGAACGGCGGCGCATAGTCCAGCGTCGCCACCTGCCGCTGCACTGCCTCGACGATGGGCTTGCGGTTGTGGCCGGCGGTCACGCACCACAGGCCGGCGCTGCCGTCCAGGATCTTTCGGCCCTGGTCGTCGGTGTAATACATGCCGTCGGCGCTCACCAGCATGCGCGGCGCGCTCTTGAACTGGCGGTTGGCGGTGAACGGCATCCAGAACGCGTCCATCTGCGGCTGATTCATCGTTGTCTCCCCTGGCTCTTGGCCGAATGATGACAACTAATCTAGCCGCGGCACCAATACAATTACAGGTACAGTTGGCGCGAATTTGCACAGCCCCGTATCGGCAAAATCGCCAGTACAGTCCAAAACCAAGAAAAAACCCGGCCGTAGCCGGGTTTCCTGTATCGCGCCAATCAACTCAGAGCCTGTTCACGATCTCGCGAGACAAGGCGAGACAAGGCGAAAACGAGCGAAAAAGCAGAATGTACACGCGGTACATGAGTATTTTGAACTCGTACTCACCATGCAACAGCCATGACGCGCAGCAGATCGTAAACGGTTCTCAGACGCGGAAGCTGGAGAACAGCTGCCGCATGTCCTTGGCCGCCTGCGACAAATCGTTCAAGGTGTCGTGCACGGTCTGCAGGGCGCCGTCGCTGTCGACGATGCGGCCGTTGATCTGTTCGGTGCTCTGCGCAATCAAAGTGGTGGCCTTATGCTGCTCGCTGGTGGACAGGGTGATCTCGTTCATCTTGGCCATCACCTCTTGCATCGCCTGCTGGATCTGCTCGATACGCTGCACCGCGCTGTCGGTCAGTTCCACGCCGTCGTCCACCGAGTTGACGGTGCGCTGCATATTGGTCACCGCCTGGCTGGTTTCCTCGCGGATGGTGCTGACCATGCTGGAAATCTCCACCGTGGCCTGGCCGGTGCGCTCGGCCAGTTTGCGCACTTCGTCCGCCACCACCGCAAAGCCGCGGCCCATTTCCCCTGCGCGCGCCGCTTCAATCGCCGCATTCAAGGCCAAAAGGTTGGTTTGATCCGCGATATCCTTGATCACATTGGTGATGCCGCTGATCTGCTGCGAGCGCTGATCCAGCGACACCAACATACCGGACAAGCCTTTCACTGCCTCCACCGTGCTGTTCATCTCACGAGAGATGCGCTGCATTTCGTCCGCGCTTTCACTGGATACGGTACCGGTGTGGTTGACCAGAGAATCCGCCTCGCGCGCGGCGTCTGCGATATGGGAAATGCTAACGGTGATTTCCTCCAGCGTCGCGGCGTTGGAGCTGGACACATCGGAAATCTGCCGAGAGTCGCGCGCCACCTGATCCACGGTGCTGGCCACGCTCTGCACGCCGTTGGTGACGTTTTCCGCCTCGGTTCGCACCGCCACGAACATGCTTTGCAAGCGATGGATGAAGCTGTTGAACGCGGTAGCGGTCTCGGCAATCTCATCCTGGCCCTGCACTTCGATGCGGCGGGTCAAATCGCCTTCGCCTTTGGAGATTTCCAGCATCGCATTGCGCAAGCGGCCCAAGCCGGCCAGCATCTTGCTCAGCATCACGCTGGCCACCGGGATCAGCACTATCACGCACAGCGCGCCCAGGCCCACCACGGTCAGCAGCAGTTTTTCCAGCGGCTCGCTGACCACGGACTTGTCTATCATCACGCCCAGCAGCCAGTTAGTGCCCTCCACCGGGTCGACTTGCACCAGCTTACTCTCGCCGTTGACTTCAATTTCCTCCATCGCGCTGCTGGAGGACAACTGCACCAGCTTCTCGCCGGTCAGCGCCGGCACTTTTTCCGCCAGCGGCTTCAGTGTCAGCGTGGTGTCCGGGTGCGCGATCACCTTGCCGGCCTTATCCACCAGGAAAGCGTAGCCGTTGCCGCGCAGCTTGGCGGACAGCACGGTTTTGACCAGATCGTCGATGAAGATGTCGCCGCCCACCACTGCTTTCAGCGTGGAGCCGTCGAACACCGGCGACACGAAAGTCACCACCAGTTTCTTGGTGTCGAAATCGACGTAGGGATCGGATACGCCCGGCTTGCCGCTGGCCTGAGCCTGCTGATACCAAGGACGCGCCACCGGATCGTAACCCGCCGGCTGCGGCTTGAAGTCGGAACGGATCATTTTGTGGTCGGCGGTGCCGATATAGGTCATGTCGTAGCCGCCGGCCTGACTCAAGCGCGCCAGCATCGGCATAGGCTCTGGCGTTCCCACCACCGGATTGCCGGCAATCACCACCTTGACCTTGCTGCCATACCAGTCCTTGACCAGATTGGCGTAACCGCGCGAGGTGCTGGACAGCTCATTGTCCACGCCCTGGACAATCTCGTTGCGCATCTGGGTATACACCAGGGTCGTAATAATGGCGCCCAGCAAAACCAGCAACACCGCAATGAATACAATCAACTTTACACGCAAAGAGCGCATTTCCGTCCTCCATCCCCAATTCGACTTAGCCTGCCGCGATTGCTTGTCAATCCACGACAAAGCACTGTTATGATCATTCTCGATGCCGGTAGGCTCTGTTTTTGTCTTAGCCGCTCCGTCCGCAAAGCTCAACAAAAAAAACCTACAGATTGACGGCTGCGACATGCCATCCGGCTTATGACGAGATATTTATCACAAGCTGTTCTCAACGGACAGGCCCAATATCAACGATGCTCAAATAATGCGCAATGACTAGCCTGAATCTTATGCCCATGGATGGCATTACATTGGTTGAAAACATCGTCAATTCAGCTATTTCAGCCATCCAATGCGGCCAGTGGCGCAAAGGCGCAAAAATCCCATCTATTCGTAGAATGGCCGGGGAGCTGGGCGTCAGTCCTTTCACCGTGGTTGAGGCCTACGATAGGCTGGTGACTCTGGGCTACCTGGCCGCGCGGCCAGGCTCGGGCTTTTACGTGGAGGCTAGACGGGAAAGCCGGCCGCCCGATCTGCCGGCAGCCCCTCGCGTCTGGCCGGTGGACGAATACTGGCTGCTGCGCAAGATTTACCAGCAGGACGCCAATACCCTGTTCGCCGGCTGCGGCTGGCTGCCTTCCCACTGGTATGACGCCGAAGCTCAGCAAAAAGCACTGCGGCAGCTGGCTCGCGACGCCGTCGCCGCTCCCGGCTATGGCGACCCAAAAGGCTTTCTACCCCTGCGCGAGCATTTGGCCGACCGCTTGGCCGAACGGGGCATCCAGGCTCGCGCCGACGACATCGCGCTGACTCAGGGCGCCAGCCGTGCGCTGGACATGGCGGCCTGCGCGCTGCTGCAAGCCGGAGACACCGTGCTGGTGGACGATCCCGGCTATTGCAACCTGCTGTCCTGCCTGGCGTTTCGCGAGTTCAAACTGGTGCCCGTGCCTTGGACCGAACATGGCCCCGATCTCGAGCAGTTGCGCGCGCTGCTGCTCCAGCATCGGCCGCGGGCCTTCTTCACCAACCCCTGGCTGCAAAACCCCACCGGCGCCAGCTATTCGCCGTCCGTCGCTCACCAGGTGCTGCGGCTGGCAGAGGAGTACGACTTCCTCATCGTGGAAGACAATGTTTCCGCGGACTTCGCCGGAGACCGCCAACCCGCGCTGGCGGCGCTGGACGGCCTCAAGCGCGTGCTCTACATCGATAGTTTCTCCAAGTCGCTGTCGCCGGGCCTGCGCGTGGGCTATCTATGCGGCCCGACCGAACTGCTTGAGCGCATCGTCCATTACAAGATGATGTCCGGGCTGACCTCGCCGGAGCTGAACGAAAGGCTGGCGCTGGAACTGGTGTCAGAGGGCCGCTACCGCCGTCAGCTGGAGCGGCTGCGCGCACGGTTGGCCGAAGCCCAAGCGCAATGCCAGCAACTCTTTCTCGAACACGGCTGGCAGTTATTCGCGCGGCCGTCCAACGGCCTGTTCCTGCTGGCGCGGCCACCCGGCGAACTGGACGCTAGACAGCTGGCCGAACAGGCGCAGCAACACAAGATCCTCCTCGCGCCCGGCCATCTATTCCGCGCCTACGGCATGCCCTCCGACTGGCTGCGCTTCAATGTCGCCTTCAGCCAGGACCGTCGGCTGTGGGATTTTCTGAGTTGCCCGCCACAGTGATAACATGCGGTAACCACAGCCTAGCGGAGCCCTTCATGCAACTTGTCGAAATGTTCGTCCATCCGTTGAAATCCTGTCGCGGCCTTTCCTACAGCCGCGCCTTCGCCGGCAAGCAGGGCCTGCTGCATGACCGCGAGTGGCTGCTGGCGGGCGAGAACGGCCGCTTCTTCACCGCCCGCTCCCACCCGCAGCTAGTGCGCGTGGAGGTGGACCTGATTCCCGGCGGCGCGCTGTTCAAATTTCCAGGCAAGGCACCGGTGCTGGCAATGAGCACTCAATACCAGCAAGAAGCGCCGGCCACAGTATGGAAGGACAACTTCGCCGCCTATCACGGCGACGCCGCGGTCGATCATTGGTTCAGCGAGGTACTGGACGAACCCTGCCAGCTGCTATGGCTAGGCATGCATTCCAATCGCCGGCTGAAGGACAGCGAACACGCGATGTCCTTCGCCGACGGCTATCCTTATTTACTAGTGAATCAGGCATCACTGGATGCGCTGAACGATGAGCTGGATCAGCCGGTTACTCTGCGGCATTTCCGCCCCAATCTGGTAGTCAATGGCGATTACGCCTGGGAAGAGGACGATTGGAAAGTCGTGCAGATAGGCGATGTGGTGTTCGATGTCGCCAAGCCCTGCACTCGCTGCGTGCTGACCACCGTAGACCCGGATACCGGCATCAAGTCGCCGGAGCAGCAGCCTTTGCGCACGCTGGTCAGCATCCGCACCTTGCCGGAAGGCGTCTGCTTCGGCCTCAACTTGGTGCCTCGCAATGAAGGCCTGCTGGAATTGGGCGCTGAATTCAGCGTGCTGGAAACCCGCTACGCGTTTTGATTTTCCAACGCCGGCCCCCGGCGTTTTGACTGATTTATGCTGAATAGATTAATGAATCTGCAAGACTTACTCGATCAAATCCACGACGAAGTTGTCGCCTACTACGGCCAAGGCCGCGTCGCAGACTACATCCCGGCGCTGGCCGAAGTGCCGCCACGCCAATTCGGCATGGCCATCACCACCTTGGACGGCCGCCATTTCCGCTGCGGCGACGCCGCCGTCCCCTTTTCCATCCAAAGCATTTCCAAAGCCTTCATGCTGGCGCTCACGCTGGAGGCCGACGGAGACTCCTTATGGAGCCATGTAGGCAAAGAACCGTCCGGCAACCCGTTCAATTCGCTGGTGCAGCTGGAATACGAGGACGGCGTTCCTCGCAATCCCTTCATCAATGCAGGCGCGCTGGTGGTCACAGACCGCGCCATCAGCCATTTTGAAGACGCCCACGGCGCCTTGCTGACCCGCTTGCGCCAAGAGTCGGGCAACGCCACGCTATGCGGCAATGCCCGCGTTGCCGAATCCGAGCGCGCCCACGGTCATCGAAACGCAGCGCTGGCGCACTTCATGAAAAGCTACGACAACCTCGACAACGAGGTGGAGACCGTACTGCAGCAGTATTTCAACAGCTGCAGCATCACGATGAACTGTGTGGAGCTGGCCAATGCAGGCTTATTCCTCGCCAACCACGGCATCACCCGCGACGGCTTGCAATCGCTAAGCCGCAGCCAGGCCAAGCAAATCAACGCGGTGATGCTGACCTGCGGCACTTACGACGCCGCCGGCGAGTTCGCCTACCGCGTCGGCCTGCCAGTGAAAAGCGGCGTTGGCGGCGGCATGCTGGCCATCATACCCGGCAAAATGAGCATCGCCGTGTGGAGCCCGGAACTGGATAGCAAGGGCAATTCGGTGCTGGGCCTGGAAGCGTTGGATCGCTTCACCACACGCACAGGCCTCTCGATTTTTTAAGCCATCCCGCCAGCTGGCGCCGGATAAGAAAAAACCCGCTCAAGGGCGGGTTTTCTTTTCCGGCAATGAAAAAAGCCAGGCTTGCGCCTGGCTTTTTTCTCAACTTCGTCGATTACTCGGCGGAGTTGTCTTCAACCGCTACGGCATCTTCCGCACGGTCCACCAGCTCTACCAGAGCCATCGGGGCGTTGTCGCCCTTGCGGAAACCGTACTTCAGGATACGCACATAACCACCATTGCGGGCGGAGAAGCGCGGGCCGAGAACGTCGAAGAGTTTAACCACGATATCGCGGTCACGAGTGCGGTCAAACGCCAGACGACGGTTGGCGAGAGACGGCTTTTTGCCGAGCGTAATCAACGGCTCGGCCACACGACGCAGTTCCTTGGCTTTCGGCAGCGTGGTCACGATAACTTCGTGCTTCAGCAGCGAATTCGCCATGTTGCGCAGCATCGCCAGACGATGGCTGGTCGTGCGGTTCAGTTTACGATTACTGTAACGATGACGCATTGTTAATGTCCTTTTATCTCAAACCTTACGGCTTTTCGAGGCCAGCAGGCGGCCAGTTCTCGAGTTTCATCCCGAGAGTCAGGCCTTTGGAAGCGAGAACTTCCTTGATCTCGTTCAGCGACTTGCGGCCGAGGTTCGGAGTCTTCAGAAGCTCGGTTTCAGTACGCTGGATCAGATCGCCGATGTAATAAATGTTCTCAGCTTTCAGGCAGTTGGCCGAACGAACCGTCAGTTCAAGATCGTCTACCGGACGCAGCAGGATCGGATCGATCGGCGGCGCCTTTTCAACGACTTCTTCAACCGCTGTGCCTTGGAGATCGGCAAAGATCGACAGCTGATCCATCAGAATACGGGCAGCGTTGCGCACTGCCTGTTCCGGCTCGATCACGCCGTTGGTCTCGATATCGAGAACCAGGCGGTCGAGGTCGGTACGCTGCTCAACACGGGCGCTTTCCACAGCGAAGCTCACGCGGCGAACCGGCGAGAAGGAAGCATCCAGTTGAATGGTACCGATGGAACGGTTGTCTTCATGATTGGATCGAACCGACACCGGCTGATAGCCGCGGCCTTTTTCGATCTTGATCTCCATGTCGATCTTACCGCCAGAAGAGATGTGACAAATCACGTGGTCCGGATTGATCACTTCCACATCGTGCGGCAGTTCGATATCGCCAGCCAAGACAGCGCCTTCGCCGTCCTTTTTCAAGGACAACACAACACTGTCACGACCATGCAGCTTAAGCACTACGCCCTTGAGGTTGAGGAGGATGTCTACGACATCCTCGCGCACGCCATCAAGTGCGGAATACTCATGCAAAACGCCAGCGATAGTCACTTCGGTCGGAGCATAGCCCGGCATCGACGACAGCAGAATCCGGCGCAGCGAATTACCCAGAGTATGAGCGTAGCCGCGCTCGAACGGCTCCATCGACACACGAGCGTGAGTGGCGGAAACCGGCTGAACGTCGATAAGACGAGGTTTCAGAAATTCCGAAGCGCTGTTTTGCATAGTCATTCCCTAAGAGCTAGCGATTACTTGGAGTAGAATTCCACAACGAGTTGTTCGTTGATATCGCTAGACAGTTCGGAACGTTCCGGAGCGGATTTGAAAGTGCCTTCCATTTTCTTGGAGTCAACCAGAACCCAAGACGGGAAGCCACCCTGCTCGGCCAGAGCCAGACCTTCTACGATACGGGCCTGTTTCTTGGCTTTTTCACGGACGGACACTACGTCACCGGCTTTAACCTGGTAGGACGGAATGTTCACAACCTGGCCGTTCACAACGATAGCCTTGTGGCTAACCAGCTGGCGCGCTTCGGCGCGAGTGGAGCCAAAGCCCATGCGATATACAACGTTATCCAGGCGGGCCTCGAGCAGCTTCAGCAGGTTTTCACCCGTGGAGCCTTTGCGACGCACAGCTTCCGCAAAGTAATTGCGGAACTGACGCTCGAGTACACCGTAAATACGACGGATTTTCTGCTTTTCACGCAGTTGCACACCGTAGTCAGACAGGCGGCTCTTACGAGCGCCATGCTGGCCCGGAGGGCTATCCAGTTTGCACTTGGAATCCAGTGCACGACGCGCGCTCTTCAGGAAAAGGTCGGTGCCTTCACGACGAGCGAGCTTACACTTAGGGCCGATATAACGTGCCATGTTCTCACACTCTCCGAATTAGATACGACGTTTTTTGGGCGGACGGCAACCGTTGTGCGGTACCGGCGTCACGTCGGAGATGCTGGTGATCTTGAAACCCAGCGCGTTGAGTGCGCGAACAGCGGATTCACGACCCGGACCCGGGCCCTTGATACGAACTTCGAGGTTCTTCACACCGTATTCTTGGGCAACTTTACCAGCGTGCTCTGCTGCTACCTGAGCAGCAAAGGGTGTACTCTTGCGCGAGCCCTTGAAACCAGCGCCGCCAGAGGTAGCCCAAGACAATGCATTGCCTTGACGGTCGGTGATCGTGATGATGGTGTTGTTGAACGAAGCGTGCACGTGCACGATGCCTTCGCTAACAGACTTGCGCACTTTCTTGCGTACACGAACTGCTGTGTTTGCTTTAGCCATTATCTGTTGTTCCTATTAATTACTTCTTGCCGGCGATCGCCTTACGCGGCCCCTTGCGGGTGCGAGCGTTAGTGCGAGTGCGCTGACCGCGGCACGGCAGGCCACGACGATGGCGGAAGCCGCGATAGCAGCCCATGTCCATCAGACGCTTGATGCTCATGGTGACTTCGCGACGCAGATCACCTTCAACGGTGAACTTGGCGACTTCGTCACGCAGAGCTTCCATTTCAGCGTCAGTCAGATCCTTCACTTTCGTGGAAGGGTTCACGCTGGCAGCAGCACAAATCTGCTGGGCGCGAGTCTGACCGATGCCGAAAATTGCCTGCAGGCCGATAACGGCATGCGCATGATTGGGGATATTTACCCCTGCAATACGGGCCATACTCTTTCCTTAAGCCTTAAGACCTTGAAAAGTTTGCGATTGTAACACGCAAATCCAGGTCTAACAAATGTTAGCCTTGTTTTTGCTTGTGACGCGGATCCGTGCAAATCACGCGAACTACGCGATTGCGACGAATGATTTTGCAGTTGCGGCAAATCTTCTTTACCGAAGGCTGTACTCGCATGTCAGTTCCTTTCAATCCTCTAAAAGAGCAAGTGCGTTATTTCGCACGGAACACTATCCGGGACTGGCAGGACCGAGGAGAAACCCCTCGCCCCAAACCGCAGTCAGATTGGATGCGAATGCCTATGCAATCGCACCCCGTCTGAAGTGCCCGGTTACCACGTGTCCATTCACAAGCAAAACTCCGAAGCGGACTCCGGAATTTCGCACTGCATCTGGATGGTGTCTTCCTTAGCCAATAACCCAGCGCAAGCTCAAGTTGTCAGCGCGTGAGCGCGTTGCCTTTGAAGTTGGCCTTCTTAAGCAAGCTCTCGTACTGATGCGACAGCACGTAAGACTGTACCTGCGCCATGAAGTCCATGGTTACCACCACAATGATCAGCAGCGATGTGCCGCCGAAGTAGAACGGCACGTTCCACTTCAAGATCAGGAATTCCGGCAACAAGCAGACCAGTGTGATGTAGATCGCACCAATCAGCGTCAGCCGCAGAATGATCTTCTCGATATATCGGGAAGTCTGCTCACCAGGACGAATACCCGGGATGAAGGCGCCGCTCTTCTTCAGGTTGTCAGCCGTTTCCTTCGGGTTGAACACCAACGCCGTGTAGAAATAGCAGAAGAAGACGATGGCCGCCGCATACAGCAGCACGTAGATCGGCTGACCGGGATGCAGTTTGTCTGCGATGCCCTTCAGCCAGCCCATGTGCTCGCCCTGACCAAACCAACCGAGAACGGTGGCCGGGAACAGGATGATGCTGGACGCGAAAATCGGCGGAATCACCCCCGCCATGTTGAGCTTGAGCGGCAAATGCGTGCTCTGGCCCTGCATGACGCGATTGCCCACCTGCCGTTTGGCGTAGTTCACCAGGACTTTGCGTTGGCCGCGCTCGGCGTACACCACCACATAAGTCACCACGATCACTCCGACAAACAACACGACGGCAAACAGGATAGGCAAAGAACCCTGACTGGTTAGAGTCAAGGTCTTGCCGATCGCAGCCGGAACGCCAGCGGCGATACCTGCGCAGATGATCAACGAAATGCCGTTGCCAATCCCGCGCTCGGTGATCTGCTCGCCCAGCCACATGAGGAACATGGTGCCGGTTACCAGCGATACGACTGTCGTCAGGTAGAACTCCCACTGCGGAGTCACCACCAGGTTAGGCTGCTTGTACAGCATCACCGCAATGCCGAAACTTTGGAAAGTCGCGAGCAAAACGGTGGCGTAACGTGTGTACTGGGTTATCTTACGACGTCCCGCATCGCCCTCCTTCTTCAGCTGCTTGAGGCTCGGAAGAACCTCGGAGGCAAGCTGAAGAATGATGGAGGCGGAGATGTACGGCATGATGCCAATGGCAAACACCGTAAACCTCGAGAGGGCGCCGCCCGAAAACATGTTGAACATGTCGAGCAGGCCCGTCTGCGATGAGTGGAACAACTTCGCTAGCTCGGCAGGGTTGATACCCGGAACCGGAATGTGAGCACCGATGCGATAAACGATCAGGGCACCAATCAGGAACCAGATTCGACGCTTGAGATCACCAAACTTATTGGCATTTGCCACTAGAGAAGTATTCGCCACAGATTATTGCCTTATTCTACGCTGCCGCCGGCAGCTTCGATGGCGGCGCGAGCGCCGGCAGTTACGCCAACGCCGCGCAGTTTTACTGCGCGCTCAATCTTGCCGGACAGCACCACCTTGGCGGAATTCGCCTGGATGGAAGCCAGACCAGCTTGCTTGAGAGAGAGCAGGTCGATTTCATCAACCGGCAGCAGGTTCAGTTCGGACAGGCGAATCTCGGCAACCTTGCCTGCGTTCAGCGACTTGAAGCCGCGTTTCGGCAGACGACGTTGCAGCGGCATTTGACCGCCTTCGAAACCAACCTTGTGGAAACCACCTGCACGGCTCTTCTGACCTTTGTGACCGCGGCCACAAGTCTTGCCCAGGCCGCTGCCGATGCCACGGCCTACACGGCGCTTGGCATGCTTGGCGCCGGCACCCGGCTGTACAGTGTTCAGCAGCATCTCTTAGCCCTCGAATTTCAACAAGTAGCTGATCTTGTTGATCATGCCACGGTTTTCAGGGGTATCGAGCACTTCAACAGTCTGGCGAATTTTCTTCAGACCCAGACCACGGGCGCAAGCCTTGTGAGACTCCAGGCGACCGATCAGGCTCTTTACCAGAGTGACCTTTACAGTCTTGGCGTTACTCATGGCTCACCCCCAGGATGTCCTCGACGCTCAGGCCACGCTTGGAGGCGATTTGCGCCGGGGTGTTGATGTTGCTCAGACCATCCAAAGTTGCACGCACCACGTTGTACGGGTTGGTGGAACCATGAATTTTTGCCGAGACGTTATGAACACCCATAGCATCAAAGATAGCGCGCATCGGGCCGCCGGCTTTCACACCGGTACCTTCTTTAGCGGGCTGGATGAATACAGTAGTAGCGCCGTGCTTGCCAACCACAGTGTGGTGGAAAGTGCCGTTTTTCAACGGAACCTTAACCATATTGTGGCGAGCTTGTTCCATTGCCTTTTGTACGGCAACCGGAACTTCCTTGGAACGGCCCTTACCCATGCCGATTCCGCCATCGCCATCACCTACCACGGTCAAGGCGGAGAAAGCCATGATACGGCCGCCTTTAACCACTTTGGTGACGCGGTTGACGCTGATCATTTTCTCGACCAGACCGTCGCCACGATCTTCCGTTTCGTGTTTAGCCATTCTTCACTCCGAATTAGAATACGAGACCGTGTTCGCGAGCGGCGTCAGCCAGCGCTTTCATACGACCGTGGTATTTGAAACCAGAGCGGTCGAAAGCGACTTTCTCGATGCCAGCGGCTTTTGCTTTTTCAGCAATGCGCTTGCCGATCACGGCTGCAGCTGCCACGTTGCCGCCGTTTTTGAGATCAGCGCGTACGTCGGTTTCCAGCGAAGAGGCGCTGGCCAGTACTTTGCTGCCAGTCTCATCAACGATCTGGGCATAAATGTGGCTATTGGTGCGATACACAGTGAGACGCACCATCTTGAGCTCCGCGATCCGGGCACGGGTTTTACGTGCGCGGCGGAGTCGAGCTTGTTTCTTGTCCATATCAGTGCCTCAGTTACTTCTTCTTGGTTTCTTTCAGAACCACAACCTCATCAGCGTAACGAACGCCCTTGCCTTTGTACGGCTCGGGAGCGCGGTAAGCGCGGATTTCGGCAGCCACCTGGCCAACGCGCTGCTTGTCAGCGCCTTTGATCAGGATCTCGGTCTGACTCGGGGTCTCAGCTTTAACGCCTTCAGGCATTTGATGAGCCACCGGGTGGGAGAAACCCAGAGACAGGTTCAGGGTGTCGCCTTGGGCCTGGGCACGATAGCCCACGCCTACCAGCTGCAGCTTCTTCTCGAAGCCTTTGGACACGCCGGTCACCATATTGTTCAGCAGCGCGCGCAGAGTGCCGGACATGGCACGAGCGAACTTGCTGTCGTTCTTAGCGGCGAATGTCAGTTGGCCGTTGTCCAGCTTGACATCTACCTCTTCGCACAGAGCGGTGCTCAGGGAGCCCAGGGCGCCCTTCACAGTCACTTCTGCAGCGCCGAATTTCACTTCGACGCCAGCCGGGATGACTACGGGATTCTTAGCTACGCGAGACATTTGACCCCCTTAAGCCACGACGCACAGCAACTCGCCGCCGATGCCGGCCGCGCGCGCTTTGCGATCAGTCATAACGCCTTTGGAGGTGGACAGGATAGCCACGCCCAAGCCATTCATGACTTTCGGGATTTCGGTGGAGCCCTTGTACACACGCAGGCCAGGACGGGAAACGCGGTCAATGCGCTCGATCACCGGACGGCCAGCATAGTACTTGAGCTGGATATCGAGAACAGGCTTCTTCTCTTCGCCGGCAACGGCGAAGTCTTCGATGTAGCCTTCTTCTTTCAACACCTGCGCCAGCGCAATTTTCAGCTTGGAAGACGGCATGGAAACAGCCACCTTGGAAGCCATTTGGCCGTTGCGGATGCGGGTCAACATATCGGAAATAGGATCGTGCATGCTCATTTATGTGTCTCCTATTACCAGCTGGCCTTCACAACCCCCGGAATCTCGCCCTTCAGAGCGATTTCACGGAGTTTGTTACGACCCAGACCGAATTTGCGGAATACGCCACGCGGACGACCGGTAATGGCGCAGCGACGACGCTGGCGAACCGGGGAAGCATTGCGCGGCAGCTGCTGCAGTTGCAGGCGAGCTGCAAAGCGCTCTTCTTCCGAGAGGCTTTGATTGTTGATAGTCGCGATAAGGGCTTCGCGCTTGGCAGCAAATTTTGCAGCCAGCTTGACACGCTTCTCTTCGCGCTGAATCAGTGCAAGTTTTGCCATGTGCTTAACCCTTGAACGGGAACTTGAACGCGGCCAGCAAAGCGCGGGCCTCTTCGTCAGTCTTCGCGGTGGTGGTAACAGTAATGTTCATACCACGCAGAGCATCGATCTTGTCGTACTCGATTTCCGGGAAGATGATCTGTTCTTTAACGCCCATGTTGTAGTTGCCGCGGCCGTCGAAAGACTTGGCGGAAACACCACGGAAGTCGCGAACGCGCGGCAGCGCGATCGTCACCAGGCGGTCCAGGAACTCGTACATGCGTTCGCGACGCAGAGTTACCTTGCAACCCACCGGGTAGTGATCACGAATCTTGAAGCCTGCGATGGATTTGCGAGCGGTGGTGACAACCGGCTTCTGGCCGGCGATCTTTTCCAGGTCGCCCACGGCGAAATCCATTACCTTTTTATCGGCAACAGCTTCGCCCACACCCATGTTCACAGTGATCTTCTCAATGCGCGGGACTTGCATGATGGACTTGTAGCCGAACTGTTTCATCAGTTCAGGCACTACGGTGTCTTTGTAGAAATCGTAGAGACGTGCCATGTTTTGTTCCTTACGCGCCAATGACTTCGCCGTTGGACTTGAACACGCGTACCTTGCGGCCGTCTTCAAGAATCTTGAAGCCTACGCGGTCAGCCTTTTGGCTTGCCGGATTGAAAATGGCGACGTTCGATGCGTCAACAGGCATGGTCTTTTCAACGATGCCGCCGGCCACGCCACGCACCGGATTCGGCTTCTGGTGTTTCTTGGCGACATTCACGCCTTCAACAACCAGTTTCTCGTCCAGAACGCGCAGAACGGTGCCGCGCTTACCTTTGTCTTTGCCGGTGATTACTACGACTTCATCACCCTTGCGAATTTTGCGCATGCGATCTCCTTACAGTACTTCAGGAGCCAGCGAAACGATCTTCATGAAGCGCTCGGTACGCAGTTCACGCGTAACAGGCCCGAAGATACGAGTGCCGATAGGCTCAAGCTTGTTGTTGAGCAGGACGGCGGCGTTGCCGTCAAACTTGATCAACGAGCCATCCGGACGACGCACGCCTTTGGCAGTGCGAACCACAACCGCGTTGTAAACGTCGCCTTTTTTGACGCGTCCACGCGGTGCAGCATCCTTGATGGTCACCTTGATGATGTCGCCTACGCTTGCATAGCGACGCTTGGAACCGCCCAATACTTTGATGCACATAACGTGACGCGCACCTGTATTGTCAGCGACCTCAAGCATGGTCTGCATTTGGATCATGTGATGATTACCTTTCTAATCCAACTTTATCCGTCACTCTCACCTGCCGGTTTCTCGCATAAGAGCAAGACCAAACAGACGAAACGCCACAGAAACTGTGGCGTATCCAACGGCCAGTTTTGGACCCCGTAAGGGCGGAACTCCTACCCGATAGGGGTAGGAAGATGGCCATTATACAGGGAGCTTTCGCCCCCTGCAAGTCTTTACACCTGGCGGGATTTCTCTACCAGGGCAGTTACCACCCACGTCTTGGTCTTCGAGAGCGGACGGGACTCGCTGATAACAACGATATCGCCGGCCTTGAACTCGTTGTTCTCGTCGTGCGCGTGGAACTTCTTAGAACGACGGATAATCTTGCCGTAGATCGGGTGCTTTACTTTGCGCTCGACCAGTACGGTCACGGTTTTATCCATCTTGTCGCTGACTACGGTACCGGTCAGCGTACGTACCACTTTGGTTTCGCTCATCTTAAACTGCCTTTTCTTTCAGAACGGTGCGCACGCGAGCGATGTCGCGACGTACTTTCTTCAGTTCAGAGGTCTTGGCGAGTTGCTGAGTGGCGTGCTGCATGCGCAGAGCAAACTGGGCCTTCAAGAGGCTAAGCAGTTCCGCCTTCAGCTCGTCAACAGTTTTGGCTTTCAGTTCGGACGCTTTCATTACTGACCTACCTGTCTAGTTACAAACACAGTGGCGATCGGCAACTTGGCTGCGGCCAGACGGAAAGCTTCACGAGCGAGTTCCTCGGAAACACCATCCATTTCGTACAGCATCTTGCCAGGCTGGATTTCGGCCACGTAGTACTCCGGAGAGCCTTTACCCCCGCCCATACGAACTTCAGCAGGCTTGGAAGTAATCGGCTTGTCCGGGAAGATGCGGATCCAGATGCGGCCGCCACGCTTGATGTGACGGGTCATCGCGCGACGCGCAGCTTCGATCTGGCGCGCGGTCAGACGACCACGACCAACCGCCTTCAGACCGAAATCACCAAAGCTCACTTTGTTGCCACGAGTAGCGATACCCGTGTTGCGGCCTTTATGCTGTTTACGGTACTTGAGTCTAGTTGGCTGCAGCATTTCGAGCACCCTTTCTCGATTTCTTCTCGGTCGCTACCGGAGCCGGTTGAACTTGACCCGGCTTGAGCTCGCCCTTGTATACCCATACCTTGATGCCGATGATACCGTAGGTAGTTTTGGCTTCGGAGGTAGCGTAGTCTACGTCTGCGCGCAGGGTATGCAGCGGCACGCGGCCTTCGCGGTACCATTCGCTACGAGCGATGTCGATACCGTTCAGACGGCCGGAGCTCATGATCTTGATGCCTTGAGCGCCCATGCGCATTGCGTTTTGCATAGCGCGCTTCATGGCGCGACGGAACATCACGCGCTTCTCCAGTTGGGAAGCGATGCCGTCGGCGATGATTTGAGCGTCCAGTTCCGGCTTGCGAACTTCTTCGATGTTCACATGCACGGGAACGCCCAGGCGCTTTTGCAGTTCTTGCTTGAGCAGCTCGATGTCCTCGCCTTTTTTACCGATCACAACACCCGGACGGGCGCTGTGAATGGTGATGCGGGCGGACTTAGCCGGGCGCTCGATGGTCACACGGCCAACCGAAGCGTGACCCAGACGCTTTTTCAGGAATTCGCGAACTTCGATATCCTGCTTCAGCATTTCCGGGAAGTTCTGCGAATTCGCGAACCACTTGGAAGACCAGTTTTTGTTAACGGCAAGACGGAATCCCGTCGGATGAATCTTCTGACCCATTTCTTACCCCTTAATTGCCAACGGTCAACGAGATGTGGCAGGTCTGCTTTTCGATGCGATTGCCACGACCCTTAGCACGGGCGGTGAAACGCTTCAGACTAGCGCCTTTGTCAACAAAGATGCCGGTGACACGCAGGGTGTCAATGTCGGCGCCTTCGTTGTGCTCGGCGTTAGCGATGGCAGATTCCAGCACTTTCTTGATGATTACCGCGCCCTTCTTCGGGGAGAAGGCCAAGATATTCAGAGCCTGATCAACGGACTTGCCGCGGATCAGATCGGCCACCAGGCGGCATTTTTGTGCCGACAGGCGAACGCTTTTCAGATTTGCAGATACTCTCATCGCTTCACCTTATCTCTTCTTCGCCTTCTTATCGGCCGCGTGGCCTTTGAAGGTACGAGTCAGCGAGAATTCGCCCAGTTTATGGCCGACCATGTTTTCGGAAACATAAACAGGCACATGGGTGCGACCGTTGTGCACAGCGATGGTCAGACCAATGAAATCCGGCAGGATGGTCGAACGACGAGACCAAGTCTTGATCGGACGCTTGTCGCTGGTTGCCCGCACCGCATCTACTTTTTTCAGCAGATGCAGATCAACGAACGGGCCTTTTTTCTGCGAACGTGCCATTGTCAATTACCCTTTTTTGGAATAGCGACGGCGTACGATCATATTGTCGGTACGCTTGTTGCGACGGGTACGGAAGCCCTTAGCCGGAGTGCCCCACGGGCTAACCGGCACACGGCCTTCGCCAGTACGGCCTTCACCACCACCGTGCGGGTGGTCAACCGGGTTCATGGCAACGCCACGAACGGTCGGACGGATACCGCGCCAGCGAGTAGCGCCAGCCTTGCCCAGCTTGCGCAGGGAGTGCTCTTCGTTACCCACTTCACCAACAGTCGCTCGGCAATCAACGTGCACCAGGCGAATTTCGCCCGAACGCAGACGCAGTTGAGCGTAAGCGCCTTCGCGAGCCAGCAGCATCGCGGATGCGCCAGCGGAACGAACCATCTGAGCGCCCTTGCCAGGCTGCATTTCCACGCAGTGGATAGTGGTACCCACCGGGATGTTGCGGATCGGCAGAGCGTTACCGGCCTTGATCGGGGCTTCCGCGCCGGACAACAGCTCAGCGCCGGCTTTCACACCGCGCGGGGCGATGATGTAGCGACGCTCGCCATCGGCGTAGCACAGGAGAGCGATGTGAGCGGTGCGGTTCGGATCGTATTCGATGCGTTCCACTTTCGCCGGGATGCCATCCTTGTTGCGACGGAAGTCGATGATGCGGTAGTGCTTCTTGTGGCCACCGCCACGATGACGCGTGGTGATGTGACCATTGTGGTTACGGCCACCGGTGGAAGATTTCTTTTCCAACAGGGCGGCGTGCGGAGCACCTTTGTGCAGGTCAGGGTTTACTACCTTGACAACGGCACGGCGGCCCGCGGAAGTCGGTTTTACCTTAACGATAGGCATGCTCTATCTCCTTACTCCGCTGCGGCCGGGGTAGCGGTCAGATCAATTTCTTGACCTTCCACCAGGCTAACGTAGGCCTTTTTCCAGTCACTGCGACGACCGATGGAACGGCCAAAGCGCTTAACCTTGCCTTTGACATTCACAGTGGAAACGCCTTCAACTTTTACGTTGAACAGCATTTCAACCGCGGCCTTGATTTCGGGCTTGGTCGCGTCTTTGGCAACGCGGAACGCCATTTGCTGGTTCTTCTCAGCAATCATGGTGCTCTTTTCGGAAACGATGGGAGCAAGAATTACTTGCAACAGACGTTCTTGGTTCATGCCCACTGCTCCTCAAGTTGCTTCACAGCGTCGCGAGTGATCACGGTCTTCTTGAAGCGCAACAGGCTGTACGGATCAGCTTGAACCGCTTCGATAACCAGCACGTTCGGCAGGTTACGCGAAGAGAGATAGAGGTTTTCGCTCAGTTCGCCAGTGATGAACAAAGCCTGTTCCAGGCCCATCGGCTGAACGGTGCCAACGAATTCTTTGGTCTTCGGGCTTTCAACGTTCAGCTCGTCAACCACGATCAGACGCTCGTCGCGGACCAGCTGCGACAGAATCGCGGCCATGCCTGCACGGAACATCTTGCGGTTAACTTTCTGAGTGAAGTTCTCGTCCGGCTTGTTCGGGAAGGCACGGCCACCACCACGACGGTTCGGGGTGGAAGTCATACCGGCACGAGCGTTACCAGTACCTTTCTGACGGAAAGGCTTTTTGGTCGAGTGCTTCACTTCAGCACGGGTCAGCTGGGCGCGGTTACCGCTACGAGCATTCGCCAGGAATGCGGTAACAACCTGATGCACCAGGGCTTCGTTGTATTCGCGGCCGAACAAAGAGTCGGACACTTGCAGGCTGCCAACAGCCTTGCCTTGGGTATTGATTACATTCAATTCCATCACGCACCCGCCTTCACGCTAGGACGAACGACTACGTCACCGTTCTTGGCGCCAGGAACAGCGCCTTTAACCAGAATCAGTTGACGCTCGGCATCGACACGAACGATTTCCAGGCACTGCACGGTGCTCTTGACGTTACCGTATTGGCCCGCCATGCGCTTACCCGGGAAAACGCGGCCCGGATCTTGCGCCTGACCGATGGAACCCGGCGTGTTATGCGAACGCGAGTTACCATGGGAAGCACGGTTGGAAGAGAAGTTGTGACGCTTGATCACGCCGGAGAAGCCTTTACCTTTGGAGGTGCCGGTTACATCAACCAGTTGACCAACGGTGAAGATCTCAACAGCGATGGCATCGCCCGGCTTGAAGCTGGACAGATCGGAGGCGGTCAGCGGAAACTCGACCAGACCCAGACCTGCTTCAACGCCAGCCTTGGCGAAGTGGCCCGCGGCAGCCTTAACAACACGGCTGGCCTTTTTGGAGCCATAGGTAACCTGCACGGCATTGTAGCCGTCGGTTTCAGCAGTTTTGATTTGCGTGACGCGGTTAGCGGACATGTCCAGCACAGTTACCGGGATGGTTGCGCCATCTTCGGCAAAAATGCGGGTCATGCCGACTTTGCGACCGACAAGACCTAAACTCATGTTTATTTCCTTTTTCAGGCGCCGATTACGATTGACCGGCATAAAAAACACGACAGAAAAAACAAAAACGGACTCGCCAAAATGGCGAGTCCGCTAATGTATCACAGAAAATTCAAGAATCGCAAGAACTTAGCTCGCAAACCCTTGAACTTAAGCGATTACTGCAGCTTGATTTCCACATCCACACCGGCCGGCAGATCGAGCTTCATCAGAGCGTCGACGGTTTTGTCGGTCGGGTCCACGATGTCCATCAGACGCAGGTGAGTGCGGATTTCCAGCTGATCGCGGGAAGTCTTGTTCACGTGCGGGGAGCGCAGAACGTTGAAACGCTCGATTTTGGTCGGCAGCGGAACCGGGCCTTTAACAACGGCGCCGGTGCGCTTGGCGGTTTCAACGATTTCCTGAGCGGAGCGATCGATCAGGTTGTAATCGAAAGCCTTCAGGCGGATGCGGATTTTCTGGCTAGACATTAGATTCTCCGATCCTTAAGCGATGATCTTGGCAACAACGCCGGCGCCGACGGTACGGCCGCCTTCGCGGATGGCGAAACGCAGACCTTCTTCCATGGCGATCGGAGCGATCAGCTCAACGGTGATTTCCACGTTATCGCCCGGCATTACCATTTCAACGCCTTCCGACAGGGTTACTGCGCCCGTTACGTCGGTGGTGCGGAAGTAGAACTGCGGACGGTAGTTCGCGAAGAACGGGGTGTGACGGCCACCTTCGTCTTTGCTCAGCACGTACACGGAAGCGCCGAACTTGGTGTGCGGGGTGATGGTACCCGGCTTGGCCAACACCTGGCCACGCTCAACGTCTTCACGCTTGGTGCCGCGCAGCAGCACGCCAACGTTGTCGCCGGCTTGACCTTGGTCCAGCAGCTTGCGGAACATTTCCACGCCGGTGCAAGTGGTCTTCGCGGTTGCCTTCAGGCCCACGATTTCCAGCTCTTCGCCGACTTTAACAATGCCGCGCTCTACGCGACCGGTTACCACGGTGCCGCGACCGGAGATCGAGAACACGTCCTCGATCGGCAGCAGGAACGGCTTGTCGATGGCGCGTTCCGGAGTCGGAATGTAGGAATCCAGAGCAGCCGCCAGCTTGAAGATGGCCGGTTCGCCGTATTCGGACTGGTCGCCTTCCAGCGCCAGACGAGCGGAGCCGATCACCACCGGGGTGTCATCACCCGGGAAGTCGTAGGAAGACAGCAGATCGCGAACTTCCATTTCAACCAGTTCCAGCAGCTCAGCGTCGTCCACCAAGTCGGCCTTGTTCAGGAACACGATGATGTACGGAACGCCAACCTGACGGGACAGCAGGATGTGTTCGCGGGTTTGCGGCATCGGACCGTCAGCGGCCGAGCACACCAGGATAGCGCCGTCCATCTGGGCAGCACCGGTAATCATGTTCTTAACGTAGTCGGCGTGACCCGGGCAGTCTACGTGAGCGTAGTGACGGGACTCGGTTTCGTATTCTACGTGAGCGGTATTAATGGTAATACCGCGAGCCTTCTCTTCCGGCGCGCTGTCGATCTGGGAGTAGTCTTTGGCTTCGCCACCGAACTTCTTCGACAGAATAGTGGTGATAGCAGCGGTCAGAGTGGTTTTACCATGGTCCACGTGACCGATGGTGCCTACGTTTACGTGCGGTTTGGTCCGCTCAAACTTTTCTTTTGCCATTTTGCAAAAATCCTTAATTAAAGAACATTAGATCGGGACTGGCCAAGCCCTTACGGCTCGGCCAGCCTCAGCGCGCATTACTTGCGAGCGGCCATTACGGCGTCGGCAACATGCTTCGGAGCTTCGGAGTAGTGCTTGAACTCCATCGAGTAGGTCGCACGACCCTGGGTAGCGGAACGCAGGTCGGTCGAGTAACCGAACATCTCGGCCAGCGGTACTTCGGCCTTGATCTTCTTGCCACCCAAACCATCGTCATCCATACCCTGAACGATGCCGCGACGACGGTTCAAGTCGCCCATCACATCGCCCATGTACTCTTCCGGAGTTTCCACTTCCACCGCCATCATCGGCTCGAGGATACACGGACCGGCGCGGCGCATGGCTTCTTTGAATGCCAGGGAGCCAGCCAGTTCGAACGCGATCTGCGAGGAGTCGACGTCGTGGTAGGAACCGAAGGTCAGACGCACGGTAACGTCAACCACCGGGAAGCCGGCGAGAATACCGCTGGACAGGGTGTTCTGAATACCCTTGTCCACGGACGGGATGAATTCACGCGGAATCACGCCACCCTTGATCTCGTCGACAAACTTGTAGCCATTACCCTCGCCGGACGGCTCCAGGGTAATAACCGCGTGACCGTACTGACCCTTACCACCGGACTGCTTGACGTGCTTGCCGTCAACATCGGTAACGGTTTTGGTAATGGTTTCACGGTACGCCACTTGCGGAGCGCCAACGTTGGCTTCAACGCCAAATTCGCGCTTCATGCGGTCAACCAGAATTTCCAGGTGCAGTTCGCCCATACCGGAAATAATGGTCTGGCCGGATTCTTCGTCGGTACGCACGCGGAACGACGGGTCTTCCTTGGCCAGGCGGTTCAGGGCAACGCCCATCTTCTCCTGGTCGGCCTTGGTTTTCGGCTCAACGGCAACGTGAATCACCGGCTCCGGGAACTCCATGCGCTCCAGGATGATGTTGGCGTTCAGGTCGCACAGGGTTTCACCCGTGGTCACTTCTTTCAGGCCGATGGCGGCGGCGATGTCGCCGGCACGCACTTCTTCCAGCTCGATACGGTCGTTCGCCATCATCTGCACGATACGGCCGATACGCTCTTTCTTGCCTTTGATGGAGTTCAGCACGGTATCACCGGACTTAACCACACCAGAGTAGACGCGGAAGAAGGTCAGCTGACCGACGTACGGGTCGTTCATCAGTTTGAACGCCAGAGCCGAGAACGGCTCGTCGTCGGAAGCGTGACGTTCCGCCGGCTTGCCGTCGGTCTCACCAGCGATGGCCGGGATGTCGATCGGCGCCGGCAGCAACTCAACCACGGCGTCCAGCATGCGCTGTACACCCTTGTTCTTGAACGCGGAGCCGCACAGCATCGGCTGGATTTCGCACTTCAGGGTACGCTCGCGCAGACCGGCGATGATTTCTTCCTCGGTCAGCGTCTCGCCGCCCAAGTACTTGTCCATCATTTCTTCGCTGGCTTCAGCCGCGGCTTCAACCATCTTCTCGCGCCATTCTTCGGCCACGGAAACCAGGTCGGCCGGGATCTCGCCGTATTCGAATTTCATGCCCTGGGAAGCTTCATCCCAGATAATGGCCTTCATTTTCAGCAGATCAACCACGCCGGTGAAGCCGTCTTCAGCGCCGATAGGCACTACGATGGGCACCGGGTTGCCGCGCAGGCGAGTTTTCACCTGTTCAACCGCACGGAAGAAGTTGGCGCCTTGACGGTCCATCTTGTTCACGAAAGCGATACGCGGAACTTTGTACTTGTTAGCCTGACGCCATACGGTTTCAGACTGGGGCTGAACGCCGCCCACCGCGCAGTACACCATCACCGCGCCGTCCAGCACACGCATGGAACGCTCTACCTCAATGGTAAAGTCCACGTGTCCCGGGGTGTCGATGATGTTGAAACGGTGCTCGGGGAACTGCATCCCCATACCCTTCCAGAAGGTGGTCACAGCAGCGGAGGTGATGGTAATGCCACGCTCCTGCTCTTGCTCCATCCAGTCGGTGGTGGCAGCGCCGTCATGAACCTCGCCCAGCTTGTGGTTCACACCGGTGTAAAACAGAATACGCTCGGTAGTGGTCGTCTTACCGGCGTCAATGTGAGCGGAGATACCGATGTTACGGTAACGCTCAATGGGGGTTTTCCTTGCCACGATCTACACCTTAAATAGTGGGTCTGCTTAGAAGCGGAAGTGCGAGAAGGCTTTGTTGGCTTCTGCCATGCGGTGCACTTCGTCACGCTTCTTCATCGCGCCGCCACGGCCTTCGGCCGCGTCGAGCAATTCACCAGCCAGGCGCAGGTCCATGGACTTTTCGCCGCGCTTGCGCGCAGCGTCGCGCAGCCAACGCATGGCCAGAGCCATACGACGCGACGGACGTACTTCAACAGGAACTTGATAGTTGGCACCGCCTACACGGCGGCTTTTTACTTCAACAACCGGCTTGGCGTTGGCCAGAGCGGTGTTGAATACTTCCAGGGCATTCTTGCCGGATTTCTTTTCGATCTGCTCCAAAGCACCGTAAATGATGCGCTCTGCAACGGATTTCTTGCCATCGATCATGACTACGTTCATGAACTTGGACAGGTCCTGGGAACCGAACTTCGGATCCGGCAGGATTTCGCGCTTGGGGACTTCTCTGCGACGTGGCATGTTACTTCCTTAGATTATTCAGTTGAGCTTTGGCTCATGACTACCCAATGGAGCAGTCACTTACTAGACGACCCTGAGTGTTGATCAGGCCGCCTTGAGAGCACCCCAATTACTTAGGACGCTTGGCGCCGTATTTGGAACGAGCCTGTTTACGGTCTTTAACACCTGCGGTGTCGAGGGAGCCGCGAACGGTGTGGTAGCGAACACCCGGCAAGTCTTTTACACGACCGCCGCGGAGCAGCACTACGGAGTGTTCCTGCAGGTTGTGGCCTTCACCACCGATGTAGGAAATCACTTCGAAACCGTTGGTCAGACGAACCTTGCACACTTTACGCAGAGCCGAGTTCGGCTTCTTCGGAGTGGTGGTGTAGACACGGGTGCACACGCCACGCTTCTGCGGGCAGGCTTCCAGCGCAGGCACCTTGCTCTTCGCCTTGATGGCGACGCGGCCTTTGCGAACGAGTTGGTTAATGGTTGGCATTACTATCAGTTCCTAGTTGAAGCTCTCCAACGGCAACACGCCGCCAGAAAGGACGGAGGATTATATTTTAGTCAACGTCCCACCGTCAATGAAAACAACGCCGCCCTATCACCTTAACCGTTGATAGGGCAGCGTTTTTTCAACACTTTGCGTCAGGGCCGTCCGCAGGCGGGCAATTCCGCCTCTTTTCGGCCAAGACGACTAAGCGTTATTCGTTGCTGTCGAGCGCATCCGCCGGAGCGATATCGAAGAACTGGGCTTCGGCCGCTTCCAAGGTGTGCTGTGTCGAACCACGACGGGTGCGGTGGTAAGCCAGACCGGTACCCGCCGGGATCAGACGACCGACAATCACGTTTTCCTTCAGGCCGCGCAGGTCGTCCTTCTTGCCCATGATGGCCGCTTCGGTCAGCACGCGAGTGGTTTCCTGGAAGGAAGCCGCGGAGATGAACGAGTCGGTGGACAAGGACGCCTTCGTGATACCCAGCAGCACGTTTTCGTACTGCGCAGGCTCTTTGCCTTCCGCCAGCATCTTGTCGTTCATTTCCAGCGCGTCGGCGCGCTCCACCTGTTCGCCCTGGATGAAGTCGGTATCGCCGCTGTCGGAGATAATCACGCGACGCAGCATCTGGCGAATGATCACCTCGATGTGCTTGTCGTTGATCTTCACGCCCTGCAGACGATAAACCTCCTGCACCTCTTGGACGATGTAGCGGGCCAGCGCCTCGATGCCCTGCAGACGCAGGATGTCGTGCGGGTCCACCGGACCGTCAACGATGGATTCGCCGCGATTCACCACTTGACCATCGTGCACCAACACGTGCTTGTCTTTCGGGATCAGGTTTTCGTAACCGTTGCCTTCCAGATCGGTGATGATCAGACGCTGCTTGCCCTTGGTGTCCTTGCCGAAGGAGATCGTACCAGTCACTTCCGCCAGCATGCCGGCGTCTTTCGGCGAACGCGCTTCAAACAGCTCGGCCACGCGCGGCAGACCACCGGTAATATCGCGGGTCTTGGACGATTCCTGCGGGATGCGGGCCAGCACTTCGCCCTTGCCCACTTCCTGACCGTCGCGCACCGTAATAATGGCGCCCACCTGGAAGGTGATCGATACCGAGGCTTCGGAACCGGCCAGCTTCACTTCGTTGCCGTTGTCGTCCAGCAGCTTCACCAACGGACGCAGCATCTTGGACTGCGAACCCGCGCGGCGCTTCGGATCGATCACGACCAGCGTCGACAGACCCGTTACTTCGTCGGTCTGCTTGGCAACGGTGTTGCCCTCTTCCACGTTCTCGAACTT
Source organism: Chromobacterium sp. Rain0013 (assembly GCF_015291765.1). Taxonomy (NCBI): domain Bacteria; kingdom Pseudomonadati; phylum Pseudomonadota; class Betaproteobacteria; order Neisseriales; family Chromobacteriaceae; genus Chromobacterium; species Chromobacterium sp. Rain0013. The sequence goes on from NZ_CP031514.1 coordinate 111,178, forward strand.
CACGCGGCCAGCGTACTCGGTGATGATCGGACGGGTATGCGGATCCCAAGTGGCCAGCACGGCGCCAGCCTTGATCTGCAGACCGTCAGTCACCATCAGCGTCGCGCCGTACGGCACTTTGTGACGCTCGCGCTCGCGGCCCATATCATCGTGAATCACCACTTCGCCGGAGCGGGTGATGACGATGAGTTCGCCCTTAGTGTTCGCCACGTAGCGCATCTGGCTGGAGAAGCGCACGGTGCCGTTGGACTTGCCCTCTACCTGGCTAGCGGCGGCGTTACGAGAAGCCGCGCCACCAATGTGGAAGGTACGCATGGTCAGCTGGGTGCCCGGTTCGCCAATGGACTGGGCGGCGATCACACCGATGGCTTCGCCGGCGTTGACGCGCTTGCCGCGCGCCAGGTCGCGACCATAGCACTTGGCGCACAGACCGTAGCGGGTGTCGCAAGTGATGGCGGTACGCACCTTCACTTCGTCGATGCCCAGGCTGTCTACTACGTCCACCAGATGCTCGTCCAGCAAAGAACCGGCTTCGATCACGGTTTCACCGGTAGACGGATCCACCAGATCGATCGCGGCCACGCGGCCCAGGATGCGGTCGCGCAACGGTTCGATCACGTCGCCGCCCTGCAGCACGGCCTTCATGGTGAAGCCGTTGCTGGTGCCGCAATCGTCCTCGATCACCACCAGATCCTGGGTCACGTCGACCAGACGACGAGTCAGGTAACCGGAGTTCGCGGTCTTCAAGGCGGTATCCGCCAGACCCTTACGCGCACCGTGAGTGGAAATAAAGTACTGCAGTACGGTCAGGCCTTCGCGGAAGTTCGCGGTAATCGGCGTTTCGATAATCGAGCCGTCCGGCTTGGCCATCAAACCCCGCATACCGGCCAGCTGCTTGATCTGGGCTGCGGAACCCCGCGCGCCCGAGTCGGCCATCATGTAAATGGAGTTGAAGGACTCTTGATCGACTTCCTTGCCTTCGCGGTCCAGGACCTTCTGCTTGGACAGCTCGTCCATCATCGCCTTGGCGATCTTGTCGCCGGTACGGCCCCAGATGTCCACTACCTTGTTGTAGCGTTCGCCCTGGGTCACCAGACCTTGACGATACTGCTCTTCAATCTCTTTGACTTCCTTCTGCGCGTCGGCGAGCAGATCGACCTTCTTGGCCGGGATCTGCATATCGTCCACGCAAATGGAGATGCCGCCGCGGGTGGAGTAGGCAAAACCGGTGTACATCAACTGGTCGGCGAAGATCACCGTGTCGCGGATACCGCAACGACGGAACGAAACGTTGATCAGTTTCGAGATTTCTTTCTTCTTCAGCGCCTTGTTGATGTGCTCGAACGGCAAGCCTTTCGGCAGGATGTCGGACAGAATAGCGCGGCCCACGGTGGTGTCGTAACGCTTGATCACCGGCTGGAACTCGCCCTGCTCGTCTTTTTCCCACTCGCGCAGACGCACGGTGATGCGCGTCGCCAGCTCAACCTGACGGGTTTCGTAGGCGCGATGCACTTCCTTGGTGTCCGCAAACACCATGCCTTCGCCCTTGCCGTTCACCTTGTCGCGGGTCATGTAGTACAGACCCAACACGATATCCTGCGACGGCACGATGATCGGATCGCCGTTGGCCGGGGACAGCACGTTGTTGGTGGCCAGCATCAGAGTGCGGGCTTCCATCTGCGCTTCCAGCGACAGCGGCACGTGAACAGCCATCTGGTCACCGTCGAAGTCGGCGTTGAACGCCGCGCAGACCAGCGGATGCAGCTGGATCGCCTTGCCTTCGATCAGCACCGGCTCGAACGCCTGAATGCCCAAACGGTGCAGCGTAGGCGCACGGTTCAGCAGAACCGGATGTTCGCGGATCACGTCTTCCAGGATGTCCCAGACTTCCGGCACTTCCTGCTCTACCAGCTTCTTGGCCGCCTTGATGGTGGATGCCAGGCCCATCACTTCCAACTTGTGGAAGATGAAGGGCTTGAACAGTTCCAGCGCCATCTTCTTAGGCAGGCCGCACTGATGCAGACGCAGGGTCGGGCCCACGGTAATCACGGAACGACCGGAGTAGTCCACGCGCTTACCCAGCAAGTTCTGACGGAAACGACCGCCCTTGCCCTTGATCATGTCGGCCAGCGATTTCAGCGGACGCTTGTTGGCGCCGGTCATCGCCTTGCCGCGACGGCCGTTGTCCAGCAGCGAGTCAACCGATTCCTGCAGCATGCGCTTCTCGTTGCGCACGATGATGTCCGGCGCGCGCAGTTCCAGCAGGCGCTTCAGACGGTTGTTCCGGTTGATCACGCGGCGGTACAGATCGTTCAGATCGGAAGTCGCGAAGCGACCGCCGTCCAACGGCACCAGCGGACGCAGCTCCGGCGGCAGCACCGGCAGCACTTCCAGGATCATCCACTCCGGCTTCATGCCGGAACGCTGGAAGGCCTCCAGCACTTTCAGGCGCTTGGAGATCTTCTTGATCTTGGTGTCGGAGCTGGTGGCCTTGAGTTCGGCGCGCAGGGTCTCGATCTCGCTGTCCAGGTTCAGCTTCTTCAGCAATTCCTTGACGGCTTCGGCACCCATCATGGCGACGAACTCTTCACCGTACTGGTCTTCCTTGTCCAGGAAGTCCTCTTCGGTCAGCAGCTGACGATATTGCAGCGGGGTCATGCCCGGATCGGTCACCACGAACGCTTCAAAGTACAGCACGCGCTCGATGTCGCGCAGCGTCATGTCCAGCACCATGCCCAGACGCGACGGCAGCGACTTCAGGAACCAGATGTGCGCGGTCGGGCTGGCCAGCTCGATGTGGCCCATGCGCTCGCGACGCACCTTGGACAAGGTGACTTCCACGCCGCACTTCTCGCAGATCACGCCGCGATGCTTCAGGCGCTTGTACTTGCCGCACAAGCATTCATAGTCCTTCACCGGGCCGAAGATGCGCGCGCAGAACAGGCCGTCGCGTTCCGGTTTGAAGGTACGATAGTTGATGGTTTCAGGCTTTTTTACTTCACCATAAGACCAGGAACGGATCTTGTCAGGCGAGGCGATGCCGATCTTAATCGCATCAAACTCTTCTTCTTGCGTAACTTGCTTAAAGAGGTCGAGCAGAGCTTTCATTGCGTCTCCAGTCAGGGGACAGGCGCGGCGGTTTGCCGCGCCCATTCAACCCAATCAATAACGTTCCAGGTCCATGTCGAGGCCGAGCGAACGGATTTCCTTCACCAGCACGTTGAAGGATTCCGGCATGCCGGCATCGATCTTGTGCTCGCCCTTCACGATGTTCTCGTACACCTTGGTACGACCGGTCACATCGTCCGACTTCACGGTCAGCATTTCCTGCAGAGTGTAGGCGGCGCCGTAAGCTTCCAGCGCCCACACCTCCATCTCACCGAAACGCTGGCCGCCGAACTGGGCCTTACCGCCCAGCGGCTGCTGGGTCACCAGCGAGTACGGGCCGGTGGAACGCGCGTGCATCTTGTCGTCGACCAGGTGATGCAGCTTCAGGTAGTGCATCACGCCCACGGTGACCTTGCGGTCGAAAGCTTCGCCGGAGCGGCCATCGTACAAGGTCATCTGAGTCTTGGACTCATTAAAGCCCATTTTCTGGGTCAGCGGGTCGTCTTCCGGATAGGCCAGATCCAGCATGTGCTTGATCTCGGTCTCCTTGGCGCCGTCGAATACCGGCGTGGCGAACGGCATGCCCTTGCGCAGGTTGTCCGCCAGGGACAGGACCTCGTCCTCGCTCAGCGAAGCGATGTCTTCGGCCTTGCCGGCTTCGTTGTAGATGCGCTCCAGGTAGCCACGGATCTCGGCGGCGGACTGCTGCTCCTTGACCATGCGGTCAATGCGCTCGCCAATACCCTTGGCGGCCCAGCCCAGATGCACTTCCAGGATCTGACCGATGTTCATACGCGACGGTACGCCCAGCGGGTTCAGCACGATGTCGACCGGACGACCGTCGCCCATGTACGGCATGTCTTCGATCGGCAGAATACGCGACACCACACCCTTGTTACCGTGGCGGCCGGCCATCTTGTCGCCCGCCTGCAGGCGGCGCTTAACGGCCAGATATACCTTGACCATCTTTTGCACGCCCGGCGGCAGTTCATCGCCCTGGGTCAGCTTGCGCTTTTTGTCTTCGAACTTGAGATCGAATTCTTCGCGCTTCTGCGCCAGGCTTTCCTTGATCAGTTCCAGCTGCTTGGCGATGTCTTCATCCGACATGCGGATGTCGAACCAATCATGCTTGGACGGCAGGTCGGCCAGGTACTCCTGATCGATCACAGTGCCCTTCATCAGGCGCTTCGGACCGCCGTTGGCGACCTTGCCCACGATCAAACGCTCAATACGGCTGAAGGCGTCGTTGTCGAAAATACGCAGCTGGTCGTTCAGGTCCAGACGATAGCGCTTCAGTTCCGAATCAATGATGGACTGAGCGCGCTTGTCGCGCTCGATGCCTTCGCGGGTGAACACCTGAACGTCGATCACCGTGCCCACGGTGCCGGTCGGCACGCGCAGCGAGGTGTCCTTCACGTCGGAAGCCTTCTCGCCGAAAATCGCGCGCAGCAGCTTCTCTTCCGGCGTCAGCTGGGTTTCGCCCTTAGGCGTCACCTTGCCCACCAGCACGTCGCCCGCCTCAACTTCGGCGCCGATGTACACAATGCCGGATTCATCCAGACGGCCGGCCATGCGCTCGGACAGGTTCGGGATGTCGCGGGTGATTTCCTCAGGTCCCAGCTTGGTGTCGCGGGCAACCACAGACAGTTCTTCGATATGGATCGAGGTGTAGCGGTCTTCGGCGACCAGCTTCTCCGAGATCAGGATCGAGTCCTCGTAGTTGTAACCGTTCCACGGCATGAAGGCGATGGTCATGTTCTGACCCAGCGCCAGCTCGCCCAGGTCGGTGGAGGCGCCGTCGGCCACCACGTCGCCGCGCGCGATGCGGTCGCCCACTTTCACGATCGGACGCTGGTTGATGTTGGTGTTCTGGTTGGAACGGGTGAACTTGGTCAGATTGTAGATATCCACACCCACTTCGCCCGCGGTCGCTTCCTCGTCATTGACGCGAATCACCACACGGCCGGCATCGACATAGTCGACCACGCCGCCACGGCGCGCCACGACGGTGGTGCCGGAGTCTACCGCCACCGAGCGCTCGATACCGGTGCCCACCAGAGCTTTTTCCGGACGCAGGCAAGGCACGGCCTGGCGTTGCATGTTGGCGCCCATCAATGCGCGGTTGGCGTCATCGTGCTCCAGGAACGGAATCAGCGAGGCGGCAACGGATACCACTTGGCCAGTGGCCACGTCCATGTACTGTACGCGGTCCGGGGTCGCCAGAATGGTTTCACCCTTTTCGCGGCAGGTCACCAGCTCGTCGATCAGCTTGCCCTCTTCGCTCAGCTCGGCGTTGGCCTGAGCAATCACGTAGCGGCCTTCTTCGATCGCAGACAGGTAATCGATCTCGTTGGTGACCTTGCTGTCCACCACTTTGCGGTACGGCGTTTCCAGGAAGCCGAACTCGTTGGTGCGCGCAAACACCGACAGCGAGTTGATCAGACCAATGTTCGGACCTTCCGGCGTTTCGATCGGGCATACACGGCCATAGTGGGTCGGATGCACGTCTCGCACTTCGAAGCCGGCGCGTTCGCGGGTCAAACCGCCCGGGCCCAGGGCCGATACGCGGCGCTTGTGGGTGATCTCGGACAGCGGGTTGGTCTGATCCATGAACTGGGACAGCTGCGAGGAACCAAAGAATTCCTTGATCGCGGCGGATACCGGCTTGGCATTGATCAGGTCATGTGGCATCAGGTTGTCGGATTCCGCCTGGTTCAGACGCTCCTTGACCGCGCGTTCGACGCGCACCAGACCGGCACGGAATTGGTTCTCGGCCAATTCGCCCACCGAACGCACGCGACGGTTGCCCAAGTGATCGATGTCGTCCACTTCGCCGCGGCCATTGCGCAGCTCGGTCAGGATGGCGATCACGGAAACGATGTCTTCAGTCGACAGCGTGCCTTCCATCACATCGCGACGGCCGGCGAACTTCTCGCCGATCAGGACCTTGAACCACTCCGGAGTCTTGTCGTCGAACTTGTATTGATAAGTGCGCGAGCTGAACTTCATGCGGCCCACGCGCGACAGATCGTAGGTTTCTTCGCTGAAGAACAGGCGCTGGAACAACGCCTCCACCGCGTCTTCAGTCGGCGGTTCGCCCGGGCGCATCATGCGGTAGATCGCCACGCGAGCTTGCAGCTGGTCCTGAATATCGTCGGCGCGCAGGGTCTGCGAGATATAGGAGCCCTGGTCCAGGTCATTGGTGAACAGCACTTCCACCTGCTGGATGTCCGCCAGCGCCAGCTTGGCCAGCACTTCCTCGGTGATCTCGTCGTTGGCGCGCGCAATCAGTTCACCGGTATCGGTATTGGCGACATTGTGCGCCAGCACCTTGCCCAGCAACGCGTCGGCCGGCACTTCTATGCGATCCAGCTCAGCAGTCTGGATGTCGCGGATGTGCTTGGCGGTGATGCGCTTGTCCTTGGCCACGATCAGCTTGCCATCGGCGGCAACGATGTCGAACTTGGCCACTTCACCCTTCAGACGATCCGGCACCACGCGCATGAACACGCCGCCTTTGGTCAGATAGAAGGTATCGAAGCTGTAGAACTCGGACAGGATTTCTTCGTTGGTGTAACCCAGCGCCTTCAGCAGAATGGTCACCGGCATCTTGCGGCGACGGTCAATACGGAAGTACAGCAGGTCTTTCGGATCAAACTCGAAGTCCAGCCAGGAACCGCGGTAAGGAATCACGCGGGCGGAGAACAGCAGCTTGCCGGAGGAATGAGTCTTGCCGCGGTCGTGCTCGAAGAAAACGCCCGGGGAACGGTGCAACTGAGAAACGATGACGCGCTCGGTACCGTTGATGATGAACGAACCATTGGTCGTCATCAGCGGAATCTCGCCCATGTACACTTCGTTCTCGCGCACTTCCTTCACTACAGGCTTGGAAGACTCTTTATCGAAAATGGTCAGGCGGATGCGCGCGCGCAGCGGAGCGGCGTAAGTGATGCCGCGCAGCTGGCACTCCTGCACGTCGAACGGCGGCTCGCCCAAGATGTAATGAGCGAAATCCAGACGCGCGTAGCCATTGTGGCTGATGATCGGATAGATCGATTTGAACGCAGCCTGAAGGCCCACATCCCTACGCTGGTCAAGCGGCACACCCAACTGGAGAAATTCGGTGTAGGAATCAATCTGGGTCGCCAACAGGAATGGGACATCGAGAACACTGGCACGCTTCGCAAAACTTTTACGAATACGCTTCTTCTCAGTAAACGAATAACTCATAGAGTCTCCATCGAGGTGGGGTGGCGCAAGCAAGAAACCAAAAGTCAGCAGCCACGCTCAATAATTGCTGGCTTTTACCTTCTTCGTTTCGGCCAACTACAAGCGCAATAAGGCTGGCGGATTACTCCGCCAGCCTCACCCTCTTTTTTCAAAGAAGATTATTTGATTTCAGCCTTAGCACCGGCTTCGGTCAGCTGTTTCAGGATGTCGTCGGCTTCAGCCTTCGCCACGCCTTCTTTCAGGGCTTTCGGAGCGCCGTCAACCAGGTCTTTGGCTTCTTTCAGGCCCAGACCGGTGATTGCGCGCACAACCTTGATCACGCCAACCTTGTTGTCGCCAGCGCCAGTCAGGATAACGTCAAACTCGGTTTTTTCATCAGCGGCAGCAGCGCCGGCGCCAGCCGGGCCAGCAACAGCAACAGCAGCGGCGGAAACGCCGAACTTCTCTTCGAACGCCTTAACCAGGTCGTTCAGTTCCATCACGGTCAGACCAGCAACGGCCTCGAGGATGTCTTCTTTGGTGATTGCCATGTGAAAATCTCCTGAATTCTATAAGAATCAAATAAGTTAAGCGGCTTCGGCTTGCTTCTTGTCGGACAGGGCGGCCAGCGCGCGGGCGAAGCCAGCGACCGGAGCCTGCATAACGTAGAGAAGCTTGGACAGCAGTTCTTCGCGGCTCGGGATGGACGCAAGCTCAGCAACCTGAGCGGCGTTCAGCACCTGGCCATCGTAGGAACCTGCCTTGACGATGATTTTGTCGTCAGCCTTGGCATATTGATGCAGCACCTTGGCAGCAGCTACCGGGTCGGCGGAAACAGCGTAAACCAGCGGGCCGACCATTTGGTCAGCCAGACCGGCAAACGGAGTGCCTTCCACAGCACGGCGCACCAGCGTGTTCTTCAGAACGCGCAGGTATACGCCATTCTCGCGCGCCTGAGCGCGGAGTTTGGTCATGCTGCTTACCTCGATGCCCCGATATTCAGCGATAACGAGGGTCTGAGCGTCTGCCAGCGTGGCAGATACTTCAGCTACGACCGCCTTTTTATCTTCGATATTGAGACTCAAGGTCTACCTCCTAGACTGAAATGAAGCGAAAGGATTTTCGCTTCGCTTTGCAGCGGCGACCTACATCAGGAGACATCATAAAGAACTGGTGCTCATGGGCGGAATTGAACCGCCGACCTCTCCCTTACCAAGGGAGTGCTCTACCCCTGAGCTACATGAGCTTGAACTTTGTTCAGAAGCCTGTTTCGGGTACACCATCTGCGTAGGTTGCGGACTCCCATACAAGCAAATCTGCGATTAAGCCTTACGGCGCCTACGGTCTTTGACAACCTGACAAGCAAGCTTGCCAGCCCAAAGCCTTGGCGAGACGGCGAACCGTCCCGCCAAACTCAAACAGCGATTAAGCGCTGATCGAGTTGGTATCTACACGAGCGCCGACACCCATGGTGCTGGATACGGCGATCTTTTTCAGATACACGCCCTTGGAAGCTGCCGGCTTGGCTTTCACCAAGGCATCAACCAGAGCGGAGAAGTTTTCACGCAGAGCTTCGGCTTCGAAGGAAGCGCGACCGATGGTGGCGTGAACGATACCGGCCTTGTCGGTACGGTATTGAACCTGACCGGCCTTGGCGTTTTTCACGGCCTCGGCTACGCTCGGGGTCACGGTGCCAACCTTCGGGTTCGGCATCAGGCCGCGCGGGCCCAGGATCTGACCCAGCTGACCCACAACGCGCATGGCGTCCGGGGAGGCGATCACGATGTCGAAATCCAGGTTGCCGGCTTTAACCTGCTCGGCCAGGTCGTCGAAACCAACGACTTCGGCGCCAGCGGCTTTAGCGGCTTCAGCGTTCGCGCCTTGGGCAAACACGGCAACACGTACCGACTTGCCGGTGCCGCGCGGCAGAACCACGGAACCACGAACCACTTGGTCGGATTTGCGCGGGTCCACGCCCAGGTTTACGGCGATGTCGATAGACTCGTCGAACTTGGCGGTGGCGGCGGCTTTCACCAGGGAAATCGCTTCGTCAATTGCGTACAGCTTATTGCGATCAACGCTAGCCTTCAGAGCTTGCAAGCGCTTGGAAACCTTAGCCATTACACGCCCTCCACTTCCAGACCCATCGAACGGGCGGAGCCGGCGATGGTGCGAACAGCGGCGTCAAGATCGGCAGCGGTCAGGTCCGGCTGCTTGGTCTTAGCGATTTCTTCCAGCTGAGCGCGAGTCACTTTACCCACCTTGTCCACATGCGCCTTAGCGGAGCCGGACTTGATGCCAGCAGCCTTCTTCAGAAGGATGGTGGCCGGCGGGGTCTTCATGATGAAGGTGAAAGACTTGTCCGCGAATGCGGTAATCACCACAGGAATCGGCAGACCCGGCTCAACGCCTTGAGTCGCGGCGTTGAACGCCTTGCAGAATTCCATGATGTTCAAACCACGCTGACCCAGAGCCGGGCCGATCGGCGGCGACGGATTGGCTTTACCAGCGGGCACTTGCAGCTTGATATAGCCGACAATTTTCTTTGCCACGATTAAACTCCTAGTTTGGGTATAACGCGAGCGTCAACTCGCTTCCCGACGAAAGCGCAACAGTATACACGCCTAAAAAACACTTGCCAAGAGGCAGGCTTACAACTTTTCAACCTGACTGAATTCGAGCTCAACAGGGGTGTCGCGACCAAAAATCTGCACCGACACTCGCAGCTTGTTGCGCTCGTAGTTCACCTCATCCACGGAACCATTGAAGTCATTGAACGGGCCGTCGATGACGCGCACCTTCTCACCCACCTCAAACAGAACTTTCGGCTTCGGCTTCTCCACACCCTCTTGCATCTGCTGCATGATGGCCTCGACTTCCTTCTTGGAAATCGGCGCAGGGCGATTGGCGGTACCGCCAACAAAGCCGGTCACCTTCGGAGTGCTCTTAACCAGGTGCCAGGTATCGTCGGTCATTTCCATCTCAACCAACACATAACCCGGGAAAAACTTGCGCTCGGTAATGGAGCGTCGACCGTTCTTCACGTCAACAACTTCCTCTACCGGCACCAGAATCTGGCCAAACTGATCGGCGACGTCAGAACGCTCAATGCGCTCGCGCAGCGCCTTTTGCACGCTCTTTTCAAAGCCCGAGTAAGCGTGAACCACATACCAGCGCATTGCCATTATTTACCTCGACCAAGAATCACATCATAAAACAACCAAGACAGACTGGAGTCCACCAACCACATGAACAAGGCCAGCACCAGCACGAAAACAAACACCATGCCGGTCATCTGCATCGCCTCTTTGCGAGTCGGCCACACCACCTTGCGCGCCTCAACCAGAGACTCATTGGCGTAAGAGACAAAACTCTTCCCCGGCTGCGACAACCAGATCACTCCAACCGCCAGAACCACACCGGCCACAAACGAAAGCGCGCGCAAAATACCCTGATCCGCCGGAATCATGTAAAAGCCGACGATACCAGCCGCCACCAGCAAACCGGCCAGCGCCAGCTTGATTTTATCTTGCATTTCCATGTCGATATCTTCTCAATGCGCGTATGCGACAAAAGACCAACCGGCGCACAAGCGCCGGCTGGTCTTAATTGGCAGGCCAGGAGGGTCTCGAACCCCCAACCCTCGGTTTTGGAGACCGATACTCTACCAATTGAGCTACTGGCCTTTAAACTTTAATTAAGCAATGATCTTGGCAACAACGCCGGCGCCGACGGTACGGCCGCCTTCGCGGATGGCGAAACGCAGACCTTCTTCCATGGCGATCGGAGCGATCAGCTCAACGGTGATTTCCACGTTATCGCCCGGCATTACCATTTCAACGCCTTCCGACAGGGTTACTGCGCCCGTTACGTCGGTGGTGCGGAAGTAGAACTGCGGACGGTAGTTCGCGAAGAACGGGGTGTGACGGCCACCTTCGTCTTTGCTCAGCACGTACACGGAAGCGCCGAACTTGGTGTGCGGGGTGATGGTACCCGGCTTGGCCAACACCTGGCCACGCTCAACGTCTTCACGCTTGGTGCCGCGCAGCAGCACGCCAACGTTGTCGCCGGCTTGACCTTGGTCCAGCAGCTTGCGGAACATTTCCACGCCGGTGCAAGTGGTCTTCGCGGTTGCCTTCAGGCCCACGATTTCCAGCTCTTCGCCGACTTTAACAATGCCGCGCTCTACGCGACCGGTTACCACGGTGCCGCGACCGGAGATCGAGAACACGTCCTCGATCGGCAGCAGGAACGGCTTGTCGATGGCGCGTTCCGGAGTCGGAATGTAGGAATCCAGAGCAGCCGCCAGCTTGAAGATGGCCGGTTCGCCGTATTCGGACTGGTCGCCTTCCAGCGCCAGACGAGCGGAGCCGATCACCACCGGGGTGTCATCACCCGGGAAGTCGTAGGAAGACAGCAGATCGCGAACTTCCATTTCAACCAGTTCCAGCAGCTCAGCGTCGTCCACCAAGTCGGCCTTGTTCAGGAACACGATGATGTACGGAACGCCAACCTGACGGGACAGCAGGATGTGTTCGCGGGTTTGCGGCATCGGACCGTCAGCGGCCGAGCACACCAGGATAGCGCCGTCCATCTGGGCAGCACCGGTAATCATGTTCTTAACGTAGTCGGCGTGACCCGGGCAGTCTACGTGAGCGTAGTGACGGGACTCGGTTTCGTATTCTACGTGAGCGGTATTAATGGTAATACCGCGAGCCTTCTCTTCCGGCGCGCTGTCGATCTGGGAGTAGTCTTTGGCTTCGCCACCGAACTTCTTCGACAGAATAGTGGTGATAGCAGCGGTCAGAGTGGTTTTACCATGGTCCACGTGACCGATGGTGCCGACGTTTACGTGCGGTTTAGTCCGCTCGAACTTTTCCTTAGCCATGGCAAAATTTCCTGGATACGAAACAACACAAAGTAAATGGTGGTGCCCATGGGCAGAATTGAACTGCCGACCTCTCCCTTACCAAGGGAGTGCTCTACCCCTGAGCTACATGGGCCCTTCAAACAGGCTACACGCTTGGAGCGGGTGAAGGGAATCGAACCCTCGTCGTAAGCTTGGAAGGCTTCTGCTCTACCATTGAGCTACACCCGCCTGCAACAACAACCTCGAGCAACTTTCGTCGCACACGCCAAGACGCTAAATTCTGGTGGAGGGAGAAGGATTCGAACCTTCGAAGGCTGAGCCGTCAGATTTACAGTCTGATCCCTTTGACCGCTCGGGAATCCCTCCTGAAAGAGACCCGAATATTATAGATAGCCCCGATGGCCGTCAACCGGTTTTTGCATTTTTTTCCAATTATTTTGCCGACAAAAGCAAAGCGCCCCGGCAAGCCTGGGGCGCTTTCAATAAATTCAAAAGCTTAGCAGTTCACGCCTGCCCAGAAATCCGCAGATACTTCTGATGCAACGCCTCCTGCGTCTCCTCGTGAGACGGATCCAGGGGGATGCAATCGACCGGACAGACCTGCTGGCATTGCGGCTCGTCGTAGTGGCCAACGCACTGGGTGCACAGATTGGGGTCGATTTGATAGATTTCCTCACCCTGGGAAATCGCGTTATTGGGGCACTCCGGCTCACAGACGTCGCAGTTGATGCATTCGTCGGTAATCATCAAAGACATAGTAAATTCCTCAAGTATTCCACAGCATGAATTCTGTCACCCGACAGTCGGGCTCGCAAGTTCGCCCCGTTATATATTTATGAGAGCGCGGCGAACAAACCGCTCAGCCTGGCTCCGCCGCCCGGCGCAACAAACCGTAATGCACCTGGCCGGCCTTAGCCCGCTTCAGCACCTCCCAGCCCGGCAATTCCTCGGGCCAGCGGCGGCTCTCGATATATGCCAGACCGTCCTCGCTCATCACTTGAGCCAGCATAGGCAAAACCTGGGCCAGCAAATCGGAGTCAAACGGCGGATCGACGAAAACGACGTCAAAACGCTCCCGACAGGCCTTCAGATACGCCAAGGCGTCGAACTGCGCCACATCGATGCTAGCAGCCGACAACAATTGCCGGTTGGCCTTTAGGGACTCGGCCACCGTGCGGGACTTCTCCACCATCACCACGCGACGCGCTTCGCGAGAAGCCGCCTCGAAGCCCAGCGCCCCGCTGCCGGCGAAGAGATCCAGACAGGATTTGCCGTACAGTTGCTGGCCCAACCAATTGAACAAGGTTTCCCGCACACGGTCCGGCGTTGGCCGCAAACCCTGAGCGTCGGGAAACGGCAATAGCCGGCGACGATACTCACCACCTATGATTCTGACCGTGTTACGCGACTGACTCATAATTCCAAGCTCAAAAAACAAGGGGCTGAGTGTAACCCGATCCGCGTCATTGCGCCTCATTGTCGCGCAAACCGGCCGCTATCTGTCGCACCTCGCGCCACAAAAAACCATCTATTCCTTATATATAGATTTCAACGATCCCATAGCCCCACCCGCCTCTGCGCTGCAACAATTGGGTACGCATCTCCATTTGAGGATACAATTTAGCCATTTACCGAATTCTGCCGGCCTTAACGCATGTTTAGCTTCTTCAAAAGAAAACCCCAGTCCGAGCCCACGCCCCCGACAACAGTCCAAACGGAGCCTGCGGCCGACGCTCAAACCATCATCCCGCCCGAAGTGGCCGCCCCTGCCATCCAACAACCGGAAACACGCGCGCCCGAGCCGCAGCACTCCTCGGCAGCACCCGCCGAAGCCGTCCCAGCCTCGACGCGCGCCGATACGCCGCCCGAGCCCCCTCAGGTTTCTCTGAAAAAAATGAGCTGGGCGGAACGGCTGAAAGCCGGCCTCTCAAAAACCCGCGACAAGCTGGGGAAATCCCTGGCTGGTCTGTTTGGCGGCGGCAAGATCGACGAAGAGTTGTACGAGGAACTGGAAACCGTTCTGCTCACCGCCGACATGGGGGTGGACGCCACGCAGCACCTGCTCGACGACGTGCGCGAGCGTGTTTCGCTGAAAGGGCTGAAGGATGCTTCTGAACTGAAAGACGCATTGAAAGGGTCGCTCAGCGATTTGATCTCGCCACTGGAAAAACCGCTGGACGTTAACGGCAAGAAACCCTTCGTCATCATGATGGCCGGCGTCAACGGCGCCGGCAAGACTACATCGATAGGCAAGCTGGCCAAGTACTATCAAAGCCAGGGCAAGAGCGTGTTGCTGGCTGCCGGCGACACCTTCCGCGCCGCCGCGCGCGAACAGCTGATGGCCTGGGGCGAGCGCAACAACGTCACCGTGATCGCCCAGCAAGGGGGCGACTCCGCAGCCGTTTGCTACGACGCGATTCAAGCCGCGGTCGCCCGCGGCATCGACATCGTGCTGGCAGATACCGCGGGCCGCCTGCCCACCCAACTGCACCTCATGGAAGAGATCAAGAAGGTGAAGCGGGTAATCCAAAAGGCTTTGCCGGACGCGCCGCATGAAATCATCCTGGTTCTGGACGCCAATATCGGCCAGAACGCCATCACTCAGGTCAAGACTTTTGACGACGCCCTCGGCCTGACCGGGCTAATCTTGAGCAAGCTGGACGGCACCGCCAAGGGCGGCGTAATCGCGGCCATCGCCAAGCAACGCCCCGTTCCGCTGCGCTTTGTCGGCGTGGGCGAAAGCATAGACGACCTGCGGCCGTTCAAGGCCAAGGACTACATCGACGCGCTGTTCGACTGAACGCATCAGCCATTGCAAGCTCTCACTCTTGCCGTCACCAGCTAACGCGGGAACAGAATAATGATCCAGTTCGACCAGGTCACCAAGCGCTACCCAGGTGGCAACGAAGCTCTGAAAAACCTGTCTTTCAACATTGATACCGGTGAGATGGTCTTTCTCGCCGGCCACTCCGGCGCAGGCAAATCCACCTTGCTCAAGCTCATCGCCGGCATAGAGCGCGCCACTGCGGGCGGCGTGGTGGTCAACGGCCAGAATCTGTCCAAGCTGCGCTCCAGCCAGATTCCCTACGTGCGCCAACACATCGGCCTTGTCTTCCAGGATCACAAGATCCTGTTCGATCGCAGTGTGTTCGACAATGTGATGCTGCCCTTGGACATTATCGGCTTTGACCGCCGCGACGCCGCCAAGCGCGTGCGCGCAGCGCTGGACAAGGTTGGTTTGCTCGGCAAGGAAAAGAGCATGCCGATCCGTCTGTCAGGCGGCGAACAACAGCGCCTGTGCATCGCCCGAGCCGTGGTGCACCGCCCCAGCATCCTGCTGGCCGACGAACCCTCGGCCAATCTGGATCGCGCTTATGCGCTGGACATCATGGAATTGTTCAAATCCTTCCATCAGGTGGGCGTCACGGTGCTCATCTCCGCTCACGATGAAACCCTGATGGAAGACTACGGCCGCCGAATCATTCGCCTGCGGGAAGGACAATTTGCCGCATGAAACATTATCTCTATCTGAACTGGCAAAGCGCCAAGCAAGCGCTGATCAAAATTTTGCGCCAACCTTTCGGCAGCTTTTTGACCTTGCTGATGCTGTCGCTGGCGCTGGCCTTGCCGCTCTCGCTTTATTTGACCGTCAGCAGCGTGCAGGACTGGGTGGGCCGCTTGAGCGCCACGCCGCAAATCACCTTGTTCATGGAGCAGTCATCGGAAGAAGCGGATCTCGCCGCGGTCACTTCCACCTTGACCCATCACCCCAAGGTCAAGAGCTACAGCTTCGTCAGCAAGAACAAGGCGCTGGCGGACATGGAGAAACGCAACGGCCTGCCGGGTTTGGCCGATGGCCTGGACAGCAACCCGCTGCCGGACGCCTTCGTCGTCACGCCTAAGGCGCTAGAGCCCCGCGAATTGGAGATGCTGCAAAAGGAACTGTCCGGCCTGCCCATGGTGGAACAAGCGCAGTTCGACGCAGACTGGGCAAAGCGCCTGTACGGCATGGTGGAAATGGGCAAGCATCTGACCTGGTTCATGGGCATCGCCCTGGGACTGGCGCTGGTGCTGGTGACCAATAACGCAATCCGCATGCAGATCCTGGCGCGGCAGGACGAAATCGAGGTCTCTAAATTGATAGGCGCGCCGGACAGTTTCATCCGCCGCCCTTTCATGTACCACGCGATGTGGCAAGGCATCCTGGCTGGCTTGGCCGCTTGGGCGCTGACAGGCTGGTTGACCTCGGTCGCCAACCCGGCGATTCGCGAATTCGCCCAGTTGTACGGCGAACGGGTGGAGCTGCGCAATCTGAGCCCGGTCGAACTGGCCGTCGCCGTCGCCGTCTCCGCCCTACTGGCGATGCTGGGCGCCCGCCTCGCTTCCGACCATCATCTACGCAAGATAGAACCCAAATGACACGCGGCCGCTTGCCAGCGCATGTAAGCGGCGCAACAACTGTTAATCAGAGCAGACAGCGTCGGCGCATCGGCTGCGTTACTATCGAGCCGATAGGAAAAATCATTGACGCTGGAACCTTTCATTGCTAGCACTCTCCATATACGAGTGCTAACATATCACTACCCAAGGAGGTAGTTATACAGATGACCACAACATTTGCTTTGCCCGTCCCGTCCACCAGCGGCAGCCTGGAGCAATACATCCAAGCTGTTAACAGCGTACCCATGCTGACGCCTGAGCAGGAAAACGAGCTTGCAACGCGCTTTCAGGAGCAAAACGACCTGGAAGCCGCGCGCCAGCTGGTGCTCTCGCACCTGCGCGTGGTGGTATCAATTTCCCGCGGCTACTCCGGTTACGGTTTGCCGCAAGCCGACTTGATTCAAGAAGGCAATATTGGCCTGATGAAGGCCGTCAAGCGCTTCGAACCCGATCGCGGCGTGCGCCTGTTCTCTTTTGCCGTGCACTGGATCAAGGCCGAGATTCACGAATTCATCCTGCGCAACTGGCGCTTGGTGCGCATTGCCACCACCAAGCCTCAGCGTAAGTTGTTCTTTAATTTGCGCAGCATGAAGAGCAGTTTCTCCGCGCTGTCGGAAAACGAGGCCCGCCAAATCGCAGCCGATCTAGGCGTCAAGCCGGAAGAAGTCCGCGAAATGGAAACCCGTATGAGCGGCCAGGACGTCGCCTTGCTGGCTGACGACAATGACGACGACGGCTACGCGCCGATCGACTGGCTGGCGGACCATCACAATGAGCCAACCCGCGAGCTTGAACGCCGCGCGTTCGACCATCTGCAGACCGAAGGCCTGCAGCAGGCCTTGGCCACTCTGGACCCGCGCAGCCGCCGCATCGTTGAAGCGCGCTGGCTAGCCGACGACAGCGGCTCCACGCTGCATGAGCTGGCAGCCGAATTCGGCGTATCCGCTGAGCGTATCCGTCAGATTGAGGCCAAGGCACTGGGCAAGATGAAGACCGCGCTCAGTCAGGGCGTGGTGATCGAAGGCTGAACCCTTCCCCGCTCAATAAAAAACCACAGGCCAAGGCCTGTGGTTTTTTTGTGTCCCATCATCGAAGGGGCTTATTCGGGCATGGTCTGGTACTTGGCCGGCAACTTGGCGTAAGCTGCGCGAGCCACCACGCGCAGAGGTTCCCATTCCGCCCTATCGTCATCCAGGGTATTCAGGAACACACCGGCGTAAGTCGGAAAAGAGGCCAGCGTCGTCCGCAGGGTCTGCTCCGCCTTAGCTTGTTTTCCGGCCAACACCTCCAGCTGCGCGCGTTTCAACATCACTTCCGGATAGGGACGGAATGCGGTTAGCCGGTTCTCCAGCGCCAATTTACGCTCTAGTTGCTCCGGCCCAACTTTCAAGTAGTCATCCACGGTGTAAAGCGCGTGGTAGGCGAATAACGGTTTAGTGTCGGCGATCTCGATCAGCCGCTCCATTCTCGCAGCATCGCGCTTGGCATCATTAGTCGGCGTATAAAGACCCACCAGCTCCCAGAACATCGACAGACTACTGATTGACAGCCAACCCACCCAAACCAGCGCCGCGAACAATGGCAGACGCAGCGGCCATGCCAGCTGACGATCACCCCGCGGCGCCATCGCGGCGAAGATCACCAGCATCGCCAGGAAGTAGTAATACCACAGCGGATACTCGAGCATGCTGTGCGTCAGGGTCACTGCCAAGCAGCCCAAGGCCAACACCCCTTCCAGGGTGGCGCGACGACCAAAGAACGGCCACAGCACCCAGACAAAGCCGCCGACGATCAGCAAAGTGGCCACGCCCCCCATCTCGGCCAGCAATTGCAGGATCAGGTTATGGGAGTTGGTGAACAAACCGCTGTTGAAACCGGATGCGGCGAATTGCGGCAGCGGCTGCAAACGCACACTCTCCGCGGCAAACTGCGACCAACCCACCCCCGTCAGCGGATGCGACTGGAAGCTCAGCCATGCTTTATGCATTTCAGCGAAGCGCCGCGACCCCATATCGTCGCCGTTAGCCGCCAAGCGGGCGAGACCGGAAGTGTTTTGCAAGTTTTCATGCGTCAGCCAGGAAATCAACTGATTGAACCAAGGCAGGGCGAACTGCATCGCCAACACTACCAGACAAGACAGCCACATCGCCCACAGCATGCGGCGCGACTCCGCGCTGCCAATGCGCCAATGCCAGAGCGCCGCCAACCCGGACAGGGCCACCAGGTACAACAGAATGGTGCGCGAACCCGCCCACCCCAGCATCAAAGCCAGGCCAAGCACGAGAATAGCCAAGCCCCAGCGTGGCAGCCGGTCAGCCGCATACAAGTACACCCCAGCCACCACCGACCACATCAAATAATGCGCGTATTGATTGCGTTGGCCGATATGACCAAAGATATTGCTGGTGGGGTGAGAGCCATCGTAGAACAAGCCCAGCTCCGCGGCGTAACCCGTCAGCTGAGCCACGCCTATCGCCGCCTGCACCAAACCGCCAATGATCAAGGCCCAAGCCAACCAAACCGCAAATGGCCGCTCCCCCATTTCCTCGCGCAAAGACACGGTGACAGCCACAAGCAAAGCCGCAGCCAGCCAGGCCAAGGCGGTGGCGTAATTCATCCCTGGGAACAGCGCATCCACCCAGAACGGCTGCCCTGCCCAGAGCAGCCCCATGCCCAGACACCACCAGGCGCTGCGCGGCATACGCTGGAACAATCCCCCGCTGGGCAACAGGAAAACCGCCGCCGCCAGCAGCAGCCAGACCACATTGATTTCGCCAAACCACTGCGGCAACGGCACATAGTGAATGCGCGAGGCGAAAGGCAGGATGGTGATGAGGCATAGAGCCAGCATCGCCATGTATGTGGAAAATCTTTGAACGCTCATATTACGGCTGTCGTTTGCTAGATGAAGGACGCAGGATACCGCAAGCACGCGCTCAAACAAACCGTATCCTGGCGGTCAAAACAGTGTTTTGCGCGTCACAGGCGCGGCCACGGTCATCACTGCAGCCAACTGCGCGGCCTGACTGTGAGGAGGATGTTGGGCGTAGGCTCGAGCAGCACCCATCGCCAGCTGTCTCAGAGGGACAACTTGGGGACTATTTTGAGAGGCTAACATACCTACAAAACCATTCACATAGTCTGGATAATTAGCGATTGCCATCTTTAATGATTTATTCGCCCCCGCCTCGTCGCCCTCCAGAGCCTGCAATATCGCCAACTTGAGTAGCACATTAGGGTATGGATGGTAACGGGCCAGCATTTCAAAATGAGCAAGCTTTATATCCAGCTGTTCGCTTGTAGGCACCATATAATTAGCTAACGCCATATCCACATCTCTTGCCCAGAATGGATTCCTTCCTATATTTGACAGCGCCTCCAATCGAACAATATTATCTTTTTCATTTAATGATGGAGCACTATATTGAACAATCGTCCAAAAGGAATTTAATCCCACTAAAAAATATAGTAAAGAACTCACTCCAAAGAAAAACGACAATCCTTTCACGAACCTAGGACGAAGCGAAACACTCCATTCACAACCTTTCACCAAAGCGCAAATCAAAATAAACATGATCAAAAATGGCATATACCACATGGGATACTCAAACATGCTATGCACTAAAATCACCACAAAAACACAACACAACCACAGACTTTCTTTATCCTTCTTCACCTTCTTCAACAATCTAAAAAGCAGATAACATAAACCCAACGCTACAGGAACAGTCCCGAACAAACCGGTCTCAGCTAGCAATTGGAAAAACAGGTTATGACTATGAGTAAACAGCCAGCTCTCCGGTTGTTTAGGCAAACCGGAAAGCCATTCCATCTTTACCGTCTCTGCAGCAAACCCTCCCCATCCAACACCAAACCAGGGATGCTCCATAAAAACCAGCCACGCCTTGGTCCACTCAATCCGTCTCCGTGCCCCCAAGCCACCATCCATAATACGATCTGAGCCGCTAACAACATTAACAGGTAGGCCTATTTTACTTAGTAGCAGCATAATCTCGCTATTCCAGAGTTGAAAGCAAAACATCAATAGCGCTGCCCCCACTACAGCCCAAGCAAACGATTTTACCTCACTGCGTCCTTTTTCATCATACGCCAAGCTTCGATACCAATACCAGACCAACAATAACGCCAAAAGCATATAAGCCAAGGGCAAACGAGCCCCAGACCAAGAAATCGTCAAAATGACTGGCAGCAAAAAAAACAACACAAATCTGTATCGCAGATTACCTGTCGCATACAAATAACAGACTGACAGAACCCCCCAAAAAAGAAAATTTGCATATTGATTTCGCTGAGCAATATTCCCAACCACATCCAAGGATGTTGGACTATAAACAATGAGTCCATAAAAATACTGCCCCATCCTTAACACCTGAAAAATACCGATAAAGGACTGCAGCAATGCGAACACAACAACAATCGTAGCCAGCATTGAAATCAAAGAATTAACATCAGGCGGCCTTAAGCAACTACGCAGCAGGAGGACAAACAAGGCTAAGCCGACAAAAACAATGGCAAGTTGGCTATAGAAAGATGATTGCAACATCACCATAGCAAAAATTAACAAAACCAATTCAAGCCAAGAAACAACCACTTTATCAAAATCAAAAAAACAAAAGCAGAGCATGGCCATACCAAGCAATGCAAATGCAGAAGCATCAGACACCCAGTCAGGCAGCGGAACATAACGCAACCAACTCATAAATGGCATCGATACCGCCAATGCAATCAAAAAAATGAAATCAACCTTATATTATTTTTCATAACAAAAAGGGTGCCGACTGGCACCCTCCTTATGCAAGATTTTTCAATATCAGTTGCCGGCACGGCAGTTAGCGGGTAGCCATTGAGGATTGAGTCCAGTAGTCCCCGAAGCTCCACATGTCCAGGCAATCGATCCACCCGATGCAGTAGGGGTTAGTGTCAATTGATTCTTGCTAGTATCAATCAATGTGGAGCTATAGGTAACTGTAATAACACCGTTTGTACCAACCTGCACACTAGTTACCGAGTTGCCACTAATTGATGCCTGCAAACCAGCAGAGGTGTTATTTGAGGGGAATGACCCGTTTGAAGCATAATACTCAGCAACAGCTGTTTTGGCAGCAGAGGCCAAACTTAAGCCTTCAGAAACCCTGGCCCGCTTTGTGTAATCCTGATACGCGGGAATGGCAATTGCGGCCAGAATACCAATGATAGCTACCACTATCATCAGTTCGATAAGAGTAAAACCTTGTTGGGATTTTTGCATTACATGCTCCATTTAATGACAAGACGAAGGCACATATTGAGCATAAGCCGCACCGGTTGAGCACGACCAAGCAACAGTACCACCACTAGCTACAGGGGTAAAGACCACAGTCAAACCAGAGACCACACTGCTATTAAACAACACGGTCACAGTACTGACTCCACTACTAACTCCAACCTGTACATTACTGACATAGTTTCCTGCCAAAGTATTCGGCAAGCCCGCGCTAGCATTAGTGCTTGGCCAAGTATTGCCAGCCAGATAGTATTCTGAGACCGAGGTTTTGGCCTGATCCGCATAGGTCAAGCCTTCCGCCACTTTGGCTCGAATCACATAGTTCTGGTACGCTGGAATCGCAATCGCTGCCAAAATGCCGATAATAGCGACAACAATCATTAGTTCAATCAAGGTAAAACCAGCCTCCTTCCTCATCACTCGACTCCAGGGCTTGTTTTATAGAGAGCGGCTCATGCAGAAAGTATGCCAGCCCCTTCTCCACTCTCTTTCCTACTAATTCCGCTAGCCATAAATAGCGCAGCAGGTAGGAATGTGACGTTTTTGGGCAGTCCGCAGCCTCCCCTCTCCCTGTGATAGCATCAAACTCTTAATTTGAATACATAGAACAGTGATGAGCGATAACCAAATCTGGCTGCAGCGCAGCTTCAACACCGTCTGGCACCCTTGTACACAGATGAAGCGTCACGAGGCTTTGCCCATCGTCCCTATCGCCAGCGCGGACGGCGTATGGTTGAGCGACTTCGACGGCAAGCGCTATCTGGACGGGGTCAGTTCCTGGTGGGTCAATTTATTTGGCCATGGTCATCCGCGTATCAAACAGGCGATCAAGCATCAGCTCGACACGCTGGAGCACGTGATGCTGGCTGGTTTTACGCATCAGCCCGTAGTGGAGTTGTCGGAGCGTCTGGCCAAGCTCAGCGGCTTGGCCCATGTGTTTTATGGGTCCGACGGCGCGAGCGCCACGGAAATTGCGCTCAAGATGAGCTTTCACTATTGGCGCAACCAAGGGCAAGCGGGCAAAACCCGCTTTATCAGCCTGGAAAACAGTTATCACGGTGAAACCGTGGGCGCCCTGGCCGTCACCGACGTTCCCTTGTTTTCCAGCACCTACGCCGGCTTGCTGAGGCCAGGCCTGCGCGCACCGTCACCTGATGCTCGCCTCGCACTGCCTGGCGAAAGCGCTGCTGATGTCGCACACAGGGCGGCCCAGGCGCTGGAAAACCAGCTCTCCAAGCACGCGGGAGAAGTCGCCGCGGTCATCGTGGAGCCATTGGTGCAAGGCGCGGCCGGGATGGCGATGTACGACCCACTCTATCTGAGCGAGCTACGCCGACTGTGCGACCAATACCAAGTACACTTGATCGCAGATGAAATCGCCGTCGGCTTTGGCCGGACCGGCAGCCTGTTCGCCTACCAGCAAGCCGACATCATGCCGGACTTCCTCTGTCTGTCCAAAGGCATCACCGGCGGTTTCCTGCCGCTTTCCTGCGTGTTGACCAGCAGCCCGATTTATCAGGCCTTCTACCACGATGATGTCACTCGCGGTTTCTTGCATTCACACAGCTATACCGGCAATGCGCTGGCATGCGCCGCGGCGCTGTCGGTTCTGGATATCTTCGCGGAGGAGGATGTCCTGGCCGTTAATGCCGCTAAAGCCCAGCGTTTCAATACGATGATGGCGGGCTTGCAAGCTCGCCCGGACGTCAGGAACTTCCGCCACAAGGGCATGATCTGGGCTTTCGAGGTCGACACTTCCCGCGCCGACTTCGCCCAAGCCTGTTTTGCCGCGATGCTGCGCCGTAGTTGCCTGTTGCGCCCCATCGGCAACACCGTGTATTTCATGCCCCCCTATACGATCACCGATGAGGAGATGGCCTTTCTGATCGCCGCCACCGAAGCCACTCTGGAGGAACTGGCGCGCGCATCCAACACCGCCGACGGCCAAAGCATCGCTTTGCCGTGATCCGCCTTGCCATGGCGGGGTGAGTGCCCATAGCATGGAAACGGCACAATTTACATTGTGAATCGCCTTGCATGCCGCCGCCCACCCTGCCAGAACAAACTATGGATCCTCTGCTGATAGATACTCAACCGGATAGTGTGGCGGCATGGCTGGAGCGGCTGCCTTTCACCGATCTGCCCGAATGCGGACGCTTATTGAGCCAGTCCATGCAAAACCTGTCCCGAGTTCCACTGGACAGCCATTTGCGCCACAAGCTCCTGAAGTTGTACCTGAAAGCGGTGGATCGCTATTACCCGCTGCTGGAAAACGAGATTCGCCAGCACGACAGTTTAGGGACGCCAAAGGTACGCCAGCTGGCCTTGCTGAGCGTCGAGCTGTTCGCTCTGATTTTCATCACTTTCAAACAGACTCTGCACGACCGCCTTGCCAAACGCGGTCTGCTTGATCGCGAGCACCCTAAAATCGAGCTGATGGCCTACACCATGATGGCGGCGCGCCAGCTACTGAGCATCAGCCAGCAATGCTATAGCCCGATCACCCCGGACTTTTGGTACGACTGCCACCAGCTGCATGTCTTCGCCAGCGGCCACGGCTGGCAAGACAAAGGTCTGGCCAACGATGACTCCATCCATACCATCTACTTGCAGATTCTATTGATGGGGCTGACCCCCAGTAACCGCCTCGCCCCCACCGAGCAAGCCTTATCGCGACAGCTGATCTTCGATCTAGCAGCCAAGGCCCAACTGATTCCGGTGGAGGCCTTGACCCAGCCAGTGCATGGCTATCTGGTGGATCAACAAATCGACTCTCCGCCGCGCTTTCTGCCGATTTCCGCAAGCAAATTGGGCCCCGGCTGCTTTCTGCTAGACCTGGAGCCGCTCAGAGACATCCTGGAAAAAAGCAGAGAAGCACTGCAAAAAGCGCAGAACAATCGCCAGCAAGGCCTGATGGTAGACGAATTGCAGTTGCTATCCTTGCTGGTGGAAGAATGGCATCAGCCCAAACGTCGCCGTCATCCGCGGCTCAAGACTCAAACCATCATCGAAATCGTCGCGGCACTGCCTGGCATCTGGTTCCACCGCAACGATCTGAGCTGGCAGTTGCCCGGCATCTCCACTGAAGAGGACACGCCTCGCCACCGGCCGCCGCCGCCACCCTGCTTGCTGGCCATATCCAATCAGAGCGATACCGGCTTGCTACTGCACGGCCAACCGCGAGATCAATCCCTACGAGCAGGGGAACTGCTGCTGGTCACCCCGCCAAATCAGCCGGAGAACGCTAAGCTCGGCATCGCCCGCTGGGTTGCGCTTCGCGCGGATGGGCGGGAAATCGAATGCGGGGTGGAGTTTATCGGCGGGCCGCCCCAGCCCGCGCTGGCCATGCCCAGCATTACGCATCCCGGCGATCACTTTCAGTTCGCCTTGCTGCTGGCCACGCCAGCGGGAATGCCCAGACTGCTGTTGATGGCTGGACGCCCGTATAGCCAGTTACGCGAATTCCGCCTACATGATGGTGAAGGGGAAAGCCTGATCCGGGTATCGCGTTTGCACACGCAGACTCCGCTATTCCAAATCATGGAATACCGCGATAGCGAGCATTTCTGACTCAGATCAAGCTTTTATCTTGCCGCGGATCCTGCCGAATTGCGCGGCCCGCATCAAAGCCCGTGTAATCAACAGGCTGCCGACACCATGATGGCGCCGCTTTGCCCCCATCGGATCTCCGCCCCGCCGGAGACGGTCCGACATGCTCTTTTTCGGGTAAACTCCCCCGCATCTATCGTTTTGACTCATGGAGTTTTGGATGCGCTCGGTTATTCACGCCGCGGACCGGATTGTGGTCAAAGTCGGCTCCAGTCTCGTCACCAATGACGGCAAGGGCCTGGATATGGCGGCGCTCAATCGCTGGGCGGCGGAAATAGCCGAATTGAAACGGCGCGGCAAACAGGTGGTGCTGGTTTCCAGCGGCGCGATTGCCGAAGGCTGCCAACGACTGGGCTGGACCGTGCGCCCCAAGGGCGTGCATGAATTGCAGGCCGCCGCCGCAGTGGGCCAGATGGGCCTGTGCCAGGCGTATGAAACCGCCTTTCGCGGCTTTGGCTTGCAGACCGCGCAAATCCTGCTGACCCATGAGGACTTGGCTGACCGCACCCGCTATCTGAACGCCCGCTCCACATTGACGAGCCTGTTGAACCTGAACGCGGTGCCCATCATCAATGAAAACGACACCGTGGTCACCGATGAAATTCGCTTCGGCGACAACGACACCCTGGGCGCGCTGGTCACCAATCTGATCGAGGCCGACGCGCTGATCATTCTCACTGATCAGCAAGGCCTGTACAGCGCGGACCCTCGCAAACACCCCGACGCGGAATTCATCCATGAAGCCATTGCCGGCGAGCCACGTTTGGAAGAAATGGCCGGCGGCGCCGGCTCCAGCGTGGGCACCGGCGGCATGATCACCAAGATTCTCGCCGCCAAGCGCGCGGCGCGCAGCGGCGCGGCCACGGTGATCGCCTGCGGCCGCGAGCATCAGGTGCTGTCGCGCTTGGCGGACGGCGAGGGCATCGGCACCCAGTTGCTGCCGCCCACCAACCGCATGGCGGCGCGCAAGCAATGGTTGGCCGATCATTTGAAACTATCCGGACGCC
Organism: Chromobacterium sp. Rain0013; assembly: GCF_015291765.1. Taxonomy (NCBI): domain Bacteria; kingdom Pseudomonadati; phylum Pseudomonadota; class Betaproteobacteria; order Neisseriales; family Chromobacteriaceae; genus Chromobacterium; species Chromobacterium sp. Rain0013. The sequence continues at coordinate 137,705 of NZ_CP031514.1, forward strand.
TGGTTCTGGACGCCGGCGCGGCGCAAGCGGTGCGGGAGCGCGGCACCAGCTTGTTGCCCATCGGCGTTTGCGCGGTGGAAGGCGATTTTCTCCGCGGCGAGGCGGTGGCCTGCGTCGATCAAGAAGGCAAGGAAGTCGCGCGCGGCCTGGTCAACTACAGCTCCAGCGAAGCGCGCACCATCATGCAGAAGCCCACCCGGGAGATTGAAGCCGCACTCGGCTATATGATCGAACCGGAACTGATCCATCGCGACAATATGGTCGCTTTATAACGAATGCGGCAGCGCCTCTACGCCTCCGCTACGTCTTCGTTTTTCCATTCCATTCTTTGAACTAAAGGATTCACGCGTATGAAAAAGCTGGCCCTTTCGGCGCTTCTGGCTCTGACCTGGGGCTCGGCAATGGCCGAGGACGTACTCCATATCTATAACTGGAACAACGCCTTATCCGCAGACACCGCCAAGCGTTTTGAACAATCGTGCAAATGCCGGCTGGTGCAGGACTATTACGGGGACAACGAGGAGATGCTGGCCAAGCTGGCCGCAGGCGCCAAAGGCTACGATATGGTCTTCCCCACCGCCTTCGCCGTCAGCACTCTGATCAAGCAGGGCAAAACCCAGCCGCTGAACAAGGCGCAATTGCCCAACTGGAAGAACCTCAATTCAGGCTACCTGAAGCTGAACGCGCCGTTCGATGCCGGCAACAAGGTGGCAGCGCCCACCGTGGTGTCGCTGACCTTGCTCGGCTACAACGAAACCCAGTTGCAAAAAGCCGGCGTGTTGCCGCAGGCCAACAGCTGGGCCTTGATCTTCGATCCGGCGGTGCTGGCAAAAATCAAGGGCCGGGTCACCGTACTGGACTCGCAGCGCGAGCTGATGTCCGCCGCCCTGCTCTATCTGGGCAAGGATGCCAATTCCACCCATCCCGCCGATTGGAAAGCCGCTGCCGAAGTGATCCGCAAGGCCAAGCCCTACTGGGCCGCCTTCAACAACCAGAGCTACATCAAGGAACTGACCGTAGGCAATATCTGGGTGGCCCACGGCTATTCCAACGATTTGTTCCAAGCGCAACAGGACGCGCAGCACGCCAAACGACCGTTCAAACTGGGCTACCAGCCACAGAAGGAAGGCAATATCCTGGCGGTGGACAATATGGTGATTCTGAAGGATGCTCCGCGGCCGGACTTAGCGCACCGCTTCATCAACTTCATGCTGGATGGCAAGAACGCCGCCGAAATCTCCAACCAGATCGGCGCGACCAACCCGGTCAAAGCGGCCGAGGCTTTCTTCAAACCGCAGATCAAGGCCAATCCGGTGATCATGCTGGAGCCGGCCAAGGGCAAGTACGTGGCGCTGAAAGATCTGGACGTGAAATCCCGCCGCGATTTGAACCGCCTGTGGTCGCAGATCAAGATCGGCCGCTGAGCCTGGCCCCGTTTCAACGAAAAATCCCGACCATGGTCGGGATTTTTTCATTCTTCGGGAGGCCGCTCGCCTTTGCGCATCTCCACCGCCTTCATGATCACATAGGCCAGCATTGCGCACAGGAAGAACAACAACATAACCCAAGCAATCGAGCGCAGCGTATCGATGAAAGTGTTGAACAGCTCCAGCAGCCATCGTTCGCCGGTCAGCTCCATCACGGTGCTGCCCTTGCCCGCGGCCGGCGGCAAGTACTTCTCCAGCGACCACTGCCGCACCCCGCCGGAAACACCGGTGACCACGATGGCGAAGAAGATGTACTTGCGCCAGGCGTCCGTCAAATCACGCCCCAGGACCCGCGCTAGAATCTTGTTGACCGCCGGATCGAAAAACCGCGCGGTGAATATCGAAGTGGCGATCGCCACCGCCAAGGTCAGGCCGAACAAAGCGTAAAACATAATCATCCCCCGCCGCAGCGGAATGCGTGAAAGTCAGAATTGTACGCCTGCGCGCTGGCGCAGGCGATCAGCGGATGGCCATGCGGATGCTCGCAAGCGACAAGGCCGGGGCTCTGCGCGTCAATCTCTCAACGGCAAGCCAAAGTGCTGATAAGCCAGCGCCGTCGCCATCCGACCGCGCGGGGTGCGCTGCAGATAGCCTTGCTGGATCAGGAAGGGTTCGATCACGTCCTCGATGGTGTCGGTGGACTCGCCGATGGCTGCCGCGACGTTGTCCAAGCCCACCGGCCCGCCGGAAAACTTCTCCAAAATGGCTTGCAACAGCTTGCGGTCCATCACGTCCAGGCCGGCCGGGTCCACGTCCAGCATCGCCAGCGCGGCGTCCGCCACCTGGGAGCTGACCACGCCGTCGGCCCGGACTTCGGCGTAATCACGCACCCGGCGCAGCAGCCGGTTGGCGATGCGCGGCGTGCCGCGGCTGCGGCGCGCCACTTCAAACGCGCCGTCGTCGGCCAATTTGACGTTCAACAAGCCAGCGGAACGGTTGACGATGCGGGTCAGTTCCTCCGCGTTGTAAAACTCCAGCCGCGCGACGATGCCAAAGCGGTCGCGCAGCGGATTGGTGAGCATGCCGGCACGAGTGGTGGCGCCCACCAGAGTAAACGGCGGCAGATCGATCTTGACTGAACGCGCCGCTGGCCCCTCGCCTATCATGATGTCGATCTGATAATCCTCCAAGGCCGGATAAAGGATTTCCTCCACCACGGGGCTCAGCCGGTGAATCTCATCGATGAACAGCACATCGTGCGGTTCCAGATTAGTCAGCAGCGCGGCCAAATCCCCGGCCCGCTCCAACACGGGTCCGGAGGTCTGCCGCAGATTGACGCCCATTTCGCGGGCCACGATATGCGCCAAGGTAGTCTTGCCCAGCCCAGGCGGGCCGAACAGCAGCACGTGGTCCAGCGCTTCGCTGCGGCGCTTGGCCGCCTCGATGAAGATTTCCAGCTGTTCGCGCGCCTTTTTCTGGCCAACGTACTCGTCCAACAGTTTGGGCCGTAAAGCGCGCTCCAGCGCCTCCTCCTGGCTGGACAGGCTTTGCTGGGTGACGATGCGAGGCTCGGGCGCGCCGCCGTACAGGTTGTCGGTTTCAATCATGGTGTCAGCCGCCGGCCAAAAAAACGAATGCCCAATCTTACCACCGCGCTATAATCGCCGCTGGCCCGCCCATCGCGGCGAGCCAACGCAACGTCTTCAGGGCGGGGTGCAATTCCCCACCGGCGGTATGATCGCAAGATCGAGCCCGCGAGCGCTTCCGCTTCCCGGCGGAAGGTCAGCAGATCTGGTGACAGGCCAGAGCCGACGGTAATAGTCCGGATGAGAGAAGACAACATAGCCGCCTGCCGCGCTACGCGCGCCCGCGGCGTGTTCGCTGCGCGCCTGCGCGCGCGGGTTGGCTTGCGCCGGCCCTTTCACGCCCTGGAACCTGTTTCTCAAACGACCCGAGGACCGTTTCCATGAGTATCGCCACACATCCCGACACCTTGTCCCAACGCGTCGAAACGGCGCTGAACGCCTTGCGCCGCGGCTTGCCTGTCATCGTTCCAGACGACCACGACCGCGAAGACGAAGCCGACCTGATTCTAGCCGCTGATACGCTGAGCGAAACCGAGATGGCGCGTCTGATCCGCGATTGCAGCGGCATCGTCTGTCTGTGCCTGACCGCCGAACACGCCGCACGGCTGCAATTGCCTCCGATGACCCAACGCAACGGCAGCCGCTACGGCACCGCCTTCACCGTCAGCATCGAAGCCGCGCAGGGCGTATCCACCGGCGTATCCGCCGCCGACCGGGTGCGTACTATTCAGGCAGCCGTCCACCCGCAAGCGCAGGCAGGGGACGTGGTCAGTCCCGGCCATGTCTTTCCGCTGGTGGCTGCAGAAGGCGGCGTGCAGAGCCGCCGCGGCCACACCGAGGCCGCTGTGGAGCTGGCGCGGCTGGCCGGCTTCCAACCCGCCGGCGTGTTGTGCGAGCTGATGAACCCGGACGGCAGCATGATGCGCGGCCCGCAAATCGCGGATTACGCGCGGCGGCACGCGCTGCCCATTTTGAGCGTGGCTGAGCTGGCCGAATGGATTTCCACACAGAACTTAGCCGCCTCCCCGCTGTCTGCTTGATCTTTGCCCTTAGCCGCGGGCTAACGCCCGCGGCGACGCCGCCGACCCCATCATGCTTCGTTTCATTTCTTTCCGCAGCCTGCTGCTGGCCAGCTTTCTGATCGTCGCCGTCGTGCCCTCGGCTGTGCTGATCCAGCTGCGCAACGAGTTGGGACACGCCGCCTCCACGCTGCGCTCGCACCAGGAACAAGCCAAGGAGTGGCTGGACGCCAACCGCGTATCGCGCGAACAATCCATTCAATTCGAACGCGCCACCCGCCAGGCCCAGATCCTGAAAGACCGCACGCTGGCCAAAACCGCCGCCGGCGCCTGGCAGGAGATCGAACTGGCGCAACGCAAGTTGCAACGCGGCGACGACGACGAGTTGACGCTAAGCGCCCGGGCCATTCTGGCGATCCAGCCGCAGCTTCAAGCCCTGCCCGCGCCCGCAGGCGCGCAACGCGACCGTTTGTTCCGCCAGCTGGACCTGCACCTGACGGCGCAGGGCCAGTTGATCAACCGCCAACTGGAACAGAGCCAGCGTCAATGGCAGGATTCAATCACCGAGATGCGCCGCACCGCCGACCGTCTAGCCTGGCTGTCGCTAGCCTCCGCGCTGGCGCTGGCGCTGGCGATGACCTTGTTGATCAGTTGGCCGCTACGTAAGCTGCAAGCCAAGATCGCGCGGATGAGCGATGGCGCGCGGCTTCAGGACTGGCGCCAGTCCGGCCCCGCCGACCTGCAGCGACTGGCCCGCGAGCTGGCCCAACTGGACCGCCGGCTGGCGGCGCTGGAAGAACAGAAAGGCCGTTTCTTCCGTCAGGCCTCTCATGAGCTGAAAACCCCGCTGGCCGCCATCCATGAGGCCGCCGCGCTATTGCGTGAAGAAGTGATAGGACGGCTATCTGCCCAACAACAGGAAATCGTGGCCATCCTGCAAAACAATGCGCAGACCCTGCGCCAACGCGTGGAAGCCTTATTGCGCTATGATGCCGGCCAATGGCTGTCCGAGACGCTAACCGTGGAAACCTTCGATCTGCCAGCGCTGATTACGGAACGGTTGCAGGTCTGTCGTCCTCTACTGCAAGCCAAACGTCTCGCCGCCGAAGTCCAGGGCGACGCGGAGCGGGTCAACGGCGACCGCTCTAAAGTAGAGACCATCCTGGACAACCTATTAATCAACGCCATTCGCCACAGCCCCGCCGGCAGCGCCTTGAACATCCGCCACGGCCGCGATGGCGGCGGCGTCTGGCTGGAAATCAGCGATCAAGGCCCCGGTGTGCCGGAAGCCTATCGAGAAAAGATTTTCGAGCCTTTCTGGAGCGGTTCGCCGCCGCCGGACGAATTGCCCGGCACCGGGCTGGGCCTGGCGATGGCGCGCGGTTTCGCCCAATTGATGCGAGGCGAACTAACGCTGGAACCCACGCCCCAGAACGGCGCCTGCTTCCGCCTTCAGTGGCCGGAACCGGAGAACAAGACATGAAGACACTTTGCCTTTTGACCCTCAACACACGACGGCTGCTCTGGCTTTGCAGCCTGCTGGTCCTGAGCGCCTGCGCTCATCAGCGTCAGCCGGCCGCCGCGCCGGCCGCGCCCATCATCCGTTGTCCGGACGCCAATCAAGTCCTGCTGCTGCTGAACCAGACGCGGGAAATCCAGGCCCTGTCCCTGACCGGACGGGAAAGCTGCGGCAGCAGCCGCTTGCTGTCTCTGCTCCAACAAGCGCAAACGGCGGAGAACCGAGCCGATACGCAAAAAATACTGACTCAGTTGGAGAGCCTGCTTGCCAAGACCGACAACCTGGACCCGGCCAGCCTAGGTCTTGCGCGGCTGCAGCTCCAACAGTTTCAAGAACGGCGCAAGCTGGCGGAAGCGCTGGAGCGGCAACAGGCGCAGAACCGCGACCTGCAGAAACGCTACGACGATCTAAGCGGCAAGCTCAACGCCCTGCGCGAAGTCGAACGCGAACTCCAGCTGAAGCCCAGCAAAACCAAAGGAGGCCAGCCATGAGCGCCATCGCCCGCATCGTCTTGGTCGACGACGATCCCGACCTATTGCGCTTGCTCGGACTGCGGCTCGGCGCCGCCGGCTACGAGGTTGAGACGCTAAACAGCGCCGAGGCGGCGCTAAACGCGCTAGCGGCTCGCCGCGCCGACTTATTGCTGACGGACTGGCGCCTGCCCGGCATGGACGGCTTGGAGCTATTTGAACAAGTCCGCCAGCGCTACCCTGCGATGCCGGTGATTTTACTGACCGCCCACGGCACGGTGCCGGACGCAGTGGAGGCTGTCAGCCGCGGCGTGTTCGGCTACCTGGTCAAACCCTTCGACGGCAAGGCGCTGCTGGACAAGGTGGCCCAGGGCTTGTCGCTGGCGGGCCCTGGCCGCCCCGTCGACCAAGCCGCGGCCGACTGGCGCTCTGGTCTGGTCAGCCGCAGTCCGGCGATGGAGGAACTGCTGGCCGAGGCCCGCATGGTCGCAGCCACCGGCGCCAGCGTGCTCCTGCGCGGCGAAAGCGGCACCGGCAAGGAAGTGCTGGCCAAAGCCATTCACCTGGCCAGCCCGCGCGCGGGCCAAGCTTTCATCGCGGTCAACTGCGGAGCGATTCCGGACAATCTGCTGGAAAGCGAGCTGTTCGGTCATGAAAAAGGCTCGTTCACCGGCGCCAACGCGCGCCAGACCGGCCTGATCCAACAGGCGGACGGCGGCACCCTATTCCTGGACGAGATTGGCGACATGCCGCCACCTCTGCAGGTCAAATTGCTGCGCGTGCTGCAGGAACGCGAAGTGCGTCCGGTCGGCGCGACCCGGGCGACCCCGGTGGATATCCGTCTGGTATCGGCCACGCATCGCGAGTTGGAAGCGCTGATCCAGGAAGGCAGCTTCCGAGAGGACTTGTTCTACCGCCTGAACGTGGTGTCGCTGCGCCTGCCGCCGCTGGCCGAACGCCGCGAAGACATCCCTCTGCTAGCCGCGCATTTCCTGGAAAAAATCGCCACCCGCTATCAGAAAGCCGTCAGCGGTTTCGCCGCCGACGCGCTGGAATACCTGAGCGCCGCGCCTTGGCCGGGCAATATCCGGCAATTGGCCAATGTGGTAGAACAATGCTGCGTGCTGACCACCGGCTCTCTGGTGACGCTGGCGCAAGTACAGAAAGCCGTCGCCAGCGAAGAAAGCGCGATCCCAACGCTGGCGGAAGCCAAGCGACAATTTGAACGCGACTACCTAGAACGCTTGCTGCGGCTGACCGGAGGCAATGTCAGCGACGCCGCGCGACTGGCTGACCGCAACCGCACCGAGTTTTATCGCTTGCTGCAAAAACACGAACTGACGCCCGCCGCCTTCAAGCTGGAATAAGCGTGGCGACGCGACAGGCGTGATAAAAAATGAAGCGCCGCCAACGCCTGTCGCCAATCGGCGACAGGTAAAATCACAGCGAAATCAAAGCTCTACCCTTTTCCCCCTCCACCCTGTCGCCAAACAGCGACAGAATAGCCGCATCCTGCAAGCCAACTCCAGCCACAAAAAACACAAGACCTTGAAAAATAAGAAGAAATCAAAGCTGGCACGCCTTTTGCCATAGGGAGAGCGCAAATGATCGAAGCGCGACAGACTCAAGCGCAAGCGATGTGACTCACTCTCTCAAAAAGGTTAATCCCATGAAGAAATCCACTCTTGCCATTGCTCTGATGACTTCCCTGTTCACCGGCGCCAGCTGGGCGGCTCAAGACGCCAGCGCCCCGGTCGAGCAGGCTCAACGCGCCACCGCAACCAAAGGCGACGCCAGCGCTCCCGCCGAGCAAGCCCAGCGCGCTACCGCAGCCAAAGGCGACGCCAGCGCTCCCGCCGAGCAAGCCCAACGCGCCACCGCAGCCAAAGGCGACGCCAGCGCCCCGGCCGAGCAAGCCCAGCGCGCTACCGCAGCCAAAGGCGACGCCAGCGCCCCGGCCGAGCAAGCCCAGCGCGCTACCGCAGCCAAAGGCGACGCCAGCGCTCCCGCCGAGCAAGCCCAACGCGCCACCGCAGCCAAAGGCGACGCCAGCGCCCCGGCCGAGCAAGCCCAACGCGCCACCGCGGCCAAAGGCGACGCCAGCGCTGCTGAAGCTTTTATCGCCGAAGCTACGCCAAGCGCAGCCACCGGTCTGAACCAGGCGGTTCAGGAAGCCGTCGCCAAAGCCGCGGCTCAGGTTGGCGCCAATATCCAGACCAGCGTGAAAGCAGGCGAAGTCACCCTGAATGGCACCGCACCCAGCGAAGAAGCGCTGCGCCGCGTAGCTGAAGAAGCCTCCCGCGTGCCGGGCGTGACCTCGGTGCGCACCAACGTCACTCTCAAAGCCGCTGGCTAATTCTGCTTTCATTCATCGGCGCGCAACCCGCCTGGCTCGCTTGCCCTGACCTGTCGCGCCGATACTCGCTTTACCCGGAGTCGTCCCAAGGAACACACGCATGTGTGCCCGCCTCCATTCGCCGCCCTTCTGGGCGGCTTTTTTTATGCGAGGCCAACGCACACCGCGGTCCCTCTTAGAGCCACTAGCAAAACCTCGCAGTCCACCTGAGCCAAGGCGCGCCGACGCAGGCAGTACCAGTCGTACGACAAGGAGGCGCAACGCAGGATCAGGGGTTTTGTTCGCGGGTCTTAAACCTGTTCAAAGTCTGCTGCGCGTCGGCGATACGGCGTTGAAAACCAGCTCAAAATGCTCATGTGCCACGAGTACATTCCGCGTTTTCGCTCGTTTTCGCGCTGTCTCGCTCTTGCTCGCGAGATCGTAAACAGGTTCTTAAAACTTCATCAGGCTCTTCAAGGCAAGACGCACGCCCTCGCTCACCGTCACGTCAGCCGGCAAGCCCTTGGTGGCGGCGGCTGCCTCCTTCTCGTTGTAACCCAGCGCCAACAAGGCGTTGACGATGTCGCCCTTCTCATCCGGCGTGGCGGCGAAAGCCAGGCCTCCCGGGGCGGTCAGATTGCTGCCGGTGGCCAATTTGCCGCGCAACTCCAGCACCAGGCGTTCCGCGGTTTTCTTGCCGATGCCCGGCACCGCGGACAGGCGTTTGATATCCTCGCTGGCCACCGCCACCGCCAAGTCGTCGGTAGTCATGCCGGAGAGGATCGCCAGGGCGATCTTGGCGCCGATGCCGGTTACCTTCACCAATTGCCGGAAGGTCTGTCTATCCTCCTTGCTGGCGAAGCCGAACAGCAGGTGGGCGTCTTCTCTTACCACCAGGTGGGTGAACAGCGTGGTTTTTTGACCCAGAGCCGGCAGTTGGTAAAAAGTGGTCATCGGCACATCGATTTCATAGCCGACTCCGTTGACGTCCAGCACCACTTGCGGAGGGAGTTTTTCGATGAGGTTGCCGCTCAGGCGTCCAATCATGTTCGGGTTCTTTCTTCAAACGATTACAGGCACGCCGGCTACACCAGCCGGCCGCCTCGAATTTTCAGGCCGCTTTGCGCCAGCTGGCCTAAGGCTCCGGCGCTGAGGTTGGCGTGCGCCAAGGCCACCGCCAACGCATCGGCGGCATCGGCCTGGGGAGTGCCGGACAAATTCAGCATACGCACCACCATGTGTTGCACCTGCTCCTTGGCGGCCTTGCCGTGACCTGCGACGGACTGTTTGACCTGCAGCGCGGTATATTCCGCCACCGGCAAATCTCTCAACACCAGCGCAGTAATGCAGGCTCCGCGCGCTTGACCCAACATCAGCGTGGCAGCGGGATTAACGTTGACGAACACTTGCTCTACCGCCGCCGCCTGCGGCCGGTAGGTATCGATCACGCCGAACAAGCCGTCGACGATCACGCGTATGCGTTCACTCAAGGGCGCGCCCTGCGGCGTGCGGATGCAGCCGGAGGCCACGTAATGGCGCTGCTGCCCCAGCAAATCGATCACCCCGAAGCCGGTAATGCGACTGCCGGGATCGATGCCGAGAATACGACGCGCGCCGGGAAGAGACGGAGCCGACATTGCCTCAACCCAGACCGGCGCGCAATTGCGCATCCAACTGCTGCAATTGCTGCGGCGTGCCTACATTGTGCCAGACGCCGTTGAAGTACTCGCCGCTGGCCCGCCCCGCCGCGATCGCTGCATCGTAGAACGGGCGCATCGGCGCGAAACGGCCCGCGGGAAGCCCGGAAAACATACGGGTATCGTAAAGACCGATGCTGGAGAAAGTCAGTTTGCGCTCACCGTCGGCTCGCAAGCCCCCATCCGGTGCCAGCGCGAAATCGCCACCGGCGTGGAAGTCCGGATTATCGGTCATCACCAGGTACATTCCCGGCTCTTCCCGCCGCTCCAGCGCGTCCAGCCGCGGCAGCAGGCAGGCATAGTCATAATCGGTGTAGATATCCGCCGCCACGCACAGAAAGGCGCGCTCTCTGCCTTCTCGCAATATCGGCAAGGCTTTGGCGATGCCGCCGGCGGTCTCTAATGGCTCGCCCTCGGCGGAGTAAGCGATACGCGCGCCAAAGCGGCCGCCGTCGCCCAGTTCCCGTTCAATCTGCGCCCCAAGCCAGGCGTGATTGATCACGATATCGGCGAACCCCGCAGCCACCAGGCGTTCGATCTGCCAAACAATCAAGGGCTTGCCGCCCACGGCCAACAAGGGCTTCGGCGCATGGTCGGTCAGCGGCCGCATCCGCTCGCCGCGGCCGGCGGCCAGAATCATGGCTTTAGGCATGCTCACCCCTTGTAACTCATTACCGGATAGGCCGACTGCAGTTCTTCGTCGGTCTGATCCTTGCCCACCAACTGCAGCAGCAATTGATAGAACGGCGCCAGTTCCTGGTAACGACGAGTGGTGCGTTTCAGATATTTGATGAAACGCGGAATCTCCGCGCGATACTTGTCCTTGCCGTCTCGATGGAACAAACGCGAGAAGATGCCAGTCACTTTCAAGTGGCGCTGCACCCCCATCCACTCGAAATCACGATAGAAAACATCGAACTCCGCCGGCACCGGCAGGCCGGCGGCGCGCGCCTTTTCCCAATAGCGGATCGCGATATCGAGCACAAAAGGCTCTTCCCATTCTATAAAGGCGTCGCGCAACAGGCTGACGATGTCATAGCTAACAGGGCCGTACACCGCGTCTTGGAAATCCAACACCCCGGGCTTCCCTGGGGTCAGCATCAGATTGCGCACAATGAAATCCCGATGCACAAACACCTTGGATTGGGCCAGCAACACCGGCAGCAAGGCCTTGACCCCAGCGTCCCACAACTGACGCTGGGCAACATTCAACGGTCGTCCCAATTCTTTGGCACAGAACCATTCCGGAAACAGATTCAACTCGCGTGTCAGCAGCGCTTCGTCGTATTCCGGCAACACCCCCGGCTGGCTGGCGGATTGGATCTCCACCAAGGTATCCAGCGCCTCCAGCAGCAGATGGCGCTGCACCTGCTCGCGCCCATCATGCTCCAAGGCCGCCAGATAGGTCACCCGGCCCAGGTCCTCCAGCAATAACAGACCTTGTTCGCGATCACGGGCCAGCAGCTTGGGAACATTGACCATGGCGAAAACATCGAGCACTTGCACATAGGCGTCGGTGCTCATTTTTTCCGGCGGCGCATCCATCACGATGCAACTCGCGCCATCCGGCCAGGTCGCACGAAAGTAGCGCCGGAAGTCGGCATCCGCGGCGGCGAATTCGAGCCCGATGTCCTGCCCCGGGTACAAATCCGCCAGCCATTTTTTGATGAGTTCCTGTCTATGCATGTCGCTTCGTCTTGGTGCTGATAGAATTGGCTGATTTTATACTGCCCCGCCGCCCCTTAGATATGGCTTTGTGCATGCCCAGAATCAAACCCAATCCGCTAGCCTTGGCGCTGGCGGCCGCGTTTTCACTGCAGCCGGCGCTGGCCTTGGCCGATGAAGACGCCCCGATCGCCCTGCCCACCCCGCCCAAGGCCGAAGGCCAGACGCACGTCACCGCCGACGATATGGACGGCGAGATGAATGTGGAGCTGAAGGCCCGCGGCAACGTGGTGGTCACTCGCGACGACCAGAAGCTGGAGTCCGACTGGCTGGACTATTACCAGAACAAGGACCGAGTCAAGGCCGGCGACCGCTTCAAGATGACGCGCGGAGTCGATGTGGTGACCGGCACCACGCTGGATTACAACGTGGCCAACTACAGCGGCACCGGCATGGACCCGGTATTCGCCATGGGGAAACCCGCACCCGCCGCCAAAGGCGCGCCTGCCAGCGCCCGCCCCATGAGCACGGTGCCAATGCGCGGCGACGGCCAGCAAGTGGACTTCCGCGGCCAGAACCAGTACCGGGTCTACAACAGCCGCATCAATAGCTGCGAACCCGGCGACGATTCCTGGTATTTGAACTCCTCGCTGCTGGATCTGGACTATGTCAACGGCGTCGGCACCGCCCGCAACGCGCGGCTGAATTTCTACGGCGTGCCCATCCTGTACACGCCGTGGATGGATTTTCCGCTCAACGGCAACCGCAAAAGCGGTTTCCTGCCGCCCACCTTCAAGACCGGCAGCAACGGTACTGAAGTGGCGCTGCCTTATTACTGGAATATCGCGCCCAACTACGACGCGACCATCACTCCGCATTTCAACGACAAGCACGGCACCATGCTGGGCGCGGAGTTCCGCTACCTGCAGCCCAATTACTCCGGCTCGATCTACACTGAGCAACTGCCCAAGGACAAGGTCACCGATAAAAACCGCTACGCTTGGTATGCAAGCCATAACCAGACCTTGGCCCCGGGTCTGACTTTCGGCTACACCGCCAACTACGTCTCGGACCCCAACTACTTCAAGGATTTCGGCGACCGACTCAGCATCGCCACCAACGTCAACCTGGTACGAGAAGCCTGGCTCAGCTACGGTTTCGGCTGGCAGGGCGGTTCGGCCAACGCCACCTTGCGCGCGCAGCGCTACCAGACGCTGCTGGAGAACCCCGCTCCCGGCGACATTCCCTATGCGCGATTGCCTCAGCTGATTTTCAACGCCAGCCAGAAACTGCCGCAAGGTTTCAGCGCCAACCTGCAGAGCGAGTTGACCCGCTTCTCCCACCCGACATTGCAAAACGGCGACCGCCTGGTCGCTTATCCCAGCCTCACCTGGAGCCTGGACAAAAGCTGGGGCTTTATACGACCCAAGATCGGCATGCATCTGACTGAATACCAGTTGGATGCGCTGCCTGGGCAGCAAAGCCGCTCGGTGTCACGCAGCCTGCCCATCTTCAGCACCGACGCCGGCCTCTACTTCGACCGCGATACCGAGTTCCTGGGACAGGATCACCTGCTGACGCTGGAGCCGCGACTGTTCTACGTCAATATCCCGACGCGCAACCAAAACAATCTGCCCAACTTCGACACCTCGGAGAATGATTTCAACTTTGCGCAGTTGTTCACCGAGAACCGCTTTTCCGGATCTGACCGCATCAATGGCGCCAATCAGCTGACCACCGCGCTGACCAGCCGCCTGATCAATCAGGAAAACGGTCTGGAACGGCTCCGGCTGACCGTGGGCAAGCGTTACTATTTTAACCAAGACGACATCTCTCTGGCCGGTGTGCCGCAGCAGCGCACCGTCAGCGGCTCCAATCTCTTGCTGGGCGCCAGCGGCGATCTGGCCCAGGGCTGGCGGCTGGACAGCTCCTACGAGTGGAATGAGGCGCTGAAAACCACCGAACGCTACAACGCCCAGCTGCGCTACAACCCGGCGCCCGGCAAAGTGCTCAGCGCGCGCTATCGCTATGGCCGCTACGAACAACAGGACAACTCCTCCCTGTACGGTCCCTTGCGCCAAGTCGACATCGGCGCGCAATGGCCGATCGCCAAGAAATGGTATGCGCTGGGCCGCTACAATTACTCGCTGGCCGACCGCAAGCCGCTGGAACAACTGGCCGGATTCGAGTACAACGACGGTTGCTGGTCGGCGCGGCTGGTCGGCCAGCGCTATGTCAGCGACCTGACCACCACCAAGAACGCCATTTATTTCCAGCTGGAATTCAAGGGACTTGGCGGCTTCGGCAACAATCCGCTCAACACGCTGAAGCTGGCGATTCCCGGCTATAGCAAGACTAACGATTTATAAGCGATGATCATGAAACAGACTCTGCTCGCCCTGCTGCTAGCCGGCGCCCTGCAAGGCGCCATCGCCGCTCCCGCAACCCCGGTCAAAGAAGTGGACCGCATCGTTGCAGTGGTCAACAAGAATGTGATCACCTGGCTGGACCTGCAAACCCGCGTCGACGAGGCCATCAAGCAGCTTCAGGCTCAGAAAGTCACGCCGCCAGCGCGCGCCGTGCTGGAAAAGCAAATGCTGGAACAGATGATCACCGAGGAGGTTCAACTGCAGTACGCCGCCAGCGGCGGCCTGCGCATAGACGACGCCGCCGTGGATCAGGCGGTGGCCAATCTGGCCAAGCAGAACAAGATGGACGTTGCCGGCCTGAAAGCCCAATTGGCCAAGGAAGGCCTAGCCTTCGACAAGCTGCGCGCCGAAGTCCGAAAAGAACTGACCATCGCTCGCTTGCGTGACAGCGAGGTCGCCGCCAAGGTCAACGTCAACGAAACCGAAGTCGACCAAGTGCTGAAAAGCGCACAGAGCGGAAACCGCGCCGAATACCACCTGGCCAGCATCCTGGTCAATGTTCCCGAACGCGCCGACGCCAAGCAGATCGACACCCTGTCGAAGAAAGCCGAAAAAGCGCTGGCGGAGCTGGAGGCGGGACAGTCCTTCGCCAAAGTATCGGCCAGCTACTCCGATGCGCCCAATGCGCTGAAGGGCGGGGACATGGGCTGGCGCAGCGCAGTGTCGCTGCCGGTTGAATTCGTGCAGATGCTGGAACAACTGAAAACCGGCCAGCACACCAATGTGATCCGCACCCAGCAAGGCTTCTTCATCTTCCAACTGCAGGACAAGCGCGACAGCGGCGCGCCGATGATGGTGGAGCAATATCATGTGCGCCACATTCTGATCCGCACCAACGAAGCGGTGTCGGCCAGCGACGCCAAAACTCGCATCGAACAAGTGCGTGATCGCATCCAGCGCGGCGCCAAGTTCGCCGACATGGCCAAGCTCTACTCCGAAGACGGCAGCAACGCCAAAGGCGGCGATCTGGGCTGGGTCAATCTGGGCGACTTGGTGCCGGATTTTGAAAGCGCGATGACGCAATTGCCCATCGGCCAACTGTCGCAAGCGGTGCGCACCCCCTTCGGCTGGCATTTGATCCTGGTGGAAGGCAAGCGCAATCAGGACGTGTCCGGCGACCGCGAGCGACTGGCGGTCAAACAGCAGATCCGTTCCCGCAAGATCGAACAAGCGTACGCCGACTGGGTGCGCCAGCTGCGCGATTCGGCCTTCGTCGAAGAACGGCTGGACGAGAAGTAAGCATGGACGTCCCCGTATTGGCCGTCACCACCGGCGAACCCGCCGGCGTAGGCCCTGACTTGGCGCTGAGGCTGACGGAAGCCGGAACCGGCTCGCGTTGCGTGCTGATCGGCGACAAGGCCATGCTGGCCGCGCGTGCGCGTCAGCTTGGCCTCTCGCTTACGCTGCATGATTACGCGCCCGGCGCTCCCGCCCCCAAACAGGGACTGGAAGTTTGCGATGTGCCGCTGGCGGCCGCCGCCGTCCCCGGACAACTGGACCCGGCCAATGCCGGCTATGTGCTGGCGACGCTGGACCGCGCCATAGACGGCTGCTTGGCCGGAGAATTCGCCGCCATGGTCACCGCGCCGGTGCACAAGGGCGTGATCAACGATGGCGGCGTCGCCTTCTCCGGCCATACCGAATACCTGGCCGAACGCACGCGGACTTCCAAAGTAGTGATGATGCTGGCCGGTGGCGGCATGCGCGTGGCGCTGGCCACGACTCACCTGCCGCTGCGCGATGTCTCTGACGCCATCACGACGGACAATCTGGAACAAGTCATCCGCATCCTGTTCGCGGACCTGCGCGCCAAGTTCGGCATCGCCGCGCCGCGAGTGCTGGTGGCGGGCTTGAATCCGCACGCGGGCGAAAGCGGTCATCTGGGGCGCGAGGAAATCGAAATCATCGAACCCTTGCTCACTCGGCTGCGCGGCGAGGACATGGACCTGATCGGGCCCCTGCCCGCCGATACCCTGTTCAATCCGGACAAACTGCGGCATTGCGACGCGGTGCTGGCGATGTATCACGACCAAGGCTTGCCGGTGCTCAAGCACGCCAGCTTCGGAGCCGGCATTAATATCACGCTGGGCCTGCCCATCATCCGCACCTCCGTCGACCACGGCACCGCGCTGGACCTGGCCGGCAGCGGCCGCGCACATCCCGGCAGCTTGTTCGAAGCCGTGCAGCTGGCGACACAGCTCGCCGTCACCACCGCCAGCTGACTCAGCGGACGATCACCTCGTCCGGCAGCTCGTTGACGCCGGGTCCATGCCGGCGCGGCGCATGCTCGATCAATAAGGCGTGTATGCGCCGCAAGCCTGCTTCCAGGCCGGCCACCCGCTGGCGCTCCGCCATTGCGCGGCTGACTTCGGCGCAAATGTCCTCCCAAGCCTGGGGCGGTACCCGCCGATCAATGCCACGGTCGGCGATGATTTCAATGCGACGCTCCGCCAGCAACACGTACACCAACACGCCGGTGTTTTCCTCGGTGTCCCATACCCGCAACAGACCAAACCACTCCAACGCCCGTTCGCGCGCGCTCATGCCGCGCCAGGCGTCTCGCCAGTCCAGCGCCGACTCCACCACAAAGCGCAGTTGGCCCGCATGCTCGCGCTCCGAAGCCGCGATCCCCTGCTGCAAGCGCGCCAATTCCGAAGCGGGAAACCGCCGCCGCGCCAACCAACCGGTGCTGGCCAAGTGACGCAGCGCTCTACTCCATGATTTCCACATCACCAATCTCCCGAAGCGCCGCCGCCGCCAAAACCCCCTCCGCCGCCGGACCAGCCGCCGCCTCCGCGGCTGCCTCCAGATCCGCCTCCCCAACCGCCGCCTCCTCCGCCACCGAACGAGACGCCATGGGAACCGATCACCAGGCAAAGCAGCGCCGCCACCGCGCCGGCCAGCAAGGCGAACATGACGCCGGCGCCCAACAGCAAGGCAGCGACAATGCCCAAACAGCCCATGATGAAGCTGCCGATCAGCCGTCCGAACAGACGGCTAACCACGCCGGCGCCGAACAAGACCGCGAACGCCAACGCCGGCCAGCTATCCTCCCAACCCTGCTGCTGGGTCTGAGCCGGCGGCGACGGCAGCTTCTCCCCGTCTATCAGGCCCTCCAGCTGTGCAATCGCCGCCTGTATGCCCTGGAAGCGCAGTCCCTGTTTAAACAACGGACGCAGCGTATCCTGCAGGATGCGCTTGGCGTAAATATCCGGAATCGCGCCCTCCAGGCCGCGCCCCACCAGCAGTTGGCTCTTGCGCTGGTCCGCAACGATCAGCAACAACACCCCGTCGTCTATTCCCTTACGGCCCAGCTTCCAGGCATCCATCACCCGGGTGCCGTAATCAAACGGCGTCTCCGGCTCCACCGACGGCACGATCAACACCGCCAGCTGGCTGCCCTTGCGCTGATGAAACGTCAGCAATTGCTGTTCCAATTGCCCTCGCTCGTCCACCGATAAGAAGCCGGCAAGGTCCACCACGGGAGAACTGGGCGGCGGCACCGCCAGCTCCGCTCGCGCCAACTGCGCGCATAGCAGCAACGCGAAGCCCAAGCAACGCCATAGCGCCGTCATCTTATTTGCTCGCCTCCGGCTCGCCGAAGTTGACCTGAGGCGCGGCGGAGATGGCCTTCTCATTCTCCACCGTGAAATTAGGCCGGGTTTTCAGGCTGAACATCATCGCGGTCAAATTATTGGGAAAGGTGCGCACCGTGCTGTTGTACGCCTGCACCGAATCGATATAGCGCTTGCGCGCCAGCGCAATGCGGTTTTCGGTGCCCTCCAGTTGCGCCTGCAGATCGCGGAAGGATTGATCCGCCTTCAGCTGCGGGTAGTTCTCCGACACCACCAGCAAGCGTGACAGCGCCGAACCCAGCTGATTCTGCGCCGCGGCAAAGTCATTGAGCTTTTTTTCGTCCGTCGCCATCGATGGATCCACCTGGATGCTGCCCACCCGCGCCCGAGCGGCGGTCACCTGGGTCAACACGTCTTTTTCATGCTTGGCGTAGCCTTGCACCGTCTTGACCAGATTGGGGATCAGGTCCGCGCGTCGCTGGTATTGATTGATGACTTCGGACCAGGCCGCGTTGGCCGCCTCGTCCTGAGTCTGCATCGCGTTGTAGCCGCAGCCGCTCAGCGACGCCGCCAGCAGCAAGGCCATAGCCCACTTCTTCCACATCATCACATTCTCCATTCCCGTCGTGGCCGCGCCATCCCGATCAGCGCGGCGCGTTCAAGCCTCAGTTTACCCATAAAAAGCATAAAATCAGCAGCTTTCGCCCTGTAAATGGAATAGCGCACACCATTCCGTCCCCAGCGCGGCCAAGCCGCCGAGATGGGCCCGCTCTGTCTTGCCCAACAATATACAATCCGCCCCAATATCTTGAAGTAAAGAAGGAAATCCCTAGTGAATGCGGGTTTTTCGCAACGCAACAATTGGGCTACACTGGTGGACGTTTTTCCAATAATGACAGCTGCACGGACAATGACCACCACCACCCAAGCCCGTGTGCGGGAGATCCCGTACAACTACACCTCGTATTCCGACCGCGAGATTTTCATCCGCCTGCTGGGCGCGCCGATGTGGAAACTGCTGGAGGAGCTGCGCGCCGAACGCAAGACCGGCCGCTCCGCCCGCATGCTGTTCGAGGTCTTGGGCGATATCTGGGTGGTAGACCGCAATCCCTATCTGGTCGACGATCTGCTGGACAACCCCAAGCGGCTGGCGGCCTTGGTGGACGCGATGCGCCACCGGCTGGCCGAGGTGGAAAAGCGCCGCGAGGGCAACGACAAGGTGGGCAAAATGCTGACGGCGGCGCGCGCCGCCGTCGAGCGCTTCGCGGAACAGTTCGAAGACACCCGCGAGCTGCGCGCCAAAATTCTCAAGAAGCTGTCCCGGCTCACCCGCCGCGACAACATCCAGTTCGACGGCCTGTCGCGGGTCGCCCACGTCACCGATGCGACGGACTGGCGAGTCGAATATCCGTTTGTAGTGCTGAGCCCGGACAGCGAGGCTGAAATCGCGCCGCTGGTGCGCGCCTGTATTGAGCTGGGCCTCACCATCATCCCCCGCGGCGGCGGCACCGGTTACACCGGCGGCGCGGTGCCGCTGGACCGCATGAGCGCAGTGATCAATACCGAGAAGCTGGACCGCCACCTCGGCGTCGAACAGATCGAGCTGCCCGGCCTGGACGGCCCCCGCGCCACCATACAGTGCGGCGCCGGCGTGGTCACCGCCCGCGTCGCCGAGGCCGCGGCGGCGGCCGGCCTGGTATTCGCGGTGGACCCCACCTCGGCGGAGGCCTCCTGTATCGGCGGCAATATCGCAATGAACGCCGGCGGCAAGAAAGCAGTGCTGTGGGGCACCACGCTGGACAACCTCGCCAGCTGGAAGATGGTGGACGCGGACGGCCAATGGCAATTCATTGAACGCCTGGGCCACAACTACGGCAAGATCCACGATGTCGACGTCGCCCGCTTCCGCATCAGCCAGCTCAAGGATGACGGTCGCACCGTCGTATCCAGCCGTCAGCTGGACATTCCCGGCAGCGCCTTCCGCAAAGTGGGCCTGGGCAAAGACGTTACTGACAAATTCCTGGCCGGCCTGCCCGGCGTGCAAAAAGAAGGCTGCGACGGCATCATCACCAGCGCGCGCTTCGTGCTGCACCGCATGCCCAAGCATATTCGCACCGTCTGCCTCGAATTCTTCGGCACCGTGGCCGAAGCCACGCCGGCCATCGTCGAAATCACCGATTTGTTCAAGCCCGGCGGCGCCGCGCTGGCCGCCGGCGTGCAGCTGGCCGGCCTCGAACATCTGGACTGGCGCTATGTGCGCGCGGTGTCCTATGTGACCAAGGCCAAAAGCAAGGGCCGGCCCAAGATGGTGTTGATTGCGGACCTCGTATCGGACCACGAGGATGCGGTGGCGGAAGCCGCCAGCCAAGTGGTGCGGCTGGCCAATGCGCGCCACGGCGAGGGCTTCATCGCCATTACCCCGGAATCGCGCAAGCGCTTCTGGCTGGACCGCAGCCGCACCGCAGCCATCGCCAAGCACACCAACGCCTTCAAGATCAACGAAGACGTGGTGATTCCGCTGCCGCGGCTGGGCGACTACAGCGACGGCATCGAGCGCATCAACATCGAATTGTCGATCCAGAACAAGCTGCGCCTGCTCGACACCCTGACCGAGTATTTCCACGGCCGGCTGCCAGTGGACAAGCTGGACACCAATCTGCCGTCTGAAGAGCTGATCGGCGACCGCCGCGCCTCGGCGCTGTCCCAGCTCGCCATCACTCGCGACCGCTGGCAGTGGCTGTTGGAACACCTTGACCGTCCCTTCCACGAATACCGCGAACGCTGGCCGCACGCGCCGCTGGAGGACGCCACCGCCGCTCCGGACACCGTATTTCACGCGTTGCGCGATCTGGTCGTGCGCGTCAGCTGGAAGCGCGAAATGCAGGCGGAACTGGAACAACTGTTCTCCGGCAACACCGACGGTCCCATTCTGGCCGCCATCCGCGCCATCCAGCAAAAAGTGCTGCGCAGCCGCGTCTTCGTCGCCCTGCACATGCACGCCGGCGACGGCAACGTCCACACCAACCTGCCAGTCAATTCCGACGACTACGAGATGCTGCAAACCGCGCACAAGGCGGTGGAACGCATCATGGCGCTGGCGCGCGCGCTGGGCGGCGTGATTTCCGGCGAGCACGGCATCGGCATCACCAAGCTGGAATTCCTCAGCGAGGAGGAAATCGCCCCCTTCCGCGCCTACAAACAGCAAGTGGACCCCAGCGGTCACTTCAACCGCGGGAAACTGCTGCCCGGCGCCGACCTCGCCATGGCCTATACCCCGTCGTTCTCCCTGCTGGGCGCGGAATCGCTGATTCTGGAACAGTCCGACATCGGCGCCATCAGCGACTCGATCAAGGACTGCCTGCGCTGCGGCAAGTGCAAACCAGTGTGCTCCACCCATGTGCCCCGCGCCAATCTGCTGTATTCGCCGCGCAACAAGATACTCGGCGTCGGCCTGCTGACCGAGGCCTTCCTCTACGAGGAACAGACCCGCCGCGGCGTCAGCCTCAAGCACTTCGAGGAACTGTCCGACGTGGCCGACCATTGCACGGTCTGCCATCGTTGCGTCAAACCTTGCCCGGTCAAGATCGACTTCGGCGATGTTTCGGTGGCCATGCGCAACTTCCTGCGCAAGACCGGCAACAAGAGCTTCAACCCCGGCACCGCCGTCGGCATGGCCTTTCTTACCGCCAAGGATCCGGCCACCATCAAGGCGCTGCGCACAGGCTTGGTCGGCATCGCCTACAAAGCCCAACGACTGGGCAACGCGGTGGGCAAACGCCTGGGGCTGATAGGCTCCCAGACCCGGCAACCTCCGGCCACCGTCGGCAAGGCTCCGGTCAAGGAGCAGGTGATCCACTTCATCAACAAACCCATGCCCGGCGGCCTGCCCAAGAAAACCGCGCGCGCGCTGCTGGACGTGGAAGACGCCAGCATCGTGCCCATCATCCGCAACCCCAAGCTCTCGGAAGACGCTGAAGCGGTGTTCTACTTCCCCGGCTGCGGTTCGGAGCGCTTGTTCAGCCAGGTCGGCCTCGCCACCCAGGCCATGCTGTGGCATGTCGGCGCGCAAACAGTGCTGCCGCCCGGCTATCTGTGCTGCGGCTATCCTCAGACCAGCGCCGGCTATCAGGACAAGGGCGACGCCATCACCACGGAGAACCGGGTGCTGTTCCACCGCGTGGCCACCACGCTGAATTATCTGGACATCAAAACCGTGGTGGTCAGCTGCGGCACCTGCTACGACCAGTTATCGCAATACCGCTTCGAGGACATCTTCCCCGGCTGCCGCATCATCGACATCCATGAATACCTGATGGAAAAAGGCGTCAAGCTGGACGGCGTCGGCGGTCAGCAGTACCTGTATCACGATCCCTGTCATACACCTATGAAGGCCTATCAGCCGATGAAGGTGGTCAATGAACTGCTGGGCGGCGGCGTGGCCCTTTCGGACCGCTGCTGCGGGGAATCCGGTACCTTCGCCGCCAGCCGGCCGGACATCGCCACCCAGGTGCGCTCGCGCAAGGAAGAGGAAATCAACAAGAATCTGCAAACCCTGACCGGCGGCGCCAAACCGGCCCAACCGGTGAAGATCCTGACCTCCTGCCCGTCCTGCCTGCAAGGTCTGTCGCGCTATAGCCCGGATACCGGCACCGAGGCCGACTATATTGTGGTGGAAATCGCCAAGCATGTGCTGGGCCCGGATTGGTTGAAACAGTACGTGGAGCAAGCGCGCGATGGCGGCATCGAACGCGTGCTGCTGTAAGCGAGGAAGCAGACCATGGGCAATAAAGCGCTGATCGTCATCGATGTTCAGTACGGTCAGATCGAAGGCAGGCCTCGCGCCGGCCGCGCCGACGCCGTGCTGGCCAACCTCAACCACGCCATCGCGCTGGCGCGCCGCCAAGACATGCCGGTGATCTTCATCCAGCATGACAGCGGCCCCGGCAGCGATCTGGCGCGCGACAGCGAGGCCTGGCAGCTGCACCCGGCGCTGGCGCGGCTGGACGACGACGTTGTGGTTCACAAGCGATTCAGCGACAGCTTCCAGCGCACCACTCTGAGCGAGCTGCTGCGCGGCAGCGATGTCGACGAACTCTGGCTGGCCGGCTCCGCCACCGAATTTTGCGTGGACAGCACACTGCGCTCGGCCATGTCGCAGGAGTACACCGTCACGCTGATCGCCGACGCCCACACCTGCAAACCGCGGCCGGGGCTGAGCGCGGAACAGGTCATCGATCACTTCAACTGGGTGTGGTCAAATCTGGACGAAACACCCAAGCCCTTGCGGGTGCGCGAGATCGCCGAACTGGAAAAGAGCGCGGCTTAAACAAAAAAACCGCCGGGCATGCCCGGCGGCGTCTCTATGGCGGCTGCCGGCTTACTTCAGCGGCGATGCGGCCGAGGTCTTGGCCGCCGCCTTCTTCTTGGCCGCGGCGGCATCCTGACGCACTTCGCTGGTGGTCTTCAGCAAGGAGCCCTGGGCGTCGTCGCCATCCAAGGACCAGCTAAACACCCCGCCCAGCTGTTGCTGACGCACATAGTCGAGCTTGGTGCGGATGGTGGCCGGGTCGTCATAGCTCCAGAACTCGTTGCCATCGTAAGTCCACAGCTGCTTGCTCACCGGATGCACAAACTGCTTGGCGGAGCGGGTTTTCAGCACTTTGTAGTCCTCAATGCCGGCTTCGTAAGTGCCTTTGCCCGCGCCGGTGGCCACCTGGTACAAGCCATCGCCCTTGGGTCCGGCCGCCACGCCGGCCCAGCCGCGTCCATAGAACGGGATGCCCACGTTCAGCTTGGCCTTGGGCACGCCGGCCTTGACCAAGGTTTGGATCGAGTCGTCCACATTGTAGTAAACGCGATCTCCGGTCACCGGAGCGGCCGGATCGCGGAACAGATTGGACTGGAAGTTGGTCGGCCCTTTTGCGTCCCAGCCGCCGTTGAAGTCGTAGGTCATCACATTGATCCAGTCCATGTAGGCCGCGTACTTGGCCGGCTCGGTCTGGCGGATTTTATCGACACCGGAGCCAATGGCCGCGGTCAGGTAGTATCGACGCTTGTTCTGCGAGGTCAAGGCATCCAACTGGCTGCGGAATTCCGCCATCAGCAAGGTGAAGTTCTGCTTGTCGTTGGGGTCCACGCTATTGCTCGGCAGACCGCCGCCGCCCGGGTATTCCCAGTCGATATCGATGCCGTCGAACACCCCCTTGGCCGCTCCGGCGCCGCCGGCGTTCTCGCCCACCGGCAAATTGCCTTTCAGGTACAGGTCGATGCAGGACGCCACCATGGCCTTGCGGCCGGCGTCGGTGGCGGCGAATTTGCCGAAATTCTTAGACCAGGTCCAGCCTCCCAGCGAAATCAGCACTTTCAGCGAGGGGTTGGCCAGCTTCAACTTGCGCAATTGGTTGAAGTTGCCGCGCAACGGGTCGCTCCAGGTGTCGGCCTTGCCGTCCACCGACTCGTTGGCGCCGAAGGACTTCTGGTAATCGGCCCAAGCGTCGCCGCCGTCGCCGTTGCCGTTCTCCGCGCGAGTCACCATGCCGCATTTGCCGTCGGCGTAGACATTGCCGAAAGCGTAGTTCAGGAAGGTCAGCTTCTTGTCGCCGCCTGCGTCCACCAGATTGCGCAGCTTGTAATTACGGCCGTAAATGCTCCATTGCGCAAAATAGGAACCAACATGGCGGCCCACCGTCGGCGTCGGCTCGGGCGGCACGCCCGTGCCCGGCCCAGGACCGGGGTCGCCGCCGCCCGGGGTGCATTCGCTAGCCGGCCTCTCCTCCCACGGTCCCCATTGATCCGCGCCCGGCTGATTGTTCTGCGTCCACCACTTGGCGCGCCAGGTTTTGTTGGCGTACAAGGCGTAATCGCCGCCGTTATAGGTCTGCGCATTGCTCCACGCGCTGCAAGCCGGCGCGGCGAACGCCGCCGCGCTGCTCAACAACAAGCCAGCCCCTCCAAACAGCGCCGACAACGTCAACGAAAGTTTCGACATTCGGACCTCCCTCAATTCTGTCAGTGATCACGGCAGCGTCATGCTGTCCCCGCTGCAGCACCGCAAGCCGGCGTTTTAGTTCGGACATGTGGTATTACAGTGGTATCAGATTCGAGCAATCACTCCACGACTGCCAACCCAAATTTCACCAACCTGTCCTTAATAACAGTTAAAACAGGTCAAAATGATTGCCTTACGTTGACACTGATGCGGCGGGTGCACAAAAAGTGACAAAAAATCATAATTTCGTTGATTTGATGGAATTTATCGCAAATAAAGCGGAAAAAAGGACGTAAAAAACGCAGTTGGAGAGGGCTGTTTCCTCAGAAAGAAAACAAGCCAAGCGTAGCAGGGTTGCCTGTTGGCAATTGGAGACAAAACTTCACAGAACAAGCAGAGACTTCACAAAGCCATGCCACTACAAAACCATTACATTTTTAATCACACCCTAAACCAGCCAGCCAACAATACAAAAAGGAGGCCGTAGCCTCCTTTCGATACCCTGCCTGTAGCCGCAGAATCAAGCCGCTTTTTTCACATGCGCTTTTTTGTGGTGATGCTTCTTGGCATGCTTCTTGGCTGCTTGGGCTTTTTGCGCGGCCGGAGCGGAAGCCGCTTTCTTGGCGTGCTTCTTGTGATGGTGCTTCTTGGCGTGATGCTTCTTGGCATGCGCCGGAGCGGCAGCCTTGGCGGCCGGAGCGGAAGCGTCGGCGGCGAAGGAGGCAGCGGAAGTCAGGCCGAGTACGGAAGCCAGAATCAGTGCGGCGATTTTTTTCATGGTGTTTCTCCAAATCTGCGACTTAGCGGTTGTCAGGGCACCGTCCTGGTGCATCCTTGTATTCATCATATGCAAGCCGACTCACCGCAGTCTGTGAGGCCTGTGTTAAATCATGTAACCGATCGTACAAAGCTCAAGTTTGCGCCGGCTCCTTGCTGGCCACCCGCGTGACCAGAATCTGATCGATCTTGTGGTTGTCGATGTCCACCACCTCGAACTTGTAACCTGCGTATTGCACGCAATCGGTGCGCCGCGGAATCTTGCGCAGCATATACATCATGAAACCCGCCACCGTCTCGTAGTTCTGATCGTCGGGCAATTCGTCGATCTCCAATACCCGCAGCACATCCTCCACAGGCGTGATGCCGTCCACCAGCCAGGAGTTCTCGTCGCGCTTGACGATCTGTTCCTCCTGCCCCTGCCCCACCAGGTCACCCATCACCGTGGACATCACATCGTTAAGGGTAATCAGACCCACCACAAAACCATATTCATTCAGAATGACGGCGAAGTCCTCTCGGGTGCCCTTGAATTGATCCAAGGATTCCGACAAGGTCAGGGAATCCGGAATCATCAGCACCGTTTTCAACAAACCGGGCTCCTTCAAGGAGATGGCGCGCCCGGCCAACACCCGCCGCAGCAAGTCCTTGGAGTCAACGTAGCCCACCACATTGTCGATGCCGTTGTCGCAGACCAGAAACTTGGAATGCGGCTGCTCGGCCACTTTCGACTTAATACTCTCCTCTCCCTCGTCCAGGGTGAAGTAGATGATGCTCTCGCGCGGCGTCATCGACGACGGCACCAGCCGGCTTTCCAGTTCGAATACGTTTTCAATCACTTGATGTTCTTGCCGATGCAGCACGCCGGCTTCAGCGCCGGCGTCCATCATCGCCGAAATATCGTCGCTGGTGATTTCGTCGCGCGGGCTGGTGGGCATGCCCGCCAAACGCAGCAATACGCCGGACATTTCATTGAACAACCACACCAGCGGCTTGAACAGCAGCACCATGAACAGCATCGGCCGCACAATGCGAACCGCCACAGACTCCGCCGCCACCATGCCCACGCGCTTGGGCGTCAAGTCGGCGAAGAGGATGAATAGGCTGGTCACCAGCAGGAAGGAAGCCAGAAAACCCAGGCTCTGCGCCAGTTCGGGGGACAAGAAAAAACCCAGCACCCGGGCGAAGAAAGGCGTGAACGCCGCCTCGCCGACAATACCACCGAGAATAGCCACCGCATTGACGCCAATCTGCACCACGGTGAAAAAATGGCCCGGATGCTCCTGCAAAGCCAAGACCTTCCCGGCGTTGTCGTTGCCCTCGTCCAACATTTGACGCAAACGGATCTTGCGCGAGGCCGCCAGCGATATCTCCGACACTGAGAAAAAAGCGCTGGCCAGGATCAGCGCCAGAATAATCATCATATCCGTCATCAAGCTCTCCATTTTTGCCCGCCGCAGCGCCTGAACACCGCACAGGCGACGGCATACGGCAGAAGGCATGATAAATAGTTCAAATCATAATTTCCGTAATGATAGCAGCGAACCGGGGTTTAGCCGAAGCTCGCGGCAACCGTTACAATAAGGTTCCCGCATTTCAAAAGGCCGCCATCATGGATTGTGAATTGTGCCGTGGCCCGTCCGGCCAAGTATTGCACGAAGACGACCGCCTAAAAGTCCTACTGGTCAACGAGGAAGGCTATCCCGGCTTCTGCCGGGTGATCTGGAAGGCCCACATCAAGGAAATGACGGACCTGTCCCCCTGCGACCGTTTGCACCTGCTGGACTGGGTCCATAACGTCGAAGCCGCGCTGCGGCGCTGCACGCAAGCCGACAAGATCAATCTGGCCAGCCTGGGCAATATGGTGCCGCACCTGCATTGGCACGTGATTCCCCGCTTCGCCGACGACGCCCATTTCCCCGCCCCGATCTGGGCTGCCGCCCGCCGCCAAGGCCCCCCGCGCGCCTGGCCGCAGCTGGCGGAACAATTACGCCGGCAACTCGCCTCTTCTCAGAGCCATTGCTGGCTGGACTATCAGATCCAGGTCGATCAGATACCGGACGGGCTCGAAGGCGCCGATTTAGCCTGCTACCGCTTCTTCGCGGAATCCGGCCTGGCTTGGCCTGTCGACGGCATTGACGCCGATGGACGTCACTGGCTAGCCCTGCGCCGCTGCGACCGGGATGGCGCGGAACAAGTGGACACCTTGCGCCTGGAGCCCGGCAGCTACCGGCAACTGCCCTGTTCTCGCCTTTATCAAGCCGAACTCCTGCGCTGAGAGCGTGTTGACGCTCTCGCGAGTCAAGGCGAAAACGGCTGAAAAAGCGGAGTGTAGACACGGCACACGAGCATTTTGAAGACGCGCCCACCGTGCAACGCTCCACGACACGTAGCAGATCGTAAACAGGTTCTGAGACCCGCTGGCGGTCTTCCGCATCGTAAAAGGCCGGATCAACACGCCCAATGCCGCTAACCAGGCAACGGATTCGACAAGCGCAGGACCAGCAGCCCCACCTCCCCAATCTGAAAGAGGAATGCCATGCACCAAACCTTGATCTCCGCGGAACAACTGGCGGTTCTGCCGGCTGAACGCCTTGTGATTCTGGATTGCCGCTTCCGGCTGGAACAAGCGGATTATGGCTTGACCGTCTATGAAGCCGGCCATCTGCCAAACGCGCATTACCTGAATCTGGAGTACCACCTTTCCGGCAGCAAGACCGGCGAAAACGGCCGTCATCCGCTGCCCGACGGCAGCCGCTTGGCCGTGGACTTCGGAGCAATCGGCATCACGCCGGACACCCAGGTCGTCGCCTACGACGACGCCGCCGGGCAATACGCTGCCCGCGCCTGGTGGTTGCTCCGCTGGCTGGGGCACTCCGCGGTTGCGGTACTGGACGGCGGCATCCAAGCCTGGACCCGGGCCGGCTACGCTCTAGACAAGCAGGCCGCGGAACGCCGCCCCTGCCGTTTCTCGATCAGGCCGGCGCTTGAAGACACCGTCGACGCCTCCGCCGTGCTGGCCAATATCGAGCAAGCGGCTTTCACCGTGGTAGACGCTCGCTCCGCCGAACGTTACCGCGGCGAAGGCGAAACACTGGACCCGGTGGGCGGCCATATCCCCGGCGCGGCCAATCGCTTCTTCATGCACAACGTCGACGCCGACAACCGCTTCAAGCCGGTGGAACAACTACGCGCCGAATGGCTGGCCGTGCTTGGCGACGCCGATCCGACGAGCATCGTTCATCAATGCGGCTCCGGCGTCACCGCCTGCCACAACCTGCTGGCGATGCGTCACGCCGGTTTCGAAGGCGCCCGGCTCTACCCCGGTTCCTGGAGCGAGTGGTGCAGCGATCCGACGCGGCCGGTCGCCCGCTAGACTCAGGCCAGCATCAGTTCCTGCAGCAGATCCTGGCCGAAGCGCCAATGCCCAAGACGCGCGGCGCTGCCTAAATGCCCATTCGCGCCGGCGTCAACCAAGGGACAGCCCCAAACGCGGGCCATCGCCTCCGCCTCCGCCATCTCGCAGAACAAGTCGTCGCGGCTGGCCACCAGCAAGGCGGGGGCGGGCAAGCGCAGCGTGGGCGCACTGAAGCCGGCAAACGCAGGCAAGGGCGCGTCATCCGGCAATTCGCCGCTGGCTCGCGCCCGCGCCTCGCTGATGGGCAAGGCCGGCGGCGCCACCAGCAACAGTCCTTGCAAGCGCTTCTGTTCAGACAGGGACAAGGTGCGCAGCCAGGCCGCCGCCGCATGACAGCCCAGGCTGTGCGCCGCCAGCAGCCAGCGGCCCGGCACCTGCTCCAGCGTGCGCCTGATGCCCTCTACCCAAGCCTCGCATTCCGGGTACAGCCAATCGTCTTGCTCCACTCTGCGCGCCAACGGATAGCAGCGCTCCCAACTGGTCTGCCAGTGTTCGGCGCCGGAGTTGCCCCACCCCGGCACCGTGATCAAGGTGACGTCGTCCTCGTCCAACATCACAGGCTCCGCTCGTAATCGACGATCAGCGGCGCATGATCGGAAAACTTCTCGTCCTTATATACCGATGCGCTGCGAGCTTGCGCCATCAACGACGGCGTCACAATGTGGTAATCGATGCGCCAACCCACATCCTTGGCGTAAGCCTGGCCGCGGTTGCTCCACCACGTGTAGCCCGGCGTGTCGGGGTACAAGCGGCGCCACACGTCGCACCAGCCCACGCGGTCCAGCAAGTCGGTCATCCAGGCGCGCTCTTCCGGCAGGAAGCCGGAGTTCTTCAGATTGCCCTTCCAGTTTTTCAGATCGATCTCGTTATGAGCGATGTTCCAGTCGCCGCAGATCACGATGTCGCGGCCGGCCGCGCGCAGCGTTTCCAGATGCGGCATGAACACGTCCAGAAAATCGAATTTCACTTGCTGGCGCTCATCGCTGCTGGAGCCTGACGGCAGATACAGTGAAATCACGCTGAGATTGCCGAAGTCCAGTTGCAGAAAACGGCCTTCGGCGTCGATCCAATCAACGCCCAATCCCTCCACCACCGCATCCGGCTGATGACGGGTATACAGGCCCACGCCGCTATAACCTTTCTTTTCCGCATAGTGGAAGTAACCGGTCATCCCGTCCGGCTGTCGCATGCGTTCGGACAAGTCGGCCGCCTGGGCCTTCAGTTCCTGCACGCAGACAAAGTCGGCGTCTATGCCGGCCAACCAGTCGAAGAAACCTTTTTTATCCGCGGAGCGGATGCCGTTCAAATTAGCGGAAACGATTCGAAGCAAGAGACTCTCCCGTGATATGCTTGCCGGCAATTTTTTCAGCCGTTCAAACAGTTAACAGTTAATAAGGAGTAACGATGAGCGATTTCCGTCAGGATTTTATTCGTTTTGCGCTCGACAAGCAGGTTTTGAAGTTTGGCGAGTTCATCACCAAGGCCGGCCGCAAGTCACCCTACTTCTTCAACGCCGGCCTGTTCAACGACGGCCTGTCCACTTTGAACTTGTCCCGCTTCTACGCCAAGTCGATACTGGAAAGCGGCGTGCAATTCGACATGCTCTTCGGTCCGGCCTATAAAGGCATCATCCTGGCAGCCGGCGCGTGCATGGCCATGGCGGAGCAAGGCCGCAATGTGCCCTTCGCCTACAACCGCAAGGAAGCCAAGGACCACGGCGAAGGCGGCACCCTGGTGGGCGCCCCGCTACAAGGCAAGGTTCTGATCATCGACGACGTGATCTCGGCCGGCACCTCGGTGCGCGAATCGGTGCAATTGATCCGCGCCGCCGGCGCCGAACCGGCGGGGGTGGCCATTGCATTGGACCGCATGGAGCGAGGCAGCGGCGAATTATCGGCGGTGCAGGAAGTAGCCCAGCAACATGGCCTGCCGGTCATCGCCATCGCCACGCTGAAAGACCTGCTCGGCTTCCTGGAACATAGTCCGGAACTGGCGGCGCACTTGGACGCAGTGCGCGCCTACCGGGCGCAATACGGAGTCAACGACTGATGAAACCGCTTGCCGGATTCGCGCTACTGATACTGGGAACCGTCGCCTATGCCGGCGGACTCTACAAGTGGGTGGACGAGTCCGGCAAAGTGCATTACAGCGACTCGCCTCCGCTCCAAAGTCAGCAGCAGGGCGTTGCCGAGCTTTCCAAGCAGGGTTCCGTCACCAAACCGGCGGAAAGCCCCGCCGCGCGCCAAGCGCGAGAGGCCGCCGAAGCGGCGCAAAAACAACGCGACGCCCATCAACTGGAAAATACCCGCCGCGACAACGCGCTGGTGGAAAGCTACGCCAACCTGCAGCAACTGCAAGCCGAGCGGGCCAAACAACAGGCTGTGCTGCAAAGCGCGCTGGACGCGCTACAACAACGCGCCCGCGGCCTAACGCTGCAGATTCAAGGCATTCAGCAGGACATCGCGCAGAGCCTGCGCAACAAACAAGCGCCACCGCAAAACAGCCAACGCAATCTGCATGTGCTGCAGTCGGAACAAAGCGAACTGGCCAAGCAGATCTCCATCAAACAACAGGAGCTGGCCGCGTTCCGCCAAAAAACCCAGAACGATCTGAACCGTTACCGGCAATTACGCGGCGAATAGCGCGCCGGTCGCATTACTGTCCGCCGTCCTTGCGCTGCCAAGCCTCGTTCAAAGCCTTGGTGGCCGCCTCGCTGATCTGCGCCGCGGCGGCTTGAGCCGACTTCGCCGCCTCCAATTCCGCGTTGGCCCCGCTCAAGCCCGCCTGCGCTTCCGCCAAACGCTGTTCCGCCTTAACCTTGTCGGACTCGGCCTGCGCCAAACGCGCATCCGCCTTTTGCTGCGTGCCGCGCACTTGCTGATAGTACATCTGTGCCGCCAACAGCTGTTCATCCGCCGTCTGCGCCAAAACCAGCGCCGGCAACGCCAGTGCGGCCAAGACCGCTACGATTCCGTTTACCTTCATCACACAGCTCCCGTTTTTGGTGTAGATGCGCAAGCTTAACGCGGCGGAAGCGTTTTGGCTAAATCCGGCAGCGGCGCCAAGACCGGCTTCAAATGCGAAGGCCGCGACAACAAATAAAGCAAGACGCTCAGCTCAATCGCTCCAACCAGCCACGGGACCCAGTGCGGCGGCCGCGTCAGCAGCAGAGCGGCGAAACCCATGCCCATGCCCAGCGCGGCAAAACACTTGGCCTTGACCGGCACCACGCGCTGCTCGCGCCAGCGGCGCAGCCCCGGTCCGTAACGCGGATGCGCCAATAGCCGCTGCTCCAGCCGCGGGGAGGATTTGCTGAAGCAGGCTAGCGCCAAAATCAGGAAGATCGTAGTGGGCATCACCGGCAACAGCGCGCCGATAATGCCCAAGACCAGCATCGCCACGCCGGCGCACAAGTAGAACCAGCGCACCGCGGGGTGCCGCGCGGGATGACTCAAGCGTACACCTGATCCAGATGGCGGTTCATGCAGGCAAACGCAGCCACCGCGCCGGCGGTAACGCGCTGCTCGGCCGCCTCGTCCAGTTGCAAGCCGTCCAACACGGCGGTGAAGGCGCGCCAGTGACGAGCACGGCCATCCGGATGGCCGGCCAGGTGGCGAGCGCCGCAGTTCTCATCCAAGCCCAACTTGCCAGCCAGCTTGTAAAGAATTGCCGCGCCCAGTTTGGAACCCTCTACCACGTAGAGCCAACCCATCGCGCTCGCCACGTCCAGCGTGCTGCTGATCGGCGCTTCGCGCAATTCCGGCAGCGGCCGGTCCAGATCACGCAGATCGGCGGCGATGCTGTCGTAACGACGGCGCTCGGCCAGATCCGGGAACAAGCGCGCCAGCTCAGGATTGTCGTAAAGCGCGTCGGCGTCTCGCAGGAAGCGGTATTGCGCCAGCAAAAAGCGCGCGTAGTTTTCACGAGTGGCGAACGGCTGATTCGCCATGATGCGTTGGTCCAGCGCATCGTGCGTTTCGTGGGTGCGGGCTTTCAGGTCCTGGGTGCGGGTGTTCTCGACAACGGTAGTCATGCTCTGCGTTTCCTATTTGATGCGAAACCGAAGGTCCGCGCTCGACAGCGCGGACGGCGGGATGATGCGGTTAACTCGCCATTATAATGCGAATGATTCTTACAATCATTATCAAATTTACCATAGCAAGGCCATTGACGCACCGAGACCCGTCAAGGCGCAGACAAACATGGGGAAGAGGAAACACAGAACACGGGAGGTAAAGCAAAAACAAAAAGGCCAGTTCTCGCGAACTGGCCTGATTGCTATAAATTTGGTGGGTCGTGCGGGATTCGAACCTGCGACCAACGGATTAAAAGTCCGCTGCTCTACCAGCTGAGCTAACGACCCGAACCTGGGCGCTAAGAGTTTGTCGTGGTGGGTCGTGCGGGATTCGAACCTGCGACCAACGGATTAAAAGTCCGCTGCTCTACCAGCTGAGCTAACGACCCTCGAACAAAACTCTTGGCAATTTCCAGTATCGGAAACTGGTGGGTCGTGCGGGATTCGAACCTGCGACCAACGGATTAAAAGTCCGCTGCTCTACCAGCTGAGCTAACGACCCAAGAGAGAGCGCAACTATAATGAAACAGTTCAGGGTCGTCAACGGGTTTTTGTATTTTTTTTCATGAGAATGACACTGACACGCACGGGAAAGCCGGATTGAAACGGGAACCGAAGCGTCAAGATATCATCTAAGCCCGAACGATAATTCCAAGCCGGCCTTGAAAGCCGCTCAGCCATACCCATGTGTACAACAAGGGATCAGATTGACTCGTCCGTCGTCTTGATCGCGACACCCACTTATCGGATTCAGTTGCCCATGCGCACCTTCCTCATCCTGCTGTTGCTGTACCCCTTCGCAGAAATCGCCGCCCTGGTGGCTTTGGCGGATCGCTTCGGAGGTTTAGCCGTTTTCCTGTTCGTCGTACTGTCTTCCTTGCTGGGCCTGTGGATGCTGCGCAATCAGCAGATCGGCGCCTTGTTCACCTTGGGCAGCGTGATGCGCCAGGGCGACCGGGTATCGCTGTATTCCTTGCTCTGGCCGCTGCGCTACTTGCTGGCGGGCGTGTTGTTTCTGATACCAGGCGTCATCAGCGACCTGGCCGCCGTACTATTGCTGCTGCCTTTCAAAGGCCCCAGCATCGCCGTCAATACCCACTCGGCGCAGGGGCCCGGCCCCGCCGCCGACCCCGACATCATTGATGGAGAATATACTCGGGTGGACAAAACCACTCCGCCCGACCGGCGCCTTCACTGAAGGTCCAGCCGCTGCAGAGCGTCCTCTTCAGAGGCCTCGCACTGAAGCAAAACCACCTTGCGCCGGCTCTTGTCGCCGGACAATAGTTGGACGTCGCGCTTGGCCACGGAGAAGCGTTGCGCCAGCCAGGCCAGCAGGGCCGCATTGGCCTTGCCGTCCACCGGCGGCGCCGCCAAGCGTATTTTCAGGCAGTCTCCATGTTCTCCCGCCGCCTCGGTTTTCTTGGCGCCGGGCTGCACGTGCAGAGTAAGACGGATGGTGCCGTTACGGCAGTCCAGCCAAGGTTTCATGATTTTTTCCCGCAAATCGGGAGAGTGTAGTCCAAAAGACCCAGCGCCGGCGTCAGCCGACGAGGCGTCGGCTCTCCCTTCACTTATGAGGATATCGCGATGGATATTGGAATCAACGAACAAGACCGCCAGGAAATCGCTCATGGCTTGTCCCGCCTGCTGGCCGACACTTACACCTTGTATCTGAAAACCCACAACTTCCACTGGAACGTCACCGGGCCGATGTTCAACACCCTGCACCTGATGTTTGAAACCCAGTACAACGAACTGGCTCTGGCAGTGGACGCCGTGGCCGAGCGCATCCGCGCCCTGGGCCACCACGCGCCGGGCAGCTACGCCGACTACGCCAAACTGACTGCGATCCAGGAAGCCGCCGGCGCCCCGCCCAAAGCCGAGGAAATGATCCGCCAACTGGTGGACGGCCATGAAACCGTATGTCGCACCGCGCGCAGCATTTTCGCCGTGGTTGAGCGCGCTTCGGACGAGCCCAGCGCCGACCTGCTGACCCAGCGCCTTCAGGTTCACGAGAAGACCGCATGGATGCTGCGCAGCCTGCTGGAAAAATAATATCCGCAGACCCTGAGGCATCCGCCACGCCGCGCTCAGCGCGGCGTTTTTGCTGGCCGCCGTGCTACACTTTCAGCTGCACTCGGTTCCGCCTGCGGCGACAGCCGCGGCGAACTCCGCTTACCCGGTGAAAGCCAACAGCCATCCATGTCCACTAGCCCGTCCTCGTCCACGTCCTCCAGCGCCACCATGCTGCCGCTGTGCTTGACGCTGCTCGCCTCGCTGCTGGTCCATGCGCTGCTGTTCAGCCTGGAGATGCGCCCGCGTTCCAGCCCGCCCCCGCCCGCCTCCGCCCAAATCATCAATGTGCAGTTGAACCAGACACCCAGCCGGCTGACGCCCAAAACCCGCCGGCTGGCGGAACAGAACAACCTGGGCGCGGGCAACAGCGCACAGACGGACAAGCTTGCCAGCCATCGCGCTAAGCCAGTCGCCGCCCCGGCCGACCCCGGCACGCCCGAACCCGCTGACGCCTCCCCGCGGCAACAAACCATCGCCCGCCCCCCGGAGGCAGGCAAAAAGCCAGCACTGCCGCCCTCTCAATCCGGCACGGTCGGACATGTCAGCGCCGGCAGCCTGCTGGCCCAGGTTGGAGAGATGAGCCGGCAATTGGGCGACAGCGGTCTCTCCGACAACGAACAGGAAAGCGGCGGCAAACAGGGCAAGCTGGCCGAAAGCGCCCGCGGCTACCCCTGGGCCCGTTATCAGGAAGACTGGCGACTCAAAGTGGAGCGCATCGGCAACCTCAACTACCCGGAAGCCGCTCGCCGCCAGAATATTCACGGCGCGGTAACGCTGGAAGTGCTGATCGCCGCCGACGGCGGCCTCCGCGAGGTGCGCGTGCTGCGCAGTTCCGGCTTCGGCGTGCTGGATGAGGCCGCGCGTCGCATCGTGGAACTGGCCGCGCCCTACCCGCCGTTCCCGGCGTCGCTCGCGGAACAATACAGCTCGCAACGCATTCGTCAAAAATTCGTTTTCACTCGCGACAACCAACTATCCAGTCGCTGACACATCATCAAGGAATCTCTATGTACGAAGTCAATCGCAGTATCGCCCTGATCCGCCCCCTCGCCCCCTTCCACGCCTGGCTGCAATCATTGCCCGGCGGCTTGGATGAGGAGATCTCGTTGGCGCACCTGGGCCAGGACTGCAACGCCCTGCTGATCCCGGCGGCGGAAGATTACGCCGACGCCCAAGCCTTCGTTTTCGAACGGTATCAACAGCTGTTCCAAGCCGAGCTGGCCGACTGGTGCGAGGATGACGCCATGTGGCCGGAAGAACTTTCGCTGGAACTGTTCCAACAATGGTTCTCGCTGGAAATCCATTCCATCGTCACCGATCTGGTCGACGAGGCGCTGGAGCGCGAGGCCTTCGTGCCGCTGGAACTGGGCGAATAAGCATACGCGCGCCACGGCGTCGCCCATGGCGGCGCCGGGCGCCATCACGAGCAAGGGAGAAACACCATCATGCAGCACAATACCAAGATCAAAGTGCGCGGCTACCATCTGGACCTATACGGCCACGTCAACAACGCCCGTTATCTGGAGTTTCTGGAAGAGGCGCGCTGGAACTACTTCGAGAACAGCGGGGATCTCCCCTGGTTCCTGCAGTCCGGCCTGGCGCTGGTGGTCGTCAACATCAATATCGACTACCGCGACCCTGCCACCATGGGCGACGAGCTCGTGATCGAAACCGGAGTCAAGAGCATAGGCACCCGCAGCGCAGTGATGCATCAGCGCGTGAGCCTGGCAGGCAGCGGCAAACTGGTGGCCGAGGCCGACGTCACCTTCGCCGTGTTTGACGCCAAACAAGGCAAGGCTGTGGCGCTGGACGGCAAGCTGAAGGAACTACTGGAACAAATGCTGGCCGAACAGGCTTGATCGTCATGGCATGAACCATGCCGGGCCGCGCCCGGACTTTACCGCAGGACAAGAAAATGAAGAAAGGTCTGCTCGCGCTGCTGGGCGTCGCGCTGGTCGCCGTTGTCGCCTACATGGCGCTGTTTGCCGGCTCGCCGGCGCCCCAGGTCAATTACACCTCGCTCAACGGCCAGGCTGCCAGCACCGAGTCGCTCAAAGGCAAGGTGGTGCTGGTCAATTTCTGGGCCACCAGCTGCCCTGGCTGCGTAGAGGAAATGCCGGAAATCAAGAAGATGCATCAGGAATTCGCCGGCAAGGGCTATGAAACCATCGCGGTGGCGCTGAGCTACGACCCGCCCAATTACGTGAAAAGCTTCGTGGACAAATACCAGCTGCCCTTCTTCGTGGCGCTGGACAGCAACGGCCAGATCGCCAAGGCTTTCGGCGACATCCAATTAGCGCCAACCACGTTCCTGATCGACAAACAGGGCAAGATCATCAAACGCTATGTTGGCGTGATGGACTTCGAGGAGGTGCGCAAGCTGGTACGGCAGCACCTGTGAGCGCGCCCCCCTCAAAAATAAACGCCCCGGTCCGCCGGGGCGTTTCTCATCGCGCGGAGCACACCGTGCAAGCCGGATCCCGCGGCACCTTGATCTGGCGGAACTCTCCGCTCAGCCCGTCATACAGGGTCAACCGCCCCAAATGCGGCGCGATGCCCGCCAAAAGCTTGACCGCTTCCACCGCCTGCAGGCTTCCTACCACCCCAACCAACGGCGACAACACGCCAAAAGTCGCACATGGCCCGTCGCCGGCCTCCCCCTCGTCCGGAAACAGGCAGTGATAGCAAGGCGACGCCGCGTCGCGTGGATCGAACACCGCCAGTTGGCCAGCGAAACGCACCGCCGCGCCCGACACCAGCGGCGTGCCGGCTGCCACACAGGCGCGGTTCACCGCATGTCGGGTGGTGAAATTGTCGCTGCAGTCCAGCACCAGGTCATGACCGGCCGCCAGCTCATCCAAAGCCGCTTGGTCCAGCCGCCGCGCCAGCGGCCGCGCGTCCACCTCGGGATTGATGCGGCGCATCCGCTCGGCGGCGGACTCCGCTTTCAAACGCCCCAGGCTGTCGCTGTCATGAACAATCTGACGCTGCAGATTGGACAGCTCGACCACGTCGTCGTCGGCGATGCTGATCTGTCCTACTCCGGCGCTGGCCAGATAAAGCGCCACCGGCGAGCCCAGACCGCCGGCGCCGACGATAAGCACCCGCGCCCGGCTCAGCCGCTGTTGGCCGACAATGTCGATCTCCGGCAGCAGAATGTGCCGGCTATAGCGCAAAAGCGCCTCATCGTTGAGTTCAATCATGATTGCTAGCCTAATCCGAACAACGCCGTTGCGCCATCGCCCAAAAGCATAAGGCCAGCCGGGATGCGGCTGGCCTTATAAACTGTTTTCGATCTGCTACGCGTCAGCGGAATTATGTTTGGACTAGAGCAACATTCGAAATGTTCATGTACCACATGTACATTCCGCTTTCTCAGCCGCAACGTCTTGGCCCGCCTTAGCTCGCGAGATCGTAAACACGTTCTTATGCGTCAAACAGCAAAGCGGACTTATTCTTCCACCGTCTTGCGGGCGAACTTGATGCCCAACTGCTTGAGCTTGCGATACAGATGGGTGCGTTCCAGGCCGACCTTCTGCGCCACCCGGCTCATATTGCCGTTCTCCAGCGAGATATGGTATTCGAAGTAACGGCGCTCCAACTGTTCGCGCAACTCGCGCAGCGGCATGTTGAAATCGAAGCCGGACTCCTCCACCGGCTTCTCGTGACGGAACTGAGCCAGCACCTTGTTGACTTCGCCCGCGTCCACTTCGTCCGACTCGGAAGTCAGCGCCAGGCTCTTGATGATGCTGCGCAACTGCTCAAGGTTGCCCGGCCAGTCGTACTGGCGCAGCGCGTTGAGCGCGGCCGTGGTCAGCTTGCGCGCCGGCACCTGCTTGGACTCCACCAACTCGGTCAGAATCTGCTCGGCGATGAAGATGATGTCTTCGGAGTGCTCACGCAGCGGCGGAATCGGCACGATCACGCTGGACAAGGCCGTCAGCAACCGGTTGTCGCACTCGGGATCCACCAGCAATTCTTGCAGCGGACGGCTGCAAGAGCACAGCAGCCTCACATTGAAGCGGTCCAGCTTGGACAGCAGGAACAGCAGGCCTTGCTGCACGCGACGGCCGTACTGGCCAATCTCCGGCAGGAACAGCACGCCGTTATTGGCCTTTTGCAGCAGCTCCAGCGGGGCGTCCGCCAATTGCTCCTGCTTGGCCGGCGTCACCCACGGGGTATTGCCCTGATGGAAGAAGCGCGCCACCAGTTCGAAGCCGGAACCGGGCTCGCCGGTCAGCAACACCGGCGACTTGACCTTGGCCACGCGCTCCAATTGCCGCTTCAGTTCCTGGATCGGCTCGCTGCGGCCCAGCTTGTCCAGGTTCAACGAGGTGTTGGCCTGCATATCGCCGTACTTCAGCGCTCGCTGTACGGTGGTCAGCAGCTTTTGCAGCGCAATCGGCTTCTCGAGGAAGTCGAAAGCGCCGATGCGAGTCGCCTCCACCGCGGTGTCTATGCTGGCGTGACCGGACATCATCACCACCGGCATGTTCAGCTGACCGGACTTGGCCCATTCCTTGAGCAAAGTCACGCCGTCGCAATCCGGCATCCAAATGTCCAGCAACACCAACGCTGGACGCGTCTGGTTGCGCAACTGTCTGGCTACCTCGGCGTTTTCCGCCAGCGCGACGGTGTACCCCTCATCCTGCAGTATCTCGGAGAGCAATTCACGGATACCGATCTCGTCGTCAACAATCAAAATATCGCTGCTACGCATTAGGCCTCCAGCAATGGCAGGGAGAGAAGGATGCGCGCGCCGTTTGGTTCGAGGTTACCCACTTTGATCTGCCCGTGATGGTCTTCAAGAATCTTTTTGACCACCGCCAGGCCAAGACCGGTACCTTTGGTCTTGCTGGTCACATAGGGTTCGAACACGCGTTGCAGGATCTCCGGAGCAAAGCCCGGACCATTATCCTCCACGCAAACGAGCGCATTGCCTTCTTCTTTTCGGCTGCTAATTTGAATCATCGGGATGTCAACGTCAAGGACCGCATCTTGCGCGTTCTGAATCAGGTTATGTAAAACCTGCCGCAACAATGCCGCATCCGCCATGATCATCAACGGCCTTTCATCAAGCGCCATCTTAACAGCAGAGTTGGATTCGTAAAGAGCCATCACCTCCCGCACCACTTGATTCAGGTCCAATTCGGTCAACTTGGTGCGCGGCGCGCGCGCGTAATCGCGAAACGCGTCCACCATCGCCTTGAGCGCGCCCACCTGTTTGATGATGGTGTCCGTGGAGCGGCGCAGCATGTCGGCGTCGCCTCCCGCCAGCTTGTCCTGCAGCTTCATCGCAAGGCGTTCGGCCGACAGTTGGATCGGCGTCAGCGGGTTGCGGATCTCGTGCGCCAGCCGCTTGGCCACCTCGCCCCAAGCCGCGTCGCGCTGGGCGCGCGCCAGTTCCGTGATGTCGTCGAATACCACCACGTAACCCACCGCGGACGCTTCCGGCAGATGGGCGCCCCGCACCAGCAAGGTGCGCTCGCCCTGGACCGTCAAATAGTTGAGCTGAGTTTTCCAGTCGCTGTCGCTGTTCTTGGACGCATACTCCAGCACACACTCCACCAACGGCGCCACCGCCGGAATCGACGTGGCCCAGTGCGGGAAGTCCTGGTCGGATACTTCGGCGAAATCCACGCCCAGAATGCGAGAAGCGCTGGTATTGGCGGCGCGCAGCTGCCAATCGGCGCCGAAGGCGATCACCCCGGCGCTCAGGTTGGCCAGAATGCTTTCCAGATAAAGTTTGCTGCTTTCCAGTTCGCTGCGGCTGAGGTCCGCGGCGAGACGCGCGTCCTCCAGCTGCTGAGTCATCCGGTTGAACAAGGTGGTCAGCATGCCCAGTTCGTCGCGCCGATACACTGGGTGACGTTTGGAAAAGTCGCCCTGCGCCACTGCCCGGGTGCCGGCGGCCAACTCGGACAAGGGAGCGGAAAGTCGCTCGGACAGGAATAGGGCGAAGGCCAGCGCCGCGGTCAGCGCCAACAGCGCGGACAAGGCCAAGGTCAGCATGTAGAAGGTGGTCAGCCCTTCGCGGCCCAACAATAGCTGGCGATATTCCGCCCGCGCGGTCTCGATCTGCTCCGCGTCCTGGGCAATGCGTCCGGGCGCGGATTGCAGGGCTTGCAACACACGCTGCTGGCTGTCCAGATTGCGGTAAATCAGCAGCGACTTCAGCACCAGGCCGCTGCCGCCGTCGTTCTCGAAACTGTCCAGCGTTTGGCGCGGTTTGAGCTTGCCTATGCTCTCGCGCGACAACGAAGGAGGCACTCGCTCGCTGAGCCCGCCGGCGAAGGCCAGCAACTGACCGCTGCGGGTATAGACAGCAAGTTCGCGCAATCCCAATTGCTCGCGCAAGCGCTCCAACCGCGCCGGCAATAGGCTTTCAGGCAAGGATTCGATATCGTCCTGAACCGAACGCGCGCGGCGGCCTAGATCCTCCTGCACATACTGCAGCGAATTGCGCGCCAGGCCCAGGCTGCGCTCCAGCGCCGACTCGACTCGGACGTCGAACCAGCTTTCGATGCTGCGGGTCAGGAACTGGGCGGAAACGGTGAACACCAGAATGCCCGGCACCAAGGCCACCACCGCGAACATCATCACCAGCTTTTGGGTCAGCTTGGCGCCGAACACCCGTTGCCGCACCCGCTGGCGCAACCGCAGCAACTGGCGGGCCACCACGCCCAGCAGCGTAGCGAGCAAGAGGCCGTTCAGGCCGAACACCCACCAGTAGTATTCGTTGAGTTTGGATGCGTTACCGGTGGCCAAGGCCAGCAGATAAAGCAGGATGGCGCCCAGCGTCGCCAGCGCGACCCCAGCGTAGCGCATCAGCCACCATCCTTTACGTCCAGCTTGATCCAGTCGGACGACAGCGACCAATCCGCCGAGCCCAGCGCGTTCAGTTGGAATGGTTTGGGAAGCTCGCCGATGTCCAGCAATAGCCGCACCTGGCCGGCAACGCGCCCCGGGGCCCGCGGGTCCAAGGTGCCGGAGTTGAGAACTCGCCACCCCTGGATCGCGCCCACCGCGCCCAGCGCCTCGCGCAGGGTGGGATAATAATTGGAGAGGCCGCCGATGGTGACGCGATAGCGATTGGTCAGCGACTGATAGGACAGCTTGAAGCCGAGTTGGGCGTGCGGATCGAACCACTCGCTGAAATTCAGATAGTAAGCGGTCAGCCGCGGCTTGGTCAGTTGGAACTCCAGCCGGAACGGCAACACCACGCCCTGCTCCAGCGCATCGCTGAGGCTGGGCGTCAGCCGCGTTTGAAAACGGGTGCTGACGGACAGCTGGCCGTCCGTCGTCACCTCTGCTTCAGCGCGACGCGAGCCTATGGTCTCCGCCTGCGCCGCCATGGCGAGGCCGGCCAGCAAGCACAGCAGCAGGCTAACGTTTTTCAAGCAACGCGTAATAAAAGCCGTCATGACGCTCACAAGGAAGCAACTGCTCCTGTCTCAGGCACGCGGCATCCGCATGGCGTTTCAGAAAGGAGTCTAGCTGTTGCTGATTCTCTTCGGGGAAAATGGAGCACGTAGCGTAAAGCATTTTGCCGCCGGAGGCGAGCAAAGGCCACAGCGCATCGGCCATCGCAGCTTGTTGCACGCCCAGCGAGGCGAAATCGCCCGGGCGGCGCAGCCATTTGATGTCCGGATGACGGCGCACCACGCCGCTGGCGGAGCAAGGCACGTCGGCGAGGATACGGTCGAAGGGCTGGCCGTCCCACCAGCTCGCCGGCTGGCCGGCGTCGGCCACATGCAGCCGCGCGGTGGCGCCAATGCGCTCCAGATTGTCCGCCACGCGCTGCAAGCGCTGCTCGTCGATGTCCAGCGCGGTGACTTCGACATTGGCGCTCTCCAGGATATGGCCAGTCTTGCCGCCGGGCGCCGCGCAGGCGTCCAGCACCCGCTGGCCGGCGCTCAGGTCCAGCCAATGCGCCGCCTGTTGCGCGCCCCAGTCCTGCACCGACACCTCGCCGTCGGCGAAGCCGGGCAACTCGCGTACATTCACCGGACGCGCCAGCTTGATTGAACCGCCGTCCAGCGCCTCGCCATCCAGCCCGGCGGCTCGCAGCCGCTCCAGATAGGCCGCGGCGTCGCCATGGCGGCGATTGACGCGCAAAGTCATCGGCGGATGGCCGTTGTCGGCGTCCAGAATGGCTTGCCAGGCATCGGGATAAGCGCGCTGCAAACCCTTGATCCACCACAACGGGTGGTTGAAGCTGGCTTCGATGTCTCTTTCCGCCGCGCGCTCCAAGGCCGCGCGCTGCCGCAGGAAGTTGCGCAGCACGCCGTTGACCAGCCCCTTGAAATTGCCCTTGGCCAGCCGGCTGGCCAGGGTCACCGCCTCGTTCACCACGGCGTACTCAGCGGCGCGGGTGTGCAGCAATTGATAGAAAGCCACGATCAACACCCGCTCCAACACCGGCTCAGGCAAGGGCTTGGCCACCAACTGGCGCAGATAAAAACGCAGCCGCGCCAAATGGCGCAGGCTGCCATAGGTCAAATCCTGCAAAGCGCCGCGCTCGGACGGCGTCAACTCCGGCGCCTTGCGTTGAGCTTCGGCCAGCGCCTCGGTCAGGTTGGTTCCGGATTCGACGCGCAACAGAATATTGGCGGCCAATTGCTGAATATGATGCATGGGTGCTTTCTATCAAACCATAACAAACAGGCCAATGCCGGACGGCATTGGCCTTGGGCGATCCAGACGGCGCGGCGGCCGCCCGACGCTCTTCAATTAATATACGCCGCGCGCCATCGCTTGCAGCCGTTCTATGCGGTCCGCGGTTTGCGGATGGGTGCGGAACAGATCGCCCATTCCGCCGCCGCCGGACAGCGGGTTGATGATCATCATCTGCGCCGTTTCCGGATGCGCCTCGGCGGTGGGCATCACGATGCCCTGAGCGTAGTATTCGATCTTCTGCAAGGCGGAAGCCAAAGCCAGCGGATCGCCGGAAATCTCGGCGCCGCCGCGGTCGGCTTCAAATTCGCGCGCGCGGGAAATCGCCATCTGGATCAGGCTGGCGGCCAACGGCGCCAACAGGGCGATGGCCAAACGCGGCAACAAACCCACTGGCTGACCGTTCTCATCGCGGCCGCCAAAGAACATGGCGAAGTTGGCCAGCGCGGAAATCGCGCCGGCCATGGTGGCGGAAATGGTGGAGATCAAGGTGTCGCGGTGCTGGACGTGGGCCAGCTCGTGCGCCATCACCCCGCGCAGCTCGCGATAGTCCAGCATGCGCATGATGCCGCTGGTGGCGGCCACCGCCGCGTGCTCGGGACTGCGGCCGGTGGCGAAGGCGTTGGGCTGCTCTTCATGGATCACATAGACGCGCGGCATAGGCAGGCCGGCGCGCTGCGCCAGTTCCGCCACCATGCCGTAGAATTCCGGCGCGCTCTGGGCGTCCACCTCCTGCGCGTTGTACATGCGCAGCACCATCTGGTCGGAATTCCACCAGGCGAACACATTCATAGCCCCGCCAAACAACAGCGCCAGAATCATGCCGCTCTTGCCGCCTATCATGCCGCCGATCACGGCGAA
This sequence comes from Chromobacterium sp. Rain0013, assembly GCF_015291765.1. Classification (NCBI taxonomy): domain Bacteria; kingdom Pseudomonadati; phylum Pseudomonadota; class Betaproteobacteria; order Neisseriales; family Chromobacteriaceae; genus Chromobacterium; species Chromobacterium sp. Rain0013. Next base: position 182,298 of record NZ_CP031514.1, read on the forward strand.
CAAGGCCAGAATCGCCGCCATCAGCAAGGTGGTCTTGAACCAGTTGTCCGTCATCCCCTACCCTTTCATCTCGCTTCAGTCGATCCAATCACACACCCAAACGCGTGCCCGTCAGTTGGCTTCTGCCCGCAATGAAGTCACGCGCGGCCAAGCGCTTGCCGCCAGCCGCCTGCAACACCGTCAGCCGCACCAGGCCGGAACCACAGCCCACCAACACGCCGTCCGCATCCGCGGCGATGACCAGGCCGGGCTCGGCTTGGCCGGCTTCCGCGACGGCCATCCACAGTTTCAGCGCCTCGCCGGCCAGCAGCGTATGCGCGCCGGGGGCAGGATTGTAGGCGCGGATGGCCCGAGCGACATCTTCCGCCGGCATGTTCCAGTCCACCAAAGCCTCTGCTTTGCTCAGCTTCTGCGCGTAAGTGACCCCCGCCTCCGGCTGCTTGACCGGCCGAATGGTCTCCAACCCGGCCAGCGTGGACACGATGGCGCGCGCGCCCTCCGCGGCCAGCTTATCGTGCAACGTGGCGGCGGTCTCGTCGGCGGCAATGGCCACCGGATGGATGGACAGCATGTCGCCGGTGTCCAGGCCCACATCCATCTGCATGATGGTAATGCCGGTTTCGGCGTCGCCCGCCAAGATGGCGCGCTGGATGGGCGCCGCGCCGCGCCAGCGCGGCAGCAAGGAGGCGTGGATGTTCAAACAGCCGCGCGCGGGAATGTCCAACACCGCCTGCGGCAGGATCAGCCCGTAAGCGGCCACCACCATCAGTTCGGCGCCGATGCCGCGCAGCATCTGCTGCGCTTCGTCATTGCGCAGGGAAGCCGGCTGCTCCACGCGCAGACCGTGCTCCAGCGCGACTTCCTTGACCGGGCTGGGCTTCAATTTCATGCCGCGGCCCGCCGGACGGTCCGGCTGGGTCAGCACCAGGGCGATTTCATGGCCGGCGGCGATCAACTCGCGCAGCGCGGCGGCGGCAAACTCCGGCGTACCGGCAAAAATCAATTTCATTCAAACCATTCCGGACAGGGCGCCCACGGCGCCGCCGTCACATATTCTGTTTTTCACGCTTTTTCAGCTTGGTCTTGATGCGGGTCTGCTTCATCTGCGACAGGTATTCGACAAACACCTTGCCGTCCAGATGGTCGATCTCGTGCTGGATGCAAATCGCCAGCAGGCCGTCGGCTTCCAGTTCGAACGGTTTGCCGTCGCGGTCCAGCGCGCGCACCTTGACGTGCTCGGCGCGGGTCACTTTGTCGTAAATGCCAGGCACGGACAAGCAGCCCTCTTCATACACCGTCTCGCCGTCCTTGCTCAGGATTTCCGGGTTGATGAACACGCGGCGTTCGTTTCTTTCCTCGGAAATATCCATCACCACCAGACGGTGGTGGAAATCGACCTGAGTCGCGGCCAAGCCGATGCCTTTGGCTTCGTACATGGTCTCGAACATATTGTCGATCTGCGTCTGCAAGGCCTCGTTGAAGACCTCCACCGGCTTGGCCACGGTGTGCAGCCGTTCATCCGGGTAATGCAAAATATTCAACAATGCCATCGGATTTAATGACTCCCCATCGTTTCAATCACTCATCAAGTTGTCGTATCGCAATCGGCACGCCGATAATAGACATGTTCGAAACGCGATTCGTTGCATGCGGGCCACCCCCCGCAGGTGTCCGTCCACCTTCATATTGGGGCATTTCCCATGCGTAAAAGCATTATATCCTTCGCCTTGGCCCTCGGGCTCGCCGTGCCCGGTTTCGCTGCAGACCTGCAACTGAAAGCGGATGCGCCCAGCCGCTACACCGTGAAGCGCGGCGACACGCTGTGGAGCATTTCCGGGCGCTACCTGAACAGCCCCTGGAAATGGCCCCGCCTGTGGCGGATGAACCAAGGCGAAATCAAGAACCCGCACTGGATCTACCCGGGCGACGTATTGGCGCTGGACTATGTGGACGGCCAGCCGCGGCTGTCGCTGGCGCGCGGAGCTCAGCGCGAAGTCAAACTGTCGCCGCAGGCCCGTGTCGAGATGCTGGACCAGGCGGTGGCCAGTATTCCCGCCTCGGCCATCGAGCCCTTCCTCAAACGGCCGCTAGTGGTGGACATGACGCAGTTCCTGCAATCGCCCAAGCTGATTGCCGGGCCGGAAGACCATCTCACCCTCGCCACCGGAGACCGGGTTTACGCCACCGGAGTCAATGAGGCCGGCACCTGGCAAGCTTACCGGCTGGGCAAACCCCTGCTGGATCCGGACACCAAGAAAGTGCTGGGCGTAGAGGCAACCTACAGCGGCGACCTGACCGCCGACAAGCCCCAAGGCGAAGTTCAGACTCTGAAAGTCAGAAGCGTCAGCGAAGAAATCCTGGTGGGCGACCACCTGATGCGGGCTCCGCTGCAAAGCTTCAACAACTACGCTCCGCACCCCGCCGACTCTCATCTGAGCGGCAAGGTGGTCTCGGTCTACAACGGTGTGGACGGCGCGGCGCAATACTCCACTATTGTACTCAATCTGGGCCAGTCGCAGGGCGTCGAAAACGGCCACGTGTTCGGTCTGTTCAAAAAAGGACGCCCGCTGGAAATCAAGGACGAGCAGGGCAAGCGCACCGTGACGTTGCCCGCGGAACGATCCGGCAACGCCTTTGTTTACCGCGTATTCGATAAAGTCTCCTACGCGCTGGTGCTGGACAGCCGCGGTCCGATCTACGTGGGCGACGGCGTGGCCAGCCCCGAGCAAGAATGAAAACTCCGCCGCACGACTGGCTGCTGCTGGCGCTGACCCCCGGCATCGGCCCGGCCGGCTTTCTCCGGCTGATCGACGCCTTCGGCGGCGCGGACGCCGCCCTGAATGCGAATAGCCGCCAAACGGAGCCCTTGATCGGCAAAGAAGCGGCCGACGCCCTGCAGCGCCGCGAGGCCGCCGCCTCCGCCGAAGCGGCGCTGGAGTGGGCGCAGACGCCGGGCTGCCAGTTGGTGTCGCTGCTGGACGACGACTACCCGCCGCAACTGGCCGAATCCAACGCGCCGCCGCCGCTGCTGTTTGCCCGCGGGAGGCGCGAACTACTGGCCGAACCCATGCTCGCCATCGTGGGCAGCCGCGCCGCCACCCCGCAGGGCAAGCAGAACGCGGAGAGCTTCTCCCGCGACTTGGCGGAACACGGCTATTGCATCGTCAGCGGCCTGGCCAGCGGCATCGACGCCTCGGCTCATCACGGCGCGCTCGGGCAGCCGTCCGCCACGGTCGCCGTGGTCGGCACCGGCATAGACCGCGTCTATCCAGCCAGCAACCGCCAGTTGGCGCACCGCATCGCCGAAGAAGGATTGATCCTGTCCGAGTTCGCGCTGGGCATGGGGCCGCTGGCCGCTCATTTTCCGCGCCGAAACCGCATCATCGCCGGCCTCAGCCGCGGCTGCCTGGTGGCGGAGGCCAATACCGGATCCGGCTCGCTGATCACCGCGCGGCTGGCGATGGAGAACAATCGAGAGGTGATGGCCATCCCCGGCTCCATCCACAACCCCCAGTCTCGCGGCTGTCACCGGCTGATCAAGGACGGCGCCAAGCTGGTGGAAACCGTGGACGACGTGCTGGACGAAGTCGGCAGGCTGCAACGCAAACGCCCCCGCGCCAAACCGGCGGCCACCGTCGCGGAATCGCCGCTGCTTGAAGCCATGGGATTTGACCCCATCAGTATGGATGCGCTTTCGACCACGCTCGGGTTGACTGTGGGGGAGCTTTACGCGATGCTGCTCGAACTTGAGCTGGCCGGCCTGGTGGCCAGCCATCCCGGCGGGCTTTTTCAGCGCCTGACCCCGGGCTGAACCGCGCTAACCCGCACTTTAAGAAGATAGATTGATGTTTGACGTACTCGCCTTCCTGTTTGAACAATTCCGCGATCCGGACGCTTTTGGCGACCGCGGCGCGCTGATGCGCCAATTGGAGGCCGCCGGTTTCGAGGACGAGGAGATCAACGACGCGCTGGATTGGCTGGATGGCATCAGCGGCTTGGACGACAGCGTTTACGTCGGCGCCAACGAAGCCAGCGGCATGCGCGTTTACGCCGAAGACGAACTGGAACATCTGCCCGCCGACGTGCGCGGCCTGCTTCAGTTTCTTGAGGACCACGGCGCCTTGACTCCCGCGCAGCGCGAAATGGTCATCGACCGCCTGATGGAACTGCACGGCGACGACATCAACGTCGGCAGCGCCAAGCTGGTGGCCTTGATGGTGTTGTGGGCGCAACAGGCGGAACTGCCCATTTTGCTGGGCGAGGCGCTGTTGGATGCCGTGCATGGCGAACCCACCATGCAATGACTTGTCAGCCTCATGGAGCGGGCTTAACATGCCGCCCTTGGACGCCGATGCCGGCGTCCAATCCAAGAGCGCTCTTGCGCTCTTGTTTTATTTGACGAATATATTTTCTGTCGGCGCGAAACTTTAGGATGAAGCCTTCATCCCCTTGTCGACGGGAACGCAGCAGCCCACGCACGGGCCAGGCGCCCTTCTGCCGCTCCGCAGAAGCGCCCGGTCCGGACGGACCGGCCGGCACGCCGGCGATTGCACATACGAAAAGATAATATGCCCACCAGTCTCTTGATCGTCGAATCGCCCTCCAAGGCGAAAACGCTAAAGAAATATCTAGGCTCGGACTTTGAAGTCCTGGCCTCCTACGGCCATGTGCGCGACCTGGTGCCCAAGAACGGCGCAGTGGATCCTGAAAAAGGGTTCGCGATGAAATACCAGCTGATCGCGCGCAACAGCAAGCATGTCGACGCCATCGTCAAAGCCGTGGGCGACGCCGAGCACATCTACCTGGCAACTGACCCGGACCGCGAAGGCGAGGCCATTTCCTGGCATCTGGTGCAGATCCTCAACAGCAAGAAGCTGCTGAAAAACAAGACCGCTCAGCGCGTGGTGTTCCACGAAATCACCAAGAACGCGGTACTGGAAGCAATCCAGAATCCGCGCGAGATCGCGCAAAACCTGGTGGACGCGCAGCAAACCCGCCGCGCGCTGGACTACCTGGTGGGCTTCAACCTGTCGCCGCTGCTGTGGAAGAAAATCCGCCGCGGCCTGTCCGCCGGCCGAGTGCAGAGCCCGGCTTTGCGGCTGATCTGCGAGCGCGAGAACGAGATCCGCGCCTTCGTCGAGCAGGAATACTGGTCGGTGCATCTGGACAGCCACAAGGGCCGCACCAAGTTCGGCGCCAAGCTGACCACAATGGCCGGCAAGAAGCTGGAACAGTTCGACATCCCCAACGAAGCCGAACAGGCCAGCATCCTGACGAGGCTGGAAGGCCACCCGGCGGTGGTCAGCAGCATCGAGAAGAAAAAGAAATCGCGCAGCCCGGCCGCGCCGTTCACCACCTCCACGCTGCAACAGGAAGCCGTGCGCAAGCTGGGGATGACCACCGACCGCACCATGCGCACCGCGCAACAGCTGTACGAGGGCATTGATATCGGCCAGGGGACCGTCGGCCTGATCACCTATATGCGTACCGACTCGGTGGCGCTGGCGAACGAGGCGGTGGAGGAAATCCGCGGCTATATCGGCCTTAAATTCGACGGAGATTATCTGCCGAAGAACCCGGTGGCCTATAAGAACAAGTCCAAGAACGCCCAGGAAGCGCACGAGGCAATCCGCCCCACGTCCATCCTGCGCACCCCGGACATGGTCAAGCCCTTCCTGACCTCGGATCAGTTCAAGCTGTACGACATGGTCTGGAAACGGACGCTGGCCTGCCAGATGGCGCCAGCCAAGTTCGACACCACCAGCATCGACATCGCCGTCGGCGAAGGCGTCTTCCGCGCCACCGGCCAGGTTCAGACCTTCGCCGGCTTCCTCGCCGTGTATGAAGAAGACGTCGACGACGCCGAGGACGAGGACAACGCCAAGCTGCCGCTGCTGGAAGAGGGCGAGACCCTGCCTGTGGACAAGCTGTACGGCACCCAGCACTTCACCCAGCCTCCGCCTCGCTACTCCGAAGCCTCGCTGGTGAAGGCCCTGGAAGAATTCGGCATCGGCCGTCCGTCCACCTACGCCAGCATTATCTCGACGCTGAAGGACCGCGAATACGTGGTGCTGGACAAGAAGCGCTTCCTGCCCACCGATACCGGCGACATCGTCAACAAATTCCTGACCGAGCACTTCGCGCAATACGTGGACTACAACTTCACCGCCAAGCTGGAAAATCAGCTGGATGAAGTGGCCAACGGCCAGCGCGAGTGGGTGCCGGTGATGGACAGCTTCTGGAAAAACTTCTCCAAGCAGATCGCCGAGAAGGAAAGCATTTCCCGCGCCGAAGTCACTACCGAGAGCCTGGACGAAGCCTGTCCAAAATGCAGCAAGCCGCTGTCCATCAAATTCGGCAAACGCGGCCGCTTCATCGCCTGCACCGGCTACCCGGACTGCGATTACACCCGCAATATGGGTGAAACCGCCGAGCAGGCTGCGGAGGAAGCGGAAGCGCCGACGGTGATCGAGGGCCGCAGCTGCCCGGAATGCGGCGGCGAACTGCACATCAAGAAGGGCCGCTACGGCAAGTTCATCGGATGCGCCAACTATCCGAAGTGCAAGCACATCGAACCGCTGGAAAAGCCTCGCGAAACCGGCGTGGAGTGCCCGGAATGCAAGGCTGGCCAGCTGATCGAACGCAAGAGCCGCTACGGCAAGCTCTTCTACAGCTGCAATACCTATCCCAAGTGCAAATACGCCACCTGGAACCCGCCGGTGGCCGAGCCCTGCCCGAAATGCAATTGGCCCATCCTGACCATCAAGACCACCAAGCGCCGCGGCACTGAAAAAGTCTGCCCGCAGAAGGAGTGTGGTTACAGCGAGGTGATCGCACCGCCGGAGGGCAAGGAAGCCGAGCCGGCTTAAGGCCTCCACATACGAAAACAGCCCTGCGCGATACCCCGCGCAGGGCTGTTTTCATTCCGGCTCAAACTGAATATGCGGCGAGATTCCCACCCTCCCGCAAACGCCGGGTCACACGGCAGGCGGCTCATTCGGCCGACGCGCCGCCTCGGTCTCGCGAATCTCCTTGCCCAGGAAATAATTGAGCGCGGTGCGCAGCACAGCAATGGCCCCAAGCTTGCCGATTTGGTCCCAACTGGGCGCCACTGCGGTGGAGAGGATATCGGCCGCCAGTTGCAACTCCAATGCCAACGCCAGGAAACGGGCAAAGCTGAGCCGCACTTGGTTGTAATCATCGTGGCTGGAGCTGAAACAGCGGCGGAGGTAACGCAGGCCCAAGGTCAAGATGCCCACGCCTATCACCAAAGCGCCCAGCGCTTCCACGCCCAGCTTGAGCCAGAGCACAGTGTTCAACACCCATTCCTCTACTCCGGACTCTACTGGCGACATCATCATGACGGCTTCCTCTTGTTTCAGGCTGCCGTCACCTTACCCGCTTCAGGCAAACAACACCAGGCACCACACCGCGGTCAGATTGATCAGGCCCAGCAACTGGGCGGCGCTGCCCATATCCTTGGCGCGCTTGGCTAAGGGATGCCGCTCCAGAGAGGTGTGGTCCACCGCCGCCTCGATCGCAGAGTTCAGCAACTCGATGATCAGGGTCGCCAGCGAACTGGCCACGAGCAAGGCTCGCTCCAGCGGCTGGGCGTGGATGACGAAGGCCAGCGGGATCAGCACTGCCGCCAGCAACACCAGTTGGCGGAAGGCGTCCTCGTGCCGGAACGCCGCTTTGAGGCCGTCCAGCGAATAGCCGAAGGCATTGATCAGGCGGGTAATCCCGGTTTTGCCTTTGAATGGACTTTCTTTCATGGGGGAGTCCGTAAGATTGGCGCGGCGGCCGGCGCCTCAGCATGCCAGCTCAAGATGACGCCCATAAAAACAAAACAGCCGGCAACGCGGCCGGCCGTGACGAAATGTAGAAACCGCGGCGTCAGCGCGGCTGGCAGCGCCGCTCCAGCGCGTCGATGTACAGGCCGGCGACCTTGATCTCGGTCTGGTCCATGATTTCGCGGAAGCAGGTCGGGCTGGTGACGTTAACCTCGGTCAGATAATTGCCGATCACGTCCAGGCCCGCCAGCAGGATGCCGCGCTTCTTCAACTCCGGCCCCACCGTCTCGGCAATTTCGCGATCGCGCTCGGTCAGCGGCCGCGCCTCGCCGCGACCGCCCGCGGCCAGATTGCCGCGCGTCTCGCCCGCCGCCGGAATGCGCGCCAGGCACCAGTCCACCGGCACCCCGTCTATCACCAGAATGCGTTTGTCGCCGTCGCGGATCTCCGGAATATAGCGCTGCGCCATCACCGTGCGCTTGCCGCGCAAAGTGATGGTTTCGATAATCACCGACAGGTTGGCGTCGTCCGGACGCACTCGGAAGATGCTGTCCCCGCCCATGCTGTCCAGCGGCTTCAGGATCACATCCTGATGCTGATTGACGAAGGCGCGCAAGCGATGCGATTCGCCGGTGATCAGCGTGGGCGCGGTCAACTCCGGAAACTGCAAGATAGCCAGCTTCTCGTTGAAATCGCGCAGGGCCTGACCGCTGGTGAACACCTTGGCCCCCTGCGCCTCCGCCAGCGTGAACAGCTGTGAGGCGTACAGGTATTCCATGTCGAACGGCGGATCCTTGCGCATCACGGTTGCGCTGAAGGACTGCAAAGGCTGGCGATGCACCTCGCCCAACTTGAACCAGGCCGGGTGCTCGCCCTCGTACTGGCCAGTCAAGCTCAGATCGCGCGCGTCCACCAACACGCGCCCGCCCTCCACCGACAGTTGATGAGCCTGAGCGAAGCTCAAGGCGTGGCCGCGCGCGGCGGCCTCCTGCATCATCGCAAAGGTGGTGTCCTTGTAAAGCTTGAAGTGATCCAGGGGATCGGCAATGAACAGGATGCGCATGTTTATTGGTCCTCGCTAGGCTTGGCGACGTCGCGCAACATGCGCTCCATGTCGCCGCGCGCTTTTTGCATCATCTCGTCGGCCTGGGCGGCGACGGAAAGAAAGGTTTCTTCGCTGGCCCCATTATAGGAACAGCCCAGGTAGCGCAGCGGCTCTCCCTGCGGCGCGCCCAGCAGCGCCGCCATCGGGTTGGATGGCATCTCATAGGCCGACAGCATCGGGCCATCGCCGCCAACGAAGCGGTAATGCTGCTCCGCCGCTTTCACCGGGGCCCGCTTCAGCTGCAGTTTGGCCGCGGCATCCGCCAGCTTCCAGCCCGCCGGCAAGGGCACCGACACAAACTCCTGATGCAGCGCCAGCTGTTTCGCCTCGACGCCGAACACTCGGATCGGCTGTTGCAGATCGTACACATAAACGCCCAGGCTGCTGGCCTTCTCGTTCTTGCGAATCCAGGCAGGCCCCTTGTCGAACACCACGTCCAGCAAGGCAGGCTGCAAGGCCTGGTAACGCTCGAACGACGCGCACTGCACCAGCTCCGCCAGCGCTTTCGGCGTCAAGGGCTTGTCGGCGACAGCCGGCGCCGCGGCAGCCAACAAGACCAGGCTCAGCCAGGCTTTCATTCGTCGGCGTCCGGATCCGTGGCTTCCAGCTCCAGCGAAGCGGCCAGCAGCGCCAGCCTCGAAATCACGCCGTAGGCGTAGAAGCGGTTGGGCGCGCAGTCCGGCGAGCCCTGTTTGTCCGGCAGGCAGGCGGTTTCGAATGACAGCGGCACGAAGTGCATGCCGGGCGCGTTCAGATTTTCATCGATGCCGCGGCCGGTGTGCACGCGGTAGAAACCGCCGGTCACGTAGCGGTCCATCATGTAGACCACCGGCTCGGCCACCGCGTCCTCCACCGTTTCAAAGGTGTACACCCCCTCTTGCACGATGACCTCGGACACCTCCAAGCCTTCCTTGACGACCGACATCTTGTTGCGCGCCTTGCGGTTCAGGCCCAACACCTCATCCGGGCTCTTCACGCTCATCACGCCCATGCCGTAAGTGCCGGCGTCGGCCTTGACGATGACGAAGGGGTCGTTGTCGATGCCGTATTCGCGGTATTTGACGCGAATCTTGTCGAGCATTCGCGACACCTCGTCCGCCAATTGCTCCTCGCCGGTACGGGCGTGGAAATCCAGGCCGCTGCAACTGGCGAAATAGGGATTGATGGTCCAGGGATCAATGGAAATCAAGCGGGCGAAGTCTTCGCACACCTTGTCGTAGGCGGCGAAGTGGTTGCTCTTGCGGCGCACCGCCCAGCCGGCGTGCAGCGGCGGCAGCAGATTCTGCTCCAGACCCTTGAGCAGGTCCGGAATGCCGCCGGACAAATCGTTGTTGAGCAAAACCACGCAGGGGTTGAAACCATCCGCCAGCACCAGGCGGTTGCCGCGGCGTTCGATGGGCTCCAGCCGCACGGTATCCCCGTTGGCTGACTGCAGCTCGGTCGGTTCGGTGATTTCCGGGTTCAGCGATCCCAGCCGCACCTTGAGGCCGGCCTGTTCGAAAATATGCACCAGCGCGGCGATGTTCTGCAGGTAGAAGGTGTTGCGGGTGTGGTTTTCCGGGATCAGCAGCACGCTGCGCGCTTCCGGACACACTTTTTCCACCGCGCTTTGCGCGGCGTGCACCGCCAGCGGCAGAAAATCGCGGTTCAAGTTATTGTGGCCGCCGGGAAACAGGTTCATGTCCACCGGCGCCAGCTTGAAACCGCTGTTGCGCAGGTCCACCGAACCGTAGAACGGCGCCGCGTGGTTATGCCATTGACTGCGGAACCAGTGTTCGATCTGAGGCTGGGCAGTCAGGATGCGGCTTTCCAGTTCGTAAAGCGGGCCGGTCAGTGCGGTTGCCAGATGCGGAACGGGCGGCATGGAATCCCCTTGGGTTTTCGAATTGAATTCGCTAATGGTGGGGGTGGCGCGGGATGAATTCAAGACTTGTTGTGTTGGGACCGTCAAAAAGCAAAGGACGCTTGCGCGTCCTTGTCGGTTTGGCCCACCGGCCGCCTCGTCACAATGGCCAGGGTTCGCCGTAAGCCTGCTGATACAAGTCCTTCAGCGACTCCCAGTCGAAGAAGTGATTCTGACAACCCGGAGTGGTGACCTTGATCGCGCCGATCACATTGGCCAGCCGGCCGGTAATCTTCCAGTCCAGGCCTCGGCTGATGCCGTAGAGCAGGCCGGCGCGGAAGGCGTCGCCGCAGCCCATCGGATCCACCGGCTTGATCGGCATCTGCACGCGCGGGATCAGGTGCACAGTGTCGCCGACGTAGATTTCAGCGCCCTTGGAGCCGCGGGTGACAATCAACGCGTCCACCTTCTTGCGCAGATCCTCCACCGACAATCCGGCGCGTTCGCGCATCAGTTCGCTCTCATAATCGTTGATGGCCACATAGCTGGCCAGCTCTACAATCTCGTGGATCTCGTCGCGAGACAGCAGCGGCAGTTCCTGACCCGGATCGAAGATGAAGGGAATGCCGGCCGCGGCCAGCTCCTTGGAATGCTGCAGGAAGGCGCGATAGCCTCCGGGCGACAGAATCGCCAGCTCGATCGGGTCCGGGATATCCGATACGTGGTTTTCGATGGCAAAATCCATGGCGCCGGGATGGAAGGCCATCAATTGATTGCCATCCTTGTCGGCGATGCCGAAGCACTGCGAGGTATACTGCTTGCGGATCAAGCGAATGAAGCGGTCGTCCACGCCAGCGCGTTTCAGATGTTGGCGATACGGCTCGAAATCCTCACCCACCACGCCCATGACGATGGGGGTTTCGCCCAACAGACACAGGCTGTAAGCGATATTGCCGGCCATGCCGCCAAATTCGCGGCGCATGGTCGGGGCCAGGAAAGTCGTGGAAATTTTGTGCAGTTGATCCGGCAGGATCTGACTGTCAAAACGGCCATGAAACGAGAACAGGGTATCGTATGCGAGGGCCCCGCAGACGAGGATAGACATGCCCACTCCGCAAAAAGGTCAATCGACCATTTTAACATGAAACATTTGTTTGGTTCACATCGAGAACTTTGACCTTGTCGGATATCCAATACACTTCAAACACCTACCGGAAGCTCAACACAATGCTGAAACGACTGCTCGCCCCCGCGCTGATCGCGCTGCTGCCGCTATCCGCCATGGCCGCGCCCACGCTGGAACAAACCAACTTCACCAAGCTGCAAGGCGGCAACGCCACCATCGCCGCCTATAAGGGCAAGGTCACGGTGCTGAACTTCTGGGCCACTTGGTGCGGGCCTTGCCGCGAAGAAATGCCGATGCTGAACCGCCTGCGCGCCAAACTGGCGCCCAAAGGCGTGGAAGTGGTGGGCGTGGCGCTGGACAACAAGGAAGAAGTCAGCGCCTTCGTCAACCAGTTGAAGATAGGCTACCCGATCCTGCTGGGCGACAGCGACACCCTGAACCTGATGCGCAGCCTGGGTAACGCCACCGGCGGCCTGCCCTACACCCTGATCCTGGACCGCAAGGGCAAGATCGCCGCCAAGCTCACCGGCTTGCTGGACGAGAAAAAGCTGGAAGCGGCGATCAAAACCCAGTTGTAAATCAGCCGGCGGCGGCCTCTGGCGTCAACCGCCGCCAATCACGCCTCAACGGCCGGCTCTACGTCGGCTCACTTCCGCAGCCAGCTCCCCCGCCTCCGCCGTCAATTGCCGCTCCACGCGCCAATAGCGCCGGCAATCCGGCGTGCGCCCCAGCAAGCCCTGCTCCACCAGTTCGCGCCGCAACAGCACATGATCGCCAAAGACTTCGCCCGCGCGGATCAAGGCGTTTACCTCCGGCTCGGACCATTGTCCGCCCTGCGGCAAAGCGGCCCACAACGCCCATAGGCAGAGACGCTGCTCGCTGAACTTCTTCGGCCAGCGCGTCAAGCGCCCCTCGGCGTCGTAATGACGCAACAGCCGCGTCGTCTCCGCGGACAAAGCTGCTGACGGAGCCGGACGTTCGCATTCCGCGCGCCAGTGTTGGAAATTCTGAAAACCGGCGGAACGCGCCAGCATATTGAGAATGTGCACATGGCTGGGCGGAGCGCTTTCCTGCGCCCATTGCTGCTTGAGCGAACGCGCCAGCGCGGAGATGTCGCTGCAATAAAAGGGATAAAGCGTACGAGACATGGTTCGAATCCTGTCGTCGTGCCAAGGTCGGGATGGACTGCCGCGGTCGCCTTTACGGCCTGGCACGGGTTCGAGCCAAGCGAGATGAATCTAGCCAAGACAGGTTTAGCGTGGTGAGGGCACCGGCGACGCCTGGGTGAACTGTTGACCCGCGACGATGCTAACACCGCGCCGCCGGCTTGCAAAGCGCATGGACATGAAAAAAGCCGACGCCCTCGCGTCGGCTTTTTGCGCTCTTGCTACTGGATCACTCCAAACGGCCGTGGCACTGCTTGTACTTCTTGCCGCTGCCGCAAGGGCAGGCGTCGTTGCGGCCAATGCGCAGACCCTGCGCGGCCAGCGCGTCCGGAGACAGCGGATTCTCTTCGTCATCGCCCAGCGCAGAACCCGGCGCGGCGTGCTGCATTTCATACTCGCCCACCTGGTGCGGCTCCACCGCGTCCACGTCTTCCTGGCTGCGGATTTGCACCGTCATCAGCACATTGACCACGCTGCGCTTGATGCGCTCCAGCATGTCGGCGAACAGTTCGAAGGCTTCGCGCTTGTATTCCTGCTTCGGGTTCTTCTGCGCGTAACCGCGCAGATGAATGCCCTGGCGCAGATGATCCATCGCCGCCAAGTGTTCGCGCCAGTGATTATCCAGCATCTGCAGCACCAGGCTGCGCTCGAACTGGCGCATCACGCCGTCGCCGGCCAGTTCCACCTTGGCCTGATAGGTCTCGGCGGCTTGCTCGATGATGCGCTCGCGGATGGTTTCGATGTCCAGCGCCGGTTCGGCCTTCAGCCACTCGCTGACCTTGATCGGCAGCAGGAATTCGGCTTCCAGCGTTTTTTCCAGGCCGGTCAGATCCCATTGCTCTTCCATGGATTCCGGCGGCAGGTGTTGGTCCACCAGGTCGGACAACACGCCTTCGCGCATATTGACCACCACGTCGGACACATCGCTTTCCACCAGAATTTCATTGCGCTGCTGGTAAATCACTTTACGCTGGTCGTTGGCAACGTCGTCGTACTCCAGCAATTGCTTGCGGATGTCGAAGTTGCGGCCTTCCACCTTGCGCTGGGCGTTCTCGATGGAGCGGGATACCCACGGGTGCTCGATCGCCTCGCCTTCCGGCATTTTCAGGCGGTCCATGATCGCGGCGACACGGTCGGAAGCGAAGATGCGCAGCAGCGGGTCTTCCAGGCACAGATAGAAACGGGAAGAGCCCGGGTCGCCCTGGCGGCCGGAACGGCCGCGCAGCTGGTTATCGATACGACGGGATTCATGGCGCTCGGTGCCCACGATGTGCAGGCCGCCGGCGGCCAACACCTGATCGTGGACCACTTTCCAATCGGCGCGGATCTTGTCGATGCGCGCGCGCTTTTCCTCTGCGGACAGGCTGTCGTCGGACTCGATGCCCTTGATCTCCGGCTCCGGATTGCCGCCCAGCACGATGTCGGTGCCGCGGCCGGCCATATTGGTGGCCACGGTGATCACGCCGGGGCGGCCGGCCTGCACCACGATGTCGGCTTCGCGAGCGTGTTCCTTGGCGTTCAGCACATTGTGCGGCAGCTTGGCTTTTTGCAGCAGATCAGCGATCAGCTCGGAGTTTTCGATGCTGGTGGTGCCCACCAACACCGGCTGGCCGCGCTCGTGGCAGTCTTTGATGTCGGCCAGGATGGCGTCGTACTTTTCCTTGGCGGAACGGTAGACCTTGTCCTGCGCGTCCTTGCGTATCATCGGCCGGTTGGTCGGGATCACCACGGTTTCCAGGCCGTAAATGCTCTGGAATTCGTAAGCTTCGGTGTCGGCGGTACCGGTCATGCCGGCCAGCTTGCCGTACAAGCGGAAGTAGTTCTGGAAGGTGATCGAAGCCAGCGTCTGGTTTTCGCGGTTGATCTCCACGCCTTCCTTGGCTTCCACCGCCTGGTGCAGGCCTTCGGACCAGCGGCGGCCGGCCATCAGGCGGCCGGTGAACTCATCCACGATCACCACTTCGCCGTCTTGCACCACGTAGTGCTGGTCCTTGTGGAACAGCGAATGGGCGCGCAAGGCGGCCATCAGATGGTGCATCAGCGTGATGTTGGTGGCGGAATACAGGCTGTCGCCTTCCTTCAGCAGGCCCAAGCGGGTCAGGATTTCTTCGCTGTGCTCGTGACCGGCTTCGGACATCATCACCGAGTTGGCCTTTTCGTCCACCCAGTAATCGCCCTCGCCCTCTTCGGTTTCCTGGCGCTTCAACATCGGCGGCACCGCGTTCATGCGCTGGTACATGTCGATATTGTCGTCGGCCGGGCCGGAGATGATCAGCGGGGTGCGCGCTTCGTCGATCAGGATGGAGTCCACCTCGTCGATCACCGCGTAGGCAAGCTTGCGCTGCACCTTCTCTTCCACGCTGAACACCATATTGTCGCGCAGATAGTCAAAGCCGAATTCGTTGTTGGTGCCGTAAGTGATGTCGCAGGCGTAAGCTTGCTGCTTCTCGTCGTGCGGCATCTGGGACAGGTTGACGCCGACGGAGAGGCCCAGGAAGTTGTACAACTTGGCCATGATGCCGGCGTCGCGGCTGGCCAGGTAGTCGTTGACGGTGACGACGTGCACGCCGTCGCCGGTCAGCGCGTTCAGGTAGGACGGCAGCGTGGCCACCAGGGTCTTGCCCTCGCCGGTGCGCATCTCGGCGATCTTGCCGTAGTGCAGCACCATGCCGCCGATCAGCTGCACGTCGAAGTGGCGCATGCCCAGCACGCGACGCGAGGCCTCGCGGCATACCGCAAAGGCTTCCGGCAACAAGTCGTCCACCGTCTCGCCTTTGGCCAGGCGCTGCTTGAACTCATCGGTTTTGGCTGCCAAAGCCTCGTCGGACAACGCTTTCAAGCCCTCTTCCAGAGCATTGATGCGCACCACCGTCTGGTGGAATTGCTTCAGAAGCCGGTCATTGCGGCTGCCGAATACTTTTTTAAGCAAAGAAGAAATCATGTAATCGAATTCCAGAGACCAGCGGGCTGTTTAGGTAAGGTGTCCGCAAAAATGCTTGAAAGTGTAGCACATTAGCCGCCTTATTTTATGGGGGCGCGCTTGCGCTGTATCAAGGGGGCAAGCGCCTGCTCGTGGTCTTTATTTTCGTATGCGCCCAACCCCAGCGTGAAAACCGCCCGTCGCGGCACGGCCTCGTCCGCAGGCGCGCGGCCATGGCGCCGCGCTTGCGGGCGGAGCCCGACCAAACTCAAACAAGTGTTGGTTTTAATCCACGTTTTTCGAGCGAATTCGAGCAAACACTCAATTAAATTGACACTGACTGTCATGCCACTTTAATAATCCCCTCCAACAATAACGCCTTTCCAACAAGGGCCGTCCACGGCCCGATCCAAGCACAAGCACGCATAGACAATAGAGGGGAGACATCGATGGACCGCAGACAGTTTCTGAAGTGGAGCGGCTTCTTGACCGCTTCCGTCGCCGCCGGCGGCTTGACCGCGTGCGGCGGCGGAGGCGCCGGCAGCTTGCCGGGGGGCGCCGGTTCGACGCTAGGCATCAATGGCAGCGGCTTTGGCCAGGGCGTAGCCTCCGGCGACCCCAAACCGGACAGCATCGTTTTATGGACCCGGGCGGACGGCGGCGACGGCAGCCAAAACGTCAAGGTCACATTGCAGTTGTCCGACCGCGCGGATTTCTCCACCCTGCTAGTGAATGTGGCGCTCAGCGCCCAGCCGGACTGGGACTACACCATTCGCCACAAAGTCACCGGCCTTAGCAGCGCCGCCACCTACTACTATCGTTTCCTCACCGGCCAGGCGGTCAGCATGACCGGCCGCACCAAGACCGCGCCGGCCGCCGGCGCGCCGCTGTCACAGCTGAAATTCGCCTTCATTTCCTGTCAGGACTGGAGCGTCAACCACTGGGGCGCTTTTGAGGAGCTCGCCAATCAGGACCTGGACTTCATCGTCCATCTGGGCGACTACATCTATGAAACCGTCGGCGCCGGCTTCCAGAGCGGCGGCAACGAAACCCGCCATCCGGCGCTGAGCCTGCCCAACGGCACCCAGCGCGCCGACGGCGCCCGCTATGCCACCACGCTGGCGGACTACCGCTCGCTGTACAAGTCCTATCGCAACGACCCCCGCCTGCAAAAGCTGCACGCCAGCTTCCCGATGATTGCGATCTGGGACGACCACGAGTTTTCCGACGACTGCTGGCAAGACCGCCAGGAGTACACCGCCACCGACGACAGTTCGCCGCAAACCGCGCGCCGCCGCAGCGCCAGCCAGGCCTGGTTCGAGAATATGCCGGCCGACGTGCAGTTGGACCTGAACAACCCCTCGTTCCAAAACATCCAGATCTACCGCAGCTTTACCTTCGGCGACCTCGCCACCTTGGTGATGACCGACGAGCGCTTGTACCGCAGCGACCACATCATTCCGGAAACCCAGGCCGGCAGCGAGATAGGCAGCCGCTACTTCGTGCAGAAAAACACCCTGGCCCAGGTGGAGGCCAGCAAGATGGCCTCCACCGGCGGCAATCTGCTCAATGTCTCCATTCTGGGCGAAACCCAGCGCGCCTGGTGGCAGAACCAGATGAAGTCCGCCGCCACTACCTGGAAGCTGTGGGGCAATGAAGTCTCGCTGCTACGCATGGGTTTCGACGGCACCGTCGCGGTGGCCTCGCTGCTGACCCAGGGCCTGGCGCCGCAACTGGCCGGCCTGGGCCTGACGCTGACCCAGCCGCAGATCGCCCAGCTGCAAGGCGCGCTCTATCTGGACCTGGCCGCCGCCAACACCAGCGCCGCCACACCCGTGGTCAACTATGCCAACACCCAGCCACTGTTGAGCACCCTCAGCGGCGGCGCGATCTCCGCCGGCATGTTCAACACCGCCATCAAGCCCGGCCTGGACGCCAGCCTGCCGCCGTCGATTTTCTTCGACAAGTTCATCCTCAACGCCGACCAATGGGATGGCTACAACGCCGAGCGCAAAGCGCTGATGGCCTATCTGAAAGCTCAGGGCATCGCCAATGTGGTGGCCCTCACCGGCGACATCCACGCCTTCTTCGCCGGCCCGGTGATGGATGACTACGACGCCGCCAGCCCCAGCCCGGTGATGGTGGACCTGGTGACCGCCGGCGTCTCCAGCAACTCTCTGTTCAGCTATTTCAAGAACGTGGTGGACACCGTGCCGGCCTTCTCCAAGGCCAAACCGCTGATCTACACCACGGTGGGCGGCCAGGTAGTCAACACCTTCACCAGCACCTTGCAAAACTTCAACAGCTGGCTCAAATACGTGGACAGCGACGCTCAGGGTTACGCACTGGTGACGCTGACGCCGGCCAAACTCAGCTGCGCCTTCCACAAAGTGGGCGCGTTGAACGGCGGCTCGGCCCCCAACCCGGCCACAGCCAGCGTCAAAACCGTGGAGGTGGCGGCCGGCAGCCCCGCCGTCAACGTACTGTAAACCCCAGCGCACACCAAACGCTCCGAGCACCCGGCCAAGCCGGGCGCTCTGGAGCGAAACGCCACTCAGTTTCAAACAGTACAATCCGTCACAAAACCCCAACAAATCTGCCGCGTCGGTAACATTCCCGTTCACGTAACTCTGCTAGTATCCAGCGCCGACGCCCTGCGCTCTCATTCCCGATGCATGGCCTTGCTGGCAGCCCGCACCCGATGCCCCTGGCCTATGCTTTAAGATGACAGGCATGCTGATTCCGGCTGCGTGTCGCGCGGCCGCGGCTCCGCCCGAACAAAACAGACTAAAACCGCTGACCGCCGCTGGCGGCGCTGTCGGCGGCGCTAAACCGGAGAGGCCAGATGACTACCGTTGTCCGCCATTTCATGCCCGCCACAGCCAAACGGCTGATCCCCAATCGCTGGGATTTGATTGCGTTTCCGCTATTACTGGGTTTTCTGCTGATGGCCACCACCGGCATCCGCGAAACCTGGGCGCCGCTTACAGCCTTGCAAACCGTCCCGATCACGCTGGACCCGGCCAATCTGCCGGAGTACGCGCTGCGCACCACGCTGCGCATGCTGGCCGCCATGGCCGCCGCACTGGTCTTCACCTTGATCTACGGCACGCTGGCGGCCAAGAGCCGCCGCGCCGGCTTGCTGCTGGTGCCCATCCTGGACATCCTGCAATCGGTGCCGGTGCTGGGCTATATCTCCTTCACCGTCACCTTCTTCCTGGCGCTGTTTCCCGGCCGGGTGCTAGGCGCGGAATTCGCCGCCATCTTCGCCATCTTCACCAGCCAGGCCTGGAACATGACCTTCAGCTTCTACCAATCGCTGCGCACTGTGCCGCGCGACTTGGAAGAAGTCTCGCTCAATCTGCGGCTCACGCCGTGGCAAAAGTTCTGGAAGCTGGAAGTGCCGTTCTCCATGCCCGGCATGATCTGGAACATGATGATGAGCATGTCCGGCGGCTGGTTCTTCGTGGTCGCCTCGGAAGCCATCACAGTGGGCGACAAGACCGTCACCCTGCCCGGCGTCGGTTCCTACCTGGCGATGGCCATCCAGAACAAGAATCTGGCCGCCGTGGGCTGGGTGATTCTGACCATGACCGTGGTCATCGTCATCTACGACCAATTCCTGTTCCGGCCCATGGTGGCCTGGGCCGATAAATTCCGACTGGAAGACACCGCCAGCCAATCCGCGCCGGAGTCCTGGGTACTGAACCTGATCCAGCGCACCCGCGCCATCCAGCTTCTGCTCAAACCCTTTGGCAAACTGCTGCGCAAAACCGCCCGGCTGCGCCTCAATTACCGCCTGCCGCAGGGCCTGCACTCGGAAGCGCAAACCCCGGTGTCTCGCGGCATAGACGTGGTCTGGTGGCTGCTGGTGGCGGTGCTGGGCCTGCTGGCCAGCTGGAAACTGGTGACCTTCATCCACACAGAGGTGGGCGTCTCCGAAGTGCTGCGCGTGCTGGGCCTGGGTCTGATCACCCTGGTGCGGGTATCACTGCTGATCCTGCTCGCCTCCATCGTCTGGGTTCCGCTGGGCGTGCACATCGGCCTGCGCCCGGCGCTGGCGGAAAAGATCCAGCCGCTGGCCCAGTTCCTGGCCGCCTTCCCGGCCAATCTGCTGTTCCCGGTGTTCGTGGTCTTCATCGTCCACTTCAAACTCAACCCGGATATCTGGCTGTCGCCGCTGATCGTGCTCGGCACCCAGTGGTACATCCTGTTTAATGTGGTGGCCGGCGCCAGCGCCTTCCCCAACGATTTTCGCGAAGCGGCAGCCAATTTCCGCATCCGCGGCTGGCAATGGTGGCGGCAAGTGATGCTGCCCGGCATCTTCCCCTACTACGTCACCGGCGCGATTACCGCATCGGGGGGCGCCTGGAACGCCAGCATCGTGTCCGAATACGTGTCCTGGGGCGACGACAAGCTGGCCGCTCACGGTCTGGGCGCTTACATTGCCCAAACCACAGCCGCCGGCGACTACCCCAAGATACTGCTCGGCATCACCGTGATGTCCATCTTTGTCGTCCTGTTCAACCGCCTGCTGTGGCGGCCGATGTACGCCGCCGCCGAAAACAAACTCCGTCTCAACTAAGGGGGCAACCATGACTCAAGACACCATCACCCCGGGGCGGGAGATTTTCCGGCTGGAAAACGTTTGCCGCGGCTTCAACAAGGGCAATGACGAAATCCAGGTGCTGGACGACGTCAACCTGACGCTGCGCGAAGGCGAAATCGTCGGCCTGCTAGGCCGTTCCGGCTCGGGCAAATCCACCCTGTTGCGCATCATTGCCGGCCTGATCAAGCAAAGCAGCGGCAATGTCAGTTACCACGGTAAGCCCCTGACCGGCCCGGCCGAAGGCGTGGCCATGGTGTTCCAGACCTTCGCGCTATTCCCCTGGCTGACCGTGCTGCAAAACGTGGAAGCCGGGCTGGAAGCGCTGGGCGTGGAAGCCAAGGAACGCCGCCGCCGCGCGCTGGCCGCCATCGACCTGATCGGTCTGGACGGTTTCGAGAACGCCTACCCGCGCGAACTGTCCGGCGGCATGCGCCAACGCGTCGGCTTCGCCCGCGGCCTGGTGGTCAACCCCACCCTGCTCTTGATGGACGAACCCTTCTCCGCGCTGGACGTGCTCACCGCCGAAACGCTGCGCACCGACATGCTGGACCTGTGGAGCGAAGGCCAGCTGCCCATCCAGTCCGTACTCATCGTCACCCACAATATCGAAGAAGCCGTATTCATGTGCGACCGCATCCTGGTGCTGTCGTCCAACCCCGGCCGCGTGGTGGCGGAAATCAAAGTGCCGTTCCCGCATCGCCGCAACCGGCTGGACCCGGCCTTCCGCAAAATGGTGGACGACATCTACGCGCTGATGACCGCGCGCCGCAGCGCCCACACCCTGCACAAGTTGCCGCTGGAAATCGGCAGCCAGTTAAGCGAGGTGTCCACCAACCTGATGGCCGGCTTGATTGAGGAAGTGGCTCAAGCGCCCTATCACGGCAAAGCGGACATGCCGGAAATCGCGGAGAAACTACGGCTGGAAGTGGACGAACTGTTCCCGGTGGCCGAAATCCTGGAACATCTGGGCTTCGCCGAACTGAAAGACGGCGACATCCTGCTCACCGCCGCCGGCAAACTGTTCGCCGACTACGGCACCCAGGAACGCAAAGTGCAGTTCGCCGAACACCTGCTGCGCCACGTGCCCATGGCCGCCCACATCCGCAAAGTGCTTCAAGAGCGTCCAGGCCAACGCGCGCCAAGGCTGCGCTTCGCTCAGGAACTGGAAGACTCTCTGTCCGACGAAACCGCCGAGGAGACGCTGGACACTGTGATCAGCTGGGGACGCTACGCGGAAATCTTCTCTTACAACGACCACACCGAAACCTTCAGTCTGGAAGACGTGGAAGGCGGTCAATAAGCGCCGCTGGCGGCCTCGTCGACGGGACGAGGACGCCAGCTTATCTCCAAACACGGCCCGCCAGCGGCTACAATGACTTGTTTTCATTCCGCAGCCCGCCATGTCCGGACGCCAATTCACCGATATCGCCCGTCTCGACGGCACCCTGACCCGCCTCACCGCCGAAGCCCAGGCGCTGATGCGGCTGGACCGCGCCTTCCAGAAACTGTTGCCGCCGCAACTGGCCGGCACCTGCCGTGCCGTGCGTATCCGCGATGACGAACTAGTGATTTACACCGATACCGGCATCATCGCCGCACGCCTGCGCATGCTGGCCCCCGGCCTGCTGCCGCAACTGGCCCAGCAAGGCTACGTGGCCGGCAAAGTACGGGTCAAAGTGGATATCCGCCTGGCGCGCAAACCCAAGGAAAAAACGCTGAAGATCAGCCAGAACGCATTGGACGGCATGGAAGAGGCGGCCGCCAGCGTCAGCAACCCGCTGGTCAGCGCCGCGCTGGCCAAGCTGATCGCGCACCACCGCAAGTAAAGGCCGGCGCGCCGCCGACCGTCTTGCCGCAGCCGGTCAAACCGGCTTAAAGTCGCGGCATGAAAAAATACATCATCATGGCGCTCGCCGGCCTGGCCGCCGGCATCGCTCAAGCCGCTCCGACAGAACAGCCGACGCCGGCGGAGGCGGAAGCCGCCTTCAAGACCCAGGCCCTCGCCGAATTCAACAACAAGCCGGAATCCACCCACACCGTGCTGATGCGCTCGATGCTGGAATCCATGCTCAAGGACCTGCGCGTCACCTCAGTGAGCGACTGTCAGAACGATGAAGAAAACGCCACCCTGGACTGCGAAGTCAGCTACCAGGGCCGTAAACTTACCGGCAAGCCAGTGGAGCGCGAGCAGCGGATGCGCTTCAGCCGTCAAGACGGCCAATGGCGCATCGTGCCCCCGCCCAAAGACGCGGACGACGAAGAGGCCGGCGCCGCGTCCTCTCCTCAATAGGCTCAGGCAAGCTGCGCCTCGAAGCTGTCCGCTCGGGCCATTTGCCACATACGGCCGTAGAACGCCGCCTTGATCTCCGGCTCCAGCAACTCGCCCGGCTGCAAAAAGACATGCAGTTGCGAAAACAGCCTGATCTCGGTGTCGCTGACGCGGCGCACCAAATGGTGCGGCCGCAACTGCGACGGGTGCTCCAACCCGGCCGAGGCCAGCATCTCCGCCAGCGCCTTCATGGTGTTGCGATGAAAATGGAACACCCGGTCCGCCTTATCCGGCACCACCAGCGCGCGCTGACGCAGCGCATCCTGCGTCGCCACCCCGGTGGGGCAACGGTTGGTGTGACAGCTCTGGCTTTGGATGCAGCCGATGGCGAACATGAAGCCGCGCGCGGAATTGGCCCAGTCCGCGCCTATCGCCAGCACGCTGGCGATGTCGAAAGCGCTGACCAGCTTGCCGCTGGCGCCGATCTTGATCTTGTCCCGCAGATTCAAGCCCACCAACACATTGTGGACAAACAGCAAACCCTCGCGCAGCGGCACGCCGATGTGATCCGTGAACTCCAGCGGCGCCGCTCCAGTGCCGCCCTCCTTGCCGTCCACCACGATGAAGTCCGGCAGAATCCCCGTTTCCAGCATCGCCTTGGCGATACCCATGAACTCCCACGGATGGCCCAGACAAAACTTGAAACCCACCGGCTTGCCGCCGGACAACTCGCGCAGCCGGGCGATGAAACGCATCAGTTCGATCGGCGTGGAAAACGCGCTGTGGCGCGACGGCGACACGCAATCCTGCCCCAACGGCACGCCGCGGGTCGCGGCGATTTCCGGCGTCACCTTGTGCTTGGGCAAAATGCCGCCGTGGCCGGGCTTGGCGCCCTGGCTCAGCTTGATCTCTACCATCTTCACCTGCGGATTGCGCGCCTGTTCGGCAAAGCGCTCCGCGTCGAAACCGCCGGCCGCGTCTCGGCAGCCGAAATAGCCGCTGCCCAGTTCCCACACCAGCGCGCCGCCATGCTCCATGTGATAAGGGCTGATGCTGCCCTCGCCGGTGTCGTGATAGAAATCACCGCGCTGCGCACCCTGATTCAAGGCGCGGATGGCGTTGGCGCTGAGCGCGCCAAAGCTCATCGCCGACACATTGAACAAGGAAGCCGAATACGGCTGGGTACACTGCGGGCCGCCGATTTCCACGCGAAAGCCGGCCGGATCGCTCAGCGGCGCCGGCCGCATCGAATGGCTGATGAACTCGAAACCCGGCTGGTACACATCGATCAAGGTGCCGAACGGCTTGTCCGCGCCCTCGTTCTTGGCGCGCGCGTACACCAGCGAGCGCTGAGCGCGCGAGAACGGCAGTTGCTCGCGGTCGGACTCCAGCAGGTACTGGCGGATTTCCGGGCGGATGCTTTCCACCAGGTAACGGATATTGCCCAGAATCGGATAATTGCGACGCACCGCATGGCGGGTTTGCAGCAAATCGAACACCCCCAGCAGCGTCAACGCGGCGGCGGCCAGCGTGAACGGCCACAACCACTCATAGTGAACGAAGGGCAAGCTGAACAGCGTGAACAACAAGCAACAGGAGAAAAAGGCGTAGCGGCTCAACAAGGACACACTCATGTGGACTCCAGACTGGGGTGGCGGGGAAGGCTCAGGGTAACGTCGAAAACCCGCGGCTCACAAGGCGCGGCAGGCGCGAATTCACATTAATAAATACATTCACTATAAAGATAATCTACTCCCTGACCTAAAGGCCGGCTCCGCAGACACGGTAAATATCCGGAAGATAACATCTCTCGACATCCACACCGCCGCGGCCCGACCGCGGTACTTTAATAAAACGATGGAACCCAAGACATGCCCTGCCTGCAACGCTTCCTCCCGGACACCGCGCCGGAAACCCTGATCGCCGCGCTAGAACAAGACGGCGGCATCGTGATAGAACATCTGTTGACCCCGGATGGCCTGGCGCAGTTCCGCGCCCAGCTGCAACCGCTACTGGACCGCTCCGCCCCCTGCCAGGGCGACTTCTACGGCTACGCCACCCGCAGGATCAGCGGCCTGATAGAACGCGTGCCCGTCACCCGCGAACTCGCCATCCACCCTTTGATCCTGCAAGTGATGGACGCCTTCCTGCTGCGCGGCTGCCGCGAATACCAGCTCAACCTCACCCAGGCCATCAGCATCGGCCCCGGCGAACCGCGTCAATTCCTGCACAGCGACGACCTGATGTTTCCCGGCACCGCGCCCGGATCGGAAAAAATGATCAACTGCATGTACGCGTTGGACGACTTCACCGAACAGAACGGCGCCACCTGCGTCGTGCCCGGCAGCCACCGCTGGCCGGAACCGCGCGATCCCAAGCCGGAAGAAGTCATCAGCGCCGCCATGCCCGCCGGCTCCGTGCTGATCTATCTGGGCTCGCTGATCCACGGCGGCGGCGCCAACCAGAGCGCCCAGGCGCGCACCGGCGTCGTCATCAGCTACAACCTGGGCTGGCTGCGCCAGGCGGAGAACCAATACCTTGCCGTCTCCCGGGAACTGGCCCGCGCGCTGCCGCCCCGGCTGCAACGGCTGCTGGGCTACTTCGTCCACGCGCCCAATCTTGGCAGCATAGACGGCCGCGACCCGATAGAACTGCTGCACGATCAGCCGCCGGCGGACGCGCTGTTCCGCGAATTCCTGCCGGAGGAAATTATCCAGCCGCTCGCGGAAGCGCGCGCAGCCGCGTTGCGCGTCGATTAATCTTATCTCTGCACATCGACATCCCGCCGCAACATCGCGGCGGGATGATGAACAATGGAATACGCGGGCCATCCGGCTGACGCGCGCCGCCACCGCACTCTCTAGACCAAGGATAACAGCATGAACGCCAGCGAAGATCAGGACAGCCCGCAGCAAACCGAAGCGGACGCGCCGCAAGACCCTTCCCGCCGCCGCCTTTTCGAAGGCCTGGCCGCCATCGGCGCTAGCTGTGCGCTGCCCGCGGCGGCGGCGACGCCATCCAGCCATCCGCGCCGGGGCCAATTGGACGCCTTGCTCAAAGCGAATATCAAGAATGTGGTGGTGATCTATCTGGAAAACCGCAGCTTCAACAACCTCTACGGCAACTTCCCCGGCGTGGCCCAGCCGCTAAGCGCCGTCGCCCCGGAACAAGCCTTGCAAAGCGACCGCGACGGCCGCCCGCTGCCCGGCCTGCCCAAAATTTGGGGCGGCCTGGTGCCTACCGGCCAAACCGTGGCCGGCAAGCACTATTTCATAGAAGAAAAAGACATACACGGCCTGCCCAACGCGCCGTTCCCGCTGAAAGACGCCGAAGGGCAGCCTTTGCCGGAGGCCGTGATCACCCGCGATCTCTGTCATCTGTTCTATCACAACCAGATGCAGATCAACGACGGCCGCAACGACCAGTTCGTTGCCTGGGCCGATTCCGGCGCGCTGGTCATGGGCCACTACCCAGACACCGCTCGCACTCTCAATCAATGGCAGATCGCCCGCCGCTTCACACTGTGCGACAACTTCTTCATGGCGGCCTTCGGCGGCTCCTACCTCAACCACCAATTTCTGATCGCCGCGCGCACCCCTGAATATTTCAATGCCGCCCAGACCCCGGCCAAGAAGAAAATAGCCGTGCTGGCCGACGGCCCTACCGGCCGCCGGCTGGCGCTGGACCCCAAATCCCCGGCCTCAGCGCTGGACGGCCCGCCCAAATTCGTCAACAACGGCGCCATCACCCCGGATGGCTACGCGGTCAATACCATGGCCCCCCCCTACCAGCCCAGCTTCGTGCGGCCGGCGGAGGGCGGCGACAAACGCTATGCCGACCCGCAAGACCCCAGCACCCTGCCGCCGCAAAGCTACCGCACCATAGGCGATCTCTTGTCCGAAAAACACATCGGCTGGGCCTGGTACGGCGGCAGTTGGCAAGCCGCGCTGGACGGCAAGGGCGGCGGCGACGCGCCCAACTTTCAATACCATCACCAGCCTTTCAATTACTTCCGCCAGTTCGCGCCCGGCAGCGCCGCGCGCGAGCGCCATCTGCTGGACGGCGGCCTGGGCGATAGCCCGATTTCCAACCGCTTCATCGCTGACGCCGTGGCCGGCAAGCTGCCCGCGGTGGCGTTCTACAAGCCGCAGGGCAATCTGAACATGCATGCGGGCTATTCCGACGTGGAGTCCGGCGATCGTCATGTAGCCAATGTGTTGCAGCATTTGATGAGCGGACCGCAATGGAAGCATATGCTGGTGGTGATCACCCATGATGAAAACGGCGGCTGGTGGGATCATGTGGCGCCGCCTCAGGGGGACCGCTGGGGACCGGGTTCGCGGATTCCAGCGATCATCGCCTCGCCGTTCGCCAAGCGCGGGCATGTGGATCACACTTTTTACGATACAACGTCCATCATCCGTTTCATCAGCCGGCTGCATGATTTGCCGGAGTTGGAGGGGGTGAGCGCGCGCAATGCGGCCTTCCGCGCGCGCGGCGCGCGGCCGCCTGGGGATTTGACCGGGGCTTTGGTGTTTGCGTGAGAACGTGTTCACGATCTGCTGCGCGTTGGTGATATAGCGTAAAAACAAGCTCGAAAAGCTCTGGCCTTGAGAGCACAGGAATCCACAAAAAAAGCACCGTTTTCCATGCTTGGAAACGGTGCTTTTCTCTTAAGTGAACGGCATTACCCCGACTTCCGGGGCGTTTTGAATGAACGCGACAAGCACTCAGATCACGTAATCCTGACCTTCCTGCTTGGCAAACACCGACAGCTTCTTCGGCGTCACATACAGGCTGTCGCCGGGCAATACCGCCAGTTCTCGATAACGCTCCTTGCTCACCGCCGCCTCTATGCTCCGGCCGTCGGCCTGCACCAGCTCCACCCGCACGATGGGTCCCACCGCGTGGATATGCTCCACCGTGCCCTGCGCCAACGCACCATCGGCGTGGCGCGATAGGTCCAGGTCGTGCGGGCGCACATAGGCCACCGCCTCATCGCCGCTGGCCAGCGCCAGCCCTTCCAGCGCATGGGCATAGCCGCCGATCTGCAACTGCCCGCGCTCGATGCGGCCGTGGAACAGGTTCACATCGCCCAGGAACTGGGTGACAAAAGGCGTGGCCGGGTTTTCGTAGATGTCGTCCGGACGTCCCACTTGCTCGATGTGGCCGTGGTCCATCACCACGACCCGGTCCGACACTTCCAGCGCCTCTTCCTGATCGTGAGTGACGAACACGCTGGTGATGTGCATATCGTTGTGCAGGTCGCGCAGCCAACGGCGCAAGTCCTTGCGCACCTTGGCGTCCAACGCGCCGAAGGGTTCGTCCAATAGCAGCACCTTGGGCTCCACCGCCAAAGAGCGCGCCAGGGCGATACGCTGGCGCTGGCCGCCGGACAGCTGACCGGGATAGGCGTCCGCCAACCAGTCCAGCTGCACCATTTTCAGCAGCTGCATTACTTTGTCGCGGATTTCATCCTTGCCGGGGCGGCTCTTGCGCGGCTTGACGCTGAGGCCAAAGGCCACGTTGTCGAACACCGTCATGTGACGGAACAACGCGTAATGCTGGAATACGAAGCCCACTTCGCGCTCGGCCACATGGGTGTGGGTGGCGTCGGCACCGGCAAACAGCACTTGCCCGGCGTCCGGACGTTCCAGTCCGGCGATGATGCGCAGCAAGGTGGTCTTGCCGCAGCCGGACGGCCCCAGCAGCGCCAGCAGTTCGCCGGCCTCCACGTTGAGGCTGACATTGTCCAGCGCGACGAAGTCGCCGAACTGTTTGCGGATATTGCGGATTTCTATGCTCATGCGGGCTGGTCCTTAGCTATGGCGCGGCCGGCGGCGGCCAGGCGAGCGGCCGCGCTGCGTTCCGCGGCGGCGTCGCTCTGTCGCGCCATCCGCCACTCCACCAGGCTCTTGACGCCCAGAGTCACCAGGGCGAGGAAGGCCAATAGCGAAGCGCAAGCGAAGGCGCCGACGAAGTTGTACTCGTTGTACAGGATTTCTACATGCAGCGGAATGGTGTTGGTCTGGCCGCGGATATGGCCGGACACCACGCTCACCGCCCCGAATTCCCCCATGGCGCGGGCATTGGTCAGAATCACGCCGTAGAGCAGGCCCCATTTGACATTGGGGAGGGTAACGCGCCAAAAGGTTTGCCATCCAGACGCGCCCAAAACCAGCGCCGCCTGTTCCTCGTCCGCGCCTTGCGCCTGCATCAGCGGAATCAGTTCGCGGGCCACGAAGGGGAAGGTGACGAAGACGGTGGCCAACACGATGCCGGGGACGGCGAAGATCACTTGCAGGCCATGCTGTTGCAGCCAGCCGCCCAGCGCGGTGTTGACGCCGAACAGCAGCACGTACATCAGGCCGGCCACCACCGGCGACACCGCGAACGGCAGGTCGATCAGCGTGGTCAGGAAACTCTTGCCGCGGAATTCAAAACGAGCAATGGCCCAGGCCGCCGCTACGCCGAACACCAGGTTCAGCGGCACGGCGATGACGGCGGCGATCAAGGTCAGCTTGATCGCCGCCAGCGCGTCCGGCTCGGTCAGCGCTGCCAGGTACAGGTCCCAACCTTTGCGGAAAGCTTCCCAGAACACCGCCAACAGCGGCACCAGCAGGAACAGGAACAAAAAGACCAAGGCCAGGCCGGTCAACAGATAGCGCACTAGGCGCGATTCAGTGGTCAGGCTTTGCATATCATTTACCCGCGCCGTGGCGGCGCGCGGCCCACCATTGGATGAGGTTGATGGCGAAAAGGATCAGGAAGGAGATGGCCAGCATCACCAGCGCCACCGCCACCGCGCCGTGCTGGTCGAACTGGTCCAGCTTGGCGGCGATGATCAGCGGGGCGATTTCCGACACCATGGGGATATTGCCGGCAATGAAGATCACCGAGCCGTATTCGCCGGTGGCGCGAGCGAAGGCCATCGCGCCGCCGGTGATCAAGGCCGGCAGCGCCGCCGGGAAAATCACGCGCCGGAAGATGTCCCAGCGCCCGGCGCCCAGGCAGGTGGCGGCTTCTTCCAGTTCGCGCTCCAGGTCTTCCAACACCGGCTGCACCGTGCGCACCACAAAGGGCAGGCCGATGAAGGTCAACGCCACGATGATGCCCAGCGGGGTGAACGACACTTTCAGGCCCAGCGGCTCCAGATATTGACCGATCCAACCGTTGGGCGCGTACAGCGTGGTCAGCGCGATGCCGGCCACGGCGGTGGGCAGCGCGAACGGCAGGTCCACCAACGCGTCGATCAGCCGTTTGCCGGGAAAGCGGTAACGCACCAGCACCCAGGCCACCAGAAAGCCAAACAGCAGATTGATCAGCGCGGCGATGCCGGCGGAGACGAAGGACAGGCGGATGGCGGCGACCACGCGCTCATGGGCCACCGCATCGACGAAGGCCGCCCATCCCATGCCGTGCGCCGACCATAACAGCGCGGCAAACGGCAGCAGCACAATCAGGCCCAGCCAAAACAGGGTAATGCCGAAAGACAGGCCGAAGCCGGGCAGCACCGAGTGGCGCTTGTTGATCAGATTGAAACCGCTGGCCGCCATCATGCGCTCATTTCTTGCTGAAGATCTGGTCGAAGCTGCCGCCATCGGCGAAATGCTTCTGGTTGACCGCGGCCCAAGAACCGAACACGCTGGCCACGGTGAAGGCCTTCACCGCCGGGAAACGGGAGGCAAACTGCTTGGCCACCGCCGGGTCTTGCGGACGCAGGTAGTTTTCCGCGGCCAGCTTCTGGCCTTCCGGGCTCCACAAGTATTGCAGATAGGCTTCCGCCTGCTTTCGGCTGCCCTTGCGGTCCACCACCTTGTCCACCACCGACACCGGGTTCTCGGCCAGCACCGACAGGCTGGGATACACCACTTCAAAGCCGCCGCGGCCGAATTCGCGGGCGATCATTTCCGCCTCGTTCTCGAAGGTCACCAACACATCGCCGATCTGGCGCTGCATGAAGGTAGTGGTGGCGGCGCGGCCGCCGCCGTCCAGCACAGGCACGTTCTTGAAGATTTTGCCCACTAGGTCCTGGGCCTTGGCCTCATTGCCGCCCGGCTGCTTCAACGCATAGCCCCAGGCCGCCAGGTAGCTGTAACGGCCGTTGCCGGAAGTCTTGGGATTGGGAATAACCACTTTCAAACCCGGCTTGGCCAGGTCGCTCCAGTCGCGCACTTGCTGCGGGTTGCCCTTGCGCACCAGGAACACGATGGTGGAGGTGAACGGCACCGCGTGGTTGGGCAGCCGGCTGGCCCAGTTGGCCGGCACCAAGCCCTTGCCCGCCAGCAGGTCGATATCGGTGGCCTGGTTCATGGTGATCACGTCGGCGGCCAGGCCGTTGGCCACCGCCAGCGCCTGCTTGCTGGAGCCGCCGTGCGACTGTTGCAGGGTGACAGTTTCGCCGGTCTTGGCCTTATAAGCTTTCTGGAAAGCCGGGTTGTAGTCCTTATAGAAGTCGCGCATCACGTCATAGGACACGTTGAGCAGAGTGGCGTCGGCCAGCGCGGAGCCGGTCGCGGCCAGCAACAGTGCGGCCAGGGCAAGGCGAAGCTTCATGGACAGACCTTTTCTTAATGGATGATCGGCTATGTTCCCGAGATGCTCCCGACTATACCCAAGGACTGTTATATCCATAAATAATATTGTGAAATACTCTTATCCCTCAATCATCTAACAAAACCAACCCGCCCCCAAGGCGTTCCCGCTCTGGCCCCCCTCCCCGCTTTGGTTTACTCTCAGAGTCAATTCTCTATTCTGGCTCTCGGAAGTTTCCACGATGAACGTCAAAGACTATATGCAACAGACGGGCAAGGCCGCCCGCAAGGCCAGCCGCGAGCTGGCCCGCGCAGACACCGCGCAGAAAAACCGCGCGCTGCTGGCGATGGCTGACGCCATCCTGCGCGATCAGTCCAAGCTGTTGGACGCCAATGCTCAGGACATGGAGGCGGCGCGCAAGGCCGGCTTGGAACCGGCGCTGCTGGAGCGGCTGGCTTTGACTGAGAAAACCATTGTCGGCATGGCCGAAGGGCTGCGCCAAATCGCCGCGCTGCCGGACCCGGTGGGCGAGGTCAGCGAGATGGCCTACCGGCCCTCCGGCATTCAACTAGGCAAGATGCGGGTGCCGCTGGGCGTGGTGGGCATCATTTACGAGGCGCGTCCCAACGTCACCGCCGACGCCGCCGGCCTGTGCCTGAAATCCGGCAACGCCGCTTTGCTGCGCGGCGGTTCCGAGGCCTTCCACAGCAATCAGGCTATCGCCGCCTGCGTGCACGAAGGCCTGCGCGCGGCCGGACTGCCGGCGGAAGCGGTGCAGGTGCTGGCCACCACCGACCGCGCCGCGGTAGGCGAGTTGATCACCATGCCGCAATACGTGGACGTGATCGTGCCGCGCGGCGGCAAGGGTCTGATCGCCCGCATCAGCGCCGAAGCGCGGGTGCCGGTGATCAAGCATCTGGACGGCAACTGTCATGTCTACATTGACGACACCGCCAGCCCGGACAAGGCTTTCGACATCGCTCTAAACGCCAAGACCCACCGCTACGGCACCTGCAACACCATGGAAACCTTGCTGGTGCACACCGCCTTCGCGGAATTCATCCTGCCGCGCCTGGCCGAGGCCTATTGGGAGAAAGACGTGGAGCTGCGCGGTTGCGAACGCACGCGCGCCATCCTGGGCGACAAGGTTCGGCCGGCCAGCGACGAGGACTGGGCCAGCGAATATCTGGCGCCCATTCTAGCCATCAAGGTGGTCAAAGACCTTGATGAGGCCATCGAGCATATCAATCACTGGGGCAGCCACCACACCGACGCCATCGTGTCCGAGGACTACGGGCGCACGCGCCGCTTCCTGCGCGAGGTGGACTCCGCCAGCGTGATGGTCAACGCCTCCACCCGCTTCGCCGACGGTTTCGAATACGGGCTGGGCGCGGAAATCGGCATTTCCACCGACAAGATCCACGCGCGCGGCCCGGTGGGCCTGACCGGCCTGACCAGCCAGAAATGGATCGTGCTGGGCGACGGCCAGATCCGTTCCTGATTCCGCCGCCTTGGGAGCCGGCCGCGTGGCAGGCTTCTCGCTCTGGCGGGACACACGCCGCCGGCCTCGCTGCCGGCAGCGTTTTCATTGATAATCGCTGCTTTGCTTCCCTACCGGGCGATTCCATGCAGACCCTGAACCAACAAGACCTGGCCGCGCTGTCGGCCAAAGCCGCCTGTGCGCCGCGCCTGCGCGCCAACCAGAATTTCCACGCTCAACTGGAAGACCCCATCCAGCGCCTGGCCATCGCCATGGAGCCGGACACCTACGTGCGCCCGCACCGCCACGACCACAGCTGGGAAATGTTGATCGCGCTCAGCGGCGCCTTCGAGGTGATCGTGTTCGACGAGGCCGGCGTGGTGCAAGGCCGCCATCGCTTGGGCGAAGACGGCGCGCGGGTATTCGAAATGCCGGCCAACACCTGGCATTCGGTCGTGTCGCTGCTGCCGGGCAGCGTGGTGTTTGAAGTCAAACACGGTCCTTACCTGCCGCTGCAGGACCAAAATCTGGCCGCCTGGTCCCCGGCCGAGGGCTCCGAGCGCGTTCCGGCGATGCTGGATTTCCTGCGCCGCGCCCAAGCGGGCCAGCGCTTCGACAGCTAAGCCGTCCCCCGGTCAAACTGCTAAGCAAATAAGCTTGCCAGCCGCCGCGCCCCTGTTTACCGTGTAGGGCATCTCTTGGGGACGGGAGGCAAACCATGTTGTGGCACTGGCTGCTGGCAAGCTTGCATCTACTGGCTTTGGGCGCCGGCCTGGCCGCGCTATGGAGCCGCGCCGGCCTGCTGCGCCAGCAGCAATTCCCCAGCCAGACCTCTCAGCTATTCCGCAGCCATCGCTGGTGGCTGCTGGCGCTGACGCTGTGGACCATCAGCGGCCTGGGGCTGCTCTCGCTGGACCCCTCCCGTCTGCAACATCCGCTTTTCATTCTCAAACTGTTGACCCTGACCCCGCTGCTGCTGCTGGAAGTCCGCGCCTCCCGCGGTCTGATGCGATGGCAAAGCCAGCTGCGCATCCAGCGCAGCCTGGAACTGCGCGGCGCCGATTCGCTCGCGCGCAGCAGCTATTGGCAAATCTGGCTGCTGCTCGCCGTCGTCGGCGAATCCGTCGCGCTGCACGGGTGAAGCACCGTTCACGCTCGTAGACTTTGAGCCGGCTCTGGACGCTCCTCGGGCCTCAAACTCCTTAACACCTGCAACTGGCCTCACTCGAACTTGCGCGCGCCGCGGCGTTTCCAATCCTGGTACGTCGTCACTTCACGCAAGTTAAAGCCATGCCCAATCTGATCGAACACTGCAAATCCCTGTTGCTGCAAACCGCGCTCGGCGTCGCCCTGAGCTGCGCGGTGGTGCCGGCGCTCGCCAACCTGAACGACCCGGTCGCCACGCTGAAAGCCAAAGCGCCTCCGCCCATCGTCGCCACCTGCCTGGACGAACGCATGCGCAAGCTGCGCATTCCCAGCGAATACATCGAACGCGAACGCGGCAAAGACCACGGCGAAACCGTGCGTCTGACCAATCCCGCCACTAATAAAGACGGACTGGAAATCCTCATCCGCCAGGACGGCGACGCCAGCAAGCTAACGGTGAACACCCACGGCCTTAGCTACAGCAAGGCATGGCGCAAACTGGTCAATGACTGCGCGCAACGCGGCTGAGTCTCTCCTGCGGGCCTGTGGACAGTGCTGTCCGCAGCCCCGCCGCTGTGGAAAGTGTGCGCAAACTGTGCACAAAACTGTGGATAACATATACAGACACGCCGGCAGACCCTCGGTTTGACTGCGTCTGCTTGCCTGCTCATCTTGTGCACAACTTTAGTAACGCCCGCCACGCTGTGTGTAATGTGGATGAAACGGGGACAACTTTGTGGATAAGATTAGCCGCCGCTTCCACCTGACAAAAATTCTCTAGCGGTTAAACTGGACAGGAGATCTTTGTCCAGGAGCCCGCATGTCCAATTACCACGCCAAGTACGAACTGCACTACGCCGCCGGCAAGGCGCTGCGTCAATCCTGCTCCCGCACCCTGCAAGCGGAAAACCGACTCAGCGCGCCGCGCGATGTGGTGGCCATGGTGGAGCAAACCTCTCAGGGGCGGGTGCAAAGCCTGATTCCTCTGCGCTACAGCCGAATGCAGGTATCTCCGTTCACCTTTTTCCGCGGCTTCGCCATGATCCAGGCCGCCGACTTGGCCGCCAATCCTTCCAGCGGCTTGAAGCTGCAGATCTGCGGCGACGCCCACCTGATGAACTACGGCTTCTTCGCCTCCCCCGAGCGGCAACTGATCTTCGACATCAACGACTTCGACGAAACCCACCACGGCCCATGGGAGTGGGACTTGAAACGGCTGGCGGTCAGCCTGGTGCTGGCCGCGCGCGGCCAGGGCTTTAGCGAAAGCCAGGCGCGGGAGATGGTGAGCCGCGCCAGCGAGGTCTACCGCCGCCGCGTCAACGAGTACGCCCGCATGGGCCAGTTGGAGCTGTGGTACACCAAGGTGGGCTTCGAGCAATTGCTGGAGCGCGCGCCCACCGACGCCATCCGCCAGCAAATGCTCAAGCTCTCCGACAAGGCCAGACACCAGACCCAGGAAAAGCTGCTGCCCAAGATGACGGAACTGGAGGACGGCACGCTGCGGCTGCGCGACAACCCGCCGGTCATCTTCCACCTGCACGACAAGAACACCCTGCTGGACAACGACGACAGCTGGCTGTCCGCCGCCGACGCCGAGGCCTTGGTCAAGCCGATGCTGGACAACTACATCGCCACTCTGAAGGAAGACCGCCGCGAGTTGCTGGAGCGTTTCCGGCTAGTGGATTGCGCGTTCAAGGTAGTGGGCGTGGGCAGCGTGGGCACCCGCTGTCTGGTGATGCTGTTGCAGGACAATTTCGACCAACCGCTGTTCCTGCAATTGAAGGAGGCGCGCTCTTCGGTGCTGGAGCCCTACACCCAGGCCTGCGTGCATGGCCATCAGGGCAAGCGAGTCGTGTTTGGCCAACGCCTGATGCAAGCCGCCAGCGACCTGTTCCTGGGTTGGACCACCGGCCCCGCCGGCCGCCACTTCTACGTGCGCCAGCTGCGCGACATGAAGGCCGCTCCGTCGCTGGAAGCCTTCGCCACGCCGGAGGCGCTAACCGCCTACGGCCAGGCCTGCGCCTGGGCGTTGGCGCGGGCGCATTCCAAATCCGGCGGCCAAGCCGCCCAGCTGGCGGGCTATGTGGGCGACAGCGACAAACTGGACCAGGCCATCGCCGACTACGCGCTGGCCTACGCGGATCAGGTAGAGGCCGATTACCAAGTGTTCAAGGCCGCCATCGCCAGCGGCCGGCTGCAAGTCCACGACTAAAAAGCGCAACGGCGCCGCCGCCGGCGGCGCCAAACCTACCGTATTAATACCAAACCCTTGATCTTGCTGCTTGTAATGTCATAAAACCATACTACAACAGGCGATAATCCCGGTCCTGCTCTTGCCGCCGGCAAAGACAGGACCTACCGCCCAAAATCAGACATCCACCTTCGAAAAGCGAACATCATGCGGGTCAATACCAGACTGTTCATCATCATGGCGGCCAGCCTGCTGGCTCTGCTAAGCATCGCGGCCGTGGCGCTGCTCTCCACCCGCGCCACGCTGGTCCAGGAAAAGCGCGAGCAAATCACCCACCTGCTGCGCATGGCCGAAGGCACGATGAGCCACTTCCAGAAGCTGGAAGAAAAAGGCCTGCCGCGCGCCGACGCCCAAAAACAAGCCATCGCCGCGCTCAACGCGCTCAAGGTGGATGACATCTACTTCTTCGGCCGCAACCCGCAAAACGTAGTGATGTTTCACCCCAACAAGGACCGGGTGGGCAAAGTGGACATGGGCAGCACCCTGCCGGACGGCCGCACCACGGTGGCGGTCTATGAAGAGGCGCTGCAGAAGGACCACTACGGCCTGGTGACCATCCAGACCTCGCGCAAGGGCAGCAAGGAAGAATTTCCCAAACTCAACGGCGTGGTGCGCTTCGAGCCTTGGGGCTGGATGGTGGGCACCGGCATTTTCATCGACGACATCGACCAACTGTTCTGGAGTCAGGCGCGCACGCTGCTGATCATCGCCGCCATCGGCATGATCACGCTTGCCGGGCTGATCCTGCTGGTATCGCGCAGCATCATGCAATCTCTGGGCGGAGATCCCAACTATGCCGCGCAGGTGGTCAAGGCCATCGCCGACGGCGACCTGGGCACCGACATCGCGGTACAGGGCCCGCCGCACAGCCTGCTGGCGGCGATGCGCGAAATGCAGCTGAAACTGCGCCAGATGATAGAAGAGATCCGCCTGGCGGCCACCCATATCAACCAGGCCAGCCGCCAGCTGTCCAGCGACATGGACAAGGTGCACGAAGTGTCCGGCGTGGCCAGCTCCTCCACCAGTTCCGCCGCCGCCGCCATTGAGCAGCTGTCGGTCAGCATCGACCACGTCACCGCCAGCGCTCGCGATACCGAGTCCGGCTCGCGCGGCACCGTGGAACTGGCGCGCCAAGGCGAAGCGCTGGCCGCCCAAGCCGCCGACGGCATCCGCAATATCGCCGGCCAAGTGCATGCGGCCAGCGATATGGTGGGCAAACTGGCTGAGCGCACCCGCAACATCAGCGGCATCGCCGAGACCATACGCGATATCGCCAACCAGACTAATCTGCTGGCGCTGAACGCCGCGATCGAAGCCGCCCGCGCAGGCGAAACCGGCCGAGGCTTCGCGGTGGTGGCCGACGAAGTGCGCAAGCTGGCCGAACGCACCGCCACCGCCACCGATGAAATCTCCACCATCGTGCAAGCGGTGGTGAGCGAAACCGGCAGCGTGTCCAACCAGATGGACGACATCCGTCCGGCGGTGGAGGGCGGCGTGGAACAGGTGCAACAGGCGGCCCAGACCCTGGACGCCATCAGCAAGCAAGCCAGCCAGGCGCTGGAGAACGTGCACAATGTCGTCGTGGCGATGGGCGAACAAAGCCAGGCCGGCACCAATATCGCCGGCAATGTCGAACAGGTGGCCGGCGTGGTGGAGGAAACTCAGAACTCGGTCAGCAACGCAGTGCAAGCGGTGCGCGCCATCGATCAGCAGGCGGATACCCTGCAGCAGACCGTGGGCCGCTTCCGCCTCTAAGAACCTGTTCACGATCTGCTGCGCTGCGGCGATACGGCGTTAAAAAACAAGCTCAAAATGCTCATGTACCCCTTGTACATTCCGCTTTTTCGCTCGTTTTCGCCTTGTCTCGCTCTTGCTCGCGAAGTCGTGAACAGGCTCTAAAAGCCTGTTTGCGGTCTGCTGCGCGTCAGCGAGATCGATAGAAAAGGGCGTTGAAAACACGTTCCAAGCCTTCCCCTCCCCCAAGCCCCGGTCCGCCGGGGCTTTTTGCCGCCTTCATTCCGAGCTTGCCCTCCCGCCCCTGCCTGATGGCATAATGGCCGCAGAGCAAACGCTCCAAAAATAAAACCACGCCACGGACAGACAGACCCAAACATGCAAACAATAACGCGCAAGCGCATCGGGAGAGACTCATGTCCCAGGCCACCATCCCGGCGGACTTGGCCGAATGGCTGATTCAACAGAATGTTCGTGACGTAGAACTGGCTTTCGCCGACGTGCACGGTTTTGCCCGCGGCAAAACCCTGCCGGCCAAAGCCTTCATCAAGGGGCAACCGCTGCGCATTGCGCGAGCGGTGCCCATTCAAAGCTGCATAGGAGAGTTTCCGGACTACCGCTTTTACGGCGAGCACGATCCCGACGTCACGCTGGCGCCGGACTTCGCCACTCTGCGCCAGGTGCCATGGGCCAAGACCCCGCGCGCCAGCGTGATCTGCGACTGCGTCGATCACGACGGCAGCCTCGCGCCGCTGGCGCCGCGCTCGGCGCTGAAAGCGGTGCTGGCACGCTACGCGGCGCTAGGCTGGACGCCGGTGGTGGCGCCGGAGCTGGAGTTCTACATCTTCGCCGCCCACGGCGACCCGCAACAGCCGTTTCAACCTCCAACGCTG
Source organism: Chromobacterium sp. Rain0013 (assembly GCF_015291765.1). Taxonomy (NCBI): domain Bacteria; kingdom Pseudomonadati; phylum Pseudomonadota; class Betaproteobacteria; order Neisseriales; family Chromobacteriaceae; genus Chromobacterium; species Chromobacterium sp. Rain0013. Next base: position 221,168 of record NZ_CP031514.1, read on the forward strand.
CGCAGCGGCCGCCGCGAAGCCGGCTTCGACTCCTTCAGCTTCTCCTCGCTCAACGATCTGGAAGCTTATTTCGACGATCTGTACCGCGCCTGCGAGATGCTGGGCATCGCCACCGACACCTTCGTCCACGAGATGGGCCCCAGCCAGTTTGAAATCAATCTCAAACACGGCGACGCGCTGGCGCTGGCCGACCAAACCTTCCTGTTCAAGACCGCGCTTAAGGAGATAGGCAACCTCCATGGACTCAGCGTGGTGTGCATGGCCAAGCCGCTGCCGGGCCAGCCGGGCAGTTCGATGCACCTGCACCAAAGCGTGGTGGACCAGCGCGGCGACAATGTGTTCAGCCGCGCCGACGGCGAAGCCTCCGACACTTTCCACGGCTTCATCGCCGGACTGCAGCGTTATCTGCCGGAACTGATGCCCTTGTTCTGCCCCAGTCCCAACTCCTATCGCCGCTTCGTCAAGGGCATGGCCGCGCCAGTCAATTTGAGCTGGGGCCTGGACAATCGCTCGGTGGGACTGCGGGTGCCGGTGTCCGGCCCCGAAGGCCGCCGCGTGGAAAACCGGCTGCCCGGCTGCGACGCCAACCCCTATTTGTCGCTGGCCGCCAGCCTGGGCGCCGGCCTGCTGGGCATTGAAGAACGCTTGCGGCCCAGCGAGCCCGCCACCGGCAATGTATTCAAGAGCGAACGCGCCAGCCTGCCCAACACCCTGGACGCAGCCTGCGAGGCCATGGCCGGCGGCGACGCCGCCAAGCGGCTGTTCGGCGCGGAGTTCAGCGCCGCCTACCTGGCGGTGAAGGAGGTGGAACTGAGCCACTACCATAGCCAGATTACGCCGTGGGAGCGTCAATACCTGGGCCTGCTGGCCTGAGAACCGGTTGGTCAATGAAAACAGGCCCGTTTATGCGGGCCTGTTTTTATTCTCTCGCGCGGAAAACCTCAGTTGCTGCTCAATAACAGCCGTCTCGCCAGCAGCTCGATCGCCTCATCGCGGCTGACCGGCACGTTGCCGCGATATTGCTCGGCCACAATCCACTTTTCCACCGCGGCTCGATCCCCGCGCGCAGCCTTGAGCAGCACGCCAAAAGCCATCCCCGTGGAATGCTCCGGCGGCTCCACCGCGCGGATCTGAGTATTCAAAGCGTACACCTTGTCCTCGGCCCGCGTCCTTTTGACCTGGTGCGGCGCGCGGCGCGAGTACAAAATCCACCCCAGCAAAGCCAGCAAGCACGCGCCGATGATCAATAGAAAAACAAGCATCAAATCAAACCTTTAACTGAAGATTGAATTGTAAAACACCACCCGGCCCCTTCGCCAATGCTTTGCGCTAGGTCAAGCCCGGCCTATGCCGACTTGGCCTGTGCTGCCCTCCACGATATGCTGTCACGATAGCCCTCCGTCTCACCAGCCATAAAGGACATCGAACATGTACCAACACATCATCGCCGCGCTGGACGGCAGCAGCAATTCGGACAAGGCGCTGCTGGAGGCCATTCGCATCGCCAAGTTCTGCAAAGCCAGCCTGACGCTGTTCCACATCGCCAGCCTGCGCGACCTGGCGGTGGAAGGCGTCGGCCTGCTCGGCACCCACGAACTGCACGATCAAGCTTTCCGCGACGGCAACCGCGTGCTGGAACAGGCGCGCAAACAGGCAGTGGAAGCCGGCGTGGAACAAGTGCAGATCCACATGGCGGAAAGCTGGGACGGCGGGGCCGACATGGCGGAGCTGCTGGTGCGCTATGCCGACAGCCACAACGCCAACCTGGTCGTGCTGGGCACGCATGGCCGCAGCGGCATCGCCCACCTGCTATTGGGCAGCTTCGCCCAAAACCTGCTGCGTCGGGCCAACTGTCCGGTCATGGTGTTGCGCAGCGAACAAAGCGAATTCGGCCAAGCGGAATAATAACCGCGACGCGCGGCCGTGGCGATGCCTTCATCATAAAAAGCATCGCCTCGCGCCGCTCAGCGTTTGCGCGCGTAGATGAAAAACTCGCGGTTGCCGTCGCCGCCTGTGATCGGGCTGTCGAACCACTTCAACAGCTCGAACCCCTGCTCCCGCACGGCTTCGCTGATTTTTTCCCTCACTCGCGGATACAGACTCTCGTCGCGTACGATGCCCCCTCTGGCCAAACCTTCGCGTCCCACCTCGAACTGCGGCTTCACCAGGCTGAGCAGATGCCCGCCGGGACGGATCAAGGGCAGCGCCGACGGCAACACCAGGGTCAGGGAAATAAAGGACACGTCGCATACCATCAGGTCGAAGGGCAGCCCGTCATTGGCCGCCAACAAGGCGGCGTGGTCCAACGCCCTGGCGTTTACGCCTTCGAAATAACGAACGCGCGCGTCCGTTCGCAGCCGCGGATGCAATTGATCGTGGCCCACGTCCACCCCCACCACCCTCCGCGCGCCTTGTTGCAGCAGGCAATCGCTAAAACCGCCAGTGGACTGGCCCACATCCAAAGCCAGCGCGTCGCGCGGGTCCAGGCCGGACGACTCCAAAGCGCCCAGCATTTTCAGCCCGCCGCGCGAGACGAAACGATCGGACGGATCGGCGGCGATATCGAAACGGCTGCCCGGCGCGCATTTCTGACTGGGCTTGCTCACCAGCGCGCCATCGCAACTGACCCGCCCGGCGGCGATCAAGTTTTGCGCCGCCGTGCGCGAAGCCGCCAAGCCAAGTTCCACCAGCAACACGTCCACTCGCGTCATCGCGCTCTCCCAACCATCGACAAAACCGCACAGCGTGGCAAGCGCGCCGGCCGCTGTCAAGCCAAGGTCACGATCTCACCGTGCGGAGGCCCCTCCAACCGCGCTAGAATCGCTACATGCCAATCCGGCCCGCCGCCGCCCCCGGCGTCGGCAGCCTCAAGCGGAGACATGGATGGATACACATCAACTGGAAGCGCGTGAAGTGCGCGTGCTGGGAGCCCTGGTGGAAAAGCAGGCGCTGACCCCGGACGCCTACCCGATGACCTTGAACGGCCTGGCGTCGGCCTGTAATCAGCTCACCAGCCGCGAGCCGGTGATGCAACTGTCCGAGGCCGACATCAGCGCGGCGCTGGACAGCCTGATCGCCAAGAAACTGGTGAACGAGCGGCTGCCCGCCGGCAGCCGGGTGGCCAAGTACGAACACAGGCTCAATTACGAATGGAATATCGAAGGCGCGCGGCTGGCCGCGCTGGCGCTGCTGATGTTGCGCGGGCCGCAGACAGCCGCGGAGATCCGCACCCGCTCAGGCCGCATCTACGGCTTCAGCGGCATGGAGGAAGTGGAAACCGCGCTCAACGCGCTGGCCGACAAATACCCGCCGCTGGTGCTGAAGCTTGAACGTCAACCCGGCGAGCGCGAAGCGCGTTGGGCCCACTTGCTCAGCGGCGAACCGCCGTCTTTGCCGGCCGCCGGCGACAACGGCTGCGGCGTGATCGAAGTGGGCATGGCCGGCCGCGTCGCCGCGCTGGAAGCGGAAGTGGCCGCCCTCAAGACCCGACTGCTGGAACTGGAAAACCTGCTCGCCAGCGAATGATTCGCGCGTGAATATTTGGCGGCGCGTCGAACTTGTTACTTAAAAAGCGGTCACTTCCCTTGTTGTCTAACTCACCCAAGAGAAGTGACCCCATGAAAACTCTGCAACTGGGCGCCGCCGCCGCTCTGCTCTCCCTGGCCGCCGCCGCCCACGCCGCCGACTACAGCTTCATCGCCGGCAAGGATTTCCAGCAATTCAGCCGCACCCCGCAAGGCCTGGGCCTGGGCCTTTCCATCGACTACCTGAACAGCGACCACAAAGGTAACGCCGGCGGCGCCGGCTTGGAGTTCGCCATTCCGCTAGGCCCCGTCACCCTGGCCGGCGGCGGCAAGCTGATGGGCCTGAACCCGGATAGCGGTTCCGGCACCGCCGCCTTGCTGGGCGGCCGCGCCAACATCCAGCTGGCGCCCAAGGTCAGCCTCTACGGCCAGGCCTATTACGCTGGCGACAGCATGGCCAGCGGCAGCGTCAAGAACGTGAGCGATCTCGCCGCCGGCGTGCGCTGGAATCCGATCGGCCCGTTCACCGTCGAAGCCGGCTACCGCTACTTCGATATTGAACGCAAAGACAACAACCGCAACCGCCGGCTGGCCGACGGCATGTACATCGGCGCCGGCTTCACTTTTTAAACTCAGCGTTTCCCCCACGAAAAACAGCCCCGCAACGCGGGGCTGTTTCGCCTTTCCGGGCAACCGCCCTATTCCCGGTCCCGCGGCTGCCGCGGCTCGAACACCGCATACGTCTTGCAAGCCGGCTCGAGCACTTGCCAGGTGCCTACAAAGCCGGCGGGGATCACAAAGTGGTCGCCCTGCGCCAACTCCACACTGTGCCCGGCCTCGTCGCTGACCCGCACCCGGCCTTGCAGCAAGGTGCAGAACTCATGTTCGCTGTAGCGCACTTTCCAGCAGCCCAGACCACCGCTCCAAATGCCGGCGTGAAACTGGCCGCTGGGATCGGAATAATGGTTGGCCACGCTTTGCCGGCACTCGCCGGCGATGCGGCGATCTTCGGCCGCCACAAACGATTCCAGCGCCACGTCGTGGCACTGGAACACAATGATATCGCTGGCCTGCTTCATCGCGCTGCTCTCCATTTGTGTTTGAAATATTTAACACAATGCCATGGATCACACGAAATATTCAACTCCTAGCGCTCCAATCGCCGCGTCGCCGGCCACATCGCCATGCAAAGCAGCACCATCGCCAAAGGCTGGTAACCAACATAAGGCTGGTAGGCCACACTGATCAAGGCCAACCCGCCGGCGATCAGCAGGTAATACATCAGGCCCAGCAAGGCGCCGGCCGTGCCTTGCACCTGGCGGTAGTCCCTCAACGCTTCAGCCAGCAAAGGCGGAATCGCGCAGCCGAAGGCCGCTGCGATCGCCAGTTGACTGGCCAGCAGTACGCCGACGGCCACAGGCGGAGACCATCCCGGCCAAGCGCTGGACAGTTGAACCAGCGCAGCCGCCCCGGCCGCAGCCAGCGCCGCGCGAGGCAAGCGTGCGCCGCCGCCGCGCGCCGCCAAGCGGCGGTTGACGAAGGCTCCGAACAAGCCGCCGGTGGCCACCAGCAAACCGCTGAGGCCGAACAGCCAGGCCGGCATGCCCAGCAACCGCAGCGTGAACGGCGCCAGGGTGTAAAAGCCGAACAACAACAGATTGAAACCCGCCACCAGCCACACTGTGGCCAATACCCGCGGATCGCGCGCCATTCTGACCGCCACCGCGCATAGCGCCGCCGGAGGCGGCAAATCCGCCGGCCGGGTCTCGCCGGCCAGCCTCCAGGACAGCAGCAGCAACCATGCCGCCAAGCCGCACAAGGCCGTGAACACGCCAAGATGACCGAAACCGGCCACCAACAGCGCCCCCAGCGGCGGGCCCAAGGCCGGAGACAGCGACAAGGCGGCGCTGACGGTGGCGAACACCGCCAGCAAGGCCGGGCCCTGATAGCGATCTCGCAACATGGTCTGCACCACCACCGAACCGGCGCTGGCGCCGAAAGCCAGCAATAGGCGCGCCAGCAACAGCACGGCGAAATCGCGGCTCAATACGGCCAGGACCGCGCCCGCGCCGTAGCACCCCAGAGCGGACAGCAAAGCCGGCCGTCTGCCATACACGTCGGCGCAGCGTCCCCAGCACACCACGCCGAAGGCGAAAGCCAGGAAGTAGACGCTCATCGTCAGTTGCGCCTGGCCTGGGCTGACGCGGTAAGCCTGGGCGATCTCGGTCAAGGCCGGCGCGTAAATGGTTTCGCTCAATTGCGGAAAACCCAGCAATACAATCAGCAGCGCCAGCGGCGCCGCCCGAGTCGCGGATCTCATTTTGTCCTCCTTCAAACATTGAGCACGGATTGTAGGAGGATGAAGACCTGACTATTATCGATGGATAGCCATGAAACATTGATAATCGGACAATATGCCGCGCTACCAGCCCGCCACGGCCCCGGACCCGGACCAGCTGGCCGACCCCATCGTGGGCATGGCCATAGACGCGCCGGCGCCGCACGATTCCGGCCTGCATCGCCATTGCCGCGCGCAACTGATGTACGCGGTCAGCGGCGTGCTGCAAATCCGCATCGGCCATACCCGCTGCGTGCTGCCCCCCACGATGGCCGCCTGGATTCCCTCGGGACTATGGCACCAGGCCGAAACCGGCAAGCCCTTCGCCTACCGCAGCCTGTATTTCGACCCTGCGGTCTATCCCTCTCTGCCGCGTCGGCCGCAGATCATCGCCGTCAGTCCATTGCTGCGGGAGCTGATCGTGCGGGTGGCGGAGTGGCCGTTGTCGCCGTTGGAGCCTGAGCAAGAACGGCTGGTGGAGGTATTGCTGGACGAAGCCGGCCGCGCGCCGGAGCAGGCGCTGAGTTTGCCGCTGCCGCAGGACCGACGGCTGCTGCGCATTGCCGAGCAGCTCTTGCAGCAGCCCGGCGGCGAAGCCACTTTGGAACAACTGGCGGCTCAGGCAGGCGCCAGCAGCCGCACCGTCAACAGGTTGTTCCAGCAACAGACCGGTCTTGGCTTCAGCGCCTGGAGGCGGCAACTGAAAATAATGGAAGCCAGCCGGCTACTAGCCGAGGGGGAAAGCGTAAGCAGGGTGGCGACGGAACTGGGCTATGCGCAGGACAGCGCCTTCATCGCCATGTTCCGCCGCCATGCCGGGCTCACACCCGGCCAACTCAAACGTTTACTCTGAGAATGTCTTAGAGCCTGTTCAAAATCTTGCGAGCAAGAGCGAGACAAGGCGAAAACGGCTGAGAAAGCGGAATGGTCAAGTGGTACATGAGCATTTCGAAGCGGTTTTTAACGCGGTATCGCCGCAGCGCAGCAGATTATGAACAGGTTCTTACCACCACAAATGGAAACGTTGCTTAGGCGGCAAATACATCTTGTCGCCCGGCTTGACGTCGAAAGCCTGGTAAAACGGCTCCATATTGCTGGCGGTGCCGATGGGGCGCCACAAGTCCGGCGTGTGCGGATCCGACACTAGTTGCTTGAGCGTGGCCTCGTCGCGGGTTTTGCTGCGCCAGGATTGGGCGAAGGCGATAAAGAAGCGCTGGTCGCCGCTCATGCCGTCCAGCACTGGAGCCTCCTTGCCACCCAACGCCAAATGGTAGGCTTTGTACGCCACTTCCAGGCCGGCGTTGTCGGCGATGTTCTCGCCCAGCGTCAGCTCGCCGTTGACGTAATGGCCGGTCACCGGCTGGTAACGGCCGTATTGCTTGACCAGCTTGCGCGTGGCGGCCTTGAAGCGCGCGTTGTCCGTGGCGGTCCACCAATTGCGCATATTGCCGTCGCCGTCGAATTGGCTGCCTTGGTCGTCGAAACCGTGGCTGATTTCGTGGCCGATGGTGGCCCCTATGCTGCCGTAGTTGACCGCCGGGTCGAAGCCGGGATCGAAATACGGCGCTTGCAGGATGGCGGCTGGAAACACGATCTCGTTATTGGCCGGGTTGTAATAGGCGTTGACCGTCTGCGGCGTCATGCTCCATTCCTTGCGGTCCACCGGCTGGCCTAGCTTGCCGATCATATACCGGTAGTTGAAGCTTGCGATGCGCCGCGCATTGCCGGCCAAATCGTCCGGGGACAGCTCCAGGCCCTCGTAACTCCTCCACTTGTCCGGATAGCCTATCTTCAAGGCGTATTTGGACAACTTGACATGAGCCTGCCGCTTGGTGGCCTCGCTCATCCAGTCCAGAGTGTCGATGGACTGGTCATAGGCTTTTAGCAGATTGCGCACCAGTTCGTCGGCCTGGCGCTTGGCTTCCGGCGTGAAATAGCGCGCCACGTAAAGTTTGCCCAGCGCCTCTCCCAGCCCGCTTTCCACCACGCTCACGCCGCGTTTCCAGCGCGGCCGGTTTTGCTTGCGGCCTTCCAGCGTCTTGCCGTAGAAATCGAAGTGGGCATCGACGAAGGCCGGCGTCAGGCTGGGCGCGTAGGCGTCCAGCGTGCGCGCCAGCAGATAATTGCGCAATGTGGCCGCCGATGTGGTCCGCAGCAGCGGCGCCAGCTTGCTCAGATAGCCGGGCTGATCCAAGTTCAATTGCTTGGCCGCGCCCAGGCCGGCGTCGCTCAACAAAGCCGACCAATCATAGCCCGGCTGCCGGCGAGCCAGCTCGGCCAGGCTCAGCTTGTTGTAGGTTTTCTGGATGTCGCGGTTCTCGACATTGGTCCATTGTATTTTCGCCAAGCGCGTTTCGAAAGCCAGCACATCGCGAGCGCGGCTTTGCGGCTGGTCCAGTTCAGCCAGCGCGAACAAGCGCTCCAGATACTTCAAGTAAGCCTGACGCGCGGCGGCGAAATCCGCGGATTTGCCCAGGTAGTAATCCTGGTCCATCGCCAGGCCTGACTGACCGACTCCGGCCAGATAGACGGCGGAGTCCTTGGGGTCCTGGCTGACATAGAAGCGAAACGGCGTATCCACTGGCTGATCCTGCAACCGACCCATATAACGCACCGCCTCCTCCGTCGAATTCAGGCCGGCCACCGCCCGCAGCGATTCGCGCAGCGGCTCCAGCCCGCGACGGACAATGGTGTCCTCGTCCATAAAGCTGCGGTACAAGGCGGCTATCTGACTCGCCTCCTTGCCGACGTCCGCGCCCTGACCGGCCTGCTCTATCAACTGTCGCAGCCGTTCCAGATTACGCTCCGCCAATACTTCCGCCACGCCGATAGAGGAACGCTCGGCCGGAATCTCCGCGTGCTTGAGCCAGCCCCCGTTAGCGTGCAGCGACAGATTATCCTGCACCCGCACCGCCGGATCGATGCCGTTCAAATCGATGCCGTAGCGGCCGTAGTCCAATCCGCTATCCGCCCATGCGCCGGCCGCGCACAACCAGGCCCCCAAAGGCAGCAGTCTGTTCATCTTCATGTTTTCCCCTTTGCTTTTATCGTGTTGCCTCGCGGCGGACCCTCTAACTTATCAAGGGTAAAACTCGGCCCGCAGCCTCTCCGCATACGCCACCAGATTGGGGCGCGCCGACACCAGCGCCCGCGACGGCGTTTCTCCCATGGCGTCGGTCAGCGCGCCGCTGACGAAGGCGTAGACGCTGGCGTCAATCCATGTGGCGGCGTCGCCCATGAAATAACGCCGCTCGCCCAACAAGGCTGACAGCGCCTCCACATCCGCTTCCAGCAGCCGCAAGCGCTCCGCCTCGCTGAAACGTCCCATGCCCTGCCCCCACAGATTGGCGCGCACTTTACGCCGCACCAGCGCCACCACCAATCCGCGCAGCAACGACGGCACGCCCTTGAAGAATACGCCGGGGCCGCGCTCGAAATGCGCGTCCACCATCCAACGCTCATGCACGATGCCCCAGTAGAAATGCTCTCCCAGCATACAGTCCACGCTCCAGGCCAGCGCTTTCTGCTCGGCGTTCAGGCCGGCGTCCAGCGTGATGCCATGCTTGTCCGCCAAGTGCAGGCGGATCAGCGTGGAGTCCGGCACCATCTGGCCGTCGTCGTCGATGCAGGGCAGTTTGCCCTTGGGGGCCTTGCGCATATCGCCGCGCACGCGGCGGTACGGGAGGCCGGACAGCTTAAGCAGCAGATCCGCCTTCACCACAAAGGGGCTGGGATCCATCAGGCCCATGGCCGGGCCAAACTGGTACAGGGTGATCATCAAGCGCCTCCCGCGGCCAACATGACATTGAACTGAGGCAGACTAGCACGCCGTCGGGAGCCCGCGCGAGAGGGCTGCGTGAAAAGGGGGAAGGAAGAGAGTTAATCCGCCGCGCAACGACGCAGCCAGTCCATGACCGCCCGCACCCGAGGGGACGGCGCTTGCGGCGCGCGCACCAGATAATACGCCTGTGGTCCCAGCGGCTCGAACGGCCCTAGCGGCAGCATCAGTTCGCCGCGCTCCACCCGCTCTTGAACCAGACGCCGCCGGCCCAGCGCCACTCCAGCGTGATGCGCGGCCGCCTGCGCGCACAAATCGGAACGGTCAAAACTCATGCCGCGCGACGGCAGCGCCACGCCGCGGCGGCGCGCCCACTCGCGCCATTCAGCATCGTGAGCCGCCCGCTCCCAAGCCTGGGCGTCGTGCAGCAGCAAACAATCGGCCAGGGCCGCCGGATTGCCGCGCAGGCCATGCCGGTCCGCGTACTCCGGGCTGCACACCGGCGCCACTTGCTCGTCCATCAGGCGCTGCGCATCCAGGCAGGGAAACTCGCCGGCGGAGTAATACAGCGCCAGGTCGATGTTCCAGGTGCGAAAATCCACCATCTCGTTGCCGCTGCGGATATCCAGCGCGATGCGCGGGTGGCGCTCGGCGAAATCCGCCAGCCTCGGAGCCAGCCAGCATTGCGCCAGCGAGGGCCGTGCGTACAAGGCCACCGCGCCAGCCGGTTCGGTCTCGTCCCGCGGGTTCAAAGCCGCCTCCAGTTGCGCCTGGCCGGCCAGCCAAGCCTGGTAGATGCGTTCGCCGTCCTCGCTCAAGCGCAGACTACGGGTCAGCCGCAGGAACAAGCGGGTGCCCAGCGCCCGCTCCAGCCTGGCGATGCGATGACTGACCGCGCTGGCGCTCAGGCACAATTCATCGGCGGCGCGGGCAAAGCTCAAATGCCTCGCCGCCGCCGCGAAGGTGTGCAGGTTGGACCATTGTGCGCCGTCCAGCCGAACGCCGGCGCGTGGGGGAAGGTTCAGCATGCCGCCATTATCGTTCACGCAGGCAGCCGCCGCCGGCCTTCCGCCAGATAGGCGTCCATTTCCGCCGGCGGCACCATGCCGCCGCCGGTGCCCCATACCAGATGCGCCGCGCGCGCCAGCCTCTCCGCGTTCAAGCCCATCCGCTGGCGGTAGCCCTGGGACTCGCCTAGCACCCTCAGCGGGCCCGGCATGCCGGCCAGCGCCGACGGCTCCAGCTTCAACCCCTGCTCCCGCTCCAATAAGGCCAGTAAACGGTACAGCTCGCCATCGTCCACCGTGTAATAGCCGTCTATCAAGCGTTGCATCGCCCGGCCGACAAAACCGGATGGACGCCCCACGGCCAAGCCATCGGCTGCGGTCAGATTGTCGATGCCGAAATCCTGCACCGCCACCGCCTCATGCAGCCCGGTGTAGACGCCCAACAGCATGCAGGGCGCCTGAGTGGGCTCAGCGAACAGGCAATGCACGGCGTCGCCGAAAGCCAGTTTGAGGCCGAAGGCCACCCCGCCCGGCCCGCCACCCACGCCGCAGGGCAGATACACCAGCAACGGGTGTTCCGCGTCCACCCGGACGCCCTGCTCCGCCAATTGGCCGCGCAGGCGCTCCGCCGCCACCGCGTAGCCTAGAAACAGGTTCTTCGAATTCTCGTCGTCGACAAAATGGCAGCGCGGATCGGACGCCGCCTGCTTGCGGCCTTCGGCCACCGCCACGCTGTAATCGGACGGGTACTCAACCACATTGACGCCGTGGCTGCGCAGCAAGTCTTTCTTCCACTGCCGCGCGTCCGCCGACATATGCACGCTGGCCTGGAAACCCAGCTTGGCGCTGATGATGCCGATGGACAGGCCCAAATTGCCGGTGGAGCCCACCGCCACCCGATAGCCGCTGAAGAAGGCTCGCGCCTCATCGCTGTCCAATCCGGCATAGTCGTCGCCCTCCCGCAGCAGGCCGTGACTGAGCGCCAAGGCTTCCGCGTGTTTCAGCACCTCGTAGATGCCGCCGCGCGCCTTGATGGAGCCGGAAATCGGCAGCAAATTGTCCGCCTTCAGCCACAGGCTGCCGCCCGCCTCCAAGCCGGCCTCGGCCCATAGCGCCGCGCGCATCGCCGGAATCGGCAACAGCGGCGACTCTATGATGCCGCCGCTGGCGGCAGCGTCCGGGAACACCCGCGCCAGATAGGGCGCGAAGCGGCGCAGCCGCGCGTCGGCGTCCTCGACGTCGGCCCGGCTCAAGCCCACGTCGGCCAATGCTTCCGCCGCCGGCGCCCGTGCGGGATTGAACCAGCTCAAAGGCTGCAAGGCCATCAAGGGCGTCAATAAGGGGTGGCTGGCCTGCCAGTCGGCCACGGTCTTGCCGGCAATCGTCGCTTGCATCGCGCGCTCCATGGAATCGAAGACCCGATTAAACCGCGCCGCGCCGCCGCTGGCAAAAGACGATTGCGCAAGCGACGGCTGACGCTGGATCAGCCATGCGGACTCGGGGACTTGCCACGCGCCGGGGTCCATCGCCTATGATGTGCGGATTATCCGCCGTCAGGAGTCGCCGTGCTCGCCAAGATCACCCGCCTGTTTCCGCTATGGGCCTTGCTGCTATCCGCCATCGCTTACCAGCGGCCGGCGGCGTTCACCCCCTTGCTGCCACATACCGGCCTGATGCTGGCGGTGATCATGTTCGCCATGGGACTAACGCTGACGCTGGACGATTTCAAACGGGTGCTGAGCCGGCCGGCGCCGGTATTGGCCGGACTCGGTCTGCACTATCTGGTGATGCCGCTGGCGGCCTGGGCGCTGGCGCGGCTGTTCCAGATGCCGCCGCAACTGGCCATCGGCATGATTCTGGTGGGCAGCGTCGCCAGCGGCACCGCGTCCAATGTGATCATCTATCTATCGCGCGGCGATGTGGCGCTGTCGGTCACCATCTCTTCGCTGTCCACGCTGGTGGGCGTGGTGGCCACACCCTTGCTGACCCGGCTGTACGTGGACGCGGCGATCAAGGTGGAAGTGGCGGCGATGCTGCTGAGCATTCTCCAAATCGTCATCCTGCCGATAGGGCTGGGCCTGCTGGCCCACCGTTTCTTCGCGCCTCAGGTCCGCCGGCTGGAGCCGCTGCTGCCGCTGTTGTCGATGCTGGCCATCGTCGCGCTGATCGCCGCCATCGTCGCCGGCAGCAAGAACCACATCGCCGCGGTGGGCGCGCTGACCATTGCGGCGGTAATGCTGCACAACGCCATCGGCCTGTTGGGCGGGTATTGGGGAGGACGCTTGCTGGGCTTCGACGAATCGGTATGCCGCACGCTGGCGATTGAGGTGGGCATGCAGAACTCCGGCCTGGCCGCCCAGTTGGGCAAGGCCTACTTCAGCCCGCTAGCGGCGCTGCCGGGGGCGCTGTTTTCGGTCTGGCACAATATTTCCGGCTCGCTGCTGGCCGGCTATTGGCGGGACAAGCCCGCCGAGCGGACGCCGGCCGGTGCGGAACAACACGGGTAACGATGAGACTGCGCGCGACATCGCGCCGGATCAGCTTTCCACCCGCCAATGCCCGCTCTTGCCGCCCTCTTTCTCCAGCAGCCGCACGCCGTCGATGACCATGCCGCGGTCCACCGCCTTGCACATATCGTAAATGGTCAACAGGCCGACGTTGGCGGCGGTCAGCGCCTCCATTTCCACCCCGGTCTGGCCGCTGCATTCCGCGGTGACTTCGATGCGCACGGTGTTGTCGGCCTCCAGCAGTTCGAAGTCCACCGCCACGCGGGTCAGCGCGATCGGGTGGCAGAGCGGGATCAGGTCGGCGGCTTTCTTGGACGCCATGATGGCGGCGATGCGAGCGATGCCGAGCACGTCGCCTTTTTTATGGCCGCCGCCCTTCACCAGAGCGAAGGTGGCGGGCAGCATGCGGATATGGCCTTCGGCCACCGCGCGGCGGCGGGTGTGCGCCTTGGAGCCGACGTCGACCATATGGGCCTGGCCGCCGGCATCGAAATGTGTCAATTTGGACATGGGTTCATCACTCCTCCGGCCCGCTTAGAACCTGTTTACGATCTGCTGCGCTTCGGCGATACAGCGTTGAAAACTCCCTCAAAATGCTCATGTACCACGAGTACATTCCGCTTTTTCGCTAGTTTTCGCCTTGTCTCGCTCTTGCTCGCGAGATCGTAAACAGGCTCTTAGGACAGTAGCCGGTAAATCAGCCAGAAGGCGCTGACCAGTACCACCAGGCCGCCGCTCCAGCGGGCGATTCGGCCAAGGTAGCGCAGGTAGAGCGGATTGCGGGTCAATAGATAACAGACGCCTGCCCAGCCCAACAACAGGATGGTGACGAGCAGCCACAAGCGCCAGAAGCCGAACACCGCTAGGCCACCTCCGGCAGCCGGTGGAAGCTGGACGGCGCGTCCAGCGGATCGTCGTAGCTGACGTATTCCCAGGCTTCCGGCGTTTCCAGCAGCTTGCGCAACAGCTTGTTGTTCATCGCGTGGCCGGATTTGTGGCCGGAGAAGGCGGCGATCAACGGGTGGCCGATGATGTAGAGGTCGCCGATGGCGTCCAGGATTTTATGGCGGACGAATTCATCCGGAAAGCGCAGGCCTTCCGGGTTCAGCACGTATTCGTCGTCGATGACGATGGCGTTGTCCAGGCTGCCGCCACGGCCCAGCCCGTGGTTGCGCATGTATTCTACCTCGTGCATGAAGCCGAAGGTGCGCGCGCGGCTGATCTCGTCGGTATAGGAATGGCGCGCGAAATCCACCGCCACGGTCTGCGGCGCCAGATTGAAGGCCGGATGGTTGAAGTCTATGGACAGGGTGACCTTGAAGCCGTCATGCGGCTCCAGCTTCACCCAGACGCCGCGCTCTTCCACCTCCACCGTCCGGGTGACGCGGATGAAGCGCTTCTTGGCGTTCTGCTCGGCCACGCCCGCGGTCTGCAGCAGGTAAATGAAAGGGGCGGCGGATCCGTCCATGATGGGGATTTCCGCCGCCGTGACCTCAATCACGAGGTTGTCGATGCCAAAGCCCGCCAGGGCCGACATCAAATGCTCGATCGTGCCGACACGCACGCCGGTGTCAGTCACCAGCGTGGAGGAGAGTCGCGTGTCGTTGACGAGCGATGGATCCACTTTCACCTCCACCGGCTCGGGCAAGTCGGTGCGGCGAAAGACGATCCCGGTGTCGGGCGCGGCCGGCAGCAGGGTGAGTTTCACCCGCTCGCCGGAGTGCAAACCCACACCCGTGGCGCTTATCGCTTGTTTCAGCGTGCGCTGCAATATCATGTCGGACTTCTCAAACGGATGGGAATGCCCGATTCTAGCACAGTCAAAAACCGCACTTTATTGATTGATTTGCAGTATTAAATAGCTTTCTTCTATAGCGACTCCGCCTCAGTCCGCCTGCTTGCGCAGGAAGGCCGGGATATCGTAGCTTTCGCTCACTTCCGGATTGGAGAAGTCCATGGACGGCGCGGCGCGGCGACGGCCCTGGCGCATGATGGCCGGGGTGTCGAAGTCGTCGTAGCTGACCACTTCCACCGCGCGGTCGTCGGTGCCGGTCTTCACGATCTTGATGTACTCCGGACGCTCCTCGGTGTTGCGCGCGGTCTTCTTCTGGCCCAGACCAGTAGCGATCAAGGTCACGCGGATGGTGTCTTCCGGCATGTCTTCCACTTCGGCGGTGCCGAACTTGATCTGCGCGTCTTCGTCCGCGTACTGGCGCACGATGCCCATGATTTCGCGATACTCGCTCATCTTCAGGCAACCCGGCGCGGTGGAGATGTTGACCAGCACGCCGCGCGCGCCTTCCAGAGTGATGTTGTCCAGCAGCGGGCTGGCCACGGCCTGCTCGGCGGCCACGCGGGCGCGGTCGATGCCGGAAGCGTAGGCGGAACCCATCATCGCCAGGCCCATTTCGCTCATCACGGTGCGCACGTCGGCAAAGTCGACGTTGATCAGGCCCGGGCAAGTGATGACTTCGGCAATGCCGGCCACCGCGCCCTTGAGCACATCGTCGGCGGCGCGGAAGGCTTCGCGCATGGTCACGTCGTCGCCCAGCACTTCCATCAGTTTTTCATTGGGGATCACGATCAGCGAATCGACGTGCTTTTTCAGGTCCTCGATGCCGTTCTGCGCCACTTTCATGCGCTTGCCTTCGTGCTCGAACGGACGAGTGACCACGCCCACGGTCAGGATGCCCATTTCCTTGGCCACTTCCGCCACTACCGGCGCCGCGCCGGTGCCGGTGCCGCCGCCCATGCCGGCGGTGACGAACACCATATTGGAGCCGCGCAGCATCTCGGCGATGCGCTCGCGGTCTTCCAGCGCCGCGCTGCGGCCCACTTCCGGATTGGCGCCCGCGCCCAGGCCGCGGGTCAGGTTGTTGCCCAACTGCAGTTTCTGCGGCGACTTGTTGCGCAGCAGCGACTGAGCGTCGGTATTGGCGCAGATGAATTCCACGCCGTGCACATTGCCGTCGATCATGTTGTCGATGGCGTTGCAACCGCCGCCGCCAACGCCGATGACTTTGATGATCGCCACATTGGCGGTTTCTTGCATAACTTCAAAGACCATTCCGCTCATTTTCCTCTCCTCAATAAAGATGAGCTACCTACCCGATACATCTGCCCGATCGCTATCGTGGCCAGCGTGTGCGCCGGCTGCGTAGCGCTTAGTAAAATGTTCACGATCCTGCGAGCTAAAGCGAGACCAGGCGAAAACAGCTGAAGAAGCGGAATGTACATACGGTACATGAGCATTCTGAAGCCGTTTTCAACGCCGTATCGCCGACGCGCAGCGGATCGTAAACAAACTCCTAGAAATTGCCAGCGAACCACGCCTTCATGCGCGAGAACATCTGGCCCACGCCCGCCGACTCCACCTTGGGGCCGGTATGCGTTTGAATCTGATCCTTGCCGTACAACAGCAGGCCGACGCCGGTGGAGAAGCGCGGGGTCTTCACCACTTCCGCCAGGCCGCCCACATACTTGGGCACGCCAACGCGCACCGGCATGTGGAACACTTCCTCCGCCAGCTCCACCATGCCCGGCATCAGGCTGGCGCCGCCGGTCAGCACGATGCCGGAGGACAGCAAATCCTCAAAACCGCTGCGGCGCAGTTCCTGCTGCACCAGTTGGAACAGCTCTTCCACCCGCGGCTCCACCACTTCGGCCAGCGTGGCGCGCGACATTTGACGCGGCCCGCGCTCGCCCACGCCCGGCACTTCTATCATCTGGCTGGGGTCGGCCATCGCCACCAGCGCCACCGCGTGCTGGATCTTGATGTCCTCGGCCTCCTTGGTGGGCGTGCGCAAGGCCATGGCGATGTCGTTGGTGATCTGGTCGCCGGCGATCGGTATCACCGCGGTGTGGCGGATCGCGCCGTTGGCGTACACCGCGATGTCGGTGGTGCCGCCGCCGATGTCGATCAGGCACACGCCCAGGTCTTTTTCGTCCTCCGACAGCACCGCGATGGCGGAAGCCATCGGCTGCAATACCAGGTCGGACACTTCCAGGCCGCAGCGGCGCACGCACTTGGTCACGTTCTGGGCGGCGGACACCGCGCCGGTGACGATGTGCACCTTGGCTTCCAGCCGCACTCCGCTCATGCCCAGCGGTTCGCGCACGCCTTCCTGACCGTCGATGCTGTATTCCTGAGTCAGGATGTGCAGCACCTGATGGTCCGGCGGGATGGTCACCGCGCGCGCGGTTTCAATCACGCGGTCGATGTCCATCTTGGTGACTTCGCGATCCTTGATCGCCACCATGCCGTGCGAGTTCACGCTCTTGATGTGGCTGCCGGCAATGCCGGCGAACACTTCGTGAATCTTGCAGTCGGCCATCAGCTCGGCCTCTTCCAGCGCGCGCTGGATGGCCTGCACCGTGGATTCGATGTTCACCACCATGCCGCGCTTCAAACCGCGCGACGGGGTGTGGCCCATGCCGACGATATTGAGTTGGCCGTCCTCCAGGACTTCTGCGACGATCGCCACGATCTTGGATGTGCCGATGTCGAGGCCAACCAGCATGTTCTTGCTTTCCTTTGGTTTGCTCACCTGTCGCTCCAACTGCTAATTACTTGTTTCCCTTGGCCGGCGGCGCCTTGTAATCGGGCATCCGCACGGCGAATCCATTCGGGTAGCGCATATCCACGTATTCCACGTGATACGGCAACGCCGCCAATTTGCTCTTCCAGTACTGGGCGAAGCGGCGGGCGCGCGGACTTACGTCGTTGCGTCCCAACTCCAGCTGCACCTGGTTGTCCAGCCCCACTTTCCAGGCGCGGCGGCTGGACAGCCACAGCGCCGCGGGCTTGACGCCCGCCGGAGCCAGATCCTGGCGCAGCCCGCCCAGCATTTCGCTCATGTCCTTCTCTGCCCCCGCCGGCCCGTAAAACACCGGCAGGTCCTGATCGCTGGCGGCGTCGAACCGCTCTCCTCGGGTATTGACCAGGCCGTTCTCTCCCCAGCGCGCAAGCGCCACATGCTCTTCCACCGAAATGTCCAGCGCGTCCGGCCAGCGCCGTCGCACCTGGGCATCCCGCACCCACGGCAATTTGCCGAAGGCCGCCCGCGTCTTGTCGATGTCCAGCGTGAAGAAGGTGCCGGACAGTTCATGCTCGGCAATGAACTTCAGCTGTTCCGGCGTCACGCGTTTCATGTCGCCGCGAATCTGGATCTTCTTCACCGGAAACACCGGAGCGTGCGTCAACCAGAACCCTCCTGCATACAGCAACATCAGCGCTGCGGCGGCCAGCATCAAATTGGCCAGGCCTCTTAGCAACCGATGGTTATCCCACATGCACCATATCCAGCACCTTGAGGCACAAATCCTCGTAACTGATGCCCATCGCCCGCGCCGCCATCGGCACCAGGCTGTGGCTGGTCATGCCCGGATTGGTGTTGGCTTCCAGCAAGTAAATGCCTCCGGCCTCGTCCATCAGGAAATCCACCCGGCCCCAGCCGCGGCCGCCCAATACGCGGAACGCCGCCAGCGACAGTTCGCGCGCGCGCTGTTCCAGCGCTTCGCTCAGGCCGGACGGGCAACGGTAGACGGTGTCGTCGCGGAAATACTTGGCGTCGTAGTCGTAGAACTCGGTCGCCGGCTCGATCTTGATCGTCGGATAGGCCGTGTCGCCAATCACCGCACAGGTGTACTCGCCGCCGCCGATGAATCGCTCGGCAATCACGATGCTGTCGTATTTGCGCGCCTCTTCGAACGCGGCTTTCAGTTCGCCCGGCTGCTTGACCTTGGTCACGCCGATGCTGGAGCCCTCAGTGGCCGGCTTGACGAAGATGGGCAGACCAAGCTTGGCCTCCACCGCTGCGAAGTCGCTGTTCTCGTCCAGCAGCTCGAATTCCGGGATCGGCAGGCCGGCGCCTTGCCACAACAGCTTGGTGCGCCATTTGTCCATGCAGATCGCCGCCGCCATCACCCCGCAGCCGGTATACGGCAGGCCCATGCTTTCCAGCACGCCTTGCAAGGTGCCGTCTTCTCCGAAAGGGCCGTGCAGGATGTTGAACACGCGGTCGAAGCCTTCTTCCTTCAACGCGCTCAGCGGTTGTTCCGACGGATCGAACTTGTGAGCATTCACGCCGCGGGACTGCAGGGCCTTGAGCACGCCGGCGCCGCTCATCAGCGACACTTCGCGCTCGGAGGAGCTCCCGCCCATCATCACCGCCACCTTGCCGTACTGCGTCATTGCCTTGTCCTTGTCATTCATCATCACGCGCCCGCCGCCACTTTGGCCGGCACCGCGCCGATGGAGCCCGCGCCCATGGTCACCACCACGTCGCCGTCGCGAGCCTGATCGAAAATGGTCTGCTGCATCTCGACGATGTCCTCGACGAACACCGGCTCCACCTTGCCCAAAACCCGCACCGCGCGCGCCAAGGCGCGGCCGTCGGCGGCCACAATGGGCGCTTCGCCGGCGGCGTAGACTTCGGACAGCAACAAGGCGTCCACGCTGGACAGCACTTTGACGAAGTCTTCAAACAGATCCCGGGTGCGGGTGTAGCGGTGCGGCTGGAAGGCCAGCACCAGACGCTTGTCCGGGAAGGCGCCGCGCACCGCGGCCAGCGTGGCGGCCATTTCCACCGGGTGATGGCCATAGTCGTCCACCAGGGTGAAGCTGCCGCCGTCCTTGGCCGGCACTTCGCCATAGCGCTGGAAGCGGCGGCCGACGCCGGCGAACTCGGCCAGGCCTTGCTGGATCGCTTCCACGCTGGCTCCGCACTCCAGACCGATGGCGATGGCGGACAGCGCGTTCAGCACGTTGTGGCGGCCCGGCATGTTCAGCACAACAGGAAAGCGCACTTCCTTGCCGTTCTTCACCACCACGTCGAAATGCATCTGGCCGGCCGCGGCGCGGATGTTCTCCGCGTAGATGTCGGCGGAATCGTCCAGGCCATAAGTGGTCACCGGCTTGGTGATGCGGCCTCGGATCTCGCGCACATTGGGATCGTCCACGCACAGCACCGCGCGGCCGTAAAACGGCAAGCGCTGTAGGAAGTCCACGAAAGCCTGCTTGAGCTTGTCGAAGCTGTGGTCGTAGGTGTCCATGTGATCGGCGTCGATATTGGTCACCACCGCCATCACCGGAGTCAGGTGCAAGAAGGAGGCGTCCGATTCGTCGGCCTCGGCCACCAGGAATTCGCCGGACCCCAGGCGCGCGTTGGTGCCGGCCGCGGTCAGCTTGCCGCCGATGACGAAAGTGGGATCCAAACCGGCCGCGCCCAGCACCGAGGCGGTCAGGCTGGTGGTGGTGGTCTTGCCGTGGGTGCCGGCGATGGCGATGCCCTGCTTGAAGCGCATCAGCTCAGCCAACATCAGCGCGCGAGGGATCACCGGAATTTTGTTGGCGCGCGCTTCCAGCACTTCAGGATTGTCGGACTTGACCGCAGTGGAGGTCACCACCACGTCGGCGCCATGCATATAAGTGGCGTCGTGGCCGTAGAACACGCGTATGCCCTGATCGATCAACCGCTTGCTGGTGGCGCTTTCCGCCATGTCGGAGCCGGACACGGTAAAGCCCAGGCCGTGCAGCACCTCCGCGATGCCGCACATGCCCACGCCGCCGATGCCGACGAAATGTATGTGTTTGACCCTGTGTTTCATGTCTGTGTCTCTGCTTGAGCGCTCATATGACGCCCTGTCATTCCCTGGCCAGCTGCTGGCACAGGTCGGCCACCCGGCCGGCCGCGCCGGAATGGGCCAGCGCGCGCGCGCGTTCGGCCTTGTCCAGCAACTGGTCTCTATCCAAACCCGCCAACAAGCCCGCAAGCCCATCGGCGTTCAATTCTTTCTGCGGCAGATGCCAGGCCGCGCCGGCCTTCGCCATCCACTCGGCGTTGTCGCGCTGATGGCCGGTGGTGGACACCACCAGCGGCACCAGCACGCTGGGGACCCCGGCCGCGCACAATTCGCTGACCGTGATCGCGCCAGCGCGGCAAATCACCAAATCGCATTCGGCCAGGCGCTTTGGCATGTCGTCGACGAAGGGCAACAATTCCACCTGATCCCGCAAGCCAGCGGCCTTATAAGCCGCTTCGACCGCGGCGAAATTCGCCTCGCCGGTCTGATGCGTCAATTGCGGCCGCTTGTCCGCCGGTAACTTGGCCATCGCCTGCGGCAAGGTGTCATTCAAAACCTTGGCGCCCAGGCTGCCCCCCACCACCAACACCTTCAGCGGGCCGCCGCGGCCGGCAAAACGCTCAGCCGGCGCGGCGATGCTCTCGATCTCGCCTCGCACCGGATTACCGGTGACCAGCGCCTTGCCGTTGCGCGCCGCGTCCCCATCGAAACCGCAGACCAGTTTCTTGGCGAACGGCAGCAAGGCTTTATTGCTCAACAACAGGCCGGCGTCGGCGTTGACCAAGACCAGCGGCTTCCACAGCAGGCCAGCCATCACGCCGCCGGGCAGGCAGACATAGCCGCCCATGCCCAGCACCACGTCCGGGCGATGGCGGAAAATCTGCGCCGCGCTGCTGAAGAAAGCGCCAAGCAGCTGCAAAGCGCCCTTGGCAGAACCCAACAGGCCCTTGCCGCGCACGCCGTGGAAATTCAGCCGTTCCAGCGGAATGCCGGTGGGCGGCACCAACTTGTTCTCCATGCCGCGCCGGGTGCCCAGCCACACCACATTCCAGCCCCGGCTTTGCAATTCCTTGGCCACGGCAAGGCCGGGGACGATGTGTCCACCCGTACCAGCCGCCATCACCATGACCGTGCGATTCGCCATCTCTAATCCGTTCCGTTAACTCTCGTTGCCGCGCATCGTGCGCCGGTTTTCGCTTCGCCCTTCGGGCTTGCAGAAACCGAAGGAGACGGCGCCAAGGCGCCTGGAAAGGCTTACCGCCTTTCCTGAATGCGGGGCTAAACCTTATAGCCCCGCATAATCCTTCGGTTTTCATAATCAACCCGCAGCAGCACCGCCACCGCGATCAAATTCATCAACATCGCCGAGCCGCCGAAGGACATCAGCGGCAAGGTCAAACCCTTGGTCGGCAGCAGGCCCATATTCACCCCGATGTTGAAAAACACCTGGATGCCGAGCCAGATGCCCAGACCCTGCGCCACCAGCGACTGGTAATAGCGCTCCAGCTTTTTCGACTCCACGCCGATGTGGAAGGCGCGCCGCACAATCCAGGCGTACAGACCCACCACCACGCAAATGCCGGCAAAACCGAACTCTTCCGAAATCACCGCCATGATGAAGTCGGTATGCGCCTCCGGCAGGTAAAACAGCTTCTCTATGCTGCCGCCCAAGCCGACGCCGAACCACTCGCCGCGACCGATGGCGATCAAGGAGTGCGACAACTGATAGCCCTTGCCGTACGGGTCGTCCCACGGGTCCATGAAACCCAGCACCCGCTTCAAGCGATACGGCGAGGAGATGATCAGCACCACGATGGCGCCCACCGCCATCACCGCCAGCCCGCTGAAGATGCGCATATTGATGCCGCCAAGGAAAAGCAGGCCCATCGCGATGCTCATCACCACCATCAGCGCGCCGAAGTCCGGCTCGCGCAGCAGCAGGAAGGCCACCACCACCATGGCGGCGAACATCGGCGCGAAGCCTTCTTTCAGGCTGTGCAGCAGATGGCTCTTGCGCACGGTGTAATCCGCCGCGTACAGCACGGTGGCGAACTTCATCACTTCTGACGGCTGCAGGTTCAACACAAACAAGTTGATCCACCGCCGCGAGCCGTTGACCATCTTGCCGATGCCGGGAATCAGCACCAGCACCAGCAACACCAGCCCAATCAGGAAAATCTTGCCGGAGTACTTCTGCCAGAACGCCGTCGGAATCTGGAAGGCGATATAGGCCGCGCTCAGCCCTATCGTCATGAAGATCATGTGGCGGATCAGGTAGAAGTAACGGTTGTGCGTGGCCGCGTCGGCCTCGGCGTAGGCGATGGACGCCGAGTACACCATCACCAGGCTGATCGACAACAGCAGGGCCAGCGCCCAGGACAGCGCTTCGTCGAACGGCTTGATGGCGGCGTAGCGCCGGGCTCCGTGCACGATCATGGCCGCGTCGCCTCGGTTTGCCGCGCCTTCAGTTCGCGCACGGTGTCGATGAACACCTGGGCGCGATGCGCGTAGTTGCGGAACATGTCCAGGCTGGCGCAAGCCGGCGACAGCAGCACCACATCGCCGGGCCGCGCCAGCTCAGCCGCGCGGCGGGTGGCTTCTTCCAGGGTCGCGCAGTCGTGCAGCGGAAGACCGGAGTCCGCCAGCGCGGCGCGAATCTTGCCGGCGTCGCGGCCAATCAACAGCACGGCGCGGGCGATGCGGCGGCAGGCCGGCGCCAGCGGCGCGAAGTCCTGTCCCTTGCCGTCTCCGCCGGCGATCAACACCACCGGACGGGTCATGCCGTTCAGGGCCGCCTCGGTGGCGCCGACATTGGTGCCCTTGGAATCATCGATAAACGCAACCGAACCGATTTCGTCCACCAACTCGACGCGATGTTCCAGACCCTGAAAGGTTTTCAGCCCTTGCAGCAGCGCCGCGCGCGGCGCGCCCACGGCTTCGCACAAAGCCAGCGCGGCCAGCGCGTTGGCGGCGTTGTGCAGGCCTTGCAGACGCATTTCGGCGCAATCGAAGGCCCGCTCTCCGTCCAGGCTCAGCCAGTAGCGGCCGTCATCCTGCTGCAACGCGAATGCGGCATTCTCTGTCAGCGAAAACCATTTGACCACGCGGCCGGGCCGCGCCATCGCGCGCACCAGCGCATCGTCTCGGTTCAGCACTTGAACGCCGCCGCCGCGGAACACCCGGGTCTTGGTATGGGCGTAGTCCAGCAGATCGTCGTAGCGGTCCAGGTGGTCTTCGGAAATGTTCAGCACCGTGGCGGCATCGGCCTCCAGCGTAAGTGTGGACTCCAGTTGAAAGCTGGATAGCTCCAGCACCCACACGTCCGGGCGCTTGCCGCTTTGTTCGCGTTCCAGTTGCGCTTCCAGCACCGCCAGGCCGATATTGCCGGCCACTACCGCGTCCAGGCCGGCGGCGGCGCACAAATGGCCCGCCAGGCTGGTGACGGTGCTCTTGCCGTTGGAGCCCGTGATGGCGATCACCTTGCTGCCGTCGCCGCGAATCGCCCGCGCCAGCACTTCGATATCGCCTATCACCTCGCCGCCGGCTTGGCGGAAGGCGGCAACGACCGGGTTCTTCAGCGGCACGCCCGGACTCAGCACCAGCAAGTCGGCGTCGGCGAAGGTCTGTTCGTTGAAGTCGCCGCCGCGCACTTCCGCCTGCGGCAGGAAGGCGCGCAGTTCGGCCACGCGCTCGGCCGACGGTTTTGCGTCGGCCACGCTCACGCGCGCGCCGTGCGCGGCCAGGTAGCGCGCGGCCGCCAGGCCCGAGCCCCCCAAGCCCACTACCACGACGTGACGATTCGCGTAATCCATGTTCTTCCTCAACGCAGCTTGATGGTGGACAGGCCGGCCAACACCAGCATCATGGTGATGATCCAGAAACGCACCACCACTTGCGTTTCCTTCCAGCCTTTCAATTCATAGTGGTGATGCAGTGGGGCCATGCGGAACACCCGTTTGCCGGTGAGCTTGAACGAAGCCACCTGAATCATCACGGACAGCGCTTCCACCACGAACAGGCCGCCCATGATCAGCAATACAATCTCCTGGCGCACAATCACGGCCACGGTGCCCAGCGCCGCGCCCAGGGCCAGCGCGCCCACATCGCCCATGAACACCTGGGCCGGATAGGCGTTGAACCATAAAAAACCCAAACAGGCGCCGCACATCGCGGCGCAGAACACCACCACCTCGTGCGCGCCGGGAATGAAGGGCAGGCCCAGATATTTGGAAAACACCGCGTGGCCGGCAACGTAGGCGAAGATGGACAGCCCGGCCGCCACCAGCACGGTGGGCAAGGCCGCCAGACCATCCAGGCCATCGGTCAGATTCACCGCGTTGGAGGTGCCGACGATGACGAAGTAGGTGAGCACGCAAAAACCGATGGCGCCCAACGGGTAGGCGACGGTCTTGACGAAGGGCACGATCAGCTCGGTGGACGCCGGCAGCTTGGCGGTGGCGATCAGGAACACGCCGGCGCCGATGGCGATGGCGGACTGCCAAGCCATCTTGAACTTGGCGGACACGCCTTTCGGGTCCTTGTACACCACCTTGCGCCAGTCGTCGTAAAAACCCAGCGCGCCGGTGCCGAACATGACAGCCAACAGCAGCCACACGTATTTGTTCGACAGGTCGGCCCACAGCAGCGTGGTCAGACCGATGGCCAGCAGGATCAGCGAACCGCCCATGGTCGGAGTCCCCGCCTTGATCAGATGGGTCTGCGGGCCGTCGTTGCGCACCGCCTGGCCCACTTTGAGTTCGGTCAACTTGCGGATCACCCACGGTCCCAGCAGCAGCGAGATCGCCAGCGCGGTCAGCGCCGCCATCACCGCGCGCAGCGTGATGTAGTTGAAGACGTTGAAGGCCCGGATGTGGGAGCCCAGCAGTTCAGCCAGCCAGAGCAGCACGTTATTGTTCCTCTCTTAATTGTTGCATCAGGTGTTCCACCACCCGTTCCATGCGCATGAAGCGCGACCCCTTGACCAGAACGGAGGCACCCGACGGCAACTGCCGGTCGAGGAACTCGTACAACTCGTCAATCGAATCAAAATGTTTGCCGCCCGCGCCGCAGGCGACGGCGGCGTGACGCGAGGCTTCACCCAAGGTCAGCAGCAGATCGATGCCGCGCGCCTGGGCGTACTCGCCCACTTCCGCGTGCAGCGCATCGGCGGCTTCGCCCAATTCGCCGATGTCGCCCATCACGAAGCAGCGCGGCGCAGGCAAGCGCGTCAGCACGTCGATTCCGGCCTTCATCGAGTCCGGGTTGGCGTTGTAACTGTCGTCGATCACGCTCAAGCCGCGCGGACTTTGCTTGAGCTGCAAACGGCCCTTGGCCCCGCCGAAGGCCGCCAAACCGGTGGCGATGCCATCCAACGGCACGCCGGCGGCCAGGGCCAGGCTGGCGGCGGCCAGCGCGTTGCGCACATTGTGTTCGCCCGGCGCCGGCAGTTCTATCCGCCGCTCGCCGTCGGCGCAACGCAGGGTGAAACGGCTGCTGAGCGCGCCCAGCTCGATGTCGGCGGCGTGAACATCAGCCTCGGCGTTCAGACCGAAGACGATCTGACGATGGCCGTCCGCCGCGCGGCGGAACAGCGCCAGATTGGCATCGTCGACATTCAGTACCGCCACGCCGTCGGCGTCCAGACCTTCGAAGATTTCCGCCTTGGCGCGCGCCACCTCCTCGGTGGAGCCGAAATAACCGAAGTGAGCGCGCATCGCGTTATTGACCAGCGCGATGCGCGGCCGGGCCAGGCCGGTCAGGTAGCGCAGCTCGCCATGATGGTTCATGCCCATTTCCAGCACCGCGTAGCGATGCGCCGGCGTCAGTTGAAGCAGGGTCAGCGGCAGGCCGATATCGTTGTTGAAATTGCCGGCGGTAGCCAGCACCGCGTCGGCCCCGGCATGGCGACGCAGAATCGCCGCCAGCATTTCCTTGACCGTGGTCTTGCCGTTGGAGCCGGTGACGCCAATGCGCAGCGCCGGCAGGCGGAGCGCCCAGCCGGAGGCCAGCCGGCCCAGGGCCAGGCGGGTGTCCTCTACCTGGATCAGGCTCGCGCCGGGCAAGTCAAAATCCGCGCGCACCAGCGCGGCCGCGCCCTTGGCGACAACCTCGGCGACAAAGTCGTGGGCGTCGAAGCGTTCGCCCTTCAAGGCGACGAACAGATCGCCGGGACCGGCCTCGCGGCTATCGGTCACTACGCGCAGGATGTCGCCGTCCGGGCCGCTCAAAGCGCCCCGGGCCAGTTCGGCGGCCTGCAGCAGCGTCATCATGCGCGTTCCCCCCAAGCGGTCAGCGCCTCTTCCGCCACGCGGAAGTCGGAGAACGGCCGTTTGACGCCGGCGATGTCCTGGTATTCCTCATGGCCCTTGCCGGCCACCAGCACCACGTCGCCGGCGCGCGCCTGGCCCACCGCCCAGTGGATGGCCGCTTCGCGGTCTACCTCAACGTGAGTGCGCGCGGCGTCCATGCCGGCCAACACGTCGCGCAGAATGGCTTGCGGGTCTTCAGTGCGCGGGTTGTCGCTGGTCAGCACCGCCACGTCGGCGATTTTCTCGGCGATGGCGCCCATCATCGGGCGCTTGCCCGGATCGCGGTCGCCGCCGCAGCCGAACACGCAGAACAGGCGGCCGCCTTCCGGGCGAATCTCGGCCAAGGTGGACAAGGCTTTTTCCAGCGCGTCCGGAGTGTGGGCGTAGTCGATCACCACTAGCGGTTCGTGCGCGCCGCCCACGCTCTGCATGCGGCCTCGCGCCGGCTGGATGCGCGCCATCACCGCGGCGGCGTCGCGCAGGCTGACGCCGTTGACGCACAAGGTGGCCAGACAGGCCAGCAGATTAGCGGCGTTGAAGCGTCCCACCAAGCCGGTGCGCACATCGGCGATGCCCCAGGGGGTGGTCACCGTCAGTTGCAGGCCGTCCAGCGTCGCGGCCAGCGCCAGCGGACGCACATCGCCCTGCTCCAGGCCGTAAGTCACCACTTGGGTCTGGGCCGGATCGATTTCGGCGGCCAATTGCCTGCCGAATTCATCGTCGGCGTTGATCACCGCGTGTTTCAGGCCTTCCCAGAAAAACAGCTTCTTCTTGGATTCGCCGTAGGCTTCCATCGAACCGTGATAGTCCAGATGATCGCGAGTCAGATTGGTCAGCACCGCCGTGGCGAAGTCCACGCCGTTGACGCGGCTTTGATCCAGGCTGTGGCTGGATACCTCCATCGTCACCACATGCGCGCCCTGACGGCGGTATTCAGCCAGTTTCTGCTGAATGGTCACCGGGTCCGGCGTGGTGTGGGTGGTTTCGGTCAGTTCGCCGTAAAAACCATTGCCTACGGTGCCGATCAGCGCCGCCTTCTGGCCCAGCAGCGAAAAAGCCTGCGCCAGCCAATGGGAAATAGAAGTCTTGCCGTTGGTGCCGGTGATGCCGATTACGCGCAGCGCGCGGCTGGGGTAACCGTAGACCTCGGCCGCCAGCATGCCGATGCGGTCGCGCAGATGCGGCACCGGCAGATTGGGCGCTTGCCACAGCGGGTTCCAGGCGAAGCCGCCGGCATCGTCCCACAACACCGCGGCCGCGCCTTTCGCCAACGCCGCCTGGATGTAGTCGCGGCCGTCGGAATGCAGGCCGGGGCACGCCAGGAACACATCGCCGGGCAGCACGCGGCGGCTGTCGGTCTCCACCCGCTTGACGGGCAGTCCCAACTGCTTGATGTCGGCCGGATTCCAATCCGGCATGGGGGTCAAACGGCTTTTCATGATTTGATCAAAAATCCACCGGCACCGGGGTGGATTCCGGTAATAAAGTGTTGTTGGAGGGCTCGTCCGGCTGCACGTTCAGCACTCGCAGCGCGCCGCCGGCGATCTGCGAGAACACCGGCGCAGCCACCGCGCCGCCGTAATATTTGCCCGCGGAGGGCTCGTCTATCATGACCGACACAATCACGCGCGGCGATTTGCCCGGCGCGAAGCCCATGAACAGCGCGCGGTGCTTGTTGGCCACGTAAGTGCGGCCTTCCAGCTTGCGCGCGGTGCCGCTTTTGCCGCCGATGCTGTAACCGATGATGCGGCCGCCTACGGCGCCGCCGCCCGGCTGGCTGTTGGCGACCAGCAGGTCGCGCATTTCATGCGCGGTCTTTTCCGCCAGCACGCGCTTGCCCGGCATCGGCGTATTGGTCTTGTACAGCGAGATAGGCAACATCACGCCGTCGTTGGCGAACACGGTGTAGGCGCGCGCCATCTGGATCAGGCTGACCGAGATGCCGTAGCCGAAGGACATCGTCGCCTGCTCGATGGGCCGCCAGTTGTGCCAGTCGCGCAGCCGGCCGCCGGCTTCGCCGGGAAAACCGGTTTCCGGCGCGCGGCCAAAGCCCAGCGCGTCGTAATGCTTCCACGATTGTTCCGGCGAGCTCATCAGCGCCAGCTTGCTGGTACCGACGTTGGACGATTTCTGAATGATGCCCAGGATGTCCAGGCTGGGGCGCGGCGCCACGTCGCGAATGGTGGCCGGGCCTATCATGTAAGTGTGAGTGTCCAATACCGTGTTGAGGCCGGCCTTGCCGTTTTCCAGCGCCAGCGAGATCGACAGCGGCTTCATCGTCGAACCCGGTTCGAACAAATCGATCACGCCGCGGTTGCGCATCATTTCCGGCGTTACGCCGCTGCGGTTATTGGGGTTGAACGACGGATAATTCGCCAGCGCCAACAACTCGCCGGTATGAGCGTCCAGCACCACCACGCTGCCCGCCTTGGCCTTGTTAAGCTCCACAGCCGCCTTCAGCTCGCGGTAAGCCAAATACTGGATGCGGTGATCCACCGCCAACGCCAGCTTCTGGCCGTCTCGCGGCGGCTCGATGGCGGCGACGTCTTCAATGATGTGGCCGCGGCGATCCTTCAGCACCACGCGGCGGCCATCCTTGCCCGCCAGCATCTTCTCGCGCGCCAGTTCCACGCCTTCCTGGCCTTTGCCGTCCACGCCGGTGAAGCCGATGATGTGGGACACAATCTCGCCGGCCGGGTAGAAACGGCGGAATTCCTGCTGCTTGGCGATGCCGGGCACGCCCAGCGCCATCACTTTGTCGGCCAGCTCCGGGCTGATCTGGCGCTTGATGTAAACAAACTCTTTCTTGCGGTCGGACAGTTTGGCCGACAACTCTTCCGGCGACAGATCCAGCATCGCGGCCAGTTCGCGCAGCTTGGCCGGCGGCACCGGCTCCATGTCCGCGGGGCTGGCCCAAATCGTCTGCACCGGCGAGCTGATCGCCAGCGGCTCGCCGTTGCGATCGGTGATCACGCCTCGGTTGGCTTCCAGCGTCATTGCGCGGCGGAAGCGAGCCTCGCCCTGGTTTTGCAGAAAATCCTGCTGCATCACTTGCAGGTAAACCGCGCGGCCGATCAGCGCCAGGAACAGCAGCGCCAGCATCAGCAGCACGAAACGCACGCGGCCCGGCTTCATGCGCAGCGCGGGGCTGGCGTCCGGGATGCGTTGCTGGTGGCGCGGTGAGTAAGTGCGCATCACATCCCCTTTCCAGGTGAAACCACCTGGATCTGACGCGGATCCGGGGTATGCATGTCGAGGCGGCTGGACGCGGCTTTCTCAATCACCGCGTGCGCGCCCCAGGTGCTCTGCTCCAGCTGCAGCTGTCCGAACTCGATCTCCAGCTGCTGCGCGGATTTGCGTTCTTTCTGCAAATCGCTGTAGAGCTTGCGCGACACATGGGTCGAGGTGACCACCGACCAGGCGGACAGCACCACGATGACCAGCAGTATCGCGTTGAGCTTGTTCATGCGTCGATCTCCCGCCACGGCGCTGCGGTGCGTTCAGCCACGCGCATGATGGCGCTGCGGGAGCGCGCATTGGCGCGCACCTCTTCATCGCCCGCGCGCACCGGCTTGCCCACGGTGGACATCGGCGGCTGCGCCATGTCGGAAGCGCGCACCATCGCCCAAGCCGGCAGCTTTTCCTCGCTGCTGGCTTCGCGCAGGTATTGCTTGACGATGCGGTCTTCCAGCGAATGGAAGCTGATCACCGCCAGACGGCCGTTTTCCGCCAGACGGCGCGCCGCCTGCGGCAGCACCGCCTTGAGTTCGTCCAGCTCGCGGTTCACAAAGATCCGGATCGCTTGGAAGGTACGCGTTGCGGGGTCCTGACCCGGTTCCCGAGTACGGACGTTTTGCCCAACGAGCACGGCGAGCTCACGCGTGGTCTGGAGGGGGGCGTCAGCCCTTTGCGCAACAATGGCTGCTGCGATCTTGCGAGCAAACCGCTCTTCACCATAAGTCTTGATGACCTCTCTGATATCGGCCTCGTCTGCCGTCGCCAACCATTCGGCCGCGGTGATGCCGCGGGTGGTATCCATACGCATGTCCAGGGGCGCGTCGAAACGGAAACTGAAACCGCGCCGCCCGTCGTCGATCTGCGGCGAGGACACGCCCAGATCCATCAACACGCCATCCACCTGAGGCACGCCCAGGCGGTCCAGTTCCTGCCCCAGCGCTTCAAAACCGTTGTGCACGATCTGAAAGCGCGGGTCTTCCTCCGCCAGCCGCGTGGCCACGGCGATGGCTTCGGGATCCTTGTCGAAGGCGATCAGGCGGCCTTGCGGCCCCAGTCGCGACAGGATCAAGCGGCTGTGGCCACCTCGACCGAAAGTGCAATCGACGTAGGTGCCATCCGGCCGGATGGCAAGCGCGTCGACCGCTTCGGTCAAGAGCACCGTCAGGTGCACGAAAGGGGTGGTGCTCACAGCGTAAAGTCTCCAAGGTGTTGGGCCAGATCGGTTTGATCGATGGCCAGGGCGTCAGCGGTCTGACTGTCCCATTCCTCGGCATTCCACAGCTCGAAGCGGTTGCCCATGCCCACCAGCGCGACGTCTTTGTCGAGTCCGGTGAGATCGCGCAAGCGCGCGGGCAACAGAATGCGTCCGGCACTGTCCATTTCCAGGGTTTCCGCGTGGCCGAGCACGAGGCGCTGGTAACGTTTCAGAGTGGGATTGCCGGTGGGAAGGGCTAACAGGCGGGCTTCGACCGGACGCCAGTTGGGTTCGGGGTAGATCAGCAAGTGGTCTTGGGATTCAAGGGTGACGATCAGTTTGTGCCCGAAAGCGGACAGCAGTGTCTCGCGGTGTTTAGCCGGAATAGCCAAACGCCCCTTGCTATCGAGAGACAAGATGCTGACGCCACCAATCATGATTTCGAGCCCGCTGACCGAATAAACCTAAGGGGCCGTCGCCCCCTGGGACAAATGCCCCACTTTCACCCACTTCGCCCCACTTTCCGCCACTATAAGAAAGAACTTCCCCACGGTCAACATCGAGAAGTTCTAATTCACCTTTTGAGACAATGACTTAGCGGATAGCGCAAAAAGCGGATTCCTTGTCAAATCAGAGGCTTAAAAACATCAGTCAAAGTGAGCTGTTAACACTCGAACTATTCCCGAAACACCACACCTCGAGCCTGGGAATATTTCCAAGGACAGTCCAATGCAAGACCACTTTCCGCGCCGCAACACAAAAACAGGACGGCGGCGCCACATTCGGCGCCGCCGTCCCGGAGTTCCGCCGGATTAGGCCAGCTTCTGTCGCAGAATATCCTGCACCTGGGCCGGATTGGCCTTGCCCTTGGAAGCCTTCATCACCTGACCGGCCAAGGCGTTGAGCGCCTTTTCCTTGCCGGCGCGGAATTCTTCCACCGCCTTGGGATTGGCGGCGATCGCGTCTTCCACCATCTTCTCGATGGCGCCGACGTCGGACACCTGCTTCAGGCCGTCGCGCTCGATGATGTCGTCGGCGGAGAGTTCGCTGTCCCACAAGGCGTCGAACACCTGCTTGGCCAGCTTGCTGGACAGGGTGTTGTCGGCGATGCGCGCGATCAGGCCGGACAGACGCTCGGCCGAAATCGGGCAATCGGCGATCTCCTTGCCGTCGCGGTTCAGCCGCGCGGCGATCTCGCCATTGATCCAGTTGGCGGCCAGCTTGCCCTGACCGGAGGCCTTGGCCGCGGCTTCGAAGTACTGAGCCAAGGCCAGGCTGGAAGTCAGCAGCGCCGCGTCGTAGGCGGACACGCCGTAAGCCTCGGCCAGACG
This sequence comes from Chromobacterium sp. Rain0013, assembly GCF_015291765.1. Taxonomy (NCBI): domain Bacteria; kingdom Pseudomonadati; phylum Pseudomonadota; class Betaproteobacteria; order Neisseriales; family Chromobacteriaceae; genus Chromobacterium; species Chromobacterium sp. Rain0013. Next base: position 253,977 of record NZ_CP031514.1, read on the forward strand.
GACTTGCATCGCCGCCGGCAGCTCCGGCATCTCGCCGCGGATGCGGGCGATCTGCTCGTCGGAAATGCGCACCGGCAGCAGGTCCGGGTCCGGGAAGTAGCGGTAATCGTGCGCGTCTTCCTTGCTGCGCATCATCCGGGTTTCGCCGGTGTCCGGATCGAATAGCACGGTGGCCTGCTGCACCTTGCCGCCGTCTTCCAGGGTGTCAATCTGCCACTGGATCTCGTACTTGGCGGCCTGCTCCAGGAAGCGGAAGGAGTTGAGGTTCTTGATCTCGCGGCGGGTGCCGAATTCCTTCTGCCCCTCCGGGCGCACCGACACGTTGACGTCCATGCGGAAGCTGCCTTCCTGCATATTGCCGTCGCAGATGCCCAGCCAGGTCACCAGCGCGTACAGCGCCTTGACATAGGCCAACGCCTCGTCCACAGAGCGCATGTCCGGTTCGGACACCACCTCCAGCAGCGGCGTGCCGGCGCGGTTGAGGTCGATGCCGGACAGGCCATGGAAGTCTTCGTGCAGGCTCTTGCCGGCGTCCTCTTCCATATGGGCGCGAGTCACGCCTATCACCTTCTCTTGCTCGCCCACCAGGATTTTCAGCTGGCCGTGCTCAACAATAGGCAGGTCCATCTGGCTGATCTGGTAGCCCTTGGGGAGGTCCGGATAGAAGTAGTTCTTGCGCGCGAACACGTTTTTCTGGTTGATCTTGGCGTTCAGCGCCAAGCCCAGGCGGATGGCCTTGTCCACCGCGGCCTTGTTCAGCACCGGCAACACGCCGGGGAAGGCCAGTTCCACCGCGGAGGCCTGAGTGTTCGGCTCGGCGCCGAAGGCGGTGCTGGAGCCGGAGAAAATCTTGGAGACGGTATTGAGCTGCACATGCACCTCGATACCGATGACGACTTCCCATTTCATGGTCGGAAAATCCTTTTTGATGCCAGGACGGAGCTAAAACGCCGCCCTCGTAAACGTAAACTTAGCCGGCCTGCGAGCGGCGCTTGAAGACAAGGCGCGCGCAGGCAGTACATTTAAGTGCGGCAAGCGCGCCCAACGTCGTATTCGCGTTGCGCAGCGGCGGGCTTCACAGCACCGGCGCGCGGCTATGCCAATCGGTGGCCAACTGGAACTGATGCGCGACATTCAACATCTTGGCTTCGCCGAAGTAATTGCCGATGATCTGCAAGCCGATAGGGCGGCCATTGGCGCTGAAGCCGGCTGGCACGCTCATGCCCGGCAGACCGGCCAGGTTCACCGACAGCGTGTAGATGTCGGACAGATACATCTGCACCGGATCGTCGTTCATCGCGCCGATGTCGAAGGCCGCGGTCGGCGCCACCGGCCCCAGGATCACGTCGCACTGCTCGAAGGCGGCCTTGAAATCGTTGGCGATCAGACGGCGGATCTTCTGGGCCTTGAGGTAATAGGCGTCGTAATAGCCGTGCGACAGCACATAGCTGCCCACCAGGATGCGGCGCTTGACCTCGCTGCCGAACCCTTCGGCGCGGGTCTTCTCGTACATGTCCACCAGGTCCTTGTACTCTGCGGCGCGATGGCCGTAGCGCACGCCGTCGTAGCGCGACAAATTGGTGGAGGCCTCGGCCGGCGCGATCACGTAGTAGGCCGGAATGGACAGCTCGGTATTGGGCAGGCTGATTTCCACCACCTGCGCGCCCTGCTTCTTCAACACCGCCACCGCCTCGTCCACGGCGCGCGCCACGTCGGCGCTCAGGCCGGCGGCGAAGTATTCGCGCGGCAGGCCCACTTTGAGGCCGGCCAGCGGCTGATTCAGATCGCGGGCGTAGTCTTCGCGGGCGCGCTCCAGGCTGGTGGAATCGCGCAGGTCGAAGCCGGCCATCACGTTCAACATCAACGCGCAGTCCTCGGCGGTCTGCGCGATCGGGCCGCCCTGGTCCAGCGAGGAGGCGTAGGCCACCATGCCGTATCGGGACACCACGCCGTAAGTCGGCTTGATGCCGGTAACGCCGCAATGGGAAGCCGGCTGGCGGATGGAGCCGCCGGTGTCGGTGGCGGTGGCCACCGGCGTCAGCCGCGCGGCCACCGCAGCGGCGGAACCGCCGGAACTGCCGCCCGGCACCGCCTTCTGGTCCCAGGGGTTTTTCACGGCGCCGTAGAAGGAGTTCTCGTTGGACGAACCCATCGCGAACTCGTCCATATTGGCGCGCCCCAGCGTCACCAGACCGGCGGCCTGGCATTGCTCAACCACGTGAGCGCTGTACGGCGACACGAAGTTGTCCAGCATCTTGGAGCCGCAGCTGGTTCTCCAGCCCTGCTGACAGAACAGATCTTTGTGGATGATGGGCACGCCGGTCAGCGCATGGGCGTCGCCGGCGGCGATGCGCGCGTCGGCGGCCGCGGCCTCGGCCAGAGTCTTGGCCCGGTCGACGGTGACCAGCGCGTTGAGCGCCGGGTTCAGCGCCTCGATCCGATCCAGATATTGGGTGGCCAGCTCAACGCTGGAGACTTCCTTGGCCGCCAGCTGCCGCGACAGTTGCTTTAAAGTAGACTGTGTCATTTCAAATGGAATCTTTAGCTATCCGGGAATGGCGCCGCCGTCCTTTCAGACAGCGACCGGCGCCGGCCTCCCGCGCGGGAGGGAACCTAAACCGGCGCAGGCAATCAGAGCATCACTCGATGACCTTGGGAACCAGGAACAAGCCCTTTTCCACTTGCGGGGCCACGGCCTGGAAAGCTTCGCGCTGATTGGTTTCGGTAACGATATCTTCGCGCAAACGCAAAGAGACATCCTGCGGATGGGCCATCGGCTCGATGCCGTCGGTGTTCACCGCTTGCATCTGTTCGATCAGGCCAAAAATATTATTGAGTTGCTTGCTTGTCGCGGCAATTTCCGCTTCATTGACATTGATGCGGGCAAGCTTGGCAATTCGTGCGACATCCTGATGCGTCAGCGACATGGTGTCCTCGTTCAAAACCTTTAATATTTCAAGCGTTATAGGGTATCATAGCCCGCTTGATTCTCCCAAGATCGACATCACGCCACGGCGTTATTTCGGCAGCGCTTTCACCACGCGGCCGACAGGCGGCAAGCCGCCGCGCCGGGGCCGGATCGTGCAGGCCTCATCAACCCGACACAGCGTCGGAAAATGATGCGCAAGGCCAGCCGGGCGAAGCCGCTTAGCCGGTGTCGCCCAGTGGGCGCCAAGCGTCGTTTTGCCACGCGGCGGGTAGACTCGGGTCGTACGAGTAGACAACAAACAACAGATTAAACGCGGACGCGACGGCGCGTCCGCCACATGACGAAAACTGACCAGGATCGCCCAATGTTTCGTTCGCTGACCGGATACTTCTCCAACGACCTCGCCATTGACCTTGGCACAGCCAACACCCTCATCTACATGCGCGCCAAAGGCATCGTGCTGGACGAGCCCTCTGTTGTCGCCATTCACAGCGACGCGCCCACCAACAAGAAATCCATCCTGGCCGTGGGCCTGGAAGCCAAGCGCATGCTGGGCCGCACCCCGGGCAGCATCCAGGCGATCCGCCCGATGAAGGACGGCGTGATCGCCGACTTCACCGTCACCGAACAGATGCTCAAGCAGTTCATCAAGAAGGTGAACCCCAACCGCTTCTTCGCCGCCAGCCCCCGCATCGTGATCTGCGTGCCCTGCGGCTCCACCCAGGTGGAGCGCAAGGCGATCCGCGACTCGGCGCTGGCCGCCGGCGCGCGCCGCGTGGAACTGATCGAAGAGCCGATGGCGGCCGCCATCGGCGCCGGCCTGCCGGTTGAGGAACCCACCGGTTCCATGGTGGTGGACATCGGCGGCGGCACCACCGAGGTCGGCGTGATCTCGCTGGGCGGCGTGGTGTATTCCAACTCCGTCCGCGTGGGCGGCGACAAGTTCGACGAAGCCATCATCAACTACATCCGCCGCAACTACGGCATGCTGATCGGCGAAACCACCGCCGAGGAAATCAAGAAGACCATCGGCTCCGCCTTCCCGGGCGCCGAAGTCCGCGAAATGGAAGTCAAGGGCCGCAACCTGGCCGAAGGCATTCCGCGCGCCTTCACCGTGTCGTCCAACGAAATCCTGGAAGCGCTGACCGAGCCGCTGAATCAGATCGTGTCCGCGGTGAAGATCGCGCTGGAACAAACTCCACCGGAACTGGGCGCCGACATCGCCGACAAGGGCATGGTGCTGACCGGCGGCGGCGCGCTGCTGAAAGACATCGACCGCCTGCTGGCCGAAGAAACCGGCCTGCCGGTGTTCGTGGCCGAAGAACCGCTGACCTGCGTGGTGCGCGGCTCCGGCAAGGCGCTGGAGAAAATGGACAAGATTGGCACTATTTTCACCAACGTCCCTTAAACCGGAACGGCCGACGCCCGCCTGAGCCCGGCTCCTGCGGCGGCGGTCGCTCGTAACGCAAGCGATGATGGCGGGCGCGCGGCAAGCGCGCCCGTTTTTGAAGCACAGCGCCCCGTGTCAAGGGGCGAGGTCTGAGCCGATGGACTTTGCCAACACCCCCAGCTTTTTTCGCTCCGGGCCGCCGCCCGGCGCGCGCTTGGCCATGGCCGTGGCCGCCTCGGTGGCGCTCCTGGTCGGCGACAGCTATTTCGGCCTGATGGAACAGGCGCGCGAAGCCACTTCGCTGGCGCTCTACCCCGTACAGCGCGCAGTGAACATGCCCGCGCAGGCGATGCGCCACGTCAGCGACTTTCTCAGCTCCCAAACTGAACTGAAACAGGAAAACACCGCCTTGCGCGTGCGCCAGCTGGAAATGTCGGCGCAACTGTCGCGGCTGCAAACCCTGCAACGGGAACTGGACGAAGTGCGCAAGCTAAACGGCATCAAGTCCAGCTATCACCAACAGGCGCAGATGGCCGAAACGCTGTATACCGGCCGCGATCCGTTTTCCTACAAAATCATCATCGACAAAGGCAGCGACGCCAACCTGAAGGCCGGCCAGCCGGTCGTGGACGCCACCGGCCTGCTAGGCCAAGTCACCCGGGTGCAGCCGCTGACCGCGGAAGTCACTCTGGTCATAGACAAGAACCAGATGGTGCCGGTCATGGTGGCCCGCACCGGCCAGCGCGCCATCCTGTACGGCTACGGCGGCGGCGTGGAAATCCGCTATCTGCCGCAAAGCGCCGACATCAAGGACGGCGATCACATCGTCACCTCCGGCGTGGACGGCGTTTATCCCGCCGGCATCCCGGTGGCCCGCGTGACCCGGGTGGAGCGAAACCAAGGCGCCACCTTCGCACGCATCGCCACCTCGCCCCTGGCCGGCGTGCAGCAAACCCGCTACATGCTGGTGCTGGGCGAAAAGCAGGCGCCGCCGCGCCCGCCGGAACCGGCCCCCATCGTCAAAAAGAGCAGGGGCGGCAAGAAAGCCGCCGCCGAGGAGTAAGCCCCGATGACGTTCGAGCGCCCCAAGGAACTGCTCAAACCGGTGAAGCGCCGCTTCATCCTGTTCACCTTCATCTTCGCCGTCCTGATCGAACTGATCCCGCTGCCGCACGGCAGCACGCGCTGGCTGCCGGACTTCATCGGCATGCTGATCCTGTACTGGGTGATCAACCAGCCGCGCCGGGTCAATATCGGCACCGCATTCTTGCTGGGCCTGGTGGCCGACATTTCCACCGCCGGCCTGTTCGGCCAACACGCGCTGGCCTATTCAATCACCGCTTACCTGGCGCTCGCGCGCCAGCGCCAGGTGGTGATGTTCAACCTGGGCCAGCAAACGCTGGTGGTGCTGGGCCTGTTGCTGACCAACCAGATCATCATGGTGGTGGTGCGCATGCTCACCGGCTCCGCCTTCGTCGGCTGGGGTTACTTCCTGCCGCCCTTGATCGGCGCCCTGCTATGGCCGTTGCTGACCAAGCTGATGCTGATGCCCTACCGCCACAACGCGGTGTAGCGCCGCGGACCGTCCATGCCTCAACCCACCCGTTTCAAGAACCCGCAGGCCGAAGATAGCCAGTTCCAGCTGCGCTTGATCGTCGCTTACGCGTTGATCGTGCTGATGTTTCTGGTATTGCTCACGCGTTTCATCTGGCTGCAAGTGCTGCAGCACGAACACTTTTCCACGCTGGCTCAGAACAACCGCATTTCGCTGGTGCCCATCCTGCCCAACCGCGGCCTGATTCTGGACCGCAACGGCGTGGTGCTGGCGCAGAACTACTCCGCCTACACGCTGGAGCTGACGCCCAGCAAGATACCGGACCTGGCCGCCACCGAGGCCGAGCTGCGCAAGCTGGTGGAGATCACCCCGCGTGACGAGCGCCAGTTCAAACGCCTGCTGATTGAAAGCAAAAACTTCGAATCCATCCCGCTGAAAACCAAACTCAGCGAAGAAGAAGCCGCTCGGGTCGCCGCCCAGGCCTGGCGCTTCCCTGGCGTGGAAGTCAAGGCGCGGCTGTTCCGCGACTATCCGTTCAAAGAAATGACCAGCCATGTGCTCGGTTATATCGGCCGCATCAACCAGCGCGACAAGGAAAGGTTGGAAGAAGAAGAAAAAACCGCCAATTACAAAGGCTCCAATTACATTGGCAAGACGGGCCTGGAGGCGGTGTACGAGGACGATCTGCACGGCAAGGTCGGCTTCGAGGAAGTGGAAACCGATTCCGGAGGACGCGCGGTGCGTTCGCTGCGGCGCACGCCGCCGGTCAACGGCAACACCCTGAAACTAGCGCTGGATATTCGGCTGCAGGAGATGGCGGACAAGCTCTTCGGCAACCGCCGCGGCGCGCTGGTGGCGATAGAGCCGTCCACCGGCGGCGTGCTCGCCTTCCTGTCCAAGCCGGGCTTCGATCCCAATCTATTCATCGACGGCATCGACACCCAGACTTGGACCAACCTGAACAACGACTGGCAGAAACCGATGATCAACCGCGCGCTGCGCGGCACCTACCCGCCCGGTTCCACCTTCAAGCCCTTCATGGCGATGGCCGCGCTGGAAAACCACGCCATCGGCATGCGCGACATCCGTCCCGCGCCGGGCTATTTCACCCTGCCCGGCTCCAGCCACCAGTTCCGCGACAGCAAGAAAGCCGGCAACGGCATGATCAATCTGCAGCGCGCGATCGAAGTCTCCAGCGACACCTTCTTTTACAAGCTGGCCTGGGACATGGGCATAGACAAGATCCACCCGGCGCTGGCGCAGTTCGGCCTGGGCAGCAAGAGCGGCATCGACCTGGACGGCGAGTCCATCGGCGTGCTGCCATCCAAGGAATGGAAAGCGCGCCGCTTTGCCCGCTACAAGGAAGAATTCCGCCGCTGGTATCCGGCCGATGTGGTCAGCATCGGCATTGGACAGGGTTTCAACGCCTACACTCCGCTGCAAATGGCCAACGCCACCGCCATCATGGCCAACGACGGCCAAGTGTTCAAACCGCACTTGGTGCAGCAGGTGGTGGATACCCGCAGCGGCAAAGCGCGCATCATTGAACCGATGCCCACCCGCCAGGTTCCGTTTAAACCGGAAAACTTCGAATACGTGAAGCGCGGCATGGAGGGCGTGATGACGCGCGGCACCGGCGCGCGGCTGGGCGTGGGCCTGCAGTACTCGATGGCGGGCAAGACCGGCACCGCCCAAGTCGTGCAAATCAAGCAGGGCGCCAAGTACAACGCCTCCGCCCTGGCCGAGCAATACCGCGACCACAGTTGGTTCATCGCCTTCGCCCCGGTGGACAAGCCCCGCATCGCCGTGGCGGTGATCGTGGAGAACGCCGGCTTCGGCGCCGCCGCCGCCGCGCCCATCGTGCGCGCGCTGTTCGATTACTACTTGCTGGGCAAGGTGCCGAAAGACATCGAAGGCACGCTGAAGACCATGCCCACCGACACCGCCAACGACAATGCAGACCTCTCTAATTAAACGCGTCTGGCAACAGATCCAAGAACCGCTGGACGGCTGGCTGATGCTGTTCCTGGGCATGATCTTCGTGGTCAGCATGGTGCTGCTGTACTCGGCCAACAACCAGTCCTTCGACAAGATAGACAACAAACTGATCTACACCAGCCTGTCGCTGATCATCATGTGGATCATCGCCCGCATGCGGCCGCAAAGCATCATGAACTTCGCGCCGCCCATCTACGGGCTGGGCGTGCTGCTGCTGCTGGCCGTCCACTTCAAGGGCGTCACCGTCAACGGCTCCACCCGCTGGCTGGAGCTGGGCATTACCCGCATCCAGCCGTCCGAAATCATGAAGATCGCGTTGCCGATGATGCTGGCCTGGTTCTTCCAGAAATACGAACTATCAATGCGCTGGTGGCACTACCTAGTGGCCGCCTTGCTGATGGCCGTGCCCAGCGCGCTGGTGCTGAAGCAGCCGGATCTGGGCACCACGCTGCTGATCGCCGCCGCCGGCCTGTTCGTGCTGTTCTTCGCCGGCCTGCCGTGGAAGGTGATCTTCGCCGGCATCGGCCTGGGCGCCGCCAGCCTGCCCATCGTCTGGAACCTGCTGCACGACTACCAGCGCCGCCGGGTGCTGACCATGATAGACCCCACCACCGACCCCTTGGGCGACGGCTACCACATCATCCAGTCCATGATCGCCATCGGCTCCGGCGGCCCCTGGGGCAAGGGCTGGCTCAACGGCACTCAGACCCACCTCGATTACATCCCGGAGCGGACCACGGACTTCATCTTCGCCGTGTACTCAGAGGAGTTCGGCCTGGCCGGCAATGTGCTTCTGCTGGTGCTCTATCTGCTGGTGCTCAGTCGCGCGATGATGATCACCGCCAGCGCGCAAACACTGTACGGCCGACTGATGGCCGGCTCCATCACGATGTCCTTCTTCGTCTATGCCTTCGTCAACATGGGCATGGTGTCCGGCATCCTGCCCGTGGTGGGCGTGCCGCTGCCCTTCATGTCCTACGGCGGCACCGCCACCGTCACCCTGTTCGTCGGCATGGGCATGCTGATGAGCATCAGCAATCTGAAACGCTGAGAACCTTTCCTTTCCAAACCCCGCGGCGGGAACCAATTCCCCGCCGCGCCGGCCTATTCTGTCTGCACGCGACTGACGTCATGCCAGAAATGCTTCCGGCTTGACGAAAGCAAGCAAAATCGCAAGCCTATAGAATTCCGGCGCCGCCGCGCGCCGCCGCCCTCATCTACGCAGAGGAAACGCCAACGCATGCGCATCAAGACCCTGAGCCTGCTGCTCGCCCTGTCCCTGGGCCACGCCCTGCCGGCCATCGCCGCCGAACCCGTCTCCGCCAGCCAAAGCCAGCTGCAAGCCTACACCAGCGTGGAAGGCATCACCGAATACCGGTTGCCCAACGGCCTGCGGGTCCTGCTGGCCCCGGACGCCTCCAAGCCCACCACCACCGTCAACATCACCTATCTGGTGGGCAGCCGCCACGAAAGCTACGGCGAAACCGGCATGGCCCATTTGCTGGAGCACATGCTGTTCAAGGGCACGCCCACCAGCGGCAACCTGATGCAGGAACTGGGCAAGCGCGGCATGCAGTTCAACGGCACCACCTTCCTGGATCGCACCAACTACTACGAAACCTTCCCGGCCAACGACGACAACCTTCGCTGGGCGCTGGAGATGGAAGCAGACCGCATGGTCAACAGCAAGATCGCCAGAAGCGATCTGGACACCGAGTTCTCGGTGGTGCGCAATGAAATGGAAATGGGGGAGAATAATCCCCGCCGCGTGCTGTGGAAGCAGATGACCGCGGTCAGCTACGACTGGCACAACTACGGCCACAACACCATAGGCGCGCGCACGGACGTGGAAAAAGTCCGCATCGACAATCTGCAGGCCTTCTACCGCAAGTACTACCAGCCGGACAATGCGGTACTGATGATCAGCGGCAAGTTCGACCCGGCGGCGACGCTGGACGTCGTCCGGCAGACATTCGGCAAAATCGCCAAGCCGCAGCGCCAACTGACGCCAACCTGGACCGAGGAACCGCAGCGCGACGGCGCGCGCGAACTGACGGTGGAGCGCGTCGGCGACACCCAACTGGCCGCGGTGCTGTACCCGATCTCCGCCGGCAGCCACCCGGACGCGGCGGCCATCCTCGTCCTGGCCGACATCCTGGCCAGCACCCCCAACGGCCGGCTGTACCAGGCGCTGGTGGGCGGCAAGAAAGCCGTCGGCGTCGAGGCCTGGCCGTTCGCGCTGGCAGAACCCGGCTACATCATTTTTTGGGCAGAGTTGAACAAGGGCCAGAAACTGGCCGATACGCGCCAGGCCATGCTCGCCGCCATCGAGGGCTTCAAGAACAAGCCGGTGACCGAAGCCGAACTCAAGCGCGCCAAGGCCAGCCTGCTCAACGATATCGACAAGACCCTTAACGACCCGCAGCAGCTGGCGGTGGAAATGTCCGAGGCTATCGCCAAGGGAGATTGGCGGCTATTCTTCCTGACACGCGACCGCATCGAGGCGCTAAGCGCCAAAGACGTGGAACGGGCCGCAGAGAACTACTTCAAGCCGTCCAACCGCACCTACGGCCAGTTCGTGCCCACCGCCAAACCGGACCGCAGCGTGATCCCGGCCACGCCGGACGTGGCCAAGCTGGTGGACGGCTACAAGGGCCGCGCAGCAATCAGCCAGGGCGAGGCCTTCGATCCCAGCCCAGCCAACATCGACGCCCGCACCGTGAAAACGACGCTCGCCAACGGCGCCAAACTGGCCTTGCTGGCCAAGAAAACCCGCGGAGAAACCGTTAACGGCAGCTTCAGCCTCGCCTTCGGCGACGAGAAAAGCCTGTTCGGACTCGGCGCCGTGCCCAGCCTCGCCGCCGACATGCTGGAACGCGGCAGCGGCAAGCTCAGCCGCGCCGAAATCAGCAATCGCCTGGACCAATTGAAAGCCAAGCTCAGCATCTCCGGCTCCGGTCAAGAGGTGAACGTGGACTTTGAAACCACCCGCACGCATCTGCCGGCCTTGCTGGACCTGATCGCCGACCTGCTAAAACAGCCCAGTTTCCCGGAACGGGAGTTCGAACTGCTGCGCAAGGAGGGGCTGACCGCCATCGACGCCCAACGCAACGAGCCGCAGGCCATGGCCACCCAGGCTGTTGGCCAGGCGCTCAACATCTATCGCAAGGGCGATCTGCGCTACCGTCCGACGCTGGACGAGGCCGCAGCCGAATTGAAAACCGCCAAGCTGGACGATCTCAAGCGCTTCCACCGCCAGTTCTACGGCGCCAACCACGCCCGCTTCGCCCTCGTCGGCGACTTCGACGCCAAAGCCGCGCAAAGCCAGCTGCAAAAGCTGTTCGGCGGCTGGAATAGCCCCGTGACGTACAGCCGCGCGCCCAGCTTGCTGCCGCCGGCCAAGCCGGGCCAACAACAACTGCAGGCCAAGGACAAAGCCAACGCCTTCTACCTGGCCACCGCGCCATTGGCGATGCGGGACAGCGACGCCGACTACCCGGCAATGCTGGTCGCCAACAAGATCCTGGGCGGCGGCGTCAAATCACGGCTGCTGGATCGCCTGCGCCAAAAGGACGGCATCAGCTACTACGCCGGCAGCCAGTTCAAGGCAGGCAGCTTCGAACCGGTGGCCAGCCTGAGCCTGGTGGCCATTTACGCGCCGCAGAATCTGGAAAAATTGAAACAGGGGGTGACGGAGGAGTTGACGCGCTTCATCCGCGACGGCGTCAACGCCACCGAGCTGGCCGACGCCAAGAAGGCGCTGCAACAGGAAAGGGAAATCGCCCGCGCTCAGGACGGCGCACTGAGCGGCGCGCTGGACGGCCAGTTGCAAATCGGCCGCGGCATGGAGTTCAACGCCAAGGTGGATGCCGCCATCGCCGCGCTGACGGTGGAGCAGGTCAACGCCGCGCTGCGCAAACACATCAACCCGGCCCAACTGCTCCAGGTCTACGCCGGCGACTTCAAGCGCCCCTGATCCAGCCTTGCGCCGGCTGGCCTCAGCTGTTCTGCGGGGGCTAGTCGGCGTCTATCATAGGCGGCTCCGCCTCGCCCGCGGCAGCGTCCGCCGGCTGGTCCGGCAGCGGACGGCCGTCGCGGCCGAACAGGCGCAACTGACGCGGCAGGTCGTGCTCGTCCGCCAGCTTGACGCCGACGCCCACCAAGCGCACCGGCCGCCGGCCCCGCTCGAACCCCACCCGCAACAACTCTCCAAAACGCGCCGGCGACAACTGTCCGCCGGCGTGCTCCACCGTGGTCTGGCTGAAATCGTCGAACTTGAGCTTGACCGACAAGCCTTTGAACGCGGGGTTGCCGCTGCGCGCGATGCGCGCGCTCAGCCGGTCTATCAGTTCCGGCAGCTTGGACAGACAGGCGGCGGCGTCGGGCAGGTCCACCGCGTAGGTCTCCTCAACGCTGATCGATTTGCGGCTGCGGTCAGTGGACACCGGCCGCGGGTCCACTCCACGCGCCAACTCGTAGAGGCGCTCGCCGAAACGGCCGAAGTGGCGCAGCAGATCGGCCAGCTCCCAGGCCAGCATGTCGCCGCAACGCCTGATGCCCAATTCGTTCAGCCGCTGCGCGGTGACCCGGCCCACGCCGTGTATCTTCTCCACCGGCAAGGCGGCGACGAAGCCGGCCACATCCTGTGGTCGGATCAGGAATTGCCCGTCCGGCTTATTCCAATCACTGGCCACCTTGGCCAGGAATTTATTAGGCGCGATGCCGGCCGAGGCGGTGATGCCCACCTCCTCGCGAATCTGACGACGGATCGCCTCCGCCATTCGCGTGGCGCTGCCCTGCTCGTGCGACTGTCCAGTCACATCCAGATAGGCCTCGTCCAGCGACAAGGGCTCAATCAAGGGCGTGTAGCGCTCGTAGATGCGCATGATCTGCTGGCTGGCCTCGCGATAGCGCGCCATGTCAGGCGGCAAGATCAACAAATCGGGACACAAGCGCAGCGCGCGCGCGGACGACATCGCCGAGCGCACGCCGTAGCGTCGCGCGATGTAATTGCAGGTGGCGATGACGCCGCGGCTTTCCGGCCGGCCGCCCACCGCCAGCGGCAAGGGACGCAAGGCGGGATCGTCGCGCATCTCGATCGCGGCGTAGAAACAATCGCAATCGACGTGGATGATCTTGCGCAGCGGCTCGCTCATGGCGATAGCCGAATCAGGAAACGGCGCCGTCGCTATGACCCAGCGAACGCTGCGGCGCCACCCGGTCGCGCACCCGCTGCTTCAGCAGCTTAATGTCGGGAAAGCCACCGTCGGCCTTGCGGTCCCACAACAGCTCTCCGTCCAGCTCCACGCGGAACACGCCGCCGCTGCCGGGCCGCAAGGCTACTTCAGCCAATTCCTTCTCGAAGGTGGTCAGCAGCTCCTGCGCCATCCAGGCGGCGCGCAGCAGCCAGCGGCATCCGGTGCAGTACTCAATGCTCAGGCGCGGAGTTTTGGCGGGGGAAATAGAGGAAGTCATGCGGGGAAAAGCAGTCGGCAACAAGATGGCTGACAGCATACATCATGGAAGGGGAAAGGAACTGCCGGCGTCCCTGGATTTTGTTGTGTGCGGGCGCAAGCGCCCGCTCCTCCATCGTTTCTCTCTTTGTGCAGACTTGGCGTTTTGACCTTGTTCAGGGCGCCGGCAGTGGCAATGACGTCTTGTTCGCAACACATTCCCGAGGCCAAGTCTGCCCAGTAGCTGGCTCGGGGTAAAGCATTTACTCCAGCCCGCGCCGATTGCTGCGCTGCACGATGTAACTTCGGCGCAACGTTACCGGTAGCAAACGATCGCGCCTAGCGAATCAATGCGCGTGTTCGGCCGGGGCGGCCGCCGCGACGCCGTCTTCCACCACCACTTCAACGGTTACGCTGCCAGCCTTCTCGAAACGCAAGGTCAGCGGGAAACGATCGCCCACGCGCAGCGGCTGCTTCAGCCCCATCAACATCACGTGATAGCTGCCGGGCGCGAATTTGACTTCCTGGCCCGCGGCCACGGCCACGCCGCCGGCCACTTCGCGCATGCGCATCACGCCCTTGTCGTTGAGATGGGTGTGCAATTCGGCCTTGGCCGCGCGCGGCGTGCTGGCCGACAGCAGCTTGTCGGCGGTCTTGCCCTGATTGTTCAACGACAGATAAACGCCGCCGGTGGGGCTGCTTTCCGGCATTGCCCGGCTCCACGGATGGCCGATCTTGATATCGCCCAGCTTGAATTCGTGCGCCATCGCTCCGGCGCTCAGCAGGCACAGGCCCAGCAGGGCGCTCAATGTCTTTCGCATAATCAACTCCTTGGGTTTTCCGCACTCTAGCACAGCCGCCCACAGCAGCCGTGCGGCATAATGCCACAGCCAATGTCATGCCGCGCGCGCGCCGCGGGGCCCCTAGCAGAATTTCCCTTGTCACCGGCCCGCGGCCTCAGGCAGACTGCGTCCATCCATTGTAATGTTCGCTTCATCAGCGTAGTGCCATGCTCAAGACGTTGTCGCTCCAATTCCTGTTCGGCGGGCTACTCAGCCTGATCACCATCACTAACCCGCTGTCCAAAATTCCGCTGTTCATCACCCTGACCCGCGAAATGACGGATTCTGCGCGCGACAACCAGGCGCGCCGCGCCTGCGTGTTCGCGGCGGCCATCATGGTGGTCAGCCTGCTGGCCGGCAACGTGATCATGTCCGCTTTCGGTATTTCCTACGGCGCGCTGCGCATTTCCGGCGGCTTCGTCGTCGCCGTGCTCGGCTACCGCATGCTGTTCCTGTCGCAAGATCCGGGCAACGCGCCCAAGACCGGCGAGCGCGAGGACTACGCTTTCTTCCCGCTGGCCATGCCCGGCATCAGCGGGCCCGGCACCATTGCCGTGGTCATCGGCATTTCCACGGAGATTGCCGAACTGACGACTCTGCCAGCCAAGGCGCTGGCCTTCGCGATGACCTTCGCCGCCATCGGCGGTACTTGCTTCGGCATGTGGTTGACGCTGCAATCCTCGCAGTTGATCGCCCAGCGCCTAGGCCGGGGCGGCCGCGAGGTGATGACGCGGCTGATGGGTTTCTTGCTGATCTGCATTGGCGTGCAATTCGTCGGTTCCGGCATCCGCACCTTCATGGCCGGTTCCTGAGGCCGGCCGCGACGCCCTGCCATGTCTTATCAGGCGTCCGACCGTTCCGACTTCTTCCGCGCCGACGACATCGGCCAGTTGGAATGCCTGGACGCCAGCTACGCCCAGCGCGTGTTTCCGCCCCATTTCCATGAAGAATACGTAGTCAACGCATTAACCCTGGGCGCACAGTCTTACCGCCACCGCGGCGGCACCCACCGCGCCGGCGTCGGCGCGCTGGTGCTGATCAATCCCGGCGAAGTGCATACCGGTGAAACCGCCGATGCGCGCGGCTGGGCCTACCGCGGCTTCTATCCATCAGCGGACTTCCTCCAGCGGCTGGCCGCCGACATCAGCGGCGACGCCCACGCCCGGCCTTATTTTCGCGACACCGTGGTGCTGGACGCTACGCTGGCCGTCGGCCTGGACCAGTTGCACCGGCTACTGCGCGGCAGCCAAGACCGGCTGTTGCGCGAATCCGCCTTACAGCGAGTATTCGGCGCGGTGCTGCAACGCCATATGCAGGTGCGCGGCCAGATGCACGCCGCCGCTCCGCGCGCGGTGGAGCTGGCGCGGCAAATGCTGGCCGACGCCATCAACGAGAACCTGTCTCTGCAAACGCTGGCGGAAGCGGCCCAGCTCTCGCCTTGGCAACTATGCCGCCAGTTCCGCCAGCACTTCGGCCTGCCGCCGGTGGCCTGGCGCAATCAGTTGCGCGTCAACCGCGCGCGCCAGCTATTGGCTCAGGGCCAGACGCCCGGCGCGGTGGCGCTCAGCCTGGGCTTCGCCGACCAGGCTCATCTCACCCGCTCCTTCCGCCACACCGTGGGGCTGGCGCCGGCGGCTTATCAACGCGCGCTGGGTCTGCGCCGCTGAACGTCTGTTCACGCTTTTCTCCACCGCAGCGCCCCATCTCGCGCTAGTGCGCAAGCGCCAGGCCACAGCGCAAACCCATCCTGCAAAATCGTTCAAGACGACGACTGGTTTCGGCGGCATGATGAATGGACTTCGTTTCCGCAAGGACCCGTTCCGATGACGAGCTCCACCCCCGTCGCCTGGGCACTGCAAGGCGCGCGCGACAGCCTCCCCATGCTGATAGGCGCCGCGCCCTTCGGCGTGATCTTCGGCACCCTGGCCATCGCCGCCGGCCTCAGCCCGCTGACGACCCAAGCCATGTCCCTGCTGGTTTTCGCCGGCTCCTCGCAATTCATCGCCGTCAGCCTGGTGGCAGCCGGCGCCGCGCTACCGGTACTGTGGCTGACCACTTTCGTGGTCAATCTTCGCCACGCGCTGTACAGCGCCACCCTGCTGCCTTACGCGCGGCAATGGCCGCTGGCCTGGCGCTGGCCGCTGGCGTTCTGGCTCACAGACGAAACCTTCGCCGTGGTCGAGCACCGCTTCCGCACCCAGGGCGTGGCCGGCGGCCAGTGGTATTGGCTGGGCTCTTCGCTGGCGATGTACGGCAACTGGCAGGCATGGACGCTGGCCGGCGTGCTGCTGGGACGTTCAGTGCCGGGGCTGGCGCAACTGGGGCTGGACTTCGCCATGGTGGCCACCTTCGCCGCCATCGTCGCGCCGCAATTGAAAAAACGGCCCACGCTGGCGGCCGCGACGGTAGCCGGCCTGACCGCGCTGTTGGCGCGCGGTCTCCCCTACAAACTGGATCTGATGCTGGCGGCGCTGCTGGGCGTCGGCGCCGGATTCTTGCTGGAAGGCAAGCGCAAGGAGGCGGCATGAATCATTGGTGGATGATACTCGGCATGCTGGCGGCCACCTTGCTGATCCGCGCCAGCTTCCTGGTGTTCGGTCAGCGGCTGGCTTTCCCGGACTGGCTGAACCGCGCGCTGCACTATGTCCCGGCGGCGGTACTGTCGGCGCTGGTGGTGCCGATGGCCCTGGCTCCCGCCGGACGCATCGACCTGTCGCTGGGCAACGCCTACCTGATCGGCACCTTGGTTGCCGTCGCGGTGGCGTGGAAAAACGGCAAGACTCTGCTCGCCATTGTGGTCAGCTTCATCGTCTATGGCTTGCTGCGCTGGCTCTAAGAACCTGCTCGGAGCCTGCATGCGCCGCTTCGCGGCGCGCGGCCGGCAATGGGCAGCGGGCCGCGCGCGGAACCTCGGCTCAGATATTGTAGACCAGCACCAAGCCGATCAGGACCGGAGCCGCCCAGCAATAAATAAAGCGCACGCCGGAGGCCAAGGCGCTGGGCAATTTCAACTCGGCTCGCATGGTCGGCCAGATCACCCAGCCGGCGAAGCAGGCGGTGCCGATGCCGCCCAGCGGCAGCAGGATGTTGGACGCGGTGTAGTCCATCAGCTCGAACACATTGCGGCCGAACAGCTTCCAACCCGCCAGCGGCCCAAAGGACAACGCCGCCGGCACCCCGGCGCAAAACACCAGCAGACAAATGAGCAGCGTCGCCTTGCGTCGACCAACGCCCCACTCATCGATGGGAAACACCGCCACCAACTCCAGCAGAGACACCGAAGAAGTCAGCGCCGCCATCAGCAACAGCAGAAAGAACGCCGCCGCCAAGCCTTGGCCGAAAGGCAGGTGGTTGAACACCACCGGCATGGTCATATAGGTCAGGCCCGGACCGGCCTGCGGATCCAGACCGAAAGCGTAGATCGCCGGGAAGATCATCAGGCCGGCCAGGACCGAGGTCAGCGTGGTCAGGCCGGTGACCCACAATGCCGCGCCCGCCAATTTCGCGTCCCTGCCCAGGTAGGAACCGTAGGCGATCATGCAGCCGGCGCCCACCGACAAGGAGAAGAAGGCCAAACCCAAGGCCTCCACCAACATGCCCGGCGTCACTTTGGCGAAATCCGGCGTCAGCAGGGCCGCCACGCCGGCCTCCGCGCCCGGCAAAGTCAGCGAGCGCGCAATCAAGCCCAGCATCAGCAGGAACAATAGCGGCATCAACACCTTGCCCGCCCGCTCAATCCCCTTCTGCACCCCGCACATCACCACTAGCAAGGTCAGCCCGGTGAACAAGGCGTGAGTCAGCAGCGATTCGAAGGGATTGGACACGTAATCGCCGAACAGCCGCGCCAGCGCCGCCGGGTCGTTGCTCATCACCCGGCCGTCGAGGGCGCGCAGCAGATAACCCAGAGTCCAGCCGCCCACCACGCTGTAGAAGGAAAACACCAGGAAGCCGCACAACACGCCGGCATAGCCCACCAGCTTCCAGCGGCGCGAGCCCAGCCGGGCGAAAGCGCTCACCGCGCCGCAAGCGGCCGCGCGGCCGATGGCGATCTCGGCCAACAGCAAGGCGATGCCCAAGGTGAAGGTGAGCAATAGATAGATCAGTAGAAAGGCGCCGCCGCCGTTCATCGCGGTGACGTAGGGAAACTTCCAGATGGAGCCCAGGCCGACCGTGGCGCCGGCCGAAGCCAGGATGAAACCGAGGCGGGAACCCCATTGCGTGCGAGACATGACAACTCCTGAGTCAGAACAATTTGCCGCCGCACGGGGTAACGCTGGATACAACAAGGCCGCCCATGACGGCGGCCCGGAAAATAGATGCTAAAATCCCTGGCGCGCCGATTAGCTGCGCCACCACCACGATTTGGTCTGGAATGGGATCTTCTGCTTCATAAGTTCGCCAGCATGCCGGTTTACGCCCCAGTACGTCAAGCCCGGCATGCGCGCTCACGCCTTGTCGACAGCCAAGCCGGCCTCCGCCATCCCCGCCTTCTTCAGCCGAAAACCCAGCCACAACGCCAGCAACCAGGCCGGCAGCACATACACCGACACCGCGATGCCCGGCGTGAACAACATCACGCCCAGAATCATCAGCATGAAGGCCAGGCACAGCCAGTTGGCGAACGGATGCCACAGGGAAGCGAACACCAGCTTGCGACCGCCCTGGGCGCGGCGAAACTTCAAATGCGTGAGGCTGATCATCGCCCAGTTGATCACCAGCGCGGTTACCACCAGCGACATCAGCAGCGCCAGCGCGCCGTTGGGCAACAGGTAGTTAAGCACCACGCCGGCGAAAGTCGCCAGAGCCGAGAACAAGGTGGCGTTGACCGGCACCCCCCGCTTGTCCAGCTTGGCCATGCGCGTGGGCGCGTTGCCCTGCTGAGCCAGGCTGAACAACATGCGGCTGGTGGCGTAGACGCCGCCGTTGTACACCGACAAGGCTGCGGTCAGCACCACGAAATTAAGCCCGTGCGCGGCGAAACCGGCCCCGATCTGCTCAAAAATCATCACAAAGGGGCTGCCGCCGGCAGCCACCTTGCTCCACGGATACAAAGACAGCAGCACCAACAGCGAGCCGATGTAAAAAATCAGCACGCGGTAGATCACCTGATTCACCGCCTTGGGGATGGTTTTCTGCGGATCCTGGGTCTCCGCCGCCGCCATGCCTATCAGTTCCAGGCCGCCAAAGGAGAACATGATCACCGCCATCGTCATGAACAGGCCTCCGACGCCGTGCGGGAAGAAGCCGCCATCGCGCCACAGATTGCTCACCGAGGCCTGCGGACCGCCGTTTCCGGACAAGAGCAGATAGCCGCCGAACACGATCATCGCGATGACCGCGCCCACCTTGATCAGCGCGAACCAGAACTCCGTCTCGCCGTAATATTTGACGCTGCTCAGATTGACGCCGGTGATCACCGTGAAGAAGACCAGCGCGGTGACCCAAGTGGGCACATCCGGCCACCAGTAGCGCACGTATTCGCCGGCGGCCGTCAGTTCGGCCATGCCGGCCAGCACATACAGCGCCCAGTAATTCCAGCCGGACAGGAAGGCGGGAAACTTGCCCCAGTAGCGATCGGCGAAATGGCTGAGCGAGCCGGCCACCGGCTCCTCGGCCAACATCTCGCCCAATTGGCGCATGATCAGGAAAATGATGAAGCCGGCGACGGCGTAGCCGAGAATCATAGCCGGTCCGGCCGCTTTCAACACGCTGGCCGAGCCCAGGAACAGACCAGTGCCGATCGCGCCGCCCAGCGCGATCAACTGAATATGGCGGTTTTTCAGCTCGCGCTTCAAACCGGTGGAAGTGGGGGTAACGCTCACCTTGGCGCCTCCTGCTGATTGAGTGAATGGAACGGTATTGCTTCATCAATGCAGCAAGGCCCTTACCACTCAAAATTGGACAATAAGTCCAATAAAACCAGCAAGACATCCCTATTACATACATCAACTTCAAACAAACCACGGCCAGATTAAACAAAACAAGACATAAGGTCAAAAAGCATTTCACTGCATTTAGCAAAGAATTGCCGACCAATGCTACAGCTTCAAACTATCGGACAATTTGTCTAAAAACATTTTAATATCGGAGAAGCCGGCGTAAAAGAGCAGGGCCGCCTGCGGAGGCGGCCCTGCCGATTACGGTCTCGCCAGAGCGGCGACCGATGAAGTCATCCTCAAGGCGTTTGACGCGCGGGCTCCGCCGCCGGTGTGCCCTTGGCGCGATAACCCACCCACAACAGCCCCAACCATATCGGCAACACATAGACCGATACCGCGGCACCCGGCGTCAGCAACAGGATCAGCAAAATCATCGCCATGAAGGCCAGGCAGACCCAGTTGGTCAGCGGGAACCAGAAGGATTTGAACACCAGCTGTTCGCCGGCCTCAATCTTGGCGCGACGGAACTTCAAGTGCGTCAGACTGATCATCGCCCAGTTGGTCACCAAGGCGGCCACCACCAGCGACATCAAGATGCCCAGCGCCTCGCCCGGCAACACATAGTTGAGGATCACGCAGGCGAAAGTCGCCGCCGCCGACACCAGGATCGCCATTACCGGCACGCCGCGCTTGTCCACCTGCATCAAGGCCTTGGGCGCGTTGCCTTGCTTGGCCAGCCCGTACAGCATGCGGCTATTGGCGTAGACGCTGCTGTTGTACACCGACAGCGCCGCGGTCAACACCACAAAGTTAAGCAGGTTGGCGGTGAGGCCGGAGCCAATCTGCTGGAAAATCATCACGAAAGGGCTGCCGCCGGACGCCACCTTGCTCCACGGATACAAGGACAGCAGCACCACCAGCGAACCGATGTAGAAGATCAGGATACGGTAAATCACCTGATTCACCGCCTTGGGGATGGTGGTGCGTGGATTGTCCGCCTCAGCCGCGGTCAAGCCAATCAGCTCCAGACCGCCGAAGGAGAACATGATCACCGCCATCATCATGAACAAACCGCCAAAGCCGTGCGGGAAGAAGCCGCCGTCGCTCCACAAATTGCTCACCGAGGCCTGCGGACCGCCGGTGCCCGTCAGCAGCAGATAGCCGCCAAACAGAATCATCGCGATCACCGCCACCACTTTGATCAAGGCGAACCAAAACTCCGCTTCGCCGTAAACCTTGACGTTGGCCAGATTGATGCCGTTGATACAGACGAAGAACACCAGCGCTGACACCCAGGTGGGCACATGGGGCCACCAGTACTGGACATAGGCGCCTACGGCGGTAAGCTCGGCCATGCTGACCAAGATGTACAACACCCAGTAGTTCCAGCCGGACAGGAAGCCGGCGAAATCGCCCCAGTAACGATAGGCGAAGTGGCTGAAAGAGCCGGCCACTGGCTCCTGTGCCACCATTTCGCCCAGTTGGCGCATGATCATGAAGGCGATCAGGCCGGCGATGGCGTAGCCCAGAATCATTGACGGGCCGGCGGCTTTCAGCACGCTGGCCGAACCGAGGAACAGGCCAGTGCCTACCGCGCCGCCCAGCGCGATCAATTGTATGTGGCGGTTTTTCAAGCCGCGTTTCAAACCGGCTTCAGTGGAGATATCAGTCAAGGCTGCCCCCTCAAATCATCATTTTCCAGCAACATTAATACCAACAGCATGACAATTCAGGCAAGCCGCGTCGTTCCTGTTGCAAACATCGACAAGCTGAACATTAAGCACCTAAGCGCAGACTGAGTCAAACGACGACATTGGAGTTTTATGCCTCGATCACGTCATATATTGAATACAATGAAATTAAATTCGATTATTTAAACAAATACTTTGCTCAAATTGCTCAACAAGCTGCAGACTACTGCAAATTTCTGCCACGCGCCCTCTCCTCCGCCCGTATCAGTACAATGACACATAAGCAAGCGTTTGCTTGCCGATATCTTGATTTAAATCAAACCGCTATCGATAGTCGCTCCCCGCCCTCGCTCCCGTAAACGCTAACGACTCGCCACTTTTAGTAACAAATGGAAAACATTTAATTTGCAACTGTCTGCCACCATAAAGTGTCTGAATTTCATCTCACTCATCATGATTACGGCCGCATAGACGGCCTGCTTTTTGGAGACGAACCATGAAACAATCCTTGTTGATCGCCAGCGTGCTGGGCGGCGGCATTGCCCTTGGCGGCCTGGGCGTGGCCGGCTATCAGGCCGTGAAATCCAACCCGCAAACCGCGGCCGCGCCTCAGCAAACCGCCAGCGCGCCGGCCGCAGCATCCGCCGCCGCGGTTCTGCCGCCCACGGTGGCCTCCGCTCCGGTTACCGTCGCGGCGGCCGCGCCGGCCGCCGCTCAAACGGCTCAAGCCGTTGCGAAGCCCGCCGAACCAAGCGCGCCGGCCAAGCCGGCGGCGCCGGTTCACGCCACGCATGCCCGCATTCTGGCGGTGACGCCGATCAAGGAAACCGTCAATGCGCCGAAGCAGGTATGCCATCAGGAGCAAGTGACCCATCAGGCGCCGGTTCAGGATCAAAACCGCATCGCCGGCTCCGTGATAGGCGGCGTGCTCGGGGGCGTGCTGGGCAATCAAGTGGGCGGCGGCAACGGCAAGAAAGCCGCCACCGTGATCGGCGCATTGGCCGGCGGCCTGGCTGGCAACAAGGTGCAGGAAGGCATGCAGCAACGCGATCAGGTCAACAGCACCCAGACTATTTGCAATGAAGTGAACGAAAGCAGCGAGAAGGTCGTCGGCTACGACGTCAAATACTCGCTGGACGGCAAGACCGGCACCGTACGCATGGATCGCAAGCCCAAGGGTAAAACCTTGCCGGCCAAGAACGGCAAGGTGCTGGTTTAGAGCGGCTAAAATCCTGATGTTGCATTGCACCGACTTGCCGCGCGACTTGCTTCAGCCGTAAAAGCTGAATTTTTTGGCCGCGCTTACCCCCAAGCCTTGCCACGCAAAAGCGGACCTCCCGGTCCGCTTTTTTTCATACCCTCAGGGCCTGTTCAAAGTCTCGCGAGCTAAAGCGAAGCAAGGCGCTGCCGCAGCGCAGCCCGCTTTACTCAATACGGTATACGAGCATTTCGAAGCCGATACGCATCGCGCCATGTCACCACCGACGCGGAGGCCGATTACAAACAGGTTCTCAGCGCCAACGCGCAGCAACCGCCTCCGCCTCTTCTGGCGGGCCGAACAAGACCGTCCAACGGTCTTTCCAGTTGGGCGCGCGCCAGGCTTCGCGCAGCATGTCGCGCCATTCCACCACGCTGACCCACAGCGGATTGAAGCTGTTCACCGGCTTGACCGTGCCGTAGTCGCAGGGATCTTGCTCGCACTCTTCCACATAGGTGCCGAACAGGCGGTCCCAAACTACCAACACGCCTGCGTAGTTATGGTCGATGTAGCGCGGATTCTTGGCATGATGGCCGCGATGGATGGACGGAGTGTTGAGCACGTACTCCAGCCAGCCCAGCTTGGGGCAGGCCTGGGTATGCACAAAGAACTGGAACGCCAGGTTCAGCAACACCACGCCCACCACCTGCTCCGGCGGGAAACCCAGCCAGGCCAGCGGCAGCCAGAACGCCCACATGCCGGCCAATGGATACATCAGACTTTGACGGAAGGCAGTGGTGAAATTCATGCGGGTGGAGCTGTGATGAACGCTGTGCGCCGCCCACAGCCAGCGCACGCGATGACTGACGCGGTGGAACCAGTAGTAGAGAAAATCCTGACCGATGAACAGCAGCAGGAAGCTGAGCCAGGAATCGGAAAACTGAAACAAGCGGTGCTGCTGATAAATCCATGCGTACAAGGGCAGCACCAGCACCCAGGCCAGCTTGTCCGCGCCCTGATGCAACAAACCCAAACAGGCGCAGCACACCGAGTCGCGCCAGTCGTAAAGGCTGAGCCGGCCCTGGCGGCGCAAATACCACAGCTCGCCGGCAACGCAGGCCAGGAATACCGGCGCCAAAGCCAGCAGCAGCAGTTGAATGTCGAACTTCATCACCGCCTCCCGCTTGGGAACTGTGTCCACGCGCTAACGCAAACACTTGATTGGAGTTTGAGCTCTATAATTACTCAAACGCCGAATGCCGGCAAGCGGATCAGCCCTGTCCTGCGGTCTACCCTACTGCTGCTGACGCGCGCGGAACGCGGTCAAGGCCGCCTCCCTCTCGCTCCAGGTCCGGTTCACGCTCCTGCGCCCGGACAGGCGCTGCAGATAGGCCTCGCGGTCGGGAAAACCGGCGGTGACGTCTTCGCCCAGCAAGGCTTTGCTCATCTGCTCCAGCGCCGGCAGGATGCAGGCGGCGCTGATGTCGGCGCTGCTGAAATCTTCGCCACAGGCCCAAGGCCCGTAATCCAGCAACTGCGCGCAGGCCGCCACGCCTCGAGTGATCTGCTGGCGAGCGGCGTCAATGGCGCCGGCTTCCAGCGGGCTGCCAAACAGCCAATGGCGGTACAGCGGCAGCGCCGGAGACAACACGTATAAATCCAGCATCGCGCTCAATTGGCGCGCATGAGCGCGGCCGTTCGGCGTAGGCGGCAGCAAGGAGGCGGTGGGATAGGCATCCTCCAGCCATTCCAGGATCACCGATGACTCCGCCATGGCGTGGCCGCCCACTTCGACAAAAGGAATCTTGCCCATCGGGCTCTTCGCCAGCAGTTCTTCCTGCTGCGAAGGGGCGGTGAGGATTTCTTGGAAGTTGACGCCCTTTTCCAGCAAGGCGATTTTGACCTTGTTGTAATAAGGGGACAGCGCAGCGCCGTAAAGCTTGATCATTCAGGTCTCCAGGCAGGCCGTGCCTGCGGTTGCTGATGGAAGGCGGCCGGCCATGCTGCGATGCAGGACCAGCCCGGCAGCATTATGCCATTACTTATTCATGGCAATGGCTTTTTGCTGCAGCAACTGCCGGATCTGCGGCAGCGCCGCTTGTGCCGCGCGCTCGCCCTCCAGAATAGCCTGATGACGCGCGTCGAATTGAGCGGATCCGATATCCTGCACTTGCGGGCGTATCACCACGTCGGCCTGCTTCAATTCTTGCGCCAGCGCCGGCCCGTTCATGATGTTCAGGCTTTGGTCCAGCATGGACAGAAAGCCGGTGGCGGCGCCCTTGCGCGGCCGCGCCGAGATATCGACGGCGATGACGAAGTCCGCGCCCATCTCGCGCGCGGCGCTGACCGGCACCGGGCTGACCAGGCCGCCGTCCACATAGCTCTTGTTGCCTATCTTCACCGGCAGAAACACATTAGGAATGCTGGCCGAGGCGCGCACGGCCTGGCCGGTGTTGCCCAGGCGAAACACCACTTTGCGGCCGCTGTCCAGTTCGGTGGCCACCGCGCCAAACGGCCGTGGCAGTTGTTCCATGGTCTTGTTGGCCACCTGGGCGTTAATCCAGTTCTGTAGCTTCTCGCCTTTGATCACGCCCTTGCTGGACAAGGTCCAGTCGGTGAGATTGGATTCATCCAATTGAATCGCCCGGCTCTGCAACTGCATGCCGCTAAGACCGGATGCGTACAGGCTGCCGACCACGCTGCCGGCGCTGGTGCCGGTCACCAGGTCCGGCGTGAGGCCGGCGGCTTCCAATACCTTGATCACGCCGACATGGGCGAAGCCCTTGGCCGCGCCGCCGCCGAGCGCCAAACCGATCTTGGGCTTCAGCACCGGCTTGGGCGTCACCGCCGCGGGGGGGGAAGACAAGGTGGAGCAGGCAGCCAGCAGCGCGGCCATGCTCGCCAGCAACCAGGGCCGGAGTGTATGTTTGCTAATCATGATTCCATCAGGCTTTCAGACATCGGCGGCAATCAACGCCGCCCCAACGGACGCGGAATCCAGCATCACATAGTTCAGATGCCGCGCGCCCTCCAATTCGAAATAGCATTCGCCGTAGACATCCATTTCCAACCGGCGGTAGAACGCGATCGCGCGCTCATTGCCGTGCCACACCGTCAGCCACAGGCGGGCGGGCTCTGGAAGGGCGAACGCCCAACGCCGCCCCGCTTCAAGCAAGCGCCGGCCCAGTCCTTCCCCTGTACGGCTCTCCACCAGATAGAGCCGCTCGACTTCCGCGGTGGCGAAGTCACAGCCCTGGCATGGGCTGTCCCGCTTCAACTGTACGTAGCCAATCAGGAAATCATCCTGCTCCATCACCAGCAGATGATGCGCGGAATCGACAATCAAGGCCTCGAAATTCGCCGGCGTGAATTCGCTCAACACATAGTTGGCCATGTCCCGGCGGACGCCGTCGGTCACGTAGGTGCTCAGCCACACTTGAATCGACAAGGCGGCTAGGCAAGCGGCATCTGTCTGCGTCGCCGGGCGGATGGTCGGCATCGCCTTATTCCGGCCGTTTCTTGACGAACTCGATCACCTGACGGCCATCGTCGCTGAACTTGGCCAGTTTCTTGTCGCCGCCCTTCCAGGCATGGCCGTACACCACCTCGTAGGTGGCCGGCAGCTTGCCGTCGCGGCGCAGATCCTCATACGCCGCCTCCACCCGCTGCCAGGCGTGCTTGCCCATCAGGCCGCGGCCGCGGCCGCTGGTGGCGTTGTGCGCGCCGATGGCTTTCAGGTCCGCCATCACGTCGCGGGCGCGGCCATAGGTCAACACGATTTTTTCCATGTCCATCACCGGCTCGGCGAAACCGGCGCGCATCAACGCGTCGCCCAGATCGTGCATGTCGATGAATTGGTTGACGTGGGTGGCGCGGTCCACTCCGGCAAAGGCGCCCCGCAATTCATGCAGGGTGTCCGGGCCCAGGGTGGAAAACATCAGCATGCCTTCGGGCTTCAACACACGGCGGAATTCGGCGAACACGCTATCCGGCACATTGACCCACTGGATGGTGAGGCTGGACCAGATCATATCCACGCTGGCGTCCGCCAGCGGCAAGCGCTCGACGTCGGCCACCACCTGCCACGGCAAGCTGGGGCGAAACAGTTTCTTCAACAGGCCGTCGCCGCTCTGCTGCTTGGCGCGGGAGGCTTGCAGCATCGCCTGGGCCAGGTCCAGCTCCACCACGCGCGCATCTGGATAACGGGCGCGTAATTGGGCCGAGCCGTAGCCGGTGCCGGCGCCGGCGTCCAGCACCACTTGCGGCTGAAACTTGATGTAGTCCAGCCGCTCGGACATCCGGTCGGAGACTTCGCGCTGCAAGACCGCGGCGGAGTCGTAGCTGGCGGCGGCCTTCTCAAACGAGGCGCGCACGCGCGCCTTGTCGGTGTAAAACGCTTCAGTCATGCATGGGTTTCCAAATGCTGGGCAAGCGCGGCGACGAATTCGGCTTCGTGCGACAGAAACGGCGCATGCGACGCTTGCGGAAATTCATAAAGCCGGGCATCGCCCAGCGCGTCGGCCAGCCAACGGCCGGCGCCTATCGGCGTGATGGCGTCGCGGGCGCCGTAGAACAGGCCCACCGGGCATTGAATGCGACCGGCCAGCGCGCGCGCGTCGGCCATAAGCAACAGTTCCAGCGCAGGTAGCAGGCCTTGCGGCCGGCCATGGGCGAACAGGTCCGCGCGCAAGGCCTTCAGCGTGTCGCGGGCGGACGGCGCGCCCATCATCTGCAAGGCCAGGAAACGCTCAAGCGTCTGCTCGAAGGCGCCGTCCAGACTGGCGGCCACGGCTTCAATGGATTTGCGCTCCTGCGCGTGCGGCCAGCCCTCCTCGCGCACGAAGCGCGGGCTGGTCGCCACCAAGGCCAGGCTCTTGATCTTGTCGGGATGACGGGCCGCCCAATGCTGGGCGATCAGCCCGCCCAGCGACCAGCCCACCAATTGCAGCGGCAATGGAAAAGCCTGGTCCAATAGATCGGCCACCGCGTCGGCGTCGAAGGAGGCCAACGGGGCGGATGCGCCGTGACCAGGCAGGTCAACCAGATGCACGCAATGACGGGCAGCCAATTGCGCCGCCACGCGGCTGAACACACCGCCATGCAAGCCCCAACCGTGCAGCAGGACGACGTCCGGGCCTTGACCCAGCGTTTCAACAAACAGACTCATGGACGACCAGATGGGGTGAAACCATCATTTTCGCAAGATCGCGATGCGAAAGAAACCACCTAGTCCGGCATCTTCGTCATGAACCTTGCTCAAACGACAGGCCGCCAGGATATCTTCAAGCCGACGGTTGATGTCGGTGGCGATTAGACGCGACAGCTGGTTGCCGGCGCTGCGCAACAAAGACGGCCGCTGGCCGTCGGGCAGGAATTTATCGAACACCGCCGCCCGGCCGCCGGGCTTGAGCACGCGCTCCACTTCGCGGATGCAGGCTTGCGGGTCCGGCACCACCGCCAACGCCAGATGCAGCACCACCGCGTCGAAGCTGGCGTCGGGGAAATCCATCGCCTGCGCGTCCATCACCCTGGCGTCCACCGCCATGCCCAAGGCCTCGGCGTGAGCGCTCAGCCGCGCCAGCATGCCGTCCGAGATGTCGATGGCGGCCACATGGCGGCAGCGCACCATAAAGTCCAGGTCCAAACCCGTGCCGGCGGCCACCAGCAAGATGCGCTCCTCAGGCTGCGGATTGAGCAGGGCGATGGAACGGCGACGGCGCGCGGCGAAAGCCTGCGCCACCCTATCGTAGACCGGCGCATACAGATTGTAGCGCCAGCGGTTGAATGCCTGCGGCCAGCGCCGCCATCCGCTAGCACTCACCTTGGAACTCCTTGCGGAAGCGGGCCAGCCGCTCCCAGTCCACGCCCTGCGCCGGCGCCGGCGCGGCGAAGTAAAAGCCTTGCAGTTTGCCGCAGCCCATCTTTTTGAGCATGGCCAGTTGAGCGGCCGTTTCCACGCCTTCGGCCACCACCTCCAGATCCAGGGCCTTGGCCAACGCCAGAATAGCCCGCACGATGGCCGCCGATTCCTGAGTGCGATCCAGATCGAAGACAAAGGACTGGTCTATTTTCAGCACATCGAAACGATAGCGGTGCAGATAGGACAGCGCCGAATAACCGGTACCGAAGTCGTCCAAGGCCAGCCGAACCCCCAGTTCATGCAACGCGTGCATCACGGTGGCGGCGATTTCCGGCTGATCGATCAGCGCGCTTTCGGTGATTTCCAAATGCAGCGTCGCCGGCGGCAGCCGGTAGTGCCGGATGCGCTCGCCTATCCAGACCGCCAGTTCCGGATCGTGGAAATGGGCCGACGACAGATTGATGTGCAGGGCCACCTCCGGCCCCACCCGCCTCTGAGCGCGCCACGCGCTCAATTGAGCGCAGGCGGCGTTCAGCATATAGCGGTCCAGACGGGTAATCAGCCCGCTCTCCTCGGCGATGGGCAGGAACAAGCCGGGCGAAATCAGGCCGCGCTGCGGATGCTGCCAGCGGGCCAAGGCTTCGAAGCCGACCAGCTCGCCGCTGTCGCCTTCCATGAAGGGCTGGAAATACGGCAGCAGCTGCCCCTCTTCCTCCAGCGCGCGCCGCAGTTCGCTCTCCAACGCCAACTGGTCCGCCTGATTGATGCGCAGCTCATGGTTAAACAAGGTATAACCCTGCCGCCCCTGCTGCTTGGTGCAATACATCGCGTGGTCGGCATCGCGCAGCAGATCGTCGGCCTTGTGGTAATGCTCGTGGTCCGCCAGCACCACTCCGACGCTGGCGGTGGAAAACACCTCCCGCCCCGCCAGGATCACCGGTCGCTCGAACTCGCTGACAATGCGCTGGGCGATGCGCTCGCAGTCGCCGCCGCCGTCCATGCCGAACATCAACACCGCGAACTCGTCGCCGCCCAGCCGCGCCAGAAAATCGTAATGGCGCAAGCAGGAACGGATGCGCGCGCCGGCCTCGAACAAAAGATGGTCGCCGGCCAGATGACCCAGGGTGTCGTTGACCAGCTTGAAGCGATCCAGATCGATGAACAGCACCGCAAAACGCTCGCCTCCGCCATGCGAATACGTCTCCCAGGCCCGGCGCAAGGCCTTGGAAAAATAGCTGCGGTTAGGCAGCTTGGTCAGCGGATCGTGCAGGCTGTCGAACTCCAACTGGGCGTTGACCGCGTCCAGCTCGCTGGTCCGCTCCCGTACCCTTTGCTCCAGCTCCACGTAAGCGGTTTGCAGGCTTTCCAGCGCCTTGACCCGGGTCAGCGCCGCCCCGATATGGTTGGCGACGAATTCCAGCACCTCTTGATCGCGGAAGTTGTAGACCACGTCCTCTTCATAGCTCTGCACCGCCAGCACGCCCAGGAGATCAGTGCCGCAATACAAGGGCACGCCCAGCCAGCTCTTGGGCCGGGGCAGCTCCTCATCGGCCTCGGGCTGGCGGTTCTGCTGCGAATAGGGATCAATCAGCAAAGGCCGTCCGCTGTGCAGCACCTGTTCGACAAAGCCCTTGCCGGGCCGATGCGGCTTGAGCGGCGGCGCGTATTCGTCGGCGCAGTAGGGGAAGCTGATGCAATCCTCGGCCTGATCGTACAAGGCCACCAGACAATTGCGCGCCGGCACCATTTCGGCCAGCAGGCGGTGCAGACCGCCGAGAAAAGCCTCCAGCGACAAGCTGGTATTCGACAACTCCGCGATACGGAACAAGGCGCCCTGGAAACGCTCGGCGCGCTTGCGTTCGGCCACCTCCGCGCGCAATCGCGCGTTGGCGCCTTCGAGCTCGCTGGTGCGCAGCCAAACCTGGCGCTCCAACTGGCTGCGATGCAGCACCCGCTCCAGCACAAAGCCGACATGGCGGGCGGCGAACAGAAACAACTGCTGCTCGGCCGATGTCAGCGGCGTTTGATCCTCGTACAACTGCAGCACCACCGCGCCGATCACATGGCCGCCGGCATTGACCAGCGGCGCCCCCATCCAGCTGGCCGGCAGCAGTCCCTGCCGGCTCAGCCCCTCCTGCTGGCACACTTCCAGCAGGCGCTCCCGGCTCAGCACCACCGGCTTGCCGCCGCGGATCAACCAGGCGGTCAAGGACTGGGCGTGGCCAGCCAGCGGAAAAATGGCGTCGCTGGCGGGTGGGGCGGGGTCGCGTTGGTCGATGTAGAAGGGGAAGTGGATGACTTGGGCTTCATCATCGTACAGGGCGATGTAGAAGTTGCTGGCGTCCATCAGCCGCATCATCTGCCGGTGCAAGCCGGGCAGAACCTGATCGATGGTGCCGCACTCTTCGGCTAACTGCGAAATATCGAACAAGGCTTCGTTGGCTTCGCGCGCGGCCACCTGCTCCGCGCCCAGCCGCGCGCACAGCAGATGCGCGCAGAGCAAGGCGGCGGAAGGATTCAGCGCCGAGCCGGCGTCTCCGCGCCACACCAACCATCCCAGCACCTGCTCCCCGGCGCGCAAGGGCATCGCCTCACAGCCTGCATCCAACCTGCCGCCGCCCTCCAGCATTTCCGCGCTAGGCAGAGCGTCGGCAGCGCCCAAGGCCGCCAAGAGCTGCCAGGCCGCCCCCAGCTGCCGCCAAACCGCGGCAACACGCACTCCTCCCTGCTCTTGCAGCAGAGACAGCGCCATTGCGGCAGCCTGCTCTGGCGTCGCCAGATATTCAGCCATGCTCTTCATGTGATTATCGTAGTATGAGTTAGCTGGAAAATCCGGCCATGCCGATGCGCCCCTCCCCATGGGCGCGCCGGCTCAGGACGCCGCGGCGCGCTGAATACAGGACAGCAGGCGCTGCAAGTGTTCCGGCTGATGCATGGCCGACAAAGACAGACGCAAGCGCGCCGTCCCGGCCGCTACCGTGGGCGGGCGGATCGCCGGCACCCACAAGCCCTGGTCGCGCAGACGGGCGGCCATGGCCAACGCCTGTTCTTCGCTGCCTATGATAAGTGGCTGAATCGGCGTTCGGGAAGCCCCTACGGAGTATTTGAATTCAGATAGTCCTGATTTGACAGTTTCTATCGATTCACGCAGCCGCGCGCGCCGCTCATCCGCCTCGGAGATCAAGCGCAGGCTGGCCAGAATCGCACAGGCCAACGCCGGCGGCTGGGAGGTCGTGTAAATATAACTGCGCGCGGAATTGATCAGCCACTCCACCAAGTCCGCTCCGCCGGAGATGAAGGCGCCGGCCACCCCAGCGGCCTTGCCCAAGGTCGCCATGTAAATCAAACGCGGGCTGGACAGCCCGTGCTCGGCCAGCGCGCCGCGACCATCGCCCAGCACGCCGAAGCCATGCGCGTCATCCACATACAGCCAAGCGTCATAGCGTTCGGCCAAGGCCAGCAACGCCGGCAGCGGGGCTTCGTCGCCGTCCATGCTGTACACCGACTCCACCGCGATCAGTTTGGAGCGCGCGCTGGACTCCGCCAGCAAACGTTCCAGTTGCGTCAGGTCGTTGTGATGAAAGCGCTTGAACTCGGCGCGGCTCAGTCTACAGGCGTCGTTCAACGAGGCATGGTTCAGCCGGTCGGCGAACACCGCGTCGCCGCGGTCCAGCAAACTGCTGACAATCGCCAGATTGGCCGCATAGCCGGAGCCAAACAATAATGCCGCAGGCTGGCCGACGAATTCCGCCAACGCCTCCTCGGCCTGCTGTTGCACACTGAAGTGACCAGCCAGCAAATGCGAGGAGCCGCCGCCCACCCCCCAACGTTCAAGACCCTGCTGCGCGGCGCGCACCAGAGCCGGGTGATCGGCTAATCCAAGGTAATCGTTGCTGGCGAAAGAGACATAGGAACGCCCGTCCACCACCACTTCGACCCCTTGAGGGCTATCGATGACCGCGCGTTGGCGACGGCAATGGGTGGCGGAAAGGTCCAGCAGGGCGGCAGGCAAGTCTTGAAGGCGCATATCGGCTCGAAATATCCCGTGAAAAGGGCTTGGCCGGAACCAGCCTCGCCGGCCGCCCAAGCTATTCCTTATATATACATTTTTTACATCGCCCGCGAATCCGCCGCCCAATCCGCTCAAAGCGGCGTCAGATCAAGCTTTTCCAGCAGCTGCCGGTCGGCATCCACCTCGGGGTTGCCGGTCGTCAAGAGCTTGTCGCCGTAAAAGATGGAATTGGCACCGGCAAGGAAGCACAAAGCCTGCGTGGACTCATCCATTTCGCGGCGTCCGGCGGACAATCGCACATAGGTTTTGGGCATCACGATGCGGGCCACCGCGATGGTGCGCACAAACTCGGTCCAGTCCAGCGGCTCGGCGCCTTCCAGCGGCGTGCCCTCTACCTTGACCAGCTTGTTGATAGGCACCGACTCCGGTTGCGGCTCAAGATTCGCTAGCTGTGCAATCAGACCTGCGCGATCGTTGCGGGTTTCATTCATGCCAACAATACCACCACAGCACACCGATAGACCCGCGCTGCGTACTTTTCCCAAAGTGTCCAGCCTATCTTCATAGTCCCGCGTGGCAATGATATCGGAATATTTGTCCGGCGAGGTATCCAGATTGTGATTGTAATAATCCAGGCCGGCCGCCTTCAGTTTTTCCGCCTGTCCGCCCTTCAGCAAACCAAAGGTGGCGCAGGTTTCCAGCCCCAAGGCTTTGACTTCCTTGACCATTTCCAACGTTTTTTCCAAGTCCGCGTCCTTGGGGCCGCGCCAGGCCGCGCCCATGCAAAAGCGGCTGGCCCCATTGGCCTTGGCCGCGCGCGCGGCGCTCAAGACTTCGTCCACCGTCAGCATCGGCTGATTGGGCACCGGCGTGTCGTGATGCGTCGATTGCGGGCAGTAGCCGCAGTCTTCCGGACAGCCGCCGGTCTTGATGGAAATCAGCGTGGACAGCTGCACCTTGGTGGGGTCGAAAAACTGGCGATGAATCTCGGCCGCGCGGAATACCAGCTCCATGAAGGGCAAGGCCAGCAGCGTTTCGATTTCCGCCACAGTCCAGCTGGCAGATTCCGGATGCGGGTTGGCGGAAGGCTTGAATTCGATAGCGGAAGAATGCATGGTCTATCCTGGCTGTGGTCACTGTCCGGCGATGGAAGACCTTGATCTGGCAAGGATAACTCCGGCTTTCGCCGTCAGGACCGTCAGAGTGCCACGCCCGGCCGGGCGTGGGGCGAATCAGCGCATCTTGCTGGGGAGGGCGCCATGCTGTCAAACCTGACAAGGCTCATAACTGACAAGTGCACAATATTTAATCAGCCATGCCTGCTCTGCGGGGACTGCCGGGCAGAGCTGGGCTTTTGCCAGGACTGCCGCCGGCAGTTGCCTGCCCTGCCGTCCACGCAATGCGCGCGCTGTGCGGAACCGCTGCCCGTCTCCGGCTTATGCGGCCAGTGCCAGCGCCGGCCTCCCGCCTTTGACGCGCTGTACGCGCCGTATTTGTTCGATTACCCTCTCGCCGCGTTGATCCACGCCTTCAAATACGGAAAACAGCTGCAGATGGGCGCGGCCTTGGGTGGCTTGCTCGCCGATTTCGCCGTATCGCTCAGCCCAAAATATCACCTCGTCATTCCTGTTCCACTGGCAAAAGAACGGCTTGCCGAACGCGGTTTCAATCAAAGTCATGAGTTGGCAAAAGCATTCGCTGCTACAATGGCAAGCCGTTTGAGCGCCGAGGTTTGTTGGCGAAAATACAACACTCTTCCCCAAGCCTCCCTCGGACGCGCCGAACGCCGGAAAAACCTCCGCCATGCTTTCGGCGTAAATTGCCGCTGTGACGGGCTTTCCATCGCCATTGTCGATGACGTCGCCACCAGCGGCGCCACCCTGTCGGCGCTGGCCGAAATTTTGAAAAAACAGGGGGCAAAACGGGTCGATGGCTGGGTGCTCGCCAGGGCCTTTTCTCCTAAAACTTGACCAAGATTTTGATTCTTTGGAACAATCCAGGCTGCCAACGATGTTCACTGTAATTCTTTTTCAGCCGGAAATACCGCCCAACACGGGCAATGTGATTCGTTTATGTGCCAACACCGGCTGTGAACTGCATCTGGTCAAACCCATGGGCTTCCCTTTGGAGGACGCCAAGCTGCGACGAGCGGGACTCGATTATCACGAGTACGCCCGCGTAGTGGTTCATGAGGATTGGGCGGCTTGTCAAGAGACTTTGCGCGGACGGCGTATTTTTGCCGCCACCACCAAGGGCTCCGAGCGCCATGACCGGATATCCTATCAACCTGGGGACGTTTTTTTGTTCGGTCCCGAATCCCGCGGTCTGCCGCCTGAAGTGCTGGAGTCTTTGCCTCCGCAGCAGAGGATTCGTTTGCCGATGCGTCCAGAATCAAGAAGTCTCAATCTTTCGAACGCGGTCGCGGTGACGGTGTTCGAGGCTTGGCGACAGCTAGATTTCGCAGGGGGAAGCTGAAGCGGTTCGCAGATCGGCCCAACAAGGGACTCTGAAAAGCCTGGTCCGAGCGCTTGCTAGCAAGCGCGAAGCGCCGACGTTCAAACGGCGCGCCAAGGTTTGCAGTGGTTCCGACAGCATAAGGGAGATCTATGCAATCAGTACTCCGATGGCTGTGGCTTGTGTTCGTCAGTCTCGTACTCGTGGCCTGTTCCACCGTGAAGACGGCCAGCGCCACCAACCAGTCGGCCTCCTCGTCGACCGGCAACAAGAAAACCGTTGCCAAGAATGGAGCCTTTTTCCAGAACGATGGTCCCGCCGACCATATTCCGGTCAACCTGAACCTGGTGCCGGACGCTGTGCCCCAGGAAGAGCCGCTGATCAAATCAGCCAACCTGCCCTACACAGCGCTGGGAATGAGCTTCCGCCCCGACACGCGCGAAAAACCCTACCAAGCCACGGGCCGCGCCTCTTGGTATGGCAAGCAGTTCCACGGCCGCAAAACGTCCTCCGGCGAGAAATACGATATGTTCGCCATGACCGCCGCCCATCCTACGCTGCCGATCCCGAGCTATGCCCGGGTTACCAATCTTAACAACGGCAAATCCGTGGTGGTGCGCGTCAATGACCGCGGCCCCTTCCACAAGAACCGCCTGATGGACCTGTCCTACGCGGCGGCCTATCGCCTGGGCTTCGTCAAGCAAGGCAGCGCCAAGATCGCCATCGAACGCGTATGGCCGGACGCCGGCGGCGAGAACATCGCCAGCACCCGTCCCGTCAACACCGCTCGACGCGTTGAAGACACGCCCAAGTATCTGCAACTGGGCAGCTTCTCCAAACTGGCCAACGCCGAGGCGATGGTGCAGAAAATGCTGGGCGAGATGGACGACAAATACGAGTCCAAGCTTGGCATCGTGAATCAGGAAGGCGTCTACAAAGTGCGTCTGGGGCCCTTCCGCTCCAGCGACGCGGTACGCAACGCCGCAGAGAACCTGCACGTGGAGACCGTAGTCACCAGCTTGTAAGAACCAACGATCTGCTGCGCGTCGGCGATACGGCGTTGAAACCGACTTCGAAATGCTCATGTACCGTATGTACATTCCGCTTTCTCAGCCGTTTTCGCCTTGTCTCGCTCTAGCTCGCGAGATCGTAAACAGGCTCTACAAGCGCTCGGTCAAAAACAAAGGCGAAGGAGACATCTCCTTCGCCTTTGTCGTTTCCGCCGCCAATAAAAAGCCCCGGCAAGCTGCTGCCGGGGCAAGCCTGATCAATCCAGGCCCCGCTCAGGGAGGCAAGCGGGAGGTGTTGGCCACCTGCTTGTTTAGGTGTGGGCCTGTTCCTAAAGTTCCGGCGGCTCGGACTCATCCGCAGCCGGCTGTCCCATGTACTGGTCGAACCAGCCGTTCACCACCCGCTCCACGTCCTCTACCCCGCTTTTCTTCAGGCTGGAAAACATCTGCACGCTGACGTCCGGATAGTCCTTCAGCTCGCTCTTGACCAAGGCCAGCACCTTGGATTGCTCCTGACGCGACAGCTTATCGGCTTTGGACAGCAGGATATGCACCGGCCGTCGGGTAATGCGGAAGAACTCCAGCATCTTGCGGTCCAGCTCTTTCAAAGGATGGCGCGCGTCCATAATCAACAGTAGGCCGATCAGGCTCTCGCGCGACTGCAAATAGCGTCCCAGCAGCTCCACCCAGTGCGCGCGCACCGCTTCAGGCACCTCGGCATAGCCATAACCGGGCAAATCGACTAGAAAACATTCGTTACCCAGCTCAAAAAATTGATGTGCTGAGTGCGGCCCGGCGTCTTGGACACCCGCGCCAGACGGCCATGATTGGCCAATGTGTTGATAGCGCTGGACTTGCCTGCATTGGAGCGGCCCACGAAGGCGACCTCCGCTCGGGTGGGCGGCAAGTCCTTCATGTGGTTGACGGTGGTATAAAATCGGGCGTTTTGAAAAGTCGACATAGTAGTAAGGGTGAAATCAGTTGGTATAGAATAGCAGGTTTGAAATTGCCACTTTTACAGATATTTAGGGATAGCCCCTAAAGGAGCGACCATGAAACGTATGATGCTGTTGGCGATGGCGGCTGCAACCCTGGCCGGAAACGCGTTGGCGGCTGCGCCGGTTGCCGCCAAGGCGGACCCGGTGAAGGCCAAACAGATCGTAGAAACGGTTTGCGCGGCTTGCCACGGCACTGACGGCAACAGCGTAGCCGCGGCCAACCCCACGCTGGCGGGTCAGAACGCGCACTATCTGTACACCCAGTTGAAGGCGTTCAAGGCGGGCGTGCGCAAGAACCCGACCATGCTGGGCATGGCCTCCACGCTGTCCGAAGACGATATGCGCAATGTCGCCGCCTACTACAGCGAGCAAAAGCCGAAGGACCGCGAGGCCTCCGACAAAACGCAAATGCCGCTGGGCGCCAAGATCTACCGCGTCGGCAACGCCGGCACCCAAGTCCCCGCCTGTATGTCCTGCCACGGCCCCGCCGGGAAGGGCCTGCCCGACCAGTACCCGCGTCTGGGCAGCCAGCACGCCGGCTACATCGTCAAGCAGTTGCAAGACTTCAAGGCCGGCGCCGACCGCAAGAACGGCCCGATGCAGGATATCGCCAACCGCATGAGCGACGCGGAAATGAAGGCCGTGGCCGAATACATTTCCGGCCTGCGCTGAGCACCGATGCCGCCCGACCGCGCCGCTTGCGCGGCCGGCCGGGCATGACGGCCCGCAGGGCCGCGCCGTGTAGGGAACTCCGCGCCGCTTGCGCCAGACGGCGCCGTCCGCACTTCGAGACGCGCCGGCAACTTTGTCCGGCACCCCCGGCTCAAAAGGGAAGACCCGTCCACGGGCTTTCCTTTTTGCACTTTACGCCACTATGAAAAAAACTAGCCGCAACGGCCTGGCTCATGCCTGGTATGAGTTGCTCAGCTCGATGCGCTTCGCCATCGGCCTGCTGACGATACTGGCCATCGCCTCGGTGATCGGGACGGTTCTGAAACAGAACGAACCCTATCCCAATTATGCCTTCGAATTCGGGCAATTCTGGTTTCAAGCGTTTGAATGGCTAGGCTTGTACGACGTCTACCATTCGGCGTGGTTCCTCACCATCCTCGCCTTCCTCGTGCTGTCCACCAGCTTGTGCATTCTGCGCAACGGTCCCGGCTTCATCAAGGAGATGCGCGCTTACCGTGAAAAAGCCTCCGACAACTCACTGGCGGCGATGAAACACAGCGTCAGCTTCCAGGCGGAAGGCTTCGACACCGAGGCCGCCCGCGCCTACCTGCAGGCGCAAGGCTTCCGCCTCAAGGAGCAAGCGCGCGCCGACGGCGGCCTGGTGCTGGCGGCCAAGAAAGGTGCGGCCGGCAAGCTTGGTTATTTCTTCGCCCACATCGCGCTGGTGGTGATCTGCATAGGCGGCTTGCTGGACGGCAACCTGCCCTTGAAAATAGGCGAACTGACCGGCAAAGTGGTGCCCGAAACCCGCGATGTGCCGCAAAACCAGATTCCGGCGGTCAGCCGCTTGGGCCCGAACAATCTGTCCTTCCGCGGCAATGTCACCATTGCGGAGAACAAGAGCGCCGACGTTACCTTCCTCAACGCCGGCAACGGCTACCTGGTTCAGGAACTGCCCTTCATCATCACCTTGAAGAAGTTTCACGTCGACTACTACAGCAACGGCATGCCCAAGCTGTTCGCCAGCGACATCGTCGTCACAGACAAGGCCAGCGGAAAAACCACCGAGGCCACCGTCAAGGTCAACCATCCGCTGATCGTCGACGGCATCGCCATCTACCAGTCCAGCTTCGGCGACGGCGCCTCCCCGCTCAAGTTCAAGGCCTGGAACCTGGCCGCGCCGCAAGCGCGTCCCACCGAGATTCCGGCGGTGTCGATGTCCAGCCAACCCCTGAAAGCCAACGGCAAGGACTACACGCTGGAAGTGGGGGAACTGCGCGTATTCAACATAGAAAACATCGGCAAGCCTCAGGACGAGCAGCGCACTTTGTCGCAGCGCATGCACGACGCGCGCGAGGTCAAGCAAGACAAGCAGCTGAAAAACCAGGGGCCGTCGATCAGTTTCAAACTGCGCGACGCCCAGGGTCAAGCGGTGGAGTTCATGCATTACATGGCCCCGATTCAGCAAGACGGCGCCAGCTATCAGATGGCCGGCGTGCGCAAAACCGTGGCCGAACCGTTCCAATACGTGCGCATCCCCTTGGATGAAGAAATGAGCGTGGAGCGCTTCATGCGCCTGCGCGCCGCCTTGCTGGACCCGGCGCGTTACGACGAAATCGCCCGCCGCGCCGCGCACAAGGCGCTGAAAGGCGACGCTATCAGCCCGGCAATGCAGCAGCAGTTCACCGACAGCGTCAAATGGGTATTGGCGCGCTTCGGCGACAGCGGCTTCGTCGGCCTGGAGAAGTTCCTGGACGCCCGCGTGCCGCAAGACAAACGCCAGGCCGTGGCGCAAACCTATATCAAGATCCTGCAAGGCGCGGTGGCGGACGTGATGGCGGTGGCGGACGAAAAAGCCGGCCTGCCGGCGATGAAGCTGGACAGCGAGCATTACCGCTTCCTGCTGGACAGCCTGGTGGCGGTCAGCTCGCTGCACGACTACGGCGCGCCGGTATTCCTGCAACTGGAAGGCTTCGAGCAGGTGCAAGCCTCCGGCCTGCAGCTGACCCGCTCGCCCGGCAAGACCCTGGTCTATCTGGGCTCGGTGCTGCTGGTCTTCGGCATCATCCTGATGTTCTACGTGCGCGAGCTGCGTCTATGGATTCGCGTCAACGGTTCCAAAGTACGGGTAGCGATGACGTCAAACCGGCATAATCGCGATCTGGACGGCGACTTTGCGCGCCATACTCAACTAATCAAACAGCTGGTACGAGGTGCATGATGGAACTGGCCCACGCTTCTTTCTCGCAACAGCCGCTGCTGAAACGGCTGAGCCTGGCCGACTGGCTCTACGCGCTGCTGGTGCTGGGTGCCGCCGGCTATAGCTACGCGCTGTACAACCATTACATGGACGGCTATGAGCAGGCTATCCTGGCCGGCTCGGCGCTGGGCTTGATCGGCCTGGGCTGGTTCTGGAAATCCTGGCGCTGGTTCTTCCCGCTGGCGGGCTGTATCTCGTTGCTGGCGATCCAGGTTTATCAGCATGAGCTCGCGCGCGGGCAGACCGCCTTCCTGCTCAAGTACATGCTGTCCAGCCAATCCTCCATCATGTGGATGTGCACGCTGTTTTTCCTAGCCGCCTTCTCGTACTGGATCGGCTTGCTGACTCGCTCCGACACCCTCAACCGCATGGGCACCGGCCTGACCTGGGCCGCGTCGGTGATGGGCCTGGCCGGCTTGTTCACCCGTTGGTACGAAAGCTACCTGATCAGTCCGGACATCGGCCACATCCCGGTGTCCAATCTGTACGAAGTTTTCGTCTTGTTCACGCTGATCACATCGCTGATGTATCTGTACTACGAAGCCAAGTACGCGGCGCGTCAGATGGGCGCCTTCGTGCTGCTGGTGATCTGCGCCTCGGTCAGCTTCATTCTGTGGTACACCTTCGACC
Source organism: Chromobacterium sp. Rain0013 (assembly GCF_015291765.1). Classification (NCBI taxonomy): domain Bacteria; kingdom Pseudomonadati; phylum Pseudomonadota; class Betaproteobacteria; order Neisseriales; family Chromobacteriaceae; genus Chromobacterium; species Chromobacterium sp. Rain0013. The sequence continues at coordinate 294,808 of NZ_CP031514.1, forward strand.
GCCAGGCTCACGAGATCCAACCCTTGATCCCGGCGCTGCAATCCTGGTGGATGAAGATACACGTGCCGGCCAACTTCGTCGGCTACGGCGCTTTCGCCATCGCCGCCATGCTCGGCATCGCTGAACTCCTCTCACTGAAGGGCTGGCTCAAGGACAAGCTGCCGCCGGCCGAAGTGCTGGATGAGGTGATGTACAAAGCCATCGCCGTCGGCTTCCTGTTCTTCACTATCGCCACCATCTTGGGCGCAATGTGGGCCGCAGACGCCTGGGGCGGTTACTGGAGCTGGGACCCCAAGGAAACCTGGGCTTTGATCGTGTGGCTGAACTACGCCGCCTGGCTGCACATTCGCCTGGTCAAGGGTTGGCGCGGCGCGCCGCTGGCCTGGTGGGCGGTAGTGGGCTTGTTCGTCACCAGCTTCGCCTTCCTAGGCGTCAATATGTTCCTGGCCGGCCTACATTCCTACGGCGGCCTGTAAGAGCCTGCTTGCGATCTGCTGCTCTTGATGGCACGGGGTGTAAACAGATACACCCCGCTTTCTCCGCCTCAACACCGTGTCTCGCTCAAGCTCGCGAGATCGTGAGCGTGTTCTAAACCTCCTCCCGAGCCACCCCGCCGACGCGGGGTTTTTCTCTTGCCGGCGCGGCCGGTCGCGACGGATTTTTGTTAATCGCGCCCCGACTGTGCTATTTTTACCCCGTTTTTATTTATAAGGAATCTTCGTTTTCATCATGGACGTTTCGTGGCTGTCTGACCCTTCCGCCTGGCTTGGCCTCCTCACGCTGATCATCCTGGAGGTGGTGCTGGGCGTTGACAACCTGATCTTCGTCGCCATCCTGGCGGAAAAGCTCCCCCCGCACCAACGCGACCGCGCCCGCATCACCGGCCTGTCGCTCGCTCTGATCATGCGTCTAGTGCTGCTGGCCAGCATCTCCTGGCTGGTGACGCTGACCTCGCCGCTGTTCCATGTGCTCAGCCAACCCTTCTCGGGGCGAGATCTCATCATGCTGGGCGGCGGTGTATTCCTGTTGTTCAAAGCCACCACGGAACTGCACGAACGCCTGGAAGGCGTGGATGAAGTGAAGAGCAATGGCCAGAAGGCTTACGCCGCCTTCGGCACCGTCGTCGCCCAGATCCTGGTGCTGGACGCGGTATTCTCCATCGACTCGGTGGTCACCGCCATCGGCATGGCCGAACACCTGCCGGTGATGATGCTGGCCGTCATCATCGCCATGCTGATGATGATTGCCGCCAGCAAACCGCTGACCGCCTTCGTCAACGCCCACCCCACCGTGGTGATGCTGTGCCTGGGCTTCCTGCTGATGATCGGTTTCAGCCTGGTGGCGGAAGGCTTCGGCTTCCATATTCCCAAGGGTTATCTGTACGCGGCGATCGGCTTCTCGGTGCTGATCGAGGCCTTTAACCAGGTCTCGCAGGCCAACCGCATCCGCTACCTGAACCGCAACCAATCCTTGCGCGAACGCACCGCCAACGCGGTGCTGAGCCTGATGGGCAGCAAGCTGACCAGCCCCAGCGCCGACGAAGGCAAGGTGGAAGACAGCAAGGACGCCGAACCGCAAGAAGCCTTCGCCCAAAACGAGCGCGCGATGATACACAGCGTGCTGACCCTGGCCGAGCGGCCGATCCGCGTGATCGCCACGCCGCGCGCCGATGTCCACCGCCTGGACCTGAGCCAGAGCCAGGATGCCCAACGCAAAGTGCTGCGCGATAGCCCCTACTCCCGACTGGTGGTGATCCGGGACGGCAGCATAGACGAACCGCTGGGCATCGTCGCGCGCAAAGACCTGCTGACCCAGTTGCTGGACGGCGGCGAGATGAACATCGACGCCGCCCTGCGTCAGCCGCTGGTGCTGCCGGAAACCGTCACCGTGCTCAAGGCGCTGGAGAGCTTCCGCCAACATTCGGCGGACATGGCCTTCGTGGTCAACGAGTTCGGCAGCCTGGAAGGCATCGTCACCCAAAAGGACTTGATGGAGGCCATCGCCGGCGAGTTTCCGGAAGAGCACGAGCGTCACGAACTGCCGGCCATCCTGCAGCAGGCCGACGGCAGCTTCGATGTGGAAGGCAGCCTGGAACTGGTGACGCTGGAACAGCACATCGTGCTGGGGGACTTCGAGGACGAAGACTTCCACACCGTGGCCGGCCTGCTGATGGACTGCCTGGAGCGCATTCCGCGCGAGGGCGATGAAATCACCGTCGGCGAATGGAAGCTGCGCGTCACCGTGCAAAAGGGCAACCGCACCGAGCGGGTGCTGATCAGCCCGCTGGTCAATCTGGATGCCAGCATCTAAGTCCGCCGCCGCGCGGGGCACTCAGGGCCGGGCTTCCCCCCGGCCCTGGTTTTTATACGTGCTGCGCTGCCGGGACGGCGCGCTTTACACCGGCGTCACCACCGATGTGGCGCGCCGCTACGCCCAGCACGCCGCCGGCAAGGGCGCGCGCTACACTCGGCTCAATCCGCCGCAAGCGCTGGCCCTGGTGCTAGTCTGCACCGGACGCTCCGACGCCCTGAAGGCCGAATACGCGTTCAAACGGCTGGACCGCGCAGCCAAGCTGGACTTTCTGAACCTCCACGCGCCCACGGACGGAGATTTCACGGTTTTCATGTCGGCGCCCGCCAATGGCAACACAGATTAACCAGCCTTAACAGATACTTACCGTCTTCTGCCATAGGCTGACATCTGGCAGTTATTGCCATTCCAGGAGATCAAGATGAAAACGAACGCTCGCCCCCTCATGCTGGCCAGCCTGCTCGCCGCCAGTTTATTGTTCGCCGCCCAGGCCCGGGCCGAATCAGAATGGCAGAAAGAACATCCACGCCGCGAGGAAGTCAATCAGCGCCTGCACCATCAGGACCGCCGCATCCACCACGAACTGAAGGAAGGCAAGATCAGCCGCGACGAAGCGCGCAAGCTGCACGGTGAAGACCGCGACATCCGCCAGCAAGAACAAGGCATGGCCAAGCTGGACCACGGCCACATCACCAAGCAGGAACAAAAAACGCTGAACCAGGAGGAAAACCAGGTCAGCCAGCAGATCAAGAACGGCAACTGATCGTCTCGTCCAAAGACAAAGCCCGCCAAATGGCGGGCTTTGTCTTTGCGGCCTAGCTGGGCTCATTCCAGTTCCAGTTAGAACCGAAAACGCGAAGGCGAACAAGCGAGGCCGCAGACAGTACAAGAGAGTACGGCAAGGCCCCGCGTAGTGAAGCCGACAAAGTTATCGGTGTTAAATGGGATTGGAATCAGTGCTGCAAGATCTTGGACAGGAAGTGACGAGCCCGCTCGGAGCGGCCGTCCAGATTGCCGAAGAACTCGTCCTTATCGCAATCCTCCACGATGTGGCCCTGATCCATGAAGATCACGCGGTTGGCCACGCGGCGGGCAAAGCCCATCTCGTGGGTCACGCACATCATGGTCATGCCCTCGTGCGCCAACTCGGTCATCACGTCCAGCACCTCGTTGATCATCTCCGGGTCCAGCGCGCTGGTGGGCTCGTCGAACAACATCGCGATCGGGTCCATCGCCAGCGCGCGCGCAATCGCCACCCGCTGCTGTTGGCCGCCGGACAACTGGCTGGGAAACTTGTCGGCGTGCGCCTTCAAGCCCACGCGGTCCAACAGCTTCAGGCCCTTGTCCCGCGCCTCGTCCTGGCCGCGGCCCAGCACCTTGACCTGAGCGATGGCCAGGTTCTCTGTGATGGACAGGTGCGGGAACAGTTCGAAGTGCTGGAACACCATGCCAACGCGGCTGCGCAGCTTGGGCAGATCGGTTTTGGGATCGCCCACCGAGATGCCGTCGACAACGATCTCGCCCTTCTGAAACGGCTCCAGCGCATTGACGCACTTGATCAAGGTGGACTTGCCGGAACCGGACGGCCCGCACACCACCACCACCTCGCCCTTGGCGACCTGGGTGGTGCAATCGGTCAGGACCTGGAACTGTCCGTACCACTTGCTGACTTGCTTCAGGGAAATCATTGCGCTCATACAGCCAACCTTTTTTGCATGCGCTTCACCAAAAGGGAAGCGCCGAAACTGATCACGAAATACACCGCGCCGGCAAATAGCAGGAACTCATGCGGCAAACCGACGACATCGCCCTTGGAGCGGGCGGTGTTCAGGAAATCCATCAAACCCACAGCGTACACCAGCGAAGTGTCCTGGAACAGAATGATGGACTGCTGCAGCAGCAAGGGCGTCATCTTGCGGAAGGCCTGCGGCAGGATCACCAGCCGCATCACCTGGCCGTAGTTCATCCCCAGCGCGTAGGCCGCGCCGGCCTGGCCCTTGGGGATGGCCTGAATGCCCGCGCGGACGATTTCGGAGAAATACGCCGCCTCGAACATCACGAAAGCCACCAGGCAAGAGGTGAACGCGCCCACCGGTTCCAGGCTGCCGGTAATCCAGTTCAGCACCATCGGCACCACCAGATAGAACCAGGAGATCACCAGCAGCAAGGGGATGGAGCGGAAGTAATTAACGTAGAACTTGGCCAGCGGCGACAACACCCGGTGCTCGGAGAGCCGGGCCAGGGCCAGCAAGGTGCCCAACACCACGCCGCCCGCTACCGCCATCACCAGCAGTTTCAGGGTCAGCTGCATGCCTTGCCACAAACCCGGCAGCGCCGGAACGATCTGACTGAAATCCAATTCCATCATTTGCCCCCCATCATGCCGGGAATGCGCACGCGCCGCTCGATCCAGGCCATCAGCGTCATCAAGCTCATATTGAGCACGAAATAGATGATGGTGGCCAGGGTGAAGGCCTCAAAGATGTTGGCGGAGAACTCCGCGGTCTGCTTGGTTTGCGCCAGCAGCTCCATCAGGCCAATCAGCGAAGCCACCGAGGAGTTCTTGAAAATATTCAAAAACTCGCTGGTCAGCGGCGGAATGATGATGCGGAAGGCCTGGGGCAACAGCACGTGCCGGTAGGCTTGCGGCAAGGTGAAGCCCATCGCCTGCGCCGCGTTGCGCTGACCGCGCGGCAGAGCCTCGATGCCGGTGCGCACTTGCTCGCACACCCGCGCCGCGGTGAACAGCCCCAAACACACCACTACCGACAGAAAGGCGGAAGTGGCCGGCGCCAGGTCCTGCTTGAACCAGGTTTGCGCGCCCTCGGGCAGCAGATCCGGGATCAGAAAGTACCAGACGAACAATTGCACCAACAAGGGCACATTGCGGAACAACTCGACGTAGGCGGTGGCGATGCCCGCCACCCACCGGTTCGACACCGTGCGCATCACGCCCAGCACCGAGCCCAAAGCCAGGGCGATCGCCCAGCCGGCCAACGCCACGGCGATGGTCCAGCCCAGGCCGGACACGAACCAGTTCAGATAGATTTCGCTACCCACCCCGGTGGACTTGAAAAACACCATCCAGTCCCAGTGGTAATTCATGCTTCACTCCCACAACGCCAGCCCGCCGGCGCGCTCATCCGCGCCGGCGGGCCGCGGCCCGGCTTAAACGCCCGGCCACACACAAAGAAAGCGGGTACGGCCGCGCGCCCCGTGCTCCTCGCGAAACGGCGGGGAACACGGGGCGGCGACGCGCCAACCGCGACTTACATCTGCTCGGCAGACTTGTCGGTCGGCTTGGCGATCAGCTCCTTGAATTCATCGGACATCGGGAAGTTCAGGTTCAGCCCCTTGGGCGGCACCGGGCTGGTGAACCACTTGGCGTAGATCTTGTTGACCTCGCCGGACTTGAAGGTGTTGCTCAGCGCGGTGTCCACCACTTTCTTGAAGGCGGGATCTTCCTTGCGCAGCATGCAGCCGTAGATCTCGTAGGACTGCGCCTTGCCGGTGACCACCCAGTTGGCCGGGTTCTTGGCCTTGGCCATCTCGCCGTACAGCAGCGCGTCGTCCATCATGAAGGCGGCGGCGCGGCCGGACTCCAGCATCAGGAAGGATTCGCCGTGATCCTTGGCCGAGATAATGTTCATGCCCAGCTTCTTATCGGCGTTCATCGCCTTGATCAGGCGCTCGGAAGTGGTGCCGGCGGTGGTCACCACGTTCTTGCCCTTCAGATCCGGGAAGTCTTTGATGCCGGAGGTCTTGGCGGTCAACAAACGGGTGCCGATTTCAAAGATGCCCACCGAGAACGCCACTTGCTTTTGACGCTCCACATTATTGGTGGTGGAACCGCACTCCAGATCCACTGTGCCGTTTTGCACCAGCGGGATGCGAGTCTGCGACGTCACCAGATTGTATTTGACCTGCAGGTTCGGCATTTTCAGCTCTTTTTTCACCTGCTCAACCACTTTGTTGGCCAAATCCACCGAGTAGCCCACCGGCTTCTGGTTATTGTCGTAGTAGGAAAACGGAATGGACGCGTCGCGGTTGCCCAAAACGATCACGCCGGAATCCTTGATTTTCTTGAGAGTGCCGGTCAGTTCGGCGGCCATGGCCGGAGCGGCGCAGAAGGCGCCCAAAGTGGCGGCACAGATCAGGGTGGAGCGAATACGCATGAAGTTTCTCCTTTTTCACTTCCTGTGATAGACAGCCCCCGCCAACAAGGACGGGGACAGACGACTCTTTGTAGTGCGGCGGGCGCTGAACGCCCGCTCGTGTTTTTTACTTTCAACGCCCTGTTACTGGCGTTTGGCCTTGAGGCCTTTCGCGCTCAGATAATTGGCCAGGCGGACGTAATCCTCCACCGGCAGGTTCTCCGGCCTCAGCCCGGGATCGAGCGCCAGCGCGGCGAAGCCATCCGCGTCCAGCAGACCCTTCAAATTGTTCTTCAGCGTCTTGCGCCGCTGCGAAAACGCCGTGGTCACCACCTGCTCCAGCAGCGCCTCATCGTCGGCCACGCCGCAACGGCCTGGTGCCGGAATCATCCGCACCACGGCGGAATCCACCTTCGGAGGCGGCCAGAACGCTTCCGGCGGCACATGCAGGATGTTCTCCATTTCAAAGCGATACTGCAACATCACCGTCAATCGGCCGTAGTCGGCGGTGGACGGCTCCGCCACCATGCGTTCGATCACCTCTTTTTGCAACATGAAATGCATGTCGGTGACTTTCTGACCGTAAGTGGCCAGATGGAACAGCAGGGGCGTGGAAATATTGTAAGGCAGATTACCGACGATCTTCAGCTTGCCCTCCGCCACCGAGGCGAAGTCGAACGCCAGCGCGTCCCCGGCATGAATGCTCAAACGCTCCGCCGGAAACTCCGTTTGCAAACGGCTGATGATGTCGCGGTCGATCTCCACCACATGCAGATGCTTGAGTGCAGCCAATAGCGGCTTGGTGATCGCGCCCAGTCCGGGGCCGATCTCGATGACGACATCGTCCGGCTGCGGATTCACCGCATGCACGATGTTGGCGATGACGCTGGCGTCCTGCAGGAAATTCTGGCCGAAGCGCTTGCGCGGAATATGTTTGTTCATGAAATCTGCTAATCAGTACAAAGAACGGAGAAGCGCCGGACAGCTTGCCGTCGCGCCTCATTGTCGAAGTCAATTCTCAAGTTTTGGCCAATTGTCTGCCGATTGTAGGCTGCCCGACAAGAGCTAAAGCCGCCCCTGCGCCACAAATCTCACAATACATGCCAAACACTTGAAAATCAGTGAGGATTTTCCCGAATCGCCGCGGCGGGCCGGGTCAGCCAACGGCACAATCCGGCCAACAGCAACACCATCGCGCCCAGCGCCCATTCGCCCGGCAACGGCAAAGCGGCCAGGCCCGCCGACACGCCGGCTGCGAACAACATCTGCCCGCAGCCCAACAAGGCGGCGGCGCGGCCGGCGCCCTGAGAGAACGGCGCCATCGCCATGCCGCTGGCCGGCCCCAATGTCCAGGCGAAGCCCACGCTCAGCACGCCTATCGGCAACATATAGTGCCAAGCGCCCGGCTGGCCGGATAGCGACAACAACATGACGCCCGCCAGCAACATGATGTTGAGACCGTAGCGCAACATCGCTTTTTGACCAAAGCGGCCGATCAGCTTCAAGCCAAGGAAGCTGGCCGCCATCACCAAGAGGGCGTTGCCGCCGAACAGCAAGCCGAAGGTGGTGGCGTCCACCCCGCCGCGCTCAATCAGCACCGCCGGCGCCAGCGTCACATAGCTGACGATCAAAGCCAGCGCCGCGCAGCAGCAAGCCCCGTAGCGGCGCAGCGCCTGCGTGGACAGCACTTGGCGCATGCTGATCGCCGGCCCTCCGTCGGCGCTGGCAACAGCGGGCCGGGTTTCCGGCATCTTCCAGGCCAGCCACGCCGCCGCCAGCACCGCGCTGCCTGCCAGCGCCAGGAAGCAGGACTGCCAGCCCCAGCGCACAGTCAGCCAGCCGCCCAGCAAGGGCGCCATCGCCGGCACCACGTTCAGAGCGGCATTGAGCAGGCTGTAGCGCTGCGCGGCGGCATTGCCGGAAAAGCAATCTCGCACCAGGGTGAACGCGCACACCGAACTGGCGCTAGCGCCCAAGCCCTGCAGCGCGCGCAAGCCCAGAAAACCGCCCAGACTGTCGCTGCGGCTAGCCAGAAACGCGGCCGCGGCATACAGCAGCAGGCCGCCCAAAGCCACCGGCTTGCGGCCTATCCTGTCCGCCAACGGGCCGAACAGCAACTGCCCCAGCCCCAGGCTGAAAATGAACACGCTGAGGCTGATCGCGACATCGGCCTGAAAATGCAGCTGCATCGCCGGCATTGCCGACAGGTAAAGATCGATGCCCAAGGGATTGAACAAGATCAACAAGATGGCCGCCAAGGTAGCGGCGCGGGCAAACGGAGAAACGCTAGGGTTGGGCATCGGGGTATGACGACAGGGGATGGGGAAGCAAGCAGCCATGATACCGGGGAGAGCGCCCCGCCGCAGCAGGGCGCAGGAAAAAAACCCGCCTGGGCACCGCTTCCGCGCCTTTAAAAACAGCAAATTGACGCCATGTAACACGGACCGCGCCGGCCTGAAAAAGCCTGGCGCCTGATGGATTCGATGGTTGCGGCATCACGCGTCTGGTAACCTAGACAGCGACCGAAAGAACAAATGAGCAGACTATCATGACCGCAAATGACACCCGGATTTACCTGTCCTCCGGCAGCCCTCGCCGCCGCGAAATTCTGGAACAGTTGGGCATGCACCTGGAGCGCATCCACGCCGATATCGACGAATCGGTGCGGCCCGGCGAATCCGCCGTCGCTTACACAGAACGGCTGGCGCTGTCCAAGGCCGAGGCCGGCTGGCAGGTCGTGGTGTCTTGCGGACTGCCGTCCCGGCCCTTGCTGGCCGCCGACACCACGGTGGCGATGGACGGCGAAATCTTCGGCAAGCCGGAAAACGCCGACGACGCCCGCCGCATGCTGCGGGCCTTCTCCGGCCGCAGCCATCAAGCCATCACCAGCGTGGCGGTGCGCGAAGGCGACAAGGTGCGGCTCAAGACCTCGGTCACCGAGGTGTTCTTCCGCCCGCTCAGCGAGCAGGACATTGAGCGCTACCTGGACAGCGGCGAGCCTTTCGACAAGGCCGGCGCTTACGGCATCCAGGGCAAAGCCAGCGTCTTCGTCGAGCGCATCCACGGCAGCCACAGCGGCGTGATGGGCCTGCCTATCTTCGAAACCGCGGCGCTGCTGAGCGAATTCGGCTTCCAGTTTCCATGAGCGCCCGGGGGACCACCATGCTGCATCAATCGATACCCCTGCCGCGCGATCTGCCGCGCCCCAAGGAACAAATCCTGGTCAACATCACCCCGCAGGAAACCCGAGTCGCGGTGCTGGAAGACGCCGTGGTTCAGGAACTGCATGTGGAGCGCGCCGCCAGCCGCGGCATTGTCGGCAACATCTATCTGGGCCAGGTCAAGCGCGTGCTGCCCGGCATGCAGAGCGCCTTCATTGAAATCGGCCTGGAACGCGCCGCTTTTCTGCATATCGCCGACGTGCTGGAACAGCGCCAGCACCCGACCGAACCCCAACGCATCGAGAAGATGCTCTTCGAGGGGCAGACCGTGCTGGTGCAGGTGATCAAGGATCCGATCGGCACCAAGGGCGCGCGTCTGTCCACCCAGATCTCGCTGGCCGGACGCTTCCTCGTGCACTTGCCGCAGGAAGAGCACATCGGCGTATCGCAGAAGATAGACAGCGAAAGCGAGCGCCACAATCTGAAATCCAGGCTGGAAAAACTGTTGCCGGCCAACAGCCCGCGCGGCTACATCATCCGCACCAGCGCCGAGACCGCGCGCGACGACGAATTGGCCGCCGACATCGGCTACTTGTCCAAGCTGTGGTCCGACATCCGCCACAAATCCCAGCACCTTCCGGCGCAAAGCCTGCTCTACGAAGACCTCCCGCTGGCGGTGCGCGTGCTGCGCGACATGGTCAGCGGCTTCACCGACCAGGTGGTGGTGGACTCCACGGAAAACTACAGCCGCATGGTGGAGTTCGCCGAGCAATACGTGCAGATCGCCGTGGACAAGATAGAACGCTACAGCGGAGAACGCCCGCTGTTCGAGCTGCACGGCATCGAGGCCGAGATCGACAAGGCGCTGGCGCGCCGCGTCAACCTGAAGTTCGGCGGCTATCTGATCATCGACCAGACCGAGGCGATGACCACCATTGACGTCAACACCGGCGGCTTCGTCGGCAACCGCAATTTCGACGAAACCATCTTCAAGACCAATCTGGAAGCCACCCAGACCATCGCCCGACAGCTGCGGCTGCGCAATCTGGGCGGCATCATCATCGTCGACTTCATCGACATGGACAACGACGAGCACCAATCCGCGGTGCTGGCGGAGCTGGCCAAGGCGATGGCGCGCGACCGTACCCGCGTCACCCTCAACGGCTTTACCAGCCTGGGCCTGGTGGAAATCACCCGCAAGCGCACCCGTGAAAGCCTGGCCCACGTACTGTGCGAGCCCTGCCCCACCTGTCAGGGCCGCGGCGAGATCAAGACCGCGCAAACCGTGTGCTACGAGATCCAGCGCGAGATTGTGCGCGAAGCGCGTCAGTTCGACGCCAAGGGTTACCGCATCCTGGCCGCGCAATCGGTGATCGACATGTTCATCGACGAAGAATCGCAAAGCCTGGCGATGCTGATCGACTTCATCGGCAAGCCGATCTCGCTGTCGGTGGAAGCCACCTACACCCAGGAGCAATTCGACGTCGTCCTGCTGTAAGCCGCCATGTCATTCCGCCCGTTTCGTCTGGCGGCCCGGCTGCCGCGCCTGTTGTCCCGCGCGGCGCTAGGCCTGCTGGCGCTAATTTCGCTCTACCTGCTCGCCGCGCTGACGCTTGGCCTGCTCCCGGTCAACCGTGACTGGCGACAGAGCGACGCCGGCATTCCGGTTTTTCTGGACAGCAATGGTGTGCACGCTGGCCTGCTGCTGCCGCGCAGCGGCCCCGGCATGAACTGGGACGAGACCTTCCCCCCAGGGCATCCGCGCGCCGGGCCCAATCTGGACAAACGGCCCTATGTGGGCATAGGCTGGGGCAGCCGCAGCTTTTTCCTGGAAACACGGGACTGGTCGGACCTCACCCCAGGCAAAGCGCTTTACGCCCTGTCCGGGCTGGACGGCGCCGTACTGCATGTGGAATATCTGCCGATGCCGCGCGAAGGCGCCGCCACCCGGCGCCTGATGCTTGCGCCGGAACAATACCGGCGGCTGGCCGGCTTCATCCAGGCCTCCGTCGCCCGCGACGCAATCGGACAAGCCCTCTGGATGCAGGGCTATCATTATCATGATCAGGATGCGTTTTATCTGGCCAACGGCCGCTATAGCCCGTTGACCACCTGCAACCAGTGGGTGCGCGACGCGCTGGCGGCCAGCGGCGTGCGCACCGCCTGGTGGTCCCCATTCGACCACGCACTATTCTGGCAATTGAAAGACCGCTGAGACGATCGCCTCGGCGTAAGGGAGTTTCGCAAAATGAACGAAGAAAACGGCGATCCGCTCTGGTTCGCCATCCGGCAGGAAGCCGAACAAGCCGCGCAAGACGAGCCCATGCTGGCCAGTTTCCTGCACATGACCGTGCTGCGCCACAATACCCTGGAAGACGTGCTGGCCTTTCACCTGTCCAGCAAGCTCGCCAGCCCGGTGATGGACGCCCGCGCGCTGATGGAACTGTTCCGAGAAGCGCTGGACGCCGACCCGGCCATCAGCGCCGCCACGCGCGCCGACATCAGCGCCTGCTTCGACCGCGATCCGGCCTGCGACAACTACTCCACCCCGCTGCTCTATTTCAAAGGCTTCCACGCCATCCAGTGCCAGCGCATCACCCACTGGCTGTGGCGGGAAGAGCGCAAAACCCTGGCGCTGTTTCTGCAAAACCGCATTTCCGAAGTCACCGGCGCCGACATCCACCCGGCCGCCCGCATCGGCCAGGGCGTGATGCTGGACCACGGCACGGGCGTCGTGGTGGGCGAAACCGCCGTCATCGGCGACAACGTATCGATGCTGCAGGGCGTGACCCTGGGCGGAACCGGCAAGGAACACGGCGACCGCCATCCCAAGATCGCCGACGGCGTGCTGATCGGCGCCAACACCTCCATCCTCGGCAACATCCAGGTGGGCGCCTGCGCCAAGATAGGCGCCGGCAGCGTGGTGCTGGAAGACGTGCCGGCCCACACCACCGTGGTCGGCGTACCCGCCCGCGTGGTGGCCCGCGCCTGCGAAGGCACCCCGGCGCTGGATATGGATCAGCGCGTATGAGCGCTGAGCGGGCCCACCTCGCTGTCGGCGACTCCGCCGCCGGCATGCTGAACGCACTGCGACGCGACGGCCTGCTCAACGGCGAAGTCCTACCCTTCATCGAAGATCTGAGCGCCGGCCCGCTTCTGGACGCCGACGCCATCGATCAAGGCCTGCGCCTGGCCTGGCACCAACAACTGCTACAAGCTCAACCCTGGCTGCCGGAATACGAGGACGGCTGGCTGCTCCGCCACCAGGCCAGCCGCAAGGCGCTGCTGCGGTTTCTGGAACAGCCGCGCCCGCTCACCGTCTGGCTGGGCCGCAACGCCGGCGACCACCTGACGCTGGCGCTGCTGGCAGAACAACTGCCGGCGCACTGCCCGCTGTCCGTCATCACCGTGCCGGAACCGGCATGGCAAGCCGGCGACGAGATGGCGGAATGGAGCCTGGCCATGCTGCCGCTGGAACGGCTGGCCGCCTGCCGGCCGCTGCAACGCCCGCTCAGCGCCGCGGAACGGCAAGCGCTGGCCGCGCAATGGCGCCACTGGCGCGAACGCGGCCAGGGACTACGCCGCTGGCAGGACAACACCATCGTTGAAGCGCCGCTGGAGCATTACGATGCGCTGCTGCTGGAACAGGCCGACGCGGACCCGCTCGCTATCCAGGGCCTAGTCGGCGCCGCGTTCATCCGCATCCGGGACGCACTGGTTTCATCCGACCTTCTGTTCTGGCGCGTACAGCAACTGCTGCGCGCGGGTCGGCTCTGCGCCGAAAGCGCGGCTGGAACGGCGGGTTCTTCCCCGCGAATCCGCCGCTGCGCCTGAAGCCCAGTTGCTACAGCGCGACATCTGCCCTGAAGGACTACAGCAAGCGCTTGGTGATGCACAGCCGCGCGGGTAAAATCCCAGCCCTTGACGCCTGCCCCGCCATTGAATGGCAGCGTCCTGCAATCCTCAGGAACCCCACCCCATGAATGTCAGAGTTGTCGACTACCACGCGCCGGACGCCGCGGAACAATTCACCCGTTCGCTGCACGAAACCGGCTTCGGCGTGCTGGTCAATCATCCGGTACCCCAGGACCTGGTCGAAAAAATCTATGCGGACTGGCTTGCCTTCTTCAACAGCCAGGCCAAATACGACTACGCCTTCTCCATGGAGCGCCAGGATGGCTGGTTTTCCCCGGAGGTGTCGGAAACCGCCAAGGGCTCAAGCCTGAAAGACATCAAGGAATACTTCCACATCTACCCGTGGGGCCGTGTACCGCCGGAACTCAAGGCGGATGCCGACCGCTACTACGCCGTCGCCAACCAGTTGGCTCAAGAACTGCTGTCCTGGGTGCAGCAATACACCCCGGCCCACATCGCCGCCAGCTACACCGAACCGCTGTCCCACATGATCGCAGACAGCCAGAAGACCCTGCTGCGCGTACTGCGCTATCCGCCGCTCACTGGCCGGGAACCCGCCGGCTCGCTGCGCGCCGCCGCCCACGGCGACATCAATCTGCTGACCATCCTGCCCGCCGCCAACGAACCTGGCCTGCAAGTACAGGACAAGCAAGGCGAGTGGCTGGACGTGCCCTGTGATTTCGGCACCCTGGTGGTCAATATCGGCGACATGCTGCAAGAAGCCTCCGGCGGCTACTACCCATCCACCCAGCACCGCGTGGTCAACCCCACCGGCGAAGGCGCGACCAAGAGCCGCATCTCGCTGCCGCTGTTCCTGCACCCGCGGCCGGAAGTCGTGCTGTCCAACCGCTACACCGCGGACAGCTATCTGAACGAGCGCCTACGCGAACTGGGCGTCAAACAGTAAGCCCCAGCCGGCGGAAGCCCCACGCTCCGCCGGCGGATTCCACAATTAAGATCAAACATTCATTAGTGTTACGCTATCGTCTTGAGCAAAAGAATCAACTGGCGCACATAAATGAGAATAACTATCATTCAATTAATTCTCACCGAGGAGCCTAGCCATGCTCAAGACCATCACCTTCGCCATCTGCCATTTCACTGTCGCCTTTAGCGTGGCCTATCTACTGACCGGCAATATCGGCGTTTCCAGCCTGCTGGCCCTGGTGGAACCGCTGGTCAACACCGTGGCTTATTACTTCCACGAAAAAGTGTGGGACCGCATCCGCGGCCGCAAGGCCCAAGCCGCCGAAACCGGCGCTGCCGGGCACAACGCCCTGTTCCATCAGCACTGACTTCTTCGACGCCGTGCCCGCTCACCGGGCACGGCCCTTTCCCCTCCGCTCCCTTTTTTCATCATGCCAATGAATTTCTGTATTGACAGAAATTTCGGAAACAAATATTGTTAACCCCATGGAACTGACACCCGTATCTCAACGCTTCGTGCTGCACTGGGGCGAAATGGGCACCCGCTGGGGCGTGAACCGCACCGTTGCTCAAATACACGCGCTGCTGTTCATTACCGGACGCCCGCTGAACGCCGAGGAACTGGCCGACACCCTCAACGTGGCCCGCTCCAACATCAGCAATAGTCTGAAAGAGCTGCAAAACTGGCAACTGATCCGCACCGTGCATGTGCTGGGCGACCGCCGCGACCACTTCGAGACCTCGGGCGATGTCTGGGAACTGTTCCGCATCATCGTGGCGGAGCGGCAACGTCGCGAAATCGAACCCACGCTGCTGGTGCTGAAGGAATGCATGGACAGCCCGGACTTTCAGCAGGAAAGCCCGCTGGCGCAAGAACGCATCCGCAACACCTGGCAGTTCATGGACACGCTGACCTCCTGGACCCGTGAAATGCTGCGGCTGTCCACCGCCACCCTGAGCCGGGTATTGAAGATGGGCGCCAGCATCCAGAAGCTGCTGGGCCGGGACAAGTAAACACACGGCGCGGGTTGGATCGGCGCAGCCACAATGCCCGCCCTTTTTTTTGCCACTACATTTCTGTTTTGACAGAAATTTCAGAAACTAAGGAGAACACCATGAGCGGATTCATCATCAGCATGATCATCATCCCCCTGTTGTGCGGCCTGCTGTGCTGGTGGCTGCTGGCCGGGCCTTTGCGGCAAGTGACCCAAGCGCTTTGCGAGCACGGCGCTGGCGGCCCGTTTTGGCAACGCGCCTTCTTGATCCTGATCCTGGCCGGCCCGCTGCTAGCCGTGCTGCTGTTCGCGCCGGACGTCCCCTCCGCCTCCTTATGGCTGGACATCCGCGGCATCCTGATGTGGGCCTTGCTGGGCGTAGTGGCGCAAATGCTGGTGCTGTTGCGTCTGGTGTGGCGACAAGTGGCGCCGCGTCCCGGCGCCCATCAGGTCCAAACCGCGCCGGCCGCTCCCCGGGAGGCTGCGCAATGAAGATACTGCTCTTGGGCGGCAGCGGCTTCATCGGCCGGCCGCTGCGTCAGCGCCTGGAACGAGACGGTCATCACGTCAGCGCGCCCAGCCGTCGCCAGTTGGATCTGCGCCAGCCGCGCGCCGATTGGCGTTACTGGCTGGAAAACGTCGACGTGGTGGTCAACGCCGCCGGCCAACTGCTGGACCGCCCGGCCGGCGCGCTGGAAGCCATTCATCACCTGGGGCCGCTGCAGTTGGCCAGCATGGCCTATCAGGCCGATGTCCGCCGCTGGGTGCAATTGTCGGCCCTCGGCGCGGATCCGCAAGCGGACACCCTGTTCCTGGCCGGCAAGGGCCGCGGCGACGCCGCTTTGCTGGCCAGCGGCCTGGAGGCGCGCATCGCGCGCCCCTCGCTGATCTACGGTCCACAAGGCGCCAGCAGCCGTCTGCTGCTGCAACTGGCGCGGCTGCCGCTGTGGCTGCTGCCCGACGGCGGCAGCCAACGGGTGCAGCCGGTCGCGCGCGACGACGTGATCGACGGTCTGGCGAGGCTGGCCGCGGCCGATGAAGCGCCGGAGGGCGTCGTCGATTTCGTCGGCGCCGAAGCGCTGACGCTGGCTGACTATCTGCGCCAGCTGCGCCAACTGCAAGGTCTGTCCTCGCCCGCCTACATCCTCAACCTGCCGCCTCAAGCCAGCCGGGCGCTGGCAACGCTGGCCGAACGCTGGCCGGCCAGCCTGATCAGCCGCGATACCCTGGCCATGCTGAACCGCGGCAGCTGCGGCGACCCGGCCGCCCTCGGCGCGCTGCTGCAACGCGCCCCGCTGGCCAGCAGCCAATTCCGGGAAGCGCCATGAATCCGTCCACACGCAATATTGAATACGCGCTGGCGGCGCTGTGGCTGTGGAGCGGCCTACAGCCGCCGCTCAGCGCCTGGGACGCGTCCATCGTCATGCTGCAGCGTTTGCCGCTACCCGTCGGCTGGGCAGCGCCGCTCTTCCTCGCCGCCTGCGGCCTGGACCTCGCCTTCGGTCTGCTGACCCTACTGCGCCCCTGCCGCGCCTTGTGGCGGGCCCAGGCCGCCGCGGTCGCCGGCTATAGCCTTACGCTGGCGATCTGGCTGCCGGAAAACTGGCTGCATCCGTTCGCGCCCTTAATAAAAAACCTGCCCATTCTGGCCATGCTGCTTTGGCTGGGCGCTCGCCGGGAGACTCTCTCATGAACGTCTATCTCGTGGTCAAAACCTTGCATATCCTGTCCGCCACCCTGATGGTGGGCACCGGCTTCGGCTCAGCCTTCTACATGTTCTTCGTCAACCGCGGCCGCCAGAGCGCAGCCCAGGCCGAGGTAGCGCGGCTTGTGGTGCGCGCCGACTGGTGGTTCACCACTCCAGCAGTGATTTTTCAGCCGCTGTCCGGTCTGTGGCTGGCGCGGCAGGCCGGTTGGCCTCTGGCCAGCGGCTGGCTGCTCACCTCCATAGGACTGTTCCTGTTCGCCGGCCTGTGCTGGCTGCCGGTACTGCGGCTGCAAATCCGCATGGCGACGATGGCGAGCGCCGCCGTCGCCGCCGGCCAACCGCTGCCGGCGCGCTACTGGCGTTACGCCCGCTATTGGGAATGCCTGGGCTATCCGGCTTTTTGCGCGATGCTGGCGGTGTATTTCCTGATGGTGCTGAAGCCGACGTTGTAACCAACGGCGCGCCAAAACCGCCACTCGGCACGCCTAGTGTAAAATGGCGTTTTGCCTGAACCAGATAGACACCTCGCCATGACAGATCTCCTCGCCGGCCTCAATCCAGAACAACTGCGCGCCGTCACCTGGCCCGACAAGAGCGCGCTGGTGCTGGCCGGCGCGGGCAGCGGCAAAACCCGGGTGCTGACCACCCGCATCGCCTGGCTGCTGTCCACCGGGCAGACCAGTCCCAGCGGCGTTTTGGCGGTGACCTTCACCAACAAGGCCGCGCGCGAGATGCAAACCCGGCTGGCGAGCATGGTGCCGGTGAACGTGCGCACCATGTGGATAGGCACCTTCCACGGCCTGTGCAACCGCTTTCTGCGCTCGCACTACCGCGACGCAGGCCTGCCGCAGACCTTCCAAATCCTGGACTCCGCCGACCAACAAGCGGCCATCAAGCGCCTGCTGAAAAGCCTGGAACTGTCCAACGAGAAATTTCCGCCGCGCGCGGTGCAAAGCTTCATCAACGGCAGCAAGGAAGCCGGCCTGCGCGCCGACAAGCTGCCGCCGGCGCTCAATCCCTACGAAGCCAAACTGGTGGAACTGTACGCCGCTTACGACGCCCAGTGTCGCCGCGAAGGCGTAGTGGACTTCGCCGAGCTACTGCTGCGCAGCTACGAACTGCTGAACGCCAATCAGGCCCTGCGCCAGCACTACTGCAGCCGCTTCCGCCACATCCTGGTGGACGAGTTTCAGGACACCAACCGTCTACAATACGCCTGGCTCAAGCTCCTGGCCGGCGACGACGGTTCCTTGTTCGCCGTCGGTGACGACGACCAGAGCATCTACGCTTTCCGCGGCGCGGAAGTGGGCAATATGCGTTCCCTTCTCAACGATTTCTCGGTCAGCGAGCCGGTGCGCCTGGAGCAAAACTACCGCTCGATGGGCAATATCCTCAACGCCGCCAACGCGCTGATTGAGCAGAACGACGGCCGGCTGGGCAAGAATCTGTGGACCGACGCCGGCGAGGGCGAAAAGATCCGTCTGTTCGAAGCCTATTCCGACGGCGAGGAAGCCGAATTCATCACCGACGAAGTGCGCAGCCTCAAGCGCGACGGTTTCAACCTCTCCGACATGGCCATTCTCTACCGCTCCAACGCCCAGTCGCGACTGCTGGAGCATGTGCTGGTCAACGCCCAGATTCCCTACCGCATCTACGGCGGCCTGCGCTTTTTCGAGCGTCAGGAAGTCAAGCACGCGCTGGCCTATCTGCGTCTGATCGCCAACCCGGAAGACGACAACGCGCTGTTGCGCGTGATCAATGTGCCGGCGCGCGGCATCGGCGCGCGCACGGTGGAAGGCCTGCAGGCGGTCAGCCGTGAGCAAGGCGTCACACTGTGGCAGGCCGCCTGCGCCTCCGGCGGCGGCCGCACCGCCGCCAAGCTGGGCGAATTCGTACTGCTGGTGGAGCGCATGCGCGAGCGCAGCCGCGAACTGAAGCTGGCCGAGGCCGTCAGCCTGGCCATAGACGACTCCGGCCTGCGCGCAATGTACGAACAGGACAAGAAGGAAGGCGAAGAACGGCTGGCCAACCTGGACGAATTGATCAACGCCGCCGCGGGCTTCATGCCGGACGATCCGGCGCAGGCGCTAACCGAATTCCTCAGCGCCGCCAGCCTGGAAGCCGGCGAGCACCAGGCCGAAGCCGGTAGCGACGCGTTGCAGCTAATGACGGTTCACGCCGCCAAGGGGCTGGAGTTCGACGCCGTATTCGTCTCCGGCCTGGAAGAAGGCCTGTTCCCGCACGAAAACAGCATGAATGACGGCAAGGGCCTGCAGGAGGAACGCCGGCTGATGTACGTGGCCATCACCCGCGCCCGCCAGCGGCTCTATCTGTCCAACGCGCAAAGCCGCATGCTGCACGGCCAGAGCCGCTATCCGATCCGCTCTCGCTTCGTCGACGAAATCCCGACGGAGCTCACCCACGACCTATCTGCTAAAGTGAAAGCCCCGGCCAAGACAAATGCATCGACAAACGCATCCTGGCGCACGGTCCCCAAAGTGGGCCGCGTGGCCGCTGACAACAGCCAGGGCTTCCGCATCGGCCAATCCGTCGAGCACGCCAAGTTCGGCAGCGGCGTGGTGATCAACGCCGAAGGCGGCGGCGAGGATGTGCGTCTGCAAATCAACTTCGCCGAACACGGCGTGAAGTGGCTGGATCTGCGCTACGCCAAACTAAGCGCCGGCTGAGCCTCTTCCCGCCGCAGCCGCGGCCGCTTGAGCGATTTTTATAAGTCACACTAATGACAGTTTGCGGAGAATCGTCAAAGATAGCGAGATGAGCACAGCCAACACCAACTCGACCACGTTCCAAAGCGTCGCCGCGGGCAAGACCGGCGCCTCGCCGCGAAAAGGCTACGATGACCCGTACAGCAAGCGCCTGTTCCTGATCATCGACAGCCTGCCGGAAATGCAGCGCGCGCTGGCGATGACCCTATCCTCCTTCGGCGCCGACAAGGTGGAGTACGCCAGCAAGGCCGGCGACGCGCTGGCCAAGATGGGCAAATACGAGTTCGACGTGGTGCTGTGCGACTACGATCTGGGCAACGGCTACGACGGCCTCTACCTGTTTGAAGAGGTCAAGGAACGCAACCTGATCAAACAGTCTTGCGTCTTCATGATCGTCACCGGCGAGCGCCGCTCCCAACGCGTCATCTCCGCCGCGGAACTGGGGCCGGACGACTACCTGCTCAAGCCCTTCACCGGCGAAGTGCTGCGAGAACGGCTGGAGAAGGCGATGCGCCGGCGCGAAGCCTTCCGCCTCGTGGACGAGGCCATCATGCGCCACGAATACCTGAGCGCCATCGAAGTCTGCTCGCGTCTGATCAGCGAGCGCGGCGAATTCACGCTGGACTTCATGAAACTCAAGGGCTCGCTGGCGCTGAAGATTGGCGACTTCGACAGCGCGCGCTCCTTGTACATGGACGTGCTGCGCATCAAGCCAGTGCCCTGGGCCAAGATGGGTCTGGCCAAATCGCTGACCGGGCTGAAAGCCTACGACGAAGCGAGGCTGCTGTTCGAAGAAGTGCTCACCGACAACGACCGGGTGATGGAAGCCTACGACTGGCTGGCCAAACTTTACCGCAGCAACCATAACCTGAACGAAGCCCAGGCCACCTTGAAGCAGGCCACCGACATCTCCCCGGTCGTGTTCCGCCGCCAGCAACAGCTGGCGGAAGTGGCCCTGCTCAACAATCAGCTGGAAGTCGCGGAAGACGCTTGCCAGACCACGCTGGACATTGCCAAATACACTTGGCACCGCAGCCCCACCCACTACGCCGCGCTCGCGCGGGTGCAATTGGCGCGCGGCGACACCGCCAATGTCGGCCGCACCTTGTCCAACCTCCGCCGCGACTACCGCTACAACGAAGAAGGCGAATGGATGGCTTCCGTAGTGGACAGCCAGTTGCAAAACAAGAAAGGCAACCGCGACAAGGCCCGGCAGTTGTTCAGCGACGCCGAAGCGAAATTCCGCCAACTGGCGCCCAAGCTCAGCAGCGACGCGCAGATGGAGTTCGCCCGCGCCTGCTACGCCCAGGGGCACAAGGACGCCGGCAACAATGTGATGCGCGATCTGGTGCGCAACCATCACGACGACGAGGAACTGCTCGCTCGCTTCGGGGACATGTTCGAAGAAGTGGGCCTGGGCGAAGACGGCCGCCAACTGATCGCGGACAACGTGCAATCGGTGCTGGAGCTCAACAACCAAGCGGTGCGGGAAGCCCAGGCCGGCCAGTTCGACTCCGCCATCGAACGCTTCGTCAAAGCCCACGAGGAAATGCCGCAAAACATTCAGGTCATGCTCAACCTGATCAACGCCACCATGGCCTACGTCCACCGTCAAGGCTGGCACGAAAGCCATATGCGCCGCGCCCACGACATGCTGAGCAAGGTGCGCGACATCGCCCCCACCAACAACAAGTTCCAGAAAATCCTTCAAGCCTGGCGCATGCTGGTGGAAAAGCTGGGCAAGCCGCAATGGGTGCTGTAAGCCCCTGGCAAGACTGGCGCGCACTGGTGGTGGACGACGAGCCGCTGGCCTGTGAACGACTGCGCCAGCTCTTGCGGGAACAAGGGCTGCAACACGTCTACTGCCTGACCGATAGCCGCCAGGCCATGGCCTGGCTGGCGCAGAACCTGGCCGATATCGTGCTGGCCGATATTTCCATGCCCGGCGTTTCCGGCCTGGAACTGGCCCAGCAGCTGCGCCGCCAGCCGTTGGCGCCGCAGCTGATCTTCACCACCGCCCATGAACAGTACGCGGTCAACGCCTTTGAACTGGAAGCCATAGACTACCTGCTCAAACCGGTGCGTCGCGAACGGCTGCGCCAGGCGCTGGAACGCGCCTGCCGCCAGCGCGGCGAAGCGCCGCAGCCGGAAGCCAGTTTCACCGTGCGCCAGCGCGACCGCCTGCTGCCCATCCCTTTCTCCCAGGCCCGCTATCTCAAAGCCGAACTCAAATACGTGACCCTGGTGACCCCGGACGCGGAATACCTGCTGGACGAACCCCTGATCGCGCTGGAGCAAAGACTGGGCGACGCCGCCGTGCGCATCCATCGCAATTGCCTGGTGATGCGTCACGCGCTGCGCGAACTGTTCCGCGCCAATGCCGACGGCGAAGAACAATGGCAAGTACGCCTGGCCGATATCGGCCAACCTCTGCCGGTCAGCCGGCGGCAACTGGCCGGCATCAAGCAATGCCTGAACCAGCAGGACTAGGCCCCCTCCCTCTCAATCCGCCGCAAAAATACACAGCTCACAAAAACACAGCATCTGTCATTATTTTCGACAGAATAATGCGTTCTGATTTTCAATCGCATCAAGCTTGACATTAATCATTTGTCATTATTCGGACTAAAACTATCATCCCCGCCCAAGCACATGGCCGAACTGGCGCTCCGCCGCCGGCCATGCATTCCATTTAGGGCAAGGAGCGGTCATGCGGTCATTGAAAATCATCCTGTTATCGTCGGCGTTCAACGGACTCACCCAGCGCGCCTGGCTGGAATTGCGCCAGTCCGGCCACCAAGTCAGCGTGCAACTGTTCACCAACGAGCAGGAAGTCAGCGCCAACATTCAGCAATCCGGCGCCGACATCGTCATCTGCCCCTTCCTCAAGGACCGGGTGCCGGAAACCCTGTGGCGCGACAGCAGCCGGCCGGTGGTCATCATCCACCCCGGCATCGTCGGCGACCGCGGCGCTTCAGCGCTGGATTGGGCCATCACCCTGCGAGAAAAACGCTGGGGCGTCACCGCGCTGCAAGCGGTGGAGGAAATGGACGCGGGTCCGATCTGGTCCAGCTGCGAGTTCGACATGCCGCCGGAAACGCGTAAATCCGAGCTCTACAACGGCCCGGTGAGCGACGCCGCCATGTATTGCATCCGCGACGTGGTGGAAAAATTCGGCACCGGCTTCGAACCGGCGCAGCTGGACTACGGCCAAGCGCATGTGCGCGGCCGGCTGCAACCCAATATGAAGCAAAGCGACCGCGCTTTCCTGTGGCAACAGCCCGCCGTAGAGATCAAGCGCCGCATCGACGCCGCCGACGGCCAGCCCGGCGTGCTGACGCAATTGGCCGGCGGGGACTACTACGTCTACGACGCGCATCTGGACTACCGCGCCGGCCAGCCGGGTCAACTGCTGGCGGTGCACGACGACGCCGTGCTGGTGGGCGCCGGCGAGCACAGCCTGTGGCTGGGCGCGCTGCGCCGCAAACCGGAGGCCGGCGAGGAAACCTTCAAGCGCCCGGCGCGACATGTGCTGGCCGGTTTGCTGGACGGCGTGCCGCGGCTGGACTGGTCCATCAACACCCACCCTCACTGCGAGGAAAACTACCAGCCCATCCGCTACCGCGAATACGGCCGCGTAGGCGAACTGACCTTCGAGTTCTACAACGGCGCGATGAGCACCGAACAATGCCAACGGTTGAGCGAGGCGCTGCGCTGGGCCAAAGCTCAGGACACCAGCGTGCTGCTGGTGCGCGGCGGCCGCGGCAGCTTCAGCAACGGCGTCCACCTCAACGTGATCCAGGCCGCGTCCGAACCTGGCTTGGAGGCATGGGCCAATATCCAGGCCATCGACGACGTCTGCCAGGAAATGTTGACCGCGCGCCAGCTGGTGGTGTCCGGCCTGACCGGCAACGCCGGCGCCGGCGGCGTGATGCTGGCCTTGGCCGCCGACCTGGTGTTCGCCCGCGGCGGCGTGGTGCTTAACCCCCACTACAAGACCATGGGCCTGTACGGCTCGGAATACTGGACCTACAGCCTGCCGCGCGCAGTAGGCGAAGAACAGGCCCGCCTGCTCACCGACGCCTGCCTGCCGCTGAGCGCGCGCGAAGCCTGGCGCCTGGGCATGGTTCACGACATCGGCCCGCACGACCCACACGACTTTGGCGTCTGGTTGCGGCAAGCCGCCGGGCTGGCGTTGAACGACGACCGCTTCCGCCCGCAGCGCGCGCGCAAGGCCGAGCTGGACTTGGAGCGGATGGAACGCTGCCGCCAGACCGAGCTGCTGGAAATGCGCCAGGACATGGTGGAAAACCGCGGCCAGTTTTTGGAGAAATGCCGCAATTTCGTGCTCAAGCGTAAAGCCTGCGGCACGCCGCAGCGCCTGGTCGCCGATTGGGCCCGGACGCGCTAAGAACCTGTTCATAATCTGCCGCGCGCTGGCGATACGGCGTTGAAACCGTCTTCGAAATGCTCATGTGCCACTCGTACATTCCGCTTTCTCAGCCGTTTTCGCCCTCTCCCGCCCTTGCTCGCGAGACCGTAAACAGGTTCTAAAACCCATCACGCTGTTCTCACCCTCAAAACGGCCCGCCTCAACGGGCCGTTTGATTTCAATTTCATGACGAAAAACAACAGCATTGTTTTACGTACAACTACTTAAAAACCGCTTTTTCATCAGTCAAAGCTAAAAAATAACCGCGCCTTCTTATAAAATCTGACATCCCCTCTTTCCCCCTTCCTAACGGTTGCTACATGCGGACACGGCTGGTTTATGCAGGATGCATCGCGATATGGCTGGTGCTGAGTGCGCTAGTCGCTCTGTCGATCGCCAGTCACGCGCTGCTAGGCGCCGAACAACAATTCAACCGCGACGCTCTGCTGCTGTCCGAACAGCTCAATCAAAAACTGCAGAGCCATGAAACCGTGCTGGACAGCTACGCCACCTTTAGCGCGCTGGATCGCCGCCAGGATCTGCCATCCGAAAAAAGGCTTGCCCGGCAATTACTGCGCCGCTATCCGCAAATCCAGTGGCTGGGCCACATCGAACGCATCAGCCCCGACCAGTTGCCAATGTTCGGCCAACGTCTGAAGCAACTGTACGGCCAAACGCTCCCCATACCCGCAGCCAGCGGCGACGGCTGGGAAAGCCGCTTTGGCCTATTCCCGCTCGCCTTCATCGAACCCATGCCCCAGCCCAACCTGCTGGCCGCGGACCTGGGTCGGCTGCAAGCCGCGCGCCAGACCCTACAGAACGCGCTGGAAAGCGGCCGGATGGAAATTTCCAGTCAGATCAAACTGCCCGGCCTCCCGGCCGGCTACCTGCTCATCCGCGCCGTGGACGATATGCTGAGCAAGCCCCTGGCCGCCTCCTTGGCGCCAGCGCACTTCGCCGCCATGGCGATACGCGCCGACAGCCTGCTGCCCAGCCCGCTATCGCTGCGGGAGGGCGTGGAAGTTCGCCTGTTTCACCGCAACGATCCGCCTCCAGGCCAACCCGCCCTGCTGCGCGGCCCAGAGCGCGCCAGTGCCTTGGAAACCCTGCTGTTCCCACGCTTGGAAGCCCGCCACCCGCTGGGCGGCGCCAACCAGCCGCTCTTGCTCACCATCAACCAGCAACTAGGCTGGCGGCAGATCGGCACATTCGAATGGGGCATGCTGCTGGTCCTGTCACTGGCTCTGCTGACCGGCCTACTGTTGGTGTCCCATCACTATCTGCAATTGGCGCATGGCCGCCGCCAGCGGGAAAACCAGCTATTCTACCTGGCCAACCACGACCGCCTAACCGGACTGGCCAACCGCAACCTGTTCTACGACCGGCTGCAGCACGCCATCTCGCGCGTGGATCGCAGCGGCAAGCGGCTGGCGCTGCTGTTCCTTGACTTGGACCGCTTCAAGCCGGTCAACGACACCTACGGCCACATCACAGGCGACCGCATCCTGCAACTGATCGCAGCCCGCATCAAGGAAGAATTGCGCAGCGAAGACACGGTGGCCCGGCTGGGCGGCGACGAATTCGTGGTATTGATGGAAGATATCGAATCCAACCGCGAGGCGGACAAAATCGTCAATCGCCTGAAGCAGGTGATCCATCAACCCTACGAGGTCAACGATCATTTAATTTCGGTGGGCGTCAGCATCGGCATCGCCTATTACCCGGAGGACGGCTTGTTGATCGATGAGCTGCTGACGGTGGCGGACCGGAAGATGTACGGGAATAAGCGCGAGATCGCGGCGGCCGGCGCTGAAACCGCCTAAGAGCCTGTTTACGATCTCGCGAGCAAAGACAAGATAAGGCGAAAAACCCTGAGAAAGCGGAATGCGCACAGGGCACATTAGCATATCGAAGCGGGTTTCAACGCCTTCTTCTATTCATCCCGATAAAGCGCAGCAGACTTTGAACAGGCTCTGAGCCCGGGCCGTCTCAACACGGCCGCTGACATGCGGCCTCCCCAAGCGCGGCACCTTTGGACGCCGTTTCCCGTGGCCGCGCCAGGCCGTTGAACCAGACATTCAGCACCACCGCGCTGACCGTGGCCAACAGGATACCGCTATGCAGCAAGGGCGCCAGCACTTCCGGCAAGTGCCGAAAAAATCCGGGCGACACCGTCGGAATCATGCCCAAGCCCAGGCTGATGGCCACCACCAGTAAATTATGCCGCTGCGTCTGATAATCCACCTTGCCCAGAATCTTGATCCCGGTGGCCAGCACCATGCCAAACATCACCAGGCCGGCCCCTCCCAGCACAAAGGGTGGAATCGACGCCACGATCAGCGACATCTTGGGCACCAAGCCAAATACAACCAGAATGCCGCCGGCCATCACACACACCCAGCGGCTGCTGACGCCGGTGACGCCCACCAGGCCCACGTTCTGGGAAAACGAAGTATGCGGGAAGGAATTGAATAGACCGCTTATCACCGTGCCCAACGCATCCACCCGCAAACCGCTCACCAAGGCAGCCCTGTCCACCGGACGCTCCACAATGTCCCCAAGGGCCAGGAACATGCCCATGGACTCCACAAAAATGATCAGCATCACCACGGTCAACGTCAGGATGGACCATAGCTCAAAACGGGGCATGCCGAAATGGAAGGGCGTGATGGGCGCGAACCAGGACGCCTCGCCCAAGCCGCCCAAATTAACCTTTCCCAGCAGCAGGGCCAGGGCAAAGCCGAACAACAAACCCAGCAATACCGCGATATTGCAGAAAAAGCCCTTCAGATAACGGGTAACTAACAGAATGAACACCAGCACCGCCACCGATACCCCAAGATAGAGCGGATGGCCGTAGTCTGGGTTGCCTCTGCCGCCGGCGGCCCAGTCAATGCCGACCGGGATGATGGACAGACCGATGGCCGTGATCACCACCCCGGTGACCAGCGGCGGAAACAGGCCGATCAACCGCCCCATCAGCGGTACCGCCAACAAGCTGAGCACCCCGGCGCCGATGGTGGCGCCGAAAATGCCGGGCAGGCCCAATGCCGGATTGCTGCCAATGGCCACCATCGGCCCCACCGCGGCGAAAGTCACCGCCATGATGACCGGCAGGCGGATGCCCAGCCCGCGGACGCCCACGCACTGCAATAAGGTCACCACCCCGCAACAGAACAGGTCCGCGCTGATCAAGAGCGCGATTTGCTCCTTGGGCAAGCCCAGGGAACTGCCGATGATCAGCGGCACCGCCACCGCACCGGCGTACATCACCAACACATGTTGCAGGCCCAGGGTGAACAGCTTGCCCAAGGGCAGGCGTTGATCCACCGGGTGCACCGACAGCTTGGAATCCATGCTCGTCTCCTTTGTAGATGTCGGGCCGCTTTTTAAAACATCGCCGCCCTGACGACTTGCTGGTATTACACAATCGACTCCTTGACCGCTAAAAAAGAGATCGACGCAGGCTAGCCCGCGCCGACCGATTGGATGAGATAGGACTGCGACAACATTGCCTCGTCGCAATTGTCGCCGGCGCCGATGCGGTCCAGCAGGATGAAATCGCCGGCCCGCTCCAGACAAGTCAGCGGGTGATGCCAAGTGCCGCGATGGTAGTTGACGCCCTGATCGCCGCGCGCCAGAAAGGCTCGGATCCGGCTTTCGTCCGGCCGGTCGCCGACGCAAGCCGGCGCCACCACCACCACGCAAGGGACGCCGTTGCAAGGGATGAAAGCCTGGCTGCCCAGCGGGTGCCGCTCCAGCATGCGGATCTCCAGCGGCGGATGATGCGCGTCACCGCGCGCCATGCTGATGCCGGGCAGGCCGCCGTCGCCGGCGATATCGATCAGACCCAGCCGGTGATAGCGGCGAGTACTGCCCTGGTTGATGGGAAACCAATCGCTGCCATCGGCTTCAATCACATCGCCAAACGGGGCGAAAGCCTGTTTGGTCAAAGGCTCCAAGCTTAAAATCGTCATGCCGCGCTCCTTCGTGGGGTGGCGGACCAAGGCGGCTCAATCCGCCAACCGTCCCCAGATTCGCAGCCGGCTGACCCCGCCGTCAGGGAAAATGTTCAGGCGCACATGCGTGACAGCGCCCAGATCGCGCAGCAACTCCTTGCCGTAAAAATGCTGCCGATCCATTTCCGTTTTCTGCTCCGGCAGCAAAACGTCCCAAAACATTGCTTGGGTCACGACGGACTGGTCGGTGCCATGGTGGACATAGGCGGCCTGCACCGAGATCCGGTCCGGGTAATTGCCCTTGAAGTGAGCGGTGTCGACTTCGATGCTCTCCACCAGCGCCGCATGCCCCAGCTCAACGATGCACCAATCGTTGCCCGGCTCCCGCCGACGGCGGGTTTCCCAGCCGTCGCCCATATTGACGCCGCGCCCCGGCATGATCAGCCGGAAGGGCACGCCGAAATGGGCGTCGTTATAAGCGACGACGCGGCCGCCCTTTGCCAGCGCCGACACCTCATGCAGCGCGGCCGGGTCCTGCCGCGCCCAGTCGCAGGCGGGTTGTCCGTATACGCGGAAGCGCGCCACACCGCCGTCCGGATAGATATTCAAGCGCAAATGGGTCCAATCGCGCGCATCCTCAATCGCGATGAAATGATGAGCGCTGGGGCCCAAGGACACGGCCGGCAGAATCTCCACCCACTCTGTCCGTTCGTCAGGATCGTCGGCTGATCGGCAGGCTTCCACCGAAGCCGCTGGCGGATAGTTGCCGCTGAAATGGCTGGTATCGATGTCCAGCCCTTTGATCACGCTGGGCAGGCCCAGCTTGATCACCGCGTGGTCGTAGCCTCCGTTGCGGCGGCGACGGGTTTCCCAGCCGTCCATCCATTTGCCGTGATCGTCGAATTCGCCGACGATAAACACCGGCTCGGACGCTTGCAGCATCCGCTCCGCCGCGGCGAACCACTGATCAGAACAGGTCAGGACCCTGGCGCCGAAATCGGCGGCGGCCAAGTTAACGTAACGCCGAGCGAACTCCGGCACATCGGCCGCCGGTGCGTGCAGCACCGTTCCCGCCGGGTGATTGACAAGCGCCATCAGATTTTCTCCTTCTCAGTGCGTCGACGCGCGCCGGCAGGCCGCGCCGCCCGCCGTTCACGCCGCTAGCCGGCCCCAGATCAGCGCCAGCCCCAAGGCGAGGAAAAACAAGGCCGAAGCCTTGAGAAACACGATGCGCAACACCGCCATACGCTGGAAGAACAACTGCGCCAACACGCCGTAAGCGGTCTTGCACGATAAATCAACCACCACCCAGCCAGCCGCCATCCACCCCAATTGCGGCGCCAGCGGCGCTTGGGCGTCGATGAACTGAGGCAGCAGCGCCACGAAAAAGGCGATGTCTTTGGGATTGCTGATGCCCAGCAGAAAGGCATGGGAAAACCATTGCGTCGGAGCGCCGCTCCGGCCGTCCTGCGCGCCCGCGGCCTGCCCTGCGCCCCGCCAGGCCTTGAGACCCAGCCACAACAGATAAGCGGCGCCCAGCAACTGCAAGCCGGCGAATAGGCCGGGCGACGCCAGAATCAGCGCGCCCACGCCCAATGCGGACAAAAGCAGCAGCGACAAAGAAGCCAGCACGCCGCCGGCAAACGCCGGCCAGGCGCGCAGCAGGCCATGTTCGGCGCTGGTGGTTACCATGAACAGGGACAGCGGTCCGGGCACGGCGATCACCACCAGGATGGACAACAAATACATGACGAGAATCTGGCTGGACATGGCCGCTCCGGCTAAGCAATCAGTTGGGCCAGACGTAGGCCGGCGATCCGGTATATCTGCTGCAAACAAGCCTGCCGTTCCGCCTCCGGCTCAGCGGCCAGCCGCCGCTGAAACTCGGCGATGATGCCCGCGCGCTCATAACCGCGAACGGCCATAACGAAGGGAAAACCGAAGCGGGCCCGATAGTCGGCGTTCAAGCGCCGCAACAGTTCCAGCTCCTGCGGCGAGCATTGATCCAAGCCGGCGTCGCCTTGCTCGGCGGCGGACTCGACGGTCAAGTCGCCGTGCTGCACCGCCTTGCCGGCCAGTTCCGGATGCGCGCGGATCAGACGCAATTGCGCCTCCACCCCCGCCTCCTCTACCTGTCGCCGCATGCAGTCGTGTAAGTCAGCCATGCTGGCGAATGGCCGCTGATCGGCTGCCTGCGCCGCCACCCAGGGCGAATGCTCGAAAATACCGCCCAGCGCGGCGACGAACTGCTCCGTCGGCAGCGCGTTCAGCTGCTTCAGCGTCAAGGACATGATCCGACTCCGGTGAAAGGATGCGCTTCCCGCCAATGCCGGGCGATATCCACCCGTCGGCACACCCACACTCGCGGATGCCGCTCCAGATAATCGAGAAAGCGGCATAGGCCGGCAAAGCGGCCGGGCCGACCAATGAGACGGCAATGCAGCCCCACCGACAACATGCGCGGTTTGTCGACGCCCTCGGCGTAGAGCACGTCGAAAGCATCTTTCAGATAGCTGAAGAAGTGCTCTCCGGTATTGAAACCCTGAGCGGTGGCGAAACGCATATCGTTGGTGTCCAGCGCGTAAGGCACGATCAGATGCGGCAGCTCGCTGCCATCGCTGCGCCGCGCCAGGGTCCAGAACGGAAGATCGTCGCCGTAGTAATCCGAGTCGTAGAGAAAACCGCCGTCGTCCACCACCAGCCGGCGCGTGTTGGGGCTGTCTCGGCCGGTATACCAACCGGAAGGCCGCTGGCCGGTCAGGCGACGAATCGCCTCCACGCAGAGCCGCATATGCTCGCGTTCCACCGCCTCGTCCACCTGCTGATAATGAATCCAGCGATAGCCATGGCCGGCCACCTCATGGCCCAACTCCGCCAGCGCGCTGGCCAGCTCCGGGTGTCGCTCCAGCGCCATGCCCACGCCGAATACCGTCAGCGGCAGGCCGCGCCGTTCAAACTCGCGCAGGATGCGCCACACCCCGGCGCGCGAACCGTACTCGTAAACCGACTCCATCGACAGATGCCGCGCCGGGTACGCCTCCGCGCCGATGATTTCCGACAAGAACTGCTCAGAGCCGGCGTCGCCGTGCAGGACATTGTTCTCGCCGCCCTCCTCGTAATTCAGCACGAACTGCACCGCGATGCGCGCCGCCCCCGGCCAATTGGCCTCCGGCAGCTCCCGGCCGTAGCCGATCAAATCACGTGGATAATCCGCCTGCATGGCTATCCTTCCCTCGGTCAGCGTTTAAGGTTGAATACCGTCCACGGGTCCAGTCGGCTAGGGGCCTCCACCTTTAGCCGCCGTTCGCAGTCTTCCAGATGATGGTGCATCGCCGCCGCCGCGCCGGCGCGGTCACCCGCCTCCAGCCGCGTCAGAATCGCCTCATGCTCGTCGAAGGAGCAGGCGCTTCGTCCGGGCACATCGTACAAAGCGATGATCAGCGAAGTGCGCGAACACAGGCCGTGCATCAGCTCGGTCAACACCTCGTTGTCGGCCAGCCGCGCCAGCTGCACGTGAAAGGCGTTGGACAGGCGAATCCAGCTGACCCGGTCGCCGCGTTCGAAAGCCGCGCGCTCGTCGGCCACCATGCGCCGCATAGGCTGCAAACGCTCGGCCAGATCGGGCAAGACCAGCAGTTTGTCCAGAATCGCCGCCTCAACCATGCGTCGGGCCTCGAACACATCTCGGGTTTCCTTCTCGTCCGGCTTGGCGACGAAGGCACCGCGGTTGGGCTGGATGTCCACAATCTTGTCGTGCGCCAACTGAGCCAGCGCGCTGCGGGCGCTGCTGCGCGAACACTGGAAGGCGTCGCACAGCACCGCCTCGGTCAGCTTCACCCCCGGCAATAGCCGCTGGTCAATCACCGCATCAAAGATTTCCCAGTACAAGCGGTCGGCGTCATTGCTCGGCACGCCGTCGCCCACCAAGGTAGACGCCCTGGGCGCGGCGGCGGCCTGGGTTCCGTTAGCCGAATGCAACATGTCTCCTCCCGGTATTTCCATATCCTGCTCTATGCTTTCAGAATTTTGTTGACAATTATTGTCGTGAGCAAACACTATCGTCAACACAAATTGTCGACAATTTCAAATCGCCATCGCGAATAACAAGATCGACGATAACAGGCCCGCCAGATCGGGCCCCACAACAAAGGAGAAACCACTGTGGGCAAATTGACCACCCATGTGCTGGACATCATGCACGGCAAGCCGGCGTCGGACGTGCGCTGCCAGTTGTACCGGCTGGACGGAGAACAACGCCTGTTGCTGGCCGACGCGGCGACCAACCGCGACGGCCGCTGCGAACGCCCGCTGCTGGAAGGCGAGCAGCTGCGCGCAGGCGTGTACGAACTGCTTTTTCATGCCGGCGATTACTTCGCCGCCCAAGGCGTGAAGCTGTCGGAGCCGCGTTTTCTCGACCAAGTCGTGTTGCGCTTCGGCGTCGCCAAGGCGGACGAAAACTACCATGTGCCGCTGGTCGTCACGCCTTGGAGCTACTCCACCTACCGCGGCAGTTGACGCTGTTCCCGTTCCCCACCCGGAAACCTCGCCATGGAAAACTACCTGCTGGAGCTGGGCAACCTGCTGCTGCGCTGGTTGCACGTGATCGCCGCCATCGCCTGGATAGGCGAATCGATTTACTTCGTCATGCTGGACAACAGCCTGTCGCCGCCCTCCATCGCCGATGCCCGGCGCGGCCTGCACGGAGAGATGTTCGCCGTGCACGGCGGCGGCTTTTACCACAACCAGAAATACCTGGGCCAGCCGCCCTTCCCGCTGGACGACAAGCTACACTGGTCGTTTTGGAAATCCTACGCCACCTGGCTGTCCGGCTTCGGCCTGTTCTCCCTGCTCTACCTGTTCAACGCCTCCTTCTACCTGGTCAACTCCGGCAGCCCCTGGGCTTGGGCGGCGGCCTTGTCCGGCGGCCAGGCCGCGGTGATCGCCACCGCCTTCCTGCTGGGCGGCTGGCTGGCTTACGACCAGCTCTGCCGCCGCATCAGCCCGGACATGAACCGCGACGGCCCGCTCAGCCTCGCCGTGGCGCTGCTGATGGCGCTGGTGGCCTACGCCAGCAGCCAAATCTTCCAGGGCCGCGCCGCCTTCCTGATCACCGGCGCGGTGATGGCCACCTGCATGTCGGCCAATGTCCTGTTCTGGATCATTCCCGGCCAGCGCCGCATGGTGCGCGCCATCCGGGCCGGCGAAAAACCCAATCCGCTGGACGGCCTGCGCGGCAAGCAGCGCTCGGTGCACAACACCTATTTCACACTGCCGGTAGTGTTCCTGATGATCAGCAACCACTACTCCTTCGCCTACGGCAACCGCCATGCCTGGCTGATCATGGTGCTGTTCATCCTGTCCGGCGCGCTGATCCGCCAATACTTCGTGCTGCGTCACTCTGGCCGCAAGCGGCCGCTGCTGCCGGCGTTGGGCGGCCTGTTGCTGGCTGGCGTGGGCTTATTGGCCGCGCCGCCCCCGCCCAATATCGCGCCAACCGCCCCGCAAGCCGCGGCACCGGTTGCGACGGGTTCCCTGGCGGCGTCGACAGCGCAAAAAACAGCCGACAACCTGCGTCAGATTCACGCCATCATTCAAAACCGCTGCCTGTCCTGTCACTCGGCCACGCCCAGCCAGGCCGGATTCGTGGCGCCGCCGGCCGGTTTGAAATTTGACGATGCGAAGGAAATCCTCATCAACGCGCACAGAATCAAGCAGGCGGTGGCGTCCAAATACATGCCGCTGGCCAATTTGACTCAGATGACCCAAGAGGAACGAGAGATCTTGTCCGCATGGGGGCCAGCGCCTAATCACTGACGCCGCGCCGACGCGTTTGAAAAAGACGAGAGGCTTAAGAGCCTGTTCAAAGGCTCGCGAGCAAGGGCGAGACCAGGCGAAAACGAGCGAAAAAGCGGAATGCACAGGTGGCGCACGAACATTTCGAGGCGCGCCCCACCTTGCCGCGTCTCACGACGCGTAGCCGATCGTAAACAGGTTAAGCCCGGCCCGGAATGAAAACGCGCGTCCTGTCTTTCAGGACGCGCCGCCCTGCCAACAAACCCCGCCGAGCAGCGGTTCCGCCCAGAAAGGCGGACGGGTTCCCTCATCCGGGGCTTTGGCCATTTCCACCCAGGCTTCCTGCTTGCTCCATTCATACAAGACGCCAGGCTGGATAAGGTGCAGGTAGACGCGCTCGAATGCCGACGACTCCAGCAAATCATGGGTGGCGGCGGTCAGCGCCGCTTCCTGGATAAAGGCGGGAAACAGAGTGGTGGCGGCCACGCCGCCGAACTGCGGAATATTGGCCGCCAGCAGCAGGCTCAATTCATAGCCCGGCTTGGCCGCGTAACGCTTCACGCATTTGGCTTGAATCCGGTATTTGATCGCGGCGATGGGCGCGTTGGGCACACTGATCGGCACATCCTCGCCCTGCTGCGCCTGGCGCACTTCGCGCGCGCGCAGACAGCCTTTGCCGCCGCCAAAAAGATGTTCGTCCGCATGGACTTCCGTCACTTCAAAAGCGATCCGCCGGCCGTCGCTGAGGGTGGCGCCGACATCCGGCAGCGGCGGCGGCCAGGACTGCCGATCCACGGCGTGCAAACCCTTGCGCTGCAATAACCGCAGCACCAGCTCCAGCTCCTTCTGCGCTTTTAACGCCATCGGCCTCCCCCAGCGCACGTCCGGCTGCGTTGCGGCGCGGCGGTGGCCGAAACGCCGAGACGCGGTTATTTTGGCTATCGCTCAACCCAACCCGGCACAAGATATTTCTTTTTAGCACAAAAAATAAGCTATTCAGATTGGATTTAAAGTTTGATAAGCGATGCCGCGCTACTGGGGGGACGCTTTCAGTCCGAGGGGGCCTCTTCGCCGGGCAGCACCACAAATTCACCATCCAGGCCGCCCACCGCTTCGCCTTCGCATTCCAGCGCCACCGCCAGCCGCAGCCGCCCCATGCGTCCGCGCCGCAAAGCACGTTCCAGCTTGTCCCAGGCGGCCGGCTCCGGCGCGGTCGCTCGTGCCAGAAAGCCTGCGGCGATGGGCTTGTCGTAACGCATGCTATTGCCGTGGATGATGACGCGGCCGGGTAAGCCGCGCTCGCGCAGGCGCATGAACACCAGGCTCCAGGCGGCGAGGATGGCCACCGCCGAAGCGCTGCCGCCAAACACGGTAGCGCGGTGATTGATATTGGGCGCCAGCGGCGCGTTCAGGATCACGCGCTCGCCGCTGGCCTCGGCCACGCCGACCTCCATCGCGGCGGACAGCGGGATGTGTTGGTGGAGATAGTCTTCAAGCGCCTTTGGACTCATGTTTTTCTCCTGGTTCGGCGCGGCCGGCTTCGGCGGCGCCGTCTCCATTCTGCCCCAATAGGTGGCGCTGGAAAAACCACAGGCTGTGGCCCAGTTGCAGTACCTGGTTTTCGCGCTTGGCCGCGCCGTGGCCCTCGTCCGGGAACAGGATCAGGCCCCCGTTCACTCCCTTGCCCGCCATGGCGCGATACATTTGCAGCGCCTCGCCCACCGGCACCCGCGGGTCGCTGACGCCCTGGATGATCAGCAGCGGATCGCGCAGCTTGTCGATGTGATTGATCGGCGACAATTGCTCCAGCGCGGCGCGGTCGCGTTCCAGGTCGCCATACTCGGCGGCGCGCAGCGCGCGTCGGTAAGGCGCGGTGTTTTGCAAGAAGCTGACCAAGTTGGCGATGCCGACATTGGACACGCCGGCATCGTAGGCCCCGGCGAAGATGGTCATCGCCGCCAGCGTGGAGTAACCGCCGTAGCTGCCGCCCATCACCCCGATCTTGGGCGCCGCGCCGGCCGCCCCCCACTGACTGCGGATGTAACGCGCGGCGTCTTCGATGTCGGACAGCACTTGCAGCCGGCGCGGGCCGTTGTCGCTGTCCAGCCAGGTTTTGCCGTAGCCGACGGAACCCCGCACATTGGGCTGCACATAGATGAAGCCGGCGTCGACGAACAATTGCGCCTGCGGAGAGAAGCCGGCGCGGCTCTGCCCTTCCGGACCGCCGTGGAAGTTGACCACCACCGGGCAGGGCGTGGCCGCGCAGCGAGCCGGCCGACGCACAAACATCGGAATCGGCGTGCCGTCGCGCGCCGGATAGCTTTCCAGGCTGGCTTTGGCGAAGCCGCGGGTGTCCAGCTCCGGCGCGGAGGGCAGCAGCCATTGGCTGAGCTTGCCGCTCTTGCTGTCCCAAACATGGCTGCTGGCCGGCGCGGTGTCGGTTTCCACGCTGAAATTGACGTAGCGGCCGTCGCGGCTGAGATTCACCACATTAACCTGGGCCGCACCGGGAAAGGCGGGCAACTTCAGCGCGCGGTAATGCCGGCGGCCGTCCAAGGCCAGCGCTTTGCCGTAGCCGTCCTGGCTCAAGGTGTAGTACACCCGGCCCTGCTCGCGGTCGATGTTGAGGTTCTCCACATCGCCGCGCGTCTCCGGCGTCAATGGCTTGAATACGCCGGCGCGCCACAGATAGAGACGGTGGTATTCGCCGAACTTATTGGTGCGCACCAGATATTCGCCATCGCGCAGGCCGAAGTCCATCCGGTAGTCGGTGGTCTCGCCCTTACCCAGCAGCGGCTGCAAGGGTTTGCCGTCCGGCGTCCACAGATAGAATTCCGCGCTGGCGTTGCTCAGCGTCTTTTGCAGCAGCAGACGGCCGTCGTCGCGATGGCCGGCGATGCTCCAGGTGCCGCGCTCGCCGAACAAGCGCTCACGGCGGCCGTCTGCCAGCCGGTAGCGGTATAGGGTATAGCTGTCGGCCCGCTCATCGTTGCTGCGGTAGTACAGCCATTGGCCGTCCTTGCTGAGAAACTGGAACTGGGTTTGCACGCCGGGCTTGTGCTGCACTTCGCGCAGCGCGCCGCCGCTGGCGGCTTGCAGATAGAGACCTGGGTTTTCCTCGCCCTTGCGGTCGCGGCTGAGCACCAGCCAGCGCCCATCCGGGCTGACGTCCTGAATCAGGGTGGCGTCTTCGCCACCGGTCAGCTGCACCGGGAAGCGCTGCGGACCATCCAGTTTCCAGACCTGCGGCACGCCTGTGACGCGCCAGCTGAAATACAACGCCTTGCCGTCCGGAGCCAGCACGCCGGCGCCGGGCGCGCGCAGGTCCAGTATATTCTGCACTTTGCGGCTCAGTTCCGCCGGCAGCGGCGCGGCGCGGTAGCGCGCCACCTCCTCCGCGCTGACACTGGCGGCGCCGAGGCCGCTGTAGCCGCCGGCGGCCCAGCCATGAGTGGAAAGCATCATTAGCGTTGCCGCGGATAAAGCACGAACCATCATGACTGCTCCTGAGCGATTGGGCGGGCCGACCAGTATAGCGGCCATGACAATGACGTTACAACTTGCATTATTCTCATGCCGACTCTGCGACACTTTGTCGCACTCGGAAGCAAATGCCGCACGCTAAACTGGTGCTACTCATCATCATTCGCATTTGCCGACCTTGCCCGGCCATGTTCCAACCCTGATCTAAAAAAGCGCTCTCATGAAAAAACTCGCCCTGCTAGCCTTGCTAACCGCCTCCGGTTCCGCCCTCGCCCATGTCACCCTGGAAACCCCCACCGCCGCCAGCGGCAGCTATTACAAAGGCGTGCTGAAAATCGGCCATGGCTGCAACGGCAGCCCCACCACCGCCATTAGCGTGGAGCTGCCGGAAGGCGTTCGCCTGGCGCAACCGATGCCGAAAGCCGGCTGGGAGGTGGAGGTGAGCAAGAGCGCGGTCAAGCCTTTCGACAACTATGGCCGCAAGGTAAGCGAGGATGTAAGCCGCATTACCTGGAAGGGCGGCAAGCTGCCGTCCAATTTCTACGATGAGTTCGTATTCCAGGCCAAGATCGCCGCCCAACCGGGCAAGCTCTACTTCAAGGTGAAGCAGCAATGCGAACAGGGCGAAACCAACTGGGCGGAGATTCCGGCCGCTGGTCAAGACGCACATGACTTGAAGAGCCCGGCGGCGGAGCTGACGGTGACGGCAGGCGTCGCCGGCCATCATCATTAAGACCCGCTAACAAAACTCCTGATCCTGCGTTGAGCCTCCTGGTCGTACGACTGGTACTGCCTGCGTCGGCGCGCCTTGGCTCAGGTTCTCTGCGAGGTTTTGTTAGCGGCTCTGAGCCTTCTCCCCTGCTCCCATGAAAAACGCCGGCGGCGAGTGTCTCGCGGCCGGCGTTGTTGCATGGATGGGTCAGATCAGCGGAACAGGCCCTTGAGCAGGTCCGTCCCCTGGGACAACAAATCCTCGCCTTGCGGCACCTGGCCGTTAGGGGTCAGCTTGTCCACCAGACCGGGCAAGTGCTCGGCCACCAGCTGCGACAGCTGGCCCTGCTCCAGGCCAAACTTCTCGGCCAGGCCGGACAGCTGCTCCGAGCCCAGCACTTGCTGAATCTGCTCGGCGGACACCGGCAAATTGCCGCCCTGTCCTACCCAGGACGACACCAGCTCGCCCAAACCGCCTTGCTGGAATTGCTCCAACAGGCCGGACAGGCCGCCCTGCTGTTGCAGCAGGGCCTGCAAGGCTCCGCCAGCGCCGCCTTCCGCGCCGCCGGACAGCAAACCGCTCAAGGAATCGAATATAGCCATGGTGCTCTCCTGTTTGCCGCGCACTGTGCGCGAATCTCGGTAAAAACGGCGGCGCTTGCGCGCCGACTCAAGCCGCCAGCAAGCCCGCCAACCCTCGCATGGTCTGCCAGGGATCGCCGGTTTCCACGCCTTTGATCTGGCGGTCTATGCGTGCGCACTCGTCCAGCGCGGTCATCAGCTTGCGCGGGCCGATGCGGCGCAAGGCCGGCTCGGCCAAACGCTGCTTGTCGCCCCATAACCGCAGTTCGCGCGCCATGTCGCGCGCGTTGCGTCCGTCTTTCAGGCCCTGCCGCAGGCGCAGCAACATACGCACGTCTTCGGTCAGCGACCACAATACCAGCACCGGCGCCTCGCCTTCGGCCATCAGGCCGTCCAGCATGCGCAGCACCCGCGGCACATCGCCGGCCAGCCAGGATTCGGACAAATGGAATACGTCGAAGCGGGCCACATTCGCCACTGCGGCGCGCAGTTGCTCCAGCGTCAACTCTCCGGCCGGATACAGCAGGGCCAGCTTGTCCACTTCCTGGCGCGCGGCCAGCAAATTGCCTTCGACGCGATCGACGAAGAAGGCCAGCGCCTCGCCGCCCAACACTTGGCCCTGAGCCTTGAGGCGGCGCGTGATCCAGCTTGGCAGCTCGGCGCGGCCTACCAATCGGGCCTCCACGGTCACCGCCAGCTTTTCCAGTGCCTGGAACCACTTGGACTGCTGCTGCGCGCGCTCCAGCTTGGGCAGGGTGATCAGGGTCACTGTGTCCTGCGGCGGTTGGGCCGCCAGCTGTTGCAGCGCCTCGGCGCCTTCGGTGCCGGGCTTGCCGTTGGGAATGCGGATTTCCAGCAGCTTTTGCTCGGCGAACAGCGAAACGCTGCTCATCGCGTCGCGCAGCTGCGACCAATCGAAACCCGCCTCCACCGTCAACACTTCGCGCTCCTGATAGCCTTGATCGCGCGCCGCCTGACGCAGCGCGTCGGCGGCCTCCAAGGCCAGCAGCGCTTCCTCGCCGTGGATCAGGTACAGCGGCGCCAGGCCCTTGCCCAGCGCCGCGATCAGTGCGTCAGGGCTTAGGCTGGGCATCGGCGGGCTTCAGGCTTTGCGGGCCGGTCAGCGGCGCGGCGGCCGGCTTTTTCAGATAAGCCAGACGACGGACGATCTGCTCCGCCGCGTCGCGACGGGCGTCGGTCCAGATCAGGGCCTCTTCCTGCTCCTTACCGAGGATGGCGCTATCCGAGTAGTTCATGCTGCGGCGCACGACCACGGTCATGTCCGGCTCCACCGGCACGCCGAACAGCACGGTGCGCACCACGGCGGTATAGGTCAGCTGGTACTCGTTGATCTTGCCGCCCACGTTCAGGGTCAGGATGTCCTTGGACTGGTTTTCGCTGAGGATGGTCACCACCGCCTCGGCCTGCTTGGGATTGTCCAGCACTTGCAGGCGCGGGTCGCGCGCCAGCACGGTGCGCACATCGCCGGCCACCGCGGTGCCGCCGCCGTCGAAATACAGCGAGGCGAACGGCAGCGGCTTCATCGGGCCGCCCAGGCCGCGCAGGTGGAAGCCGCAAGCGCTCAGCGTGACGGCCAGCAGCGCCAGCCACAACCATTGCAGGGAAAGTCTCATTCACGATTCCTTATCGGGAAACAATGCTTGCCTGGCCCGGTCCAGCGCGCAGGCCGCGCCCAGGACCGGGGCCATGTCGGTTTACACCACGATGTTGACCAGGCGGCCCGGCACTACGATGATTTTTTTGGCCGGCTTGCCTTCCATGAACTTCTGCACGTTTTCATGCGCCAGCGCCGCGGCCTCGATCGCGTCCTTGGCCGCGTCCGCGGCCACGGTGACGCTGCCGCGCAGCTTGCCGCCCACCTGCACCATCAGTTCGATCTCGCTCTTGACCAGCGCGCTCTCGTCTACTTTCGGCCAGGTTTGTTGCAGCAGTTCGCTGCCCGGGCGCAGCGCGTTCCACAGCGCGTCGCAGATATGCGGCACTATGGGAGACAGCAGCAGCACGACGGTTTCCAGCGTTTCCTGCGCCACCGCGCGGCCGGCGTCGCCGGACTTGTCGGTTTTGTCGTAGGTGTTCAACAGTTCCATCACCGCGGCGATGGCGGTGTTGAATTGCTGACGGCGGCCGTAGTCATCGGCCACTTTCTGGATGGTGGCGTGCAGCTTGAAGCGCAGATCCTTCAGGCCGGCGGACAGTTCGCCGCCGCTGTAGGCCGGAGCCAGGCCGGCGGCTACATGCTCGTTCGTCACTTTCCACAAACGCTTGAGGAAGCGGAACGCGCCTTCCACGCCCGCGTCCGACCATTCCAGGCTCTGTTCCGGCGGAGCCGCGAACATCATGAACAAACGTGCGGTGTCCGCGCCGTAGTTTTCAATGAATTCCTGCGGGTCCACGCCGTTGTTCTTGGACTTGGACATCTTCTCGATGCCGCCCACCACCACCGGCAGGCCGTCGACGCGATGCTTGGCGGCGACGATCTTGCCCTTGGCGTCGCGCTCCAGCACCACGTCCTGCGGCGCGATCCAATCGGTGGCGCCGTTGGGCAGTTCGCGGTAGAAGGTTTCGCACACCACCATGCCCTGGGTCAGCAGGCTCTTGAACGGCTCGTCGCTGGACACCAGGCCTTCGTCGCGCATCAGCTTATGGAAGAAACGCGCGTACAGCAGGTGCAAAATGGCGTGTTCGATGCCGCCGACGTACTGGTCCACTTGCAGCCAGTAGTCGGCCGCCTTCTTGTCCACCATCGCGGTGTCGCACTTGGGCGAGGCGTAGCGCGCGTAGTACCAGCTGGACTCGACGAAGGTGTCCATGGTGTCGGTTTCGCGCTTGGCCGCGCCGCCGCATTTCGGGCAGCTGGTTTCGTAGAATTCCGGCATTTTGGCCAGCGGGGAGCCTGCGCCGTCCGGAATCACGTTTTCCGGCAACGTCACCGGCAGGTCTTTTTCCGGCACCGGCACATCGCCGCAGCTCTGGCAGTGGATGATGGGGATAGGGCAGCCCCAGTAGCGCTGGCGCGAAATACCCCAGTCGCGCAGACGGTACTGGGTTTTCTTCTGGCCGGCGGCCTTGGCTTCCAGATCGCCGACGATGGCGTCGAAGGCGGCGGCGAAGTTCAGGCCGTCGTATTTGCCGCTGTTCACGGTGCGGATGCTGTCATCCTTGGCCGCGTACCAGTCCTGCCAAACGGCGGCGTCGAAGTTGTCGTCGCCGTTGGCCGGCGCGTAGACCTGCTGGATCGGCAGCTGGTATTTGTTGGCGAATTCGAAGTCACGCTCGTCATGCGCCGGCACCGCCATCACCGCGCCTTCGCCGTAGCCCCACAGCACGTAGTTAGCCACCCATACCGGCAGCTTGGCGCCGGTCAGCGGGTGGACAACGAACAAGCCGGTGTCCATGCCCTTCTTTTCCATCTTGGCCACGTCGGCCTCGGCCACGGAGCCGGCCTTGCATTCAGCGATGAAGGCTTGCAGCTCCGGCTTGCCGGCCGCGGCCTGGGTGGCCAGCGGGTGTTCGGCGGCCACGGCCACATAGGTGGCGCCCATCAGGGTGTCCGGGCGGGTGGTGTAGACCTTGAGCTGGCCTGCATGGCCGATGCTGGCTTCATCGTAGGCGAAGGCCACGTCGGAGCCAAAGCTCTTGCCTATCCAGTTGCGTTGCATGGTCTTGACCTGCTCCGGCCAGCCGTCCAGCTTGTCCAGGTCCGCCAGCAGCTGCTCGGCGTAGTCGGTGATGCGGAAGTAATACATCGGGATTTCGCGCTTTTCCACCAGCGCGCCGGAGCGCCAGCCGCGGCCGTCCACCACTTGTTCGTTGGCCAGCACGGTCTGATCCACCGGATCCCAGTTGACCACGCCGTTTTTCTTGTAGATCACGCCTTTTTCAAACAAACGGGTGAACAGCCACTGTTCCCAGCGGTAGTAATCCGGTTTGCAGGTGGCCAGCTCGCGTTCCCAGTCCAGCGCAAAACCCAGGCTGTCCAGTTGCTGCTTCATGTACTCGATGTTGGCGTAAGTCCAGGCAGCCGGCGCGCCGCCGTTTTTCATCGCGGCGTTCTCGGCCGGCAGGCCGAAGGCGTCCCAGCCCATCGGCTGCAGCACGTTGAAGCCTTGCAGGCGCTTGAAGCGGGCCAGCACGTCGGTGATGGTGTAGTTGCGCACATGGCCCATGTGCAGCTTGCCGGACGGATACGGGAACATCGACAAAGCGTAGTACTTGGGACGCGACGCGTCTTCCACGGCTTTGAAGGCGGCAGTCTTCTGCCATTTCTGCTGGGCGGCGGCTTCAACCGCGCGCGGGCTGTATTGTTCTTGCATGGCGATCTTTGTCTGGACTCTGAAATTCAAAAGGCGGAAATACAAAAGGCGGGCTGCCCGGAGGCGCCAGTGATGAGCCGCGCTCCGGATAGCCCGTCCGCAAAAAGGTTGCCCCCATTATAACGGCGTCTTCGCTCCCGCGATAAGACCCCAAAAAAACAAATGCTTGGCCGGCTACTCAGCCTAGCGCAATCACGGGCAGAGCTTGACGCCCCAGCCTTTGCGGCCGCGCCAGCAGGAGAAGTCTTCCTTCACCGCGCGTATGGTCCAGACATTGTTCTCGCGGCTAAGCTGGAAGCGCTGGCGCGTGCCCTTGACGCTGTCGTCCATCAGGCCTTCCCGCAGCAAGGCGATGCTG
Source organism: Chromobacterium sp. Rain0013 (assembly GCF_015291765.1). Classification (NCBI taxonomy): domain Bacteria; kingdom Pseudomonadati; phylum Pseudomonadota; class Betaproteobacteria; order Neisseriales; family Chromobacteriaceae; genus Chromobacterium; species Chromobacterium sp. Rain0013. Next base: position 338,356 of record NZ_CP031514.1, read on the forward strand.
GCTTTGTCGAACGCTTCCGGCTGGCTGGTCTGGATCGCTTTCAGGCTGCGGTATTCGAACTGGCCGTCCTCGCCCAGGCGGTTCTTGGCAAAGCGCAGCACCACCTCAAGCGGCAGTTCGCCCGGCTGGCCGGCAAACGGCAAGCGCGCTTCGTCGCTGTAGGCAGAGGCGGCGGCGGGAATCGCGGCCAAGGCGGCGGCGCAGAGCATTATCGCTTTCATGTCCATCCTTGAGTTATCCGGGGAAAGTGGAAAGTTGGGTTCGACTCCTGCTGCGGCTAATTAGTTGCTCAGCTTAAGGGCCGCTCCCCTCCCTGATGCTGCATTGCGCCGACTCAAGCACGGCCTGAGTCGGCGTGGCTTGCCTCAGCCATGAAACTGAGTTGTGTTAGCCACTCCAAAAACCTGTTTACGATCTGCTGCGCGTCGGCGGGATGAATAGAAAGGGGCATTGAAAACCCCTTCGAAATACTCATGTACCCTATGTACACTCCGCTTTCTCAGCGGTTTTCGCCTTGTCTCACCTTAGCTCGGGAGATCGTAAACACACTCTAAACCCGGCCGGCCAGATGGGCGTCGCGGAAACGCTCCAGTTGCCGCAGCAGCGCGTCCAGGATGTCCGGCTCCCACAAAGAATGGCCGGCGGCCTCCACCAGTTCGTAGTGGGCTTGCGGCCAGGCCTGAGCCAACCGCAGCGCGGTGACCGGGGGGCAGACCACATCGTAACGGCCTTGCACAATGGCGGTGGGGATATGGCGAATGCGCGCAAGCCCGGCCAGCAAGGCGCCCTCCGGCAGAAAGACGCGGTTGACGAAGTAATGAGCTTCCAGCCGCGCCAGCGACAATGCCACGTATTCGCTGCCGGCGCGTTCGGCGGCCTCGGCGTTGGGGCGCAGCGCGACGCAAGCGCCCTCGTAACGTCCCCAGGCGCGACAAGCCGGCAGGTGCACCGCCGGGTCGGGATCGGTCAGACGCCGGTAGTACGCGGCCAGCAAGTCTCCGCGTTCAGCCTCCGGGATGGGCGCGACGAAACGCTGCCACTCCTCGGGAAAGAACTGGCCCATGCCGTGTAGGAACCAGTCGATCTCGCTGCGCTCGCCCAGGAAGATGCCGCGCAGGATCAGCCCGCTGACACGGTCCGGATGCGCCTGGGCGTAAGCCAGCGCCAGCGTGCTGCCCCAGGAGCCTCCGAACACCAGCCAGCGCTCAATGCCCAGATGCTCGCGCAGCCGTTCGATGTCCGCCACCAGATGGGCGGTGCTGTTGTCGCGCAACTCGCCGCGCGGCGTCGAACGGCCGCTGCCACGCTGATCGAACAGCACCGCGCGGTAAAAGCCGGGGTCGAACAACTGACGGCAGGCCGGCACGCAGCCGTCGCCCGGTCCGCCGTGAAGATAGAGCGCCGGATAGCCCTGCGGCAAACCGCATTGCTCCCAGTACATCGCATGCAAGCCATCCAGCGGCAACATGCCGCTGGCGAACGGTGCTATAGGCGGATACAACATGGCCTCTCCATACGGGGAACAAGGGAAAACGCGCCGCGCTCAACCGCGCAGCAGGTTGTATAGCATCTCGCTGGCCATTACCGCCATCAAGGCGGCGAACACCTGCTTCAAGCGGGTCACCGGCAGCTTGTGCGCGGCGCGCGCCCCCAAGGGGGCCATCAACACCGTCATCAGCATCAGCGCCAGCATGGCCGGCAGATAAACGAAGCCCAAGGCGCCAGCCGGCAAGCCGGTCGCGCCCCAGCCGCTATAAAGGTAGCCGACGGCGCCGGATACGGCGATGGGCCAGCCCAGCGCCGCGCTGGTGGCGATAGCGGTGTGCACCGGCACATTGCACCAACTCATGAAAGGGACGCTCATTGAGCCGCCGCCTATGCCCACCCAGCTGGAGATCATGCCGATCAACCCGCCAGCGCCCCATTGCCCGGCCGGGCTCGGCATTCCGCGGCTGGCTTGCGGCTTGAGGTTGAAGAACATTTGCACCGCGACCAGGTAGGCGTAACCCACAAAGAACCATTTCAGCGCCAGCCCGGAGATCGCACCGGCCACCAGGCTGCCCAGCAAGGTGCCGATCACCATCGCCGGCGCCATCGCCCTCACAATGCGCCAATCCACCGCGCCCTTCTTATGATGGGCGCGCACGCTAGACAGGCTGGTGAACACCATGACCGCCAGCGAAGTGCCCACCGCCAGATGCTGGGCATGATCGCCGCCCAACTGCGCGGCGGACAAGACGCCCAAAACTACCGGCACAATGACCAGGCCGCCGCCGACGCCGAGCAATCCGGCCAGGAAGCCGGCCACCGCGCCGCAGGCCAGCAGGGCCAGAATCAGCGGAACACTCAGCATGCCAGCAACTGTTCAGTGATATAGCGCCACTCGTCCTCGCTCAACGGGGTGATGGACAGCCGATTGCCGCGCTTCAGCACCATCATCTCAGCCAGGGGCGGGTGTTGACGCAGCTCCGCCGGCGACAGCAGCCGGGTCTTGCGCAGAAAACGCACGTCCACCGCCAGCCAACGCGGCGCGTCGGGTGAAGACTTGGGGTCGTAGTAAGGGCTTTCCGGATCAAACTGACTGGAGTCTGGATGAGCGGCGGCGGCGATTTCCGCCAGACCGGCCACCCCCGGTTCCGGACAAGACGAATGCCAGAACAGCAGCCGGTCCCCCACTTGCATGCCGTCGCGCATGAAATTGCGCGCCTGGTAATTGCGCACGCCGGTCCACTCGAACAAGCGTTCGGGCTCCGCGGCGAGATCGTCGATCGAAGTATCGTCCGGTTCGGACTTCATCAGCCAATATCGCATGGGCAATGTCTGTTAATTAGTCAGGGAAAGGGTTAACGCTTGCTCAATCTTACTGGAAAGATTGCCGTTTATGCTGACATTGGCATCCCAAGGGGATATGGCGATAACTGAAAGAAAGGATGAAGGCGATGAATACCCGTGCCAAACAATGTCTGCTGGGACTGGCGCTGGCCGCCGGCTTAAGCGCTTGCGTAGTAGAGCCGCCCAGGGTGGCCGTCAGGCCGGTGGTGGTCAGGCCGGCCCCGGTGGTGGTGACGCCGGTTTACGGCTATTACTACGGCGGCCGCCACGACTGGCGCTGATCGCTCAATGTGTCCGCAAATACAGCCAGCCGCCCAGCGCGGCCAGATTCAAGGCCGCGCCGCACCAGAACAAAAGCCGGAACGGCTGCTTGACGGTTTTATGGCGGAACAGCCTGCGCGCCATCAGCCCGCCCGGCCAGCCGCACAACACACCCAGCCACAACAGCCTGACCTCAGACGTGCGCGGCCCGCCGCGCTCCGCCGCCCGCTTGTCCCGCCAGTACAAAACAAAGCACAGCAGGCTCAGGCTCAGATACAGCCACGCCACCGCCCATTCCAAACGCCCCAGCAGAGCCAGCGCCGGCAAAACGGCCAGAAAGACGACGGCTAGGGGCATAAGGGCAGCCTGCGCAGGCCGGATTCGGTCAACAAATAATCGAGCCGGACGTCCCACGCTTCGCGCGGCACCCGCTCCACGCGTTGGCAATCATAGGCCACGCCCACCAGCAAGGGCTTGCCGAACTGGCGCGCGCGCTGGCGGAAGGCCAGCGTGGTGTCGTAGAACCCCCCGCCCTGGCCCATGCGATAGCCATCGTCGTCAATCGCCAGCAGCGGCACAAACAACACGTCCAGCCGTTCCGCGCGCAGCGCCGGGCCATCGTATTCGACGATCCGGTAACGCGGATGCAGATACCAGCGGTCCGCCGCGCCCAAGCGGCTGAACCAGAGCCGACGGCCGCGCCGCGGGATCTGCGGCAGATAGACTTCCGCGCCGCGCCACAGCGCGGCGCTCATCAGGACCTCCAGATCCAGCTCAGAACCGGCGGCCAGATAAGCGCCCACGCGCTTGCCGCGTTTGAGCAGCCGCGAGGCATGACGGGCGATCGCCCTCATCGCCTGCAAACGATAGCCAGGGCTCAGCGCCTGGCGCGCACGGCGAATCCGCCTGCGCAATGCGGGCTTGTCTAGGGAAACCGGATCGGAAACAAAGGAAAGTGCGGTCATGGCAGAGGGGGGAGCCCCCGCGAGTGTCGTTCGGGCAAAATTCGCTTGTACCCTGTTTCCAGGGAGGGCCGCCTGCCAGTCATTTCGGGCGCATCCTCAAGAGGACGCGGCACGCCCATGACTCACGCTAGCAGCCTGAAGCGAACGCATTGGTACAAAGGAATTGTGTGCCTTCACAAACACCGCAGGGGGTACTGACCTTGGTGTTCGCCAGCTGCTCTGCGTTTAAAACAGCGCTTGCTGGCTTTCGCGAAGCGCTTGGTCGGCGGCTTCGCTCATACTGCGTATTTTACGCTGAAACGCCGCCATCTCCAAGCCCTCTCCCACTTTTGTCTTCAACAAATCGTGGGCGATGTTCAGCGCGGCCATGATGGCTATCTTGTCGGCGTCCATTACCTTGCCATGCTGCTGAATCATTTCGATCTTGCCGGCCAGCAGACGCACCGCCTCTTGCAGCGTTTCCTTTTCTTCCGCCGGGGTGCCAATGGTGAAGGAACGCCCCAGCAGTTCGATTTCAACCTGAGCCACGTCGCTCATTCCGCATCCTCCGACGCCTTGGGCAGGCGCTCGACCAGAGCCGCCACCCGCGCGCGGGTTTCGTTGACTTTGAAGTTCAGCTCCGCATTTTCCCGCAGCGCTTCGGACAGCGCTTCGGCAAAACGGCCGTTTTGTGTTTCAAGTTCGCGAATGCGCGCCACCAACGCCGTCACCCTCGACTCGAGATATTCCAGTTCCTTGTCCATGGCGGCGAGGATAGCCGGCGCTCACTTGGCCGTCAAACCCAGCCGCTGCCGCGCTGTGTCCAGCGCGAGACACAAGGCCTCCGCGCCGTCCACCAGCCGCGGACCGGGCACGACCATGGCGTCGCCCGGCAGGGCGAACAGCGCGTCTTTGGCCACAGCCGGCAGCGTTTGCCAACGCCGCCACATCCGCAGGCTGGCTTCGTCTCCAGCCAGAATCACCTGCGGACGCGACGCCACCACAGTGGCGGCGGACACTTGCGGCGCGGGTTGCCGGACATCGCGAAACACATTGACCCCGCCGCACAGGCGGATCAGCGGGCCCATGAAGCTCTGATCGCTGACGGTGAAGATAGGCGTCTGACTAACTTGGTAGAACACCCTCACCGGGGCGCGCTCGCCGTAACGCCTGCGTAGATCCGCCAAGCGCTGGCGATATCCCCCCGCTGCCTTGGCGGCGCTCTCGTTAACGCCGGCCAGCCGTCCCAGCGCCAGCATTTCCTTGGCCACGTCGTCCGGCTGCAAGGGATGGCTCAGATAAACGGGAATGCCCAGGCCGCGCAAACGCTCCAGTTCACGCGGCGCTCCACCGTCGCGCCAGGCCACCACCAGGTCCGGCCGCTGACGCATGATCTCCTCCAGACTGAAGCCGGTGAAGCTGCCCACCCGCGGCAAGCGCTTGGCGGCGTCCGGGTGGTCGCTATACTCCACGGTGGCCACCAGCTTGTCGCCAGCGCCGATCGCGTACAACATTTCCGTGGCGTGCGGCACCAGGGTCAAAATCCTTTGCGCCGGCTGCGCCAACGTGATGGTCTGGCCGCTGCCGTCCTGAGCGCTGACCGCCGCCGTCGCCTGCAGCGCGCTCAACAGCAGCGTCAAACCCAACAACCGTCTCATGCCTCCCCTTTCAACACCAGCGGCAAGCCGCAGGCCACCAACGTCACCCGCCGACAGGCCGCCGCCACCGCTTGGTTCAAGCGCCCCAACTCGTCGACAAAGCAACGAGTCTGGGCATTGGCCGACACCACGCCCCAGCCGATTTCATTGCTGACCAGCAGCACCTCGCCCCTCGTCTGCTCCAACGCGGCCAGCAACTTAGCTCGCTCCTGCTCGAAACCGACTGCGTCGAAACCGCCGTCCTCATCGAAAAAACGCATCAGCCACATGCCCAGACAGTCGATCAGCAGCAGGCCGCCGACCGCGTCATGGCGCAACAACTCAGCGGCCAGCCCACGACCGGCCTCCGCTTGCGACCACTCGGCCGGACGCCGCCGGCGATGATGCTCGACGCGGGCGGCGAACTCGGCGTCGCCGCCGCGCAGCTCCGCCGTGGCCAGATAGCAAACCGGGCCTGGATGGGCCAGGGCCAAGGTTTCGGCGTAGCGGCTCTTGCCGCTGCGCGCGCCGCCGGAGATGAGGTGGGGCATACTCCCTACTTTTCTGCGCTATTGCGCCTGATATGTCACACCGATATAACCGCCCAAACCACTAGTGTTGTAACCATAAGCCGTGGTGTAACGCTTCTCGAAGATATTGCTCAGGCGCATTGTCGCCGTCCACTCCTTGGCCAAACGATAGTTGGCGAACAAATTGGTCAATGAGTAACCTCCCAAAGTGACAGGCGCAGATGGGAAAGGCCGGTAATCTACATCCGGCCGCTTAGCGCTAGCCTGCCATTCAAGCCCAGTAATCGCTTTACCCCAATCATAGGCAGCGCTCATCTGCGCAAATGCGCGCGCACGACGTTGCAATTGCAGATGGCTGCTCTCATCGATCGGGTCCTGATACGTGGCCGAACCGGCAAGATCCCATGAGCCGTATGTCGCAGCGCCAGACAAAGTGACGCCACGAATATGAGCATCACGATTGAGGGATTGCTTTTGCTGATAAACAATCAGATTTTCGATTCGATTATCAAACAAAGACAACTCCACGCGACGGCCTTTCCCAAGCCACTTCAGGCCCAGTTCGATATTGCGCGAAGTCTCGGGCTGCAGGAGCGGGTTGCCGTAGTTAGGCCAATACAAGTCATTGAAGGTGGGCGCCTTATAAGCTGTTCCGTAGCTTGCTCGTGCGGTCAGCTCATCGCTAAGGCGGTAACCATAAGCCAATTGCCCTGTGGTCTTGCCACCAAACTGGGAATCCTTATCATTGCGCAGATTAGCCTGCACTAAATGATGACCAAACTCTCCAGAGTAACCGATAAACCCGGCATTATTGGTACGTTGGGTCACAGAGTAACCATTCGGCAAATAAGTCGACTTACCATCAACATTCTGCTGGGTATGCACCGCACCAGCCAAGAACGTACCGATACTCGTCTTGATATCGTTCTGCCAGAACCATTCATTCTGGCGAGTCTCTATCAAGCTGTCTCGGTTCACCATATCACTGCCAATCCAAGTTTCCTGGCGATCAACCGTGTGGCTGAAACGTAAAGTACTGGCCCAATGGTCCATCAACGCATTTTTGGATTGGATGGTAAAACCATTTTGACGGCTTTTCTGCAAATCCTCGCCAACAAGCGATTGGTCATAATCGAACTTGCTAAAAGTCTGGAAAGCACGCACCGTCAGATCATGACCCGGCAACAGTGTTTGGGTGACATTGGCGCTATAAGAAAGGTTACGATACGGATCCCGGTCTGGGTTGTAGTTGGAACTGTCTCTGTTAGTGGCGGAAATCCCTTCATTCATTTCATGGTTTAGATTCAGGCTAAAAGCGGTATTCTCGACTTTACCGCTAACCCCAGCCCCAACCTTCACCAAACCATGATCGCCAATACCAAAACTGGCATTCAACTTGGGACTGCCTTTGCCCTCGCGGGTAAATATCTGGATCACCCCTCCAATCGCATCCGCGCCATACAGACTGGAACCCGACCCTCTCAAAATCTCTACTTTCTCGATCTGTTCGAGAGGAATGTTCTCAACTGCGCTGACGCCTGTTGTGGCCGAAACAATACGCACTCCGTCCACCAACACGACAGTCTGATTGGAATTGGCCCCACGCATGAAAATACTGGATGGCGCGCCACGCGCTCCTGTACTGACAATCTCCAAGCCCCCTTGACGCGATAACAATTGAGGCAAGCTGGTTGCAGCTGATTGTTCGATCTGTTCGCGCGTGATCACACTCACGTCGGACAAGGTCTTGGAAATCTCCTGCGGCTGGCGCGTGGCGGTCACCACTACCGGATCGCCGGCGAACTCGGGCACATTGGCGGCGTAGGCCTGGCCGGCGCAAGCCAGCGAGACCAGCAACGCGCATTGTTGGGGCTTGAACATGAAACACACTCCACTTTTATGATCTGGCCGCCGTGGCGGCATTGTTAGGAAGAGTGCGAAGAAGGCATGAAAAGGGGGACGCCGCGGCAGAGCGCCGGGCAGTCTGTCGGATCGCCTCCCCGCGATACTCCAGTGCGGCCGCCTTCCGGGCGGCCATAGCGCGCGCGAGCGTTGTCTCCATGATCGCGCATGCCAGCAGGCCGGTCTCCGGGCTGGGCCTTGCGGCGATGCGCCTTCCCATCCCATGGACAGTGGCCATTGCATCGCCTGGGCGTTTAGGTTCAAGAGCTCGCGAATCAAACGCGACGCTATTGAACAGCTTCATACGCCAGGCCTTACCGTTGCGGGGGCAGCGCCGGTTTTTCACCGGCTTCCCGTTTCATCCGCGCCATTGAGACGCGGACACCTGCTAGGCTCAGGATTATACCGGAGAGCATCCCGACGGGATGGTGCCAAAAGAAATATGTTTAGTTAGGATCAAATCGCCCATCGGCTGCGGGTTGCCCCCGTGCGCGGCTATCGCTTAAAGTCGCCGCTGAATCACTTTCTCACCCAGGCTGGAGCTGGCCATCTCATGACATTCACCGACACCTTTCGCGCACCCGACTTCGCCGCCTATCAAGCCGCCCGCGCCCGCCAGGCCACACTGACCAAGCCGGCGGGCAGCCTGGGCAGGCTGGAAGAGCTGGCCTGCCGCTTCGCCGCCTGGCAGGGCAAGACCTGCCCGGACGCGCTGCGGCCGGCCATCACGGTGTTCGCCGGCGATCACGGGGTAACGGCGGAAGGCGTATCCGCCTATCCATCGGTGGTCACCGGCGAGATGGTGCGCAATTTCGCCAATGGCGGCGCGGCCATCTGCGTGCTGGCGCAAAGTCTGGACGCGCGCCTGGAGGTGGTGGACGCCGGCGTGCTCAGCGACGTCTCCTCGCTGCCCATCGTCCACGCCAAAGTACGGGCCGGCACCGGCAATCTGGCCAGGGAGGCCGCGATGACGCCGGCTCAGGCCGAGGCCGCGCTGGAAGCGGGCCGGCTGGCCGCGCGCCGCGCCTTGGCCGGAGGCGCCAATCTGCTGATCGCCGGCGACATGGGCATAGGCAACACCACTGCGTCCGCCGCGCTAATCTGCCGGCTGGCCGGCTTGCCGCCGGAACGCATCGTCGGCCGCGGCACCGGCCTGAACGAGGCCGGCCTGGAAACCAAGCGCCAAGTGGTGCGCGCCGCGCTGGCCCGGGTCGCCGGCCGCGAGTTGTCCGCCCTGGAAACCCTGGCCGAGCTGGGCGGCCTGGAAATCGCCGCCATGGCCGGCTTCTACCTGGAAAGCGCCGCGCAAGGCGTGCCGGCGCTGGTGGACGGCTTCATTGCCAGCGCCGCCGCGCTGTACGCGCAGGCGCTGGAGCCGCGCGTGGGAGATTGGCTGCTGGCCAGCCACCGCTCGGAGGAAACCGGCCACCTGCTGGCGCTGCACGCGCTGAAACTGGAGCCGGTGCTGGATCTGGGCATGCATCTGGGCGAGGGCTCCGGTGCCGCGCTGTGCGTGCCCTTGCTGCAAATGGCCATCCGCCTGCATAACGAGATGGCCACCTTCGCCGAGGCGGGCATCACCGGGAAAGCGGAATGAACCCCTACACGCTGACCCTGCTGCGCCACGGCGAAATCGACCATGAGGGCCGCTTGATCGGCAGCAGCGATTTGCCGCTGAACGCTGCGGGGCACATGCAAATGGCGCAAAGCTGGCAACGCATTTGCGCGCTGGCGCCGGTCACGGCGATGGCCAGTTCACCCTTGCAGCGCTGCCGCGAATTCGCGGTCCGGCACGCCTTGCATGGCTCGTTGACGCTGAAAGTGGACCCTCGGTTCGCGGAAATGGACTTCGGCGACTGGGACGGCATGGACGTACAGGTTCTGGCGCAACGCTATCCGGACTGGCGCGCCAAGCTGGCCGCCGGCGAACTGACGCCGCCCGGAGGCGAGCCCTACGAAGCTTTCCGCACTCGGGTACTGGCCGGCCTGTCCGAATGGATGACGACGGCCAACGGCAGCCACCGGGTGCTGGTGACCCACGGCGGCGTCATCACCACCTTGCTGGCGGAACTGCTAGGCGCGGATTTCTCGGTGGCCAAGCTGATGACGGTGCAGCGCGGCGGCTTTGCCCAATTGTCCATCCTGGAAGGACATCCGGCCTACCTGATGCGTCTGGAAGCCCCGTGCGCGGACTGATTCTGGCGCTGCAATTCCTGACCCGCCTGCCCACGCCTCAACTGCGCGAATTCAAACAGGAATGGCTGGCAGACAGCGCGCGCTGGTTCGCCGCGGTGGGCCTGATCGTCGGCGCGCTGCTGCTGGCGGCGCTAAGCCTGGGCCGCCTGAGCGACCCCTGGCTGGCGGCGCTGTTGGCGCTGTTGATGTGGACCTGGGTCACTGGCGGCCTGCACTTGGATGGCCTGGGCGATCTCGCCGACGCGCTGGGCGCGGCGCACCGCTCGCGCGAGCGTTTCTTTGAAGTGCTGAAAGACCCTCACGTCGGCAGCTTCGGCGCGCTGGCGTTGATCCTGGCCATCGTCGCCAAACTGGTCTTGCTGATGCTGCTGGCCAAACAATCGGCGCCGGCTTGGGGCCTGCTGCTGATTCCCGCCTGGTGTCGCTGTTTCGCGGTGTACTGGTCGGCCAGTCTGCCGGCGATCGCACCCGGCAGTGGCGAACGCTTCGCCTGGCGCCGCCACTGGCCCAGCCTGGCCATCAACGCGACGCTGCTGGCAGGGCTGTCGGCCTGGCTGGCTCCATCCTTATTGCTGGCGCCGTTGGCGGCGCTGGCTTGGCGTCGCTTCCTATTGCGCAAGCTGGGCGGCATGACGGGCGATTGCCTGGGTGCGGGTATAGAGCTGTGCGAAATCGGCCTCTTGCTGCTGCTGACGGTCCGCTGGCCAACGCTCTAGCTACGCTGTAAAGATTCCGCCATTTCTCTGTCATCCGGCGGAGATTCCCCGCGTGGATACTGGCGGCGTCTTCATCGCACGGAGCCGCCATGGCCCACCTGGAGATCAGCTGCGAGCGCGGCCGGCTGGACCGCGACATGATTCTGCGCTTCCTGACCCAGACCCACTGGGCGCAAAACCTGACTCGGGCGCAGCTGGACAAGGCCATCGAGCACTCTCTGGTATTCGGCGCCTACAGCGGGCAGCGGCAACTGGGCTTTGCCCGCATCGTCACTGACTACGTTAGCTTCGCTTATCTGTCTGATGTGTTCGTGCTGGCCGAGGCCCGCCGTCTGGGCGTCGGGCGCGCTTTGATGGAGGCTGCGCTATCCCACCCCGATCTACAGCAACTGCGCCGATTCCTGCTGGTGTCGCGCGACGCGCGCCCCTTCTACCGCCGGCTGGGCTTCACCGAGCTACACGACGGGGAACGCTATATGGAACTGCGGCGCGAGCAGGGGACCATACCGACGCGCGCGTGGTCCTGGTGCCGTACAAGTAAAAACGCCGCTTGATGAGAGCGGCGTCCTTACATGCAGAAAAGCTTGCTTACAGCGTGCCGGCCAGCTTCTTGTTGCGCATCAGGCACAGCATGTCACAGGCCAAATGCGCGGCGGCGATGGCGGTCACTTCGCTGTTGTCATAAGCGGGCGCCACTTCCACCACATCCATGCCGACAATGTTCAAATCACCCAGATTGCGGACGATCTTCAAGGCCTGGGCGCTGCTGAGGCCGCCCGGAACCGGGGTACCGGTGCCCGGCGCAAACGCTGGGTCCAGACAGTCGATGTCAAACGTCAGGTAAACCGGGCTGTCGCCGATAACTTCCTTGATGCGCGCGATGGTGGCATCCACGCCTTTATCGTGTACCCAGGGCGCGTCCAGCACATTCATGCCCATGAAGTCGTCGTTCCAGGTACGGATGCCCACTTGCACCGATTTCTCAGGATCAACCAAACCCTCTTTCACCGCTTTGTAGAACATGGTGCCGTGGTTCAGGCTATCTGGTTCATCGTCCGGCCAAGTGTCGCAGTGAGCATCGAAATGCAGCAGCGCCAGCGGCTTGCCGTATTTCTCGGCGTGCGCGATCAGCAGCGGGTAGGTGATGAAGTGGTCGCCGCCGAAAGTCAGCATCTTGGCGCCGGAGGCCAGGATGGTGCGCGCGTGTTCTATGATGGAGGGCTTGATGGTCAACGGATTGTGCGCGTCGAACCAGCAATCGCCGTAGTCGATCACGGCCAGGTCGTCGAAGGGATTGAAGCCCCAGGGGAAGGGACTCAACTCGGCCAGCTGCACGCTGGCGGCGCGGATAGCCTGCGGGCCCAGCCGCGCGCCGGAGCGGAACGTGGTGGACAGGTCCAGCGGAATGCCGGACACCACCACGTCGGCGCCGGTCAGGTCGCGGCTATAGTTGCGGCGCATGAAGGACAGCACGCCGGCATAAGTGTTTTCAATGGAAGAGCCGTATAGGCCCTGACGGCGGATCGCGCCGTCGCCGAAAATGGTTTCGCTCATGAATACTCTCCGCGAGAGAGTACGCCGGGCTCAGGCGTCCCGACGATTACCGTCCATCTTGCACAGCCGACGGCTTGAGGCTGCCGCCCCCCTTGGGGCGGAACCCCGGAGTTTGCCGCGATGCGCGCGCCCGCACAAGAGCCAATCGAATCAATGGCTTTCCAGCTGGATGCGCCACAACCGGAAACGCAGCCGAACGTCGTACCAGACCGGGCGCAAGCCCAGCAAAAACAAGAGCAGCGCCAGCGGCAGGGTGAAACTGTATCCCATATGCTTGAAGCCCAGCGCGCCCACCACGCCGCCGCCGAAAAACGACAGCAGGATCAGCAAATAAGTGCGCAGTTTGACGCGGTTGGCGCGCACGTCCTTGACCTTGGGCATGCTTTCACGGCCGTAGTAGCTGAGCTTGGCCAGTTCTATGCCGATGTCGGTGGCGATGCCGGTCATGTGGGTACTGCGCAACAGGCCGCCGGATAGCTTGGTAACGATGGTGTTGTGCATGCCCATGATGAAGCAGAGTAGCATCACGGTTAATGGGGTGAAAAAGCCCTTGTGCAAAGAAAGCGCGGCCCCCAGCAAGCCAAACAACAGCAGCAGGCCGGCCTCCTCCATCATGGACACGCCGTAGCCGCCGCGCAGCCGCTGCCGGCGCGCCCAAAGGATCAGCCAGGAGCTGTGCATGGCGCCGGCGATGAAGCACAGCAGCATCACCAGCAGGGACAAGCCCAATGTCACCTCGCCCAGCGCAAACTCGTCGGCCATGCCGGACACGATCCCGGACATGTGCGAGGTGTAGCGGTGCACGGCGAGGAAGCCTCCGGCGTTGAGCGCGCCGGCGATGAAGGCCATGGACCATCCCAAATGCCGCAAGGTGTGGTCGTTGAAACGGCCCCGGTCCAACAGCCGGGTGATGTTGGTTCGTCTGGACATATCCTGCTGACAGAATGAACAACGGCGGCCAATGGCCGCCGCTATCTGAGAAATGAAGACACTGCGCCTGCGCCCTGCCGCGGGCGATGCTTGATAGTGCATCGCCGCGTCGGCGCTGGCAAGCAGTCAGATCAAGACTAGCCGCCTCATCCGCAGGATTTCAGGCCGATTCCCGGGGTCAGCCGCTTTTGCAGCGCCTTGAGCTTGTCGGCCTGCTGCGCGTCCAGCGTCTTGAAGCTCAGCGTGGTCTTGCTCGCCTTCTGCCCCTTTTGCTGCACCAGCGCCTTGTCGTAGCCCGCCGCCTTCAGTCGCGCGGCCAAGCCCTTGGCCGCCTCTTCCTTGCCGAACAGGCCCAGCGACAGGTGGCCTTTGAAATCGTCGCTTTTGACGATGTAGTTGTCAAAACCCTTGCCTTTCAGCTCCGACGACAGCGTCGAAGTCTCCGCCTGGGTCGCCAACGGCGGGTAATAGACCCAGAAGCGCCCGCCTCCGCCGGCCTCCTCCTTGCTGGCTTCGCTCAACTGGCCGGCCTTGAGTTTGAGTTGAGGCACGCCGCCCTTGACTCTGGCCAGCAGCTTTTCATCCAGCGGCCCCCATTGCAAGCAAGCCGCTGCGGTTTCCGCCGGCTTGGCCGCTTCGGGCTTGGCGTCCGCGTTGCCCGGTTCAGGCTTGGCGGCTTCCGCTTTGGCAGCCGCTGTTTTCGGCGCGGACGCTTCCTGAGCTTTCTTGGCCGCCGCGGGCTTGTCCGCTTTGGGCGCGGAGGATTCGCGCAAAGGCTCCGCCGCAGGAGCGGAGGCGGCCGGCGCGGAGACGGCGTTCGGCTTCCAGTTGGCCGGCAGCAGTTTGACCAACTCCGGGCTCACTTCCTGCGCCCGCACATCCGCCGGCGGACGCTGCTTGAACAAGCCATACATCGCCACCAACAAATTCAGCACCACGACCAAGGCTAGAAACCACTTCATTTTTTGTCGGCCACTCTTAATAAGCCCAATAACACCAGATTATCCACGATCTCGACCGGCCCGGCGAGCCAAGGCGCCAACTTCGCGGCGTCGCCGCCGGTCAGCAGCACCCGCACCGGGGCGCGTCCGGTGCGCGCTTGCAATTGCCGGCGCTGGGCTTCCACCGCGCCGGTCAGCGCGTATACCGCGCCGCTGGCCAAGGCGTCTTCGGTCCCTTGCGGGAACGGCGTCACCACACCGGCGGAGCGGTCCAAATTGGCGGTGTTCCGCGCCAGGCTGCTCAACATCAGATTCAACCCGGGCACAATCAACCCGCCCAGATATTCGCCCTCCGCCGTCAAGGCTTCCACGGTCAAAGCGGTGCCGGCGCAGGCAACGATCACATCACACTGATGCAGTTGCCGCGCGGCCAGCACCGCCAGCCAGCGGTCGGCCCCCTGCTCGGCCGGATTGCGGTAAGCATTGCGCACATCGCCGAAACCCGCCTCCGCGCGCACCCAGCGCAAGGGGCTGGGCGCCGCCACCGCCAAGGCTTTAGCCACCTCGTCGCGGGCCACCGACGCGCCCCAAGCTTCCGTAATCGGCCATTGCCGCCAGACTTCGGCCAGGCTGGCGATCTCGCCGTGCTCCACCGCGTCCTGCGCCAACCAGCCGCGTCCATCATGCACCGCCCATTTGACCCGGCTATTACCGGCGTCGATCAACAACTTCATGCCAGCTTCCTCAAACTGACCTCGCCGGCGTGATAGGTCTTCATCCCGTCGACGGTGTCCACCAGCAAGGCGCCG
The DNA here is from genome assembly GCF_015291765.1 of Chromobacterium sp. Rain0013. Lineage (NCBI taxonomy): Bacteria > Pseudomonadati > Pseudomonadota > Betaproteobacteria > Neisseriales > Chromobacteriaceae > Chromobacterium > Chromobacterium sp. Rain0013. The sequence continues at coordinate 353,608 of NZ_CP031514.1, forward strand.
CTCTCAGCCACGCCTCGGGCTATGCCCTGTACCGGATCGCCATGGGAAAAACTCAAACAGACCGGCGCGTCCTGGTGCGCGGACAAACTCATCCACTCCTGGCGCAAGGGCATAAAACCATGGCGGTCGAAGTCGCTCAGCACGCGGTGCAATTCGTTCAGCAGCTCCGCCAGCAGCGCGCTGCGCGCCAGCTTGACGCCTGCCTCGGCCAAAAAGGCCACCGGCTGGTCCACTTCGCCCGGATCGCTCACATTCATGCCGACGCCGATCACCACCGCGGTCGGCCCCAGCGCATCGCCGGACAGCTCGATCAGGATGCCGGCCAGCTTGCGTTCGTCCAACAACACATCGTTCGGCCACTTCAAGGCCACCGGCGCGCCCAAGCGCCGCAACGTCCGCGCCAAGGCCACCCCCACTGCCAAGGAAAGCCCGGCCAACTGGGACAGACCGCGGTCGAAACGCCACAGCAGGGAGAAGGTCAGGCCCGAGCCCAGCCGAGCCTGCCAGCGTCGCCCCAGCCGGCCCCGGCCGGCTGTTTGCAGCTCCGTCGCCAACACCAAGCCATGCAAGCCGCCGCTGGCGGCGCGCGCCAACAGTTGGGAATTGGTGGAATCCGTACGCTCCGCCACCGCCAGCGTGAAGGTGTCGGCAGCCGCTTCGTCCAGGCCATCGCGGATAGCCGCCACGTCCAGCCATTCAAACGGCGCCGCCAAGCGATAGCCCTGGCCGCGCACGCTGAACACGGTGACGCCCAAATCCTGCTGAATGGCGTGCACCGCTTGCCAGACCAGGGTGCGGGAACATCCCAATTCGCCGGCGATGTCCTCGCCGGAATGGAAGCGACCGTCGGCGAGACGGCGCAACACCGCGAAAGCGTGCTCGCTCACTGCTTGGCCTCGTTGGCCCGGATCTTGTGCAAGGTAGCGGTGGTGGAAGTATCGAACAGGAAAGGTATGGAATGCACCGAGCCGCCTCGCGCCAGCGTCTCGGCGCTGCCGACGATTTTATCCGGTGTCCAGTCGCCGCCTTTGACCAGCACGTCGGGGCGCACCAGCTCGATCAGTTGCGCCGGGGTGTCTTCGTCGAAACAGATCACCAGGCTCACGCTTTCCAGCGCGGCCAATACCGCCGCTCGGTCGTCCTGATGATTGATGGGCCGGTCGTCGCCCTTGCCCAGGCGGCGCACCGAAGCATCGGTGTTCAGACCCAGCACCAGGCTGGCGCCCAAGGCGCGCGCCTGCGCCAGATAGGTCACATGCCCGCGGTGCAGGATATCGAAGCAGCCATTGGTAAAAACAATGGGGCGCGGCAAGGCCGCCAGCTTTTGTTGCAATTGCTCTGCACTGCAGATCTTATTTTCAAACAATGGGGCCGGATACGACATTCGTTTCCCTGAGACAATTTGGTGGGCCCGAGCAGCGTAGGTCAACACACACGCACACCCTGCGGACAGCATCCCTATAATTGAAATGCCACCAAGGATACCATTCGCGGCGCCACTTCCCCAACCGCAACACCTACTTTAACGCCAGCAATTGGCTACCGTGCCGCTGGCGGCCCCTCTATTGCCTAAATTATCTAATGTCAAATTCCCGCAAGAGTCATTTTGCAAAGTCGCGCTGGGTACTGCTGTAATGGTAAACGCAGTACCAGAAGACTGGAGGGCCGTACTGATAGTGTATGCAGAGACTCCGGACGAGATATCTACCGTTGCACTGGACTGTGAAGCGTTATAGCTATTGTTCATTGTGAACCAACGCTCCTGCTCCTGCGCCATCTGCAGCATGGTGGACTCAGCTTGTGCCCGCCTCCCGCGCATGACATAACTGCTATATGACGGATAGGCGATTGCCGCCACAATACCGAGAATAGCTACCACAATCATCATCTCAATCAAGGTAAACCCAGCCAAACGCCTCGTCGCCATCAAGAATACCCCTACCAAGTTTGAATGATTTCCCGCCAGGATAAACGGCCGAAAGAACCACTAAATGTATTGACTCGGACACAGCCGCCCTTGCCGCCTGAACCTGCTGTGCAAATCCACTCATAGCCGTTTTGATCGATCAATCTCAAAGGAGTCCCTCCCGTCACGCCACTGCTGTCTCCTGGCCGGAATCGGCCGGCAGCCTGATCACTGCTGTTGATCACGCCATCGCCATTGGTGTCGAACACAGGGGTCGAGCTCATACCTCCACTAAATATATTAACCTCGGTCACCCAGGATGTCCCGCCATTGGTACAACCGGTAGAATCCGGAATGATGCTATTAAAACGCACAGTCTTGGTACCCCTCAGCAGCGGCTTCGCCACCACTCTCTCATTGGCCGTCAATTGAATATACCAACCATTGCTACTACTACTCATTGCCGTGGACGAGGTAGCGTTGAAGGTCCCCCCTACCGTGCCGCTCAGTTGAGAGCCTATGGTCTGCTGCAACAGACTGCCGGTAATTGGATTAGTTAAGGCAAGCCCAGTATCGCGTACTCCATACAAAGCCTGAGTCCCCACAGTGCGATCGCTGTCGGATAAGAACTGGCCAGTACCAAACAACACCAAGTAGCCTTTCTGACTATCCCGGGTGACCACCGGGGCCGCCGTGATCGGCTGACGCACCCCCAATGCCTGAGTCGAACCGGAGGTGGTAACTGAATAAGCGGAGATCAGCGGCAGACATGCCGAGGAGCAGACACTGTTGTAGTTGCCCGCAGTTCCCCAAGCAGAGATGCCCCAGCTGGAAGGGGTGGCCGAATTCAGATTAAACTTCCATAAATTGCCGTTGATATCACCAGCATAAACAAAGTCCACCATGCCGTCGCCTGTAGTGTCCACTGCCGTCGGGCTGCCCATGGCATTTGGACTCACGCTCTGCCCTGACTGATTGGGAACATCAATGCGAAAATAATTGCTTCCTCTCGCCCAAGCTTCTCCTTGTGCTTTATCTAGATACAAAACGAAAATGGATGCCAAGCCACCGCTACCTGTCTGATTGTAGCCATTACCGAAGATTACCGCCGGGCGACCATTCTGTAGTTTGACGATTTGTGGATTTCCAATTGTCTGTCCCAGATTGGGATCATCTGCGCTCGTGAACTCCCACAATACGCTGGACGCCCCCATACTACCTGGCAGGGTAATATCAAGCGCATAGACACTATTGCCTCCCGCCCCAGTTGTGCCCACCACCACAGTGCGAGCCTCAGCAACAGTCAGCGCCGAGCCAGATGACGATAAAGTAAAACAGACATCCCTGGCATTTGGCGTGCCGTCGTTGTAATACTGATGCACATAAGATGGGGAGGTCAGGCTAGGTAGATTAGCGAAAATCCCACCAGGTAGATAAGCAAACCGTTCGTTGCCGCTCATATCGAAACCGTGCAAGAAGCCATCATTGGCTGCCACCATTACCATCGCTGGTCGCGAAAAGATGGCGGCACGGTCAGTCGCTTGCGTGCTGCTGTTTGCCGCAAACGCGCAGTCTGCGGGGTCCTGAGCGGGGGCAGCCATATAAACCGGGGATGAATTGACGATATCACCCAAGCGATAGTTTCGAGGACGAAACTGCGGTGATGAACCTGTCGCTTCATTCGTCTTGTCACCACGCAGGTAGCTGACTCGAGCAGCCCCTTGAGCGTCTGTGCTGTTCAATGCAAGCTTCTGTGCATTTGTCGCCGCCAAACCGCTAAACCAAGCACTGTTGAAAGTCGCACCCAAGCGTGCGGCAACGTCGTAGGTCAACACTGTGCGGCCAGCCAAATTACTGTTTAGCTGTGTCTCCAGAGTATTTTTCGCTCGCCAGCCATGACTCGAGTCCTGTACTAGAGTTGGGGCGGAAAACGCATTGGCCTGGACAATCTGATAAGCGATTAGATCGCCATGCCAGTCAGTCGAGTCAAATGATGACTGGAACACATAGGCAGAAGAAAATACTTGAGAGCCGCTGGAAGTAGTCGACAAACCAGCCAGCGTCGGATCAGTTGCCGCGGAAATCGAAGCAAACGCAGATTGCAAAGCCGTGGTCATCCGAGAGGGATCACTAGCTTGGGCAAAATTTTTAGGAACACCATTAGGGTACGCAGCGATACTGGTTGCCCCGCTAGGATCACTTGTCCATTCTGATCGGGTACCTGGTGTCTGCGTACCATCGGTGTCAGTAAAGCCACCATATTTTGCTGCCAGATAAAATGGGTTGGTAGTTTGGGTCTTTGCATTCCCATTTTCCACTACATCTATCATGAAAGCATTAACGGTTTGTTTGCCGGTCAGGTCCGGGCGCAAATCGGTGACATTTCCCCAATAGGCCAAGCCAGCGATAAATGGCGGCGAATTAGTCGAACCGGTATTGATACTGGACAGATTGCTCACACCCTCCTGATTGCCAATGGAGTTTGTCCACGCGGTAACCCCTGAGCCACTACCACTCACAGGCGGTGACCCCATATTGGACGCGGCATCGTCATTGGGTGGTCGCAAAGGTGACGTCTGATTACCACTCGGCACGGGCCAAGCGGAACCGGGCAAATCCACATCACCATGGGTATTGGTATCACCAATATAAATAATGAAATTCTGTTGACATGAATTGACAATAGGGTCATCCCAGTCCGTTATAACTGGAAAATTATCCTTCATCGCAGCAGTCAAGCTACCACTATAAGCAGAGTAATTACCTATTTTACGAAAATAACGCAAAGCAGCATAATAGAGCTCTGCGGCTGGGTCGTAGGTTTTATAGCCATTATTATCACCAAACTTATTCAAATAATTAATCACCCCGCTATTAGCAACACTACTGCCGGTAGCATCTGTAACATCAGGATTTACCGCAAACACCCCATTGACATTACTCCATTCAGCCCCTAAGGTGAAAATATTGGAGGAGGTCGTCGCAGACGTTGATGAGGAAGAAATGCCAGGATATTTCATTCGCGCTCGCAACACCCCACCATCACGATTGTAATTAGCATCAATCAAATAGCTAAATACACTAAAGCGCATATCCCCGCCGTACTGCTGAATTAAACCTTCCGGCTTATAATTACTTCCATACCCTGTGCAGTTATCTTCTATACCATTACCGTACTTCGAAGTCAGACCTAAGCTCGAGTATTGAGAATTGCTCACACCGCTAACTGTAGTGCACACCTTAGCCATCACATTGAACGTACCCAAAGTAGTCCAAGTGGTGCCATTGTTAGAGCCCTCCACCGTAGTGGACCAGTTAAGGCTGGTAAATCTCAGTTGCGAATAACTATATGGACTCAATGACGAAACATTGGTCGTTAGCTTGCGTACAGTATTGAAACCATAACCCTGGTTTTGTCCAGAAACAATCCGGGCGCCGCGCAACACGGTCAGGCTGGCCGTATCTCCCGCGGTATAATCTGTCGCTGTACCGCTGGTTCCTAAAGCTCGATTGCCCCCAGTCAAGGTCTGTCGAAAAACATCAATCGCCGACATCGTCGCCCAGTTCAAAAGGCTACCGCTCCAATTACTACCGCTACAGGTACGATTCGTCGCGTTATTCACCAGAGATACCGGATAAAAGTACCCCGGTGTAGAACCTGACCCCGCTTGATAGGCATAACACTTGTACTGATCAAAATACCCTTTATGGTCCTTGCTCAATTCCGTGCTATCAAAAGTCCGATTAGTATAAGCTTCCCCAGCTGTAGGAAACTCTACCGACAAGCCCAGCAATACATTGGGGCCATAGCGCCCCCCCACCCCCGCTAGAGGCACTTGTGACACACTAATAGCTGCGGCAGCAGGCCAAGCCAGCCAAAAACCGCAAAACCCCAGCCCTCTTAACAACTTGCCACTTAGCGCCATGCCTCATTACCCCACTATCAAAAGGGTCGGTACACGCTTTCAAGCGTGACATTAATTTGCGGGTTCATACCGAAACCGCGACTGGTAATTCGGTACTGCACACTTTGCCCACCCGTTTGAGCAGTCAGATCTTCGCCCGGCTTGATTGCGGGAAATACCTCAACCACATAACGTGGCGCCTGCAAGCTGGCACTGGGTGGGCTCCAACTACTGCTATCTATCGCCTTGGTCACCGTATCTGTCGCACTACTCAAACGGCTATTTAGCAGTACATGCATCGGGCCGCTTGCGGATGGAAGACATAGACCATTGGCGGAACTCGCCGTTGTGCAATCGACAAAACCATAACGTCCCCGGATCTGGCCTATCGTCACTTGATTTTCAGCAAACCGTAGCGCTGCCTCTGCTGATTCCGCTGCCAGAATAAAATCGCGTCCATTACGTGCAAAGCGCTCCTCCTGCACGGAAGAATAGGAGGCCGAAAGCGCCACTAACATCAGCGCGACCAAGAACACCAAAGTCACCACAAGGGTCACACCCCGTTGGGATTGAAGAGCTACTTGGTACTTCATGGTATTCGGTTCCGCAACGTAAAAGTCGACTCAAAAACTCGGCGCGACCAACAGGGTGTCGCAGCAACGCAAGCAACAGTAGAACTAGCCAAAGGATTAACAACAGAACCGGTATCGGTGCCCACTACATAGTTTGAACCAAACATATTAAATGCCGCGGGCTCTGCGCGCAGCTGACCATACACTGGATCGGTGCGCGCCAACAAAGCCACCCGCATGGCAACAACCTGAGTCATGTCGATACTTGCGCTTGGGGGAGAAAACTGATCCGCGACACCATCACCAGTACTGTCAACACCAAGCAGAATCTGAATACGCTCAATATTATCGGCGACCACGCCAGTCGCCAAATTACTTCCGGAGGGAGCAACTCCATTCCAAAGCACATCACACATCAGCGATGGACGAGTCACCCCACTAATCGTATTCACATCGATATAAAACCGATTCGACACTATTGTATTTTTTGATGTAACACTATTACCCAAACAATCAGGAGTAGCATTCCCTGTGCTGGCTTGAGGCCCCGTCATAAAGGTGATGGTAAATTGATCGGACTTGACGCCATTTAGAACCGACAAAGCATTTGACGCGTTGAATGAAGTCACGGTTACATCATTGCTGGCGGACAAAACTTGACTTGCTTGAAGGCTGGGTATAGCCCAATTGCCACTGGCATCCATTGAGACCGTCCATGTTCCGCTTGCGGAAAAAGTGCCGCCCAAAATATCATAGAAACCCGCTTGCCGAACTAGACGGCCAATCTGGGCCATAGCAAAACGACCGTTATCCTGCATTTGAGCATGACCGGCCTGAGCCTTGTTAGTCTGTTGATTAGACAAATACAAGCTGGCGACGGCCAATGACACCATCAAGCCAATCGTAATCGCAATCATCAGCTCAATCAGTGTCAGACCCAACTGTTTGGAACTTGGCACGCGGTTCGCCATTAATTTGGCCTCACAAACAATTGCAGCTGTGCCGCTTGCGCAGATGCCTGTGCTGCGCCCACCCCAGCGAAGCCGCCGCGCTCGCTCCAGCTAACTGTGATCGTAAAACCACTGGACGCTGCTGCCACCGAAACGGTCCCACTAGACAGTCCACCACGAGTCGGATCCACAGCCAATGCTTGTATCTCCGTCAAATCAAAATCTTTTCTCTGCGCTACGGTGCAGCTTGCCGTATAACAATTGGCCACAGTACCTGAGGCCGCAACACCATACGCCCCACTTGGATTGCTGCGAATGCGTTCCGCCATCTGCTCCGCCAGCAGGCTCGCCTGCGCCCGGCTAGCACTCAAGGCGGAATACCGGAGATTGTTCAATTGCAGACCCGCAATACCTAACAAACCAAAAGCCAGAATCACAATGGACACCAAAACTTCCAGCAACGTAAATCCGCGACAACGCAATCGAGACATCTCTCTTTTGGCATAATTCATGGGCAACTTTCACCACTATTCAGTGAGGCCACCATGGGGCGGCCTGACGTAGAGAAGACCAGCTTGCGAGCGATACTTGCATTTGCTGAATCATCACAGATGATCAAATTTCCCGGTGTTGTCCAACTAGCGTTGTACATCTGAACTCGGCCTGTAGGTACGTAGCGATAAGAAGTTACCGTAGAAGCACCTGACACGCTCAAGCGCAACAAAGAGCTGATATTAGATTGTCTTAATACAATCAAATCAGTCGTACCGGAAGCTGCCGTACTACCAAACGGTAATGCAGTACCGACAGCTAAAGCGTTATCTTGATTCAAGTCCACAAAAGCCACCCACCCCATATTCCAGCTACTTGCATTACAGCCACCATTGCTCTGACTAGCACAGATCACAACCGGAACCCCAGTTCTGACCGAGTTGCTCCGAGCAGAAAGAAAGGTCTGCATCAAATCGTTTGCCGCAGCAGAAATACGATTTGCGCGAACAAAATTGATAACGGACGGCACGGCGATAGCAAGCAGGATTGCGGCAACTGCAAATACCACAATCATTTCAATCAAGGTGAATCCCTTATGGGATTGGCGGGCTGACACTATCTCTCTCCTTTGCTTGTTTCATCCTACGACATCGCTATATCACCAGCAAACCCAAGCGACAAACGCATGTACAGCGGAGATGAGCGGCATGCTTACCGAAAGTTACGGGCTACCGATCTGGATCCTGAGCGCCTCGCAGACGCAAAAAAGCCTCCCATGGGGAGGCTTGGCAAGATCTGACAACACCAATGCAAAAGCCCAGCTCGTCTGAGCTGGGCTTCGCAATCGGGCGTCTGGCGGTGTCCTACTTTCACATGGCGAATGCCACACTATCATCGGCGCTAAGGCGTTTCACGGTCCTGTTCGGGATGGGAAGGCGTGGGACCACCTCGCTATGGCCACCAGACATAAACTGGTACAAACTAGAAGAAGCCTAGGCTGATCTTTGATCAGCCCACATATATTCGGTATTCAATTGTGTCGCACACCCACATCTCGTCGCTCAGTCTCCCAAGCCACTCAAATGATAGGATCAAGCCTCACGAGCAATTAGTATCGGTTAGCTTAACGCCTCACAGCGCTTCCACACCCGACCTATCAACGTCCTGGTCTCGAACGACTCTTCAGGAGGGTCAAGCCCTCAGGGAAGTCTCATCTTCAGGCGAGTTTCCCGCTTAGATGCTTTCAGCGGTTATCTCTTCCGCACTTAGCTACCCGGCAATGCGACTGGCGTCACAACCGGTACACCAGAGGTGCGTCCACTCCGGTCCTCTCGTACTAGGAGCAGCCCCCGTCAAACTTCCAACGCCCACTGCAGATAGGGACCAAACTGTCTCACGACGTTTTGAACCCAGCTCACGTACCACTTTAAATGGCGAACAGCCATACCCTTGGGACCGGCTACAGCCCCAGGATGTGATGAGCCGACATCGAGGTGCCAAACACCGCCGTCGATGTGAACTCTTGGGCGGTATCAGCCTGTTATCCCCGGAGTACCTTTTATCCGTTGAGCGATGGCCCTTCCATTCAGAACCACCGGATCACTATGTCCTGCTTTCGCACCTGCTCGACTTGTCGGTCTCGCAGTTAAGCTACCTTTTGCCATTGCACTATCAGCACGATTTCCGACCGTACCTAGGTAACCTTCGAACTCCTCCGTTACACTTTGGGAGGAGACCGCCCCAGTCAAACTGCCTACCATGCACTGTCCCCAATCCGGATCACGGACCAAGGTTAGAACCTCAAACACACCAGGGTGGTATTTCAAGGACGGCTCCATGAGAACTAGCGTTCCCACTTCATAGCCTCCCACCTATCCTACACAAGTCTGTTCAAAGTCCAATGCAAAGCTACAGTAAAGGTTCACGGGGTCTTTCCGTCTAGCAGCGGGGAGATTGCATCTTCACAAACACTTCAACTTCGCTGAGTCTCAGGAGGAGACAGTGTGGCCATCGTTACGCCATTCGTGCGGGTCGGAACTTACCCGACAAGGAATTTCGCTACCTTAGGACCGTTATAGTTACGGCCGCCGTTTACTGGGGCTTCGATCAAGAGCTTGCACCCCATCACTTAACCTTCCAGCACCGGGCAGGCGTCACACCGTATACGTCCACTTTCGTGTTGGCACAGTGCTGTGTTTTTGTTAAACAGTCGCAGCCACCGATTCTCTGCGACCTCTCAAAGCTCCTCCCGCAGGGGATTCACTCTAAGAGGCATACCTTCTCCCGAAGTTACGGTATCAATTTGCCGAGTTCCTTCTCCTGAGTTCTCTCAAGCGCCTTAGAATTCTCATCCTGCCCACCTGTGTCGGTTTGCGGTACGGTTCTTATGCAGCTGAAGCTTAGTGGCTTTTCCTGGAAGCGTGGTATCAGTCACTTCAGGTCCGTAGACCCTCGTCATCACGTCTCGGCCTTAAGGGAAGGCGGATTTGCCTACCTCCCCAGCCTACCGGCTTAAACAGACTATTCCAACAGTCTGATGACCTAACCTTCTCCGTCCCCACATCGCACTGCATAAAAGTACGGGAATTTTAACCCGTTTCCCATCGACTACGCTTTTCAGCCTCGCCTTAGGGGCCGACTCACCCTACGCCGATGAACGTTGCGTAGGAAACCTTGGGCTTTCGGCGAGCGGGCTTTTCACCCGCTTTATCGCTACTCATGTCAGCATTCGCACTTCTGATATCTCCAGCATCCCTTACGAGACACCTTCTCAGACCTACAGAACGCTCCCCTACCATCTGCACTTACGTGCAAATCCGCAGCTTCGGTTATCAGTTTGAGCCCCGTTACATCTTCCGCGCAGGACGACTCGACCAGTGAGCTATTACGCTTTCTTTAAATGATGGCTGCTTCTAAGCCAACATCCTGGCTGTCTAGGCCTTCCCACTTCGTTTACCACTTAACTGATCATTTGGGACCTTAGCTGGCGGTCTGGGTTGTTTCCCTCTTGACGATGGACGTTAGCACCCACCGTCTGTCTCCCATGCTCGCACTTTCCGGTATTCAGAGTTTGCCATGGTTTGGTAAATCGCAATGACCCCCTAGCCATAACAGTGCTTTACCCCCGGAAGTGATACATGAGGCACTACCTAAATAGTTTTCGGGGAGAACCAGCTATCTCCGAGTTTGTTTAGCCTTTCACCCCTATCCACAGCTCATCCCCTAGTTTTGCAACACTAGTGGGTTCGGACCTCCAGTGCGTGTTACCGCACCTTCATCCTGGCCATGGATAGATCACTCGGTTTCGGGTCTACGCCCAGCAACTAAATCGCCCTATTCGGACTCGGTTTCCCTACGCCTCCCCTATTCGGTTAAGCTCGCTACTGAACGTAAGTCGCTGACCCATTATACAAAAGGTACGCAGTCACGGAACAAGTCCGCTCCCACTGTTTGTATGCATCCGGTTTCAGGTTCTATTTCACTCCCCTCCCGGGGTTCTTTTCGCCTTTCCCTCACGGTACTGGTTCACTATCGGTCGATCATGAGTATTTAGCCTTGGAGGATGGTCCCCCCATCTTCAGACAGGATTTCTCGTGTCCCGCCCTACTTATCGTACGCCTAGTCCTTGGAATGCGTTTTCGTGTACGGGGCTATCACCCACTATGGCAGTCCTTTCCATGAACCTTCCACTAACACAATCCATAACACGTACAGGCTCTTCCGCGTTCGCTCGCCACTACTAACGGAATCTCGGTTGATTTCTTTTCCTGCAGCTACTTAGATGTTTCAGTTCGCTGCGTTCGCCTCCTCGTGCCTATGTATTCAGCACGGGATCTCCTTGCGGAGGGGTTTCCCCATTCGGACATCGCGGGATCAAAGCTCTATTGCCAGCTCCCCCGCGCTTTTCGCAGGCTTACACGTCCTTCTTCGCCTATGATCGCCAAGGCATCCACCAGATGCACTTAGTCGCTTGACCCTATCATTTCAGTAACCTGGATCACTAAAACAACAAGTTGTGTTTGTGCGACGACTACACCGCCCCTTTTGATATGGCGACGTAGCCTAGATACAATCAAATACCCAAGATGACGATCCAGCCAATGAAGACTTAACTCCATCGTCTTTCTCGCCGTCTTTATATATTCGGCTTCTTCAGTTTGTTAAAGATCGGGCGTTAAAAATACAACGCAAACACAACCAAGCTGTTTTGCAAACTCGCTTGTGTTTGAGTTGTGGTGGAGGATGACGGGATCGAACCGACGACCCCCTGCTTGCAAAGCAGGTGCTCTCCCAACTGAGCTAATCCCCCTCTTTTTGCCTTATGCAGCGTTGCTCAACAACTCATGTACAATTGTACATTTCGCTATTTCGCGCCTTGCCTAAGCCAAAAATTACGTATCGCTACGCAAATTCTTGGTGGGTCTGGTTGGACTCGAACCAACGACCCCCGCCTTATCAAGACGGTGCTCTAACCAGCTGAGCTACAAACCCATTTCTCGGTCAGCCATCGCTGGCTGACACGCCCTTAACTACAAATAACCGATAGGCTGTAAGTACTCGATCAACAACCTTCTCTAGAAAGGAGGTGATCCAGCCGCAGGTTCCCCTACGGCTACCTTGTTACGACTTCACCCCAGTCATGAATCCCACCGTGGTAAGCGGCCTCCTTACGGTTAGCCTACCCACTTCTGGTGAAACTCACTCCCATGGTGTGACGGGCGGTGTGTACAAGACCCGGGAACGTATTCACCGCAGCATGCTGATCTGCGATTACTAGCGATTCCGACTTCACGCACTCGAGTTGCAGAGTGCGATCCGGACTACGATCGGTTTTATGAGATTGGCTCCACCTCGCGGCTTCGCGACCCTCTGTACCGACCATTGTATGACGTGTGAAGCCCTGGTCATAAGGGCCATGAGGACTTGACGTCATCCCCACCTTCCTCCGGTTTGTCACCGGCAGTCCCATTAGAGTGCCCAACTTAATGATGGCAACTAATGGCAAGGGTTGCGCTCGTTGCGGGACTTAACCCAACATCTCACGACACGAGCTGACGACAGCCATGCAGCACCTGTGTTAACGCTCCCTTTCGGGCACCGCCACATCTCTGCAGCGTTCGTTACATGTCAAGACCAGGTAAGGTTTTTCGCGTTGCATCGAATTAATCCACATCATCCACCGCTTGTGCGGGTCCCCGTCAATTCCTTTGAGTTTTAACCTTGCGGCCGTACTCCCCAGGCGGTCAACTTCTCGCGTTAGCTTCGCTACCAAGGATTCAAACCCCCAACAGCTAGTTGACATCGTTTAGGGCGTGGACTACCAGGGTATCTAATCCTGTTTGCTCCCCACGCTTTCGTGCATGAGCGTCAGTGTCATCCCAGGGGGCTGCCTTCGCCATCGGTATTCCTCCGCATCTCTACGCATTTCACTGCTACACGCGGAATTCTACCCCCCTCTGACGCACTCTAGTCGTGCAGTCTCCAATGCCGTTCCCAGGTTAAGCCCGGGGCTTTCACATCAGACTTGCACAACCGCCTGCGCACGCTTTACGCCCAGTAATTCCGATTAACGCTTGCACCCTACGTATTACCGCGGCTGCTGGCACGTAGTTAGCCGGTGCTTATTCTTCCGGTACTCTCAGCCCCAGTAGGTATTAACCACTGGGATTTGCTCCCGGACAAAAGTCCTTTACAACCCGAAGGCCTTCTTCAGACACGCGGCATGGCTGGATCAGGCTTGCGCCCATTGTCCAAAATTCCCCACTGCTGCCTCCCGTAGGAGTCTGGGCCGTGTCTCAGTCCCAGTGTGGCGGATCATCCTCTCAGACCCGCTACTGATCGTCGCCTTGGTGAGCCTTTACCCCACCAACTAGCTAATCAGACATCGGCTGCTCGTATAACGTGAGGCCTTACGGTCCCCCACTTTCCCCCTCAGGGCGTATGCGGTATTAATCCGGCTTTCGCCGAGCTATCCCCCATTACACGGTACATTCCGATGCATTACTCACCCGTTCGCCACTCGTCAGCGGTGCAAGCACCCTGTTACCGTTCGACTTGCATGTGTAAAGCATGCCGCCAGCGTTCAATCTGAGCCAGGATCAAACTCTTCAGTTCAATTCCAAGCAAATTTTCTGGCACGCAAGATCAAAGAAACATCGAGACATTTCTCGTCTTGCAGTGCAAGTGTTTGGTCATCGACCGAGCACTTACACCTATCGGTTATTCGTTCTGTTAAAGATCGGTGCAGATCGCTGCGCTTCGTTTCCGTCGCTGCGTTGTCTGCTGAGGAGGCGAACTATACGTCACGACCCTAAACCCGTCAACACCTTTTTTGATAAAAACCGCCATTTCCGCAAGCAGCCTCTACAAACCGTTGATTTGTAAAGAATCGGTCATATCGGGCCGGAATGATTTATTCCGTGCGTCCTGCCTAACCTCGCTTCAAGGGGGAAGCTCATATGCGTCAAAGCCCCGCAAACCGGGGCTTTGACTGAAATGAGCGCCGGTTTTCAGGCCGGCGCCCACGCCAAGATGACTCAAAAGTTTTGCTCAGCTACGGTAGTCCGCATTGATTTTCACATAATCATAGGAGAAGTCGCAGGTCCAAACCGTAGCCTCCGCCGCGCCGCGCCCCAAGTTCACCCGCACCAGGATTTCCGGCTGGGCCATCACGCGCTGGCCGTCTTCCTCTTTATATAGAGGATTGCGCCCGCCGTTGACGGCGACCAGCACATCGTCCAGATACAGTTCCAGGCGATCGACATCCAGGTCCTGCACCCCAGCGTAGCCGATGGCGCACAGCAGACGCCCCAGGTTGGGATCGGAGGCGAAGAAAGCGGTTTTCACCAGCGGGGAGCGCGCGATGGCGTAAGCGACGTCCTTGCATTCTTCGAACGAGCGGCCGCCCTCGACTTTGACCGTGATGAACTTGGTGGCGCCCTCTCCGTCGCGGACGATGGCCTGGGCCAATGCCGTGGCGACTTGAACCAGTTCCGCCTTTAACGCTTGGTAGGCTGCCTGCTGCGGGGAATCGATCAACGGCCCCCCGCTCTGACCGGTGGAGATCAGGATGAAGCTGTCGTTGGTGGAGGTGTCACCGTCCACCGAGATGCAGTTAAAGGAAACATCGGCCACTTCCTTCACCAATTGACGCAGCACCGGACGGGTTACCGCGGCGTCGGTAGCGATGAAGCCCAGCATGGTGGCCATATTGGGATGGATCATGCCGGCGCCTTTGGAGATGCCGGTGATGTTGACCAGGTGGCCCTCCAGCGTCAGGCGGGCGCTAACCGCTTTGGGCGCGGTGTCCGTTGTCATGATGGCGCGGGCGGCATCGGCCCAGTCCGCGCCTTGTCGTCCCGGCAGCGCCGCGGCGATCTTGTCTACCGGCAGGGGTTCCAGAATCACGCCGGTGGAGAAGGGCAGAATCTGTTCGGGTTGGCAACCCAGCTCATCGGCCAGCGTCCGGCAGACTTGCAGCGCGTCGCTACGGCCTTGTTCGCCGGTGCCGGCGTTGGCGTTGCCTGTGTTGACGACCAGCGCGCGGATTTGCACACCGGCGTCCAGATGCTTTTTACAGACTTGCACCGGAGCGGCGCAAAAGCGGTTTTGGGTGAACACGCCGGCAACGGTGTTGCCCTTGTCCAGACGGATGACCAACACGTCGTTGCGGTCGGCTTTCTTGATGCCGGCGGCGGCGACGCTCAATTCCACGCCGGGAATGGGGAAGAGATGTTCGCCGCTGACGGGCTTGAGGTTTACTGCCATCTATCGCTCCAGATCAATCAATATTATTCGCATCGATTGTAGCGGATTTGTTCCGCCGGACTGGAAACTAAAACGGCAGACGGATCAGCCCGCCTCGGCCGCCGCCGCGTTCAATAATTCGAGCAGCGCCTCGCCGTAGCGCGCCAGCTTGAGCTCCCCCAATCCATAGACCTTGGCCAGGCCGGCACGCGAGGTAGGATGCTTTTCCACCAGGTCTCGCAAGGTGCGGTCGGAGAACACCGCGTAGGCCGGCACATTGTGTTCGTCCGCCATTTGTCGGCGCCAGCCGCGCAGCGCCTGCCACAGGCGTTCTTCGCGTTCGGTGCGCAGCCAGCGGTCGGCGCTGGCTGTGCTGCGCGACGCTTTGTCGTCGGCCACCGGCCGCAAATAGACTTTTTCCTGGCCTTTGAGCACGCTGCGGCATTCATCGCTCAACACCAGCGATTGGCCGCGGGCGATGTCGACATGCAACAGCTTGCGCGCCACCAGTTGGCGAACGATGGAGCGCCAGACACGTTGGTTGTAATCTCGACCGATGCCGAAGGTGGACAGCTTATCGTGGCCGTAATGGCCAACGCTTTGATTGGCGCGGCCCAGCAGCACGTCGATCACGTGGCCGGCGGAGAAGCGCTGCTCCACCCGGTAAATGCAGGACAGCAGCTTTTGTACCGCCACGGTGGCGTCGAAGGTGATGGGCGGATGCAGGCAGTTGTCGCAATGGCCGCAAGGGCTGCTCTGTTCGCCGAAATGCGCCAGGATGTGCTGACGGCGGCAGGACGCGGCTTCGCAAAAGGCCAGCATGGCTTCGAGCTTTCCTAGCTCCACCTGCTTTTGCAGTTCGGCCATTTCCCCGCCCTCTATCATTTGCCGCAGCTGCACCACGTCGTTGAGTCCATAGCACAACCAACTGGCGGCGGGCAGCCCGTCGCGGCCGGCGCGGCCGGACTCCTGATAGAAGTTCTCCGGGCTCTTGGGCATGTCGATATGAGCGACGAAGCGCACGTCCGGCTTGTCTATGCCCATGCCGAAAGCAACGGTGGCCACCATGACCACGCCCTCGTCGCGCAGGAATTCGCGCTGATTCGCCTCACGCTGCTGATGGCTGAGGCCGGCGTGGTAGGGCAGCGCGTGAATGCCGTTGTCGCATAACCATTGCGCGGTGTCTTCCACGCGCTTGCGCGACAGGCAATAGACGATGCCGGCGCTGCCCGGGTATTCGTTGCGGATGAAATCAAGCAGTTGCTTCTTGGCGTTGTGCTTTTCCACCACTTGGTAGAACAAGTTGGGCCGGTCGAAGCTGGACAGAAAAACGCGCGCGTCCTGCAGCTTCAAGTAATCAATGATGTCCGCGCGGGTTTGTTCGTCGGCGGTGGCGGTCAGGGCAATGCGCGGCACTTGCGGGAAACGTTCGGCCAGGAAGCCCAATTGCTGGTATTCCGGACGGAAGTCATGACCCCAGTGGCTGACGCAATGCGCTTCGTCGATGGCGAACAGGCTGATGTTCAGCTGAGATACGAACTCTTGGAAGCGCGGCGTCAGCAAACGTTCCGGCGCCACGTACAAGAGGTCCAGCGAGCCGGCCCGCGCCTGGCGCGCGATGTCGCGGGCTTCGTCCAGCGGGGTGGCGGAATTGAGGCAGGCCGCGGCCACGCCCTGTTCCACCAGAGTGGCCACCTGGTCCTGCATCAGCGCGATCAGCGGCGACACCACGATGGCGACGCCTGGACGCATCAGCGCGGGGATCTGGAAACAGAGGCTTTTGCCGCCGCCAGTGGGCATCAGCACCAGCGCGTGGCCGCCCTGGGCGACATGATCGACAATCTCCCCTTGCTGCCCGCGGAATTCGGGATAGCCGAAGATATTATTGAGTAGGGAGAGCGCGTCCTGCATAAGCCGTCTTCTTGCGAGAAGGGGACTATTGTACGGCAAGTGGCCGGCAGCGTCCTGTCTCGGGCGCAATGGGCAAAAAAAAGGGCCGCTGGAGTGCAGCGGCCATAAAGTTGGATGGAGACAATGTGAAACGAAGAGGAAAAATGCTCTCGCACTACCATGGACCTGTGGGACACTCGCGAAGTTCCGTTTTTTACATTTATTTTTGGTGTTCTCTCGCAAAAAAATACTTACATGGCATTGAGGATTTTTCGCGGCGCGGCGCTGTCGAAGGCTTCCGGCAGTCAACCTCTGCCCGGCGCCGCTCGAACCGCCCCGCGCGCCAGGCTTGGAGCCTTTCTTCCGCTGTGCGACACTGACCGACGATTTCGTGGAGGCATCAATGCGTAATATTTGGCCCGTCCTGTTGGCGGCCGCAGTGATCAGCGGCTGCGCCAGCGCCCCTAGCAAAGCACCCAGCCCGTCGACCGTCGGCAAGCCTGTTCAATCCGGCGCCAGCCCAGCCAACGCCGATTGGCAAAACCTGGGGGTGTCCCCCAACGGCAACATTCTGAACGAGCTGGACAAGTTGTCGGTCCGCAAACAGGGCCAGCTGGTCAGTTTCCGAGACCGTAAAACCATCTTCAACCTGAAGAAGGAAAACTTCCTGTCCACGCCGCGCCACAAGGTGTCGATCAATACTTGGCAGATAGACTGCTCGCAACGCACTTTCCGCCTGCTGGACATGGTGTTGTTCGATGAGAACGGCCGCCAGATCGCCAGCTTCACCTATAATGACGCTCAGATAAAACCTATGCCGGTGGTGCAGAATTCGGCCAGCTATCAACAAATGTTGCTGGTATGCAAGGGCGACCCAGGGTTCTGAACCCGATTCGCCCTACCCGCTCGCGCGCGGCCCGGCCCCGCGTCGCGCCAAAACGCGAGCGGGCCTCTTCTGCGTAGCGGCCACGCCGCCCAACCGGCCTCATGCCTGGAGCACCCATGCAAGCGATTAGACGAGTGGTCTTCAATCAAAAAGGGGGGGTGGGCAAGTCCACCATTACCGTCAACCTGGCCGCCGTCGCCGCCAAGCAGGGAAAACGGGTGCTGTTGGTGGACCTGGACCCGCAAGGCAACGCCAGCCATTATCTGATGGGTTCCGCCGCTAGGGACGAGGCGCCGTCGCTGGCCGGCCTGTTCGAGCAGATGCTGAATATCTCCATGTTCAGCAAGGAGCCCTCTGACTTCGTCCGCGCCACGCCGCTGCCCGGGCTCAGCCTGCTGGCCTCGCACCCGGACCTTGCCGAGCTGATGGGCAAACTGGAGGCGCGCTACAAAATGTTCAAGCTCAAGGAAGCGCTGGACAGTTTGAGCGGCCAGTTCGACGAAATCTGGATCGACACTCCGCCGGCTTTAAACTTCTTCACCCGCTCGGCCTTGATCGCCGCGGACCGCTGCCTGATTCCCTTCGACTGCGATGCCTTTTCCCGCCAGGCCCTCTATAACCTGAAAGTGAACACCGAGGAAATTCGCGCCGACCACAACCCCGAGCTGTTCATTGAAGGCATCGTGGTCAACCAGTTCCAGGCCCGGGCCAGCTTGCCGGTGCGCCTGGTGGAGGAACTTAAGCAAGAAGGCCTGCCGGTGCTGTCCTCTCCGTTGTCTTCATCCGTGAAAATCCGGGAGTCACACGATGCGGCGCTTCCCATGGTGTACCTGGACCCACGCCACAAACTGTCGCGCGAGTTCGAGGCCCTTTACCAGGAGCTGGCGCAGGATGGACGGCGAACCTAAGCGCCCCGGATCGCCGTCTGCCGGCTTGCGCGGAGGCGGCTTTCCTTGAATCGCCTGAGCTCGCTGGTGATTAGCGGCCTGCTGAGCGTCGGCCTGCTGTCCGCCGAATATTGGCTGATGATCAACGATGAACGCGCCGAGCTCATCGACCGTCAGCATTACTGGGGCGAGCTGAGCGCCGAATTGCTGCGCGTGCGAGTGCAAGCGATGCTGGACCACTCCGCCGTGCTGGCGCAAAGCCTGGCCAACAGCCCCCAGCCACGCTCTCTGGCCGTGCTCGCGCGCAGCACCATACGCGACGATACGCCGTTCGGCGGACTGGGCATCATCGAATATGTGCGCCCGGAGCAGCGCGAGGCATTCGAAAGCCGCATCGCCAATAGTATTCGCGTGCTCCAGGACCGGCATCTGGCGCCCAGCCCGCGCCGCCCGCTGTACTATCCGATCTCCAGTTATCTGCCTGACGACAGCAACGCCTTGCCGCAAGGCCTGGACCTGGGCGGCGTCGGCAATGCCCGCCGCAAAATGGACCTGGCGCGCCACAGCACCCAACCGGTGCTGATGCCAACCACGCTGCCCGGCAGCAATGGCAGCCGTCTGGACATCGTGGTGCGGCTAAACGATGACAACACGCTGCTGCTGTTGAATCTGCGCAAGGACAAGCTGATTCAGGACAGCCAGCGCGAACCCGGCACCGCCAGCCCCTTGCGCCATGTGCGCATTGTCGCCTGGACCCAGGAGCAGCCCGACGCGCCCTTGCTGGACTCTCAGCCCACCCGGCCGTTGCCGTCCATGCCGCCCTTGTACACCATTCGCCACAACCTGGGCGGCAACGAGATCTTGTTCGGCGCTTATCCTCAAGGCGTGGCCAATCCCGGCATGCGTCTGACCCACTGGGCCATCCTGGCCACTACCGCCGGCTTTTTGCTGGCGATGTTCTGGTTCCAGCAACAACAGGCCCAATCCCGCCGCCGGATGCAGGATCAGCTCAAGCGCAGCCAGCAGCAGCTGGAAATGAATACGCGCACGCTGCGCGAGCAAATCAACGACAGGGTGATGTCCGAGCAAGCGCTGGCGCAGAGCGAGGCGCGCCAACGCGCCATTCTGCAGGCCAGTTCCGACGCCATCATCCTGATAGACCACCAAGGCCTGGTCTTGCAGATCAACCCGGCGGCGGTTCGCTTGATCGGCCAGTCGGCGGACATGGTGCGCCAACTGCCGATAGGCAAACTGCTGGACGAGTTGTACGACCGCAATCCGGCGCGCAGCTTCGAACACATCGCCCAAGAGCATGAAGGCCGGCCCTTCGAAGCCAGCTTGCGCCGCAGCGACGAGCATCTGCTGCCGGTGGAGCTCTCGCTCAGCCGGGTCACCCTGCCGGACGATTGGTTCTACGTGGTGGTCTGCCGCGACATTTCCATCCGCAAGGAACAAGAAGCGGCGCTGATCGAGCTGAAAAACAGTCTGGCCGAGCAGGTGGAAGTGCAAAGCCGCCAGCTGTCCGCGCTGCTGGACGCCAGCCCGATGGCGATGGCCTACATCGTGGACCGCAACCTGCTCCAGGTGAACCGCGCCTTCCTCGATCTGTTCGAGCAGCGTGAGGAAGCCATCCTGGGCCAAAGCACGATGCCCTTCTTCGAATCGCCGGAACAATGGGAGCGCACCGGCAAAGCGTTGTACAGCCTGCTCAACGACGGCAAGGTGGTGCAAACCGAACAAAGACTGCGCACCGGCACCGGCAAGCTGTTCTGGTGCCGGCTGTACGGCAAGGCCATCAACCCCTCGGTGCCCAAGCTCGGCACCATCTGGCTGTACCAGGATTTCTCCGCTCAGCGCGCGCTGGAGGAAACCCTGCGCCACGCCAAAGTGCTGGCCGAGGAAAACAGCCGCGCCAAAACCGAATTCCTGGCCAATATGTCCCATGAGCTGCGCACGCCGCTGCACGCCATCCTCGGTTTTACCGAGATGGGTCAGGCCCGCTCGCGCGGGCAGAACGACGACAAGATGGCGCAATACTTCAGCCGCATCCAG
Source organism: Chromobacterium sp. Rain0013 (assembly GCF_015291765.1). Classification (NCBI taxonomy): domain Bacteria; kingdom Pseudomonadati; phylum Pseudomonadota; class Betaproteobacteria; order Neisseriales; family Chromobacteriaceae; genus Chromobacterium; species Chromobacterium sp. Rain0013. The sequence continues at coordinate 374,894 of NZ_CP031514.1, forward strand.
AGCAGCGGCAACCGGCTGCTGACGCTGCTCAACGATTTGCTTGACCTGGCCAAGATGGAAGTGGGCCGCATGGAATACACCATGAGCCGCAACAATCTGTGCCAATGCCTGCGCGATATCTGCGACGAAATGACGCCGCTGGCCGCGCTCAACGAGATCCGCATCGATCTGAACTGCTCGCCAGAACCGCTGAACGCCGACATCGATCCCTTCCGTATCGGCCAAGTGATGCGCAACCTGTTGTCCAATGCCATCAAGTTCAGCCCCCGCGGCGGTGAAATCGGCGTCAACGCCTGCCTGCGCCAGGACGCCGACGGCGAGAACATTCTCGTCACCGTGGAAGACGCCGGCCCCGGCGTGCCGGAGTCCGAGCTGGAAAGCATTTTCGACAAATTCATCCAGAGCAGCAGCACCAAGACCGGCGCCGGCGGCACCGGCCTGGGGCTGGCCATTTGCCGCGAAATCATCACCGCCCACCATGGACGCATCTTCGCCAGCAATTTGCCGACGCACGGCGCGCTGTTCACCTTCATCATTCCGCGCACCCGGCCAGCCGGCGCCACGGAGGACACCAACCATGCCCCACAAACTACTACTCGTTGACGACGAACCCTTCAATCTGGAGCTGATGGCAGAGCTGCTGCAGGACGCCGGCCACGAAGTCGTCCAGGCGGAGGACGGCGAAACCGCGCTGGCCATCCTGCAACGCGAAGGCGAAACTTTCTCCACCGTTCTGCTGGACAAGATGATGCCCGGCATCAGCGGTTTCGATGTGCTCAGACGCATCAAAAGCGAGCCGCGGCTTGAGTTTTTGCCGGTTATCATGCAAACCGCCATGGGGGCGGCCTCCAGCGTGCAGGAAGGGCTGGCCGCAGGCGCCTTCTACTACCTGACCAAACCGTTTTCCCGTGACATGCTGCTCGCCATCGTCGAAGCGGCGATAGGCCACTGGGACCGCTACGCCCATTTCCGCGAGCTGGCCAACCTGCACGTCGATGCCTTGCGTCATCTGAACAAGGCCTCCTTCACCTGCCGCAGCCACAAGGAAGCGCAAACCATCACCGCCTTGTTGGCCAAAACCTGTGCCCATCCGGAGCGAGTGGCCACCGGTCTGTTCGAACTACTGGTCAACGCCATCGAGCACGGCAACCTGGACATCAGCTTCGACGAAAAAAGCCACTACATGGCCGAAGGGCAGTGGGAAGCCGAGCTGGCTCGCCGCATGCAGGACCCGGTGCTGGGACTGCGCCAGGTCTCCGTGGATTTCAGCCGCGAACCGGAACAGATGCGTTTCACTATCAGCGACATGGGCTCGGGCTTTGATTGGGAACGCTACCAGAACGCCGAACCCGCCTCGCTGATGTCCAGCCACGGTCGCGGCATCCTGATCGCGCGCAAACTCTCCTTTGACGGCTTGCACTACCAGGGGCAGGGCAATATCGTGGTGGCCCACGTCAACAGCGGGGAATGAGAATCGGCGCCATGCCTGCCGCGGCGTCCCCCATGTGTCCGCCAAGCTCTAGGTTCAAGGCGGCTCGCCGCAATCGCCGCGCTCGCGCCAATAACGGCGCTGGCTGTCGCGCAGGCAGCTCCACTCCACCCCGTCGCCGAACTCCAAAGTCAGCGCGCCGTCCAGATCGGTGCGCAACACGGCGATCCCAGCCTCCTCCACCCGCCTCAGCACCGACGGATGCGGATGGCGGTAACGGTTCAGGTACCCGGCGCTGATCAAGACCACTTCCGGCTGCGCCGCCGCCAACCAGGCGGCCCCGGTGGAGGTGCGGCTGCCATGGTGGCCGGCGGCCAACACCGTGCTGCGCAGGCGCAGCCCAGGCTGAGCGGCCAACATGCGCTCCACCGCCTCCGGCGCATCGCCGCTGAGCAAGAGCGCGTGTTTCATGCCGGCCACTCGCAAAATACAGCTCTGCGCGTTCTCGTCGTTGGCCGGCGCCGTGTCCGGCGGGCCCAGCACATCGAAACGCACCCCGTCCCATGCCCAGCTCTGTCCAGGACGGCAGCCCTCGCCGCTCAACCCCAGCTCCGGCAAGGACTCCGGCTGGCCGGCCAGCACTCGCCCCACCGGCAAGGCCGTAGCCAGCTCGGCAGCGGCGCCGTCGTGATCGCTATGGTGATGCGACAGCACCAGGCTATCCAATGCCTTGACGCCCAAACCGCGCAACTGCGGCAACAGGATTCTCTCTGCCCCGCCAAGTCCCGTATCGAACAACAAGGAACGGTTCCGAGTTTGCACCAGCACCGCCAGGCCCTGGCCCACATCCATCATGGTGGCGCGGAATTCCCCCTGTGCCGGCGGCGGGGGCTGATAAGCCAACATCGGCAGCAACATCAAAGCCGCCAACCCTCGTCCCGGCACGCCTCGCGGGGCGATCAGCCACACCGACCCAAGCAAGGCCAGCAAGAACAGCGGCAGAGGCGTTCCGGCCAAGGACATGCCCGGCGCTTGCGCCAACCACTCCACCCCCCAGTAAAAGCCGCGCACCAGCCAAGCGGCCAAATGCAGCGGCCACTCCAACGGCAACAAGGCGGCGGCCAAAGCCAGCGGCGTCAGCAACACCGACACATAGGGGATGCCCAGCGCGTTGGCCAGCGGCGACACCAGCGGAATGCCGCCGAACCACCAAGCCAGCGGCGCCAGCGTGCATACGCCCGCCGCCCACTGTCCCGCCAACGCCGCCCGCCATTTGCCCGGCGCGCGGCGTCTGGCGACGGAACTGGCCATCAAGGCGGCTACCAGGCCGAAAGACAGCCAGACGCCAGGCGCCAGCACGCAGAAAGGATCCATTAGCAAGACCACCGCCAAGGCCAGCCACCAGATGCGAAACGGCGACAAGCCGCGCCTCAGGCACAGGGAGGCCAGTCCGACGCCCAACATGAACAGCGTGCGCTGGGTCGGCACCGAAAAACCAGCCAGCAAGGCATAGGCCGCCGCCGTCAGAAAGGCCCCGCCGGCGATCAGCAAGCGCGGCGGAAAGCCTAAGACCGGCAGCCTTCGCGACAACCAGGCCAGCGCCGTCGCCGCCAAACCCGCCAGCATGGTGATGTGCAGGCCGGAGATCGAAACCAGATGCGTCAGGCCAGTGGCGGCGAACAAACCCCAATCCTCTCGCGCCACACGCTGCTGCGCGCCCACCGTCAACGCGGCGATCAGGGCCGCTTCGCGCGACTCGCCCAACACCCGCTCTATGCGCGCCACCAGAGCGGCGCGCGCGCGATCCACCCAGGCCAGAGGCGCGCGGCTGTCCTCCAGCCGGCGCTCGCCCGGTCTCAACGAACCGCTGGCTAACACGCCTTCCGACCACTGCCATTGTTCAACGTCGAAACCGAATGGATTGGCCGTGCCGCGGCTGCGCTTGAAGCGCGCTTCCGCCCGCCAGCGGCTGCCTGTTGGCCAATCGCGCTGAAGAAAATCCGTAAGCCGCACGGTTTGCGGCAGCTTGACGCCCGGTGTCAGCGTGCGTTCCACCTCCATGATCAGCCGCGTCCCATACTCCCCGGCCTGCGGCAGGCCGCGCACCTCGCCGACGAAAACGATGGACCGCTGCTGCCAATCGGCCGGCAGTTGCTGCGCCATGCGGTAGTCGGCGCGCCAGGCAGCATAGCCTAGCCCCAGCAGGAAGGCGGGAATCAGGGCGGCCCAAGGCCGCGCCCGCAACGGCAGGCAAGCCGCCAGCGCCGCAGCGCCCACAGCCAGGCCCAAGCACCCCGTGGCAGCGGGCAAGGCCGGCAAGGCGGCGCAAATAGCAATGCCGCATAGCAGTGCGATCAAGACAAGCATGCCGGCATCTTAGACAGCGATGCCGCGCCATCGCAATCTATTAAACACATTCACTAAACCACTAGCCAATCATCATGCTATATGTATTTTTTTCACGCCAAAACCCAACACGTAGCAGATAAATATCAAAAAAATAAGCAGTGGAAATGCGTATTGCATTAACAGGGCGCTGGGCTACACCTAGGACAAGCGCTTTCAAAAACGCCCGGTCGCCGCGAAGCCCCGCTTGGCTCCAAGCGGTCTCAAGCGCGGCAGCCGGCTTCACTTTGAAACACGGTTTTCCCATCTGGCAACCGCCAGGCGGATCACTCGCAGGAGGAACACATGGACGCATACATGGGCACTATTACGGTCTACGGCTTCAATTACGCGCCGCAAGACTGGGCGCTGTGCCAGGGCCAGACCTATCAGGTATCGCAGTACGAAGCCTTGTACTCGCTGCTGGGCACGCTCTACGGCGGCACCGCGTCGCAAAACTTCAAGCTGCCCAACCTGACCGGCCGCATGGCCATTGGCACCGGCCCCGCCCAGCCCGCCTATAATCTGCCTGCCTACAACCCCGGCCAGTTCGGCGGCACTCAAAACGTGGCGCTCAGCGTGGCCAACTTGCCGGCTCACTCCCATACCGCCACCTCCATGGCAGTAACCTTCCACGCCGCCGGCACGCCGACGCCGGCCACCCCGGCCAGCGCGCCCAGCGCCAGCAACCCCTACTTGGGCGCTTCCGGCGCCGGCACCGGCTTGGCCACCATCTGGTCCACGGCGCTCAACAATCCGGTTTCGGTGCAGGGCTTGTCCGCCACCGGCAATACCGATCTGACCGGCGGCAACGCTCCGGTCAGCGTGCTCAACCCCTTCCTGGCGCTGAATTTCTGTATCGCCATCAACGGCCTGTATCCGGTTCGTCCATAATCACAATACGCGGCGTTGCGCCGCTTCCGGCCGCCTCTCCGCGCAGGGGCGGCGGCCTTTGTCTTCAGGGGGATCTCGCCATGCTCGCCACCGTCCAAGCCGAAGATTTCATGCATCTGCTCGGCAAACACTGCATCTTCCGCAACCCGCAACATCCCGATATTTCGCTGCAGGTGCAGGCCGTGAAGCTACGGCCGCAGGCTCAATCGCCGCACCAGACCGCGCGGCGCACGCCTTTTGTGGTGGAACTGGCCGCCGAAGGCGCCACCAACCTAGAGGACGCAGTGGGTCAACTGGAGCTGCCCGCCACCGAACACAGCGACGCCATCCGCCTGGATCTGGTATGGATAGGTCGGGTGATTCCCGCCGGACGCGACCCGGCGCTGGCCTACTTCCAGCTGCCTTTCAACTGAGCAGCCGCTTCAAGGCGCGCGCGCGATCAAGATCGTAAACAGGCTCTAAGCCGGCCCGCCGGGAGTGGCCGCTCCCGTCAGGCCGCCGACGCTACAACCCGACCCGAACCTCGCCCCGCGGCGAGTGGCGCTCGGGTCGCCACACCAGCTTGTCCGCCATGTCGCCGGCTTCTTCCAGCACAAAACCCAATTGGTGATAGAGCCGGCGCGCTTGCACATTGCTGTGCCAAACCACGACCGCCAGCGGCGCGCGCACTTGCCAGGCCGCCTGCTGCAAGCCCATCAGCACTTCCTTGCCGTAACCCAGGCCGCGCGCTTCCGGCACCATGGCCAGGAAGATGATGCGAACTTCGTTATGGCCGAAATCCACCATCACCACGCCGACGCTAGTCCCGGTTTTTTCGATGACGAAGTGCATCGCATCCGGATAGTTGTCGCCTGCGCCGCGTTGCAGCACCTGGTATTGCTGTTCCTGTACGGTGCGGATCAGTTCCTCCTCTCCGTCTATCAGTTGCAGGTCCGGGCGCGCGCTGCGGTAGAGGCCGGCAATGAAGGCCTCGTCGAGATGCCGCGCCGGGCGTAGATGCAAGCCTTCGGCCAGCGAGGAAGTGTTCAAGAATGAGGACATGATGAACGGCTCCTTTCCAAAACCTGTTGCGGGACGCGCCGGCGGCGCGCCCGTTTCGTTCTACGCGCCAGCGCGCGCAAGATCTTGCAAATCAGGCGAAAACGGCTGAGAAAGCGGAGTGCGCGCACGGTGCATGAGCATTTTGAGCTCATTTTTAACGCCGTATCGCCGAAGCGCAGCAAGCTTTGAGCAGGTTCTTACAACCCCGCTTCCCGGCGAAACACCGCCAGCAACTGACGCGCCCCGCGTTCCAGCAAGCTGTAACGCTCGCCTTGCAGCCTCGCTACGCCGGCCAGTTCCCGCAGCGGCGCGCCGCGTCGGTCGCAGCGCTCCAGGCGCACGCGGAAGGTGGCCGCCAGCGGCACCAGGCCGCGGTCCCGTTGCTCAGTGGGAACCGGCCCGCCATAGGTAGAGGCCAGCAAGGGCTGATCCAGCAAGGGCAGATTAAGCCTGTCGATCTGGCCCAGCCTGCATTCCACGCTCCAAAACTCCCCGCCGTCGGCGACGAAGCGGGCGACATGCCCCGGCTTGAGTCCGTTCAGCGCCGCCTCCTCGACAAAGGCTTCGCCCTTGACCCCTTCGGGCCCCACCACATCCAGCAGGTGCTCGCCCTCGGCCAGCGCGGTGCCGGCGCGCAGCGCGTCGCTGACGTCCACGACCCGACCGGCGAAAGGCGCCGCCAGGGTGAGCCTGGCCATTTGCTGGCGCAAAGCGGCCACTTGTTCCTGCGCCACCTGCCATTGCTTGTGCAAGACGGGGCCACGCTGTTGCAGCTCCAGGTTGAACGGTTGCTGCGCGGTCTGCCAGGCCAGATCTCGCTCGCGGGCGCCGGCCAGCGCCAGTTGCGCCTCCAGCATCGGCGAGCTGAGCCTGGCCATGACCTGCCCCGCCTTGACCAGTTGGCCGTCGCGCACCAACACTTCGGCCACTTCGCCCGCCGCCGGCGCGTACAAACCCTGGGACTGCAAGGCGCCCAGCACGGCCGGGCTGGCCACCTCGCGCTGCCACGGCAGAATCAGCGCCAGCATCAGGACTAGCAAGGCCGCGGCGCTGCGGCGGGTTGCGCGGCCCCAGCGCAGATCGGTTCGGCGCTGCCACCACACCATCAGTTCGCCCACCACCGGGCGGGCGATGAACCATCCCAGCTCCACCGCCAGCAACAGCATGCCCAAGGCCTTGAAGAACAAGTGATAGACCAGGAAGGCGATGGAAAGAAACAACACCAGCCGGTACAGCCAAGTGGCCCACGCGAACAGAATCAGCCCGCGTCGGCGCGCGGCCGGGAAGTGCTCCGGCACCGGGTCGTCCAGCCCCAACAGCGTTTTGCGCAACTGCCAGCGCGCCAGCGCGAAAGCGCGGTTATGCAGGTTGGGCAGGCCAAGATAGTCCGCCAGCAAAAAATAACCGTCAAAGCGCATGAAGGGGCTGGCGTTGATCGCCAACGTCGCCAGCCAAGTGGTAGTGGCCAACAGGAAAACCCCGGCTCGCAATGGGCCGTCCGGCAAGAAGCTCCATAACAAGGTGGCCCAAGCGGCCAGAACCAGCTCCGCCAGCATGCCGGCGCCGCCGATCAGCAGCCGTTGACGGCGCGAGTTCAGCTTCCACGCGTCGTTGGTGTCGGTGTAGAGCACCGGCATCATCACCAAAAACGCCACCCCCATGGCCGGCACCCGGCAACCGAAGTGGCGCGCGGTCAGCGCATGCCCCATTTCGTGCAGGATTTTGGCCACGCTCAGCGACAAGCCGATGCCAATGGCGGCGCTGACCCCGCCATAGGCGGAAAAAGTATGGGTGAACTCGTCCCAGCGCCGGGATACCAAGGCCAACGCCAGCAGCAGCACCGCTCCCATCGCCAGCCAGAAACGCGGATGGAACAGCCAGCCGGTCCACGGCAGCAGGCGATTGAGCAGAGCCTCCGGCCTCAACAGCGGCACCCGGAAGAACAGGTAGTTTTTCAACAGCCACATCGCGCGGCTGGGGCGGTTGGCCTCGCGCAACTGCCACAGCCAGCCGTTCTGCTCGACGCTGGCGGCCTGCAGCAGTTGATGGCGGGACAAGAACAACAGCACAGCTTCAATGTCTTCAGCGCCAAGTTGCAGCGTGGTTTCGGCATTGACGGCTTGCAGCACCGCCTCGGCGGTGCCCAGCCGCCAGCGCGACAGGATTTCGAAACTGGCCCAGCCCAGTTGATAAAAGCGGTGGGCGCAGGGATCGTGCAAGGTCCAGCTGGGCGCGCCGTCGGCCAGCACCGGGCCGGGATGCAGCGTCAGCTCCTGACGCAGCGCGGGCAAGGCGGGAGATGGCATGCTCACCACCCCAGCCATTGCCGCGCGGCGGTCAGCGGCCTGCGCAAAGCGTAATAAATCAGCGGCACCCAGTCGCCGTAGACGCGGGCGGTGCCCATCTGCCCCAACCGCGGCTTGTCGCCGTCAACGAAGCGGGCTTGCAGCCGGTAGGCAAGCAGGCCGCCCTCCACCGCCTCGGCCTTATAGGCGACGCGGATGATTTCGGCGTCATAGGACTCGGTGGGCGAGGCATTGGGGTAGAGGGTGATCTTGCCGCCGGGGGCCACGTCTATGGCCTCCGCCGCCGGCAGCCAGGCGGCCAGTTCCACATGGGCGGGGTCCGCCAGGGTCATCACTTTTTCACCTACCGTCACCGCCTTGCCCTGCCAGTCGTTGCGATCGGAAAACACCACTACGCCGGCGCTGGGCGCGGTGACGTGCAATCTTTGCAGCTCCAGGCCGGTGTATTCGGCGGCGATGCTTTTTTCTTCGAGCTTGGCGCGGTCCTGCGCCATGGCCAGCTTGCCCTTGTCGTCGGTGACCGCCAGTTGGGCGCTGGCCCGAAAGCTTTCCTGCGCGGCGTCTCGCTCGCGCGCGGCCATGGCGAACTGACCGGCCAGCGAGGTGGCGTCCAGATCAAACAAGGGATCGCCGGCTTTGACGCGCTGATTGGGTTGCACCTGGATGCGGTCTATCACCCCGCTGAGAGGCGCGCGCAGCAGCACCGGGTTTTGCGGCGTCACCTCTCCGCGCGCCAACACGCTGAGGCGTATCGGCATGCAGGCCAGCAACAACGCCGCGATGAGCAATCTCCTCTGCTTGCGGCCGGGCCTCAGCCATTGCCCCGCCAGCTCCCGCCAGTTGCGTCTGGGCGCGAAGCGCAGCAGCGCATGGCCATAGCCATGAGCCAACTCTTCCGCCAGCTTGCGCTCGTAATCGCTCCACGGCATTTCCCGCGCCAGCAGCCAGGCGCCCTGCTCGCCCAGGGGCAGCCACAGCGCGTGGGCCGGTAGCCAGGAAGACCAATCTTCGGCCAGCGCCGTCGGCAGGTCGCCGGCTTCGAGCAAGCGGCTGTCCTGTCCGGCTTCCTGCCCGCCGACCTCCGCCAAATGGCGGAAGACGCGGGACAGCCATTGCATGTAAGGCGCGGTGGGGTCCAGCTCCGCAAGGCCGGACAATGCGGTCACATGGCGATGCAGGCCCTCGCACCATACCGCCGCCTGGCGGTATGGCAGCAATTGCTGGCTTTCGTTGACGATGATGAAACCCAGCTGCTCTGCGCTGACCGCGTCGCGCGCGCGATGCAGCAACTGCAGCAGGCCGGCCAGTTCCCGGCTTCTATCGGCGTGCCCCATGCACCGCCTACTTGAAGCTGGCCCAGCCGCTCATCCCCGGCAACAGGCTGGCGCCGTTGCCCTCGATGATGCCCACCGCGAGGATGGACTGGCTGACCGGGTCTATCTGCGCGCCCAGGCGTTCTATCCTGGCCGGGAAGCTGGCGCCCAACTCGTCCACCGCCACGGTGAACTTGCTGCCGGGCTTGAGCTTGGCCAGCCATTTGGACGGCACCAGCATGCGTAGTTCCAGCGAGCCGGAATCGACGATGTCCAACACCGGATTGCCCGGGCTGACGTATTGGTGCACGGCGGCGATGCGGCGCGCCACGCGGCCGTTGAACGGCGCGCTGATCACGCATTTGCCTACGATGGTCTGCATATAGCTGGCGTCCGCGGCCGCTTCCTTGGCTTTGCCCTGGGCCTGGGCCACGTCCAACGCGCCGGCGGAATTGAGCTTGGCCAGTTGGTTGTTCACCTTGAGCAACTGGCTGGCGGCCTCCAGCGAGGCCTGGGATTTGCGCAGCTGGGCGCGATAACTGCCGCAGTCGAATTGCACCAGAGCCTGGCCCTTGCTGAAACTGGCGCCCTCAGGCACCGGCAAGGCCGCGATTTTGGCCGCCACCTCGCCGGAGAGGGTCACGGCGTTGCGCGCCATCAACTGCACGCGGATGCGGCCGTCGCTGGCGTTGGTCACCGGCGTCGGCAACGGTTTGGCCGGCGGCGTCGCCGCCTGAGCCCAGCCGGCCGCCAGCAGGCAAACCGCGGTCCGAAATACCGTCAACTTCATGGCTTGCTCCCCGCCACCTGCCCCTGCCAACGCGTTTCCGCGCCTTTGAAGGCGGCGGACAAAGCCGGCAGATCATAGCTGGCGGTGCTTTCCGGCAGCGGGTCCATCCCCAGGCTGGAGCCCATCTGGCCGTAGGCGTTTTGCAGATCGCCGTAGCTTTGGTACAAGCGCAGCGTAGAGAATACCGCGTTGGCGTCGGCCAGGATCGCCGGCAGGCGGCCCTGCACGCCGCTGTCGGTGGCGTTGCGGTTCTGCACGTAGATGCGTTGTTCCACGTCGTTGAGCTCTTGCTCCAGCGAGAACTGGCGTGAACGGCCCTTGAGGTCCAGATAAGCCACGTGCACCTGGGTCAACACCGCCATGTTCAGCGCCATGCGCTGGGTCTTGGCCACTTGCAGCTGGGCGTCGGCGGCTTTGGTGATCGGCCCGGCGCTGAACAGATTGAGCAGGTTCCAGCTGATGCGCAGGCCGGCGTCGCTCCAAGAGTTGTTGACCAGGAATTTATTGCTGTCGTAGTTCTGTCCGATGCTGAATTCCAGGCCCGGCAGCAGTTTGGCGATGGCCTTGCGGGTTTCGGTGACGCCGATGCGCTCGTTGTAACGCGCCTCGTTCAATTCCGGTCGGTTCAGCAGGGCCATTTCCTCCATCTGCTCCAGGTTCAGCCCCAAGGTCGGCGTGGGCAGCCCTTCCGGCACCGCCACCTTGAAATCGGTGCCCGGGGGCACGTTCATGATGGCGGCCAGCTTGGGTTTGGCCTGGGCCAGCGCGTTGCGGATCATGCCCATCTGACGGATCACGTCCAGCAGTTGGCGGCGGTAGTTCAGCGCTTCCAGCGGCGCGCGCAGCTTCTGCCTCTCCACCTGTCTCGCGTCTTCCAACGCGCGGTTGGTTTCGGCCAGCAGCGAATCGATGCGGCCCTCCAGCTGTTGCGCGCCCACTGCCTGCCACCAGGCTTCACGCACTTGCTGCATCAATTGCTGCGCCACTTTGCGCTTGCGCTGCTGCAGGATCAGCATGCGGTCGGACTGCTGCTGCGCGGTGTAGTAGCTGACGCCGAAGTCCAGCACGTTCCAGCTCAAGTTGAGGTCCGCGGTATGGCTGCGCTTCTCCGAGGAGATGGACGGCACCAGCGATTGCTCGCCGGTGGCGACGTTCTGCGACGAGGAGGCGTTGTCCTTGTTGCGCGCGGTGTAGCCGGCGGCCAGCGCCAGCTTGGGCAGCATGTCCAGGCTGGACAGGTCCAGCTGGCGCTGCGCCATCGCCTCTTCCATCAACTTGACCCGGTAATCCAGGTTGTACTTCAACGCGCGCGCCATCGCCTCTTGCAAGGTTACCGGCCCGGCCAGCGGCTCCTGGCTGCCGAACATGGCCTGGCGGTCCGCCGCCAGCGTGGCTTGGCGATCTCCCAGGCTCATCGGCGTGGGCGTGACCGCGCAACCGGTCAAAGCCAACGCGGTCAGCGCGGCCAGCGTTCGAAGAACGCCGAGGCCGGCCCCTCCCCCCTGTGTTTGTTGCTTCATATCGTCCCCTGCGCGTTTGTTTGTTTAGTGAAGTTATGGATGAAACCCGCGGTCAAACCACGTCCTCCGCCTGCAGCCATTCGGCGATCTGCTGGTCGAACGCGGGTCTGCCGTGCTGGCGGAATTGCTCATGCAAAGCCGGCTTGCCAGCCGCTGCGACCTTCTCCGTTGCCGTTGCCGCGGCCGCCCGTTCGCCCGCGCCGGTTTTCAACTGCATATGCGTAACGCCGCGATGGCCGTTTTGGTCGCTGACCGTCACTTCCAAAGACAGGGATCGGTTCCAGCCCGCCGGCGGCGTGCCGCTGAAACGGCCGGTCTGAGGATCGAACTTCAGCCAGGCCGGCAGCGGCTGACCATTGCTCTGACGCACCTGAATATTCAGCACCGCGTCCGGGTTGCGGGTAATCACGGTGCCGGGAGGCAGGCTGAAGTTGAAGCCCTGCCCGGCCACCAGCGGCCTTACGCCCAAATCCGGCATTACTTGCAGCGGCGCGCCCGAGGTGCCGCCCAGATTGGAAACAAAGGGTAGACCGGCGTTGCCGCGTCCAAACGGCTCGCTGGGCGTCGGGGCAAAACGGTCCTGACCAAAGGAAACCTGGACGGGATTGCTCGTCAGAGGCCCGACAGGGCCTTGCGGCGTCTGCGCGGGGCCGTTGCCCACGCCGCTCACCGCGGCCAGCACGATATTGGGCGTAATGGGCGCGATGTTGATGACCGGCGCCGTGTTGGGCTGCGGCGTCGCTTCCGCCGGCTGCAGCGGCGGCAGCACCACCGTGGTGGCGGAGCTCAATTGATAGGCTGGAGCCACCGTCTGCTGCTGGGTCACATTGCCGGCCAGATCAGCCGCCGCGCCGGACTTGAGCGCCAGCGCCACTGAGCCTACGCCGCCCACCCCGGTCAACTGCACCACATAGTGGCTATCGCTGATGCGGATGATATTGCCGATGCTGGCGCGAGCGCCGCCGCTGGTGATCACGCTCAGATCGCTGGCATTCAGGCCGACAATGGGTTTGTTCAGCACCAGGTCGTAGCGCAGGCTGCTGGCGGAGCTGGAAACCGGGTCCAACTGGGTGAAGGACTGCGGCGCCGGCGCGACGGTATCCACGGTGAACGTGAACGACGCCGACTGCGCGCTGATGTTGCCGGCCACGTCGGTAGCCGTGGCGCGCACGCTATGGTTGCCGTCCGCCAACGCCTGACTCAGATTAAACAACCAGACGCCGCTGCCGTCGGCGGTGGCAGTGCCTACCTGCACGCCGTCGATAAACACAGCCACCTTGCTGCCAGCCTCGGCCAAGCCAGTGACGCTGGGGCGGTTGACGTTGGTGATGCCGTCCCGGTTGCTGGAGCCGGAGTCCGTGGCCTGGGTCAGACCAGTATTCGCCGGGCGGTTCGGCGCGGTGGTGTCCACCGTGATGACGTAGGTCGTCGATTGACCGCTGGCGTTGCCCGCCAAATCGGTGGCGGTGGTGCGGATGCTGTGATTGCCATCCGTCAGAGCACTGCTCAGGTTGTAGCTCCATACCCCGCTGCCGTCCGCCGTCGCCGTGCCCACCGCCGTGCCGTCCACATAGACCGTCACCGTGCTATTGGCTTCCGCCGTGCCAGTGACCGTGGGCTGGTTGTTGCCGGTGATGCCGTCGCTGTGGCTGGACCCGGTATCAGTCGCGCTGCTCAGGCCAACGCCGCTAGGCGCGGCAGGCGCACTGGTGTCCACTGTGATGCTGCGCGAGGTGGACTGGCCGCTGGCATTGCCGGCCAGGTCGGTGGCGGTGGCGCGGATACTGTGATTGCCGTCGCTCAGCGGCGTGGCAATGTTAAAGTTCCAGGTCCCGCTCCCATCCGCCGTCGCCGTGCCCACCGCCATGCCATCCACGTACACCGTCACCGTGCTATTGGCTTCCGCCGTGCCGGTAATCGTCGGCTGGTTGTTGCCGGTGATGCCGTCGCTGTGGCTGGACCCGGTATCAGTCGCGCTGCTCAGGCCAACGCCGCTAGGTGCCGCAGGCGCTGCGGTATCCACGGTAATGCTGTAAGCCGTCGACTGGCCGCTGGCGTTGCCGGCCAGGTCGGTGGCGGTGGTGCGGATGCTGTGATTGCCGTCGCTCAGCGGCGTGGCGATGTTATAGCTCCAGGCCCCGCTGCCGTCCGCCGTCGTCGTGCCCACCGCAGTACCGTCCACATAGACTGTCACCGTGCTATTGGCCTCCGCCGTGCCGGTAATCGTCGGCTGGTTGTTGCCGGTGATGCCATCGCTGTGGCTGGAGCCGGTATCAGTCGCGCTGCTCAGGCCAACGCCGCTGGGCGCCGCAGGCGCTGCGGTATCCACGGTAATGCTGTAAGCCGTCGACTGGCCGCTGGCGTTGCCGGCCAGGTCGGTGGCGGTGGTGCGGATGCTGTGATTGCCGTCGCTCAGGGGCGTGGCGATGTTATAGCTCCAGGCCCCGCTGCCGTCCGCCGTCGTCGTGCCCACCGCCGTCCCGTCCACGTACACCGTCACAGTGCTATTGGCCTCCGCCGTGCCGGTGACCGTGGGCTGGTTGTTGCCGGTGATGCCATCGCTGTGGCTGGACCCGGTATCAGTGGCGCTATTCAGCGCCACACCGGACGGCGTGGACGGCGCGCTGGTGTCGATCACCACGTTATAGGCGCTGGATTGACCACTGCTGACCCCGCCGCTGCTAACCACGGCGGTAATAGCGTGCGAGCCGGACGTCAGGCTGGAGACGAAGCTGTAGCTCCATGCTCCGCTCCCATCCGCGGTGACCCCGTCGATCGGCACCCCATCGACATAGATGGTGACGAGGCTGTTGGCGATCGCGGTACCGGTGACCGTGGGCGTGGTGTTACTGGTGATGCCATCGCTATGGCTGCTGCCGGTATCGGTGCCGGCGGTCAAGCCGCTGACGCTAGGCGGCACTAGCTGCACCGCTATCGCCCGGCTCGCCGTCGCGCTGGTTTTGATGCCGTCGCTAACGCTGAAACCGATAGTGCGAGTGGCGGTGTTGGGAGAACCCGCAGTGTCGTTGTAAGTGACCGCGCGCAAGGCCGCCTGCCATTGCGCCAAGGTGGCCGTCGCGCCGCTGGACGTCAGCGTCAGTACCCCGGTGCCAGCGTTATAACTGGCCGTGATATTGCCAAAGGCGCTGCTACTGGTGTTGCTGAAGGCCAGCACGTCCTCGCCGCTATGGAAGTTGCCGGTAATCGCCACCATGGCGCTGGCCAGCGTGGTGTTGTCCCGATCGGAAACGGTGAGGCCGCCGTCCACCGGCGTGGCTCCGCCGCCAACGACATAAGCCCCAGCGCTGCCAGTGGTGGTGGCGATCGGCGTTTGGTCCGTCGCCGCCACCGTCACCGTGCGTGTTACCGCGGCACTATCCTTGCTACCGTCGTTGACACTGAAGCTGACGGTGCGGGTGGCGGTATTGGGCGTCACCGCGGTGTCGGTGTAAGTCACCGCGCGCAGTGCAGCCTGCCATTGCGCCAGCGTCGCCGTGGCGCCGCTGGACGTCAGCGTCAGCACTCCGGTGCCGGCGTTATAACTGGCCGTGATGTTGCCGTAGGTGCTGCTATTGCTGTTGTTGAAGGCCAGCACATCCTCGCCGCTATGGAAGTTGCCGGTGATGGACACTCGGGCGCTGGCCAGCGTGGTGTTGTCCAGGTCGCTGACCGTAATGCCCGTGTCCACCGCCACCGGCGTGGACGTCGTATTGTCCCCGGCGGTGAAGGCCGCGCTGCCGCCGCTCGCGGTGGCGATCGGGGTTTGATCGGTGGCGGCCACCGTCACGCTGCGAGTCACCGCCACGCTGTTCTTGCTGCCGTCGTTGACCTGGAAGCTGACGGTGCGGGTGGCAGTGTTGGGCGTCACAGCGCTGTCGGTGTAGGTCACCGCGCGCAGTGCGGCCTGCCATTGCGCCAGCGTCGCCGTGGCGCCGCTGGAGGTCAACGTCAACACCCCGGTACCGCTGTTGTAGCTGGCGGTGATGTTGCCGAAGGTGATGGCGCTGGTGTTGCTGAAAGCCAACACGTCCTGACCGCTCTGGAAGTTGCCGCTGATGGACACCGTGGCGCTGGCCAGCGTGGTGTTGTCCAGATCGCTGACTGTAATACCTGGGTCCACCGCCACCGGGGTGGACGTCGTATTGTCCCCGGCGGTGAAGGCTGCGCTGCCGCCGCTGGCGGTGGCGATCGGGGTTTGATCGGTGGCGGTCACCGTCACCGTGCGCGTCACGGCACTGCTGCTGGCGTTGCCGTCGTTGACCTGGAAGCTGATGGTGCGAGTGGCGGTGTTGGGACTGACCGCGCTGTCGGTGTAGGTCACCGCGCGCAAAGCCGCCTGCCACTGCGCCAGCGTGGCGGTGCCCCCGCTGGACGTCAGCGTCAGCACCCCGGTGCCGCTGTTGTAGCTGGCGGTGATGTTGCCCATGGTGCTGCCGTCGTTACTGAAAGCCAGCACGTCCTCGCCGCTATGGAAGTTGCCGGAGATGGAAACGGTGGCGCTGACCAGGGTGGGGCTGGCGCTGTCGGCGACGGTGAGACCACTGTCTACCGCCACCGGGGTGGAGGCAGTGTTGTCGCCGGAGGTGAAGGCGGCGCTGCCGCCGCTGGTGGTCACTACCGGCACCACGGCGACGTTCACGGTAGAAGCCAGCGCCAGCGTGGTGGTGTCGACGCCGCCATTGCTGGTGCCGCCGTTGTCCTTGACGCTGGTCAGCGTCACCACCCGGTTGCCGGCGGTGGGGCTGCCGTTGCTGTCTCGATAGGTGATGCCGTTGACCACGCTGGCCGCGGTGCTGCCGGATATGCCGCTGCTGCTGATGGATACGGTAGCGGTGCCACCGGAGAGCGAGACGGTGACGCTCAGGCCGTTGCCGCTGGTGGTGACCGAGTTACCGTTGGTCAGCGCCACATTGCTGCCGTCTATGGATAGGATTTCGCTACTGCCATCATGCAAACCGGACACAGTCAGGGTCAGCAGGATGATGCTCTGGCTGGACTCCACCGCGCTTACGCTGGCGCCGCTGAACACCGCCACCGCGGAGCCGCCCATGGCGAAGGTGGGGTTGCTCGCCGTGGCGCTGGTGGTAGGCGCGTCGTTGACCGCCGCCACCGCCACCGTCACATTGCTGGAGCCCGTACCGCCGCGGCCGTCGTTGACGCTGACGTTGACTGTGCGGGTGGCGGTGTTGGGGTCGTTGCTGGTGTTGTTGTAAGTCAGCGCCGCCACCAGCGTGGCCACCCGCGACGGGGTGGCGTTGCTGTTGAAGGTGACGATCAGGTCGTGACCGCCGACACCATCGCCATTGCTTGCGATCACCCCTATGCTCACCCCGCCCACCGTCACCACGCTGCCCACGCTGGTGCCGCTGGACAAGGTCACCGTGCCGCTGGTGTCGATGCCCAGCACATCCTGGCCGCTTTGTCCGTTGGCGGAAATGTGCACGGTCAGATTGCCGCTGTTGAAGTTGGGCGTGTCGCTATCCGTCACCGTGACCGCGGTGCCGGTATCCAGTTTCACCGCGCCGCCTTTCTCGGTGAAAGTGGGATTGTCGCCGTTGAGGTTGCCTATCACCGGCGCGGCGTCCGCCGCCACCGTCACCGTCTTGGTCACCGCGCTGCTGTTGATCGCGCCGTCGTTGATGGCGAAGCTGATGGTGCGGGAACTGGTGTTGGGCGACAGCGAACTGTCGGAATAGGTCACCGCGCGCAAGGCGGCCTGCCATTGGGCCAGGGTGGCCGTCGCACCACTGGAGGTCAGCGTCAGCACCCCGGTGCCGGCGTTATAACTGGCCGTGATGTTGCCCATGGTGCTGCCATTGTTGGTGAAGGCCAGCACATCCTCGCCGCTGTGGAAGTTGCCGGTAATGGACACTGTGGCGCTGGCCTGGGTGGTGCTGTCGGAATCGGACAGAGTGATGCCGCTGTCCACCGTCACAGCGGTGCCGGTGCCGCTGCTGTAAGCGCTGGAGCCGCCGCTGGCGGTCAGCGCCGGCGCAAAACCGAAATTGATGGCGTTGATGGCGCCGATGCCTATCATGCCGGTCACATTGTGACCGTTGGCCGCCAGTACCCGGAAGGAATCAATGCCCTGGAAAGCGCTGTTGCCGGATACGTTGAAAGTCACCAACCCGCCGCTGCCTTGCAACACGTCGCCCACGTTCTGCGCCAGCGTCGCGCCGCTGACCGCGGAACCGTTGATATAGCCGACCAGTTGCAGATTGCCGCCGGCGGTTCCGGAGTCGAAGCCGTTCAGCACCACGCCGATGGAGTTCAAGGTAAAGCGGCTGCTGTCGTTGGACTTGACGCTGAAATAGGAGATGGGGATGTTGCCGTCGCTATAGCCGTCCACCGTTTCCGTGGTGACCGAACCGGCTTTTTCGACAATGATCGTCTGGCCGCCGTTATTGGTGGCGCCCAGTTGCAACGTGAAATCCCAGCCTTGCAAAGGACTGGCGTTCACCACGCTGCCGGATGGGTTATAGGTGTTGCCGTCCGATGTGGTGAAATCGGTGGTGCCGGTTACCGGCCGCGCCAGCAGAGCGTCGTAACTGAAATGCAATGCATCCACGTCGATATGGCCGCTGTTGCGCTCCAGCGTCCAGTCGCCGCCCAGCCTTGCCGCGCCGGTGGCGTCGGTGGACGCGGCCACATCGGCATGGGTATAGCGGGACAAGGCGTTAACGAAGGCCGCGCCGCTGCTGCCGGCGGCGATATCGCAGCCGTAGAGCAGAATATCGCCGTCCGGCCGCAAGGATTGACCTATGGTTTTCAGGTCCGCCTGGCGGCTATCCAGCTTGGCGGTGGTCAGCTCCACGCTGCCCAACATCAGATCTCCGCTCTGTCCATGGGAAATCACGTGGATGGCGGCGTAGCCGTGATGGGTTTTGGCCCACTCGGCAATCTGGCTCAGGCCGTCCTTGCCGGCGTCCAACACCACCACCTCCATGCCGGCCGGCATTTGCGACAACAGGCTCTGGTAATTGACGACATTGGACTCGACAAATACCACCTGCTTGGCCGGCGCGACCGGCGCCAAGGCCGCGGCGAACTTCTCCGCCAGCCGCTCCACCGCGGCGGACCGCGGCGCGGCGGGCGCCTCCGCCGGAGCCGGGCGCTCCACGGGGTGCGGCGCGTCCGCATGCGCCGAGGCGGCGGCGGCCGTGGCCGCCGCCGCGCCGTCAAACATCAACCTGGGCTCCAAAGCCTGCAATAACAGGCGGGAGCGTTTGAGAACCGGTGTCTTCTTATGACTGCCTTGCGATTGCCCCGCTGATTTCCACCAACCCATCACGCTCTCCCCGATCATTTCGGCTTAAAGCACCGGTCGAACCACGCCAATGACTGCATCCCAAAAGCTGCTCAGCGGATTAGAACCTGTATCAAAGCAAAAATAAATGACAATTAAATAAATTCAAATCAGAACAACTGCGACAACGTAACAAACCTGGCCGCCCGCAAGCTGACAAAAGCTGTCAAGCACAATGAAGAAGAGCCCTCTTTAAAAATAGTTGTTCCTCACGCGAAGTAAGCTAAGTGCAAATACGTAGCGCGCACGATATTTGATCAACATATGCAGAATGCCGCGGCTTGCCCTCGCCCGCGCCATCCCGTATCGTTCGTCCGCCGTCCGCTCCATCCAAGGATTTCTCCATGCCCGCCACTCCCCTGTACTGCGCTTGTCCTCACCGCCTGGACGCCGCCCGTCTGCTGAGCCAGCGTTTCGCTTTGCCGCTGCTGGAGCAAAGACCGCAACAAGGCTATTGGCTGGAACTAGGGGAGGAACGACTGGAACTGCTGACCACCGGCAAACACGGCGCGGTGTATGCGGAATTCGTCGAAGGCGCGGCCAAACATCGCCGCGAGCAGGGAGGCGGCCGCGGCCAGCCGGTAGCCAAGGCCATCGGTCTGAAAGGCGCCAAGGAGCTGCCCTATGTGGTGGACGCCACCGCCGGCCTGGGCCGCGATAGCTTTGTGCTGGCCGGTCTGGGCTGCCGCGTCACCCTGGTGGAGCGCTCGCCGGTGGCCGCCGCGCTGCTGGCCGACGCGCTGGAACGCGCCGCCGGCCACCCGGACACCGCCGACATCGCCGCTCGCATGCAACTGGTTCACGCCAGCTCCATCGCCTGGCTGGCCGCGTTGGACGAGGCCGAACGGCCGGATGTGGTCTTCGTCGACCCGATGTTCCCGGATACCGACAAGAAAAGCGCGGCCGCCAAAAAGGACATGCAAGCCTTTCAGCAGGTGATAGGCGACGACCAGGACAGCGCCGCGCTGTTGCAAGCCGCCATCGCCGCGGCCAAGAACCGCGTGGTGGTGAAACGGCCGCGGCTGGGCGCGGCCATCGAAGGCGTGAAACCGTCCGCGGTACTGGACGGCAAGTCCACCCGCTTTGATCTCTACGTGATCAAGGCCTTGAACCCGGCTCTGGGCTAACGCCATCAGGGACCTGTTCCCGCTCGTTCATCCCATAGTCCCGCAACACCGTCGCCACCCTTAGCCGGTAATCGGCGAACAAAGCCTCCCGGCCCTGCCGCTGCGCCGCGCGATGCGGCTCCAACCGCCGCCAGGCCGCCACCGCTTCTTCATCGCGCCAGAACGACAACGACAGCATCTTGTCCGGTCGGTTCAGGCTGACGAACCGCTCGATGGACAGGAAACCGTCCGCCGTCGCCAACTCCCGCCCCAGGCGCTCCGCCCAGCCCAGATACCCATCCCGGCCGCCCTCGGCCAGTTCCACCTCGAAAATCACCGCAATCATTCCGCACTCCCTTCCTCGTCGTAGATGCGCACGCGCGCATTGGGCAGCCGGCGAAAACGCGCCGCCGCCGTCAAGGTTTTCCAATCCGGCCGCACCGCCGCCAAGGCGGCCAAGCCGCCGCGGGCAATCTCCAGCGCCAGCGCCTGGCCTGGACACGCATGCCTACCCGCGCCAAACATCAAACCTTCGCCCGGCCCTGCCGGGTCAAGCGCCGCCGCAGCCAACACCACCAGCACGGAAGCGCCGGCCGGCACCGTCTGCCCGCCGTGGGACCACTCCCCCGCGGTAAAGCGACGGGTGTTGTGCAAGACCGGATCATGCAAGGCCAGCCAGGCCCAAGCCGCCGCCGCGCCCGCCGCCAGCGGACGGCCATGGGCCTGATGCCAGACCGCGGCGGCGAACAGGCCGGCGCCGGCGTCCAGGCTCTGGAACAGCAGGCCGATCACGTTCGCCGTCAGCGCCGCTTCCTCCTCCGTCCACTCGCGTCGCAATACCGCCAATAGGCCGCCGGACCGCGGCAAAGCCTTGACCACCCGAGCCTGCAACGCCGCCAAAGCCCGTTCCCCGCTCGCCAGCGCCTCGGCGTCGGCATCCGCCGCCAACGCCCGCGCCAAAGCCACCACCTCCGCGACCAAACCCGGCGCGTCCTCCATCGGCAGCCCCAGCAAACTCGCCAGCGTCAGCACCGGCAAACCCTGCGCCATCCGGTCCAGCAAGCCTCCATTCAATGGTTCGCGCGCCAGCCAGTCTCGCGCCAGAGTTTCCGCCAAACCTCCGGCCTCCGCGCCCGCCACCGTCGCCAAGGCCCGGTTCAAGGCCGCCTTCAAGGCCGGATGGCGCGGCGCCTCGCTCATCCGCGCCCACAGACAGAAAGTCCGCGCCAAGCCGCCATCGCCCAGTGGCGGCGGCGCGGGCTGCTCCAGCGGCCGCACCCGGCATGTCGCTGAAGCCAGCGCCGCCTGTACCGCCGCGTGGCCGGCGGCCACCCACAACCCCAGGCCGGCATCAAAATACAATGGCTGTCGCTGCGCCAGATCCCGGTAATAGGGATAGGGATGGGCGTGGACCACCGCCGCCAGCGGGTCCGAGGGCCAGGCGCTCACGCCGCCGCTCCCAGATACCGCCACCGCGTCAGCTCCACGCAGCGCGCGCGCGAGCTACCCGCTCGCTCATGCGGCGCAAACGGCGCCGCTACCTCGTCCAGCAAATCCACCGCCCACGCCAGGCGCTCACGTTCGGCCGGCGCCAACCCGGGCCGGCGTTGACGATCCGTCAACGCGTCGATCAGCGACACCAGCGCCTCCTTCTGCGCGACCTCCCCCGGCAAGCCGGCGCGGGTGCACACCCCGTAGCTTCCGGCCAGGAAATCCCGCCACACGGCCGCCAAGTCCGGCTCCGCCTCGGCAGGAGGCAGCTCCAACGCCGCCAGCCCCTCGCGCCACGCGCTCTCAAAGCCGGTGCGCAAACGCTCCGGCTCGCCGTCCAAGGCCAGCGCCTGACCCAACCAACACAGCATGCCCCGCGGATACCAGGCCGACTCCGCGCTCAAGGCCGCCGAGCCCATGCAGGACGCCGCCTCCCCGGCCAGCGTCAGCCGGTACGACGGCCACGGCGCCGCGCCGGCCCGCTGCCAGCCGCGCAAAGTGTCCAGGCTCACACCGCTGTGCGCCAACAGCTCCGGTTCCGCCAGAAAATGACGGCGCAAATAGTCCAGCAAATCCTCCACTCCCGCTCTCCTTGTTCCAACTTGACGATGGGTTTATCGTAGCCGGCGGCGTCCGCCAAAGTTTCAGCCGAGGATGAACCATGCTTGCAACCCCGCACGACCGCATACCCGACATCAGCCGCCTGGCCAGCCTGCTGGCCGATCCCGGCCGCGCGCTGATGCTGCTGCTGTTGCAAGACGGCCGCCTCTACCCGGCCAGCGACCTGGCCCAGGCCGCCGGCCTGTCGCCGCAAGCGGCCAGCAACCATCTGGCCAAGCTGCTGCACGGCCAGGCGGTGCGGGTGGAACAGCGCGGCCGCCACCGCTATTACGGGCTGGCCAGCCCCGCCATCGCTCATGCGCTGGAAGCCTTGTCCGCCGCCGCCGGCCACCACGCCGCGGTGCGCCCCAAGGGCAACGCCGACATCCGCCTGGCGCGCAGCTGCTACGACCACCTTGCTGGCCGGCTGGGCATCGTCGTCGCCGACTTCCTGCAACAGCAGCAACTGCTGCAACGGCGCGAGGAGCGCGAGTTCGCGGTGACGCCGGCCGGCTCGGACTGGCTGGCGGCGCGGCTGGACATTCAACTGGACGGCATCGCCCGTCCGCGCCGGCCGCTGGCGCGGGCCTGCCTGGACTGGAGCGAACGCCGCGACCACATCGCCGGCAGCCTGGGCGCGGCCCTGTGCCAGGCCTTTTTGCTGCGCGGCCTGACCGAGCGCCGCAACGACAGCCGCGCCTTGCGGATCACGCCGGCCGGTTACGCCTTCTTGAAGCAGGAATGCGGAGTGGGCAGCGAGCAGCTGCGAGGGGAGTGAGGGGGATTAAGGTGGGTATCGCCGGACGGCGATACCCACGCGGCGGAGGTCAGCGATTGCGCAGGCGGATGCGACGGAAACGCGCCTCCAGCTTGAGCCGTTGTCCCAGCGCCAGATAGAACTGATGTTGACTATCGACATGGCGGTAGACCCTGACCCGGTCGGCACCCAACAGCATCATGATTTCCAGATAGTTGAAGAAACCCATCCACTGACCGCGTCCATCGCGGTCGTCAAAATCGATGTCGCGCGCCACGCGGCTGAGCAGGCCTTTGCCAACGTATTCGCGGTTGTCCTTCATCCATTGCAGCAGGTGGGCCGCGCATTCGCGGCCGTAGGCGCTGTCGGCGGGGTAATCCTTACGGGGCGTGGGCATTTGCCAGTAATGCGCATAGGTGCGGCCGGGGCAGAAACGAACAAAGGGAAGCAAGACTTCCTGCTGCTCCAGCGAGTGCAGTTTGTAGCGGCGACGACGAGGGAAGTTTTGAGCGTGATGCATGGTGTTTCTCCTGCTGTGACACAAGATAAACCACCTGCCGGGGGAAGCTGAGGTGAGGCAGGCGCGTGGCAGGATTGGCGTACCGGGCTAGCATTAAACCGGCGAGTGCATGGCACTCTCCTCCCACACGCCTGCCGAATGGCGCTGCCATGGCAAAGCAGCCCACGCAGCATGCTGCGTAGGCCCAGGGTTAATGCTAGCGACGGGACGCCAATCCCGTGTGCCGCTTGTTTTGGCGGCAACGGGGGGATTGTTGCCGAGGGGGCGGTTGGGGTCAAGGTGGAGTGGTTGCTTTGATTGAGCGTGGCTTACTTGTTGAGTGATCTGGTTTTGAATCCGCTACGCGGATATTAATTAGGTGCCGCTTTCCGCGCGGCGAACGGGGAGGGGGCGGGCCGCCGCCCCCTTCCATCCCCGCTCGTCCCCCAGGATGCGAAACCCGGAGCGCGCCCCGAGGTGACACTTGGGCGCTACACGAGGTGGTCTTTTTTGAATAAGAGGGGTCGTTTAGCAAAGTGGGGCATTTCTGTGGGTAACTTGGCCCCATTGCTCTTGTCTGTGGATAAGCCTAGCTCCCTATAAAGAAAGCATGTATCCGACGCGCCCCAGGTCCCTTCAAGCCTGCCGACGGGTGGCAGGCCCGAGGTCTTAAGCGGCTGCTTGTTCGAGCAGCGCGACGTTAGCGCGCTGCGAGTTCAGCCGCGCCTCGGGCCTGACGGGAACCGGCGGGAAGCCGTAGGCCAGGCTTGCAGGGCGGCCTTTGGGGTGAAGGGGAATTTGGCCGAGCAAATTCCCCTTCCTGCCCGCCGGGCAGCCCCGGCAATCAAAAATATCATCCGCGCAGCGGATTCAACAAAACAACTCTCTCCAAGCACAAAGCTATCTAAAGACCGTAAGCCCCTCCACAAAACCAATCCCAAGCCATCGGCACACCCCCGCCTCCCCTGCTACACTAAACCCCCGCCATGACCCCGGCATTCCTGCCATGCACACCGCCCCCGCCCTCATCATCATCGACATGCAACAAGGCATGAGCCGCCCCGAAGCCGGCCCGCGCAACAACCCCCAGGCCGAAGCCAATATCGCCCAACTGCTGAACGCCTGGCGCCAGGCCGGCGCGCCGCTGGTTCACGTGCGCCACATTTCCCGCACCCCCGGCTCACCGTTCTGGCCCGGCCAGCCCGGCGTCGAATTCCAGCCGGCGCTGACCCCGCTGGCGAGCGAACACGTCATGGAAAAGAACGTGCCGGACGCCTTCGCACACAGCGGCCTGGAACGCTGGCTGCGCGTGCGCGGCATCGAACAACTGCTCATTGTCGGCGTCAGCACCAACAACTCGGTGGAAGCCACCGCCCGCAGCGCCGGCAACCTCGGCTTCCGCACCCTGGTGGCCGCGGACGCCTGCTTCGCCTTCGACAAAGTGGACTACGCCGGCACACCCCGCAGCGCAGATGAAGTGCACGCCATGGCGCTGGCCAATCTGGACGGCGAGTACGCTCGCGTCGTTGAATGCGCCGACATTCTGCGGCAACTGCAATAAACCCTGATCAGGAGCTCAACCATGCAATTCGGTTACACCATTCTCTACGTCTCCGACGTCGCCGCCTCGCTGGCCTTCTTTGAAAACGCCTTCGGCCTGAAGCGCCGCTTCCTGCACGAATCCGGCGATTACGGCGAGCTGGACACCGGCGCCACCACTCTGGCGTTCGCCGCCCACCCGCTGGGCCGGATGAATCTGCCGGAAGGCTATGTGGCGGCGGACGCCTCGCCGCTGCCGCTGGGCATGGAAATCGCGCTGGTCACCGACGACGTGGCCGCCGCGCACGCCCAGGCCTTGCGCCACGGCGGCGTTGAACTGCAAGCGCCGTCGCTCAAGCCCTGGGGCCAGACCGTGTCCCATCTGCGTTGTCCGGATGGCTTGCTGTTGGAGTTGTGCTCGCCCATTTCCTAAAGAACCTGTTCAAGGTCTGCCGCGCTTCGGCGATACGGCGTTGAAAACGTCTTCGGAATGCTCATGTACTTCTTGTAGATTCCGCTTCCTCAGCCGTTTTCGCCTTGCCTCGCTCTTGCTCGCGAGACTTTGAGCCGGCTCTAAAACGCCAGCCCAGAACCAGCAACAGCACAGCGCCGGCCACGGCGGCCAACGCCAGTTGCGGCCACGGGCCGAAGCCGCGCAGCGGAAACAGTAGCAGGCCGGCGGCGGCCAACGGTACGGACGCCGTCAGGCCCTGGCGGACCAGCCTTGGCAACAGGCCCTGACCCAAGCGGGCGGCGAGCAGGCCGCCGGTCAGCCATACTCCCGCCAAGGCGGCCAGCGCCAGGCCGGGCAAGCCCAGCCAGCGCGGCAGCGTCAGCAGCAGCGCCGCGCTCAACGCGCTGCCCGCCAGTTCCAGCAGCATCGGCCCGCGGGTATCGCCGCCGGCGTAGCAATAGCGCGCCAACAGCGCGTTCCAGGCGCCGAACACAATGCCCGGCGCGTATAGCGCCAGCAGCAGCGGCAGGCTGCTCGCCGCCAGCCCGGCCGGCAGCAACAAGGCCACCAGCGCCGGCGCGGCGCCGATCAAACCGGCTGCCGCCGGCAGGGTCAACAGAGTGCAGGCGGCCAGGCCGCTATCCAGCAACCGCAACCGGTCCGCGCCCAGCGCTCCGCTCATCTTGCTCAACAGCACCTGGTTCAAACTCATCAGCGCGATCAGCGGCAGATTGATCAGCTTGCGCGCCAGGTTGAGCAGGGTAATCGTTCCCTCCCCCAACAACGAAGCGGCCACCCGCTCCAGCAAGCCCAGGCCCTGGCTGGCGGCGCCGCTGGCCAGCAAGGGCCACAACTGCCGCCAGGCCTGGCCGGCTTCGCCGCGGCCGGCTCGCAGCCAGGGCCGCCAACCCAGCCGCCAGTTGCCGGGCAGCAGCGCCGCCGCCATCAGCAGGCTGCCGACAAGAAAGCATTGCGCCAGCGTGGCCGCCTCTGCGGCCGGTCCGGCCCAATACAGGTATGACACCGCCGGCAGATTGAACAGCAGCGACCCCAATCCGGCCAGCAGGAAACGGCCCTGGGCTTGCAGCGGCGCCGCCAGCGCCGCCTGGACCAACAGGCCGGGTGCCAGCCAGGCCAGCCAACGCAGCGCGGCGGCGGCCTGCGCCGCGTGAGCGGCGTCGACGCCGGGCGCCAGCGCCCGCGTCAGCCATGGCGCGGCCAGGCTCAACAACGCGGCCAGGCCCAAGCCAACGCCCAGCCAGTGGCGCAGTTGACCAGCCAGCCAGGCGCCGCGCCGCGCCGGCGTCTGCGCTTGCCACAAGGGCAGCAGCGCGGCGGACAGCAAACCGCCGGCCAGCAGAGTGCGCAAGGCTTCCGGCAGGAACATCGCCACCAGAAAGGCGTCGCTGCGCCCGCCGGCCCCCCAGGCGGCCACCAGCAGCCACTCGCGGGCGAAACCGGCCAACAGGCCGGCCAGCGTGGCCAGGGTCAATAAGGCGGCGGGACCGAACATGGGCTCAGTGTCATTAGTGGAACAGGGTGAACAGCCCTTTGCCGCCCACCTTGTAGTTGAGATCGCGCGGCCGCTCGCCCATGGGCTTGGCGCCGCTGCCGCCGACGATCTTGTACGGGGCCACTTCCTTGCCCACCACGGTATTGGCGGTGACCACGGCGCCGCGGCCGATGCGCGCGCCGTGACCGATCAGCGCTCCGGTGGCGATCCAGGCGTAATCGTCGATGTACACCGGCGCAGACACAGACCAGAATTCCGGCGCGCTCAGGTCGTGGCTGCCGGCGATGATTTTGGCGTAGGAGGCAATGGCGACATGATCGCCGATGATCAGCCCGGCGCGGGCGTCCAGCAGGCAATGCCAGGCCACGCAGCTGTCCGCGCCTATCACCAGATTGTTGACGCCCAGCACCTCGGTGTTGCGCCACACGCTGGAGCCCTTGCCGATGCGCGCGCCGCCCAGGCGCAGCCAGGCCAAGCGCAGGTGATGGGACGGCAGTTTGTTGATCAGGATGTTGTAGCACTGCTCCCAGGCGCGCAGCCAACGATCCTTGAAAGTGGGCCAGTTGAGGCCGTAACGCGGCACCAGTTGGGTGGGCACTTCGTCGCGCAGCAGCGCGTAGAAGCGGCTCGCCAACGGATGCGGGATGCGGCTTTCCATATTCACGGAAACGATGGAGACGCGCGGCTCCGCGGCGTCGCCCTCTTCGAAGGCCACATTATTGGCCAGCATCCAGTCGTAGGCGACGGCCAGTTCCGCGGCCGGAACGCCAAGGCGCGCGGCGTAGCCGTCCAGGCGCTCGCGCAGCGCGCTGCTGTGGTAAATACGGTGGCGTAGCGTCAGCGCCGGCGGCGCGGGGGGAAGGTCGGTCGGGTTCATCGCGGTTTCGCTTTCAGATCGATTGGCGCGGAGCCTGCCGGCGCAGAGAGGGTCAACAGCGGGTCGCCGCGGCCGGCCAGCCGGCGCGCCGCTTGCAGATTGACGCCCATCAGCAGCCAGAACAGGCCGATCAGCACCATGGTGAAGCTGTAATAGTGGTCAAACAGACCGGTGAGCAGCGCAGCCAGCAAGCCGGACAGGGTGCCGAGCCAGATGGCGCGCTCCGGGTCCAGCGCGGACAAGGGGCCGCGCGGCCGCGCCTCGCGCCACCAAGCCACGGTGACGGCGACGAACAGCAACATGCCGGGCGCGCCCAGCTTGTAGACGAAGTTGAGCCAAAGATTGGAGATGCCCAACAGGCCGCTGTCAGGCGGCGGCGGATCCACCTTGAAGCCCAGGCCCAGCGGGTAAGCGCGCACCGCGTCGGGAAAGCGGCGGTATTCGTCCATGCGCACCTCGGTGCTGGCGTTGCTGGCGGAAAAGGTCGTGGCCAGACGCTGTTGCAAGGGCGGGTAAAACAGGACCAAGGCTAGGCCCAGCGCCGCGGCCAAGCCGATGATGCGGCCGGCGTGCGGCGCGCGCCGCCAGCTCAGCCAAAGCAAGACCAGCGCCAGGCTGACGATGGCCCCGCGTGAAATGCTGAACAACAGGCCGGCCGCGCCCAACAGCGCCACCGTCAAGCCCAGCAGCCGGCGCCAGCCGCGCTGCGTCAAACCGTAAAAGAAAGCCAGCGGCAGGAAGAGCGCCAACGCGCCGCCGGTGAGGTTGGGGTGCACCCAGGGCGAGGCCATGCGGGTGTAGTTGGCGGAAAAGATGTCGCGCACCGCTTCCGGGTGGGCGTAGCGCAGTTTCTCCAGCACCGGGATGAAGCTGTTGGCGTCGCGGTCCTTGAGAAAGTAGCCGATGGACAGCAGCAGCATGGCCAGCGTGCCCAACAACAGCATCACGATCAGACGGTCGCGGCTGCGCTCGTCCGGCAGCAACAGCGGGGCCAGGAACAAGGCGGACAGATTAAGCAGCCAGCGCGCCCAGTTGACCGGGCCGTTGCCGTCGGCCTGCACCATCAGCTGCCCCGCCAAAAACGGCAGCAGGCTGAAGGCCATCAGCCACAGCAAGCGCCGCTCGACGCGGCCGCTCGGCCATTGCAGAACGCCAACGGCCAAGCGCGGCAGCGCGCCCAGCCAGGCCAGGCCCAGCAGCGCCTCGGATACGGTGACGCGCACGCCCAGTTGCACCGTGGAATAGGGCGTCAGGGTGGCGGCGAAGCCGAACAAAACCAGACCCAGCAGCGGCGCGCGCAGCACGGCGACTCCGGCGCAGGCGGCGGCCAGCGCCAGCGCGGCGGCGGCCGGGCTGAAGGCCAGCAAGCCGCCGAACAATAGCCCGCAGACCAGGGCGAGCGCGCGGTTCAGCGGCGTCATGCCAGTAGCCGGTCCAATAGCTGATCCACGCGGCGGCGATAGGCATCCATATCGTAGCGTCGCGCCCAGGCGCGGTTGGCGTCGGCGTCGCCGTCCGGCCCGGCCGCGGCCAGCCGGTGCATCAGGGCTTGCAGCCCGCTGGCGTCGTTGGGGGCGAAGCGCGCCGCTTGCGGCGGCGCGACTTCGTCCAGCGCCGAGCCGGTGGCCACCGCCACCGGCGTGCCTTGCGCCAGCGCCTCTATCACCGGCAGGCCGAAGCCTTCCGCGTAGGACGGTTGCCACAGCCGTTCCGCCGCCGCGTACACCGCGCTCAACATGCCGTCGTCCAGATCGCTGAGCCAGATAAGCCCCTCCAGCCGCCGCAGTTCCGCCGGCAGGTCTTCCGGCCGCGCCACCAGCGCCAATGCCGGCAGGTCCGGCTGGCGCTGACGCGCCTTCCTCCATTGCTCAACAAACCAGGGCATGTTCTTGCGCGGTTCGCGCGCGCCCACCGCCAGCCAGTAGCGCGCCGGCAGCGAGGCAGGCAGCGCCGCGGCCGGCGCGGCCGGCTGCGGCACCGCGTTGGGCAGCAGCGCCAGTTTGGCGCGCTGACGCGGGAACAGCCGCGCGGCGGCGTCGGCGGTGAATTGCGACGGTGTCCATATCGCGTCGGCGCGCTGCAAGGAGCGCGCGGTGCCGATCCAGTCGATCACGCGGTAAGCCAGCGCGCGCAGCAAGCTGACGTGGTAGTTGTCCAGGGTCAGCTGGAACACATCGTGCAGCAGCATGGCGTAGCGCACGCCGCCGGGCGCGCGCCAGAGCGGCAGGCCGGTGTTGGCGGTGGCGATGTACAGGTCCAGCCGACGGGCGCGGATGGCCCGCGGCAAAAAACGGCATTCAAAATGCCAACGCTCGCGCGGGCGGTGCAGTCCGTCCGTAGGACTGGGCCGCGCCGGGCATTCGGCCAGCCGCCGGTGGGGATGGTCTGCCGGACAGGCGGTGAAGCGCAGCACTTCCACGTTCGGCCGCGCCGCCAACGCGGCTTCCAGCGCCAGCACTTGCCGCGCGATGCCGGAGCGCGGCGCGGCGGTGACCGGACGGTAATCAATTCCGATGCGCATGTCTCAGCTCCCGATACAAGGTTTCCAGCTGGTCGGCGGCGATGGCCCAATCGTGCCGCCTCCTCACGTATTCCCGCCCGGCCGCGCCCAGGCTGGCGGCGCGCTCCGGCCGGCTCAGCAGCGCGGCGGCGGCCTCGGCCAACTGCTCGGCGTCGTCGCCCCTCAGGTAATCGCTGTCAGGCCGCAGGTCCAGCCCGGACGCGCCCTGCGGCGTGCTCAGCAGCGCCAGGCCCGCGGCCAGCGCCTCCAGCACTTTGAGCTTGGAGCCTCCTCCCTGACGCAGCCCGGCGATGAAGGCGGCGGCGCGGCGCTGCTGCGTCGAGAGTTCCGGCACAAAGCCCAGCCACTCCAGGCGCTCGTCCGGCCACCGCCGCGCCCAGTCTTCCGGCATCGCGTAACCGCATATCGCCAGCCGCGCCCGCGGCAGCCGCCGCCACAGCCGCGGCATCACTTCCTCCGCCAGCCAGACAACGGCGTCGCGGTTGGGCGGGTATTCGAAATTGCCGACGAACAGCAGGCGCTGGCTGGCGTAATCCGGGCGGACTTCGGCGAAGGCGTCGGCGTCCACGCCGTTGATCACCACGTCCACCAGCCGGCCGCTGTGCTGAGCCATTGCCGCGGCATCCTCCCAGGTGACGGCGGCGACGCGCTCGGCGGCGTTCAACGCCAGGGCCGCCCAGCGCCGATAACGCCAGCGGTCCCACCACACAAAGGGCGCGCACCAGCGCGGCAGGTGCTGATAAGTGGCCGCGCCCAGCTCGGATTCGACATTGTGCTCGGTCAGCAGGAAAGGCTGACCGTGGCGGCCCAACACGTCCAGAAAGGGCTGCAAGCCGTAACTGTGCTCGATTTGCACCACGTCCCAAGGCTGGCGCAGCAGGCCGTCGAAGGTCCGGCTCAAGTCCGGCGCCAGGCCGTTGACGCTGGCCAGCAGCGGATACGGGCCCAACGCGGCGGCCAAGAGCGTCAGCGGGTGTTTCAGCGGCCGGCGCGGCAGCACGATCAGCCGTTCAACAATGCTTTCCAGCTGGCGGCGGCAGGCGTCGCTGGCGGGCTCCTTGCTCTGCACCAGCAAGGTGATGCGATGGCCGCGCGCCGCCAGCGCGCGCAGCAGTTGGAACTGCCGCAGCTTGCCCCCGCTGGTGGTGGGCCAGGGCAGATAAGGCAGGGTCCACAAGATACGCAGCGGCGGACACGCGCCGGTGGAACCGAGGGAAAGTGGACGGTGAAGAGACCCCGGTTTCATTCTCGCCACTCCAAAATTTGCAGCTGCGGCGTCACCGTCACGCGCAGGCTGTCTCCGGCGGCGCTCAAGGCGGTGCTGCCTCCGCTCAGCGGCTGACGCAGCGTGGCGCGGGCGATGCCGGGCAAACGCGCCGCGCCGCCGCTCGCGCTCCAGAACATCCACAGGCGCGCGCCGTCCGGCTTGCGCCAGGCGATGCTGTACAAACCGTCCGGCGCGGCGTCCAAGCGCGGCGGGGCCGCCGGTTCCAGCCGCGGGCCGGTAATGGCGAGGAAACGCGCCAAGGCCTTGTAGGCGGGCTTGGGCTTGCCGTCGAGATCCAGCAGGCCGTAGCCGCGGTCGCGCGCGCTGGCGCGCTGGTCAAGATCGGACAGCGCAAACAGGAAGACACGGTCGTAATCCAGCGCGCTCATCAACGCCAGCCGGCGCAATAGATAATCCGCCTGGCCGTCGCGGCCGATAATGTCCTGCTCCTCCTTGGGCCCGGCGTAGCTGGACCAGCCCCATTCGGTGGCCCAGATCCCCGGCGCCTTGACCTGGCGCAGCCGGGCGTTGATCTGCTGCGCGCGCAGCACGAAGTCCCGCGTTTTAGGATCGTCGCCCTCCGGCTGCTGGCTGTACGGATGGTAGGCGACGATGGTTTTCAGGTTCAGGCTTCCCTTCTTGCCCAGCTCCTCCAGCATCAGCCCGCCGCGCACCGGCATCTGACTGTAATAAGCCATGCCGGCCATCACCACCGGCTTGCCCGGCGCAGCGGCGCGCAGCGCTTCGGCGCTGGCCTGCAACAAACGGCCGTACCCTTCCGGACTGGGCAGCGGCCGCCAGAAGCCGGGCAGATTGGGTTCGTTCCACACCTGCCAGGCATCCACCGTCGGATAGCGCCGCGCCAACATGGCCATGCGCTTGGCGAACACCTTGTCGTCCTTGGGCGGGTACTGGTCGCTGGAACCAAGCAGCGGCGGCACGCTGCTGGCGAAGGGCGCCGACCCCACCAAGTAAAAGACCGATTTGAGCTTCTGCGCCTTGAGCGTGTCCACCAGTTGGTCCAGCGGCGCAAACACAAACTGGTTTTCCTTGGGCTCGTGGCGATCCCAATGCAGGTCCACGCGCACCCAGTTCAGGCCAAGCGACTTGAGCTGCTGCATCTGGCGCTG
Source organism: Chromobacterium sp. Rain0013 (assembly GCF_015291765.1). Taxonomy (NCBI): domain Bacteria; kingdom Pseudomonadati; phylum Pseudomonadota; class Betaproteobacteria; order Neisseriales; family Chromobacteriaceae; genus Chromobacterium; species Chromobacterium sp. Rain0013. The sequence continues at coordinate 407,632 of NZ_CP031514.1, forward strand.
GTATTGCGGCGGCGTGAACCACAGGAAATGCGCATTGACGCCAAGGAAATCGCGCCACACCACCGGCCGGCCGGCTGTCAGCTCGGTGGTTTCCGCACGCGGGCCAGCCGCGGCCAAACCCAGAACCGCCGCCAGAACCAACATCCGCCGCGCCGCGCCGCCGCGCGCGCTAGCCATGCGCTCTCTCCCGCAGCGCCGTCTGAAACAATTGCAGAAATTGCGTCGCCACCCGCGGCCAAGCGCGCTCCCGCCCCAAGCTCCGCGCCTGCTCGCTATGCTGACGCAAGCGCTCCGGCTGACGCAGCAGCCCGCTCAAGGTCCGGGCCAGCGCCGCGCTGTCGCCCCGGGCGTACACCGCGCCGTTGCCGAAGGAGGCCTCCTCGGCCAGGGCTCGGGCGTCGGAACAGACCACGCCGCGGCCGCAGGCCACCGCCCAGGACAGCGCGCCGCTGGCGCCGCACATCCGGCCCAGCAAGGCCAGCTTCCACGATTCCCGATAAGGCAGCACCATGGCGTGATTGGCCTGGATCAGGCCGGGAATCTCGGCCGCCGGCAGGTCCGGCCGCCATTCCAGCATGTCCCGGTGCAGCCCCAGCAGGATGGCTTGCTGGCGCAGGGATTCCAGATAAGAGCCGGAGCGGCCGAAGGCGACGTCCGGCGCCACTCCGCCCGCCAGAGTCAGCCTCACCCGGTCGCGGGTATCCGGCTCTTCCTGCAGCAGCGCCAGCGCGTCCAGCACATCCTCGATGCCCTTGCCCTGGTAGATGTAACCGAAGTACAGCAGCCGCAACGGCCCTTGCGGCGGCAAGGCCGGCAACGGCTGAGCGGCGATCTCGCAATTGCCGTGCGCGATATGGAACACCCGCCCGTCCGGCAGCCGCATCCGCCGGGCCAGGCGCTCCGCGCCGATGGTCGTCAGCGTCACCAGCCGGGTCAAGCGCCGGGCCAGCCGCCGCTCTCGCGCCAGCGTCAGCGGAGCGGCCAGCAAGGCGGCGGCCTGGCCAAGCGGGCGCGGCAGCCGCCGCGGCAAGCCGGGCGGCCTCCAGACCAGGCGTTCCGGGTCATGAACGGTGGCGGTCAGCCTCAGTTCCGGCTGATGACGCGCCAGCCACTCCAGCGCCATGAACTCGCCGCAGCGCCCGCCTCCCAGCTCCGCGTGCACCAAGTCGAAATCGCTCCAATTCACGTTCTGCATCTGCCAGGACAGTTCCAGAGCGTTGCTCGCCAGCGGCTGCCCCCCCAGCGGAGAGACGACGCTGACGCCTTCGTTTTCCAAAGCCCGGCGCCAGGCGTCGGCATAGTCGGCAATGCCGTTCTGCTCCGACGGCAGCGGAGCCAACAGGGCGATCTTCATCGGCCTTCTCCTTTCCAGCGCGCCGCGCGTTTCAACACGGCGGCGGGGATTTCAAAACGGCGGCGGTTGAGCACAATGCCGTCCACCTGTCCAAACGCGGTGCCGAGGATGGCCAGCGCGTTTTCCACCACCGGCACCGTGGAGGCGCGCGCCTCCACCACCAGCAGGATCAGATCGGCGCGCTTCAACTGCACAAAGGCCTGTTGATTGTCGAGCAGCGCCGGCGCCTCGATCAGCGCCACTTCGCCGGGGCCGACGCGCGCGTCGCCGGCGACCAGCCTTGCCGGCACGCCTCGCTCGGCCAACACGCGCAGGAACTGGCCGGCGATGAAGCTGACGCCCTCGCCGCGCCGCGAGGACACCAGACCGATGACCAGACCGTCTCGCGCCAGCTTGTCTGCCGGCAGTTGGCTGTAAAGTCGATAGACACTGGCTTCGAACGCCGGAGGCGGGGTTTGGCCCGGCTCCAATTCCATCAGCGTGCTCCACAGCGGCACGCCAAAACGGCGCTCAACGCCCCCACCATCGTGAATGCGCTGGTCCAGCAGGTAGCACAGGTAGAGCACGAACAGCCCCACCGCCAAACCGGCCGGCACCGCGGCCAACAGGATGGCCAAGCTCTTGGGAAACACTCGCGCCGGGCTAAAGGTGGCTTGCTCGATCACCGCGATATTGCTGATGCGGCTGTTGTCCAGCTCACGGTCGATGCGCGCTTTTTCCAGACTGTCGCGGTAGAGCAGGTAGTTCTTTTCCGCCACCGCCAGATTGCGCTCCAGCCGCGACAGCTCCGGCTCCACGCTCAGAATGCGCGCGCGCTCGTCCTTCAGCGCGGCGATGGCCTTGTCGTAAGCCGCCACCTTGGCCTTTAGCTCGCCGGCGCGCATGCCGCGCTCCAGCTTGCCGCGCTCCAGCAGATTGACGAGGTCGCTGGGCACGCGGTTTTCCGAGCGCTGCACCGTGTCTTTTTCGCGCGCGATCAGCGCCTTGAGCGCGGCGATGTTTTCGTCCAACTCGCGGATGGGCGGCGCGTCAGGCAAATAAGTCTTGAGCTTGTCCAGCCGCTCCAGCTCCAAGCCGTTGAGCTTGAGCTTGAGATCCTGCTGCGCCGGATTCAGGCTCAGTTCGCGCTCCTTGGTGATTTCACGCGGCAGCTTGCCGCCGCTGGCCTGGGCATTGGCGATGCCGCCCTGCGCCGCCATCCAGTCCGCCTGGTCGGCGCTGCGCGCCGCCTCCAGCTTGTTGAGCTGGTCGGTAAGGCTGTCCAGCCTCTCCTTGGAACTGATGCCGTCGATCTGGCGCAATTGCTGGCCGATGCGTTCCTTGTAGCCGGCGATCTGCTCGGCCAGCTTGCCGCTCTCGGTTTCGTAAAACGCGTACAGGCTTTTGCGGCCCAACGCGCGGCTGCGTTCATCGATGTACAAGGACAGCCACTTGGCCAGCACTTGCTGCGCCACCGCCGGATCGTCCCAGCTGAAAGCGATTTCCATCACCGCGGAGCCGCTCTGATGACTGACGCTGAATTGTTTTTCCAGCCTGGCGGCCAGGCGCTCTTGCGGGGTCTGCGTTTCCACCACCCCGATCAGGGCCAGCGCGTCGCGCACCCCGTCCAACACCGTGGCGGCGGCCTGCTTCGCCTGATACTTGAAGGTTTTCCACCAGCCTTGCGGCGGCGGAGAGCGCATTTCGTTCAGGTAGTAGTCGGCTACCTGGTGGATGATGGGACGGCCGGTCAGCAGCTTTTCCTCATCCACGATGGGATCGCGCTGGGTGCTGGGCGCCACCAGCGTCTGACGGTCGGCGTATTCGATCGGCAGCGTGCTGGTGTCGCGGCCGGGCTTGACCAGCAGCCGCGCCTCGGATTCGTAGCGGGCCGGCAGCAAGAAAGCGCCCAGCACCGCCACCAGCACGGTGGCGGCGAACGCCCATTTGAACTCCCGCCGGAAGATGAAGAACAGGCGGGCCAGATCGCGGAAGGAGCGGATTTCTATCATGTCGCTATCGCCGGTGCGGACCAGGGGCTAACCGCCGGCCTTGATGGTAGGGTTGTTCTGGATGTTGACGTTGTTGCTGCCTTTGCCGCCCAGGTCGTAATTCAGGCCTATGCCTATCGCCTTGGAGAAGGGCAGCAGCTGGTTGACGTACATGTCCACGCCTTCCACCGCCTTGCCGATGGCGGACTTGGGCACAAACACGATGTCGCCGCGTTGCAGCATGACGCCGCGCCGTCCAGCGGCCGGGTCCAGCATCCGCGCCAGATCGGTGAAATAGATCTGATACAGGCCGGTCTCGTCCATGCGCAGCAGCGCCACGTGCTCGCTGTCGGCGGACGGCAGCACGCCGCCGGCGCCGATCACCGCTTGTTCTATGCTGGCGGCGGCGCTCAGTTCGAAGGCGGACGGATTGCGCACCGCGCCGCCTACGAAGACGCGGTTGCCCGGCGCAATGGCGATGTTGACGGTGACTTGCGGCTGGCGATACAGCGTGGACAGCCGGTCGGTGATCTCCGCCCCTATCTCCTCCGGCGTGCGGCCGCCGCCGCGGACCAGGCCGGCGTGGGGGTAGGAAAAGCTGCCGTCCGGGCGCACGAAGAACAGCGCCATCTCGTCTTTTTCGGCCGGAGATTGCGCGTCTCGGACAATGCGCAGGGTGTCGCCGTTCATTACCCTGGTAACGGGCGGCGGCAATTGGCTGATGTCGCGCAGCGCCAGCTGCCGCGCTTCCACGGTCTTGGCGTCCGGCAGCGCGATGGTGCTGGGGGTGGAACAGGCCGTCAGACCGCCCAGAACGGCGAACAACAAAACGGCGGCGAGTTTGGCGGTAGTCATCGCATTCATTTCCAATAAGCGGGGAACATGCTGAGGCGGCGCTTGAACGCTCGCGGCAGCCAGCGCTCAACATGGCCCAGGCGGTAGCCGGCCAGCTTGAGCGCGCAACGCAGCAACACTTCGGACTGCCGCCACGGCTGGCCTGCCCGGCGGACGGTTTCCAGCTCGGAGCGCAGAAAACGCCGCCCTTCCGCGCCAGCGCGGCCAAAGCGCTCGGCGATCCAGCGCTCGCGGCCGTAAAACACGCCGATATCGAAATAGCGGCGCATTTCCTCCAGCAGTCCGTAATCGTGCGAGTGGTGAACGCAGGCGGCGGCCTCGTAACGCACCGCCCAGCCGGCCAGCAGCATGCGGCCGGCGACGTGGGCGTCTTCGGAGCCGATCACGTCGGAGGGGAAGCCCCCCACCTCGCGCAAGGCCTCGCGGCGATAGGCGGCGAAGGAGTCCGAGCTGAAACAGGTCTTGATGCCCAGTTCGGCGGCGTCGGCCAGCCGCTTGGTGCGGCTGAACGGCGGGTAATTGAAACGGCGCGCGTGCGCGCCCAACAGGCCGGCGTCTGGCTGCGGCAGTTGGCGGCCGTAGGCGACCCCGATGTCGTCCTCCGCCAACAGCGCGTCGCGCAAGCGGCGCAAGGCGTCGGGCCCGGCCGGGATGGCGTCCTGGGTCAGATAGATCAACACCTTGGCGTCGGTCAGTTCGCTGGCTAGCCGGCGCGTGCCGCCGTGATTGAAGTCCGCGGCGCGCACCGGCACCACGCTGGCGCCGGCGGCCAGCAAGCGCGCCCGGCTGCCGTCGCTGGACTCGCTGTCCAGCGCCAGCCATTCGTCCGGCCGCAAGCTTTGCGCCGCCAGCGCCGGCAACAGCCGGTCCAGGTGGCGGCCGGCGTTTCGCACAGGCAGGATCAATGCGGTGCGGCTCACGGCGCGGCCTCCGAGCGGCCGTAGTCATCGGCGAAGCGCACGATGTCGTCCTCGCCCAAGTATTCGCCGCTCTGCACCTCGATCAATACCAGATCGATCAGCCCGGGGTTGCTCAATCTATGCGTTTCGCCAGCGGGAATGAAGGTGGATTCATTGGTGTGCAGCAAGCGCTCTTCTTGGCCGTGGGTCACCATCGCGGTGCCGCTGACCACGATCCAGTGCTCGCTGCGGTGGTGGTGCATCTGCAAGGACAGCGACGCGCCCGGCTTCACCACGATGCGCTTGATCTTGTAGCGTTCGCTGTCCGCCAGCACGGTGTAATGGCCCCAGGGCCGCTGCGAGCTCAGATGCAGCCGCCAGGCAGGATGATTCTGGTCCTGCAGCCGCCGCGCCAGCTCGCGCACTTCCTGGCTGCGCCCGCGGTCTGCCACCAACAGGGCGTCCGGGGTGTCCACCACCGCCAGATTGTCCACGCCCAGCATCGCGATCAAGCGGCCGCGGCTCTGGATGAAGCAATCATGGCTGTCCCGCAGCAAGGCGTCGCCGCTGACGCGGTTGCCGTCCGCGTCGGCGGGAAACTGCTCGGCCAGGCTGTCCCAGTTGCCGATATCGCTCCAGCCCAGTTCGCAACGCACCACCGCCGCGGCGCGGGTGCGCTCCATCACCGCGTAGTCGATGGAGATGTCCGGGCAACGGCCAAAGCGCTCGCGCTCCAGCGCCCGCAAGCGGTGGTCCGCGCTCTGGGACGCAGGGCTGTGCGCCAAGCAATCCCGCACCGCCGCCAACACATCGGGCGCGTGTTCGGCCAGTTCCTCGCACAAAGCAGCGGCGGAAAAGCAGAACATGCCGCTGTTCCACAAATGACGTCCGCCAGCCAGATAGCCTTCGGCGGCGGCGTGGTCCGGCTTTTCCACGAAGCGAGCCACTTCCTGTCCGTCAGCGCCTATCGCCGCGCCGGCCTCGATATAGCCGAAACCGGTTTCCGCGCGGCTGGGCTTCAAGCCGAAAACGACAATGCGTCCATCGCCGGCCAGCCGCGCGGCTTTCTCCACCGCGGCGGCGAAGGCGGCTTCGTCGGCGATCAGATGATCCGCCGGCAGCGCCAATAGCAAGGGATTCGCCGCCGGTTCGCGCTCCAGCAGGTCCGCGGCGGCCGCCGCCAGCGCTGGAGCGGTATTGCGCCCTTCCGGCTCCAACAGCAGCTCCAACGCCAACCCGCCGGCGTTGACCGCCCGGCATTCGTCCAGGGTGCGCAGTTGCGCCTGCTGATTGGTGATGATCATCACCCGCTTCACCCCCGGCAGGCGCGCGGCGCGCAGAAAGGCCTTCTGCAGCAGGCTCTGATCGTCGGCCAAGCGGATGAAGGGTTTGGGAAAAGCCTGCCGGGACACCGGCCACAAGCGGGTGCCGGCGCCGCCGGACACGATGCAGGGAATCAGTTCTGGAATTTGGGTTTGCATGGCGGCCTCAATAGGCTTCGTCGGCCGACAGCACGGCCGGCAGAGTGCGGATCAGAATGTAGGCGTCGAACCATAGCGACCAGTTCTCGATGTATTCGAGATCGTGCGCCACCCGGCCCTCTATCTTGGCCAGCGTGTCGGTTTCGCCGCGGTAGCCGTTGACCTGGGCCCAGCCGGTAATGCCCGGCTTGACCCGATGGCGAGCGGAATACTCCGCCACCGCGTCTTCGAACAAGACACCGGCGGCCTTGGTGGCGGTTGCGTGCGGACGCGGCCCCACCATGGACATGCTGCCGCCCAGCACATTGAGCAATTGCGGCAGTTCGTCCAGGCTGGTCTTGCGGATGAAGCGCCCGACGCGAGTCACGCGCGGGTCGCTACGTGTGGTTTGCGCCTCGGCGTCGGCGTCGGTCCGCTCCACGTACATGGAGCGGAATTTGTAGACCTCGATCAAACGGTTGTTGTAGCCGTAGCGCCTTTGCCGGAACAGCACCGGCCCCGGCGAATCCAGCTTGATCAACAAGGCGATCAGCAACATCAGCGGCGCGGTCAGCGCCAGCGCGCAAACGGCGAGCAGCACGTCCTCGCAGCGTTTGAGCAAGGGCGACCACCCCTTGAGCGGGCGCTCGGAAATATTGAACATCGGCAACCCCGCCACCGCGGTCACCCGATGATGAGCGTGCTGCAAGCCCGCCATGTCCGGCGCCAGCAGCACCGTCACCGGCAAGCGTCGCAGCATGCTGACCAAGTCTCCCATCCGCTTGACCGCCGCCCAAGGCAGCGCCACCAGGATTTGCTGTACCTCGCCCTCGCGCACCATCGTCTCCAGCCGACGCATGCCGCCCAAATAAGGCAGGCCGGCCATGGCGTGCTGCAAGCGGTCCGAACGATCGTCCACAAAGCCGATCACGCAGGCGCGGATGTCCGCGTTTTCCTTCAGAAAACCGGCCAGCAAATGGCCGCTGGCAGTACAACCCAGGATCACCGTGCGTTGCAGGCCCACGCCGCGACGCACCAGCCGGCGGCACCAGACGTGCACCAACAAGCGCTGCGCCAGCAATAAGGCCAGCGTCGCCGTAAACCAGACCGGCCACAGCCGGTCCGGCAAGGCGGCCAAGGCCGGGGACAGCCCGCGGGCCAGCCACAAGACCAAAAACAAAAGCACGCACGCCGCGGCCAAGGGCCGCAGGCGCAACTGACGTAAAAACATGCCTCCGCCGTAAACGCCCAGCGCCTGGAAAGACAGCAAAGCCAGCGCGCCGGCCAACAACAAGAGCTGTCCGGCCTGCCCGCGGGCCGCCGCGGCGGCCGGATCAAACAACAGCAAAATACAGCCGGGCGCCAGCACCATCGCCAGGTGCGTCAACCGGGCCAGCAGCCGCAGATAGGTCAAGGTCTCGGGATAGAACTGCACCAAGCCGTCCACATTGCGAATTCGCATCTTGTAAACCATTAAGTTTAATTTGATTAAACAAATCCACCTTTTCAGTTTAAAATTTTAATTTAATGTCTTTAAACCTTTTGCGTAATATCGCAGCAAAGCGTCCTACACGCAACCAGGATTTGCTCTGCACCTTGAAATCTGTTGTCAAAAAGAATGTAAAGCGAAGCCGGCAAGCTGACTGCGCGACGATTTATCGATTAAAATCACAACATCAGCCTTAGGAAGGAACGATGCGATGTATCAGTCCGATTTCACCCAATTCATCAATGGCTTCCTGGAAGAACACCCGGAAGTGGACAGCCAACGCCGTGAGCTGCGCCTGACCCTGTGGGACCGTCAATTAAACGCCGACGACCAGAAGCGCTGGAAAGAATCCCGCGTTCCGCAGCAGCCCTACGTTTACCAGCCGGAATAAAACCGGCTCCCGCCTGACCCGACGCCCGCGCCGCGGGCGTTTCCGATTGCACTGCATACCCATGACCAGCCGCACCCTGGCGCTAGACGGCGCCTTGCACGACTACTTGCTGAACATCAGCCTCAGCGAACATCCGGTGATGCGCGAGCTGCGCGAATTCACCGCCACCCACCGCATGTCCAAGATGCAAATCGCGCCGGAACAAGGCCAGTTCATGGCCTGGCTGGCTCAACTGATCGGCGCGCGCCGCTATCTGGAAATCGGCGTGTTCACCGGCTACAGCGCGCTGGCGGTCACCTTGGCGATGCCGGCGGACAGCCGCACGCTGGCCTGCGACGTCAGCGAAACCTTCACCGCCGTCGCCCGCGATTACTGGGCCCGCGCCGGCGTCGCTGATCGCATTGAGCTAGTGCTGCAACCGGCGCTCGTCACCTTGCGCCAGCAGCTGGACGCCGGCCAAGCGGGTCAGTACGACCTGGCCTTCATCGATGCGGACAAGCCAGCCTACCGCGACTACTACGAAGCCTGCCTGCAACTGGTGCGCCCCGGCGGCGTGATCGCCATCGACAATATTTTCCTGTCCGGCCGCGTGGTGGAACCCAAGCCGGAAGACCCGCCTGGCGTGCACCTGATGCACGAATTCAACGCCGGGCTGAAGCACGACCCTCGCATCCGCATGTGCGTGCTGCCGGTGGGCGATGGGCTGACCTTGTGCACGCGGCTGGCCTGAACGCCTCAGGCCGGCGCGGCCATGAACTTTTCATGATCCGCCGCGGTCTGACCCGCTTAGAGCCTGCTCATCAGTCTCGCGAGCTAAGGCGAGACAAGGCGAAAGTCGTTGAGAAAGCGGAATGTACAAGCGGTACATGAGCATTTCGAAACGGTTTTCAACGCCGTATCGCCAACGCGCAGCAGATCGTAAACAGGTTCTTAGCCGGCCCACTTGGGCCGGAGCCCGGTGTATCATGACCGCTTGCCAACGCTAACAGACGCTCCATGCTCAATCGCCGTCCCCGCCGCCAGATGAACCAGATGAACGTCGTGCCTTACATCGACGTGATGCTGGTGCTGCTGGTCATCTTCATGGTGACCGCGCCGATGTTCACGCCTGGCGTGATAGAAGTGCCCAGCGTGTCCCAAGCCGCCAGCATCGACACCCGTCCGCTGGAAGTGACCGTGGACGCCCAGGGCAAGATTCAACTGATAGACCAAGACCGCAAGACAGACGTCGCCTCCGTCGCCGACCTGGCCTCGCAGATCCAGGCGCTGGGCGCGGCCGAGCGCCCGGTGGCCATCTCCGCCGACGCCAACCTCAAATACGCCGAGGTAGTGCGCATCGCCGACAAACTCCACCAGGCCGGCGTCAAGCGCGTAGCGCTGACGGTCAAGCAGCAAAAGCAGGGATGATGGCCGCAGTGTCCACCTCCCCGCGCCCTTGGTCGCTGATTGTCTCGGTGCTGCTGCACATCGCCGTGGTCGGCCTGCTGCTGTGGGGCGGCTTCCATTCCCAAACCTTGCAGGAACAAGCGCCGGTAGCGCTGGAGCTATGGACCACCGCGCCTCCGCCCCCCGCGCCCAGCGCCGTGGCCGAACCCAAGCCCGCGCCGGTGGTGGAGCCGCCGCGTCCCGCCGTGGCGGAGCCTCCAGCCGACGTCAACCTGGGCCGCCACAAGAAACCGCCGGAGCCGCCCAAGCTCAAACCTGAACCCAAGCCCGAGCCTAAGCCGGAGCCCAAACCCGAGCCAGCGAAGAAGCCCGAACCCAAAAAAGCGGACAAACCGGCCGAGAAAAAACCGGAGGCCAAAGCGCCGTCGGCGACGGCCGCCAAGCCGCAGGCCAAACCCAAGCCGTCCAAGACCTACAATCCGGAGGCTGACGACTTGCTGGCCAGCCTGGACAGCCCCCGCGCCAACGGCAAAGCCAATGCGCGCAGCGACCAGGCCGGTTCCCCCAACGGCGTGGCCGGCGGCGCGGCCAATGGCTCGTCAACGGCCAAGGCCGGCTGGATCAGCCGGGTCAAGGCCAAAGTCACTCCGCTGGTGCAGGTGCCGCCGGAACTGAGCGGCAACCCCAAGGTAGTGTTGCAGGTCAGCCTGCTGCCCTCGCTGGAGGTGAACCGGGTTCAACTGCTGCAAAGCAGCGGCAGCAAGGCCTACGACGACGCGGTGCAAAGGGCGATCTGGGAAGCGAAAACCTTTCCGGCGCTGCCGCCCGGCGCCAATTTCAACGACGGCTACCGGCAGTTCAAAATGGAATTCCGTCCCAGGTCATAAGACGGATCAAGCACAAGCCATGATGGAACGGCTGCGGCGTCGCCTCATGCCGATAGACTGATTCGAGGGAACTAATGTCCAGCTTTAAAACTCTGTTGAATATGCTGCTCGTCACGCTGGGCCTGATGGCCGCAGGCGGCGCGCAAGCGGAAATGACTATTGAGATCGTCGGCGGCGGGGCGAATCGCCACGCCATCGCCATCGCTCCGTTCAAGGACGAGGCCAACGCCCAGGGCGGCCTGGGTCCGGTGATCAAGAACGATCTGACGATTTCCGGCGTCTTCCGCATGGTGGACGCGGCCGGCGTGGCCAATGTGCCGTTTGAGCCTGCTGACATCCGCTACCCGATGTGGCAAGCCGCCGGCGCGCAATCGGTCGCCATCGGCAAGGTGGAGGCCGCGGGAGGCGGGCAGTTGAAAATCAGCTTCCGGCTGATGGACGTCGCGCAGAAGAAACAACTGACCGGCGGCGAATTCACCGTCACCCCGGACCGCACCCGCCAAGTGGCGCACGCGATCGCCGACATGATTTACGAGGCGATCACCGGCCAGAAAGGCTTCTTCAACACCCGCATCGTTTACGTGCTGAAGACCGGCGGCAGCTATCTGCTGCAAGTGGCGGACGTGGATGGCGGACGCGCCCAGACCATTCTGCGCTCCAGGGAGCCCATCATCTCCCCAAGTTGGAGCCCGGATGGCGGACGCATCGCCTACGTGTCGTTTGAAAGCAAGAAGCCGGTGGTCTGGGTGCAGAACTTGGCCACCGGCCAGCGTTTTGCCGCCGCCAACTTCAAGGGCAGCAACTCCGCCCCGGCCTGGAGCCCGGACGGCAGCAAGCTGGCGGTGGTGCTGACCACCAGCGGCAATTCGCAGATTTACGTGATCAACGCCAACGGCGGCGGCTCGCGCCGGCTGATGTACAACGGAGGCATCGACACCGAGCCCACATGGAGCCCGGACGGCGGCAGCCTGTACTTTGTCTCCGACCGCGCTGGCGGCCCGCAGATCTACCGCGTGTCCGCCGATGGCGGCAACGCCCAGCGCGTCACCTGGGAAGGACGCTACAACGTATCGCCCAAGGTGTCGCCGGACGGCAAGACCCTGAGTTACATCCGTCGCGAGGGAGGCAACTTCCGCGTGATGGCGCAAGACCTGGCCACCAACGACAGCCGAGTGCTGTCGGACGGCGGCTACAACGAACGCCCAAGCTTCGCCCCCAACGGCCGCATGGTGCTGTACGCCAGCGACGCAGGCGGCAAGAGCGTGTTGTACGCCGCCACCACGGATGGCAGCAGCAAAGTGAAATTGGCCGTGATCAACGGCGATGTACAGGACCCGGCTTGGGGCCCATTTAATCGTCCTTAATTGGAGCTATTGATATGAACTGGAAACAACTCGTCCTCGGCACCGCCACCGTAACCCTGCTGGCCGCCTGCGCCAGCACCAAACCGGCCGACACCACCGCCGGCACCCAGCAGCCCACCACGCCGCAGACCACCGCGCCGGTGGACACCGGCAGCGGCAACCAGAATCAGGTGTCCGTGGATCCGCTGAACGATCCCAACAGCCCGCTGGCCAAACGCAGCGTCTACTTCGGCTTCGACTCCTCCTCCGTCGACGCCAACGGCAAACCGGTCGTGGAAACCCACTCCGCCTACCTGAAGCAGAACGCGGACAAAAAAGTCATCATCCAGGGCAACACCGACGCTCGCGGCAGCCGCGAATACAACCTGGCCCTGGGTCAGCGCCGCGCCGAGAGCGTGAAGAAGGCGATGGAAGTGCTTGGCGCCAAGGAAAGCCAACTGGAAGCGGTCAGCTTCGGCAAGGAAAAACCGCGCGCCACCGGCAACACCGAAGCGGACTTCGCAGAGAACCGCCGCGCCGACATCGTGTACCAAGGCCACTAAGAACGGGTTTACGATCTCGCGGGCTAGGACAAGACAAGGCGAAAACGGCTGAGAAAGCGGAATGTGCAGCTGGCGCATGAGCATTTCGAGGCGCGACTCGCCTTGCCACGTCTCACGACGCGCAGCAGATCGTAAACAGGTTCTAGTCCTATGACGCCGGCCCGGTTCCCCGGGCCGGCTTTGCAGCCGGACATCGGGCGAGTGCGTTTTCACGCGCTTGCCGTTAAGATATCCGGCTGTATTCATTGCCACCCAACTCACAAGCGTCGTCCCCTCCGGGGCGGACGGCGGGACATCCTGGGACAACCATGAAACGGCTCACCCTTTGCAGCGCGCTGCTGCTGGTCCTCACCGGCTGCGCCACCACCGGCGATCTGGAAGAAACCCGCCGCCAGCTGGACCAAGTCAACCGCCAGGCCTCTACGCGGCTCAATGAAGTGGAAAGCAAGCTTTCCAATGAAAAGCTGCTGGAGATGGTCAGCCAACTGGAAACGATGAAGGCAGAAGTGGCCAAGCTGCGCGGCGACGTGGAAGTGCTGAACTACAATCTGCAAACCACCCAAAAGCGTCAGAACGATCTGTACAACGACCTGGACGGCCGGCTGGGCCATCTGGAGAACAGCGGCGCCAAACCGGTGCCCGCTACGCACGGCGACGCCTCGGGCGCCGCGGACGGCGGCGCGGCCACCAGCCCGGATTACGACAAGGCGCTGAACTTGCTGCGCGCTCGCGACTTCGCCAAGGCCGCCGACGCGCTGCGCGGCTTCATCGAACAAAACCCGCAGGCGCCGCAAGTGGCGGAAGCCACCTACTGGCTGGGCGTGTCCCACACCGCCTTGCGCCAATACGACGCCGCCATCGACATCCACCGCCGCTTCGTCGAGCAGTTTCCGGACAATCACTTCGCGCCGGAGGCCCTGCGCAATATCGGCAACTGCCAGCGCGACCTGGGGCAAATGGATCAAGCCAAAACCACTTATAAACGCCTGATCAAACTGTATCCCAAAACAGATTCCGCCCAGAAAGCGCGCCAGCAACTGGCAAAAATGTAACACCCCGGCCGGCTCGCTTTCGGCCCTCATGCCCCATTTTGACGCCAGCCCGCCGCGGCTGGCTTTGTCTTATGCGCCATTTCCTCCCCCGGCAAACATCTGATTTTTCAACAAAAAATTAAAACACAAATAATTATAACCGCTGGTTATCTACACATCGCACCAAAATAGCGCATTGCTCCGTCTTTTCCATCCGCTTGCCCCCCCGCTTCCTCTTGCCTTGTCCATGCGTTTTCTCTACCAAACATGCTTACCGCATGACAATATATTCATTCTGGGTTTAAACCCGGATTAAAAACACAAACGACAAGCTATACAAAGGAGTTATCCGTGATGAGAACCAGACAAGCAAGTGGAACCCAATGGTTCCGGCTTGGCGCTATCGCCGTGGGCGTGGCGCTGATCGGCGGCCTCGCCGGCTGCGAAGACGACGGCAGCACCCCCGGCGACGGTTCCAGCCATCATGGCGGCAGCGGCCGCCTGGCGGTGGACATCTTCGGCAACCGCGGCGGCGTGCTGACCGCCGTGCCCAGCGGCCGCTGCCTGGGCGAACCGCGCGTGCAATGGAGCAACGGCGCGCGCGGCTTCAGCGCTGAGGACAGCGCGCCGGACCAGCCGCTGACCGCCACCGTCAGCTGCGCCTTGACCAGCGCCAGCCAAACCCTGGTGCCGCAGAACGTCTTCAGCGCGCCGTCGGTGTTCGCCGTGCTGAAGACGGACCGCACGCTGGCGGTCTGGGGCAGCCGACGCCTGGGCGGCGACACTTCCACCCTGCCCGCCCAGCCTAAAAACGTAGTGGCGGTGGCCGGCAACGAACGCGCGATGGCCGCGCTGCAAGCCGACGGCACCATCGTGGGCTGGGGCCGCGCCGGCTCCGGCGCCAGCTACGCCGGCCCGGTGGGCATAGGCAACGCTGACGCCACCTCCCCGGTGGCGCCGCTGGGCAAGGTGGCCAAACTGTGGCCCACCAAACGCGGCTTCGTCGCTCTCAACGACGACGGCAGCGCCACAAGCTGGGGCAATATCGAAACCACCTTCGACGGCAACGGCGGCTCCAAATCCATTTCCTCCTACTTCGACGCCGCCCGGTTGGCCGCGCTGAAGGACGTCGCCAGCGTCAGCCACAACCTGGGCGCGGTGGCGGTGCTGAAGAAAGACGGCAGCGTGCTCGCTTTCGGCGACCCCAACTCCGGCGGCGACGCCTCTCCGTTGGCCGCCAAGCTCAACAATGTGGCTAGCATCGCCGCCACGGACTACAACTTCGCCGCGCTGAAAAAAGACGGCAGCGTGGTGGTATGGGGCCTGAACTGGGACGGCCAGACCAGCGACTACTACGACGGCAGCGAAGCGATGCCGGCCGGCGTCAGCGCGGTGCAAACCAACCTCAACGTCTTCGCCGCGCTGAAGCAGGACGGCTCGGTCGCCACCATAGGCAGCGCCTACTTCGACCGCGGCGCCGACACCGGCCCGGTGGCCGGCAGCCTGGCTGGCGTGGCTAAAATCTACGCCAGCAAGACCGCCTTCGCCGCCTTGCGCAAGGATGGCAGCGTGGTCACCTGGGGCGACAGCGCCCGCAACGACGCCAGCGGCGTGCAGCACAAGCTCAACCGCGTGCGTTCCATCGCCGCCACCGAGCTGGCCTTCGCCGCCTTGCGTCAGGACGGCAGCGTTGTGACCTGGGGCGACGAGCTGCGCGGCGGCGACAGCAGCGCGGTGCAACATCGTCTGCGCAACGTGGTGGCCTTGTTCTCCAACGACTACGCCTTCGCCGCCCTAAAGGCCGACGGCAGCGTGGTCACTTGGGGCGCGCCCACTCATGGCGGCGACAGTTCCGCCGTCAACGCGCGCCTGGTCAATATCCGCGCCATCTACAGCACCCCGCTCGGCGGCTTTCTCGCCGTGGCCAAGGACGGCAAGTTCGTCGCCTGGGGCAGCCCGTCCGCCGGCGGCAACGCCCCGGCCGGCCTCGCCGCCATCCCCTACGTCAAGAACTAAGTCCCCGACGCATTGGAGCAATAGAACATGAACCGCAAAACCTCGCTGTCCCTGCTGATCGCCGCGCTGCTGGCCGGCGCCGGCGCTGAAATCGCGGCGGCCGCGCCCTCCGCCGCCGGCATCACCGGCATCATCGTCAAATACCACAGCGTCTCCCAGCAGCAACTGGTCCAGGCGCGCATCGCCAACGGCGGCCGCGCCCCGTCCAGCCGTCCAGCCGACTTCGCCGCCCGCACCCAGCGCGTGCAGCAACTGAGCGGCAGCCCCTTGCAATTCCATCACCAGATGGGCACTGGCGCCTATGTCTACCAAAGTGGCAAGACGATGAGCGTGGCCGAGGCCCAGACCCTGGCGCGCAAAATCCAGCAAGACCCGGCGGTGGAATACGCCGAGCCGGACTTCGTCATGAGCCCCAACTATCTGCCCAGCAGCCCGCTATACGCCGGCAAGCAATGGGATATGCAGGCCAGCGCCGGCGAACCGGGCGCGATGAACCTGCCCGCCGCCTGGGACCTGTCGCTGGGCGCCGGCGTCACCGTCGCGGTGCTGGACACCGGCTACCGTCCGCACGCGGACCTCAAGCCCAACCTGCTGGAGCCGGGCTACAACTTCATCTCCGACCCCAAACGCGCCCGCCTGCCCGCCGTGGCGCAAACCAACGCCGACGGCAGCCCGCTCTTGGACAGCAACGGCCAGCCGGTGCAAAGCGCGCGCACCAACAACGGCCTGGACCAAGGCGACTATAGCGACGGCAGCCTGTGCCGCGCCGGCAATAGCAGCTGGCACGGCACCCACGTGGCCGGCACCATCGCCGCGGCCGCCGGCGACGCCAACGGCCTGACCGGCGTGGCGCCCAAGTCCAAACTGCTGCCGTTGCGCGTGTTGGGCCAGTGCGGAGGCGCCAGCTCGGATATCGCCGACGCCATGCTGTGGGCAGTGGGCGCCACCGTGCCCGGCGCGCCGATCAACGCCAATGTGGCTCGAGTGCTGAGCATGTCTCTGGGCGGGGCCCAGCCTTGCAGCCGCACCTATCGCGATGCCATCCAGCAGGTCAACGCCCGCAACGGCGTGGTGGTGGTGGCCGCCGGCAACGCGATGAAAAACGTGCGCAACACCAACCCGGCCAGCTGCCCCGGCGTGATCACCGTGGCCTCCAACGGCAAATCCGGCGGCATCGCCTCCTACTCCAACTATGGCGCGATCACCACCGTCACCGCGCCGGGCGGCGATCTCAACAGCGGCGACCCCGGCATCTACTCCACGCTCAATAGCGGCACCACCGTGCCGGGCGCGGACAGCTACGCCGCCTTCCAGGGCACCTCGATGGCCACGCCCCACGTGGCCGGCCTGGTGGCGCTGATGCTGTCCTCCAACCCCAGCCTCAACTGGAAAGCGGTGCGCAACATCCTGATCAAGACCGCGCGCCCACCGGCGGCGGATTGCGAAGGTTGCTCCGCCGGCATCACCGACGCCGCCGCCGCGGTGCGCGCGGCCAAAGCCAACTAAGCCCGCCGGCGGCGCGCACTTGCGTGCAGACCGCCGGTTCGCTTACGGCTTCCTTTCCCTGCACACGGGAACCTGCCGCCGTGGTTCTGGCCCAAGCCGGACGGCGGCGGCTTTTTTCTCAACGCTTCGCGGGCGCGTTTACGATCCAGCAAATCAAGACGCGGCAAGGCGTTGCGGCTGAGAAAACGGAGTGTACGCACAGTACATGAGCATTTCGAAGCCGTACTCACCGTGCAACGCTCCACGACGCGCAGCAGATCGTAAACAGGTTCTTAGGTATCATTCAGTATCCAAACCCATCCCGCCGCGAGCCCCCATGTCCCTGCCCACCCCGCCCTTGCCGGATTCCCTGTCCCTTGCAGCCTTCCTCCTATTGGCGCTCGCCCTGCTGGCGGAAAGCCTGCGCCTGCGCTGGCCCTCCCGGCTGGCCGCGCTCAGCAGCGCCGGCACCGCCGTCGCTTGCGGCCTGGTGCAGCCCTTGGGCGCGGCGGCCCTCCTCGCCGCCCTCGCCGTCAGCCTGGCCGCGATCCGCTACCGCCGGCCGGAGTTGTGGCTGGTCTGGATCGCTCTGCTGCTGGCGCTGGCGCTACACGCGCTGCCCGGCTTCGACAACCCCTTGCTCTGGCAAGGCCTGAGCACGCCGAACAGCGCGCCCTATCGGCTGTACTGGAGTTACGACAAAGGCGCCGCCGGCTGGCTGCTGCTGATGGTGCTGGCCGCCAGTCCGCAGGTGGAGCGACGCTGGGGACCGGCCGCCGCCGGCGTTGGAGCGCTGCTGTTGCTGATCGTGCTGGGCCTGGCCAGCGTGGCCGGCGTCATCGCCTGGGCGCCGAAATGGCCGTACTGGCTGCTGCCCTGGCTGTTCGCCAATTTCTTCCTGGTCTCGCTGGCGGAGGAAGCCTTCTTCCGCGCCGGCCTGCAACGCTGGCTGGAACTGCGCACCGAACCCTTCGCCGCCTTGATGGCCGCCTCCGTGGCCTTTGGCCTGGTCCATGTTGCCGGCGGTTGGGTCTGGGTCGGCCTGGCTACCCTCGCCGGCCTGGGTTACGGCCTGGTTTACGCCGCCACCCGCCAGGTCTTGTGGGCGGTGCTGGCCCACGTCGCTTTCAACACTGTGCACCTGATTCTGTTCACTTATCCGCGGCTGATGTGATATGCCCTAAGTACCTTGATGTCAAAATAAAAAACCATAACGGCAGCAGGCCCCAATCGGGTAAAATCACGCCTTTAGCCTCAACCAGCGAGCTTCTCCGCCATGATTGAAGTCGGCATCGTGATGGGTAGCAACAGCGATTGGGAAGTCATGCAGAACGCCGCCCGCGTGCTCAAGGACTTCGGCATCGCCTGTGAAACCCGCGTCGTCTCCGCCCACCGTACTCCCGACCTGCTGTTCCAATACGCAGAAACCGCTGCCGAGCGCGGCCTGAAGGCCATCATCGCCGGAGCCGGCGGCGCCGCCCACCTGCCGGGCATGCTGGCCGCCAAGACCCATCTGCCGGTGCTGGGCGTGCCGGTGCCGTCCAAATACCTGCGCGGCGAGGATTCACTGCTCTCCATCGTGCAAATGCCCAAGGGCATCCCGGTGGCCACCTTCGCCATCGGCGAGGCCGGCGCCGCCAACGCCGCGCTGTTCGCCGTGGCCATGCTGGCCGCCACCCGCCCGGAACTGGCGGAACAGCTGATCGCCTTCCGTCGCCAGCAGGAACAGACCGTGCTGGCGATGACCTTGCCGGAGATCGAATAATGTCCGCCATCCTGCCCCCGGCAATGCTGGGCATCCTGGGCGGCGGCCAATTGGGCCGCATGTTCGCCGTGGCCGCCAAAACCATGGGCTACCGCGTCACCGTGCTGGACCCGGACGAAGCCGCGCCGGCGGCGGATTTCGCCGACCGTCACCTGTGCGCGCCGTTCAACGACCCGGCCGCGCT
Source organism: Chromobacterium sp. Rain0013 (assembly GCF_015291765.1). Taxonomy (NCBI): domain Bacteria; kingdom Pseudomonadati; phylum Pseudomonadota; class Betaproteobacteria; order Neisseriales; family Chromobacteriaceae; genus Chromobacterium; species Chromobacterium sp. Rain0013. The sequence goes on from NZ_CP031514.1 coordinate 426,710, forward strand.
GGAAGATCTGGCCAGGAGCTGCGCCGCCGTCACCACCGAATTCGAAAACGTCAACGCCGACGCCATGCGCGTCTTGGCCAAGACCACCCGCGTGTCGCCATCCGGCGACTGCGTCGCCATCGCTCAGGACCGCATTGCGGAGAAAGGCTGGATCCGCAAGGCCGGCTTGCCCACCGCTCCCTATCTGGCCATCCAGAGCGTGGAAGACATTCAGGTTGAGCTCGCGCCCTACCTGCCCGGCATCCTGAAAACCGCCCGCCTGGGCTATGACGGCAAGGGCCAGGTGCGGGTCGGCACCGCGGAAGAAGCGCGCGCCGCCTACGCTAATCTGGGCGGTCAAGCCTGCGTGCTGGAAAAGATGCTGGACCTGCAGCTGGAAGTGTCCGCCATCGTCACCCGAGTCAGCGCCACCCAGTGCGCGGTGTTCCCGGTGGCGGAGAATATCCACGTCGGCGGCATCCTGGACGAATCCATCGTGCCGGCGCGCATCAAGCCGGCGCTGGCGGCCGAAGCCCAAAGCATGGCGCTCAAGCTGGCCGAGGCGCTGGACTACGTCGGCGTGCTGGCGGTGGAGTTCTTCGTGCTGGCCGACGACAGCCTGGTGGTCAACGAGATCGCGCCGCGGCCGCACAACTCCGGACACTACACGCTCACCGCCTGCCTCACCGACCAGTTCCAGCAACAGGTGCGCGCAATGTGCGGCCTGCTGCCGGGCCGCACCGACCTGCTCAGCCCGGTGGTGATGGTCAACCTGCTGGGCGACGTGTGGAAGGACAACGGCGGCCAGCCCAATTGGGACGTGCTGGCGGAAGCGCCCAACGCCCAACTGCATCTGTATGGCAAGAAAAGCGCGCGCCCCGGCCGCAAGATGGGCCACTTCAATGTGATGGCGGCCACCGCCGACGAAGCCTTGGACCAGGCCCGGGCCTTGAAGGACACCTTGTAAGCGCATGGCGAAGCCTAAGAGCCCGTTCAATGTCTGCTGCGCGTCGGCGATACTGCGTTGAAAACGACTTCAGAATGCTCATGTACCACATGTACATTCCGCTTCTTCAGCCGTTTTCGCCTTGTCTCGCTCTAGCTCGCTAAACTTTGAACAGGTTCTTACAGAACTTCGCCATTTTTCCGCCATGACACTGAACGGACTGAATCACCTGACCCTGGCGGTGCGAGATCTGGAGCGCGCCTGGGATTTCTACGCCGGCATCCTGGGCTGCCAGCCCCACGCGCGCTGGGACAGCGGCGGCTATCTGAGCCTGGACGGCCTGTGGCTGTGCCTGTCCTTGGACCCCGACGCCGTGCCGCCCGCCGGCTACACCCATTACGCCTTCGGCGTCGACGCCACCGACTTCCCGGCCTGGCGCGAACGCCTGGCCGCCGCCGGCGTCCGCCAATGGCGGGACAACCGCAGCGAGGGCGACTCGCTCTACTTCCTGGACCCGGACGGCCATCAACTGGAACTGCATGTCGGCACGCTGGCCTCACGGCTGGCCGCCTGCCGCGCCCGGCCTTACGCCGGCATGCGCTTTTTCGACGAGGCCCCGGCGTGAACGCCGACATCGCCGCGCTGCGCGCTGAACTCAGCGCCGCCGCCGTCCCGGAGCAGGCCGCGCCGATGCGCGCCTATATGCGCGAGCGGTTCGACTTTCTCGGCGTGCCCACGCCGGCGCGCCGAAAAGTATCCACGCCCTGGATCCGCGCGCTCAAGAGCCGCTCCGCGGAATACTGCCTGGACCTGGCCGAGCAACTGTGGCGGCAACCGGAACGCGAATTCCAATACGCGGCGGTGGACCTGCTGACCGCGCGCGCCGAGGAACTGCCGGCCGCCAGCCTGCCGCGGCTGCTGGCCCTCGCCGCCGCCAAGCCCTGGTGGGACTGCGTGGACGGCTTGGCCGCCTGGGTGGTCGGCGCGCTCACGCGCCAGCACCGGGATTTGCAGCGCGACATGGACGCCCTCAGCGGCGATGCCGACTTCTGGCTGCGCCGCGTCGCCATCCTGCACCAGCTGCGCTGGAAAGCCGACACCGACGCCGAACGCCTGTTCCGCTACTGCGCCGCGAATGCCGGCGACGCCGAATTCTTCATCCGCAAGGCCATAGGTTGGGCCTTACGCGAATACGCTTACACCGACGCCAACGCCGTGCGCGCCTTTGTAGCGGCCACGCCGCTATCCGGGCTCAGCCGGCGCGAAGCGTTGAAACACATTGCCCGTTCCACCGAGGATTTCCGATGACCGGACTCAACACCACCCAACTGACCAGCTTGAAGAAAATCTACTCCGGCAAGGTCCGCGACCTGTACGAGATCGACGACCAGCGCATGCTGATGATCGCCACCGACCGGCTGTCCGCCTTCGACGTGATCCTGGACGACCCCATTCCCGGCAAGGGCCAGATTCTCACCGCCATCTCCAACTTCTGGTTCAACAAGCTCAAAGACCTGGTGCCCTGCCACCTGACCGGCGACGCGCCGGAAGACGTAGTCTCCGCCGCCGATCTGCCGCAAGTGGCCGGCCGCGCCGTGGTGGCCAAGCGCCTGAAGCCGGTGCCGATCGAAGCCGTGGTGCGCGGCTACCTGGCCGGCTCCGGCTGGAAGGAGTACCGCCAAAGCGGTACCGTCTGCGGCCTGGCGCTGCCGGCCGGCCTGCGCGAGGCGGACAAGCTGCCCGAACCCATCTTCACCCCGTCCACCAAGGCGGCGGTGGGCGATCACGACGAAAACATCAGCTACCAGCGCTGCGAGGAAATCGTCGGCGCCGAGCTGGCCGCCCAGGTGCGCGACACCGCCATCAAGCTCTACCGCGCCGCCGCCGAATTCGCCGCCAGCCGCGGCATCATCATCTGCGACACCAAGTTCGAGTTCGGCCTGGACGAAAACGGCGTGCTGACGCTGATGGATGAAGCGCTGACCCCGGACTCCAGCCGCTTCTGGCCGGCGGACAGCTACGCGCCGGGCGGCAACCCGCCGTCCTTCGACAAGCAGTTCGTCCGCGACTGGCTGGAAGCCTCCGGCTGGGACAAGCAGGCGCCGGCGCCGGCGGTGCCGCTGGAAGTGCGCGAGAAGACCGCGGCCAAGTATAGAGAAGCGCTGGACAGGCTGACCGCCTGAGAACCTGCTTACGATCTGCTGCGCTTCAGCGATACCGCGTTAAAAATGAGCTCAAAATGCTCATGTACCACTCGTACATTCCGCTTTTTCGCTCGTTTTCGCCTTGTCTCGCCTTAGCTCGCGAGATCGTAAACAGATTCCAAGTTCCCACCCAAGCCCCGCCCTAGCGGGGCTTGCTTTTTGCCGCGTTTCATATGACATTGGCGACTCAATCCCGCGACAGGAAACCCCGATGAAAACCGCCCTGCTGATCATCGACGTGCAAAGCGGCATGTTCGACCACGAACCGCGCGCCGACCAGGCCGACGCCGTCATCGCCCGCCTCAATCAACTGGCCACCGCCGCGCGCGCGGCCGGAACGCCGGTGGTCTGGGTTCAGCATGAACGCGCCAGCGCGCCGTTGACCCACGGCTCGGCGGAATGGCGGCTGGCCCGCGGCCTGGACGCGCAGCCGGACGACCACTACCTGCGCAAGACCACGCCGGATTCCTTCCTGCGCACCGGCCTGCATGAGCAGCTGCAACAATGGGGCGTCGGCCAATTGGTCATCGCAGGCTACGCCAGTGAATTCTGCATCGACACCACCACCCGCAGCGCGGCGGCCCACGGCTACGCCATCATCCTGGTCAGCGACGCGCACACCACCCACGATAAGGACCACGCCAGCGCCGCCCAGATCCGCGCCCATGAAAACGCCACTCTGCCCAAGCTGGGCAGTTTCGGCGTGCCCATCCTGCTGCGCGCGGCGGCCGAGATCGCCTTCCCCGCCAACGCCTGACCCGCATGCCCATCGTCCAACCCACCCTCAGCACGCCGCGCCTGCTGCTCTTGCCGGCGCAGCCCGCGCTGGCGCGCGCAATGCTCGATTTCCACGTCCGCAACCGCCAGCACTTCGAGCCCTGGGACCCGAAGCCCGGCGACATGTTCTTCACCGAGCTGTACTGGACCATGCAGCTGCGCCAGCGCGTACGCGACTGGGAAGAAGGCCGCGGCGGCCGCTTCCTGCTGGCGCTGCACGCCGAGCCGGAGCGGGTGATCGGCAGCGTCGGCCTCAGCAACATCAGCCGCGGCGCTTTCCAATCCTGCCACCTGGGCTACGGCCTGGACCAGCACTGCCAAGGCCAGGGCCTGATGCGCGAAGCGCTGGAAGCGGTGATACGCTGCGCCTTCGACACCCTCAGGCTGCACCGGATCCAAGCCAACTACCAGCCGCATAATCTGCGCAGCGCCGGCCTGCTCAAACGCCTGGGCTTCGAGATAGAAGGCCACGCCAAGAACTACCTCTATCTGAACGGCGGCTGGCGCGACCACGTGCTGACCTCGCGGCTCAACCCGGACTTCGACCCGGAACACATGCTGGCCTGAAAGATTGTCCACCACCTCCCCGCCAAGCCGGCGGGCTCATGACGTGATGGTTTCCAGCCTTTCCACGCCTCCTGCAAGCACCATGGCAAAGTCTCCAGCAAGGCCCACAACCCCTTGCCGCGCACTTGCGCCTTTTCGGCGTGATCCAGCATCAACCTCTCGATGGCGACGCAAACGCAAGGACATTTGGATAGCGCTTGCCAGCATCGTCGCCCCATGTTCTGCTGTGAAGCCGCCGCTCCACCGCAACCCTGATGCCGCGGCGTAGTCAAAACAGGCCATAAAAGGGCTCACCGCCATGCAAACCTTCCACCTGAACGCCGACGACGGAGAAACCCTGCACGCCGCCTGCTGGCTGCCGGACGGCGCGCCCCGCGCCGTGGTGCTGATCTCCCACGGCATGAGCGAATACGCGGTGCGCTACCACCGCTTCGCCCAAACGCTGACCGCCGCCGGCTACGCGGTCTACGCTCACGACCACCGCGGCCACGGCGCCGCGCCGCGGATGCGCGGCTATTTCGCCGCCGAGAACGGCTGGGATAAGGTGGTGGCCGACGTGGAGACCCTGCGCCGCCACGCGGCGGAGCGCCACCCCAGCCTGCCAGTGGCGCTGTTCGGCCACAGCATGGGCTCCTTCATCGCCCGCGCTTATTTCCTGCGCCACGGCGCGGCGCTGTCCGGACTGGCGCTGTCCGCCACCGGCTACCGCCAGCGGCCGCTGGCCTGGCTGCTGCGCGGCCTGGCGCGGCTGGTGGCCCGCTGCGGCAGCCCGGAACGGCCAAGCCGGCTGCTGGCGCGGCTGATTTTCGGCAGCTTCAACCTGGGCTTCCTGCCCGCCCGCACCAGCATGGACTGGCTGAGCCGCGACCCGGCGGAAGTGGATAAATACCTGGCGGACCCGCTGTGCGGCTTCGACCCCTGCCCCGGCCTGTGGATAGATTTGTTCGGCGGCATCATCGCCATGGAGCGTGGCGAGGCGAGCGGCGACAGCCTGCCGCGCCGCTGTCCGGTCTGGCTGCTGGCAGGCAGCCGCGATCCGGTCAGCCTAGGCAAACTGGGCTTGGGCCAGTTGGAAATCCGCTACCGCGAAGCCGGCCTGCTCGACGTGCGGACCACGGTCTACCCCGGCGGCCGCCACGAAATGCTGAACGAAACCAACCGGGTGGAAGTGGAGCAGGACATGCTGTGCTGGCTGGAGCGGATAAGCGCGCAACCGGCCGGCGCGGGTTCAGCCTGAGAACCTGTTCACAATTCTTTTTCAGCACTTTGAAACCTTGCTAGCTAGGCAGGAAACCGCGTATTCGACGCGCCCCCCCCCTTCAAGCCTGCCGACGGGTGGCAGGCCCGAGGTCTTAAGCGGCGGCCCTGTTTGAGCGATTTGACGCTAGCAAATCGCGAGTTCAGTCGCGCCTCGGCACCTGACGGAACCCAGCGGGAAGCCGCAGGCCAGGCTTGCTGGGCGGCCTTTGGGGGACTACGTGCGAATCTTTGATTCGCTCAGTGATAGGGGAATTTGGCCGCGCAAATTTCCCTTTCCGTTTTATTCCCTCGCGACGCTGCGTTTGCCTCGCTTGGTCACGGCGGAACCGGCCCTAAATCATCATCCGCGCAGCGGATTCAAGGCATTGGGCAATGGTTCCGAACCGGAAGGATCAGAAACAGCTCCCAAGCGCGCTGGCGCGAATTGGACTAAAATCCGGCGATTCGTTTTCCGCAGGAGGCCGCCATGAGCCTGATTCCCGAGATCAAACCGCAGCAATCGCTGGAACTGCTCAAAGAGCTGCACATCCTGACCCGCGATGGCAAGATCAACCAGGACACCCGCCGCAAGCTGAAGCAGGTGTACCACCTGTACCAGTTCATCGAACCGCTGATGGCCGACGTGCTGGCGGAAAAAGGCGAGATGAGCCTGGCCGACCACGGCGCCGGCAAATCCTATCTGGGCTTCATCCTTTACGACCTGTTCCTGAAGGACAAAGCCGCCGGCAGCGTCTACGGCATCGAAACCCGGCCGGAACTAGTCAGCCGCTCGCAGGAACTGGCCGCCCGCCTGGGCTTCGAGCGCATGGGCTTTTTGAACCTGAGCGTGGAGCAGTCGATCACCTCGGACCAACTGCCGGAGCAGGTGGACATCATCACCGCGCTGCATGCCTGCAACACCGCCACCGACGACGCCATCCGCTTCGCGCTGGCCAAGAACGCACGCTACATCGTGCTGGTGCCTTGCTGCCAGGCGGAAGTGGCCGGCGTGCTGCGTCAGAAGAAAAACCAGAGCTTCGGCCTGACTCCGCTGTCCGAAATATGGCGCCACCCCATCCATACCCGCGAGTTCGGCAGCCATCTGACGAATGTGCTGCGCTGCCTGCAGTTGGAAGCGCGCGGCTATCAACTCACCGTCACCGAACTGGTGGGCTGGGAGCACTCGATGAAGAACGAGTTGATCATCGCCAAGTACACCGGCCAGCGCAAAAACAGCGCGCGCGAACGCCAGGAGGCGATTCTGAAAGAGTTGAACCTGGAAGACCTGCGCGAGCGCTTCGTTTACTAGTCGCCAGTTCAAAGGCTTTAATGATTCGCGGGTTGCGGCATCATTGCCACTGACACCCGTCGCCTCGGCCCGTTTCCGGGCCCTGAGCATAATGGGGACGACGCACCCGGACCGCCCCGCGCGGCCGGCCTCGCCCCCGCCCGCTTCTCCTCCCGCCTCAGATTCTTTCGAGCGTCTCTCCGCGTCCGCCGGGGGCCCTTCCCAGGAGCCCGACATGAATATCAGCGCCAACGGCATCAAACTGATCCAGCAATTCGAAGGCCTGCGCCTCAAGGCTTACCAGGACGCGGTGGGCGTCTGGACCATAGGCTACGGCCATACCGGTCCGGACGTGACGCCGGGCCTGGTCATCACCCAGGCCCAGGCCGACGCGCTGCTGGCGCGCGACCTGAGCCGCTTTGAAACCGGCGTCACCCGGTTGGTTCAGGTACCGCTGAATCAGAACCAGTTCGACGCGCTGGTCAGCTTCAGCTACAACCTGGGCCTGGGCTCGCTGCAGAACTCCACGCTGCTGCGCCTGCTCAATCAGCGCGACTACGCCGGCGCGGCCGCCCAGTTCCCTCGCTGGAACAAGGCCGGCGGCAAGGTCTTGCCTGGCCTCACCCGCCGCCGCGCGGCGGAGCAAGCGCTGTTTCTGCAACCGGTCTGAGCGAGTGGTCTGAGCCATGAAAAAGCCCAAGCGGATGCTTGGGCTTTTTCGCAGTCGGCGTATAAGCAGAAACACATCTCAGCCGCAACTCAATCCTCGTCCGCCAGCACCGTCTCGCCGTCGCGCTGCGTCAGCGTGAAACGGCGCAGCGGCCGGTGACGCGCGATCAGCTCCGCCAGCCGCGGCGAATGGCTGGTCACCCACAGCTGGCTGTGGCGGCCCGCCTCCGCGATCAGCCGCGCCAGCGCCGGCAGCAAGTCCGGGTGCAGGCTGTTTTCCGGTTCGTTCAAGGCCATGAACGCCGGCGGGCGCGGGCTGAGCAAGGCCACCGCCAGGCATAGGAAACGCAGGGTGCCGTCGGACAATTCGGCCGCCTCCAGCGGCCGCAGAATGCCGTCGCGCTGCATCAGCATCTGGAAACGGCCATGCAGCGCCTCCACCTGGAAGCGGCTGTCCGGAAAGGCGTCGGCCAGCACGCTGCGCAACAGCTCGACGTCGCCGATCTCCACGATGGTCTGGAAGGCCGACGCCAGGTTGCCGCCGTCGTGCGCCAGCACCGGCGAGCGGATGCCCACCTGCGGCGCGCGCGGCGGCGAGCCGGGCCACACCGCGAACTCATGATAGAAGCGCCAGCGCCGCAACGTCTCGCGCACTTGCGATACTTCGGGATAGAGATGCGGCTCCGACAACTGGCCAAACACCGACTCCTCGGCCTGCAGGCCCAATGGATAGGTCGTCCTGACCCCGTCCACGCTGGTAAGAAAGGCGCTTTGATTGCGCCGCTCCAGCACTTGGGCCGAAGGGCGGCGGCCCTGGCCGGCCAGCCACAGCGTCTCCTCCTTCACCAGCGGGTCCAGCGAGAACAGGCTGAGGCTGGGCTCGGGGTAACCCAGCTGCAATTCGTAGTCGTAATCGGCCAGCCGCGCCGCCAGCGTCATGCGCTTGGGCTCGCCCTTGCGGTCCCCACGGCGCAGGCCGCCGGCCCACATCGCCTTCTGAATGCCGCCTTCTTCCGCCAGCGCCGCGGACAGGCGACCGCAAGCAGCCTCGTGCAGCAGGCGTACCGCTTTGTAGAGATTGGATTTGCCGCAACCGTTGGGACCGACGACGACATTGAGGGGCTCCAGTACCAACCGCAGTTGGCGGATGGATCGAAAACCCTTGAGGCTGAGCTCGTGAATGGACATGGCGGCTCCGGTGACGACGGAGCCGCCATTCTAGCGCGGACGCGCCGTTTTACTGCAACGCCTGGTTGATCACCATGGCGATGCGCGCGCCGGCCTTGGCCAGTTGCTGTTTGACCAACTGAGCGCCGGCGGTCTGGTAGGTGCGGTCCAGGTAGGCCACGTCGCTGGGCGCGCTGCCGCAGCTGAAGTTGGACAGCGGGCCGTACACCTCGCTGCGCGCGTACTGGTTGGATTCCTTGATCCAGTCATTGACCTGCCCGCTCTGCCAGCCGGCGATGTTGCGCGCGTAGTACTTGAGGTCCTGCGCCGCCCAGCTCTGCTCGTTGGCGCCGTTCAGCGCTTGCTGCACCAGCGCGGTGTCCCACACCGAATGCAAATTGCTGATCTTGCTGCTGCCGGCCAGGCGCACGCGGACGTCGTTGCCGCCGCGGTCGTGGTTGTCGGCCGCGTGCAACGGCTGGTGAATGTCGCCGATCATATGAAGCAGGAAGGTCAGCGCCTGAGCGCGGGCGGACTTGCTCGCACTCTTGTCGGCCAGCACCTTGCTGTAGCGCGCAATCTGGTTGGACGCGCAGTTGCCGCTGGGGCAGTCGTCCTCTTCCACCCCGTCGCATACCGGCTCGTCGTTGTAATGCCATTGATCAGAACCCGGCAGTTGCTGCTTCAATTCCTGCTTGTGCTGGTCCATGTACAGGGCCAGCTGGGCGAAGTCCGCGTTGGGGATCAATTGATTGACCGCGGCCTTGGCTTGAGGGCTCAGCAATTGCTGGGCGATATAACCGGTGATGCGGTGGCCTTCCTGACCCCAGGCCAGCGCTTGGGCGCTGGGCAGCGCGAAGGCGGCGGACAGCAGCATGGCAAGCGTGAGTTTCTTCATGATGGTTTCTCTTCTGATTGTGATGGGCCGCGGCCGGCGAAATGCAGGCCACTTTTATGGCGAACGCATATTACCTGAAAATCATTAAACTAAAATGCCATTCAGATTTCACGTGAAGATAAACCGCAGGCGCAAAAAAGCCCGGCATTGCCGGGCTGGGTATCTGCTACCTATCCATTGTGGACTCAGTCGGTACCGTACTTTGGAGAGTACGGGCCATACAGCAAACCACCGTTATAGCCGGTGCTGAATAGACGCTGGCTGGTGATGCCGGCTACATCGTGGCTGGCGTCGGTGGCGGTGTTGATGATCTGTTTCAAGGCCGCGGTCACCAGAATGCCCACCAGGCCGCCGGAGTTATTGTTGTTGCCTTCGTTGTTGGAAGCGGAGGCGGAACCGGTCCACAACACCGCACCGGTCTTCAGGTCCACCATCTTGGCGCTGGCGGACACGATGGTGTCGCTGCTGATTACGCTGTAGCTGGTGCCGTACTTGCTCACTGTCACGTACAGGGCCGCATCCGCGCCAAAGATTTCCTTCAGTTTGGCCGGAGCCACGCCGTGGATGTCCGAAGCCGTGCTCATGCCGTTCTGCTTGAAGGTTTCTTCCACCAGCGTCACCGGCAGCACATAGTAGCCGGCTTCGGCCAGCGGCATGGTGACTTGCGACAGCATGCTGAGGCTGGCGGCTACTTCCGGCGATTCGTTCAACGGCGGCAGCACCAGAATGGAACGAGGACGGCTTTGCTTGTAAGCGGTGTAGTCGTAGGACTTGGGAGTGGCGCAGCCGGTGGCCAGCGCCGCGATGGCCAGGCAAGCCAGCCATTGGGCAATGCGTTTGATCATGGTGCGGTCTTTCACTTCTTGGCTTTTTTCAGCAGGAAGTCCATATAGGCGGCGGACTCCGGAAACAGCTGCTTCTCGGTCTGAAACTGCTGAACCATCTGATCGTCCTTGCCCAGGTTGGCGTACAGCATGCCCAGATGGGCATGGTAACCCGGCGGCGGTGTCTTGCCGCTGGAACGGATTTTTTGCAGGTCGCGCTCCAGCGCGGTGACCTGCTCTTCAGCCGCCGCGCCCTTGAAGTGCTGATAGACCTGAGGCTGGTAGCTTTCCCACTGATACAGCGAGCTTTGGCTGGCGCAGCCGGTCAACAATGCGCCGCCCAACAGGGCCAGCCCCCATAGCGGCGTTTTCGCCATCTTGTGTTTCATGATGTTCAATCTTGCAATAGTTATCACGGGCGGGTCGCAAGGCCCGTCCTGCAATCATTCGAGGCTTGCTTAACGCTTAAAGCCGTTAACAAAACCTCGCAGAGAACCTGAGCCAAGGCGCGCCGACGCAGACAGTACAAGTCGTACGACAAGGAGGCGCAACGCAGGGTCAGGGGTTTTGTTAGCGGGTCTTATTTGCCCGGCTGCCAGGCGCCGGAATCTATGGCCGCGGTCAGCCTGTTCACCGCCTCGCGCATCGCCAGGTCCAGCACTTTGCCGTTCAGCGTGGAGTCATAGCTGGCGGTGCCCCCGAAGCCGATGATTTCCCGGTTGGACAGGCTGTACTCGCCGGCGCCCTGAGTGGAGTACACCACTTCCGAGGTGGCCACCTTGACAATGTTGAGGTTGACCTTGGCGTAAGCGATCTGCTGTTTGCCGCGGCCGAGAATGCCGAATAGCTGATGGTCGCCCACTTCCTTGCGGCCGAATTCGGTCACATCGCCGGTCACCACATAGGCGGCGCCCTTGACCGCCTGCGCCTGCTTACTGAACGCGGCTTCCTGCTTCATTTCTTCCAGGTTGTCGCGGTCCAGAACATTGAAGCGGTTGGTCTGCTGCAAATGGGTGATCAGAATGGTCTTGGCCTGGCCGCCCAGACGGTCCACGCCGTCGGAGAAAATGCCGCGCATATAGCTAGAGCGGTTATCGAACTTGCCCACCGCGATAGGAGAGCGTGGGCCGGCGTAAGGCTTGCCGGCGGTTTCCACCTGGGCCACCGTCAGCGCGCGCGAGCTTTCCGTCGCGCAGCCGCTCAACCCTGCGGCCGCGGCCATGGCGAGTACCAGGCATTTCTTTGCGATCTTCATTGTTATTCTCTCAAAACATCCAACACAGAAAGTCGAATATCATACTAACCGCCACGTGCAGGGTCGATGCAATTTATGCCAAAACAGCAACGACTTATCTGCGCTGAACCCAGTCTAGCCAGTGCTTGCAAGCGGCCCCTGGCGTCGCTGCGCCACACCGCCAAACCAAAGGCATGAAAAAACCCGGCCGTGGCCGGGTGGTTTGCACTGGAGTGGACCGCGTTCAACGCGGCCGGTCGCCCAGTATGGTGGCGCGGTGCATCACTCGCCGCTGCGGCAGGTAATCCGCCACCGCGTAATGCTGGGTGACGCGGTTGTCCCAGAACGCCAGGTCGTTTTCCTTCCAGCGCCAGCGCACGGTGAATTCCGGCCGCGCGGCATGGGCGAACAGCAGGGCCAGCAAGGCCTCGCTCTCACGCGGCGCCAGTTCCAGAATCCGAGTGGTGAAGCCCTCGTTGACGAACAAGCCCTTGCGGCCGGTGACGGGATGGGTCCGCACCACCGGATGCACTACTGGCGGATGATCACGGCTGGCCTGTTGCCAGCGCGCGTATTGCGGCGTGTCCTTAAAACGGCTTTCCGGGAAAGAGTGGATAAAGCTGTGTTCGGCGCTGAGGCCGTCAAGCAATGTGCGCAAGGCCGGCGACAAGGCCTCGTAAGCGGCGCTGTTGCTGCTCCACAGCGTGTCGCCGCCCACGTCCGGCAGCTGCCGCGCCGACAACACCGCGCCCAACGGCGGGGTGGCGATGAAGGTAACGTCGGTGTGCCAATTGTCGTTGTCCGGCAAGTTGTCGACGTGGGTGTCCAGCACGATGATTTCCGGCTGCTCCGCCACCGTCGGGTAGACCGGATGCAGATGCAGATCGCCGAAGCGGGCGGCGAAGTCGCGCTGCTGGCGCGGCGTCAGCGGCTGGTTCTCGAAGAACAGCACCTGGTGACGCAGCAGCGCGGCTTCAATCGCGTCGCGCTCGGCGTCGGACAGCGGCGCGCTCAAGTCCACGCCGGAGACAATGGCCCCCAGGGCCGGACTAAGGGCTTGCAGTTGCAGGCTCATGAATGTGTGCTCCCTATGCGCGCGGCGGATTCAATACCAAGAAAAACGAAAATCAGATCAGAAACGCTCAGGCGCGGCCCAGCCGGCGAAACGCCGTTCCACCCAACGCAGCCCCAGCTCCAGCGCCAACGCAATCCAGGCGATGATCAGGATGCCGGCGATCACCGCGTCGGTGACCAGAAACTGGGCGGCGGACTGCACCATGAAACCCAGGCCGCGGGTGGCGGCCACCAGCTCCGCCGCCACCAGCGTGGACCAGCCCACGCCCAACCCGATGCGCAGCCCGGTCAGGATGTCCGGCAACGCGCTGGGCAGCACCACCAGCCGCAGCAGCTGACCACGGCTGGCGCCCAGCGAGCGCGCGGCCTGCAGTCGCGCCGGGTCCGCTCGGCGCACGCCGGCGGCGGTGGCGATAGCCAGCGGCGCGAAGATGGCGAGATAAATCAGCAGCACTTTGCTGACCTCGCCGATGCCGAACCAGATCACGATCAAGGGCAGATAAGCCAAGGGCGGCACCGGCCGGTAAAACTCGATCAATGGGTCCAGCGCCGCATGCGCGCGTCGGCTCAGGCCCATCAACATGCCCAGCGGCACCGCGGTGGCCGCGGCCAGCAATAGCGCCAGGCCCACTCGGCCCAGGCTGGCGGCGGCGTGACGCCACAGGCTGGCGTCCATGAAGCCGTTGACCGCCAGATCCGCCAGCCTTTTCGCCACCTGAGCAGGGCCGGGCAGAAATAGCGGCGACACCAGCCCGCCGGCGCTGGCCGCCCACCACAACAACAGCAGGCCGCCCACCGACAGCGCGCTGGGCCAGCGCCGGCGCCAGGCGGCGCGGCCAGGGACGGGAGGATGTGCCGGCGGCGACGCGCTTAGCTCGGCTTGCGCGGCCGGGCCCAATTCAGTCAGTTCAAGCGGCGGCATGGTCGGCCTCCTCCGCGCGGAAAATCCAGTCCAGCAAATGCTCGCGCATGGCGATGAAAGCGGGATCGGCCTTGATCGAGCGCGCCGATTCGCCGGCGGCGTAGCGATGGGCGAAACCCAGCTTCTGCCGCAGCGCGATACGGCCGGGGCGCGGTGTCAGCACCAAAAGCTCGGTGCCGAGGAACAACGCTTCCTCAATGCTGTGGGTAATCAGGAAAATGCCCTTGCCGCTGCGCTGCCACAGGCTGAGGATCAGCGACTGCATCTTTTCCCGGGTCAACGCGTCCAGCGCGCCCAGCGGCTCGTCCAGCAGCAGGAAATCGGGATCGGCCGCCAGCGCGCGCGCCAGGCCCAGACGCTGGCGCATGCCGCCTGACATCTGGCTGAGCGCGTGGCCGGCGAAAGCCTCCAGCCCCACCCAGCCCAACATGCGGCGCGCCTCGAGTCGCCGCTGCTCGCGCGGCACCCCGCGCAGGCGCAGGCCAAAAGCCACATTGTCTTCGGCGTTGAGCCAGGGCATCAGCGCGTCGTCCTGGAACACCACGCCGCGATCCGCGCCCGGCCCGCGCACGGGGCGGCCGTTGGCCAGCACCCGGCCCTGGCTGGGCGTCTGGAAACCGGCCATCAGCCCCAGTAAAGTGGACTTGCCGCAGCCGGACGGCCCCAAGGCCACCACGATTTCGCCGGAGCGCAGCTCCAGCGACACCCGGTCCAAGGCTTGCACAGGACCGGACGGTCCGGCGTAGCTGACGCCGGCGTTTTCCACGATCAAGCTCGCCATCGCGGCCTCCTCGCGCTCAGCGCGTCTGCGCCAGCCGCACGAAGCGCGGCTCGACATAGGCTTGATAATCCGGCAGCACCGTTTCCACCTTCTTCTGTTCCTTCAAGAACAAGGCGGTGTCGCGCAGCGCCTTGGCGGTGCCGCCGCCCAGCAAGCGCGGCGACAGCTGCTCCTGCGCCAGCGGGAAGCGGCTGCCGGCCAGCAAGCCGGGAATCTGCGCCGGATCGGCCCCGGTCAGCCGCGCGATCTTGGCCACCTGCGGCGAGCCGACGCTCCAGGCCGCCGGCTTGGCTCGGTAATCGGCGAAGGCCTGCAAAGTCACCTTGGCGAAGGCGGCCAATGCCTGCGGCTGAGCGGCGGCGAAGTCCTTGCGCGCCACCCAGGCTTCGAAGGTGGGCGCGCCCCATTGCCCCACTTGTTCGGAATTAACCAGCACCGAGCCGGTTTTCAGCGTCTGGCTCAGCGCCGGGTCCCAGACATAGGCGGCGTCGATGTCGCCGCGCTGCCAGGCGGCGCTGATCTCGGACGGGCGCAGATTGACGATGGACAGCTTGGCCGGGTCCAGCTTCCAGTGCTTGAGCGCGGCCAGCAGGCTGTAATGGGTGGTGGAGACGTAGGGCACCGCCACCTTTTTGCCAATCAGGTCCTGCGGGGTCTTGATGCCGCTGCCCTTGCGCGCCACCAACGCCTCGGAGTTCCCGATCTCGGCGACGATCAGAAAGGTCTGGATCGGCAGTTGACGGGTGGCGGCGGCGCTAAGCGGGCTGGAGCCCAGATCGGCGATATGCACGTCGCCGGAAGCCAGCGCGGCGAGCACTTCCGCGCCGCTCTCGAACTTGCGCCACTGCAGCGGTCGGCCGATGGCTTTTTCGTACAGGCCGTCGGCCTGGGCCACCTTGGATGGATCGACTCCGGTCTGATAACCGATGACGATGGGCGCCTCGGCGGCGTTTGCCGCCAAGGCAGCGAGAGAGAGGCTGGCGAGGCTGAGCGCCAGCAGGGAACGGCGGGATATGGACATGGCGTGCTCCTGAGAACCGGCTCACGCTCTGCTGCGCGTCGGCGGGGCGGGGTTGAGAACCGCTTTGGAATGCTGAGGTACCTGGGTACACTCCGCTCCCTCAGCGGCTCTCGCCTCGTCTCGCCCTAGCTCGCAAGATCGTAAACAAGCTCAAAGTGGTGATGGACTCAGCACACTATAAAAGCCATGTTTAATATCAAAAAGTAATTTAATTTGCTTTCAATATTCCAAATAAATCAATAGCGTATTGAATCCCGACCCGCCTCACCACTTCACCTGATCGTTCAGCGTCAGCCCGCCAGCCGGCGCCTGCAACACGCGATTGCCCGCTCGCTGCTCCCAGCTCACGCTGCCGTCGGCGTTCTTGCGGTAGTACTTGTACTCGATCCGCTGACCCGCCGGCAGATTGACCCTGGTTCTCCACAAGGGGTAAGCCGCCGCATCCGCCGGCAGGCCCAGGTCCGTGTTCCAATTGCCCAATGCGCGGGCCGCGCCGGTTACATACAGCTGTTGTCCCCAACTGGTATCGGCGGCGGCCTGGATCTCCACCGCCGCCTCACCGGCCTTGGGTTCAACGCGGCAGGCGTAGTAACGCGCGCAGGCGGCTTCCGGCAAATCCACGACGCGGCCGGCGCGGATGGAGGCCAGCAGGCTGATGTACTCGCCCATCGCCCAGCTCAGAGGCGCGATCGAACGCGTGGGCGTACCGGCGCGGTTGCCGGCCGGCGTCTCCACCGCCCAGCCGTCCGGCAGCACCGCGCTGTGCGGCCACACCTGTTCCGGCAGCATGCCCTCCGGCGTGGCCAGCTGTTTCAGCGCGGTCAGATACGGCTGGCCGGCCGCGCCGCCGCCCTGGCGCGCAATCTCGTAGATGCCGCGCTCCGCGGTGAAGATGGGCCACAGCCGACCCACCCCGCTGCCGGCGAAATCGCCGCCGTCGTTGCGCTCGCCATAGCCGTCGAAGTTGTAGCGGAACCAGGCGTTGACCGGCAAAGCCGGCACGCCGGGCAGCTCCAGCCGCTGGCCCAGCACCGCGTCGTAAATGCCCAGCGTGGCCAGCACAGCCGGATCATCGGCGCGCTTCACCCCCATGCGCACCAGTTCCAGGAAGCCGCCGTCCACCACCCGGCGCGCGTCGCGGCTGCCGCCGCCGTTTTTCACTTCCAGCGTTTGCGGCGTATCCGGCCCCAGCGCCGGCGCCTGGCCGGCGCGGCTCATCCCGCCGGCGCGCGCGGACGGGTTGAGGCGCAGATAATAGCGGCCGTCGCCAAAGCCGCCGCTGCGGGTGAAGGTCCAGGCGTCCACGTTCTGCTGCCAGTAGTCGGCCGCGGACAGATAGCGCGCGGCGCTGGCATCATCGCCGTTGGCGCGGGCGATGTCGGCGGCGGCGGCCAGCCCGGCGATCTGCGCCGCCAGCGTGGACGGCGAGTAGCCGCTGTTCTCCTCCCAGCGCTCCTGATAGGTCCACGGCCCGGCGCTCAGGATGTAGTCGGCGGCCAGCTTGATGCGCGGCCACAGCGGCGAGTACACCGCCGGTCCCTGCCGCCAGGCCAGCAGGATGGGCATGGCCTGCTCGTCCATCTGGGTGCCCTGCCAATACTGCGCGCCGCTGACCCAGGCGTTTTGCGGGAAACGGCCATTGCGGCTGAAGCCGTCCGGGCAGCCGGCGGCGTCGTATTCCGCCGCGCCGCAGTCGCGACGCTGCTGCAAGGTATTGAACAGATAATCCGTCACGCGCGCTGCGGTCGCGCGGTCACCGGCGGTGAGCAGGGCGTTGGCGAACTTGAACAGGTCGCGCGGCCACACCAGGTGGTAGCCGCCGGCGTTGGCATCGCCCTGGCTGGCGCCCCATGGCGTGCCCAGGCCGGCCACCATCGCGCCGCTGGCCTTGTCCTGCATGGTTTTCAGCGTCATCGCCGCCAGGTAATAGCCGTCGTCGGCGCTGCCGCCCTGATCGGACAGGCCGGCGGCGTAGGCCTGCCAGCCGGCGTCATAGCGCCGCTGCGCCGCGTCCAGATCGCCGCCCAGCGCGGCGGCGGCCGTGTCCAGCGCCTGCCTCTGGCTGGCGCCGAATCCCAGCACCACATCGAAGGACACGCTGGTGGCGCGCGGGTCGCCCGCATCCAGCCAGCCCATCTGCGCCACATTGCCGTTGCCGGCGGAATCGAAAGTCCAGTCCATGCGCTTGTCAGCCGCGCCGCCCAACAGATCGGTCCAGCCGTCGCTCAAACCGACAAAGCCGCTGGACACCATGCGGCGGCCGTTCTGCGTCTTCCACGGCAGGCTGCTCAGCAGCGCCGAAGCGCGCTGATTGCGGCTGGCCGCCAAGGCCGCATCGCCGCCAACACGCGTCAGGGTGGCGGCGCTGTTGCCCGCGCCGGCATTGTCCAGATAAGGCTTGAACAGTAGGTAGAGGCGAAAATCGCCGACGCGGCGGCCATCCAGCGCGCTGAAGGTGACGCGCTGGATCAGCGCGTCACGCGCCGGATCGGTGAAGATGCGCTTGCTGATGCGCCAGTGATGGGCCGCGTTACCTGTCTGCGCCTGCCAGCTCATGCTGCGCGGATGCAGCCGCTGCACGCGGTAATCCTGCTGCTTTTCCTCATCAACGAAGCCGCCGCCGGCATCGCCCACCAAGAATTGCAAGTCCACCGCCGCCTGAGTATCCACCGCCGGGTAGAACACCTCGGAGACCACGCCGCGGTAGCCAGTGAAATACACCCGCGACGGCCCCTCCGCCGCCACGCCCACGAAAGACTTCGCCGCCGGGCCGCGCACCGCCGTCAGCCCCGGCGCGCCAAAGGCCTCGCCGGCCTGCGCCGCGCCGCACAAACCGCCCAACAGCAGGGCCAGGCCCATCCATTGCTTGATCATGTCCGCTCGCTCCTGAATTTGGCAGGGAGCGTAGCAAAGCAACATACAAATGTCATTTCATGCCAGAACAAAACCCAGCTGTTTCAAGCATTGAGCACCCGCAATGAAGCGATAAAACACTCAAATCCTCCCACGCTCAGCATTTGCCAGCTTTCTCCGCTTTAGGCTCGCCTATAAAACAATGTCATGCAAATCAAATGGACGCCGCCACCGCGGCCGCACAAGGAGAAAACGCTATGGGCTTGAATGCCATCACCCCGGACGACCGCCGTTACGAAACGCTGAAAAAAGGCTTCAATCTTCGCTGGCCGGCTGCCGGCCAGGCTGCGGGCGGCATCATCATCTGCAGCGATGAAGCCGAAGTCGTCGCCGCGCTGCAATACGCGCTGGACCACAAGCTCAAGCCCACTATCCGCAGCGGCGGCCATTGCTACGAGGGCTTCGTCAGCAACAACCCCGGCGGCCTGATCATAGACATCGGCCAGCTCTCCGGCCTACGCCGCGACGTAGCCGCGGACGGCCGGCGCTATGGCTTCCAGCTTTTGGCCGGCAATCAGAACTGGGATGGCTACGTAGGCCTGTACAAACTCACCGGCAAGACCATGCCCGGCGGCTCTTGCTACTCAGTGGGCGCCGGCGGCCACATTAGCGGCGGCGGCTACGGCCTGCTATCGCGGCTGCAGGGCCTGACCGTGGACTGGTTGAGCGCAGTGGACATTCTGCTGGCGGACAGCGGCAAGGTGCGCAAGGTACACGCCCGCGTCGACAATGAATTCGCCGACTTGCTCAAGCTGTGCAAGGGGGCCGGCGGCGGCAATGTGG
Organism: Chromobacterium sp. Rain0013; assembly: GCF_015291765.1. Lineage (NCBI taxonomy): Bacteria > Pseudomonadati > Pseudomonadota > Betaproteobacteria > Neisseriales > Chromobacteriaceae > Chromobacterium > Chromobacterium sp. Rain0013. Next base: position 445,996 of record NZ_CP031514.1, read on the forward strand.
GCCTGATCACCAGCTATTACTTTGACGATTTGCCGCCGGCGCCGCAGCAGGTGGGCGTGCAGCTCCTGCAATTCAGCTGGGACGATTTCAAGGATTTGGGCCGCTTCAGCGACTTGCTGCAAACCTATGGCCAATATTGGCAGGAGGCGGACAGCGAGCCCGAAGGCTACGGCCTGTTCAGCCTGCTCAAGCTCACCCACATCAGCGCCAAAAACCTGGGCCTGGTGGTGCAATACACCGACAGGGACGGCAAGCTGAATCACACCGCGCCGTTCAACGATTTCTACCGGCGCATCAAGCAAGTGGCCCAGCCGCAACTGCTCAACACCTATCTGCCCGGCGGCGGCCATCTGCCCCACATTCCGCACCGCTCACCGCCAAAAAACACCGGCTCCTTGCCTGAGCACACACAGGCGATGGACTGGCTGTACGCCACCCAAACGTTGAACGGCTCAGGCAGCAATCAGCGCGGCAAGTACAAGTCCGCCTATATGAAGCGGAACTTCAGCCCGGCGGAGTGCAAGGCCATCCACCAGCACCTTAGCTCCGATCCCGACAACCAGGATCTGGCCCAATCGCTGCTACAGGTGGACTCCTACGGCGGCGCGATCAACCACCGCAGCCCCGGCAACAACGGTTTCGACCCGGCCGACAACCAGACCGCGGTGCCTCAGCGCGCCTCGGTAATGAAGCTGCAGTACCAAAGCTACTGGACCGACCCGGCCAACGACGCCATGCACGTGAGCTGGATGCGGGCGTTTTTCGACGCCGTCTACGCCGCCGACGGCTTCAACGGCACGCCGTATCCAAGTTCGGCGGCCTTGCCGGATTCACCTTACGAGGGCTGCTACATCAACTACCCGGATGTGGATATGTTGAACGGCGCGCGGCCGGGAGCCCCTGGCTACAGCTGGGGCGAGTTGTATTACGGCGCGCTGTATCCGGAGCTGGTGGCGATCAAGCGCAAGTACGACCCGGGCAATGTGTTCAACCACGCGATGTCGCTGGGCGCGGAGTAGAGCGCCCAACTCCGGCCGGGGCTCGCAAAGCACCGGCCACACCGCTCCCGGCATTCACCTGTCCTAAAGAACATTGCCCTTATGGTCAGCGCTGCCTATACCCGCGCTATGCCTATGGGATTAAATCGTCAGCCATAGCCGTCCGCGGATTTTCCGGCCAGCAAGGAGCCAATATGAGCTATCTGCAGTTTCCCCGCCTGGCCTTTTCCGGCCAGTTCCAGTCAGATGTCTCCACCGTCAACAACGACCCGCGCCACTACGACAACGCCACCTTCGAACCTCGTTTCCAGGAATACCAACAAGCGGGAGCGGACGGGCGCACCAAAACCTATAACGGCTGGTGGCACCCCACCGGCACCGCCATCATGCGCTTCGCCAACTGCCAAGTGACCAGCTTGCGCGGGCCCAGCGGCATCCTGGTCACCAATCCGGCGCAAGACCCGCTGCTGTCCTGTAGCGTGGGCAACGCCATCGGCAAACCGTCCGGCAAGATGGTGGACCTGGACCCGGACTGGCAGCTGGCCTCCAGCATCTACGGCCTCGCGGTATCGCTGCTCAAGCCGGACGGCACGCCGCTGATGACCGCCGACTACCAGAGCAACCCCTTCCGCGATCTGTGGTTTTCCCGCGCCCAAAGCCAGGGCGACAGCGCCGCTTCCGCCGTCTTTCAATCCGTGCTCATCAATATCCAGTGGCATCTGGACGGTTTCGACAGCCCGCTGCTGGCGCGCCTGATCGAGTTGAGCGAACAGGACCGGCTCTCCATCCGGCTGTCCACCTACGGCTACAGCACCGACTACAGCGATCCCGGCTTCGGTTATGGCACCGTGCTCGGCGCCATCGGTCCGGCCTATCTGGGCCAGCCGCGCTCCTTCATCCTGGGCCGCCGCTTCATGCCGACCACGCAGCAGGGCAACGACCTTGCCAGCCAGAACGGCATCGGCTGTTTCTCCTCCTGGCTGGATCAGGACACCGCCAGCCTGCAAGTGGACCTGAGCAACGCGTTGCCCCTGGACAGCCGCTTCCAGGTGGCGGCGCTGCCGTCGCTGCAATACGCCGTCCTGCACAATGAATGGACGGCGCAGGACGCGGACATAGGGCCTGACGACTACACCGTCATCGCCGGCGTGGACACCTCGCAAGCGCTGCAAGACCAGCAGGCCGGCATCCAATCGGTGCCGCTGACCGAGGAACAGTTGCGGCTGGCCAATCAGCCCTTGCCGCTGGCCATCGTGCAGCCGGTGGGCGTGGAGGGACGCGCCGTGGTCTGCGTGCGCGAGGCCTTGCTGGGCAACGAGGTGCGCGCTGAAGACTTCGCCATCCGCCTGGACCCCAACCATCCGGACCGAAACCACCAGCACACCCACGTTTACGCGGCGCGTTACGGTCAGCCGCTGGCCGGCGCGGCGCTGGCTTTCTGGGCCGGCGCGCCCATGCTGGACTACGACGACACCCCCACCGACAAAACCCAGGGCACCACCCCGCGCGCGCTGTTGCCGGTCAACAACGTGCCCAACGCCGCCATCCGCATCAGCCCGGCGGAGCCGATCACCGACCAGGCCGGCCGGGCCGCCGTCACACTGCACGGGCCGGAAAGCTTCGGCACCCCGCGCGAATACATGGACGGCCAGCTGTTCACCATCGCCTACAATCTGGCGGGCTCCGATCCGGCGCTGCAACAGCCCTTCGACAACTTCGCGGTGGTGGTTTTCAGCAGCTTCCCGCAGCCGGGCCAGGACATAGACCTGGACAATCCGCGCTGGGAAGACGTGCAGCCCATCCTGCAGCAATACGCCAACCTCTACCCGGTGATGAGCCAGGGCCTGTTCGACTTTTCCAAGCAAGCGGTAGCCGACGCCAGCGCCTTCATCATGCGCTTCGTTTTCGACAAGCCCATCGATGACCCGGACCAGATGCCGGTGACGCGTGATCTGTCCGCCAGCAAGCGGCGCATGCTGATCAACTACTTCCAGAACGTCATAGACCTCACCGGCAAAACCTTCGACCGCCAGCGGATGTACGGCAAGCGCTGCCCGCTGCGCCAGAGCGCGCCGCCCAGCGAGGCCGATATCGCCGCCACTCGCGGCTCTCTCAGCACGAGCAAGAGCCGCAAAGGCAACGACGCCTGACCGTCCAACCGGCATCCCTTTCCAAGGAAACCAAGCCATGCTGAAGATACGCCAAGAACTGATGGACGAACTGCGTCAGGCCGACCACATCCAACATGTGCGGACCATGCTGGCCGGCGCGGTGCGGCTGGAGCTGTCCACCATCCCCACTTATCTGACCGCGCTGTTCTCCATCAAGCCCGGCCAGAATCAGGAAGCGCGCGCGCTGGTGCAATCGGTGGTGGTGGAAGAAATGCTGCACATGACCCTGGCCGCCAATACCTTGATCGCCATCGGCGGCAACCCACGCATCGTCGAAGACGGCCTGGCGCTCAACTACCCTGGGCCGCTGCCGATGTGCGTGGATACCGGCCTCATCGTCACCCTCAAGGCCTTGAGCCGGCAGCAGGCGCTAGAAGTGTTCATGGAGATAGAACGTCCGGACACCCAGGCCATCCTGCCCGGCGAAACCCAGGCCTATGTCGACAACCAGTCCGGCTTCGACTCCATAGGCCGCTTTTACCAGGCCATTCTAGATCGGCTGCAACACCTGGAAAACCATGGCCACGACTGCTTCGCCCAACCGCGGCTGGACGAACAGGTGGACGTCAGCCAGTGGTTCCCGCACGAGGTGCAGGGCTGTCCGGACGGCAAGGTCTACGACATGGCCAGCGCCCGGGCGGTGATAGACACCATCGTGCGCCAGGGCGAAGGCGTGCTGGAGGAGGACTGGATCAACCCCAAGGACGAGGCCGGCGGCGGCTACGCCCACTATTTCAAGTTTGGCGAAATCTACTACGGCAAACGGCTGATCCGGGACTATTCCAGCCCCTCCGGCTGGTCCTACACCGGAGAGCCGGTGCCGCTGGACGAAACCGGGGTGTTCAACCTGCTGCCCAACGCCGCGCTTTCAGACTACCCGGCGGGCAGCGGCGCGGCCGTCAGCGGCGCCCAGTTCTACCAGGCCTACCAAAACCTGCTGGCCGCGCTGGACCGCACCTTCAACGGCGAGCCGCGGCACTTGGACGCCGCCATCGGCATCATGTACGAGCTGAAGCTGGTGGCGCAGAAGGTGATGCAGCACCCGGTCAACAGCAGCGTGCCGGACGTGGTGGCCGCGCCGCCGTTCATGCGCCTGCATCAGTCGAGCTGAGCGCCGGCAGCGTCAGGGCGGCGCATAGCCCTCCCTCCTCGCCGGCCAGCAGCTCCAGACGGCCGCCAAAACGCCCTGCGATCGCGGAGACGATGGACAGGCCCAGGCCGCTGCCAGCGCCGGCATGCCGCCCGCGCCAAAAGCGCTGCGCGGCCTGCTCGCGTTGAGCCGCCGTCAATCCCGGCCCCTGATCGCTCACTTCAAAACGCATGCCCGCCTCGCTCAGCGCGGCCTCCAAACGCACCGGCGCGTCCGGCGGCGAATACCGCAAAGCGTTGTCCAGCAGATTGCGCAGCGCGGTGGCCGCCAGCGCCTGAGGCAAGGCCAGCGTGGCCTCAGGCAACGGGCCGCAGACAATGCGCCGCGGCGGCGCGGGCTCCGCGTCGCGCATCGCCAGCCGCGCCACCTCGTCTGCGCGGGCCGGCGGGCCTTCTTCCCAATCGAAAGCCCCTTCCAAACGCGCCAGCATCAGCAACTGCGCCAAAGTGTTCTGCAAACGGTCCGCCCCTTCGGCTGCATGGGCAATCGCCTGCGCCGCGTCCGGCCCCTGGGTGATGCGCGCCACTTGCAGGTGGGTCTTGATCGCCGTCAGCGGGGTGCGCAGCTCATGGGCGGCGTCGCTGGTCAAACGCCGCTCGCGTTGCAGTACCTCGCCCACGCGCCGCAGCAGCTGATTCAGGCTGTCCGCCAGCGGCAACACATCGCGCGGCAGGCCCTGAGTGGCCACCGGCTCCAGCGCCTCCGGCGCGCGGCGCGCCAAGGCGCGGCGCAGCCGCTCCAGCGGGCTCAAGCCCCGGCTCACGCCCAGCCACAAGGCCACCAGGCTGCCGGCCAAGGCAGCGAGGAAGGGCACGGCGGCGGCCCAGCGGATATCCGTCAACATCGCGTCGCGTTCGGTCAGCCGGTCCGCCGTGGTCACCCGCAAGCCGTTGGCCACCACCGTATAGCTGCGCCAGCGCTCGCCGCGCAGGGTTTGTTCGGCATAGCCCGGCGCCGGATCAGCGCGGGTGTCCGGCGCGCCCGGCGTGCGCGCCAGCACCTCGCCGCGCACGGAAACGATCTGACAGGCAATGCCGGCGCCTATGCCCTCGAAACGCGGCACGGCGCGCGGCGGCGGCGCGGGCAACTGCTCCATCAGCCCGGCCACCATCTGCGCGGACATCGCCAGCCGCCGGTCCAGCGTCAGCCGCATCTGCCGGTCCAGATCATGCAGCGTCCAGGCCGCCACGCCGCCCCACAGCAGGCACAGCGACACCCCAATCCATAACAGCAAGCGCAGACGCAAACTCATTCGCTGGCCCTGCCGTAGCGATAGCCCAGGCCGCGCACCGTCTCCACCACCGCCGGCCCCAGCTTGCGCCGCAAATGGTGGATGTGCACGTTCAAGGCGTTGCTTTCAATTTCCTCGCTGTAATCATAGAGCCGGTCCTTCAGCTGCTCGGCGCTGAGAATCCGCTCCCGCGCCTGCATCAAGGCCGCCAACAGCGCCAGTTCGCGGCGCGCCAGCGCCACCGGCCGGCCGTGTAGCCAGACCTCACCGCGCACCGGGTCCAGCCGCAGCGGACCGTCCTCGATCACATCGACGCAACGGCCGGCGGCGCGCCGGCGCAAAGCGTGCAGCCTCGCCACCAGTTCGTCCAGATCAAAAGGCTTGAGCAGATAGTCGTCCGCGCCGGCGCGCAGACCGGCCACCCGGTCCTCCACCGCGTCGCGCGCGGTCAACACCAGCACCGGCAACGCCTCTCCGCGCGCGCGCAAGCGCGCCAGCAAGCGCATGCCGTCCTCGTCCGGCAGCCCCAGGTCCAAAATCATCAAATCGGCGTCCAGCGTCGCCAGCGCCGCCTCGGCCTGGGCCGCGCTGCCCACCGCGTCCACCGTCAGGCCGTGAGCGCGCAGCCCGGCGACGATGCCCAGCGCAATCAACTCGTTGTCTTCCACCAATAACACCCGCATTTCCTGCCTCCTTGTCGCCGCCAGCTTGCCGACGACGGATTATCCCATTGTTAACGGCGGCTTAATCCCCGGCATCCAGGCTGTGCGCATTCATCGCCATGGAGACCGCAATGCCGCTCATCTTCCGCAGCCTGTTGCTGCTGCTTTTTCTCTGGATGCCCGCCACCCAGGCGCAAACCGGTTTTTTGCCGCCGGAACAGGCCTTCCGCCTCAGCGTCAGCGAGTTGGGCGACGGACAAGTCCGCCTGCGCTGGGACATCCGCGACGGCTATTACCTGTATCGCAAGAACATCAAGATCGCGGCCGAGCCCGTCGGCAGCATCCCGCCGCCGGCGATGCCGGCCGGCAAAACCATCCGTGATGAATTCTTCGGCGAATCCGAGGTGTATTACCAGCGGCTGGAACTACTGGTGCAGGCCGGCCAGGCGCGCCGCCTCATGCTGAGCTGGCAAGGCTGCGCCGAAGCCGGACTGTGCTATCCGCCGCAGCATCGCGCCGTTGAACTATCAGGAAGCGGTAAGGCCGTTAAAACCAGCGCGGCGGGAGCGACAGGGATGGATGCCGCCGTCCCCATCGCGCCGGCCTTGGGCGAAGACCAGGCGCTGGCGGCGCGGCTGGCTCAATCCGGCACGGGCTGGGTTTTGCTGGCCTTCTTCGGCCTTGGCCTGCTGATGACCTTCACGCCCTGCGTGTTGCCGATGGTGCCCATTCTCAGCAGCTTGATCGTGGGCAGCGGCGCCACGCCGCGGCGCGGCCTGGTGCTCGCCCTGGCCTTTGTGCTGCCGATGGCCTTGACCTACGCGGCGCTGGGCGCGCTGGCCGCCAGCATGGGCGCCAACCTGCAGGCCGCGCTGCAAACGCCGTGGGCGCTGGGCCTGTTCGCCGCGCTCTTCGTCCTGCTGGCGCTGGCCATGTTCGGCGTTTACGAGCTTCAATTGCCGGCCATGCTGCGCGACCGGCTGGCCATGGCCAGCCAGCGCCAGCACGGCGGCACCCTGGGCGGCTCGGCGACGATGGGCGTGCTGTCCGCCTTGCTGGTGGGCCCCTGCATGACCGCGCCGCTGGCCGGCGCCTTGCTCTACATCAGCGACAGCGGCGACGTGCTCAAAGGCGGCCTGGCCTTGCTCTCCATGGGCCTGGGCATGGGCGTGCCGCTCTTGCTGGTGGGCGTGCTGGGCGCCAAGCTGCTGCCGCGCCCCGGCCTGTGGATGAACCGGGTCAAAGCGGTGTTCGGCTTCCTGCTGCTGGGCATGGCCATCTGGTTCCTCGGCCGCGTGCTGCCCCCGGCTGCCAGCTTGGCCCTATGGGGCGCGTGGCTGTTCGCCGTCGCCGTCGGCTTGCTGACGCTGACCCGGCCCTGGCGCGCCAGCCCAGGCCAATGGACGCTGCGCGGCACGGCGGCGCTGCTGAGCTTGTGGGCGGCGGCGATGCTGATCGGCGCGGCCGCCGGGCAAAGCGATCCGCTGCGGCCGCTCGCCTTCATTTCCACGGCGGCCGCTCCCGCCGCCGGCATGGAACAGCTCGGCTTCGTCACCGTACGCGATGTCCGCGCGCTGCAAAACGGCCTGGACGAAGCCGCGCGCCAAGGTCAGTGGGCGCTGGTGGACTACTACGCCGACTGGTGCGTGGCCTGCAAGGAAATCGAACACAAGGTGTTTGGCGACCCCCGCGTGCAACAAGCCTTGGCCGGCATGAAACTGCTGCGTCCCGATGTGACCGAGTCCGGTCCGGACAGCGCCGCGCTGCTCGCCTCGCGCCAGGTGATCGGCCCGCCCACGCTGCTGTTGATCGGCCCCGACGGCCAGGAGCGCCGCGCCCAACGCATCGTCGGCGCGCTCAGCCCAGACGCCTTCCTTGAACGCCTGAACCAGGCGCGACAGGCCCGCTGAGTTCAACACACCGCAAAGGACTATCAATGTTTTTCAGAATGATCCCGCCGCTGCTGCTGGCCTTGAGCCTGCCCGCCCACGCCCTGGCCGCGCCGGCCAAGCCCGCGCCCATCCAGGCGCTGGAGCGCCAAGGCTATCAAATCCTGGGCCGCTTCCCCGCGCCAAGCGGCCTCAGCGGCTACACCGCTCTTTATCTGGGGCAGCCGCAAACCGTCTACCTGACTCAGGACCGCAAGCAGGTCATCGTCGGCCAGCTCAGAGATGCCAACGGCGAGCCTTGGAACGCCCCGCAGCTGGAACGGCAATTCAGCCAAGTCCTGTGGCGGCAGCTGGAAAACAGCCACTGGGTCGCCGACGGCGACGCCCGCGCCCCGCGCATCGTCTATGTCTTCACCGACCCCAATTGCCCCTACTGCAACCGCTTCTGGAATGACGCGCGCCCCTGGGTGCAAGCCGGCAAGGTTCAAATCCGCCATATCCTGGTGGGCGTGATCAAGGCGGATAGCCCGGGCAAGGCCGCCGCCATCCTGACCGACGCCGACCCGGCCGCCGCGCTGAACCGCCATGAGCGGCAACACGCCAGCGGCGGCGTCAAACCACTGGCCAAGCCGCCGGCCGAGACTCGCGCCAAACTGGAAGCCAACCATAAACTGATGGAACGCTTTGGCGTGTTCGCCACCCCGGTGATCTTCTATGCCGACGCCAAGGGCGCCCTGCAAAAAACCCAGGGCGCGCCCAACCCCGAACTGCTGCGCCGCATTCTTGGCCCGCGTTGACGCCGAACCGACGCGGCTCGCTGAATTTTTTGGAAAGGACCCAGTCTATTCAAGCGATTAAAAAAACAGCCGCCGCCATGCCGCCCCGCGCGGCACAGGACTGAACCATGCTTTCTTTCCACCTTGGCCCGCTGGCCATTCCCATCAGCCTGACCATCGTCGCCGCCGCCTGGCTGGCCGCCCACGGCGCCGGCCTGCTCGCCGGCCGAGGCCGCCGCGTCAGCGTGGCCGCCCACCTCAACGACATGCTGTTGTGGGGCTTCGTCGCCGCGCGCGTCGGTTTCGTCCTGTATTGGTTTTCGCTGTACTCCCACCGGCCGCTGACGATGCTGGACCTGCGCGACGGCGGCTTTCTGCCCTGGGCCGGCATCGCCGCCGCGCTCGCCCTGGCCGCTTGGCGCGGCTGGCGCCGGCCGGAACTGCGCCGCCCGCTGGCCGCCGCCGTCCTGGCCGGCGCTTTGGTCTGGGCCGGCGGCGAGGCGCTGCAACGAAGCGGCGCCGAAGCCGCGCTGTCTCCGCGCGTACTGCGCCAGTTGGACGGCCCGCTCGCCTCGCTGCCGGCCCTGGCCAGCGGTAAACCGGTGGTGCTCAATCTCTGGGCCAGTTGGTGTCCTCCCTGCAGGAGGGAAATGCCGCTGCTGCAAGACGCCCAGCAGCAAAGGCCAGACGTGCGCTTCATCTTCGCCAACCAGGGCGAGGATGAAGTCGCGGTCCGCGATTTCTTCCGCAAACAGCCGCTGCGGCTTCAGCACGTGCTGCTGGACTCCGCCGGCGCTCTGGGCCGGGAGTACGGCTCCGTGGCGCTGCCCACCACGCTGTTTTTCGACGCCGACGGGCGTCTGGCCTCCGTCCATCTGGGCGAACTATCCGCAGCCACCCTGGCCAGCAAACTGCAAACGCTCGCCCGCTCAAACTCCAAGGAATAAACGCGCCATGACCACCCCGCTCGTTCTCCGCCTGGCGCCGTTGGCGCTCTGGCTCAGCCTGCACGCCCTCCCCGCCCACGCCCAGCCCTGGCCGGCGCCCATCCAGGCGTTGGAGGCTCAGGGCTATGAAATCCTCGGCAGCTTCCCCGGCCCGTCCGGGCTCACCGGCTACGCCTCGCTCTACCTGGGCCGGCCGCAGGCCGTCTACCTGACCGCGGACGGCCAGCAGGCCATCGTCGGCAATGTCACCGACGCCAAGGGCGAAAAATGGAACTCCGAGCTGCTGGACCGGCAATTCAGCGCCGCGCTGTGGCGGCAGCTGGAAACCAGCCACTGGATAGCCGACGGGAAGACCGGCGCCCAACGCGTGATCTACACCTTCACCGATCCCAACTGTCCCTACTGCCGACAGCTCTGGCGCGACGCCCGGCCCTGGGTCCAGGCCGGCAAGGTCCAGATCCGCCACATCCTGGTGGGCCTGCTGGCCGAAGACAGCCCGGCCAAGGCCGCCGCCCTGCTGGCCGCGCCGGACCCGGCCGCCGCCCTGGCGCGCCACGAGGCCGGCGCTTCAATCCAACCGCTGGCCAAACCCCCGGCCGCCGTCAGCGCCAAACTGGCGGCCAACCAACAGTTGATGGAGCGCTTCGGCGTGTTCGCCACCCCGGCCTCCTTCTACCGCGACGCTCAGGGCCAGTTGCAAAAAGTGCAGGGCGCGCCCACGGCGGCCACGCTGCAAAAACTGCTAGGGCCGCGCTGAGCTCGGCTCAGCCGTTCCGGCGGCTGCGCCGCCACTGCCACAAAGGCGGCAGCAAGAGCAGCGCCACCATGCCCAGCACCAGCCACAACATATTGTCCTGCACCCATGGAATCGCCCCCAGCCAGTAGCCCATGGACACCAGACCGCCGCACCAGATCACCGCGCCCAGCACGTTGTAGCAGGCGAAGCGTCGCGGGCACATGCCGGTCAACCCGGCCAGGAACGGCGCCACTGTGCGCACGACAGGCACGAAACGGCCGATGGTGATGGTGGGCGCGCCGTAGCGGTCGAAAAAGGTTTGGGTCTTGGCCAGATGCTGCGGCTTGACCCAGCCGCGGCGGATCAGCGTCTGTCCCAGCGCGGAGCGGCCTATGCTGTAATTCAGCAAATCCCCCAGGATGGCGGCCAGCGTGATCAGCCCCATGGGCCACCACGGCGACACGCCCTGCGCGCCCAACAAGGCGCCGGTGGCGAACAAGAGCCCGTCGCCGGGCAGGAAGGGCAGGACCACCAGGCCGGTTTCGCAAAACACGATGGCGGCCACGATCCACACTCCCAGCACCCAGTTCTGCGCCAGCAAGGACATCAGATTCTCATCCCCGAACAACCAGCTCAGAAACCCCATGGTCAACACAATCGCACTCCTCGCATGATGAAAGCCACCGCCGCCAGACCAGCGCCCGCAGAGCCTTGGCTTGACGCTACCTAAAACTTGACCGCGCCGGCGGGCCAATGGTTCAGACGCGAGCATTCGGCCATCGCCGACGCCTGTTCCTTTGTTCACCCAACAGAAAGTCATTTGGCATTATATTCCAGGCAGACAGTCCCTCCACCGCCTGGCTGCGCCCAGGCCACCGCCAAAGGAAGACCATGCTACGTGTCCGCTATTTGTTCATCGCCGCCGTCCTGGCCGTTTCCGGCCTGGCTCAGGCCAAGGCCCTGAATTTCTCCGGCTATGCCTGGGAAGTCCGCAACCAAAGCCAAAGCGGCCCCGGCCCCAACGACTGGGATGAAAACAATGCCTGGGTGGACGCCCAAGGCCGGCTCCACCTCAAGATCGCCCAACGCGGCGGCAAGTGGAGCAGCGCCGAAGTCTACCTGCCGCAACGGCTGGGCTTTGGCCGCTACCAGTTCAAGCTGATAGGCCGGCCGGACCTGTTCGACGACAACATCGTGCTGGGCCTGTTCAACTACCCGACGCCGGACGTGGGCCCGGACGCCACCAATGAAATCGACATCGAATTCGCCCGCTGGGGCAACCGGCAAAACCCGATGGGCAACTATACCGTCTACCCGGCCGTGCCCGGCCCCAAGCCCACCTCCTACGCCTTTGAACCGCACCTCAACGGCGACTACAGCACCCATCGCTTCAACTGGGACGCCAGCCGGGTGCTCTACCAATCGCTGCACGGCCACCAGGACGGCGACCTGTATGAAATGGCGCGCTGGAACTTCGCCCCGACAGACCCCAAGCGCCTGGTGCCGCAACAGCCGCTGCCGCCACACATCAATCTGTGGCTGTTCCAGGGACGGCCGCCGAAGGACGGCAAGGAAGTGGAAATCGTGATCCAGGAGTTCTCCTTCATCCCAGCCGCCGCAAAATAGCCGTACAGCGAGAGCGGAAATGAAAAACCCGGCCTGCCGGCCGGGTTTCGCACTGAGAGCGGCTAAAATTGTCAGTTTCACGGCTGAGGCAAGGCTCGCCGACGCAAGCAGTACTTGGAGTACGACAAGTCGGCGCAACGCAGCATCAGGGGTTTGTTAGCCGCGGAGTACAAGACGCGTCAAAGCTTGATCAAGGCCAGGCGCTTTGGCCAATAGCGCTCCAGCAAGGCAAACAGGATGGCCGCGGTTTCCACATCCATCACCCCGCGGTAATCGCTGGCGCGGAAATGCATCTGGAAGGCGCGCACCAGGGTGGTAAAGCCGGCGTCGCCGCCCGCCGCCGCCACCTCGTAGCCGTAATGCTTGAACGCCTCCAGCATCTTCTCCCGGCTGGGCAAACCCTGCTGCTGGAACTGCCGGGCGTACTTGCACTGCGTCTCCGCCTCCGGCCACGCGCCCACCCCGGCCTGGTGCAGCTCCAGCCACGGGAACATCGGCCCCGGATCGCTCTTGCGGCCCACGGCGATGTCGGAATGGCCCAGCACGTTCACCGGGCTGATGTCCGGATAGCGCGCCAGAATGTTCCGCGCCAATTCCGTCACCGCCTCCACCTGCTGCGGGTGAAAAGGCGGAAACACCATGCCGCCCTTGTCCTCCCGCGCCAGATTGACGATTTCCACGCCGATGGACGAATCGTTCAGATTGCTGCGGCCGTCCCAGGAACTGGCGCCGGCGTGCCAGGCGCGGTCGTTCTCGTCCACCAGATTGAACAGATTCATCTGCTTGAAGCCGGCCTGCTGATAGCTGGGATCGCTGGGGTCCGGCGCCAGATAATGCGCGCTCACCTGGCCGGAGCCGGTCAGCGCCTTGATGGAACCGGCGAAGTCCAGCGCGGTGTAATGCAGGATCAGGAAACGGACGCGTTTGTTGAAGCCTTGGACCGAGCGATAAGTATTGAACAGGATGGGCGTCATGAAGAATCTCCAGGAGGGGGATGGGAAGGGATGCGGCCGGCCAGACAGCCGGCACATAGAGTCTGAGTCCTCCCGGGCGCAGGGGTTCGGCGGGGGTGACGGGTGTCAGTGCAGCGCGAACGGGCTGCGACCCGCTGCAAAACCGGCGTCAATCGTGTCGCCCACCTAGCGGCCGCCCGGTCTTAGGGTCCAGACCCTTGGCCGCGGCCAGTTGGCTCATCAAGGCTTCCGACGGTTTTTCCGGCGGCACATTGGCCTTGAACGCCTCCAACCACTTGAGCTTGCCGTCCCAAGCCGGCAGTGGAGCCGGCGGCAGCGGCACGATCTCGTCCAGTTCCGCCACCTTGGGGTGAGCGTAGGAGTAGTCGCTTAGAACATCGCTAATGATTTTGTAGCGACGGCTACGCTCATCATCCTGCTTCAGACCAAGACCGAACCTCTCTTGTTTCGAATCTGCTATTGGACCAAAACCCTTTTGCAACTTGTAAGGAGCAGCCTCATCTCCCCATTTGGTCGCAAGCTGGAAAAATTTGACAGATTCTTCATTATTTTTTCCTGCTATTAGGTAGGCATACTCTTTTGCAGCCTTTCCATGCCCCTGCTCTCCAGCACACTTGAGCATTTGGGTCCCAATAGCAAACGGTACAGGCTGCGATATCGTCAGCCCCGTCAACTTGTCCCCCACCAGATACTGCGCGTCCGGGTTGCCCAGGTCCGCCGCCTTGCGGTAGTAACGGTTGGCCAGTTCCTCGTCCTGCTTCACGCCGTAGCCGGCCTTCAGATAGCGCCCCATATCGTAGTAGCCGCCGGGAATGCCGCGGTCTATCAGCTCCTGGGTCAGGTCCAGCGTTTCCTTGACCGGATCGTCGCTGCGCGCCGTGCCCCGCCCTATCATGTCGCGCAGGTCCAGATTGGCCTTGTAATGGCCGTGAGCCGTGGCGATGCGGTAATAACGCTCCATCTCCGGGAAGCGCAACGGGTCTTCCTTCTCGATCTGGTTCTTCTGCAACCAGCGGGCGTAGCGGTATAACTGCTCCGCCTCCGGGGTCAGAGCCGGCAGATGGTCTTTCTCATACGCGCAGTTGAAAGCCAGCTTGGCTTCGACTTCTTTCAAATCAGGCACGGAACGCTCCTTGGCGCCGCAGGCGGCCAGAGCCCCCAACAGCGACAAGGCGTACAGCGTTTTAACCATGCTTGCCGTTCAGCGGCCGTCCGGTCTTGGCATCCAGGCCCTTGGCCGCGGCTAGCTTACTCATCAGGGCTTCCGACGGTTTTTCCGGCGCCACATTGGCCTTGAACGCTTCCAGCCATTTCAGCTTGCCGTCCCAGGCCGGCAGCGGGGCCGGCGGCAACGGCACGATCTCGTCCAGTTCCAGCACCTTGGGGTGGGCGTAAGAGTAGTCGCTGAGAACTCCTCCAATTAACTCGTAACGACGAACCCTCTCATCATCCTTTGATAAAGCCAAGTACTTGTACTGACTTGTCTTATCATTGGCATCGATAGCTGGTGTAGTGAAACCATTAACAAGGAAAGCAGCAGCTGTCGCATCTCCGGCCTTAATTGCTAGCTGGAAAAACCTAACCGCTTCGGGATTATTCTCACCCATCATTGATGCAGCGTACTCTTTCGCGGCCTTTCCATGCCCTTGTTCACCTGCACACTTTTTCATTTTCAAACCAACGGAGTACGCAGCTGCCTGTGCAACCGTCAAGTTGGTCAGTTTATCTCCCACCAAGTACTGCGCTTCCGGGCTGCCCAGGTCCGCCGCCTTGCGGTAGTAGCGGTTGGCCAGTTCCTCGTCCTGTTTCACGCCGTAACCGGCCTTCAGATAACGCCCCATATCGTAGTAGCCGCCTGGAATGCCGCGGTCTATCAGCTCCTGAGTCAGGTCCAGCGTTTCCTTGACCGGATCGTCGCTGCGCGCCGTGCCCCGCCCTATCATGTCGCGCAAGTCCAGATTGGCCTTGTAATGGCCGTGAGCCGTGGCGATGCGGTAATAACGCTCCATCTCCGGGAAGCGTAGCGGATCTTCCTTCTCGATCTGGTTCTTCTGCAACCAGCGGGCGTAGCGGTATAACTGCTCCGCCTCCGGGTTCAAGGCCGGCAGGTGGTCTTTCTCATATACGCAGTTGAAGGCCAGCTTGGCTTCGACTTCTTTCAAATCGGGCACGGAACGCTCCTTGGCGCCGCCGCAGGCGGCCAGGCTCAGGGTCAGAATCAGGGTCAGAAATGCGGGCTTAATCACTATTGCTCCGGGCTGGGTCTGTGCGCAGGAATTCACGAAGAGGTGCTACAGGGGGCAACTGCTTTTGTGAAGCAACTTTATTACTGTCAAGAATTAGCTGCCATTGTTCATATGCCTTTTTGGCATCAATCTCACGATCCATTCGATCTGGATTCGCACGATCCCAATGGCTAGTATGCCTCCCCCACAACTCCTGGCGCAGCGGCTTGGAGATTTCCGGCCGGTCCAAAGCAATGTTCAATTCACTGTCCACCTGCATGCTGCGGGTATTGATATTGGCCGAGCCCAGCGTCAGAAAAGCGTCGTTGATGATCATCAGCTTGGCGTGGATATAGGTTTCAGCCCATGCCCCCGGTGGGGAGTCCGGCGCCACGATGGAGCAAATATGGGTTTTCAGCCCGGGCTGCTCCACCGCGCTAATGGGAGCGTCCGGCTTTTGGGCGGCCTCGTACTCCTTTTCCATCCGCTCGCGATAAGCCGTGGCGTCTGCCTCCGCTTCCTTGATCTTGCTTTTGAGCTTTGCCGGCGCCATGACGTTCAAGGCGCTCACCACTTTGGCCTCCCGTTCCGCCTGCTTGGCCTGGCCCAGCCGGGCCTCCACATCATCCGCCTTTTCCTGGCGCGCCACGCCGGGAATCGTGTCGGCGCGCCCCAGGCTGTCCAGCATCCGGTAGGTGTTGACCGTGCCGGCGCCCACGCCGGCGTCGCTGGTATTGGTGATCACGAACAGGTAGATCGGATAGGGGCGGCCGGCCTGCTTCTGCGCCTTGGCCGCGTCCTTGATCTTTTCCGCCAGCGGCGGCCAGCGGAAGTACTGGTTTTCGATGAAGATGTAGGAGGTGACGTTGTTGACCGCCTTCAGATACAGCTTCTTGATGTCCTGTTTCTTGTATTCCGGCTGGGTGCGCAGCAGTTGCACCATGGCGGCCTTATTGGCCTGCCCATCCACCCGCGGCGCATAACTGCCGAAACCGCAGCCGGGCAACGGCAGGTCTTCCTTGGTTTCGTCGCGCCAGGCACGGCGGAAATTGTGGAATAGATCGCCCACCGCCGGGCCGGTGATCAGGCTGGAGAAATCCTCGCGCGGCCCCACCGTACCGTTGCGGCCCAGATTGGGCGCTTTGGGCTTGGCGCTGTGGGCATTGGTGTCCCAGTACTCGTCCAACATATTGTGGCCCATGACGAAGCCGACATGGGCTTGCGCGTCGTCGTAATCCACCAGCACCATTTTCTGGTGATGGCTGGGACCTATCGATAAGGCGGTCTTGGTTCTTTTCTTCAAGCCCTTGTCGTCGTAATCCTGCGTCGCGATATGGGTACGGGTATACGGACCAAAGCCGCGGCTGCGGAAATGCAGGTATTTGCTGGGAATATCCTTGTGAAACTGGTCCCGCACTTCCTTGTCCGTGGCGCCGGCCGCTGGCTGATCCTCGTCATACCAGGAATACCACTGCGAATCGTATTTATACTGCTCCGGGGTTTCATAGCCCGGCTTGTCCTTGATGCCCACCCCCCAGCGCCCCGGCGTTTGCGACTCATCTACCGTGGCGCCGGTGCTGTTGACGTACAGGCCGGCCGGCTTGGAGGCAAAACACAGCACCCGCACCTGCACGCCCTGCTTGGCCTTATGCTCCAGCAGCTTGCCTATCTGCGCCGGCACGGCTTCCGCGATGTCCGCGTACTTCACCGTGTCCGCCCCCTTGCGGACAAAGTACATGGATGGCTGGAAGCCCCAGCAGATGATGCTGACGTTTTTCTTGGCCTTGGCGATGGCGTAATGCACCGCGGCAAACGCCGCCTCGCCGTTGACCAGGGGCTGGAAGCTGCCCTCATGCGGCGCGTATTCGCTGGTCTGCAAAAACCAGGGCAGGGTCAAATTGGCCCGCAGCGGCTCTTTGACGCAGATCGGGGAGACTATCGTGTTCGCGCTCATTTATTACTCTCCTGCGGGCGAAGCGTCGGCCTCGCCATTCAGCAAACGGTGGTAGCGCGCGCGTGCATGCTCGTCCGGCTCCACGCGGCCATCCGGCGGCGCGGCGCCGGCCACCACTTTATGGAAGCCGGCGTTGGCCAGCGCGCCCTTGTCCGGTTTGCTCAGCTCATTGGCCACCGGGATATCAAACTTGACGCCGTTGGCCAGCTCCACCGTGTATTTTTGAGTGGTGACCGCATGTTTGACCGCCAGGTGGCCGCTTTCGTCAATGATGCCGCGCTCCACCTCGCCGCCGTCGGCATGCAGGGTATAGGGCATGCCGGTCCAGCTGCTGTTGCCGCCTTGCGGCGATTGATCCAGGCGCAGCGACAACGGCATCCTGGGAATGCTCTGCGGATAATCCGGATGCGTGACCGTCATTTGCGCCGGCCCGCTCATCTGATGGCTGGCCCCCTTCACCGACACCTTACCGGGGCAATGCAGTTCGATATTGCCGCCGGCGATGCGGATGTAAGCGCCCCCGCTGACGTTGAGCAGGATTTCCTGCTTGGCCGCTACCGTGATTCTTTCCTTGCAGGAAGTCACCGTCACGTCCTTGTCCGCGGTCACCTCGATGCTGTCGCTCTGCGCCAGCACCTGCATCTTGCCCTTGGCGGCGATCAGCTTCAACGCGATCTTGTCTTGCAGGCCGGTGACGAACAGGCTGATGTGCTGGCCCACGTTATGGAGCCAGCGCCGGCCGCTGGTCTGGTTGGTGTCGCGTTGCGCCACCAGGTCCAGGTTGGTACCGGCCGCCACGGTCTGGCTTTGCTGGCTCAGGCTGGCGATGCCCGCCGGCGCGGACAGAACCAGCAAGGGCTGGCGGCCGGTCTGCTCCTTGGCAGTTTTGCCGTCCTTGTCGGTGTTGCTGCCCGCCTCCCAGGCTTTCAAGGCGGCAGCCTGGTGCTGCAGATGCCCCTTATCCCCTTTTCCCGCCTTGCTATTGTCCGGATTGACCTTGTCCGGCCCGGTTTCCATGGTGTCAGCCTGCTGGCCGGTGGCGGTGTCGCCCAGGCTTTGGCTTAGGCTGAGTGCTGCGTCCAGCTGGCTTTGCGCCTGTTCGCGCGCCAGTTGTTTACCGGACGCGCTGTTCTGCGCTTCGGTGCTCAGCAGCAGGCCGTGGCCGGCGCGGATGGCGCCGTGCTGGTCGGTTCTGAGTTCAAAGCCGTCGCCGCGCGGCTCGGCCTTGCCGTTGCTGCGCGGGTGGGTGAGGAAGCCTTGGTTGAGTTGGGTTTTGCCCGGTTCACTCGATAGCTTGGTTCTGACTTCACCGGGGGTGTCGTCGAACAGCAGTTCGTTGTACTGGCCGCCCTGGTGTTCCTTGGATTTGATGCCGGACAGGGTTTTGTTGGCCGGCAAGGCGCCGGCGCCGCTGAAGTCCGGCAGCGGGTGGCTGCCGTTGTAGAGCACGCCGGTGATCACCGGGCGGTCGATATCGCCTTCGATGAAGTCGACCAGCACTTCCTGGCCGATGCGCGGGATGAATTGGTGGCCCCAGCCGGCGCCGGCGCTGGGCATGACCACGCGCAGCCAGCAGGAGGATTTGTCGTCCAGGTTGGCGCCGATGCTCGGGTGTTCGTCCGGCCGTTGCCAGTGGAATTGCACCTTGATGCGGCCGTGCTGGTCGGTGTGGACTTCCTCTCCTTGCGGCCCCACCACGGTGGCGGTCTGCACGCCGCGGGATTTGGGCTTGGCCAGTTCGGTGTGGGCGTAGGCCGGGGTCAGCGGCACGCCGCGGCGCTGGGCGTCGAATTCGGCGCGGAAGGGTTGGGCGTCTTTGCCGTCTTGGAGGGCTTTGAGGTCCGCCGGCAGGTTGTTGCGCGCGCTCAGGGTTTGACGGGTAACGACGAATTCGCGCTGTTCGCTGCTGTCGCCGTCGTGGGCCGGGTGGTCGTCCAGGCGAAACCATTGGCCGGCGGCCAGGCCGCGCACGCTGCCGCCGCCGCTGAATTGCTTGGCCTTGAGGTCATGCGCTTGTTGGCGCAGTTGGGCGTAGTGGCTGAGCTGGTCGGCGTCGCCGGCGTAGTACAGCGATTGCGGGTCGTAGTCGTGCAAGGAAGACTGCAGCGCCTTGCCGTTCTGGCCCTGGTCGATGCGGCTGTCGTCGCCGCTGTGCTGAGTTTGCACCGGCTGGTAGTCGAAGCTGGCCAGCGCCACCGCGCCGGGGACGATCTGGCGTTGGGCGTTCCACTCGGTCAGGCCGTCCTCGGCCTCGGTGGCGTCGCTGCGGTGGAAACGCACGCGCTCGACGCTGGCCGGCGGCAGGCTGTAGGGGTCGTCGAAGGCGACCAGTTGCACCTGGGGAGTGTCACCGTCGAGGTGATCGAAGCGCCAGGCATAACCTTCTTCGTGCAGCAGCCGCACGATGAAGTCGTAATCGGATTCTCGGTATTGCAGGCAGTAGCTGCGCGGGGACGCCGCGCCGGTCTTGAACTCCAGCGTCTGCACCCGGGCGAACACCGGGTTGGCCTGCTGATGCTCGGCCAGGATCTGTTTGACGATGTCCGGCACCGACAGGTCCTGGAACACCCGCGAGCTGACGCGATGACGCAGCAGCGCGAACGGCGGCTCAATGGTCAGCTGATAGCGGCTGAAACCGCCGTCCGAGCCCAGGCTTTCCACTTTGGACACCACGCCGCAGCGCAAGGACTCGGCGCCGGCGGCGTCGAGAATGCCGATGCGGGCCGGCAGGCCGAGCAGGGTCTTGAGTTCGATGGCCCCGTCCGGCGACAGACAGGTGAGCTGGTAGGCGTAAGGCCGGGACACGCCTTCTTCGCCGGCCAGGCTCAGGGGCAGCAATTGCTCGGCCGCCACGCTGCCGTCGCCCAGGCTGAGGGTGAGCAGGCGTTGGTCTTGGTTGAAGGCGGAGGCGAAGCTGGCGAGCAGGGTGCTGAGGTCCATGGGGCGGTCCTTCGAACTATCCAAAATCAAAACACCCCCAAACCAGCCTTATGCAAAGCCCCCATGGCGACGGGCTTCGACCTGGTCTGCGGATGGGGGCCGTGAGGCGTAATGGGGGTGGAGATGACAAAATTTGAGCCAAAACATTTTAGATAACCGGTACTTAGCGGGCAATCCAAGAAAATTGCCATTTTCACAAAACTGGCCAAAAGGACAGGTTTAAACTCTTATCAATCAACTAAAGCGGCTTAAACCTTGTTTACCGACATTAAAAAGTCAAAACAAGGAAAGTTATGGCTTGGTAAGAAAAGGTAAGAGGCGTTCAAAACCACGCTAAAGACCTGAATTGAATGTGTTTTTATCATGCCGTCTCCACCCAAGGCCCAGGCCAAGCACCTGCGCGCCGCAACCACTGGAGACCACAATGAAACAAAAGCACGCCCTCCTCACCCTGGCGGCCGTCTTTGCCGCAGCGCTTCCGCTGACGTCTCAAGCCGCCGTCACCCAAACGGGCAGCATCAAATTCACCGGCCGCGTAACCTCTCCCACCTGCAAAATAGTTAGCGGCACCGGCGCCACCAGAAGCGGCACGGACATCGCGCCCGTTCTCACCGTTAACATGCCCGACATCTCCATGGACAAACTCGTCGATCTGGGTCAAGTACCGCTGGTGAAAAAGGCTTTTCAGATCAAAATAGAATGCAGCAGTGCAAGCAATGTAAAAGCCAAATTCACGGCACTCCCGGGCTCGAAGTTTGACGGTAAAACGACCGCCCTGGCTAATGCCATAGGCGGCGGAAAGGCCAAAGGCGTGGGCGTCGCCATTTATAAAGGCAACACTCCGCAGGACCTGAGCACGGGCGTCATTCGAACCGGAGCAGCCCTCAATGGCTCGGAAACCATTGATCTTGACGCCGTCTATGTCACCACCAACACTTTGCGTTCCAGCTTGACCGCCGGCGAAGTACAAGCCGACCTCCCCTTCGAACTGAGCTACGACTAAGCCCTAGTTTCTTCCACCCACAGCGGCGGGCTTCCCGCCGTTGTCTATTTTCAGGGCCCCCATCATGAAAACCCTGCTGCACGCCGCCGGCTTGGCAGCCTGGCTGGCCATGTCCCAGGCCAGCGCCGGCATCAGTCTCAACGGCACCCGCGTCATTTTCGACGGCGCGCATCCGGAAGCCTCCGTCACAGTGCGCAATCACGGCGCGGACATTCTGGTGCAATCCTGGCTGGAAGCACTGGACGGCGACAAGGCCGAACTACCCTTCGCCATCACTCCGCCGCTGACGCGGCTGCCGGCCGGACAGGAGCAATTGCTGCGCATCCTCTACGCCGGCGCCGGCGCGTCCCATCAACAGGAAACCGCCTTCTGGCTCAATGTGCAGGAAATCCCTCAGGCCGCCGGGAAAGGCAATGTGCTGCAATTGGCTGTGCGCCAGCGCGTCAAGGTGTTCTACCGTCCGCCGGGCCTGGACGGCGACGCGCTGCAAGCGCCGGAACGCCTGCGTTGGCGGCTGCGGCGCGAGCGCGGCAACAGCTGGCTGCAAGCGGACAACCCCAGCCGCTACCACGTGACCGTGACCGGCCTGACCCTGCTCTCCGGCGGAAAATCCAAGGAAATCAGCCGCGCCCAAATGCTGGCACCCGGCTCCGGCGGACAATGGCCGCTGCCCGCCGACACCACAAACGATGCGCGCTTGCGCTACCAGATCATCAACGATTTTGGCGCCAGCCAGGCTTTTGAAGCCCAGCTACAAGACGTAGCGCCCGCTCAGCCGCGCCGGCTGGAGCCCTGAGCCGACCGTTGTACCGTGAGACAATGAGAAGCAAGCCGCTGATGCCCCATGCCCGCCGCAACGCCGCGCCTTCGCTGGCCTGCGCCTGCTGGCTGCTCGCCTGCGCGCAAGCGCTGGCGGCGGACGCGCCGGCCTTCAACACCCGTTTTCTGAAGCTGGACGGACAAGCGGCGGATCTCAAAGCGGTGCTGAACGCTGGCAACGACATCCTGCCCGGCAACTATCGCGTGGACATCCTGCTCAACCATCAACTGGCCGACCGCCGCGACATCCTGTTCCGCCAGCAGCCGGACGGCAAAGTCCGCCCCTGCCTAGACGCCGCGCTGCTGCGCAAGCTGGGCGTCAAACTGCCCGCGTCCCGTGCCGGCGACGAGGCCTGCGTCGATCTGCCCCGACGCCTGGAGCACGCGCAAGTACGCTACGACTCCACCCGGCTGCAGCTTGAGCTGAGCGTGCCTCAGGCCCATCTACTGCGCCGCGCCGACGGCTATGTCGACCCGGCTCTATGGGACGCCGGCGTCAACGCCGCTTACGCCAATTATCAATTGAGCAGCCAATACAGCCGTGGCCAGGACGGCCGCGCCAGCCGTCAGTTTTATCTCGGCCTGCAAAACGGACTCAACCTGGGCGGCTGGCGCCTGCGCAACGACGCCACCCTCAGTTGGAATACGGGCCAAGCCGCAGAGATACGCAGCAACCGCACCCTGCTGCAACGCGACATCACCGCCCTGCGCAGCCAACTGACGCTGGGCGAGCAATACACCGACGCCGTTTTGTTCGACAGCGTGCGCATTCGCGGCGCGCAACTGAGCCAGGACGACGCCATGCTGCCGGACAGCGAGCGCGGCTACCGACCGGTGGTCCGCGGCCAAGCACAGAGCCAGGCCACGGTGGAAGTGCGTCAGAACGGCTATGTGCTACACCGCGCCGACGTGCCTCCCGGCCCGTTCGAATTCACCGACATCACCCCTTCCGGCTCCAACGGCGAACTGGAAATCACAGTGACCGAAGCCGACGGCAGCCGCCGCGTCAGCCATCAAAGCTTCTCCAGCCTGCCGCTGATGCAGGCCCGAGGCCGCTGGAAATACCACGCCGCGCTGGGCCAGTACCAGGGCGGCGAAGCGGCCCGCCCCGGGCTGGCCGCCGGCGCGCTGGTTTACGGCCTCAGCGACGACAGCACGGTGGCCGCCGGCTTCCAGCTTTCGCCGCGCTTCCAGGCAGTCAACCTGGGCTTGGGCGCCAACACGCCGCTGGGCGCTCTGTCGCTGGACCTGAGCCAATCCCTCAGCCGCGCCCAAGGCCCGCGCAGCCAGGGACAAAGCCTGCGCCTGCTGTACCACAAGGCCCTGCCCAGCACCCAGACCCAGTTCACCCTGGCGGCTTACCGCTACTCCACCACCGGCTACCGCAGCTTCAATGACCACGCGGCGGACCTGGCCCAGCGCTCCAACCAACACCGCGCGCGCGCGCGGATAGACCTCAGCGCCCAACAAACCCTGGGCCGGGAGGGCCGCCGCGGCAGCCTTTATCTCAGCCTCGGCCGCCAGAACTATTGGGGCCGGCCCGGCGCCAGCCACAGCCTCAACCTGGCTTACAGCCATCGCTGGAAACAGTTCCACTACCACCTCAGCCTCAGCCGAAGCCGCGACGGCCGCGGCCAAGGCGACAAGCAGATCATGCTGGGCTTCAGCCTGCCGCTGGACACTGGGAGACGCGCCCCGCAGCTCAGCGCCCAGCTTGGCCGCAACGCGCTGCACACCAGCCTCAGCGGCCAGTTGGGCGAGGCCGACAGCTACACCGTCTCCGTGAGCCGCGACAGCCAGAGCGGCGCCAGCCTGAGCGCCAGCGGCGTCCATCAGGGCGATGTCGCGCAGCTGAGCGCCGCTTACAGCACAGCGCGCAACCATCAATCCGCCAGCCTGGGCGCCAGCGGCGCCGTTGTCGTCCACGCCGGCGGCGTCAACCTCAGCCGCGCCGTCGGCGACACCTTCGCCCTGCTGCAAGTGGACGGCGCCGCCGGCCTGGGCGGCAACGGCTACACCGTACGCGCGGACGCCCAGCCATACCGCGCCAACAGCCTGAGCCTGGACAGCCGCAAGCTGGGCGCCGCGCTGGAACTGGAAGACAGCGTCAAGCAAGTGGTGCCGCGCCGCGGCGCGGTGGTGAAGGCCGTGTTCAAGGCGCGCAGCGGACGCCGCGTTCAATTCAGTCTGCGTCGCCGCGACGGCAGCGCGGTGCCGTTTGGCGCCAGCGTAGAAGATGTCACCGGCCAGCCGTTAGGCATCGCGGACCCGCAAGGCCGGACGCTGCTCTTGCTCCAGCAGCCGCAAGGCCTACTGGCCGTGAAATGGAGCGACGGCGGCTGCACCGCTCGCTATAAGCTGCCGCCCGCCAAGCCTGGGCGACATTACCAGCGGCTGGAGCTGCCCTGCCTCTAAGAAGCTGTTTACGATCTGCTGCGCGTCGGCGATACGGCGTTGGAAACTGCCTCGAAATGCTCATGTACCACGCGTACATTCCGCTTTCTCAGCTGTTTTCGCCTTGTCTCGCTCTAGCTCGCAAGATCGTAAATAGGTTCTACGCGCCGCGCTTAATCAAAGAAAGGATACCCAGATGCACACTCCGCCTACCCGCCGCCCGCTGCTGACCTGCCTCGTCTTGCTATTGACGCTGGGAAGCTGCAGTCGCCCAAGCCATGCCGATTGCAAAGTGGTTTCATCAACCATCACTCCAGCGCTTCCCGATCCCTTGGTGATTCCATACATGGCACCCGACCAACACCTGATCGCCAAGCAGGTGCTGAAAACCAAGGTCAATTGCGACAAAAAAAACGCAGGTGGCCAACTCAGCTGGTACGCCTTTTTGTCCTATAACAACCTCGACAATGGCGGAGATTCAGGTATCAGAAAGACCCAAACGCCCGGTATTGGCATTCGCTGGATAAACAGCAATACCCACACTGGAAAATCTCAGACCTTCAGCACCACAGGTCTGAACAATGGCCGCACCAATCTTCGCGGCATACCCTTGCAAGGCACCTTCACCATCACCGACACCTTAGAACTGGTCACAACCGGCCCAGTGACATCCGATCGGCTAAACCCAGAGAGCTATGCCGTCAACTACAAGAACCAAAAAGGCAGCGATCACGGAGCACTCCTCTATACCTATACACTCGAACAGCGCGCCATCAGGGTGATCGGCTGCTCGTTCCGCAACGCCAGCCAAACCGTCCCCCTGCCCGACGTCAGCACCCGCGACTTCGCCGGCTCCGGCCGCGCCGGAGGCACTCGCTTCCAGATCGACCTGAACTGCGCGCCCGGCACCAGCATCCGCGCCAAATTGAGCGACGCCAACGCGCGAGGGAACACCGGCACGCTGCTGAGCATTGCCGGCGGGCGAAACAACGCCCAGGGCATTGGGCTGGAGCTGCAACGCCAGGGCGAAACCGGCGCGTATGTACTGGGCACCGAGTTCACCAGCCTGGCGGCCAGGCAACAGCACGCGCTGCCCATGGTGGTGCGCTACGCCGTCAACGGCGCCCCCATCCAGCCCGGCGAGGTCAATGCCGCCGCCACCGTGGAGCTGAGCTTTGATTGAACCGCCAGTTGACGCGACAAGGCCGGGCATGCCGCCCGGCCTTGAAACGCGACGCGGCGGCTTCAGTCCTCCACGCTCCAATGAATGCTGCCCGGTTCCGGGCATTGCCAAGAAGCCATCAGCCGCTGCCGGATCTCCGCCAGCGATTGCCGCGCCAGCAGCTGGCCATCCCTGAACACCGGCCGCAACTCGCCGCCTTCCGCCTGCTCCGCCGTCTGTTGCTGATGCAGCACGTAATGATCGCCCTCACGCTCCACCCGCAGCAGGCCCTTGGCGGATTTTTTGGTGCCGTCGTCCGTTGCCGGGTCCTTGTAGATATCCACCGCCTCGCCGTCCACCTCCGCGTAAATCGCCTTCAGCGCGTAGCCGAAGGTGTCCCGCGAGTTCATGCCGTAGACAAAGCTGCCGATGCCGAACACCACATTGCCGGAGGCGAAACCCTTGGCCGCCAGCCGGCGCAGGATGGCACGGGCACGCGGCAGGGTGATGGAGTCGCCATAGATCAGACCCACGTGGCTGTCCAGCAGCCGGTAGCCGGCGGCGCTGACCGTGCCGCCGTAAATCTCCCACAAGCACTCCACCGCGCCCTTGCGCTCCGCCTCCGTCACCCGCAGGCCGCCGCTCAGCGCTGTGTACGCGCCGTCCGCGTCCCGCACCGGCAGGCCGTCAACGCGGACCAGCTCGTCGTCGCGGTAGCCGGTGAGGATTTTCACCGGATCACCGGAGTCCGGGCGGAACACCACCTTGGCGTTGCCCAGCGCGTCCGGCCGCCGCGCCAGGATGTCGTCCTTCAGTTCACGGGCGATCACCGTGACCACGTTCCAGAAATCAAAGGTGTCGCTGACAATGGACACCATGCCCTGCGGATAATCCTGGCTAACGAACTCGCGCACCACTTCCCGTTCCGCCAGCCGGCGCAGCGCTCCCTCCTCCAGCCCAGCGTGGGCCGGGTCGCGGCGTAGCCGCTGCAGCGTCAACAGGATGCGCAGCGCCATCACGCTGTGTTCCGACGCCGGGATGGAGCCGCCCACCAGTTCCCGTTCTGCGTCCGCGTCGTAAAAGTCCTCCAGATAGTCCAGCGCCGGAATGGTGTCGGTGCCGGTGAAGGACAACAGATGGCCGGCGCCACAGCGCATGGCGTCGTGCACCCCGCTCATGCCGCGCATGGAGAAGTCATGCCCCTGCCAATTGACGAACTCCGGGGTGCTGCCGGTGAGGCGGGCGAAGTAATCCAGCAGTTTGCGGAATTCAAACGCGATGGAGGCCACAGTGGACGGCTTCCAGGATTCGCAGCTGAACAGGGTTTCAAAATAGGTGGCCACCCAGGGGAAGTCCGGATGCGTATTGCTGAAGATCACCGGCGGCACCTTGATATCCACCCGCGCGCCTTCCGGCAGGGAGCGAATCTCCAGCGGCAGATAGCCCAGCGCGTGCAGCGCTTCCAATCGGCCGACGGGCACCGCGCCCGCACCCAGCGCCGTGTCCATGCGGCGCTGGTATTTGCGCACCGCCTTATCCCGCGGCTGACGGAAGAACTCCTGGTCGAACAAGTCGATCAGGTATTGCTGAATGAAGCCCTGCAGGCCGAACCACACCACCTTGTTGTCGAACAGCTCCGGCAGCACCGGCGCGTACTTGGCCGAGCGCGGGGTGAAATTGGCCACCAGCTTGGTGGTGGCCGCCGGATACATGGATGGATGCCCGGTTTTATAGAAGTCCGCCAGATTGAACGGCTGCAGTTGGTTCAGTTCACGGGCCAGGGGGCGAATGGGGGCGTTCATGATGTATTCCCTATTTAATGTGTGAGTCAAACCAGCTGGCAGCGGATATCCGCCGTCCAGTTATTGCGGCTGAACACCTGCTGGTAATGCGCCAGCAGCGGTTCCAGGCCATGGCTGAAAATGCCGTGGGTCACGTACAGGTGCAGCGGCGCGTCCAGCCCCTGTTCCCGCTGGCGTTCGCGCAGCGCCTTGGCCAGCTCGGTGAAGGTGCGGCCGCCGTCGCAGATATCGTCCACCACCAATAGCTGCAGCGCCGGCAAGGGGCCGGTCACCTGGGTGCCGCTGATGCGGCCGTTTTGGGTATCCCGCACCTTGTCCGCCAACACCGCCTCGCAGCCCAACTCCCGCGCAAGCTTCAGCACCCGCTTGCGCGCGCCGGCATCCGGCGCCACCAGCGCCGCCGGGCCTACCCGCTCCAGCACCCGACGTAGCGCCGGCAACGGGTCCTCCACTTCCACCCGATCCAGCAAAGCGGTCACCACATCGCTGTGCGGATCCTGGATCACCACCCTGCTGTAGCCTTGGGCGTTGATCAACTGACAAAACACTTTGGCGCTCAACGCCTCGCCGGGATTGGCTACCCGGTCCTGACGCGCATACGGCACATAAGGCAGATGCAGCGCCAGCGGCCGGCCCGGATAAGCGCGGCGCAACGCGTCGCTCAGCATCAACAAGGTCATCACCGCTTGCGCGTCGGGCAGGTGGGCATGCAACCGCAAGGCTTCCGCCGACGCGTCCAGTTCCACCGACACCTGAACCTCCCCACCGGGAAAGACCGTGCTTTGAAAAGCCAGCTGCTGGCTGACGCCCTGCTGCGAAACCGCGAAAACCTTGAACATGATGCCGACTCCTGCGCTGTGTTGGCTTACTTAGTTGATAATTTCAACTAACGTGCACACAGTATAAATTTACTTAGTTGAGTTTTGCAACTATATGGCGGAAAATATCGAATAACCAAACCGGAGACTGCATATGAGCACCTCTCGCCCCGCGCCCGCCGTCAGCGTGGACATCGTCCTGCTCACCCTGGGCGCCACCGGCCTGCAAGTGGCGCTGCACCGTCGCCAACATGCCCCCTGCCAACACCAGCTGGCGCTGCCCGGCGGCTATGTGCATGTGGACGAGGACGAAAGCTGCGAAGCCACCGCCATGCGCGTGTTGCGCGACAAAACCGGACTGGAACCCCGCTACCTGGAACAGCTGCGCACCTTCGCCGGCCCGCGGCGCGATCCGCGCGGCTGGTCGGTGGCCATCGCCCACGTGGCGCTGATCCCCTTGCAGCAGCTGCGGGACGCCGGCGACGGCGTGTTCCACTTTTACGATGTGGACCAGTTGCCGGAGCTGGCCTTCGACCACGCGGAGCAGGTGCGGGAAGCGGTGCAGCGGGTACGCAACAAGGCCAGCTACTCCACCCTGCCCTGCTGGCTGCTGCCGGAGCTGTTCACCCTCACCCAGCTTCAGCGCACTTACGAGCAGATCTTTGGCGAAACCGTGTCCCGCGGCACCTTCCGCTCGCGGCTGGGCATCAAGGTGGCGGACGCCAAGCCCGGCGAATACGCGGACGAGGCCGCCATACTGGAAGCCACCGAAGAATTCCTGGGCGGCAAGCAGCGCCCGGCGCGTCTGTTCCGTATCAACCGACTCAGCCTGTTCAAGCGAGCGCGCTGGTAAGCCGGCATCAGACGCGACAACGCCGCGGCCGAAGCCGCGGCGTTGACTCGCTTCCCTGCGCGCTTAGCGCCGGCTCACGCTCTCGCGAGCCAAGACGGCCCAAGGCGGAAACCACCGCGCAAGCGAAATCCCGCGACGCGCAGCGGATCGCAAGCAGGGCCTCAGAACGACAAAGTGCCGGACAGCAGCAAGGTCCGCGGCGCGCCCAGGCCGCCGGACAAGCCGCTGCCGTCGCCGCCGTTCCATGACCCCGCCCAGTAAGCTCGGTTGGCGACGTTCTGCACCGTCGCGCGCAGGGTGATTTCCTTGGCCGCCACTTTGGTGGTGTAGCGCGCGCCCAGGTCAAACAGGGTGTAGGAAGGCAAGGACAGTTGGTTGTTGTCGCGGACAAAGCGCTCGCCCACGTACTGGGCGTTGCCGGTGGCGGTCAGGCCCGGTAGAGCGGCGATATCGTATTCCACGCCCAACTTGGCCATCACCTTGGGCACGCCCGTGGCCTGCTTGCCCACTTGCGTCGGGTCCAGCGCCTTGGTCAGCTCGGCCTTGGTGTAAGACGCACCGCCCATCAGGCGCAGGCCGCGGCTGGCCTCGCCCCAGAAGCTCCACTCCAAACCTCGGTTGCGCTGCTCGCCGTACACGCCGAAGACATTGCTGTCCGGGCTGGTGTAAGCGCTGGGCCGGGCGATCTGGAACAGGCTCAGGCTATGGGTAATGCCGCCCCAATCCAGCTTGGCGCCCAGCTCGTACTGCTCGGTCTGATACGGCTGCAGGCTTTCGCCGGCGTTCTTGGCCGCAGTAGGCGCGGTTTCGCCTTTGTTCAGGCCCTGAATGTAGTTGCCGTAAACCGAGAGCCGGTCCGAGAGCTTGACCAGCAAGGCGGTGGCCGGGGACCAGCGGCTTTGGTCATAGTTGGAGGTTTGCGCGCCGGCCGCGTCGTAGTTGCTGCTCTGCACATTCTGACGCCGCGTGCCCACCGTCCATTGCACCTTGCCGTCCATGAAGGAGAGGGTGTCCGCCAGGGCGATGCTGCCCAGCTTGTCCTCAACGCTCCTGCCCATATACCGGAACGTCGGCTTGGGTCCGAAGGACGGCGCATAGTAATTAGTAGTGAAGGAAGGCCCTCTGCCATCCTGGTAGTTCCACTGCGAGGTGTAGCGCGTGGCCACCAGCGACCATTTATGTTGAATCTTGCCGGTGTCGAAATGACCACGCACGCCGGCCTCGCCGGATTTCTGCGTCCCATCGCTGATTAAGCGAAAGGCGTTCACGTTGATGTCCCCGGCATTGTTCAGCAATTGATTTCTGGTGATCTGGGCGTCGAAATCCACGTCCCGCTGTCCCCATGCGCCAAACAGGGTGAGCGCATCGCTCAGTTCGTATTCGCCACGCAGCATGGCCATCTGGGTGTTGTTAATGCTGGCGGCCCAATCCGGCGCCAGCTGATAATCGCCGGTTTTGGGCGTAGGCACTTGGGTCACGCCGGGGGCGATGGAGAAGATGCCGAAGTAGTTGATGCCGTCCAGCCTCTCCCGCTGCTTGTAAAGGTCCAGCGAAACGCGGGCGCGCTCTCCGCGCCAGTCCAGGCCCAGCGAGGCCAGGCCCATGTCCTGCTTCTGCTTGTCCACCGCGGTGTCGCCGTTGCGGTAAACGCCGTTGAAGCGCACGCCCCATTGCTGCTTGTCGCCAAAGCGCCGGCCCACATCCACGTGCACGCCGGGCATATTGTCGGATTCATAAGTCGCGGTGATGGAGGTCAGCGGCGTGTTGCCCGCGCGCTTGGGCACAATGTTGACGCTGCCGCCCAGGCTGCCTTCCGGCGGCATGCCGTTGAGCAGGGTGGACGGCCCCTTGAGCACTTCCACCCGCGCCGCCATTTCAGTGGAGCTGCGTTGGTTCGGCGCCATGCCGATCAAGCCGTTGAAGGTCATATCGTTGGCGGAGGTGGGAAAGCCGCGGATATTGAATGTTTCTTTGACGGATCGTTTGCTAGCCACATAGACCGAGGCGTCTGCGGCGCCGATCAATGTGCCAATATCCCGCGCTTGCTGGTTTTCGACATAGTCCTCGGTGTAGCTGATGGTGCTGAACGGCGTGTCCATCACGTCCAGATTGCCCAGTACGCCCACTCGGCTATCGGTGGCCAACTGGCCGCCGGCGTAGACGCGGCGGCCTTGCACCACCACTGGCTCCAGCCGTTCCGGCGCGCCGTTGCCGGCCTGGGCCTTGGCCGGCGCGGCGTCCGTGCCTTGCGCCAGCGCCGCCGGCACCACGGCCATGCCGCCAAAGCCCACCAACAGGGCCAGGCGGGTGGCGGAGAGAAGTTTATTCAGCGGGAAGGCGGATTGCGGCGCGAGTCGGCGTGTAGTTGATATGGGGGAGGCCGACCGTTTCTGACTCAACATCCAAGTTCCTTTCTACGTGAGGAGATTGTTTCACTTCACTATGTATTCCGAAGCAAAGTGAGAAACCCTCAAATAGAAATGAAAATCATTTTTGATAGCACATCGTCAAGACATCCGCGCCGCGTCCGGTTTAGAGCCGCTAACAAAACCGCGCAGCGTACCTGAGCCAAGGCGCGCCGACGCAGAAAACGAAGTTTCTGCGAAGCTACAGTACAAGTCGTACGACAAGGAGGCGCAACGCAGGATCAGGGGTTTTGTTAGCGGGTCTTAACTACGGTAGCCCTTGATCACCTCATCCCCAATCCGGTTCAGGCAGCTCAGGCTGGCCGTGCACAGATACCAGGTTTCGGCGTCGGCAAAGATCACCTTGCCCTTGCGCCAGGCCTTGGTTTGCCGCAGCAGCGGGTTGTCCAGGGTTTTCAGATTCAAGGCCGGACGCCGCTCCATTACCGCGGTGCGGTCTATCACGTAAAGGATGTCCGGGTCCGCCTGCTGGATGAATTCATTGGAGATGGGCTGGCCGTGCAGGCCGCTGCTGGTTTCGTTGCTGGCCGGCTTCACCCCCAGGGTGTCGAAGATGTAACCGTAGCGCGAACGCACGCCGTAGGAGGTAAAGGCCCCGTTGTTGTGCAGCACGATCAAGGCCTTTTCCGGACGGCCGGCGGTCACCTCGCGCACCTGCTTGATCTTGGCGTCGATCTCGCCGGCTTTCTCGCGCGCCAGCGCCTCCTTGCCCAAAATCCGGCCCAGGGTCAGCAAATGCTCCTTGGCCGTGTCCAGGGTATGGCCGGGGCGGTTGTTGAGGTCGATGTCGTAATGCAGCGTCGGCGCGATGCGGCTCAGCTCCGGGTAGCTTTGCGCCTGCAGCGGGGAGATCAGGATCAGGTCCGGCTTGAGGGCGTGCAGCCGCTCCAGATTGGGCTGGATGGTGGTGCCCACGTCCATCACCTTGGGGTCCTGCTCATACTTCTTTAGGAAGCCTGCCACGTAATCTTTGGAGATGCCCGCCACCGGCGCGCCCAGCTGATCCAGCGCGTCCAGCTCGCTCATGTCGAAGGCCACCACCCGCTCCGGCCGCTTGTTGATCTGCGTGGTGCCCAGTTCGTGCTTGACGGTGACCGGGGCGTAAGCGGCCTGGGCCGTCGGCGCGGCGGCGGTTTCGGATGCCGCCTGACGGGCGTCGCAGCCCAGCAGGCCGCCGGCCACGGCCAGCGCCAGCAGGGCCGCGCGCGCACGCGGCTTCTTATCGTTGCTCATACGGGTTCTCCAGTGGGGGTAGGGTTGAAGTAATTACAGACGAAGCCGCGCTCGCTGGGCAGGATGTCCACGGCCAGGCCGTAGAGGTCGCGCAGCCGCGCCTGGGTGACCACCTCCGCCACCGGGCCGCAGCCGTGCACTGCGCCCGCCTTCATGGCGACGATGTGGTCCGAGTAATTGGCCGCGAAGTTAATGTCGTGCACCACCAGGATCACGGTGCGGCCTTGTTCCTCGCTCAGCCGGCGTATGGCCTGCATGATGTGCACCGCGTGCTTCATGTCCAGATTGTTGAGCGGCTCGTCCAGCAGCAGATAATCGGACTGCTGGGCGATGCACATCGCCAAAAAAGCCATCTGCCGCTGGCCGCCGCTAAGCTCGTCCAGATAACGGACGCGCAGCGGTTCCAGCTCCAGGAAGGCCAGCGCCTCGTCCACCGCGCGGCGGTCATCCCGGCTCAGCAGGCCCTGGCTGTAGGGAAAGCGGCCGAAGCCCACCAGCTCCTCCACCGTCAGGCGCAGGCCGATATTGGGGTGCTGACGCAGCGTGGCCACGCGCTTGGCGTAACTGCGCAGCGGGATCCGCTCTATCTCCTCCCCGTCCATCAGGATGCGTCCGGCGCTGGGCTTCAACAGCCGGGCGATGGACATTAGCAGCGTGCTCTTGCCGGCCCCGTTGGGGCCGATCAGCGAGGTGACTTGCCGGGAGGGAAAACTGAGATTGACGTCGCGCAGCACCTGTTTGTCGCCATAGGCCTTGTAGACGCGCTCAAGCGTGATCATGCATGTCCTCTGCTACGCACCATCAGCGCCAGGAAATAGGCGCCGCACACCAGGTTGACCAGGATGCTGACGGTGGTTTTGTAATTGAACAGCTGCTCCACCAGCAGTTGGGCAGCAATAAAAATGGCGATGGCGATGGCGCAGGCCATGGGCAGCGTGACCCGGTGCCGGAAAGTCCGCGCCAGCGCGTAAGTGATGTTGGCCACGAAGACGCCCATGAAGGCGGTGGGCCCCACCAGGCTGGTGGACACCGCCGCCAGCACCGCAATCAGCGCCAGCTGCATGCGCACATTGCCGGGGTAATCCACGCCCAGGGAGATCGCCTGCTCGCGCCCCAGCAGCAGCACGTCCAGCACCGCCAGCCGCCGGCTCACCAGCCAGGCCGCGGCCGCGGTCAGCAGCGCGGCGAACAGCAACGCCCCTGGCTGAACCCGGTTGAAGGAGGCGTAGCTGAAGCCCTGCAGAATGGCGAACTCGCCCGGGCTGGTCTTGAGCTGGATGAACTGGGTAAAAGTGCCCAGCACCATGGTTAGCACCAGGCCGGTCAGCAGCAGCAGATAGAGATCATTGCGCTCCTTGCGGAACAGCGCGCGGTGTATGGCCCAGGAATAAGCCAGCATCACCGCGATGGACAGCAGCGCGTTGCCGTGGCGGCCCAGCAGCGCCAGGCTGTGCGCGCCCAGCGCCATCACCAGCAGGGACTGCAGCAGCAGGTAGATCGCCTCGTAGCCCATGATGGCCGGGGTGAGGATGCGGTTGCCGGTCAGCGTCTGAAAGGTGAGCGCGGACACGGCGATGCAGACCCCGGCCACCACCATCGCCGCCAGGCGGATCAGCCGGTTGGGAATCACGTAATCGAAATCCAGGCCGGAGCCCAGCAGCAGGAACACGAGCGCCAGCGCCGCCGCCAGCGCCCAGACGCCACGGCGGATCAGGGCGTCCCTCATTTGTGCTTCCATAGAATCATCATCAGGAACAGGACGCCGCCCACGCTGCCCGCAGTCAGGCCGATGGGCACTTCAAACGGGTAGATCAGCAGGCGGCCCATGATGTCGCAAACCAACATCAACAAGGCGCCGCAGGCGGCGACGATGGGCAGCGTGCGCTGCAGGTTCTCGCCCCAACGCAGCGCCACCAGATTGGGAATGACCAGGCCGACAAAGGGAATCGCGCCCACGGTGATAACGGTGGCGGCCACCGTCACCGCCACCAGCACCAGGCCTAGCGCCGCAGTGGCCGCGTAGCTCAGGCCCAGGCTGGCGGCCATCTCCTCGCCCATGCCCAGCACGGTGAAGCGGTGAGCGTAGCAATAAGCCAGCGCGACGATGGGCAGGATCAGGTAGACGATCTCGTAATTGCCTTCGACGATCTTGGAAAAATCGCCCAGCAGCCAGCCCTGCATGCTTTGCAGGATGTTGTGGCGGTAGGCGTAGAACTCGGCCACGGCGCTGAGCACGCTGCCGTACATCAGCCCTATCACCGGCACCAGCACGATGTTCTTGAACTGGATGCGGCGGATGATGGCGATGAAGACCAGGCTGGACGCAAAGCAGAAAGCCAGCGCAAACAGCATCCGTCCCAGGTTGCCGGCCTCCGGGACCAGGCTCAGCCCCACCAGAATGCCCAGCTTGGCCGCGTCCAGCCCGCCTGAGGTGGCCGGCTCCACAAAACGGTTGCGCACGATCTGCTGCAAAATCACCCCGCACACCGACAGCCCCACCCCCACCAGCAGCAGCGCCGCCAAGCGCGGCAACCGGCTGGCGGTGAGGGTCAGCCAACTGTCGTCGGACAGGGCCAGCGGCCCGGTCCAGGCCATCTGCTTGGCCCCCACCATCAAAGACAGGCCGCTGCAAGCCAAGAGCAGCAGCGGCAAGGCAAGTCGTTTCAAGACACGGCCTCTGCGACGGGCGCCGCGGTGATGCGCCAGCCCTTGGCGCTTCTGCGCTGCTCCAGGAAGTGAGCGTAGAGACCGGAGCGCGCGCTCAGCTCGGCATGGCTGCCTTGCTCGCGCACCTTGCCGTCCTCCAACACCACGATCTGGTCCGCCATCTCCACCGTGGACAGCTGGTGGGCGATGACGATCAGGGTGCGTTTGCCGCGCAGCCGCGCCAGCGCCTGGGCGATGGCGGCCTGGTTTTCGGTGTCCAGCGCCGCCGTGGCTTCATCCACCAGCAGGATGGGCGCGTCCTTGATCAGCGCGCGCGCAATGGAGATGCGCTGGCGCTCGCCGCCGGACAAGCGCGCGCCGCCCTCGCCCACCGGGGTTTCCAGGCCCTGCGGGAGCCGCTCGATGATTTCCTCCACCCCGGCCAGCCGGGCCGCCGCCAACACTTCGGCGTCGCTGGCGTCCGGCTTGCCGATGCGGATGTTATCGCCAATGCTGCCCTGGAACAGATAGGCGTCCTGGAAGATCTGGCTGATCTGGCCGGCCAGCCGTTCGCTGGACAGATCGCGGACATCCACGCCGCCCACTTTCACTTCGCCCTGGTCCACATCGAAGAAACGGGCGATCAAGCGCAGCAAAGTGGTTTTGCCGGAGCCGGACGCGCCCACCAGCGCGGTCATGCTGCCCGGCGCTATGCGCAGGTTGAGCCCGTTCAGCACCGGCGCCTGCTCCGGCCCGTAGCGGAAGCTCACCCGGTTCAGTTCCACCGAGGCGTCCGCCGGCGCGCCGGAACGGGCCGGTTCCGCCATGGGCGCCACCTCAAACAGCTTGGCCACCGCCTGCAACTGGCCGCGCGCGCCGCGCAATACCTCGCTGTAGCCGGCCACGTCCAGCAGCGGGTCGATGAAGCGGCTCATCAGCATCAGCGCCACCAGCGCCGGAATCACCGTGGCCGGGGTCAGGCCCAGGCCGGCGTGGTCGCCCAGCCACAAGGCGGCCACCAGCAACAGCGCGGCGAAGCTGGCCTGCACCGCCCACACATTGAGCACCGAGGACAGCGCCGACAACCGGATCAAATGCCGGCCGGATTGCTGCTGCTGGGCGATGGCCTGCTCCAGAAAACGCGTGCCGCCGCTTTCGCCGTTAAAGGCGCGCAGCACCGATTGGGCCTGCGCGAACTCCACCATGCGCTGGCTGCTCTGAGCCGTACTTTGCTGGTAAGCCTGGTCCGCGCGCTGGCTCAGCCGCGCGGTCAGCCCAAACACCAGCAGCAGGCAAGGCAGGCTGGCCAGCCCCACCCAGCCCATCAACGGATTGACGGCGAACAACGCGCCCAGCACCACCACCGGCGTCACCACGCCGACAAACAACGGGGTGAACACATGGGCCGGCAGCTGGGCCATTTCCATCATGCCCTGAGTGGCGATGTGGTTGAGCCGGG
Organism: Chromobacterium sp. Rain0013; assembly: GCF_015291765.1. Lineage (NCBI taxonomy): Bacteria > Pseudomonadati > Pseudomonadota > Betaproteobacteria > Neisseriales > Chromobacteriaceae > Chromobacterium > Chromobacterium sp. Rain0013. The sequence continues at coordinate 482,890 of NZ_CP031514.1, forward strand.
CGGTGTTGCCGGCGCTGAACCAACCCACCGGCAGGCTGCCCACATGCTCGGCCAGCCGGTGGCGCCCGCCTTGCAGCACGGCGATGCCGACGGCGATGCCGGCTTTTTCCACCTTGCGCCGCAGGCCCCAGCACAGCGCCACGCCCAGCGCCTGCGCCGCCAGCCACATGCCGGCCGCGCGCGCCTCGCCGGCCAGCAAATGGCTAAGCACCGGCGCCAGCAGCACAATGGTCACGCCGCACAGCAGGCTGTAAATCAAGGCCAGCCACGCGTAGCGGCGCAATTTGGCCGCATCGTCCCCCAGCAGCCGAATAAAAGTTTTCAACATTGCGGCACCCATCCTTCCTGTTCTACTTCCTCGGTCTTGCCGTAATGGCCCTGCGCCCACAACCGCGCGTAGCAGCCGCCCTGCGCCAGCAGCTCTTGATGGCGGCCGCGCTCAATCAGCCGGCCCTTGTCCACCACCAGGATCTGATCCGCCTGCATCACCGTATCCAGCCGGTGGGCGATCACCACCAGGGTGCGACCGCGGGCGAAGGAGGACAGCGCCTGCTGCAGCTTCACCTCGTTTTCCGCGTCGGCCGCCGCCGTCGCCTCGTCCAGCACCAGCACCGGCGGGTCCAGCAACACCGCGCGGGCAATGCTCAGCCGCTGGGCCTCGCCGCCGGAGAACTGCACGTCCTCGCCAATCACCGAGTCATATCCGCGCGGCAGGCTGAGAATGCGTTCGTGGATATTGGCGGTGCGCGCGGCCTCTTCGATCTCCGCCTGGCTGGCCGAGGGCCGGCCCAGCGCGATGTTGTCGCGCACGCTGGCGTGGATCAGGCGCACGTCCTGCAGGACGAAGCCGATGCGCCGGTACAACTCCGCGCTGTCCAACTGCCGCAAATCCACGCCGCCCAGGGTGATGCGCCCGGCGCTGGGGTCGAAGAAGCGCAGCAGCAGCCGCGCCAGCGTGGACTTGCCGGCGCCGGAGGGGCCGACGATGGCCGTCACCGTGCCGGGAGCCAGCGTGAAATCGATGCCGGACAACACCGGCTCTTGCTCGGAATAAGCGTAACTCAGCCCTTCCACGCGGATTTCGGCGTCGGCCGGCCGCGCCGCGCCGGCGGCGGTTTCCAGCACCGGGGTCTGCAGCAGCGCGTGCACGCGCTGGGCCGCACCGGTGGCGTGGTTAAGGTCATGGGTGATGTAGCTCAGCATCAAGAGCGGCGAGCTCAGCCCCGGCGCCACCAGGGCGAAGGGCAAGACGTCCACCGGGGCGATCCAGCCCAGGCCCACCATCAGCGCGCCAAAAGCCAGCACCACGCCCAGCACCGACACCGGCGCGATGATGGCGTTGGCGTTGGCCATTGCGCTGACCAAGGGCCGGGTGAAATCCGTGAAAGCGCTGGCGAAGGCGTCTATCGCCGCGCGGTAGCTGCCGTGCGCCTTGTGCTGCGCGCCAAAGGCCTTCACCACCGGAATGCCGTTGACGAACTCCACCACCGCGTTGTTGATGCGCGCCATGCCCGCGCCAAAGCTCTCCATATTGGCCGCGCTGGCCTTGTGCGCCCGCGCGAAAAACAGGAAGAACAGCGGGAAGGGCAGCAGCGAGGCGATGGCCATGCGCCAATCCATCGCAAACATGTAGACGATGGACGCCAGCACCGCGCCCACGCTGCGCCCCAGCGTAGTGTAGAAATGGGCGGTCAGGCTGTGCAGGATGCCGATATCGTCGTGCATCGCCTGCTTGACCTCGCCCGAGGCGCGGCTGGTGAACCAGCCCAGCGGCACCTTGGCCAGCCGGCGGGTAATGGCCAGGCGCAGCAGGCCGGTGATGCGGTTGTCCGCCAGATGGGCCACCACATCGCCGGCCAGGATCAGCGTCATGCCGGCAAACAGGCAGAGCAGGCTCAGGCCCACCACCCGCCACAAGTCATCGCCGCCCAGCGCGGCCGCGCCCTGGCCCAGCGCCAGCTGCGCGATATGGGCGACGCCGGCCAGCGGCGCCAGGCTCAGCATGGCGCCCAGCCCCGCCAGCAGGCCGGCGGCGATCAGCCGGCCGCGTATCGGCGCCAACACGCGGGCGATAGGCCCGGCGGCGGCCTCTCCCAAAACCTCTTCCTCAACACTCATGACAACTCCTCTACAACACGGATTAATGGTTGTTGCTTGCACGCGTCCGGCCCCAGGCCGGCCTCCACGCTGCGCCGGCAGGCTTGCAGGCCCAGCGCAACGTACTTCTCCACCGAAGACACCGACACCTGAAGCTCCGCGGCGATATCGCCGTAGCTCATGCCGTTGAGCCGGGACAGCAGCAGCGCCTGGCGCACCTTGAACGACTTGCCCATCAGCGCCAGGTCCACCCCCTTGATCTCCTCCTTCACCAGCGCGCGCGCCTCTTCCGACTGCGCGCGCGGCTCCGGCTGCTGGGCCTGGCTTTCCAGATAGCTGGCCTCCAAGCGGCGGCGGCGCAGCAAATCAATCACCTTGCCTTTGGCGATCTGCGCCAAGTGGCAACGGGATTCATCCGCCGGCGGAATTCGCCCTTTCTGAATGAGGTGCAGGTAAATGTCGTGAGCCAGATCCGTCGCATCGTTTGGATTGCCCAACTTGCGCTGCAGCAAACCGCACAGCCAGCCGTGGTGATCCAGGTACAAGCTCTGCAATTGCGACTGAAAAGTGATCGGGCCATTGTCCACGCCCCTCTCCTTTTCACTTGAATTTGCAAATGATAATCATTTTTATTATTATCATCGACATTGTCAATACGTCATACCCAACGCAAACACACAATGTCTTTTGCATTAATTATGCCGAAAAGCCAGTTTACGGCCGCCGGGCATGACGTATAAGCGCCCCCTCAGCCCGATGGGGCCATGACTGAAACGGCCGGAATCCCGTCGCCGTCCATGCCGTAAACATCTCATCGCAAGAACCAGCCGCACCCATTCCCAGGGCCGTCATCTCCCGACGACGCCCTAGAGAACAGGCGACCACCAAGCAACTCCAGTCGCCGCCCGCAACGATTATTGGCCGTTGAATTCCAGAAGGAGACTACCCTTGTCGCACCCCCACCCCGACATCCCGTCGCAGCGCCTGTCCCTGAGCCTTCACGAAGAACAATGCTGGCTATTGCAGCAGCAGCACCCGGAACGCCTGAGCCGCCATGTCGACGCCTGGCGGCTGGACCCACAGACGGACCTCGCCCTGCTCACCCTGGCGCTGCAACAGCTGATCCAGGCCCGGCCGGAGCTGAACGCCCGTTACGAGTTCAGCGACGACGGCGATCTGTGCAAATCCCATGTGGACGGCTGGCACCCTTGCATCGCCTTCCCCCGTATGAAGGAAGCCGAGCTGGCCGACCGCCTGCAGGCGCTGCGCGCGGCGCCTTGGGACGCGGCAACGCAGCCGCCGTTCCAGGCCCTGATCATCCATACCGAGCACAGCGCCGTGCTGGCCTTGAGCCTGCACCCCATCCTGGACCCCGCCCAGCCGTTCAACGCCTTGGCGGACGCGCTGACCCAGGGTTATCAGCAACTGGAGCCCACGCGCCGGCCGCTGACCCTGACGCCGCTAGAGGCCGGCGGAGCCGCTGACCGCCCGCCGGCGGCCGGCCAGCCCGCAGCCGATGGCGTGGACGCGGTCGCCGCCGTCATCCTGGGCGAACTGCGCGCCGTGCTGGCCGAACCCGGCATGAAGCCGGACGACAACTTCTTCGATTTCGGCGGCCATTCCCTGCTGGCCACCCGCATCATCGGCACCCTGCAAAGCAAGCACGGCATTCAGATCCGCTTCAACGACTTCTTTGAAGCCCCAACCGCCGCCGCGCTGGCCGCCCGCGCCACCGTCAGCGAACAACGCCGCCAGGCCGCGCCGTCCGGCGAAGTCCGCCAAGCCCCGCTGGCGCTGGCGCAGGCCTCGCTGTGGCGCGCCTACGCCGCCTACGACTTCGGCACCATCTTCAACCTGCCTTTCGCGCTGGATCTCCTGGACCCGGTGGATGAAAACCTGTTCCGCCTGGCCTTCACGGACTTGCTGGAACGCCATGCCAGCCTGCGCACCACCTTCCATGAAGAAGACGGCGCCGCGCTCCAGCGCATCGTGCCGCTGACGGAAATCGGCGGGTACAAGTGGTTCTGGAGCAGCGCGGAGAGCGAAGGGCTGACGCTGGCCGACGAAGCCGCCCACCGCTTCGACCTGGGCCGCGAACTGCCGCTGCGGATACGCTTCCTGCGCCACCCGGCCACCGGCCGCCAGACCTTGTCCTTCCTGGTGCACCACATGGCCATCGACGAATGGTCGCTGAATGTGATGATGGACGAGCTGGCGCTGGCCTATCGCGCCCGCGCCGCCGGGCAGGCGCCGCGATGGGCCGCCCCGGCGCCCTCCTTCCACGCCTTCGCGCTGGAACAACAGAGCCAGGGCGTCAACCCGCGCCACATGGACTACTGGACCTCGATGTTGCGCGGCGCCACGCCGGGCCTGCGCCTGCCGGACCCGGCCGCGTCGGCCGCCGAGCCCAACCAGCCCGCCGGCTTCAAAGCCAAATGGCTGGAGTTCAGGCCCGAGCCGGGCGCGCTGGAAGCCATCACCGCTTTCGCCAAACGTCACGATTCCTCGCTGTTCAGCGTGGTCTACACCGCCATCGCGCTGGCCCTGCATAAGCTGGGCGATCTGCCGGAAATCGTGATCGGCACCTCGTCCTCCGGCCGCACCGACGCGGCGTATTTCGACACCGTCGGCTACTTCACCACCATGGTGGCGCACCGGGTGCGCTTCGACCGCCGGCAGTCGCTGGGCAGCCTGCTCAAGGACGTGACTCTGACCATCAACGACTCCATGGCCTACGCCGACATTCCGCTGGAGCTGGTGCAAAACGCGCTGGGCATGACGCCGGCGGACGGCCTGCTGTTCGACGTCTACATCCAGGTTCACGCCAACAACGCGCTCAACGGCGCGCTGCCGGCCCCGGACGGCGGCGAGATCCGCTACTGCCAGATCGACCCGGACAAGAGCGAATCCATGTTCGGCCTGCAGTTCGAGATCATGGAAGACGCGCACGACGGCTCGCTGCGCCTGGTCATCACCTACCGCGCGGAGCGCTACTCCGCCGCCCAGCTCGAGGCCATCTGCGCTACGCTGCACCGCTTGTTCGCGCTCTTGAGCGCGGGCGACGCCAGCGAGCGGAGGCTAGAAGAGCTGCTGGGCTAAGGCCTGTTCCATGTCCGCTGCGCGCCGGTGATAAGGCGCGCAAAGCCTGACGCCCCCGCCCTCAAACGAGAGCGGGGGCGTCAATTCCATTCGGCTTCAAAACCCGTTTTCGATCTTTCTTTCGCGCAGCGGATTCAAAACCAGCTAGCCAGAAATAACTTACCCCCGCGGCAGCCCATAATGCTGGAACGCCGAACGCTGCGGCAGACGATAACGCGGCTGGCCCAGCAACTGATTGATGATGGCCGCGTTGCGGATCGGGCCTATGCCCAGGTCCGGCGAACCCACCCCGTGCTGGAAAATCTCCGCGTTCTGCACAAAGACCCGGCCCGGCCCCTGATCGCGGCGGCGGGCGGTGAAATCCTCCTCCACGATGCAATCGCCCTGCGCGTCCACCTCCAGCACCGTCTCCTTCAGCCGCTCAAACCACTGCGGCCAAGCGTGCGCGTAGCCAGTGGCGGCCACGATGGCGTCGGTCTCCAGCTGGCAGCGCTGGCCCAGTTGCCGGTGATGGCAAGTCATGCGCAGCGCGCCGTCCGCGCCCAGTTCCTCCAGCGCTTCCACATCGCAATTGGAATACAGCTTCAGGCCCGGATCACGGCCGCCTATCGAGCGCTCGTAGAGCAAGTCGAAGATATCGCCGATGGTGGAGAAGCTGATGCCCTTGTACAGCAGGCCCTGGCCGGCCACCACCTCGCGGCGCTTCTCCCGCGGGATGCTGTGGAAGTACTGCATATAAGCCGGGGTGAAGCACTCCTGCCCCAGCTTGGAAAACTCCATCGGGTGGAAGCCCGGCGCGCGTGTGATCCACTGAATGGACGCTCCGGCCGCCACCTGTTCCGGGCTCAGCTCGCGGAACAACGCCAGCACGCACTCCGCCGCGCTCTGGCCGGAGCCGATCACGGTGACGCGCCGGCATTGCGACAGCGCCTGTTGATTGGGGATGAACTGGGCGGAATGGATGACCCGCGGGTGGCGGCTGGCGCGCGCCCACGCCGGCAGCCACGGCGAAGTGCCCACCCCCACCACCAGATCACGGCCGGCATAGCGGCGCATCCCGCCGGACGCCGATTCGCTATCCACCACAAAGCGCCCCGCGCCGGCGTCGTAAGTCACGTCCCGCACCTCCTCGCCAAAAAGGCAGGCCGGCAACTGTTGCGCGGCCCAGCGGCAGTAATCGTCGTATTCGATGCGCGGCACCAGGGTGTTGTCGTAGTAGTAGAACTGGTAAAGCCTGTCGTGCTGGTGCAGATAGTTCAGATAGCTGAGTGGATGCGTGGGGTCCGCCAGCGTGACCAAGTCGGCCAGGAACGGCACTTGCAGCGTGGTGCCCGGCAACAGCAAACCCTCATGCCAGCGGAACGCCGGTTTGCGCTCCAGAAACACTCCTTTGATGTCCGAGTGGCGCGACAACAAGGCCGCCAAGCCCAGATTGAACGGCCCGATGCCAACGCCGGCAACATCTACGTTCGCCATTTCCATATACGAAAAACTCCCAAGGTTCTATCGGTTGTCCCCAGGGCGGAGAAGCTGCCCCGGGATGAGTTTGATTAAGGCTGACCAGCCACCAGCAAACGCTCCACATCCGCCACATTGCGGCAACGCAGCAGCTGTCCGGGCGACAGCTCCACGGCGAAGGTTTCCCGCATGCGCGCCGCAATGGCTTTCAGATGCTGGGGCAGCAAGCCCATGCTGCTGAAATCCAGCAACTCGTCGGCCAGCTCCTGATAGGAACGCCCCAGCACGCCCAGATAAATGTCCAGCACCGGGCGCCGGTGCCGTGTCGCCGGGGCCGGAGCCTCGGCAACGGCGGCCGCGGGCGCGGGCGGCGCCACAGGGTTCTGAGCCGGAACCTGGGCCGGCGCCTGCAACAGCGCGCGCGCGCCGCGGCGGTCCGGCTTGCCGTTTTGCGACAAGGGCAGCTGCTCCACCCTCAGGAAGCGCGTGGGCACATGGGATTGCGGCAGGACGCGGCGCGCGTGTTCGCGCAGATCCGCCACGCTCGCCTCCGCGCCGGGCTTGGCCACGTAAAGCGCGCCTATGCCCAGCTCCCCCTGCCGCTCGTCGCCCACATCCACCACCAGCACATGGGCCAGCGAAGGATGCTTGATCAGCTCCATCTCGATGTCCGGCAGCGACACCCGCACGCCGCGCACCTTGACGTAGCCGTTCACCCGGCTGTCGAACATCATCACCCCGTCCGGCCGGTAGCGGCCGCAGTCGCTCGTGCGGAAGGCCCGCGCCTCCTGGCCGGCCTCGTCCCGCACCGTGACGAAGTCGTGCTGGGTCAGCTCGCCGTTTTCCAGATAGCCCAGCGCCAGATTGACGCCGGCGGTGTGGATGCGTCCGGCCACGCCGGCCGGGCAATGCTCGCCGCGCTCGTTCAGCAGCCAATAGCGGTTGCCGGGCAGCGGCCGGCCATAGGGCACCTTGGCGCAATCCTCGGCGGCGATGTCGTGCCAGATGCTCCAGATCGTGGTTTCCGTCGGCCCGCCCAAGGACAGCAGCCGCGCTGCCGGCAGGGCGGCGCGCAAGTCCGCGATGATGGACGGCTTGATGTAATCCCCGCCCTGGGCCACCAGCCGCAGGCTTTGCAGCCCGCCTTCCCGCCGGCAAGACAGCAACATCTCCAGCATGGCCGGCACCGTGCACCACAGCGTGACGCCGTGCTCGTCCACCAGCTGGTTCCAGCGCACCGCGTCCTTCTCCTCGCCCGCCTCCGGCAACACCAGCGTGGCGCCGGCGCTCAGGCTGCCCAGCACGTCGAACACCGACATATCGTGATGCAGCGGCGTCACCGACATGCACACATCGCGCTGGCTCACCTGCCAGTGTTCCAGCGTGGAGCCAATGACATTGGCCGTGGCCCGGTTGCACAACACCACGCACTTGGGCTTGCCGGTGGTGCCCGAGGTGTACAGGTAATACGCCGGCGTCTCGCTCAGGGACAGCGCCTGCCAGCCGCCGCGCGCGGCGAGCGGCGCGGGCTCGGCCAGCAGTTGTTCCGGCGTGGCCCGCGCATGCTCCGTCGGCAAGGGCTGGGCCGCCACCACCAGGTTTGGCCGGCAGTTATCCAGCAGATAACGCAGCCGCTCCTCCGGGGACGCCGCGTCTATCGGCACCCACACCACGCCGCTGAAGGCGCACGCCAGGGTGATGATGGTGTGCTCCGGGCTGCGCGGCAGGCATACCGCCACCACCTGGCCCGCGCTCACGCCGCGCGCCTTCAGCGCCGCCATCGCCCGGGACACCGCCTCGCCCAGTTCGCCGTAGCGTATCCGCCGCTGGCCGCTGATCAGCGCCACCCTGGCGTTGTCTGGGTCAAAGATATGGGCGGCGATGCGGCCGAGGAAATCCTCGCGCCGCGCCTCGGCTTCCACGCTGTTCAGCCGGTAATGGCCGTAATCCAGCACCCGCCCGGCCGGCGCCTCGAACACGCCGCTGTCCACCACCTGCTCGATGGCCCGCTCCAGCGCGCTCAGCACCGCGCCCACCAGCGCCGGCTCCAATGCGTCGCGCGCATAGTCGATATCAAACACCAGCGCGCCGTCCGCCCGCGCGGAAAAGCGCAGATCCATCGCCACCTGCGGCGTCTGGGTCAGCCCGCCTATCTGGCGCATTGCGCCCTCCGCCGCCGCCGGCCACGACAAGCCATTGGTCACCACCACCGGCAGCGCCGGGCCGGGGCCATGGCTTTCAAACAGCATCCGGGCCAGGTCCACACCGGAGAAGGCCAGATGCTGCAAGCCCTCCATCACGTCCGCCTGCAAGCGGCGGCCGCGCTCCGCCAGGCTGTCCAGCCCCGCCTGCCACGCCACCGCGATGAAGCTGGAACGGTTGGAGAAACCGCCGGACGGCAGCGGCGCCACCGGCACCGCCACGCACAAGCCACCCTCGTCCAGCCAGTGCGACAGCACCTCCAACACCAGCGCCATCACCGTGGTGTTCTTGAAAAAGCGTTGGCCGTTGCCCAGCTTGCTCAGCCGCTCGAAACGCTCCGCGCTCACCGTCAGGCTTTGCCGCTCATAGCGCGCCACGCCCAATTGATCCAGGGGCTTGCGCCAGGGCAGCCTCGGCGCGCCGCCGCAATCGGCCAGCTTGTTTTTCCAATACAGCGCGTCCGCCTTGCGCGCTTCCGCGGACACCTCGGCCGCCGCTGCGGCGGCCGGCCTGCTCGGCTCCACCACGCCCTGGAACAGCTCCAGCATCAGCGCGGCGATGGAACGGCCGTCTACGATCAAGGCGTCAAAACGCGCAAACACCGTCAAGGAGCCATCCGGCAGCAGGAACAGCGTCAGCTCCCACGGGGAGTGCTCCAGATCAAACAGCGCGTGGGCGTAATCCTCGCGCGCCGCCGCCACCCGCTCCTGAGCCGCCGCTGGCGACAAGGCGCGCAAATCCACCTCCCGCAGATTCACCCGCGGCTGCGCGCGGACCCGCTGCCGCAAGCGCGCAACGTCTATCACCGTGCGCAGGCAATCATGACGCCGCACCATCTCGGCCAGCCGGGCGCGCAACAACGCCGGATCCATGGTGCCGTGGTATTCTCGGAATTCCTGCATCGCCACCCCGCCCAGCGGCAGCTGCGCGGTGCGTCCCAGCAAATACGCCTGCTGCAACACCGTCAACGGCGTTTCCGCCTCCGGCTGCGCCAGCGGGCGCTCCAGCGCGGCCGGGTCCGCCGCCACCGCCGTGGCCAGCGCCACAAAATCGTTGAATAGCTGCGTGACCCAGTCTTGCGGCAAGGCGTCCAGACGGATGTCCCAATTGATCAACACCCCGCCGTCCGCGCTGACGATCTGCGCGTCCAGCGCCACCTGCGGCCCTTGCGAAATCACCCAGTTCATCGCGCCGAAGGAGCGCCGCACCCGCTCCGAGAACAGCTCCCCGCCCGGCATGTCCAGCGCCGCGGTGAACACCACCGGCGCAATCTGCGGCGAACGGTGATGGCGGGACAAATCCCGCATCAGGTTGACGCCCGGATAAGCGCAATGGCCGGCGCGCTCCAGCAACTGCGCGGCCAGGTTTCGGCACAGCGCGCCCGTAGTTGGCGCCGCGTCCAAATCCACATCCAGCAACACCAGGTTGGCAAACTCCCCGATGATGCGTTCCGCGCCCTCCAGCAGCGGCGGCCGCCAGAACACCGGCACGTTCAGCCGGAAGCGCCGGTCCCCGGTGGCCGCGCCCAAGGCCTGGGCGAACAAGCCCAGCATCAGGCCGGACAGCGTCAGCCGTTGCGCCTTGGCCAAGCGCCGCAAAGCCTGGCGCTGCTCCGGCGCCAGCCAGGCGCACAGGCGATGGCTGGACGCCGCGCCCGCCGGCGCCGCCCGGCGCGGCAAAGACGGCGCCGGCGCGATATTGGGCAATTTCTCGCGCCACCAATCGCGGTCCCGCTCCCGGGCCGCCTTGAGCCAGGGCTCGTCCCGCGCCCGGTCGCACCACTCAAAGAAAGACGGCGTGGGCGGCAGCTCCGCGTCCGGGGATTCGTAAAACAGCGCCAAATCCTCCATCAGCACCCGGAAGCTGGACGGGTCCACGGCGATCATGTCCGCGTCCACATGCAGCCGGCTATCCCCCGCGCCAAACAAGCTGATGGAAAAACGAACGGCTTGACCCGTTGCCAGGTCAAGCCGCTGATGTGTCCACTGCTGGCGCTTGGCTTCCAGGCGCTGCGCCAGCGCCTCGCCCTCCAAGGCGGTGAAATCCTCCACCTCCAAATGAGGCGCCTTGTCCGCCGCCGCCAGCGCCTGCATGCCATCCGCCGTTACGCAGGCGCGCAGCATCCCGTGCTCCCGGCCCAGCCTGCCCAGCGCGGCCACCAAACGCGGCAGATCAATGGCCTGGCCGTCGAACTCCGCATACAAATGCGCAGAGACGCCACCCAGATCCGAATGATCGCCCCGGCCCATCCAGCAGGCCGCTTGCATTGAAGTCAACTCTCTCATTTCACGCCCCTGAAAATTGACAAATGGATTTCTTGCATTTCTTTCATCTCCATATGGCATCTCTAAATGCGAATGATTATAATTTACACCATTAGCGTGATGCAATGATCAAGGTGAAATCTTCATGACGAATGAAAAGCCAGCAAAACCAAGGCAATTGGAAGCCGCCAGCCCGCGCCAATGGCTGCACAGCCGGCTACGGCAACTGATAGCGGAAGACGGGGAACTGAACCCCACGGAAAACCTGATGTATTACGGCCTGGATTCCCTGCGCCTGATGACGCTGGCCGCGGGACTCAACGCCCGCGGCATCCCCGTGCGCACGGAAGAACTGAGCCGCTCCCCCACCCTGGCGGACTGGGAAGCGCTGCTGGAGGCCCGACAAGCGGGCGCTTGAAGAACGGCAGTGGCCGGCGCGCAGAACCGGCCCTCACACCTCAAAAAATAGACCAAACCGGGCGCCAACCCACGCCCAGTCAACAAGGAAAAACACCCGGCAATACCCACTCCAACCCACTGAGAAACCACGGAGCCACCCATGTCGCTGTCTTCTCTAGACCAAAACCGTATCGAATCTTTTTGGCAGTACTGCTTGCAGCACCAATATTTCAATCTTGCTTACCCAGAGTCCGCCGACTTCGACTACACCCCCTTGCACCGCTTCCTGCGCTTCTCCATCAACAACTGCGGCGACTGGAACGAAAGCAGCAACTACCTGCTGAACTCCTTCGACTTCGAACGCGAAGTCATGCACTTCTTCGCCGAACTGTTCCACATCCCCTTTGACGAAAGCTGGGGCTACGTGACCAACGGCGGCACCGAAGGCAATATGTTTGGCTGCTACCTCGCCCGAGAACTGTTCCCGGACGCCACGCTGTACTACTCCAAGGACAGCCACTACTCCGTGGCCAAGATCATCAAGCTGCTGCGCATCAAATCCCGCGCGGTGGACTCCCTGCCCAGCGGCGAAATCGACTACGACGACCTGGTGGCCAAAATCCAACAGGACCAAGAACGCCACCCCATCGTCTTCGTCAACGTGGGCACCACCATGAAAGGCGCCGTGGACGACATCGGCATCATCCAGGACAAGCTGGCCCAGGCCGGCATCCCGCGGCGGGACTACTACCTGCACGCGGACGCCGCGCTCAGCGGCATGATCCTGCCCTTTGTCGACGCCCCGCAGCCCTACTCCTTCGCCGACGGCATCGACTCCATCAGCGTGTCCGGCCACAAGATGATAGGTTCGCCCATGCCGTGCGGCATCGTGCTGGCCAAGCGCAGCAACGTGTCGCGCATCTCCGTGGAAATCGACTACATCTCCGCCAGAGACCAAACCATCAGTGGCTCCCGCAACGGCCACACGCCCATGATGCTGTGGGCGGCCATCAAGAGCCGGCCGCTGGCGGAATGGCGTCGCAAAGTGCGCCACTGCCTGGACATGGCCCAATACGCGATAGACCGCTTCCAGGCCGCCGGCATCCAGGCCTGGCGCTGCCAGAACTCCATCACCGTGGTGTTCCCCAGCCCGTCCGAACCCGTGTGCAACAAACACGGCCTGGCCCGATCCAGCGGCGCGGCCCACCTGATCACCACGCCCCACCACCACGACAGCCAGCGGCTGGACCGCCTGATTGACGACATCATCCAGGACCTTGGCGCCGTAACGGCCCCGGTCGGCGCCGCCATGAGCGCGGCTTAAAGCCAGCTTAGATCCGCCACCTTGCGGCAATGCCGCATAAAAAGCCGCCCGGAAAGGGCGGCTTTCTGCTGTAATCCCCACCCCCGGCCCGCCACCGCCTTGACGCTGGGCCTAGCCCCCCTTACTCTGCCCATGCGCTGCGCCAAATAACGCAGCCATGGGCTGGGAGGCCCGTTTTGAACACGCTAGCAAGCCGCATGGCTGCGACTTGCTACGTCCATGCGTCTGCCACCACCGGGCGGGCGCATGGCATTGAGCCCTCCGGGGCTGCCGTACGTGTTCCGGTCCTCCCACTTTGTCATGCGCCTGCCCACGCCTCCCGTGCGTGCCGCGCAGGCTTCCTTAAGCAAATGTTTGTGGAGGACATAATGAATATATTTAATATCCATCAATCCAATACCGACCCCAGCGCCTTGGCACAAGCCATTACCGCCAGCGCCACCCCCATCCTGCAGCAGCTGCAAGATCTGCTGAAATTACTGCACGCCAATGCTCAAGGCAGGCCGGAACTGGAAACACTGAGCCAACAACTGGACCGGCGCTACCTGGACGTGGACGAAAGCATCACCCGCGGCACCATGCACCTCCACTACGCCAGCCAAAACCTGCACGCGCTGCTGACCCTAATGCAAAGCTGCCCGGAAGACAGCACGCTGAACTGCGACCAGATCGTGACCCTGCTGGAACCGGTGCGGCAAGAACTACAAATCAGCCACAGACTGATTGGCTCGGTGATGTAGATGTGGAAACGCCGCAGCGGGGCTGCGGCGTTTCCTCGACGTCCCCCCTGTATTGAGTAGCGCGTGACTTTAGAGTCCAATCCACCATGACACGGAGATTGGACATGAAGAAACGATTCACCGAAGAACAGATCATCGGCTTCCTACGCGAGGCGGAAGCCGGCATGCCCGTTGCACAGTTGTGCCGCAAGTACGCCTTCTCGGAAGCCAGCTATTACCTCTGGCGCAACAAATTCGGTGGGATGAATGTCTCCGAGGCCAAGCGTCTCAAGGAGCTGGAAACTGAGAACGCACGGCTGAAGAAACTCCTGGCCGAGACCATGCTCGAAAACGAGATTGCCAAAGAGGCCCTGCGAAAAAAGTGGTGAGCGCACCGTCACGGCGGGGGCTGGTACGCCATCTGATGGGCAAAGGGCTCAGCGAGCGTCGATCGCTGCGTTTGGCTGGCATGAGCCCCAGCGCATTCCGTTACCAGCCAGCCACCGACCGCAATGTCGCCTTGAGAGCAAAAATCATCGCGCTTGCACAACGTCACCGGCGTTACGGAGCCGGCATGATCTACCTGAAGCTGCGGCAGAGGGCATACAGGTCAATCACAAGCGGGTGGACCGGCTTTATGCCGAGGCGGGTCTGCAAATCCGCCGGCGCAAGCGCAAGAAAATCCCCGTGGCAGACCATCACCCACTGGCTCGTCCTTTGGTGGCCAATCAGGTTTGGTCGATGGACTTTGTATTCGACCGAACGGCAGAGGGGCGTGTCATCAAGAATCTGACGGTGGTCGATGATGCCACGCATGAGGCAGTCGCCATTGTTCCGGAACGGGCGATGGGAGGCCTGCATCTGACCCGCGTCCTCGACCAGCTGGCGAAGACACGTGGACTGCCCAAAGCCATCCGGACCGATAATGGCAAGGAATTCTGCAGCCGTGCGATGTTGACCTGGGCACACGTCCGTGGGGTTCAGCTTTTTCTCATTGGACCTGGCAAGCCCAATCAGAACGCTTACATCGAGTCCTTTAACGGGCGTTTCCGGGATGAGTGTCTGAACGAACACTGGTTCACCAGCCTGCGCCATGCCCAAGTTGTAATCGAAGCTTGGCGAAAGGAATATAACAATGAAAGGCCGAAGAAAGCACTGGGCGGTTTGACACCGGCGGCCTATGCCGAATCACTTGCAGAGAAATCAGGTAAATTAAGCTTGGACTCTAAAGCCCCCTGCTACTGAAGGCGGGGGGACGTCGCTGTGACCACAAAATAGGCACACAGTCAAAAAACAATTTCTACAATTCAACAGATCGTCTTAATTTAAGTAGTGGCAATCTTAACAATCACTCCCATCCTCTAACCTTTCGAGACTCATTAATATACTCTATGGAAGGATAATCTCTTCGATCACTAGGTAATATAATTGCAGATCTCAGGAATTTTTTAAACTCATCCAGCCCTCTAGTAAAATTTTTACCACCTAAGCGCTTAACTTCTGCTTCACTGATTTCAATTTTATAATTTTCATCAAATGAGATTAAATTTCTATCGTATGCTTGATGATGAAGCTTACAAAGCGCAATCCCATTGCTTGTTTCATCCGTACTTGTATCGGCTGCAACAGGAATTATGTGAGCAGCATCGACAAGGTCTAACTGAACTCCACACACTGCACAACGATGCTCATAGGCCCCCAGAACTCGCTTACGGAAGTCTGATGCCCTATACCTTCTAGCAATAGTGGAAATAATTTTTTGGCGACTTTTATCCGAAATAACTTCAATTTTATGATCTGTCAACACATCAAGATCATTCAATAGAGATAGATCGCCCTCAGCACTTCCCATTAAATGGAGAGATTCAGCGCTCAAAGCATAATCTACAAGAAATTCTGGGCGAAAAGCTACCGCAATTTCACCATTCAACCTACTATATGTTGAGAAAGCCTTTTTATGAGCACGCTGAAGCACATCCTCTTTTACTTGAATAGAAGGAGACTTCGAAGATTGCGAACTATGACGATTTATATCAAAACCAACGAACACTTCATAGCCTGAATGCCATCCCAGAACTAGTGTCACTGCATTTTTAGCGATACATGGCATAGTCCCTGTCAACTGAACACGATACTCATCAATAGCTCGAGCCCGTCCTCCGCCATGAGTGCAATTCCAAAGATAGAACTCAACATCGAACCCTTTATTGTCATCTTGATACAACCTGAGTTTAAAAGGTTTTTTGGAGTTCAAAATAATTACATTCCAGCCACTTTTATCCACTGCACTCAACAAAGTTTCAAATAGCTTTTGGGGAGACAAAGTAGAAGGCATATAAAATCACTCAAGTTAATTTTTGGCTACAAATACAGTAGTCCCACCACAACAAAATCATTTACTTTAAATTTTTTGCAAGATGCCGAGCAATAGCAATCCCAAAATGATATCCAAGAATGGGAGGAACCGCATTACCAATCTGGCGCCACTGCTTCTCTACATTTCCAGCGAGTTGATATGTATCTGGAAATGATTGCAATCGCTTTATTTCTTCAATCCGTAGAATTCGGCTCCGCCAATGAAAAGGCCCCATATTATTAGAACGCCGAGCCTGAATAGTCCATGACGGCAGATTAGGACTAAGCTTGAGTAGAAATGACCAGTAACGTGAGCGCCATTTGAAAAGAGGATTGGGATGGCCACGCTCGGCAGTAAAGAATAAATAATTCTCACCGGGAGGAATCTCTCTTAACTCCTTATGGTGCTTTCCTCCTGCAAAGTGACCCTCATCACTTGCATTTTCATCAGTGTCAAGATCTTCTAATACGTCCCCGGCAGTAACCCACCGAGGCAACTCCCCAAGCAACGACGAAGTACCTTTTTTTGAATGTGTTGCTTCTGGAGTTGAAATTGGACCATATAGAGACCCCATAACAAGACATCGTTCACGAATTTGTGGTGCACCATAATCAGCCGCATTGACTATTCTCCACGACACATCATAGCCCAAGGCCCTAGCTGTATCCAGAATATGGTCAAGAGCTTCTCGATGCACTCCATATGCTAAGCCTCTAACATTCTCTAAGAGAAAAACTTTAGGACGCACATCACGTAATATACGGAGATACCCTCCGACGGTCTCCGCTGCAACTGGGTCATCAAGGGCTCTCGGCTTCTCCGTCAGATAAAATCGACTCTTTGAAAATGCGGGACATGGAGGCCCCCCGGCTAAAAGATCCACCTCCCCCGGTTTCAGCTTTGCCGCCTCAAGAAGTACCTCTGTAGACACCTGTCCAATTGGTCCAACAACATAGGGGGTTTCTGGCCAATTAAGTTGATATGATTCTGCACATGTCGCATCAATATCAGTCGCTACGGCAACCTCAAACCCTGCTGACTCAAGCCCAATATCTAAGCCCCCACAACCTGAAAACAAACTTATGCACTTGAGCTTATTACTTTTACTCATGCTTTATTCCAAAGATTCCAAAATACTTTTGACCATCGCCTGAGCTACAGGAACAGGAACTGCATTCCCCATCTGTCTGACACGCTCGCGTCTTGGGCCCTCGATTTTATACCCCCGGGGAAATCCTTGTAGCGCAGCAAGTTCTGGAGTCCTCAGACGCCTATTCTCCCAATGAAAAGGGCCGGTCCAAGGTCCTGGGGACGCTGCAATAGTCCAGGATGGACGATCGGGAGAAAGCTTTAAGAGAAAATTCCAAAATCTTGTCTCAGCAACAAAGGAAGGGTTTGGATGGCCTGCCCATTCTGTTAATGCTTTGTAGTTCCATCCAGGGGGAACTTCTATTAGATGCTTAGCCCAACGTCCAGAAATAATCTCTTCCGGCTCGAAAAATTCCAAACTATTAAATCCTTCTAAAGCCTCGCCTGCAGTTACAGCTCGAGGCAAAAGCAAATCACCTTTATCATTCGTAGAATGTGTCTCGACAGGAGTTGTTGGCTTACGTTTTTTGGAGCCCAGCAGGACAACACGCTCTCTAGCTTGAGCCACTCCGTAAGCCAATGCTTTCGCCGTCAGTTCCGTAACTTCATACCCTGCTTCTTTAGCTCGCTGAACCAACCCTTCATAGACGGGGCGATTTCTGGGGTGCTTGATACTTGGAACATTTTCAAAAACAAAGCCGTCAGCATTTGTTTCTTCTATAATTCTCCAATACTCTAGAACTAAATCCCGACGACTATCCTCTTTGACTTGAGTTGGAGGAGCAGGACGATCTACATCTACACCTTGAGCACGAGCTCGTCTGTAAGCCGCATCTTCACCTGACTCAGTCCAATATGCAGCTTTTGAGAATGGTTGACATGGAGGACCACCCACAATGATTAGAGGTTCATTATTTCCTAATCCAGAGATCTTGCGTAAGTCCACTCCATGAATATTACAAATATCTCCTTCAACAACCTCTCCATGATATTCGGAATTTGCTCGAAGAGTATTACATGCCACTGGATTAAGCTCGACACTTGACCGAACTCGAGCACCAGCGAGATGAGCTCCAACGCTAAGCCCACCTGCTCCTGCAAATAAATCAATGACATTGAACGATGAGGGCTTGGCCATGAAAGTACTCTATTGAATCAGTCGAAACTCTCCATTGTACCAATTTTCTGCCCTTCCGGGCAGGCTGCCATCAGACACTATGGACCCAATCCTGATCACCTTCCCCCAGCCACTTCCAACTAGACAATCAAAACAAGTGTCTTAGACTCGCATGACCGAGGAGACCGTAGCTGCAAGAATCCCGCCACTGACGGCTGAAGGTAATACCATAACACTGACCATTCTTCCCTTCCTATTTTTCTTACCCATGCCTAGATTCGACAATACGGTAGGTGTCAAGCCAGCCAGCTACAAACCGAATAACATAATTACCAGAACATAATCCCCCGAACCCGAATGAAAACCCTCACCCTCAATCGAAAACCAGCCCCCCTCTCGTAGGAAGGGCTCTTGCGGATAGGAACAGCAGCAATAAGTTGCCAGAAGGACCGCTTCCGCCGAAAACTTTTGGCGAACTGTTGTCGGGGGGAGGATCGCACTTCCTTGAAGCCATGATGTGACGAAAGACAGCAACTGTTTGTAAGCTGACTTTTTCCTGACAACAGGGAAAGCTCGAATGATTATGCCAAATATATAATTCGTGACTTTAAAAAAATAAGACCCATAAATTTTCAACTTATGGGCCTCGATTTCTCAGACTATGCGTTCACCCACATATATCATTACACATCAATATTCCGCGCAATCAAGGCATTGCCCTCGATGAAGTTCCGGCGCGGTTCCACTTCGTCGCCCATCAGGGTGGTGAACACGTCGTCCGCGCTCATCACGTCTTCAATGCGCACCTTCAGCAGGCGGCGCACGGTGGGGTCCATGGTGGTTTCCCACAGCTGTTCCGGGTTCATCTCGCCCAGGCCTTTATAGCGCTGGATGTTCATGCCCTTCTTCACTTCCGCCAGCAGCCAGTCCAGCGCTTCGCCAAACTCCGCCACCGGTTTCACGGTTTCGCCGCGTTTGACGTGGGCACCTTCGCGCAGCAGGCCGCTGAGCATGTCGCCGGTTTTCTTCATTTCCGCGTAGTCGCCGGATTCCAGGAAGTCCTGGTCCATCACCGTTACCATCACGTTGCCGTGCAGTTTGCGGATGATTTTGATCAGGTGGCCGTCGTTCTTTTCATCGCGCAGCAGTTGCAGTTCGATGGCGTCCGCCGGCAGCAGCGCGCTCAGTTTGGCCAGCGCGGCGTCCGCTTCTTGCTGGCTGCTGAGGGACAGCGGGCCGGTTTTGAGCATGGCTTCCAGCACCAGCGGGTCTATCACGCGGCTTTCACGTTCAATCACGGAGCGGGTCAGCAGGAACTGGCGGGCAATTTCGCCCAGGGTGTCGCCGGACAATGCGGCGGCGCCTTCCGCCGGGATCAGTTCGGCTTTTTCCAACGCCAGTTGCAGCAGGAACTGGTTGAGCTCGGAGTCGTCCTTGAGGTAGCGCTCTTGCTTGCCCAGTTTGGCCTTGTACAGCGGCGGCTGGGCGATGTAGATGTGGCCGCGCTCCACCAGTTCGCTCATTTGGCGGTAGAAGAAGGTGAGCAGCAGGGTGCGGATGTGGGCGCCGTCCACGTCGGCATCGGTCATGATGATGATGCGGTGGTAGCGCAGTTTGTCCGGGTTGTACTCGTCTTTGCCAATGCCGCAGCCCATGGCGGTGATCAGGGTGGCCACTTCCTGGCTTTGCAGCATTTTGTCGAAGCGGGCACGTTCCACGTTCAGGATCTTGCCCTTCAGCGGCAGGATGGCCTGGAATTTGCGGTCGCGGCCTTGTTTGGCGGAGCCGCCGGCGGAGTCACCCTCCACCAGGTACAGTTCGCACAGCTTGGGGTCTTTTTCCTGGCAGTCCGCCAGTTTGCCGGGCAGGCCCAGGCCGTCCATGATGCCTTTGCGGCGGGTGATTTCGCGGGCCTTGCGCGCGGCTTCACGGGCGCGGGCGGCTTCCACGATCTTGCCGCAGATGATTTTGGCGTCGGCCGGGTTTTCCAGCAGGTAGCTCTTCAGCGCTTCGCTGATCACTTCATTGACCACCGGGCCAATTTCGCTGGAAACCAGCTTGTCCTTGGTCTGGCTGGAGAACTTGGGGTCCGGCAGTTTGACGGAGAGTACGCAGGTCAGGCCTTCGCGCATGTCGTCGCCGGAGGTGTCCACCTTGGCCTTTTTGGCCACTTCGGATTCTTCGATGTACTGGTTCAGCGTGCGGGTCATCACCTGGCGCAGCGCGGTCATGTGGGTGCCGCCGTCGCGCTGGGGGATGTTGTTGGTGAAGCACTGGACGCTTTCCTGGTAGGAGTCGTTCCACTGCATCGCCACTTCCACGCTCATGCCGTCTTTTTCGCCAATGCCGTAGAACACCTTGGGGTGCAGCACGGTCTTGTTGCGGTTCATGTATTCCACGAAGCCGGCCACACCGCCGGAGAAGGCGAAGTTTTCTTCCTTGCCGGTGCGCTTGTCTATCAGCTGGATGCCCACGCCCTGATTCAGGAAGGACAGTTCGCGGATGCGCTTGGCCAGGATGTCGAAGTGGAATTCCACCAGGCCGAAGGTTTCTTCGCTGGCGCGGAAGGTCACTTCCGTGCCGCGGTGGTTGGTGTGGCCGGTCACGGTGAGCGGGGCCACGGCGTCGCCGCGGCGGAATTCCATTTCATGGACTTTGCCGTCGCGCCAGATTTTCAGTTTCAGCCAATCGGACAGCGCGTTCACCACGGAGACGCCCACGCCGTGCAGGCCGCCGGAGATCTTGTAGCTGTTGCTGTCGAATTTGCCGCCGGCGTGCAGGATGGTCATGATCACTTCCGCCGCCGATCGCCCTTCTTCCGGGTGGATGTCGGTGGGGATACCCCGGCCGTTGTCTTCCACGGTGATGGAGTTGTCGGGGTTGATGATGACCTTGATGGTGTCGGCATGGCCGGCCAGCGCTTCGTCAATGGCGTTGTCCAGCACTTCAAACACCATGTGGTGCAAGCCGGTGCCGTCCGAGGTGTCGCCAATATACATGCCGGGGCGTTTGCGTACGGCATCCAATCCTTTGAGGACTTTGATGCTATCCGCGCCGTATTCCTGTTCGCTCATCTGCTGCTTTCTGTATGGAGAGGGGCCGGGCGGGCCGGGAGTGATTCCTGGCGCCGCGCGGCCGGCCTCTGCCGGTCAATCTGAAAATCCGTTTGCCGGGGCGGGGGCGGGGCCTCCGCCGCCGGCGGGCTGCCGGGTGGCGGCCGGCGTCAAATCCGCATGGGCATGACGATGTATTTGAAATTGCTCACGTCCGGTATGGTGACCAGGGTGCTGCGGTTGGAGTCGCCAAAGGCCATTTGCAGGGTGTCCGCCGGCAGGTTGGTCAGCACGTCCATCAGGTAGTTGATGTTGAAGCCGATTTCCAGCTCGCCGCCCTGGTAGGCGATTTCCAGTTCTTCTTCCGCTTCTTCCTGCTCGCTGTTGGTGCAGAGGATGGACATGGAGCCGGGCTTGAGCACCAGGCGCACGCCGCGGAATTTCTCGTTGGCCAGAATGGCGGCGCGCTGCAAGGCGTGCAGGAATTCCAGGCGTTCGATCAGGAAGATCTTGTCGTTGTCCAGCGGGATGACGCGGTTGTAGTCCGGGAACTTGCCGTCCACCACTTTGCTGATGATGACGGTGGAGCCGAAGCTGAAGCGCACCTGATTGGCCAGCACTTCGATATTGATCGGGTCGTCGATGTCCTGCAGCAGCTTGTACAGCTCGATGATGGTCTTGCGCGGCAGGATCACTTCGGATTTGGGCAGGTTGGCTTCCACGTCCGCGCTGGCGAAGGCCAGGCGGTGGCCGTCGGTGGCCACCAGGCGCACTTGGTTACCGTCGGTCTGCATCAACAGGCCGTTCAGGTAGTAGCGGATGTCCTGCACCGCCATTGCGTATTGCACCTGGGAGATCAGGCGCTTGAGTTCGCGCTGGCTCAGGCTGAAGCTGGAGTCGCTGGCGCTGCCCACGGACAACAGCGGGAAGTCGTCGGCCGGCAGGGTTTGCAGGTTGAAGCGGCTCTTGCCGGCTTTCAGGGTCAGGCGGCCGCCGTCCAGTTGTTCCAGGGTCACGGTGGCGTTGCCCGGGATGGCGCGCAGGATGTCCTGCAGCTTTTTGGCGGAGGTGGTCAGGCGGAAGTCTTCGCCCGGTAATTCATCGCTGCTGGCGGTGGTGATCTGGATTTCCAGGTCCGTGGCCAGGAAGCCCACTTGTCCGCCTTTTTTCTCTATCAGCACATTGGACAGGATGGGCAGGGTGTGACGACGCTCGACAATGCCGGTGACTGCCAGCAGTGGCTTGAGCAGGGCATCGCGTTCGGCTTGCAGGATCAGCATGGGGCGGGCTCCCGTTGGGTGTTTGTGAGTCGGTTCAAGTTAGGCTTCATGGTCTTAGTTACGCAGCATGGCCAGCAGCGTGTCGTAATCGTGAGCGATATCGGCGTCGTTGCCGCGCATTTCGGCAATGGTCTTGCAGGCGTGCAGCACGGTGGTGTGGTCGCGGCCGCCAAAGGCGTCGCCGATATTGGGCAGGGACAGCTGGGTCAGTTCCTTGGCCAGCGCCATCGCCACCTGGCGCGGCCGGGCGATGTCGCGGCTGCGCTTTTTGCTGTGCATGTCGGACAGCTTGATCTTGTAGTACTCGGCCACGGTTTTCTGGATGGCGTCCACGGTCACCTGGCGATTGCCGGCGGCCAGGATGTCTTTGAGCGCTTCCTTGACCAGTTCCAGCGAGATGTTCTGATTGGTAAAGCGGGCGTAAGCCACCACGCGCTTGAGCGCGCCTTCCAGTTCGCGCACGTTGGAGCGCACGTTCTGGGCAATGAAGAAGGCCACGTTGTGGTCCAGCTTGATGCTGTCGGCCTCGGCCTTTTTCATCAAGATGGCCACGCGCATTTCCAGCTCCGGCGGCT
The DNA here is from genome assembly GCF_015291765.1 of Chromobacterium sp. Rain0013. NCBI lineage: Bacteria > Pseudomonadati > Pseudomonadota > Betaproteobacteria > Neisseriales > Chromobacteriaceae > Chromobacterium > Chromobacterium sp. Rain0013. The sequence goes on from NZ_CP031514.1 coordinate 505,922, forward strand.
GGATTTCCACGGTCAGGCCCCAGGAGAAGCGGGAGATCAGCCGCTCTTCCATGCCTTCTATCTGCTTGGGGTAGCTGTCACAGGTCATGATGACCTGCTTGCCGCCCTCGATCAGCGCGTTGAAGGCGTAGAAGAATTCTTCCTGGGTGCGGTTCTTGCCGGCGAAGAACTGGATGTCGTCGATCAGCAGCAGGTCCAGCGAGTGGTAGTAGCGCTTGAATTCGTCAAAGGCCTTGTGCTGGTAGGCGCGCATGATGTCGGCCACGTAGCGTTCGGCGTGGATGTAGCGGATCTTGGCTTGCGGGTTCTTTTGGAACACGTGGTTGCCGATGGCCTGGATCAAGTGGGTCTTACCCAGGCCCACGCCGCCGTAGACAAACAGCGGGTTGTAGGCTTGGTCGCCCGGGTTTTCCGCAATTTGCATGGCCGCGGCGCGCGCCAGCTGGTTGCCCTTGCCGGTCACCAGGGTGTCGAAGGTGAACGAGGGGTTGAGCCGGGTGCTTTCGTGGCTGCCGCCAATGGCTTTGACCGCGGCCTGCTTGGCCTGGGACGGCGCGCTGGGCACCGGCACGCTGGGTGCGGGCTTGGCCTTGGCCGGCGCCATCGCGGGCGCGGCCAGCGGCCGGCCGGCAGGCGCGCCCAGGCGCAGCTCCACCAAGCATTCGCCCACCAGTTCCACCGCCAGTTCTTCAATGCGCGCCAGGAAGCGGTCCTTGATGAACTGCATGATGAAGCGGTTGGGCGCAAACAGCGCGATGCCCTCTTCCGTGGTTTCGGCCGATAGCGGCTTGATCCAGGTATTGAACTGTTGCGAAGACAGTTCGGCCTCCAGGCGGGCCAGGCAGCCAGGCCAAAATTGATCCAGTTCGGTCATTACATATACGCAAGTAAAAGCGAAAAACCCGCTGTCGGCGTTACGGCCAAGCGGCGGGAGAAGCCGCCGCGCCCCGTACGCGGGGCGGACGACGTGTGTTCGGCATGATTCAAGGGCCGCGGGCCGCGCATCGCCGGGCCGCAAGGCGGGCGATGCATGGATGGGACGGCCCCCGAGAACCGCTGGCAAAATTCCTGGATCGGCCCGCGCCGCGCTTGCGCGGGCGCGCGTTGCTCCAGTGGGTGGGGCTGAATTTTGGCAGTGCTTCTCTAGGGTTGGCGTTCCGCCCCGGCGCGCGTTCAATAATTGCGCAGCGAACTCGGAACGGTAAGCCTTGGCATTCTAACGGTTTTTCTCAAAGTTATCCACAGGTGCTTAGAAAATTCCTCATTGACAAACCGGCGTTTATCCTGTCAAATCACGCGTTTATTTCCGTTTCGAAACAGGAATTCCAATCATGAAGCGTACTTACCAGCCCTCCAATACCCGTCGTAAACGCACTCACGGCTTTCTGGTCCGCATGAAGTCCCGCGGCGGCCGTGCTGTGATCGCAGCTCGTCGTTCCAAAGGCCGCAAGCGTCTGGCCGTATAAGCCTTTGTCGGCTTACCGCTTTCGCCGTGCGCACCGGCTATTAAAAACGGATGAGTTCTCATCCGTTTTTAGTTTGCGGATGTCGCGCAGCAACGCCACGTTTCAGGTATCGGCCCGACCCAATGAATTGGGGCACGCGCGGCTGGGCCTGGTGGTGGGCCGCAAGGTCCACAAGCGGGCCGTGCGTCGCAACTACATCAAGCGCACGGTGCGCGAATGGTTCCGCCTGAACCGGCAAACGCTGCCGGACATGGACTTCGTGGTCCGCGCCAAGGTGCCTTTTACGCGCGCCGAGCGAACTGAAGTGATCACGGCTTTGTCTTCTCTGTTTGCTAAACTGGCACGATGTCGCGCCTCTTCATCCTCCTGATCCGTTTTTACCAGCTGGCTATCAGCCCGTGGCTGGCACCGCGTTGCCGCTTCCAGCCCACCTGTTCCAGCTACGCGATCGAAGCGGTGAAAAAGCACGGCGCACTCAAGGGCGGCTGGCTGGCCGCCAGACGCATCGGACGTTGCCACCCCTGGGGCGGCAGCGGCTACGACCCAGTTCCCTGAACTTAAATCCGGTATCGAGAGATGGATTCCAAGCGCCTCATAATCTTCATCATGCTGTCCCTGGGCATCCTGCTAGGTTGGCAGGAGTTTTTCGCGCCCAAGCCGACGCCGCAGCAAGTTGCCGCGCAAAAGCAGGCCGCCACACAGCCGCAGGCCGCCAACGGCGCGTCCCACAACGCCCAGCCGGTGGATTCCAACAAACTGACTTCCGGCCAGCGCATCACGGTGAACACCGATGTGCTGAAGGCGGAGATCGACACCGTGGGCGGCGATCTGCGCCAGCTGACGCTGTTGAAGCACGATTCCGCCGTGGACAGCAAAAAGCCGCTTGATCTGCTGACGGACCGGAACGGCCGCGTCTATGTGGCGCAAACCGGCCTGGTGGCCGCCAGCAACCCGGCGCTGCCCACCCACAAAACCGTGTTCACAGCTGAAAAGACCAGCTACGAGCTCTCCGGCGACAAGCTGGAAGTGAAGCTGACCGCGCCGGAAGCCAACGGCGTGAAGGTAAGCAAGATCTACACCTTCACCAAGGGCAGCTACAAGATTGGCGTGCGTTACGACATCGCCAACGGCGGCGCCGCGCCGCTGGCCGCCACCGCTTACTACCGCCTGCTGCGCGACAGCCAAACGCCGGAAGGCGAAGGCCGCCTGGCCCACACCTTCACCGGCCCGGCTGTTTACACCTCGGAAAACAAATTCCAGAAGGTGAGCTTCGACGACCTGGCCAAGGGCAAGGGCGATTACGCCAAGACCGGCAGCGACGGCTGGGTGGCCATGATCCAGCACTACTTCATGTCCGCGTGGATTCTGAAGCCGCTGGACGGCGCCAGCGTATGCAAGGACGACAAGTCCTGCCGCTTTGAACTGAAACAGAGCAACGGCCTGAACTCCGCCGCCGCGCTGGTGGATTACGCCACCATCGCCCCGGGCCAGAGCCTGAGCGTGTCCGTGCCGCTGTTCGCCGGCCCGGAAGAGTACGATGTGATCAGCAAGCTGGCCGACGGCATGGAATACGCCAAGGACTTCGGCATCTTCCACATCTTCGCCTCCCCGCTGTTCTGGCTGCTGACCAAGCTGCACCTGCTGGTGCAGAACTGGGGCTGGGCCATCGTGCTGCTGACCCTGACCGTCAAGGCCATCTTCTACCCGCTGACCGCCGCGTCCTACCGCTCCATGGCCAAGATGAAGGCGCTGGCGCCGCGTCTTGAGCGCATGAAGGAGCAGTACGGCGACGACCGCATGAAGTTCCAGCAGGCGGTGATGGAGATGTACAAGTCCGAGAAGGTGAATCCGCTGGGCGGCTGCCTGCCCATGCTGATTCAGATCCCGGTGTTCATCGGCCTGTACTGGGCGCTGTTGGCTTCGGTTGAGCTGCGCCAGGCGCCGTGGATTCTGTGGTACACCGACTTGGCCCGCCCGGACCCGTACTATGTGCTGCCGGTGATCATGGCGGCCACCATGTTCCTGCAAACTTTCCTGAACCCGCCGCCGGCGGACCCGATGCAGGCCAAGATGATGAAAATCATGCCGGTGGCCTTCTCGGTAATGTTCTTCTTCTTCCCGTCCGGCCTGGTGCTGTACTACGTGGTCAACAACATCTTGTCGATGGCCCAGCAGTGGCAGATCAACAAGAGCATCGAGAAGAAAAACAAGGCCGCGCTGCAATCCTGATTGCCCCGCGCGCTCTGAACCCCAAACCCGGCCGCATGGCCGGGTTTTTTGCTGGATAATTGAAGCGTATTCGCCACGACGCCCCGCCGCGCGGGGGCCGCGGCCCAGATTCCAAGGAATGCCCATGAGCCTCAGCTACACCCCCGCCACCATCTGCGCCATCGCCACAGCTCCCGGCCGCGGCGGCGTTGGCGTAATCCGCGTGTCCGGCAAGGATTTGCTACCCTTCGCCGCCGCCGTCAGCGGCGGCAAAACGCCCAAGCCGCGCTACGCGCTCTACACCGACTTCGTCGACGCCCACGGCCAGCCGCTGGACAACGGCCTGCTGCTCTACTTCCCCGGCCCCAACAGCTTTACCGGCGAGGACGTGATCGAGCTGCAAGGCCACGGCGGGCCGGTGGTGCTGAAAATGCTGCTGGCGCGCTGCGTGGAGCTGGGCGCGCGGCTGGCGGAGCCGGGCGAATTCACCAAGCGCGCCTTCCTCAACGACAAGCTGGACCTGGCCCAGGCGGAAAGCGTGGCGGACTTGATCGACGCCAGCAGCGAAACCGCGGCCAAGAGCGCGCTTAAATCGCTGAAAGGCGCCTTCTCCAAGGAAATCCACGTACTGGTGGACGAGCTGATCACCCTGCGCATGCTAGTGGAGGCGACGCTGGACTTCCCGGAAGAAGAAATCGACTTCCTCAAACAGGCGGACGCGCTGGGCAAGCTGGAACGGCTGCGCGGCCGGCTGGTGCAGGTGCAGGCCACCGCCAAACAGGGCGCCATCCTGCGCGAGGGCATGCACGTGGTGCTGGTGGGCCAGCCCAATGTCGGCAAATCCAGCCTGATGAACGCGCTGGCCGGCGACGACATCGCCATCGTGACGGACATCGCCGGCACCACCCGCGACACCGTGCGCGAGGAGATCGTCATCGACGGCGTGCCGGTGCACATCATCGACACCGCCGGCCTGCGCGACACCGACGACGTGGTTGAGAAGATAGGCATAGAACGCACCTGGCAGGCGGTGGAGCGCGCGGACCTGGCCTTGGTGCTGGCGGACAGCCGCGACGGCCTGACCGGCGAGGTACAGGCCATCCTGCAACGGCTGCCGGCCGCGCTGCCGCGCGTGCACGTGTTCAACAAGGTGGACCTGTCCGGCGAAGCGCCGGGCTTGGCCGATGAAGACGGCCACCCGCTGGTGCGCCTGTCCGCGCGCACCCACGCCGGCGTGGATCTGCTCAAAGCCAAGCTGCTGGAAATGATAGGTTACAGCGGCGGCGGCGAAGGCGTGTTCCTGGCGCGCCAGCGCCACCTGGACGCCATCCGCCGCGCCGCCGAACATCTGGAGCTGGCGCACGCGGACTGGGAGCAAGTGGAAATCTTCGCCGAGGAGCTACGCATGGCGCAGAACGCGCTGTCCGAGATCACCGGCGAATTCAGCGCCGACGATCTTCTAGGGGTGATCTTCAGCCGGTTCTGTATAGGCAAGTAAGACCATCATGCTGTAAAACAAAAAGCCCAGCTCAACGCTGGGCTTTTTTCTGAACCGCTTTCAAGACGACATTATACGGCTGTCGGCTTGGGACTAGGGCCAAAGCGATTGGCGCCTGGCTTAGTATCCAACACCAGGAAGATGAGATTCACGATAGGCAGTAGCAGCCACCAGCCGCTATGATCCGTGTCGTGCAAGCGCCGTACGCCAACCGCTATGCTCGGCAGCAAAACCCCCAGGTTGTACACCAGCGCCAACCCCTCTCCGATACCAAGCAGCGTGCCCACAACCACCAGCGCGATATAAATCAATAAGCTGAACAAGGTAAAAAACCAGTACTCTTTACGCCTGGCCCGTCCATCCAGAACCGCGTATTTCTTGAGCACGACCAAGAACCAGCCAATCGGGCTGATATCTTGCGACGCGGCCGGCTGAGCGACTGTGCCACCCTGCAAGGCCCCGCAATGCGGACAGCTAGGCGCTGTCTCATGAATTTCCTTGGCGCACCCTCTACAAAAAACCATAGCCATATCATTTCCCTTTAAGAATTTGTCATACCCAGCAACGCAATTATCGATATCGACGCCAACACCACTCCCGCTACCGCCATTCCTTTGCCGGGCATTTTTTTCGCCAGGCTGAGGGTGCCGAACACAAAACCGGGCAACATGAAGAAGATCAACACGCCCAGTATCGTTTCCTTATCCCAAGGAGAATCGTCAAACAGGGTGCACAGGGAGAGAATCCCCATAACCAGAGAGGCAACCGAAAAAAACAATGTGCCTTCGCTGCGTGTCGCAGCCGCGGCAGAGCTTTGTACCCCTCCACAATGCGGGCATGTTGGGGCGGTTTCGTGCACTTCCTTGCTGCAGTACCGACAAAAATTCATAGTTATCCAGCCATTTGCTATTGCATCGAAAACAAGACGATGACTCGCTCCGCCTGATGTTCCAGAAACGCCTCAGCGCAGATAAATCACTGGGAAAACCATGCGGGACAGGCGTAGCGGAATGGCGGAACCGAAAGCCCACTCTATTTAAATTTACTGCGGAGAAGTGCAAGTCACATTTGCAAGCTGGCGAATATATACCATTTGCAAATTATTTGGAATATACAGCCATCTAGAAAATGCCATTTTGGCAACGTCTTGCTTCATGCGGCACAAGCTCGCGACTCATACCGCCAGCGTCACCCCAGGGTGGAAAACTATTGCCTGCAGCGTTTCATCCAGCACCTGCAAAAAGGTGAAAGCGGCCGGCGATAGCGGCACGCCGCGGCGGGTGAACACGTGGACATCACGCCGCAGCTCGGCCGCCTCAAACAAGCGGTAAGGCAGATCCCGCGCCGACGGGTGGGAGGCCGCCAGTGCCGACAGCACGCAAGCGCCCACCCCGGCGCGGATCAGGCAAAACTGCATGTCCAGATTGGTGACGGTGATCTTGCTGGACACCTGTTGCCAAAACTCAGGCTGGCTGCGCTCCAACGCGGACATGATGCTGGTGTCGCTCTCGTCCTGCAGCAAAGGCCATTGTCGCAAGGATTGGCAGTTGAGCGGCCCCGCCGGGGGCTCGAAGCCCGGCGGAAACATCACCCCCAGCCGGGCGGACAGCAGCTTGCGCTTGTCCAGCTTGTCTCCGGCCGCGCCCACATAAGAGCCGATGCCGATGTCCACTTCCCCGGATTCGATGCGGCGCACCACGCCGCCGCTGGTATCGTCCAGCAGGCGCACATGGATGCACGGGTAGTCTCTTCTCAGCCGTTTGAGCACCTCCGGCAGCACGCTGGACGCAAAGGCCATGCCGCTGGCCACGTAGACGCTGCCGCTGCTGCCGGCGGATTTTTCGCGCAGATCGGACAGCAGCAGCTCAAAGTCGTTCAGCAGCCGGCGGGCCACCGGCAGAAAGGCGTTGCCCTGAGTGGTGAGCGCCACTTTGCGGGTGGTGCGCTCAAACAGCGTCAGCCCAATCTCCTGTTCCAGCTCGCGTATGGTCTTGGTCAGCGTGGATTGCGTCAGAAACAACTGGCGGGCGGCGGCGGTGAAGCTTTCGGCTTCGGCAACGGCTGAGAAGGCGCGCAGGTGGCGGAGAGAGATATTCATGAAGGACTGGAATTGATTGTATTTATTAATTCATTTTACACCAATAACTTTCAATGCTTGCGTGCTTAACATCCACGCTCTTCATCATGGGACGGCGGCTCCGGCTTTGCCGATAAAACTTGAGCGCAAGCCGCTGACGCAACATGCCGTTTGGATTACGATGCCGGGTTTTGGTCGCCATCGACTCTCTCATGACCGTCTCCCATCGCAACCCGCTGCATGATCCCGACGCCGTGCTGCAACGGCTGCGCGGTCTGCGCCCCATAAGCGCCAAGCAGAAGCAAAGCTCCTTCGAACGCGGCTGCGAGCGCTACGCGCGGCTGGCCTTGATGATATCCGGCGGCTTATTCGCCGCGCTGCTCGTTCTGGCCCTATGGCACCTTGCTGCGCCCTTGCCCCGCTTTGGCGTCTGGACCGCGCAAATCCTGGCGCTGCTGTGCATGGCGCTATCCTTGCTCTCCATCATCGTCAACAGCCTTCCCGGCCTAGCCTTGATACTCTGTTTTCGCCGCCAGGCTCAGCGCGATTTGTTAAAGGAACTGGAGCATGACCGGCTCCAGACGGCTCTATTGCGGCCTTACCGGCAGTCCGCGCTGGAACAGGCGGCGCAGGCGCTGCAAGACAAGCAGGAGCAGGCCGGCAGCCGCATTGGCGCCCTTATCGGCAGTCATGAGCAGCTCGCCCTGTTTTCCATCGCCGGCTTCGCCTTGGCTGTGTGGGAAAAACTATCCGATCAAGGCTCGGCCTTGAACCGGCTGTTCCAGTTCTCCATACCGTACAGCCATTGGAATGGGCATGATCTATTGATGCTGGCGTTGGCCGGCGTCGCCGGCTTTCTGCTGGGCGGGGTCCTGCTCAAGGCGGTGCTTCACCGGCGCGCTTATCAGTTGGCCTTGCTGCGGCAGGCCATCGCCGACAAAACCCGCCGCCGGGACGCGCGGCGGCGGCGTTTCGGGCCACGTGCCTGAACTGTCGGCCTCAGGCGGCAACCGCCGCCGCCTCCTGCCGGCTCAACCGGTGCAGATGATTGGCCAGCGGGCAGCTCAGCGCCAGTTCTTGCTGGCCGTATCCGCGCAATAGCAGCGCTTGCCAGCTACCATCCGGACCGGGTACCAGGCCACCGCAGACGAAGCCCGCCTGTTGCAAGGCAAGCGCCGCGCGCGGAGCGTCCGGCCCCAGCGCCAGCCTGACGTAGACCAAGCGCCCGGCCGGCAGCGCCGCCACTTCCCGCAGCCGGCCGCCGCTGATGTCCTCCAGCACCACTTCCAGCCGCCGGCCGTGGCTGGCGATGCTGAGGCCGCCGGCCGGTGCCTGCGCCGGCGGCGGCGCGCTGCCGAAGGCGCGGCTTAGCGGCGTCAGCCATTCCCGCCACGCCGCCGGCCAGTTCAGCGCCGGAATTGGCCGGCTTTGCAGCGGCAGGCAGCCCAACACGATGCTTTCCGGCTGCGGTTGGCCAAACGGCGAGGCCACGTAGTCCAGCAGCAGGCCGGTGGTGTGGAAGCCCAGGGTCTTGGCCAGGCGCTGGCTCTGGCCGTGGGACGACACTTGCTTGATGGTGAGCATGCTCAGGCCCAGGGCCACGCCTTGGGCGCTGAGGTGGCGGCCCAGCGCGGTGGCCAGGCCCTGGCCGCGCGCGTCCGGGTGCACCACGTTGAGCGCCAGCTCGGCGCTGCCCGGACAATGCGGATCGCGCCACAGCGCAGCGTGGCCCAGCACCCGGCCATCGCGCACGGCCACGGCGGAATGCCAGCGGCCGGCGGCGTTGTGGCGGCGGATCATCGACGGCAGATAGACGTCCGGGTAGACGTAGTGTTCGCCGTAGATGGCGCGGAACAAGGCGCTGACGCCGGCGGCGTCGTCCGCCTGGAAAGCGCGAATGTCTATGCTCATGCCGCCACCTCGTCGTAGCGGCGCTGGTCCACCACCCGCATCAGCTTGCCGGAGCGCGGATGGGTGAGCATGGCCTCCGGCGCGCAATAGGCGGCGTCCAGGCGCAGCAGGCCTTGGCTGCAGAGTTCGGCCAGGGCCGGCTGCGCCGCCAGCAGCCGTTGGCGCAGCGGCTCCGCCGCCGGGGCCGGCGCGTATTCGCTGGCCACCCGCAGGCTGAGGGTGTCGACGCCGTCGCGGCGGCCCACCAGCAACTGCCAGGCCAGCACGCCATCCTGCTCCCGCAGCAGCGGGTCCAGCTCGTCCGGGAACAAGGACAGCGTGCAGACGCGCACGCGGTGGCCGCGGCTGGCGCGCCCTTGCAACGCGAACTTGCGTTCTGGCCGCCCGGCCGGTTCGCGCCAGCAGGCCAGGTCGCCTGTGGGGTAGCGGATCACCGGCATCAGCAGCCGTTGCAGATTGCTGACCACCAGCAGGCCCTTGCGGTCCGGCTCCGTGATCGGCAGGCCGCTGGCTTCGTCGATGATTTCAACCAGGGTGTCCGCGTCGAACACGCGGTGTTCGCCCTGGGCGCAATCCGGCCCGGCGGCGCCGATCAGGCCGGCGTCCACGCTGGCGCAGCCTATGGAGCCGATGCGTGCCTTGGGGAAGACCCGGCTCAGCAGGGCCAGCTGTTCGGCGAACAGGCTTTCGCCGCCGTAGAGCAGACAGCGTACACCGGGCAGCGTGCGGCCGGCTTGTTGCAGCCAGTTGGCGAAACGCACCAGTTGCACCGGCACGCCGGCCAGCACATTGATATCCAGCGCGGCGATGGCGTCGGCCAGCGCGGCGTCCTCGACATTGCAGGTAAAGGGAAACTCCACCACCGGCACCGGCGAGTGCGACAGCGCGCCGTGGATGAACAGCAGGCTGGTGTAGAGATCCCCGGCGAAGAACAGGTTGGCGACGCGGTCGCCGGGCTGCAGTTGCCGGCCCAGGCCCTGGCCGAAGGCGCGCACGAAGGCCTGCCATTCATCGCGGCGGAACACCGACAGCTTGCCCTCGCTGGTGGAGCCGCCGGTCTTGAACACATGGCCGTCCGCCAGCGGGCCGCTCAGCACCGGCCAGTCCGCCAGCGGCTGGCATCGGCTCCAGTAGTCCGCCGGCTCGATCAGCGGCAGATCGCTCAGCGTCCAGTCCGCCGGCAGAGCGCGGTACAGCTCGGTAAAAAATGGCGAGTGGGCGCGGGCGTGTTCCACCAGCCCGCGGAGCCTGGCATCGATGGCGGCCTTCATTGCGCCGGCTCCGTGTTGCGGCGCTGGTCCAACACCAGCGGGGTCTTGCCGCTTTGCGGATGACGCTGGAACTGGCTGGCCGGGGCGGCGATGACTTCCAGTTGCAGCAGGCCGCCGCTGACGACCTCGTTCAGCATTGGGTGTTGCAGCAGGCGGGCGCGCACCTTCTCGGCGTCGCCGTCGGCCAGCACCCGAATGCGGTCGCAGCCGTTGGCGGCATGGTCCACCAACCATTGCAAAGCCAGGCCCAGCGGCGCGGACAGCTCGATTGGATTGACAAAGATGGTGCCCGCGCGCAGCAACGCGCCGTGGCGGCCAGTGAGCCGGAAGCGCGGCGACGGCAGGCCGCAGCCGCAGCGGCCGGGCAGCCAGCGGCCCAGATCGCCCAGGTCGTAGCGCCGCACCAGCTGGCCTTCGCGTGCCAGCGAGGTGAAGGCCAGCCGGCCGACGGCGCCGGGCGCGGCCGGGCGGTCGCTGTCCTGTTCCAGGATTTCCAGCCACTGGATGTCGGCCAACAGGTGGAATTCGCCGTCGCGGCCGTGGCCGCAGGCATGGCCCAGCGGGCCGGCGTCCACCGATCCGTACATCGCGGAGCGGATCAGCTCCACGCCAAAGCCGGCCAGGAACCGGCGTTGACCTTCGCTGATGTGTTCGCCGCCGCAGAACAGCTTGCGCACGCCGCCGTAGGCGCGCAGCGCGGCTTCCTCGCACTCGAACAAGCGCTGCAAGGTGCCTGGCATCCCCACCAGGGTGTTGACGCCGCGGGACACGATGAAGTGGGCGATCTGGCTGAAGTCGTCATCCACCGGGCCGCCCATCGGGTATTGCGGCACGCCCAGCTTGTCCAGGATGGTAAAGAAACTGAGCATGCCGCCGTAGAGGTTGCCGCCGTAGAGCAGATTCATCACCCGGTCTTGCGCCGGATCCAGACCCGCGGCGAGCAGGCCGTCCGCCGCCGCTTGCATCTGGCGGTGGTAGTCGTGGTAGCTGAAGCCGGCCAGCTTGGGCTCGCCGCTGCTGCCGCCGCTGCGGAAGAACAGCTGGGCGGCCGGTCCCATCTCGGCTTGTTGGAAGGCCGCCTTGTCCATCACCGGCAGCGCGTCCAGGCCGGCCGGCGGCGGAGGCAAGGCGTCCAGCGTCGCATGGCCGGGCAGTTGGCCGTCGCTCAGGCTCACGGACACCCGCCGCGTCAGCCGGCTCAGCGCGTAGACGCCGTCGTGCGGCTCGCCGGCGTAGCCGTCGTGCATCGCTCCCACCGGGCACAGCCGGCTGACGCCGGCGTCCAGCAGCAGGCGGCTGAGCGCCGGCACTTGCTCCGGCGCGGCGATCAGGCCGCAGCTTTGCAAATGGGTGCGCCAGGGTAGCAGCAGTTCCACTAGTCGCGCGCGCGGCGCCGGCCGCAGTTGCAGGGTGCGGAACAGCGGCGAGGCCGCCAGCTCTTGGCGCTGCGCCCAGGCCACGCGCCAGCCCTCGCCCTGCTCCACCGCGCCGGCCACGCCGGCGAAAGACTGGTCCAGCCGCAGCATGGCCAGCTGGCTGGAGATTTCCGCGGCTTCCTGCACGTCCGGCTGCAGGGCCGGCCAGGCCGGCGCGCGCCGCGTCAGCGCGGCGGCCATGGCCTGGGCCGCGCCGCGCAGCGCGGCTTCGTCCTCGCTGTCCACCAGCAGACATTGCGGGCTGGAACAGGCTTGCTGGTCGAAACGGCAGACGTCGTCGGCCAGCGCGTCGTAATCGGCCTCCGTCGCCGCGGCCGGGTCCAGGTAGGCGAAGCTGATGCGGTGGCCCCAGGGTATCCAACGGCAGCCGGCCGGCGCCTGGCGGCGGATCGCCTCCAGCGCGGCGTCGCCGCCCCAGGCGGACACCGCGTCGGCGCGGGCCAGCAGCCCAGCCAGTTGATCAGTGGCCAGCGGCAGCACCGCCACGTGGGCGGACAGAACGCCGGCGGCGTCGTGGCTCAGGAAATCCGCCAGCAGCCGCGCGCTGCGGCCTTGGTCGCTGCCGCTGGGGCGCAGCCAGTTGACGTTGCCGGCCAGCAGGCTTTCCAGCACCGCCATGAAGGGCAGCAGCGGCGCGTTGGCCGGGGTGATGTGGGCCACCAAGCCCAGCGGCCGCCAGCTTTCAAAACGCGGCTGGCGGTAGTCGAAGCGGCGCAGCGAGAAGGCCTGCTCGCCCAGCTCGCGGCGGACCTTGGCTTGCAGCGCCTCGCGCCGGCAAAAGCCTTGCAGCGCGTCGACGGCGGCGGCGTCCAGGCCCAGGGCCTCCGCCCGTTGCGGCAGGGTGGCGGCGAAGCGTTCGGCGCAATCCAGCACCGCGTCCAAGGCCGGCGGCCGGGCCAGCGCGGCGGGCAGCCCCGCTTGCAACTGCGCCAGCACGGCGGCGGCGTCCACGGCGGCGTTCAGTGTTCCGTTCAATAGATACATATCAGGATTCCTTGATCAATTCAGAGGCGGCCACCGCGCAGCTGCGGCTCTTGCTGGTGCCGGCGCGGCCCAGCAGTTCGAACCAGTCGGTGGCCAGGCCGCAGCCGCAGCTCTCGGCCGGATGCAGCACGGCCAGATCGCCCATCACAATGCTGTGCGCCGGGCTGGAGGTGATGTAGGGCGACAGCAGGTTGAGGAAGCCGGCGGCGCCGTAGGGTTGCGGCCGCAGGCTGGCGGTGTCGCGGATCACGGCGCGGGCATAGCTAGGCAGGTGGAAACGGTGGCGTTCGCACTCCACGTAAGGCACCGGGTGCTCCACCGCGCCGTAGCCGTCGCGGCAACGCGCGTCCGGGATGCCCAGTTGCTCGCCCAGCCGCCGGTACAGCTCGGCCTTGGGAATGGCGCGGTCCGCGTGGGTTTTCCAGCCGCCGCCCAGGAACACCAGCGATTCCGGGTGCAGTTGCAGCGGCGGCAGGCTCAGTTCCCGCATGCGTTCCAGCGCGAACCACAGGAAGGCGGGGAAGCCCAGCATGCGCACCGGCAGGCCTTGTTCGGCGAAGTCCTGCAAGGCGCGGATCACGCCGAAGGGGTCGAACTCGTTGCCATGGCCGTTGTGGCGCAAGGCGTAACAGGCCTGGTTCACCGGCGCGTACTTGCACAGAAATTGGTCGGTGTAGGCGGTACCCAGGGTGATGGCGCCGGCCGGCTCATAGCTGAGCAGCAGGTAGTTGCACGGCTGTTGCGGCGTGTCCCAGCCGTAATGGCGGAAGATGCGGTCCACCATGCTTTGCGCCGTACCCAGGCTGCGTTCGTCGTAGCGCATGCGGCTTTTCTGGCCGGTGGTGCCGGAGGACGTCAGCTCCAGCGCGTCCTGACCGGCGGCGCTCACCACCAGTTGGCGTTTGAAATAGTTGGCGAACAGCGGCGGCAGCCGCGACCAATCGTCCAGCGTGTCCAGCGTCGCGGCGTCCAGGCCGTTGGCCTGCAGCCAATGGCGATAGCCGGGCGTGTGTTCGCAGTGGTAATGGCTGAGTTGGCGCATGGCGGCGTCGAACAGCCGGCCGCAGTCGGCATCGGCGCGATAAGGGTGTTCCAGCGCGCACAGCGCGTCGACGTGGTTCAGCATGGTGGAGCTCCGGGAGTGAGAATGGGGATTCAAGCCGCTTGCAGCGCGTAAGCGCGCTGCTTGAGCAAGCGCCACAGCGGCCAGGCCGCCAGGCCGGCGCCGAGCGCGGCCCAGCCGGCGAAGGCTTGCAGGCCGGCGCCGGCGCCCAGCCAGGCCAGCGCGCTGCAACCCAGGCCGAGCAAGGCGGTGGAAATCATGCCCAGCATCGCCGCCACCGCGCCCTTGCCGCTGTCGCTGGCGTAGAGGGTGAAGCGGTATAGGGTGGCGTGGCCCAGGCCCAGGCCGAAGGCGTACAGCGTCAGGCCCGCCGCCAGGGCCGGCAGCGCTCCGCTGGACCAGGTCAGCGCCAGCATCGCCGCCAGGCCGCCGAACAAGGGCCACAGCGCCAGCCGCAGCACCCGTTCCAGTTCCAGGCTGACCGCCAGCCGGTTCAGGGTCAGGTTGCCGGCGATCAGCCCGCCGAACACCGGCAGCTGCCACAGGCCGTACTCAATGCCGGACAGACCCAGCCCGCGCATCAGCAGCAGCGGCGACAGGCCGATCCACCCCACCAGCGGGATGGACAGCAGGCCCAACGCCACGCTGCCGTGCATGAAGGGGGCGTTGCGCAGCAACGCCGCGTACTGACGCGCGCTGCGGCCCAGGCGCAGCGGGCTCGCCGCCAGCCGGCTGCCGTCGCGCCGCTCCACGCCCAGGGTTTCCGGCATCCAGCGCCACAGGCCAACGGCCACCAAGGCCGCCAGCACGCCGATCAGCGCGAACAAGCCGCGCCACGGCAACAGCCCCAGCAACATGCTGCCCAACAAGGGGCCGACCAGCGGTGACAGCAGCGCGATATTGGCCAGCAGGGCCATCAGCCGCACCGCGTCTTTTTCTGGAAACGCTTCTTGCAGCGCCGGGTAGCTGACCACCATCACGAAGCCCAGAGACAGGCCCTGGATGAAACGCAGCAGATTGAACAGCTCGATATCGCGGCAGCCGACCGCCGCCAGGCAGGCCAGGGCGAAGCCGACGGCGCCGGCCACCAGCAGCGGCTTGCGGCCGTAACGGTCTGACAATGGACCAATCAGCCATTGCAAGGCCACCCCGCCCAGCAGGTAGGCGTTGAGCGCCGTGGGCACGTGGCGGGCGTCGGCGTTCAAGTCGGCGACGACTTGCAGCATGGCCGGCATCACCATATCGCTGCCGATATAAGTCAGTAGTTCGAAAGCGGCCAGCAATAGGCAAAAGCCCACCGCGCGGCCTCGGGAAATAGGCAGCAAGGATTGAATTGAGTTTTGACTCATAAAATATCAAGGTAATTGAATGGCAGCCCCATAAAACCATGGGCAATTTAAAACCGACAATGAAAAGCAACGCGGAGAGATGGACGGCGCGGCATTTGTTTCGGCAACTGAATAGACCCGAAGCATGACATCGGGCTACTCAGAAGGGGCGAGATTATAGACAGGCTTTTTGTTTGAATTGACTGCCCTATTGGACAGTTATTCTAGAGTAAATATATTAATATCCAAATTTGGCGACGGATATTTATATAAATAAACCACACCCTAGAATAATATGCAAATGGCAACGCCATTAATGCAAAACAAAACGATCACAATTAAAACCATTAATTGATTGGGAGATGACTTTTCCATCTAGCACCTAAATTAGCCAGGGGAATAGTAGGCCAAAACTTAAAATGGACTTGTTTTATTGCGCAGCAGCAGGCATGACAATGGATTTTCAAGGTTAGAATGTCATCTTCATCGACATTCCCCCTTCAGGAGTCCATCCCCATGAGATCCATCCTGTCCTTTGCCGCCCTCCTGTCTTTGTTCTGCGCCGCGTCTTCCTGGGCCGGCACGCCCCCGGCCCTGGTCGTCACCGGCCAGATCAAGGTATCCAATCAGGCCCGCGCCGGCGAATACCACTTCAGCAAGGCTGAGCTGGAACGCCTGCAACAACGCACCATCCAGACTAAAACCACCTGGACGCCCAAGTCCTCCTTTACCGGCCCCACGCTCTCCGCCATCCTGCGCGCCGTGGGCGCGGCCGGGCGGCCGGTGGAAGTGGTGACCGAAGACCAGTACAAGGTGGTGATTCCGGCTGGAGACCAAAGCCGCTATCAACCCATCCTGGCGCTGCGCATCAACGGCCGGCCGCTGGAGGAGATGGGCTTCAGCCAATGGATGATGTATCCGCTCAACGACTTCCGCGAACTGCAAACCGCCGACATCGACGCCAAGCTGGCCTGGCGGGTGAAAGCGCTGGTGGTGCGCTGAGCGCGGCGCGGCGCTGAAAGCCGGTTCAAAGTCCGCTGCGCTTCCCGGGGGACAACGCCTTGCCTCGCCCTTGCTCGCGAGACTTTGAACAGGCTCTAAAAGCCGCTAACAAAACTCTGTTTTACGGCTAAGACAAGGCGCGCCGACGCAGTCAGTACAATGAGTACGACAAGTCGGCGCAACCCAGCATCAGGGGTTTGTTAGCGGGTCTAAAAATGTCTATGTTCTGAACAAAATCAATCAGTCCAAAGTAAATATTTACCTAAATAAAATAAGAACTTTGGAATAAGAAGCGGACTCCAGTGGGTAGGTCCCCCCACCAAGCCAACGGGGACCAGGGCGCAACCCGCAACTGGACAGACCGTGCCCAGCGCCCACAGCAGTCCGGCATGGTCTGATGGAATAAGAGAAATATGCACGCATCTAAGCTCAGTTCCTGTCTGTGGCTAGGCGCCGCGATGGTCGCCAATCTGTCCTCTCTGCCCGCCTTCGCGGACGCGCCTCGCCAGTTGACGCTGGAACAACGCGGCGATCCCAGCGAGTGGCTGCTGGCTCACCGCCGCGGTTTTCTCACCCATCCCACCCAGTCCACCGGCTACTGGGCGCGCAAAGGCGAAGCGCTGAGCGTCAATATCGCCTACCAGGGCACGCCGCCCAACCTCCCCCCGGAGCTTTGGCTAGTGCCTATCGCCGGCGCCAACAGCCCGATGCCGTCCAATCAGGTGGTCCCGTTGCGTCCCGGCCTCAACCTGATCACCGCGCAGAACGACGGCGTGATCTATTTCGCGCCGCGCAGCCAGCCCGGCAGCGGCAAGATCGTGGCGACGCTGCAAAGCGGCGGCCGCGAAATACCGCGCTTCGTCCTGGGACAGCACAGCAAGGCGGACTGGAGCGCCATGCTGAGCCGCCTGGCGGCCGAGCCTTACGCGGAGCTGGTGGGCAAACGCATGATCGTGACCATGCCGTTACCTGTTCTGCGCCAGCAGGTGGACGACCCAAGCGCCACCATGACGCTGTGGGACCGCATCGTCACCCTGGCTGAGGAACAATACGGCCTGGCCGCCGGCAACCCTTATCCGCACGCGGCAACGCCGTTCCAGTACCAATTCGTCACCAAGCCGGACAGCAGCGGCGGCTATATGTCGGCCAGCAATTACTGGCTGGGCACCAATGTCAGCGGCGCCGGCTCGGTGGCCAATTCCAAATTGCTGCAGCAAGACGGTTGGGGCCCCTGGCATGAGCTGGGCCATCACTACCAGATGCCGGCGATGACCTGGAACGACCAGACCGAGGTGACGGTGAACCTGACCTCGCTCTATGTGCAGCGGGCCTTGGGCCAGCGCTCGCGGCTGGAAACCGACCGAAAATGGGACTTGGTGCACCAGCACCTGAACCAGGCGCAGCCGTCTTACGACGCGCAAGCGGACTTGTTCGTGCGCGCGGCGATGTTCTGGCAGCTGGACCTGGCCTTCGGCAAGGATTTCTACAGCCGGCTGGGGCAGCGCTACCGCAGCATGCCCTTTGCCGAACTGCCAGCCGGCGACGAGGAAAAACGCCAGCGCTTCATCATCGAAACCAGCCGCGTCGCCGGTCACAACCTGACCCCGTTTTTTGACAAATGGGGCTTGAAGGCCAGCGCGGCCACCCGGCAGACCCTGAGCGGCCTGTCCCTGCCCGCCCTGTCCCAGCCGATCTGGCTGAACCGCGACGAAAGCCTGCTCTATCACTACCCGCTTGAACAGCAGGGCTTGGCCGGCCGCGTGTCGCTGCCGGCCGCCGTCGACGCTGGCCGCGCCTTCAGCGTGGAAGCGCGGGTCAGCAACGCCGGCGGCAAGACGCTGCGTTACCAATGGCAGTTGCCGCCGGGTTTCGGCGGCTCCCCCGGCAACAGCGCGACGGCGACGCTGACCGCGCCCGCTCAGGCGCTGCAAGGCGCGTACGCGCCGATTCGCGTCACCGTCAGCGACGGCGTCACCCAGATGACGCTGGGCAGCGCCATCCAGCTGCGCCGCCCCGGCGCGCAAAGCTACGATGCGATGATTCTGGCCGCCTACAACAAGGGATCGCTGCAAAAATGGAGCGAGAGCCGCACGGGCGCGCCGGGAGACGTTTACGTCTACGACAACCCCTACCGCAACACCCGCGACTACTTCCAGCTGAAAACCGCGCGCTACGGCTACTTCCCGACCGACGGCGGCAGCAACGCCGGCTGGCAGTTCCTGGACAGCTACAACGGCGCCCCGCTGTCCGCCACCCAGTCCTACGACCTGGCGATGCTGACCTCGCAACGCAAGAGCCGTTTGAACAGCTGGAGCGAGAGCCGAACGGGCACGGTGGGGGACGTCTATGTCTACGACAATCCCTATCGCTCAACCCGCGACTACTTCGTGCTGAAGAACGCGAACTACGGCTACTTTCCCACCACCGGCGTCAGCAACAGCAATTGGACCTTCATCGGCGCTTATGACGGCAGCCAGTACCTGACCCCGTAAGCCTGGGTTCCGCAACCGGCGCCGGCCTCCTTCGACGAGGCCAGCCCGGTCGCCCTGGTGACGGCATTGGTCGCTCCCGTGCGCTAACATTCGGCGCCGCCCGCCTAGATTGGTCCTTGCGCTCCGGCTCCCTGCAAGTCCGCGGCGTCAACATGGTCACGGCCATGCCTTCCAACCCAGCGGCCCGGCGCTGCCCGTCGGCAACGGAACCGCTTGCGGGAGAAGCTGACATGAAACTCTCCACCCCCTGGCTGGCGCTGCTATGCGGCGCGCTGGCCGCCCAGGCCTGGGCCGCGGAACCGGAAAGCTGTCGCAAGATCCGCTTCGCCGACATCGGCTGGACCGATATCGCGGCCACCACCGGCCTAGCCTCCGCCGTGCTGCAAGGCTTGGGCTACCAGCCCAGCACCCAGCTCGCCTCGGAGCCCATCGCCTTCACCGGGCTCAAGAACCAGCAGATCGACGTGTATCTGGGCTACTGGGTGCCGTCGCAAACGCCGGCCATCACGCCCTTTCTACAGGCCAAGGCGCTACAAGTATTGCCCGAACCCAATCTGAGCGGCGCCAAATACACGCTGGCGGTGCCCAGCCAGCTTGCGGAGCAGGGCCTGCGCACCTTCGCCGACATCGCGCGCTTTCGCAAACAGCTGGACGCCAAGATCTACGGCATAGAATCCGGCAGCCAGGGCAACGCCATCATCAAGCGAATGATCGCCAACAACGATTTCGGTCTGAAAGGCTTCACCCTGGTGGAGTCCAGCGAAAGCGGCATGCTGGCCGCGGTATCCCGCGCCATCCGGCAAAAACGCATGGTGGTGTTCCTCGCCTGGGAGCCGCATCCGATGAACTACCTGATGCGGCTAAGCTATCTGGCCGGCGGCGACCAGGCCTTCGGCGCCGAATACGGCGGCTCCAAGGTCTATACCGTGGTGGCCAACGGCTTTATGCAACGCTGTCCCAACGCCGGGAAGCTGATCAGCCAGCTGCGCTTCAGCCTGGACATGGAAAACCAGGTGATGAACGCCATCCTCAAGCGGGTCCCGCCCGCGCGCGCCGCGCGCCAATGGCTGCAAGCCAACCCTCAGCCGCTGGAACGCTGGCTGGACGGCGTCTCCTCCTTTGACGGCAAACCCGGCCTGCCCTTGGTCCAGGCCTATCTGCGCCAAGGCGAAGGGAACGGGCCATGAACCGGGACATCGTGCTGAGCTGCGCCGTCACCGGCGCCGGCGACACCGTGGGCAAGCATCCGGCGATACCGGTCACGCCCAAGCAGATTGCCGCCGCCGCGGTGGAGGCGGCCCGCGCCGGCGCCACCGTGGTGCACTGCCATGTGCGCGACCCGCTCACCGGCAAGGGCAGCCGCGAGCCGGCGCTGTACCGGGAGCTGGTGGACCGCATCCGCGCGTCCGGCGTGGACATGATTCTGAACCTGACCGCCGGCATGGGCGGCGACGTGGAGATCGGCCCCGGCGAGCGGCCGCTGCCGCTGGGGCCGGGCACCGATCTGGTCGGCGGCCTGGAGCGCCTGCTGCACGTGGAGGAATTGCGCCCGGAAATCTGCACCCTGGACTGCGGCACGCTCAACTTCGGCGACGGCGACTTCATCTACGTGGCCACGCCCGGACAGCTGCGCGACGGCGCGCGGCGCATTCAGCAACTCGGCATCAAGCCGGAGCTGGAAGTGTTCGACACCGGCCACCTGCGCTTCGCCAAACAATTATTGAGCGAGGGTCTGCTGGACGCGCCGCCGCTGTTCCAACTCTGCCTGGGCATCCCCTGGGGCGCGCCGGCCGACACCACCACGATGAAGGCCATGGTGGACAGCCTGCCGCCGGGCGCGCAGTGGGCGGCCTTCGGCATCGGCCGGCTACAAATGCCCATGGTGGCGCAAGCGGCCTTGCTGGGCGGCCATGTCCGGGTTGGGCTGGAAGACAATCTGTATCTGGCCAAAGGGGTGTACGCCAGCAACGGCGCGCTGGTGGAACAGGCGCGGCGATTGCTGGACCTGATGGGCGCACGCGTGCTGACGCCGGTGGAAGGCCGGATCCACCTAGGCCTGCCCCCGCGCCGCGGAAAAGGAGATTGAGATGTACCGTACCGACATCGCCACCTTCGGCGTGCTGGGCGCCGGCGTCATCGGCGGCGGCTGGGCCTGCCGCGCGCTGGCGGCTGGCCGCGACGTGCTGGCCTGGGACCCCGCGCCGCAGGCCGAAGCACGTCTGCGCGCCCAAGTGGAGCGCGCCTGGCCGGCGCTGGAACGCCGCGGCCTGGCCGCCGGCGCCGCGCCCGAGCGGCTGCGCTTCGTTTCCCGGCTGGAAGACTGCGCCGCCGCCGCCGACTTCATCCAGGAAAGCGCGCCGGAAACGCTGGCGCTGAAACGGGAGCTGCATCGCCGCGCCGACGCGGCCGCGCCGGAGACGGTCATCATCGCCTCCTCCACCTCCGGCCTGCTGCCTTCCGAGTTTTACCAGGACGTCCGCCGACCGGCGCGCTGCGTGGTGGGCCACCCCTTCAATCCGGTCTATCTGCTGCCACTGGTCGAGGTGCTGGGCGGACGCGACACCGCGCCGCAGGCGCTGGATGCCGCCGAGCGCGTCTATACGGCGCTGGGCATGCGGCCGCTGCGCGTGCGCCACGAGGTGCCCGGCTTCATCGCCGACCGGCTGCTGGAGGCCCTGTGGCGGGAAGCGCTGCACCTGGTCAACGACGGCGTGGCCACCACCGGCGAAATCGATGACGCCATCCGCTTCGGCGCCGGCCTGCGCTGGGCCTTCATGGGCACCTTCCAGACTTACGCCCTAGCCGGCGGCGAAGCCGGCATGCGCCACTTTCTGAGCCAGTTCGGCCCGGCGCTGCAACTGCCCTGGACCCGGCTACCGGCGCCGGACTTGAGCGAAGCGCTGATAGATCGGGTGGTGGACGGTTGCGCGCGCCAGCTGGGTCAGCGCTCCATCGCCGATCTGGAGCGCTATCGCGACGACTGCCTGATTGGAATCATGGAAGCGGTGGCGGCCGCCAAGCGCAAGCATGGACTGGCCGCGCATGAATAAGCGCCTCGTCCTGCTCCACGCGCAAACGCGGCCGGAATGGCTGGACTACAACGGTCACGTCCGCGACGCCTATTACCTGCTGGTGTTCAGCCACGCGGTGGACGCGCTGATGGAGCGCATCGGCATGGACGCCACGGCGCGTGAGCGCGGCGGCCACTCCCTATACACGGCGGAGCTGCATCTGCGCTATCTGCGCGAAATCCGCCAACAAGCCGAGCTGCGGGTGGAGGGCCAGCTGCTGGACCACGACGCTAAGCGGCTGCGGCTCTATCTGAGCCTGCATCGCGACGAGGAGGCCGACGCCGCGGCCGGCTGCGAGCTGATGCTGCTCAATGTGGACCCCGAGCAGGGCCGGAGCGCGCCGTTCTCAGCGCCGGTGCGGCACAGCTTGGACGCGCTGGCGCGTCGACAAGCCGGCCTGCCCTGGCCCGAGGACTGCGGCCGCCGCATCGAGATGCGCTGAGAACCTGTTCCGTGCCTGCCGCGCTTTTGAACAAGCGCTGGGAAGCGGCTCACGCCTCGCGCCGCTCCGTTCCCGGCGCGCAGCCGAAGCGGCGGCGATAGGCGCGCGCGAAGTAACTGGCGGACTCGAAGCCGCACGCCGCGCTGACCTGGGTGACGTTGAGCCCGCTCTGGCGCAGCAAGCGCTGCCCGTGTTCCAGGCGCAGGCCCAGGTAAAAGACATTGGGCGCCGCGCCCAACTGGGCGCGGAACAAGCGTTGCAGCTGACGCGCCGTCACGCCCACCCCGGCCGCCAAGGCCGCGCTGTCCAGCGGCGCGTCCATATGTTTTTCCATCAGGGCCAGGGCCTGGATCAATTTGCGGCTGTGCACGCCGTAACGCGCGCCCAGCTCCAGCCGTTGATGATCGCTCTGGGCGCGGATGCGCCCCAGCACGAATTGCTCCGAAACCTGCACCGCCAGATCATGGCCATGGCTGCGCGCCATCAAGGCCAGCATCATGTCGATGGAGGCGGTGCCGCCGGCGGAACTGATGCGCCGCGGCCCCAGTTCGTAAAGCTCCTGCGTGGCATTGAGCAAGGGATAGCGCTCGCGGAACGCCGGCAGCGCCTCCCAGTGCAGGGTCAGCCGCTGCTGCCGGAACAGTCCGGCCTCGGCCAGGATGAAACAGCCGGTATCGATGCCGCCCAGCACCCGACCGGCGGCGTCCTGACCGCGCAGCCAGGCCAGCAGGCCGGCGCCGCCGTGGCGCAGCGGATGAAAACCGGCCACCACCAACACCGCGTCGGCCGCTTCCGCCTCGCCCCAGGCGCCGTGCGCCGCCAAGGACATGCCGTTGCTGGCGACCACCGGCCGGCCATCGGCGCTCAACAGCCGCCAGCGATAGGCGCCGCCGTGAAAGCGGTTGGCCACGCGCAAGGGCTCGGTGGCCGCCAGCAAACCCAGCATGGAAAACTCGGGCAGCAGCACAAAGCTGAAATCCCGCATGCTCAGCCCTCCTCCGCGGCGATGATGATACCCATGGCGCGCCTTCGTTAAACATGTTTACAATCAACAGCCTACCGTTCTTCGATTGAAAACGGCAAGCCGACGCGCGGCGCTCCACGCCGATCCGCGCCGCGCCAGCCAATGGGACAGGTTGCCAATGCGGACATTTCCAATACCATACTGTTTTCATGGTTTTTTTCGGAACGGTGAATTTTCCCGCCCGTGCCGCGCCCAGCCGTCCGATAATGGCTCTCTGGCTACAGTCGGCTGCGTGGGGCCGCCGACGCCCGTTCGCATCTGTGCATCATTGTGAAACTCAAGTCCCTTTTGGCTCTGGCCTGCCTGATGGCAGGCATGCAGTGCGCGGCGGCGGAGCCGGCACTGGTCTTCGCCTACAATCTGTTCCCGCCCTGGAAGACCATGGACGCGCACGGCGCGCCTCAAGGCCCGTACACCGAGCTGATGCGCGAGATGGCCAGGCGCGCCAAGCTGAGGCTGGTCTTCCTCCCCTGCCCGCTGACCCGCTGTCTTCAATACCTGCGCCAGGGCAAGGCGGATGTGGTGATCGGGGTGAAAAGCACCCCGGCCCGCCGCGAATTCATCGACTTCATCGACCCCGCCTTCGCCTCAGGCAGCCGTCTAGCCTTGTATCAGCGCGCCGACGACCCGCGGCCGCTGCGCAGTTATCGTCAGCTCTACCCCTTTCTGATCGGCGTGGAGGAGGGCGTACGCTACCAGGACGAATTCGATAGCGACCTGCGCGTGCGGCGCGAGCCGGCCCCGTCGCTGGACTCCAACTTCCGCAAGCTCAAGGCCGGCCGCATCGACGCCTTGATCGCCGATGAACGCCAAACCGCCGAGCTGGCCGCCAGCTCTGAATTCCGCCAATACGTAAAGCGCGCGCCGTTGCTGCTGTATTCCCCGGAACCGCGCCGCATCGGCCTGTCCCCGCGCTCTCCGCACAAGCGCCGCATCGCCAGGGCGATGCGCTCCATGTTGCAGGACGGCACCGTGGAGCGGTTATTGGCGGAAGCGTCGCGGCCGGCTTTCTAGCCGGCCCTCCGTCGCGCGCGCGCAACAGCCAACGCCGGCCGCCGCGGGCGCTCGCCCTGGCTGGCAACTGGCGCATGGCGCAGCTTTACAAGCCGCGCCATCAACGCTAGTGTCCTGCATAAGCCTTGCCGGCAGCATATGCGCGTCGACCGGCCGTACTTGCCTCCGCGCCTTGTTCCGCCTGCCCGCCCGTGGCTGCTTCGCCGTCTTTCTTCCGCATTTCCGCTCCAACAGCCGTTGACTGGCCTCTGTCTGATTCACGTCACATCGCTGCTGTAGGGTTTTGCTAGCATCCGGCCCTTTATCCGTCGAAATTGTCCGACGGTATACGGTCGGCAATATAAGTGTTGCGCGGAAAAATCCCGCATGCCTTTAATTGAATTCAAACGCTCGTTCGATTTTCGCCGCACGGGCGTTCGCTATCTGGAATCTTTGTTATCTAATCGCAGGAAAGGAAGACCATGCATATCGCTATCCCAGCCGAGAGGCTGGCCGGTGAACACCGCGTGGCCGCAACGCCGGACACGGTGAAGAAACTCGTGGCCGGCGGCCACGCCGTCACGGTGGAAAGCGGCGCAGGCCTCGCGGCCGCGCAGCCGGACGCGGCCTATCAGGACGCCGGAGCCGCCATCGCGGCGGACCGCGCCGCGGCGCTGGCCCAGGCCGACATCGTGCTGACGGTGCGCCCGCTGGACGAGGACGGCATTGCCGCGCTGAAGGACGGCGCGGTGCTGATCGGCCAGCTCAACCCCTATCACAACCACAATCTGCCGGCGCTGGCCGCCAAACGCGTCTCCGCCTTCGCGCTGGAATTGCTGCCGCGCAGCACCCGCGCGCAGAGCATGGATGTGCTCTCCAGCCAGAACAATATCGCCGGCTACCGCGCGGTGCTGCTGGCCACCCAGCACTATCCGCGCTTCATGCCCATGCTGATGACCGCGGCCGGCACGGTGAAGCCGGCCCGGCTGCTGATTCTGGGCGTGGGCGTGGCCGGCCTGCAGGCCATTGCCACCGGCAAGCGCCTGGGCGCGGTGGTGGAGGCCTTCGACGTGCGTCCGGCCACCAAGGAACAGGTGGAGTCGCTGGGCGCCAAGTTCATCGAAGTGCCGATGAGCGAAGAAGAAAAAATGGCCAATAGCGGCGTTTACGCCAAGGAAATGTCCGAGAGCTATCGCCAGCGCCAGGGCGAACTGGTGGCCAAACACGCCAAGGCGGCGGACATCGTGATCACCACCGCGCTGATCCCGGGAAAACCGGCGCCCAAGCTGCTGTCGGCCGAGGTGGTGGAGGCGATGAAGCCGGGCTCGGTCATCGTGGACCTGGCGGCGGAAACCGGCGGAAACTGCGCGCTGACCCGCCCCGGCGAAACCGTGCGCCTGGACAACGGCGTCACCGTGGTCGGCCAGACCAATCTGCCCGGCCTGCTGGCGGCGGACGCCTCCAGCCTGTACGCCAAGAACCTGCTGACCTTCCTCGGCCTGCTGCTGACGCCGGAAGGCCTGAACCTCAATCTGGAAGACGAGCTCCTGTCCGCCACGCTGGTGACCCACGCCGGCCAGGTCCGCTTCCCCGCCGCCGATTAAGGAGAACAAGATGGTAGATCCCTTCATCACCAGCCTCACCGTCTTCGTGCTGGCCGTCTTCGTCGGCTACCACGTGGTCTGGAACGTCACCCCCGCGCTGCACACCCCGCTGATGGCGGTGACCAACGCCATTTCCGGCATCATCATCGTCGGCGCCATGCTGCAGGTGGTGGACATCAACGGTTCCGAAATCACCCTCACGTCAGTGTTGGGCACCATCGGCATCTTCCTCGCCAGCATCAACATCTTCGGGGGCTTCCTGGTCACCCAGAGGATGCTGGACATGTTCAAGAAAAAGAAGAAATAAGGGACCAAGATGGAAAACCTGTCCGCAATTCTTTATCTCATCGCCGCGGTGTTGTTCATCCTGGCGCTCAAGGGGCTGTCCAGTCCGGCCTCCGCCTTGCGCGGCAACCTCTACGGCATGATAGGGATGCTCATCGCCGTGGCCACCACCTTGCTGATCATGGACAAACCGGTGCTGGCGCTGATCGCGTCCGCCATTGTCGCCGGCGGCGCCATCGGCGCGTGGAAGGCCAAGACCGTGCAGATGACCGGCATGCCGGAACTGGTGGCGGCGATGCATTCGCTGGTGGGCCTGTCCGCGGTGCTGATCGCGGTGGCGGCCATCTTCCACAGCGGCGTGGAGCACACCCAGGTGCAAAAGGTGGAGCTGTTCATCGGCGCCTTCATCGGCGCGATCACCTTCACCGCCTCGGTGATCGCCTACGGCAAGCTGTCCGGGCGCTTCGGCTCCAAGGCCGTGAACTTCAAAGGCCAACACCTGCTTAATCTGCTGCTGGCCGTCGCCATGGTTGGCTTTGGCGTGGTGTATTTCCTCAGCGACAGCCAGGCCGCCTTCCTGACCATGCTGGCCATCGCGCTGGCGCTGGGCGTGACGCTGATCATTCCGATCGGCGGCGCCGACATGCCGGTGGTGGTGTCCATGCTCAACTCCTACTCCGGCTGGGCGGCCGCCGGCATCGGCTTCACGCTGAACAACCCGGTGCTGATCATCGCCGGCGCTTGCGTCGGCGCTTCCGGCGCTATTCTGTCCTACATCATGTGCAAGGCCATGAACCGCTCCATCATCGCGGTGCTGCTGGGCGGCTTCGGCGCCGAGGCGGCCACGGGGGGCGGTGCCGGCGACAGCGGGCCCAAGAACCACAAATCCGGCTCCCCAGAGGACGCCGCCTTCCTGATGGCCAACGCCGACAGCGTGATCATCGTCCCCGGCTACGGCCTGGCAGTGTCGCGCGCTCAGCACGCCTTGCAGGAGTTTGCCGAAATCCTGCACCAGAAGGGCGTCAACGTGCGCTACGCCATCCACCCGGTGGCGGGCCGGATGCCGGGCCATATGAACGTGCTGCTGGCCGAGGCCGAGGTGCCCTACGAGCAGGTACAGGAGATGGAGGAGATCAACTCCGACTTCTCCAACACCGACGTGGTGCTGGTGATAGGCGCCAACGATGTGGTCAACCCGGCCGCGCAGAAGGACAAAACCAGCCCGATCTACGGCATGCCCATCCTGGACGCGCACAAATCGCGCAGCGTGATCGTGGTCAAACGCTCGATGAACGCCGGCTACGCCGGTCTGGACAACGAGTTGTTCTATATGGACAAGACCATGATGGTGTTCGGCGACGCCAAGAAAGTGGTGGAGGAGTTGCTCAGGGGAGTGGAGCAGCTATAGCGCATCAACCATGCCAATGGCATTTCAAAACCGTCCAATGTTTTAAGCTTGGGCGGTTTTTTGTTTCCGTCTATTTCGAGCCCCGCTTTTCCGCGCCGCCCTGCTTCACAAGCGGCGGTTATCAGGTATATTGTAAACAAATATTAGTTTTTGTTTATACATGGAGTATGGCAATGCAAAATACTGGCTTCTCCGCCCGGCGCCTGGCTGCGCTCTGGCTGGGCGCGCTGGCCTTGCCGCTACCGGCGCTGGCCATGCCCAATCTGCAGGGAACCGAATGGCAGATGGTGGAACCCGCGCCCGCGGGCCAGCCGCCCACCGTGGCCTTCCAACCGGGCAAGATGACCGGCTTCGCCGGCTGCAACCGCTTCATCCGCACCGTTGACGCTCAGGGCAAGGCGCAGGTGGCCACCACCCGCATGGCCTGCCGGCCGCCGCTGATGGAGATGGAGCAACACTTCATCGCCTTCCTCTCCAGCCCCTTCCGCGTGCTGCCGGACGGCCGCGCGCAGAAGCTGGTGCTGAAATCGGAACGCGCCGAGTACCGCTTCGTGCGCTTGACGCCTAACCCCGACCCGACGGCCCAGCCGGCCAAGCTGCAATACCTGTATGTGGCGCCGGAACGCCAGGCCTGCCACAACGGCGAAGCCACGCGCGACTGCCTTCAGGTGCGCGAACGCGCCGAGCAAAACTGGCGGCCGTTGCAAGGCGAAATCGCCGGCTTCCACCCCAAGCCCGGCGTCAGCTACTACATTAAGCTGAAACCGGCGGCGCAGGCCGACGCCGGCTCGCGCTGGACGCTGGAACGCATCGTCTACAGCGAGGAAGTCAGCAAGCTACGCTGAACTCTAGAGAACGGCGGGCGCTCCAAGAGCATCCCGTCCCTGCCCTTAACCACGGAACATCGATAATGAAAAAATCTCTTTTGCTCGCCGCACTGACCGCAGCCGCCCTGAGCGCCTGTGCCACCCCGCAAACCGGAGCCAAAATGGACGCTCAAGCGGATATCAAACTGGACGCGCTGGCCGGCCAATGGAAACAGGCCGCCGCCGAGCACCCGATCACCCTGAGCTTCAAGGACGGCAGCGTGTCCGCCCGCGCCGGCTGCAACGGCATGTTCGGCCCGGTGTCGCTGGAAAGCGGCAAGCTGGTCAGCGGCCAACTGGGCAGCACGCTGATGATGTGTCCGCCGGAAGCGATGGAGCGGGACCGCGCGCTGGCCGCCTTCCTGGGCGCCAAGCCCGCGGTGAAGCTGGACGGTGACAAGCTGACGCTGCAAGCCGGCGACAAGACGCTGAGCTTTGACCGCCAGCCCTCGCTGGAAGGCGGCCTCACCCGCTTCGTCTACGTGGCGGCCGAACGCAAGCCCTGCACCGGCGTGGCTCCAATGCAATGCCTACAGGTCCGCGAAAGCAAGGACCAACCGTGGCAGTTGCACTACGGCGAGATCGAGGGCTTCAAACCGGAGCCGGGCATCGCCTACCGCCTGCGCCTGAAGGAATTCAAAGTGGCGAATCCGCCGGCCGACGCCTCGTCCATCCGCTGGGTGCTGGACATGGTGGTGGAGCAGGAAATCGTCAAGAAATAAAGCCTATTCACGATCTCGCGAGCTAAGGCGGGACAAGGCGAAAGCGGCCGAGAAAGCGGAGGGCACACAGGGTGCCTGGGCATTTCGAGGCTGTTTTCAACGCGGTATTGCCGCAGCGCAACGAATCGTGCGCAGCGGCGAGATTCAAACAAAACGCGAGGCCTCGGCCCCGCGTTTTGTTTGGGCCGGCGTCCGGCTCAGCACTTGCAGTCGTCGGCGTTGACCTGACGGTACAGTTCGATCAACCGCCGGGTGGAGCTGTCGTGTTCGGCGTGCTGGAGCTTGCCGGTCAGCTCGGCGTGTATGGTCTTGGCCAGCTGTTTGCCCAGCTCCACGCCCCACTGGTCGAAGCTGTTGATGTGCCAGATCACGCCCTGCACGAAGATCTTGTGCTCGTACAGCGCAATCAAGGAGCCCAGATTGCGCGGGTTCAAGCGGCTCATCAGCAAGGTGTTGGTGGGCCGGTTGCCGCCGAACACCTTGTGCGGCACCAGCGCTTCCAGCGCCTCGCCCTTGAGGCCCTGCTCCTTCAGCTCTGCGCGCACCTCGTCCGCGGTCTTGCCGCGCATGAAGGCCTCGGCCTGGGCAAACACGTTGGCCAGCAGGATTTCATGGTGGCCGGGCAGGCTGGAACAGTTTTGCACCGAGGCAATCAGGTCGATCGGCGAAATATGGGTGCCTTGATGCAAGAGCTGGAAGAAGGCGTGCTGGCCGTTGATGCCGGTCTCGCCCCAGATAATGGGAGCGGTTTCGAAGTTCACCGGCTGGCCGTCCAGCATCACCTGCTTGCCGTTGGACTCCATGTCCAGTTGCTGGATGAAGGCCGGCAGGCGGTGCAGGTATTGATCGTAAGGCGCGATCACATGGCTGCCGCCGCCGTAGAAATTGATGTACCAGACCCCAATCATGGCCAGCAGCACCGGCATGTTCTGTTCGAACGGCGCGTTTCTGAAATGCTGGTCCATGATGTGGGCGCCGTTGAGGAGTTCGGTGAAGTTCTCCTCGCCCAGGTAGAGCATGATGGGCAGGCCAATGGCCGACCACAGGCTGTAGCGGCCGCCCACCCAGTCCCAGAATTCGAACATGTTCGACGGGTCGATGCCGAAATCCGCCACCGCCTTCTGGTTGGTGGACACCGCCACGAAGTGCTTGGCCACCGCGCTTTCATCGCGCGAGCGCTGCAAGAACCAGTCGCGCGCGGTCAGCGCGTTGGTCAGCGTCTCTTGAGTGGTGAAGGTCTTGGACTCCACCACGAACAGCGTGGTCTCGGAATGGACCTTTTTCAGGGTTTCCTTGAGTTGGGCGCCGTCCACATTGGAGACGAAGTGCATGTTCAGCCGCGGATGGCCGAAAGGCTTGAGCGCGCTACAGACCATCAACGGGCCCAGATCCGAGCCGCCGATGCCGATGTTGACGATGTCGGTGATGGGCTGGTTGGTATAGCCCAGCCATTCGCCGGAACGCACCGCGTGAGCAAACTTGCCCATGCGCTCCAGCACCGAGTTGACCTTGGGCATCACGTCCTCGCCGTCCACATGGATGGGCGAGTTGGTGCGGTTGCGCAGCGCCACGTGCAGCACTGCGCGGTTTTCGGTGCTGTTGAGCTTCTCGCCCTTGAACATGGCCTTGATCTTGGCCGGCAGCCCGGACTCGCGCGCCAGCTGCATCAAGCCCTTCAGGGTCTCATCGGTGATGCGGTTCTTGGAATAGTCGAGGAACAGGCCGCCCACCTCCAGCGCATAGCGCTCCGCCCGCTCCGGATCGGCGGCGAACAAATCGCGCATGTGCTGGTGCTTGGCCTCGGCAAAATGGTCCCATAGTGCCTGCCAGGCCGGCAGTTCGGTCAGTTCGCTCATGATGGTCAATCCTCTTCGGTTTTGTTGTCCAGCCTTCGGTTCTTCAGGCTGTGCTTGGTTTTTTCCAGCTGGCTGATCAGGCCCGGCCCGCGCTTGAGCGCCACGCTCACCGCCAGGATGTCGATCTGCACCAGATGCACGATGCGCGAAATCATCGGGCTGTAGGTTTCATTGTCTTCCAATGTGTCGGCGATCAAGGCCACGGTGGCGCGGCGCGCCAGCGGCGAACCGCTGGTGGTCAGCGCCACAACGCTGGCGCCGGCGGACAAGGCCACGTCCACGGCTTCCAGCAACTCCAGCGTGCGGCCGGAGCTGGAGATCGCCACCAGCACATCGCCCGGCCCCAGCACCGACGCCGCCATCATCTGAATGTGGGTGTCGGAATAGGCGACGGTGGGAATGCCGAAGCGGAAGAATTTGTGCTGGGCGTCCGCGGCGATGATGCCGGAGTTGCCCAGGCCGTAGAACTCGATGCGGCGCGCGTCGGTCAGCAGCCTCACCGCGGATTCTATCGACTGCGGATTGACGTCGTTGCGGCACTTGAGCAGCGCGGACACGGTGTTGTCGAATACCTTGGCGACGATTTCCGAGGTTGGATCTTCAGGGCGCACGCTGGAGTGCACATAGGGCACGCCGGTGACCAGGCTGCCGGCCAGCTTCAGTTTGAAGTCCGGCAGGCCGGAACAGCCCACGGTGCGGCAAAAGCGGATCACGGTGGGCTGGCTGACGCCGGCGTTCTTGGCGATGTCGGCCACCGCCGCCTGGATCACGGTGTAAGGCTGCTCCAGCACCAGCTCGGCCACTTTGCGCTCGGCCGAGGACAGGATCTCCAATTGGCTCCTGATACGTTCAAGCATGTATTTACTCTCCTGCCGCGCCGTCGTCAGGATGCGCCCGGGGTCGGGCGCGGGCGCTCGCCAGTTCGGCCGCCAGATGGGCGGCCACGCCCGGCAAAGCCGGGTAGGAGCTGACGATCAGATAGACCGGAATCGCGGCCAGATAGCCGGACATCCGTCCCTTATCCTCGAAGCGGCGGCGGAATGGTGATTGTTCAAAAAAACCGCGTAGACGCGGCACGATACCACCACCTAGATACACGCCGCCACGGGCGCCGAGATTCAGGGCCAGATTTGCCGCCGCGCCGCCCAGCATGCCGCAGAACACTTCCAGGGTTTCGCGGCAGCGCGGACAAGCTCCGGACAGGCCGCGCGCGGTGACCTCGGCCGGGTCCAACACCGCGGCCGTTTCGCCCGCGCGTTCGCACAAGGCTTGGTAAATCAACGGGATACCGGATCCAGACAGCAGCCGTTCGGCGGATACGTGGCCAAAGCGCCGCATCGCGTGCCGCCAGATGTCGGCCTCCCGCTCGTCAAACGGAGCGAAACCGACGTGACCGCCCTCGCCGGACAAGGGCGCGTAGCCGCCCGGGTAGGGAATCAGCGCCGACACGCCCAGGCCGGTGCCGGGACCGATCAGCGCCATCGGCGCGCCGGCCTCCGCCTCGCCGCCGCCGATGCGCAGCAGTTCGCTCGCCGGCAAATGCGGCAAGGCCAGGGCCAGCGCGGTGAAATCGTTGATCACCCGCAGCGTGGTCAGGCCCAGCGCCCGGCGCGTGGCCTCAATGGAAAACGCCCAGTGATGATTGGTCATCTGCACCCAGTCGCCCAGCACCGGGTTGGCGATGCCGAAAGCGGCATGGGCGACCGCGCGCGCGCCGGCCAGGTCCAGATAAGCGCGGATCGCGTCCAACAGCGTGGGGTAGCCGGCGCAGGGCAGCACCTCGATGTCCTCGATCACGCCGGGCGCGGTTTCCAGCGCAAAGCGGGCGTTGCTGCCGCCGATATCGGCCAGCAGCCGCGGCCATTGCTCAGGCAGACCAGTAGACATCCAGCTCCACCTTGTTCTGGGCCAGGAAATGGCTGATGGGCAACACGTCGCTGACGCCCTTGGCGGCGGCGTCCAGCACCTGGCGCTTCTTGTCGCCCTGGATGGACAGAATCAGACAACCGGCACGCAGCAACGCGGCGTAGCTCATCGAGATCCGGCGGTGCGGCGCGGTCTTGGGCGTCACCGCCAGGAAGGCCGCGGCGGAGGCCGGGTCCAGCCCGGCCGCCAGCTCGTCGGCGCCGGGGAATAGCGAGGCGGTGTGGCCGTCCTCGCCCATGCCCAGGATGGCGACAGTGGGCGGCGCAAATCCGGCGTTGGCGCGCGCCACCTCAGCGTCGATGTCCGCGGCGTCTTCCACCAGGGGCAGGAAACGCGCCTCCACGGCGCGGTCGCGCAGCAAGTGGGCGCGCACCAGCGCGGCGTTGCTGTCCGGATGGCTGTCCGGCACAAAACGCTCGTCCACCAGAGTGACAGTCACCTTGGACCAGTCTATCGCCATGGTGCTGAGCATGTGGAAAAAGGGAATCGGCGATTTGCCGCCGGACACCGCCAACACGGCGGCGCCCTGACTGGCGATGGCGGCGCCCAGCCTGGCGGCCACGCTATTGGCCAGCGCGGTGGACTGTTGCTCGCTATCGGAAAATTCTACGCAGTTCATCAGCGGCGCTCCGCGGGTAAAAAATTAAAATCAAACATCGCAGCGTTCGAGTTCGAAACGCGCTGCAAAACAGTCAGCATGGCGCAGCCATCGTCCATCGTCGCGAGCGCCTCAAGGTCGAAGCGAGTAGTACAGCCGTACAAGTAGTACGGCGAGCACCGCAGCACTCGAGATCGAAACGCGTAGCAAACGGTCAGCATGAGACAGCCATCGTCGCGAGCGCCTCGAGATCGAAGCGAGAAGCGCAGCCGTACAAGTAGTACGGCGAGCACCGCAGCATTCGAGATCGAGACGCGTAGCAAACGGTCAGCATGGGATATCCATCGTCGCGAGCGCCTCGAGGTCGAAGCGAGACGCGCAGCCGTACAAGTAGTACGGCGAGCACCGCAGCATTCGAGATCGAGACGCGCAGCAGATGGATGCCTCCATGCGGCTCAGCATTCCTCGTGCCAGCCTATCCCATCGCGCGATAACAAAGCACTAGACGCCGCCGGGCCCCAGGTGCCGGCGGTGTACTGCTTGGGCGGCAGGTTGCTGCTGCGGCTCCAGGCATCCATGATGGGCTCCACCCAGCGCCAGGCCTCGATCAGCTCGTCGCGGCGCATGAAGAGGGCCAACTTGCCGCGAATCACGTCCAGCAGCAGGCGCTCGTAGGCGTCGGCGCGGCGCACCTTGAAGGCTTTGTAGAAGTCTAGGTCGAGGTAGGCCGGTTGCAGGCGCATGGTGTCGCCGGGTTCCTTGGCCAGGAAGTACAGGCGGATGCTTTCTTCCGGTTGCAAGCGGATCACCAGCCGGTTGGCGGTGTGGCTGCCGCTCATCGGGCCATTGAACAGCTGGTGCGGCACGTCGCGGAAGTTGATGACGATTTCGGCCAACCGCTCTTGCATCCGTTTGCCGGTGCGCAGGAAGAAGGGCACGCCGGCCCAGCGCCAGTTGTCGATCTCGGCCTTGAGCGCGACGAAGGTTTCGGTCTGGCTGTCGGCGGGGATGCCCTGCTCGCTCAAATAGCCCACCACTGGCTGGCCGCCCACGGCGCCGGCCTTGTACTGGCCGCGCACGGTCTTGGCCGCCACGTCCTGCTCGCTGAACGGGCGCAGCGCCTTCAGCACCTTGAGCTTCTCGTCGCGCACCGCGTCGGCTTCCATATTGGCCGGCGGCTCCATCGCCACAATGCACAGCAGTTGCAGCAGGTGGTTCTGCACCATGTCGCGCAGCGCGCCGGTGCCGTCGTAAAAGTCGCCGCGGCTGCCCACGCCCAGGTCTTCGGAGATGGTGATCTGCACGTCGTGTATCCATTCGCGCCGCCACAGCGGTTCGAACAGCGCGTTGGCGAAGCGGATCGCCATCAGGTTCTGCACCGATTCCTTGCCCAGGTAGTGGTCGATCCGGTACAGCTGCTCTTCCTTGAAGAAGCGCGCCACGTCGTCGTTGATCTCGTTGGAGGAGTCCAGATCCGTGCCCAGCGGCTTTTCCAACACCACGCGCACGTTGCCGCTATTGAGGCCCACCGCCGCCAGGTTCTCGCAGATGCCGGCGAACAGATTGGGCGCGGTGGCCAGATAACAGACCACCACGCGGCCGTCGTCGCCCTTGAGCTTGTCCGCCAGCGCCGGGAAGTCCCGCGGCTGGGAGGCGTCCACTTTCAGGTATTCAATCCGCGCACAGAAGCTGTCCCAGGCGGCGGCGTCGAAATGGGCTTTAACGTGCTGGCGCGAGTTCTTCTCGACAAAGGCCAGGTAGTCGTCGCGGCTCAGTTCCTTGCGGCCCAGCGCCAGGATGCGGCCCTGCTGATTGAGCAGACCGGCCGCGTGCGCCTGATACAAGGAGGGCAGCAGCTTGCGCATCACTAGATCGCCGGCGCCGCCGAACAACACCATATCGAAGGCCGGGGTTGGCGTAGTACGGGTATCCATCCTGATCTTCCATCTCGAGATGTTTGTAGATGTAGTTATATTACCACCAGCATTTACCTTGTCCATGTCATCCCGCTGACGCAGGCCGCTTTTGCAACACCTTTTGCCTCAAAGCAAACAATTCGCTCAATCGCTGCAACGGCGGGTGTTGCCCAGCGCCGCCGGGCGTATCATGGCGAGACGGCGCTGGAGCGCGTCTTGCATTTTGAGTGTAGTAAAACTACTATCAACCCACTTCAACACGGAACGTCATCATGGCCTTGCATTCCACCCTGTCCGCCGTTACCGAGCGCATCGTCAATCGGAGCCAGGCAACGCGCGCCGCCTACCTGGACCGCTTGCGCGCCGCAGCCCATCAGGGAAGGGTGGAGCGCTCGCAATTATCGTGCACCAACTTGGCCCACGCCTTTGCCGCCATGCCCGACGGCATCAAGATACATCTTAAGGAAGAACACCGCCCCAATCTGGCCATCGTCTCTTCCTACAATGACATGCTGTCCGCCCACCAGCCGCTGGAAACCTATCCGGCGCAGCTGAAGGAAGCGGCGCTGGCGGCTGGCGCCACCGCTCAGTTCGCAGGCGGCGTGCCGGCGATGTGCGACGGCGTAACCCAGGGCCAGCCGGGCATGGAGCTGTCCCTGTTCTCCCGCGACATCATCGCGATGAGCACCGCGGTGGCGCTGTCCCACCAGATGTTCGACGCCGCGCTTTACTTGGGCGTGTGCGACAAGATCGTGCCCGGCCTGTTGATAGGCGCGCTCTCCTTTGGCCACCTGCCCGCGGTATTCGTTCCCGCCGGCCCGATGACCACCGGCATCGCCAACGATGAAAAAGCCAAGGTGCGCCAGCTGTACGCCGAAGGCAAGGTGGGCCGCGACGCGCTGCTGGAATCCGAGTGCCAGTCCTACCACGGCCCCGGCACCTGTACCTTCTACGGCACCGCCAACTCCAATCAGATGCTGATGGAGATCATGGGCCTGCACCTGCCCGGCGCCGCCTTCGTCAATCCGGGCACCCCGCTGC
Source organism: Chromobacterium sp. Rain0013 (assembly GCF_015291765.1). NCBI lineage: Bacteria > Pseudomonadati > Pseudomonadota > Betaproteobacteria > Neisseriales > Chromobacteriaceae > Chromobacterium > Chromobacterium sp. Rain0013. The sequence continues at coordinate 542,410 of NZ_CP031514.1, forward strand.
GCGAAGCGCTGACCCGCGCCGCCGCTCAGCAAGCGGCCCGTATCGCAGCCCAAGGCAAGGCTTTCACCCCGGTGGGCGAGATGATAGACGAGAAGTCCATCGTCAACGCCATCGTAGGGCTGCTGGCCACCGGCGGCTCCACCAACCACACCATGCATATCGTCGCCATTGCCCGCGCCGCCGGCATAGCCGTGAACTGGGACGATTTCGACGAACTCTCCGCCGTGGTGCCGCTCTTGGTCCGCGCCTACCCCAACGGCAAGGCCGATGTGAACCACTTCCACGCCGCCGGCGGCATGGGCTTTGTGATCCGCGAGCTGCTGTCCGCCGGTCTGCTGCACGAGGATGTGGGCACCGTGGTGGGCCGCGGCCTGTCGCGCTACGCGCAGGAGCCGTGGCTGGACAACGGCGAGCTCAAATGGCGCGACGCGCCCACCGACAGCGGGGACGATAGCGTGCTGCGCACCGCCGCCGACCCGTTCTCCGCCGACGGCGGCCTCAAGCTGCTGTCCGGCAAACTGGGCCGCGCGGTGATCAAGGTGTCCGCGGTCAAACCGGAACACCGGGTAGTGGAAGCGCCGGCGGTGATTTTCCACGACCAAAACGATATGCTGGCCGCGTTCAAGCGCGGCGAGCTGGAAAAAGACTTCATCGCGGTGATCCGCTTCCAGGGCCCGCGCGCCAACGGCATGCCGGAACTGCACAAGCTGACCCCGGCGCTGAGCATTTTGCAGGAACGCGGCTTCAAGGTGGCACTGGTCACCGACGGTCGCATGTCCGGCGCTTCCGGCAAAGTGCCGGCCGCCATCCACGTCTCGCCGGAAGCCTTGTCCGGCGGGCCGATCGGCAAAGTGCGCGACGGCGACCTGATACGGCTGGACGCCAATAGCGGCGCGCTGACCGTGCTGGTGGACGACGCCGAATGGGCCGCGCGCGAACAGGCGCAGGCCGACCTGACGCATAATGATTTTGGCATGGGCCGGGACTTGTTCGCGGTGTTCCGCTCGGTGGCAGACCACGCCGAAGCCGGCGCCGCCAGCTTCCGCCATCCCGACTTCCACCCCGCTTCTTGGAGAAAATGAATATGGACGCATTGACCCTGCTGCGCCAAGGCCCGGTTGTTCCGGTGATCATCGTCAACGACGCGGCCGTGGCCGTGGAGCTGGCCCAGGCGCTGGTGGCCGGCGGCGTGCGCGTGCTGGAAGTGACGCTGCGCACCAAGGCCGCGCTGGCGGCGATGCGCCGCATGCGCGACGAAGTGCCGGGCGCCATCGTGGGCGCCGGCACGCTGCGCACCCGCGCTCATGTGGAAGCCGCCATCGACGCCGGCGCGCAGTTCGGCGTCAGCCCCGGCTTCACCCCGGAGCTGGGCGCCGCCGCGCGCGCCGCCAATCTGACCCTGATTCCCGGCGTGGCCACCCCGTCCGAGGCCATGCGCGCCCAAGACGAAGGCTTCACCATCCAGAAGCTGTTCCCGGCCGAGGCCGTGGGCGGCGTCAAGCTGCTTAAATCGCTGGCCAGCCCGTTCTCCGATCTGCGCTTCTGCCCCACCGGCGGCATCGACATCAAGAAAGCGCCGGAATACCTGGCGCTGCCCAATGTGTTGGCCGTGGGCGGCAGCTGGCTGACGCCGGACGACGCCATCGCGAACCGCGACTGGGACCGCATCACCCAGTTGGCGCTGGAAGCCAGCCAGCTGCACAGGAATTAAACGACGTTGCTTCTTTACAGGGCCTCCCGGCCCTGTTTTTTTTTGGGCCGCCCCGCCGCTGGCGCGCCTCTGTCCGGTTTTGTCCTTCCTTTCCCCCGCCAATTGCCTAAGCTCAAGGAGCAGGACTTCATCGCCGCCGGCCCACGCCCGCGCCGGCGACGGCACCGTTGGGTTTGTTGACGCCTGTTTTGCCGCTGGAAAACAGACGTCAGCAAACCCTCATATTGGAGACCCATATGCAAGTGGCGGAAATATTTGAAAAAGCGTCGGGCAAGCTGCCCATGGTGCCCAAAGTGGTTCAGGAGCTGGTGGCCAGTTTTCACCGCACCGACGTGAACATCGATGAAATTACCGACAAGGTGGGACATGACCAGGTGTTGACCGCGCGCGTGCTGCGCTTGGCCAATACCGCGCGCTTCGGCGGCAGCCGACGCGTAGGTTCTCTGGACGACGCCATCATCCTGCTCGGCTTCGACAATCTCAGGGTGCTGGTGATCGCCTCCGGCGTCACCGGCGCCACGCTGGGCATTCAGGGCTTCGACATGAAGGCGTTCTGGCAGCGCAGCTTTGCAATGGCCAACGCCGCCAAACGGCTGGCCAGGCTGGCCAAGCTGGATCCGCAGTTGGGCTATACCTGCGGCCTGCTGTCCAATATCGGCGAACTGGTGCTCTACGTGGCGGTGCCGGAACAGGCGCTGCAGATAGACCGCATCGTTGCCGGCGGCGCCGACCGGGTGGCCACCGAGCGCATGCTGCTGGGCATGGATTTGACCGAGGTGGGCGCCGAGCTGGCGCGGCGCTGGAATTTTCCGGACGAAATCCAGGAGGCCATCTTCAATCAGCACGATCTGCTGAACGAGGAAGTGTCTCCGTTCGCGCTGCTGATTGGTCTGGCGTCCTTCATGACCTCCGGCTTCAATCACGATATGAGCGAGGAAGACATGCTGGCCACCTTGCCGGTCAGCGTGATGGAGCGCGCCGGCCTGCACCGCGAGGCGCTGGCGGAAGCGCTGCCGGAGTTGCGCGAGGCTTGCACCGCACTGGACGAGATGTTCTAAGAACGTGTTTACGATCTAGCGAGCTAGAGCGAGACAAGGCGAAAACAGCTGAGAAAGCGGAATGTACACGTGGTACATGAGCATTTTGAGCTTGTTTTTAACGCCGTATCGCCGCAGCGCAGCAGATCGTGAACAGGTTCTAAGAGCGGCTAACAAAACCCTTGATGCTGCGTTGCGCCGACTTGCCGTACTCACTGTACTGTCTGAGTCGGCGCGCCTTGCCTCAGCCGTAAAACTGAGTTTTGTCGGCCACTCTAAGCACCATCCAGCCGGATGCAAAAAAGGCGGCCTGGGCCGCCTTTTCGCACGTCTCGCATGGCGGACTCAGCCGGCCTGGCCGCCCGCCTCGCCCACCTCGCCGGTTGTCTCCGCTTCGGTCTCTTCATCCTCGGCGGCATCCACATGGCCGAGCACTCCGACGCAGCGCAGCTCGATCTCCTGCATCAACTCGTCGATGCGAATCACGGCCAGCTGGATGCGGTCGCCGCGCGCCAGTTCCGGCAGGCCCGGGATGCGCACCCGCATCGGCAAGCCGTCGATGCGCACCAAGTCCTCCTTGATGAAGGTGGCGGTGGGGTCGGACACCCCTTCCTGACTGAACCAGCGCAGGCACCAGAAATGCTCCATCCGGTCCTGGAAGCCCAGGTAGGCGGAGTAAGTGGTGTCGAAATCGCGCAGGATGGCGAACAACATCGCGTCGCCCTGCTCGAACTGCGGCTTCTCCTCGCGGATCATCGACATCAGCTGGCGCTGGTTGATGAAGTCGGTGGCGCGGCGCAACGGCGACGTGGCCCACGCGTACTGGGCCACGCCCAAGCCGGTGTGCGGCTCCGGCCGCGTGGTCATCCTCACCTTGCCCATGCTCTGCGCGCGGTACATGCCGGGGATGTCGGCCTCGGCCAGCATCCGGCCCCACTCGCTGTTGGCCAGGATCATCAGCTCGGACACCAGCTTGTCCATCGGCGCGCCGCGTTTGCGCAGGGTGATCAACACCTTGCCGTCGACTACGTCGAAGTTGTAGTCCATCTGCACCGGCCGGGTCGGATCGTATTTGCCGCGGCGCTTCTCCAAGGCCTCGGCGAACTGCCAGAACCAGATCAGCTCCTGCTTGAACGGATAGTCCACACCCGGATCGCAAGCCAGCGTCTCTTCGTTGAAGAACTGCTCCAGCGCGGCGTGGCGCAGGTTGGCGGCGATATGCACCTTTTCGATGCGGTTTTCGTAGGCGACCGGCTCGAACTCCGGCGTCACCTCCACATAGAGGCTCAGCGCCGGGCAATCGTGTCCTTCCTTCAGGGTGAACATCTCCACCAGATCGTCCGGCAACATGGTGATCTTGTCGCCGGGGAAATACACGGTGGACAGGCGGGACAGCACCAGCTTCTCCAGCGGAGAGCCGATCTCTATCCCCAGCGACGGCGCGGCAATGTGGATGCCCACGCGCTTATTGCCGTTAGGCAAGTCCTGCACCGACAGCGCATCGTCGATCTCGGTGGTGTTGGCGTCGTCGATGGAGAAGGCGCGCACCGGCGACAAGGGCAAGTCCTCCGGCAACGCCGGCAGCTCGTACTTGCCGAAACCGCGGCCCTTGGGGAAGAACTCCAGCATGAAACCGGCCATCAGGTAGTCCGGCACCGAAGAGATGCCGCCCACCTTGTCCGCCAGCCGCAGCGGCGGCAGGCTCAGTTCGCGCGCGGCCTGGTCAAAGGCTTTGAACTCCAGCGTGTTCTTGTCGGGTTTCCACAACAACGTCATCAACTGGCTGCGGATCGCCTCCGGCAGTTGGCCGGCTTTCAGCTCCGCCACCCACAGGTCGATCTGCTCCTGTTCGCGCTTTTTGCGTTCCAGCCCGGCCAGCGCTGCCTTCAGCGCGTCTTCCGGCGCCTTCTTGTAGCGGCCCTTGCCCTTTTTGTAGAAATACATCGGCGCGCCGTACAGACGCGACACGATGGCGGCGGCCTCCGCCGCCGACGGCGCGCGGCCCCAGTAATCGGCCGCCAACGCCTCATAGCCGAACTCGTCGTCCGGGCAGCATTCCCACAGGAAATCCAGGTCAATATCCGCGGCAAGTTGCTCTACCATGGGCAGAAAATCGCCCAATGCGGAGCTAAACTCCAGAAAAACATTCGCAGCCTTGATCTTGGCGCGCTTGCCATGCTGGGTATCCACTTGCAGACTAGCGTCATTGCGCGAAACGATGCTGCCGACCTTAAAGCCGCCGCTCTCTTCGTAAAAAACGTTCATTAAAAATTTTTGCCAGGCCGTTGCAATCCAACGGCGAATTATAACAGCGCGCCCAAGGCGCGGCTTCAGAACTTGAATATCGGACAACCGGGTCCACCGGGGAACACTTGACCATGTCGCAACATCAGGCTTTCAAACAACGCGTGCATCTGGCACAGGAAATCGATCGCATCGGCCACCTGCTGGTCACTCGCTGGGAACGACCGCTGGCCGCTCACCTGCTGTCGCTGATCCTGCGGCTGGAAGATATGGTGCGCGAGCAGGACCTCAACGAAATCACGGGAGAAATCCAAACCCTGTCGCGCTTGCTGCAGGGCTGGATCCAGCAACCGCAGACCGCGCCGTCGGAAAGCGAGCGCTACAACCGCCTGCGCCACCACCTGGGCCTGGTCAGCCAACTGGGCATGATGGAACGCAAGGACGGCTTGCCGGAGATCGACTACGACAAGCTGCTGGGCGGCGACTTGGTCACCCTTTATCTATGGCTGCCGCAGGATGTGGACGCCACGCCGTTGATCCAGCAGTTGTCCTGCTACGGCATTCACGCCAAAGTGATCCAGCAGGCGGCCAAACTGGCCCAAGCCTTGCAGGACATGGCGCCGGAAGCCGTGGTGGCCTTCACCGAATTCGCCGCCAACGACCCCATCCTCTTGCTGGCGCCCACCATCAGCAGCATCTGTCCGCTGATCCTGACCTCGCCGCGGCACGATTTTCAGGCGAGGCTGGCGGCGGTGCGGGCCGGCGCCGGCAGCCTGCTGGACTGGCCGCTGCAGGCGCATCAGCTGATAGACCAGCTGAGCTTTGGAGATTTGGGCGAGAAGCGCGAGCCCCTGCGCGTGCTGATCGTGGAAGACATGGAGTCGCTGGCCGGGCTCTACTCCAGCGTGCTCAACGCCCAGGGGGTGGAAACCCGCGAGGAGACGCAGCCGGAACGGGTACTGGACATGATAGAGCAGTTCCGCCCGGACCTGATCCTGATGGACATGTACATGCCGCAATGCAGCGGCATGGAGCTGGCCAAGGTGATCCGTCAGCAACGGCTGCTGGACGGCATCCCCGTGGTGTTCCTGTCTGTGGAAAAGCGCCAGGCGGTGCAGCTGGACGCGCTGACCCTGGGCATAGACGGCTTCCTGACCAAGCCGGTGGCGCCGGAGGAGCTGATCGTCACCGTGATCAACCGCGCGCGCCGTTACCGCAAGCTGCGCTCCTACATCATCAACGACAGCCTCACCGGCCTGCTCAATCACTCCCATCTGCACGGTCAGCTGGAGTACAGCATCCAGCGCGCGCGCCGCGATCAACGGCCGTTATCGCTGGCCATGCTGGATCTGGACTTCTTCAAAACCATCAACGACAGCCACGGTCACCCGGCCGGCGACGAGCTGCTGATCAATCTGGCGCGCTTTCTCAAGGAGCGGCTGCGCAGCAGCGACCTGGTGGGCCGCTACGGCGGAGAGGAGTTCGCCATCGTGCTGCCCAGCACGAATCAGACGCAGGCGCGTGAACTGATGGACCAATTGCGTCAGGACTTCAGCCAGATCCAGCAACGCGCGCCGGACGGCGATTTCCGTCAAACCTTCAGCGTGGGCATCAGCTCGCTGGATACCGCCGGCAGCAGCACGGAGCTGGTGCAGCAGGCCGACGAAATGCTGTACCGGGCCAAGGCCAACGGCCGCAACCGGGTGGAAACCATGCCGGGCTGAGCCTGGCGCGGCAATGAAAAAGCCGGGGCGTCAAGGACGCTCCGGCTTTTTTCGCGCACGCTCAGAGCCTGTTCAAAGTCTCGCGAGCAAGAGCGAGATCATAGACAGGCTCTTACACGCGGGTCATCAGGCCTCGGTCAACACCAGGCGCACGCCCTGCTCTTCCAGCAGCTTGGTCACCGGCTCCGGCGGCAGCGAGTCGGTGAACACGGTGTGGAATTCGCTGATGTGGCCCATGCGCACCAAGGCGTTGCGGCCAAACTTGCTGTGATCCGCCGCCAGATAGCGGTGACGGGCGTTGGACATCATCGCCTGCGCCACCCGCACTTCGCGGTAATCGAAGTCCAGCAGCGAGCCGTCCGGTTCAATGCCGGATACGCCGATGATGGCGTAATCCACCTTGAACTGATTGATGAAGTCCAGCGTGGCCACGCCGGTGATGCCGCCGTCGGACGCGCGCACCGTGCCGGAGGTGATCATCACCGTGAAATCCGGATTGGTGGACATGATGGAGGCAACGTGAATGTTGTTGGTGATCACCCGCAAGCCTTTGTGCGTGCTGGTCAGCGCCTGGGCCACCGCCTCTATGGTGGTGCCTATGCTCATGAACAGCGAGGCATGATCGGGAATGCTACTGGCGATCATGTCCGCGATATGCGCTTTTTCGCTCTGGAATTTTCCTTTGCGCGCGAAATAGTCCTCATTCTCCACACTGCTGCCCAAGGCGGCGCCGCCGTGGTAACGGCGCAACAAATTGGCCTCGCACAGCTGGTTGATATCGCGGCGAATGGTTTGCGGGGTGACATCGAGCAGTCTGGCCAGCTCTTCGATCGGCATGAAGCCGTTTTCGCGGACCAGCTGCAGAATCTTGTCGTGACGGGGTGAGCGGCTCATAACTATTCGGAATCGAAAATCACGTCACTTTAGTAACATATTTTGCGGGTCAGCGGCAAACAGAACCACTATTCCGGCTTGATATCGGCCAATAGTGTTCGTTTATTGCGCATTTTTTACTCAGGGAGCCGCCTGGCCCTCCGCCAAGGACGCACGCCGTCCCCACAGAAAATCGCGCAACTGCTCCAGCGGCATCGGCCGCGCCAGCAGATAGCCCTGCAGGTAATGCACGCCGCTTTGTTGTAGATAGGCGCGTTGTTGTTCGGTTTCCACCCCCTCTGCCACCATGGAGATGCGCAGTTGCTTGGCCAGGTCGATGATCATTTCCAGAATGCGGTTGGCGATGGAATCACTGCCTATCGCCGCCACGAACACGCGGTCTATCTTCAGATGGTCGGCGTGAATGCGGTTGAGTTCCGCCAAGCTGCTGTGGCCGGTGCCGAAGTCGTCGATGGCGATCTGCACCCGCATCCGCCGCAGCTCGGCCATCACCTGCTGGCTTTGCGGCGTCACCCGGATAGGCTCGCGCTCGGTCACTTCCAGCACCAAGCGCGGCGGCGTCTTCGAGAAGTGTTGCAAAAACGCCTGGCAATCCTCCACCAGCTGCGCATGTTGCAAATGGCTGGGCGACAGATTGAGCGCGACAAAGAAGCAGTCGGGCAAGGATAGCGACTCCATGTCCGCGGCCACCCGCCGCATCAGGTAGCGGGTAATCTGGATGATCATGCCGGAAGCTTCCGCCACCGGGATGAAGAGATCCGGCGGCGCCAGGCCCTGGCGCGGATGCTGCCAGCGCAGCAACACTTCCACCCCCATGCAGCGATGGCCGCAAGCGTCGAACACCGGCTGGTAGTAAGGCAGGAACTCCTGATTGCGCAAAGCCAGCAGTATCTCCCCGCTGACCGAGCCACGCTTGCGCAAATAGCCCAGCAGCAGGGCCGCCCCCACCACGCCCACCGGCAGCAACAGCAGCAAGGCGCGCAGCAGGCGCGCCGACGCGCCGCGCCACAGGTACTCGGAGTCCACCCAGCTGTGCACCGCCAGCGGATAGTGCCGAGACGCCGCAATCACGCGCAGCACCGCGCTGCCCGGCACCTCGGCAACGCCCGGCAAGGTGGATTGCACCGCTTCCTTATGGTTCAACACCAGCAGCGAGCCGCTGTGGCCGTCGTCGGCCTGCCAGGGCAGCAAGGGGCTGAAATAGGCCAGCTCCACGCTGGCGACAATGCCCTGCCCCCGCTCCCCCAGCAAAGAACGCATTAGGAAGGGGCGCTTGGGATACAGGGGGCCGGAACCCTGGCGATGGATCAGCTGTTGCGGCGCCGATGGAGTGAAGGGCAGCACCGTGTCCTGCGCGCCCAGCACCGAGGTGCAATACAGGCGGCGCCCGTCCAGCAGCCCCAGCGAGCGGATATAGGGGTCGAAAGCCGCCAGCGACACCAGTTTCCCGCGCGCCTGCGCGCAGGGCAGGCCAGCCAGCGGCGCGGCTTCGCGCAGCGAGCGATCCACCTGACCAAACACCCGGTCCACAGAATTGACCGCGCGCCCCGCGGCGCTTTGCAGCTGCGCCTGCACATCCAGCTGGTAGCGGTTCCAGGTCAAGGGCAGGCCTATTGCCGCCGGCAACACGGCCACCAGCAAGACCAAGGCCCATTCCGCGGCGTTGAGGCTGCCGCGGAACTGATTGCCTCGGCTGATCAGGTGACGGAAGCGATGGCGACAAAACACATTGTTCCCCGGCGTGACTGAGTGACTGAATGACAAGAAGCAGCCCGGCGCCCGGCCATGACGACGCGCGCCAATCCGCGACACGGCTGGCGCTGGCGAGAACAGCATGGATGGACGGGGACTGCCAGGATGAGGGATGAGCGGGCATTGCCGCGCGGCGCGTGCTCGGCCGCCATCGCGATTTTTCGAAGCTCCCGCAAGTCTGGCGCTAAAGATAACGGTTTAGCCGAAGACAGAAAAGCTAATTAGAAAGATTTATTTAATAAAATGTCTTTGATTGACTTATGTTTGATATAAATTGCCGCAATCGACGCCGCCCAAAACGCAATCGAGCCGCGTGCCGCCAGGGTGGGCGGGCGCGGCCCGACAGCCATGCGTGGTGTTTAGAAGTCTGCTGCGCTTCGTGGAGCGTCGCACGGTGAGTACAAGCTCAAGATGCTCATGTACCCCTCGCACATTCCGCTTTTTCGCTCGTTTTCGCCTTGTCTCGCTCTTGCTCGCGAGACTTTGAACAGGCGCTATAGAGCCGCTAACAAAACCGCGCAGAGAACCTGAGCCAAGGCGCGCCAACGCAGGCAGTACACGTAAGGCGCGCAGGATCAGGGGTTGTGTTAGCGGGTATTAACGCGGCTGCAAGCGTTGACGATGGCGCTCGATCTGCAAGCGCACCTGGCGCGGCGCGGTGCCGCCCACGTGATCGCGCTGCGCCAGGCTGCCTTCCGGGCTCAGCACGGCGAACACGTCGTCTTCGATCAGCGGCGAGAACTCGCGCAGCTTGGCCAGAGATAGGTCGGCAATGTCCACGCCCTGCTGCTCGGCGTGACGCACCGTCAGCGCCACGACCTCGTGGCTATCGCGGAAGGGCACGCCCTTCTTCACCAGATAGTCGGCCAGATCCGTGGCGGTGGCGAAGCCTTGCAGCACCGCCGCGCGCATCGCCTCCGGCTTGACGGTGACGCCGCGCATCATGTCGGCGTAAATGCGCAAGGTGTCGATCAAGGTGTCCGCGGTGTCGAACAGCGGTTCCTTGTCCTCCTGGTTGTCCTTGTTGTAAGCCAGCGGCTGCGCCTTCATCAGCGTCACCAGCGCAATAAGGTGACCCACCACGCGGCCGGACTTGCCGCGCACCAGCTCCGGCACGTCCGGGTTCTTCTTCTGCGGCATGATGGAGCTGCCGGTGCAGAAGCGGTCGGCGATGTCGATGAAGCCGACACGCGGGCTCATCCACAGGATCAGCTCCTCGGACAGCCGCGACAGATGCACCATCACCAGGCTGGCGGCGGCGGTGAATTCAATCGCGAAATCGCGGTCGGACACCGCGTCCAGCGAATTGTGGCAAACATCGTCGAAACCCAGCAGCTGGGCGGTGTAATGACGGTCTATCGGGAAAGTGGTGCCGGCCAACGCCGCCGCGCCCAGCGGCAGGCGGTTGACGCGCTTGCGGCAATCGCTCATCCGCTCGGCGTCGCGCGCCAGCATTTCCACGTAGGCCAGCATGTGGTGGCCAAAGGTCACCGGCTGCGCCACCTGCAAATGGGTGAAGCCCGGCAACACGGTTTCGGCGTGCTGCTCGGCCAGGTCCAGCAGGCTGTGCTGCAGCTCGCCGATCAGGCCGACGATGGCGTCGATCTGCGCACGCAGCCACAGGCGGATATCGGTGGCCACTTGGTCGTTGCGGCTGCGGCCGGTATGCAAGCGCTTGCCGGCGTCGCCGATCTTGTCGGTGAGCCGGCGTTCCACGTTCATGTGCACGTCTTCCAGATCCACGCTCCACTCAAAGCGGCCTGCGCGGATATCGTCCAGCACTTCGCCCATGCCTCGTCGGATCGCTTCCAGGTCTTCGGCGGACAGGACGCCGGCGCGCTGCAACATGGCGGCGTGGGCCAGCGAGCCCTCAATGTCGAATTCGGCCAGTCGTCGGTCGAAATCCACCGAGGCGGTGTATTTCTTGACGAGTTCGGATACCGGCTCCGAGAAACGGCCGGACCAGGCGTGTTGATCTTGCATGGCAATGCTTTCTACGATGGCTGCGGACGAAAAACTTGGCGAAACCCCGGACACGCGCAATGCCGCCGGGAACCTCTTACTATGCCAGCGGCGAGCGCCTTCGGCCAGTGCGGGTTTTCCTTGCTATGATGCGGCTATCCTATTTCGCTCTTCCCCGCGCCGCCATGCCGCTACCGTCCCCGCCCGACCTGCCCGACTACCGCAACCTGGGCGTGCTGCTGCGCGCGCTGCTGCTGCTGGGCTTGTTCCTGCTGGGCGGCCTGTTGCTGGACGACGGCGGAGAGCCGCTGCCCTGGCGCTTGCTGCGCCTGTCCAGCCTGCTGGTGCCCGGCGCCTTGCTTAGCCTGGGCCTGCTGGCCCTGCTGGGCCGCCGCCTCCACCACGGACGCCGCGCCGCGCTGGCCGCCGCCGCCATCTGTCTGCTCTCCTTCGCCTTCTGCGGCCGCCTGCTCAACCCGCTGGCGCCCATGCCCTGGGGCCAGGTGCTGCTGGCCGGCGCGGTGGGCGGGCTGATGCAGCACTACCTCAATCTACGCGCGCGCGCCCTGTCCCCGGCCTTGTCCGAGGCCCGGCTGATCGCGTTGCAGGCCCGCATCCGTCCTCATTTCCTGTTCAACAGCCTCAACGCCGCCATCACCCTGATCGGCAAACAGCCAGACAAGGCGGAAATGGTGCTGGAAAACCTGGCCGACCTGTTCCGTGCCCAACTGGGCGACCCGGCGCGACAATCCACGCTGGGCCGCGAAATCGAATTGGCGGCCATGTATCTGGCGATCGAGGCCGAGCGGCTGGGCGCGCGCCTGCAAGTGAGCTGGGACGTGCAAGCGCCGCTGGACGCCGCGCTACCGCCGCTGATCCTGCAACCGCTAGTGGAAAACGCGGTGTTCCACGGCATAGAACGGCTGGCCGACGGCGGCGAGATCCGCATCCAGGCGCGCCGGCATGAACAACTGCTGGAGCTGACGCTGAGCAATCCGGTCAACCCGGAACCCGCCGCGGACACGCCCGGACACCATATGGCGCTGGACAACCTGGCCGAACGGCTGGAGCTGTATTTCGACGCCGAGGCCTCGCTCAGCGCCCGGCTGGACGGTGATCGTTTCATCACCCGCATCCGCCTGCCTTACCGCCCGGCGCCAACCCAGCAGCCAGGCTGAGAACCTATTTACGATCTGCAAAGCCGTCTATACTCCCCCTATCATCCGATTGAAACAGCTGATAGGGATATCATGGGAAAGAACCGGCTAGAAGCGTTCAGCGACGGCGTGCTCGCCATCATCATCACCATCATGGTGCTGGAGCTGAAAGTGCCGCACGACACCAGCTGGACGGCCCTGCAAGACCGCTGGCCGGTCTTCCTCAGCTACGTGCTGAGCTTCATCTATGTGGGCCTGTACTGGAACAACCACCACCATTTCTATCACGCCATCCAGCGCGTGGACGGCCGCGTGCTGTGGGCCAATCTGCACCTGCTGTTCTGGCTGTCCCTCATTCCCTTTGTCACGGGCTGGATGGGAGAAAACCACTTCGCCCCGCTGCCGCTGGCCCTGTACGGCGTGGTGCTGCTGATGTGCGCGCTGGCCTGGTGGCTGATGCAACAATCCCTGCTGTGCCTGCCCGGCAACCGCACCCGGCTGTCCGAGGCGCTGGGCAAGGACATCAAGGGCAAGATATCCCCGCTGTGCTACCTGATCGGCATCGCCGCCGCCTTTTACTGGGAATGGCTGTCCGCGGCGATGTACGTGCTGATGGCCCTGATCTGGCTCGTGCCGGACCGGCGCATTGAGCGGCTGTTGGCGGAAAAGTAACGCCGTCGTCTTCGCCCATTAATAAACACTATCAAACAAATTGTGATTTAAGATTTAACAAAACTATTGTCAGTTCCGATAATGGCCACTCCCTTAGTAAATGTTCTAATAATTTATGGGAGTGCCAATGTCTGCTCTGACCTTTTCCGTGAACCGCAAGCTTTTCACCGTGGCGCTGGCTTGTAGCGCCGCTCTGACCCAAGCCGCAGCCCTGACTCAGGACAATGGCGCGCCGGTGGGCGACAACCAGAACAGCCAAACCGCCGGCCCCAACGGCCCCACCCTGCTGCAAGACATTCAACTGCTGCAAAAGCTGCAACGCTTTGACCGCGAGCGCATCCCGGAACGCGTGGTGCATGCGCGCGGCGTGGGCGCCGGCGGCGTCTTCGTCGCCAGCGAGGGACTGCAAGACGTCAGCCGCGCCCTGGTGTTCCGCAAGGGCGAACAAACCCCGGTATTCGTGCGTTTCTCCACCGTGATAGGCAGCCGCGGCGCGCCGGAAACCGACCGCGACCCGCGCGGCTTCGCCACCAAGTTCTACACCGCGCAAGGCAACTGGGACTTGGTGGGCAACAACCTGCCGGTGTTCTTCATCCGCGACGCGATCAAGTTTCCGGACATGGTGCACTCGCTGAAGCCGGACCCGGTGAGCAATGAGCAAGACCCCAACCGTATCTTCGACTTCTTCTCCCACCTGCCGGAATCCACCCACATGCTGACCCGGGTGTACTCCAACTACGGCACCCCGGCCAATTACCGTGAAATGAACGGCAGCAGCGTGCACGCGCTGAAACTGGTGGCCGCCGACGGCCGCTACCAATACGCCAAGTTCACCTGGAAATCGCGCCAGGGCGAGCGCAACCTGCGTCCGGACGAACTGCCCAAGGTGCAGGGCCAATCAGTTGGCCACGCCACCGCGGACCTGCTGCAAAGCATCGAACAGAAACGCTACCCGTCCTGGGATTTGTACGTGCAGCTGATCCAGCCAGAGGACATGAACCGCTTCGCCTTCAACCCGCTGGACCCCACCAAGGTGTGGACCGGCGTGGCGGAACGCAAGGTGGGCACCATGACGCTGAACCGGATTCCGGCCAACTTCTTCGAAGCCACCGAGCAAGTGGCGATGTCGCCGGCCAACTTGGTTCCGGGCATCGAGGCCTCGGAAGACCGACTGCTGCAAGGCCGGCTGTTCTCCTATCTGGACACCCAGATGCACCGCGTGGGCACCAATTTCCAGGCATTGCCGGTAAACCGCCCGCGGGTTGAGGTGGTGAACAACAATCAGGACGGCGCGCAAAACGCCTCCGGCCGCCAGGGCAGCGTCAATTACGAACCCAGCCGGCTTGCTCCCAAGCCGCAAGACCCGCAGTTCAAACACAGCCGCCTGCCCTTGCAGGGCAACACCCAGCAAGAGGCCATCGCCAAAACGCTGAACTTCCAGCAGGCCGGCGAGTTCTACCGCTCGCTGAGCGCGCAGGACCAGGCGGACCTGATCCGCAATCTGTCCGGCGACCTGTCCAAGGTACGCAATGCCGAGACCCGCGATGTGATGTTGTCGCACTTCTACAAGGCGGACCGCCAGTACGGCGAGCGTCTGGCCAAGGCCTTGAAGGTGGAGGTGAAGGGGATTGAGCGCAGGGCGGCGCTGTTGCAGGAATAAGCGTAGCCGCTTGAATGAAGCGGGGCGGCCCATGGCCGCCCCGTTTTTTGCGCCCGCGCCGCGCAGTGGCAAGCGGCGGCAGCGGGGTTTGGTGGGTATCGCCTACGGCTCCACCCACCTGCTTAGGTCAGCGATTGCGCAGGCGGATGCGACGGAAACGCGCTTCCAGGCTGAGCCGTTGTCCCAGCGCCAGATAGAACTGATGTTGGCTATCGACATGGCGGTAGACCCGGACCCGATCCGCTCCCAGCAGCATCATGATTTCCAGATAGTTGAAGAAACCCATCCACTGGCCGCGTCCGTCGCGGTCGTCAAAATCGATGTCGCGCGCCACGCGGCTGAGCAGGCCTTTGCCAACGTATTCGCGGTTGTCCTTCATCCATTGCAGCAAATGCGCCGCGCATTCGCGGCCGTAGGCGCTGTCGGCGGGGTAATCCTTACGGGGCGTGGGCATTTGCCAGTAATGCGCATAGGTGCGGCCGGGGCAGAAACGAACAAAGGGAAGCAGGGCTTCCTGCTGCTCCAGCGAGTGCAGTTTGTAGCGGCGACGACGAGGGAAGTTTTGAGGATGTTGCATGGTGTTTCTCCTGCTGTGACACAAGATAAACTACCTGCCGGGGAAGGCTGAGGTGAGGCAGGCGCGTGGCAGGATTGGCGTACCGGGTGTGTACCAGACCGGTGAGTGCATGGCACTCTCCCACCACGCGCCTGCCAAACGGCACAGCCATGGTGAAACAGCCCGCGCAGTATGCTGCGTAGGCTGGTGGTACACACGAACGGGACGCCAATCCCGTGTGCCGCTTGTTTTGGCGGCAACGGGGGGATTGTTGCCGAGGGGGCGGTTGGGGTCAAGGTGAGGTGGTTGGTGTGGCTAGGTGTGTGGGTTTTGTATCCGCTGCGCGGATGATGTTTTGGGTGCCGCTTTCCGCGCTGACCGAGCGAGGCAAGCGCAGCGTCGCGAGGGAATAAGACGGGAAGGGGGCGGGCCGCCGCCCCCTTTCATCCCCCCTCGTCCCCAGGACGCGAAACCCCGAGGGGACACCTGGGCGCTGCACGAGGTGGTCTGCTCTCTTAAAAAAAGATCAATGACTTGGCTGAGTGAGTCCCTTTTGGGGATAACTCTCCAATTCCACCCGATCTGTGGATATCTCCAAAGAACCAAGAAGAAACCACGTATTCGACGCACCCCTAGTCCCTTCAAGCCTGCCGACGGGTGGCAGGCCCGAGGTTTTAAGCGGCTGCTTGTTCGAGCAGCGCGACGTTAGCGCGCTGCGAGTTCAGCCGCGCCTCGGGCCTGACGGGACCCGGCGGGAAGCCGTAGGCCAGGCTTGCAGGGCGGCCTTTGGGGTGAAGGGGAATTTGGCCGAGCAAATTCCCCTTCCTGCCTGCCGGGCAGCCCCGGCAATGCAAACCATCATCCGCGCAGCGGATTCAACACAACAATCACACTGAACATCGTGCAGGAATAAGGCAGCCCCCTACTCCATCACCCCATGCGCCCCATACGCCAGCCGCGTCTCCACCTCCCCAAACATATGATCCATGATGATGTCCCGCACCGCCGTCGCCGGCACCGCCCCCGACGGCAAACTGTCCGGCAAAGAACTAATCATCAATGGACCATGCTCCGGATTCAGCGTGGGACGTCCATGCGACCCCCGCACCAAAGACGGATCCAGCGGAATCACCTCCAACAAACTCCGCATCCCCAACTTGCGCTTCAACAACGTCCAGGCAATGTCCAACTTCGGCCAACTTAAAGCCGGGTCCAAAAATAACTCCACCGGGTCATAGCCCGGCTTACGGTGAATATCCACCGTGCGGGCGAAATCCGGCGCGTGCGCATCGTCCAGCCAATAGTAATAACTGAACCAGCGATCCGGCCGGCTCACCGCCACCAGCTCGCCGGAACGCGGATGATCCAGCCCCAGCAAGCGCTTGCCGGCCTGGTCCAACACCATTTCCACCCCCTCCAGCTCCAGCAACAAAGCCTTCACCTCCGGCACCAACGCCGGCTGGCGCACATAGACATGAGCGATCTGATGATCCGCCAGCGCGAAAGCCGCCGACGCGCCGCAGTCCAGCTTGTCCTCGCCCTGCTCCTCCCGCACCTTGAGCCAACCGGCCATGCGCAGAACGCGGTTGATGGCGATGTCGTTGCTGACCGGCGTGACGCCGTACTCGGATAAGACGATCACGCGGCTGCCGTCCCGGTCAGCCTCCTCGATCAACTCCCCGCACAACTGATCCACCGCCGCCACCTCCGCTGCCACGTCCGGATGATCCGGCCCCAAGCGCTGCAGGCAGTAATCCAGATGCGGCAGATAGACCAGGGTCAGCGTGGGCTGGCGCGAGCGGTACAGATGCAGCGCGCAGTCGGCGATCCAGCGGCTGGAGCGGATATCCGCCGCCGGCCCCCAAAAGTGAAACAAGGGAAAATCGCCCAGCTTTTGACGCAACTCCGCGTGCAGCTCCGGCGGGTTGCAGTAGAAGTCGGGAATCTTGCGGCCGTCGGCCTTGTAGATCGGGCGCGGCGTCACGCTCCAGTCCACGTCGGCATACATGTTGTACCACCAGAACAACTGCGCGCAGCTGAAGCCGGCGTGTAGGCGCCGGGCTTCGTGCCAAAGTTTCTCGCCCTGAATCAAGGCGTTGTTCTGTCTCCAGAACAACGGCTCGGCCAGCTCTCGCGAATACCAGCCGTTGGCGACGCAACCGTGCGCCTGCGGCAGCTGGCCGGTCAGATAGGTGGCTTGCGCCGGGCAGGTCAGCGCCGGCGTCACCGCCATGAGCGGGCGCTGCGCGCCGCGTTCCGCCAACCGGATCAAGTGCGGCGCGTACCGCAGCAGCTGCGGCGTCAGGCCCACCACGTTCAGAACGAGTGTGCGTTGCATGATGTCACTCCACGATGTCCACCTGCGGATTTTGACCACGCAGCACGGAATTGCCCTGATACAGCCGGCGCTGGTCCACCGCCAGCGGGCTGTTGGCTTCTTCTATGTCCAAGCGGCCGCTCTGGGCGAAGAAGTCCAGCGGATTGCGCCAGACGATGGTTTCGATGTCGCGCTCGGCGATGCCGGCGGCGCGCATCGCCTCTACGGTTTTGGGCACTTTCAGCGGATCGCTGACGCCCCAGTCGGCGGCGCTGTTGATGATGATGCGCTCGCTGCCGTACTGGCGCACCAGCGCCACCATCCGCGGTTCGTCCATCTTGGTGTTGGGGTAGATGGAGTGGCCGGCCCAGCAGCCGGAGTCCAGAACCAGCGGCAGGGTTTCTTCGGTGTTGTGGTCGATCAGCACCCGCTCCGGCGCAATGCCGCTGTCGCGCACCAGCGCCAGGCTGCGCAGGGTGCCCGCCTTTTTGTCTCGATGCGGGGTGTGGACCAGCGCCGGCAGGTCGAACGCTATCGCTAGTTCCAGCTGACGGGCGAAGTAGCGCTCCTCGGCCGGGGTTTCGTCGTCGAAGCCGATTTCCCCCACCGCCACCACGCCGTCCTTGTCCAAGTAGCGCTCCAGCAGCGCCATCACGCCGTCAGCCACGTCCGGGTTGTTGGTTTCCTTGGGGTTGAGGCCCAAGGTACAAAAGTGGCGGATGCCGAATTGCGCGGCGCGGAAGCGCTCCCAGCCCAGCAGCGACAGGAAGTAGTCGTCGAAGCTGCCGACGTGCCGCCGCGGCTGGCCCATCCAGAACGCCGGCTCCACCACCACGCTGATGCCGGCCCGGCTCATCGCCTGGTAGTCGTCGGTGGTGCGGGAAGTCATGTGGATGTGCGGATCAAACATTTTCATGATGCAGTCCTTGCAGTAGGAAAACGACGTCGTCGGACACGCTGCGGCCGGCGGCGCGTCGCTCGCTGGCGTAGGCGGCCACCATGTGTTCCAGCTCTGGGCTCCAGCGCCGTTCCAGGCCGGCGATACGCCGCGCCGGCGCGCCGGTAAACAAGGCCTTTAGCACCAGCTGGTTGAAATTGAGATCGGGAAACTGTTGCGCCGGGTAGGCGTTGTCGCAAGCCAGCGCCTGGAACACGCCGGCCACGTGGCTGCGGCTGGCGTCGGTGGCCAGCGCCAGCCAATCTTCCGGCTTGGGCAGCAGGATCAGCGCCTTGACCACCGCCTGCTGTTCCAGGCTGTCGCCGCCGCGATACAGATCGAACGCCAGCGCCGGATCCGCGCCGGCGGCCAAGGCCCGCAACAGCAGCAGGGCGCGGCCGGCGTCGCCGGGCGACCAGGCCTCCGCCGCCAGCACGCGTTGGGCTTGCAAGGCCTTGATCGCGGCCTTGGGCAGCAGGGTCAGCGCCGCCAGTTGCCGGTTGGCCACGCTAAACAAGCGGCGACAGGCGACGGGCTCCGGCGCATCGGCGGTCAGCCGACGACAGGCATCCAACCACACCAGCGCCTGGGCGGCGTTGTGGCGGTCCGCCGCGTCCAGCAGGCTGGCGTGCAATTGATCCGCCAGCATGGTTTGCGTTTCCATCGCGCAGATTCTCCGTTCAAGTGCCCGGCACCCGGCGTTGCCATGTCCGGGTCAGCCAGGCGGCCAAAACCGCCAACGCCGCCCACTGCGGCTGGCCCGCGGCGGCGATGAACAAAGCGTCCGCCAGCGCGATGCCGGCGATCAGGCCGCCGACGGCGCGCGGCATGTCGCGGCCGGGTCCGGGCCAGGCCAGCCGCAGGCAATGCGCGCTCCACCCCAGGCTGAGCAGCAAAAAGGGCAGCGCCCAGGGCTGGAACGGTTGGCTGAGCAGGTAGAGCGGCGGCGCGGCCAGGCCCAGCAGCGGCGCCAGCCGCCCCAGCCCGGCGCGGCCTTCCTGCTTGGCCACGTAAGTCAGTGCGATCAGATAAGCCAGCAGCGCCAGCGCCGCCAGCAACAGCGGGCCGGATAAAGCTCCAGCGCCCAGCGCCAGGCCGCTGATCAGATAAACCTGCATCCGGCACAAACCCATCAGCAGCGGGCTGAGCGGATTGTGTTTGTGCCAGAGGTCGTAGAGCACCACGGTGGCGGCCAGGCACAGGCCGGCCAACAAGGCGGGGAGGCCCAGCGCCGCCAACAGGGCGACGCCGACCGCGAGCTGGGCGGCGCCGGCCAGCAACACCAGCCGCGCCGACACCAGCCCGGCGGGAATCGGCCGTTCCGGCCGTTCGCGCGCGTCGATATGGCGGTCGCAGACATCGTTCAGATACATGCCGGCCACGTAGATCAAGGACAGCGACAGCAGCAGCAAGGCCAGCGGCCCGCCGGCCACGGCGTGGCCGGACAATACCGCGCCGGCGAGGACGTTGCTCCACACCGTGGGCAGGTTGGATACCCGGCCCAGCCGCAGCGCCAGCGACCAGACCCCGGCCACGCGCCGGCGGGTCTGGCGCGCGTGCCGCCGCGACAGCCTCCGCCGGGCGCTGGTCTTGGGAATGGGCAGGGCGCGCTGGCCGCTCATCGCAGCTGGCCCTCCGCCCATTGCAGCTCCCGGCAGATGGCTTCGCCCAGGTCGCCCTGACGGTGGGCCGGGGGCAGCACGCCCCAGCTATAGGTTTCCACTTCCAGGTGGCCGCTCAGCGGCCGCTGGCGTTGCAGAGCCAGCAACCGCGACAGAAAGTCCTGGGTGCTGGCGAACGGCGCCAGCGCGGCGTGGCAGATGGGCACATGGAAGTGGATGCGCCATTCGTCGGCCGGCTGTCGCGGCAGAGCCGCCAGCGCCGCCGGCAGGTCCGGGTAGCGCCACAGATCGTCGCCGCGCCGCGCCACCACTTGGTGCAGATAGGTGTCTTCGGCGAAGGCGCGCAGCGCTTCCGCCGCCATCCGGTCCGGCCGCGTCACGCGCAGGCCGGCGCTGAGCTGCAGCTTGGCGATGGCGATGCCGGCCTGATCCAGCCGCGCCACCGCGTCTTCCGGCTGTTCGTACTCCACCGCGGCGTGGCAGGCGTCCAGGCACACGCCCAGGTGCCGCCGCACGATGGCTTCGGCTTCTTCGCGTTTGACATTGCACCATTTGGCCACTTGGTTGAGCGCGGCCCGGCTCAATAGATGCAGCTCGAAGAAGGCGACAGCGTCTTCGCTGGTGGCCAGCAGGCAGTCCGGTTCCGGTTCCAGCGCCAGCACGATGCGGCGGCCGCTGTCCTGCCGCAGCCGATGCAGGAAGGCGGCGTGCTCCAGCAGATGGGTGGCGATCCACAGCGCGCCGCTGCCGTCGCCGCTCAGATGTTGGCGATAGCCGCCGGGCACGGTGCTGACGCTGCCGTATTCCAGTTCCGGCGGCAGCAGCGCGGCCAGCAGCTGAGCCAGCCGGTTGCTGTAGTTCAGCCGCTGCGGGTCCCGCCAGTCCGGCAGGTAAACCGCTTCCTTCACCGCTTGCCGATGGAAGGCGCCAAAGGGGAAGCCGTTGAGGGTGAACACATAGCATTGGTGTTCCGCCAGAAAATCGCGGAATTCCGCCTGCGCCGGCTCCTCCTCCAATTGGCGCGCGGCCAGCGCGGACAACCGCAGCCCAATGCCGAACGGCCGGTCCGGCGCCACGCGCGCCTTGATCCGCGGCAGGTGGAAGCCCAGTTGAGCGCGCATTTCCTGCCAGCTTTCGCCGGGGTGGATATTGGTGCAGTAGCTCATGTGGACCGCGGGCAGAGTGGCGGCGGGCAGACTGTCCGGCCGTTGTTGAGGGTCAAGCAGCAACATGGTCTTCGCTCCTGTCGCGCAGCCAGTCTATGGCCGCGTTCATTCGATCCGCATCGATGGCGTGCACTTCCACCCCCTGCCCCAAACGCTGTAGCAGGGTGATGGTCAGTTCGCCGCCTAGGTGTTCGCGGAACTCATCCAGCCCGGCCAGCACCTGGCGACGCTCGCCGTCGCGCCAGTCCAACGCCGGGTGCCATAACGAAAAGCCCAGCCGCAGCAGTAGCCGGTGCAAACTCAGTTGCGCCGGTTCGCGCAGCAGGCCTGCCAACACCGCGTAGCGGCAGTCCAGCGCCAGCCCTATCGCCACCGCCTCGCCGTGGCGCAAGGCGTAAGCGCTCAGCGCTTCCAGCTTGTGCGCGGCCCAGTGGCCGAAGTCCAACGGACGGGCGCTGCCGAACTCGAAGGGGTCGCCCCCCTGGCCGATGTGGTTCAGATGCAGTTCGGCGCAACGCCGTATCATCCATTGCATCGCTTCGTCGTCCCCGTCGGTGAGCGCTTCGGCGTTGGCGTCCAGCCAGTCGAAGAAGGCGCGGTCGCGTATCGCCGCCACTTTCACCGCCTCGGCGATGCCGGCGATGCGGTCTCGGCGCGGCAGGCTGGCGATGAAGTCGTAGTCGTTGAGCACGGCGAACGGCGGCGCGAAGGCGCCGAGGAAGTTCTTGGCCCCGAAGGCGTTGATCGCGGTTTTGACGCCCACGCCGGAATCGTTCTGCGCCAGCACGGTGGTGGGCATGCGCACCACGCGCACGCCGCGGTGGGTGGTGGCCGCGGCAAAGCCGGCCATGTCCAGCAGGGCGCCGCCGCCGACGATGACCAGGCAGCTGTGACGGTCTACATGGCATTGCTGCAACCAGCTTTGCAGCGCGAACAGCTGCTCCGGATCGTTCTTGCAAGCTTCGCCGCCCATGGTCAGCCGCGGCGGCGCGGCCAGCTCCAGCGCGTCGCTGTGACGCCGGGCGTAACGCTCGAAGGCGGCGGGCAGCCGCGGGTGGGCGGCGGCCACGTCCTGGTCAATCAGAACCACGAACCGATGACGCCGTTCCGGCTCGCGCCGGCAGATGGCTTGCCGCAACAGCGGGTTGCCAGGGTCGCTCAGCAGGCCGCGGCCGAAATACACCGGGTATTCGAACGGCACGCTGAAGCGCTGCATGGTCATGGCCCCCGCGCGGCGGCCGCTTGCGGCGTCGCCGAGGTCTGGCTTGCTGACTGGCAGTGGCATGGCTCTGCTCCTAAAAAAAACCGGCTCTTACGACCCGCTAACAAAACCCCTGATCCCGCGTTGCGCCTCCTTGTCGTACCACTTTGTACTGCCTGCGTCGGCACGCCTTGGCTCAGGTTCTCTGCGAGGTTTTGTTAGCGGTTCTTAAATCTGCTGCGCGTTGACGGTCCGGCGCTGCGGCTCGCCTAAGCTTGGCTCCGTATCCCGCGGCCAGTGCGCTTGCTCCGATGAGATGGCAAACGCGGTCCGGCATCCGCCGGACCGCTTTGGCCTTGCGCAATGGCGGGCGGCGTTTAATCGCTGGTATCCATCCCCCCCTGCGTGTTGACGTAGCGATAGCTGGGCCCGGCGGTTTTCTCGCTGCCCGGCGCCACCGGCGTTTCCATCAGACTCACCGCTTGCACTTTGAGGTCATACATCAGGCCGATGGCGGTATCGATGCGCTTGGGCTCGCCGTTAAAGGCCTGGTGCAAGGCGTTGAGCAGGCTGCTGTAGCTGTAGGCGAAGGCCTCCACCCTCACCTTGGCCTGGGTGTTGTCCTGGTAGTCGTAGTCCTGCGGATTGGACACCATCGGATAGACCCCGGCCGGGTCGTAAGGCACTTCGGCGCCGGCATAGGCGTAGCCGCCGTCAGGGGTGCTGACGATGCGGCGGCCATAATAAATTTCACCGAACTTGTAGTAGTGCGCCGGGTTGCCCGGAGATTGGTTCGGGTTGGTGCTGGTGCCCTCGCCTTCAACGATGATGATGTTGATGGCGTGCAGGGCGCTGGCCACGTCGGTGATGGGGAACAAGCGCTCCGGCGAGAACCAGCCCAGCACCTGCTTGGGCACGGTGGCTGGAATGAAGATGCCGTCGCCCAGTTCCTTGATCTTCTTTTTGATCGCGTCGTAGAACTCGCCGATGGTGGCGTAGTCCGGCTCTTCCTCGGCGGCGAGCTTGGGCGTTTCCACCGGCACGGGGTCTTCCGGTTCCTCGATCACCATGAAGGTGTTGAACACCAGCTCCTTGGAAAACGGTTCGATGCCGACGATGAAGTCGTCGCCGCCGATGGACATTGGCAGCGGCCCCGGATATTTGGGGATGAACGGCGGCTTGTTGATCTGCGGATGGCCGCCGATGGCGATCAGGATGTTGCCGGCGATGCACATGTGCAGCATTTCCTGCATCACGATGCTGTGGATCAGCTGGCGGATTTCCACGTTGTAGCCCGGCTTCAGCGAAAACATCGCGGTCAGATAGGGGGGAATGGTGGCGTGCTCCAGCTCCACCGCGTTTTGCAGATAGTAGTGCAGTTCCGCCGCGGTCTTGGCGGCGCGGATGCCGTGGATGATGCTGCGTTGCAAGCGAATCATGGCCTGTTCTCCCTCAATCCTTGGACGACGCGGCTTTGCGTCGCGCCTGGAGTTGCAACACCACCGCGCTCTTGCCGGCGATTTGCAGATCGTCCAACGCCACCGCCACCGCATCGGTATCCACCTCCCGCGGCGCGGGCACGGCGGCGGCCTTGAGCAGCGGCGCGCCCTTGAGCGGTTTGCCCTGGGCATCCGTCTGCTTCAACCATTTGAGGATGATGGCGCGCTTGTCGTCGGACAGGTCGCGAGTCACCGGCATGTGGTTGGGGTCGCTCATCGGCAGGGCGAACGCCAGTTTGAGGATGTCCACATGGCGCACCACGGAGTCGTAATCGCCCAGATCCACCACGTATTTGCTCATGATGGGATAGAGGTTGCCGTACTGGACGAAGATGGGCCGGATATCGTCGTACCAGGTGGGATGTTCCGGCACCGGCACGCGGTCGAAGGCCAGCACGCTGACGAAATTCCAAGGGTTGTCGGTGTAGTCTTGCGGCTGCAGCCGCAACTGGTAGCCAATGCCGTAGAGCTGGCCGTCGATATAGCCGCGCGGATTGCCCGGCCCGGCCGGAATCGCGCTGATCACCGCCCGGCCATGACCGCTGTCGTTGGTGTGGATGGAAGCCGGATACTGCACCGCGTCCACCGGCACGCTGATCCTGGGCGGCAGCACCGGTTTGTTGTTGGGCGGCGACGGCGGCAAAGCATTGCCGCCGCCCATTGGGTTCTTGTCCTTGGGCAGCAAGCCTACGTCGACTTCGGCGGACAGCGGCTGGCCGTAGCGGCTGGCGAAGAAGCTGACCGGAAGCTGCTGACCGGCGTTCAGCCGCAGCACATGCTCGTCGGAACGCACGTAGAGACCGTCTATGGATTCTTGCACCAGCACCTGATAGCCGTCGTCGGCCGGGCTCAGCAACAACAGCGGACAGGCTTCCAGCGCCTGCCGGGCGCCGGGGATGGCTGCATAGTCGAAGTCCTGGATCGCCGCGGTCTGGCGAAACCACTCGGACGGCTCGTCGCTGGCCGCCGCGCCCGGCTGTGGCGGGTCGTAGGCCAGTTGGCCCAGCACGATGACCTGGTCCTTGGCCAGCGTGCCGCTGATTGGCGCATGCGCCGGCTGTTTCAACACCGCCATGGTCAACGGCCCCAGATCAACGAAGGCGCCGCTGGCGTCAATGATGGGCAGCGCGTTGCCAAAGTCCGCGGTCAGGGTTTGACGGTCCGGATGATTCTTGCACTGGAAGCTGTAAACCCCTCCAGTCGGCTTCATCATATTGTTGCTGTCCACCTGCGCCGTCATTTGCCGGCCCAAGATGAAATGCTTGGGCTCCCGCTCATGGTAGGGGCCGATGGTGCCGACGATGTGGCCCTGGGTGTAGCGTGGAATAGAGGGGTCGCGACCGTAGCCGAACAGATTGAACTCGATGGCCAGCAGGCCGTGCTGGGTGGCTTTGCGCATTGCCTCCAGCACCGGCGAGTGGCTGTGCCCGTGCCATTGCACGTTTTCCAGGATGGACTGGTAGTTGGCGGCCAGCGTTTGATCGTTGAACGCCTGGGTTTGCTGACGCTTCCATAAATTCATGAAGCCCACCGGCAGCATGTCGCCGATGAACAGCGCGCGCTCGACATTATCGGTCAGCCGCACTTGCAGCGCCCAGATCTGGGACACCATTTGCTGTTGCGGGTCCAGGTCCGCCATCTTGCCCGGCGCGCGGCAGTCCGCATTTTCCATCGCCATGCCGATAATGGGGTCCTGCGCGCTGCTGGTGACCGGCTTGCCGTTGAGGCTGGCGCCGGTGACGCTGCAACTGACGAAGCGGAAAATGGCGGTGCCCTGCGGGTTCCAGCCCCCGTCGCCGTACTGCTGGTATTGCTCCTTGAAGGCGTCGGAATCGTAATAACAGACATTGTTGTTGACGGTGGATACGTCCGACTGGAAGTAGCCGGAAAAGTGAATGCGGGGAGAGTCGAGATAACTCATGGCGGTTCCTTTACGGCTGCAAAGTGGCCCAGCTCGGGTCGGGTTGGGCGTTGGCCTTGTCGGCCGCCGGCGCGTCCGCCTTGCCCTTGTCCGGGCAATCGGTGGCGAACAGGCAGCACCATTCCGGCTTGGCCGGGCACATCTCGGCCACCTTCATCCAGGTCTGTTTCGGGTCCGGTTTCTGCGCGCGGAAGTGGCTGTAGTTCTGGCTGACCATGGGCGCGTCCGGCGGCGAGCCGGGATCGCCGGAGAAGAAGAAGGACTGCGGGTGCCGGTACGGCGCGCCCTTGCCGCCGTCGCGCGTAGGCTGTTTGTAGAAGGCGTAGCCAAACAGGATGTTGCCCGGCTGCACCACGCGCGAGTACGCTTGGACGCTGCCGTTCAAGTGGCTGCTCTGCGCGGCGTTATACGGCAGATGCTTGATGAAATCTCGACGCGGCGGGTGGTTGTCCAAGGAGAACTGACAGCACTGCGGCGTGCCCTTGGGCCGGTCCGCGTAGCGCAGGAAATAAGCCTTGTTGCCCAGCGATACAAAGGAGCAGCTGTAATGATTGCTGCCGGGGAAGATGGGCAGGCAGCGTTTTTCATAATGCTCCATCATCGCGCCGCGGCCATCGCCGTCCGCCGGCACATAACTGGAGTCGTAATAGCTGGCGCCGTAGGACGTTTCGTAATCCTGGCCCTCGCTCATCCCGGCAGGCGGCGAGGCGTACGGCGGCGGGTATTCCTTGATCGCCGCCTGATTGAAGATGCGATACATGGTCCAGTCGCTGACCCACCATTCAGGAAACAGCGGATCGCTGGGTTCGCCGGGCTTGCGCGGATAGACGCAGCTGCCCGGCAACAGACAGCCGACGGTGTTGTGCACCCCGCCGGTGTAATAGCTGTGACGCCCCGCCGGCGTGCTCTTCAAAGCCTTGAGCGCGGCGGCGGCGGAAGCCTCCGGCATGTCCGCGGCCTGGACGCCGGCGGCGGCGCAAGCCAGAACCAGCCACCCCCAGCGCGAGCTGACGGAGACAGACTGTTGCAATGACATCGATTGTGCTCCTTCGTATTGGAACCCCGGTGCCATCCGCCCCCTTGGCGGCCGTTCCCTTCCCGGCTGACTGCGGACGGCGCCGCTTCACAGGCGGCGAACCCGCCCTCTCTGATGCAGCGCACTACGTATAGTCACTTAGTATTAATTCGCACCAACAATCATGCTTTTATCATTACATGCAAGTGTGGTTATAGCTGGCGGCCAGATCAGCCGCAAAGGAAAATGTGAGATGCGAACTAAGCGCGGATTCAAAGGCTCGGGAGCCAGAGCGAGACAAGGCGAAAACGAGCGAAAAAGCGGAATGTACACGTGGTACATGAGCATTTTGAGCTTGCTTTTAACGCCGTATCGCCGCAGCGCAGCAGATCGTGAACAGGTTCTAAAGCGGTTTGGGCGCGGCGGCTTCCTCCGGCCTTGACCCCAAGCGCGGCGCTGGACGACAATTCACGACGTGCCGGAGTTCCCCGGCGCCGGGAACGCGGCCCACGCAGGCCGGCAGGCCGCCCCGCCATGGACTTGCCCGCTTCCGATCGGTACCGGACAGGCTGCGCCGACATCAATTGGAAATTTTCATCATGGCCCTCCCCCCCACCTCCTCTGCCGCCGAAGGCAAACCCACTCATCAGTTGGGACAGGCCATTGCCCAATTGCAGGCGCTACGCCAGCAACACGCGGAGCTGGGCATGCTGGATGCGGTGATAGACGAATTGAGCCGCTGTCATCAATCCATCCGCCAGATCGCCAGCCGCCACCTGACGGAGCTGGACACCGCCAACAATAGCCTCAGCGCGGCCCTGCAGTTGCTGTGGCAAGGCGAGGACGCAGGGGTTTACGGCAGCCACCTCGCCTTCATGCTGGAGCCGCTGCATGCGATGCAGGTGAACGCGGCCAGCGAGTTGAACCGCTTGCTGTAAAAACGTGCTCACGGACTCATGACCAAGAACGAGGCAAGGCGGAAACGGCAGAGAAATCAGCATGCGCGAGTGGTGCACGAGCAAAGTCATAGCAATGCCCGCGGTGCTGCGGCTCCCCCGGCGCAGCAGACTGTGCGCCGGTGCGGATTCTCTTGCCCCATGAAACAACCCAGCCCCGACGGCTCTCGCCATCGGGGCTGGGCGCTTGACGCTGCGGTTAGACTAAACGCGACGCCTACACTGGGCCGCCGGTCATGCCGCCCGGCGCCGGATGCACGTGGCCGGCCAGGCTCTTGCCGCTGGCCACCACGTCGCCGCCGGCGTTGTTGAAGCTGCCGCCGCTCTGGCTGATATTGCCGGAGAAGCTGGCGCCGCTGCCGCCGGAACCGCTCAAGCCGCCCTGGTAGGTGAGCAGGCCCTTGACCAGCAGGGTGCCGCTGATCTCCGTGGCCGGCGCGTCTATGCTGACCTTGGCACCCGCCTTGAGGACAATGTCCGCCCCCGCTTCCACCACCACTTTTTGCACCCCGCCGCTGACGGTGAGCTGATGGGCCGCGCGATCGTACTCCAGCGTCGCGCCGTCGGCGAAGCGCCGATGCCATTTATCGACACTGGCCACCGGCACCGCATCGGCGGCGGAGAAGATGGCGCCCAACACCACGCCGTCCTCGCCGCGAGCGTCCAACAACACCGCCACTTGTTCGCCAATGTCCGGCAGCCAGTAGTCCTTGTCGCGGCCGCTCTTGCGGCTGAGCACCGGCAGCCAGGCAGTGCGCAGCCGCCCCAGTTCCGGCAGCCGCACGCGCACGCGCTGGGTATTGGCATCCACGGCGGAGACGCTGCCGAACTTGAGGGTGGCCAGCGCTTCCGGCAGGGGTACGTCCATCATGGCTTGTTCCTCTCGTTTGCTGTGTTTTGGGCGGCGCCGGCGCTCACCCGTTTCAGTTCCAGTTCGCAGACATAGCCGTCCTGACGGCTGATGCGGTGGCTGGCGCGCTGGATCTGGTAGCGGCCGGACAATTTGCCGAACCCGTCCAGATCGATATTGCTGCCGGCGGCCAACTGCGGCGAGCCGTCCACGGTGATGGACATGCGGGTGCGCTCCAACTGGCGACGTTCCAGTTCCGCCGCCGCCATCTGCTCCGCCTGGCGCTTGCCGGCCGCCTTGCGGGTGAGCTTGACGATATCCGCGCTGCTGGCCTTGCCGCCCGGCGCCTTGGCGTCGGCGCGCACGCTGGCGGTGCGCAGCGCGCGCTTGGCCGGATCGTGATAGCTGACGTCCACCTGGGCCGGCACCTTGCTAAGCTGGTCCTGCGCCTGCCAGGCCATCAGCTGGGCCGGGGTGTAACGACGCACGCTGGGGCTTTGCATCAGATCGCTGCGTTTCCAAAACACCAGCTTGCGGTTGTTGTCCATCACCTTGCAGACATAGCCGTGCTGGTCCGCCACCCGCTGCAGGAATTGCAGATCGGTTTCGTGGTACTGGGTCAGCCGGTCGATGTTCACCGTCTCTATCTTGCCCTGCAGCTTCATCCGGTGGCGCTTGGCGACGCGCTGGGCCAGCGCTTGCAAGGTGATCTGTTCATAGGCGCGGCCGTTCTTGGTGCGCAGCGGATGCTGCACGCCGGTGGCCAGCGCGCGGATGCGCACGGTGGACGGCGGCGAGCGGTATTCCACTTCGTCGATGTCGAAGCTGCCCGCCGCCACCAGCGCCGCGCCGCGATAGCCCAGTTTGAGCGCCAGCGTGGCGCCTTTGTCCGGATACCAGCCGTCCAGCCAGCGCCCGTCAACGTCCTCCAACTCCACGTCCAGTTCGTCGGACTCGCCGCTCAGGTGGTCGGTATAGCTGACGCTGAGCGCGTGGCGGGCGATGTCCGCGGTGATGGATTTGCCGTTGTAGCTGAGTTCGAAGGCCGGAGTCGGCACCTCCTGCGCGCGGCTGTCGCTCATGAGCGCCTCCACGGCGGCAATTGCTCCAGCGCCTCGCTGTCCGCGGCCTCCAGCACCGGGATGGCCAGGGTCAGGCCGGCGGGCAGGGTTTCGCCTATGGGGATGTGGGCGTTGTTGGCGATCAGCTGCGCCATTTGGCCGACATCGCCGTAATAGCGCCAGGCGATCTGGTCCCAGCGTTCGTTTTCTTGGGTCACATGGTTCAGGAACATGGCGTCACCTCAGGATGCGCCGCACCGCGGCCTTGGCGGCCAAGCCGGCCAGCGGCTCGGCCAGTTCGCGCAAGGCCACTTCGGAGCGGCCGTTGATTTCTTCGCAGGCGGCCAGCTTGTCCAGCACTTGGCCGGCCGGGGTGCCTGTCAGCAGCCGGCCCATCGCCGTCATATTGAGCTTGGCCTGCTGCAGGCTCTGGCCCACGCGCACCGCGTCGCCGGCCAGCTTGCTGTATTGCTCGAACTTGGCCATCTGCTCGACGCTGACTTGCAATCCGGGCGCCGCCGCCTGCACCTCCTTGAGCAGGCCGGGCAGCTTTTCCAAAGCCGCTGCCGGGTCGCGGCCAGCCAGCTGACGCAGCTCTCGCGCGGTGTTGATCACGGTCTTGACCTTGCCCACCACGCTTTTCACTTGAGCCACGGTCTTGGCCAGGCCGGCGATATCGGCCTTGAAGCGCTCCAGCCCGGCCGGCAATTTGAGCTTGCCCGCGGGCAGGCTGGCCGCGGCCTTGGCCAACGCCGGCTTGGGCTTGGGCGGGGCGTCGCCGCCGTACTCGCGCAGGCTGAGCTGGGCCTCCACCGCCAACAGGCTGCCGCTGCGGTCGGTCTGACGGCCGGTGCTTTGCAGTTCGGCGATGACGAAGCGGCCTTTGTAGTCGCCGTTGCCCAGCACAAACGCCAAGGCCTGGTGCTGCTGCCTCGCCGCCTGCAGCTTTTGCAACTCCTCGTCCGGCTGGCAGTAGGCGGCGTGCAGCACCAGGTCGATGCGGATTTCGTCCAGCTTGTCGCCGACGAATTGCAGCACCGGCTTGCCGCCGATGCGGCCGTGTTCGGCGAAGTCGCTGCCGCTGCGCTGTTCCAGGCCGTCGAAATAACTGATCAGATCAAACTCGATATTGCCCAGTACCGCGTACATGGGTTGCCCTCCGAATGGGTGGAAAGAGGACCCGGCGCGCGAGCGCGCCAGGCTCCGCGGCTCAAGCGCGGGCGCTATAGCTACGCCGTTGCCTGTCCGCCTCGTAGCGCCGCATCAGGCGTTCAAACTCGGCGTAGGACAACTGCACCGCTTGCTGCACCTGCTGCTTCACCGTGGCAGCCGCGCTGGCAGTAACGGTGATGTGCGGCGCAAAGGTGACGTTCATCCCGCCGCCGGCGTTCTTGGCGGGCGCCTTGGCCGCCGCGACGCCTTGTTGCAGGCGTTGCAGTTGCCGTGCGCGCACTTCCGCCTGGGCGGACACCGAGACGCTGGCCGTCACTTCCGCGTTGCCCCCGCCACGCATGCCGGTCGGCTTGTTGAAGTCCACCTTGGGCGGCCGCGACGGCGGCTGGGTAGCCGCGGGCGGCGGCGCGGCGGGCGGCTGCTTGGCCTTGCCGGGCATGGGCGCGCCGTGGATGGCGTTGCCCACCTTGCCGCCGGCCCATTCCCCAGCGTATTTGCCGGCGAAGTGGCCGATGACCCCACCCACCAGAGTGCCGACGCCAGGCAGGATCATGCTGCCGATGGCCGCGCCCATCGCCGCGCCGCCTATGGAGCCGCCAGCCTTGCCGCCTATCTTCCAGTACTCCTTGTTCTTCTCTGTCTGGCTGCGGTTGGACTTGCTGACGTTCCAGGCTTCCTGGCCGGCCTCCATCACCGTGATCACCGAGCCGGCGATGCCGGCCTTGAGCAGGCCGCCGGTTCGCTTGAACACTTCCTTGCCGATGCCGAGGCCGGCCTTGGCCACGCCAGCCCCCGCCTTCAACAACGGAGCCGCCCGCTGGGCCGCCGCCCTGGCCAGCTTGGCCGCGCCGCTGACGCCGCCGCGCGCCAATCCAGGCAGGCGCTTCATCCCGGCGCCGATGCGGCTCGCCGCGGAGCCCGCCGCCTTGGCCGCGCTCTGCGCGCCGGCCTTGGCCTTGCCCGGCAAGCTCTTCAGCCAGTCTCCCGTCTTCTGCACGCCGCCGCGCAACATGCCCGGCACTTGCTTAAGCGCATTGCCCAGGCCTTTGACGCCGGCTTTGGCCAAGGCCGCACCGCGGCGGAACAGGTCGCCCATGCCGCCGGGCAGGCCACGTCCCTTGGGTAAACGCCGCGGACGCGGGCTCCTTCTGGGATTCGGCTTCGGACTGGGCTTAGGTCTCGGACTGGGCCTCCGTTTCGGGCTGGGCTTGGGACGCGGCTTGGGTCTGGGTCGCCGCTCCTTGCGGCCCCGCTCCCGCCGATCGTTCTTTTTCTCCTTATCGCGCTTGTCTTCCTTTTTGCGCTCGTCCCGGTCCGGGTCCATGCTGTCGCCGGGCTTGTCGATGTCGCGCGTGACCGGCTGGCAGCAACAGCAGCAGTTCTCGGGCTTGGCCTCCATGCAGTCGCCCGGCTTGTCGGCCTGGCTCTGGGTGGCGCCCGGTTTGTCTTCCTTGAACCATTCGGTGCCGGCGGCCCACAGTTTGCTCAGCAAGCCGCCCTTGGTGTCCTGATAGCGGCGCAGCGATTTGCCCACCTTGTCGCTGATCTCGCCGGCCTTGGTTGCGCCCTCTTCCAGCGCTTTCACCGAACCGAGTATGCTTTCCACGCTGGGCAGCTTGCCGCCCAGCAGCGGATTGAGCTTGCCGTGCACATAGCGCAGCGCCTTGTTGCCCATGCCTTGCGACAAGGTCTTGTGTACCGTGCCGGCCGCCTTCGCCACATCGCGGCTGATGCTGCCCAGCTTATCGTTGAATTCGATCAAGGGCGTGGCGTCCGGCGCCGGCAGGCCTTGCAATAGCCGAATGGCGGAGCGGATCTTGCCGCCGCCGGCCTTGCCCTTGGCGGCCGCGCCGCCCGTCTTGCCCGACGCGGCAGACTTGGCGCCGTCTTCTTTCAACAGCGCCTCGCTGGCTGCGGCGATCTTGGCCAGCACACTGCCCGGAGCATCGGCGTAACGACGCAGCGCCCGGCCCACCCTGGCCGCGCCCTTGGCGATGGTGTCGCCGGCGTCGCGGGTGCTTTCCAGCGCCCCGAGCATGCTGTCCACGCTGGGCAGCTTGCCGCCCAGCAGCGGGTTGAGCTTGCCGTGCACATAGCGCAGCGCTTTATTGCCCAGGCCTTTGGATAGGACTTCGTGGGTTTTGCCGGCGGCGTCGGACAGCCAGCGCGAGGACAGCTGAACAGCGTCGGCCACGCCTATCCATCGCTGGATGCCGGGCGTGCGCAGACGCTTGAGAGTGGATTCGAGATCGGGGGGCGCGTCTTTGGCTTTGTCGTCGCCATCGCCGCGGGGTGTCGGCCGTTTTGGGCAGGTTGGCGGGCGAGGATTGCAGGTGGCGTCTTTTTGCCGCTCCTGGCTTTCCAGCACCCGCTGTTCCACTTCGATCACCGCCTTGACCTTCACCGAGGCCTGCAACTCGACGCGGCACTTGGCCACCAGTTCGCTGACCTGGGACACGCCGGGCAGGGCGAGCTTGACGCCCTGGCCGCGTTTGACGCTTTCCAGCCAGGCGTCGTGCCGCTGACGCAAACGGTCCAGCGTCAGCTCCAGCTTGTGATGGTCGCGCTCCAGCTGCGGCAGATCCAGCGCGGCGAAAGCCTTGCGGGAACGCTCCACGCTGTCGCTCAGCTCTCGCTGGCGGTCACGCAGGCGCAAGCTGGTCTTGCCCAGTTCGTCCAAGGAGGCGCGCGCGGAGCGGAAGGCGTTGTCGAAGACCCCGGACAGCGTCGCTCCCACCTTAAGGCCGATGAAAAACTCGCTTACCATGGTGTTAGCCTGTGAGTATGTGGGGAGGGCCGCCAAACCAGCTCCGGCGGCTCTGGGTGGGGCCGGCGGACGTCCTGACGGATGGGCCGGCCCCGGGCCGCGCGGACGCGCGGCGCAGGAAAAATCAGTCTCGATCCAGCCACTGTTGTTCGCGCTCGTGGCGGCGCTGGACCTCTCGCTCCGCCACTTCGCACCAAAACCAGTAGTCGTCCATCGCCAGCGCGTCGATTTCCGACGGCGGCAGGCCGAGCACGGTCAGCAGCGCTTCGTCGAAATCTTTAAGCGTCGTCGGAGACGCCCACCATGTCGCGAAAGCAGTCCGCCAGCGCGCGGCTGTCGGCGATGTCGAGCTGGTCGATGTCTTCCAGGGTCAGGCCGGTCATGCGCGCGAACAGAAAATCTTCCTGGTCGGCGTCGTCCTGGCTGTGATGGCTGGCGGCCTTGAGGTCGGCGCGCTTCAGGCGGCTGATTTCCAGGCTGTCCAGGCGTTCGCCGGCGGCGTTGGTGAACGGGTATTTGAGTTTGATCTTCATGGGAGCTCCTTGTCGCGGACTGCGTGGTTGATGAGCTTCATTGTCCGGTTTACGGCCCTGCGGGTCTGTTAAAGCCCTTTAGGGAAAGGCTTGAAAGCGCCAGCCGGCTTGCCTGCAAACTGAATCGCCGTGGCTCCGGCGGGACCCGGCCAAGCCGGGCCCACCTTCATGGAAACGGGAGCGTGCCGACAAGCCGGCCGGCGGCCGGCCCTTCATCAGCCGCCGATATTGCGGCGGTACAGTTCCAGCATGTCGTTGCCGCCCACCCGGAAGATATTGGCCAGGTAGTCCAGCTCCAGCACATCCTCGCCGTCCACTACCTGCTTGATGTAGGTGGCGGAGAAGGAGGAGCTGAAATCGGCGTTTTCATGCTGTTTGTAAGTGCCCAACGGATTCTTCTTGAACATCACGGTCAGGAAGGTCACCAGGCTGACCTGCTGCAGGCGACCCTGCGCGCCGTAGGTCTCGATGCTGGAACGGGCCTGCAGCTGCACCGCCTGGAACGGATTGGCGATGATCTTGGCCACGTCCTTGTACAGCGAGTTCCACTTGATCTCGCCCTCCAGCTTGTCAAAACCGGCCGGCAGCTCGATCTTGCCCACCATGCCCAGCGCCTTATGCTCCTGCATGATGGCGGACACGTCCGGCAGCTTGATCTCCTCGGCGCGACCCAGCAGCGAGTTGCCGTTGATATAGATGTTGGCGTTGGTGATGCGGTTGATTTCAATCTTGCCTGCCATGATCAATTGCCTCCCTTCAGGCTCAACAGGTATTCCGAGGTGATCTCGGTTTCAAAGGTCAGACGTTCCAGCGGCGGCGGCACCGTGTACTTGTAGCTGATCAGCAGGTGGCCGGCGGCCAGCTCGGTTTCCGGATTGCGCGCCGTGTCGAACCAGGCTTTGAAGCCCAGCAGCGCGCCGTCGCCAATCAGCTTGCGGCCGTAGCCGTTCACCGATTCCACCAGCGCGTCGATGGTGGCCTGGTTCAGCGGCATATCGATGAACTGCTGGCTGAAATAGCGAATCGACTCATTGATCACGTCGCCGGTGCGGCGCACGTTCTCGAAGTTGCGCATATGGCTGACAGTGGGCCAGGCGGCGGTGCGGTTGCCCCACAGACGGAAGCCGGAGCCAAAGCTGGAGAACACCGTGGTGATGCCCTGCTCGTTCAACAGGTTCACCTCGGACTGAGGATCGTCGATCATCGCGGTCAGCTGACGCTCCACGCCGATGACGCCGGCCAGTTCCTGGTTGGAACTGGACCACCAGAAGCCCTTGTCGTTGTCCACCTTGGCGCGCAGGCCGGCGGCGCGGGCCGACAGCGGCTCCAGGCGAGTGTCGTTGGTGGCCGGGTCATATACCTTGACGTGCGGATAGCACAGGCGCACGCGGTCGCTGGACGTGTTGAAGTTGATGCCGCCCGCCGGACCGCGGCCGGCTTGCGCCTGGGCGAAGCTGGTGCCGATCGGCGCGTCGACATAGGCGATGGCGTCCAGCTTGTCTGCCATGGCGGCCATGGCGCTGGCCACCGAGTTCTGCGTGCAGAAGCCCGGAGCGATCAGCAGCTTGGCGAAGAAGCCAAAACGGTTGTAAGTGTCCTGCAAGGCCTTCAGACCGGTGCGGTTGCCGGCGGCGTTGACCGCGCCGATGATGTCGGCGGCGGTGATCTTGCTCGGGTCGGCGTAATCGTAGCTGACCTTCAGCACCGCGCCCGCGGCGATGGCGCCGTCTTTCACACGCGTGATCTTGCCGTTGACCGCATCCAGCAGGTAGTCGGTCCCAAGCGCGTAAGCGGTGGCGCCGTCGGCGCTCTTCACCGCCACGTTCAACAGCGCCGCCTTGGCGGTTTTGCCCTGGCCGGTGGCCGCGTCCAGCGTCACCGCCTCGCCGGCCACCGCGGTTTTATGCACGGCCGGGTCCAGCACGTTGATCACCACCACGGTGCCGGCGCCGTGATCGTAGATCGCATTCAACGCTTGCGGAATGGTAAAGCCGGCCAGTTGCGGGCCAAAAGCCGCCGCGTCTTTTTCCGACAGGCACAACACCGGGGTATGGGCCGCCTCCGGCGCCGTCGGCGCGGTGCCGATCAGGCCGATCACCGCCGATTTGACGGTGCGTACCGGGCGCGCGCCGCGTTCGACTTCAATGGTTTCCACGCCATGCAGATAATTGGCTGCCATGCTCAAGCTCCTTGTTCAGCGCTAGGGGACGTCGATGCCGTCGCCGCTTGCGGCAACGGGCTCAGATGCTGCAAGGCCAACAGCATGCGGGTGTAATCGTGCTGTTCCGGCATCTCCACCTCAGCGCCGGGAAACAACATGATTTCCTGGCCGTCGGCCAGAGTGACGCCGCTGATCGGCCCGGAATACAAGTACTTCATGACTGCTCCTCCTTAGTGACTGCGGTTAACACAGGCTCATGCCCCGGGGCCGCCTCCGCCACCTGCAAGGTGTCGGCGGCCAGCGAAATGGCGTAACGGGCGATACCGTCGCTGAAGCCCAAAAAGGTTTCGCTCGATAAGCAGGCGGGTCGGCAATCCGGCGCGGGGAATCCCAGGCAGGCGCTCCGCGCCGCGTCCAGCGCTTCCGTATCGTTGAGTTGCGCGCTGGCGCGCCGCAGCAGCAGCGTCAGCTCCAGCTGCAGCGTGCGCTGCTGGCAAACTCCGGCTACATCGCGAGGCAAGGCGAATTGGCTGCCGCGGTAGCTCAACAAGAGCGCGCCTTGCGGATGTTCAAGCCGGTAATCGGCCGGAGCGGCGCAATGCTCGACGCTCAATGACGGCAAAGCGCCGCGCAAACGCGCCAACAGCGCGTCAACAATTTGGGAAGTGCTGGCCACGGGCGGGCTCCTGGACATCGTGGGAAGAAAGGCGAGATCACTCGCAATGACGGTTGCCGACGGCGCCTGGCCATCGAACGAGGGCAAGGATGCGCCACCAGGGTCCTGGCGGTCTTTTAACGCGCTTTACAGAAAAGCGGCCGCCAATGCGCCTCCGTCGGCGCTGACACGCGTCATCCGGGCCGCGCGCGCGAAGACGACGATAATGTCCTTCATCGACACCGTCGCCAAAGGACAACGCCATGCAAGCGCGCTTTCGCAGTAAAGGACCGGAACTGCTCGTAGATCTGGCACAACACGTGGCCATGACGCTGAGGCAGCTCGCCAACACCGAGCAGCAGCAAGCGGAACAACTGGGCCAGGAAATCGCCGAACGCATGGCCAAGCACTGGGGCGGACAGAACATCTATTTCCCCATTGGCCTGTCCTATAAATCCTCCCAGCGCGACCAGCAGATCTACCGGGAATTCACCGGCGGCAACCACGCCGAACTGGCACGTCGTTACGGCGTCTCGCTGCAATGGATCTACAAAATCATCAAAACGGAACGCCAGCGGGAGCAGGAACAACGAGCCAGCCAGGCCAGCTGAGCGCCTCCCAGTCACTTGAATGCAAAAAGCCGCTCATCCGAAACCGGAGAGCGGCTTTTGTCACGCAAATTTTAAACAATGTTGGATTAATAAAGGCTTGATTTGTAACTTTTATAGATATTTACTATTAAACGCGGTTTTAACATATTAATTTTTTGCTGGAATCAAACTGGATACCGCCTATATCTAGAAGGCCACACCGCCACAACGGCCGCCAGAGCCGTTGGGAACAAGCTTATTCGATCAAACGGGGTATTCATATGAAACAACCAGCGTCGCTTGCCGCCATGGCTTGCCTGCTGCTGTCGTCGGTCGCACTGGCCGACGGCGGCGTCATCATCTTCAACGGCCGCATCGTCGAGGCTCAATGTCCACTCGCGCTCAACGCGCCCAGCGGCCTCAATGGCCCTAGTCGGCTGGAAGTCGGCAAATGCAAAGCGCCGGTCCACATCCAGGCCCTCGCGACCAACGGCGAGAACCTTCTTGTGCGGGCCAACGCCGACGCAAAATCCAGCAGCCAAGCCGCCGCGAACGGCTACGACCTGGGTCGCAGCGATAATCTGCGCAGCTTCAGCATCGCCACGCCCAAAAACAGCCAGCGCGGCCAATTGGTCGTCAGTTACTACTGAGCCCTGCAAACGCACGAAAGCCTCCCATGGGGAGGCTTGGCAAGGTCTGAACACCAATGCAAAAGCCCAGCTCGTCTGAGCTGGGCTTCGCAATCGGGCGTCTGGCGGTGTCCTACTTTCACATGGCGAATGCCACACTATCATCGGCGCTAAGGCGTTTCACGGTCCTGTTCGGGATGGGAAGGCGTGGGACCACCTCGCTATGGCCACCAGACATAAACTGGTACAAACTAGAAGAAGCCTAGGCTGATCTTTGATCAGCCCACATATATTCGGTATTCAATTGTGTCGCACACCCACATCTCGTCGCTCAGTCTCCCAAGCCACTCAAATGATAGGATCAAGCCTCACGAGCAATTAGTATCGGTTAGCTTAACGCCTCACAGCGCTTCCACACCCGACCTATCAACGTCCTGGTCTCGAACGACTCTTCAGGAGGGTCAAGCCCTCAGGGAAGTCTCATCTTCAGGCGAGTTTCCCGCTTAGATGCTTTCAGCGGTTATCTCTTCCGCACTTAGCTACCCGGCAATGCGACTGGCGTCACAACCGGTACACCAGAGGTGCGTCCACTCCGGTCCTCTCGTACTAGGAGCAGCCCCCGTCAAACTTCCAACGCCCACTGCAGATAGGGACCAAACTGTCTCACGACGTTTTGAACCCAGCTCACGTACCACTTTAAATGGCGAACAGCCATACCCTTGGGACCGGCTACAGCCCCAGGATGTGATGAGCCGACATCGAGGTGCCAAACACCGCCGTCGATGTGAACTCTTGGGCGGTATCAGCCTGTTATCCCCGGAGTACCTTTTATCCGTTGAGCGATGGCCCTTCCATTCAGAACCACCGGATCACTATGTCCTGCTTTCGCACCTGCTCGACTTGTCGGTCTCGCAGTTAAGCTACCTTTTGCCATTGCACTATCAGCACGATTTCCGACCGTACCTAGGTAACCTTCGAACTCCTCCGTTACACTTTGGGAGGAGACCGCCCCAGTCAAACTGCCTACCATGCACTGTCCCCAATCCGGATCACGGACCAAGGTTAGAACCTCAAACACACCAGGGTGGTATTTCAAGGACGGCTCCATGAGAACTAGCGTTCCCACTTCATAGCCTCCCACCTATCCTACACAAGTCTGTTCAAAGTCCAATGCAAAGCTACAGTAAAGGTTCACGGGGTCTTTCCGTCTAGCAGCGGGGAGATTGCATCTTCACAAACACTTCAACTTCGCTGAGTCTCAGGAGGAGACAGTGTGGCCATCGTTACGCCATTCGTGCGGGTCGGAACTTACCCGACAAGGAATTTCGCTACCTTAGGACCGTTATAGTTACGGCCGCCGTTTACTGGGGCTTCGATCAAGAGCTTGCACCCCATCACTTAACCTTCCAGCACCGGGCAGGCGTCACACCGTATACGTCCACTTTCGTGTTGGCACAGTGCTGTGTTTTTGTTAAACAGTCGCAGCCACCGATTCTCTGCGACCTCTCAAAGCTCCTCCCGCAGGGGATTCACTCTAAGAGGCATACCTTCTCCCGAAGTTACGGTATCAATTTGCCGAGTTCCTTCTCCTGAGTTCTCTCAAGCGCCTTAGAATTCTCATCCTGCCCACCTGTGTCGGTTTGCGGTACGGTTCTTATGCAGCTGAAGCTTAGTGGCTTTTCCTGGAAGCGTGGTATCAGTCACTTCAGGTCCGTAGACCCTCGTCATCACGTCTCGGCCTTAAGGGAAGGCGGATTTGCCTACCTCCCCAGCCTACCGGCTTAAACAGACTATTCCAACAGTCTGATGACCTAACCTTCTCCGTCCCCACATCGCACTGCATAAAAGTACGGGAATTTTAACCCGTTTCCCATCGACTACGCTTTTCAGCCTCGCCTTAGGGGCCGACTCACCCTACGCCGATGAACGTTGCGTAGGAAACCTTGGGCTTTCGGCGAGCGGGCTTTTCACCCGCTTTATCGCTACTCATGTCAGCATTCGCACTTCTGATATCTCCAGCATCCCTTACGAGACACCTTCTCAGACCTACAGAACGCTCCCCTACCATCTGCACTTACGTGCAAATCCGCAGCTTCGGTTATCAGTTTGAGCCCCGTTACATCTTCCGCGCAGGACGACTCGACCAGTGAGCTATTACGCTTTCTTTAAATGATGGCTGCTTCTAAGCCAACATCCTGGCTGTCTAGGCCTTCCCACTTCGTTTACCACTTAACTGATCATTTGGGACCTTAGCTGGCGGTCTGGGTTGTTTCCCTCTTGACGATGGACGTTAGCACCCACCGTCTGTCTCCCATGCTCGCACTTTCCGGTATTCAGAGTTTGCCATGGTTTGGTAAATCGCAATGACCCCCTAGCCATAACAGTGCTTTACCCCCGGAAGTGATACATGAGGCACTACCTAAATAGTTTTCGGGGAGAACCAGCTATCTCCGAGTTTGTTTAGCCTTTCACCCCTATCCACAGCTCATCCCCTAGTTTTGCAACACTAGTGGGTTCGGACCTCCAGTGCGTGTTACCGCACCTTCATCCTGGCCATGGATAGATCACTCGGTTTCGGGTCTACGCCCAGCAACTAAATCGCCCTATTCGGACTCGGTTTCCCTACGCCTCCCCTATTCGGTTAAGCTCGCTACTGAACGTAAGTCGCTGACCCATTATACAAAAGGTACGCAGTCACGGAACAAGTCCGCTCCCACTGTTTGTATGCATCCGGTTTCAGGTTCTATTTCACTCCCCTCCCGGGGTTCTTTTCGCCTTTCCCTCACGGTACTGGTTCACTATCGGTCGATCATGAGTATTTAGCCTTGGAGGATGGTCCCCCCATCTTCAGACAGGATTTCTCGTGTCCCGCCCTACTTATCGTACGCCTAGTCCTTGGAATGCGTTTTCGTGTACGGGGCTATCACC
Organism: Chromobacterium sp. Rain0013; assembly: GCF_015291765.1. Taxonomy (NCBI): domain Bacteria; kingdom Pseudomonadati; phylum Pseudomonadota; class Betaproteobacteria; order Neisseriales; family Chromobacteriaceae; genus Chromobacterium; species Chromobacterium sp. Rain0013. The sequence goes on from NZ_CP031514.1 coordinate 583,760, forward strand.
CACTATGGCAGTCCTTTCCATGAACCTTCCACTAACACAATCCATAACACGTACAGGCTCTTCCGCGTTCGCTCGCCACTACTAACGGAATCTCGGTTGATTTCTTTTCCTGCAGCTACTTAGATGTTTCAGTTCGCTGCGTTCGCCTCCTCGTGCCTATGTATTCAGCACGGGATCTCCTTGCGGAGGGGTTTCCCCATTCGGACATCGCGGGATCAAAGCTCTATTGCCAGCTCCCCCGCGCTTTTCGCAGGCTTACACGTCCTTCTTCGCCTATGATCGCCAAGGCATCCACCAGATGCACTTAGTCGCTTGACCCTATCATTTCAGTAACCTGGATCACTAAAACAACAAGTTGTGTTTGTGCGACGACTACACCGCCCCTTTTGATATGGCGACGTAGCCTAGATACAATCAAATACCCAAGATGACGATCCAGCCAATGAAGACTTAACTCCATCGTCTTTCTCGCCGTCTTTATATATTCGGCTTCTTCAGTTTGTTAAAGATCAGTGCGTTTAAACAACGCGATCACAGTACTCATTAAGCACTCTGATCGCGATACTCAAACTCGCGAATAACCGATAGGCTGTAAGTACTCGATCAACAACCTTCTCTAGAAAGGAGGTGATCCAGCCGCAGGTTCCCCTACGGCTACCTTGTTACGACTTCACCCCAGTCATGAATCCCACCGTGGTAAGCGGCCTCCTTACGGTTAGCCTACCCACTTCTGGTGAAACTCACTCCCATGGTGTGACGGGCGGTGTGTACAAGACCCGGGAACGTATTCACCGCAGCATGCTGATCTGCGATTACTAGCGATTCCGACTTCACGCACTCGAGTTGCAGAGTGCGATCCGGACTACGATCGGTTTTATGAGATTGGCTCCACCTCGCGGCTTCGCGACCCTCTGTACCGACCATTGTATGACGTGTGAAGCCCTGGTCATAAGGGCCATGAGGACTTGACGTCATCCCCACCTTCCTCCGGTTTGTCACCGGCAGTCCCATTAGAGTGCCCAACTTAATGATGGCAACTAATGGCAAGGGTTGCGCTCGTTGCGGGACTTAACCCAACATCTCACGACACGAGCTGACGACAGCCATGCAGCACCTGTGTTAACGCTCCCTTTCGGGCACCGCCACATCTCTGCAGCGTTCGTTACATGTCAAGACCAGGTAAGGTTTTTCGCGTTGCATCGAATTAATCCACATCATCCACCGCTTGTGCGGGTCCCCGTCAATTCCTTTGAGTTTTAACCTTGCGGCCGTACTCCCCAGGCGGTCAACTTCTCGCGTTAGCTTCGCTACCAAGGATTCAAACCCCCAACAGCTAGTTGACATCGTTTAGGGCGTGGACTACCAGGGTATCTAATCCTGTTTGCTCCCCACGCTTTCGTGCATGAGCGTCAGTGTCATCCCAGGGGGCTGCCTTCGCCATCGGTATTCCTCCGCATCTCTACGCATTTCACTGCTACACGCGGAATTCTACCCCCCTCTGACGCACTCTAGTCGTGCAGTCTCCAATGCCGTTCCCAGGTTAAGCCCGGGGCTTTCACATCAGACTTGCACAACCGCCTGCGCACGCTTTACGCCCAGTAATTCCGATTAACGCTTGCACCCTACGTATTACCGCGGCTGCTGGCACGTAGTTAGCCGGTGCTTATTCTTCCGGTACTCTCAGCCCCAGTAGGTATTAACCACTGGGATTTGCTCCCGGACAAAAGTCCTTTACAACCCGAAGGCCTTCTTCAGACACGCGGCATGGCTGGATCAGGCTTGCGCCCATTGTCCAAAATTCCCCACTGCTGCCTCCCGTAGGAGTCTGGGCCGTGTCTCAGTCCCAGTGTGGCGGATCATCCTCTCAGACCCGCTACTGATCGTCGCCTTGGTGAGCCTTTACCCCACCAACTAGCTAATCAGACATCGGCTGCTCGTATAACGTGAGGCCTTACGGTCCCCCACTTTCCCCCTCAGGGCGTATGCGGTATTAATCCGGCTTTCGCCGAGCTATCCCCCATTACACGGTACATTCCGATGCATTACTCACCCGTTCGCCACTCGTCAGCGGTGCAAGCACCCTGTTACCGTTCGACTTGCATGTGTAAAGCATGCCGCCAGCGTTCAATCTGAGCCAGGATCAAACTCTTCAGTTCAATTCCAAGCAAATTTTCTGGCACGCAAGATCAAAGAAACATCGAGACATTTCTCGTCTTGCAGTGCAAGTGTTTGGTCATCGACCGAGCACTTACACCTATCGGTTATTCGTTCTGTTAAAGATCGGTGCAGATCGCTGCGCTTCGTTTCCGTCGCTGCGTTGTCTGCTGAGGAGGTGAAATATACGTTACCGGCCCTACTCCGTCAACACTTATTTTGGAAAAATATTGGGTTTTTAAGATATCAAAACGTAAGCCAATGATTTCAATAAGAATCATATCGATAGAATTTTACAAGAACTTTTGGGCAAGCAAGAAAACAAGGCTTTCCAGCTGGTTGTCACCCGATGATAAGCTGCGAAAGCGGACGGATTTTCTCGGTTTTTTCTGAAAATCCCGCTTTCCGGCAAATTATTCGATGCAGACTTTATGCTTTAGGCATTAATTGTTAAGCTGAGCGCATCCCTTCGCTCAGGAAACGTCCATGCAGCAAACTTTGCGTCAAAGATTAGAGGGACTGCCCACGCCGTTTTACGCCTTGATGCTGAGTGATGTGTTGAGCGGGCTGGCGATGGGCGCCGGTTATGTCGCCATCAGTTGGTGGGTGGTGCAGTCCGGCGGTGCGCGCGATATGGCCTGGTTCGGTTCAATCACCGCTTTAGTGATGCTTCTGTCGCTGCCGCTGACCGCGCCATTGGGTGATCGCCTGCCTAAGAATCGCCTGATTGGCGGCGGCATGTTGCTGGCGATGCTAAGCGCGCTGCTGCTGGCCTTGATGGCCGCACTAGGCTGGTATCGCATCGGCTGGGTGATCGCGGTGGAGTCGCTGGCCATGCTGGCCTGGTCCATCGTGCTGCCGTCCATGCTCAGCATCGCCGCCGAGATGGTGCCGGCAGCCCGGCTGGGCGACGCGCTGTCCTTGCAGAAAAGCTCGCAGTCGGCGGGCAATCTGATCGGCCCGGTGCTGGGCGGCGGCTTGATGGCGGCGACCAGCCCCACCCTGACTCTGCTGGCCTACGCCTGTCTGCTGGTGGTGGCCGCAGCGGCCTCCTTATATGTGCGCGTGCCGCCGCGCGCCGCGGACGCCGTGCGCCAGCCTTGGCTGGAGGATATCCGCAGCGGCCTGTACGCGCGCTGGCGCATTCCGCTAGAACGCTATTGGACCTTGGCGGTCTTCGTCACTCTGGTGGCCTTCATGCCGCTGGTGACGACTCTGCTGCCGGTCAAGCTGCATGCGCTGGGCTTGTCCGCCGCCTGGCTGGGCGGTTGCGAGGCGGCGATCAGTGCCGGCATGCTGCTGGGCTCGCTCTGGTTCACCCATGTTTTGCTGCGCCGCTTCAGCCGCTACCAGGCGCGCACCATAGGCATGGTGGTCTGCGGCGTATTGATGCTGGTGGTGGCGATCAGCGACAACCCTTGGGTGATCCTGGCCTGTTTCGCGGTGATGGGGCTGATGTTCGCGCTGAACCAGCTGATAGGCCAAACTCACCGCACGCTGGCGGTGCCGGAGAATTACCGCGCGCGCTTTTCCGCCATCAATGTGATGCTGGTGAAAATAGGATCGATGCTGGGGCCGGCGCTGGCCGGCGCGCTGTTGCATGTGCTGCCGCTGGAGCGGGTGTACTTGATTTTCGCGCTGCTGCATTTGGCCACCGTGGCGCCCATGCTGCTATTGCCTGGCTTGAAGGCGTTTCTGGAGCTGGATCACGACGAGGTGAAGGATTGGTATTGGCGGCGCCATCCGGAAGCATTCCGCGATTTGGCAGCCGAGCCTCCCCCCGCCCAGCCGGCATGCGAGGCACGCTAACCCGGATGCGAGAACGGCGACCCAAGGCCGCCGTTTGCGTTTCTATATATAAGGAATGGATCAGAGCACGTAACGCGCCAGGTCTTCGCGCTCGGCCACTTGTTCCAGCTTGCTGTCGACATAGGCGGCATCAATCTCGCAACGGCCGGCCTTGGCGTCGAAGGCCACTTCTTCCAGCAGCTTTTCCATCACCGTGTAGAGGCGGCGCGCGCCGATGTTCTCGGTTTTCTCGTTGACCTGCCAGGCGATCTCGGCCAGGCGCTGGATGCCACTGTCGACAAACTCCAGCTCCACGCCCTCGGTCGCCATCAGCGCCTGGTACTGACGAGTCAGACAGGCATTGGTGCTGGTGAGAATGGCCTTGAAGTCGTCCACGGTCAGCGAGGATAGCTCGACGCGGATGGGCAGACGGCCTTGCAGCTCCGGGATCAGGTCCGACGGCTTGGACAGCTGGAAAGCGCCCGAGGCGATGAACAGGATGTGGTCGGTCTTGACCATGCCGTACTTGGTGGACACGGTGGTGCCTTCCACCAGCGGCAGCAGGTCGCGCTGCACGCCGGCGCGCGAGACGTCGGCGCCGCCCTGGCCTTCGCTGCGGCTGGTGACCTTGTCGATCTCGTCCAGAAACACAATGCCGTTCTGCTCGACGTTCTTCAGCGCCTCGGCGCGCAGTTCCTCGTCATTGACCAGTTTGGCGGCTTCCTCGTCGATCAGTTGCTTGCGCGCTTCCGTCACCTTCATCTTGGCCGCCTGCTTCTTGCCGGAACCCAGGCCCTGGAACATGCCTTGCAGCTGGCTGGCGAAATCCTCCATTCCCGGCGGGGCCATCACGTTCATTTGCGCCGCCGGCGCGGCGATTTCGATTTCGATCTCTTTATCGTCCAACGCGCCTTCGCGCAGCATCTTGCGGAATTTCTGACGGGTGGCGCCGTCTTCCGGCTTGGCTTCCGCTTCCGGTTCGCCGCCGAAGAATCCGGCTTGCTGGCGCGGACGCGGCAACAGCACGTCCAGGATGCGGTCTTCGGCCGCGTCTTCCGCGCGCGGGCGGTTGCGTTTGATGGCGGCGTCGCGGGTCTCTTTGATCGCCACTTCCACCAGATCGCGAATAATGGTGTCCACATCGCGGCCGACATAGCCCACCTCGGTGAACTTGGTGGCTTCTATCTTGATGAAGGGCGCGCCGGACAGTTTAGCCAGACGGCGGGCGATCTCGGTCTTGCCCACGCCGGTGGGGCCTATCATCAAGATGTTCTTGGGGGTGATTTCGCTGCGCAGCGGCTCGGCCACCTGCTGACGGCGCCAGCGATTGCGCAGAGCCACCGCCACCGCGCGCTTGGCCGCGTTCTGGCCGATGATGTGTTGGTCCAGCTCGTGGACGATTTCCTGCGGGGTCATTTGCGTCATGACGTTCTCCAACCGGAAGCGACGCTCCCGGCGATTTGATTCTTGAATGCGGCTTAGTTGGCTTCCGATGCTTTGCCTTCCGGCTCTTCGGCTTCGTCCAACAGCTCGATCACATGGTTGTGGTTGGTGTAGATGCAGATGTCGCCGGCGATCTCCAGCGATTTCTTCACCACCACTTCCGGCGCCAGATCGGTGTTTTCAAACAGCGCGCGCGCGGCGGACTGAGCGTAGGCGCCGCCGGAACCGATGGCGGCGATGCCCTGTTCCGGCTCCAGCACGTCGCCGTTGCCGGTGATGATCAGAGTGCTGTTCTTGTCGGCGACGATCAGCATCGCCTCCAGCCGGCGCAGCATGCGGTCTGTGCGCCAATCCTTGGCCAGCTCCACCGCCGACACCAGCAAGTTTCCCTGATGCTTTTGCAGCTTGGCTTCAAAACGCTCAATCAGGGTGAAGGCGTCGGCGGTGCCGCCGGCAAAGCCCGCCAGCACCTTGCCGCCATGCAGCTTGCGCACTTTGCGCGCCGAGGCCTTGATCACGATATTGCCCAGAGTGACCTGGCCATCCCCGCCCAGCGCCACGCGATTGCCGCGGCGAATGGACACAATGGTGGTTCCGTCGAACTGTTGCATGTTTTGTATTCCAATAATGTCGCCACCGGCACTCCGCCGTGGCCAATGCTGCAAGATATGCAGGCAAAACCATGGATTGCAAGAACTGGAACGCTCCGAGGCGCCGGCTAACGCGGCGCTTGGCAAAACCCTTTTCCCGTCATTTATTTACTTACGTCAATGACATTGAGGTATACGCGTTTTCCAGCTTGGATAATGAGAATAGTTTGTATTATCATCACCATCATGAACCAGCGAATTCTTCAATACTCGGCGCTCTCCAGCACCGTGGGCCTGCATGCCCTGGCCTTCGCGCTGATGGGCGGCGCAGTGGCGATGCAGGCGCCAATCACGCTGCCGCGCGTCGCCAGCATGGAAATGATCAGCCTGGCCGCGCCCAGCAAGGCCGCCGCGCCGGCTGCGCCCAAGCAGCAGCCCAAGCCTGAGAAAAAGCCGACTCCGCAGGTCAAGCCCACTCCGACGCCGAAACCGACTCCGGTCAAACCCAAGGTGATGGCCACGCCCACTCCGGCCGCGCCCAGCGCCAAGGCCATCAGCGTGCCCACGGCCGCCCCGGCGGCGGAAAGCAAGCCCAGCCCGGCAGCCAGCTCCGCAGAGGGCGGCAGTTCCCGCGGCCAGTCCGCCGACGCCAAACCTTCGATCACCGAGCCGATGTACCGAGGCGGCTATCTGAACAACCCCAAGCCGGCCTACCCGGCGCTGTCCATCGAGGAAGGCGAAACCGGCACCGTGCAGTTGCGGGTGCACGTGTCCGCCCAAGGCCAGCCGCTGGAGGTGACGCTGTCCAACAGCAGCGGCTTCCCGCGGCTGGACCGCGCCGCCGTGGCGGCGGTGAAAAAGTGGAGCTTCACCCCGGCCAAGCGCGGCAATGAAGCCATCGCCTACACCTTTATCGTTCCCGTTGAATTTTCTTTGAAGTCTGCAAAATCATGAATCTAATGACTGTATTCCATCAAGGGGACGCCGTGCTGGTCACGGTGTTCATGATCCTGGTCCTGATGTCTGTGCTGACCTGGTACCTGATCCTGGTCCGCGGCGTCAGCACCTGGCATATCCGCCGCGCCAACAAGCAGGCCGAAACCGCGCTGTGGGACGCCCCGGACTGGAAGCAGGCGGAAGCCCAGTTGCAGGATTCGCGCGCGCCGTTCGCCAACCTCACCCGTCAGGGCCTGGCCGCGCTGCGCCACTACCGCAGCCAGGCTGAGCGGCCGCTGGGCCAGAGCTGCGATCTGGACGAGTTCCTGACCCGCGCCATCCGCAAAGGCCTGGCCCAGGAAAACGGCAAGCAGGAAACCGGCATGACCGTGCTGGCCTCGGTGGGCTCCACCGCGCCCTTCATTGGCCTGTTCGGCACGGTATGGGGCATTTACCACGCGCTGGTGAACATCGGCGCCGCCGGCCAAGTCACCATCGCCGCGGTGGCCGGCCCGATCGGCGAAGCGCTGGTGGCCACCGCCGCCGGCCTGGCCGCCGCCATTCCCGCGGTGCTGGCCTACAACGCCCTGACCCGCATGCAGCGCATCATGGCGCAAGACATGGACTACTTCGCCCACGATCTGCACGCCCAGCTGCTGACTCAGTCCGGAGAGATCGATGGCGTTCGGTAGTTTCGACAAGGGCGCTTCCGCCCCGATGGCCGACATCAACACCACCCCGCTGGTGGATGTGATGCTGGTGCTGCTGGTGGTGTTCATCATCACCACCCCGTTGCTGACCAATACCGTCAAGCTGGATCTGCCGCAAGCCAGCGCCGCCGCGCAGCAGAGCCAGCCCAAGGAAATCCGCCTGGCCATAGATGCCGCCGGCGCGGTGTTCTGGAACGACGTCAAAGTGCCGGAAGGCGAGCTGGACGCGCGTTTCGCCGCCGCCGCCCGCGACAACCCGCAAGTGGAGCTGCACTTGTTCGCGGACAAGAGCGTGCGCTATGAAACCGTGGCCAAAACCCTGGCCAGCGCCCAGCAAGGGGGCATCAGCAAGATAGGCTTCGCCACCGAAGCGCCTTAACGACAGCCGTGCGAGCATGGCCGGCGCCTGCCGGCCGCTCGCCGCAGAGCCGTCACGCAAGCCCACGCCATTGGTTTGCGTGAGGACTCTGCCGGCCCCTGAGCCACAGTAGACGCGAGATCCGCGTCCCGTACCCGCCAGCGCGCAGCCGCTTATCCAGCCGCTATTTCGCGCCGGTACCTCATTCCTCTTCTTCTATTCCATGGACTGCCGCCGCGCAGACCAGGGAGGGTCTTTGTCCGCTCTTTGCCCGGACAAGGCCGGAGAGGCGCGCAGTAAGGCAAAGCAGAGCCGGCCTCAGCCGGCCGGCGATTATAACGACGACACGAAATGAGAACCCTGATGGAACATCGACCCACCCCAAGCCGCGGCAGCGGCATCGTCGCGCGCAAGCTGCCGGCGAAAATCGGCGCCGGCATGCTCGCCGCCGCCCTCTCCCCCGGTCTGGCTCTGGCCGCAGACGCCCCCACCAAGCTGGAAACCGTCCGCGTGGAAGGCGAAACGCCGGTACGCGGCAGCCTGAAGACCGAGTCCAGCGCCATCGGCAAGCTGAACCAGAAGCTGAAGGATATTCCGCAATCGGTCACGGTGGTCAGCAAGCAATTGCTGGAAGACCAGGCCGTTTCCAACTTGAAGGACGCACTGCGCAATGTGCCCGGCATCACTTTCGCCGCCGGCGAAGGCGGCCGCACCGGCGACCAAGTCGTGATCCGCGGCTTCTCCGCCTTCACCGACACCTATCTGGACGGCATGCGCGACATCGGCCAGTACAACCGCGACACCTTCAACCTAGAAAAAGTGGAAGTGTTGAAAGGCGCCAGCTCCATGCTGTTTGGCCGCGGCTCCACCGGCGGCGTGGTCAACCAAGCCAGCAAAACTCCGTTCGCCGGCTCCCTGGTGGCGGGTGAAATTGGCGTCGGCAGCAATCGCCTCACCCGTTCCACCTTCGATATCAACCAGGCTTTCAGCGACACCGCCGCAATGCGCGTCAACCTGATGGCCACCGACGACGGCAGCGACCGCGGCCCGGCGAAAAACCGACGCTTCGGCATCGCTCCCTCGCTGGCCTTCGGCCTGGGCGAGCCCACCACCTTGGTGCTGTCCTACTTCCATCAGAAGGAAGACAACGTTCCGGACTACGGCATTCCGTTCAACGCCAACACCCGGCAGCCCATCGACGTGCCGCGCGACCGCTTCTACGGCCTGAACAGCGACTTTGAAAAGACGCAAACCGACATCCTCACCGCCAAGCTCACTCACCGCTTCAGCGACGACCTGGTGCTGAGCAATCAATTGCGTTTCAACCGCTTCTGGCGCGATGTGTCGCCCACCGCGCCGCGCATCCCGGGCATCACCCCCAGCAACCCGGTTCTGGACAGCTCCCGCATCAACCGCAGCAAACCCATGCGCGACGGCACCGACTGGTCGTGGAACAACCAGACCGATCTGATCAGCAAGTTCGAAACCGGCAGCGTCCGCCACACCTTGCTGACCGGCCTGGAGCTGAGCAAAGAGAAATCCGACACCAGCCGCTACGCTCTGCTCAACACTCCGCCCAGCACCACCGTGGGCGCGCCGGACCCTGGCGTGCCCGTCGACCTCAGCCGCTACCGCAGCAGCAACACCCAGTTCGACGCCAGCAATATCGGCCTGTACGCGATGGACACGCTGGAGCTGACCCCGCAGTGGAAGGCCGTGGTGGGCGCCCGTTTCGACCGTTTCAGCGGCGACTACAAGATCCGCGCCGGCAACCGCGACGGCTCCGTCAACCAGGACCCCAGCCGCAGCTACGATGTCAGCCGCACCGACAATGTGTGGAGCTGGCGCAGCGGCCTGATCTGGCAGCCCAGCACCGCCCAGTCCTACTATCTGAGCTACGGCACCTCGTTCAACCCGTCGGGAGAAGCCTACGCGCTGGACAAGGCCACCGCCAAAGTGGACCCGGAAAAGAACCGCAACATTGAACTGGGCGCCAAGTGGGATCTGTTCGACGGCGACGCCAGCCTGCGCGCGGCGCTGTTCCGCATCGAGAAGACCAACGAACGAAATACGGATGCCAACGACCCCAATACCGTGCTGCTGTCCGGCAAACGCCATACCGATGGCGTGGAAGTGGAAGGCGCCGGGCGGCTGACCGAGCGTTGGGACGTCTTCGCCGGCCTCACCCTGATGAAGTCCCGCATCGACAAGGCCGCGCCGCCGGCCCTGGGCGCCGCCGGCACCGAAGGCAATATGCCGCGCTACACGCCCAAGGTCACCGCCAACCTGTGGACCACCTACAAGTTCACGGAAGAAGTGATCGGCGGTTTCGGCCTGACCCATGTGGGCAAGCGTTACGCGCATGAAGCCAACACCAACTACCTGCCGGCCTACACCGTGGCCAACGCGATGCTGGCTTACGAGACCCGCAAGTACAAGGTGCAGCTGAATGTAAACAACCTGGCCAACAAGACTTACTTCGACGGCGGCTACCCGGCCCACGCCACGCTGGGTACTCCGCGCGAAGCGCAACTGACAGTCAGCTTCAAGTACTAAGCACCTGTTCATGATCTCGCAAGCAAGGGCAAGACAAGGCGAAACCGGCCTAGAAAGCGGAATGCCCGGATGGGGCAGAAGCATTTCGAATGCCGGCGCTCATCGCACAATGTCCCTACCGATGCGCCGCAGATCGTAAACACGTTCCAAGCCAGTTCCGGCCCCCGGTTCGCCGGGGGCTTGGCCTCATACGGAGACACCATGTTATTGCACATCCCCGCGGTGCTGAGCGCCGAAGAACTGGCGCTGGGCCGCGAGCTGCTGGCCCGCGCCGACTGGGCCGACGGCCGCATCACCGCCGGCAAGCAGTCCGCTCAAGTCAAACGCAATCTGCAACTGCCGCAGCAGCTGCCGGAAGCCCAACAATTGCAGGCCATGGTGGAAGGCGCCTTGCAACGCAGCGGCCTGTTTTTCTCCGCCGCGCTGCCGGCCAAAATCTTCCCGCCGCTGTTCAACTGCTACCAAGCCGGCATGGATTTTGGCAACCATGTGGACAACGCCGTGCGCCGCCACCCTTTCGACGGCGGCTGGGTGCGCACCGACGTGTCCTGCACCCTTTTCTTCAGCCGCCCGGACGAATACGAAGGCGGCGAGCTGGTGATCGAGGACACCTATGGCAGCCACAGCGTCAAGCTGGACGCCGGCGACATGGTGCTCTACCCGTCCACCAGCTTGCACCGGGTGGAACCGGTCACCGCCGGCGCGCGGCTGGCCTCGTTCTTCTGGGTGCAAAGCATGATCAGCGACGACGGCAAGCGCCGGCTGCTGTTCGACATGGACGCGGCGATCTCCAGCTTGCGCCTGCAGTTGGGCGATAACGAAGCCCTGGTGGCGCTAACCGCGAACTACCATAACCTGCTGCGGATGTGGGCCTCGCCGTGAGCGCCCGTTGACCATCCCCCGTCTTGTGCCGCTCGTATTCGCGGGATCGTGGACAGGCTCGACAGCGACACAAAAAGCACACACATTCGTAAGCGCTAATATGCGAACATGGAACGCTTGACCCCATCCGGCGGTGCGGACGCCGGATGCGCGTTTTCACCGCCCTCGCGCCGTATAATCATCACAGCAAGATCACACTTTTCGATTCCAATATGCGTACACTCACTCTCGGGCTGGCCGCCGGCCTCTACAGCAGCTTCAGCGCCGCCGCGCTGCAACCGGTCAGCGAAGCGCCGCTGGCGGTCAAAACCGCCGTCAGCTGCCAACACAACAAAGACAACAGCCTGGACTGCGTCACCAGCAAGCAATTCACCATCCTGCACCCCTCCGGCCGCGAACAACTGTCCCGCATCGACTTCACCTACCCGGCCGAAGACCGCATGCAAGTGGAACGGGCCGAAGTGATCCAGCCCAACGGCAAAGTGATCAAACTGGGCAAATCCCAGATTGAAACCCGTGCCGCGCCCAATCCGGACGCCGGCGTCAGCCGCGACATGCAAACCTGGATGGCCTTCCCGGAACTATCGGTGGGCAGCACCGTGTCCTACCGCATCAAAACCCACAGCGTGGCACAGCCCTTGGTGCGCCAGTTGCGCTACCAATTGGACCTGGGCCCGCAAAAAGCCCGTGAAGACAGCTTCAGCTTCGACCTCCAGTCCACTCGCCCGCTGATCTGGCGCGGCATGATGCTGGACGATTACGCGGTGGACGCCAGCGCGGACCGCAAGCGCGTCAAGGTATCGCTGCGCCGGCCGCGCTACCTCAACTACATCAACGAGTGGAACAACAGCGCGCTGCGCGAATGGCCGCAACTGGTGATCGCCACCTCGGACCAGCCGCAAGACCACTTCGGCGCCCATGCCCGCCGCTACAACGAAATCCTGGCCGCGCCGCTGCCGCCGGCTGCCGCCGCCGTGGTGGCCGCCAATCAGGGCAAGCCGGCCGCGGAGCAGACGGCCGCCTTCATGCAGCATATCAACCGCAACTACCGCTACCTCAACGACACCCGGCTGGCGGAACGCGGCCTGGTGCCGTTCACGCTGGCTGAAATTGAAAAACACGGCTACGGCGACTGCAAAGACCTTTCCACTCTGCTGACCGCCATGCTGCGCCGCGCCGGCATCGCCGCGGAACCAGCGCTGATCTACCGCGGCAAGTTCGCCCCGCCGCTGCTCCTGCCCGGCGTCGGCGCGCCCAACCACATGATCGTCCGCGCCAACATCGCCGGCCAGACCTGGTGGCTGGACCCCACCAACCCCTTCTTCCAGCCCGGCCGCATCATATCGGACCTGCAAGACCGCTGGGCCTTCATCATCGACAAGGACGGCGTGGTGAGCCAAACCCAGGTGCCGATGGAGCCGGCGCGCACCGATCTGAACATCAAGCGCGAAAACGCGCTGCAAGCCGACGGCAGCGCCAATGTCAGCGCCGACATCGAACTGGCCAACTCCGCTCTGATCGACACCATTCTGCAAGACCGCTACCAAGGCGTCAGCGCCACCGACCAAAGCTTGTGCAACCGGTTGAGCAATCAGCCGGAAGACTGCAAGGTCCAGCGCGACAAAACCTCCTTCATGGTGCCGTCGGTCTACCCGCTGCGCATGAGCGTGCGCGACCCGCGCATGCTGGAGAAGATTTCCGGCCTGTTTCTCTACGACTCCCACTTCAAAAGCGTGTGGGACAGCTTCGACAACTACAAGCGCAACGGCAACCTGGCGGACGTCTACCTGGGCGACGCCAGCGCCATGCAATCCGATGTGCTGCTCAAGGGCGCCAAAGCCATCCAGCCCGCCTTTGAATGCAAGGTGAATTCCCCCTGGTACGAAGTGAACGCCAAGCAACAGCAAACCCCGGCCGGCATCCGCGTCCAGTACCGGATCAGCAATAAGGTGCGCTGGCTCAGCCACGCGGAGATCAACAGTCCGGAGTTCGCCAAGCTGATAGAAGACGCCCGCGCTTGCGTGTCTCAGGTCCGCCAGATCGTCAAACTCTGAGAACCTGTTTACGATCTGCTGCGCGCCGACGGGGCTGTTAGACAAGGGCGTTGAAAACGGCTTCGAAATGCTCATGTGCCACTTGACCATTCCGCTTTCTCAGCCGTTTTCGCCTTGTCTCGCGAAGCTTTTAGCAGGCTCTGAGGCCCGCCCCGGCCCACGCATGCAAGGACGCCACAGGCGTCCTTTTTTGTTTTCGTAAGAACTGAATTATTAAGAAGTAATTTAAGCAGACTCCTGTCAAGCATGGGCAGTACAAATAAATAAACGCTTGCCCCTACTGGGCCAGTGGCCGAAAATGAACATTTGAGGTTAGGCAATCGACAAATAAGAGAGAAACAGACCATGACGCACCCCGCCGCCGGCACGGCCAGCAAGGAAATCCGGCTCGCCCCTCATGAACTGATCATCACCAAGACCGACCCCACCGGCCACATCACTTACGCCAACCGCGTGTTCATGCGCATCGCCGGCTACGCCGAGCACGAGCTGCTGGGCAAGCCGCACAACCTGATCCGCCACCCCGACATGCCGCGCGGCGCCTACCGCCTGATGTGGAAAACCCTGCAACAAGGCCAGGAATTCTTCGCCGTGGTGAAAAACCACAGCAAAAACGGCGACTACTACTGGGTACTGGCCAACGTGACCCCGGACTACGACCTGCGCGGCCAACTGCAAGGCTATTACTCCGTGCGCCGTCCGCCCAGCCAGGAAGCCATCGCCGCCATAGAGCCGGTCTACGCCCAGATGCGCCAGATAGAAGCCAGTCACAACAAAGCCACCGCGCCGGACGCCTCCGTGGCCTGGCTGCAGCAAGTGTTGGCGGACAAAGGCGTCAGCTACCAGGACTTCATCCTTTCCCTCAACGCCCAGGTGCTGCAAGCGCCGGGAGTCGCCGCATGAGCCAGCTCCAACACAAGCCGCCCTTCCTGCGCACCCAGCTGGGCTGGTGCATCATAGGCTTCAATTTACTGGTCGCCTTCTCGCTGCTGGACAGCTATTTATTCCCGGAAATCGTCGGCCACGTCGTGGACGCCTTGCTGCTGGCCGCCTCCATCGCCCTATCCCTGCTGCTGTGGCGCCACAGCGGCCGCATCTTCGGCCTGCTCAACACTCTGCACGAGCAACTGGGCTACGCCAGCTCCGGCGAACTGCACCACCGCGCCACCGGCACCCGCAACCTGGGCGAAGTGGGCAAGCTGGCCTGGCAGCTCAACGACTTCCTCGACCTGATCGAAACCTATTTCAAGGAAATCAACACCTGCTTCAAGGCCATCAGCGCCGGCGACTACAGCCGCCGCCCGCTGAGCCAAGGCCTGCCGGGCATCCTGGCCAGCTCGCTGGGCAGCGTCAACCGCGCCATCCAGACCATGGCCGACAACGACGGCTACATCCGCCGCAACCGCCTCTCCTCGCAGCTGGCCGCGCTCAACAACCCGCACCTGCGCAAGGACCTGGCCAGCAACCAGAGCGATCTGGAAGACATCAGCCAGGCTATGGCCGACGTGGCCGCAATCACTCAAGACACCGCGGACGGCGCGCGCGTCAGCCTGGAAACCGCCCAACAGTTGTCCGGCCACCTGGATACCATCGCCGACAGCGTCAGCAGCATGGACACCGCCAGCACCGCGCTGGCCCAGGAATGGCAGGGCATAGAAACCTCGCTGGCCGACATCTCCGCCATCGCAGACCAAACCAACCTGCTGGCGCTGAATGCCGCCATCGAAGCCGCCCGCGCCGGCGAAACCGGCCGCGGCTTCGCCGTGGTGGCCGACGAAGTGCGCAAGCTGGCCGAGCGCAGCAAGAGCACCGCCAACAATGTGCAGGACGTGCTTGAAAACTTGTCGCTGCGCATTGGCAATATGCAGACCCAGGCCAGTGCCGCCGGCAATGTGGCCAGCCAGGTCAAAGACTCGGTTGAAACCTTCCGTCAGCGCTTCAGCAGTCAGGTGGAGCAATCGCAGCAAGTGATGGCCCAGGTGAGCCGCGTGCACGACAAATCCCAGCTCAGCCTGCAAAAAGTGGGGCATGTGATCTTCAAACAGACCGCCTACCACTCGATAGAGGAGGCCAAGCCGATGGAGCAGAGCAGCGAACTGCAAAGCTGGCTGCAGCAGCAAGGCCAGCAGTCCTTTGGCAAAACCCGTTCCTGGAGCGAGCTGGCAGCCACCGAGCAGCAGGCCAGCCAGCACATCGGCGCCGCGCTGGCGGTGTTTGATCAGGAAGGCCCGCTGGACGAGCAGGAAATCGTCAACCGGATGCAGAAGCTGGAACAAGACAGCGGCCGCATCCTGCGCTACCTGGACAAACTAGGCGAGGAGAAACACGGCCAGTAAACAGCGCTTCAATGCCGCCTCGCATCGGCGATAAGGCATTGGAGCATGCCCTGGCGTTCTAGCACTCAGAAATCAAGCGGGGCCGCTTTGAGCTGCCCCGCTTTTTTTGCGTGCGCCGACTCGTTTTGTATCCGCTGCGCGGATGATGATTTTGATTGCCGGGACAGCCCGAACAGGCCGCCGCTTAAGACCTCGGGACAGCCATCCGACAGCAGGCCTGAAGGGACCTGGGGCACGTCGCATTCGTCGCTTATTCTTGGTTCTCTTGAGATATCCACAGGAAAGAGCGGTGGTGCTAAGTTACCCACAAACATGACCGACTCTGCCAAATCACTTTTCTTTTTCAAAAAGACAACCTTGTGGAGCGCCCAAGTGTCCCCTCGGGGGCGCTCCGAGTTTCGCGTCCTGGGGGACGAGGGGGGATGGAAGGGGCAGCGGCCAGCTCCCTTCCCGTTCGCCGGGCGGAACCGGTCCTAAATCACCATCCGTGCGGCGGATTCAAACTCCCCTACACTAGCCAGCGCTTCATAGAGGATGCAAAAAGGGCGGAACCCCCAACCGAGGTTTCCGCCCTGCAACGACATTAGCTCCAACAAACCCTTGGCGCTAAGAACCTGCTTACGATCTGCTACGCGTTGGCGGGACTGTTAGACAAGGGCGTTGAAAACGGCTTCGAAATGCTAATGTACTACTTGTGCATTCCGCTTTTTCAGCCGTTTTCGCCTTAGCTCGCGAGATCGTAAGCACGTTCTAAGACCCCGCGCCCTGCCGCGCCGGCTCCCCGACAGTCTCCGCCCCGGCGGCCGCGCCACCGGTCAAACGCCGCAAAGACCCAAAAGCCCCGCACATCGCCAAACTGGCCGCGGCGGCCACTGCGCCGAACCACCCCACCGCCGTCAACGGCACCAAGGCTCGCGCCAGCGCGCCCAGGCCCAAAGCGCCCAAGCCATCGCCCACCACGTCCTGCGCGTTCCACAGGCTATTCACCCGTCCCAGCAAATGATCCGGCGTATTGCCCTGCACCAGCGTGAACTGCAACAAAGACGCGATGGAACCGAAATAACCCAGCAAAGCCAAGGCCAGCAGGCCGTAAGCCAGATGATGGACCAGGCCCAAGGACGCGATGCTCAGGGACGAGGCCAGCACGCAACTCAACATCACCGCGCCAGGACGGCTCAAGCCGCCCACCCAGCCGCTGGTGAACGCGCCTATCATCGCGCCCAGCGGTACCGCCGAATACATCAGGCCCACCTCGAAAGCGCCGCCGCCGTAGCCGTCTTCCGCCAAGGACGGATACAGCACCCGCACCGCGCTGAGCAGGGTTTGCAGCGTGCCCACCGCCACCACCGCGCCCACCACCTTGTTCTGCCACAGAAACTGGAAACCCTCCAGTAGGGAACGCAGCGGATGCGCCGGCTCCCCGCCCTGCGGCTTCAGGGATGGCAAACGCGTCAGCGGGATCAAGGTGGCCAGAGTGCCGACGCCGGCCAGCAGATAGTTCCAGTTCACCCCGGCGGCGGCGATGATCAGCCCCCCCAGCAGAGGAGACAGCACACCGCCGATGCGCATGGTCAGCATGCTCAACGCGCCGGCGGCCGGCAGGTTTTCACGACCAACCAGCACCGGGATGGACGCCATCAGCGAGGTGATGCCGATGCCGCTGAAAAAGCCGTCCCAGGCCGACACCACGTAGAGCGCCAGCACCGAGGGATGGGTCATGAAGCCGTTGAGCGCCAGCGCCAGAAAGCCCAGGCCGCACAGCGAGCGGCCCAGCAGAATCAGCCGGCGGCGGTCCATGCGGTCCGCCAGCACGCCGCCGCACATCAGGCCGGCGAACATGCCGATGCCGTCCAGCGCCATCGCCGCGCCCACTTGCAGGGTGGAGCCGGTGAGCTGATGGATTTGCACCGGCACGGCCACCATCAGGATGCCGAAGGCGAACACCGAGATCATGCGGGCGATGAAGATGGAGCGGAAATGCGGGTTGAGCCTGAGCAGGCTGAAATCGACGAAGATGGGCGACTTTTTCATGACAGGTTTTTTTTGATCTCGACAGAGGTGGAGGCCGCGCGGCAAACGCCGACGCGGCCGGCAAGAGGGTGTGCCGTTATGGATGCCGCATGGTAACACCAGCCGTCTGTATTAGGAATCATTTGCATTTGAACACATCAATCGGCCACCGCGGCTGACGCTGAACGCCGGCCTGGGCCTGCTGGACACCAAGGAGGCTCAAAGCGACGCCGCCGCCACCGGCATCCTGGGTAATCCATTCAACCACGCGCCGTACCTGGTGAACCTGGGCTTCAAGCCACGACGGGATCACGACTGTTCCTCGGCGGCGGCCTGAACCGGGTGGGCCGTTACGACTCCGACACCACTAAGAGCCTGTTCAAAGTCTAGCGAGCAAGGACGAGACAAGGCGAAAACGAGCGTAGCCGCACCAGCGGCGACTCCACCGTGGCAAGCCTCAACGCCGGCCAAGAGCACGCCGCCTGGACGGTGCGCGGCAACAATCTGGGCGTGATCGCCGCTCCGCGCACTGTCGCGCCAAACCGTGGATTACCGCTTCGATTCCCGCTTGATTGCCCTTTAGCCCGCCTGCTCCGCTGCGGGCCTTTTTTCACCTGGCGCACGGGGCCGGCCCCGCAAGATCTTGCGCCGACGGCTCAAACCATGCGGCGCCCCAGATCCCGCAGCACCTCGCGCGCCGCGTTGTGGCCGGGCGCGCCCGTGACGCCGCCGCCGGGATGGGCGCCGGCGCCGCAGGTGTACAAACCGGGAATGGGGCCGCGGTAGTCGGCGTGGCCCAGCATGGGCCGTGCCGAGAACAACTGATCCAAGCCCAGAGCGCCGTGGAAGATGTCGCCGCCCACCAGGCCGAAGGTGCGCTCCAGGTCCAGCGGGCTCATGATCTGCCGCCCCAGCACCGCGGCCTTGAAATTGGGCGCGTAACGGGTGACGGTGTCAATCATCAGGTCCGCCACTTCCTCGCGATGGTCGTCCCAGCTGGCCCCATCCGGCAATTGCGGCGCCACGTGCTGGCAAAACAGGCTGGCCACATGCTGGCCCGGCGGAGCCAGCGACGGGTCCAGCGTCGACGGGATCAGCACTTCCACGATGGGCCGGCCGGACCAGCCGCGCTCGCGCGCGTCGTGATAAGCGCGCTCCATATAAGCCAGGCTGGGCGCGATGATGATGCCGCTGCCGTGATGTTCCGCCGGCGTCTTGCCCGGCAAGCAGCTGAAATCCGGCAGCTCGGACAGGGCCACATTCATGCGGAACGTGCCGGAGCCACAGCGCCAGCTTTGCATCCGGCGCAGGAAGTCCGCCGGCAGCGCCGCCGGGTCCAGCAGCTGGGTGTAAAGCAGCCGCGGATTGAGATTGGACACCACCACCCGCGCGTCCAGCCGCTCGCCGCGCTCCGTCACCACGCCCACCGCCCGGCCCTTCTCCAGCAACACCTCCCGCACCGCGCTGTCGGTGAGGATCTCCGCGCCGCGCTCGCGCGCCGAACGGGCCATGGCCTGGGTGATGGCGCCCATGCCGCCCAGGGCGTGGCCCCAGGCGCCCTTGCGGCCATTCACTTCGCCGAACACATGGTGCAGCAATACATAGGCCGAGCCGGGCGCGTACGGGCTGGCGTAGTTGCCCACCACGCTGTCGAAACCGTAGGCCGCCTTGATTGGATCGCTGTCGAACCAGCCGTCCAGATAATCGCCGGCGGACTTGGTGAACAGATCCAGCAACTCGCGCTGCTGCGCCAGTTCCAGCTTGCCCAGCCTACGCCCCAGCCGACCGGCCTTGAGCAGCTCCGGCAGCGCGCTCAGCCAGCCGCCCTCCACCGCGTTGGGCGGCGTTTGCAACACCAGCTCGCGCAGCAGTTCGGCGGCGGCGTCCAGATGCCGAGCGTAATCGTCCAGCCTGTCGGCGTCTCGGCGCGAGAAGCGCGCCACCTCGGCGGCGGTGCGGCCCGGCCCCACTTTCAGATAGCCGCCGTCGTCCAGCGGCAGGAAGTTGGACAAGGGCCGCTCCGCCACTTTCAGACCATGGCGCGCCAGCTCCATGTCGCGGCTCACCTTGGGATTGAGCAGCGACACCGTGTAGGCGGCCACCGAGTTGCGAAAACCGGGGTGAAACTCCTCGGTCACCGCCGCGCCGCCCACCACGCCGCGCCGTTCCAGCACGGTCACCTTCAGCCCGGCCCTCGCCAGGTAATGGGCGCACACCAGGCCGTTGTGGCCGCCGCCCACAATGATCGCATCTCGCATCGCTCCGCTCCTCGTCTCAGGGGAAGCCTCATTCTCGGGTCAAGTTCGGCAAATTGCAGCGCGCATAGAGACGAACTGTTGGATATTATTGATCGCATTGACGAAAAGTCCGGCATAGCGCTAAACCGCCACCCCCGCATGGAGCCGCCATGGACGCCACAGATCAGCAATTGCTCGCGCTGCTGCGCGAAAACGCCCGCGCGCCCACCGCGGAACTGGCGCGCCGGCTGGGCCTGTCCCGCACCACGGTGCAAAGCCGCATAGAACGGCTGGAGCGCGGCGGCGTGATTTTGGGCTATAGCGTGCGCACCAGCGCCGCCCACGACGCCGCCCAAGTGCGCGCACTGGTGATGATCAGCGCCGCGCCGCGCTTGAGCCCGTCGATAGAAAGCGCCTTGCGCCGGCTGCCCCAGGTGCGCACCCTGCACTCGGTCAGCGGCGTCCATGACTTCATCGCCGGCGTGGAAGCCGCCGGCGTGGCCGAGTTGGACGGGTTGATAGACCGCATCGGCGCGCTGGAGGGCGTGGAGCGCACCAGCACCGCCATCCTGATGACCACGCGCATAGACCGCTGAACCGGCCAGCGCGGTCAAGGCGTGAAACGGCCTCGACATTGCCGCTCTCAGCCCGGCGCTGTCTCCCCGGCACGCCGCCAATCCCCACGCCAGCAAAACGCACAGCAGGCGTGCGCGCCGGCCGTGGCCCAGCGCTTTAAGCATGCGTCGGCGCCAGACATTCGGCCACCCATCCAGATCGAGGCGCCAGCTCGCCGCTTGCTTGATTTGCATCGCTCATCATCAAACCTCTTTCGTTCATCCGGCGCGCAAACACGCCAGGCATCTCGGAGAGCACGCGAGGGCAAGCCCGCCTTCACGTGAAGTTGATGACTGTATTACATAAATTAATTACTGTTAAACAATAATAAATTGTTGTTTCTCATGTAGACACCGCTCAGCACGTCTTCAATCCGTCCAAAAGCCGCGCCCAGCCTGGGCCGACGGCTCACGAAGCCCCCATGCAACGACAAGCCCAAGGTGTGTGCTAGCCGCAACGTTGCGAAAATCAAACTTGCACAGCAAAAAATTATCGTTTTACAATAACAAATAATTGTTTTGCGATACCTAACCAACTCCCTTTCTCAACGCCTTTCCAACCACTGCTAAGGAACTCTCATGAACTCCACACGATTGAGCCGCTATTGCGCCGTCATGGCCTACATCACTGTCTTGGGCATCAGCGCCATGCTGCTGTTCAATATCCTGTTCTGGCTCTTTCCCAAGTCCATTATCGACGCCGGCTTGACCATCTCCGTGGACACCGTCAGAGGGTTTTACGGCTCAAGCGAATTCGATCTTCCGAGCCTGCCGCTGTGGCAACGCGCCGGTGGCGCGGTCCTTTCCTGCATCCCCCTGCTGATCCTGGCGCAAGGCCTGAACGCCTTGCGCCGCCTGTTCAAGCTTTATGCTCAAGCGGAATATTTCACGGAGCGTTCCGCCGCGCTGTTGTCCAAAGTGGGTTCCAGAGTCGCGCTTTGGGTGTTGGCGGACCTCGTCTCCCAGCCGCTGATTAGCGCCTGGCTGACCATGATGCGGCCGGAGGGGCAGCGGCTGATCGCCGTCAGTTTCCACGCTGAAAACCTGGAAAGCCTGTTCATCGCCGCCGTGGTCATGATCATTGCGCGCATTCAGCGAGAAGGCATTACGCTGGCGTGCGAAAATAAGCAATTCATCTGAAAGCGACACATGCCCATCAAAATCCATCTGGACATGCTGCTCGTCCAGCGCAAGGTCAAATCCAAGGACCTGGCCCAGGCAATCGGCATCACAGAACAAAACCTGTCGCTGTTGAAACAAGGCAAGGTCAAGGGCTTCCGGCTCTCCACGCTGGAGGCGATCTGTCTGTATCTGGACTGCCAGCCGGGCGACTTGCTGCAACTGGTGCCGGCTGAGCCGGACGCCGACAACGACAGCGTATAAGAACCTGTTTACGATCTCGCGAGCCTAAGGCGAAACAAGGCGAAAACCACTAGAAAGCGGAATGTACGCGTGGTGCATGAGCATTTGACGAGGTGTTCAGCGCCGTATCGCCAATACGCAGCAGATCGTAAACAGGTTCTAAACCCTGAACGCGACTTGAGCAGGCAGTTAACTCTCCAGCCCAGGAACTATGTGGCGCGCCTAATGAACTAACTATCACCAAAGCATGATTGATTGACGGAAGCCATAGGGCTGATTGAAATTGCTCAATGGCTTCCGACTCCAAGCTTCACTAAGCTGATCCCAGCAAGTCATTGAACACCTTGACCTAAGGAGTCTGTCATGAGTAGCGCGTCCAAGTGCCCATTCCACCAAACCGTCGGCAATCCGGCTGTCGTGAACGCCCAATCCAACCGCGACTGGTGGCCCAACCAGCTCAATCTCAACATCCTGCATCAACACGCGCCGGCCTCCAATCCGCTGGAGCCGGACTTCGATTACCCCGCCGCCTTCCAACAGCTGGACTACGCCGCGCTGAAAAGCGATCTTAAAGCGCTGATGACCACCTCCCAGGACTGGTGGCCGGCTGACTGGGGCCATTACGGCGGCCTGTTCATCCGCATGGCCTGGCACGACGCCGGCACCTACCGTACCGCCGATGGCCGCGGCGGCGCGAGCACCGGCAACCAGCGCTTCGCTCCGCTCAACAGCTGGCCTGACAACGGCAACCTGGATAAGGCGCGCCGTCTGCTGTGGCCGATCAAGCAAAAGTACGGCAACCAGATCTCCTGGGCCGATCTGATGATCCTGGCCGGCAACGTGGCGCTGGAGTCCATGGGCTTTAAAACCTTTGGTTTCGGCGGAGGCCGTCAGGACATCTGGCAGCCGGAAGAAGACGTCTATTGGGGCGCGGAAACCAAATGGCTGGCCACCAGCAACGAGGCCAACAGCCGCTACTCCGGCGACCGCCAGCTGGAGAATCCGCTGGCCGCGGTGCAGATGGGCCTGATCTACGTGAACCCGGAAGGCCCGGACGGGAATCCGGACCCGCTGGCATCCGGCCGCGACGTGCGCGAAACCTTCGCCCGCATGGCGATGAACGACGAGGAAACCGTGGCTCTGGTGGCCGGCGGCCATACCTTCGGCAAAGCCCACGGCGCAGGCGACCCGGCGCTGGTGGGCCCGGAACCGGAAGCCGCGCCGCTGGAAGCGCAAGGCCTGGGCTGGATCAACCGCTTTGGCGACGGCAAGGGCGAATACACCACCACCAGCGGCATCGAGGGCGCGTGGAAACCCAACCCGACGCAATGGGACAACGGCTATTTCGACATGCTGTTCGGCTACGACTGGGAACTGACCAAGAGCCCGGCCGGCGCCCACCAGTGGGTGGCCAAGAACGTCAAGCCGGAACACCTGATCCCGGACGCTCACAACCCGGCGAAAAAACACCCGCCGATGATGACCACCGCTGATATGTCGCTGCGCTTCGACCCGATCTACGAGCCGATCGCCCGCCGCTTCCATCAAAACCCGGCCGCTTTCGCCGACGCCTTCGCCCGCGCCTGGTTCAAACTGACTCACCGCGATATGGGCCCCAAGACCCGTTACCTGGGCCCGGAAGTGCCGGCCGAGGATCTGATCTGGCAAGACCCGGTGCCGGCGGCCTGTCAACCGCAGATCAACGACGCAGACATCGCCGCGCTCAAGGCCAAAGTACTAGCCTCCGGCCTGTCCGTCAGCGAACTGGTGTCCACCGCCTGGGCCTCCGCCTCCAGCTTCCGTGGATCGGACAAGCGCGGCGGCGCCAACGGCGCCCGCATCCGCCTGGCTCCACAAAAAGACTGGGCGGTGAACCAGCCGGCGCAACTGGCCCGCGTGCTGAAAACGCTGGAGGCCATTCGTCAGGACTTCAACGCCGCTCAGAGCGACGGCAAGCAAGTGTCGCTGGCCGACCTGATCGTGCTGGCCGGCGGCGCAGCGGTGGAAGCCGCCGCCAAGGCCGGCGGCCACAACATCAGCGTGCCGTTTGCGCCGGGCCGGACCGACGCCAGCCAGGAACAGACCGATGTGGAATCCTTCAGCGTGCTGGAGCCACAGGCGGACGGTTTCCGCAACTACCAGAAGCAAGCCTACTCTTTGCCGGCGGAAGCGCTGCTGGTGGATAAGGCGCAGCTACTGACGCTGAGCGCGCCGGAAATGACGGTGCTGGTGGGCGGCCTGCGCGTGCTGGGCGCCAACGTCGACAATGCGCCTCACGGCGTGTTTACTAGCCGTCCGGGTGTATTGAGCAACGACTTCTTCGTCAACCTGCTGGATATGGGCGTGGCCTGGCAGCCCACCTCCAGCGCCGGCGAGTTGTACGAAGGCCGCGATCGCAAAACCGGCCAGCTCAAGTGGACCGGCAGCCGCGTTGACTTGGTGTTCGGCTCCAACTCGCAGTTGCGGGCGCTGGCCGAGGTCTATGCGCAAAACGACGCGCAGCCCAAGTTTGTCCGCGACTTTGTCGCCGCCTGGAACAAGGTGATGAACCTGGACCGTTTCGATCTGAAATAAGCGCGGTTCACCGTCGGCAAACAAAGCGCGGTCCATCTGGACCGCGCTTTTTTAGGGCCTGGCCCCGCTGCTGCGCGCATGAAAAAACGAACCGCCGGTAAAGGCGGTTCGTTTCATTTCGCTCGGCTCCGGGCGTCGCGCTGGATTCAGACCCCGGCGGCGATCTCGGCGCAGGACTCCTGTCGCCAGATCACCGAGGCCACCTTCATCCGCTTGTCGAACAACAGTTTGTACTGGCAAACCCGGGCTTGCTCTCCGCCCTTGGAGCTCAGGTTCAACACATAATCCCACTCACGCACGGCCACCATGCCTTCCGCGAAGTGCGGGCGGCCGATCAGGCCGTAAACCTGTTCCTTGCTCAATCCCTGCTGGACCTTGGCCAAATTTTCGAGGTTGGGAACGCTGCCTTCCGGCTGCCAGCCATTGTGTTCAATGCTGGGCCATGTCGGGCTGGCCTGCTCGGCCAGATGGCCATCGTCTGTGATCTTGCTCAGGCGGCTGGTGCCGCAGCCCATCAAGGCCGCGCCGGCGGCCGCCAGCAGCAGGTAGCGGAGAGAACCGCCGAATATCGGTTTTTTCATCATCTATCTCATTCAATATCAGCTGATTGATCTTGTGTCCCGCTTACCACTGGAAGCCCGCGCCCAGGCTGGCGCCGCCTTGACCACGGGTATTGGTGGAACCGGAGAACTTCACCACCCAGCGGCCGTTGTCGGACAGCGAGGACAGCCCCACCGCAATGGCGGACTCGCCGCCGGTGGTGGCCGTGGCCACGGCCAACATGTTTTTGCCGGGCAAGAAGGCCTGCGGCAGACCGGCCATGGCCATCGCGCCGGCGGCGGCGCCGAACGCGTCGCGGCGCGTATCGGACAGATCGGACCGGAGCTGCTTGAATTGCTGCTGATTGTTGAAATTGGCCGCATTCAGCTGATCCACATTCACCGCGTCCGTGCCCTGTGCGCCGGCCGCCACATTGTGAATGGTCACCGGTCTGCCGCCGTCCCCGCCCACCAAGGTGACGTCGTTGCCGGCGGTCGTCGTCGTTGTCCGCCCGGAGGGGTCGGAATACTGCACCGGTCCGCTTTTCTGCAGACGATCGATCGCATCGCCGACATTGTTCACGGTCTTGCCGTAAACGGTGTAGTCCGGGCCGCTCACCGCCCCGGTTTGAGCGTTGTAGGACGCGCCGCCGCCCAAGGCGGCCGCGGTTCCCGCGCCCGCCTTGTCCACTTTGGCGCTCACGCGCTGCACCGCCTGGTTGGTCGCGTTCAGCTGGCTGCCGTTGACCGCGTCCGTGCTGGTCCCGCTCACCCGGCCGGCGGCGACATTGCTGATTTGACGCTCATTGCCCGCGCTGCCCACGCTCACCACGCTGGAAGGCGCCGCGCCGGCATAGTTGTAAGTCACGCCGTCCACCACGCCGCTGGCGGTGGGATTAGCCGCCGCGGTCCGGCTGTTGGCGCCCAAGGCGACGTCGTTGGCGTTACTGGCCTGGGCATTGCTGCCTATCGCCAACGCATTGTTGGCTGTGGCCGCGGCGTTGTTGCCCACCGCCACCGCATTGCTGGCGTTGATGTTGGCGCCCGCATTGTTGCCGATGGCCACGTTATTGCTGCCGGACACGTTCTGGCCGGCCTGGCTGCCGGCGGCGAAGTTGCCGTTGCCGGTCACGCCGCGGCCGGCGGAAACACCCACAGCGGCATTGTTGCTGCCGCTGACATTGGAGCCGGCGTAGGAGCCGTTGGCGGTATTGTTGCTGCCGTTGATGTTCCAGCCGGAGAAGGTGCCGCTGCTGGTGTTGTAGCTGCCGGTCACATTGCGATTGGAGTTGTTGCCCAAGCCGGAGTTGAAATCGCCCTGGATGTCCTGAGCCGAGTTAGCCCCGCTGCCGGTGTTGCCGGTGCCGGTAACGTTGCGGATGGTGTTGATGCCGGTGCCGACGTTGGCATCGCCGGTAACGTTATAGCCGGAGTCGTTTCCCATGAAGGCGTTATTGTTGCCTTGTACGCGGGTGCCGGCGTTCTGGCCGATCGAGGTGTTGTAGCCGCCGTTCACATTCACGCCGGCGGCGGCGCCGAACGCCGAGTTATTGGTGCCAGTCATATTGCTGCCGGCGCCCACGCCATAAATCGAGTTATTGCTATTGGTCGCCACCCCCGGATCCACCGAACCCGCGCCGTAGACATTATTGCTGCCCACGCCGGAGATCGTGTCGGCGCTCGCCAAGGCGGACCAGGAACAGGCCACGGCCAAGCCAATTGCGCTCAACGCCAAGGAAGACAAGGACAAACTCTTTGCTGCAGATACTTTGTTACTCATTTCACAGACCACATTCTTCAAGATTGATGGAATTCACCCAAGGCAAGTCTTTGCAGGCAAGCGCGCCGCCAGCTCCAGGTTTCCGGCGGGATAAGCGCAAATACGCGCATTCCGGCCTGAAACCCATGGCCGACCACGGTTCGGTCCAGGGGCGCGGCGGGGCTCCGCCGGCGGCGCTAGCTTGTCTCTGCATCCAGGCACTCCGTTCACGACAAACCGCGCTCGAGAAGGACGAGTACATGAAAAGTCCCTCTTCGGCGCGGCCAGGATCACGCTATGCCTTTGATTTTTATGAATCCTAACATTCTGTTAATATCTGTGAAAATTGAAATAATCGAATTAATTAATTCGTTTTAGCTATCAATCAAAATTGCTGATAATGAAATTCAAATAGAATATCCAAACGCCACACGCCGGATCTCTAGCCTAGGCCAAAACTATCGGGCTCCAGCGCTCGACGCGCCGTTCTGAGCATTCTCGCGAGCAAGGCGAAAGCGAGCGAAAAAGCGGAATGTATACGTGGTGCGTGAGCATTTTGAGCTTGTTTTTAACGCTGTATCGCCGACGCATAGCAGATCGTAAACAGGTTCTGAGATAATTCCGTTCTAGCTTCCCTCATCCAAGCCATGTCCATCCGCCCATCTACACCGCCCATACGCCGGCTAAGCCCGCACGACATCTCCCCCAACTGGCTGGATGCCTTCCAGCGCCGTCAAGACGTCCGCATGGTCTACCGCGCCGGGGCCGATGGCCGGCAAAGGGTGGCCGAGCCCTTCATTGATGACTGGTCGCCAACGGAACGGCGCGAGTTGGCGTTGGAACTCGCGCGCATCGCCGCCGCCGGCGTGGTCTTGGCCTTGGAAATCGATGGCCACCTGGCTGGCTTTGCCGCCATAGACCCTCAAGTCCTAGGCCCGGACGGCGGCTACCGGCAACTGAAAGAGCTGCAAGTGGACCGCCGCTGGCGAGGCCGGGGCCTGGGCCGCGCGCTGCTGGCCGCCTGCGCCGCAGCCGGCCGCGAACTGGGCGCGGACGCGCTCTACATCTCCTCGCACTCCGCCGTTGAAACCGTCGCCTTCTACGAGGCCTGCCGCTGCGCGCCCGCCCGCTGGCTGCACGCGCCGCAACTGGCGCTGGAGCCTTTCGATTGCCAGCTGGAACTGGTGCTGACCGCGCAGGCTGTTGATTTTATTTAGCTATCCGCATCGATACGGCCTGCTCGTGTGATTGAGCGCCCTTCTTTTCCTCACACACGGCTTTGCATGTTGGAGATGGCGGCACTCCGATGACGCTGCCCGCTTTTTATGGTCGAGTGGTACATGAGCATTTTGAGCGTGTACTCACCGTGCAACGCTTCGCGAAGCGCAGCAGACTTTGAACGGGTTCTTAGCAAATCAACAAAGCCGGCCTGCGTGCCGTGCATGGCCAGCTCGGCAAGCAGTGGCCGCCATCCCTGACGCCGCGGCTCTTTTCTCCATCAAATCAGTTTTTCAGAAAATGATTTAATGTCATTTAAATATCTGTCACAAATGACAGTATCGCCCCCCAGCATTGTCAGACAAAAATCTTACCGCTTACTTAATAAGCAAACTGTTTGGCCGTAATGGCCTCCTTGAGCCTGTACAAAACTTCGCGCCAAGGGAGAGGCAAGGCGAAAACCATTGAGAAAGCGGAATGGCCAAGTGTTCCATGAACATTTCGAAAGGGTACTCGCCGTGTAACGCTTCACAACGCGCAGCAGATCGTGAACAGGTTCTTAAACATGAAAGAGCGATCCCATGGCTTACTCCCCGGACAATGAACAACCTTCCCCGCTCGCCGCGCAGTTGAACCGTCGCCAGCTCTTGCTGGGCGCGGGTGCGGGCGCCGCCGGCCTGATGCTGCCGGCGTCCTCATCGGCCTTCATCGGCACGGACGCGCTCCAGCTGGCCAAGTACCAGCGGCTGATTCCCGAACTATTCCAAACCGTGCCGCGCCCTCCCGCCTACACCCCCAACCTGGTGATAGGTTCCGGCTTTGGCGGCGCCGTCTCCGCGCTGCGCCTGGCACAGGCCGGCCAGCAGGTCACGGTGCTGGAACGCGGCCATCGCTGGCCCAATGGGCCTCGGCGCGACATCTTCTCCAACGACACCCTGCCGGACGGACGCGCGTTCTGGCACCGGCGCCAGGCCAAGATGCTGATAGGCGTGACCACGCACTTCGACTCCTTCGGCGGCGTGCTGGACTCAACCGACTACCCAAATATGAATGTCTGGCGCGGCGCCTGCGTCGGCGGGGGATCGGTGGTGTTCACCGGGGTGATGATTCAGCCGGAACAACGCTATTTCGAAGCCCTGTTCGGCAACTGGGTCGGTTATGAGGAGATGAACAAGACCTACTACCCCAGGGTCCGGCAAATGCTGCGCTTGGATTCCATGCCGACCGACATCTACAACAGCAAGCCCTTCCACCATTCCCGCGTCTGGGACGCCCAAGTGCGCAAGGCCGGCTACGCCACCACGGCCAACGATTCCATTTTCAACTGGGACGTGATCCGTCAGGAACTGCGCTGGCAATCCACGCCCTCCGCCACCGTGGGCTTGTCCAACCACGGCAACTCCAACGGCGCCAAGTTCGACCTCAACCAAAACTACCTGGCCCAGGCGCAAGCCACCGGCCGCGCCGCCATCTATCCCGGCCATGAGGTGCTCAGCATCGCCTGGGACGGCAGCCGCTACGAGGTTGACGTCGTCAAGCGCGCGCCCGACGGCCGGCAACTGGACCGCTACCGCCTCAACTGCGACCGGCTCTTTCTCGCCGCCGGCTCTATCGGCAGCTCGGAACTGCTGGTCAAGGGCCGGGCTCAAGGCACGTTGCGCAATCTCAACGAACACATCGGCCAAGGCTGGGGCAGCAACGGCGACACCATCGTCACGCGCAGCTTCAGCACGCTGTCGCTGGCCACCCAGGGCACCCCCAGCGCCTCCCGCATCCACGATCCAAACAGCGGGCAGCCGCTCACTCTGGAAAACTGGTACGTGCCGGGCTTGCCGCTGGATTTGAGCACGGTGATCGGATCGCTGGGCATGGCCTTCGATCAAAGCAATCGCGGGCATTTCAGCTATAACCCGGCCACGGACCGTGTGGTGCTGAACTGGCCGCAGAACGGCAACCGCGACAGCGTGGCCGCCGCCAAGACGGTGAACGACAAAATCGCCGCGGCCACCGGCACCGTTCCGGGTTTTCCGGGGATCATAGCCGGCGTCACCGGACTAAACTGGACCGCGCATCCGCTGGGCGGCGCGGTGATCGGCAAAGCCACCGACGCCTGGGGCCGCGTCATCGGCCATCCCGGCCTGTATGTGATGGACGGCGCCTTGCTTCCCGGCAGCGCCGGCGCGGCCAACCCCTCGTTGACCATCACCGCGCTGGCCGAGCGCAACATCGAGCACATCATCAAAAACGGAAAGTAAGGCCCGCCGCCGCCAAGCCATGGCGGCGGCCGAGCCTCACGCTAAGCCAGACCTTTGCAGCAAGCGCGCGCTGCCCTCGCGCGACATCCGCAAAGCGCGTTCAGCCCGCCGCCGCATGTCCCGCTCCCAGGCGCGCAGGGCCGCCTCCGCCTCGGCCGCCGTGCTCGCAGACGCCAAGACGCCCGCCAGTGCCGCGCCGTCGCAAAGAGCGGTATTGGCTCCCAGGCCTCCGGCCGGACTCATCGCGTGTGCCGCATCGCCCAATATGGCCACCCGCTCGCAGCGCCATACCGGCACCTCGGCGGCCATCCGGATAGGACGCGCACCCAGGCAACGCGGATCGCCATGCGCGAAAACGGCCTGCAAACGCGGATGCCAGCCGCGCGTCGCCTGTTGGACCCGCGCCCGCAACGCCGCGCCGCTCAGGCGCTCATCCGGCAAGGCCCCGCCCA
The DNA here is from genome assembly GCF_015291765.1 of Chromobacterium sp. Rain0013. NCBI lineage: Bacteria > Pseudomonadati > Pseudomonadota > Betaproteobacteria > Neisseriales > Chromobacteriaceae > Chromobacterium > Chromobacterium sp. Rain0013. Next base: position 614,587 of record NZ_CP031514.1, read on the forward strand.
AGTCCTCGGCCCTCGCCACGCAGGCCCAATACCAGTAATCCGGCATCGCGCTCAGCTTCACTTCCGGCGCCATCCGCCGAGCCAGTTCAGGCAAGGGCGCGCGAAAGCGCATCGCCTCGATCACCGCCGTCAGGCCGTCGCCGAACACCACGCAGACGCCCTGTCCCAGCTCCGACGTCGACGCCTCGGCCGGCAAGGCGTCCCGAGGCGTGACACCATAGAGCACCACGGCGCCCTCGTCCTCCGGCTCCCCGCCCGGAACCAATTGCCGGCGCACCGTGGAGGCCACCCCGTCCGCGGCGATCAGCACATCCACCTCGAACTCGGGCTCATCCTCGAAGTCCAGCAACAAACCGCTGCGCGCTTCCCTAAAACCGCGCAACGCATGGCCCCAATGGATTTGTTCTTCCAGGCCACTGGCCAGGATTTCCCGCAGCGTCTGGCGGTTGGCGCTCAGATCGCGCTCCGCCGCGTCGTCGTCCCGCGCCGACGGCCGCCAATGCGCCGGCTTCCGCTCCGACCAAACACGCAGTTGCGGGTCGATGAAACAATCGTCGCCGCCCAGCGAGCAGCTTTGACGGAACAACTCGAACTGCCTCGGCGTCAAGACCCGCCTCAACGCCTGCTGGCCGTCGCCGTCGATACGCAGCCGATAACCTTGCCAGCGGCTGTCCGCAGCGTGATCGCGTTCAAACAACGTGGCGGCGACGCCGGCGCGCGCCAGGCCCTGAGCCAGGCACAACCCGCCCAAGCCGGCGCCGACGATGCCAATGCGTAGGGATTGCATCGCTTCTCCTTTGCTTTTCATGTGGACACCCGGCCTGAACCGCCGCAGCACTGGCGGCCGTCCAGGCCCTTGCCGGTGATTGTGCGCCCCGCCGCCAAAGCTGCTATAACGCTGTTTTGCCAATAAATAGTGAAAAATGGCCAATATCGTCGTCACTCCGCCGAAAGACGGAACGGACCTCAGCGAATGGACCGGCGGTCCGCCGCTGATCGCCGTGCCCGGCAACGATAAAGAAGACAGCGACTACCGGCTGGGCAGCCGCGAATACGCTTGGCACAGCCATGCCCGCGGGCAACTGCTGTGCGTGGACACCGGCCTGATCCAAATCCGCACCCCGCGCGGCGCCTGGGTTCTGCCGCCTCACCGCGCCGGCTGGATTCCGCCCGGCATGCCGCATCGGGTGCGCGTCAGCGGCGCGCTGACCGGCTGGAGCCTGCTGTTGAGCCCGGACTGGAGCCGGATGCTGAGCCCGCAAGCGCAGGTGGTGGCGATCACAGAACTGATGCGCGCCGCAGTGCGTCGCGCGGTGACGTGGACGGATTATTCGTCATGGCGGCCAGAACAGGAGCGCATCGCCGCGGTGCTGCTGGACGAGTTGCGGCAAGCGCCGCAGGAGGCGCTCTGCCTGCCGATACCTGAGCATCCGCGCATCACGGAGCTGGCCCGCCGCCTGCTAACCGAGCCGGGCGGCAAATACACGCTGGCCGACTGCGCGGACGCGGCGGCAATGTCGCCACGCACCCTGCGCCGCCATATTCAAGCGCATACCGGCATGAGTTTTGGACAGTGGCGGCAACAAGCGCTGCTGATACGCGGCATGGAAATGCTGGCGCGCGGCGTCGCCGTGGCCGCGGTGTCGGACGAGTTGGGTTACGCCTCGCCCAGCAACTTCATCGCGATGTTCCGGCGCGCCTTCGGCGATTCGCCGGCGCGCTTTTTCGCGCGGCAAGCGCCCACCTGACGAGAGGTTGGCTGGGAAAGGCGCGCCGACGCAGGCAGTACAAGTCGTAACAAGGAGACGCAACGCAGGATCAGGGGTGTTGTTAGCGGGCCTAAGCAAGAGCACATGCCCGACCGGCCTTGACCCGTTTCTATTGAAACTTCCTATCTATTTTTACTCCGATATAACGCGCCAACCTCTTAAAACACGCTCTCTAAGAGCCTGTTCAAAGTCTCGCGAACAAGGACGAGACAAGGCAAAAACGACTGAGAAAGCATAATGCACGCGTGTTAGATGAGCATGTCGAAGCCGGTTTCATATCCCTTTCTATCCATCCCGCCGACGCGTAGCAGATCGTAAACAGGTTCTAAATCGACAGGCGAAATCCAGAAGCAATCAAAACCTAGCTTATATATGAAAGTCGGGACATAGCGACCAGGCCAGCCTAACGGGAGAGTCATTTTCCACTAGGGGTCGAGCAATCCGCTCACGGGTCAGGCAATATAAATTTCACCATGAACCATGCATAAAAATGACATGCGCATTACAGGCCAGACTGTTGATATTTCGTACTTGAAAAATATTATTGCTTTCAGAAATGACTTATATTTCCCGGCAGCATACGCACTTACGATATTCCGATGGATATCAAGTGCTTAGTGCTTAGACCCTGGCCATCGCGGCTGTCTGCGGCCGCCAGCATTGTGTGGCTATTGGCTGGGGCCCTGCTTTTATGTGTCGCATGCATTTTGGCTATTTATCTAAATATCCAAATGAATCGCCATATCGCGGTCCAACGTGTATCCATGAATGAAGCGGCTTACGCCGCCAAGGCTTTTTTCAATCGCCGCGTGGAATTCCTAAAAAATCTGGACAAGCCCGTCATAACCGGTTCAGACCGGCCTCAAGGTTCATTGGACCACTCCAACCGGATAGGCGAACCTTCGCCTCCGCCCGGCTTGACCTTGTCCTTGAACGATCGGCTCCAGGCGGCCAACTTGGGCGTCAACCTGTTGTTGTTATTACAAGGCAAGGATCAGTTGACCGTGCGCAGGCTGGAGAGCGGCTTTCCAATCGCGAAAGAAACGCCGGACGCCGTGCTCCGGCAGTTACGCGATAATCCGACGCCTCTGTACCAAAGCACCACGGTGTGGCTGTTCGATCCCAAAGATCCTCAGCGCCGCATTTACATAGCGCGGCCTTCCATCTCCCCCTCGTCGCTGGACAGCGGTGAACAAGCCTGGATGGTTTTGGAGTTCTTGGGACGAGACGTTCTGGCCAGCCAGCAGCCCTTTGCTGGCTATGAGTTCGCCTTGCTGGACGCCAATGAGCACGAGGTGGCCGCTTCAGCCGCGGCCTCTTCTGGGCGGGCGCAGGACATGTGGCAGCGTCTGTCCAACGCATTGCCTGTTGTGTCCAGCGTTCAAACCCGATTCCCGCTTGGGCCTGACTGGGTACTGGCCTATCGCTACCCGGAATCGGCTCTCCTCAACGATATGCGCCATGCCTTGATGAAGTGCCTGGCCATCTTAAGCTGTGTTATCGCCGGGCTTGCTCTGGGCAGTCTATGCGTGCTGAACAGGTTTGTGCGGCCGGCGCTGCAACGGCTGCAACAGCATGCGGAAGCGGAAGCTTTTCTGCGTTCGGTATTCAACGCGGCTCCTGTGGCGCTTTGCGCGCTGCGAAGACGCAATGGTCAGGCTGTCCTGGAAAACCAGTTAGCTCGCGACTGGCTGCCCGCAATCGATCCGAATTGGAGATCGACGGAGTGGGTGGAGCGCGTCTTCCTGCGGGCCCGCCTGCAACAAGTCGGCGTTGTCAGCGAAGAGCTGGCCACTCTGGACGGCCGTCATTTGTTCGCCAGCCTCGTGCCCACTCGCTACCGAGGAGAGGAAGTGCTGTTGTGCGCGTTGAGCGATATCAGCTTGCGCAAGCAGGCCGAACTGGCGCTGGAGCACGCCAAGCAATTAGCCGACGCCGCCAACGCCGCCAAGACCGCGTTTATCGCCACCATGAGTCACGAAATCCGCACTCCGCTGTACGGCGTGTTCGGCAACCTGGAGCTCTTCAAACACACCCGCCTGGATCCGCAACAGCAAGGCTATGTGCAGGCGATCCAAAGTTCCTCCACCACGCTGTTGGGGCTCATCAACGACGTCCTGGACCTTTCCAGAATAGAAGCGGGTCAATTGCGGCTGGAGATGGAAACATTCAATCTGTTTGAGCTGGCGCATGAGGTAGTGCACGGCTACGCCGCCTCCGCTCTGAACAAGGGCGTATTGATCTACGCTTGCGTCGACCCGCGTTTGAGCCTGCCCTTACGGGGCGACCCGCGCAAAGTACGACAGATTCTGAGCAATCTCCTTAGCAATGCGGTGAAGTTCACCGATAACGGCCGTATCGTCATGCGCTGCGGCTTGGTCAATGGAAACAACGGCAGTATCCGGGCCTCCATCCAGGTCGCGGATACCGGCATCGGGATTGCCGCCGAGGATCAGGCTTCTTTGTTCAAACTGTTTTTCCAGGTTGGCGAAGGTCGCCGCAGGGCCAACGGCACCGGCCTGGGCCTGCCGATCTGCCAGCAACTCGCCACCCTGATGGGAGGAGACATCACCGTAGTGAGCGAGCCGGGCCTGGGCAGCAGTTTCACTCTATGGCTGCCGCTGAAACCCCTGGCGGACAACCCTTCAGGACAACGGCCTCTGAATCAGCAAGCCATCTACGTCAGCGCGCCAGTGCGAGAACTGGCCGATAGCCTATGCGACTGGCTGAACTTCCTCGGCGGCAGAGCGCTGGCCTGCGCAAGGGAAAACTTGCCGCGAGACAAGCTGTGCTTGGAAGTGCGCTTGGACATTGATCCGCACCGGCGAGCCAACTGGCCCGGACTGCGAATATGGCATGGCAACGAATCGTCGCGCTCTAGCGCCGAATGGGTCTCCTTGTATGCTCCGACAGTGATCTTGGATACCGTGCTTTCCACGCTGGGGCTCGCCCCCGCTTCTGCCACAGGGGCCGGCGCCTCAACACTGGGCAACTTGAATCTCAGAGTCTTGGCGGTGGAAGACAACGACATTAATCGCATGGTTTTAAAGGAACAACTGGAAACCTTGGGCTGCCGCGTGCAGTTGGCCGCCAATGGCCAGGAAGCGCTGCAGCGATGGAATGTCCACGAATTTGATCTGGTGCTGACGGACATCAGCATGCCGCGGATGGACGGCCGGGAGTTGGCGCGTAGAATCCACCTGCAAGCGCCGGGCTTTTTGGTCGTGGGAACGACGGCCAGCACCTTAAAAGAAGAGACCCAACTTGCGCGCGAGGCCGGAATGGCCGCGGTGATCATCAAGCCAGTCAGTCTGTCCAACCTGTTTCGGTGCCTAAACTCATTGAAGCAGAGGAGGGAGTACGGCGAACGTTCCTCCCCAGGCTATCTCTCTTCCAGTGGCGTTGTCTGAGCGTCGGCCCAGCCGGCGCGATATCGCTTCAAGCCATAAAGCGGCCGCAGGCTGTTTTACGAAGCGACGCTGCCGGCACTTGCAAGCCAATCCAAACATAGACCCGCGCAAGATGTGTAAATGAAACGGAGTCATGGAAAATAATACGCAATCCATCGGTAAGTTGATCAGAACATCCTTACGGCTCAATGTGAGCCTGATCCTGGTCCTGTCCTTGGTTCTACTCGCCTTAACCGCCAGCTACTGGGCCGCGACCTTACTGCTGGATGAAAAACAGAATATGGCCCAAGTGCACTTCGCATGCGTGACCAACGGCATTCAAGAGCATGAAGCCTTCCTCAGCCGCGGCGCGCGGCGCAACTCCGACATCATGGGCAAACGGCTGGGTAAACTGCTGGATACGACACGCACCCCTATTGCGCGGACTGGCGATTACCTGATGGTGGAGGGGCGCAGCTCGCCGTATTCAATGCCGTTTACTCTGGGCTACCAAGCAGATCAGTGGCCAGAGCCGCCAAACGGCCTGTATGCCTTAGGGGCCTTAAGCGCGGATTACTACAGCACTTACTGGTCGCTGGCCAAAACCGAAGCCCCCCAAAGCTTTCTATTGGCCTTGGATGAAGCAACCAGCCTGGCGGTGCCGACGGTGGACAATACCGCAACCGAAATGGCGCTGACCCATACCAATTTTGCAACAATCACCTCCGCCATCCGCCGGTTTTTACTGCAACAGCGGCATGACACCACCAAGGTCAAATGGGTAAGCGGGAAAAGCGCCCAAGGCCTCGATCCAGATACTCTTCTTGCCTATATCCCGGCCTATATCAGCGAAAAGTTTTGGAAAAAAGGCAGCCGCTCCCAAATCATGGCGGTTTCAACGCTGGAGATTCGAAATGTTTGCTGGGCCGGCACCAGCAAGCGCCGGGTATTTGACGGCATCAGTCTGATTGCGCCCGACGGACGGGTACTGTTAGGCCAAACCTATTCATTGCCCACGTTAAAAGCGGGACTGAATTTTAGCCAAGATGGCCTGTTGCTTTATTTTCCCGCCAAAACCAAGCCGAATTGGTCCGCGGTCTATCGAGTGCAATACAACCGTTTGCTCGCCCTGGCAAACTGGCACGTCCAAGTCTTTATGATCAGCTTGCTACTGCTGACTTTGAGCGGCGTGCTGGCGGTACGCTGGTATCGGCTTCGCGTATTGGCGCCGGCACAAGCCTCGCACCAAGCAGTGCTGGAAAGCGAGGCCTTCAATCGCGTGGTAACGCAAACCGCGCCCACCGCCTTGTTTGTTCTGGAATTGCCTCTCCTCCAACCCTTGGTGGTCAATCCGCTAGCGTTGGAGTGGTTCGACCGAGAACGAGATTACCCGCAGCTGATAGCATTCTGGGGCGAAATAATAGACGGGAAAGATATCTCCAACCGCACCGCTTGTCTTCGCATTGGAAAGCGCTATCTGCAAGCCAGCTTTGCTCCAGCCCGTCACCGCGGCAAGAACGTCATAGTATGCTCTTTTAGCGATATTTCTCATTACAAAGCAAGCTCAATGGCGCTGGAGGCCGCAAAACGGGCGGCGGATAGCGCGAATGAAGCCAAAACCCATTTCCTGACTACCATCAGTCATGAAATTCGCACCCCGCTTTACGGCCTGCTGGGCACGATAGAAATTCTTGACATGACCCCGCTAAGCCCGCGTCAGCGCGCTTATTTGAGCACCATGCAAGACTCGTCTTCTCTGTTGTTGCAATTGATCAGCAATGTATTGGATGTTTCCAAGATTGAGTCCGGGCAAATGGCGCTGGAGTCGCAATCATTCTCCCCAGTCAGCCTTTCCGAGGAGGTTGTGCGCGCTTTTGCCGCCATGGCTAAAAGCAAAAGACTACGCTTGTATTCCAATCTTGATGAGAGCGCCCCCGAGCTCGTATTGGGGGATGCCACGCGCATCCGCCAGATTTTAAATAACCTGCTCAGCAACAGCATCAAATTCACCGAGTCCGGCTGGATTGTATTGCGCCTGAAAGCCACCGCCTTGCCAAACGGCCGCGTCAATTTGGCCTGGCAAGTGACCGATACCGGCATCGGCATCACTCAGGAACAGCAAACCCGGCTGTTTGAGCCCTTCTATCAGGCTCAAGCCTTGCCTGGCTTGATTGCGGGAACAGGGCTAGGCTTATCGATCTGCCGGCAACTCAGTCAATTGATGGGAGGCTCGCTTCGAGTCGTCAGCGATCTGGGGCTGGGCAGCAGCTTCACCCTGTCCTTGGAACTGGAACAACAAGCGCCGCCGCCCACGCTAACGGACTACCCACTGAGCCAGACTACCGTGTTGTTGCGCGCTCATCTGAAAGAGCAGGGAGAAAGCTTGATGCGCTGGTTGACCCGACAGGGCGCCAGCGCTCGCTGGCTGGACCCGATGGAGCCTGTGCCGGAAGATTCCGGATTGATTCTATTGGATCTGGACCCTGCCGATGAATGGCCTAGCCACCCACTGAGCACACGCGTCATCGCCGCTCCGGAAGGGCCGCTGCAGGCGCAACTGCAGGGTGATAATTGGTTGGTGAACATCCATCATCTCAAAGGCATCCTGCAAGCGGTATGGCTGGCAAAACACGGTCTGCCCGGCGAGGCCCAGCCGGCGTCGGCCAGCGATACTTCTCCACTAGGATTGAACGTCTTGGTCGCCGAGGACAATCCAATCAACCAGCACATATTGAAAGAGCAGCTGGAGTTGCTGGGTTGCCGCGCCAGTGTAGTGGGCAATGGCCATGAAGCCTTGAAACACTGGAATATGCGTCCGTATGATCTGGTGATGACCGATGTCAACATGCCGCAGATGAATGGGTACGAGCTAGCCATAGCCCTGCGGGCCCAAGGCGTGGACATTCCCATCATCGGCGTCACCGCGAATGCCATGCGGGTTGAGGAAGAAGCATGTCTGCGCGCGGGCATGGATGCCTGGCTGGTTAAGCCCATCAATTTGCACGGTTTGCGCACCGCATTAACGCGGCTAAGCCAAAAAGCTTTAGACAAGCCCGCTTTCCACTCTGCGCCTCCCATTCCCATCCCAGATGGATTGATAGTGCCAATGGCCATGCGCGAGCTATTTTTGCGAACCATGCGCACGGACCTAGACATGCTATACACGGCGTCAATGGCCAGAAAACCCCATAAAGCTGCCAGCATATTGCATCGCATTAATGGCGCTCTGGCGGTAGTCAACGCGCAAACGCTGATGAGCACCGGCCAAGCATTGGAAGCACAGCTCGCTGATTTATATGAATTAAATGACGAGAGCCTCGCCAAACTGGAACAATTTCAAAACCGTTTGAAGGCTGCTTTGCAACAACTAGCGGCTTCTTAAACAGTAACGGATGAGAAAAATCTCAATGATTTAAAAGCCCAGCTTATTGATAAAGAGATAGGCATTGGAATCAAATTCACTGGAAACACCATGAGCAAAATAAAAGTATTGATAGCCGATGATCATCCTATCGTTCTGATGGGCATTCGTGAAGAAGTGGAGCGCAATACACTGTTGGAAGTGGTGGGAGAAGCGCACAACTCTACTGAATTAGTCGAAACGTTGATTAACTTGCGGCAAAAAAATGAACTGCCTCATATAGTCATCGTTGATTACAGCATGCCCGGCGACACCAATTATGGCGACGGCATGAAATTGATAGAATATCTACTACGCCATTTCACCAATGTACGGCTTATCATTTATACAATGGTTTCCAACCACTTGATCGTTTCAAGCCTGCAAGATCTGGGCGTGACGGCGGTGGTTCTGAAAAGCCAACCCTTATCTGAGCTACGCCGCACGCTTGAGCAAGTGGTGAACAGAGGGTCGGCTCTTCCTCCCCCCAATAGGGGAAATATTGCTGAGGCTACAATAGGCAGCAAGGTGGAAAAATTATCCGCCAGGGAATTTGAAGTTTTACGTCACTTCGTGGCAGGCATGACGCTAAACCAAATAGCAAAGATGCTCAGCCGAAGCGAAAAAACCATTAGCGCTCAAAAAGTTTCCGGCATGAGAAAACTGGGCGCTCGAAGCGATCAGGACTTGATTACTCTCTGCTTGGAAATGGGGCTGTTTCGCTAAAACATGGCTAAGAGAGCCTGTTCAAAGTCTCGCGAGCCAGGGCGAGACAAGGCGAAAACGAGCGAAAAGCGGAATGGTCCAGTGATGCACGAGCATTTTGAGCTTGTACTCACCATGCGACGCTTCACGAAGCGCAGCGGACTTTGAACAGGCTCTGGGCGCCATCCCTCAGCTCCATACCTTGCACAAGCGCCTGAACCGCCCGCTCGGCACGCGGGCGGAGCGCTTGCCCTCCATCGCCAGTCCTGGCGCATCGCGCAATCGCGTGAAATAGCACGGTCTCGCCAATGCCGGCGACCTGACAGAAACCCGTCTTGCTCAATGGCGGGCCTCTCGGTTCCTGACCTGCGCTCGGGCCGCTGCCACACGCCGCCCTACTCATAAGCCGCCTCGATCGAGGGGCGGCGTTGGCGCGCCTTGGCTCAGGTTTTCCGTGAGGCTTTGTTAACGCCTCTACGCCACGACATCTTCACTTTCCTTTTTTTATTAAGAAATTCCTTATTCTGCGGCCCAACCCTCAGCTTTAAGAAACGCCTTATTCAATTGTACGAAACACCTACAGATAATGCCCTTACTGATTGGCGGATGTTTCCGTCATTGGCGACAGACCGCGGTGATTTGATGACGCGGCCTGTCTCGCGGGCGGTGGTCAGGAAACATGGTCACGGCTTTGATTTAACTTAATTTAAGTGTGGAGTGTTTTATGAATAAACTGGCAATCATGGTTTCGCTGGCCTTGGGCGTGGGCATGGCCTCCCAGACGTTTGCCGCCAACCGCGGCGAGATCGTATTCAAAGGCAGCGTAGCCACCAGCACTTGCCTGATCGATGGTCAGGAAGACGGCTACAAAGTGGTGGACTTCAACAACCTGACGCCTGATCAGATCCCTACCGCCGGCAGCGCTGAAGTCCCGTTCAGCCTGACCGTTTCCGGCCAATCCGACGTGTGCAACGCCTCCCGCGTGCAGATCGCCTTCAACCCCAACAACCAGAACGTGAACAAAGAAACCGGCCGCCTGAAGCTGAGCGGACCGAGCGCCGCGTCCAACCTGGAAATCGAACTGTACAAAGGTTCTGGCGGCAGCGCGGTCAAGATTCCGCTGGGCTCCACCAATAGCGCGGACATGCCGAGCGCGGCCTTGGCTCCCGATGTTCCGACAACAGGCCAGCCAGTACAACGCTCCGCCAATATCCCCTTGTCGGCCAAGCTGCAGCGCGTCAACACCGGCACCGTGCCGGGCAGCGGCGCGGTATTCAGTCAGATCGACTATGTGCTGGCTTACCAGTAATCAGCACGTTTTTCTGACTGTCAGCTAGGGAGGAGCGGCCATGGCATGGATGGCGCGCAAGTATGCGGGAATAGCGGCTGTGTGTGCTGTGGCGGCTTTTTGCTGGACGAGCGCCGTGGAAGCGGCGCTCGTGATCCGCGGGACGCGGATTATTTATCCCGCTCAGGAACGGGAAGTGAGCATCCAGCTGGAGAACAAGGGCAAGGACCCGATCCTGGTTCAGTCCTGGCTGGATTTGGGCGACGCCACCGTCGCGCCCAGCGATATTCAGGTGCCCTTCACCTTGTCGCCGCCGATTGTCCGCCTGGACGGCGACAAACGACAAGTGGTGCGCATGGTGTACAGCGGGGACGCTTTGCCGCCAGACCGCGAATCGGTGTTCTGGATCAACTTTCTGGAAGTTCCGCCCAAGGCGGCGGGGGACAACTACCTGCAATTTACCTACCGCACTCGGCTGAAAGTGTTTTTCCGGCCCCAGGCCTTGACGGGCGAGCCCGCGCTGGCGCCGAAAAAAATGCAATGGCGAGTGGTGACGGAAAACGGGCAGCGTTATCTGGAAGCCCAAAATCCCACGCCGTTCTTCGTCTCCCTGTTCCAGGCCAAGCTGGCCGCTGACGGCGCCAAACCGGTCGAGGTGGCGGTTGATATGGTGAAGCCTTTCTCCTCAGAACGGTTTTTGATCAAACGGCAAGCTCACGCCTTCAAGACTGGAGCCTTACTGCAATTTCAGGCCGTCAGCGACTTTGGCGGAACCATAGACGCGGAGGCACGGCTGCAATAAGTCCGGCGCGCGTTCTCAAGATTTCCATCCCCAACCGCCGACAAGGGCTCGCCCCTGCCGCGGCGGCACAGCGCAATACGAGGCACTTCATGATCGGCTTGAGCGTAAGCGACAAAGCCCGGGCGCGTGCGCCCAAAACCAAGCCTCTGGCTTGGTGGGCAGCGGGTGTGTTTGGCGGCATGCTGGCCGGCGCGGCGCCCTCCGTTGGCGCGTCCGGCAATACGGGTACGGCCGATTTGCCCGACTCCGCCGAAGCCCACAGCGCCGCGCTGACCGCCATCCGGCAGCCCGCAGCCCCCGCCGCAGGCCATGCGCGCGGACTGGTGTTCGACTCCGCCTATCTGTTTACCGGGACGGGCGGGCCGCCGCTGGACCTCAGCCGCTTTGAGCAGGAAGGAAAAAACCCGCCGGGGACCTACCGTCTGGAAATCAGCGTCAATGGCCGCTGGCAGGGCATGGAAGACATCGAATTCGTCGAAACGGCATCCGGGACGGGGGCGCGCCCCTGCTTCCGCAGGGAGCAGTTGGAGCGGCTGGGCATCGATATGGACAAGGCCGCGCGAGGCCAAAGCGGGTCAGACGAGCTCAACCCCATGCCGGACGCCTTGTTCTGCGGCGATCTGGCGCAATACGTTCCAGGCGCCAGCGTCAATACCGACATGGCCGAGCAAAAACTATCCTTGCAAGTGCCGGCCATCTTCGTGCATTTCGCCTCCGCCAGCACCTACGTTGGCCCGGAAAAATGGGAAAACGGCGTCACCGCCGGCCTGCTCAACTACAACGTCAACCTGTACAGCAGCGAAAACCAGGGCAAGCGCTCCAATAGCGGCTACCTGGGCCTCAACGGCGGCCTGAACCTGGGCGCGTGGCGGCTGCGTCACAACGGTGCCTTGTCTTGGGGGACAGGACGCGCCGCTCGCTATCAAAGCGGCTCGGTCTATCTGCAAACCGATGTGCCGGCTTGGCGTTCGCAGCTAGTGCTGGGCGAAACCGCCAGCAGCGGCGAGCTGTTCGACAGCCTGTCCTTCCGCGGCGTCCAGCTCAGCAGCGACGAACGCATGATGCCGGACACCCAGCGCAATTACGCGCCGGTGATTCACGGCACGGCACGGACCAACGCCAAAGTCAGCGTAAGCCAGCGCGGCTATCTGATCTATGAAACCACCGTGGCGCCCGGCGCCTTCACCATCAGCGACCTGCAGGCCAGCGGCGAAGGCGGCGACCTGCTAGTCAAAGTCACCGAGGCCGACGGCCAGGAATACACCAGCGTGGTGCCCTATGCGGCCACGCCGCAGCTTTTGCGCGGCGGAGTCCAGCGTTACAGCCTGATCGCCGGCCAGGTCAAGCAGCCCGGCCTGACAGACGACCCGCTGTTCGCCCAAGCCATTTACCAGCGCGGCCTGAACGGCATGTGGACGGCTTACGCCGGCGCGACGGCCTCCCAGGGGTACGCCTCGGGGCTGTTTGGCGTGGCGGCCAATACCAGCGTCGGCGCTTTCGCCGCTGACCTGACCCGGGCCGAAAGCCGCTTGTCCGGCGACCGGCGCATCCAGGGCAACAGCCTACGGCTGTCGTACAGCAAAAAGCTGAACAGCACCGGCACCAACTTCTCGCTGCTGGCCTATCGCTACTCCACCTCCGGTTATCTGAGCCTGACCGAGCGCATCGTCGCGGAAGATCAATACCAGCGCCGGCGGACGCTGAACGCGATCGTGCGCCAGCGTCATCGCTTCGACGTCAACATCAGCCAGCAACTGGGCGGCGGCTCCTTGTACGCCAATGGCTCCATGCAACAGTTTTGGGGCAGCGACAGCAAGGAGGTCAACTTCTCGGTGGGTTACGGCGGCAGCGTGGGCTCCGTCAGCTACACCCTCTCCGCCCAACGTGCGCGCAACCTGGCCCAGGACCAGACCACGCAGGAACGCAGCCGGACCACCTATGCGCTCAATGTAAGCGTTCCCCTGGGCGACAGCCGGCGTTTCCCCACCCTCAGCGGCTTCCTTTCCCATGACTCCGAAAGCGGCTTGCAAACCACCACCAGCCTGGCCGGCACGCTGGGCGACGACAACCGCGGCAGTTACTCCGTCTCCGCCAGTCATTCCGAACGCGGCGGCGGCAGCGGCAGCGCCGGCCTGGGGTATCAGCTGCCTTACACGCAGTTGAACGCCAGCGTCAGCGCGGGCCGAGGCTACAACCAGTATTCCGCCAGCGCCGCCGGCGCCCTGGTGGCTCACCCCGGCGGCGTGACGCTGGCGCAGACATTGGGAGAAACCCTGGCCGTGGTGCGAGTGCCGGACGCGGAGGGCGCCTTGGTCGGAGCCGCTCGGGCGCGGGTGGACGCCCACGGTTACGCCGTGGTGCCCAGCCTGACGCCTTATCACCTCAACACCATAGAAGTGAATCCCAAAGGCATGCCGCTGGATGTGGAGCTAAAGCAGTCCACCAGCAAAGGCCTGGCCCCGCGCGCGGGTTCCGTGGTGATGCTGTCCTACGCCACCGAAGTGGCGCGCGCCACCCTGATCGACAGCCGGATGCCGGGCGACAAGCCGCTGCCCTTCGGCGCCGCCGCGCGCAACGCCCGGGGCGACAACGTCGGCGTGGTAGGGCAAGGCGGCCGCCTCTTCGCCAAAGGCTTGGAGCCCAACGGCTGGCTCATCGTCGAATGGGGCGGCGCGCCGGAACAGCAATGCCGCATCGACTATCAACTGCCGGAAAAACGCGCCGGCCGCCAACAGCGCTACGACATGCTCGTCGCCCCCTGCCTGCCTCAGGCGCAGGCGGCGGCATCCACATCCCAGCCTTCGCCATAACGATAAATCGAAAAACAGATGAAGAACCCACTCCGCCTCCCGTCCCGCGCGCCCAGATTCAAGCAGCGCGCCCATAGCCTGCTGTTAACAGCCGGCCTGGCCCTGGTTTGGAGCGCGCCCAGCCTGGCGCAACGACCGGACGCCGGCCAGTCCTTGCGCGACATTGAGTCGGCGCGGCCGCAACTGCTGCCTACCCCGGCGCCGCAGCTGGAGCTGACGCCGCCGGCCGCCGAATCCCCAGCCGCCGAGGACGCCGGCCCGCGCCTGCTGGTGACCGGTTTCCGCTTCAGCGGCAACAGCGTATTCCCTCAAGACACGCTGGCCCGGCAACTGCAAGCCTTGGCCGGCCAGGAACTCAGCCTGGCCGAACTCCACGCGGCGGCCAAGGGCATCACTCGCTTCTATCAGCAACATGGCTATCTGCTGGCCCAAGCCTATCTACCGCCTCAGGACATCGAGGGCGGCTGGGTGCGCATCGACATTCAGGAAGGCCGTTACGACCAAGTGACGCTGGACAACGCCTCCGCCGTGCGCAACGAGGTGCTTCAGGCGCCGCTGCGCGCTTTGGCGGGCCAACTGGTGGAGCGCGACGCGCTGGACAGCGCCCTGTTGCGCTTGAACGACCTGCCCGGCGTCAAAGTGCGCTCCATCCTGCGGCCCGGCACCCAGGCCGGCAGCTCCGATCTGCTGGTGCAGGCCCTGCCTGGAGACCGGTTGAGCGGCAGCGTCGAACTCGACAACTACGGCAGCAAATACACCGGCGAATACCGGCTGGGCGGCAACCTCAACTTCAACAATCCTCTGGCGCTGGGCGATCAGCTCAGCCTGCGGGCAATGGGCAGCGACGGCCGCCAGCAATACCAACGCCTGTCCTATCAACTGCCGGTCGGCCCCTGGCTGACGCGGGTGGGCGCCGCTTACTCCAATATGGAATACCGTCTGGGACGGGACTTCACGGATCTGGAAGCCCACGGCAACGCCCGCATCCAAAGCGGATTTCTCTCCCAGCCGCTGTGGCGCGGCCGGAATGCCAGCGTCTACGCCCAACTGATGTATGACGACAAGCGGCTCAAAGACGATATCGACTTGACTGACAGCCGCAGCGACAAACACGTGCGTCTATGGACCGCCATGCTCAGCGCCAACGGTCAGGACGGCTGGGGCGGCGGCGGCATCAGCCAGGCTTCTCTGGCCTACGGTTACGGCCGACTCGGCATTGACAACCCGGTAGCGCGGAGCAACGACCGGCTGACCGCCGATACCCAAGGCCATTTCAGCAAGCTCAGCCTCAGCGCCGTCCGCCTGCAACGGCTCAGCCAACGCTTCAGCCTCTACGCTCAATTCAACGGCCAGTGGACGGACCGCAACCTGGATTCCTCGGAAAAAATCAGCTTGGGCGGCCCGTACGCGGTGCGCGCCTATCCGGCCGGCGACGCCAGCGGCGACCAAGGCTGGATAGGCAACCTGGAGCTGCGCTACGCCGCCTGGCCCGGCGTGGAAACCGCCTTGTTTTACGACTATGGCCTAACCCGCGCCAACAAGCGCGATTGGGGCGGTAGCAACCCCGTCCTGAGCCGCGCCGCGGCGGGGCTGGGCCTGAACTGGCTGCGCGACAGCCTGAGACTGAATGTGAGCGCGGCCTGGCGCGTCGGCAACGACGGCGGCCAGAACACGCGCAACCCCGCTATCTGGGCGCAGGCGACCTGGCAACTTTGACGTCGCCGCGCTGGATACCGCCTCCCTCACACGGGAGCCTGCATTTCGCTTATCAACAAGATGGAGTTGTCATGAATAAGAATTACGCTCTGATTTGGAATTCCCTGCGCCAGTGCTGGAGCGTTGGCAGCGAACTCAGCCGCGCTCGCGGCAAGCCGGGCAGCGGCAGCCGCCTGCTGGCGCGCAGCCTGCCGGCTCTGGCCCTGCTGCTGACGGCGCACGTCCAGGCGGCCAACTTGCCGGACGGCGGCAACATCAAGGCCGGCAACGGTAACATCCTGGTGTTCGACAACGGCAAGCAAATGTCCATCAATCAATCCAGCGACAAACTGGCGATCGACTGGAACAGCTTCAATATCGGCAACGGCCATAAAGTCACCTTCAACCAGCCCAACAGCGCCTCCATCGCCCTCAACCGCGTGGTGGGCGTGGACGGCAGCAACATCATGGGGCAGTTGAACGCCAACGGCCGCGTGTTCCTGGTCAACCCCAACGGCGTGCTGTTCGGCAAAACCGCGCAAGTCAACGTGGGCGGCCTGGTCGCCTCCACTCAGGACCTCTCTGTTGAACGCTTCATGGCCGGCAACTACCGTTTTGAAGGCAACTCCGCGGCGGAAGTCTCCAATCAGGGCACCCTCGCAGCCCAAAATGGCGGCGCCGTGGCGCTGCTAGGGGCGCGCGTCAGCAATACCGGCGTGATCCAGGCCAACCTGGGCAAAGTGGCCCTGGCCGGCGGCAAGGCCTTCACCTTGAACTTCGACGGCTCCGGCCTCGTGAACCTGCAAGTGGATGAAGCGGCGATCAACGCCGAAGTGCGCAACGGCAACCTGTTGCGCGCCGACGGCGGAGAGGTGCTGATGACCGCCCGCGCCAGCAACACCCTCCTGAGCAACGTCGTCAACAACACCGGCGTGATCGAAGCCCGCACCCTGCAAAACCGCGCCGGCAAGATCGTGCTGGACGCCGGCGACAATCAGCGCGTCAACGTGGCCGGCACGCTTAACGCCAGCGCTCAAGGCAGCTTCCTGGGCGACGGCGGCCAGATCGAAGTCAAAGGCAAGGCCGTGACCGTTGCACTGGCCACCAACGTGACCACCGCGGCCAGCAACGGCCGCACCGGCACGTGGAAAGTCAGCGCCGAGCAACTGGACCTCAGCCCCTCCGCCTCTACTCCGGTATCCAGCGGCCTCTACAGCGACACCGTCTCGCGCAACCTGGCCAACACCAATATCGAGCTGGTCAGCACTCAGGGCGACCTCAACGCCAACGGCAAGATCAATTGGTCCAGCGGCAACAAGCTGACGCTGCGCTCCGACCGGCAAAACGTCAATCTGAACGCCGACCTCAACGCCAGCGGCGCAGGCGCCGCGGTGAATCTGACCGCCCAAAAGCAGGTCATGCTCAACGCCAACCTCAGCCTGAGCGGAGCCGGCGCCTCGCTGGCGCTCAACCACGAAGACACCACCGGCCAAGGCCGCGTGGTCGCCGCCGGCAAGCGCGTCACCCTGTCCGGCAAGGGCGCCGGCTTCGAATCCAACGGCAAGCGTTACACCGTGATCCAGGACGTGGCCCAACTGCAAGCCGTCAACACCAATCTGAACGGCCTCTATGTGCTGGGCAACGCCATCGACGGCTACGGGCGCGTGTTCAACTCCATAGGCGGCAACGGCGGCGCGGCGTTCTCCGGCGTGTTCGACGGCCTGGGCAACAACATCACCCGCCTGAACATCCAGAACGCCGGCCCGGCGCTGGGCTTGTTCGCCAACAACGCCGGCGTCATCGGCAACGTCAACCTGATCAACAGCTCCGTAACCGGCTACGCCAATTACACCGGCCGCGTCGAAATCGGCAGCCTGGTGGGCCGCAACACCGGCACCGTCCACAACGCCACCAGCAACGCCACCGTCAACGCCTACGGCAGCCCGATGAACATCGTCGGTGGCCTGATCGGCGCCAATACCGGCGACGTGTTCAACTCCGCCTATACCGGCAACGTCTACGGCAACGGCTACACCCAAGTGCTGGGCGGCCTGGTGGGGGAAAACCGCGGCGTCATCCATGCCTCCCGCACCGATGCCCGCGTGTACGCCTACTACATGCCGCGCAATGAAATCGGCAGCGGCGGCGTGGGCGGCCTGGTGGGCCTCAACAACGGCGGCACAATCAGCGGCTCCAGCGCCGCCGGGGCTATCGACGCCCGCGCCGGCGTCAATGTCGGCGGCCTGGTGGGCTACGCCAAAGGCGGCCGGATTATCGACTCCCAAGCCAGCAACAGCGTATACGCCACCTACGACAGCCGCATCGGCGGCCTGGTGGGCCACAACGAAGGCGGCCAGATCGTGAAATCCAGCGCCAGCGGCAAGATCACCGGCGTGGGCAGCTCCGCCATTGGCGGCCTGGTGGGCCTTAACCAACGCGGAGAGCTGGAAGACGTCAGCGCCACCGGCACGGTGTACGACACCTCCGGCGCCAGCCTGGGCGGCCTGATCGGCACCAACAACGGCGGCAACATCCGCACAGCGGAAGCGCGCGGCGCGGTGACCGGCGGCCATAACAGCCGCGTGGGCGGCCTGATAGGCAGCAACAACAGCGGCAACGTCAGCTATGCGCGCGCCAGCGGCAAAGTCAGCGGCTGGACCAATAGCCAAGTAGGCGGCCTGGTGGGCTACAACGGCGGCAACCTGGAATCCGTGGATGCTTCCGGCGACGTTTCCGGCGGCAACACCAGCCGCGTCGGCGGCCTGGTGGGCGTCAACAGCAACAGCGAAAACGCCGGCCGCATCACCACCGCCCAAGCCACCGGCAATGTGCGCGGCGAATACCGCAGCATCGTCGGCGGCCTGGTAGGGCTCAATCAGAGCGAAATCCAGAGCTCCGTGGCCAGCGGCGCGGTCAGCGGCGGCGTGGAAAGCATCCTGGGCGGCCTGGTGGGCATGAACGAAGACGGCGGCACCGTCGACTACTCCACCGCCAGCAGCAAGGTCAACTTCGTCAATGGCTGGCGCCAGACCTATGGCGGCCTGGTGGGTTGGAACTACGGCCTGATGCGCGCCAATGAAGTAACGGGCAATGCGCTGCTGGTGCCGCTGTACGGCGTCAACCAGGGCACCATCTCGTCTTACTACTACTTCTAAGCCCCGCCCGGCCGTCGGTCTATCCGGCGGCCTGACCAGGCTGTAATCCGGTTCGCGCCGCCTCCACTGGAGCGGCGCGGACCGTCATCGGTTCCCAAGGAAGGAAAAATGGCCCACGCAATCCGCTCCACTCCACAAGCGCGGCTTATCCGGCGCGCATGCGCGGCCTGCCTGACCGCCCTTTTGCTTAGCCATGGCGTCACAGCCCACGCGGCGGCGGCGCGCAACTGCACTCTCGCCAACACCACGCCCGGCCCCTGGAACGGCTTGAGCGGCAGCGCCATCACCATTACCGCCGACACCCCGCCGGGCACCGTGCTGGCCAAGCGCGGCATTGCCGTGCGCGGGGAATATCAAGGCCAGGCCGTCGGACCGGACATCGTTCGCATCCACGGCGCCTGGACCAACGGCAACGGCGGCCAGCTTGGGCTCCATGAAACCATGCCCACCAATATCGCCGGCATCGGTTTGCGCTGGAGCTACCGAGCAGAGAACGGGGAGCCCTCTCTGCCGTACGACCCCACTATGGAGCGCGTGTTGACCTCGAAACTCGCCGAATCCACGAGTGGCGGCGCATTCGACACCCTAACCTTGCAGCTGTACCAGGAACTGATCTTGACCGGTCCCACGCCGGGCGGCACCGTGGGGAACGTGCCCGGCGCCGGCGCCTCCTTCTACATTGACGCCACCCGCCACGGCAATGTAACAAGAGATTGTTACCAGCAGGCCTCTTTTGGCGAACTGTTGAACATCAACGTGCCCGTGGCCAACACCTGCGAACTGCAGACCGCCAACATCACCGTCCCGATGGGACAGTACACCCCGGCGGACTTCCCCGCCTTGGGCCAGCCATCCACCCGAGCGCCCCAGCAATTCTCGCTGCAGCTCAGCAAATGCGCGGCGCAAGCCCGGCCCAAGATTCAATTCAGCGACGCCAACCAACCTGGCAATCGCAGCCGGCTGCTCAGCATCAACGCCAACCCAGAAGGAGGCGTCGCCGCCGCCCAAGGCCTGGGGCTGCAACTGAGCCGGAGTCTGGCCGGCGCGGAAAGCGACATCATCGCGTTTGGGCCGGAAAACGATGCCGGCACGCCCAGCTTCGACATGGGTTCGCCCCTGGACGGAATGGTCAGCATGCCGCTGTTCGCCCACTATGTGCGCACCGGCAATGTCACCGCCGGCCACGCCAATGCCAAGGCCGTCTTCATCATCACCTACCCCTGAGCCCGCGCCATGGAGCGGATCAAGGAGAACGGAACAGCCATTCAGCGCCGTCCTCGCGGACGGCTGGCTCAAGCCAACGACTCGGCCAGCACCGGATAGTCTGTCAGCCCATGCGCGCCGCCGCCAAACAAGGTTGCGCGGTCATGCGTCGCCAACGGCGCGCCGGTGCGCAAACGCTCAGGCAGATCCGGGTTGGAGACGAAGGGCCGGCCGAAGGCGATCAGATCGGCCCAGCCGGCGGCAATCGCCTCGCGCGCCCGCTCCGCGGTGTACTTGCCCGCGTAGATCAGCACGCCGGGAAAAGCCGCGCGCAGCTTTTGCTTGAAAGCCAGCGGCATCAGCGGCGCGTCGTCCCAGTCCGCTTCCGCGATATGCAGATAGCCGACGCCCAACTCGCCTAGCAGCTTGGCCGCGGCCAAGTAGGTGGTTTCCGGATCGTCGTCTACGCAACCGTTCGCCGTGGTCAACGGCGCCAGCCGGATACCCACGCGCGACGCGTCGCCGCAGCCGTCGATCAAGGCCTGAGCGACTTCACCGAGAAAACGCAGGCGCTTAGGCAACGAGCCGCCGTATTCGTCGGTGCGGGTATTGGCGTTCGAATCGATGAACTGATTCACCAGATAGCCGTTGGCGCCGTGCAGTTCCACGCCGTCAAAACCCGCCGCCATCGCGTTGCGGGCGGCGGCGCGATATTGCTCCACCACCTCGCCAATCTCGGCCACGCTCAAGGCGCGCGGCGCCGAGGCCTGGACGAAGCCCGGCGTGCGGCCGTCTTCGCCGGCGATGAACACCTGGACCCCGACGGCCTGGATCGCCGACGACGACACCGGCTGCTCGCCGCCAAGCAAGCTGCTGTGGCTGAGCCGGCCAACATGCCAGAGCTGAGCGAAAATGCGGCCGCCGGCCGCGTGCACCGCCTCGGTCGTCTTGCGCCAGCCGGCCACTTGCGCCGGAGTATGAATGCCCGGCGTCCACGCATAGCCCTTGGCCAGCGGCGCGATATGGGCGCCCTCGCCCACGATCAAGCCGGCGCCGGCCCGCTGAGCGTAATACGCGGCCATCAGTTCATTGGCCTCGTCGCCTGGCTGGCTGGCGCGCGAACGCGTCATCGGCGGCATCACGATGCGGTTGGGCAGCGTCAGCGCGCCAAGCCGCAGTGTTTGAAACAAAGGATCATGGTTCATGCGGTATCTCCGGTTTCCGTCGCGGCCTGCCGGCCGCGGCGGCATTGATTCAAATGCGGCGCGGCGCGCTCAGTCCCACTGCGGCGCCAGGCCGGCGGGGTCCACCTGGCGGCCGTTGCGCTCCAACGCGGAGATCCGCGCCATGTCCTCCTCGCTCAGGCGCAGGCGCTGCGCCAGCAGATTGCTGGCCAGGTTCTCTCGCTTGGTGGACGACGGAATCACCGAATAGCCAAGCTGCAGCGCCCAAGCCAGCGCCACCTGGGCCGGCGTGGCCTGGTGCCGCTGCGCAATGGCGGCGATCACCGGATCGCCTAGCACCTTGCCGTAGGCGAGCGTCATGTAGGACGTGACGTGAATGCCTTGGCCCTGCAGGAAGTCCACCAGCTTGCGGCTTTGCAGATAGGGGCTCAGCTCGATCTGGTTGGTTGCAATCTCCTCCTTGCCCACCGCGGCGATCGCCTGACGGGTCAGCTCGATATTGAAGTTGGACACGCCGATACGGCGGGTCAGGCCCCTGGCCTTGGCCTCGGCCAGCGCGGTCATGAACTCCTCGACCGACACGCCATTGCCCGGCGCCGGCCAGTGGATCAGCGTCAGATCGACATAATCGGTGCGCAGTTTGGCCAGGCTCTCCTCCAGGCTGGGCAACAGCTTGTCCTTGGCGTAGTGGTCGACCCAGATCTTGGTGGTCAAAAACAGCTCGTCGCGGCGCACGCCGGAAGCGGCGATCGCGGCGCCGACTTCCGCCTCGTTACCGTAAATCTGCGCGGTGTCTATGGCGCGGTAGCCTAACTCCAAGCCATTGCTAACCGAGTCGATGACAAGCTGATCTTGCAGGCGGAACGTGCCGAGGCCAAAAGCGGGAATGGTGTTCATGATGCGTTCTCCATAAAAAAAGTAGTGGGCGGCTAAGTCGATAACAGGGTTGTGCCCATCCCGCCCATGCGAAAAACAGCAATAAGCGCTTGCCTGCAAACAGCGGCAGCGGAGCAGGTGTCGTCATGCGGGCGGCGGGCAACGCTCAATACGCCGGTTCAGCGGCTTCGGCGGTGCGCGCGGGCAGGCCGTCGCGCTGGTCCAGCGCGCCGCTCCAAGCGGTCAACGCGAAAGCGCCCAGCGTCACAGCCGCCGCAATCCACGGCGTATGAGCCAGGCCGATGCGTTCCACAATCAGCCCGCCCAGCGAGGAACCGCCGGCAACGCCGAGATTAAAGGCGGCGATATTGAAGCCCGACGCGATGTCCGCCGCTTCCGGCGCGAAATGCCGCGCCTGCTTGACGACGTAGACTTGCAGGCCGGGCACATTGCCGAAGGCGACGGCGCCCCAGGCCAGCATCGTCAGCACCGCCAACCCGGCGAAGTGAACGGTGAAGGTCAAGGCCAGCAACACCAGCGCCAGCAGCAGGAAAATCCGCTTCAACGCCTTGACCGGACCGGCGCGGTCCGCCAGCTTGCCGCCCCAGACATTGCCGAAGGCGACCGATACGCCGTAGCCAACCAACACCAAGCTGATCTGAGCCGGGGTGAAGCCGGCAATCTGCTCCAGCAGCGGCGCCATATAGGTGAAGGCGATCAGCGAGCCGCCGTAGCCCACCGCCGTCATTGCGTAGACCAACAGCAGCCGCGGCTGGGTCAGCACGCGCAACTGCCGCGCCAGCGGCGCCGGCTCCGTCTGCGCGATACAGCGCGGCATGAAGATCAGGGAGCCAACCAAGGCGACGAGGCCAAACAGCGCGACGACCAGGAAAGTAGCCCGCCAGCCAAAGTGTTGGCCGATGAAGGTGCCGAGCGGGATGCCGGCGACAAAGGCCACGGTCATGCCGCTGAACATGGTTGCAATCGCGCTGGCGGCCTTGTCCTTGGGCACCAGCGTGGTGGCGATGACGGAGCCGACCGAGAAGAACACGCCGTGGGCGAGGCCGGTGAGAATGCGCGCGACGATCAGCGACTCATAGCCGGGCGAACGCCAGGCGACCAGATTGCCAACGGTAAACAACGCCATCAGCGCGGCCAACAGCGTCTTGCGCGGGACGCGGCCGGTCAGCGCGGTCAACAACGGCGCGCCGATGGCGACGCTGAGCGCGTAGAGACTGACCAGCAAGCCGGCGGAGGGCAGGCTCACCTGAAGGTCGGACGCGATGGTTGGGATCAGCCCGACAATGACGAATTCGGTCGTCCCGATAGCGAAGGCGCTAATGGTCAGCGCGAGTAGAGCAAGTGGCATGTTTGAATCCATGGTCCTTAAGGAATGGATGCAGTGTGCCCGCTTTACTTTTGCGCAAAAACCAGCTTATAAACGAAATTATCTTGAATTAAATTCAACAATGAAAGTCACGCTAGACGAACTTCAGGCCTTCGTCGCCGTGGTCGACACCGGTTCCATCACCGCCGCGGCCCAGCAACTGGAGCTCACCGTCTCGGCCACCAGCCGCTCGCTGGCCCGGCTGGAAGATAAGCTGAATACCACGCTGCTGCGCCGGACCACGCGCCGCCTGGAGCTGACCGAGGAAGGCCGCGCCTTCCTGCACAACGCCCGCGCCATCATCGAATCGGTGGACAACGCCGAGGAGCAAATGTTGGCGCGGCGCGAACAGCCGTCCGGGCGGCTGCGGGTCGATGCCGCCACCCCCTTCATGCTGCACGTGATCGTGCCGCTGGTGCGCGCCTACCGCGAGCGCTACCCGCAAGTGGAGCTGGAATTGAACAGCAATGAAGGCATCATCGACCTGCTGGAACGCCGCACCGACGTGGCGATCCGCATCGGCCGGCTGAAGGACTCGACGCTGCACAGCCGCCTGATCGGCCATAGCCGGCTGCGCATTCTCGCCAGCCCGGCTTATCTGGAAGCCCACGGTCAGCCGCACGATGTCCAAGCGCTGAGCCGGCACGCGCTGCTGGGCTTCAATCAGCCCGAGACGCTGAACAACTGGCCGCTGCTCGGCGCCGACGGCGAGACCTACCGGATTGAACCGGCGGTACGGACCTCTAGCGGAGAGACGCTGCGTCAGCTTGCGCTGAACGGCGCCGGCATCGTCTGCCTGTCGGATTTCATGACCGAGCAAGACCGCGAATCCGGCCGTCTGGTCCAAATCCTCATACCGGACACCCTGGACATGCGCCAGCCGGTCCAGGCCGTCTATTACCGCAACACCGCGGTATCGTCGCGGATCGCCTCCTTCATCGACCACCTGATCCAGTCGCTCAACAACAAGACGCCCGCAGAGCGGGCGAGGCGATGGGCCGATAAATAACTCCCGCTCAAGAGCCTTTAGCGCAACTGGGGCGGTTCAAAGCGTGACGACGGCGGAACGGATACGGCGAGCAAGATGAAAGCGGAGGATAAGCCGGCAGTTTGGCCAAGACAGGCTTACGGTCACATGGGGAAATAAGGGAGGGGAAGATGGTGGACCGAAGGAGGATCGAACTCCCGACCTCTGCATTGCGAACGCAGCGCTCTCCCAGCTGAGCTATCGGCCCAAATCGACAGCCATGATATGACAAGGGCCTTGCGCTTGCCAAGCCCGACCCGGCGGCGGCTGGCCAAGCTGGCGCATCCCCGCCACAACTATCCATTTCAATGGCATGCCCGCCCCCGGCGAGACTACACTGCTCCGGTTCATCCCAACATCATCGCCGGAGATTTCCATGCTGCGCATCCTGGGCCGCACCAGTTCCATCAACGTCCGCAAAGTGCTGTGGACCTGTCATGAAATCGGCATCGACTACCAACGCGAAGACTGGGGCCGCGGCTTTCAGTCCGCCAGCAGCCCGGAATTCCTGGCGCTCAACCCCAATGCGCTGATTCCGGCGGTGGTGGACGACGGCCTGGTGCTGTGGGAATCCAACACCATCTGCCGCTACCTGGCCGGCTCGCGCCGGGCTAGCCACTTGCTGCCCACCGATCCGCGCAGCCGCGCCCAGGTGGAAAAATGGATGGACTGGCAGGCCACCGAACTGAACGGCTCCTGGGGCTACGCCTTCCACGGCCTCAGCCGCCGCAGTCCGGAACACCAGGACCCGGCGCTGATCCAGGCCAGCATTCAACAGTGGGGCCACTATATGGCGATTCTGGACCGCCAACTGGCCACGCAGGATACGCCCTACATATGCGGCGACGATTTCACCCTGGCCGACATCGTACTCGGCCTGTCCATCCACCGCTGGCAGCTGACGCCTTTCGACAAGCCGGAACTGCCGCATGCGCACGCCTATTATCAGCGCCTGATTCAACGGCCGGGGTTTGTGACGCATGGGAGCGTGGGTATAGCTTAACTATTACTGAAAGACTTAGAAAAATGTACAGCATTTTTGAAGAAAAAATAACCATCGCCAAATTTGAAATAATAGACGAAGGCTCAAAATACAATTTCTCCTTATCCATATTTCGCTCCATTCTAACTTACATTGCATTCTCTTCAATTCAACACATATATAAGCACGGGTTTTATGAAAAAAGTAATTTAGCAGAAATTCTTGCAAACATTTTAAAACCATCTGATGGAACATTAATTTCTGCCATCGATAGTTTGTTACCCATCTTATGGGAAGGTAATTTACACCACGAATCAAAAAAATGGTTTCAAAACGAGATATCAAAAAAATGCTATCAGGTGGTTACGGATAGAAACAATCGTGTCGGTCATGGGGCATTCGACAAAGAAACGGCAAGAAAATATAGTGCCATTCTTGATCTATGCAATGAAATAATTGAAATATTTTCTCATCTTCTTCCAAAGCCAAGCGAAACTCAACTGTGCATAAAATCAGAACCATTTATACTACCACTCCCCAAAAACAACATCTATTGCATACGTGAAATAGCTCAAAAAGCTAGTGGCTGGAAACTAAGGGCTCAAGAAATAGATTACAACTCCTCACTCGAAGAAAATTTTTTCCTTCCCCAAGACAACATAATAGAAGATATTCTTGCTGAAAAAAGAGATTGCTTAAGTTCAAGAAAAATTGAAGACTGGAACATAACATTTGTCTTTCCAAACCCACAAACGAACTATTTTGTTGGACGAGAAGAGGAAATCAACAGACTTGCTGAGTGGTGGGATGACGAATACTCTAGAGCATGCCTAATATATGGAGAAGGTGGTATTGGCAAAACAACTCTATGTCTTGAATTTGTTAATCAAATTCTAAGTGCACATCGAGAAGTCCATTGGAAGCCTGAGTATATTTTCTTCTTCTCATCTAAAAAAACCCGCTGGGGAGTTAATGGGCTAGAAGAGATTCCTAATGTTGAGGCCAACATAGCAGAAGCCATGAGGCAGCTTGTTGACTCACTAAGTTTATTCAAAATGGATTATCGTTGGCTAACTGAATCAGCAAAAACATGTATTCAACGAACAGGAACAATTATTTCAGAACTTGGATTAAAGGATAAAGTACTCGTCGTAATAGATAATGCTGAGAACCTTGTGCAAGATAAAATACAAGAAGAAGAACTTGCTCGGCATTTAAAAAGTATATCCCGGCTTGTTGGGCGCCTTATAGTTACATCCAGAAGAAGAGAACAGTTTGAGTCAGAGCAAGTCAACATCTTACCTCTTGAAGAGCCAGAGGCAATTCAG
The DNA here is from genome assembly GCF_015291765.1 of Chromobacterium sp. Rain0013. NCBI lineage: Bacteria > Pseudomonadati > Pseudomonadota > Betaproteobacteria > Neisseriales > Chromobacteriaceae > Chromobacterium > Chromobacterium sp. Rain0013. The sequence goes on from NZ_CP031514.1 coordinate 641,587, forward strand.
CTCATAAAAAATCTTGGCGAACAATATCAAGCTATAGAAATCAACGAAGCAACGGAACAGGAGTTATTGGCCACTGTCAATAAAATAGAAAAAAAGCCCATACTGATAGAATTTCTGGCAAAGTATATTTCCGTAAACCGTCTTTCTATTAAAAAGGGGGTTGAAGAAATCCTTAGACAAGAAACTGAAAGCCTCGGTCAATTTTTATTTTCTGACAGCTGGCAACGCATCCAGGAAGATATGCAAAAAGTTTTTATTGTCATGTGTCAGCTAGGAGGCGTAATTGATAGTACACTGCTGGGAATAATTTCAACGGAATGCCAAGTAAGAAAAGAAACTTGGTTAGTCGCATTTGATGAAACACGCTATGGAGAAACCCACTACTATTCGAGTGAGGTAGAGATCATTATTGATGAAGGTGCCAAAAAATTTATACAAAGCAGATATGGATCTTTAGATAAAAGTAGAAAGCAGTTTATTGATACCATCTCTAGAAAATGTAGAGATACGTATAATAATTACCTAACAGCCAAGAGAACTGAAGTTAGAGACAGGGTCGAAAAGGCTTTTACGAACCCTATTGCACGACAAGCTAAGCTGACTGCAGACCGGGGTAACTACGAGCGAGCAGAAGAACTTTACGACCAAGCCATACTAGCAGACCATAACAACCCTTACTTACTTGATAGATTTGCATGGTTTTTACTTATCAAAACAAAAAATCTACCCAAATCAGAAATTATAATACAAAAAGCAATATCCATGCACAAATCCAGTGCTGACATATACTTCACTGCAGGTATGTTATATGCAAGAAAAGGAGATCCCCACAATGCAGAAAACTATCTAAACCAAGCCCGTACTCATGGGAAAGAAAGACACTTAATTCTTTTACAAACAGCTTGGGCCTACTATAATTATGTTTGGAAAAATAACCAAGAGCACAACATATCTATAAAAAACAAAATCAATGACTTGCTCTCAAATGCACACATTGGAACACCAATTCTGCATGCCCACTATAAACACAATAATGAAATTACAAACTTAAAAAGAAAAACAAATAGCTTATTTAAAAAATAAGCAAATATTCTAATAGACAAAACCGCAGAGCCCCCGCGGTTTTGGTCTTAAAAGTTAATCAAAATCTTTTCTTCCCCTCCAGTTCAAAACTCGCTTCCACCGCCCAGTGGTAGTCGTGCTGGCCATCGACATGGGCGAACACGTCCAGCCGACGCAAGCCCAGTGCCAGCACGCGTTCCAGATGGTTGAAGAAGGCGACCCAAACGCCGCGTTGCTGTGCGTTGGTGAAGTCGATGTCGCGGGCGATACGGCCGAGCAGGCCGGAACCGACCAGCAACGGATTGTCCTTCAGCCATTGCAGCAGATGGGCGGCATATTCGCGGCCGTCGGCGCAGGCCTGTGGATAAGCATCTTAGCTGGGCTCGATTTGCCAGTAATGGGGATAAGTACGGCCGGGGATGAAGCTGACGAAGGGCAACAGGGTTTCGACAGCTTCTCTTGATACGCCTTTGTAGCGGCGGCGCGGGGGGAAAAATGGATTCATACACAAGCTCCTGAGCAAAGCCTGTCGCTGAACTTGCGCAGTTCAGCGCCAAGACCACATGAAAATGAAAAATGCGAATCTGATTTCATTTACCCATGTAGTTCTCTGAACCCATCGTGATGGGAACAAACCAGAACGTAAGGGATTGGCGTACAGCCGTCACCATCGTGGCCGCGCAACGCTGCGCGATGGTTGGCACACGCGCGGTTAGCAACACGTGTTCCTTACTATTCAGGTTTGCACTCCCGGTGCCACCATTGCGCGGCACAAGGCGGATTGTTGCCGTTGTTCCAAGAGGGGTCAAGGGAGCGGCGACTGGATTCACACTTGCACAAGCGAATGTGACGTTAAGAACGTGTTTACGATCTCGCGAGCAAGAGCGAGACAAGGCGAAAACCGTTGAGAAAGCGGAATGTACAAGCGGTACATGAGCATTTCGAAGGGGTTTTCAACGCGGTATCGCCGCAGCGCAGCAGATCGTAAACAGGTTCGAAGAAAACCACGTATTCGACGCGCCCCAACCCCCTTCAAGCCTGCCGACGGGTGGCAGGCCCGAGGTTTTAGCTACGCAGAAACTTCGCTTCGCTCGTTTTAAGCGGCTGCTTGTTCGAGCAGCGCGACGTTAGCGCGCCACTGAGCGAATCAGAGATTCGCACGCAGAGAGTTCAGCCGCGCCTCGGGCCTGACGGGAACCGGCGGGAAGCCGTAGGCCAGGCTTGCAGGGCGGCCTTTGGGGTAAAGGGGAATTTGGCCGCGCCAATTCCCCTTTCCTTTTCCCGGGCGGAACCGGCCCTAAATCATCATCCGCGAAGCGGATTCAAACTCTCAAAAATCGTAACTTCGCAAATCACGCCCGCATATGCAGCCCGTAGTACATGGTCTGGTCCCAGTAGCCACCGGTCAGGCCGGCCAGGTATTGCGCCGCGCGGAACAAGTCCGCCGCGCTGCAGCAGCCGGCGCTGACATTGCCGCGGTAGAGCCCGCGATTGGGATCGAACACCCAGATGTAGTCGCTGCCCTTGTAGACGCCGACGGCGTGGCCGGAAGCGCCGCCGTTGCGCATCAGGTTGAGAAACAGGGCGTCGCCGCGCACCATCCGATTTTCGATGATGTCTTGCCAGGCTTGGGCGCTGGCGCCGTGGGCGTTGTTGCTGTAGTGGCAGAAGGTGAGACCGAAGGTTTCCGCATGATTGGCGTCGCCCACCCGGTTGTGGGCGGCCACCGAGGGGTAGACCTGCTGTTCCAGATAGGAGGCGAAGCGGAACAGGTAGGCCCCGTTGTCGAACTGCTGGTAGAGCGCGTCCGCCTGTGCGGTGGTGGGCAGGTAGTCGCCGGCGCTGCTGCCCATATTGAATTTGCCCACGCGGTCTTGAATGTGTTTGAGCCACAGGCAAACCGCGGCCTCGCACACCCCGGCGGCGTTGGCGCCGTTCCCGGCATTATTGAAAGCCCTTTGCAACGACCACGCCATCGCGTTCCCCCTTGTTGCTCACTGGTTTCAGATTTTCAAGACACGCGCATGTCATGGCGCGATATTTTGAAATAAACCGTAAACGGTGTTTGCGCCAGTGGATTCAAGCGTGACCACGGCCCGGCGGCGATGCCGGACCATGGCGTTTCAACACCGTATATCCAGCGCGGCGGATCGTAAACAGGTTCTCAGCGCCGGAACAGCTCGGCCTCGCTGGCCGGCTGCAGCCGCGGCGGGCCGGACAAGGCTTGCAGGAAGGCGTGCAACGCCTGTTTTTCCGCGGCGCTGAGGCCCAGCGGCTTGAGCAGCGGCGTGGGCTTGGGCAGCGTGTATTTTTCTACGCCCACCGCCTCCACCAGATTGCCGCCGTTGTTGTAGAACTCGATCACGCCGGCGCCGTCCTCGTCCAGCGGCATGTCGCCGGTGTGCATGTAGTCGCCGGTGTAGAGCAGATCTCGCAGGGTGGGGGTGCGGAATTTGCCCAAGTCGGCGCGCAGGCCGGTGACGCCGCCGCGGCCCAGGTCTTCCTTGTCGCGGCCGATGTAGTTGAGGCCGGTGTTGTGGAACTGGTTGTCGGACAGCAGCGGGCTGTTGTGGCAGTTGATGCAGCGCGCCTTGGTGCGGAACAGGTGCAGGCCCCACAGCGCTTGGTCGTTCAGCGCGGCGCGCTCGCCTTTGAGGAAGCGGTCGAAGGCGCTGTCCTGGCTGATCAGGGTGCGCTCGAAGGTGGCGATGGCCTTGGCCATGCGGTCCAGGTCCACGCGGCTGTCGCCGTAGGCGGCGGTGAACAACGACGCATATTCCGGCGCGGCGGCGATCTTGGCCACGGCCTGGCCCAGCGGCTGGTGCATTTCCAGTGGATTGGCCACCGGGCCCTTGGCTTGCTCTTCCAGGCTGGCGGCGCGGCCGTCCCAGAATAGCGCGCCGACGTAGGCGGTATTGAGCAGGGTCATGGCGTTGCGGCCGCCCAATTGGCCAATGTGGCCCTGGGACACCGAGCGCGGATCGCTCCAGCCGTGTTCCGGCGCGTGGCAGCTGATGCAAGCGATGCGGTTGTTGCGGGACAGCCGGGGGTCGCGGAACAGTTTGTCGCCCAGCGCCGCTTTGGCGGCGCTGTAAGGGTTGTCGGCGGGAAACGGCGCCGCCGGCAGCAGGCCCAGATCGCGGAAACCGGCTTGCGCCGCTGTATCCAATGTGGGCGCGGGCCAGGCCGCTTGGCGGTCCGCGCCGGGCTGGTATTGGCTGTAGCGGGTCCGCCATTGCGCCAGCTGGGCGGCGTCCGGCTCCTCGCCGTCGCTATCCGGCAGCGGCGGTTTGGCCGGCCGGATGGAGAGGGCGACCAGCAGCGGTTGCTCGGCCTGGCCGGCGAGATGGGCCGCGCTCTGTTTTCCGCCGTTTCGGTCCAGGCCGTAGAGCTCGCCGCTCGCGTCGCGCGCCCATACTCGGGCGGCAGCGTTGGCGGCGGGGTAGTCCTGATCCTGTTGCAATTGCAGCCAGCGGATGGCCTCGATCACGCTGGGCAGCCGCCAATTGTCCTGTTGGCACAACCGTTGCTGTTGCAGCGCGGCTAGCGCCGGATTGAGGCTGGCCGCGCTGGCCGGCCGCGGCCGGGCTTGCCACAGGATGATGTCGCGCCAGCTGTCCGGGTGCAGGTTGTCGTCAACGCAGGCAGCCTGGGCCGGCGCGGCCAGTTGGCCGTCGGCGCTCACCGGGATGTAGGCCGGCTGCGGCGGTGGATTGTCTTCCGGGTTGGGATCGTCCGCCAGCTTGGGGCCGCGCACCAGACGCAGCCGCGCCGGCTGGCCCAGGCTGAGACTGACGCTGGACAGGGTGCGGTGGGTATCGTCAAAAGCCACCGCCACTGCGCCTTCGCCGCGGCGGCTGGTGGCGGTCCAGTAAAAGGCGGCTTCGGCGTCCGGGAAGGCATGGCGGTCCATGGCTGGCAGGCCGCGCGAACGGTCGTACTGGCTCCAGTCCAACAGGGTTTTCAGTTCTCGCTCGGTGGGCAGCCGCCAGCCGCGCTCCGCGGCGATGTCGTCTTCGCTGTCTTCGAAGCCGCAGAGTTTTTGCTTGTTCACGGCTTCGGTGTAGGTAACGGCCAGGCAGTCTTCCTGGCCGGGCTCGCATTGGGCCGGGCGTTCCGGCTTGCGGCTGGCGCTGGCGTAATAGCTGTGGAACTGGCTGCGCAGGCCCTGCACGGACTTCACTTCCCAGATCAAGCCGGTCTGCTTGTCTTTCACGCAGCCGGCGCGTTCGCCCGCGTCGCTCAGGGGCGCGCCGTCGGTTTCGGCCAGCGGGGTAAAGCGCGGACCGGGCGGCTGTTCGCGCAGCGCGGCCAGGCTCAGGCGAAAGTGGCTGGCCGCGTAGTCGGCGGCCACTACGCTGCGGGCAATGCCGGCGGCATCCAGCAAGGTTTGCAAATCGCCGGCCTGTTCCAAGCGCATGCTGCGACGGAAGCGGCCTGCAGTGTCAGCGCTGATCTGGATGCCGTTGTTGGGGTTGTCGTCTTCGTCCAGCGTCAGCAGCAGCTGTACCTGACGCAGCACTTTGGGATCCGCCGGGTTCTGGCTGCCAACCAGTTGCAGCGGGGTAAGCTGGGCCGCACCCAGGCCACGGCCCAGTTCCAGCTGACCGATGCGGAAGACGACGATTTCGCCGTCCAGGTAGTGGAATTCGCCGCTGGCGGTGGTTTTGCCGGCATGGCTGCCGCTGTCGTAGTCCAGGCCCGCTACCGGGCTGTCGACGAAAATGCCGGTCCGGACCGGCTGGGCGGCAGGGCCGCCGGAGCAGGCGGACACGGCCAGGCTGCCTGCCAGGATGAAGGGAAGAACAAGGCGCGAGTGCATTTTTGTAATTAATAATCATTTTTATTTGAAGACGGGGATTATGCGTTTGTAGAGTTGTTCGTACAAGAAGCATGTCGGGAATAGACAAGGCAGGGTCGCGCCTTGCCCGCCCGCGGTGACATAGGGCTGGGCTTGGGGTTCTAGATGGGAGTTGAGAGCCGCGCCTTTCTAGGCGCGGCAACAAGGTGTGGCGAGCCGCCGATAATCAGAGCGGACGGCCCGAGGCATGGAGGATGGATGGCCCCTCGGAGCGAACCGAGGCATAAGCCGACAAGGGTTTGTCCATGCCGTGCGGCGACGGTTCGTCGGCCAGCTTGGGACCTCGCACCAGACGCACCCGCGCAGCCTGGCCCTGGCCCAGGCTGATGCTGGCCAAGCTGCGGTGAGTATCATCAAAGGCAACCACCACGGTGCTTTCTTCCGAATGGCTGGTGCCGGTCCAATAGAAAGTGGCCGCCGCATCCGGAAACGCGTAGCGGTCCAATGCCGGCAGGCCAAGCGCTTTGTCCCGCTGGCTCCAATCCAGGAGCGTTTTCAACTCCCGTTCTGTTGGAAGCCTCCAGCCACGATCCCCGCCCGCCGTCTCATCGTCGAATCCGCAAAGCCTCTGCTGCCTGACAGACTGGACATAGGTGGCGACCAGGCAATCCCCTTGGTCGGATTCGCATTTGGCCGGCTGCGCCGCATTTCCGCTAGAGCTGGCGTAGTAGCTATGAAACTGGCTACGCAAGCCTCGCTCGGCTTTCACTTCCCAAATCAGGCCGGTCCGCTTGTCCTGCACGCAGCCGGCGCGTTGCCTGGCCCCATCCAACGGCGCACCGTCGGCTTCGGCCAAGGGCGTGAAGCGCGGGGAGGGCGGCTGCGCACGCAAGGAGGCCAGGCTGAGCTGGAAATGCTGGGCAGCGCGATCGGCACTGACCAGGCGACGAGCAATGCCGGTCTGATCAAGCAGGGTTTGCAGATCGCCAGCCTGTTCCAGGCTTTGGCTACGGTTAAAGCGGGCGGCGATTTCCGTCTCAATCTGAATGCCATTGTCGGGATTGCCGTCCTGATCCAGCGTCAGCAGCAGCTGTACCTGACGCAGCACTTTGGGGTCCGCCGGGTTCTGGCTGCCGGTCAATTGCAGTGGAGTAAGCTGGGGCGCGCCCAGGCTGCGGCCCAGTTCCAGCTGACCGATGCGGAAGACAACGGTTGCGCCGTCCAGGTAGTGGAATTCGCCGTTGGCGGTGGTTTTGCCGGCATGGCTGCCGCTGTCGTAATCCAGACCCGCTACCGGGCTATCGACAAACACGCCGGTGCGGACCGGCTGGGCGGCTGGACCGCCCGAGCAGGCGGCTAGCGTCAGGCTGGCCGCCACAACAAGTGAAAACTGAGAATACCGGATCATTCTGACAACAAAATATCATTTTTAGGACGATTGATTATGCGTTTGTAGATTCGTCCACACAAGGAAAATGTCCGAAACAAGCAAGCGAAGGTCGCGATCAAGCTTTTGGCATACGATATGTTAGGCAAACATCGCGCGATCTAGACGATGCGCAGCGTCGGAACGCGCTGGCAGCAACAGCAGACCCCTCCAAGCAGTTCAATGCCTGCTGCGCTACGGCGATACGACGTTGAAAACGGCTTCACAATGCCCATTTAGCATATTTATATTTTGCTTTCTCGGCCGTTTTCGTTCTGGCTTGCGGAACTAAGCACAGACACAAAGAGCCGGAGCGCAATGACTGAAACTAAAAAAGCAGCCCTTGGGCTGCTTTTGTATTTGCGCTTCGTTTCAGCGCAATGCGGCGTCCGGCCATACCCAGTCCCCTGGCGGCGGGACTTGGCTGCCGGACGGACTTAATACTTCGGACCAGGCCTTGATGCTGCCCGCGTATTTGCACAATGCGGCGAAGGCGGAGACGTTGCCGGCATTGCCGTTGTATACACCCACCTGCACCCCCTTGGGCGACAGCAGCGGGCTGCCAGAGTCCCCGCCGCGGCCCACCCTGCCGTTGGCAAGCAAGGACAGGCCGTTGGCCAAGGGCGACGGCCCCAACTGCTGGATATTGGCGACGCGGACATCCATCAGACTGGTCGCCAGCTGGCCGCCGGTCTCCGCCATGCGTAGATTGGCCTGCATTGCGCCTATCCCGCCGTTGCAGTCCTCTTGCGCCACTACCGGCACTGCCCTGGCTCCGTCTAGGCCGGCGATGGGGCGGGACAGTTTAAGTAAGGCCAGATCCACCGCCACGCCGTTATGGTCGAACTTGATCCAATTGGGCTTGGCATTGTTGCGCGTGGTTTCCACGCGCTGGGCGAAGTGGCGGCCGTAATAAGCGGTCACACCATTCCAGTTGTCCAGGATGCAATGCGAGGCGGTCAGCACCAGATCCGACCCCACCAGCGAGCCGCCGCAGATATTGCCGCCGGACGAGCCGCGAAAATCGAGCTTGACGTAGTGGGTTTCGGCTGGAGAGAAAGGCGCGGCGGCGACCAATTGCGCACTGGCCAGCAGGCCTGCGGCAAAGATAATTTTCTTCACGGAATATCCTTTTCAAAATCGTTATTGCGGTTTTCATCATCCAAAAAGACCGGCCGGGCCGGCTCGCTTAATTCAAGCTGGAATCTGCCCATTCCCCATCGCAAGCTTTCCCGGTCGGTTGCAATGATTATGTGATTTGCAAAACGATTTTTATGTGTGAATTTTCCATGCTTCGTCGCCACAAAAACAACAAAGTCATAGGTTTTTATTAAAACCAATTACCCTGTATACCGCAAAATAGCCTGTGGCGGGCTCTGATGTTTTTTAAGCGGCGCTTAAATAGCTGCTTTGTTAATTTTCACCGATTAACCGTTAAATTTAATAGTCCTCATTTAATTAATCTCGAATGATTTATTATTTTTGTGGAGTAAATAAAAAACGCATCGTTAACAATGCGGTTTTTTACGATTCTGGCCGGCGCCAAGCAATATTCAGCGCATGAATACGGCGGGCTACCCATTTATCCACAGGATGCCGAGAATGACGTTCTTATCCACAGTCACGCGCTTGGCCCAGCCGACTGTCCTCCCCCGGCAGCAAACGCGAGGTCCACGCCAACAATGCCGCCCATAACGGGGCCAGGATCAGCAGCGCCAGCCACGGCGGCGCGCCGGCTTGCAGTGCGCGCAGTTGCAGCCCTCCCCAGCAGACCAGAGGTCCCGCCAGCTCGCCGATGAGCGCCAGCAGACGCGGCGACGGCCGCCAGACAGCCAACAGCCTCAGCCACCAACAGCTGAAGCTCAGCCACAAGACAACCCTCCACAAGGGCAGGACGCCAACGCCGACAAAGCGGTAGAGTCCCAAGCCGGCAATGGTGAAGTCCAACAGACAACCCGCCGCGGTCAACAGCAGCGCGCGGGCTTTGAGCCCGGCCGGTAATCCTTGCCAGGCCAACAGCGCGCCGGCCAGCAACAGCACCACGTAGCGGTCGCGGAAACTGAGCAACAGCCAGGCGGCGCCGCCGAAGAGCAGGCCGCCCAGCAGCAGCCTGGGCCATGGCTTGCCCGCCTCAGGCGTCATAGCCCAGATTGGGGGCAAGGTCGCGCTCGGCCTGTTCCACGCTGACGCCGCGGCGTTCGGCGTAGCTGGCCACTTGGTCGCGCTCTATCTTGCCCACGCCAAAGTAGCGCGCGGCAGGGTGACTGAGATAAAAACCGGACACGGCGGCGGTGGGCAGCATCGCGTAGCCTTCGGTCAGCGTCATGCCGATGGCCGGCGCGTCCAAGAGTTCGAACAGCGCGGTCTTGACGGTGTGGTCCGGACAAGCGGGGTAGCCGGGCGCGGGGCGGATGCCCTGGTACTTTTCGTCGATCAGCGCTTCGTTGTCCAGTTGCTCGGCGACCGCATAGCCCCAGAATTCCCGGCGCACCCGGGCGTGCATCAGTTCCGCGAAGGCTTCGGCCAGCCGGTCCGCCAGCGCCTTGAGCAGGATGGAGGAATAATCGTCGCCGGCGTCTTCGAAGCGTTTGACGTGCGGCTCGATGCCAATGCCGGCGGTAACGGCGAAAGCGCCGATGTAATCCTGCACGCCGCTGTCCCGCGGCGCGATGTAGTCGGCCAGCGCCCAGTTGGCCTTGCCGTCCATCTTGGGCAGTTGCTGACGCAGCCCCACCCAGCTCATCAGGCTGGCGCGGTTGTCCGGATCGCGGATTTCGATGTCGTCGTGATTGACGCTGGCGGCCGGGAACAGACCGATCACCGCGTTAGCCCCCAGCCAGTTCTCGGCGATGATCTGCTTGAGCATCGCTTGCGCGTCCTCGTACAAGGCGCGCGCGGATTCGCCGACAATCTCGTCGTTCAGAATGCGCGGAAAGCGGCCGGCCAGCTCCCAGCTCTGGAAGAACGGAGTCCAGTCGATATAAGCGGCAATCTCGGCCAAGGGGTAGAGCTCGAAGCGGCGCACGCCCAGCCATTTCGGCTTGGGCGGCTGGTAGGCCGTCCAGTCTATCGCTTCCTTATTGGCGCGCGCGCGCTCCAGGCTGACCACCTTGCGGCTCGCCTTGTTGGCGTGGCCTTCGCGGGCGCGGTCTTGCTCGGCCTGGTTTTCCAAGACGAAGGCGTCGCGCAGCGTATCGGACAACAGGTTGGAGCAGACGCCGACGGCGCGGCTGGCGTCCGGCACGTAGATCACCGGATGTTGGTAGTGCGGAGCGATCTTGACGGCGGTGTGGACCTTGGATGTCGTCGCGCCGCCTATCAACAACGGGATGGTGAAGCCCTGGCGCTGCATTTCCTTGGCCACATGGCTCATTTCTTCCAGGCTGGGCGTGATCAGGCCGGACAGGCCGATGATGTCGGCCTTGTGCTCAATGGCGGCGTCCAGGATTTTCTGGCAGGGCACCATCACGCCCAGATCGATCACCTGATAGTTATTGCAGCGCAGCACCACGCCGACGATGTTCTTGCCGATATCGTGGACGTCGCCCTTGACCGTGGCCATGATGATCACGCCCTTGGCCGGCGCGTCGGCCAGGCCAAGCCGGATTTTTTCCTCCTCGATGAAGGGCTCGAGATGAGCGACGGCGGCCTTCATCACCCGCGCGGATTTGACCACCTGCGGCAGGAACATCTTGCCGGCGCCAAACAGATCGCCCACCACGTTCATGCCGTCCATCAGCGGACCTTCAATCACGTGGATGGGACGTGCGGATTTCTGCCGCACTTCCTCGGTGTCTTCGACGATGAAGGTGGTAATGCCCTTGACCAGCGCGTGCTCCAGCCGCTTTTCCACCGGCAGCGCGCGCCAGGCCAAGTCTTCGCCCTTTTTCTCGCCGGCGGCTTCCCCTTTGTATTTTTCCGCCAGCGCGATCAGGTGTTCAGTGGCGTCGCCGCCGTCCTTGGGCACGCGCATCAGCACCACGTCTTCAATGCGTTCGCGCAGTTCCGGGTCTACCTCGTCGTAGACTTCCAGCGCGCCGGCATTGACGATGCCCATGGTCATGCCGCGCTGGATGGCGTGGTAGAGGAAGACGGCGTGGATGGCCTCCCGCACCTTGTTGTTGCCGCGGAAGGAGAAGGAGACGTTGGACACGCCGCCGGAAATCTTGGCGTGCGGCAGCTGCTGCTTGATCCAGCCGGTGGCTTCGATGAAGTCCAGGCCGTAACGCGCGTGTTCCTCGATGCCGGTGGCCACGGCGAAGATATTGGGATCGAAGATAATGTCTTCCGGCGGGAACCCCACTTCGTCCACCAGAATGCGGTAACTGTTCTCGCAGATTTCTATCTTGCGGGCATAGGTGTCGGCCTGGCCGGCTTCATCGAAAGCCATCACGATCACCGCGGCGCCGTAGCGGCGAATCAGCCGCGCCTGCTCGACGAATTTGTCCTTGCCTTCCTTCATCGAGATCGAGTTGACGATGCCCTTGCCCTGTATGCACTTGAGGCCTGCCTCGATCACGTCCCATTTGGAGCTGTCGATCATGATGGGCACGCGGGCGATGTCCGGCTCGGAGGCGATCAGGTTGAGGAAGCGCACCATGGCGGCGTGGGCGTCCAACATGCCCTCGTCCATATTGATGTCGATCACCTGAGCGCCGTTCTCCACTTGCTGCCGCGCCACGTCCAGCGCGGTGGCGTAGTCGCCGTTCAGAATCAGCTTGGCGAAGGCCCGGCTGCCGGTGACGTTGGTGCGCTCGCCTACGTTGACGAACAAATCCCCGTCGCCGATGTTGAACGGCTCCAGGCCGGACAAGCGGCACTTGGCTTCGATCTGCGGCAACGGCCGCGGCGCGACACCGTCCACCGCGCGGGCGATGGCGGCGATGTGTTCCGGCGTGGTGCCGCAACAGCCGCCTACGATGTTGATCAGGCCGGACTCCGCCCATTCGCGGACAAACTCGCCCATCGCATCCGGCTCCAGATCGTAGCCGCCGAAGGCGTTGGGCAGGCCGGCGTTGGCGTGCACCGATACATAGCCGGCGGACACCCGCGCCATTTCCTCGACATAGGGCCGCAGCAGGTCGGGGCCCAGCGCGCAGTTGAGGCCGTAGCTGACCGCGTCGGCGTGGGACAGCGAGTTGTAAAAGGCCTCGGTGGTCTGCCCGGTCAGGGTGCGGCCGGATTGATCTGTGATGGTGCCCGAAATCATGATGGGCAAACGCGGCGTGTCCGGGCGCTCGTCGAAGTATTGGTGGATGGCGAACACCGCCGCCTTGGCGTTCAGGGTGTCGAAAATGGTTTCCACCAACAGCAGGTCCGCGCCGCCCCGCACCAGGCCGTCTATCGCCTCGGTGTAGGACGTCACCAGTTCGTCGAAGCTGACGTTGCGGTAGCCCGGGTCGTTGACGTCCGGGCTGATGCTACAGGTACGGTTGGTGGGACCGAGCACGCCGGCGCAGTAGCGCGGCTTGGCCGGATTGGCGGCACTGGCCTTTTCGCACAGTTCCTTGACCAGCTTGGCCGCGGCATGATTGATTTCCCAGACCAGGCTTTCCATGGCGTAGTCCGCCATGGCGATGGAGGTGGCGTTGAAGGTGTTGGTTTCGATGATGTCGGCGCCGGCGTCCAGATACGCCTGGTGAATGCCGCCGATCACATCCGGGCGCGTCAGCGCCAGCAAGTCATTGTTGCCCTTGACGTCGCAAGGCCAGTCGGCAAAGCGCTCGCCCCGATAATCGGCTTCCTCCAACTGATGGCGTTGGATCATGGTGCCCATGCCGCCATCCAGAATCAGAATGCGTTGGGAGAGGTGTTGCCGGAGGGGATGCGAGAATGTTTTTGTCATGGCGGCTGAACTTTTTTTGTCTACAACGATAACAAGCGCAACGGACTCAAAAGGTCATCTTAACACTCGCAATCAACTGTCCGGTCGCTTGCTTAAGAATAAAGAGAGAACATCCATATGGCCATTACGAATAAGCTGTGGCTGCTCGCGGGGCTGGCGGCGGCAGGGTGCGGGGAGGCGTGGGCGGCGGGTAGTTTGCGGATAGGCGTGGCGGATACCGACGCGGCGCCGGTCGTGATGCTGTCGCCGGACGGCGAGCATCTGCGCGGCGGCTTGTCCAAGGACCTCGGCGAGATGCTGGCGGCGGAATTGGGCCTGCGGCCGGAGTTCACCCTGATCGCCCGCAAGCGGGTGGAGTCCTCTATCGAATCGGGCCGGGTGGACATTATCTGCAACGCCAATCCGGACTGGTTCGGCAACGCGGCGCGTCTGGGCTGGACCCATGAAATCTACCCGCAATTGGAACGGCCGTTGACGCTGAAGCAGCCGACGGAGTTGCGCCAGGTGGGCGACCTCGCCGGCAAGCGCATCGTCACCATCCGTGGTTACAACTATCCCACGCTGGAACGCTTCTGGCGCAGCAGCCCAGCCTTGCACAACGAGGAGGCGCGGATAGAGTTGCTGATCAAATCGGTGCAAAAACGGCTGAGCGACGTCGCCATCGTGTCTGAACTGGAGTTCGCCGCCTGGGCGCGCGCCTGGCCGCAGGATGCGGCGCAATTCAAGCTGCACTCGCTAGTGGTGACCTTCATGCCCACCATGTGCGCGGTGGCGCCGCATTCCGATATCAAGGTGCCGCAGCTGAATCAGGCCATAGACCGCCTGCAGAAAAGCGGCCGCATCAAGGCGGTGTTGAAAACCTATCAGTGGCAGCCGCAGGAATAAAAGCCGTCGGCCGGCGGCGCCGGCTCTAATCCTGGCCGCGGAAACGCTGTTCCAGCCGGTGCAGCACTTCCAACGTGGTTTCCATCTGGCTGGCGGGTATGTCGGCCAGCGCATGCTGGAAAAAAGCCTCGCGCTTGGGTTGCACCGCCTCTATCAGCGCCTGACCCGCCGGCGCCAACGTCACCAAGGTCTGGCGGTTGTCGGCCGGGTCGGTGATGCGCCGCACCAACTCTTCCTCCTCCATCCCCTTCAGTTGCCGCGTCAGCGCGCCCGGATCCATCATCAGCCGGGTAGCCAGCTGTTTCTGCGTCGCCTGCTCCAGATCGGTCAGCGCGGCGAGGATGCGCCAGCGCGGCAAGGGGTAGCCCACCTGTTGCTCAAACGCCGCGTACATGGCGCGGCCTGTGCGGCCGATTTGCTGCAGCAGATTGGGGGCGCGTTCAGTCATGGATTACCGCCGTCTTGGTTTTGACATCGCGCAATTCTACATGCGGGACTCGACGCACAAGCAATAAGCCAAGCACAACCAGCGCAGCCACCAGCCACTGGCTAAGGTGGATGGCGTCCACCAGCGCCAGCCGGGAAGCGCCGAGCAAGGCGCCGCCATTGATACGAGCCGCCGTTGTCAGCTGTTCGAAGCGAGCGGCGGTTTCCGGGCTGAGCAGGATTTGCGGATCGCGCAGCCAGGCAAGCCATTGCGGTTCGGTCGACAAGACGTTGACGCCGGCGACGTAACGGTGGGTGACGAACACACCCACCAGCGCGGTGCCCAGCATGCCGCCTATCATCCGCGTGGACTGGATCATGGCGGTGGCCACGCCAAGCTGTTCTCGCGGCGCGCTCTGTTGAACGAAGATGGTCAGATTAGGCAGCAGCAGGCCCAAACCCAAGCCGCCCACCGCCATCAGCATGGCCACCACCCCGTGTCCGGTGGCGGCGTTCACCCAGCCCAGCGCGCCGGCGGTGAAGGCGAACAGCAGCAAGCCCAAGCCCAGCAACAGGGTGGGGCGGCGCACCCGGGTGACGATGCGGCCGTTCAGGATGCTGCCCAGAGTGATGCACACCACCAGCGGCGTCACCAGCAGGCCAGCCTGGTTCGGGGACAAGCCAAAACCGCCCTGAAACATCAACGGCGCGTAATACATCACCGCAAACATGCCACCGCCCAACAGCAAAGACAGGCCGAACAAGGGCGCCAGGCTGCGGTGGCTCAACATGTCCAGCGGCAGCAGCGGATTGGAACAACGCCGCTCCCACCACAACAGGCCGGCCAAGGCGGCAAGGCTGCTCAGCCCCAGGCTGGCCATCAGCCAAAGCGGCTTATGCAGCGGCAGCCATTCCACCAGCAATTGCATCGAGCCCAGCAGCGTCGCGATCAGCAAGCCGCCCTGCCAATCCAG
This sequence comes from Chromobacterium sp. Rain0013, assembly GCF_015291765.1. NCBI lineage: Bacteria > Pseudomonadati > Pseudomonadota > Betaproteobacteria > Neisseriales > Chromobacteriaceae > Chromobacterium > Chromobacterium sp. Rain0013. The sequence goes on from NZ_CP031514.1 coordinate 657,006, forward strand.
CTTGGACGCGGTTCCGGCCCGGCGCATCGCCGGCAAATAGCGCCAGACAAACCACAGACTGGCCAGGCCCACCGGCAGGTTGACGAAGAAGACCCAGCGCCATCCCAGATATTCGGTGAGAAAACCGCCCAGGGTCGGGCCCACCGCGTTGGCCAGGCCGAAAGCGGCGGTCAGCATCACCTGCCAGCGCAAGCGCTGCGCGGTTTCGGGAAACATGTCCGGCACGCAGGCGAAGGTGGTGGCCACCAGCATGCCGCCGCCCACGCCTTGCAGCGCGCGCGCTAGCACCAGCTCCAGCATGTTCTGAGCCAGGCCGCACAGCATGGAGGCGACGGTGAACAGGATGATGGCGGTCAAGACGAAGGGCTTGCGGCCGTGGTCGTCGCCCAGCTTGCCGAAGATGGGCACGGTGATGACCGAGGTCAGCAGATAGGCGGTTCCTACCCAGGCGTAGAGATCGAAGCCGTGCAGCTCCGCCACCACGGTGGGCATGGCGGTGCCCACCACGGTCTGGTCCAGCGCCACCATCAGCAGCACGAAACAGAGACCAAGCATGGCCAGCACTTTCTGGCGGAAATCCAGCGCGCCGGCCGCTCCAGCGCTTGCGGCTAAAGTGCTCATTTTTGTTGACCTATCAATAATTGACTAGTCAATTATTTTGCACCGATAACGCCCTGGAATCCAGAACCGGACACAAAGATTTACAAAGCAGGCTTGGGACGGGCTTTTAGAACCTGTTCAAAGTCTCGCGAGCAAGAGCGAGACAAGGCGAAAACGGCAGAGAACACGGAGTGTACGCACCGTATATGAGTATTTCGAAGGCATGCTCACCGTGTCAGGCCTCCACGACGCGCAACAGATCGTGAACAGGTGCAGAGGCGGCGGCGCGGGCACGCCGCCGCGCGCTTCAATAGCCGCGCCGCGCCAGCCAGCTGCTGGCTTCGCTCTTGGCCAGGATGGCCACCAGCCAGTCGCGGAACACCTTCACCTTGGGCAGCTCCGCCAGCTCGTGCGGATAGACCAGGTAATAGCTCCACTCGGTTTCCAGCACCGTGTCGAAAGGCATGACCAGCCGGCCTGAATCCAGGTCCTGGGTCACCATGGACACCTGGGCCAGGGTCACGCCCATGCCGGCGACGGCGGCATGCAGCGCGTATTCGGAGGCGTCGAAGGTGACGCCGCTTTCCGGGTTCACGCCATTGACGCCGGCCAGTTTCAGCCAGCGCTTCCAGGTGTCCTGATCGCGCCAGGGGTGCAGCAGGGTGTGGTGGCGCAAATCGTCCGGGGTGTTCAGCGGATGCTTGCCGTTAAGCAGGGCCGGCGAACAAACGGGAATCAGCTTCTCGCGGCAGATGCATTCGGTGCGCAGATCCGGCGCCACCTCGGCGCGCGCCATGCCCACCACCGCCAGATCGTATTCCGCCCGGTTGAACGGCTTGTCGTGAATCAGTTGAGTCACCAGGTGCAGCGTGTACTCCGGATAGCGGGTCTGGAAATCCGGCAGATTAGGCAGCACCCAGCGCATTGCCGGGGTGGGAGGCATGCGCACGCGCAAATCGCTTTGCCGCAGCCGCAGCGCTTCGCTGGCTTCGTTCAGCAATTGAAAGGCTTCGCGCGCCGGCTTGATCAGCGCCTCGCCTTCGGCGGTCAGCGACAGCCCGCGCGCCTGCCGGGTGAACAGCGTGGCGCCGTAGTATTCCTCCAGCGTTTGCACGTGGCGGCTAACCGCCCCTTGGGTGAGGCTGAGCGCGGCGGCGGCGCGGGTAAAGGACAAATGCTCGGCGGCAACGACAAATACGCGTAATGCATTCAGCGGTGGCAGCTTCATCTTACATGCCTTTTTATCATGGTTATCATGAAATTAACTGCTTTGTCATGCCAGGCGCAACATCGTATGCTAGGCATGCCGGACACGGCTGGGCTTTTGAACGGCGCTCCGCGGCATGCAGACCGCCGTCATGCAACAATGGCATGGCGATTCGCTCTCCCCGCCGATTGAGCCGTCTATGCCGCGCTCCCCGATTTCCAACGCGGCGTCCACAGCCAAAACCAAGCCCGGCCTTGGCTTGCCCGGAAACGGAATCGTCATTCCCGAGCCTAAGGCTTTATCCGTACTGAAATAGTAACGGATTATAAATATTACAGGATGACATCCGCTTGCAACGGAGAATTTTCCACCGCTTACCGCGTGTCGCCGCAAGATGCGGCGGCGTCGCCAGATTGACTGCCAATCCACGTTGGGCATTGCCGGGTTCAGACAGGGCCCGGCTTTTTTTTGCCCGCTCTCCGGTGAACGGACAAGAAAAAAGGCCACGCGAGTGGCCCAAAGTTCGGAGAATAAGCCCGCGCGACAATCCTGCCCGCGGGCGCGGGCGGCAAACCGCCCGTTCTTGAGTTTGCGAGTGTAGCGCGTTGCGCCGACAGCGGCAACGCAATAATCCTTGCTAGTACCGACCCGCGGTCACTCTCCCAATTCCGCCAGCAATTCCGCCTGCTGTTCTGCGATCAAAGCGTCGGTCAGTTCGCTCAGGTCGCCGTCCATCACGTAATCCAGCTTGTACAAGGTCAGGTTGATTCGATGGTCGGTGATGCGGCCCTGTGGAAAATTATAGGTGCGGATACGCTCGGAGCGGTCGCCGGAGCCAATCAGGCTCTTGCGCTCGGCCGCCTCCTTCTGCTGCTGCTCGCGGCGCTGAATGTCCATGATGCGCGCCGCCAACACTTGCATCGCGCTGGCCTTGTTGGCGTGCTGGGAACGGCCGTCCTGACACTCCGCCACAATCCCCGTCGGAATATGGGTGATGCGCACCGCGGAGTCGGTCTTGTTGATGTGCTGGCCGCCGGCGCCGCTGGCCCTGAAGGTGTCGATGCGCAGGTCGGACGGGTTCAGCACCACGTCGGCCAGTTCGTCGGCTTCGGGCATCACCGCCACGGTGCAGGCGGACGTGTGAATGCGGCCCTGGGTCTCGGTCACCGGCACCCGCTGCACGCGGTGGCCGCCGGACTCGAACTTGAGCCGGGAAAACGCGCCGAAACCAATCAGGCGCACAATCACTTCCTTATAGCCGCCCAAGTCGGATTCGCTGGCGGAAACAATCTCCACCTGCCAGCGGTTGCGCTCCGCGAAGCGGGTATACATGCGCAACAGGTCGCCGGCGAACAGCGCGGCCTCGTCGCCGCCGGTGCCCGCGCGGATTTCCAGAAAGATGTTTTTCTCGTCGTTGGGGTCCTTGGGCAAGAGCAGCTTTTGCAACTCCAGTTCCAGCGCCGCCAGTTTGTCCTTGCCCTCGGCGATTTCCGCCTGGGCGAATTCCTTCATCTCCGGGTCCGACAACATGTCTTCCGCCGCGGCGATGTCGCTCTCGCACTGGCGATAGCTTTGGTAGGTTTCCACCACCGGGGTGAGTTCGGCATGCTCGCGGGTGAGCTTGCGGAACGCATCCATATTTTGAGTAGCCGCTTCGCTGGCCAGGAGGTGGGTCACCTCTTCCAGACGGTCGGCCAGTTGCGCCAGTTTGGCCGCAATTGACGCTTTCATTACGACTCCGGGTGTAAACGATAAAGACGCGCCACGGCTTCCACCTGCGCGTCGTGCTCCGCGCCGCGCCCGGACGACAAGGCCCGGGTGGGGGGATGCATCAATTTATTGGTCAGTTGCACCGACAGGGTTTCCAGCACCCGCTCCGGCGCTTCGCCGCGCGCCAGCTGCTTGAGCGCGGCGTCGAGCGCGGCGCGGCGCAACCGGTCGGCGTCGTCGCGCAGAGCGCGGATCAGCGGCACGGTTTCGCGCTTTTTCAGCCAGTCGCTGAATTCGCAGACTCGCGCCTGGATGATGGTTTCGGCCTCCGCGGCCGCGCTCTGGCGCGCTTCCTTGCCCACTTCCACCACGCTGGCGATATCGTCGACGCTGTACAGGAACACGTCGGCCAGCTTGCCCACTTCCACTTCGATGTCTCGCGGCACCGCCAGGTCCAGCATGAAGATGGGCCGGTGGCGACGCGCCTTGATCGCCCGCTCCACCATGCCCTTGCCGATGATGGGCAACTGGCTGGCGGTGGAAGTGACCAGCACGTCGTAGCGCGGCAAGATGTCCGGCAGCTCGGCGAGGGTGACGGCGTTACCGCCGAACTGCTCCGCCAGCCGCTGGCCGCGCTCCAGCGTGCGGTTGGCCACGGTGATACAGGAGGGGTTGCGCGCGGCAAAGTGGGTGGCCACCAGCTCTATCATTTCCCCGGCGCCGACGAACAGGATATTCAGTTCGCCGATGGTGGGGAAAATCTGCTCGGCCAGCTTGACCGCCGCCGCCGACATCGACACCGAGCTGGCGCCCACCGCGGTATTGGACCGCACTTCCTTGGCTACGGCGAAGGTGCGCTGGAACAGGCCGTTGAGCAGGGTGCCCATGGTGCCGGCGTGTTCGGCGCTGCGCACAGCGTCCTTCAACTGGCCCAGGATCTGGGTCTCGCCCAGCACCATGGAGTCCAGGCCGGAAGCGACGCGGAAAGCGTGACGCGCAGCGTTGGCCTCGTCCAGTTGATAAAGATAGGGCTGCATCTCCGCCAGCGCCAGGCCGTGAAACTTGGCCAGCCAGCTGAGCGCCGCCTGCGGATCGCTGCCGGTGCAATAGATCTCGGTGCGGTTACAGGTGGAGACGATGGCCGCCTCGCGCGCCGCATGCGAGCTGACCAGGCTGTCCAGCGCCTTGGGCAACACCTCCGCAGGAAAAGCCAGCTTTTCCCGGATGGAGAGCGGTGCGGTATGGTGGTTCAAACCAAGGGCGAACAGATGCATGGGCGGATAAGCCGCGGAAAGAAATGGGGTATTTTAGCCTAACTTGAACCGCACGTCCTGCGCTGCGGGGGCAAGCCCCGCCGGTCCGTCGTCAGCGCCTTATATGACATAGCAGAATCCAGCGCCGCGCGCCGTCTAAAATAGCGCGCTCTTCTTGCGCAAACCCCTATATGGTCCAAGCGGAGCTGGCATAAGATAGCCCCTTCAAGGAGGACGAAATGTCGCTGAACCTCGCAGACATCCGCAAGGATTTTTCCAAGCAAGAACTATCGCCGGAGGAGTGCCTGCCGGACCCGTTGGCCCAGCTGGAGAACTGGCTGAACCAGGCCATCTCCGCGCAAGTGCCAGAGCCTACGGCGATGAACCTGGCCACGACCGGAGCGGACGGACGTCCCACTTCGCGCATCGTGCTGCTCAAGGGCGTGGAGGACGGCCAACTGCTGTTCTACACCAATTATCTAAGCCGAAAAGGCCGCCAGTTGAACGACAACCCTTATGTGGCGCTGACCTTCTTCTGGCCGGAGCTGGAGCGGCAGATCCGCATCGAGGGCCGCGCGGCCCAGGTGGCGCCGGAAATCTCGGACGCCTATTTCGCCAGCCGGCCTTACACCAGCCGCGTGGGAGCCTGGGCCAGCGAACAGAGCAGCGAGATCAGCTCCAAGAGCGTGCTGGTGTCGCGCGCGGCGATGTTTGGGGTCAAACACCCCTTGAACGTGCCCCGGCCGCCGCACTGGGGCGGTTACGCGGTGACGCCGGACCGGCTGGAATTCTGGCAAGGCCGCCCCAGCCGGCTACATGACCGAGTGCAGTATTCCTTGCTGGAAGACGGCGCCTGGAAGATTGCGCGGCTGGCGCCTTGACCCTACCCGGGTGAGAACAACTCATTGATATCATGCGCTTTATGCATGAGCAAAAAATTGCAACCATCCATAATTAGACAGTTTGTCCGCTTTTATAGCGATTTGGATGTTGCCGCATAGCAACAAGCCGCATCCGGATGATGCGGCTTTTCATTTTCTTGATGTTTCCCTCTCTTCTCCTTGTCTACCAAGGATTCGACGCCCTGCTTTGATTTCGGTCATGCCCGCCGCCGCAAGTATCCAGGCAACTGGCACTTAGAACAGATGCATATCAAGGCGGAAAAACCAATACATAATTTATGCATTTGGCAAGTGGTCGTCAGAACAAACCAAGCCAACGTCCTCTGATTTCAGCAACTCCTTTCCCATGTTCAGAGCGATGTCCCATGTCGGGAACGCATAAGGGACGCAGAGAATTTCAACCCCGCCCGATGGCGGCAGCCATCTTCGGAGAGATTTCCAAGCGTCCGAAAGGGCAGGCGCAAGCCTGTCTGGCGCCGGCGGCCTTTACGCAAGATCCGCCGGCTTGACGCGGGCCATTACCGTGTCCCGCTGATCTACATTGGAGAAAATTCGTGATGAAAACCCAAACTGCGATGGTTCGCGTATTGGTGTTGTCCGCGCTGGCTCTGGCTTACGGCTCCGCCCAAGCCGCCGAGCGCGTCAATCTGGATGCGCTGAGCAAATCCAGCAAACTCGCCGCCGGCACCAGCGCGTTCAGCGCCGCCGGCATCAACCAGGGCGAACTCAAGGCGCAGCGCAGCTCGCAATTCCCCAACGGCAAAGTCATCACCCGCTACCAGCAGTACTATCAGGGCGTGCCGGTATGGGGCGAAGCCGTCGTAGAGGAAAAGCAATTCGCTAAGGGCTCGTCCACCGCCGCGGCCAGCAAATTGTCCGGCTACTATGTGCGTGGCATCGCCTCCGACCTGGCTTCGGTCAAGCCGGCGCTCAGCGCCTCCCAGGTGCTGGCCAACGCCAAGGCACTGAAGGCCAACGGCTATGAAACCCGCAACGAGAAGACCGAACTGGTGGTGCGCCTGGACAAGCGCAACACCGCCCAGCTGGTCTATCTGGTGTCCTTCCTGGTGGAGGGCGGCAAGGAACCCAGCCGTCCGCACTTCATCGTCGACGCCAATAGCGGTCAGGTGCTGAAACAGTGGGAAGGCCTGAACCACAACGACGCCAACGGCCCCGGTGGCAACGCCAAGACCGGCAAATACCTGTACGGCACCGACTACGGCCCGCTGGTCGTCACCAGCGATTGCAAGATGGACAGCGGCAATGTCGCCACCATCAACCTGAACGGCGGCACCAGCGGCACCACCCCGTACAAGTTCGCTTGCCCCACCAACACCTACAAGGCCATCAACGGCGCCTACTCGCCGCTGAACGACGCCCACTACTTCGGCAATGTGGTGTTCAACCTGTACAAGGATTGGTTCAACCTGCGTCCGATCAACCAGAAGCTGCTGATGAAGGTGCACTACAGCCGCAACTATGAAAACGCGTTCTGGGACGGCAGCGCGATGACCTTCGGCGACGGCGCCACCCGCTTCTACCCGCTGGTATCGCTGGATGTGTCCGCTCATGAAGTCAGCCACGGCTTCACCGAGCAGAACTCCGGCCTGGTCTACAGCGAGCAGTCGGGCGGCATCAACGAAGCGTTCTCCGACATGGCCGGCGAAGCCGCCGAGTACTACATGAAGGGCAAGAACGACTTCCTGGTGGGCGCGGAGATCTTCAAGAAGACCGGCGCGCTGCGCTACTTCGCCGACCCGACCAAGGACGGCCGCTCCATCGGACACGCCAATGACTACACCAGCGGCCTGGACGTGCACTACTCCAGCGGCGTGTACAACAAGGCGTTCTACCTGATCGCCACCAGCCCCGGCTGGAACACCCGCAAGGCCTTTGAAGTGTTCGTGGACGCCAACCGCCTGTACTGGACCGCCAACGCCACTTACAACAGCGCCGCTTGCGGCGTGGAGAAAGCAGCCGAAGCGCGCGGTTACAACAGCGCGGACGTCACCAAGGCCTTCTCCACCGTGGGCGTGGCTTGCGACAGCTGATGACCGTCTGACGGCGCGGTCATGACGATTCGCGCCGTTTCTCCCATCCGCCGGCCATGGTCCGCCCATGGCCGGCATCGCTCAGGAATTCCGGAATGCTCACTCTCAAACCAAGTCTCGTCGCGCTGCTGGCCGCCACCAGCCTGGCCAGCGCCGTCCAGGCCGCGCCGGTATGGATTTCCATCGGCGACAACGCCTACCAATTGCTACAACAAGTCAGCCCGAAAAGCCGCAGCCAGGAAAGCCGCCAGCTGGCGGTGAACGCGCTGCCGGCCGGCGTGTCCGCCAAGGGCGTGGCCACCGAAAAAGTCCATCTGGTGCAAGTGGACGACAGCGTGCTGCCGCAGTTGTCGGACGCCATCCACCACAGTCTGCGTCATTGCGGCGGCTTCATCGTGCACAAGGATCTGCAGGACGCGCGCACCGCGCTGAAGGCGCCGGTGGCCGGCACGCTGCTGCCCAGCTACCAGATCAACGACCAGGCCACCGTCAACAAGCTGTTGCCACAGCTGCAGGACAGCAACATTCTCGGCACCATCCAATCCCTGTCCAACTACCAAAACCGCTTCTACACCACCAGCCACGGCGTCAACGCATCCAACTGGATCGCCAATCAATGGCGGCAGTTGGCCGCCGGCCGCAGCGACGTGACCGTGGAGCAGTTCGCCCACAGCGCCTGGCCGCAAAAATCGGTAATCCTCACCATCAAGGGCAAGGACAATGCCGCTGAAACCCTGGTGTTGGGCGGCCACCTGGACTCCACCGTGGGCAGCGGCACCGGCGAAAACAGCCGCGCGCCGGGCGCCGACGACGACGCTTCCGGCATCGCCAGCCTGACCGAGGTGATCCGCGTGCTGCTGGCCAACAACTATCAGCCGCGCCGCACCATCAAGTTCATGGCCTACGCGGCGGAAGAAGTGGGCCTGCGGGGTTCCTCCGACATCGCCAACCGCTACAAGCAACAGAAGGTCAACGTGGTGGGCGCCTTGCAACTGGACATGACCAACTACCAGGGCAGCGAGGACGACATCTTCCTGTTCACCGACTACACCAACTCGGCGCAGAACACCTTCCTCGCCAATCTGGCCGAAACCTATCTGCCCAATCTGACCGTCGGCTACAGCTCTTGCGGCTATGCGTGCTCCGACCACGCCTCCTGGCACAAGAACGGCTATCCGGCATCCTTCCCGTTCGAATCCGCCTTCAACCAATCCAACCCCAACATCCACACCGTGCGCGACACCCTCGCCAGCGCCGGCAACCAGGCTCGCCACGCGCTGAAGTTCTCGCAACTGGCGCTGGCCTACGCGGTGGAATTGGGCAGCGACGGCCCGGCGGTCAAACGCTGAGTCCGCCTTTCCGCTTGATGCGCCCACCCCTTTGCGGGGTGGGTTTTTCATTGCGGAAGGCTCGATGAAATGGTTTTAAGCGCCGGCCTCGCGCCGCATATCCACATGCAGAATTCCGCCGTCGTCGTAAGGCTCGGACACCGCGTGGAAGCCGAAGCTCTCGTACAAGGCCTGCGCGTCGGTCTGCGCCGACAACATGATGGCCGCCTGGGGGAAATGCGCGCGGCACTGCGCCACCGCCTGCGCCAGCAGCGCCTTGCCCAGGCCCTGGCCGCGCGCCTCCGGCGCCACCACGACCCGGCCTATCGCCGCCGCGTCCGGGTATTTCTCCCCCGGCGCAATCAAACGCGCGTAAGCCAGCAGCCGTCCGCCGTCGTCGTGCCCGGACAGGTGCAGACAGTGCACATCCACGCCGTCCACATCGCCGTAAATCGACTGCTGCTCCACAACGAACACCTGGTCGCGCAGCTGCAAGGCCCGATACAACGCCAGCGGCGTAAAACCATCGAAACGGTGGCAGTGCCACGCAACTCGGTTTGCCATAGTAGAATTCCCCTGAACTGATTCATTATCATCGGCCGGCTTGCGGCGCGTCCGGGCCAAGCTTACGACAACGCGTCCTCGCCAGCTATAACCGTGAGGACAGGCTTTGCCGTGGCGCAAACGCCGGCCGATGAACGCTAACCGATTCACCTCCTGCCTTGCCCATATGAACGATAACGATCTGTTTGCCGAGAATACGCCGGACGGCGCCGCCGCCCTGACCCCGCCGCCGCCCACTCCGCCCGCGGCGGACGCCAACGACGGCGAGTGGATTCCACTGGACCTCTACGCTGAGCGCGCCTATCTGGAATACGCCATGAGCGTGGTCAAGGGCCGCGCGCTGCCGGAAGTGGCCGACGGCCAGAAGCCGGTGCAGCGGCGCATCCTGTACGCGATGCGCGACATGGGCTTGGCCCACGGCGCCAAGCCGGTGAAATCGGCGCGCGTGGTCGGTGAAATCCTGGGTAAATACCACCCGCACGGCGACAGCTCCGCCTACGAAGCGCTGGTGCGCATGGCGCAGGATTTCACGCTGCGCTACCCGCTGATCGACGGCCAGGGCAACTTCGGCAGCCGCGACGGCGACGGCGCGGCGGCGATGCGTTACACCGAGGCGCGGCTGACGCCGATCGCCGACCTGCTGCTGTCGGAAATCGACATGGGCACGGTGGACTTCGTGCCCAATTACGACGGCGCCTTCGAGGAACCGCGCTTGCTGCCGGCGCGCCTGCCCATGGTGCTGCTCAACGGCGCCTCCGGAATCGCCGTGGGTCTCGCCACCGAAATTCCCCCGCACAATCTGACCGAAGTGGCCAGCGCCTGCATCGCCTTGCTGGACAACCCTGAGCTGGATACCGCGGCGCTGATGCAATACGTGCCCGGGCCGGACTTCCCCGGCGGCGGCCAGATCATCACCCCGGCAGAAGACATCCTCGCCGCCTATGAGAGCGGCCGCGGCAGCGTGCGCGTGCGCGCCAAATGGGAAGTGGAAAAGCTGGCGCGCGGCCAGTGGCGCGTGATCGTGTCCGAGCTGCCGCCCGGTTCCAGCGCGCAGAAAGTGCTGGCGGAGATTGAAGAAGCCACCAACCCCAAGGTCAAGACCGGCAAGAAGGCGCTGACTCAGGACCAGCAAAACCTGAAGAGCCTGATGTTGTCGCTGCTGGACCGCGTGCGCGACGAATCCGACAGCGAGTGTCCGGTGCGCCTGGTGTTCGAACCCAAGTCCAGCCGCCAGGACCCGGACGAGTTCATCAACATCCTTCTGGCGCAGACCAGCCTGGAAGGCAACACCTCGATGAACCTGGTGATGATAGGCCTGGACGGCCGGCCGGGTCAGAAAGGCCTAAAGCCCATTCTCAGCGAGTGGCTGGACTTCCGCCGCGTTACCGTCACCCGCCGCCTGCAGCACAGGCTGGCCCAGGTGGAAAAACGCATCCACATCCTGGAAGGCCGGATGATCGCTTTCATCCATATCGATGAAGTGATACGCGTGATACGCGAATCCGACGAGCCCAAGCCGGACCTGATCAAGGCCTTCGGCCTGACCGAGATCCAGGCGGAGGACATCCTGGAAATCCGCCTGCGTCAACTGGCGCGGCTGGAAGGCTTCAAGCTGGAGAAAGAGCTGTCCGATCTGCGCGAGGAGCGCGAAGGCCTGCGCCACGTGCTGGACACGCCGGACGCGCTGCGCAGCATGATGCGCGAGGAAATCCAGGCCGACGCCGCCAAGTACGGCGACAAGCGCCGCAGCGAGATCAAGACCGCCGAGCGCGCGGTGCTGACCCAGACCATAGCCGACGAACCGGTCACCATCATCCTGTCGCAGAAGGGCTGGATCCGCGCCCGCGTCGGCCACAACGTGGACCTCGCCGCGCTGGCCTTCAAGGACGGCGACGCGCTGCACACCGTGGTGGAAACCCGCACTGTGTGGTCGGTGATCGTGCTGGACAGCAAGGGCCGCGCCTACACCGTGGACCCGGCCGACGTGCCCACCGGCCGCGGCGACGGCGTGCCGGTGGCGTCGCTGGTGGACCTGCAGGACGGCGCCAAGCCGGCCCAGATGCTATCCGGAAAGGACGAGGCCCGCTTTGTCGTCGCCGGTTCCGGCGGCTACGGCTTCATCGCCAAGCTGGGCGACATGGCCGGACGGGTCAAGGCCGGCAAAGCCTTCCTGACGCTGAACCCGGAAGAAACCGTGCTGACCCCCGCGCCGCTGCCGGCCGCCGGCATCATTGAAGCCACCCAACTGGTGGCCGCCGCCGACAACGGCCGCCTGCTGGCCTTCCCGGCCGCCGAACTCAAGGAGCTGGCCAAGGGCCGCGGCTTGATGCTGATGGCGGTGGAAGAGGGCGAAGCCGTCACCGCCATCGGCCTGGTCAACGGCGAAAAAGCGCTGCTGTCCACGCTGTCGGTGCGCGGCAAGGCCTCCGATGAAAAACTGGCGCTGGCGGAGTTCGCCGGCAAGCGCGGCAAGAAGGGCAAGCTGATGCCGAAGAAATGGAGCGTCAGCGCCATCAGCGAGCTGCCGACGACATGAACCAGGACCGCCCGCCGACGCCGTTGACCCCGCGCAGCGGGCTGGTCTTCATCAACAGCTTCCGGGCGGCGCTGCTGCTGGTGCTGCTGGCGATGTCCTTGTTCGCCAACCGCGAAGGCGAATCGCTGGTGGCCGGCGGCAAGGCCTTCTATCTGTGGAGCGGCGTCTACGCCGCTCTGATCGGCGCCTGGTTCCTGCTGCGCAACGGCCGGCTGGCCCACACCCTGCAACTGACGCTGGCCATCGCCGCCGACATCGCGATGATTGTGCTGCTGATGGGCATCAACGACGGCGTGCGCAGCGGCTACGGCATCCTGCTCTTGCCCTATCTGGCGGTGGCCGGCCTGCTGTCATCGGGCCGCTATGCGCTGTTCTACGCCTCCATCGCCACTCTGATCCTGCTGTCCTTCGTCGGCGTCGAGCAATACCTGGGCATAGGCCGCGGCTCGGATTTCTACTACTCCGCGCTGCTGGCCACCGCCGGCTTCATCACCTCCATCGTTACCTGGAAGCTGGGCCGCGTGGCGCGCGACTCCGAAGCGCTGGCCACCCGCCGCGGCGGCGAGATCGCCAACCTCAACCGCCTGAACGAACTGGTGTTGCAAAGCCAGCGCGACGCGGTGGTGGTGCTGGATCCCTCTGGCCTGCTGCGCCAGTTCAACAATCAGGCGGCGCGCTACTTCGGCGCCATGCGCCGCGGCCACGTCGTTCCCGAACTGCTGCCGCTGGTGGAGCGCTGGCGGCACAACGGCTGCCAGCCCAATCCCAGTTTCATCGACCGCAACATCCGCGGGCGTCAATTGGTGGGCCGCATGGTGCCGGTACTGGTGGGCGACGACCACGCGCTCCTGCTGTTCATGCGCGACATGGCGGACATGGCGGAGGAGGGCAAACGCGTCAAACTGGCGGCGCTGGGGCGACTCACCGCCAATATCGCCCATGAAATCCGCAACCCGCTGTCGGCGATCAACCACGCGGCCGACCTGCTGGCCGAAGACGAAACCGACCCCGCGCGCCAGCGGCTGATCCGCATCGTGCAGGGCAACAGCAAGCGCATCAACCACATGGTGCAAGAAGTGCTGGCCTTGAACCGCCGCGACCGGATCAAACCCGAGCCGATACGGCTGCAGCCCTTTCTAGACGAGCTGCTGGACCACTTCGGCGTAGTGGAAGCCGCCGCCGCCGGCGCAATCTGCTGCGTCTACCAGGCGCAGGCCGCCGCGGTCCAGTTCGACCGTGGCCACTTTGGCCAGATTCTCAACAATTTGCTGGCCAACGCCTGGCGCTACTCCAGCAAACAGCCGGGCGCGGTGCGCATCGAAGTGGGCGAAGTGGAAAATCACCTGACCATCAAGGTAATGGACGATGGCCCAGGCATGAGCGAAGATGCCCAGGCCCGCTTGTTCGAACCCTTTTTCACCACGGAAAGCGCCGGCACCGGACTGGGCCTGTACATCGCGCGCGAACTGGCGGAAGCCAACGACGCGCGCTTGGACTACTGCCCGCCCGGCGGCGTGTTCCGTCTGATCTGTCACAAGGCTTATGGCTAAATCCTCCCTGCGCGTGCTGGTGATCGACGATGAACCGGACATCCGCGAACTGCTGGAACTGACCCTGATCAAGATGGGGCTGGACGTGGCCACCGCCGCCAGCGTCGGCGCCGCCAAACTCAGCCTGAACAGCCAGCCCTTCGACCTGGCACTGACCGATATGCGCCTGCCGGACGGCGAGGGCATCGAAGTGGTGCGCCATATCGCCGAACAGGGCCTGGACGTGCCCATCGCCGTGATCACCGCCTACGGCAACACCGACAACGCGGTGCTGGCGATGAAGGCCGGCGCCTTCGACTATCTGCAAAAACCGGTCAGCCTGGCTCAATTGCGCAGCCTGGTGAAATCCGTGCTGCGTGTGGACAACGGCAAAACCGAGGCCGCGGTGCGGCTGGACGGCGAATCGCCGGCGATCCAGGAAGCGCTGCGCTTGATCGGCAAGCTGGCGCGCAGCCAGGCCGCGGTTTACGTCAGCGGCGAATCCGGCACCGGCAAGGAACAGGCGGCGCGGATGATACACGAGCACAGCGCGCGCGCCGAACGGCCATTCATCCCGGTCAACTGCGGCGCCATCCCGGAAACGCTGATGGAAAGCGAATTCTTCGGCTATCGCAAAGGCGCGTTCACCGGCGCCGACAACGACCGCGACGGCTTCTTTCAACAAGCCAACGGCGGCACGCTGTTTCTGGACGAAGTGGCCGACCTGCCGCTGGCGATGCAGGTCAAACTGCTGCGCGCGATTCAGGAAAAGAAAGTGCGCCGCCTGGGCAACGCCCAGGAAGAAGCGGTGGACGTGCGCATCATCTGCGCCACCCACAAGGACCTGGCGGCGCGGGTAGACGCCGGCAACTTTCGCCAGGATCTGTACTACCGGCTAAACGTGCTGCCGCTGCGCATGCCGCCGCTGCGCGAACTGCGCGAGGACCTGCCGCGCTACATCGCCAGCCTGCTGGAACGCTTTTCCCCCGACGAAAAGCCGCGGCTGGCGCCGGCGGCGCTCAAGGCCTTGCTGGAATACAACTATCCGGGCAACTTCCGCGAACTGGAAAACATCCTGGAACGCGCGGTGGCCCTGGCCAACGACGCCCGCATTGAATTGCGGGATCTGCAACTGCTGCCTAGCGATCACGGCGGCCAGGGCGATGGAGAGGCGCCAACTTGCGCCGATGGCGAGGCGCTGCAGGATTTTCTGGACCGGGTGGAGCGCGAAGCCATCCTCAAGGCGCTGGAGAGCACCCGCTTCAACCGCACCCAGGCCGCCAAGACGCTGGGCGTCACCTTCCGATCGATGCGCTATCGGATGGAAAGGCTGGGCATCAAGTAAGAGCCTGTTTACGATCTGCTGCGCGTCATGAAGCGTTACACGGTGAGTACCCCTTCGAAATGCTCATTTACCGCTTTTGTACATTCCGCTTTCTCAGCCGTTTTCGTCTTGTCCCGCTCTTGCTCGCGAGATCGTAAACAGGCTCTAAGCGCGCTGTGGATAAGCACGGTATTGCGCCAAACTCTGTGGATAAGCCATATTCTCGCTTTTTGCCGGCTCTCCGCCGGAAACCTGGGAAGCACTGCCTCGCAATCGCTACAATGCGGCAGCCGCGGCCCGCGTCCTCTCATCAGACAAGGCCAGACCCGAGCCAGCGGCTATAAAGAACCTATTCGACGGCCCCGCCCGCGGGCGCGCCATTGCAACCATATCGATATTCGCTACCGGCCCATGGCTTTCACGCCGCTCCATCTCGTCCTCCGCGCCCTGCCGGCCCTGCTGCTCAGCGCCCAGATCGGGGCCCTGCCGTCGCTGCGGGTGGCGCTGGGCGAAACCAAACAACCCTATATCGACGCGGAGCGCGGCAAGGGCGTGGAATACGACATCGTCAGCCAGGCCTTGAGCCAGGCCGGTTATCAGCCGCGGATCCGCTTCGGCCCCAATCTGCGCGCGCACAACTGGCTGGCAAGCGGCCAGGTGGACGCCGCCATCGCCAACAGCGGCGGCCATGTTTCCGAGCCCTACATCGTTTACCAGAACATGGCGATCACGCTGTGCAAACGTCGCATCCACCTGCAGCGGCTGGAGGACCTGGTTCGCTTCCGAGTGGCGGCCTTTCAGGGCGCCCACCTTTATCTCGGCCCCGCCTTCGCCGCGCTGACGCCGCAGATTCCGTCCTATCGCGAGGAATCGCCACAGATCACCCTCAACCGCCTGTTGTACAGCGAGCGCGCCGACGTGGCGATTTCCGACGTCAATATCTTCCAGCAGTTTAGCCACGATCTCCGCCGCGAGATCGACATCAAAGCCAGGCTCTGTCCATACGCGCTATTCACGCCCACTCATTACCGGCTGGCCTTTCGGGATGTCCGCGATCGCGACCGTTTCAATCTGGGCCTGCGCCGCTTCGCCGCCGCCGGCGGCTACGAGAAACTGGCCAAGCGCTATCAGCTTCCCACCCAGCACGGACGCCCTTGGTTCAAGCCCTGAGAACCTGTTCATCGTCTGCTACGCATCGGCGATACCACGTTGAAACCGACTTCGAAATGCTCATGTACCCCATGTACACTCCGCGTCGCGCTCTTGCTCGCGAGACTTTGAACACGCCCTGGAAACCTGTTGCTGCGCCTGGCTGGCCTAAGGGTGGGTATCTGCTCTGGATCAATAACCTTCGCCGCTGCGCGGTGTTAGCATGGTTTGGCAGTATCCGATCGCTGACGACCACAGGATTTTGCCCTCACGCTTCGCTCAGGCCCGTGTCGTTAGCCGCTCCATGTATCCACCCGCCCAAGGAGTCGCCCATGTTTCCCGAATACCGCGAATTGATCAGCAAGCTGAAAACCGAAGACGATCACTTCACCCGCCTGTTCAACAAACACAACGACCTGGACCAGAAGATCAAGAATATGGAAGCGCGCATCGAGCCTTCCGCCGACTTCGAAATCGAAAACCTGAAGAAGGAAAAACTGCGGCTCAAGGACGAGTTGTACGCCATCCTGAGGAAGGCGGCCGATTAGAACGTGTTTACGATCTCGCGAGCTAAGGCGAGACAAGTCGGAAACCAGCGAAAAAGCGGAATGGTCAAGTAGTACATGAGCATTTTTAACTCGTGCTCACCGTGCAACGCTTCACGACGCGCAGCAGATCGTAAACAGGTTCTTAGGTCCGGCGTCTCCGCGCAATGACGAAGCCCGCCATCTGGCGGGCTTTTGCATGAGCCATGTACGGAATCAGACCTTGGGCGCGCCCTTATCCAGCTCCGCCAGGATCGCGTCCGGCTCCTGGGTGACTTCCAGCACTTTACGGATGCGGTTGAACGCCTCGCAGGCATCGGCCGGGTACTTGCCGAACGGCGTCAGCCCGCCATGGCTCCAGCCCGCGGCGGCCAGCACATCCTTGCGGAACTGCGAGCCGTCGGCGCTCCCGCCGGCGATCTGCTGCAAGGCCCGGTCAATCAGAATATGTGGAAACGGGTTGCGGGACAGCGTGGTGAAATGCTCGGGGCGAACTTCGTCGAACTGCATGGCTTACTCCTGATGCGGGGACATGATTCATCTAAGTCCAAACCAAGGCAATTCGCCAGCAGACTGTGAAGACTCACACTGCCGCCGCCGCTGGCGGCGGCGGCGACGCGTCCCGATTTAGCGGTTCACCAGCAGTTTGGGATTGGAATTGCCCCACACGGTGTAGAGGTCCGCCAGCAAGGCCCCGTTGATGTCCTCCAGCTCGGCGGCGCTGATTTCGGCCTTGCCCTGCTTGCCAAACAACACCACCTCGTCGCCTATCTTGGCGCCTGGAATCTCGGTCACATCCACCATCAAGGTGTTCATCGACACTTTGCCCACCACCGGCGCGCGCTGACCATTGATCAATACATGCGCCTTATTGGTGAAAGCGCGGCGATAACCGTCGGAATATCCGACCGGGATGTTGGCCAGCAGAGACTCGCGCTTCAAGGTGTAAGTGCGGTCATAGCCCACGGTATTGCCGGCCGGATAACGGTTGACCGCCGCCACTCGCGATTTGAACGCCATCACGCGCAGATACTCGGTATGGCTGGGCACGGTGTCGCCGAAGATGGCGCCGCCCGGGCGCACCATGTCCAGCCGCGCTTCCGGCACTTCCAGCGTGGCGAAGCTATTGGCGCAGTGCAGGGTGATCTTGCTACGGTCCAGCCCGCCGGCCTTGATCAGCCAAGCGCTTTCCTCATTGAACGCCGCCAGGCCTTTTTGCACGTCGGCCTTATCCTCCACCGGGAAGTGGGTCATGATGCCCACCACTTGCAGATTAGGCAGCTTGAGCATGGCCAGCGCGTCGCGGCGGCCTTGCTTGCTGGCCAGTTCCACGCCGTTGCGGCTGATGCCGGCGGAGTTGATGGCCAGATGGATTTGCAGCGTCTTGCCCTGACGCTTGGCCAGCGCGGATGCTTGACGCGCCAGCTCCAGATTGCCCACCAGTTCTTGCATATCGTATTGCAGGCCGTCTGCTATCTCTTCCTGCGTGGCGCTGCGCACGCGCGCCACCACGCCTTTGTAGCCGCTGGCGCGAGCCACGCGGGCCTCTTCATTGCTGGCGATGCCCACGCAGGGAATGCCCTGAGCGATGATGGACGGCATAACGTTGGCAATGCCGTGGCCATAGGCGTCCGCCTTCAAGATGGCGCACACCTTGGTGTCTGCGCCCACCAAACGCTTGAGCTCGGCCAGGTTGTGATCCAGCGCCGCCTTATCAATTTCCAGCCAGGCGTTGCCGCGCGCGGCTTCCGCGGTGGAGCCGCTGTTGGCGGCGGTCAACGGCGGCGCCGCCATGGTCAGCGCGGGCGCCAAGGCCAGGCCCAGCGACAAGGCCAGCAGTGTTTTTTTGAATTGCATAAGTCGTCCCCCGAGTGTGAATGCCGCTTGCCGACAAGGCCGTTCCGGCATCCGGGAGATGATAGGAGGCTGGTATATTCATGTCGATATGAATATTCACTGCTAGTCCTTGTTTTGCATAATCGCTTGACCGCACGCAAACCCGGCAACAGCGAGCGACCCTTGCGCGCCGCGGCGCCGCTATCCATGATGAAGAAGCGGAGCACTGCGTCTGCGCGCTTTTTCGAGGTTCTTCCGATGCGGCAATCCCTATTTCTACGCCGGTTGGCCGGCTGTTGGCTGGCCGTCCTCGTCGCGTTCGGCTGTGGGTCGCCATCATCCGCCCTGGCTGCCGGCATGATCTATATCGGCCACTCGCCGGAAACCTCCGTCGATGAACGCTACGACTACCATTGGGCCATTCTGCGCGCCGCGTTGGACGCCACCCGCGCCAATTGGGGTGATTACAGTCTGCGCTTCGCGCCGCGCATGAACGAAGCGCGTCAATTGCAGGAACTGAGTCATCCCCGCGGCCGGCTCAATGTAGTGATCCGCGAAACCAACCGCGACTACGAACGTCGCTATTTTCCGGTGCGGATTCCGATAGACCGCGGCTTGCTCGGCTATCGCGTGCTGTTGATCCGGGACACGCGGCAAGCGGATTTCAACACGGTGGCCAGCTTGGCGGACTTGCGCCGCTTCAGCATCATCCAAGGCGATGGCTGGGGCGACAACGCCATCCTGAAACAGGCCGGGCTGACCGTGGTGACCGACCCCAATTACGACGGTCTGTTCCGCATGTTGGAGCGCGGCCTGGGCGACGCGTTTTCGCGCGGCGTGGCGGAGGTGGAGGAGGAAATCCGCGTGTACCAGCCGCAATATCAGCACATGGCGCTGGAGCGGTCTTTATTGCTGTACTACCCACTGCCCACGTATTTTTGGTTTGGCCGCGACGCGGAAGGGCAACGGCTGGCGCAACGCGTGGATCAGGGCATGAGACAAATACTGCGCAACGGCGAGTACCAGCGGCTATTCCAGAAATACCATGCCGGCCTGATCCAGCGGCTGGACCTGAAGCATCGGCGGCTGATCCGCATCGACAACCCCTTCCTGCCGCCCAGCACGCCTTTCGCCGACCGCAGCCTGTGGTTTGATCCGACCACGGCTAAATGACAGCGCTCACAAGAGCTCGCAAAGAACCCGAGCCAAGGCGCACCGGCGCAGGCAGTACCTGTGGGGATCAGGGGTTTGCTTAAGAACTGGTTCAAAACCTCTCGAGCAAGGGCGAGACAAGGCGAAAACGGCTGAGACAGCGGAGTGTACATAGGGTACCTGAGCATTTCGAAGCCGTACTCACCGTGGGGCGTCTCACGACGCGCAACAGTTTCTTAGTCCGGCTGCAAAGCCTGACGCACGCAAAGCCGCTGAGCGATCTCACGGTCCGCGCATTTGAGTTCGGCTTCAGCGCGGGCTCGGCAACGCGCGGGATTGGCGGAGCGCGCGCAATCCGGCGGCGGCAGCCGCTCATTGACGCAGACGCGTCGCGCCTTGCCTTCCAACCCGTCGCAAGAACTGTGCGCCGCCCGCAAGGCTTCGCAACGCTTGGCGTCGCGCTCTCGCAGGCAACTCAAGGCCGGAGTGTAAAACTGCATGCAGGCGTGCCGGCCGTTGACCGGCAAATCATTGCAGGCCATGGCGCCCTGGCGGTACAGCTCGCAACGCTGCGGCGCGGTAGCGCGGCTGCAATCCCATTGCGCCGCCGCTGCTTCCGCCAGCCAGCACAAGGCCAGCCCCAGTCCCCAGGCGCGCCGCAACGCGCCGTATCCCCTATTGTTTTTCAAGGCATGCCCCTTGCGCATGACCGGTTATCTCCGCGCCCGCCTTTGAAGCTGTTCAATGTTTGCCGCGTTCCAGCGATACGCCGTGTCCGCACGCCGCAGCCCCCGACTCGCGGGATCATGAACAAATTCTATTGGGCGAAAACGACGCTGCGCGCTATCGGCGCGGCGGATGGCCAGCCAGGCTCATGCCCGCGAAATCGGTTTGCTTCGCAAAACGTTCCGGCAATGAGAATTTGAATTGGAATGAAAAGGCTGGCGTACTCTATTCAAAGCTTATCAATAGAAATCCCGCTTCGCCAGCCGGGCTTGACGCTGAGAAGGCTCATTCCGAACCATGTTTGCGGCGGTCTCGCCAGAAATGAGGCTTGATGCGATCAGGCGGCGGCGGCGGCGCGGCGCCGTCCGGGCTCATCCGCCAATACGGGGGCGGCGGCCGGTGCATCTGCTCCTTCGGCAAATCGCCGTCCTGCACGGCCTCGCGCAGGCGCAAATTGCGCAGACGACGCAATTCCTTGCAGTCCGGATCGGGCTGCGCCTGGCAGCGGCGGCCCTGCGCCGGTTCCATATCCGGCGGCATGGGGCCGCGTTCCTTCCCTCGCGCCAGGGCCGGTGCGCCGGCAAGCGCTTGCAGCAAGGCAAATATGAGAAGAATCGGCAACCGCATCATGAAACCTGTTTTATCCTGTCGAACATGCTGGAAAAGGGACTCCGGACCCAAGTCCGGCGAGGGCGGACAGCATACACCATGCGCCGCGGATGCCAAAGGCATCGAGAACCGCCCAAGGCGCCGGAACACTTCATTACGGAGCCTAGACTCGCGGCATGAGGGAGACATGAGCGACAATCTCTGATTTGTTAAGGTGTGTGATCGCGAGAACGGGCTTAACATATCTTCATCAGGCGCGCTGCCGCAGCCCGGGGCCAGCCGCTAAGCTGACACACCGCTCCGAGGAAAAATCGCATGGAACACAATAAGATACTGGTCGTCGACGACGACGCCAAGCTGCGCGAGTTACTTACCCGCTATCTGAGCCAACAGGGCTACGCGGTGGAGGCCCTGCCGGACTCCAAAGACCTGGACCGCAAGTTGGCGCGCAATCGCCCGGACCTGATGGTGCTGGACGTGATGATGCCGGGCGAAGACGGCTTGGCGGTGGTGCGCCGGCTGCGCGCTCAGGGCGAAACCATTCCGGTCATCATGCTCACCGCGCGCGGCGAGGACATCGACCGCATCCTCGGCCTGGAGATGGGCGCCGACGACTACCTGCCCAAACCGTTCAATCCCCGCGAACTCACCGCCCGCATCCAATCGGTGCTGCGCCGTCATCACGCCACGCCGGCGCTGGGCGCGCGCCACGACGCCGACGAGGAAGTGAGCTTCGGCGAATTCGTGCTCAACCTAGGCCAGCGCGAATTGCGCAAGGCTGGCCAGCCGGTCACGCTGACCAGCGCGGAATTCGCGGTGCTGTCGGTACTGGTCAGCCACCCGCGCCGGCCGCTGACCCGAGAGCAACTGATGGAAATGGCTCTGGGCAAGGGCAACGGAGAATCGTTGGACCGCAGCATAGACGTACACATCTCCCGGCTGCGCAAGGCGCTGGAAAGCGGCGACAGCCAGCTGCGCTTCATCCAGACGGTATGGGGCTACGGCTATGTGTTCGTGCCGGACGGCACGCCGCGGGAGTAAGCCGTGCGCAAGCTGACCGGCTCGCTGTTTTTCCGGCTGGCCGTGCTGGTGGTGCTGGTGGTGCTGACCACTCAGTTCGTCACCCTGTGGATGGCCGCCGGCGAGCGCCACAAGCTCTTGGACAAGCAGCTGTATTCGCAAACGGTGGACACTCTGGCCTTCCTGGAAGGCACGATGGAGGCGATGACCAACACCGAGCGCGCCGAATTCCTGGCCGGCTACAACCGGCCCGGCCTGCCGCGGTTGCTGCCGATCAACGCCGATCAAGGCGTCAACTTCACCGACTACGTGCCGCGCTTGGGCGAAACCCTGGCGCAGCGGCTGTCGCACGGCCTCAACGAAGCGATCGAGGTACGCTACGCCCAGATCGACGACCGTCGCGAACTGTGGGTCAATGTGCACGTTCTGGACCAGGCTTACTGGCTGGTGCTGCCCTTCGGCCGCTACAGCGACCGCTCGATCAACACCATCATCCAGGCGGCGCTGTTGGCGTCCATCGTCGCCAGCTTGCTGGCCTTCGCCGTCGCCTGGCGCGTGGCGCGGCCAATCAGCCGCGTGGTGCTGGCCAGCCGAGAACTGGCCGCCGGCAACATGCCGGCGGCGGTGCCGGAGGACGGCCCGCGCGAGGTGAAAGTGCTGGCCCACAATTTCAACCTGATGGCGCAGGCGCTGGACAGCGCCGCGCGCGAGCGCAGGTTGATGCTGGCCGGCCTGTCTCATGATCTGCGCACACCGCTAACCCGGCTCAAGCTGACGCTGGAGCTGCAGCAGGACAGCCCGGACCAGCACGATATGTTGGCCGACATCGACGAGCTGTCGCAGATCGTGCGCCAATTCATCGACTTCGCCCGCGCCGAGGAAACCACCCGGCTGGAGCCGGTGGCATTGGCCGACCTCGCCGCCAGCGTGGTGTCCCGCTTCGCCCGCGAAGGCATGGACGCGCGCCTGGAGCGGCGAGCCGAGCCGGAGTTGCAGGGCGACGGACTGGCGCTGGAGCGGCTCTTGTCCAATTTGCTGGAAAACGCTCGCCGTTACGGCGCGCCGCCGGTGGAAGTCTGCGTCGAGCAAGTCGACGACTTCGCCGTGCTCAGCGTGCTGGACCACGGCAAGGGCATCCCGGCCGAGCTGCGCGAAATCGCGCTGGCTCCGTTTGAACGGCTGGCCGAACATCGCGGCACAGACGGCGGCAGCGGTCTTGGCTTGGCCATCGTCAGCCGCGTGGTCAAACAGCATAGAGGCCGGCTGGAGTTCTGCGATCAGTCCGACGGCTTCAAACTGGCCGTTTACCTGCCGTTGAACGCCGGTTGAGAATCGGTTTAAGAACCCGATCAGCTGCGCATCGTGAAACGTGGCACGGTGAGTACACCTTCGAAATGCTCATGTGCCACGTGACCATTCCGCTTTCTCAGCTGTTTTCGCCGTGTCTCGCTCTTGCGCGCTAGATCGTAAACACGTTCCAAGCGCCGCCCGCCGGGCGGCGCTCAACGGAAACGCAGCATCATCCACAAGCCGGCCATGCTCAAGGCCATGCCGCCAAGCTTGCCCAGCGACGGTTGCTCGCGAAACAGCAGATAGCCTAGCGGCAGCAACACCAGCGCGGTGAGCACATTGGAACTGAGCGCAGCGTAGCCGACATGCCAGCCGGCGCGATAAGCCAGCAAAAAGCCCAGCTCGATGCCGACAATGCCCGCCGCCACCCCCAGGCTGCTCCAATTCAGCGCGGCCAATCCGCGCTGGCCGCCTCCAGGCAACCACCACATTCCCAGCACGCACACCAACATGGCCACGCCATAACTAACCGCCAATGAAAAGAAGGGATTCGCCGCTTCCGGCACCTGCTTGATCGACAAGTGATAGACGACGGAGCCGGCGACCGCCAGCAGTAACGCCGCGATAAACATGTTTGCGCGCCTCATCAGAAATATTCGCCTACAGGCTAAACCTTCCCGCCAGTTATAGGTAGACTGAAAATTCAAGGGATTGTTATAAGAAAAAATCATGACCAGAGACTTGGACACCGGCTTGCTGCGCGCGCTGATCGCCGTGGCCCGCCGCGGCAGCATCAATCGCGCGGCAACGGACTTGGGACGCACTCAACCGGCTTTGAGCCTGCAATTGCGCAAACTGGAACAGCACTGCGGCCAAACCCTGCTGCAGCGTTCGCCGCGCGGCGTCAGCCTCACTGCGGCGGGGCAGCAATTGCTGCCCTACGCCGAACGCATCGTCAGCCTGACTGAACAAATGCGTCCCTCCACGCCGGTCGCGCCGGCCAGCCGCTGCCGCATCGGTTTGATCGAGGATCTGGTCAGCCGCAATCTGCCGCAGGTATTGGCGGACTTCGCCGCGGCTCGGCCGCAGCTGCAACTGGACATCCGAGTGGCGCCGGGGCGGGAATTGAGCGCGGCCTTCCAGCGCGAAGAGCTGGATTTGCTGATCGCCAGCCCGCGGGTGACGCAGCTGGACGCCACGCCCAGCTGGGAGGTGGAATGCCCGTTGCCCTGGTTGGCTCAGGACGGCAAGATGCCGGCCGCAGATCCCCTGCCGTTGATTCTGTTCGCCGCGCCCTGCAGTTGGCGCGACGCCATGCTGCAAGCGCTTGAGACGGCCGGCCGCCCCTACCGCGTGGTCCTGGAAAGCTCCAGCCTGCTGGCGGTGCAGGCCGCCTTGCAAGCCGGCCTGGGCATCGGCGCCTTGCTGTCGGACGACGAACTGCCCGGCGTCGCCCCGCTGCCGCGGGACTCGCTGCCGCCGCTGCCCGCGGTGCCGATGGCCTTGTACCGGCGGCCGGAGAGCCTGGGGGACTCCGCTCTGGATCAATTGGCGCGCTTGTTCTTTCAACAACTCAGCCAACGGACGGGATAACGGCGAAGCCGCATCAAGCCGGCTGCAAGCCGGCCATCACCGCGCCCTCCCAACCTATCAGTTCCACTTTGCGCTCCGCCCCCCAGCGGTATTCGCCCAAAGCGCCCTCGGCGCGAATCACCCGGTGGCAGGGAATCAACCAGGCCACCGGATTGGCGCCCACCGCGCTGCCCACCGCCCGCGCCGCCCGCGGCCGTCCCACCGTGGCGGCAATCTGACCGTAGCTGGCGAAACCGCCGTAGGGAATCGACAGTAGCGCGCGCCAGACCTGAATCTGGAAATTGCTGCCCTGCACCCGCAGCGCCAACGGCGCCTGGCCTTCCGCGCGCAGCGGTTCGAACATGGCGGCGGCCACCGCCGCGCCGCCGCCCGGAACGTGGCGCAGCGCGGCCTTGGGCCAGCGCCGGCTCAACCAGGCCACGGCCTCCATTTCATCCGCCACGAATTGCGCCGCGCACACGCCGCGCGCGGTCCGCGCCACCAGCACCGAACCAAAACGGCTGGCCTCCACGCTCCATTCGATTTCCAGCCCGGCCCCGCCGTTGCGGTATTCGCCCGGCGTCATCGCCTCCAGCGTCACGAACAGATCGTGCAGGCGTCCGCCGCCGGACAGACCCAGCTCATGCGACAACGGCAACAAGGCCTGTCCACTCAGTCTCGCCTTGGCCGCCTCGCAAGTCAGATGCTGCAAAAAGCGCTTGGGACTGACCCCGGCCCAACGAGTGAACAGCCGCTGCAGCCTCGACTCCGACAGATGCAGCGCGCCGGCCAGCTCGGCCAGTTCCGGCTGGCGCTCCGCGTTCGCCACCAGGTAGCGGATGGCGTCGCGAATGCGGCCGTAGTCGCGGTCTTCTTCGAGAATTTCGCCGTTCATGGTCTGTTCTCCATTCGATCACAGCGCCAGCATAAGCAGATCGGGCCGCCGCGGCGACCCGATTCTTGCCGACTTGCGCGCAGCGCCCCTCATATCGCGTGCAGCAGGGAATATTGAATTTCCGACAGGGCTTGCGGCACGCGGATGAAGGAAAGCGGCATGCCCAACAGCCTCGCCATATGGGAGGTGGAGAATAGTCCGCACAACTCGTGATGGCCGCTGCTCGGATTAAGCTCCACCACCAGCGCGTGCTGACGCCCCATCTGCTTCATCGTCGCCACCATGTGGCCCACGCTGGCGTGCTCGATATCAATCAGGTTCAAGGCTTCTAGTTGCTTACGCGGCGTCATCACGTCGCCAACGCTGATATCAATATAATGTTTGCCGTGTTCCTTCATGCATTGGATAGGCCGCTCTCCCAGCAAATCGGTGGCCGTGATCAGGCCGGTGAATTGCCCGTCGCCATCATGGACGAACAACAGCCGTATGCCGTGGCTGATCATCCGGTCGTGCGCTTCGCGCAAGCTGGCGCCCTGATGAATACCCACCGGATTGATCAATCGCAAATCGGTCATGACCTCCAGGGCCGAGCTGTTCAGGGTGACGGGCGGGTGCGGGCGCTGATCCAAACGCACTAGGTCGGTGGTGGACGGCAGGCTCATCGTGGGCAACACGCTGTAATTGGCTAACATGGTAGCTCCTTGTCTTGTTAGACAGCGGAGTCGATGCGGCGGCGCGTTGCGCCAGTCATGTTCGATCAGTCCGCTCGGAAGTTTTCCGACGGCGTGGACCGGCCTGGGGCATGACTGGGTTTTGCACGTCCGTCCCGGGCCGGCGGCCTCGGGAGAGCCGCGTCGGCGACGCGGCTCTTGTTTGAAGAGTAGAAGAAGGCGCGGCGCAGATCAGCCGGCGAATCATTAATTTTTTCACACGCGAGGACGCTGAGCTCTCGCCCTTGCGGTTCAGGCCTGCAACTTGCGGCGAAACAGGGCGCTCATGCGCTGGCTGGCCCCGCTATGGGCGCCGCTGAAGGCCAAGGCCGATTCGCGCATCGACTGGCGGCGACCTTCGTCGCCCAGCAGCTCCACCACGGCGCCGATCAACTCCGTAGCGTTGGCCACCTGGCGCGCGGCGCCGGCGGCCAGCGCCAGCGCCGCCGCCTGTTTGAAATTGAAAATGGACGGGCCAAACAACACCGGCACGCCCACGCTGGCCGGCTCGATCAGATTATGACAGCCCAACGGCAGCAAACTGCCGCCGACAAAGGCCAGATCGCCGCAAGCGAAGTAGGCGAACGCTTCGCCCATGCTGTCGCCCAGCCATACCTGGGTGGCGGGATCCACCGCGGCATCGTCGCTGCGGCGCTGTACTTTCAGGCCGCGGCTCTCGGCCAGCGCGGCCACATCGTCGAACCGCTCCGGATGACGAGGCACCAACACCAGCAGCGCGTCGCCCAACGCTTGAGCCGCCGCCCGCCACGCATCAAGAATCAAGGCTTCCTCACCCTCGCGGGTGCTGGCGCAGACCATAACCCGGCGGCGGCCTATCCTGGATTTGAACTCGCCGGCCAGCGCCAGCTGCGCCGACGGCGGCTGAATATCGTACTTGGTGTTGCCGCAGACTTCGACTTCACTTGCGCCCAGTTGTCGCAAACGTTCGCCATCTTCCGGCGTTTGCGCGGCAACAGCGCTCAACGCCGCCACCGCGGGTGAAATCAGCCCGCTGATTTTGAGATAACCGTTCAGGGATTTTTCAGACAAGCGCGCATTGGCCAGAAACAAGGGCACCTTCTGCTCGGCGGCGGCATGAATCAGATTGGGCCACAGTTCGGTCTCCATCAACACGCCCAAGCGCGGCTGATAGGCGGCGAGAAAAGCCTGCGCGGCTTGGGGATAATCGTAGGGCAGATAGCGCACTTCGGCATCGGGATACAGCTGCAAGGCGGTGGCGCGCCCGGTGGGGGTCATCTGCGTCATCAGCAAGGGCGCGTCCGGCCAGACTTCGCGCAACGCCGCCACCAAGGGCTGCGCGGCCCGGGTTTCGCCCACCGATACCGCATGGATCCAAATCGCTCCCTGCGCGCGCGGCTGCAATTGACTGCCGAAACGCTCGTCCCAATGCTCCAGATAGGCCGGCGCCTTGCGCGCCCGCTTCTTCAGGTAGTGCCGCACCAGCGGGGTGGCCAGCAGCCAGGCCCAAGAATACAGTCTGCGTTGCCAATTCATGTCCAGTCCTTGCGCGTGAACAAGGCTTGCAGCGCCTCGTCCACAGACGGGCACAGCCCGATTCCGCCCAAATTGGTGGCCCACGGCGTTTCCACCACGCCCGTGGCGGCCGGATCCGTATCAGTGTAAATCGCCGCCAGGGGCACGTTCAGCGCGTTGGCCAGGTGAGTCAGCCCGGTATCCACGCCCACCACCGCGTTGGCGTGGCCAAGCAGGCCGGCGGCCTCGATCAGATTCATCTTGGGCGCCACCACCGCGGCCGGCATCTGCGCGGCCAGCCTTTCGGCGCGCTGGCGCTCGCGATCATTGCCCCAGGGCAGCACCATCACCAGATCATGCTGCATGGACAAGCGTTTGCCCAGTTCCGCCCAATGGCCTTCCGGCCACTCTTTGGACGTTTTGCTGGTGGCGTGCAGCAATACCGCGTAACGGCCGGACAGCACCCAGCCTGGCCGCTCGCCGGCCGGCACGCCAAAACAAGGCGCGCCCTGCGGCTGATAACCAAATACCCGCGCGAACAACAGACGGTTGCGTTCTATCGCCGACAAGCTCCAGTCCACCTTGTGACGCTTATCGTAAAAACAGCTGGCCAACGATTCCCTCGCGCTGCCCCATCCGTAGCCGGTCAGCGGCGCCTTGGCCCAACTGGCCGGCAAGGCGCTTTTCAACAAGCCCTGGCTATCCACCACCAATTCCCAAGGCGTGTCGCGCAGTTGCCGCCGCAAGGCCCGGATCTCTCGCCAGGTGGACGGCAGCCACCAGCGCTTGCTCCAGCGCCGCCAATTCAAGGCAATCACCCTGTCCACCGCCGGATGCAAACGGGCAATGTCGGCGAAAGCCTCTTCGGCCAGCCAACTGATGCGGAAATTGGGGTAATGCGCTTTCAGCTCGGAAATGGCGGGCCAAGTGTGGATAAGGTCGCCCATCGACGAGGTGCGCACAATCAGCACATTCATCATGGCGCGCATTGTACCCGAGCATGCCTGTGGTTAACCAAGTAAAATCCCTGCAGTTCAATTGTGGATAAACAGCTGTGGACAACTAGGCTCGGATTTATCCACAATTTGCGATGCCGCAGCGCACCCAAACTATCCAAAGCCCATCAACAGGACAAGTAACTGAACCCTTTGAAGTTTTTGTCGCTTATCCACAACAATGGCCAACTATATCAGTTTCATCAATATAAAATTGCGTTAAAGAGTTATCGGTGGCGTAAGAAGGTTCGCAGGCAAATTTACGCCATGCACAAGCAAGTGGGAACAAATGGGATCGGGCCTGTGGACAAGTGGTAGCTTCAAGGAACAGTCAGATTTATCCACAAGTCTTCAGTCTGCAAAAAGATGGATGAACAACAAGATTCCAGCTAATCCAACACCATGAAAACAATGTGAAAAACATAGTTATCCACAGAAAAGAGACGACTTCTACCAGTTTCTTCAAATTACATATGGGAAAACATATAACAAGATGCGTGCGCGAATTAGCGTGGTGCTAATCACCAAGAATGCGGAAACTTCGTTGGAAAAATGTTTGGACAGCGTGGGCTTCGCCGATGAAATCGTGCTTGTGGATTCAGGCAGCACGGACAGGACATTGGCGATAGCTTCCACCTATAAGGCAAAAGTTATCCACCAAGACTGGCTGGGATTCGGTCCTCAGAAGCAATTGGCGGTAGAAGCCGCCAGCCACGACTGGGTGTTGTGTCTGGATGCCGACGAGTGGCTTTCCCCTGATTTGATCAATGAAATCAAAGCCATGCTGGACAATCCACAGGCCAAGGCCTTTCAGTTTCCGCGTTGCAACCGTTTCATGGGCCGTTTTCTGAAACACGGCGAAGGTTATCCGGACTGGTCTTTACGCTTGTTCCATCGCGGACATGCGCGCTGGTCGGATGATCTGGTGCATGAGTACGTGATCTCCAACGGCCCTGTGCATAAGCTGCGGCACGAACTGATGCACGAGTCCGGCGAAGACATCGCACTATATCTGAACAAGCAGAACCGCTACACCAGTTTGCAGGCTGAACGGCTTTTTCAACGGGGAAAACGTGTGGGTATCGCGAAACTTATCCTCAGCCCCTTGCTGCGCTTCATCAAGTTCTACTTTTTCCGCCGTGGTTTTCTCGATGGAGTGCCCGGTTTGGTCCACATCAGCATCGGCTGCTTCAACAGCTACATCAAATACGCCAAATTGATCGAACTACGACGGTTGAAAAGCAAATAGCCGGCTTGCCGGCAGTCTCGCCTTGTGCTGACAATGTCATTTCCTTGAGCAACTGGACGAAGATAGATGGCGGAGATCAGAACAATGCGGGCAGAGGATGCGCTCGCGGTGGCGCGGCTATGCCTGGATCTGGGCTACGAGGCGACGGAGACGGAAATCGGCGAGCGCTTCGTACGGCTGGCAGCGCTGCCGGACAACCAGGTTTGGGTGGCGTTGTGGGAGGGAGCCGTGGTCGGTTGGATCCATGGCCATGGCGTTCGCCTGCTGGAAGCGCCTCCGGCGATCGAAATCGGCGGACTAGTGGTATCGCCGGCTCACCAAGGACGAGGCCTTGGCAAGCAATTGTTGCGCGCTTGCGAAGCCTGGGCGCGGCAATTGGGTTATCCACGTATTCGACTGCGTTCCGGTGTACATCGGGAAGCTGCCCACGCCTTCTATCGTCATCTCGGCTATCAGCAATTGAAAACCAGCCACAGCTTCGCCCTGGATCTGAGGGATGGACAATGATTGACTGCCCATGATGCTTATCCACAGGAGACGCTTTCCATGATGGTTTTTCCCGCGCCGTTGCAGCCGGGGGATCGCATCGCCGTCACCGCCTTTTCCTCCGGCGTGCCCCCTGTCTTGCACGGACAGTTGGATCGCGCTTTGCAGTGCCTGCGAGATCAAGGCTGGCAGGTGGTGGAGGGCGCTTGTCTGCGCGGCGAGTCCCAAGACGCCAGCGCGCCAGCTGTTGAACGGCTGGCTGAGCTGAAACGCTTTCTTTTCGATCCGGACATTCGCGCCATCCTGCCGCCCTGGGGCGGCGAACGGGCGATGGAACTGCTGCCCGGCATCGATTTTGCCGCCTTGGCGCGGCTGTCGCCCAAATGGGTGGCCGGGTTTTCCGATATTTCCACCTTGCTGACGCCGCTGACTCTGCTGGCGGGGTGGGCGACGCTGCACGGTCCGAATCTGTTCGATCTAGGCAATCCGCAGCGGGCGGAGGAGAATTCGGCGCTCTTGCATGCCTTGCACCACGGTTTGCCGCCGCAGCAAGGCCATTACAAGGCGTTTTGGCGTTGGGACGCTCCCGGAGAGCGTTATCCGTCCACGCTGCGCGTGTTGGGCGCGCAAAAGGCCCGCATCGCCGGCAGGCTGATCGGCGGTTGCCTGGATACGCTGAGCCGGCTGCAGGGCAGCCCTTACTTTGATTTGGGCGCGTTTAAACGGGAACCCGCGCTGCTTTACCTGGAAAACTGCGAGTTGAGGCCTTGCGAGTTGATGCGCGCCTTGCTGGGCCTGAGGCTGTCCGGCGCGCTGGACGGCTTGAGCGGGCTGGTGTTGGGCCGCAGCAGCGGACCGGACGCCGCCGACGCCAAGGCCTTGAGCTATAGCGGGGCTCTGGAGGCCGCTTTGGATGGACTGCCATACCCGGTGATCGTGGATGCCGATATCGGCCACGTGCCGCCGCAATGGACGTTGATGAACGGCGCCTGGGCCGAACTGGAAGTAGACGCGGGCCAGGCCACGCTGCGTTTTGAGAAAGGATGCGCATGAGTTGGCAATATCGCTTGGCCGCCGCGGGGGATGTGGACGCGCTGCGGCAACTGATCATGGAACATGGGCCCAATCCGTGGAACTGGCTGCCGGCGGACGGCGTGGAGGAGAGTTTGCGTCAGGTAGCGGCCGGGGAAGCCTGGGCGGCTCTGTTCGAGCGCGACGGCCTGCTGGGCGCGGCCATTTTGTATCGGATGCAGGACCGTTTTCCGCAATATCGTCCGAACGGGGTCGCGGCGGAAGCCGCCGGCTACATCATGGAGGCGGTGGTGCGGCGAGATCAGGCCGGACAGGGTCTGGGCAGCCTGTTGCTGCAACAGGCTTGCGACGATTTGGCCGAGAGAGGCGCGCGCTGGGTGGCGGCGGACAGGCATGAGGAAAACGCCGCGTCCGGCGGCATGATGCGCAAGGCGGGTTTCGCCGAGCTAGCCAGTTTCGACGATTGGGAACGCCGCGCCGGCGGCAGCCGTCGCAGCACGGTGTGTGGACGAGCGCTTACGACCCGCTGAGAAGCTGTTCAAAATCTGCTGCGCTTTCGTGAAGCGTTGCACGGTGAGTTCAAGCTCAAAATGCTCATGTGCAGCTCGACCATTCCGCTTTTTCGCTGGTTTTCGCCTTGTCTCGTCCTTGCTCGCGAGACTTTGAACAGGCTCTTAGCGGCTCTAAATGCCGTCGTCGGCCGGAAGCGCCGTCGGCGGCGCTGGCAGACGGGTCACCAGGATCTTGTCGACCCGGGTCTTGTCCATATCCACCACTTCGAAACCGAAGCCGTTCCAGTCTAAACGGTCGGTGACGCTGGGCACCCGGCCCAACTGGAACATCATCATGCCGCCCAGGGTGTGGATATTGCCGCCGGCTTCGCCCGGCAGCGCTTCGTCGATGTCGAAAAACTCCTTGAAGCGGTCCAGCGACAGCATGCCGTCTATCAGCCAGCTGCCGTCCTCGCGTTGGGCGATGTCGTCGTTTTCCGCGCTGATCGCCGGCATGTCGCCGACGATGGCTTCAAGCACGTCGTTCATTGTCACTAGGCCTTCCAGTTCGCCGTATTCGTCCACCACCAGCGCCATGTGATGACGGGTTTGCTTGAACTGCTCCAGCAGCTGCATCAAGGTGATCTTGGCCGGCACGTACAGCGGCTGGGACAGTTCGGCGGCAACATCGGGCTGCTGCCCGGTCAACATGCGGTCCAGCACGCGTTTGGCGTGCAGCACGCCGACGATTTGCTCTACGCTGCCGCGACACACCGGGAAATGGTTGAAGTGGTGGTTTTGCAGCAGGCGGTGGTTCAGTTCGGGCGCATCGTCCAGATCCAGCGCCACGATGTCTTTGCGCGGCGTCATGACCGCCGCCACCTTGCGGTTGTCCAGACGGAAGATATTGGTCACCAGCTCCTGTTCGGCGCGGTCGAACACTCCTTCGTCCGCGCCTTGTTCCATCAGTACCCGGATTTCTTCCTCGGTGATGGACGGGTCACTGCTCTTTTTGGCGCCCATCAGGCGCAGCAGACCGTCTGTGCAGCGGCTCAGCGCCTGGACCAGCGGCGCGCTGAGCCGCGACAGCAGCAGCATGGGCCTTGCCAGCGTGGTGGCCACCGCCTCGGGGTTTAGCAAGGCCAGCCGCTTGGGCACCAGTTCGCCGAAGATCAGAGACAGCAGGGTGATGATGAAAACCATCAGCGCCACCGACAGCGGCTTGCTGTAGGGTTCCAGCAGGGGATAGTCCTGCATCGTCCGGCGCAGCTGTTCGGACAGCGCCGCCTCGCCGTAGACCCCGGACAGAATGCTGATCGAAGTGATGCCTATCTGCACCGTGGACAGGAAGCGGCTGGGGTCGTTGGCTAGTTTCAGCGCGGCTTGCGCGCCGCGTTGGCCATCGTCCGCGCGTTGCAGCAGGCGGACCTTGCGGGAGGAGACGATGGCGATTTCCGCCATGGCGAACAGGCCATTGAGCAGAATCAGGCACAGCAGGACGAGAATTTCCACGGCGCTAACACGGGATAGAGGCGGGAGCCCTAGCTTAGGGCATGGCGGCGCGGCGGAAAAGAGTCAAACGGGCAGGAACGGGGATGTGTCTGCCCGTGTCCTGAGTCAGAACAAGTTGTTCTGCGGTGTCGGGACGCCCCATTCGATGGCGCCTCGGCCGCGTGACAGCAACCAGGCGTTGACTTGCGAAAAATGGCGGCAACCGTGGAAGCCGCGGCTGGCGGACAGCGGCGATGGATGAGCAGCGTCCAGCACCAGGTGGCGGCTGGCGTCGATGCGCTCGGCCTTGGTTTTGGCCCAATTGCCCCATAGCAGGAACACGCAGCCGGCGCTTTGCGCGTTGACGGCGTCTATCAGCGCGTCGCTGACCATTTGCCAGCCCAGTTTGGCGTGGCTGCCGGCCTTGTCCCGCTCTACGGTGAGCACGCTGTTGAGTAGCAGCACGCCTTGCTGCGCCCAGTGGGTCAGGTCGCCGCTATTGGGCACGCCGCAGCCCAGATCCGCCGT
Source organism: Chromobacterium sp. Rain0013 (assembly GCF_015291765.1). Taxonomy (NCBI): domain Bacteria; kingdom Pseudomonadati; phylum Pseudomonadota; class Betaproteobacteria; order Neisseriales; family Chromobacteriaceae; genus Chromobacterium; species Chromobacterium sp. Rain0013. Next base: position 691,280 of record NZ_CP031514.1, read on the forward strand.
CAGTTCCTTGTACAGATTGCGCAAGCTGGGCGGCACCCGCACGCCTGGCGGCACGGAAAACGACAGGCCCATCGCCTCGCCGTCGCCATGGTAGGGATCTTGCCCCAGTATCACCACGCGGACATCGGCCGGCGCGGTGAAGGTCAGCGCGTTGAAGGTCAACGGCGCAGGCGGGAAGAGGACTTTGCCCTGCGCTTGCTGAGCCTGTAGTTCCCTGTCGATGCCGGCCAGTTGCTGTTGAATGTCCGGTGTTGACAGCACTTGTTCCCAAGCCGGATGAACGCGGGCCAGGGCGGGAGACAGGTAAGACAATGCTTGCATAGAAAATTACGGCTCTTGCTATCGTGAGGGGAATTGGAATCCGGCAAACCGGTTTCGTTCCATGAAAAAGCCGTTCCCTCGGGAACGGCTGGCGATGCGCGCTGATGGCGGGCGTGTCAGTAGCGCGCCATTTGCGGGTCCACTTCCGCAGCCCAGGCTTCCACGCCGCCGGCCAGGCTCAGCACCTGTTCGAAACCGGCGTCCAGCAGGAAGCGCGCCACGTGCGCGCTGCGCACGCCATGGTGGCAGATCACCACAATGGGCGCGTCCGGCAGTTCGCTCATGCGCAGCGGGATCAGGTTCATCGGAATGTGCAGCGAGCCGGGAATCATGCACAGCTGCACTTCCCACGCTTCGCGCACATCCAGCAGCACTGGGGGCTCCGCGGCGGTGTCGGCCAGCGCTGCCGCCAGATCGCGGGCGCGGATTTCCTGGACCATCAAAACGCGAAGCGTTCCGGTTCCACCGCTTCCGCCTTGGCCAGGCGGGCGATACAGGTTTCGAACAAACCGGTTTCGCTGAAGCTGGATTCGGTTTCGCGCTTGATCAGCTTGCAGGTCATCACCGGCAGATCGCCCACCACCATGATCAGGCGGCCGCCCACGGCCAGCTGGTCTTTCAGTTCCTGCGGCACCACCGGCAGAGAACCGCCGACGACGATCACGTCGAACGGCGCTTGTTGCGGCAGGCCCAGCACGCCGTCGCCTTCCACCAGCGTCACATTGGAGATGCCGGCCTGCTTCAGGTTGGCCGCCGCGGTTTCACGCTGGGCAGGGTCGATTTCCACGCTGTAAACGTGTTGGCCCAGCTTGGCCAGCAAGGCGGTCAGATAGCCGCTGCCGGTGCCGATTTCCAGGATTTTGTCCCGGGGCTGGATGGCGGCGTCTTGAACCAGGCGCGCTTCCATTTTGGGCTGCAACATGAAGCTGCCGTTGGGCAGCGGCAGCTCGGTGTCGACAAAGGCCAGGCTGCGTTTGTCCGCGGCGACAAACTGTTCGCGTTTCACGTGAAACAGCAAGTCCAGCACGTTCGTGTCAAGTACGTCCCACGGACGAATCTGCTGCTCGACCATGTTGAAACGGGCATTCTCAAAATCCATCAGCTCACTCCGGAGGGGCTTGTCGCCGCAAGAAAAACGCGGCGGCGTGTCATGACGATAACTTGCGATTATCCCACATTTGCCGTACCTTCACAGCATCGCTAGGGGTCCTGCGCGACGGTCGGCAAGATGATCCATATCCTTGAAAGGATAGGATAATCGTTAAAGATTGTTGCGCGGGTGAGAAACACCCTTGGAACCTGACCCGGATAATACCGGCGTAGGGAAGCGTAAGCTGCTTTCGGCCCGACCTTGTCGGACTGGCCCGCAGCCCGCCCAGGCGGCGGCCCGCTCCTTGCGCCATTCATCGACCAGGAGAACCGCCCGATGAACGCGCCCGCAACACAGAAGCCTTCCATGGTGGTGGATACCGCCGCCATTCAGCCCTTGCCCAATTCCCGCAAGATCCACGTCGTCGGCAGCCGGCCTGACATCCGTGTGCCGATGCGCGAGATCAGCCAGAGCGACACGCCCACCCAGTTTGGCGGCGAAGCCAATCCGCCTATCACCGTCTACGACACCAGCGGTCCGTATACCGACCCGGACGCGCGCATCGATATCCAGAGCGGTCTGGCGCCGCTGCGCGCCGGCTGGATCGCGGAGCGCGGCGATTGCGAGCAGCTTGCCGGCTTGTCCAGCGAATACGGCCGCGCCCGAGAGGCCGACCCCAAACTGGCCGAACTGCGCTTCAATCTGACGCGTAAGCCGCGCCGGGCGTTGCCGGGCCGCAATGTCAGCCAGATGCATTACGCGCGCCGCGGCATTATCACGCCAGAAATGGAGTTCGTCGCCATTCGCGAAAATATGCGGCGTCGTGAATATCTGGATTCGTTGCGCGAAGCCGGCGGCAAGAACAGCCGGTTGGCGGAACTGATGACGCGTCAGCATCCGGGCCAGGCTTACGGCGCGGCGTTGCCGGAGGAGATCACGCCGGAATTCGTGCGCGCGGAAATCGCCGCCGGCCGCGCTATCTTGCCGGCCAACATCAATCACCCCGAATCCGAGCCCATGATCATAGGGCGCAATTTCCTGGTTAAAATCAACGGCAATATCGGCAATAGCGCGGTAACGTCTTCGATCAACGAAGAAGTGGATAAGATGACCTGGGGCATTCGCTGGGGCGCGGATACCATCATGGACCTGTCCACCGGCAAGAACATCCATGAAACCCGCGAATGGATCATCCGCAATTCCCCGGTGCCCATCGGCACGGTGCCCATCTACCAGGCGCTGGAGAAAGTGGGCGGCAAGGCTGAAGACTTGAACTGGGAAATCTTCCGAGACACTCTGATCGAACAGGCGGAACAGGGCGTCGATTACTTCACCATCCACGCCGGCGTATTGCTGCGCTATGTGCCGATGACCGCCGGCCGCATGACAGGCATTGTGTCGCGCGGCGGCTCCATCATGGCCAAATGGTGTTTGGCCCACCATCGCGAAAACTTCCTCTACACGCATTTTGAGGATATCTGCGAGATCATGAAGGCTTACGACGTGGCCTTCAGTCTGGGCGATGGCCTGCGGCCGGGCAGCGTCTGGGACGCCAACGACGAGGCGCAATTGTCGGAGTTGAAAACCTTGGGCGAGCTGACCCAGATCGCCTGGCGGCACGATGTGCAGGTGATGATAGAAGGCCCCGGCCATGTGCCGATGCAGTTGATCAAGGAAAACATGGACAAGGAGCTGGAGTGGTGCCGCGAGGCGCCGTTCTACACCCTGGGGCCGCTGACCACCGACATCGCGCCCGGTTACGACCACATCACCTCGGCGATAGGCGCGGCGCAGATAGGCTGGTACGGCACCGCCATGCTGTGTTACGTCACCCAGAAAGAGCACTTGGGCCTGCCGGACAAGAACGACGTCAAGGAAGGCATCATCACTTACAAGCTGGCCGCGCACGCGGCGGACTTGGCCAAGGGGCATCCCGGCGCGCAGATTCGCGACAACGCCTTGTCCAAGGCGCGGTTTGAGTTCCGCTGGGAAGACCAGTTCAATCTGGGCTTGGATCCGGACAAGGCGCGGGCTTTCCACGATGAAACCCTGCCCAAGGACAGCGCCAAGGTCGCGCATTTCTGCAGCATGTGCGGACCGCACTTCTGCAGCATGAAGATCACTCAGGACGTGCGCGAATACGCGGCCAAGCAGGGCATCAGCGATCAGGATGCCTTGACGCGGGGCATGCAGACCAAGTCGGTGGAGTTTCTGAAAGGCGGCTCCAAGCTCTACGACAAGGTGTGAGTGTGAGCTTATGAGCAAACGGCGGCCGCGGCCGCCGTTTTTGATGGCGCAAGGGACGGAGGCGGCGTTGCTGATTCGGGTCTATCATCAGACATCCCTTCACAGGAGAAGCGTCATGGACACCAGCGAGCACTCTCTGTCCGGCCTGTTCCGCCAGTTGGGCCTGGCCGACGACCCCGCCGCGATTCGCGCCTTCATCGCCAGCCATCCCTTGCCGCGCAGCGCCGTGCTGGCCGATGCGCCGTTCTGGACGCCGGCGCAGGCGGATTTCCTGCGCCAGGCCCTGGCGGACGACGCGGACTGGAGCGAGGAGGTGGATGAACTGGCGGTGTTGTTGCAGCTTGGCTAGTGCTTCAACGCGCGCAGCAGCGCCCGCACGGTATTGGCGGCGTTGTCGGCGGCGATCTGCATGAAGGTGTCCATTTCATTGGCGTGCTCGCTGCCGCCGGCCAGGTCGGACAGGCTGCGGAAGGCGATGAAGGGCACGCGGTTGGCGTGCGCCACTTGTGCCACCGCCGCGGTTTCCATATCCACCACCTGGGCCTGGTAAGTCTTGGCCAGATAGTCGCGGTAGCCGGCGTTATCCATGAAGATGGGGCCGGACAGGCCGTTGCCGCCGGCGACGATGCGCGGCGGCGCGGATAGGCAGCGTTTGGCGGCGTCGCAGCCGCGCAGGATGTCGGCCGGCAAATCTTTGGCCAGCCGCAGCAGTTCCGGGTCCACCTCGAACCAGAAGCGGGTTTCGCTGCCGCCGTCGGCGGTGGCCAGTTTGACGTCGCGCGGGTGGATCATGCCGTAGTTGGCGCGCGCGGCCGGGTCCGCGTAGGGCGGCGGCGCGTAGCGTCCGGGCGCGGTTTCGCGCGCGTAGATCGCTTCCGCGTAATTGCCCCAGCGCCGCGGCACCGCCACGTCGCCGATGCGCAGCCGGTCGTCCACGCCGCCGGCGATGCCGCTGAACACGATGCGGCTCACATTGAAGCGATCCAGCGCCAGTTGAGTATTCATCGCCGCATTGCCCATGCTGACCCCGCTCATGAACAGCAGCACCGGTTGGCCTTCCAGCTGCGCGGTGGTGAAGCGCACGCCGTTGACCCGGTATTCTCGTTTGTCCGAGGCCTGGCTCAGCAGCAGGGTTTCCTCCGGACCGAAAGCCGAAACCACGGCGGTGCGCGTCGTTGCGTCTAGGACGGGGGCGGCGTGAACGGCGGCGCTCAGCGCCAGTAGCGCGGAAACTAACTGAACCTTGAATGATTTCATGACGAAAATTCGAATGGAAATGGAATCGCGTCATGATAAACGGTTTTCGCGTCGAAACCGCGCATCAAGTCAGCAAGAATCGGAATGCCAATCGGGTTGATCGGCCTGAAACTGAAGCTGTAACCGCCCCGAAAACCGGCGCGGGCCTCATTCACTTTCAGGAGGAAACCCAATGAACGCATTGATCAATAAAACCGCCATCGTCACCGGCGCCAGTTCCGGCATCGGCATGGCGGCGGCCAAGCTGTTTGCGCGAGAAGGCGCGCGCGTGGTGTTGGTGGCGCGGCGCGTGGCCAAGCTGGATAGGCTGGTGTCGGAAATCGTCGCCGACGGCGGTCAGGCGGCGGCCTTGGGCGGGGATCTCACCTCGGAGGATTGCGCGCGCGCGGCGGTGGAGCTGGCGCTGGATAGATTCGGCGGCTTGGACATCGCTTTCAACAACGCCGGCAGCCTGGGCGCGTTGGGCTGCCTGGATCAGATTTCCCTGGACGACTGGCGCGCGACGCTGGACGGTAATCTCAGCAGCGCCTTTTTGTGCGCCAAGCACCAGTTGCCGGCCTTGCTGCAAGGCGGCGGTTCGATGATTTTCACCTCGTCCTTCGTTGGCCACGCCATCGGCTTTCCCGGTATGGCCGCGTACGCGGCCAGCAAAGCGGGGCTGGTGGGCCTGGCGCGCACATTGGCGGCGGAATACGGCGCCAGAGGATTGCGCGTCAACGCTTTGCTGCCGGGCGGCACCGATACCGAGATGGGCCGCGCCGCGGCGGCGACGCCGGAGCAGCGCGAGGCGGTGGCCGGCCTGCACGCGCTCAAGCGCATGGCCGCGCCGGAGGAGATTGCGCGCGCGGCCTTGTTCCTGGCGTCGGACGCGTCCAGCTTCGTCACAGGGACCACCTTGTTCGTCGACGGCGGGGTATCGATCAGCAAACTGTGATCAGAAACGCGCCACCATCTTGCGCTTCACCGTGTAATCCGGCCGCAAGCTGGCTTCGCTGTCCATAAAGTAGCGGTTGCTGTCCAGCAGGAAGTGCGGATCGTTCAGCTCTTCCGGATCGGCCCAGTCGCACAGCAGGTGATAGAGCGCCTGCGCGCTGTGGCAGCGTTCCAGCGCTTGGCGGAACGGCCGCTCCGCGAACATGCGCGCGCAGCTGGCTAGCAGATGCAGATGAGCTTCGCGGCTTTGCCGCGGCAAAAGAAGCACCAGCGCTGTATGCACCGGCTGCTGGTCGGGGGCGTCGAAGGCGATGGGGGTTTGCAGTCGCAGCATTAGCGCGCGGGCTTCCGTCAGGCCCTCTATGCGGGCGTGCGGCAGCGCGAGGCCATGGCCAAGCGCGGTGCTGCCGGCCTGTTCGCGCTCATGCAGCGCCGCGGCCAGCGTTGGGCGGTGCAGCGCGTGGCGCTGCGCCAGCTGGGAGGCGGCGTGCTCCAGCAGGGCGGCCTTGTCGGCCAGGGTTTGATTGAGCAGGATGTCTTGCGGGCCGCAGAGGTCGGGCAGGGTCAGCATGGCGGATTTCTCCTTTGGCTAGGGTGCGACCTCATCCTAGTCAGAGGGGGCTAAAGATCCGCTAAAGAAAACGCGCGGCGGCATAAAAATGCCGCCAACGCGGTTGGGCTTATTTTTGCTCGGATTGCGGCTGTTCGGCCTTTTTCTCCTGGGCCTGCAACGCGCCTTTCACGGCGGAAGCCTGCTCTTTCAGCTTATCCACTTGTTCTTTCAGTTCCGGGCTTAACGCGGCGCCGGCTTGTTTGGCCGCGCCGATGGCGGCGCTGGCTTGTTCCTTGAGCTGGCCCAGCGGCGCGCTGCTGTCCTGCAGCGAGTTGTGCACCGTGCCGATGGCGCTGGAGGCGGATTCCTGCAATTGGTTGGTTTGCTTCTCGCTGCAAGCGGCCAGAGCCAGGGCGGAAGCGACGGCGATCAAAAGCGTGGCGCGCATGTAAACGTCCTCGTTGGGGAAAATGCTGTATTGAGCGTCGGCGAAGGCCGAAGTTCCGTCGGTGGCTCCTGGCTGCAAGGCCAAGTGGTTCTTATGACTTCGTCTTGGCTGAGCCACAATGCGCGTATTGGGCGCGTTCGCGCCGCCACTGGAGATCGGCATGAGCAATACGTTTTCCATCCGTCCGCTGCGGGCGGAAGACTACGAGGCCTGGCTGCCGCTTTGGCGCGGTTATCAGCGTTTTTACCAAGTGACGATGGACGAGGCCACCATCAACGGGACCTGGCGGCGTTATGTGCTGCCGGATCACGCGATGCGCGGCTGGCTGGCCTGGGACGGCGAGCGGGCGGTGGGCTTGGTGCATATCGTATTGCACCCCAGCAGTTGGACTCTGGGCGATTATTGTTATTTGCAGGATCTGTTCGTGGCTGAGGATTGCCGCGGCCTGGGCGCCGGGCGGCAGTTGATCGAATGGGTGTACCAGTGGGCGAGCAAACGGGAATGCTCGCGAGTGTATTGGCTGACTCATGAGACCAACGCCACCGCAAGACGGCTCTACGACCAATTGGCGGAGAACCTGGGCTATATCCAGTATCGCAAGCAACTGACGGCCATCTAGGAGCGTCAGGCCATCAGCGCGGCCGCCAGCGCTCCCGGCGCGCGCTCCACGCGCAGCCGCGGCGCGCCGTGCCAGTCCGCCAGTTTTTGCAGCGCGGCCTTAAGGTCCGCTGTGAGCCGGGCACTGTGGCGGACGCCGGGTTCCAGGTACAGCGCCTTGACTTCGAATACGCCCTGGGCGCGGTGGGCCTTGGCGTCCAGCCGGCCCACCAGTTTGCCGCGGTTGAGAATGGGCAGCACGAAATAGCCGTACTGGCGTTTGGGCGCCGGGGTATAGCATTCGATGCGGTAGTCGAAGTCGAACAGTTCCGAGGCGCGCTTGCGGTCCCAGACCAGCGGGTCGAACGGCGACAGAATGGCGGTGGCGCTGGCTTTGAGTTCGCCGGAGGCGGCTTCCGCCAGATCGGCGTCGACGAAGACGTCGTGTTGCCAGCCGTCGATGCGGGCTGGAATCAGTTCGCCAGCGTCGGCCATCTGGTGCAGCATGGCGTCGTAGCGGCTGCGCTTGAGGCGGTAGTAATCAGCTACCCAGCCGGCCTTGACCACGCCCAGCGCGCGGCAGCTGTTGCGCAGCATCCGCCATTGAGCCTGTTCCTCCGTGGGCAGATCGCGCGCGTCATCCCAGCCGGGTTTTACCCGTTCCGCCAGATCATAGACGCGCTGAAAATTGCGCCTTTCCTTGACCATCAGCCGTCCCAGCGTGAACAGGACTTCCAGGTGGCGTTTCTCCGGTTTCCAGTCCCACCAGCCGTTGCCCTTGCCGTCTTTGCGTTCAAAGTCCGCCGAACGCGCCGGGCCGTTGGCGCGGATGCCTTCGACCAGCGCGTCGATGTCTGCGCGGTGTTGCTCCAGCCAGCGCAGAGAGAACTTCCAGCCCATCGCCTCCGGTTTGAGCATGCGGTGACGGAGCAGACCGTAGTCCTCGGAGGGGACGAAACAGGCTTCGTGCGCCCAGTATTCAAATATACGGCCTTCGGCGAGCAATTCGTCCAGCCAGACGGGGTCGTAAGATCCCAGCCGGCTGTGCAGCACTAGATAGGGGCTGCGCGCCACTACGTGGATGGTGTCGATCTGCAATAGCGCCATGCGGCGGATGGCGGCCAGCACGTCGGCCTTGCCGGCTTTGCGGCGCGGCGGGTTCAGCAGGCCTTGGGCGGCCAGTTGCAGATGGCGGGCTTGCTGCGGCGACAGGTGCAAAAGGGACATGGCATAGTCATCGGTAGGACAAGTGGATGACTATAACAAAAACCGTTTTGCTCATGGGGGAGAGAGCGATCTGCCTAGAATTTGTTCCAAGTTTCGCGTGCAAGGGAACAGGTTCTTAGGGTTTGGCGGAGGCGTGGCCGGCGAAGAACTGCTTCACCAACTGTTGATAACTGCCGTCCTGGCGCATTTTCTCCAGTGCCTGATTGAAGCGGTGCAGCAGCGGCAGTTGCGGCGAGGTTTTGTTGATGGCCAGATAAGTGGCTTTGCTGGCCAGGATGGCCGGCGCCACCGCCAGGTTGGAATAGGCGCCGTTTTGCAGCCTGGCGTCCATCGCCTCCTGTATCGCCAGCACTGCGTCCAGATTGCCGCGTTGCAGCAGCAGAAGGTTTTGGCGGTCCGAGTCGCCCTCATAGGCAATGAAACGCTTGTCGGCGCGCGCGCGGTCAAACTCGTCGCCGTAGCTCCAGCCCGCCATCACGCCGACGCGCTTATTGTCCAGGTCCGGCAGGCCTCGGAACTCGATCGGGTGCTGGCGGAGATAGACCACCACGATGTGCTCCTGATAAAGCGGCAGGCTGAAGTCATAGCGCTGCTCTCTGTTGACGGTTTTGTAGATGCCGGCGGCCGCCATCGCGCTGCGGTCCAGTTCGAACAGCGCGCGGCGCCACGTCAAAGCCCGAAATACGTGGGGAATGCCGGCTTTGTCGCAAACGGCGCTGACCAGCCGCGGGTAGAGGCCGCCGACCCGCTCGTTCTCCTCGTACATGAACGGCGGCGCGTTGGCGTCCACCGCTACGGTCAGGGTTTCCGCGTCCTGTCCGCGGCAGGGCCCGGCCAGGCAAGCGCCGAGCAGCAGCAGGGTCAGGCCGAAGCGGCGGATGCTAGCGGTCATCGAGGCGAATCCGGAGCGTGCTGATCAACTAAGCATAGCCGTTGCCGCGGCCGGCGACGGCCAAACAAAAACGGAACCCGCGGGTTCCGTTTGCTTTGACGTTCAGCCTGCGCTCAAGGGTAGACGATGCGCAACAAATTAGTGGTGCCCGGCGTGCCAAACGGCACCCCGGCGATGATCACCATGGGTTTCCCTTGTTCCGCCAGGCCCAGCTTGGTGGCGGCGAAGGTGGTTTTCACCACCATGTCTTCCAGGTTTTCCGCGTCCGGGCCGTTATAAGCCACGACTCCCCAGACCAGGGTCAGCCGGCGCGCGGTGTCCAGCCGAGGAGAAAGGCCGAGAATGGGCGTGTGCGGGCGCTCGCGCGCCAGCCGCAGGCAGGTGGAGCCGCTGGTGGTGAAGGCGGCGGATACGGTGACCGGCAGCAACGAGCCCACCTTGCGCACACAGGCGGCGATGGCGTCCGCGCGATCCGGCGCGTCGGCGGCGCTGTAATCCAGCGCCATGACTCGGCGATAGTCCGGCGCGCCTTCCACGCGGCGGATGACCCGGTCCATGATGCGCACCGCTTCCAGCGGGAACTGGCCGGCCGCGGTTTCCGCGGACAGCATCACGGCGTCGGCGCCTTCGTAAACCGCGGTGGCCACATCGTTGGCCTCGGCGCGGGTGGGCGTGGGCGCGGTGATCATCGATTCCAGCATTTGGGTGGCGACGATGACCGGACGACCCAGGTGACGACATTGGTGAACGATGCGGCGTTGCACCACCGGCACGTCTTCCGGCGGCAACTCCACGCCCAGGTCGCCGCGCGCCACCATGACCGCGTCGGCCAGTTCGGTGATGGCGTCCAGTTCGTCCACCGCCGACGGTTTTTCGATCTTGACCACGATGCCCAGCTTCCGGCCTACCAGTTCGCGTAGTTCGCGCACGTCGTTGGCGGTTTGCACAAAGGACAGCGCCAGCCAGTCCGCGCCTTCCTTCAGAGCGAACTCGGCGTCCACCCGGTCTTTATCGGTGATGGCGGACAGCGGCAGTATGGTTTGCGGCAGGTTGAAGCCTTTGCGGCTGGACAACTCTCCGCCCACTTCCACCCGGGTGGCGATGCGGCGTTCTTCCACCTGTTCCACGTGAAACGCCAGTTTGCCGTCGTTGACCAGAATACGGTGGCCGGGCTTGAGCGCTGCGAAGGCTTCCGGGTGAGGCAAGCTGGCGCGTTGCGCGTCGCCGTCCACCTCGTCCAGCACGAAGTCGAACTTGTCGCCGGTGTTCACGGTAACCGGCGAGGCGAACTGGCCGATGCGCAGCTTGGGTCCCTGCAGATCCACCAGCACGCCCAGCGGGCGGCCGACCACGGCTTCGGCGGCGCGGATGGAAGCCAGGCGCGCGCGGTGGTCGTCGTGATTGCCGTGGCTCATATTGAGGCGGAACACGTTAACGCCGGAGCGGGCCAGTTCCAAGATGATTTCGGGTGTGCTGGAAGCCGGGCCCAGCGTGGCGAGGATTTTGGTGTTGCGAAGCATGACAGTCCTTTATGCCCGATCCAGCCGCGGCGTTGCGCGCGGCCGGACATGGCGGTGTTGTTTTGCCAATCACATCCGTGTGTCTTTCCATCCAGGCTGCGCCGCGCTTGATGGAACTGTCTGTCATGCTGCCACAGTCAGGCTGTAGCGGCTTGACTACGTAAAGCCGGCGGGGCGGAGGGCCGGAAAATGAGCGGCCTTTGTGCGAATCTCGCCACTCGGCTGGGAAAAATGTTCGTTTTTGCGCGTTTTTCCCTCCTCGGCGGCAAACAAGCCAAGCCACCGAAAAGCTGGCCCCGGGTGGGTCCTGGGACCAGAGCATGGTTATTTTATCTCCAGATAAAGACAAAAACTTTGTTGCAACACAGAGTCAGTGGAGAATGACGCGGGTCAATGCGCTGCAGCATAGGGCTTTTACTCGATAACTTACTGAAACAGCACTATTTGTAGTGAGACGCTACAGCCGCTAAACCCTTGTCTTTATTGCCCTGCAGCATGAATTGGGACGGCATGGAAAGTCGCCATATTAAGATTTTTTTACGAAGAACGATTGACAAGCTTTTGCCGGGGCCTAGAATGGCTCGAAAATAAAACGAACGTCATAAGTACAAAAAGAAACATTATCAATAACTTGAGCGATGGAGCACGGTCCGCAACAGGTATCCGTCGCCGCATGCAACGAACGAACATTCAGACATTAGGCCGCCCACCGGCTGAACAGGAGAAACCCCATGCAGGATCAATTCGTGTTGGCCTTGGATCAAGGCACCACCAGTTCTCGCGCCATTTTGTTCAATCGCAGCGGCGACATCGTGTCGTTGGCGCAAAAGGAGTTCCGCCAGATCTACCCGCAGCCGGGTTGGGTGGAGCACGATCCGCAAGAAATCTGGGGCGGCCAGGTGGGCGTGGCGGCCGAGGCGGTGGCCAAGGCCGGCATCGACGGCCGCAGTATCGCTGCCATCGGCATCACCAACCAGCGTGAAACCACCATCGTCTGGGACCGCGAAACCGGCCATCCGGTTTACAACGCCATCGTCTGGCAGGACCGCCGCACCGCGGAGTTCTGCGACGAACTGAAGGCGCGAGGTCTGGGCGAGTTGATCCGCTCCAAGACAGGCCTGTTGGTGGACGCCTATTTCTCCGGCAGCAAGATCAAGTGGATTCTGGACAATGTGCCGGGCGCGCGCGAACGCGCCCGCGACGGCAAGCTGGCCTTCGGCACCGTGGACAGCTGGCTGATCTGGAACTTCACCCACGGCAAAGTGCATGTCACCGACGTGTCCAACGCCTCGCGCACCATGCTGTACAACATTCACACCCTGGAATGGGACGCCGAACTGCTGGACATCATGGGCGTTCCGGCCAGCATGCTGCCGGAAGTGAAAAGCTCCAGCGAAGTTTACGGCCACACCCACGCCGCGCACTTGGGCGTGGAAATTCCCATCGCCGGCGTGGCCGGCGACCAACAGGCGGCCTTGTTCGGCCAGCAGTGCACCCGCCCCGGCATGGTGAAAAACACCTACGGCACCGGCTGCTTCATGATGCTGAACACCGGCGACGCGCCGATCGAATCCAAGAACAATTTGCTGACCACCATTGCCTGGCAGGTGGACGGCAAGGTGCAGTACGCGCTGGAAGGCTCCATCTTCATCGGCGGCGCGGTGGTCAAATGGCTGCGCGACGGCCTGGGCATCATTCGTCATTCCGCCGACGTGGGCCCGCTGGCCCAGGAAGTGGCCGACAGCGATGGCGTCTATCTGGTGCCGGCCTTCGCCGGACTGGGCGCGCCGCATTGGAACCCCAACGCGCGCGGCACCATCGTCGGCGCCACCCTGGGCACCAAGGCGGCCCACATCGCCCGCGCGGCGCTGGACAGCATCGCCTACCAGACCATGGATGTGCTCAAGGCAATGGAAGCCGATGCCGGCCTCGATATTGCCGAATTGCGCGTTGACGGCGGCGCCACCGTCAACGAACTGCTGATGCAGTTCCAGTCCGACATCCTGAGCGTGGACGTGGTGCGTCCCAAGATCACCGAAACCACCGCGCTGGGCGCGGCCTACCTGGCCGGCCTCGCCGTCGGCTACTGGAAGAACATCGACGACGTGCAGGGCCAGTGGCAGCTGGACCACCGCTTCAAGCCGCAGCTGGAAGCCGCGCAAGTGGCCGGCAAGGTCAAGGGCTGGCAGCGCGCGGTGAACGCCGCCAAGGTCTGGGCCGACGACGAACAAGCGTAAGCGGCGCGGGTTTCGCGCGCTGACTGGGCAAGCCCGTCGCCAAAGAGCGGCGGGTGGACGCACTCCTTATCCGGAAGAAACAATCATGAATCCTTTAATGGGCGAATTCATCGGCACCGCCTTGCTGGTGCTGCTGGGCAACGGTGTGGTGGCCAATGTGCTGCTGAAAAACACCAAGGGTCACAATAGCGGCCTCATCGTCATCGCCTTTGGTTGGGCAATGGCGGTCTTCGTCGGCGTGTTCAGCGTGGCGGCGATCAGCGGCGCCCACCTGAATCCGGCGGTATCGGTGGCGCTGGCGGTGGCGGGCAAGTTCTCGTGGGCCAAGGTGCCGGGCTATGTGCTGGCGCAGATGCTGGGCGGCATGACTGGAGCCGGCCTGATGTGGCTGATCTACCGCAAGCACTTTGACAGCACCGATTGCGCCGACACCAAGCTGGCCACTTTCTGCACCGGCCCCGCCATCCGCAGCCTGCCGGGCAACCTGGTGTCCGAGATTGTCGCTACCTTTGTGCTGGTGTTCGCCATCCTCAGCATGGTGGCGCCCAAGATGTCGCTGGGCGCCATCGACGCGCTGCCGGTGGCCCTGCTGGTGTTGGGCATCGGCGTGTCGCTGGGCGGCACCACCGGCTACGCGATGAGCCCGGCCCGCGATTTGGCGCCGCGCATCATGCACGCCATCTTGCCGATCCCCGGCAAGCGCGACAGCGACTGGGGCTATGCCTGGGTGCCGGTGGTCGGCTCCCTGATCGGCGGCGCGCTGGCGGCCTTGGCTTATACCTTGTGATACCTGGCCGGTTCTATGAGACCGGCCGCAGTTTTCGCGCGGCGGCGTTTTGGCCGCCGCGCTTGTAATCCGGAGCCGGCGCAGATCGGACCGTAGTTGCCACACTAAAAAATGAGGTGTTCCCATGATCAGCATGTTCCGTCCGGCGGCGCATCAGCCGCTATTGCCCTCCTCTGAGCAAGATAGTTTGTATCGAAGACTGCGCTGGCAGATCTTCCTCGGCATTTTCATCGGCTACGCCGGTTATTACCTTGTTCGCAAGAACTTCTCGCTGGCCATGCCCTACCTGGTGGAGCAAGGCTATTCGCGCGGCGATCTGGGCTTTGCCATGTCCGGCGTCGCCATCGCCTACGGCATTTCCAAATTCCTGATGGGCGCGGTGTCGGACCGTTCCAATCCCCGCGTCTTTCTCAGCGTCGGCTTGATCCTGTCCGCCGCGGTCTTCCTGCTGATGGGCTTTGTGCCTTGGGCCACCTCCAGCGTCGGCATCATGTTCGTGTTGCTGTTCCTCAACGGCTGGTTCCAGGGCATGGGCTGGCCGGCCAGCGGCCGCACCATGGTGCACTGGTGGTCGCAGAAGGAGCGCGGCGGCATCGTGTCGATCTGGAACTGCGCCCATAACGTGGGCGGCGGCCTGATCGGCCCCTTGTTCATCCTGGGCATGGGCTGGTTCAACGACTGGCGCGCGGCTTTCTACGTGCCGGCTGCCGCCGCCATCGGCGTGGCTATCTTTGCCTTCCTGACCATGCGCGACACCCCGCAGTCTTGCGGCCTGCCGCCGGTAGAGGCCTATAAAAACGACTACCCGGAAGACTACAACGCCAGCCATGAGCAGGAACTGAGCGCTCGCGACATCTTCAAGAAATACATCCTGCCCAACAAGCTGTTGTGGTACATCGCCTTCGCCAACGTCTTCATCTACCTGCTGCGCTACGGCGTGCTGGATTGGGCCCCCACCTATCTGAAAGAGGTCAAGCACTTCTCGGTGGATAAATCGTCGTGGGCTTACTTCTTGTACGAGTGGGCCGGCATTCCCGGCACCCTGTTGTGCGGCTGGATGTCCGACAAGCTGTTCAAGGGCAATCGCGGCGCCACCGGCATGCTGTTCATGGCCCTGGTGACCGTGGCCACCGTGGTGTACTGGCTGAACCCGGCCGGCAACCCCACCGTGGACATGCTGGCGCTGATCGCCATCGGCTTCCTGATCTACGGCCCGGTGATGCTGGTGGGTCTGCATGCGCTGGAACTGGCGCCGAAGAAAGCCGCCGGCACCGCCGCCGGCTTCACCGGCCTGTTCGGCTACCTGGGCGGCTCGGTGGCCGCCAACGCGGTGGTGGGCTATACCGTCGATCATTTCGGTTGGGACGGCGGCTTCATGCTGATGGTGGGTTCTTGCATCGTCGCCATCGTGCTGTTGGCGCTGACCACCTGGCACGGGCGGGGGCAGGACGCCGCCTTGAACCGGGCATAGATCCCGCAGGGCCCGGCGCTGCCGGGCGCTTTCCGAGGCGGCGACTCTGGTTGCCGCCTATTTTTTTGCGTATTTCCGCGTTTAGACGGAAAAATAGACAAAATCACGTTCTAATCACATTAAAACGAAAGCAAAATGTTGTATTTTTGTTCGTTTATAATTATTCTGGGTAGGATGGCATCGTTGGGGCGCTGACGCGCGCCTGCGAGGGAATAACGGCGCTAAGAGCCTGTTCAAAGTCTTGTTGGAAAGAGCGGGACAAGGCGGAAACCGCAGAGAAAGCGGAATGTACATACGGTACATGAGCATTTCGAAGGGGTACTCACCGTATAACGCCCCACGACGCGCAGCAGACTTTGAACAGGTTCTAAGCAGGCCCTTCGGAAGAAAGAGGTAGGGAAAATGGCAGTGGAGATTTACGACCTGATGGTGATCGGCGGCGGCATCAACGGCGCCGGCATCGCGCGCGACGCGGCCGGACGCGGCCTATCGGTGATGCTGTGCGAAAAGGACGACCTGGCCGCGCACACCTCCTCCGCCAGCACCAAGCTGATTCACGGCGGCCTGCGCTACCTCGAATACTATGAATTCGGCCTGGTGCGCAAAGCGCTGCAAGAGCGCGAAGTGCTGCTCAAGGCCGCGCCGCACATCATCTGGCCGCTGCGCTTCGTGATGCCGCACGACAAGAACCAGCGCCCGGAATGGATGATACGCTGCGGCCTGTTTCTCTACGATCACCTGGCGCGCCGCGAAGTGCTGCCCGGCTCCGAAACCGTCAGCTTCGCCAGCCACCCGGCCGGCCGGCCGATCAAGCCGGCGTTCAAGCGCGGTTTCGTCTACTCCGACGGCTGGGTGCAGGATGCGCGGCTGGTGGTGCTCAACGCCAAGGACGCCGCCGAACGCGGCGCGCGCGTGTTGACGCGCACCGCCTGCATCGGCGCCCGCCGCGACGGCGAACACTGGCTGTGCGAGCTGCAGGCCGAAGACGGCAGCCGCAGCCAGGTGCGCGCCCGCGCACTGGTCAACGCCGCCGGTCCGTGGGTGGAAAGCCTGATCAAGGACACGCTGGCGCTGCCGTCCAGCAAGTCCATCCGTCTGGTCAAAGGCAGCCACATCGTGGTCAAGAAATTGTTCGACCACCCCTATGCCTATATCTTCCAGAATCCGGACAAGCGCATCATCTTCGCGATTCCCTACGAGCAGGATTTCACCCTGATCGGCACCACCGACGTGGAATACCGCGGCGACCCGGCCAAGGTGGCGATAGACGATCAGGAAGTGGCCTATCTGTGCCAGATGAGCAACCGTTACTTCCAGACCCAAATCAGCCCGGCCGACGTGTTGTCCACCTACTCAGGCGTGCGCCCGCTGCTCGACGACGAGGCCAGCAACGCCGCCAGCGTCACCCGCGATTACTCGCTGGAAATGGACCTGAACGGCGCGCCGCTGTTGTCGGTGTTCGGCGGCAAGATCACCACCTTCCGCAAACTGGCGGAAGAAGCGGTGGACAAACTGGCGCCGCTGCTGGGCAACAGCAAGACCACCTGGACCGCCGACGCGCCGCTGCCGGGCGGCGACATGCCGGGCGCGGACTTCGAGCGTTTTCTGCTAAGCCTGCGTCAGCAGTACCCGTGGCTGCCGGAAGCGCTGGCGCGGCGTTGGGCGCGCGCCTACGGCACTCGCGTGGCCAGGCTGATCGGCGAGGCCGCCGGCCTGGAGCAACTGGGCGCGGAGCTGCTGCCCGGTTTGTACGAAGCCGAGCTGCGCTACCTGGCGGACGAAGAATGGGCGACGCGCAGCGAGGACATCCTGTGGCGCCGTTCCAAGCTCAAGCTGCACCTGCCGGCGCACGCCGCCGAGGTGATCGACGCCTGGTTGCAGGGCCAGAGCGCCACGCGGGAACAACGGCTGACCGCCTGAGCGACAATGAAGCCGAAGCGGCATTCGCCGTGTAAGGTTCCGCGACGTGAACAGGTTCTGAAGTAGAAGCCCGGCGATGCCGGGCTTTGTCGTTTCCGCGTCTTGCGCCGGGCAAGACGGTGTCAGGACGGCTCGTATCTCCAAGCGCAAATGTATAGACAATAATCCCGCTGTCCGTGTAGGCTTTTCCGCCCAGTCCCTTTGTTTGGCTTTCAACAAGCGGAAGGGCTCCCACAAAAGCTCCGCTCGCTGTGCAAGCAAGTTCGGCCAAAAGTCGAACCATAAAAAAAACCTCATTGCACCCGGTCTGTTCAGCGTCTGATGGAATACGGCGATAGCCAGTCCAGTTGGCGACTGAATTCCGGAATCATCCGATTCAGCCTCCCGGAGAAGCACATGCTTACTTTTGCTGGCCTTGCCATCATCGTCATGGTGGTGTCCCTGTTGATCCTGCGCAAGCTTGCGCCTGTTGTCTGTCTCACCTTGATTCCCTTTATCGGCGCGCTGCTGGCCGGTTTCGGATTCGCCGATATCGGCAAGTTCTATAGCGCTGGCCTGAACTCCGTCATCCAAGTGGCGACCATGTTCATCTTTGCCATTACCTTCTTTGGCGTGATGCAGGACACAGGAGTGTTTCGTCCCATCGTCAACGGCATGGTGGGGATTTCCAGAGGCAATGTCGTTACCGTGGCGGTGTGCACGGCGGTGGTGGGCATGCTGGCGCATCTGGACGGCGTGGGCGCCACCACCTTTTTGCTGACGGTGCCCACGCTGCTGCCCCTGTACCGGCGCTTGGGCATGAATCCCTATTTGATGATGCTGCTGTTGGCGTTGGGCGCGGGCATCCTCAACATGATGCCGTGGGCCGGCCCGCTGGGGCGCGCGGCGGCGGTGACCGATCTGGATCCGGCCGCGCTATGGCAGCCTTTGATTCCCTTGCAGTTGATCGGCGCGGGTTTGCTGGTGGTGCTTGCGGCGGTGCTGGGCGTATTCGAGGCCAGACGTTTGCGCAAGCAAGGCCCCTTGCAGGCGACGGACGATGCGGAGCCGCTGGAAGATCTCAATGACAAGCAGCCGCTGCCCAAACTGTTTTTCGTCAATATGGCTCTGTTTTTGGGGGTGATAGGCACTCTGATTTCCGGCATTCTGCCGTCCGGTTATATCTTCATGATTGGTCTGGGAATCGCCTTGGTCATTAATTATCCGGACGTGGATGAACAGTTGGAGCGCATCCGCGCGCATGCTCCAAACGCCCTGCTGATGGGAGCCATCATCCTGGCCGCCGGCTCATTTCTGGGCGTTCTCAACGGCAGCGGCATGCTCAAGGCGATCGCGGCGGATCTGGTGCGGGTTTTGCCAAGCGAGGCGACGCCCTACCTGCACTTGATCCTGGGCGTGTTTGGTCTGCCGCTGGATCTGGTGTTGAGCACGGACGCTTATTACTTTGCTTTGCTGCCGGTGATCCTGGAAATTGTGTCCGCTTATGGAGTGGAAACCACATCGGCCATTTACGCGCTGCAAATCGGCAATGTGATTGGCACTTTCGTCAGTCCCTTTTCCCCTGCGTTGTGGTTGGGACTGGGTTTGGCCGGCTTGGACATGGGGAGGCACATTCGCTATTCCCTGCTTCCGATGTGGGCCTTCTCGCTGGTTTTGCTTGGGGTGGCTGTTGGGCTTGGGCTGATCAAGATAGGCTGATTCTCAGAGCCTGTTCAACGTTTCGCGAGCAAGGCCGTATCGCCGACGCGCAGCAGGTCGTAAACACGTTCTAAGGAAGGCGCGCGGCGGCCGCTTTATCCGGCGGCTCAGCCGCCGGTTTTGTCTCGCGCGGGCCTTGGTCCGCAAAAACTGTTACCTTATCCGCTCCACGCCTGAAGGCAAGGCACGCTGCAAAAGCCTGTTTACGCCCTTGAGCTTGCGTCAAGACCTGGAACAGGCGCTATGACAATGGGAGGCCTTATGTCCGTAAAACGTCCATTTCGTCGCCATGACGCCGCCGGCCAGGCGGAGTCGGTCCAAGAACCTTCCTTCGCCGTCTGCCTGCCGCCGCGCTTGCGTCTGTACTGTATGGCGGTGCCGGCCAACGCGAGCGATCAAGAGGCTTACCGGATGGGCCGCGAGTTTGCCGGCCATTACATTGCACACGTGGCGCACCATCCCTGCGCTGGGGAGGATTCCCTGCTGGCGCGCATGGCGGAGCATGCCGATTTCACCGCGGAAGGTCTGGAGGGCGAGTATTGGGCCGGTTTCTTCTCCCTGCTGGAAGAAGCGGTGCTTAGCGCCGCCGAGTGCCTGGACGCGGATGACAAGGCGGGCGGCTCCATTCATTGAGCCCGCGTCGATACCGGTGCGAACTGGCCCCATTGGCGGGGCCTAGCGCATTGCCGTGTGGCGATTCAGTCGCGCTAATACCCCAGCAAAAAAACGCGTTTCCCCTTAGTCCGCGGGGGGCCTATGCTGACACGGATTCAACCGTGGAAAACCCGACGATGCAGATTGCCCTGAGCCCCGCCTTATTGTCCCGCCTGCCGCAGATCCAGGTAAGCGGTTTGATCGCGCTGGATATCAACGCCGCCGCTTTGCCCGCGCGGCTGCCGACCTTGCCGGAGCCGGAACGCGATCTGGACGAGTTGTTGCAAGCCTGGAAGCAGATGTACAAGGACTTGCCCGGCGACAAGAAAGCGCGCTGTTCGCTGGAATACCTGGTCAAGGCGGCGCAGAAGGACAAGCTGCGCAGCATCCTGCCGCTGGTGGACTTGTACAACCAGGCGTCCTTGCTGAGCCTGAGTCCGTTTGGCGGCGAGGACATCGCCAAGCTGGGCGGCGTATTGCAATTGGACCTGGCCGTCGGCGACGAGCCTTTTCTGCCGCTGGGAAGGGATCAAGCGGAGACGCCGCAGCCGGGCGAGGCGGTATGGCTGAACGGCGAACGACAGGTGGTGTGCCGTTGCCTGAACTGGCTGGAGTCGGACTTGTTCAAATTGGATGCCGGCAGCCGCGACGTGGTCTTCGTCAGCGAGCGGCCGGACGGCGGTTTTCCTTCCGGCGCGGCGGGCATGGACTGGCTGGCCGAGCAGCTGCGGCCGCATGCCGGGCAGCTGGTTCGTTTCGAGCTGGACGCGGCGCGGACTAGCTTTGAGCTGGTTGCTGTGGATAAAGTAGCGTAAGCAGGCTGGCTTGTGGATAAGCCGCGCTAGCCGCTTGCCGATACGGATGTCATTTAGCGGATGTGTGGCGCGACGGCGAGCTGTGGATAAAAAGGCTGGATAGCTTTTTCTGTGGATAAATGAAAAAGGACGCGATGGCGTCCTTTTTTGCGTCGTGTCTTGCCGCCGCTCACACTGTCTCGGCCTGGGCCTGCGCTTGAATCGCCGGCCGGGACAAGGCTTGCTCACGGGCGTCGAACAGATGACAGTGTTCGGCGTCCAGCGTCAGGCGGCAACCGCTGCCGGCCTGTGGCGCCCTGTCCTGGCCGCCTAGTTTGACGGCGATGGGTTCGGCCACGCCATCGGCCTGGACGTAGACGATTTGCACATCGCCCAGATGTTCGACCAACTGCACCGTCGCCGGCACGCCGACGTCGGCAAAGCGCAGGTGTTCGGCGCGCACGCCCAGGGTGACGGCGTCGCCGGCGCGGCCTTGGAACGGCAGACTCAGCCGGTTGCCGCCGGGCAGTTCCAGCGTCAGGCCGGCCGGAGTGTCCGCAACAATGGCCGCCGGCAGGAAATTCATCTTGGGCGAGCCGATAAAGCCGGCGACGAAGCGGTTGGCCGGGCATTGGTACAGCTCCAGCGGCGTGCCCACCTGCTCGATGCGGCCGGCGTTGAACACGGCGATGCGGTCGCCCATGGTCATCGCTTCCACCTGGTCGTGGGTGACGTAGATCATGGTGCTGCCCAATTCCTTGTGCAGCCGCGCCAATTCGATGCGCATCTGCACCCTGAGCGCGGCGTCCAGATTGGACAGCGGTTCGTCGAATAGAAACACTTCCGGCTTGCGCACGATGGCGCGGCCAATGGCCACGCGCTGGCGCTGGCCGCCGGACAGGGCCTTGGGTTTGCGGTCCAGCAGATGTTCTATCTGCAGCGTGAGCGCGGCGCGGTGCACGGCGGTGGCGATGTCCTGTTTGCTCTTGCCGGCCAGTTTGAGGCCGAAAGCCATATTTTCCCGCACCGTCATGTGCGGGTAGAGCGCGTAGCTCTGGAACACCATGGCCACGCCGCGTTTGGACGGCTGAATGTCGTTGGCGAGCTGGCCGCCTATCCACAGTTCGCCGGCGCTGATGTCTTCCAGGCCGGCGATCATGCGCATCATCGTGGATTTGCCGCAGCCGGAGGGGCCGACGAAGACCATGAATTCGCCGTCGCGGACGGCGAGGTCCACGCCGTGAATGACGGCGTTGCCGTCGTCGTAGACTTTGTGGATATTGCTGAGCTTGAGGTGGGCCATATCGAATCCTTTTATTGCAAGCGCGCCGGCAGTGCGCCCGCGGCTTCTATCTCACCGGCCAGCCATTGGGCGACGGCGTCCAGCGCCGCGTCGGCGAAGCCGTAGCTGATCAGCGCCGGCGCCTCGAGATCGGCGGCGGCGTAGGGGTTCCACAAGGCCAGGTGCAGGTCCGGCCGCCATTCGGCGCGCTCGCGCGCGCCGTAGCGTTCGCGGGTGGTGGAGGCGACCACGGTGTAGCGGCCGTCCTGAGGCAGACGGCGCCAGTCCAGTTCCTCGCGGCTTTGGTAGCGGATCACTTCCAGGCTAAAGTGGCGCGACAGCCGGGCGATCAGCGCGTCGGCGGACAGGCCGGCCTCGGACACGCCGTCGGACGGCGCCTGGTCCTGCACCACCAGGCGCAGCGTGGCGCCCACCGGCGGTCGTTGCGGCTGGCCGTGGGCGGTCAGCGCGCGGCGCCAGGCTTCGGCGAACAATTCGGCGTCGGCGGCGCGCTGCGCCGGTTCGTAATCACGCTGACGGCTGGGGTAGCGCCGGATCAGCGCGTCCACGCGCGCGGCGGCTTCTTGCAGCCGCGCCTCGCTCAGCCGGCCGGCGGCGACGGCGTCGATCAGCGCCTGCTTGCTCTCTTCCATTTCGTCCTGGAATTGCAGCACCAGGCTGAGGTCGGCGCCGGCGGCCAGCGCCTGGGCGCTGCCCTGGGCCTGGCCCCAGCGTTCGCGGATGGCCTTCATATTCATGCCGTCGGTGATCATCACGCCCTGATAGCCCAGCTGCTCGCGCAGCAGTTGCCGCAGGATGGCCGGCGACAGCGTGGCCGGCCAGTCCGCGTCCAGCGTCGGGAAGCGTATGTGGGCGCTCATCATGCCGGGGGCGAGGTCGGCCAGCGCGGCGAACGGCGACAGCTCGTAATCGCGCAGCTCGGCCTTGGGCTTGTCCACCACCGGCAGATCCAGATGGGAGTCGGTGTGGGTGTCTCCGTGGCCGGGGAAGTGCTTGACGCAGCAGGCCACGCCTTCGGATAGATGGCCGCTGATCCAGGCCCGCGCCAGTCTTGCCGCCTTGAGCGGGTTTTCGCCGAAGGAGCGTTCCGAGATCACCGGATTGTCCGGGTTGTTGTTGAGGTCCAGCACCGGGGCGAAGTTCCAGTTCACGCCCAGGCTGGTCAGCCCGCGCGCTACCGCGGCGCCCACTTTCTCGGCTAGTTCCGCGTCGTCCACCGCGCCCAGCGCCATCGCCGACGGCGCCGCCGGCAGAAACAGGGTGCGCATCACCGCGCCGCCTTCCTGGTCCATGCCGATCAGGATGTCCTCGCCCAGCGCGCATTGCAGATCGGCTATCAGCCGGCGGATGCTGGCCTCGTCCGGCACATTTCGGCGGAACAGGCAGATGGCGCGCGCGCCCAGTTGTTGCAGGAAGGCGGCTTCGTCTTCGCCCAGACGCGGGCCGGCCACATCCACCATCAGCGCCTGGCCGGCCAGTTGTTGCAGGGTATCGCTCATTTGACGGCTCCATCGAATCCGCGCAGGAAGTAGCGCTGGGTGAACAGGAAGACCAGCAGGATGGGCAGCACGGTCAGCACCGCGCCGGCGGCCACCACCCGGGTTTTGAAACTGAAGGCGCCGGACAGGTAGAGCACGCCCACCGACAGCGGGAATTTGTCCGGGCTGGACATCACGATGGACGGCCAGATGTATTGGTTCCACGCCGACACCATGGTGAGTATGGTCAGCGCCGCCAGCGCCGGACGAGATAGCGGCAACATGATTTTCCAGAAGATCTGCCAGTCGCCGGCGCCGTCGACGCGGGCGGCGTCTATCAAGTCCTGCGGCACGGCCTCAAAGGCCTGTTTCATCAGGAATATGCCCACCGCGCCGGCCAGCGTGGGCAGCACCACGCCGCTGTAACTGTCGGTGAGCTGCAGTTTGGACACGGTGATGAAGTTGACCAGGAAGTTGACTTCGCTGGGCAGGATTATGGTGGCGAGAATGGCGCCGAACACCAGCTTGCGGCCAGGAAAGCGCATCCGCGCCAGCGGGTAGGCGGCCAGCGCGCTGACCAGCAGGGTGCCGGCCACGGTGGCCAGCGCGATGACGACGGAGTTCTTGTAGAAGGCCAGCAGGTCGATGCTGGACACCGCCTCCTTGAAGTTGTCCAGGCCGGGGGCGCTGGGCAATAAGGGCGGCGGAAAGGCGAACACGTCGCCCTCGGTGGAGAGCGCGGTGACCAGCGTCCACCAGAACGGGTAGACGGTGACGACGGCGATCAGGCTCAGCACCAGATAATGCAGGCAGCGGCCGGCCAGCTTGCTTAGCCGGGCGCTGTGGCTGCGGGCGGCGGGCGCGGCGAGGGTGGCGGTGTTTTGCATGGCGTTTCCTTATGATTCGCGCGGCTGCAGATAGCGGAAGTTCAACCAGGCCAGCGCCACGCAGAACACCGACATCACCAGGCTGGCGGCCAGCGCGCGGCCGAAGTTCAGCGACTTGATGCCGAACTCGTAGGCGTAGAACAGCGCGGTGTAGGTGGATTGCATCGGCCCGCCCTTGGTCATGATCTGCACCTCCTCGAAGGCCTTGACCGCGGCCAGCACCGACATCATCGAGCACAGCAGGATGGTGGGGGCCAGCAGCGGCACGGTGATGCGCCAGAAACGCTGCCAGGCGTTGGCGCCGTCCAGCTGCGCCGCTTCGTAGATGTCGGCCGGCACCGCCTGCAGGCCGGCCAGATAGAGCACCATATACCAGCCCAGGCCGCGCCAAACGGTGATGAACATCACCGCGAACAGCGCGATGCGGTCGTCGTTGAGCCAGCCCACCGGTTCGTTGACCACCCGCAGCCAGTGCAGCGCGGCGTTAAGCACGCCGTCTTCGGTGTACATGAAGTTCCAGATGATGCCGATCACCGATACGGAAGTGACCACCGGCAGGTAGTAGGCGGCGCGGAACCACTTGATGGCGGGAAGCTGGTTGTTGACCAGCACCGCCAGCAGCATGGCGACGATCTGGATCACCGGCACCACCAACAGGTAGATGGCGGAGTTCTTCAGCGAGGCCAGGAACAAGTCGTCTGCGAACAGCTCGCGGAAATTGTCCAGGCCCACCCAGCGAGGGCTGTCGATCAGGTTGTACTGGGTGAAGGCGATGAAGCTGCCGAAGCCCACCGGCCAGAAGGAGAACGCCAGCATCAGCAACAGCGCCGGGGCCAGGAACAGATAGGCTTGCAGCGTGGTCTTGGTGCGCATGGGCAGAACCTTGTGACGTAGCGGCAGGCCGACGCCGGAATGCGGCGACGGCCTGCGGGTTGCGGGAGGCGGCGTCTGAGACTCCGCCGCGGTCAAGCGCGTTTTACAGTTTGCCGCTCCAGAACGCCGCCGCCTCGTCCAGCGCGGCCTTGGGGTCCTGGCGGCCGGTGACGGCTTTTTCCACCGCGGCGGCCAGGCGGGCGGAGAGCACATCCGGGTCCTTGACGCCGGCCAGATAGATGGTGCGGGTCTTGTCCAGGCTGGCGGCGGCCACGCCGACGGCTTTTTCCGCCGCGCCGGCGTTATTGGCCACTTTCTGGAAGTACGGGTCTTGCGCCGCCTTGCGCGCGGTGGGCAGGGTGCCGGCCAGTTTGGCGAAGGCCAACTGGTTGTCGGCGTTGGTCAGGTAGTTGCCGAACTTGCCGATTTCCGGCAGCAGCGCCTTGTTGACGTTGCGCGCCACGCCAAAGTTGAACATCCAGCCGCCGGCGGCGATGCCGGTGGGGCCGATGGGCGCCGGAGCCACTTGGGTGGCTTGGTAAAGTTTGGGTGCTTCGTCGCGCACTCGGGTCAGCGAGGCCGGGGTGGTGACCAGCATGGCCATGCGGCCGCTGTTGTAGGCAGCGATGGAAACCTGGAAGTTGTCCTGGGCGAACAGATTGTCCTTCAGCAGCGCGCCGGACTTGTAGGCGTCGCCCAGTTTTTTCAGCATGGCCACGTGGGCCGGGCTGTTGAACACCGGTTTGCCGTCCTTGAGCAAGGGCAGGCCGTTCTGGATCAGAAAGCCTTCGATCTTGGTGGGGCCCAGCGCCGGGGCGAAGCCGGCGACGCCGGTTTTGGCCTTGATGGTTTTGGCGTAAGCCAGCTGCTCGTCCAGCGATTTGGGCGGCTTGGCCGGATTGAGGCCGGCTTTCTTGAACAGCTCGGCGTTGTAGGCGATGACGTTGGCGCCGTTGTAGTGAGGGAAGGCGTAAACCTTGCCGTCGAAAGTGACGTCCTTGATCGCGCCGTCCACGTACTGACCCTTGTTGATCACGCTGTCCAGCGGCTGTAGCAGGCCGCTTTGCTTGTAGTCGTAAGCCCACGGCACGTTCAGGTTGACCAGAGCCGGGGGCTTGCCGGCGCCCACGGCGGCGGTGAACTTGGACTGGATCACGTCCCAGGGGTAATCGGTCCATTTAACTTCGACATTGGGGTTCTGGGCGTTGTATTTGCCGACCAGATCCTTGAAGTAGCCGTCGAATTTCGGCGACAGGCTCATGGTCCACACTTCCAGCACGGGTTTGTCGGCGGCCAGAGCCGGCAGGGCGACGGCGCAGCCGGCGGCGAGCAGGGCGGCGCGAGCGAAGGCGTTGAGTTTCATGATGGTTTCTCCATGGAGGCCGGCGCTGGCGGGCGGCCAGTCTGACGGCGGGCTTGCTATATTGTTATGCCATTTGATTGACGTTTTGCCGCATTGTGGCATTGAAGTGGTGTCAATGAAAGCGAGACCAGTTCAATGCCAGTGAGCCGGCGGCCGGGCGGACGAGAGGACGCCCGGCCAGCCGCGCGGATCAGAAGGTCTTGCTGTAGGAGGCGATGACTTTCACGTCGTTGCGGTCGGATTTGCCGTAGAAGCCGTCGGTGCGCAGCCACGCCGGATAGACGCCGATGCTGGCGCCCTTGAACATGCCGCTTTGCACGCTGTAGCCGATGCTGAAGTCCACTTCATGGGCCTTGGTGTCGGCCTTGCCCGGGTTTTTCATCCCGGTGGCGTAGTTGCCGGACAGGCCCACGGTCAGGCCGGGCACGCCCACCTTGGCCAGATCGTAATTAACGCTCAGCTTGTAGACGGTGGTGCCGTCCCAGACGAAGTCGTCCAGCTGGCCCCAGGTTTGGATGAAGTTGCGGTTGTCGCTGTTGCCCCACGGCGTCATGCGGAAGTTCAGTTCGCCGGAGTCCGGCGCCTTGGTGTAGCCCAGGCCGCCCATCAGTGTCCAGCCGCCGGTGGCGTAGCTGACGCTGCCGCTGGCGTGGTATTCGTTCTTGGGGTTCTGAATGCCGGAGAGCTGGGTCTGGTACTTGCCGGTGAAGTAGTAGCCGGTGGCGGTCAGCTTGTCGTCGCCGTTGAGCTGCCAGGAGTAGGAGCCGGCGATCTGGGCGTTGCGGCGGTAGTCCTTGCCTTCGCCTACGCCGACGTCGACGAAGCCGTTTTTAGGCGCGTAGCGGAAGCCCAGGCTGTTGACGTAATCGACGCGTTTGGCGGTGCTGCCGTTGCTGCGGCCCTGTTCCCAGGAGTTGGTCATGTCGCGGAAGCGGGTGTCCCACTCATTGCGGAACTGGTCGGCCCAGCCGTAGCCCACTTCGAAGTCGCCGAATTTGTATTTCATTTCCACGCCGCGGTAGGCGTGGGATTGCAGGCCGCCGGAGGTGCCCAGGGTGCCGATGCCTATGGGGGTGTAACCGGCGCGGGCGGAGAAGCCCTGGCCGTCTTCGTGCTGGCGGAATTTCAGCGCCGCCTGGCTCAGCACCGCGGCGCTCTTGTCCACGCCGCCGGGTTGGGAGTTGTCGTTGATGTCGTGGTTCAGCACTTCCGACCAGCCTTTGCCGCTGTCCAGGCGGATGGCGGCGTGGGCGGCGGCGTCGAAGCCCAGCTTGTTCCAGGCGTAGCCGGAACGGAAATTCAGGCCCAGGTTGAGCGCGTTGACGGTGATGTCGTCGCGGTTCTTGCTGTTGGGCGGAGCGGGCCAGTCCGCTTGGCGGTTACGGCCGTAATAGATGGCGCTGACGGTGGTTTCGGACTTGGTGATCAAGTCATAGACGTCCACCGGTTCGAAAGTGGCCGGCGCGCCCTGGGTGGGCGAGGTGTCGTTGGCCGGAATCGAGTCTTCCGCCGCCATGACGACACAGGGCAGGGCGGTCAACAGTAGTAGGGCAAGCTTGGTCGGCTTAGGCATTTCAGTCACTCCAATCACGTGGCGACACCTCTGTTGGATGTCCTGCGCTAAAACTATCTGGTCTTTTACTGGTTCTCAATTGGTATCTCATTGGTATTGCAAAATAATTCGTCATATTGTTGCAATGTTGCCATGCACATGGATTTGCTGGAAATGGCCGCTCATTGGCGTCAGATAGCCGCCAAATGCAAATGAAAGGCATCTACTTTTTGTTTTTCCGAACGGAATTTGGAGTGTTAATGAATGATTGGCCGGGATGACTACGCGTTTTCAACCGCGGCAGCGGCAACACGCGCAGTATTTTTCGCTTATCGACATTGTTGCTATGCAGCATGGTGTTGCAGCGAAGGTAAGCGCCGGCTGACCCATAGGCCATGGGGCATTGCCAGACTAAAAAAAAGCCTGGCAAGCGCCAGGCCAAGTGCGGAGAGGGGGTAAACGGGTTTCAGCTGGCGGCCGCCAACGAACGGCCGGTTTGCAGCGGCGTTTCTTCGTTCTGGCTTTGGCCGGCCTGCGGCAGGGTGAAGTAATTGATGCTGGATTGCAGCTCATGCGACATCTGTTCCATCTGACTGGCGGAGTCCGCTGTCTGGCTGGCGGCGGCGCTGGTTTCCTCGGACATTTGCGCCACTTTCTCCACATTGGCGGCGATGCCGGTGCCGGCGGCCTGCTGCTCGTGCAGCGATACCGAGATCGCGCTCAGCGATTGTTTGACTCTGGCCACCTTGTCGTTGATGCCGGTGATGGCCGAGCGGGCGTCGTTGGCTTGCTGCAAGCCCACTTCCATATGGTCCACGGTGTGGTGGATGTTCTGCACCACATGGGCGCTGCTATCCAGCATCTCGCGGATGCTGGTGCTGATTTCGGCGGTGGACTGGGCGGTGCGCTCGGACAGCTTGCGCACTTCGTCCGCCACCACGGCGAAGCCGCGCCCCTGTTCGCCGGCGCGCGCCGCTTCTATCGCCGCGTTCAGCGCCAGCAGATTGGTCTGGTCGGCCACGTCGCGTATCACCTGGATCACATTGGAGATCTGCTGCGAGCGGCTGCTCATCAGGTCGGCTTGCACTTGCGAGGTGCGCGCCATTTCCGCTACCGACTCTATGGTGTGCAGAGTCTGGTCGATGATGGATTCGCCACGGGTGGCCAGTTCGCCGGTGGAGACGGATTCGGTGGCCACATCGGTGGTGTTGTCGTCCACCGAGCAGATGCTGACCGACAATTGCTCCACCGAGGCCGACATCGACGAGGCGGCCCGGGTTTGCTCCTCGGCGCTGGCGGCCACCTGTTCCGCCGCCGCCGCCAGCTCGGTGGCATTGGCGCTTAGCTGGCTGATGATCTGCTGCATGGCGCGCACCATCTGGATGAGTCCGCTCTGCATCCGCGCCATCGAGGCGACGATGCTGTGTTGGTCGCCGGCCTTGGCCTGTAGTTTCTGGCTGAGGTCGCCGTTGGCGATGCGCTCGGTCAGCGCCACCACGTCGCGCGGCTCGCCGCCCAGCTCTGCCATCAGCGAGCGGATGATGATCAGCGACAGCAAGGCGCCCAGCGCCACACCGCAGATCAAGAGCGCAATGGCGACGGCGCGGCTGGCGGCGGCGCGTTCCTGCGCCTTGGCGAACTCTTCCGCCGCCACTCGCAACTGCAAGTCGATCAGCGCGGCGATGCGGTTGGCGATGGGATCGATGGCCGGGTACATTTCCTTGTCCAGAAAGAGTTGCATCGCGGCGCGGTCCCCGGACTGGGCCAGGCTTTTGAGCCGGGCCACGCTGGCGTCGGCGTGGCGCATTGCCGCCTCGGCCTGGTCGGCCAGGGTTTTTTCCTCATCGGTCAGATAAGTGGCGCGGTAGTCGCCCCATTGTTTTTTCAGCGCCACTTGCGCGGCGTCGATGCCGCCTATAAACCCGGCCGCGTCGATGGCGCCGGCATGCAGTTTGTGCGCGCCATCAACGATGCCCACCGCATAGCTGTCGGCCACGGTTTTCAGCTGTTTCAGGCACACCACTCTGTCGTTGTAAGTGGTGGCGAAGTCGTCGAGTATGCCTTTTTGCGCATGTTGGCCAAACAGGCTGATCAAGACGGTGATGGCCAACAGGGCAGCGACGAGCGCGCTTAAGCGTTGGGCGATGGTCAGGCGGTTGAACATGACGCTCTCCGAATTGGTTTTTACACATATAAAACCGATTTTGACTATTTGGAGGTGTAGTCGCGGCATGTGACAGTGGCATGGCAAGGCCGTGGTCCCAGGGCTGAACTTAAAAGCCGCTGCTGCAAATTGCTACCTATAACTCCATGATTCCGTTATAATTCCGCCCCTTTGCGGCCGCCATCGCCCGACGCGGCCACCTATACTAAATGTCAGGAAACGCCATGAGCCTGTTGCCGCACCAGATCGAGTTGCTATCGCCCGCCAAGACCGCCGAAATCGGCCGCGAGGCCATCTTGCACGGCGCCGACGCGGTGTACATCGGCGGGCCCAGCTTCGGCGCGCGCCACAACGCCTGTAACAGCGTGGAGGATATCGCCGGCCTGACCGCGTTTGCGCACCGCTACTACGCGCGCATCTTCGCCACGCTCAACACCATCTTGCACGATGCCGAACTGGAGCCGGCGCGCAAGCTGATCTGGCAGTTGTACGACGCAGGCGTGGACGCGCTGATCATTCAGGATATGGGCATCCTGGAACTGGACCTGCCGCCCATCCAGCTACATGCCTCCACACAGTGCGACATCCGCACGCCGGAGAAAGCGCGTTTCCTGTCCGATGCCGGTTTCTCCCAAGTGGTGCTGGCGCGCGAGCTGACGATTCCGCAAATCCGCCAGGCGGCCGACGCGGTGGGCGACGCCGCCACCATTGAATACTTCATTCACGGCGCGCTGTGCGTGGCCTTCTCCGGCCAGTGCTATATCAGCCACGCCGACAACGGGCGCAGCGCCAACCGCGGCGACTGCTCGCAAGCCTGTAGACTGCCGTACACGCTGACCGACAAGGACGGCGGCGTGGTGGCTTTCGACAAGCATTTGCTATCGATGAAGGACAATAATCAGAGCGCCAATCTGGAGGCGCTGCTGGACGCCGGCGTGCGTTCGCTGAAGATCGAGGGCCGTTACAAAGACGTGTCCTATGTGAAGAACATCACCGCCCATTACCGGCTGCTGCTGGACGAGATCATCGAACGTAGGCCGGAGCTGGCGCGCGCCTCCAGCGGCGACAGCGAAATCTTCTTTGCGCCGGACCCGGACAAGACCTTCCACCGCGGCGGCACCGATTACTTCGCCACTGGCCGCAAGATCGACATCGGCGCTT
This sequence comes from Chromobacterium sp. Rain0013, assembly GCF_015291765.1. Classification (NCBI taxonomy): domain Bacteria; kingdom Pseudomonadati; phylum Pseudomonadota; class Betaproteobacteria; order Neisseriales; family Chromobacteriaceae; genus Chromobacterium; species Chromobacterium sp. Rain0013. The sequence goes on from NZ_CP031514.1 coordinate 722,707, forward strand.
TCGATTCGCCCAAGTTCGTCGGCGTCGGCCTGGGCGTAGTCAGCAAAGTGGGGCCGGACTGGCTGGAGATCGCCACCCGAGAAACCATGAGCAACGGCGACGGCATCAACTTCATGAAGAAGCGGGAAGTCGTGGGCGTTCAGGCCAATACCGTGCAGCAAGTGGGCAAGACCGCGGACGGCGAGTTGTTGTGGAGGGTGTTTCCCAACGACGCTTCAGTGTTGGCCGGCCTCAAGCCGGGCGTGGACATCAGCCGCAACCGCGACCACGCCTGGGAACTGGCGCTGCTGAAAAAGTCCGCCGAGCGCAAGGTGGGCGTGTGGATGACGCTGGCTGAAAACGCCGACGGCCTGGAACTGAGCATCACCGACGAGGACGGCGTCAGCGCCGTCGCCCGCAGCCCGCTGGCGCTGGAGCCGGCCAAGGACGCGGAGAAGGCGCTTGCAGGTTTGCGAGACAATCTGGCGAAGCTGGGCAACACCATGTTCGTTGCCCACGATGTAACGCTGCAACTCTCTCAGCCGTGGTTCGCGCCGGCCTCGGCGATCAACGCCTTGCGCCGAGACGCCATCGCCCGGCTGGAGACCGCGCGCTTGCAGGCCTGGCCGCGCCAGCCGCGCAAGGCGGCGTTGGAGCCGCCGGCGCCGTATCCGGAAAAGACGCTGAGCTATCTGGCCAACGTCTACAACAATCTGGCCTGGCAGTTCTACCGCAAGCACGGGGTGGAGGTCATCGACGCCGCCTACGAGGCGCATCAGGAAGAGGGCGAGGTCAGCCTGATGATCACCAAGCACTGTCTGCGCTTCTCCTTCAACCTGTGCCCGAAGCAGGCCAAGGGGGTGAAGGGCGTGATGGGCCAGGTGCGCGCCGATCCGATGACGCTGAAGTCCGGTAACGAAACCTACACATTGAAGTTCGAATGCCGGCCTTGCGAGATGCATGTGATGGGCAAGATGAAAAAGCACATCCTGAAGGCCCCGCCGCCAAGCGAGGAGCCGTACACCGCGCCCTTGACCTTCTTCAAGCAGCGTCCGCGGTCTTGAGCGCTAGATTGCCGATCTGAGGCGGGGAGTCGATTGCGGCGGCGGCGGAGAGGCGCGTAAAATGCGCCTCTTTCCTTTTTTCCTATCCGGAACAATCCTTTAATACATTATCGCCGGCCACGCCGGCATCACGGGGAATCAAACGTGGCCGACATCGAGCGCCTGGACACCTGGGTCAAATACAAGAACGGTTTGTGCGAGGACTGCATGGGCAGCTGCTGTTCCATGCCGGTGGAGGTGCGGCTGCCGGATCTGGTGCGCATGGGTGTGGTGGACGAGTTCGAGCTGGAAGAGCCGATCAAGAACATCGCCAAGCGTCTGGAAAAGCAGCGGTTGATCCAGCACTTCAATTTCAAGCGCGAGCTGTTTACGTTGGCGCGGCGTGCCAACGGCGATTGCATGCACCTGGATCAGAAGACCCGTTTGTGCGGCATTTACGAACGGCGCCCCAATACTTGTCGCAACCATCCCAAGGTGGGCCCCAAGCCGGGCTTCTGCGCGTATACCCGCAATCCGCAGAAGATCGTTTTCCTTCGCCATTCCGCGGCGTGAACGCTGTTTCACGTGAAACTCTCCGTTGACTCGACTGGATCGTCATGAACCCCATTTATCCTTTATTCGCTTTCGCCATTGGCGTAGTGGTGCCGCTGCAGGCCGCCATCAACAACCAGCTCAAGGGCGTGCTGGGCAACAGCACGCTGCTGGCGGCGCTGGTGTCGTTCTCCGTGGGCAGCCTGTGTTTGGCCGGCCTGGCTGTCGCCACCGGTCAGAAATGGCAGGATCTGGCGCAGTTGGGCCGGGTGGAGTGGTGGATGCTGTTGGGCGGCGCGATGGGGGCGATGTTCGTGTTCGGCACCACCTTGCTGGCGCCGCGGCTGGGCGTGGCGGCCATGCTGTCCCTGGTGATCGCCGGCCAGGTGTGCGTGTCGCTGCTGTTCGACCGTTTCGGCTGGCTGGCGATGCCGCTGCGAGAGGTGAATCTGCCTCGGCTGCTGGGGGCGGCGCTCGTGGTGGGCGGAGTGTTGTTGGTTAACTTTGGCGATAAGTGGTTTGGACGCGTTTGAGCGATAGGCGCAGGGCCGCCACGCTAAAAACGGCAGCCAGAGGCTGCCGTTTTTGCTGTCAAACGCGCGGCGTTTATTTGGGCTGAGGTTTGGACATCGGGCTCATGTGGCGGCCCATCTGGCCGTGCCATTGGTCCATCACTTTCTGCTGCTCCGGCGTTAGCTGAGCATAGAAAGTTTTCAGCGCGTCCAGGCGTTTCTGCATCGCGTCCTGGTGCTGCTTCATCATGTCCAACATGCGTTCCATGCGTTGCGGCGCGGTTTCGCCGGCCTGCGGTTTGGGCGGCATCGCTCGTTCGCCCGGCTTCATCGAGGCGACGAAGGTTTTCCAGGCGCCTTCCTGGCTGGCTTGCAGCTTCAGTTGGTCATGCAGTCCTTGCAGATGGCGGGCGGCCATGGCTTCGCGCTGGGCCGGGTCCATGTGGCGGCCTTTTTCCATCATCGGCATCGGGCTTTGCGACGGAGCGTCGCCGGCGGCCAGCGCGGAGCCGGTGACACCGGCGGCCAGCAGCACGGCGATCAGCATGGGCTTGAACAGCTTGGTCATGATTGAAGACTCCTATGGAGGTGGATCATGCAAGCAGTATTGAGCATGGGTGTCTGGCAAGTGTTGCGGGTAGGGCGGGGCTTGTTACCGAGTGTTAACCGGGCCGGCCCGCTTAGCAGTTTGCAACAATGCGCGGGGCTCGCCGCGCCACGGCTCACGAATCGTCGCAGATCGTAACGGGTTTTAGTTGTGAGGCTCGTTGCCTTGGCCTGCCTGCAGTTTGCGCATTGGCCCCTGGCCCCGGCCGCCCATTAGCGGCGGGCTGTCCTGGTCCATGATTTTTTGCTGCTCTGGCGTGAGCTGGCCGTAGAAGGATTTGAGCGCTTCCAAACGCTTTTGCAGATTCAGCAGGTGGCGCTGCGCCATCAGCACGCGCTGTTCCATGCGTTCCGGCGCGGTGGACGCGTTTTCGCAGGGCGGCATCGGACCGGGGCGGGTGGCGCTGGCAAAGGCCAGCCACGCGGCTTCCTGGGCTGGCTGGATCTTGAGCTTGTCGTGCAGCGCTTTCTGATGTTGGGCGATGAAAGCGTCGCGCTTGGCCGGGTCTATCTTCCACGGGCGGCCGGCGAAATTGCCCATCGGCGGGCATGCGGGTTCCGGCGGCGCGGCCAGAGCGGCGCCGGCGGCGAGGCTGGCGAATATAAAGGGTATCTGCGGTTTCATAGGCGGGCCATTCCATTGATGGCTGTGATGCGGGCGGACGACATCGGCAGGATCACTCCATTATTCTGGATGGCGACTGTCAATTAAGTGTGAGTTGGCCGGGGTCAATTGTTACCAAATGTAAAGCCCGCCGGCAAGCGTTTTGCCGATGGGCTTTTTCCCGACCGGGGCGGGGATTTGGACTAGAGTGAATTGCGGCATTCCCTTATCGTCGCCGGAGCGTTTCGCATGAGCCTGCCTGATTCTTCATTTCCTTGGTTCTCCGCGCTGGGCGCCGGGGGTTTGAACGGCGCCTTGGTGGAGTATTGGATCGACGCCTGGCAGCGTTCGGTGCTGTATTGCGACATTCTGCGCCAGCGCGGGGACACCTATCTGGAGCACGCCGCCTCCGGCCATCCGCCGGTGTTGGTTTTCGACTACGACATCATCGTGGATGGCCGTGAACTGGAGCAGCCGGTCAATTACGCGCTGTCGGCGATCCGCCCGCCGGACGGTTGTCCGAAACCTGACCCGGCCAAACGGCCCTTCGTGGTGATAGATCCGCGCGCCGGCCACGGCCCCGGCATCGGCGGCTTCAAGATGGATAGCGAGATCGGCATCGCGCTGCGCCAAGGCCATCCTTGTTATTTCGTGATGTTTTTCCCGGTGCCGGAGCCCAAGCAGACGATTGAATGCGTGTGGCGCGCCGAGAAGATCTTCCTGCAAAAGGTGAACCAGCTGCATCCGCACAGCGCCGGCAAACCCTTCGTCATCGGCAATTGCCAGGGCGGCTGGGCGCTGGCGATGCTGGCGGCCACCGCGCCGGAGCTGGTGGGCCCCATCCTGCTGGCCGGCTCGCCGTTGTCTTACTGGGCCGGCGTGGCCGGCAAGAATCCGATGCGTTATTCCGGCGGTTTGTACGGCGGCACCTGGATGGCCTCGCTGGTGGGCGATCTGGGCCACGGCCAGTTCGACGGGGCTCATCTGGTCAGCAATTTCGAACAGCTGGACCCAGCCAACACCTACTGGAAAAAGCCTTACTCTTTGTACGCCAAGGTGGACACCGAGCGTGAGCGTTTCCTGGAGTTCGAGCGCTGGTGGGGCGGCCACTATCTGCTCAACAAGGCCGAGATGGAATGGATTACCCAAAACCTGTTCGTCGGCAACCGGCTGAGCCATGGCGAGGTGACGCTGGAGCAGGGACGGCAGGCGGTGGACTTGCGCAACATCCGCTCGCCCATCGTGGTGTTCGCCTCCTGGGGCGACAACATCACCCCGCCGCAGCAGGCGCTGTTCTGGATCGCGGACCTGTACCACAGCGTGGAGGACATCCGCGTCAATGAGCAGACCATCGTCTATTGCCTGCACGAGCAGGTGGGCCACCTGGGCATTTTCGTGTCCGCCGGCGTGGCCAACAAGGAACACAGCGAGCTGGCCAGCGCGCTGGACTTGATCGATGTGCTGCCGCCCGGCTTGTACGAAGCCATCATCACCGATACCCACCCGGAAATGGCCGGGCTGGAATACTTGCAAGGCCGCTACGTGATCCGCTTCGAGCCGCGCGACATCGACGATATTCTGGCTTTGGGCGACGGCCGCCAGGGCGAGGCCGCCTTCGAAGTGGTGCGCCGGGTGGGAGAGGTCAACCAGCAGCTGTACGATACCTTCGTCTCTCCCTGGCTGCGCTTATACGGCAACGAGCATACCGCGCGCTGGTGGCGTGAAATGCATCCGTCGCGATTGGAGCGACGCTGGTTTTCCAGCCGCAACCCCTGGCTGGCCGGGCTGCGGCAATGGGCGGAGAAGGTACGCGACGAACGGCGGCCGGCGGCGGAGGACAATCCGTTCTGGCAATGGCAGCAAAGCTACGCGCAGTGGATGGAGACGGCGCTGAACGGTTGGCGCGACGGTCGCGACGCCTGGCAGGAGCTGAGCTTCCGAACTTTGTTCGAATCGCCGTGGAGCGCGGCGCTGACAGGTTTGAAACCGCAGCGCGAATACGGAGTGCGCAAGGCGGACGGCAGTTGGGAGCGCAGCGAGATGCTGCGGCTCAAGCGCCAGGAGCTGGAGGCCCATTACGCCGAAGGCGGGCCGGTGGACGGCTTTTTGCGGTTGTTGATCTATGTCGCCATCGGCAACGGCGTGGTGGACGTGAGGCCGTTCAACGCTATTCGCCGGGTGATGCAGGAAACCGCCTTGGGCGAGGATTTGACGCTGGAGCAGTTCAAGCAGGCGGTGCGGCGCCAGACTTGGCTGGTGCGCAACGACGAGAAGCGCGCGCTGGCGACGCTGGAACATTTGTTGCCCACCGAGCAACAGCGCCAGTTCGCACTGGAGCTGGCGATTCTGCTGCTGCAAGCGGCGGGGCCCATCAGCGGCGAGAAGCAGCAGCGCCTGGGCCGGCTGGCGCTGGCGATGGGCTTGGCCCAGCGGAACAGCTCGCCTCCGGAGGCTCCGGCGCCGGTCAAGCCCGCGCCCAAACGCGCGCCGCGGCAACGCAAGCCCAAGCCGGCCGCGTGAGCACGGCTTTGCGGCGCGGCGGGCGCAAGGTACACTGCGCCCGCCCAAGCCAGAAAACACGACCATGAGCGCACCGCAACCCAAGAATCCCACCCACGGCGTCACGCTGGAACAGATGCTGAACCAGTTGGTCGGCCATTACGGCTGGCCCGAGCTGGGGCGGCGCATCCAGATTCGCTGCTTCAATCATGACCCCAGCGTCAAATCCAGCCTGGCTTTCTTGCGGCGCACCCCGTGGGCGCGTCAGCAAGTGGAAGACTTGTTCGTGGCGTTGAAGACCCGGCCGCAGACGCCGGCTGGTTCGGGAGTGGACTCCCGCCCGCGGTTGTTCGCCAAGAAGTCATCCTGATGGCCATTGCCATTGTCCACGGAAGCAGGCAGCCTTGCGTTAAGGCTTAAGCACCTGTTTACGATCCGCTGCGCGTCGGCATACAGCGTTGAAAATTCCTGCGAAATGCTCATGTACCGCTCGTACATTCCGCTTTCTCAGCGGTTTTCGATTTGTCTCGCTCCTGCTCGCCAGGTTTTGAACAGGCCTTAAAACCTGCCCGTCCGCCGGGCCGGCGGCGATGATGTTCTCACTGTGGAGCGGGAATATGGAATTGGAAATCAGCGTGGAAGCGGAGAAGAAGTACCTGAACAGCCTGGTGGCGCTGACCGTGGTGCTGCTATCGGTGTTCATGGGCCTGGGCAAGCTGAAGGACGACAATATCGTGCAGGCGCGTCAGCTATTGAAGACCGACGCGGTGGACAGTTGGTCCGAATACCAGTCCAAGAAGATCAAGCAGCATCTGGCGGAAAGCAGCCAGCGTCAGGCGCGCTTGCTGGAGTTGGCCAATCCTGCGGCGGCGGCGGCCTTGCGGCCGGAGCAGGCGGCGATCCAACGCGACATCGCTCACTACGCCGCGGAGGCGCAGGCTTTGCAACTCAAGGCCAAGACCAAGGAGCAGGGTTTTGAAGAGTTGAACGCTCGCCATGAGCTGTTCGACGTCAGCGACGCCGGCCTGTCCATCGCCGTGGCCTGCGCCGCGGTGGCGGCGCTGGCCGCCAATTTCATTCCTTTGCTGTGCGCCTGGGCTTTTGGCGCGTTGGGCGTGTTTTTCTGGCTGGCGGGTTTTGCCGGCTGGAATATTCATCCGGGCTGGATCGTTTCTCTGTTGGGCTGAGGGGCGCGGGAGCGGCCCTATCGGCGGCAGGGTTGCAACTGTCATCGATTTGGCTCAGGCTGTCCGGGTTTTCCGCATTCCTGCGTTTTGTCCCGAGACATTCTGAACTGGAGAAAAGCGATGAAACTGTATTTTTCCCCCGGCGCCTGCTCGCTGTCCCCGCATATCGTACTGTTCGCCAGCGGCTTGCCGTTCGACACCGAGAAGGTGAATCTCAAGGTCCAGCCGCATCTGACCGCGGGCGGGGTGGACTTCTCCACCATCAATCCGCGCGGCTATGTGCCGGCCTTGCAGCTGGATAACGGCGAGCTGCTGACCGAGGGCGTGGCCATTGTGCAATACCTGGCGGATCAGGCGCCGGCCAAACAGCTGGCGCCGGCCAACGGCACGTTGGAGCGCTACCGGCTGCAAGAATGGCTGAACTATATCGCCACCGAGGTGCACAAGGGCTTCTCGCCGCTGTTCTATCCCAATAGCGACGAAGTCAAGCAGCAGACTTGGGACAAGCTGACCCGTCGGCTGGCGCTGGCGGAAGAGCAGCTGGCGAAAACGCCCTATCTGCTGGGCGAGCGTTTCAGCGTGGCCGACGCCTATCTGTTCACCTGCCTGAACTGGGCGCAGTTCGTACAGCGTTCGCTGGGCGATTTCCCGGCGTTGATCGACTTCCAGAAACGCGTGGCGGCCTTGCCCTTCGTGCAACAAGCGCTGAAGGCGGAAGGCTTACTGGAATAATTCCACTGGAACGGGAATACGTTCTCCGTTCCAGACAAGATCATGCCCGGCTCCGGCCGGGCATTTTTCATGGCGAGTGGATTTATACTGCCTCGGCCTGCAGGTGCCGCAGATAAGCATCCGCGCTGGCCTCGATCTCGGCGTCGCTCAGATCGTGCTCGGCGCCGTGCAACGCGAAGCCGGGCAGCCATTCGGCGCGGATGTAGCGGCAGGTCAGTTCGAATGGCCGCAACACTTCCTCCATCCGGTACAGATAACGGCCGTCCGCCGCGAAGTCCCGCTCGCGTATGCCGGTGGACACCGCCACGCTGATGCGCTTGTCCCGCATGCGCCAATCTTCCGGCCGCGCGCCGATGGCGAAGCCCTCGTCCAGCACCTGGTCCTGCCAGGTTTTCAACAGCGGCGGCGAACTGAACCAGTACAGCGGAAACTGCAAGACGATGCGTTGGTGGCTGCTCAGCAGCGCCTGTTCGCGCGCCACGTCGATCTTCCCGTCCGGATAAGCCTGGTATAGCGCATGCACGGTGTAGTGTTCCGGATGCCGGCGCAGCGCGGCCATCCAGCGGCGGTTGATTCGGGATTGCTCAAGATCGGGATGGGCAACGATGATCAGGGTTTTCATGGCGCTTCCTGTAAAATGGGAACGGCCATGCTATCAATGGATCAAGTTGTTGATAAGTATGCACTTTTTTGTTTCATAAGCACCAAAAGGTAACTGTGTCCGCATGAGCGAACTGAATTTTCCCATCGACGCCACCGTGCGGCTGGTGGGCGGCAAATGGAAGTGCGCGATACTGTGCCACTTGTCCGAAGACAGCCGGCGCACCGGCGAACTACGCCGTTTGCTGGGCGGAGTGTCGCAGAAGGTGCTGACCGAGCAGCTGCGCGAACTGGAGCGCGACGGCCTGATCGCGCGCACGGTTTACGCGGAAGTGCCGCCGCGGGTGGAATACCGCTTGACCGAGCTGGGCGACACGCTGCGGCCAGTGATAGACGCGATGTGCGCCTGGGGCGCTTTCTACCTGGAGCGGCCGGCGGCGGGCGTATAATGCGGGCGCGATAAAACCAGAAAAGGGCTGTCCCGTGAAACTTGCGCCTCTCCTCGTCACCTCCCTGCTGGCCGCGACGGCCGTCAACGTTTGGGCCGCTCCGCTGAAGCTGCGGGTGCTGGAAACCTCCGACGTGCACATGAACTTGCTGGATTACGACTACTACCAGGACAAGCCGACGCAGGACTTCGGCCTGGCGCGCGCCGCGACATTGATCCGCGCGGCGCGGCAAGAGGCGCCCAACAGCCTGCTGATAGACAACGGCGATCTGCTGCAGGGCAATCCGTTGGGAGACTTGGTGGCCAAGATCCAGCCGCTGCGCGCCGGAGAGGTTCATCCCGCCTATAAAGTGCTCAACTGGCTGCGCTACGACGCCGGCAATATCGGCAATCACGAATTCAATTACGGTTTGCCCTTTCTGGGTCAGGCGCTGAAGACGGCGGCCTTCCCCTACGTTAACGCGAATGTGGTGGACGCCAAGACCGGCCAGCCGTATTTCCAGCCCTATGTGTTGCTCAAGCGGGAGTTCAAGGACGAGGACGGCCAGCCGCAGACGCTGAACATCGGGGTGATCGGCTTTGTGCCGCCGCAGATCATGCAGTGGGACAAGGCCAATTTGCAGGGCAAGGTGGAAGTGCGGGACATTGTCGACACCGCGCGCCGCTATCTGCCTGAACTCAAGCGCAAGGGCGCCGACATCGTGATCGCGGTGCCGCATTCCGGTTTTGAAAAAGGCGAGAGCGCGCGCTTTGCCGAGAACTCGGTGGCTGGTCTGGCCGAGGTGGCCGGCATCGACGCCATTCTGTTTGGCCACGCCCACGCGGAGTTCCCGTCCGCCGCCTTCGCCGGCTACCCCAAGGTGGACCTGGCCGCCGGCACCATCAACGGCGTGCCGGCGGTGATGCCGGGACGCTGGGGCGACCATATCGGCGTGGTGGATCTGGTGCTGGAGCGTGGCGACGCCGGCTGGAAGGTGAGCGGCAAGCAGGCCGCCCTGCGGGCCATCTACGACAAGAAAGCCAAGCGGCCGCTGGCGGCCGCCGAGCCCAAGGTGGCCGAGTTGATCGCCGCCGAACACCGCCGGACGCTGGATTATGTGCGCGGCAAGGTGGCGGAAACCCGCGCGCCGATTTACAGCTACTTCGCCCAGGCGGCGGACGACCCGTCGGTGCAGATCGTGGCCGAAGCTCAGGCCTGGTATGTGAAGAACGCGGTCAAGGGCACCGAGTACGAAGGTTTGCCGGTGTTGTCCGCGGCCGCGCCGTTCAAGGCCGGTGGCCGTCAGGGCTGGAATTACTACACCGATATCCCGGCCGGCCCGCTGGCGATCCGCAATCTGGCCGATCTCTACATCTACCCCAACACGCTGAAGGCGGTGAAGGTCAGCGGCCGCGAAGTGCGCGAATGGCTGGAAATGTCGGCGGGGCAGTTTCTGCGCATCGATCCCAAGGGCCCCAAGACCCAGCCGCTGTTGAATCCGGAATTCCGCTCCTACAACTTCGACAGCATCGCCGGTGTCAGCTATGAGATCGACGTCAGCCAGCCGGCGCGCTACGACGCCGACGGCAAGCTGGTTGCGCCGAACAGCCGCCGCATCGTCAAGCTGAGCTATCAGGGCAAACCGATAGACGAGGACGCCAGCTTTTTGGTGGCCACCAACAATTACCGCGCCTCCGGGGGCGGCCATTTCCCCGGTATAGACGCCAGCCGCGTGGTGGTGGATTCGCCGGACGAAAACCGCGCGGCGGTGGCGGCTTATCTGGCCGAGCGCAAAGTGGTGGACCCGGCGGCCAAACCTGCCTGGCGCATTCAGCCCGTGGCCGGCGTCGCGATGCGCTTTGACACCGGCGCAGGCGCGCTGCGCTATCTGGCGCGCCAGCCGCAGTTCCGCCTGGCCGCGGAGCATGGCGATGGTTCGGTTAGCCTGGAATTGGTGGAATAAGAGAAAGGATCAAGAACCTGTTCTTAGTCTGCTGCGCTTCGTGAGCCGCGACCCGGCGAGTACGGTTTCGAAATGCTCAACCGTAAGCGCACTTCGCTGTCTCAGCCGTTTTCGCCCGGTCTCGCCTTGGATCGCGAGACTTTGAACAGGCTCTAAGCCTGTTCCCGAGTCGTGCCGTTGGCAATATCGGGAATGGGCGATACCGTCAGTTCCCCGCGTCGATGCAGCTGGCTGCGGACCTCGGCCGGCTGCAGCGCCTCCCGCAGCCGCGCCAGCGCGGCGTCGATGCGGGCTTGACCGCACATGAACAGGTCCAGCGCGGCGTAGCCGTGTTCCGGCCAGGTGTGGATGCTGAGGTGGGACTCCATCAGCAACAGGATGCCGGTGACGCCCTGAGCCTCGCCGAAGTGGTGGACGTGGCCGGCCAGCACGGTGGCGCCGGCGGCCTGCGCCGCCTGGCGCAGCGCGTGCTCCACCTGGGCCGGGTCGCTGAGGCGCTGCGGCGGACAGCCGTGAAAATCCGCCAGCAGGTGCCGGCCAATCGCCGCTTTCATTTATGGCCGCCGCCGCCGCTGCCCCAGCCGGAGGAGCCGCCGCCGCTACCGCTGCTCCAGCTGCGCGAGCCGGTGCCGCGGTTAGTGTTGTCCATATTGGAGAAATTGATCATGGTGGTGATTGCGATCACCAGCAGGCAAAAGGCTTTATAGAGTCCTGGCGACATCGGCTTTCATTCCTTCTGCTTGAGCGGGATCGCCAGCACGCAGCAGGCGAAGAAGCAGATCAGCAGTCCATCGCCGATATCCTGGCTCAGCAAGGCCAGCGGCAGGTTGATCAATAACAGCACCAGGCCGAACTTGACGGCGATGGCCTTCAAGTCTTCGACCTCGCCCTCCGTGGCGGAGAATCCCGATTCTATCGGCGTCGCGCTGCCAAACCAGCGGCCCACCTCGACCGAGGTGGCCAGGCTGCTGCAGCTCCAGGTCAGCTCTTGCGCCGACAGCTCGCGCGACAAGCGCTTTTGGCCGCCGGAGATCTGGTATTCGCTGAGCTCAACCTTGTCGCCCAGCTTGGCGCGCCAGGGAAAGGCGCCGGCGGCGTAGACGATGCGGGCCGCGTAGTCGGGATAAGCGCGCTGATAGGCTTTGTTGCCCAGCATCGCGTAATCGGCGCGCAGGCTGTCCACCCACACATCCATCAACTCGCCGATAAACCAGCCGTCGCCGCTCTCCACCAGCCAGCGGAAGCCCTTGTCCACGTTGTAGAGCAGGTATTCGCACCAGCGGCTGTCCGGGTCTTCCTCCTCCGCCCACACCAGCGCGCCGGTCAGCGTCCACGGCAGCTTGTCTATGGTGGCGGTCTTGCCCAGTTCCAGCGTCAGCGGCGTGTCCAACTGCTGTTGCGCGGCGCCCAGCGCCAATGCGCGGTCGCCGCTGGCGTCCACCTGGGTGTGGCAGTGGCCGCACACCAGTTGGGTGGCGGTGCCGGCGCGGTAGCTCAGCGGCGCGGCGCAGGAGGGGCATTCCAGCGAGGCGATGCTGCCTTTCAGCTTGCCGGTGGCTTCTTCTATCATCCGCGTGTCGCGCAGCCGCTCCATGTGCAGCTGCGGCAGCGTGACGGCGTTGCCAAGGAAAAGCTGAGGCTTTTGCGGGTCGTCGGAGTAGTCCAGCGTCAGGAATTGCGCCTGGCGGCGCGCGTCCACCACCTTGGCTTGCCAGCCGGCGCCCACCTGGAACGGCAGTTCGCCTTCGCCGGCGGTGCATGCGGCGGTGCGCACATCGGAAATCACGAAGTCGGCGTCGCCGTGGCGGAAGACGGCGCCGGGACGCTGGCTATCGAAGCCGCCGGCTTCCTGTGTCGCGCCGCCGGCCAGCGTCAGCGTGTATTGGCCGACGCTTTCCGACAGCCAGCCGTCGCCGCCGTCGTCGAACAGCAAATACCATTCGTTCCACAGGCCGGCGTCGTAGCGCAGCTGGATGCGGCCGACGACGTTGAAGCCGCGGCCCAAGTACTGGCCGCAGCTGGTGATTTGCAGCGGCGAATAATCATTGAGCAGCGCCGCCATCTTGCCGATGTCGCGCACGCTGTCCGCGTCGCGGAGCAGCGTGCTTTGGCAGTAAGCGCACACCGCCATGGCGGAGGCTTCGGACTTGAACTCGACATCGGCGCCGCAGGAGGGGCAGGCAATACGGTACATGCGCTAGCTTAACCCACCAGTTTTTTCAGCACGTCGGCCTTGGCCGCGTCGTAATCCGCCTGTGTAATCAGCCCCTGGTCCAGCAGGCCCTTGAGCTGAGCCAGCTTGGCTTGCGGATTGTCCGCCGCCGGGGCGGCGGCCGGAGTCTGCGGCGCGGCGGCCTGGGCTGTCTGCGCGGCGGGCGTGGCCTCCGGCTGCACAACTTGTTGCATGGCCTGACCCATTAACTGGCCGACGCCTACGCCGGCCGCCAGCCCGGCGCCAAGGCCGGCGATGCCGCCCTCGTTCTGCGCCGCCAGCGGAATGCTTTCCGCCGCCTGGTAGCGGGTGTACTGATTGAGGTCGCCGGCCATGCCCATGGCAATGCGCTTGTCTATGGCTTTTTGCAGCTCTTCCGGCAAGGAGATGTTTTCCACCGCGAAGCTGTCCAGCGCCAGGCCCAGGCGCTGGAAGGCCGGGACCAGCGCCTCGCGGATCTTGTCCGCCATCAGGCCCTGATTGCCGGCCATGTCGAGGAAGGGCACGCCGCTGCCGCCCAGCACGCTGCTCATGGTGGCCACCACCTGATTGCGCAGCTGCAGCTCCAGATCATCGCGGGTGTAGCTGTCGCGGGTGCCGCTGACCTCGGTGAAGAACAGGCGCGGATCCGCGACGCGGTAGGAATAAACGCCGAAGGCGCGCAGCCGAACCATGCCGAAGTCCTGATCGCGTATGGTCACCGGCTGGGCGGTGCCCCATTTGCGGCCCAGTTGCAGCCGGGTGCTGAAGAAGTGCACGTCGGATTTGAAGGGGGATTCGAACAGCTTGTCCCAGTTCTTCAGATACGTCAGCACCGGCAGGGTCTGGGTGGTCAGCTTGTACATGCCGGGTTCGAACACGTCGGCGATCTTGCCTTCGTTGATGAACACCGCCGCCTGCGACTCGCGCACCGTCAGGCTGCCGCCGTACTGAATCTCGTTGTCCTGCATCGGATAACGCCAGGCCAGCACGCCGTCTTCCTGCTCCTGCCATTCCAGAATGTCGATGAACTGCTTCTTGATGAAAGACATCAGGCTCATAGTGTTTGCTCCAGTTGAAGAGGCGCGGCCGGGTTCAGGACAGGCTGCCGGCGTTGATCAGGCCCACGGCGAGGTGGATGGAACCGGCCAGGATGCCCATTGCCAGATTGTTGTCTATCAGCGCGCGGCTCAGATCTTTCAGGCAGCGCGCCACCACCATGTGGACGACGATCTGCACCAGCATGGCCAGCAGCGCCCACAGCATGAAGCTGTTCCAGTTGTTCAGGTGCCAGGCGCTGGAGGCCAGCGTCAGCGAGAAACCCAGCAGCGCGCCGGCGAAGGAGACGGCGGCGGCGTGGCCGTTGTCGCGGATCAGCTTCAATTCGTCTATCGGCGTGATCCAGCAATAGAGCACCGCGAATAGCGCCAGCAGCGCGAGGCCGCTGCCCATATAGGTCAGGTAGGCGAGCAGGGCGGGCAGGAAGGCGGCAATCATGGTCAGGCGTCCTTTGTCGATGCGGTGTGCGGGCGGCGGTTGGCCGCGGGCTGGGGCATAATGGCGGCTATTTTACCCACAATGACAATCCAATGCGAAATCGCTTGCTGATAGTATCAGTGTTTATCGTGGCCTCCTGCGGCTTGGCCTACGAGCTGATCACCGGCGCGCTGGCCAGTTACTTGCTGGGCGACTCGGTGTTGCAGTTCTCTTCCATCATAGGTTGTTACCTGTTCGCCATGGGCGTGGGCTCCCACTTGTCCAAGTATGTGAAGGACGAGCGGGTGCTGGACGCCTTCATTGAAATCGAGCTGTTGGTCGGCCTGATCGGCGGCATGTCCGCCGCCGTGTTGTTCTTGGTGTTCGCCTGGGCCGGCGAACCGTTCCGGCTGGTGCTTTACGGCCTGGTCTTCGTGATCGGGGTGCTGGTGGGCATGGAGATCCCGCTGGTGATGCGGGCGATGAACCAGCGCCAGGCGAGCTTTTCCGAACTGGTCAGCCAGGTCTTGACCTTCGACTACCTGGGCGCGCTGGCGGTATCGCTGCTGTTTCCGCTGGTGCTGGCGCCCAAGCTGGGCCTGTCGCGCAGCGCACTGTTGTTTGGCTTGCTCAACGCCGGCGTGGCGCTGTGGGCCTGTCGCGCTTTCCGCCATGAATTGCGTCAGCCCGGCCTGCAGCTGGCGCGCAGCGGCGTGGTCTTGCTGCTGCTGGCTGGCGGCTTCCTGGCCTCCGATCACCTGACGCGCTGGAGCGAGAAAGCCGTGTACGGAGACGAGATCATCCACGCCGAGACCACGCCCTACCAGCGCTTAGTGATCACCAAGTGGAAGAGCGATTTGCGGCTTTACATCAACGGCAATCTGCAATTCTCCAGCCGCGACGAACACCGCTACCACGAGGCGCTGGTGCATCCGGTGCTGGCCAAGCTGCCATGGGCGCGCAATGTGCTGGTGCTGGGCGGCGGCGATGGCCTGGCGGTGCGCGAGATGCTGAAATACCGCAATATCCAGCGCATCACTCTGGTGGACCTGGACCCGGCGATGACCCGGCTGTTCAGCCGTTCCGAACCGCTGCGCGCGCTGAACCAGGGGTCCTTGACCGATCCACGCGTCACCGTGGTCAACGACGACGCCGCGCGCTGGCTGGAGCAGGACCACGGCAGCTTCGACGCCGTCATCGTCGATTTCCCCGATCCGTCCAATTTCGCGCTGGGCAAACTGTATTCGGTGCCGCTGTACCGGCTGCTGGCGCGCCACCTGGCGGAAAACGGCCTGGCGGTGGTGCAGTCCACCTCGCCGATGCACGCCCCGCGTTCGTTCTGGAGCGTGGACGCCACCTTGCGCGCCGCCGGCCTGCATACCACGCCTTACCACGCCTACGTGCCTTCCTTCGGCGAATGGGGCTTCATTATCGCCGCCAAGAAGCCGGGCTATACCCCGCCGGAGCGCTACTCGGTGCCGCTGCGCTTTCTGGACAAGGAGGCCACGCGCCAGATGTTCTTTTTCCCGCCCGACATGCCGCGCTGGAAAGTCTTGCCCAATGAGCTGAACAATCAGCAATTGGTGCACTACTTCGAGCAGGACTGGTCGCAGGTGCTGCGCTGATGCGGCGGCGCGAGGTCTTGCGGCTGGCGGCGGCGCTGGCCGGCCTGCCCCTGTTGTCCGGTTGCGAGCGCGTGTTGCGGCTGGGCGTGCCCTTGCGCTTGAACCGGCCGGGCATGGCCGCCGGCCACCGGCTGCGCGGCGGCATGACGCCGCCGCCGCCCCGCGACGAGCGCCGCTGCCGCGTCGCCATCGTCGGCAGCGGCGTGGCCGGCCTGTTCGCCGCCTGGCGGCTGCGCAAGGAGGGCTTCGACGATGTGGTGGTGCTGGACGGACCGGAGCCGGACGGCAACGCCGCCGCCGGCGCCTTCGGCGGCTATCGCTACCCAACCGGCGCCCACTATTTGCCGTTGCCCTCGATGGAGTCGCGCCATGTGCGCGAGCTGCTGGCAGAGATGGGGGTGATCGAGTCCGATCCCTTCGGCGCGCGGCCGCGTTTCGACGAACGCGTGACCGTGCACGCACCGGACGAGCGGCTGTGGGTGAACGGCCACTGGCAGGAAGGCCTGCTGCCGCGGCTGGGCATGGGCGCGGACGAACTGGCGCAGCAGCGGCGTTTTCTCGCCCAAACCGCCGCCTGGCGCGAACAGCGCGGCCGCGACGGCCGCCGCGTGTTCTGCGTGCCGGTGGCTTTGTCCTCGCAAGACCCGGCCTGGACCGCGCTGGACCGGCTGAGCTTCGCGGACTGGCTGCGCGCCAACGGCTACACCGCGCCGGGCCTGCTCTGGTATCTGGATTACTGCTGCCGCGACGATTACGGCAGCGCGCTGGCCGCCACCTCGGCCTGGGCCGGCCTGCATTATTTCTGCAGCCGCGGCGGGCTGGGGGCCAATGCGGAAGAAGGTGCGGTGCTGACCTGGCCGGACGGACTGAATCCGCTGATACGCCATCTGCGCGCCCGCATCGGCGCTGAGCGGCAATGGCCGGGCGTGGCTTGGCGGACGGCGCCGGCGGGGGCCGGCATGGCGGTGGATTATCTGGACGCGGCCGGCGACAGCCGGCGCCTGCTGGCCGAGCGGGTCATCCTGGCGACGCCCTTGCATGTCAGCCTGCACCTTAGCGGTCAATTGCCGGAGTTGGGCTTCGAGCGCCGCCACCTGCCGCCGCGCGCGCCGTGGCTGATAAGCAATTTCCTGATCGACCGTTTTCCGGCGGAGCCGGCCGCTGCGCCGCTGGCCTGGGACAATGTGGTGTACGGCAGCCGCGGGCTGGGCTATGTGGTATCCACCCACCAGCTGATCCGCGCCGCCAAGCCGGAGCGCAGCGTGTTCACCAGCTACCACGCCTTCGCCGACCTGGCGCCGGCGGATGCGCGTAAAATGCTGGAAGCCGCCAGCGCCGAGGATTTGTTTGCCACCGCCGCCGCCGATCTGCAGACCGTCTACGGCTGGCGTTTCCGTCAGTCGCTGCTGCAGGTGGAGCTGACCGCTCGAGGTCATGCGATGGCCAGCCCGGTGCCGGGTTTTTTGTCCAACCCTGGCTTGCAAGCCTTGCGCGCGGCCGACGGCCCGTTGCTGTTCGCCCATTCCGATCTCAGCGGCCTGTCGCTGTTCGAAGAAGCCGCGTGGTGGGGGGAGCAGGCGGCCTTGAAGGTGCTTGGCGCATGAGAGCCTGTTCAACGCAGCTGCGCTTCGTGAGACGTGATACGGCGGGAACCGCATTCGAAATGCTCATATTCCACTGATCATTCCGCTTTCTCAGCCGCAAGGCCGTGTCTCGCTCTTGTTTGCGAGTCCTTTGAACCGGCTCTGAGGCTGCAAGCGCCTGATGTTCCACGTGAAACCCGGATAGAACGATGAGCGAAACCCTGATCTCTACTGAAAAACTCACCGCCGCATTGCAGCGTTTTGCCGATGAACGCGACTGGAATCGCTACCATACGCCGCGCGGTCTGATGCTGGCCTTGGTGGGAGAGGTGGGCGAACTGGCGGAAATCTTCCAGTGGCTGAGCGACGAGGAGGCCGCCTCGCTGCGCGAGGACCCGGCGCGCTTCACCCATCTGCAAGAGGAAATTGCCGATGTGTTGCTCTATCTGACGCGGCTGGCGATGGTGACGGGCGTGGATCTGGACGCGGCGGTCCGCGACAAGATGGCCAAGAACGCCATCAAATACCCTGTGCCAACGGCCGGCTGAGCCTAGGTGATGAAAACGGCTAAGCTGAAGCCACGGTACGCGAGTACACGACGCGGCCAGCTTCTATAGTGGATTCAATCAATAGCTGGAATGCATAAATGTCCGAGCAAATCAACCGCCTGCGCCAGATGCTGGAGCAGGCGGAAACCATTGTGGCGCTGACAGGCGCCGGCATGAGCACCGAGTCCGGCATCCCCGACTTCCGTTCCGCCAACGGCCTATGGTCGCGCAGCATGAGCCTGGCCGAGGTGGTGTCCATCGATTATTTCCGCCGCGATCCGGAGTCGTTCTGGCAGGCCTTCCGCGAGATCTTCCGCATCAAGTTGATTGGCGATTACCAGCCCAACGCCGGGCACCAATTCCTGGCGGAACTGGAGCAACAGGGCAAGCGGGTGACGGTGCTGACCCAGAACATTGACGGTCTGCACGCACGCGCCGGCAGCGGCGAAGTATTGGAGCTGCACGGCAGCTTGTTGACCGCTAGTTGTCCCAGTTGCGACACCACCCACGCGCTGGATTACGTGTTGCACCATCCTTTGCCGGTCTGCCGGTTCTGCCATGACGTGCTCAAGCCGGACGTGGTGCTTTACGGCGAGGCGGTGCCCTTGATCGAATTAGCGTTCGACGCCGCCTTGAAGGCAGACCTGCTGTTGGTGATGGGTTCGTCGCTGGAGGTGTCGCCGGTCAACTTGATTCCTTTGGAAGCCGCGCAGGCCGGCGTGGCCACCGCCTTGATCAATTACACGCCCACGCGCATGGACCACGTCTTCGACCTGCGCATCATGGGCGGCATTGGGGAGACCTGCCGCGCCTTGGCCGGGGCCTGAGAATCTGTTCAAAGTCCGCTGCGCTGAGTGGAACGCCGCACGGTGAGCGCTCCTTCGAAATGCTCATGTACCGCTCGACCATTCCGCTTTCTCAACTGTTTTCGCCTTGTCCCGCTCTTGCTCGCGAGGCGTTGAACAGGCTCTGAAGGGCTGTTCGCTCCGGCTTGCGGGATTTGGACAGACGCGGAGTGCGCGGGCGGCGGAATAAGGGCGGCGAATCTTCGCATTAAAATTCATTTGGTATTTCTGTGGCAAGCTCCTATCTTTAAACATGTTGCAAAACCGTTGAAAAGGGGAGTTTACAAATGGATGCCATTAACTGGAGTCACTGGGCCGATCTGGCGGTGAAAATCGGCCTCAACATTTTGTCGGCCATCTTGCTGTGGCTGGTAGGCCGCTGGCTGATCAATTTCGCTACCCGGATGCTGGACGCCAAGCTGGCCAGCAAGTCGCTGGACCACACTATTCGTCAGTATGTGAAGTCTTTCCTGGATGTGACGCTAACCATTGTGCTGGTGATCGGCATCCTCGGTTTCTTCGGGGTGCAGACCACGACCTTCGCCGCAGTGATCGCCGCCGCCGGCGTGGCGGTTGGCATGGCCTGGAGCGGCTTGCTGGCCAACTTCGCCGCAGGCATCTTCCTGGTAGTGTTGCGGCCGTTCAAAGTGGGCGACTTGGTGGGGGTGGCCGGCGTCGTCGGCACGGTCAAGCACATCGGTCTGTTCGCCACCGCGGTGGATACGCCGGACGGGGTGCTGACCCTGATCGGCAACAACAAAATCTTCTCCGATACCATCCAGAACTTCAGTGTCACCGAGCAGCGTCGGGTAGACCTGAAAGCCCAGTTGGCCGCCAGCGCGGACCACGCCGCGGCGATAAGCTTGTTGCGGGAAACGGTGGCCAAGGTGCCCAATGTGCTGGCCAGTCCGGCGCCGGACGTGGGCCTGCTGGAGTTCACGCCCTTGGGGCCAGTGCTGGCGGTGCGGCCTTATTGCAAGCCTCAGGACTATTGGCAGGTGTATTTCGATAGCAATCGCGCGATTCGCGAAACTCTGGTCGCCGGCGGTTTCCCGGCGCCGGAACAGGCGATGGTGGTGCGTCAGAGCTGAGCGCTGCGGGAGCAATGCGACAACGGGGCCGACGGCCCCGTTTTGCTGCGTGCTTACCGGTTTAGCCGGCGCCGTTCTGGCGCGCGAATTCGTCTGTCTGCCGCTTGAGTTCGGGCAGCAAGCGCTTGCCGATGTCCTCCATCAGCACAGGGCCGGTCTCCGCCAGGATTTTGGGCATCAGCCGTAACATCTTGCTGCCGGTCGGGGTTTGGTAGAAGGCGTTCATTTCGCGGATCTCAGCGACGTTGAAATTTCTGCTCAAGGCCTGGACCTGTACTTCATTCATCAATTTGCGCGTTTCTGGGGAGCGGAAATAGGCCTGCTGGATTTTCAGAACCTGCTGCAGGAAGGCGCCGACCTTGTTTTTGCAGCCAGGCGTTTGCGCGCAGTCCGGCAGGTTTTGCCACAGCTGTTGCTCCATCTGCTGCTGCATGGTGGCCTCCATCTGCTGCATCGTTTGCACGATCATCTCGTCGTAGCGCATGGTTTGCAGCAATGCCTTGGCGGCGACGACACTGTCTTCGGCGGCGAGCGAGGGGGAGGAGTGAAGCAGGACGGCGCTCAGGCCGGCGGCGAGAAGGGGGCGAAGGCGCATGGCCGTTTCCTCATCTTGGATGAAACGGCCATGCTGATGGCTTGGGTGAGCAGCGTCAACCGGGCGGTTCGTCTCAGAACCTGTTTACGATCTGCTACGTGTCGTGGAGCGTTGCACGGTGAATACGACTTCAAAATGCTCATGTACCACCTGCGCATTCCGTTTCTTCAGCCGTTTGCGCCTTTTCTCGCTCTAGCGTGCGGGATGTTAAACACGTTCTCAGGAGGCCGGCGGGAAATCGCCCATATCCTGGCATTGCTCCACCCACAAGGTGTCCGGTCCGGAGTTGGGGATGTACACCTGATTGACCGGCGACGGCGGGTAATTGGCGTCCGGCGCGCAATCGGCGCTTTGGCCGGTGCCCACCGCCACTTGCGCCCCCACTTTGAGTTGGCAGCGCACCATGCGATTGAGCTGGCTCCAGCTTGGGCAGATGGCGTTGGCGGCGCGGTAGGCGGCCACCGAGCCTTGCGGCTGGCTGAAAGACCACCAGCGGCCCAGCCGCGAATTGACCTTATTGTTGTCGTACACGCGGTAGACCGTCACGGTTTGATCCGCCGGCTCCTGGCGTCGCACCTGGCCGGTGCACAAGCCGCCTTTGCCGGGCTGTCCCAATGCGCTGTTCAGCAGATCGGGATTGTCCACCGCGGCCATGCCGGGCAAGGCCGGCTGGATCTGGCCGACACAGCGGTCGTTGCCGGGCGTGGCCGCGCATCCGAGCAGGAGCGCGCAGGCGGAAGCGAGCAGCCAGTGGCGAGGAGTCAGGGGCATGGAGGGTCTCCTTATTGGATCGTTCGAGTTTTTGGGTTGGCGGCAGTACACCATTTTTGATATTAGAAAATGCGATTGGCATTTTCAATTTGAAACAGGCATAGCCGGCAGAAAGAACGGGCAGGAAAAAAAGAGGGCGTCGACCATGGTCGACGCCCGCAAGCTGTAGGAACACTCGGGTACTACGTTTACAGCAACTTCAATCCGTTCAACTTAGACCTGCTAACAAAACCCCTGATACTGCATTCCGCCCCCCTTGCCGTACGACTGGTATTGCCTGCGTCGGCGCGTCTTGCCTCAGCCGTAAAACTGAGTTTTGTTAGCGGCTCTTAGGCCACCTGGCGGTTCTTGCCTCCCGGCCTCAGTTCGCTCAGCAACTGCGCCTGTTTGCTCTTGGCTTGCTGGTAGTTGCGCTCCTTGATGTGGCCGAAGCCGCGCACGCCTTCCCAGGTTTTCACCAGCTCCACCGCGCGCGGCAGCGCATCCAGCGTCAGTCCGCTCAGCAAGTCTTCCACCTGCCGCTCAAACTCGCCGATCAGCCGACGCTCCAGCTTGCGGTCGGCCTGCCGGGCAAACGGGTCCAGCAGGGTGCCGCGCAGGAAGCGCAGCTTGGCCAGCCACTTCATGCCGGTCAGCAGCCAGGGGCCGAATGCCACTTTGCGCTGCTGCCCGCCGGTAATCCAGCCGGCGCCGATGTGGAAGCGTAGCTGGTAATCGCCGTCAAACTGCTGCGCCAGCTCGCGCTGGAAGCCGCCGTCTGTGTAGAGCCGGGCCACTTCGTACTCGTCCTTGTACGCCAGCACATGGTAGTAATTCTTGGCCACCGCCAGCGTCAGCGCGCTGCTTGCCGGGTTCAACGCTTCCTCGGTCTGACGCACCCGCGCCACCAGCGCCTTGTAGCGTTCGGCCAGCGCCGCGTTCTGATAGGCGGTCAGAGCGGTGGCGCGATGGTGTAGCACGGCGTCGGGAGTTTCACGTGGAACGAAGGCCACCACCGCCGACGGGCTGACCAGCGCTTCGATTCGCGCCGGATCGTGGGCGGCGTGACGGCCCCAGCTGAAGGCGTCCTGGTTGAACTTGACCGCGGCGCCGTTCAGACGCACCGCTTCCATGATTGCTTCCAGCGTCACCGGCACCAAGCCCTTTTGCCAAGCGTAGCCAAGCATGAACATATTGCTGGCGATGGCGTCGCCCAGCAGGGAGGTGGCCAGCCGGGTGGCGTTGACCTCGCTATAGCGGCCGGCGCCGACAGATTCGACGATGGCGTCCTTCATCGCCTTGCTGGGGAAGCGCACATCCGGGTTCTTAAGGAAGGCGCTGGTTGGCGATTCGTAGTTGTTGACGATGGCGTGGCTGAAGCCGTCGCGCATTTTGGCCAGCGCCTCCTCGGCGGCGGTCACCACCAGGTCGCAGCCCAGCACCAGGTTGGCGTCGCCGGCGGCGATGCGCACGGCGTGCAGCTTGTCCTGGCTGTCGGCGATGCGCACATGCGACCACACCGAGCCGCCTTTTTGCGCCAGGCCGGCCATGTCCAGCACGGTGACGCCTTTGCGGTCCAGATAGGCCGCCATGCCCAGCACCTGGCCTATGGTGACCACGCCGGTGCCGCCCACGCCGGTGACCATGATGCTGAACGGTTCGTGGAGTTGCGGGATCGTCGGTTCCGGCAGTGTGGGCATCGCGCTCAGGCTGGCGCTGCTGCCGGCGGATTTCTTCAGCTGGCCGCCTTCCACGGTGACGAAGCTGGGACAGAAGCCTTCTACGCAGGAGTAGTCCTTATTGCAGCTGGACTGGTCGATCTTGCGCTTGCGGCCCAGCGGGGTTTCCACCGGCAGCACCGACAGACAGCCGGATTTCTGACCGCAGTCGCCGCAGCCTTCGCATACCTGCTGGTTGATGAAGGCGCGCTTGGCGGGGTCGGGGAAATCGCCGCGTTTGCGGCGGCGACGCTTCTCGGCGGCGCAGGTCTGATCGTGGATCAGGATGCTGGTGCCCTCGACTTCGCGCAGTTCTTTTTGCAGCCGGTCCAGCTCGCGGCGGTGGAATACTTCCACGCCGGCCGCCAAGCCCTGGACGTTCTGGTATTTGTCCGGGTCGTCGCTGGTGATCACGATGCGCTTGATGCCTTCCGCCGCCAGTTGGCGGGTGATCATCGGCACGTCCAGATAACCGTCCACATGCTGGCCGCCGGTCATCGCCACCGCGTCGTTGTACAGAATCTTGTAAGTAATGTTGACCTTGGCGGCCACGGCGGCGCGTATGGCCAGCAGACCGGAGTGGAAGTAGGTGCCGTCGCCCAGGTTGGTGAAGATGTGCTTGGTGTGAGTGAACGGCGCCTGGCCCACCCAAGTGATGCCTTCGCCGCCCATCTGGGTGAAGGTTTTGGTGCTGTCGGCCTGAATCCAGTGCGCCATGTAGTGGCAGCCGATGCCGGCGACGGCGCGGCTGCCTTCCGGCACCTTGGTGCTGGTGTTGTGCGGACAGCCGGAGCAGTAGTGCGGCACGCGGGCGATGGATTCGCGCGGTTTGACCAGCTGGGCTTCCTTGTCGTCGTAGAACTTCAGCCGGTCGTGGATGATGGGGCTGTCGAAGATCAAGGCCAGCCGGCCAGCGATGGCGCGCGCTATCATCGCCGGAGTCAGTTCGCCGGCGGCCGGCAGCAGCCAGTCGCCGTGCGGCAGCGCCCATTCGCCTTTTTCTGCGAACTTGCCCACCACGCGCGGGCGCACGTCGTCGCGCCAGTTGTACAGCTGCTCTTTCAGCTGGTATTCGATGATCTGGCGTTTTTCCTCCACCACCAGGATTTCTTCCAGTCCTTCGGCGAACTGGCGCACGCCTTCCGGCTCCAGCGGCCACACCATGCCCACCTTGAAGATGCGCAGGCCGATGTCGGCGGCCAACGCCTCGTCTATGCCCAGATCATCCAGCGCCTGCATCACGTCCAGATAACTCTTGCCACAGGTGATGATGCCCAGCCGCGGCTTGGGCGAATCCAGAGTGATGTGGTTCAGATTGTTTTCGCGCGCGTAAGCCAGCGCCGCGTACAGACGGTGGTGCAGTACGCGTTTTTCCTGCGCCAGCGGCGCGTCCGGCCAACGGATGTTGAGGCCGTCCTCGGGCAAGGGAAAGTCTTGCGGAATCTTGAACTGCAGCCGCTCCGGCGAGATGTCGACGATGGCCGAGCTTTCGATGGTGTCCGAGATCGCCTTGATGGACACCCAGCAACCGGAATAGCGGCTCATCGCCCAGCCGTGCAGGCCGTAATCTATGATTTCCTGCACCCCGGACGGGCTTAGCACCGGAATCATGCTGGCGGCCAGGATGTGGTCGGATTGGTGCGGAAAGGTGGAGGATTTGGCCGCGTGGTCGTCGCCGGCCACCAGCAGCACCCCGCCGTAACGGCTGGTGCCGGCGGCGTTGCCGTGCTTGAGCACGTCGCCGGAGCGGTCCACGCCCGGGCCCTTGCCGTACCACAGGGAATAGACGCCGTCGTATTTGGCGCCATCGAACATATTCACCTGCTGAGTGCCCCAGACCGCGGTGGCGGCCAGGTCCTCGTTAAGGCCGGGATGGAACACAACATTGTGCTCCTGCAGGTATTTGCCGGCCTTCTGCATGGTTTGGTCTACGTTGCCCAGCGGCGAGCCGCGGTAGCCGGTGACGTAGCCGGCGGTATTCAGCCCGGCGGCGCGGTCCAGCTGTTGTTGCAGCATGGGCAGGCGCACCAGCGCCTGAATCCCGGTCATCAGCACCTGGCCGGTGGGGGCCGTGTATTTTTCTTCCAGGTCTGCGTGGCGGATCGACATGGTTTCTCCTCCTGTCATTCTCGGGCGCGTCCCGCGGGCGCTTGCGCCGCGCTGTGGACGTCCCATCGCTTGTGGCGATGGGGCCGGCCTGCGCCTTGTGGGCGCGTGCGGCCGGCCTTCTCCTTAAGTTTTAGACCCGCTGGCCCGACGCCACCGCCCCTAAGAACATATTTACGATCGTAAACAGCCTCTACCCAGGGCGGCGGCTCGGTGTGTCTGCGCCCGCCGCATGGTTGCGGTCTATGCGGCGCCGACGGCTTCTCCTTTGTTGTCAGCGGTTGAGCTCTATCTCCAGCCGGTGTTGTTTTTGATCGCCGGCTGCTTGGCATGTCGGCGCGGTCCCTGGTCCGGGGCTGGATTCTAGAGTCTTTTCTCTATTTGATCGGACTATAAGTTACGTTTACGTCAACGTCAAAGAGATTGACTGATGTGGACGTCGACTGCGGCGATTGTGCCAGCGCAGCATGCTTGCCATCTGGAAAGTCATTGTTTTAAATAATGAACAATCTGTTGATTGAATAGCGGTTTTTCCGCTGTGGCAATTTGGTTAAGCTGTCATCCTGACCCCCTCCCTTGCTGTGTGAAATTCCATGAGTTCAAATTCTTCTACTTCCGAAAGCGGCCGCGGCGTCGTTTTCACCGTTGCCGCCTTCATCTGTTGGGGTCTGTTTCCTCTGTACTGGAAGCCGCTGCACGATGTCCCGGCTTTGCAAATTCTGTGCCACCGCATTGTTTGGTCGGCGGTGTTCGTCGCTGCGGTGCTGACCGTGCGCAATCATTGGGGCTGGCTGCCGGCGGCGGTGCGCGAACCCCGCAAGCTGGGCATTTTCGGCCTGTCTTCCTTGCTGCTGTCGTTGAACTGGCTGATCTACATCTGGGCGGTGAACGCCGGCCACGTGGTGGAGGGCAGCCTGGGTTACTTCATTAATCCGCTGTTCAACGTGCTGCTGGGCAGGCTCTTTCTGTCCGAGCGTCTAAGCGGTTTGCAGAACACCGCCTTGCTGCTGGCAGCGGGCGGCGTGGCCTGGATCACCTACAGCGCCGGGGCGTTGCCGTGGATCGCGCTGTCGCTGGCGGCCACCTTCGGCCTGTACGGTCTATTGCGTAAGAAAGCGCCGCTGGCTTCGCTGGAGGGGCTGGCGTTGGAAACCTTCCTGATGACGCCGCTGGCGGCGGGTGCCTTAGTCTGGTTCGAATGGCAGGGACAGGGGGCTTTCGGTCATGGTTCCGCCGTGCAGACCAGCTTGCTGATCGGCGCAGGCGTGGTGACCGCGGTGCCTTTGTTGCTGTTCGCCGCCGGCGCGCGCCGGCTCAAGCTGGCTACGGTGGGAGTGATTCAGTACATCGGCCCCAGCATCCAATTGGCGTTGGGCGTGTTGTTGTTCGGTGAAGCGTTCGACAGCGGTCGTGCCATCGGCTTCGGCCTGATCTGGGCGGCATTGCTGTTGTACTCCATCGCCGGATTACTGCAAATGTGGCAGGGGCGGCGCGCCGCAGCGGCCTGAGTTTTCCCCCGCCAGAGCAGCCCGCGTTTCGCAAGAAACGCGGGCTGTTTTCATTAGGAGAGTTTGCTATAAACCACTCAATGGGCCGTCGCCGGGCACTTCCGGTTCCGGCCCATTGCCGAGCCGAATCCGGCCCGTGTCCGCAGTTCCATAGCTCCGAGCGCGGCCGCACCGCGCCGCCGATGCATCGTTATGATGCCGTTGCCGCCCTGATTGCCCCAAAAACAAGCATTCGCTCCGAGCCGCCTTCGTGCTGCCGGCGGCGGAGTGACATGGTCAATATTTTGCAAGGAGGCGCGTCATGGCGCTCTATCTGGTTAGCGTGGTTTTCTTTGGTTCGGACCTTTTGATCCGCTTGGCCCTGCGCGCGCGTTCCCGCGCCTGGGTGGGCGCGGCCTTGGCGGCGGGTTTGTTGCTGGCTTGCATGCTGTATCCGATGCTGAGCGATTGGGCCTTGCCCTATATGCCGGACGAGCACGGCATGCAGATTTACGCGGCGCTGGTGGGCCTGCAACTGGGGCTGACCGACGCGGCCATTTCCACGAGCCTTGCCCGTTATCTGGGCTGGTGGCGCTGAGCGACGAGGCTGGACGGCCGCGTCGGAGGGCGTGGCCGCTGCTGTTTTCTTGTCATGCCATTAGAATGTTTCACGCAGATTATGCTTGACGTCATGCCGGCCCGGTAGCAGACTGCGCAGCGTCGCCAGGCCCCACAAGCTTGACGGCGCATGCCGGACGTCTTTCCGCTCCCCGCGGGCCAGCCGTCCATGATCTTTATCGTTCTTTACAGGTTACGCCATCATGGCATTGTTCTTTATTCCCCTGTCGCGTCACTTGCTGCGCGACATCCTCGGCAACGACCACGCGGCGTCGGTCGATAAGGCATGGCAAGAAAGCCAGGCTCAGCACCAAGATCAACAAAGGCAACACCAGCGCCAGGAGCTGGAACAGCGCATTCACCGGCTGAGGCTGGAGAAGGGCGGCTTATGTTGAGCCCCTTGCTCTACAGTCGGCGCCTGATGCTGCGCGATTTCCGCCCGGACGATCACTCGGCCTACGCGATGGCGCGCAGCGGCCGCGAGTTCGCTCGTCATTACCCGCCTGAAGAAGTGACGCCGGCGCGCAGCGGGCAATTGTTGCTGCGCTTTTTGGAACAGCAGCGCGACTCCCCCCGCCGTGGCTGGCAGCTGGCCATTGTGCGCGGTGAAGACAAGGCGCTGCTGGGCTCGGTGGGCTTGCGCGGGCTGGAGCGCGGCGGCGAAGCCGGCTTCGACATCGAGCTGGCCGAATCGGCCTGGGGCCAGGGCTACGCGCTGGAAGCGGCGCGGATGATGCTGGACTTCGGCTACCGTCAGCTGGGCTGGCACCGAATCTGGGCCGATTGCGCGCCGGGCAACATCGCCATGTTGCAATTGGCGCGACGGCTGGGTTTCGTGGTGCAGCCGCTGGGCGCGGAGCCGCGGCTGAGTTTGCTGTTGTCCGCGGTGCCGCCTCCGTTCTCGGGTCCTCGGCGCGAAGTGCTGCAATGGGCCGCCGCCAGTTGTTAGGCCCGCTAAAAAACCCCTGACGCTGCGTTGCGCCGACTTGTCGCACTCATTGTACTGTCTGAGTCGGCGCGCCTGGCCTCAGCCATAAAACTGAGTTTTGTTAGCGGCTTTTAGAGCCTGTTCAAAGTCTCGCGAGCAAGGGCGAGACAAGGTGAAAACCGTTGAGAAGGCGGAGTGTGCGCTTGGTACATGAGCATTTCGAAGGGGTACTCGCCATGTAAAACTCCACAACGCGCAGCAGATCGTGAACAGGCCCTTAACGATGGGCGCGGCCTGCGCTTGACCCATGTGGAACGCTCGCGCACACTCAATGCAAATTTCATAAACAGACTGTCCCGGCCTGCCGCAAGCGGCTGATGGACAGCGCAAAGGAGAGTAGCAAGATGACAGCGATTGCCGAACTGCGCGCGGAGTTCGATCAGCTCAACCGCGATTACCTGGCGGTGCACAAAACCAAGGAAGACCTGTTCTGGGACACCTATATGGCGGTGTCCGACGACCACGACGGTTTCGCCCGCGCCGAAGCCGACTACAAGGCCTTTATCTCCAGCCCGGAGCGGCTGGCGGCGGTGCGCGCGGCCTTGGATCGTTTGCAGGCGCAGCCGGCCGGCGCGGAGCGCGACGCCTTGCTGCACGGCTATCAGGGCTGGCTGGCGCTGTTTGAAAGCAACATCATCGACAGCGCGGCGGCGCAGGAACAGATGCGCCGGCTGATCGAGATGGAGGCCGGGTTGTTCGCCAAGCGCCGCGACCTTGCGCTCAGCCACATCAACGAGCGTGGCGAGCGCGAAGAGGCGACGCTCACCATGCTGGCCATCAATATGGCCACCAACCCGGATCTCGCCGCGCGTAAAAGCTCGCACGACGCCTTGCTCGACCTGGAGCGCTGGGTGCTGGACAACGGCTTTCTCGACATCGTCAAACAGCGCAATGCGCTGGCGCGCAGCCTGGGCAGCGCCGATTATTTTGAGTACAAGGTGCGCAAGAACGAGCAGATGACGTCGGATGAGCTGTTCGCCGTGCTCGACGATTTCGAAGCGCGCACCCGCGACGCGAATCAGCGGGCGCTGCGGCGCTTGGCCGACGACAAAGGCGCGGACGCGCTGCTGCCGTACAATCTGCGCTTTCACATGAGCGGCGACGTGACTCGGCAGATGGATCCCTATCTGCCGTTCTCCAAGGCGGTGGAACGCTGGGTGCTGAGTTTTCGCCGGCTGGGCGTGCAGTATCGGCAGGCCACCATGCAGCTGGACTTGGTGGAGCGCAAAGGCAAGTATCAGAACGGTTTCTGCCACGGGCCGGTGCCGAGCTTCTACGACGACGGCCGCTGGGTGCCGGGCCGGATCAATTTCACCGCCGACGCCACGCCGGATCAGGTGGGCAGCGGCGCGCGGGCGATCAATACCTTGTTCCACGAAGGCGGCCATGCCGCTCACTTCGCCAATGTGATCCAGAACGCGCCGTGCTTCTCACAGGAGTTCGCGCCCACCTCGATGGCTTACGCCGAAACTCAGAGCATGTTCTGCGACAGCCTGCTGAACGACGCCGATTGGCTGAAGCGCTACGCCCGCAACGCCGCGGGCGAGGCGATGCCGGACGCGCTGATCCGCGCGCGCATCGAGGCGACCCAGCCTTTCTTCGCTTTCTCCGAGCGGTCCATCGCCGTGGTCGCTTACTTCGAGCGTGAGCTGTACCGGCTGCCGGAAGCGGAACTGACGCCGGAGACGGTGTTGGCGCTGGCGCGCCGCTGCGAGCGCGAGATCCTGGGCGTCGAATGCGGCCCGCGGCCACTGTTGGCGATTCCGCATTTGTTGAACCAGGAGTCGGCGGCGTCTTATCACGGCTATTTGCTGGCGCATATGGCGGTGTATCAGACCCGAGCCTACTTCCTGCGCGAATACGGCTACCTGACCGACAACCCGGCGATCGGCCCGCTGCTGGCCGAACATTACTGGGCCCCGGGCAACAGCCTGGATCACGACGCCACTTTGCTGAGCCTGACTGGCGAGCATTTCAACGCTCGATACCTGGCGGAGGCCTGCGACCTCAGCGTGGACGAGGCCTGGCGCGAAGCGGAGCGGCTGATCGCCGCCGCCGCGGAACGGAACTACGCGCGGGATTACCCGGAGCGGCTGGACGCGACGATACGGCTGGTGCACGGCGCCGAGCTGATCGCCGACAACACCGCGGGGGAGGCGGAAATGTGCCGTCGTTTCGAGGCGTGGGTGGGGGAGCGTTATCCGGCCGCGGCGCACTAAGAGCCTGTTCATAATCTGCTGCGCTGCGGCGATACGGCGTTGAAACCCGCTTCGAAATGCTCATGTACAGTATGTGCATTCCGCTTTTCGCTAGTTTTCGCCTTGTCTCGCCTTAGCTGGCGAGATCGTAAACAGGCTCTATAAGAACGCAAAAACGGCAGCCCGCGGGCTGCCGTTGTCTTTGTCTTCGCTCAAGCCTGGCGGTAAATCAGCCGGCCCTCAAACAGTAGTTCGCTGGCGTCCAGCCGGGCGTCGCCGCTGGGCGGCGCGGCGCGCTCGAACACGAAGCGCTGGCCCTGATATTCGATCCAGGCGTTGATCGGCTCGCCCTGGAAACGGCCCAGCACTTCCTCTGAACGGGTGACGAAGGCGTTGTCGGGCAGCACGAAGCCTTGCTGCGGGGTTTCCGCCGGGGCGTCTTCCAGCGCCCAGTTGTCGTCGCCGGGCGGTTGAGGATCGTTGCGGGTGGCCATTTGCAGCCACATGCGGAAGGCCCAGTGCGGGAGAAGCACGCGGTGAACGCGTTTGTCGTCGGTAATCACGCAACGCACCGGAAAGCCGGCGCCGCAGGACGGGCAGCGCGCCTGGGCCGCGAGGAAGATCTTGTCCTGCTGCTTGCTGGCGATACCTTCCATATGCTCCGAGCTCACCATCGCACGGCAGTTGGGGCAGTGTTTACCGAAACGGCGCACGCTGTTGCCGTTGGCAAAGGAAATCGGCAGGAAACGGGAAATCTTGTCGGGTCTGGCCATCGCTAGGGGTTCCGGAACTGAAAAACGCGGTCCGCCGGGCTAGGCGGCCGCGGCGGTTTCGGCCCTCATTATACCCCGGCCTCGGCATGGAAGGGCTCCAGCGTCAAACGGCACGCCATGCGATGGCTGGCTCCGGGAGCCAGCTCTCGGGCATCGTCGCCGGCGTTGGCGGTTTCCACGCAGACGAAATCAAGCCAGGCGGTTGTCGGCAAGTCGCCCAGCAAGGCCGTCTTCTCCGCTGCCGGGTTCCATACCACCACGCTGCCGGCGCCTTCCGCTGTGACGCGAATGCAACGCTGCCAGACCGGGTCGCGGAGCAAGGCGGGCCGCTCGCTGTAAACAATGCTGTCCACTTCGCCGTGAAAGCGGAATTCACCGTCTGGCCAGCGGCTTTCGCGGCCTGCCACCTTGTCGTGACAGCGTGCGCCGTCCAGGCCGGACAATGTGGCCTGACGCGCGTCGCCCACCGCCAGATAGCTGTGCAGCGCGGCGCTCAGCCGCAGGGGACGATCCCCGTGGTTGCAGGTGCTTAGCGCCGCCTCCACCGCCGTGCTCAGCCGGTATTCTATTTCCGCCGTCAGGCCGTCGTGTTCGGGGCCGGAGAGTTTCACGTGGAACGCGCCGGCGTCTTCCCGCACCTCGTCCAGACGCCAGGCTTGCGTGCGCGCCACGCCGTGGGCCGGCTGCGTCGGGTCGTCCGGATGCGGGCCGAACCAGGGCCAGCACAGCGGCACGCCGCCGCGTATGGCCTTGCCCGGCTGGTAGCGCGCCTGCGGCGACAAATACAGCAAGGGCTGCTCGCCGGCGGCGCGGAAGCTGAGCAGTTGGCCGCCCAGCAAGGATATTTCCGCGTGGAAATCCGCTGTGGCAATCACGAGAATATCGACGCCGGGCGCGCGGTTGGACAGCGAGGCGGCGGGAGGCAGGACGACGGACATACGGGTTTCCGGGCAAAAAAACCGATGATAGCGCGCTATAGCCAGCGGCGCAGCGTCCACAACGGGCCTATCAGCAGGAATTGCAGGTCGCGAAGGAAGGAGGGCTTCTTGCCTTCGATCGCGTGGCCGACGAACTGGCCGATCCAGGCGACGACGAACAGCGCCAGAGAGAGGAGGGCCAGCGGCAGGCCCGCGCGCGCCGCGGCCTCCAGCGCCAGCAGCATGGGCAGGCACATCGCCGCCATGGCCAGCGCAGGGGTTCGGCCCAGCCGCCAATAGAAGGCCAGGCCGGCGGCCACCGCCAGCCAGGCCGGATTCAGCGGCGCCGGGACGCTGGAGAGCAAACCCAACAGTGCGAACACGATGGCGGGCACGCAGATTTTGTGGATGCGGATATTGACGGGATGGCGGTGACTGAGATCATACTCTTGCAACCATTGCTCAAGCGTCATGTCAGGCCTCGCTAACGGGCGACGGACTTCCATCTTGGCGCAGACGCGGGACGGCGGCAATGCTCGCGGCCGGTTTTGTCTGCGCTGGATCAGGGGCTTGCGAGCCGCCTTGGGCTACAATCCTTTTGCCAACCGTTCAATCTTCTGGGTTCCCAAGGTGTCATCCACAGCACAACCGCGTTATCTGCGCATCAAGGAATACATCCTTGAAGGCATCCGTTCCCGCCAGTTTCTGCCCGGCGGCAAGATTCCGCCCGAGCTGGAGTTGGCGCGCCAGTTCCAAGTGTCGCGCATGACCGTCAACAAGGCGGTGCGCGATCTGGCCGAAGCCGGCATTCTGCTGCGTTTCGCCGGCGACGGCACTTATGTGGCCGAGCGCAAAGCCGAATCGCCTTTGCTGGACATCAACAATATCTCCGAGGAAATCGAGGCGCGCGGCCACCGCCACAGCGCCGACGTTTACGAACTCAAGGCCGTGCTCGCCACCGAGGACGTGGCTTTGCGCCTGGGGGTGAAGGAAGGCAGCACGGTATTCCGCTCCTTGATCGTGCACCGTGAGGACGACGTCGCCATCCAGTTGGAAGACCGCTACGTCAACCCGGCCTTCGCGCCGGATTACCTGGAACAGGATTTCAGCAGCCGCACGCCCAACGACTACCTGATGAAAAATTGTCCGCTGACCGATATCGAGCACAGCGTGGAAGCGGTGCTGCCCAGCGCGGCGGAGCAGGCAATGCTGGACATGACGGCGCGCGAACCCTGCCTGTTGGTTTTACGCCGCACCTGGTCGCACAAGAAGCTGGTCAGCTTTGCGCGGCTGACCCATCCGGGCTCGCGCTACAAGCTGCGTTCGCAAACCCGGGTCAAGCGCTAAGCGCTCGCGCCGTAGCGCCTGCTGGCGCGCCGTGTTGCAATGTATATACAAATAAGCGTTGAGTTTTCGCGTTCGTACAAGCCGCCTTTGGGCGGCTTTTTTTGTTGCCATGCAGCATCAAATGATTGTCCTATAAGCAAAATCTGCCAATTTGGCTATTTACAAAAATCACGGCTCCAAACTTGACAGGGGGTTTGGATAGGATTAATTGTATATACAAATAACCCGCAGCGAGCCCACCATGAGTCAAGCCGAAACGGATCGCCGCAGCCTGTGGATCAACGCCAGGCTGGCGACGATGGACCCCAGCCTCCCGGCGCCTTACGGCGCGTTGGAAGGCCATGCGCTTTTGCTGGAAGCCGGCCGCATCGTCGCGTTGCCGGCGGCCGCCGACATTGACCCCGCGGGCTTCGACGGCGCGGTGATCGACGCCAAGGGCGCTTGGATCACCCCAGGCTTCATCGATTGTCACACCCACTTGGTTTACGGCGGCAACCGCGCCGCCGAATGGGAAAAGCGCCTCAACGGCGTGCCTTACCAACAGATCGCCGCCGAGGGCGGCGGCATTGTCTCCACCGTGCGCGCCACTCGGGCGCTGGACGAAGCCGGCCTGGCCGCCGCCGCTAAGCCGCGGCTGCGCGCGCTGATGGCCGAGGGCGTGACCACGGTGGAAATCAAGTCCGGCTACGGCTTGAGCCTGGAAGACGAACTCAAGCAGTTGCGTGCGGCGCGGCGTTTGCGGGACGAACTGCCGGTGGAGGTGTCCGCCACCCTGCTGGCCGCCCACGCCTTGCCGCCGGAGTTCGCCGGCCGCGCCGACGCCTACATCGACCACATCGTCGACGCCATCCTGCCTGCCGCAGCCGGCGCCGGCTTGGCCGAGGCGGTGGACGCTTTCTGCGAAAGCGTGGGATTCAGCCCGGCGCAGACCCGCCGCGTGTTCGAGGCGGCGCGCGCCCACGGCCTCAAGATCAAAGGTCATGTCGAGCAGCTGTCCAATCTGCACGGCGCCGAACTGGTGGCCGAGTTCGGCGGCTGGTCCGCCGATCACGTTGAATACCTGGACGCCGCCGGCGTGGTCGCGTTGAAGGCCGCCGGCACCGTGGCGGTGCTGCTGCCGGGCGCCTTCTATTTCCTGCGCGAGACCCGGAAACCGCCGGTGGAACTGCTGCGCGCCGCCGGCGTGCCGATGGCGGTGTCCACCGACCTCAATCCCGGCACCAGCCCGTTCGCCTCCATCCGGCTGGCGATGAACCAGGCCTGCGTCCTATTCGGCCTGACGCCGGAAGAGGCGCTGGCCGGCGTTACCCGTCACGCGGCGCAGGCGCTGGGCCGCGGCGGCAGCCACGGCCGGCTGGCCGCCGGCCATGTAGCCGACTTGTTGGTGTGGGACATCGATTCGCCGGCCGAGATCGTTTACGGCCTGGGCGACAATCCTTTGCGTCAGCGCGTGTTCCGCGGCGTGGCGCAGCATATGAAAGGCTGTTGAAGCATGAGCGTGGACATGACTGTTTGGAGCGGCCGGATCGACGCCGGCGAGGGCGATCTGGCGCGGCGCTGGCATCAAGTGGCGCAGCCCTACGCTGCCGGGCTGGAGCCGGGCGTCGGCATCGTCGGCTTTGCCTGCGACGAGGGCGTGCGCCGCAACCAGGGTCGCGTCGGCGCGGCCGCCGGGCCGACGGCGATCCGCAAAGCGCTGGCCAATCTGGCCTGGCACCAGGCGCTGCCTTTGTGCGACGCCGGCGACGTGGCCTGCGCCGACGGCGACCTGGACGCCGCGCAGGCGCGGCTGGGCGAACAAGTGCGGCGGCTGCGCGTCGACGGTCATTTCCCGCTGGTGCTGGGCGGCGGTCACGAAACCGCCTACGGCACTTGGCGCGGCTTGGCGGCGGCGCATCCGGGCAAGGTGATCGGCATTGTCAATTTCGATGCCCATTTTGACCTCCGCGAAGCGGCCGAAGCCACTTCCGGCACGCCGTTCGCCCAAATCGCCGCCGACTGCGCGCAAGCCGGCCGGCCTTTCCACTATCTGTGCCTGGGCGTGGCAGAGCCGTCCAACACCCAAGCACTGTTCGCCCGGGCCCGCGCGCTGGGCGTGCAATGGACCTTGGACAGCGACATGACGCTGGATACCTTGTCCACGGTGCGCGGCGCGATGATGGCCTTCGTCGATCAGGTGGACATCGTCTACCTGACCATAGATCTGGATGTATTGCCCGCCAGCGTGATGCCGGCGGTTTCCGCTCCCGCCGCCATGGGGGTGGCGCTGCCAGTGGTTGAGGCCCTGGTCCGGCGCCTGGCCGAAAGCGGCAAATTGGCGGCCGCCGACCTGGTGGAATTGAACCCGGCCTTCGACATCGACAGCCACGGCGCCAAGACCGCCGCCCGGTTGGCATGGAGCATAGGCCGGCATCTGAAACAAGCCTGAACCCGATAGTAGCGATAGCGTCATTCCCCGCCCGCCGGGTCACAACCGGCGGCGGGCTTACAAAGGAGAATACCGATGTCCGACCCGCGTTTTGATCCGACCCGCCACATCCGCGCGCCGCGCGGAGCCGAATTGACTTGCAAGAGCTGGCTGACCGAAGCCGCCTACCGCATGATCCAGAACAATCTGGACGCGGAAGTGGCCGAGCACCCGCAAAGCCTGGTGGTGTACGGCGGCATTGGCCGCGCCGCCCGCGACTGGAAGTGCTACGACACCATCCTGGACGTGCTCAAGCGTCTGGAGGACGACGAAACCCTGCTGGTGCAATCCGGCAAGCCGGTGGGCGTGTTCAAGACCCACGCCGACGCGCCGCGCGTTTTGATCGCCAACTCCAATCTGGTGCCGCACTGGGCCAATTGGGAGCACTTCAACGAGCTGGATAAGAAGGGCCTGATGATGTACGGCCAGATGACCGCCGGCTCGTGGATCTACATCGGTTCGCAAGGCATTGTGCAGGGGACCTACGAAACCTTCTTCTCCGTGGCTAACCAGCACTTCGACGGCAAGCCGCAAGGCCGCTGGATTCTGACCGGCGGCCTGGGCGGCATGGGCGGCGCCCAGCCGCTGGCCGCCACCATGGCCGGCTTCAGCATGATCGCCGTCGAATGCGACGAGACCCGCATCGATTTCCGTCTGAAAACCCGTTATGTGGACCGCAAGGCCAAGACCCTGGACGAGGCGCTGGCCATCCTTGACGAGGCCAAGCACAGTGGCAAGGCGGTGTCTGTGGGCCTGTTGGGCAACGCCGCCGACGTGTTCACGGAGCTGGTTGAACGCGGCATCACTCCGGACGTGGTCACCGACCAGACCTCGGCCCACGACCCGGTGCACGGCTATCTGCCGCAGGGTTGGACGGTGGAGCAATGGCGCGCCAAGCAGAAAACGTCCGCCGCCGAAATCACCGCCGCCGCCAAGCAGTCGATGGCGGTGCAAGTGCGCGCGATGCTGACTCTGCAACAACGCGGCGCCGCCACGCTGGACTACGGCAACAACATCCGCCAGATGGCGCTGGAAGAAGGCGTGGCCAATGCGTTCGACTTCCCCGGCTTCGTGCCGGCCTATGTGCGCCCGCTGTTCTGCGAAGGCATCGGCCCCTTCCGCTGGGTGGCGCTGTCCGGCGATCCGGAAGACATCTACAAGACCGACCAGAAGGTCAAGGAATTGATTCCGGACGATCCGCACCTGCATAACTGGCTGGATATGGCCAAGGAGCGCATCAGCTTCCAGGGCTTGCCGGCGCGTATTTGCTGGGTGGGCCTGAAGGACCGCGCCCGTCTGGGCCTGGCCTTCAACGAGATGGTCAAGAACGGCGAGCTCAAAGCGCCCATCGTGATTGGCCGCGACCACCTTGACTCCGGTTCGGTGGCCTCGCCCAACCGCGAGACCGAAAGCATGAAGGACGGTTCCGACGCCGTGTCCGATTGGCCTTTGCTGAACGCCTTGCTCAACACCGCCGGCGGCGCCACCTGGGTGTCGCTGCATCACGGCGGCGGCGTGGGCATGGGCTTCTCCCAGCACTCCGGCGTGGTCATCGTCTGCGACGGCAGCGACGCCGCCGCCAAGCGGGTGGGCCGCGTGCTGCGCAACGACCCGGGTACCGGCGTGATGCGTCACGCCGACGCCGGCTATGAGATCGCCGAGAACTGCGCGAGAGAGCAGGGATTGGACCTGCCGATGCTGAAGCGCTGAGAACTTATGTTCTGAAGGTAGGGATGCCGCCGCCGCGCTCACGCAGGCGGCGGCTGACGGCAGCCGGGAAGGCCCGGCTGCCGTGGCTCCGCACGACAAGCTTGTACAAATAAGCGGCGGAGCAGGCAATCGTCTTGCAAAGGAAAAAAACGGTCATGTTGTTCTTGCGCGTTCGTTAGAGACGCGCCGGCGCGCTCGCGCCCGCAGTCCACATGGTTTCGTCATGACCTGGCGCTGATTCCGCGTCTTGGTCTTGTGATCCGTCCACGCTGGCTCTACAGTTTGCCGGCGCTGGGTTGCGCAACGAAACATGTCGGGCCGCGGAATGCGGCGTAGCGGGCGCATCCGCGTTCGGCCGGCAAGCGCAGCCATGCCCAGGAGGAGAGAGATGCAGACACAAACACTGACGCGCGGTCTGACCGCCCGTCACATCCGTTTCATGGCGCTGGGGTCGGCCATCGGCACCGGCTTGTTCTACGGTTCGGCGGCGGCGATACAGATGGCCGGTCCGGCGGTATTGCTGGCTTATTTGATCGGCGGCGCGGCTGTCTACATGGTGATGCGCGCGCTGGGCGAGATGGCGGTGCATAACCCGGTGGCGGGCTCCTTCGGTCATTACGCCACTAGCTACCTTGGCCCCTTGGCCGGGGTGATCACGGGTTGGACCTACGCTTTCGAGATGATCATCGTCTGCCTGGCCGATGTGACCGCCTTCGGCATCTATATGAGTTTGTGGTTTCCGGAAGTGGACCGTTGGATCTGGGTGCTGAGCATCATCTTCTTCATTGGCGCCTTGAACCTATGCAGCGTCAAGGTGTTCGGCGAAATGGAGTTCTGGCTGTCCATCGTCAAGGTGGGGGCCATTGTTGCGATGATCATCGGCGGCGTGGCCATCATTCTGTTCGGCTTTGGCAGCGCCGAGGCCAGCGGTCTGCACAATTTGTGGTCGCACGGCGGCTTTATGCCCAATGGCTGGGGCGGGGTGGTCGCCTCGCTGGCGGTGGTGATGTTCGCCTTTGGCGGCATCGAAATCATCGGCATTTCCGCCGGCGAGGCGCAGGACCCGCAGCGCACCATTCCGCGCGCGATCAATGCGGTGCCGGTTCGCATTCTGTTGTTCTACGTGCTGACGCTGACTGTGCTGATGTCCATATTCCCATGGCCGCAGATCGGCAGCCAGGGCAGCCCCTTCGTGCAGATTTTCGAAAGCCTGGGCATTCCCGCCGCCGCGCACATTCTCAACGCGGTGGTGATCTCGGCGGCGATTTCGGCGATCAACAGCGACATTTTCGGCGCTGGCCGCATGCTGTACGGCATGGCGCGTCAGGGCCAGGCGCCGCAGAGCTTCGCCAAGCTGTCGGCCAACGGCGTGCCGTGGATGACGGTGCTGGTCATGGCCGCCGCCTTGCTGGCAGGCGTGGTGCTCAACTACCTGATGCCCAAGGATGTGTTCTTGTTGATCGCCTCCATCGCCACCTTCGCCACGGTGTGGGTGTGGCTGATGATCTTGTTGTCTCAGGTGGCGATGCGCCGCCAGATGAGCAAGGAGCAGGCCGCGGAACTGAAATTCCCGGTGCCGTTCTGGCCGTACGCCCCGCTGGCGGCGATTGGCTTCATGCTGTTCGTGATCGGCGTGCTTGGTTACTTCGAGGATACCCGCTCCGCGCTGTTGGTGGGCATGGTGTGGGTGGCGCTGGTGGTGGCTGGACATTTCCTGTGGAGCCGAGTGCTGGCGCCCGGCGTGGAGGCGCAGGCTCAGCGCGACGCCGCATAAAGGCTAGGCGCAAGGTTTTTATCCGGCGGGCGCGGGCTCGCCGGAACATTCAAGCCGCTTGCCGGCAGAGCGCGATAACACCAAAACAGCGCTCACCGCGGCGAGCGGCGCTGCAAACGTTTTAGAAGGAGAATCTCAAGATGGTATTGAACATTGTTCCCGGCACGCTCAGCCTGGCCGAGCTGCGTCGCGTTTCACGTGAAACCGGTTTGCAACTGCAACTGGATCCGTCCAGCCACGCCGCCATCGACGCCTCCGCCGCCACCGTGGCGCGGGTGCTGTCCGAAGGCCGCACCGCTTACGGTATCAACACTGGTTTCGGCTTGCTGGCCAACACCCGCATCGCGCCGGAAGAGCTGGAATTGCTGCAGCGCTCCATCGTGCTCTCCCACGCCGCCGGCATCGGCGCGCCGATGGACGAATCCACCGTGCGGCTGGTGATGGCTTTGAAGATCAACTCGCTGGCGCGCGGTTTTTCCGGCATCCGCCGGTTGGTGATCGAAGCGCTGATCACCCTGTTTAACCAACGCATCTACCCGGTGATTCCGCAGAAGGGCTCAGTGGGCGCGTCCGGCGATTTGGCGCCGCTGTCGCATATGAGCGCGGTGCTGATCGGCGAGGGTGAAGCCTTCGTCAACGGCACCCGCGTGCCGGGCGCGGTGGCAATGCGTTCCGCCGGCCTGGAGCCGATTACTCTGGCGCCCAAGGAAGGCCTGGCTTTGCTGAACGGCACTCAGGCATCCACCGCCTTCGCGCTGGAAGGCCTGTTCGCCGCGGAAGACCTGTACGCCTCGGCCTCGGTGGCCGGCGCGCTGTCAGTGGAAGCCGCGCTGGGCAGCCGCACGCCGTTCGACGAGCGCATCCACGCGGTGCGCGGCCACGCCGGCCAGATCGACGCCGCCCGCATTTACCGCAGCCTGCTGGAGCATAGCGAGATCGAGCGTTCGCATGAGAACTGCGGCAAGGTGCAGGATCCGTATTCACTGCGCTGCCAGCCGCAAGTGATGGGCGCCTGCCTGACCCAGATTCGCCAAGCCGCCGCGGTGCTGACGGTGGAAGCCAACTCGGTGTCCGATAACCCGCTGGTGTTCGCCGCGGACAACGACATCCTGTCCGGCGGCAACTTCCACGCCGAGCCGGTGGCCTTCGCCGCCGACAACCTGGCCTTGGCGCTGGCCGAAATCGGCTCGCTGTCCGAACGCCGGATGGCGCTGCTGATCGACAGCAATCTGTCCAAGCTGCCGCCCTTCCTGGTTAACAACGGCGGGGTCAACTCCGGCTTCATGATCGCCCAGGTCACCGGCGCGGCCTTGGCTTCGGAAAACAAATCGCTGGCGCATCCTGCCTCGGTGGACAGCCTGCCTACCTCGGCCAACCAGGAGGACCACGTGTCCATGGCCACTTTCGCCGGCCGCCGTCTGCGCGACATGGCCGGCAACACCGCCGGCATCCTGGCGGTGGAACTGCTGGCCGCTTGCCAGGGCGTGGACTTCCGCGCGCCGCACAAGACCTCGGCCAAGCTGGAAGCGGCCAAGGCGGAGTTGCGCGAGCAAGTGAGCTTCTACGACAAGGACCGCTACTTCGCGCCTGACATCGAGAAAGCCGCCGCGCTGGTGGCCAGCGGTTCCTACAACCGCTTCGTCGAGCCCGGCCTGCTGCCGTCGCTGTAATAACTTGTTCACAGTCTCGCGAGCAAGGACGAGACAAGGCGGAAACAGCTGAGAAAGCGAAGTGTTTTCAACGCCGTCTCGCCGATGCGCAGTAGACCTTGAACAGGTTCAGCCGCCAACCGCGTAAACGGAAAGCGGAGCTTGTAAAACGCCGGCTCCAGGTTTTGCCTGGGCCGGCGCGCTTGTTTCCGGCAAACCGGCGGCGATGCCGATAATCATGAGCCATCAGACCCTGATGCGTGTCGGGGCGAGCCCGGCGCTGCCGACTTTCCTGTACTTCAACCCGCCTTTGCTGGGCTTTGGCTGGATCGCCGCGATACTGCCGTGAGGGCATGAAAAAGCCCCGCTGAGCGGGGCTTGATTGAAGAGGCGAGCCGCGTTTAGAGCCAGCTCAAAGTCCCGCGAGCTAGGGCGAGACAAGGCGAAAACGGCTGAGGAAGCGGAATGGTCAAGTGGTACATGAACATTTCGAAGCTGTGCTCACCGTGCCACGTCTCACGACGCGCAGCAGACTTTGAACAGGTTCTTAAAACACCACCGGCTCGTCCGGCCGCGCCGGCGCCGCCGACTGGCCGAAAATATCCTTCCAGCCGGTGTATGCGGTCACGTACAGCACCGGGAACCACAGCAAGAGGCCAAGGCCCAGCGGAATCATCGCGATGAAGGCCAGTACCGCCAGCATCAGGCCGCTCACTAATACCGCGCCCCAGTTGGCGAGGCCGGCTTGCAGGCTGGCGCGGATCGCCTGCCACGGGCCGGCCTGGTTCAGCGTCACCAGCGCCGGCGCGAACCAGTAAGCCAGGCTGACCAGGAACACGGCCACGCCGCCGATGAAGGCGGCCAGCGCGATAGGACCGGCGATCACCGGGATCGCGTTGGGGTCGCTCTTGGCCACGCTTACCCCCATCGCGCCCATCAACAGGCCCAGCGCGATGCCGATGACGATCAGGATGGCCAGGTACAGCATGCCCACATTGATCAGCGGGCGCAGCGCGGTCTTGAAGCCGGCGAACAAATCACCCAACTCCAGCTCCGATCCCTGCTCGCATTTCTTCGCCGCCAGGATGAAGCCGGCGGCGAACACCGGCGCCAGGAAGAAGGACAGCGGGCCGCCCAGCAAGGGGATCATGCTGACGATGAAATTGATCACCAAATAGGCCAGCGCCAGCAAAATCCAGGTCAGCGGCTGCTGGCGGACAATGTAGAAGGCCTCCACGATCCAGCGCCAGCCGCGCCCGAAAGCGACTTTGCGCGGAGCGGGTAGGGCATCGAATGATTGCATCTAAATCTCCAAAAAGGTTGTGCCAAACAAGCCGGCGGCGCTTGGCGGCGCCTGCCTGCTCGCGTCATTGCGTCGTTTGCGCGGCAAAAAGACAGAGCCAGACTGACCGCGATTTGCGACGCGGGTTTCCCCGCTTGCGCCTTTTAT
The DNA here is from genome assembly GCF_015291765.1 of Chromobacterium sp. Rain0013. Taxonomy (NCBI): domain Bacteria; kingdom Pseudomonadati; phylum Pseudomonadota; class Betaproteobacteria; order Neisseriales; family Chromobacteriaceae; genus Chromobacterium; species Chromobacterium sp. Rain0013. The sequence continues at coordinate 765,318 of NZ_CP031514.1, forward strand.
CCGCATTATGCCCATTTGTCATTGATAGAATCGGAAGCGGAATTATTCGCAGGCTTTTGATTCAAAATGCATTTTGCGGCTACATCGGCATTATCTTGCAAAACGGCCGCATCCGGCTATTTTTCGCATCCCTTCATGCCGCCGCGGTATTCCACATGGCGCAGCGGTTGCCGCCTATGGTGAAAATCGGCGATAATTCCATGATTTTGCGACGGTTGGTCCATGCCGGAGGCATGTTCGGGTGGCGCGGCCGTCGTCCCGGTTTCCACACAAGTCTTGAGGTTTTCCCGAAATGGTCACCCGTACCGAGCTTGCCAACGCCATCCGTTTCCTGTCCATGGATGCCGTTGAAAAAGCCAAATCCGGTCACCCCGGCGCCCCGATGGGGATGGCAGACATCGCGGAAGTATTGTGGCGCGATCACCTGAAACACAACCCGGCCAACCCCAATTGGCCAGACCGCGACCGCTTTGTGCTGTCCAACGGTCACGGTTCCATGTTGATCTACAGCCTGTTGCACCTCTCCGGTTACGACCTCTCCATCGAAGACCTCAAGCAGTTCCGTCAGCTCCACTCCAAAACTCCCGGCCATCCCGAATACGGCTACGCTCCCGGCATTGAAACCACCACTGGCCCGCTGGGTCAGGGCATCACCAACGCGGTGGGCATGGCGCTGGCCGAGAAAATGCTGGCGGCGCAGTTCAACCGTGACGGCCATCAGATCGTAGACCACCACACGTACGCTTTCCTGGGCGACGGCTGCCTGATGGAAGGCATCAGCCACGAAGCCTGCTCGCTGGCCGGCACTTGGGGCCTCAACAAGCTGATCGCCTTCTGGGACGACAACGGCATCTCCATCGACGGCCACGTGGAAGGCTGGTTCACCGACGACACGCCGGCTCGCTTCGAAGCCTACGGTTGGCAGGTAATCAAGAACGTCAATGGCCACGATCCGGTGGAAGTGGCTACCGCCATCGCCACCGCGAAGAAGGAAGGCGCGCGTCCGACGCTGATCTGCTGCAAGACCACCATCGGCTTCGGCGCGCCCACCAAGCAGGGCAGCCACGATTGCCACGGCTCGCCGCTGGGCGCGGCCGAAATCGCCGCCGCGCGCGAAGGCTTGAACTGGCCGCACGCGCCGTTCGAGATTCCGGCCGAGATCTACGCCGAGTGGAGCGCGCGCGACAAGGGCGCGCTGGCGGAAATCGAATGGAACAAGCGCTTCGACGCCTACCGCGCCGCTTATCCTGAACTGGCCGCCGAATTCAGCCGCCGCATGCAGGGCGAGCTGCCGGCCGGTTGGGAAGAGACCAAGGCCGCCGCCTTGGCCAAGATCGCCGACGCCGCGCAGACCGTGGCCACCCGCAAGGCCAGCCAGATCGCGCTGGAAGCGCTGTCTCCGGCGTTGCCGGAATTCGTCGGCGGCTCCGCCGACCTGACGGGTTCCAACCTGACCAACTGGTCCGGCTCCAAGTGGATAGACCACGACGGCCAGGGCAACTACATCAGCTACGGCGTGCGCGAGTTCGGCATGGCCGCCATCATGAACGGCATGACCCTGCACGGCGGCCTGCGCCCGTACGGCGGCACCTTCCTGATGTTCAGCGAATACGCCCGCAATGCCCTGCGCATGGCTTCGCTGATGAAGATCAACCCGATCTTCGTGTTCACGCACGATTCCATCGGCCTTGGCGAAGACGGCCCCACCCACCAGCCGGTGGAACAAGTGGCCACGCTGCGCTACATCCCCAACCATCACACTTGGCGTCCGTGCGACACCGTCGAAACCGCGGCGGCCTGGGCCCACGCCGTCGAGCAGAAGACCACGCCGAGCAGCATGGTGCTGAGCCGTCAGAACCTGCCCTTCGTCGCCCGCGACGCGGCGCAATTGGCCGCCATCCAGAAGGGCGGCTACGTGCTGCGCGACGCCGCCGGCGCCCGCGCGGTGCTGATCGCCACCGGTTCCGAAGTGGAACTGGCGCTGAAAGCGCAGGACGCGCTGGCGGCCGAAGGCATCCCCGTGCGCGTGGTGTCCATGCCCTGCACCAATGTGTTCGATCGGCAAGACAAGGCCTGGCGCGATAGCGTGCTGCCGGCCGGTTTGCCGCGACTGGCGATCGAAGCCGGTCATCCGGACTTCTGGCGCAAATACGTGGGTCTGGAAGGCGATGTGGTCGGCATTGACCACTTCGGCGAATCCGCTCCGGCCCCGCAGTTGTTCCAGGCCTTCGGTTTCACCGTCGACAATGTAGTGGCCAAGACCAAAGCCCTGCTGTGATGTAAAGACAGGCCATTGCGAAAGCAATGGCCTTTTGTTCGCCGTTTCATGTAGTGGACGCACTACACAACACGCGGAGCGCCGGCCGGGAAGCTGGGCGCTCCGGATCGTCCCCCAGGAGATTTAGAAGCATGACTATCCGCATCGCCATCAATGGTTACGGCCGCATCGGCCGCCAGGTACTGCGCGCCATCTACGAAAACCAGCTGCACGACGATTTCAAAGTAGTGGCCGTCAACGCCACCGGCGATCTCAACATCAATGCCCATCTGACCAAGTTCGACACCGTGCACGGCCGCTTCCCCGGCGAGGTCGAGCAAGACGACGCGCACCTGATCCTGAACGGCGACAAGATCCCGTTCTTCAGCACCCGCAACCCGGCGGAACTGCCGTGGAAGGAACTGGATGTGGATCTGGTGCTGGAGTGCACCGGCGCCTTCACCAGCAAAGACAAGTGCCAGGCCCACCTGGACGCCGGCGCCAAGAAGGTGCTGATCTCCGCGCCGGGCGGCGATGATGTCGACGCCACCATCGTTTACGGCGTCAACCACGATGTGTTGAAGCCGGAAATGACCGTGGTGTCCAACGCCAGCTGCACCACCAACTGTCTGGCTCCGGTGGCCAAGGCGCTGCACCAGGCCATCGGCATCAAGAAGGGCCTGATGACCACCATCCACGCCTTCACCAACGACCAGGTGCTGACCGACGTCAAGCACAAGGACCTGCGCCGCGCCCGTTCCGCCACCGACAATATGATCCCGACCAAGACCGGCGCGGCCAAGGCCGTGGGCCTGGTGCTGCCGGAGCTGAAAGGCAAGCTGGACGGCTTCTCGGTGCGCGTGCCCACCATCAACGTGTCGCTGGTGGACCTGACTTTCAGCGCCGCGCGCGACACCACCAAGGACGAAGTCAACGACATCCTGAAGGAAGCCGCCAACGGCGCGATGAAAGGCATTCTGGGCTACAACACCTTGCCGCTGGTGTCCGGGGACTTCAACCACACCGAGGAAGCCTCCACCTTTGACTCCACGCTGACCAAAGTCACCGGCGGCAATATGGTGAAAGTGCTGGCCTGGTACGACAATGAATGGGGTTTCAGCTGCCAGATGCTGCGCACCGCGCGTGCGATGTTCGCTTGCTGATGACGATGTGATTCGGAAAATCCGGGCCGGCGCGCCACGCCGGCCCGGATTTTTTGCGTCTGCTAGCGCCGGCGCTACATCCACCGGCATTTGATTGGTGTTAAGGTAGGGCCGTTTTTTTGGCATACACTTGCCTGGCGATCATGAATATCGCTTCCGCTGAACTCGCCGTCACAGGAAAGCAGCATGCGACAGAACCAAGCATTGTCCCGCCCTGAGAAATGGGTCCGGCTGGCCTCCTGGCTGGTGGCTTTGGTGTTCGCCGGCTTTTTGTCCAACCTGGGCGAGCTGGTGATCCGCGACCTTTTCTACGTGCCGGACGGCGGCCCGCCGCAGCTGGAAGCGCTGCAACAGCAAGCCGGCGTTGCGCCGTTGCGGCAACGGCAGCAGGCGCTGCAGCGTCAGAACGACGCCCAGCGCCTCCAGCTGGAAAACCTCGGCGCCACCCGAGAACAGCTGGAGCGCAATTACCAGACCCAGCGCAAGGGCCTGGCCAATTGGCTGGCCAGCCGCGCCGCCAGCGCCGATCCGCGGCAAAGCGCCGAAGTCAGCCGCCGTACTCGGGAACTGGACGCCCTTCAGGCGCAAATCCTGCAATGGCAGCAGAAGGAAGACCGGGCGAGCGACGGCCTGCGTGCGTTGGAGCACAGCCGGCAGGCCCTGCAGAGCCAGATCGACAAGGCCGAGGCCGTCGCCCAGGATCGTTATCAGCAGGCCTACCAGCGTTTTGAGTTGAAAGTGTTCCTGCTGCGGCTGGCGGTTATTCTGCCGCTGCTATTGCTGGCGGTATGGCTGTTCAGCCGTTACCGGACTCATCGCTACTGGTTCTTCGTTTACGGCTTCGGGCTGTTCGCCTTGTTCGCCTTCTTTGTCGAGCTGTTGCCCTATCTGCCTAATTTTGGCGGTTACGTGAGGCTGGCGGTGGGCATTGCGCTGACGGTGTTTGCAGGACTGCGCATGATTCAGGCCTTCCAGCGCTACGCGGAGAAGAAGCGCGCCGAGCTGCAGCAAAGCCAAAGCGAGCGCGCGCGCCATGTGGCTTACGCCCAGGCCTTGGGCGCCTACCAGAAGAAAACTTGCCCATCCTGCGACCATCAATACAATATTGCCGGCGACGACGCCGACTACTGCGTGCATTGCGGCCTGCAGCTGTTCCGCAGCTGCGGCTGCGGCGCGCGCAATTTCGCCTTTTTTCCGTACTGCAAAAAATGCGGCCGCCCCGGCGCCAAGCCGGAGTCTGCGCCGATGAATCAATCGACAAGCGAATCCAAACCCGAGCGAGCGAACGATGAAATTCAATAAACTTTCCGAACAGGCCCTGGCCGGCAAGCGCGTGCTGATCCGCGTGGACATGAACGTGCCGGTGAAAAACGGCGTCATCGGCGACGATACCCGCATCCGCGCCAGCCTGCCGTCCATCGAGCTGTGCCTGAAGGCCGGCGCTGGCGTCATCCTGATGACCCATTTGGGCCGCCCCACTGAAGGCGAGCCCAAGCCGGAAGACAGCCTGGCGCCGGTGGTGGAGCGCTTGTCCGGCCTCTTGGGCAAGCCGGTGCGCCTGGTGGCGGACTGGCAGTCCGGCTTCAGCGTGGCGCCGGGCGAAGTGGCGATGCTGGAGAACGTGCGCCTGAACAAGGGCGAGAAAAAGAACAACGCCGATCTGGGCCGCGCCTACGCCGCCTTGTGCGACGTTTTCGTCAACGACGCCTTCGGCACCGCTCACCGCGCGGAAGCCTCCACCCACGCGGTGGCCCAGTTCGCGCCGGCCGCCTGCGCCGGCGTGCTGCTCTCCGCTGAGCTGGAAGCGCTGGGCAAGGCGCTGCAAGCGCCGGCGCGGCCTCTGGTGGCCATCGTCGCCGGCTCCAAGGTGTCCACCAAGCTGACCATTCTGGAATCTCTGGCCGACAAGGTTGACCAGCTGATCGTGGGGGGCGGCATCGCCAACACCTTCTTGCTGGCCGAAGGCAAGGCCATCGGCAAATCGCTGGCCGAGGCCGAACTGGTGGAGGAAGCCAAAAAGGTGATCGCCAAGATCCGCGCCCGCGGCGGCGACGTGCCGCTGCCGGCCGACGTGGTCTGCGCCAAGGAGTTCGCCGAAACCGCCGCCGCCGTGACCAAGAGCGCGGCCGAGGTGAGCGCCGACGACATGATTCTGGACATCGGCCCGGATTCGGCGCGCGAACTGGCCGCCATCATCGCCAAGGCCGGCACCGTGGTATGGAACGGCCCGGTGGGTGTGTTCGAGTTCGAACAGTTCGGCGGCGGCACCAAGACCCTGGCTCAGGCCATCGCGGCCTCGCCGGCCTTCTCCATCGCCGGCGGCGGCGATACGCTGGCGGCGATCGCCAAGTACGGCATCACCGACGACATCAGCTATATCTCCACCGGCGGCGGCGCTTTCCTGGAGTTCCTGGAAGGCAAGGAGCTGCCGGCGGTAGCTATCCTGGCCGAGCGCGCTAGCTGAGGCCAGGGAAAAAGGCTATCAGGATGAATGGCTTGCGTTACACTGTTTTATTCCTCGCCGTTTCATGCTGATGGCCCACCCGCCGGAGATACTCATGTCGCTCAATACTTGGTTGCTGTTCGTCACCACCGTGTTTTTCGTCTCGGCCACGCCCGGCCCCAATATGCTGCTGGCGATGACCCACGGCATCCACTACGGGGTGCGGCGCACGCTAATGACGTGTTTTGGTCTGATGACGGCGCTAGGTTTGATCATGTTCGGCTCCGCCGCTGGCCTGGGCGCGGTGCTGGCCACCTCCGAACTGCTGTTTTCCTTGGTAAAATACGCAGGCGCCGCCTATCTGATCTATCTGGGAATCAAGACTTGGCGCAGCCAGCCGCAGCCGGTGGAGGAAATCCGCGAGGCGGCGACCGGGAAGCACACGCCCTGGGGCATGTTCCGCACGGGCTTCCTGGTGGCGATGAGCAATCCCAAGGCCTTTATTTTCTTTACCGCGTTGTTCCCCCAGTTTATGAACGCGCAACAGCCGCAGGGGCCGCAGCTGGCGATCCTGGCGGCGACGTTTTACGTGATCGAGGCGTCCTGGCAGCTGGCTTACGCCGGCGGCGGCGCGCGTTTGGCCGGCTGGTTGAATAGCGCGCGGCGTCTCAAGCTGGTCAACAAGGTATCCGGCGGCGCTTTTGTCGGCGCCGGCGTATTGTTGTCCAGCGTGTCCAGACACTGAATTGATGAATTCGCCTCGGGCCGCGGCGCGGTCCGGGCGCCAACCATGCTCCGCTCAGGCGGAGCAGTTTGCGGAGATTGAACACCATGGCTCTCGTTTCCATGCGTCAGCTGCTGGACCACGCAGCGGAATTCGGCTACGGCCTGCCGGCCTTCAACGTCAACAACCTGGAGCAGATGCGCGCCATCATGGAGGCCGCCGACAAGGTGAACGCTCCGGTGATCGTGCAGGCCTCCGCCGGCGCGCGCAAATACGCCGGCGCGCCCTTCCTGCGCCACATGATCCTGGCCGCGGTGGAAGAATTCCCGCACATCCCGGTCGTGATGCATCAGGATCACGGCACCAGCCCGGACGTGTGCCAACGCTCGATCCAGCTTGGTTTCTCCTCGGTGATGATGGACGGTTCGCTGAAGAGCGACGGCAAGACCCCGGCCGACTATGACTACAACGTCGACGTCACCCGCACCGTGGTCAACTTCGCCCACGCTTGCGGCGTGTCGGTGGAGGGCGAGATCGGCTGCCTGGGCAGCCTGGAAACCGGCATGGCCGGCGAAGAGGACGGCGTGGGCGCCGAGGGCGTGCTGGATCACAGCCAGTTGCTGACCGATCCGGAAGAAGCGGCCCAGTTCGTCAAGGATACCGGCGTGGACGCATTGGCCATCGCCATCGGCACCAGCCACGGCGCTTACAAGTTCAGCAAGAAGCCCACCGGCGACGTGCTGCGCATCGACCGCATCAAGGAAATCCACGCCCGCATCCCCAACACTCACCTGGTGATGCACGGTTCCTCCAGCGTGCCGCAGGAATGGCTGCAGATCATCAACGAGTTTGGCGGCGATTTGGGTGAAACCTACGGCGTGCCGGTGGAAGAGATTGTGGAAGGCATCAAGCACGGCGTGCGCAAGGTCAACATTGACACCGACCTGCGCCTGGCCTCCACCGGCGCCATCCGTCGCTTCCTGGCCCAGCACCCGGCCGAGTTCGATCCGCGCAAATACCTGAAAGTGTCCACCGATGCGATGCGCGACATCTGTATCGCCCGCTACGAGGCCTTCGGCTCTGCCGGCCAGGCCAGCAAGATCAAGGCGATCAACCTGGACACCATGGCCAATAAATACCTGAAGGGCGAACTGGCGCAGATCGTCAAGTAAGGATCTGCCTTTTTGCCCGGACCAGCCCGCCGCGAGCGGGCTTTTTTGCGGGCGGGCGTCTAGCCACCTTGACGTATTGGAGGCCCGGCCCGGATTGCTTACACTGCGGTATCCGCTTAATGCGCACAGAGGCAGGCGATGAAACTGAATCTTTTGTATTTTGCCCGCTTGCGGGACGAGTTTGGTCTGGAGAGCGAACACTTGGACAGCGACGCGGCCACGGTGGAGGAGCTGCTGGTGGAGTTGCGGCTGCGCGGCGAGGTCTGGGCGCGGGAGCTGGCCGCTGACCGGGTGTTCCGCGTGGCGGTGAACCAGCAGATGGCGCGCTTGGACTCCGCTTTGAGCGACGGCGACGAGGTGGCGGTGTTTCCGCCGGTGACCGGGGGATGAGCATGGGGCCGTTCACGGTGCGGGTGCAGCCGCAGCGTTTCAGCGCCGGCGCGGAAATCGACGCGCTGTCCGGCAACCCGGCTTGCGGCGCGGTGGTGAGCTTCAGCGGGCTGGTGCGGGATTACGGCGACAGTCGCGATGTGACAGCGCTGGAACTGGAACACTATCCGGGCATGACCGAAAAAGCGTTGGAAGCCATTGTGGCGGAGGCGCGCCGGCGCTGGCCGTTGCAGGCGGCCACCGTCATCCACCGCGTTGGGCGGCTGAGTCTGGGCGAGCCCATCGTGCTGGTGGTGGTGGCCAGCAGCCACCGCCGCGACGCTTTCGCCGCCGCGGAATTCCTGATGGACTACCTGAAGCAGGACGCGCCGTTCTGGAAAAAGGAAATTCTGGCCGATGGCAGCGCGCGCTGGGTGGAAGCCAAAAACAGCGACGCTCAAGCGGCGGAACGCTGGCAATGAGCCACCAGGCGCTGATTCTGGCCGGCGGCCGCGCCACGCGCATGGGCGGCGTCGACAAGGGCCTGGCGATGTTGTCCGGGCAGCCTCTGCTGGCGCACGCCTTGGCGGCGCTGGCCGCGCAGACGCCGCTGGCGAAACGGGTATGGATCTCGGCCAACCGCAATCTGGACGCGTACGCAGGTTTCGGCTGTCCGCTGCTGCCGGATAGCCTGCCGGACTACCCGGGACCGTTGGCCGGAGTGCTGGCGGCCTTGGAGCGCGACGACGGCGCGGTCTGGTTGGTGATGCCTTGCGACGCGGTGCGGCTGCCGGCGGATTTCTCGCGTCGTTTGCTGGCGGAAGTGGCGGCTGGCCGCCAAGCGGCCAGCGCGAGGGACCGCGAAGGCTGGCATCCCAGCCTGCTGGCCCTGGGGCCTGGTCTGCGCGCCGGTCTGGCCGCCTATCTGGCCGGCGGAGGCCGTTCCATCCGCGGCTGGCTGGGCGGACTGGACCATGTCGAAGTCGCGTTCGACCATCTCTTCCCCAATCTCAACACCGCGGACGCGCTGGCGGCGCTTGAGGCCAAGCCGGGCGAAAACTGAGGCCGCATGGCGATTTGTTTCGCATCACGAAAGTTTTAACTCTTTGTCATTTTGTTTTGCTATAGTGCGCGCGATCGGAGCGTCTATCGCGGTCCATGGCAGTGGACGGGCGTCTCCTCATTTCGGTCGCGGCCGGCGGCGTCGGCGCGAGCGACAACAAACAAGACAAGGATGCGTTTCGTGAAACTGAAAACCATGAGCCTGTGTCTGGCGGCGAGCCTGGCGTTGTTCGGCTGTTCCTCCGGCTCCGGCAGCTGGGGGCCGGGCGATCAGACCACCGGCGTTTCGCGCCAGCCGGTGGCGGTGAAGATGATCGCCTTCAACGATTTCCACGGCAATCTGGAGATGCCGGGCCAACTGACGGTGCCGGATCCGGCCGATCCAAGCAAGACTGTCAAGATCAACGCCGGCGGCGTCGACTATCTGGCGGCCTGGGTGCAGTCGCTGCGCGCCAAATCGCCCAATACCGTGGTGGTGTCGGCCGGCGATCTGATCGGCGCCAGCCCGCTGGTGTCCGGCTTGTTCCACGACGAGCCCACCATCGAGGCAATGAATTTACTGGGCCTGGACCTCAATGCCGTGGGCAACCACGAGTTCGACGACGGCCAGCAGGAACTGCTGCGCATGCAGAACGGCGGCTGCAAGACGGACGCGCCCACGACTTCCTGCCAGAACGGCAAATTCGCCGGCGCCAAGTTCAAATTTCTGGCGGCCAACGTCAAGAAAAGCGATGGCGGCACCTTGTTCCCTGCCTATGAAATCAAGAAGTTCGGCGGCATTCCGGTGGCTTTCATCGGCATGACTTTGAAAGGCACGCCGGAAATCGTGTCGCCGGACGGCATCAAGGGCCTGAGCTTCCAGGACGAGGCGGCCACGGTGAACCAACTGATTCCGCAGCTGAAGCGACAGGGCGTCTCCGCCGTGGTGGTGGTGGTGCACGAGGGCGGCTATCAGAGCGGCAATTTCAACGAGTGCAATGGCGTGTCCGGCCCCATCGTCGACATCGTCAAAAAACTGGATCCGGCTGTGAAGCTCGTGGTCACCGGCCACACCCACCAGGCCTACAACTGCGTGATCGACGGCCGCCGGGTGACCAGCGCCAAGAATTACGGGCAGTTGTTCACCGAAATCGACTTTGTGCTGGATCCGGCCACCCGTGACGTCACGCCCGGTTCGATTCAGGCGCAGAACCGAGTAGTGGCCCGCGAAATCGCGCCGCTGGCCTCGGTCAGCAATCTGGTCAAGCTGTATAAGGATCTGGTGGCCCCGGTGGCCAATCGGGTAGTGGGCCAGGCCGCGGGCATTTTGGATCGCACCCCGTCGGCGGCCGGCGAAACCGAGTTGGGCGACGTGGTGGCCGACGCGCAATTGGCGGCGGGCGCGGCTCAAGGCGCGGTAGTGGCTTTCATGAATCCGGGCGGAGTGCGAGCCGACATTATCCCCGGCGCCGGCGGCAATGTGACGTACAGCCAATTGTTCACCACTCAGCCGTTTGGCAACGTGATGACCACCTTGACTCTGACCGGCGCGCAGATCGATCAGCTGCTGGAGCAGCAATGGAGCGATCCGTCCAAGGGCAAGATTCTGCAAGTATCCAAGGGCTTCAGTTATAGCTGGAGCCAGGCGGCGCCAGTGGGCAACAAAGTGGACATCGCCAGCATCAAGATCAACGGCATCGCTATTGATCCCTTGGCCAGCTACCGGGTGCAGGTCAATAACTTCATCGCCGGCGGCGGCGACGGTTTCACTGTGTTGACTCAGGGCAGCAACCGGGTGGGCGGCGGCGTGGACGTGGACGTGCTGGAGAGTTATTTCGCCGGCGCGTCGCCGGTGGCGGTGCCGGCGCTGAACCGGATCACGCGTCTGCCTTGAGTTAGGGCGTTGGGGGCAGCCGTCCGCGCGCTTCCAGCGCGCGGAACACCCGCAGCGCCACCCAGGCGTCGTTGCCGGCGTAAGCTTGTTGCGCCGGCGTCAGCGGCAGTTTGGACCAGTTAGTGGTGGACAGTTTCTTGGATTTGCGGAAGTACTGGCCGAACAGCCGCGCCACCGCCTGCACCGCGCCGACGGTGATGCGCGGGTCGTCGCTGTCGAAGCAAGACACCAAGTCCAGCACTCGGCCGCAACGTATGCCCAAGCGCTGCTTCAGCAGCGACTGATCCGAACTGAGTTCGAAGCCCACCAAGAGCCGCTGAGGGTCTTCCAGCAGGGTTTTCAGCTCCGGCGCGCACTGGCCGTCCTGCACCGGGAACAGCCAGGCGCCGTCGTCGCAGGCCAACTGTATCAGGTGAGGGCCGGTCGGTTTTTCGCCTTTGTGGAAAGTGGGGCGGGATTCGGTGTCGAAGCCCAGCACCGCGCAGCCGCCCAGCTCCCGCAACGCGGCGGCGGCCAGTTCCGGCGTGGCGGCCAGCCGCACCTGCTCCGGGGTCAAGCCGGCGAACAGCGGCAGCGCTTTTATCTCCTCTCGAGGAATTTGTCGGGTTGGCAACATGGCGGTCTCGCTGACTTGAGGGTAATTTGCAACCTTACCGCATTTAATGGCGGTGGTCAGGCATAAGCTGTCATATTTTTTGACGGTCCCAGCAGGAGATGCCCAACAACGGTGGAAATATCCTGTAGTATCGTCGGCATGCCTAATTCTTCACGTTATCTTGGCCGGCAGGCAATCGTTGATCGCCAGCAGCAACTGGTGGCCTATGAACTATTGTTCCGTTCCAGCCCGGCCAATTTCGCCTTGGTGCGCGACGATCTGCTCGCCAGCGCCGAGGTGTTGCGCAACGCCTTCGGTGAACTGGGCAACGTGGATGTGTTGGGTCAGTTTCCCGGTTTCATCAACGCTAGCGCGGATTTGTTGCAAGACGCCATCCTGGACCAATTGCCGGCGGAACGGCTGGTGCTGGAAATACTGGAAACGGTCACCGTCACCGAGGCCTTGCTGCAACGGATGGCGCTGTTGCGCCAGCGCGGCTTCCGCCTGGCGTTGGACGATGTGATCCACTTGGGGCCGGACCAGACCGCGATGCTGCCGCTGGTGGACATTGTCAAAGTGGACGTGGCTGCGGTGGAAACAGAGCGCCTGCCGGCGCTGATGGCGCAGTTGAGCGATTTCGACGGCATTTTGCTGGCGGAAAAGGTGGATAGCCGCGAACAGTTCGAACGCTGCCGGGATTTGGGTTTCCGCTGGTTCCAGGGCTATTTCCACGGCCGGCCGGTGGTGTTGAGCAGCACGGACGCGCCGTAGCGCCACATCCTCTGCACCGGCCCTGTTCACTGGGCCTTGATCGGTTTGTGGTAGGCCAGGCTGGCGGCTCGGGTCTCCGCCACAATGCGATCAAACTCCCCGCTGTCCTGCAAGGCCTTCAAGCCGCGATTGAAACGCTCCACCAATTCCGGGCCCTGGCGGTGTTTGCGCCAGATCACCACATGCAGCGGCGCCACCCAGAACGATTTGCTTTGCGGCTCCAATTGCTGAGCCAGCCGGGGCGGGAAGTTGCGGGCGATAAGGTATTGACCCACTTCCGCGTCGATGGGGAACAAGTCGATGCGGCCGGCCAGCAGTTTGCGCAGATTGGTGACGTCGTCCGGCGCCATATCCGGCACTAAGTGGCCGGACTTGACCTGCTGATTGAATTCGTCTGAATAGAAATTGCCGACTGTGACGCCCACCCGCGCGTGGCGCAGATTGGACAAGTCGTTCCAGGGGAAGGTGGCGTTGCGGCGCTGGAAAAACACCATGCGCGCATGCAGCATGGGTTGAGTGAATAGTAGATCCTGCTTGCGTTCCGGCGTCGGCGCCCAGCCGAAGCTCCCGTCCACGGTGCCGTTGCGCGCCGATTGCAGCGTGCGGTTGTTGGGGTAGTAACGGAAGGCGACGTCGACGTTGGCGCGGGCGAACGCCTCTTTGACCAGACGCGACAAAATGCCGTCATACGGCAGTTCCTTGCCCATATAGGGCGGCCACTCCTGGTTGGACAGGGTGATTTTCAGACGTGGCGCGGCCTGCGGCTGAGCTGCCGCCAGCAGGACTACAGCCAGGCTGCCCAGCAGCCAGCTGCGAAGTCTCATCATTTCCCCGAATCCTTGCTCAATCTGTGCGCGCGGCATGCGTGCTGCCCGTACGGAGCGCGGCGTGCGCCGCGTCTCCGCTCGATATTGTTGTGGGCCTCGAGGGCCTATTGCTGAATCGTAGGCAGGTTTGGCGTCCGGCGTAAAGCGCTTCCATTGCCGCGGGGTCGGCAAAGAGGCGTTGCGGCGGCCGCGCCGCGAAGACACGGCGCCGCTTGCGCGGGCTTAGAGCCTGTTCAAAGCCTCGCGAGCAAGGGCGAGACAAGGCGAAAACGAGCGAAAAATCAGAATGGTCAAGTGGTACCTGAGCATTTTGAGGATGTTTTCAACGCCGTATCGCCGAAGCACAGCAGACTATGAACAGGTTCTTAGCGGCCTTTCGGCGGGCTGAACAAGGCCGAGCTCGGACGCGAGGCGGCGGGCTTGCTGCGCTGGCCCTGACCCTGACCTTGCGATGAGCGCTGACCAGGCTGGCCGTTTGTGGCGTTTTTGGCCTGACCCTGTCCCTGGCGCGGCTTGGACGCCGGGGAGCGATGGCCGTGGCCGGTGGGCTTGCTGTCCGGCTGGTGGCGCGGCTTGCCGCCGCCGCCCTGGCGCTGCGGTTGGCCGCGGCGATTGCCGCCGCCCATCGGAATGGGCTCGGGTTTCACCGACAGATCGGCCTCGAAGCCGGGTACCGAGAAGCGCTCGATCGATTGCTTGGTGAGCTTCTCGATATCCTTCAGGAAGTTGAACTCATCGACGCAGACCAGCGATACCGCTTTGCCTTTGCTGCCGGCGCGGCCGGTGCGGCCGATGCGGTGCACGTAGTCTTCCGGCACATTGGGCAATTCGAAGTTGACCACTTGCGGCAGTTGGTCGATGTCCAGGCCGCGCGCGGCGATGTCGGTGGCGACCAGCACTTGCAATTCGCCGCTCTTGAAGTCGGCCAGCGCGCGCGTACGTGCGTTCTGGCTCTTGTTGCCGTGAATCGCGGCGGCGGGGATGCCGGTCTTGTCCAGTTTTTCCGCCAGGCGGTTGGCGCCGTGCTTGGTGCGGGTGAACACCAGCGCCTGGAACCAGTTGTGCTCCTTGATCAGGTGGATCAGCAAGTCGGTTTTGCGGTCGCGGTCCACCAGGTGGATCTTTTGGTCCACCAGTTCGTTGGTGGTATTGCGGCGCGCCACTTCCACCAGCTTGGGGTTGTCCAGCAGGCGGTCGGCCAGGCTCTTGATCTCGTCGGAGAAGGTGGCGGAGAACAGCAGGTTCTGACGCTTGGCCGGCAGCAGGGCCAGCACTTTGCGGATGTCGTGAATGAAGCCCATGTCCAGCATGCGGTCCGCTTCGTCCAGCACCAGAATCTCAACGCCGGACAGGTCGATATTGCGTTGACCGGCATGGTCCAGCAGACGGCCCGGCGTGGCCACCAGGATGTCCAGCGGCTTGCGCAGCGCGCGGGTTTGCGGATTGATGTTGACGCCGCCAAACATCACCATGGAGGTAAGCGGCAGGTGCTTGCCGTAGGTCTGCACCGATTCTTCCACCTGGGCGGCCAGTTCGCGAGTGGGGGTCAGCACCAGCGCGCGCGGGCGGCCCGGCTGGGTGGCCGGCTTGCCCATCAGGATGTGCAGCAGCGGGAGGGTGAAGCCGGCGGTCTTGCCGGTGCCGGTCTGAGCCGCGGCCAACAGGTCGCCGCCTTGCAGCACTTGCGGGATGGCCTGGGCTTGAATCGGGGTGGGGGTGGTATAGCCGGTTTCGCTGACGGCGCGCAACAGGGGTTCGGCCAGACCGAGGTCGGCAAAGGTGAGTGTGGACATGTTTGCTCCTGCGACGGCCTATCGCAGTATGTGCGAACCAATCCAGGCTGACGGGAAAAAGTTAGGGATGCGATGGGCGCTTCGGGATGAAGCGCGCGCGGCGCGCAAAGATTGGAATTGCACGCGGGAGGCCGGAGTTTACCTTCAAATCGGCGGTTTGGGAACTTGTCGCCGCATTGTCATATCCATTTCAGCGGAATCCAAACCCGCGCAAAGCCGTTTTGACGGCTGATATTATTAATAAATGCGAATGGGTGAACTGGTATCATGTTGTCACGTCGCCGGTGCAGCGGAGCGCTGCGGCCGAGGCGGCAAGATGCCCTGTTTTGATGTGTCCGCCCGGGATGGGCGGCGAATAACGCAGTTCAGAGGAAATCGGTATGCCTGGATCCGCCCGTAGGCTGGTCGGCTTGATCATTTTGTGTCCGGCGTTGGCGCTGGCCGCCGGCAAAGGCGGCTCGGAGGGTGGTCATGGCCGCGCGGCGGCGAGCGGCAAAGCCGCCGAGGAAGCGGTGGAAGCCAACGCGCAGGTGGCAACCGATTTCAACTGCGACAAGCCGGGCAATCCGGTGGAGGCCATGGTGTGTCAGGACGAGAGCCTGACCCGGCAGGACAATCGGCTGGAGAAAGTCTACGCCCAGGCGCTGGAGCAGGCCCAGCAGGGGCGTCCGGGTGCCGAGGCCAAACTGATCGCCGAGCAGCGCCGCTGGGTAAAAAGCCTGAAGGACTGCGTCAAGACCGAGGACATGCATATGTGCCTGGGCGATGTCTACATCATGCGCATTACCCAGTTGCAGGCGGCTTGGGGATTGGCGCCGTCGCTGACGCCCTTGCGCTATGTCTGCAAGGGCAACGCCACCCGCACCGTGTTGGCTACCTTTTATCGCACTCACCCCCCCACGGTGAAGCTGGAGTACAACGGTTCCACCGCCATCTTGCATCAGGGCCTGAGCGGCAACGGCGCGCGCTACACGGCGCCGGGACTGGAGCTGTGGATCAGGGGCCGCGAGGCCAGCATTACCTGGCGCGGCGAACCTTTGGATTGTTCCAGCCAGCCTTCGCCCTAAGAACCTGTTCACGATCTGCTGCGTTGCGGCGATATGGCGTTAAAAATAAGCTCAAAATGCTCATGTATCCCTCGACCATTCCGCTTTTTCGCTCGTTTTCGCCTTGTCTCGCTCTTGCTCGCGAGATCGTGAACAGGCTCTAATCAGCCGTTCAAAGCGCGCCGCGGCGAAAACGTCCTCCGCGTGCTGCGCACCGTGCGAGCAAAGCCGCTTTTTCTGCCGTTTCCGCTGGTCTTTCCTTTGCCCGCGCAACTTTGAGCGGGCGCAACCGGCGCCGGCCCCGTACAATAGCGTCTTTATTCTGCAAAGCCGCGCACCGTCCATGGCCCTGTCCGCCACCATTTATAAAGCCAATCTTGCCGTGTCCGACATGGATCGCGGCTATTACGCCAGTCATCAGCTCACGCTGGCCCAGCACCCGTCCGAAACCGTCGAGCGCATGATGCTGCGCCTGGTCGCCTTTGCGCTCAACGCCAGTGAAACCCTGCAATTCAGCCGTGGCCTGAGCGCAGACGACGAGCCGGAGTTGTGGCAGAAAAGTTATGCCGACGATATCGAACTGTGGGTAGAACTGGGCGAGCCGGATGAAAAACGGCTGAAGAAAGCGTGCAGCCGCGCCGAGCAAGTGGTGCTGTACAGCTATGGCGGCCGCGCCAGCGAGGTGTGGTGGCCGCAGATCGAGAACAAGCTGTCCCGGCTGGACAAGCTCAGCGTGTTCCGCGTTGAGCCGGCCACGTTGGCGGAATTGGTCGCCATCTGCCAGCGCAGCATGCAGTTGAGCGCCACCATCCAGGATGGCCAGCTGTGGCTGGCCGACGAATCAAGCAATGTGCTGGTGGAGCCGCTGCGGCTCAAATAAGGCGCTCAGCCGCGCAGCCAGGCGCTTAGCCGCGCCAGCCAGCCTGAGTGTGCCGTGCGCGGCAGCCGCGCTTTGCGTTTGAGCCAGGGCATGCGTTGATGACGGGCCGCGTAGGCATTCAATAGCCGGCGGTGGCGCAGCGCCAGATCGCCGCGTTTCATCGCCGCGCGCTCACCAGCCGCCACCAGGCGAGCAAGGACGCGCGCCAGCCGAGTTTCGGCTCGGCCCGGCAGCGCGTTGCCGGAAAACGGGTTTCGAGTATGTAGCGGCGCAGCGCCAGCGGCGTCGGATCCTCGTCCGGCAGGTAGTCCGGAATGCCGCGCGTCGGCAAGGCGCGACGGACAGGTTTGTTTGAGGTCATGGCAAAGGTTTCCAAGTGGAACACTTGGCTGAATGCTAGGCTCCGACGCGTAAAAAGAGGCTAAAGAAGCTGCGGTCTCCGATAAAAAGCGGCTAGTCGCGCCGCGCGTCGCGCATCGCGCGCGCCAAGGCGTCGTTTTCGCCTCCCATGCGCTCCAGCGCCGCGCTCACGCCGTTCCGGTCCGCCGCGCTGCGGTTCTGGCTCAGCTTTTCCTTGATATCCCAACGCTTCACTCGTAGCCGGAAGCCGACGACTGCGCGCTGCATGGCCTGGATGGCCGGGTTTTCGCTGGGTAGCCGCCAGCCGGATTCGCCTTCGAAAAAGCGTACCTGTCGCTCCAGCTGGCTCAGCAAGGCCGCGCCTTCCATTTCCTCCGCCACGCCGTGCGCATGCGCTGCCCGGTAGTTCCAGGTAGGCACCTGGGCGCCGCCGGCAGCGCACCAGGCCGGCGACACATAACCATGTTCCCCGTGAAACAATGCCACGCTGCTGCTGCCGCGCAGCAACGCTTGAGTGTGCGGGTTGGCGCGCGCCAGATGGCCGAGCAGGCAGTCTGGCTGTTCAGGATCGGCCAGCAAGATCAGATGGCTGATCCAGGGCTCGCCGTCGGTCTGAGGCGTGATCAGGGTGGCGAAGGGGTGGGCGGCCAGCAGTTCCGCCAGCGCGGCCGGGCGGCCCGAGAAAGCGTCTGGCGTATACATCATGGCGTCGGCTCCCATTCATAGCTGCGTTCGATGCGCGCCACTTCCACCCGATACTGGCGATACCAACGTTCGCGCCCCAGCTGCTGCGCCAGCATATGGTCGGCGTGGACTTTCCACGCGCGGATGCTCTCGGCGTCAGGCCAGTAGGATAGAGCGATCTCTTGGCCGTCCTCAGAGGCGGAAACAAAGGCAAGACAGCCGAAGCGTTCCAGCGCCAGCTGGCGCATTTGCCGCGCCACGGCGAAGTATTCGTCATCCAGTTGCCGCGTGGCCGCGCGGAAAATCACGACATGCATGCAAGACCTTCCTGGAGTAAGGTGGGGGAATCGGCATTGTCTTGATTGCCGGCGGCCTTGGCCAGAACCAGTTTGGCCGCTGGCGTGGAACCACCGCGACTAGGAGGAGCGAAGATGACCAATAACCTATTGCTGCGCGCGGCGGATGCTGGGGATGTGGAGCGGATCACCGCGCTGCACGTCGCCAGCTGGCGGCGGCATTACCGCGGCATCCTGCCGGATGAGTATCTGGACCTACGCGCTTGGGACGAGCGCCTGCTTGTGTGGCAGCGGCGTTTCGCCGCCGCGCGTCCGCCCTGGGTACAGCTGGCGCTGTGGCAGGGAGAGCCGGTGGGCTTCGTTTGCCTATTGCCGGACGAAGCGCCGGAGCGGGGCGTTTATCTGGACAATCTGCATGTGCAGGCCGGGCAGCAGGGGCGCGGCATCGGGCGCGCCTTGATGGCGGCGGCGGCGGCGGAAGCCTTGCGCGTTGCGCCGGGCCGGCCCTTGTTCCTGTGGGCTTACCAAGCAAATCGGGACGGCCGTGCCTTTTACCAGGCACTGGGCGGCGTGGAGTCCGCGCCCTGCGAGGTGGACACCGCCGGGGGCCGGCGCGCGCTGGCGCTCAGCTATCAGTGGGATGATCCGTCCTGTTTGTTGCTGTAACGGTTTGCGTCGCGACAACACCGGGCCGCGCAGTCGTTTTACAATGTGGCGATGTCTACTCTCAACTATTTGCAACACTATCCCTCCGCCTTGCTAGGCCAGGTTCAGGCGCTGCTGGACGCCGGGCAGCTTGGCGTCTGGTTGGCGCGCAAGTACCCGGACAGCCACGATGTGCAGACGGACAAGGCGTTGTACCAGTATGTATCCGAGATCAAGCAGCGTTATCTGAAAAACGCCGCCTTGCCGGCCAAGGTGAGCTACGACAGTCAGCAGCACCCGGTCAAGGGCACGCTGGGCACCAATACCTTCGTGTCGCGGGTGCAGGGCGGCAAGCTGAAGACCAAGAACGAGATCCGCATCGCCGCGCTGTTTCGCGACGCGCCCTTGCCGTTCCTGCGCATGATTGTGGTGCACGAGCTGGCCCATCTGAAGGAGAAGGATCACAACAAGGCTTTCTATCAGCTGTGTTGTCATATGGAGCCGGACTACCACCAGTTGGAGTTCGACATGCGGGTGTGGTTGACCTGGCGCGAAAGTCAGCAGGCCTGAGTTCTTGTCGCGGGATGAACAACAGCCCGGCTAGCCGGGCTGTTCGCATGTCAGAACCTGTTTACGATCTACTGCGCGTTGTGGGACGTTACACGGTGAGTACGGCTTCGAAATGCCCATGTACCGAATGCACATTTCGCTTCATCAGCCGTTTTCGCCTTGTCTCGCTCTGACGCGCGAGGCCTTGAGCAGGTTCTACGGGGCGGTGTTTATTTCTTGGCCACTAGTTGATCGAACACGCCGCCATCGGCGAAGTGCTTGCGCTGGGTGCTGCGCCAGTCGCCGAAAGTCTCTTGCAGCGTGAACAGCTTGACCTTGGGGAATTGGCCGGCGTATTGCGCCGCAATCTTGGCGTCACGCGGGCGGTAGTAGTTCTGCGCCGCGATGGTCTGGCCCTGAGGGGTATACAGGAACTTCAGATAAGCCTCGGCCAGCTTGCGGTTGCCCTTCTTGTCGGCCACCTTATCCACCACCGCCACCGGCGGTTCCGCCAGGATGGACAATGAGGGGGTGACAATGTCGAACTTATCCGGTCCCAGCTCTTTCACTGCCAGCACCGCCTCGTTCTCCCAAGCCAGCAGCACATCGCCCTGTCCGCGTTGTGCGAAGGTCAGCGTCGCGCCGCGCGCTCCAGTGTCGAGCACCGGCACGTGCTTGTATAGTTCGCCGACGTAGGCGCGGGCCTTAGCCTCGTTGCCGCCGGGCTGTTTCAGCGCGTAACCCCAGGCCGCCAGATAGTTCCAGCGCGCGCCGCCGGAGGTTTTGGGGTTGGGAGTGATGACCTGGACGCCGGGCTTGATCAGGTCGCCCCAATCGCGGATGCCCTTGGGGTTGCCCTTGCGCACCAGGAACACGATGGTGGAGGTATAGGGCGAGCTATTGTCCGGCAAGCGGCTTTGCCAGTTCTTGGGCAGCAGGCCCTGGTCCGCCAGCACATCGATGTCGTAGGCCAGCGCCAGCGTGGCCACATCGGCCTCCAGGCCATGCTGGATGGCCAGCGATTGTTTGCCCGAGCCGCCGTGCGATTGCTTGATGGCGACGTCGCCGCCCTGTTTTTTCCATTGCTCGGCAAAGGCCTTGTTGACGTCTTGGTATAGCTCGCGGGTGGGGTCGTACGAGACGTTGAGCAGCTCCGAGGCCAGCAGCGGCGCGGCGCCGCTGAACAAGGCGAGGGACAGCAGGGCATGGCGGAAGGTGAGTCGTGGCATGGCGATTTCCTGAGAGTGCAAGCGATGATTGCATCTAATCAGAAATGTTTTAGAGCCAGAAGTGATTGTTTTTTATCTTTAAATTCCAAATAAATCTATGCGGTGACAGCACTGCTTTAGAGGTATGGGGAATAAGTTTTTCGTTCAATATCATTTCCAAGAATATAAAAGTCATTCTACAGTGCGAGATCAACCTTTGAGGAGCTGAGCGATGGAACCTTCGCTGGCGGATTTCGACTTGATCATTCAGCCTGGCTGGCACAACTCCGGCCCGCGGCATTGGCAAAGCCACTGGCAGCGGCGTTTGAAAGCCGAGCGGGTGGAGGTAAGCGATTGGGACGCGCCGCGGCTGGACGACTGGCTGCAGGGCCTGGATCAGGCGCTTGAGAGGACGCGAAAGCCAGCCATCGTCGTTGCCCACAGCCTGGGCTGCGTAGCGGTGGCGCATTACGCGCAGCGCCATCCGCGGCGAATCGCTGGCGCTTTATTGGTGGCGCCGGCGGATGTGGAGCGGCCCTTTGTGCCGCGCGAGCTCATGGGGTTCGCGCCGACGCCGCGGCAGCCCTTGCCGTTTCCGGCCAGGATGGTGGCGAGCAGCAACGATCCGTTCTGCAAGACCCCGCGCGCGGCTCGGCTGGCGGGCTACTGGCGCACGCCCATCGCTTGGCTGCGGCAGGCCGGCCACATCAATGTGGAGTCCGGCCACTGCCAATGGGAAGACGGCTGGCTGCAACTGGAGCTGCTGGCGCAAAGGGTGCGGGCCAGCTTGAGCCAGGCGGCCTGAGTCTCCATCTGCCGCGCGTTGCGCCACGCGGCGCGCCGGGTCTTGATCAGGCCCGCAGGCCGCTGGCGTCGCCGGGGGCATTGTGGCTCCCAAGCCATTGTTCGGCGTAGTTTCGCTTCAAGCCAGGTGGTCTAAACTGGGATGGCATGTATTTCAACCCTCTCTTGAGTGGCCATGATGCCGAGCCGATTCTTCGCCTGTTGTTGGCTGTCGCTGGCTGGAGCCGTTTACGCCGCCCCCTTGAGCCGCATCGGCGTGTCCGTGGGAGCGCTGGACAACCCCTTCTATCAGCTCGTGGCGCGCGGCGCGCTGAACGAGGCGCGCGCGGCCAATCCCAATGCGCAAGTCACCACCCTGTCCGCCAATTTCAGCCTGGAGCGGCAGGAAGAACAGGTGCGGCAACTGCTGCGTCAGCAGGTGGAGCTGATTCTGCTGGTGGCCGCGGACAGCAAGGCGGTGGCGCCGCTGGTGCGTATCGCGCACCAGGCAGGGGTGCGAGTGGTGGCGGTGGACGTGGATGCGCCCGGCGTCGACGGCACGGTCAAATCGGACAATGTTCAGGCTGGCGCGCTGGCCTGCCGTTATCTGGCGGAGCAGATGCACGGTCATGGGACGATGGTGATTCAGAACGGTCCGCCGGTGTCGTCTGTCTGGGACCGGGTGGCCGGTTGTCGCCGCAGCTTGGCCGCATTTCCCAAAATCCGCTTGCTCAGCCATCAAGAGAGCGGCATGGCGTCCAGCTGGGGCGGCAAGCGGCTGATGGAGCGGCATCTGCGGCGCTACCCTATGGTCAACGGCGTGTTCTCCTGCAACGACCGCCAGGCGCTGGGGGCGGAGCAGGCCGCGCGGGAAGCCGGCCGCAAGGAGGTGATGGTGGCAGGGGTGGACGGCTCGCCGGACATCGAAAAGGCGTTGCGAGCGCAGAATCAGATTGTGGCCTCCGTCAGCCAAGCTCCGTACGCCATCGGCGCGGAGGCGGTGAAGCTGGGCCGCCAATTGCTGGATAAGCCCAACGCCAAGCCAAGCTTGGTGTTAGTGCCGGTGCAGCTGATCACTCGCGCCAATATCGGCGCTTACCAGGGCTGGCAGAGCCAGTTGCCGCCGGCCCCCGCCGCGGCGCGCTAGGCGCAGGCCCCCCGTCTTTTTTGACCTGCGGCGGCGGCGGTGTCACACTGCCGGTGTTTTCGCGTCGGCCTGGCCGACGCCAGCTGTTTCCAACTCAAAGCCAAAGGATTCCACATGTTCGCATCACGCCCGCTCAAAGCCGGCCTGGCCGCCCTGGCGCTGACTTTGCCGCTGCTGGCGCACGCCGACGCCGCCCAGGACGCCGCCGTCAAAGAGTTGTCCGCCACGCTGAACCTGAACAATATGCTGCCGGAACTGGCGCAGCGCACCACCGCCAGCGCGATGCCGCTGCTGCAGGAATACTTCGTCAAGAACAAGATCAAGTTGAGCGAAGCTCAGCAGAAGAAGGCGCAGGAAGGCTTCAAGACCTACGGCGAGAACGTGCACAAGCTGGCCAGCGATTACTTTGGCTCCAGCACTGCCAAGCAGCAGTTCGAGCAGACTGTGGCCAAGGCTTACAGCGCCCAGTTCAGCGCCGACGAACTCAAGCAGATCAATGCTTTCTACAAGACCGCAGCGGGTCAGAAACTGCTGAAACAGCAGCCGCAGATCATCAACACCATCGCCGGCGACACCTTGAAGGCCGCCGAGCCGGTGCTGTTGCCCAAGATGCGTGCCGCCGCGGAAAGCTTCGGCAAGAGCATCGCCAAAAAGTAAGCGCATCCGCGCTTCGCCGTCAAAGCCGCCCGCTGGGCGGCTTTTTGTTTGCCGCGCGCGTTTACGGATTCGTTTAGCGGCCAGCCCATCTCCTTGGCGCGCGTAGCGGCTATAACGTGTTTATCGACACGGATTATGTCATTCAAATGATCAGATCGGGCTTGTTGTGGCTGCTGTTGGCCGGGCTGGCGCAGGGCATCGCGGCAGCGCCGCCGCGCCAGGTGGTGGTTTTGGTCGACAACGGTTATCCGCCGTATTCCTATGAGAAGGACGGACGGGCAGAGGGCGTTTACAACGAAGTGTTGCGCGAGGCGTCGCAGCGCTTGTCCGGCTATCGCATTGAGCTGCGGCCTGTGCCGTGGAAGCGCGGCCTCTCCGAACTGGAGGCCGGCCGCGCGCCGGCGTTGTCTCCGCCGTACTACCGTCCGGAGCGCGACTACATGGGCTATTCGGCGCCGTTCTGGCAGGAGCAACTGGCGGTGTATTGCCGGGCGGACATCATGCGGGCGCCGCGGCCGCATTGGCCGGCGGATTTCCTGGGCCTGCGCTTTGGCAACAACGCGGGTTTCCGCCCCGGCGGCAAGGCATTCTGGCTGGCGGTGCAGCGTGGCGAGATTCATTTGGACGAGGCGCCGGACACTCAGGGCAATCTGCTGAAGCTGGTCAATGGCCGCATTGATTGTTATTTGAACGACAAGCTGTCCATTCTCTACGTGCTGGATCGGCTTCAGCGGCGAGGCGTGATCAGCGCGGAGCAACGCGGCGGACTGGCGGCGGCGGCCAGTCTGAACGGCGAGCAGGCCTATGTCGGTTTCGCCAAGCGCGGTCAACAGCATTTTCCCTATCTGGACGATTTCATCCGGCAACTGAACGCCGTCTTGGAGCAGATGAAACGCGAGGGGCGGATTGCCGCCATCGTGGAGCAGACATTGCGCGCCCCGCCGCCGTAGCCGCGCCCGGCCGCCGGTTTTGACAGCCGCGGCGGCCGGTTTTAGCATGACTCAATCGTTTTACGGAAACCAAGCATGGAAAATCGCAAACTGGCGGTATTGATCGATGCGGACAACGCGCAGTCGGCGCTGATCGCCGAGTTGCTGGCCGAGGTGGCCAAGTACGGCACCGCCGTGGTCAAGCGCGCTTACGGCGACTGGACCACCAGCCAATTGAAGAGCTGGAAGGAAGTGCTGCACCAGTACGCGATTTCGCCGATTCAGCAGTTCGCCTACACCAAGGGCAAGAATTCCACCGACTCCGCGCTGATCATCGACGCGATGGACCTGCTCTACACCGGTAATTTCGACGGTTTCTGCCTGGTGTCCTCGGACAGCGACTTTACCCGCCTGGCGACCCGGCTGCGTGAATCCGGGTTGATGGTGATCGGCCTGGGCGAGCAATCCAAGACGCCGCGGCCCTTCATCGCCGCTTGCGACAAATTCGTGTTCACCGAGATTTTGCGGCCGGAACCGGCGGTGGCCAAGATCGCGGCTGACAAGCCCAAGACGCGCAGCGCGCGCAGCCGAGCCAAGCCGCAGCCGGAGAAGGAGCGCCACCCGCTGCAGGACATGTTCACCAATGCGATCGAGGCCGTGTCCCGCGACAGCGGCTGGGCGGAGCTGTCGGTGGTGGGCACCTATCTGGCCAAGAACGATCCCTCGTTCGACCCGAGGGTCTACGGCCATTCCCGGTTGTCGCAGATGGTGAAGAAGCTGGACTTCCTGACGGTGCAGGAAAGCCGAAACGGCTCCAAACTGCATTGCGAAATCCGGCTCAAGCACGACGGCGAATCCCCCTTGGCGGCGCCCACGGCAACGCCGCCCGCGGCGGATCCGCCGCCGGAGACGCCGGCGCGCAAGAAGCGCAGCCCGCGCAAAAAGCCGACGGCTGCCGGCTGAACCGACGGCTGGTACACTGTTTGCATTTAAGAGCCTGTTCAAAATCTAGCGAGCAAGAGCGAGACAAGGCGAAAACCGCTGAGCAAGCGGAATGGTCAAGTGGTACATGAGCATTTCGAAGCGGTACTCATCGTGTCACGCCTCATGAAGCGCAGCAGATGATGAACAGACTCTAAGGATACGCGCCGGCGTCCTCGCCCGCGATCCACACAACAAGCCACATCAGCAAGGGACAGAACATGATTATCCGCGACGCCACGCTGGAAGACCTGGCGGCGATACTCGACATCTACAACGAGGTTATCGCCACCACCACCGCCATCTACAACGACGATCCCCTGTCCGCCGGCGAGTTTGCCGTCTGGTTCCAGGACCGCGCCGCGGCCGGCTATCCGGTGCTGCTGGCGGAGGAGGACGGCAAGATCCTGGGTTTCTCCAGCTTTGGCGATTTCCGCGTCAAGCCGGGCTACCGCTTCACCGTGGAGCACAGCGTGCACCTGTCCGCCGACGCGCGCGGCAAGGGTATTGGCACCGCCTTGGTGCAAGCCTTGTTTCCGCGCGCCAAGGCGCTGGGCAAGCACACCATGATAGGCGCGGTGGACGCCGCCAACGCGGGTTCTATCCGCTTCCATGAGAAATTGGGTTTCCAGCAGGTGGGCATGTTGCCGCAGGTGGGATTCAAGTTTGGCCGCTGGCTGGACCTGGTGTTTCTGCAGCGCTTTATCGACGGCGCCAGCGAGGGGCCGTCTGCGTCGTGAGCCTGAAATGAGAAGCGCCGCAGATGACTGCGGCGCTTGCTCGTGCTTTTTACCACTGTCGAACGCAGTGTTTTCTTGATATTTCTCTATTCACCCTTGTACGACTTAGCGCACCTCTGCAACGATATCCCTACTGAACACCTTTTCGCAATACTTGCATTTCATTTTTGTGTCGCGCGCCTGGGGTTTAACGTAGAAAAAGCTGGTCACCGGCTCGTTGTGCGAGATGCAGTTGGAGTTGGGGCAGGAGAAGATGCCTTCGATGGTGTCCGGCAGCGCCAGCTTGTGTTTTTTGACCACCTCGAAGTTGTCGATCACGTTAACGGTGGCCTGCGGCGCGAACAGCGCCAGTTCGTTGGCCTGTTCCTCCGACAGCGCGATGTTCTCCACCTTGATGATGTCCTTGGCGCCCATGTGACGGCTGGAAAGGTTCAGCCCCACGGTGACGCGCTCTCCGGTTTCGCTGAGTTTGAACAGACGCAGGATGACCAGCCCCTGGCCGGCCGGGATGTGGTCGATGACGGTGCCTTGCTTCAGCGCTTCTACGGTGCGGGTATATTGCATGATGGTTTCCTTTTCCTGAATCAGACGGTCTCGTTCAACACCAGCGACAGCAGCGCCTGGCGCGCATAGACCCCGTTCTTGGCTTGTTCGAAGTAATAAGCGTGCGGCGTGGCGTCCACGCTGGTTTCGATCTCGTCGACGCGCGGCAGCGGGTGCAGAATCTTCATATTGCTGCGGGCGTTGTGCAGCATGTCCGCGCGCAGCACGAACTTGCCCTGAATCTTCTTGAACTCGGCCTCGTCGAAACGCTCGCGTTGCACGCGGGTCATGTACAGCACATCCACTTGCGGAATCACGTCGTCCAAGCTGCCGACCACGGTGTACTGGATGCCTTTTTCGTCCAGCTCCTCGCAGATGTAGTCCGGCATCGCCAGTTGCTCCGGCGCCACAAAGTAGAAACGGGCGCCGAACAGCGACAGCGCCTGGGTCAGCGAGTGCACGGTACGGCCGTACTTGAGGTCGCCGACGAAGGCCACGGTCAGGTTTTCCAGCGTGCCCTGGGTTTCCCGAATAGTGAACAGGTCCAGCAGGGTCTGGGTTGGGTGCTGGTTGGAGCCGTCGCCGCCGTTGATGATGGGCACGGCGGAGAACTCGCTGGCCAGGCGCGCCGCGCCTTCCTTGGGATGACGCATCACCACCGCGTCGGTGTAGGAGCCGATGATCTTGATGGAGTCCGCCAGGGTTTCGCCTTTCTTGGCGCTGGTGTTGCCCCCGTCGGCGAAGCCGATGATGCTGCCGCCCAGCCGCTGCACCGCGGTCTCGAAGGACAGACGGGTGCGGGTGGAGGGCTCGAAGAAACAGCTCCCCACCAGCTTGTCTTTCAGCAGGTCGTTGCGAGGCTGTTGTTTCAGGCGGGCTGCCGTGGCCACCACCAGCTCCAGTTCCTCGCGGCTGAAGTCCGGTATGGAAATGATGTGTTTGCGGTAGAGGGGGTTGGCCATGGTCGCGTCCTTTCAATATTGGCTTTATGAGTCGCGGGTAAAAAAAAAGCCCCTGGAATCAGGAGCTTGTTTTATTACTGCGTCGGGGTTCGGGAACGGCAACGGCTCGCGCCAACGCCAGGTCGCCGCCGTGGCGGGCGGTGCGTCGTGCGGGAAGCGTTTTTGCGTGGGTCATTGCCTGTGGTCCGAACAAAATTGCGGGATTGTAATCCCAATTCCTGCACGACGGTAAGACCCGTGTCGCATTTATCAAAATTGATGGCAGAAAAAGGACACTTCCACCTGCGCAGCAGGCTATGAACAGCGCCTCAGCGCAGCGCGTATTTGATCCCCAGGCTGAGAAAGCAGACGCCCAGCAGGCGGTTGAGCAGCAGGCGAGCGCCGGGAGCGAAGGCGCGGCGGCGCAGGCGGCCGGCAAGCCATACCAGCAGCGCCAGGTAGAGCATATTGATCAGGCAGAATACCGCGGCCAGCTGCGCGAAGCCGGCCGGGCCGGCGCGGCCGGCTTCCAGGAATTGCGGGAAGAAGGCCATGAAAAACAGGATGGCTTTGGGGTTGGCCAGGGTGATCAACAGCGAGCGGCGGAAGCAGGCGCCGGCGCTGTGTTGCGCCGGCGCGGTCACGGCCGCGGCTCCGCCGTTGCGGCGGAACAGCAAGTTCGCGCCCAGCCAGGCCAGATAGAACGCGCCGGCGTAGCGCAGCAGTTCAAACCAGCCGGGGTGGGCGGCCAGCAGCGCCGCCACGCCGCCGCCGGCCAGCGCGATCAGGATCAGATCGCCGGCCAGCAAACCGGCCTGGGCCGCGTAGCCGGCGCGCAGCCCGCCGCCGCTGAGCGCGCCGAGGATGGACAGCGTGCCGGCGCCCGGCGTGACCACCAGCAGCAGCGAGGCGGCGACAAACGGCCACCAGTCGATTGCCGTCATCAGGGCTGTCCTTTCATTGTTTGGCGGTTCAGGTACGGAAATCGCCCACCAGCGCTTCCAGCCGCGCCGACAGTTCGCGCAGATGGCTGACCGAGGCGGCCACTTGGCGCACCACGTCGCTATTGCTCTGCGCCATGCTGCTGATGCGCTCCACGTTCTGAGCGATCTCCAGGCTGGCCGCGGACTGCTCGCGAGTGGAGGAGGCGATGTCGACGATGCTGCCCACCAGGCCGTGGCTGCGATCCAGCACGGTTTGCATCGCCTGGTTGGCGTCTTCGGCGATGGCGACGCTGTTGCCCACCAATTGGCTGCTCTTTTGCACGTCGCTGACGGCGTCGCGGGTTTCCTGGCCGATGGCGTTGACGATGCGGCTGATCTCCACCGTGGCCTCGGCGGTCCGGCCGGCCAGGTTGCGCACCTCGTCCGCCACCACGGCGAAACCGCGGCCCATCTCGCCGGCGCGCGCGGCTTCGATCGCCGCGTTCAGCGCCAGCAGATTGGTTTGGTCCGCGATGTCCTTGATCACGTTGACGATGGTGCTGACCTCGGTTGAGCGCGCGCCCAGGACATTCACCCGATCCGCCAGCGCGTGCATATTGTCGGTCATGCGGCGGATTTCGGCGGTGACCTGGTTGACGGTGGAAACGCTCTGCTCGGTCAGTCTGCCGGTTTCCCTCGCGGTGCTCTCCGCCAGCTGCGCGGTGTTGGCGATGTGCTGCACGCTGACGGTGACTTCCTCCACGCCGGCGGCGGTGGCGCTGGCGGCGTCCGATTGAGAAGCGGAGGCGCTTTCCACCTGGCGAGCGGACTCTTGCAAGGAGACCGCCGCCGCGGTGACCGCCTGGCTCTGTTCGCGCACCTCCACGAACATATCGCGAAGGCTGGCGATAAATCGGTTGAAGGCGTCCGCGGTGCGGCCGATTTCGTCGCGGTTGCTGATCGGGATGCGGATGGTCAGGTCGCCTTTGCCGGAGGCCAGTTGCTCCATGGTGGCGGCCAGATGGTTCAGCGGCCGGGTCAGCGCGCGCACCACGCCGGCCAGCACCAGCAGAATCAGCGCCAGCGCCACCGCGCCTATCAGCACCGCGGTCAGGCTTTGCCGCTTGGCGTCGGCGGTGATGGCCGCGGTGGGTATGCTGACACCCAGCGTCCAGAACTGGCCGGTATTGGCGACTTTCACAGGGTGGAAGAAGTGGGTGAAGCCGCCTGCCTCGTAAACGAAGTCCTCGCCTTGCTTGATCTTGCCCAGATAGGGCGTCAGCGGGCTGTCCTTGGGCGCGGGTTTGCCCAGCAGGCTGGCCTCTGGATTGACCACGTAGAGGCCGCCTTCGGACAGCATGCTGACATAGCCGGTTTCATATAACCGGATCTGGCCGAATTTCTTTTGCAGGTCGTCCAGCGCGATGTCGGTGGCGGAGACCCCCAGCATTTTGCCCGCGGCGTCTTTGATCACCACGGCCAGCGAGCTTTCCAGGATCTTGCGGTTCTGCACCTCGTAGGGGTAGGGCTCGGTGATGGTGTCGCGGCCGCGTTGCTTGGGCACGTAGTAGAAATCGCCCCAGCCCGGTTTTTCGTAGTCGGGCTGATAGCTTTCCGGGTGATCCTTGAACTTGGGGAATTCCTTGACGCGGTCCGCCGACATCATCACGTCCATTTGCGCTTTGCCCTTGTCGTTCTTGGTGATGTAGGGCTGATAGCGGCCGGTGGGGTCGTGGCGAGGCCAGTCCATGCGGAAGCTGTTGTCGTTGCCGTCGAAGGCGTTCGGCTCCCATAGCATCCACAGGCCCACCGACTGAGGCGCGTTGTCCAGCATCTGCTGGATGGTGTTGTCGGTGTGTTTGCGGTCCGGATGCGCGACGCGTTGTATGCCCAATACCGCGTCGGCCAGGTGGCGCGGCAGGGTGAAGTTGCGGGCAAAATCGCTTTCCGCGTCCTTGGCGTAGCTGCTGGCCTGCTCAGAGGCCAGTTTGTAGCCTTGCTCCACCGCCGAGCGGTAGCTTTGCCAGGCGATCAGGCCGATCATGACGGCGAAGCCGACGGCGATGGCGGCGGCGGCCACCAGAATGATGCGGGTGCTCAGGCGGCCCCATTTCTGCTGTTCCATTCTTCTTTCCCCAGTAGCTTGCGAAGCTTGTTATATGGCGGCTTGCCGCGGCCGCGCGCGAGCGGAGGCGAGGTTCGGTGTCTTGCCCTTATTTATAGACATTAAAGCGATAAGCCCGCACCGGTCCATGCCGACGCGCTAAAAGGCGGACGTTGCTCGGCGGAACGTGGGAACCGCGCCACAACGGCCGCGGCGGCAATATTTACAGCAGCGTGACAAGCGGCGGCGCATTGCGTTATCTAGCAGGCTTTGCGCGAGTTTGACGTCGAATTCGCATGTCATTGTGCGCCGCTTATTTAGCCGCCGGGCTAATGGAATACCTTGCAAATGCCGATAGCGGAGTTGATGCTGAAAGAAGGCGCGCCCGGGCGGCACTGGGCGCGCAGGTCCATTTGCGCCGGCGATTGCGGCCGGCGGGGTCCCGGTGACAGGGTGGCGGAGACGCATGCGCGCGGCCGGCGGCACAGACGCGCGGCGGGATAAAGAGCACAGAATGATCAAGTGCATAGAAGTGGCCGATCTCAAGGTGGGCATGTACATCCACGATCTGAACTGCGATTGGATGTCGCACCCCTTTTTGCTTAAGCGTTTCCTGATCAAGGATGAGGAAGAAATCCGCAAGATTGCCGATTCCGGCATTCACGAGGTGTACATCGACACGCGCAAGGGAATGGATTTGCCCTCCGCGCCCAGCGCCACCGAAGTGAAAAAGCTGTTGGAGGAGCAGATCCGCGAATTCGGCAGCAACGAGACCATTCTGGAGCCGCAGGTGGAGGCGGGCTCCGAGTTTGGCCGCGCTCAACTGATCCACAGCGAAGCCAATCAGATCATCCAGGGCATTCTCAAAGACGTGCGTCTGGGCAAACAGGTGGAATTGGAAATGGTGGAGCCGTCGGTGACCAAGATGACTTCGTCCATTCTCCGCAACGGCGGCGCGCTGCTGTCGCTGTGCCGCATCAAGGACAAGGACAATTACACTTTCCAGCATTCGGTCAGCGTTGGCGCGTTGATGGTCAGTTTTTGCAACGCAATGGGAATGAGCAAGGAGGTGATTCATCACGCCGGCATCGGCGGCATGCTGCACGATATCGGCAAGATGAAGATTCCGGACCGCATTCTCAACAAGCCGGGCAAACTGACCGAGCAGGAGTTCGTGGTGATGAAGTGCCATGTGGTGGAGAGCAAGCAGATTCTGCTGCAAACCACCGGTATTTCCGAAACCGCGGTGCTAGTGGCGGCGCAGCACCATGAGCGTCACGACGGCAGCGGCTATCCGGCGGGCCTCAAGGGAGAGGAGATTTCACAGCTGGGACAGATGGCGGCCATCGTCGACGTATACGACGCGCTGACTTCGGACCGCTGCTACCACAAGGGCATGGCGCCCACCGACGCCCTGCGCAAGATCTACGAGTGGTCCAAGTTCCACTTCAATCCGCAGTTGGTGCAGGCGTTCATGCGCAGCATAGGCATTTATCCTATCGGCACCCTGGTGCGCCTGGAGAGCGGCCGCCTGGGCGTGGTGGTGGAGCAGAACGAAAGCAACCTGATCTCGCCCAAGGTGAAGGTGTTTTTCAGCACCAAGAGCAATGTCTACATTCCGCCGGAGATGGTGGATTTGTCTCGCGGCATGGGGTTTGGCGGCGGCGACCGCATTGTCAAACACGAGTCGCCGGATAAGTGGAAGATTGATCCGCTGCGCTTTCTATAGCGGGCCTAGCTCCCGCGCCGCTCCGGCTAGCGGTAATCCCCCCACACTGTTTGTATCGCCGCCACCGCGGCCAGCGCCGCGGTTTCGGTGCGCAGGATGCGCGGCCCCAGTTTCAGCGGCGTCCAGCCTGCGTCCAGCGCCGCGGCCTCTTCGCGGGCGGAGTAACCGCCCTCCGGGCCGGCCATCAGCCAGGCGCGTTTAGGCTCGGCGGCGATGTCGGCCAGGCGCTGACTGCCCACCGGGGACAGGATCAGCCGCGCGTCGGCGCTCGGCGCCTGTTTCAGCCATTGCTCCAGCGACAGAATGGGCAATACTTCAGGAATGGCGTTGCGACCGCTTTGCTCGCAGGCGGAAATCACGATTTCCTGCCAGCGCGCCACGCGCTTGTCGGCGCGCTCGCCGGACAGTTTGACGATGGAGCGCTCCGCGGCGATGGGCTGAAACGCGGATACGCCCATTTCCACGCCCTTTTGCAAGGTAAACTCCATTTTGTCGCCGCCGGAAATGGCTTGGGCCAGGCCCAGCCAAATCGGCGTTTCACGTGAAACGTCGTCGAAGCCTTCGATGCGGCAATGGGCGTCGCGCTTCATCACCGCGTCCAGCACGGCGGCGTACTCGCCGCCGCGGCCGTTGAACAGGGTGACGGCGTCGCCGGCGTTGAGCCGCAGCACCTGTACATGGCGCACCACCGTGTCTGGCAGGGCCAGCGTTTGGCCGACGCAGAGGTCGGCGTCAATGTAAAACCTGGGCATGACGTATTGAAAGTCGCTGTTGATACCGGTATTTTGCTTTGTTTGCTGCGATTGCAGCAAATAGGATTGCAGCGGCCTTGGGGGAAAACGAATGCAGGTGCTGGAACAGGTGATGCAGGTGCTCAGGGAAGTGGCGCGCGACGAGGTGATGCCGCGCTTTTTGCACGTGGGCAAAAGCCGCAAGGACGACGGCACGCTGTTCACCGAAGCCGATATGGCTTGCCAGCAAGCCTTGCAGGCCGCTTTGCCCCGCATTCTGCCTCACCCGGTATTGGGCGAGGAGATGGAATTGGCCGAGCAAGACCGGTTGTGGGCGGAGAATCAGGACGGCTTGTGGGTGGTGGACCCGATAGACGGCACCACCAACTTCGTCAACGGACTGCCGTATTTCGCTATTTCCGTCGGCCTGATGGTGGGCGGCAAAAGCCGGCTGGGCGTGATCTACAACCCGGTGTCCCAGGAAATGTTTTACGCCAGCCGCGGCGAGGGCGCCTTTCTGAACGGCCAGCGGCTGCCCTTGAAAACCGTGGTCAACACCATGTGCGACGCCATTGCCAGCGTGGAGGTCAAATATCTGCGCTCCGGCAAGCTGGCCGCGCGCATCGGCAGCACTTGCCCGTGCGGCAGCTTGCGCAATCTGGGCTCCAGCACGCTTGACTGGTGTTATCTGGCGGCCGGCCGCTACGATCTTTACCTGCACGGCGGCCAGCGCTTGTGGGATTACGCAGCCGGAGCGGTGATTCTGGAGGAGGCCGGCGGCCAGATCGCCAGCCTCAACAGCGACGACTACTGGAGCGATGTGATCTGGAAGCGTTCCGCCATCGCCGCGCTGAATCCGGAGCTGTTTTCCCAATGGCACCGCTGGGTGCGCGCCAACCAGTAGCCAGGTTTTAGCGCCAGCTCCAAAGTCTCGCGAGCAAGGGCGAGACAAGGCGAAAACGAGCGAAAAAGCGGAATGGTTGAGTGGTATACGGGCATTTCGAGCGTGTTCTCGCCGTACAACGCCTTACCAAGCGCAGCAGCGCTTTGAACAAGCGCTCAGCCGCGGAACATGAAGTAGACCGCGCCCACCAGACACAGCCCAGCCCATACGTAGTCCCAGCGGAAAGGCTGGTTCATGTAAAAGACCGCGAACGGTATGAATACCGACAGCGATATCACTTCCTGAATGATCTTCAGCTGCGACAGCGTCATCACGCCGTAGCCGGCGCGGTTGGCCGGCACCTGCAGCAAATACTCGAACAAGGCGATCCCCCAACTTGCCAGCGCCGCCAGCCACCAGGGTTTGGACGACATGTCCTTCAAGTGGGCGTACCAGGCGAAGGTCATGAACACATTGGACAACACCAGCAGCAGCGGCGTCAGAAGATAGGGCGAGAGATTCATGATGCGTGCTCAGCGGGAGGCGTTCCAGTTGGCGACGGCTTCTTTTTTGTTGTCGGCCTGAGCGCCGATGGCGCTGCAATTGCCGTTGTCCGGGTAGCGGCTGCATTGCACCCAGAAGCGACGGGAGCCCGCCTTGACCAGCAGTGCGGGCGCGCCGCATTTGGGGCAGGGTTTGAGGACAATTTGCGGAGCTTGGTTCATGGCGGGATGTCCGGCTAAAACCGGCATCTTACCCCAAGCCGCCGCGCGATGGCGGCGGCCTGGGGGCTCATTCGCCTAGCGCCGCGTCTTCAGCGCCGCCGTGGCGGAGACCGCCGGATCCGCCGCCTTGACGAAGTTGGCGATGTAGGCGCCCAACAGCTTATGGGTGTGAGTGGTGGGGTGCAGCACGTCCCAAAACACGAAGGCGTCCGGATTGCCGCATTCCGCGCGCGGTTTCTGTTCCCAGATATAGGGCAGGCTGGCGTTGGCGGCGATGTCCAGGCAGGACTGAGTGGCATTGCCGACCTGATACTTGGCCGGGTTGTCGAGCAGGTCGTCGAACAGGGCGTTGCTGTCGAACAGGTTCAGCTTCAGCGTGCTGCCGTATTTCTGTTGCAATTGCGCCACCAGCAGCGCCAGTTTGGCGTTGTAGTCGCGCACCTGCGGCGCCAGTGCGGCGGCCTTGCCGCTGGCCTGGGCCGCCGGGGTGCGGGCCAGGTTGGGCAGGTTCAGCACCACGATGTGGCGCGCGCCGGCGGTGATGATGCGTTCCAGCGCCTTGCCTTGGTCCGCGATCACCTGGTCCACGGTGCGGCCGTAGTTGAGCAGGTCGTTGCCGCCGATCAACATGGTGAACAGAGTGTTCTCCGGCCGGTAATTGGCGGCTTTCTGCATGTATTGCGACCACGACTCCACCTGCTGCAGCAGGCCTGGCACCACCAGATGCTGATCGCCGGCGGAGCCGCCGATCGCCCAATTGTAGATCGGCAGCTTCAACTGCTCGGCCAGATATTCCACCCACACCCGATCATTGCTGAAGCGGCCGATGAACCAGCTTTTGGCGTTGGGCAGCCGCCATTGGGACGCGCCGTACATGTTCTGAGTGTCGGACAGGCTGTCGCCGAACACGATCAGCTTGTTGACGCGCGCCGGCTGGCTGGCGCTGTCCTGGCTCCAGATAGTGTGGTTGTAGGACATCTGGTTGTTGGCGGCGGCGTAGAGCGCCACCGGACGGTTGATTCCCTTGGCCGCCAGCGTTTTCTGGCAGACGGCGGCCAGGGTGTCCTGAGCCACATCGCTATAGAACATATTCTTCAGCGCGACGATGCTGCCGGACCACCAGTAACCGTTGACGCGGTAGTAGTCGCCGCTGCTGGGGTCCAGCGCCCAGTGGTAGCTGGTTTGCGGCTTGGCGGGGCTCATGTCCAGCCGGTAATAGCAGCGCAGATAGGTGTAGGTGGCGGCTCCCAGTGCCACGGCCGGTTTGGCCGCAGCGGCCTTGACCTGGGCTTCGCTGAGCGGCCCGCCTGGAGACAGATAGTCCAATTGCGGGTCCAGCTGGGCGTGAGCCTGGCAGGCGGTGAACAGGCCTGCGGCGGCCAGCAGGCCGCGTAGCAGTTGAAGTTTCATAGTGATTTTCCCGATACGTGATTTGAGTCAAGCTGTCTGTTGCATGCCGTCTAGCGCGGCTGTTTCGGCGTGGTGCCGTATCGGGATCTTTAAGTATTTACAGGTGGAAATAAACGGTAATTTTAAGATGTGAGTAAAAATGCCATATGGTTTAAATGCTGTGGCTTTTTATGCGAAAACGCCCGCGCAAGGCGGGCGTTTGGCGAGATTGGATCTGGCCGCGGCAATCCGGCCGGGACCGGCAGCCGTCAAGAGCACAGATCAGACGCTGAGCGCGACAATCTTCAAGGGATGCTTGCCGTCCGGGCTGGGAAAGTCCGCGTCCGGGATGATCCATTCCGCCGCGCGCACTTCGCGGCCGGCCTTGGCCGCGCTGCGCTTGAGCGCATCCAGCCAGGCGTCGCCGTCCACCTGCGCGACGTTGTTGCAGCAAATCAGCGTGCCGCCCGGCGCGGTGGTCAGCAGCGCCGGTTTGAACAGCGCCTGGTAATCGTTGATCAGGTCCACCACGCCGAAGGGGCTCTTGGAGTAGCGCGGCGGGTCCAGAAACACCAGATCGAACTGACGCGCTTCCAGTTTGGGGAAGGGCGGCATTTTCTTGCCGCGCACGCGCTCGGGCTGGCCGATGCCGGACAGCTGGCGGATGGCGGCGAACACATCGCTCTGCACGCAGCGCGGGCGGGTGGTCAGCAGATTGAGCTTGGCGTTGGCGCGGCCCACGCTGAGGCTGGATTCGGCGAAGTCCACGTTCATCACGAAGCTGGCGCCGGCCTTGGCCGCGGCTACGCCGACGCCGCAGGTGTAGGCGAACAGATTCAGCACGCTTTTGCCGGCCGCCAGCTCCATCACGCGGCGGCGCGCGGCGCGCAAATCCAGGAACAGCCACGGGTCCTGGCCTTTATGGCGAGCGCGGTAGTGGTAGTTGACGCTTAGTTCGCGAATGGTGTGGTCGGCTTCGGCCTCGGCTTGCTGTTCCAGCGTCAGCGCGTTGCCGATGCGGGAGTTGCCGGCGCTGCGGTCGTTGTAGACCAGCGGCAAGCCGGGATGGCTGGCCTGGTAATGGGCGCGGACCGCCGCCAGCTCGTCTTCGCTCAGCGGCTGGTGGAAGGTCTGGGCCAGCAACTGTTCGCCGTAGCGGTCTACGGTCAGGCCGGGCATGCCTTCCACGCTGCCGTGGAATAGACGATAACAATTGGTGTCTTCGGCTTGCAGCCGGGCGATCAGTTCTGCGCGCGCGGCTTCGGCGCTTTGCAGCAATGGGGTCAGGGAGGACATCTGGGGCCTTCGCTTGCGGTTCCGGGCCGGCTCGCTGCGCGGAGGCGGGCGCGCCGGAAAATCCTTCATTGTATGCGCTGCCGTCGTCGCGCTCAAATGCGTGTCCGGAAAAGCCCTTGCAAAACAACAGGCCGCCCGCAGGCGGCCTGTCTGGTGGCGCGGCTTGGCCGCTGCTCGATTCAAGCGGTTTTAGTACCTGCCCAAAGCTTCGCGAACCACAGCGAGACAAGGCGGAAACCGCTGGGAAAGCGGAATACGCATAGGGCGCATCGCGAAGCGATGGTCGCCGTATGGTGGTTCACAAAGCGCGGCAGTCACTGAACGGTCTCAGCGTCGCGGCAGGGCGGCCAAGCCGGCGGAGCCGTTCATGAAGCCGTACACCTCGTCCGCCAGCACCTTATGCGTGCGAGTGGTGGGGTGCAGGGTATCCCAGAACACAAAGCTGTCGGGATTCACGCAGTTGGCCCGCGGGCTCTGCGAACTCAGATAGTTGGTGCTGGAGTCCGCGTTGATGTTGAGGCAAGACTGGGTGGTGTTGTTGAACTGATAGGCGGAGGGGTTGCCCAGCACCTTGTTGAACAGCGCGTAGCTGTCGAACACGTTTAGCTTGAGGCCGCTGCCGTATTTGAGACGCAACTGAGCGGCCAAGGCGTTGAGACGCTGGTTGTAGTCGCGCACCTGGACGGCCACCTGGGCCGCGCCGGACTTGAACTGGAACACTGGCGCCCGTGATACGTCGGGCAGGTTGAGCACCAGAATGTTGCGCGCGCCGGCGTCTATCAGGCTGGTCAGCGCCTGGCTCTGGCCGCTGATCACTTTATCCACCGAGTTGTTGTAGTTCACGAAGTCGTTGCCGCCGATCAGCATGGTGAACAGCGTCGTGGCCGGATCGTAGTCTCGCGCCTGCTTCATGTAGTCTTTCCACGACTGCACCTGCTGTTGCACGCCGGGAATCACCAGTTTTTGCGTGTCCACGCCAGCGCCGCCTATCGCCCAGTTGTACACCGGCAACTGCAGACGGCCGGCCAGGTATTCCACCCACACCTGGCCGTTGCTGAAGTGGCCAAGGAACCAGCTGTTGCGGTTGGGCAGCGTCCACATGGAGGCGTTGTAGACGTTTTGGTTGTCCGACAGGCTATCGCCAAAGGCGACGATCTTGTTGATGCCGGAACCCTGGCCGGCCTTGTCGTTGGTCCATACCGTGTAGTTGAACGACAGTTGGTTGTCCGCGGCGAACACCATCGCCGGGTTCTGCTGAATGCCCTTTTTCTGCAAGGTGCTGCGGCAAACCGACTGCAGCGTGCTTTGCGCCACGTCGGTGTAGTACATGTTCTTCCAGTCCAGCGCGCTGCTGGACCACCAATAGCCGTTCAAGCGGTAGTAGTCGCCGCTGCTGGGGTCCAGGCCCCACACGTAGTCGGTGGTGGGTCTGGCGGCGTCGCCGGTGCGGTAATAGCAGCGCAGATAGGTATAGGTGGAGGGGCCGGGCACCGACATCAGCTCGATATTGGCGTCGCCGCGCGCGGCGCGGCTCATGGGCGCCGGCGGGGCCGTTTTCAAAAGCTGTTCGCGGCTGAGCGGGCCGGACGAAGACAGCACGTGACTGTAGCGAGGGTCGGGCTGAACCGGTTCGGCGGCGGCGGAGTGGCTCAGCGGGCTCAGGGCAAGGCCCAGCAATAGCAGCGATTTCATTGTTGTCTCCTCGTGTGGGGCGCCGTCAGGCGACGGCGCGAACGCATGGACCGCGCCGTTGGCGGCGCGCGATCCGCGTGCCGTCTAGGCTAGCCAAGAAAAATGAAAATTTCATGCAAATGGAATGATTGCTCTATTTCCGGGCGCTCGACTGTCGTATTGCTGCCAGCGCAGCAAAGCCGCATTGATATGCCATATTGAAATCATTCGGCCTGAGTCGCCGCGGGAGCGCTTGCAGATATCGCTCTAGCGGCCGGGTTCCATCGGCATGCGGGGATGAAAGATGCGACAAGCGCGGGAGCTTCTGAAAACGCTGTACACGATGGCGATGATGGTGGAGGCGCGCGACGCCTATACCGGCGGGCATTTATGGCGGGTGTCGCGCTTGTGCTATGCGCTGGCCGACAAGCTGGGCCTGCCGCAGTCCGAGGTGGAGCGCATTGCGCTGGGCGGCTTTTTGCACGACCTGGGCAAGGTGGGCGTCCCTGACGCGGTGTTGAACAAGCCGGACAAGTTGAGCGACGCCGAATACGAGGTCATCAAGACCCATCCTCGAGTGGGCGCCGACTTGCTGAGCGATCATCCTTTGGCTGAGTTGGCGCTGGACGCGGTGCTGAGCCACCACGAAATGCCGGACGGCCGCGGTTACCCGCAGGGATTGAGAGACAAGGAGATACCGCTGGCGGCGCGCATCGTCGGCATCGCCGACGCCTTCGACGCGATGACCAGCACCCGGCCGTATCGGCGGGGCATGCCCAAGGAACGCGCGCTGGCCATCATACGGGAGAATCTGGGCACCCAATTCGACCGCGAACTGGGCGAACGTTTCATCCAGTTGGGCGAGGCTGGCCGGTTCGATCACGTCATCGGCCATAGCGAGCCGGGCATTCCCTTGCAATCCTGCGCGGGCTGCGGCCCCATCATCGCCGTGCCGCGAGCGGCAGCCGACGGCGAGGAGATCTTCTGCCCCAGCTGCGCCGGCGGCTACAGGCTGACGCGGCGCGGCCCGCTGCTGGAACTGGCCCCGTCAGGCCATTCCAACCCGGCGCTGGCTCGCCAGCCGCGTAGCGACCCAGGGCTGATAGACGATTTGCTGTTGGGCGCCGAGCAGTTGTTGCAAACACGCAAACCCAGCCTGCTAGAGCGTTTGTTCGGCTGAAGGGGCACCGGCGCGGCCCGGCCGGCGCAAGTGCCATGGCAAGCCTCCTGGCGCGCTTGCACGGCAATACCAATGGTATAAGCTGCTCAAGTCCCCAGACGGACCGATCGCCTGCGCCGGGCGCGGCAACGGCCCATGCCGGGCATTCCTCTTTCTTTCGCTTGCGCCCGCGCGCCGTCCGTCACGGCTGGGCCGATAGGAGTTTGCATGCATCAGCTTGATCCCGCTCTGGCCGTCTGGCTGGAAGCATACAATCGAGAACTGGCCGAACTGGTGGCCAAAGGTTACAAGGCGACCCCGATCGGCGCGCGCGAAGCGCTGGCCAATCTGACGAGACAGATGGTGACGTCGGGACCGGACATCGCTTGGGTCAACGACGACCTGGTGCCTGGGCGCGATTTCACCGTGCCGGTGCGCATCTACCACCCGAACCCGCAGCGCGCGCTGCCGGTGCTGGCGTTTTTCCATGGCGGCGGACACATGGTGGGCAGCGTCAGCGTTTACGATCCGATTTGCCGGCGGCTCGCCGCCGCCAGCCAGCACGTGGTGGTGGCCGCCGACTACCGTTTGGCGCCGGAAAGCCCGTACCCGGCCGGTTTGCAGGACGCCGCCGTCGTGGCCAAGGGCTTGTGGCAGGCGCTGGACGCGCGCGGTCTGCCCTATGCGCGCGAGCTGTCCCTGGCCGGAGACTCCGCCGGCGGCGCGCTGACGTCCAGCCTCAGCGCTTTGGGCCAGTACGACGCATCCTTGCGGATCAAGCGCCAAGTGTTGATCTATCCCAGCGTCGACTACACCTTGAGCCAGCCGTCGGTGGACGAGAACGGCGAAGGCTATTTGCTGACCAAGGCGCGGGTGGCCTGGTATTTCGATAACTACTTCCAGCACGCGGAGAACCGCTTGCAGGCCTCGCCGCTGCATGGCGAGTTCAGCCGCAAGCTGCCGTCAACCTTGCTGGTGTCGGCCGGCTTCGACCCGCTGCGCGACGAGGCGTTTCTCTACGCGGACAAGCTGCGCGCGGCGGAAGTGGAGGTGGAGCACCTGCACCTGGAAGGCATGGTGCACGCCTTTCTCAATCTGGAGGCCATCGTGCCGGAGGTTTGCCGCGAGGTGTATCAGCGCATCGGCGCCTTCCTCAACCGTTGAGCTATTCAATGTTTGCCGCGCTTTGCGGAGCGCGGTGGGCTGTTGTAACGCGGAACCGCCGCCGGAGAGTCCGGGCGGCGGTTTTTTTGCGGCCGGCGCATGCCTTTGTACTGACAGGCGTCGCTTAGGGCGCGGGGCGTGCCGTCAGCATAATGGCAAGCGTGACGGAGCGGGGAAACTCAATAGTTTTCCGGGCAGAAGTGGCGTTCCACCAGTTCGATCAGAATATGCAGCACCTTGATGTGCAACTCCTGCACCCGGTCAGCAAACTGGCCGCCTGGCGTGTTGACGTAAACATCGGCCAGCGGCTCCAGCCGCGTGCCGGCGCGGCCGGTGAGGATAATCACCTTGACGCCCATTTCGCGCGCCACCTGCGCGGCGTTGACGATGGTCTGGCTGTTGCCGCTGGTGCTGATGCCGATCAGCACGTCGCCGGCGCGAGCGTGGCTTTCCAGATAGCGCGAAAACACGAACTCGTAGCCGTAGTCGTTAGCCACGCAAGTCATGTGGCTGGGGTCGGAAATCGCGACGGCGGCCATGCCGCGGCGGTTCTTGCGGTAGCGGCCGGTCAACTCTTCGGCGAAATGCATGGCGTCGCACATCGACCCGCCGTTGCCGCAGGAAAAAATGCGTCCGCCGGCGGCAAGGCTGGTGATGAGGGTTTGCGCCGCCGCGTCGATGCTGGCTAGCGCTTCCGGGTTGGCCAGCAGATTGGCCAAGGCGGTTTGAGCTTCGACCAGGCTGGCTTCGATGTGTTGAATCATGGTGGTGTCCGTTTCATGCGGTGCGGCAAAACCGCAGTTTACACCCGCAACGTCGGGCTCTGAACCTGTTTGCGCTCTCGCGAACACAGAGCGGGACCAGGCGAAAACGATTGAGACAGCGGAACGCACGCGCATTTCGGAGCGGTGCTCACCGTGTGACGCTAAGCGAAGCGCAAACCGGCTCTTAGCCAATCTGCCGCCCAAACCAGACCACGCGGCCGATGACTTCGAACTCGCCGGTATTGCGCTGCAAGTCCACGGTAAAGGTCTCGTACAAGGGGTTGGCGCTGCGAACCTGCACCGCGCCGCCTGGTAAACGTTGCAACTGCTTGACGAAGATGTCG
This sequence comes from Chromobacterium sp. Rain0013, assembly GCF_015291765.1. Taxonomy (NCBI): domain Bacteria; kingdom Pseudomonadati; phylum Pseudomonadota; class Betaproteobacteria; order Neisseriales; family Chromobacteriaceae; genus Chromobacterium; species Chromobacterium sp. Rain0013. The sequence continues at coordinate 807,638 of NZ_CP031514.1, forward strand.
TCGCCCATGCGGATCACGTAAAGCCCTTCGCCGGGAGAGTGTTCGGCGGTGTTGACCAAGATGGTATCGCGGTCCTCCAGCACGCCGCTCATGCTGTCGCCCTTGACGCTGATTACCGCCAGATCCCGGGCGGAAGCGTTCAGGTGGTTCTTGATCCAGTATTTTCGGAACGCCATATAGAACATCGGCGCTTCTTCGCTGGCATTGGAACCGAAGCCGGCCGAGGCTTTCAGGTTATAGCGCGGGATAAAACAGAACTCTTCATGAACGTTGTCCGGTACAAAACAATCCGGATCTCGTTCTAGTCGGATGGACGCGCCGGGCGGAGGGGCCGCGTCGTACTGCGGGCCGCTACCGTGCAAAAGCCACTCCAGCCTGCACCCGCTAGCCTCCGCGATCTTGCTGGCGGTGGCTGCGCGCGGCACGCCGCCGTGATACCACATATTGGTGAACGAACCTTTGTTGATTCCAATGCGGGTAGCCCAGGCGTAGGGCTTCTCCGCCCCAATCAGCAGTTCCAGCCGCTGTTTGAAGTCACTCTGTTCCAAGTTTTTTTCCATGTAGAACTCCATTTGGCGTGCTAGGCCGGCGCCACGGCCCGGTCAAATGCCCTGTACAAAAGGACAGGGAGTGACATCGTACTAATTGATCAGTTTTATGTTTTGAACTAAAATAGCACTTATGAATTCGAGAAAAGTTCAAAAGTAACCGGGGTTCAGCCAGTCATGTGTCTCAGGGGCTGCCAACACATCCGATTTCAATAGAATTCATGGGCTTGCCCGTGTTTAGAACGGCAGTTCTAAATGCAAATGGCGTGCTTGGCCTTGATTAATTATAACTCATTTAGAACTTATCGTCTTTGTCCCGTGATTCCTAGGAGATCTTCGCGATGACCGTAGCCAATATCGCCCCGGCCCTGCCCGAAACCATGCGCCTGGTGGCTGAGCTGATCGGCTTGCCGCGCACCTTGCAACTGGTGCAGGCCTTGGGCGGCACTACCTTGCCCATTTCCAAAAACCAAAGCAAGGCGGGTCAGTTGCGTTTTGCCGCTTTAGTGGAAGTGATAGGCGAAGACGCCGCCGCCAGCCTGACTCATCACTTTGGCGGCGACATCCTGTACGTGCCGCGTTGCAGCCAGGCCTTGCGTCTGGCGCGCAATCAGCAGTTGTTGAATGACTTCGACCAACTGCTGGAGCAAGGCCTGGGCGCCAACGAAGCGGTCAGCGTGCTGGCCATCCGCTTCCAACTGAGCGACCGCATGGTGTGGCGCGTGCTGAAAACGCCCAGCCAAGATCTGCATTAAGGCTATACGCCGCCTCTCCCTCTCTTCCGATTTCTCCTGTTTGTTTTTAGCCGGTTCCGTCCATGCCTGGCAGGGCTGCGCGCGCGCCGCGCATGACGGCCGGCCAATGTGCCACGTTTCGTCAACAACAAGGAGTCTTCATGGCCAGCAGAGCTATTTCCGACCTGCATCCGCAGTTGCAACCCTTGGCCGAAGCGTTTGTACGGCGCTGCCGCGACGCCGGCGTGGAGGCCTTGATCACCTGCACCTGGCGTTCCGGCGCGGAACAGGACGCCTTGTTCGCTCAGGGCCGTTCCCGCCCTGGGCCGAAGGTGACCAACGCCCGCGCGGGCCAGTCCGCGCACAACGCCATGTTGCACGGCAGTCCGGCGGCGCGAGCTTTCGACATAGTGCCGCTGATCGGCGGCAAGCCGGTCTGGGACGCCCACCATCCGCACTGGCAGGTGATGGGCGAGATCGGCGCCGCGCTGGGCCTGAACTGGTACGGCAGGGCCGATGCGCCGTTCCGCGAGTTTCCCCACTTTGAGTTGAATTCGACCAGCCTAGACAAGGAGAAGAAATGATGCGTCTGTCCGATTTGCTGACCCGGCCCGGCGGCCGCCGGCTGAGCCATTCCCGGCTGTGGGCGAACATCGCCTGCGCGGCCGCCACGCTGTTGTTCGTGGTGGAAGGGCTGCGCGGCACCTTGGGCGCGGATATCTGGCTGATTTATCTCGGCATTGTCGGCGGCTACTCCGCAGGTTTGCGTCTGATCGCCGCCTGGCGGGATCGAGGCGGCCGCTGATGGGCCCGGTGCCCGCGTGGTTGAAGCTGGGAAGCTGGCTGCTGCCGCCGTTGTTGGCGGCGTGCCTGGCCTATCCGCTGGGGCTGCGCCACGGCGCGGAGGGCTGGCGCGCGCGCTTGGCCGAACAGCGGGCGGCGGATCAAGGCCGTCAGGCCGCCGAGGCCGAGCGCGCCCAACGGCAATTGCAGGCCGCTTTGCAGCAGCAGCAACGCTTGCGCGAACTGCTGGGCCGGCAAGAAGCGCGCCTGCTGAGTCAACAACGGGATCTGCAGCAGCGGCTGCAAGACCAGAAACAAAGGATCGAATATGTCGTGCAACAGGATGGCGGCCGCTATGGCGGCCTTGGCCCTGACAGCCTGCGCCTCTACCGGCAAGTCCTCGGTTATTCCACCGCCTCAATGTCCGCAACCGACTCCGTTTCTATTGCAAATCCCAATCAAGCCGCCGCCGCCGGCGCCGGGCTACCGGCAGCAGACCTCCTGGCTCATGCCGCCGACTACGGCGCCTGGTGCCAACAGCTGGAACAAAGGCTGACGGCGCTCGGCGGGCTGTTTACTTCCGAAGGACCACAACCATGAGCGATTTTTTCGATCGGGCCAGCGAGCTGGAGACCGAGTTCCGCGAGCAAGCCATTGCCCGTCATTACCAACAGTTTGATCAGGCCGGCTACAGCCACTGCGAGGATTGCGGCGACCCCATCTCGTCCGCGCGCAGGGCAATCATGCCCAGTTGCACCCGCTGCGTGATTTGCCAACAACTGGCCGAAGGCTGAAAGGTGGGTTTCACGTGGAACATGACAATCTGATGGCCCTGGGCCGCATAGAAGGCAAGCTCGACATGATCGTGGCGCACCTCGCCAAACAAGACAAAAAACTGGAAGAACTGGATGGCCGCCTGCGAGACGTCGAAGTCCAGGCCGCGCGCAGCGGCGCCATGTCCGGCGCTTTGTCCGCGTTGGCGGTGACGCTGCTGGGGGAATTCCTCAAGCGGCTGCTGCACTGAGATCGCAAGCAGGTACTGAGCGGAAGCCTGTCGTTCCCTCCGCCGCCATCCGTGCGGCGTCAAATTTCCCCCATCGTTTTCACTTCGAGAAAGGGCGCCAGATGTCGCCAGCGACGATCTGTATCAAGCCGCAGCCGCTGTTCAAGCCGGCTTGCGGCGAGGGCGCTGTCCGTCCCCGCGGTCGTCAGTCCACTGACATCGCTCAGCTAAGCCCAAAACCGCGGGCGCGAGACAATAGCCTTATCGATAAACCGATGAATCATTGAGGAAATCATGTCCCAGCTGATCCAACTGCAAGACGCCATCGCCGACCGCCTGCGCCAGGGTCTGGGCCGCATGGTGCGCGAAGTGGCGGCCGACTTGGACGAAACCGGGCTCTGCGGGCTGGATCTGGCGCAAGGCCGTCACCAAAGCCGGCTGACGCCGGCGGCGGGCAGTCCGGGCCTGAATCCGCAGGCGCTGGCGCGCTTGCCGGCCTTGTGGACCGTAGCCGGCGGCGTCACCGCCTGCCAGCCCTCGGCCAGCCAACGCCAGCGCTACAAGACGCAGGCCCGTTTCACCGTCATTGTCGGAGATCGGCTGCAGGCGGATCGCGGCTACGCCGGCGCCGGCGTCTGGCAGCTGGTTTACGCGGTGCGCCGCTTGCTGGCGGCTCAGGATTTCGGCCTGGCGGTGTCGCCCTTGATGCCCGAGCAAGTGCGCCCTCTGGGCCAGGCGCAGCGGGACGGCGAACCGTGGAGCCTGGTGGCCTGCGATTTCGCCACTCACTGGCTGGACGAAGCGCTGGACAACGGCCATTGGCCGTCGCCTCAGGGCGAGGCCGATCCGGACCAGTTGTTCGCCCGCTTTGGCGGTCGGCTGGAAGGCACCGCCGCCGAATGGCGCAGCACCCGGCTGAATTATCGCTTGGACGGCAAGCCGGGCGCCAAAGCCCAGGATGTCGTGTTGCAGCCCAAACCGCCCGTTAGTTGATTTTTCGCAGCATCCCGTCGCGCCGTCCGGCGCGGCGACTTTTCCCCAACCGCATCAATCAGGAGCCCATACTTTATGGCCAGCCCCAACATCAGCTTCGACCAGATTCCGGCGTCCATCCGCAAGCCGGGCAAATACTTCGAGTTCAACACCAAGCTGGCGGTGCGCACCCTGCCGGGCAACCCGCAGCGCGTGCTGGTGATTGGCCAGCGTTTCGCCGACGCCGCTCAGCCGGCTCTGGCCGCGCTGGACGTGTTCAGCGACGAGCAGGCCGCCCAGGCTTTCGGCCGCGGCTCCTACGCCCACCTGCTGGCCCGCGCCGCCATCAACGCCAACCCCTATCTGCAACTGAGCGTGATCGCGGTTGACGACGCGGACAGCGCCGCCGCCGCCGTCGGCTCCTTCACCTTTACCGGCCCGGCCACCGGCGCCGGCGTGGCCAGCCTGTTTATCGGCGGCCGCCGTATCGACGTGGCCGTGGCCGCCGGCGACGACGCCGCCAAAATCGCCGCCGCCGCCAAGGCTGCCGTCGACAAGCTGGCGGATTTGCCGGTGACCGCCGCCGTCGCCAAGGAAGTGCTGACCCTCACCGCCCGTCACAAGGGCGCCGCAGGCAACGCCATCACGCTGAAAGCGCAGGAACAGATTGCCGGTCTTGGCATCACCGTGGGCGCGATGAAGGGCGGCGCAGCCGATCCGGACATCGCTCCGGCGCTGGCTGCCGTGGTCAGCGGCGGCCACCACATCGTGGTCAACCCGTTCAATAACGACGCCGCCTTCACCGCGCTGCGCACCCATCTGGACTTCGTGTCCGGCCCGATGGAGCAACGCGGCGCCATCGGCGTGGTCGGCGCCGTTGGCGCGCTGTCGGAAGTCAGCGCCGTCGCGTCCAAACTGGCCAGCGGCCGCGTGAGCGCCGCCTGGTATCGCGGTTCCGCCAAGCTGCCGGGCGAATTGGCCGCCGCTTACGCCGCGGTGATCGCCAGCGAGGAAGATCCGGCCCGTCCGCTGAATACCCTGGAACTCAAAGGCCTGGACGTAGTGGAACTGGCCGCCCGCACCAGCCGCACCGAGCAGGAAAACGCGCTCTACAACGGCGTGACTCCGCTGGAAGTGGGCCCGGGCGAACGCGTGCAGATCGTGCGCTCCATCAGCACTTACACCAAGGACGCCCAGGGCGTGGACGATGTGTCGCTGCTGGATCTGACCACGATCCGCACCCTGGACTACGTGCGCCGCGCCTGCCGCGAACGCGTGGCCTTGCGTTTCCCACGCGAGAAGCTGTCCGACCGCACCCCGTCCAAGGTCCGCTCTGAGCTGCTGGATGTGCTCTATAAGCTGGAAGAGCTGGAAATCATCGAGGCGGTGGAAGCGAATAAGGACGGCCTGATCGTCGAGCGCGACGCGCAAGACGTGAACCGTCTGGACGCCAAGATCCCGGTGGACGTGGTCAACGGCCTGCATGTGTTCGCCGGCCGCATCGATCTGCTGCTGTAAGCGGCGCGGGGTAAACGCGCCGGATGCTCTGCGTCGCCTTGCCGTAGCAAACCTACGGTCCGCGGCGGCGCGGCTGACCCCTGCGCTTTTACCCGAGCGGACCCAGTTTTCCCCGTTAACGCTTGATCCGGCTGCCCGCCGCCAAACCGGCCGGGCCGCCTACATGAAACCGAAAAGGACATTCACATGGCTTTGAAAGAATACGCAGGTTCGATCGTACTGGAAGTCAACGGCCAGGAAATCGACGTCATTGATCTGAACGTCAGCAGCAAGACCGGCCGCAAGCTGGTGAAAACCATGAACAGCAGCGGCCGCGCCCGCGGCTTCGCGCGCGGCATCTCGGAATACGAGCTGTCCGTCACCGTCTCCATCCCGCTGTCCGGCGAGCTGGACTGGGAAGCGATCGAAGGCGCCAAGCTGACCGAGTTCCCCGCGGCGCCAGGAGGCAAGCGCACCAGTTACCTGGACTGCTTCACGCTGGAAGTGGGCGAAAAATACGGCGTGGAAAGCGAAGCGCGTCGCGATATCAAGCTGTTGTCGCTGCGTAAAGTTCAGGAGTGAGCTCAAGCTTATTTAATCGGCTGATTAAATAATGAACGGCTAGATGTGGAATGTGATGCGACAGGAAGCATCTAGCTGTCTTCTCATATATTCCCGCCTTGTCGCCTCAGAAAATCATATGAGCGAATACGCAGTTTTTAGCTGCGATAAAACATCAGTGTATTTTGACAGGTATAGAGCCTTATCTGATGAGTAGCTGATTTCACGGGGCGGTGAAGCATTGACCTGGAGCAGTTATGCTTAAATTAAGCCCGGAGCAGTTGAAGAAGCTAGAAGAAATGGCCGCCAGGAAAAGAGGGAATTATGCGGACATCTACTCTTTTCTGAAGGGCGCGGTTGCAGAAAAGATGAAGCAAGAAGCGCACCAAAGCGCAGTGCTGCCGCATGAGAAAGCCAAGGCAATCAAGCGTTCGCATGAGCTGGATGGGTTGTATCTATGGCTGTCCGTGGCGGAGTCGACCAATGGCGGGTCAGGTGATATTTATGACTCTTTTCTCCGTGCGTCAACCAAGAATTTAATGAAGAAGCATGGGAATAAGCCATACTCCGATGCGATTTACAATCAAGCCTCAAATAAGCTCGCCAAAGAAATCATCCCCCAGATCCTCAAGGATCAGGGTATGGATATCAAAAAAATAGTCCAGGCGGACGCCAAAAATTTTACCGAGGCTTTTGGCTTGCCCGAAGGCAGCTGGCCTGGAACCGCTTTCGATACATTTGCCTTGGGTGGAGACCATGTATCCCTGCCCAAGGACGGCAAGATTGGCCTTGCCGACACGCTGTTGAATGCGGCGGAAAGTTCCATGGATGTGGTCGGCGAGAAAGTCAGCGAAGTGACCGGCCCGATTGAAAAGAAAGTCACAGAATCGCTGGCTGGCGCAGGGCTGGGATTGTACGACACATTCTTTGGCGACAAGAAAAGCCAAGAGCCTGTACCACCGAAAAAACAAGTGCCGAAAAAACAAGCACCTAAAAAATTGCCTCGTCCAGCCAAGGCTCTTGAGGATCTGCCCGCCGGACAGAAGAAAATCCAGCTGGAACAGTTAAGAAAGAAAGTGGCCAGCAAACAGGCCATTCCCGATGCTGCGACATTGGCGGCATCCATTTTGGGGAAAGAGGCCGTGCCGGGCGCATTGGCAAAATTGATACCCCGACTACCCTCGATGATGCCTGGCGTGGCACAGGCCTTGAGCGCGACCAATGATGTTATCGGATTTGGCGATCATGTCATTAATGGCCGATTCCACGAAGCAATGACCGAGGGACTTGGCATCGCTGCTTCTATGGGCGTTGGCGGTAAGGCTGGAAAACTGATGCAGGGCGCCGTTGCGCAAAGGGCCGCGGAAGCCATTGTGGGCAAGGCTGCGGGGGATAGTGTCAAATTAATAACCCAAGGCTTGACCGGTGGAGATTACGTTAATAAATGGGGCCCTCCTCGCACGCTGCCTAATGATGTCGATTTGAAAAAAACCTTGGAAGATAAAGACGGCCACGCTTATTCCGCAGTGGATGTGGATGGCACAGGGGTATTTACTTGGTTTGCTCATAACGACCGCAGCGATCTGATGGGGGCGAGATATACGGAAGTTATGGTCGGAGAGAAAATAGCGGAGCTAAACAGAGACTATGTTAAATCCGTTGAAAAAGAATATGCGGCCAAAACAAGACGGGCAAAGGCAGAGCAGAAACAGGTAGAGCAAGAAAAGGTAGTAAAGCAAGAGCAGCGGAAGGAAGCCAATCTGCCTCCAAAAGTCGGCGTGCAGACGGCCCCTAAAGAGGCAGCCCAAAAAACGACGAGGGATAAGCCGCGAACCACACCAAAAAATGCGTCGCCAGCGCAAAAGCCAGTAAAGAAGACAGCGGCTGCGGAAGGCGTGGCGCTGCCTGGGGCAGAGGGTATTCAGTCTATTCCCGCCGCCCAGGCCGCATTGGCTTCGGCCTCTACACCGCTATCCAATACCGGCCCGTCCGGCGGTCCAAGCGGCAATGCTTCAAACGAGCAGTTGCTGATCGTCATGTCGCAGATCCAGGCCAGTTTGAGTCAGTTGGTCAGTCATCTAGCGCAGCCCACCAATATCACCATTGATGTCCAAAACGGCAATATCGTCGCCGCCGTCAACGCCGCCAATAGCCAACAACAAAGGAGAAGCTGATGTTCAATCTCGGTCTGTTTACCGGCTCCGCCGCCGGCGCGCTGGTGGACGCCAGTTTTCGTGGTGTGCGCTTTGAATGCCTGCGCAGCGTGGACAGCGCCCAACGAGACCAGGCGATGCACGAATACCCTTATCTGGACGGCGCCGACGTAGAAGACCTGGGCCGCAAGGCGCGCAAGGTATCGCTTAGCGTCTTCTTCTGGGGCCGCGATTATCAGCAGCGGCTACGTGACTTTGTCGCCGCGCTGGACCAGGCCGGGTCGGGCGAGCTGATCCATCCGGTATTCGGCAGCATGCCCAAGGCCCAGGTGCTGGATTACCAGATCAGTCACGAGGCCGACGCGCCGGACTCCTGCACCGTGGAAGTGAACTGGGTGGAGGCCACGCCGGGCAATCCCTTTTTCGCCAGCCAGCATCCCCTGCAGCAGGTAGAGGCCATCAGCGCCTTGGCGGCCAAGGCGCGCAGTTTGGGCGGCGAGGCCTTCGCCAAGGCTCAGGGCCTGTTGCAAAACGCCAATACGGCGCTGACTCGCCTGGGCGCGCTGCGCGTTCGCTTGAGCGACACCGTGCGGCAGCTTGCCGGCATGGCGCAGCAAGGCATTGCCCAGGTGGTGGACTTGTTGGCCTACCCGCAAGCCTTCATCGGCCAGGTGACGTCCTTGGTGGACGAGGTCGCCAATTGGCGTTTTGGCGTCAAACTGGATATCTGGCCGGGCCTGAAGTGGGAGGCGGAAGCCAAGCTGCCGCAGGCCACTCTGGCTGATTGGAACGCGATGAAGGACAGGCTCAACGGCGTGTCCAAGAAAATCGGCCGCGCGTCCGATACCTTGAACCAAGCCGGCAAGGCGCTGGAAGTATGGACCGAGGACGAGATTCGCATCGACGCCTTGCTCAAACTGACGGTATCCACCTCAATGGCGAACGCCGCCGCCGACCTGTTCCGCTCGGAAGCCGCACAACCCACGTTGACGCCGCCGGCGCTGGAGCAAGTGGCGGGCGACGTGCGCGCCACGCTGCAGCAAACCATAGAGCAATGGCGCAAGGCGCTGCCGGGCGAGGACGCGCGCCAGGTGATTGAAAGCCTGCGGGATTTGGGCCTGCAGGTGCAACGCAGCGCCGCCGGCCTGGTGGCCGCCAAACCGCCCATCGTTACCCGTAAAGTGGAGTCCGCCGCCAATCTGCGTCAGCTGGCCCACCTGTGGTACGGCGACAGCGGCCGCGCCGCCGAACTGCTGCGCTTGAATCCGCAGCTGGCGCATCCCAACCATCTGCAAGCAGGAGAGCTGATCCATGGCTACGCCCGCTAAGCCCGCGTCGGACAAAAACGAGGTCAGTCTGCAGATCGCCGGCAAGACCCATCGTTACTGGACCCAGTACAGCATCGATTCCGATCTGACCGTGGCCGCCGACGCCTGGCAGGTGTCGCTGGGCCTGCCCGGCGGCGAGGTGCCGCCGGCGGTGGAGCCGGGCGCCGAGGTCAAAGTGCTGGTGGGCGCGGACGTCGTGCTGCTGGGGCGCGTGGACGACATCAGCCACAGCATAAGCGCCGGCAGCCATCAGCTGACGCTGTCGGGCCGGGACCTGGCCGGCATGTTGCTGGACTGCAGCGCGCCGTTGCTTACCGGCAAGGGCATGACGTTGAGCGATGTGCTGGAGAACGTGATCAAGCCGCTGGGCGTCAGCCGCCTGCGCGTGGACGCCAAGGGCAATGGCCAGATCGAGAAAATCAGCGTGGACCCGGGCAACAGCGCCTGGGACGTGCTCACCCGCGCCGCGGCGGCCAACGGCCTCGCCGCCTGGTTCGATCCGGACGGCACTCTGGTGGTGGGCGGCCCGGATTACAGCGCGCCGGCCAAGGCCAAGTTGATCTTGCGCCGCGACGGCAAGGGCAACAATGTGCTCAGCCTGATGGAAACCCGCTCCCACGCGCCGCGCTACTCGCAGCTAACCCTGTTGGGTCAGGGCCACCGTCAAGCCTTGACCCCGGGCAGACACGATCTCAAGCACCAGTCCGCGGACCCGGATGTCCGCTATCACAAACCGCGCATCGTGGTGGAGCCGGACGCCGCCAACCCGGCGGAACTGGCGGCGCGCGCGGACAAGATGCTGGCCGACGCGCGGCTGGCCGGCTACACCCTCAGCGCCACCGTGGCCGGCCACCGCAACAGCGCCGGCGAGTTGTGGACCCCCGGGCAGCGCATTCAGGTGGAAAGCGAGCCGCACGGCATCAAGGGCTGCACTTATTTCCTGATGGCGCGCACCTTCAGCGGCGGGCGCGGGCAGGGCTGCACCACCCGGCTGACGCTGAAAGAGGACGGCCGCTGGCTGCCGGCGATGCACAAACGCTGACGATAGAAAGGTTGAAACGATGTGGAATGACGTAGACCAAAGAATCCGCCGCGCCTTCAGCAATGTGAGGCAAGGCTTTCGCGCGGTGCTGACCCGCGTGGACAGCGCCGGCGATGTGCAAACCGTGCAGGCCGACGCCTTGGCCGGCGAGCAGTTGCAGGACGCAGAACTGTTTCAACACTACGGCTACAGCGCCAATCCGCCGCCGGGCAGCATGGCGGTAGTGCTGCCCTTGGGCGGGCGCAGCAGTCACGGCGTGGTGATCGCCACCGAGCACGGCAGCTACCGGCTGAAACAGCTCAAACCCGGCGAAGTGGCGCTGTACAGCGACGAAGGCAGCAAGATCGTGCTCAAGCGTGGCCGCTTGATTGAGGTGGAGTGCGACACCTTCAGCCTGCGTTGCAAGAACTGGCAGGTCAACGCCAGTGAACAAGCCAGCTTCACCACCCCCACGCTCAGCACCAGCGCGCAGCTGGTGGCCCAAGGCCAGATCAACGGCAACGGCGGGATGGCCATTCAGGGCGGCAACGGCGCCAGCGTCAAGGGCAGCGTCACCGTGAGCGGCGACGTGGTGGCCGGAGGCAAGAGTCTGGTGGGCCACCAGCATAACGGCGTGCATGGTACGACCAGTCCGCCGTTGTAAGAACCTGTTTACGATCTGCTGCGCGTCAGCGATACAGCGTTGAAAACTTACCCTACATGCATTCAGTTTCTTCTGCCGTTTTCGCCAAGAGCGCCGTTGATATCGCTTGGTGGAACGCCTGCCGGCACTGACCCGCGTCCCTTATCCCCAATCCTTTCAAACCCGGAAAATAACGCCATGGACCCTCTATTGGACCCCATTACCGGCGATTACGCCGGCGGCGCCACCGACACCCTGGCCAACGCCGTCTACCTGAGGTTGATGACCCCGCTGGGTGGTTGGTGGGCCGATCCCGAACTCGGTTCCCGCCTGCACCTGTTGTCCCGCAGCAAGGACAGCAGCCAGATCGACCTGCTGGCCTGCCAATACGCCGAGCAAGCCTTGCAGCCGCTATTGCGCGACGGCCGCGCTCGCCGTGTCGGCGTTGAGGCGCAGCGTCCCGGCAGCGGCCGTTTGCTGCTGTTGGTCGAAGTGGAAGAGGCCGGCGGCCAGACCCGACATTTCCAACACCACGTGAGGATAGCCTGATGCCCCTGTCCACCCCGGATTTTGAAACCATACGCGGCGCGCTGCTGCGCGATCTGCAAAACCTGCGCGCCGACGCCGACGTCGGCCCCGACAGCGATTTCTACGTGCGCGCCAGTTCGGTCGCCAGCGCGGTGGAAGGCTTGTACCAGCATCAAAGCTGGATCGCCCGCCAGATCTTTCCGGACAGCGCCGACCGCGACTATCTGGAACAGCACGCCCGTGTGCGGGGCCTCAGCCGCAAGCCTCCGGTGGCGGCCAAGGGCCTGTTGCAACTGAGCGGCAATCCCGGCGCGGGTTTCGCCGCCGGCCTGAAAGTACGGCTGGGCGAGCAGCTCTACACCACTCAGGCCGGCGGCCAGCTGGATGTGGATGGCCAGGCCCGCGTGGCGGTGGCTGCCGATCTGCCCGGCCTGGCCGGCAACGTGCCGGCCGGCACGGTTGCCGAACTGATGGCCGCGCCCAGCGGCCTGGCTAGCCGCGTCAGCTTCGTCAACATGGACGGCGGCGTGGACGAAGAGGACGACGCCGCCCTGCTGGCGCGGCTGTTGGAACTGATCCGTCGTCCGCCGGCGGGCGGCAACCGCCACGATTACCGCCGCTGGGCGCTGGAAGTGCCGGGCGTGTCCGCCGCCTACGTCTACCCGCTGCGCCGAGGCCTAGGCACCGTGGACGTGGTGATCACAGCCCAGAACAGCCTGCCTTCGGCCGACACCCTGGCCGCGGTGCAAGCCCATATTGAAGACCTGCGCCCCGTCACCGCCAAAAACTGCCTGGTGCTGGCGCCCACACCGCGGCCGGTGGACATTGAAGTGGGGCTGGCGGTGGACGGCACCACGCTCCAGGCGCTTACCGAACCGCTGCGCCAGGTGTTGGCCGCCCACTTCTCCAGCCTGGCCCCCGGCAGCAAGCTGTACAAGAGCAGGCTGGAGGCTTTGATCTCCGACCTGCCCGGCGTGGTGGACCGCCAACTGCTGTCGCCTGGCGTCAATATCGAGCCGACGGTAAACGAAACAACGGTGGAATGGCTGCGCCTGGGCAAACTCACGGTGAAGGGGATGCAATGAGCCCGCAAACCCCGCATAGCGAACTACTGACGCGCTTGCTGCCGCCGGTCAGCTACAGTCCTGACGGGCCGCGGCTGCAAGCCGAACTGGGCAGCGAAGGCGCGGCGCTGGACCGGGCGCAGAACAGCGCCCGGCAGTTGGTGGGCGCCACCACGCCGCTGCTGGCCGAAGGCCTGCTGCCGGACTGGGAGCGGGTTTGCGGGCTGACCCCGCCGACGGACGCGCCCTACCAGCAGCGCCAGCAGGCGGTGTTGGCCAAGCTGGCGGAAACCGGCGGCCTGTCCATCCCGTACTTCACCCGGCTGGCGGCTGGCATGGGCTACCGCATCGCCATCAGCGAGCCGCAGCCCTTCCGCGCCGGCATCAACCGCGCCGGTCAGCAGCTGTGGACGGCTGACATCCCCTGGGTGTGGCAAGTCACCGTGTTCGGCGCCAAGACCCGGCCGTACTTCTTCCGCGCCGGCCAGTCGCTGGCGGGGGAGCGTCTCACCACCTTCGGCGATCCGCGGCTGGAAGACCTGTTCAAGGACCTCAAGCCGGCCCACACTCACGTTTACTTCGCCTACCAGCCTTAACGCTCCCGCGCGGCCCCTCCCGCCGTATCCCCCTTCCCCTCACAGCCCCGTCCTCAGCGGGCGGGAGCCTGTGCTCTTTATCCTTTTCCTCAGGAGCGCCTCATGCAAGAAACCATCAAGCCCATTCCCACGCCTGACAAGTTGTTTCACGACGGCAACCCGGTCAGTGGCGAACTTGGCACCATCGTCAGCGCTGAATGGCTGAATGGCATGCAGTCCGCCGCCCAGGCCACTCAGGACGAAGTGCTGGCCGTGATCAAGGACAGCGGCCAGAGCGCCGATCCCAAGCGCAAGGACCAACTGCTGCAGGCGGTCAAGCAGATTGCCTGGGGCGGCAACAACAAACCAACTACGTTGGCAGGCTATGGCATCACTGACGCTTTGCCGTTGAAACCGGCGTTGGGTGTGGTGGATCTGAACGATATGATCGCTCCCGGCATCTATAATCAGCGTGAAAACGCCAAAGCTACCAGCGGCAAGAACTATCCAATGCCCTATGCGGGCAAGTTGCAAGTCTATGCCGATGAGGAGATGGTGTATCAGAGCTATCAGGCTTATAACAATGCTGGCATCTGGTACCGCTGTTGTTACTTGGGTAATTGGGCGCAGTGGCAGAAACAGGCCGACGCCGCTTCCACGTTGGCCGGTTACGGCATTACCGATGGCGCGACCAAGGCCGAGTTGAAGGCCGCGGTGGATGGCGTGGTCAACGGCGCGCCGGGCGCGCTGGATACCTTGCAGGAGTTGGCTGCGGCGCTGGGCAATGACAAGGACTTCGCCGCCACCATCACCAACAAGCTGGCCGGCAAGGCGGATAAGGCCGATTCGCTGGCGGGTTACGGTATCAATACTTTGGCGTTGTCTACCCCGCAGACCGTGCATGTTCAAAAGACCACACCGAATAACTACGACGCAAATATATTCAGCAGCGGCACGATGGAACTGCGCTCCGCCGGCGTGGATTTCCCATCTTTAGGCCTGCATCGGCCGGGATATAGCGCGGTGGCCTTGGTACACATGAACTATGGCGATGACACACTGGTGTTGAAGGAAGCTACGGGGAATGAGTTCCGGGTATGGCATGCCGGGAACGATGGACAGTTTCTCAAAAAGCGCCGTTTCCGTATTGATCCGCAGGATGGGACCTCTCTGGATACCTCTATCACCGGCGGGGAAATGGGATTCAACTATGGCACCTCCAGCGGCGTTACCGGCCCGTTCATTGCCTTTGGTGGGCTGGGAGGCCAGATTGACTACTCCTGCCAACTGACTGCCGACTATCAGCGGGGAAGCACCATGCGTTTTCGTACCCGCAACGACGACGCCAAGCGCTGGAACCCCTGGCATACCTTGATACATGACGGCCATCTGACCGGGCAAGTCGCCTACTTTGCCACGGGCGATGCGCCGGAGGGCTGGCTGAAGGCCAACGGCACCGCGGTAAGCCGAACCGAATACGCCGCTTTATTCGCGGCGATAGGCACCAGGTTCGGCGTTGGGGATGGGGCGACTACGTTTAATCTGCCTGACTTGCGAGGGGAATTCATCCGTGGTTGGGATGATGGGAGAGGGGTCGATGCGGGACGTAATCTGGGGGCATCTCAGAATCCTACCTACATTCGCAATTTGATCGACAAGTTGAGTGGAAGTTATCCGGTAGGTACTTCCGCCATCGGGGCTTGGAATACGGAGGGGTGGTCCACCAATGTCGAGGGCAACAAAACACCCACGGATCTGAGCAATACCACTTTCTACGTTGCAGCTGCCTCTGCTGTCCCTGGCGGTGGAGATAATGGGGCTTTTTCCACACGTCCCCGCAACGTCGCTCTGCTTGCCTGCATCAAGTTCTAAGGAGACCCTCATGCAAGAAATCAAAAACAAAACCGTCTACGCTTACCACCCGCAAACCGGGGAATATTTGGGGGTCACACAGGCGGACCTGTCTCCGTTGGAAAAGGATGTCTGGCTGCTGCCGGCTCATAGCACCGAACAACAGCCGCCGGTTGTTGCGGAACGTCAGACCGCAGTATTCCGCGATGGCGGCTGGGAGGTCATGCCGGATTGGCGTAGTACCAAGCTGTGGAGCCAGCAGACCGCGCAACCGGTCCAGGCCAAACTGGGCGAGACCCCGGACAGCTTGCGCGCCACCTTGCTGGAGCCCTGCGAGTTCGCGGCTTGGGATGGCAAAGGCTGGATCATCAACAAGGCGGCCCAGGCAGCGGCTCTGGCGGCGCAAACTCAAGCACAGTTGAAGCAGCGTATGGCCGAGGCCTATGCCAGCCGCCGTCCCTTGGAGGATGCGGTGGAAATTGGCATGGCGACGGAAGCGGAGTTGGCGCGGCTGCTGGGGTGGAAGCGTTACTGCGTCGAGCTGTCGCGTTTGCCGGAGTTGGCGATGTGGCCGCGGCTGGTGGAGACGGACTGGCCGAAGCAGCCAGCCTGACCCAGAGTTAAAGAATCAAAACGGTAGCCGCGCGCTGCCGTTTTTTGTTTAGAGCCGCTAACAAAACCTCGCAGCGTACCTGAGCCAAGGCGCGCCGACGCAGGCAGTACAAGTGGTACGACAAGGAGGCGCAACGCAGGATCAGGGGTTTTGTTAGCGGGTCTTAAGCCACTGTGGAGTGTTGTCTGATCCATTGGGGCAGGAGGGATAGAACCTTGCTACGTTTCAGAAACAGGAGGGACCAAGTACGAGTTCCGCTTATAGCTCACGCACCATATATGTCTTGCTAAAAGCGATTCGCCAGATTTTGCACAGGGTATAGCGGTTTTTACGGTACTATCCGCCCCCCGGCCCGTCGCCGCCTTGACGCTCCCGCCATCCCCCCTTACTCTCGCCCTTGCGCTGTGACAATCCACAGCCGCGGGACTGGGAGGTCCTA
The DNA here is from genome assembly GCF_015291765.1 of Chromobacterium sp. Rain0013. Taxonomy (NCBI): domain Bacteria; kingdom Pseudomonadati; phylum Pseudomonadota; class Betaproteobacteria; order Neisseriales; family Chromobacteriaceae; genus Chromobacterium; species Chromobacterium sp. Rain0013. Next base: position 823,951 of record NZ_CP031514.1, read on the forward strand.
TTTCAGTGTGGTAGCAATCGCTAGCCAGCGATTCGCTACGTCCATGCGTCTGCCGCAAACAGGGCAGGTCATGGCACTGAGTCCCCGCAAGGGGGCTGCCGTGCACACTGCGGTCCTCCCACTTTGTCATGAGCCTGCCCACGCCTTCCGCGCGTGCCGCGCAGGCATCCTTATGCAGATGTTTGTGGAGGCTACAATGAATATATTTATTTTCTGCCGACAACACCCTCGTCATCCCCGGTTCGTAGCAACAGAGGCCCAGCCATGAGCGCCCCCATCGCCAAGCTGGAACTGTCGCGCTTGCAGCAGCTGCATGAGCAGATCAAGCAACTGCGCATCATCACCGCTGGTCAGGACGAAGTCTATGACCTGGTCAAGCTTTTGGAGCAGCGCTACTTGCAGGCCGATGAAGGCCTGATCCATGGCATCCTCCACGTTCACGCCGCCAACCAGGGCCTGCACGCACTGATGACGCTGCTGCAGGACAGCCAGGAGAATAAGCAAGTCAATTGCGATCAAATGGCGGCGCTGCTGGAGCCTATCCGCCAAGAGTTGCAAGCCGGCTTTGTACAGATTTCCGATGTGATATAAGGCAGAGCGCCGTGGTTACAGCCGCGGCGTTTTGTCATCACGCACTGACATTCGTCGGCTGCTGGCCCATGCGCGCTTCCCGCAAAATCCCCTCCAATCCTTTCAGTAACGACACCTGTCATCGGCCATGGCCGATTCTTCATTTCCGCGGGAGGCGATTCCATGCAAGAAGCACTCAAGCCCATCAACACGCCGGACGCTTTGTTTCATGACGGCAACCCCACCACTGGCGAGCTGGGCACCATTGTCAGCGCCGACTGGTTGAACAACCTGCAACTAGCGACGCGCTCAGCCCAAGAAGAGCTGATCTCGCTGATCAAGGACAGCGGCCAGACACTGGACGCCAACCGCAGGGATCAGCTGCTACAGGCGGTGAAGCAATTGGCTTGGGGTGGCAATAGCAAGCCCACCACGCTGGCAGGCTACGGCATTAGCGACGGCGCCACCAAGGCCGAGGTGTCGGTCAAGGCCGACAAGGCCAGCACCCTGGCGGGTTACGGCATCCAGGACGGCATTACCGTGAGCATGTTGCCGCGCCGCAACCTGCTGGCGGATGGCGGCCGCTTCTTTGATCCGTTCACACCCGAGGGCATGGTGCAGGCGCGAACCCTTCAGATTACAGTTCCGTTTGCTACCCCCATGCATAACGTTTTATTTAGCCAAAGCGTGGGCTCGGTGGGGCGTTTCATTCACGATAATGGCTCGTTTGAGGGCACGGGTCCCAAATTGGCGCAACCGGTGGTGGACTTGCTGAATAGCATGGGACGTGATCAAAAACGTTATGGTTATGAGTTTTATATTGCGGAACTGCGTTGTGCGGCATTGACTTATTCGCCAGTGTTGATTGATGGCAAGAATATGGCGGTGGCGATGGCCTACGGTGCCGGCACCGAAGGGCCGATTACGTTTATGAACTGGTTGCGTTGCATCAGTGGGTCTATCTACTATGACTACGGCCAATATCGTAATGGCAAGCCCATGGAGAACAGGCGCATCACGCCAAGCGATGGCTGGGTGCACATGGCCGGGGTGGCGGAGTGGGGCGGCGGCTACAGTAACAGCCATGTTTATGCCGAGAATAACTCGATCTTCCAACTGGCCTTGCCGTCGGCCGTATCCGGCAACCATCTTGGCTATGTGCACAAAGCGCCGATCGCGTCATAAACCATTCCAGTTTTCAGTCATGGCAATCCTGTGGGATTGCCATTTTTTTTGCCCGCGCACCACTGACATCCGTCCACTGCTGACGCGCGTCGCTTCCCGGCAAAATCACTGTATTGATTCATTAGCGAAGCAGGTCAGCGGGTAGTTTGCTAATCACCCGCCCGGCCCGGAGTCCGCCCCAAGCCGCCAGCCCGGCCAGCGGGCCAACCCTGTAAATGGAGCGAGAGCGCGATGCAAAATACGATGAAGCCGATCAACAGCCCGGACGGGCTGTTTCATGACGGCAACCCCTACACCGGCGAACTGGGCACGGTGGTGACCTCGGAATGGCTGAACAATGTCCAGTCCGCCGCCCAGTCCAGCCAGGACGAGTTGTTGACGGTAATCCGCGATAGCGGCCAGAGCGCGGACCCGGCGCGCAAGGACCAGTTGCTGCAAGCGCTGAGGAAGCTGGCTTGGGGCGGCAACAGCAAGCCCAATACGCTGGCTGGCTACGGCATCACCGACGCCTTGCCGTTGAGCGGCGGCAAGATGAATGGCCGGGTGGATTTTCAGCCCAATTCCCGTTTCCTGGCGGAAGGCGGGGCGGAAGGCGGGCAGTTCATGCTGCAAGCGCCGCAAGTGAACAGTCAACTCGGCGACGTCATCGTTGATATCAGCAGCAATGCATTTCGCGTGTTTGACAATGGTAAAACACAATCGCGTGGTTTTTATGTGGACCTGACTCAATGCGAGCATGGCCCGACCACCAATCTGCTGACCATGTCCGGCGCGCCTGGCATGGTGGCCCACTTCGCAATGCCTTACACGCCGCCAGGTTGGTTGAAGTGTGACGGCTCGCTAGTCAGCCGCGGCACTTATCCCGGCTTGTTTGCCGTGATTGGAACCACTTATGGCGCCGGGGATGGCTCGACGACGTTCAATCTTCCGGATTTGCGTGGGGAATTTATCCGCGGTTGGGATTATGGTGGCGGGGTGGATGATGGTCGGGCATTTGGTTCATGGCAAAAAGGGACGCTAACAATTTCTGATCCAAGTCTTGACTCCGTTGGCGTTGCGAGTCTGATTCATGCAAATAACAACACCCCAATCGGATATGTGGATTTAGGCGCGGATAAAACCAAGAAGGAATATTACGAGATGCGACGAGCCCAAATGGAAGGTTACGGCATCGTATACGATGTGGACAGTAATGGCTGGGCTGGCGGTTATGGCTCCACCCGCCCCCGCAACGTCGCCCTGCTCGCCTGCATCAAATACTAAGGAGACCGCCATGCAAGAACGCAAACAGAAAACCGTCTATGCCTACCATCCGGAATCCGGCGAGTATCTGGGCACCACCACGGCGGACCTGTCGCCGCTGGATGTTGAGGAAACCTGGTTGATTCCGGCCAACGCCACCGAGCAGGAGCCGCCACAGGCGGGGGAGCGGCAGGTAGCGGTCTACCGCGATGGCGGCTGGCAGCTGGCGGTGGATTTCCGCGCCCTCAAGCTGTGGAGCAAGGCCAGCGCGCAGCCGGTGACGGCGCAAATCGGCGATACGCCGGATAGTCTGCAAGCTACTGAACTGGAGCCGCCGGCCTTCGCGGTATGGAACAAGAAAGCCTGGAAAGTGGATGCCGACGCAGAGCGCTCGGCGCTGACGGCGCAGGCGCAGCAGGAGCTGCAGCAGCGCTTGGCTACTGCTTACGCTCAGCGCCGGCCCTTGGAGGACGCGCAGGAGTTGGGGCTGGCGACGGCGCAGGAGCAAGGCTTGCTGAGCGCGTGGAAGCGTTACTGCGTTGAGCTGTCGCGCCTGCCGCAGCAGGCCGCTTGGCCGCGGTTGAGCGAGGCAGACTGGCCGAAGCTGCCGGCCTGAGGATTTGAAGTAAAGCGCCGTTCCACGTGAAACCACCCGCGCCGGGCATGCCCGCGCGGTTTTCTTAGGGCCTGTTCAAAGTCTCGCGAGCAAGGGCGAGACAAGGCGAAAACGAGCGAAAAAGCGGAATGTACAAGTGGTACATGAGCATTTTGAGCTTGTTTTCAACGCCGTATCGCCAAAGCGCAGCAGACTTTGAACAGGTTCTTATGGCCGCGCCAGTGTGATCTCCACCCTTTCCTTGCCCTGGCCCACGTTTTTGCGTTTGAGCTTTAGTTCTCCCACTTCGCCGCTGCGCCGCAAATGGGTGCCGCCGCAGGGCACGCGGTAAAGGCCGGGCAGTTCCCAGTAGCGGCGCTGGTTTGCTTCGTCGGAATAGGCGCTGACGATGGCGAGATCGGCGTCTATCAGCGCCTGCACCTTGGCTGCGATGGCGGGCAATAGAGGGGTGATGGGCTGCGCCAGCGCAAAATCGATGCGCGCCTTGTCCTCGGCGATGTGGGCGCCAATCTTCTCGGCGTCGGGCAGCTCGCGGCAAATGGTTTCCAGTACCAGTTCGGCGGCGAAGTGCAGCCGCATCAGCCGGTAGCGGCGCGGCCAGTCTATCGCCACCGTCACCGCGTCGCCGGCGCTCAGGCCATGGCCGTCCGGCAGGGTGTAGGCGATGTCCAGGCCCTGTTTCTCCGCGCGCAGCACCGGCAGCCCGGCGATGCTGCCGGCGTCGCTTTCCTGGCCGCCGGAGAAGGCGTAGAAGACGGTGGCGTCCAGCCAGACCTGAGGGCCGTCCACCAGCGCCACCGTGGTGTGCAGCTCGGTCTGGTAGGGATCGGCCCAGAACTGTTTGCGCACGCTCATGCCGCGCTTCCGGCGTCCGCCGCCAGCCGTTGGTAAACCTCGGCGTCCAGCCGCTCCATTAGCCGCTCCGGCCGCGACAGCGCGCCAAAACCGAACTGAGCGTACAGGCCGTGGGCGTCGGCGGTGGCCAGCAGCATACGGCGCAGGTTCTGCAGGCCGGGGTGGGCATTGACCGCCGCCATCAATTGCTTGGACACACCCTGGCCGCGCCAGGCTTCGACCACGAACACGTCGGCCAGATAGCCGAAGGTAGCGTAGTCGGTGATCACGCGGGCGAAGCCGATCTGTTCGCCATCAGCGGCGTAGGCGCCGAAGCATAGCGAATGGGCGAGCGAGCGCTCGAAGATGTCGCGGGGCAGTTGGCGCGCCCAGTAGGACTGTTCAGACAGGTAGCGGTAGATACGCTCGCGGTCCAGCCGCGCGGGGTCGGTGTCGATGTGGAGGATCATGGCGCAGCCAGCCGGGCGAGGGGAATGCCATAAAGATAACACGCTCGGGCTGGCGGGAGCGGACCGGCTTGCCGGCGCCGCTCCCTGCTGTTAGTCGCTTAGAGTCTGTTCATAATCTGCTGCGCTTCGTGAGGCGTGACACGGTGAGTACCGCTTCGAAATGCTCATGTACCACTTGACCATTCCGCTTTCTCAGCCGTTTTCGCCTTGTCTCGCTCTTGCTCGCTAGATTTTGAACAGGCTCTTATAGATTTTTGATTTTTTCCAGCTCCTCCGGGCTGTACTTCTTCTCGCTGGCCTTGGTCAGGTCGGTGAGCAGGCCGGCATGGACGTCGCGCGCCGATTGCACCGCGCTCAGCATATTGCCGCCGCTCCATTGGCCGGCGAAGCCGATGGCGGTTTGCGGCTGGCTGGCGTAGAGGCTGGTCAGCATCGCGTCCACCGCCGGCTGCTGGTCCTGGAACTGCCGCTCCAGCCGCGTCTGCCATTGCGCCAGCACCGGCAGATACTTGTCCGGCTTGGCCTGGGCCAGCGTGGCGTTGGCGCGGAAGGCCCAGTAGGCGGAGCCGCTTTCGTAAGTGGCCGCGCCGGCGCGCAGCGGCGCGGGGATGTCCTTCATCGCGTTTTCGTACATTGGCACCAGCACCGCGCCGGCCGGGCTGCCGAAGGATTGCCAGGTCAGCGCCGCCAGCTCCTTGGGCAGGCCGGCGCGCAGCTGGATGACGTGGGTTTCTATGGTGCGGTCCACGCCCATCGGCCGGTCCGCGTCCTTCAGTTTGGCCAGCGCGGTGCCGTGGAAGGTGGCGCGCAGCACCTTGGCCACGTCGGCCACCGCTATTTTGCGCTCAGGCTTCAGCGTCAGCGGGTATTGAGTCTGCCGCGTGGCTTGGCGCAGCCCCGGGTTCAGCAGGTGCTGGCCCAGCCATTCGCGGTCCACATTGTATTTGTCGCCGACGACGCCGAAGGCCTGGGCGAAGTTGAAGCGCTTGGCGTCTACTTTGGCCAGCAGCTGGTGTTTGGCGGTGAACTCGGCCAGGCCGGGGCTAGCGATCACATTGGCGCGGTCGGCGAGGTCGATGTCGTGCAGGCGCAGGCCGTTGGCCACCATCAAGTAACTATCCTGAGGCACGCGGTAGGCCAGCCAGTGGTGGCCGGAGCCAATCTCCATATACCAGGCTTCGTTCGGATCGGCGATCAGCACGCCGTTGCCTTCCCCTGCGCCGTATTGGTTGAGATAGCGGCCCAGCAGCTCCACGCCTTCGCGCGCGGTCTTGGCCTGCGGCAGGATCAGCGAGGGAATCACCGCTTCCACCACGCCGTTGTCCAGCAAGGGGTCCGCTTTTTTGGCGCGGACGTTGATTTCCGCGCTATTGGTGGCGGATACCGCCACATTGAATTCATTGACGCCGCGTTCCTCGTACAGCCCGTCGCCGCCGGCGGTGTCGCCGTTCCAGTCCATTAGTCCGCTGTAGCGGTAGAACTGTGCCGGAGCCGGCACTTTCAGGCCGTTTTTGAAGCTCAGCGTTTCCTCCTTGGCCGCCGCGCGCGCCGGGTGAAGCACCAGGCGCTTGTTCCAGTTATTGATGTAATAATCCTCGTTGCGGGCGATGATGATGGAGCCATCGGCGGAGGCCTGTTTGCCGACGATCAGCGATGAGCAGGCGTCGGCGAGCGGAGCGGCCAGCGCAAGGGCGGTGGCCAGGGCAAGCAGGGTAGGGCGCGGCGTCATGATGCATTCCTCTTATGGAGCGGTCAGTCGCGGGGGGTGACGGCTCGTGGTGGCCGCGCGCTTTGCGTGCGGCGGTTTGGCGGTGAGGGCAAGCAGATTGTAGGCCGATGGTTCGCGTTAGTTGAAATGAGAATCCCATGCTTGCCTGATGCATATCAATCTTGCGCCGTTTCATTAAAATGTGGCGCAAAGTGTCTGATTTATGCAATTGATTTTGCCATCCGGACGGAAGTCTTATTAAGCTTGGCATTTCATTGTGGCGGCGTGTTCCGCCGCGGCGGGAACGGAAGAAATATGAAAATACTGACGATGGCGCGCAAGCTGTTCTTCACGGTGCTGGCCGCGGCCTTGGCGCTGTGGGCTTACGGCGCTTACAGCGGCGAGCCGCAATGGCAGCAATGGGCGATGTATCTGGGCAATGCGCTGGCCCTGGGCGGCGCCTACCTGGTGCCTACCCTGACCGCGGCGCTGGTGGGCAGCCCAAGGCTGAAGCTGGTGGCGGCGCTTAACGTGCTGGGCGGTTGGCTGATCCTGCCGTGGATTGCGGCGATGATGCTGGCGCTCAAGCGTGACGATCTGGCGGCCGGATCCTGAATCCGTCTGGCACAATAGCGTGTTATTACCGCCCCGTTCAGAGGGCGGCGTAAGAACCTGTTCACGAAGCGCAGCAGACTATGAACCGGTTCTGAATGATTGCACGAGGCGATACCACACTACTCAAGGAGAAACGCATGTTCCAGCACGTCGACGCCTACGCCGGCGATCCCATCCTGTCGCTGGTCGACGCTTTCGGCAAGGACCCGCGCGGCGACAAGGTGAATCTCAGCATCGGCCTGTATTACGATGAGCAGGGCCGCATTCCGCGTCTGAACGCGGTGCAGCAGGCCGAGGCCAAACTGGCGGCTCAGCCGACGCCGCCCTGCACTTATCTGCCGATGGATGGTCTGCCGGCCTACCGCAAGGCGGTGCAGGAATTGTTGTTCGGCGAGGGACACCCGGCGCTGGCCGCCGGCCGCGTCGCCACCATCCAGACCCTGGGCGGCTCCGGCGCGCTGAAAGTGGGCGCGGACTTCCTCAAACGGTATTTTCCCGACGCCCAAGTGTGGGTTAGCGATCCCACCTGGGATAACCACGTGGCCATCTTCGAAGGCGCCGGCATCGCGGTGAACCGCTATCCCTATTTCGACGCGCAAACCCGCGGCGTGAACTTCGCCGCGATGCTGGACACGCTGGAAACCCTGCCGGCCGGGAGCATCCTGCTGCTGCATCCGTGTTGCCATAACCCCACCGGCTCGGACCTGGACAATGCGCAGTGGGACCAGGTGGTGGCGCTGGCCAAGCGCAAGCAGCTGATTCCCTTCATGGACATTGCCTACCAGGGCTTTGGCGCCGGCTTGGATGAGGACGCCTACGCCATCCGCGCGATGGCCGACGCCGGCGTGTCTTTCCTGGTCAGCAACTCCTTCTCCAAGATCTTCTCGCTGTACGGCGAGCGCTGCGGCGGCTTGTCGGTGGTGTGTCCGAACCAAGCCGAGGCGGAGCTGGTGTTGGGCCAGCTCAAGGCCACGGTGCGCCGCAATTACTCCAACCCGCCCACCACCGGCGCGCGCTTGATCGCCACGGTATTGGGCGATGCCGAGCTGAAAGCGCTGTGGGTATCCGAGGTGAACGAGATGCGCGGTCGCATTCTGGAAATGCGCGGCATTCTGGTGGAAGTGCTGAAGCAGGCGCTGCCGGAGCAGGACTTCGCCTATCTGGTCCATCAGCGCGGCATGTTCAGTTACACCGGATTCAGCCAGGCGCAGGTGGACGCTCTGCGCGAGCGTTTCGGCGTTTACCTGGTGGGTACGGGCCGCATGTGCGTGGCCGGTTTGACCCGCGCCAACGCGCCTTATGTGGCCAAGGCTTTCGCCGCGGTGCAGTAAGAACCTGTTCAAAGTCTGCTGCGCTTCGTGGAGCGTTGAACGGTGAGTACAAGCATCAAAATGCTCATGTACCCCTCGTACACTCCGCTTTTTCGCTCGTTTTTGCCTTGTCTCGCTCTGGCTCGCGAGACTTTGAACTGGCTCTAAGACCAAGAGCGGCTGACAAAACCGCTGATGTTGTGTTGCGCCGATTGATGTACTGTCTACGTCGGCGCGCCTTGCCTCAGCCGTAAAACGGAGTTTTGTCAGCCACTCTTAAAACAGGCCCTCAGTCGGCGGCCAGGGCTTGCTTCAAACGGGCCAGCGCCGGCTTGGCCAAGGCGTCCGGCGCGTAGCACAGGCCGACGCGGCGGCTGAGTTCCGCCTGTTCCAGCCGCACGCAGCCCAGCTCGGGGTGGTCCTTGGCCAATCCTTGCGGGACGAAGGCGATGCCGGCGCCGGCCGCGGCCAGCGTCGCCGCCTGTTGCAGGGTGGCGCAACGCGCGGCCACGGCCAACTCCCGCGCCGCCACGCCCAGCAGACTGGCGAAGCGTTGGTGCGAGGGGTGATCCGGGCAGGCGATCAGGTCCTGGCCCAGCAATTGTCCCGGCCGCAGCAAGGGCTGTGCCGCCAGCGGCGAGTCGGAGCGCATCGCCAGCACATAATCCTCTTCCCACAACGGCAGGAACAACTCGTCCTCGCAACGGTTGGCCTCCTCGTCCAGCCGCGCGTCGCCGGCGCAGCCGGCCGCCAGTTCCAGCAGCAAGCCATCCACCGCACGGTAGGCCGCCGCCAGCACGCGCGCCACGTCGGCCTGCCCCAGGTCCGCCGCCACGCCCAGCATCAGCGGCTGGCAGTCCTGCCGGCCGCGAAACAGCTGCGTCAAGCTATCGGCTTCCTCCACCAGCCGCCGTGCCGACGGATAGAGCAACCGGGCGGCGTCGGTCACCTCCACGCCGCGCGGCTGGCGTTGAAACAGCACGGCCCCCAGCTGTTCTTCCAGTTGTCGGATAGTGGCGGACAGCGCAGGCTGGCTCAGATAGAGACGCGCCGAGGCCTGGGTGATGTTGCGTTCTTCGAACACGGCGATAAAGGCTTTTAGCGAGCGAATATCCATAAGTTAAACCGATGACAGCGAGTGGAATAAACGATTTTTAGCGGACTCAAGAGCGGATTATAGTGCTGCTCAACAGTTTGCCATCAGTTATTTCTATTGCTTAAGGAGTGTTGTCATGAGTCAAGGCTTGATCGTCATCACCGGAGCCAGTTCCGGCATCGGCGCCGCCACCGCCCGCTTGCTGTCGCAGCAAGGGCATCCGCTGCTGTTGCTGGCGCGCCGGATCGAACGCCTGGAGGCGTTGACGTTGCCGAATACGCTGTGCCGCGCGGTGGACGTGACCGACCGGGCCCAGTTGGCCGCCGCGGTGGCGGAGGCGGAGGGCCGCTTCGGGCCGGTGGACGCCATCGTGAATAACGCCGGCGTGATGCTGCTGGGACAGATGGCCGAACAAGCGCCAGAAGAGTGGAAAACCATGTTCGACGTTAATGTGCATGGCCTGCTCAACGGCATCCATGCGGTGCTGGGGGGCATGGTGGAGCGCAAGCGCGGCACGGTGATCAATATCAGCTCGGTGGCCGGACGCAAGACCTTCCCCAATCATGTGGCGTACTGCGGCACCAAGTTCGCGGTGCACGCGATGTCGGAGAACTTGCGCGAGGAGGTGGTGGACCACGGCGTGCGGGTGGTGACGATTGCGCCGGGCGCGGTGGACACCGAACTGCTGTCGCATACCAGCAGCGAGGCGATCAAGGCTGGCTATGAGGCCTGGAAACAGGAGATGGGCGGCGTGCTGGCGGCGGAAGACGTGGCTCGCGCCATCGTCTACGCTTATCAGCAGCCCCGGAACGTGTGCATCCGCGAGATCGTGCTGGCGGCGACGCGGCAGCAGCCCTGAGAACCTGTTCCTAGTCTGCTGCGCTTCGTGGAGCGTTGCACGGTGAGTACAAGCTCAAAATACTCATGTACCCCTCGACCATTCCGCTTTTTCGCTCGTTTTCGCCTTGTCTCGCCCTGGCTCGCGAGACTTTGAACAGGCTCTGAGAAGCTGTCAGTCCGCCACGTACAGCTGAGTCTCCGCTTCCCGCATCAGCTCGACGACGGCGGGCGGCGGCGGCTGGTCGGTGAATAGCGCGTCTATCTGCGACAGATGGCCCAGCTCCACCAGGGCCGGACGGTCGAACTTGCTGTGGTCGGCGGCCAGGAACACATGGCGTGATTGCTGAATGATGGCTTCGGCGCTGCGTACTTCGCGGTAGTCGTAATCGCGCAGCGTGCCGTCAAGCTCGATGCTGGAAATGCCGATGATGCCGTAATCGACTCGGAACTGGCGGATCAGCTGCACCGTGGCTTCGCCGGTGATGCCGCGGTCGCGTTTGCGCAGCATGCCGCCCAGCACGATGACTTCGCAGTCCGGGTAGTCGCACATGGTGTCCGCCACGTGCAGATTATTGGTGATCACCCGCAGGCCGCGGTGCTGGTGTAGCGCCTTGGCCACTTCCTCGGTGGTGGTGCCCAGGTTGATGAACAGGGAGGCGTTGTCCGGGATGTGGCGCGCCAGGCATTCGGCGATGCGGCGTTTTTCGTCTATGCACAGCACTTGCCGCGCCTGGTAGGCCACGTTTTCCACGCTGGACAGCACGCTGGCGCCGCCGTGATAGCGTTGCAGCAGCTGGTGCTCGGCCAGCAGCGCGATGTCGCGGCGTATGGTCTGCCGGGTGACGGAGAAGTGTTCGGCCAGCTTTTCCACGCTGACGTAGCTATCGCGTTTGACCATGGCCAGCAGTTCCTGCTGGCGTTGATTCAGAATGAGCATAAGCGGCAAGGCGGCGGGTTGAGACCGTCCGATTGTAAGCGGACAACTCCTCCCGGCGCTATGCCGTCAGCGTTGCCGCCGCGTATTCGGCCAGCGCCAGGCTGGCGGTGAGGCCGGGGGATTCGATGCCGTAGAGCTGGAGCAGGCCAGGCACGCCGTGCTGCGCCGGCCCCTGGACCAGAAAGTCCGCGTCCGCCACTCCAGGGCCGGCGATTTTGGGACGGATGCCGGCATAGGCCGGGGCCAGCGCCTGTTCAGGCAAGGCCGGCCACCAGCGGCGGACGCCAGCGTAGAAGCGGTCGGCGCGGGCTGGGTCCACTTGGTAGTCTATGCGGTCCACCCATTCCATATCCGGGCCGAAACGCGCCTGGCCGGCCAGGTCCAGCGTCAGATGCGTGCCCAGGCCGCCGGCCTCGGGCAGCGGATAGATCAGGTGCTGGAACGGCGAACGGCCCTGCAGCGCGAAATAGGCGCCGCGCGCGTAATAGGGGGTGGGGATGGTTTCACGTGGAACCCCGGCCAGACTGGCCGCAACCCGCGGCGCCCAGAGGCCGGCGGCGTTGACCACCAAGCGCGCCTGGAGCCGCATGCCGGCGATGTCCAGCTCCAGCCCGTCGCCCGCTACACGGCCGCCGTGCAGCGGCGAGTTCAGCGCCAGCGTCGCGCCATGAGCCTCAGCGTCAGCCAGCAGGGCCAGCATCAGGCCGTGGCTGTCCAGGATGCCGGTGGACGGCGACAGCAGTGCGGCGTGGGCTTGCAAAGCCGGCTCCAGGGATTGCAGTTGCTCCGCGTCCAGCCAGCATAGGTCGGTCACGCCGTTGGCGGCAGCGCGTTGTTGCAAGGCTTGCAGACGCGGCAGCTCGGCCTCGTCGACGGCGACAATCAGTTTGCCGCAGCGGCGGTGAGGGATGGCGCGCTGGGCGCAGTAGTCGTAAAGCCGCTGGCGGCCGGCTACGCACAGCCGCGCTTTCGAGCTGCCGGGCGGATAGTAGAGCCCGGCGTGGATGACTTCGCTGTTGCGGCTGGAAGTATGTTGACCGATGGCGCTTTCCGCTTCGACGATGACGACTTCGCGGCCGGCCATCGCCAGCTGCCGGGCCACGGCCAGGCCAATCACGCCGGCGCCTATCACCACGCATTCCACGGTTTCCATCGCGCTCTCCATGCCGGATTGAATAAGGCATGGTGCGACGCCGCGGCGGCGGCGTCCAGCCCGGCGGCGCACAAGCCTATGAGACGGTGGACTGCGGTTGCTGGCCGAGGTGGAGGTGGTGCAGATGCCGTTCGTATTGGTCCAGAATGTCGTCGATGATCTGTTCCTTGCGGTAGCTCCACAGGCTATAGACTTGGCCGCCGTCCTGCAGGTGCACTTCCAGCCGGCAGTCATGGCCGGGCGCTGCGCGGATGGTGAAGGAGGGCGTGGCTGCCACGGCGGCCTGGATGCGGTAGCGAAAGGCGGTGTCGCCGTTGATGAACAGGCCCAGCCGCGGCAGGCCGGTCTGCGGGTCGGTTTCCTGTTCCAGCCGCGCCTTGACGCCGCGCTGGCGCAGCGCGGAGCACACCTCGCGCAGGGCCGGGAGACAGCTGTGTTGCAGCATGGTCCGGGCTCGGTCCGGATCCGGATGGCTCAGCGCCCGGCTCAGCCGCTGTTGCCATCGGTTCAGCCGCCGATCGGCGTGGACGCGGGTACGGCCGGACAGCGAGCCGGCCAGGCTGGCCTGGAGGCTGTCTTCGCGCATGCCTTCGCTTCGCAGCGCCTTGTACAGCCCGGCCATGATGAAGAACATCACGAAGGAGAACGGCAAGCCCATGATGATGGTGGCGTTTTGCAGCGTGGGCACGCCGCCCACCATCAGCATGGACAGCGTCAGGATGCCGATGGCCAGGGACCAGAAAATGCGCAGCCACTTGGGCGCGTCGCTGGCCGGGTCTTTGAGGAAGGAGGTGAAGTTGCCCAGCACCAGCGCGCCGGAGTCGGCTGAGGTAACGTAGAACAGCAGGCCGGTGACGGTGGCGAGCAGGGCGCTGAAACCCGTCCATGGGTATTGCGCCAGCAACGAATAGAACGCCCGTTCCGGCGTTTCCATCGCTGTCTTGCCAAAGCCCTGGTTGCCGGACAGCACCAGGTCAAGCGCGCTGTTGCCGAAGATGGAAATCCAGATCAGCGTGAACACGAAGGGGATGACCAGGGTGCCGATGATGAATTGACGCAGGGTGCGGCCGCGCGAGATACGTGCCAGGAACAGGCCGACGAAGGGCGCCCAGGCCACCCACCAGGCCCAGAAGAACAGGGTCCAGGCATTCAGCCAGTTCACTGGGCGCTGGAAGGCGAAGGTGTTCAGGGTCATGCCGGCGAAGCCGTTCAGGTAGTCGCCCACGTTCAGCACCAGGCCGTTGAGGAGGAACACGGTATTGCCGCTGAACAGCACGAACAGTATCAGCAGGATGGCCAGCAGCACGTTCAGTTCCGAGAGCCGGCGGATGCCCCTGTCCACGCCGGAGACCACGGACAGGGTGGCCATCGCCACCGACAGCAGGATCAGCAAGGCCTGCGGCAGCACCCCTTCCGGAATGTCGAACATGAAGTGCAGGCCGTAATTGAGCTGCACCACGCCTATGCCCAGCGAGGTGGCGATGCCGAAGATGGTGCCGAGCACGGCGGCGATGTCTACGCCGTGGCCTAGCGCGCCGTGAATGCGGCGGCCGAAGATGGGATAGAGGGCCGAGCGGATGCTGAGCGGCAATTGATGGCGATAGCTGAAATAGCCCAAGGCCATGCCCATCAAGGCGTACATGGACCAACCGGTGATGCCGTAGTGGAATAGGGTCCAGGACATGGCCTGGCGCGCGGCGGCGTGGGTGCCGGGCGCGCCCTCGGGAGGGGCCAGCAGGTGGGTGACCGGTTCCGCCACCGAGAAAAACATGAGGTCGATGCCGATGCCTGCGGCGAACAGCATCGCGCCCCAGGTGAACAGATTGTATTCCGGTCGAGAGTGAGTCGGTCCCAGCTTGATGTTGCCAAAGCGGGAGCAGGCGATGACGAGGACAAACAAGATATAGAGCGTGGCGGCCAGGAAGTAGTACCAGCCAAAGCCTTCGGTGATCCAGCCCAATATCAAGGCCATGGCGCGGGAGGCGGCGTCGGCATCCAGCATCGCCCACAGCGCCAGCGCAAGAATGCAGCTGGACGAGCCGAGGAACACCGTGCGGTTGAGGCGGTCTGCCGCCCCGGTTTCCGGTAATGCAGCCATGTTGGGGTCTCCCGATGCTAGCGCAAGGCAAGGCTGAGACTAGCATCGGCCCCAGGAGGGGGCTGGTCAGAATGCGACGCGGGGGCGAGCGCAGGCGACCGGACGCGAAAAAGCCGCCCGTGGGCGGCTTTGGAGTCGTGTGGCGACCGGCTCAACCCGCCATCGCGGCTTCGATTTCCTCCACCGTTTTGGGAATCGGCGCGCCCAGCACGCGGCTGCCGTTGGCGGTGACCAGCACATTGTCTTCGATGCGGATGCCGCCGAAGTCGCGGTATTCGCGGAATTTGTCGTAGTTGATGTACTGGCTGTGGCGGCCTTCGGCGGCCCAGGCTTCGATCAGCGCTGGGATGAAGTACATGCCGGGCTCCACCGTCACCACCATGCCTTGTTTCAGCGGCTTGCCCAAGCGCAGGTAGCCAAGGCCGAACAGCGGGCTGCGCTCGGTGTCTTCGCCGTAGCCCACCAGATCTTCGCCCAGCCCTTCCATATCGTGCACGTCCATGCCGATCTGATGGCCGAGGCCATGCGGGAAGGCGATGGCGTAAGCGCCGGATTCGACGATATCGTTGGCGTCGCCGCGGAAGAAGCCCAGCGCGCTCATTCTTTCCACCATCAGGCGCGCGGACAGCTTATGCACGTCCAGATAGCGTACGCCCGGCTTCATCGCCTCAATGGCGGCCAGCTGCATGTCCAGCACAATGTTGTACAACTCGCGCTGGCGCGGACTGAATTTACCGCCCACCGGGAAGGTACGGGTGATGTCGCTGGCGTAGCCGCCGCCGGAGGTACAGCCGGTGTCGTTCAGCGCCAAGTCGCCGCTTTCCAGACGGTTGTCGTGGTGATGGTTGTGCAGCACTTCGCCGCGGCGCGAGAAGATGGATGGATAGGCCAGTTGCCAGTCGCGGCGGCGCATGATGCCTTCCATCTCGCCCACTACCTCGTATTCCATCACGCCGGGTTTGGCGTGGCGCATTGCGGCGATGTGCATGTCGCGGGTCACCGCCAGCGCCGCTTCCATTTCGGCGATTTCCTCGTCTCCCTTGATCTCGCGCAGCGCCACCACGGCGTGGGTCAGCGGCGCGGAGAAGCCTTCCTTGACCTGGGCCGGATGAACGTTCAGCAGGCGGCCCATTTCGATCAGGGTCTCGCCGCGGTACGGCGCCAGGTAATGCACGGCGCGGCCGGCGGCGCGCGCGGCGGCTACCGTGGAGGCCAGGTTGGCGTAGGCGTTGCTGCGGTCCAGGCCGGCCAGCGCGGCGCGCTCGGCCAGGCTGGGCAGCGGGCCGGTCCAGACGATGTCTGCCACGTCCGGGTCGTTGCCGAACAGCGTCGCTTCGCCGCTGTCGGCGTCGATGACGCCGGCCAGGCCCGGCTCGTTCAGGCCGAAGAAATAACGGAAGCTGGAGTCCTGGACGAAGGGCAGGGTGTTGTCGTGGTAGTTCATCGGCGAATCGACATTGCCGACAAACAACAGCAGGCCGGACAGGCCGGCCGCTTGCAGACGGGCGCGGCGTTGCGCGTATACGGTGGCAGCGAACATGGTTTCCTCGAGGGTGGGCAGGGTCCGCCCGGTCGGTCGCCGCGCGGAATATTGTATCCAGTCCCTTAACTTATCATGCCCGCCGCCGGGCTGCCAGTGCCGGTTCAACCACGCTGGACGATGGCGGCTTCGGCCTGCCGGGGCTTGGCCGGGCGCAGGATCAGCGCCACCGCGCCGCCGGCCAGCAAGGCCCACAGCGGCGCGCCCAGGCCGGCGATGCTGACGCCGGAGGCGGCCACCACGAAGGTGATCAAGGCCGCCTCGCGACGGCCTTCGTCGGCTAGCGCAGCGCTCAGGGAGGACGCCAGGGTGCCGAACAGCGCCAAGCCGGCGGCGGTGGCCACCAGCGCCTTGGGCAAGGTCAGAATCAGGCTGGCCAGCGCGCCGCCGGCCACGCCCAGCACCAGATAGAGCGCGCCGCAGATCACGCCGGCCACGTAACGGCGTTTAGGATCGGGATGGGTTTCCGGCCCGGTGCAGATGGCGGCGGTGATTGCCGCCAGCACCACTCCGTGGCCGCCGAAGGGGGCGGTCAACATCGACACCGCGCCCAGCAGCGACACCGGCGAGCGCGCCGGAATGGAGTAGCCGGAGGAGGACAGCACGGCCATGCCGGGCAGGAACTGGCCGGTCAGCGCCACCAGCGCCAGCGGCAGGGCCAGGTTGAAGAAGGCGCTCCACGACCACTGCGGCGGAGTGAACAGCGGACCGCCGCCGCCGCCATGAGCCGGCAGCGCCTGGAACAGACCTTGAGCCGCCGCCAGCGCAAGCCCCAGCAGGATGGCGGCCGGCAGCGCGTAACGCGGGAAGAAGCGGCGGCCAACGAAGAACAGCGCGGCCATGCTGACCACCAGCAGCGGGTCGTGACCAGCGGCGCTGGCCAGTTCCGCGACGAAGCGGAACAGGATGCCGGCCAGCATCGCCGCCGCCAGCGCGGCGGGAAAGACCTTCATCAGCCGGTCGAACAGGCCGCTGACGCCCAGCAGGGTGACGATGGCGGCGGCGGCCAGGAAGGCGCCCACCGCTTCGCCGTAGGGCACTCCGGGCAGGGCGGCCAGCAATAGCGCCGCGCCGGGGGTGCTCCAGGCGGTGATCACCGGAGCTTTCCAGCGCCAGGACAGCCACAGGCCGGCTACGCCGGAACCGATGGAGACCGCCCAGATCCAGGACCCGAGCTGGGCCGGGGACAGGCCGGCGGACTGCGCGGCGTGGACGATGATGAGGAAGGGGCCGGAGTAGCCTACCAAGAGGGCCAGCACCGCGGCCAGCGCGGCGGAGGGCGACAGGTCGCGCCAGAATGAGGACGGCATGATGCGCTTTCTTGCAATGAAAAGTAGCGCCCAGCCTAGCGCAAGCGCCGGTCCGCGCCTTCCCACAGTCGGCGTAAACAGTTTATGCTGCGCCCAATCTGTTCTATATAACAGCCATGAGTGATTCCCTGTATTTGCGCATCGCCGCCGAAGTCGAGCAAGGATTGGACAGCGGTGAATATCCCCCCGGCAGTCGTTTGCCCTCGGTGCGCCGCCTGGCCGCCGAACACGGGGTCAACGTCTTGACCGCGCTGGCGGCCTACCGTCATCTGGAGCGTCGGCAACGCGTCAGCGCTCGCCCGCGCGCCGGCTTCTTCGCCGCCTTGCCCAGCCGCGCGCAGCAGGCGAGCGCCGAGGTGGACGGCCTGCCGTCGGCCGCTACCCTGGTGCGGGTGGACAGCCGCATGTCGCAATTGATCGAGTGGTCCGGCCTGGACATCGGCACCCAGCTGCACATGGCGGAAGCGCATGGCAGCATGTATCCGGCGGCGGCGTTGGCGCGTCGGCTGCAGCAGACGCTGAACCAGCGCCCGGAACTGATAAGCGCCTACTTGCCGCGCGGCGAGCAGGCCCGGCTGCATCGGCTGGTGTGTGAACTGGCGGCGCAGTGGCAGTTGGAGCTGGAGCCGGACGCCATCCTGTTCACCCACGGCATCACGGAGGCGATCAGTTTGTCTCTGCGATTGCTGACCCGGCCCGGCGACACGGTGGCGGTGGAGACGCCGGTGTACTTCGGTCTATTGCAAACCCTGGAAGCACTGGGGTTGAAGGCGTTGGAAATCCCGTGCACGCCGGATGCCGGCCTGTCGCTGGAGGCGCTGGAGTTCGCTTTGCGCCACGGACCTGCGCCGCGTTGTCTGGTAACGGTGACCAATTTTCAGAACCCCACCGGCGCGCTGATGCCGGATGAAGCCAAGAAGCGATTGCTGCGGCTGGCTTACCGTCATGGCCTGACCATCATCGAGGACGATGTGTTCGGCGAGCTTTACTTCGGCGAGCAGCATCCAACGCCGCTGAAAGCCTGGGACAGCCGCGGCGAAGTGATTTACTGCTCGTCCTTCACCAAAAGCTTCGCGCCTTCCTTCCGTCTGGGCTGGCTGTCCGGCGGCCGCCATCATGCGGCATTGGCGCGGCTAAGCAATAGCAGCAGCCTGGTGAGCTCGGCCTTGTATCAGGGCATGCTGGCGGATGTGTTGGCCAACGGCGATTACACGCGTTTCGCCGAGCGTTTGCGGCGGCAGTTGGCGCGGCAGATGCGTCAGCTGGCCGACGCGGTGCTGGCGGCTTTTCCCAAGGGCACGCGGCTGCGGCGGCCGCAGGGCGGCCTGCTGTTGTGGGTGGAGTGTCCGGAAGGGCTGGACACGGGCCGCCTGTTGGAGCGGGCGTTGGCCGAATCCATCAGCTTCGCGCCGGGCCTGGTGTTTTCCGCCGAACCGCGCTTCGGCCATTGTCTGCGGCTGAACTTCGGCCAGCCGTGGTCGCCGGCGTTGGAGAGAGCCATCGCCACCTTGGGCCGCTTGGCCGGCGAGCAGCTGAGCCAATGAAAACGGCGGAGCGCATGCTCCGCCGCGAGGCAGTCGGCTTGGCGCCGGCTCAGTCTTGACGCGCGCGGCGCGCCTTTACCGCGTCGGCCAGCGTGGTCAGCAGTTTCTCGGTGTCGTCCCAGCCGATGCAGGCATCGGTGACGCTCTGACCGTAGGTCAGCTCGCAGCCCGGTTTCAGGTCCTGGCGGCCTTCCACCAAGTGGCTTTCCACCATCACGCCAAAGATGTTGGCGTTGCCGGCGGCCAATTGGCCGGCGATGTCGTCGGCCACTTCCATCTGGCGACGGTAGTCCTTGCGGCTGTTGGCGTGGCTGAAATCCACCATCAGTTTTTGCGGCAGGCCCACGGAGACCAGTTCCGCCGCCGCGGCGCTGACATGCTCGGCCGAGTAGTTGGGCTCCTTGCCGCCGCGCAGGATCACGTGGCAATCCGGGTTGCCGCCGGTGGAGACAATGGCGGAGTGGCCTGTCTTGGTCACGGACAGGAAATGGTGGGGCACGCTGGAGGAGCGGATGGCGTCCACGGCGATCTTCAGATTGCCGTCTGTGCCGTTCTTGAAGCCCACCGGGCAGGACAGGCCGGAGGCCAGTTCGCGGTGCACCTGGCTTTCAGTGGTGCGCGCGCCGATGGCGCCCCAGCTGATCAGGTCGGCGAAGTACTGCGGGGTGATCATGTCCAGGAATTCGGTGGCAGCCGGCATCCCCATGTCGTTCAGGGTCAGCAACAGGCGGCGCGCGATGCGCAGGCCGCTGTTGATGTCGAAGGATTCGTTCAACAGCGGGTCGTTGATCAGGCCTTTCCAGCCGACGGTGGTGCGAGGTTTTTCAAAGTAGACGCGCATCACCACCACCAGCTCTTCCGCCAGCTTGTCGCGCAGCGGCGCCAGTTTCTTGGCGTACTCGATGGCGGCTTCGGTGTCGTGAATGGAGCAGGGGCCGATCACCACCAGCAGGCGGTCGTCTTCGCCGCGCAGCAGCGCGGAGATATCGCGGCGGGTGGCGTAGATCACTTCCGAGGCGGCTTCGGTGATTGGCAGTTCGTACAGGTGGGCGATGGGCGGCAGCAGTTCCTTGATTTCGCGGATTCTGACGTCGTCGGTCTGGCGTTGCATAAAGCGTGTCCCTTGCTATTTCAGTTTTTGCATAGCAGCAAGATAACCGGATTCGACGACGCTAGACAAGCGGCCGGCCTGCTTTAATGCTCTAAATTCATACTAGACGATCATTAGAGGCAAGCTATCGTCTGTTGATTTATCTGCTTGTTTTTGTTGAACAGAGGAAACGCGGGCATGAAAAACGCCCTGGTTGCGGCCAGGGCGTTTTGCGGGCGAGAGCCGGAACAATCAGTCGGCGTACTGACGCTTCATGCGCTCGCGGCGCTCCTGGGCTTCCACCGACAATGTGGCGGTGGGGCGGGCCATCAGGCGGCGCAGGCCGATCGGCTCGCCGGTATCTTCGCAGAAGCCGTAAGAGCCGTCTTCGATCTGGCGCAGCGAGGCCTGGATCTTCTGCAGCAGCTTGCGCTCGCGGTCGCGGGTGCGCAGTTCCAGCGCGTATTCCTCTTCCAGCGTGGCGCGGTCGGCCGGATCCGGTGTGGCTTCCTGCTCTTGCAGGTGGTTGGCGGTCGCATTTGCGTTAGAGAGCAACTCCTGCTGCATCTGCAACAACCGGTCTTTGAAAAACTCAAGATGGTCGGCGTTCATGTAATCGTCGCCGGTCCAGTTGAGGATATCCTGTTCGGTTAGTTTGGCCATATTTGGTGCTTCCAGCATAGAGTTGGCAACAGGCGGAGAAGATTACCGGCGCCCCGCTATTTCTGCAACTGTCTTAGGCGCTTAGGTGATATTAACTCCCTGTTGCTGACAATCGGTATAGCGTTGTTTTACTCCGGTAACAAGCCTGAGACATCGTTAAAAGGGTATTGGCGCAACAGGCTAGGACATAAAATGTCCCGGACAGTTCAAAGGCGGCAATCCGCCGCCTTTTTCCGTGGGCCGGCGCGCCGCGCGGCGTGCCGGATCTGCAATGTCTGGATGAATTATTTCAGCGACAACACCCACTTGGCCAGCGC
This sequence comes from Chromobacterium sp. Rain0013, assembly GCF_015291765.1. Classification (NCBI taxonomy): domain Bacteria; kingdom Pseudomonadati; phylum Pseudomonadota; class Betaproteobacteria; order Neisseriales; family Chromobacteriaceae; genus Chromobacterium; species Chromobacterium sp. Rain0013. The sequence continues at coordinate 845,089 of NZ_CP031514.1, forward strand.
GCGCAGGTCCGCGTCCGGGATATTCGGATGCGGGGTCATCGGCACCGGGCCCCATACGCCGGAGCCGCCGTTCTTGACCTTGGCCATCAGCATGGCTTCCGCGCCTTTCTGGCCGGCGTATTTCTTGGCCACGTCCTTATAAGCCGGGCCGACGATCTTCTTGTCCACCGCGTGACAGGCGGTGCAGCTGTACTTTTGCGCCAGCTGCATATTGGCGAAGGCGGGTGCGGCGACAGCGCTCATCAGGGCGGCGGCGAGCAAGGCTTTTTTCATTGGAAGTCTCCTGTGTGGTGATGCAAATCGGTTGTCAGATGAACGGCCGTAAAGCACGGCCGCGAAAAAATATGACAAATAACCTGAATTGCTACAGTACTACCTTGAGTTGGGTCAAGAAGCTTGTTTCAAGCATGCGAACCGGCAGCATCAAAATCACCTGGATGATCAGGAACAGCACGAGCGGCGACAGGTCCACGCCGCCGATATTGGCCTTGCGGAACGGGCGCAGGAAGGGCCGGGTCAGCGCATCCAGCACCGGCATCAGCGGGTTGTAGGGGCTGACCCAGCTGAGCACGGCCTGCACGATGACGCTGCCCATCAATAGGGTCAGCGACTGTTTGAACACTTCCAGCAGCGACAGCAAAGACAAGGCCACCCACACCTGCGGAAAGGTGAAGACTTCCGGCACTGAACTCAGCAGGGTGACCAGCACATTGGCCAGCAGTGAAATCAGCCAGGCCAACAGCATGGTGGCGCTGTCGTAGCCGCGCATTGCCGGCACCAGCTTGCGCATGGGCAGCACCGCGAAGTTGGTGGCGGCCATCACGAACTGGCACAGCGGATGTTTGAACGGCGCGCGCGCCACTTGCAGGTAGAAGCGCAGCAGCAGCACCAGCACGAACAGGCCGGAAAGGGTGTGGATCAGAAAGCGCAAAGTGTCGAAGAACATGATGTGGCTTAGTCCTGGCTGAGTTGTTGGCCCATTTCGATGGAGCGGTCGCGGCAGTCCAGCATGCCGGCGATGATGGCTTGTTTGACGCCTTCCGCCTCAAAGCGGGCGATGGCGCGCTCGGTGGTGCCGCCCTTGGACATCACATTGGTGCGCAGTGCGCTGACCGGCAGCGGGCTTTGCTTGGCCAGCTCCACCGCGCCTTCAAAGGTGGCCAGCACCAATCGGCGCGCCTCGGCTTCGGAGAAGCCGGTCTGTTGGGCCGCCTCTATCATGCTTTCGATGAAGTAAAACACATAGGCCGGGCCGCTGCCCGAAACAGCGGTAATGTCGTCGATGCGTTGCTCGTTTTGCAGCCAGAGCGTGATGCCCGCCGCCTGCATGACGGTGTTGGCGTCCTGGCGGTCGTCTTCGCTGACGCCCACCGATGCGAACAGGCCGGACACGCCCTTGCCTATCATCGCCGGGGTGTTGGGCATTACCCGCACCACGCGCTTGCTGCCAAGCCAGCGGCACAGCGCGTCCAGGCGGATGCCGGCGGCGATGGAGATGACCAGCGCGCCGTTGAGTCTGGGTTCCAGCTCCAGGCACAGGTCGCGAAGGTGCTGCGGTTTGACCGCCAGAACCACGATGTCGCCAATGTCGAAGGCGTCCGGCAGCGCCGCGCCGCCGCTGACGTCGTATTCCTGACGCAGCCGCTCCACCTTGCCCGCGTCCGGGTCCACCACATGGATGCGATGCGCCGCCTGCTTGATCAGGCCGGCGATGATGGCGTTGGCCATATTGCCGCCGCCGATGAAGGTAATCCGCATGATCTTTCCTTAATAAACCGGTCTGAACGTCTGCTGTTTCAAGCCGATGTCATTCAATGATAATGGCGCGCGCCGAAAATGGCGGTGCCCACCCGCACCATGGTGGCGCCCTCAGCGATGGCGACGGCCATGTCGGCGGACATGCCCATGGACAAGGTGTCCAGCGTCAGCCCTTCTGAGTTCAGTTGTTCGCGCAATTGGCGCAACAGGGCGAACTGAGACGCCAGTCGCGCCGCGTCCTCGGTAGGCTCCGGGATGCACATCAGACCGCGCAGGGTCAGGCGCGGCAAGGCCGCCACCGCGCGCGCCAGTTCCAGCGCCTGTTCCGGCGCGCAGCCGCTTTTGCTCGCCTCGCCGGACACGTTGACCTGAATGCACACGTTCAGAGGCGGTAGTGCGTCTGGCCGCTGCGCGGACAGCCGTTCTGCAATTTTCAGCCGATCCACCGAATGGGCCCAGTGGGCCAATTCCGCCACCGCGCGGGTTTTATTGGATTGCAACGGGCCGATGAAGTGCCATTCAATCTCCAGACCGGCCAGCGCCTCGGCCTTCTGCTGCAATTCCTGTACGTAGTTTTCACCAAAGGCGCGCTGGCCGGCAAGATAGGCTTGCTCGATGTCCGCTGCGGGAAAGGTCTTGCTGACGGCCAGCAGGCGCACCGTTCCCGCCGGCCGGCCGGCGGCGTGTTCCGCGTCCGCCAGGCGCTGGCGGACTTGCTGCAAGGGTTGGGAGATGGAGTCTGTCATGGCGTCGAGAAGTTGTGTGCAGCCGGCGGTGCGGTTTGTTGGGGTTTCTACAAAGCAGCATGGCCGCGCATCGTTAATAATATGGGGTGACGGCGATATCCCAAATGGCTGAGTTGAGCTTACAATCAGCGCCAGAGCCGGAAATGCCGAAAGTGGGCCGGCGTCTTGTTTGGACGCGTTGCCGGCGCGCGGCGGTACTTTATGTTAAGTGGTCGCCTGGCGGCTGAAACCATGGCGGCGTCGCAGTCATCGTGGAGATTATATTATGGAAATTTCGGAGCTCTTGGCCTTTACGGTCAAGAACAAGGCGTCCGACCTGCACTTGTCCGCCGGGCTGCCGCCGATGATCCGGGTGAACGGCGACATCCGTCGCATCAACCTGCCGCCGATGGACCACCATGACGTGCACGACATGGTGTACGACATCATGAACGATTACCAGCGCAAAATCTTCGAAGACACCTTCGAGTGCGACTTTTCCTTCGATCTGCCCGGCATCGCCCGTTTCCGCGTCAACTCATTCATACAGAACCGCGGCATGGGCGCGGTGTTTCGGGTGATTCCGTCCAAGGTGTTATCGCTGGAACAGCTGGGCGCGCCCAAGATCTTCCAGGAAATCGCCGCCTTTCCGCGCGGGCTGGTGCTGGTGACCGGCCCCACCGGCTCCGGCAAATCCACTACGCTGGCGGCGATGATAGATTTCATCAACGACAACCACTTCTCCCACATCCTGACTGTCGAGGACCCGATCGAGTTTGTCCACGACAGCAAGAAGTGCCTGATCAACCAGCGTGAACTGGGTTTGCAGACACACAGCTTCGCCAATGCCTTGAAGTCCGCCTTGCGGGAAGACCCGGATGTGATCCTGGTGGGCGAACTGCGCGATCTGGAAACCATACGCCTGGCTTTGACCGCGGCGGAAACCGGCCACCTGGTGTTCGGCACCCTGCACACCAGTTCCGCGGCCAAGACCATAGACCGCATCGTCGACGTGTTCCCGGCCGGGGAAAAGGAGATGGTGCGCTCCATGCTGTCCGAGTCGGTGCGCGCGGTGATCGCCCAGACCCTGCTCAAAACCAAGGACGGCAGCGGGCGGGTGGCGGCGCATGAAATCATGCTGGGCACCCCGGCGATCCGCAACCTGATCCGCGAGAACAAGATTGCTCAAATCAACTCCATGATCCAGACCGGCCAGCAGCATGGGATGCAGACGCTGGACCAGTGCCTGCAGGAGCTGGTGCGGCGCAATATGGTGTCGCCGGCGGACGCCAGGCAAAAGGCCGCCAACAAGGATCAATTCTGAGCGGGCGCTGCTCTACACTTAAATGGCGACCCGCGGGACCTCATCATGGAAAAAGACCAGGCTTCCAAGTTCATACTGGATCTGCTGAAGCACGCCACCGGCAAGAACGCCTCCGACGTTTTCATCGCCGCCGATTTCCCGCCGGCGATGAAGATAGACGGCAAGATCACTCCGGTGGCGCCGCAGCCTCTGTCCGCCCAGCACACCAAGGAACTGGTGCGCGCGGTGATGAACGACCGGCAGACCGAGGAGTTCGAATCCAAGAAGGAGGCGAACTTTGCGATCAACCCGCCGGGTCTGGGGCGTTTCCGCGTTAGCGCCTATGTGCAGCAGGGCCATGCCGGCATGGTATTGCGCAAGATCAACACTGAAATCCCCACCTTCGACCAGCTCAACCTGCCGCTGGTGCTGCGCGACATCGCGCTGATCAAGCGCGGCCTGGTGATCTTCGTCGGCGGCACCGGTTCAGGCAAATCCACCTCGCTGGCCGCGCTGGTGGACTGGCGCAACAGCCATAACCACGATCACATCATCACCATCGAAGATCCGATCGAATACGTGCACCAGCACAAGAAGTCCATCATCACCCAGCGCGAGGTGGGCGTGGACACCGATGATTGGGACATCGCCTTGAAGAACACCTTGCGCCAGGCGCCGGACGTGATTCTGATGGGCGAGATTCGCGATCGCGAAACCATGGGTTACGGGTTGCAGTTCGCCGAAACCGGCCATTTGTGCCTGGCCACGCTGCATGCCAACAACGCCAACCAGGCGCTGGACCGCATTCTCAACTTCTTCCCCGAAGAGCGCCATCAACAGGTGTTGATGGATTTGTCGCTGAATATGCGCTCCATCATCTCTCAGCGGCTGGTGCCGATCAAAAGCGGCCGCGGCAGGGTGGCGGCGGTGGAAATTCTGCTCAACAGCCCGCTGGTGTCCGACATGATCTTCAAGGGCGAAATCGCCGGCCTGAAGGAAGTGATGGGCCGCTCGCGCGAGAACGGCATGCAAACCTTCGATCAGTCCTTGTTCGAGTTGTACGAAGCGGATCTGATCAGCTACGAGGACGCCCTGCGCAACGCCGACTCCATTAACGACCTGAGGCTGAAGATCAAGCTTTACAGCGAGGGCTCCAAGTCGCGTGACCCGCTGGAAGGCATAGACCACCTCGACATCGTCTAATAACCTGTTCACGCGCTGCCGCGCGTCGTGAGACGGCTCACGGTGAGTACCGCTTCGAAATGCTCATGTACCGTGTGTGCGCTCCGCTTTCTTAGAGTCTGTTCACGATCTCGCCCTGGCTCGCGAGACTTTAACCCCCGGCTTGCAAGGCCAACGCAGCCGATGCGCTTTTCAGCAACCGGTCGGAGAGCGCTTCGTCCGAGATGGCGCGAGACAGCAGCAAGGCGCCCACCATCAGTGCCAGGCAGGCTTCGGGCGCCAGCGCCGGCCGCGCTCCGGCCGCCGTGTCGCATTGTTGCGCTTGGCGCAAGGTGTGCAGCAAGGCCTGCAAGCCCTCGGAAAACGCCTGGCGGGTGGCTTTGTCGTGGCGAGCCAACTCCCCGGCCAGCGCGGCGGCGGCGCAGCCGGAGTCGGGAAAATCCCTGTGCGCCGCGCTCAAATAATCCTTGGCAAGCCGTTTCAGCCCGGCGCCGCGCGGCGCCTGTTCCAATTGAGCCTGCCAAATCTCGTTCATATCCAGCAATGCCTGGCGACAGGATTGCGCCACTAGGTCGTCCTTGCTGTGGAAGTGGGCGTAAAAGCCGCCATGGGTCAGTCCCAGATCCGCCATCAGATTGGCGATGCCGACATTGGCCACGCCTTCAGCGCGAAAGCGCAGCGAGGCCATGGTCAGGATCCGTTGACGGGTTTCGGTCTTGTGAGTTGAGCTGTAGCGCATCGTTGACCTTCCTGTTCGACTACGGGGTGGCGCAACGCAATGACGAAGCGGTGATTCCGTTTTAGATGATAAGTATCATTTCTTCAATCGCGATGTGAATCAGCAAGATAGCGCGCCGGCTGTCGCGCGCTCGCAATTGGCAAGCCAATAAATGACGGTGGAATCGTATAGGAATATCTATATTGACTAAAAAGCGGCGTTTCCCGTCTCGCGTCCCATTCCGGGCGCGGTCTGGAACATCGGCCGCGCTCAGAATGTGTTGACGGTCTCGCGAGCTAAGGCGAAAACGGCTGTGAAAGTGGGATGCATGCGTGGTACATGAGCATTTCGCTCACCATGGGGCGTCTCACGATGCGCAGCAGATCGTAAACAGGTTCTCACAGCCGGCTTGTGATCGGCAGAAGTCCTCCTGCGTCCGCCAGCCGCCGCGGCTGCGCGCAGAGAAGGTGGAGACATGCATGCAGCGATGGAGGCGTTCCGCCGCGGGTTTCCTGGCGGCCGCGTGGCGTCAGTTTGGCGTCGCCGCGGCCTATTGGGGCTTGGCGCGGCTATTGATGGCGGGTTTCATGGACGCGGAAACCTGGCTGACGCCAGCCTGGTTTCCGGCCGGCCTGGCCATGGCGGTTGCCTTGCGCGGCGGGCAGCGCTACGGCGTGGGGCTGGCTGCGGGCTCCTTGCTGTTCAGCCTGACGTCGCGCCAGCTGCCGCTGGCGGACGCCTTGTTGATTGCCGGCGCCAACACGGTGGGCAGCTTGCTGGGCGCTTTGCTGGTGCGCTACCGCTGCGGCCGGCGCTTGCCCTTGCGCAGCCTGTCTTATGTGTTGGCCTTCATCGCCGGCGCGGCGCTGGCCGCCGCCATCGCCGCCATGGGCGGCACGGTGGCTCTGCTGCATGGCCAGCCGCAGCCCTTATTGCCGCTGGGTCGCCACTTTATCGCCTGGTGGCTGGGGGACTTGGCCGGTATTTTCAGTCTGGCGCCTAGTCTGCTGCTGTTTAGACGCGCGGGAGCCGGCGAAGGCCAGGCCGGCCTCAACACGCTGGATGGTCTGATCGCCTGGATGACCTTGCTGGCCGCCGGATTGGCCATGTTGGGCATAGACGACAGCACCGGGCGATACGCCGCGCTGCCTTATTGTTTCAGCCTGCCCTTGCTATGGTTCGCGTTCCGTCAGCGGCTGCGGCTGGCGCATGGTTTGTCGCTGGGCATTTTGCTGCTGGCCTTGGTTGGCGCGGTGTTTGGCCGCGGCGCTTTCGGTCACGGGGGGCAGCAGGCTTTGCTGACCCTCAGCATGCTGATGCTGATCCAGACCTCCACCCTACTGGTGTTTGGCGCGTTGGCGGTGGATCTGCGCCGCACCGAGGCCAGGCTGCGAGTTGTCAACCGCCAGCTGGAGGGCAAGGTCCGCGCCAGAACCCGGGATTTGGCGGACAGCGAGGCGCGCTTGAGGCTGATGGCGGACGCCGCGCCGTTTCCGTTGGCGATGAACCGTTTGCAAGGAGGCGAACTGATTTACGCCAATGTCCGCGCCGAGGAGCTGTTCCGCGAGCGCCTTGCGCCCGGAAAGCCGCTGAAGGTGCAGGACTTCTACGTGGACCCGGCCGAGCGCGAGCGCGTGTCCTCGCTGCTGCGCGTAGGCGGCTGCGTGCGGGATCGGGAAGTACGGTTGCGCGCCGCGGACGGCCGGGAGTTCTGGGCGCTGATTTCCTGTTCCGTGGTTCGCGCCGACGACGGCTGGTTCGTGATCAACGGCATCAAAGATATTAGCGAGCGCAAACGGCTGGAGCAGGATTTGCTGCAAGCCAATCAGGCGCTGCGCCAGAATCTGAACGAAATAGAACTGCTGCAACAAGGCTTGCGAGAGCAGACGCTGCGCGATCCGCTGACCGGCCTGTTCAACCGCCGCCATCTGGACGACATTTTGCCGCGCGTCCTCAGCCATATGCTGGCGGTGCATCGCGATGTTGCGGTGTTGATGGTCGATGCGGATCATTTCAAGCATATCAACGATCAGTACGGCCATCAGTGCGGGGACGCGGTGTTGACGACGCTGGCGGCGCATCTGAGCGACGCTTTCCGTAGCGGCGACATTGTCTGCCGCTACGGCGGCGAAGAGTTTTTCATCTTGCTGCCCGGCGCGTCGCTGGACGATGCCCACGTCAAGGCGCAGCAGCTGTGCCGCGATGTGCGCGCCTTGCCCATCGCAGCCGGCGGCCACGACATCCGCGTCACCTTGTCGGTGGGGTTGGCCCTGTGTCCATTGCACGGCACGGATGCCGACAGCGTGGTGTCTGCCGCCGACGCGGCCTTGTATCGGGCCAAGAAAGAGGGGCGCGACCGGGTGTGCGTGGCGGACCCGGCGCAACCGCTGGTGTCCTGACGGCGGAGGGCGCGCCAGGGGCGGTGTGCTACCATCCGGTGATGGAACTTTACCGACTACTGCAACAACAAGGCTTTGGCGGCCGCAAGGAATGCAAGCAGCTGATTGAGTACGGCCTGGTCGAACTCAACGGCGAGATCGTCGACAACTACCGCCAGCAGGTGGAATTGGCCGAGATCCGGCAATTGGTGGTGGACGACAAACCCTGGGACGTGGTGAGCGGCCCGCTCTACCTGCTGTTTCACAAACCGCCCAATTACGAAACCTCGCACAAGCCGCAGCATAATCCCGGCATCTACCGGCTGCTGCCGTATCAGTTCGGCAATCTGGGCATCACTGCGGTGGGCCGGCTGGACGTGGACACCACCGGTCTGATCTTGCTGACCAACGACGGCCAGTTTGTGCATGCGCTCAGCTCTCCAAAGAAGCAGGTTCCCAAGTGTTACCAGGTCACGCTGAAGCACGCGGCCAGCGAGGAGTTCATCGCCAAGCTGCAAAGCGGGGTCTACCTGAATGATGAAGGAGAGGAGTTTGCCGCCGACAGCATTGAACAGCTGGACAGCCACGTGATCCTGCTGACCATCACTCAGGGCAAGTACCACCAGGTCAAACGCATGGTGGCGGCGGCCAGCAACCGCGTGGAACAGTTGCATCGCATCAGCTTGGGCAGCGTTGAGCTGGGTGAACTGCCGCAGGGCGAATGGCGGCATCTGAGCGCGGAGGAATTGGCCGGGCTGGGGTGGTCTTGACGTTATACCCTGCCGCATGAGAACAGGCCGCCTTCGGGCGGCCTTTGCTTTGGCCGTGGGTGGGGCTTTGAGCCGTATGGAGAGGCATGACAATCCGCATGACGCGCGGTATGGCCGATCTGGGTAGCTTGCCTCGCCATTGATATGAACTTCATCGATTGGAAAAAAACATGCTCCACCACATCTCTTTCGGCGTTCACGATTTGGGTCGCTCCGGCGCTTTTTACGATGCGGCACTAGCCCCTCTGGGCTACGTCCGGGTGTTTGAGCACGACACGGCCGTGGGATACGGCAAAGCAGGTGGGGGTGACAAGTTGTCTCTCAAATGGGTGCCGGAGCTCGTGCTCCCCGGAGATGGATTTCATCTGGCTTTTGCCGCCGGCACACCCGAGCAGGTCCGCGCGTTTCATGCGGCGGCCCTTCTGCACGGCGGACGCTGCAACGGCGCGCCGGGCTTACGGCCCCATTATGGGAGTCATTATTTCGCGGCCTTCGTTGTGGACCCGGATGGCTACCGCATTGAAGCCGTCATTAATCAGGCTGGTTGAAACGCGAATTGTCGGAATAAACATGGCAAACGCCGTTGAGTGAGGCCAGTCAATACTTGCTTTTGTCATGATTTGGGGAGTGGGAGGCGGGAGTGTGGATAGAAGCGCGGCGTCTCGAAAATTGGGTACTGGCCTGAGTCTTAATTGAGTCGTTCGCTCTGCGACTTGGAACCTCTTTACGATTTGCTGCGCGTCGGCGTGCCTTGGCGCAGTTTTTCTGCGAGGTTTTGTTAGCGGTTCTTAATTCAACCCCAGGATGGCGTGGTGGCGCCCCTGGGGTTTTTTGCGTTCCGGACCGGGGTGGCGTGAGGTGGATTTGCCTGGTTTTTGGCGGGTATGGAAATTTACAAAACTATCAAAACAAAGGCATCGATTGCCATGATTGTAAATTTTAAAATGAATAACATTTATTATTTACTGCAATAAATTACTGGTCGTGCGAGTGCGTGCTGACACCGGGGGCCATAGTGAGAGTCAAGAGAATGCAGGGACGCGGGCGTCGGGAGGCAGCGGTGATAGGGGAGGGGATTGCGGGTTGGCGCCCAGCGCCCCCCGCGCGGCTTAGCGTTGTGTTGGGTGTTGCTGTGCCAGCCGAGCCGGCAGATGGCGTGAGCTGAAGTAGCCCAGGCGGAAGGTGTCGAAACCGGCGGCGTAGGTCTGTTTGTCGCGTACAGCGGCGTTGTTGGCCAGGAGGGGATTAGCCAACACTTTGGTCATCATGGGCGCGTCGGCCTTGAACAGCATGATGCAGCCTCTGCTGGCCACACGTGTTAACGACCCTTGGGTGTGCGCAAAGTGGGCAGATTGCTAGTCTGTGGGTGCGACGGAGGCGTCGGTATTTTGCTTAGGCGCGGCGCAGGCGCTCAAGGGCAGGGCTCAGCCATAAGCGAAGGACGCCGCGCCGTGGGAGGGAAAAATCGGAGGCCATGGAAATCCTTAGGATACGCGTGTGTGATGGCTCCGATTTTATTTCAGCAAGAATTATCAATATGTATATCGAATGGTCAGCGGCACCAGAGCCTGCCTTGAGCTCATTCATGTTGTTGTTTGAGCCAGCTTTCTTCCTGTTGGCGCATGAGTGTGAACCACTGTTGGCGCATGTGACGGGCAAAGGCCGGCGGCGCTGCGGTGAAGTCGTTCTCGTCGGTGTAGCAGCCGGGCAAGTAGGGCGGTTCGAAGTCTTTTTCCCAACCTTTGGCTTGCAGCGCCCGTTGGCCCTGCGGGCTGCAGTCGTCGGGTAGCGGAAGGCCGGTCAAGTGGCCGCTGTCCGGGTCCAGCCAGCGCACGCCTTGGCGGTCCAGACCGCGCAGTCCGTACTTGGTTTTGCCCACATGAAGGATCAGCTTGTAGTCATTGGGGCTGACGTCGCTGGCGCAGGCGCTGCGATAGCCGACAATGGTTTCCAAGGCGCCGTCGCGGTTGAGGTCCGGAAAGCCGATGGCGTCTAGATCGAAGGCCGCGCTGGCGTCGAACTCGCAACGCGTTACTCCGTCGCTGAGCATCCACAGCCTTCGCGGCCTGTCTTGGCCCAGCACATATTGCGCGGCGTAGAGCGTCGCGTTTTGGGTGCCGTCGGCGCCGCGGGCTTCCTGTTGCTCCGCCAGCACCAACAGGTTTTCGCCGACGTTGTCCGTCCAGCCGTAGGCGGCGCTTAGCTTGCCACGCAGTTCGACGCCGGCCGGCAAGGCGCTCAAGCGGCGCACCTGGCCGGCGGCGGTCGGTGAACTGGCCGTGTCAAGTCTCGTGGCGGGTGGCGGCGGCTCGGCTTTGCAGGCGACGAGCATTAGCGTCAGGCCGATTAGCAGCGAGGTGCGCAGGCCGGCGATGGAGGGCGCGGGAAGCGGTAGCATGCCGTTCTTCTTGTCATTGATAAAACAGGAATAGTACGGAATAGCGGCGGCACGGGACAGCGCCGGTGGCCGTAAAAGGACTTGGGGGCAGGAAAAAGACTGACCGATTTGCCGACTAAACATGACATTGGGGTGATTTTTGCCGGCGGGCAGCGCCATAATCCAGGCGGAGCGCGGGCTTCGCGCGAAAGGGGGACTTATGTTGAAACTGGGCTGGTGGTGGGGAGGGGCGCTGGCGTTGACGTTGGCGCAGATGGTTGCGGCGGCGGAGCCACTGCCGGCGTATCGCGGCGACGCTCGGCAGTCGTCGGTATCCGGCCTGTCGTCCGGGGCCTTCATGGCGGTGCAGTACCAGGTGGCGTTTTCCGCCTCGGTGCGCGGCGTCGGCGTGGTGGCGGGCGGGCCCTATTATTGTTCCAAGGGCACGCTGGCGGGCGCGCCGGCCTGCATGAGCGGACCGCCGCCGGCGGTGGGCGGCCTGGTATTGGCGACCCAGCAGTTCGCGCTGAGCGGGCAGATCGATCCCTTGTCCAATTTGGCCAAGCGTCGCGTCTATCTGTTCAGCGGCAGTCAGGACAACACCGTGAAGACGGCGGTGGTGGACAGCGCTGAGAGCTATTTCCGCAAGCTGGGGGTGCCGGCGGCGCGCATTGAATATCCGCGCGGCCTGCCGGCCGGCCATGCCCAGATTACGCCCACTTACGGCAATGACTGCGGCGAAACCAAGTCGCCTTATGTCAACCATTGCGACTGGAAGGGCGAAGGCTACGATCAGGCGGGCGCGATCCTAAAGCAGATTTACGGCCCCTTGCAGCCGCGCGCTGCCCAATTGAGCAGCCAAGTGACGGTTTTCGACCAGAAGCCGTACGCGCCGCCAGGCAGCAGCTTGGCGGACGAGGGCTATTTCTATGTGCCGCGCGTCTGCGCCGAGGGCGAGGCCTGCAAGGTGCATGTGGCGCTGCACGGTTGCCGGCAGTACGCCGGCGCCGTCGGCGACGCCTATTATGCTCATGCCGGCTACAACGAGTGGGCGGACAACAACCGCATCATCGTGCTGTACCCCCAAACCACGGCGATGCCGCCCGGCAACCCGAACGGCTGCTGGGACTGGTTTGGCTACACCGGCGTGAATTTCGCCTGGAAGAGCGGGGTGCAGATGAGGGCGATCAAGGCAATGGCGGACCGGCTGGTGTCGGCGCCATGAGCCTCTCAGAGCTTGTTCAAAGTCTGCTGCGCTTTGTGAAGCGCTGCACGGTGAGTACAAGCTCAAAATGCTCATGTACCCTTCGTACACTCCGCTTTTTCGCTCGTTTTCGCCTTGTCCCGCCCTTGCTCGCGAGACTTTGAACACGCTCTCAGCCCCCGGGGAAGCCGCGCTCGGCAAAGAAGTCGATGAAGGCGCGCAGCCGCGGAGGCAAATAGGGTGCGCTGGGCCATAGCAGGTAGAGGGTGCCGCGGCGTTCCGCCCAGGCTTCCGGCAGCGCTTGCAACCGTCCTTCCGCCAGTTGGCGGCGCACGGTGAAGTCCGGCAAGCAGGCGATGCCGGCGCCTTGTTCGGCCAACTGGATCAGCGCGTCGCCTGTGTTGCCGCAGGCGTTGACCGGCAAAGTCTGGGCATCGACGCCGCTCAGCGGCCACGGCGCCAGCTTGCCGCTGCGAGGGTAGCGATAATGCAGGCAGCGGTGTCGCGCCAGATCTGCCGGCGACGCAGGCTCGCCGCAGCGGGCGAAGTAGGCCGGCGCGGCCACCAGCCGCATGCGATAAGCGCCCAGCCGGCGAGCGCTCAAGCGTGAATCGCCGGGCTCGCCGCCGCGGATCACTACATCGAAGCCTTCGCCTATCACATCCACCAGGCGGTCGTTATAGTCCAGATCCAGCTCAATTTCCGGGTAGCTTTGCATGAAGCTTGCCAGATGCGGGGCCAGCACCCCGCATTCGTGCGGCAGACCGACTTTCAGCCGGCCGCGGGGAGCGGCCTGACCCTGTTGCAGCTCGCGTTCGGCGGCTTCCACTTCATCCAGAATGCGCAGGCATCGTTGCAAGTATTGTTCCCCGGCCGTGGTCAGGGTCAGCCGCCGCGTGCTTCGCTGAACCAGGCGGGCACCCAATCGTGCCTCCAGCCGCGCCAGCCCCTTGCCGGCGGCTGAGGCGGAAATGCCCAATTGCCGTCCGGCTGCCACCAGGCTACCTTGCTGCGCGATGTGGGCAAACAGCTCGATGCCGCTCATTTTCTCCATGCAAACCTCGCTATTACAGAAAATTTTTCCGTTATCTAAGGAATTAAAGACTATTTTTCCGTTTCGCCAAGAAATCTAGCATAAGCCTTTATTCAATGGCGATACGGGAGAAGAGGAATGGCGGGCAAAAACGGCGAGGCGGCGATGCCGGCAACGGTGTATCTGCTGGGTTTATGCATTTTTGCGATGGCGACGTCGGAGTTCATGGTGGCGGGGATGATGCCGTCGCTGGCGGTGGCCTTGGGCGTCGGCTTGCCGGCGGTGGGCAATCTGGTGTCGGCCTTCGCCGCCAGTGTCGTGCTGGGCGGGCCGGTGCTGACTTGGCTGCTGCGCGCGGCGCGGCGCAAGCACAGCCTCATTGGTCTGTTGCTCTTGTTCCTGGCTGGCCAGGTTTTGGGGGCGTTGGCCGGAGATTACCAACAAATGCTGTGGTCGCGGCTGATCTGCGGCGTGGCGCAATCGGCCTTTTTCGGCGTGGCGCTGGCCTTGGCGGCGGAGTTGGTGGGCGAACATCGGGTGGCGCGCGCCGCCGCGCTGGTGCTCAACGGCTTGATGCTGGCTTCGGTGGCCGGCTTGCCGCTGGCTGCCTGGGTAGATCAGCACTGGGGCTGGCGCTTGAGCTTTTGGTTCGTGGCGATGATGGTGGTGCTGGCCGCGGCGGGCATTGCCGCGCTGACGCCGTCCGGCTCCGCGCCGCGCGCCCTGAGCCTGGGCGAAGAAGGCCGACGGCTGGCGCGTGGCAGTTTGTGGGCGGCTTATCTGAGCAGCGGTCTGATCATAGGCGCGGTATTCGCCGCCTTCACCTACCTGGCGCCCTTGTTTACCCAGATCAGCGGCTTCGACGCCACGACGTTGCCGTGGCTGTTCGCCGGTTATGGGCTGGCGACAGTGGCGGGCAATTTATGCAGCGGCAGGTGGGCGGATCGTCATACCCGCTGGGTGCTGCGCGTTGGTTTGCTGACGTTGTTGGCGGCTTTGGTGGCGCTGGCGTTGTTGGCGCAATGGCGGGCTGCCGCAGCGGCTTGCGTACTGCTGTTGGGCCAGGCTGGTTTGCCGATGAATCCGGCGATGGTGGCGCGGGTAGTGCGCGCCGGCGGCAGCGGACCTATGGTGAACAGCTTGCACATGTCGGTGGTCAACCTGGGCTTGATGTTGGGATCCTGGGGCGGCGGCGCGCTGCTGGACGCCGGCTGGAGCCTGCGCGCGCCGGTTTGGCTGGGCGCGGCTCTGGCCGCTTTGGCGTTGGCCAGCCTGGGGCTGGACCGCGCCGGTCACAGCTGGCAGGTCACCGGCAACTCGGCCGGTTTGCCCAGATAGAAGCCCTGGTAGAGCTCTACGCCCAGCTCCTGCATGGCCAGATGTTGTTCCCGGCTCTCAATGCCTTCCACCGCCATGCGGCAGCCTATCTGCCAGCCCAGTTCCAGCAGCACCGGCAGCCGGTGGCGTTCGCCGGACATATAGTCCAGCAGCAGGCTGCGGTCGATCTTGATCAGGTCCGGGCACAGCAATTTGACCTTGCCGTGACGCGCGGCCACTGCGCCAAAGTCGTCCACCGACAGGCCGAAGCCTGCCTCTGCGGTCAGGCGCAGGCTGTTGATCAATGGTTGGCCGTGGTGCTCCACCTCGTATTCCGGCAGCTCGAAAATCACGCCAGCACTGTCCAGTTCCAAGGAGTCCAGCAGACCTTGCAGCAGGGGAAGGTGACTGCGGCCGTGGTTGTCCACCACCGCTGTCTGGGCCAACAGGTTCAGGCTCAGACAGCCGGACTGGCCGCTTTGTGCGAAGTTGCGGATGTGGATCAGCCGGGCCAGTTGGTCGGCTTCCAGCGCCAATTCCGGCGGCAACCCGGACAAAAAGGCGTCGGGGGGCGGCGTCTGGCCGTCTTGCGTGCGCACGCGCAGCAGCGCTTCATAGCCGAACACGCCGCCGCTGCGGTAGAACAGAGGCTGGAACACGCTGCTGAATTGATAGCCGCCCAGCCGCGCGCAATAGCGGCCGTCCGCGTCGCGGTACAGCTGGCGTTCGGGATGAGGGTCTTGGGGTGGAACCATGGTTTTTTAGCCGCGCGGGGTGGACTTTCAGCATAGCAAGCATTGCGCGGCGATTCTCGGCGTCGGTTCAGGCGCGCGCGCCGGTGCGTGGACGTCTGGCTAGCCACAACCCGGCCAGAAGCAGCGCAGCGCCCAGCAACTGGGTCAGCGCCGGGCGCTCAAGGCCGGTCAGGCGGTCTAGCAAGATGCCGGTCAGCATTTGACCGGTTATCACCAGCAAGGTGGTTTTCATCATGCCCAGCCGCGTCAGCACGTGGCTGTTGACGGCGACGAACAGCGCGCCTAGCGCCCCGCCCAGATAGGCGCTGGCCGGCGCGTTGGCCAGGCCGCCGACGGGCGCGCCGCTTAGGATCGGCAGCAGCGCGCTAAGCAGCAGGAAGCCTATCAGATGGTTCCACCAGGAGGCGGCGAAAGCGCCGCGTTCTTGGGCCATGCGGCCGTTGACGGCGCGGCTGGCGCCGATGCAAACGCCGTTGAGCAGGGCCAGCAGGATGTAAGCGGTCATGTCGCCTCCTTCAGATGGCGGAGATCAGGACGGCGCAACCGCTCAGCACTAGCAAGGCGGCGTGCGCGTCGTGGCGGGTCAACGCGCGCCGCGCGACGAGAAAGCCGCAGCGTTCGCACAGCAGGCTGAACAGCAATTGGCCGGCGATGGCCAAGGCCAGGGTGCCGGCCAGCGCCAATGGGCTATTGACCGCGACAGCGGCCAGCGCCACCGTCAGCGCGCCGGGCAGGCCGCCCAGATAGGCCCAGCGAGGCGGCGGGCGGCAGGAGGCCGGCGCAGGATTCGATCGCGTCGTCGCGCGCCATAGCACCAACGCGGTCAGCGCGCCCAGGCCGTGCGCCAGCCACGAGGCTTGCAGCGGGCCGCTGTGCGCGGCCAGCAAACTATTGCAATGAATCATCCAGGCGAGCATCGCGCCGGCGGCGAGCGCCAGCGGGCTGTCCAGTTGTTTTGCGTCCATGGCTTTGTTCCGTATGAGGCATTACGGACACTATATATCGTGGCGCTTTAGGCGATAATCCGGCTTGTTGGAAACGGATAGTGGAGTAAAAGTGGACAATACGGACGAGAGCGAACGTTTTGCCGCGCTGCCCTTGTTTGTCGCGGTGATCGAATGCGGGAGCTTTGCCGCCGCCGGCCGCAAACTAGGCTTGAGCAAATCCGCGGTCAGCAAACGCGTTTCCTTGCTGGAGGCGAGGCTGGGTGTCCGACTGTTGCAGCGTACTACCCGGCGCTTGCATCTGACCGAGGCCGGCGCGCAATACCATGCTTACGCGCGCCAGGCGTTGGTTCTGGCGCGCGAGGGCGAAGACGCCATTGCTCGTTTGCAGAGCCAGCCGCGAGGGTTGCTGCGCATCAGCGTGCCCATGGTGTTCGGCCGGCTGCATTTGTCGCCGCTGGCGCCGGAGTTCCTGGCCGCTTACCCGGGGGTGCAGCTGGACATGCAGATGGACGACAGGATGGTGGATTTGGTGGAAGGCGGCTTCGACCTGGCGATCCGCATCGGCCATTTGCCGGAGTCCAGCTTGATCGCCCGCCGTATCGCTCCTTGTCGCAGCGTGATCTGCGCCGCCCCCGCCTACCTGGCGCGCCATGGCCGGCCGGAAACGCCGGCGCAGCTGGCCGGGCACAACTGCCTGCGCTATGCCTATTACCGCGGCGGCGCGGCGTGGACGTTGCAAGGTCCTGACGGCCCGGTGGCGGTGGAGCCGCGCGGCAATTATCTGGTCAACAACAGCGAGGCCCTGCGCGACGCGCTCTTGGCCGGCGCCGGTATTGCTCAAATGCCCACCTTCATTGTGGGGGCGGATTTGGCCGCCGGGCGGCTGCTGCCCTTGCTGGAGCGCTACCCTCTGCCGCTGCACGCGGTGTACGCGGTGTTTCCCGAGCGCAAGCACGTGCCGGCCAAGGTGAGCGCTTTTCTGGAGTTCATCGATAGACGGCTGGGCGGCGAGCCGCCGCCGTGGGAACGGGCGCCGACAGATTTCCCCGCCGCCGCCGACTAAGCTCTCATAACCTGTTCATCGTCTGCTACGCATCGGCGCTACCGCGTTGAAACCGGCTTCGAAATGCTCATGTACCCCATGTACATTCCGCTTTCTCAGCCATTTTCGCCTTGTCTCGCTCTTGCCCGCGAGACTTTGAACAGGCTCTCAGGACAGGCTGGTGGGGAGAGCGGCGATGAAAGTGTGGGTAGGCGGGATATTGGCGATGTGGGCCTTGGCGTCGCTGGCTACGGAGGTGGCCGGCTGGGCCAGTTATCAGCATGGGGACTACGCCGCCGCGCGAAGGCAGTTCGAGCAGGCGGCCCAGGCGGGCGACCGGGTGGCTGCTTTCGATCTGGCGATGATGCATTGGCGAGGAGAGGGCGGCGCGCCTGACCGGATGCAGGGAGAGCGCTGGTTGCGTCGCGCAGCCGACGCGGGTCTGCCGCAGGCGCAGCACGCTTTGGGAGTGTTGTACGAAAACGGCCAGCAGGTGGCCAAGTCGCAAGCCGAGGCGACGCGTTGGTTCCGGTTGGCCGCAGATCAAGGCTATCTGCCGGCAGAGTTGGATCTGGGCACTCAGTACTTCCTCGGTCGCGGCGCGGCCAAGGATTACCGGCTGGCGGCGTATTGGTACGAGAAGGCCGCCCGGCAGGGCGACGTGGGCGCGCAGTATCTGATCGCCAGCATGTACGAGCATGGTGACGGGGTGGAGCGGGACTTGCCGGCGGCGATCCGCTGGTACGCCAAGGCGGCCGCGCAGGGCGATGTCGGCGCCAGGCTCAAGGCCTTGGACCTGGCCAAGCGGGCCAAGCCGCCGGCATGACGGCTTGAAACCTGCTCAGGCTCGGGCCGGGCCGCGGCGCATCGCCGCCAGGCACTGGCAGGCGGCCTGCCAATCCTGAACGCCGCGCAGGCCGCGCACGATGATGCCGGCCAGAGTGTCGTTGCAGGCATCCGGGCCGAACTGCATCAGCATTTCATGCAAGGCGAAATGCAGGGAGGCATTGTGCTGAAGCAGCAAGCCCACCTGTTCATGGACGAAGCCGTCCACCGTGGCCTGGCCGTCGCGGTCAACGTGGACATGGTGGCGCGGACAGAAGCCGGAACGGATCAGCGCCTGGTCCGCGCGCACGTCGTCTAGAAAAGCCTGCGCGCTGTGGTGCAGAAAGCCGCACGCCATGATCAGGCTGGCTACGGAGTAGGGTTTGGTGGTGGTGGCGTCGGCGACGAGGGCGTTGTCCGGCAAGGTGGCAAGCATTTATGTTCTCCTGTTATCTTTGTAAACCGCGCTTAAGTGGCATAAATCGTCGGTTTTATTATTTTTTCCGCGTTTTTGTATCATTCATGCGAATGTATTGGCAAGCCCGTCGAAAGGACGGTTGCCAGCCGCGGCTGCCAGGGTTTTTCTTGGGACGATGGCCATTTAGAATGAACGCTTTATTGACTGTTTGTTCCCATCCGCATGCATATTGTCTACCTGCACGGCTTCAATTCCGGTCCTCAATCGCTGAAGGCGAACGAAACCGCCGCTTATTTGCAACAGAACGCGTTCGATGCGACCTTGCATTGTCCGCAGCTGTCCCCCCATCCGGCCGAGGCGATCGAGCAGGCGTCCGCTCTGGTGGCGTCCTTGCCGGCCGACACCTTGCTGATCGGCAGCTCGCTCGGCGGTTATTACGCTACCTTTTTGGCCGAGCGCCATCAACGCCCGGCGGTGCTGATCAATCCGGCGGTGCGGCCTTACGACGATTTGGCGCGTTTCATCGGCGAGCAGACCAACCCCTACACCGGCGTGGTCTACACCTTGAGCGACGCTGATATGCACGCCTTGCTGGGGCTGCGCGTGCCCCAGCCGTCCGCGCGCCGTTACTGGCTGCTGTTGGGCAGTTGCGACGAGGTGCTGGATTGGCGCGAAGCGGCGGCGCTGTATCTGGACTGCCGCCAGACAGTGTTCAACGGCGATGACCATAGACTTGAAGCCTGGCCGCGCATCCTGCCGGAAGTGCTGGCTTGGGGGCGCGGACAATGCTTGGTTTGATGTAGAAACAGCCTGTTCTGCGACAGCGGCTTGCCTGGGACGGCTCCGCCGTCGCACACTGGATTTTTTGCGCCTAGGAGGCCGCCATGACTCAAGCCATCGTTTTCTCCCACACCGGCGGGCCGGAAGTGCTCGGTCTGCAAAGCCAGGAGCTGACCGCTCCGGGACCGGGTCAGGCGCGGGTGCGTCATACCGCCATCGGCGTCAACTTCATCGATACCTATCAGCGCAGCGGTCTGTATCCGTTGCCGCTGCCGTCCGGCCTGGGCCAGGAGGCGGCCGGGGTGGTGGAAGCGTTGGGGCCGGGGGTGTCCGGTCTGGCGGTGGGAGACCGCGTCGCTTACGCCGGAGGCCCGCTGGGCGCTTATAGCACCGAGCGCTTGCTGCCGGCGGCGGTGCTGGTGAAGATTCCAGACGGCATCAGCGACGAATCCGCCGCCTGCATGATGTTGCAGGGCATGACTGTGGAGTATCTGGTGCAACGCACCTACCCGGTGAGGCCGGGCCAAACCGTCTTGTGGCACGCGGCCGCCGGCGGAGTGGGACAGATCGCGGTGCAGTGGCTGACGGCGCTGGGCGCGACGGTGATAGGCACTGTTGGTTCCGACGCCAAGGCCGACATCGTGCGCGGCCTGGGCTGCCAGCATGTGATCAATTACAGCCGCGAAGACGTGGTGGCGCGAGTCAGCGAGATCACCGGCGGACAGGGCGTGCCGGTGGTCTATGACTCGGTCGGCAAGGATACTTTCCAGATATCGCTGGCTTGCCTGAGTCCGCGCGGCATGTTGGTCAGTTTTGGCAATGCGTCCGGCGCGGTGCCGCCGTTCGCGCCTTTGGAGCTGACCAGTCGCGGCTCGCTGTTCTTTACCCGGCCCAAGCTGGCCGATTACATCGCCAGCCGCGCGGAGCTGGAGGCCTCGGCCCAAGCCTTGTTTGATCGGGTGGCGGACGGCAGGGTCAAGGTGGCGCCATCGCATCGTTATCCCTTGGCGGAGGCGGCGCAGGCGCACCGCGATCTGGAAGGGCGCAAGACCAGCGGTTCTATTATCCTGCTGCCTTGAACGGGCAGCGACGCCAGCCAGGCATCGCTTATTCTTGGTGCCAGGGCTGGCGCTGGTGTCGCTCCAGCCAAGCCAACGCCCGGCCGTCGCTGTCGACATGGCCCAGATAGCCGGCCAGGCTGACGTCGGGCGGGCAGCTCAGGTTGGTGTCGCGCCAGCTTTGCAGCCGGTCCACGCGGAAGCTGCGGTAGTCCAGGCGCAGGCCGCACCAGGCGGCCAGCAGCCAGCGGTCGCCCCAGAAAAACAGAGCCAGCGGCAACAGCGCGCGTTGGCTATCGCGGCCGCTTTCGTCGCGGTAATCCACCCAAAGCGCTTGGCGGGAGACGATGGCGTCGCGCAGCGGCGCCAGCCGCTCGCGCGGGTAATTGCCCGCCGTGGGCGCGTACAGCGGCTCCGGCGGCAGGCCGGAGGACCCCAGCACCGCGTGGATGCGGCCCAGCGCCGATTGCGCCGCGGCGGCGGTGTCCCGGTCCGCCCAGGCCGCCAGCATGCGCGCGCCCACTTCCAGCGCCGCCAGTTCGCGCGCGGAAAACGCCACCGCCGGCGGCGTGAAGCCGGCTTCCAGCCAATAGCCCTCGCCGGCTTCGCCGTTGAGCGGCGCGCCGCTGGCCATCAGATCCGCCATATCGCGGTAGACAGTGCGCGGCGTCACTTCCAGCCATTCGGCCAACTGCCGGGCAGTGGTGCGGCGGCGGCCGCGCAGCAGCAAGAGGATTTGAACCAGTCGGTCGGCTCGGCGCATATTAGTCGGGTTCCCGCAGCATGGATGGCGGCAGTGTCGCCCGCATCGCGCGCGCGATCAACAGGAAATCGGCGCGGCTGATTTCCAGGTGGCCGAAGCGAAAGGCGTAGCCCCAGCGCGCCGGATCCGCAATGAAGATCAATTGGCCGAGCAGCGGCCGGATTTCGGCGTCCTCTGCCGGCCAGAACGCGATGTTCCGCCGGTAGGGCTCGAAATCGGCGCTGACCCGGAACGGGTAGACTCGGTCGTCCATCGCCTGGCCGATGGCGGTGAAACGCTGACAGGGCTCGCGCCCTTCCAGGCTGAGCACCGGCGAGTAATAGATCAGGCCGTCGCCGGCCGCCATCCGCTTGAGCGGCGCGGCCTTGCCATGGCAGAGCTGGGCGAAGCTGCCGGCCAGCCCGCGCCGCACATGGTCGCGGCTGGCCACGCCTATCCAGTAGCGACGGCTCATGCGGCGCTGTGCAGGCCGATCAGATTGCCTTCCAGATCGGAAAACAGTGCGATGTGCCCCCAGGCTTCCGGCAAGCGGGTCTTGGGCTGCACCACGATGCCGCCGGCGGTTTTGACCCGTTCCAGCGTGGCGTCCAGATCGGCGCCGCCATCCAGATAGACGCGCACGCCGTCTACGTGGGGGCGGGCTTGCGGGCAGCTCAGCAGCGCGCCGCCGCAACTGTCGCCGGTTTTGGGAAACAGCGCCATGCGGGCGTTGTCGAAGCTTTCCTCGTGCAGTTCTAGCTGCAATGCCTGCTGATAGAAGGCGACGGCGCGTTCGAACTGGAGCACGGGAATTTCAAACCAGTGTAATACAGGGGACATGGCACACTCCTTAAAGGGGTTTTGAGCGATCCGGCCGCGAGCGTTGCTGCCTCGCGTTCAACGGGGCGGAGGCGGCGTCGCGGCCATGGAGGGCAGTGTGCGGCCTCCCTGCTGACAGCGTGTTGTCAGCAGGCGCGCCGCGTCTGCGATTTTTTTGGGCTTGGGCAACTTTGCAGGTGGCCGGGCGAGTAAAAACCGCTAGGCCGGACACGACCCGGTCACGTGGATGTGGCAAACTGCCAGACTGTTTCCCGGCGCGCCGGGACGGCTGTTTTTTCAATCGACCGCAGGAGGAATAACAAGTGGAAACCTTACTGCAGTTTCTGGGCTTCAACGGGTCTGGTCTGCTGCAAACCTTGCTCAGCCTGTTGACGGCTTTCATTCTGGGCTCGGCCATAGGCTACGAGCGTCAGTTCCGTCAGCGCACCGCTGGCCTGCGCACCAATACTCTGGTGGCGGTAGGCGCGGCGGCCTTCGTCGACATGGCGCTGCAGCTGGACGGCACCGGCGGCGCGGCGCGAGTGGCGTCCTACGTGGTGTCCGGCGTTGGTTTTCTCGGCGCAGGCACCATCATGAAAGAGGGCTTGAACGTGCGCGGTTTGAACACCGCGGCGACCTTGTGGGGCTCGGCGGCAGTCGGCGCCAGCGCCGGCGCGGGTCAGATTCCCCAGGCTTTTCTGATCACGCTGTTCGTGTTGGCCAGCAACACCTTGCTGCGTCCGGTGGTGAACTCGATCAACCGCAAGCCTATCGACGACGAAACCAGCGAAGTCACTTACCAGTTGTGCGTGATCTCCAGCCGTTCCGGCCAGAAACACGCAATGGCCTTGCTCAGCGACCTGCTTGAGGAGTCCAAGTATCCGGTGGGGGATCTGGACGTGGAGCCCTTCGGCGACGACGAGGTGGAGATGACCGCCACCTTGCTGTCCACCTCGGTGGAGTGGGAGGAGCTGGAGGAGATCGCCGCCAAGCTGGTGGCCCAGCCTTTCATCAGTCAGGCGTATTGGAATCCCAGTACTTCGGAGTGAGAAGGATGGGGAAAGATCAAGCCCTGGGCCGCTTGTCGGTCCAGGGCTTTTTTATGGGCGGGAGAGCCTGTTCAAAGTCTTGAGAGCAAGACAAGGCGAAACCCGCTGAGAAGGCAGAATGTACGCGTGATACATGAGCGTTTCAAAGCGGGTTTCAACCCATCTATCCATTCCGCTGACGCGCAGCGGGCTTTGAACCGCTTCTTAACCTTCCGCCAGCGCCGCCATCACTTTGGCCGACAGCGCCTGCGGTTGCGCGGTGACGCGCAGCAAGTGGCGTACCGCCGGGTGCGGCGGTCGGTACACGGCGATGCCGTCGGACAGCAGCTGGCGATGGATGGCCTCGCTGCTGGCGGCGTCGCGATAGGCGATGCAGACGAAGTTGGTGTGCGAGGGCATCACCACGAGGTCGCGCGCGCGCAAGGCGTCGGATAGTTTGTCGCGCAGATGGATGGTGGCGGCGATTAGCTGACGGGAATAGTCGGGATCGTCCAGCACGATTTGCGCCGCCAGTTGGGCGAAGCTGGACAGCGCGAATTGCGGCCGAATCTGGTCCGCTTTGGCGACGATGTGTTGCGGACCTATGGCGTAGCCCACCCGCAGACCGGCCAGCGCATAGGCCTTGGACAGCGTGCGCAAACGCAGCGTGTTGGGCAGCGCGCCCTGCGGCGGCGCGTCCTGCGCGTCCACGCAGAAATCGACATAGGCCTCGTCCAGGATCAACAGCGTGGACGAAGGCAGGGTTTCGCGCAGCGCCAGGATGTCGTCCGCGCTCCAGTAGTGGCCGCTGGGATTATCCGGGTTGGCGAGATAGAGCACGGCGGCACGCTCGGCGCGCGCCACTTCCGCCAGCCGCGGCAGATCGGCCTGCAGCCGGTCGCCTTGTTGCTGGTAGGGCACTTCCAGAATGCGCGCGCCCACGCCTTCGGCGAAATAACGGAAGGTGGGATAGGTGCCGGCGGTGCATACCACCGCGTCGCCGACATTACAGGCCAGACGCAAGGCCAACAGGATCAGGCTGTCGGCGCCGGTGTCGAACAGTACCTGGCTCGCGTCCACGCGGTTGTGGGCCGCCGCGCGCTGACGCAGTCCGTGCGCGTAAGGGTCAGGGTAGAGCCGGGCCAGTTCCGTCATCATCTCGCCGAACTCCGACGTTAGCGGAGAGGCCGGTTTGGCCATGCTTTCATTGGAACCGATGCGCGCGCCGATGCGGTGGCCCAACGCCGCTTCCAGCTTCACGATGCCGGGGAAGGGGTTGACGATGGTGTGATGTTCCAGGTGACGGGCGAAGTGAGACATCGGCGGCTCCTTTATCTGCAGATACAGCCTTTGAGTGTAAAGGATATGACTGATGTGCAGGAAACCGCGTGGGAATATCAATATGTCTTCGGCATTTTACGCCGTCGCCGCACCGCCCGGAAGCGCGGCGGGAGCCGTCAGCGAGAGGCGGGAGAGGCGGATTCTGCCGCGGCGCGAGGGGAGGAGGCGTCGGCCTTGACCGCGGGTTTGGCGGCGGGCGCGGCGGCGGCCGGCTTGGCTGCGGGGGCGGGCAAATACAGCGGGCCTTTGAAGCCGCAGGCGGCCAAGAACAGGGTCAGGCTTGCACAAGCCAGCAAGGTGCGCATACGAATGAGTTCCAATGTGGCAAAATCCCGATACTAGCAAAGCTGCGGCGCGCCGTGTGATTACGTTGCGCCCGGCGATCAAGGCCTGAGCCGCGCCAAGACGGCGTCCAGGCCGTCATTCAACGGGAAAGCGCAATGAACGAAACCGAATTTCTGCGGCACACCGACGCCATCTTCACGCGCATCGAAGCCGCCATCGACGACAATGATCTGGACGCAGACTATCTGGTGTCCGGCAATGTGCTGGATATCGAGTTCAGCGACGGCGCCAAGATCATCGTCAACCGCCACACCGCCAATCAGGAATTGTGGATAGCGGCCAAGAGCGGCGGCTACCACTTCGCCTTCCGCGACGGCCGCTGGATCGCCGCGCGCGACGGCTCGGAATTCTTCTCCACCCTCAGTGCCGCCATCGCCGCCGCCTGCGGCGAAACCATAGAGTTTGATGAATGAGCCACTTGGTGTGGCTGGGGCTGGGCGGGTTGGCGGTGTCTGCCTTCACCTCGTCCACCATTTTGCCCGGTAATTCCGAGCTGGCGTTGTCCGCTTTTCTGTACAAATGGCCGGACTGGCTGTGGCCGGCCCTGCTGGTGGCCACGGTGGCCAATACCGCCGGCAGCGTCACAAGCCTGTGGCTGGGGAGGTTGGCGCCGCGCAAGGAGTTGCCGCCGAGGCTGGCCGGCTGGTTCCAGCGTTTCGGCCCGGCGGTGCTGGTCTTGTCCTGGCTGCCGGTGGTTGGCGACGCGATTCCGCTGGCCGCGGGTTGGCTGCGTCTGCCCTGGTGGTCCAGCATTTTGTGGTTGACCCTCGGCAAGGCGGCGCGTTATCTGGCGCTGGCCTGGGGCGTGCTGCTGCTGTCGAGTTGAGAGGGCATAACAAGGCAATAAAAAAAAAGGACATGCGGGAGCATGTCCTTTTTCGTATCGAGCGTGCGGAATCAGCAGCCCTGCTTCAGCGCCAGTTCCAGGCTCTTGTTGTAATGCTGAGCCGCCAGCTCTTCCTTGCCGGTGGCTTCGAACAGCCGCGCCAGTTCGGCGTGGGCGCACAGCGTCGGCGAGATCGAAGCGCTTGCTTCCAGATAGCTTTGCGCCTTGCCCCACAGCTGCTGGCACAAGGCCAGCCGGCCCAAGGCCATCAGCAGCCAGTGGTCGCGCGGCCGCTTCTTCAGCCAGTTTTCCGCGGTTTTCAGCAGCTCCAGGCGTTTATCCTCGCTCAGGTGCTCGGCCAGCTTGCCCAACTCGCGGGACAGCTCCGGGGTGTCGTGATCGTCGTTGGCCAGCGCGCCGGCCAGCAGGGTGGCGGCGTAATCGTAGTCCTGCAACACGATCAGCCGCGCCACCACTTGGTCCATCAGCTGCGGATTGCTGCGCTCGGCTTCCGGGATGCGGCGCAGCCAGTCGCGGATTTCCTGGCCGCCCAGCAGGGTGACCAGCTGTTGCTGATAGGCGGCCAAGCGATAACGCCGCGCCTGTTCCGGCTCCAGCGCGTCGGCCTTGAGCAGTTTCTCGGTCAGCGCCAGCACCGCTTCCGGCTGTTTCTGCAGCAAGCGGACTTTCAATTCCAGCCGCAAGGCGTTGGTCAGATTGGGCGACAGCGCGCGCGCGCGTTCGATGGCGGCCAAGGCGCCCAGCGGGTCCTTGGCTTCCAGCTTCAGCTCGGCGTCCAGCATATGGCGCGCCAGTTGCAGCCGCGGCGGCATGGCGTCCAGCTGCGCCAGATAGCCGTCGCGTTTGTCCAGATCGCCGGCGGCGCCGGCGGAGCGGGCGGCGATCAGCAGGGCCAGGGCCTTGTTTTCCGGCGAGTATTCGTCGTCTAGCGACTTGCTGGCTTCGCGCTCGGCTTTCTGGAAGCGGCCTTCAAAGTAGGAGATGCCGGCTTCGCGCAGTGCGTGGCGGGAGGCTTTCAGCTTCTTCTGGCGCTGGAAGCGGCGCACTTCCGCCGGCAGATTGGCGGCCACCGCCACCATGCGCAGCACCAGATGCACCACGAAAATCAGCACCACCACCGATACGATCAGCAGGTTGAACGACACCTCCATCCGATACGGCGGCAGAAACAGGATGGCGTAGCCGGTGTTCAGGGTGGCGGCCAGGCCGACCAGCACCGCGAGGGCAAATAGCCCGGTAATCCACAAGGCGAATTTCACGGTTTATTCTCCTGCCGCGCCTTGGGCGTCGCGCACCGATTTGAGGCTGGCGTTCATATCCGGCAGCGCCACGTCCAGCGGCGCGCTTTCCAGTTCGCCCAGCGTGCCCAGCCATTGGGTGACGGCCGGCGCGTCGCGGTCGAAGTAGCGCTGCACATAGCTGCGCGCGGCCACGATGTCGGCGGCGAAGGTCTTGCCGTCGCGCTGGATCAACGCCAGACGAGCGTCCAGCAGACGCATTTTCAAGTTTTCCCGCAGGAAGAAAGCCTGCTCCGGCGACAGCAACAGCGCTTCCGGCTTGTCCATGCGGCGGATGTGGATCAGCTCGCCCAGGCTCTTGCTGACGTCGGCCACCAGGCGTTCCCACAGCGGCGCGCTGGCCGCCGTCGCCGCCTTGGCCTGCGGCTTCTGGCTGGCCAGCCGGTGAGCGTCCACCGCCAGCGGCAGGCTGTCGGAGGACAGCATCAGCCGGTCCAGCTTCACGGTGAGCCCGACGCTGTCCAGATAGGGCAGAGCCTTGAGTTTTTCCAGGTCGGTGGCCACCGCTTTTTTCACGCCGATCAATTGCGGGCGGTCGAATTTGGCCAGGCGCGCGTCCACCATCTCCAGCGCGGACACGGCGGCCGGCACATTGCCGGCCAGTTGCAGCTGCTGGCTGGCGATGGCCAGGGTGTGCTCCACCTCGGACAGCAGCCAGTCGGTGCGGTTCTTGGTCAGTTCCTGGTACATGCCGTTCAGCGTCGCGTATTGGCCGGCGGATTCGTTGACGCGGGCCTCCATCAACGCCAGACGGCCTTCGGTGGCGCGGTTGGCGCTGATCGCCTGCTCGGTCATCGCGCGCAGTTCCTTGGCGGATCCGCTGCCTTCGGCCAGCCGGCGCGCCAGTTCCTGGCGGGCGGCGGTCAGTTCCTGCTGGGTGCTGAAGTACTGCCAGCCGGACACGCCCAGCGCGGCGATGGCGATCAGCAGGGCCGGACTCAGCGATTTCTTGGACTCGGGTTTGGCGGTTTCGGTGATCTGGGATTCGCTCATGGGTGACGACAGAACCATTTTTTAAGGCCGGCGACCAGTGCGCTGTCTTCGGCCCGGGTTGTCATGATGCGCGTCGCGCCTTGCGCGGCGAGCCGGTCGGCAACGCGCGGATGCGGCACGCAATACAGCAAGCATTGTAACGTCCTGATTCGACTGGGGCCAGCGAGACGGAACAATTGCTCTACGATTTCGCCGGAAGTGACGATCACGGCGTCCGGCGGCGAGCGGTCGAAGGCCGCCCAGTCCGGCGCGCCGTCCAGGCGGCGGTAGATCTCGGCGAACTCCACCGCCGCGCCCCGCGCGGCCAGGCTTTGCGCCAGCAGGGGCCTGCCGCCGACGCCGCGCACGATGAGCGTACGTTGCCCGCGCATATCGGCCAGTTCAGGCAGGGCCAGCAAGGCTTCGCTGTCGCTGCCCTCGGTTGGGTGCAGCACCGGCCTGCCGCTGAGCGCGGCCAATTTGGCGGCGCTGGCGCGGCCGACGCAAACCAGCCGCTTATCGGCTAGGTCCAGCGTTTGCAGCGTCGGCCAGGCCTGGTCTATGGCGCTGGGGCTGACGAAAATCAGGCAACTCGCCGCCGCCGCTTGCCCAGGCAAAGCGGCCAGCGCGTCTGGCTGCGGCGCGATTTCCATCAGCGGCAGATGGCCGGCGTCGAAGCCCGCTGCGGCGAGCAGACGCAGCAGCTCGGCGCTTTGCGCCTGCGGGCGGGCGACCAGGACGCGCGGCATCGTCGTCTCAGCGCGGGTCGGCCAGCACCGCTTCAATCAGCGGGCCGGCGCCGTCGTCCAGCAGCTTTTTGGCCACAGCGCGGCCCAGCGCATCGGCGTAATCGGCCGGGGCGCTGGCGCTGGCGGTCAACATCACGGAACCGTCCGGGCTGGCGACGAAGCCGCCCAGCGCCAGCGTGCCCTCGTTGAGGGTGGCGAAGGCGCCCAGCGGCACTTGGCAACTACCGCCCAGCTCGCGCGCCAGCGCGCGTTCGGCGCTGACACAGGAGTGAGTGGCGGCGTGGTTCAGCGGCGCGAGCAGCTGCATCAGGTCGGCGCGGTCGGCGCGGATCTCGATGCCCAGCGCGCCTTGTCCGGCGGCCGGCAGGCTTTCCGACGGCGGCAGCTCCTTGCGGATGCGCTCGGAGAGGCCCAGGCGCTTGAGGCCGGCGGCGGCCAGGATGATGGCGTCGTACTCGCCGTCATCCAGCTTGCGCAGCCGGGTTTGCACGTTGCCGCGCAGCGGCTTGACCACCAGCCGCGGATAGCGGGCGCGGATCTGCGATTCGCGGCGCAGGCTGGAGGTGCCCACCACCGCGCCGTCCGGCAGTTCCGACAGGTCCGCGTAGCGGGCGGACACCAGCGCGTCGCGCGGGTCTTCGCGCTCGCATATCGCCGCCAGCGCGAAGCCTTCCGGCAGCACCATCGGCACATCCTTGATTGAATGTACCGCCAGGTCCGCGCGGCCTTCGGCCAGCGCTACTTCCAATTCTTTGACGAACAGGCCTTTGCCGCCGATTTTGGACAGGGTCTTGTCCAGAATCTGGTCGCCCTGGGTGGTCATGCCCAGGATGTCCACGCTGAGGTGGGGATAGAGCGCTTGCAGCCGGGCCTGGATGTGTTCGGCCTGCCACATGGCCAGCCGGCTCTCGCGGCTGGCGATGACGATTTTGTCCATGAAACCGGTTCCCGATCGGACTATGTGCTTGGATGGCGGGCATTCTAGCATGCCCGCCCGGCGCACAGCGCCGCGGCGTCGCCGGGGCGGCGGCGCAAAGCTTGATGTTGCGCAATGCGCACTCAGGTCAAGATCTAAAGGGTTAAATGACAGTAGTGTTGCCACTACAGCGGCAAGCCTGCCTATGATGTTTTGCATGCGAAACGAATCGCCTGAAGCCAGCGACGCCAGCGGCCGCGCTGCCTTGAGCCGATTCAAAAACCGGGAGCGGCCAAGCCGCCCGTCACCATCAAGGAATACCGAATGAGCGATTTAGACAAGGACCTGCCGCTGCGCGCCGATTTGGCCCGCCTGGACCGCGCGCTGGCCGAGGTGTTGAGCGAACAAGCCGGCCCCGAGGTCTACGCCGAAGTGCGCGCCATCGCCGGCCGCAGCGCCGAGGAACGCAGCCAGCCCTTGGCGGCGGAGTTGAGCCCGGCTGCGGCGATGGCGCTGGTGCGCGCCTGCGGCCTGTACGCCCAACTGTTCAACATCGCAGAGGACCTGCACCATGTGCGCCGCCGCCGGGCCCACCGGCAGGCCGGCTCCGCGCCGCAGCAGGGCAGCCTGTCGCGCGCGCTGGGCAAGTTGAAGGCCGACGGCGTCAGCATCGCCATGCTGGCCGACACCCTGGGCGACGCCTATGTCGGCGCCATCCTCACCGCGCACCCCACCGAGGTGCAGCGCCAGAGCGTGCTGGACGGCCACCGCGCGGTGCGCCGTTTTCTGGGCAAGCTGGCGGCGGCGGACCTGACGCCGGAAGAGGAGGAGGAACTGGAGGCCAAGCTCAAGCGCGTGATCGTGGCGCTGTGGCAGACCTCGGAAATCCGCCACTTCAAGCTGGCGGTCAAGGATGAGATCGAAAACGGCGTCGCCTATCACCCGCTGACCTTCTTCCAGGCCTTGCCGGCGCTGTATCAGCGCTTGGACCGGCAGATCGAAGCCACCTGGGGCCAGACAACGCCGCTGCCGTCCTTCATTCGCGTCGGTAGTTGGATAGGCGGCGACCGCGACGGCAACCCCAATGTCGACGCCGCGGTGCTGCGCCACGCGGTGACGCGCCAGGCTCAGGTGGCGTTTGAACATTATCTGTACGAACTGGCGGCGCTGTACCGCGAACTGTCGCTGTCGCAACGCCTGGTCGGCGTCAGCCCGGCCTTGGTCGCCTTGGCGGCGCTGACCCCGGATCAGGAGGAGAGCCGCCGCGAAGAGCCGTATCGGCGCGCGCTGGCGGCGATGGAGGCGCGGGTGTTGGCCACCGGCCTGCAGCTGGGCGTGAGCCTGAGCGGCCGTTGGCCGGCTGGCAGACCTTATGCCGACCAGGCCGAGTTTCAGGCTGACCTCGCCGTGCTGGACGCCTCGCTGCGCGAACACGGCAGCGCGGCGCTGGCCGACGGTCGGCTGGCGGAGCTGATTCGTGCGGTGGACGTGTTCGGTTTCTTCCTGATGCCGTTGGACCTGCGCCAGTTCGCCGGCAGCCACGAGGCGGTGGTGGGCGAGCTGTTCGCCCGCGCCGGGCTGGAGGAGTTCGCCGCGCTGGACGAGGCGGCGCGAAGCCGCGTGTTGCTGCGTGAGCTGGCCACGCCGCGGCTGCTGTATTCGCCCTATCTGGACTACAGCGCCGAAACCGAGAAGGAACTGGCGATCTTCCGCGAGGCGGCCTTGATCCAGCGGCAGTTCGGCGCCGACGCCATCGGCCAGAGCATCATCTCCAACTGCGCTCAGGTCAGCGACATGCTGGCGCTGGCGCTGCTGTTGAAAGAAGCCGGCATGATCCGGCTGGTGGACGGGCAGCCGCGCTCCAGCGTCAACCTGGTGCCTTTGTTCGAAACCATTGCCGACCTGGACCGAAGCGCCCAGGTGATGACGGCCCTGTTCGCCTTGCCGTGGTATCAGCAGTTGCTGGACAGCCGCGGCCGCATGCAGGAAGTGATGCTGGGCTATTCCGACAGCAACAAGGACGGCGGCTATCTGACCAGCCAATGGCAGCTCTATCAGGCAGAGAAGCGTTTGGTGCGCTGCTTTGCCGACGGCCGGGTCAAGCTGCGCTTGTTCCATGGCCGCGGCGGCTCGGTGGGCCGCGGCGGCGGCCCCTCGTTCGAGGCCATCATGGCGCAGCCGGCCGGCAGCGTGGCCGGGCGTATCCGCATCACCGAGCAGGGCGAGGTGATCGCGTCCAAGTATTCGGACCCGGCCATCGGCGGCCGCAACCTGGAAGCCCTGGTGGCGGCGACGCTGGAAGCCAGCCTTAGCGGCTGCGCCAGCTGCGAGACCGACGAGACCGTGTTTGACGAGTTGTCGGACGCCGCCTATCGCGCCTACCGCGAACTGGTGGAAGCGCCGGGCTTCATGCAGTACTTCCTGGAGGCGACGCCGATCAACGCCATCGCCAAGCTCAACATCGGCAGCCGGCCGGCGTCGCGCAAAAGCCTGGCCTCGATCAAAGACCTGCGCGCCATTCCCTGGGTGTTCTCCTGGTCGCAATCGCGGGTGATGCTGCCCGGCTGGTTCGGTGTCGGCTCGGCGGTGCGCGCTTTTATCGAGCGTCACGGCGAAGCCGGACGCGCCCGTCTGCAAAGCCTGTACCGCAGCTCGCCGTTCTTTCAGGTGGTGCTGTCCAATATGGAGCAGGTGCTGGCCAAGGCCGATCTGGGCATTGCTCGCCGCTTTGCCGGCCTAGTGGAGGACCGCGCATTGGCGGAGGCCCTGTTCGGCCGCATCCAGGCGGAGTGGCAGGCTACGCTGGACGCTTTCTACGCCATTACCGGCCAGAGCGCGTTGCTGGAAAAGAACCCGACGCTGCATCGCAGCCTGGAAACGCGCTTGCCGTATCTGGACGCGCTGGGCCTGTTGCAGGCGGAGCTGCTGAGCCGGCTGCGCCGCCAGCCGGACGACGCCGAGGCCTTGTACGCAATCCACCTGACCATCAACGGCACTTCGGCCGGCCTGCGCAACAGCGGCTGAGGCCAGGCCCGTCGCCGCGCAGCGTGCCGCTCTAGCTTTCCAAGCTCAACAGCAGCCGTTGCAGGGCGTCCAGCGCCGGCTGGCGCAGTCCGCGGCGGCGGATCAGCGTGGTCTGGGCCTGGCCCAGGTCCGCCGGCAGCGGATGGGTGGACACCTGGGCCGCCATCAGCGGCATGCTGTCCAGCAGGCTTTGCGGCAGCAGCGCCAGCCCCATGCCGCTGGCGACGCAGCTGAGCATGGCGTGGTAGGAGCCCAGCTCCACCAGGCGGCGCGGCTGTACGCCCTGGCGCTGCATCCAGGCTTCCAGCCGCTGGCGATAGGCGCAGCCGTGGCCGAAGGTTAGCAGCGTGGTCTCGCCCAACAGGCGCAGCGACAGCTCGCGCTGGCCGGCGGCGGCCACCAGCACGATGGTTTCCTCGAACACCAGCGCTTCGTCCAGACGTTCGTCGCCGGCCGGGCCGCTGATCAGCGCCGCGTCCAGCCGGCCTTCCAGCACCGCGCGCCGCAAGTCGTTGGACACGCCGGCCTGCAGTTCCAGCTGCACCGCCGGATAGCGGCGGTGGTAGGCGGCCAGCACCGGCGCCAGCCGCGAGGCGGCGGTGCTTTCCATCGCGCCCAGCCGCAGGCTGCCGGCCGGCTCCGCGCTGGCCACCGCCTGGCGCGCTTCTTCGGCCAGGCTCAGCAGCCGCTCGGCGTAGTCGCCCAGCCGGCGGCCGGCCTCGGTGGGGATCAGCTTCTTGCCTTCGCGCAGGAACAGCGGCACGCCCAGCTTGTCCTCCAGCTGCCGAAGCCGGGTGGTGACATTGGATTGCACCCGGTGTAGCCGGGCGGCGGCGCGCGTCACGCCGTCTTCTTGCAGCACCGCCTGGAAAATGCGCAGTTCGTCCAATTCCATCGTTCTCTCCAAGAGATTATCTGAATCATAATAATTCATTTTTTAGAATGACGTGCGCGGGCTAGCATGCAAGCATTCCCATTCCCGGAGCGTGAACATGTCCACCCTTTCCCTGCGCCAGAGCTATCTGGCCGCCTTCGGCGCCGTCGCCATCTGGACCGGCTTCAACCTGGTGTCGCGCCTTGGCGGCAAGAGCGCGCTGGCCGGCACCGACATGCTGGCGCTGCGCGTCGGTGTAGCCGCGCTGATCCTGCTGCTGTGCGGCGGTCTGCCACGCGGCGCCTTGCGCGATGCACGGCTGTGGCTGCTGACCCTGCTGGGCGGTCTGGGCGTCAGCCTGTTCGCCTACAGCGGCTTCAAATACGCGCCGGCGGCGCATGGCGGCCTGCTGCTGCCGGGCATGCAGCCCTTCCTGGTGGCCTTGTTCGCCTGGCTGTTGGCCGGGGAGCGCCTGCAGCGCCACAAGCTGCCCGGTTACGCGTTGATAGGCGCCGGCCTGGCCTTGAGCGCGCTGCCTCTGTTCAGCGGCGCCGGCGGCGACAGCTGGAAGGGCGATCTGCTGCTATTGCTGGCTTCTGTGAGTTGGGCGGCTTTCGGGGTGCTGGCGCGGCGCTGGGCTTATCCGGCCTGGCCGCTGACGCGGGCGATCACCATCATGGCGGCGCTGATTTATCTGCCCGTCTATCTGCTGTGGCTGCCCAAGCATCTGGCGGCGGCGTCTTGGCCGACGCTGCTGTTCCAGGCCGCCTATCAGGGCGGGGCGGCGGCCATTGTGGCGATGCTGCTGTATCTGCGCGCGATTACGGCGCTGGGTGCGGTGCGGGTGGGGATGTTGTTCGCCTTGATTCCGGTCTTGGCCGGCTTGCTGGCGGCGCCCTTGTTGAATGAGCCGCTGACCGGCTATCTGGCCGCCGGCCTGGCATGCGTCAGCCTGGGCGCGTGGCTGGCGGCGCGCCAGCCGGCCGCCGTCGCGGAGGCGGTGCCGGCGGCGTGCGGCGCGCGCTGAGCTCCATTCAGGGCGCGGGGATTTCCAGCACCTGCCAGCCTTCGTTGCGGGCCTGCAGGAAGTTCATCACCGAATCCACGGTCACGGTCTGGATGCGGTCGGCGTAGCGCATCTCGTTGGGGTGGTCGTCGAAGGCGACATTGGCCTTGAACATGCGGCTGCCCAGCCGCGTCAGCGGCCCCAGCTTGAGTTCCGAGGGCGCGTAGCCGTTGAGCTTCAGCCACATCTGCGCCTGTTCGCGGTTGGCGATGCGGGCTTCCTGGCTGGCCGAGGCCGCCAGCGTTTCCAGCACCCAGGTGTTGGAGTTTTCGTAGCGGGTGGCGAAGGGATAAGCCAGCAGGCTGTACTGCGGGGTGTGCAGTTCGCGCAGCCGCGGCGGCGCTTGCAGCCGTTCGCGCAGCCGCGCGGCCAGCGCCGGAGGCGGCAGCAGCGCCACCGACTCGAAGGAATGCATATCGTCGAGGAAGAAGTTGCCCAGGCCCTCGTACCACAGGTCGGAGTTGGCGCTGCCGCAGTCGTTGAGCAGGTGGGCGACGCGCCAGCGGCCTTCCGCTTGGCGGTAAGCAATGCCGACATGGGTGTAGCGCAGCTTGAAGCGCGACAGGTCCTGGCCGACGCGGCCGATCACGGCAACGTCGCCGCCGCTGGCGTCCAGCTTTTGCCGCAGTTGTTCGGCGGCGGCCATCGCCTTGCCGAAGGTGGCCGGGGTGATGGTTTGCTCCTCGCAGCTGCGGCCGGCCAGAGCGGCTTGCGGCAGCAGCAGGCAGAGCGCCAGGCCGAGGCCGGCGAGACGGGCGGGCAGAGCGTCAGGACGGGACACGGTTGTGCTCCAGAAGGGTCTCGCCCAGCTTGTTGGGGATGAAGGCCAGCACTTTGCCGGAGGTGACCAGCATGGTGCCGCTGGCCACCGCGCTCACTTGCACCGAGGCGCCGACCGCCGCGCCGGTGGCTTTCAGCGCCTTGCCGGATAATTCCACCACCAGCTTGGCGCCGCCCTGCACCGCGTCCAGCGACATCTTGACGGTGTCGCCGGCGCCTTGGGCCAGGCCGGTGATCACATAGGCGCTGCCAGTGACCGCCAGCACCGGAGCCAGCAGCGATTCGCCCTTGCCCTGGGCGCTGCCGGCCACGCTGATTGCCGGGGCGGTGACGATGGACAGGGTGCCGACGGAGATTTTCTCGGAGGCGGTGTCAGTCTGGGACAGGCCGGCCCAGGCGGGCAGCGCGGACAGCAGCAGGCTGGATAGCAGGAGGGCTTTGAGCATGGATAATCCTGGATCACGGAAATGACGCCAGCTTGCCCATTTTATGACGAAAGGGCAATGCTCAGCTTTGGCGCAATAGTGCCAACAGCGCCGCGCCGTCCAGCCGCGCACTGAGATCGCCGCCGTCCAGCAGGCTGTCGGCCAGCTCGCGCTTGCTGGCATGCAGCGCCACGATTTTTTCTTCTATGGTGTGCTGGGCCACCAGCCGGTACACCGTCACCGGCCGCTGCTGGCCCATGCGGTAGGCGCGGTCGCTGGCCTGGTCCTCCACCGCCGGGTTCCACCACGGATCGAGGTGGATCACGTAGTCGGCGGCGGTCAGGTTGAGGCCGGTGCCGCCGGCTTTCAGGCTGATCAGGAATACGTCGCCGTCGCCGGCCTGGAACGCGTCCATGCGCGCCTTGCGTTGCGCGCCGGGCACCGCGCCGTCCAGGTATTGGTAGCGGATGCCCTGCTCGTCCAGCCACCGGCGGACGATGGCGAGGTGGTCGACGAATTGGCTGAACACCAGAGCCTTGTGGCCGTTGTCCAGTAGCTCCAGCATCAGTTCGCGGAACAGCGCCTGCTTGGCTGAGGGCAAGGCGCTGTCCGGCTGGGTCAGCGTCGGGTGGCAGCAGAAGCGGCGCAGCCGGGTCAGTTCGGCCAGCACCTGCATCGCGCCGCCCTCGGCTTCGCCCGGCTGGCCCAGCTTGTCCAGCGCCTGCTGGCGCATCGCCTCGTAGACCTCCATTTCCGCCTCGCTCAGCGGGATGGCGCGGGTGATGTCGGTGCGCGGCGGCAGCTCGGTCAGCACCTGTTGCTTGGTGCGGCGCAGCAGATAGGGGCGGATCAGCGCTTTCAGCGCTTCGCGGGCGTCCTCGTCGCCGTCCGCGATGGGTTGGGCGAAGCGCTGCTGGAATTTGTCCTCGCTGCCCAGCAGGCCGGGCGCGACGAAGCGGAACAGGCTCCACAATTCGCCCAGATGGTTTTCCACCGGAGTGCCGCTGGCGGCCAGGCGGAAATCGGCGTAGAGCGCGTGGGCGGACTGCGCGCGCTGGCTGGCGGCGTTTTTGATCGCCTGCGCCTCGTCCAGCACCACGCTGGCCCAGCGCACGTCGGCGAAGGCGTCGGC
This sequence comes from Chromobacterium sp. Rain0013, assembly GCF_015291765.1. NCBI lineage: Bacteria > Pseudomonadati > Pseudomonadota > Betaproteobacteria > Neisseriales > Chromobacteriaceae > Chromobacterium > Chromobacterium sp. Rain0013. The sequence goes on from NZ_CP031514.1 coordinate 882,037, forward strand.
GTCGCGCTGCAGCAGGCCGTAGCTGGCGACCACCAGATCGCCGGGGCCGGCGACGTCCAGCCGTCTGTGTTGTTGGTAGGGGAGCAACCGCAGCCCGGGCGCGAAGCGGGCGGCTTCGGCCAGCCAGTTCAGCGCCACTGAAGTGGGCGCCACCACCAACTGCGGGCCGAGCGCGGCGCGACTGAGCAGGAGCGCCAGCGTCTGCACCGTCTTGCCCAGGCCCATATCGTCGGCGAGGCAGGCGCCGGCACCCCAGTGGGCCAGCCGCGCCAGCCAGCTGTAGCCTTGCAGCTGGTAAGGCCGCAACGTGGCGCGCAAGCCGGCCGGCACTTCGGGTTCGAAGTTTTGCAGCGATTGCAGCCGCCGCCATTGTTCATTCCAGCCCGCGTCGCCGTCGAAGGCGCCGGCCTCAGCCGCCAGTTCGCCCAGCCGGGGCGCGGCCAGCGGGCTCAGGCGCAGGCCGCCGGGCCCGGCGTGGTCGGCCAGCAGCGTCAGTTGCCGCAGGCGGGCGGCCAGGGAGTCGGACAGCGCCAGCCAGTCGCCGTCGGATAGGCGCAGGTAGCGGCCGGATTGGCCGGCCAGCGCCTCCAGCAGGTGGCGCAGCGCCAGAATGTTGCCATCGTCCAGCCCCAGTTCGCCGTCCACTTCCAGCCAGCCGCCCTTGCGTTTGGCGCTTAGTTTCAGTTGCGGCAGGCCGACGCCGGCGCGGATGCGCTGGCGCTGGCCGGACGGCCATTCGCATTGCAGGGTGTCGGCGTCCAGCGTCTGCAATTCGGCCAACAGGTCCAGCGCCGTCTGCTGGCCGTCCACCACCCATTCGTTGCCGTCGCGGCGGGCGGCGGCCAGGGTTGGGCAGGCGGCGTGAACCCTGCGCTGGCGGGCGCGTTCGGCGGCAAGGTCGCGCTTGAGCTGCTGCGCGGCGCCGTCCACGCTAACCACCAGGCCGGGCGCGCCGCGGCCGGGCGCGTACAGTGCGCTGGCCGGGTGCGGGCGCACTTTCAGCTGCAGCCGCAGGCCGGCGTCGTCCAGCCGCAGCAGCGCGCGCAGCGTGGCGTCGGCCGGCTGGCTGGGCAGGCTGTCGTCGAAGCTGGCGCTGACGTCGTGCAAGGGCAAGTCCGGCGCGATGTCGCGGATGGCGTCCAGGACTTTCTTGCGGGCGTGCCAGGGCAGGCTCAGGCTGTGGCCGAGCAGGGCGGCAATCTGGCGCACTTCCTCGTCCAGCCGGTAGACCGCGAGCCGGTCCGGCGTGAGCTTGCGCCACAGCACGCCGGCACAGGCGGCGATGCCGGGCGGGCTCAGCCGCAGCGTGATCTGCTCGCCCTGGCGCTCCAGTTCCAGCGCCACTTGGCCGGCTTCCATCCGCAGCGGCTGTTCCGGCGCGTCGGCCCAGTACAGCGCCGGGTGGCCGACCAGCAGCGGCAGCGCGGCGAGTGCGTCCAGCGCCGCATGGCCGTCGGCGGCGATGTCGGCCTGCAAGGCGGCCAGCGCGCGCAGGATCAGCCGGTCCTGGCCGCTGAGCCAGTCCAGGTTGTCTTGCTCCGCCAGCAGTCGGGCCAGCGGCAAGCGCCGGCCGCGGCCATAGCCGTCGGGGCCTCGTGTTTGCGTGCAGGGCTGCAGCTCGACGCCGGAGGCTTCGACGCGCAGCCGCCAGGCCAGGCGGGTGGGGGAGAGGGGCATGCGGGAAGGCGCCGCCGCGCGGAACGCGGCGGCTTTCAGGTTTAAACGCGGCTCAGCGCGCGGCCGGCGGCGGCAATGGTTTGCTCGATGATCTCTTCGCTGTGGGCGCTGGAGACGAAGCCGGCCTCGTAGGCGGACGGCGCCAAGTAGACGCCTTCGTCCAGCATCGCGTGGAAGAAGCGCTTGAAGCGTTCGATGTCGCAACGGGTGGCTTCGGCGTAGGACTTGGGCGCTTGCTCGCTGAAGTAGAAGCCGAACATGCCGCCCACGCTGTCGCTGCTCATGGTCACGCCGGCCGCGCGCGCGGCGTCGGCCAGGCCCTGGGCCAGGCGCGCGGTGCGGCGGCCCAGCGTTTCATGGAAGCCCGGCTGCTGGATCAGCTTGAGGGTGGCCAGGCCGGCGGCCACCGACAGCGGGTTGCCGGACAGGGTGCCGGCCTGGTAGACGTTGCCCAGCGGCGCGATGCAGGCCATGATGTCGGCGCGGCCGCCAAAGGCCGCCAGCGGCATGCCGCCGCCCACCACCTTGCCCAGCGTGGTCAGATCCGGCTTGACGCCGTGCAGGCCCTGGGCGCAGTTCAGCGCCACGCGGAAGCCGGTCATCACTTCGTCGTAGATCAGCACCGCGCCGTGTTGTTCGGTCAGACTGCGCAGCGCCTGGACGAACTCGGCCGACGGCTGGATCAAATTCATATTGCCGGCGATCGGTTCCAGGATGACGCAGGCGATCTGGCCGCCGATTTCGCGGAAGGTCTTCTCCAGTTGTTCGACGTCGTTGTACTGCAGCACCAGGGTGTGCTTGGTGCAGTCGGCCGGCACGCCGCCGGAGGACGGGTTGCCGAAGGTGAGCAGACCGGAGCCTGCCTTCACCAACAGGCTGTCGGAGTGGCCGTGGTAGCAGCCTTCGAACTTGACGATCAGATCGCGCCCGGTGAAGCCGCGCGCCAGGCGGATCGCCGACATGGTGGCCTCGGTGCCGGAGGACACCAGGCGAACTTGCTCGACTGAGGGCAGCAGCTTGCGGATTTCCTCGGCGATCAGCACCTCGCCCTCGGTGGGCGCGCCGAAGGACAGGCCGCCGACGGCCGCTTCCTGCACCGCGCGCACCACGTCCGGGTGGGCGTGGCCGACGATGGCAGGACCCCAGGAGCCGACGTAGTCCAAATACTGTTTGTCGTCGGCGTCCCAGAAATAGGCGCCTTCGGCGCGCTTGACGAAGCGCGGCGTGCCGCCGACCTGGCCGAAGGCCCGCACCGGCGAGTTGACGCCGCCGGGGATGGATTTCTTGCCACGTTCAAACAGCTCCAGATTGCGGGACATGTGCGTTTCCTTGTGGGCGGCCGCGGCCGCGGATGTAGGTTCGGATTGGGGCGGGCGCGGGGCCCGTGCTTAGCCGCCATTTTAACCGAGGCCGACGGCGGGAGGGTGTGGATAAGTCAAACCTCGGCCTGAGTGCTGTGGATAAGCTTGGGGGTGGCTACCAGCGGCTATAGGGGGTCTTGGACAGATAGGCGTTGGTGTAGCGGCCGTCCTCGGTGACTTCCTCGCCTATCCAAGCGGGCTTGTCGAAGGGAGTGCTCTCATCCGGCAGCTCTATTTCCGCCAGCACCAGTCCGGCGTTGTCGCCGAAGAACTCGTCCACTTCCCAAATGAAGCCGCCGTGTTCGATGCGGTGGCGCAGCTTGTCCACCACCATCGGACACATCGCCCCCATGATGGTTTGCGCGTCGGCCAGCGGTACCGGGTATTCGAATTCGTGGCGGCTGACGTTGCTGATATTGCTTTTCAGCGTCAGCCAAGCCTGATCGCCGACCACGCGCACGCGCACGGTGCGCTCTTTTTCCACCGATAGATAACCCTGGCGGTATTGCACGCCGGGGGCCAGGCCGCGCCAGTCGTCGCCGACGACGATGAAGCGGCGTTCGATTTCCACTGCCATTTTATGCGTACTCCTAGGAGCCGGTTCAACGCCGTATCGCCAAAGCGCGGCAGACATTGAACCGGTTCTAATGGGCGATCTGTTCGCCTTTGGGTTTACCGCAGGCTTCCGCCCGAGGCGAGATCTGCAGATACAGCGACAAGCTGCTGCGCTGTTGTTCGACGCCGCTGGCTTGCCCGTAAGGCGAGCTGCGCTGTGGCCAGCTTCCCACCAATTCCGGCTGCGTCCCGATCAGGGTCTGGGCGCTGACCACGCGCTTGCCCTCCTGATCGCTCCAGCTGACGCTGGCGTTCAGCAGCGGCTTGTGCTGGGCGCGCACCGCGGCGACGGTGCCGCCGATGCTGAGCAGGGCGTCACCCACCTCGCGCTGCCCGGAGAAGGCGCCCTTGGCGTCCACGCACATCGGCAGCCGCAGCAGCTCCGCGCCGTCGCGGCGCAGCGTGGCCACCACTTCCGGCGGCAGCGCCGGTTTGGGCGGCAGCGGGGTGGCGGCCCAAGCGGGCAGGCAGCCCAGCCACAATGCAATCCATTTGCGCATGCGATCCCTCTCCTCAGAATGGTTTGACCACCACCAGAATCACCACCGCCAGCAATACCAGCACCGGCAGTTCGTTGAACACGCGGAACCAGGTATGGCTGCGGCGGTTGGTTTTGGCGGCAAAGTCGCGGTAGAGCTTGCCGCACCAGCCGTGATAGCCGACCAGCAGCAAGACCAAGGTCAGCTTGGCGTGCAGCCAGCCGCCGCCTATGCCGAAGCCCAGCCACAGGCCAAGGCCGGTGGCCAGCGCCAGCGCGCCCAGCGGGGTCATGAAGCGATAGAGCTTGCGCGCCATCAGCAGCAGACGCTGGTATTCGGCATCCTGCTCCGCCAGTGCCAGATTGACATAGAGGCGCGGCAGGTAAAACAGCCCGGCGAACCAGGACACCACGAAGAAAATGTGGAAGGCTTTCAGGTAAAGGTAGCTCACGGTGTTTTTGTCGCTGAAGTGGGGGCTTTCGCGGACCGATGGACGGCGCGGAGCCGGGCTTGGCCGGGCGCGTTCACGCCGAGGCCTTGTAGCGTTGTCTGACGGCCTTGGGCAGCTTGGCCAGCACCAGCCGACGCGCATCGGCGATGCCCGCGTGCAACTGTTCCAGGCTCAGCGCTTCCAGCGAGGACACTTCTATCCAGCGCGCCCGCGCCAGATACGGCGCCGGCCGCACGCCGGGCAGGCCGCTGAGGACCAGAAAATCGTCGGCGGCCACTTTGTACATCACGTTATCCTCGTGGAACAGGGCGAACATCTTGCGTTCCAGGCTGAGCACGCGCCGGGTTTCCCACTTGATGTCGAACTCCGCGCCCGGCAAGGCGCGGGCCTGGGCCAGCAGGGCGTCCACATCCTCTTTGCGCAAGGCCATGTTCAGGTTTTTTTAGCCGCCTGATACAGCGGCATCACTTGCGGAATGCGCTGTTGCAGGTCGCGGATGCGGGTGGGGCCGGACGGGTGGGTGGACAGGAATTCGGCGCCGCCGCTATTGCCCGCCGCCATCATCTTGTTCCAGACATTCACCGCGGCGTTGGGGTCGTAGCCGGCGCGCGCCATCAATTCCAGGCCCATGATGTCGGCTTCGGACTCCATGGTGCGGCTGTTGGGTTTTGACAGCGCCACGTCGGCGGCCATCGCGGCCATGTCCATCTGGTTCTGCTTGAGCCCGGCCACCGCGCCCACCAGGGACAGGCCCACTTGCTGCGCGTAGGCCTGGCTCATGCTCTCGCGCGAGTGCTCGCGCAGCGCGTGCGAGATTTCGTGGCCGATGACGGCGGCCAGTTCGGCGTCGCTCAGCTTGAGCTTGGTGATCAGACCGGAGTAGACCATGATCTTGCCGCCTGCCATCGCGTAGGCGTTGGGTTCGTCATTGCGCATCACATTGACTTCCCAGCGCCATTTGGCGGCGTCGGGGCGGAATACCGGCGCTTGGGCGATCAGGCGCTGGGAGATCTTGCGCACCCGCGCCGTCATCGCCGCGTCGGTGTTGAGCTGGCCGGCGGCGCGAGCCTTGCCCAACTGCTGGGCGTAGGACTTGGCCGACATCTGCTCCACTTCCTGGCTGGACAGCAGCATGGTTTGGCCGCGGCTGACGCCGACGGCGCCGCCCTGGGTGGTGTTGACCTGGGCACAGCCGGCGAGGGCGGCAGCGGCCAGCAGGCCGGCCAGGGTTTTACTCCAGAAACTTTTCATTGCGGTATGGCCTCTTGAGCGCCCGGCTCCGTTTGACTGGCGAGCGGCGGCGCGGCGGGATATCGCGGCGGGCACGGGTTGAGCCGGCTCAGATTTCCACCATTTCGAAATCGTCCTTGCGCGCGTCGCAATCGGGGCAAGTCCAGTTGGGCGGAATGTCTTCCCACTTGGTGCCCGGCGGGATACCATCCTCCGGACGGCCGGCTTCCTCGTCGTAGATAAAGCCGCAGATCAGACACATCCAAGTACGCATCGCATCACCTTGTGATCGAGTAAAACAGTTATTCTAAGAGTGGTCCGCGAGACTGACAATGCGCCCGCCGGCCGCTCCGACCCTATACAGAACTAAGAGGTTTCAGTCTTGACCACTCAGCCCACTCCTCCCGTGGTCCTTACCCTGGCGGGCTCGGACCCTTCCGGCGGCGCCGGCATCCAGGCCGACATTCTGACGCTAGCCAGCCTGGGATGCCATCCTTTGTCGGTGATCACCGCGTTTACGGTGCAGGATACCGTCGGCATTAATGACTTTATGGTGTTGGACGCGGACTGGGTCAATGACCAAGCGCGTTTTCTGATGGAAGACATCCCGGTCACCGCTTTCAAGATAGGCATGCTGGGCAGTGTGGAGAACGTGGCGGTAGTGGCGCAGCTGATTGCCGACTACCCTGACATCCCGGTGGTATTGGACCCGGTGCTGGCCAGCGGCGGAGGCCACGAGTTGGCCGACGAGGACTTGATCGCGGCGATGCGCGACATGTTGATTCCGCAGGTGTCCATCCTGACGCCCAACAGCATTGAAGCGCGGCGCATCGCCAGCAACGACGCCGACGAGGACGAGGACCTGACCTTGGAGCAGTGCGCGCAGCGCATCCTGGCGCTGGGCTGCCCGCATCTGCTGATCACCGGCACTCACGAAAACACCAAGGAAGTGGTCAACCAGCTGTACGGCCCCGGCGGCCTGGTGCGTTCCGATTCCTGGGAACGATTGCCGGGCAGTTACCATGGCTCCGGTTGCACGCTGGCCTCGGCCATTGCGGGCATGCTGGCCACCGGCCTGTTGTTGCCGGAAGCGGTCAGGGAAGCGCAGGAGTACACCTATCAAGCCTTGCTGAACGGCTTCCGGCCCGGCATGGGGCAGTTCTTGCCGGACCGCATGTTCTGGGCGCGCGGCGACGACGAGGATGACGATGCCGGCCAGGCTTAAGGGACTGTACGCGATCACGCCGGACACCGAGGACAGCGCGCGGCTGTTGAGCCTGGCGCAGGCGGCTGCGCCGCACATCGATATTCTGCAATACCGCAACAAGAGCCCTAACGCGGCTTTGCGTCTGGAGCAGGCGCGGGCGCTGGCCGAGCTGTGTCGGCGCCACGGCGTGGTTTTCATCGTCAACGACGATGTGGAGCTGGCGGCGAGCGTTGGCGCGGATGGCGTGCACCTGGGACGAGACGATGCCGCCTTGAGCGCGGCGCGGCGGCGGTTGGGCGCAGGCGCGTTGATAGGCGCGTCTTGCTACGACAGCCTGGAGCGGGCGCGGCGGGCGGTAGCGGCCGGCGCCAGTTACGTCGCCTTCGGCGCGGTGTTTCCGTCCGGCACCAAGCCTGACGCGGCGCGCGCGGAGCTGGGGCTGTTTGCCGAGGCGCGAGGCTTGGGCGCGCCCTTGGTGGCGATAGGAGGCATTGATGCGGGCAACGCCGGACAGGTGCTGGCGGCCGGCGCGGACGCGATCGCGGTGATAGGCGGCGTGTTCGGCGCGGCGGATCCGGCTGGAGCCGCCTCGGAACTGGCGGAAATTTGCCGCCGGAGCGGACGCTGAAAGCAAAACCGCCGCGCATGGCGCGGCGGTTTGATAATGCTCTGGTTCTGGTTTGGTGCCTGTTCGCGATTTTAGATTTGGCTGGGTCGCGAACTGCTGTCAATCAAAGCCTTGCTGACCTCGCCGGGCTTGATGATGCCGTGCTCCACGCTGTAAGCCAACAGCTCAAGCAAGTAGTCGTGCCGGAAAATCAAGGAACCTTCCCATTCGCTGCCTTGCGCGCCTTGGATGGCGGGCAGGGTGATGATCACGCGTTCGCCTTCTATCGTGTCCAGCGCGAAGGCTTCCACGTTTCTGGCGATTCCCGATAACGATCTTGCAGAATGCTTGCCATAATTCAAGGCGCGTATGCTCATTGCTGACTCCTGTCGCATCATGGTTTCTCTTTGGCCCGCGTTGATCCTGAAATGGCCGCCGCGACAGCTCCCTGGCGTCGCGCTGCCGGCGCGGCCGTTTTGAGGCGGCGCGCATGGCGGAAGTCGCGGTTTGTGTTGCGCAGGGGGCCTGGCGGCGTTTCAAGTATTTTTTTGTCGAGCGGCCCGCATCTTGATAATGCGCCGCAGCGTCGCGCTGGAGAGCGCGGGCTGGCGGGATGCGTCAGCCGCTCAGGTGTGCCGCGTGATTGGAGCGGCGATGCCGGTATTGGGATGGCAGTCCGGTTGCGCGGCTTACCGCTCCAGGCTCAGAGCATAGCGTTTTTATGCTCATGGGGTAACTCCAGAAAAATGGAGAATGCCCCGTTGGCGATCACAATTGCTTGGAGCCGATCAGCCGGCTGAAAAGCGATGTCGGCATTTTTCGGTGCATGCCGGCGGCAATCAGCGCGTCGCATAATTCAGCGCGCCGCTGAGTGGGCAAGCCCAGTTTTTCGCAAATATAGTTCTTGCTCTTGATAATAGAATCCGCCACACGGGTTTTAGGCTTGGGGCGATATTTGTTCATGAAGTCGGCTATTTGCTTGAAGTCCCAGTTCAGCAACATCAGGAAGCAGACTTCCTGTTCGTACTCCGTCAATTCCACATCAAGCAGTTTCAATTCGCCTTGCACTTGCTCTATGCTGCAGCCGGCGCCAAATTCCAAAATGTAATTGGGCATCAGATTAATGAAGTTGGCGATTTCAATTTCATGAGCGTAGTAAATCGTGCCCAGGATGGAGCGCGTCGCCTCGTGCTTGAGCAGGTGCTTGGAGAACACCCGCGCCTTGAGGCCGTCCCCGTATTCATGCACGTTGAGAATGGAGACTTTGCGTGTAGGGTCGCAGGTCCTCATCAGAGCCAAGTCTTCCTGTACATAGCAATCGGCGAACTGGGCAGTGCCTTCGCAGGGCATTTCCTTATCCAGACGGTCCACTACATCGTCTCCACGTTTAAGCGCAACGATCCTGGCGTAGGCGTCGCTGGATGCCAGATGGCGGGAGTTGACGTCTTTTGCGCCAACGATCATGTCGGTTTGGCAGGAGATCTGGGAAACGGATTGGCGGAACTGAGCCACGAATTCGCTTTGTTCTTCGGAGAAGTGTTCAGGGGATACGAGCTGATAGTCCATAGTGTGCGCCTGGTGCGGAGGTTTGTAATGTGAGGGTGCGCCGCGCTAGCCTCGCTGCCGCGTCGGCTGCGCCTAATGAGCTGTTTACGATCTGCTGTGAGCCGCTAGAGACCGTGTGCGATGCGTGCCGTCTTCGAAATGCGGGTGTACTACCTGTGCATGCCGCTTTCTCAGAGCTTGTTCAAAGTCTGCTGCGCTTCGGCGATACGGCGTTAAAAACGGGCTCAAAATGCTCATGTACCCCTCGTACACTCCGCTTTTTCGCTCGTTTTCGCCTTGTCTCGCTCTTGTTCTCTAAGCTTTGAACAGGCTCTAAGTTGGGCACTTATAGATTTTTTGTTTCGATAGTGTCAATGCGAATGGCCGTTTGGCCTTGATTAACTGTACTAAAGGATTAAAGTGCGCGGAGACCGAGAGAAATGCGAGCAGATTTGAAATAATTGATCGCGTTTAACCGTTCTTTTGTCCGAATTTACAGTTTGTTAGGAATGTCATGAAGGTGATTGATTGGAAGTTGGAGCTTGAAAACGGCGTTTACGACAAGAGCGTGGGCATCAAGATTTTGAAATTGGCCGGCGATGCCGGCTTCAGCACTTATTTAACCGAAATCGCTCCCGGCGTGGCGATCAACGGACATTATCATCGCCATGGCGACGAGCATTACCATATCGTCAGCGGCCGCGGGGAGATGAGGCTGGTGGATGTGGCTACCGGAGCGGCGCGGACCCAGGCCGTTGCGGAGCAGAGTTCCTTCGTGGTGTCGGCCAATACCCAGCATCAACTGAGCAATACCGGCGTCGCGCCGCTGGTGTTGATGTTCAGCTGTCCGGCCAGCCACCTAGCGGACGATCGACATTTTCTGTAGCGGGCGGCGCATCAAAGCGGAACAGCTCGGCAGGGGTGTCGTGGGTGATGCGTCGGCGGCGCTCCATGTCGGGCAGCCATTGCTCCAGTAGTTCCAATGTACGGGCGTAGCGGATGGAGCCGAACTGGGTATGAGGCCAATCGCTGCCCCACAGCAAGCGCCCCGGTCCCAGCGCGCTGTCCAGCAGCGGCAGCGCGGCGCGTGCGATGTCCTCGCCGCGTCCGGCCAGGCCGTTGCGATAGGCCGCGGAGATTTTGACCCAGATGCGGCCGCTGGCCGCGCCGGCGTCCAGCATGCGCCGGAAGCCGGGATCGTCCACCCCCAGCGCAGGATGCGGCCTGCCGAAGTGGTCGATGACCACCTTGACCCCGGCGTCCAGCAGCGGCGGCAGCAAGAGAGGCCAATCCTGTGCCGCGCGGTGCACCTCCACTTGCCAGTCCAGGCTGGCGGCATGCGCCAGACAGCGGCGCCACGCCGGTGAGTTCAGGTCCGGCAGCGGGCGGCCGATCAGATTGAGCCGCAGGCCGACGACCCCGGCGTCGTCCATGGCGCGCATGGCCGGCAGCGGGCAGTCCGGCGCTATCACCGCGATGCCGCGCAGCCGGCCCTCGCTCTCGCGTAGGCCCTGCAACAGATAACGGTTGTCGTTGCCCAGAAAGCTGGGTTGCACCAGCACGCCGCCGGCTATGCCAAATTGGTCCAGTTGCGCCAGATAGGCCTGCAAGGGCGCGTCCCGGTACGGCTTGTAGCGCAGCGGGGCGGCGCCGATCTGCCGGCGCAGGAAGATATGGGCGTGCCCGTCTATCATCGGCGCCGGGTTCAGCCGCAGGCCTGACAGGCGGCGTCGCGCGCCGCGCTCAGGTCCAGCGCCGCGTCGATGTCGGCTGCGTTCAGCACTTTATGCCGGATGCTGTGGGACAAGAGGGCGAGCAGGTAATCGCGCCGGAAAATCGGCGAGCCCTCCCATTCACTGCCGGCCGTGCCCAGGATGATGGGCGAGGTGATGATGACTCGCTCTCCCTGGATGGTGTCCAGGGCGAACTCGTCATCGGTGATCTGGTTGGCGATTTCGTCTAATGCCATGGTGACCTCACAATTTCGATGAAATGGCGCGTTTGCCGTTCAGGCCGGAGCGCGGGCGTTGCGGGGTTCCGGCCCGCGCGGGTCCGGCTGCGCATCATTCAGCGGCTTGCCCTTGGTCTCCGGCAGGCAGAACACGGCCAGCGCAACGATGGAATAGGCAATCGCGGCGCTGACGCCGATGGAGGCGCCCAAGGTCCAGCCGTCGCTCAGGTAACCCACCAGCAAGGGAAAACCGGCGGAGAGGATGCGGCCGAAGTTGTAGCAGAAGCCCACGCCGGCGCCGCGCATGCCAGTGGGGTAGATTTCATTGAACAGCGCGCCCAGGCTGGAGGGAATGCCGGCGGCGAAGAAACCCAGCGGGAAGCCCAGAAACAGCATCAGCGGATTGCTCAGCGGCGCAAACACATAGATCAGCACCGTGGCCACGCAGCAGACTGAGAACAGCAGCAGGTTGAGGCGGCGGCCGATGCGGTCCAGCAGGTAGGCGCTGGCCATGCAGCCGCACCAAAAGGCGACGATGATTACCGCCAGATAGCCGCTGGTGCCGAGAATGGACAAATGGCGCTCGGTCTTGAGGAACATCGGCAACCAGGTCATCAGCGCGGCGTAACCACCGTGCGCGCCGACGCCGATCAAGGCTCCGATCAGAGTCATGCGCAGCACGCCTGGCTTGAAAATATCCAGCAGGGGCACCGTGGGCGCAGCCTTGCGTTCGCTGCGCGGCGGCTCCGGGATATGGCGGCGGATATAGATGATGAAGAAGGCAGGCAGGATGCCGATGCCGAACATCACGCGCCAGGCGATCTCAGCCGGGAACAGCAGGAAGATCACCGAGTAAAGCAGCACCGAAGCGCCCCAGCCCACCGCCCAGGCGCTTTGCACCGAGGCCATCGCCTTGCCGCGGTGCTCCGGCCGAATGATCTCCGCCATCAAGACCGCGCCGGCGGCCCACTCGCCGCCGAAGCCGAAGCCCTGCAGCGCCTTGAACACCAGCAATTGTTCGTAGCTTTGAGCGAAGCCGGACAGCAAGGTAAACAGCGAGAACCAGATAATGGTGATTTGCAGCGCCAACACTCTGCCGATGCGGTCCGATACCGCGCCCATGATCCAGCCGCCCAGCGCCGACGCCACCAGAGTCACGCTGCCTATCATCCCGGCTTCAGCCTTGCTCAGACTGAAGGCGGCGATCAGCGCCGGAATGGCCAAGCTGAACATTTGCACGTCCAGCGCGTCCAGCGCCCAGCCTCCGAAACAACCCCAGAAGGTTTTGCGTTCGCCCGGCGAGACCTGCTTATACCAATGCAACATGATGCTGCCCTTTATGGTTCTTGCTTATTGTCGATGCGCCGCCTTGCGCCGCTGCCATGGCGCGGGCGGCGCGGAATCAGCGGATGTCCGCCTGGTAACGGAACTTGTCGGCGCGGCCGCGCACGCTGCGCCATTCCAGCGGGCTGCCGTCGTAAGCCTTGGCCAGGCGTTCCAGCACGATGGCCGGAGTGCCAGGCGCGAGTTGCAGCAGTTCGGCGTGCGGCGGGGCGATGGCTTCCGCGGTCAGGGTTTCGCGCGCGGAGGCCACCACCTGGTGACAGCAATCCTCATACAGCGGATACAGCAGGTCGCCGAAGCTGGGCAAAGGAATCGCCAGCAGAGCCTGGAATCGCGTCGCCGGCAGCCAGATCGATTCGGCCAGCAGCGGCTCGCGGTCCAGGTAGCGCAAGCGGGTCAGATGGATGGCCTGCCCGCCTGGAGAAAGTTGCAGGCTGTCGGCAATGGCCGGCGGCGGCGTCAGTTGCTCGCGGTGCAGGATCTTTGCTTCAGGGATGCGGTAATTGCCCGCCGCGTCGTGAAAGCGGAAAAAGCGCAGCAGCGAGGATTGGAAGTTGGCCGGTTTGATAAAGGTGCCTTTGCCCTGACGGCGTTCCACCATCTCGTCGGCCACCAATTGGTCCACCGCTTTGCGGATGGTGCCGATGGACGTGTGGAAGCGTCCCACCAGCTCCGCTTCGGTGGGGATGGCCTCACCGGGTTTCCACACCCGGTTGGCGATGTCGCGGGCCAAAGCGTCACGCACTTGCTGGTACAGGGGCAGGCGAAGATCCGCCTGACGCATGTCTGTCATATGGTCATATATATGAATTAATTTGATGGCCGCAACGATGACAAATTAATGAACGCCAAACAAGAGCTAAAACGTTTTATCAGGTCAAATCTGTACTAAAGGACGGTGTTTCTGCGTGAAGACGCGGGGGCGGGACGGGAAGACGGCGGGCAGGCCCGGCGATGCCGGGCTTGAGAATCTGTTCAAAGCCTCGTGAGCAAGAGAGAGGCAGGGCGAAAACGGCTGAGAAAGCGGAATGTCCGGGGGTACATGAGCATTTCGAAGATGCCATGTACCGTGCCACGCCTCACGACGCGCAGCAGACTTTGAACGGGTTCTGAGCGGCTGGCCGCGCGCCGGCGGCCATGCCTTTATGGCATGGCTGGGCCGGGCGAGGGAGGGCGGGCGGTCAGTCAGATGCTGGCGGCGAGGCGCGAGCCTTGATCAATCGCCCGTTTGGCATCCAGTTCTGCCGCCACGTCGGCACCGCCTATCAGATGCACGCTCTTGCCGGCGGCCTGCAACGGCGCCTGCAGCTCGCGCAGCGGGTCCTGGCCGGCGCAGATGATCACATTGTCCACCGGCAGCAGTTGGGCTTCGCCTTTGACCGTGATGTGTAGGCCGGCGTCGTCTATTTTGTCGTAGCTGACGCCGGACAGCATGCGCACCCGTTTCATCTGCAGGCTGGCGCGGTGAATCCAGCCGGTGGTCTTGCCCAGCCCTTCGCCCACCTTGCTGGTTTTGCGCTGCAACAGGTACACCTCGCGCGGGCTGGGGTGCGGCTGCGGTCCTTGAGGGCTGAGGCCGCCCGGATGCTCCACCTCCATGTCCACGCCCCATTCGCGCATGAAGGCGGCGGTGTCCAGCGAGCTGGACTTGCCCTCGTGGGTCAGGAATTCCGCGGTATCGAAGCCGATGCCGCCGGCGCCGATGATGGCGACACGCTTGCCCACCGGTTTGCCGTGCTTGAGCACGTCCAGATAGTTGAGCACTTTGGGGTGGTCCACGCCGGGAATCTCGGGCGTGCGCGGGGCGATGCCGGTGGCCAGCACCACCTCGTCGAAACCGGCGAGATCCTCCGCCGCCACGCGGGTGTTCAGCCGCTGTTCCACCCCGGTCTGCTCCAGCTTGCGTTTGAAGTAACGCAGGGTTTCGTAGAATTCCTCCTTGCCGGGGATGCGCTTGGCCACATTGAACTGGCCGCCGATTTCCGCCGCGGCGTCAAACAGCGTTACCTGATGGCCGCGCTCCGCCGCGACGGTGGCGAAGGCCAAGCCGGCCGGACCGGCGCCAACGACCGCCAGTTTTTTGGCCTGAGCGGTTTTCTCGTAGTTCAGCTCGGTTTCGCGGCAGGCGCGCGGATTGACCAGGCAGCTGGTCAGCTTGCCCTGGAATATGTGGTCCAGACAGGCCTGGTTGCAGCCGATACAGGTGTTGATTTCATCGCCGCGGCCGGCTGCGGCCTTGTTGACGAAGTCCGGGTCCGCCAGGAAGGGACGCGCCATCGACACCATGTCGGCGCAGCCCTCGGCCAGGATCTTTTCGGCCACTTCCGGCGTGTTGATGCGGTTGGTGGTGATCAGCGGAATCTTCACCTTGCCCATCAGCTTCTTGGTGACCCAGGCGAAGCCGCCGCGCGGCACCATGGTGGCGATGGTGGGCACTCGCGCCTCATGCCAGCCGATGCCGGTGTTGATCAGGGTGGCGCCGGCCTTTTCGATCTCTCCGGCCAACTGCGCCACCTCGTCCCAGGAGCTGCCGTCCTGCACCAGGTCCAGCATGGACAGCCGGTAGATGATGATGAAGTCGCTGCCCACCGCGGCGCGCACCGCTTTGACGGTTTCGATGGCGAAGCGGATGCGGTTTTCAAAGCTGCCGCCCCAGTCGTCGCTGCGCTTGTTGGTCGCGCGGGCGATGAACTGATTGATGAGATAGCCTTCCGAGCCCATCACTTCGACGCCGTCGTAGCCGGCCTGTTGCGCCAGCTGCGCGCAACGGGCGAAATCGGCGATGGTTTGCCAGATGTCGGCATCGGACAACTCGCGCGGCTTGTAGAAGTTGATCGGCGCGATCAGCGGAGAAGCGGATACGCATTTTTCCTGGAAGCTGTAGCGGCCGGAGTGCAGGATCTGCAGCGCGATCTTGCCGCCGGCGGCGTGCACGGCGTCGGTCACCAGCTTGTGGTGCGGGACCTCGGCCTCGTCGGCCAGCATCGAGGCGCCCTCGGCGACACAGCCTTCAGGATTCGGGCCGACGCCGCCGGTCACGATCAAGCCCACGCCGCCGCGGGCGCGCTCCGCGTAAAAGGCCGCCATCTTCTCAAAACCTTGCGGGGCTTCTTCCAGACCGGTGTGCATCGAGCCCATCAGCACGCGGTTTTTCAGCGTGGTGAAGCCCAGGTCCAGCGGAGCCAGCAGGTGCGGGTATGCCGTCATGTTTTCGTCCTCGTGTGGATTTCTCGCGCAGATCATTGTGGCCGCGGCCGCCGTCCGGCGCCAGCGCGGCGGGCAAGTGTTTGATTGCTTGGACTTGCCAGTGTTGGCGTTGAAGATACTTACTAGTAAGTAAGGTGTCAATCGACTCGAGGATCAGGCGAGGGCCTGCATGGGAGGCGCTAAATAAAAACGCCGCCGGAACGAACCGGGCGGCGTTGCTTGCAAGTAGCGGTAACGCTTACTTGAAGTTGTACTTGATCGAGTAGATCACAGCGTTCTGGTAAGCCTTGGAACCCAGTTTTTGATCGGCGTAACGGTATTGGATGCCGGTGGTGATCGCTTTAACCGGAGTCCACCACAATGCCAGCGCGCCGTTCTGACCGGTTTTACGGATGTACGGATTGGTGAACTTGTCTTGACGGTTCAGCTCGGTCTCATGCCATTGGGTAATCATCAAATCTTGGCCGAAGGCTTGGAACGGGTACATCATGACGTAGCCGGCCATGTAACCGTTGTAGCCGGAACCGATGCCGAAGGAGTCCAGCTCGTTGTGCACGCCGATGAACGGCTTGATGGTCAGGTTGCCGAAGCTCAGGCTGGTGCCCAAGCCCAGAACGCGGTTTTGGGTGAAGAACTCGTTGCCGCGGGTGTCGTAAACGTGGCCGTACAGTTGAACCGGAACATTGCCGATCTGGGTCATGTTGTAGCGCGCAACCACCTTGGTGGTGTAGCGACGGTCCTTGGTGCCGGTACCGTTGTTGCCTTTGCCCGGGTTTTCCAGGTCGAAGAAGCCGTACAGTTCGCCCCAGTTGCCACCCATGCCGCCTTCGGCTTCGAGGTAGCCGAAATCACGCTTGCCCGATTGCTCGGTGGTGCGGTTAGACCAGTCCAGCCAGTTTGCGCTGACATTGCCGAAGGAGTAATCACCGGCTTGCGCCACGGTACAGCCGCCCACCAGAGCCAGGGCCAGCAGCAGATTGCGAGTTTTCATTGTTTCACCAGAATATTGTGCGTGTAGCGTGTAGTGCGCGCGGACAGACCTGTCGGCGCGGGCGCAGACTAGCTCAGAAATATTCGTTTGCAAAGTATTTACAATGCGCTTGTCGCATTTTTGTCATTTTATGTAAATGCGATGTATTTTTAGCTATAGATATTTTGCGTGAAACATTAAATGTTGTGGAACTACAGTTTTTTGCTACAAAAGTGCGTGTCCGGCCAGCCGTAGCGCCGTAAATCCACCTTGCCGGCCGCGCTCAATTCCACTCCGTCCTCCTCCAGCAACAAGCGCTGCCAGTCGGCCTGCTCGCTGCCGGGCCGCGAGATGCGCCCGCCGGAACCCAGCACCCTAAACCAGGGCACGCTGACGCCGTCCGGCAGGTGGCTGAGCAAGCGGCCGACATGGCGTGAATGGCGAGGATAGCCGGCCTGTTCCGCCAAGGCGCCGTAGGTGGTGACCCGGCCTGGCGGCAGCGCCAGCAACAGCGCGATCACCCTGCGATCAAAGTCGGGCGGCATCGAGATTCAGCGGTAGCGAGGGTTGGCGACATAGGGGTTGCTGCGCTTTTCCTCGCCGATGGTGGTCAAGGGACCGTGGCCCGGCACCACGGTGGTGTCGTCCGGCAACAGGAACAGCTTTTGCTGAATGGCATCGATCAACTGTTGGTGATTGCCCATTGGAAAGTCGGTGCGGCCGATCGAACCTTGGAACAGCACGTCGCCGGCGATCAGCAGCCGCGCGCCGGTGCTGTGGAACACCACGTGGCCCGGCGTGTGGCCGGGGCAGTGGATCACATTCAGCGTTTCCTCGCCCACGCTGACGGTGTCGCCTTCCTCCAGCCAGCGATCCGGCGTCAGCGCCTCGCTGCGCGGAAAGCCGAACATATGGCCTTGCTGCGGCAACTGGTCCAGCCAGAAGCTTTCTGCGCGTTGTGGGCCTTCTATCTTTACGCCCAGTTGTTCCGCCAGCCGCGCGGCTCCGCCGGCGTGGTCGATGTGGCCGTGGGTCAGCAGCAGTTTTTCCACTGTCAGGTTTTGGCGGGAGATCCAGTCGGCGATGCGCTCGATATCGCCGCCGGCGTCCACCACGGCGGCGCGACCGCTGGCGTCGCACCACAGGATGGAACAGTTCTGGGCAAACGGCGTGACTGGAATCACGTGGAAGTGCAGGGACATGGCGCGCTCGGTTCAATGGGGATGCCTGGATTGTGGCATGAGTCGGCGCGGATGAGGAGAGGTCCGGCCATGATGGCGCGGGCCTCCGGCCGGTGTCAGAACATGCTGTTGCCGCTGGCGCTTGCGTCCGGCACCGGCTGGATCACGTCCCAGTGCTCGACAATCTTGTTGTTCTCCACGCGGAAGATGTCGACCAGCGCTCGGCCTCGGTCTTTGGCGTCGTTGACGCTGTGCACATGCAGTACCACCAGATCGTCTTCGGCAATGGCGCGGATGATGGTGCTGCGGCGCTCAGGCGCTTGTTTGAAGCGGTCGGCGAATGTATCGACAAAAGCTTGCTTGCCGTCTTTGACGCTGGGGTTGTGTTGAATGTACCCGTCGTCGATATAGCGGTCCGCCGCGCTCAAGTCGTGCTGGTTGAAAAACTGGTTGTAGAAATCGACCACCAGTTGCTTATTGCTGCTTGCCCGCTGCATTGCGACGGCGGGGGCGACGAGCGGCGTGGAATAACTCAACGCGGCGCTTAGGCTGAAGCTCAGAGCGGCGAGGCCGCTTATCATCCAGTGCGGTTTCATCGAGATGGATTTCCCTTGGGCGAAGGTGGAGATCGGCTTGGATTGTATGAATTTTGAATGCGGCGACGCAGGAGCGAGCTGCGCCGCGTTTGGGGCTTAAGCCGCCGCGGTTAGCCTTTTTGGCCGTCCCAGGACAGTTTGCCCGCGCCGTGGGCGAACACCATCAGCAAGCCGCCGGCCATGGCCAGGTTCTTGGTCAGCTGGATCATTTGCTGGCTATTGCCCGGCTCCAGGTGGAAGAGCAGCGCCGAGGCGACGGAGAAACCCGCTAGCAGCAGCGCTACCCAGCGCGCTTTCACGCCTAGCGCCAAGGCCAAGCCGCCGCCGATTTCCAAGGCGATCACCAGCGGCAGCAAAAATCCGGGCACGCCCATCGCGGCCATATAACCCTGAGTGGCGGCATAGCCCGCGCCTAGCTTGCCGATGCCGGCCAGAAAGAACACCTGCGCCAGCAGCACGCGGGCAAGCAATGTGATCCATTTATCCATCTTGCGTTCTCCTGCCGGCGCGCCGGCTTTGGTTGATGACGCCGGCCGCGGAGGGCGGCCGGCCATGAACGGACTATACGGATAGGCGCGGCGCGAAAAAAGCGCAAAAAACCGCAAGAGTCGATCAAAAAATCCGATCAAGCCGCGGCTACAGCTTGAACTTTCCGATCAGCGAATCCAGTTCCTCGCCCAAGCGCGCGAGCAAGGCGGTGGCCTGCTGCGCCTGGCTGATGGATTCGTCGGTCTGCAGCAACATACCGTGAATGCTCTCGATATGGCGGGCGATTTCCTGACTGGCGCTGGATTGTTCGGCGGTGGAGGAGGCGATGTCGCCCACGGATTCCACCACTTGCTGGGCGTGGCCGCTGATCTGCTGGATCGATTGCGCGGACTCCTCGGCCAGTTTTACCCCCTGGTCCACTTGGCGCAGCGCGCCGTCCATGCTGTCGGAGGCTTTGGCGGTGTCCTGCTGCATGGTCTGGATCACGCCGGAGATTTCCAGCGTGGCCTGCGAGGTGCGCTCGGCCAGCTTGCGCACTTCATCGGCCACCACGGCGAAGCCGCGGCCCATTTCGCCGGCGCGCGCGGCCTCGATCGCCGCGTTCAAGGCCAAGAGATTGGTTTGGTCGGCGATGTCGCGGATCACCGACACGATGCCGCTGATCTGGTCCGAGCGTTGCTGCATGCCGCCCAGCACCTCGGCCAGCTCGCGCACCGTCTGGGAAATGCGGCCGATCTCTCGCACCGTGGCGTCGACATTGGCCGAGGCCTCGCTGGACAGCGAGCCCGCCTCGCGCGCGCGCTGTTCCGCCACTCGCGCCGACTCCGCGATGTGGCTGACGCTGACCGACATCTGCTCCACGCTGGCGGCGGTGGCGTTGGCCGCCTCGGACTGCCGCGCGGAGCTGCCTCGAATCTGATCCACATCGCCGGACAGCTGACGCACCGAACCCAGCACATCGCCGGCGTGGCGGCGCACGTCCAGCATCATCGTGCGCAGCGAGCCGGTGAAGGTATTGAAGGCGCCGGCGGCCAGGCCGATTTCGTCGCGGCTGGCGATGGGGAGCGCGCGGGTCAGATCGCCGCTGCCGGAGGCCAGCTCGCTCATTGCCGACTGTAGCCGGCCCAACGGGCGCAGCAACTGACTGAGCGTGGCGCCTAGCAGCAACAGGATCAGCGCCAGAATGCCCAGGCTGATCAAGGCCGACTGCCAACTGGCGGCGCGTACTGGGGCGAACGCTTCGCTCAGCGGTATGGAAATCCTCACCGCCCAAGGCATGCCGGCCTCGCCCACGGTGATGGGCATGATGAAGTGGCGGAAGCCGTCGTCGCTGTCGTACTCCGCCGGCTGACCGCTTTTGATCGCCGTCTTGGCCGTGGCCGGCAGGCCGGCGTCCGCCTTGCCGTTCAACGCCGGATCGCGGCCGGCCAGTTGAACGCCGCTGTTGGAATACAAGCTCATGAAGCCGCTCTGGTAAGGCTTGACCTTGGCCGCCAGCTCCTGCAAATGACCAAGCGCGATATCGCAACCGGCCACGCCCAGCACCTTGCCGTTGACCAGAAGGGGAAAGGAAATGGTGCCCATCAGGATCTTGATGTCCGGGTCCACGTAAGGCTCGGTCAACATCGGCTTGCCGGTCTTGCGCGGCTCGGTGTAGTAGGCGCTGTCGTCCACCCCCTCGCCGCCCCACACCACGTCTATCTTGCCGCTCTTGCGATACCAGTAGACGCCGCTGCGCCCGGTCTTGTCGTTATGCTCCTTGCCGGCCAGCTCCGCATCGCGGCCGTCCAGCGCGTTGGGCTCCCAGATGGCCCAGTAGCCGACCGCGTCCGGGTTATTGGGCAATTGGCCCTTCACGATGTCGGATAGCAGTTGGCGGGCGTTGGGCGGCAGATTGTGTTTGACCGCCACTGCGGATTCGGCCACGACCTGGGCCGAATCGTAAGTCTTGCCCAGCAAGCGCTGCACCTGGCCGGCCTCGCTTTCGGCCAGCAGCTTGGCGTTGTCCAGCACCGCTTTCTCCGCGTTTTGATAACTCGCGTAGATATTGACGCCGGCCAGCACGCAAAAACCGATCAGGATCAGCAGGCCGGAACTGGCCAGAATCTTGCCCTTGATGGTGGTGATCATGGTTGTCCCCATCGCTTCATATGTGTTCTTCCCCAAAAGCCATTGCGAGCGGACGCCGGCTCCCGGCCCGGTTATTATGGTGTGGGCCCGCCGGCGGCGTCGGTTTCCAACGGCATACCGCCTTTGTATTAAATAGCTTCCGCGGGGTAAAGGGAAATTTTGTAATCGGCGGGCCGCAGCCTGGCGCGCCGCGACGATATGGGGAGAGTTGAACAGTGCCGACGGAAGCACACGCCCGCCCGGAACGCGCGGAGCGTCAGGCGGAGGCTCCGCGGAGGCTAGCCCTGGCGCGGCTGGAACAAGTGGAGGCGCAGCACGGCGTGCGCATCCTTTACGCGGCCGAAGGCGGCAGCCGCTGCTGGGGCTACAACGCGCCGGACAGCGATTACGACGTGCGCTTCGTCTACCTGCAAGCGGCGGAGTGGTACGAGGCCGGCGGCCAGCGCGACGTGATCGAACTGCCGCTGGCCGACGGCTTGGACATCAGCGGCTGGGAGCTGCGCAAGGCGTTGCGGCTGACTCTGGGCGGCAACGCCGCGTTGCTGGAGTGGCTGGCCTCGCCGCAGGTCTACCGCCAGCACCCGGCGGCTTGTCGGCTTTTGCGAAATCTGGGCCAAGAGCATTTCGCCGGCGATGCCGCCTACTGGCATTATCTGTCGGCGGCGCGCAAGAACTATCGCGGCCGCAAGCGCGAACAGCAACTGCGGCTGAAAAAATACTTGTACGTGCTGCGGCCGCTGCTGGCGGCGCAATGGCTGCTGCGCTGGCGCAGCATGCCGCCGCTGCGGCTGGGAGAACTGGCCGACCAGACTTTGGATGACACCCGGTTGCGTGACGAGTTGGCCGGTTTGTTGGCTTTGAAGTCCGCCGGCGGCGCGCCCGAGTACGGCCCGGCCACGCCGGGCCTGCACGATTATATTGAGCGGGAAATGAGGGCTTACGAAGCCGCGGCGCGACCGAACCGCCACAGCGACTGGGCGCGGGCGGACGCTTTACTGGAGCAAGTACGTTTGGCTTGCGGCGCTTGAATCGGCATAGGCCTTGGCTTTCGGCGCCGTGTCTCCGACGCGCAGCAGACTTTGAATAGGTTCTAAAGGCCGTGATGGGGGGCCGCGTCAGACTGCGGCCCGCCCTACAAAAGAGAGTGGAGTGGATAGTCCCCCATGCGCCTGCCAAATGGCTAATTAGATCAGCAGACGCCAATCCCGTGTGCGGCAACGTGGCGATTGTTGCCGAGCGGGTGGAGGGAGGCAAGGTTTGCGCCGCATTTGGCGGTGGTGGATGATTTTTCCTTGCCATTCAATTGTTTCCCTCACCTGCTTTAAAAGCCCTGTGGCGGGCCCTGCGGCATCATAGGCCCATGACCCGCATATCCGACATCTCCTCCTTGCACTGGCAGCCGGCCTTGCAGGCCCGCGATCAGGCATCCCCCGCTGACATCGTCGAGAACCTCGACGACATCCATCAGGCCTTGCGCATCATCCTGGGCACGCCCAAGGGCAGCGATCCGCTGCGGCCGGAGTTTGGCAGCGATTTGTTCCGTTACCTGGACTACCCGGTAGACCGCGCCCGGCCGCATGTGGTGCGCGAGGCGGTGGAGGCGATTAGCCACCCCTTGTACGGCGAACCGCGCGTCGCCGTGGCGCGGGTGCTCTACAGCGTAGGCGGCAACGGCGACGCGCGGCTCACCGTGCAGTGGCGTCTGGCCGACGGCGTGATCCGCGAAACGGAGCTGCGGCTATGAGCGGGACGGCGCCCAATATCCTGGCCAATGACGAGCGTTTCGGCCACCTGGCACAACTCACTACCCGTTTGGGCGACGCCGATTTGAGCACGCTGCTGGTCTACCTGGTGGATCAGGTGGATGCCGGCTGGCTGCCGGCGCTGGCCGAGCAGTTCCACGTCGCCGGCGACGAAGGCTGGCGGCTGAGCCAGGGTGAGCGCCAGCAGCGCGAGCTGATCAAGCAGTCCATCCATCTGCACCGCAGCAAGGGCACGCGCTGGTCTTTGCAGCAGGTGCTGGCCACGCTGGCGCTGTCTGGTCAGATCAGCGAATGGTTCGAATACGCCGGAAAACCTTATCACTTCAAGATCCGGATCGATCTGGCCGCGCGCGGCATCGACGCCGCCACGCTAACGGCGCTGGAGGCGATGATCAACGAATACAAGAACGCCCGCTCAGTGCTGGAACGGCTGGCACTGGTGCTGAGCAACCGCAGCGCTGTGCCAATGTTGGCGCTGGCCACTCAGGTGGGCGAACTGGCCACAGTTTATCCGTTTCAGCCCGAATCACTTCAACAGCGCGCCAGTTTGAACGCGGCGCTGGCGCATGCCAGCGTGGAGACGGTCACGCTTTATCCCGCAGCATGAGCCCCTTAGAACCTTTCCCAGGAGCAATCGATGGCCAATGAGTTTTTCACGCTTCTCACCGCCAGCGGCAAGGCCAAGCTGGCGGCGGCGCAAGCAAACGGCGCGCCGCTGCAGATCAGCCAGATGGCGGTGGGCGACGGCGACAACGGCGGGTATTACACGCCCAGCGAGAGCCAGACCGCGCTCAAACATGAAACCTGGCGCGGCGCGCTCAACCACTTGGCGGTGGATCCGAACAACCCCAACTGGGTGGTGGCGGAAGCGGTGTTGCCGGATACCGTGGGCGGCTTTTACATCCGCGAGGTGGGTCTGTTCGATAGCCGCGGCGATCTGATCGCCATCGGCAAATTCCCGGAGAGCTACAAGCCGCTGCTGGCGGCCGGTTCCAACAAGCAGCTTTATGTCCGGATGATTCTGGAAGTGTCCAACACCGCGGCGGTGACGCTGCTGGTGGACCCCAGCGTGGTATTGGCGACGCGCTCTGCGGTGGATCAGCGCATCGCAGAGGAGCTGGCGAAGCGGGATGCCAAGCCGCGTGATTTCCACCCTCTGCAAACCTTTCCGACTCAGGCCTACCGACGCAATGTGCTGATCAATGGAGGTTTCGACGTGTGGCAGCGCGGTGCCAGTCAGACAGTGGGCGGTTATGGCTCGGTGGACCGTTGGCTTCTGGATTTGGGCGGCGGCCCGCTTTGCGGCGCGACCTTGTCGCGGATGGCGGCCAGTATCGCCGAGACCGAAACCTTGGGAGCGACGACGAACTTCATGCGTCTGACGCTGAGCAAGCCGCCGGCCAGCAAGGCCAACGAGTACTGCCAGGTGTGTCAGCCGGTGGAAAACCTGCGGCGTTTCACCGGCAAGCGTATGACGCTGAGCTTCTGGGCCAAGGCGGATCAGCCGCGCAAGATGGTGGCCTATGTTGAACAGTGGTTGAAGAGGCCGCCAGCCGCATCCGACAAGATCAGGGCGCTGGAGGCAAGCCCGGTGGAGTTGACGACCCGTTGGCAACGCTTTGTCTTCTCTTTTTCCTCTCCTAGCTTGCAGGGGCGCGAACCGGGGAACGAGGCCTCTCTGGCAGTTTTTCTTGGTGTGTCGTACAGCGATGCCTACCCGGCCCTGAATGCGATGACCGGCGCGCAAACCGGCATTTTCGATATTGCCCAGGTGCAGTTGGAGGAGAGCCCAGTGGCGACGCCGTTCGAATACCGCGGCTTTGGCGAGGAGTTGACTTTGTGTCAGCGGTATTTTGAGAAAAGCTATCCGTTAAATGACTTTCCCGCTAAAAACTATGGGGCCGATTCCGCTTTCGCGCCGGCTATCTTTAGCAAGATGTTTCATTTGAATGTCGGCAATTTGGGTGACAAGCAAATTAATATGACTATCCCGTTTATGGTAGAGAAACGGATTGAGCCGGCTATTGTGATTTATGACGGTTTAGGTGCGGTTGATAGAATGACTACGAGTAATGGAAATGGCGTGATTCCGGCGGTTAAGTCCAGTTCTACCAGGTTTGTAAATGTGATTCCCCCAGTTAGTCCAAGTATTAATTGGATTGCCTGTCATTGGGTGGCGGATGCTGAGGTTTAATTAATCGATAGGGGGGGTGAAAGTGAATGCCATGTATCGTTTAACCAAACAGTCGGATGGAGTGATTCGAGTTGTCGATGGGGCCTATATCCCTAAAGGTCACCGCTGGTGGGATGAGTATGAACTCTGGCTGCAGCAAGGCAATCAACCGACACCGCAATTTTCACTGGCGGAGTTGCAAGAACAGTTGCTGCGAGAGATTGATGCCGCTGCAGATACCACCCGCAGCGTAACCTTGGGCAGTGAGCCTAACCTAGCCGAATACCAGCGCGCCGCCGCCGAGGCGCAGGCGTTCAAGGACGCCGGCTACAAGGGCGAGGCGCCGCCGGCGGTGCGTTCCTGGGCCGAGGCCAAGGGCTGGGACGGCCAGCAGGCGGCGGACAGCATTCTGGCCAAGGCGGCGGCCTGCGAACAGGCGTTGTACGCAATCCGCGACGCGCGACTGAAGGGCAAGGAAGCGGTGCGTCAGGCCTCGGACGAGATGGCAGCGCGCACGGCTACCGACGAGGCGGTGTCCCAACTGCGGCAACTGGCTGCGGGCGACTTTGCCGCCGCTGCGCCGGAGGCCGAAGCCGGCCGCGCCGGCGGTCTGTTCAAGTTCTTTTCCAAACGGCTTTAAAAGCCGGCCGGCGGCATGATGGCGGATCATGTCGTCATCCGCTTTCTCTTCTGCGCCCCGCGACGGCCGCGCCAGGCCGCCGCGCTCCATTCAAGGACGTTCTCCCATGACCCCAGACTTGCCCAAGTTCATCGATGACGACCCGCATCTCGTCACCGCCGAGCTGATCGACGCCTACCAGAAAATGAGCGGCAAGACGCTCTACCCCGGCCAGGTGGAGCGTTTGCTGATTGATCTGATCGCCTATCGCGAAAGCGTGGTTCGAGCCGCCTTCAACGATGCCGGCCGCCAAAACCTGGTGGCTTTTGCCCGCGCGCCGATGCTGGACTACTTGGGCGAGCTGGTCGGCGTCAGCCGGCTGGCGGCCCAGCACGCGCGCTGTACGGTGCGCATTGCTTTCGCCCAGCCGCTGGCGCTGGCGCAGGTGATCCCGGCGCAGACCCTGGTGGCCGGCGGCGGCGTGCAGTTCCAGACCCTGGCCAGCCAGATCGCGCCGGCAGGCAGCACCAGTATTGACCTGCCTGTCAGCGCGACGGAGGCGGGGGCCGCGGGCAATGGCTTCGTGCCGGGCCAGATCAACACTTTGGTGGATGAACTGGAGGTGGACGCCAGCGTGGTCAATATCGATACCAGCGCCGGCGGCGCCGACGCCGAGGACGACGAGCGCTTGCGCGCGCGCATCCGACTGGCGCCGGAGTCCTTCAGCGTGGCCGGCAGCGCCGCCTCCTATCGCCACCACGCGTTGCGCGCGCATCAGGACATCGCCGATGTGGCGGTGATCAGCGCCAGTCTGCAACAGCAGAACGGCGAACTGAAAAGCGCCAACCAAGTGCCGCCCGGCGTGGTGCGCTTGTACCCGCTGACCAAGACCGGCATGCCGCCGGACAGCCTGCTCAGCGTGGTGGCCGCCGCGTGCAGCGCAGACCGGGTGCGGCCGCTGACGGATCTGGTGGAGGTGCTGGCGCCGGAGGATTACGGCTACCGGGTACGCGCGCGGCTGACGCCGTATCGCGATGTCGATCCTAAAACCGTGCAGCAGCAGGCGCAGGCGGCTGTCGGCGCCTTCGTGCAGGCGCAGGCGGAGCGGCTGGGCCGCGACATCGTGCCGTCGCAGCTGATCGCTACCCTATCGGTGCCCGGCGTTTACCAAGTGACCCTGCTGGAGCCGGCCGCCACCCAAGTGGTGCCGCCGCAGGGCTGGTCGCACTGTACCGACATCCAACTGGAAATGACGGGAGGCCAGGATGGCTGATGTGACCCCTAATCTGCTGGCGCGCGACGCGCGTTTCGGTCCGCTGGCCCGGCTGAGCGAACGGCTGGGCGATATCGATCCAGGCGGCCTGTTGGTTTATCTAGTGGACGCGGCCAAGCCGGAGCTGCTGCCCCTGCTCGCCGAGCAATTCCATATTGACGGCGACGAAGGTTGGCTGCTGACCCAGAGCGAACAGCAACGCCGAGATCTGATCAAGCAGAGCATAGAACTGCATCGCCACAAGGGCACGCCCTGGGCATTGCGCGAAGTGTTCCGCATCCTCGGCGTGACGGTGGAACTGGAGGAGTGGTGGCAGCGTCAGCCGCCGGCCGCGCCCTACACCTTCGAGCTGACCGCTTGGGCGAACGACAATTTGCTGCCCGGCCAGGCCTTGCTCAACCCCGATCTCTATCGCCGCTTGCGGCGCATGGTGGAACTGGCCAAGCCGGCGCGCAGCACCTACCGCTTCAAATTGGGCGCGCGTTTCAACGGCCGCTTGGGCTTGGCATCGGCCGCTCAGGCGCGTGCGTTGATCCGCCGTAGCGCCGAAGCCGCGCCGATGCGGCTGGCGCCACAGCAGCCGCTGGTCCTTTCATCCGCCGCGCAAATTTATAGCGTGGTTCACGTCACCATGGAGGCATCGTTGTGAGCACCCCCTTAGCACCTCTTATCACCGCGGCCGGCCTGGCCGCAATCTGGCGCGCCAGCAATGACGGCGTGTCCGCGCAGATCACCCACATCGCCTTGGGCGACGGTGCTTACGCGCCGACGCAGGGCCAGACCGCCTTGCGCAGCGAACAGGCGCGCTACCCCATCGCCGGTGGTGAACGGCTGGGCAATACCCAGATCCACCTGACCGCCATCGCCGACGACGTCAAGGCGTTCTGGGTGCGCGAGATCGGTTTCATCCTGGCGGACGGCACCTTGCTGGCGGTCTGGTCCGACCCGAAGGCGGCGCTGGCCTACAAGGCCGCCGATGTGCAACTGCTGCTGGCCTATGACCTGGCCTTGAACGCGTTGCCGCCGGACAGCGTCACCATCCAGTCCAGCGGCGCCGGCCTCAATCTGAGCCTGGCCAGCGAACTGGCGGAACTGGCGGCGGCCCAGATCGGCGAAGCCAACCGCGGCTTGGGGCGAGATGAGCGCATCCGCGCGCAGGAAGGGCGTTTGCAGGCGCTGGAGCCGCAAGTAGCCACCTTGCAAAACCGCAGCCAAGCGCTGGAACAGGAGCATGCCGCCGATAAACGCTCCGGCCTGGAGCTGGCCACCGCCAATGCCGCGGCCATCGTCAGCATGCAGCATTTGTTCGTCAAACAACGTCTGGGCGCTTGAGCGCAGGGGCTGCGTCGCAGCCCCATTTCCCCTGGCCGACATGGCCGTCCCCGCAGTCACTCCTGTATTTCCCGCGCCGCTTCCGGCACTTCCCCATTTCTATGTGTTTCCGTTTCCAGGCTGAGGCCTGGGGACGCCTTGCTTTGAATGGCCGTCAAGGCCATGTATCGCGGTAAGACCTTAAGGAGAGTGTTATGAGTTTGGAGAGCAATATCGCCGAGTTGGTGAAGTCTGCCAATGGTTTGACCGATGCCGTTCATGGAAAGATCGGTGAAATCGACCAGAGTGTGACTAAGAAAATAAACGAATTGGAGACATGGCGTATCAGCGCCCAAGGTGGCTATCCCGCATTCAATCTGCTTAATAACGCCCGCTTGGATAAACTGAATGAAGATGGAACCCCTAAAGGGTTTTCTATATGGAACTCGGAGTGTACGGTCCAGTTATCCGTTATCGAGGAAAGTAAAAGCGTGTGGTGGCAGGTGCCAGGTCGGGTATTACGAATTGTGTGTGAGCCCAAGCCCGAGGCAGCACGCCCCTATTTCAGTCTTTGGCCTGGTGAGAGGGGGGCAATGCCGAGCAATGCACAGCCTATCAAAGCGACCAGAGGCTTCGAATATCGGGTGGTATCGTTGGCCGGTGGGGCGGAGGCATATTGTGGTTGGGAGTCGGGCAGAACGGAGCTTGATTTGACTCAAAAAGACTGGACGCCAGTGCGGTTGACCACGCAAGGTATGCAAACCACAGTGCTGTTTTCGGCATATTTTTTAAATAAACCTATAAATTCTCGCCTAGTGATTGAACTGCGGAATATTTTTGTCAATTTGGGTGATGCTGGGTTTTATAGCTTGGGTTTAAGTGATCTGACAGACTTAACGAACTAAGGAGCAAGCCATGTTGATCGCAACGGAAATGAAATCAGGAATGGAACTGCATGCAGACAGCTACACGCAAACCAATGTCGAAGCATTTGCGGCTTCATTCCAAGATGGGCCAATAGAGATCGAACTATCGGATGCTGCCAGGTCGGAGTGTGCCAGAGTACAGTGTGCGGCTCATATTGAGAAGTATTATCCGATCTTCAAACAGTTGAATTTGCTGCGTGATGGCGATGATGAAGAAAAAAAACAGATGAGTGCATTCATCAATGCCTGCCAAGCATGGAGCAATCAGGCATCTGGTACTCGCGCCGAGTTGGAAAAAATCAAGCCATGATATTAAGCCAGGCGTGCCTGGCACGGCATGCCGAGCTAAGTAAATGGCTTGGCTAAGTCAGAATGAACCGCGCTTCCACATCATGGAGCGCGGTTTTCGATTTTTTTGCTAAAGCGGTTTAAAAGCCCTTGCTTTCCATAACTGACACAATGTCTCCATGTCAGCGCTGAAGCCGTTCACGCCGGAAGGGCGGTGAACGAACACATGGTTGAATTTAATTCAATCCACTCTGTGATGAACCATTGGAGAGCATGATGAGCTTGGAAAGCAATATCGCGGAACTGGTAAAAGCGTCGAACGCGCTGACCGGCACAGTAAACGGAAAGATTGCCGATATCGACCGACGCGTCGACGTCAAGATTCAGCAAATGGAGGACTGGCGCAAGGAAAACACCCCGGAACGCCGCATCGTCATCGATTTCACCATCGGCGGCAGCAAGGATTTCTTCTACCCGGTATGGTGGCGCTTGCGCTCCGCAGGGGAGGATGGTACGCATCAAGTGTCCATTGTCCGAAATTATGCGTGGAACGGTGCGGAGAATGAGCGGCCACTGAACGTGAGCACCGTGCATCAGGCTGGATTATTGCTGGAAATGGAAGGAAGCGATGTAGCTTGGGGCGGGGATGCCAAGTTCCTCGAAGTCAAGCGCTTCAGCGAAACGTATAATCCGACGGTATCGCATGTTTCCCATGCGATGTATTGCAAGCAATATCGGATAGATGTGAATAAGCCTCCGTATAACGGCATTGCCGATGGCACTTTTGCTGGGTGCAATATGGTGCTCAGTGGTGCATATCTACGTGGTGGTGGTTTGAATTATCGCGTGATTTCCAATCTGCCGCTGGATTTCGGTTTTCATGATGGGAAAGGGGAGGAGAGGGAATTGGGGCGTTATGAGCATGTCAACACCTTCTGGTTGGCCAGCCCGATTGCACTGACCAACCGCGTCGCGCCGCCGCAGACCCTGAACGCCTTTGTCGATGTGCCGACCGCTTAACTCCAGGAGACTCCGATGCTGATGATTGCCAAACTGCCTAACGGCATGATTAATGTTCCCGCCGACCAACTGACCGAACTGGGTATCGACACGACTACTGCGGGTCGTTTGATTCGCGAAGCTAAGCTGGCGCTATTGCGCGCAGAGCGCGACCGCCTGCTGGCGGCGTCCGACAAAACCCAGTTGCCGGACGCGCCGTACAGCGCCGAGCAACGCTCGGCCTGGCAGGCCTATCGCAAACAACTGCGGGATATGCCTGAGTCGGTGGCAGACCTTGACCATGTGTCGTGGCCCGCCCTCCCGGCCTGATTCCACCCGTCGTTAACCAATAAAAAACCCCGCCAAGGCGGGGTTTGTCGTTTGCTGCCGCGGATCAAGACTTGGCCGGTGTTTCCCAGCCGCCGCCCAGCGCCTTGTACAGGCCCACCACCGCGTTGAGTTGGTCCAGCTTGGCGCTGACCAGGCCCAGTTCCGCCTGAAAGCTGTTGCGTTGCGCGTCCAGCACGTCCAGATAGCTGGCGTAGCCGTTGTCGTAACGCAGGTTCGCCAGACGCAGCGATTTGTTCAAGGCCTGGAACTGCGTGGTCTGCGCCGCCTGGATGTCGCGCGCCGCGCTGTAGCCGGACAAGGCGTCCAGCGCGTCCTTGAACGCGCTCTGCACCGTCTTCTGGTATTGCGCCAGCGCCTGCTTCTGCCGCGCATTGGCCGCGTCCACCGCGTAGCCGGTCTGGCCGAAATTGAACACCGGCGCCGCCAGGTTGCCGACGAAGCTCCAGGTCCGCGTCGGTCCGGTGAACAGCGTGTCCAGCGACAGGCTTTGCGAACCCAGCGCTCCGCTCAGGCTGATGCTGGGGAAGTAAGCCGCGCGCGCCACGCCGATGCGGGCGTTGGCGGCGATCAATTGCTGCTCGCTGGCGGCGATGTCCGGCCGACGCTCCAGCAAGCTGGAGGACAGGCCCGCCGGCACTTCCGGCGGCGCGGACAGCGCATCCAGGCTTTGGCCGCGCTGGATGCCGCCGGCCACCAGCTGCTTGGGCGAGTAGCCGAGCAGCACGCCCAGCGCGCTTTCGGTCTGCGCCAGCGCGCTGGCGATCTGCGGCACCTTGGCGCGGGCGGAAGCCGCTTCGGCCTCGGCCTGCTGCTGGTCCAGCTCGGAGATCAAACCGCCCTTGAAACGCTTGGTTTGCAGCTTCAGCGATTCCTCGCGGCTTTGCAGCGTACGCTTGGCAATGTCCAGCTGGGCGTCGTAGGCGCGAAGCTGGAAATAGGTCTGCGCGGTTTGCGCGGCGATCGCTAGCTTCGAACTGTCGCGGGCGAAGCGGCTGGCGGCGAAGTCCGCGCGCGCCGCCTCGTTGCCGCGGCGCAGCTTGCCCCACAGGTCCAGTTCCCAGGACGCGGTGAGGTTGGCGTTGCGCACGTCGCTGACCAGCGGCGCGCCCGGCGTGGTTGTCGCCGTGGAGGTGCGGCCGCGCTGATAGCCGGCGTTGGCGTTCAACGCCGGCAGCAACTGGGCGCGGGCGATGCCGGCCTGGGCCGCGGCTTCGTCGACGCGGGCGGCTGCGGCGGCCAGGTCCTGGTTATGCTCCAGGGCCTCTGCGATCAGCTGGTCCAGCACCGGATCGTTGAACTGTTTCCACCAGTCCATGGCGATGGCCGGACTCTGGGCCTGGGCGCTGTCCGGCAGCTCCAGTTTGGGGCGGCTGTAGTCGGGGCCGACCGCGCAAGCGGTCAGCGCCAGCGCCACCAATGAGGGAATCAGGGCGCGTTTAAGCATCGGCCTTGTCTCCTGCCTCGGCCGCGGGCTGAGGCTGTTTCGGTTTGCTGAACTTCATGATGAGCATGAAGAACATCGGGATGAAGAAGGTGGCGATGAAGGTGGCGGCCAACATGCCGCCCACCACGCCGGTGCCGATCGAGTGGCGGCTGGCGGAGCCGGCGCCGCTGGAGATGGCCAGAGGCATACAACCCAGCACGAAGGCCAGCGAAGTCATCACGATTGGACGGAAACGCAGCTTGGCGGCGGCGATGGCGGCGTCTACCACGCTCAGTCCTTCTTCTTCCATTTGCTGGACGGCGAACTCCACGATCAGGATCGCGTTCTTGGCCGATAGGCCGATCAGCGTCACCAGCGCCACTTGGAAGTAGACGTCGTTGGCGAGACCGCGCAGCCAGTTGGCCATCAGCGCGCCGAACATGGCGAAGGGCACAGCCATCAGCACGCTGATAGGCAGGCTCCAGCGCTCATACTGCGCCGCCAGGATCAGGAACACCATGATCATGCCGAAGCCGAACACCACGGCGGACGAGCCGCTGGTGGATTTTTCCTGGAAGGCGGAACCGGTCCACGCCAGGGTGTAGCCGTCCGGCAGGGTTTCCTTGGCCACGGCCTCCAGCACGTTCAGAGCCTCGCCGGAACTGAAACCTGGCGCGGGGCCGCCCACCAGCTTGGCCGCCGGGAAGATGTTGAAGCGTTCCAAGCTTTCCGGGCCGGTGGTGTGCTTGATGGTGACCAGCGCCGTCAGCGGGATCATATTGCCGTCCTGCGAACGCACGTAGATGTTGCGCAGGTCTTCAACCCGGGTGCGGAAGTCCGCCTCCGATTGCAGCTGCACGCGGAAGGTGCGGCCGAATTTGTTGAAGTCGTTGACGTACAGTGCGCCGAAGGTGCTCTGCATGGTGTCGAACACGGTGTTGACCGGCACGCCCAGAGACTTGGCCTTGGCCCGGTCCAGCTTGACGTAGATCTGCGGCACGCTGGCGGAGAAGGTGGTTTGCACCCCTTTCAGCTCCGGACGTTTGGCGGCCGCTGCCACCAGTTTCTTGGTGACCTCGCCCAGTTCCACGGAACTGGCGCCGCCGCGGCTTTGCACATAGGCCTCGAAACCGCCGGTGTTGGACATGCCGGAGATCGGCGGCGGGTTGAAGGCCAACACGATGCCGTCGGTAATGCCCATCATGCCTTTGGCGAAGGTGTCGCCCACCACCGCCTGCGACGACAGGTTGGGCGCTTTGCGCTCACCCCACGGCTTCAGGGTGATGAAGGACACGCCGGCGTTGGTCTTGTTGCCGCCGGTGAGGATGTCGAAGCCGGCGAAGCTCATCACGTCCTTGACCGCCGGGTTCTTGCTGGTCATTGCGTCCAGCTTGGTCATGGTGGCCGAGGTGCGCTGCATCGACGCGCCATCCGGGAGGAAGGCGGCGGCGATGATGTAGCCCTGATCCTCGTCCGGCGCCAGGCTGGACGGGATCATGCGGAACAGGCCAACGCAGATGGCGATCAGGCCGGCGAACAGCAGGATGCCCACCGCGCTGCGCTTGATCAGGAACACCACGCCGCGGGAATAACCCTGGGTCAGGCGGTCGAACCAGTTGTTGAACCAGACGAAGAAGCGGGCCGGATGCTGATGGCCTTCTTTCAACAGCAGCGCGCACAGCGCCGGGGTCAGGGTTAGGGCCACCAGGCCGGAAATCGACACCGACACCGCGATGGTGATGGCGAACTGTTTGTACATCTGGCCTGCGATGCCGCCGAGGAAGGCGACCGGGATGAATACCGAGCACAGCACCAATACGATGGCCACCAGCGCGCCGGATACCTCATCCATCGCCTTGAAGCTGGCTTGCAGCGGCGACAGTTTTTCCTGCGTCATCAGACGTTCGACGTTTTCCAGCACCACGATGGCGTCGTCCACCACGATGCCGATGGCCAGTACCAGGCCGAACAGCGTCAGGGTATTGATGGTGAAGCCGAAGGCGTACATGCCGGCGAAAGTGCCGATGATGGAGACGGGCACCGCCAGGCAGGGAATCAAGGTTGCGCGCCAGTTCTGCAAGAACAGGAACACCACCAGGAATACCAGCACCATGGCTTCGGCCAGTGTGGAGTACACCTCCTTGATCGACACTTCCACGAACTTGGTGGTGTCGTAGGGGATGGCGTAGTTCAGACCTTTGGGGAAGCTCACAGCCAGCTTCTGCATGGTCTGTTCCACGGCTTGCGCGGTAGCCAACTGGTTGGCGCCCGGCGCCAGGAAGATGCCGATCGGGATGGTGGGCCGGCCGTTGTGCGTGCCGGTGAAGTCATAGGACAAGGCGCCCAATTCCACGCGCGCCACGTCCTTCAGCCGCACGGCGGAACCATCCGAGTTGGAGCGCAAGATGATGTTCTCGAACTCTTCCGGCTCGGACAGGCGGCCCTGGGTGGTCACGGTGTAGGTGAAGTCTTGCTTGCCTTTGACCGGCTCTGCGCCCACCTTGCCGGCGGCGAACTGCGCGTTCTGCTCGCGGATGGCGGCGGCCACGTCGCTGGGCGTCAGCTTGAGCTGGGCCAGGCGATCGGGTTTCAGCCAGACGCGCATCGAGTAGTCCTGGCCGGCGAAGTTGATCACGTCGCCCACGCCCGGAACCCGCTTCAGCTCGTCCACCACGTTCAACAGCGCATAGTTGCTGATGAACAGGGTGTCGTAGGTCTTGTCCGGAGAGAACAGCGAAATCACCTGCAGGAAGGCCGAGGATTTCTTGGTCACGTTGACGCCCTGCCGGCGCACTTCTTCCGGCAGTTGCGACAGCACCGATTGCACGCGGTTGTTGACGTTGATGGTGGCCTGGTCGGCGTCGGTGCCGATCTTGAAGGTCACGCTCAACGACAGCTTGCCGCTAGAGGAACTGGTGGACTGCACGTAGAGCATGTCGTCCACGCCGTTGATCGCCTGTTCCAGCGGCGAAGCGACGGTGTTGGCGATCACCTCGGCGGAGGCGCCCGGGTAGCTCGCGCTCACCGAGATCATCGGCGGCACGATTTCCGGGTACTGCTCAATGGGCAATGCCTTGAGGGCGGCCAAGCCGGCCAGTGTGATCACGATGGAGATCACGCTGGCGAAGATGGGCCGCCTGATGAAAAAGGCGGAAAACATGGATGGTTACCCCTTTGCCTTATTGTTTGGGCGCGGCGGCGGGCGCGCTGGCGTCGGCCTTGAACGGATGCGGTTTCACGTCCGCGCCCGGGCGCAGTTTGATGATGTTGTCCACCACCACCTTGTCGCCGGCTTTCAGGCCGCTTTCCACCAGCACGTTGAGGCCCACATCCTGGGACACGGTGATGGGGCGCGGCTGTACCTTGTTGTCGGCGCCGACGACCCACACCATCTTGCCCTGCTGCGAGGTCAGCACCGCGCGCTGCGGCACGGCGATGGCGTTGCTGCGCTTGGCGCCTTGCAGGATCACGCGCACGAACTGGCCGGGCAGGATGCCGCCGTCCGGATTGGCGAAAGTGGCGCGCGAGCGGATGGTGCCGGTGCTGGCGTCAACCAAGCTGTCGGTAAAGTTCAAGCGGCCGCTTTTGCCATAGGTGGAGCCGTCGGTCAGCTTCAGCTGCACGTTGAAGTGGCCGTTGGCGGCCAGCTTCAATTGGCCGGAATCCTGCATCTTGCGCAGATTCATCATGTCGTTGTCGGACATGCTGAAGTTGACGTAGATCGGGTCCAGCTGGGACACCTTGGTCAGCAGGCTGCCGTCGGCGGTGGTGGACACCAGGCTGCCTTCGGAGCGGGTTTCCTGGCTGGTCATGCCGGAAATCGGCGCGGTGACGCGGGCGTAGCCAAGATTGATCTTGGCCTGCTGCACCTGAGCCTGGGCGGCTGCGACGGACGCCTTGGCGGCCTCGTAAGCGCTGACCGCGTCATCGCGGTCCTTCTGGCTGACTGCGTTCTCCTTGAACAGCGGGGTGATGCGGTCGTAATCCTGTTTGGTGCGCACCAACTGAGCCTGTTGCACTTGCAGATTGCCCTGGGCTTGGTCCAGCGCCGCCTTCAACGGCTCCGGATCAATCTGGAACAGCAAGTCGCCTTGTTTCACCGGCTTGCCTTCGGTGTAGGCGCGCTTGAGCAGAATGCCGCCCACACGGGCGCGTACTTCCACTTCGCGCGAACCGGCGGCCTGGCCGACGAATTCGAAAGAGACGGGCACATCGCTAGGCGCGATCTCGAGCACGCCCACCGGCATCGGCGGCATGGCGCCGGCATGCTTGTCGTTTTTTTGACCGCAGGCCATCAGGCTGGCGGCCAAGGCAGTGAGCAACAGCCATTGCCCGCCTTTCTGGGCGAAGGTGTTTCCTTGCATCTTCATGGGATGTCCTCAGGAATGTGGAGATATGAGTGTTATAAGTAAAAGGTACTGCAATTTTTCTTTGATAGTGGAAATTGATCGATATTGGATCGCGACATTTTACATACATGCGTGTACGTATGTAAAATGCTTCCAGCGACGCATTGTGTTATGGTGCGGGCTTCCGACAGACTCCTTGATCAGCGATACGTTCAACATGGCACGCAAAACCCGGGAAGAAGCCGAACAAACGCGGCATTTGCTGCTGGATACGGCGGAGCAGCTCTTTAGCGAGAAGGGTGTCTCCAAAACGACACTGGCCGACATCGCCAGCGCGGCAGGATTGACGCGCGGCGCTGTGTATTGGCATTTCCAGAACAAGCTGGACTTGTACCGGGCAATGCTGGACAGGATGAGCGGACAGTTTGATGACATCTGTGAGCACTTGTTGAGAACGGCACACTCGAGTCCGGCACTGGCCTTGTGGAACCATAGCCACCGGCTGCTGACCATGATTGGGGATAACCCACAGGTTCGTCGTATTTTACTCATTCTGTTTATGCGGAGCGAGCATGTCGGCGAACTGGCCCCCATTCACGACGAGTGTGTTGCGCATATGCAAGAAACCCGCGAGCAGTTGACCCTGGTGGTGCAAATGGCGGTGGATGCCGGCCAGACCTTGCCGTACGTGAATCCGGAAACGGTGGCCGAGGTGTTGCAATCGATGCACCACGGCCTGATCAACCGTTGGCTGGCGGACGGCAGCCAGACCAATTTGGGCGAGAATGCCACGCAACTGTTGCAGTATGTCTATCGCGGCATTTTCTTGCCGGAAGTGATGGAAGAACTCTCCCCTCAAACGTAGCCCAGCGCTATAATTGACCTTTTTTGTCAAACCATTAGCGTCGTTGGCGGCTTACGCCGCGCGGCGTTGTCGGTGTTACCTCTCTCATGCCCCAGGCTATTGAAATTCAGGCGGTGAGCAAGCGCTATGGCCAGCTGCAGGCGCTGGACCAGGTGGGCTTCACCGTCGCCCCCGGCGAATTCTTCGCCCTGCTCGGTCCCAACGGCGCCGGCAAGACCACGTTGATTTCCGCGATGGCCGGCTTGTCGCGGCCGGACAGCGGTTCCATCCGCATCATGGGGCACGATGTGGTCGGCGATTTCCGCGCCGCGCGCAAGGCGCTTGGCGTGGTGCCGCAGGAACTGGTGTTCGATCCCTTCTTGTCGGTGCGCGAAACATTGCGTTTTCAGTCCGGCTACTTCGGCTTGGGCCGCAACGACGACTGGATAGACGAACTGCTGTTCAAGCTGGGCCTGGCGGACAAGGCGCACAGCAATATGCGCGCGCTGTCCGGCGGCATGAAGCGCCGGGTGATGGTGGCCCAGGCCTTGGTGCACCGCCCGCCGGTCATTGTGCTGGACGAACCCACCGCCGGCGTGGACGTTGAACTGCGCCAGAGCCTGTGGGTGTTTGTGCAGGAACTGAACCGCGCCGGCCACACTATCGTGCTGACCACCCATTACTTGGAAGAAGCCGAGGCTTTGTGCTCGCGCATCGCCATGTTGAAGAAAGGCCGGCTGGTGGCGCTGGAGAGCAAAGACAAGCTGCTGGCGCACAGCGCGCGTCGCGAAGTGGCGCTGCTGTTGTCCGGCGAGTTGCCGACGGCGCTGTTGCCTCTGAAGCTGCGCGACGAAGACCGCCGCGTGGTGTTGCAGCTGGAGCATCTGGGCCAGCTGGAGTCCGTGCTGGCCGCGCTGCGCGAAGCGGCGGTGGAAGTGCGCGAACTGAACGTGGTGGAAACGGATCTGGAAAGCGTGTTCGTCAAGATGATGAATGGAGGGCCGCAGCCATGACCGGCTTCATGACCCTCTTCAAAAAAGAACTGGTTCGCTTCTGGAAAGTGGCGTTCCAGACCGTGGCTGCGCCGGTGTTGACCGCGCTGATGTATCAGTTGATCTTCGCCCATGTGCTGTCGCGCCATGTCGAGGCTTACCCTGGCATCAGCTACACCGCCTTTCTGATTCCGGGCCTGGCGATGATGTCGATGGCGCAAAACGCCTTCGCCAACAGCTCCAGCAGTCTGATCCAGTCCAAGATCACCGGCAATATTGTGTTCCTGCTGCTGCCGCCGCTGACCGCGGTGGAGTTTTTCGGCGCCTATCTGCTGGCCTCCGTCGTGCGTGGCCTGGCCGTGGGCGCCGGGGTCTTGCTGATCACCGGTTGGTTCGGCCTGCCGCTGCCGGCACAGCCGTTGTGGGCCTTGGTCTTCGCTGTGCTGGGCTGCGGCGTGCTGGGCGCGCTGGGCATCCTGGCCGGCATCTGGGCGGAAAAATTCGATCAGCTGGCCGCTTTCCAGAACTTTCTGATCATGCCGCTGACTTTCCTATCGGGCGTGTTCTATTCGATCAACAGCCTGCCTCCGTTCTGGTACGCCGCGTCTCATCTGAACCCGGTGTTCTACATGATAGACGGCTTCCGCTACGGCTTCTTCGGCCAGGCCGACGTCAGCCCCTGGCTATCGGCCGGGGTGGTGGGCGGCAGCTTCGCCGTCTTGTCGGGCCTGACGCTATGGCTGATCAAATCTGGCTATAAACTGCGCCATTAAGGCGTATCCACGGGATTTCTCATGATTACTCCGCAACAAGTCAAAGAATACATCGAGGCCGGTTTGGCCTGTACCCACCTGGAAGTGGAGGGCGACGGCCACCACTTCTACGCCACCATCGTGTCGGCGGCTTTCGAGGGCAAGCGCCTGATCGATCGCCACCGCCTGGTCAAGGAGGTGATCGCCACCCGCCTGGCCAGCAATGAAATTCACGCTCTGTCCATCGTCAAGGCCGCCACGCCGGACGAATGGCAAAAACTGCAAGGCTGATCCGTCATGGATAAACTGAAAATCATCGGCAACGGTCCGCTTAACGGCGAGATCCGCGTTTCCGGCGCCAAGAACGCCGCCCTGCCCATCCTGTGCGCCAGCCTGCTGACCGGCGACACCATGCGTTTCACCAATGTGCCGATGTTGCGCGATATCGCCACCACCCAGAAGCTGTTGCAGGGAATGGGGGTGCGGGTGATGACCGATAATGTGCACGAGATGGAAATCACCGCCGGTCATCTGGACAGCCTGGTGGCGCCGTACGATCTGGTGAAGACCATGCGCGCGTCCATTTTGGTGCTGGGCCCGACGCTGGCGCGCTTCGGCGAGGCCACGGTGTCCCTGCCGGGCGGCTGCGCCATTGGCAGCCGGCCGGTGGACCAGCACATCAAGGGCCTGGTGGCGATGGGCGCCGAGGTCAGCATCGAGCACGGCTACGTCAAGGCCAAGGCCCGCCGCCTGCGCGGCGCCCGCATCATCATGGACATGGTGACCGTGGGCGGTACCGAGAACCTGCTGATGGCGGCGACGCTGGCCGAAGGCACCACGGTGCTGGAAAACGCCGCGCGCGAGCCGGAAGTGACCGACCTGGCCAACTGTCTGGTGGCGATGGGCGCCAAGATCAGCGGCATCGGCACCGACCGGCTGGTGATCGAGGGCGTGGAGCGTTTGCACGGCGCAGATTACGCGGTGATGCCGGACCGGATCGAGGCGGGCACCTTCCTGGTGGCCGGCGCGATGACGCGCGGCCACATTGTGCTGCGCAACGCCGCGCCCAAGAGCATGGAAGCGGTGCTGGACAAGCTGGCGGAAACCGGCGCGGTGGTGGAGTGCGGCGACGACTGGATCTCGCTGGACATGAAGCGCCGTCCGCAGGCGGTGAACTTCCGCACCTTGCCTTACCCGGCTTTCCCCACCGACATGCAGGCGCAGTTGATGACGCTGAATTGCGTGGCCGAGGGCGCAGGCGTGGTGACCGAAACCATTTTCGAGAACCGCTTCATGCACGTGCCGGAGCTGAACCGCATGGGCGCCAACATTGAGGTGGAAGGCAATACCGCCATCATCAAAGGCGTGGAGAAGCTGTCCGGCGCCACGGTGATGGCCACGGATCTGCGCGCGTCGGCCAGCCTGGTGATCGCCGGCCTGGTGGCCGAGGGCGAAACCATTGTTGACCGCATCTACCACCTGGATCGCGGCTACGAGTACATCGAGAAGAAGCTGGGTGCGGTAGGCGCGCTGATCGAACGCATCAGCTAAGCGCCTGTTTACGATCTGCTGCGCGTCGTCGAGCGTTGCACGGTGAGTACGCCTTTGAAATGCTCATGTACCGTATGTACATTCCGCCTTCTCAGCCGTTTTCGCCTTGCTCCGCTCTAACTCGCGGGATCGTAGACAGGCTCTAAGCGATAAGCTTGCTTTTGCAATGAAAAACGCCACGGCTGGAGCCGTGGCGTTTTGCTTTGCGGAGCGGGCGTTACGCTTTCTTGACGAATTCGGACTTGAGGCTCATCGCGCCGATGCCGTCGATTTTGCAATCGATGTCGTGATCGCCGTCGACCAGGCGGATGTTCTTCACCTTGGTGCCTACTTTCACCACCAGCGAGGAGCCTTTGACTTTCAGGTCCTTGATCACGGTGACGCTGTCGCCGTCTTGCAGCACATTGCCGTTGGCGTCCTTGATCACGCGGGTTTCTTCGGCGGGGGCGGCTTGCTCGCTCCATTCGTGCGCGCACTCCGGGCAGACATACATCGCGCCATCCTGATAGGTGTATTCGGAGTTGCATTGCGGACAGGCTGGCAGATTGCTCATGGCGTTTCCTGTTGAGAAGTGAAAAAGAACGCTGCCGGCTCGTTGAGACGGCCGGCAGCGGAGGGTGCGGATTTACTGCGCGGCGGAGGCCGCGGCCTTGGCGTTGGGAGCGGCCGTAGCCGGCGCCGAGCTGTCCTGCTTGCCGGCCGGGGAGTCAACCAGCTCGTCAAGGTTGAAATTGTCGGTGGCCTGGGTCGGGTTGGGCAGGCCCAGCTGCTGTGCGCGCAGCTGCATATAAGCGTCGCGGGTATAAGTGTACGGGTCCAGCGCCGCGGTGTTGAGCATGGCTTCCACGCCCAGGTAGCGGGCGCGGGTATTCACGCCGTACAGGCCGTAAAAGCCCACCGCTTGCCAAGTGGTGTCGTAAAACATCTTTTCTGGACCGGGGCCGGCCAGCGAGACGGTCAGGCCGGTGCCGTCGCGCACGGTGGACGGGCCGAAGAAGGGCAGCACCAGATAGTTGCTGTCGTGCCATCCCCAGGCGGCGAAGGTGTCGCCCAGCGTGGT
Source organism: Chromobacterium sp. Rain0013 (assembly GCF_015291765.1). NCBI lineage: Bacteria > Pseudomonadati > Pseudomonadota > Betaproteobacteria > Neisseriales > Chromobacteriaceae > Chromobacterium > Chromobacterium sp. Rain0013. The sequence goes on from NZ_CP031514.1 coordinate 923,751, forward strand.
CTTGTTGTTCTTCAGGCCGGCCTGGCTGGCGATGTCGATCAGGCCGAACAGGCCGAAGCCGGTGTTCATCGCCACCCGCATCACGTCGTTCAGCGCTTTTTCCGGCTCGGCGCGCAAGGCATTGGACAGCGCGCTGTAGACATCCTTGAGGTTGTCGAAGAAATTGCTGACGCCAGTGCGCACCGGCGACGGCGTGATGGCCTTGTAGCCTTCGGCCACGGGCTTGATCACGTAGCGGTCCGCGGTATCGTTGACCTGGTACATGGCGCGGTTGTACGGCTCGAAGCGGTCGTAAGGCACCGTTGGGTTGCTGGCGCAGCCGGCTAGCAGCAGCGATAGCGCCAGGCCGGTCAGCGCGGGTTTCAGGGACGACATAAATCCTCTCCGCATATCATTCCACCGCTGGGGCGGACAGCAATTCCGCCAGCGAGTAAAGGTCGAGCAGGGCGCTGAGCCCGCTTGGCCAGTTTTCCAGGGACAGGGCGTGACCGGCGGCATCGGCGGCGCGACGCGCGCCGAGCAGCAGAGCCAAGGCGGCGGAGTCGGCTCCGGCTATGCCGGACAAGTCCAGGCGCAACGGCGCTTCACCGGCGAGTTTGGCCAGCGGCGCGGCCAGCGGGCCGCAGCTATCCATGTTCAGCCGGCCGCTGAGCCGCGCCTGACCGGGGGCGGTGCGCTCCAACATCAGCCGTTGCCCTTATTTGCGGGCGCCGCGGCCACCGGAGCGGCGTTCTTGTTCTGCAGCAGCTTGATCAGACCGTCCACGCCGTTTTTGCGCACTTCTTCATTGAAGGAATTGCGATAGACGGTGACCAGGCTGGCGCCTTCCACGCTCACGTTATAGATCTTCCAGCCTTGCGGGCCCTTGTTCAGTGAGTAGTCCACCGCTACTGGGTTGGCGTTGCCCGGCAGGCTGACCGTGGTTTTCACCGTGGCGTCGCGGTCGCCGTTGCTCATCAACGGATTGGGCTTGACGTCGACCTGAGCGGTTTTGAAACGGGTCATGGTGGCGGAATAGGTGCGCACCAGCAGGGTCTGGAACTGCTGAGTCAGTTGGGCGCGCTGTTCGGCGCTGGCCTGACGCCAGCCCAGGCCCACGGCCAGCGCGGTCATGCGCGGGAAGTCGAACATCGGCACCGCTACCGCTTCCGCCTGCTGGCGGATTTGCTTGGTGTTCTTGCCGTTGTCCTGTTTCAGCACTTCCAGCACCTGGCGGGATGCGTCTTTGATTACATCGGTGGGGGCGTCGCCGGCGGCTTGGGCCATAGCGGACAGGCCGAACAGCAGACAGCAGAATGCGAGCAGTTTTTTCATCGTTTTTCCAATCGATTGCGAGTAAGCCGGCGGCGCGGACGGCTCGCCGGCCGGCAGTTTGTTGCGGGGTGCCCCGTCTTTGTGCCGCGCTATTTGTCAGCGCTCTTGTTGCTATCGGTAAAGCCCGTCATGAACTTACCGATCAATTGTTCCAGCACCATGGCGGAGGAGGTGATGGTGATGGTGCCGCCCGGGGCCAGATTGGTTTCCGAACCGCCCTGCAGCATGCCGATATATTGTTCGCCCAGCAGGCCGGCGGTCAGAATGGACGCGCTGGCGTCGTCGCTGATCTGATAGGCCTTGTCAATATTCAGAGTCACGCGGGCGCGATAAGTTTTCGGGTTGAGCCGGATGTCGGCCACGCGTCCGATCACTACACCGGCTTCCTTGACCGGCGCTTTGACCTTCAGTCCGCCGACATTGTCGAAGTCGGCGTACAGCACATAGGTCTGGTTGGCGCTTTGCGGGACCAGGTTGGCCACTTTCAGCGACAGGAAGGTGACGGCGGCAATGCCCAGCGCCACGAAAATGCCTACCCACAAGTCAATAGTAGAGCGTTTCATTCGGGTTTTTCCTAGAACATGAAGGCGGTCAGGATGAAATCCAGCGCCAGGATGACCAATGCGGAGGTGACGACAGTCCGGGTGGTGGCGGCGGACACGCCGCTGGCCGTCGGAGTGGCGTCGTAGCCTTCGAACACGGCGATCAGGGTGACGGCGACGCCGAAGCACAGGCTCTTGATCAGTCCGTTGACCACGTCGAAATGCAGGTCGACGTTGGCCTGCATCTGCGACCAGAACGTGCCGACATCCAGGCCTATCATCACCACGCCCACCAGGTAGCCGCCAAAAATGCCGACCACGTTGAACAGCGCGGCCAGGATGGGCATGGAGATGACGCCGGCCCAGAAGCGGGGCGCCACCACGCGAGCGATGGGATCGACCGCCATCACGCTCATCGCGTCCAGTTGCTCGGTGGTTTTCATCAGGCCGATTTCGGCCGTCATCGCGCTGCCGGCGCGGCTGGCGAACAATAGCGCGGCCAGCACCGGGCCCAGCTCGCGCAGCAGCGCTAGCGCCACCACCGCGCCCAGCGCGTCGGCGGAGCCGAACTTGGCGAGGGTGCTGTAGCCTTGCAGGCCCAGCACCATGCCGACGAAGAGGCCGGACACCAGGATGATGATCAAGGACATCACGCCGGCGAAATAGACCTCGCGTATGGTCAGCTGCGGCCGCAGCAGGCTCTGGCCGCTGCCCCGCAGGATGGCCACGAGGAAGCGGCAGGCGAAGCCCAGCCGCCAGACGGCGTTGATGGTGAGGTGGCCGAGCTTGCGCAGGGGCGAGGCGATCAAATCAAGCATGGCGGCCTCCGTTGAGTCCCAGATCTTCGGCGAGAGAGCGCTCCGCCGGGTAGGCGTAATGCACCGGACCGTCGGCCTCGCCCCAGATGAACTGGTGAACCCATGGCGAATCCGAGTTGCGCACTTGGTCCGGCGTGCCTTGGGCGACGATCTCGCCGCCGGCGACGAAGAGCACGTGATCCACGATCTCCAGCGATTTGTGCACGTCGTGGGTGACCATCACCGCGGTGGTGCCCAGCGCGTTGTTGAGTTTTTTGATCAGGTGGGCGATCACGCCCAGCGAGATCGGATCCAGTCCGGTGAAAGGCTCGTCGTACAGCATTAGCTGGGGATCCAGCGCGATGGCGCGGGCCAGCGCCACCCGGCGCGCCATGCCGCCGGACAGCTCGGCCGGCATCAGCTGCTGGGTGCCGCGCAAGCCAACGGCTTCCAGCTTCATGGTCACCAGGTCGCGGATCATGCTGTCCGGCAGCTTGGTGTGCTCACGAATGGGGAAGGCGACGTTGTCGAACACCGACAGATCGGTGAAGAGCGCGCCGAACTGGAACAGCATGCCCATGCGGCGGCGGTGTTGATAAAGCTCGGCGGAGCTCATCTTGGCGACGCTCTTGCCGTCAACCAGCACTTCGCCGCTTTGCGGACGGTTCTGGCCCGAGATCAGCCGCAGCAGCGTGGTCTTGCCACTGCCGCTGCCGCCCATGACGGCCACCAGCTTTCCGCGCGGAATAGCAAGGTTGAGGTTTTTCAGAATGGGCCGCTCGCCATAGGCGAAGCTGACGTTTCTGAATTCAATGAAATTGTCAGAAGACACAAAGTTTCCAGATAGCATGCGTGAAGCCGCGGACGGCTTCGGTTGAAACGGCGGACCCGGAGCGGTGCGATGGCGGGCCGTTCAGGCAAAGCGGCTCTTGAAGCCCGTCATTCCCGCGCCGACCTTGCATTGCGCCTTGGAGTGAGAGGTGCTTGGAGAGCGGCCGCTTTTTTGCCGATTCTTTTCGAACTGGAGATTTTATAGACTTGTCGTGGACTAGCCAAATTTCAACAGCATTTAAGATGCAAATATGCTGCATTGCAATGCGGCTGGCGGCGCGATGGAGGGAAAAGGAGCGGGCAGCGGGCGAGCCGACTGCCCGCCCGCGCCGGCGGATGGAGGGGGCTTACACGCCGCGCAGCAGCTCGTTGATGCTGGTTTTGCTGCGAGTCTGAGCGTCCACTTTCTTAACGATCACCGCGCAGTAAAGGCTGTGGCTGCCATCCTTGCTGGGCAGGTTGCCGGATACCACCACCGAGCCCGGCGGCACGCGACCGTAGCTGATCTCACCGGTTTCGCGGTCGTAGATCTTGGTGGACTGGCCGATGTAGACGCCCATGGAGATCACCGAGCCTTCGCCGACGATCACGCCTTCGACGATTTCCGAACGCGCACCGATGAAGCAGTTGTCCTCGATGATGGTGGGGTTGGCCTGCAGCGGCTCCAGCACGCCGCCGATGCCGACACCGCCGGACAGGTGTACGTTCTTGCCGATCTGGGCGCAGGAGCCGACGGTGGCCCAGGTGTCCACCATCGCGCCTTCGTCGACGTAGGCGCCGATGTTGACGTAGGAGGGCATCAGCACGGTGTTCTTGGCGATGAAGCTGCCCTTGCGCGCCACCGCGCCCGGCACCACGCGGAAACCGGCTTCCTGGAAGCGGGCCGGCGTCCAGTCGGCGAACTTGGTGTCGACTTTGTCGAAGTAGCGGTTGACGCCATCGTCGGAGAGTTCATTGTCGCGAATGCGGAAGGACAGCAGCACCGCCTTCTTCACCCACTGGTTCACCACCCAGTCGGCCCCCTGTTTTTCCGCCACGCGCAGGCGGCCCGCGTCCAGTTCGGCGATCACCTGGCCGATGGCGGCCTTGAGTTCGGCGGAGACGGTGGCGGGCGTGATCTCGGCGCGCTTCTCAAACGCTTCTTCGATCAGGGTCTGGATCGGATGCATGGTGTTCAGTCCTTTGGCAATGTGGATGGAAGTCGTCATTCAATTCGCTTTCAAGCGGCCGCGCCGGTGGCGGGCCGCGTAGATTCAGGGCGTCTGGCGCTGTTTGCGTTCGGCGAAGGCGACGATGCGCTCGACGCCGGCCACGCACTCTTCCAGCGTGGCCACCAGCGCGACGCGGACATAGCCGGCGCCGGGGTTGACGCCGTGGGCCTCGCGCGCCAGGTAGCTGCCCGGCAGCACGGTGACGTGTTCTTCGGCGAACAACGCCTTGGCGAAGTCTACATCATTCCCGTCCGGCACCTTGGCCCACAGGTAGAAGCTGGCGTCCGGGCGGCGCACCTCCAGCCCCATCGCCAGCCGCGGGGTGACCGCGTCGAACTTGGCGATGTATTGAGCCCGGTTGGACTCCACGTGATCCTCGTCGTTCCAGGCCGCCACGCTGGCCGCCTGTATCGCCAGGCTCATCGCGCTGCCGTGGTAGGTGCGGTAGAGCAGGAATTTCGCCAGGAGCGCCGCGTCGCCGGCGACGAAGCCGGAGCGCATGCCGGGGACGTTGGAGCGCTTGGACAGGCTGGTGAACATGACCAGCCGTTCAAAGCCGCGGCCCAGCTTGCGCGCCGCTTCCAGCCCTCCCAGCGGCGGGCGGCCGAAGTGGATTTCGGAATAGCACTCGTCGCTGGCGATGACGAAGCCGTAGCGATCCGACAACTGGAACAAGGTTTCCCAATCGGCCAGCGACATCACCGCGCCGGTGGGATTACCCGGGCTGCACACGATCACCAGCTGGGTACGCCGCCACACTGTTTCCGGCACCTGGCTCCAGTCCGGCTGGAAGCGCTGTTCGGCCAGGCAGTTGACATAGTAGGGTTCGGCCCCGGCCAACAGTGCCGCGCCTTCGTAAATCTGGTAAAAAGGATTCGGGGATATCACTACCGGCGCCGGCTCAACGCTTGCGTCGATCACTGTCTGCACAAAAGCAAACAAGGCTTCACGGCTGCCGTTGACCGGCAGTATCTCGCTTTGCGCATCCAGGTTCAGATCGTAACGTCGCCGCATCCAGGCCGCGCAGGCCTGGCGCAGCGCTTCGCTGCCCAGCGTGGCCGGGTATTGCGACAAGCCGCCCAGATTGTCGATCAGCGCCTGTTCCACCAGCGCCGGCGTCGGGTGCTTGGGCTCGCCTATCGACAAGTTGATGTGCGCCTTGTCCGCGGGCGGCGTTGCGCCGGCGAGCAGCGCGCGCAGGCGTTGAAACGGGTAGGGCTGCAATTGGGCCAGGCGAGGGTTCACGGGTATCTCCAGAAAAGCGGGCGCAAGCAAACGAACAGCGAACATCTTAAGAACAGCAATGACACCTGTAAAACAAAAGTTTCTGGCCACCACCGGCATTCTGACCACTGCGCTGGTGTGGGGGCTGATGTGGTATCCGTTCCGTAGCCTCAATCAAAGCGGCGTCAGCGTGGCGATGACCTCGCTGGTGGTGTACCTGGTGGCGATCTCCTTGGGCGTGATCACCTTTTTCGACGTCTATCGCCGCCAGTTCCGGCTACAGCCGGTGTTGCTGGTGCTGACCGCGGTGTTTGGCTGGTGCAACTACAGCTATACCTGGGCGGTGTCCGAGGGGCAGGTGATGCGGGTCTTGCTCTTGTTCTACCTGTCGCCGCTGTGGACGGTGTTCCTGTCGCGGCTGATCCTGAAGGAGCGTTTGACCCGCAGCGGCTGGCTGGTGGTGGCCTTGTCGCTGCTTGGCTGCTTCATCTTCATTTATCGGCCCGGCTTGTTCGCCGGCGAACTGCCGCTCAGCCATCGCTATGAATGGCTGGCTCTGTCCGGCGGCATGGCCTTTGCGCTGGGCAATGTGATCAGCCGAGGCGCTCAGTCCATCCCGGTGCCGGTCAAGTCGGCGTCGATCTGGTTTGGCGTGGCGTCCATCGGCGCGATCAAACTGGCGCTGGCCGGGCAGTTGGGCGGCATTCTGCAGATACCGCCGCAAAGTTGGCTGGTATTGGGCATTCTGGGCGTGACCCTGTTGTGCACCAGCGTGATATCGCAGCACGGGGTGTCCATTCTGCCGGCAACGCAGACGATGACGCTGATGCTGATGGAGCTGTTGTTCGCGGCGGCGTCGGCCTATCTGCTGGCCGGAGAGGCGATGACGCCGCGCGAATGGGCGGGCGGCGCCTTGATCGCCAGCGCCAGCTTGTTGTCTGGACGCATGACTAGAAAGCCGGGGACGGCGCAACTGAAACAGGAGACGGCATGATTACGATCCGACCGATGAACGACGGTGATTTCGAGCGTTTCTGGCCCGTGTTCCACGCGGTGGTGGCGGCTAGGGAGACCTATGCCTTCGATCCTGAGATGACGTGGGAGCAGGCGCGAGAGCTGTGGCTGCGGCTGCCCTTGCACACACTGGTGGCGGAGGAAGACGGCGCGCTGCTGGGCTCGTATTTCCTCAAGCCCAACGCCGCCGGCCCGGGCGGCCATGTCTGCAACTGCGGTTATATGGTGGCCGAGGAGGCGCGCGGCAAAGGCGTGGCGCGGCTGATGTGCGAGCATTCTCAGAAATTGGCGCGGGACAGCGGCTTTCTGGCGATGCAGTTCAATTCGGTCGTGGCCAGCAACGAAGTGGCGGTGGCTCTGTGGCGCAAGCTGGGTTTTGAGCCGGTGGGCCGTTTGCCGCGCGCTTATCGTCACGCGCGGCTGGGGCTGGTGGACTGTCTGGTCATGTACAAGTGGCTGGGAGACGCCGCGCCGGAGATGCCGGAGCCGGCACCGTTGATTGGCCGCAAGAACATTGAGGCGACCGTGTCGCGGCGCAAGGCCGGCCGCTAGAACCTGTTCAAAGCCTGCTTCGCGTCGGTAATACGGCGTTGAAACCGTTTTCGCCTTGTCTTGCCCTTGCTCACGGATCGTAAGCAGGTTCTAAACCGCCGTCGGTTCAATAATGCGGCGGAATCTCGTCGCGCAAGCTGAGGCCGGACGCGCTATCGTCCGGCTGAGCTTGGCGGAATTGCTGGTAGAGCAGGCGCATTTGCTGTTGCAGCAGTTCCATGTCTTTTTGCTGACGCGCCACGGTGGCGTTCAGCGCGTCCAATAGTTCGTCCTGGAAGGCGAGCTTCACTTCCATTTCGGCCAGGCGGGCATCGATTTGATCATCCATGCCGGCCATTCTACAACACCATCGCCGCAATCCAGCCGGCTGCCAGCACCGGCAGGTTGTAGTGCAGGAAGGTGGGCAGCACGGTGTCGCGGATATGGTCGTGCTGGCCGTCCACGTTCAGGCCTGAAGTCGGTCCCAGCGTGGAGTCCGAAGCCGGCGAGCCGGCATCGCCCAACGCGCCGGCGGTGCCGATGATGGCCACCGTGGCCAGCGGCGAGAAGCCCAAGTGCATGCACAGTGGAACATAGATGGCGGTGAGAATGGGTACGGTGGAAAAGGAAGAGCCTATGCCCAGGGTCACCACCAGGCCAACCAGCAGCATGGCGAAGGCGGCCACGCCCTGATTGCCGGCGAACAGGCCGGCGCTGGCGGTCACCAGCGCGCTTACCTGGCCGGTGGCCTTCAGCACCTCGGCGAAGCCTTGGGCGGTGATCATGGTGAAACCTATCATCGCCATCATCTTCATGCCTTCGTTGAACAGACCGTCCGCGTCCTTCCATTTCACCACGCCGGTGGCGAGGAATAGCAGAAAGCCCGCCAGCGCGCCCATGATCATCGAATCAGTGTACAGCTGCACCGCGAAGGCCAGCATGATCGCCAGCAAGGCGGTGGCCAGCGACTTGCGGCTGACCTTGGCGCGGGTGCGTTCGACGTTTTCTATCTTGCCCAGGGCGTACTGGCGCGGCTTGCGGTAGCTGACCAGCACTGCCCACAGCAGGCCGGCCACCATGCCCAGCGCCGGAATCGCCATCGCGTGCATCACATTGAGGCCGCGCACGTCCATGCCGGATTTGGCGATGTTGCCGAGCAGGATCTGCTTCAGAAAGATGTCGCCGAAGCCCACGGGAAACACCATGTAGGGCGTGACCAGGCCGAAGGTGATCACGCAGGCGACCAGGCGGCGGTCCAGATGCAGCCGCGCCATCACATAGAGCAGCGGCGGCACTAGCAAGGGAATGAAGGCGATGTGGATGGGCACCAGGTTCTGGCTGGCGACGCTGACCAGTGCCAGCAACAGGATCAGCGCCCATTTCAAGCGGCTCTGGCCGCTATCGCGCTCCAGCCGCTTGACCGCCAGATCCGCCATGGCGTGCGGCAGGCCGGATTTGGCGATGGCCAGCGCGAAGGCGCCCAGCAGGGCGTAGGACAAGGCTACCGAGGCGCCGCCGGTGATGCCGTTATTGAAGGCTTCCAGGGTGCGGGACAGGGACAGGCCGCCGCTGAGGCCGCCGATCAAGGCGCCGAGCAGCAGGCTGATGACGACGTGGGTGCGCAACAGCGCCAGCCCGAGCATGACGATGACGGCCAGAAGAACTGCGTTCATTTGTATATACAGATCAATAGGTTGGGCGGAGGTGCCGAGGGCGCGCAGCGTAGCGGGTTTCGGTTTTTCTGTCGATAGTCTTGCTTGAAACTAAGGATGGGGCGACAGGGTTGGGCGCCGGCCGCCGCTGTAACGAGAGAGCCTTGCTTTGCGCCGAAATTTCAAAGACTTGCCGGTTTATCGCCCAAGGAAGAGGCGTGGCGGGGGCGTTGCGGCATTTATATACTTGTTGGAAATAAAAAACTAATTTTATATATCTTTACTGCGCTATTACGCCGGCTTAGAGTGGGGGCATGTCAAGGCGCGTCCCGCGCCGCGCTGAGAGGAGGTGGCCGATGAACGCCCTGTTGATAGGCGCGGACAGCCTGGGGAACATTCCGGCGGTTCTGCAAAGCTACGATATCCGGATCGCTCGCCATATTTGCGGGCGCAACGTCGCGCATCAGCGCAAGGCGCCGTTGCCGGGCAAGCCGGATCTATTGATCCTGCTCACCGATTTCCTGGGGCACAATGTGATGCGCAATTACCGGGACAGCGCTTACGCGCTGGGCATCCCTGTGGTGGCCTGCCGACGTTCCGCCACCGCGGTTGAGCGGCGTTTGCAACATGAGGGCTGGAGGAAGCTGTCATGATTTTCTCAGGCAATGAAAACTGGCTGGCCAGCTTGGCGCGCGCAGAGGACTCCGCGCTGCCTTTGCGCGACGATACGGTGACGGTGGAGTGGGCCGGGCTAACGCCGCCGCCCTTGCCGCCGACGGCGGCGCAACCGTCGCAGCCGGCTTGATCCGGCTGTGAGCCGGTTCTTATTCGCGGTGGTAGGGGTGGTTGTTGAGAATGGAGTAGGCGCGATATATCTGCTCGGCCAGCATCACCCGCACCATCCCGTGCGGCAGCGTCATCGCCGATAGTTGCAGCAGCACGTCGGCGCGCTGCTTCAATTCCGCCGCCAGGCCGTCGGCGCCGCCGATGATGAAGGCCACGTCGTCGCCGCCGGCCATCCATTCCTTCAGGCCTTCGGCCAACCGCACCGACGTCCAGTTCTTGCCGCGCTCGTCCATCACCACCAGCCTTGCGCGCGGAGGAATGGCGGCGAGCAAGCGTTCGTGCTCGGCGGCGATGCCTTTTTCGGCGGTGACGCCGCCGCCCCGTTTCTCCGGTTTGATTTCCTTCAGTTCCAGCGTGATGTCGCGGCCAAAGCGCTTGGCGTAATCGCCGTAAGCCTCGTCGACCCAACGCGGCATCTTGGTGCCGACGGCGAGAATAGTGATTTTCATCGTGAGTGAGCCAGGGGAGTAAACGCAAACGGGGACTTGCGTCCCCGTTTCGATGAGCGGCTTAGAACCTGTTTACGATCTGCCACGCGTTGGCGGTACGGCGTTGAAACCGCCCTCGAAATGCTCATGTACCACTTGACCATTCCGCTTTCTCAGCCGTTTTCGCCTTGTCTCGCTCTTGCTCGCGAGATCGTAAACACGTTCTTAGCGCAGCCGGATCAGGTGGCCGACCACGGACGGCCGCCGGCCGGCAGGAAGCTGGGCTTCTGGCCGCCCCACAACGCTTCGATGTCGTAGTAGTCGCGCACGGCGGGCAGCATCACGTGCACGACCACGTCGCCAGCGTCCACCAGCACCCATTCGCCGCTTTCATGGCCTTCGCTGCCGACGATGTCCACGCCGGCTTCCTTCAGCTTGACGTGCACGCTGTTGGCCAGCGCCTTGACCTGGCGGTTGGAGTCGCCGGTGGCCACGATCATGCATTGGAACAGCGAGGTCAGCTTGCTGGTGTCCAGTTCGATGATGTCCTTGCCCTTGACGTCTTCCAGGGCTTCGATCGCCAGCTTGGCAATGTCTTGCACTTCCATAATGTCCTTTTCCTATGCGGGGTTCGCGTTGGCCGGGGCCGGCGCGAAGCTGCCGCAAAATGACGGGCGGGGCCGGCGCGCGAAGCGCGGCCGGCAGGCCTGCCGTATTGCTTTATTAAAGTGAATCGCAGCCGGCCGTCTGCTGACGGCCTGGCGGAAAGTGGCCGGACACGGCGGCTACACTGTCTGGTATAGCCGGTGTTGGCGGATATAGGCCAGCACCGCGGGCGGCAGCACATCGTCCACCGCGTCGCCGCGCGCCAGGCGCTGGCGGATGTCGGTGGCCGCGATGTCCACCGGCGGCAAGGCCAAGGGGCGGATTGTACCGGATGCGGTTCGATTTGAAAAATCAGAGACTTGCCGGGCGCGCCACAAGGCTTGCACCGGCGCGGACAGCCGGGCCGGATCGAAGCCGGGGCGCAGGGCCACGGCCAGGTTGGCGAAACGCAACAGTTCGTCCCAGCGCTTCCAGGTGTGCAGCGTGGCAAGCGAGTCGCCGCCGATCAAAAACCATAGTTCGGCGTTCGGACCCAGTTCGGCGCGCAGCTCTTCCAGCGTGTCTATGGTGTAGGCGGCTCCGGGGCGACGCACTTCGCGCTCGTCCACAGTCAGCCTCGGGTGGTTCGCCACCGCAAGCTCCGTCATGGCGAGGCGCTGCGCCGGCGCGGCGCACGGCCCCTGACTGCGATGATAAGGCCGGCCGGCCGGAATCAGCCTGACCTGGTCCAGCGCCAGCTCCGCGGCGAAGGCGTCGGCCATGCGCAGATGGGCGTTGTGGATGGGATCGAAGGTGCCGCCGAACAGGCCCAGGCGCACAGGTTTACTCCTGCGCGTCGTCGTTCTGGTAGCCGTCGACGATGACTTCCAGCCGGCCGGTGGACGGGTGGATCACCATGCCGTGCACCGGTACGTCCTTCGGCATCAAGGGATGGTTGCGGATGGTCTGCACGGTGTGACGCACGCTGTCGGACACGTTGTCGAAGCCTTTCAGCCAACCGTCCAGGTCAATGCCGGCCGCGCGCAGCGTGGCGATGGTGTCTTCCGATACGCCGCGTTCCAGCGCGTGGTCCAGCACGCGCTGCGGGTCGACCGCGCGCATGCCGCAGTCGCGGTGGGCGACCACGCAAATCTCGTCGGCGCGCAGTTCGTACACCGCCATGATCAGGCTGCGCATCACCGATCCCCACGGATGGGTGATCAGCGCGCCGGCGTTCTTGATCAGCTTGGCGTCGCCGTTCTTCAGGCCCATGGCCTTGGGCAGCAGTTCCACCATCCGCGCGTCCATACAGGCCAGGATGGCGAGACCCTTGCCGGGAAACTTGTCGGTCTTGAATTGCTCGTATTCGCGGTTTTCCACGAACTGGCGATTGTGTTCGAGCAGAGCGCTTAATCTATTCATGATGGCAATCTTCTACTGAGAGTCTGTTCATGAGCGTTCTGGAGCACGGACGCAAAAGGATCATGGACAGGCTCTGAAGGTTTGTTTGGTTTGGCGGTTTAGAGAGAATACTCGGTTGCGGGCGCATCCTACCACTGTTGTTCCAGCTGGTCTTGTGTTTTTGCAAACTAGGGATTTCCCTGGTTACGGCAGAGAATTGCGATGAACTCCAGTTAATGGCGGCGAAAGGCGGCAGGCGTGCCGCATCGAGCGGGCTACGTTCACCAACGCGACAGATGGTCCTCGGTCACGCCCAGTAAGTCGCTTACCACATGGACGGCGCCGCTGTCCGGATCCTGGATCTGGCCGTTGAAGCGGCCGATGGGCTGCACATAGCGGCTGGCGGCGATCAGCAGGTTCTTGTCTTCGCGCCGCGCGCCCTCCGGGGCGAAGTTCAGGTCCAGCAAGCCGTTGTCGCTGCGTATGCGCCAGCCTTGCAGCGGGTCGTCCGGTTGGTAATCGAAGCTTACGGGTCCCAGCCGGATCAGCTTGCCTCGCAACCAGGCGGCGTTCTCGGTGTCGCCCATATAGCCTTGCTGCAGATTGAAACCCAGTTCCAGAGAATGCGCACTGGCCCAGCGCCAGCGGGTTTCCCGCGCCAGCAAGCCGTTGGAGTAGTCCAGCGAGGCTACCGCTCCGTCCAGGGAATAGCGCCGGTCTTGGCAGTCGGCGAAGCCGCTGATTCTGAGGCCGCCGCTTTTATGGGTGGAATGGGCCAGCCAGTTGGCCGGCGCAATCACCGCCAGTACCGGCGGCATGTCGGCCAATTGGATATGCGCGGCCACTTTCAACTGAGGGGAGTCCACCGCCAGCTCCAGCCGTTCGCCGTCGCGGCGAAAACTCAGACGGCAGCGGCCGGCCTGGAAGGCGGCGTCGCCGAAGGCGCGGTCTTCTATTTGCGTGGAGAAACCCGGCAGGCCGTTGGCGCTGGCGGCGGCGATGACCTTGCCGCTCTTGCGGTCGAACAGATAGGCGAAGGCGGTGCCTGTCCAGCCGACGTCGACGATGGCGACGCCGATGAAAAAGGCCGGGTGGGCAATGGCCGCGTATTGCCAGCGTTTGTGATGCAGCCTGCGTGTCAGTCGTTGATAGGGCGTGGTTTTCAGCGCGCGCCAGTCCAGCCGGTCAATGATGCCCTGATATACGCCGAAGGCGGGAATACCGCGTTCGTGCACCAGTTGCCTGGGGGCGGGCGGGAGTCGAGTCGAGGGCATGACGTTGGATGGCCGGGCCGGCGCCGCGGCTGGAAATAGGTTCATGGCCTTGAGTCTACAACAGTTTTTCCCGGCGCGATGGTGACTGATAGGCCATGTGGCGGCGCGTGGGCCGTGTGGCGCGGCGGTAACAGTTAGTTGATTTACATTATATTATAAAACATAATGTTTGCGACGCCGGATGCCGGCGGCGGGAGAACGAATATGGATTTGAACATGCTGCGCGCCAATGCCGGCCGCGCCGCCTTGTTGTTGAAGGGCCTGGCCAACGAGGACAGGCTGCTGTTGCTGTGCCAACTGGTGGACGGGGAAAAGTCGGTGTCGGAACTGGAGCGTTTGACCGGCATCCGACAGCCCTCCTTGTCGCAGCAGTTGGGTGTGTTGCGCAATGAAGGCCTGGTGGCGACCCGGCGCGAAGGCAAATGGGTTTATTACAGCGTGGCCAGCGCTGACGCCTTGGCTTTGCTAAACGCCTTGCACGCGCTGTTTTGCTCCGACCGGCCCGAGGGAGAGGCGCGATGACGATGGATTGGGCGGCCTTCACGCCGTGGCCTGCTTTAATGGGCGGGTTATTGATCGGAGGGGCGGCGGGCTGGCTGGTCTTGCTGCATGGCCGCATTGCCGGCATCAGCGGCATGGCGGCCGGCCTGTTGGATGGGCGCGCGGACTGGCGCGCGCGGCTGGTTTTTCTCTTGGGCTTGATGGCGGCGCCGGCCTTGTGGCGTCTGGGCGTTGGGGAATGGCCCGCTGTCAGCGTGGAAGCCGGCGGCGTGCGCTTGTTGGTTGCCGGCTTGTTGGTGGGCATCGGCGCGCGCTTAGGCTCCGGCTGCACCAGCGGCCACGGCGTTTGCGGTCTGGCGCGGCAGTCGCCTCGTTCGCTGGCGGCGACGGCGGCTTTCATGCTTGCCGGTTTCGTTACGGCGGCGGTGCTCGGACATTGGGGTGCATGAAGATGACGGCGGAGTGGAAACGCTTATTGTCTATGGCGGGCGCGGGCCTGTTGTTCGGCCTGGGCTTGTTGTTGTCCGGCATGGGTAATCCAGCCAAGGTATTGGCTTTTCTGGATCTGGGCAGCGCCTGGGATCCCAGCTTGGCGCTGGTGATGGCCGGAGCCGTCGCCATGGCCTGGCCGGCGTTCCGTCTGGCCGAGCGCCGCCCGCGCGCCTTGCTGGGCGAGCCGACGCAATTGCCGGCCAAGACGCCGCTGACGCGCCGCTTAATCGGCGGCAGCCTCTTGTTTGGCGTTGGTTGGGGATTGGCCGGCATCTGTCCGGGACCGGCCTTGCTGTTGGGCGGCATGGCGTTGCCGCAGAGCGCTTGGTTTTTGCCGGCGATGGCGGCCGGCCTGTGGCTGGCCGGACGATGGGAGCGGCGCGGATGAGGTTTGGGCTGCCGGGCTGGCTGCGCGGCTATCGGCGCGCCTATTTGCCGGGGGACCTGGGCGCGGGACTGGTGGTGACCTTGTTGCTGGCGCCGCAAGGTCTGGCTTATGCGCTGGTGGCCGGCTTGCCGGCGCAGGCGGGCCTGTACGCCAGCATCGCCCCCTTGCTGATTTACGCATTGGCCGGGCGCAGCCACGCGCAGTCGGTGGGGCCGATGGCGATGACTTCCTTATTGGTGGCGGCCACGCTGACGCGGTTGGCCGAACCGGGCTCGGGCGATTATCTGGCGCTGGCCATCGGTCTGGCGCTGTTGTCCGGGGCGATGCTGGCGGCGCTTGGCCTGCTGCGGCTGGGTTTTATCGCCGATCTATTGTCCGAGCCGGTGCTGGCGGCCTTCACTTCGGCGTCGGCCTTGCTGATTGTGCTGTCGCAATTGGGCCCCTTGCTGGGCGTGCAGGCCGGCGGCGCATCCTTGCCGCAACTGTTGGCCGGGCTGTGGAAGGCGGTGGACGGACTTAACCCGTTGGCGCTGCTGTTTGGCGCTGCGGCGCTGGCCATGCTGTTGTTGGCGCGTTGGTTGGGCGAGCCGTTGTTGCGCCGCTGCGGCCTGGGCGGGCCGGCGCGGCAGCTTTGGCTGCGTTTGGCGCCGCTGCTGGCGGTGTTGTTGGGCATGGCGCTGGTGGCAGGCCTGGGTCTGCGGTCCGCCTTGCCGGTGGTGGGCGAGATTCCGCCGGGTCTGCCGGCCCCGACTTGGCCGGGCTTGAGTTTGGATCAGTGGTCGCAGTTGGCGCTGCCGGCCTTTTTCATCGCTTTGATCAATTACGTGCAGAGCCTGGCGGTGGCCCAGGCGCTGGCGCAGCGCCGCGGAGATGAAGTGGATCCGGACCGGGAGCTGCTGGCGCTGGGTCTGTGCAATATCGGCGCCGGGCTGTCCGGCGGTTTTCCGGTCACTGGCGGACTCACGCGTTCCATGGTCAACGCGGAGGCCGGCGCCCAGACTCAACTGGCCTCGGTGGTGGCCGCCCTGGGCATCATGCTCTTGGCCAGCTTCGCCGCCGGCGCGCTGGCCATGCTGCCGCTGGCGGTGCTGGCGGCGATGATCATCGCATCGGTCAGCGCCATGATACGTTTCGACAGCCTGAGGCTGGCCTGGCGAATCGACCGCGCCGACGCGGCGGCCTTCGCGCTGACTTTCATTCTGGTGCTGTGGCTGGGAGTGGACTCCGGCATTGTCGCCGGCGTGCTGATGTCGCTGGCCGCCATGTTGTGGCGCAGCAGCCGGCCGCATATCGCCGAGCTGGGCCGGCTGCCGGGCAGCCATCATTTTCGCAACCGGCTGCGCTTTGCCGTCGAGAGCCTGCCCGGCGCGCTGTTTTTGCGCGTGGACGAGAGCCTGTTTTTCGGCAACGCCCGCCAGGTGCGGGGCGAGGTGTTGCGTCGGCTGGCCGCCCAGGCGGGGGCGACACGGCTGGTGTTGATCATGAGCGCGGTCAATCGCGTGGATACCAGCGCCTTGCTGATGCTGGCGCGGCTGGACGCCGAGCTGGCGGCGCGCGGCGTGACGCTGCATCTGGCCGAGATCAAGGGGCCGGTGACGCAGCGCATGGAGAGCGGCGGCCTGCTGGCCGGCTTTGCCGGCCGCGTGCATTTGAGCGCGCAAGCGGCCTGGGAAGCGCTGGCCGCGCCGCGGCGGGGAGGCGGGGAAGCTCATACTCTTTGACAGTTGATGTTGCGTCGCCTCATGCAACTTGGGGCGGATCATGGCTATCATAGCCGGATGACCAAACAGACCTTGCTGGCCGGCGTGCTGGCGCTGAGCTTGTTGCACCCGTCCGTCAGTTATGCCGATTTGCCCGATCTGGGCGAGGTGTCGGACGCCTCGCTAACGCTGGCGGATGAAAGCCGCATTGGCCGGCAGGCCTGGCGCGCGATGTTGGAGGCGGGAGACATCGTCGACGATCAGGAAGTCAACGATTACCTCAACGACATCGGCGGGCGGCTCTCCAGCGGCGTCAAGCTGCCCGGCGTCAGTTTCACCTATTTCTGTGTCAACGACAGCGGCATCAACGCCTTCGCCATGCCCGGCGGCTATATCGGCATCAATATCGGCCTGTTGCTGGCGACCCAGAGCGAAGGCGAACTCGCTTCGGTGCTGGGTCATGAAACCGCCCACGTCGCCCAGCGCCACATTGCGCGGATGAAGGCGGCCAGCAGCGCCACCAGCCCCTTGCTATTGTTGGGCACCATCATCGCCGCGGCGCTGGCGGCCAAGGCCGGCAGCGGCCAGGGCGCGATGGGCGTGGTTTCCGCCGGCATGGGCCTGTCGATTTCCAATCAGCTGGCGTTTTCGCGCGATTTCGAACGCGAAGCCGACCGTGTCGGCATGCAGTATATGAGCCAGGCCGGTTTCGACGTGCGCAGCATGCCGGCCTTTTTCCAGCGGCTGCAGCAGAACGAGCGTTACAGCGACAACGCGGCGCTGGCCTTTCTGCGAACCCACCCGGTGACGCTGGAGCGCATCAGCGAAGCGGAAAACCGCGCCTTGGATTACCCGGTGAAGATGCGCGCGGACAGCATCGACTACCTGCTGGTGCGGGAGAAGCTGCGCGCCGCGACGCTGACGCCGGACGAGGGGCTGCGCCACTACGAGGCGTCGTTGGACCGCGGCCTGTATCTGAACGAGGGCGCGCAGTGGTATGGCTTGGCTCAGGTCAAGCTGCGCCAGCGCGATATCGCCGGCGCGCGTCAGGCGCTGGCCAAGGCGCGGACCAAGCTGCCGGATCACCCGATGCTGAGGGGGCTGGAAGTGGCGATAGAGCGCGAACGCAAGGACTGGCCCGCCGCCCGCAACGCCGTGCGCGCCGCTTTGGCCCGTTTCCCGCAGAGCTTGTCGCTGCAACTGCTGGACATCGACGTCGCCGTCGCCAGCGGGGACAGCCAGGGGGCGCTGAGTCTGATCAAGACTCAGTTGAGCCGCCATCCGGACAACGCGGGCCTGTATCGGCGCCAGGCCAGTTTGTACGCCGACCGCGATCCGTTGCGTTATCACGCGGCGCTGGGCAACGCCTTCTATTATGAACAGCGTTATCAGCCGGCGATGGAGCAATTCCAACTGGCCAGCAAGGCCAAGGGAGACGACTTTTACCTGCGTTCCTCAATCGAAGCGCGCATCCGCGAACTGGATAGGCTGGTCAGGGACGAGAGGAAGAAGTAAGCGCGCAACTGAAACGAATGTTTCAATTTACGACAGCAAATCGCAAAAAAACAACATGGTGCGGCGCAATAACCGCTGTTTTACGCCCCTAAACAAGCGTTAGTACGCTTGACCTATTCCTTTGTGAAAGCGGGAAGACGTACACTTGCTCAAGACACGGCGCTCTTTTCGTAAATGAACATTTTTATTTGCGATTGCGTTCGTTTATAATCTGAAGCTAATAAATTGGTTCGAATCCGAGCCAATTGCAATAACGCGGGGCCGCGCAGTGCTACATACGGCCCCCGATCCACCTTGCTGTGAGGACCAGAGATGGCTGCAACTTTCCCTGACGATATCGATCCGTTGGAAACCCAGGAATGGACTGAAGCGCTGGAGTCGGTGCTGGACGCCGAAGGCCCGGAGCGCGCGCATTACCTGTTGGAGAAACTGGTCGAGCGCACCCGCCGCCGCGGCGCCCATCTGCCGTTTGACGCCACCACCGCATACCAGAACAGCATTCCGCTCGGCAAAGAAGCCAAGTCGCCGGGCAACCACGAGCTGGAGCACCGCATTCGCTCGATCAATCGCTGGAACGCCGCCGCTTTGGTGCTGCGCGCCGGCAAGAAGGACTTGGAACTGGGCGGCCACATCGCCTCCTTCCAATCCTCCGCCACTCTGTACGATGTGGGCTTCAACCACTTCTGGCGCGCTCAGAACGATGAGCAAGACGGCGATCTGATCTACTTCCAGGGCCATATTTCCCCGGGCGTGTACGCACGCGCCTTCATGGAAGGCCGCCTGTCCGCGGAGCAGCTGGACAGCTTCCGTCAGGAAGTGGACGGCAACGGTCTGTCCTCTTACCCGCACCCGTGGCTGATGAAGGACTTCTGGCAGTTCCCGACCGTCTCGATGGGCCTGGGCCCCTTGATGGCCATCTACCAGGCCCGCTTCCTCAAGTATCTGGAAAGCCGCGGTCTGGCCAAGACTCCGGGTCGCAAAGTGTGGTGTTTCTGCGGCGACGGCGAGATGGACGAGCCGGAATCCCTGGGCGCGATTTCGATGGCGTCCCGCGAAGGCCTGGACAACCTGATCTTCGTGATCAACTGCAACCTGCAGCGTCTGGACGGCCCGGTGCGCGGCAACGGCAAGATCATCCAGGAACTGGAAGGCGATTTCCGCGGTTCCGGCTGGAACGTCCTGAAAGTGATCTGGGGCTCGCGTTGGGATCCGCTGCTGGCGATGGACACCAAGGGCTTGCTGAAGAAGCGCATGGACGAGTGCGTGGACGGCGATTACCAGACCTTCAAATCCAAGGACGGCGCTTACGTTCGCGAACACTTCTTCGGCAAATACCCGGAGCTGCGCGAAATGGTCGCCAATATGTCCGACGACGAGATCTGGGCGCTGAACCGCGGCGGCCATGATCCGCACAAGGTGTACGCCGCTTACCACGAGGCGTCCAACAACGCCAACGGCCGTCCGACCGTGATTCTGGCCAAGACCATCAAGGGTTACGGCATGGGCGCGTCCGGCGAAGCCAAGAACATCGCGCACCAGGCCAAGAAAATGGATCTGGATTCGCTGCGCAAATTCCGCGATCGCTTCGGCATTCCGGTGTCCGACGAAGAGCTGCCGAACGTGCCGTACTATCTGCCGGCCGAAGACAGCCCGGAAATGAAGTACATGCGTGAACGCCGCGCAGCGCTGGGCGGCTACCTGCCGGCGCGCAAGCCGGTGACCACCCCGCTGCAAACGCCGGAACTGTCCGTGTTCGACGCGCAGCTGCAAGCGTCCGGCGATCGCGAGTTCTCCACCACGATGGCCTTCGTCCGCATGCTGGGCACCATCATGAAGGACAAGAACATTGGTCAGCGCGTGGTTCCGATCGTGCCGGACGAATCCCGTACCTTCGGCATGGAAGGCATGTTCCGCCAGTACGGCATCTGGTCCACCCAGGGTCAGAACTACGTGCCGCAGGATCATGACCAACTGATGTTCTACAAGGAATCCAAGGACGGCCAGATCCTGCAGGAAGGCATCAACGAGCCGGGCGCGATGGCCGACTGGATCGCCGCGGCGACCAGCTACGCCAACAGCAGCCAGCCGATGATTCCGTTCTACATCTACTACTCGATGTTCGGCTTCCAGCGCATCGGCGATCTGGCCTGGGCCGCCGGCGACATGCGCGCCCGCGGTTTCCTGCTGGGCGGCACCGCCGGCCGCACCACGTTGAACGGCGAGGGCCTGCAGCACGAAGACGGTCACAGCCACATCCAGGCCGGCCTGATTCCGAACTGCATCAGCTACGACCCGACCTTCGCTTATGAGCTGGCGGTGATTGTGCAGGACGGCCTGCGCCGCATGTACGCCGAGCAGGAAGACGTCTTCTACTACCTGACCCTGATGAACGAAAACTACGTTCATCCGGCCATGCCGGCGGGCGCGGAAGAGGGCATCCTGAAGGGCATGTACCTGCTGCAGGACGGCGGCGACGCCAAGGTCAAGGTGCAGCTGATGGGCTCCGGCACCATCCTGCGCGAAGTGATGGCCGCTGCCGACTTGCTGAAGGCTGATTTCGGCATTGGCGCCGACATCTGGAGCGTGACCTCCTTCAACCAGCTGCGCCGCGACGGCATGGAAGCCGAGCGTCACAACCTGCTGAACCCGACCGCCGAAGCGCGCGCCTCCTACGTGGCGCAGCAACTGTCCGGCCGTCAAGGTCCGGTCGTGGCCGCAACCGACTACATCCGCAACTACGCCGATCAGATCCGCGAATACGTTCCGGGCCGTTACGTGGTGCTGGGCACCGACGGCTTCGGCCGCTCCGACAGCCGCGCCAACCTGCGCTCCTTCTTCGAGGTGGATCGCTACCACGTGGCTCTGGCGGCGCTGTCCGCTCTGGCGCGCGACGGCAAGATCGAAGCGTCCAAGGTGGCCGAGGCGATCGCCAAGTACGGCATCAAGACCGACAAGCTGCCTAGCTGGAAAGTGTAATCGCAAAGCGGAAGCCCCGGTTCAGGCCGGGGCCTTCCGCCTTTGCATGGCAAGCGAATCTGTAGCGGATATCCGGCGGCAGGCCCCGAAAGGGGCTTCCGCCTTACGAATGGAAAGCTCATGAGCAATCTGATCGAATTGAAAGTGCCCGACATCGGCGGTCACAGCAATGTAGACATCATCGAAGTATTCATCGTCCCGGGCCAGACCGTGTCCGTGGACGACAGCCTGATCACGCTGGAAACCGACAAGGCCACCATGGAAGTGCCGGCGGAAACCGCGGGTGTGATCAAGGAAGTCAAAGCCGTCGTCGGCGGCAAGATTTCCGAAGGCGACGTGATCGCCATCCTGGAAGTGGGCGCCGCTGCGTCCGCACCGGCCCCGGCGGCCGCAGCCCCGGCTCCCGCAGCCGCGCCTGCAGCGGCTCCGGCTCCAGCGGCAGCCGCAGCCGCAGCCGCAGCGCCCGCGGCCTCCGGCCGCAGTGAAATCCGCGTGCCGGACATTGGCGGTCACAATGGCGTCGACGTGATTGAAGTCACAGTCAAGGTCGGCGATGACATCGCCGTCGACGACAGCCTGATCACGCTGGAAACCGACAAGGCCACCATGGAAGTGCCGGCCTCCGCCGCCGGCCGCGTGGTGGAAGTCAAAGTGAAAGTGGGCGACAAGGTCAGCGAAGGCGATCTGATCGTGGTGGTGGAAGGCGCTGTCGCAGCGGCCTCCGCCCCGGTAGCCGCCGCGCCGGCTCCGGCAGCAGCCCCGGCCGCACCGGCCCCGGCAGCCGCCGCACCCGCCGCACCCGCCGCACCCGCCGTGGCACCGGTCGCCGCGGCCGTGGCCGCCGCCATCGACGAAATCGCCTTCTCCAAGGCCCACGCCGGTCCGTCCGTGCGCCGTCTGGCGCGCGAACTGGGCGTGGATCTGGGCAAGGTCAAGGGCAATGGCCGCAAGGGCCGCATCACGGAAGACGACGTCAAAGCCTTCGTCAAGGGCGTGATGCAGAACCCGGCCTCGCTGGCCCCGGCCGCCGCGCCGGCGGGCTCCGGCGCGGGTCTGGACCTGTTGCCGTGGCCGAAAGTCGATTTCGCCAAGTTCGGCCCGATCGAAACCAAGCCGCTGTCCCGCATCCAGAAGATTTCCGGCGCCAATCTGTCGCGCAACTGGGTGATGATCCCGCACGTAACCTTCAACGATGAGTGCGATATCACCGAGCTGGAAGACTTCCGCAAGACCGTGGGCAAGGAGTGGGAAAAGTCCGGCCTGAAGATCAGCCCGCTGGCCTTCATCATCAAGGCGGCCGCCGAAGCGCTGAAGGCCTTCCCGACCTTCAACAGCTCGCTGGACGGCGACAACCTGGTGCTGAAGCAGTATTACCACATCGGCTTCGCGGCCGACACGCCTAATGGCCTGGTGGTGCCGGTGATCAAGGACGCGGACAAGAAGGGCCTGCGCCAGATCGCTCAGGAACTGACCGACCTGTCCAAGCTAGCCCGCGAAGGCAAGCTCAAGCCCACCGACATGCAGGGCGCGACCTTCACCATCTCCAGCCTGGGCGGCATTGGCGGCACCAGCTTCACGCCTATCGTGAACGCGCCGGAAGTGGCCATCCTCGGCGTCTGCAAGTCGCAGATCAAGCCGGTGTGGAACGGTAAGGAATTCGCGCCGCGCCTGATGTGCCCGCTGTCGCTGTCCTTCGATCACCGCGTGATCGACGGCGCCGCCGCCGCGCGCTTCACCGTGCATCTGGGCAAGCTGCTGTCCGACGTGCGCCGCCTGATTCTGTAATCGCCAGCAGAACGGCCGCTCCGGTCTAGCCGGAGCGCGCCGCTCAAGCGAACGATTCTGCTGAATATCGGCGGAGGCCTCCGGGCTTCCGCCTTACGTTGCGGATGGAAAACCATGAGCAATCTGATTGAACTGAAAGTCCCGGACATCGGCGGCCACAACAACGTGGACGTGATCGAAGTCTTCGTCAAGCCGGGCGACGTGATCGCGAAAGAAGCCAGCCTGATCACGCTGGAAACCGACAAGGCCACGATGGAAGTGCCGGCCGAAGCCGCCGGCACCGTCAAGGAAGTGCGCGTCGCCGTGGGCGGCAAAGTCTCCGAAGGCGATGTGATCGTGATAGTAGAAGCCGCCGGCGCAGCCGCCGCGGCTCCGGCTGAAGTGAAGCCGGTGGAAACCACCGGCGTCGCGTCCGCCACCACCCAGGCCGGCTTCGCGCCGCAGGCCGCTCCGGTCGCCGCCAGCCATAGCGGCGGCGCCGACATCGAATGCGACGTGATGGTGTTGGGCGGCGGTCCCGGCGGTTATTCCGCCGCCTTCCGCGCGGCCGACCTGGGCCTGAAAGTGGTCATCGTCGAGCGCTATTCCACCCTGGGCGGCGTCTGCCTGAACGTGGGCTGCATCCCGTCCAAGGCGCTGCTGCACAATGCGGCGGTGATCGACGAAGTCAGCCATCTGGCCGCCAACGGCATCAAGTTCGGCAAGCCGGAAGTGGACATCGACATGCTGCGCGGCTACAAGGAAAAGGTCATCGCCAAGCTGACCGGCGGCCTCGCCGGCATGGCCAAGGCGCGCAAGGTGGAGATCGTGCGCGGTAACGGCCGTTTCATCGACCCGCACCACATCGAAGTGTCCGCCACCACTGGCAAGGGCCGCGAAGAGAGCGGCGAGAAGAAAATCGTCAAATTCAAGAACGCCATCATCGCCGCCGGTTCCCGCGTGGTGAAGCTGCCGTTCATTCCGGACGATCCGCGCGTGGTGGACTCCACCGGCGCGCTGGAGCTGAAGGGCGTGGCCAACCGCATGCTGATCATCGGCGGCGGCATCATCGGCCTGGAAATGGGCACCGTCTACTCCACGCTGGGCGCGCGCCTGGACGTGGTGGAAATGATGGACGGCCTGATGCAGGGCGCGGACCGCGACCTGGTCAAGGTTTGGCAGAAGTGGAACGCCCATCGTTTCGACAACATCATGCTGAACACCAAGACCGTGGCCGTGGAACCCAAGGACGACGGCGTGTGGGTGACTTTCGAAGGCGATCAAGCCCCGAAAGAACCGCAACGCTACGACCTGGTGCTGTACGCCACCGGCCGCGCGCCCAACGGCAAGCTGATCGGCGCCGAGAACGCCGGCATCGCGGTGACCGATCGCGGCTTCATCCCGGTGGACAAACAGCAGCGCACCAATGTGCCGCACATCTTCGCCATCGGCGACATCGTCGGCCAGCCGATGCTGGCGCACAAGGGCGTGCATGAAGGCCATGTGGCGGCGGAAAACTGCGCCGGCCAGAAGTCCTACTTCGACGCGCGCGTGATCCCGGGCGTGGCTTACACCGATCCCGAAGTGGCTTGGGTCGGCGTCACCGAGGACGAAGCCAAGAAGCAAGGCCTGAAGATCGAGAAGGGCGTGTTCCCGTGGGCCGCCTCCGGCCGCGCCATCGCCAATGGCCGCGACGAGGGCTTCACCAAGCTGATCTTCGACGCGGAAAGCCACCAGATCATCGGCGGCGGCATCGTCGGTCCGCATGCCGGCGACATGATAGGCGAAGTGTGCCTGGCCATTGAAATGGGCTGCGACGCCACCGATATCGGCAAGACCATCCACCCGCATCCCACCATGGGCGAGTCCATCGGCATGGCGGCGGAAGTGGCGCACGGCACTTGCACGGATTTGCCGCCGCAGCGCAAGAAGTAAGCGCGGCTCGGCAAGGAAAAGGGCGAACCTCCGGGTTTGCCCTTTTTTTATGCGCCCGACCATTTTGAGCCGGCGCTATAAAAACCGCTGAGGGTAAAACTATTGCCGGCGCGGCCAGTCATACCTCATTGCGCCTAAATGGCGCGTGTGGCCGGCTTGCGATGAGCAAAACGAATGCCTACGCGCCGTTTTATAAATTCAAATTGAATATAAATTAAGCTTTTGGTTTAATAAAACACCGGCCTGTCCGCGCGATTTTGAAGCCGCCCAGCCGCTTCTCGCCAGCCGCCGCAAGTTTCGTTACCATGGCCTCGACACTAAACGAATCGGACCATGCCAAGCTCCCGCCTGCTCATTTCATTGATCTTATTGCTGTCGGCGACGCCCGTCTGGGCCAAGCTGGATTACAGCGTGCGCGTCGACGCGCCTTCCGGCCTGGCCGGCTTGCTGCAAGACAATCTGGAATTGGTCACCAGCCGTCTGGAAGAAGAAATGGACGAAACGCTGCTGGCCGAACTGGTGCGGAGCACCCCGGAGGATGCGCGCAAGCTGCTGGAGACCGAGGGTTACTTCGACGCGCGCGTCAATGTGCGCGAAGAAAGCCCCCGGCAGTACGTGATCGAGGTCAAGCCCGGCCAACCCACGCTGATCGACGACGTCACCATCCGCCTGAACGGGCCGATACGCGACGAAGGCGATTTCCAGCAACGCTTCGCCGCGGTGCTCGAGGCCTGGTCTCTGCCGATGGGCGCGCCTTATCGGCAATCCGACTGGGACGGCAGCAAGCGCGCGGTGATGCGTCTGATCACCGCCGACCGCTTCCCCAGAGCGCAGATCAGCAAAAGCGTGGCGGAAATCGATCCGGCCACCCGCCGCGCGCAGCTGGTGGTGGACATCGACAGCGGGCCGGTGATCCTGTTCGGCGACATCACTGTCAAAGGCATGAAGCGTTATCCGGAAAAGATCGCCACCGGCTTGGCGGATTTCTCCCCCGGCACCGCCTACCGGCTGCAGAAAATTTTTGATTACCAGTCGGCGCTGGAGCAGGCGCCGCATTTCTCCAATGTGGTGGTCAGCGCCGACATGGCCCGTATCGACCCGGAGACCCACCGGGTGCCGGTGGAAGTGGACGTCACCGAAATGCCGCGCCAGAAGCTTGAGCTGGGCTTGATCTACGACTCCGGCGACGGCCCCGGCGTGCGCGTCGGCTACGACCATTACAATATCTTCCGCCGCGGCTACACCGGCTCGCTGGTGACCAACTGGAAGAAAAACCAGCAATCGCTGTCGTTGGGTCTGGGCTTTCCGCGCCAGTCCGACGGCTATTCCCACTCCATCACCAGCGCTTTCAAGACCGACGACGTGCAGGGCCTGAAAACCCGCAGCAGCGATGTGGGCGGCTGGCGTACCCGTACTCGCGGCAATATCGAGGCGCGCCTCGGCCTGCAGTACCTGATGGAAAGCGAGGAGGCCGGCGGCGTGTCTAACAAGGACACCCGCGCCTTGCAGCTGGTCTACGGCTGGACCCAGCGCGCGGTGGACGATCTGATGCGGCCGCGCTCCGGCGTCTTGCTGGACTTTCAGCTTTCCGGCACGGTCGGCAGCGCGCTGTCCTCAACCTCCTATGTGCGCGGCTACGCCCGCACCGTTGCTTACTGGTCGCCGTTCCCCAAGTACGGCACCTTCGTCGGCCGGCTGGAATTGGGCCAAGTGTGGGCCAACGACAAGGATGCGGTGCCGTCCTCCATCCTGTTCCGCGCCGGCGGCGCCAACAGCGTGCGCGGCTACGATTACCAGAGCCTGGGCCTGCCGGGCCCCAACGGCTCGGTGCTGGGCGGCCGCGTGGTGGCCACCGGCAGCCTGGAGTATCAAATCCCGATCAAGCCGGACTGGTATCTGGCCCTGTTCACCGACGCCGGCAACGCCAGCCAGAGCTGGAAGGGCTTCCAGGTGGAGCGCGCCAACGGCGTTGGGGTGCGCTGGATGAGCCCCGTGGCCCCGCTGGCCTTTGACTTCGCCAAGGCGGAGCGCGACGGCAAAATCCGCTGGAACCTCAGCCTGGGCCTGGCCTTCTGACCTGAATGCATTCATGAGCGAAACCGACACCTCCCCCACTCCCGACACCGCCCCGCCGCCGCCGGCCAAGCCCAAGCGCCGTCGTTGGCGCTGGCTGCTGTGGCTGCCCTTGTTGCTGGTCGCGCTGCTGCTGGCCGCCAGCGCCTGGTTGACCGGCAGCCGCGCCGGTTTCGCCTGGCTGATGCAGTCGCTGGGCGGCCTCAGCGGCAACACCGTCAGCGTCAAGCACGCCGAAGGCACGCTGTGGGACGGCTTCAAATTGAGCGAGGTGCGCGTGCGCAGCGCCGGCAGCGACGTGGACATCGAGTCCGTGCAGCTGGACTGGCGGCCTGGTGCCTTGTGGCAGCGCCAATTGTGGGTGCGGCAATTGGCCGTGGGGCACGTCAAGGTGGCGGTGAAACCGACGCCGGCCACCCCGCCCAGCGGTGCGCCGGAGTCTCTAGCCTTGCCGCTGGAGATCCGTCTGGACCGGCTGAGCGTGGCCAGCGTGACGCTGGAGCCGGCCAAGCTGCGGCTTTACGGCCTGGAAGCCGGCTACGTCTACGATGGCCGGCGCCACGATCTCAAGCTCAAGCGCCTGGGTTCGCCCTGGGGCGAGGCCGCGGCGGCGCTGCAATTGGCCGATGCCAAGCCCTTCGCGCTGCAGGGCAAGCTCAGCGCCGACGGCGAACTGGACAAGATTCCCTATCAGGCGCGGCTGGCGCTGGGCGGCAATCTGCTGCACCTGAGCTTTGACGGCGAGTTATCCGGCAAAGACTTGGTGGCCGACGTCAAGGGCGGCCTGCTGCCCTTCGCCAGCAATCCCTTCAATAGCTTTACCCGGCTGGACGCGCGCATGGCCGGCATCAATCCGCAAGCCATCCTGCCGGAATGGCCGCGCGCCAAACTCAGTTTGGCGGTGTTTGCGGAGCCGGACGCCGGCCAGCGCGTCAAAGGCGGGCTGACCCTCCTCAACGAGCAGGCCGGCCCCTTGTCCGATCAGCGCTTGCCGCTATCCTTGCTGGTAAGCGAGTTCCGCGCCGACGACAAGGCGCTGGAGCTGTTCAGCACCCACGCCCGGATCGCCGGCGGCGAAATCGGCCTGGCCGGCCAGGTGCAGCCGGACCGGCTCAAGCTGGCGTTGGATATTTCCAAGCTGGGCCTGCGGCAATTGCACGCCGACGCGCCGGACGACAGTCTGGACGGCCGAGTGACGCTGGACGGCCCTCTGAGCGGTCCCAACATCCTGGCACAGCTCAAGGGCAAAACCCTGCAGGCCAAGGCCAATGTCGGTTTTGCGCCGGCGCCGCACCCGGCGCTGCTGATCCGGCAGGCGGAATTGACCGCCGGTGTGGGCAGCCTGGCTCTATCCGGCCAATTGGGGCTGGATGGCAAGCAGTTGTTCGATTTCAACGGCAAGCTCAATCGCGCAGATCCGTCCAAGCTCAAGCCCGGCTTGCCTAGCGGCGACCTCAACGCCAGTCTGCAGGCCAAGGGCCAACTGGCCAGCCCGCTGAATGTGGCGGCCAAGCTGCAATTCTCCCCCAGCAAGCTGTCCGGCGCGCCGCTAAGCGGCGCCGCCGACCTGCAACTGCAGGGCGAACGCCTGAAATCGCTCAGTGCCGACCTGAGGCTGGCGCAGAACCGGCTGCAGGCCAACGGCGCTTACGGCGCCGCCGGCGACAAGCTAAAACTCTTGATCGACGCGCCCAACCTCGGTCTGATCGGCCCCGGCTTCTCCGGCGTGGTCAAGGGGCAGGGAGAACTGGCTGGCACGCCCAAGGCACCGTTGATCAGCGCCAATCTGCAAGCCGACCGTCTGAAGCTGCCGGGCAATATCGCCGTGCAGAGCATGCAATTCAGCGGCAACGTCAAAGCCGACCAGAACAGCCCGTTCCAGCTCAAACTGGATGTGGCCGCGCTGCAGGCCGGCGGTTTCCGCGCCGAGCAATTGCGCGCCAGCGCCAACGGCACCCGTGCGCGCCACGCTCTGCAGTTGGACGGACGTTTCCGTCTGGCCGATCACCCCTACGCGCTGCAACTGGCGGCTAGCGGCGGCTTGCGCGGCGAGGCCGGGCCTTGGGCCGGCACCTTGAGCAAGCTGGAGTTGAGCGGTCGTCCCGGCCTCAGCCTGCTGGCGCCGGTGGCGCTGGAGCTGGGCGAGCAGATCAAGGTGGGCAACGCCCGCTTGGCCGCGCTGGGCGGCAGCATTACCCTGGCGGAACTCAACCGCGGGGCCAACGGAGCGCTCAGCACCCGCGGCTCCGCGCGCGGCTTGAGGCTGGCGGAGCTGGGCCCCTTGCTCAGCCTGCCGGTGAAGCAGGATCTGAGCTTCGACTCCGACTGGAATCTGAATCTGGCGGCCAACGCCAAGGGCCAATTCGTGCTGCGCCGCGCCGGCGGCGATGTGCAATTGCCGGGAGACAAGGGCAAGGACGTGGCGCTGGGCTTGAAGACCGCGGTCGCCACCCTGACGTTGGACGGCGGCCGCGCCTTGTTCGATCTGAATTTGGACAGCCGCTACGCCCAGCTGCAAGGCAAGGGTTCCGTGCCGTGGAACGGCGGCGCCATCGACGCCAAAACCCCGCTCAACGCCACCGTCAGCGCTAGCGTGCCCTCGCTGGCGACGCTGGCCAGCTTCGCCGGCCCTTCTTTGGAACTGGGCGGTCAGATCGGCGCCAATCTGGCGCTGACCGGCGCGCTGAGCCTGCCGATGGCGCAAGGGACGATACGCGGCGACAAATTATTGCTGGCCGACCGCCGCACCGGCATCCGCCTGGGCGACGGCAGCCTGCTGGCGCGGCTGGACGGCCGCAAGCTGGTGTTGGAGCGCTTGCGTTTCGCCGGCGGCGAAGGCGAGGTGGCGGCCAGCGGAGCGCTGGATCTCAGCGGCGACACCCCGGATGCGCGGGTGGCGGTGGAGTTGCGCAAGTTTGGCGTGTTCGACCGTCCCAACCGCCGGCTGGTGGTGTCCGGCCGCACGGAACTGGCGATGGTGGCCGGCAAATTGTCGCTGACCGGCCATATCCGCGCGGATCAGGGCCGCATCGGCCTGCCCAAGTTCGGCGCGCCCAGCCTGAGCGACGACGTGATGGTCAAGGGCCGGCCCGGGCCGGAGCCGTCGGCCTTCGCCAGCATGCCGCTGACAGTGGCGCTGGATCTGGACCTGGGAGATCACTTCCGCTTCTCCGGCCAGGGCTTGAACGTGGACTTGACCGGCTCGGTGCGCGTGAGCGCCAATCCGGGCGAAGCGCCGGGCGCCAAGGGTCAGGTGCGTGTGGTCAAGGGCCGTTACAAGGCTTACGGACAGGACCTGGACATCGAATACGGCGCGATCACCTTCAACGGCCCGCTGGATAATCCGCTGCTCAATGTGCGCGCCAAGCGCCGCCTGTCGCCGGTGGGCGCCGGCGTGGAAGTCAGCGGTTCGGTGTCGGTGCCCAAGGTGCGTCTGATCGCGGACGAGCCGATGTCGGAAAAGGACAAGCTGGCCTGGCTGGTGTTGGGCCGGGCGGCGAGCGGCGAGCGCGACGACAACGATCTGGCGGCCTCCGCCGGCATGATGTTGGCCGGTTCGCTCAACGACCAGATCGGCCTGTTCGATGACTTGGGCGTGTCCAGCCGCAAGGAAAAAACCTTGGCCAACGGCACGGTGAGCCCGGCGGAGCAGGTGGTGACGGTGGGCCGTCAGCTGACCCGCGAACTGTATTTGGGCTACGAGTACGGCGTAACCAGCGCGAACCAGGCGGTGAAGCTGGCCTATCAACTGAGCAAGGGCTGGTCGATGGTGCTGCGGGCGGGTACCGACGCCTCGGTAGAGTCGCGTTACACCTTGCGCTTTGATTGAGCGAGGCAATCGCCGGTCAACGCCGTACCGACGAATCTTCGCGGCTTTGAACGGGTTCTAAAACCGCAGCGTCAGCATGCGCGCCAGCGCCCGGTCCTCTGGCCGGGCCGAGCCCATGCGTTGGCGCAGCGTCTGCCGCAGACAGTCGATGAAGCCGCGCGCGGCATAACCGTGAGCCTGCCCTTGCAGGCTGATCACGCCGATGACGATCTCTTCCATGTCTTCCCGCAGCGACAAGGCCTGGACCTTGCCGGCGAACTCCGGACACAGCAACAAGGGTTCCGGCCCATAGCTGAGCATGCCGGCCTGAACCAGGCCGGCCAGCAGCGCCATCGACTGCGCGCAGATCAGCCGTTCCGGCGCGATAGCCAGGCCGTGGCGGGTGAACAACTGGTCCAGCACGTGGCGGTAGCTGGCCGGGCTGTAATTGACCACCCAATCCTGCTCCAGCAGCGCGGACAAGGAATGTGCGCGCAGCGCAGGATGCCCGTTGCGGGCGAACACTCAGCCGCCGTGGCTGAACAGCGGCTGGCAATGGAATTCCTGCGCTAGCGGCTCGAACAGCGGGCCGATGGCGAAATCCATCTGGCCGTCGCGCAAGCGCGGCAGCGCCACCGCCAGCAAGCCTTCGAACAGTTCCAGCCGGATTTCCGGCAGACGTTGGCGAAAGCGCAACACCACTTCCGGCAATAGCGTGGGCACCAGCCAGGGCGTGACGCCTATGCATAGCCGGGCGTCGCGTTGGCCGCGCAGCGCTTCCATTTCGCCGTGGGCGCGTTCCAGTTGCATCGCCACCTGGCGGGCATGGATCAGCAGCGCCTGACCCGCCTCGGTCAGCCGCGCGCCGCTGGCGTGACGCTGCAACAGGGGCAGCCGCTGTTCTTGCTCCAGCTCGCGCAGCGTCTTGCTGACCGCGGCCTGGGACAGATCCAACATGCGCGCGGCGGCGCGAATGCCGCCGCCGTCGGCCAGCGCGATCAGCGCTTGCAGTTGCTGCAGTTTCATCTTTTCTCCAAGTGGACAACCAGAAGTGTTCTCGACCACTTTCTCAAGTCTATTCACCTGTTAACTATTGCCGCTAGTCTGTGATCGCTGTTTCGGCGCCGTGTCCAACGCCGCCAAGACAGTGTGCGACAAGAGGCTCATAGACACCATAAGGAGACAAGGCCATGAACGCTCACATTCTGCCCGGCATCCGCGATATCGCTCCGGCGATGACAGAACTGCGCCACAAGATACATGCCCACCCGGAGTTGGGTTTCGAGGAGGTGGAAACCCGCCGCCACGTGATCCGCTGTCTGCGCGAATGGGGCTACGAGATCCACGAAGGATTGGGCGTCACCGGCGTGGTCGGCACCCTGCGCCGCGGCGAGGGGCCGCGCATAGGCCTGCGCGCGGACATGGACGCGCTGCCGATTCAGGAAAGCACCGGCTTGCCCTGGGCCAGCCGCGTGGAGGGAAAAATGCACGCCTGCGGCCATGACGGTCATACCGCGATGCTGCTGGCCGCCGCTTGCGAGCTGGCGCGGCGGGACAGTTTTAGCGGCACCGTGCATCTCTTTTTCCAGCCCGCGGAGGAAGGGCATGGCGGCTCCGGCGCCAAGCGCATGCTGGACGACGGCCTGTTCCGCTTGTTCCCCTGCGACGCCATCTTCGCCATGCACAATATGCCGGGCTTTCCAGTGGGACAATTAGGTTTCCGGTCCGGTCCGTTCATGGCCTCCACCGACACCGCGGTGATTCGCATCCACGCCACCGGCGGCCACGGCGCGATGCCGCACACGGCGGTGGACCCCATCGTGGTGGCGGCTTCGCTGGTGATGGCCTTGCAAAGCGTGGTGGCGCGCAATGTGCCGCCGCTGGACATGGCCGTGGTGACGGTGGGGGCCATCTTGGCTGGGGAGGCGCCGAACGTGATTCCTGAGCGCGCGGAAATGCGTTTGAGCATCCGCGCCTTGCGGCCGGAGGTACGCGCTTTGCTGCGCCAGCGGATCGAAGCGTTGGCCGAAGCGCAGGCCGCCGGTTTCGGCGCGCGCGCCGAAGTGGATTATCAATACGGCTATCCGGTGTTGATCAACGACGAGGCGGCCACCGCGCTGGCGCGGCAGGTGGCGTTGGACTGGTTGGGCGAGGACGGGGTGGCGGCGGAGATGCCGCCGCTGACCGGCAGCGAGGATTTCGCCTTCTGGCTGGAACGGGTGCCGGGCTGTTATCTGATCATCGGCAACGGCGATGGAGAGGGCGGCTGCATGGTGCATAACCCCGGCTACGACTTCAACGACCAGGCTTTGCCGGTGGGCGCCAGCTACTGGGTCAAGCTGGTGGAGCGTTATCTGGGCGGCGAGGCCGGGGGCGGGCAATGACGGCGGCGCAATGGGCGGCAGCGCGGCCGGCCGCGCCCAGCCGCCGCGCGATCATCGCCATCACCGTGGGCAATGCGTTGGAGTTCTACGATTTCATCGTCTACAGCGCGCTGGCCACCTTGATGGGGCGCTTGTTTTTTCCGTTCAGCGACGAGCCGCTGCTGCAACTCATGCTGTCGTTCGCCGTGTTCGGCACCGGCTTCGTCAGCCGGCCGATAGGCGGCATCGTCATCGGCCTGTACGCGGACCGCAAGGGGCGCAAGCCGGCCTTGCGGCTCAGCCTGTGGTTGATGGCGATAGGCTCGCTGTTGTTCGTGGTGGCGCCCACCTATGCGCAGGCCGGCTTGCTTGGGCCGGCGCTAGTGGTGCTGGGGCGGCTGGTGCAGGGCTTCGCCGTCGGCGGCCAGGTGGGCGCGGCCACCTCCATGTTGATGGAGTACGCCGATGATAAGTCGCGCGGCTATTACTGTAGCTGGCAGTTGTTCAGCCAGGGGCTGGGGGTGTTGGCCGGCACGCTGACGGTGAGCTTGCTTAGCGGGATGTTGTCCGCGGCGGCGATGGATGCCTGGGGTTGGCGTCTGGTTTTCGCCATCGGCGTGCTGGCGATCCCGGTAGGCGAGTACATTCGCCACCAGCTGGACGAGACTGCGTCGTCGGCGATCGCGCCCCGGGCAACGGTGGAGCCGGCCGGCCCTTTGTTGCGGCGGCATTGGCGGCAACTGCTGGCCGGGGTGTTGTTGACCATAGGCGGCACGGCCCCTACCTTCATCGTCGGCCATTATCTGGCCAACCACGCGGTGACGGTGCTGGGCATGCCCTTGGCGGTGGCGATCTGGGCCGCGTCGACCGCGGCATTGCTGCAAGTGCTGTTGTCGGTGCCGGCCGGGCGGTGGAGCGACCGCATCGGCCGGCGCAAGTCCATTCTGTGGCCGCGCTTGCTGCTGTTGCTGTTGATCTATCCGGGTTTCATGTTGGTCAACGCGGCCTCGAGCTGGCCGGTGCTGCTCTTGGTAGTGGCGATATTGACCTTGCCGCTGGTGTATACCTCGGTGCCCAGTATCGCCTTGCTGCCGGAACTGTTTCCACGTCGCATCCGCGCCAGCGGCATGTCCATTGTTTATTGCGTGGGGGTGATGATCTTCGGCGGTTTTGCGCAGTTCTTCGCCGCCGGTCTGATCAAGTTGACCGGAGATCCTAATGCGCCGGCCTTGTACGCGGGGCTATGCATGTTGGTATCGCTGATTGGGCTGGCGATGGTGCCGGAAACGGCGAACCGGCCGCTGGACTGAGAGACGACGCGTCCGGTCCGGCGTGCGCCGGGCCGGACTCATAACCGGTTCAAAGCCTGCTGCGCTTCGTGAAGCGTTGCACGGTGAGTACAAGCTCAACATGCTCATGTACCCCTCGGCCATTCCGCTTTTTCGCTCGTTTTCGCCTTGTCTCGCCCTTGCTCGCGAGGCTTTGAACAGGGTTCTCAGACCGATAGCCGCTGCCGCAAGGCGTCCATGCGCTGTTCCATCGCTTCGGCGGACAGCGGCGCGCCCAGCAGATAGCCCTGCATCGCCGAGCAGCCGAGTTTGCCCAGGTAGATTTGCTGCTGCGGGTGTTCGACGCCCTCGGCCAGCGTGTCCATGCCCAGGGCGTTGGCCAGGTGAACGATGGCGGAGACGATGGCCGCGTTTTCTTCATCCTGCGGCAGATCGATGATGAAGGAGCGGTCTATTTTGATGGTGTCCGGCGCGAAGCGCTTCAGATAGGCCAGGCTGGAGTAGCCGGTGCCGAAATCGTCTATCGACAAGCGCACGCCCATTGCTTTGATCACCGCCAATTGGCGCGCGGCGAAGTCCGCGTCCTCCATCAGCGTGCTTTCGGTGACTTCGATTTCAAGGCAGTAGCCGGGCAGGCCGCTGCTTTGCAGCGCATCGCGCACGTCGTCGACGAAGTCCGGCCGCGTCAGTTGCCGCGCCGAGACGTTCACCGCCATGCGCACCGGGCGCAAGCCGCTGTCGTACCATTGCGCCGCCTGGCGGCAAGCTTCGCCCAGCACCCAGCGTCCCAGCGGCACCACTAGGCCGGTGTCCTCTGCGATGGGAATGAAGCGAGAGGGCATGATCAAGCCGTGTTCCGGATCGCGCCAGCGCACCAGCGCCTCGCAGCCGAGCAGGCGCTCGCCGCTCATATTGAACTGCGGCTGATAAACCAGATAGAGCTCGCCATGTTCGATGGCGCGGCGCAGCCGGGTTTCCAGATGCAGCCGTTCGGCCACTTCCACGTTCATTTCCCGGGTGTAGAAGCGGAAGGTGCTGCGGCCGTGCGCCTTGGCGTGATACATGGCGAGATCGGCGTTCATCAGCAGATTCTGCAGGTCGCGGCCGTCGTCCGGCATCAGGCTGATGCCTATGCTGCAACTGACGTTGAGCTGGTGGGCGCCGATGTCGAAGGGGCGTTGCATCGCGGCCAGCACGCGTTCGGCCACTTGAGCGGCCTCGCCGGGCTGATCGATGGACGGCAGGATGAGCACGAACTCGTCGCCGCCGGTGCGGCCGACGGTGTCCAGCGCGCCCACCGCGGCGCTTAGGCGGCCGGCCGCCTGTTTCAACAGCTCATCGCCCAAACCGTGGCCCAGGGTGTCGTTGATGTTCTTGAAGTGATCCAGATCGACGAACAGCACCGCCAGCTGGCCCTGACGCAACTCTGCCTGGCGGATCGCCTGCTGCAGCCGGTCGTTGATCAGCACGCGGTTGGGCAGGTCGGTCAGCGCGTCGTACTCGGCCAGGTGCTGGACCCGCGCCTCTTGCTCCTTGCGTTCGGAGATGTCGGTGAACAGCGCCACGTAATGGCTGATTTCGCCCTGTTCGTTTTGCAGCACGCTGATGTTCAGCCATTCCGGGAAGATGTCGCCGTTCTTGCGGCGGTTCCAGATCTCGCCGGACCATTGGCCGCGCTGGGTCAGTTGCTGCCACATGTTTTCGAAGAAGGCCGGTTCGTGGCGTCCGGAGGCGAGCAGGGCTGGAGTCTGACCCAGGGCCTCGCTCTCTTCGTAGCCGGTGATCGCGCAGAAGGCGCGGTTGACCGCCAGGATACGGTTGTCCGGGTCGGTGACCAGGATGGCCTCGTTGCTGGATTCGAACACCTTGGCGGCCAGCCGCAGTTGGCGGTCGGTCTGGCGGCGAGCGGTGATGTCGCGGCCGGTGGCGCACAGATAGTCTTCGCCTTGGTAGTTGAGCGGGCTGACGGTGACTTCCAGCCATTGCTCTTCGCCGCAGCATTGCAGGCGGGTGTCGAAGGTGTGAGGCAGGGCGTCCGTGGCCGGGCGGAACAGCGCGCGAGTCAGCGTCGCGGCGTCGCAACCGCAATCCAGCCGTTGACGCGCCGCTTGGTTGCAGTAAACGATGTCGCCGGCGGCGTTGCGCAGCGCGATCAGATCGGTGGCGTTGTCCACCATGAAGTGGCTGAGGCGCAGGTCGCGCGAGCGCTGCTCCAGCGAGAGGTGGCTTTGCTGCAGGTCCTGGCGGTAGCGCTGCACCAGCGCGTTGAGCCAGCGCAGGAAGCACCAGCAGAAGGCCGCGGCGACCAACAGGGCGGCCAGGGTCAGCAGCAAGGTGGCGACGATGCGTTCGCGCAGGCTGAGCTCGAGTTCCTGTCTCGCCCGCTGGCTGCTGTCCTCGATGGACTGCACGCGCAGACTGGTGACCAGGGTCCAGTCCCAGCCGGGCAGCTGGCGCGCATAGGACAGATAGCGCTCGCCCTGCGGCGCGTCCAGGCTGCTGATCAGGTATTCCATGAAGCCGCCTTGCTTGCCGCGGCGGATCAGTTCGGCAATGCGGCCGCGGTCGGCGCCGGGCAGGGCGGAGTAGTGCTTGCCGTTCATCGTCGGATTGGACGGGTCCAGCAGGATCACGCCGTGGCGGTCTATGATCATGAAATCGCCGCTGTCGTGGCCGAAGCGCATCCGCGCCAGCATCTCCAGGCCTTGCTTCTGCATATCGGTTTCGACGTTGTTCAGATACTCGCCGCTGCCTATCAGCCAGTTGTAAGGTCCGAAACGGCGGGCGTAGGCGACTTTCTCGCTCATCTCGCTGCGGCCCGGCTGGTACCAGCGGTAAGAGCTGAAGCCGCGCTGTTGGGGGTTGTCCACGGACTCGATCAGCGCGCGCATGATGTAGCGGCCTTGATCGTCGCGGTTGGCCAGCAGCGAGCCGCCTTCCAACTGCGGCGCGGTGGGCAGCAGCACGCAGCGCCCGTCCAGGCCGTCGATGAAGAAGTAACCGCGGCCGTCGAAATAGCGCAGCGGCCGCAGCGCTTCCGCGATCAGCCGCTGCACTTGATGCGGGGGCCGGCGCAGGCGCTCCTGGCGCCAGACGGCGTCGGCCAGGTTCCACGCCTGGTCCACTTGTTCGCGCAGTCTTTGCTTCAGGGTGTCGTTGGTGCGTTCGCGCAGCGCGGACAAGGTTTGCGCGGCGTGATCGGCATAGGAGCGCAGGTAGTCGCGCGCGCGCGCGTAAGCGTCCTGACGTATGGTGTGCTGGCGAGTCTGGAAGTCATTCCAACTGCTCAGCAGGAAGTAGCTGGACAAGGTCAGCGCCAGCATGAACACAATAGCGAGCGTGCCAAACAATTGCAGACGGGACAGCTTGGCCTGATTCAGCTCCATGTTTTTGTCGTTATCGCTCGGTGGACCCGCCAGTATAAGGGATTATCGCGTTTGTCATGGCAAAATGTCGGGCCGGCCGGGGCGGAATCGGGTAGAATGGCGGCCGGAAGTTGGCCAGACAGTCGCCGCGCGAATTCGCAAGAAGGAGCGGGGAGGAAAGTCCGGGCTCCATAGAGCAGGATGCCGGTTAACGGCCGGACGCCGTGAGGCGATGGAAAGTGGCGCAGAGAGCTGAACCGCCGATGGCCGGAAGAAGCGCCCGCAAGGGCGTGGATTCTTTATTTCGCCGCGCAAGCGGCGGGACGGATCAGGCAAGGGTGAAAAGGTGTACTGGCCGGGCGAGAGCCCGGTCGGACAGGTAGGGTGTGGTGCCCTATTCTGCGGTAAGAGCGCACCGCGGACGTGGTAACACGGACGGCAGGCAAAACCCCATCCGGAGCAAGACCAAATAGGGGGAATTGACGTTGCTCGCGTATATCCCCGGGTAGGTCGCTTGAGCCTGTCGGTAACGGCAGGCCTAGAGGAATGACTGTCCAACGACAAGACCCGGCTTATCGGCCAACTTCCACCTCATCCCCGCGATCCCATGGCTTGCCGCTATGGGGTTTGCTCAAAAAATAAGCAAAAAAAATCCACGTCCCTGGGAAAAAGCTTTACAATACCGGCCCTTCAGTCAGTTATCCCAGAGTTTCGCACGCATGCGCATTGGTTCGTACACATTGAAAAACCGGCTGATCGTGGCGCCCATGGCCGGAGTGACGGATAGACCGTTCCGCATGCTGTGCAAGCAGTTGGGCGCCGGCATGGCGGTATCGGAAATGATCACCTCCAACAAGGCGCTGTGGACCACGGCCAAGACCTTGCGCCGCGCGGATCACACCGGCGAGGTGGAGCCGATCTCGGTGCAGATCGCGGGTTCCGATCCGGCGCAAATGGCCGAGGCGGCGCGGCTCAACGTGGAGCGCGGCGCGCAGATCATCGACATCAATATGGGCTGTCCGGCCAAAAAAGTGTGCAATGTGGCCGCCGGTTCGGCGCTGCTGCGCGACGAGGCGCTGGTGGGCCGCATCCTGGAGGCGGTGGTCAAGGCGGTGGATGTGCCGGTGACCCTGAAGACGCGGACCGGCTGGAGCCCCGAGCACCGCAACGCCTTGAGAGTGGCCAGGCTGGCGGAGGATTGCGGCATTGCCGCGCTGGCCTTGCACGGCCGCACCCGCGAGGACATGTATCGCGGCGCGGCCGAGTACGACACGATACGCGAGGTGAAGCGGCAGATCCGGATTCCGTTGATCGCCAACGGCGACATCGATACCCCGCAGAAAGCACAGTGGGTGCTGGAACATACCGGCGCCGATGCCATCATGATAGGACGGGCGGCCCAGGGGCGCCCGTGGATTTTCCGCGAAATTCAGCATTTTCTGGAGAGCGGCGAATGCCTGCCGCCGCCGAAGGTGAGCGAGATCCGTCAGCTCTTGCTGGGGCATCTGGATGAGCTATACCAGTTTTACGGCGAATACTCGGGCTGCCGCATCGCCCGCAAGCACATCGCCTGGTACACCAAGGGGCTGCAGGGCGGAAATGCGTTCCGCCAGCAGATGTACCAACTCGAGTCCACGGCGGAACAGCGCTTGGCCGTGGCGGCTTATTTCGACCGTTTGGCGGGGGACTCCGAACGGCTGGTGTATTTGGATGGCGCTGGGGAAGCGTTGGACCACGACTCGGAGACGGTGGTGGATGGCTAATTCCAATCAGACTTGGACAGAATAATAACCATGCAGAACAATGACCATATCTCGCAGTCGGTGCGGCTGGCGATGGAACAGTATTTCAGAGACCTGGATGGCGAGAACCCCTCCGCCATCTACGACATGGTGTTGGCTTGCGTGGAAAAGCCATTGCTCGAGGTGGTGCTGATACATACCCAGGGCAATCAGACCCGGGCGGCGGAGTTGCTGGGATTGAACCGCAACACCCTGCGCAAAAAGATGAAGTCTTATGATTTGATATGAAGACAAACCGGCCATACCGAACAGGGTGGCCGGTTTTTTTTGTGTTTCTTTTTAGTTAACGCGGTAGAGAACCATGAGCAAAATCGAACGCGCGCTGATCAGCGTCTCCGACAAGAGCGGCATTCTGGAATTCGCCCAGGCCCTGGCCTCCCAAGGCGTGCATATCCTGTCCACCGGCGGCACCGCCAAACTGCTGGCCGACGCAGGCGTGCCGGTGACCGAGGTGTCCGACTACACCGGCTTCCCGGAAATGCTGGACGGCCGGGTCAAGACCTTGCATCCGAAAGTGCACGGCGGCATTCTGGGCCGCCGCGATCTGCCGGAACACGTGGCCAAGATGGCCGAGCACGATATCGGCAACATCGATCTGGTTTGCGTCAACCTCTACCCGTTTGAAGCCACCATCGCCAATCCGGACTGCGAGTTGGAAGACGCGATCGAGAACATCGACATCGGCGGGCCGACCATGGTGCGTTCCGCCGCCAAGAACTGGGCGCACGTGGCCATCGTCACCGACGCCGCCGACTATGCGGCATTGGCCGAGGAAATGCGCGCCAACGGCGGCGCGCTGTCCAAGGCCACTCGCTTTGAGTTGGCCAAGAAGGCCTTCACTCACACCGCCGCCTACGACGGCGCCATTTCCAACTATCTGACCAGCCTGGCCGACGGCGCGCTGGCGGGCAAACCGGAACGTGTGGCCTTCCCCAAACGCCTCAACGCTCAGTTCGTCAAAGTTCAGGACATGCGTTACGGAGAGAACCCGCACCAAGCGGCCGCTTTCTACCGTGACTTGGACCCGGCCGCCGGCTCCATCGCCAATTATCGCCAGCTGCAAGGCAAGGAACTGTCCTACAACAATATCGCCGACGCCGACGCCGCCTGGGAGGCGGTGAAGACCTTCGACGATACCGCCTGCGTCATCGTCAAGCACGCCAACCCCTGCGGCGTGGCGGTGGCGGGCGACACGCTGAGCGCTTACCGGCTGGCCTTCGCCACCGATACCACCAGCGCTTTCGGCGGCATCATCGCCTTCAACCGCCCGGTGGACGCCGCCACGGTGGAAGCGGTAACCGGTCAGTTCCTGGAGGTGTTGATCGCGCCGGCTTTCACCGAGGAAGCCAAGGCCGTCATCGCCGCCAAGAAGAATGTGCGCGTGCTGGAAATTCCGCTGGAAGCCGGCTCCAACCGCTTCGAGCTGAAGCGGGTGGGCGGCGGCGTGCTGGTGCAGACGCCGGACATCCGCAATGTGGGCCTGGACGAATTGCGTGTGGTGACCCAACGTCAACCGACGCCGCAGGAACTGTCCGACCTGCTATTCGCCTGGCGCGTGGCGAAATATGTGAAGTCGAATGCAATTGTTTTCTGTAAAAATGGTCAGACTGCCGGTATCGGCGCTGGTCAGATGAGCCGCGTGGACTCCACCCGCATCGCGGCGCGCAAGGCGGCAGACGCCGGCTTGAGCCTGCAGGGCGCGGTGGCGTCGTCCGACGCCTTCTTCCCGTTCCGCGACGGTATCGACGTCATCGCCGAACAGGGGATCAAGGCTATCATCCAGCCGGGCGGTTCGATGCGCGACGAGGAGGTCTTCGCCGCCGCCGACGAGCACGGCATCGCGATGGTGCTGACGGGAGTGCGCCACTTCCGCCACTGAGTTTTTCCGATTAACCGGAGGAGGCCGGCATGCCGGCTTCTTTGCATGGATTTGTTGTTTTTCTGATGAGAGCAATTGCCTGTTGGCTGGGGGCCGGCTTGTTGGCGTCCTGCAGCCTGGCGGCGCGGGCCGAAGAGCCGGCCGCCGAATCGCAAGGTTTCTGGCAGCGGAGCCGCGCCAATATCGAGGCGGCCTGGCGTTCCGACCAGTACGAGCTGTACGTGCCGGCGGTGACGTGGCACAACCGCGCCTTCTACGATAGAGAGAAGATCAAGCAGTTTAACGAACGGCCGTGGGGTTTGGGCCTGGGGCGTTATCGCTACGACGCCGACGGCGATTGGCACGCGGTGTACGCGATGGCCTTCCTTGATTCGCATAAGGACGTGGAGCCCTTCGTGGGCTACGCCTTCCAGAAAGTGTGGCGTCCGCTGGAAGGCTGGCGCTTGGGCGCGGGCTTTACCGCCGGCGTCACCGCGCGCTCGGACTACAGTTACGCGCCGTTGCCGGCGGTGCTGCCGCTGGTGTCGGTGGAATACCGCCGGCTGGCCTTGCAGGCCACTTATATTCCCGGCGGGCACAACAACGGCAATGTCCTGTTTGCCTGGTTGCGTTGGCAATTGTGATCGAATGAGAAATCCGGCGCGCCGAGGCGCGCCGCAAAAACGAGTGGAGCATCGCACATGAAAGTACTGGTAATCGGCTCCGGCGGGCGCGAGCACGCGCTGGCCTGGCGCATCGCCAAGTCGCGCCGGGTGTCCAAGGTCTTTGTCGCGCCCGGCAACGCCGGCACCGCGCTGGACCCCAATCTGACCAACGTCGATCTTGGCAGCGTGGCGGAGTGGGTGGCTTTCGCCAAACAGGAGAAAATCGAGCTGACCGTGGTGGGCCCGGAAGCGCCGCTGGCGGCCGGCGTGGTGGATGCCTTCCGCGCCGAGGGGCTGCGGATATTCGGCCCCACTCAATACTGCGCGCAGTTGGAGAGCTCCAAGGATTTCGCCAAGGCCTTCATGAAGCGCCACGGCATCCCCACCGCCGCTTATGAAACCTTCAGCGACGCCGCCGCCGCCCATGCTTATGTCGATTCCAAGGGCGCGCCCATCGTGATCAAGGCCGACGGCCTGGCCGCAGGCAAGGGGGTGGTGGTGGCGTTGACGCTGGACGAGGCGCATGCCGCCATCGACGACATGCTGGTGGGCAACAAGATGGGCAGCGCCGGGGCGCGGGTGGTGATAGAGGACTTCCTGCAAGGCGAGGAGGCCAGCTTCATCGTGATGGTGGACGGCGACCACGTGCTGCCCATGGCCACCAGCCAGGACCACAAGCGGCTGCTGGACAACGATCAGGGCCCGAATACCGGCGGCATGGGCGCGTACAGCCCGGCGCCGGTGGTGACGCCAGCGGTGCACAACCGGGTGATGCGCGAAATCATCCTGCCCACAGTGCTGGGCATGAAGAAGGACGGCCACAGCTATACCGGCTTTCTCTATGCAGGCCTGATGATAGACGCCCAAGGCAATCCTTATACCATCGAGTTCAATTGCCGCTTCGGCGATCCTGAAACTCAACCCATCATGGCGCGGCTGAAGTCGGATTTCACCGTGCTGCTGGAAGCCGGCGTCAACGGACGTCTGAACCAGGTAGAGGCGGAATGGGACCGGCGCGTGGCGCTGGGCGTGGTGCTGGCGGCCGAAGGCTATCCGGAAGCGCCGCGCAAGGGCGATCTGATCAGCGGCCTTCCGCCGGAGAGCGAGGACGGCATGGTGTTCCACGCCGGCGTCAGCCTGGACGCGGACAAGCAACTGCGCAGCAACGGCGGCCGAGTGCTGTGCGCGGTGGGCCTGGGCGACAGCGTCAAGATGGCGCAGGGCAAGGCTTACGCGTTGGCTGACCAGATTCAGTTCGCAGGCAAGCAGTTGCGCCGGGACATAGGTGCGCGCGCGATTGGCCGCAAGCACTGAGAGCCCGTTCAAAGTCTCGCTCTAGCTCGCGAGATCGTGAACAGATTCTGAGCCCCGTCGTTTGAAGTAAAAACAGCGCCGTTCGCGGCGCTGTTTGCATTTCCGGGCTTGGGTCCGGCTCAGCCTAATTCGGCCAGGCGCAGGCTAGGCGCGGCGCCGTCCTTAGGCGATAGTTGGGGTTCTTCGTCCAGCGGCCAGGCGATGTTCAGCTCCGGGTCGTTCCAGACGATGGCGCGCTCCAGGTCCTTAAACCAGTAATCCGTGGTCTTGTACAGGAATTCGGCGTTGTCCGACAGAGTGAGGAAGCCGTGGGCGAAGCCCGGCGGCACCCATAACTGACGCTTGTTGGCGGCGGACAGGCGCACGCCCACCCATTGACCGAAGCTGGCCGAGTCGCGGCGGATGTCGACGGCGACATCGAAGACCTCGCCTTCAACCACCCGGACCAGTTTGCCTTGAGCGTGCGGCGCTAATTGGTAGTGCAGGCCTCGTAGCACGCCTTTGGCCGAACGGCTGTGATTGTCCTGAACGAAGTGGACTGAGCGGCCGACGGCAGCTTCGAAGCGCTGCTGATTGAAGCTTTCGAAGAAGAAGCCGCGCTCGTCGCCGAACACGGCGGGCTCGATGATTTTGACGTCGGGAATAGTGGTGTCGATGATGTTCATGCGCTGCTCGTCGGTATCAATAGACTGGCTGATCCAGCATCGCCAGCAGATAACGGCCGTAGCCGGTTTTCTGCAGCGGCTTGGCTAGTTGGCGCACCTGTTCGTCGCCTATCCAGCCGGAGCGGTAAGCCACCTCTTCCGGGCAGGCCACTTTCAGGCCCTGACGGCTTTCAATGGTGGCGATGAATTGGCTGGCTTCCAGCATCGATTCATGGGTGCCGGTGTCCAGCCAGGCGTAGCCGCGGCCCATGGTTTGCACCGATAGCTGTCCCTGTTGCAAATAGACGTTGTTGACGTCGGTGATCTCCAGCTCGCCGCGAGGGGAGGGTTTGATGGACTTGGCGATGTCGACTACCTGCTCGTCGTAGAAGTACAGGCCGGTCACCGCGTAATTGGATTTGGGCTGCGTCGGCTTTTCCTCAATGGACAGTGCCTTGCCGTCGGCGTCGAAGGCCACCACGCCGTAGCGCTCCGGGTCGTTGACGC
Source organism: Chromobacterium sp. Rain0013 (assembly GCF_015291765.1). NCBI lineage: Bacteria > Pseudomonadati > Pseudomonadota > Betaproteobacteria > Neisseriales > Chromobacteriaceae > Chromobacterium > Chromobacterium sp. Rain0013. The sequence continues at coordinate 968,360 of NZ_CP031514.1, forward strand.
GATAGGCGAACACGCTGGCGCCGCTGCGTTTGGCGTTGGCGTCTTGCAGCAAGGCGGAAAAGTCGTGACCGTAATAGATGTTGTCGCCCAGCACCAAGGCGGACGGCGCGCCGGCCAGGAAATCCTCGCCGATGATGAAGGCCTGGGCCAGGCCGTCCGGGCTGGGCTGCACCGCGTATTGCAGTCGGATGCCCCATTGGCTGCCGTCGCCCAGCAACTGCTCGAAGCGCGGCGTGTCCTGCGGAGTGGAGATGATCAGGATCTCGTGGATGCCGGCCAGCATCAGCGTGGTCAGCGGATAGTAGATCATCGGTTTGTCGTAGATGGGCAGCAATTGCTTGCTGACCGAAATGGTGGCCGGATAGAGCCGGGTGCCGGAGCCGCCGGCCAGGATGATGCCTTTGCGTGCCAGAGTCATTGGATGTCTTTCTGTTGCGGTTGGGCGGCCAGTTCGGCCAGCACTTGCTCGACGCCGCTTTCCCAGCGTGGCAGCGTGAGGCCGAAGGTCCGCTGCAGCTTGGCGCAGTCGAGCCGGGAGTTGGCGGGGCGGGGCGCCGGCAATGGGTAGTCGGCGGTGGCGATGGGTGTGATTTCGGCGGGCGACAGCCGCAGCGGGAAGCCGAGTTTTTCCGCCTCGGCGACTAGGAAGCGGGCGTAGCCGTGCCAGCTGGTTTCACCCTGCGCCGCCAGATGGTAGCTGCCGTAGGCGAAATCGGCCGGCTTGCGCAGATAGTCGCGCAGCAGCGCCGCGGTCACGTTGGCGATCAGCGCGGTGGAGGTGGGCGCGCCGATCTGATCGGCGACCACCCGCAAGTTGTCGCGCTCCTGGGCCAGCCGCAGAATGGTTTTGAGGAAATTGCCGCCGTGGGCGCCGAACACCCAACTGGTGCGGAGGATCAAATGCCGAGGCGCGGCGGCGCGCACCGCCTCCTCGCCCTCCCATTTGCTTTGGCCGTAGACCGAGCGCGGCCGTGCCGGGTCATCCTCGCGCCAAGGCCGTTCGCCGGCGCCGTCGAACACGTAGTCGGTGGAGTAATGCAGCAGCAGCGCTTGTCGCCTCGCCGCCCATTGCGCCAGCAACGCCGGCGCGGCGGCGTTGACCGAGCGGGCCTGCTCCACTTCGCTTTCTGCGCGGTCCACTGCGGTGTAAGCGGCGGGGTTGACGATGATGTCGGGCTGGTGGCGCTCCAGTGCCTGGAGGGTGCTGTCGGTCTGGCTCAGGTCCAGTTCGGTCCGGTTCAACGCGACGATATTGCCCAGCGGCGCCAGCGCGGTCCGCAGCTGATGACCGAGCTGGCCGTTGACTCCGGTCAGCAATATGGTGGGTTCGCGCTCAGCCATAGTGCCGGTTCACCCAGTCGCGATAGGCGCCGCTGCTGACGTTGGCCACCCAGTCTTGATGTTGCAGATACCAGGCCACGGTTTTGCGGATGCCGCTATCGAAGGTTTCTTGAGGTTTCCAGCCCAAGTCGCGCTCCAGCTTGCGCGCGTCTATCGCGTAGCGGCGGTCATGGCCGGGCCGGTCGGCGACGAAGGCGATCTGATCGGCATAGCGGCGAGCCGGGTCGGCGTGCGGCGCCAGTTCGTCCAACAGCGCGCAGATGGTCTTCACCACGTCCAGATTGGTTTTTTCGTTCCAGCCGCCGACGTTATAGGTTTCGCCAGGCACGCCGGCTTCCAGCACGCGGCGGATGGCGGAGCAATGGTCTTTGACGTAGAGCCAGTCGCGCACCTGACTGCCGTCGCCATAGATGGGCAGCGGCTTGCCGGCCAGCGCGTTGAGAATGACCAGAGGAATCAACTTTTCCGGGAAATGATAAGGGCCGTAATTATTGCTGCAATTGGTGGTCAGCACCGGCAGGCCGTAGGTGTGGTGCCACGCGCGGATCAGGTGGTCGGACGCGGCCTTGGAAGCTGAGTAGGGGCTGTTGGGCTCATAACGGTGGCGTTCGGAGAATGGCGCGTCGTCGGGCCCCAGCGTGCCGTAGACCTCGTCGGTGGATACGTGCAGCAGGCGGAAGCCCCGTTGCTCCTCGGCGGGCAGCTGATTCCAGTAACCGCGCACGCTTTCCAGCAGATTGAAGGTGCCCACCACATTGGTCTGGATGAAGTCGCCCGGCCCGTGGATGGAGCGGTCGACGTGGCTTTCCGCGGCGAAATTGATCACTGCTCGCGGCTGGTGCTCGGCCAGCAGGGCGCTGACCAGAGCGTGGTCGCCGATGTCTCCGCGCACGAAAACGTGGCGCGTGTCCTGTTCAAGCGTTTTCAGCGTGTCGAGATTGCCGGCGTAGGTCAGCGCGTCGAGGTTGATGATGCGCTCATCGCTCTGCGCCAGCCAGTCCAGCACGAAATTGCCGCCGATGAAGCCGGCGCCGCCGGTTACCAAAATGCTCATAACGTTCGTTCTTTCAATGGCCTGAATCAAGAAATGGGGTCATTGCCGCCTCACGAAGGTAGGACGGCAAGAGGGTGGCAAAAATATTCAATACGCTGCTTATGGACTTCAATGAATGATATCGACAGCTTGGCTAGGTTCCAACTGCTTAAAAATATCGGTGCAGACCGGGGGAGGGGAAGAGGCGGATTTATAGCATTTTTGCAGCTGTCGTCGAAAATTCGACATTGGCTTAATGCGGCTTCTCCTAGATTTGGAAGCGACAGATGAAGGCCGGCCTGCTGCTGGCCGGAGACTGAGTCTGATGTCGAGGAGAATAGATGATGACCGACAATCACATCGCGCCGGCGGCAGCGCTGGAAGCAGGAAGCTGGCGGCGCAGGATGATGCATTTCCTGCGTCATGAGCGCCGCTGTTGGTGCCGGCTGGCGTACTGGTTGAAGCAGTTCGGCGCGGAACAGCCGTCCTGGCGCTGCTACGCCTGGCGACCGGCGCCGGAGGATATCGACGACCGGGCATCGAAGCGCTAGGTCACCGCCGCGGACAGCGGTACAATGCGGCTTTACTTTCGCATCGCCGTCCATCATGAAGTTCACGCCAGGCCGGGTGCGGCCCTTGCCCCGTCTGCCCGGCCGCGCCCTGCAACAGCAGGCCCGCGCGGCCTTGAAGCAAGGCGAGGTCATCGCCTATTCCACTGAGTCCTGCTACGGCTTAGGCTGCAATCCGTTGGATGTGCGCGCCATCCGCAAAATTCTGGCGATCAAGGCCAGGCCCAATCACAAAGGGCTGATCGTGATCGCGGCCGACGTGTCCCAGATCCGCCACCTGATCCGTCCTTTGACCGCCGCCCAATACGCGGAACTGGCGCGCTATTGGCCCGGTCCATATACTTTTTTGCTGCCGGCTTCGCGTCGAGTGCCGCCGGCCTTGCGCGGCAAACACGACAAGATCGCCGTGCGCGTCACAGCGCATGGGGAGGCTGCGGCCTTGTGCCGCACCTTGGGTTCCGCGCTGGTGTCCACTTCGGCCAACCGCGCCGGCCAGCAGTCGTTGAAGAGCGCGCGCGCCTGTCGCGAGGCGTTCCGCCAACGGGTGTTGACCCTGCCGGGGCGTATCGGCAAGCGGCGCAAACCGTCCACCATCATTGATTTGGAAACAGGCCGCGTATTGCGCTGAGCCTGGCGATTACAAGAGGAGTTGCCGTGCAACAGATTTCCTTCCTGAGCCTGATCCTGGACGCCAGCCTGATGGTGCAACTGGTGATGGCCGGTCTGGCCTTGATGTCGGTGCTGTCCTGGGCCCTGATCTTCAACAAGATCTCGGTGCTGCGCGCGGCGCGGCGCAATAGCGACGAGTTCGAGCGCAATTTCTGGAGCGGCGCGGATCTGAACCGCCTGTACGAAGACGCCAGCCGCCGCAGCGACACCGTGGGCATGGAGCGCATCTTTCAGTCCGGCTTCGCCGAGTTTTTGAAGCTTCGCGGCCGCAACGGCACCGAGCTGTCGGACATCATGGCCGGCTCGCGCCGCGCGATGAAGGCGGCGGCGCAGCGCGAGCTGGACGCCCTGGACAGCCATACCTCCTTCCTCGCCACAGTGGGCTCGGTTAGCCCCTATATCGGCCTGTTCGGCACGGTGTGGGGCATCATGCATGCCTTCATCGGCCTGGGCAACGCTGGTCAGGCCACCTTGTCCACCGTGGCGCCGGGCATCGCCGAGGCGTTGGTGGCCACGGCCATCGGCCTGTTCGCGGCCATTCCGGCGGTGGTGGCCTACAACCGCTTCGCCACCGACGTTGATCGGCTGGCCACCCGTTTCGACAGCTATATGGAAGAGTTTTCCAACATTTTGCAGCGCCTGGCCACACGCTAAGTCAGGCCGCGTCCGCGGCAAAATTGGGCTTGCCACGGACATTCCCATACGGCATGGTATTCGGTTCCACTTTCTTGAGCCGCACCATGCCGTTTTCGCGCATTCCCCCGCTGACCCTAGCCGCTTTCTTCGCCCTGTACGTGATCTGGGGCTCCACTTACCTGGGCATACGCATAGGAGTGGAATCCTGGCCGCCGATGATGATGGCCGGCTTGCGCTTTTCCTTGGCCGGTTGGCTGATGCTGGCTTATTTGTGCGTGCGCAAATACCCGATGCCTAACGCGCGCGAACTGGGCGGCGCCGCCTTGCTGGGCGTATTGATGCCGGCAGTGGGCAACGGCCTGGTCACGGTGGCGGAGAAAGATGTGTCCTCCGGCGTGGCCGCATTGGTGATCGCCACCGTTCCCCTGTTCACCTTGCTGTTCGCGCGCATGTTCGGCCAGAAGGCGCGCAAGGTGGAGTGGGCCGGCATCGGCCTGGGGGTGTGCGGCATGGTGCTGTTGAACATGGGGGCCAATCTGAAGGCTAGCCCCAGCGGCGCGGCCTTGCTGTTGCTGGCTTCCGCCGGCTGGGCGCTGGGTTCGGCCTGGAGCCGCCATTTGGCTCAGCCAAAGGGACCAATGGGCAGCGCCTGGATGATGATCTTCGGCGGTGCGGCTTTGCTGCTGGCCAGCCAGATCTACGGCGAGAAACTGCTGGCGACGCCGTCACTGTCCGGCTGGCTGGCTCTGCTCTACCTGGCGGTATTTGGCTCCATCATCGCTTACAGCGCCTATCTGCACCTGCTGAAGACCGTGTCGCCGGCCGCCGCCACCAGCTACGCCTACGTCAACCCGGTGATCGCGGTTCTGCTGGGGGTGGTCTTTCTTGGCGAGCACATTGGCCTGCACGAGATGTTGGCGATGAGCGTGATTGTGGCGGCTGTGGTGTTGATCAGCTGGCGGCGCTAGCAGCGCTTGCATGTCCGCCGCGCTTCGTGAGACGTGGCGTGGCGAGCACCGCTTCGACTGCATGCACCGCCGGCACATTGCGCTTTCTCAGCGGTTTTCGCCTTGTCTCGCTCTTGCTCGCGAGATCGTGAACACGTTCTTAGCCAGCCAGCAGCGACATGCGCCGTAACAGGCGGCGTCCGTTGCGCTGATGCTGGATTACCGCGCCGATATGGGCGCTCAGCAGCAGGGCCAGCAGAACATTGCTGACGAAGTGCAGCTTGGCCAGCGCGCGCGTGGCCGCGCCTGGCTCCAGGCTGGGTTGCAGAGTGAGCAGGCCGAACAAGTCGACCGGCCGTTCCATCATCAGCCAGCCGCTGGCCAGCGACAGGCTGCTCAGCAGATAGAGCAGCGCGTGCGCGCGGCGCGCCAGCCGGTGTTTGGCCGGCGGGATGCCGGTGGGCGGCGGCATGCGGAAGCTGGCGCGGTAGACAATGCGCAGCAGGAAGACGGGTATTAGCAGGGTGGTCAGCGCGACGTTGAACGGCGGAATCGCCGCGGCGACGGCGGGCGGCAGCGCGCCGGAGGCGAGAGCGAAGCCGCTGATCATCGCCCACAGGATCACGACGGCGCAAATCCAGTGCAGCCAGGCTGCGAGGGGCGGGTAGGTCTGGGTCGAGGTTTCCATCGGAACCGGCTTTCTAGCGAATCCCGGCAGGCGACGCGCGGCAGCTATCCTGCCTGCGTTGCGGGCATGGGATGGCCGCCATCCAAAGAATGGCCTGCGACAGGAGAGGTGGGGGAAGCCGGCCTGCCCAGAGGGGGAAGGCCGGCGGTTCAGCGCGTCAGGCTCTTAGAACCTGTTTACGATCTGCTGCGCGTTGGCGGGACTGTTAGACAAGGGCGTTGGAAACGTCTTCGAAATGCTCATGTACCACTTGACCATTCCGCTTTCTCAGCCGTTTTCGCCTTGTCTCGCCTTAGCTCGCGAGATCGTAAACCCGTTCTTGGCCCGCGCGCCGAGCGGTACGGCTTAAGCCGGCGCCCACAAGGCGGGTTGGGTGGACGGGGTCCAGCCCGCGCCGGCCCAGGCGGTGTGCGGCTGCAGGCAGCGGTACTTCTTGCCCTGATAGCTTACGATCTGGCCAGCGGTGTAGGACAGGCCTTCTTTCCAGGTGTCGCCCACCGGCGGCGGGTTGATGCCGCCGTCGCCCTTCTTCAGGTCGATCTGGTAGGTGTAGCCCTTGTAGCTGTCGTTCAGATACACGCGGTTGGCGGTGGCGCTATGTTCCGGGGTGATGCTTACCGTGCGTTGCTTCTGATTCATCACGCCGATGCGAATCGCCTTGGAAGTTGCGTTCACTTTCACGCCCAGCTCATACGGCCAGTTGGTCATTTGCCCGCTGACGGCGTCCAGTTTGACCGGGATGGTTTCGGCGTCGCGGCCGCTGGCGTCGAACACGCGCAAGGTGGCGGTGCTGTTGTTCGGCAGGTTTTCATAAGCGGTCACCTTGCCGATTTCCTTCCACGGATTGGTCACCGGCGGCGGTTCCGGCGGGTTGGTGCCGTCGCCGAAGATCACGTCAGAGCACGAGTAGAAGGCTTCTTCGCTGTCCGCGCGCTTCCAGACATTGAAAATGATGTGCGGGCCGCTCTTGCCGGCCGGCAGCTTGGCCACCATGTGGTAGCGCTTGTTGGCGTCCAGCGGCGGATTGCCGGTCACGGTGTGGAAGGGCTGCGGATCCAGGTCAGACCACTTCAGCGGCTTGGTTTGATCCCAGCCGTTCTTGGTGACGTAGAACTTGAAGTACTTGGTCGAGTGCGGCGCGGTGGCGTGGTAAACGAACTCGTAGTTGCCGCTGGCGTCCGGCACCAGCTTGGTTTTCGGCCAGTCGGTGCGGCCCAGGTTGAAGCCCTTGAACTTGTCTTGGCCGCCGGCGCAGAGTTTGCCGTCCGGCACCACCGCGGCGTGGTTGTCGCCCTGAGGATTTTGGTTGATGCCGTTCCAGTCGTACATGGCCTGGGTGCCGCCCACGCGGCGGGCTTCCTGGCATGCGGCGGATTTCGGCGATTCCGCGCCCTCTTTGAAGCAGTTGTAAGTGCGGTTGATCGGCACTTCCATGGTGCCGTGGGCCCAGAGCGGCGCGCTGAGGCAGGCCAGGGCGAGGGCGGCGGGAAGGCGCAGTTGTGGTTTCATTCTGACTCCTTTGAGCTACGAGTGGTATGCAAGCGCCCAGCAGTTCGCCGGGCAGTCCAATCATCATATGAATGACATATGATTTAAAATAAGACGACTATTTTTAATCTAAGTTTGGCAAAAGGTACTATTGCCATGCTTACTGTGTGGTCTTGCATCTGCTTGATTCTTGCAAAAAACGCTCATTCCCTGACCTGTCCCGCGGGTCAATGCGCAGTGATCCTGCAATTTTCCCAGCCAAATCATTTGTTTGTCGTTTTGCTGCCATGCAGCAAGCGCACAAGAATGCGAACAAATAAAATGGTATTGACGTGGTATTAATGTGGTATTAACGTTCGCGGTAAGCCGTAAGGCCGGAATCGACACGCGCCAGCGCGGAAGATGCCAGCCGGGGAGACAGGTTATACACTGGGGTTTTCAGACCACTTGCAGACAACCCATGGAAAATCGCTGGCTTGCATTGAAACCGGATGAAACCCTGACCACGCCGCTGTATCTGCAGCTGTCGCGGAAACTGGCCGACGCCATCAACGCCGGTTGGTGGCAGGCGGACGAGGCGCTGCCGTCGGAGCGCACGTTTTCGGAAGAACTGGGCATTTCGCGCGTCACCGCGCGCAAGGCGATGGATGTGCTGCTGGAGCAGGGCCTGATTCGCCGGCGCCAGGGCTCGGGCACCTTCATCACGCCAAGACTGGAGCAGCCCTTGTCGAGGCTGACCGGCTTTACCGAACAATTGCGCCAACGCGGCTTCGTGCCGTCGTCGGTGTGGCTGGAGCGCGGCGTGTTCGCGCCCAGCAATGAAGAAGTGATCAAGCTGGGACTGTCGCCCACCTCGCAGGTGTCGCGGCTGAAGCGTCAGCGCCTGGCCGACGGGGTGGTGATGGCGATAGAGATGACGACGCTGCCGGTGGCTTATCTGCCGGAGCCGCAGCAAGTGGGCACCTCGCTGTACGCCCACCTGGACGCCAGCGGCCACTCGGTGGTGCGCGCGTTGCAGCATATCCGCGCGGTGAACGCCTCCGGCGACATCGCCACGTTGGCCGGCATCCGCCCCGGAGAGGCGATGCTGTTGATTACCCGCATCGGCTTCAACGCTGAGAACATCGCGATTGAATTGACCGATACCTATTGCCGTAACGACTACTACGATTTTGTTGCCGAACTGAGACGATGACCCAACACCGAGTGCTGCAAGGACGCATCCTGACCGAATCCGGCTGGATGGACGGCGAATTGAAACTGGCTGCCGATGGCCGCATCGAGTCTATAGACGCGCGCTTGGCCTCCGGGCGCGCGGTGGAGCGCTATCTGCTGCCGGGCTTCATCGATCTTCACGTCCACGGCGGCGGCGGCGTCGACATCATGGAGGGCGGCCGCGCCGCCGAGCGCGTGGCCAGGCTGCACGCCCGCTTCGGCACCACCTCCTTGCTGGCCACCACCATGACCGCGCCGCCGATCGACATTGAGCAGGTGCTGCGCGCGCTCGGTTCCTCCTGTCGCGAACGCCAGCCCGGCGGCGCCCGCATTCTGGGCGTGCATCTGGAAGGTCCTTACATCAACCCCGGCAAACTGGGCGCTCAGCCCGACGACGCCTGCCGCGCGGCGATGGAGCAGGTGGACTGGTATCGTTCGCTGGCGCCGGTGTCGCTGATCACGCTGGCGCCGGAAATCGCCGGCCACATGGACATCATCCGCCAACTGGCGGAGCAGGGCGTCAAGGTGCAACTGGGCCACACTCTGGGCAGTTACGAAGACGGCGTGCAGGCCCTGGAGCAGGGCGCGTCCGGTTTCACCCATCTGTTCAACGCGATGAGCGGGCTGCACCACCGCGAGCCCGGCATGGTGGGCGCGGCGCTGGCCCACGCCGAATACGCGGAACTGATCCCGGATCTGCTCCACGTCCATCCGGGCGCGATCCGCGCCGCTCTGCGCTCGATTCCGCGCCTGTACTGCGTCACGGACTCCACCGCCGCCGCCGGCATGCCGGACGGCGAATACAAGTTGGGTTCGCACTCGGTGACCAAATGCATGGGCGGCGTGCGTCTGGCCGACGGCACTCTGGCAGGCAGCACGCTGACCATGGACCAGGCGCTGCGCAACCTGGTGTCCATCGGCCTGCCGCTGGCGGATGCTTCGCACAGGCTGTCGCTTTACCCGGCCGACTATCTAGGCCTGGCCGACCGCGGCCGACTCGCCGCCGGCGCCTGGGCCGACATTGTGGCGATGGATGCGGATTTGAATTTGCAGCAAGTCTACGTAGAGGGAGAACAAATTGGCCTCGTTGATGCTTGAAGAAGCGCTGTACGCCGCCGAGGCGGTGGCCGCGCAACACATGTACGCCGATGAAGCGCTGGCCGCGCTGGGACGCGCGCTGGCGGTGGAGCGCCCCAGCCTGGCGCTGACCGTCGCACGCGGCAGTTCCGATCACGCCGCCAATTACTTCGCCTATCTGGCGATGCAACGGCTGGGCGTGCCGGTGGTGTCCCTGCCGATGTCGCTGGTGACGCTGCACCGCGCGCCGCTGGCGGTGAAAGGCCAACTGGCGGTGGCTTTGTCCCAGTCCGGCCAGAGCCCGGACCTGATCGACACCATGAAGGCGCTGGGCACCGCCGGGGCGCGCACCGCGGCCTTGGTCAACAAGCATCAATCGCCGCTGGCCGCCGCCTGCGAATGGGTAGTGCCCTTGTGCGCCGGCGACGAAAAAAGCGTGGCCGCCACCAAGAGTTACATCACCTCCTTGTCCGCGGTGGCGCGCCTGGTGGCCCACTGGCAGGCAGACGACGCCCTGTTGGCCGCGCTGGCCAACCTGCCGCAGCGTTTGACCGAAGCCACGCGCCAGGACTGGACGCTGGCGGTGGACGCTTTGCGCGACGCCGAACGCATCATGGTGGTGGGCCGCGGGTTGGGCTTCGCCGTGGCGTTGGAAGCCGCGCTCAAATTCAAGGAAACCTGCGCGATTCAGGCCGAGGCCTTCTCCGGGGCCGAGATCAAGCACGGTCCGATGGCTTTGATCGACGACGGCTATCCCTTGCTGATCTTCGCGCCGCGCGGGCCGGAGCAACAAGGCTTGATCGATCTGGCCGAGGAAATGCGCGGCCGCGGCGCCAAGGTGTTGCTGGCTGCGCCGGAAAATATCGTCAGCCGGGATCTGACCCTGGCGTTAGCCGACGACGAAGCGTTGGATCCTTTGCTGGCGATTCAGAGCTTCTATCTAATGGCGGCGCGCTTGTCCGAGGCGCGCGGCCTGAATCCGGACGTGCCGCGTCATCTGTCCAAGGTGACTTGCACGCGCTGAGTCCGGCAACGCTTGAAACCGCGCCCTGATCGGCCATCGAATCGGGGCGCGTCGCGAACGGCGCCCAGCTGAACCGGCGCCGGCCGCGGAGACGATACATAAGTAAGAATGGAGACGCTCCCCCCATGTCCGCTACGCTCGAACTCCTGGCCCCGTTTGACGGGCCGTCCGTGCCGCTGAGCCGTGCGCCCGATCCGGTATTCGCCGGTTTGATGATGGGCGACGGCCTGGCGATCGAGCCGATGTCCGGCACCCTGCTGGCGCCCTGTGACGGCGTGGTGGCGCAATTGGCGCGCACCGGCCACGCCTTGACCTTGCGCGCGGCCAACGGCGCGGAAGTGCTGATCCACATCGGCATCGATACCGTCAAGCTGGAGGGCGAGGGCTTCAAGCCGTTGATCAAGGCCGGCGACGCAGTCAGTCAGGGCCAGCCCCTGATCGAAGTGGACCTGGACGCAGTGGCGCGGCGCGCGCCGTCCTTGCTGACCATGGTGGTGATCGCCAACGGCGAGGCTTACGCATTGGAAAGCCGGGCCGAGGGCTGGCAGCAGGCCGGGCAAAGCGTGTTTCTGACACTGTCCGGCGGCGCGGCCGTAGACGATCTTCCCAGCGCCAGTGGCGCGGAAAGCCGCGGTCAGGCCACGGTGCGCCACGCCGGCGGCCTGCACGCGCGGCCGGCGGCGCTGGTGCAGAACGCGGCGCGTCAATACCGTTCCAGCGTACGGGTGGAATTCAACGGTCAGGCCGCCAATGCCCGCAGCGTAGTGGCGTTGATGGGGCTGGGGGTGGCCGAGGACGACGATGTGGCGGTGTTGGCGCAGGGCGAGGACGCCGCTGCGGCCGCCGCGGCGGTGATCGCCGCGCTGCAAACCCGCACAGAGTCCGGCCATGGCGCGCCCGCGCCCTTGGCCAGCACCTCGACGCGTTCGCTGCCGGCCGGCTGGATAGGCGGCGTTTGCGCGGCGCCGGGCCTGGCCATCGGCCAGGTGGTGCGCCTCGACGCCTTCGAACCGCAAGTGGCGGAGTTCGCGGTCAATGCGGACAGCGAGCGCGATCAGCTGAACCACGCGCTGACCGAGGTCAGCGCCGGCATCGCCGCCGCCATCGACGACGCGCTGCGGCGCGGCCAAACCTCGCAGAGCGACATTTTCTCCGCCCATCTGGCGCTGGTGGACGATCCGGAATTACGGGGTGTGGCGGAACGAGACATCGCCGCCGGCCACAGCGCCGGCTACGCCTTCCGCCAAGCGGTGCGGGCGCAGTGCCGGGTATTGTCCAGCCTGGGCAGCCCCTTGCTGGCCGAACGGGTGGCCGATCTCAAAGACATTGAACGTCAGGTGCTGAAAGCCTTGTTGGGCGATGCGCAGAGCGAGCCTGAATTGTATCCGGCCTCCATCCTGGTGGCCGAAGATCTGGCGCCCTCCGAACTGACCCGGCTGCCGCGAGAGCGGGTGGCCGGCATACTGTCCGCCGCCGGCGGCGCCACCGGTCATGTGGCCATTCTGGCGCGCGCGCTAGGCATTCCGGCCCTGGTGGCTTGCGGGCCGCAGGTGTTGCGTCTGGACGCCGGCAGCGAAGTGCTGCTGGATGCGAGCCAAGGCGGCTGTGATCCGGCGCCGGCCGCCGCCTCGCTAGCCGCCGCCAGGCAGGCGATGGCGGAGCGAGAGCGCCGCCGCGCCGATATGCGGGCCGACGCCGACGGCGCCGCGGTGACACTGGATGGCGTGCGCGTTGAAGTCGCCGCCAATATCGCCAACGAAGAGGACGCGCGCGAAGCGGTGCGCCACGGCGCCGACAGCGTGGGTCTGTTGCGCACCGAGTTCCTGTTCATTGATCGTCGGGACGCGCCGGACCGCTACGAGCAGGCCAACGCCTATCAGGCGGTGCTGGACGAATTGCAGGGCCGCGTCGCCATCATCCGCACGCTGGACGTGGGCGGAGACAAGGAAGTGCCCTATCTGACCTTGCCGCCGGAACCTAACCCGGCGCTGGGCCTGCGCGGCATCCGCACCGGCTTCGCCCATCCGGAGATGCTGGATGAACAACTGCGCGCGCTGCTGATGTTGCGCCCGTTATCCCTGCTGCGCATCTTGGTGCCGATGATCGCCGACGTTGGCGAACTGCGGCGTTTGCGTCGGCGCATAGACTCGCTGGCCGAGGAAATGGGGCTGAGCGAACGGCCGCAGCTGGGCGTGATGGTGGAAGTGCCGTCCGCCGCCCTGCTGGCCGACCAACTCGCCGCCGAGGCGGACTTCTTGTCCATCGGCACCAATGATCTGACTCAATACACGCTGGCGATGGACCGTTGCAACGCCTCGCTGGCGGCCAGCCTGGACGCAATGCATCCAGCGCTGCTGCGGCTGATAGAACGCACGGTGGCCGGCGCCAGCCTGCACGGCAAATGGGTGGGCGTGTGCGGCGCCTTGGCGTCGGACCCGCTGGCCACGCCGGTGCTGATCGGCCTCGGCGTGGCCGAACTATCGGTCAGCCCTGGCCTGGTGCCGGAGATCAAGGCCAGGGTGAGGGCGCTGGATCAGCAGGCTTGCCTCAAGCGCGTCGAGCAGCTGTTGAGGCTGGATTCCGCCGCCGAAGTGCGCGCGCAAGCCGCCGAATGGTGGCCGGAGGCCTGACTGGTCCGGCGCGCAAGGCCGTTCAAGGTTTTTGAGGTGATTTTGAAGTAATCGCATGCCGCGGGGACACGCGGCAGCGAGCGGCACAGACACACAAGAAGGTAGCAGCCTGGAGCGCCATGCCCCCATCGGCGTCCATACACTGGGAGACGAGACGTGAGTACCTCTGACAATAAATTCGCTGGCATTCAGCAGCTGGGCCGAGCCCTGATGCTGCCGATCGCCGTTTTGCCCGTGGCCGGCCTGCTGCTGCGCCTGGGCCAGCCGGACCTGCTCAACATCAAGATGATGGCTCAGGCAGGCGACGCCATCTTCGGCAATCTGGCGTTGATCTTCGCCATCGGCGTGGCCGTGGGCTTCGCCAAAGACAACAACGGCACCTCCGGCCTGGCCGGCGCCATTGGCTATCTGGTGATCACCGCGGTACTCAAGGTGATAGACGAGAAGCTCAATATGGGCGTGCTGTCCGGCATTCTGTCCGGCCTGGTGGCCGGCGCGCTGTACAACCGTTACAAGGACATCAAGCTGCCCAGCTACCTGGCCTTCTTTGGCGGCAAGCGTTTTGTGCCCATTGTCACCGGCTTCTCCATGCTGCTGCTGGGCGCGGTGCTGGGCTATGTCTGGATGCCGGTGCAGGTCGGCATCGATAGCGTTGGGCGCTGGCTGATCGGCGCCGGCGAGATCGGCGTCTTCGTCTACGGCGTGCTCAACCGCGTGCTCATCGTCACCGGCCTGCACCACATTCTCAACACCATCGTCTGGTTCCAGGTGGGCGATTTCGCCGCCGCCGCCGGCAAGGTGGTGCACGGGGACCTGACCCGCTTCTTCGCCGGCGACAAGACGGCCGGCATGTTCATGTCCGGCTTCTTCCCGGTGATGATGTTCGGCCTGCCGGCCGCCTGCCTGGCGATGTACCGCACCGCCAAGCCGGAGAACAAGCAAGCCGTCGGCGGTCTGCTGTTCTCGATGGCGCTGACCGCGATGCTGACCGGCGTCACCGAGCCGGTGGAGTTCGCCTTCATGTTCCTGGCGCCGGCGCTGTACGCCATCCACGCGGTGTTGACCGGCCTGGCCATGGCCTTGATGCACGCGCTCAACATCAAGCTGGGTTTCGGCTTCTCCGCCGGTCTGTTCGACTACATGCTGAACTTCGGCTTGTCCACCAACCCCTTGCTGTTGGTCCCGGTGGGCATCGGCTACTTCGCGCTCTACTACGTGTTGTTCGTGTTCTTCATCAAGAAATTCGATCTGAAGACCCCTGGCCGCGAAGACGCGATGGTGACTGTGGCGGCGGTGGCGGCCGGCAGTGAACGCGCGCGCGCCTTTATCGCCGCGCTGGGCGGCGCCGCCAACCTGAAATCGGTGGATGCCTGCACCACCCGTTTGCGCTTGCAAGTGGCCAGCAACGACAAAGTGAGCGAGGCCGCGCTGAAGGCGTTGGGCTCGCGCGGCCTGATCAAGCCGGCCGCCGGCAGCGTGCAAGTCGTGCTGGGGCCGGAGGCGGATCTGATTGCCGACGAAATCCGCGTTGCGCTGGGCGCCGCTGAAACCGCGGCCGCCGTTCAAACGAGCGAGGCGGCGCCGGCGCGGGCCTTGGGCGAAGTGGTGGGCATTGATCGCGAACGCTGGCTGACGGCGCTGGGCGGGGCGGACAATGTGCGCAAGGTGGAAGCCGTGGCCGGCAGCCGCTTGCGGGTGGAAGTGGCCGACGCGGCCCTGGTTGATCAGGCGGCTTTGCAGCAGTTGGGCGCCAGCGGCGTTACCGCCTTTTCCGGCACGCTATTGCATATAGTATTGAATAGCGACGCCGGCGATTACGCCGCCGTATTGCAGGGCTGAGGCGCTGCTCGATGCCGGGCGACGGCCGGCGGAATTTGACGCACGGCAAGTTTGGTCGGAATTTCCGCACTGGCGATGTTGGTAATTCGCCCACTACTTATGTAGCGAGTTGATTACAAGCCGAATCAGGCGGACAGTGGTGGCGCAGGGCACGGGAAGATGACCTTGCGCCATTTCAACTTGGAGGATGCATCATGACGTTGCGAGTTGCTATCAATGGTTACGGCCGCATCGGCCGCATGATTGTGCGTGCATGGCAAGAGCGCTATGCCGATCAGGACATCGAGATTGTCGCCATCAACGATCTGGCCTCGCCGGAGCTGCATGAACACCTGACCCGCTACGACAGCGTGCACGGCCCGTTCGCCGCGTCCGTGGCGTTGGACGGCGACCACTTGGTGGTCAACGGCAAGAAGATCAAGCTGCTGGCCATCCGCAACCCGGCCGAGCTGCCGTGGAAAGAATTGAACGTGGACGTGGTGATGGAATGCACTGGTTTGTTCACCACTCGCGAAAAAGCCGGCGCCCACCTGCAGGCGGGCGCTAAAAAAGTGCTGATCTCCGCCCCGGGCGGCGAAGGCGTGGACGCCACCGTGGTGTACGGCGTCAACCATCAGCAGTTGAGCAGCGCGATGACCATCGTGTCCAACGCCTCCTGCACCACCAACTGTCTGGCTCCGATGGTGCAGCCCTTGATCGACACCATCGGCATCGAGCGCGGCCTGATGACCACGGTGCACGCCTACACCAACGACCAAGTGTTGCTGGACACCGATCACAAGGATCTGCGTCGCGCCCGTTCCGCCGCCGTGTCCATGATCCCGACCAAAACCGGCGCCGCCGCCGCGGTGGGCCTGGTGTTGCCTCAGTTGAAAGGCAAGCTGGACGGTTTCGCCGTGCGCGTGCCGGTGAGCAATGTCTCGCTGGTGGATCTGACCTTCACCGCCGGCCGAGACACCACCAAGGAAGAAGTGAACCAGCTGATCAGCGACGCCGCCAAGGGGCCGCTCAAGGGCGTGCTTGGCGTGAACACGCTGCCGCTGGTGTCCTGCGACTTCCTGCATAACCCGGCGTCCAGCACCTTCGACGCCACGCTGACCCGCGTCATCGGCGGCCGCGAAGTCAAAGTGTTGGCCTGGTACGACAATGAGTGGGGCTTCTCCAACCGCATGATCGATACGGCAGTGGCCTGGCAGGCCGCCAAGTAAGCGCCGACAGGCGTTCCGCTCTTTTAAACGGACAGGCTCGCCTGTCCGTTTTTCATTGTCAGGCCCAAAGCCGCGCCGGATTATTCGTCCTGTTGCAAATCCGGCAGCCGCGGCGGCACTGGAACCTCGATCACGATCGAAGTCTTGGTGTCGCCAAACTGCATCAGCCGCGCGATCAGCGCCTGCAGGGTGGGCATATTGTCCACTACCACCTTCATCATCAGTCCGCTGGTGCCGGTCACCGACATGCATTCGATGATCTCCGGCATGGTGCGGATTTCCTCTATCACCGCGAAGTACTCCAGGTGTTTGACCGTCAGTTCTATCATGCAGCAGATGGGCATGCCCACCTTGTTGGGATCGATGGTGGCGCGGTAGCCGGTGATCACGCCGCCGCGCTCCAATTTGCTCACCCGGTCCGCCACCGCCGGCGGCGACAGATTCACCCTTCGGGCCAGCTCCGCGAAGCTGATGCGGGCGTTTTCGTGCAGCGCGGCGATTATTTTTCTATCAAATTTATCCATGTTTCGATTATAAGGAGATATGACGAAACAAACATATAAAATAAGGTAAAATGGCTTAAAATCCAATCAAACATCTAATCAAAACGCCTGTTTGCTACGTAAAATGCTGGCCGTATCAGGGTTGGCCGCACTGTCCCGCGGCTCGCCTGTCCAGATCCGTTGCGGATGAGAATTGTCCCAAAACGCTCTCATTTGAAACTGTCCTGGTGATCTCTTTGTCCCTGGTCTCTAGTCAGATCAAATCTGTATTGACGACGACCATTCCGGGCCTGTTCACAGCAACAGGCCCGTTTTTTTTTTGGTTTCAGCGGCGTCTACGGCTGGCGCGTTAAAATAATCTGCGCCAAAGTGGGAAAGTTTGACGAAATGTCATATTTTTGTAATCACCCGTTTTTATCCTTGCCACACACTCAAACGGGAATGGATCAACCATGCCAGCCAATATCTTGCTTGTTGAAGACGAACCGGCAATCCAGGAGCTGATTGCCTTCAACCTGGCGCAGGCCGGCCACCATGTGCTGCGAGCCAGCACCGCCGAAGCGGCGCTGACGCTAGTGCGCAACGCGTTGCCGGATCTGGTGTTGCTGGACTGGATGCTGCCGGGCGCCAGCGGCGTGGACATCGCCAAGCGCTTGCGCGCGGACGAGCGTACTCGCCACGTGCCCATCATCATGTTGACCGCGCGCTCGGACGAGCAGGACAAGATCACCGGCCTGGAAACCGGCGCGGACGACTACATCACCAAGCCGTTCTCGCCGCGAGAATTGCTGGCGCGCATCAAAGCGGTGCTGCGCCGTCGCGCGCCGCAGATGACCGACGACGCAGTGGACGTGCAAGGCCTGCGGCTGGATCCGGTCACCCACCGCGTCACCGGCAACGGCGGCGTCATCGATCTGGGCCCCACCGAATTCCGCCTGCTGCACTTCTTCATGACCCATCCCGAGCGCGTGCATTCGCGCTCCCAGCTATTGGACCAGGTGTGGGGAGACCATGTGTTCGTGGAAGAGCGCACCGTGGACGTGCACATCCGTCGGCTGCGCAGCGCGTTGGAGGGCACCGGCCACGACGCGCTGATCCAGACCGTGCGCGGCACCGGTTACCGCTTCTCCACCCAGCAGTGAGGCCTGATGCCTGAATTTCTGAAACGCACGCTGGCCTCGCTGCTGGCGACCGCCGTCATTGGCCTGGGCTTCTGGCTGGGATCGTCGGCGGAAGACGGACTGATCGCGGTGGCCATCTGCCTGGGCGGCTGGCTGGCCTTCAATCTCTACCATGTCGCGTTGTTGTTGCGCTGGCTGCAGCGGCCGACCCCGGAGCGGGTGCCGGACGGTTTCGGCGTCTGGCACACCATCTTCATGACCCTGTACCGCACCACCCGCACCCAGAGCCAGAGCCAGAAAAAGCTCACCCACGCGCTGGAGCGTTTCATCAACGCCGGCGAGGCGATGCCGGACGGGGTGGTGGTGCTGGACGAGCATGACCGCATCGAATGGATCAACCCGATGGCGGTGGAGCATCTGGGTTTGGACCGCAAGCGGGATGTCGGCAATCAGATCCTCAACCTGATTCGCCAGCCGGCCTTTCACGCCTATATGAACGAGGCGCGCTTCAGCCAACCGCTGGTGCTCAATTTCGTGCAGCCGCGCGAACTGGTGATCTCGCTGCAGATGGTCCCTTTCGATTCCACCCGCAAATTGCTGCTGACCCGCGACATCACCCAGCTGGAACGGGTGCAAACCGTGCACAAGGATTTCGTCGCCAACGTCTCGCACGAGCTGCGCACGCCGCTGACCGTGGTGGGCGGCTTTCTGGAGACGCTGGGCGATCTGCCGCAGGTGGACGACGCCACCTTCCGCCAGTTTCTGCCGATGATGCTAGAGCAATCGCGGCGCATGCAAAGCCTGGTTGAAGACCTGTTGACCCTGTCCAAGCTGGAGAACAGCCCCAAGGCGACGGTATCGGAAAAAGTGGACATGCAGGACATGTTGGACACGCTGATGGTGGAAGCCGAAGGCCTGTCCCACGGCCGCCATCAGGTCAAGCTGGACCGGCACAGCGACGCCTGGCTGTGGGGCAGTCCGCAAGAGCTGCATTCGGCCTTTGGCAATCTGGTATCCAATGCGGTGCGCTACACGCCGGAAGGCGGCTGCATCACACTGAGCTGGAGGGAAGAGGGCGAGCAGCTGCGCTTCTCCGTGGCGGATACTGGCATCGGTATTCCGCGCGAGCATATTCCGCGGTTGACGGAGCGCTTCTACCGGGTGGACCGCGGCCGTTCGCGCGGCAGCGGCGGCACTGGTCTTGGGCTCGCCATCGTCAAGCACGTGCTGGCCCGCCATCACGCCCGGCTGGAGATCAAAAGCGAGCCGGACAAGGGCAGCGTGTTCTCCGCGGTGTTCCCGCGCGACCGCCGCAGCGGCTCGCAAGCGGCTTGAGCGCCGCGCCGCTGGGGCCGCATGCGGCGTATTCTTGCAAGCTTGGGCCGGCGCTCTTGGCGCGCCGCTCCAAGCGGGTTAGGATGTCCGTTTCAGCCCGCCGATTTTAGAACCTGTTCAAAGTCTGCCGCGCTTCGGCGATACGACGTTGAAATCCGCTTCGAAATGCTCATGTACCGTATGTGCATTCCGCTTCCTCGGCTGTTTTCGTCTTGTCTCGCCCCAGTGCGCGAGACTCTGAACAGGCTCTATGGCGCGGCGGCCACCGGCCGGCTCGGCGATGCCGGGCCCGTCCCGACTTTATTCTGGATCGTTCCACCATGAATCGACTGCAATCCATCCGTCCGTTCGGCCAGCGCGTCTGGCTGGACAATCTGTCCCGCGAACTGATCGCCTCAGGCGAACTGGCGCGCCTGCTGGCCGACGACGGCATCGCCGGCGTGACGTCCAATCCGGCGATCTTCTACAAGGCGATCAGCGGCGACGCCAGCTATCAGGCCGATCTGGCCCGCCTGAAGGCGGACGCCGGCCTATCCGCCGAGGCGCGCTACGAAGCGCTGGTGGTGCCGGACATCCAGGCCGCCTGCGACTTGCTGCGCGGCCAATACGACGCCAGCCAGGGCAACGACGGCTATGTCAGCCTGGAAGTGTCGCCGGAGTTGTCCAACGACGAGGCTGGGACTCTCGCCGCGGCGCGGCGCTTGTGGGCGGAAATCGCCCGGCCCAACGCCATGATCAAGATTCCGGCCACCGCCGCCGGCATCCGCGCCTTTCAGGCGCTGACCCGCGAAGGCGTCAACGTCAACATCACCCTGCTGTTCTCGCTGCCGCAAGTGGAAGCGGTGTGGGACGCCTACATCGCCGGCTTGTCCGCCCGTCACGCCGACGGCAAGGACGTGTCCGGTGTCAAGGCGGTGGCCAGCTTCTTCCTGTCCCGAGTCGACAGCCTGCTGGACCCGCAAGTGGCGGAGGCCCACAAGGGCAAAGTGGCCATCGCGCTGTCCAAGGCTGCTTACGCTCGCTATCTCGAGCGCTTCCACGGCGCCGAGTTCGCCGCGTTGAAAGCCGCCGGCGCCCGTCCGCAATACCTGCTGTGGGCGTCCACAGGCACCAAGAACGCCGCCTACTCAGACGTGCTTTACGTGGAGAGCCTGATTGGCGATGAAACCGTCAATACCGTGCCGGACGGCACGCTGGCGGCCTTCCGCGACCACGGCCAGGCGGCGTTGACGCTGCCGGAAGGCATGGACGAGGCGCAGACCCTGTTGCACGCGGTGGGCGCGGCTGGCGTGGATCTGGCCGCCGCCGGCGAGAAGCTGCAGCAGGATGGCTTGAAGCTGTTCGAGGACGCGTTCGAGCAGTTGCTGAAGCTGACCGCCTGAGATCGTAAACAGGTTCTGAGAACCGGATTACGATCTGCTGCGCGTCGGCGATACGGCGTTAAAAGCGGCTTCAAAATGCTCGTGTACCGTGTGTACACTCCGCTTTTTCAGCCGTTTTCGCCTTGTCTCGCTCTTGCTCGCGAGATCGTAAACAGGTTCTGAGTGCGCAAAGATAAAAAGGCTGACCGCGCTGGTCAGCCTTTTTTTTGCGTTTGCGGCCGGGCGGCGGCAGCCGTTCAGGCGGCTTGCTGAATCCGGCGCGCCGCCATGCGCTGTCCGGCGGCGCTCATCTCCTCGGCGCTGATGGCGGAGGCGGCGGTGGGAAACAGCCAGCTTTCCTCGGCGGCGGCGTGTTCGCGGTACTGGCGAGCGAACTCCTCCAACTCGTTGCGGCTGATGCTGTGAATCTTGCCGTCGCGCAGCGCCAGAAGATCGTCGCGAATGGCGTTCCAGCAGGAATGCAGATAGCCGTGTTCTGCGCTCAGTTGCTCCAGCCGGGAGGCGGCGGTGGGCACCCGCTCCAGAATCAGCGGGAACAATTCGTCCTCCTCGTCGCTGTGATGAGCGGGGCCGGCCAGATCGAAGTAGCGGACCAAGCCGTCTATCGTGTTGCGCGCGGCCTCGTCGACGCCGTGCTGCTCAATGTAAGAAGGCAGTTGATCCAGTTGGTCGCAGAAGCGGCGAATCTTGTCGTGGCAGGCCTGCAGCATTTCCAGCGGCTGTTCGAAGCTGGGCGCGGCGGCGCTGCTCAAGGTGTCCAGGGTCAGCATCGGCGTTCTCCTGTAGTGGGTGACGGGCTGCATTCTGCGGCATGGCGCGGGCGGCGGCCATGATCCGGCTCAAGGCAACGTGCGCCGGCGGCTCCGCGGGAGCGGTAGAATGCCGAGGTTTGGTTGCCCCGGTTGTTCTTGATACCCCGCTGCCGGGCAGAAAACAAGAGAGATATTGGACTGTTCCGATGACTAGAATGTTGCGCGCGTCAGCGCCGCGCCGCAGGAGGTTGGATGCAAGCCCCGTTTGAAGTGAAACGCCTGGATTTGAGCGACGCGGCGTTGGCCGCTCGCGCCTTGAGCCTGCAGTTGGCCGCCCACCGTTTGGAGGCGGAATGGCTGTCTTATCCGCACCTGCCGGTGATGTGGACCGACCTTGCCGCTGCGCAGGCCTGCGCCGACGCGGTTTGGGGCGCGTTCGAGGGCGAGAGCCTGCGCGGGGTGCTGGTGGCTTCGCGCCGCGAGGATGGCGGGCTGCATATCGAAAGAGTCGTGGTGGATCCGCAACAGTTGCGCGCCGGCTGGGGCTACCGCTTGCTGAACCGGGCGCTGGTGGGCGAGAGCGAGGTCAGCGTTGATACCGCCGAGGTCAATATCGCCGCGTTGTCTTTGTATCGCAAGGCCGGCTTCGTCGCCGAGCAGCGCTGGTCCACGCCGGACGGCTTGATGCTGTGGCGTCTGAATTATCAGCCGGCCTCGCCGCCGGCTTTCCAGCTATTGGAGGACGGCTGGCTGGACGGCGCGCGCTGGATACCGTCGCCCAATCACGACGAACGCGGCGAGGACATGGCGCCGGAACTGCTGGTGATCCACAACATCAGCCTCCCTCCGTATCGCTACGGCGGGTTGGGCGTGGAGCAGTTGTTCCAGAATAGGCTGAACCCGGACGAGCACCCGTTCTACGCCGAAATCCAGCATTTGCGCGTGTCTTCCCATTTCTTCATCCGCCGTTCCGGCGAGCTGCAGCAGTTTGTGCCTGTGACGCGGCGCGCTTGGCATGCCGGCGTGTCCAATTGGCGAGGGCGCGAACGCTGCAACGATTTTTCCATTGGAGTGGAGCTGGAAGGCTGCGATTTCGAGCCGTTCAGCGAGGCGCAATACCAGACGCTGCAAGCCTTGGCGCTGGAATTGCGGCGCAGGCTGCCGCTTAGCGCCATCATCGGTCACGAGCACATCGCGCCGGGGCGCAAGACGGATCCCGGACCGTTTTTCGATTGGGCGAGGGCGGAGGCCGACAGCGGTCTGTCGCGTTAGAGTCAAGCCAGCCGCGAAAAAGCCGGACGGGCAAGGCCGGTCCGGCTTGTGAGCGAGGCGAGGAGGCTTCGCGTCGGTTCAAAGTCTGGCGAGCTAGAGCTCGACTTGCGCGCCCAGCTCCACCACCCGGTTGGTGGGCACCTGGAAGAAGTCGGTGGCGCGCATCGCGTTCTTGCTCATCCACACAAACAGCTTTTCGCGCAGGCGCGACATGCCCGGACGCTCGGTGGACACGATGGTCTCGCGCGACAGGAAGAAGGAGGTGTCCATCAACTCGAAAGCCAGACCCTGGGCAGTGCAATCTTCCAGCACCTGCAGTACGTTTGGATCTTCCTTGAAGCCGTAGCGAGCCACCACGCGCCAGAACGAGGCCGACATCTGCACGATTTCCAGCCGTTCCTCCGCGGCTACATAGGGCACGTCCTCGGTGCGCACCGTCATCAACACCACGCGCTCATGCAGCACCTTGTTGTGCTTGAGGTTGTGCAGCAGCGCGTGCGGCACGCCGTGCAGGGTGCTGGTCAGGAACACCGCGGTGCCCTGCACCCGCGTCGGCGGGTAGGCTTCCAGGTTTTCGATGAAGCTGTCCAGCGGCAGCGCCTGGTCGCGCAGGCGGGTGAACAGCAACTCGCGGCCCTGCTTCCAGGTGCTCATCAGCGTGAAGATCACCATGCCCAGCACCAGCGGCAACCAGCCGCCGTCGGCCACTTTGTGGATGTTGGCGCTAAAGAAGCCCAGATCTATGGTCGCGAACATCAGGGTAACGCCCAGCGCCAGCGGCAGGGGCCAGCGCCAGTTGACCCTGGCCACCACGAAGAACAGGCAAGTGGTGATCAGCATGGTGCCGGTGACGGCGATGCCGTAGGCGGCGGCCAGGCTGGACGAGGTCTTGAAGGTCAGCACCACCACCATCACCGCGATCAACAAAGCCCAGTTGATGAAGGGCATGTAGATCTGGCCGATCTCTTTTTCCGAGGTGTGTTGCACCTCCAGCCGCGGGCAGTAGCCCAGCTGGATGGCTTGGCGGGTCAGCGAGTAGGCGCCGGAAATCACCGCTTGCGACGCGATCACCGTCGCCAGCGTCGCCATGACGATCAAGGGCAGCAGCGCCCAATCCGGCGCCAGCAGGAAGAAGGGGTTTTTGATGGCGGCCGGGTTTTGCATCAGCAGCGCGCCCTGGCCGAAATAATTCAGGGCCAGGCCAGGCAGCACCAGGCTGAACCAGGCGCGGCGGATCGGCGAGCTGCCGAAATGGCCCATGTCGGCGTATAGCGCCTCGGCGCCGGTCAGCGCCAGCACCACCGAGCCCAGGGTCAGGAAGGAGCCCCAGCCGTTGTGGCCGATGAAGTGCAGCGCGTGATAGGGATTGAGCGCCTGCAGCACCTGCGGAGCTTGCACGATCTGATGCAGGCCCAGCAGGCCCAGAACGGAAAACCAGATCAGCATGATGGGGCCGAACAGCAGGCCGACGCTGGCGGTGCCGAAGCGCTGAAGCAGGAAGAGGCCGGTCAGCACGCCGATGGCCATCGGCAGCACATAGCTTTCCATCGCCGGCGAAATCAGCTCCATGCCTTCCGCCGCGGACAAGACCGACACCGCCGGGGTGATGATGGCGTCGCCGTAGAACAGCGCCGCGCCGAACAAGCCCAGCAGAACGATCTTCCAACGCGCGGCGTGGGTGGTGTAATGGCGGGCCAGCGCCATCAGCGCCATGATGCCGCCTTCGCCGCGGTTGTCGGCGCGAAGCACGAAAGCCACGTATTTGATGGAAACCACGAAAATCAGCGACCAGAAGATCAGCGACAAAATGCCGAAGATGTTTTCAGGCGTGGTGGGGATGCCCTGGCCGGTGAAGCATTCGCGCAGGGTATACAGCGGGCTGGTGCCGATGTCGCCGTATACCACGCCCAAGGCGGCCAGGGTCAGGCCTGCCATGGCCTGTTTGTTGTGATCCTGCATATGCATCCAATGGAATTGTTCGTCACCGTATATTGCTGCACAGCAATATCGATGGTTCTTGAGCGCGCAGATTACTCCAGAGGTCAGGGTAAGCCAAGCAAAGGCCGCGCAAGAGCCGAGATGTGTTCTCGTAAAACGACAGAATCCGGGCTGTCCGCTTGCGCGGCGGCCGCATCTGGAGTAGCCGACGGGTGGCGGGGCACGCATCTTTATAGCGCAAAACGGCGATGCCGGCGCAAGGCTTGGCCGCGAGGCGCGGCAAACGCTACAATCAAGCCCTCATTACACCGTATTACCAAGGACGCATCATGCGCGCATCGCAGTTTTTCATTTCCACCCTGAAGGAAGCCCCCGCCGACGCGGACATCGCCAGCCAGAAGCTGATGATGCGCGCCGGCTTCATCCGCAAAGTGGCCGCCGGCATTTACTCCTGGATGCCGATGGGCCTGCGCAGCGTGCGCAAGGTGGAAAACATCGTGCGCGAAGAGATGAACCGCGCGGGCGCGATTGAAGTCAGCCTGCCGGTGGTGCAGCCGGCCGGCTTGTGGCAGGAAACCGGCCGCTGGGACAAAATGGGCGAGGAGCTGCTGCGCTTCAAGGACCGTCACGAGCGCGACTTCGCCTTGCAGCCCACCGCGGAGGAGTTGATCACCGACATCGCCCGCAACGAGCTGCGCAGCTACCGCGCGCTGCCCAAGAATTTCTTCCAGATCCAAACCAAGTTCCGCGACGAGCGCCGCCCGCGCTTCGGCGTGATGCGCGGCCGCGAGTTCACCATGAAGGACGCTTACTCCTTCGATCGCAGCGCGGAAGCCGCCGGCGTCAGCTACGACAATATGTATGCCGCTTACTGCCGCATCTTCGACCGCTTGGGCCTGAGCTACCGCGCCGTTGCCGCCGACACCGGCGCGATCGGCGGCGACCGTTCGCATGAATTCCAGGTGATCGCCGACACCGGCGAGGACGCCATCGTCTATTGTCCGGACTCCGACTACGCCGCCAACATCGAACTGGCCGAAGCCGTGGCGCCGGCCGGCGAGCGCGCGGCCGCCGGCGCGGCCATGACCAAGGTGCATACGCCCAAGGTCAAGACCATCGCCGACTTGGTGGACTTCCTGAAGGTCGACATCAAGCAAACCGTCAAAGCGGTTGTGGTGGACGGCGACGACGATCAGCCTGTGCTGCTGCTGGTGCGCGGCGATCATGAGCTAAACGAGGTCAAGGCCGAGAAAATCGCCGGCATCAAGGCGCCGCTGACCTTCGCCGCCCCCGGCGCGATCAAGGCCGCCTTCGGCGCTAATCCGGGTTCGCTGGGTCCGGTGGGCTTCAAGGGCCGCGTCATAGCCGACCGCACCGTCGCCAAGATGGCCGACATGATTACCGGCGCCAACGAGGATGACCAGCACTATACCGGCGTCAACTTCGGCCGCGATTGCGCGGAGCCGGAAGTGATGGATATCCGCAATGTGGTGGCCGGCGACGCCTCGCCGGACGGCAAGGGCGAGCTGGCGATCCAGCGCGGCATCGAAGTGGGCCATGTCTTCTATTTGGGCACCAAGTATTCGGAAGCGATGAACGCCACCTTCCTGGACGAGGACGGCAAACCCAAACCGTTCGAAATGGGCTGCTACGGCATCGGCGTCACCCGCATCCTGGGCGCGGCCATCGAGCAGAACTTCGACGACAAGGGCATGATCTGGCCGGACGCCATCGCGCCGTTCACCGTGGTGATCTGCCCGGTGGGCTATGACCGCTCCGCCGAGGTGAAGGCCGCCGCCGACGCTTTGTACCAAGGCCTGCTGGCCAAGGGCGTGGACGTGATTCTGGACGACCGCGGCGAACGTCCGGGCGCGATGTTCGCCGATTGGGAGCTGATCGGCGCGCCGCATCGCGTCACCATTGGCGACCGCGGCCTGAAGGAAGGCAAGGTCGAGTACCAGCACCGTCGCGACACGGAGGCCAGCGCCCTGGCCGCGGATGCTATGCTGGAACAAGTGCTAGCCAAACTGGGGCTGTGACCGTCTTATGATCCGATCCGGCATCGTCGTATTGTTGGCCGCGCTGGCAGCGATGCCGGCGTGGGCCGGCGCGCAGAAGGAAGAGGCATTGGCCGCCAACGTCGCTTCCACCATGCGCCGTTCGGTGTCCGACGCCAACGCGCCGCGGCTGGTGTTCGACGACCAGCGCGAAGCCGACGCCTGGCTGGGTGAAATGTCCAGCCGGCTGGCCAAGCGGATTCCGGATAAATGGACGCGGGAGCGCCTGCTCACCGCCATCCATTACGAGGCCACCCGGGCCGGCCTGGACCCGCAACTGGTGCTGGGCCTGATCCAGGTGGAAAGCGGCTTCAACAAGTACGCGATCTCCGGCGCCGGCGCGCGCGGGCTGATGCAGGTGATGCCGTTCTGGGTGCGCAGCATAGGAAACGCGCAGCACAACCTGTTCGATCTCACCACCAATCTGCGCTACGGCTGCACCATTCTGCGTTACTACCTGGATATCGAGCGCGGCAATCTGTTTCGCGCGCTGGGCCGTTACAACGGCAGTCTGGGCCGGGCTGAATATCCCAACCTGGTGATGGGGGCCTGGAAAGGCCGCTGGCATTGGGTGGCGCCGCTGCCGGTGAAAACGGCGGCAGCGGGCGCGGCACCGCCACTGGTGCGCTGAAGCGCGGTTGTAAAAAAACCGGCTCTGGAATCCAGGCCGGTTTTTTTTGTCCGCTCAGCGCGGCAAGCTACAGGAGGGCGCGTGCATCTCAATCCTCCTGGGTCTGCAGCATTTTCTTCAGCAAGCGCGCCAGCGTGGCGCGTTCTTCCGCATCCAGCATCTCGATCAGTTCGGCCTCGGCCGACAGATGATTGCCGACGGCGTCCTCGATCACCTCGAAGCCCTTGGGCGTTAGCGTCACGATCACGCCGCGGCGGTCGGCCGGATCCGGCGAACGGGTCACCAAGCCGGCTTCTTCCAGCCGGTTGATGCGGTTGGTCAGCGCGCCGGAGGAGATCAGCACCATGCCCTGCAGTTGGTTGGGGGACAGCTGGAACGGTTCGCCGCCGCGGCGCAGCGCGGCGAGCACGTCGAACTCGCCGACATTCAGATTGTGGCGCGCCAAATCGTGCAGCACGCGGCGGGTGACGAAGTACTCCATCCGCACAATGCGGCCGACCACTTCGGTGGAGGACGGGTCCAAGTCCGGGCGAACCTCGCGCCACAGGGCGACGATACGGTCAATCTGGTCTGGTGCTTGTTGCATCACTGACGGTTCCTGATGTGTGGGTGACAACTGGATGACTACCGGGCGCAGAGATTAGCACGGCTTGAAGTTAGTTTATCTTCATGTGAAAGAATAGTCCTCAGTCATCACTCGCACCAGCGGGAATCACGCTTACTGACGCATGCCGACCGCCAGCCGGTTGAAGGCGTTCATCAGGGCGATGGCGAAGCTCAGATCCGCCACTTGCTCCGGACTGAAGTGTTCCTGCAAGGGCAGGTAATGCTGGTTCGGAGCCTGAGTGGCGGCGATGTCGGTCAACGATTCCGCCCATTCCAGCGCCGCGCGCTCGCGGGCGCTGTACAGCTCGCTGACGCGCCAGCCGGCCAGGGAGTCGATGCGCTCATCGCTTTCCCCCCTGGCGCGCAGGGCCGACGCATGCATTTTCAGGCAAAAGGCGCAGCCGTTGATCTGGGAGACGCGCAGATAAACCAGCTCAATCAAAGGCAGGCCCAGGCTGCTGTGTTGCAAGCTGGACTTGACGCTGGCCAGCCCCTGGTAGGCGGCGGGAGACAGTTGGGTGTAGGGCAGGCGCAGAGACATGGCAATTCCTTTCAAGAGGGAGATCATCACAGCGGAGAGCTGCAAGGCCAGTCTAGGCAAGAATCATTTATGTAAATAGAATTAAAATATCGAATTCAAATTCCAAAAATGAAATCATGCTGGATGATCTGCAGTTATTCGTGAGCATTGTCGATGCCGGCAGCTTGAATGCCGCCGCTCGGCGGCTGGGCGTGCCCACCGCCACCCTGTCGCGTCGCTTGCAGGCGCTGGAGCGTGAGCTGGGCTGTCGTCTATTGCACCGCAGCGCGCGGAGGATGGAGCTGACGGCGGAAGGCGGGCAATACTACGAACAATGCCGGCCCTTACTGCAATCCCTGAGCCAGGCCACCGCGTCGCTGGCGGACTCGCTGCATCAGGTTAAGGGTGTGCTGCGGGTGCTGTCGCCGCTGAGCCTGGGCAACGATGTCCTGGTGCCGGTATGGCGGCGGATACTGAAGGATTACCCGGACTTGCGCCTGGAACTGCATCTGAACAACGCTATCGACGATTTGCTCAGCGGCATGGCGGATGTGGCTTTGAGGGTGGGGGAGCAGCCGGACTCCAGTTTGAACCAGCGGAGACTAGGTTGGGTGCGCACCCTGCTGGTGGCCGCGCCGGCCTATCTGGCGACACAAGGCGAACCGCGGACGCCGGAGGATCTGGCGCGTCACGCTTTGCTGGTGGCTGAGCCGTTTGAGCGCTGGCATTTGCAGCGGCGGGACGACGGCGCGGCCTGGGAGTTGCCGCAGCCGCGGCTGCGGGTCAACGATATGCTGCTGCCGCGTCGCTTGGCGGAGGCTGGAATGGGCATTGCCGTCTGCCCCCATAGCCTATGTCATCGCCAGCTGGCGGAAGGCAGTTTGCGGCAGGTCTTGGCCGGCTGGGAAATGCCGGCTAAACCGGTTTACGCGGTGTGGCCGCAACGGCGCTATCCTCCGGCGCGGGTGCGCGTCTTGCTGGATGTTTTGGCGGAGTTTGCCGAGACAGAGCCTTTGCTGTCCCGGCCCGCCGGGATTTAGGGATCAGCCCGGCGTGGGTTCGCCGCGCCGTTTCTTGCCCGGGTGGGGCGGCTTGGGCAGCACGACCTGGCGGGTGCCCGCCAGCCTGTCGTGCAGGAATAGCTTGTCGCGGTCGTAGAACTTTGCCAGGAAGGGAATCAGGCACCAGCTCAGCGCTAGCCACAGAGCCTGCGGCTGGTGGCCGTAGGCCTTGGCCCAGCCGAGATAGGATACCGCCGGCATGCCGACGAACAAGACCAGGCCGATCACGTAGCGCGCCGCCGCCTGTTTCCAGACGATGCCGCCGCCATGAGCGTTGACCAGTTTGATGCGCCAGGTTTTCATTGCCACGGTTTGACCGCCGCGCACCCAGCAGTAGCCGAAATAAGCAAACAGGGCAAGGACCAGGACCGTTTTGAGCAGAGTCTTGAACAGCGTGCCTTGGCCTATCAGCATCTGCAGCGGCGTCAGCACCGCGGTAACGGTGAGCAAGAGCGCGGCGACCAGGAGCAATTCATAGAACAAGCTGGCCAGGCTGCGTTTCAGTGTGGGCGGGGTCAGGGCGGTGGCGTCAGCGGGAGGCATCTTGGGCTTCATGTTGTTGCCGCAGGCGCTGGATGGCCTGCCGGCGTTGTTCGGGCGGCATCTGTTGCAACGCCTTCCAGTTGGCGCGGATCTCGTCCCGCTGCTGCTGGTTCAGTTCGGACCAGGCTTTCAGCTTTTGCTGCACGCGTTGGCGCTGTGCCTCCGGCAACTGTTGGAATTGCGGCACGATGGCCAGCAGGTTTTGTTTTTTATATGGAGCGTAGCGGTCCCACTCCGTGGCCAGCGGCGCCAGAACCTGCTGCTGTTCCGCGCTCAATTGCGCCCAGCGGGGGTTGGCAGGCGGGCTGGCCTTGGTCGCCGGCGCCAGCAGTCCGCTTAGGCACAGGGCGAGCAAGAGGCGGCGGCCGCTATTCATGCAAGCCTCGGCTGAAGTGGGGCTCCAGCAGGGCTTCGAACGGCAGATCCTGCGCCAGCACCGCGGCGTCCACCGCTTCTTCTTCCA
Organism: Chromobacterium sp. Rain0013; assembly: GCF_015291765.1. Taxonomy (NCBI): domain Bacteria; kingdom Pseudomonadati; phylum Pseudomonadota; class Betaproteobacteria; order Neisseriales; family Chromobacteriaceae; genus Chromobacterium; species Chromobacterium sp. Rain0013. Next base: position 998,908 of record NZ_CP031514.1, read on the forward strand.
GCTGCAAATCTTCCGCCAGCATCATGCCGGCGCCGGTCAACAGCGCGAAGCCCAAAGCCAAGCCGCCGCGGCGGAGCGCCAGCACGTGACGCTGCCCCCATAGGCCCAGCCGCTCGCGTTGCGTAACGGCTCCTGGGGAACTGGCCTCGAAGCGGACCAGCGCGCGCTCGCGCGCCTGGCGCAGCCTGCGTTCCAGCGCGGGGTCGAGATCGGCGCTGGCGTGGTCCAGCACGCGCGATACATGGCCGGGCAGGGGATTGGAAGGTTTCATAGCGTCACTCCCTTTTGCGCGAGGATGGCCGCCAGCGTGTGATTGGCGCGCGAGCAATGGGTTTTCACGCTGCCTTCCGAGCAGCCCATCACGCGCGCGGTGGCGGCAACATCCAGACCTTCCCAATAACGCAGCAGAAACGCCTCGCGTTGACGGGCCGGCAACAGTTGCAGCGAGGACTCGATCAGCACGGCGGTTTCCTTGCGCGCGCACCATTGTTCGGGATTGCTGTGCGCCTCGTCCGCGGCGACGTCCAGCGTTTCAAGCGGATCGAGGCTATCGTCTTCCTCCCGGGTGGGGATCAACGAGGACAGCAGCGTGCTGACGAAACGGCGAGCCTTGCTGCGGCGGTAGAAGTCGCGGATGGTGTTTTGCAGGATGCGCTGGAAGATCAGCGGCAGTTCCGCCGCCGGGGCGTGCGGATAGCGATCCGCCAGTTTCATCATCGAGTCCTGCACGATATCCAATGCGCTGTCTTCATTCTGGACCGCATACCACGCCTGCTTGAAAGCGCGTTTCTCCGCCGACTCCAGAAAGTCGGCCATTTCCTCGCGGCTAGCCATCGGATGAGAGTTTGAGTAGATGCCAACAGAAGATGGTAGCAGAGCGCCGCCGATTCGGCCAAGCCTGATTTTTTTCCTGAATTTACCGAGGCTTAGGGGCATATTGCACCTGCACAAAAGCACTTGACCGGTTTCAAAGCAATACGATAAGGTCGTCCGATACGGGATGAAACTAACGCAAAGACAAAGAGGCGATATGCAGATATCGGGCGCGGAAGCGGTTGTCCGCTGCCTGCAGGAAGAAGGTGTCGAGTTTGTTTTCGGCTACCCCGGCGGCGCGGTGCTGGAAATTTACGATGCCATTTTCCGGCAGGACAAATTCAAACATGTGCTGGTGAGGCATGAGCAGGCGGCGGTGCATGCCGCCGACGCCTACTCCCGTTCCAGCGACAAGGTGGGCGTGGCCCTGGTCACTTCCGGGCCCGGCGCGACCAATGCCGTGACCGGCATTGCCACCGCCTATATGGACTCCATCCCCATGGTGGTGCTGTCCGGCCAGGTGCCGTCCCCGGCCATCGGCCTGGACGCATTTCAGGAAGTGGACATGGTGGGCATTACCCGCCCGTGCGTGAAGCACAACTTCCTGGTCAAGGATGTGAACGAGATCGCCGCCACCATCAAGAAGGCGTTCTACATCGCCAAGAGCGGCCGTCCCGGCCCGGTGGTGGTGGACATCCCCAAGGACATCACTCAGCAGCGCACGGATTTCCAATACCCGGAAAGCGTGCATATCCGCTCCTATGTGCCGGCTACTCGCGGCCACCCGGGGCAGATCAAGAAAGCGGTGAACCTGCTGTTGGAAGCCAAACGCCCCTTTGTTTACGTGGGCGGCGGCGCGGTGCAGGGCAATGCCGCCGGCGAAGTCACCGAACTGGTCAAATCGCTGGGTCTGCCGTGTACCAACACCCTGATGGGCCTGGGCGCCTATCCGGGGTCCGATCCGCAGTTCCTCGGCATGCTGGGCATGCACGGCACCTATGAAGCCAATATGGCGATGCAGTACTGCGATGTGTTGGTGGCCATAGGCGCGCGTTTTGACGACCGCGTGATCAGCGTGCCGTCGCATTTCCTCAGCCAGCCCAAGAAGATCATCCACATCGACGTGGATCCGTCCTCCATCTCCAAGCGGGTGAAGGCGGACATCCCCATCGTCGGCGACGTCAAGCATGTGCTGAAAGACATGCTGGACCTCCTTAAGCAATCCGGCCAGAAGCCGGACGCTCAAGCCCTGGCCGGCTGGTGGAAGCAGATCGGAGAATGGCGCAGCCACAACAGTTTGCTGTACACACCGTCCAGCGAGCTGATCAAGCCGCAGTTCGTGGTGGAGAAGCTGTACGAAATCACCGGCGGCAAGGCTATCGTCACTTCCGATGTGGGCCAGCACCAGATGTGGGCGGCGCAGTACTACAAGTTCGACAATCCCAAACAGTGGCTGAACTCCGGCGGCCTCGGCACCATGGGCTTCGGCCTGCCGGCCGCGATGGGCGCGCAACTGGCCAATCCGGACGCCACCGTCGCCTGCATCACCGGCGAAGGCTCGATCCAGATGAATATTCAGGAACTGTCCACCTGCAAGCAATACCATACCCCGGTGAAGGTAGTGGCCTTGAATAACCGCTACCTGGGCATGGTGCGCCAGTGGCAGCAGTTCTTCTACGGCACGCGCTATTCCGAATCCTATATGGACGCGCTGCCGGACTTCGTCAAAATCGCCGAGGCTTACGGTCATATCGGCTTCAAGGTGGAAGACCCCGCCGACGTGGAGCCGGTATTGAAGGAGGCGTTCAGCCAGAAGCTGAAGGAGCGCCTGGTATTCCTGGATTTCCGTACCGACCAGTCCGAGAACGTGTTCCCGATGGTGCAGAACGGCAAGGGTCTGGACCAGATGGACCTGCCCGCGCACATGAGCGAGGTGCAGAGCGTGCCTTTCGAGAACAACCGTGACTACGGCAATATGTGTTGAGGCCAGCCGGTATGCGACATATCCTATCCATTCTTCTGGAAAACGAAGCGGGCGCATTGTCCCGCGTGGTGGGCCTGTTTTCGGCCCGTGCCTACAACATTGATTCGCTGACAGTGTCCACGACCGAGGACCCGACGCTGTCGCGCATGACTATCGTCACTCACGGTTCCGACGAAGTCATCGAGCAGATCACCAAGCAGCTCAACAAGCTGATCGAGGTGGTCAAGGTGATAGACCTCAATGAATCCGAACACATCGAGCGCGAGCTGATGCTGATCAAGGTCCGCGCCACTGGCAAGGACCGCGAGGAGATGAAGCGCATGGCCGACATCTTCCGCGGACGCATCATCGACGTGACGGAAAAGACTTACACCATCGAGCTGACCGGTACGAGCGAAAAGCTCGGCGCCTTCATCGAGGCGGTGGACCGCACAGTGATCCTGGAAACGGTCCGTACCGGCGCATCCGGCATTGGTCGGGGTGAGCGGGTTCTGAAAATCTGAAGCAGGCGGGCGCCGGCCGGAGGCCGGACCGCCCAAACAAACGATATCAAGGATTGCAAATGAAAGTTTTCTACGACAAAGACGCTGACCTCTCCATCATCAAGGGCAAGAAAGTCGCCATCATCGGCTACGGTTCCCAGGGCCACGCCCATGCGCAGAACCTGAAAGACTCCGGCGTGGACGTCGTGGTGGGCCTGCGCAAGGACGGCGCTTCCTGGAAGAAGGCGGAAGCGGCCGGGCACAAGGTCAAGGAAGTGGCCGAGGCGGTGAAGAAAGCCGACGTGGTGATGATTCTGCTGCCGGACGAGTCGCAGCCGGACGTCTACAGCAAGGACATCGCGCCCAACCTGAAGAAGGGCGCGGCGCTGGCCTTCGCTCACGGTTTCAATATCCATTACAACCAGATCGTGCCGCCGGCTGACGTCGACGTGATCATGGTGGCGCCGAAAGGCCCGGGCCACACCGTGCGCTCCGAATACCTGAAGGGCGGCGGCGTGCCGACCCTGATCGCGGTTTATCAGGACAAATCCGGCAAGGCCCGCGACGTGGCGTTGTCCTATGCGGCGGCCAACGGCGGCACCAAGGGCGGCGTGATCGAGACCAATTTCCGCGAGGAAACCGAGACCGACCTGTTTGGCGAGCAGGCCGTGCTGTGTGGTGGCGCGGTGGAACTGGTCAAGGCCGGTTTCGAAACGCTGGTGGAAGCCGGCTACGCGCCGGAAATGGCCTACTTCGAGTGCTTGCACGAGCTGAAGCTGATTGTCGACCTGATGTACGAGGGCGGCATCGCCAATATGAACTACTCGATCTCCAATAATGCGGAGTACGGCGAGTATGTGACCGGCCCGGAAGTGGTGACTTCCGCCACCAAGGACGCGATGAAGAAGGCGCTGTACCGCATCCAGTCCGGCGAATACGCCAAGATGTTCATCCTGGAAGGGAAGACCAACTATCCGAGCATGACCGCGCGTCGCCGTCTGACCGCCGATCACCCGATCGAGAAAGTCGGCGCCGAACTGCGCGCGATGATGCCGTGGATCGCCAAGAACAAGCTGGTGGACCAGTCCAAGAACTGATCTGTCGGTTTGATCTGGCGGCATGGAAAAGCCGGGCGTCGCGCCCGGCTTTTTTCATGCTGTCTCCACATCCGGCTCAGTGGCTGGGAAAAGCCGGCGTTGCGCCGGATTGCCAAACGGCGGTGATCAGGCTCTGCAAGTTGAACATGCTGCTGTAGAAGCTGCCCGGCATCTGCTGATTGGCTTGTGCGGTGTTGAAGCCGGTTTGCAACTCGGACATGAAGGCGCGAAAGCCGTCCTGAAGCTGGCGCTGGGCCATTGCCTGCTCAGCCAGCTGCTGTTTGTCGGGGTGGGGAATCAGCGGATAGGTAGCGGGAATCCAGGGGTTGGACCCCAGGCGCAGCAGGTCGAGGATCAGGTTGAATTTCAAAAAGTGGCTTTGCGACGGGTCGAAGTCGCTGGGATCGTAAGCCGTTGGACTCTCCGCCGGGGCTTGATCGCATGGAGGGATTTCCTCGGTGGAGCGGTTGCCTTCACCTTGCTTGACGATGGCCTGCATCGCCGCCAGTGCTTGGTCCAGGGTGTTGATGGTCTGGCTGAAGCCGTGGCCTTGTTGGTTTTTCTGCGTGTAGTCTGTGAAATTGGCCTGCTGTTTGGTATTGGCGGCGGCGCCGACATAGAGGTCTTTCCACTGCAAGGGTACGGCAATTTCCAGCGCCTGATACAGCTCGCCTATCGAGTTGTATCGTGTTTGTTTGTTCCAGTCCGGTTTGCCGGGGGGGGGCGGGTAGCTCGATCACACAGAACAGCTTCAGCTGGTTGATGTCCAGCGGCCCTAGTTTGACTTGGTAGCCCGCGTATTTCGGCGGCACATCGGGTTTGAGGAAGGGGATGCCCTCAGCCGCTTCATAGGTGGGGAAGGGGTATTGGGGCGAATAGCCCAGCGCATTGCACAGGTTGGAAATCAGTTCCAAGTGCAGCATTTCCTGGATTACCACGCTTTCGATCAGTTTGGCGGTGGTGGGATAAGCCTGCTGATTGCCGGAGTTCAAGCCCTGAATCGAATACAGGGTGGTCAGGTAGAGCGGAATGGTCCACAGCTCCACATCCACTGCGGCCTGCAGGTTGTCGTAAAGCTCTTGCTTGCTCCAGGTTGCCGGATTGTGGATGGTTTTGCGCAAAACATCGGTGATATGCATCGTTGCCTTCTCCGTAGGATGAATGCCGGTTCGGCGCTGAATGCCGAGGGCATCTTGTCATTTTTGGATAGGCAATCGATGATTCCTACGCGATAGTTATTTTTACGTAGGAAAGGGTTTGGGCGGACAAAAATAAAACGCGGCGTCGAGCCGCGTTTTTTATGGGGAGGGCGAGCTCGGTTCAGTCCGCCATTGCCTCGCCCATGCGCACCGCGCCGGCGGCTTGCCAGGCGGAGTTGAAGCTCAGCGGGCCTTGAGGGAACAGCAAGACCACGGTGGAACCCAGCAGGAAGCGACCCATCTCCTCCCCCTTGGCCAGGCGGATGTCTTGATCGCTGTAATCCCAGTGGCGGATTTGCCCCGGCCGAGGAGGGTTGATCACGCCGTGCCAGACGGTGGCCATGCTGCCGACGATGGTGGCGCCCACCAGCACCAGAGCGAAGGGCTGGCCGTCTTGTCCCTCGAACAGGCAGACCACGCGCTCATTGCGAGCGAACAAGCGGTCCACGCCGCGGGCGGTGGCCGGGTTGACCGAATACAGCTCGCCCGGCACATAGCTCATCCGCAGCAGGCGTCCGGCGCAAGGCATATGGATGCGATGGTAATCGCGCGGGCTCAGGTAGATGGTGGCGAAATGGCCGTCGTCGAAACGGCGCGCCCACTCGGCGTCGCCGGCCAGCAGCGCTTGGGCCGAGTAGCTGCGGCCCTTGGCCTGGAAGATCTGTCCCTGTTCTACGCGGCCGAACTGGCTGATAGCGCCGTCCACCGGGCAGACCAGTCGTTCGCTCGCCAGCGGGCGGGCGTCGGCGCGCAAGGCGCGAGTGAAGAAGGCGTTGAAACTGGCGTAGGCCGCGGGGTCGCTGGCGGCGGCTTCGCTCATGTCCACTTTATAGCGGGCAATGAAGCGACGGATGATCCATTGCGTCAGGCTGCCGCCTTCCCAGTTGGCGATGCAGCCCGCGAACCGGGTCATGGCCAGCTTGGGCATCAGATGTTGCAACAGCACGAACAGGCGTTCGGACACTGGTTTGTCCTCGATCAATCAGACTAAACAAAAGATTATAACCGATCTATCGGTGTCTGATCGCCTGTTCATCGCTTAAACAATAATCAGTTTTCGAATGAAAATGGACATAATGTCCGATTTGTGGCGCTTGGACATGGCGTGTGACGTTTTAATCACAGATTTCAACATGCAGATTTGACTTTATGTCTTGGTTGCCGGTAGGCTGAATCAAAATTTGCTGCGGGAGCACATGATGCAATTGGACATTGAACGCTTGATTGCGGATTTCGGCGGGCCGGGACAGCTGGCCGAAGATCTGAATCGCTTGTTCGCCGATGAGCCGGTGACTCGGGCGGCGATATACAAATGGAGAGAACGCGGCAGCCTGCCATTGGCCCAGCTCAACAAGCTGGCGGTGATGGCGGCCAGCCAGGGTAAACGCTTCGATTTCAACGATTATTTGATCGGCGTCGGGACAGGCGCGGAAATTGCAATGCAGGGACCAGGGAGAAACAGCCAGATGGGCAATCGTCTGTATATATTCGACACCACCTTGCGCGACGGCGAGCAATCGCCGGGCGCATCGATGACCAAGGAAGAAAAGATCCGGATTGCCCGCCAGCTGGAACGTCTGGGCGTGGATATCATCGAGGCGGGTTTCGCCGCCGCCAGCCCGGGCGACGCCGACGCCATCCACGCCATCGCGGAAGTGATCAAGGATTCCACCGTCTGTAGCCTGGCCCGCGCCAACGAGCGCGACGTCCGCGCCGCGGGCGAAGCGATCAAGCCGGCGGCGCGCGGCCGCATCCACACCTTCATCGCCACCAGCCCCATCCATATGGAGAAGAAGCTGCGCATGAGTCCGGACGAAGTGGTGGCGGCGGCGGTGGCGGCGGTGAAGATCGCCCGCGAATACACCGACGACGTGGAATTTTCCGCCGAAGACGCGCTGCGCTCGGACATCAATTTCCTGGCGCGCATCTTCGGCGAAGTGATCAAGGCCGGCGCCACCACGTTGAACGTGCCGGACACCGTCGGCTATGCGGTGCCCTTCATCACCGAAGCCTTCTTCCGCGAACTGATCGCTAAAACGCCGGGCGGCGACACGGTGATCTGGTCCGCCCATTGCCATAACGATCTGGGCATGGCGGTGGCCAATAGCCTGGCCGCGGTGCTGGGCGGCGCGCGCCAGGTGGAATGCACCATCAACGGCCTGGGAGAGCGCGCCGGCAATGCCAGCCTGGAAGAGGTGGTGATGGCGGTGCGCACACGCAAGGATATCTTCGCGCTGGAAACCGGCATCGACGCCACCCAGATCGTGCCGGCATCCAAGCTGGTGTCCACGGTGACCGGCTACCCTGTACAGCCCAACAAGGCCATTGTCGGCGCCAACGCCTTCGCCCACGAGTCCGGCATCCATCAGGACGGCGTGCTCAAACATCGCGAAACTTACGAGATCATGTCCGCCGAATCGGTGGGCTGGAGCACCAACCGCCTGACTCTGGGCAAGTTGTCCGGCCGCAACGCCTTCAAGACCAAGTTGATCGAACTGGGCATTGTGCTGGACAGCGAGGAAGCGCTGAACGCCGCCTTTGCGCGTTTTAAAGAGTTGGCGGACCGCAAGCGCGAGATTTTCGACGAAGACCTGCACGCGCTGGTGTCGGATGAATTCAGCACTGGCCGCGAAGAGGATTACAAGCTGGTGTCCTTGAAAATCGCCACCGAAACCGGCGAAGCGCCGGTGGCCTCCATCGTGTTTCTGGCCCACGGCGAAGAGCGTCGCGCCCAGTCCAGCGGTTCCGGCCCGGTGGATGCCGCCTTCAAGGCGATTGAAAGCGTGGCCGCCAGCGGCGCGGAGTTGGAGCTGTACTCGGTGAACGCCATCACCAAGGGCACTGAATCCCAGGGCGAGGTGACGGTACGCCTGGCGCGCGACGGCCGCATCGTCAGCGGCCAGGGCGCGGATACCGACATTATCGTGTCTTCGGCCAAGGCCTACCTGTCCGCGTTGAACAAATTGATGAACCAGGAGCAAAAGCTGAACGCGCAAGCGCTGGTATGAGGTTTTCCGGCCGAGGCGGTCAGCGCGACGCGTCGTCGACAAGGTTTTCCATCCCGTCCTTGTCGGCGCGCAGTCAGCGCTAGACCGCCCGGCCCAGGGAGTTCACTTTATCGAGTGTGAAGTCCATAAGGCCCACAAGGCCGCCCCATTTGGCCCCGGCTCACAAGGCCGCGCGGCGGACTGCCGACCCATGAGGTCGGCGTCGTTGCGCGGCAGAGCCGGGGTTTTTTGCGTTTTACGAGTGGACGGGCCGGCGCTAGACTGCCAACTCTCTACTATCCACTACGGAAAGCGTCCATGTCCGCAGCCTACTTCATCACCGGCACCGACACCGAAATCGGCAAGACCCATGTCGCCGTGCAATTGATCCGTCAATGGCAGGCCGAAGGCAAGCGCGTGCTGGCGATGAAGCCGGTGGCCTCCGGCTGCGAACTGCTGGCCGACGGCAGCTGGTGGAACGATGATGTGGCGAGGCTGACCACGGCCACCGGGCAGTCTGATCTGGATCTGATGAATCCTTATCGATTCTTGCCACCGGTGTCGCCGCATATCGCCGCGAGCGAGGCCGGCGTGGAGATCCGGCTGGACGTGATCGTCGACCATTACCAGCAATTGGCCGCCTGCGCCGACGTGGTGGTGGTGGAGGCGGCGGGCGGCTGGCTGGCCCCGCTGTCGGACCGACTGTTCATGGCCGATATGGCCAAAGCCCTTCAATTGCCGGTGATTCTGGTGGTGGGGATGCGGCTGGGCTGCATCAACCACGCCCTGCTGACCGCGCGCGCGGTACTGGACGCCGGCCTGCCGCTAGCCGGCTGGGTGGCCAATCGAGTGGTGCCGCAACAACAGGCTTACGAGCAGAACCTGGAAACCCTGCAAAGGCACATGCCGGCACCGTTATTGCTGGAAGTGCCCTATCTGGCGGGCGAATCCAACTGAGCCGCCGCGCTCGGAGCGGGGCGGATCGGGGGTTGCATACGTAATATTTTATTGCGTTGCCGCAAGACATTTTCTTGTTTTCCTTGACCTTTTTTTCTAGCATGCCATTAACCGGTCATGAAAATAGACCGGACCAGTCAGCACCACTTCATGTCAGTTGAGGATTTCTAGGGGGGCTCCATGTCCTGTATGCGCATCCTTTGCTGTTGGCTGCCGATATCCTGCGCGTCAGCGGCCGAGTTGAATCTGCAAGCCCCCGTCACTCCCATTGCCCGCCAGCAATATGATCTGCACACCATGCTGCTGGTGATTACCTGCGTTATTTTCGCGCTGGTGTTCCTGGTGATGATGTACGCCATCGTTCGCCATCGCAAAGCCGCCGGCCATCAGGCCAAGCACTTCCATGAAAACACCACGGTGGAAATCATCTGGACGGTGATCCCGCTGCTGATCCTGATTGGCATGGCCTGGCCGGCGACCAAGGCGGTGCTATCGCAGAAGAGCACGCGCGGCGAGGACATGACGGTCAAGGTCACCGGCTACCAATGGAAGTGGCGCTACGACTACCTGGACGATAATTTTGGCTTCATGAGCCATTTGTCCACGCCGCGCGAGGCCATCGCCAACACGGCGGCCAAACCCGTCAACTACCTGCTGGAAGTGGACGAGCCGCTGGTGGTGCCTACCGGAAAGAAAGTGCGGCTGCTATTGACCGCCAACGACGTGATCCACTCCTGGTGGGTGCCGCAATTGGGCGTCAAGCAGGATGCGATCCCCGGTTTTCTGCGCGATAGCTGGTTCCGCATAGACAAACCCGGCACGTATCGCGGCCAATGTTCCGAGTTGTGCGGCAAGGACCACGGCTACATGCCCATCGTGGTGGAGGCCAAGACGCCGGATGACTACGCCAAGTGGCTTGAAGCCAAGAAAAAGCAGATGGCGGCGGCGGCGGACGATCCCAACAAAGTGTGGACGCTGGCCGATCTGAAAGCCCGCGGCGAAAAAGTCTATGCCCAAAACTGCGTCGCCTGTCACCAGGCCAACGGCAAGGGCTTGCCCGGCGCTTTCCCGGCGCTGGACGGTTCCAGGATAGCCACCGCCGACAAGCCGGCGCACATCCACATCGTCTTGTTCGGCAGCCAGAAAAACCCGGCGATGCAAGCCTGGGGCAAGCAGCTGTCCGATACCGACATAGCCGCGGTGATCACCTATGAGCGCAACGCCTGGGGCAATCACACCGGCGAATTGGTGCAGCCCAAAGAGATCAAGGCGGCCCGCGGCGCCACCGGCTGAGCCCGGGACCGGCGGCGAACCCATGCAAGGAGAGCGATATGGCAATTGTCGATGACGCCGGCCATGCCGGGCACGCGCCGGGGCATCATGAGCGCCCGAGTGGGATCATGCGCTGGCTGGCCGCCACCAACCACAAGGACATCGGCTCGATGTATCTGTGGTTCTCCTTCATCATGTTTCTGTCCGGCGGAGTGATGGCGCTGTGCATCCGCGCAGAGCTGTTTCAGCCCGGTCTGCAGTTTTTCCAGCCTGAGCTGTTCAATCAGTTCACAACCTTGCACGGCCTGATCATGGTGTTCGGCGCCATCATGCCGGCCTTCACCGGCCTGGCCAACTGGATGCTGCCGCTGATGATAGGGGCGCCGGACATGGCCTTCGCCCGGATGAACAACTGGAGCTTCTGGCTGCTGCCGCCGGCGGCGCTGCTGCTTTTGCTCTCGTTTATTGTACCCGGTGGGGCGGCGGCGGCCGGCTGGACGCTGTACGCGCCCTTGTCCACCCAGATGGGCATGGGCATGGATATGACCATTTTCGCCATCCACATCATGGGCGTCAGCTCCATCATGGGCTCGATCAACATCATCGTGACCATTCTCAACCTGCGCGCGCCGGGCATGACCATGATGAGGATGCCCATGTTCGCCTGGGCTTCGCTGATCACCGCCTACCTGATCATCGCGGTAATGCCGGTGCTGGCGGGCGTGGTCACCATGGTGTTGACCGATCGCCACTTCGGCACTCATTTCTTCAACGCCGCCGGCGGCGGCGACCCCATTCTCTATCAGCACGTGTTCTGGTTCTTCGGCCACCCCGAGGTCTACATCATGGCGTTGCCGGCTTTCGGCATCGTCAGCCAGGTGATCCCCACTTTCGCCCGCAAGCCCTTGTTTGGCTACGCCTCCATGGTCTACGCCACCTCCAGCATCGGCGTCCTGTCCTTCATGGTATGGGCGCACCATATGTTCGCCACCGGCATGCCGGCCACCGCCCAACTGTTCTTCATGTACGCGACCATGCTGATCGCCGTGCCCACCGGGGTCAAAGTCTTCAACTGGGTGGCCACCATGTGGGAGGGAAGCATGAGCTTCGAAACGCCCATGCTGTTCGCCATCGGCTTCATTCTGCTGTTCACCATCGGCGGTTTGTCCGGCGTCACCCTCAGCGTGGCGGCGGTGGATATCCAACTGCACGCCAGCTACTACGTGGTCGCTCATTTCCATTACGTGCTGGTGGCCGGGGCGTTGTTCAGCCTGTTCTCCGCCATCTATTACTGGTTCCCCAAGATGACGGGCAAGATGTACCACGAGGGTCTGGGCAAGCTGCACTTCTGGTGGTCCTTGCTGTGGTTCAACGTCACCTTCTTTCCCATGCATTTCCTCGGCCTCGCCGGCATGCCGCGGCGGATTCCCGACTACGCGCTGCAATTCACCGAATTCAACCAGCTGGCCAGCATCGGCGCTTTCATGTTCGGCTTCGGCCAATTGATCTTCCTGTTCAACATTTTGCGCTCGCTGCGCCACGGCAAGCCCGCGCCGCAGCATCCGTGGGAAGGCGCCAACACGCTGGAGTGGGCGATTCCGACTCCGGCTCCCTACCACAGCTTCGCCGAGGCGCCGCAGTTGGAAGTGATCGAGAACGGCGTGGTGGTGTCCAGCACCGGCGGCAAGCATCACTGAGAACGATGCCATGGAAGCCGCCGCCAAGCAGGGACGCAGCAATCGCCAACTGATGAAGAAGCTGGCGGTGGTGGCCTTGCTGATGTTCGTTTTCGCCTGGGGGTTGATCCCGCTGTACAAGGTCGTGTGCGAAGTCACGGGTCTTAACGATGTGGTCAAGGCGGACAGCCTGGATGATGCGGCGAGCGGCGGCGCGTCGGCCCACGAGGTGGAGATGACTTTCGACGCCACGGTCCAGGCCGGCCTGCCGTGGCAGGTGCGACCGCTGCAAACCCGGCTCAAGGTGAAGCCCGGCCAGTTTGTGCAGGTGGAGTACGAAATCACCAACGCCAGCGGCCAGCGGGTGGTGGGGCAGGCGATTCCGCGTTATCTGCCCGCCGCCGCCGGCGAGTACGTCAAGAAGCTGGAGTGCTTCTGTTTCCGTCAGCAGGCTTTCGCGCCGGGGGAAACCAGACGCTTTCCAGTGGTGTTCGTTGTCGACAAGCGTTTGCCGGCCTCAATAGACAGCATCACGCTGGCCTATACCGTGTTTGACGTGCCGGGCAATACGGGAGCGGGCTCATGAGAGCGTGGCAAGGAGTGCAGGCGGTGTTGTCCGCCTTTTTCGGCGTGCGCCGCAAAGCGGACGCGCGCGAGGACAGCAAGCTGTCGCCGTTGCAGTTGATACTGACCGCGCTGTTTCTGGCGGCCACGTTTATTGGAGTGTTGCTATTGGTGGTGCGGCTGGCCACGTCCTAATCAGGTTGCAGGGAGCATGCAATGACGACAGCGAACGAACGGGAACAGACGCATTACTTCGTGCCGCAGCCATCGCGCTGGCCGGCGGTGGGCGCGGTGGCGCTGTTCTGCTTGGGACTGGGCGCGGCCTTTGCCGTCAACGGCCAGCCCTTGGGCAAGCTGTCGCTGGGCGTGGGCGCGCTGATCCTGATTTATATGTTGTTCGGCTGGTTTGGCGACGTGATTCGAGAAAGCCGGCACGGCGATTACCAGGGCAAGGAGGATATGTCCTTCCGCTGGGGCATGGGTTGGTTCATCTTCTCCGAGGTGATGTTCTTCGGCGCCTTCTTCGGCGCCTTGTACTGGGTGCGGGTGGTGTCGGTGCCCACCTTGGGCGAGATGGACTACAAGATCTTGTACCCGGATTTCGAAGCGTCCTGGCCCTTGCTCACGGGGCCGGGCATCACCAAGCCCTATCAAGCGATGAGCGCTTGGGGGCTGCCGGCGCTGAATACCTTGATCCTGCTCAGCTCCGGCGCGATGGTGACCTGGGCGCATTGGGCGCTGCTGCAAGGCCGGCGCGCGCAATTGAAGCTGGGCCTGCTGCTGACCGTGTTGCTGGGAACCCTGTTCCTGTGTTTGCAGATGTATGAATACGGCCACGCGATGAGCGAGTTGAACCTGAGCCTAGCCTCCGGCGCTTACGGCATGACTTTCTTCATGCTGACCGGTTTTCACGGCATGCACGTTCTGTTGGGCACTATTATTCTGGCGGTGGTGTGGCTGAGGGTGATGCGCGGACATTTCGATGGCCAGCACCACTTTGCCTTTGAAGCGGCGGCCTGGTACTGGCACTTCGTCGACGTGGTGTGGTTGTTGCTGTTCGTCTTCGTCTACTGGCTGTGAGCGGCGCGGCCAGACCAAAGGTCAGGGGCGGGGTGGGGACGTGGGCGGGTGGCTCGGCTAAGCTTGATGTGGGCGCCACCAGCCGAACAGCGCGCCCAGTAGCAGCAGCAGAAACAGGCCGATGGACAGGCCGATGCGTAAAGTGAGGGAGCGAACCAGACGTTGAGAGCCTTGATCGGATTTCAGCAGGCCGGTCAGGCCCCAGAACAGGGCAAGCACGATGCAGGCGAGCAAGAACAGGATGACAAGTTTCATTGCGGAATCCCCCGGTCGACGTCGATCTTCAGCTTTGAAGTCTAGCGGCAAACGGCTGGTTTGGCTGTGTTTATTGGCCATGGCGGTGTTGCCTTTCTTCCTGGCCGCCTGGCAATGGCAGCGCGCGCAGGAAAAGACCGAACTGTTGCGCTCGTTGACCAGCGCCATCGGAGTGCCGCCGGTCAGCCTGATTTACCGGGAGGCCAGCCCTCAGCCGGAGTTCAGCCGGGTGGCCTTGCCGGGCGCTCATCCCGCCGGGCCGGTTTTGCAACTGGAAAACAGCTATCTGGGCGAGGTCAAGGGCCGACGCATGCTACAGCCGTGGCGGCTGGAGGACGGCGCGATGGCCTTGGTGGACTTGGGCTGGCTGGCCGACGGCGTGCCGCTGCCCGATATCGATTCGCAAGCCTTGACCTTGCGCGGTCACTGGATGCCCTTGCCGCGCCACTTTGTGTTGCCAGGCGCGGTGGCCGGCGTTGAGGGCCGCGTCGACGCCATCGACATGGCCGCGTTGCGTCAGCGTTATCCCGGCCATTGGCATCAAGGCGTGGTGGTGCTGGAGCATTCGCCGGATCCGTTGCGGCATTGGCCGGTCCTGCCGGAATTCATGCCGGAGCGCCATTACGCCTATGCGGCGCAATGGCTGCTGTTGGGCCTGCTCTTGCTGCTGTCCTTGCATACGTTGAGGAGACGTTCCCATGAGCCGCGTCGATGAGCTGTCCCAGCAGGCGTCGCCCGCAGAGCCGTCCCGCCGCCGCGGCCGGTTCAAGCTGCTGTTAATGGCGGCCATCTGCCTGGCGCCGGTGCTCGCCTCATGGGCCGCTTACCGGCTGATGCCGCCGCAGGGCGGCAAGAGCTACGGTCAACTGCTGCCGACGCGCCCGTTCGCCTTGATCGGCGCACAGGGGTGGCCGCGAGGCAAGTGGGTGCTGGCGGCCAGGATAGAGCCCGGCTGCCAGACGCGCTGCCAGCAGCGCTTTTTCGCGATGCGCCAGATTCAGCGGGCTCAGGGCGAGGCCGCCGGCCGTCTGACCCGGCTGGGCTGGCAAGAGGAGGCCGCGCATGAGGAGGTGGACGCCACTCACATCGTGCAGTCCGCGCAGGCCGGCGTTGACGACGGCGGCTACTACCTCGTGGACCCGCTGGGCAACCAGGTGCTGTTTTATCCCGACGCCGCTGACCCCAAGAAAGTGATCCAGGAAATAGGCCGCGTGCTGAAAACCAATAACGGCATAGGTTGAGTCCATTTGGCCGCTGGCCGCCACGGCCCGCGGCTTTCGCAGTTTGTTGGCCGCTCGACAAGGGGAGCGCAGCATGAGGCGACTGATCTGGCTGGCATTCATCCTGGCATGCGTGGTCGTGCCTTTCGGCGCCTATGTGCGCCTGTCTGACGCCGGGCTCGGCTGTCCGGATTGGCCGGGTTGTTACGGCCAGATATCCCCGCACCACGCGGCGGAGAGCATCCAGCGGCAACATGCCCAGAGCCCGGACGGGCCGGTCAGTCTGGGCAAAGCCTGGAAGGAAATGAGCCATCGCTATCTGGCCGGCGCGCTTGGGGCCTTGATTGTCGCCGTTGCCTGGCAAGCCTGGCGTGCGCGGCGGCATCGCCGCGCGGCCGGCGCATTGCTGACGGTGGTGGCGGCCCAGGGCCTGTTGGGCATGTGGACGGTGACCCTGCTGCTCAAGCCGGCCATCGTCACCCTTCATCTGCTTGGCGGCATGTCGGTGCTGCTGCTGTTGGCCTGGCTGGCCTTGTCCCCGCGGCTGCGGCCGGTGGAGGCGCCGGCGGCGCTTAACTGGCTGGCGCGCGGCTTGGTGCTGGCTGTGGTCCTGCAAGTGGCGCTAGGCGGCTGGGTGTCCACCAACTACGCCGCTCTGGCCTGTCAGGGCTTCCCCGCCTGCAATGGCGAATGGTGGCCGCAGATGCGCTTTGAGCACGCTTTTCATCTGTTCCGGGCATTGGGCGAGGCGCCGGACGGCAGCCCGTTGGCGGTGGGCAACTTGGTGGCGGTGCATTGGCTGCACCGGCTCGGGGCCGCGTTGGTGGCCGTCTTGTGCCTGGCGACGGCGCGCGCCGGTTGGAGGCTGCCGGCGCTGCGGGGCCATCTGGCTTGTTTGCTGGCGCTGCTGGGCTGCCAGCTAGCCCTGGGCGTCGCCAATGTGCTGCTGGCGCTGCCCTTGCCGGCGGCGGTGTCGCACAATGCCGGCGCTGCTAGTTTGCTGCTGGCGTCCAGCTTGTTGGCGCTGCGCTTGCGCCCGGCGCGAGCTGTTCAGCCTCGGGCCGCGGCCGGGCCATTGCCGGGTCTTTCGAAAAATCATCGCGAGTGGGTTTGAGCGCCGCATCCTGAAGGGGGAAAACATGAACGCAGCGGAGCTTCAGCAGGCGCGCCAGCACGCGGTCGCCTTGATGCAATTGGCCAAACCCCGGGTAGTGGGGCTGATCGTGTTCTGCGCGGTGATCGGCATGTTCCTGGCGGGGCCGGGCTGGCCGGATCCGGCGCGTTTGCTGCCGGCCACCGCCGGCATCGCCCTGGTGGCCGGCGCGGCGGCGATGATCAACTGTCTGGTGGAGCGCACGGTGGACGCCAATATGCGTCGCACCGCCTGGCGCGCCACCGCGCGCGGCGAGGCCGGCGCGGGCGAGACCCTGGTCATCGCTCTGACCGCCGGCGGTATCGGCATGGCCTTGCTTGCCGGCCTGGTCAACGCCTTGACCGCCTGGCTGACGCTGGCCACTTTCGTTGGCTACGCCATCGTCTACACCTTGCTGCTCAAGCCCAATACGCCGCAGAACATCGTGATCGGAGGCGCCAGCGGCGCGATGCCGCCGGTGCTGGGCTGGGCGGCGATGACCGGGGAGGTGCACGCGTTCGCCTTAGTGTTGTTCCTGATCATCTACGCTTGGACGCCGCCGCATTTCTGGGCGTTGGCCTTGTATCGCCGCGACGATTACGCCCGCGCCGGGCTGCCGATGCTGCCGGTGACTCACGGCCAGCGTTTCACCACGCTGTCCATCTTGCTGTACGCCTTGCTGTTGTCGGCCATCACCCTGCTGCCGGTGGCGATGGGCGCGGCCGGTTGGCTCTATCTGCTGGCGGCGCTGGCGTTGGACGCGCGTTTGCTCTTCCTTGCCGTGCGCTTGCATCGCCAGTATGCTGACGCTCTGGCCCGCCGCGCCTTTGCCTGGTCGATCTGGTATCTGACCTGGCTGTTCGCGGCCCTGCTGATAGACCACTACTGGCTGATACCCGTTTCCTGATGCGCAAATTGATAAAACTCGCCGGCTGGCTGTTGCTGCCGTTGTGGCTGGCCGCGTGCTCGCCGAATGAACCCAAGCTGGATTTGAAAGGCACCGATGTCGCCGGAGCATCGATAGGCGGCGATTTCACCTTGACCGACCATCAAGGCCAGCGCCGCAGCCTGTCTCAATACCAAGGCAAAGTGGTGGCGCTGTTCTTCGGCTACACCCATTGCCCGGATGTCTGCCCGACCACCATGCTGGAATACGCGGCCGCGGTAAAGCAACTGGGCGATAAGGCCGGACAGGTGCAGGTGCTGTTCGTCAGCATCGATCCCGAACGCGACACGCCGCAGGTGCTGGCCGGTTACGTGCCGCACTTCAACCGCGGCTTCGTTGGCCTGACCGGCACGGTCGGCGAGGTCGAGCAGATAAAGAATCAGTACAAGATTGTCGCCCAGCGGGTGAACCAGCCGGGCGGCGGCTATAGCGTGGACCACAGCGCCGGCTCCTATCTGTTGGATAAACAGGGCCGTTTGCGTGTGTTTGAGGCCTACGGCACGCCGTCGGCGAGCTTGGCTCATGATATTGAACAGTTGTTACGCTAAACTTGGCGTATCGGAAACTGACGCAGACATGAAAGTCGGATCAAAGTGAGCAACGACCATAACGCTGGCGCAACATCCGGCTCGCAGCCATCGTTGGATCTCGCCAAATACACGCTGTCCACGTCGGTGGAGATCGCCCATCACCTGGCCGGCATCGCCAAGAACGGCCACATGGTGACGGTGTTTTCCAACAAGGGTAAAACCTTCATCCTGACCCGCTTCCTGGAAGTGGACCACAAGGCGGGCACGCTGGTGTTCGACTGGGGCGCGGACCCGGAGACCAATGAGCATTTACTGGCCAGCGAGCGCAATGTCTTTGTCTGCTCGCCGGAGGGCGTCAAGACCCAATTTGTCACCGGTCAGGTGCGGCGAGTCGAGTGGGAGGGCCAGCCGGCCTTCCAGGCGGATCTGCCCGAGCAGGTGATCAAGCTGCAGCGCCGCGAGTTCTTCCGCATCCAGACCCCGGTGGCCAGCCCAGTGATGTGCCATGTGGCCGATTATCCGCACAAGCCCGTCGACCTGGCCTTGTTCGACGTCAGCCTGGGCGGCGTCAGCATGTGGCTGCCGCAGCCGGGAACGCCCGGCTTCGACATCGGCCAGCAATACCAGCGCTGCACGCTGGATTTGAAACCGCTGGGCGCGCTGCATATCGGGTTGGAAGTCCGCCACCGGCTGGCCGCTAAATTGCGCAACGGCAACGAAGCCGTGCGCATAGGCTGCTCCTATCTGGGGCTGACGCCGGCGATGGAGACGTTGATCCAGCGCTATGTCGGCCTGCTGGAGCGCGAACGCCGCGCTCTGGTGGGCTGAGCCCGGGTCGCTCCGCCTTAACTTCGATTTCGTTATCCTTGCCGCAATACATCATGAAGCTGACTATTGCCCTGTCCAAAGGGCGCATCTTTGAAGAAACTCTGCCTTTGCTGGCCGCCGCTGGCATTTTGCCGGCGGAGGACCCTGAAGCCTCGCGCAAACTGATTATCGGCACCAACCATCCGGGGGTGCGGCTGGTGATCGTGCGCGCGTCCGACGTGCCGACCTATGTCCAGTACGGCGCGGCCGATCTGGGCATCGCCGGCCGCGACGTGCTGATCGAGCACGGCGGCGCCGGCCTGTACCAGCCGCTGGATCTCAATATCGCCAAGTGCAATATGATGGTGGCGGTACAAAACGGCTTCGATTACGAGGCCGCGGTGCGTCGTGGCGCGAGGCTGAAGATCGCCACCAAGTATCCGCAGATCGCGCGCGAGCACTTCGCCCGCAAAGGCGTGCACGTGGACATCATCAAGCTCTACGGCTCGATGGAGCTGGCGCCGCTGGTCGGCTTGGCCGACGCCATCGTCGACCTGGTCTCCACCGGCGGGACGTTGCGCGCCAATAATCTGATCGCGGTCGAGCACATCGTCGACATCAGTTCGCGGCTGGTGGTCAACCAGGCCGCGCTCAAACTCAAACACGACGTGATCCAGCCGGTGCTGGACGCATTCGCCGGCGCCGTGCCGGCCTGAGGTCCGCTCCATGCTGAAACTGTCTTCTTCCCAAGCCGATTTCACCGACCGCCTGCAGGCGCTGCTGGCCTTTGAAACCGCGCAAGATCCGGCCGTCGACGCCGCAGTCGCCGCTATCTGCGACGATGTCAAAGCGCGGGGCGACGCCGCGGTGATCGAATACACCAACCGCTTCGATCGCATGCGCGCCGTCTCCATGGCCGATCTGACGCTGTCGCGAGAGCAACTGGAGGCCGCCTTCCAGCGGCTGAGCGATCCAGTGCGCCACGCGCTCAGCACCGCCGCGGAGCGGGTGCGCCGCTATCATGAGAAGCAGTTGGCGCATTCCTGGAGCTACCAGGACGAGGACGGCACCCTGTTGGGGCAGCAAGTGACGCCGCTGGACCGCGTCGGCATCTACGTGCCGGGCGGCAAGGCCGCCTATCCCAGCTCGGTGCTGATGAACGCGCTGCCGGCCAAAGTGGCCGGCGTGGGCGAAATCATCATGGTGGTGCCGACGCCGGACGGCGAGCGCAACGATCTGGTGTTGGCGGCAGCCTATATCGCCGGCGTCGACAAGGTGTTCACCTGTGGCGGCGCGCAGGCGGTGGCCGCGCTGGCCTACGGCACCGAAACCGTGCCTCAGGTCGACAAGATCACCGGCCCGGGCAATGCTTACGTCGCCGCGGCCAAGCGCCGGGTATTCGGCGTGGTGGGCATCGACATGGTGGCCGGCCCGTCCGAGATTCTGGTGATCTGCGATGGCGACACTCCGCCGGACTGGGTGGCGATGGACTTGTTCAGTCAGGCCGAGCACGATGAAATCGCCCAGGCCATCCTGCTGTGCCCGTCGGCGGAATACATTGCCCAAGTCGAGGCCAGCGTCGCCAGGTTGCTGCCGCAGATGTCGCGCCGCGCAATCATCGAGGCCAGCCTGGGCAACCGCGGCGCGCTGATTCAGGTCAGCGACTTGGCGCAAGCCTGCGAAATCGCCAACTACATCGCGCCCGAGCATCTGGAACTGTCGGTGGCCAACCCGGACGAATTGTTGCCGCGGATTCGCCACGCCGGCGCCATCTTCATGGGCCGCTTCACCTCGGAAAGCCTGGGCGATTATTGCGCCGGCCCCAATCACGTGCTGCCCACCAGCCGCACCGCGCGTTTCGCCAGCCCGCTGGGCGTGTACGATTTCCAGAAGCGCAGTAGCCTGATCCGGGTGTCCCAGGCCGGCGCGCGGGCGCTGGGCCAGGTTGCCAGCCTGCTGGCTCACGGCGAAGGGCTGAGCGCGCACGCGCGCGCCGCGGAATTGCGCTTGGACGCATAGCGTCAAGAGCAAAATGCCGCGTCATCGCTTAATCTGGATAAGTAACCGGAGAAGGCGATGGCTGGGCTGCTACGCATCATGGCCGGACTCTGTCTGGCCTTTTTCTTGTCCGCCGCGGCTTGGGCGCAGCCGCGAGTGCTGGTGGTGGAGAGCTATCATAGCGACTACCCCTGGGATCGGGATTACCGCCGCGCGCTGCAGGAGCGTCTGGGCAAGCGCGCGCAATTGAGCTATTACGCGATGGACACCAAGCGCCTGCCGCCGGCCCAGCATCAGGCGCGCGCCGACGAGGCGCTGGCCATGGCGGCTAAAATAAAGCCGGATCTTGTCATCGTCGGCGACGATGCCGCGTTACAGAGAGTGGGCAGCAAGCTGGCTCAGCAAGGCGTGCCGGTGATTTATCTGGGCATCAACAACAATCCGCGCAATTACTTCCCGGGCGCGGCGACGAACGTCAGCGGCGTGCTGGAGCGGCCCTTGATCCTGCGCAGCGTCTTCGAACTGGGTAAAACCGTCAAAGGCTTGCGCAACGCCCTGGTGTTGTTCGACGACGACCTGACCTCGCGGATCATCCGCGACGAGACCTTCGTCGGCCGAGACACCATGTTGTTGGCCAATATCCATGTCGACCTGTTCTTGACCGGCTCCTACGCCGAGTGGCAGCGGCGAGTGCTGAGCGCAGCCGACCGTTACCAGGCGATCTGGGTGGGCCTCTACTTCACCCTGCGCGATGCCGGGGGCAGGGTAGTGCCCGGCGATGAAGCGCTGCGTTGGACCGCCGCTCACGCCAAGCTGCCGCTATTTGCGTTTTGGGACTTCGCCGTGGGCAAGGATAAAGCCGCGGGCGGCTTGGTGCTGTCCGGCTACGAGCAAGGCCGAGAGGCGGCCAAGTTGGCCGAACAGGTGCTGTTCCAAGGTCAGTCGGTGGCCAGTTTGTTCCCGGTGACGCCTTCGGAAGGCCGTTATGTTTTCAGCCGCGAAGGGATGGCGCGCGACCACGTCCAGCTGCCGGCGCGGCTGCGGGAACGGGCTGACTGGGTTGAGTAGCTGAAAGCGAATGAACACGCTACTATAGCTTTTCGCCGTTTCCGATAACACGGCTCCGTCCACGGGGCTCTTGTTGGCCGCGAGGCCGATTGCGATGTCATGAAAAAGTCCGTCCGACAATTGGTGCGCGATGAGATCGCCGCCATCAGCGCCTACCCGGTAGCCTCCGCCGACGGCTACATCAAGCTGGACGCCATGGAGAATCCGTGGCCCTTGCCGGCCGAGCTTCGCCAAGAACTGGCGCGGGTCTTGGCCGACGTCGCGGTCAACCGTTATCCGGATCCGTCCGGCGGCACCTTGAAAGCCCAACTGAAGCAGGCGTTTGCTATCCCCGAGCCGGCTGATGTGTTGCTGGGCAACGGCTCAGACGAGCTGATCACTTTGGTGGCTCAGGCATTGGCCCGCCCCGGCGCCAAGTTGCTGGCGCTAGAGCCGTCGTTCGTGATGTACAAGATGAACGCGTTGTTCTCCGGCCTCGATTACGTCGGCGTGCCGCTGCGCTCCGATTTCAGCCTGGATCTGCCGGCGACGCTGGCGGCCATCGCCGAGCATCAGCCGGCGGTGGTGTTCGTGTCTTACCCCAATAATCCGACGGGTCCCCGCTTCGCCCGCGCCGAGGTGGAGGCGATCTGCGAGGCCGCGCCCGGCCTGGTGGTGGTGGACGAAGCCTACCAGGCTTTCGCCAGCGACAGCTTCATGAACCTGGCCGGCCTGCGCGACAATCTGATCGTGATGCGCACGCTGTCCAAGCTGGGCCTGGCCGGCATCCGGCTGGGCTACGCCGCCGGCTCCGCCGCCTGGATCCGCGAGCTGGACAAGGTGCGTCCTCCGTACAACATCAATGTGCTGACCCAGGCCGCCGCGCGCTTCTCGCTGCGCCATATCGAGGTGTTCAACCGTCAGGCCGCGGAGCTGTGCGAGGAACGCGGCCGGCTGTCGGCGGGGCTGGCGCGCTACGCCGCCGTGGAAGCCTTCCCTTCCGAAGCCAATTTCATCACCATCCGGGTGCCGGACGCGCTGGCCTTGTACCAGCATTTCAAGGCCAGCGGCATCCTGATCAAGCAACTGCACGGCAGCCATCCGCTGCTGGAGCGATGCCTGCGGCTGACCGTGGGCACGCCGCAGGAAAACGACGCTATGCTGGCAGCCCTGGACGCTTACTTCGCCTAAGTCATGAGAACCGCAACCGTTACCCGCAATACCCTGGAAACCCAGATCACCGTCAGCCTGAACCTGGACGGCGCCGGGGTCGGCCGCTTTGAAACCGGCGTGCCCTTTCTCGACCACATGATGGACCAGATCGTCCGCCACGGCTTGATCGATCTGGACGTGGTTGCCCACGGCGATCTGCACATTGACGCCCACCACACGGTGGAAGACATCGGCATCACTCTGGGCCAGGCTTTCGCCAAGGCGATAGGCGACAAGAAGGGCATCCGCCGCTACGGTCACGCCTATGTGCCCTTGGACGAGGCGCTGAGCCGGGTGGTGATCGATCTGTCCGGCCGGCCGGGCCTGGTGTACAACGTCGAATACACCCGCGCCAGCATCGGCCAGTTCGACGTCGACCTGTTTTCCGAATTCTTTCATGGCTTCGTCAGTCACAGCATGGTCACGCTGCACATAGACAATCTGCGCGGCGTCAACAGCCATCACCAGGCCGAGACCATCTTCAAGGCGTTTGGTCGCGCTCTGCGCATGGCCTGTGAGGTGGACGAGCGCATGGCGGGGCAGACGCCGTCCACCAAGGGCACGCTGAGCGTATGAGCCGGGTCGACTCCGGCATCGCCGGCCTCAACCACCTGTGTTTGTCGGTGCCCGACCTAGCGGCGGCGCTGACGTTCTATGACCAGGTGATGCCGGCGATGGGCTGGCGGGGGCGCAGTAGCGCGGATGCGCGCGCCTATGTCGCCGGCAACTACGAAATCTACCTGCAGCAGAGCAAAACCATGGATGCGGGCTTTGTCCGCCATGGCGTCGGCTTGCAGCATCTGGCCTTCAATGCGCCCAGCCGACAGGCGGTGGACGCGTTGCATGCGCTGTTGCTGCGAATCGGCGCGCGGGTTACCGATGCGCCGGCCGAGTACGAGCATTACAGCGACGGTTACTACGCCGTCTTTTTCCAGGATCCAGGCGGCATTGCGCTGGAGTTCTGCCACACCCCGAACATGAGCTTGTAGCAAGATGAAAGTCGCAGTAGTAGATTACGGCATGGGCAACCTGCATTCGGTGCTCAAGTCGGCGCAGGCGGTCAATGACATCGGCGCGGACATCTTTCTTACCAGCGAGCCGGAGGCAGTGCTCAGGGCGGACAAGGTGATCTTTCCCGGGCAGGGCGCGATGCCGGATTGCATGCGGGAACTGAATCAACACGGTTTGGCCGATGCGATAAGGGAAAGCACCAAGAGCAAGCCGTTTTTTGGCATCTGCGTCGGCGCCCAGCTATTGTTCGAGGAAAGCGAGGAGGGGCCGACCCAAGGCCTGGGCCTGTTTCCCGGCAAGGTGGCGCGCTTTGCCCCCGGGCTGCGCGACGCCGAGGGCGAGCGTTTGAAAGTGCCGCACATGGGGTGGAACCAGGTGTTTCAGAAAACAGTCCACCCCTTGTTCGCCGGCATCGCCGACGGCGAGCGTTTCTATTTTGTGCATAGTTACCACTTTGCGCCGGCCGATGCGGGCCTGACGCTGGCGGAAAGTGAATATCCCGAGCGGTTTTCCTGTATTGTCGGTCGTGGGAACATCTTCGCAAGCCAGTTCCACACCGAAAAGAGCCACCGGGCCGGTCTTCAGATGATGAAGAACTTCCTGGCCTGGGATGGCAGTGTTTAACTCACGTTTGATTTAGCACCATGCTGCTCATACCCGCGATAGACCTGAAAGACGGTCAATGCGTACGCCTGAAACAGGGCGTGATGGACGATGCCACCGTTTTCTCCGACGACCCCGTGCAAGTCGCCGCCCATTGGCGCGATCAGGGCGCTCGCCGCCTGCATCTGGTCGACCTCAACGGCGCCTTCGCCGGCAAGCCCAAGAATCTGGCGGTGATCCGCGACATCCTGGGCGAGGTCGGCGATGAATTGCCGGTGCAGTTGGGCGGAGGCATCCGCGACCTGGACACCATAGAGAAGTATCTGGACATGGGCTTGTCCTACGTGATCATAGGGACAGCCGCGGTCAAGACCCCCGGCTTCCTGCATGATGCCTGCGACGCCTTCCCGGGCCAGGTCATCGTCGGCCTGGACGCCAAGGACGGCATGGTGGCGGTAGACGGCTGGGCCAAGATCACCAACCACAAGGTGGTCGATCTGGCCAAGCGCTTCCAGGATTACGGCGTCAATTCGGTGATCTACACCGACATCGGCCGCGACGGCATGATGAACGGCGTCAACATCGACGCCACCGTCAAGCTGGCGCAGGCGTTGACCATCCCGGTAATCGCTTCCGGCGGTCTGAGCAATCTCGACGACATCCGCGCGCTGTGCGCGGTGGAGGACGAGGGCATCGAAGGCGCGATCACTGGTCGCGCCATCTACGAAGGCGGCATTGATTTCGCCGCCGCGCAGACGCTGGCCGACGAATTGTCGGACTGAGAGGCTGTTCAAAGTCGCGCGAGCAAGAGCGAGACCAGGCGTTTTCAACGCCGTGCCGCTGAAGCGCAGCAGACTATGAGCAGGTTCTGAGAGCCTGTTTCTCGACTCATCAAGCCTTCCCGGCCCGTACTCACTGTCCGGGCCGTTTGGCTGTTTGCCGGACCCCATATGCTTGCCAAACGCATCATCCCCTGTCTGGACGTGACCGCCGGCCGCGTCGTCAAAGGCGTCAACTTCCTGGGCCTGCGCGACGCCGGCGACCCGGTGGAAATCGCCCGTCGCTACAACGAACAGGGCGCGGACGAGTTGACCTTTCTGGACATCACCGCTAGCTCGGACCAGCGCGACATCATCCTGCACGTGATTGAATCGGTGGCGGAGCAGGTGTTCATTCCCTTGACCGTGGGCGGCGGGGTGCGGGAGGTGGCGGACATCCGCCGCCTGCTCAGCGCCGGCGCGGACAAGGTCAGCATCAACACCGCGGCGGTGACCCGCCCGCAGTTGGTCAGCGAGGCGGCCGACCGCTTCGGCAGTCAGTGCGTGGTGGTGGCGGTGGATGCCAAGGCGGTGACACCGGAGAACGACCGCTGGGAGGTGTTCACCCATGGCGGCCGCACGCGCACCGGCATCGACGCGGTGGCGTGGGCGCGTCAGATGCAGCAACTAGGGGCGGGAGAAATCCTGCTGACCAGCATGGACCGCGACGGCACCAAGATCGGCTTTAATCTGGAGCTGACGCGCGCGGTGTCGGAGGCGGTGGATATCCCGGTGATCGCCTCCGGCGGCGTGGGCACGCTGCAACACTTGGTGGACGGGGTCAAGCTGGGCAAGGCCGACGCGGTGCTGGCCGCCAGTATTTTCCATTTTGGCGAGCACACGGTGGCGGAGGCCAAGCAGGCGATGCGGGACGCCGGCATTGAGGTGCGGCTGTGATAGCCGGTTCCATGCCCGTTGCGCTTGCCGCCGGGCACGGCCTCTAAACGCTCCCGCCTTGTTTGCGTCAACGCCCTGTCTCGCGCTTGCGCGCAGGGCTTTAGAGCCTGTTCAAAGTCTCGCGAGTTAGGGCGAGACAAGGCGAAAACCAGCGAAAAAGCGGAATGGTCGAGGGGTACATGAGCATGTTGAGCTTGTACTCACCGCGCAACGCTTCACGAAGCGCAGCAGACTATGAACAGGTTCTTAGAACATAAACCCACTTGCCGGCGTCTTAATTTGAAGCGAAGCGGACGCCGCGCTGAATCATTTTCCGCGCCGCCACTCATAGCCAAGGCGCGCGGCGCAAAGGTGAGCCATGAATTGGTTGGATGAAGTCAAATGGGACGACAAGGGCCTGGTTGCTGCCATCGCCCAGGACGCCGCCAGCGGCCGGGTGCTGATGGTGGCATGGATGAATCGCGACAGCCTGGCCTTGACCGCGGAAACCGGCGTCGCTCATTACTGGAGCCGCTCGCGCGGCAAGCTGTGGAAGAAGGGCGAGAACTCCGGCCATCTGCAAACCGTCAAGGAACTGAGGCTGGATTGCGACGGCGACGTGGTGGTGATGCAGATCGAGCAGGCTGGCGGCATTGCCTGCCACACTGGCCGTGAAAGCTGTTTCTACCGACGTTTCGACTCAGCGCGGCAGGATTGGGTAGTTGTCGACGCGGTGTTGAAGGACCCGGATGCGATCTATCGCAAGGATTGACTTGCGCGCGGTCAACGCCGCGCGGCGGCCGGCCGTTAGAATGGCAGCCGGCAAGCCGATTGTTATCGTTTTGCCATCGGAACGACATATACTTGCCGGGGTTGCGGCGTAAAGGAATAGCGACATGAGCCAGGATGTGCTGAAAACCATCGCGGACACGCTGGAAGCGCGGCGCGAAGCCAGTTCCCAGTCTTCCTATGTGGCGTCCCTGTTTCACAAGGGCGAGGACGCCATTTTGAAGAAAGTGGCGGAGGAGGCGGCAGAGACGCTGATGGCCTCCAAGGACAAGGACAAGCTGCACTTGGTGCGCGAGGTGGCCGATCTGTGGTTCCACAGCATGGTGTTGCTGACCTATCATGGCCTGCGGCCCGAGGACGTGCTGATGGAGTTGAAGCGGCGCGAGGGTATTTCCGGCCTGGATGAAAAGGCCTCCCGCGCCCCCACCCCTTAAGATTTAGCGAGAGCCGACAACAATGACAGATTGCATCTTCTGCAAAATCGTGGCCGGGCAGATTCCGGCCAATAAAATCTACGAAGACGACGATGTGCTGGCCTTCCACGACATTCGTCCGATCGCTCCCGTGCATTTCATGCTGATTCCCAAGCAACACGTGGACTCGCTGGCCCATTGCGGTCCCGAGCACGAGGCGGTGCTGGGCAAGATGCTGACGCTGGCGCCCAAATTGGCGCGCGAACAGGGTCTGGAGGCTGGTTTCAAGACCGGCATCAACACCGGCCGCGGCGGCGGGCAGGAAGTGTTTCACCTGCACGTGCATGTATTCGGCCACAAAAACTGATTGGCCGATCAGGCCGGAGCGGACGGCCGGGCGGCCTCCGCGCATTCATTCGATTTGATAAGGAAGTGAATCATGGGTTCTTTCAGCATCTGGCACTGGCTGGTGGTATTGCTGATCGTGGTGCTGGTGTTCGGCACCAAGAAACTGCGTAATATCGGCGAAGATCTGGGCGGCGCCGTTAAAGGCTTCAAGGAAGGCATGAACGGCGAGAACGACAAGGCCGCCAAGGATAAGCCGGCCGAAACCGGCCGTATCATCGACGGCGACGCCGACAAGAAATAAGGCGCGGTTCAAGCGTGTTTGAAATCAGCTTTGGCGAAATCCTGTTGATAGGCGTGGTGGCCCTGGTGGTGCTGGGGCCGGAGCGCCTGCCCACGGTGGCGCGCACTTTGGGCGCGTTGGTGGGCCGCGCCCAGCGCTTTGTGGCCACGGTGAAGGCCGATATCCAGCAGCAGGCCAACTTGACCGGTCTGAACGAATTGCGGCAGGACATCGAGGACGCCGCGCAGTCGTTCAAAGGCCAGCTCGATTCCGAAGTTCGGGGCGTGCGCGAGGCGATGGAGCAGAACGGCGCCGAACTGCGCGCGCTGGCGGACGAGGCGCGCGCGCCGGTGGAAGAGGCGGCCAACGTCATCCACGGCGGCCTGCAGCCGGATCTGCTGGAGCCTCTTCCGGTCGAGCCAGCGGCGCAGGCCGAGACGGCGCCGGTCAAGGACGAGAACCAACTGGATCTGTTCGACGACTTGCCGCCGTCGCCGCCCCAGCCGGTGGAGCCGCCATCGCTACGCTGAGGCCGGCCGCACCCGGCCGGGCGGGGCTGGTTCCCGCTTCGGCCGTTCCTGAATCCATTGGAAATCCCGCGCATGAATGAACAACCCTTGCTCGCGCATCTGCTTGAGTTGCGCACCCGTCTGGTGCGGGCGCTGCTCGGCATCGCGTTGGTGTTTCTCGGCCTGTTCCATTGGTCCGGGGATATCTACCACCTGTTGGCCAAACCATTGCTGGACGCGCTGCCTGCGGGGGCGAACATGATCGCCACCGATGTCACCGCGCCGTTCTTCGTACCGGTCAAGGTGACCATGCTGGTGGCTTTCCTGATCTCGCTGCCCAATACCCTGTATCAGATCTGGGCCTTTGTCGCGCCCGGGCTCTACCACCATGAGAAACGGTTGGTGCTGCCCTTGGTAGTGGCCAGCCTGCTGCTCTTCCTTATCGGCATGGCTTTCGCCTATTTCCTGGTGTTCCCCGTGGTGTTCGGCTTCATGTCGGCGGTAACGCCGGTCGGGGTCAGCATGATGACCGACATCGATAAATACCTGTCCTTCGTGCTGGGCATGTTCATGGCCTTCGGCGTCACCTTCGAGGTGCCGGTGGTGGTGATCCTGCTGGTGCGCATGGGCGTGGTGTCGGTGGAAAAACTGCGTCAGGGCCGGCCTTATGTCATCGTCGGCGCCTTCGTGGTGGCCGCCGTTGTCACGCCGCCGGACGTGCTGTCGCAAACCCTGCTGGCGGTGCCGCTGTGGTTGCTGTACGAAGCGGGCATTCTGATGGCGGTATTCCTGGGCCGCAAGAAGGAGTGTCCATTGCTGGAGGATGGTTCATGAATCGAAACGCCTGGCATTACGGCGCGTCGGCGTCGCTGATCGCGCTGATTCTGCTGTGCCTGGCCTGGGAGCTGTGGCTGGCGCCGCTGCGTCCGGGCGGCTCGCTGCTGGCGCTTAAGGCGGCGGTGCTGCTGCTGCCGCTGCGCGGCATCCTGGGACGGCGCTTGTATACCTATCAATGGGCCAGCATGTTCATCCTGGCCTATTTCACCGAGGGCGTGATGCGCGGTTGGGCGGATCGCGGCCTGTCGCAGCAACTTGCATGGGGCGAAATCTTCTTGAGCGGACTATTCTTCGTCTGTGTATTGGGCTTTGCCAGAACTTTCAAGTTGTCGCGTCAACCGCAGTAGACTCCGCGCGCAGCGAAAA
Source organism: Chromobacterium sp. Rain0013 (assembly GCF_015291765.1). Taxonomy (NCBI): domain Bacteria; kingdom Pseudomonadati; phylum Pseudomonadota; class Betaproteobacteria; order Neisseriales; family Chromobacteriaceae; genus Chromobacterium; species Chromobacterium sp. Rain0013. Next base: position 1,029,016 of record NZ_CP031514.1, read on the forward strand.
GGAAGCCGTCAGCTCATGTTGGCGGCTTTTTTTGTGCCCGCGGCTCATGCGGGACGCAGACTGTGAAACTTGCCGGAGTCATGCGAGTAAAACCGCAAACGGCTTGGTTTACAATCGCGGCGAAACCGCGGGCTTGATCGGCGGAAATCCAAAAAATACAGTTTGGTTGGGGAGTGTGTAAATGCGGAATATGACGATTGCGGCCCGGATTACCCTGGGTTTCGCCTTGTTGTTGGTGGCGCTGGCGGTGACCAGCTTGCTGGCTTTCATCGGCCTGGGGAGTATTTCCAGCCGGGTGGAGGATGTCAGCACCCATGAGTTGGCCTTTTACCGCGACGTGGTGGGTTTGCAGCAGCACATGGGCAATCTGCGGCGCTTCGAGAAAGACTATTTCATCAATATGGGTGACGCGGCCAAGCGCGCCGAGTACAGCGAGAAATGGAATAAAACAATAGAGAGCGCGCATGCGGCGATCAAGAACGCCGGCACGCACCCGCTGAACGGCGACGCCACTCAGCAACTAACGGCGCTGGACGGGCTGCTCAACAGCTATGCGGACGGTTTCAAGGCAGTGGCGGCGAAGGTGGACAAGCAGGAGCTTGCCGGCACCAGCGACGCCAACAAGGCGTTTGGCCAGTACAAGAGCAGTATTCACCAGATGGAAGAGGTCTCGGCCAAGCTGGCCAAGGGCGGTTCCGACGCAGTGGCGCAGCTGCGCAGCCAGATCGACGCCTCCGCGGACGCGGTGCGTAGCCAGTTGCTGGCCACGGTGGCAATCGGCCTGCTGGCTAGCCTGGTGGTGTCTTGGTACATCATCCGCTCCATCCGCGTGCCCTTGCTGCAGATGCGGGACTCCGCGCAGCAGTTGGCGCAAACCTGCGATCTGAACTTGAAGCTGCCGGACTTTGGCCGTAACGAGCTGGGCAGTGTCGGGGAGTCGCTGGCTTCTTTGGTCGGCACGGTGCGCCGCTTGGTGCAGGAAGCGCAGGGGCACGCCACCCAATTGGCCAACGCTTCCGGACAAATGGCCGACGTCAGTTCCCAGGTGTCCGGGGCCGCGGCCAATCAGGCGGAGTCCGCCGCCAGCGGCGCGGCGGCGATTGAGCAGATGTCGGTCAGCATCAATCTGGTGGCGGACAACACCCGTGATGTGGAAGATCAGGCGCGCCAGACCATGGCGCAGGCGGATAGAGGCAACGGCCTGGCGGAGAAAGCCGCCAGCGAGATTCAGCGGATCGCCAGCGGCATTACGGAAACTTCCACCGTGATGGACCAATTGAATCAGCGCTCCAGCGATATCGGCGACATTGTGCGGGTGATCCGCGACATCGCCGATCAAACCAATCTCTTGGCCTTGAACGCGGCGATCGAGGCCGCGCGCGCCGGCGAGATGGGCCGCGGCTTCGCCGTGGTGGCCGATGAAGTGCGCAAGCTGGCCGAACGCACCAGCCAGGCCACGACGGAAATATCCACCCATATCGAGGGCGTGCAGACCGATACTCAGCGTGCTTACCAGAGCATGCAGCAGGCGAATGCCCGCATCGAGAGCGGCGTCAGCAGCACCTCCAGCGTGGCCGAATCGTTGCGTGAAATTCATCAGCTGTCGCAGCATTCGGTGGAGCGCATCTCCGACATCGCCAACGCGATCAAGGAGCAGAGCCACGCCAGTCAACTGGTGGCGGGCAATGTAGAGCAGATGGCGCAGATGAACGAAAGCACCGCCAAAGCCTCCGGTCAGGCCAGTCGGCTATCGCAGGAGTTGCAGCAGTTGTCGGTGGATTTGGACTCCAATCTCAGGCGTTTTCGCACCTGAGAGCCTGTTCAAAGTCTCGCGAGCAAGAGGGGACAAGGCGAAAACCAGTGAATAAAGCGGAATGTGCACGTGGTACATGAGTATTTTGGGCTGGTTTTCAACGCCGTATCGCCGAAGCGCAGCAGACTTTGAACAAGTGCTGAGGAAGAGGCTTCATCTCAGCCGGCGATGCCCAAAGCGTCCAGGCTGTTGCGGCGCAGGGCCTGGCGCAGTTCCGGTTCCGGCAGCCCGCGCAGTTCGGCCAGCAAGGCGCTGAAGGCGGCCAGATGGGCCGGCTCGTTGGGCCGGCCCTGGGCGAACTCGGGGCGGATGTCCGGCGCATCGGTCTCCAGCACCAGGCCCGACAGCGGCAAGGTGGCCGCCAGCCGGCGGATGCGCTGCGAGCCGGAGTAGGTCATCGCGCCGCCGAACCCCAGCTTCATGCCCTGGCGCAGCATCGCTTCCGCCTGTTGCGGGCTGCCGTTGAAAGCGTGGGCGATGCCTAGCTCGACGCGCTGCTCGCGCAGATGTTTGAGCACGCGGTCCACCGAGCGGCGCACATGCAGCACCACGGGCAGCGCGTATTTGCGCGCCAGCTTCAGCTGTTCGACGAACAAGGCTTCCTGCCGCGCCGGGTCCAGTTCCGGCAGATAGAAATCCAGACCGATTTCCCCCACCGCTTCCGGTCGCTGTTCGCGCAGCGCGCGCTCCAGCTCTCCCAGATGCTCGTCCAGATGCCGTTCCAGGTAGATGGGATGCAGGCCGAAGCCTATCCAGCAACCGTGGTCGCGGCGCAGGGCGGCGGCGGCGGCGAAGGTGTCGGCGCGCACCGCGGGCACCAGGATCTGGCCCACGCCGGCGGCGCGCGCGCGTTCCAGCACGGCGGACAGCATCGGGGCCAGCTCCGGCGCGTCCAGATGGCAGTGGGTGTCGATCAGCGCGTCGGACGCGGGCGGGGAGAGAAAACGGTGCATGGCGGAGTCGTCGCTGGTTCAGCCGGCTTCCGGCTGCAATTGCTGCAGCAAGTATAGCCGTTGGTAGATGCCGCCCACGGTCATCAATTCCTCGTGGCTTCCGGTTTCGGCGATCTGGCCGTGGTTGAGCACGATGATGCGGTCGGCGTCGCGTATGGTGGACAGCCGGTGGGCGATGGAGATCAGCGTGATCTGGCCGCGAAGTCGTTCCAGCGCTCTTTGCACCAGCTGCTCGGTTTCGCTGTCGATATGCGAGGTGGCCTCGTCCAGCAGCAGGATGCGCGGCCGGCCCGCCAGCGCGCGGGCGATGGCGATCAACTGCTTCTGTCCGCTGGACAGCCGCGAGCCGCTTTCGCCCATATCGGTGTCGTAGCCCTGTTCCAAGGCCAGGATCAAGTCATGCACCCCGGCGGCGCGCGCGGCGTCCTCGATTTGCTGCTGGGACAGCGGCCGGCCCATGGCGATGTTGTCGCGCGCGCTGGCGGCCAGCAGGAAGGGCTCCTGCGGCACCAGGCCGACGCCGTCGCGGAAGGCCGTGTCGTCGAAAGTGGCCAGCGCTTGGTCGTCTATCAGGATCTCGCCGCTTTGCGGCGCGTAGAAGCGCAGCAGCAGCGACAACAGCGTGGACTTGCCGCTGCCGGTGTGGCCGACGATGCCGATGAAGCCGCCGGCCGGAATCTCCAGCGAAAGATCAAGCAGCACCGGCCGTTCGGGCTGGTAGCCGAAACTCACCTGGCGGAAGCTGACGGCGCCCCGGCCAATGCGGCCCCCGCCTTGGCCGGCCGTTGCGGCCGGCTCCTGCAGCAGCGCGTCCACCCGCGCCGCCGCCACCACCGCTTGCTGCAGCTGGCTGAACTGCATGGTGATCTGGATCAGCGGGTCCACCATGCGGCCGATATAGCTGATGAAGGCGTAGAGCACGCCTATCTGCAGCGCGCCCAGCGGCCGTTGGCTGAAGCTGTAGATCACCCCGGCCAGCAGCAGCACTTTCAGCAAGTCCAGCGCCGGCCGCAGCAGCCAGGCGTTGGCGCTCAGTTCCGCGATCCGCGCCCGGTAGTAATTGTGGTTGGCCTGATCGAAACGCTCGGCGAAGCGGCCGGTGGCGTTGGAGGCTTGCAGCACGCTCATGCCGGAGATGGATTCCGCCATCTGAGCGTTGATGTCGCTGCGCAGCGCGCGGGCTCGCGTCACCGACGGCGCGCTCCAGCGCTGATACAGCCAGACGATGGCCAGCATCGCCGGGAGGAGCATCGCCGCCAGCAGCATCAGCTGCCAATCCAGCCAGGCCATCGCCGCCATCACGCCGATCACGACGATGCTGCTGTCCAGCATCACGAACAGCACCTGCACGTACAACGCCTTCACCGACTCGGTGTCGTTGGTGACGCGGCTGACCAGTTGGCCGGTGATCGCTTTGTCGAAAAAAGCCATCGGCAGCCGGATCACATGGCGGTAAACCTGCTCGCGCAGTCTTTGCACCGAGCGCATCGCCACGCCGGACAGGCGCACCAGCTGCAGATAGCGCAGGCTGGAGGCGGCGTAGCCGGCCATCAGACAGGCGAGCAGCAGCAGGCCCATTTCCAGCCACTGCGGCGCGCGCGGCAGAAGGTAGCGGTCGATGAATACCTTGCCCAGCAGCGGCGACAGCGCTTCCATCAGCGCGGCGGCGATCAGCCACAGCGTGCCCCACAGCACATGGCGGTTTTCCGGAGCGGCGGATTGGCGCAGCAGGGCCACCGCCCGGCGCCGATTGATCGCGGATTGATCAGATTTCATCCAGGCTGGCCTCCAGTTGTTGGTAGCGCCACTGGCTGGCGTACCAGCCGTTCAGTTGCAGCAGCGCCTCGTGGCTGCCGGCTTCGGCGATGCCGCCGTGCTGCAGCACGATGATGTGGTCGGCGTCGGCCACCGCCGATAGCCGGTGGCTGGCGATGATCACGCTGCGGCCGCGGCGCGCTTCGCGCAGATGGTGCAGGATCTGGGTTTCAGTCTGGGTGTCCACCGCGGACAAGGCGTCGTCCAGCAGCAGCAGCGGCGCGTCGGCCAGCAGCGCGCGGGCGATGGCCAGGCGCTGGCGCTGGCCGCCGGATAAGGCCACGCCTTTTTCGCCCACCGGGGTGGCGTAGCCCTGAGCCAGACGCAGGATATCGTCGTGAACCGCCGCCAGCCGCGCTACGCGTTCGATGTCGCGCTCGGAGGCGTCCGGGCGCGTCAGCGCGATATTGTCGGCCACCGAGGCGGAGAACAGGAAGGACTCCTGCGGCACCCAGCTAATCGCCGCGCGCAAGGCGTCCATCTTGTATTCCTCCAGCGGCACGCCGTTCCAACTGATGCTGCCGGCCGGCAGCGGATATTGGCGCAGCAGCAGGCGCAGCAGCGTGGATTTTCCGCTGCCGGTAGGGCCGACGATGCCCAGGGTCTGGCCACGGCTCAGGCACAATTCGATCGCGCGCAGCGCCGGCGTCGCCTGTCCCGGGTAAGTGAAGTCGAGATTGTGCCAGCGCAGTTCGCCAGCCGGCTCCGTCGTGTTGGAGCCGCTGTCGTCCACGGACTCGGGCGCGCTCAGCACGGGCTCCAGCCGGTTCCAGCCGGCGCGGCCGCGCTCCAGCAGCGACAACACCCAGCCGGCGGCGAACATCGGCCAGATCAACTGGCCCAGATACATGCTGAAGCTGGTCAGCGCGCCTATGGTCAGTTGTTGTTGCCAGACCAGATAGCCGCCCACGCCTAGCGTGGCCGCCGCCGCGGTGCTCAGGGTCAGCCCCACCACCGGTTCGAACGCCGCCTCCCAACGTTGCGCCTCCAGGCTGTTGTCGGCCGCGGAAGCGGCCAGGCCGGCCAGTTCGCGGCTGTTGCGTTCTTCCAGGCCCAGGGTGCGCAGCGTGCGCACCCCGCTCAGCGTCTCTTGAACGTGGTCGTTGAGCCTGCTGAAGCTTTGCAGCGAGCCGGCCCAAGCCTGGTGCACGCGGCGGGTGATGCGCCAGAAGGCGAAGGCCATGAGCGGGAAGGGCAGCAGCGCGGCGGCGGCCAGCCGCCAGTCTATGCCCAAGGTCATCATCGCCAGCACCATTACCAAGGTCAGGCTGCCGTCGAAGCCCGCCAGCATGGCTTCCCCGGCAGCCATTTCCACCGCGTCGATGTCGTTGGTGGCGCGCGCCATCAGGTCGCCGGTGCGTTGGTGATGGTAGAAGCCCGGTCCCTGGCGGCTTAGCCGCTGATACAGCCGGGTGCGCAACTCCACGCCCAACTGGTAGGCGGCGGCGAACAATTGCAGTCGCCAGCCGGCGCGCAGCAAATAGATCACCACGCCGAACAGCAGCAGCCAGCCCAACTCGCGCAGCAGCTGCGAGCCGCCAAGCTCGCCCTTGGCCAGCAGGTCGACGATTTGGCCGATCTGGCGCGGAATCAGCACGGTGAGCACCGCCACGGCGGCCAGCATCAACGCCGCGCGCAGGTAGTAGGGCCAATGGCGGAGGACGAAGCCGCGCAGCAGCGCGGGCAGGCTGGCGCCGGGGGCGAGATCGGACGGGCGTGACATGGCGGAGGCGGGCTATCCGGATTGGGTATCGAGTCGAACATTCTATGCCGAATCCGATAGCGGTGTCAGAACCTGTTCAAAGTCTGACGCGCTGCGGCGGTACGGTATTGCAAAGGGTTTCGAAATGCTCATATACCACGGGTACATTCCGCTTTCCCGGCTGTTTTCGCCTTGTTCCGCTCATAAGCGGAATCCTTTGAACAGGCTCAGGCCGGGCGGACCCGGCCTGGCGATTGCACCACTGGGCTTAATTCGTTTGCGCCGCGGGCGTCAGCCGCGGCCTGCGCACTTTGTGATAGAGGACGACCAGCAACAGCAGGAAGGGCAGGCCGAAGACCAGGGTCAGCCGGAAGACCTCGGTAAAGACGGTGGTGACCATGATCGCCAGCATCAGCACCAGCCCGGTCAGCGTGCTGTAGGGAAACAGGCGCATCTTGAATGGCAGATCCAGCCCGCCGGCCTGATCGTGATGACGGCGGAAGCGAAGATGCGTGTAGAAGATCATCAGCCAGGTGAACATGGCGCCGAACATCGACAAGGAAATCATCAGCGTGAACGCCTGTTGCGGAAATAGCACGTACAGCACTGCCGCCAGCGCGATGCCGCTGGTGGACAGCAGAAGCGCGTTGACCGGAATGCCGCGCGGGTTCAGTTTGCCCAGCCCTACAGGGGCGTCGCCGGCGCGCGACAGGCTGAACATCATGCGGGTGGTGATGTAGAGCTGGCTGTTCATCGCCGACAGAGCGGCCACCACCACCACGAAGTTGAGGATGCCGGCTGCGTAGGGGATATTAAGCACCTGCATCACGGTGACGAAGGGGCTGTTGCCGGAGCCGATGCGGCCCCAGGGCACGATGGCGATGATCAGGCTCAGCGACAGCAGGTAGAACACCACGAGCCGCGCGATCGTGGCGCGGAAAGCCTGGCGCACCGCCTGCTCCGGATTTTCGGCCTCGCCAGCGGCCACCGCGATCATTTCCACGCTCAGATAGCTGAAGATGGAAATGACCACCGCCACCCACATCCCCCAGACACCGTTGGGGAAAAAGCCGCCGTCGGCGCTGAAGTTGTGCGCGCCGTAAGCAGGGTTGCCGCTGCCCCACACCACGTAGCAGCCCATCAGGATGAAGGCGAGGATGGCGAAGATCTTGATGGAGGAGAACCAGTACTCCACGGTGCCGAAGGCCTTGACGCTGGCGGCGTTGACGCCGATCAGCGCGCTGGAGAACAGCAGAATCCAGATCCAGGGCGGGGTGTCTGGAAACCAGTAGCGCATGTATTCGGCCACGGCGGTGATTTCGGTCCCCACCGCCAGCACCACGCAGGCCCAGTAGCTGTAGCGCACCAGGAAACCAGCCAAGGGGCTGACGTAGTGCTCGGCGTAGGCGCCGAAGGAGCCGGAGGTGGCGTGCGCCACCGTCATCTCCGCCAGACAGCCCATCAGCAACAAGGTAATCAGGCCTCCGATGGCGTAGCTGAGCACCACGCTGGGTCCGGCGAAGCCGATGGCGAACTTGCTGCCGAGGAACAAGCCGGTGCCGATGGCGCCGCCGATGGCGATCATGCTCATCTGTCCGGCGGTGAGCCGGCGTTGCAAGCCTTGTTCTCTGTCTTTGATGTCCTGGAAGCTGCTCATGATGTTTCTCCTCTGTAGATGGCGCTATTTGCGGGATCTAACGTCCCTTGCGCTGTTGAGCCGCCGGCCGCGTGAGATCGCGGGCGGCGGCTCTAGGGAGGCGCGACGGTTTGGGACGTCGCGCCGTGCCGGGTTCAGGTTACCTCGCCGCGGCGATGAAACTCCGGGCGGTCCCAACTGCCGCTGTCCAGGATCTCGCGCAGAATTTCCACCGCGTCCCAGATGTCGGCATGGCTCAGGTAAAGCGGGGTGACGCCGAAGCGCAGCACTTCCGGCTCGCGGTAGTCGCCAATGACGCCGTTGGCGATCAGCGCCTGCATCACCGCGAAGCCCTGCGGGTGGCGGAAGCTGACGTGGCTGCCGCGGCGCGCGTGCTCGCGAGGGGTGATCAGGGTCAGCGGATGCCCGCCGCAACGTTGTTCCACCAACTCGATGAACAGATCGGTCAGGGCCAGGGACTTGGCGCGCAGCTGCTGGCTGTCCACCTCTCGCGCCACGTCCAGGCCGCACTCCAGCAACGCCAGCGACACGATGGGCTGGGTGCCGCACAGGAAGCGGCGGATGCCCTGGGCCGGCGCGTAGTCGGCAGCCATCTCGAAGGGTTTGGCATGGCCCCACCAGCCGGACAAGGGTTGCCAGAAAGCGTTTTGATGGCGCGGGGCCACCCAGATGAAGGCCGGCGAGCCCGGGCCGCCGTTCAGGTATTTGTAAGTGCAGCCCACGGCGAAGTCGGCGTCCGCGCCCTTCAGGTCAACTTGCAAGGCGCCGGCCGCGTGGGCCAGGTCCCAGATCGCCAGCGCGCCGCGTTGATGAGCGCTGCGGGTCACCGCGGCCATATCGTAGAGATAGCCGGTGCGGTAATTGACGTGGGACAGCAGCAGCACCGCCACCTTGTCGTCCAGCGCCTGTTCCAGCGGCAGCGCCTCGTCGATCAGGCGCAGTTCATAGCCCTGCTGCAGGAATTCGATCATGCCCTGGATCATGTAGAGATCGGTGGGGAAGTTGTCGCGCTCGGACAGGATCACCTTGCGTTCCGGGTGGGCTTGCCGCTGGATGCGCAAGGCCGCCGCCAGCGCCTTGAACAGGTTGAGCGAGGTGGTGTCTGTGATCACGGTTTCGCCGGGGCCGGCGCCCAGTAGCGGCGCCAGTTTGTCGCCCAAGCGCGTCGGCATTTCGAACCAGCCGGCGGTGTTCCAGCTGCGAATCAGATCATGACCCCATTCGCGGGTGATCACCTGCTGGCTGCGCTCCAGCGCGCCCTTGGGGAGCACGCCCAGCGAGTTGCCGTCCAGATAGATGGTGTTGGCCGGAAGGTCGAACCGTTGGCGGAAGCCGGCCAGCGGGTCTTGCTGATCGGCGATGAGACAAGCTTCGCGAGTGTGTTTCATGGCGGGTCCTACACGAGAGGGGTGGAAACGGACAAGGGTCGCAGCACGGCGCGCACCGGGCTGGCGTCCAGGTTCATCAACTTCAGCGGCAGCGCGATCAGCTCGTAATCGCCCTCCGGCGAGTGGTCCAACAGCAATTGTTCCAGGATGGCCATGTGTTGACGCGCGGTGGCGTGATGGGCGTCCATGGTTTTGCTGTCCATCGGGTCCAGCGAGGCGGTATCGACGCCGATCAGGCGCACGCCCTGGCCGCCCAGCCAATCTATGGCGGCGGCCTCCACGCCGGGGAAGTCCGCGTCCCAGGACTCCAGCGGGTAGCGCGCATAGCTGCGGATCAACAGGCGCGGCGGCAGCGGCCCGGTTTGGATGGCGAGCCGGGATTGGATCTGCTCCAGCCGAATCAGAGGGCCGGGAGACAGGCAGTGAATCACCCTGCAGGGCCCCAAGTAGGCGTCCAACGCGACTTGGCCGATGCCTTGGCCGGCGGCCAGGAAGTGGGCCGGCGCATCGGCGTGCGCGCCGCTGTGCGGAGACAGGGTCAGTCGCGCCACGTTGACCGGACAGTGGGCGTCCAGCTGCCAGGCCGGGCTGGCGTCGAAAGCGGTGTCGCCGGGCCAGACCGGCAGGCCGGCGCGCAGCGGGGGGCTGATGTCAAGCAACATGGAGCGGCTCCAGAGAGGCGAAAAGCTTGGAATCATGCTATCACCAAGGCTTCCGCCAGAAATTGCAAGTTGCTCTTGCTGATGGCATGCTTTTCGCAGGAACTGCAGCGAAACGGATAGATAACGATGGGAAATTGCAAATGCAGCTTGATGCGATAGATTGCCGGATTCTTTCCGCATTGCAGCACAACGCTAGGCTCAGCAATCAGGACCTGGCCGATCAGGTGGCCCTGTCTCCGTCCGCCTGCCTGCGGCGAGTGCGCACGCTGGAAAGCCAGGGCCTGATACGCGGTTATCACGCGCAGTTGGACCCGGCCCTGCTCGGCTACGAGCTGGAGGCCATCGTGCACGTGACCTTGGACCGGGCGCGCGAGGATTGGCACGAAGATTTCATGAACCGCATCCAGCAGTTCGAGGAAATCGCCGCCGCTTACATCGTCGCCGGTCCCAGCAACTATGTACTGCACGTCCGTTGTCGCAATCTGGCGGCCTTTAGCGGTTTCATTGTGGAGCGGCTGAACCGCATTCCCGGCATGCGCGATATCTGTTCCTACATCGTGATGCGCACGCTCAAGGATCGGCGCTGGGAGGTGCCGTTGGACGGCAAGTAGCGGCGGAGGTCATTCCGCGGCGAGTATGGGTGTCGCGTGGGGTGGAGTGTGAATAATCACGTTGTTAATGATAATCATTAGCATTAACTTCGGCGCTCCTATCCCAAGTACCCCACCCATATCATGAAATACCGGAGTCTTTCCGCCTGCCTATTGCTGTCGGCGGCTTACCCGCAAACCCTGCTGGCCGCCGAGCCCGCGCCGCAACTGGAAACCGTTCACGTCAGCGCCGAGCGCAAACGCGCGCTTTTGCATGGCGAGGAGCTGGATGCGGCGCAATTGCGCCGCGCGCGCGGCACGGGCAACGCCGACATCTTTTCCGCCCTGCCCAGCGTGCAGGTCAACAATATCCGCAACGAAGCCGGCGCCATCGACCTGGGCATCCGCGGCCTGCAGGGCGAAGGGCGGGTGCCGGTATTGATAGACGGCAGCCTGCAATCCACCCATACCGCCCGCGGCTACCAGGGCACCAGCGACCGTACCTATATCGATTCGGACTTGATCAGCAAGGTCAGCGTGGAGGAGGGGGCCAGCAACGGCGCCTTTTCCAGCGGCGCGATTGGCGGCCTGGTGCAGATACGTACCCTGGGCGTTGAGGATGTACTGCGTCCGGGCAAGGATTTCGGCGTACTGTTGAAAGGCAGCCTGTACAACAATAACAAGATGCCCGCAGTGCCGGGAGACGAGCGCGACCAAGTGTATTACCAATTGAACAACGGCCTCAGCCCGCGAGTGTTCAACAACGGTTCGGCCACGCTGGCGTTGGCTTATCGGCAGCCTGGCCTCGACGCTCTGCTGGCTTACAGCAAGCGGCGCACCGGCAATTACTTCGCCGGTGTCCATGGCTATGAGGGCTACCCGGAAGCGGTGGTGTCGCGCGGTCAGGAAGTGGTGAACACCAGTTACGAGAGCGACTCTCTGTTGGCCAAGCTGGGCTTCGCGCTGGACGACGCGCAGCGCTTGAAGTTGATCTTCCGCCGCCACCGTCAGCAAGCCGGCGAACTGCTGGCCGCTTACTGGTACAAGAATTCCAACGACAAGAATTTCCAAGAGCTGCCGCCAGGCGTGGAGTCGATGCCGCAATGGGCGCTGGGCAGCGCCGTCGTGCATGCCTATAGCGCCAACTACAGCTATACGCCCAGCGACAACAAGCTGATCGACCTGAACTTGGGCCTGTGGGCCACCGAGGCGGATCTGGATCAGCACAACGGCCTATGGGCCGGCCGCCCCGGCGCCTCCTACGGCGATCAGTACATGCATGCCTACAACAACAAGCGTCACGGTTTCAATGTGCTCAACCGATCGGAACTGGATGTCCTGCCCTTGAGCTTGAGCTACGGCCTGGCCTTCCAGCAGGAGCGCACCCAGCCCACCAGCCGCTACACCGAGCAGCCGAGGACGCTGGAAGCGTCGCGCAACGGGGTGCGCAATGAGCGCAGCCTGTTCGCCAACGCCGTCCTGTCCTATCGCTGGGCCAGCTTCTCTCTGGGCACGAATCTGCATGGTTCGACCACACGCGACTATTCGACCAATCTGGAAGCGGATTACGCGCCCAAGCTGGACCTGACTGGCCAGGTGGATGTTCATCTGGCCAAGTGGCTGGATGTTTACGCCAAAGGCGGCCGCGCCTACCGCACCCCCAGCCTGTACGAAACAACCACCTCGTCCGAGGTCTTCAGCTACAACCCTTACAACCCCTTGCGGCCGGAGCGTTCGCTGAACCTGGAACTGGGCCTTAAGGCGAGTTTCCAGAACGTGTTCCGCGATCAGGAGCGCATCGGCTTCAAGGCCGCCTATTTCGACAACAAGGTAGCGGACTATATTTCCAGCGCCTGGCTGGACAGGACGCCGGGCATGCCGTCGTGGCAGGGCAATCTGACCTTCCTCAACTACGACAAGGTGGAGTTGCGCGGCTATGAATTCGGCTTGGACTACCATAGCCCGTCCTTCTTCGTGGAAGCCGCCGCCACTCACTACCTGGAGCCGGAAGTGTGTTCGGTGAACCAGGCGACCCGGCGCGACGCCGCGGTGTGCAATCCGAACGGCTTCGCCTGGAGTCTGATCCCGACCCGCATCCCGCCCAAGAGCGTATACGTGATTTCCGCCGGCAAGCATTTGTTGAACGGCGATCTGACCGTGGGCGGACGCTGGCGCTACCATTCGGGCAAGACCAATCCGGCGGACTGGCTCAAGGGCACTGGCGCGCAACCGGTGTTGGAACTGGGGTCCGAACGCTTGGTGGACCTGTTCATCGAGTACCGCCTGAACAAGCAAGTCAACGTGAATTTCAATGTGGATAACCTGACCAACCGCTATGCGGTGGATCCCGGCTCCGTGATCAGCATGCCGATCCCGGGGCGGACCATACGGATGGGGATGGAGGCGCGCTTCTGAGAGCCTGCTCAAAGCCTGCTGCGCTTCGTGGAGGGTTGCACGGTGAGTACAAGCTCAAAATGCTCATGTACCACGTACACACCGCTTTTTCGCTCGTTTTCGTCTAGTCTCGCTCTTGCTCGCGTGGCTTTGAACAGGCTCAGGGAAACCGGCCGCGCGTTTTTTGCCGTGGCCGGCGGGAATCTGCGCGCCGGCCGGCGGTCTGTAGACTTTATGAGCCGTATGGACGCGGCCGCTCGATTCAGGGGGATAAGCATGAGCATCAAAGTGAAGCTGGCGCTGGGCGCGGCGGTGTTGGCCTTGGGGGCGTGGTTCTACGCGACGCCGTATCTGACGGTGCGCGGGATGCAGCAGGCGCTGGACGCGCGCGACGCGGCCAAGTTGTCCGGTTATGTGGACTACCCCGCCTTGCGCAATAGTCTGAAAGAGGCGGTTGCGCCCAAGTCGGTGCTGGAGTTGAACCAGTCCAAGGACAAGAATCCTTTGGCGGCGATGGGCGCGGCCATTGCCGACGCGGTGATCGCCCCGGTGGTGGACGCCATGGTGACGCCGGAAAGCCTGGCCTTGATGATGCGGGGGATCAAGCCCAAGCCGGGTCTGCCGCAAGGCGGCGCCGATGAGCCGGCGACCGGCGGCGGCGCATCGGAAGATCGGCGCGCCGGCGTGGACACGGCCATGGGCTATGAAGACATTGACCGCTTCGTGGTGACGGTGAAACAGAAGGAGAAACCCGAACAGTCCTTGGGCTTGATTTTCAAGCGCGATGGCTGGTTCGGCTGGAAATTGTCGGCGGTGCGGCTGCCCGAATAAGAAGCTGCTGACGATCCGCCACATGTTGGCTTGTGGTGTTGAAACCCGCATTGGAAATGCTCATGCGCGATCGGCGCATTCCGCTTGCTCAGCGGGTTTCGTCTTGTCTCGTCTCAGTCCGCGCTAAGTAGAGAAGACAACAAAAAACCCGCATAGCTTGCGCTGTGCGGGGTTTTTGGGGTTTCGGCTTGCCAAATCGCTGGTGCCCAGAGTCGGACTCGAACCGACACACCTTGCGGCGGGGGATTTTGAATCCCCTGCGTCTACCAATTTCGCCATCCGGGCGTCTTCGGCATTCCGAGAACACGAATGATAGCGATAGCAAATCGCTTTGTAAATCCTTTTTTCCCAGGCGCTGGGCGACGGCTCAATCCTGCTTCAGTTTGAGCGCAAGGTCATAGAGCTGTTTGCGGTTGCCGTCGCAGATCTGCGCGGCCAGGGAGGCGGCCTGTTTGGTGGGCAATTCCGCCGCCAGCAGCTTGAGCACGCGCACGGTTTCTTCCGGCACGGCGTCATCGGTTTCGTCGCGCGCCGGGGCTGCGTCCAGGATCAATACAATCTCGCCGCGCTGCTGGTTGGAATCGGACTCCACCCACTCCAACATTTCCTGGGCGGGGAGATTGCGGAAGGTCTCGAAGGTTTTGGTCAGCTCGCGCGCCAGCAGTACGCGGCGTTCCGCACCCAGCTCCGCCACGATGTCTCGCAGGGCGTCGACGATGCGGTGAGGCGCTTCATAGCACACGGTCAGATGCGGCGCGGACTGCCATTGGCGCAGCGTTTTGCGGCGCTCGCCGCTCTTGGGTGGCAAGAAACCGTGAAACAGGAAGGACGGCGCGGTCAACCCGCTGGCGGACAAGGCGGCGATCACCGCGCTGGAGCCGGGCACCGGCCGCACCGGCAAGCCGGCGGCGCGCACCGCTTCCGCCAGCCGCGCGCCGGGATCCGACACCGCCGGCGTGCCGGCATCCGACACCTGCACCACGATTTGGTCTTCGGACAGCCAGCGCACCACTTGTTCGGCCATGCCCCGCTCATTGTGCTCGCGCAGGCTGACCAGGCGTTTAGCGTGGATGCCGTAGGCGGACAGCAGTTGTCCGGTGACGCGCGTGTCCTCGGCGCAGACCACGTCGGCGGCGCTGAAAGCCGCCAAGGCGCGGGCGCTGATGTCCGCCAGATTTCCAATGGGCGTGGCCACCACATATAATGTGCCGCGACAGAAACTTTCCCTGGCTGATTCAAGCAGATGAGCGAACGAAGTATGCAAAGACTGACTCCGCTGTTGGTTGGCGTCTTGATGACTTGGTTGACGCCGACAATGGCGCAAACCCCGGACTATATCATCCAAAGCAACACCGCGCCGCTCAAGTTGCTGGGCCAGCCGGCGCCGAAGCCGCTTGTTCCGAAGGTCGCGCCGCGCGATGCCAGCGCGACGGCGACGAAACCGCAGCCGGCCAACGGCCGCCTGCGCGTCGGCCTGCTGCTGCCCACCGGCTCAGCCACTTTGGGCGAAGCCGCCGCGGTGGTGCGCAGCGGAGTGGAGGCGGCGGCGAGCGTGGATCAGAACGCCGAGCTGGTGCCCATAGACGCGTCCGAGGACACCGCGGTGGCCAGCTACCGTCAGGCGCTGGCTGGCGGGGTCAATGTGGTGATAGGCCCGCTGTCGCGCGGCGCCATCGCCGCGGTGGCGCCGCTGGTGTCGGTGCCTACGCTGGCCTTGAACTCGATAGGTCGTGAAGTGCCGGCCAACCCCAAACTGTTCTCCTTGTCGCTGATCGTCGAAGGCGAGGCGCGCCAAGTAGCGCGTCTGATGTATGCGGACGGCAGGGCCAACCCCTTGCTGTTGTTCGGCGCGGACAACCTGTCCCAGCGGTTGCGCCAGGCTTTCATCGACGAGTGGAGAGCTTTGAGCCGCGGCAAGTCGCCCATGACCTTGGAAGCCAAGCAGGACAGTCTGCCGGCGATACTGCAGGCGGCGGCCGGCGCGGACGCGGTGTTCATGGCGCTGGACGCCCAGGAGGCCGGCATCGTCAAGGCCGCGCTGGCGCCGGAACTGCCGGTGTACGGCACCTCACAGCTCAACGGCCGCGGCAGCGTGGCGGCGTTGGCCGGAGTGAGGGTGATAGACATGCCCTGGTTCCTGATGCCGGAGCACCCGGCGGTGAAACGCTATCCGCGGCCGGCGACGGCGTTGACGATGCAGACTGAGCGTTTGTATGCCCTGGGCGTGGACGCCTGGCGGCTGGCGGTGCTGCTGGCGGGCGCCAGGCAGCCGGCGGGGCTGAGGCTGGACGGCGTCACCGGCGACCTGAGGCTGGGGCGCGACCGTCTGTTCGAGCGCCAGTTGCCGATGGCGGTGCTAAGCGTGGAGCAACCGTAGTGAATCTTCAGGGCCGGCTTGCCGAGGATAGGGCGCTGGCCTGGCTGCTGAAACGGGGCCTGACGCTGGTGGAGCGCAACTGGTCCTGTCGCGGCGGCGAAATCGATCTGATCATGCGCGATGGGCGCTACTGGGTGTTCATCGAAGTGCGTCATCGCGCCAGCGCGGCCTTTGGCGGCGCGGCCGCCAGCATAGGCGCGGCCAAGCAAAGGAAACTCATGCTGGCCGCCGAGGTCTATCTGTCCCAAAAGGGAATAGACGCGCCATGCCGTTTTGACGCGGTGTTGACCGTGGGCGAGGCGGAGCCGCAATGGCTGCAGAATATTTTCATGTAGTGCTATGGGCCGATAGGCCCTAAAAGATAAGGATGTCCCATGGATTTGATTGACCGCGTCAGCGGGCATTTCCTGGAAAGCATCGCCGTCAAGCAAGAGGCGATGGAGTTGTTGTCGCCGGCGATAGCCGCGGCGGCGGAACAGATGGTGGCTTGCCTGATGAACGAAGGCAAGATTCTGGCCTGCGGCAATGGCGGTTCGGCGGCGGACGCGCAAAACTTCGCCGCGGAAATGGTGGGGCGCTTCGAGAAGGAGCGGCCGGGATTGGCGGCGATTTCGCTGGCCACGGACAGTTCCGCCTTGACCGCTATCGGCAACGATTACGATTTCGACATGGTGTTTTCCAAGCAAGTGCGCGCGCTGGGACATACCAATGATTTGCTGCTGGCGATTTCGGCGTCCGGCAATTCCGCCAATGTGATCGAGGCCATCTACGCGGCGCACGAGCGCGGCATGAGCGTGATCGCCTTGACCGGCATGGATGGCGGCAAGGTGGCCGAGATCCTGTCGCCGGAAGACATTCAGTTGATTGTGCCGGCGTTGCGCCGTTGCCGGATTCAGGAAGTGCACACCCTGGTGGTCCACGCCTTGTGCGACACCATTGATTACATGCTGTTGGGAGGTGAATGATGAAGCGTCGCGTATTCGCGGTATTGCTGGCTGCTGGTTTCAGCAGCGCCTTGAGCGGTTGTTTCGGTGTTGTGGCGGCGGGCGCCGCCGGCGGCGCGCTGGTGGCCACCGACCGTCGCACTAGCGGCGCCTATGTGGACGATCAGGGCATCGAACTGAAAGCCGCCGACCAGATCGGCAAACTGTTGCCGTCCGCCCACGTCAACACCACCAGCTTCAACCGCGCGGTGTTGCTGACCGGCGAAGTGCCCAGCGAGCAGGCGCGCCAGCAAGCGGAACTGACCGCGCGCGGCATCCCCAATGTGCGCCGTGTGTTCAACTACACGGTAGTGGCGCCGTCGTCCGGCTTTTCCGAGCGCAGCAGCGATACCTGGGTGACCAGCAAGGCGCGCACCCGGCTGCTGGACGGCAAAGGCTACAACCCCAACAACGTCAAGGTAGTGACCGAGCGCGGCGTGGTCTACATGCTGGGCATGGTGACCCAGGCCGAAGGCGCGGCGGCGGCGAAGGTGGTCAGCGAGACTTCCGGTGTGCAAAAAGTGGTGACCCTGTTCGAATACATCAACGACATCGCGCAGTGACGCGGATGTCCCGCGACGACCAGCCCGGCTTAGGCCGGGCTTTTTCATTGTCAGGCGGGGCGGGGACGAGGAATCGCCTATTTTTTTAGGAAAAATCCTATGTCCGCTTGCCGGCGGTTCTGCTGGAATTTGCCTTGCTGCCGAACCCTTGGGTTTCGGCGTATTTCTGACGCCTGGCATCCGCCAGGCGTACCGGCAACGCAGTTGGAAAGATGGGCGAGGACGCGGCTTTATGAACCAGGCGGGCAAGATATCGGCGGAGACACGGGAGCGCATTATCGCGGCGGCTACGGAGTTATACGAGAAGTCCGGTCGCAAGCGGCACCCCGCCGTGGACCAGGTCCGCCAACTGGCGGGCGTGGACATGGACTCCGCCAGCGTGGTGCTCAAAGACTGGCGGCGAGTGCAGCCGGCGACGGCGGCGGCCTTGGACGGGGAGGTGCCGGAAGGCGTCAGCCAGGCGGGGCTGGCCGCGTTGGAAGCGATCTGGACGCAAGCCAAGGCGCTGGCCAACGACAGCTTGAGCGCCGCCCAGGCGGCCTGGGAGCGGGAGCGGGCCGAACTGGATCATCTGCGCGCCGAGCTTGCCGACGCCTTCGAACGTCAGGCAGCGGAGCTGGACGCCACGCGCCGTCAGCTGTCGGCTTCCTTGGCCTTGACCGCGCAGCAGGCGCAAGACCTGGCGGTGGCGCAGCCGCAGGCGGAAGCGTTCCGAGAGCGCATGGACAAGGCCGAGGCCCGCGTCGGCGAATTGGAGCGGGAGCTGTCCGAGGCGAAAAGCCAGTTGTTGAAAGCTCAGAGCGAGTTGCGCCTGAGCGCCGCGGACAGCCAAGCGGCGGAAACCGCGCTGGCCAAGCTACGCGGCGAATTGCTGCAAGCCGGCGCCAGCGCCGCGATGAAGGCGGAAGTGGCTCGGATCAATACGCCTCCCAAACCGATGGCCGCGCCGGAGCCCGGCGACGAGGAGCCCTCCTTGACGGCCGCTTATACGCCGCAGCCGGCCGCCGAGGACATTCTGAAGTTTCGTTGATGCGTAGCGCGGCCGCGGTCAGTGTTGGGGAATCAGCACGTCGGCGCACAGCACGTGCATGATTTCGTCGATTTCTATCGCCATCGAGATGGTTACGCAGGAACGGGTGTCTGTCATCGACAGATACGGCTCGCTCATATACAGCACGCCGGGTTGGTCCACCGCATGTTGAAAGTAGCTGCGCCGAGACCAGACCGCGCCGGTGGTATCCAGCAGCGGCGCGAACTTGGGGTTGGCGGCAGCTTGCGGCTGGCGGCTGTTGAGGTTGCGGCCGATTTGGCGTCCGGCGCTGTCCAGCAGGAAGCAGCGCACCACGTCCGGCAGCGCCAGCATCGGCTTGGCGGCCAAGTCGAACGGCGTGCCTTGCATGAGCGAGATGGCGCTTTGAACAAAGGATTGTCGCGCCAGCTCGATCTGGCGCCGGGTCAGTTTGCGTTTCAGCAGTTCGCGCGCCATCAGTTCATCCCAGCGCTCATCGATGCGCGGGGTGATGATGTGGTCCTGATCCGGCTGGTCGCTGGGGTGGGCGACGAAATAGCCTTGCACCAAATCGCAGCCCGATTCCAGCGCGATCAGAACATCCTGATCGGTTTCTATCCCTTCTTCCACCACCAAGGCACCAATTTCGTGCATCAGCCGCACCAGCTTGGCCAGCAGATTGCGGGTGCGTGGCTGATGGACGGCGGCGCGCAGCAGGTGTCGGTCGAATTTGACCAGGTCCGGCTCTAGCTGGCAGACCCGGTCCAGATTGGAGTGGCCGACGCCGA
Source organism: Chromobacterium sp. Rain0013 (assembly GCF_015291765.1). NCBI lineage: Bacteria > Pseudomonadati > Pseudomonadota > Betaproteobacteria > Neisseriales > Chromobacteriaceae > Chromobacterium > Chromobacterium sp. Rain0013. The sequence continues at coordinate 1,048,541 of NZ_CP031514.1, forward strand.
AGTCGTCGATGGCGATTAGAAACCCGCTGCTTTTCAGTACATTGACGCCTTCAATCAGCGCCTCGTCCACTTCCAGCACATGTTCCAGCACTTCCAGCACCACCTGGCTGGGGTCCAGCCCGGCGGCCTTGATGCTGTTGGCCAAGGCCATCGCGCGTTCTGGCCGCGACAAGGACGCGGCGTCGATATTGAGAAACAGCCAGCAAGGGTGGTCGCTCTGCATCTGGCTGAAACGGACGGCATGGGCTTCGCTCGCGGCCAGATCCAACTGGTGGCGGCGTTCGGGAGAGACTACGGAGTAAAAGGCCTCCGCCGGCGTCAGCGGCGAGGTGTCCTGTCTGGCGCGCAGCAAGGCTTCCATTCCTATCGTGCGGCGATGGGCCAGGCTGTAGATAGGCTGGAAGTGACTGCCGAGTTTCAAGCCGGCATGCTCGAATTCTTTCATGGAATAGCTGCCCTCCGTGGCGCGGACTCTATGGCCAGTATTGTTTTTTTGCCTGAAGCAATTGGCATTCCAGTTTAGTGCATCGCCATTAAAAATAAAAAACGGGCCAAGAGGCCCGTTTGGATAAAGATGTTAAAAACCTTATTACTGTTGGATGCCCGCCACCAACCACTTGCCGTTGGTGCTGTCGTCCTTGATGTAGTGCCAGTATTCGGTGAACGGCTCGGCCGGCGCGTTTACGGCTTCGCTGACCATGCCGGAGAAGCGCACGCTGGCGATATAGCGGTTGCCTTCGGTGCTGGCTTCGGACAGCTGGCAGTCCAGCTGCGGGAAGTCGGCCACGTCGGTATTGCCGGCGATGTCCTCGCGCAAGGCGTTGAACAGGTCCGGCGTCATGTACTTGCGCACTTCTTCCAGGCTTTCCGTGCTGTTCAAGCTTTGCAGGTGCAGGAAGGTGGCCTTGGCCTGACGCAGGAAGTTCGGGGTTTCCGTGCCGTCCGGCAGGCGGGCCGGGGCGTCGTAGGCCGCCGCCGCGCCGAAGGCCGGCTGCGCGCCGCCCAGGCCGGAGCCGATTTTCGGGATGGAGTCGAAACGCGCCGGCTCCTGATAGCCTCCCATGTTCTGCGGCATGCCTGCCGGCTGCGCCGAGCCCATGGCCGGACGCGCCGCTCCGGCCTTGCGGCGGAAGAACATATAGCCGCCTACCAGCACCAGGCCCAGCAGGGCCAGCGTGCCCCAGGGCATGCCGCCGCTCTTCTGCGGCTGCTGGCCTTGGGCTTGCGCCGCGAGGGCCGGATCTGCGTTGCCGTTAGCCGTGGCGGGAGCTTGCTGTTGGCCGCCTTTGTCGCTCATGGCGGAGCCCAGCATATAACCGGCTGCCGCGCCGGCCGCGCCGGCGGCTACGGCGGTGCCGATGCCGGGGCCGGACTTGGGTTGAGCTTGAGCCGGCGCAGGCGCTTGCGCGGGCGGAGCCACCGGGCGTGCCGGCGCTTGTTGTTGGTAAGAACGGGTGGGGGCCGAGCGCTGCATGCCGGCGCTCTTGCCTTTACCTAGGCGGGCCGCTTCCGCGAACGGGGCGGCCAACATGGAAACCATGGTGAAGGCGAGCATGATCGTCTTCGCGCGGGTGGTCATATTTGCTTTTTTCCTGAGTGGTTGGTATCGCCCCGGTATGACTGGAGCGCAAAAAATTAGTTCGGGGTCAATGGCTGAATTTCAATGACTTGCGCATGGTTTTTTTCCACGCGGAAGCGCACGTTCCACTGGTGCAGCGCCACGCCGTAAATCCGTTCCGGGTCGTCCTGGTAGGCCGGGCGCGGATCTTGGGCCAGCACCTGTTCCACCAGCGCGGCGAAATCGTCCGGCAGGCTGGCTTCGGTGGCCAGTTGCGCGTGAGCTGCGGCGTCCCAGCCCACGCTCAATTGCGGCGGCGGGCCATCGACGAAGCCGCCGCGGGCGTCGGCCCTGGCTTCGACGAAGGGTATATAGGGCTTGATGTCCAGCACCGGGGTGCCGTCCAGCAGGTCGGCGCCCTCCAGCGTCAGCATTACCTTGGGCTGGGTGTCCACGCGCAACAGCCGCACCAGTGACAGGCCCAGCGGATTGGGGCGATGGGTGGCGCGGCTGGCGAATACGCCGACTTTGGCGTTGCCGCCCAGCCGCGGCGGCCGTACTAGCGGCTGCCAGCCGCGGTCGGCGGTTTGATGAAACACGAAGCTGATCCAGACGTGGGAAAACGCGTCCAGACCGCGCACCATGTCGGGGTGGTCGTAGGGCGGCAGCAGCTCCAGCGTGATGCGGGCGGCGTTGACCAGCGAGGGCTGGCGCGGGATCCCGAATTTCTCGCGGTAGGGCGAATGGATCACGCCTATCGTTTCAAAGGTGTAACTCATGGCCGGATTGTAGCATCCGACCATGCGCCAAGCGCTTGTCGCTAGCCGACGAAGTGCTTGTTGTAGCGGCTGCTCAGCCGGCCCATGGGCAGCAGCATGAAGAAGTCCGCGCAGTTGAAGTCCGGGTCCCAGGCCGGCTCGCCGCAGATATAGGCGCCGGCGCGCAGATAGCCCTTGATCAGCGCCGGCATCGGCGCGGAGGGGGCGTCGTCGCAGACTCGGTCCAGAGGCAGCGGCAGGTGGGGGAACACCCGCCATTCCGCCGGCGACAGGTGCTTGGCTTCCAGTTGACGGTACAGACTGACCGCCTGGTGGCCGCCGTCGCTCAGCGACACGCTGGCGCAGCCGGCCAGGTATTGACCGCCGTGCAGTTGAACGTAGTCGGCCAGGCCGGACCAGAGCAGGGCGATCACCGCTCCGGAGCGGAAATCGCGGTGCACGCAGGAGCGGCCCACTTCGATCAGGCCGGCGCGCAGGTGGGCCAGCCGGGTCAGATCGAACTCGTGCTCGGAATACAGGCTGGGCGCGCGGCGCGCCATGGCCGGGGACAGCATGCGGTAAGTGCCCACCACCAGGCCGCTGGCGGCGTCTTCCACGATCAGGTGGTCGCACAACTCGTCGTACTCGTCGCAATCGATGCCTAGATCGCTCGAGGCGAGCTCCGCGCCCATTTCTCCGGCAAACACATCGAAGCGCAGCTTCTGCGCGCGGCGGATATCCTGCGCTTCACTGGCCACGCGCACGCTCAGGCGCGGTTTGGCGCTCACGGCAAGCTGTTCATTTAGCAGCATGTTTTGCTCCCTTTTGTGGTGAGCCCCATGCTAGGCAGCTTGTTTGACGCGGCGATGTCTTTAATATGACTATCGGGTGACCGGCGCTTGACGCCGCGGTTACCAGCTGGATTTATTGAAATCAACGACTTACGCTGGTTAAGGATTTGGCGTAGAATAGGCCGTTTTTCCGTTCGATTTGCTCTTTCCGACAAAGCCATGATTTATCCGACAAACTTCGACGTGATAGTGGTGGGCGGCGGCCATGCCGGCACCGAGGCCGCTTTGGCGGCCGCGCGCATGGGCTGCAACACCCTTCTTTTGACGCACAACATCGAGACGCTGGGTCAGATGTCGTGCAATCCGTCGATCGGCGGCATCGGCAAGGGCCATCTGGTCAAGGAAGTGGATGCCCTGGGCGGCGCAATGGCGCTGGCCACCGATATCGGCGGCATCCAGTTCCGCACGCTGAACGCCTCCAAGGGCCCGGCGGTGCGCGCCACCCGCGCGCAGGCCGACCGCATCCTGTACAAGGCTGCGATCCGCGAAATGCTGGAGAACCAGCCCAATCTGACCTTGTTCCAGCAGCCTGTGGACGATCTTCTGGTTGAAGGCGACCGCGTCGCCGGCGCCATCACCGCCATTGGCATCACTTTCCGCGCCAAGACCGTGGTGTTGACCGCCGGCACCTTCCTGTCCGGCAAGATCCATGTGGGCATGGAAAACTATACCGGCGGCCGCGCCGGCGATCAGGCCGCGTCCACGCTGGGCGCGCGCTTGCGTGAACTCAACCTGCCGGTAGGGCGCCTGAAAACCGGCACGCCGCCGCGCATCGACGGCCGCAGTGTCGACTTCTCCGTAATGGAAGAGCAGCCGGGCGACACGCCGGAGCCGGTATTCTCCTACCGCGGCAGCCGCGCGCTGCACCCCAAGCAGCTGCCGTGCTGGATCACCCACACTAATGAACGCACCCACGAGATCATCCGCTCCGGTTTCGACCGCAGCCCGATGTTCACTGGAGTGATAGAAGGCGTGGGCCCGCGTTACTGCCCGTCTATCGAAGACAAGATCAACCGTTTCGCGGACAAGGATAGCCACCAGGTCTTCCTGGAGCCGGAAGGCCTGACCACGCACGAGTTCTACCCCAACGGGATTTCCACCAGCCTGCCCTTCGACATCCAACTGGCGGCGGTGCGTTCGATCCGCGGCATGGAAAACGCCCACATTCTGCGGCCTGGCTATGCGATCGAATACGATTATTTCGATCCGCGCGGTTTGAAGGCCTCTCTGGAAACCAAGGCGATCCAGGGTCTGTTCTTCGCCGGCCAGATCAACGGCACCACCGGCTATGAAGAGGCCGCCGCTCAGGGCCTGCTGGCCGGCATGAACGCCGCCTTGTTCGCCCGGGACCAGGCTAGCTGGTGCCCGCGTCGCGACGAGGCCTATCTGGGCGTGCTGGTGGATGACTTGATCACCAAGGGCGTGGCCGAGCCCTATCGCATGTTCACCAGCCGCGCCGAATTCCGCTTGCAGTTGCGCGAAGACAACGCCGACCTGCGCCTGACCGAGATCGCCCGCCAGCACGGCCTGATCGGCGATGCCCAATGGGACAGCTTCTGCCGCAAGCGCGACGCGGTGGAGGCGGAGAAGGCGCGGTTGAAAGCCACCTGGCTGCACCCGTCTCGGCTGAGCGACGCCGCCGCGCTGCAAGCGCTGCTGGGCAAGGCGATTGAACGCGAGTACAGCCTGTACGATTTGCTGAAACGCCCCAACGTCGCCTATGCCGATTTGATGACCTTGCCGGAGGCCGGCGGCGCGGTGGCTGACGAGGCGGTTGCCGAGCAGGTGGAAATTCAGGTCAAATACCAAGGCTATATCAACCGCCAGAACGAAGAACTGGCGCGCCGCGACAACCTCGAGGACGTGCGCCTGCCGGCCGATATCGACTATGGTCTGGTCAAGGGTCTGTCCAAGGAAGTGCAGCAGAAACTGAACCAGCAACGCCCGGAGACCCTGGGGCAGGCTTCACGCATCCAGGGCATCACCCCGGCGGCGGTTGCTCTTTTGATGGTCCACTTGAAACGCGGCTTTGCCGACGCAACGAAAACCGCATGACACATACCACAGAACTACAACAAGGCCTGTCGCAGCTGAAACTGGAACTGAGCGACGCGCAAATCGATTTGCTGGACCGCTACCTGGCGCTGCTGGCCAAGTGGAACCAGACTTACAACCTGACCGCTGTGCGCGAGGAAAAGCGCATGGTCAGCTACCATCTGCTGGATAGCCTGAGCCTGGTGCCGCATCTGGACGGCGGCAGCCGTTTGCTCGATGTGGGCTCCGGCGGCGGCATGCCCGGCATTCCGGCGGCGATCGCCCGCCCGGACTTGCAGGTGGTGCTGTTGGATTCCAATCATAAGAAAACCACCTTCCTGCGCCAGGTGGTGGTGGAGCTGGGCCTGCCCAATGTACAGGTGATGACCGAGCGGGTAGAGGCTTACCAGCCGGAGCAGAAGTTCGACCGCATCACCAGCCGGGCGTTTTCCGAACTGGCCGAGTTCGTCAAGCTGACCCGCCACCTGTTGGCGGAGCAGGGTCAATATGTCGCAATGAAGGGTGTCTATCCTTACGAGGAAATCGCCTTGTTGCCGCAGGGTACGGTGGTTTCCGAAGTATTGCCGGTGATAGTGCCGGGCCTGGATGCCGAACGGCACCTGGTGAGAATGCGCCTGGAAGGGGTGGGTGCGCAATGAATTCAAGGGTGATCGCGGTCGCCAACCAGAAGGGCGGGGTCGGCAAGACCACGACTGTGGTGAATCTGGCGGCGGGCCTGGCCGACTTGGGCCGGCGCGTGCTGATTGTCGATCTCGACCCGCAGGGCAATGCCACCATGGGTAGCGGCATCGCCAAGCAATCCCTGAAGTTGTCCGGCTACGACGTGCTGCTGGGCGAGGCCTCGGTTGAAGAGGCGCGCCAGCCGGCGAAGGAGGGCGGCTACGACGTGCTGCCCGCCAACCGCGATCTGGGCGGCGCGGAATTGGAACTGGTCAATGAGCTGGCGCGCGAGGCGCGGCTGAAGAACGCGCTGCAGGCGGTGGAGGAACAGTACGACTACGTGCTGATAGACTGCCCGCCGTCGTTGAACCTGCTGACATTGAACGGACTGGTGGCGGCGCACAGCGTGCTGATCCCGATGGTGTGCGAATACTATGCGCTGGAAGGCCTGTCGGACCTGGTGGCGACCTTGCGCAAGGTGCGGGTGGCGGTGAATCCCAAGATCGAGATCATGGGGTTGCTGCGAACCATGTTCGACGCGCGCAATAATTTGTCGCAGCAGGTGTCCGAGCAACTGGCCCGCCATTTCGGCGCCAAGGTGTTCGACACTGTGATCCCGCGCAATGTGCGGCTGGCGGAAGCGCCCAGCCACGGCTTGCCCGGCCTGGTCTACGATCGCGCCTCGCGCGGCGCTCAGGCTTATCTCGCGCTGGCGCAAGAGCTGGCGGACCGGCTCGAGCCCGCAACCACAACTCCCTCCGTCTAAGCAATATGGCCAAATTAAAAGGATTGGGGCGCGGCTTGGACGCGCTCCTGTCCACTGCCGAGACAGTGGACGACAGACTCACCTCCCTGCCCATAGACAGCATCCGTCCCGGCAAATACCAGCCGCGCAGCTTCATGGACGAAGCCGCGCTGGATGAGTTGGCCGCTTCGATTCGCGCTCAGGGCGTGATTCAGCCGCTGGTAGTGCGAGAGATCGGCTTCGGCGATTACGAATTGATCGCCGGCGAACGGCGCTGGCGCGCTTCGCGCAAGGCCGGTTTGACCGAAGTGCCGGCGGTCATCAAGAGCGTGCCGGACGAGGCTGCGCTGGCGATGGCGCTGATCGAGAATATCCAGCGCCAGGAGTTGGACCCCATAGAAGAGGCACAGGGGCTCAAGCGCCTGATCGACGAGTTCGGCCTGACCCACGAGGCCGCGGCCGACGCGGTGGGTCGTTCGCGCAGCGCGGTCAGCAATCTGCTGCGCCTGTTGGCCTTGCCGGAACCGGTGCAGACCATGTTGCATCAGGGCCGGCTGGAGATGGGCCATGCTCGCGCTTTGCTGGCGTTGCCAGTGGTGGAGCAACTGGGCTTGGCGCAGGAGGTGGGCGACAAAGGCCTGTCCGTGCGCGAGGTGGAGCGCAGGGTACAGCAGAAAGCTGTGGAAAAAACCACAGTCGCACCGCAGCAAAAACGTACAGACCCGGATGTGACGAGGTTGGCTGAACAAGTGTCGGAACGCATAGGGGCCCGGGTCAGCATTCGTCACGCAAACCGTGGCAATGGCAGGCTGGTCATAGAATATGCGACGCTGGACGAGCTGGAAGGCTTGCTGGAAAAGCTGCAGAAAAGTTCAGAAAAATGAGGATGTTGCGCCGCAGCATACCAATGACACGCAAGTTGACGCAAATCAAGCAGGAAGCCTATAATTCGGCGGTTTTTTTGCTGGGTCAACATGGTTAATCCGGAAGTTAAGCGTATACTGCGCCTGCAGTGCACTCTGGTGGGTGTCGCACTGTTGATTGGAGTGGTTGCAGGGGGAGGAAACCTGGCCATTCCGGTTTCTGTCTTGCTTGGCGGATTGTCGGCCTTGGTGCCGGCCCTGGTGTACGCCAGGATCGCCTACGCCAAGCGCCATGTCGCCCCCGCGGAACTGATGAAAGCGCATTTCAGGGCCGAGGCGGTCAAATACGTCCTCACCATCCTGATATTTGGCGCGACTTTGGTATTTTTCAAGGATTTATCGATAGTCGGTCTTTTTGGCGGATTTTTTGCCGCCGTATCCGGCTACTGGTTCGGGCTTTTAATCAAAAATTGAGAAAATGAGCGATGGCAAGCAACGCAACTGACTACATCAAGCACCACCTCACCTTCTGGAATTCGGATCCTTCCGCCGGCTTCTGGAGCCTGCACCTTGATACCTTTTCCATTTCCTTGGTTCTCGCTTTCATCTTCGCCGGCGTGTTCGCCGTCGTGGCGCGCCAGGCCAAGCTGGAGAATCCGGGCCGGCTGCAGTTGTTTGTGGAAAGCATCGTCGAGATGGTGGACAAGCAGGTGCGCGACGTATTCCACGGCCAGAGCAAGGTGATCGCTCCGTTGGCGCTGACCATTTTCTGCTGGATCTTCCTGATGAACTTCATGGACCTGCTGCCGGTGGATCTGCTGCCGTCGCTGGCCCAGTGGGTGGGTTACACCTTCTTCGGCGCCGAGCCGCATCATGTCTATTTCCGCGTTGTGCCGTCCGCCGATGTGAACGCCACTTTCGCGATGTCCTTGTCCGTGATGTTCTGCATCATCGGTTTCTCCATCAGCGCCAAGGGCGTTGGCGGCTACACCAAGGAGCTGTTCACCGCGCCGTTCCATGCCGAAGGCACCGTGGGCAAGATCTTGCTGGCCCCGGCCAACTTCCTGCTGCAGATGGTTGAACTGCTGGCCAAGCCGATTTCGTTGTCCCTGCGTTTGTTCGGCAATATGTATGCCGGCGAAATGATCTTCATCCTGATCGCGCTGCTGCCGTGGGGCTTGCAGTGGATCCTGGGCGCGCCGTGGGCGATCTTCCACATCCTGATCATCACCCTGCAGGCCTTTGTGTTCATGATGCTGACCATCGTGTACCTGAGCCTGGCGGTGGAAGCGCACTAATACCGGTTTCTTTGTTTTACCTTTGTTTCTTTAGCTTTTTTACCAACCATCCTTGATTAAGTCTTAGGAGATACACAATGGAAGCACTCGTTTCTCAGATCCAGTCCATGACCGTACTGGCCGCTGCCCTGATCATTGGCCTGGGCGCCATCGGTACTGCTCTGGGTTTTGCCATCCTGGGTGGCAAATTCCTCGAGTCCTCCGCCCGTCAACCGGAAATGATTCCGGTTCTGCAAACCAAACTGTTCATTCTGGCCGGTCTGCTGGACGCCATCTCCATGATCGGTGTTGGTATCGCCATGCTGTACACCTTCAATAACCCGTTCCTGTCCGCCGCCCTGGCCGCTCTGAAAGCCGGCGCTTAATTTTTAAGCGGAATTGGTTGTTGCAGTAATACTACTGGAGGAAAACAAGCGTGGAATTTAACGTAACACTACTGGGTCAGGCGATCACGTTCGCCATCCTGGTATGGTTCACCATGAAGTTTGTTTGGCCTCCGCTTACCAACATGATGGATGAGCGCGCCAAGCGCATCGCAGACGGCCTGGCCGCCGGCGAGCGTGGCAAGCAAGATCTGGAAGCCGCTGAAAAGCGCGTTGCGGACGAACTCCGCAAGGCTAAACAGCAAGCGACCGAAATCGTGATGGCCGCTGAAAAGCGCGCCAGCCAGATCGTGGACGAGGCCAAGGATGCCGCACGCGTTGAAGGCGCGCGCATTGTGGCCGACGCCAAGTCTGAGATCGATCAGGAAGTCCTGCGCGCCAAGGAAGTCCTGCGCGCGCAAGTGGCCGACCTGGCGGTTGCGGGTGCAGAGAAGATCCTGCGCAAAGAGATCGACTCGGCCAAGCACGCTGATCTGCTTGCCTCCATCAAAGCGGAGTTTTAATTAACTCATGGCAGAACTCATTACCGTAGCTAGGCCCTATGCCGAAGCGGTATACAGCCTCGCCACCGAGCAGCACGCCACCCAGCAATGGTCGGAATCGCTGTCGTGGCTGGCTGCCATGGTGAAGAACCCGGATTTGGAAGCCGTCATCACCAATCCGAAACATACCGCACAAGAGCTTGAGGCGCTGATGCTGGACGTTCTGGGCACGCGCGGCAATGAAGACGTAAAACGTTTTCTGGCCGCGCTGATCGAGAACAGCCGTTTGACGCTGCTGCCGCAAATCGCCGAACAGTTTGAAGTGTTCAAGGCGCAAGCGGAAGGCGTTGTGGATGCCGTGGTGGAAACGGCGTTTGCATTGAACGATGCGCAGAAGGCCGAACTGACCGACACGCTTTCCAAGAAGTACGGCAAATCCGTACGGATTGATGTGCGTGACAACCCTGACCTGATCGGCGGGGTTCGTGTGTTGGTAGGCGACGATGTCATCGACGCTTCCGTGCGCGGCAAACTGCAAGCCATGGCAGTAAGCCTCAAGAATTAGGAGAGATCATGCAGTTGAACCCCTCTGAAATCAGCGATCTGATCAAGGCGAAGATTCAGAACCTGGCCGAAGGCGCAGAAACCCGTACCAAAGGTACCGTGATTTCCGTGACCGACGGTATCGTTCGTATCCATGGCCTGGCAGACGTGATGCAGGGTGAAATGCTCGAATTCCCGGGCAACACCTTCGGCCTCGCGATGAACTTGGAGCGCGACTCTGTCGGCGCCGTGGTTCTGGGCGAGTACGAGCACATCTCGGAAGGCGACGAAGTTACTTGTACCGGTCGCATTCTGGAAGTTCCGGTGGGTCCGGAACTGATTGGCCGCGTGGTCAACGCCCTGGGTCAGCCTATCGACGGCAAGGGCCCGATTAACGCCAAGCTGTCCAGCCCGATCGAAAAGATCGCGCCGGGCGTGATTGCGCGTCAATCGGTATCCCAGCCGATGCAAACCGGCCTGAAAGCCATCGACTCGATGGTTCCGGTTGGCCGCGGTCAGCGCGAGCTGATCATCGGCGACCGCCAGACCGGCAAGACCGCGGTGGCGCTGGATGCGATCATCAACCAAAAAGGCACCGGCGTAGTGTGCATCTACGTGGCGATTGGCCAAAAAGCCTCCTCCATCGCCAACGTGGTGCGCAAGCTGGAAGAGCACGGCGCGCTGGGCCACACCATCGTGGTTGCCGCGACCGCTTCCGAAGCCGCCGCGCTGCAGTTCATCGCTCCGTACTCCGGTTGCGCGATGGGCGAATACTTCCGCGACATCGGCGAAGACGCGCTGATCGTATACGACGACCTGTCCAAGCAGGCTGTCGCCTACCGTCAGATTTCGCTGCTGCTGCGTCGTCCGCCGGGCCGCGAAGCCTACCCCGGCGACGTGTTCTATCTGCACTCCCGTCTGCTGGAACGCGCTTCCCGCATCAATGAAGACGAAGTGGCCAAGCTGACCAACGGCGAAGTGAAAGGCAAGACCGGTTCCCTGACCGCGCTGCCCATCATCGAAACCCAGGCCGGCGACGTTTCCGCCTTCGTGCCGACCAACGTGATTTCGATCACCGACGGTCAGATCTTCCTGGAAACCGACCTCTTCAACGCAGGTATCCGTCCGGCCATCAACGCCGGTATCTCGGTATCCCGCGTTGGCGGCGCCGCGCAGACCAAGGTGATCAAGAAGCTGGGCGGCGGTATCCGTCTGGCCCTGGCCCAGTACCGTGAACTGGCTGCGTTCTCGCAGTTCGCTTCCGATCTGGACGAGGCTACCCGCAAGCAACTGCAACATGGCGAAGTGGTAACCGAGCTGATGAAGCAGAAGCAGTTCATGCCGCTGGCCACCGCCGAAATGGCGTTGACCCTGTGGGCGGTGAACAAGGGCAGCTACGAAGACGTTCCGGTGAAGAAGGCCCTGGCTTTCGAAGCGGCGTTCCTCGCCTATGTGCGCGCGAACCATCACGATGTGTTGGCCGCGGTGAACGCTTCCGGCGACTTGTCCGGCGACAACGAGAAAATCCTGGCCAAGGCGATGGAATCGTTCAAGGCTGGCTTCAGCTACAACTGAGTCTTTTCGGTTAACGCAAACAGTTACTAGGAAAGGTTCAGGATATGGCAGTCGGCAAAGAGATTCTCACCAAGATCCGAAGCGTGCAAAACACGCAGAAGATCACTCGCGCAATGCAAATGGTGGCGACCTCCAAGATGCGCAAAACGCAAGAGCGTATGCGCGCTGCCCGTCCTTACGCCGAGAAGGTGCGCACAGTCATGGCGCACCTTGCTCAGGCGAACACGGATCTTGAGCACCCGCTGTTGCAAAGCCGCGACGTAGTCAAACGCGCCGGCATCATCCTGATGACCTCCGACAAGGGCCTGTGCGGCGGCTTGAACGTGAATACGCTCAAGCGCTTCTTCGCCCAAGTCAAGGATCTGCAGGAGCAGGGCATCGAAGTCGATGTCTGCTGCTTGGGCCAGAAAGGCCTGGCGGCATGCCAGCGCGCGCGCCTCAACGTCGTGGCCAGCGCAACCCAGCTCGGCGATGTGCCGAAGATGGAAAAACTGATTGGCCCGCTTACGGTGCTGTTCAAGCAGTACGCCGAAGGCGAACTGGACGCGCTCTACATCGTTTACTCCCGTTTCATCAATACGATGAAGCAGGAGCCGGCGACTGAACAGCTGCTGCCGCTGACTTCGGAACACATGGTGGTGGAGCACTCGCACTCGTGGGATTACCTGTACGAGCCGAATGCGCTTTCCGTGATGGAGTTCCTGGTCAAACGCTACATCGAGTCCGTGGTGTTCGAGGCGATGGCCGAGAACATGGCCTCCGAGCAAGCTGCCCGCATGGTGGCGATGAAATCCGCCACGGATAACGCCGGTAACACGATCAAGCAACTGCGCCTGGTGTACAACAAGGCTCGTCAGGCTGCGATCACTACCGAGTTGTCTGAAATCGTGGCAGGCGCCGCAGCGGTGTAAGCCGTCGCAGACTGAAAAAGTTTAATGTTTAGGAACCGATAATGAGCCAAGGTAAAATCGTACAAATCATTGGCGCGGTGATCGACGTGGAATTCCCGCGCGACGCCATGCCAAAGGTTTATGATGCCCTGAAGCTGGTTGATGCCGACCTGACGCTCGAAGTCCAGCAGCAGCTGGGCGACGGCGTGGCGCGCACCATCGCCATGGGTAGCTCTGACGGCCTGAAGCGTGGCATGAGCGTAGTCAACACCGGCGCACCGATTTCGGTGCCGGTGGGCAGCGCCACCCTGGGCCGCATCATGGATGTCTTGGGCAACCCGGTGGACGAAGCCGGCGCGGTAGCGACCGATGTTCGCCGCGCCATCCACCAGCCCGCTCCGAAGTTTGACGAGCTCTCCCCCGCCACCGACCTGCTGGAAACCGGCATCAAGGTGATCGACCTGCTGTGCCCGTTCGCCAAGGGCGGCAAAGTGGGCCTGTTCGGCGGCGCCGGCGTGGGCAAGACCGTCAACATGATGGAACTGATCAACAACATCGCCAAGGCACACTCCGGTTTGTCCGTGTTTGCCGGCGTTGGTGAGCGCACTCGTGAAGGTAACGACTTCTATCACGAGATGAAGGACTCCAACGTTCTGGACAAAGTGGCGATGGTGTACGGCCAGATGAACGAGCCGCCGGGCAACCGTCTGCGCGTAGCGCTGACCGGTCTGACCATGGCCGAGCATTTCCGCGACGAGAAGGACGAAAGCGGCAAAGGCCGCGACGTGCTGTTCTTCGTGGACAACATCTACCGCTACACCCTGGCCGGTACCGAAGTATCCGCGCTGCTGGGCCGTATGCCTTCCGCCGTGGGCTATCAGCCGACGCTGGCGGAAGAAATGGGCCGTCTGCAAGAGCGTATTACTTCTACCCGCGATGGCTCGATTACGTCCATCCAGGCCGTATACGTACCTGCGGATGACTTGACCGACCCGTCTCCGGCGACCACCTTCGCCCACTTGGACGCTACCGTGGTTCTGTCGCGCGACATCGCTTCGCTGGGTATCTACCCGGCGGTGGATCCGCTCGACTCCACTTCGCGCCAGCTGGATCCGCTGGTGGTGGGCGACGAGCACTACACGGTTGCCCGTGGCGTGCAGTCCACCCTGCAGCGTTACAAGGAACTGCGCGACATCATCGCGATTCTGGGTATGGACGAATTGTCCGAGGAAGACAAACTGGTCGTGGCTCGCGCCCGTAAGATCCAGCGCTTCCTGTCCCAGCCGTTCCACGTGGCTGAAGTATTTACCGGCTCGCCGGGCAAATACGTGCCGCTGCGCGAAACCATCAAGGGTTTCAAGGCCATTCTCGCTGGCGAGTACGACCATCTGCCGGAACAAGCGTTCTACATGGTTGGCTCCATTGAAGAAGCTGCCGAGAAAGCCAAGACCCTTAACTAAGGAGAGGGCTGATGTCCAAGATGCGTGTGGAAGTGGTCAGCACCGAGCAAATGATCTTCTCCGGCGAAGCTGAATTCGTGGTTGCGCCGGCTACCGAAGGCGAGATCGGTGTGTATCCCCAACACGTGCCGCTCCTGACCCGTATCAAGCCCGGCGTGCTGCGTCTGAAAGTGCCGGGCAGCAGCGAAGAAGTTCTGGTGGCAGTGTCTGGCGGCATGATGGAAGTGCAGCCCAGCCTGATCACCGTGCTGGCGGATACGGCGATTCGCGGCGAGGATCTCGACGAGGCCCGCGCCAATGAGGCAAAACGCGCTGCGGAGGATTCCCTCAAGCACGCCACCGACGACCTCTCCACCGCGAAAGCGCACGCTGCTCTGGCAGTGGCCATCGCGGAGTTGAAGGCGCTGGATTTCCTCAAGAAGCGCGCCCACTGATAAGAGATGTAATCGTGTATAGTAGGCTGCCACGCAAGTGGCAGCCTTTTTCCGTTTTCGACTCGTGAAAAACCATGGATAGTCTCAGCATCGTCATTCTCGCTGCCGGCAAAGGCAAGCGCATGTATTCCTCCAAACCCAAAGTGCTGCACCCCATCGGCGGGGAGCCGATGTTGGCGCGGGTGATCCGCACCGCGCGCGCGCTGAAGCCGGCGCGCCTGATCGTGGTGTACGGCCACGGCGGGGAACAGGTGCGGGCAGCCATCCCGGACGCGGACCTGATCTGGGCGGAGCAGGCCGAACAACTGGGCACCGGCCACGCGCTGAAGATGGCTTTGCCGCATCTGCCGGCGGACGGCAAAACCATGGTGCTGTACGGCGACGTGCCGCTGACCAAGGCGGATACGCTGCGCCGCTTGGCCGATGCCGCCGGCGCGGGTATGGCGGTGCTGACCGACGTGCTGGACGACGCCAGCGGCTACGGCCGCATGGTGCGCGGCGCGGACGGCAAGCTCCAAGCCATCGTCGAGCACAAGGACTGCACGCCGGAGCAATTGGCTATCCGTGAAATCAACACCGGCATGATGGCGCTGCCCAACGCGCGACTGGCCGGCTGGCTCGCCGCGCTCAACAATGGCAACGCGCAGGGCGAATATTATCTGACCGACGTGCTGGCTCTGGCGGTGGCGGACGGCGTGAGCGTGGACAGCGCCAGCGTCGACGCCAGCTGGGAGGCGGCAGGCGTCAACAACAAGGTGCAATTGGCCGAGCTGGAGCGCATTCTGCAGCGCAACCAGGCGCACGCTTTGCTGGAGGCCGGCGTCACGCTGGCGGACCCGGCGCGCATCGATCTCCGCGGCGAGCTCGCCCACGGCATGGATGTCAGCATCGACATCGGCTGTGTGTTCGAAGGCGTGGTGGAGTTGGGCGACCAGGTGGAAATCGGCGCGCATTGCGTGTTGAAGAACGTCAAAGTGGCCGCCGGCACCAAGATCGCGCCGTTCTCGCATCTGGAAGACGCGATGGTGGGCGAGGGGTGCAGGATCGGGCCTTACGCCCGGCTGCGCCCAGGCGCCCAACTGGCCGGCCACGTGCATATCGGCAACTTCGTCGAAGTGAAGAAGAGCATTATCGGCGAAGGCTCCAAGGTCAATCACCTGAGCTATATCGGCGATGCCGAGATTGGCGGCAAAGTGAATGTGGGCGCCGGTTCGGTAACCTGCAATTACGACGGCGTCAATAAATTCAAGACCGTGATTGGCGACAACGTCTTCGTCGGCTCCGGCACCCTGATGGTGGCGCCGGTGACGCTGGAATCCTACAGCACCATAGGCGCCGGCTCGGTGATCAGCCGAACCGCGCCGGCCGGAGAGCTGACAGTGGCGCGCGCGCGTCAGGTCACGGTGCCGGGCTGGAAGCGGCCTCAGAAAAAGACCGACTGATTCCATTTTCCGGCCAAGCGGCGCCCATTCTCCTGATTTGGAGGATGGGCGCCGTTTTTCATGGCGGCATTCTTGCGACAGCCCCTTGCCGCTACGCGACGGTTCCGCGCGAAAGGCTTGTCAGCGCCGAAGGTGCGCTGCTATGATCGAGAAACTTTCGAAACGAAACTTGTGATGACCAAACGAAATACTCAGCAACGCCGTCACGCCATTGCCGCCCTGGTGCAGGAACGCGGCGAAGTCAGCGTGGACGAGCTGACCAAGCGTTTCTCCACCTCCGAAGTGACCATACGCAA
Organism: Chromobacterium sp. Rain0013; assembly: GCF_015291765.1. Classification (NCBI taxonomy): domain Bacteria; kingdom Pseudomonadati; phylum Pseudomonadota; class Betaproteobacteria; order Neisseriales; family Chromobacteriaceae; genus Chromobacterium; species Chromobacterium sp. Rain0013. Next base: position 1,064,834 of record NZ_CP031514.1, read on the forward strand.
AGACCTGGCCCTGCTGGAAACCGGCGGGCTGCTGCTGCGCCGTTACGGCGGCGCGGTGTCCTTGCCGTCGGAGATGGTGGTCGAGGAAGACGCGGAACAGGTTTCAAAACGAAAGATCGCCATCGCTCGCGCCGCCGCCGAGCGCCTCCGCGACCATAACCGCGTGATCATAGACAGCGGCACCACCACCAGCGCGATGATTCCGCTATTGGGCAATAAGCGCGGCCTGGTGGTGATGACCAACTCCCTGAACGTGGCCGGCGCGCTGCGCGAGCTGGAGAACGAACCCACGCTGCTGATGACCGGCGGCACCTGGGACCCGCATTCCGAATCCTTCCAGGGCCAGGTGGCGGAACAGGTCTTGCGTTCCTATGATTTTGATCAGCTGTTCATCGGCGCCGATGGCATCGATCTTGAACGCGGCACCACCACCTTCAATGAACTGGTGGGCCTGTCGCGCGTGATGGCCGAAGTGGCGCGCGAAGTCATCGTGATGGTGGAGTCGGAAAAGATAGGCCGGCGCATCCCCAATCTGGAATTGCCGTGGGAGCGCATTCATACCCTGGTAACCGACGACGCCTTGTCGATGGAAGCCAGAGCCCAAATTCAGGCGAAGGGCATTGCGCTGATCTGCGCGTCCTCGCCCACTGATAGTTCAAGGAGAAAGTAATGTGCGGCATTGTCGGCGCCATCGCGGCGCGTAATGTGGTTCCGGTACTGGTGGACGGCCTGAAGCGGCTGGAATATCGCGGCTACGACTCCGCCGGCGTGGCGGTATTGGCCGGCGACGCCATCCGTCGCGTGCGCCGCGTCGGCCGCGTCGCGGAGATGGAAAACGCCGCGGCGGAAGAAAGCCTGCAAGGGCAGGTGGGCATCGGCCACACCCGCTGGGCCACCCACGGCGGCGTTACCGAGCCCAACGCCCACCCGCACGTGTCCTTCGGCAAGATCGCGGTGGTGCACAACGGCATCATCGAAAACCACGAAGAGCAGCGCGAGCGCCTGAAAGGCCTGGGCTACGCCTTTGAATCGCAGACGGACACCGAAGTCATCGCCCACCTGGTGCATCACTACTACCAGGCCGGCGACAGCCTGTTCGACGCAGTCAAGCGCGCCAGCCGCGAACTGACCGGCGCTTACGCCATCGGCGTGATCGCCGTGGACCGCCCGGACGAACTGGTGTGCGCGCGCATGGGCTGCCCGCTGTTGGTGGGCCTGGGAGACGGGGAAAACTTCATCGCTTCCGATGTTTCCGCCATCGTGTCCGCCACCCGCCGCGTAATTTTCCTGGAAGAGGGCGATATTGGCCGGCTGACCCGCGACGGCGTAGAGTTGCTGGACAAGGACGACCAGCCGGCGCTGCGTCCGGTGCATGTGTCCGACGTATCGCTGGCCTCGCTGGAACTGGGCCCGTACAGTCACTTCATGCAGAAGGAAATCCACGAACAGCCGAAGGCGCTGTCCGACACCATAGACGCGGTGCAGGACTATGGCTTCAATCCCGAGCTGTTCGGCGAGCGCGCCGGCGAAGTGCTGCCGCAGCTGGAAGGCGTCAAGATCCTGGCCTGCGGCACCAGCTACTACGCCGGCCTGACCGCCAAATACTGGATCGAAACCATCGCCGGCGTGCAGTGCGATGTGGAAATCGCCAGCGAATACCGCTACCGCAGCGCCTGGGCCAACCCCAATTACCTGGTGACCACTATTTCCCAGTCCGGCGAGACGCTGGACACTATGGAAGCGCTGAAATACGCCAAGGAACTGGGCCACCACTACGCGCTGTCGATCTGCAATGTGCGCGAATCCGCGATCCCGCGCGCCAGCGAACTGGTGTTCTTCACCCGCGCCGGCGCGGAGATTGGCGTGGCCTCCACCAAAGCCTTCACCACCCAATTGGTGGGCTTGTTTGCGCTGGCGGTGACGCTGGGCAAGGTGCGCGGCAAAGTCAGCGCGGCCGACGAGGCGCGCTACCTGGACGAATTGCGCCACCTGCCGGGCAGCGTGCAGCACGCCCTGAACCTGGAGCCGCAGATCAAGGCCTGGGCCGACAAGTTCGCGGCCAAGGACAACGCGCTGTTCCTGGGCCGCGGCCTGCATTTCCCGATTGCGCTGGAAGGCGCGCTCAAGCTGAAGGAAATCTCCTACATCCACGCCGAAGCCTACCCTGCCGGCGAGCTCAAGCACGGCCCGCTGGCGCTGGTGGACGAAGACATGCCGGTGGTGGTGATCGCCCCCAACGACGCGCTGCTGGAAAAAGTGAAATCCAATATGCAGGAAGTGCGCGCGCGCGGCGGCGAGCTGTTTGTGTTCGCAGACCTAGACAGTCATTTCAGCGAATCCGACGGCGTGCACGTGATCCGCACCCCGCGCCATGTCGGCGTGCTCAGCCCGGTGGTGCACGCCATCCCGGTGCAGATGCTGGCCTACCACGTGGCGCTGGCGCGCGGCACCGACGTTGATAAGCCACGGAACCTGGCCAAGAGCGTGACGGTGGAGTAAGGCGGGGTTTGGCCCACGGGCGTTGATCTAAAAGAATAAAGTCTGTCACGAGGCAATGAAGTCTGTCACGACGATGGCATGAACGATTTTGCCCGTAGTGATCTGCTCCCCTCATCCCATGGTGGTGCAGGTCCAGGCCACAGCTATAATCCCCCTCCGTGGTGAAACAGATCTGAATGCGGGATAAGCGATGCAAGTAGCGGCCTTGGAACGGCAACTGAATTTTCTGAGAGAGATAGACCGCTTGAAGTCGGTGTTGCGGCAATCGCCGTTGCTGGACCAGAGCCGCCGGGAGAACTCGGCCGAGCATTCCTGGCATTTGGCGATGTACGCCTTGCTGCTGGGCGATTACGCCAGCGGCCCGGTCAACACCGAGCGGGTGATCAAGATGCTGCTGCTGCACGATGTGGTGGAGGTGGATGCCGGCGATTTTCCCATACACGGCCAGGCCGTGCCTGGGGCGCAGGCGGAAGCGGAGGCGAGGGCGGCGGAGCGTTTGTTTGGTTTGTTGCCGGCGGAGCAGGGCGCTGAGCTGTTGGCGCTGTGGCGCGAGTTTGAGTGCGCGGAAAGCGCCGATGCCTGTTTCGCCAAGGCGCTGGACCGTTTCCAGCCTTTGCTGATCAATGTCTTCACCGGTGGCGGGACTTGGACGCAGAACGATGTTTCGCTGGAGCAGGTGCTGTCCCGTTACGGCCCAGTGATCCAGAAAGGCGCGCCGCAGCTTTGGTTTGTGTGCGAGCAGTGGGTGCGCCGGCATTTTGCGGGGCAGCCTGTTTAGACCCGCTAACAAAACCCCTGATGCTGTGTTGCGCGTAAAACTGAGTTTCGTTCGCGGCTTGTAACGCTATTCAGATTGGCTTCAGCGCCCAAGCGATGGCTTGCATCCGCCGCGCGCCAGGCGTGGCTATTTCCGTCTTGCCGGATGTCGCCGGCTTGACGCTTTCCCGCTCCTCCCCAACAATAGCCCCCGCGCCGCAGCAATCGCGGCGCTCGGGCTTAGTCTCCCGACATGGACTTCTACCGCGGATGCGCTGTTTTCACAGCGTATCCGTTGCCATTGCTTTGCCTATTCGGGCGGGCCGTGGCAAGTGGCGCCCCCGCGGGCGCGCCGGTTTTAGTAGAAGTCCACCGGTAGACTAACTCTTGTCATGTGCCCGCCCTGCCGCCTTGCGGCTGGGCCCTTCTGCTCAGGAGGTTGCAAATGGTAAAGCCTGTCCGTCCGGTGCTTGGCATCGATCTCTCTTCGTCCCCCACTCACGCCCAAAACCGGGCATCTCCACTCGCGCCGCTGTTGCCGCGCTCGCGCTATCGCTTTGCCGGCAGCGAAGCCAAAGACCTCAGCCTGCCCTTCATCCGCCGTATCGCAGGCCGTACCTATCCGCATTACTGGCAGCCGGCCGAGCCTAAGGATGAGTTTGAAGCCTGCGCCTTGGGCCGGCAGTACGCAGCTCACTTGGCGCAGCTGCTGAAACTCAACCGCCAGCACTCCGCGCGCGGCTTGTTGTTCCGCATCGCCAGCGATATGGATTTCAGCGATCGCGGCCATCACCGCAGTCTCTGCAAATGCTTCTTCAATTATCTGGAGATGTTGTTGAACCTGGGAGCGCAACAGGTGGACCTAGTGCGACATGTGGAGGCGGTTCAGCGCTTCTATCTGAGCCTGGATGAGCTGTACGCGGTGCAGCGCAATCCACGGCGCAAGAAGAAGCGTTAAGCCGGAGGAGGAGCAGCCGGCCCTGTGGGGCCGGCTGTTGGCAGGGGTGCTGCGTGCACTTCTGCTATCCAATAAATAAGACCTGCCTTGAGGCAGGTCTTATTTTTAAAATACGAAAAGCCCCATATGGGGCTTTTGCTATTTAGACGCTGTAATGCTTACAGCGGCTGAATCGCGGACGCTGCCGGGCCTTTTTGGCCCATTGCGCGGGTGTAGCTTACTTTTTGACCTTCACGCAGGGATTTGAAGCCATCCGCGCGAATTTCGGAGAAGTGAGCGAACAGATCGTCGCCGCCATTGTCCGGGGTGATAAAGCCAAAGCCTTTTGCGTCATTGAAAAATTTAACGGTACCAGTTTCCATAATGCACTCCATGTGTCAGTTAAGGACAATAAAATTATCGTATGGCATGATAATCAAGGAATAGATATGGAAACAATGAAGACCCAGTTTGATGGGCAACGAGGTATCGATAGATATGACGCTTGAAGATCCTGCCCGGACTTTTTACAGGAAAGTGGCGTAGAGGTCAACAGTAATTTTTAAAACGCTAGCAAGGCTGCCGGGAAAAAACCAATTAAGGGCCGCTAACAATGCCTTGCCGGAGCTTGGACCAAGGCGAGCCGACGCAGGCAGTTGTTCGACAAGGAGGCTGAGCAGGGTCAGGGGTTTTGTTAAATGCTCATGTACCTCTTGTGTACTCCGTTTCTCTGCTGTTTTAGCTTTGTCTCGCCCGCGCTTTGGAGACTTTGGACAGGCTCTAAGCTTCCAGTCTGGACGTCGAGTTCGCGTCCGGCCCGCGTTCGTGTTCCAGCAGCCATTGCTTGCGCGCCAGGCCGCCGCCATAGCCGGTCAGCGCGCCGTTCTTGCCCAGCACGCGGTGGCAGGGAACGATGATGGCGATGCGGTTGGCTCCATTGGCGGCGGCCACCGCGCGCACCGCGCTGGGGTGGCCTATCCGTTCCGCCAGGCTCTGGTAGCTGTGGGTGCTTCCGTAGTCCAGCACCCTCAGGCTTTGCCAAACTTCTTGCTGGAATTCACTGCCTGGCGTTTCCAGTTCCACGTCGAAGTGTCTGCGACGGCCAGCGAAGTATTCGCCAATTTCCCTCTCGGCCTGCTGGGTGTGCGCGTTCTCCCCGGCGATGATCCGCGCCTTGAGCAGGCGTTGCAGGTCTTTGAATTCGGTTTCCAGCATGCGTCGGTCGGTGAATTCCAGCAGGCACAGGCCGCGCTCCGTCGCGCAGGCCAGCATCGGGCCCAGCGGGGTGGTGAAGCGGTGCAACAGGATGACGCGCGCGCTGTCGCTGGGGGCGCTGCCGGTCAGTTTCTTGTAGGCGTGGGCAAAACCGCTGAGCGAGTCGTAGCCGCTGTCGAGCGCGACCTCGGTGGCGCTGCGGCCGCCCTTGAGTTCGCGCAGCGCGGTATTGATGCGCAGCATGCGTTGGAAGGCGTGGAAGGTGATGCCGTGGTGCTGGAGAAACCAGCGGCGCAGCGCTTCCGGGCTGATGCCGCGCTGTCTGAGCTGGCCATCGCTGAGCCGGTCCTTGGGGCTGGCCCGCAGCCAGGTCATGACCTGGGCCACCGCCGGCGGCGCGGCGTGGGCGTTCTCGGTGGGGCGGCAGATCTTGCAGGGGCGGAAGCCCGCGTCCAGCGCGGATTTGAAGCTGGAGTGAAACTCTACGTTTTCCCGTTTCGGCTTGCGCGCGCGGCAACTGGCGATGCAGAACACGCCGGTGGTGCGGACGGCGACGAAGAAAATGCCGTTGTATGCCTCGGCGCGTTCCAGCAGCGCCCGGTAATAGCCATCGGCCTGTTCGGTGTCAGTGATCAGCATGGGTGAAGACGGCCTGAAAGGATTGTTGGGCGCGAATATTGTGCAGCATGTTCAGCAAGCTGCGCTGCAATTGTTCGTGGACGGCATTGCCCATGGAGAGGCGTTTGACGCCCAGCCGCGCCAGCGCGGCGAAGTCCGGCAAGGCCGGCATGCACATCACATTCAAGGGCAGCGGCACCGCTTCGACGATGGCGCGAATGTCCGTTTCTTGCACAACGCAAGGCACGAACAGGCCGTCGGCGCCGTGGGCGGCGTATAGGCGGCCCCGGGCGATAGTCTGCGCTTGCGCGTCGGATAGGCCCAGCAGGAAGGGATCGGTGCGAACATTGAGGAATAGCGCGTGGCCGGCTTGGCGCAGCGCTGTCCGCACCGCCGTCAACATGGCGGCGAATGCCGCCGCGTCCTGCAGGCTGCGCCGGCCTTGGCGCACCACGCTGTCTTCCAGGTTGACGCCGACGACGCCGAGCGCGGCCAGTTCGCTCAGATTGGCGGCGATGCGCTCGGGGCTGTCGCCGTAGCCGGCTTCCATGTCCACGCTCAAGGGCAGGCGGCTGGCGGTGCGCAGGCGGGCGACAAGCTGGCGCAATTCGGCAAAGCCGAGTTCTTCGCCATCCTCGTGGCCCAGCATGGCGGCCATCGCCGCGCTGGAGGTGCCGATGGCGGCATAGCCGGCCTGTTCGGCGAGGCGGGCGCTGACGGCGTCCCAGACATTGGCGATCAACAGCGGTTCGGCTTGGTGGTGCAGGGCGGCGAAGTCCATGTGTGTGCTCCGGTTGGAATGCGCACAGCTTAGGGGGCGTCCAAGACCGTCACAACCGAAAATCGGACGAGTATTTTGCGGGCGGCTTGCCGCCCGCAAGTGGCTCAGTCCCGCCCGGCCGCGCCGTAGCGCGCGTCTAGTTCGTCGTAGAGCGGCTTGTTGACCAGGCGCTGACGTTCGGTGAACGGGGTCACCAGTTGCGGGTCTTCCTGCAGGATGCCGTCGCGTGCCAGCGTGCCCAGCGCCCGCTGCATGCCCAGCACGGCGCCTTGCAGCGCGGCGTTGGCGTATAGCACCAAGCCGTAGCCCAGTGCCTTCAGATCGGCGGCGCTCAGCGCCGGGGTTTTGCCGCCGATGACGATATTCATTAGCAGGGGTTGGTCGAACAGCGCCGGCAGGCGGCGGATGTCGTCCAGTTCCCGTACCGCTTCGATAAACAGCACATCGGCGCCGGCCTCGGCGTAGCGGCCGGCGCGTTCAATGGCGGCGTCTATGCCGTCCACCGCGCAGGCGTCGGTGCGGGCGATGATCATCAGGTTTTCGTCCTGGCGCGCGTCCGCCGCCGCCTGCAGTTTGCCGCACATCTCGGCGGCGTTGATCAGGTTTTGGCCGGTGAAATGGCCGCATTTCTTGGGGAGTACCTGATCTTCCAACTGGATGGCGTCGGCGCCGGCGCGTTCCAGCACGCGCACGGTGCGGCGCACATTGAGCGCGTTGCCAAAGCCGGTGTCGGCATCGACGATGAGGGGAATCGACACCGCGTCGCGGATGGCGGAAACCTGGTCCGCCACTTCTTTCAGGCCGACGAAGCCCAGGTCGGGGAGGCCCAGCTGCATATTGGTCAGGCCGGCGCCGGTCAGGTAAAGCGCGCCGAAGCCGAGGTCTTCGACGATGCGAGCGCTCAGCGCGTTGTAGGCGCCGGGCACCAGCAGGCCGGAGCGGCTTGCTATCAGGCTGCGCAGGACGTGTTTGCTGTTTTGCGTCATGTTTGCGGTTCCAGAGTGGCTAGGGGATGGGTTGGATGGTACTGGCCGTGTCGATCAGCGGCGCGCCGTGGCGTTCCTGCGTGAACGGTGCGCGCTTGCGCGCGTTTTCGCCTTGTCTCGCATTTGCTTGAGGCTCTAGTCCCGAGGCGTCGGCGACGCCGGTGGCGAAGCTGCCCAGCTTTTGGCGCAGGGCCTGCGGGCGCTGGCTCATCATACGGAGATGGCGTAGCCGAAATCGATTTCGCTGGCGGGCAGGCCGCCGCGCATGCCCCAGTTGTCCGCGGCTTCCTCGCGCAGCAGAATCAGCACCGAGGCGGGCGAGATGTCCAGCAGCGCGGCCAGGTCGGCGGCCAGCTTGGCGTAGAGTTTTTTCTTGGTCTCCGGCTTGCGGCCGGCGAAGACGGTGATCTCGATGTGCAGGTAGTCCGGGTCTCCGCCCGGCGGCAGCAGGTCTTCCTGCGCGAAGCGCTGGTAGCGCGCCTGCAGCTCTTCGTCGCTGACGCCGAACGCGGCGCGCAGCGCGTCGTAGACGCAGTGAACGATGGCTTGGCGTTGGGTCGGCGTGCGAGCGGCGGCGTCTTCGATTCTGACTATTGGCATAGCGGGCTCATTTCGATGGCGGTGGCGGCGGCGAAGGAGGCGGATTGCATTTCGGCGAGCCGGCTCAGCGTGCGATGGGTATCCGCCGACAGCGTGGCGTCGCGCAGCATGGTTTCGATTGGGCGTTCGGAAATCAGCAATAAACACTGGCGGCGGTCGTAGAGCACGTCCACCAGCCAGATGAAGCGGCGCAGGCCGTCGGCCTTGTTCAACTGCGTTTGGGCGATGTCGGAGACGACGACGGTGTGCCAGCGTTCCGACATCTCCAGGTAATCCAGGTGCGAGCGCGGGCCCAGGCAGATGGTTTCGAAGTCGAACCAGACGCAGTCCGGGCTTTGCGCCCGCGCGGACAGCGGCCGGCCGGACAGCGAGACGGCGGCGGCGGGGCCGATGGTTCGGCCCTGTTCTTGCAGCAGCCGGCGCAGGGCTTGCTCGGCTTCCGCGCCGCAAGGGTGCAGATAGTGTTCGCCGGCGGCGGCTTCGCGATAGCGGTAGTCGCGCTCGCCGTCCAGGTGCAGCACCTGCATGTGGCGCTGGATCAGCGCGATGACGCGCAGCGCGTAGCGGTGCAGTTGCGGGTCCGGCAGCAGTTGTTCCGGCGCGTAATTGGAGGTCAGGATCACCAGCACCCGTTCTTCCAACAGCACGGTCAGGAAGCGCTCCATCAGGATGGCGTCGGCGATGTCGTGCAGATGGAATTCGTCCAGGCAGAACAAGCGGCTTTGCGCGGCCACGCGCCGCGCCAGCGCGGGCAGGTAGTTGGCTTGCTCGCCGCCGGACTGGGCCAGGCCGCGGTGCAGGTCGCGCAGGAACTGGTGGTAATGGATGCGTTGCGCCGGCGCGGTGGACAAGGCGAACAGTCCGTCCATCAGCATGGTCTTGCCGCGGCCGGGCTCGCCCCACAGATAGGCGCCGGTTTGCGGCGACGGCCGGCGCAGCGGCCAGGCGGGGGCGGTCCGCGTTTGGAGGCGCAGCGCGTCCAGCGCGTCGGCGGCGCGGCGCTGGCCGGGGTCCAGCGTGACGCCTTGATCGATGAAGCGCCGGGCCAGCTCGGAGGGGTCAGCCATGTGCGTGCTCCGCGGTTGCGGCAAATTGCAGCAGCTCCTCCAGCAGCGCGCACTCCCCGGCCTCGTCGCGGCGCAGCAGATGATCCAGCGCCGCTTGCTGGTCCTCCGGCTTTTTGTCCTGCGAGAGTTTAAAGCGGCCTTCCTCGCGCAGCACATGAACGCGCAGGCCGAGGATGTGCGGCGCGTTGGCGATGACTCGGGGATCGGCGGCCTCGTACTGGAACGGCGCCTGGGGCGGCTGCAGCCGCTCGCAAGTGTCGCGCAGCGCGCGGCGGGCCGATTCCAGGTCGTCGAGGATTTCGATCTCGGCGTCCATGTGCACCGCAATGTAATTCCAGGTGGGCAGCAAGCGGCTGCGGTAGGCCTCCGGCGGGATATAGCTTTGCGGGCCCATGAAAACCAAGCGCGCGGGAAAGCGGCCGCGGCCCTGGAATTGGGGGTTGCGGCGGTCTACGTGGCCGAACAGGCTGCGGTCGGCGACGCGGAACAGCGGGATATGGCTGGCGTGCTGACGGCCCTGGTATTCACTGCTGATCAGCGCCAGCGGGTAGCGGGCGATCATCCGGTCGATCAGCTCGGGGCGGGTACAGCAGTATTCCTGATAATGGAAAGCGCATGAACTCACGTGGTAGCTTCCTTTGGCGAGCGAGGTTCTGCCGGCGTGAGCCGGGCGCGCCGGCGCCGGTCGTGGGCGATGACCGCTTCGGTCATCCACTTTAGCAGCGCGCGGCCGCGCAGCGGACGCGGATTGAACGGCAATAGGGCCGGGCCGGCGCCGATCAGTTGGCGCGCCAGGGTTCGGCCCAGCATGAAGGACAGCGCCAGGCCGCGGCCGTTGCAGCCGGTCCAGGCCAGGACGCCGTCGCCGACGCGTTGCAAGCTGGGCAGGCCGGACGGAGTAAGGCCGACTTGTCCGGCCCATAGCCGTGGAGCGGCGTCGAGCTCCATGCCGAAGACGGTGCGGACGCGCTGGCGCAAGGCGGCGGCGTATTGCTCCGTTTCGGCGTCTGGCCTCAGCGCGAACAGGCCGGTCAGCAATTGGCCTTCCGGCATTTTGCGGAAAAACCACATATCGCGGCGATTGTCGGAGAAGGGGATGTCGGCGGGCAGCACCCGCGCCTGTTGTTCCGCGCTCAGTTCGAATTGCCCGAGCGCCAGCGTCAGCGGCACGCTGTGTCGGGCGACCGCGGCTATGCCGTCGCGGCTGTAGGCGTTGCCGGCCATGAGCACGCGGCCCGCGCGCAGGCTGCCGCGCGGGGTGCGGATCACGTGCATGCCGTCCCGGCTTTCCCGTTCCACCAGCTTGGCCGGACAGCGTTCCAGCAGGATCACGCCGCGTTGGCGGCAGCGTTCGGCCAGGCCGCGCGCCAGCGCCAGCGGGTCGATCTGGCCGCCGTCCTCGAACAGCAGGCCGCCGTGGTAGCCGGCGGCGGCGGTCAGGGTTTGCGCCTGTTCGGCGTCCAGCGCGCGGGCGCGCACGCCCAGCCGGCGCCAGGCCAGGGCGGAGGCCTGCGCGGAGCCGGGGGCGGAGAACAATTGCATCCAGCCTTTGCGGACCGGGCTGGCTTCCGGCAGCGCCAGCAGTTCGGCCGCGGCTTCGCTTAGGCCGGCCAGATAGCCCTCGGCCTGCGGGCCCAGCCAGGCGCGCAGCTCCGGCGGGCCGCAGCGCGCCGGCACCGGCACCACGAAACCGGAGTTGCGGCCGGTGGCGCCGCCGCCGACGGCGTCGGCCTCCAGCACCACCACCGAGCAGCCGGCTTCGGCGGCGGTCAGCGCCGCCGACAGTCCGGTGAGGCCGGCGCCTATCACCGCCAGTTCGCAACTGACCGGCAGCGCGTCGGCCTTGGCCGCCAGCAGCCGCGGAGCGCGCGCCTGCCAGCCGGTGGCGGCGCTCAGCAGAGCGTCAAGCGCGGATGCCGTCATGTCGCGATCCTTGTTCCAGCCGCGCCGCCAGGGATTGCACGATGGCTTGAGAACGCAGCGCCAGCAGGCTGAAGGAGCCGGCATCGCCCATGCCGTGAGAGGATTCGCACAGGCCGTTCAGGTACAGCGGCGCGCCGCGGTCGGCCGCGCCTTGCAGCCGCACGCGGTAGTCCAGCGTGATGTCCACGGTGTCGCGCTCGGCGCACAGCTGCGGCGACAGCGTTTCCAGCACGCGAGGCCAGGGCTCGCGCTTGGGGCCGCGGCCCAGGTCTAGGAAGCCGGTGGCCAGCACCACCAAGTCCACGGTTTCGCTGACCGCGTCGCCGCCCAGGAAGTGGCGCAGCCGCAGGGTGACACCGTCGGCGCCGGGTTCGCAGGCCTCGGTTTCCATGCAGGTGAGCAGGGCCAGGCTGTCCTTGTCCTGTAACCGGTTGGCGTATTGTTTGACGTAGAGCTGGTTGAGCACGTCGATGTCGGCGGCCGAATAATTGGTGAATACCAGCTCCTGACGCAGCCTGTCCTTGTGTTCCGGGCTGGCGGCGAAGAAGGCGTCGACGAAGGCGGGGAAATAGACCTCGTCGGAGAAGGGGCTGGTGTCTTTCTGGCGGTAGCCGAAGTTGCGGGTAACGCCGACCACGCGCGTCAGCGCCGGCTCGGAACTGGCGTGCAGCAGGATTTCCACCGCGCTCTGGCTGCCGCCTATCACCGCCACCCTGCCGCCGCCTTTGGCTTTCAATTGTTCCAGCGCCGGCAGGTAGTGGTTGAGGTGGACCACGCGCGGGTCCGGCGCGCGCTGGAACGGTTCCGGGATGTTGGGGGTGCGGCCCGGCGCCAGCACCACGCTGAGCGCCAGGTACTCGCGGCCGTCGGCGCACAGCACGCGGTAATGGCTGAGCTCGCCGTCGCTGTCGTTGACCGGCAGGATGTCGATGACTTCACGCTGGTATTCCACTTGGTGCTGGAAGCAGCCGGCGACCCAACCGACGTATTGCGCGTACTCCAGCCGCAGCGGGTAGTGCAGCGGCAGGTTCAGGTGCTGATAGAGCCGGTTGTGCTCGTGCAGGAAGTTGGTGAAGGTGTAGCGGCTGCGCGGGTTGCGCGGAGTGACCAGGTCGCGCAGCGGGTGGTTTTGGATGTCCGAGCCTTCCAGCAGCATGCCCGGCTGCCAGACGGCGGAGGGCCGCCGTTCCAGGAAGCGCACGGACAGCTGCGGCGCCAGTTCTTCCAGCGCGATGGCCAGTGCGATGTTGGCGGGGCCGAAGCCGATGCCGATGATGTCGTGTACGGTGTGCGTCATGCTGTCGCTCCAGGTTCAGAAGGCCATGGCGGCCGGTGCGTGCGCGGCGGCCGGGGCGGCGGGCCACAGGCGGGTCAGCGCGGTTTCAAAACGACGGACGATTTCTTCTGCGTCGTCGGCGCTGATGATCAGCGGCGGCAGCAGGCGCATCACCGCGCCGTGACGGCCGCCGCTCTCCAGGATCAGGCCGTGTTCCAGGCAGGCGCGCTTGAGCGCCTTGGCCAGCAAGCCGTTGGCCGGCGGGTGGCCCAGCGCGTCCGGCGCGCCGTTGGGGTCTATCAGCTCCACGCCCAGCATCAGGCCGCGGCCGCGCACGTCGCCAATGCAGGAAAAGCGCGTTTGCAGCGCTTGCAGCTTCTGGCGCAGGAGTTGGCCCACCTCCCGCACTTGCTCCAGCACGCCGGGTTGGCGCAGGTATTCCAGCGTGGCCGCGCCGCTGACCAGGGCTATCTGGTTGCCGCGGAAGGTGCCGGCGTGGGCGCCGGGCGCCCAGCGGTCGTATTTTTGGTGGTAGGCCACCAGGGCTAGCGGGTAACCGCCGCCCACCGCCTTGGACAGGATGACGGCGTCCGGCACGATGTCGGCCCATTCATGGGCGAACATATCGCCGCTGCGGCCGAAGCCGGTTTGCACCTCGTCCATTACCAGCGGCACGTCGTGGCGCGCGGTGATTTCGCGCAAGCCGCGCAGCCAGCCGGCGCTGGCCGGGATACAGCCGCCTTCGCCCTGGATGGGTTCCACCAGTAGCATGGCCGGTTTGCCGACGCCGCTTTCCGGATCGGACAGCAGGTTTTCCAAATAGGCCAGGGACAGCCGCTCGGTCTCGGCGGCGTCTGCGCCGAAGGGGCTGCGGTAGGCGTAGGGAAACGGCAGGAACTGGATTTCCGCCGGGTAGCCGCTGACCGCCTGTTTCGGCCCCAGATTGCCCATCATGCCCAGCGCGCCCATGGTCATGCCGTGGTAAGCGCCCTGGAAGGCCAGCACCGGGCGGCGGCCGGTGGCTGTCTTGAACAGCTTGAGCGCGGCTTCCACCGCGTCGGAGCCGGACGGGCCGCAGAACTGCACCTTGGCGTGTTCGGCGAAGCCGGCGGGCAGCGCCTGATATAGCTGTTCGACAAAGGCGAGCTTGGCCGGGGTGGCGATGTCCAGCGCCTGCTGCAGCTGGCCGGATTGCAGAAAAGCAGCCACCCGCTGTTGGACGAAGGGATGGTTGTGGCCCAGCGGCAGCGCGCCGGCGCAGGCCAGGCAGTCCAGGTATTCGCGGCCTTCGCTGTCGTAGACTCGGGCCAGTTCGCCGCGGCTGATCACGCGGTCTATGCCGCGCGCGTAGGTGCGCGCGTTCGATTCGCGCTCGGCCAGCTGGAGGCGGCGGGGTTCAAATGCATCCATCGCTTGCTCCCTGTCAGTTCAGCAAGGCCGCGGCGCGCGGCTCGGCGTGGTTTGGCGCGTCGGCGCGCAGGCCCAGTTCCTTGATCCAGCGCCGGTATTCGATGCCCAGCCGGTCGCTGCGAACGTGCATTTCCTGCTGGATGTCCAGCGGCAGCCGCGCCGGTCGCTGCGATTCCACGATCAGCCGGTCCTGTTCGAACACCATGTCCTGGCGGTAGAGGATTTTTTCTTCGCTCAAGTCGGCGCCGAAGTTGATGGCCACGATCAGCCAGATCACGCACTCGGCCTCGTCCACCGGGGTGGCGTTGAGGAAAGTGCAGAAGCGCTCGGTATCGCCGGTCTTCTTGACGAAGTAGGCGGTGGTGGGGTTGAACACCGAGTAGGTGTAGCGCGCGGTGACCGGGATGCCGCGGTGGTCGCCGTAGGGTTGGAACACCGATATTTCCGAGGTGTGCAGCCCGTGTTCGTCCTTGAACACCTGGTAGTCCGGCAGCGGCTCCGGCGCGTCCGGGTCGCCGTTGAGATTGGCGTGGACGAAGGGGAAATGCGAGGCGTCGAGAAAGTTTTCCACCGAGCGCAAAGCGTTGCCCATATAGCGGTAGGGGCCGGCGAACACTTTACGGAAACTGCCATCCTCCCATTCCGGGAACACCGGCAGCGGCCGCTGCGGCGCGTCCAGGCTGGCCCAGATCAGACCGTAGCGTTCGGCCGCGTGGTGACGGAAGATCAAGCGCGCCGACGAGGGCGTGGCCTGGTCCGGGTGGGCGGGCACCCGCGTGCACTGACCGCCGGCGTCGAAGCGCCAGCCGTGGTATGGGCATTCGATCTCCCCCTTCTTGACGCAACCCAGCGACAGTTTGGCGCCGCGATGGCCGCAATAGTCCTTCCAGGCGTGGATCTGGCCGGCACCGTCGCGCCACAGCACCAGTTCTTCGCCCAGCAGCCGCACCGCCTTGGGGCGTTCGGCGCTGACTTCTTCGGCGCGCGCCACCACGTGCCATTGGTTCTTCAAGGCTTGGTAATCCAGACCGGCGCGGTCCCATTTGCCTGCGTACAGCATGCTTGCCTCCTTTCCGGTCCGGTTCAAACGCGGTCGCGGCAAGCGCCGTCGAACTGCCAGCCCGGACGCGCCCAGCCGTCCGGCGTGTAGTCGGCCATACAGTCGTCCACCAAGGCGCGGCATTGCTCCAGCACGCCGCTGCTCTCGCAGTGGCGCAGCATGTCCAGCCGCACTTGCTCGTTGTTGCCGGCGTAATTGTGCTCGTACAACTCGTGGCGTCCGCCGAACTCGCTGCCCAGCGCGTCCCACAGCAGCTTGATCAGCTTGAGACGATCCACCGCCTCCTGATCCGTGCCCTGGAAGTAGCAGCCGATCAGCTCCTTGAGCTCCGGGTTGGTCAGGTCCAGCCAGCTGGACACCTGCATGATGGGCGAGCCGCCGAGTATGGTGTTGAACACCGGTTTGAGCTGGGACATCATCTGGGTGCCGAAATAGCGCACCGTGGAGGCGGCTTCCAGCCGCGGCACCACCGATCCGTCGCGGCGCGGTTCCGGGTTGTGGCACAGCGATTCGGTCAGCGACCACATCAGGTTGCGCAGCGCCACGATGTCCGCCAACCGGGTGCGCACGCCGCGGAAGCCGTCACTGCCGTTGGACTCCAGCACCTTGGCCAGCAGGCCGCAGATGAAGTCCATCTTCACCGCCAGCCGGGTGCCGGATTGCAGCGGGTAGCGGTTGAGGAAGCCGGAGGCGGAATAGAAGCTGCGCGCGCGCTCGATGTCGCGGTAGATCAGCACGTTTTCCCAGGGCACGAACACGCCGTCGAAGATCAGCACTGAGTCGTTTTCGTCGAAGCGGCTGGACAGCGGATTGTCGAATGGGCTGAGCGCCGAGGCCTCGTAGGAGCGGCGGCAGATGATTTTGAGGTTGGGCGCGTTCATCGGCAGGATGAAGCACAGCGCGAAGTCCTCCTCGCCGCCTGGCTGGTATTGAGCGGCGCTGTTCTGGGCAACGAAGGTGGCGTTGGAGATGGCGGCGCTGGTGGCCACCATCTTGGCGCCGCGCACGATGATGCCGGCGTCGGTTTCCTTCTCCACGTGCAGGTAAAGATCGCGCATCTCCGAGGCGGCGCGGGCGCGGCCCGCCGGCGGGTTCACCAGCACATGGTTGAGGAACAGCACCTTGCGCGCGCTCTGGCGATACCAGTTCAGCGCGTTGTCGTGGAAGGGCGCGTACAGATGGGGGTCGGATTTCAGCGTGGCGGTGAAACCGGCCTTGTAGTCCGGGGTGCGGCCCATGAAGCCGTAAGTCAGCCGCGACCAGTGGGCAATGGCGTCGCGGGCCTTGAGCAAGTCCTCACAGGAGCGGCTGGGCATGAAATAGCGGTGGGTGCGATAGCCCTCCGGGTCGATGTCGGTCATCAACTCCTGGCTGTCCGGGTGGTGCAGCGCCTCGTACAGCCGCGACATCGAGTAGGCGCTGTTGCGGAAAGCCGGGTGCCGGCTGACGTCCGCCACCTTCTGGCCGTAGATGTAAACTTCGCGGCCGTCGTTGAGGCTGGCCAGATACTCTTCCGGCGTCATCATTTCGTTCAATGCAGCATGATTCACTTGGCACTCCTCATCATTGTAAGAGCAGCAAACACACTCCCGGACTGCGGGCGACAGCGGGCCCTCCCGTCAGGGATGAGAGAATCGGCGCCATGAGCGCGGCCGCGCGTGGTCGCGACCGGGGGATGGCTACAGCGGTATTGCGTAGTGGGGGCCGCTCAGCATCTGTTTACGATCGCTGCGCATTGGCGATACGGCGTTGAAAACCCCTTCGAAATGCTTGTGTACCATCTGTACATTCCGCTTTCTCAGCGGTTTTCACCTGATCTCGCCTTGGCTTGCGAGAGCGTAAACACATTCTCAGTGGCTGAAGTAACGGCCTAGCAGGACGATGCCGGAAAACAGGACGACGGTATTGATCACCCGGATGAATTGTTCACGTGTCAGCCGCAGGGTGATGTGGCGGCCGGCGAATACCCCACACAGCATGGCCGGCGCCAGAATCAGCGCCAGCAGCAGCAGGGAGGCATCCATATAGACGCCGGCCAGCGCGAACAGCACGACCCGGGTCAGGGTGCTCAGGCCGATCAGCGTGGTTTGGGTGATGCGCAAGTGTTCTTTTTGTTCGATGCGGCCGGATAGGTAAATGGCGTAGATGAAGCCGCCGCTGCCGAACAGCGCGCTGAACACGCCGCCCACCAAGCCGAAGGGGACCGCCGCGCGTGGCTGGAATTGCCGCTTGGGACTGAGGCCGCTGAGCGAATAAAGAGAATAAGCCACCACAAACACGCCCAAAGCCAGCAGCAGCGCGTCCGGCCGTGTTTTCAGCAAGATGGCGGCGCCGATCAGGCTGCCGGCCACCATGAGCGGAATCAGGCGTTTCAGTTCGCCCAGGTCCGCCTTGCGGCCGTCGCGCAGGATATTGCTGAAGGCGGCGAACATGTCCATCAGCGCCAGCAACGGCACGATCTTGGATACCGGGATGAAAATGGCCAGCACCGGGCTGGCGACCAGGGCGGTGCCAAAACCGGCCACGCCGAAAATCACGTAAGCAATGGTGACCGCCGCAAAGATGGCGCTCAGGTCTTGCCATGGCAAATCCAGCAACATAGGGGTTTCTCCTGGCCCGCCGGTCACGCGCACCCATGGGGGGTGAACCGACGGCTCCTGCTATTTCTCCGACGGCTATTTTGTATTGGATCAGCCGTTCTCAAGTGTTTGCATCCTACTGATTTGCCATGATGTATGTCAAATGGGAATGTTTGTTGTTGTAGTATTTGAATTGCATTTAATAATTAATATATTTGTAGAAAAAGTTTTACGCGCGACAACGGCGCTAGTCGGCGAGCCGGACTCGCCGCGACGGGGAGAGTCCGCTATCATCCGCGGCGGATGAAAGGCGAGGAAGCAAGATGAGCGATGAACTGCAAATCACCGATTTGGTGGAAGGCGCAGGCAAGGAGGTGGTCAAGGGCGCCTTGATCACCACGCAGTACACCGGTTGGCTGGAAGACGGCACCGAGTTCGATTCGTCCCACGCGAAAGGAAGGCCGTTCCAGTGCGTGATCGGCACGGGCCGCGTGATCAAAGGCTGGGACCAAGGGTTGATGGGCATGAAGGTGGGCGGCAAGCGCCGGCTGTACGTGCCGGCGCGCCTGGCTTACGGCGAGCGTCAGATCGGCGCTCACATCAAGCCCAATTCCAATCTCTTGTTCGAGATCGAGCTGCTGGAAGTGCTGACCCGCGATGATTGAGGCGGCATGGCGAACAACACACCGGCGCTGGGGCCAGGTGTTGTTCGCCATGGTTCTTAGTCCAGCAGTTTCCAGGCCATGCTTTCCCCGGCGCGCAGCGGCACCAGCGCGTCGCCGTCGTAAGGCAACGTGTCCGGCACCGTCCATGCTTGCTTGGCCAGGGTCACGCGCTCTTTGTTGGCCGGCAGACGGTAGAAGGCCGGGCCGTTGAGGCTGGCGAAGGCTTCCAGCTTGTCCAGCGCGCCCGCTGCTTCGAAGGCCTCGGCGTACAGCTCGATGGCGGCGTTGGCGGTGTACATGCCGGCGCAGCCGCAGCTGCTCTCCTTGGCGTGGCGCGCGTGCGGCGCGCTGTCGGTGCCGAGGAAGAACTTGGCGGAGCCGCTGGTGGCGGCCTTGAGCAGCGCCTGGCGGTGCAGCTCGCGCTTGAGTACCGGCAGGCAATAATGATGCGGGCGGATGCCGCCGACGAACAGCGCATTGCGGTTCATCAGCAGGTGGTGGGCGGTGATGGTGGCGGCGACGTTGTCCGGCGCGGCGGCCACGTATTCGGCGGCGTCGCGGGTGGTGATGTGCTCGAACACCACGCGCAGCGAGGGCAGTTTGGCCAGCAAGGGTTGGAACACCTGCTCGATGAAGGCCGCCTCGCGGTCGAACACGTCGATGGCCGGGTCGGTGACTTCGCCGTGAACCAGCAGCGGCAGGCCGGTTTCGGCCATGGTTTCCAGCGCCGGCATGGCTTTGTTGACGTCGGACACGCCGAAGTCCGAATTCGTGGTGGCGCCGGCCGGGTAGAGCTTGACCGCGTGGACGAAGCCGCTGGCCTTGGCCTTGCGGATTTCCGCCGGCGAGGTGTTGTCGGTCAGGTACAGCGTCATCAGCGGCTCGAAGCGGCTGCCGGCCGGGCGCGCGGCCAGGATGCGCTCGCGGTAGGCGGCCGCGGCGTCCACGGTGGTCACCGGCGGCTTGAGATTTGGCATGATGATGGCGCGGCCCATCTGGCGACAGGTGTCGGGTAATACGGCGGCCAGCGCCGCGCCGTCGCGCAGGTGAAGATGCCAGTCATCGGGGCGGATCAGGGTCAGGGTTTGCGTCATGGTCTTGCCTGCGGGTAGCGATGAAAAAGGCGGCGGCCAAAAAGAACCGGTTTACAAGCTGCTGCGTGTCGTGAAACGAGGCACGGTGAGCAGGTCTTCAGAATGCTCATGTACCGTGTGTACATTCCGCTTCTTCAGCCGCTTGCGCGCTGTCTCGCCTTTGCTTGCGAGCTTGTAAACAGGCTCTGAGCCATCAGGGTTATTTCCGTTTCAGCACCATGCGGAATTTGCCTTCCGCCGTGGTGTCCGAGGTTAACAGCGCGTTGCCGGTCTGACGGCAGAAGGCTTCGAAGTCCTTGGGCGCGCCGGGGTCCGTGGCGATCACCTCCAGCACCGCGCCGCTGTCCATTTCCGCCAGCGCCTTCTTGGCGCGCAGGATGGGCAGCGGGCAGTTGAGGCCGGAGAGGTCTATGGTTTTGTCGAAATTCATGGTCCGGCTTCCTCAGCCTTATCAGTTACAATGGAGAGAAGCCCGGCCGCTTGAAATCCGTTCGAGGCCGCATCGCCAACGCGCGGCGGACATTGAGCGGAATACAGGCCTGGTCGGAACTGTCCGCGGCTGCTCCCTAAACCCTAAGTTTACGCGAGTCGCCAAGCCATCCTCAAATCGGTCTTCATCATGTGCGTGATCGCTTTTGCCTATAAGACCCCCGGACTGGGCCAGCTGGTGTTGCTGGCCAACCGGGACGAATACTATGCGCGTCCGACCGAACCGCTGGATTGGTGGCCGCAATATCAGAATACGCTGGGCGGCCGCGACGCCGAGTCCGGCGGCAGCTGGCTGATGGTAGATGGCCGAGGGCGCATTGCCGCGGTGACCAATATCCGCGACGGCCATCCGGTCAAGGCGGAACGCTCGCGCGGGGAGCTGGTGGAGCGTTTCGTCGCCGGCGACGAGGATCCGTTCGCCTTCGCCGATTGGCTGCGCGCCGAGCAAGGCCGCTACGCGCCGTTTAACCTGCTGTTCGGCTATACCTCGGACCTGTTTCATTTCCACAGCCGCGGCGGCCAGATCGCCCGGGTGACGCCGGGCATCCACACCTTGTCCAACGCCACGCTGGACACGCCGTGGTTCAAGAGCGAGCGGCTGGCGGAATATTTGCGCGAGTTTCAGCGCGTGCCCACCGAGGATCAGGCTTTCGTCGCGCTGTCCGACGGCACCCCGGCGCCGCTGGGGCAGTTGCCCAATACGCGCATCGGCTCCGCGCTGGAGCGGGTGCTGTCGCCCATCTTCATAAAAGGCCGCGACTACGGCACCCGCGCGTCCATGCTGCTGACGGTGTCGGCGCGCGGCGACATGCAGTTTTCGGAATTAAGTTGGGGCCTGGCCGGCAGGGAAACCGGCCGCCGCCGTTTCACCTTGCGTCCGGGCCAGCCAAGCGCGGCTCCGGCGCGCTGAACGAGGAGTAGTGATTTGAAGACCTTTGCCGCCATCATCGTGCTGGCCCTGTGCGCCGCGCAGCCGGCGTTGGCCGACAACAAGATCAAGAAGAACATCGATTTCGCGCCGGAAGTGCCGTGGCAGGAGGCCGACTACCAGTTGCCGCCGTATCCGGCGCAGCCGGATTGGATCGCCGTGAGCACTGATAATCTGCAGACCAACCAGTATTTCGTCGACGCCAAGACGCTGAGCGCGGGCGAAGACGGCGTGGTGCGGATGATCGTGCGGGTGAAGAGCCCGGCCGGCGCGGAGAATTTGAGCTTCGAGGGCCTGCTGTGCAATGAGGGCAGCTATCGCGCCTACGCCTTCGGCAACAGCATCGATAAAAACTGGATCCGCTCCAACAAGGCGGTGTGGCGCAAGATTGATCATGACGACAAGCTGCGCCGTTCGCTGCGCGATCTGGCCTGCCCGGACAAGCGCGCGCCGCGCGACGCCGAGGAGGCGATCAAGCGTTTGCGTCAGGGCTGAGGCCGCTGAAAATACAAAGGCCCGCGCCGGATGTCCGGCGCGGGCCTTTTCGCGTCAGGCGCGCAGCGCGCGCCGCCTTTCCCGCCAGGCCGCGTGGCGTTGCGCCAGCGCGTCGAAGTACAGATAGAGCACCGGGGTGATGTAGAGCGTGACCACCTGGGAGAACACCAGGCCGCCCACCACCGCCAGGCCCAGGGGCTGGCGCAGCTCGGCGCCGGCGCCCAGGCCCAGCGCAATGGGCAAAGCGCCCATCAAGGCCGCCAGCGTGGTCATCATGATGGGCCGGAAACGCAGCAGACAGGCGGCGTGGATGGCCTGCTCCGGCGACATGCCCTGCTTACGCTGCGCTTCCAGCGCGAAGTCGATCATCATGATGGCGTTCTTTTTGACGATGCCGATCAACATCAAGATGCCGATGCTGGCGATCACGGTCAGTTCCTGGCCAAACAGCATCAGCGTGCCCAGCGCGCCGATGGCGGCGGAGGGCAGACCGGACAGAATGGTCAGCGGGTGGATATAGCTTTCGTACAGCACCCCCAACAGCACGTAGATCACCGCCACCGCGATGCCCAGCAGCAGGATTTGGCTGCCCTGGGTTTCCTCGAAGGCGGCGGCGTCCCCGCTGTAGCTGGTGGCGATGGACGCGGGCAGGGCGATGCGCTCTTTGAGCTGGCGCAGGTGTTGGTCGGCCTGGCTCAGCGGGATGCCGGGCGCCAGGTTGAAGGACAGCGTCACCGCCTGCAACTGGCCCTGGTGGTTGACCGAGATCGGGCCGACGGTGCGTTCCACCGAGGCGATGCTGGACAGCGGCACCAGTTGGCCGTCGGCGGCGCGAACCCGCAGTCGCGAGAAGTCGAACTCGTTGACCTTGAACGGGTCGTCCGCCTGCAAGATCACCTGATAGTTGTCGCTGGCGGTATAGATGGTGGAAATCTGCCGCTCGCCGAAGGCGCTGTACAGCGCGCTGCGTATGCTCTGGATGTCTACGCCCAGCAGGTTGGCCTTGTCGCGGTCTATGTTCAGCTTGGCTTGCAGGCCCTTGAGCTGGGAGTCGCTGGTGACGTCGCGGAAGATGGGATCGGCCTGCATCCGTTGCAAGAGTTTGTCGGACCAAGTGTTCAGGCTTTCCGCCTGTATGCCCTGCAGAGTGTACTGATAGCGGCTTTTGCTCTGGCGGCCGCCCAGGCGCAGGTTCTGCGTGGGGTTCAGGTAGACACTGAGCCCCGGCACCGCGCGCAGGTCGCGGCGCAGGCTTTCCATGGTCGGCTCCAGTTTGGCGCGTTCGCCGCGCGGTTTGAGCTGGATGAACATGCGGCCGGTGTTGCCGCCGGACAGCGAGGAGGTGGCGAAGGCGACGTTGGGGTTGGCCTGGGTGATGGCGGCGGCGCGTTGCTGCAGTTTGAGCATGGCGTCGTAGGAGATGTCTTGCGCCGCCTCGGTGCTGGCCATGATCTGGCCGGTGTCTTCTGTGGGGAAGAAGCCCTTGGGAATGGTGTTGAACATCAAGGCGGTCAGGACAAAGGTGGACAGCGCGCCGGCCAGGGTCAGGCGGCGATGCTTGAGCGCCAGGTCCAACGTGCGGCGATAGCCGGCCAACACCGCGTCGAAGCCGTTCTCCAGCGCGGCGGCCAGCCGGCCGCGCTGGGCTTGGTGTCCAATCGAGTCGGCGCTGAGAAAGCGCGAGGACAGCAAGGGGATCAGGGTTAGCGACACCGCCGCCGATACCAGCACCGCCAGAGACACCACCACGGCGAATTCGTGGAACAGCAGGCCGATCACGCCCTGCATGAAGAAGATGGGGATGAAGATGGCCACCAGCGACAGCGAAATCGACACGATGGTGAAGGCGATTTCACGCGAGCCCCTCAGCGCCGCCTCCATCGGCGACAAGCCCTCTTCGATGTAACGGACGATGTTTTCCAACATCACGATGGCGTCGTCCACCACCAGGCCCACCGCCAGCGTGATGCCCAGCAGCGAGATATTGTCCAGGCTGTAGCCCAGCCAATACATCAGCCCTATGGTGCCGATCAGCGAGATCGGCAGCGACAGCGCCGGAATCACCGTGGCCGCCATGCGCTGCAGGAACATGAAGATCACCATGATCACCAGCGCGATGGTGAGCAGCAGGGTCAGCTTGACGTCGTGGATGGCTTCGCGGATGGACTGCGAGCGGTCGTTGAGCAGGTTCAGCCGCACCGAGCCGGGCAGCTGCGCCTGAAGTTTCGGCAGCTCCTTGCGGATGGCGTCCACTACCGCCACGGTGTTGGCGTCGCTTTGACGCATCACCGCCAGCACGATGGAGCGCTCGCCGTTGACCCAGCTGCCGGTCTTGAGGTTTTCCACGCTGTCTTCCACCACGGCCACGTCGGACAGTCTTACCGGCAGGCCGTTGCGGCTGGCGATCACCAGCTTGGCGAACTGGGCGGCGTTTTGCAGCTGGCGGTTGGCTTCCACCGTCATCAGTTGCGATTTGCCCTCCAGCGTGCCCACAGGGGTGTTGACGTTGGCCGCGCGGATGCTGGCGGCCACATCGTCCAGCGTCAGATTGCGCGAGGCCAGTTTGCCCGGATCGGCCTTGATCCGCACCGCGTAGCGCTTCTGGCCGAAGATGTTGACCTGGGCCACGCCCTTGAGGGTGGCGATATTGGGCGAGATCCAGTTCTCGGCGTAGTCGTTGAGGTCGGACAGCGACATGGACGGCGAATTGAGCGCCAGCAACAGCACCGGCGAATCCGCCGGGTTGACCTTGCGGTAGGACGGGGTCGAGGTCATTTCCGTCGGCAGCGAACGCTGCGCGCGCAGCAGCGCCGCCTGCACGTCCACCGCCGCGAGGTCGATATTGCGGTCGTTGTCGAACTCCAGCGTGATGGAGGTGCTGCCCAGGGAGCTGGACGAGCTGATCACCGAAATGCCGGGAATGGTGGAAAACTGCTTTTCCAGAGGCGCGGCCACCGAGGAGGCCATGCTGTCCGGGCTGGCGCCGGGCAGGCTGGCGGAGACGTTGATGGTGGGCGTATCGAAGCTGGGCAGCGCGGCGATCGGCAGTTTCTGATAGGCGATCAGGCCGGCCACCACCAGGGACAGGCAAAGCAGCACCGTCATCACCGGACGGCGGATGCAGAGCTCGGAGATTTGCATCATTGGCCTCCGCTGGCCGGGCCGGCCGCGGCCGCGCGCACCTTGTCGCCTGGGCGCAGATTGAGGCCGCCGTTGGACACCACGGCATCGCCGACGCGCAGGCCTTTGACAACGGCTCTTTCCTTATGAATGGCCAGCAGTTCCACCGGTACGTGCTTGACGCTGCCGTCGGCCTGCACCGCGTAGCTGAATTTGCCTTCCGGCCCGGTGAGCAACGCCGCCACCGGAATGGTGGTGGCCTGCTGGTAGCGGCCGGCGCCCAGCGAGACGGTGACGAACTGGCCAGGCCACAGCTTGCCGTCCTGGTTGGAGAACTCCGCTTTCAGCGTGAGCGTACCGTTGGCGCTGTCCACCGCGCTGTCGATGAAGACCAGCTTGCCGTCCACGCTGTCCCCGCTGTCCGGCAGCGTGGCGCGCACTTGCAGCTTGCCGGCGGCCTGGGCCGCGCGCACCGCGCCCAGCTCGCGCTCAGGCAAGGTGAAGGTGGCGTTGATTGGATGAATGCGAGTGATGGTCAGCATCGCCGCGGCCATGCCCGGTTGCGCCAAGGTGCCCGGATAGACGTTGATCACGCCGATGCGTCCGCCGATGGAGGCCCGCAGCGTTTTATAGTCCAGCGCCGCCCGCGCCGCTTCCACTTGGGCGCGGTCGGCGGCGACGGTGGCGCTGAGCGCGTCTGCCTTGGATTGATTGGCGTCCACCACGCTTTGCGAGACGAAGTTCTTCGCCAGCAGGTCGCGGCTGCGCGCCAGGTCGCGTTCGGCGTTTTTCAGCTGCGCCTGGTCACTGAGCGTCTGCGCCTGGGCTTTTTTCAACTGGGCGATTTCCGCCGCCGCGTCCAGCGTGAACAGCAATTGGCCCGGCGCCACGTTTTGGCCTTCCTTGACATGGACTTTGGCCACCACGCCGGAGACCTGAGGCTTGACCTCCACTTTTTCAATGGCGGTGACATTGCCGGTGGCGTTCAGCTCGATCGGCAGATCCTCCGCCGTCACTTTGGCGATGCCAACGGCAATCGGCGGTCGCGCCGCGGTTTTTGCTGCGGCCGCGGTCGTTCTGAAGCCATACCAGCCGGCTAGGCCGGCCGCAGCCAGAGCAAGCGCGGCAGCGCTTGCAACGACTCTTTTATTCATCTTTTATTCTCGCTCTTGGGGCGGGCGCCTAACCCGCCGTGTGGATGCCAGGCGTCGTCCCATCGATACCTGTCGGCGCATGCCGGCATTGCCGCTTGCCGTGGACATGAGTCTGGAGGCGAGCCGCGTTTCCAGGGCGTCCCTCCGCCGCTGGACGCGCGGCCCGGAAGACCGGGCCGGACTCCGTCCGCTCATTGGAATGATAGGGCTGAATAAGCCTTGCGGATCAGGAAGATGCGTTGGCGGCGCGACCTGGGTGCCAGAGGGCTGCGGCCGGAAAGCCGGCGCGGCGCGCGGCATGCGTCCGGTCGAGCTTACTCAAGCCCTTACGTTTTCGCCAAGCGCAAAAGCGTTAATGATTTTGGAAAAAGCCGTTAATTTAAAAATTAGACTGTACTGATATGTCTATGGATTAATTGTATAGGCTGATTTGGCCGGGTCATGAGTAATGCGTATGAGAGCTAATAATTTTTAGAATGCCATGACGGGTAAAGTGAAAAACCACCGCAAAATCAGAAGGCTGTGGCAGCTAATGCGGGAAAGGATAGTCAATTTGCGACTAAAACGTTAAATCGCTTGCCGCAGCGTCGTGCTTAGCACTTGAAGTATTCAAAATCCTCAGCGCATAATGGCCGCCAACCACTCTGGATACAATCGAGTGAAGATTCTGATCGTCCCGCGATATCGACGGGGTCGACAATACTTAGGAGAGTAGGCGAGATGGCTGATAAGAAATCGCTACAGACAATCGCGGCCGCCGTGGCGCTGGCCCTGACTTCCGGCGCGGCCCTGGCCGCCATCGTGCCGCCGGGCACCAAGCTGGCCGCCAAGCAGGAATTGGTGCGCTCCAACGGCTCCGAACCGGAGTCGCTGGACCCGATGGTGGTGGAGGGCGTGCCCGCCAACATCATCACGCATGACCTGTTCGAAGGCCTGACCGCTACCGACAACGAAGGCAAACTGCAGCCCGGCGTGGCCGAATCCTGGAAACAGACCGGGCCCACCACCTGGGTGTTCAAGCTGCGCAAGAACGCCAAATGGTCCGATGGCAGCGGCGTCACCGCCGACGACTTCGTCTACGGCATCCGCCGGCTGGTGGATCCCAAGCTGGCGGCTCCTTATGCAGGTACCTTCGGCATCTTCTTCCAAAACGGCGAGGCGATTGTGGCCGGCAAGAAGCCGGTGACCGCCATTGGCGTCAAGGCTCTGGACAAATACACCGTACAAGTGGATACCGCTTTCCCGGTGTCCTACCTGCCGGAACTGATGTCCAACGCCCAACTGGGCCCCGCGCCCAAGGCGGTGATCGACAAGTTCGGCAAAGACTGGGTCAAGCCGGGCAAGATGGTCAGCAACGGCCCCTTCGTGCTGAAAGACTGGCAAGTCAACAGCAAGGTGGTGATCGAGAAAAACCCGCAGTACTGGAACGCCAAGAACGTGCAGCTGACCCGCGTCAGCTTCCTGCCGATCGAAGACCAGAACGCGGATCAGAAGCTGTATCAGTCCGGTCAGACCGACATGACCTATGAGATCCCGCCGGGCAGCTTCGACAAGCTCAAGAGCACCATGCCCAAGGATCTGAAAACCTCCACCATCCTGGGCCTGCGCTATTACAGCCTGAACAATAAGGATCCGCTGCTGAAGGATGTGCGCGTGCGCAAGGCGCTGTCCATGGTGGTGGACCGCGACCTGATGGCCAAGAAAATCACCGGCGACGGCCAACTGCCGTCCTACAGCGTGATGGTCAAGGGCGTGCACGGCGGCCAGCCCACCAGCTACGACTGGGCGCAATGGCCGATGGCCAAGCGCGTGGACGAGGCCAAGAAGCTGCTGGCCCAAGCCGGCGTCAAGCCGGGCACCACGCTCAAGCTGTCCTACAATACCAGCGACTACCACAAGAAGATGGCCATCTTCGTGGCCTCCGAGTGGAAGAGCAAGCTGGGCTTCAATACCTCCATGGAAAACATGGAGTTCAAAGTCTTCCTGAAGAAACGCCACGACGGCGACTACCAGGTGGCGCGCAACGGCTGGCTGGCCGACTATAACGACGCCACCACCTTCCTGGCGCTGGTTCAGTGCGGCAATACCCAGAACGACAACTTCAACTGCAACAAGAAAGCGGAAGAGTTGATCAAGCAGGGCAATGAAAGCACGGATCAAGCCAAGCGCACCCAACTGCTGACGCAGGCCACCAAACTGGTGATGGACGACTACCCGATGATCCCGGTGCTGCAGTACACGCTGCCGCGCCTGGTGAAACCGTATGTGGGCGGCTACTCGCTGAAGAATCCGGTGGATCGTTACCGCAGCAAGGATCTCTACATCATCCAGCATTGATCGGCCGGCCTCGCGCCGACGCCTGAACGCCTCCAGTCCCTAGCGGGACCGGAGGCGCGCTGGCGGACGCGCGTTAGGCTCTGATCTGAAAACGGGGGCAACCCCGGTGTGTTGAGCGGGCTGCCGTGGCAAACGGGGCCCGCCCGTGACTGTCGGTGTCAATCGCCGTTGGTCCGTCCGCTGCCCGCGCATCGCGCCGGCGCGCGTCGGGCGCGGCGAGTCGGAGTAATTTGCAATGTGGTCCTACACTTTACGACGCGTGCTGTTGACGATTCCCACCGTGTTGGCCGTCATCACCGTCTGTTATCTGCTGCTGCACATGACCCCTGGCGGCCCCTTTGACGGGGAGCGCAAAGTTTCCGAGGCGGTATTGGCCAATTTGCAGGCCAAATACCATCTCAACCTGCCCTTGTGGCAGCAATATCTGTACTACCTGAAGAGCCTGCTGCAAGGCGATCTGGGCGCATCCTTCCGTTATTCGGACTGGAGCGTCAACGACCTGGTGGCCAAGGCGCTGCCGGTGTCGGCGGCCATTGGCGGCAGCGCCATCCTGATCTCGCTGGTGATCGGCGTGGTCCTGGGCATCGTCGCCGCGTTGCGTCAGAACAGCGTGGTGGATTATCTGGTGATGCTGATCAGCAATATGGGCAGCGCCTTTCCGTCCTTCATCATCGGGCCGGTGCTGGTGCTGGTCTTCGCCGTCTCCCTGCAATGGCTGCCGTCCGGCGGCTGGAACGACTTTGATCCCCGCTACATGATTCTGCCGGTGGCGCTGCTGACCTTCATCAACGTGGCCACCATAGGCCGGGTGATGCGCGGCAGCCTGATCGAGGTGCTGGGCAGCAACTTCATCCGCACCGCGCGCGCCAAGGGCCTGCCGATGCGCACCATCATCGTTCGCCACGCATTGAAGCCGGCCTTGATGCCGGTGGTGACCTTGCTGGGGCCGCTGACCATTTCCTCGATCACCTCCGCCGTGGTCACCGAGTCCATCTTCTCCTTGCCCGGCCTGGGCAAGCTCATCGTCAACGGCGCGGCCAACCGCGACTACACGCTGGTGCTGGGCCTGGTGGTGCTGGTGACTGTGATTGCCGTGTTGCTCAATCTGCTGGTCGACCTGGCTTACGCCTTCCTCGATCCCAAGATTCGCTATTGACGCGCGTGACCGCGAAGGATTTCCCATGTTGAGAAGCAAACAGAAGCAAGCGGCGATCGCGCTGGAGACCCGTCTGGACGATGCCGCCGTTGAAGGCCGCAGCCCGTGGCGCGATGCGCGCATCCGCTTTTTCCGCAATCGCGCGGCCGTGGTCAGTCTGATCATCCTGTCGCTGATCGTGCTGGCCTGTATCTTTGGGCCGATGTTCCTGCCCCATACCTATGACGACACGGACTGGGACGCCATCAGCCTGGCGCCCACCTGGCAGGGCATGCACTGGTTCGGCACCGACGACTTGGGCCGGGACCTCCTGGTGCGCACCCTGATAGGCGGCCGCATCTCGCTGATGGTGGGCGCGCTGGCTACCGTCGCCGCGGTGATCATAGGCGTGTTGTGGGGCGCCAGCGCCGGCTTCCTCGGAGGCAAGATAGATAACCTGATGATGCGCATCGTGGACATGATGTACGCGGTCCCCTATCTGCTGATCGCCATTCTGATGGTGACCCTGTTGGGCCGCGAGTTTTATCTGGTGGTGCTGACCATCACCATCCTGGCCTGGATGGACATGGCCCGGGTGGTGCGCGGCCAGACGCTGTCGATCAAGTCCAAGGAATATGTGGAGGCCGCGCGCGCCATCGGCGTGTCAACCGCCAACATCATCGCCCGTCACATCGTGCCCAATTTGCTGGGCATTGTGGTGATCTACACTACGGTAACGGTGCCGGGGGTGATTCTGACCGAATCGGTGCTGTCCTTCCTGGGCCTGGGCGTGCAAGAGCCGATGACCAGCTGGGGCGTTTTGATCGGCGACGGCACCAAAACCATGGAAACCCAGCCCTGGCAGCTATTGTTCCCCGCCGGCATGTTGTCGCTGACGCTGTACTGCGCCAACTATATCGGCGACGGCCTGCGCGACGCGCTGGACCCGAAAGATCGATGAGCCCGAGGTAGAACCACTATGAGCATTTTGAAAGTCAGCAATCTCGGGGTCCAGTTCCAGACCAACGACGGCATGGTCAACGCCGTCAACGGCGTCAGCTTCGAACTGGACAAGGGCCAGACCCTGGGCATCGTCGGCGAGTCCGGCTCAGGCAAGAGCCAGACTGTGTTGTCCATCATGGGCCTGTTGGCACGCAACGGTTCCACCACCGGTGAAGTGCTGTTTCACGGCAAAGACCTGCTGACCATGGGCGCGCCGGAACTGAACGCCATTCGCGGCGACCGCGTGTCCATGATCTTCCAGGACCCGATGACCTCGCTCAACCCCTACCTGACGGTGGAGCGGCAGATGACCGAGGTGTTGGAACTGCACAAGGGCATGAGCCGGCGCGCGGCCAAGAAGCGCGCGATCGAGCTGTTGGAAGCGGTGCGCATTCCGGAAGCGGCGCGCCGCGTGGACATGTACCCGCATGAATTTTCCGGCGGCATGCGCCAGCGGGTGATGATAGCGATGGCGCTGCTGTGCGAGCCGGAAGTGCTGATCGCCGACGAACCCACCACCGCGCTGGACGTGACGGTGCAGGCGCAAATCCTGACCCTGCTGAAGGATCTGCAGCGCGATTTCGGCA
This sequence comes from Chromobacterium sp. Rain0013, assembly GCF_015291765.1. NCBI lineage: Bacteria > Pseudomonadati > Pseudomonadota > Betaproteobacteria > Neisseriales > Chromobacteriaceae > Chromobacterium > Chromobacterium sp. Rain0013. The sequence continues at coordinate 1,095,547 of NZ_CP031514.1, forward strand.
CCTCCATCATCATGATCACCCACGATTTGGGCGTGGTGGCGGGCCTGTGCGAAAAAGTGATGGTGATGTACGGCGGCCGAGTGATGGAATACGGCGACGCCGACAGCATCTTCTACCACCCCAGCCATCCTTACACCATCGGCCTGCTGGGCGCGCTGCCGCGGCTGGACCACGACGGCAGCGAGCTGGTCAGCATCCCCGGTAATCCGCCCAATATGGCGCGCATGCCCAAGGGCTGCCCGTTCTCCGAGCGTTGTCAGCACAGCACCGAGCGTTGCGCCGACGAACTGCCGCTGCTGCAGGCCAGCAGCCACAATCCGCAGGTGATCCGCGCCTGTCACAAGCCAGCCGCGGAGCTGGTGCAAGCAGCCCAGGAGGTGGCCCATGTCTGAACAAGCCAAACAGGCCATTCTTTCGGTGCGCGACGTCAAAGTGCACTTCCAGGTCAAGGGCAACGATAGTTGGCCGTGGAGCCCCAAGAAAACGCTGAAGGCGGTGGACGGCGTCAGCTTCGACCTCTACGCCGGGGAAACCCTGGGCGTGGTGGGCGAATCCGGCTGCGGCAAATCCACGCTCAGTCGCGCCATCCTGAACCTGATTCCCGCCACCGACGGTGAAATCGTCTGGATGGGCAAGGATCTGCGCAAGGGCAGCGACAAGGATTGGCTGGCGGTGCGCAAGGACATCCAGATGATCTTCCAGGATCCGCTGGCCTCGCTCAATCCGCGGATGACGGTGGCTCACATCATCGGCGAGCCGCTGCGCGTGCACAAGCCGGAGTTGGGGCCGGAGGAAGTGATGCGCCGGGTCAAGGCGATGATGGCCAAGGTGGGCCTGCGCGAGCAGATGATCAACCGCTATCCGCACGAGTTCTCCGGCGGCCAGTGTCAGCGCATCGGCATTGCCCGCGCGCTGATCCTGGAGCCCAAGCTCATCATCTGCGACGAGCCGGTATCGGCGCTGGATGTGTCCATCCAGGCGCAGATCATCAACCTGCTCAAGGAGTTGCAGCGCGAAATGGGCTTGGCGCTGATTTTCATCGCCCATGATCTGGCCGTGGTCAAACACATCTCCGACCGCATCCTGGTGATGTATCTGGGCCGCGAAATGGAGCTGGCGGAAAAATCCGCGCTGTACGACGCGCCTTCGCACCCGTACACCCGCGCCTTGCTGTCGGCGATTCCCATCCCGGATCCGAAGCTGGAAAAGACCAAGGTGATCCAGATCCTGCAAGGCGACTTGCCCAGCCCGATCAACCCGCCTTCCGGCTGCGTGTTCCGCACCCGTTGTCCGCAGGCGGAGGCGCGTTGCGCTCAGCAGGCCACGCCGCTGCGCCGCGTCAGCGAGCAGAGCCAGTCCTCTTGCCTGTTGGCCTGAGCCGGACTTTTCCCTGCGACAAACCGCCCTTAGGGGCGGTTTTTTCGTCTCAGAACTGTTCACGATCTGCTGCGCGTCGTGAGACGTGGCACGGTGAGTACCGCTTCGAAATGCTCATGTACCACTCGACCATTCCGCTTTCTCAGCGGTTTTCGCCTTGTCTTGCTCTTGCTCGCGAGATCGTAAACACGTTCTCAAGAGCCCGGCCTTCGCTATAGTGGCGAGGTGGCATCAAGTAAAATCCAAACATGAAAACCACGTTCAAAATCGCCACCGGCCTGCTGGCCGCGTTGGCCTTGGGGTACTCGGCGCTGCTCTGGGCCGATTCCGACGCCTTATGGAACATCGTCAACCGGCAGTGCCTGCCCAACCAGCAAGCGACCGGCCAGCCGGCGCCCTGCGCCGACGTGAACTTGAGCGGCGGCGAGGCCGGCGGTCACGCGGTGTTGAAAGACCGCAACGGTTGGCTGCAATACTTGCTGATTCCCACTGCCCGTCTCAGCGGCATCGAAAGCCCGGAGCTATTGAGTGAGCGAGCGCCGGATTACTGGGGGGCGGCCTGGCGCGCGCGCAGCTTTCTGGAGCAGCGCTACGGGCGGCCGATTCCGCGCGAACTGCTGTCGCTGACGATCAACTCCCAGTACGGGCGCACGCAAAACCAGTTGCACATCCATATTTCCTGCACCGACGCCACCGTGCGCCAGCAGCTGGACGATCTGAAGGACAGCCTGAACGAAGAGTGGCGGGAACTGCCGGTGGAATTGCAAGGCCACGCCTACTGGGCGCGCACATTGGCCGCCAAGGCCGACGGCGGCCCGGAAGTGGATCCGTTCAAGGCGCTGGCGGCAGGCCTGCCGGAAGCCGGCCTGGCAATGGGCCGTTACGGCTTGGCCTTGGTGGCGACGCGGCTGGCAGACGGGCGCGACGGCTTCATACTGCTAAGCAGCCGCGCCAGCCTGATCGGGGCCAACCGCGCTTCGGTAGAGGAATTGCAGGATCACGCGTGTCCGGCGCTGCGCGCCGGCAAGTGAGTCGTGTCCGCTAGTGGTTCGTATGCGTTGCGTCTCCGCGACAACCCTTCGCATCCCGCTTCTCCGCCAGCTTAGCTCGGTTTCGGAAAAACCTTTGCGCTGGCAAGGGCTTGCCGGTTTAAGCGGGCAGGGGGCCGTGAATCGGAAATGGCGGGTAGTTATGCCAATCGCTTTTCAAGCGGCGGCAAAGCGGATAGCATCCGTCTGCTTTATTTGTACATTGAATTTATTGATTAAATGAGATTAAACAATATGAAAAAATTCGCTCTGACAGTTCTGGCTGCTGCTTGCTTCTCCGCTCCGGCGCACGCTTTCGATCTGGGCTCCATGATCAGCGCCGGTTCCGACCTGGTGAAATCCGCCACCCTCAGCGACGCCGACGTCAAAGCCATGGCGGCCGAATCCAGCGTGATGATGGACAAGAAAAACAAAGTGGCTCCGGCTTCCAACGCCTACTCCAAGCGCTTGGCCAAGATGGTCAAAGGCCTGGACAGCGAAGACGGCACCAAGCTGAATTTCAAGGTTTATCTGACCAAGGAAGTCAACGCCTTCGCCATGGCCGATGGCACCGTGCGCGTGTACAGCGGCCTGATGGACAAGATGAACGACGATGAAGTGCGCTTCGTCATCGGCCATGAAATCGGCCACGTGAAACTGGGTCACACCAAGAAAGCCATGCAACTGGCCTACGCTACCTCCGCTGCGCGCAAAGGCGCGGCAGGCAGCGGCAACGCCGTGGCCGCCAACCTGTCCGAATCCGAGCTCGGCGGCTTTGCCGAGGCGGTGGTGAACGCGCAGTTCTCCCAATCTCAGGAAAGCGATGCCGATGCTTACTCGGTGGGCTTCCTCAAGCGCCACAACTACAATGTTCAAGGCGGTCCGGCCGCCTTGCGCAAGCTGGCGGACCTGTACGGCAACGACAGCAGCCTGCTGTCCAGCCACCCAGCGCCGGGCGACCGCGCAGTAAAACTGGAAAAGCAGATCCAGAGCCTGTAAGCGGCATTTCCTCGCAAGCAAAAAGCACCGCCCAGGCGGTGCTTTTTTCATGACAGGCTTCAACGCCTCTTTCTATCCACTCCGCCACAGCGCAGCAGATCGTAAACAGACTCTTAGCCTCGCTTGACCTTGGGCGGCTTGGCCAGCTGCTTCAGCGCCTGCGCCACCGCCACCAGGCCGAAGCTGGCGGTGACCGTCATCGCCGCGCCGAAGCCGGCGCAGGACAGGCCCTGCGGGCCGCGCGCCGCTGTCGCGTCGCAAGCTTGTTGTTCCGGTGTGTCCGGGTAAACCAGCTGTTCGGTGGAGAACACGCAGGGAACGTGCAGCTTCTTGCCGGGTTCGCGGCTGAACTGATGGTGACGGCGCAGGTTGTAGCGCAGCTTGGACAGCAGCGGGTCGTAAGTGACCTCGCCCAGGTCCGCCACCCGGATCAGCGTGGGATCGGTCTGGCCGCCCGCGCCGCCGGATACGATGAAAGGCTGGCGACGGCGCACGCACCAGGCGGCCATCGCGGTCTTGATGCGCAGACTGTCGATGCAGTCGATGATGAAGTCGTAACCCTGGCCCAGCAGCTGCTCCAGATTATCCTCGGTGACGAAGTCCTCGATCTCTATCACCTGGCAGGCGGGGTTGATCGCGCGCGCGCGATCGGCCAGCGCGGTGACCTTGGCCATGCCGTAGTTGGGGTCCAGCGCGGGCAACTGGCGGTTGGTGTTGGACTCGGCGACATTGTCCAGATCTATCAGAGTCAGCTTGCCGATGGCGCTGCGCGCCAGCGCTTCCACCGCCCAGGAGCCGACGCCGCCGACGCCGACCACGCAAACGTGGGCGGCCTGGAAGCGGGCCAGCGCCTCCTGCCCGTAAAGACGGGCGATGCCGCCGAAGCGGCGTTCCAGATCTGCGTTGTGGGTGTCCATGCTTGCAATTGTCAACAATCAAATCGGCGAAGGATACTGCAAGCCCCGGCAACTGACCAGTGCGTCGGCCATGGACGCGGGGCTTGCCCGCGGTCAAAAAAACCACAGTTAAGTGGCTGATTGCTGGGAACCTTTCGTCGGCGGGGCTATCCTTCATTTCAGGTCGGCCATGAAGCGCTTCCTGCTCTTCCTCTGGCCGGCCGGCCTTTGTCACAGCAAGGGAGATTCCCATGAAGCAGCAAAGATTCGATATTGATCTGGACAAGCATTACAACGCCACCGTCGTGGTCGCCTGCGAGGAATGCGGCCATGAAATCCGTCATCATCTCAAGTCCCTGCACCCCGACAGCGTGTTGCGCTGCCGTTGCGGCGCTCATGTGAGCATGAGTCCGCTGACCGTTCAACAGGTCGAGCGCCGCGTAAGCGAGATCAAGCAATCGTATCGAATCCATTAAGCCACTGCTGACAATCTGAGAGTGTTTTCACCGGCCGTTCCGGGCCGGATTCGCCGGGCATAACCCGGCCTCCCGCAGCAGCGACACGGCGACCGCAAGGTCGCCGTTTGTATTGGCCGGCCTGGCGGAGCGGGCGGTCAGCCCGCGGACAGCTGCGCGTCGTAGTCGCGGAAGCCGTCTTCCACCGCCGGCAGAATGTCGACGAACTCGAAATAAGGCTCGGTGACGAGTTTGCTGTCGCGCAGCGCGTCGATCAGGTAATAGAAGTCCTTGATCGATTCCGTTTCAAACAGCGCGATATCGCTGCAGCGGGTGGTGAAGGCTTCGGCGTCGAACCAGCGCATGCGCACCGCCGGATAGCGCGCGTAGATCGGACGCAGGGTTTCCGCTTCGAATTGCCGGCGTTCGGGCCGGCTCAAGCGCAGCCAGTTGGGATGGACGCGCAGCAGCGCGAAGAAGGCGTAGCTTTGGCTCATGGTTTCGCTTTCAGGGTGGGTTGGAGTCGCTTTCAATGTATCCGCCCTTGTCAGCCGGCAAAACTCGTGTTCTGCTAAGCCTTTGTCGCCGTCTTCTCGCCGCAGGCCCCGTTGCCGCGGCGCAGGCCTCCCGCCCTTACGGACCGCCGCATGCCCATGATTCCGCAAGCCCGAAAACAACCCGGCCAAGCACGCTCCCGCCACGTGGTGGCGGCGATTCTGGAGGCGGCTGCTCGCATTCTGGAGCACGACGGCTATGCAGGGCTGACCACTAATAAGGCGGCGGAGCTGGCCGGTGTGAGCATCGGCTCTTTGTACCAGTACTTTCCCAATAAACAGGCGCTGGTGGCGGCGTTGCACGGCCGTCACGGCGAAGAGACCCTGGCCACGGCGCGGGAGGCTTTGCGCCTGAGCGACGGCCTGCCGTGGCAGGCGCAACTGGCGTGTCTGGTGTCCGCGTGCCTGCGTTTGCATCTGGCCGCGCCCGGGCTGCACCGGGTGCTGGAGCGGGAGTGGCCGCAGTTTGATTTGCCGCCGGCGGACAATCCGCAGGACGCCGCGTTGCTGGACTGCGTGGCGGAGTGGCTGGCCGGCTGCGGTTTGCCCGCCGAGCGCGCGCCGCGCCTGCTGCGGATGGCGGACAGCCTGATTCACGGCTTGGCGCTGGAGGACGCGCCGGACGAGGCGGAATTGACACGCTGCGTCGCTGCCGCCTTGGCCGCCTACCTGACCTTGCCGCGGCAAGGGCCCGAGATTTCCACTTAGCGAAGGAGCTAATCATGCAATGGATTGATGTACGCAGCGACACCGTGACCCAACCGACGCCGGCAATGCGGGAAGCGATGTTCAACGCCGAGGTGGGCGACGACGTCTACGGCGACGATCCCACGGTGCAAGCGCTGGAACAACTTGCCGCGGAGAAGCTGGGCAAGGAAGCTGCGCTGTTCGTGCCCACGGGCAACTTCGGCAACCAACTGGCCATCTTCACTCATTGCCAGCGCGGCGACGAGGTGATTCTGGAAGAAGGCTGTCACATCGTCTGGCACGAAACCGGCGGCGCGGCGGTGATAGGCGGCGTGCAGCTGCGCACCATCGCCGGCGTGGACGGCGTGATGTCGCCCGAGGCGATTGAACAGCGCATCCGCGTTGGCGAGGATATCCACTGGCCGCGCACCGGCTTGATCTGTCTGGAAAACGCGCACTGCAACGGCCGCGTGATTCCTTTGGAAGCGATGGCCGCCAGCGCTGAGGTGGCGCGTCGCCACCATGTGCCGGTGCATCTGGACGGCGCGCGTATTTTCAACGCCGCGGCCCATTTGGGCTGCGATGCGCGAGACATCGCCCAATACGCCGACACGGTGATGTTTTGCCTGTCCAAGGGCCTGGCCGCGCCGGTGGGCTCCATCCTGGCCGGCAGCGCGGATTTCATCGCCCGCGCGCGCCGCAACCGCAAGCTGTTGGGCGGCGGCATGCGCCAGGCGGGGGTCATCGCCGCGCCCGGCATCGTGGCGCTGAACGAGATGGTGGACCGGCTCAAGGACGACCACGCCAACGCCCGCTACCTGGCCGAGCGGCTGGCCGCGCTGCCCTGCGTCGAGGTGAAGCTGGAAGACGTGCACATCAATATGGTCTGGTTCCGCTTTACCGCCGACATCGACGTGGCCGAGTTGATGGCCGCGTTGCGCCAGGCCGGCGTCAAGGCCAATCCGCCCGAGGGCGGCCTGATGCGCATCGTCACCCACTGGCAGGTGCGGCGAGAGGATCTGGATAGGCTGGTGGAGGCGTTGCAACGGGTGTTGTCCGACTGAACGGAGATCCGACGGCTATAAATTAAGCAGCTGCGGCGTGTGAAAAGGAGGCGGGATGAAACGATGGTTGAGCGCCTGCTGCGCCGCGCTGGCTTGCGGCGGCGCTCTGGCGGGTTCTCTGGACGAGGTGAGGCTGTTCAGCAGCGGCGATCCTCCCTATGTGGAAGTGGGGCCGGACGGCCGGATCAGCGGCGGGCTGGCGGTGGCGCCCGTGTTGGCCATTCTGGACCATCTCGGCCTGCCGCCGTCGCGCATCGAGACGGCGCCGTGGGCGAGGGCCTACGAGGAGGCCAAGACCCGGCCGGGCGCGGCGATCTTTCCGATCGCCAAAACCCGGGAGCGGCTCAAGCACCTGAACTTCGCCGTCAAGCTGCTGGATTCCGACGTGTATTTCTATCAGTTGGCGACGCGCCGGGATATCCAGGCTCCGACGCTGGCGGCGGCCAAGCGCTATTCGGTGTGCGTGGTGTTGGGAGATTACCGGCAAGAGTATCTGAAGACGGAGGGCTTTCCGAGACTGGATCCGACTTCCGATGCCAGCATCAACGTCAAGAAGCTGGTGTCCGGCCGCTGCGACCTGCTGCCCGCCACCGAGATAGGCATGCGCCGCAAGCTCAAGTCTCTAGGGCTGGACGCGGCGTTGGTGCGGCGCGGCATGAAGCTGTCCCAGCTGGACAGCGCCCTGTACGCCGCCTTCAATCGCGGCACCGCGCCGGAGGTCATCGCCCGTTTCAAAGCCGCCGCGCGGAGCGTGGATTAGCGCCGGGTTTGGCGTCGGCGGCGCGGAGTGCTAACCTCGCGGCCATTGATCCGCAACCGTGATGACGCCGATGTCCGACTATAACGCTCCCGATCCCCACGCCTGGCTGGAAAACCTGGACGACCCCGCCGCCGCCGAATGGGTGGCCGAGCAGAACGCGCGCGCCCAGGCGCGGCTGGACGCGGACCCGCGTTTCGCCGGCCTGCGCGACGAGATCCTCGCGCACCTGCGCGACACCCGCCAGATCCCGTTCTGCGCCGAGCACGACGGCTGGCTGTACAACTTCCACCAGGACGAAGCCCATCCGCGCGGCATTTACCGCCGCACCACGCTGGCGGCCTACCGCGCCGTCGAGCAGGACTGGCAGATCGTGCTGGACATCGACGCGCTGGCCGAAGCCGCCGACGAGGACTGGTATCTGGACGGCGTGTCTCACTGCACGCTGGCGCCCTTGCAGGCCATGGTGCATTTGACCGCCGGCGGCGGCGACGCGGGCATTGCGCGCGAATACGATCTGGCCGCCGGAGCATGGCGGGCGGACGGTTTCAGCTTTCCGGAAGGCAAGAGCCATGTGGCTTGGCGGGATCCGGACAGCGCCTGGGTTTGCCCCGGCTGGCCGGGCGCGCCGCTGACCCGTTCCGGCTATCCGCGCGAAGTGTGGCTGGTGGAGCGCGGCGAGGAAGGCCGGCATGCGTGGAGCCAGGTGTTCGCCGCCGGCGAGGACGCGATGATGGTGGCCGCCTGGCGCTTCCTCGACGCCGACGGCGCGACGCTGGACCTGATCGAGTGCTCGGACAGCTTCTACAGCAAAACCTACCATCTGATCGACGAAGCGCTGGACGTCCATGCGCTGTCGCTGCCGGCCAAGGCCGAGCTGGAAGCCTATCTGCATGGCGACCTGATCGTTAAGCTGGCCGAAGACTGGGACGCCGCCGGAGCCCGCTATCCGGCGGGCGCCTTGCTGGCGGTGGCGCTGGCGCCGCTGCGGCAGGGGCGGATCGCCGCGCAATTGCTGGTGGCGCCGCAGCCGCGCTTGGCGGTGGAGTCCGTGGAGACCACGCGCGCCAGCGTGGTGGTGAATCTGTTGGACCAGGTTAAAAGCCGGCTGCTGGCCTTCGACAAGATCGATGGCCTCTGGCGCGAGCGCGCCCTGCCCACGCCCAGCGGCGGGGTGATCGAGTTCGCCGACCAGCCCTGGGACAGCGATATTCTGTGCTACAGCTTCAGCGACTTCCTCACCCCCACCGGTCTGTACCGGCTGGACGTGGCCAGCGGCGCGCAGGAATGCCTGCGTCGTCAGCCGGAGGCTTTCGATCCGGCTGATTTCATCGCCGAGCAATGGCAGGCGCGCGCGCCGGACGGCGAAAGCATTCCCTATTTCGTGGTGCGTCGGCGCGACGCGCCGCTGGACGGCTCCACGCCCACCTTGCTGTACGGCTACGGTGGTTTCGAAGTGCCGATGATGCCTTACTACGTGGAGAACTTTGGCCCGCACTGGTTGCAGCGCGGCGGGGCCTTCGCGCTGGCCTGCATCCGCGGCGGCGGCGAATTCGGCCCTGGCTGGCATCAAGCGGCGCAGGGGGTGAACCGCCAAGTGAGCTTCGATGACTTTATCGCGGTGGCGGAAGACATGGTGGCGCGTGGCCTGACCGCGCCGGCCAGGCTGGGCATTGAGGGCGGCAGCAACGGCGGCCTGCTGGTGGGCGCCTGCATGACGCAGCGGCCGGAGTTGTTCGGCGCGGTGGTATGCGAAGTGCCGCTGCTGGACATGCTGCGCTATACCGAGCTGCTGGCCGGCGCCAGCTGGATAGACGAATACGGCGACCCGGACGATCCGGCGCAACGGCCGGCGCTGGTGGCGTACTCGCCCTACCACCGGCTGCGCGGCGATCTGGCCTATCCGCTGGCGCTGTTCACCACCAGCGCCAAGGACGACCGCGTGCATCCGGCGCACGCGCGCAAGATGGTGGCGCGGATGCGGGAGTTGGGCCACGACGCGCTGCTATTGGAAACCGAGGCCGGCGGCCACAGCGGCAACGCCGGCCAGGAACAGACCGCGCAGGAACTGGCGCGGGTGCTGGTGTATTTGTATCAGCGGCTGATGGATTGAGCGGTGGAGGGGGCTGCGGCAAGCGCCGGCAGCTCCTCCAGGAAAGCCGCGCGCGAGCGCACGCCGGCGGTGCCCGGCTCTTTCTTGTCGTCCTGGATCAGGCGCACGAAGACCAGCGAGCGCTCGCCCTTATTGGCCCAGCCCACATACCAGCCGTAAGGGTGTTCTTCGTCGAACTCGCCGTCCGCCTTGCGCGGATAAGCCATGCCGGTTTTGCCGTGAGCCTGCCAGCCGTCCGCCGCGGCGCTGGTTTCCACGATCTTCATTGTCAGTTCCTGCGCGCGCTTGGACACCGGCAGTTCAAGGTTGACCAGTTTGCGCACAAAGGCCAGCTGTTCCAGCGGCGACACTTTCAGCGAAGAAGCGATCCAGGCGCGCTCCAGGCCGTTGTGCTTGCCCGGGTCGCCGCTGAAGTCGGCGTTGCCGTAGCCGAAGGCGTCGGCGTAACGGCTTAGCCGCTCTTCGCCCAAGGCCTGGGCGATCTGCTGCGAATACCACACCACGGAGTATTTCAGCCAGCGCACCGGATCGGTGGGCTGTTTCCAGTTATCGCCGCCCCAGTCCACATAGCCGTCCCGATAAGGCAGCGCCGGCTGGTGTTCGCTCTGAAGGAAGCCGGAGTCGAAGCCCATCACGCTGAGCGGAATCTTGAAGGTGGAGGCCGGCGTGTAGCGCTGTTCGCAGTTGCCCTGCTGCAGCAGGATGTCGCCGCTTTTGGCGTCGGCCAGCAGGGTGCACAGCGTGGCGGCGTGAGCCGGCAGGCTGAACAAGCCGGCGCAGATCAGGCCGGCGGCGGCGAGGCGTGGTGCATTCATGATGTTTCCCTATGGTGGATTCGGCGCGGCGCGTCCATTGGATCGCCGCGGTCTGGAGTCAGATGGGGGGGCGGATTCCAAAGTTCCACGCGTGGCGCTGTTCAAATTGCCGCCTGTTGTTTCAACCAATCGCTGGGCGGCAGCCCAAGTCGTTGGGCAAACACCCGGCTGAGCGCTGCGGGGCTGGCGTAGCCCACTTGGGCGGCGATGCGCTTGATCGCGTGTCCCTGGCGCAACTGGTGGCGGACGACGGCCAGCCGCCAGTCGGTCAGATAATCCAGCGGGGAGAGGCCGACTTGTTCGCGGAAGCGGGCGGCGAAGCGCGCGCGCGACATGCCAGCCTGTTCCGCCAGCAGTTCCACGGTCCAGCTGCGCTCCGGGCGCGCATGGATGGCGTTGACGGCGCGCGCCAGTTTGGGGTCGGTCATGGCGGCGAAAATGCCGCTGTGGATTTGGCCGCTGTCTATCACCGCGCGTATCGCTTGAATCAGAAAGTATTCCATTAGCCGGTCCAGCGCCGCTTGACGGGCGAAGCGCTCGGAGAAGGCTTCGTCGAACAGCAGTTGCAGCGTGGGCAGCAGGTTGGGGGCGTCGTCCAGGTAAAGCACCAGGCATTCCGGCAGCGCCATCGCCAGCGGGCCGCCGGTCTTGAAGCCCAGGTCCAGCGTGGCGCAGACCAGGTCGGCGCCGCGTTCGCCCACCGGCAGCAGGGTGTGGGCGCTGGGGCGCGGAAACAGCAGCGCGCAAGGGCGGTCGGTATCCAGTACCAGGGTGTCGCGCAGCGTGCAACTCAGGCGGCCGCCTTTGAACAAATGCAGATGACCGGCCATTGCGCCAGGGTCGAAGTCCGCCAGATGGCATAGATTGCCATGATGGAACACGCGCGCGGAAAACGCGCTTTGCTGCAACAGGGGCGTCAACAGGTCCATTTCGATACGATCTGCAAAGTTTTCGAGACGATATGACATCGATTGTATTGCAATATGGCTTCCGTGCAGTCCCTATCGTTGTTCAACTTGAATGTCAGGAGCCCATCATGCCCCGCATCCCCACCGTAGACCGCCATCAAGCCAGCCCGGAACTGAGCGCCACCCTGGACGCCGTCAAGGCCAAGCTGGGCAAGGTGCCCAATCTGTTCGCCACCTTCGCCCAGTCTCCGGCGGTGTTGAACGCTTATCTGGGCTTCTCCGAAGCCCTGGCCAAGGGCAAGCTCAGCGCGCGCCAGCGCGAAGTGATCGCCTTGGCGGTCGCTCAGGCCAACGCCTGCCAGTACTGCCTGTCCGCCCATACCCTGATGAGCAAGGGCGCGGGCCTGAGCGAGGCCGACATCCAGGCGGCGCGGGCCGGCCAGGCCGCCGACGCGCAGACCGCCGCGATCGCCAGGCTGACCGCGCAAATCGTCAGCCAGCGCGGCGTGTTGTCCGATCAGGAGCTGGCCGCAGCGCGCGCCGCCGGCGTCGACGACGGCCTGCTGGTGGAGGTGATCGCCGCGGTGGCGCTGAACACGCTGACCAATTACGCCAATCTGATCGCCGGCACCGAGATCGATTTCCCGGTGGTGGACTTGTAGGCGGCGCTTGCCGTTGATTGAGCGCGGCCGAGGCTTGACCGGCGTACTGGGGTATGCCGGCGGCCTCGGCCGTTTTCGTGCGGGTTTTGTCCTGCTCAGCAATGCAGCCGGGCGTGGCGCTGACGCAGCGCCTGCGGCGCGAAGGTCGACGCCGCCGGTTCCGGCGCGCGGCAGCACTGTTCGGCGCAATCGCTGATGCGCTCCAACTGCCGCTGCAGCGCGGCGGCGTCGCAATCGGCCAGCGGCTGGCGGTTCCACAGCACCCAGTCCTGGCTGTGCTCGGATTGGCCGATCACCGGCTTGAGCGGATCGTCGCTGAACAGGTTCTGCCGCGGCGGCGGCGCGTCCGCTTGCGCCTGTTGCGGCGACAGGCAGCAGAACATCAGCAGTTGATGCGCCGGCTGTTCGCTCAGATGCAGCGCGTGTTCGCCCACTTGTAGGGTGAACAGCGCGTTGTCGATCTGTTCCGGCGGCTGCAGCGACAGGGATTGGCAAAGTTCGGCGACGGCGTGTTGGAAAGGCGTGGACATGTTTTTTTCTTCTTGGACGGGTGAATGGAAGCCGGCCGCGCGTGGCGGCCGGGGCATGGCGCTTATTCCGAGCGCTGTGGGCGCTGGGCGAGCAGTTGCTGCATGACCGTGGCGTACTGAGCACGCCACGGTTCCGCCGCGACGGGTTTATCCGCCGGCGAGGAAGGCTGCCCGGCTGACGGGTCCGCAGGGGCTGCGGGCTCATCCAGCCAGCCTTGCAGCAGCGCTCCGCCAATCGCGGGCATGGTTTTGGCCAGTTGGAGATCGGTCATCTGCCACAGCGGCGCGGAAATCTCGATGGAGGTTTTACTGAACGCGCTGCCGGTGCCGGCATCGGCATGGCGATGGCTCAAGGCCAGGGTGCGCATCGCCTCGCTTCCGCACTGCTTGAGCGGCCCTTCCGGCAATTGCGACAACATCTCGCGGTGCAGGCGGGTGACGTCTGCGCCGCTGGCGTGCAGCGCGTGCAGGTCTTGATCGCTGGGCAGCGGCAATTGCTTCAGGGTGTCCTTGATCAGCGCGGCAATCTCGATGTGGCTGAGCGAGTCCGGCGCAATCTCTCCATTCGCCATCTGTTGTTTCACGTTCTGCAATTTCTCGTGCGATGCCGGCACGCGGAAGGCGCCGTCCATATTGCGCTTATCCGCCAGGCTGGCCTGGAACGTATCGCACAGGCGGCAGAAATTGGCGGCGAACGACGCGGTGAGATGGGACTCGGGCGCTTGCTGAGCGCTGGCCGCGGCCGGCTTGGCCTGGCCGGCCAGCGTGCGCACCCAGTCCGGAATCGCGCCGAAGAAGCGGGCGACCCGGCCGCACAGCGGCTGGAAGAAACGGCGCACGTCGGACAGGCACTCGCTCAAGACCGCGTGGGCCTTGCCGCGGCTTTCGGCGCTGTCGTCGATGCGCACCGGCTTGCCGTTGAGGCTGCCGACTTGAGCGGCTGGGGCCTCGGGGGCCTGGGCCGGGGCGGGGGCTTGGCCGGCATTGGGCCGGATGGAGGTAAAGCCGAGAAATACCATGGTGGCGCTCCAGTGGCGTTGAAATGGGCGCCATTACACCGCGCCGTTGCGACAGCGGCTTTCAGGAAGCGCTCAGCCGTCGTTCTGGTCCGCTATCTCCGCCGGCGGCTCGCCTATCAGATAACGCGCTCCATCGCCCAGGCTGGCCGCGCAGTCGCCGGGGTTGTACAGCGCGCACTGGCTCAGCGACAGGCAGCCGCAGCCAATGCAGTTGCCCAGCCGGTCGCGCAGCCGGGTCAGTTCATCTATGCGCTGTTGCAGGCGCGGCAGCCAGTCCGCGGACAGCGCCTCCCAGTCGCGAGGCGTCGGCGTGCGCTGGCTGGGCAAGGCGGCCAGCGAGCCGCGGATGTCGTCCAGGCTGATGCCGACGATCTGGGCCGCGCGGATGAAGGCGACGCGTCGCAGCGCGTCGCGCGGGTATTGGCGCTGGCCGCCGGCGGAACGGGCGCTGTGCAGCAGGCCTTGGCTTTCGTAGTAGCGCAGGGCGCTGGCGGCCACGCCGGAACGGCGCGCCAGCTCGCCTATGCTGAGCCAGGGGAAGGGTTTAGCAGTGGGAACGGCGGGCATGCGCGGACTCGCTTGACTTAAAGTTGACTTTAACTTTTATCGTAAGGTCATGATTTTTTCAAGGAGGACGCCATGAACGCGCCAAGCCGCCACACCGAACTGCATGCCTTGCTGGACGCCAACCATGAGTTTTCGCTGATGCACAGCGACACCACCAACCATTGCCCGATGGCGCTGACCGCCTTGGCGGAAATGGGGGCGGAGCCGCACCAGTTGCGCGCATTTTTCGATTTTTGGGAAAGCGAGCGCGCAGAGCCTGCGGAAGCGACGCGCTACGATATCGGCTGGGGACGGTGGGACACGGCCGTGGGGCGGTTGGACGCTTTCCCGGCGCTGCTCAGGGTGATGGAGGAGAGAGTGGCGGCGCGCGGCGTGGAAGAAACCGTGCGCGAGGTGCTGGGCAGCCTGCCGTTTTCGCCCGGCGGCGGCGCTTTCCACCCCTTGATCCGGCTGGCTTTCGCCCTGCGCGCCGGTCACGACGGAGAGGCGGCGGCGGGTCTTGCCTATTATCTGAGCAGCTATCTGCGCCTGCCCGCCGGTTTGAATGCGAATGCGCCGGCGGCTTCGGTGGAGGATGGGCTGGCGAGCTTGTCGCGGGCGATGGGCGGCTGGAACAGCGCGGATGACTGGATACACGAGCGTTTCGACGCGGTGTTGGCCGATCCGCGTTTCGCCGCCGCGCTGCCCGGCGCGCCGAAAACGGCGAACTGGCTGGACGCGCTGGCGCGGACGGCGCTGCGGGTGTATTGGCAGACCGACAATTTCACTGCGCTGCACATGGTGACGGCGACGCTGGCGCTGCGCGACGTGCTGGAGCATCTGCCCGGCTTGCCGGCGGAGGCGTGGCGCCCTGCCTTGTGGCAGACTTTCTGCGTCGCCTATGTGTCCATCGGCGCGCCGGCGCTGGAGGCGGAGGAACTGCCGGAGGCGCAGCCGGCTTGGCCCTTATTGCTGCAGCGCGTGCTGAACGTGCGCAACGAACATGTGATCAAGCTGGTGTACGCCTGCCAGCGGGAGTTCCAGCGCAGCGGCGACGTTTTCTATCACGCGGCGGCGGCGCGGGCCTTGTGGGACGCGGTGTGAATCACCAGTCCTCCATCTCCTTGGGCACGCCGCCGGACAGAATCGCGTCCTGCATCCATTGAGTCATCATGCTCTCAATACCGATATTGCTCACCAGCGAGGTCATCAGCGCGGTGTGCAGCGGTGAGGCGGCGTCAAGCTGTTCCAGCGTGCGCTGGATCATGTCGTTTTGCTCTTGCAGTGTTCGGAAGGCTAGTTCGCCGGAGGCTGGGTCCTTGAAGTCGCGCAGCAGCCTGCCGACGGCATCGGCGTAGCGCTGTTTGTCCTCTTGCGAGTCGGACGCAGGCGGCGGCAGCTCGCGTAGCGCCGCGAGGAAGGCTATCGCTACTGGATCGGACTGGAAATCCGGCCATTTGTGCGGCGGCGGCTCCACCGGCTTGGCGTCGTCGGTCTCCGGCGTTTCGGCCGGCGGCGCGGCGCCGTCGACGTCTTGCGCCGCGGCCAGCAGCCGCTGTTGCAACGGGATGAGGTCGTCGCCGGGCGCGGCGGCGCGGCCCATGGCGTAAGGGGTCAGCGAGGGGATCATTCCGGGCTCCTGTCTGCGGCGGCTAAGGCCGCCAGGTCTTGTTCCAGTTGCGCGATCAAGCCGCGCAGCGCCTGTTCCGACAAACGGCGGCAGTCCTGGGGCAAGGGCTCCAGGCATTGCAGCAACTGGCGGCTGGCTGGTTCCACGTACTGTTCCGGCGAGAACTCCGCCGCCTGGTCCGCGCAGCGCATCATGAAGCGCGCGTCGGCGTGGTAGTCGATCTGGATGGCGCCGGGCCAGTTTTCCGCCAGCAGCGTCATCAACTGAGGCTGCAGCGCACGGGCGCGCTTGGGCAGCTGGAGATAGAGGGTGGCGTCCGGCTGATCCAGGCCGCGCAGCCATTCGTCCAGCAGGAGCAGCAGCGTGTCCGGATGGTCCACCGCGGCGGCCAGCATGGCGCGGGCCTCTTGCTCCAGCCGCTCGCGCCAGTTCCAGGCCATGGCCTGGCTGGCGGCCAGATGGGCGGCCGCGTGTTTCAGCGCGGCGAGCATGCCTTGCTGGTAGCCCTGCTGGCTGGCTTGCCGGCGCAAGGATTCGGCCTGGCGCTCGGCTTCGCGCAGCACGCGCTGCGCCTGTTGCCGCGCGTCGCGCTCCAGTTGATCGGCGCGGGCGGCGCGGCGCAGCTGGCCGCGGCGCACCAGCACGCCTTCAGCGGCGGTCGGCGGGCGGGGTGTGGGGATGTCTCTGGGCATGTTGTAGGGCCAAGGTCAAAATCAGGGCGTCGGCCGCCGGTTGCGGCGGCGCGGCGTCGGCCTCCGGCGGGAACAGCAGCGGCAAGCGTTGCGCCAAGGGGCGCGGCAGCCGCTCGCGCCAAGCTTGCAGGCGGCCGTAGCCGGTGAGCAGCAGCGCGCCGTGGCTGAGCGCCGGCCGTTGCGCGGCGGCGGCGTCCGGCGGCAGCGCCACGGCGGCGAATTCCTGAGCCCAGTCCGGCAGCCGCAGCAGACCGGCCTGCCAGCCCAGGCCGGCGCGCAAGGCGTGGCAGCCCAGCAGATAGGCGGTTTGCGGCAGCCGCCGCCAGTGGCGCAGCCATTGCCGCGCCAGCGGGTCCAACTGGGCGTCGGCGCAGTCGCTGTCCAGCCGATAGGCGGAAATCACCAGTTCATTGGCCGCGGCGCGCGCGGCGGCGGAGGCGGTCAGCGCCGATGGCAGGACCAGCCTCCGCGGGTGGAGATAGGCCAGCGGGTCGTACAGCAGCGCTTGCAGCGCCGGGGAACGGGCGGCGGGCGGCTTACTCATGTCCGGTCTGCGGCTCGGAGGCGGGGGGCTCGGCGGCGGGTTTGGGCGCCCGGCGCTGCCACAGCCAGCCGGCGGCCGCGCCCAAGAGCGCGATCAGCGCCACGCCGGCCATCAGCCAACTCAGGCCCGAGCCGCGCTCTTCCGCCGGGGCGGTGGGCGCCTGCTGCTGCGCTTCGCTGCGCCGCGACAGCACCACCGAGATATTGTCGTAATCGATGTCGGCGAAGCTGTTCTTCAGGAAGCGCTTGATGTCGTTGACCATCTGCTCCGGGTCCACGTCGCGGTCGTACACCGCCAGCGCGGACAAATGGATGGGCTTGGCGGCGCGGCCGCCCTCGCCGGAATCCAGGTCGTAGCTGACGTGCACGCGCGCGGACAGCACGCCGTCCATGGTTTGCAGCGACTGTTCCAGCCGCTGCTCGATGGCGGAATACAGCCGCGCCTTCTCCGCGCGCGGCGAGGACACCAGGGAATCCGCCGGGAACATCTGCGCCACTTCCACCCGCGGCCGCGACGGCAGGTTGTAGGCCTTCAGCCAGTCCACGGCGGCGGCGAAGTCCGGCTGCGCCACGGCGATGCTGAAACCGGCCTTGCCGCGGTCGGTCTTGTCGGCTTCGATATTGTGGCGTTGCAAGACGGCAATCACTTCATTGGCCTGCTGCTGGTCCAGGCCCTTGAGCAGGTCTTTCTGCTGGCAGCCGGTCAGCAGCAATGCCAGCAATACGGCTTTGAAACCATGGCGGATCATGAGCGCAGC
Source organism: Chromobacterium sp. Rain0013 (assembly GCF_015291765.1). Classification (NCBI taxonomy): domain Bacteria; kingdom Pseudomonadati; phylum Pseudomonadota; class Betaproteobacteria; order Neisseriales; family Chromobacteriaceae; genus Chromobacterium; species Chromobacterium sp. Rain0013. Next base: position 1,113,580 of record NZ_CP031514.1, read on the forward strand.
AGGCTTTCTACCGCGCCCACGGTCTTGCGGGTGAGGGTGCTGATCATGGACACCTCCAGGTTGTAATTGGAAGTGCGCTGCTGCAGTTCCATCAGCACGGCGGGGTTGCTCAACAGGCCAGGCTGTTCCAGCCGTTGCAGAATAGCGTCCTTCTCCATGCCTACATTGACGGCGTTTTGAGAGAAGGCCTGGATCAGGCGGTCGTCCAGCGACACGAGATTGTGTTCGGAGCGGGTGATATCGCTGACCTGCGCGGTCAGCGCGTCTAGAGATTGGGCGGCGATGGGGGTCATGGGGCGGACTCCTGAAGCGCCGGCGCGTGGCCGGCGTCGAGGTTTAGCGGAAGTTCTGGATAATGGCCGCGTCGATATCCTTGAACACCTTGACGGTGTTGGATTGCGCATTGCGGTACAGGTTGTATTCGGACAGCTTGCTCTGGTAGTCGGCCAGGATCTTGGGGTTGGACGGGTTCTTGTTCAGGTCGTCCAGCGCGGTTTTCAACTCCTCTTGCAGTTGCGCTACGCCGTTGTCGAACTCGCCGGACATATCGCTGAGTGTCCAGTCTTTGTTAGGGAGATCGATTGCCATGGTGAATTACCTTGTGGTTCTAGAGTGGTTTGGGGAAATACCAGTGGCCGGTCGCCATCTTGACGTAACCCTGGTTGCCGTACTTGAAGGACTTGCCCTTGAGCCAGTCGTCCTTCAATTCAATGGCGAATTGCACGTAGCGGCCGCCCCATTGGCGGTAGTAGTCGTCGACGAAGCGACGCGCGCGCAACAGTTCGCCGTCGTCCAGCGAGCCCTGGATCACGAAGGTGACGCCGTTGGGCTGCTCGCTGCGGGTGAAGGGCAGCGCCTGGCGCGACAGGCCGGTTTCGGCCTGACTCGCGGCGGCGGCGTCGTCCACCGGCACAATGTCCACCGCGTCGGCGTAGGGCATCTGCTCGGCCAGCCGCTGCGACAGCGCCTGACTGGCCGGTCCGCCCAGCGCGGCGCGCTGTTGGCTGACCCAAAGCTGGGGCCGGCGCGGGTTGTCCAGCTGCAAGCGGTAATAGGGCAGGTGCGGATAGTGATCCGCCAGCCAGCGGCCGACGCGTTCGTTTTCCTGCTGCGGGCTGAGCACCCGCGCCGGGCGGTTGTAATCGCCGCGCGCCAGTACTTGCCGCGCCCAGGCGCTATCCCGCTCATTGGCGGCGGCGACGTAGAACACGCCGTCGCGGCCGGGCAGCACCTGGAAGCGTTGGCTGTCGCGTCCCAGCAGCGCGTTCAATTCCGAGGCCTGGCGTTGAGGGGTGTTCCACAGCCAATAGCCGCCGCCTGCCAGCAACAGGATGGCGAGCACCGCCAGCGCCACCGCGGCGGCGGCGTGGCGACGCGCCGGTTTTTGCTCCGGCTGGGGCGCGTCCTGGCCGTGACCCAGCACCTCCGGCGACCAGGACAGGTGCTCCGGCCGCAGCGCCAGTTCCAGTGCGCCGATGCGCAGCGGGCGGTTGAATTCGGCCGGACGCTCGTCCACGCCGGCGTCGCCCAGTTCGCGCAAAGTCACTCGGTCTGGCTCGGCGCGATCAATCAGCACTTCGAAATTGACGCCCCCCTGTTCCAGGGGAATGAACAGAGCGTCGGCCGGCAATTCCGGCAACTGGCCGGCTTCGGTCAGGGCGGCGGCCGGGCCCACCAGAAACAAGGTCTTGCCCGGTTGCAAAAGGAATTCGCAGCCGCGCAGCGGACTGTTGAGCAGGCGGACCACGATGGGCGCCGGCGCGGAGAGAGTAATGTCTTCAGCTGCCATGGTGTCTGTCGGTGAGTGCGCAAGGTTCTGCGATATTGGCATTCACTTTACGGACAAGACGGAACGGATTCCTGATGGAAAACCGATGAAATCTCGGGTGGGGAATCAGATTCGGGGAGGAGGGAAAAAGCATGGCGGCGTGCCGTGGAAGCGGCGGCCGCCATGTAAAGGGGGATCGGGGACGGCGCGGGTTTAGCGCTCTTGGGCGTCAGCGGCCCGCGCCGCCATTCTTTGTTCTCTAAGGGCCTGCCGCTCTTTCAATTCCTTGATGAGCTCATTTCCAGCCGGCGAGGCGGCCGAGGGTTTAGAACCCGGCTCCTTGCGCAGTTTTTGGCTTTGCTCGTCGCGTAATTGCTGTATATCCGTTGCGCTGGCCGCCGCGATCTTGTTCCAGACGCGCGCCGGGCCGGCAGCCGGGGCTGCCGCGTTGACGGGCGGCGGTGGGGGTGGAGGCGGCGGCGGAATCTGCCCGGGCTGCGTTGGCCGCGGCGCGGCGGCCAGGACTGGAGACGCGGGAGCGGCCATTACGGCAGGCGCGGCTTGAGCGACGGCGACCGATTGCTGCTGCGTCTTGACCGGGGCGCGCTTGCCGGCGGTGTCAGCCAGTTTTTGCTCAAAATCCTTGAGCGCCTCGGGCGTCATGCGTTGGCGCAGCAGCGCCATCGGGTCGCGCCTGGGCGTCGGAGCGGCATTGGCGCGGGTTGAGGCGCTGTCCGCCAGGGGCATGGGTAGCCGCAGTTTGCCGGCGGGGCGAGCCAATGTTTTCGCGGGCGGCTGGGACGCCGCTTGTTGGAAAGCTTGCCGCAGTTGGCTGACCGAGCGGCTGGGCTGAGCCGTGCGCGGCGCTGGCTGAGGCGAGGCCGCCTGGCTGACGCCGCGCAGCTGGGCGGTCCAGGCCGGCTGCGGACAGGTTCTTGGGGCGGCGACCGGGGCCGCCACGGGCTGCGGGCGCGGCGGGGGAAGCGAGCGAATCATGAGAGCTCCTTGCTTGGGGGTGGGGCGGCTTGACGCAGTTTCTGATAGCGCCGCCACACTTGCTCGGCGTAACGCATGCGCAAGGCGCGGCGGCTGGGCGCGGTGCCGGCGTTGTAAGCGCCCACCGCCTCCCAGGAGTAACCGTAGCGTTTCATCATCTCGGCCAGGATGGAGGCGCCGACGATCACGGACAGGCAAGCGTCGCCCATCAACTGCGGTTCGGTGACGCCCAACTGACGCAGCCGCGGCAGATGAGCGCTGTTGATCTGCATCAGGCCCAGGTCCCGGCTGCCGTCGCGGTTGCGTCCCACCGCGTCCGGCTTGAGCCCGGACTCCTGCTGGGCGATGGCGTAGAGCAAGTCCGGCGCGATGTTGAACATGCGGCCGGCGCGATCCCAGCAGTCCGCCTGCGCCCCGCCTGCGCACAACAAGAGAGCGGACAACAGGCCGACGCGGATCACGCGGCCTCCGGCTGGCAAGGCTGGGCCTGTTCCGCCAGTTCGCTCAGACGCGGATCGTGGCGCCAGGCCTTGATCCACAGATAGCCTTCGGCCTGCAATTGGCGCCAATGCTGGACTGCGGCCTCCGGGCCTTGCGCGGCCAGAATCAGCGGCAGCAGGCTGGACCGCACCTGGCGGCTGTCCACCTTGGCGAGGAAGGCCCGCAGCGCGGGCACCGCCGCGTCGCCGTGTCGGCAGTAGTCGACATAGCAGTGATTGAGGGCGAGCAGGCCCGCTTCCTCGCCGGAGTCCCGCACCGCCTGCACCAGCTCGTCGGCTTGCGCGTACTGGCCTTGCAGCCCCAGCAACAGCGCCAGCACGCTTTGCAGCACCGGATGGTTCTGGCCGTATTGGCAGAGCTGGCGCTTGCCCAGCGACACCGCGTCTTCGATGCGGCGCTCGTAATAGGTCAGCCACAGTTTGAGAATGCTGGCGGAGATGCGCGAAGGATCGCGCTCCAGGCAGGCGTCCAGCGCTTGTTGCGCCTGGGCCAGCTTGCCGGACAGGAATAAATGCCAGGCGTGGTAGTAATGGATGTCGACGGCATCCGGCGCCAGCAGCCGCGCCTGTTCGAACAGGGCCTCGGCCACCGCCTGCTGAGAGCGCATGCTGCTGAGCAGGGCCAGCAAGCCCAGCGCCTGCGGGTTGGCCGCGTCCAGCTCCACCGCCTTGTTCACCGCCTGCTGGGCCTGGCTCAGCGCCTGGGCCTGGTCGAACAGTCCCAGCTGGGCCAAGGTCAGATAGCACTCGGCCAAGCTGCAGTAAGGCAGCGCGTGGCTGGGGCCGGCGTTGACGCACTGACGCAGCAGCATCAGCGCGCGGCGCAGGCTGGAGGGGGTGTGTTGTTGCAGTTCGTGGCGGCCGTTCAGATAGGTGATGGCCATGTCCAGCGAGCCCAGTTCATTGTTTTGCCCCTGATTCCAGCGCAGGCCGGGAATGCGTTGCGGCAGCAGGCTGGCCAGCCGGGTCTGCAGCGCGGTGATCGGCTGTTCCGGGCTTAGCTCTATGCTTTCATGGTGAATCAGTTGATGGCCGGCGGCGCGCACCAATTCCACCCGCAGCTTCCAGACGCCGCCTTGTTGCAGAGTCTGGCCGGCCAGGTAGTAGTCCGGGCGAAGCTGGTCGATCATCGCCACGATGTCGGTGACGTCGCGGCAGTTCTGGGTGATGGTGGCCGGCAGCACGATCAGGCCGAACGGCGAGTAGCGCGACAGACATTGCACCAGAGCGTTGTGCAGGCTGACCGCGTCCAGTTGAGGGTGGGTGCGGAAAGGCAGCACCGCCACCGAGCATTGAGCCGCGAGCGGCGTGGGTTTGGACACCATGGCCACCGGACGGCTGAAGCGATAGCCCTTGCCGTAAACGGTGTCGATGTAGCGGCAGTCCTTGGTTTCCAGCAGGATGCGCCGCAGCGCGTAGATGCAGCGGGTCAGCGATTCCTCGTTGACTTCGCCGTCCGGCCAGACGCGGTCCAAAAGCGCGTCCTTGCTGACCAGCTCTCCCGCCGCTTCCAGCAGAGCGGTCAGCACCGCCAGTTCCTTGGGCGGAATGCTGATTTGCTGCTCGCGATGCAGCAGCATGCCGTCGAAGTGCAAGACGAAGTCGCCAAAAACAAATTGCCTGTTCATGAAGCCATCTTTATGTAACGCCATCTTCTAGTTCCTCTTGCGCGCACGGCGCAATAGCGCACGGCGGACCATGCGGATCGAGTCGACCAATGCCGCGACTTGTGTGCTATTCCCCGTAGCATCGCTGCATGTCGGCGTGTTTTTTGTTCGGTGGATCTGTTGGGTGATTTGCGCTGGTTCTTGGGGCCGGCTGCGGATTCGCATCGCGCGACGTGTATCCGCCGCTTCCCGCCCGCTATCGCCTGGAATTGCCAGTGTCGTCAACTGACGCTCAAAGCCTTTATCCGGTCATAAAAACAGAGAGAGTGGATGGTACTTTTGCCGACGAGGGCCAGCTTGCAAAAAATGTTCAGCGAATGACATGGTCTTGTTCATCCTGTTCTTATGCCATGGGGTTGATAAATAGGGTTTTGATTTCCTTCGCATAAATTTGGGGTGTGTAGGAATACTACGTGAGGGAGTGCTTGCTACAAATGGGAAAACTCTCAAAAACGAGGGGGGCGGCGGGGGCTGGGCCGCGGCCGATTTATGCAAGTTCGGACAGGCGTGTTGGGGTAGTTTGACGCTGTCGCCGGGCATGCGCCGGCGGCCTCTCATCACCGTCGTTCTGGCCTCGCCGCCAAATCAGGAGCGTTTGAAATGCCTTTTAATGTTTCGTCGAAGCCGATCGCCAATCCCTCCGGTTTGGGGGGGCTGTCCGAGCCGCAGCCAAGCGTGGCGTCCGCGCGGCCGCAAAGCCTGCTCGCGGCCGCGCTGAGCGGCGGCGGCATGACGGCGCAGACACCGGCTGTCGAACAGAAGCCGGGAACCTGCGACGCCGACGCCTGGCAGGCAGTGCAAGCCGGGCTGGCTCGGGACTGTGCCAAATATTGCGATTTGGCGGCCCAAGGCGCGGCAGACAAGACAATCAGCGCTGAGACGCGCGGGCAATTGCAAGAGCTGCTGCCGAGCTTGACGGAGCTGAAGCAGCGGCTGCAGTCGGAAAGGCTGTCGCCGCTGGCGATGGCCGCGAACTTGAAGGCCGGCAACGGCGAAAACTAGACAGGCGCGCGGGCTCGGCCCGGCGTTTGAGCCGCGATGCGGCGCGAGGAGGCATCCATGTTGGACACAGTTGCAAGCGGGGCGGGTACGGTGCGGTTGCAGGGCTTCCGCCGTTTATCGGAATCTTCGGCCTCACGGCCGGCACAAGGCCTGGCCGCGGCGTTCAACGGCGCGCGGGGCGCGGCGGAACGCAGCGTGGAAGACGCGCCGCCGGCGCGGGGCAGCCAGGTGGTGCTCAGCGACGACAAGCTGCGTTTGCGGCGCGAGGATCTGGGCCAGACCTTGCTGGCGATGAAACGCGAAGCGTATCGCCAGGCGGAGCCGGAGCGCTCGCGCTGGCCGCGCTGGGTGCAGGCGCTGAACATCCTTCCGCGCAGCCACGCAGTGACGCCCAAGACGGTGGCCATCGTGGAAAGCTTGCGGCGGACGCTGGCGGCCGGCGATGCGCGGACGCCGCTGGACATCAAGGAATGCGCGCGGCTGTCGCTGGACATGGAGGCGTTGGCGCGCACGGCGACGCCGGGCAGTCCGCTGGCGGAGCTGAGCCAGCGGCTGGCCCTGTTGGGCCAGGCGGCTTGGGCGCAATTGGCGCGGACGGAGGCGGAAGCGCAGCTGCTGCCGCAATTCCAGCGCTTTGATCAGCCGGGCGCCAGCCAAGAGCGCAGCGTCGGCGGTGCGGTCGGCGTCGGCCTGGGGCTGGGAGAAGCCGGCGCCGGAGCCAAGGCCACTCTCAGTGTGGGCCTGGCCTGGAGCCGCGGAATGGACAACGACGACGAAGGCTTCGTGTTCCAGAACCAAGGCAGGGCGGTGTCCGCGCGCGCCGGGGTTCAGGGCGGCGTCGGCGTCGCCTCCTTGTCCGGCGCGGTGGAAGGCCGCCGCCAACGCACCGTGGCGACCGAATACGCCAGCGCCACCGCCTTCGTCAAACTGAAGGCGGACCAGTTGGCTCACGGCTCGCGCCGCGACACCTTGGGCCTCAGCGCCCGCACCGCGGTGGGGGCGCTGATCCGCCTGTTCCGCCCCAGCCACGGCAATGAATTGCGTCAGTACCAGCAACTGCAACAGCAGGCTGCGGATCAACAACAACGGCTGGGCGTGTTGCTGGGCTGGCTGGGGCAGCGCGACAGCGCGGCGTCCCTGCCCGGCGCGCAGGTGCCCTATCTGCCGCCCAGCAAGGTGGACAGCGTCAAGGGCAGCGCTTCCGCCCGCGCCGAAGCGGTCGGCGTCGGGGCCGGCGTTGGCGCGGCGGTGGAGCGCATCGACATTCAGGCCGACGCGCTGACGCCGATCTGGCAAGGCCTGCGCCAGGAGCAGGGCGCGGCGCGCAACGCGACGATCGCCCAGCAACGGCTGGCCGGCATTGAACAAAAAGCCGCCGCGCTGATGGGCGCGGACGCGCGCAATCATCCGCTAAGCGGACTTAGCGGCGCGCAGAACATGGCGGCGCTGCGCGAACTGGCGCCGGAGAAGCTGCGCGACGCGGCGGACGGTTTGCGCGCCGAATTTGAACATTTCTGCGCCGTTGCCCAGCAACTGGACGCCGGCATCGGCAAGCGCCAGGGCGGCGCGGCGGTGGAGCGCTCGATTCAGGCCGCCTGGCGCGCGGGAAGCCGCGAGGAAACGCTGGCCAATATGGCGCTGGCCCACGCCGCGTTGACGCTGACCGCGGCGGGCAAGGGCGACGAGAGCCTGTTGCAAAGCCTGGACCAATTGGCGCCGCGTTTGTACGCGCCGCCCATCCGACACGACGCGGCGGCGCTGGCCAAGCGCACCAGCTTTCACGACGTGCTGCGCCTGCAAATCCGCGACCGCAGCATCGCCTTGGACCTGGGCGGCGCGCTTGGCCCGCTGGGCCTGAAAGCGGAAGCCTCGCTGACCGAGCGCACCCGGGTGCATCACAACCCGGTGAGAGCGGGGGATTACAAGGACGTGAGACTGAGCCTGTCCGGCAATCTGAGCGGCTCTTGGCCGCTGGACGCCTTGCGCGACGCGCTGAGCGCGCAGCTTGCGCCTCACGGCCTGGCCGCCGAAGTGCCGGCTGCGCTGGCCGGCCTGCAAAGTTCTGTGGGCTTGCAAGGCGGCGGCGCGCTGACCCTGCTGCTGCGTTTTTACCGGCCGCAATACCAGACCCAGGCGGATTTCCCGGCGGAGGCCGCCGGCTTCCGGCTCCAATTGAGCCGGGTTAGCGCCAGCGGCAACCTGGGTGTGTCCGCCTCCGGCGGCGTGCCGCTGCAGCCGGGGGTGTCGCTGGAACTTGGCCTTAACGCCGGCTCTTCCGCCACCGCGGTGCTGGGCGAGCGTTGGGGCGACAACAGCCTGAGCGCGCCGCTGATGCACTATTTGCACCTGAAGGCGGTGGATGAGAGCGAGCGCTGGCCGGCCATGAGAGAGGCGCAACGGCCGGCGCTGGAAGCTCTATGCCGCAAGCTGGCCGAACCGGACTCCGCGGTGCGGCAAGAGGCCGGCTACTACCTGAAGCGCCAGGGCGTGGACGGCGCGGATTTCTTCGCCACGATGGAGCGCTTCGCGGCCAGCGACTCCAGGCGCGCCGGGGACGCCGCGCTGGACGCTCTGGACGCGATGATGGAGCGCCAACTCCCCTTATGGCAGGCGGACAAGCAGAGTTTCGCCGGTTGGGAAGAACTGCCGCTGGCGCGCTAGCGGGCATGGATAACGAACAAGAGGACACATTCTGATGAGAATCACGGCAAGTGGCGCGGCCACGTCGCCGCCGCGCCCGGAAGCGCCGCCGGCGGCGTCCAGCCGGCTGGCGCAAGCGGTCAAGGGCGTCGACAGTGTTTGCGAACCCGCGCCGCGCCCCTTGGAGCGTTTCCGCGACGCCGCCCGCTTCGTCGCCGCCCTGATGCCCAGAGAAGGCGAAACCGGACTGGTGGACGAAGAACTGCGTGAAGCGCGCGACCCGCGACATCGCTACCGGGAGTACGCGCAGCCGGCGCACCGGCAATGGGTGGCCAGCGGCGATAATGCCAGGGAAAACTTCTTCGCCTGGATGGATGCCCGCCCTCAGCTGGAAATCAATCTGGCGAGGCCCGGTCAGCCGCCGCGCATGGCGCGCCTGGGCGACGCGCCGCAAGTCAGCTATCTGAGCGACGCCGCCGCGCTCAAGCCCTATTTGGCCGAAGTGGTCGATGGCGTATGGCGGCGGCCGGACGGCGCGCTCATCGACACCGCCGGATCCAACGGCAAGCTGGGCATGCCTGGCTACGCCATCCTGGTGCTGGACCGAAACGACAGGCTGTTCGTCCACGACGCGGTGCTGGGGCGCTTGCACCACACCAGCACCAGCGCCGGCAAGCCGGTGCGGGCGGCGGCGATGATAGAGCTGCGCGACGGCAAGGCCCGGTCGCTGGTGCTGTCGTCCGGCCACTATATGAGCGATCTGGACGATCTGGAACGGCTGCTGGTCTTCCTGGACGGCAAAATGGATCTGTCCAAGCTGGCGGTGCTGGCTCCGCATGAAGACAGGGCGGAACTGGCGGAGGTGATGGCGCCTTACCGCCAGGCCGGGCGCTGAAGACGGAATGTTCTCAGAGCTTGTTCAATGTCTGCTGCGCTTCGTGAAGCGTTGCAGGGTGAGTACAAACTCAACATGCTCATGTACCGCTAGACCATTCCGTTTTTTCGCTCGTTTTCGCCTTGCCTCGTCCTTGCCCGCGAGACTTTGAACAGGCTCTCACACGCAAGCGGCGCGCCAAATCGGCGCGCCGCTTTATTTTGACGGTGTTCAGCTTAGTCGTTGGCCTTCTTGTTACTGTGGTCTTTTTCTGAAAGTTTGGATTGGCGCTTGGTGGGAGATTGGCGGCTGAATTCAACTTTGAAAGGAAGCTCGCCATGTTTGTATCCAGATCAGGCGGTACGTTGAACGCGATATTCGGCATGGACGCCCAAGGCAAGCCGGAGGCGACAGCCAAAAGCGGGCCGCAGGGCGTGGCCTTGTCGGCCGCCCAGCAGCAGGCGGTCAGCAACAGCAAGTTTTTTGAAGCGGGCGCCAGCATGTCCTTGCTGGACCGGCCGGGCAAGATGGGCGATGTGTTCGACCAGCACGCACGGCAATTGGCGGGCTTGCTGCGCCACATGCTGGAGGGGCAGGGAGAAGCCGCTGGCCGCACCGTGTATTTCCAGGGTCGCGAACAGACGCTGGGCGCGGTGTTGCAAGCGGCGATCAAGCCGCTGTCGGCGGAGTCGGACCAGATTGGCCGACAGATGAATGGCGGGCAGGACTTCCAGCCTTGGCTACTGGAGACGCTGAGCACCCCGCTGCAAGGCCGCGCCGATGGTTCCGGCAAGCAGGGGCACGCCGAACTGCTGACCAAGATCCGTACCTTGAGCGCGTTCGGCACCACGGTGTGGCAACTGATGAACCCGGTGGAAAACCAGGCCAAGCCGGAACTGTTCTCCCAGCACAAACAGGCCAACGCCGACGCCTGCTGCGCCTTGTTGCGCGAGGCGGGCCTGTCCGCGCAGGCGGATGACTTCGCCGCCCGCTTCAAGGAATTCGCCGGCAAGACCCGTACGCCGGGTTTCGATAATCCATTGAGCCGCGCGCGCAGCGAGCGCATGCCTATGGTGGCGACGGAAGAAGGCGGCGCGCGCGCGGTGAACGGGGTGTACGAGGATGCCGCCAAATATGGCCTGGGCTTTGGCCAAGTGGTGCAGCGCACCGTCGATGGGGCGGACGACGCGGCTTTGCGCCAGGCCTTGGGCGACCGCAACCAGAATATCAATGCGATTCCGCGCGAAGGCGCGCCTATCGCCGATCTGAGCCGCCCGTTCACCATGTCGGAGGCGGACATGGGCGCGGTGCCAGAGGCTTATGCACAGCTAGGCATCGGCAAGATGCTGGAACAGCATGCCATGACGCACGGCACCGGTATCAACCGTTGGCAGCCCTTCGGCGCGTTTGCGATGGAGAGCAATACGCAAGGCCTGCCTTCCGCAGGCGCTCAATCCGGTGGTACCTGCGATATTTTGCTGGCGCTCAATACGCTGGGCGAGGAACGGATTTACGGCAAGCCTGAGCTGGCGTTGGCGGCTGGCCTGGGGATCGCCGCCTTCATGAATTTTGGTGGCTATCACACCTTTGCTGAAACCTTCCCCATCGCCGAGGCCGCCGCCGCCAACCGCCCCTATGTGCCGACCAATCTAGCCGAGGTGAATCAGCCTGAACTGTATCAGCGCATGCAGGCGACGGCGGAAACGCATTGCCCCGAGGGCAGCGAGCAGATGGCGCGTTTCCTGAGCGCGCATGCGGATACGCTGGCGCCGCTGCTGAGCCAGCATCCCGACTTGGATCTGAGCCCGCGCGCGCATGATGTGGAGTTCCACGGTACGCCGGCGCAGATCGAGCAGTGGCGTGCCTGAGCGGCGACTTCTGCCACCGAAAGGCCGCGGCCTCCCCGCCGTGGCTTTTTCGTGCCGCGGGCGGGGGCAACCCCGTCCAGCGTTCTTGACGCCCTCCGCCAGCCTGTTTAGGCTTGGTCCCGCGCCGTGCTCAATCACACCGTGCAGGGTTTGCAGGCCCATCATTTAACTCTCCCGCAGATACAACGGTCCGCTTTGGCACCGTTACGTCTGCTGCCACGCCGTACCCATTCGGGGCGGGCCGTGGCAGGGAGCCTTCGGGCTACCGGTTTTTGGTAGAGTTAGCCGGTCCTGCAACCTTGTCATGTGCCTGCCCCAGCCTCGCCTGGGCAGGTTTCCAAAGATGACATGGAGACCGTGATGACCTTCTCTACTTTTCCCCCCGCCATGCCGCCGCCCGCCTGTCCTCACTGCGCAGGCCAAACTCTCGCACCCGCCGCTGTGCCGGTGATGGAGCAGCTGCACCACTGTTCCCAGCGCTTGCCCGCCGCCGCCGGCGATGTGGCGCTGCTGGACGAATTGGGCCAGCAAATCAACCAGTGCTATGTCGAACTGGACTCCGCCTTGCTGCGCGGGATGATGGATATGCGCGCCGCCCACACTGGGCTGTTGGCCTTGCTGACTTTGCTGGAACGACGCGACGAGCCGCTGCTGTTCAGCAGCGAAGAAGCCTTGGCCCTGCTGGAGCCGATACAGCAGCGCTTGAAACAAGGCTTGGATCACTTCAACCACCTGCTGTGATTCCGGGGAGCATTGCCATGATGAAACTGCTGATCCAGCACAATCAGGCTCTCAAGCGCGCCGCCCGTTTGATCATTGCTTATTGAGATGCGGCTGGGGGTGATTTCTCTGGCGGAGAACAACCCAATCCATCCGGCCAATACCGAAGACATCCATCAGGAAATCAAGCAGGCGTTGGCGGCTTTCCACCTTTGGCGCAAATGGCGTGGCGAGCACGAGCCTGCGCGCGCCGCTTTATTGGAGATGTGGGCGTCCGGGAAGTGGACCAACCGCGATACCTGTGTGCGGCAGTGTTATCGCCTGGCGGGGTCCAACAATATGGTCACTGCCCGTCAGGCGCTGGTGGGCGCGCCGCCGCCGGAGCCTTTGGCGATTCAACGGCAACGCGCCATGTGGGCGGAGCCGTAGGCTGTCACCGCCCAACGCGCGGCCGTTCCGTGTGCCGAGAAGGGCCAGCCTGCTTCCGTTTACGCGCCGCCGCCGTCCGCGGCCAGCCAGCCCGCGCCGTTGCGGTCCAGCTCGCGTACCGCCTGCTCGCCGATGCACAGCCCCAGTTTGCGGTAGCTTTCGAACTGGGACTCGTCGAACCACTGATTGAGCGTGGATTGGTGCGGGAAAGCCGGATGTTCCGCTCGGTATTGCTGCACGTCCACCGGCTCCAGGCCATGACCCTGAATACAGGGTTTCAGATAAAGCAGGTGGCCGTTGGCGCCGGAGGCGTAGCGGATGTAGCCGACGGCGAAGGCGGCCCGGCTGAGGCCGGTGGCCGGGTCGCGGCGGATGGCGTCCACGTCGATGTGGATTTCCGCGCCCAGGTCTATCCGGCATTTGCGGATGGCGTTGCCCAGGTCTTCGAAAGTCATTTGCTCGTCCTGACCGGCGTCGCTAATCACGATCAGCCTGCATTCCCGCCGCAGCAATTCATACAGCCCCAGGTTTTCGAAATGGCCGCCGTCGCTGAGGTAGACGAAGTCCGAACGGGCATTGGTCTGGCCCAGCAATTCCTTGAGCAGGTAGACCCAGCCCTGCGGCGGGGACATCGCTTGCAGGTCCGCGCCGGGTTTGCCGGGATTGGGGCACCAGCGCCCCAGCCGCACATTGAACACCGTCAGCAGGAAGGTTACCGCCGGCGAGCTGTGATAGCCCTGGTTGGGGCTGACCGCCGCGCCGGACACCGCCATCAGCGAACCCAGCATCGGCCCCCGGTCCATGCCGGAGACATCGTCCAGCATATAGGCGTTGGTGGGCGCGAAGGCGTCGATGGCTTCCGGCGCGCCGTCCGGAAACTTGTAGCCGCAGTGCCGAGGGGTGAAGGTGAAGGAGGCGGCCTTGCGCTGCTGCCAGGCCAGGTCGTCGCCGGCCACCAGATTGAGGGCGGTGTTGATCAGGTGGTAGGGCCGTTGCGGCGGGGCGCCGTCCCGGCCGGCCAGTTCGGCCAGCGGCAGATCGTCGCCGGCGTTGAAGCCGGTGAAGCGGTTGACCGTGTCCGTCCGTTGCGGCGCGCTGGCGCCCAGGTAGCCGCGGGTAAGCCGGTTGCGGTAGAAGTTGTGCAGGGAGAACAGATTGATGTCGAAACGGGAGGACGCGAACACCGCCAGTCCCAGACAGGCCAGGATCAGCGCCGCGTAGAGCCCGCCGCCCAGGCCCTGCTGTTCCGATGCGGCGAAGTGCAGCGTGGTCCAGTCGCTGAGGTCGCAGTGGCGGAAGCCGCACAGCTGTTGGCGCAATTGCCAGCCGCCGGCGCGCACCTCCAGCGCGGTCAGCAGCCAGCTGAGGCCGGCGCTGAGCAGGATCAACAGGCCGGCGATGAAGACATAAGGCCCGATGCGGGCGAGCAGGTCGCGCCAGCCGGCGTTTTGCATGCCGCCGGTGCGCGCGGACTGGCCTTGCCACACCGCCGCCAGCGTGGTCAGCAGCCAGGCCGGCAGCGTTAGCGCGCGCAGCCAGTCGGCGCTCACCGCCAGCAGCGGCAGGGACAGCGCCACCACGACGAACAGCAGCGCCAGCGCCAGGTCCAGCGCCAGCAGCAGGCCGCCCAGACGGGACCACCATTCGCGTTGCAGGTCGGAGAAGCTGCGCTTGACCAGGCCGATGTGCAGCGCGGCGGTCAGGGCGAACACCGGCGGCAGCACGAGAAAAACGCCGCCCACCAAATACCAGGCTTGGGCCAGCGGCGCGCGGATGCCCAGGCCGTAATCCAGCGCTTGCAACGCCAGCCACAGCTTGCCGCCGCCGGCCAGGCCGGCCAGCAGCGCCCACAGCACGCTGCGCAGGTAGCCATTGCCGCGCAGCTGGCTGAAGCCGCGCGCCAGCAGGGCCCAGTAGCCGGCGTAAGCCAGACTGGACCCCAGCGCCACTCGCCACAGCGGCAACTGGTGCCAGAAGTCGTCCCGGCTGTCCAGGCGGTTGAGCGTGAACACCGCCATTGCGTAACAGAACAGCAGCAATAGAGCGACGCTGGCGCTGGCGGCGCCGGGCGGGGCGGCGTCCTTGCCGTCGCGGGTGGTGGCGCGCGCCAACAAGGCGGACAGCACGGCGGCGGCGGCGGCCACGGTCAGCGCGGCGGGGCCCGCGTAAGGGGTGGAGGCGATGTTGCGCGCCAAGCCCACCAGGAAGTGGGGGCCCAGCAGCAGCGCCAGCAGCAGGCTTTGCAGCACAACCTGGTTGAGGATGAAGTTGCGCCAGTAGGTGATGACGGCGGACAGGGTGTCCAGGCTGAACAAGCCGGTTTTGGGGGTCAGGTAGTTGCTGTAGTCGCGCAGGAACTGAATGGCCGGCTGGCGGCCTTGATGGTCGCGCAGCGTTTGTTCCATGCCGGCGTTGCCGGCGCGGTGTTTGAGCGCGGACAGCCAGCCGCCCAGGTAGCCGCCGCCGGAGACGGTGGACAGATAGTCGAACTCGCGCAACCAGCGGCTGCTCGCCAGCGCTTGCAGCACGCCCAGGTTGAAGGTGGCGCTGCGGATGCCGCCGCCGGAGAAGGCGAGGCCGGCTTGCGGCGCTTCATCGCCGCCCGGACGGTCCACGCCTTCGTCCGCCCGCGCGGCGGCGAGGCCGGCGCGTTCGTCGGCGTTGACTTGGGAGAAGGACTGGGTCGGGGTGCTCATCGGGTTCTTTCCGTTGGTCCGGCTTTGTCGGCAGGTGTTGGACTGGCAACCATTTCGTCGAGGCGGCTGATGATATTCATGGCCCTGAATCCGCTGCGCGGATGATGATTTTGATTGCCGGGGCTGCCCGGCGGGCAGGGAAAGGATATTTGTTTGGCCAAATATCCTCTCCACTCCTAAAGGCCACCCTGCAAGCCTGGCCTGCGGCTTCCCGCCGGGTCCCGTCAGGCCCGAGGCGCGGCTGAACTCGCGATTTGCTAGCGTCAAATCGCTCAAACAGGCAGCCGCTTAAGACCTCGGGCCTGCCACCCGGCGGCAGGCTTGAAGGGACCCGGGGCGCGTCGGATATGTAGTGTTTTTGGCGTTTTTCTAGTGGCTTCACATTGCTAGCTAAAACCGTGACTCGCCCTCCCTCAACGCCTGGCGTCCTCCAGAATCACCTCCGCCGCCTTCTCCGCGATCATGTACACCGCGGAGACGATGAAGAAGCCGGGGATGCGCGGAAACACCGAGGCGTCCACCACGCGCAGGCCGCTGACGCCGTGAACCCGGAAGCGGCTGTCCAGCACGCCGCCGGCTTCGCGCGCGCCGATGGCGCAGCTGCAGGAGGCATGGTGGCCCCAGGCGTTGTCGCGGACGAATTGACGCAGTTCATCGTCGCTTTGCACGGCCTCTCCGGGCAGTTCCTCTTCCGCGATCAGGTTTTGTTTTTTCAAGTCGGCGGTGAGGCTGCGCACGAACTTGATGCCTTCCACCACTGAGTCCAAATCCTGATCGCCGCCGGGGCTGCCTTCTTCGAAGTAGTGGAAGTTGATGTCCGGCGGGTCGCGCGGGTCGGCGGATCGCAGCGTCACCGTGCCGGCGCGGTTATTGGTATGCGCCTTGAGAATGGCCCAGGTCAGGTAGTTCAGGTGTTCGGGAAACAAGCGGGAGTAGCCGGGGAAATAGCCTTTGAACAGGCCCAGCAGCGCGAAGCAGAACAAGTCCGGCAGCGGCCGCTCTTGCGCCGAACGGCGGATTACCGCCAGCACCGCGCCATTGGTGGTGTAGACGCCTTTGCGGCCTTCCGCCCATTGCTTGTATTGCGGGTCGCCTGGGGCGAACTCCGCGCCTTTCAGGACTTCCCAATGCTTGAAGTTCATCCGGTTGACCACGCCCACTTCGTAGCGGTCCTGCAGATTCTGGCCGACGCCGGGCAGATCCACCCTCGGCGTGATGCCGCGCTCTTGCAAGTGGGCGGCCGGGCCGATGCCGGACAGCATCAGCAGTTGCGGGCTGTTGAAGGCGCCGCCGGCCAGGATCACTTCGCGGCTGCAGCGCGCCTCGCGGCGTTCGCCGGGGGCGTTGCTGACCCGGCCGCTGGCGCGGTAAAGGCCGGCGCCTTTCAGGTATTCCACGCCCACCGCGCGCAGGTTCTCGTCGAACAACACCCGGGTGGCCAGCGCGTCCAGTTCTACGCGCAGCCGGTCCGGGTGGCGCGCCGCCGCGTCCAGCACCCGTTCTCGGCTGCCGTTGCGCTGATGGTTGCGGGTGGCCAGCGGCGGGTAGCAGACGCCGACGGCGTTGTCGCGCACCAGCCGCCAGTCGTTGGGATCGGCTTGGCCTTGCAGCAGCCAGCGCCAGCTGCGGTGCGGCACGTCCACTTCGTCGAAGACCTTGTCCACCGACACCAACAAGGTGTCCACCAGGCCGGCGTCGCCCAGCGCGGATTCCGGAATCGCCTTCTCGGTTTGCAGCCAGCCGCGCCAGCCGTGGCGGGTGGGATTGACGCCGAGCAGGCCCAGCCAGCGGTACAGCGGGCGGTGGTGGCAGTTTTCCAGCCGTTCGAAATAGCCGCGCATGTGGTCCGCGCGCCAGCTGTCGTCGCCGGTGAGTTGGGCGATGCCGTCCCAGTCCGCGTTGTGCGGATAGACGGTGATCATGGCGTTGTGGGCGGTGCAGCCGCCCAGCGCGCCGGCGCGCGGGTAGAGCACGCCGTCCACTTTTTGGCCGTTCCATTCCGCGCGGTATTTGGGGTCGCGCTTTTGCTGGGCGTCGTTGGCGTAGTGGCGGACGAAGTAGTCCAGCTTCATCGCCTCGTTTTCCGAAGCCAGCGCGTGGAACACCGGCACGTCGTAATCGTCGGGCAGCCGTTCCGCCTGGGGCTGCCAGGCGTCGCCGCCCTTGAGCGCGCGCGGGTCGCCGCCGGCCTCCAGCAGTAAGACCCGATGCCCGGCTTCGGCCAGCCGCGCCGCCAGTGTGCCGCCGCCGGCGCCGGAACCCACCACGATGTATTCGTATTCGTCCATGGCGCGCGCTTTAGAAGGTTTTCAGGAATTCGATCAGCGCGTATTTGTCGCTGTCGCTGAGGCCGGGCTCCTGAGTCTGGTAGCCGGTGCCGAAGTAATGACCGCGGTTGACCACGAAGTCCGGGCAGGTGCTCAGTTCCAGCATCGGCTGCGCCAGGTTGGCGAACACCTTGCGCGCTTCTTCGTCGCTGGCGCCCGGCGGCAAAGCCTTGAGGTCGTGCTTGATCTTCAGCAGCAGCTCCAGCAATTTTTTATCGTGCTTGAGCCGTTCGCCCAGCGAGGGATTGTCCAGCGTCACTTGCAGATTGGCGATCAGGTTGACCGGGGTGCCGGCCGGGATGGGCCCCAGCTCCACGCCGTCCTTGCCGAACAACCAGGGCAGATAGCGTTGCAGCGGGCCTTGCAGTTCTTGCAGCGCATCCGGCAAGTAGCCGACGGGCACGCGCAGATAGCTGCGGGCGGTGGTGCGGTCGATCACGCCGGGCACCTTGTCGCCCAGCATCTTGTCCTTCTCGCGTTTTTCCGGCCACAGCAGTTTCTGGATGGAGTCGTTGAAGGAGTCCATGCGCGCCGCCACCGACGGGCTGGGGTTGAATTTGCCCAGGCTGTTGTTGAGCAGGAAGGGCGCGGTGGACCAGACGCTGATCAAGGAAGCCGGGCGGGTATAGCCGCGGCCGCCGGCCGGCATCTTGTACTGCCAGGGCGCGCCGGTGAAGGGGTTGTGGACGGTGATTTCGCCGACCGAGGGCAGGTCCTTATAGGTTTTGGACGAGAAGTTGTCCCAGATATTGCCCTTGAGCGCGTTGGTGGCCAGCGGGCTGCAGGCGTTGGTCTGCAACAGGGTTACCGGCACGCGCAGTTCGGTGGACAGGTAGTTGTCTTTCAGGAAGTCGTCGGCCTGGACGATCTGGCGCATCTGCGATTTGAAGTCCTCGGTCTTGGTCCATTCCCAGTATTTGTTGAAGCAGGCCAGGTAGCCCGGGCCGGCGCAGCCGGCGGTGGGGTCCAGCGGCGGGACTTTGGGCGGCAGCTTGCTGGAGTGGCAGCGCGCGCAGTTTTCCGCGAACACCGTTTTGCCGCGGCTGAGCTGAGCGGCGTCGCGGCTCAGGTATTGCTCGCCGCCGGGTGCGTCCTTCAGCTTGTGCGGGTCCGTGCTCTTCAGGAAGAACAGCGCCATGTTCACTGTCTGCTGTTCGGTGGACTGCCAGTACACCGAGTTCTTGCGCGCGTCGGCGATCTGGATCGGGGTGATGGTTTTGCCGCCCACCAAGGGGTTGAAGTGGAGCAGCCATTCTTCGCTGAACAAGCCGATATTCAGATAGACGCGGTTCAGCGCGCCCAGCGCGCCCACCGAATCCGAGCCGTCCTTCAGCACTCGCGGCGTCCACACGGTTTTGGGCGGCTGGAAGAACTGAGTCAACGGGCCGTCTTTGACGAAGTCGTTGAACTGCTTGTTGTTAAGTTCGCCGCCGGCCAGGGTTTCCTTGCCCCAGCGCTTGGCGATGTCCAGCCGCGGCCCCAGGCCGTATACCGCGTTCATGGTGCGGGGGTTGTTGATCGAGTCGGTGGAGATCAGCGAGGTGTCCAGCGCGCCGGGGCGCGAGGTGTGGAATAGCTGGAAGGGGAAGCTGCTGGGGTCCGCCTGCCAGGAGAAGATGCGGTCCACCCAGAAGTACTGAGCGCCTACGTTGGAGCTGAGGTTTTCCCACTTAGGATGTTCCGGGTCCGCCGGCGGTTTCACCGGGTTGGGGCCGACGTGGCAGAACGCACAGGACATGCCCACGCGGTAGGGGCGGATCAGGTCTTTGTTGTTGTAATACGCCGGGTCTTCGTAATAGCGCTTGGCGTCCCATTTCTTGGCCGCGGCGTCGTCGAAAGCGGGGTTGGGGAACAGGCGCAGGCCCACCACGCCGGTGGCGTAGCCGTAGAAGGAGCCGGCGGGCAGGTTCTTGCCGCGAGCGCCTATGGCCACGCCCGGATATTTTTGCTCGTTCTCGAACGGGTCTTTAGGGCAATCGGCGCGGCGCTGGTCCAGCCACAGGCCGAAGCGTTTATCGTCCGGGCCGCCTGCCTTGTCGAAACAGGGTTCGTTGACCAGGCCCAGGTAGTTCCAGCGGTTGTCGCGGCTGAACTTGAGGCTGGGATGGGAGGACAGGGTCTTGAGCAAGTCCAGGTTGCCGACGCTGACGGTGGACAGTTTGTCCCACAGCCTGTCGTTGCCCCCGGTCCACACCAGCCAGGTGTTGCGCCCCTTGATCTCGGCGGGGTTCAAGGCCACCGCGCCGTCCATGTCCTTGAAGTAGTCCTCGTCGGCGGCGGGGAAGGATTCCACTGTGCGCTGAGCCAGCTTTGCCTCGTCCTGCACGGTGCCGGGTTTGGGCTGATCGTCCCGGCAGCCGGCCAGGCTCAACAGCAATAGCAGCGCCGCTCCCCGGCGCAAGGTGAGGTTCATCCTAGCCATCGCATTTTCTCCAGTGGGCATCGCGGTGTTTTTGATTTTAAGAATTCATTTGGCATTTGAGAGCCTATCTCTGCCTATAGCACGGCTGTCGCCGCGGCGGCGCCTGCGTAGCTTTGCTGAGCGTTATTACTGATGGCGAAAAGCGGCCGGCATGATCGATAGTTGAAAGTTGCCCGCGGCGGGGAAAAGGATAATCGCGACGCTGATTAAAGCCGCGGGGGAGGCATGAGCGTGCTCGTAGCGGCTTCTGTCGCGCGGGCGCCGCAGCTGCGGGCCTGTTCTTTGTGTCTGGCGGGCGCCCGAGCGAAAACTCCGGCTCCCATCAGATTTGCATCAGGATTCGCCCGCGGGGCTGGGGGAC
This sequence comes from Chromobacterium sp. Rain0013, assembly GCF_015291765.1. Classification (NCBI taxonomy): domain Bacteria; kingdom Pseudomonadati; phylum Pseudomonadota; class Betaproteobacteria; order Neisseriales; family Chromobacteriaceae; genus Chromobacterium; species Chromobacterium sp. Rain0013. Next base: position 1,133,850 of record NZ_CP031514.1, read on the forward strand.
ACTTTCCCGGTCCAAGCACGAGCCCGGCAGGGCGTTTGACCGATGACCGATAACGATGTGTTGCACCCGCTGGAGACTTTGGAGGCCGCCGCCAAGCGCTGCGCGCCGGCCCAGGACGTCTGGTTGCTGCCGCCGCGCCGGGAAGAGGCGCGGTTGGAATTGAGCTGGGAAGACGGCGCGGAAGCGCTGACCCTGGCGGCGGATTGGCAGGGCCTGCTGTTGCTGGACCGCGTGGAAGTGAGCGTGGTTGCCGGCGCGCTGCCGTTTCAGCCTGTCCGGCTGGAGGCGTTCAGCAAGCTGCTGGCCTTCGTCGACGAAGCCAAGGCCGACGAGGCGCGAGACGCGGACGCGCCTGCAAGCGAAGCGCGCTGCGCGCAATTGCCGCTGGTCGATCTGGCGGCCTGGCAGGACCGCAAGCGTTGCGAGTACTGGTTCTTGCTGCAAGTGTTGACGCCGTCGCCGGCCTTCGCCGCGCTGCTGGCGCTGCTGCGCCGCAGCGAGAGCTACTGGCTGGTGCGTTTCCTGCTGGCCCAGTCCGCCTGCGGCGACAAGTTGCAGGCGCTGGGCGAGCGCTACGGCGTGTCTTACTCCCACTTCCGCCGCTTGTGCCGCCATGCGCTGGGCAACGCGGCCAAGACCGAGCTGCGAGACTGGCGCATGGCCCGTTCGCTGCTGGACGTGGCGGAGGGACGGGAAAACCTGACCCAGGTGGCGCTCAAGCACGGCTACGCCTCGTCGTCGCATTTTTCCAATGAAATCAAGGGGCTGATCGGCGTTTCGCCTCGCGGTCTGTCCAACATCATTCAACTGGCCACCAAATGAATCGAAGCTTTTTATCCGCCGCGCTGCTGGCCGCGGCGCTGCTCGCGTCCGTGCCGGCCGCCGCCGCGCCGGAACCGGCGCGCGCCGCCGACTCCGCCGGCTACGTTGCCAAGAAGGAGGGCCTGCGTTCTTTCTTCGACGCGATTTCCTCGCGGCTGAAAAAGCCGGTGATCGTCAGCAAGCAGGCGGCGCGCAAGCAGATCAGCGGCGATTTCGACTTGGCCAACCCGCAGGCGTTGCTGGACAAGATGACCCAGCAGTTGGGCCTGATCTGGTATCACGACGGCCAGGCCATCTATGTCTACGACGCCAGCGAAACCCGCAATGCGGTGGTGTCGCTGCGCAATGTGTCGCTCTCCGCCTTCAACGACTTCCTGCGCAAGTCCGGCCTCTACGACAAACGCTATCCGCTGCGCGGCGATAGTCGCAGCGGCACTTTCTATGTGTCCGGGCCGCCGGTTTTCGTGGATCTGGTGGTCAACGCCGCCGGCTTCATGGACAAGCAGAGCGACGGTATCGAACTGGGCCGGCAAAAGATTGGCGTGGTGCGGCTCAACAACACCTTCGTCAGCGACCGCAGCTATGAGTTGCGCGATCAGAAAATCGTCATCCCCGGCATGGCCACGGTGATTGAAAAGCTGCTGCAGGGCGAAGACAAGCCCTTGCAGACCCCCGGTGTGAATCCGGTACGGCCGCCGGCGCGGGGCAGCGACATCCCGGCGATGCCGGACTTTCCCGCCAGCGGCGAGCTGAAGGCGCCGGCCTACCAGGCCGGCCTCAGCCTGCCGGACGCGCTGAAGCAGGACGCGGCGGCCGGCGACATCAAGGTGATCGCCTATCCGGACACCAACAGCCTGCTGATCAAGGGCACCGCCGAACAGGTGCGCTTCATCGAAAACCTGGCGCTGGCGCTGGACGTGGCCAAGCGCCACGTCGAGCTGTCGCTGTGGATCATAGATCTGGACAAGGGCGATCTGGACCAGTTGGGCGTCAACTGGAGCGGCAGCGTCACCGTGGGCAACAAGCTGGGCGTGGCGCTGAACCCCAGCAGCTCGATCAGCACCCTGGACGGCACCCGCTTCATCGCCTCGGTGATGGCGCTGTCGCAGAAGAACAAGGCCAATGTGGTGTCGCGCCCGGTGGTGCTGACCCAGGAAAACGTGCCGGCCATCTTCGACAATAACCGCACCTTCTACGCCAAGCTGGTGGGCGAGCGCAACGCCAGCCTGCAACACGTGACCTACGGCACCCTGGTCAGCGTGCTGCCGCGTTTCTCCGCCGACGGCCAGATCGAGATGTCGCTGAACATCGAGGACGGCCGCGAGGCCAAGACGCCTGATTACGACAGGGACCCGCAGGATGCCTTGCCCGAGGTGGGCCGCACCCGCATCAGCACCGTGGCGCGAGTGCCGCAGGGCAAGAGCCTGTTGATAGGCGGCTACACCCGCGACGCCAATATCGAACAGAACAACAAGGTGCCGTTCTTGGGGAGCCTGCCCTTGGTGGGCGGCCTGTTCCGCTACCGCAGCCAGAACCAGAGCAATACCGTGCGCGTGTTCCTGATCCAGCCGCGCGAGATCGACGACCCGTTGACGCCGGACGCCAGCGATCTATCGGCGGCGGTGGCCAAGGAGGGCGGCATCGCCAGCGATCCGCTGCAGCAATGGGTGCGGGACTACCTGGACCGCGAGCAACGCGCCGAGGGCGCGGCCAAGGGCGCTACGCGTGGACATTAGCGGCCGTCCGCCACCGGTCTTTGGCGTCCGCTCGCCCAAGCACCAGGCCAAGCTGGACGCTCAGCGCGACGCCCAGCGTCAGGGCGAGGCCCGGCAGGCGGACGCGCAGCAAGTGGAGGACGCCAGCCCGGCGGCCGAGGTGCAGCGCTTTGTCCAATCCACCGATGAAATGTCCGCGGCGCTGACCCAGTTCCGCAACCGCCGCGATTACGACAAGAAGCTGGGCCATCTGGCCGACAGCTTCGAACGGGTGCTGGACGAGGAGGCCCAGCCCAAGGCGCAGCAGATCGTGAACGTGGCCAAGTCCCACGGGGTCAGCGCCGAGGAGTTGCTGCGCCAAGCGCGTTCCTTGTTCCCGGACGACAGCGATCTGGTGCTGGTGCTGCGCGAACTGTTGCGCCGCCGTCAGCTGGACGAGGTGGTGCGCAAGCGCCTGCAGGCCCTGCTCAAGCAGGTGGAGGACCAGGCCGAGGCCAAGCCTTTGAAGGCCGGCATCAATTGCGCGCTGAAGGCGAGGCTGTTTGGCAAGGCGCTGTCGCTGAGCCCCGGCCTGCTGCGCGCCAGCTACCGCCAGTTTCTGGAGAGCGAGGCGGCGGAAGTGGAGATTTACGCCGACTGGGTGGGCAGCTACGGCTACCAACGCAGAGCGGTGGTGTTGGACTTCATCGAAGGCGCGTTGCTGGCCGACATCGATTCGCTGGACGCCAGCTGTTCGCGGCTGGAGTTCGGCAATCTCCTGGGCCGGCTGAGCCAGCTCAAGCTGCTGCGTTCGGCCGACGCGCTCTTCGTCGGCCGCATGTTGAGCAATCCGCAGGTGTGCGCCTTCAACCCCAGCGAGGCGGACTGGTTGTTGTTTCTGCTGTCGCTGCTGCAACAGCCGCAGCAACTGGACGGCTTGCTGGCGGAGACGGTGGGCGACACCGCCTTGCTCAGCCGCCACAGCGAGCATTCCACCTTGTTGCAGGCGCTGTACCAGGCTTGCAAGGCGCTGCCGCCGCAGCTGTTCGTCGACGAACGCTGGCTGGACGCCTTGCAGGAGGAGTTCCGCCATCTGGCGGCCATCGCTTACCGCCACGAACTGGCCGAGCGCCGGCGCGAGGCCGAGGGCGGCGGCGCGGAGTAAACGAGAGCCGCCAGGCAAGGCGGGGAGATACGTCCCGTCTTGCCTGGCTGTTTTTCCCGGCGGGCCGCGGCCCGCCGCCAATATCGAATCGCTTGGATGACTAACGGTGTTTAATTCCCTGCTCAACGGCGCGCGCTCGCGGCCGGAATTGCTGATCCTGCTGTTGATGGTGATGATCATCGCGATGCTGATCATCCCCTTGCCCACCTATTTGGTGGACTTCCTGATCGGCCTCAACATCGTGATCGCCGTGCTGGTGTTCATGGGCTCGTTCTACATCGACCGCATCCTCAGTTTTTCCACCTTTCCCTCGGTGCTGCTGATCACCACGCTGTTCCGGCTGGCGCTGTCCATCAGCACCAGCCGCCTGATCCTGATCGAGGCCGACGCGGGCGAGATCATCAACACCTTTGGCCAGTTCGTCATCGGCGACAGCCTGGCGGTGGGCTTCGTGGTGTTTTCCATCGTCACCGTGGTGCAGTTCATCGTGATCACCAAGGGTTCGGAACGGGTGGCCGAGGTGGCGGCGCGCTTCTCGCTGGACGGCATGCCCGGCAAACAGATGAGCATCGACGCCGACCTCAAGGCCGGCATCGTGGACGCCGACGGCGCGCGCGAACGCCGCAGCGTGCTTGAACGCGAAAGCCAGCTTTACGGCTCCTTCGACGGCGCGATGAAGTTCATCAAGGGCGACGCCATCGCCGGCATCATCATCATCTTCGTCAACTTCATCGGCGGCATCGCCGTGGGCATGACCCAGCACGGCATGGACCTGTCCACCGCGCTGTCCACCTACACCATGCTCACCATCGGCGACGGCCTGGTGGCGCAGATTCCCGCGCTGCTGATCGCCATCAGCGCCGGCTTCATCGTCACTCGCGTCAACGGCGACAGCGACAATATGGGCCGCAACATCATGAGCCAGTTGCTGGGCAACCCGTTCGTGCTGGTGGTGACCGCGGTGCTGGCATTGGCGGTGGGCATGCTGCCCGGCTTTCCGCTGATCGTGTTCCTGATCCTGGCCGCGGCTTTGGGCGGCCTGTTCTATTACAAGCGCCGCATGGCACGCAAAGGCCCGTCGGGCGCGGCCCAGACTCCCGCGAGCGCGGCCGCCGGCGCGACGCCGGCGGGCGGCAAGGACAGCACCCTGGGCCTGATAGGCAATCTGGACAAAGTGGCGGCGGAGACCGTGCCGCTGATCCTGCTGGTGCCCAAGGCGCGCCGCGCCGCGCTGGAACAGGCTCAGCTGGCCGAGCGGCTGCGCAGTCAGTTTTTCATCGACTACGGCGTGCGGCTGCCGGATATGCTGCTGCGCGACGGAGAAAGCCTGCCGGACAACCGGGTGGCGGTGCTGATCAACGAAATCCGCGCCGACGAGTTCGAGCTGCATTTCGATCTGATGCGCGTGGTCAATTACTCGGACGAGGCCGCCGCGCTTGGGGTGCGGCCGGTGTTCAGCACCCAGGGCGCCAGCCAGTGCGCCTGGGTGCGTCCGGCCGACGGCGACAAGCTGACCAAGCTGGGTTACCAGCTGCGCCCGGCGCTGGATGAACTCTACCTATGCCTGGCCGCGCTGCTGGCGCGCCACGTCAACGAATACTTCGGCGTCCAGGAAACCAAGCACATGCTGGACCAACTGGAAGCCAAATACCCGGACCTGCTCAAGGAAGTGCTGCGCCACGCCACGGTGCAGCGCATCGCCGAAGTGCTGCAGCGTCTGCTGGCCGAACGCATCTCGGTACGCAATATGAAGCTGATCATGGAAGCGCTGGCGCTGTGGGCGCCGCGCGAGAAGGACGTGATCAATCTGGTGGAGCACGTGCGCGGCGCGCTGGCGCGCTACATCTGCCACAAGTTCGCCAGCGGCGGCGAGTTGCGCGCGGTGATGATGTCCGCCGAAGTGGAGGACATGGTGCGCAAGGGTATACGCCAGACCTCGGCGGGGGCCTTCCTCAACCTGGAGCCGGCCGCCTCGGACGAACTGATGGACTTGTTCGCGCTGGGTCTGGACGGCATGGGCATCGCGCACAAGGACTTGGTGCTGCTGGCCTCGGTGGATGTGCGGCGCTTCATCAAGAAACTGGTCGAAACCCGCTTCCGCGATCTGGAAGTGGTGTCCTTCGGCGAAATCGCCGACAGCGTGTCGGTGAACGTGATCAAAACCATCTAACCCCGGTTCCTTTAGAACCGATAGCGCGACAAACGTATCGGTTTTAAAGGGGACTGGAATCAAAAAGGAATCCGCCTATGTTCGCCATCGATATTGCCCAACTGGTCCGCTCCGCGTTGGAAGAGAGCGGCTGCGATCCCGCCCTGCTGGGCGAATTGGACAGCCATTCCACCATCGCGCTGGACCTGCACGATCTGCCCAGCATCCATGTCAGCGCCCAGGACGGCGAGGTGTGGCTGTGGTCGCGGGTGGGCGAGCACAACGAGGCGGTGTTGGCCCAGCGCGCCGCCCAGCTCTTGCAGGACCTGATGCAGGGCTGCCATTTCGCCCGCGGCGGTCAACTGCAACTGGCCGCCAATGAGGGGTATCTGGAACTGAAGGCGATGGCGCACCCGGATTATCTGGCCGACGGCAAGCGCTTCTCCGAGGCGCTGAACGGCTTCTTCGACGCGCTGGAGCGCTTCAGCGAGTCGCTGCTGCGATGAAAGCGCCGCGCCTGCTGCGCCGGCTGGCGTATCCGCAACGCCTGTCCGGCCCCATTCTGGAAGCCGCGCTGCCCGAGGTGGCGATAGGCGAGCTGTGCGACATCCGCCGCAGCTGGCAAGACCGCGACGTGGTGGCCCGCGCCCAGGTGGTGGGCTTTCAAGGCCCGCGCGCGGTGCTCAGCCTGATCGGCAACGCGCGCGGCCTGTCGCGCGAGGCAGTGTTGCAGCCCACCGGCCGCGCCTTGGCCGCCTGGATCGGCGAATCGGCGCTGGGCGCGGTGCTGGACCCCACCGGCCGCATCGTCGAGCGCTTCGCGCCCGAGGCCGGCGTGGGCGGCGAGGAGCGCGGCATCGATGCCGACCCGCCGCCGTACTCTCGGCGCGTGGGCATACGCGAGCCGCTGGCTACCGGGGTGCGCGCCATCGACGGCCTGCTGACCTGCGGCGTGGGCCAGCGCGTCGGCATCTTCGCCTCCGCCGGCTGCGGCAAGACCATGCTGATGCACATGCTGATCGAGCAGAGCGACGCCGACGTTTTCGTCATCGGCCTGATCGGCGAGCGCGGCCGCGAAGTGACGGAGTTCGCCGAGTCGCTGCGGGCCTCGCCCAAGCGCGATCGCTGCGCGCTGGTGTTCGCCACCTCGGACTTCTCCTCGGTGGACCGCTGCAACGCCGCGCTGCTGGCCACCACGGTGGCCGAGTACTTCCGCGATCAGGGCAAGAAAGTGGTGCTCTTCGTCGACTCCATGACCCGCTACGCCCGCGCGCTGCGCGACGTGGCGCTGGCCGCGGGAGAACCTCCGGCTCGGCGAGGCTACCCGGCCTCGGTGTTCGACAGCCTGCCGCGGCTGCTGGAGCGCCCCGGCGCCACCCGCGGCGGCAGCATTACCGCCTTCTACACCGTGCTGCTGGAAAGCGACGACGAGCCGGACCCGATGGCGGACGAGATCCGCTCCATTCTGGACGGCCACATCTATCTGAGCCGCAAGCTGGCCGGCCAGGGCCATTACCCGGCCATCGACGTGCTCAAGAGCGCCAGCCGCGTGGCCGGCCAGGTGTGCGACAGCGGCCATCTACAGGCGGCCTCGGCGCTGCGCGCCTTGATGGCGCGGCTGGAGGAGCTGCAAGTCTTCATCGACCTGGGCGAATACCGCCCGGGCGAGAACTCGGACAACGACCGCGCGATGAACGCCCGCGACGCGCTGCGCCGCTGGTTGCGCCAGCCGGTGGACGAGGGCGCGGGGTTCGCCGACACCCTGCGCAGCCTGCATGAGCTTGTTGCCTAAGCTGGGCGCGCTGCTGCGCCGTTGTCAGGCGGCGCAATCGCGTTGCGAGGCCGAGCTGGTTCAGCTGGCGCGCCAGGACGGCGCGTTGGCGGCGGAGCAAGAGGCGTTGGCTTCGCAGGGCCAGGGCCTGCGCCAATTGCTGCTGGCGCAACGGCCGGCCGGGGCGATGAGCCGCGGCCAGCTCTTCGCGTTGCAGCGCAAGCAGGCGGTGCTCCGCCGCCAGTTGCAAAACCTGGACCTGCAAAGCGGACAGTTGGAGGAGCAGCGCCAAGGCCTGGCCGGCCGGCGCGAGGAACAACAGGCTTTGCGCCGGCAATGGCTGCGCAAGGAAGACAAATATCAACGCTGGGCCAAGTTGCAGCGCCGTCAGGAACGCATGCGGCGTTTGCGGCTGGACGAGGCCGAGCAGGAAGAGAGGACGATATGGAAGCGATGACGCCCATTCCCGCGCCGAGCGCGGACACCCGGCCGGCCACCGCGGCCGACGCGGACGGCGCCGCCGAGGCCTTTGCCCGCGAAGCCCAAAGACAGCGGCGAGACGCCGCCGATCCGGACCGCGACGGCGAGGACGTGGCCGGCGAACGCGAGCAAGACCGCTCCCGCCTGCCGGCAGGAGCCTTGTGGCAACCGCCGCTGCCGCCGCACTGGCATGCGGCGCGGTTGAACGCCGGCGGCCGCCGCGCGGCGGAGGCCGCTTTGTCGGCGCCGGGCAAACGGGGGCAGGCGCCTTTGGGCGACGGAGAACGTCCGTCCGCCGATGCCCGCGGCAAGACCGCCGCCGGGCCGCAGGGCCTGCGCGCCGCCGCTGCGGCGCTGGCGGCTGAGCACGTCGCCAGCCTGACGCCGGCGGCCGACGCGCCGGTCAAAGTCGGGGCGCAGACGCTGGGGGCGCTGTTCAAGGCCGAGCCGGCGCCGCGCAAAACCGAGCACGTGCCGGCCAAGGGCGAGGCCGCGCTGCCTGGGGCCGCCGCGCGCGTAGAAGCGTCTATCGCCATGCCCACGGCTACGCCGACGCCGCATGGACGGAGCGCGCCGAAAGCAGACGCCGCCGCGTCGGCTCCCGCGCCGACGCCGGCCGTCACGCGCGAAGGCGGCGAGGCGCGCAAGAACGAGACCGCGCCGGCGGCCGCCGCGCCGATTGCGCCGCAGCAGGCCCAAGGGTCCGCGCCGGCGACGCCGCCGCGCGATACCGCGCCGCCGGCGCGGCCGCGCCAGGACCCGACCCCGGCTCAGGCACAAACGACCTTGTCCGCGGCCAGCGCGCCGGAACCGGCCCAGCCGGGCCTGACCTACCGTTTCCAGCGCTGGGGCGGCGAACACGCGGTGAACGTGCAAAGCCAGCCCGGCGGCGTGCTCAGCCTGCAGCCGTCGGACAGCCTGGTGCAACAGCGTTTGGGGGAGCAATGGCAGTCCGGCAACCCGCAGCAATGGCAGATGGCCCGCGACGACGGCCGCGAGCAGGGGCGGCAGCAGCCGCAGCGGGATGAGGAGGAGGACGCCTGATGCTGGCGCTCAGACAAATCGACGCGCGCGAGCGCGCTTTGCAGCGCGCCGCCGCTGCCTGGAGGCGCCAGGGTTGGGACGCCACGCTGGAAACGCCGCCGCGCGGCGGCTTGTGGTTGTCGGTGGCCGACGCCGAACAGCGCTGGCAGGGCTGGCTGCAACCGCGCGCCTGGCTGGAGAGCGCCGCGCCGGAACTCGCGCGGCTGGCGCTGTCCGCCGGCGTGGAGGCGCAGGCGGCGCAATGGCTGGCGGCGGCGGAACGGCCGTTGACGCCGCCGATGCCGGAGCTGGCCTATCAGCGCTTGAGCCTGGGCGAAGCGGGGCCGGGCGACGCTTTGCCGCGCCAGGCGCTGCTGCGGGTGATGTGCGCGGAGGGGCCGCTGTGGCTGGAGCGCGCGCCGGCGTTCGAGGCGGGAGACGCGCTGGACCCGGCGCCGTTGCTGAGCTGGCCGCTGCGCTTCGTCATCGGCGACAGCCGCCTCAGCCTGGGTCTGCTGCGGGGGGTGGCGCGCGGCGACGTGCTGCTGATCCGCGAGCAGACGGCGGCGGTGCGCTGCCACGACCGCGCGCTGGGCACTTATCAATCGTATGAGGAAGGAATCGTCATGGAATGGGATGAATCGCAACAGGCGACGGAGCAGGAAGCGCCGGCGCGAGACATGGGGCAGCTGCCGGTGGAACTGGAGTTCGTGCTGCATCGCGGACGGGTGACGCTGACGGAGTTGCAGGACTTGTGTCGTGGCCAGTTGTTGAACCTGCCGGCGGATGTTGAGCGGCGGGTGGAAGTGCGCGCCAACGGCGCGCTGCTGGGACGCGGGGAACTGGTGCAGCTGGCCGGTCATCTGGGGGTGGAAGTGACGGAGTGGCTGGGCGGAGCCGCCGATGTCGAATGATATTTCGCTGATCGCGCTGCTGGCTTTCGCCACGCTGCTGCCTTTCCTGATCGCTTCCGGCACTTGCTTCATCAAGTTCTCCATCGTGTTTGTGATGGTGCGCAACGCATTGGGTTTGCAGCAGGTGCCGTCCAATATGACGCTCAACGGCATCGCGCTGATGCTGTCGATGTTCGTGATGCTGCCGATCGCTCAGCAGGCCTACAGCCATTACCAGGAAGAACAGGTCAGCTTCAACAGCGTGGAGTCGGTGAGCAACTTCGTTGAGAACGGTCTGGACGGCTATCGCGGCTATTTGCAGAAGTATTCCGATCCGGAACTGGTGAGCTTCTTTGAAAAAGCCCAGGCGCAGCGCACCGAACGCGAAACCGGCAATGCGGCCGAGGACGAACAGCCGTCCATTTTCGCCTTGCTGCCGGCCTACGCGCTCAGCGAGATCAAGAGCGCGTTCAAGATCGGCTTTTATCTCTACCTGCCCTTCGTGGTGGTGGATTTGGTGATCTCCAGCATCTTGCTGGCGCTGGGGATGATGATGATGAGCCCGGTGACGATATCGGTGCCGATCAAGCTGGTGCTGTTCGTGGCGCTGGATGGCTGGACTTTGTTGTCGAAGGGACTGGTGTTGCAGTACCTGGACCTGGCGACGTAATGGGCGGCAAAACCGCCAATGCTGCGTTGCGCCTCCTTGCCGTGCTAGATGCACTGTCTGCGTCGGCGCGCCTTGCCTTGGCCGCTGCGCGCGGTTTTGCCGCCCATTACCTAGACCTGGTGATTGTATGAATGAAAAACCGCCGATGCTGCGTTGCGCCTCCTTGTCGTACGACGGGTACTGCCTGCGTCGGCGCGCCTTGCCTCGGCCGCTGCGCTCGGTTTTGCTTCCTGAGTCTTGGAGAGCTGAATGGCTTTAATGGCGCGGGGGGAGTGCCGCGCTGTCCATGCCGCCCGCCTCAATTTTGGAGTTTTGCTATGAATGATCTGGTGTTCGCCGGCAACAAGGCGCTGTATCTGGTGCTGCTGATGTCGGCCTGGCCCATCATCGTCGCCACCGCCATCGGCCTGCTGGTGGGCCTGTTCCAGACCGTGACCCAGTTGCAGGAACAGACGCTGCCCTTCGGCATCAAGTTGTTCGGCGTCAGCCTGTGTCTGTTCCTGCTGTCCGGCTGGTACGGCGAAACCCTGCTCGGCTTTGGCCGGGAGGTGATGCGCATGGCGCTGGCCCGAGGCTGAGACGGATGCAGTTTGGCCTGTTCTTCGAAATCCACGGCTGGGTGGCCTCGGCCGCGCTCGGTTTCGCCCGCGTGGCGCCGGTGTTTTTCATCTTGCCTTTCCTGAACAGCAATGTGCTCAGCGGCGTGGTGCGCACCTCGGCCACCATGCTGGTGGCGCTGGGGCTGTGGCCGCATCCGGTGGAGGCGCTGCCGGCCTTTCAGGCGCTGCCCTTCCTCGCGATGATCGCGCGCGAGGCCGCGGTGGGCCTGCTGCTGGGCTGCCTGCTGGCCTGGCCGTTCTGGGTATTCCACGCCCTGGGCAGCATCATAGACAACCAGCGCGGCGCCACCTTGAGCAGCAGCATAGACCCGGCCAACGGGGTGGACACTTCGGAATTGGCCAATATGTTCAATCTGTTCGCCGCCGCGGTTTATCTGCAAGGCGGCGGCATGAGCCTGATGCTGGACTTGTTCCGTCAGAGCTATCAGCTGTGCGACCCGCTGGGCGTTTGCACGCCGGCGCTGCAGCCGACGCTAAGCCTGCTCAATCAGGTGATCAGCAAGGCGGTGGTGCTGGCCAGTCCGGTGGTGGCGGCCTTGCTGTTGTCCGAGGTGGTGTTGGGCCTGCTGTCGCGTTTCGCGCCGCAGATGAACGCCTTCGCGGTATCGCTGACGGTGAAGAGCGCGGTGGCGCTGTTGATCATGCTGATGTATTTCGGCCCGGTGTTGCCTGATACGGTGACGCGGCTGGCCTTCCCGCCGGAAGCGCTGCCCGGCTGGCTGAGCGCGCCGGTGCGTTGAGATGTCGAACAAAACCGAACAGCCCACGCGCAAGCGCTTGCAGGACGCGGCCAAGAAAGGCCAGTCCTTCAAGAGTCGAGACCTGGTGGTGGCCTGCCTGACCCTGTGCGGCGTCGCCTATCTGGTGTCCTTCGGCTCGCTGGTGGAGCTGATGGGCGCTTTCCGCCAGGTGATCGCCGGCGGCTTTCAGCAGGACATGCAGGGCTATGCCCAGGCGGTGGCCTGGCTGGGCATCAAGCTCTTGCTGCCCATCTTTCTGCTGTGCATCGTCGCCTCCGCCTTGCCGTCTCTGCTGCAAAGCGGCTTCGTGCTGGCCAGCGAGGCCTTGAAGCTCAATCTGGAAGCCTTGAATCCGGTCAACGGCTTCAAGAAGTTGTTCAGCCTGCGCACGGTGAAGGAGGCGGTGAAGGCGCTGTTGTACTTGACCAGTTTCGTGGTGGCGGTGCTGGTGCTGTGGCACAAGCACAAGGCGCTGCTGTTCGCCCAACTCAACGGCGATCCGATAGGCATGGCGGCGATCTGGCGCGAACTGCTGCTGGCGCTGGTGTTGACCTGCCTGGGCTGCATCGTGGCGGTGCTGGTGCTGGACGCGATCGCCGAGTACTTCCTGTTCATGAAGGACATGAAGATGGACAAGCAGGAGGTCAAGCGCGAGATGAAGGAGCAGGAGGGCAACCCGGAGATCAAGTCTCGCCGCCGCGAGGCGCATATGGAGATCCTGTCCGAGCAGGTGAAGTCCGACATCGAAAACTCGCGCTTGATCGTGGCCAACCCCACCCATATCGCCGTCGGCATCTATTTCAAACCCGAACTGCTGCCCATCCCCTTCATCTCGGTGATGGAGACCAATCAGCGCGCGCTGGCGGTACGGGCCTACGCGGAGAAGGTGGGCGTGCCGGTGGTGCGCGACATCCCGCTGGCGCGGCGCATTTTCGCCAGCCATCGCCGCTATTCCCTGGTCAGCCTGGACGAGGTGGAGGAAGTGCTGCGCTTGCTGATGTGGTTGGAGCAGGTGGAAAACGCCGGAGCGGAGGCGTCTCCGGAGCCGCCGCAGGCGGAGCAGGGGACGGGCGCGAGCGCCGCCGGCTCTGCTGTGGATAAATCCGCCGGCACGCCCGCTTCTGTGGATAAGCGGGATGGTCAGGAGGGCTGAGCGCATTCACGTCCTCAAAACGCGCGGGACCGTGAACAGGCCCTCGCCTGGCTAAGCCAGCCTCTTCCCTGGCCGCTGCGGTCCCAAAGCCGGCAGGACCGTATTGAACAAGCCCGGATATCCGATGCGCCCCCGCCATGAGCGATTCCTGAATGTTTCCCCTCGTCGGCCGCTGTTAAATGACAGCGGCGACGGTCATTTCACACCCAAGACAACCGTCGTCTCTAGCCAGCTCTGCCGGGTTGGTGACAGCGATTAGGAGATGTTTGATGAACCCTGAAGACAATGTCAGCGACGACCGCCTGGCAGAGATGGTCTGGGAAGCGGTAAGCGCAGGCGCCACCCTGAAAGACGTGCACGGCATTCCGCCGGACATGATGGAAGGTCTGTACGCCCACGCTTACGATTTTTACAACAAGGGAAGGCTCGACGAAGCGGAAACCTTCTTCCGCTTCCTATGCATCTACGACTTCTACAACCCCGACTACATCATGGGGCTGGCCGCCGTGTGCCAGCTCAAGAAACAGTTCCAGAAGGCCGCCGATCTGTACGCGGTGGCTTTCGCCCTGAGCAAGAACGACTACCGGCCGGTGTTTTTCACCGGACAGTGCCAGTTGTTCATGCGCAAGGCGGCCAAGGCCAGGCAATGTTTCGAGCTGGTGTGCGAGCAAAGCGACGATGAGTCGCTACGCGCCAAGGCCCAAGTGTATCTGGACAGTTTGCAGGAGACGGAGGCCGAGCAATCCCGTCAGCAGGAAAAGGAGCAAGCATGAGCGGTAACACTATCGGTCAAGGCTTCAATCTTGGCAGTGCCGAGCTGGCGAAAGCGCTTTCGGGCAATACCCAGGCGAGCGAGAAATTCGTCGATGCCGCGCAGAAGTCTGCGCAAGCGCTGTTCACGATGCGCGTCAGCGATGACGCCGGCGCCGCCAAGCCGCGCGGCGACCTGAACACGCCGCCGCTGACCCAGCCCACGGCCAAGGCCAAGGAAGAACTGGACGGCGCGGGCAAGCTGACGCTGCTGCTGGGACAGTTGATGTCCTTGCTGGGCAACGTTTCGCTATCGCAGCTGGAAAGCCGCATCGCCACCTGGCGCGCAATGATGGACGCGCAAGCGGCGATGGGCCAGAAGCTGTCGGACGAATTGCAGCAGGCGATAGGCGAGGCGGAACAAGCCACCGAAGCCTACCAGACGGCGCTGGGCGATTTGAAAACGGCCAAAGAAACGTTGGAAGCGGCCAAGCAGAAACTGGCCCAGGCCCAGGCCAAGCTGGATGGCCTGACACCGGAAGACGCCGGCTACCAGCAGGCGCTGGCGGCGCGCGATCAGGCCGCCAACGAGGCGCAGGCCGCCAAGCTCAAGGCCGACAAGGCGGAACAGGCCGCCACCGACGCGCACAATCTGGCCAAGGACAAGACCGCCAAGACCGACTCGCTGTTGACCCAGGCTCAGGGGCTCAATACCAAGGGCGGCGCGGTGCAGCAAGGCGCGGAAGACCACCTGACCGGCGTGGCCAAACTGACCATGCTGATGGCGATGTTCGTCGAGATGGTGGGCAAGAACAGCGAAGAAAGCCTGAAAAACGATCTGGCATTGTTCCAGGCCATGCAGGAAGGCCGCCAGAAGGAAATGGACAAGAAATCCGCCGAGTACCAGGAAGAAGTGCGCAAGGCGGAAGAACTCAATCGCACCATGGGGTGCATTGGCAAGATTCTAGGCGCGGTGCTGACGGTGGTCAGCGTCGTGGCCGCAGTATTTACCGGCGGCGCCAGCCTGGCGCTGGCCGCGGTGGGCCTCGCGCTGATGGTGGCGGACGAGGTGGTCAAGGCCACTACCGGCGAATCCTTCATGGAAAAGGCCATGAAGCCAATCATGGATGCCGTCATGACGATGCTGAAGCCTCTGATGGACCTGGTGGGCAAGATCGTCAGTGAAACGCTCAAGGCATTCGGCGTGGATAAAAACCTTGCGGATACCATCGGCTCCATCGCCGGCATGATTTACGCCGCGGTTGCCATGGTCTTTGCGGTGGTGGCGATCTCCATGGTGGGCAAGGGCGTCGCTAGCAAGCTGGGCGGCGCGCTGAGCAAGATGATGGGCGATTCGATGCGAAAGATGGTGCCCACCCTGCTCAAGGAGATGGCCAAGAACGGCAGCAAGGTGTTGACCCAGGGCTTCCAGCGCCTGGCCAACAGCCTGGGCCTGCCCAAGGACGCCGCGGCCAAGCAGCTGATGGCCAACACCCTCAACCGCGTGGTGGTGGGCGGGGAAGTGGCGCAAGCCGCCACCCAGGCCGGCGGCAATGTGGCGCAGGGGGTGTTCATGAAGAACGCCAGCGACATGTTGGCGGACTTCACGCTGGCGCGCGCCGCGATGGAGCAGATCGAACAATGGCTGAAGCAGGCGGTGGAAGTCTTCGCCAGCACCCAGAAAGTCACCCAGGACCTGACCACGATGATGTCTTCCGCGCTGCAGCAGAATGCTGAGGCCGGCCGCTTCGTGCTGCGTCAGAGTCACGCTTGAGTTAGGAGAGAATATTATGGCAACCATTATTGGCAGTGTTTCCACCCACAATCCGTTTCCGGCGGCGCTTGAATCCGGCGCGGCTGAAAAATCCTCCGTCGCCAAGTCCTTGGTGGACATCAAGGACATCCTGCCCATCCTGAACAGCGCCGGCCGCGACGGCAAGGCGCTGGCCGAAGTGATGAGCGGCCCGCAACTGCGCCCGCCGTCCGCCGAGGTGAGCAAGCAAGTGACCGACGCGCTGAAGAGCTATTTGAGCGAAAAAGCCCAGGACCCGGCTTTTGTTCAGGACCTGGGTGCTGTGTATCGGAAGGTTGAGTCCGGCGTCAGCAAGCTGGTGGACGACAAGGTCAAGGAGCAGGCCGAACAGGGCAAGTCCTTCGACATCAGCGGCATGGCGCCCAACGGCGCGGCCTTGATGGTGGCCGCCATTGTGCTGATGTCGGCGCTGCGTACCGCCGACAACACGCTGAGCAGCAAGCTGTCGCTGGTGGGCTTCGACGCCACCAAGGCCACCGCCGCCTCCATGGTGCGCGAGGGCGTGGCCAATCTGTCCAGCAGTGTTGTCCAGAGCGTCGGTCAGATGGCCATTACCGGCGTGGGCGCCAAGAAGAGCCTGAGCGGTATCAACGCCGAGCGAGGCGCGTTGAAGAACAACGCGCCCAAGCTGGCCAAGCTGGGCGATGAGGGCCGCAACATCCAGTCCACGCTGGGCCGCCAGAACACCGTCAAGCTGGGCACCGACGCCGACGGCCTGAAGCAGGTGGGCTTGAAGCCGCAGCAGCCAGGCGCGGCCAAGCCGGGCGCGGGGGAGTTGAACGCGCAGTCCAACGCCGCCGGCAGCGTGGCGGACGGCATGGCCGGCGACAAGATCGGCCTGCAGTCCAGCAACCAGCGTTTGGCCAAGGAGCATGAAACCGCGCTGCGCAGCGCCGGCGAGAACTTGTCTGTGAAGGGACAGGCGGAACAGCTGGCCATGGACGACACCAAGCTCAAGGCTCAGGCCAAGCAAACCACAGGCAAGGCGATCATGGACAGCTCGTCCGCGGCCAGCAATATTGCCGGAGGTTCCGGCCGCTACGCCGCCACGCTGGAGCAGTCCGAGCAGCAGATCAGCCAGGCTTCCAGCCGCGTGGCCAACACGGCCTCCGAGGAAACCCGCGAGAGCAGCCGCAAATCCGACAGCTTCATCCAGGAGCTGCTGCGCACCTTGGACAACATCAGCCAGTCCAAGAACGCCGCCATGGGCGCGGTGGCCGGCAACATTCGCGCTTGATCCGCTAGCCCGGAACCGGACGGGACCATCCCAGGCTCCGTCCGCCGGCCCGGCCATCCCGGTCGGGTCGGCCTTCCATACCATTCATCCCGCCAGCGCCTGGGCGCCTGCCTCGGCGCTGGCCATGCAGGGGAATCCCCATGAACGGCATTCAAACCACTCTTTCCACGCCGCTGACGCGGCCACAGCTTGCTGAAACCCCGGCCGCCGCGCCGCGCGCCGATGTCGCCGGCGTTGCCGTCGAAACCCGCGCCGCCGCGGCGCAAGGACCGGAGCTGTCCGCGCTCAATACCGCCCAGGGCAAGGCCGACGCGCTGCGCCAGGCCAACGAAACCGTCCGGCGCGTCATCGAAGGACTGGCCGCGTATGAAAGCAAGCTGGCGGCCCAGCGCCGGCAAGCTGCTATTTCCGGTGGCGAGCTGCCGCCGGCCGAGCGCGTGGCATTCCAGCGCGGCGCGCTGACGCGGGCCTTGAACGAGGCCCGCGACATGCAGACCTTGGCAACCCAACAGTTCGTTGGCGCGCTGAAGAGCGTGGGAGATAGCGGCTATGTGATGACACCGCAGCAAAAGCAGCAGCTGCTCGATGGTATCGAGAAGGAAGTCGCCGACGTTTCGCCGACGGCGTGGGAGTTTGCCGCGCCGATGCTGAACGCGACCCGAGACGCCTCCGGCGGAGTGATCTCCGACCGCGAACTGTGGGAACTGATCGGCGATTCCATCGGCAACATCAAGGATGGCTACTTGGGCGTGTATGAGAACGTGGTGGGTAAATACATCGAGTTCTACCAAGAATTCAGCGACATCTTGTCCAAGATGGCCGATTGGATCTCATCCAACGACAAGGGCGACAAAGTCACTTTGAATGTGGGCGATCTGTACGACGCGCTGAAGCAATTGAAGGCGAAATACGAGAACACGGAGTTGTTTGCCAGCACCGCCGATACGCCAGAGAAGGCCAAGGAAGAAGCGGAAAAATGGGCCGCGGAACTGGGCTTGCCCAAGGAGTGTGTGAAGGAACAACCCAAGGGTTCAGGCAGGTACGTGGTGGTTATCGACACCGGTCCGGTGCAGAAAATGATGACGGCGCTGGAAGGGCTGGCGGGCGGCGTGCCGGCGAAAGACAAAAAGGTGGAAATGGACAACGCCAAGTTCCAGTCCTGGCAGTCCGGCTTCAAGGCGCAGGAGGAAAACCTGAAGAACACCCTGCAAACGCTGACCCAGAAATACAGCAACGCCAACTCGCTGTTCGACAATCTTGTCAAGGTGCTCAGCAGCACCATCAGTAGTTGCACGGAAACCGCCAAGTCCTTCCTGCAAGGCTAAGAGCGGCAGACAAAACTCCCGCGATGCCGCGCGCCGATTTGCCGTACGACGGCTACCGTCGGCGCGCCTTGCCTCAGCCGTAAAACCGACTTCTGTTAGCCGCTCTATAAGGCTAAGGAGAACCACATCATGCCCATTACCGGAGCATCCCCTCTACTGACCCGCTCGCTGTCCATGCCGGCGGACACGTCGCGGCGGCCGGCCACCCCGCTCTCGGAGCGTTTCAGCGGCGGGCGCAGCAGCGCCGCCACGCCGGCGCGTCGCCACTCGGTGAGCGATCCGGCCAGTTTCAAGGCCCAGCATACCCGCGACAGCGTGGCGGCCTTGTTCGCCGCCTCGACGGACGCCAAGGCGCTGGACAAGCTCTACCTGGCTTCGCCCAATGTCTACGCCAAATTGGAAATCGAGGAGTTCGCCAAGGTTTACGCGCAGCTTAAGCAGCAGCCGGATCTCAGTCCGCAGGACGCAAAGTCCCTGGACGATCTGGCGCAGCAATACACCGCCCGAATCCTGAAAGACGGCCTGGGCGCCAAATCCGCCTTCGGCCCGTGGACCCAGAGCACCAATAAGCAATACCAGCTGCGCAATCAGCTGGAGCACAAGCTGGCGCTATTGGCGCACCAGCATTGCGGCGGCGACACCATGAAGCTGGGCAACGACTTCATGCAGCGCGAGGTCAGCACCTTCATCCTGTCCTATGTCGAAACCCAACTGGGGCGTTCACTGGATGCAGCCACCGGAGAGCAAGTGATGGAACTGGTGGACAGTGCGGCGAAGCTGGCCTTCGACGCGCTGCGTCAGAGCCGCGGCGAGATGCTGGGACTGAGCGGCACGAGCCTGGGACGGCAGGCGCGCGACCTCGACACCGTGGCGATTCTGCCGCAGCTGCTGCGCAGCGTGCTGGCGGGGCTGGGGCAGGAGACGCCGCCGCGAGCGACGCCGGATCTTCCCGACGCGCCCAAGGGGCCGGACGCTCCCAAGCCCGATCCCTCCGCCGCGCCGGCGGGCGGGCCCAATATCACCATCAATGTCGGTGGCATCAACATCGATAACAGCGTGAATATCACGGGTAGCGGCAATACCTCGGATAGCGGCAACAGCAGCAGCCAGCGCCCCGCCCGTGTAGGGCGAGATCCAAACAGGCTGGTGCAACGTTTGAATCTGAAGATGCATCAGCAGCAGCAAGGCGCTCAGCGCGGGTCGGAGAGCGGCGATGAGCAGACCCGCCGCGCGGCCGCCTCTGGCGATGGCGCAGGGCGTTCGTTCCGCTCCATGGAGACGCAAACGGAGGCAACCGGCGGTCGCGATGGAACGTCGCGTACGACCGAAGTGCCAACGCCGGTGACGGATCTGAGCACCTCGAGCATCACCGTCAGCTCGACGGATGCCGAGCGCGTGGTGATCCCCGCGGATGTGTCCACGCAGGCCGACGACACCGCCGCCGCTTCCCCGCTGTCTTTCAAGCTTTGGCGCAGCAGTTTCCCCGAGGTGGTGTTGAAGTCCGTCATTTACCAGTCCGATGCCAACAAGGCGGCCGGCGCGTTGGCGCAGGACATCCGCACCGCCATGCTGCTGGACAGCCGCAGCGAACTGGACCGCGGCCCCCTGGTACAGGCGCGAGATGCTTTTTTACCCAAGCCCGGCTCAAGCGAGGACGAAAAACTTTATGGTGCGGCCATGTCGGAAACAGCGTGGCAGCATTTGCGGCAGGGACTGGAACAGCACCCGCAGCAGGCGCAGCTGCGCGGCCAGATCCTGAAAACAGCGCGCTTGACCAGCATCGGCAAGTTCGAGGGCGACAAGGACTGCGTGATCCGGCGCTTGCTGAACTGGGCGTCCGTCCAGGCGCCGGCGGCCGGCCAAGCGACCACTGGCGCCGGCCGGCGCGTGGAAGGGGCGTTGCGGAGAGATCCCTTCAATGTCCAGAATCTGTCCAGCCAGCCGGTAGCCCATGCGGCCACGGCGCAACGCAGCCAGCCGCTGACGGCGCCGACGCGGACGGATACCCCGCCGGTCCAGGCCGATGGCGGCGTGGAACCGGCGCGCGTAGAACCCAAGGCGATGGATCTGCGCAGGCAAGCCTTCCTGCAAGGGATGCTGAACGGTGCCACCGCCGCGCCAGCGGCCCAAGAAGTGGAGCGGCTTCAGTCCGCAAGACCTGATCTGGAAGCGGCGGAGCCGACCAGGGAGTATTTCTCGCCGGTGATTATGAACGAATCGACGGTCAAAGTGGCCGAGCTGAGGAAGAACAAGGGCTTGGAGCAATTGCCCGTCAACACATCCTTGATGGATGGACTGAGCGGGGCCTCGAAGCCCGCGGATAGCGTGCCGGCCGAGCTGACCTCGATGCGTTTCCAGCCAGTGACCATGAGCAAGCTAGGTGTCAAAGTGGCCGAGCTGCGTCAGAACAAGGCCTTGGATCAGCTGTCCGCCAGCCAGGCCTTGATGGATGGATTGCGCTCAGCCTTGAAGCCTGTGGACGACACTCCGATTGAGACACAACAGAGCTGGGGAAGCCTACTGGTTGAAGCCTTGTCGGAAGGCGCTTTGAAGAAACAGGCCGCTCTGCCGGAGACTTTGAGGCAAGCGTTGAGCACGCATCCGCAGCGCCTGGTATTGGCGGAGTTCGCCCAGCGGTTACGAGACCAGACAAATCTGTGTCCGTCTGTTGCTGGGGGGCCTTATCCCTTGGTGGGGGCTTTGTTGGAGGGGCTGGGCGTTAGTGCCAAAGCGCCGTCCCGTGTTATCACTACCGTGGATGGCAAGTATTTTGATGCCAGCGGTGTGAAGGGAGCGGCGCAGTGAGCCCCAAACTTGAGCAACAAGTGGTGGCGGTAATGGCCTGTTGCCTTTCGGTGGAGGAGTCCAAGCTGCAGCCGCAGGCGTTGCTGGTGGATGAGTTGTACGCGGACTCGATGGAGCTGCTGGACATGGTGTTGCTGTTGAACGACGAGTTCGGCATCGAGATCGGCGTCGACGACATCGTCGACATCAAGACCGTGGCCCATGTCTGCCAGGTGGTGGAGCGGCAGCTGGCGCGCCGTGTCGCTCAGTCGCCGCTAGGCTCCGCTTGCGGCAGCGCGGCCTCCAGCGCCTGAAGCAGATCCCGCAGCCGGGCGGAGTCCGGCTGCGGCAGGCGCAGCGCGGTTTGCATTTCCGCCGCCAGGGCGGGCAAGCGCGGCAGGCCGGCGCTGAGGGCCACGCCGTGCAGGCGGTGCGCGTAGTGTTCCGCCTGCGTCCAGTCCCGCGCCTGCAAGGCTTGGCGCAGCGCGGCGGCGTCGGCGTCGCAGCTTTGGCTTAGCAATTGCGTCAGCTCGCCGTCGGGCGGGGCCGGCGCGGCGGGCTGCGGGCCGGGGCGGTGGTCCAGCCACAGCGTCATGATCTGTTCCAGCTGGGCCAGCCGCAGCGGCTTCGTCAGGCAGCTGTCTATGCCGCTGTCCAGACACCGCTGCTGGTGTTCTATGCCGGTGGTGGCCGAGATGGCGATGATGGGCAGATAGGGCTGCCACTGCAGCGCCGGGTGGCGGCGCAGCCGCAGCGCCAGTTGATAGCCGCTGATGCCGGGCAGGTTGCAGTCCAGCAGCGCCATCGCAAAGCGCTGGCCCTGATCCAGCAAGGCCAGCGCGGCGGCGCCGTTGTCCGCCGTCACCGCGCGGTAGCCCAGCTGCAACAACTGCTGGGTGATGATGAAACGGTTGGCCGGCTGGTCCTCCACCACCAGGATGGGATCGCAGGCTTCCTTGAGCGCCGCCGGCGCGCTGACGGCGTCCGGCTCTGCGTCCGCGACGGCTTCTGCCGGCGCATGGCGCACCGGCAGCCACAGTGTGACCGTGGTACCGCGCTCCGGCTGGCTGTCCAACGCGATGCGGCCGGACATCAACTCAACCAGTTGCCGGCAAATCAGCAAGCCCAGCCCGGTGCCTCCGTAACGCTGCTGGGTGTTGTCCGCCTGCGCGTATTCTTGAAACAAGCGGGCCTGCTGTTCCGGCGCGATGCCGATGCCGGTGTCGCTGACCTGGATGCACAGCAGCGCCCGTTCCTTTTCTATTTCCTGTAGTTCCAGCCGCAGGCTCACCTCGCCCTGACGCGTGAACTTGACCGCGTTGCTGAGCAGATTGCTCAGAATCTGGCGCAGGCGCACCGGGTCCACCACTAGCAGGCGGCCGCACAGGCCCAACATTTTCAGCTCTAGCTCCAGCCCCTTCTTTTCCGCGCAGGCGCGATAGATCGCCGCCACGCCGCTGGCCAGCGCCGCCGCGTCGGTGGCCAGCGGCTCCAGGCGCAGCCGCCGGGCGTTGAGCTTGGACACGTCCAGCACATTGTCCAACAGCTCCAGCAAATTCACCGCCGAGGCGTTGGCCAGCGCCGCCAGCTCGCGTTCGCGCGGCGGAAGTTCTGCCTGGCGCAGCAGTTCCACCGAGGCCAGCACCGCGTTCATCGGCGTGCGAATTTCATGGCTCATTACCGCCAGAAAGGTGGATTTCTCCGCCTCGCTGCGTTGGGCGGCGCGGCGGGCGGTGTGGGCGCGCTGAGCGAACACCAACAGCAAGAGCAGGACTAGGCCGACGCCGGCCAGCTCCAGCGCGTAGTAGCGGGCGATGGAGTGCCAGGAGGGCGCGCCGTAATCGGTGGTTTGCAGCCAGTCTTCCAGCATGTGCTCGGTGTCGTCCGCGGTTAGCTGTGCCAGCGAATTATTGATGATGGACAGCAGCTGCGGGTGGTCCTTGTTAACGGCCATCGACACCAGTCTGGGCATTTCGCTGACGCTGCCGGCAATGCGCAGCGAGCCGTAATAGCGGCGGCGGATCATGGACTGCATTACCGCGTCCAGCCCCACCGCGGCGTAGGCCTTGCCGTCCGCCACCGCGTCCAGCGCCGCCAGCGGCGTGGGCGTGGCCACAATGTTCACGGCGGGAAAATTCTCGCGCAGGAAGTATTCGTAAGGGTCGCCGCTTTCCACCGCGATGGTCTTGTTGGACAGCTTGGTGGTGCTGAACACGATGGGCTTGTCCGGCTGGGTGACCAGCACGGTGCTGCCGGAAAAATAAGGATCGCTGAAGCGGATGCGCCGTCCCGCTTCCGGCGGGATCAAGCCGGAGGACAGCGCGGTGAGCAGGTCGATGCGGCCGCTCAGCATCATGTCCACCGCTTGCTGGCGGTTGGCCACCGGCACCAGCTCGAAGCGCAGGCCGCTGATATCGGAAATGCGGCTCAGATAAGCCTGGGTCAGGCCGCGGTGCTTGCCGTCCTCCAGGTATTCGATAGGCCAGCCGTGCGGGTCTATCGCGTAACGCACCACCGGGTGCTTGGCCAGCCAGGCGCGCTCCGCCTTATTGAGGCCGGCGCGGCAGAAGCCGGCGGGTAAGCAGAACGCCAACAGCAGACAGGAGAAGAGCAAGAGGCGCGCGCGCATGGCTTTAGTGGCTGGCCAGCCGGCTTTGCAGTTTGAACAGTTCGTTGTCGCTGCGCAGGCCCAGCTTTTTCAGCGCCGATTGCTTCTGGTTGCTGATGGTTTTGATGCTGCGGGAGAACTTGACGGCGATGTCGCTGACCGTCATGCCGTCCAGACAGCAGCGCAGCACCTCGCGCTCGCGCGGGGACAGTTCCGGGTGATCCAGCAGGCTGCGCAGCATGGCTTTCTGCGGCGCAGGCAGGTTGGCGCAGCTCTCGTCCAGCGCGGCGCTCATGTCCGGGCTCAGATAGCCGTGGCCGTCGGCCAGCAGGCGGATGGCCGCCACTAGCTCGTCCAGGCTCTGTTCCTTGCCGATGAAACCGTGCGCGCCGCAGCGCAGCGCCAGCGCCACCGTGGCCGGGGTGTAATAGGCCGACATCACCAGGATGCGCACTCGGGCGAAGCGCCTGCGCAGCCCGCGGATCAGGCTGAAGCCGTCGATGTCGCCGGGGCTGAGCGCGTAGTCGGTGACCACGACGTCGACGCCGTCGTGCTGTTTCAGATGCTGGATCAGCGGCGCGCTGCTGGTGAACTGTCCAGCCACGTTCAGGTCGGTTTCATTGGCCAGGCGGCCGGCCAGGCTGTTCAGCACCATCAGGTGATCATCCAGCAACGTGATCTGTATCGGCTGGCTCCGCAATGATTTGGCATCAGGCATATGAGTATCCCAACAGATGGCGGCGCGGCTGCGCCTTGCGCCATGGTTATGTCTCTGAACCTGTGTACTCTGTTGCGCGGGCGGCGGCTCCGGTTTCGCTCCGGCATCAGGCTTGGTATAGGCCATTACGCAAAGGTTTGGCGGCTTGGAACGCGTGCGCCGCGGGTCTGGCCGGTTGAGGAAACTGAGGGTGGAATGGCGGGACGGGCCAGGCGCTGCGGCGCGGCCGTCGTTGCCTGCGGCGGGGCCGGAGGCGAAGGCGTGCGCATTCGTGATCTCGTTCCCCGGATTGTTAAAGACGGCCAGCAGGCCATTATTCCGTGCCCGCTGCGCCTTGTGAAGCGATTTCGATGCATGCCGGCGGCGTTTAGCGCGCCGGCATGGAGTCGGCGGCGAGAGCCGCCGCCGGAGTGGGGGGGGATGCGCTGATTAGAACGTGTTCACGATCTCGCGAGCTAAGGCGAGACAAGGCGAAAACCGCTGAGAAAGCGGAATGGTCGAGTGGTACATGAGCATTTTGAGCTCATTTTTAACGCGGCATCGCCGAAGCGCAGCAGATGATGAACAGACTCTTAGAAACCCGAGAGCACGATCTTGCCCTTGGCCCGGTTGCTCTCCAGCAAGGCGTGGGCGCGCTTCAGGTTGGCGGCGTCGATGCGGCCGAAGCGCTCGGCCACCGTGCTGCGGATCAGGCCGGCGTCCACCAGCTCGGCCAGCCGGTTCAAGAGCAGATGTTGTTGAATCTGGTCGTCGGTGCCAAACAGCGAACGGGTGTACATGAACTCCCAATGCAGCGACACGCTCTTGCGCTTCAGCTCGCGCACGTCCAGCGCCGCCGGGTCGTCAATCAGCGCCAGCTTGCCTTGCGGCGCGATGGCGGCGGCGATCTCCTTGAAGTGGGCGTCTGTCTGATTCAGGCTGGCCACGTAATCCACCTGGGCATAACCGATGCGCTTGAGCTCCTCGCTCAGCGGGAGGCGGTGGTCGATCACATGGTGAGCGCCCAGCTCTTTGACCCAAGCCTGGGTTTCCGGCCGCGAGGCGGTGCCGATCACGGTCAGACCGGTCAACTGGCGAGCCAACTGAACCAGGATGGAGCCGACGCCGCCGGCCGCGCCCACCACCAGCAAACTCCGGCCGCTGGGCGCGCGGTTGTCCAGCACTTGCAGCCGGTCGAACAACAGCTCCCAGGCGGTGATGGCGGTCAGCGGCAAGGCGGCGGCCTGCTCGAAGTCCAGGCTGTGGGGCATGCGGCCGACGATGCGCTCGTCCACCGCGTGCAGCTCGCTGTTGGCGCCGGGACGGTGCAGCGCGCCGGCGTACCATACCTTGTCGCCGGGTTGGAACAGGCTGACCTTGCCGCCCACCGAGCGCACCACGCCGGCGGCATCCCAGCCCAGCACCTTGGCTTGGCCAGCCTCCGGCGCCGCGCCGGCGCGGACCTTGGCGTCCACCGGATTGACCGAGACGGCTTTAACCTCCACCAGCAGATCATGCTCGCCGATGACGGGCTCGGGCAACTGCACGTCCCGCAGCGATTCCGGATGCTCGATAGGCAGGTTCTGGTAATAAGCGACGGCTTTCATATTCGTATTCTCCATAGTGCGGGGGCCGATAGGGCCCAGTGTTGATGGAGTGGATGTTATTCCTGTTTTTACGGGCGAAAAGCCGGCTAAAATTCGATTTAGTTTCAAATAAATTTTGATAATCATGGTCCGTTTCGAAGATTTGCAGGTATTCGTCCGTGCCGCGGACAACGGCAGCCTGTCCGCCGCGGCGCGTCAGCTGGACCTGAGCCCGGCGGTGGCCAGCGCGGCGCTGAAGCGGCTGGAAAAAACCGTGGGTGCGCAATTGCTGGCGCGTTCCACCCGCAGCCTGCGGCTGACGCTGGCCGGAGAGCGCTATCTGGCCCATGCGCGCGCGGCGTTGGAGGCGGTGGAAGCCGGCGGCCAGGCGCTGGCCTTGCAGCGGCAGGCGCTGAGCGGGGAATTGTCGCTGTCCATGCCGTCGGACCTGGGGCGCAGCCGGCTGCGCGGCTGGCTGGACGCCTTCCTTGAGCGGCACGCCGGCTTGCGCCTGCAATTGCGGATCAGCGACAGGGTGGCGGATTTGTATCGGCAGCCGGTGGACGTGGCCTTGCGCTACGGCGTGCCGGAGGATTCCAGCCTGGTGGCCTTGCCGCTGGCGCCGGACAACCGCCGGGTGTTGTGCGCATCGCCGGACTATCTGGCGCGCCACGGCCGGCCGCAGTCGCCGCAGGAACTACGCCGCCATCAATGCCTGCGCTTGGTGTTGGGCACTGCGCTGCACGAGCGTTGGAGTTTCAGCCAGGGCCAACAGCGGGAGCTGGTGACGGTGGACGGCCGTCGCCAGAGCGACGACGGCGAAGTGGTGAGGCGTTGGGCGCTGGAGGGTTTGGGGATTGCCTATAAATCGCGGCTGGACGCGCTGGACGACTTGCGCGCCGGCCGTCTGCTGCCTTTGCTGGAGGACTGGCAGACCGAGGCCGCGCCGCTGTGCTTGGTGATTCCGCATCGCCTGATGCTGTCGCCGGCGGTGGTGGCGCTGCGCGAGCATTTGCAAGCTTGCTTGCAGGATTACCTGGCTGCGCCTTGAGCGTTGGTTTTCGGTGGGGGAGTGTGGTGGGTATCGCCTGTCGGCTCCCTCATCCTACAAACTATCCTGCGATAGCGCGGGGGGCGCCGTCTTCTTCCTGCCCGCTGGACGGAACCGGTCCTAAAGCGTCCATTCAACAGAATAATCATCGCGATAGGCGTCAGGCTCACAACCTCATCCCCACCCGACCTCAGCCCCCGGCCGTGCGCGCCTGCCAAGCCGGATCGCTGGCGAACCGCTCCACCAGAAAATCCAGCATCGCCCGCAAAGTGGCCGGCATCTGCCGGCGCGAAGCGTAAATACCGTAAATGCCCAATTCCTGCGGCTGATACTCCGGCAACAAAGCCACCAACTGACCGCTGGCGATTAGCGGCGCGGCGGAATACAAGGGTTGCAAGGCGATGCCCGCGCCGGCCGCGGTGGCGGACAACAACACCATGGACTCATTGGCGCTCAGATTGCCGCTGACCGGCACCGCCAACTGCTCGCCGTGACGCTGAAAGCGCCACAGGCTCTTGCCAAAGTAGGAGTAAGTCAGACAGTTGTGCAGCGACAAATCCTCCAACCGCTTGGGCGCGCCGTGGGCGGCCAGGTAGGCGGGAGAGGCGCAGATCACCGACGCGCAACTGGCCAGCGGCCGGGCGATCAGACTGGGGTCCAGCGCGTTGGTGATGCGGATGGCCAGGTCGATTCTTTCTTCCACCAGATTGACCGCGCGGTTGCTGATCTGCAAATCAATGGCGGTTTGCGGAAAGCGGCGCAGAAACTCGGTCACCGCCGCCGCCAGCGCGTCCTGCGCCAGCGACTGCGCGCAACTGATGCGCAGCAGCCCCTGCGGCTGGCCAGGGTCCGCGCTGTTGGCCGCCGGCATCTGACCGGCGATTTCCAGCATCTGCCGGCAACGCGCCAGCGTCTCCTCGCCGGCCGGGGTCAGGCTTAGCCGCCGCGTGGTGCGGTGCAGGAGGCGGGTGCCGGCCCATTCCTCCATCTCCGCCAGATAGCGGGTGATCATCGCCCGCGACATGTCCAGAGTCTCCGCCGCGGCCACCAGGCTGCCGCGTTCGGTAATGGTCACAAACACTTGCGCGGCGGTGATCCTATCCATGATTCGCTCGATTTATGCAACTAACCATTGCTTATTATCCGGTTTTTGATTCGAAAATAGCAATCTATGATTCACATCAGGCTTGCTACCAAGCCGACCGATCTCAAATTCACCAAATGGAAACCATCATGATCCAACACCGCATTTCCGGCAGCTTTGTAGCAGGCGCCCTGTTGATGTCCGCCGCCTTCGCCCAAGCCGACGCTTTGAAAGTCGATGTCTACAACCCCGGCGCCAAGAGCCTGTTCCCGGTGTCCTCGGAACTGGTCACCGGCAAGAGCGAGGCTGTGCTGATCGACGCTCAGTTCCAGCGCAACGATGCCGAGGCCCTGGTAGCCAAGGTCAAGGCCAGCGGCAAGAAGCTGACCACGGTGTTCATCTCCCATCCGGACCCGGACTTCTACTTTGGTCTGGACGTGATCAAAGCCGCCTTCCCGGACGCCAAGGTGCTGGCCACCGCGTCCACCATCGAGGCGATCAAGGCTTCCAAGGACGGCAAGATGGCTTACTGGGGCCCGATCCTGAAGGACAACGCGCCCAAGACCGTGATCGTGCCGGAGCCCATCCAGGGCGACACCCTGAAAGTGGACGGCCAGAAGTTGCAAGTGATGGGTCTGAAAGGCCCGACTCCGGACCGCACCTATATCTGGGCGCCGTCGATCAAGACCGCAATGGGCGGCGTGCTGACCTACGGCAATATGCATGTCTGGACCGCGGACACCCAAACTCCGAAAGACCGCGCGGACTGGCAGAAGTCGTTGAAGAACCTGCAGGCGTTGAAGCCCAAGGTCGTGGTGCCGGGCCATTTCCTGAACAATGCGCCGCACACCCTGGCTTCGGTGAAGTTCACCAGCGACTACCTGAAAACGCTGGAAGCGGAACTGCCCAAGGCCAAGAACTCGGCCGAACTGGTGACGGCGATGAAGCAGCGCTATCCGAAGCTGGAAGGCGTGGCGGATTTGGAGCTGAGCGCCAAGGTGCTCAAGGGCGAGATGAAGTGGCCGCAATAAGGCTCTGAGGGCCGCCAGCGAAAGTCCTGATGCTGCACGGCGCCGACTTGCCGTACTTCATGTACGGTCGGCGTCGGCGCGCCTTGCCTCAGGATTGGTTTGCCGCCCTTCATGCTTTCTACGCCTGAAGATTTGAATGTATGGCCGCCCGCGTTGCGGGCGGCGCAAGAAAGGAAACCGCCATGTCCGGCATTGTTTTGCACACTATTTTTGATCCGCTCTGCGGCTGGTGCTACGGCGCCGCGCCCTTGCTGGAAGCCGCGCGCGGCGTGCCGGGCTTGACGGTGGCGCTGCACGGCGGCGGTATGATGGTGGGCGCCAATCGTCGCCGGGTCAGCCCGGAGTGGCGCCAATTCGTATTGCCGCACGACCGCCGTATAGCCGAAGTCTCGGGCCAGCCTTTCGGCGAAGCTTATTTCGACGGCTTGCTCAAGGATCATGGCGCGGTGATGGATTCCGCGCCGCCCACCACCGCTGTTCTGGCGGCGGAGGAAACGGCCGGCAGCGGCTTGGAACTATTGCATCGCATTCAGCGCGCCCACTTCGTGGAAGGCCGTCGCATCGCGGAATTTCCGGTACTGGCCGAGCTGGCCGCCGACATCGGTCTGGACGCGGACGCTTTCGCCGCGGCTTACCATCGTTTGGAGGGCGCGGCCACCGACGCTCACTTCCAGGAAAGCCGCCGGCTGTTGGCCCAGGCGGGCGGCCAGGGCTTCCCCACGCTGGCGTTGGAGGAAAACGGCCGCTTGACGGTGCTGGATCTGGGCGCCTACCTGGGCCGGCCGGACGCCTGGCGCGCTCGTCTGAGCCAAGCCGCGTCCAGCGCGGCCCCGGCTGCGACGCAGGCGTTGGCCTGCGGCCCGGACAGCTGTGTGTTGCCGCAATGAGGGAAGGGCATGAGCAAACCGATTTTTGGATGGAACAACATGAACGCTAATCAAACCCCGGGCCAGGGCCACCTGAGCAATGTGGACATCGTCCGCGCCACTTACGAAGGCGATTCCGAGGCCAACGGCCGCAATCTCTTGGCCGCGTTGGCGCCGGACGCGGAGTGGACAGAAGCCGCCGGCTTCCCCTATGCCGGCACCTATGTGGGCGCGGAGTCCATCGTCAAGAACGTGCACGAGCGGTTGGGCCGCGAGTGGGAAGGCTACCGCGCGGCGGTGGACAGCTTCTACGACGCAGGGGAACACGTGATCGCCCAAGGCTTCTACCATGGCGTCTACCGTGCCACCGGCAAAGGCTTTGTCGCCTCTTTCGCCCACATCTACACGCTGCGGGACGGCAAGATCGTCAAGTTCGTGCAGATTGTGGACAGCGCCAAGGTGCTGGAAGCGATGCGGGCCTGAGAACCTGTTTACGATCTGCTGCGCGTCGGCGATACGGCGTTGAAACCCGCTTCGAAATGCTCATGTACCACTTGTACATTCCGCTTTCTCAGCGGTTTTCGCCTTGTCTCGCCTTAGCTCGCTAGATCATGAACCGGTTCTGAAAACCGGGTCCGCCAATAAAAAACCGCCAGCCGGCAACGGTTGGCGGTTTTTTTTGCGTAGAGCAGGCGCTCAGGGGCTGATGGCGAAGAACACGAAGGACGCGAAGATCACCAGATGGACGATGCCCTGCAAAATGGTGGTGCGGCCCACGGCCAGCGACATCGAGCTGACCAGCAGGGTCAGTACCAGGAAGATGGTTTCCTTGTTTTCCAGGCCCAGGATCAGCGGTTCGCCCATCACCACGAAGATCAGCGCCACGGTGGGGATGGTCAGGCCGATGGAGGCCAGCGCCGAACCCAGGGCCAGGTTGAGGCTGGTCTGCACCCGGTCCGCGCGCGCGGCGTTGGCGGCGGCCAGGCCTTCCGGCAGCAGCACCAGCGCGGCGATGATGATGCCCACCACGGCGGCAGGCGCGCCGGCCGCTTCCACAAAGCCTTCGATCGACGGCGACAGCAGCTTGGCCAGGCTGACCACGCCCACCAGGCAAACCAGCAGCAGTGCCAGGCTGATCAAGGTCACTTTGACGGACGGCGGCGGCGCGTGTTCGTCCTCGCTATGGCTGCCTTCCAGCAAGAAGTAGTCGCGGTGGCGTATGGTTTGCACAAAGACGAAGGCGCCGTACAGCACCAGGGACACCACGCCGGTGAAAGCCAGTTGCGAGGAGGATAGCAGCGGACCGGGCTCGCTGGTGCCGTAGTTGGGCAAGACCAGCGCCAGCACCGAAATGGCGGCCAATACCGTCAGCGCCACCTTGGCGCCGCTGAGCTGGAAGTTCTGTTCGCGATGGCGCAGGCCGCCCAGC
This sequence comes from Chromobacterium sp. Rain0013, assembly GCF_015291765.1. NCBI lineage: Bacteria > Pseudomonadati > Pseudomonadota > Betaproteobacteria > Neisseriales > Chromobacteriaceae > Chromobacterium > Chromobacterium sp. Rain0013. The sequence goes on from NZ_CP031514.1 coordinate 1,165,291, forward strand.
AGCAGGCAGATGCCGACGATGCCGTTGCAGGTGATCATGATGGCGGAAAAGATGGTGTCGCGCGCCAGCGCCAGCTTGCTTTCTCCGCCGGCCAGCATGAAGGAGACAATCAGGGCGACTTCGATCACGGTGACCGCCAGCGCCAGGATCAGCGTGCCGTAAGGCTCGCCCACCTTGTGCGCCACCACTTCGGCGTGGTGGACGGCGGCGAAGACGGTGCCGGCCAACAGCACCGCCAGCAGGGCGATGAACAGCGAGGAGGCGGCAAAGGTGGGTGCGGCCACGATTGCGGCCCAGGCGACAAGCGGGGCGGCGACGGTCCAGTGGGGAATGGTTTTCAGAGACATTGTTTTCCTTGTTATTGACGGGTTGGAGTCAAGCCGCGGCGCGGGCGCCAACAGACGGGTGCTATCACTATACGAATCGGCCTGCGTTCTCGCGACCCCAACGTAACACGGGGCGCGTGGGCGGCCGGGAACCGGCCGGGGCTCGGGAGCAAAGGGGTGCGGCGCTTGCGCGCGAAGGATATAGACAATGGCAATTGGAAGCGGTTCGCCAATGCCTAAAAAAAATGGCCGGATTTCCGGCCATTGGTTGAGAACGGTGGCGATCAGGCTGCGGTTGCCAGGTTCTCTTGACGTTTCAGGCGCTGGAAGGCGCCCCACAAGGCCAGCGCGGCCGCCGTGCCCAGCAGCAGGTTGACCAGCGGCATCGCCAGCCAGACGCCGTCCAGCTTCAGCCACAGCGGCAACAGCCACAAGGCGGGCAGCAGCAGTATGGTTTTGCCTATGGTCAGCAGCAAGGCCGCCCGCGTCAGCGCCATCGCTTGCAGGGCGATGATGCCGATGATCACCAGGCCGTCGAAAGGCATGGCCAGCAAGTGCAGGCGCAACGCGTGGCTGCCGGCGGCGATCAGCGCCAGGTCTTCGCTGTTGTACATCCGCACGATCAGCGTGGGGAAGAGCTGTACCGCCGCCAACGCCGTCAGACCCAGCAGCATGGTGACGCGCAATCCGTAGCGCAGCGCTTCGCGGGTGCGTTCCGGGCGGCCGGCGCCGGTGGAGTGGCTGAGCAAGGGCTGCAGGCCCACCGCCAGCCCGTGCACCACCAGGGTGAACAGCGCTTCGCTGTAGCCGGCGGTGGCGTAGGCCGCCACGCTGAGGTCCGTGCCCCAGCGCAGCAGCTGGAAGTTGTGGGCGAACATCAGCAAGGCCAGGTTGAACTCCATCAACAGGCTGGACAGGCCCAGCGCCAGGACGGGGCCGCAACAGCGCCAATCCAGCCGCCAGTTCGCCAGCCGCAGGCGCAGCCGCGCGTGGCGGGTGAAAAAATAGCCTAGGCCGGCCAGCATTACGACGGATTCGGACAGCAAGGTAGCCTGGGCCGAGCCGGCCAGGCCCAGCTTGAGCACGCCGACGAACAGGTAGTTGAAGACCACGTTGAGCAGTGAGCCTATCACCATCAACAGCGTGGCCAGCCGCGGGCGGCCGTCGTTGCGCAGCAGATAGGTGGCCACCATTTGGCCCATGGTGAACAGCGCGCCGCCCAGCATCCATTGCAGATAGTTGCGCGCCTCCGCCATCACGATAGGCTGCTTGTCGGCTTGCAGCCATTGCAGCAGGGTGTCCAGATATGTGAGGCCCAACAGCGGGATGGCCAGGCTGATCAGGGCCAGCAGCGCCAGCGCCGCCACCAGGGTGGCGCGCGCGCGCTCGTAGTCGCCCCCGCCTTGTAGGATGGCGATGCGGGTGGCCGCGCCCATGCTCAGCATGGCGCCCAGGCCCACTTGCATCATCACCAGCGGATAGGCCAGGGCGATGGCCGCCAAGCCGTGGCTGCCGACGAAGTGGCCGACGAAGATGCCGTCGATGACCACGTAAAGGCCGGTGGCCAGCATGCCGGCGAGGGAGGGAATGGTGTATTGCCAAAACAGTTTGGACACCGGCAACGTGTCCAGGTCGCGGTGGTTTGTTGTTGTGTGTGACATGGTAGTGCCTAAGGAGAGTTTCAAAAGATCGAGGGACGACCGGGCGGCGCGCCTTGCCTGGGCGGGCCGGGTGTTGTCCATTCAATTAATCAATCACGGTTGATTAATTAATTCTTTGAGGTAGCATCTGGGGAAAAGTTCAGAGGCGGATATGGCCAGGAAAACCAAGGAAGAATCGCAAAAGACCCGGGATGCCATCCTGGACGGAGCGGAGCGGGTGTTTCTGCTGCAAGGCGTCGCCAATGCCACCATGGCGCAGATCGCCGACGCGGCCGGCGTGTCGCGCGGCGCGGTCTACGGTCATTACGACAACAAGATGGAAGTGTGCCGGGCAATGGTGGACCGGGTGTTCGAACTGGACGCGCTGCGTTTCCCGGCGGAGCAGGCGTCGGCGGGCGAAACCCTGGTGGCGGTGGGTATGTATTATTTGCGCCAGTTCCACGAGCCTGGCCCGGCGCAACGGGTGACCGAGTTCCTGTATCACAAGTGCGAGCGCAATGAGGAAAACCGAGGCATCCTGCGCCGCCGCGAGCTGATGGACCGCGCCACCATGCATTATGTGCGCCGCCAGTTGAGACGCGCCATCGCTCTGGAAGAGCTGCCGCAGGACATCGAGGTGGGCATCGCGGCCGAGTTCCTGGTGCGTTTGTTCGAAGGCATGTACGGGATGATGGACGGCGGCAAGGCGCCCTTCGCGGCTTGCGAGCGCATTTTGCGCGGGGCTTGGCTGAGTCTGGCAACGGTGCCGGCCTGGAGGGGCCGGGGCTCGCATTCATCCGCATCAATATGAACATTGGGCATTAGGTATGGGTTGCCGCCGCGCGGCCATCTAGACTGGCTCCTCACCCCGGCCGGACCGGGGAACACAGGAGGAGGCCATGCAACAAGATCACAAGCGGGAAAGGCGCGCGCAGCGCTGGTTGGAAACGCGCTCCATCGATTATGTCCCGGCGGAGGAGCGGCGCGGCAAAGCCTGGCACCAGGCGCCGTTCTGGTTTGCCGGCAATTTCGTGCTGACCACCATGATGGTCGGCTTCGCCGGGCCACTGCTGGGCCTGGGCGTCGGTTGGTCGATTCTTGCCATTGCGCTGGGCGTGGGTTTGGGCACCTTTTTGATGGCCTGCCACGCCAACCAGGGGCCACGCCTGGGTTTGCCGCAGATGATTCAGTCGCGCGCCCAGTTTGGCCGCCGCGGCGCCGTTCTGCCGTTCATGGCGGCGGTCTTTGTTTATATCGGTTTTAATGTGTTCGACGTGATCCTGGCGGCCGATGCCATCGCCGTGGTGTTTGAAGCGCCGCGGCCGGCGAGCTATGCGGTCTTGATCGCTGCGGCGGGCATTGTGTCCATCGTAGGCCACGATCTGCTGCATGTGGTGCAGCGCTGGCTGACCTGCGTGTTGATTCTGATATTCGGTGCGCTGAGCATTGCCCTATGTGTCAGGCTGGCTGCCGCCGGTGGCGTGGAGATGGGTGTTTTCGCCTGGTCGGCCTGGTTGGCGCAGATGTCGGCGGCGGCCGGCTATCAGCTTAGCTACTCGGTGTATGTGTCGGATTATTCTCGTTATTTGCCCGAGGAGACGCCGGCCGCGCGGCTGATCGCTTGGACTTGGCTGGGCGCAGCCGGTTCGGCCTTGTGGCTGATGTCGTTGGGCGCGGTGCTAGCGGGGGAGCTGGCGCCGTCGAATGTCATAGAGGGCCTGAGACAATTGGGCGAGGCGCTGGCTCCGGGGTTTGGCGTTTTAGCCGTGCTGATTGCCGCGCCAGCCTTGGTGGGCATCATGGCGGTGAACTTCTACGGCGCCATGCTGACCGGGCTCAGCGCATTGGACGCGATGCGGCCTGTGCCGCGTGGGCTGATTTTCCGCGTGGGCGGAATAACGGTTTCCGCCGTGGTGGTGTGGTTGTCGGCGCTGGGCCTGTCGGCGGATTACCTGGCCAGCTTCAATGTCTTTGTGTCGTTGATGCTTTATCTGCTGGTACCCTGGAGCGCGGTCAATCTGGTGGATTTCTATTGGGTGCGACGCGGGCGCTATGCGATCCGCGACATCTGTCTAGCCGACGGCGTTTATGGGCAATGGTCGCGCCCTGGTCTGTTGTCCTATCTTGGCGGTCTGCTGGCCATGTTGCCCTTTGTGGTGCTGGGGGCCTATGCCGGGCCGGCGGCGAGGGCTTTGGGCGGTGTGGATCTGTCATGGGTGGTGGGGCTGCTGGTGTCCGGCGGCGCTTATTGGATGTTGAGCCGCCAAGAGGCGGCCCAAGCGGCATGGGAGCGGTGAGATGAACAAGATCAAAGTAGCTTGTTGCCAGGTGGCACCGGTATTTGGGGATGTCGATGGCAATCTGGCGCGCGCCGAGCGGGCGCTGGAGTCGGCGGCGGCGCTAGGCGCGCAAGTGGCGGTCTTGCCGGAACTGGCCAATACCGGCTATGTATTCGCCAGCCGCGAGGAGGCGCAGGGCTTGGCCGAGGGGGTTGATGGCCGCAGCGTGTCAGCCTGGGCGGGGTTAGCGCGGCGGTTGGGCATGGTGGTGGCGGCGGGTTTTTGCGAAGCCGGCGCCAATGGCGGTCTGTACAACAGCGCGGTCTTGTTGGGGCCGGATGGCGAACAGGCCTGGTATCGCAAGGCTCATCTGTGGGATGCCGAAAAGCTGATCTTCGATTTGGGCGACCAGCCACCGCCGGTGTTGGATACGCGGTTTGGTCGGCTGGCTCTGATGATCTGCTATGACTTGGAGGTGCCGGAGTGGGTGCGTTTGCCGGCCTTGGCCGGCGCTGAATTATTGTGCGCGCCGGTGAATTGGCCCGTGTTGCCGCATCCGCCGGCGGAGCGGCAGGCCGAGCGTTTCAAGGCTCAGGCCAACGCGGCGTTCAACCGCTTGCCGATCGCGGTGTGCGACCGCCATGGCCGCGAGCGCGGCGTGGACTGGAGCGGCGCTTCGCTGATCGTCGACGCCAACGGCTATCCGCAGGCGCTGGCCGAGACGGGGTTGAAGTCGGACCAGTTATTGCTGGCGGAGCTGGACCTGGCGGCCAGCCGGGACAAGTTCATCAGTCAGCGCAATCATGTGCTTGATGACCGGCGGCCCGGATTGTACCGGGCGCCGCAAGATGAGGACCGCCGGGCGGTGTCCGCAGGCGCAATTGGCGCGGGCTGAGGCCGAACATCTGCCGGCACAGCCGGGTTAGCGCGCTTTGATCGGAAAAGCCGCAGCTTGCGGCGATGTCGGCCAGCGGCCGGCCGCTGTGCTGGATGGCGTGACAGGCGGCTTCCATTCGTGTGAGGCGGATGAACTCGCCTACGCTGGCCTGAAACACCCGCTTCATGCGCCGGTCCATCTGGCCGACGCTGAGACCGGACAGATCGCACAATTCCTCCAGGTGCAAGGGTCGGTCGTAATGGGTCTGGATATGGTCGACGCAGGCGGCGAAGCGTTCGTCCAGCAGCTTCTCGCGGGTGAGCTCGGTCAGGTCCTTGGAAATGCAGACCAGTCCGATCAAGCGTCCGTCAGGATCGTGCAGCGATTGTTTGTTGGTCAGACACCAGCCGGGCGCACGATCATGGTAGACGGTGAGGTCCAGCCGGTTGCGCACCGGCCGCTGCTCCGAGAAGACTTGCAGATCCTGGTTGCGGTAGCGGTTGGCCATGGCGCTGGGAAACAACTCGTGCGCGGTCAATCCTTCCGCCTGCCATTTGTTGCGCAGCGCGCAACGTCCCACGCAACCCTCGCTCAAGGCCAGGTAGCGGCTGTCCAGGTCTTTGACCGCGAACACCACATCGGGCAACTGATCGAACAAGACGGCCATCGCCTGCATGGCGTTCAGGTCGCTGACGATGTAGGGGCGTTGCGGCGGCATGGGCATGGCGGGCGGCCTTATAAGCGGTTTACGGTGTGTTGCGCTCCAAAGAAACAGCCAGCCGCCGACGGCGGACCGGGCTATCTAATCTTAATGTCATTCATTAATCATTTTTTGAAAACAAAGTGCATTAATTCAACCCATTTTGCAAGTCCGCCGCGGACGGGCCGCGGCGGCTTGGGTTGACGTTGCTAGCGCGAGGCTTTTAACCGCTCGCTAATCGTAGCTGGCGCTGACCGTGACGTTGGCGAAAGGTTGACGCGCCTGCAGCGTCAGGTAGTACCAGCGGCCGGCCTGCGGCGCGGCGATGGCCACGCTCTCCTCGTTGCCTGACCCGGCGGATGCGTAGTCGTAATTGCCGGGGGTGGGGTAGCGGTCCAGCGCTACGTAGAGATCGACGTCCCCGCTGCCGCCGCTGGTCCACAGCTTGAGGTTGCGCGCGCCGGCCGGCAGCATGATGGTGGCGTAGGCCGCGCCGGAGGCGGAGGCTGAGAGGCCGCTGATGGAGCAGTTCTTGCCCAGGTAGCTGGGAGAGGCTTCCTTGCACGGCGGCAGCCCCGTGTCGGGCGGCAGCGGCGGCTGGCCGGAGGTGGTGGCGCTTTGCGCCCAACTGGCGAACTCTGCGTCGTAGCGGGCGCCTATCTGCTGGATCTGGTTGCGATAGCCGTTGTAATCGCCGCTGCGGAAGCGGGCGAGGAAGCCGTCCACATCGCCGCGGTGGCGCTCCATCATGAAGCGGGTGGCCATATAGCCCCAGCGGTAGGCGCGGGTGACGTAGTCCGTCATGTCGTAGGTGTTGCCGAATATCTGGCTCAGCGTGTAAGTGCCGCTGCGGGCGGCGTCAATGGCCGGCTGGTTGCCGTTGCCCAGCGACAGGTATTCGGCCAGCCCTTCTATCCACCATACCGTGGGCAGGCGGGTGCTGGCGCTGAAATCGCCGTACATGTCGAAGCGGCCGTCCAGGTAGTGGATGTATTCGTGTTCCAGGTTCCAGACCTTGAAGGTTGGGCGCAGCCAAGAGGCTTCGTGAGCGATGAAGCGCGCTTGGTTGCCGGCCGCGGCCGGGTCGCCTTCCAGATACATGCCGCCGTTGTCGGTGCTGATGCCGTAGATGATGGAGGCGTACTTGGCGTAGTTGTTGTAATCGTCGAACACCACTACTTCCAGCGAGGTGTTGTTGTCGTTGGCCACCGGCTGTTTGCGGGTTTGCAGCATCTGGTGGAAGTAAGACTCCTCTTTTTGCAGCAGCGCGCAGGAGGACTGCAGCTGGTCCAGGGTCATTTCCTGGGAGCGGATGCGGATACTGGCGCTGCAGGTGTAGCGATTGACCAGGATGGCGTCGGCGAGCCGGGTTTCGAAGTCGCAGGTGCCGTAATCGGCGCAGCTGGCGGCGTCGTAATACTTCACCGCCTCGGCGGCGGCCAGCCACAGCTCGTTGTCGTTGCCGGTCATGCTGCTGCCGGAGAGAATGGCCTGGACCTGAGGTTTGATCGCGGGCTTCAGCGCCGGGTATTGCATGAAGCGCAGCCCTTCGCGGGTGGCGTCGCCCAGCTGGAAGGCGCTTTCGGTGCCGAGCAGGGCGCTCTTGTTGGCCAGGGCGAAGCGGGTCAGCGCCGCCGAGTAGCTGCCGTCGTTCTGCAACAGCGGCGCGGCATTGGCGCGGCCGTGGGCGTAGAAGAACACCGTCAGCGCGCCGGTGAAGCCCTGGCTGGCGGTGGTTTCGCGCAGGGCCTGGGCGGCGTTGGGCTGGCTGGCGCTATTGGTGTAGCGCTGCACGATGGCGCGCATGCTGGGCAGATAGTAAGCCTCGTCCGCCATATTGGTGATCAGCTTCATCACCTCGCCGGCGGTCGTGGAGGCCTGGGCGTTGGCGGAGAACAGCGTGTTGCCGTCGGCCAGTTGCTTGATGCCGGGGCGCAGCACGGAGAGCAGATTGGGGTCCAGCGCCGGCAGGGCGCCGCCGCTGGCCAGGTAATAGCCGGCGCGCAGATAGAGGGTGAGGTTGACCAGAGTCATCGAGCCGGCGTTGTACGCCGCGGCTTCTTGGGCGAAGCGTCCGGCGACGGCGTTGAGGTTGGCCGCGCTGTAGAGCGTGGCGGCCAGTTTGCTGTCCACCGAGAACAGGCCGTAGGCGCAGGTGTAGTCGGGTAGGCCGGCCAGGTAGTTGGCCAGCGCCGCGCCGCTGTAGCCGGCCATCGCTTTCACGTCCGGGCATTGCACAACTGCGGCGCGGCGGATCAGCTTGCTTTTGGGCTTGCCGATCACGGTGCGGTCGTCCGGCAAGCGGTAGCGGGATTGCGCGTCGCTTGGCGGACGCTGTTGCCATTGCCGCGGCGGCGGCGCTTGTTTCGGCCGGGCCTGAGCCTGATGAGGGGCTTTTTGCAGCTTGGGCGCGGCCAACGCCGGCTGCGCCAGCAAGGCGGCGGCCAGGCTTAGGCTCAGCGCGGCGAGAGGAATGATCTGCATGGCTTGTCTCCGTGTGTCAGGGCGTGTCCCTGATGGCGAGATCATGCCAATGGCACAGCGGGCTTTCTTGGCGCGCTTGAGCGTCCGCGCGCGCAGATTTGCCAAATCCGCTGCCGGCACGGGGCAGCAGGCTAAGAGCCTGTTCAAAGTCTGGCGAGCCAGGGCGAGACAAAGCGAAAACGAGCTAAAAAGCGGAATGGCCGAGTGGTACATGAGCATTTTGGGCTTGTGCTCACCGTGCAATGCTTCATGACGCGCGGCAAATCGTAAACACGCTCTAAAGGGTTTTCGCTAGGCGGTGATTGACGTGGGCGGCGCGAGGCTATATCATGCGCGTCTCTCTGGAGGGGTTCCCGAGCGGTCAAAGGGATCAGACTGTAAATCTGACGGCTCTGCCTTCGAAGGTTCGAATCCTTCTCCCTCCACCAGATTCAACAAAAAAGCCAGGCGTTGCCTGGCTTTTTTGCGTTCCATCGTCTCACAGACCAAGGTGGCGGGCGTGGAAACGCAGCTGTTCCTCAATCAGGCTGGCGACGAAGTAATAGCTGTGGTCGTACTCGGCGTGGCGGTGCAGCTCCAGCGGGTAGCCGCAGTCCCGCGCCGCCCGTTCCAGCGCCTCCGGTTGCAACTGCACGTCCAGAAAGCTGTCGGCTAGGCCAATGTCCACGCGCAGCGGCAGTTGTCGCTGCGCGTGTTTGAGCAACAGGCTGGCGTCCCAAGCCTCCCAGGCGGCGTGGTCTTCGCCCAAGTAGGCGGCGAAGGCCTTCTGGCCCCAAGGCGCGTTGACCGGATGGCAGATCGGGCTGAACGCCGATGCCGAGACATAGTCCTGCGGCCGCTTCAGCGCGCAGATCAGCGCGCCGTGACCTCCCATCGAGTGGCCGGCCACCGCGCGCTGCTCGGTGACGGGGAAGTTGGCTTCGATCAGCGCCGGCAGTTCCCGGCTGACGTAGTCGTACATCCGGTAGTGACGGTCCCACGGCGCCTGGGTGGCGTTCAGGTAGAAGCCGGCGCCCTGGCCCAGGTCGAAAGCCTCGTCGTCCGCCGCTTCCGCGCCGCGCGGGCTGGTGTCCGGCGCGACGATGGCCAGTCCCAGTTCTGCGGCGACGCGTTGAGCGCCGGCTTTTTGCATGAAGTTCTCATCGGTGCAGGTCAGGCCGGACAGCCAGTACAGCACCGGCACGCGCCGGTTGGCCCCGGCTTGCGGCGGCAGGTAGACGGCGAAGCGCATCCGACAGCCCAGCGTCTCCGAATCGTGCAGATACTGCCGGTGCCAGCCGCCAAACGATTTGTTGGCGCTGATGTTTTCCAGGTTCACGCGCGTCTCCGGCTCAGTAGTGGATCACGGAACGAATGCTCTTGCCCTCGTGCATCAAGTCGAAGGCTTCGTTGACACGCTCCAGCGGCATGGTGTGGGTGATGAAGTCGTCCAGACGGAATTCGCCCTTCAGATAACGCTCCACATAGTCCGGCAGTTCGCTGCGGCCGCGCACGCCGCCAAAGGCGGAGCCGCGCCATACTCGGCCAGTGACCAGCTGGAACGGGCGAGTGGAGATTTCCTGCCCGGCCCCGGCCACGCCGATGATCACCGATTCGCCCCAGCCTTTGTGGCAGCATTCCAGCGCCGCGCGCATCACCTTGACGTTGCCTATGCATTCGAAGGAGAAATCAACGCCGCCGTCGGTCATCTCCACGATCACGTCTTGGATGGGCTTGTCGAAATCATTGGGGTTGACGCAATCACTGGCGCCCAGCTTCTTCGCCAGTTCGAACTTGCTCTCATTGATGTCGATGCCGATGATGCGGCCGGCGCCGGCCATGCGCGCGCCGATGATGGCGGACAGGCCGATGCCGCCCAAACCGAAGATGGCCACGCTGTCGCCTGCCTTGACCTTGGCTGTGTTGATCACGGCGCCCATGCCGGTGGTGACGCCGCAGCCCAGCAGGCACACTTCTTCCAGCGGCGCGGCCGGATTGACCTTGGCCAGAGAGATTTCCGGCAGCACTGTGTATTCGGCGAAGGTGGAGGTGCCCATATAGTGGTAGATGGGCTTGCCGTCTTTGGAGAAACGGGTGCTGCCGTCCGGCATCAGGCCCTTGCCCTGGGTGGCGCGGATTTTCTGGCACAGATTGGTTTTGCCGGACAGACAGAATTTGCACTCGCGGCATTCCGGGGTGTAGAGGGGAATCACGTGGTCGCCCACCGCCACGCTGCTGACGCCGGGGCCGACGGATTCTACGATGCCGCCGCCTTCATGGCCCAGGATGCAGGGAAACACGCCTTCCGGGTCTTCGCCGGACAGGGTGAAGGCGTCAGTGTGGCACACGCCGGTAGCCACCATTTTCACCCGCACCTCGCCAGCGCGAGGCGGCTGCACTTCCACTTCTTCAATGCTCAGCGGCTGACCGGCGGCCCAGGCCACGGCGGCCTTGCACTTGATGATGTCCTGGCTCATGAGCCCTCCTTGGTGTTGGATCGACGCCGTTGGCGGTTTTTGGCCATCGGCGGCAAAAGTTCAATTGTATTTCTCGTGTTTGAATAGATAATCGTGGCAATTGGTAAATGATTTTTTCCGAGGTGGAATAATGTTGGGTTGGGAAGGCATTTGCGAATTCGTCAGCGTGGCGGAACAGGGCAGTTTCACCAAGGCGGCGCAGGCGTTGGGGATTTCCGTCGCTCAGGTCAGCCGTCAGGTCACGCAGCTGGAGCAGCGGCTGGGCGCCAAATTGCTGTATCGAACCACCCGCCATCAGGCGCTGACCGAGATCGGCGCGTTGTATCTGCGCCACTGTCGGCAGTTATTGGATTCGCTGGCGGAGGCGGAGCAGGCGATTTCGCGTTATCAGGCGCAGCCGCAGGGCAAGCTCAAACTCACCGCGCCGCTGGCTTATGGCGAAAGCCATATCGCGCCGTTGTTGACTCGATTTCTACAACGCCACCCGCAGCTGGAGGCCAGCCTGAACCTGTCCAACCAAGTGCTGGATCTGGTGCAGGACGGTTACGATCTGGCGATCCGCATCGGCCATTTGAGCGATTCCACGCTGATAGCGCGAAGGCTGGCTTCGCGTCGCCATCATGTCTGCGCCGCGCCGGCCTATCTGGAGCGCTGCGGCACGCCCTTGGAGCCGGCGGACCTGGAGCGTCACAACTGCCTGTCTTTGGGGGGCGAGCACTGGCATCTGCTGGAAGGCGGCCGCAGGCGGCAGGTGAGGATCAAGGGCAGCTTGCGTTGCAACAGCGGCCACGCCTTGGCGCACGCGGCGCGCTTTGGCCTGGGGTTGGCGCAATTGCCGGATTATTACGTCGCCCGCTTTTTGAGCAGCGGAGAGCTGATCGAGGTGCTGGCCGACTACCGTGAGCCGGAAGAGGGCATCTGGGCCTTGACGCCGCACAACCGCCAGCTGTCGCCCAAGGTCCGGCTGCTGATGGACTTCCTGGCGGACTCCCTGACCGACGATCCGCTGGCCTTGCCGGAATAGCAGGCCGCTTTCGCGGTTGCCAAGCCCGGACGTAGTGGCAATAATCGCGCATTCGATTTTTGGCGGGAGCGTGGAAATGTTGGCGATTGGCGAATGCAGGGTGGAGCGCTTGGTGGTGCACCGGGTGGGCAACGCCGCGCGCGGCGAGGGCGCGCGCTTGTCCGAACGGACCAGCTCCGTGGACGAGGAAGTGTCCTCCTTGTTGTTGGGCGGCTATTTGAAGAACATCGTGTCGGACAAGCGCCAGCATCAGTTTTTCCACGAGTCCGATCTTAATCTGAACGAGATTTACCACTATACCCGCCAGTTTTTCCGCGGAGAGCTGGACTTCCTGGCGGTGTCCCAGCGCATCGCCAAGCATCTGTACGCGCGTTCGCAGCACCCCAACATCAATGCCGGCGACCTGCTGGTGATCTTGTTTTCCGGCCTCAACGACGGAGACCGCGAGCTGCGCGCGCTAGGGGTGTTCAAATCCGAGATCCGCGATGATTTCCTCACCGTGGTGGAGTCCGGCGACGTATTCGACATCAGCCACGCGTCCGGTATCAACCCGCGCTTGATCGACAAGGGCGCGTTGATTTTGGAGCATGGCCCCACGGTGTACGCGGTGGACCGGCTCAGCCGCGAGGCCAAGTTCTGGCTGGACGATTTTCTGAAAGCCATGCGGGTGCCGGACAAGGCATCCAGCAGCAAAATGATGGCCAGCGTGGTGGAGCAGTTGTCGGAGGAGATAGAGGACCCGCTGCAACAGGCGCGCTTCAAGGACGAGTTCCTCAACCTGGTGAGCAGCGAGGAAGACGTGTCGGCCAAGCAACTGGCCAGCGCCGCTGAAAAGTTCGTCCCGCGCGAACAGGTGGATCAAGCCATGGGCTCCGCCGCGGAATCTTATGGTTTCGCGCTGGACGAGGAGGCTAAATTGCCGGCCAAGGGGATGGCGCGGCAGTTGGAAAAAACCTTGTCCAAGTACGGCGTCGGCCACGGCATCAGCGTGCTGCTGCCCAGCGGCATAACCTTGAAGAATATCCAGTCGCAAAATGACGGCGAAGGCGAATTGACCCTGACCCTGCGTCTCAACAAACGCGGCTGATCGCCAGCCGCGCTTGTGTCTTGCCGCGCCGGTAGCGTGACCGGCGCGAAATCTTTTGTCGTGTTTCCGCATCAAGCAGGGGGCGGGCTTATCGCCTTGCCCTGCTTAGAACCGGTTCACGATCTGCTGCGCTGCGGCGATACGGCGTTAAAAACAAGCTCAAAATGCTCATGTACCCCTTGTACATTCCGCTTTTTCGCTCGTTTTCGCCTTGTCTCGCTCTTGCTCGCGAGATCGTGAACAGCTTAGGCTTGCAGCGCCAGCGTGCCGCTGCGGCCGGGAATCTCTCCCATCACCACGCGGCCGGCGGGCAGCGCGGCCGTGTCCAGGCTGCTGAACAGCTCGATGCAGCTGCACAACTGATAACCCTGGGCTTTCCAGCCCACCAGCAGGTGCTCAAAGGTATAGCCCAGGCGCAAGCCTTCCAGTTCGGCGTGCAGCGTGTACACATGGCCGGTGGCCGGGGCTTCTTCCGTCAGCGCCAGGATGTGGTGATGAACATTGTCGGCGGTAAGTCCGTCCAGGCCAATCAGCTCGTCCAGCGTAGGCAGCGTGGTGGGCAATTGCGGCACGCCCAGCGGCTGGCCGGCGGCGTCCACCGGCTGGAACGGGTGAGTGCCGCGGCCGTCGGACGCATACAGCATGCCTAGCTCGCGTTCATAGGCCAGCGCCGCGTCGTTGATCTGCCAGCCGGCAGCGCCGTGGGTGCGCGCCGGTTCGCCGAAGATCTGTTCGAAGCGTTCGGCCGCCTTGCGCATTTCGGCGCGGGTCCAGGCGGCGTCCTTGCCGGCGACATAGTCCTGCCACTTGATGTGGTCCCAAGTGTGGATGCCGACTTCGAAGCCCTGCGCGCGCACTTCGCGCATTAGCTCGGCTTCGCGCTTGCCGATGTCAGGGCCGGGCAGCACGGTGCCGTACAGCAGGGTGCGGATGCCGTAGTGTTCCACCACCGAGGTGCGCGACACCTTGGACAGGAAGCCGGGGCGGAACACCCGTTTGATCGCGCGGCCGGTATGGTCCGGGCCCAGGCTGAACAAGAAGGTGGCCTTGGCGTGGTGCTGCTGCAGCATGTGCATCAGCCGCGGCACGCCGTCGCGGGTGCCGCGCCAGGTGTCGACGTCGATTTTAAGAGCGAGTTTTCTCATGAAGGATCTCTGGAGCCGGCGCCAGGCCGTGGATCTTGGGCCGGCGCCGGGAACCGCTTACTGGGACAGGTCGCGGCTGGCGGCCACTTGGTCGCGGTAGTAGTCGTAGATGCCGCGCAGCGCGTCGGCCATGGTCACGCTCGGTTTCCAGTCCAGGTCCGTCATGGTGTTGTCGATCTTGGGCACGCGGTTCTGCACGTCCTGATAGCCCTTGCCGTAGTAAGCGCCGGACGTGGTTTCCTCGATCTTCACCTTGTCGGCGTTCAGTTGGTATTCCGGGTAGACGCGGGCCAGGTCCAGCATCATCGAGGACAGTTCGCGGATGGAATAGTTGTTGGCCGGGTTGCCGATGTTGTAGATCTGGCCGGAGGCCTTGCCGTCTTTGTTCTCGATGATCTTCATCAGCGCGCTGATGCCGTCGTCCACATAGGTGAAGGCGCGTTTTTGATGGCCGCCGTCCACCAGCTTGATGGTCTCGCCGCGCACGATGTGGCCCAGGAACTGGGTGATCACGCGGCTGGAGCCTTCTTTCGGGGTATTGATGTTGTCCAGTCCGCCGCCGATCCAGTTGAACGGACGGAACAGCGTGTAGTTCAGGCCTTCTTGCATGCCGTAGGCGTGGATCACGCGGTCCATCAGCTGCTTGGAGCAGGAGTAGATCCAGCGCGGCTTGTTGATCGGGCCGCAGATCAACTCGGAGTTCTCCGGATCGAACTCTTCGTCATGGCACATGCCGTAGACTTCCGAGGTGGACGGGAACACCAGGTGTTTCTTGTACTGCACGCACTGGCGCACGATGGGCAGGTTGGCTTCGAAGTCCAGCTCGAACACGCGCAGCGGGTTGTTCACATAGGTGGACGGAGTGGCAATGGCCACCAGCGGCAGCACCACGTCGCATTTCTTCACGTGGTACTCGATCCACTCCTTGTTGATGGTGATATCGCCTTCGAAGAAGTGGAAGCGCGGGTGGTCTTTCCATTCGGCCACGCGGTCATCGTGCATGTCCATGCCGTAGATGTGCCAGTCGGTGGTTTCGATGATGCGTTTGGTCAGGTGGTGGCCAATAAAGCCGTTGACGCCGAGGATCAGTACTTTTTTCATTGAGATTTCCTTCATCGTCCCCTGGAGGGGGACTGTGATTTGCATGTGTATTCCGTGAGTGCGCCGCTTCAGGCCAGCGTCAGCGTCTGTGTTGTCGTCGGATCCAGCGCCGCGCCGTCCAGCGTGGCGGATAGTACCTTCAAGCGGCCGCCGTCCACGGCGTCCAGCCACAGCGCGCCGTTTTCTGAGTGTAGCCGGGCGGTTTGCAATTGCTGACCGTGGCCGCCTGCGCGCAGGGTTTTCCAGATCACCAGCCGGCCGCCGTCGATGTCGGCGAAGGCGCCCGGGAACGGATGGGTCAGCGCGCGCACGAAGTTGTGCAGATCGGCGGCGCCGGCTTGCGGGTCAATGCGGCCGTCCTCCGGTTTGCGGCCGCCGAAATAGCCGCCTTGGCTCAAATCCTGTTGGCGGAATTCGGCCTTGCCGGCAAGCAGCGCCGGCAGGCTGCGGGCCAGCACCATTTCCGCGGCCACGGTGACCTTGGCGAACACTTCGTCGGCATTATCATCCGGCAAGATGGGCACCGCCATCTGATCGACGAGGGGGCCGTTGTCCGGCTTGACGTTCATCACGTGCAGGGTGGCGCCGGTTTTGGTTTCGCCGTGAATGATGGCCCAGTTGATCGGCACCCGGCCGCGGTATTTGGGCAGCAGCGAGCCATGCATATTGAAGGCGCCGCGCGACGGGCATTCCAGCAGCGGGGCTTTGAGCATGTGACGGTAATAGAAAGAGAACAGGAAGTCCGGCCGCGCCGCTTGCACTTGGGCCAGCACTTCCGGCGTATTCGGGTCGTCCGGGGTGATCACCGGTATGCCGTAGTCGCGGGCCACCTGCTCCACGCTGGCGAACCAGATGTTTTCATTGGGGTTGTCACGGTGGGTGACCACCAGCGCCACATCCACGCCGCCGCCGATCAGCGCTCTCAGGCAGCGCACGCCGACATTGTGATAAGCGAAGACCACGGCTTTCATGGTTTGTCCTTTTGCTCCAGCACCGCGCCGATCACATAGCGCGGTCTATCCCGCACTTCTTGGTAGATGCGGCCGATGTATTCGCCGAGCAGGCCGATGCCGAACAGCGCGATGCCGATCAGCAGGAAGGCGATGGCGAACAGAGTGAACAATCCGCCCACTTCCGGGCCGACGATGAAGCGCCGCAGCACCAGGTAGACCACCAGCACGCCGGAGCCGGCGGAGACCAGCATGCCCAGCAGCGAGAACAGCTGCAGCGGCACGATGGAGAAACCGGTCATCAGGTCGAAGTTCAGGCGGATCAGGCTGTACAGCGAGTACTTGGATTCGCCGGCGAAGCGCTCTTCATGGCCGACGGTGACTTCGGTCGGGTTCTGCGCAAACTGATAGGCCAGCGCCGGGATGAAGGTGTGCAGCTCGTTGCACTGATTGATGGTGTCGATGATGCGGCGGCTGTAGGCGCGCATCATGCAACCCTGATCGGTCATCTTGATGCGGGTCAGTTTCTCGCGCAGGCGGTTCATCGCGCGGCTGGCCAGGTGGCGCCACAGGCTGTCGTTGCGCTGGCGGCGGATGGAGCCGACGTAGTCGTGGCCCTTGTCCATTTCAGCCAGCAGCAGCTTGATGTCCTCCGGCGGGTTTTGCAGGTCGGCGTCCAGCGTCACCACCCGATCGCCGCGGCTGTATTCGAAGCCGGCCAGAATGGCGCGGTGCTGGCCGAAGTTGCCGTTGAACAGCACCACTCGGGTCACGTCCGGCCGCAGGTCGAACTGCGCGGCGAGCATGGCCGGGCTTTTATCGCGGCTGCCGTCGTTGACGAAGACGATTTCATAACGCACGCCCAGCGCGTCCAGCGCGGGGTAGAGGCGGTCGAACAGCGCCGGCAGCACGTCCTGCTCGTTGTATACCGGGATGACGACGGAAAGATCGATTACGCTTTTCATAGATGTTTTATACGCTCAGCACGGGCTTCAGCACGCCGCTCACGGCGGCGCACACGCGTTCCACGTCCTCGTCGGCCATGGCCGGGAACAGCGGCAGGGTGACGGTGCGGCGGCCGATGTCTTCCGCCACCGGGAAATCTCCCGGCTGGAAGCCCATCTCGCGGAACAAGGTGAACAAATGCATGGCGGGGTAGTGCACGCCCACGCCTATGCCCAGGTCTTTCATCCGGGCGATGAATTCGCCGCGGTCCATGCTCATTCGGTCCAGCGGCAACAGCGGCTGGAACATATGCCAATTGCTCTGGGCCATGTCCTCTAGCGGCAGTTCGCAGCCCAGCTGGCGGTCGAAATGGCGGAAATACAGCGCCGCCAGCTCGCGGCGGCGGGCGTTGAACCTCTCCAGCCGCGGCAACTGGCCCAGGCCGATGGCGGCGGCGATATCGGTCATATTGGCCTTGCCGCCCAGCACGTCCACGTCCATGCCGCCGTCGGCGTGGCGGGTCACGCCCTGTAGCCGAAGCTTCTCGAACAGACGGGCTTCGTCCTCGTCGTTCAGCACCAGGCAGCCGCCTTCGCCGCTGGTCATGTTCTTGTTGGCGTGGAAGCTGAAGGACACCAAATCGCCAAAGCTGCCGATGCGGCGGCCACGCCAGTTGGCGCCCATGGACTGGGCGGCGTCCTCGATCACGCGCAGACGGTGGCGCTTGGCGATGTCGTAGAGGCGGTCGCGGTCCACCGGCAGGCCGGCCAGGTCCACCGGGATGATGGCGCGGGTGCGCGGGGTGATCGCCGCTTCCGCCTGGTTCAGGTCGATGTTGCGGCTGGCGCGGTCGGCGTCGACGAATACTGGTTTGGCGCCCACTTTCAGAATCACGTTGGCGGTGGCCACCCAGCTCAGCGGGCAGGTAATCACCTCGTCGCCGGGGCCGACGCCGGCCACTTGCAAGGCCATTTCCAGCGCGGCGGTGGCGGATGCCACCACCCGTACCGGACGGCCGCCGACATGGGCGGACAGCTCGGCTTCCAGTTGACGGGATTTGGGACCGGTGGTGATCCAGCCGGAACGCAGCACCTCGCCGACGGCGGCGATGGTGGCTTCGTCGATGTCCGGGCGGGTGAAGGGCAGGAAATCCATTTGAGCCTTTCTGCTTAGCTGCGGGCGACCAGCACCACGCCGATGATGATGACGCCGATGCCGATCAGTTTCTGAGCGCTCAGCGCTTCGCCGAACAGCCAATAGGCCAGCAGCGCGTTGACCACGTAGCCGATGGACAGCATAGGGTAAGCGATGCTGACCTCCACTCGCGACAGCGCCATGATCCATACCACCACGCTGACGACATAGCAGGACAGGCCCCCGACGATGGGCAGATTGGTGGCCAGCGACCAGCCTATCGGCAGTACGTTGGAGGCGGAAAAGTCAAAGTGGCCGATCTGGCGCACGCCGGCCTTCAAGCATAGCTGGGCGGCGGCGTTGAGCAGCACGCCGAGCAGAATCAGGCCGAATTCGATCAACTTCATAGTAGAGCGGGTCCAAAGGTTGGCTGTTTCACGGCTTGGCCACCACCAGGCGGCGCGGATCTTGGTAGACCACCCGCATCGGCAAGCCCTGGGCTTGCAGTTCCTGATAGGTGGCGGGGTCGGTCATCGCCAGCGCGCGCGGGGCGGCGTTCCAGGCGGCGACGAATTGTTCCAGTCGCGGCATCCAGCGCTGCGGCTCCTGGCTCTCGCCGAATTCAAACTCATCGACAAACTGCACCAGGGTGACCGGGCGGCCCAGATAGAACGGGAAAGTCTGGTCGTAATAACGGACCGAGAACACCGGCGTGTCCGCATTGAGATAAGGCTGGATCTGGCGGACGATTTCCTTGCTGCCCTTCAGCCGGCCATAGCTGTCGTGGCCGGCGGCGGCGACGCTGACGGCCAGCAAGCTGCCGAAAGCCAGCCAGCACAGAGCGGCCAGCTTGCGTTCGCGGCCCAGCAAGCGCCGGGCGACGGCGGCGCAGACCAGGAACAGCAAGGCGGCGGCGGCGACGAAATGGGCGAAGCCGTGCAGCACATCAAGCGGGATGTCCTCGGACGCGAAACGATCAACAAAGGGGTAGAGCGCAAGCGCGGCCAGCCACAGCAGCAGCGTCGGCAGCAGGTGCTTCTTCAGCGCGGCGGAGGGCATGCGCTGCAGCGTGGGCGCCAGCAGCAGGGCCAACGCCGGGAACATCGGGAGGATGTAGGACGGCAGCTTGGAACTGGATTTGCTGAAGAAGGCGAAGATGAAGACCGACCAGATCAGCAGCAGGCGGCCGACGCGCAGCCGCGCGCCCGGTTCGCGCCAGCCGTCGCGGCACAGCGCCGGCAGCAGGCTGGTCCAGGGCAGCAGGCCCAGCAGCAGATAGGGAACGAAATACCACGGCGCGCCGGTGCGTTTGTGTTCGGTGGTGAGGAAGCGCTCCAGGTGCTCGCGGATGAAGAAGAAGTGAGCGAAGTCCGGGTTGCGCTGGGACACCAGGATGAACCAGGGCGCGGTCAGCAGCAGGAACAAGGCCAGGCCGCTCAGCCAGTGCATGCGTTTCCAGAAGCCCCATTGCCAATTGAGCAGGCTGTACAGCACCAGCGTGGCGCCGGGGATCAACAGGCCGATCAAGCCCTTGCTCAGCGTGGCGGCGGCCATCGCCGCCCAGGTGACCCACATCCAGTGACGGGTCGCGCGCGCGTCGGCGCTGTCGTGTTGCGCCAGCAGGAAGCCGCACAGCGCCACGGTGAGAAAGAAGCTCACCCCCATGTCCAGCGAAAGGAAATGGCTATTGGCGACAATCCAGGCGCAGCTGCCGGCGGTCAGCGCCGCGTAGCGCCCGGCGTCTACGCCCCAGAGCCGGCGCGCGGTGAAACCGCACATCGCTACGGACAGAAAGCCGGTCAGGCCCGGCCAGAAGCGGGCGGCGAACTCGTTGACGCCGAAGGCGGCGAAGCTCAGCGCGCCCATCCAGTATTGCAGCGCCGGTTTTTCGAAGTAGAGCAGGCCGTTCAGCCGCGGCGTGATCCAGTCGCCGCTGTGCAGCATGAACAGCGACAGCGTCGCGTAGCGGCCTTCGTCGGCGTGAATCAGCCCGCGGTAGCCGAGGGAGCCGAACCAGACGACGGCGAACAGCAGCCACAGCGCCGGCTCCTGCCAGGGGCGGGCGGCGCGGCTGGAGAGCCCAGCCGAAAAATGGGGTTGATTCATGCGGAACGGATGGTCATGGGATTGTTATGGGCAGCTGCGCAAGGATACCCGATTTCGTCGTTCTTGTGATTGGCTAAACTCATGTGAGGGCTGAAGAAAGCGGCGGTATCCGGTTCGGTCGCGGCTCTCAGGCCAGCCAGTCTCGCGGGGCCAGAAAGCGCTCGGTCAGCGCCGCTTCCGGGCTGCCCGGCTCCGGCTGGTAATCGTATTCCCAGCGCGCCAGCGGCGGCATCGACATCAGGATGGATTCGGTGCGGCCTCCGGACTGCAGGCCAAACAGGGTGCCGCGGTCCCAGACCAGGTTGAATTCGACATAGCGGCCGCGGCGATAAAGCTGGAACTGGCGCTCGCGGTGGCCCCAGCTATCGCCCTTGCGGCGTTCGACGATGGGCAAGTAAGCGTTGATGAAGCCGTTGCCCACCGCCTGCATGAAGCGGAAACAGGAATCGAAGCCCCAGGCGTTCAGGTCGTCGAAGAACAGGCCGCCGACGCCGCGCGCCTCTTGGCGATGTTTCAGGTAGAAGTACTCGTCGCACCAGCGCTTGTAGTCCGGGTACACCTGCTCGCCGAAGGGCTGGCATAAATCGCGGGCCACGCGGTGCCAGTGCACCACGTCGGCTTCCACCGCATAGAACGGAGTCAGATCGAAACCGCCGCCGAACCACCATACCGGCGCCTCGCCGTCCTTTTCCGCAATAAAGAAGCGGACATTGGTGTGGCTGGTGGGAATGTGCGGGTTTTCCGGGTGGATCACCAGCGACACGCCCATGGCCTGAAAGCCGCGGCCGGCCAGCTCCGGCCGGTGGGCGGTGGCGGAGGCGGGCAGCGCGTCGCCGTAGACGTGGGAGAAATTGACCCCGGCCTGCTCGAACAAGGCCCCCTTGGCCAAGACCCGGCTGCGTCCGCCGCCGCCGCCCGGCCGTTGCCAAGCGTCCTCGACGAATTGAGCGCCGCCGTCCGCCTGCTCCAGCGCCGCGCAGATGCGGTCTTGCAGGTCCAAGAGAAAGGCTTTGACATCATTGACGCGCGGCTGGCTCATCGCAGTATCCTGAAGGCTTGAAATGGGCTGCATTGTAGCAGACGGGGCGGCGCGCGCAGGCGCGAGCCGCCGGAGCCTTGAATACGGGAGACGCGTATCGTGATTGATCTGTATACCTGGGGCACGCCCAATGGGCGCAAGATTTCCATCATGCTGGAAGAGCTGGAGTTGCCGTACGCCGTGCACACGGTGGACATTGGCAAGGGCGAGCAGTTTGCCGAATCCTTTCTGGCCATCAGCCCCAACAACAAGATCCCTGCCATCGTGGACAGCGACGGGCCGGACGGGCGGCCGCTGGCGATGTTCGAGTCCGGCGCCATTCTGCAATATCTGGCGGAAAAGCATGGCCGTTTGTTGCCGGCGGCGGGCGCGGCGCGCTACGAGGCGCTGCAATGGCTGATGTTCCAGATGGGCGGCTTTGGGCCGATGCTGGGGCAGGCTCACCATTTCCTGCGCTACGCGCCGGAAAGCCTGCCTTACGCGCAGAAGCGATACCACGACGAGGCTTTGCGTCTGTACGGGGTGCTGGACCGGCAGTTGGAAGGGCGAGATTACGTCGCCGGCGAGTATAGCGTCGCCGACATCGCGCTTTATCCATGGGCGGCGCGTCACGAATGGCATCAGGTGGATCTGACGGCGTTTCCCCGGGTATGGGATTGGTTCCAACGGCTGAGCGCCCGCCCGGCGGTGCGGCGCGGCATGGCGGTGCCGACGGCCTGAAACGCAAAACCAGCCGCGAACGCAGGGGCCGCGGCTGGCGAGTGTAGGCAAGACGCGCGATCAGAAGTGGTAGCTGATGCCGGCCTTCAGCACGCTGGTGCCGGAGGTTTTGACCAAGCTCTGGCCCGCCATTTGGAAGTCATTGCCGGCGATGTATTCGTATTCGCCACGCAGAGACAGGTTTTTGTGCAGCTGATACTGCGCGCCGAAACCAAGACCTAAGCGGGTGTCGTTGAAAGTCTTGTTGCCAACTTGGTCGATCTTGAGCTTGGTATGGACATTGTTCAGGCTGGCCTTGCCGAAGACTTCCAAATCCTGGGTCACCGGCAGAATGCCCAACACGGCAATGCGTTCGGCCTTGGTGGCGACCGACACATCGCCGCGGCTGCCTCCGAACACGGGCACCGACGGTGCGATGGAGCCGTTGGCCTTGGATTTGCCGAAATCGGCGTAGGACAGTTCGGTTGCCAGGTATTGGTTGAAACGGTAGCCCGCGCCCAGTTCCCATACCGTGCCGGCGGCCTTGGCGTCTTTCAGAATGATGTTGCGGTTGCCGGACTCCAGCTTGGAGAAGTTATAACCGGTGTTGCCGAAGACGTAGAAGCCGGGATCGGCTGCATGCGCGGACAGAGCTGCCAGGCTCAACACGGAAACGATGATTAGTTTTTTCATTTTTGCGACTATTTGCTTTGTTGATAACGGCGATATTGTGCGAATAAGAAGTAATTCAGTCTGTTGAGCTTGTAAGCGCTCTTTGTGTGCAGGGTGAAGGGCTTGTGTAACGATATGTAACAAAACAGGGCGGGCACCTGAAAGAAAAGATGCCCGCCGAAGCCGGCGGGCACGCAAAGTCACACAAAGGGAAGAGAACGGAACCGTTGCAAGACCGGCTGGGGGCCGATCCGGCTCGTGCAAACAGTTTGCTTCAGCTGATCCTGGCCTTCCATTGTTGCTGTGTTCTGGCTTGATGACGGTTGGTGACGAGCCGGCTTAGAAGTTTGCTCAGCTGTTAAATTCAACTTTCAGTTGTGATCGCTTGCAACTTTAATTCAGGCTGATAAAGCCGATGCGACTGCGCGGGCAAGAAAAAAGGCAAGCAGGAAGCTTGCCTTGATTGCGAGTGCGCGGCGTTCAGGCGGCGGCGAACAGGGCCCAACCGTTTTGCTCGGCGGCAGTGGCCGGCGCTTGAGCGCGCTGGTTGAAAAACTTCAGGCTGCGCTTGAGCACTTCGCCGCGCTCATTGTCCACCATCACCATATGGTAGCTGTTGGACAAAGGCATGAAATCGACCTTGCCGCCCAGGTGGCGTTGCAGGTGATGGGCGGAGCGCGGGCTGGTGATGTCGTCCTCGTCGGCATGTACGATCAGCGTCGGACAAGTGATCTGCTCCAGCCGCGACATCAACTGGCGACGCAGTCCATCCACTTGGCGGATGCAGGCCAACGGGATGTAGGCGTAGTGGAAGCGCTCGCCGCGTTCGAAGCGCTGCTGGATCGCTTTGCGGATGCGGGCGTTCTTGATGCCGAAAGGTTCAACCTCCGGCACGCGCATCTTCTTGGCCAGGCCGGGAATGCGGTAGACGATGTGGCGGGCCCAAGTCAGCTTGGGCAGGCTCCAGCCGTCGAGGAACAGCGGCGGCGCGTACAGCGCGAGGCCGTCCTTGTGGTTTTCCAGCCGCGCCACTTCCAGCGCCACCAGGCCGCCCAGGCAAACGCCGGCCAGATGCACTACCTTGTGGCGTGTTTTCAGCTCCAGGTATTCCTTGCGTATGGTTTCCACCCAGTCCTGCCAGCGGACGGACAGCAGATCTTCCGGCTCGCCACCATGTCCCGGCAGCAGCGGGGTGTGCGTGACGATGTCAGCCTCCTCCAGCGTGCGTCCAAGCGCGCCAAGGTCGTATGCGCTGCCGCCCAGACCGTGTACCAGCAGGGCGGCCGGTCGTGAAGAAACCATGGAAAATACCCGAATCCAAGTTGAGATGCTGGCATTATCCAGGGACGGCGGTCCTGGGTCTGTTGGCTTCCTGTCCCCGCTTTGTGACGGACCGTGACCCAATTCAGATTATTTAACAAACTGCGGCTTTACTTTTTGCCGGCTCAGGAGGCGGCGCTCCGGCATCTTTATCGGGAGTGTTTAGGGGCTGTTCAAAGTCTCGCGAGCTAAGGCGAGACAAGGCGAAAACAGCTGAGAAAGCTGAGTGTGCCAGCGGTACACGCGCATTTCGAATGCTCTACCACCGTGTCATGCCTCACTGCGCGCCGCAGATCGTAAACCGTGCTATTGCTGCGGCTGCATGATGCACAGCGTAAAGCGCGCGCCGCCTAGTTCGCTGGCGGCCACGCTGGCTTGGCCGCCGTGGTGTTCGGTGATCAGTTTGACGAAGGACAGGCCCAAACCGTAGCCGCCGGTGGCCCGGTCGCGGCTGCGGTCCAGACGCAGGAAGGGTTCGAACACCTTGTCGCGTTCAGCCTCGGGGATGCCGCAGCCGTCGTCATCTACATGGATCAGCAACTGGCCGGCGGCGTTGTGACACACCGTCAGCCGGACTTGAGCGTTGGCGTATTTGAAGGCGTTGAGCAAGAGGTTGCGGCTGGCCACGTACATTAGTTTGCGGTCGAAGGCGCCATTGCCCAGCGCGCAGTCCAGCTCCAGCTTGATGCCGGGCGGTTTCAGCGGCGTGACCAGATCGACCAGATCGTCGAACCAGTCGTAAAGGTCAACCGTTTCCCAGTGCAAGGGCACTTCGTTGCGGTTGAGCTTGGCGAACTCCATGCTGGTATTGAACAGTTCTTCCAATTCCTGCATATCGCGCTCCATGCCTTCGCGGTAGCGCTTCCACTCCTTTTCGTCCTCTTCCTCTTCCAGCATGGTCAGGCCGAAGCGCAGCCGCGCGATCGGAGTGCGGATTTCGTGGGCGATGGCGTGCGACAGCGCCTGGCGCGTTTCCATCTGCCGCTCCAGCCGTGCCGCCATGCTGTTGAAGGCGCGCGACAAGGGCGCCAGCAGCCGGCTCTTGGAGGGTTGTGCACGGGCGCTGAAATCCCCGTCGGCGAAAATCTCCGCCTTGAGGCGCACTTCCAGCAAGTCCTTCCATAGCGGGCGCAGGCTGAAATAGATCAGTGTGCCCAGCGTGGAGCCGGTCAGCAAAATCCACAGCAGCAGGATTTCCATGTCCTCGCTGATCCAGCTGCTATTGCTGGGCGGCGCCTCCAAGGGGCCCAGCAGCAGCAGGCGCGGATCATGGGGCAGCGGCACGTAGAGCAATTGGTTGTCGAAGTCTAGATAGGGGCGGCCGCTTAGCAGCGCGGCGTGGCCTTCCGGTTCGAAATCGTCGGGAGGATGGGCGATCAGCTTGACAGGGTAGCTGAAGGCGCGGGCGATATCGGCGAGTTTGCGGTCCCAATCCTGGTGCGGCGTTTGTTCCAGCTGCTGGCGGATCAGGGTCACGGTGCCGTTCATGAATTGAAGCTTGCTGTCGCGGTCGCTGTTTTCGTACAGCTTGGTGACCATGAAGCCAAAGCCGATGATGATGATCAGCTCAGCCAGCATGGTGGCGAAGAAGTAGCGGGCAAACAGGGTGCCCAGCGACGGCTTGAGCCAGCCGCGAAGACGACGCGCGCTCATGCTTTATTCCCAGTCGCTGCGAGAGAACAGATAGCCTTTGCCGCGAACGGTCTTGATCCGGGCCGGTGCGTCCGGATTGTCGCCCAGCTTGCGGCGCAGCCGCGAAATGCGTGCGTCTATCGAGCGGTCCAGCCCGTCGAAGCCTATCCCGCGCAACTCGCTCATGATGTCGTCGCGCGACAGCACCTGGCCGGCGTGGGAGGACAGCAGCCACAGCAGGTCGAATTCGGCGGTGGTCAGGTCGATCAAGTCCCCGCTCAGCGTCGCCTCGCGCGTGGCCTGGCTGATGCAGAACTGGCCGAAGGTGAAGCTGTCGTCGCCGCCGTTATCGCCATCGGCCTGAGCGCCGGGGCCGCCGCGGCGCAGCAGCGCGCGCACCCGGGCCAGCAGGCGGCGCGGTTCCACCGGCTTGGCCAGATAATCGTCGGCGCCCAGTTCCAGGCCCAGGATTTCGTCCACGTCCTCGTCGCGCGCGGTCATCATCAAAACCCTGCCGTTATAGCGCGGACGGATTTCACGGCAGACGTCGAAGCCTTCCTTGCCTGGCAGCATGATGTCCAGGATCACCAGGTCCGGCTTTTCTTCCAGGATGATGGCCGGCGCGGTGTCGCCGCGGCCGTGCTGGGAGATGCGATAGCCGTGCTTGCTCAGATAGGCGCCTATCAATTCGGCTAGTCTCACGTCGTCTTCGACAATGAGAATATAGGGGGTATCGCTGTTCATGTCCGTCGACGGGATTCTGTGGTTCAAATCAAAATATTAGCACGCGGGGTTCGCCGGCGACTTTAGCATTATCGTGACTGCTATTCGTCATAAATTATCGATAGTTTCTACAAATGACATGGCGTGCTTGATTTTCCGGAACTATCAATCCAGAATCGGTCAGGCAAAAAAAGCCGGCCGTGGCCGCTGTCGTCGCCAGGGACCGGGGAATTAAAACGGGATAAAGAGAATAGGAACTTGCCATATGCAACAGATAAGAGAATGGGCCGTGTGGCTGGCCGTCGCCCTGGCCGGCGCAGCGGCCTTCGCCGTAGTGGCCCTCAATCGCGGCGAACCGGTCAACGCTGTTTGGCTGATTGTGGCGGCGGTGTCGGTCTACTCCATCGCCTATCGCTTTTACGGCCGCTTCATCGCCCACAAAGTGCTGGAACTGGACGCCCGCCGACTGACCCCGGCGGAAAAATACAATGACGGCCTGGATTACGTGCCCACCAATAAATGGGTGCTGTTCGGCCACCACTTCGCCGCCATCGCCGGCGCGGGGCCGCTGGTGGGGCCGGTGCTGGCCGCGCAGATGGGCTATCTGCCGGGCACGCTGTGGATTTTGGTGGGGGTGATGCTGGCCGGCGCGGTGCAGGACTTCCTGATTCTGTTCTTGTCGGTGCGCCGCGACGGCAAATCGCTGGGTGAGATCATCCGCACCGAATTGGGGGCGATTCCCGGTGTTATCGCCTCCATCGGCATTCTGATGATCATGGTGATCCTGCTGGCGGTGCTGGCTTTGGTGGTGGTCAAGGCGCTGACCGGCAGCCCCTGGGGCACCTTCACCATTGCGGCCACGATACCGATCGCCCTGTTCATGGGCGTCTACACCCGCTATATCCGGCCGGGCAAAATCGGCGAGATTTCCGTCATCGGCTTTATCCTGCTGATGCTGGCCATCGTTTACGGCGGCGACATCGCCAAGAACGAAACCCTGGCGCCGCTGTTTACCCTGAGCGGCACCACGTTGGCCTGGACTCTGATCGGCTACGGCTTCATCGCCTCGGTGCTGCCGGTGTGGCTGCTGCTGGCGCCGCGAGATTATCTGTCCACCTTCCTGAAAATCGGCACCATTGTCGGCCTGGCCATCGGCATCATGATCGTGGCGCCCAATATGCACATGCCTGCGGTGACCAAGTTCATCGACGGCAGCGGCCCGGTGTTCTCCGGCAATCTGTTCCCCTTCCTGTTCATCACCATCGCCTGCGGCGCGGTGTCCGGCTTCCATGCGCTGGTGGCCTCCGGCACCACGCCCAAGATGCTGGAGAATGAAACCCACGCGCGCATGATCGGCTACGGTTCCATGTTGATGGAAAGCTTCGTCGCCATCATGGCCTTGATTGCTGCCTGCGTGTTGGACCCGGGCGTCTACTTCGCGATGAACAGCCCGGCGGCGGTGATAGGCAAGACCGCGGAGGAAGCCGCCCAGGTGATTTCCAGCTGGGGCTTCGTCATCACGCCGGATATGCTGACCCAGATGGCCAAGGACGTGGGCGAGAGCACCATTCTGTCCCGCGCCGGCGGGGCGCCGACCTTGGCGGTGGGCATGGCGCACATTCTGTCCAATGTGATTGGCGGGCCGGCGATGATGGCCTTCTGGTATCACTTCGCCATCCTGTTTGAAGCCCTGTTCATTCTGACCACCATCGACGCGGGCACTCGCGTGCTGCGCTTCATGATCCAGGACCTGTTGGGCCTGGTCGTCAAGCCCATGGCCAACACCGAATCCTGGACCGCCAACTTGATCGCCACGGGCCTCGCCGTGACCGGCTGGGGCTATTTCCTGTATCAGGGCGTGGTGGATCCGTTGGGCGGCATCAACACCTTGTGGCCGCTGTTCGGCATCGCCAACCAGATGCTGGCCGGCATCGCGCTGATCCTGGCCACCGCGGTGCTGATCAAAATGCAGAAAACCCGCTACATCTGGGTCACCGCCCTGCCTACGTTGTGGCTGCTGGTGGTGACGCTGACCGCTGGCTGGCAGAAGCTGTTCCACGCCAGCCCCAAGATCAGCTTCCTGGCGCACGCCGACAAGTTCTCCGCCGCCGCGGCCAAGGGCGAGCTTCTGGCGCCGGCCAAGAATATGGCGCAAATGCATCAGATCATCTTCAATGACTATGTGGACGCCACTTTGACGGCGCTGTTCATGGCGGTGGTGATCGCCATGCTGGTGTTCGCGTTGAATGTGATGCGCAAATCGCTGGCGGTGAAGTGGTCCACCGCCAAAGAGGTGCCGGCGGTGTTCCGTGAGGAGGGCGCGTAATGAACAAGCTATGGCAGCAATGGGCGAAAACCGCCCGGTTGATGGTGGGCGTCAAGGATTACGACGCTTACGTCGCCAGCCGCCGCCGTTTCAATCCCAACGCGGAGGTGATGAGCCGGGAGGCCTTTTTTCGCCGCTGTCAGGATGAACGCTATGGCGGCAAGAGCATGAAGAAGTGTCCGTGCTGAGTCCTGATGGTTCGGCATAGTTGAACGCCCGGCTTGGCCGGGCGTTTTTCATTGCGTGAGAGGCTGCGCGGTTTGCACGCCGTGCGTTTTATATTTGTAAATGACTATGGGATTGTTTTTCGATTTGCAAATCCAAAATGGTTTGGATTTTAGGTGTTTTTCTGTCCTTGGGTTATTCTGGACGGCCTTTTCACTAGCCCGGATGCGTATGCGAAATGCGCGCCGTTGATGGACGATATGAGCGATTCCACGTTTGCAACCCCGATCCTTGACCGCCTGCTGGAGGGCGGAGTAATTGACCAGGCGCTTTACCAGACGGCGCGCGAAAAGCTGCGCGAGCAGGGCGCGGAGCCTTTCTCCACCTTGGGGGGCGGCTTGGACTGGTTGGAAGAGGAGGAGGTGCTGAGCCTGGAGCAAATGATTGAAATCGAAACCAAGGCGGATGCGGATGAAGGTTTTGCTTCCAATGCGGTGCGCAGGCAAGCGGTGGATGAGTACAACCAGGATTGGGAACTGGAGTTGGCTCTGCTCCAGCAGCAACGGACCACTTCATGGCGCGGAAAGTTGGCTTGGGGGCTGGGTGGCGCGGCGTTGCTTGGCGCGGCAGGCTGGTATTTCCTGACGCCGCCGCTGGTGCCGAGATGCGAAGCATCGGTGGTGAAGAAAAACATACATAAGTCTTTGTGGTCGGCGCAGGCGCACCTGATGTCGCGAAAACCCAGCGCGAGCGCGCCGATAGCGGGCAATTTAGGGAACCTCAAGCTGGAACAGGTCAAGGAACTGGGCTACATCAAGACGGAGCGCGCACGCGGTTGCGTGGCCATGTTGGTTATAAATGAGCAACGCGCGCCCATTGCGTACGAGGTGAAGGGGAAGGGCGAGGATATCTTCGTGATGGGGGGCGACGAGCGTTTGCTGCGCACACGCTACGCTCAGTTGAATTCGGATGGGGCGCTGCCGGAATTGGGCAAGCCTTTGGGGCGGGAGGGCGTGAGGCAGGCGCTGCAACAAGGGGTGCTGGACTTTAGCAAGCTGGGTGGTTCGGCGGCCGACGCATTGGCCCGTATGCAAGGAGCGGCTGGCCAGCCGGAAGTAGCCCTAGGCGAAGTATTGCCTTTGAACGATTGCGTACAAGGTGCGGGCGGCGTTTGGAGCTGCAAGCTGATGGTGCAATATCGCGACCCGTTCATGGTTGCGATCGGCAAGGAGGACCGCTTGCTGCTGGAAGGGGAGTTTGGTTTTGTTCGGGACGGGAAAGACTGGCGCCCGGCTGATAACTTCAAGAGGCAGTTTGCCGCAGCCTTGGTGCAAAGCCGGCTGATGGTTATGAAGGGTTTGTCGCGCGAGCAGGTATCGGGCAATGAGTGACTCTCAAAGCGGCTGAAGAGAGACGACGCCTAGGCATGTCCGCAATGCAACCCCACTATCACCGCCCGGCGTAAACCGGGCGGTTTTGTTTTGGCTTACACAGTGTTTAGTGCAGCAGATGGCTGACGCCGAAGTTGATCAGGCCGCCGCCGACGATCAGCCAGCCAAACAGGATGGAAGCCAGCAGCATCGGTTTGGCGCCGGCCTGGCGGATGGCGGAGAAGTGGGTGGTGATGCCCAGCGCGCCCATCGCGGCGGCCAGCAGCAGGTTGTCCAGCGAGACGATGGCGCCGACCCACGCGGCAGGCAGCAGGTTGAAGGAGTTGAAGGCGGCCACGGCCAGGAAGGCAACGGCGAACCAGGGGATGGCAATGCCGCTCTTTTGTTGACGGCTGCCGTGCGGCTTGGCGGCCAGCCAGCTGGACAAGGCGATCAAAAACGGCGCCAACATCATTACGCGTATCATCTTGGTGATCACCGCGGTGGTCATCGCCGCCTCGCTGACCGATTTGCCGGCGGCAACGGCTTGCGCCACTTCATGGATGGTGGAGCCCGCGAACACGCCGTAGTTGAACTCGGAAATGCCCAGATGGCTAGTCCATTGATACAGCATCGGCCACAGGAACATCGCCACGGTGCCAAACACCACCACGGTAGCGACGGCTACAGCCACTTTTTCCGCATGAGCCTTGATCACCGGTTCCGTGGCCAGAATCGCGGCCGCGCCGCAGATGGAACTGCCGGCGCCGATCAGGATCACGCTTTGCTCGTCCATGCCCAAGTATTTGCGGCCGATGCGGAAAGCCAGCAGAAAGGTGGTGCATAGCACCAAGGTATCGATCAATACGCCGGCAAAGCCTACTGCGGCGATGTCCTGAAATGTGAGTTTGAAGCCGAACAAGATGATGCCCAGTCGCAGCAGCTTTTGCTTGGAGAACTGGATGCCGTGGTGGCTGGCGCCGGCAAAGTAGCGGTAGACGGTGTTGCCTATCAGCATGCCGCCCAGAATGGCGATGGTGAGCGCGGAGAAGCCCAGGTGTTTCATCGCAGGCAAATCCGCTGCGTACAGCGAAGCCACGGCGACGGCGATGGCCAACGCCAGGCCCGGCATGATTTGGCGAAGGTTTGTCATAAGTAAATGCCTGTTTGGTCTATGGCGGATGGAGCTAACGATACGCCCCTCGTTTTCAGTAGAGAAACGGATAAAATGGATATATATCAGTAGTAAAATCGATATTAAGGAGGTGGTATGGGCTTGAAGCTGACCCTGCGCGAACTGGAGGTCTTTGTCGCGGTGGCCGAATACGGCACCGTCACCCAGGCGGCTAGCCATGTCGCCCTGACGCAGTCCGCGGCCAGCCAGGCGTTGGACAAGCTGGAAACCGGCCTCGATGTGCGTCTGTTCGACCGGATCGGCAAGCGGCTGAGCCTGAACGAGCACGGCCGGCTACTGTGGCCCAAGGCGCGGGCGATGCTGGATGCGGCCCAAGACATGCAAAGTCTGTTCAACGCCGGGGCGATGTCTTTGAAGATAGGCGCCAGCAGCACGGTGGCCAACTATTTATTGCCGCAGCAACTGGCGGCCTTCCGCGCCGCCTGGCCGCTGGCGCGGCTGGAACTGGACGTGGCCAATACCCGCGATATCGTCGATGCGGTAGCGGCGCTGCGTGTGGATTTCGGTTTCATCGAAGGGCCTTGCCACCACCCGGACTTGATTGCTCAGCCCTGGCGTCAGGACGAACTGGTGGTGTTCTCCGCCGCCGATCATCCCTTGGCGCGAGGCGAAGCGGCGCGCCAGGACCTGGCTAAGGCCGAATGGATTTTGCGCGAAACCGGCTCCGGCACGCGCGAGGAAGTGGACCGTTTGCTGTTGCCGCACCTGGCCATGCTCAACGTGAGCATGGAGTTGGGCCATTCCGAGGCGATCAAGCACGCTGTGGCGGCCGGCCTCGGCGTCAGCTGCCTGTCGCGGAGGGTGGTGGCCGATCTGTTGCAGACCGGCGCGGTGGTGGAAGTGAGAGCCGGTTTGCCGGCGCTGACGCGTACGCTGTACCAAGTGCAGCACCGCGACAAGACGCTGACCCGCGGCATGGCCGCGTTCCAGAACATGACGATGGCGGCGCTGCTGGCCTGAATGAAAACACGCCGGACAGCTTGGCTGTCCGGCGAGGATGGATGACGGGACTTAATGCGCGCCGCTGTCGCCGCCGGAGGCGGTGAACGGTGGCTTGGCGAACCACACCAGGCCGATCAGCAGTACGAACAGCACGCCGGACAGCCAGAAAATCTCGTTGGCCGCCATGATGTAACCCTGCTTGGTGATCTGCAGCGAGGTCAGCGCCGCCTGCTGCCCGGAGGACAGGCCGGCCATGTCCAGCAGCCGGAACCAGGCGTTGGAGGCCTGATCGTAGAGGCTGACATGCTCGGTCAAGCGTGCGTGGTGCATCGCCTCGCGGCGGTCCCACATCGTGGTGGTGATCGAGGTGCCGATGCTGCCGGCCAGAATCCGCAGGAAGTTGGACAGGCTGGACGCGCTGGCGATCTGGCTCGGGTGCAGGCCGGATAGCGTGATGGTGGTCAGCGGCATGAAGAAGCAGGCCACGCCTATGCCCTGCACCACCTGTGGCCATACTACGTAGGCGAAGTCCATCTGGGGGTTGAAGGTGCTGCGCCAGAAGAAGCAGATGGCGTACACGCTGAAGCTCACCGTCACCACCCAGCGCATGTCCAGCCGCTGCGCGTACTTGCCGATGATGGGCGACAGCACCACCGGGATCAGCCCGATGGGCGCCGCGGCCAGGCCGGCCCAGGTGGCCGTGTAGCCCATCTGGGTCTGCAGCATCAAGGGCAACAGCACCACGGTGCCGAAGTAGAGCATGAAGCCCAGGCTGATGGCGACGGTGCCGACGGTGAAGTTGCGCTGTTTGAACAGGCTGAGGTCGACGATGGGGTGCTTCTCTCCAAGCTCCCAGATCACCAGATAAACCAGCGCCAGCACTGCGATCACCGCAAGTGTGATCACCTCGGTGGAGTTGAACCAGTCCAGCTCCTTGCCGCGGTCCAGCACCATTTGCAGCGCGCCCACGCCGACGACCAGCAGGGCTAGGCCGATGCGGTCGATCGGCAGATCTACGGTTTCGGTTTCGCGTGGCTTGAGGATGCGCCAGGAAATGAAGGCCGCCGCCAGTCCCACCGGCACGTTGATGAAGAAGATCCAGCCCCAGTGCCAGTTGTCGCTGATCACCCCGCCCAGAATCGGGCCGAACACCGGCGCGACGATCACCGTCATCGCCCATAGCGCCAGCGCCATGCCTTTCTTCTCCGGCGGATAGCAGGACAACAGCAGGCTCTGCGACAGCGGAATCATCGGGCCGGCCACCGCGCCTTGCAGCACGCGGAAGAAAATCAGCATTTCCAGGCTGCTGGACATGCCGCACAGCCAGGAGGTGAGCACGAACAGCAGGGTGGAGGCGGTGAACAGCTTCACCTCGCCCAGGCGTTTGGCCAGCCAGCCGGTCAGTGGCACCGCGATGGCGTTGGCCACCCCGAATGAGGTGATCACCCAGGTGCCCTGGCTGGTGGCCGCGCCCAGGTTGCCCGAGATGGTGGGCAGCGCCACGTTGGCGATGGTGGTGTCCAGCACTTGCATGAACACCGACATCGACAGCGCCAGCGTGATCCAGACCAGCTTGGAGCCGGTCAATGGTGGATGATTCATGGTCCGGCCCCCTTATTCGGCCTTGCCTTCACCCGCGTTGGCCGCCAGCAGCGTCCGCACCAGTTCGTCGGCCTGTTTCAGGTCCGGCAACTGGCCGGAGACGTCCTGGTGGGCGACGAAGGGCTGGGCTTCGGCCACGGCCTTGCCGTCGGTGCTGGAGGTGTCCACCACCACGTCCATCGACAAGCCGACGCGCAGCGGGTGCGATTGCAGGTCTTTCGGGTCCAGCTGGATGCGCACCGGTACGCGTTGCACCACCTTGATCCAGTTGCCGGTGGCGTTCTGCGCCGGCAGCAGCGAGAAAGCGCTGCCGGTGCCGGCGGATAGGCCCACCACTTTGCCGTGGTACACGATCTTGCCGCCGTAGAGGTCGGATTTCAGCTCCACCGGCTGGCCGATACGGATCTTGGCCAGTTGGCCTTCCTTAAAGTTGGCGTCCACCCACAGGTTTTGCAGCGGGATCACCGACATCAGCGGGGTGCCGGCGGCCAGGCGCTGGCCCACCTGCACATTGCGGCGGGCGACGGCGCCGTCCAATGGCGCCTTGATTTCGGTGCGCTGCAGCGCGAGCCAGGCTTCTTTCAGCCGGCTGGCGGCGGCCTTGACCGCGGGCTGCTGCGCCAGCGCGTCCTTGCCCAGCAGCGCGGCGCTGGCTTTTTGCTGTTCGCGCGCGGCGTCCAGCGCGGCCTTGGCGCCGGCGACGGCGTCGTTGGCGTGGCTCAACTCTTCCGCCGACAGCGCGTCGGTGCCGGCCAGCTGTTTGCGGCGCTTCAGATCGGCGTCGGCGCGGGCCAGTTCGGTTTCGCGCAGCGTGACTTGAGCGGCCAGTTGCTGGGTGTTGCTCATCAACTGCCGAGTCTGGCGCACGACTTGAGCGAATTCATTGCGGGCGCGGTCGAAGTTGAGCTGCGCGTCGTTCTTGTCCAGGCTGACCAGCAATTGGCCGGCCTTGACGTGCTGGGTGTCGTCCACCAGGACTTTGGCGACGGTGCCGCCCACTTCCGGGGTGACTTGCACCAGATGGCCGCTGACATAAGCGTCGTCGGTGCTTTCCTGGTGGCTGAGCACCAGCGTCCAGTACGCCCCATAGCCGATGGCGATGGCGGCGAATAGGGTGGTGGCGACGATCAGATTGCGTTTGCGGCCTTGCGCGGTTTTGGTTTTCTTGTCCATGGATGCGTTCTCAGTGGGTGGCGGGCGCAGCGTTGAAGCCGCCGCCCAATGCGGTGTTCAGGGAAACCCAGGCCAGTTTGCGGCCGGCTTCGGCGTCGATGCGCGCCGATTGTTGCGCCAGTGCGCTGTCTTGGGCGTCCAGCAGGTTCAGTTTGTTGATGATGCCGGCCTTGAAGCGGGCGGCGGCGGAGTCGGCGGCGCGACGGCTGCTGTCTTGTGCTTGGCGGGCCTGTTCCAGCTGCTTGCCGCTTTGTTGCCAGCCGCTGACGGAGTCGGCGGCGTCGCGGAGCGCGTCCAGTACGGTCTGGTTGTAGCTGTGTACGGCGATGTCGTAGCCGGCCCGCTGTTTGCCCAAATTGGCCTGGATCGCGCCGGAGTGGAAGAGGGGCAGGCTGATCGCCGGCATGAAGCCCCAGAAGGTGGAGTCGCCGTTCATCAACTTGTTGAATTCCAGCGAGGTCTGGCCGGCGAAGGCGGTCAGCTTGATATTGGGATAGAACTCGGCGCGCGCGGCTTTGACCGCGCCGGCGGTGGCTTCCACCCGCGCGCGTTGGGCGGCGATGTCCGGGCGCTTGCTCAGCAGGTCGGCGTTCAGTCCGTCGGCGTCCATGGCCGGCACCGTCAGCGTCTTGCCGGGCTGCAAGCCGCGCAAGGCTTCCGGGCCTTGGCCGGTCAGCGCCGCCAGCGCGTGACGGGCGCGGTCGCTGTCCTGAGTCAGCGCGCTTTGCTGCTGGCGCAGGCGATGCAGCGAGACTTCGTTGCCGCGCTGGTTATCGCCCGGCAGCAGGCCGGCGTTGATGCGGGCTTGGGTTAGCGTCTGGCGGCTTTCCGCCAGTTGGATGCGCTTGGCCAGCACCGCGCTTTGCGCCTGCAGCCGTTGCAACTGGGTGTATTGGGCGATGACGGCTTGAGTCAGCGTCAGCCGGGTTTGCGCGCCTTCGAAGGCGATGGCTTGCTGCTGGCCGACGGCTTCGTCGATCTGGCCGCGGTGCTTGCCCCAGAAGTCGAACTCCCAGCTGCCCATCAGCATCGCGGTGTAGGCGTTGACGTAGTCGCGCGAGATCGGCGCCGGGAACTCGTAATGCAGCTGCGTCATATTGGCGCTGAAATCGAGTTTGGGGCCGCTATTGCCTTCGACGATGCCGACTGCGGCGCGCGCTTGGCGCAGCCGGGCCTCGGCCAGTTTCAGCGAGGGCGCGTCCTGCAGGGCCTTGGCCACCAGCTGGCTCAGCGCGGCGTCGTTCAGTTGCGTCCACCAATCATTGGCGATCCGTTCGCCCTGGCCATCGGTCAGCCGTAATTGTTCGGCTTTGAGCTCAGATGCGGGGACGTTGTCAGGGCCGAAGCTCGCGCAGCCGCCCAACAGGGCGCTGAGCAGCAGGGCGCTGACGCCGTGCTGCCATTGAGTCTTTTTCACCTAGTGGGACTCCCGTGTTCACTTGCTGTATTAGCAATTGGTAAAGTGATTGATGATGTGATAGTCACGCAGGTTATTATAAGGACGAAAAAAAGCCGGTTTCCCAGCTTCAACCGCCCAGGCTGCAGAGCAGCTTGCGCAATAAGCGTTCGAACTCCTGTTTTTCCGCGGCGTCGAAATCCGACCACAACTCGCGGTGGCATTCGCGGGAAACGGGCAGCAGGGATTCCACGAGTTGAACGCCGCCCGGCGTCAACTCCAGCAGGATCTTGCGCCGGTCTTCCGCGCTGGGCGAACGAGCCGCCCAACCGTTTTTGACTAGTTCGTCGGCAATGCGCGTGGCGTTGGTGCGCGATGAATCCAGCGTGTCGCTGATTTCAGACGGATAGAGCGCTTGTTGCGGACAGGCGTATAGCGCCAGCAGGGCCATCCACACCGTCTCGTTGAGGCCGTGATGCTTCAGCTTGTCGCACAGGTGAGCGGACAGCCGAGGCAGGATGTGGTACAGCAAGCGCGCCAGAATGACTTCCTGGCGGGGTACGCCGGGAAAACGCGCTTCGATTCGGTTTACAGCCTGCTCAAGCGTTTGAAATGACTTGGTTGGATTCATGAGCGCCATTTTAGTAACGGATGTTACTATTCCGCAAGTGATAATTTTGAAGGGGATGGGACGAGTGCAGGTTGGCGGGACGTTGAATGCAAAAACGCCCAAGAGCGATTGCCTTGGGCGCTGGAAGGCGGAGCCAGCTAAGCTTAGGAAGCTGTTCACGATCTGCTGCGCGTCACGGTGGACACACCTTCGAAATGCTCATGTACCGTATGTACATCCCGCTTTCTCAGCGGTTTTCGCTTTGTCTCGCCTTAGCTCGCGAGATCGTGCACAGGCTCTTAGTCCAGAAGCTGCAGCACCCGTTCCGGCGGCCGTCCCACCACGGCGCGTTCGCCGCAGACGGCGATAGGGCGTTCGATCAGTTTGGGATTGTCTATCATGGCGGTAATCAGATGTCTGGGTTCCAGCGTGATGTCGTCCAGGTAGAGTTCGGTGTATTCCTCCTCCTTCTGGCGAATCAAGTCGCGCGGCTCCATGTTCAGCAGCGTCAGCAGGTGCTCCAGTTCTTCGTAACTGGGCGGGTGCTTCAGATACTCTACGATTTCGATTTCCGCGCCGGCGTTTTCCAGCAGGCTCAGCGCCTCCCTGGATTTGGAACAGCGCGGGTTGTGATACAGGCGAATCATGCTGGTCTCTCCTTGTTATGGCTGGCGTGGAGTGGATTGATCGTGGCACGAAATCGAAGCCGGCGCCAGCGGCGCGCGCTTGAAAAGCGCGATATGAGGCTATGACGTTTTATTTACATCAGTCCGGTTTGGCAAGTGCTGGCCTAACCGTTAACATGCATTGACTCTCATTGTTATTTATCCGCCATGCATCCCTCCACACGCAGCCACTTCGGGCTGGCAATCCTGCTGGCGGCCCTGTCCACGCTGGGGCCGTTTTCGATCGACACTTTCCTGCCGGCGATGAGCGCGATCGGGCAAAGCCTGGCTGTCTCGCCACTGCAGATGCAGCAGGCGCTGACAGTATATTTATTGTCTTACGCGGTGATGATGCTATGGCACGGCTCGATCTCGGACGCGGTGGGACGCCGCCCGGTGGTGCTGGTCACCACCTTGTTGTTCAGCCTGGCGTCGATAGGCTGCGCCTTGGCCGACAGCCTGGGCCAACTGCTGTTGTTCCGGGCGCTGCAAGGCTTCTGCGGCGGCGCTGGCCTGGTGGTGGGGCGCGCCATCATCCGCGACAAGCTGGACGGCGCCGACGCCCAGCGGCTGATGTCGCAGGTCACCATGTTGTTTTCGCTGTCGCCTGCCATCGCGCCGGTGGTGGGCGGCTGGTTGTTCGGCGCCTTTGGCTGGCACTCCATCTTCGTGTTCATGGCGTTGATTGGCCTGGCCCTCTTCCTGATGAGCTGGTTCGCCTTGCCGGAAACCCATCATGAGTCCGCGCGCCAGCCCTTGAAAATCAAATACCTGTTGGCCAATTACTGGCAGGTGGGGCGTAAGCGCGAGTTTCAGCTGTTGACTGCGGCGGTGTCATTCAATTTCGCTGGGTTCTTCCTGTACATCCCATCGGCGCCGGTCTTTTTGATGCAGCATTTGCATCTGGGACCGGGGCAGTTCCTGTGGATGTTTGGCCCAGCGGTGTCCGGCATCATGTTCGGCGCTTACCTGTCCGGCAAGATGGCGGGGCGGGTATCGCAGAAGGATATTGTGTCTCGCGGCTATGTGGTGATGTTCATCGCCGCCGGCTGGAACTTGCTGTACAACCTGCTGGTTCCGGAAGCCGCGATGCCGTGGGCGGTGTTGCCTCTGGCGCTGTACACCACCGGCATGTCAATCGCCGCGCCATCCATCACCCTGAATCTGATGGATCAGTTCCCATCGCTGCGCGGCACCGCTTCGTCGTTGCAAGGCTTTTTCCAGACCATGATGTCCAGCGTGGTGGCGGGCTTGATCGCGCCATTGGTCTGGGGTAGCCCATTGAGCCTGGCGGCCTGCATGATGGTCATGCTGGTGTTGGGCTTCGTGTTCCGGATGGGCTATAGGCGGAAGGTAACAATGGCATGCTGAGAGCGTCGTGGAGTCTCCACGATTTAAAACTCTATAAATAAAAACACCACAGCGTTGCTGTGGTGTTTTTATTAGTGCTCAGCTTTCTTTGAAGGCTAAGGCAAACTCGCGTAAGCGCCCGGACTGCTTGGCGGCAATCATGCGGTCACGCAGGAAGGCCAACAGAATACCTATTGCCAGTCCCCCAAAGATACCAAGCATGGTGATCTGCGCACGTTTGGGCTTGCTTTTCAGTTCTGGGATATCCGCCTTGTCCAGCACCTGAATTTGAGAAGAGTCCTTGGCCTCTTCTATACGAGCCAGCTCGTATTGTTTGGAGAGCAGCTCAAAGATGGTTTCCTGGTATTTGACATCTCGTAGTCGGCGGAGATATTCAAGCCCGGACTGAGGTACTTTTCCGGTTGGCACCATCACGTCGCCAGCAGTTTCTTTGCCGGTTTCCATTTTTGCCAGTTGGGTCTTTAAGCCGGCAAGTTCTTGGCTTGTACGCTGGTACAACGGATTCTGCTCGGTTGCATAGCTGCGCATAGCTTCCAACTGCACTTCTTTAGCCGCGATACTCGCTTTGAGTTGGGTAACCGTACTCATGATTGCGGAGACCTGTCCTTCCGGTTGAATCAGGCCGGTACGTTCCTGGGTTTGGCGCAGCGCGGTTTCCGCTTCGGCAAGTTGTGCTTTGGTTTGCTTGAGTTGGTTTTCAAAGAACAGGCGCCGTTTGGCCGCGTCGGTCACCGCCAGGCTTTGATTCAGCTTGATAAGCTGCTCGATATAGGCATTAGCCAGCTTGGCAGCAAACTGAGGCTCTTGGTCATCCACGCTGACAGTGATTATGCCGTCTTTACCACTAGTAATTGAGCTGGCGTTTTGCAACTCTTTGCGGGTGGCATCCAGGGAGTCTGTTTGATAGCGCTGCTTAAGTTTGAATTGCTGAATCAAATTGTCGGCAACGGTTCTGCTTTGCAGCATACCGATATAAAGATCGTTTGGATTTTTTAGTCCAGAGACGCTGCCGGCAACTCCGGCCAAGCCGCCTAACTGTCCCAGAAGGGCGCTCATACCGGTGCTCTGCTGCTGTGGGGGCAGGATTTTTGCGGTTGAGGTAAACGTGGGAGGCAGGAGTAGACTGAAAAGCAGTGCAACTCCCCCCAGGCAGGCTGTGCTGCCGATAATCCAGTATTTTTGCTGTACTAAGACTCGAATGATTTCCAGAAGATTGATCTCTTCGGAGTCGTCGTGTGGTCTGATGGAGTTCTCATTCATGGACATAATCAATTCCAGGTGTTAAGGCGGCGGATTGCTTATTTCAGGACTTTAAGACCGGCAGCACCCAAGCCGAACTGATAGAGAATCGAGGTCCACTCTTTCAAGGACTGAGTCCAACTGCTGACGACGACTTCGTCTGGTACGACGATGGTATCGCCTGGATTGATGCGTTTCCCTCCCAAGCTGGAGAACCAGCCGGCATTATTGTTGCTGGCCACGGTGCCATCCGCCCGGAGTACATAGGTGGCGGACTTATCGCCGGTCTGGGTGATGCCGCCTGCGAGATCAAGGTAGTCTTTAACCGCGCGTTGCGGGCGATAGATGAAAGCATTGCTTTGATAGACCGCGCCTAAAACATTGACGGTACCTGGTCGGCGTGGAATGGTGATGGTATCTCCATTTTGCAAGGGCAGGTCTGGTAGGTCTTTGACTTGGGCATCGGCTCCGTTGAGTTCCAGCACCACTCTGCCCTCCGCCTTGACCGTGCGCATTTTCTCGGCCAACTTGCGCTGACGCTCCACTTCCGCGGTGATGGCTGCAACATTGTCTTTGTCGGTTTGTTTGGAGAGTCTGGCTGCTGCAGTTTGTTCCAGTTCTTTCTCGAAACGGGAGGCAACCTGATCCAGCTTGATTTGCTGCTCTTTACGTATACTTTCACGCTGCAGGGCAGTGGCAAAGATATAACCATATTCGGTTACCCCACCCAAACGCATGACTAGCTCGCGCAGTGTTTCGCCTTTTTGCAGTTGAAAAGTCCCGGTTTGTTTGACTTCGCCGCTGATCCGGACAAACTCGGTTTCTTGGCGAAGGTCCACCGGCAAAGCTCCAGGAGCGAATACTCGGAAAATATCACCCGCGGCCAGCTTGAGTTGTTTCAAAGATGGCGCGTTGATGTTGCTGGTATCCGGGGTCGCCTGCCATTGCAAGGCAAATTGGTTATCCGTATTTTTCTCCAGCCGCCATGCCTTGTTTTCCGCGGCGGACTCCAGGCCGCCAGCCCAACGCAACAAGTCCGCGGCGCTTTCTCCGGTGGAAAACTCATAAATCGCGGGGTGTTTGACGTCGCCTAGCAGAGCCGTTCTCTTACCGGCAGGGGAGATGCGAACGACATCTCCATCGCGTAGGGTCAGGTCGGTGGATTTGTCGCCATCAACCAGAATCTTGTACAAGTCGAGAGTGCCGACTAGTTTGCCATCGCGCATCAATTGGATGTTGCGCATCGAGCCATTGTCGTTGGGGCCGCCGGAGGCGAACAGCGCATTCAGTAATGTGCTCATTCCGCTCAGGGTATAACTCCCTGGCGCCTGAGCATTGCCGACCACATAAACTTGTACTGCTCGCGCTTGCAGCAGACTGGCGCTGAGCTCGAAGTTGTTGAAAACGCGAGAAACGCTTTTCTTGAGAGTGTCTTGCAAGTCCTTGAACTTGATGCCGGCAACGGCTACCGAACCGACACGGGGCAGGTAGACTGTGCCGTTGCGTTCCACGGTCAAGGTCAGGTCAATGTCGACCATTCCCCAGCCCTTGACCTGAATTTGATCTCCCGCCCCGATGATGTAATCTGGATTGACCTGAGCCGCATCGGTGGGTGCAAACGTCGATGGCGGGTTGTTGAACAGATCGCTGCCAAAAATGGGCAAGGTTTTACCTGTTGCCACCCGGACAAACTCAACAAATGGGCTTAGTTGCTGCTCTTCTTGTTTGCGCGCCTGAACGGGCCGCATTTGGTTTGTTTGTCCAAAACGCGTAGATTGATTCGGGAAGGGGGGCTGGTTGGCAATATTGGGCATGCCGAATGAGGGGTCACTGTCATAGCCCTGCATCATCGTTTCCGAAAAGCCGGCGGCGGCAGATTTGCTATTTGGAGCTGCGTGGGCTGAGGCAGCACCGAAGGCGAAGATGCCAGCAATCAGGCTGATGGAAATGCCGCTTGAAATATTTTTGAAGTTTTTCATTGCTTATAAGGCCATATTCAATAGTTATTCAGTTTAATGATTTCGAAACTTGGATACCGGCTTGATTGGGCCCAATCATCATCGTGGTGCGGTACCGGGACTCATCTCGCTGAGCCTGCCATAGCCAGGCGCCGGAGGCATAACCGATCAGGCTGCCTGCGGCGACATCCGATAGCCAATGTTCTTTGCCGGCAACCCGGCCGAGCGCGCCAATTGCAGCCAAACCGTAGAGCCAAGGCTGGTCATATTCTTTGGCAAAGGGGGTGACGGCTCCAAATAGAGCGGCAGCATGGTTGGATGTGAAGCTGCTCTGGAAGCGGGCGGCATCGGCGCTTTGCTTTCGCCATGGATTATCACTGCTATCGGGGCGGGCTCTATTGACCAAGCCTTTGAATGCCATGCTGCCAGCACTTGCCAGAGCGGCGGACTCAAGGGAAATCAGGCCGGTATTGCTTAAACGCTCATCGCCGAAGGCGAAGGCGCTGCCAGCCAGGCCGATTGCCATGAGAGGAGCGGCATCACCGATATGTTTCCAGCCGCGTAGCAGGCGGTGATCTTGGCGTTGGTTGATAGCCTTATTAATGGATTTGTCCAGCACCATGGCCGCCAGGGTTAGCCCCGCCGCGGTTGTCAATGCGCTGGTCTTGTCGTCGAGGCGGGAAAATTGCCGGCCGCTATCCTCGAGACGCAGGCGTATCGCGGGCCAGGGCTGGAAGGTCGGCAATGGTGGATTGACCGCAGGAAGGTTCTGCTCATCGGGGCGCTCTGCAAAATTGCCAAGGCCGTCATACATTTCCACATCACGACGAGGATCGCTGAGAATGTCGTAAAGATCGCCAGGCGACATGACCATTTGGCCAACGTCCCGAGTCCATGGCGAGATAGAAAAATTGCCAACGGCCTGCGTGTCCAAGGTCAGCATGCTGTTCAGCGGGATGGATATGAACAGACCCTTATCTTTATAAGGTGAGCTTGGCGTGCCCGGGGAGGTGATGTCGTTGCCATTGGTGCTGGTATACCAAGCGCCAATTTCTATGCCAGAGTGGAAGCGGCGTTTTACTTCGAGACGCGCCCCCATGTCTTTGGCCAGAAAACGCCCGGCGCGGACAGTGGCGGTCACATTCATCGGCAACCGGTAATGCAGGGCGGCGAGAGCGGTTACGGTTTGATAATCGCGCTTGCCGAACCAGCCTTTGACGTCGCGCTGCTGTACCGCATCGACAGTGAGGTCTACCGCCCAGTGCCGCGTTTCCGGGAAATACAAGACTTGGCCGCCTGCGCCACGGAACATTTCCTCATAAATACCCGCAGAGGCCCGCGCATAGGTATTGGCGCCGAATGTCAGGTATTGGTTGAGCAGCAGGCGATCGAGCTTAGGGGTATTGGTTTTTTTGTAATCGGCTACGTCGGAGCGCACATGAGGCAATAAGCTATTCGATGCTTGTTTAACGTCAGAAACCGTATTGTATAGGTTGGTGCTCAAGGCGCTGTTTAGGTATAGGCCGCTGCCCAGTCTTTTGGTATAGGTCG
Source organism: Chromobacterium sp. Rain0013 (assembly GCF_015291765.1). NCBI lineage: Bacteria > Pseudomonadati > Pseudomonadota > Betaproteobacteria > Neisseriales > Chromobacteriaceae > Chromobacterium > Chromobacterium sp. Rain0013. The sequence goes on from NZ_CP031514.1 coordinate 1,209,193, forward strand.
CCGCCGCTGCGATCTCATAACGAAACGCCCCGCTGGGGTCGTTAAAATAGACGCCTGTTTTTGGCACAAGACGGAAGCGGTTGGCCTCATTGTCTTCCGCATTGATCTGGACAATATCGCCGTCTTTGCCTGCCATGACTTCCAGACTGACGCCATCTCGAATGGTAGAGGCCAATTGCTCGGCCGAACGCTCTGCTAGTTCAGCATCCCTGCCTGGCTTGATCGAGACGCTTTCCAAGAAAGTCTGCCGATCGACTTTGCCCAGCAAGTAATTGTTCAGTACCGTCAAATTAAAGAAACTATAGGTGACGATAGGCTGCTCCAGTTTGGTATACACAACGCGGATATTGCGCGTTTCTATCGGAGCAAAATAAAGAGTGGTACGCACCGCGCGACCAACGGCGCGGCCTACATTGGAAATACGGCTATTGGTGAGCTCCAGCAACAGCTCGTCACCTTGAACACTGATGCGGATATTCTTGAAATCCTGACGACTGAGCGCAGATACCAAGCGATGGCCATAGCTGGTGTCGTTTTGCCATTGGCCAAGCGTTGGCCGGATCGGTACTTCCGGACTACCTGTGAAGTAGGCGGGTTCAGAAATTTTGGGAACAAATTCCCGCTCATTGAGAGGGATTTCAATGGAGGCATTCAAGCTGGCATGGGTATTTTGCTTGGCAAGCTGTAGTCCTAGCCAACCCCAACGGTATTCTATGCCAACTGCCGGGCCCTTTTTTCTTTGACTGGCAAAGGTATCTACTGCACGAAAATCTTTTGGGTAATTGTTGGCGTCGTATTCGGCTACCAGTGACCAATTCGGATAGTTTTGAGGGGTCCACCGAGCTCCGCCAAATGGGCCTTCAATACGTCCTGAAGCAAATCCAATTGAGGTCTCTAAATTAGGTAGAAGATGTTTGCTGGCAACAATATAATTGCCCCGCCATAAGGCTGTGCCAAATATGTCTGTGCGCCCATAAGATAGGGCTGGCCATGTCGAGGTTTCAGAGAATATCTTCCACTTTGTATCTATGGCCTTGTCTTTATAGCTGCCATAGCCGCCTCCGTATTGCTGATCGTTAAAGCCAGCAATGCCAGATATTGAGATGTAGCGACCAGAAACTTCCAGGAATGGTAAAATAGTGGCGGAGGTCCAGAGAGTGTCATAAGGTTTGTCCGCGCTAAAACCAAAGCTCAGAGAACCATCGCGGCCAACATCGGCGGATGGCATATTGATGTAGCCAAGCTGACCATTGAGGCTTGGTTGAGCTAAAGCGAGTGGCACGCAATAATAATATGCGCCGCCAATTAAAACCCCTTTGATTATCCCGCTGCGCAAAGAAAGTGAAATTGACACAATATTTTGAATTATTTAAATTTTCTATGGTGCTATGAGGGTGTGATGTTTCGAGGCACCGCATAGCTCAAAATTATAATGGAATGCAGAATAAAACACCAGGCAGTTATCTTTATTTGTTGAAGATAAGCTGCCTGATCAATACAGCTAAATCCACTTGGCCTAAGCAATCATCAGGCCAAATGGTTGAGCTGTTAGTGGTGAGAGGTTGCGGAGTGGCTGGTCGACGAATCGCTATTGCTCGAGACAGCTACGGCAGCTGCCACAGCGGCGCCGATAGCAGCAATAGTGCCAACGCTCAAGCCAGCAATGCCTGCAGTGGTGCCGGCGGCGCCAGCGGCGGCTGCGGAGGTGGTGCCGGCAGCGCTAGAGCCAGCGGCGGAGGTGGCAGCGGCTTCTTCCGCTGCGAATACCGGAGCGGAAAGTACGCCAGCCAAAGCGATCAGCATGATTTTTTTCAACATGATGAAGTCCTTATATGTTCGAAAATTGGACACAAGAATATTTGCAAGATACTACAGCCTGCATTATAAGACAGTATATTGTCTTTAGCAAAGTGAATGCTGTATGACGAGCGCTATTTGACGGCTTAACTATGGTTTATGTCCAAAAGTGCAGACGAGTTCTATGGGTGCTGAGAACGGCCTGAAAAACCTGCGGCTCTTTAGTGTAGGTCATCTCGCCCGCTGTCGGGAAATGCAGATCTTGCAGACGTGACACCCAGAAGCGCAGCGCGGCGGCGCGCAGCATCAGCGGCCAGGCCTTTTTCTCTTCCGGTGTGAGCTTGCGCTCAGACTGGTAGCCGGAAAGCAGTGCGGCGGCGCGATCATCGTCTATGTTGTGATCATCGTTGCGTGCCCAGTCGTTGACCGCGATGGCCAGGTCGTAGAGTAGCACGTCGTTGCAAGCGTAGTAGAAGTCGATGAAGCCGGCTATGCGGTCGCCGTCCAATAGCACATTGTCGCGGAACAAGTCGGCGTGGATCACGCCCGAGGGCAGGTGATCGAAGCGGTGGCTGTCCTGGAACTGCACCTCCTCGCGAAGCAAGGCGGCGGCGTCTTCGTCCATGCGGGGGTAAACCATGCGGGCGGTTTCGCTCCACCAGCGCGGGCCGCGGGGATTGGCCATCTTGCCGGGGAAGGTGGCGCCGGCGATATGCATTTGCGCCAGCATCTCGCCGACGGCGCGACATTGCGCCGGGGTGGGCTGCGCGACGTCGGCGCCGTCCAGGCAACTGACCAGGCAGGCCGGTTTGCCGGCCAGCATCGAGGCGAACTGGTCTGTATTGTCGGCTACCGGCGCCGGGCAGGCTACGCCGTGGCGCGCCAAGTGGCTCATCAGCGTCAGGTAATAGGGCAGTTCCTGCAGTTTCAGCGCTTCGAACAGCGTCAGCACGTAGCGGCCATGCGTGGTGGTGACGAAGTAGTTGGTATTGGTGATGCCGGAGGCGATGCCCTGCAAGTCCAGCAGCTGGCCCAAGGTGTAACGCTTGAGCCATTCCTGCATCTGGTCATGGCTGACCGTGGTGTAAACAGACATGGTTGCCCTCTCAGAACCGGATCAGCACCCAGCGCGGGATGATGATGCGGTTGGCGGGATCGATCTGTTTCATGGAGCCGGAGCCGTTATCGTCCATCAGGTAGTAGGGCACGCCGTGCGACGGTGTCACCTTGACCATGTACAAATGGCCGTTGAGCCGGTATTCCTCGATCTTGTCTTCGCCCTTCTGAATGATGCGCACCTCAGGTTCCGCGGTGGCGGCGTTTTGTTCGCTGATCGCCGGCGGCGGCGGCACCGGAGTCTTGGCGGGAGGGGGCGTATCGGCCCAGGCGGCTGTCAATGGCAGCAGGGCGAGGGCGGCGAGCAGGCGGCGCATGGCGTGGTCCTTGATTGTCATCAGTTTTAAAGATGCAGCAGTTGTTCGCGCTCTTCGGGCAGCGCTTCAAAACCGCGGGTTTCGTAATGTTTGAAGATAGTTTCGACGATTTGCCGCGGATCGTCGATCAGTTGGATCAGATTCATGTCGTCGGGGTTGATCATGCCCTCGCTGATCAAGCGGTCCTTGACCCAGTCCAGCAGGCCTTCCCAGAACTCCCTGCAGCACAGAATGATCGGAATCTTGCGGCTCTTGCCGGTCTGGATCAGCGTCAGCGCCTCGAACATTTCGTCCAGCGTGCCGAAGCCGCCCGGCATCACCACGTAGGCGATGGCGTGTTTGACGAACATGACCTTGCGGCTGAAGAAGTGGTTGAACTTGATGCTCAGGTCTTGGTATTCATTGGGTTTCTGTTCATGCGGGAGCACGATATTCAGCGCCACCGACGGGCTTCTGCCGTAGAATGCTCCCTTATTGGCGGCTTCCATGATGCCGGGGCCGCCCCCGGAAACGACAGAGAAGCCCGAGTCCGACAGCAGGCGCGCGACTTCTTCGGTCAATTTGTAATACTTGTGGTCGCGCGGCGTGCGCGCGCTGCCAAAAATGCTCACCGCCGGCATGATGCCTTGCAAGGCTTCCGCCGAATCGACAAACTCCGACATGATCTTCATCACATGCCAGGCTTCGCGGGAACGGAAACGCTGCATCATTGCGTGACGATCGCTGGTTTGCGGTAATTTATCGGACAAGCTCATATTCTGCCTCTTTTTATGAAAACACTGTTATTGATCGACGGCTCTTCTTATTTGTACCGCGCCTTTCACGCGATGCCCGATTTGCGCTCTCCGGATGGCCGCCCGGTGGGGGCTGTCTACGGCATGGTGAACATGCTCAGGCGGCTGGAGAAGGAAGTGCAGTTCGATTATAGCGCCTGCGTTTTCGACGCCAAAGGCAAGACGTTTCGCGACGACCTTTACCCCGAATACAAGGCCAATCGCCCGTCGATGCCGGAGGAACTCGCCTCCCAGATTACGGCGGTCCATGAGGTGGTGCAAGCCTCGGGCTGGCCGATGCTGGTAGTGCCGGGGGTGGAAGCCGACGACGTGATCGGCACGCTGGCGCGAGCCGGCGCGGCCGCCGGCATGAGGGTAATCATCTCCACCGGCGACAAGGACATGGCGCAATTGGTGGATGGCCTGGTGTCCATCGTCAATACCATGACCAATGAAACCTTCGACCGCGACGGGGTCAAGGACAAGTTCGGCGTGCCGCCGGAATTGATCGTCGACTACCTGACCCTGATCGGCGACAAGGTGGACAATGTGCCGGGCGTCGACAAGTGCGGTCCCAAGACCGCGGTCAAGTGGCTGGAGCAGTACGGCAGTCTGGACGCCATCATCGCACAGGCGGAAGAGGTGGGCGGCAAGGTGGGCGAGAACCTGCGCGCGGCGCTGGACTGGTTGCCCAAGGGCCGCGAGCTGATCACCATCAAGTGCGATGTCGATCTGAACGCGGACATGCCTTACGGCCTGGACAGCTTGCAGCATGGGGTCAAGGACAAGCCGCGGCTGGCCGAGTTATATCAGGGATTGGGATTCCGTACTTTCTACCGCGAGGTGACCGAGGGTGAAGACATACCCGCGGTGGCGCAAACCACCGCCGGGGCCCAGGGGGACGACCTGTTCGCCATTGAAGTCGCGCAAGACAGCCCGGCTCTGCCGGAGGCGGTGGCGGAGCGACGTTATGAAACCATTCTGGTCGCTGAGCAACTGGATGCCTGGCTGGCCAAGCTGGCGGTGGCGGACGTGGTATCGCTGGACACCGAGACCACGAGTCTGGACCAGATGCAGGCGCGTATTATCGGCATCAGTTTCTCGGTGCGTTCCGGCGAGGCCGCCTATTTGCCGTTGGGGCATCACTATGCCGGGGCGCCTGAGCAATTGGATCTGGAGCAAAGCCTGGCCAAGCTCAAACCTTGGCTGGAAGACGCCAACAGGAAAAAATGCGGCCAGAACCTGAAGTACGACCGTCATGTATTCGCCAATCACGACATTCGCCTGGCGGGCGTGATCGACGATTCCCTGCTGGCCTCCTATGTGGTGGAAAGCCATGAGCGCCACAATATGGACGATCTGGCGCGCCGTCACCTGGGCGAATCCACGGTCAGCTACGAGGAGATTTGCGGCAAAGGCGCCAAGCAGATCGGCTTCGGCGAGGTGGACGTGGACACTGCGTCCAACTACGCGGCCGAGGACGCCGACATCACGCTGCGCTTGAATCAATACTTCTCCGGCCTGCTGACAGGACGCTTGCGCGAGGTCTACCGCGACATCGAGCTGCCGGTGGCCGAGGTGTTGTTTACGATGGAACGACATGGGGTGTTGATAGACCGCGACCGGCTAGCGGCGCAAAGCCACCAATTGGGCACGGAAATGCTGCGGCTGGAGAGCCAGGCTTATGAATTGGCCGGCCAGCCGTTTAATCTGAACTCGCCCAAACAGTTGCAGGAAATCCTGTTCGGCAAGTTGGCCATTCCCACCAAGGGCGTGAAGAAGACTCCGTCCGGCGGTTATTCCACTGATGAGTCGGTGTTGGAGGCCTTGGCGCTGGACCACCCCCTGCCCAAGTGCATTCTGGAATATCGCGGCCTGGCCAAGCTCAAGTCCACCTACACTGACAAATTGCCGCTGCTGATCAATGCTGCCACCGGCCGAGTGCATACTAATTACGCCCAAGCGGTAGCGATCACCGGACGCTTGGCCAGCTCGGACCCCAATCTTCAGAACATTCCAGTGCGCACACCGGAAGGGCGTCGCGTGCGGGAGGCTTTCATCGCGCCGCCGGGGCATGTGATTGTCAGCGCCGACTATTCGCAGATTGAGCTACGCATCATGGCGCATTTGTCCGACGACGCCGGCATGTTGCAAGCCTTCGCCAGCGGAGAGGACATCCACCGCGCCACTGCCGCCGAGGTGTTCGGCGTGGAATTGTCCCAAGTCAGCCCTGATCAGCGGCGGGCCGCCAAGGCGATCAATTTCGGCCTGATCTACGGCATGAGCGCGTTTGGCCTGGCCGCGCAGCTGGACATAGAGCGCAGCGCCGCCCAGCAATACATCGATCGTTACTTCATGCGCTATCCGGGCGTGGCGGAGTATATGCAGACCACGCGCGAAACCGCGCGCGAGCAAGGTTATGTTGAAACCGTGTTTGGCCGTCGCTTGTATCTGCCGGAAATCAAGCTCTCGAATCAGGCGCGCCGCGCTGGCGCCGAGCGCGCGGCGATCAATGCGCCGATGCAGGGTACGGCGGCGGATCTGATCAAACTGGCGATGATAGCGGTGCAGAACTGGCTGCAGGACGACGCCATGGGCAGCAAACTGATCATGCAGGTGCACGACGAGCTGGTGCTGGAAGTGCCGGAAGCCGAGTTGGAGCGGGTTAAGCGGCGTTTGCCTGAGATCATGGCCGGCGTGGCCAAGCTCAAGGTGCCGCTATTGGCGGAGGTGGGCGCGGGGGAAAGTTGGGAAAGCGCGCACTGAGCGAGATTTGCATCGTAATCTGAAAGCCAGCCGGGTAGGCTGGCTTTTTTCATGCTCATGTCGTTTTGTTGGCCCTGGCCTAAATGCCTGGCTGGTCTGGCGTTTTCGGGAACAAGATCGGTTCCGTTAGCCTCGCTTTGCTCAATATATTGTCCAGACTCCCAATGATACGGGGCCTGACATGCGAACTCAGATCGGTTTCACCCTGATTGAGGCCATGACGGTTCTGGCGATCATGTTGCTGTGTTTGGCGATCGCCGCGCCGGGACTGAGCCGTTTGTTGTTGACGCAGCAATTGCGCAGCCACGCCCAAGCCATGGCCAATCTCTTGCACTTTGCCCGCAGCGAGGCGCTGCGTAGCAACCGTCCGGTATACGTGTGCGCGGCCAACCTGAAGCGGAACCTGCAATTGCAAGGCTGTGCCAAGCAGCGGCAGGTGTGGGACCGTGGCGCCCTGGTTTACGCGGATAAGGAGGGCGGCGTCCAAGCGGGTTACGACAGTCAGGAGCGCTTGCATTTGCTGGTGTTCGCCGTGGGCAAGGTGCGAATGCGCGCGGAGCGGGACCAGTTGCAATTCATGCCGGACGGACGGCTGGCGCGCGGGCAGGGTGCTCGCCTGGTGCTGGAAAGCCCGCGCGCGGGTCTGTGTTTGATTCTGACGGTCAGCGGCTATGGCCGTGCGGAAGTCGGCAAGGCGGATCATGCTTGCCCGGCCTGAGTCCGCCTTGCGCGGCGGCGCTTTGCTGGAAACCATGCTGGCCTTGTTCGTTGTCATGGTTTCAATGTTGGCGCTGTCCTCTGTGCAGCTACGTGCCCTGCTGCATGGCCGCGACGCCTTGTTGAGAGCGGAGGTGATCGCGGCAGCGCTGGAGCTGGGCGAAGCGGCGCTGTTGTGGCCGGAGACGGAAGAGGCGCAGGCGGCTGCGCAACAGCAGGCGGATTGGTCGCGCTTGCGGCAGCGGCTGGAAGGTTTTGGGGGAAACGCCATTGAGGCGCGGCAGTGCCGCGGCGCGTTGAATGCGATGGCGGAGTTGTGCGAGCAGCAGGGCGATGTCGTCTATGTGCGGTTGACTTGGGACGAGAGGGCGGGCGGAGATGGCCCCGGTCGTTTTGCTCGTCGTTACGTGCTGGCATTGGAAGCGCCTTAGCCGTGGCGGCCGGTGTGCGTGACCAGGGTTTTTCCCTGGTGGAGATGATGGTGGCGATGAGCCTGGGCCTGCTGGTGTTGGCGTTGGCCTTGCAAGGCGCGTTGACGATGCAGGGTAGCCTGCGAGCGCTCGAGAGCCGTTTGCGGCGACACCAGGACGGGCAGTTTGCGCTGGCGCAACTGGCGGAGAGCTGGCGCAGGCATGGACGCTTCGCGTGCGCGCAAGCTGCGGAGTCGCCGGGGCGCGGGTTCGAGGCGCCGGAAGGCATGCGCTTTCGCTACGGCGTCGGCGCTGCGGCGGTATCGGTGACGGAGGAGGCGACGCAGACCATGTTGCGTTGGCACGGCGAGGCGGATTGGGAAGAAGCGGCATTGGCCAGTTGCTCTAGTCTGAGGCTGTTGACGCAGGGTGAACCGGGCTTGCAATGGCGGCGGGAGTCCGGCGCGCATGTGCTGGCCTGGCAGGGGGACGCTGCGGCGGGGCCGTTGCGCGGCGCGGATAGCGCCTCCTTGGAGGTATTGGCCATCGCTTCGCAGCGTTACGTCCTGCGTAGGGAGGGCGACGGCGATGCTTTATGGCTGGAGGAAAACCGGCCCGGCCGCGCGGCGGAGCCGCCGCAATTGCTGGCAACGGGCGTGGCGGCGTTGCGACAGCGCTTTGGCGTTCGCCATGCCTGTCGGCCGCTGGAGCTGACCTGGCGGGAACAAGCGGATCAACTCAGCGTTGAGGATTGGATGCGTTTGTCGCGGGTGGAGCTGTCGCTTGAGATTCAGTCGGATGGCCGCCGGCAGGGATGGACCACCGTGGTGGCGTTGACGCCGGCCCTGCCGTGCGCATTGGAGCCGAGCGGATGAGAGGCTCCCGGCCGCACGGCGCCGTGTTGTGGCTGATCCTGCCGCTGCTCAGCCTGTTGACGGTGCTGGCCATGGGAACCGCCCGTTCAGTGGCGGTGGAACAGCGCGCCACGCGCAATCTGGCGGAACAGCGGGCGCTGCGGCTGGCGGCGCTGCAGGCCTTGCGGGCGGCGGAGCGGCGAGTTTTGGACTTGAATCTCCGCTTTGAGGATGGCTTGGCGGGCGAAAGCGGCATTCCCTGGCACGGCGACACCCGCGGCTTGGGTTGGTTCATGCCGGACTGTCTATCCACCGTTGACGGAGTCGGTTACGGTTTGTGTTCGACCGAGCCAGATTTATGGCGGCGCAGCGTGCAGATCAACGGCGCGCGGTGGCCGCTATTGCATCCTTGCGGACCCAGTCGTCCGCTTGAGCTGACGCCGGGCCGTCCGCCGACATCGTGCTTGCCGGCGCGGGTACGAGTTGGACAGCGTTGGAGCCCGCCGCGCTATGTGCTGGAGTTGCTCAATCCTACATTTCGGTTCGTCGGCGTCGATGGTCGTCTGTTCCGGATCAGTGTGCGGGTTTGGGGCGAAAGCGAGCGTAGCGCGCTGACTGTGCAAAGTTGGTTCTGGGCCGGAGTGGGCGATCAGGCCGGCCGCGGCGGGCGTTTGAACTGGCGGCAATTGGAGGAGGAATGAGGGCGCAAGCCGGGATGACCTTGCTGGAGTTGCTGGCGGCGATGGCGGTGACGGCCATCCTGGCCGCGATGGCCTGGCCGGCTTATCAGCAGCAGATATTGCGCGGGCAGTTGGCTGAGGCGCGCGCGGCCTTGTTGGAGAATCTCCATTTCGTCCAGCGCTGGCATTTGGAAAACCGTTCACAGTCCGGGCCGTGGCCGCCGTTGCCGAGGCCGAGCACGAGCGAGTTTGAAATCAGGCTGGGCAGCGCCAGTCTGGCGGCGGACCGCGCCGGACAAGCCAGTTTCCGTTTGTTGGCCAGGCCCAGGACGGGGCACCGTTTGGCCGGCCGTTTGCAGTTGAGCCTGGATCAGGACGGCAATCTATCGCAGTGCGGACCGGATGAGTCCGGCCCGCAGTCATGCGTGGCCTGGGGAGATTGAGCGTCGCCTGCCGCGGCTTATCGCTCTATATCGCGGCAGCCCTGAGCCAGTACGCGGCCGCCACGGGTAGTCAAACGCGCTTGCTCGTCCAGCCGCGACCAGATCAATTGTTGGCTTACGTAACGCTCGCCTTGAGCGACCTTGGCCGAGGTCAGCCGATAGCGGTGGTTATTCCAGCTGAGGCGGATAGCGGCGTCGCTCTGCTGGAGTGGATACTCCACCACCACCATTTTGCTGCCGTTGCAGCGGTATTTGACGGTTTGCATGGTCGTGTCGGCGGAGGCCGACGCGGCGGCGCAGGATGCGCTCAGCAGCGTTGCGCCGAGCAACGCTGATTTCCATGCCTTCATGCTCCCTCCTTTTCCCTCCATGGGGCGACTTTCAGCAACAACACCATGCCGGGCAGCGCCAGCGCGGTGCACAACAGGAAAAAATGGGTCCAGCCTATGGCGTCGATGATATAGCCGGTAGAGGCGTTGGCTAGGGTACGGGGCACCGCGGCCAGGCTGGTGAACAAGGCGAATTGGGTGGCGGTGTAGGCCGGGTGGGTGCTCTTGGCGATGAAGGCGACGAAGGCGGCGGTGCCGAGACCGACGCCCAGCGCTTCGAAGCCGATGACCACGGCCAGCATGCTCAGTTCATGCGCGCCGATGGAGGCGAAACGTCCATAGCTGGCCAGCCAGGCGAAGCCCAGAATGGATAGTACCTGAACCACGCCGAAGGCCCACAGCGCCCGGTTGATGCCCAGTTTGATCATCCACAGGCCGCCGAGCAGGCCACCTATCACCGCCGGCCACAGCGCGGCGTGCTTGGCCACCAGCCCGATCTGGGACTTGGCGTAACCCATGTCCAAGTAGAACGGGGTGGCCAGCGAGGTGGCCATGCTGTCCCCTAGCTTGTACAGGAAGATGAAGCCCAGAATCCAGGCGGCGCCTTGCCAGCCCTGGCGGGTGATGAACTCATGGAAGGGCTCCACCACGGCTTCTCGCAGCGTTTTGGGCGCTTGGCCCGCCAGTTTGGGCTCGCTGACTTTTAGCGTCATCAGTACGCCCGGAATCATGAACAAGGCGGTGATCAAGAAGACGCGGTCCCAGGGGATGTAATCCGCCAGGATCAAGGACAGCGAGCCGGGCACCAGGCCGGCCAGCCGGTAGGCGTTGATATGCACGGTGTTGCCGAGCCCCAGTTCGTTGTCGCTGAGAATTTCGCGGCGATAGGCGTCCAGCACGATGTCCTGGCTGGCGGAGAAGAAGGCCACGCCCACCGCCAGCGCGGCGATGCTCCAGATGTGCTGGCCCGGGTTGAACAGGCCGAAGCCTGCCATGGTGGCGATGAGCGCCAGTTGGGTCAGCAGCATCCAGCCGCGGCGGCGGCCCAGCAGCGGCGGCACGTAGCGGTCCATCAATGGGGACCACAGGAATTTCCAGGTATAGGGCAAGCCGATCAGCGCGAACAAGCCGATGGCCTTGAGGTCGACGCCTTCGCTGCGCAGCCAGGCGGGCAGCAGGTTGATCAGGGTGTACAGCGGAAGACCGGATGCGAAGCCGGTGAAGACGCAGATCAGCATCGTGCGCGAGAAGACGTCGCGCCGCCAGTCGATGGTTGTGTTGCTCATGGGCAGGCCAGTTTCTACGGATCGCGCGGCGGGACCGGCCCGCCGCTTGTTGTTATTGGCGCGCCACCCGGTAGAACGCCAGGCTGCCGCGCAAGTTGGGCATGAAAGTCACCCGTTTGACCCCATTCATCACCACGCGTTCCACCACGCGCAGCCGATTCTTGGCGCACAGCGCTTCAAAGTCGCCGAGCATGCACCAGTGAATGTTGGGCGTATCGTACCACTGGTAGGGGATGGTGTCGGAAACCGGCATGTGGCCCTGCAGGATTTGCCAGCGGTTTTCCCAGAAGCCAAAGTTGGGAAAAGTGACGATGGCTTCGCGGCCTACTCGCAGCATTTCGTTGAGAATCTGCTCGGTTTCGCGCATTGCCTGTATGGTTTGCGACAGCACTACGTGGTCGAAGGCGTCGCTGTCGAATTCGGCCAAGCCGGTTTCCAGGTTGCCTTGCAGCGCGTTGACGCCGGAGGCTACGCATTTGACGACATTGCTCACATCTAGGTCCACGCCGTAACCCACCACTTGTTTGTTGCGGCCCAGCCAGGACAGCAGCGCGCCGTCGCCGCAGCCTAGATCCAGAACCCGGCTGCCGGGCGTGATCCAGTCGGCGATCAGGCCCAGGTCGGCGCGCAGCGGCGCCGTGGTTTGCGGGGCGTTCATGCTTGCACCTCCCGCGCCACGCGGTCGAGGTAGGCGCGCATCAATTGGACATAGGGTTCGTCGGTCATCAAAAAGGCGTCGTGGCCGTGTACGGACTCGATTTCGGCATAAGACACCGGCCGGTTGGCGGCCACCAGCGCCTTGACGGTTTCGCGCGATCGCTCCGGTGAAAAGCGCCAGTCGCTAGTGAAGCTGGCTACCAGGAATTGGGCGCTGGCCTTCTTCAGCGCAGCGACCAGGTCTCCGCCAAAGCTCTTGGCCGGGTCGAAGTAATCCAGCGCCTTGGTCATCAGCAGGTAGGTATTGGCGTCGAAGGCGTCGGAGAATTTGTCGCCCTGATAACGCAGATAGGATTCGATCTCGAACTCCACGTCGTAGCCGAAGCGATAGTCTCCGGAACGCAGCATGCGGCCGAATTTCGCGCCCATGCCGTCGTCGGATAGATAGGTGATGTGACCGAGCATGCGCGCCAGCCGCAGGCCGCGCCGCGGCAGCGCATTATGGGCGTAGAAGTCGCCGCCGTGGAATTCGGGGTCGGTGATGATGGCTTGGCGCGCCACGTCGTTGAAGGCGATGTTCTGAGCCGACAGCTTGGGGGCGGATGCGATCACCAGCGCGTGGGCAATGCGCTCCGGGTAGTCGATGCTCCATTGCAAGGCCTGCATGCCGCCCAGGCTGCCGCCTATCACCGCCGCCCAGCGTTCTATGCCCAATCGGTCCGCCAAGCGCGACTGGCTGTAGACCCAGTCGGACACGGTGACGACGGGAAAGGCGGAGCCCCAGGGCTGGCCGGTGGCGGGATTGATGCTGGAGGGGCCGGTGCTGCCATGACACCCTCCCAGATTGTTGACGCCGACCACGAAGAAGCGGCGGGTGTCGATGGGCTTGCCGGGACCAACCATATTGTCCCACCAGCCGGCGGCCTTGTCGTCCGCCTGGTAGCGGCCGGCTACATGATGATGGCCGGACAGGGCGTGACAGATCAGGATGGCGTTGCTCTTGGCGGCATTGAGTTCGCCATAGGTCTCGAAGCGCAGCTGGTAGCCTTGCAGTATGGCGCCGCTATTGAGCGGCAAGGGGGTATCGAACACGGCGGTTTGAGCCGTAACGATGCCGACGGAGTCGTGGGAGTCGGACATGATGACTTGAGTGCCTCTTTTGCTATTTTCGGCATGCGCGGCGTTGGCCATGCTCATGCTGTCGCTCCACCGGCGGCCGGTCTGTGCCGGCCATTCTCGTCGCGGAGCCTCCTGTAGGCTACAGTCAGGACTTTAGCATGTCTTGAGCCGCCGGCGACAGCGTCTTGCCAGCCGCGGCGGCGCGCCGGATAATCGGGCGACTTTCCTTCTCTGGCCCGCCATGTTTGGTCGTCTCTTCAAGTTCTTCGTGCTGTGCGGCGTGCTGCTGATGTTGGCCCGCTGGCTGCTCAACCGTCGCCAGCGGCAGAGCCTGCACGAGCTGTTCAGCACGCTGGCCCTGGCGTTGCTAGTCAGCGCGGGGCTATTTTCGGTGCTGTATCTATTGGGCTGGCACCGTCTTTAAGGCCTGTTTACGATCTGCCTCGCATCGTGAAACCTGGCTCGGTAAGCGCACTTTCAAAATGCTCATGTAGCGCGTGTACACTCCGCTTTTTCAGCCGTTTTCGCCTTGTTTCGTTCTTGCTCGCCAGACATTGAACTGCTTTACAGAGAGCCATTGCGCCCATCCTTGATCCCGCTCAGCGCCTCCTGCCCGCTCGCTGGCTAGACTGCCCGGCTTTGGGCGTTGTTTGGCAATGGACCTGACCCGGCATCTGCATACCTTTGGTTATTATCTGAAGCGCCGTTTTGGCGAGCCGGTGCATAAATTATCGCTGGCGGGCGACTTCACCTGTCCCAACCGCGACGGCACCTTGGGGCGCGGCGGCTGTACCTTTTGCAATGTGCGCAGCTTCGGCCGAGATCCGGCGGCCTTGTCGATCAGCGAGCAATTGGCGCGGGAGAAAATCAAGACTGACCGCGCGCGCCGTTATCTGGCTTATTTCCAGGCTTATACCAGCACCTACGCCGAAACCGAGCAACTGCGCCGCTTGTACGACGAGGCGCTGGCCGGCGCCGATGTGGTGGGTTTGTGCGTGGGTACCCGGCCGGACTGCGTGCCGGACGCCGCGCTGGCCTTGCTGGCGGAATACCAGCAGCAAGGCGGCGAGGTATGGCTGGAACTAGGACTGCAGACCGCGCACGACCGGACCCAGGCCCTGATCCGGCGTGGCCACGGCTTGGCTGAGTATCGCGATGCGGTGCGGCGAGCGCATGGCCACGGGCTCAAGGTGTGCACTCATTTGATCGCCGGCCTGCCCGGAGAGGACGCAGCCGCTGTCCATGCCTCGCTGAACGCGGTGTTGGACATCGGCGTGGAAGGATTGAAGTTGCATCCGCTGATGGTGGTGCGCGGTTCGCGGATGGCGGCGCAATACCGGCGGGGCGAAGTGGCGCCGTGGAGCTTGGACGATTACGCGGAGGTGGCGGCCAGCCTGATCCGCCATACCCCGCCGCAAGTGGTGTACCACCGAGTGTCGGCCACCGCGCAGGCGCCAACCCTGATCGCGCCGGACTGGTGCGGCCCGCGCTGGGCCGCCTTGCAGGCGATAGGCCGGCTTCTGGCGCGTGACGGCGGCCAGGGCAGCGCTTTGGGGCGGGCCTGGCGGGCGGATGAGGAGCCACTTGCGTAAATTATCTGCGTGAACGATTGTCAGATTCAGGAGCCGCTCCCGACTCATGGGGGTAGAGACCGGAGACACCGCCATGCTGATCAAGAAACCCGCCGATATTTCCTCGTCGGACATCACGCCGGAAGGCGTATATCTGAACCGCCGCCATTTCATGCTGGGCAGCGCGGGCCTGCTGCTGTCCGCTGAGACTTTGGCGGCGCTGTCCGCCAAGAAAAGCCCGCTGTCGACCTTGGCCGGCAACGACAAGGCCAATAGCCTGAAAGAGATTACCGGCTATAACAATTTCTATGAATTCGGCACCGACAAGGCCGATCCGGCGGCAAACGCCGGCAGTCTGAAAACCCGACCCTGGAATGTGTTGGTGGACGGGGAGGTGGCCAAGCCGCGCAGCTTCGGCATCGAGCAGCTGTTGAAATTTCCGCTGGAGGAGCGGATTTACCGGCTACGTTGCGTTGAAGGCTGGAGCATGGTGATTCCCTGGGTGGGTTTTCCGCTGGCCAGCCTACTTAAACAGATGAATCCGACCTCGCGCGCCAAATATGTGGCTTTCGAAACCCTGCAGCGACCGGCGGAAATGCCCGGTCAGCGCGGCCGGGTGCTGGACTGGCCCTATCGCGAGGGTCTGCGCATCGATGAAGCGATGCATCCGCTGACCATTCTGGCCGTCGGCTTGTACAACGATGTGTTGCCCAATCAGAACGGCGCCCCCATCCGCTTGGTGGTGCCGTGGAAATACGGCTTCAAGAGCATCAAATCCATCGTACGCATCCATTTGCAGGAAACCGTGCCGGCCACCAGCTGGAATCTGGCGAATGCGCGCGAGTATGGTTTCTATTCCAATGTGAATCCGGAAGTGGATCACCCGCGCTGGAGCCAGGCCAGCGAGCGCCGCATCGGCGAATTCTTCAAGCGCAAGACGTTGATGTTCAACGGCTACGGAGAGCAGGTGGCGGGTTTGTACCGCGGCCTGGATCTGCGCAAGAACTATTGATGGAGCGGGGATGACGACTTTGCGCCTTAAATCCGCTTCCGCCCGTCCTGCCGACCGCGTGTTGGCCGGGTTCAAATGCCTGTTGTTCGTGGCCTGTCTGTTGCCGCTGGCGCGTGCCGCCTGGATCGTGTTGTCCGGAGAAGCGGTGAACCCGGTGGAGTTCATCACTCGTTCCACCGGCACCTGGACCCTGGTCTGGTTGCTGGCGACGCTGGCGATGACGCCGTTGCGGCGCTTTGGCGTCGGCGGCTGGCCGCTTAAGTGCCGGCGCATGCTGGGCCTGTTCGCCTTTTTCTATCTGAGCCTGCATTTCCTGACCTATCTATGGCTGGATCAGTTTTTTGATTGGGCCGGCATCGTCAGGGATATCTACAAACGCCCCTTCATCACCGTCGGCTTTGCCGCGCTGTTGTTGATGACGCCGCTGGCGCTGACCTCGACCCAAGGTTGGATGCGCAGGCTCAAGCGCAATTGGGGCCGGCTGCATCGGCTGGTGTACCCGACGGCGCTGCTGGCGGTGGTGCATTACTGGTGGCTGGTGAAGAAGGACTTGAGCCAGCCCTTGATCTACGCCGCGGTGCTGGCCCTGCTGCTTGGGCTGAGGCTGTGGTGGCGATTTAGCCGCGCGGCGGCGGATAGACCTGGCTGAAGTGCTCGACTATCGGAAAAGGCTGATAGAAGTGGTGTAGTCGTTGTTTCCATTCAAGGTAGCCGGCTGATTGGCGGAAACCCTGCTGATGAGCTTCCACACTAGTCCAGCGAACTAGTAGTAGATACTTGTCCTCTTGTTCCAGGCATCGCTGCAATTCATGGCCCAGATAACCAGGAGCGGCTGCGATTAGCTTGGAGGCTTGGGCAAAAGCGATTTCGAATTCTGTACCGAGGCCAGGTTTGATGTGCAGCAAGGCAGCTTCCAATATCACGGCATGGTTTCCTGTGTGGAATGGGCACGACTAGTGTCGGGGTTTGCCTCGCGGCGCGCAAACTTCTACAGTGGCGTTTTGTTTTTTCAGGCTGTGAAGATCATGTCCAAGGGAAAGGCCCCGGTCACTCAGGCGATCCGGGTATTGCGTGAGCATCATGTCAGCTTTAGCGAGCATGTGTACAAGTACGAGGAAAAGGGCGGCACCACGGTGTCGGCGCGAGAGTTGGGCGTGGACGAGCACTGCGTGATCAAGACCTTGATCATGGAGGACGAGAACAAGCGACCGTTGATCGTGCTAATGCACGGGGACCGCGAAGTGGGCACTGGCATGTTGGCCAAGCAGATCGGCGTCAAGAAGGTGCATCCCTGCGATCCCAAGACTGCGGACAAGCACAGCGGCTACCAAGTGGGCGGCACCAGCCCGTTCGGCACCCGCCATGCGATGCCGGTGTATATGGAAGCCAGCATCTTGGAGTTGGAGCGCATCTATATCAACGGCGGCAAGCGCGGCTTCCTGATCGGCATCGATCCCAAGGACGCCGAGCAGGTGCTGAAACCGACTCTGGTCAACGCAGCGGCTTGAGTTCGGGGAAGTTGCGCTGGTAGATGGCGTGAAGGCTGCCGTCGGCCTGCATTGCTTGCAAGGCTTGATCGATTGCCGGCCGCAGCTTGGCGATGTTTGGGTAGCTGCGTGAATACATCAGGGACAGCGGGGTAGCCTTATTCAGTGGCGTGGGGAGGTAGGCGAAGTCGCGCTCGTGTTCGGCGGCCTGGTGGTGGATCAGGAACAGGCCGCGTTCCAGCGTCAGCGGCGCCAGATCGAGATGGCCGATTTGTAGCAGCTTGAGCGCGCTTTCCTCGTCGTTGGTGTTCAGCGTGTTCAAACGGTATTGCTGAAGCAGCGGCTGATACCATTGGCCCGGCTGTACCCCGATGCGGTAGGCGCGCAAGTCGTCCAGGCTGCGGAAGCCGGCGGGGGGATGGGCGAGCCGGGGTTTGTAATAGAAGAAGTAGCTGCTGCTGTGGATTAGCGGCGGGGAGAAATCGAAACTGAGCGCGCGTTGCGGCGTCGGCCGATAGGGAAAGGCCGCCGCGGCGCGGCCCGCCTTGACTTCGGCCTCCGCGCGCGGCCAGCTCATGTAGTGAAAACGTGCTATATAGCCGGCGCGCCGGCAAGCTTGGCGCACCATGTCGGCGAAGACGCCGTCGGCGGTGAAGCTGCGCGACACATAGGGCGGCCACTCGCCCGTGGCGAAGTCTATCGCCGGTGTTTCGGCGCGGGCGGGCGCGGCCAGGCAATAGAGAACAAGCAGCAGCGGACGCCACATGGTGCGACTCCAGGATCAGGGTGGGAGCATGCTTTGTTATCGCACAGCGCCCACCCCGTCGCCAGCGGGACGGCTACCACCACCAGAACATGAAGCCCCAGGCGGCGTCCACCAAGGCCAGCGCCGCCAACAATGGCATCAAGGCGAGCGCCAGGCGCGGGCCGGAGCTCCAGCGTGCGAGAATGGCGCGCCCCAGCCATAGCGACCACAGATTGGCTCCGGCCAGCAAGGCCAGCCGCGCGTCGTTGGCCCAGAACATCGGCACCCCTTCCGCCTTCAGCAGCGTCACCGTCAGCGCGGACAGGCCAAGGAACACGCCGCAACCGGCCAGCGGGATCAGGCTTTGGGCCAGGTGGTGCAGCCGTTGAGTCCGCCAAGGGCCGGCGATGCGCACGCCGGCGGCCAGGCAGAGCAACAGGCCGCTGCCCAGCGTCAGGGCGGTGGCCAGCACGTAGCTGATTAACGCCGCGCCATCCAGCCAAGAGAACACGTCGTTGTGCTGCGGATAATGAGTCAGCAGCCACCACGGCGCCTCGGTATCCAGCGGCCACAGGATGTCATGATCCACCAGCCATTCCGCCGCCGCCTGTTTCATGGCCACGAACCAAGGGCTCATGGTCCAGTGGAAGGCGCCCATCGCCACCCCCAGCAAGCCATAGACAATCAAGGCGGTTTGCCAGCCATCGGCCTCTTTGGCTGCGACCTTGACCACTTCTTCAGTGGGCGAGCGCAGGCTCAGCTCGATGGCGTCGCGATGGCCGCTGCAGCGGCCGCACATATGGCAGCCGCTGCCGCCTTGCATATGGCGCAGCGGTTGCAGCGGCGCGCAATCCACCGCCTGTATCGGGATGGTTTTGCCTTGCTGCGAGGCTTTCCAGGCGGCCTCGTCCACTCGGTAATACATTGGCGCCAGCTTGGACAGCAGGCCGAACACGCCGTTGACCGGGCACAGGTGGCGACACCAGGCGCGTTTGCCGCGGGTATAGATGAAGCCGATGATCACCGCGGCCACGGTGGAGCCGCCTAGCACCAGCAACGCGGCCTTAGGGTATTGGTAGACGCTGACCAGTTGGCCGTAGATGGTGGTCAGAGCGAAGGCGACGAAGGGCCAGCCGCCCCAGCGCATCCAGCGCGGGATAGGGCGGCCCAGGCCTTTTTTGGCAGCCCACTCGGACAAAGCGCCTTCCGGGCAGAGAACGCCGCACCACAGCCGGCCGAACAACACCATGGACAACAGCACGAACGGCCACCAAATGCCCCAGAACACGAATTGGGCGAAGATGGTCAGATTGTTCCAGATCCGGGCGCTGTCTTCCGGCAAGTCCAGGCAGGCCGGCACGATCAGCAGCGCGGCGTAGACCAGCACCACGCCCCATTGCAGCGCGCGCAGCAGGCCGGCGTGATCCCGCAGCCACAAGCCGACGGCGGCCATGAAACCCTGGGCCGTCGGCTGGCGACAGGAACCGCCGGCGCGCGCGGCGACGTCGGCGGAATGGGGAAGCGGCGGGCGGGCGGATTTCATACGGCCAGCGTCTGCTTGCGGTTGCGCCACTGGAACAGCGCCCAGATCGTCGCCCAGAACAGCGCGTAGGCGATCAGGCTCATCAGGGCGGGGTGGGCGCGGTAGCCCGTGAGCGAGGCGATGACGCCGCCGGCCGGGCTCATGTCGTCAAGCAGCGAGGAGCTGTCCCACAGCGGGTCGACCAGCGCCGGCAGAATGTCCATCGAGATCAACTTTTCCACGCCGCTGAGGAAGAGCGAAGCGCCCAACAGCAGCAGCATGATTTCGGTGATGCGGAAGAACAAGCGCCAGGATAGATATTTGCCGCCCAACTGCAATAGATAGAAGGTCAGAAAGGCCAGGCCCAGGCCTATTATGGCGGCAAAGCTCATGCTGGCCAGCGTGGAGCCGTCGGCCTCGGCCAACATGCCGTAGAGGAAGACCACGGTTTCGCTGCCTTCGCGGGCGATGGCGATGGCGGCCAGCAGGGTGACGCCCCACCAGTTGGCATTGCTGGCGTTTTTGCGCAGGCCGGCCTCCAGCTCTTTCTTCAGCGTGCGGCCATGCTCGCGCATCCACAGCACCATGTGCACGATCAGCGCCGCGGCGGTGAACACCATCACGGTCTGGAAGATGTCCTGAGCGCCGGCCATCAGGCTGCTGGCGGCGAACAGGGCCACGGCCAGGCCGACGGCGGCGAGCAGGCCCAGCGCCACGCCGGCCCACAAATAGCGTTTGCCGGCGGCGCCGGCCGGGTTCTGGTTCATCCAGGCATTGAGGATGCCCACGACCAGCAAGGCTTCGACGCTTTCGCGCCAGACGATGAATAGGACTTGTCCCATGAGGTCTACTCCTGAATACGGCTTACACAGCGGATGAGCCGCGTTTACTTGGCGACGATGACGCCTTGGCCGGTCTTCATGTGAAATTCGTCAAAAAACTTGTATTCGCCGGGGGACAGCGGCTGGAAAACCAGGAAGGACTCCGCGCCGGGGCCGAGCACCTTTTCCTTGCGCAGCGGCGTGCTTTCGAATTCGGCCGGGGTCTTGCCGGCATTGATCACTTCAACCTTGAACTTCTTGCCGGCGGGGACCACCAGGCGGGCGGGTGTGAACACGCCGTCCTTCATCACCAGTTTGAACACCGGCATGTCGTCGGCTATGGCCGACATGGACAACAGGCAGGCCGCGGCGGCGGCCAGGGTCAAGGGCGCGAACTTCATCGGAATGGGTCTCCGGATTGAAAACAGCGCAGGCGAAGGCATGCGCTGTCTTATTTTAACGCATGAGAATGGCTTGCGTTTACATTCTCATTCGCATTAATCCTGTTTTTGCAAGAACAACGGGATTAATAGCCGCCTTTTTTGCCGATGCCGGCATAAGTGAATTCGTAGTTCAGTTCAAAGGGCTTGAACCACGGGCCCACGCCGGTTTCCTTGTCGATGTGGCGGCCAAAGTGAGCGTGCTGGTTGGCCGACGGCGGCAGGATGGTGTATTTCAGCTTGTATTTGCCCGGGCCTTGCAGCTTGATGTTGTCGCCATAGTGCGGACCGTCGTTGGCCACCATCGGCATCAGATCGCCCTTAAGCACTTCCTTGCCGCCCACCTTGCTCAGTTCGTACTTCACCACCAGATAGGGCATCCATGCGCCTTCTTCGAAGCCGTTGGGATTGTTCTTGGTAGCGTGGATGTCGGCCTCCAGGTGGATGTCGGATGCCTCCGCCTTGCGCATCATGCCTTCCGGTTCCATCTTTGTCGGCTGCAGGTAGACCGCGCCGATCTCCATGCCGTTCTTCAGGGCCGGCTTGCCGATCGGGTATTCCTTGGCCATGGCGGCGGTGGAAGCGGTGAGTGCTGCGGTGGCGATAGCCAGTTGGACAAAGCGACGCATATTGTTTCCTTTTGGTTTCAATTGAATAGGGCACTGCTTGGCCCAAGCGGGCCGCTGGGCGGCGAAGGACGCCGGCCGGGCGGATAGGCGCTTTATTCTTGGTTTGCTTGGCCTGCCTAAAAATACTAATGCTAATCATTATCGTTTTCAAACGAAAATGTGTTGTCGAATGTAGCAGATGCGACGCCGGGCGGCGCTGGCCATAGGAATGGCATGCGCCGCGTTGGCGCGCTAGATTGAAAAGACCTTGGAAGCCAGCTTCGCAATGCTTATGCGTCGTTTGCGCATATTGCTTTCCCTGCTGGCTGCTTCTTGCCTAGCGCTTGTTCGCCCGTCTTTGGACGGATTAGTCGTTTTGGGCCGCCAGCAAGCTTAGCTGCCTCAGGCTTTCGTCCAAAATCAGCAACTGCAGCATCTGCTCGGCCAGATGCTCGGCCCCGTTTCGGTAGGCGGCGGCGAAGGCGTCCACCGCTGCGGCGTCGAACTGGCCGCTGCTGAGCCGCGCCAGACGTTCGCCCAGACCATCCATGCGCGGAGCCAGGCTGGTTTTCAGCCAGCCGGACAGCGGCGGGTTGAAGCCGCGTTTCTTGCGCTGGAAGAAGTCCGCAGGCAGCGCCGGGTGAACGGCGCGGCGGAAGATCAGCTTGGCAGGCTGGGTGAAACGCTGTTTGCCGTCCACCGCCAGCAAAGTCTGATAGAAGCGGTGGTCCACCAGCGGGGCGCGGCCCTCCAGGCCGTGGGCCATGGTGCACAGGTCGGACTTTTGCAGGATGTAGTCCGGTAGATAATTGGCGAAGTCTATGGCCAGCAAATGATGCAGACCGGCCGGCGCATTGGCCGGCGGCGGACCAATATCGTCCGGCGCGCGCCAGTGGCAGAGTCGCGAGAGCGGCCGGTTGCCTTGCAGGAACAGGCGTTGGCCGGGGGTGAAGCCGGAAAAGCGCAGCGAATAGGCGTCTTGCCAACTCATCGCCAACTCGGTGGCGAGTTTGTCGGCGCCCTTGCCGTCCAGCGAGGGCTGGATCGTCAGCGGCAGCTTGATCAGGCTGCGCCAGCGAGTGCGCAGATGCTTGTTGACGCGCTTGTAGCCAGCCAGCAGCTCATCGCCGCCGTCGCCCAAGAGCACCACTTTGACGTGGCGGCTGACTTCGCGCGCCAGGTACCACGTGGGGAAGCTGGACGGATCGGCGAAAGGCTGGTCGAGGTCGGCGACGATGCGTTCGAAATCGGCCGCCAGATTCTCCGGCATCTGCACCGCCAGATTGGCCAGCCCCATTCTTTGCGCGGAATCGGCGGCGTCGGCGGCCTCGTCCAGCTTGGATCCAGGGAAGGCGGCGGTGAAGCTGCTGAATTGCGTCAACTGTTGCAAGGCCAGCCGGCTGGCGATCACGGTGGAGTCTATGCCGCCTGACAGCAGCACGCCCAGCGGGCGGTCGGCGACGGTGCGCATCGCCACAGCGCTGTCCAGCTCTTGAAGCCAGTCGCCGCCGTCCTTGGCTGGCTGCCAGTAGCGCAGTTTGCGCAGGGAGCGGGTGTCCAGGTCAAACTCCAGCCGGTGGCCGTTTTCCAGGCGCTGTATGTGGCTGAACAAGGTGGCGGGCGCCGGGATGTAGCGGTGCGCCAGATAGGCGTCGATGGCGTCGGCGGAAAAGTCGCGCCGTTGGGGCGGCAGGAAGGGCAGCACCGAGCGCACCAGCGAGCCGAAGGCGAAGTTTCCGTCCAGCAGCGAATAGACCAGCGGTTTCTCGCCCATCCGGTCGCGCGCCAGATGCACTTTGCGCTGTTTCAAATCCAGGATGGCGAAGGCGAACATGCCGCGCAGCCGTTGCAGCAGGGTTTCAATGCCCCAGGCCTGGTAGCCGCGCAGGATGAACTCGGTGTCGGAGTGCGTGGTGAAGCGCGCGCCGGCGGCTTCCAGTTCGGCCTTGTCGGCGGCCCAGTCATAGACTTCGCCGTTATAGCAGATCCAGACCTGAGCATCCTCGCTGGCCATCGGCTGGTTGGCGATGGGGCGCGGGTCGATGATGGACAAGCGCGCGTGCAGCAGCGCGTTGTGGATGTCCCCGTCTGTCGCCGTTTGCCAGTCGGCGTTCAGCCATAATTGATTGGTCGCGTCGGGTCCGCGCCGGCCCAGCTCCGTCAACATGGCCTGGGCGGTGGCCGTGGCGGCGGGGCGTTGAGAGAAGAAACCGGCGATTCCACACATGATTTTCTGTCCGAATGGGCAACGCGCCCGGTAAGCCGCCGAGCGCAGAGCGCTCAGAACCTGCTTACGATCTACTGCGCGTCGGCGATACGGCGTTGAAAACACCTTCGAAATGCTCATGTACCGTGTGTACACTCCGCTTTCTCAGCCGTTTTCGCCTTGTCTCGCCTTAGCTCGCGAGATCGTAAACACGTTCTCAGACGGCACCGCAGGCGCGTTGGAAAAATTGAATGGCCGAAGTATCCGGGCAGGGCGGCGCCAGTGTCAAACCTTGTCGCCGCGCAGATCCGGCAGCAGTGCGGCCACCAAGCCCAGCAGCGGCAGGAAGGCGCATAGCTGATAGACGAATTCGATGCCGTGGCTGTCGGCCAGTTGGCCCAGCACCGCGGCGCCGATGCCGCCGATGCCGAAGGCGAAGCCGTAGAACATGCCTGACACCATGCCCACCCGGCCCGGCAACAGCTCCTGCGCGTAAATGATGATGGCGGGGAAGGCCGAGGCCAGCACGAAGCCGATGCCCAGCGACAGCACGCTGGTCCAGAACAGATTGACGTAGGGCAGTAGCAAGGTCAGCGGCGCGATGCCGAGGATGGAGAACCAGATCACCCGCTTGCGGCCGATGGCGTCGCCGATCGGCCCGCCGAAGATGGTGCCCAGCGCGACCGCTAACAGAAACAAGAACAGATGGAGCTGCGCGGCCTGCACGCCCAAGCCGAAGTGCTTGATTAAATAGAAGGTAAAGTAGCTGGTGATGCTGGCGGTGTAGAAGTATTTGGAGAACAGCAGCACCAGCAGGGCGAACAGCGTCAGCTTCACTCGCGCCGGCGACAACTGGGGCGGCGTTGCGATGGCGGCGGTTTTGGCCTTGCGCTGCTGATGGCTGTACCACTGGCCGATCTTGAACAATACCGCCATCGCCAACAAGGCGGCCAGGCCGAACCAGGCGATGCTGCCCTGCCCCAAGGGGATGACGATCAGCGCCGCCAGAAGCGGCCCGCTGGCGCTGCCGGCGTTGCCTCCCACCTGAAAAATGGATTGGGCCAGACCAGGACGGCCGCCGGAGGCCATGCGGGCCACCCGCGACGATTCCGGATGAAATACCGAGGAGCCTGTGCCCACCAGCGCCGCGGCCAACAACAGCAGGGGGAAGCTGCCGGCGCTGGACAGTAATAACAGGCCGCACAGGGTGGCTCCCATGCCCAGCACCAGCGAGTACGGCATCGGTTTCTTGTCGGTGTAGAGCCCCACCAGCGGCTGCAACAGCGAGGCGGTGCATTGGTAGGTCAAGGTCATCAGGCCGATTTCGGCGAAGCTGAGCTGGTAGTTGCCTTTAAGTAGCGGATAGATCGCCAGCAGCAGCGATTGCAGCATGTCGTTGAGAAAATGGGAGAAACTGATGGCGCCCAGCACACGGAAGCGAGTGCTGTCTTGATCGGGCGTGGCGGCGGTGGCGGTGGTCATGGGCTTGAGAATCATTCAGCTAGTGGGTGAATGTCATACTAGCGAGCAAAATGGCGTCCGTCCTGCCAAAATAAGGCAGTTATCTTTGCAAAAGAGGCATTGTGGCGGACTTCGACCATTTGCATGACTATGACGGCGGCGCGGCCCCGGTGGTGGGCAAGGCGCGTGACTACGCTGCCGGCGGAGTCTCGCCGCGCCACGCCCACCCCACGGCACAACTGCTGTACGCAGTGGAAGGCGTGATGATGGTGACCACCGATCAGGGCCGATGGATCGTGCCGCCGACGCGCGGCATCTGGCTGCCCATCGCCACTTGGCATCAGGTGAATATGCTGAGCAGGGTGCGGATGCGCACGGTGTATGTGCGCGGCGACGCCTTGACCGGCTTGCCCGAAGAGTGCTGCGTGCTGGCGGTGTCGCCCTTGTTGCGCGAGCTGATTCAGGCCGCAACCGGCATTGCGGTGCCTTACCCGCCGGATAGCCGGGCGGAACGAGTGATGCGTTTGATTCTGGACGAGATCCGCAGCCTGCCGAGCTTGGCTTTGTCCTTGCCGCAGCCGGCGTCGGCGGCGCTGGACCAATTGTGTAGGCAGTTGCTCAGCCACCCCGGCGACGCGCGCGGCGTAGCCGAGTGGGCGGCGCAGGCGGCGATGGACCCGCGCACATTGCAGCGCCGCTTCCAGCGCGAGACCGGGCTGAGTTTCGGGCAGTGGCGGCGACAAGCGCGGTTGATTGCGGCTTTGGAGCGTCTGGCGCGTGGCGCCAGCGTGTTGGAGGTGGCGCTGGATCTGGGTTATACCAGCCCCAGCGCTTTCTCGACGATGTTCAAGCGCGAATTGGGCGCGTCGCCGAGCGCTTTCTTCGATGCGCAGCAGCTTTAGAACGGGGCGGCCAGCCTCAGCGCAATCTCAGCCAGCCGGCGCCCCTGCGCCAGCGCCAGCTGTTTCTCGTCGTCGCTGATGGCTTGTTCGTTGCGCACGCCTGAGACATGGCTGACGCCATAAGGCGTGCCGCCGGTGCTCGTGCGGGTCAGCGCGGTTTCCGTGTAGGGCAGGCCCACCATCAGCATGCCGTGGTGCAGCAAGGGCACCATCATGGTCAACAGGGTGGATTCCTGCCCACCGTGCAGCGAGGCGCTGCTGGTGAACACGCAGGCGGGTTTGCCGGCCAGCGCGCCTTGCATCCATTCCGGGCTGGTGCCGTCCAGAAAATATTTCACCGCCGCGGCCATATTGCCGAAGCGGGTGGGGCTGCCCAGCGCCAGGCCGATGCATTCGACGAGATCCGCGGCCTCGACATAGGGCGCGCCGGCCTCGGGGACGGCGGCCTCGGTGGCTTCGCAGACCGCGGACACCTTGGGCACGGTGCGCAGCCGGGCCTGGCAGCCGGGCACGCTTTCAATGCCGCGGGCGATCAGCCGGGCCAGTTCGCGGGTGGCGCCGTGCTGGCTGTAGTAGAGCACCAAGAGGTCTTGCATGGGTTTGGGGCCTTCTTTATGAGATCAAAAACGATAGGTCGCGCGCCGCCGCGCAAGCGGATGCATGATAAAGCAACTCTGTGCGGCTTGCCTGATCCGCGCTTTGCCATTATTTTGCCGAGATGCAAATGAGTCGAATCGAACCGTATCTGGGCTTTGCGCGCTTTCTTGCCCGGCGCATGGGCAGTCATCGCGTCGCGCAAGTGTCCGGCAGCCTGACCTTCACCACGCTGTTGGCGCTGGTACCCTTGTTCACCATCGCCTTGACGGTGATTTCCGCGTTTCCGGTATTCTCGGATCTGAGCACCCGTTTCAAGATCATGCTGTTGTCCACGCTGGTTCCGGAGTTCGCCGGCAAGGTGATTACCGTCTATATGCGCCAGTTCGCCGACAACGCGGAGAAGTTGACCGCCGCCGGCATTGTGATGCTGGGCGTGACCGCGCTGATGCTGATGTCCACCATAGACCGTACTTTCAACGCCATCTGGGGCGTGCGCCGCGGGCGGCCGTTATTGCAGCAGAGCATGGTGTACTGGACGGTGCTGACGCTGGGGCCGCTGGTGCTGGGCGGCAGCCTGCTGGCTTGGCGCAGCCTGTTCAAGGTCAGCAAGTTCGATCACGCGCTGCCGGTATTGGCCAATATGGTGGAAGCCGGTGGGTCCATCTTGCTGACTGCCCTGGTGCTGTCGCTGTTGTACCGCATCGTGCCCAACCGTTTTGTGCCGATCAAGCACGCCAGCGTGGGCGCCTTGCTGACTGCGATCTTGCTGGAGGCCACGCGCGCCTTGTTCGGCTTCTACATCGGTCAGGTCGCCAATTACCAATTGGTGTACGGGGCCTTCGCCAGCATCCCGATTTTCCTGTTGTGGGTGTATTGCCTGTGGATGGTGGTACTCAGCGGCGCGGTGTTCACGGCATCGTTGTCTTATTGGGAGGGCGACGCATGGCGGCGTCGCTTCGAGCCTAGGCGGCGTTTTCTCGATGCGGTGGAGGTGTTGCTGCTGCTGGATGAGGCGCAGAACCGAGGCGAACTGCTGAGCCCGGTGCAGTTGCGCAGCCAGGTGAAGGTGGGCTACGACGAGCTGGGCTGGGTGCTGGACATGTTGAGCTCCCGCGGTTTTGTTCAGAAAAGCCAGCGCGACGGCTGGGTGCTGGGCAAGAAGTTGTCGGCCATCTGCATGGTGGAGCTGTTCGAATTGTTCGTTTATCGCAGCGACAACTACCGCGACGACGATGTCGGCGCCGGCGTGGAAACCCTGTTGGGGCCGATGACGGCCGAGCTTCAGTCCGTGACGCTGGAAGATTTCGCCCGCCGCGTTGGCCGGAAATAATCGCGGTTGGCGTAGAAGGCCGGATCTTCATTGTCCGGCCACCAGCCGGGAATGCCTAGCAGCGGCAGCGGCCACAGCGAGCGCGGGGTCGGCATGAAGTCGTCGTCGTCCAGGTGTCGCGCCAACTCCGTGTCCAGATGGTCCCGCCGGCGAGCTTCGTCCCAGTGGAAGAAGGCTTCCGGCACCGCCAGCGGCAGCGCCTTGCCGCACCAGCCGATATGCGGCCGCAGGCCGACTTCGAACAGCGCGTGGCCGATGGCGTGAACGCCGATGCGACGGTCCCAATCTTGGCGATGTTCCAGAAACAGACGCTGCCATTCCATATCGTCCAGCATCCGGCTGAAAGCCGGGTCGGCGACGGCGACGATGACGCCGCATTCGTCCAACAGCGTGGCCGCGTCGCGCAGCGGGCCGCGCTTGGTCTCTCCGCGGGCGAGGGCGCGCAGGTGGCGGCGGTTCAGCGCCTGTTTGCTCCGCGGCCAAGCCAGCCAGGCCAAGGCGTTGAACCAATCGTGCCAGTTGCCGCTGCGGGTGGGGATCTCTCCGGTGTGGCCGATGTGCATCTCGTAATAGGCTTCCGGCTCCAGATCGCAGGCAAAGCGCAGTGCCGGTGGCAGCGCGTTCGGGCGTTGTTGCCGGTAGCGCCGCAGCAGCAGGTCGTAGTCCTCTTGCTCCGGCCAGGAGGCGGGAGCGATCAGCTCGGCGGCGTCGCGTACGGGCCGATATAGAGGGTGGGAGAGATAGTCGGTTTGCCAGGCGCTCACGGTGGACATCTTGGAAAAAGATTCAGGCCGGCATTTTAGCGCAATAGCAGCAATTCCTCGCCGCTGATGCAGTTGCGGCCATTGTGTTTGGCCTGGTACAGCTGTTTGTCCGCCCGGCCCAGCACTTCGTCGATTTCAGTCTCGTCGGTGCGCAGCACGGCGACGCCTATGCTGACCGTGTATTGCAGAGTGCCCGCCTCGCCGTCCGGCAAACGGGCTTCCGCGACGACGCGGCGCAGGCGCTCCGCCGCCAGCAGCGCGTCTTCCATCCGCGTGTCCGGCAGCACCGCGGCGAACTCCTCGCCGCCCAGGCGGCCGCAAATATCGGTGCTGCGGAGCACGTTGCGGCAGCTTTGCGCGAAGTGGACGATGACTTCGTCGCCCTTGGCGTGGCCATGACGGTCGTTGATGTTCTTGAAGTGATCCAAATCCATCATCAGCACGGTCAAGGACAATTGATAACGCCGGTTGCGTTCGATTTCGCGGCTGGACAGCGCGATGAACTGGCGGCGGTTGCACAGGCCGGTCAGTTCATCCAGGGTGGCAAGCTGATAGAGTTTCTTTTCGTGAGCGTCGCGTTGCAGCGCGATGGCGATCAGGTGGGTGCTGCGTTGAGCCAACTGCAACTCTTCCGGCTCGGGTTGGCGCGGATCCGGGTGATAGATGGCGAAAGCGCCGAGCAGTCGGCGGTCGCTGGAGAATATGGGCGTGGACCAGCAGGCGCTCAGGCCAAAGGGCGCCACTAGTTCGCGGTAGCTGGCCCAAAGCGGGCTATTGGCAATGTCGTCGACGATGACCAGGCTTTTACGGTGGACGGCGGTGCCGCAGGAGCCTGCCTCCGGGCCCACCGGCACTTGTGCCAGCAGTTTGCGGTAGCTCGGAGGCAGGCTTTGGCCGGCCGCCAGCCCCAAGGTTTCTCCGCTGGCGTCCAGCAGCATGATGGAACAGACGCCACGGTTCAGTTGCGACTCCATCATTCGACAGATCTGGTTAAGCGTGTCTTGCAACGGCGCATTGCCGGCAATCATCTCCATCACCGCGTTTTCTTCTGCCAGCAGACGTTCGCTCTGGCGACTGTGGGTGATTTCGCGCTCCACCGCCAGAATGCTGCGCAGCTCGCCGCCCAGCCCGAATTCGGGGAACAGCCTCACCTCGAAAATAAAGCGCCGGGTGCCCATGCTCAGCTCCAGTTCGAAGCGGCGGGCCTCGCCGCCGGCGATAAGCCGCTCGCACTCCTCTGCAAAACGCGCGCGCGCAGCTTCGGGCCAGGCTTTGTCATGGACGCTGCGGCCAAGGTGCTCTTCGCGCGCCAGCGTTGAGTAGCGGCTGACGCTGCGGTTGATGAATTGGCAGCGCAGGTTGAGATCGTAGCGGGCAATGACGTCTTCCGAGTTCTCCACCAGAGTGCGGAACTCCTGTTCGCGCCGCAGCATCGCGGACTCGGCCAGCTTGCGCGCGGTGACGATCTGGCACAGCGCGTGGATATGGCTGATGCGGCCCACTTCGTCCTTGTGAAACTGGGTGCGTTGCTCCAGCCATTCCCAATGACCGTGGGCGTGACGCACGCGGAACTCCATGCCGCAGGCGCTTTCTTGTCTTTGCTCCGGGTGGCTGAGCAAGGCGGTGAACAGCGAGCGGTCCTCGGGATGAAGCAGCTCCAGCCAGCGGGAAAAAGCCATTCGCTCAGCGTCCGCCGGCAGGCCTAACAGGGCGTGCAGCGTTTGAGGCGCGCCGCGCACTGCTTGGCCGGCCAGGTCGAACTCGAGCAAACCCAGCCGCGCGTCCTGGAGGGCCTGGCGCCAGCCGCTCAGATCGCCGCCGGGGCCGTGGACGAGGGATGGTGTTTGCAAGCGCAACAAAAGATGGTCGGGGAGCGGGCAGGGCAGGGGAAAGGCCAGTAAATCGGCATGGGCCGCTAGCAGGCCGTCGCGATGGCCGGGGTGGGCCGGGTCCAGCAGCAGCGCGAGGTCGTGCCGGCTGAAACCGTAACTGGTCAGCACGCCGTCTTGGCGCGAGGGCGCCGGCGCGTAGTCGGAGACGGCGAGAAGACGGCCGGCGGCGTCGGCCAGCACGAGCGGCTGTTGGCTCTCCCGGACCTGGCGGCTGAGCGTGGCCAGCTGCCGCCGGCGTCGCCATGGCGGCAGGCCCAGCAGCGCCAACAAGGGGACGAACAACGGCCAGCCGGCGAGCCAGTCGGGCGTCGCGGCTTGCGCGTAGTCGGCCCCGAACAGGCACAGCGAGCCCGCGGCGGCGAACAGTCGACGGCGCGGACTGGCCCGGCGGCGTAAGGCTGGGTTCAAGCGGTTCTCCGAAGGCGCGGCGGCGCGCAAAGCTGCAATGATGGCACCAGGCGCCAAGCTGGGCGCTTTTCGTAATATTGATAGCATTCCCCAGCGTCGTTTTTATGCAACAAATGCAGTATGCTGCAAACATTGTTGCGGAGCTGGCCAAATGGATTACTTCCCGATCTTCCTTAAATTGCAAGGCGCGTCTTGTTTGCTGGTGGGCGGCGGCGAGGTGGCGCTGCGCAAGGCGCGGCTTTTGCTGTCCGCCGGCGCGGAACTGACGGTGGCGGCGCCGGAGTTGACGCCTGAGTTGGCCGAGATGGCGAGGCAGGGCCAACTGACCCATTTGCGCGCCTGTTTCGAGCCGGCCCAACTGAGCGGCCGGCGTCTGGTGGTGGCTGCCACCAACGAGCGCGAAGTCAACCGCCAAGTTTCCCTGTCCTGTCTGGCCTTGAATATTCCCGTCAATGTGGTGGACGACCCTGAACTGTCCAGCTACATCACCCCGGCCATTGTGGATCGTTCGCCCTTAGTGATAGCCGTGTCAACCGGAGGCGGGGTGCCGGTGTTGGCGAGGTTGATCCGCGGCCGGCTGGAAAGCCTGATTCCCAGCGGGTTTGGGCGATTGGCGCGTTTTGCCGCCGGTTTCCGCGATCGGGTCAAAGCCGGCATTCCCGATGTTGAGCGCCGTCGGGCTTTCTGGGAGTCGGTGCTGGAGGGGCCGTTGGCCGAAGCGGTGATCAACGGCGACGAGGCCGCCGCTGTGCAGGCGATGGAGCGAAGGCTGGAGGACGCCGGCGCGCAGACTGCGCAGGGCGCCGTCTATCTGGTGGGGGCGGGGCCGGGCAATCCGGATTTGCTGACTTTTCGGGCTCTGCGGCTGATGCAGCAGGCCGATGTGGTCTTGCACGACAATCTGGTGGCGCCGGAGCTGCTGGAGTTGGTGCGACGCGACGCCGAGCGCATTTACGTGGGGAAGGCCAGAGCCAACCATACGCTGCCGCAAGGCGACATCAACTTATTGATGGTGGAACTGGCGCAACAAGGCAAACGGGTATTACGGCTCAAGGGCGGAGATCCGTTCACCTTCGGTCGCGGCGGCGAGGAGATCGAGACGCTGGCGGCGCATGGCATCGCTTTCGAGGTCGTGCCCGGCATCACTTCCGCCAGCGGCGCGGCGGCGTATGCGGGCATACCGCTGACCCATCGAGATTACGCGCAGTCGGTGACCTTCGTTACCGGCCACAAGCAGGACGGCAGCATTCACCTTGACTGGCCCGCGTTGACGCGGCCGGCTCAGACCGTAGTAGTCTACATGGGGGTGTCCACTGCTCAGGAGTTGTGCCTCGCTTTCATCAAGCATGGCAAGCCGGCTACGACGCCGGCCGCAGCGGTGGAGTGGGCGACCACTGAGCGGCAGAGAACGGTGGCGGGCACGCTGGGGGATCTGCCGGAACTGATGTCCAAGCATCATATCGCCTCGCCCGCCTTGATCATTGTCGGCGAGGTGGTGGGGTTGGCGGACAAACTGGGCTGGTACCGGACCCGAGTCTGTTGACGTATGTTTTACCGTTGCGCTGGCCGAGAAAAGCGCGCTATACAAGGCGGAAGGCCCCAGGGAAATGAGATGTCGGCAGGCCCTTGGGGAATACTGCTGATACAATGGCGGACTGACGTGTTGATCAACCTTTTTGCTTCAGTGTCCCGGCTCCGCGCCGCCGACGCTGCCAACATGAAGAATCAGGCATGGTAGGTGTATTGATAATCGCGCATGGCGACTTGGGACGCAGTCTGGCGGATTGCGCCAGGCATATCCTGGGCCGAGAGCCGGAAAATCTGGCATTGATGGCGGTCGACAAGACCGATGACCCGGAAAGCAAGCAAGCCGAAGCCCAGTTGTTGGTGGACAGGCTGGACGCGGGCGACGGGGTGGTGATCCTGACCGATATGTATGGCGGCACGCCGTCCAATATCGCCAGCCGGCTGATCCGCCCGGGGCGGGTGGAGGCGGTGGCCGGGGCGAGTCTGCCCATGGTGGTCCGAGCCTTGTGCTATAGCAGCCAGCCGTTGGAAATCGTCGTGAGCAAGGCGATCACCGGCGGCCTGGAGGGTGTGCTGTATATTATTCCGGGGGAAGGCAATGCTGCGAATTGAAGTAGAAATCATCAACAAGCTCGGCCTGCATGCCCGCGCCTCCAGCAAGTTCACTCAGCTGGCCAGCCGCTACAAAAGCGATATCTTCATCGCGCGCAACAATCGCCGGGTCAACGGCAAGAGCATCATGGGCGTGATGATGCTGGCGGCGGCCAAGGGGGCGACCGTGGAGTTGGAGGTGAGCGGGGAGGATGAGCAAGTGGCGTTGGACGCCCTGGTGGCCCTGATCAACAACCGATTCGACGAAGCCGAATAAGCCGGAGCCTAAGGACGGGACGATGAGCATCATCCTGCACGGGGTGGCCATAGGCGGCGGCATTGCCATTGGCCGCGCCCATTTGATTTCGCGCAGCATGGACGATGTCGCGCACTATCTGCTGGAAGACGAGGAAGTCCCGGCGGAGTTGGCGCGCTTTGACGAAGCCATCCGCGACACCCGCAAAGAGCTGGAAATGCTGTGGGGCAGCATTCCGGAGAACGCGCCCGCGGAGCTGGGCGCTTTCCTGTCTTTGCACATCATGCTGTTGGGCGACGTCACCATCTCGCGCGAGCCGCGCGAAATCATCGAAAAACAGCGCTGCAACGCCGAGTGGGCGTTGAAGCTGCAATGCGAGTCCTTGGTCGAGCAGTTCGACGCGATCGAGGAAGATTATCTGCGCGAACGCAAGAACGATGTGCTGCAAGTGGTGGAGCGCATCTTCAAGAACCTGGACGGCGACGTGCCGCAACTGCCGGCGCCGGAAGACCTGGTCGACGACCACATTCTGGTAGCGCATGATCTGTCGCCGGCCGATATGGTCTATTTCAAGGACTCCAACTTCGCCGCCTTCGTCACCGATGTCGGCGGGGCCACTTCGCATACCGCGATTTTGGGGCGCAGCCTGGATCTGCCGTCGGTGATCGCCTTGCATCACTCGCGCGAACTGATCCGTGAAGACGAGTTGATCATCGTCGACGGCCTGCAAGGCGTGGTGATCATCAATCCTGACGATTTGGTGCTGGCTGAGTACCGCCGCCGGCTGCGCGCCTGGCGCGACGCCCGGCGCAAGCTGTCGTCTATCCGCAAGTCCAACGCCAAGACCCAGGACGGCACCGCGATCGAACTGCTGGCCAATATCGAGTTGCCGCAGGACGTGGAAGACGTGCGCAAGTCCGGCGCGGTGGGCGTGGGCCTGTTCCGCAGCGAATTCCTGTTTCTGGGCCGCGACACTTTGCCGGACGAGGATGAGCAGTACGAGGCTTACCGGCATGTGGCGGAAACCATGAAGGGTTTGCCGGTGACCATCCGCACCATGGATTTAGGCGCGGACAAGAACCCGAAATGGCTGAACCACGCGGTGGCGGACAATCCGGCGCTGGGCCTGACCGGCATTCGACTGTGCCTGGCCGAGCCGCTGATGTTCCGCGCGCAATTGCGGGCGCTACTGCGCGCCTCGGTGCACGGCAAGATCAAGGTCTTGTTTCCGATGGTGAATTCGCTGCCGGAGTTGAAACAGGCGTTGGCGCAGTTTGAATACGCCAAGCAGGAGTTGCGCGAGGAGAAGATCGCCTATTCGGAAGAGATCGAAGTGGGCGCGATGATTGAAATTCCGTCGGCGGCGCTGGTGGTGGGCAGTTTTCTCAAACATATCGACTTCCTGTCGGTGGGCACCAACGATTTGATCCAGTACACGCTGGCGATCGACCGCAACGACGATTCGGTCAGTCATCTGTACGATCCTATCCATCCGGCGGTGTTGAAGCTGATCCTGCACACCATCAAGGCCGGCATCAAGGGAGGCGTCCCGGTGTCGGTGTGCGGCGAGATGGCTGGCGACGCCAGACTGACGCGTTTGCTGCTGGGCATGGGCCTGCGCAAGTTCTCCATGCATCCGGCCAACCTGCTGGCGGTCAAGCAACAGGTGCTCAATACTCACCTGGATCAGATCGCGCCGATTGCGGCGCGCATGCTTAGAACCGAAGACCCTGATAAAATCGCCGATCTTTTGCAACAACTGAATGCCGAGCCGGGCGCCTGATCCGGCTTTTTCCTTTCTTATGCTGAACGATCCCATCGACCTGAACGCCGTGCGGCGGGTGCTGGTCATCAAGCTGCGTCACCATGGCGACGTGCTGCTGACTTCGCCGCTGTTTTCCGCGCTGCAGCAGCAGGCGCCGCATCTGGAGATCGACGCGCTGGTCTACCATGACACCTGGGAAATGCTGAGCCTTCACCCGGCGATTGCGCAACTGCACACCATAGACCGCCACTGGAAAAAACTTGGGCTGCTGGGCCAGTGCCGCGCCGAGTTGGGCTTGCTGAGCCGTTTGCGAGCCCGTGGCTATGATCTGGTGATCACGCTGACCGAGCATAATCGCGGGGCCTGGCTGGCGCGCTTGCTCGCGCCGCGCTGGTCGGTGGGGCCGCAGGGCCCTTATGGGCGCTTTTTCAAGAAGAGCTTTACTCACCGCTATCTGCAGGTGCCGGGCAACCGCCGCCACACCATTGAGATCCATTTGGATGCTTTGAGGCGGATCGGCGTTTATCCGAATGAAAGCCAGCGTGAGCTGGTGCTGGTGCCGGGGCACAACGCAGAGGCCACGCTGGCGGCCAAGCTGGCCGAGCGCGGTTTGCGGCCGGGCGCGTACATTCTGGTCCACCCGACCTCCCGCTGGTCGTTCAAGAGCTGGCCGGTGGAAAAGATGAGCGCGCTGATCGACGCCTTGAGCGCGCGCGGCGAGCAACTGGTGCTGTCGGCCGCGCCGGGCGACGAAGAAATGGCGATGATCGCCGACATCGAAGCACGGCTGAAGCGACCGGTGGCCAGCCTGGCCGGCGCGTTGAGCCTGAAGGAATTGGCGGCGGCGATAGATCAGGCGCGCTTGTATATCGGCGTGGATTCGGTGCCCATGCATATCGCCTCGGCGATGAAGACGCCTTGCGTCGCCTTGTTCGGTCCGTCGGGGGATGTTGAATGGGGCCCGTGGCAGGTGCCGCACCGGGTGGTGTCGGAGCCTGTGCCCTGTCGCCCCTGCGGCAACGCCGGCTGCGGCGGAGGCTGGCAGAGCGAATGTCTGCAGCGTATCGAAGTGGACGCAGTGCTGGCGGCGGTGGACGCGGTCTTGAAGGAGAGCGCATGAAGCGGCTGGCGATTATCCGGCAGAAATACAACCCTGCGGGGGGCGCGGAACGCATTGTCAGCGCCATCGTCAAGCAATTGCAGGCCGGTGGCGAATTCAGCCCGTTGTTAATCAGCCGCAATTGGGAAAGCCTGCCGGGCGTGGACACGGTGAGGGTCAAATCATTCTATCTGGGCAGTGTTTGGCGCGACTGGAGTTTCGCCCGCGCCGCCCGCGCCGCGTGGCGGCAAGCCGGCGCCGACCTGGTGCAATCGCATGAGCGCATTCCCGGCTGCCATGTGTTTCGCGCGGGCGACGGCGTACACGCCGCCTGGCTGGACGCGCGACTGGAAGGGGCACCCTGGTGGCGACGGCTGAGCACCTTTTGTAATCCTTACCACCATTTCATGCTGTGCACCGAGCGGGCGATGTTCCAGCATCCGGCGTTGCGGGCGGTGATTTGCAATTCGGAGTTGGTGCGCGACGACGTGGTGGGCCGTTTCGGCGTGGACCCGCGGCGCTGCACAGTGATCCGCAATGGCGTGGATAGCGACTTTTTCAATCCGGCGGCGGCGCGCGAGCAGCGGGAAGCGCTGCGCGAGCGATACGGCATTCCACAGACGGCGCCGGTACTGGTCTATG
Organism: Chromobacterium sp. Rain0013; assembly: GCF_015291765.1. NCBI lineage: Bacteria > Pseudomonadati > Pseudomonadota > Betaproteobacteria > Neisseriales > Chromobacteriaceae > Chromobacterium > Chromobacterium sp. Rain0013. Next base: position 1,246,103 of record NZ_CP031514.1, read on the forward strand.
TGGGCTCCGGCTTCGAGCGCAAGGGCGTGGCGCAGGCGCTGCGCGCCATCGCGCCCCATGCCGTCGTGCATTTGGTGGTGGTGGGCGGCGACAAGAAGTTGGCGCGCTATCAACGGCTGGCTACGCAATTGGGCGTATCCGAGCGGACGCACTTTACCGGTCCGCAGCGCGATGTACGCAGCCATTACGGACTGGCGGACGGTTTTATTCTGCCAACGCTGTACGAGCCGTTTGGTTCGGTGGTAATTGAAGCGATGGCCTGCGGCTTGCCGGTGCTGACCAGCACGCGTTGCGGCGGTGCCGAGTTGCTGGAGCCGGGTGTTACCGGCTGGCTGGCCGAGGCGGGGGATGCGGCCGCCTGGCAAGACAATGTGGCGGCTTGGCTGGCCGCGCGCGCGGACTGGCCGCGTAGCGGGGAGCTTGCGCGCGCACGGGTGGCGGGCTTGAGCGAGAGCAATATGGTGGCGCAGATGTTGGTCTTGTACCGGAATCTGTCGTCCGGCGACGGCAAGCGCGGGGCTTGCGCATGAAGGGCTGGCGATGAGGCCGGGACGTTTCCCAGGGCGTTTGCTGATTTTTGCGGCGCTGTTGTTGCGGCTGCCTTGGCAATGGCTGCGCCGCAAACCGGACCCTGAGCGAACGCGCCGGGTATTGATCCTGCATCAGTTTCTGCTGGGCGACGCCTTGATGGCGACCAGCCTGTTGGCCAAAGCGCGTGAGCGCTTCCCCAAGGCGGAGATTGTGCTGGCCTGCCCGCCGGGACAAGCGCCGCTGTATGGAACGCGACCCTATGGGATTCGACCGTTGCCGTGGCAGCCGCGCGATTTTACTTCGATCCGGCGTTTGTTCGCCGAAGAGCGTTTCGACATCGTCTACCTGATGGGCGAAAACCGGCTGAGTTTTCTGGCGCGCGCGATTGGAGCCCGCTGGATAGTGGGCTTTGCAGGGGAAGCGCCGTTTTACAAGAATTGGCTGCTGGACGAGGCGGTGCCGTACGCCGGGGAGCCTGAAGCCTGGACCGATACCGCCGCGCACTTGATCGACGGACCCGAACCCAGGCCGTTTCGTTTACAGGATTGGCCGACATCGGCAGAGAGCCTGCCGTCCTTGCCAGCCCGTTTCGTCGTGCTGCATGTTGGCGCGAGTTCGGCAACCCGCTTCTGGCCGGCATCCAGTTGGAACCGGGTCGCCGCGGCTGTCCGGGCTTGCCGGTGCGTGGTAGTGTGGTCATGCGGGCCAGGGGAACAGCATTTGCTGTCGGCCATAGAAGTGGGGCCGGATGACCTTGTTATGGCAGGCACGCTGAGCCTGGCGCAATTGCGTGATGTTTTGGGTCGTGCCAAAGCCTGCGTATGCCCGGACACTGGCATTGCGCATCTGGCCAAAGTGGCGGGCACGCCCTTACTGATGCTGTTTGGACCGGGCAGCGAAACCTTGTTTGGCGCGAGCCGGTTTTTCGCCGGCTTTACCTGTGTTGGCGTCGGCCCTGCATGGTTTCCTTGCCGCAATCAGCGCAGCGTGCATTATCGCGACGTGGATTGGGCTCTGCGTTGTTTTAGAAAATTTGGAAATCAGGCCGGCGAATGCCGCCAGGCGCAGTGTATGGCTGCGATACCTGTCGGGCAAGTGGCCAAGACTTTGGAAAAACTTCTGCATGAATAATCATCTGGGTTGTGAGCCGCGCTGGCATGGCCGCTTGGCCATCGGTCTGTCCTTGGCGTTTTTGACCTTGGCGAATGTGTCCCACACGATTGCGTTGCGCTATGTGATTTTGCTGGTGATGCTGATCCTGGTGGCGAAAAACCATGCCGAACTCAAAAGCTGTTGGCGCGAGCAGCGAGGGCCTGTTGTTGCCATAGGCGCGTTTTTGCTATTCGCGTTGTTTCATACCCTATTGCTTTCAATGTGGCCGGAAGCCTCCGCCAGCGAATTCCGCAGCCAGCTATTGATCGGCGGCTTGTGGTTTGTGGCTGGCCTGGCTTTGTTCCACACGCCTCGGCGCTGGACGATTTCGGACTTGGTCATCGTCGCCGGCTGCGTATTGGCCTTGGCCGAGTTTACCCGTGGCGCTTATGTCTATCTGACTAAGGGCTTGTGGCCATTCAATGAGGTGTTCACCACAGCCACCAAGCTGGAGTTCACCTTCTTCATGAATTTTGTGCTGGCCTTCATTGTGGCCGCGTTTTGTTTTGGGAAACGCGGGGCCCAGCCGCTCACATTCTTTCCTCGCTGGGCGCTGTGCTTGGCCGCGGCTTTGATTCTGTTTGTCAGCCTCAAAGCGGGCGCGCGCAACGGCATGATTGGTATCATTTATCTGATGCTGTCCATGCTGCTGGTTTATTCAGTGTTTGAAGGCGTGAAAATTGGGTGGGGCAAAACCCTGCTTATTGCCAGCCTGGTCTTGGCTGCCTTGGGAAGCCTTGCCGCATATGCGATCAAGCAAGACAGTCGAAATCAAATATTTTTTGAGTCGGCGACCGCGGGTTGGCATTATGCAGACACCAAAGCTTGGCTGCGTGTAGCGCCGCTACCCAAGTTGTCCAATGGTATGATTGTGGATGGCTCGGCTTATGAGCGAGTAGCCTGGATTCATAGCGGTCTTGACCTCATTGCGGCCAAACCGATCGGCTATGGCTATAGCCGCAATGCCTTCACTAATGCGTTAACGGCGACGGGTCATCCCAATCAGGTTGGTCACAGTCACAGCGGTTTCATCGATCTGGGCGTGGGCTTGGGCGTGGTGGGTATCGCGCTATGGCTGGCGTTTTGCGGCGTGCTGATCTGGACCGGGTATCGGGCTTTCCGTCTTCGGCGCGATACGCTGGGGCTGGTGTTGATGCTGGTGACTTGCGGTTTTCTTGGGCGCATGTTGCTGGAAAGCGTGAACAAGGATCATATGCTGCATATCTTCCTGTTCACCGCCGCCGCCTTGTTGGCGGAGCTGAGACAGCGTGAGAAAGACGCCGCGCATGCGTGATTGGGTGCTGTTCACCGAGTCCTCGCCCAATGTTGGCGGGCAGGAACTGCAACTGATGCAGCAGATGCGCCTGCTGAGGGAGCGCGGCTTTCGCTCGGTGCTGGCCTGCCGACCGCAGACGCGGGTGATGGAGGTCGCGCGTCAACGTGGGTTGGAGGTGTTGCCGCTGCGTTTTCGCAACAGCCTGCATATGCCTTCGATCTTGGCCTTGAGCGCTTGGATGCGCCGTCATTGTCCGCGGCTGGCCATCTGCCATAGCGGCCACGACAGTAATAATCTGGCTATCGCCGCCCGGCTGATGGGGCGCCGCAGGCCTTTCCTGCTTCGCTCGCGCACTTATCAACCCGGCCAGGCTTCGGCTTGGAGCTATAACCAGCTGATGGACGCAACCATGTTGCCCAGCGCTTATCTCAAGCGTTGTTTGCTGGAGAATCCGGCGATCCTTCCCGAAAAGCTGCACGTGGTCTATCCCGGCATCGATTTCAACGTTTTGGATCAAGCGGCCTCGTTGCCTTTGCCGGCAGAGCTGGAGCAGTGGCTGTCCCGTTCTTCCGGTCCTTTGCTGGTGCAAGCGGCGATGCTGCGCGGGGAAAAAGGGCATAGGACGGTGTTGGCCGCCTTGGATTTGCTGCGTGACAAGTGGCCGGACGCGCGTTATTTGATTGCGGGAGAAGGGCCAGAGCAGCAGGCGATCACGGAGCTGGCGCGCAGCTTGGGTTTGCAGGATAGGGTGTTGCTCGCCGGCGTGGTAAGTCCGGTGGCCGCCCTGCTGGCACGCGCCGATCTGGTGTTGATGCCGTCCAGCTACGAGCCCTTGGGCATGTCTCAGATCGAGGCGCTGGGCCTGGGCGTGCCGGTGATCGCCAGCGACACCGGAGGCATTCCCGAGACCATGAGCCATGGCGAGACCGGCATGTTGGCGCCGCCGGGAGACGCCCCCGCCTGGGCCTCTGCGATTGATCTGGCGCTGAGCCAGCCGGCAATGATGAAAATTTGGGCCCAAGCCGGACGCGCCGATGTGCGTTCGCGCTTTGCGCCGGAACAAAACCTGCGGCGCATCCTGGAACTCAGCGGCATGAGCGCGCCGGGGATGTGATGCTTTGACTGATCACCGCCCCGTGGGTGCGGGTGTCGAACGATAGGAACGAATGAAGAATTCTTTGCAAAGCAATTGGGCGATTTATCGCCGTTTGCTGGGGTATTTGAGCCGCTACTGGAAGGTCTTTCTGATCTCGCTGGTGTCGATGACGGTGGCGGCCTTGACCGAGCCGGCGTTTGCCCGCTTGATGAAGCCCTTGATCGACAACGGTTTCGTCAACCGTGATCCGCATGCGATCACCTGGGTGCCCTTGGCCATCATCGGGGTGTTCGCGGTGCGTGGCGTTACCAGCTTCATCAATGAATACACTTCCAGCTGGTTGACCGGGCACCTGGTGCAGACGCTGCGCGAACAGATGTTCGCCAAGATGCTGCGTCTGCCGGTGCAGTACTATGCCGACAATCAGTCGGGCAGACTGGTGTCGAGGATCTCCTACGACGTCAATCAGGTGACCGAGGCCGGCTTCAGCGTGATTACGGTTACGGTCAAGGACGGGGTCACCGCGATCAGCCTGCTGGCTTGGTTGTTGTATATCGATTGGCAGCTGACTCTGATCTGTCTGCTAGTGTTGCCGGTGGTGTCTTTCTGCATGCGGATAGTAGGCAAACGGCTGCGCAATCTATCGCGCGAGAATCAGCAGAATATGGCTTTATTGACCCAGGTATTGGGCGAGGGCATCAACTGCCAGCGCGTGATCAAGGTCTATGGCGGCGAAGCGCGCGAGAGCGAACGTTTTCACCTAGCGGCGGCGGCGATCCGCCGTAACGCGGTCAAGCAGAGCGCGGCAACGTCCGCGAACACCGGCGTTACTCAGCTGATGATCGCTTGCGCCTTGGCCGCCATCCTGTATTTCGCCACGCTGCGCGCCCAGGGCGGCGCTTTCACCGCCGGCGATTTCATGTCCTTTTTGACTGCGATGATGTTGCTGTTCGCGCCGGTCAAGCGCATCACCGGCATTGCCCAGGCCATGCAGCGCGGCTTGGCTGCGGCGGAGTCGGTCTTCGATTTTCTCGACTTGCCGGAAGAGCCCGATCACGGCCGCACCGCATTGCCGCGCACCCGCGGCAAGTTGCAGCTGTCGGGAGTGAGCTTCGGCTATCCGGCGGCGGAGCGGCAGGTGCTGAGGAACATTAATCTGCAGGCTCAGCCCGGCGAGACCATTGCCTTGGTGGGTTCGTCCGGCAGCGGCAAAACCACTTTGGTCAGCCTGATACCGCGATTTTACGATCCGGACGGCGGCGAGATTCGTTTGGACGATGTGCGCTTGCAGGACATGCCCTTGAGCGATCTGCGTCGGCACATCGCCATGGTGAGCCAGGACGTGGTGCTGTTCAACGACAGCGTGGCGGCCAATATCGCTTACGGCGAAGCGTCGCACAGTCGCGAAGCGGTGGTGGAGGCGGCGCGCGCGGCCAATGCGCTGGAGTTCATCGAGGCGATGCCGGACGGTTTTGACACCCTGATCGGTGAAAACGGCGTGCGTCTGTCCGGCGGGCAGCGCCAGCGTTTGGCGATTGCCCGCGCCTTGTTGAAAAACGCCCCCTTGTTGATTCTGGACGAGGCGACCTCGGCCCTGGATACTCAATCCGAGAGATTGGTGCAGAGCGCTCTGGAAAATCTGATGAAGAATCGCACAACCATCGTGATCGCCCATCGTTTGTCCACGATAGAAAACGCCGATCGCATTGTGGTGATGCATCACGGGGAGATTGTCGAAGAAGGCTCGCACGCGCAGTTGCTCGCGCGAGGGGGGCTCTACGCCAAGCTGCATAGCCTGCAGTTCAAGGATGAGGATGCTGCCGCTGGCTGAGCGTTTACGGTGGTGAAAGCAAATCGGCCAAGGCGGATGCCTTGGCCGATTTGTTATGTGGACTGTGATTCAGAGCTTGGCTTCAAACAGTGGGTCTTGCGGCGCTAAGCGGCGGCCGTTTTCCTGAATGGTGTGCCAAACCGGCTGGCCTTGCACTTGCGACTGAACATCGCGCGCCAGCAGGCAATAGGCTTCGCGATTGCATTCGCTGGAATAGGCCCGCAACAACGTGACTTTGGCCGGCAGATCGTCCGGATTGTCGCGCAGCGAATCTTTCAGCACCCGAACCGCATCGCGGGTACGGCCGTAGGCGAGGAAAACTTCCGCCTCGCCCACCGGATCGATGCCGCGCTGGCACGGCTTGGTGTAACGTATTTTCTTCCAAAAGAATTGCAGGGCGTAATATCCCGCCATCAGTCCAAAACTGGCGGCAAACGCGCTCAACGCTACCATGTGGCTTCTCCCCTTCCGCTTTGCAACGACTTGGCCTCGCCGGCGGCTCCCCGATATTGTGCGCTCTGGCTTCAAGCTTTGCGCGGGGCTGTCCTGCCGGCCTTCTCCATCTCCGGTAGATTCATTATTCTGATGAAGCGGCGCAAGCGGCAATCCGTAGAAATCCTTACCGGATCTGTACCGATGCCGTTTGAGCATTAACTATTTCTGTCCAGTATTTTCTCGAGTATTGCAGAAGGCAGGCCGGCCTGAATAGTGGCGCGTCCCAGTTGTTGCAATAGCACAAATCGGATGGTGCCCGCTTCCACCTTCTTGTCGTGGCTCATCAACTCCAGCCAGCGCGCCAGCGGCATTCGCGGGCTTTTGACCGGGAGGCCGGCGGCGGCCACCAGGCCGCGCACGCGTTCGACGTCCGAGGAGGATAGCCAGCCCAGTTCGGCGGAGGCGGCGGCAGCCAGCACCATGCCGGCGCCGATGGCTTCGCCATGCAGCCAGGCGCCGTAGCCCAGGCCGGCTTCGATGGCGTGGCCAAAGGTGTGGCCCAGGTTGAGCAGGGCGCGCACGCCTTGCTCCTTTTCATCCTGGCCGACGATGTCGGCTTTCATCTCGCAGCTGCGCTTGACCGCATGCTGCAGCGCATCGGGGTCGCGCGCGCGCAGGCGCGGCATGTTTTCCTCCAGCCAGCCTAGGAAGACTGCGTCGCCAAGCAGGCCGTACTTGATCACCTCGGCGAGGCCAGCGGACAACTCGCGCTCCGGCAGCGTGTCCAGCAGCGACATGTCGGCGATCACCGCTTTGGGCTGGTAGAACGCGCCTATCATGTTCTTGCCCTGCGGATGATTGATCGCGGTCTTGCCGCCGACAGAGGAGTCGACTTGCGCCAGCAGAGTGGTGGGAATCTGGATGAAGGGCGCGCCGCGTTGATAGCAGGCGGCGGCGAAGCCGGTCATGTCGCCGACGACGCCGCCGCCCAGCGCGATCAAGGTGGTCTTGCGCTCGGCGTTGCGCGACAGCAACGCGTCGAAGATCAGGTTCAGCGTGCTCCAGTCCTTGTGCTGCTCGCCATCCGGAAGCACAACGCTGAAGGAGTCGATCCGGTGGCGGGCCAGCGCTTGTTGCAGCCTGGCGAGATACAGCGGCGCCACGGTCTCGTTGCTGACGATGGCGACCTTGGGCAAGGGCAGGTGGGGAAGCAGCAACTCGACCTGTTCCAGCAAGTCCCGGCCAATGTGAATCGGGTAACGGGTGTCGGGCAGGATCAGGTCGAGGGTAATCACAATCAGCTTCCTTGTTCGGGGCGGTGTTTGGGGGGGAGGCCGGAGAGCTGCTCCATCAGGCGGGCAACCAACAGGCTGACATTCTGCTGCGTGGTGTCGACGACGATGTCGGCAACTTCGCGGTATAAGGGGTCGCGTTCCTGAAACAGGCTTTCCAGCTTGCCCCTGGGGTCGGCGATCTGCAGCAATGGACGGTTTTTGTCGTGCAGGGTGCGGGCCAGCAAATCGTCTATGGTGGCGCGCAGATAGATCACGGTGCCGTGAGCGGCCAGGCAGGCGCGGTTTTGCGGACGGATGATGGCGCCTCCGCCCGTGGCCAGAACGATGTTGTCCAGGCGGGCGAGGTCGGCGATGACCGAGGTTTCCCGGTCTCGGAAGCGCAGCTCGCCTTCGATGTCGAAGATGGTCGCGACGCGCACGCCGGTCCTGGCCTCGATCTCGTGGTCAGAGTCGTAAAAGGTTTTGTCGGTGCGCCGCGCCAAAGCTCGGCCAACCGTGGTCTTGCCCGCGCCCATCAAGCCGACCAGAAAAAAATTGCCTGCCGGTTTCTCCATGGCAGGCATTGTAGCCGAGCTTGGCCGCTCTGTCTTTCGGCGTTGCAGCAGCGCCTGGGGCGCTGCCGCGGCCGGGGTTTTACTGATTATTGCCGCTTAGGTCCTCTACCACGCGCGGTGTGATGAAGACCAGCAATTCAGTGCGGTTGTCGTACTTCTGCGAACTGCGGAACAGGGCGCCAAGGAAGGGAATATCGCCGAGCAGCGGCACTTTGTTGACGATGTCGCTGATCTGCTGCTGGTAAATGCCGCCGATGACCACCGTGCCGCCGTTCTCCACCAGCACCTGAGTGTTGACCTTCTTGGTGTCCAGCGCCGGTGTGCCGCCCACGGTCAGCGTTGGGCTGACGCTATCCTTGTTGACCTTGATGTCCAGCATCACGTGGTTGTCCGGCGTGATTTGCGGCTTGACGTTCAGGCTGAGCACCGCTTTTTTGAACGAGGTGGAGGTCGCGCCGCTGGACGAGGCCTCCTGATAGGGGATCTCCGTGCCTTGCTCAATGGTGGCTTCCTGCCGGTCCGCGGTCATGATGCGCGGACTGGAAATCACCCGTCCCTTGTTCTCGGTTTGCAGCGCCTGTAATTCCAGGCCGATGATGGCGGACTTGCCCACGCTATAGAGCGCAGTCAGCGAGCCCGCAGGATTGGTGATTGGCAGATTGACGCCGGGAGCAATGACATAGGGTGTTTGCGCGGCACTGCCCACGATGCCCAGGCGGCCATTGGCGTTGGTGATGGCGTTGCCGAGCCCGCCGCCGGAAATAATGCCGGTGCTGCCTACGCGGTCGAAGGACAGTTTGACGCCCAGATTGCGGCTCCAGTTGTCGGTGGCCTCGACGATGCGCGCCTCAATCAGTACCTGTTTCACCGGCACATCGGTCTTGCCTATGATGTCGCGAATCTTGTCTATGGTGCTGCCGGTGTCGTTGATGATCAGCGTATTGGTTTTGGGATCGATCAGCGCGCTGCCGCGCTCGGTTAGGATGCTTTCCTTCTTGCCGGTGGTGTTCGTGCCGTCCAGCACCTTTTTGAAATCCTCCGCCGAGCGGTAGCGCAGCACGAAGGTTTCCGAGCGCACCGGTTCCAGTGTGGCCAGTTGCTGCCTGGCTTCCTGTACCTGTTTGTCGCGCGCCAGCAACTCCTCGCGCGGCGCGATCTGAATGATGTTGCCGGCGCGGCGCTGGTCCAGGCCCTTGGTTTGCAGGATCAGGTCCAGCGCCTGATCCCAGGGCACGTCTTTCAGCCGCAGTGTGATATTGCCGCTGACCGAGTCGCTGGTGACGATGTTGAGGCCGGTGAATTCAGCGATCACCTGCAAGACGGTACGCACTTCGATGTTCTGGAAGTTCAGGGACAGCTTGTCGCCCTTGTACTGCGGCTTCTGGTTGCTGTCGGCGTTGGCCGCGGACTCCAGCGCCGGCCGGCGGATTTCGACGACCAACTGGCCGTCGGTCTGGTAGGAGGAGAAGTCCCAGTCGCCTTGCGGCTGAATCTGGATGCGGCTGTTGCCGCCCTGATTGCGGGCGTCGATCTTGGACACCGGGGTGCCGAAGTCTGACACATCCAGGCGTCGCTGGTTCTGCCTCTCCAGTTGAGTGCCCAGTACGTCCACTAGCAATTGTTTGCCTTCGCGGCGGATATCGACCGGGGTATTGGCGGACGGCAGCTTGATCTCCACCCGGCCTTCGCCGTTCTTGCCGCGGCGGAAGTCCAGCGCCAGCGGCTGAGCGCTGGCGATCTGGGCCTGACTTGGGTGCGCGGCGGTTTGCGGGGTTGCCGCGGGGCGCTCCACCGGCGTGGCGGCTTGCGCGGCGTTGCCCAGATTGGGATTCAGCGTGACCCGCAGCGTGTTGCCGGCCACGCTGCTGCTGTACAGCGCATTGCGGCTCAGGCTCAGCACCAGCCGGGAGCGGCCGTTGGCTTCCACCGCCACCGCCGATTTAACCAGCGGGCCGCCGAAGTCTTGCTGCGGCTTGGCCATCTTGACGCTGGCGCCCGCGAAGTCGAAGGCGATGCGCGGAGGGTTGGCGATGGCGAAGCTGTTGGGCTGGACGGCGGGGCCGTCAAAGCTGACTTGCAGCACCTGTTGGTCGCCGTCGCCGTTGGCCAGCTGGATCGCGGTGATCGCCGGGCCGGCGTCGGCGCAACTGAACAGCAGGGACAGGCCCAGCCCGGACAACAGTTTGATGGAGTGCTTGCTCATTTGTTTTGCCCTTGTTCGTCCAGGTACATGCTGGTGTTGCGCTGCACCCATTCTCCGTTCAAATCTTCCACGGTTTCAGTCAACTGGATGTCCGTGTCGCCGACTTTCTTGATCTGGCCGAAATTGGGCCCGACGAAATTACCGGCCTGAACGCGGTAAATCGCGCCTTCCGGCGTGCGTACCAGGCCGTAGTTGGCGCCGCCGCGGCGGATGACGCCAACAATCTTCAACTTGTCCAGATCGTAGTTTTCCAGCGCTTCGCGCGGCCGCTTCATGTCCGGCGCGTTTGCCAGGTTCTGGTTCTTGGCCGCGGCGAGTTTCTGCGTGTTGAAGGGGTCTAGCAGGTCAAAGGCCTGATAGGCGAACGGCCGGTAGGGCTGAGCCTGAGGCAAAGGCTCGATCTGGCCGCGCAGGCCCTGGGTGTTGGTTTGCATCCACTGGCGCAGATCGTCGGTATCGCTGCTGCCGCAGGCGGCGAGCAGCAAGGGCAGTAAGCAAGCGAGAGTTCTTGTCATGGGGTTTGCGGCTCACTTGTTGGCGGGGGCCGGCTGTATGGCCCGCTCCTCGGGCTCCAGCGCTCGGAAGGTCTTGGCGGTGGCGTCCATGGTCAGGCGTGCGCCCTTGGCGTCCGGCGTCAGGCTGATATCGGCGATGGTGACGATGCGGGACAGCTGTGCCACATCGCTGACGAAGGCGGCCAAGTCGTTATAACTGCCGGTCAGGCGAATGGTGATCGGCACTTCCGCCATCTCGGCCGTCTTGATTTCCGGATTGGGCCGGAACAGCTCGAACTGTAGCCCGCGGCCGATACCGGCTTGGTTGATCTCGGTCAACAGCGTGTCCATGTTGGATTTGGTCGGCAGTTGCTTGAGCAGGGCGCCGAAGGAGGCGTCGATCTCCTTCAATTGCTGTTGCAGCGCATCCAGGTTGACCGCTTGGCGTTTCTTGTCGACGTATGTCTGTTTGAGCTGTTCTTCCTGCTGCTTGGCGCCGTTGAGGCGGTCCAGCTCATCGCTGAGCACAAAGAAATAACCAAGGCCCACGAAGCAGGCGACCAGCAGCGCCAGCGCGATGACCTGGCCCTGCAGCGGCCAATTGGTGATGTCCTTGGGGTCTAGCGTGCGCAATTCGTCCAGCGTCATGGTTTGGCTCCGTGGGCGGCGGCGGGCTGGCCGGTTTTGGGCGGGGCGGCTTCGCGCAGGCTGCAGTTCAGGGTGAATTCGTTGGCGCGTTGGCCATTGACGCTAGAGGCTTTGACTTCCACCAGTACCGGCGCGTCAAAAACACTGGATTGCGCCAGGCTGCGCATATAGTTGGAAACCCGGGCGCCAGACAGCGCATAGCCGGACAGCGTGAACTGGTTGCCGGTCTGCTTGAAGCTTTTCAGGTAGACGCCATCCGGGGTTTGGCGGACGAGTTGGTCAAAAACATGCACGCCCTCGTTGCGGCCCTGTTCCAGCCGCTCCACCAACTGCTTGCGCGACAGCAGATCGTCGCGTTGTTTTTTCAAGGTGCCGATATTCTTGATCTGGCTGTCCAGCTTGGAGATTTCGCCTTGCAGGAAATCGTTGCGCTGTTGTTGATGGGACAGGCGGCCGCCGATGATCAGATAGCTGAGCACCACCAAGGCCAGCGAGGCCACCAGCGTAAGTCCCAGCATTACTTGGAAGCGCAGCCGATGCGCCGCTTTTTTCTGTTCGCGGTGCGGGAGGAGGTTGATGCGAATCATCAGTCGAACCTCCGCATGGCCAAGCCACAGGCCACCAGCAGCGCCGGCGCGTCCATCAGCAGTTCCTTCAGACGGATATGGCTGGATTGCACCATGGTGCTGAACGGGTTGGCGATCATGGTGCTGATCTGGGTACGGCCGGCCACCGCGTCGTCCAGGCCCGGCAGCATGCTGCAGCCGCCGGCCAACAGGATGTAGTCGACGCGCAGGTATTGCGACACGCTGACCGTGGTGTAGAAGAACTGCAGCGCGCGCTGTATCTCCTGCGCCAGCGAGTCGACGAAAGGATGCATCAGTTCGGACTCATAGCCGTCCGGCAGGCTCATCCCGCGTTTGCCGCTTTCCGCTTCTTCGTAGCTGATGCCGTAGCGGCGCTGGATGTCGCGCGTCAATTGCTGGCCGCCAAATACCTGCTCGCGGTAATAAACTTGCTGGTTGTTGCGGATGACGTTGCAGTGGATGCGGGTGGCGCCGATGTCGAACAGGGCGAAGGTCTGGTTCATGCCCTGTTCCGGCAACTGCTGCTCGACTTGTTCAAAGGCCGTCATCATGGCGAAGGACTCGACGTCCACCACCTGAGCGCGCAGGCCAGCCATCTCCACCACCGCCACGCGCTCTTCCACTTTTTCCTTGCGGGCGGCGCAAAGCAGCACTTCCAGATCGTCTATGCTGGACGGCGCCGGCCCCAGCACCTGATGGTCCAGGTTCACCTCTTCCAGCGGGAAGGGAATGCTTTGATTGGCTTCGGATTCGATCAATTCCGCCAAGTTGTCGGTCTGGCTGACCGGCACCAGCAGCTTCTTATAAATCGCCATCGACGTGGGAATGGCGATGGCGACATGGCGGGTGGGGCTGCCCAGCCGCTTCCAGGCGCGGCGCAGGGTTTCCGCTATGCCTTCGATGTCCACCAGATTGCCGTCGCTGATGGCGTCTTTGGGCAAGATTTCAATCACATAGCGCTCAACCTGGCAATTTTTACCCGAGCGGGATAGCTCCACCAATTTGATGGCGGTGCTGCTGATATCCAGTCCCAGCATTGGAACATTTTTAGCCTTCCCCAATCCAAGTTGTTCTAGCCAGGGAGGGGCGGATTTGAGTTTGTCGATAAGCATCAGGTGCCTCGATTGGTCCTATGCGACAGTTTTTTGGCCTGTCGCTGCCATTGTTTGTCTTGCCTGCTTTCACAAGACGTTATAATCCGGTTTCCAGTGAAAGCCCATTGTAAATATGCTAAGACGAATCCTCGCAATACTTGCAGGTCTGTTTCTAGGTGGAGCCGTATTGGTTGCTGGCGCAGGCGCCATTGCAATCATCATAACCTACCCGCGCTTGCCGAGTCTTGATGTACTGACGGACTATCGTCCGAAAATTCCCCTTCGCGTATATTCCGCCGACAATCAACTGATAGGCGAATTCGGCGAAGAGCGTCGTTCCTTCTCCCGAATCCACGAAGTGCCGCAGTTAATGAAGCAGGCGGTGATGGCGGCAGAGGACGAGCGTTTCTACCAGCACAGCGGCGTTGATTACGTTGGCGTGGTGCGCGCGGCAGTTGGCAATCTGGTGTCCGGACACGCCCGTTCCGGCGCCAGCACCATCACCATGCAGGTGGCAAAGAACTTCTTTCTGTCCAGCGAGAAAACCTTTACCCGCAAGTTCAACGAAGCGCTGCTGGCCTTCAAGATCGAACACACGCTGACCAAGGATCAGATCCTGGAGCTGTACTTCAACCAGATCTATCTGGGGCAGCGCGCCTACGGCTTCTCCGCCGCGGCGCAGGCCTATTACGGCAAGCCGCTGGCGGACTTGTCCGTGGCGGAAATGGCGATGCTGGCCGGCCTGCCCAAGGCGCCGTCCGCCTACAACCCCATCGTCAACCCGGACCGCGCCCGTCTGCGCCAGCAATACGTGCTGCGCCGGATGCGCGAGCTCAACTTCATCACTCAGGAGCAATACGACGCCGCCTTGGCGGAGCCGATGAAGCTGGCCAGCCAGAGCGCGGACAGCAGCAGCCAGCCGGCGCAGTATGTGGCGGAAATGGTGCGCCAGGCGATGTATGAGCGCTATCGCGAATCGGCGTACACCGAAGGCTTCAAGGTTTACACCACGCTGGACAGCCGCCACCAGAAATGGGCGTACGACGCCTTGCGCGCCGGCCTGGTGGATTACGACCGCAAAATGGGCTACCGCGGCCCAGAGAGCACAGTGGAACTGTCCGGCGCCGAAGGCGAGCAGCAGACCGAGGCGCTGGACGACGCCATTAGCGAACTGCGCGACAGCGGCGACATGCTGCCGGCCATCGTCTTGTCCGCCAGCCCGGCGGAAGTGCGCGCCTATATGCGCGGCGGCAAGGTGGCGGTGATCAAGGGCAACGGCCTGGACTTCGCCCGCCGCGCCCTGGGCGGCAAGGTCAGCGCCGCGCAGCAGATCCGCCGCGGTTCGGTAATCCGCATCCGCGCGCATGAAAAAGGCTATTGGGAAATCGTGCAGATGCCGGAAGTGGAGGGCGCCTTCGTGTCCATGGACACCCGCACCGGCGCGATCCGCTCGCTGGTGGGCGGTTTCGATTTCAACCGCCGCAGCTTCAACCATGTGACCCAGGCCTGGCGCCAGCCCGGCTCCACCTTCAAGCCCTTTATCTACTCCGCCGGCATCGAACGCGGCCTGACGCCGTCTACGATGATCAACGACGCGCCGCTGTCGGTGGTGGGCGCGGACGGTCAGCGCTGGGAGCCCAAGAACGACAACGGCAAATTCGCCGGCATGATCACCATGCGCAGCGGCCTGACCCAGTCCAAAAACCTGGTGTCCGTGCGGGTGCTGATGGCCACCGGCACCGATTACGCCCAGCAATACATCCAGCGTTTCGGCTTCGCCGCCAAGCAGCATCCGGCCTACCTGACCATGGCGCTGGGCGCCGGCGCGGTGACGCCGCTGCAAATGGTGGAGGGCTACTCGGTGTTCGCCAATGGCGGCTACCGCAGCAAGGGCTATTTCATCGACCGCATCGAAGACCAGTCCGGCCGCGTGCTGGCCAAGACCGTGCCCACTGTCGCAGGCCAGAACGCGCCGCAGGCCATAGACCCGCGCAACGCCTTCATCATGACCTCCATGCTCAAGGACGTGGTGCGCTACGGCACCGGCTACCGCGCGATGAGCCTGGGGCGCACCGATCTGGCCGGCAAAACCGGCACCACCTCGGATTGGAAGGACGCCTGGTTCGTTGGCTACAACCCCAATCTGGTGGCCGCCGCCTGGGTGGGCTTTGATCAGCCGCGCTCGTTAGGCCGCTACGGTTACGGCGGCACCGCGGCGCTGCCGGTGTGGATCAATTACATGGCCAATGCGCTCAAGGGGCAGCCGGAAGTGGACATGCCGGTACCGGCAGGCATTGTGGTCAAGGCGGGCGCCGGCCAGCGCGGTGGTGACGAGTACTACTATGAAGAGTTCCAGAAGACCAATCCGGAACTGAAGGTGGACAACCACGGCGCAGTGCCGGGCGCGGGCGGCGACGCCAGCGGCGGCGCCAGCGAGACGCAGGACAAGCCTGCCGCGCAGGATGCGGTGGAGAACGTCAAGGACCAGTTGTTCTAGAAACGTGCTCCATTCAATGTGCACAGCCCCGCCTCCCGGCGGGGCTTTTGCATGGGCGGCTAGCTCAGATCACGCCTTGCGCCAGCATCGCCGCCGCCACCTTGCCGAAGGCCGCCACATTGGCGCCGCGTGCGTAGTCTACAGCGCCGTCCGGCTGGCCGCCGTGCCGCACGCAGGCCTCGTGAATCTCCTCCATGATACGGCGTAGCCTGGCGTCCACCTCCTGCGCGCTCCAGGGCAAATGGGTGGCGTTCTGGCTCATTTCCAGGCCGGACACCGCCACGCCGCCGGCGTTGGAGGCCTTGCCGGGGGCGTACAGCGCGCCGGCCCGCTGAAAGCGCTGCGCCGCTTGGGCGGAGCAGGGCATATTGGCCCCTTCCGCCACGCAGAAGCAGCCACTGGCCAACAAGGCTTCCGCATCGTCGGCGTCCAGCTCGTTTTGCGTGGCGCAGGGCAGCGCGATATCGCAGCGCAAGCGCCATGGGCGCTGTCCAAGGAGAAAGTCCAGGCCGTGGTTGGCGGCGAAAGAGGCCAGCCGGCCGCGGCGTTGGTGCTTGTGTTCGACCAATGCCGCCAGCAAGTCCGGGCTAAGGCCATCCGGCAGGCTGAGCGTGCCTTCCGAATCCGACAGGCTGATTACCCGGACGCCCAGCGCCAGCAGCTTTTCCGCCGCGTACAGCGCGACGTTGCCTGAACCGGACAAGGCGGCACGCTGGCCGGCCAGCGTCTGTCCGCGCGTGGCCAGCATGCGCTCGACGAAATACGCCAGGCCGTAGCCGGTGGCCTCCGGCCGCATCAGGCTGCCGCCGTAGCTGGGCCCTTTGCCGGTGAACACGCCTGAAAACTGATTGCTCAAGCGCTTGTGTTGGCCGAACAGATAGCCGATCTCGCGCGCGCCTACGCCAATGTCGCCGGCCGGCACATCGGTTTCCGCGCCGATATGGCGGAACAGCTCGCTGGCGAAGGCTTGGCAGAAGCGCATCACCTCGCCCTCGCTCTTGCCCTTGGGGTCGAAGTCCGCGCCGCCTTTGGCGCCGCCCAGAGGCAGGCCGGTCAAGGCGTTCTTGAAGGTTTGTTCGAAAGCCAGGAATTTCAGCGTGCCCAGCGTCACCGAGGGATGAAAGCGCAGGCCGCCCTTGTACGGCCCCAGCGCGCTGTTCATCTGCACCCGGTAGCCGCGATTGACCTGGACATGGCCGTGATCGTCCACCCAGGACACGCGGAACAGGATGACGCGCTCCGGCTCCAGCAGCCGCTCCAGCAAGCCGTGGTCGAAGAAGTGCGGATGGCTACCCAGGAAGTCGTCCAGGCCGTGCAGCACTTCCGCCGCGGCCTGGTGGAATTCGATTTGTTCCGGGTCGCGCAGGCGAACCCGGTCCAATAAAGTTTGCAGAGCATGATGCATGGACAAGACCTTTGGTGTGGCGGGCCGAGCGGATGAGCCGGCCCTGTGTTGTCATGGGTCGTGTAAAGAGCGGTCCGCAGCGCCGGAGCTTGATATGAGTTGTGAGCGAGGAGTCCGGCGAAGCGGCGGTATGTCTGCCTGGCCGCGGGTGGCGGGCAAGCTTGCCGCGGAGCGGCGGGGGCGAGCGGGTCCGATCGGACGCGGGGCCGTGAGCCGCGTCGCTCGGGGTGGCCGGATGACGCGGGAATCCCCAGTGTAACCGATATCCCCGCTGCTCTCCCCCCGGCCTGGTCGTCATGACGGGCCGCTTCCCATCGGTATATTTTCCTTGGGGTGCAAACTTGGCGCTTGGGGGCGGTCTATCTCTCTTTGCAAACTATCCGGAGGAGTCGGCCCCATGCTGCAGAATTACTTTCCCATCCTGTTATTCATCGTTGTCGGACTGCTGGTGGGAGTGGTGCCGCTGCTGATGGGCAAGCTGTTGGGGCCCAACCGGCCGGATCCGGAAAAACTATCGCCGTATGAATGCGGCTTCGAGGCCTTCGAAGACGCGCGCATGCGTTTCGATGTCCGCTACTACCTGGTGGCCATCTTGTTCATTCTGTTCGATCTGGAAGTCGCCTTCATGATTCCCTGGGCGGTGACGCTGAAGGAACTGGGCGGTTTTGGCTTGGGCGCGATGGCGGTGTTCCTGGGCGTGTTGGTCGTCGGCTTCATCTATGAATGGAAGAAGGGCGCCCTGCAGTGGGACTGAGGATAGGCTGAGCCAGCGCTCTCGCACCCGCGCCCGCATTGCCGGCGCGGGTTTGTTTTTGGGGACGCGCCTCAGGATAAGACGCGCCGGCCGGCGCGATGTAGTTCAGGCGGGCGTTAAAAACGCTTTCAGAATGCTCATGTACCACCTATACGTTCCGCTTCTTCAACCGTTTTCGTCTTGTTTCACCTTAGCTCGCGAGATCGTAAACACGTTCTTAGGGCCAAGGCCCAGTCCTGCGCGCGGATCGCCGTTTCACAGGCGGTGAATGCGTGCCGCAAGCGCGGTGTTGCTCAACAAGGATGTCGATGGCGCTCATGACCTGTACTCGTGGGATGGGGGGCGCAGTATGGCCGCGGCGGCGGCGGAATGACCCGAATCAAGAAATTCCAAACCATGGCTCAGTCCCGGCGCAGCGCTCGCCGGGTGGAAAGGGCGGGGCGGCGGCGTCCAGACCGGTGAAGGGAAATGGGGCGGATCATGACGCCCTCCTTGCGGTTGGCGGTGGCGGATGGCGCCGTGTAGGCCGCCGGACTGCTGGAAATCGTTGATTCGAATCAATGCTCCCGGAATGCCCGAATCCGTACAGTTCGGCCCGAGTACCGCGCCGGCGGTGCAAGCATTCGAGGAGGACATGATGAGCTCGAGCTTCACCAAATCGACCGCCCGCAATATTTTTTACGGCGGCTCGGTTTTCTTTTTTCTGTTGTTTCTGGGGCTGACCCTGGACACCACCCTGGCCTTGCCCAGCCATAACGCCAAGGCTCAACTCACCGGGCAGGCGGTGCGCGGCAAGAAAATCTGGGAGACGCGCAGTTGCGGTGGCTGCCACACCCTGCTGGGCGAAGGCGCCTACTTTGGGCCGGAGCTGGGCAACGTCTACGTGCGCCGCGGCCCGGAATTCATCAAGGGCTGGATGCAGGCGATGCCGACCAACGCGCCGGGCCGCCGCCAGATGCCGCAGTTCCATCTGAACCCGGCCGAGCTGGACGACCTGGTGGCCTTCCTGAAATACGCGTCGCAGATCAACACCAATAACTGGCCGCCCAATATCGAGGGCTGATCCCGTCCCATCCCTTTCCCTTGGAGAACACAATGAGCAACGCTACCGTGGCCACGCCGCCGCGCGGCGCGGCCGCCGCCGTCGCGCAGGTGCGCTACCGCTCGCAGGCCGTGGCCAAACCCTATTTCATCGCCGCCATCGGCCTGTTTATCGGACAGATCGTGTTTGGCCTGATCATCGGCCTGCAATACGTGATCGGCGATTTTCTGTTTCCCGCCGTGCCTTTCGGCACCGCCCGCATGGTGCATACCAACCTGCTGATCGTCTGGCTGCTGTTCGGCTTCATGGGTGCCGGCTACTACCTGATCCCGGAGGAGAGCGAGCGCGAACTGCACAGCCCGCGGCTGGCCATCATCACCTTCTGGGTGTTCCTGGTGGCCGGCGCGTTGACCATACTCGGCTACCTGGGCCTGCCTTACCATGAGCTGGCCCGGCTCACCGGCAACGACCTGCTGCCCACCATGGGCCGCGGTTATCTGGAACAGCCGCTGATCACCAAAGTGGGCATCGTGTTGGTGGCGCTGTCCTTCCTCTACAACCTGTCCATGACCCTGCTGGCAGGCCGCAAGACCAGCATCAGCATCGTGATGATGCTGGGCCTGTGGGGCCTGGCCGTGTTCTTCCTGTTCTCCTTTGTTAACCCCGACAACCTGGTGCTGGACAAGTACTACTGGTGGTGGGTGGTGCACCTGTGGGTGGAAGGCGTGTGGGAACTGATCATGGGCGCGATGCTGGCCTTCGTTCTGGTCAAGGTGACCGGGGTGGACCGCGAGGTGATCGAAAAATGGCTGTACCTGATCATCGCCATGACGCTGATCACCGGCATCATCGGCACCGGCCACCATTACTTCTGGATTGGCGTGCCGGCTTACTGGCAACTGTGGGGTTCCATCTTCTCCGCGCTGGAGCCGGTGCCCTTCTTCATGATGACCCTGTTCGCCTTCAATATGGTCAAACGCCGCCGCCGCGAACATCCCAACCAGGCCGCTACGCTGTGGGCATTGGGCACCGGGGTGATGTCCTTCCTCGGCGCCGGGGTGTGGGGCTTCATCGGCACGCTGTCGGTGGTCAATTACTACACCCACGGCACCCAGGTGACCGCCTCCCACGGCCACATGGCTTTCTATGGCGCTTACGTGATGGTGGTGCTGACCATGATCTCCTACACCATGCCGCTGCTGCGCGGCCGCGAGGCCAATTGCGCGCAGGCGCAGAAAGTGGAAAAAACCGCGTTCTGGGTGATGACCCTGTCCATCGTGGCCATCACCCTGTGCCTGACCGCCGCCGGCGCGGTCCAGGTGTGGTTGCAGCGGATGTCCGCCACGCCGCTGTCCTTCATGGAGACGCAGGAAAGGATCATGCCCATCTACTGGGGGCGCTGGGTGTTTGGCATCAGCTTCTTCTGCGGGCTGATGTTGTACCTGATCAGCTTCTTTGTGACCGGCAAGCGCGAGGATTGATGGTGGCGCAAGCAAGGATGGCGGCAAGGGAGGCCATGGTATGGAACTGAGCGCGCCGCCAGAGCGCCGCGTGCCGGGCGATCTGGCGATGTGGTGTTTCATCCTGGCCGAGCTGGCGGTATTCGGTGTGTTCTTCCTGGCCTATGCCTGGGCACGCCGGCAACAGCCGGCCTTGTTCGCAGCGGGGCAGAGCGAGCTGGAGCTGGGCCTGCCCACGCTCAATACCCTGCTGTTGCTGGCCGGCAGCGCCGCCATGCTGGCCGCGCTCAGCGCCTTTTCCGCTGGGAGGCAATGCGCCGGGCGGCGCTGGCTGGCGCAGACCTTGCTGGCCGGCGGCGGCTTTCTCGGCTTGAAAGGCTATGAGCTGGTGGGCAAAGCCTTGCAGGGCATCACCTTGTCCAGCAACGATTTCTGGATGTTCTACCTGTCGTTGACGGTGTTTCATTTCCTGCATGTGGTATTGGGCATGGTGATTGTGGCGGCGGTGTGGCGGCTGGCACGCAACGGCCGTTACGCGCCGGAGTCCATGGACGAGGTGGAAACCGCCGCCGCCTATTGGCATATGGTGGATCTGGTGTGGTTGTTGCTGTTTGCTCTGGTCTACGTGGCGAGATAAAGCGGCCGCGCAAAGCCTTATTTCGCATCAAGGCGGCTGCCGCGCCGCATCGGCATCATGCCCTCATGACTTATCCCACCCCTTTTACGCAAACCGGCCTGTGGCTGCTCTTGTCCGGGCTGACCCTGCTGGCGGCCTGGCTGGCCGAAGGCGGCCGGTTGCCGCATCTGGCGCTGATCGCGCTGGGCCTGGCCTGGCTCAAGGGTGTGCTGCTGGTGGAACGCTATATGGGCTTGCGCGAGGCGCCGTGCTGGCTGCGCGCGCTGGTGCAGGGCTGGCTGGCGCTGGTGTCGGCCGCGCTGCTGCTCAGCTTTATCTGAAGGAACGCCGATGAACGCGCCTGAACTCCTGACTATTCCTGTTCCCTTCTATCAGCCGCAAGGCGCGGAGTGCGAGCTGTTCGAAGCCGCCTGGCGTCAACAATTGCCGGTGCTGATCAAAGGCCCCACCGGCTGCGGAAAGACCCGCTTCGTCGCCCATATGGCGGCTCGGCTCGGCCTGCCGCTGATCACCGTTTCCTGCCACGACGACCTGAGCGCCGCAGACCTGGTGGGCCGCCACTTGATCGCCGACGGCGCCACCGTGTGGTGCGACGGCCCGCTGACCCGCGCGGTGCGCATAGGCGGCATCTGCTACCTGGACGAAGTGGTGGAAGCGCGCAAGGACACCACCGTGGTGCTGCACCCGCTGACCGACGACCGCCGCATCCTGCCGGTGGAACGCACCGGCGAAGTGCTGCAAGCGCCGCCGGGCTTCATGTTGGTGGTGTCCTACAACCCCGGCTACCAGCATGTGCTGAAAACGCTGAAGCCCAGCACCCGCCAACGCTTCGTCGCCATGACTTTCGATTTTCCGCCGCCGGAAGTGGAAATCGGCGTGCTGATGCTGGAAAGCGGAATCGGCGAAGCGCTGGCGCGCCAGCTGGTGACGCTGGCCGGCCAGCTGCGGCGTTTGTCCGGCTACGACCTGGAAGAAGCCGCCAGCACGCGGTTGCTGGTGTACGCCGCCAAGCTGATCCAGGCCGGCCTGCCGCCTTTGCAAGCCTGCCGCACCGCGCTGGCGGAGCCGCTGAGCGACGACGCCGACACCGTGGCGGCGCTGCTGGCGGTGATCCAGACCCAATTCCCGGACTGAGTGGCATGGAAGACATTGTCGGCGGCTGGTGGGACACACTGGCGCGGCGCGCGGCGCGGCGCGGTTTTCCGGAATGCGCGGTAGAGCTGGCCCAGGTGACGGTGCAAGCGCCGCTGTTCTTCCGCGCCATGGGCGGCGACCCGGCGCTGGCGCTGCGCTCCACCGTGGGCACCGAGCACGGTGCGCGGCGCGGCTGGCTGCAGCGGTTGGCCGGCACCGGGTCCAGGGTGGAGCTGGCCTGGCGAGACAGCCAGGCGCTCTATCTGCCGGAACGCATCGACTACTTTCCCAGCGCGGCTCTCAACCGCGACTGTTACTTCTGGCTGCTGGCCCAAGCCGCTTACGTCGCCGGCAGCGATGGCGACTGGCTGAGCCGCAACCGCCTGGCCGCGTCACGCGCCTTGGCGGACATGCCGGGCCTGGCCGCCGTTTACCGCCGGTTGGCGGCGGCCGCCTTGGAACTGCGGCCGAACCCCGCCAGCCTGCCGCCGGCGGAGGCCGCGGTGGAGCGCGCGATACGGGCGGCGCTGAGCCGGCCGGAACACGCCGTGGCGCTGCCGCCGTTGAGCCGGCCGCCGCAACCGGTGCCGCTGTGGCTGCACCCGGAACCGCCGCTGACGGACGCCGACGGGCAGGCCAGCCCCCACGCCGACTGCGAACGCGGCGGCGGCAAGGACGCCCAGCGCCAGCGCCGCCGCTATCGCGCCCGGCGCATGGAACAGGACCAGCGCAAGAACGGCATGCTGATGGTGTTCCGCGCGGAAAGCCTGTTCACCTGGGACGAATACGTCAAAGTCAACCGCCACAATGACGACGACGATGACGGCAACGGCGAAATCGCCGCCGAAGACATGAACCGGCTGACCCTGGGCCAGGACGCCCACACTCGCGGCAGCCGGCTGCGTTTCGATCTTGACCTGCCGGCCGCCGCCTACGACGACACTCCGCTGGGGCCGGGCATCAAGCTGCCGGAATGGCACTGGAAGCGGCAATGCCTGGTGGAGGACCACTGCCTGCTGCGGCCGATGCTGCCGCGCGACGCCGCGCCGGCCCCGCTGCCGGAGCGTTTGCAGCCGCTGGCGCGCCGGTTGCGGCGGCAATTCCAGTCGTTGGCGCCGGAGCGCTGCCGACGCAGCGGCGAAACCGCCGGGCCGGACATCGACCTGGACCGGCTGATCCGCTTCCTTGCGGAACGGCGCGGCGGCGCGGCGCTTAGCGAACCGGCGCTGTATCAGGACTGGCCGCCGGGCGAGCGCAGCCTGGCCTGCCTGACCCTGGCCGACCTGTCCCTGTCCACCGAAAGCTGGCTGGGCGAAACCGGCCGGGTGATCGACGTGATCCGCGACAGCCTGCTGCTGTTCGCCGAGGCTTTGAGCGTCAGCGGCGACGATTTCGGCCTGTACGGCTTCTCCTCGCTGCGGCGGCAGGAAGTGCGGCTGCAAATCCTGAAAGACTTTGCCGAGCGTTACGACGACGCTGCCCGCGGCCGCATCCTTGCCATCCGGCCCGGCTACTACACCCGCATGGGCGCGGCCATCCGCCAGTGCGCCCGCATCCTGAGCCAGCGGCCGGCGCAGCGGCGTTTGTTGTTGCTGATCTCGGACGGCAAGCCCAACGATCTGGACCACTACGAAGGCCGTTACGGCATAGAAGACACGCGCCAGGCGGTGCTGGAAGCCCGCCGCGCCGGCCTGACGCCGTTCTGCGTCACCATAGACAGCGAGGCGGGCGACTACCTGCCGCATCTGTTCGGCCGCAACGGTTATGCGCTGGTGCGGCAGGCGGAGCGCTTGCCGCAGGCGTTGACCAGGCTGTATGCCAGCCTTACCGCATGAACGCGGCCAACAAAACCCCTGATGCTGCGTCGGCGCGCCTTGCCTCAGGGGTTGTGTTAGCCGCTCTAGCGGGCGGAATGGCCGTTGTTTGATCAGGCTCCAAGTCCGCTTGAGTCATGACTGGCAAGCTGAAAGTCACCCACAACGAAGACCCTCATGGCCAAAAAATTCCCGCTTCACCCCGCCCACCCCGAACGCATCTGCTGGGGTTGTGATCTGTATTGCCCGGCCCACTCCCTGCAATGTGGCAACGGCTCCAGCCGCACGCAACATCCGGCGGAAGTGCTGGGCGATGATTGGTATCTGCACGGCGACTGGGGCCTGGACGATTCGCCTGTCGTGCTCAAAGACGGCTGACAAGACAATTTCCCGTTTCTCCCGCCACGCGGCCGGCTCTAATCACATCGAACTAGGCCGCTGCTGCCAATGGCGCATGGCCGTTGGCGGAGCGCGATTTTATAGTGTAAGCCTCCACCCTTATCGAGCCACACCGTCATGAGCCATTTGGACATCCCATCCTTCCTGCGCCACCAGCCGCTGTTTCAGCAACTCTCCCCGGAGCAGATACAAGCGCTGGTTCCGCACACCCAAGAACTGCGCGGCCTCAAGGGCCAGGTAATCTTCCAGAAGGGCGACCCCTGCGACGGCATGTTCCTGGTGGTGTACGGCCGGGTGAAGCTGGCGCTGTCCTCGGCGCAGGGCAGTGAAAAAGTGATGGAAATCGTCCACCCCGGCCAGAGTTTTGCCGAGGCGGTGATGTTCCTGGGCCGGCCCTGCCCGGTAATGGCCCAGTTTCTGGAAGACGGCATGCTGCTCAAAGTGGAAGCGGCCGGCATCCTGCAAGCGATAGACCACGACCCGGCCTTTGCCCGGCGCTTGCTGGCTGGCCTGTCGCTGCGCCTGCACGGCCTGGTGCGGGACGTGGAGCGCTACTCCATAGAAAGCTCCTTGCAGCGGGTGATTGGCTATCTGCTGCAACACATTCCGGAGGAGGGCGACAGCCTCACGCCGCAGGTATCGCTGCCGGTGAACAAAAGCCTGATCGCCTCCCGTCTCAACCTGACCCCGGAAACCTTCTCGCGCATGCTGCACCAGTTGATCGAAGCGGAGCTGATCCAGGTGGACGGGCGCGACATCACGCTGGTGGATGTGGAGCGGCTGAAGGCCTTCGGCAGCTGCGCTTAGAACGCCCCGGAGCGTAGCGATACCCACCTGCAACAGGTCTGCCCAATAAGCGGCCGGATAGCCGCCTCTTGGCGGTTATCGCCTAAGGCCCCGCCCATATGCTGCCCTGAGTCACAGCAAAGGGTTGAAGTGATCCAAGCCCTGTTTCAAGCGCTGCTCTATCGGCTCCAGCAGGGCCAAGGCTTCTTCGCTGCTGAACAGCAGCGGCTCGTCGCGTCGTTCCAGCAAAGTCAGCAAGGCTAACAGCCCAGTGTGGGCGGCGCGCATATCCATCATCCCGCGCAACAAGGCGGAGTCCAGTTTGACATAGCACTGGTTGATTTGCTGGCCCAACTCGTCCAGCAGCCCCGCATCGCCGGCAGCAGCAGGCAAGCGCTGGGAACATGAATACAACTGCTCCATCAACGGCACAGCGGCGGGTGCGACAGTTTGGCCTGCGCAGTGAGGACAGGCGGGCGGCGGCATGGCGGGGGGAAAAGTAGAGAAGGTCATCACGGTCTCCATGTCATCTTTGGAAACCTGCCCAGGCGAGGCTAGGGCAGGCACATGACAAGGTGGCAAGACCGGCTAGCTTCTTCCAAAGAACCGGCAGTCCAGAGGACTCCCTGCCACGGCCCGCCCCGAATGGGTACGGCGTGGCAACAGACGTAACGGTGCCAAAGCGGACCGTTGTGTCTGCGGGAGAAGCTAGTTTGGGCTTGCCAGCCCTGCGCTGTGTGATTGAGCACGGCGCGGACCCAAGCCTAAACAGGCTGGGAGGGGGCGTCAAGGGTGGGGGGGGAGGCGGGGCAGGTGATGGCTCTTCGGCTGAAGTGAGCCGCTTAGTTATATCCCAGAGCAGATGCCCCCAATTCTGGTGTGCAAAGCTGGAGAGGATATTTGTCATAACTGGTATTGGAGAGCAGATCAGCGCCCCGACAGGGATTGAATTGCTTTGTTAATTTACTGATTCTATTGTTATTTGTTGTTATTGTTTTTAAAAGATACCCCCTTGGATGCCCCCTTGGTCATAATTTTGGTTGATATTAGGTTTCATTAGGAGAATGCCTCATCAATGAAATCATTGTTGTAGCCGCAGAATAGGCTCGTGCTTAGATCCGCTAACAAAACCCCTGATCCTGTGTTTTGCCTCCTTTTCGTACCATTGAAACTGCCTGTGTCGTCGCGCTTTGGCCTAGGTTCTCCGCGAGGTTTTGTTAGCGGCTCTTAATAATCTGTAATATCTGGGAACGGTAAATTTGCAGATTTAAACGTGATGTCTACTTATGTTAATGCTTGATTTTAATGTTGTATCAGTTTGATCAAGCAGTTTTGGTGGATTTGTTTTTAAAGTGATGTTTTCGAATTTGGTTGCAAGTGTTAGGTCTTAATGTCTTTGACTGATTTTTCGTTAAAAATTTGAGTTGCTTCTTCTATTAGCTGATCTAGCTTTTCAATTCGATCATATACAGATGAATCTGTAAAAAACACATCGGGATTATGAACTATTGCATTTCTGAAAACAGATAGATCTAAGACGCGATCTTTGTAATTTTGAGACAATATACCTTTTTTTATTCCAAAATTAACAAGGTTTCTCCAATTTTTGGATCCGTTTAGCTTTTCTATTTCGTCATCTTGGGCAATTAAATTGTCAAGATTTCTAAGGGTTCGGTTAAGTTTTTCCCATCGGGAGAGGAATGCGGCGAAATTGTTGTTGGTTGTTGCTGCAATATTTATAGCGACTTCTTCTTTTTGATCCTCTGTTACTTGGACTTTGTCTAGGTTGTCTAGTGCTTCTTGAAATTTTTCATTTACATCCGCAGTAAATGTTTGAACTTCCGTTAGTTCGCTTGGTGTCAAAAATCTATTGTGAGCAACCTTGCATCGAAATTCATATAGTTTTTCCCAGCGTTTTTTCAGGTAATTGCTGTCGCAATTGACAATTGGCGCGAAGTAACGCTCCCAGTTGGAGCGGGGCACGATTTCTTTTAGCTCTTTCAAGTTTAGTTCTGTTATTTCGGAAGCTATTGCAATAGCTTCAATAAACTTACGAGAGTCACCCGTGCTGTATTCTTTAAATAGAAGGTTTGATAATTGAATAAAATCTAACTCATAAAGATAATTCTGTGATCTGTCGCTAGACTTTGACTTGATAGAATCAACAACCTCTTGAGGTATCGCTTCTTTTTGCCAGCCAACGCCTATGTTGGCTAACATAAATTTTGTAATTAATTTGCGGAGAAGATTTTCGGTATGATGAATTAGGGGGTAAGCTTTGATGCAAAGGTCTGTGCTGATTTCATCCCAGACTGTTTCAGGTGGGCGACCGCTAACCTTTGTGAGTATTGTCCTTAAGGATTTTAATAATTCTCTAAACTGCTCGATACTCTGATTATTGTGGCAGGTAAGTTTGATATGGAAATATCTTTGATGCTCACGCCCTATGTCTTCGTATATTACTTCGTATCTAAAACTTTTTCCATGATAGAAGATGTCATCTCCTTGAATTTTAATATTTTCATAGGCTTGGATGAGGTTGTTGAATGAATGTACGGATCTGCAGAATTCTTCTGCAGAATCAATAAGAACTAAGTATTCAACTCTCAATTTGACCTCGTGTAGAAATAGTAAGCATATGGATTTTGTTTAAGGTATTGGTAGTGATGGTCTTTATTAAATAGAATTTCAGGGTGACAAGATATTGGCTTTTAAGCCTGAAAATTAAAGCTCAACAGGCAGGCCTAAACCTTTAGGTTGCCCTAATCAAGACTTATGGTTTGTATTACTTCAATAGCATACCATTGAATTTGTATAACTGCTTTGAATAACTATAGAAGAATTTGTCTGGTTGATCGAAGCTGGTGACAATATTGAGTCTCCTGTGCAGGGGTAATATACAACTCGAATCCCATCGAAACCGTGGATTGGCCCCTAAGTTATTGTCCTGTAACGGCTTTTCATCCACGGTTTGTCCACGGCCTCTCCCCCCATTTCGTGGATGCCGCATAAACTTCAATAAAATCAATGCCATGAAGGGAAGGGCGAATCCACCATTTCCACGACTTCCGCCGGCAAACCCGTGGATTAATTTTTAAGCAGCGCTCCGAAACCGTGGATGGCCCCTGCCTTCCTTTTTCATGGCTTTTTATCTCTATCTCTTTGTTTTTTAAATAAGAAGAAATACTTAGAGGCCGTAAAAGGGTAAAACCCCGATGTGGAAGAATTGGGGCAAACCGTGGAAGTTTGAGGGGAAACCGTGGATTTTGGAGGGCAAACCGTGGATGGGTTCTTCTCAACAATCAATGATTTAAGTCGTGAAGCGGGGTCAATCCACGGAATTTTTTTACCTACTCCCCTACCCAATGGCGCGGAAACCGGCGATTTCTGCCGTTTTCGTCGAATGCGTTGTGTCAATGTCATGCTCGGTGTGTAAAAGGCTTCGCGGTTTTGTAGTTTGGGCGGGGGAGTGCGCGACAGCCCACACTAGGCGGGCTGTAGAGGAGAGGCGTGGGGGGTTTAGGGCTGAACGTCCGACGCGGCGTAGAGGCCGAGCTTTTCCAGTTGCGGCAGGCTGATGGCGGTCAGGTGGCCCTGGCGGCGGCCAGGGATATGGATAGTCTTTTTGACGCTGCCGGCCAATACCATTGGACTTTGCCGCAACTGGTTTTGGAAGCGGCAGCCGCGAAGCCGGTGTGGCAATAACTGAGCTTGTAGGTAGCTGAGCTAGGACGCAAAAAAGCCGCGCCGTTTGCCGGACGCGGCTTTTTGATTTGTGACGCACATTGTTTTGCAAGCAGAAGTGGCGCCCCCGACAGGAATCGAACCTGTAACTGCCCCTTAGGAGGGGGCCGTTATATCCATTTAACTACGGAGACGCTTAGATAAACTTGCTGGCTCAGGCGCTGCGGTCCACCGACAGGCGGGCCAATTCCACCAAGGCCTGGCGGGTGTCCGATTCCGGAATCGGCGCCAGCGCGGCGACGGCCTGTTCGGCCACTTTGACCGCTTCGGCCCGGGCGTAGTCCAGCGCGCCGCAGGATTGTACCGCAGCCAGCACGTCCTGGAAACGATCGCGGCTGGCGTGTTCCAGCGCGTCGCGCACGGTGGCGGAGGCTTCCGGATTGCCGTTGCGCATGGTGTAGATCAGGGGCAGCGTTGGTTTGCCTTCGGCCAGATCGTCGCCCAGGCTCTTGCCTATGGTCTCGGCGTCGCCGCTGTAGTCCAGCACGTCGTCGATGATCTGGAAGGCGGTGCCCAGGTACATGCCGTATTCGGCCATTGCCCGCACTTGCTCGGCGCTGGCGCCGGCGCTGAGCGCGCCCACGCGGGCGGAGGCTTCAAACAGCTTGGCGGTCTTGTACTTGATCACGCGCAGGTATTCGTCTTCGGTAACGTCGGTGTTGCCGATGTTGAGCAGCTGCAGCACCTCGCCCTCGGCGATGATGTTGGTGGCTTCCGCCATCACCGCCAGGATGTCCATATTGCGGGTGGTCACCATCATCTGGAAGGCGCGGGTGTAGAGGAAGTCGCCCACCAGCACGCTGGCGGCGTTGCCGAACAGCGCGTTGGCGGTTTCTCGGCCGCGGCGCAGGTCGGATTCGTCCACCACGTCGTCGTGCAGCAGGGTGGCGGTGTGGATGAATTCGATCATCGCCGCCAGCTCGTGCAATTGTTCGCCGCCGTGGCCCAGCGCGCGGCCGGACAATAGCGTCAGCACCGGGCGCAGGCGCTTGCCGCCGGCGGAAATGATGTATTCCGCTACCTGGCGGATCAGGACGACATCAGAGTGCAGCCGGGCGCGGATGACGCGGTCTACGGCCTGCATGTCGTCGGCTATCAGTGTACGGAAAAGCGGGGTGGACACGATTTCAACCAGTTATTTGAGATGGGTACGCCAAAGGCGAGAATGTTACCAGAAAAGCCCCTTAAGCCGCCATGGCGCTTACTTCTTAGAACTAAGTCAATGAAATCATTGACAACTTGACGGGCTGTCCGTATAGTTTCGCGTTCTCCCGCAATAGGCGGCGAGATTTTTATATTCAGGAGCTCATGCGAATGTATGCGGTCATAAAAACCGGCGGCAAGCAGTACAAAGTTGTCGTTGGTGAAAAACTCAAAGTAGAACAGATACCTGCAGACGTCGACAGCCAGATCGTACTTGAAGAAGTGCTGATGATTGCTGACGGTGAACAGGTTGTTGTAGGCGCCCCGATGATTGCCGGCGCCACTGTTAAGGCCACCGTTGTTTCCCACGGTCGTGGCGACAAGATCCGCATCTTCAAGATGCGTCGTCGCAAGCACTACCAGAAACATCAGGGTCATCGTCAAAACTTCACCGAAATCCGCATCGACGCGATTTCGAAGTAAGGATAAACAGTCATGGCACACAAAAAAGCAGGCGGTAGCTCCCGCAACGGTCGTGACTCCGAAGCCAAACGCCTGGGCGTTAAGGTTTACGGCAGCGAACTGATTCCGGCAGGTTCCATCATCGTGCGTCAGCGCGGCACCCGCTTCCACGCAGGTGAAAACGTTGGCCAGGGCAAGGATCACACCTTGTTCGCCAAGGTTGACGGCTATGTTGAATTCACCATCAAAGGTGCAATGAAGCGCAAGTTCGTTAATGTGGTTCCGTACACCGGCGTAGACGGCGAATAATTTTTCGCTTTCTAGTGACCGAGAAAGCCCTATCCTGCGATAGGGCTTTTTTTATACCGAGGGGCAAGGCGTGAGGGTTGAAGCGTGTCAATCCTGACCCCTGACTCCTCGCCAGACAGAGGTTGAAAACATGAAGTTTATTGATGAAGCCCGCATTGAAGTGTTCGCGGGCCGCGGCGGCAACGGCGTGGCCAGTTTCCGCCGCGAGAAGTTCGTTCCCTTCGGCGGCCCGGATGGCGGCGACGGCGGCAAGGGCGGTAGCGTGTACGCGGTGGCGGATGAAAACGTCAACACCTTGGTGGAATTCCGTTTCGTTAAGAAATACCTGGCGGAACACGGCGAGCGCGGTCGCGGCGCTGATTGCTACGGCAAGGGCGGCGACGATATCGAACTGAAAATGCCGGTGGGCACGGTGATTACCGACCACGACACGGGTGAGCTGGTGGCGGATCTGACCCACCACGGCCAGCGCGTCATGATTGCGCGCGGCGGCAAGGGCGGCCTGGGCAACATCCATTTCAAATCCTCCACCAACCGCGCGCCGCGTCAATGCACGCCGGGCGAGCAGGGCGAACAGCGCACCTTGAAGCTGGAGCTGAAGGTGCTGGCGGACGTGGGCCTGCTGGGCATGCCCAACGCGGGCAAGTCCACCTTCATCCGCGCGGTGTCGGCGGCGCGTCCCAAGGTGGCGGACTACCCGTTCACCACGCTGCACCCCAATTTGGGCGTGGTGCGGATGGACGATACGCGCAGCTTTGTGATTGCCGATATTCCGGGGCTGATTGAAGGCGCGGCGGAAGGCGCCGGCTTGGGCCACCGCTTCCTCAAGCATTTGCAGCGCACGGGCCTGCTGTTGCACGTGGTGGATGTGGCCCCGTTTGACCCGGATGTCGATCCGGTGCGCGAGGCGCGCGCCATCGTTGAGGAATTGAAGAAGTACGACGAGGAGCTGCACGGCAAGCCGCGCTGGCTGGTATTGAACAAGGTGGATATGCTGCCTCCGGGCGAGCGCGAGCTGACGGTGTCAGCCTTCCTTAAAGCCTATGGCTGGCCGGAAGAGCAGCCGGACGACCGTTTCGGCTTCGATATCAAGGCGCCGCGCGTGTTCAGCATCTCCGCGTTGAACCACGAAGGCACCCGCGAGCTGACTTTCGCCATCATGTCCTACCTGGATGTGGTGCGCGCCGAGCAGCGCAAGCTGGCGGACGAGGCGCAGCAGCAAGCCGCCGCCGCGCGCCAAACCGTGATTACCCCGGATGCGGCTATGCATCAGGATACGGCTGAAGAATAAACGGCTTCCTGCCGTCTCGGTAAGAAAAAGGCCAGTCGCGAGACTGGCCTTCTTCATTTCATCCCATAGCCGCGGGCGTGAGTCGTCGTGTCGCGCACCAGAACAACAGCGCCAGCAGGCTGACGGCGGCGCCCAGTCCGCAAACGGCTTGCCAGCCGGCACGGGCGTAGGCCGCGGTGGCGCTTATGGCGCCCAGCCCGCTGCCCAGCGCGTAGAACAGCATGTAAAGGCCGACCAGCCGGCTATGCGCTTCGGGGCGGGAGCGGAAAATCAGGCTCTGGTTGGTCACGTGCAGCGCCTGGCCGCCCAGGTCCAGTAGCAGGATGCCGACCAGCAGGGCGGCCAGCGATTGCTGCATCAGCGACAGCGGCCACCAGGCTAGAAGCAGCAGCGCCAGCGCCGCCGCGCTGGTGCGTTGACCCAGCCCGCGGTCAGCCCACTGTCCGGCGCGCGCGGCAGCCAGCGCGCCAAGCGCGCCCACCAGGCCAAAGGCGCCGATGGCGGTATGGGAGTAGTTGTGCGGCGGTGCGCTCAAGGGCAGCACCAGCGCGCTCCAGAAGATATTGAAGGCCGCGAACATCAGCAGCGCCAGCATGCCGCGCACTTGCAGCGCCCTCTCGCGCCGCAGCAAGGTCAACATGGAGGCAAGCAGCGTTGGGTAGCGCATCGCGTTCGCGGAGGGAGCCAGCGCGGGCAGCCGCCGCCACAGGGGCAGCGCTAGCGCGAGCATCAGCGCCGCGGCGCAGAGATAAACGCCGCGCCAGCCGGCCAGATCGCTGACGGCGCCGGCGAACACCCGCGCCAGCAGCAGGCCGATGAAGACGCCGCTTTGCGCCGCGCCAACGACGCGTCCTTGCTCATGGGGCGCGGCGGCGCTGGCCGCGTAGGCGATCAGCCCCTGCGTCATTGCCGTGCCCAGCAAGCCCACCGCTAACACGCCGGCCAGCAGCGCGGGCGCGGAGCGCGCCATGGCGACGGTTGTCAGCGCGGCCACCAGCGCCAGCAGTTGCGCCGCCATCAGGCGGCGGCGTTCCAGCAGGTCGCCTAGCGGCACCAGCAGCAGCAAGGCCAGCACGCAGCCGATCTGAGTGGCGGTGACCACGCCGCCCACCGCCGCCTGGCGGATGGCGAAATCCCGAGCCAGCGCATCCAGCAAGGGTTGAGCGTAATAGACGTTGGCCACGCTCAAGCCGCTGGCGGCGGCGAATAGCCATACCAGGCTGGCGGGCATGTCCACTGCCTGGGCGGGCGGCGGCTTGCGCAGCGGCGGGGAGGGAGGGGCGAGCGCGGCTTTCATGATCCCGATTCCGTTCAATGTAGTTGCAAAATGAAACTGATTGAATGCTAGGGCACCCAGTTTTAAAATGCAACTAATTGATCCATTCACCGCAGACTCAAGGAGAGGCCATGCCGCGCCGCAAGATCATGAACCCGCAGCCGTGTCCGGTGGCGCGTGGCGTCGACATCGTTGGGGACCGCTGGTCGCTGCTGATCGTGCGCGATGCCTTCGACGGTGTGCGCCGTTTTGGCGATTTCCAGCGCAGCCTGGGCGTGGCCCGCAACATCCTGTCGGACCGGCTGCGCAAGCTGGTGGACGCCGAGGTGCTTGCCACTCAGGCGGCTTCGGACGGCAGCGCTTATCAGGAGTATGTATTGACAGCCAAGGGAGAAAGCCTGTTTGTGGTGGTGCTGGCCTTGCGCCAGTGGGGCGAACGGTATTTGTTTGAACCTGGCGAGCCTCATTCGCTGCTGATCGACAAGGGCAGCGGGCAGCCCGTGCCCTTGATGTTGCCCAAGACCCAGGACGGGGCGGCGCTGCTGCCCGCCGTCACGGAAGTCCGGAAGTTGACGTGAGTGGATTCCTTGGCGGGCCGCCTCTGCGTATGCAAGTCTGAGGCATGGCCTGTCGTCCTGTTCCCATCCCGCATTCTGGTGTTCTGCCCGACACCGGCACGCGCGCGCCGATTGTTTGTTCTTATAAATACTTTTTCATGTCCAGGTACACCCATTCCGATACCAAGCGTTACTTGTGTGGGTGCTTGGTTGTTGTATTTTGTCCTCAACAGACCGCGAATTTGCCGAATCTCTGAAATACCAAGTCATTAATTTTTTCTGATGACATGACGTAAGCTTAGATGAGATCGGCATTGGCAGTGGGCAGCGGAGACGGTATAGACAAATTGCTCTATTTATATAACATGAACCGCTCAGCCCCTTGCGGAGCTGGAGCAAATCTAGAGGGCAAAAGCCCCAAGCGCTTTATCTTGTGAAATACCTATGCCCGGCCGTCGGCCCGGGGTTTTCACCGTTGGCTGTAGATGAAGTCTATGAGGAGAAGCAAATGAAGAAAGCATTGGCTGTGATGGCCTTGGGTCTGATGACCGCGTCTATCGGAGCATGGGCCAAGGATTGGAAGGAAGTCCGCTTCGGGGTGGACGCCAGTTACGCGCCGTTTGAATCCAAAGCGGCCAATGGCCAGCTAGTGGGTTTCGACATTGATCTGGGCAATGAAATCTGTAAGCGCCTGAAAGCCAAGTGCGTGTGGGTGGAAAATGATTTCGACGGCATGATCCCGGCCTTGAAAGCCAAGAAATTCGACGGCGTGCTGTCTTCTATGTCGATGACCGAGGCCCGGATGAAGGAAATCAACTTCTCCGCCAAATTGTTCAACACTCCTACCCGAATGGTGGCCAAGGCCGGTTCCGGCCTGTTGCCCACCCCGGCTTCGCTGAAGGGCAAGCGCGTGGGCGTGGAGCAGGGCACCATTCAGGAAGCCTACGCCAAGAAACACTGGGCGCCGGCCGGTGTGGAAGTCGTGCCTTACCAGAACCAGACCCAAGTGCTGTCCGACCTGACGGCCGGCCGTCTGGATGCTTCGCTGCAAGACGCGGTGCAGGCCGAAGAAGGCTTCCTGAAGAAGCCGGAAGGCAAGGGCTTCGCTTTTGCCGGCAAAGAACTGGTGGACCCGCAAACCCTGGGCGAAGGCGCCGCCATCGGTCTGCGCAAGGAAGACAAGGAACTGAAGGCCGACATCGACAAAGCCATCGCCGGCATGCTCAAAGACGGCACTTATAAGAAGATTGAGAAGAAATATTTCAACTTCGACGTTTACGGCAAGTAAGCCGTAAGAGCCTGTTCAGGGCCGTATCGCCGCTGTGCGGCAGGCTTTGAACCAGTTCTTGTAAGCCGCCGACAAGACCGTTGCATTGGAACCCGCAGCGCCTCCGTGGCCGGAGTTGGCCATCCGTTTTGTCGGCGGCTCGTCTTTTGCGCAAGTCAGGAACGGCCCGACGCCCACCGTCGCCGCTCCTGAAAGGGGATGAGCATGTTTTTGTATGGATTTGGTTCCATTATCTGGGACGGCACGCTGGTGACGCTGGAGCTGGCGGTGCTGTCCTTGCTGCTGGCTTTCCTCATCGGCCTCATCGGGGCCGGGGCCAAGCTGTCCAGCAATCCCTTGCTGAGCGGCGTGTCCACGCTGTACACCACTTTGATCCGCGGCGTGCCGGACTTGGTGCTGATGCTGCTGATTTTTTACAGCCTGCAGATCGGCATCAACCATCTTACCGAATGGCAAGGCATGGAACGGATTGATCTCAATCCCTTCGTGTCCGGCGTGGTGACCTTGGGTTTTATCTATGGCGCCTACTTTACCGAAACGCTGCGCGGCGCCTTCATCTCCGTGCCCAAGGGCCAGCTGGAGGCCGGCACCGCTTACGGCATGAGCCACTGGCAGGTGTTTTCCCGCGTCCAGTTTCCGCAGATGATGCGTTTCGCGTTGCCCGGCATTTCCAATAACTGGCAGGTGATGCTAAAAGCCACCGCCCTGGTGTCCATCATCGGCCTGACCGACGTGGTTAAAGTGTCGATAGACGCCGGCAAGAGCACTTACAAAGTGTTCTTCTTCACCTTGGTGGCCGGGGCGATCTACCTGCTGCTCACCACGGTGTCCAACTTCGTGCTGATGTGGCTGGAGCGCCGTTATTCCATGGGCGTGAGGGAGGCCGAGCTATGATTGACATCATTCAACAATACTGGCGTCCCTTCCTGTGGTCGGACGGCTACCATCTCTCCGGCCTCGCCGTCACCATGTGGCTGCTGGTGCTGTCCATCGCCTTTGGCTTTGTCGTGTCCATCCCGCTGGCGGTGGCGCGGGTATCCAAGGTCAAGTGGCTGGCGCGCAGCGTCTGGTTCTACACCTATGTGTTCCGCGGCACGCCGCTCTATGTGCAGCTGCTGTTCTTCTACACCGGCATGTACAGCCTGGACGCGGTGCGCGAGGTGGGTTTCCTCAACCACTTCTTCCGCGAGGGCTACAACTGCACCATCCTGGCGTTCGCGCTCAACACCTGCGCTTACACCACCGAGATCTTCGCCGGCGCGATCAAGGCCACCCCTTACGGCGAGATTGAGGCAGGGCGGGCTTACGGCATGAGCAAATTCACCCTTTACCGCCGGGTGATCATTCCGTCCGCGCTGCGCCGCGCGCTGCCGGCGTACAGCAATGAAGTGATCCTGATGCTGCACGCCACTACCGTGGCTTTTACCGCCACCGTGCCGGACGTGCTGAAAGTGGCGCGGGACGTCAACGCCGCCACCTACGACTCCTTCAACGCCTTCGGTCTGGCCGCCCTGATCTATCTGGGCGTCACCTTCGTCCTGGTGGGCCTGTTCCGCAAGGCCGAGACCAGATGGCTGGCCTATTTGCAGCCGGCGAAAACCTGAGAAACGGATTAAGAAGATGGACAAGCTGAATATCCAGAACATTCACAAGAGCTATGGCAGCCACGAGGTGCTCAAAGGCGTTTCGCTGACGGCCAAGGCCGGCGACGTGATCAGCATCATCGGCTCGTCAGGCTCCGGCAAAAGCACTTTTCTGCGTTGCATCAACTTCCTGGAAAAACCGAACCAGGGCAGCATCAGCCTCAATGGCGAGCCCATCCGCCTGGCCACCACCAAGAACGGCGAATTGACGCCGGCGGACCAGAAGCAGCTGCAGGGCATGCGCACCAAGCTGGCCATGGTGTTTCAGCACTTCAATCTGTGGGCGCACATGACGGTGCTGGAGAACGTGATCGAAGCGCCGGTGCACGTGTTGGGGATTTCCAAGGAGGAGGCCACCCAGCGCGCGATCAAATACCTGCGCAAGGTGGGCCTGGACGAGCGCGCCCAGGATAAATATCCGGCGCACTTGTCAGGCGGCCAGCAACAGCGGGTGGCGATAGCGCGCGCGTTGGCGATGGAGCCGGAGGTCATGCTGTTTGACGAGCCCACCTCGGCGCTGGACCCGGAACTGGTGGGCGAGGTGTTGAAAGTGATGCAGGCGCTGGCCGAGGAAGGCCGCACCATGATCGTGGTCACCCACGAAATGGGCTTCGCCCGCAATGTGTCCAACCACGTGATGTTCCTGCACCAGGGGCGGGTAGAGGAGGAGGGTTGCCCGGACGAGGTGTTCGGCAACACCAAGAGCGAGAGGCTGAAGGCTTTCTTGTCCGGCAGCCTGAAGTGATCTGAGTCTTACCCTGCTCAAGGGGGATACGGCCCGCCGGCGCATCATGACCGGCGGGTTCGTTGTATTCAGGGTTGTGGATAAATCAGAAAAATGGGAAAGGCTGTGGATAAGCCTGGTGGGCTATCGGGGATGGTCGGCGCGGAACAGCGTCCACTCTTCCACTGTGCGGCCGTCCGGCAACTGGCATAGCGAGTACTCATTGCCCTGAGCGTCTTTTTGCGGCAACAGCTTGCCGCCTTTTTCCACGCAATACACCGAGGCCGGATTGGCCATGCCCACCGCCGGTCGCTCCGGGGCCTTGGTCTGGCTGCAGGCGCTCAGGCTCAGCAGCGCGGCGGCGCAAATCAAGATTCTCATGCGGTTTCCTTTCAGGGTCAGGCCGACAACAGCTTGCCGGATTTAAAGGCCTCGCGGCTGGCTACCTTGGCCAGCGACAGGCCGGTGGTGGTGTAAGTGCGGGCGCTAGTGGCGTACAACATGCCAGGGCGGTTGGCGCGGATCTCACTGCAGCGGTCGCTGATCGGGTCGATTACCTCGGCCAACAGTTCGCCGCTGGCCACCTCGCTGCCCGGCTGGGCGTGATACACCACCACGCCAGCGTGCGGCGCGTACAGGTTTTCCGAACCGGCCAGCGGCGTGGCGGGGAAGGGCAGTTCCGGCAGCGGCGGCGCGGCTTCGGCGATGACGCCGCGGTGGCGCAGGAAGTTGAGGATGCCTTCCGCGTCCTGGCGCGCGTAATCGTGATGGACGTCGCTTTCTCCGCGCAGTTCCACCGTTACCGCCAGGCAGGCCATGTCGATCTGCGCGTCCAGGCCTTCTGCCGTCGCCAGATCGCGCAGCTGCCACCACAGCTGGCTGCAGGCTTCATCGAAGGGATGGTCGCCGGAGTCGGTGGCCAGCAGGGTGGCGCAAGCGCCCAGATAGCGCGACAGCGGCTCGCACTGTTCCCATAGCGGGGTGCCGGTGTACAGGTGCAGGCCGGCGCGGCAGTCGCAGTGCAGGTCCAGCACCACGTCGGCGTCGAAAGCCAGCTTCATCAGCGTGTGGCGTAGCGATTGCAGCTCGCTGTCGGCGCGTAGCGCGCCCAATTGCTGGCGCGCCTCCGCGCGGATCAAGGCGGTATTGGCCTTGCCGTCGCGGCCCAGCTGCCCTTTCACCGCCTCGAAAATCGTTTCGGACAGCACCGGGTAATAGCGGTTGAAGTTCTGGCCGCTTTGCAGATCGAAACGCCCCAGCAGCTTCTCGCTTTGGTTCTGGTTCAGGCCGATGGGGTTGGCCACCGGCACCAGGATCACCTCGCCGCGCAGCAGGCCGGCGGCGTCCAGCCGCTGCAAGCCTTGCTTCAAGTGCCAGGCGGTCAGCATGCCCGGCAATTCGTCGGCGTGCAGGCTGGCCTGGATATAGATTTTCTGGCCGCTCTGCGGCACGCCGAAATGGAAGCTGGTCAGATCGCGCTGGCTGCCCAGACTGGGCGACAGCAAGGGCTGGCGGTGGGTGTACATGGGTTCTCCTCTTACGGTGTGCGGCTGGGTTGTGGAATCTTATTCCAAACCTGCCCACGCAAGATAGGGCCGCCGCGCCGAGATGCGTTGACGAACGACCATGCCCCCCGGACAATCATGGCTTTTGCCATTCCACGCCCGCGCGCGTGGTGGAGTGCCCTTGGATTCTCTCTCCGACTTCTTCCAGCCCGGCATCGAGCCCGCCTCCTTGCAGGCGGTGTCGCGCTTGACCGGCGCCTGGCCTTATCTCGCCGTCTTCGTCACCCTGTTCCGCGGCGGCGATGAAGAAGTGCTGATGCGGCTGCTGGTGTTGCGGGAACTGGGCGGCCGCGCAGAAGCGCCGCTATGGACGCCGCAGGAAATCGCCCAGCGTTTCGCCTATCTGAACGACACCAAGCTGGCCACCATTCTGGGCCGGCTGCGCGAAGGCGGCCTGCTGGTTTATGACAGCGACAGCGGGGTCTACCAGCTGTCCGAAGGCGCGCGCGTCGCGCTGGCGGCGCTGGCCACCATGGTGGATTTTGCCGGCGACGATGTGGAGCTGGGCTATCTGACCAGCCAAGTGGCCGCCGGCCAGGCGGTGGGTCAGGTATCCGACGAGGCGCTCAAACACCTGCTGGCGCGCTTGAACGAACTGTACGCGGAATTCGAGGAAGCGCTGGAGTCGCAATCTGAATTCCGTATCCGCGCCGCTCAGCACCGCTTGGAAGCGGTGTGGCGCTGGGTGGCCAAATCCACCGAAGTGGTCAAGAGCCTGACCCAGGACGACAGCCTCAGCCTGCTGGTGTTGAACCAGGCGCAAGCCATCGCGCTGGCGCAAAGCCGCATGCTGGCGCTGGCCGGCACGTTTGAGCGCCGGCTGGCGCAATTGGCCGCGCAGCGCGTGCACCTGGGCGGCTCCGGCCTCACCTCCACCGACATCGCGGACTGGCTGCGCCGCATGGCGGCCGGCCAGCTGGCGCACAAGCTGGACGCCTGTCTGTCCATTGCCCCCGAGCCGGCCTTCCTGTCCACGCCGGAGTTGGCCGATGTGGCCGAATTCGAACTGCTGGCGCGCGAGCGCGCCAAGGCCGGCTCCATGACGCTGCCGGGTGGCGAAGCCGCGCCGCTGGCCGACGCGCCGGAAATGGAGCGCTTGCTGGAGGCCGAGGCGATGTACGACGCCTTGCTGGAGCTGGGCATGTCCGGCGCGGCCGACGCCCACATCAGCCAGGCGGTGCTGGCCGACAGTTACAACGAAACCGCCTACCGGCTGTCGTTGCTGTCCTTGATTGGCGATCCGGAAACCAGCAACGACCAAAGCATCGTCGCCGCGTTGGCCAAGCTGCCGTTCAGCCTGCAAGGCGGCGAGCGCGTGATCGAGCCGGACCACCCGGAAGTGGCGTCGCTGTCCGACGCGCGCCTGGTGGCCGCGGCGCAAAAAGGTTCTTAATGGAAACAGAAATCAAAACCCTGACCGCCCGTCTGCTGGCGCACCGGGTGGTGCCGCGCGGCGACGCGCTGGCGAAGAAGGCGCTGCTGGACGACAGCTTCCGCCTGGAGTTGGACAAGAGCCTGGCCGCCGTCGGCCTGCGTTTGGTGGAGAACCCCTACGCCGAGCATGTGGCCGTGGCGCTGCTGCCGGAAATGACCGAGCCGGTGTTCGGCTCCGGCGACGCCTGGCTCAACAACAACCTGGGCCTGCCGCGCGACGGCGTGGCGTTGCTGGTCATCCTGTGGTCCTTGATCATCCTGCCCAAGCGCGAGCGCCAGATCGCCCGCGTGGAGGCCGGCAAGGAAAATCAGAGCGATATGTTCGGCGCGCAAAAGCCGCTGGAAACCGGCGACGCCGTCTCCACCGGCGTGTCCGAGGACGCGCTCTACGCGGACTTCGGCAAGGCGCTGGGCGGCCGAACCCGCTTCAACGCCAACCTGGGCCGCCTGGTGAATCTGGGCTTTATCGTGCGCCGCAACCGCTGGCTGGACGAAGGCC
Source organism: Chromobacterium sp. Rain0013 (assembly GCF_015291765.1). Taxonomy (NCBI): domain Bacteria; kingdom Pseudomonadati; phylum Pseudomonadota; class Betaproteobacteria; order Neisseriales; family Chromobacteriaceae; genus Chromobacterium; species Chromobacterium sp. Rain0013. Next base: position 1,287,162 of record NZ_CP031514.1, read on the forward strand.
CGATGCTGGACCTGATGATCGACTACGCTCAACTGGCGCCGCGCATCATCGAAGGGGCGCTGGCCGATGTGCTGCTGCGCCGCGAAGGCCGCGACGCGCTGGCCGACAAGCGCGCGGAAGCGACTGAGGACGAGCAGGAAGCCGCCGCGGACGCCGACGACTCCGCCGGCCCGCTGTTTGACCTGCCGCCGGACGACGACGCGGCCAACGAGGAGACGCGCTGATGTTCCAGATGAAATCGGTGGAAATGGTGCACTGGGACTTCTGGCAGCGGCTGACCGTGCCGCTGGACGCGCAGATCGTCACCATCATCGGCCCCAACGGCTCCGGCAAGACCACCTTGCTGGACGCGATGCGCACCTTGCTGGCGATCAAATGCTCGGGCAAGCGAGATTACAAACGCTACGTTCGCAACAACAAAGAGCCCTTCGCCTATCTGCGCGGCGTGGTGGACAACCCGCGTCGCCCCAGCGGCGGCCTGTATCCGACGCCCTTCTTCCCCATCGTCGCGGACGCTGTCACCTTGCTGTGCCGGGTCAAGAAGCAAGGCGGGGACTGGGTGCGCCACTACGCCATTCTGGACGGCGACGTGCCGCTGGAGCAGGCCGAAGGCCAGGCCCAATGGCTGGGCGTGCAGGAATACCGCCGCCGGCTGGAAATGGCCGGCCTGACCCCGGCGGTGGCCGAAGTGCTGGCGCTGGAACAGGGCGATACCGACAAACTCACCGAATACAGCCCGCGCCAACTGCTTGACCTGGTGTTCCAGGTTTTCGGCGATAAGGACGTGCTGGACAACTACCAGCGCGCCCGCGACGAGCAACGCGCCACCGAGCTGGAACTGGAATCGCTGAGCCGTCAGGAAGAAGCGCTGCAGACGCGGGTGGAAACCATGAAGACCCGCGCCAACCGCTATCTGGAATGGCGGCAACTGAATACCGGCATCGCCCGGCTGCGCGACGAGGCGCTGCCGGTGCTGGCCTATCTGGACGCCAAGTCCGCGCTCGGCAATGTCTGGAAAAACTACCGGGGCAATTTCCACGCGCTGAACCAGGCCCGGGGCGAGCATGCCGACACCTTGCAGCTGGTGGCCAAACTCAAGGCCGCGGAAGTGGCCGCCGACGCCTCGCGCAAGGCGGCGGAAACCGCCCGCGTCGGCGCGCAGGAAGCCTTCATGGCGGCCAAGGGCGAGCACGCAGGCGTGGCTGGTCAGCTCAAGGAACGGGATCGGCTGCAAGCGCTGGCCAGCAAGGAATACGGCGCCGACGCCGCCCAGTTGGCCGATAAGCTCGCCGCGTTGCGCGGTGAAGCCGAGCAATTGAAAGACGGCCTGCGCGAACTGAAAAAGCAGCGCCAAGACAGCTCCCAGCATCTGGAGGCGCTGGAAATCGGCCGCGGCCGCGCGCCGGAAGACGTGCGCCAGTTCAAGGCCGCGCTGGACGAGGCCGGCATTGGACATCAGATGTTGTCCGACATCGTGGAAGTGCTGGACCCGAACTGGCAGGCGGCAGTGGAGGCGCTGTTGAGAGGTTATCGCCACGTGGTGCTGCTGGAACGCGAAAGCGACCGCCGCGAAGCCTGGCGCATCGGCGAGAAACTTCGCTATCGCCACTTCGTGGTGCCGGAGCGCTGCAGCCCGCCGCGCGCCAACGCCGGCAGCCTGATGGAAGTGGTGCGCTTCTCCGCCGACGCGCCCGAGTGGCTGTACCGGCAGTTGAACAGCGTCAGCCGCGTAGACAGCGCGGAGCAGGGCGCCGACGTCAGCGGAGACTGGATCACCCGCGACGGCTACTTCCGCGAACGTCGCGGCGCGCGCCACATCGGCGTGCCGGCGCATGAGTTCGCCTTCGGCGAAGCCGCGCGCCAATCGCGGCTGCTGGCGGTGCGTGAAGCCTTGAAGGCGTTGAACACGCGCATCCTGGCCGACGAAGAGCGCTTGGTGGCGGACACCCGCGAGGCCGCCGGCTTGGCTGAATACCTGGGCGGCATGGACGCCATCCGCCAACTGGACAGCCGCGCCGAAGAGTTCGCCGCGTTGGAAACGCGCAAGCAGGGGCTGGAAAGCGAAATCGCCCGCTTGGGCGCGGCGCTGGGCCTCGTCAGCGCGGAGAAGGAAGCCGCCGATCAGCGCTACAGCGACGCTCGGTTGGCGCACGACCGAGTTTGCCAGCGCGAACAGGACAGCCTGGCCGTCTTCCGCCAAAAACAACAGGAAGTGGAGCAGGCGCGTCGCCAAGTGCGCCGCCTGCTGTCCGAACTGCGCGAATGGGCGGAGCGTCTGCCTGATGCGGCGCTAGCGCCGGATAACGTCGCAGCGCTCGAAAGCGAGTTCGATACCGCCGCGGATGCCAAGCATCAGCTCAACTACCTGGAAGAGCGGCTGCAAAACGGCGACTGGGAGCAGGACGAAGCCGTGCTGGCCTTGAAGGACAAGCTGGTGGAGGATCTGACCGCTCTGGACCGCGAACGTCAGCGCCGCCAGAGTGAAGTGGACCGCTCGCGCGAGCTCACCGACGAAGCGCGCGCCGCCTATATGGGCAAGCTGCGCGCCACCGTCCGCGTCTACGGTCAAAACGTCAAGCGTCTGGGCGAACTGGCCGGCATCCAGGTGGAAGTGGAACTGCCGCAGCTGTCCAACGACGACGCCGCGCTGGCCCAGGCCGGGCTGGTGCTCAGGTTCAACTTCGACCAGAAGGGCCTGATGGGTATGAACGACGGCGAGGCCTCCGGCGGCCAGCAGGTGATGAAGTCGCTAATCCTGTTGATCGGCCTGATGATGGACGAGTCCAACCCGTCCGGTTTCGTGTTCATCGATGAACCGTTCGCCCATCTGGACATCTTCAACATCGACCGCGTCGCCGGCTTCCTCAAAGCCACCGAGGCGCAGTACCTGATCACTACGCCGAATACCCACAACATCAATATCTTCGCGCCGTCGGAACTGACGCTGGCCACCCGCAAGAAGCGGCCGGGCGAGCAATGGGCGCCGCCCATTCTGCAAACCCGCCGCCGAGTGGACGGCGGCGAGCCGGCTTGAGCCAGACCACGCAGCCGCCCCTCGGGCGGCTTTTTTCTATTCGACGGGCACTGCCGCTCACGGCTGGTTGTAGCTGTACACGATGCCGTTGATGGTGGACTTGAAACCGTAGCGCGGGAAGGCAGGATTCGGGTTCTTGGCGAGGTAAGCGTCCGCCAGCGCTTCGGCCGCCTGTCGGTAGAACTTGGTCTGGTTCTTGTTGTACCAAGGGTCGTCGTGGGGATTGGGGTTGAATTTGTAGCTCTGGTCCCGGCCGCCGGCGATGTAAATGCGGATGCCGCGAGCGCCGGGGCCGGAGCCTCCGCTCTTTTGCTCCACATAGTTGAACGTGATGCCGCTGTTTTTGTAATTGGGCAGGCTGCCGCTGATATTGGCGGCCAGCGCGCCGCCGGCGGTCAGAGACAGCGCGCTGACGGCCAGCAAGGCCGCGACGCGGCGGAACAGGAAGTTGAGTGGGGGATTCATGGCATTCCTTCGGATAATGGTTGAGAACCGTCGACAACGGTCGGCTTTGCCGGCGAGGCGTTAGCGTCGTGAAATAGCGCGTAAATGTCGCCTATTTATACAAATGGCAATTAAATTGCGTAATTTAATGACATTTAGATTGTGAAGATAGGCGAGCGTGGAGCGATCAGCAAGCGCCGCATGCCAGTCCTTAAGACCGGGCCGGCTAAGCGGCGATGGCCCGCTTGAGCGGGACAGAGGCTTTTGGATGGCGGCCCGTCGTCGCTGGCCTATGCTGAGAAGGAGGCATGGGCGTAGTGAGAAAGCGGGTTTAAATGGAAGAACGCGACTTGGTGGGCAGCGCCATTCCCATGGCGCAGCTCAAGCTGGAACTGCGGACGAATGGCGTATTGGTCATTTCGGTGTACGAGATTGACGACAATGAGCCGTTTTTCGTCTACGAGTCCGACAGCGACTTTGACCCTGAGACGATTTTGAGCGCCGCGGAGCGACGTTTGGACCCGGTGCGGCTGGATGTGTTCAAGCATGTGTTCTTCCAGGCCAGGGACGATGTCGAGGGTGATAGGGAAGAGGGCGAAGGGTAAAGGGCTGCCGCGCACTTGTTCATTGCTGGCCAACACCCCGGCTGGGAGGGGTGTTGATTTTTACGCCGGTCATCAGCTTGATCCAAGGCGGAGGGCAAGCGTCCTTGCTGACGCTCCACACCCAAAGCCCGCCTGGGGGCGGGCTTCGGGTACTGATGGATGGCCCGGTCCCGGAACCGGGCGCATGCGCTTAGAACCTATTTACGATCAGCTGCGCGTCGGCAGGATGGATAGAAAAGGGCGTTGAAACCGTCTTCGAAATGCTCATGTACCATGAGTACATTCCGCTTTTTCAGCCGTTTTCGTCTTGTCTCGCCTTTGCTCGCGAAATCGTAAACCTGTTCTTAGCGCAGGTTCAGCGCTTTGATCGCGTTGTTGATTTCATCCGCCAGACGCACTTCCTGACCCAGCTGCTCATGCCATTGCTGATTTTGGAAGAAGGCGTAGCGCGCCTTGGAGTTGTTGCCGGCTTGCCAGCCGTCTTTCAGTTGACCGTCGAAGAAGAACTGTTCCAGCAGCGCGTGGCCGGCGGCGTGGGCCTGGTTTTGCGCGTGCTGATCGTGCATGCGCGGCGCGCCTATCAGGTGCAGTTCGATGTCGCGGCCCTGCTCTTCGTAGCGCCCTTGGATCGGATGCTCGAACACCAGCGGCTGCAGCGTGGCGTGGGTGATGGTGGCGCGGCCGGTGATGTGGCGCGACGGGGTGTATACGGTCAGGTCCAGCCGCAGGTTCAGGCCGCCCGCCTGGCCGGGTTTGTTGACGTTGTAGCTGACGATGAACAGGCCGGATTTTTGATCGCGATCGATAGTCATGTTTGGACTCCTTGAGATCAATAACATCAGATGAGAAGTTGGAGCGTCTGGTGGGACGTCCAGGCCCAATGGCGATGTGCTAGCCGCGGCGGTAACCGCTGCTGCCCTGTATTTATATAACCTTTGATTTTATTTTCAGCCGTACTTAATGGCAGTTGGAAATAAAGTGGGGGTGGGGCTTGCGCGCGGGGCTAGGGAAGGAAGGGGAAGAAAAGCGCGCCGCCAGGGCTGGCGGCGCGAGGGAAAGTCAGGCTTGTTGCTCAAAGCGCACAGGCTGTTTGCCCAGGCGTTTGGCCCGCACCACCACGGTGCCGGCGATCTTGTCGTGCCAGCCCTGCTTGCGGGCGTCCAGGCCCACCCAGATCAGGCCCAGCAAGAAAGGGAAGCAGGATACGAAGTAGCCTAGATAACGCAGCGCCGCCTGCCCCGGCGTCATCGGCGCGCCGGTTTTGGCATCCACGATACGAGCGCCCAGCAGCATCTTGCCCGGCGTGCTGCTCTTGAACCACCAGAAGGCCAGCACCGCCGCCGCGGGCAGCACCCAGTTGATCATCAGGCTGGCCAGCGGGCTCAATTCAAAGCGGCCTTGCATCATGGCGGCCTGCATCATCCAACCGTCGCCGCTTTCCGCCACGCGGTTGGTTTCGCCGCTGACGCCGGCCAGCAGCCAGATCGCCGGCGCCAGTGCCAGGCAGAGCAGCAGGGTGTCGACCAGGCTGGCCAGCACCCGCAGCCAGAAGCCGACGTATTCCAGTTCTTCCGCGCCCTCTTGCATCTTCAGTCCTCCAGATTGGGTTTGTGCTTGGCCGCCACGCGCAGGTAGTGTTCGGCGGAGTATTGGAAGTAGGCCAGTTCTTTTTCGGTCAGCGGCCGCGCCTGTTTGACCGGATTGCCCAGATAAAGATAGCCGGACTCCAGCCGCTTGCCCGGCGGCACCAGGCTGCCGGCGCCGATCAGCACCCGCGGTTCGATCACCGCGCGGTCCAGCACGATGCTGCCGATGCCGACCAACACTTCGTCGCCTATGGTGCAGCCGTGCAGGGTGACGTGGTGGCCGATGGTGACGTTGCGGCCTATCACCAGCGGCGCGCCGGCCGGGTCCGCGGCGCTTCTGTGGCTGACGTGCAGCATGGCGAAATCCTGGATGTTGGAGTTCTCGCCTATGCTGATGGCGTTGACGTCGCCGCGGATCACGGCACAGGGCCAGACCGACGCGCCTTCCGCCAACGAGACTTCGCCGATGACCACCGCCGCCGGGTCGATGTAGCAGCTGTCGTGGATTTGCGGCTGATGCCCGTCATAAGGGCGGATATTGCTTTTCATCGGTCTGTCCTCATCTGAAATCGGGTAAAGTTCCCATCATACCCCCACAGGATGCCAATATGAGCCAGAACCCCTTGCTGGACTTTTCCGGACTGACCCGTTTCGCGGAGATCAAACCGGAGCACATTTCCCCCGCCATCGACGAATTGCTGTCCGCCGCGCGCGCCGCGGTGGCGCGGCTGACCGCGGAGCAGGGCGCGCCCAGCTGGGAAAGCTTCGTCGATCCGCTGACCGACGCCACCGAGCATCTCAGCCGCGCCTGGGGCGTGGTGGGCCATCTGAACGCGGTGGTGAACACGCCGGAGCTGCGCGAGGCGTACAACGCCAATATCCCTCGCATTTCCGAGTTCTGGACCGAGATGGGCCAGAACCTGGATTTGTACGCTCGCTTCAAGGCGCTGGCGGCCAGTCCCGAGCATGACGGCTACAGCGCGGCGCGCAAGAAAATCGTTTCCAACGATCTGCGTGATTTCCGCCTGTCCGGCGCGGAACTGCCGCAGGCGGAGAAAGAGCGTTTCGCCGCCATTCAGACGCGGCTGGCCGAGCTGTCCGCCAAGTTCGAGCAGAACGTGCTGGACGCCACCGACGCCTTCAGCCTGTACATCGAGGACAAGGCCGAGCTGTCCGGCGTGCCCGAGGATTCGCTGGAACTGTTCGCCGCCGCCGCGGCCGGCGACGATAAGAGCGGCTACAAGATCACCTTGCAGTTCCCGTTCTATTTCCCGGTGTTGCAGTACGCGGACAACCGCGCGCTGCGCGAAAAGCTGTATCAGGCCAATGTGCAGCGCGCCTCGGAGTTCGGCCCGGCCGAACGCGACAACAGCCCCATCATCCGCGAAAAGCTGCAACTGGCGCGCGAGGAAGCCCAACTGCTGGGCTTCGCCAACTTCGCCGAACTGTCCTTGTTCACCAAGATGGCGGAAAGCCCGGAACAGGTGATCGCCTTCCTGCGCGATCTGGCCGCGCGCGCCAAGCCGTTCGCGGTCAAGGACCGCCAGGAACTGGAAGCCTTCGCCGCCGCCGAACTGGGACTGGCCAAGCTGGAAGCCTGGGATCTGGCCTACGCCGCGGAAAAGCTGCGCGTGGCGCGTTACGCCTTCTCCGAGCAAGAAGTGAAGCAATACTTCCCGGAAAGCAAGGTGCTGCCCGGCCTGTTCGGCGTGGTGTCCACGCTGTTTGGCGTGGAAGTGCGTCCGAGCAGCGCGCCGGTCTGGCATCCGGACGTGCGCTTCTTCGACATCCACAAAGACGGCCAACTGATCGGCAGCTTCTATTTCGATTTGTACGCCCGCGACGGCAAGCGTTCCGGCGCCTGGATGGACGACGCGCGCGGCCGCCGCAGCAAGAGCGGCCAGGTGCAGACGCCTATCGCCTATCTGACCTGCAACTTTACCCGTCCGGTGGGCGACAAGCCGGCGCTGTTCACCCACGATGAAGTGATCACCTTGTTCCACGAGTTCGGCCACGGTCTGCACCATATGCTGACCCGCGTCGATGAACTGGGCGTGGCGGGCATCAACGGCGTGGAGTGGGACGCGGTGGAGTTGCCCAGCCAGTTCCTGGAAAACTTCGCCTGGGAATGGGACGTGGTGCAGGGTATGACTAGCCATGTGGACAGCGGGGCGACTTTACCGCGCGAGCTGTTCGACAAGATGCTGGCGGCCAAGAACTTCCAGAGTGGTATGGCTACGGTGCGCCAGCTGGAGTTCGCGCTGTTCGACCTGCAGCTGTACAGCGTATTCGACGCCGACAAGGGCGACTGGCTGGCCTTGCTGGACGAGGTGCGCCGCGAGGTGGCGGTGAACTTCCCGCCGGCCTACAACCGCTTCCCCAATAGCTTCAGCCACATCTTCGCCGGCGGCTATTCGGCCGGCTATTACAGCTACAAATGGGCGGAAGTGCTGTCCGCGGACGCCTATGCGGCTTTCGAGGAGGCTGGCGGCGCCAATCCGGACACCGGCAAGCGCTTCTGGGACGAGATTCTGGCGGTGGGCGGCAGCCGTCCGGCGCTGGAGTCCTTCCGCGCTTTCCGCGGCCGCGATCCGCAGATCGACGCCTTGCTGCGCCATTCCGGCATGGTGGAGACGGTTTGAAACGTTTGTTTTATGCCGGAGGAAAAATATTCCGGTCTTTGCCGGAACTCTTGTGAAGCGTCGCGGCTCTAATTTTTTGCTCAGTGGGTTATCTCCAGAGCAGCAAGCGAGCCAGACGCATATCAGGGTAGATTGATATAGTGTCTATTGCGCGCCTCCGTGTAGACGGAGGCGCCTTTTTTTTGCCGCGGATCGCGCGGCTAAAAGATTCAGCTATCTCGCTCTGGTTTGGCGGACGGCGTCAGCGGCTGCAAGATGTGGCGGCGCTGGAAGGTGGGAGTTCGCATCGAGAAGGGCGGCGTCAACGGCGCCAGACGAGGACGGTTGGGATTGCGCGTCGGGCATAATGCCTGTTGCGCGTCGTGCTGCTTGTGCTTGATAGTCAAGAACTTGCTCCGGTTACAACGACGCTTTCGATCATAGGCCGGCATTCCGGGCCTTGGCAAATTACCGTCGTCCGGCTGTTGTTTATTTGTTTAAACATTTTTGTTTAATCAACCATTAAATAATCGACGTAGGCGACTGTCGCCGCCCAAAGCTTGGCAGTGCCGCGCGCTGCGGTTATGGTGTCGGCCTTTGCATGAAAAACATTTGGAGAGCCCGCCGATGCGTTTTGCCACCTGGAACGTCAATTCCCTCAAGGTCCGCCTGCCGCAGGTGATCCAATGGCTGTCCGACAGCCCGGTGGACGTGCTCTGCCTGCAAGAACTGAAAATGGATCAGGATGTGTTTCCGCTAGCCGAGATCGAAGCGGCCGGTTATCGCGCCGCCTGGTTCGGTCAGAAAACCTACAACGGCGTGGCCATTCTGGCCCGCGCGCCGCTGGAGCTGGAAGACGTGGTGTGCGGCATCCCGGATTACGGCGACGAGCAGCGCCGAGTGATTGCCGCCACGGTGAACGGCATTCGGGTGATCTGCGGCTATTTCGTCAACGGCGAGGCGGTGGATTCGCCCAAGTATCCGTACAAGCTGGAATGGCTGGCCAATCTGGAGCGCTATGTCGCCGCCGAGTTGCAGCGCCACCCGCAGCTGCTGCTGTTGGGCGACTACAATATCGCTCCGGAAGACCGCGATGTGTACGACCCGGAAAGCTGGCACGAGCAAGTGCTGTGCAGTACGCCGGAGCGAGAATCCTTCCGCCGTCTGATCGCGTTGGGCCTGAGCGACAGCTTCCGGCTGTTCAATCAGGAGGAGAAGCAATACAGCTGGTGGGATTACCGCGCGATGATGTTCCGCCGCAACAAGGGCGTGCGCATCGACCATATCCTGGTCAGCGACGCGTTGAAGCCGCGGGCGCTGGACTGCGTGATCGACAAGGCGCCGCGCAAGTGGGAGCGGCCGTCGGACCATACTCCGGTGGTGCTGACGCTGGCGGATTGAGCGTCTCCGCCATTCTAAAGGCCGGCTGCCGCCGGCCTATCCGCCAGCTTTCTTGGCTTGCCTCAAAAATATCGCCGGCCGGTTTTGCTAGTCTGGAGCTTTCTTGCTTTCAGATGGCTGCGCGATGACCCAAAACCACCCCAAGCTGCCGGTAGACCCGTATTACGAGGGCGTGCCGGAATATATGACCCAGGTATACGACTGGGCTTACGTCAACCCGCGCAAGGCCGGCTGGCTGGATCGCAACCTGGTTGTGCGCGTGTTGCTGTTCTTCAACGATCAAAGACTGATGCGCGCCTATCTGGAGCAGATCCGGCCCGGCGACAAGGTGTGGCAGGTGGCTCATGTCTACGGCGACCTGGTGCAGCGGGCCGCGGACCGGGCGGGCCGGGACGGGCGCTTTGTGCTTACCGACATCACCCCGGTGCAGATAGAGCACGCCGAGCGCAAGCTGCGAGATCGTCCTCAAGCCGCGGTGGTGCGCGCCAACGCCGGCAATTACCGGCTGGAATCCGACGATTTCAACTTGATTTGCAGCTTCTTCCTGCTGCACGAGGTGCCGGATCATCTGAAGCGTGCCATCGTCGACAATATGCTGTCGCAAGTGCCACCCGGCGGCCGCGCGGTCTTCGTCGATTACCATAGGCCCAAGCCGTGGCAGCCGATAGGCTGGCTGCTCAAATGGGTGAACCGCGTGCTGGAGCCGTTCGCCGAGGCGTTGTGGAATCATGAGATCCGTGACTACGCGCAAGAGGCTGATGGTTTCGACTGGAGCAAGCGCACCTTGTTTGGCGGGGTGTATCAGGTGACGACCGCGAAGAGGAAGCGGTGAAGGCATGCCGTACTTGACGTTACACGGGCTTACAAGCGACTAACAGACCCGGGGCGGGGGCAGGGCTAGGATACGTCTCAAGGAAGCGCCGAATCCGGCGCGATGTGATCGGTGAACGGGAGCCCAAGGTTCCCAAGCCTGAAACTGGAGATGCATCATGAACAAACTGACTCTGCTTGCCCTGACCGCCGCTTTCGGCCTGAGCTCCGCTGCTGGTTTCGCCGCCGAAACCGCCAAGCCGACCGCTTCCGCTCCGGTAGCCAAAATGGCTCCGGCCGCCAAGAAAGCTGAAAAGCACCCGGCCAAGATCCACCACGCCAAGAAAGGCGAAAAGGTAGCCGCTTCCGCTCCGGCGCAAAAAGCCCAGGCCGCCAAGGCTGAAGCCTCCGCTCCGGCCAAGAAGCACGCCGCTAAGAAGCCGCATGCGAAGAAGCCCGCCTCCGCCGCCGCTCAGAAAGCCCAAGCCGCCAAGGCTGAAGCATCCGCTCCGGCCAAGGCCAAGCACGCCGCTAAGAAGCCGCATGCGAAGAAGGCTGCTTCCGCCGCCGCTCAGAAAGCCCAAGCCGCCAAGGCTGAAGCTTCCGCTCCGGCCAAGAAGCACGCCGCTAAAAAGCCGCACGCCAAGCACGCTAAAAAGGTAGCTTCCGCTCCGGCGCAAAAAGCCCAGGCCGCTAAAGCCGAAGCCTCCGCTCCGGCCAAGAAAGCGGAGAAAAAGCCCGCTCAACACAAGAAGCACGCCGGCAAGGCCAAAAAGGCCGCTGCATCGGCTGCCAAATAAACCGGACCCCGCGTCTGGCTCGCTAAAAAAAACAGGCCCCTCAGGGAGGCCAAGACTCAAAGGAGGCCTCGGCCTCCTTTTTCTTTTTGAGTGGCTTCTTAAGAGCCTGTTCAACGTCGCGCGAGCGAGAGCGAGACAAGGCGAAAACCGCTGAGAAAGCGGAATGTACATAGGGAAGATGAGTATTTCGAAGAGGGGCTCTGCGGGGTGTCGCTGAAGCGCAGCAGACTTTGAACAGGTTCTTGGCGCGCGACCGCCGCCGCTAGGACAGGCGTGCCCGGCGACCGTATGCTGTTACACTCGAGTGGTTCGATGCCGACCGCATGCTTCGGCGTTGAAACCGCTTTCGTTCATTTTGCGCATAAGGAGCTTCCATGTTAGCCGCCCCGCAAGTTTCCGCCTTCCTGCCGCCGCGCCGCATTCTGATGGGACCGGGTCCGTCCGACGTTTATCCGGAAGTACTGGCCGCTCAGGCCCGTCCCACTGTCGGCCACCTGGACCCGTTGTTCGTCGGCATGATGGACGAGGTGAAAAGCCTGCTGCAATACGCGTTCCAAACTACAAACCCGATGACGGTGGCGCTGTCGGCGCCAGGCTCCGCCGGCATGGAGGCCTGCTTCGTCAACCTGGTTGAGCCGGGGGAGAAAGTCATCGTCTGCCGCAACGGCGTGTTCGGCGAGCGCATGCGCCAGAATGTGGTGCGGCTGGGCGCGGTGCCGGTGTTGGTGGATAGCCCGTGGGGCCAGCCGGTGGACCCGGATGCGGTGGAGAGCGCGCTGAAAGCCAATCCGGACGCGCGTTTCCTGGCTTTTGTCCACGCCGAAACCTCCACTGGCGCGCTGTCCGACGCCAAGACGCTGTGCGCGCTGGCCAAACGTCACGGCTGCCTGAGCATCGTCGACGCGGTGACTTCGCTGGGCGGGGTGGAGCTGCGGGTGGACGAATGGGGTGTAGACGCGGTGTATTCCGGCAGCCAGAAGTGTCTGTCCTGCGTGCCCGGCCTGTCGCCGTTGTCGTTCTCGCCGGCTGCGGTGGATAAGTTGCAGGCGCGGCAAAGTCTGGTGCCCAGTTGGTTTCTTGACCAGACTCTGGTGATGGCCTATTGGGGCGGCGGCAAGCGCAGCTACCATCACACCGCGCCGGTGAACGCTTTGTACGCGCTGCATGAGTCGTTGCGTCAGCTAGCCGTCGAGGGACTGGAGACAGCCTGGCAGCGCCATCGCGATATGCATCTGATTCTGCGCGACGGCCTGGAAAAGCTGGGGCTGAAGTTTGTGGTGGACGCCGCCGCGCGGCTGCCGCAGTTGAACGCGGTCTATATTCCCGAGGGCATAGACGACGCCGCCACGCGCAATCGTCTGTTGCAGGAGTACAACTTGGAGATAGGCGGCGGGCTGGGCGATTTGGCCGGCAAGGCCTGGCGCATCGGCCTGATGGGTTACGGCGCGCGCCGCGAGAATGTGGCCTTGTGTCTGAAAGCGCTGGAGAGCGTGCTGAAATAAGCGTTCGCTCCCTGCCCAGCGGGCGCGGTGAGACCGCGCGTCAGCCGTTGGAATGGAAAAACGCCATCCGTGAAGGATGGCGTTTTTATTGCGGCGGAAGCCAGGCGACGGCTTATTTTTCGACGAAGGCGCGTTCGATCGCGTAGTCGGCCGGTTCGCCCATGCGCGGCGATTCCTTGAAGCCCATGCCGTTCAGGATCTCGCACAGGTCGTGCAGCATGGACGGGCTGCCGCAGATCAGCGCGCGGTCGTGTTCCGGGTTCATTTGTGGCAGGCCGATGTCGGCGCACAGTTTGCCGCTGGTGATCAGATCGGTCAGCCGGCCCTGATTGCGGAACGGCTCGCGGGTCACGGTCGGGTAGTAGATCAGTTTTTCGCGCACCATCTCGCCGAAGAATTCGTTTTCCGGCAGTTCTTTGGTGATGTAGTCGTGGTAGCCCAGCTCGCTGACCCAGCGCACGCCGTGGGTCAAAATCACCTTGTCGTAACGCTCGTACACGTCCGGATCTTTGATGATGGACATGAAGGGGGCGAGGCCGGTGCCGGTGGACAGCAGGTAGAGGTTCTTGCCGGGCAGCAGATTGTCCTGCACCAGGGTGCCGGTGGGCTTCTTGCTGATCATCACGGTGTCGCCCACCTTCAGGTGCTGCAGGCGGGAGGTCAGCGGACCGTCCTGAACCTTGATGCTGTAGAACTCCATGTGCTCTTCGTAGTTGGAGCTAACGATGGAGTAGGCGCGCATCAGCGGCTTGCCGTTGACTTCCAGACCTATCATCACGAACTGGCCGTTGATGAAGCGCAGGCCGGCGTCGCGGGTGCAGGTGAAGCTGAACAGGGTGTCGTTCCAGTGATGGACGGACAGGACCTTTTCGGAGGTCAGGTTGGGAGAGGACATAAGGTTTGCTGCTCGCTAATTTATGAAGTAGAAGCTCGAAAAGTATTGGGGCCGATTTTAACCGGTTTGGCGCTTCGCCGCTCGCTCTTGCTGGGCAAACCCGGAGCGAGCGGCGTTAAATTCAATTGGAACAGCATGTTAACCGACATTGCCGTTACAGCCGAACGATTGTTTTCTGATGTGTTTATCGCTGCGCGTTATTTGTGGGCGGCGCAACGAAAGAGGGCGTCACCATGGCGGGACGCCCTCTCAGACAACATACGGAGAAATACTGTGCGCTTTACCCTTGCTGGCTTCACTACCACTACTACTGCCGCAAGGCCGTTACCAAAGAGCGGGCTGTCCAAGACAGCTCAATGACTGTTGCCGTGTTGAGGCGGAGCCATCATCATGACGGGCTGCCGCGCATGTGTCCTTGATGGACATCACAGAAAGACCAACCGCGCCTTTCTTACTTGGCAAATCGACAAACGGTAATCTCAAGTTTGCTAACTCTGAATTTGGCGGACCGGCCGGGCCTGGGCTGCTTGTGCTCCGTCTTGGAGGCTGGCTTGGCGTTGCGGACTGTGCCGATTTGGCTGGCCGTGGTTATTGGCCAATGCTCAACGCGTGTATCACTGGATGGCCGCCGGCATTCTGCCGTGAAAGCATTCGGAACCCTCCCTGTCGTGTTGACTATTCCACTATAAGACTCCGCCGCGCCCAATGCAAGAGGGGTTCAGCCGGCCTTTGGGTCTGGCAGCGGGGCGGCCAGCGCCAGCCGCGCGGGGCGCAAATGTTGTTCGAACTGGCGGCTGGCCGCTTGCCAGGAATAGCGTTCCGCGACGGCGCGCACATGGCCGCGGTCCAATTCCAGGGCTTTGAGGCAGGCGGCCCGCAGGTCCGCGTCCAGCACGCCGGCGCCGCTGTCGCCCACCACGTCCAGCGGGCCTGCCACTGGATAGGCGGCCACCGGCGTGCCGCAGGCCATCGCCTCCAGCAGCACCAGGCCGAAGGTGTCGGTCAGGCTGGGGAACACGAAGACGTCGGCTGCGCGGTAGAAACGCGCCAGTTCATGCTGGGGAAAGATGCCGGCGAAGTGAACGTCCTGATATTGCTGTTTCAGCCGGGCCAGTTGCGGGCCGTCGCCCACCACCCATTTGCTGCCCGGCAGCTCCAGCTTGAGGAAGGCTTCGATGTTTTTTTCCACCGCCACCCGGCCGATGTAGACGAAGCGCGGCGGCGCGGTGCCGTCCAGCCGGTCGCGCGGGCCGGGGCTGAATAGCGCGGTGTCCACGCCGCGGCTCCACAGCTTGACGTTGCGGAAGCCGCGGGCGGTCAAATCGTCGGCGATGGATTGAGTGGGCACCATCACGCAATGGGCGGCGTTGTGGAAGCGGCGCATCCAGGCGTAACTGACCGCCAGCGGCAGCCGGCAGCGGGCGTGCACGTATTCCGGAAAGCGGGTGTGGTAGGCGGTGGAGAAGGCCAGGCCGTGGCGCAGGCAATAGCGGCGCGCGGCCAGGCCCAGCGGTCCCTCGGTGGCGATGTGGACGGCGTCCGGGGCGAAGGCGGAGATGCGTGCGGCTACTGTGCGGTAGGGGAACAGCGACAGCCGGATGTCGGGGTAAGTGGGGCAGGGCAGAGTGCGAAAGGCCTGCGGGGTGATCATTTCCACCTGGTGTCCGAAGCCGGCCAGTTCGCGGGCGGTTTCGGTCAGCGAGCGGACCACGCCGTTGACCTGGGGCAGCCAGGCGTCGGTGACGATCAGGATGCGCATGTCGGTTCCTTGTGGTCGGCTTGCGCCGCTTGGGGTTGCGGCGCGGCGGCCGGCTGGCCCAGTTGGGTCCAGTACAGCACTTCCAGCCGTCCGTCGGGGTGTTCCACCAGCGCGGACAGGCTTTCCACCCAGTCGCCGCTGTTGCCGTAGAGGATGCCGTCGATATCGCGAACCTCGGCCTTGTGGATATGGCCGCAGATCACGCCGTCGAAGCCGCGCCGGCGCGCTTCTCCGGCGAGAATGGTTTCGAAGTTGCTGATGAAGTTGACCGCGTTTTTGACTCGGTGTTTCAGATATTGCGACAGAGACCAGTACGGCAGGCCCAGTTTCAGCCGCGCCCAGTTGAAGCCGCGGTTCAGTTCCAGGATCAGGGTGTATAGGGTGTCGCCGACGTAGGCCAGCCATTTGGCGTATTGGATCACGCCGTCGAACTCGTCGCCGTGCAGGATCAGCAGCCGCTTGCCGTCGGCGGTGCGGTGCTCGGCCTCTTGGCGGATGGCGATGCCGCCGAAGTCCAGCCCGGCGTATTGCCGCGCCGCCTCGTCGTGGTTGCCGGGCACGTAGATCACCTTGGTGCCCTTGCGAGCCTTGCGCAGCACTTTCTGCACCACGTCGTTATGGCTTTGTTTCCAGTACCAGGATTTTTTCAGTTGCCAGCCGTCGACGATGTCGCCGACCAGGTACAGGTATTCGGATTCGTGAAAGCGCAGGAAATCCAGCAGGTGGTCGGCGCGGCAGCCGGAGGTGCCGAGGTGGACGTCGGAAATCCAGATCGCGCGCAGTTGTCGGGCGCTGTCGGGGGCGGGGTCTGGCTGCATGGCGGCTCCGTCGGCCTGTGGACTGCTGGCGATGCTGCCAGCGGCAGGTGACAGTCGCGTGAGATTTCAGTGACGAGGCGATGAAATTTCTTGAGCGCAGCCTTTAAGATTGTCTTAAGCGCAGGCTGCTGTAATCCGGTTTTGCGGCGGCGCTTGTTACGGCGGCGAGAGCGCGCTAGGCTGCCGGGACCTTGAACGCCCGGCGGCGGGGAGACGGATATGCGGGTTTTGGTGGTGGAGGACGACGCTCAGATCGGCGACGGGTTGAAGATGGGCCTGGAGCAGCTGGGTTTCGTCGCGGATTGGTTTCGCGATGGCAAGCAGGGCCTGGCGGCGCTTGGCGCCGCGCCCTACGACGCGGTGGTGCTGGACCTGGGGCTGCCGGGCATGGACGGCATGGATATCTTGTCCGCCTGGCGGCGCGGCGGTCAGGATGTGCCGGTACTGGTGTTGACCGCGCGCGACGCGCTGGCAGACCGCGTGGGCGGCCTGGACGCCGGCGCCGACGATTATTTGGTCAAGCCGTTCGCGCTGACGGAGGTGGCGGCGCGGCTGCGCGCGCTTCATCGTCGCCGCCACGGCCAGAGCCATCCGGAATGGCGGCATGGCCGTCTCTGTCTGGACCCTGTGGCGCGCGCGGCCACGCTGGACGGCGCGCCGCTTGAGTTGACCGCGCGCGAGCTGGCGCTGCTTGAGCTGCTGCTCAGCCACAAGGGACGAGTGCTGCCGCGCGAGCTGATCGAGGACAAGCTCTACGGTTGGGGACAGGAGCTGGAAAGCAACGCGGTGGAGGTGCATGTGCATCATTTGCGCAAGAAGCTGGGCAGCGCCTTCATCCGCACGCTGCGCGGCGTCGGCTATACCTTGGGAGATCCGGCATGAGAGGACCGCGCAGCCTGCAGGCGCGGCTATTGCTGCTGCTGTTGTTGATTGTGCCGGCGATCTGGCTGGTGGCTTCCGCCGCCGCGGCCTGGCTGGCGCACGAGGAGGTGGACGAGCTGTTCGACACCCAGATGGGCCAGTTCGCTCGGCAGCTGCTGCTGGTGGATGTCGGCGACGAAGAGGTGATTGATCTGCCCAAGCTCAAGCATCTGCTCAAACACGCGGACAAGGGGCAGTTGGACAACGACGATTTCGGCTTGGCGGTATGGGACCGCCACGGCCGGTTGCTGCTCAGCGACGGCCGAGGCCGTCGCTTCGATTTCGAGCCGGAACGGCGCGGCTTCCACGATTATCGCGGCAAGGACAGCGATCACAACTGGCGACTGATCTATCTGGCCGCGCCGGACGGTTCGCGGCTGGTGGCGGTGGGGCAGAAGCAGGGCTTGCGACACGACATGGTGCTGAAGGTGGTGTCCGCCCAGCTGCTGCCGTGGTTGTTGGGTCTGCCGGTGATGCTGTTGCTGATCCTGCTGGCGGTGCGTCGCGAACTGGGGCCGCTCAAGCGTCTGGCCGCCGGCATTGCCCAGCGCGCGCCGGACGACAGCGAGCCGGTGTCGCGCGAGGTGCCGCGGGAGGTGATGCCGTTGGTGGACGCGCTCAACGCCTTGTTCGCCCGCATTGCCTCCACGCTGGAACATGAGCGCCGCTTCACCGCCGACGCCGCGCATGAACTGCGCACGCCGCTGGCGGCGCTGAAAGTGCAGGCCGAGGTGTTGGAACTGTTGCCGGACGAGGAACGGCGCAAGCACGCGTTGCGGCAGCTGATGCTGGGCATAGACCGCGCCACGCGGCTGGTGGAGCAGTTGTTGGCTCTGTCGCGGCTGGACCCGCTTAGCCGGCCGGGACAGGGGCAGCCCATCGCCTGGGCGACGCTGGCGGAGCGCTTGCTGGCGGAGATGGCGGCGGAGGCTGCGCTCAAGGGGGTGAAGCTGGAGACGGAATGGCGTTGCGTGCCGGAGCGGGCCTTGCCTTTGAGCGGCGATGAAACCCTGGTGGGGCTGATGCTGCGCAATCTGCTGGAGAACGCTATCCGCTACGGCGCCGAGGGCGGCGAGGCGCGGCTGGTGCTGGCCGAGGACGCGGTTAGCGTGCTGGACCGTGGTCCGGGCGTGGCGGCGGAATGGCTGGCACGGATACGCGAGCGCTTCTTCCGCCCGCCGGGCCAGGACGTGGCCGGCAGCGGGCTGGGTCTGTCCATCGTCGAGCGGGTGGCGGAGCTGCACGGCCTGAGGCTGAGCCTGGTCAACCGCGACGGCGGCGGGCTGGAAGCCAGTTTGCGTCGGCGCTGAGACTGCGGCAATTCGCCGCATGGGAACGCCGGGGGAATCCGGTTATGCTGGCTGCGCTGGCCCTGACGCAGCCAGCGTTCTACATTTGGTTGCAGCTCGCCGGTTTCGGCGGGCTTTCTTTTTGCCTAGTCGGGTCGGGACGGCGCGCCAAAGCGCATCAGCCAGAACAGCGCGTTGCAGACGCCGCCTGCCATGGCGCCAAGGTAGAGGTTCATCAGGTCGTTGTACAGCAGCGGTTCGGCCAGTCTGGCGTAGACGAAGGTGACCGCGCTGCCGCTGAAAGCACCGGGCAGGAAGGCGACCAAGGCCAACAGCCAGCGCGGCCATCCCTGCTGCCAGCCAGCGATGGGACGGGCCAGCAACATGCGCAGCAGGCAGAGCAGCAGACCGAATCCCAATGCCGGGATCGCACCCATCAAATAAGCCATCATCGGCACCACGCCGCTGGCCAGCAAGGCCACCAGCGGGCCGAGCAGGATGAACAGGGTCAGGCCGCAAGCGAGGATTTTCAGATAGGGCGTTTTCATCCGGCGGGGAGAGGGCGGTGGCAAAAGGCCTCCAGCCTAGCAGACTGGAGGCACGGCGGCGAGAGGGCGAGGAATCAGAACTGTAATTGCACGCGGCCCCACACGGTGCGGCCGGGTTCGTTGACCTGCAGGGTGCGGTCGTAACCGGCCACCATCGCGCCTCCCTTGCTGACGCTTTCGGCGTAGGCTTTGTTGAACAGGTTGTCCACGCCAACCAGCAGTTTGGCGTGTTTGTTCAGCCGCAGGCCGCCGTCCAGCGACACCACGCCGAAGCCCGGCGTCGCGCCGATGTCGGTGCCGACGATATTGCCTTGGCCCGGAGCCACGCGGTCCTGGCGCTGCACGCCGCGCACGGTCAGGCCGGCCGCGTATTTGCCGTTGTCCCATTTCAGCGCCGCCTTGGCGTCCAGCGGCGGAGTCTGGCCCAGCGGGCGGTTCTCATCGAGGTTGGCGGCCCAAACCCAGGCCAGGCTGCCGGACAGCGTCCATTCCGGCGCGAAGCGCCAGCTGAGGTCGCCTTCGAAACCGTAGCGGCGGGCATCGATATTGCGGGCCTTGCCACCGATTGCGCCGGCCTCGCCTTCCACCAGGATAAAGTTCTGCACGCGGCTGGCGTAGGCGGATAGCGAACCTTGCAGCTTGTCGTCGCGGTAGAGCAGCCCGGCGTCCAGCTGACGGTTGGTTTCGCTGTTCAGCGTCGAGCTCTTGTTGCGCTCCCAGAAGTCAGGCGCGCGTTCGGCTTGGCCCAGGCCGACGTAGCGGGTCCAATTGCCCGCCGTGTGCTCATAGCGAAGGAAGCCGGCGTTGAGCTGATACTGGGTTTCCTGGCGCGCTTGGGCCGGCATCATGTGCGTGGCGGCCTTGGCCTCGTAAACCGCCTGAGTCTGGTCGCGGCGCAGACCGGCAATCAGCTTGCCGCCGGCGCCCAGCGGGTGGCTGGCTTCGGCGTAGACGCCGTGATTGTCGAAGCTTTGGTTGGGCGCGCGCGGCTGGTCCACGTATTGGCCGGCATTGACGCCTTTGCCCATGCGGCTGCGGTGGCGGTCGCTGAGCCAGTCGAACCCGGCGCTCACTTCCCAGTCGCCAAACGCCATGTCGGCGGCCAGGCGGCCGGTGTCGGCGCTGCGGTCCGGGTTCATCGCGGAACGGCTGGCCGGGGCGGTCTGCGGGCGCAGGGAGTAGTTGTCCATCACGTGGTCGACATAGCTATGACCCAGTTGCAGCCGCAGCGCGTCCAGCCAGCCGCTGAGGTTGCGGCGCTCGGCTTTGAAGCTCCAGGCGTCGCGGTCGAACTTGCTGCCGTCCATGCCTCGGTCCGCGTAGGCGGCCTGGCCGCGGCTTCGGTCCAGAGCCAGTTCCAGCGTGGTGTCCCGGTCCGGGGTCAGGCCGGCGATCAGGGTCTGGCTGTCGCGGTCGAAGCTGGAGTGGACTTTGGCGCCGTTGCCGTCCTTGTAGTCGCCGCCGTGATTGCGGCTGGCGATGGCGCGCACATAGCCCAGGCTGGAGCCGAAGGCGGCATCGGCGTAGACATCGTTGCGGTCGGCGTTGCCGCCGGTCAGACTGCCGTTGAAGCGCACGCCGGCCTCGTCAAAGCGCTTGGTCTTGCGTTCGAAGTTGACGCCGCCGCTGATCAGGCCGGGCCCGAGTTTGACGCTTTGCGGACCCTTGACCACGTTCACTTCGTCATAGGCGTCCGGGTAAAGATAGGCGGTGGGCGGGTCCATGCGGCCGCCGCAGCCGCCGAACACGAAATTGCCGTCGGCGAGGATGGCCAGTCGCGAACCGCCCAGGCCGCGCAGCAGCGGATCGCCGGAGGCGCCGCCCTTGCGGATGACGTTGAAACCGGGCAAGCCTTTGAGCAAGCCGGCGCCGTCGGCGGACGGCAGCGGCTGGCGCGGCGCGCGCGGGTCCACCGACATTTTCAGCGGCTGTTCCTCCTTGGCGGCGGTGACGAGGACCTCCTCGCCGCGGAATTCCGGCAGCTCCTGGGCAAAGGCGTGGCCGACGGCGAGCGCCAGCGGGATAGGCAGCAAATAGTGTTTTTTAGACATTTTTTAGAAACTAACATTAACAAATTTGAGAATGACAATTCTAAATTGCATGATGTCCCGCCCCAATGCGGCAAAGTGTCGCAGCGTCCCTGGGCGTTCCATGGTGATAAAGTGTTGGCCATGATTGCCGGATTTCCTGTTTCTTCCCCCCGTCTGGGCCTGACCGCGGACATCGCGCGCTCGGCGCGGCTGATAGGCTGGCTGCGCTGGCTGATGTTGCTGCTGGGCTCTACGGTGGCCTTGGCCTGCTGGTGGCAGCAGGTCTATCTGCCCTGGCCTTTGCTCTCCCAGGCGCTGCTGACGCTGGCCGCGGTCAACGTCTGCCTGCCGTGGTGGCTGCGCCACGGCGGCGACCCTTTGCTGGCTTTGCGCTTGGGACTGGCCGCCGACGTGTTGGTGTTGACCGAGCTGTTGGCCTTCACGGGCGGCGCGGCCAATCCGCTGGCTTCGCTGTTTCTGCCGCCGGTGCTATTCGCCGCCTTGCTGTCGCCGGGCTTGTTCGCCTGGGCCCTGGCGCTGGTCAGCGTGGCGGCTTACGGCCTGTTGTTCGAGTGGCATCTGTCCTGGCCGGTGGACCACGGCAATGCCCTGCATATCTTTTCCATGCATCTGACCGGGATGTGGTTGAGCTTTGCGCTGTCTGCGCTGTTGATCGCCGGCTTCGTATCCTGGCTGGCGCGGCAGCTGGCGCTGCGGGAAGCGGCGCTGGCGACGGCGCGGGAAACCCAGTTGCGCGACGAGCAACTATTGGCGGTGGGCATGCAGGCGGCCGGAGCCGCCCACTCGCTGTCCACGCCGTTGAACACCATGACCCTGCTGGTGGACGAGTTGCTGGCCACCCGGCAGCAGGACGCTGAGCTGATGGAGGACTTGCGGCTGATGAAGGCGCAATTGGCCAATTGCGGCAGCGCGTTGGCGCGCTTGAAGTTGGGGTCTGAGTCCGCGCCGGGGGAGAGCGGGCTGTTTGCCGCGCTGGCCGAGCAGCTGGCCGGCTGGCGTTCGCTGCGGCCGGACGTGCGGCTGGATTGGCAGGCGCCACGGGGACCGGACCCGCTGGTGGCGTTGGACCCGGCGTTCTGGCCGGCGTTTTTCAATCTGATCAACAACGCGGCCGAGGCCGGCGGCGGCGAACTGACGGTGGCGGCGCGGCTGGAGCAGGGGGCCTTGCTCCTGGACATCGTCAACCATCAAGGCTGTTTGACCGACCAGCAGCTGGAGCGCGCCGGGCTGACCCCGTTGCCGTCCGACAAGCCGGTGGGCATGGGGCTGGGCGTGATGCTGAGCCACGCCACGCTGGCGCGGCTGGGCGGTTCGCTGCGCTTGCTGAACCGGCCGGAGGGCGGCGTGCACGCGCAGGTGCGCCTGCCCTTGCTAGTGAATGATAAGGACGGAGCCTGATGCTGGACTTTCTTTTGGTGGACGACGACGAGGCCTTTGTCGCCATTTTAGCGCGCTCGCTTAGCCGGCGCGGTTTTCAGGTGGCAGCGGCCCAAACCGCCTCGCAGGCTCTGGAGCTGGCCGGCGAAGCCCCGGCGCGCATCGTGCTGGACCTGAATCTGGACGGCGACAGCGGGCTGCGCTTGCTGCCGGCGCTGCACGCCGCCTGTCCGCGCAGCGCCATTCTGATCCTGACCGGCTACGCCAGCATCGCCACCGCGGTGGAGGCCACCAAGCTGGGCGCGGTGCAATACCTGGCCAAGCCGGCGACGGTGGATGAAATCCTGGCCGCTTTCGAACAACAGCAGGCCAATCCGGAACTGCCTCTTACGCCGCAGCCTATGTCATTGCGACGGGTGACCTGGGAGCATCTGCAGCGGGTGCTTAGCGAGAACGACGGCAATATCTCCGCCACCGCGCGGGCCTTGAACATGCACCGGCGCACTTTACAACGGATGCTGGCGAAAAAGCCGGTGAAGAGTTGAAGACAGGCCTGTTGTATTGCTACAGCCTCGCCCGGCTGCCGGCAATTGGCTGGATGCGGACTGTAGCGGTCTTTGTTTCTCAATTACCTATCAATGACAAGGGTATAAATCCGGCTTGGCCGCGCCATCAGAAAAATTGATTGGAGCGTCCACTCTAGCCGCCGTATGGTGAATGTCCATAACCATGCCAATGGAGGGGACAACCATGCTTCACGGACAGATGATGGACCGGCCTTTGCTGATTTCCGATTTGCTGCGCCACGCCGAAACCTATCACGGCGACACGCCCATCGTATCGCGTACCGTTGAGGGCCCCATCCATCGCTATACCTATCGCGAAGCGGCGCGGCGAGCGCGCCAACTGGCCAACGCGCTGGCGGCGCTGGGCGTGCGCCAGGGCGATTGCGTGGGCACCCTGGCCTGGAACGGCTACCGCCATTACGAAACCTATTTCGCCGTGTCCGGTTACGGAGCGGTGTGCCACACGGTGAATCCGCGGCTGTTCGCGGAGCAGATCGCCTGGATCGTCAACCACGCGGAAGACAAGGTGCTGATGTTCGATCTGAGCTTCCTGCCGCTGGTGGAGCAGATCGCGTCGCAGCTGGGCACGGTGGAAACCTTTGTGCTGATGACGGACAAGGCGCATATGCCGACGCAGACGCCGCTGGCCAACTTGCTGTGCTACGAAGACTTGGTCAACAGCCACAGCGACCAGTACCAGTGGCCGTTGCTGGACGAAAACGCAGCATCCAGCCTGTGCTACACCTCAGGCACCACCGGCAATCCCAAGGGTGTGCTGTTCTCGCATCGCTCCACCGTGCTGCACGCCTACGGCAGCGCCTTGCCGGACAGCTTCGACATCTCGGCGCGCGCCTGCGTGATGCCGGTGGTGCCGATGTTCCATGTCAACGCCTGGGGCCTGCCTTACAGTTGCACCATGAACGGCAGCAAGCTGGTGCTGCCGGGGCCCAAGTTGGACGGGGTCAATCTGTACGAGCTGATCGAAAGCGAGCAGGTGACCGTGACAGCCGGGGTGCCGACGGTGTGGATGATGCTGTTGCAGCATTGTCAGAAGAATCATCTGAAACTGCATTCCCTGAAGCGGGTGATCGCGGGCGGCTCGGCGGTGCCGGAAAGCATGATCGAACAACTGGCCGAGCACGGCGTGGAAATGCGTCAACTATGGGGCATGACCGAGCTGTCGCCATGCGGCACCACCGGCACGCCCAAGCTCAAGCACGAAGGCCTGGACCAGGCCGGACTCAACGCCTTGCTCAGCAAGCAAGGGCGGCCGATCTACGGCATCGAGCTTCGCATTGTCGACGACGCCGGCAAACCGCTGCCGCACGACGGCGTGGCTTTCGGTAATCTGCAAGTGCGCGGCCTGTGGGTATTGTCGCAATATTTCCGCCGCGAACTGGATGCCAGCCACAGCGCCGACGGCTGGTTCAACACCGGCGACGTGGTGACCATAGACGCCGACGGTTTCATGCGCATCACCGACCGCACCAAGGACGTGATCAAGTCCGGCGGCGAGTGGATCAGCTCCATCGAACTGGAGAACATTCTGGTGGGCCACCCGGCGGTGGCGGAGGCGGCGGCCATCGGCATTCCGCATCCCAAGTGGGACGAGCGGCCGCTGATGGTGGTGGTGCTTAAGCCCGAGGCCAGCGCCACGGTGGAAGAATTGCTGGGCTTCTATGAAGGCAAGATAGCCAAATGGTGGACGCCGGACGATGTGGTCTTTGTTGAGGAACTGCCGCACACCGCCACCGGCAAATTGCAGAAAGTGCGGCTGCGCGAGCAGTTCCGCGATTATCGCTGGCGTTCCTGACGCCGGCGGCGGAATAGGCTGGACTGAATAGAGTAATTACGCTACAGTGGCGGCTGCACTGAAAACCGTATGGTTTTGAGGTGTTAGCCCCTCGAAATGTCGGCCGGTCCGCCGGACGACGTTTCTTCCTCGTGTTGGCCCCTGCCGTTGTCAAACCGCAGGGGGTTTTTTTGCCCGTCGTACCGGCTGGCCGAGTCCCTATCCTCCTGTGTTTGATCAAACAAAATCATAATCTGTCACAACAGTACCCATATTTGATATTTATAACGGGTGACTTCCGTTAAACTGCCTGGATATAAATCAACAATAACAATTGGCTGCCAACGGTATGGGGAGTGTCGCCGGCAATGCGCGGCATCGGAGCCATGGTTGTCAATCACGCGAGAAAAAAAGGACTGTTCATGAAATCTCTTCGTAGCCGGCTGATCGCCTTGAACGCGCTATTGATGGCTTTGTTCGGGCTGGTGCTCGTCGTCATCGTCTTCGTGCAGATGCGCACGGAAATACTGCAGGGCCTGGACCAGGAATTCGAGGCCAGCCTCAAGGGGCAAAGCTCGGTGGTGACCACCTGGCTGGGAGAGAAGAAGCAGCAAATCGTCGCGCAAAGCACAATGGCGTCCGAGTCCGACGCCATTCGTTTTCTGAAAACCGGCGCCAAGGCCGGCGGATTCAATGTCAACTACGCCGGTTACGCCGACGGCCGCTCGCTGTTTTCCGATGACTGGACCGCGCCGGCCGACTACAAGGTAGCCGACCGCGATTGGTACAAGCGCGCGAAGGATAGCGGCCAGGCCGTGGTGACCGACCCGTACCTGGACGAAGCCACCAAGAAACTGACGGTGACGATTTCCGCTCCCTTCAACCACAACGGCGCTTTCGCCGGCGTGGTGGGCGGCGACGTGATGGTGGACGCGCTGGTGAAATCGGTGCTGGGCTTGAAAGTGCGCGGCAACGGCTACGCCTTCATCATGGACAAGAAGGGCACGGTGATCGCCCACCCGCAAACCGAGCTGGCCTTGAAGCCCATCACCAGCGTGGCGCCGGAACTGACGCCGGAGCGCTTGGCCGATATCGTTAGCCACAACCAGGCGTCGGAAGTGCAGATCGGCGGCCAGGCCATGCTGTTGTCCGCGCAGGAAATCCCCGGCACCAACTGGGTGATGGCCTTGGCGGCGGACCGCGCCACCGTGCTGGCGCCGTTGACCACCTTGCTGTACACCATCGCCGGCCTTTCCGCGCTGGTGTTTGTGCTGATGATTCCGTTGGCGAGCCTGGTGATCGGCCGCATGTTGGCCGGTTTGGTGCGCCTGAAAAACGCGATGGAGGACATTTCCCACGGCGAAGGCGATCTGACCTTGCGGTTGAAGGACGACGGCCAGGATGAGATAGCCGCCACCGCGCGCGCCTTCAACACCTTCGTCGCCCAGTTGGCACAGTTGTTCCGCGGCCTGAAGCAGGACGCCGCAGGAGTGGTCAACGGGGTGCAGGACGCCAGTCAATTGGTGGCCGGCGTGGCGGACAGCTCGCGCCATATTTCCGACGTGTCCTCGTCCAACGCCGCCACGCTGGAACAGATCACGGTGTCGATCTCCCACATCGCGGACAGCGCGCGTCAGGCGGACGAGCTGACCAGTCTGACCGGCGCCAGCCTGGAGGCCAGCGCCAGCAATATGCAGCGCCTGTCCAGCGGCATGGAGGGCACGGTGCAGTCGGTGCGCGGCTTGGAGTCCATGTTGTCCTCGCTGGACAAGCGCTCGCAGGAAATCTCCGGCATCACCAATGTGATTCGCGACATCGCGGACCAGACCAACCTGTTGGCCTTGAACGCGGCGATCGAGGCGGCGCGCGCCGGCGAACAGGGCCGCGGCTTCGCCGTGGTGGCCGACGAGGTGCGCAAACTGGCCGAGCGCACCGCCCAGGCCACGCTGGAAATCTCCAATATGGTCAGCGCGATCCGCGACGAAACCGGTCGCGCGGTCAACGACGTCAACCAGACCGTGGCCGCGGTGGACGAGGGCGTGGAACTGACCCGCGAGGCCGTGGCCAAGATAGAGGACATCCGCGCTTCCATGCTGGACGTGGTGGCCAAGATGAACGAGATTTCCGACTCCACCAGCGAACAGCACAAGGCGACGACCTTGATCGCGCAAAGCTCGGAGGCGATCAACGGCCATGTGCTGGAAAACGACGATGCCTTGCAGAATGTCAGCAGCACGCTGACCGGCTTGTCGCTCAATGCCAGCAAGATGAATGCGGAGTTCAACAAGTTCCGCCTGTAAGAGCTTGTTCAAAGTCTCGCGAGCAAGAGCGAGACAAGGCGAAAACGGCTGAGAAAGTCGGATGTACGCGTGGTGCATCAGCATTTCGAAGCCTTACCCACCGTGGGACGCCTCACGACGCGCAGCAGATCGTAAACAGATTCTAAGGTTGCGTGGGAAACAAAACACGGCCGGAGAGCATGCTCCCCGGCCGTTGTCACGCGTGGCCGCTCAGTAGGCCTCAGCATCCAGCCGGCCACCCAGCCCCAGCTCGGTTTGCAGGCCGCGGGCGACGCCAAGCAGACATTCCAGCCCGGCCTGCAGTTCGGCGCCGCTGCTGCTGTCCGGCAGCCGCAGCAAGGCCAGCAGCAACTCGCCATCGGCGTCTGCCGCCAGTGTCACCGGGCTGGCGAAATTGTGCTGTAGCAGGCGTTGCAGCGTGACGGCGTCGCTGGGCAGCACGCCAAGCGGGCAAGCCATTTCCAGTCCGGCGGCGCTTTCCTCGAAGTGCACCGCGAACTCGTCGCCGAAGAATAGCACCGGTGCCTCGTCGTCCAGAGCCAGCCCCAAGGTATCGTACAAGCTGAGCAAGAGTGTGTTCATCGTGTGAGCCCTCACGATTTGAGCAGGGTGGACAAGCCCTGCGCCTGTAGCCAGGCGTTTGCGTCGCCGATGCGTTGGCTGTAGGACAAATTGAGCAGCGAGCCAAAGGGCAACTGTTTCATTACCTTGTTGCCGGGCGCGCCGGTGTTGTAGGCCTGCACCTCCAGGTTGCCGCCCTGAGTCAGCACCTTGCCGAACAATTTACGCATGTCCTCGTCCAGCGCTGCCTCGGGCTGGCTAGGCACGTGTCTCTGATGCTGGGCAATCGCCTCGCGCTTGATCTCGGCGTCCAGCATGCCGGTGCGATCCTTGCCGCTCTTGCAGTTCCAGCACGGCACCGCGCCGATCTCGAAGGCCAGCATCGCTACCCGTTGCGCAGCCTTGTAAGGCTCGCCGCCGTCGCTGCGGTGGGATTGCTTTGCCCAGATTTCCTGAAGCTGCATGGCCATGATTTCGACCTGCTTCTTATTGGCCGGGTTTTGCGCCAGGTAGTCGCCCACCCAGCCGCCGGGGGCTGTACCCGGCTTCAGATCCGGACCCAACAATTGATGCAAGGCTTCGAGGTTGAGCTTGTCGGATTCTTTGTGGCCCATGCCCAGCTTGAGCGCCAGTTCGTTGACGCCGAAATTGAAGGCGGCCACCTCCAGGTTCACCCTGACGGATTGCAGCTCGCCATCAGCGTTTTTGATTTGCAGCGTCAGCGGTTGCGGCGCCGATGTCAAAGCGCGCCAGGCGCCGATCTGGTCGCGCAGCATGCCGCTTTCGCCGCCCAGACCCGGCGTCACCAGCGCGGTGGAGGTCAGCCGCAGGGTGACGGTGTCGCCGGCCAGCGCTTGTTGCAGTGTGCCCGGCTGCGAGAACAGCGCGGCGGTGGCGACCTCGGTGGCGCGCTGCAGCGCGCCGGCTTGGCGTTGCTGCGCGTCTTCCACGCCGTAAGGCGACAGAATGCCGTGGCGGATGCCTTTGAACCGCGTCTGGTCTGCGTCGTCCTTCAGCTCGGACAACCACAGGTTGGCCGCGTGGCGGGTTTCAGTCGTGGAAGCGGAGCAGACGCCGTTATTGTCATAGCCTTGCGGGAAGATGTCGGCGGCGCCCAGTTTCATCTGTCCGGCAGGAATCAGCGTGCAGCTGTATTCGCGCCCATTGTGTTGCAGGCGGGTTTCCACCGTCTGCCATGGACGTTGGTTCAATAAGCGGGTGCTGGCCTGCTGCAATGAGGCTTTAGCTTCGCGCTGCGCCAGCTTTGCCGGCAGGCCGGCGCGAGTCAGGGCCGTGGCGATCACAGTCCTCACATCGTGGCTCAGCTTAGCATTGGCGGTCATTTCCCGCGGCTGCACCGCGCGGTCGGTTTTGAAGCGGGCGGCTTGCAATTGCTCTGCCATCGCGTGCAAGGTCTTGGCCTCGGTGCTGTCGCCCAGGCCGAATCCATGCAGGGCCAGGTGGGCGGCTTCCAGTTTGTGACTTTGTAGCGCGTACAAACCATGCAAGGAACGCGAGGATGCCTGCGCGGTTTGCGCATGCTGGCTCAGGTGGCTGAGCCAGCCGCCGGCGGGTTCCACGCGTTGGATGTCGGCGGCGCTGAGTTTGCGCGGCGCCGGCGCATTGCCGGCAACGGGACCGGTCTGGGTTTGGGTGGCGGCTTGAGCGTTATTGCCGTGCATCCAGTGAGAGGGGCGTAGTGCTTGGAGGAAATTCAGGCGGAGCATGATAAAGGACATTTCATCAAGAAGAGATGCTGGTTACTATGCGGGAGACGATATTCAGCGGATTTCAAAAAGCGCTTATCGAAACGGGGCCGGCCGGTTGTGTTTCGGGCGCTGAAAACTTATGACCGAATCGACTTCCTATGCCTTGCGCGCCGGCGCCTTGCTGGCGGCCGGCGACCTGAACGGCGCGCTGCTGGCCGCGCAAAGCGGTTTACAGGCACAGGCGGACAACGCCGAATTGTGGAACCTGCTGGGTGTGTGCGCAGCGCGGCTGGAGCAACTGGCGATGGCGGAGCA
The DNA here is from genome assembly GCF_015291765.1 of Chromobacterium sp. Rain0013. Lineage (NCBI taxonomy): Bacteria > Pseudomonadati > Pseudomonadota > Betaproteobacteria > Neisseriales > Chromobacteriaceae > Chromobacterium > Chromobacterium sp. Rain0013. Next base: position 1,316,866 of record NZ_CP031514.1, read on the forward strand.
GTGTTGGCGCCAAGCGTTGCAATGCGACCCGTGGACCCCGGACGCCCATTACAATCTGGGCCGCTGTCTGATGGCGCAAGGCCAGCTGGCGCAGGCGGAGGCGCATTACCGCGCGGAACTGGCGCAGCGCCCGGAGCACGCCGCCTGCCAAGGCAATCTGGGGGTATTGTTGGAGGAGGCGGGGCGGTTGGATGAGGCCGAGGCCCAATATCGGCAGGCCTTGCGCTTGTGGCCGCAGTCCGCCGCTCATTGTTTCAACCTGGGTCGTTTATTGTATCGGCAGCAACCGGAAGAGGCCGAGGACTGCTTGCGCCGGGCATTGGCCTGCGCGCCGGACGATGTCGACGCGCTCAATCTGCTGGGACAGCTGCTGGCGGAGCGCGGCGAGCGGGGCGAGGCGGAAACGCTGTTGCGCCGGGCGTTGGCGCTGGAGGCGAGCCATGCCGGGGCGCTGACCAATCTGGGTTTGCTGTTACAGGCTCAGCGGCGTTGGGCCGAGGCGGAAGCCTGCTTGAGCGCGGCGGCTGAGCGAACACCGGAACAGGCGCAGGTGCTGGGCAATCTGGCCTTGTGCCTGTGGCGCCAAGGGCGCAGCGCTGAGGCGGAGCCGTTGGCGCGCCGGGCGTTGGCGCTGGAACCGGCCGGCGCGGAAGCGCATCAGCAATTGGCGCTGGCTCTGGCGCAGCAAGGCGCTTGGGATGAGGCCGAGGCGACGTTGCGCGCCGGGTTGGACGCTCAGCCGCTGCACGCCGGGCTGCGTCGCAATCTGGGCTATCTGCTGCTGGCCCTGCGGCGCTGGGGAGAAGGCTGGCCCTTGCACGAGGCCCGGCTGGAAACCGCGCCGTCTCCGGCTTTGACGTCGCCGCGCTGGCGCGGCGAGGCATTGACCGGACGTCGTCTGCTGCTGTGGTTCGAGCAGGGCTACGGCGACGCTTTGCAGATGGCGCGTTACTTGCCGCAGCTGTTGCAGCGTTCGCCAGGGAGCGTGGTCGCCGCCTGCCGGCCGGCCTTGCTGCCCTTGTTGGCGGCTCAGGGCTGGCCGGTGGAGTGCTTGCCGATATCCGACCTGGGCGGGCCGTGGCCCGAGCACGATTGTCATGTATTTTCGATGAGCTTGCCCGGCTTGTTGCAACCGGAGCCAATGCCGGAGCCGGCGTATCTGCGCGCCGACGCCGCCGGCCGCGCCGCCTGGCGCGCGCGCTTGCCGGCCGGCGGACGCAAAGTGGGGCTGGTGTGGCGCGGCAGACCGGAGCATGAATTCGACCATTGCCGCTCTTTGCCGGATCTGGAGACGCTGCACCCGTTGCTGACAGCGCCAGGGATCACCTGGCTGGCCTTGCAGCCGGAGTTGAACGAGACGGAGCGCGACTGGCTGCGCGCGCGCGGCGTGGAGGCACTGGGAGATGAACTGACGGACTTCGCCGCCAGCGCCGCCTTGCTGGCGGAGTTGGACGGGCTGGTGACGGTGGACACCGCCTTCGGCCACCTGGCCGGCGCCTTGGGACTGCCCTGCGCCTTGTTGCTGTCGGCTGATCACACCGACTGGCGCTGGGGTCTGGACAGCGAAACCACGCCCTGGTATCCGGAGCATCGCTTATTCCGCCAAAGCGCGCCGGGCGATTGGACCGAGCCGTTGGCGCGGGTTCTGTCGGCGGGTTTCGGCGCTAGCGCCTGAGCCGGCGGCTTACAGCCATTTGCCCGGATTCATCAAGCGCTCCGGGTCCAGCGCGGCTTTGAGCGTGCGCATCAACTCCAGCGCCAGCGGGTCCTTGTAGCGTTCCAGCCATTGCGGTTTGAGCTGGCCTATGCCGTGTTCGGCCGCCAGCGTGCCGCCCAGCCGGTAGACGTGGTCGTAGACGATGGCGTTGACCGCGGGCTCGTCGTCGAACAGATCGACGTTGCCGGGCCGGGTGTAGCTGATGTTGTAATGCAGATTGCCGTCGCCGGCGTGACCAAAGGCGACGATGCGCACGCCGGGGTAAGCCTGGCGAAGGGCGGCGCCGCAGTCGCGCACCAGTTGCGGCAAGGCCGAGGTGGGCACTGCGATGTCGTGCTTGATGCTGGGCCCGTCTTGTTTCTGGATTTCCGAAATCTCCTCGCGCAGCAGCCACAGCTTGCGTCGCTCGGCCTCGCTTTGCGCCACCACCCCGTCGCGCGGGGTCTGCCCGGCCAGCCAGTCCAGCAGCGCCTCGTTCAGCGCGGCGTCGTCGCCGCCGTCGGACAACTCGATCAACAGCAGCCACGGCGCGGTGAACGGCAACTGGCCGGGCCGGTGGCGTGCTATCGCTTGTTGGCAATCGGCCTCGATCACCTCGAAGGCGGTGAGGCGGTCGTCGAAGCGTTGGCGCAGGCCGTTGAGCCAGCGAATGGCGGTTTCGATGTCGTCGACGCCGATCAGCGCCGTGGCGCGGGCGCTGGGCAGCGGGAACAGCTTGAGCGTGGCGGCGGTGATCAGGCCCAGTTGCCCCTCTGCGCCGATGAACCATTGCTTCAGATCCAGGCCGGTGGTGTCTTTGCGCAGGCCGGCCAGCGCGTCCAGCACTCTGCCGTCCGGCAGTACCACTTCCAGGCCCAGCGTCAGTTCGCGCATGGTGCCGTAGCGCAGCACGGCCACGCCGCCGGCGTTGGTGGACAGGTTGCCGCCGATCTGGCAACTGCCTTCCGAGGCCAGCGACAGAGGAAACAGCCGGCCGGCCTGCTCCGCCGCCAGTTGCACTTCGCGTAGGGTGGCGCCGGCCTCCACGGTGATGGCGTTGTTGTCCGCGTCCAGCCTGCGCACGGCGCGCAGGCGCCGCATCGCCACCACCAATTGGCGGCCGCTGGCGTCAGGCGTGGCCGCGCCGCAGGTGGAGGTGTTGCCGCCTTGCGGCACGATGGCCACCTGATGGCGGCGGCAGAGCTTGACCAGCTCGGCGGCCTCGGCTGTGCTGCCGGGCAGCGCCACCGCCAGCGGGAGGCCCTGGTAGCGGCGGCGCCAGTCCAGGGTGTAGGGCGCGGTGTCGGCGGCGTCGGTCAGCAGATGGGCGGGGCCGATCAGAGCCGCGACGGCCTGGAGAAAATCGTGCATGTCAGAAAGGGCCTCCGGCTGCGCGCAGCAGGTCGGGCAAGCCGTCGTGGTCGCCCAAGGGCCGCTCCGGCGCGTCGCTCCAGTGCAGAGGGCCGATGGCGGCGTTGCGCGCCGGGTGCAGCGGGTAGTGCACCTGGTTGTCGGTGCGGTTGACGTCGCCGACGCAGAGCAGGCGCACGGGCTGCGCGGTGTTGTTGATGAAGGTGTGAGCCAGGCCGGTGCCGGCCTTGAAGCCGACTGAATCGCCCGGCCGCAGCCGGTGCAGCGCGCCGTCCAGCCAGACGTCGGGCTCGCCCTCCAGCACATGGACGAATTCATCCTCGGTTTTTTCGGCGTGCGGCCAACTGGTGCGTTGGCCCGGCTCCAAGAGTTCATGATGGATGCCCAGCCGGGCGAAGCCGTAATGCTTGCCCAGCGCCGCACCCCGCGCCAGCGGCTCCCGGCTGTCGGGGTAGCTTTGGGAGTCGGCTTCGATCAACTCGCTCCAGTGTCGGATGCAATCGGGACGGGGGGACATGGCGGGGCTCCGTGGGCGCTCAGTCGGGAATATCCGGGGCCATCAGCACGTCTGGGTGCTGCCAGCCCGGCTGTTGGGCGATGCGTTCCAGCCAGGCCTGGACCCGCGGCCAGCAGGCGATGTCGAGGCCGGCGTCGGCCAGCCACCATAGATAGGCGCTGGCGGACAGGTCGGCGATGCTCGGCCGCTGGCCGGCGAGATAGGGTTGTTCGGCCAGCGCGGCGTCCAGAGTGTCCAGATCGGCGCGCGCGCGCTGTTCCAGCCAGGCCTCCACCTCCGGCTGCGGGAGGCGATTTAGCCGCGACCAGCGCAGATTGGGCACCGACAGGCCAATGCGGTTGGCTTCCCAGCTTAGCCATTCGCGCACGGTTTCCCGGCTGCCGTGCTCGCCGCTGAGCTGGCCGAAATTATTGGCCAGCCATTGCAGAATGGCGTTGGACTGGCACAGCGCGGTGCCGTCGGCCACCAACACAGGGACTTCGCCGAAGCGGCTGGCGGCGCGAAAATCCTCTGGCCGCTGCTCGCGCGGCACGGTCAGGTCCACGTGAACGTAATCATGGGAAACATCGGCCAGCATTAGCGCCAGGCGCACCTTGTAACTGTGGCCGGACAGGCGGTTGCCGTAAAGAGTCAGTGTGGTCATGAGCGTTGGGATCGATTCGAAGTTTGGCTAGCCGATGATACCGCCGTTGCGCCGCGGCGCGAACCCAGCCAAGCCAGCGCAAAGGCCAGCGGCACCGAGAACAGCGCCGGGTTGGCGTAAGGGAATAGCGGCTTGGCGTGGCCCAGCGCGCCCACCCACACAGCCGGGCCGGCCACGATCAGCGCCGCCGCAGCGACAAGCCCGCCCAGGCTGCCCCACAGCGCGCCGCGCGCGCTGAGGCCGGGCCAGTGCAGGGCGAGCAGCAGCACCGGGAAATTGGCGGAGGCGGCGATGGCGAAGGCCAGGCCCATCAGGAAAGCGATGTTTTGCTGCTGGAACAGCGTGGACAGCAGCAGCGCCAGCAGACCCAGACCGACGGTGGCCCATCGCGATACCCGCAGTTCGGCGTTGGCGTCGGCGCGGCCGCGCCGCCACCAGGCGGCGTAGAGATCGTGGCTGATGGCGCTGGCGCCGGCCATGGCCAGGCCGGCTACCACCGCCAGGATGGTGGCGAAAGCCACCGCCGCCACCAGGCCCTGCCAGGCCGGCCCGCCCAGCAGGGTGGCCAGATGGATGGCGGCCATATTGCCGCCGCCCAGCAGCTTGCCGGCGGCGTCGTGGAAGCCGGGCTCCGGCGTCACCAAGGCCAGGGCGCCGTAGCCGATGACGATGTTGACGGCGAAGAACAGCGCGATCAGGCCGGTGGCGAAGCAGGCGGACTGCCGCGCGGCGCGGCGGTCCGGCACGGTGAAGAAGCGCATCAGCACATGGGGCAAGCCCAGCAGGCCCAAACAGAGGCCCAGGCCCAGCGACAGCACTTCCAGCGGATCGCTCAGCGCCGGGCTGGGCAGGAAGACTTGCGGCCCGCGCAGCGCCTCGGCGGCGGCGAACAGCCGCGCCGGGTCGCCGCTGAAGCGCGCCAGCACGCCGCCGGCCAGCAGCAGCGCGCAGCCGAACATTAGCACCGCTTTGACCATTTGTACCCAAGTGGTGGCCAGCATGCCGCCCAGCGCCACGTAAAGCACCATCAGCGCCCCCACCAGGCTCACGGCGGCCAGATAGGGCAGGCCGAACAGCAGTTCGATCAGCTTGCCTGCGCCCACCATCTGCACGATCAGATAAAACAGCGTCACCGTCAGCGAGTTGACGCTGGCGGCCAACCGCACCCCGTCGTGGTCGAAGCGTCGGCCCAGCACCGCGGCGGCGGTGTAGCAGCCGCTGCCGCGCAGTTTTTCTGCCAGCAATAACAGCAAGAGCGGCCAGCCGGCCAGGGTGCCGACGGCGTAGGCCAGCGAATCGTAGCCCTGGGACAGATACATGCCGGCGGCGCCAAGAAAGGCCGCCGCGGATAGATAGTCTCCGGCCAGCGCCAGCCCGTTCTGCCAGCCGCGGATACGGCCGCCTGCGGTGTAGAAGTCGCCGGCCGATGCGGTGCGCCGCGCGGCGGCGGCGGTGATGGCCAGGGTCAGCAACACAAAAAAAAGGAAAAAGGCGGAGGCGTGGTTCATCGGCGCTCCGAGTCGTCGGCGCGGCCGGCGGCCAGCGCGTAACCGGCGGCCAGCAGGAAGAACAGCAGGAACATGGCTAGCGCCAGTAGAACGGACGCCGGCCAGCCGGCGAACTTGGCGCCGAGCCAGGACGGGCGCAGCGCCAGCAGCAAATAGTAGCCGAGGCAGCCTGCGGCGGCGGTCCAGGCCAGCCGGCGAGAGAGAGAGAGGGGAGCAGAGGGCTGGCCCATGTGGGATTACGCCAGAAGTCTAAACCGAGCAGTTTAGCGCATCGGCGGGCCGGGCAGGGACATCAGACCATGCCCGGCGGCGGGCCACGTGAATCAGCCTGCTAGCGGACGATACAAGTGATAACGGCCGCTTTGCCGTTCCGCCAACAGCAGCAGCGGGGGTAGTGACGGGGCCGAGGTATCGATGGCGCGGCGGTTGCGGCTTACCGGCACGCCTTCAGGCAGGCGTTGCTGAAAATGGTCAGAGCGCTCGGCGGCGTCCTTCAGCGTTTGGTAGTCGCGCTCGAAACCCTCAGGGTCGCTATCCGCCTTGCCCAGAAAGGAGACGAACTGGGCGATGGAGTCGGCGTTCTTGAGTCCTTTGAACTCAATGTTGATGTTGTTGATCTGCGCCAGATCGGCGCCGCCGTAGCGGCTATCCTTCTCGATATGCTTATTCGCCAGATTGATCAGTTCGAATACATCGACATCACCGACCCGGGCCTGTTTTTGTGTGCCGACATAAGCGAAGTCCAGCGTGTTGGGGCCGCCATGTGACAGTTCATGGATCAGTACATCAGCGACCGCGCTCGGGTTTTTGCCCATCCGTTCGTAATAGGCGTAGAAGCCATCGCGGCCAACATTGATGATTTTTGAATTGGGTTTGCGGCCCAGCATCTGGTATTGCTCCCTGGATAGTTCCGCCACCGTGGTGGGAGAGCCGACCCGGCTATCGAAATTGAAGTTGGCGGTGTCGATGCGTGCCAGATCGTTCCGGATCTGGTCCAGATACTTGGTCAGCTGAGCCAAGCGTTTCGGCTCCTGATGGAAGGTTTTGCCAAAATAGGCCTCTTCCGCCAACTGGACCTGGGGGCGAAGGTCGGAGCGGTTCAAAGCTTGGATCGCATTGGCGATTTTGGTTTGCGCAATCGGCAGCGCTTTGTTTATGGCTTTACGCGCGGCCCGGATTTTAAGCGGCTTGCCGATGATAGGCATATCAACCAGTTTGAATGCGGGATTGTCCAGGTTGGCTGATTTGGTCAGCCCCACCTCGATGCGCTTACCGTGGGCGCTCAGCTCTATGTGCAGATTGCGGGCGCCCCCAAGCTGAATGTGCTTGCCGTGTCGTTGAACGGGGTAGTACCGCTGGTCGATGGCCAGGACATATTGGCCATCGCCGGTGCGCTGGATGCCAAAGTGATTGGGTGTGGAGAGTTGGAGCTCGTCCAGGGCGAGCGGCGCGATATCGTGCTTGGCGATGGCCGCGCGCAGTTCGGGGGTGGCCTGTCGAGTGAGCTCGTGCTTGAGATGCCACTCGCCTAGGCGGTTTTCCACTTCCTGGGGCGCGGCGTCCGGTCGGCGGGCATCGTAGATGTACTCCTTGCCGGTGGCGAGCTCGTGACGGTAGGGCACCAGGCGGCCAAACAGCTCAATGGCTTCTAGCCGCGCCGGTTGCGCCCCTAAGGAGTTGTGAACGTTATAGACGTGAGGCGTGCCCGCACTGCTGGAGCGATGCAAGTGATGCGGACCCAGTGCCAGTGTATGGGCGGCTAATTGTTCCTGTTTGCTGAAATGCCGGAATTTGCCATCACCCAGCAAGCGCCATTCCTGTGCGAGATGGTTGAAGTAGACTTCGCGGTTTGCGAACTTGCCCTGCTGCTTGGCCGGGATTTGCGCAAAGCTGCGGCCATCTTTCTCCAACAAGGCCACGTCATGGTGCTTGCCGTTGGCTTTGAGTTTGATGTGGTTACGACCATTTTTGAGATGAAATACCGGCAGGTTTATTCTTGACGCCTTGCTGGCAGGCTGAGGCGCGGTTTGCAAGCGCTGCCGCTCGGCATGGCTCATCCCTTCAATGCTGAAGCGGGCTTGTTGGGTCACTTGCTGCAGCAGGTTAAGCTCTTCTTCCCGCGAGGTGGGTTTGCCCTCCAGGTCATTGGCGGCATGCTCTAGCAGAGGACCGACGATGTATTGGGCTATGGCCAAGGGCTGGCTGCCTGGCAGCAGAGTCAGGACTTGAGAGGTGATGGCATCGACTTTCTCTGTGATGTCGGTGATGGCCGAGATCTCCTCGGACGTGGCGCAGCTGCGGCCGTGTCTCCAGCTGTCGACATGCTTGCTTTCCGTGGCCAGCGCGGTGATGGGATTGCGCAAGGTTTTGCCGATTTGGCGCAGAACTTGGGCGAAGGACAGATTCTCGCCTTCGTTCATGCAGGAAAAATCAAACATCTTCACGATCTTGACGTCGTCAGGCGCGGCGGTTGTGGTCGTGGTCTTGGGTTTGGGAACGACATGGCGCGCTTGGCGGAGCAGCGGCGTTTCCGGCTGCGGAGGCGCGGAAAGGGGAGAGGGCTGGCTGTGGGCCTGGACCAGCGCCGAGGGGAAGGCGGACGGCGCGGAAGACGCTGGAAGCAACCCTGATTCTCGGTTGAGCAGCGGCTGGACCCCGGCCTGGACATACAGGCTGCTCAGCAGAACGTTTTTCAAGGTGAGTGGAAAGGCGGCGGGCGGCGGCGTGGAGGCTGACGAATCGGATGTATTGCGTATCTGTTTCACCTGAGCAAACAGATTTTCCGCTTCACGGCGTTCCGCCGGGGTTTTCGCGTTGGCGAGCAGTTGAGCTTCAATCGGGCTTGGCTGTTGGGAGGGGCGACTTGAGAAAAAGGGAATGGAAGGCATATGGCAGTCCTGAGCAATGAGGGCGATCTTGGGCATCGCGACAGGGGCAATATTAGAGACAGGCTGGAAGCCCGCCTCTCAAAAAGTGTCCATATGCAGCCTTGGTCTTGTTTCGTCACAGCAGGATGCCTACCATGGTCATGTGCTGCACATGACCATCTATCAGGGAGCTTGGGCAATGACAATGGAGCGGATTCCGGTGCTGGTCACCGCGGAGGACAAGAAGCGCTACAAGGCGCTGGCCGAGGCCGCAGGCCTGCCGGTGGGCGAATTCATGCGTCGCGCCGCAGATGCCTTCCGGCCCGGGGACGACGACGCCTTGCTGGCCGGCATGATGGCGCAGATGGAGAAAACCACCGCCCAGGCCGGCGCTGCCATCGATGAGGCCTTGAACTATGTAGAAGCTTCCAACCGCCGCATCGCCGCGATGGAAGCGCGCGCCAGCGGCAAGCGGGTGGCGTGATGGGCGTGGGCGACAAGATGTGGGACGCGCTGACCACCGTGATCAAGATGAACGACAAGGTGGAGCGCATGGCCGGCGCGATGAAAAGCCAGCAGGCTAAGATTGAAAGCCTGACCGAGCGCGTGATCCGCTTGGAGACTCTGCTGGAAATCGCGCTGGCGCAGCAGGGGGCCAAGCCGGCGCGGCTCAAGCGCATAGGCCGGCAGCCTGAAGCCGATGCCGGCGGCGAGTGAGTTTCAGCCCAGCAGCAGCGCGACGTAGAGCCGGAAACGGTCCTCGTGGCGCTCCAGATCCAGGCCGGTGATTTCGGCGATGCGGTCCAGCCGGTAGTCCAGCGTGTTGCGGTGGATGTGCAGCGCCCGCGCGGTGGCGCCGGGATGCGATTGATGGGCGAACCAGGCTTCGGCGGTGCGGCGCAGCCCGCTCTTGCCGGCTTGCTCCAGCCGTTGCAGCGGCTGCCGCAATTGTTGGGCCTGCCAGCCGTGGTCGAGGCCGGACAGCAGCACCGGCAGCGCCAGTTCGTAATAGCTGTGAGCCCGCTTTTTGGGCTGCCGTTGCCGGCCGATGCGCGCGGCGGCGCGCGCGCTGAGGCAGGATTGGGCCGCGCCGTCCCGTCCGGGTAGCGCAATGCCCATGCCCAGGCGGAAGCCGGGAGTGTCCATCTCCTCCAGCCAGCCTGCCAGCGCGCTCAGCCGGCGTTGCAGCAGCGCTTCGCGCTCGGCTTCGCCGTCTTCCTCGCAGGCCTCCACCAGCACCAGTTCGTAAGGGCCGGTGGCCGCGCTAAGCAGTCGCGGCCAGCGTGCGGCCAACGCTGATTGCAACTGCTGCAGCGTTGCCTGGGCCTGATCGGCGGCCAAGTTATCCTCGTCCAGTTGCAGGCTCAGCACCACATGAGGTTGTTCCAGCCTCAGCCCCAGCCGTTGCGCCCAAGCGTCCAGCGCCGGGCCGGGTTCGCCTCGTATCCACTCCAGCACAAAGGCTTCGCGCTGACGCGCATCGTGTTGCAGCGCCCGCTGCAACTGGGCCTGCTCCAGAATCATCTCGGCGGTGAGCCGCACCAATTCGCCAAACTGGCGCACCTGCTCCGGCTGGCCGGTAAGGCCGACCACGCCCGCGATACGACCGTCCACATGCAAGGGCAGGTTGATGCCGGGGCGGGAACCGTGCAGTTTGCCGGCGGTGACGTCGTCGATTTCCACCGTGCGCCGCTGCGCCAGCGCCAGCAGCGCGCCATCGTGCAATTGCCCCAGCCTGTCGGAGTCGCCGCTGCCCAGGATTGCGCCTTGGGCATCCATTACATTCACGTTGAAAGGGATGATGCGCATGGTGCGGCTGACGATGTCTTGCGCCAGTTCCGTGGTCAGAATGGACATGAACACTCCTTTTGATGTGCTTTTGCCCAATATATCCGTGGATTGATCCGATATAAATAGTGCGTTTGCATGAAGCATTTTCCGAGCGCGCTGACCAGAATGGGCGGCACAATACAAAAACAATATTCATCAGAACCAAGGAGACGCGCCGGAGGGACGGCCCCCGTGCGCAGAGGAGATGGATTTGAACCCTAGCGACACCCTGAGCGCGCCGCGGCAAGACATTCTGGCCGGCGCTTACAAGAAAGCCGTGTGGCGGCTGATTCCCTTTATTTTTGTCTGTTACCTGTTCAACTACCTGGACCGGGTCAACGTCGGCTTCGCCAAGCTGGAGATGCTGGACGCGTTGGGTTTGAGCGAAACCGTCTACGGCTTGGGCGCCGGCATTTTCTTCATCGGCTATGTGTTGTGCGGCGTGCCCAGCAACCTGATGCTGCACAAGGTGGGCGCGCGGCGCTGGATCGCGCTGCTGATGCTGGTGTGGGGCACGCTGTCCGCCTGCCTGATGTTTGTTTCCACGCCGCAATCTTTTTATGTGCTGCGTTTTTTCACCGGCGTGGCCGAGGCCGGTTTCTTCCCCGGCATCGTGCTGTACTTCACCCGTTGGTTCCCGGCTGACAAACGCGGTCAGGTGATGGCGTTGTTCATGTCGGCGATCCCGGTGTCCGGCGTGCTGGGCGGGCCTTTGTCCGGCTGGATGCTGCAACATTTCGCCGCCGGACAAGGCGGCCTGGCCGGCTGGCAATGGCTGTTTCTGTTACAGGGCCTGCCCACGGTGCTGTTGGGCCTGGGCGTGTATTTCTATCTGAACGACGGCATTGCCCAGGCGCGCTGGCTGAGCGCGGAAGAAAAGGCGGCGATGCAACAGGCTCTGATCGACGATGAGGCGCGGCGCGCGGCGCAGCGTCCAATGGAGCAGTCTTTCGCCAGCGTGTTGCGCAACGCCAACGTCTGGATGCTGGGCGCGATTTACTTCGCCATCCAGATGGGGGTGTACGCCATCAACTTCTGGCTGCCGTCCATCATCAAGGGCCTGGGGTTCCAGAGCGCAGGCGTTATCGGCTGGCTTAGCGCCTTGCCCTACTTGGCCGCTTGTTTCTTCATGGTCTGGGTCGGCCGTTCCGGCGACCGGCGCGGGGAGCGCCGCTGGCACGTGGTGCTGCCGCTGCTGATGGGCGTGCTTGGCCTGCTGTTGGCGGCCAATAGCGGCGGCGCGGTCTGGCTGTCCATGCTGGGTCTGACCCTGGCCACCATGGGCGCGTTGGCCGGCCTGTCCATGTTCTGGCCGCTGCCCACCGCCTTTCTTGGCAGCGCCGCCGCCGCCGGCGGGCTGGCCTTGATCAATTCGCTGGGACAGGTGGCCGGTTTCGTCAGCCCCTTCCTGGTGGGCTGGATCAAGGACCTGACCCATAGCACGGACCCGGCGCTGTACATTCTGTCCGGAGTGATGCTGGCCGGCGCGCTGCTGGTGCTGAGGATTCCGCCGCGGCTGGTCAATCGCTAATATCTTGCTCTTGTCATCTTTTGTGATTGAAAACCGCATGAAAATCGTGATTGCCCCGGACTCCTACAAGGAAAGCCTGAGCGCGCTGCAGGTGGCTCAGGCGATAGAGGACGGCTTCCGCCAGGTATTCCCCGCCGCTCTCTACCACAAGCTGCCGATGGCGGACGGAGGCGAGGGCACGGTGCAGGCCATGTTGGACGCGCTGGGCGGCCAGCGGCGCGAGGCCACTGTGCGAGGCCCGTTGGGCGAGACGCTGTCCGCGAGCTACGGTTTGACCGCGGACGGCGTGGCGGTGATTGAAATGGCCGCCGCCAGCGGTCTGGCGCTGTTGCCGCCGGCGCGACGCAACCCCTTGCTGACTGGCAGCCACGGCACCGGCGACATGATTCGCGACGCGCTCGACGCGGGCGCGCGCCGCTTCGTGTTGGGCATAGGCGGCAGCGCCACCAACGATGGCGGCGCCGGCATGTTGCAGGCCTTGGGCGCCAGGCTGCTGGACGCGGAAGGACGAGACCTGCCGGCTGGCGGCGCGGCCTTGGCGAGACTGGCGCGGCTGGATCTGTCCGGACTGGACCCGCGTTTGGCCGCCTGCCGCATCGATGTGGCTTGCGATGTCGACAACCCCCTGATTGGCCCGCGCGGCGCGTCGGCGGTTTTCGGGCCGCAGAAGGGCGCGACGCCGGAGATGGTGGCGGAACTGGACGCGGCGCTGGCGCATTTCGCGGTGTTGATGGAGGCCGCGTCGGGAGTGGCCGCGGCAGGGGAGGCCGGCGCTGGCGCGGCCGGCGGCATGGGCGCCGCGCTGCTGGCTTGCCTGGGCGGCCGTCTGCGTTCCGGCAGCGCCATCGTCGCGGAGGCCGTCGGCCTGGACGCGGCGCTGGCCGACGCCGATCTGGCGCTGACCGGCGAAGGCCGCATCGATAGCCAGAGCGTGCAAGGCAAGACGCCGATTGGCGTCGCCCGCGTCGCTCAGCGATATGGCGTGCCGGTGCTGGCGATAGGGGGGTGTTTGGGCGCGGGCAGCGAACTGACCCACGCGCACGGGCTGGACGCCGTGTTCGCCGCGGTCAGCCGCCCGTGCAGTCAGGAACAGGCTTTGGCCGAGGCCGCGGACAATGTGAGCCGCGCCGCGCGCAACGCGGCGGCGGCATTGGCCCTGGGCATGAAACTAAGCTCTCAGAAACGCTCGAAGTCCGGCACATAACGCCACTGCCCGGCGGTCAACTGGCCAATGGCCAGCCGGCCGATGCGGATGCAGCGCAGCGCCAGAGGGCTGACGCCCAGGCCGGCGCAGATATCGTCCAGCCAGCGCGCGTCGCGCGCCGCGAGCACCAGGCGCAGCTGACGGTCGCTTTGGCGCGAAACCTTGAGGTCGCGCAGCGGCTTACCGCCGGGGCGCAAGCCTTTTTGACGCTGCTGCAGGTCGCCGGCGGCGGGCGCGGCGTCGACATTGATCAGGAACTCCAGTTGGCAATCGGCCAGCCGCTGCGCCAGCTTGCGGTCCTGGGTCAGCGCCACCAGGCCGTGGGCGTGGTCGGCGATGGCGCCGAAACCTTGCAGATGCTGGCGATGCCGCGGCAGCCAGCTCAGCCCGCTGATATCGCCCGGCAACTGGCTGTCCGGCCCCAGCAGCGCCATCGGCTCGGCGCCGGCGGGCTTGTGCAGCAGCAGGGTGACCGCCGCTTCGCGCTGCGCGTCGGGCCGGCCCATGAGTTCGACGCGCTGTTGTGGTTCCACCCGGCTGCCCAGCGCGGTGACGGTCTGGCCGTCCACTTTCACCAGTCCTTGTTCGATACAGGCGTCGGCTTCGCGCCGCGTGCACAGGCCCAGCTCCACCATGCGTTTTGAAAGTCGGATTGCGGCGTCGCTCATTGTGTCTGGCCTTGAGTGCGGGTGTTCGGGCGGCGATTATCCCCTTTGTCGGCGCAGCCGACAAATTCGACGAATCGAGTATCCTTCTCGTTTGGTACTGCCGCGGGACCGCCGCGCGGATTCATTTTGGAGAAGCCGTGAATATACTGATCATTGGAGCGAGCCGGGGGCTTGGCAAGGCTTTTGTCGAAGGGCTGGGGACAAAAGGGGACCGGGTGATCGGCGTTTCCAGGCGCAGGCCGGAGGGCTTGAAGCCGCCAACCGGCGTTGGCGTGGACTGGATCGAAGCCGACTTGTCCAATCCGGCCCTGGCCGTGCAACAGGTCATTAGCGCGCTTCCGGAACACTTGGACGTGGTGATGTGCAATGTGGGCATTTGGGAGCGGGAGGCGTTCGAGCCGTCTTATGCGTTTTCCCGTTGTTCGGATCTGGAGCTGATGGAAGTGGTCCAGGTCAATATCGCTTCGACCATTCTCTTGCTCAAGCATGTGTTGCCGCGCATGTCGGGCGCGGCCAAACCGCAGTTGTTCCTGACCGGGTCGACATCGGGCCTTCCGCGCAGCGGCCGCCCCGAAGTGGCTTTCGCCGCTAGCAAGTTCGCCTTGAGCGGCATGGCCGACGCGCTGCGAGAGGAGTACCGCGAACAGCGGCTGGCCGTGACGTGCCTGCAATTGGGCTACCTTAACACGGAGGACGATTTGTCCGTGTCCCGCGAGCAAGCCGCCGAACGAGGAGCCGGTCATCTGATCCCGCTGCATGACGTAGTGAGCTTGACGCGGGCTTTGCTGAATTTGTCCGATGCTTCCTTCGCGCGGGAAATCGTCCTGCCCGCGATCTTGGACGAGCGCTTCTGAACGTGGGCGCGCGGTGTGGACAAGCGCATCTAATCTCGTTTTCTGGGTCGTTTAAATGCTCAAATCGCATTAAAGTGTCGCTATTATGAGCTTGCTTCCCCAAGCGCTGGATGCGCTGAACTGCCCGCTGACCGGCATCAACCTGATCGAGGCTTCGGCCGGCACCGGCAAGACGTGGACCATCGCGGCCCTGTTCGCCCGGCTATTGCTGGAAGAGCGCGACGGCCAGCCGCCGCCCACTGTCGATCAAGTGCTGGTGGTCACCTATACCAAGGCCGCCACCGCCGAGCTGCGCGAGCGCCTGCGCCGACGGCTGAGCGAGCTGGCCCAGACGCTGGCCGGAGACGGCGAGGTTGGCGGAGATCCCTTCCTGTCGGCGCTGGCGACGCGCTTTCTGCCCGGCTCGGCGCGGGAGCAGGCGTCGCAGCGGCTTAACGCCGCGATCACCGGCTTCGACGCCGCCGCCATCTACACCATCCACGGCTTCTGCCAGCGGGTGCTGACCGACGCCGCTTTTGAAAGCAGCCAGACCTTCGACGCCGAACTGGTCAGCGACGACGAGGATCGCCTGATCGAAATCGTCGACGATTTTTGGCGTCGACGGGTGGTGGACGACCCCTTGCTTGCCCAAGTGCTGGTGGACAACGGGGAGACCCCGGACGGTTGGTTGGCCGACATCCGGCCCTATCTGTCCAAACCTTATCTGCGCATGCGCGCGCCGCACACCGCCGGCCTGGAGCGCGCCTTGCTCGCGGTGGAGCAAGGCTGGCGGGCGCTGGCGGCGCGGCCGGAATACGCGGCGGAGGCGGCCGATTTACTGCGCTCCGCCGCCGGTTTCAACGCGCGCAGCTACAGCCCCGCCATCATCGAGCGCGCCATAGGCGCTTTGGACGGCCTGCTGGCGACGCCGGAAACCACGCCGGTGCTGGATAAGGAAAGCCGTCGCCAGTTGGACAAGCTGCTGCCGGCTTCGCTGGCCAAGGGAATGAAAAAAGGCCACGCCGCGCCGGAACATCCCTTGTTCGGGCTGGCGGAGGCCTGGCTGGGGGCCTGGGACGCCTATCTGGACGAAGTGGCGCTGTCCGTGGCCCAGCTCAAGTTGGAACTGATCGCCTGGACCAACCAGCAACTGAGCGCGCGCCGGGCGGGCGAGCGCAGCCGCAGCTTCGACGATTTGCTGACCGACCTGGGGGCGGCCCTGGCCGATCCGATCAGCGGCCCGCTGCTGGCCGCTCACGTTGCTCGCAGCTTTCAGGTGGCGCTGATCGACGAGTTTCAGGACACGGACCCCATCCAGTACTCGATCTTCCGACATTGCTTCGTCGCGCAGCAGCGGCCTGTCTTCTTGGTGGGCGACCCGAAACAGGCCATCTACAGCTTTCGCGGCGCAGACATCTTCGCCTATCTGGCGGCGCGCGGAGACGCGCAACATCATTACACGCTGGACACCAACCGCCGGTCAGAGGTGCCGCTGGTGAGCACCGTCAACGCCTTGTTCGCGCGCGAGCTGCCGTTTCTGATCGAAGGCATCGCCTATCAGCCGGTGGCGGCGCAACCGGCTTCCGGCGGCCGGCTGGAGATCGACGACGACAGGCCGCCGTTCTGCTTCCAATGGCTGCAGCCGGAGAAGGCGGACAAGGCCGCCAGCGGCGAGAACGCCGCCGAACTGGCGGCCAACGCCAGCGCCGACGAGATCGCGCGCTTGTTGGCGCTGGCCGCCGACGGCCGTGCCGCCATCGTCGCCGGCGACGCCCGACGGCCTTTGGCCGGCGGCGATATCGCGGTGCTGGTGTCCACCCACCGTCAGGGCGACCGGGTGCGCCAGGCCTTGGCGGAGCGCGGCGTGGCCAGCGTGGCGCTGACCCAGGAAAGCGTGTTCGCCAGCCGCGAGGCCGGCGAGATGCTGGCCTTGCTGCGCGCTTGGGCGGAGCCGGCCAGCGAGGCGCGTCTGCGCGCGGCGCTGGTGACGGAACTGGCCGGGGTCGACGCCGGCGAATTGCTGGCCAGGGTGGAGGACGAGACGCGCTGGGAAGCGCAACTGCAGGCCAACGCCGCAGACCACCTGCTTTGGCGCGAGCGCGGATTCATGGCGGCCTGGCGGCATTTCTTCGCTCGGGAACGGGTGGCGGAACGCTTGTTGCCGCTGCCGGACGGCGAGCGACGGTTGACCAACTTGTCGCACCTGGCTGAATTGTTGCAACAAGAGAGCGACCAGCGTCAGGGCATGGCGCCGCTGCTGGGCTGGCTGGAAACGCGAGTGGCGCAGCCGCCGGGCGGAGAGGAGGCGGTGTTGAGGTTGGAGAGCGACGCGGCCCTGGTCAAGATCGTCACCATCCACACCGCCAAGGGCCTTCAGTATCCGGTGGTCTTCTGTCCCTTTCTGTGGGGCGGGGCGCTGGAACGGCGCGACGCCGCGTTCTGGCGCTACCACGCTGAAGATCAATCCTGGCTGGCGCCGGACGCCGCGGCCGACGCCGGGGTGAAACTGGCGGCGCGCAGCGAGTTGTTGGCGGAGAAGCTGCGCCTGCTCTATGTGGCGCTGACTCGGGCGCAGTATCGCCAATACCTGTGCTGGGGCTGGGTGCGGGGCATGGAGACGGCGGCTTTGAGCTGGCTGCTGCATGGCCGCGACGCGCGCGCGCTGCCGGAACTGGAGGCGCTGGAGTTGGACGCCGAGGTGCTAAGGCGAGAGCTGGGCGCTTTCGCGGCCGCGGCCAACGCCCAGGCGGCGGGCGCGTGCGCGGTGCTGGAGGAGAGCGGCGTGGGGCCGGCCTTGGCCGCGCGGCGCGAAACAGGACGGAATTATCTGGCCCAGACATTCTCGCGCCGGCTGGCCGCGCCGTGGCGGGTAGCCAGTTTCACCTCGCTGACCCATGCGCAGGCGGCCGGCAAATGGCAGGAAAGCCCGGACCACGACGCGGGTCAGCCGGCGGTGGCGGCGGAACTGCAAGCGCCCCCGGTCTTGGATCGTTTCGGTTTTCCGCGCGGCGCCAAGGCCGGTACCTGCCTGCACGAGATTTTTGAAACCATCAGCTTCGGCGTCGATGCGGCCGGGCTGCGGCAGGCGGTGGAGCTGGCTCTGGCCAAGCACGGCTTTGCGCCGGAGTGGGGCGACGCCGCTTGCGAAATGGTGACGGCGACGCTGAACGCGGAACTGGACCCGGGCGTGAAGCTGGCTGAAGTGCCGGACGGCAAACGGCTGGTGGAAATGGAGTTCATGTTGCCGGCGCCCAGGTTGGAAGTGGCGAAGCTGGCCGCCATCCTGTCCGCGCCCGAACACGGCTTGGCCGCCCCTTTGCGCGCGGCGGCGGCGCAGTTGGATTTTTCCACCGTGCGCGGTTTTCTCAAGGGCTTCATGGACTTGGTGTTCGAGTCCGGCGGCCGCATCTATTTAGTGGACTATAAATCCAACCACCTGGGAGGGCGGCACGAAGACTATCGCGCCGAGCGGCTGGCGGAATCCATCGCCCAAGAACACTATTACCTGCAATACCTGATTTACTGCGTGGCACTGCGGCGCTATTTCAGCGTCCGCGGCGTGGACTTCGCCGCCCGCTTCGGCGGCGTGCGTTATCTTTATCTGCGCGGCGTCGGCGTCGAGGCTTGCGGGATATGGAGCGACCAACCCGCGCCGGCCCTGTTGGAGGCGCTGGACCAATGGTTCGCCGGGCATGCGTAGGAATGCGGAGTGCGCAAGCCGCGGTCATAGGACTAAGCTGAACTATCTGGAGTGGAACGCGGCCGGAAGGGGAAAGTGGCACCGGGCGCGGGCCGACAATAAGAACCTGTTCAAAGTCCGCTGAGCGTCGTGAGACGTCACACGGTGAGTACAGCTTCGAAATGCTCATGTACCACCGGTGCATTCCGCTTTCTCAGCTGTTTTCGCCTTGTCTCGTTCTTGCTCGCGAGACTTTGGAACAGGTTAAAACCAAGGACGCATCATGTTTGAATCCGCCGAAATCGGCCACAGCATCGATAAAAAGACATTCCGCGAAGCCATGCCCAAATTGCGCGAGGCCTTGCTGGACCTGCAATACGATTTAAAGGAAAAGGCCGACTTTCCGGTGCTGATCCTGATTCACGGCTTCGACGGCGCCGGTCGCGGCGAAACCATGAATCTGATCAACGAATGGCTGGACCCGCGCCTGATCGACACCGTGGCTTTCGCCGAGGCCAACGACGACGCCCGCGCTCGTCCCTGGATGTGGCGCTACTGGATGCAATTGCCGGCCAAGGGCCGCATCGGCATGTTCTTCGGCTCCTATTACTCCGACGCCTTGTTCGACCGGGTGTTCGCCCGCAGCGACCGCGACGCGCTGGACAAGCAGATCTTCGACATCCTGCGTTTTGAACGCATGCTGACCATGGACGGCGCGTTAGTGCTGAAATTCTGGTTCCATCTGACTCGGGAGCAGCAGCACAAGCGGCTCAAGCAGATGGAAAAAGATCCAGCCAGCAGTTGGCGCGTGACCAAGACCGATTGGGAGCATTACGAGCGCTACGACAAGATACGCAAGTCCGCCGAGCACATTTTGCGGCTGACCAATACCGCCGCCGCGCCCTGGGTGGTGGTGGACGGCGAGGACGCCAATTACCGCAGCCTGACGGTGGGCAATACCCTGCTCAACGCCATTCGCAACCGGCTGGCGCAGGCGCAGGGTTCTAAGGCCGAGCTGATAGACGCGCCGCCGTTGCTGGCGCCGATAGACAACAAGTTGTTGCTGGATACCCTGCAACTGGACCAATCCATGGACAAGGCCAAGTACAAGGCCGAACTGGAGCAATTGCAGGGCCGGCTGCACCGGCTGACCCGACATCCGCGCTTCGCCCAGCATTCGTTGGTCCTGGCTTTCGAAGGCAACGACGCCGCCGGCAAGGGCGGGAGCATACGCCGCATCACCCAGGCGCTGGACGCGCGCCGCTACCGAGTGGTGCCCATCGCCGCGCCCACCCAGGAAGAAAAGGCCAAGCCCTGGTTGTGGCGCTTCTGGCGTCACGTGCCGGGCAAGGGCGGCATCACCATTTTCGACCGTACCTGGTACGGCCGGGTGCTGGTGGAGCGGGTGGAAGGCTTCGCCAAAGAGGCGGACTGGATGCGCGCCTATTACGAAATCAACGACTTTGAGCATCAACTGAGCGAAAACGGCGCCGTCATCGTTAAATTCTGGCTGGCCATCAGCAAGGAAGAGCAGATGGCGCGCTTCAAAGGACGCGAGGAAACCGGTTTCAAACGCTTCAAGATCACGGAGGAAGACTGGCGCAATCGCGACAAGTGGGACGCCTACAAGCTGGCCGTCAGCGATATGGTGGACCGCACCAGCACCAGCAAAGTGCCCTGGACGCTGGTGGAGGCCAACAATAAATACTATGCACGCATCAAAATTCTCAAAACCATTTGCGATGCGCTGGAAGCCCGGCTTGCTTGAGCGCGGCGTCAGCCTGATTGCCTTGCTGCTGGCGGCGCAGGCCGCGCCCGCGGCGGCGCCCAGCCTGCGCGCCGGTGTGGCCAATGACAGCTTCGGCCCGCTGTACAGCGCGCAGGACGGCGCGCTGGCCACTCAGTACCGTGCCGCGCTGGAGCTGATCGGCCGGCACAGCGGCGTCCGCTTCGAACTGGAGTACTACCCGTCGTCGCGGCTGCAGCAATTGTTCGAGGTGGGCAAGGTGGATGTGGAGGTGGGGGTCAATCCGGCCTGGCGCGCCTTGTCCCCGGTGGCCGGCTTCTACACTCGGCCCATCGACGTACAGACGCTGCGGCTGTGCTTCGCCGCCGGCAAGCGGCGCAAGGGGGCGACGCCGGCCAGCCTGAACGGCCTGAGTCTGGGCGTGCTGCAGGGGAGGACCTACCCTGTGCTGGAGCCTGGTTTCGCAAGCGGTCAGCTCAAGCGGATGGAGGCCGCCAGCGAGAGCGATCTGCTCAGCGGCCTGCGTCAGGGCAGCATGCAGGCCATCGTCCTGAGCCAGCGTCAGCTGGACGCGCTGCTGAACCGCGCGCCGGAGGCGCAGCCCTGCGCGGCCGGCGACGCCGTGGGCAGCGTGCCGGTGATGTTGCGTCTGCATCCGCAATACCGGCAGCTGTTGCCGCAATTGGACAAGGCGATTCAGCAGTTGCAAGATAACGGCAAATTGCGCTGAAGCGCTTCCAGTCTTTCCATTCAGGCTCCGCGCCGCGCGGAGCGCAAAGCATCCGGATTCCCGCCCATGTCTGTCCAGCAAGCCCTGTTGCCCGCCGAACTGGCGCACTTGTTCGCCCGCCTCGATCCCGGCGTGGACGAGGCCGCGTTGGCGCTGATTCATGAACTGGCCAGCGCCAATCAGGCCGGCCATGTCTGCCTGCCGCTGGCGCAGCGTCCGGAGCGCAAAGCCTTGCAGGCCAGCGCGCTGGTTGGCCGCCCCGGCGATTACGCTCCCTTGATCCTGGACGCGGCCGGCCGCTTGTATTTTGCCCGTCATTGGTTCGACGAAGCACGGCTTGCCGAGCGCCTGGCCGCCCTGGCCGAGCCGGGGCCGGCGCAGGACGGCGCGCGCTTGCGTCCGCTGCTGGAGGCCTTGTTCGGTTCGGCATCCGCGACGGGGCCGGACCGGCAGAAGCTGGCGGCGGCTCTGGCGGCGCGCCAGCGCTTGATGGTCATTTCCGGCGGTCCGGGCACCGGCAAGACCACCACCGTGCTCAAGTTGCTGGCCTTGCTGGCCGGACTGTCGCCGCGGCCGCTGGTCATGGCGATGGCAGCGCCCACCGGCAAGGCCGCCGCGCGGCTGTCGGAATCGGTTCGCGGCGCGCGCGAGCGGCTGGACTTGGCCGAGGAAACACTGCGGCAATTGCCGCAGCAGGCGCAGACTCTGCACCGCCTGCTGGGCTTGCGTCCGGGCGCGGCGGCGCCGCGCCACCACGCAGGCAACCCTTTACCGCTGGACGTGCTGGTGGTGGACGAGGCGTCGATGATAGATCTGTCCTTGATGGCGCGCATGGTG
Source organism: Chromobacterium sp. Rain0013 (assembly GCF_015291765.1). NCBI lineage: Bacteria > Pseudomonadati > Pseudomonadota > Betaproteobacteria > Neisseriales > Chromobacteriaceae > Chromobacterium > Chromobacterium sp. Rain0013. Next base: position 1,338,527 of record NZ_CP031514.1, read on the forward strand.
GAGGCCCTGCCGTCCCAAGCGCGGCTGATTCTGCTGGGCGATCGCGATCAGTTGGCCTCGGTGGACGCCGGCGCGGTGCTGGGCGATCTGTGCGCCAACATCCATTACCGGCCGGACACGCTGGAGTGGCTGCGGGTGAACTGCGGCGAAACTTTGCCGCCCACGCCGGGCGCGGGAGGCAAACTCACCGATTGCGTGGCGCTGCTCACTCACAGCCATCGTTTCGGCGCCGACTCCGGCATTGGCGAACTGGCGAGAAGGGTGAACGCCGGCGATGGCGCCGGCAGTTGGGCGGTGTTGCAAGATCCGGCTTGGCGCGATGTGGAGGCGGTGCCGACGCTGGACGCGGCGGAAGTGCTGGCGCGCTGGCGACCGTATTGGCGGGCGGTGCGCGCCGGCGAGCCCCTGGCCGAGCGCCAGCGAGCCTTCGCCGGTTTCATGTTGCTGGCGGCGGAGCGGCGGCAGGTAGAGGCCTTCAATCTGCGCATTGAGAGACAACTGGAAGCCGATGGGGACAAGCCGGCCGGCCGAGACTGGTATCCGGGGCGTCCGGTGATGATCAGCGAGAACGATTACGGCCTGGGCCTGTTCAACGGCGACATCGGCTTCACGGTGCAAGGCGAGGCCGGCTTGAGGGTGGCTTTTCCCGGAGACGACGGCGGCTGGCGCGAGTTCGCTCCCGGCCGCCTGCCGCAGCACGATACCGTGTACGCGATGACGGTGCACAAGAGCCAGGGGTCCGAGTTCGGCGAAGTCTGTTTGCAGCTGCCGGAGGCGGCGGGGCCGCTGCTGAACCGGGCGCTGGTGTATACCGCGATCACCCGGGCGCGGGAGCGCTTCGTCGTGTCCGGCGCGCAGCCGGTGTGGGAACAGGCGGCAGAGGCGGCGCCGCAACGTTACTCCGGGCTGGCCGATAAACTGAAATGACGTTGTTGTTAAATGGAATGGGCGACGCGGTTTTCGTATTGGCCACCGAGACAATTCCGCAACATCCTACCGCAAAATAATCTGTTTATTTGCCGGCTGTTACGCCAGATATAGTCAAAGCCGAAGAAGCATCCTAAGATGCAGCCTTCCCGAAACACATCGCAGCGGAGTCGGCAATGCAAGTGGATGCGGTTCTGGCCTATCTCGACAAGATCACCCGTTTTGATCGTCAGCAATTCACGCCCTTGTATATCGGCAAGGAGCGCTTGGGTTGGGTCAACGCGGCGTGGAAGGAACGTTTGCTGAACAGCGAATCCCAGCTGTTCGAGGAGCAATACCAGAAACTGCATTGCCGTCTCGACGGCAGTTACCGCAGCATCAGCCATGCGCTGGCCCAAGCAGCGCGGCGCTGGCAGCAGGCAGGCTGGCTCAATGGCTGGCGCAATGAAAACTTCACCGCCTTCCGTCACGATGGATCCCCGTATTTTGAGCTGGAGCGGGCCGCCTTCCGTCCGCTGGGCCTGACCAGCCGCGCCGTGCACCTGAACGGGCTGACCCGGCTGCCGTCCGGCGAAGTGCGGATGTGGGTGGGGCGTCGCAGTCCGCACAAGGCGGTGGACCCCAATCGCATGGACAATCTGGTTGGCGGCGGGGTGGCCGCCGGAGAGACCATTGAACTGGCTCTGGAGCGCGAGGGCTGGGAGGAAGCCGGCGTGCGCCGCGAGCAGGTGCTGGGCTTGCCGCAATCCAGCTTGCTGCTGGCCGAGCGCCCTGTGCAGCGAGGCCTGCATCGCGAATGGATTTACGCCTTCGACCTGTGGTTGGAGTCCGGCGAAATCCCCTGTAATCAGGACGGCGAGGTGGCCGAGCACATCCTGACGCCGTTTGCCGAAGTCGAGCGCTTGCTGCTGGAAGAGCGTTTCATGATAGATGCGGCGCTGGTGGCTACCGACTGCCTGGCGCGCCACGGCTATTGGGGAGAGAACACCCCGACGATAGACGCCGCCTTGGCGCGCATCCGCCGTCCGCAGCTGCACGACGTGCACGCACTGGCTCACTAGTCGGTTTCGAAAGCGCCGGGCCGCCTTAGCGGCGGTTCCGCCTGGCCCGGCGCGGCATTGGAATAACTCCCCTTGGTTTATGTTACAACTGCGTGAATTAATTCAGGAATCTTTGCCTGATACTGCTAGTAATGGGTAGAATCATTCACAAGAGCGGCAAAAGCCGTCAATAAATGCCATGGGCTAAAGGCCCGCGCCGTTTTCCCACGCCAAACACCGAGCCACCACACGCCGTCATCTACGAAACGGCGCTTGGCTTGTATTGATTTATGCCATTGGATTCATTTTGGCAGGATTAACGAAACGGCGGCATGGCGAATTTCTCACTTTTTGTCGGCGGCGATGGAAGCCGCCGCGGCCTTGGGGGACTCAAGGGGGATGTATCGTTTGAAACTGATCTCGGAGCAGTTCGGCGTCGACGACAGCGGGCCGCTGCATCCCAGCCAGGAGCAGGCGCGGCGGGCCGCGCTGGTGATGTGGAACGTCTACCGCGGCCAACTGCGCATCGAGATTCACAGAGTGGTGGACCTGCGCAGCCGCAAGACGGAAAAGCTTGAGGAGTTTTGCTGACTGTCGCGTTTTAGCCAATGTAGTTGACGACAAATAAACTACGTTCGTGTTCATTGGCTGAATATGACAAATGGGGTCGTGGTCGACGCTAATTTTCCATTGCGTGATTTCCAGCCCTTGGCTATTGTCCTACTTCCTATTAAACCCAAAGCAGGCGCGGCCCAAGCGGCGGCCTCTGCACTGGAGCGATCTTTGTTCAACTGGTTCGAAAAGCGGATCAATCCGTATCCCGACACGTCTCCCGCCCAACCCCCCAAGGGCTTTTTCCCATTTTTGTGGTTCTGCACCCGCAGCTTGCGCGGTCTGATTGCGGCCGTCATTCTGTTGACCGCCGGCATCGGCGCCTTTGAGGCTTTGCTGTTCTCCATGCTCGGTTCCGTCGTGGACTGGCTAAGCTTGGTCAAGCCCGCGCTGTTGTGGGACACGCAGCGCCATAATCTGTTGCTGCTGGCGGGCATTCTGCTGGCCAGCCCGTTGCTGATCGCCCTGCAGGCGTTGATCAAGTATCAGGGCATTTCCGCCAATTTTCCGATGCTGCTGCGCTGGAATTTCCATCGCCACCTGCTGCGGCAGAGCATGAACTTTTATCAAGACGAGTTCGCCGGCAGGGTATCCGCCAAGGTGATGCAAACCGCGATCGCGGTGCGCGAAACGGTGATGATCGTCGCCGACATTCTGGTGTTCGTGGTGATTTACTTCGTCACTATGATCGCCGTGGTCGGCAGTTTCGACAGCCGTTTGCTGTGGCCCTTCCTGGCCTGGCTGGCCTTGTACGTGGCCACGCTGTATTTCTTTGTGCCGCGCCTGGGTCTGGCCGCTACCGCCCAGGCCGACGCGCGCAGCCTGATGACCGGCCGCATCACCGACGCCTATACCAATATCGCCACGGTGAAGCTGTTCTCGCACGCCCAGCGGGAGGCCGGCTTCGCCCGCGGCGCGATGCAGGAATTCCTGGCCACGGCCTATCGTCAGATGCGTTTGATCAGCGGCTTCGAAATCATCAACCACAGCCTGAGCATGTTGCTGATCGCCAGTACCGCCGGCGCGACCTTGTGGCTGTGGAGCATGGGCGAAGTCGGCGTCGGCGCGGTGGCGGCGGCCACCGCGATGGCCTTGAGGTTGAACGGCATTTCGCACTGGATCATGTGGGAGATGGCTTCGCTGTTCGAACAAGTGGGCACGGTGCAGGACGGCATCGCCACCTTGTCGCGGCCGGTGTCGATCAATGACCGGGCCGACGCCAAGCCCTTGGAAGTGAAGCAGGGAGAAATCCGCTTCGACCAAGTGGACTTCAGTTACGGCGGCAGCAAGACCGTGATCGAGCAATTGTCGCTAACGATACGCCCGGGCGAGAAGATCGGCCTGGTTGGCCGTTCGGGCGCGGGCAAGTCCACCATCGTCAACTTGCTGTTGCGTTTCTATGATTTGGACGGCGGCCGCATTTTGATTGACGGGCAGGACATCGCTCATGTGACGCAGGACAGCCTGCGCGCCCAGGTGGGGATGGTGACGCAGGATACTTCCTTGTTGCACCGCTCTGTGCGCGATAACCTGCTCTACGGCAGGCCGGACGCCGGCGACGCCGAGATGGAGGCGGCCGCGCGCCGCGCCGAGGCGCATGACTTCATCCTGACCTTGACCGATCCGAAAGGTCGCAGTGCTTACGATGCCCATGTAGGAGAGCGAGGGGTCAAGCTGTCCGGCGGGCAGCGCCAGCGCATCGCCATCGCCAGGGTGATGTTGAAGGATGCGCCCATCCTGTTGCTGGATGAGGCCACCAGCGCGCTGGATTCGGAAGTGGAAGCGGCGATCCAGCGCAGCTTGTACCGGCTGATGGAAGGCAAAACCGTGGTGGCTATCGCTCACCGCTTGTCCACCATCGCGGCGATGGACCGGCTGATCGTGCTGGACAAGGGGCGCATCGTGGAAGAGGGCGATCACCGCAGCCTGTTGGCCAAGGGCGGGTTGTATTCGAGGCTGTGGGCGCACCAGAGCGGAGGCTTTCTCGGCGAAGAGGACGACGATGCCGCAGAGCCGATGGCCACGTTGGCCTGAGGCTAGACGAATGGAGCGAAGCGGGACGCGTGAGCGGCCCGCTTTTTCATTGCGGCGACGCTAGAGCAGCATGGCCGCGCAGGACGTGTTTCGACGAAAACATGGTTTTGACGTTAAGCGTGGGAAATAATGGGGAAAAGCGGGAAAAACAGAAAACTTCGAGGAGTTGTGGCGCACCCGACAGGGATCGAACCTGTGACCTTCAGCTTCGGAAACTGACACTCTATCCAACTGAGCTACGGGTGCGCTGTGCTTGCTTTGAGGCAGGCCCGCATCATAGCGCAACTTCCTTACCCGAGTCCAGTGTATGGTTTTGCCTTGCCTTCAGGCTTACCGTATAATTATCCTATTTTAAATGTCATTAATTCCAGGCGAGGCTCGTAATGAGTAATGAGAACGGAATGGCTCCCGGCCAGGTCATCAAAGTGCTGGTTGGCGTCGTTGTCTTTCTTGTGGTGGCAATTTGGCTTCTGGCCAAGCTGGCCACCAGCGGTTACAACGTGGATGCCGAAGTAATGACCAAGGAGGCCGTCGCGTCTCGCCTGAAACCGGTCGGCGAAGCCAAGGCCAGCGACGCGCCTCCGGGAATGCGCACTGGCGAACAGGTATATAAAGGCATCTGTATCTCCTGTCACGGCACCGGCCTCGCCGGCTCGCCCAAGTTTGGCGACACCGCCGCTTGGGGCTCGCGCATCGCCAAAGGCTGGGACATGTTGACCCAGCACGCGCTGCAGGGCTTCAACGCGATGCCGGCCAAGGGCGGCGCAACCGACTTGAGCGATGACGAAGTGAAGCGCGCGGTAGCCTATATGGGCAACTCCGCGGGCGGAAAGTTCACTGAGCCGCCGGTGGGCGGCGCTGGCGGCGCGGCCGCGGCGGCCGATCCGGCCGTGGTGGGCAAGAAGATCTACGACAGCGTGTGCATGGCCTGCCACGCGGCAGGCATCGCCGGCGCGCCTAAGTTCGGCGACAAGGCGGCCTGGGCCGTGCGTCTGAAGCCGGGCCTGGACGAAGTGGTCAAGATCGGCATCAAGGGCTTGAACGCGATGCCGGCCAAAGGCGGTTACACCGGCAGCGACGCCGAGTTCCGCTCCGCTGTCGAGTACATGGTGAATAATTCCAAATAATCGGCTGATCAACGCAGCAAAAAACGCCTTGCGGTATTACAAGGCGTTTTTTATCGCCTAAAAGCGAGGATTTCTATGTTTTTTGGGAAATTTCTGCCGGATGAAATGGCAATGTGCTATGTCAACAAAACCCCGCTGTAAGAAGGGACAGGTGCCCTTCGGAGGCGCATAGTGCATGATGGCTTCATCTGTTTAGGTCGTGAAGCGTCAGGCGCTTCGCGGCTTGGTGTGGGGATTCAGTGGGCTTCCACTTTCGCTTCACCCAGAGATGTTCCTCATTCTTCATATGGCGCCGCTGGCGCCATTTTCTTTTTGGCGGCCGGTATGGACCGTCGGCGCGGAAGCAAGTTCTCGCCTGCGTCGCCGCGCCTTCATGAATCCGCCGGTTTCTCCTTGTTGGCCAGCATGGCGCTGAGGCTGGCCAACCGCGATTTGCCCTCGGTTTTGCTGACGATGGGTTCGGCGCCGGGTTTGCCGAAGTGGCGCAGATCATCGCCGTTGATCTCGGAGATAAAGCGCGACGGCTCGACAAACTGCCATTCGCCGGCGCGTTTGCGCTTGACGCAATAGGTGAGCGTCAGCATGCGCTGCGCGCGGGTGATGCCGACGTACATCAGCCGGCGCTCTTCCTCCACCATGCCGTTGTCCACCGATTCGCTGTGGGGCAGGATGCCTTCCTCGGTGCCTACCAGGAACACGTAAGGGTATTCCAGGCCCTTGGACGCGTGCAGCGTGGACATCTTCACCGCGTCCACCTCGCCTTCCTCGCGGCCTTCCAGCATGGTGATCAGCGCGATGGTCTGGGTCAGCTCCACCAGATTCTTGCCGCTGTCCTCGCCTTTGCGGCTGAGCCAGCTCACCATTTCCAGGATGTTTTTCCACTTGGTTTCGGCGATGCGCGGGCTGTCCTCGCTATCGTAAAGCCAGGCTTCGTAGCCTATGGCCTGCATCATCTCCATCGCCAGCGGGCCGCCGTCCTCTCGGGTGGCGCGGTATTGCAGGTTGGCGATGAAGTCGCAGAACTGTTCCAACGGCTCGAGTTGGGCTTTTTGCACTTGCAGGCGGAAACCCTCTTCATGGGCGCAGGCGAACAGGCTCTTGCCGCGTTCGCCGGCCCAGGCGCCCAGACGTTCCAGCGTGGTGGCGCCTACGCCGCGCTTGGGCGTGGTCAGCGCGCGGATGAAGGCCGGATCGTCGTTGGGATTGGCGATCAAGCGCATATAAGCCAGCATGTCTTTGATTTCCGGCTTGTCGAAAAAACTCTGGCCGCCGGCCATCTGGTAAGGAATGCGTTGGTTGCGCAAGGCTTGTTCGAAGATGCGCGCCTGGTAGTTGCCCCGATAGAGGATGGCGTAGTCCTTGAACTCGGTGCGGTATTCGAATTTATGCGCCAACAGCCTTTGCACCACGGTCTCAGCCTCGTGCTCTTCGTCCTTGCACTGAACCACGTGGATGGGTTCGCCCAGGCCCAGTTCGCACCACAGTTGTTTCTCGAACAGCTTGGGGTTGTTGGAGATCACCGAGTTGGCCGCGCGCAGGATCCGGGCGGTGGAGCGGTAGTTCTGCTCCAGCTTGATGACCTTGAGCTTGGGGAAGTCGCTTTGCAGCAGCCTCAGGTTTTCCATATTGGCGCCGCGCCAAGCGTAGATGGACTGGTCGTCGTCGCCCACCGCGGTGAACATGCCGCGCAGGCCGGTCAGCAGCTTGACCAGCTGGTATTGGCAGGTGTTGGTGTCCTGGTATTCGTCTATCAGCAGGTAGCGCAGCTTGTGCTGCCACTTCTGCAGCACTTCTTCATTGCTCTGGAACAGTTGCACCGGCAGGCGGATCAGGTCGTCGAAGTCCATCGCCTGGTAGGCGCTCAAAGTGTCTTGATAGGCTACATACGTGGTGGCGCAGATGCTTTCCCATTCGCCCTGAGCCTCCAGCAGCATCTGGTCCGGTGTTTTCAGATCGTTCTTCCATAGCGAGATCTGGCTCTGCACCTTGCGCACCTCATCCTTTGAGGTGGTTTTCAGAATGTCGGAGATGATCTTGCCGGCGTCAAAGGCGTCGAGAATGGAGAATTGCGGTTTATAGCCCAGGTGTGGCGCTTCCTGGCGCAGCATTTGCATGCCCAGAGAGTGGAAAGTGGATACGGTGATGCCCCGGATTTCCGCCGGCGTCATCAGCTTGCCCACCCGTTCTAGCATCTCGCGCGCGGCCTTGTTGGTGAAGGTGATGGCGGCGATATTGCGCGCATTGATGCCGCCTTCGCGGATCAGGTGCGAAATCTTGAAGGTGATGACTCGGGTTTTGCCGGAACCTGCGCCGGCAAGCACCAGCAAGGGGCCGTCAAGATACTGGATCGCCGCGCGTTGCGGCGGATTGAGCAAGGGAGCGGACATGGCGGTATGGGGGAAGGGGCCCGGCAGGGCGCAGTAAATCGGTAACTCAGCCAGTGCATTGTAGCATGCGGTATCATGGCGCTATCCGCGGATGACATCTCAGATCGATCCGCCACTTATGGGGTGCATATGGCCATCTACGCTATTGGCGACATTCAAGGGTGTTTCCAGCCGTTTCAGCAGTTGCTGCGGCAAATCGATTTCAATCCCGGCAAGGATACTTTGTGGTTGACGGGAGATTTGGTCAATCGCGGGCCGCAGTCGCTGGAAGTCCTGCGCTGGGTGTTCCAGCATCAGGATCATGTCGAGATCGTGTTGGGCAACCACGATCTGCATTTGCTGGCGGTGTCCGAGGGCTTCGGCAAACTGCACCGCAGCGATACGGTGCTGGACATCCTCAACGCCGCCGATGGCAAGGTCCTGCTGGATTGGCTGCGCTGTCAGCCAATGATGATAGCCGGCCAGGGCTACGCGATGGTGCACGCTGGGCTGCTGCCGGAGTGGAGCATAGATCGCGCGCTGGACCTGGCGGAGGAAGTGGAAGCCGGGCTGTCCGGTCCCAGGCATCGTGAATTCCTGTCGCGCTTGTACGGCAACCGGCCGACGCGCTGGAACGAGGAGCTGCGCGGTTCGGACCGTTTGCGCGTGATCGTCAACGCGATGACCCGGATGCGTTTCTTGAACCGCGACGGAGAGATCGATCTTAATTATAAGGGCGAGCTGGAGAACGCACCGGCCGGCCTGACGCCCTGGTTCGAGGCGCCGGGACGCTGGCAAGGCGAGATGCCCATTATCTGCGGCCATTGGTCTGCGCTGGGCGTGCATATCACCGACGATGTGGCGGCTATCGACTCCGGTTGTTTGTGGGGCGGCAGCCTGACCGCGATGCGTTTGGGCGACCAAGCTTTATTTTCCTTGCCGTGTTCCGCATATCGCGAAATAACCGCGTAAAGAATATTGGCGGCGGCGCTGTAAATAAAATATTGACAAGCCATAGTCAGCCGGGCCCTATGGCTGTCATAATCTCGGCTCTTGCCAGAGCCGTTTTTTATTTGTATGAGTTACCTTTCGATTGAGTTCGCACTGGCATTCCTCGCCTTTTTCGCCCTGTATTGGCTGTGCCGCAAGCGCACGGATTGGCAGAATGGTTTGCTGTTATTGGGCAGTTACGCCTTTTATGCCAAGCTAGATTGGCGTTTTGCGCTGATTCTGGCCGTTTATACCCTGTTATTGACCCTGATATCGTCGCGGATGCTTGATTCCGTCCGTCCCAAGCGCTGGTTGCGCATGGGGCTGCTGATGGCGGTGGGCAATCTGGCGGTATTCAAATATTTCGACTTCTTCCGTGAAAGCGCGCAAGCGGCTTTGCATGCGCTGGGTATTGCGGCGATATTGCCGGCGGTGGATTTCCTGATGCCGGTGGGCATCTCCTTTTACACTTTTCAATCGGTCAGTTATCTGGTGTCCTTGTACCGCGGCGAGTTGCGTTTCGCCCGGGCCAGGGAACTGGGGCTGTTCCTGGCTTTCTTCCCCACTTTGTTGGCCGGGCCTATCTGCCGGGCCACCGGTCTGCTGGAGCAGTTGCGCAGCGGCGAACGCCGCCACATCTTGCAACTGGACCGCGCGTTGGGGCTGATCGTGCTGGCCCTGGCCAAAAAACTGTGGCTGGCCGGCTGGCTGGCCAGCGCCTGGGTGGACCCGGTGTTCAGCGCGCCGGAAACCTACCACGCGCTGGAGGTCTGGGCGGCGTTCTACGCCTACGCCTTCCAGATCTATCTGGATTTCTCCGGCTATACCGATCTGGTCACCGCCTTGGCGTTGTTGCTGGGCATCCAGTTGCCGCGCAATTTCGACGCGCCGTATCTGGCCCACAATCTACGCGATTTCTGGCGGCGCTGGCATATGTCGCTGTCCAGTTGGATTCGCGATTACATCTATATTCCCTTGGGCGGCAACAGGCTGGGCTTTGCCCGCGCCCAGCTCAATTTACTGCTTGCCATGGTGTTGTCCGGCCTGTGGCACGGCGCCAGCCTGAAATACCTGGCGTGGGGCGGCATGCACGGTTTGGGCGTGGTGGGTTTGAATCTGGGAGACAAGCTGCTTGGCAAGGAGGCTGTGTCGCGGCGGCTGACCTGGCTGGCGCGCCTACTGACCTTCCATTACGTTTGTCTGGCCTGGGTGTTTTTCCGCGCCGCGTCGCTGGAAGACGCCTGGAGTTTCTTGGAAGCCATGACCGGCACCGATCAGGAACTGACGCTGAACGCGCCGGGCTTCCTGGCGCTGAGCGCCGCGGCTTTTGCCGCGCTGCCCTATCTGGGCGCGGCTTGCGAACGCGGCATAGCCCAATTGGGTCGCCTGCCGTGGTGGGGCAAGCCCAGCTTGCTGGCCGGCTGCGCCTTGCTGATCATCGTGGTGTCGCCGCCGGGCATTCCGGGCTTTATTTATTACCAGTTTTAGCCGTATCGGCGCGATGGCATCTCCGCGGTCGCGCTTTTCGTTTCTTACCGCATTGAGGCAAGCGTCAAATGATCGCCCGTTCCGCCATCCGTCAGGCCCTGGCCATCCTCGGCAGCAGCATGTTGCTGCTGTGCTGGATTGAGCAGACCTCAATCAACGCCTATTGGCGGCAGACCTTTCACCGCCCCAGCCAGCTGGAGGCCTTGTCCGAGTTGAGCGTCTGGCGTCTAGGAGCGGAGCTGGGGCGGGAGTTCCGGGATCAGAGCCGAGGGCTGTTGACCAGGCTGGATCGGTGGGACGACGAGATGATCGCCTATTTCAACGCCTGCTGCCTGCGACCGGCTTTGTCGTCGGAAGCGGCGCCGGCGGAGCCCGTCGCGGCGCGGACAACGGCGGTAGTTCCTAGCGCGCGCCCGCTGCAGCCATTGCCGTCGCCGTCGGCTCCGCCTCCGCAAGCGGCGGCCAAAGATCCCCGCATCTTGCTGCGGCCGGGGAGCAAGGTGTTGCTGGCCGGCGATTCCATGATGCAGGGGGTGGCGCCGCATTTGCTGCGGCCCTTGTTCAAGCTGCACCAGATCAAGGCGCTGGACCTCAGCAAGCAGAGCACGGGGCTGACCTATCCCGACTTTTTCAATTGGCCGGATACGATAGAACGACAGTTGGCGGCGAATCCCGACACCGGCCTCGTGGTGGTTTTCTTGGGCGCCAACGATACATGGGACATGGTGGGCGGCAGCCGCTACATCCGCTTTGCCTCCGAGGAGTGGGAGCAGCGCTACCGCGAGCGCATCCGCGCCATCCTGGCTTCGGCTCGCAAGCACCGGACGCAACTGTTGTGGTTGGGCGCGCCGAACATGGGCAAGGACAAGCTCAATCGCGGGGTGCATTACATCAACGGCATCTTCCGGGAGGAAGTTAAAGGCGCAGGCCAGCGTTATTTGTCCACCCGCGAAGCCCTGGGGAGCGAGGACGAGGCGTTCACCAAGTTCATGACGCTGCCCGATCAGGGCGAAGTGGCGGTACGCACCGCCGATGGCATTCATTTCACTCGCCAGGGCCAGGTATTGCTGGCGCGGCGCGTGTTGGCAGAATTGAGGTTTGAATGAAGTTGAGAATCAGCGCGGCATGGGTCGGCTGGCTGGCGGCGGCATCGGCGTTGGCCGCGCCGGTGCAGGATTTCGGCGAGATCAACCTGCCGAGGCTGGCGTCGCGGTTGAAGGCGATCTCCACAGCAGTGCAACCGGTGCGAGTCACCCAACTGGGGGATTCGCACACCGCGGCGGATTATCTGACCGGCACGTTGCGCGAGCGTTTCCAGGCCAAATTCGGCGACGCCGGCATCGGCTGGACGCCGCCGATGGCCGTGCCCGGCCAGCGCCACGCACTGGTGATCGAGCGCAGCGAGGGTTGGGCCTTGACCAATAGCCGCAAGGACGGCGATCCGGACTTCCCGCTGGGCGGCTATATTGCCCAAGCCCAGAGGCCGGGCGCAGCCATCAGCCTGTTGCCGCGCAATCCGCTGGACGGCTTGTGGCGGGTGCGTTTCCGCGTACGAGCGGCCCAGGACGGGGCCGGCGCGCTGGACGTGGACGATGGTCACGGCAGCCGCAAATTGAATCCGCCAGAACCGGGTAGAGGCTGGCAGACGGTGGAGCAGAAGCTGTATTTCCCCTTCGTGGTGCGTGCCGGCGCGCTGCCGGCGGTGGAGCTGGGCGGGATAGAGCTGGAGCGGCTGGCGCCCGGCGTGGTGCTGGACAGCATCGGCAGCAACGGCGCTCAGCTTTCGATCTGGCAGCGCTGGGGCAAGAGCTGGAGCGCGCAGCTGGCGGAGCGCGGCAGCGATCTGGTGATCTTGGCCTACGGCGTCAACGAAGCCTTTGACGATCGTCTGGACCTGATCGAGTATCAGGTCAATCTGCAGGCGGCTATCAACACCATACGCCGGGATCTGCCGCAGGCGGCTATCCTTATGCTGGGCGCGCAGGATGCCGCGCGCAAGCGTGGCGCGGCCAGCAAGGAGTGCGCGCCGGGTCGTCCCTTGCAACTGGCCGCGGTCAAGCGCATTCAACAGAAAGTCGCGCGCGACAGCCATGTGCTGTATTGGGATTGGGAGCAGGCGATGGGCGGCCCTTGCAGCATGAAGCGTTGGCAAGCGCAGCAGCTGGCGCGGCCGGACATGGTGCACTTCTCGCAGCAAGGCTATGCCAAGTTGGCCGACGATTTATTCGATAACCTGATGGCGCGGCTCAGCCTGTGAGCGTGGCCGGCGATGGATTAAGAAAAGCCCCCTGACGGGGGCTTTGCGTTGAAGAGGTTTCGCTCAGATATTTAGAAGCTGTTTACGATCTCGCGAGCAAGGGCGAGGCAAGGCGAAAACGGCTGAAAAAGCGGAGTGTACACACGGTACATGAGCATTTTGAAGGTGCACTCACCGAGCCACGTTTCACGACGCGCGGCAGATCGTAAACAGGTTCTTAAACCTGTCGTGCCGTGTCCGGCTCCGGCACGCTCTCCGTGGCCGGGGGCGGGCTCAGGCGCAGCGCGCGCGCCACTTCCTGCTGTGCTCGCTCTGCCAGCGCAAAGCGGGTTTCCAGTCCGTTTTCCCAGGCTTTCAGCGGCTGGCCGTAGCTGACTTCCACCTCCATCGCCGGCATCGCCAGCACTTTGCGCACGCTTTGCAGAAAAGTCAGATCGCCGATAAAGGCGGGCTCCAGCGTTTGTTGTCCGTCCGCGCCGTAATAGCGCAAGCCCACCGGCTGCACGGTGCCGCGAGACAGCAAGGCGGCTTCGAACAACGAGGCCTTGAACGGCAGGAGATTCAGGCCGTCTGAGGTGGTGGACTCGGGAAACACCGCCATGCACGCGCCGTGCTCCATCGCATGCGCCAACGCCTTGTAGACGCGGCTGGCGTCCTTGCGCTTGCTGCGGTCGATGAACAGAGTGCCGCCCAGGTGCGCCAGCCAGCCCAGCACCGGCCAGGAGCGAATCTCTCGTTTGGCGACGAAGCGGGATACTGTGCAGCTATTGAGCACGAAGATGTCCAGCCAGGAAATGTGGTTGGCCACCAGCAAGGTGTTGGGCGGGTAAAAGCCGGGATTGACGCCGTTGATCCGCACGCTGATGCCCAGAATTTTCAGCGCGTGGGCGGCCCAGCGCCGGGTGACGACGGCGCGTTCGGCGTGGGCTAGCCGAGAATAACGAGTGGCCAGGATGAAGACACCGATGGCCAAGTGGCCGAACAGGCGCACGATGCGTCCTATCCGGGTGAGCGAAGAGGTTGTGGCGGTTGACTTCAAGATGCTTTGAGGCTCGGTACGCAAGGTTGAGGCCGTAACTCTAGCATGGCTGGCATAGCGGACAATAGTAGGAACTGCGTTGGCCCTGGCGCAAATGCCGGATCGGCGTGCCGCATTGTCGGCAGGGCTGGTCCTGCCGGCCGTACACCATATAAGTTTGCTGGAAATAGCCGGGCTTGCCGTCACTGTGCACGAAGTCGCGCAGCGTGCTGCCTCCGGCCTGTATGGCGCGGTTCAGCACGCCGCGGATTTCCTCGGCCAGCCGACGGTATTCGCCGTCGCGCACCGTGTTGGCTGCGCGTGCGGGATGGATGCCTGCGTGAAACAGCGCTTCGTTGGCGTAGATGTTGCCGACTCCGACCACCACGTGGTTGTCCATCAGCATCAGCTTGACCGCGCTGCCGCGGCGTTGCGCGGCCCGGATCAGCGTGTCGCCGTCAAAGCCGTCGGACAGCGGCTCGGGCCCCAGCGCTTGCAGCAAGGGGTGGTGCTCGATGGCGCCGACATGCCACAGCACCGCGCCGAAGCGGCGCGGATCGCGGTAGCGCAGCACATTGGAGCCCAACAGCAGATCGACGTGGTCGTGTTTCTCCGGCGGAGTGTCCGCAGGCAGGAAGCGCAGGCTGCCGGACATGCCCAGATGGATGATCAGGGTGCCGGCGTCGGTGCCCAGCAGCAGATATTTGGCGCGGCGGTCGACGGAACGTATCGTCAGCCCGCGCAGGGTGGCATGCAGCTCCGGCGGCACCGGCCAGCGCAGGCCGGCGTGGCGGACCACGGCGCCATCCAGTTTGGCGTTCAATAGATGGGGCAGAATCCCGCGGCGGGTGGTTTCGACTTCTGGCAGTTCAGGCATGGGTAGAATGGCGCGAAGATAAAAACAGGTCATGCTATTCTACGCATTCAATAGGTTTATAAGCAGGTCTCTGACTCCATGCGAATGCAACGGCTGAAAAAAACACTCCCTTTGCTGATGGTCGCGCTGCTGTCGGCATGCGCCAATTTCAAGCACCCGGGCGCGGCAAAGCCGGTCGATGCCGGCAAACCGGCCGGCGACGAGACGGCGATAACGCAGAAAGAGGACGAAAGCCAACTGCCCAAGGCGGAGCTGACGCCGGAAATTCTCTATGGCGTGGTGGCTGGCGAAATCGCCGCCCAGCGCGGCTCGGTGGGCGCGTCCGCCGTGACCTATCTGGAACTGGCGCGACAAACGCGCGATCCGCGGCTGGCGCAACGGGCCGCCGAGTTTTCTATGTTCGCAGGGCTGCTTAAGGAAACCTCGGAAGCCTTGACCTTGTGGATGGAGCTGGCGCCGGATTCGGTGCCGGCGAGAGAGCAGTTGTTCATCACCCTGCTGCGCGCCGGCAAACTGGCGGAAAGCAAGCCGCTGATCGAGGCGTTGCTGCAGAAAGAGCCGGAACGGGCGCCGGCCATCTTCGTCCAATTGGCGAGGCTGACCTCGCGTCAGAGCGACAAACAGGCCGCTTACGACTTGGTCAAGCAGTTCGCCTCCCGTTACCCGGACCTAGCCGAGGCCCGCTTCGCGCTCTTGGCCGTGGCGGCCGAAGCCGGCGACCAGGCCACCATGAATCGCGAGTTCGACAGGCTGGCTCAGATCGCGCCCGCCTGGGATTTGCCGGTAGCCTGGCAAGTCGACCGGCTTCGCCGTGAGCAGTTGGATCAGGCTATCGACTTTTTGCAGCGGGAGTTGGCGCGGCGGCCGAACGCCGGTCTGGAGCTGAAGCTGGCCAAGCCGCGCTTGCTGGTGGGCGCCAAGCGCTTCGCCGAGGCGCGCCAGGCTTTCGATCAACTCCTGCCCGGCAATCCCAATAACCCGGACCTGCTCTACGCTTCCGGCTTGATGGCTTACCAGATGCGCGATCTGTCTGCTGCCGAGCGGCATTTGCGCCAAGCACTGGCAGCAGGTCATCCGGAGACTAATTTCATTCGTTACACCCTGGGGCAGATCGCAGAGGAGCGCCAGGACGTCGGCGCGGCCAAGGGCTGGTACGAGATGGTGGGCGCCGGGCCGCAATTCCTGCCGGCGCAAGGCCGGCTGGCGGTGATGGAGGCGGGCGACGGCAAGCTGGAACCGGCCCTGGCGCGTCTCGCGCCCTTGGGCGGCAACGACCAGGAGAAAATCACCTTGGCTTTGCTGCAATCCCAATTGGCGCGCGAGGCCAAGCAGCCGGGCAAGGCTCACGATTTGTTGAGCAAGGCGCTGCTGCGCATGCCCAAGGCGCCGGAGCTGTTGTACGAGCGGGCGCTGGTGTCGGACAGCCTGGGCAATGTCGGCAACGCCGAACGGGATCTCAAGCAAGTACTGAAGGAAAAGCCGGGTGACGCTCAAGCGCTCAACGCGCTGGGGTATACCCTGACCAACCGCACCAACCGGCATCAGGAGGCGCTCGGCTATATCGAGAAGGCGCTGAAGAGCGAGCCGGACAACCCCACCATTCTGGACAGCCTGGGTTGGGCGCAATACAAGCTGGGCCGCCTGGACGCGGCTTTGAAAACGCTGCAGAAGGCCTACGCCTTGTTGCCGGACGCGGAGCTGGCGGCCCATCTGGGCGAAGTGCTATGGAAGCTGGGCAAGAAAGAGGAGGCGCTGGCGGTGTGGAACAAGGCGCTGGAGGCTAGCCCGGAACATGACGTGCTGCGCGATACCATGCGCCGTCTGGGGGCGCATTGATGAGGTGGGGCGGTCTGATTCTGGCTTTGTCTCTTGTTGTGACAGGCTGCGCGACGAGGGATGCGGTGTTCATGCCCTCCGCGACGCAGTCCGCGGACCAACCGTTCGCGGTCAGCGGGCGCTTGTCTATCAATCTGGACGGCAAGGGGCATGTCGCCAACTTCGATTGGCGGCACCAACTCGAGCGCGACCAGCTGGCGATCAATTCACCGTTGGGCAATACTGTGGCCGAAGTGATCCGGGACGCAGGCGGCGTCACCTTGCTGGCGGACGGCAAGGCCTGGCAGGCGCCGGATGTGGAAAGTCTGACCGAGAAAACCCTGGGGTGGCCGCTGCCTCTGTCCGGTTTGGCCTGGTGGATCCGCGGCATGCCGGTGCCGGGCGAGGCTAAAGAGATCCGTCCCGACGGTGAGCTTTTGCAGCAGGGGTGGCGTATCCGCTTCGTGCGCGAGGCTGAGTCCGGCGAGCGCTACCCCAAGCGCGTGGACCTGGTCCGAGATGGATTGACGGTAAGAGTGGTGGCCCGCGATTGGCGCTGACCGCATCGCCACATACGTGTTATTTCAATGATTGCCATGGTGTTCTGTTGATGAGTTCTCCCGTATTCCAAGACTTCCCGGCTCCGGCCAAACTCAACCTCTTGTTGCACGTCGTCGGCAAGCGTCCGGACGGCTATCATTTGCTTGAGACGGTGTTCCGTTTTGTCGACTTCAGCGACACCGTGTCGTTGGCCCTGCGCGACGACGGCCGTGTCGTGCTGGAGACGCCGATTGCCGGCGTGGATCCGGAGCAGGACCTGACCGTGCGCGCGGCGCGTCTATTGCAGGCCCATACTGCGTGCGGGCTGGGCGTGTCCATTCGCCTGGATAAAAAGATACCGATGGGCGGCGGTTTGGGCGGCGGCAGCTCCGACGCCGCCACCGTTTTGCTGGCCCTTAACCGCATGTGGGGACTGAATCTGCCGCGGGCGGTGTTGCAGGAACTGGGCTTGAAGCTAGGTGCGGACGTTCCGGTGTTTATTTTTGGTCGCAGCGCGCTGGCTACCGGCGTTGGCGAAAAACTGAATGAAATCAAATTGAAGCCGGCATGGTATGTGGTAATTCACCCTCAGGTGCATGTGCCCACCAGCAAAATATTTCAAAATTTCTCGCAAGAGGTGTTGACAGAGGTAGGGGGCGTCGGCATAATGCGAATCCTCGAAACAACGCAGCAACGGCGAAACGATCTGCAAAACGTTGTTTCGAATATGTACCCAGCGGTGAATGAAGTGCTGACCGAATTAAGAAAATATGGTTCGCCGCTGATGACTGGTTCCGGTTCCTGTGTGTTTCTGGAGTGCCAGTCTAAAGACGAAGCCGATAAAGTTTATCAGGCGGTGTCGATAAAATATAAGGGATTTTTAGCAAAAGGACTCGATGTCCATCCCTTGATCGACAACGCTGAATAAAAGTTACTGGGGAGTCGCCAAGTGGTAAGGCACCGGATTTTGATTCCGGCATTCGTAGGTTCGATCCCTACCTCCCCAGCCAAGACTTTCTCTCAATAAGAGAGAGCATGAAAAAAGCGTGTAAGAATCCCTTACACGCTTTTTCTTTATCTAGCTAAGGCACACGAATCATGGCGGCATACGACAGTTTGATGGTATTCACCGGGACCGCGAACCCGGAACTGGCCCAAAACGTAGTCAAACATCTGGATATCTCGTTGGGACGCGCCGACGTCGGCAAGTTCAGCGACGGCGAAGTGGCGGTGGAGCTGCTGGAAAACGTCCGTGGACGCGACGTGTTCATTCTGCAGTCGACCTGTGCGCCGACCAATGACAATCTGATGGAAATCCTGACTATGGCCGATGCGTTGAAACGCGCTTCGGCCGGTCGTATTACCGCGGCGATCCCGTACTTCGGCTATGCGCGCCAGGACCGCCGTCCGCGTTCCGCCCGCGTACCGATCTCCGCCAAGCTGGTGGCCAATATGCTGACCAGCGCCGGCATCGACCGCGTGCTGACCGTGGACCTGCACGCCGACCAGATTCAGGGCTTCTTCGATATCCCGGTGGACAACGTTTACGCGACGCCGGTGTTGCTGAAGGACATCCGCTCCCAGCGCATCGAAGACCTGATCGTGGTCAGCCCCGACGTGGGCGGCGTGGTGCGCGCCCGCGCGATGGCCAAGGCCTTGAACACCGATCTGGCCATTATCGACAAGCGTCGCCCCAAAGCCAATGTAGCCGAGGTGATGAATATCATCGGCGACGTGTCCGGCCGCACTTGCCTGATCGTCGACGACATGATCGACACCGCCAACACCCTGTGCAAGGCGGCCAGCGCTCTGAAGGAGCGCGGCGCCCAGCGCGTGCTGGCTTATGCGACTCACCCGATCTTCTCCGGTCAGGCGATTGATCGCATCAAGAATTCCGACATCGATATGGTGGTGGTGACCGACACCATCCCGTTGACCGCCGAGGCCAAAGCCTGCCCGAACATTCGGGTGGCCTCCATCGCCGGCCTGCTGGCCGAGACGCTGCGCCGGATCAACAACGAAGAATCGGTGTCTTACCTCTTCAATGAGGAACTGGTTGCGGCGGGCGCCTGCCTGCCGTGAACATCGGGCCCGCTGGTCGCGGCGGGCCGGGTGCTTTTAATCTGAAACTGGAGTTTTGCCATGTCTTTTGAATATACCGCCAGCAAGCGTGAAGAGTCGGGTACGAGTGCGAGCCGCCGCCTGCGTCACGCCGGCCAGGTTCCGGCCGTTGTTTACGGCGCTTCCAAAGAAGCCGTATCCATCGTTCTGGACCACAACACCATGTACTACGCGCTGAAGAACGAAGCGTTCCACACTTCCGTTCTGGATCTGGTGATCGACGGCCAGAAAGAACAAGTTAAAGTGGCTGCGTTCCAAATGCACCCGTACAAACAGCAAGTAATGCACATCGACTTCGCTCGCGTGTAATCTAGCTGCCGTGCCGTCTGACGGTAACGGTTGAAAAGCTCGTTGCTAGCCGTCGGCCCGCAACGAGCTTTTTCATTTGGAACAAGAGAATATGTCCGGCATTCGCCTGATAGTGGGCTTGGGCAACCCCGGCCCTGAATACGATAGAACGCGCCATAACGCCGGTTTCTGGCTGTTGGATGAGTTGTGCTGGCGCTATAAGGGAAATTGGCGCACGGACGGCAAGTTTCACGGCGATATCGCCCGCGTGGATATCGAGGGACAGGACGTCTGGCTGCTCAAACCGATGACCTATATGAATCTGTCCGGGCAGGCGGTGTTGGCGCTGGCTCATTTTTACAAGATTCTGCCGGATCAGATTCTCGTCGTGCACGACGAACTGGATCTGCCTCCGGGCGCGGCCCGCTTCAAGCAGGGCGGCGGCCATGGCGGCCACAATGGCTTGAAGGACATCGCGGCCCGCTTGGGCTCGCCGGCTTTCTGGCGCTTGCGTTTGGGCATCGGCCATCCGGGAGACCGCAACGAAGTCGCCAATTTCGTGTTGAAAAAGCCGCGCGCCGAGGAACAGCAGGGGCTGGACGAGGCGATCGAACAGGCTTTACGACAATTGCCTGCGGCCATCGGCGGCAAGATGGCGGCGGCGATGAAGGAATTGCACACCGCGGCCAAATGAGCGGCTGGGCAAACCGCCGGCTTGCGGCTATGCTGCGGCAGAACAAGATTTTTCAAGAATTCGAAGGAATGCGGACATGAGTCTGAAATGCGGTATCGTGGGCCTGCCCAATGTGGGCAAGTCCACCCTGTTCAATGCGCTGACCAAGGCTGGCATCGAGGCCGCCAACTATCCGTTCTGCACCATCGAGCCCAATGTCGGCATCGTGGAAGTACCGGACCAGCGTCTGGCCGAGCTGGCCAAGATCATCAACCCGCAACGTATCCAGCCGGCCATCGTCGAATTCGTCGACATCGCCGGCTTGGTGGCGGGCGCTTCCAAAGGTGAAGGCCTGGGCAACCAGTTCCTGGCCAATATTCGCGAGACCGACGCCATCGTCAACGTGGTGCGCTGCTTCGAGGATGAGAATATCGTTCACGTCGCCGGCAAGGTGGACCCTATCGCCGATATCGAAACCATAGGCACAGAGCTGGCGTTGGCCGATCTGTCCGCGGTGGAAAAGGCGATGAACCGCGAGGGCAAGAAGGCGAAATCCGGCGACAAGGATGCGCGCGCCTTGATCGCGGTGCTGGAAAAGCTGGTGCCGCATCTGGATCAAGGCTTGCCGGCGCGCTCGCTGGACCTGAGCCCGGAGGAGAGGGTCTTGGTCAAGCCGTTGTGTCTGCTGACGATCAAGCCGGCGATGTATGTGGCCAATGTGGCGGAAGACGGCTTCAGCAACAATCCGTTGTTGGAGCGAGTGCAGCAGCTGGCGGATAAAGAAGGCGCGCCGGTAGTGGCGTTATGCGCGGCGATCGAGTCCGAAATCGCGGAGCTGGACGACGCCGACAAGGCCGAGTTCCTGGAAACCTTGGGCTTGGAAGAGCCGGGTCTGGATCGCCTGATTCGCGCCGGCTACAAGCTGTTGGGCCTGCAAACGTACTTTACCGCCGGCGTTAAGGAAGTGCGCGCTTGGACCATTCACATCGGCGACACCGCGCCGCAGGCGGCCGGCGTGATTCACACCGATTTCGAGCGCGGCTTCATCCGTGCGCAGACCATTGCCTATACTGACTTCATTGCGCTGGGCGGCGAGGCCAAGGCCAAGGAGGCCGGCAAGATGCGGGCCGAAGGCAAGGATTATGTGGTGCAGGACGGCGATGTGATGAACTTCTTATTTAATGTTTAATAATAATAATTAACTGAAGAAAAGGCATGTGACTCTGGCGCATGCCTTTTTTTGTAAGTAAAATGAGCAGGGATGGCGCATCATTCATGGACAAAAATCGGCAAAAGGAAAATGACAGTTGGAACAGCAGCGCGAAGTTTCAGATGAGATCAGCTTGGTCGATATTATTTTGTTCTGTAGAAAGCAGTGGCGCTTGTTGGTGATGTTGCCTGTGGTCGCGGTGATATTGGCGGTTGTCATTGTTATGAATATGCCACCCCGTTATACGGCGACTTCCTTGCTATTGGTGCCGGCACCGCTTGGCCCCCAGGGTGGCGCAAGTGTGTTGAAGGACAGTGCGATGCTGGACCGCGTCGTTACTGATTTTGAATTGGCCAAGCATTATGAACTAAGCTCTGCAGATAAGACTAAGTTGAATTTGTTGGATAATCTGAAGGTGGGTGCGGGCAAGGATGGCTTGCTTGAGGTTTCGGTCAGTGATGGGGATGCCTTATTCGCTGCAAAGCTGGCTAATTATCTGGTGGAGCAGGCCAGGCAGAGAATTTTGGATCTGCATGTCACTGAGCAAAGTAAAAAGTATCTGGTACTGCAAGAAAAGATCAAGGCGACACAGCAACAACTGTCTGTGGCACAAGGTCAGTTGAACCAGCAGGGTGGCGGAGAGGCGTTGTTGAACAGTGAGTTGGCGCGGATCGTCGATGGATTTGCCCGCCTTGAAGTGCAAATGAATACGCAGCAGATGGAGGGGAGTAGTCCACTGCAATCGTCTTTGCTGCAATTGCGAGCGGAACTGGAACGGTCGAATCCGCAGGCCAAGTCGATCTCTTCGCAGCAGTTGGCGATGTTGAGGAATTTTTTCTTCTATCGGGCGGCCTTGGAGGAGTTGCAAAAACAGGCTTTGGTGGGCAAGGCATTAGTGTCGCAAGAAGTGCAAGTGGTATTGCCGGCCAGTCCCCCTTTGGAAAAGGCGGGCCCGAGGCGTGCGTTAGTGGTGGCGTTGGCTGGTTTGTTGGGATTGGGCTTAGCGATATTGATTGGCATAGGACGCAATGTGCTTAGCTCTTCGCTGAGGCGGCTGCAACAGCTTGCTTGATGATAAGGCCGCCCTAGCGGCCTTTGTTCTATCTGGAACTTGTCAGTGGCTGTGTGCAATGATATTCTGAATTTTTGCACATTATGAATTCAAAATTCCAAAAGGTTATATTGATATGCGCAAGCTGATGACGGTTCTTGTAGTGGCAGGCTTGGCTGGCCAAGCGTTTGCGGCGGACTTGCTGGATACGGTCAAGCAGCGCGGCAGTTTGAAAATCGCTTTGGAAGGCACGTATCCTCCGTTCAACTTCAAGGACGCCAAGCAGCAATTGACTGGTTTTGATGTTGAGATTGCCACCGAAATCGCCAAGCGCCTGAAAGTAAAGCCGGAGTTCACCACCGCGGAGTGGAGCGGTCTGCTGGCGGGCTTGCAGGCCGGCAAGTTCGACATCGTGGTTAACCAGGTGGGCGTAACCGACAAGCGCAAGGAAGTGTTCGACTTTTCCCAGCCTTATACTTACTCCAGCGCGCAATTGATTGTGCGCAAGAACGAGGCCCGCGTATTCAAGAGCCTGGCAGATCTGAAAGGCAAGAAGTTGGGCGTGGGACAGGGCAGCAATTACGCCGATATGGCCAAGGCCGTGCCCGGCATCGAGGTGAAAACGTATCCCGGCGCGCCTGAATATCTTCAGGATCTGGCCAGCGGTCGCGTGGACGCGGCGTTGAACGACAGTTTACTGATTCCCTTTGCCATCAAGCAGGCGAAGCTGCCG
This sequence comes from Chromobacterium sp. Rain0013, assembly GCF_015291765.1. Lineage (NCBI taxonomy): Bacteria > Pseudomonadati > Pseudomonadota > Betaproteobacteria > Neisseriales > Chromobacteriaceae > Chromobacterium > Chromobacterium sp. Rain0013. The sequence goes on from NZ_CP031514.1 coordinate 1,361,694, forward strand.
TTGAAGGCCGGCGCCCCGGTGGGCGACGTGGCAACGATGGCTATCCCGTTCGCCAAGAACAATCCGCAGTTCAAGGCGGCGATTGACAAAGCTCTGGGCGATATGAAGACCGACGGCAGCTTCAAGAAGATCTCAGTCAAGTGGTTCGGCATCGACGTGTCGAAAGTGCCGGCGGCCAAGAAATAAGCGGCGCTCCTTTTTGAGTGGATAGGGCAAGACGCCCCTGCTTGCGCGGGGGCGTCGGTTTTTGGAAAAACGTGAATGACTGACTGGATTGTCCTGTTCGAATCGGCGCTGCCGGTGTTATTGCAAGGCGCGGGCTATACCTTGATGTTCGCTGTGGTCGCGATGGTGCTGGGGCTGGCGCTGGGCTTTATCGTGGCCTTCCTGCGCGTAGCCAGGGTGCCTTTGCTGGCGCAGGCGGCGGCTTTCTATGTCAGCGCAATGCGCGGCACCCCGCTTTTGGTGCAGATTTTCGTCATTTATTACGGTCTGCCCGGCGTGGGGATTGAATTGGGGCCGGTGACGGCGGGCATTCTGGCCTTGACCCTGAACGTGGCCGCCTACTTGTCGGAAAGCCTGCGCGGCGGCATTGCCGGCGTGCACCGGGGACAGTGGGACGCCGGCTTGTCCTTGGGCTTGAGCTGGTGGCAGACCATGTGTCACATCATCGTCCCGCAGGCGTTGCGCTTGTCGGTGCCCAGCTTGTCCAATTCGCTGATCAGCCTGATCAAGGACACTTCGCTGGTGTCGGTGATCACGGTGACCGAACTGATGCTGGCGACCAAGGAAGTGATTGCCCAGACGTTCCAGCCCTTGCCGCTGTATCTGGCTGCGGCGGGGATCTACTGGGTGTTGAGCGCCAGCTTCGAGCGAGTTCAGCGCTATGTGGAGCGGCGCTTGGAGTTCGCACATAAGCGCTGACCGTCTCGCAATAAAAAACCCCGCGTTGCGGGGCTTTTCGCGTAGCGCTCAGGCCGGGGCGTAGAGGCTTTCTATCATTGCGCGGCAGCGTTCGGCAATGACCTTGCGGCGCAGCTTCAGCGTGGGCGCCAATTCGCCGGCGTCAACGCACCAGGGCTTGTCGATCAGCGTGAATTTCTTGATGTGTTCCCAGTTGCCGAAGTAGCGGTTGAAGCGTTTGATTTCGCGGTCTATCAACTCGACGATCTTGGGGTGGCTGCTCATCTCGCTGTCGGTGGTGTAGGCGATGCCGTGCTCGGCGCACCACTCCTTCAGTTTCTCGAAGAGCGGGACAATCAGCGCCGCCGCGTATTTCTGACCATCGCCCACTACCATGATCTGATCGATAAAGGCGGATTCCTTCAGTTTGTTCTCCAGCGCTTGCGGCGCAATGTATTTGCCGTTGCTGGTCTTGAATATTTCTTTTTTGCGATCGGTGATGCGCAGGTAGCCATGTTCCAGCACGCCGATGTCGCCCGTGTGCAGCCAGCCGTTTTTCAGCGCTTCGGCGGTGAGTTCGGGTTCCTTGTAATAGCCGAGCATGACATTGTCGCCGCGCACCAGGATTTCGCCATCGTCGGCCAGGCGCACTTCCACGCCGGGCAGGGGCAGGCCCACGCTGCCGATCCGGGTGTCCCGGGCATTGAATGGGTTAGCGGAGATCACCGGGGCGGACTCGGTCATGCCGTAACCTTCCGCCACAGAAACGCCGCAGGCCCAGAACAGGCGCGCCAGGCGCGGCTGCAGCGCGGCGGATCCGACATTGATCCATTTGAGTTCGCCGCCCATGGCCGCCCGCCATTTGCGGTAAACCAGCTTGTCGGCCAGCGCGTGTTTGGCAGCTTCCAGGGGGGAGCGCCGCGCATTGGGGTCGAAGCGCTCGGCCCGTTCCACCGCCCACAGATATAGGCGACGTTTGAGGCCGCTGAATTCGCGCGCCTTGCCCACCAGCTTGTCGTGCACTTTCTCCAGCACGCGAGGCACTGCGCTGAAGGTATGCGGACGAATGTCGGCAAGGGCGGAGGACAGGCATTCCACGCTGGAGAAATAGATCCCGGCGCTGCTGTACATATAGTAGAACACCCCGGCGCGCTCGAAGATGTGCGACAGCGGCAAAAAGCTCAGCGCGCGACACTCTCCGTGAGGCAGGCGAGTGAACTCCGCGGTGGCGATGACGGTGCTGAGCACGTTGCGGTGCGACAGCATCACGCCTTTGGAGCGTCCAGTGGTGCCGGAGGTGTAAATGATGGTGTAGACATCGTCCGGTTGGATTGCGTCACGGCGGCGCTCCAGCTCGGCTTGCCGCTCCGGATTGGCAAGGGCCAGGATCTCGGTCCAGGATGGGCAGCCTTCGATCTGTGCCAGACCATAGATCGGACAGCTGAATTTGCCCAGCGCCTCATGCAATTTGCGTTGCAATGCGGCATTGCCGACGAAAGCGAGCTTGACCTCGGCATGAGTCAGGATATAGCGTGCATCATCAAGGGTCATGGTGGGATAGAGCGGCACGCTGACGGCGCCGATTTGTTGCAACGCCAGATCGGCTAGCACCCATTCGATGGAGTTATCGGCGGCGATGGCGACTTTGTCGCCGCTGGCGATGCCCAACTCCAAGAGACCCAGACTGAAGCGGTTGACGCTGTCCGCAACTTCCTCGGTGGACAGCCTGCGCCATTCCTTGCCGGACTTCGCGGCGAGGCAGTCAGTGCGTGGGTGGCGTTCGAGTTGGCGGGGCAGGATGTCAAATACGCGTTCTAGCTTCATTCGTACAATTGTTTGAATGCGAAACGCTGCAAAATAGTCCTAAAGCGCGTGGATGTAAAGCCAAAGCTGCTAAAAATTTAGTCAAGATCAAGGGAGTTGCCGCCATTTTTGTGGTGGTTTCCTTGAAGTTTTCGAAAAATGATGAAAGAGTCATGGACGCGGCGCGCTAGGAGCTTGATTGCGGTCTGTTTGTCGGACAATGTAGGCAAGTAAATGATTTTTTGAGGAAAACCCGTGAAATTTGCAACCAGATCCATTCATGCCGGCTATGACAACGCAGATCATGGCAAGGCAGTGATGCCGCCGGTGTACCAGACTTCGGTGTTCGAATACGGGCATGTCGGAGAAGCCATGCCCTTTGTTTATGCCCGCACCGGCAATCCCACGCGGGCGGCGCTGGAGGCTTGCCTGGCCAGCCTGGAAAACGCCCGCCACGGCCTGGCCTTTGCCAGCGGCATGGCGGCCATAGACGCGGTGCTGCGCGCTTGCCTGAAGCCGGGCGACGAGGTGATCGCGGTGGCGGATCTTTATGGCGGCGCTTACCGCTTGCTGAGCAAGGTGATGGAGCCGGCTGGCGTCAAAGTCACTTTCGCGGATTTGAGCGATAGTCGGAGCCTGTCTGCGCTAATAAGCACGCGGACCAAGCTGTTGTGGCTGGAGTCGCCCACTAATCCGTTGTTGGGCATGGTGGACATCGCGGAGTTGTCCAAGGTCGCGCACGCTCATGGCTCGCGAGTGGCGGTGGACAGCACTTTCGCCACGCCTTATTTACAGAATCCGCTCGATTTGGGCGCCGACATCGTTGTGCATTCCGCCACCAAGTATCTGGCCGGTCACTCCGACGTCTTGCTGGGCCTGGCGGCGGTCAACGACGATGCCTTGCATCGCGAAATCAAATTCATCCAGAACGCGGCCGGCGCGGTGCCGGGACCTCAGGATTGCTTCCTGACCCTGCGCGGCATCAAGACCCTGCATCTGCGCATGGATCGCCATTGCGATAACGCGGAGCGGGTGGCGAATTACCTGCAATCGCACCCCAAGGTGGAGCGGGTGTTCTTCCCAGGGCTGCCTGAGCATCCGGGGCATGGTTTGGCCCGCCGACAGATGCGTCGCTTCGGCGGCATCGTCAGCATCTGGCTTAAGGACGATAGCCGCGAGGCGGCCAGCAGATTGGCGGAGCGGCTGCGCTTGTTCGCGTTGGCGGAGTCGCTGGGTGGAGTCGAGTCGTTGATCAATCACAGCTATACGATGTCGCACGGCGGCATGCCGCCCGAGCAGAAGGCCCGGTTGGGGATCCGCGAAGGAGGGGTGAGACTGTCGATAGGCATAGAAGACATCGAGGACATCCTGGCTGATCTGGAGCAGGCTTTGGCGGACTGATTGAAGAGCGCGTCTGATAGCGCAGTCTTTCAACCGACGCCCGCGCGGGCGTAATCTGAGGATAAATATGGCTTCCGCTTTGTGTCGTCGCTGGCAGTTGCACACCCCTTTGATTCAGGCGCCGATGGCGGGCGGCGCCACTACCCCTACCTTGGTGGCCTCGGTCAGCCAGGCCGGCGGCCTGGGTTTCCTGGCGGCGGCGCTGCTGCCGCCGGAACGCCTGCTCAGCGAAGCCGCCGCGGTGCGCCGCCTCACGGACAAGCCTTTCGGCATCAATCTATTTGTGCAGGACGATCCCGTTCCCGGCAGGGAGGCCTTGGAACAGGCGCTGGAGTGGCTGGCGCCGCTGCACCGTGAGCTGGGACTGCCGGCGCCGCAAATCCCGGAGCGCTTCTGTGAGCCGTTCGCACGTCAGTTCGAAGCGTTGCTGGAGGCTAAGCCGGCGGTGGCCAGCTTCACCTTCGGCATCCTCAACCGCAATCAGCTCAAATTGTTGAAGCAGGCCAAGATAGACGTGATCGGCACCGCCACCAATATGGCGGAAGGGTTGGCCTGGGCCGAACTGGGCGCTGACGCGATCTGCGCGCAGGGCCGGGAAGCGGGTGGCCATCGCGGCACTTTCATAGGCCGGCCGCAGGACAGCCTGCGGCCGACGCTGTCGCTGGTTTACGAATTGGCGCAGAACCAACCGCTGCCGGTGATCGCCGCCGGCGGCATCATGCATGGGCGCGACATCGCCGCCGCGATGCGTCACGGCGCCCAGGCGTGCCAGCTGGGCACCGCGTTCTTGCGTTGTCCGGAGTCCGGCATTTCCGCCTTGTGGAAAAGCGAGCTGGCCAAGGCCGCGCCCGGCGGTACCCGTTTGACCCGCGCGTTTTCCGGGCGCCACGCGCGCGGCCTGAGCAACCGTTATATGGAATTGATGGCCGACAAGGAAGACCTGGTGCCGGCTTATCCTGTGATGAACGCCTTGACCGGGCCCTTGCGAGCCGCGGCGGCCAAGGCAGAACTGTCTGATTTTCTATCCTTGTGGGCTGGCGAAAACGTGGCCGCCGGCCGGGAGCTGCCGGCGGGGCAACTAGTCGCCACGCTGCATGAGGAATGGCTGGCCGCCTATCGTTGAGCGCCTCTGTGACGCCGGCTTGAAGCCGTAGCCGATCTGGAGGACAATACTTGAGTGATTTACTTGGGTATTGGCGAGCAATGGATACAGCGATCGAAGAGAAATACACGGTTCAACCCATTTTATGGTTGCGGCGCTGGGCGGACAATCTGCTCAGCTTCCGCTTGCGGCGGCCGGACGCCTATCGTTTTGAGCCAGGGCAGTTTGCGCGCTTGGGCCTGCCGCTGGGCGATCATGGCGGCCAAGTTTGGCGGGCGTACTCGATGTGTTCGGCGGTGACCGACGAGTATCTGGAGTTCTATTCCATCGTGGTGCCGGAAGGCCAGTTCAGTTCGCGCCTGGCGCAGTTGCAAGTGGGCGCAGAAGTGATGTTGGACAAGAAGGCGATGGGCTTCTTCTTGGCGGACCGGCTGCCGGCGGGTAAGGATCTGTGGCTGCTGGCTACTGGCACCGGTTTGGCGCCGTATTTGTCGATTCTGCAGGATCCGGAGCAGTGGCGGCGTTTCGAGCACATCGTGCTGGCGCACTGCGTGCGACGCGCCGAGGAGCTCAGCTACCAGGATTTCATCGCTGCTTTATGCGAGCATCCGTTGTGGGAAGAGCACGGCCATAAACTGCAATACCTGCCCATCGTGACGCGCGACGCGCCGGAAGGCCTGTTGGACGAGCGTATACCGGCCTTGCTGGCCAATGGACGTTTGGAGCGGGCGGCTGGGCTGTCGATGTCGCCGGAAGACTCGCGTTTCATGATCTGTGGCAACCCGGCCATGGTGGAGGACACCCATAGGCAATTGATGAAGATGGGCTACCGGATGAGCCGGCAAAGCGCGCCCGGCCACCTGGTATTGGAGAACGGCTGGTAGTCGTTACGCTCCAACAGGCCTACAATGCTTTGCTCATGAACAGGCTGAGCGGATCGGGGGCGTAGGCGCCGAATGGAGGGCAGGGGCTGAAGCCGGCGCGTTGGTACAGGCCGATGGCTTCTGGCTGGGACACGCCGGTTTCCAGTTTCAGCGCGGGTAGGCCGGCGGCGCGGGCTTCTTCCTCCAAGCGCCCCAGTAGCGCCTGCGCTACCCCCTTGCCGCGTTGGGACGGCGCCACGAACATGCGTTTGATCTCGCCGTAATCCTCATGCCGCACCAGTGCGGCACAGCCGGCGGCGGCGCCCTTCTCGTCGCGAGCAACAATGAAGCGAACCTGGGGCCGCTCCAGTGCCGAGGGGTCCATCAAGTGGTTGCTTTCCGCCGGGTAGAGGGCGGCCTGATATTCGTCCAGTTGGCGGATTAGCTCTAACGCATCGTGTTGCCGCGGAGACTCCAATTGCAGATTCATGGCGTTTTTACTTGTTGGCGTTGGCGAGCAGAGCGCCGAATAGCAGAAATGTCATGCCGCCGGCCTTGTTCACCCATTTGCCTCCGCGCTCGCTGGCCAGCCAGCGCCGCGCGCGCTGGGCGGTCAACGCGTACACGGTGTGAATCAGGATGATCAGGCTGCTGAAAGTGCCGACCAGCAGCAGAAATTGCGGCGCGTAAGCGCCTTGAGTGTCGATGAACTGCGGGAAAATGGATAGAAAGAAGAAGATGGACTTGGGGTTGGTCAGCTGTACCGCCATGCCTTCTCCAAAGCGTCGGGCAAAACCGCGCGGCTGGGTTTGAATCTCATCGAAGCGGAAAGCCGGCGCGCGCAGTAGTTTGACGCCCAGATAAAACAGATAAGCGGCGCCGATCCATTTCATCATGGTGAAGGCTAGCGCCGAGGCCGCCAGCAATAGGCCCAGGCTGGTAGCCGACACGCCGGCGACGATGAAGGAGCCGCAGGCGGTGCCGAGAATGCCGCCCATGGTGCCGCGCAGGCCGAAGCGCAGAGAATTGGTCAGGGTCATCAAAATGCCGGGGCCGGGGCTGAGCACGGTGGCCGCCGCCATCAGTAGATAAAGCGGATAGTGTTGCATGAGGATTGTTCTGGTTGGGGGCAGGCCCTTAGTCTACGCAGGGTTCGTCATCGATGACAATGTTGTTCCGCGCGGCGCACCGGCTGCGCTGTTTCGGAGAGCGAGCTATGACGATACGCGTCGTGCAATTGGGCAGTCCGCGTCACCCGCAGGAGGGCACGCGCATCGGTACGGTGCGGAGGCCGCCGCGCGGTGTACCCAAGGAGGCGTTTGCCAGCGGTGATTGGTACGACGTGTGGTTTCCCAACCTGGCGCCTAGCGCGGAGCTGGTAAAACAGGCGCAGGCCGCGCAGGGTCCCGCTGAATGGCAGGCTTTCGAGCGGGCGTATCGCGCGGAGATGAAGGCGCCGGCGCAAAGCCGCGAGCTGGATTTGCTGGCGGCGCTGTCGCACGGCAGCCACTTTTCCATCGGCTGTTACTGTCAGGACGAGGCGCGCTGCCACCGTTCGGTGCTGCGAGCTTTGCTGCGGGAACGCGGCGCGGCGCTGGATTGAGGCTTTGATTCCGTCGGGCTGGCTTGTATTATGGCAATTTGTATCTATTCGGAATGTCCGCCATGCCTGATTTGTCTACGCTATTGTTGTTCAGCCTCGCCTGCGTTGCGCTCGCGGCGACGCCGGGCCCGGATATGCTGCTGATCGCCAGCCGCAGCGCCAGCCAGGGTTGCAAGGCCGGTTTCGCCACCTTGGCGGGTATTCAGATGGGGACTTACTGCCATGCTCTGGCGGCGGCCTTCGGCTTGGCGCAGTTGTTCGCGCATGCGCCGATGGCCTACGATGCGGTGCGCATCGCCGGCGCCGCCTACCTGTTCTACCTCGCTTGGACCACGCTGCGTAGCGGCAGTGTGTTGAGCGTCCCCGGAGCGGCGGGCGCGCAGTCGATGCCGCGCATCGTGGCCCAAGGTCTGATTACCAACTTGCTCAACCCCAAGATGGCGCTTTTCGTGTTGGCTTTGTTCCCCCAATTCGTTCACCCGTCAGCTGGGCCGGTTTCCCTGCAGATCATGGTGTTGGCAACTGTGCTGAACGCGATCGGCCTGCTGATCAACGGCGCGATCATCTTGGCGGCCAGCCGTTTCGGGCGCGCGCTTGGCGACAAACTGGGAAGCAGCCGGCTGCCGCAATGGCTGCTGGCGTCTGTGTTTGGCGGGCTGGCTTTGCGGCTGGCGCTGGCGAGCAAGGACTGAGGCGTTACGGGCGACTGACAAAAATCAGTTTCACGCCTGAGAACGTGCTTACGATCTCGCGAGCTAAGGTGAAACAAGGCGAAAACAGCTGAGAAAGCGGAGTGTACACACGGTACATGAGCATTTCGACGCGGTTTTCAACGCTGTATCGCCGATGCGCAGCAGATCGTAAACAGGTTCTGAGGCAAGGCGCACCGACGCAGGCAGTACTTGTAACGGCAAGTCGGCGCAACGCGGCATCAGGGGCTTGTCAGCCGCTCTAGGCGCCGCGTTTGGCCCAGGGCAATATCAGCTGGGCGATGACGCCGCCGTTGGCGGCGTTTTGCACGTGCAGCTTGCCGCCTTGTGCCCGAGCCAGGGTTTCGCATAGCGGTAAACCCAGGCCCATGCCGCGGGAGCGAGTGGTGAAGAAGGGGAGGAAGATCTTGGGCAGGATGGCGTCGGGAATCCCTGGGCCGTTGTCTATGACCTTGAAGCGATAGTTGTGCCCGTCGCTTTCGCCGCTGATCACGATGCGGCCGCCTTGTTCTTGTAGCGCGTCGCAGGCGTTTTGCACCAGATTGTGCAGGATCTGTTCCAGCGCGGTGCGTTCCGCGCGGGGCCATTCGTCTGGGCTTAAGTTATGCCATTCCAGGGTGATGTTTTGGTTGGCCAGTTCGGCCTGACGTAGGAACAGCAGGGAATTCACCAGGGCGTCTGGGTCCAGCGGCGTGGTTTCAGTGGCTTTGGGATGGGCCAGCAGGCGGCTGAGCCGACTGATCAAGGCGGCGGCGCGACGCGCTTGCGCGCCGGTGGCCAGCAGCGTGTCGCGCACGGTTTCGCGCTGAGAGGGTTCGTCCAGCGTCCGCTCCAGCTGGCGGGTATTGGCGATGATGGCGGTGAGCGGCGGGTTCAACTCCTGCGCCAGCCCGGCCATCATTTCATTCAGGGTGTTGAGCCGGGCTTGAGCGGCCAGCCGGTCCTGCTGCTGCTGGCGCTGTTGAGAGGCGCGTTGGCGATGTCTGGCGTACAAGGCGACGGCAACGGCTGCGAGCAGCGCGTTCCATAGCAGGATTTCCATCCAGGGCAAACTGTTCCAACTCAAGGCTGTGCGGCTGGATAGACGGAAGGGCTGGCTGGCGCTGGGCAGTTTGCGGTCCAGGCTCAGGTCCCAGTCATTGACCGGCGCGCCGGCCTTGCGTTGCAGCAATTCGATACGGTGGCCGCGCAATTGCAGGGAGATGTTTTCCAACGGTTTGGGCAGTTCGGCTTGGACCAGCATGCGCAGCGGGTCGATCAGCAGCGCCCAGCCGTCGGGACTTTGCAGCCAGTAGCGCTGTTGCGCGTCGAAGCCGAGGACGGTCTGGCCTTGTTGCTGGGCCTGCCATAACAAGGCCAGCGGCGGGCGGAGACCGCCCGGGTCGCCATGCCATTGTTGTTGCCGCCAGTAACCCACCGCGCTGAGCTGAGGCATGGCGGTTTGCAGGCGCTTGAGCATGTCGGCCGGCAAACGGCTTTGTTCCGAGGCGGCCAAGGTGGCCAGCACCGCGTCGTGTTGCGAGGCTTTCTGGCTTAGCAGACGCAGGGCGATAAAGGATTCCTGGCGGAAGCGCTGCTCCAATTCGCCAAACTGGCGCCAGCCCAGCCATAGGCAGCCGGCCAGGCTGAGCAAGAGCCAGGCGATGAGGGCGTAACGGCGGTCCAATGACATCATGACGGCGATTATCGCACGCTGCCGCGAGCGCGCCAGCCTGGTGTGTTAAAGATTATTGTGTAGAAATTGTGGCGGCGGCGCGCTGGCGGAGCACCGCCGCCGTGCCTCATTTCACGCAGTCGACACAGTAGACCTTGCGGCCGTTAAGGTCCGTCGCCACCAACCCATGCACATCGGTCTCGAAACCGGGCAGCTCGCGGTTGAAGTCCTGAGCGAAGCGCAAGTAGTCAACGATGGTTTTGTTGAAACGCTCGCCGGGAATCAGCAAGGGGATGCCTGGCGGATAGGGTGTCAGCAGCACCGCGGTGACGCGGCCCTCCAACTGTTCCACCGGCACGCGTTCGATCTCGCGGTGAGCCATCTTGGCGAAGGCATCGGCAGGGCGCATGGCCGGCTCCATTTCCGACAGGTAGATCTCGGTGGTGATGCGGGCCACGTCGTGCTTGCTGTAGAGCAGGTGGACGCGCTGGCACAGATCGCGCAGGCCGACGCGCTCGTATTGCGGGTATTTGGCGATGAACTCCGGCATGACCCGCCACATCGGCTGGTTCTTGTCGAAGTCGTCCTTGAACTGCTGCAGTAGGGAGATCAGCGTATTCCAGCGGCCTTTGGTGATGCCGATGGTGAACATGATGAAGAAGCTGTACAAGCCGGTTTTTTCCACCACCACGCCGTGCTCGGTCAGATACTTGGTGACGATGGCGGCGGGAATGCCCATCTCTTCGAAGCTGCCGTCCACATCCAGGCCCGGCGTCAGTACCGTGGCCTTGATCGGGTCCAGCATATTGAAGCTGTCCTCGATGCCGGCGAAGCCGTGCCAGCGCTCATCCGGCCGCAGTTGCCACTCGGCCGGGTCGCAGATGCCGTCGTCGGACAGGTCGTCCGGTCCCCAGACGCTGAACCACCAGTCGCGGCCGTACTCTTCGTCCACTTTGCGCATGGCGCGGCGGAAGTCCAGCGCCTCCACCAGCGATTCTTCCACCAACGCCTGTCCGCCCGGCTGTTCCATCATCGCCGCCGCCACATCGCAACTGGCGATGATGGAGTATTGCGGGCTGGTGGAGGTGTGCATCAGATAGGCCTCGTTGAACCAGGCGGTGTCCAGCTGACGTTGTTCCGGGTCTTGCACCAGAATCTGCGAGGCCTGGCTGATGCCGGCCAGCAGCTTGTGCGTGGACTGGGTGGAGAAGATCAGGCTGTCCTTGCAGCGCGGCCGGCCTTCGCCGATGGCGTGGAAGTCTCCGTAGAAATCATGGAAGCCGGCGTGCGGCAGCCAGGCCTCGTCGAAGTGCAGGGTGTCGACCTCGCCGTCCAGCAGGTGCTTGATCTCCTCGACATTGTAGAGAATGCCGTCGTAGGTGGACTGAGTCAGCGTCAGGATACGCGGCTTGGTCTGCGGGTTCTTGGCCAGCGCGTCGCGTGCGAAGGGATTAGCCTGAATTTTCTTCTTGATATTGTCGAACTGAAATTCGGATTTCGGAATCGGGCCGATGATGCCGTAGTGGTTGCGAGTCGGCATCAGGAACACCGGAATCGCTCCGGTCATCATGATGGCGTGCAGATTGGATTTGTGGCAGTTGCGGTCCACCAGCACGATGTCCCCGGCCGCCACGCAGCTGTGCCAGACGATCTTGTTGGAGGTAGAGGTGCCGTTGGTGACGAAGAACAGGTGGTCGGCGTTGAAGATGCGCGCGGCGTTGCGCTCGGAGGCGGCGATGGGGCCGGTGTGGTCCAGCAACTGGCCCAGTTCGTCCACCGCGTTGCAGACGTCGGCGCGCAGCATGTTTTCGCCGAAGAATTGGTGGAACATTTGGCCCACTGGGCTCTTCAGGAAGGCGACGCCGCCGGAGTGGCCGGGGCAGTGCCAAGAGTAAGAGCCGTCGTGGGCGTAGTCCACCAGCGCGCGGAAGAATGGAGGAGCCAGGCTATCCAGATAGCTTTTGGCTTCGCGGATGATGTGGCGGGCGACAAACTCCGGCGTGTCCTCGTGCATGTGGATGAAGCCGTGCAGCTCGCGCAGGATATCGTTGGGGATATGGCGCGCGGTGCGGGTTTCGCCGTACAGGTAGACAGGGATGTCCGGGTTGCGGCGGCGGATTTCCGCGACGAAGCCGTAGAGTTTGCCCAGCGCTTCCTGCGCCGCGTCTTCGGTGTGGAATTCCTCGTCGTCTATCGACAGGATGAAGCCGGCCGCGCGGCTTTGTTGCTGGGCGAAGGAGGTCAGATCGCCGTAGCTGGTGTAGCCGATCACGCTCATGCCTTCCGCCTCCATGGCGGCGGCGAGTTCGCGGATGCCGGAGCCGCTGGTGTTTTCCGAGCGGAAGTCCTCGTCGATGATTACGATGGGGAAATGAAAACGCATACCTGAGTCCTCAGTTGCTGTAACTCGGACACGCGCGGCGGGCGGGACGCGGGGAGGCCGCCGGTTCGCCGTAGGCGAATCCGGGGCCGCGGGCACCTGTAACCCTTTGCGGTGTCACTCGGTGCGCGTTGGGGCGCAGTTCTGTACGCACGGGCAGACGCGAGGTCCGCCGCCGCCATGGAGGCTGGCCTTGAGGCGCGAATAAAAACAGGGCGCTTTGCGCCGCGGTCCGTAGCTGGCACGCATCTCATTCAGTTTGCGCGCGCTTCACGTCTGCCGGCCTGGAGAACATCCCAAGAAAGCGCGCATTTTAGACCTTTTGCTTGTCATGTTGTTGCGCAGCAAAAACTTTTCCCAGAAAAAAGCTGCTGGCGGCGGCCTCTCGTGGGGCGGCGGGGATGTATTGAAGACCTCGACCTAGGTCAAGGATTTGTTTTTAATCGCATTTGTCCTGGGGCGCGCCATCTTGAGCGCTTGCCGGCGCAGCCGGCGGCGGCTGTTGTTTTTTGCCACGTCTGGCCCAGTACAAGCCCACGGCCTTGGCGACGATGGCCCCGCCGCTGAGCAGTAGCAAAAAGAGCAAGGGAGCCGCCACCAGCCAAGGGAAGAAAGCGATCAGGCTGGCGAAGATCAGCAGGGCCATGCCTATGGTCAGGAAGGCGGACGCTTCGCTGGCGTCGACATTGCGGGTGCCGCGCACCACCACGTCCAGCGCGTCGCCAATCCGCGCCGCCTGCCGCGCGGCGGCGCTAGCGCCGCTGAGGGCGGCGGTATGCGGCGGCAACTGCAGGCCGTGATAGTCCTTGGGGCGAGGCTTGGTCAGCGTCGGTCGGCGGCGTTGCCCGGCCAGAATCACCTCGGTGGCGTGGTCCAGATCCCGCAGGAATTGCTCGGCCAGCTTTTCCGCCAAAGTCTGGTCTTCCACCGCCACGTCCAGTTCTCGGTTGGCGAGCCAACTGGAGAGGTTGAGATTGGTGGAGCCGATACGCGCCCAACGTCCATCCGCCACCGCGGTCTTGGCGTGGATCATCGGGCCGTCCCATTCGAAAACGCGAACGCCGGCTTCAAGCAGCGGGCGGTATTGGGTGCGCGATACAGTGGCGATCCAGCCGATGTCGCTGGAACGCGGCACCAGCAAGCGGACATCGACGCCGTCGCGCGCGGCCTGTTTCAGCGCGGTCAGATACATGCTGGTGCCCATGAAATAGGCGTCGGTCAGCCACAAGGTGCGCCGAGCGAAGCAGGCGATCAGCAAATCCAGCCGCATCATTTGCGCGGTGGCCGGCGTGGTGGCGATCAGACGCGCCGCTACCCCGCCGCAGTTCTCCGCCGGCGGCGGGGTTAGCCATTCCGCGGGCAGAGGGCTGCCGCAGCTGGCCCAGCTGTCGGCGAAGGCGGCCAGAGCGTCGGCCGCCAGCGGTCCGCTGAATTTGACGCCGGTATCGCGCCAGGGCTCTTGGCCGCGCTCCGGGCGACCTTCCCAACTGGAACTGATACACAGGCCGGACACAAAGACGGTTCGGCGATCAATCACGATCAGTTTGCGATGATTGCGGCCCAGCATGCTGAGGCCTGCGGTCAGCGATGGAGGGTTGTAGGCGCGTAGTTCCGCTCCCGCGGCCTGCAGCGGGGTGAAGAAACTGCCCAGATGCGTTTTCCAGCTGCCCAGCCAGTCGTACAGCACGCAGACCTTCACTCCGGCGCGGGCCTGTTCGGTCAGTAGATCCCGGATTCGCAGGCCAAATGCGTCGTTGGCGAAGATATACATCTCTATGAATACCGATTCCCGGCTATCGGCGATGGCTTGTTCCCATGCCGGGAAATTTTCCACGCTGTCGTAGAGCAGTTCCAGGTGATTGCCGCCCACCAGCGGGGCGCCGGCGGAACGTGAAAACGCCTGCTCGGCCAAGTGGCGGATCAGCTCCTGATTGGCGGGATGGGGAGACAGGATGGGCATTATTGTTGGCTATTGTTTGACAATATACTTGTTTTGATTGAAATGGCCATTTTGGATGTCCTTGACAAGGTAGCTTGACAGTCGTTTTATTGAACGTCCGCGTCACAAAATCACAATTAATCCGTCGTAAAAATACGATTTTTCGACATCGGAAAATTAAAAAATGCGCTGTAACATAATGATTTTTATAGTCTAATGCGGTGCACAAAAACCGGTTGCAGGGTCAAGCTCCTTGCCCTTAGAATCGAAACATTCGTTTCACATTATAAGCAGGACAAAGCTATGGACAGACAACGCTGGCTACAGGGCACCCTGTACCATCCGGACTTCGAACAAGACAGCTGCGGTTTCGGCTTGATCGCCCAGCTTGACGATAAACCCAGTCACTGGCTGGTGAATACCGCCATTTCCTCGCTGGCCAAGCTGACTCATCGCGGGGCTGTGGCCGCCGACGGCAAGTCCGGCGACGGCTGTGGTCTGCTGTTTCGCAAGCCGGACGGGTTTTTGCGCGAAGTCGCCGCGGAGGCCGGCTTGACGCTGAAGCCAGTGTACGCCGCAGGGCTGGTGTTCCACCATCCCGATCCGGAGCAGGGGGAGCGCAGCTTGCGGCGTCTGCGCGAGTTTCTGGAGTCTCAAGGCTTGGAGGTGGCGGGTTTCCGACAGGTTCCCACCGACAACAGCGCCTGTGGGGAGGCGGCCTTGGCATCTCTGCCCGCCATGGTCCAGGTCTTTGTTAACTGTCCATTCGGCATGGACGAATTAATGTTCCAGCGCCGTTTGTATATGGGTCGTCGCCAGGCTGAGAAAGCCAATAAGGCAGACGACCCGTTTTTTTATCTGCCGACTTTGTCGCCGCACACCCTGTCCTACAAAGGCTTGGTCACGCCGGAGAACCTGCCCAAATTTTTCCTGGATTTGAACGACTCCCGTTTCGAGTCCAGCCTGGCCGTGTTCCACCAGCGCTTCTCCACGAATACCTGGCCGCAATGGAAGCTGGCGCAGCCTTTCCGTTTTCTCGCTCACAACGGCGAAATCAACACTGTGCAGGGCAATCGTCATTGGGCGCGAGCGCGCGAGCGCATCATGGCATCTCCGCATCTGGACATGGACGCGGTGCGTCCCATCGTGCAGACCGACGGCTCCGACTCGATGTCGCTGGACAATATGCTGGAAGGCCTGCTGATGGGGGGCATTCCGCTGTTCCGCGCGCTGCGCCTGCTGGTGCCGCCGGCTTGGCAGAATGTCGATTCGACCGATAAGGATTTGCGCGCCTTTTACGAATTCAACTCCATGCATATGGAACCGTGGGACGGCCCGGCCGGCATTGTGCTCACCGACGGTCGCTACGCCGCCTGTATGCTGGATCGCAATGGCCTGCGGCCGGCGCGTTGGGTGCTGACACGCGACAATATCCTGACCATCGCCTCCGAAGTGGGGGTGTGGGACTACCATCCCGAAAATGTGGTGCGCAAGGGCCGGGTCAAGCCGGGCCAGCTGTTCGCCGCGGACCTGGCCACCGGCGAGTTGTTGTTGCCGGAGGAGATCGACGCCCAGCTCAAGAGCGCCAAGCCGTATCGGCAATGGATTAAGGACAGCGCCAAATATCTGGAGCTGTCGATCGAGGACGATGCCGGAGTCGAGCCTTTGTCCAAGGACGAACTGGCGCGTTTGCAGAAGCTGTTCAATATCAGCTTTGAAGAGAGAGACCAAATCCTGCGTGTACTGGCCGAAGACGGCCAGGAGGCGGTGGGCTCAATGGGAGACGATACGCCGATGGCGGTGTTGAGCCGGAAAGTGCGCTCGCCGTTTGATTATCTGCGCCAGCAATTCGCCCAGGTGACCAACCCGCCTATCGACCCCATCCGCGAAGCGGTGGTGATGTCGCTGAATACGGTGTTTGGGCCGGAACGCAATATGTTCGAAGAGAGCGCCGAGCACGCCAAGCGGCTAGAAGTGCGCTCTCCGGTGCTGTCGCACGAGAAATTCACCCGCGTGACCACGCGGCCGGAGCCTTATCTGAAGGCGACGACCTTCGACCTGTGCTACGACCCCACCGAAACCGATTTGCGCCAAGCATTGGAAACGCTGACCCGGCATGTTGTGGATGCGGTCCAGGAGGGCACGGTCATCGTGGTGCTGTCCGACCGCCATGTGACGGCGCAACGCCTCCCCATCCCGGCCTTGTTCGCCACCGGCGCGGTGCATCACGCATTGATCGACAGTGGTTTGCGTTGCAAGACCAATATTCTGGTGGAAACCGGCACAGTGCGCGACGCGCACCAGATGGCCTGCATCATCGGCTACGGGGCCACCGCGGTCTATCCCTATCTGGCTTATCAGAGCATCATCGAGTTGGTACAGAGCGGCGAGGTCAAACTCAAGCTTAACGAAGCCTTGCAGCACTATCGCAAGGGCATCAACAAGGGCTTGCTCAAAGTACTGTCCAAGATGGGTATCTCCACCATCGCTTCCTATCGCGGCGCGCAGCTGTTCGAAGCAGTGGGCATCCACGAAGAGGTGGTGGAGCTGTGCCTGAAGGGCACGGTGTCGCGAGTGTCCGGCGCGGGTTTCGCCGACTTCGAGGACGATCAGCGCAAGCTGGCGCGTTTCGCCTTCAACCCGATGCGGCCGATCTCACAGGGCGGCTTGCTCAAGTACGTGCACGGCGAGGAATACCACGCTTACAACCCCGATGTGGTGACCTTGCTGCAAAAGGCGGTGCAGAACGACGACTACCAGGCCTATCAGCAGTACGCCGAGGCGGTGAACCAACGCCCGGTGGCGATGCTGCGAGATCTGATGCAGGTGCAGCCATTGGGCGAGCCCATCTCTATCGACGAAGTGGAGCCGGTGGAAGCCATCCTCAAGCGTTTCGACTCCGCGGGCATGTCCCTGGGCGCTTTGTCGCCGGAGGCGCATGAAGCGCTGGCGATCGCGATGAACCGCCTGGGCGGCCGCTCCAACTCTGGCGAAGGCGGCGAGGACGCCGCGCGTTACGGCACAGAGAAAATGTCCAAGATCAAGCAGGTGGCTTCGGGGCGCTTCGGCGTTACGCCGCATTACCTGGTCAATGCCGAAGTGCTGCAGATCAAAGTGGCGCAAGGCGCCAAGCCGGGCGAGGGCGGCCAGCTGCCGGGCGACAAGGTGTCCGGCCTGATTGCGCGGCTGCGCCATGCCAAGGAAGGCATCAGCCTGATCTCGCCGCCGCCGCATCATGACATCTACTCTATCGAAGACTTGGCGCAACTGATTTTCGACCTCAAGCAGGTCAATCCGTCCGCGCTGGTGTCGGTCAAGCTGGTCGCCGAGCCCGG
Organism: Chromobacterium sp. Rain0013; assembly: GCF_015291765.1. Classification (NCBI taxonomy): domain Bacteria; kingdom Pseudomonadati; phylum Pseudomonadota; class Betaproteobacteria; order Neisseriales; family Chromobacteriaceae; genus Chromobacterium; species Chromobacterium sp. Rain0013. The sequence goes on from NZ_CP031514.1 coordinate 1,379,387, forward strand.
CGTCGGCACCATCGCCGCCGGCGTGGCCAAGGCCTACGCTGACCTGATCACTATTTCCGGCTACGACGGCGGCACCGGCGCCTCGCCGCTGACCTCGGTCAAATACGCAGGCTCCCCATGGGAGCTGGGCTTGTCTGAGGCGCAGCAAGTGCTGCGCGCCAATGGCCTGCGGGGCCGGGTGCGGGTACAGACCGACGGCGGCTTGAAGACCGGCCTGGATGTGATCAAGGCGGCGATGATGGGCGCGGAAAGCTTTGGCTTCGGCACCGGCCCGATGGTGGCGCTGGGTTGCAAATACTTGCGCATCTGCCATCTGAACAACTGCGCCACCGGCGTGGCTACCCAGGAAATCAAGCTGCGCTCTAAATACTTCACCGGCTTGCCGGAAATGGTGATGAACTATTTCCTGTTCATCGCGCGTGAAACCCGCGAGTGGATGGCCAAGCTGGGCGTGCGCAATATGGAAGAGCTGATCGGTCGGATGGACTTGCTGAGCCTGGCGGCCGGAGATACCGACAAGCAGCAGAAACTGGACCTGTCGCCCTTGTTGTCGCAAGGCCGGGTGCCGGACAGTGAGCCGCGTTTCTGCGTCAGCGCCAGCAATCCTTCCTTTGACAAGGGCGAATTGGCGGAAGCCATTCTGCAGGACGCCTTGTCCGCCATCCACAATAAGCAGATGCTGGAACTGAGCTACCCCATCGAGAACACCCACCGTTCCATCGGCGCGCGCTTGTCCGGCGAGATCGCCCGCGTTCACGGAGCCGCTGGCTTGCCGTTCGGCTGCCTCAAGATCAAGTTCAGCGGCAGCGCCGGGCAAAGCTTCGGCGTGTGGAACGCATCCGGCTTGCACCTAGAGCTGGAAGGCGACGCCAACGACTATGTAGGCAAAGGCATGGCCGGCGGCCGAGTGACCATCTATCCGCCCAAGAGCGCGGGATATCGGGCAGGCGAGTCCATCATCATCGGCAATACCTGTCTCTACGGGGCTACCGGTGGGCAGTTGTTCGCCGCAGGCGTGGCGGGAGAGCGTTTCGGGGTGCGCAACTCCGGCGCGCTGGCCGTCATCGAAGGCGCCGGCGACCATTGCTGCGAATACATGACCGGCGGCACGGTCATCGTGCTCGGCGAAACCGGCTACAACTTTGGCGCCGGCATGACAGGCGGCTTCGCCTTCGTCTACGACCCGAATGAGAAATTCGCTTATCGCTACAACAACGAGCTGATCGATATCCACCTGATCAACGGCGAGGCCATGGGCATGTACCGCGCCTATCTATTGGAAAAGATCGCCAAGCACGTTGAATTGACCGCCTCCGAGACGGCCAAGGCGATGCTGGAGAACTTCGACGATTACGTCGATTACTTCTGGCTGGTCAAACCCAAGGCGGCCAGGCTCGACAGCCTGCTCAAGGACTAAGAAGACGGCACGACCAAGCCGCGCGAGCGCGGCCTGGTCAAATCACCTCATTAAAAGCCCGGCCGCCTGTGAGCGGCGGGCCCAGCAAGACAGGAAACAACCATGAGCGATGTTTTCCAATTTATGAAGCTTGCACGCAACCCCGGCGACAAGGTCGACGCTTCGGTACGCAAGGTCGAATTCAAAGAAATCTACCAGCCCCTGCATAGCGTGGATGCGGCCGAGCAGGCTGGCCGCTGCTTATCCTGTGGCAACCCATATTGCGAATGGGAGTGCCCTGTGCACAACTACATCCCCAACTGGCTGAAGTTGGTGGAGGAAGGGCGCTTGTTCGAGGCGGCGGAAATGTCGCACAAAACCAATAGCCTGCCGGAAATCTGCGGCAGGGTTTGCCCACAAGATCGCTTATGCGAAGGCGCTTGCACCTTGAATCAAGGCGGCTTTGGCGCGGTTTCCATTGGCAGCATCGAGAAATACATTACCGACGAGGCCTTCAAAGCCGGCTGGCGTCCGGACATGTCCAAGGTGGTGTGGACGGACAAGAAGGTCGCGGTAATTGGTGCCGGCCCGGCTGGCCTGGCCTGTGCCGACGTATTGGTACACAATGGCGTCAAGGCGGTGGTGTTCGACCGCTACGAGGAGATTGGCGGCCTGCTTACCTTTGGCATTCCGGAGTTCAAGCTGGAAAAGTCGGTGATCAAGCGCCGTCACGAGATCATGGAGGGCATGGGAGTGGAGTTCGTGCTCAATACCGAGATCGGCAAGGACGTCCAGATAGAAGAATTGTTGGAACAGTACGATGCCATCTTCATGGGCATGGGGGCGTACAAGTATATGAAGGGCGGTTTTCCTGGGGAGGATTTGCCCGGGGTGTTGGAGGCTTTGCCATATTTGATTAATAACGTCCGTCAGGGGCTGGGTACGCTGCCCGAGGGTGAGGCCCCCATTTCAATGCGAGGCAAGCGTGTGCTGGTGTTGGGCGGTGGCGACACGGCGATGGACTGCAACCGTACCGCGATACGCCAAGGTGCCAAGAGCGTGATCTGTGCCTACCGACGCGATGAGGCGAATATGCCGGGTTCCAAGCGTGAGGTGGCGAATGCGAGGGAGGAAGGAGTAGATTTTTTGTGGAACCGACAACCGATCATCATCAACCCGGTAATGAATGGGGCCCTCGCGGTGACTCTGGCAGAAACCTGTTTGGGGGAACCAGATGCCAAAGGCCGCCGCAATGCTGAGATTGTGCCTGGTAGTGAAGCAATCGTAGAATGCGACCATGTTATCATTGCCTTCGGTTTCCAGGCTGAAGCGGCTTCATGGTCGGATAGGCAAGGCATCACGGTTGCAGCGAACGGCCGCACCTTAGCGGCCGCGCACGGCGTCCACAAATATCAGACCAGCAACCCCAAAGTTTTCGCAGGCGGCGACATGGTGCGTGGTGCGGATTTGGTGGTGCGGGCGGTATTTGAGGGGCGGGAGGCTGCGGAGGGGATGTTGGAGTATCTAGGTGTTTGAATGCAGGGGGGCGTTAGCGATCCCCTGCATTACTCGCTGTGTTCCTAGCGAACTGTTGAGGCTCATGTAAGTATATGTAGGTCCCTCAAGTCAACTTTGTCGGGGGTGTTGTGTAGACCCCGTAAGGTGACTTTGAGTACAATGTTCAAGTTTTTACAGAACTGCCGGGTGGGTGCAAAACGGCTGGTAGGAATATTGCGTACGTTGCTTAATAATGCACCAAAACTATTTATATGTAAGATGTCACACGAGATTGATGCTTCGATTCTTATGATTAGTCGTCAAGCAAGACTACAGGAGGATACCTATTTTCGGGTGATGTGTCTCCTGCAAGACAATCCAGATCTGACCCAGCGCGAGCTGGCGGAAAAGCTAGGCATCAGCGTGGGCGGGGTGAACTACTGCCTGAAGGCTTTGATGGGAAAAGGCCTAGTGAAGATGAAAAATTTCGCTCACTCCAAGAACAAATTTGGTTACGTCTACGTGCTTACCCCTAGTGGTATGGTTGAAAAGGCTGCCACCACTCACCGATTTTTGCATAGGAAGATGGAAGAGTATGAGGCGCTGAAAGCTGAGATTGAAGCGCTCAAGTTGGATGTTGAAAATATTGGCAGTGAAGGAATACAAAAGTCATGATTAGTGTTACTCCGGTTATTCTCTGCGGTGGCTCTGGCACGCGCCTTTGGCCGTTGTCGCGGACGGGTTTCCCCAAACAGTTCTTATGTCTAACCGGTAGTGACAGCTTGTTTCAGCAGGCTGCACAGCGCCTTTCCAGCTTGGGAGATGCCAACATGCAGGTGGCTCCTCCGCTTATTGTCACAGGTGAGGAGCATCGCTTTCTGGCTTCCGAGCAGCTGCGCGAAGCCAATATTGAAATGGGAGTTGCACTGCTTGAGCCCGTAGGGCGCAATACAGCTCCCGCGCTAACTCTGGCTGCCTTAGCTGCACTAGAGGGCGGTAATGATCCCATTTTGGTTGTGACGCCAGCTGATCAGACTGTGACTGATTCCGCAGCGTTTACATCGTCAATGCAGCTTGCGATCAGAGAGGCCGTAAATGGCGTGATCGTAATCTTAGGGGTTACTCCAGACCGACCTGAAACAGGCTATGGCTACATCCAGGTTGATAAAAGCGAATTTGGAAGAGATGCACACCTAGTTAAGCGATTCGTTGAAAAGCCGAATGAGGTTACTGCTAGGGGCTATTTGGCAGAGGGCGGGTACTACTGGAACGCCGGCATGTTCGTGTTCAAAGCATCGGTATGGTTGAAAGCACTCGAAAAATTCCGGCCCGATATTTTAGAGGCGACTCGTACATCTTGGGCAATGCGCTCAGAAGATGCACGATTTGTTAGGCCGGGCAAGGCAGAGTTTGTCGCCATCCCATCTGAGTCTGTGGACTACGCAGTGATGGAGCAGTGTCCTGATAGTGACTTCCCAATCAAAATGGTAGCGTTGGATGCAGGTTGGGATGATTTAGGCGCTTGGGATGCGGTGTGGAAGGTCTTGCCTAAGGATGAGTTCGGAAACGCACAGGTTGGCGATGTTCTTACCACCAATAGCCGCAATACATTAGTTCATGCAACCAGTCGACTCGTGAGTTTGGTTGGAGTCGAGAATATCATTGTTGTAGAGACCCCGGACGCAGTTCTTGTTGTAGATAAATCCTGCAGTCAAAACGTCAAACATATTGTTGCCGCGCTTGGGCAGCAGAAGCGTGAAGAACATGTTCTGCACCGTAAAGTTCACCGGCCCTGGGGGTGGTACGATAGCATTGACGAAGGTGGTCGCTTCAAGGTCAAGCGTATTCAAGTTAAACCCAAAGCTAGCCTGAGCTTGCAAAAACATCATCATCGGGCAGAGCATTGGATTGTCGTCAAGGGAACTGCAGAAATTACAAATGGCGAAAAAATTATTCTTCTGACGGAAAACCAGTCGACCTATATTCCATTGGGGGTGGTTCACCGTTTGGCTAATCCAGGTACCATTCCACTTGAAATTATAGAAGTACAGTCGGGAAGCTATTTGGGAGAGGACGATATCGTTCGCTTTGAGGATGATTATGGAAGGGGCGGACAATGACTATGCCAAAGATTTATGTTGCAGGCCATCGTGGGATGGTTGGCTCCGCAATTGTTAGAGCCCTGCAGCAACAAGGTCAAACAAATGTTATTGCTCGTACGCATTCAGAACTGGACCTGACAGATCAAGCAGCAGTTAGGTCCTTTTTTGAGGCTGAAAGACCTGATCAAGTGTATTTCGCCGCGGCTAAAGTGGGGGGGATTTACGCTAATAATGCTTATCCAGCTGAATTCATTTATCAAAATTTGATGATGGAAGCTAATGTTATTGATGCCGCCTTTCGTAATGGAGTAAAAAAATTACTATTCCTTGGCTCTAGCTGTATTTACCCCAAATTAGCCCCTCAGCCAATGGCCGAAGAGTCTTTGCTTACCGGTTCACTTGAGGCGACTAATGAACCTTATGCTGTTGCAAAGATTGCGGGTATTAAATTGTGCGAAAGCTATAATCGACAATATGGCAAATCGCATGGTGTAGATTACCGTTGTGTTATGCCTACCAATCTTTATGGGCCTGGGGATAATTATCACCCTGAGAATTCTCATGTCATTCCTGCGCTGATTCAACGATTTCATGAGGCAAAGCTAAGCAACTCACCTTCAGTTACCATTTGGGGTACAGGCACACCCCGACGAGAATTTTTGTATGTGGATGATATGGCATCTGCGAGTGTTCATGTGATGAATCTTCCTTTTGAGATCTATGCGGAAAATACCCTGCCTATGCTGAGCCATATTAATGTAGGCTGTGGAGAAGATGTTTCTATCTTTGAAGCTGCCAAGCTAATTGCAAAAACTGTAGGCTATATTGGTGAGATTAAAACTGATGCTAGCAAGCCTGATGGTACTCCTCGAAAACTAATGAATAGCTGTCGGCTAAATACTTTGGGGTGGACGCCTCGGGTTGGCCTTGCTGACGGACTTGCATTTACATACGACGACTTTCTAGAGAAAAATTTTGTATGATTAACGAAAACGCGCCTAAAGGTAAAGTTGCACTCATTACTGGGATTACTGGTCAAGATGGTTCCTATCTCGCGGAACTCCTACTGGAAAAAGGTTATACAGTTCATGGTATTAAGCGACGGGCAAGCCTTTTTAATACCCAGCGGGTAGATCACATTTATCAAGACCCACACATCACTGATGCAAGACTAAAGCTTCATTATGGCGACCTTTCAGATACAAGCAATCTTGTTCGCATAATTCAGGAGACTCAGCCTGACGAAATATACAATCTCGGTGCAATGAGCCATGTGGCGGTAAGTTTTGAGAGCCCAGAGTATACTGCTGATGTAGATGCCATTGGCACTTTACGAGTTCTGGAAGCTATTCGTATTTTGGGCTTGGAAAAAAAGACACGTTTCTATCAGGCATCGACCAGTGAGCTTTATGGTTTAGTTCAGGAAATTCCTCAGAAAGAGACCACCCCTTTTTATCCTCGCAGCCCCTATGCAGTAGCTAAGTTGTATGCTTATTGGATTGTGGTGAACTATCGGGAAGCTTATGGCATGTATGCCTGCAATGGCATTTTGTTTAATCATGAGTCTCCCCGTCGCGGGGAGACATTCGTGACGCGCAAGATTACACGTGGTCTGGCGAACATTGCTCAAGGGCTTGAGGATTGCTTGTATATGGGGAATCTAGATGCATTGCGCGACTGGGGTCATGCGAAAGACTATGTGCGCATGCAATGGATGATGCTCCAGCAAGAACAGCCTGAGGACTTTGTGATTGCGACTGGCGTGCAGTACAGCGTACGGCAGTTCATCAAGTGGAGCGCACAAGAGCTAGGTATCACTTTGCATTTTGAGGGGCAAGGTGTTGATGAGGTCGCCATTGTAGAGAAAATTGAAGGCGATAAGGCCCCAGCCCTCAACGTGGGTCAAACGATTGTGCGTATCGATCCTCGTTACTTCCGTCCGACAGAGGTAGAAACGTTGTTGGGAGACCCTACGAAAGCCAAAGCCAAACTTGGCTGGACGCCTGAAATTACCGTTCAAGAAATGTGTGCGGAGATGGTTGTAGCAGATTTGCAAGCAGCCAAGCAGCATGCATTGCTTAAGGCTAATGGTTATGATGTCAATGTCAGCGTGGAATAATTAACAGTTGTGGCAATTGCTAAACTAACAGGCGGGCGTGAGTTCAAGGTCGAGGGGGGGGCGTCCCTATTGGATGCAGCAACGTCTGCCGGGTTAAGGCTTCCTTATAGTTGCCGGACGGGCCGCTGCAGTACTTGTAAAGCCAAGGTGTTGAGCGGCTCTACAAAGCCGCTGCAGGATGAGACGGGGTTAACTTCTGAAGAGCTGAATGAAGGATGGATTTTGACTTGTTCGCGATCCGCTCAAGCCGATATTGAACTCGACATTGAAGATCTTGGCGATATCGCGATTCCTGTACCCAAGACCTTGCCTTGTCGCATATCGCTTCTATCACATCTTTCCACCGATGTGATCAAGGTGGTGTTACGTCTCCCGCCAACAGCTAATTTTGAATTTATTCCTGGCCAGTATGTTGATGTGATTGGCCCTGGTGGTGTGCGTCGGAGTTACTCCCTGGCGAATTCCAGCTTCGCTGAAAAGACGCTTGAACTCCACATTCGCGAGGTTGACGGAGGGGCGATGAGCCAGTATTGGTTCTATCAGGCCAAAGTCGATGACCTTCTGCGTCTTCATGGCCCGCTTGGGACTTTTTGGTTACGAGATACCGCGAATATCGATCTATTCTTCCTCGCTACGGGCACCGGAATTGCCCCTGTCAAGTCCATGCTGGAATCCATCGCACACCTGCCAGTTGAGAAAAAACCCAGTTCGGTAACCGTACTGTGGGGGGGGCGCCAGCCAGATGATTTTTATCTTGATGTACGCAGCATCGCGACTGGATGCAACTATATCCCGGTTCAATCTCGCATACATAATAGCTGGGCAGGTGAAACGGGCTATGTGCAGCATGTGATGCTCGATTTGGTATCTGACTGGAAAAATGCGGTTGTCTATGCCTGTGGATCTGATGCCATGATTCATTGCGCCAAAAAAGCACTCATAGACGCTGGTTTACCAGCCAAGCAGTTCTACTCCGATGCCTTTGTGTGCTCGGCAAGCAATTGATCGAATATTGAATAGAGAGGGTCGAAATGAAAGCAGTGATTCTTGCAGGGGGACTCGGTACGCGACTGAGTGAAGAGACGTCAGTTCGTCCTAAGCCGATGGTAGAAGTCGGTGGCAAACCGATTCTTTGGCACATCATGAAGATGTACTCCTACTATGGAATTAACGATTTCATTATTTGCTGCGGTTACAAAGGCTATTTCATCAAAGAGTATTTTGCGAACTACTTCTTGCACATGTCAGATGTGACGTTCGATATGCAAGCTAATACCATGCATGTTCATGAAAAGCGTGCCGAACCCTGGAAAGTGACACTGGTTGATACCGGGGATGACTCCATGACGGGTGGTCGCCTTGGCCGGGTGGCTGATTATGTGAAGGACGATGAAGCCTTCTGCTTTACCTACGGTGATGGCGTCAGCGATATTGATATTTCAGCGACCATTGAATTCCATCGCCAGCATGGAAAAGCCGCAACTTTGACGGCTACCTATCCGCCGGGACGCTTTGGTGCACTGGACATTCAAAGCAGTCAAGTCAAGAGCTTCAAGGAAAAGCCGAAGGGTGATGGAGCTATGATTAATGGAGGATTCTTTGTTCTGAGTCCTAAAGTGCTGGAGTATATCAAAGGCGATAGCACAGTCTGGGAACAGGAGCCGTTGATGCAGCTGGCTGAGGATGGCCAGCTGATGGCCTATGAGCACCAGGGTTTCTGGCAGCCTATGGATACGCTGCGGGACAAGCACTTGCTGGAAGAGCTGTGGATGAGTGGCAAGGCTCCCTGGAAAAAATGGGGTTTGAAGTGATACCGCAGCAAACCAGGCCGGAGTTCTGGCGTAACAAACGGGTATTGTTGACGGGGCATACCGGCTTTAAAGGTAGTTGGCTCTCTCTCTGGCTTCAGGCTATGGGAGCCGAACTGCGAGGTGCCGCGCTTCAGCCTCCCACGACACCTGCACTGTTTGATGTAGCCCGAGTGGCTGAGGGCATGGATCATCAGGTTGTAGATATCCGCGACTATGAAAAAATCTGTGCGTTAGTTGCAGACTTTCAGCCCGAAATTCTGATCCATATGGCTGCACAACCTTTGGTTCGTCTGTCGTATCAGCAGCCTGTTGAAACCTATGCCACAAATGTTATGGGCACCGTGCATGTTTTAGAGGCCGCACGTAAGGCTGGCAGTGTTCGGGCAATCGTCAATGTCACCACTGACAAATGCTACGAGAACAAGGAATGGCTCTGGGGCTATCGAGAAGACGAGCCGATGGGCGGTTATGATCCGTATTCGAATAGCAAGGGTTGTGTTGAACTGGTGAGTAGTGCCTATCGAAAGTCCTTTCTCAAGAATGAAGGCATTGCCATGGCGACGGCGCGAGCAGGCAATGTCATTGGTGGTGGCGATTGGGCATTGGATAGGCTGGTGCCGGACATCCTTCGTGCTTTGGAAAAACAGCAACCCGTTCAGATTCGCAATCCACATGCCATTCGTCCTTGGCAGCATGTGCTGGAACCGCTGTCGGGCTACCTCCTGCTGGCAGAGAGGTTGTACGAAAATGGTCAAGCTGATGCGGAGGGCTGGAACTTCGGTCCCTGCGATGAAGATGCACGTCCCGTTCAATGGATAGTCGAGCAACTCTGCGAAACTTGGGGGCGGGGCGCGACATGGTCTTTGCAGGCGGGTGATCATCCGCATGAGGCCAGCTACCTTAAGTTGGATATTTCCAAAGCACGGCAACGCCTGAGTTGGTCGCCACGATGGTCGTTGCAAACGGCGCTTTCCCGCATTACTGACTGGCATCAGGCCTGGTTGTCCGGCGCAGATATGCGCGCTTGTTGCCTTGATCAAATCACACAATATCAGAGTAAAAAATGAGTACAGCATCTACCGTTAATTTTCAGCCGCAACTCGATAAACTCCGCTCGCAAATTAGCGAACTAGTGCAGCAATACGCTGAAATCGCCCATGCGCCCAAACCCTTTGTAGCCGGCCAAAGTGCAGTTCCGGTTTCGGGCAAGGTCATCGGTGCAAAAGAACTGCAGTTGATGGTGGATGCCTCACTCGATGGCTGGCTGACGACCGGTCGTTTCAATGCCATGTTTGAAGAGCGGCTGGCCAAGTTTCTGGGAGTGAAGTATCTGATTACAGTGAACTCCGGCTCCTCTGCCAACTTGGTGGCATTCTCGACACTGACTAGCTCCAAGCTGGGCGATCGTGCCATCAAACAGGGGGACGAAGTCATCGGCGTGGCAGCTGGTTTCCCAACAACGGTCAACCCTATCCTCCAGTTTGGTGCCGTCCCGGTGTTTGTTGATGTGGATCTTGCCACGCACAACATTGACGCCAGCAAGATTGAAGCAGCCATCACCCCCAAGACCAAAGCCATCATGCTGGCCCATAGCTTGGGCAATCCCTTCAATCTGGAAGTAGTGACGGCTCTGTGCAAGAAATACAATCTCTGGCTGGTGGAGGATTGCTGTGATGCCTTGGGAGCAACCTACAATGGCCAACTGGTCGGCACTTTTGGCGATATCGCCACGTTGAGTTTCTACCCCGCACACCACATTACGATGGGTGAGGGCGGTGCAGTATTCACCAATAACCCCGATCTCAAGCTGATTGCAGAGTCCTTCCGCGACTGGGGCCGTGACTGCTACTGCGCACCTGGCAAAGACAATACCTGCGACAAACGATTCTGCTGGACGAAAAAAGAGTTGGGTGGTGATCTGCCCGACGGCTATGACCACAAGTACACCTATAGTCATCTGGGGTACAACTTAAAAATCTCCGACATGCAGGCTGCTTGTGCTCTAGCGCAGATGGACCGTGTCGAAGAATTTATCGCCAAGCGCCGGGCTAACTTCGCGTACCTGAAAAATCGTCTGGCTAGCGTCGAGCAGTTCCTGCACTTGCCGGAAGCGACTCCGAATAGTGAACCGTCTTGGTTTGGTTTTCCGTTGATTGTTAAGGATAGTGCAGGTGTAAAGCGAGCTGATTTGATCAACTTCCTGGAGGAGAACAAGATTGGTACACGACTTCTTTTCGCCGGCAACCTGACGAAACAGCCCTATATGTCCGGCCGTAACTTCCGGGTCAGTGGTGATTTGACTAATACCGATGTTGTGATGAATCAGACTTTCTGGTTAGGGACCTTCCCCGCGCTGGGCCAAGAACAGCTGGATTACATTGTGGAAAAACTAGAAGAGTTTTTCGGAGTGAACTTCTGATGACCTCCTTAGGGGCTTCCCACGTGGAAACAGACGCCAATCAGCGGTTCGCGCCGGCGCGTATGCGCCGCACTGTGCTCGAGATGGCTTTTGCTGGTTCGACGGTGCATATCGCTTGTGCGTTCTCGATTATCGAGCTGCTGACGGTCCTGTACCGCAATTATCTGCGTTACCCCGGAAACGATCCATGCGCCGAGGGGCGCGATTACTTGATTCTCAGTAAGGGGCATGGTGTGATGGCGCAGTACGCGTGCATGCATGAATTGGGGTGGCTTGATGGTTCGCATGTCCAAGGCTACTTCAAGGATGGCAGCGAGTTGAAAGGTTTGTCGGACTCCCGTGTGCCAGGCCTAGAGGTGACTTCTGGATCGCTGGGACATGGCTTCTCCGTCGGTGTCGGCATCGCTATGGGATTGCAGCGTAAGGGGTCGGATCAGAAGGTCTACGCAATTGTTGGCGATGGTGAGCTTAATGAAGGTCCGATCTGGGAGGGGGCGTTAGTCGCGTCCCATCACAGAATGGATAACCTGATGCTGATCATCGACAAAAATGGTTTTCAAGCGATGGGTACTACCGACGATGTGTTGGCGTTAGGTGATTTGTCGGCGAAGTTTGAGAGCTTTGGATTCGAAACGTTGGAAGTGGATGGTCACGATGAGGTTGCCGTGGATGCGGCGATTTGCAAATTGTGGGCCATTGGAGCAGGCAAGCCTAAGGCATTGATCGCACGTACAGTCAAGGGTAAGGGGGTTCCCTTTATGGAGTCCGATAACCGTTGGCACTATACACGCTTGAACCCGCAGACCTTCGCCGAAGCACTTGACGCGCTCGGCCTTGCTGGAGTACCGAAGTGAGAGAAGCCTTTTCTAATGCGCTGGTAAGCTTGGCACTGGAAGACCCGAACGTGCTACTGCTGACAGGCGACCACGGCTACGCGCTATTCGATGAATTCCGCAAGCGTTGCCCGAACCAGTACATCAATAGCGGCATCGCTGAGCAAAATATGGTGGGTATGGCAGCAGGGCTTGCACGTGTAGGGTTTCGGCCATTTGTCTACGGATTAGCTGCGTTCGTACCGATCCGCACTATGGAGCAGATTAAACTCGATATCGCCCATGACAATCTACCTGTAGTACTGCTCGGCGATGGTGCTGGCTTCGTTTATAGCCACCTTGGCACAAGCCATCAGTCTACAGAGGACATCGCCTGCACGCGAGCAATTCCGGGCCTGGGGGTGTTATCGCCAGCCGATCGCTTCGAAATGACGGCCAGCATGAATTATGCCTATGAGGCTGGTGGGCCTATTTACATGCGCATGGGCAAGTCGGATCGTGGTGATGTGCATACGAGACCGGTCGATGTTTTGAAGCCAGGATGTTTAGTGCAAGTCCGTGGTGGTCGCGCCAGTCTGCCTGGGTTGATTGCCACCGGGTCTATGCTTCGCACTGCCGTGGATATCGCGCAAGAATATGACCTTGCTGTCTGGAGTGCGCCTTTGCTCAAGCCGCTATCTACCGAAGATGTCTGTGCCGCGGCACGTTCTTGTAACGGACTAGTCACCTTGGAGGAGCATTCAGTGTTGGGGGGGTTGGGTGCTGCAGTTGCTGAAATTGTCAGTGAGTACCAACCTACGCGTGTACTGCGTCTAGGAGTGCCAGACCGCTTCTCGGAATATTGTGGCTCTCATGATTATCTATTGCACGAGCATGGTCTCGATATCAATAGTGTCCGGGCCCGCATCTTGGCTTTCCACTCTCAATTGAGTTTGGCGACGTGAGTGTGCCCAAATTACTTCGGGCAGTGCACGAGGATGACCTTCTGCATGTTTTTCGACTGTTGCCTGAAGATGTCTGGCACGGCTTGGCTGGCCGGCGGATCTTCCTGACAGGTGGCACTGGTTTCGTCGGAAAATGGTTGCTGGCGACGCTGGACTACGTTAATCGCCATCTAGGTTTAGGGGTGCACACGACTATTTTAAGCCGTAATCCTAGCACGTTCAGTGCTGAGGCGCCGACCCTTGCCCAGGCTGACGGCATCAAATGGTTGCAAGGCGATGTACGGAATTTCGTTTTCCCCGAGGGGGAATACGATACCATCATTCATGCGGCTACCGATGTTGTTGCCAGAACGACGCCGGAAGACATTTTTGATACTTGCACCGAAGGCACGCGGCATGTGTTGGCGTTTGCCGAAAGGGCGAATGTACAGGATTTCTTGTTGGTGAGCTCGGGGGCAGTTTACGGTCGGCAACCTGTTGATTTGCTCTGCGTGCCTGAAAGCTATTTTGGTGCCCCCGATCCGTTGCTGCCAAGCTCTGCTTATGGAGAGGGAAAGCGGGTATCGGAATGGCTGACCGTTGCTGCCGGTGCCCGTACCGGGTTGCGGGTTCGCGTTGCTCGATGCTTTACATTTGTGGGTCCCTATCTACCTCTGGACAAGCACTTTGCCATTGGCAACTTCATAGGGGCAGCACTTGATGGCCGCGAGATCGTCATTCATGGTGATGGCACTCCGTTGCGCAGTTACCTGTATGCGGCAGATATGGCTGCTTGGTTGTGGGCTGTATTGCTTAAAGGTCGGCCTGGGGCGGCGTACAATGTCGGGTCGGATATGGCCATCTCAATTAGTGAACTCGCTTACCGTGTTTGCCGGGTTTTGGAGGTGTCGGCTCAAGTGCGTGTCATGAACACGCCGAAATCGTCCCAGCTAGTCGAGCGCTATGTGCCGGACCACAGTTTGGTGCGTAGAGAACTGGGCCTAGCTATGCCGATCATGCTAGATGAAGCTATTACCCGTACCGTGAGTTGGCATCGTTCTGACCATAGGCCATGAGAAATATTGGGAGTCAATTGTGGACGAGCCCACTGAAGCACAGGATGTCGCTTCCTCTTTAAATAAGGGATCGGTATACGATTGTGTTTATGACTCACACTAAAATCCTCCCTCGGGGATTCTATGGCGCCACGGCATCCAGCCGAATCAGCGTTCCATTGACGCAAGCTTCACCAGGAGGCAGCCTGTCATGCAACGAGTGCCGGCCAGGCAGTGGTTCGCGCTTCGGAGTTGGCTGAAGTGATGAAGAAAATCCGCGAGCTGCAGCGCCTGTTGAGCAAAAAGATCGTGGAAGCAGGAATTTCAAGGTAGCCGAGGAGGTTGCCTGCCCGCGAAAATGGATTGTGCGGTAGCTTTTGTTTTCGAGGTGACCAGTGAGTTGGTTAGCGACTGCCCAGGCGTAGTGCGCTCCCTCCGGCTACTCGAACAAATGCTCGAGAGACTGGCACGACGGGTGCCTGCACTACGGCTGAGGATGTGGACTTGGTTGCAGACCTGGACGCAGATTGACGATTTACCCTGCGATGGTTACCGGCGGGTCAGAGGATTGTTGAGGCTCCTGCAAACAACCCTATATATGAAGGTCAACGCCAATCGGGTCTACCGAGTCCTGCCGCAGAATGACTTCCTGTTGAGTCGAGGGATGAAGCAATTCATGGTGTCGCGTCGGTATAAGGGGCTTGTTTCTGTGGCGACCAGGAGTATTTGCAAGTGCTCAGATGATTTCGATGTGAACTATGACTATGGCGATAAGCTATGGCCCATGTTTTTCTTGGGTTCTGTGGTCGAGAAGCCATGAGTAGGGTGGTCTGCTCCTGGCCACCGGAGTGATGACATGCGGAACGTGATGAGCGTGATTGGGTGGCACACATGTCGAAGCCGGACGCTACAACCATCATGCGGAACCTTGGTATTTCCTTCTAACATTACAACGAGCATTACCATTCAGTGTACGGAAATACGATTCCTCACGGGAGCTCAGCCGACTGGCGGCAGCATCAGCCTAAGGGAGGTTTGATGTCTTGAGATACATGGGAAAATCCACGGGGGGCTATTTATATTGTCATTATTCCTTGATGGAGTCTTTGTGGTTCTCAATAGAATTGAGAGTTTGCGAGGCTAATGTTATTAGAGTGGCTGCATAAATCATAAATGTAGTAATTCACGACTGTTCGTGGTGGGTTATTTCTGCTCAAGTTTTAAACCTATCTGAGAATACCAATTGTTATAGCACGGGCTTTTGTTTTATGATTTTGTTATAGGGTAGACGGCATGATATTTACATTATCGTCATGTGAAGGTATGGGTGATAAACAGGCTGGTTTTAATTTTTCGATGATACTTCCAATCTATAATGAGCAGGAGAGAATAGGGCGTGTACTTGATTATTACGGGCAGTTTGGTTCAGTTTTGGTTGTCGATAACTGTAGTAATGATGAGAGTGTGACAATAGCAAAAAATCGGGGCTGTACAGTTGTTGAAGTAGCCAATAAAGGGTCTCTTCAAACACCAGAATGGTTTCGAACTGTTTTACCTATGGTAAATAACGATTATATTCTACTCCTGTCTTGTAGTGAATTTATTTCTTTTCAGGTGCTTAAAGAGTTTGATCGTGTGGCTAGAGAGGGAGCTATAAACATGGTCACTACTCCGATAGTTTCATATACGTGTGGGGAAGATATTCAGATTTGGGGTGGTAGGTTTAGGAATTTTGAAAGAAGAACTGAAAGATTTTTTAATAGAAAAAATCTTAATTATGAAGCTATTTTCATGCATGCTCCATTTGAAACTGTGAACGGCGGTGATGTTCTTCATTTAGAGTCAAGTGAGGGCTTCAGCATAGTTCATTTGCGAGACTCAGATATTGAGTCTTTGACAAGAAAACATTTAAATTATGCCTTGGTTGAAGCTGAACAGATGGTGGCGTCTGGTAAAAAAATAAGCCTATTAAAATTGTTTAACTATGTTGTTAGTGACTGCATTCGTTTTGTTAGACTACCTTGGGGAAAGCATGGTTTTATCTCGGCAAGAGAGCTTTGGGCGAGGATTATGCTTCATGTGACAATATATTTTTGTGTAAAAGAAATTTATGAAGAAAAAGGCATTCGTTATTCACGCGAGCGGTCATCGGCGTTATGGCAGAAGTTGACAAAAACTCAATGTTCAGACAACTAGCTTGTATGAATGATTTCTTTGTGGTTGGGGTGGGGCGGTTTGCTGTAATCGGCTTGCAACTTGCCTATGTGAAAGTTTATACAAATATTTTAAACTCAGCCCAGCTGGGATATTATGCTTTTTGGTTTACTGTGGCCTATCTTTTTTCGGCGATAGTCTTTGTGCCAGTGGATTATTACTTGCAGTCTAAACTCTATGAGTGGCGACGTGAAGGAATATCGGTTACTGGCGCATTGTTGTTAAACGTGGCTCTGGTAAAGTGGTCTTTGCTTGTTACCTTATTAATTGGATGTATTGTAGGGATCGTTTCATCTCCTATTATGGCCCTCGGCACTGTTGTAAGCCTTGTGTATGGGGTTGTTAATCAGTTCTGTGTATCTTTGAGAAATTTAACTAATAATCTAGAGCATAAAAAAACTGCTACCTCTTTCTTGGTGATTGATGGGGTGCTTAAGCTTACGATTTTGTTTGTTGCAAAACAATATTTTAATGTAGATAGTGTATTACTAATAACCTTTGCGTTATTTAGTGGGGTCATCTCTTTAGTGACATATCTGCTGGTAATGAAAAGGCTGGGTATTTTTTTTGGAGGGAAAGTTGTTGAAATCAAGTTAAGTGAAATCTCTAAATTTTGTATGCCAATCTCTTTGTCTTCTTGTGCTAATTGGATGCAGCTACAAGGATATAGGCTGGTATTAATCCCTCTTGGTTTTTCAGAGGTAGTGGGGGTCTATTCGGCCGTGGCAGGTGTAGGCGCTGCCGCTATGAATGCAGCAGGTTCCATTTATTCTCAATTATTTACACCGTCTCTCTATAAATATGGTGGAAAGACACTTAATAAATATATAGGAGGTGCAATTCTCCTGTCTGTTTTCTCTTGCCTGATTACATTGCTTTTTGGTAAGCAAGTTGTCAATTTTCTTACCAATGAGACGTTGGCTCAGCATTATAACTTGATGCTGTTCGGCATATTGATAGAAAGTGGAAATTTGATAATTGGTGCAATGGTTGTTTTCAGTACAATTATTTCCAGCAACCAAAAAGTGCTTATTGCCTCAATCTTAGGTGTTTTGGCATGTTTCGCTATGTTGGCTGTTGCGTATTTGCATTTAACAATTTGGACCGTAGGCATGCCCATGGTGATCTCTCAGTTTCTAGTGGGTGTTTATCTTTATATTAAGTCTTGTCGTAGACATCACTAGAGGATAAAGAATTATGAATGAGCCAATGCCAGAAAATAGCAGCCCAAAAATTTCAATTATTACGATTGTTAGAAATGATAAGAAAGGTATTGAAAGAACACTTGCAAGTGTTGAACGAGAGAAAAATTATTTAGTTGAATATATCATTATTGATGGTGCATCAACTGATGGAACTGTAGAGACGATAGAAAGCCATCTTGATATTGTTGACAATTTTATTAGTGAGCAAGATAACGGGATTTATGATGCCATGAACAAAGGTGTTCGTTTGGCATCTGGCGATGTTATTTGTATGATTAATGCTGGGGACGAGCTTGAGCCTGGCGCTATTAATTTAGTGTTAAATAGCCTAGAGATTCATGGGAGTCATTCTATTTATTTTGGTGATGCCTATTACTCTTATGAAGATACTGGTTCGAAGCGGATGGTGTCGGCACAGGCAGAAAATATTATATGGAAAATGAGCATTTGTCATCAGGCAGTTTTTATTCCCAAATCGGTCTACTATAAGTATGGGTTGTATAGCCTAAAGTATCGTTACGCCGCAGATTTTGATTTCATTCTACGTGTATATATGGCAGGGGAACGGTTTTTTTATGTAAATGGAGTGCTTGCTGTTTTTTATACGGGAGGGGCAAGTGATAAAAAAATACATCGTTCACGGATTGAAAGTATACGCATTCTCCACTCTCAGAATAGTCCTGTGAAATGGAGGGCAAGTGTGCGTTATATCTTTGAGGTATTGCAGTATTATGTTTATGATGCTATCAGTCAAATTTTTGGTGTACAGTTTGCTATTCGCATGCGAAAGTTATTGGCTAGGGGGGGGGTATGAAAATTAGATTATCTTTTGTCGTGCCAGTGGTAAACCCTGACAGCTGGCTGGCTGGTATGATTTCCTCCCTTAAAAATTCTATTGGCTATAGAGCTGATGTGGAACTTGTTGTTATTAATCAGAGCGATTCTAGTATAGATGACTTGCTAAAGTGTCTTGACTGCCCTTCCATTGAGGTGAGACCGGGTAAAATAATTCCAGCTGCGGAGGCTAGAAACTTTGGTGCTAGTCACGCGAATGGGGAGATCCTTTTTTTTATGGATGATGATGCTTTATTGTTAGCATGTCCTGCAAAAATTGATGCCTTGCTGCAAGAGTTTGACCAGGGGGTAAATGTTTGTCTATGTCAGCGTGGCGAACTTAGGGATGGATCATTTATAACACATTGGCCAACTTCGCCAAAAGCAATAAATGAGCGAAATTTTCCGATGTATGCTATTGAATGGAACTTGATAATTCGTAAGAGTATTTTTTTGCAACATAAAGGCTTCCCATTAGTTGGTGCAGGTTCTAGGCACGCTGCACTTTCTGGTGAAATTTTTATTTTAATGGCTTGCCTTCTCCAGAAAGAGAAAATAAAACTGTTTTCTGATGTTTCTGTTGCTCATCCATCTCTTATAAAGAAGAGCAATGCTGCGTTAAACTTATTGGGTTATTTTTATGGGGCAGGCTATGCAGTTGGTAGCGGCATGCAATATTTCAGCAAATTAGGGAGGCTGTACTGGTTTGCAAGAGTAGTTCTTGCTGGGTGTTTTGATTTGGTAGTTCGTTCAAAGCGTTATAAAAGCACAACAGATTCACATGTAAAGATATTGGGTTTAAAACTGTTGTATGTCCGAATTAGAGGTCTGCATGATGGTTTCTCTAGTGGATCTATAAAAGATCAGATTTGGCTTTCAAAATTAGTATAAATTCCTACTGTTCAATCTGATGTTATGTCTCAGTCTTGAAAAGGCGTATTTTTAGATAATACTGCATTATGACGATCAATCAAGAGATCTTGGCTACTATAACTTTAGGCTCATGTTCCTTTGTTGGAGTTTTGATCCTTTTCTTCTATTGTAGAGATAAATGGCGGAATCCATTTTTTTTATATGTTACAGGCTCGCTCATGGTTTTTCTTTCATATGAATGGGGTGGCGCTGAGTTTGTTAATGGAAGAAGCATGGAAGCTGAAGGGTTTTATCTTTTCTCATTATTGATTTCATGTTTCGGCTATAGGTTGACTTGCTTTCAGCATGCGAGCCTCTCTGTTAGCATAGATCCGATTAAGGCGAGGAAGGAGAGTTGGACTGAAAGTTGGTTAATGGGTCTAATGTTAATCGTACTAGGTATTTTGATCGTGCGCTTGACATCTGGAAATATATTTCGCCTTTTTGATTTGTCTTATGGAAATGAGCTTAAGTGGCTAAGAATTACGGAAAAAGATCTTGTAATTTATGTCTCTGAAGCCACATTTATCGCACTGTTTGGGGTCGTTCTGCCTATTGCAGTTTTAAAACTAGCGAGAACCCCCTCAAGTTGGAGATCACTTACCTTGGTGATACTCCCTTATCTACTTTATTTGATGACGACAGGATCCAGATCTCCAGTTGTGGCGGCCGTGTTGACTGCACTGCCAGCGTTTATAGCACTTCGTGAGTACGGGTATTCAACTCGAAAGATCAAAAAATTATTAATTTTATTGTTTTTGTGCTCTGTTGCATATTTTTCAATTATCTCTATGAGTAGAGATACCATAGATGATAATGGTAATGATGCGTTAAAAGTCATATTTAATGCCAATGAGTTGGGTTATTTGGCGGATGCTGACTTTCTCCCTAGGGTAATTCAATTGCCCTTAAATGTGATATCTATTTATTTCTCTTCTACTTTTAATAACTACGTCATAATTTTTCAAAAATCAGAAGAGCTCGCCAACTCATTTGGATATCGTATTTTTTATAGTGAAGCGAAGTTTTTTTCTACTATTGTTCCGCTAATGGACTTTACGAACAGTGAGCAAGTGCTAAGCGAAAATACGGCACTTTTGCGTCAAGTTTCTCCAACTGGTGACCAGTGGGGAACTAATCTAGGGACTTTAATTTTGGAGTTTGGCCTATATGGGGCTCTTTTCTGCTCATTCATACAAGGGGCAGTTATGGGTAGTCTGATCTCTTTCTCTAGGCGATTAAACAGTACTGGGAAAGTCTTGATGGATTGCTTCTTGGTTCCTATTGCAATTTCTTCGATCATTGTTCATCCATTGTTAAGTCTGAGTGTTCATGTCCAGTTTCTAGTTTTGATCTTGATTTTAAGAAAAGTAAAAAACTTCGTACAGAGAAAGTACCTAAGATGGTATAGTGTTTTTATTTATATGATTCGATGATTTAAGACTGACATGCGTCTATGCTCAATTGAATTGATGGTGGTGCCATGATGAATCAATGCAAGCCTAAGGCTTTAATATGTGGTGTTGGTGGGCAAGATGGGGCCTATCTTGCAAAGTTTTTGTTAGACAAAGGATATAAAGTTTGGGGAACTTCGCGCGATGCTCAGATGTCTGCGTTTTCAAAGCTCCGCGCTCTTGGAGTGTTAGAGCAGGTTGAGCTGCTCTCAATGGCGCCAACAGACTTCAGGAGCGTACTGACTGCAATCAGTCGATCAGATCCGGATGAAATTTACTTTCTTGCTGCTCAAAGCTCTGTTGGCCTGTCGTTTGAGCAACCTGTGGATACAATTGAAAGTATTACTCTTGGCACATTAAACGTATTAGAAGCCATGCGTTTTTTAAAATCCAAGGCAAGATTATACAATGCGAGTTCAAGTGAATGCTTTGGAGATTTAGGGAGAGAGGCGGCAACTGAGAGAACACCCTTTCGTCCTTGCAGTCCATATGCGGTGGCTAAAGCCTCGGCCTATTGGCTTGTTTGTAACTATAGAGAAGCTTATGAGCTTTATGCTTGTAATGGCATTTTATTTAATCATGAGTCTCCTTTGCGACCAGAAAGATTTGTTACGAGAAAAATTATTTCTGCAGCGTGCCGAATTTATCATGGCTCAAGTGAGAAGTTAGTTCTTGGCCGACTTGATATCGAACGAGACTGGGGGTGGGCTCCGGATTATGTGTCTGCGATGTGGCGCATGTTACAGCAAGAAAGTTCTGATGACTTTATTGTGGCAACGGGGAGAAGTTATCGATTAGAACAATTCGTGGAAAAAAGTTTTTCCAAGTTTTTCCTAAACTGGCAGGATCACGTAATCATTGATGAGTCTCTATTCAGGCCTAATGAGTTGGCCTGGAGCCAAGGAGATGCGAGCAAGGCAAAGCGCTTGCTTGGTTGGGAGGCTAAGTATGATATGAATGATGTGGTTGATCTGATGATTGAAGCAGAAATGATTGATATAGAGCAACGTTCGGCTGTTAATTAAATTTAAATAACTAGCTTAATGAAAATGAATTCACCTTTTTTTGCTAAAAATGAAAAAAATTGGAATTGATGCACGCTTTGTGACAAGAGCTCCAAGGCGAGGAATTGGAAATTATTCAATTCATCTGTTAAATGAAATGATAGATTTAGCTTCGGACTATATTTTCTATCTGTACATTTCTCAAGAAGATAGTGATGCAATACTTCCAACATCTTCAAACGTTATAGTTCGACAGCTCAGTATGCCCGGATACCCTTTGTGGGAGCAAATAGCACTCCCGAGGGCAATTGTCGCTGATCAAGTAGACTTACTTCACTGCTTAGGTAATACCGGACCTATTTTTAGATCTGGGAGTGTGAAGTGCAGGCAAGTGCTATCCCTTCATGATGTGATGTTCTTAGAGGCTGGACAATATATACCTAGACCTACTAATAGTTATCAAGCATTAGGGCGCCTATATCGCAAATTTATAGCCCCAAGGTATGCTAAACAATGTGATAAAATCATTACTGTTTCGAATTATTCGAAGCTAGATATCCTTAAGTGGATTCCGGAGCTTGAGGCTAGCCAAATAGTAGTGACTGAGCAGTCTTGTGACCCTATCTTTAAAGTTTTTGTATCGGAACTAACATCTCGTCCTCGCCCTTCTGGTCGGCCGTACATATTTGCGCTAGGAGCGGAGGATCCTAGAAAAAATACCATGCGGTTGGTTCAGGCATATTTAAGCTTGCTGAGGGAGGATGACTCTAATGATTTGGTTATATGTGGCTATCAAAACTGGGAGAGTGGACCAGAGTGGAGGGCTGTGCAAGCGGCTGGTGCCCAGTCTCGCGTTCATTTCTTATCGTTTGTGCCTAAGGGAGAGTTGATCGAACTTTATCGGAATGCTAGTTTTTTTATTTACCCTTCCTTGTATGAGGGGTTTGGAATTCCTTTGCTGGAGGCATTTTCCGTAGGCTGCCCTGTTATTACTTCCAATGTCACCTCTATGCCTGAAGTGGCTGGTGATGCTGCCTTGTATGTTGATCCTTACGATATCATTTCTATGTCAAGAGCTATGCTAACCCTGCTGAAGGATGTAGAGCTTCGTGAGGCGTATCGTTGTGCAGGGGAGCGAAGAGCCGATATGTTCTCTTGGTCACATACTGCAGAAAAAACACTAGCTGTTTACGAAAAATGCTTTAAGGAGAAGGCGGGTTGAAATTCTTAACGTTGGCTGGCCGATTGCCTGCACTTGAAAAAAAAGGTGATCAGATTATTGCTTTTCATCGGCTAATGCATTTGACAAAGCAAGGGCATCATGTAGAGATCATCTGCTTCGGTAGTGAAAGCATAGAGGAGGATCGTTTAGCTAAGCAGGTGTTAGAAAAAAATGGAGTGATTGTTCATTTGATAGAGTGGAGGCTAACCGTAGCATTAATTAATGTTTTTCGGGCAATTACAAATTCAGCCATGCCATTTCAGTGCGCCTTTTTTTTGTCCCGTCCGTTCCAGAAAAAAATTTCAGAGGTAGTGCAGCGTCTACAGCCTGATATTGTATATTGCATTATGTTACGCATTGTCCCTAACCTCTCAATCCCATGTAGAAGAGTTGTCATTGAACTGGTCGATTCAATGGGGTTAAATTTTACGCGTAGAGTCGATTTATCTCGCGGATTAAAAAAATGGCTATTAAAAGTTGAAAGAAACCGGGTTGCTAAATTTGAGAGAAACCTAACCAGTAAAGTTGAGCGCTCTTTTGTTGTGTCATCAATAGATGCAGACTTTATTTGTTCTAAAAATATTGATGTTATTCCCTTGGGGGTGGCCATTCAGAGGCCTTTGAATGAAAGAGTGCGTAGTTTTCCTCCCGTTGTTTCATTTACAGGAAATATGAACTACCAACCTAATGTTGATGCTGTTTTGTGGTTTGTTCAACACTGTTGGAAAGAGATAAAGAAAGAATCACCAGGAGTAAGGCTTGTCGTGGCTGGTAATGAACCACAATTATCAATTAAGACTTTGTCTGACGATGACCCTTCAATTATGGTGACGGGTAGGGTGCCTTCTATTGCAGATATTTTAAATAAGTCTACAGTGGCTGTTGCTCCTATGAGATCGGGCTCTGGTATGCAGTTTAAAATTCTCGAAGCCATGGCTTGTGGGGTGCCAGTGGTTGCAACAACGTTGGGCTTAGGGGATATTAGTGCAATAAATGGGCAGGATATAATAATCGCAGACAATCCAAATGATTTTGCTCGGCAAGTTGTTCGACTGATCAAGAACGCTGACATTAATAAAAATGTTGGTAATGCTGGTATGGTATATGTCAAGCGCAATCATAGTTGGGATAGCGCTAATGCATGCTTTGAAAAGGCTCTAGATTTTTAGTGGCAGCGAAAAGTAGAGATTTCGGGCAAATTGAAGCCCATCCGGGTAGGCGATTTGTCATGAAAAAATCGAAGTTCACGGAAGAGCAGGTCGTCTTCGTATTGCACCTGGCGGAGTCCGGTACCACCGTCGCAGAGGTCTCTCGCAAGATGGGCGTGTCTCCGAAGTCACCTTCTACACTTGGTAGAAGAAATACGGTGGCTTGGGTGTCGGAGAGCTACGATGTCTGAAGCATTTGGAAGAAGAAAACGCTCGGCTCAAGCGTATGGTCGCGGACCAGAGCCTGGATAAGCAGATTCTGCAGGAAGTCATCTAAAAAAAGCTGTGAAGCCGGCTAGCGAACGCGAGCTGGCCAACTCCTGATCGGTGCATACCACGTCAGTATACGACGCGCCACAGCCATCATTCAGTTGCGGCAAGCGACGTATTTTTATCGTTCCCATCCTCGTGACGATCGAGTGGGGCTGACCTCCTCCCGACTAACCGAGCGGTCTAAGTTGGAGATTTTCGGCTTAAAGATGAGCAAGTCGGAACTCGCTCGGGGTCTGGTCTCCCAGCGAACTGTGAGGCCTGAATTCGTTGTAATCCTGTCGCCAACGCTCGATTTTGTCACGTGCGTCATCCAGCGACAGAAACCAATGCACATTCAGGCACTCATCCCGCAGACTGTCGTTGAACGACTCGATAAAAGCATTATCCGTCGGTTTTCCTGGCCGCGAGAAGTCCAGCGTGACACCTTGTTGGTATGCCCATTGATCCAGCGCCATCGATATAAACTCGCTGCCATAGTACCTGCAGAATAGTGGTCAACCATCGTCAAGATCCACATCCTTTCCGAGCGACTTGAACCGATGGAGGAGCTTGAGATGGCTGACCCAATCCATGATGTGCGCCCGCAAACCTGGGTGGCAATTGATATCGCCAAACAATTTCATGCAGTATTGATTGAAACCTCGCAAGGTCGACGCCAGCGCTTCAAGATGGCTTCGACAGCCTGTGAGCATGATCGATTCATTGCGTTGCTATCCTCATTGCCGCAGCCGTGCCGCATTGCCTTCGAACCGACTGGTAATTTCCACCGGACATTAGCATGGCGCTTGCTAGCTGCCGGCTTTGACGTGGTAACCGTTTCGACGGTGGCTGCCGCCCGCTATCGGGAAGCGCGTTTCAACTCTTGGGATAAGAATGACCCTAAAGATGCTCAAGTCATTCTGGAAATGCTCAAACAGGGCCTGACGCAGTTTTACCATGAGCCCTTGCTGACGGGATGCCATGACTTGCAGGAGCTGTCCAAGACCTATCACCAGGTCGCCTTGGCCCGCAAGCGGCTGGCCGATACGCTGCTGAATCACTACCTGCCTCTCTACTTTCCCGAAATGGCGCGTTATTGGGAAGCGACGCGCGCCGAATGGTTCATTGCCTTTCTGCAACGATTTCCCACGCCAGGGGCCATTCTGACGTTGAATGAAAGCGAAT
The DNA here is from genome assembly GCF_015291765.1 of Chromobacterium sp. Rain0013. NCBI lineage: Bacteria > Pseudomonadati > Pseudomonadota > Betaproteobacteria > Neisseriales > Chromobacteriaceae > Chromobacterium > Chromobacterium sp. Rain0013. The sequence continues at coordinate 1,405,032 of NZ_CP031514.1, forward strand.
TTGTGCAAGCCGCAGGGACATTGCTGGGCCGCAAGGTGCACAAGACGGGAAAGCTGTTGGAGATGTATGCGCTGGTGCAACATAGCTCAGCCTTGCCAGTCCTGAAGGATTCGCTGGCCGTGCAGACGTTCCGGCAGCAGTTAGCGCATATGGCCCATGTAGCGGCACTGCGTCGGACTTTGGAACAGCAGGCGCAGGTCCTTCTCCAGGACCGCTGGGAATTTCGTTGCCTGTCGTCTCTGCCTGGCGTCGCAACCATCTTGGCCCTGATCATTCTGGCTGAGGTTGGGGATATCCGTCGCTTTGGCCACCACCGACAGTTCCTCAAATATTGTGGCCTGGACTTAGCAAAGTCCCAGTCGGGGCAGTCGAAAGGAAAGGAGCGGCTTTCCAAGCGGGGCAATGCGCGCCTGCGTTACGCTTTCTGGATGGTGGCTTTAGTGGCGGTACGTATGACCGAGAACTCGTTCCGAGACAAGTATGAACGCTATCTTGCATCGGCACCCCATGACGCGGATCGGAAACGGATGGCGCTGACCGCCGTTGCCGCCAAAATGGCGAGGGTGGCTTATGGACTACTGAAGACCCGCACCATGTATCAAGGCTATTTCGAACACGCTTTACCCGGTGGATCGACCTCTCTCGCGCTGGCCATTGAGGCAACTATGACCTCGTAGATAATGCTTGGGCCTTCCACCGGGACTTCTATGCTGTTTTAGGTTAGGTTAGGTCAGGGCTAGCCGCTGGCTGGATCCTATGTTTATTATGGTCAGCGGGATTCCCGTCAAAGGGGGGAAGCACGGGGGGCACTGTGTGCGTCGAAAAGTGTTTTTACAGACGATTGCTCGTCTGAGGATCAGTGTTGCCTGGCGATGGACAAACCACTTGCAGTTAGTACGTTGTCGACCTGAATCCGTTGTGGTGTCCCGCGCAAGACTTGAACATGCCGCATCGTAGCAACCACGTCCGCGGCTTTCAGCGCGAAATCCACCGTGATCGCCAGGCTCTCCCGGCTAAAATTATCCACTACAGTTAAGGCCCGGATTTTCTGGCCGTTGAACAGCTGATCGGCGACGAAATCCATGCTCCAGCAGGCATTCAAACTGGAGACCGCCGGCCGAGCTTGCCGGTGCGCGGCCGCCACTCGCCGCTTGGGCCGTTTGCGCCGCGTTCAGACCTTCCTCGCAGTAGATCCGGTAGGTCTTCTTGTGATTGATCTGCCAGCCCTCACGCCGTAGCAGGACGTGGATGCGGCGCGCGCCATAACGAATACGCGTGGCGGCGATCTCGCGGATCCGCTGTTGCTCCGCGCGATCGTCTCGAGGATGAGGGCGATAAAAATAGCTAGCTTGCCGCAGTTGAATGACTGCAGTGGCGCGACGGATGCTGACGCGGTACGCGTCAATCAGGAAGTTGGCCAACTCGCGTTTGCGGGCCGGCCTCACAGCTTTTTTTGGATGACTTCCTGCAGCATCTGCTTGTCCAGGCTCAGGTCAGCGACCATGCGCTTGAGGCGGGCGTTCTCTTCTTCCTGTTGTTTCAGGCGGCGCAGCTCGCTGACACCCAGGCCGCCGTATTTCTTCTTCCAGTTGTAGAAGGTGGCTTCAGAGACACCCATCTTGCGGCAGACCTCGGCGACGGTGGTGCCGGATTCCGCCTGGCGCAAAGCGAAGGCGATCTGTTCTTCGGTGAACTTCGATTTTTTCATGACAAACCTCCCTGCCCGGATGGGCTGAAATTTGCCAGAAATCTCTACTTTTCGCCGCTACGTTTTTGCGGGAGGAGGTCAGTGGCATTCAGGTTGACGACGGTTTCGCTGCCACTTGCTAGCCCGTCGAGCACGAAACTGCAGCCTAAAATGATGCCGTCACCGCAGGTTAAAATAATCATATAATTATTCTCAAAGCGTCAATAGCCGTTAGGATTTTGGCTTTGCCAGCGCCAGCTGTCCCGGCACATGTCTCCTAACCCTTTTTCTGCTCTCCATCCGAGCATGCGTTCTGCTTCACTGGGGTCCGCCCAGCAGGAAGCAATGTCACCTGGGCGTCGAGGAGCAAATTCAAAGGGGATGGGTTGTCCATTGTGTGCTTCAAAGGCTTGTACCATATCCAATACGGAGTAGCCTTGACCAGTGCCAAGGTTGGCCGTGATCAGACCCCCTCCCTTCTGCAACGCTTCCAGCGCTTTGAGGTGTCCATGGGCCAGGTCGACGACATGGATGTAGTCACGCACGCCAGTACCATCGGGGGTAGGGTAGTCGTTGCCGAACACTTGTAACGTTTTGCGTTTGCCGATGGCTACCTGGCTGATGAAAGGCATCAGGTTGTTGGGAATGCCGTTGGGATCTTCGCCGATCTGTCCACTTTCGTGTGCGCCGACAGGGTTGAAGTAGCGTAGGAGGGCAATGTTCCAGTCAGGTTCGGCTTTGCTGAAGTCGCGCAGCATATCCTCCACCATCAGCTTGCTATGACCGTAGGGATTGGTGGCAGATAGAGGGAAGTCTTCTCGAATTGGGACGGTGGCGGGGTTGCCGTAGACCGTTGCCGATGAACTGAAAACCAGAGTTTTAACCTGATGCTGACGCATGGCCCGAAGCAGCTGTAAGGTACCGTTTACATTATTGTCGTAGTATTCCAGCGGTTTTGCCACGGACTCGCCTACGGCTTTGAGACCGGCAAAATGGATGACGGCCTGAATCGGGCGGGAGAAAGCTTCGGATAGGGCTGCGTGGTCGCGAGTGTCGCCTTGAATAAAAGTAAGTGGCTTGTTGGTCAGGGCCTCTACTCGCTTGACGGATTCGACTTTGCTATTGCAGAGATTGTCGAGTATCACCACTTCGTAACCTGCTTCCAGGAATTGCAGGCAGGTGTGGGAGCCGATGTAGCCGGCGCCGCCAGTAACCAAAATAGTCATTTTAAATTAACATCCCAAATTAATTGCATACTTCAGCTAGACGATGGGGTCCGGCTGCATTCAGGAGCCGTACTCGACAATTATTGTTGCATGAAAACGGTAGCTTGAGAATGGTGGGCCGCTTACAATGATAGACTTAATTTTGGTGCAGTTGGGATGGCGCGGGCGGCGCCATCACCACGTTTTAAAGAGGCAAGTAATGCTGCAAATCTTATTGTTGGCTACGTTTTTTTCGCTATTAGTAGGGATGTGTCTGATCCACTTCGCTCACTTGCATGAGAGCTTCTCGGCGGATCATGACTTGGGTGGAGTGCAGAAATTTCATGCTAGACCTGTCCCGCGAATTGGGGGGGTGCCGATAGCCGTGGGGCTGGTAGCTGGTGGTTGCTTACTGGCGTGGTCTTTGGGTGACCCGAGGGTGCTACTAGTGCTGCTTGTGGCTTTACCTGCGTTTGCGATAGGAATGCTAGAGGATGTGACTAAGCAGGTGGGGCCCATGCCGCGCTTATTGGTCACATTTGTGTCCGCAGGCCTTGGGTACTTCTTGCTGGGGGCTGGTTTGCAGCGTTTGGATATTCCGCTGTTGGATGGTCTACTGACTCAGTTCTGGCTGCTTTCCTTGCTGTTGACTCTGGTGGCCGTCGGCGGTGTCGCGCATGCCGTTAATATTATTGATGGCTACAATGGCCTTTCCGGAATGGTGTCTATTTTTATTTTCTTAGCCGTTGCCTATGTTTCCTTCAAGGTTCAGGATGCGATGCTGATGGGGATTTGTTTTGCGATGGTTGGTGCAATCGCGGGATTCCTGTTCTGGAATTTTCCCCGTGGTCTGATTTTTGCAGGAGATGGCGGGGCCTATCTGGTGGGCTTCATGATTGCGGAAGTCGCGGTACTGCTGGTGACGCGCCACCCGCAAGTATCTCCTTGGTTTCCCTTGCTGTGTGTGATCTATCCCGTGTTCGAAACGTTGTACTCCATCTACAGGAAAAAATTTTTGCGCGGCATGTCGCCAGGTATGCCGGATGGACTGCATTTGCACATGTTGATATATAAACGGCTGGTGCGTTGGATGGTCGGGTCCAGAGATGCTGCTCACCTGACCCAGCGCAACAGTTTGACATCCCCGTACCTGTGGGCGCTGTCCTCATTTTCTGTGGTGCCCGCCATGCTGTTCTGGAACAACACTCCTGTGCTCATTGGCTTTGTGTTGGTTTTCATTGCCAGCTACATCTACCTGTATCGAATGATCGTCCGCTTCCGCACCCCACGCTGGATGCTGCTGCGCAAGTCTGCTCGCCCCTGATGCTTCTTGAGCCTGTCGAAAATTGAAGCGACAGGCTCTTGAAAACCCTTTCTCTCGTCCCTATCATTAGCACTCGTAGCAGGTGAGTGCTAACACCCGCCTCAACTCAAACAGGTTTCAACTCTCAACAGCCACTGTAACAGGAGAGATCCATGGCAATTCGTCCTTTGCACGACCGTGTTGTTATCAAGCGCCTCGAGGCTGAAGAAAAAACCGCTTCCGGCATCGTTCTGCCGGGCGCAGCCGCTGAGAAGCCGGACATGGGCGAGGTTTTGGCCGTCGGCAACGGCAAGATTCTGGAAAACGGCGAACGCCGCGCTCTGGAATTGAAGAAAGGCGACAAGGTCATCTTCGGCAAGTACTCCGGTCAGACCGTCAAGGTTGACGGAGATGAAGTCCTCGTAATGCGCGAGGAAGATGTAATGGGCATCGTTGAGTAATCCGACCCGCATCTGAACTTCCCTTACTCAGAATTCTGGAGATTTTAAGAATGGCTGCTAAAGACGTAAAGTTTGGTGATTCCGCTCGCGCCAAGATGGTAACCGGCGTCAACATCCTGGCTGATGCCGTTAAAGTGACACTGGGCCCGAAAGGCCGCAACGTGGTGTTGGACCGCTCCTTCGGCGCGCCGACCATCACCAAGGACGGTGTATCCGTCGCCAAGGAAATCGAGCTGAAAGACAAGTTCGAGAACATGGGCGCGCAGATGGTGAAAGAAGTCGCTTCCAAGACTTCCGACGTTGCCGGCGACGGCACCACCACCGCCACCGTGCTGGCTCAAGCCATCGTGCTGGAAGGCATGAAATACGTTGCCGCCGGCATGAACCCGATGGATCTGAAGCGCGGCATCGACAAAGCCGTTGCCTCGCTGGTGGGCGAAATCGCCAAGATCGCCAAGCCGTGCGCTACCACTAAGGAAATCGCTCAGGTAGGCTCCATCTCCGCCAACTCCGATTCCGACATCGGCGACATCATCGCCAATGCCATGGAAAAAGTGGGCAAGGAAGGCGTGATCACCGTTGAAGACGGCAAGAGCCTGAACAACGAGCTGGACGTGGTTGAAGGCATGCAGTTCGATCGCGGCTACCTGTCCCCGTACTTCATCAACAATCAGGACAAGCAGATTGCCGCTCTGGACAATCCCTTCATCCTGCTGTTCGACAAGAAAATCTCCAATATCCGCGACCTGCTGCCGGTTCTGGAGCAAGTGGCCAAGTCCGGCCGTCCGCTGCTGATCATCGCCGAAGACGTTGAAGGCGAAGCGCTGGCGACTCTGGTGGTCAACACCATCCGCGGCATTCTGAAAGTGGTTGCCGTTAAAGCCCCGGGTTTTGGCGATCGTCGCAAAGCCATGCTGCAGGATATCGCCATCCTGACCGGCGGCACCGTGATTGCCGAAGAAGTTGGTCTGACTCTGGAAAAAGCTTCGCTGGAAATGCTGGGCCAAGCCAAGCGCGTTGAAGTGGGCAAGGAAAACACCACTATCATCGACGGCGCTGGCCAAGCTGCCGAGATCCAGTCCCGTGTGGGCGAGATCCGCAAGCAGATGGAAGAAGCCACTTCCGACTATGACCGCGAGAAACTGCAAGAGCGCGTGGCCAAGCTGGCCGGCGGCGTTGCGGTGATCAAGGTTGGCGCCGCGACCGAAGTGGAAATGAAAGAGAAGAAGGCCCGCGTTGAAGACGCGCTGCACGCTACCCGCGCCGCTGTGGAAGAAGGCGTTGTGGCCGGCGGCGGCGTTGCTCTGCTGCGCGCCCGCTCCACTTTGGACAGCCTGAAAACCGATAACACCGATCAGGATGCCGGTATCAAGATCGTGCTGAAGGCCATCGAAGCGCCGCTGCGCCAGATCGTCAAGAACGCTGGTGAAGAGCCGTCGGTTGTGGTGAACAAGGTGCTGGAAGGCAAGGGCAACTTCGGTTACAACGCAGCTAGTGGCGAGTACGGCGATATGCTGGAAATGGGCGTGCTGGATCCGGCCAAGGTGACCCGCTCCGCTCTGCAGCACGCGGCTTCGGTTGCTGGCCTGATGCTGACCACCGACTGCATGATCGCTGAACTGCCGGAAGACAAGCCGGCGGCTGGCATGCCGGATATGGGCGGCATGGGCGGCATGGGCGGCATGATGTAAGCTGACGCCTCCTCGGCTTTGAAAAACCCCGCTACGGCGGGGTTTTTCTTTTGTGGCCTTAAATTGAGTTGGCTTCTGGCAAAATAAGGCCGGGGCATATATTAAGTTAAGGAGTGCGTGATGGAATTGAAGGCGTTGCTGAGCAGCCTGGACACGATTTTGGAGCCGTGGCGGTTCAAAGACTACGCGCCCAACGGGCTGCAGGTGGAGGGCCGGCCCACTGTGCGCAAGTTGGTGACTGGAGTGACGGCTTCCCAGGCCTTGATTGACGAGGCGGCGTTGCGTGGAGCGGACGCCGTGCTGGTGCACCACGGTTATTTCTGGAAGGGTGAGGACGCCCGGATTTGCGGTATGAAGCGCCAACGGGTCAAGGCATTGCTGGAGCATGATTTGAGCTTGCTGGCTTATCACCTGCCTTTGGATGCTCATCTGGAGTTGGGCAATAACGCGATGCTGGGCAAGGTGCTGGATTTGGATGCTTTGGGGCAGGGGGGCGAGCAGGGTTTGCTGTGGCATGGGTCATGGCGGCAAGGAGGCAGCGCGGTAGATTTTCGCGGGCACGTTTCAGCTTGCCTAGGGCGCGATGCCTTGTTGTTGGGCAGGGCGGACAAGCCGATTTCGCGCGTGGCCTGGTGTACTGGCGGTGCGCAGAGCTTCTTCGCCGAAGCCATCGATCTGGGGGTGGATGCTTTCATCACCGGCGAAGCATCCGAGCAAAATCATCATATGGCAATGGAGTGTGATGTGGCTTTCATCGCGGCGGGGCATCACGCCACGGAGCGTTTTGGCATCAAGGCTTTGGGCGAACGCATGGCTCAGCTTCATGGCATAAGTGTTGAATTTGTAGACATTTCCAACCCGGTTTAAGAGGCTAAGCGGGGCTTCGGCCAATTTATTTGCATAGAAGCTTCAAGTCCCTACTCGGAATCGGGTAAAATCAGGCAGTTTTGGGCTCGGTTTCCACGTTTGAGGATGACTGTAATGAGTGAACAACAAGTCGATGCGGGGCGCCGTCGCTTTCTGACGGTTGCAACCAGCGCTGTTGGTGGTGTGGCGGCGGCCGGAGTGGCTACGCCGTTTCTGATGAGTTTCTTCCCGTCCGAGAGGGCAAAGGCCGCCGGCGCTCCCGTCGAGGTGGATATCGGCAAGATCGAGCCGGGCCAGAAGATCAACGTCGAGTGGCGCGGCAAGCCGGTATGGGTGCTGAACCGCACGCCGGAGCAATTGAAAAACCTGCCGAAGCTGGACGAGAAGCTGGTTGATCCCAAATCCGAGATGGATCAGCAGCCTACTTATTGCCAGAACGAGCACCGCTCGATCAAACCCGAGTTGCTGGTTGCCGTCGGCATCTGCACGCATTTGGGCTGTTCGCCGACTCACCGTCCGGATATCGCGCCCGCCGATCTGGGCCCGGACTGGTTGGGCGGCTTCTACTGCCCCTGTCATGGTTCCAAGTTCGACTTGGCCGCGCGCGTTTACAAAGGCGTGCCGGCACCGAAGAACCTGGAAATTCCGCCGCACAAATATCTGTCCGACACCCGCCTGCTGATTGGCGAAGACAAATAAGCTGAGGGGGCTACATGACTAAAGGACAAAAGTTGCTCAACTGGGTGGACGAGCGTTTTCCGCTATCGTCGATGCTCAAGGAGCACGTTACCGAGTATTACGCGCCGAAGAACTTCAACTTCTGGTACTTCTTCGGTTCGCTGGCCATGCTGGTACTGGTGATTCAAATTGTCACCGGCATCTTCCTGACCATGAACTACAAGCCGGACGGCACCTTGAATGGGGCCGGCATCCCGGTTGCCTTTGCTTCGGTCGAATACATCATGCGCGATGTGGCCGGAGGCTGGATCATCCGTTACATGCACTCCACCGGCGCTTCGATGTTCTTCGTGGTGGTGTATCTGCATATGTTCCGCGGCCTGATCTACGGTTCCTACAAGCAGCCGCGCGAACTGGTGTGGGTGTTTGGCACCTTGATCTTCCTGTGCCTGATGGCCGAGGCCTTCATGGGCTATTTGCTGCCTTGGGGCCAGATGTCGTTCTGGGGCGCGCAGGTGATCGTCAACCTCTTCGGCTCCATTCCGGTGATCGGCCCTGACTTGTCGGTGTGGATCCGCGGCGATTACGTGGTGTCTGACGCTACACTGAACCGCTTCTTCGCGCTGCACGTGATCGCGGTGCCGCTGGTGCTACTGGCTCTGGTGGTCGCTCACCTGATCGCTTTGCATGAAGTGGGCTCCAATAATCCGGACGGCGTTGAGATCAAGAAACTGAAGGATGACAAGGGTATTCCGCTGGACGGCATCCCCTTCCACCCGTACTACACCGTTAAGGATGTGCTGGGCGTGGTGGTGTTCCTGATCGTGTTCTCGGCCATTGTGTTCTTCATGCCGGAAATGGGCGGTTACTTCCTGGAGCACCCCAACTTTGACCAGGCCGACCCGCTGAAGACTCCGCCGCATATCGCGCCGGTATGGTACTTCACCCCGTTCTACGCCATCTTGCGTGCCATCCCGTCCTTCCTGGGCACTCAGGTATGGGGCGTATTGGCGATGGGCGCGGCGGTGGTGCTGATCGCCTTCCTGCCGTGGCTGGATCGCTCGCCGGTTAAGTCCATCCGTTACCGCGGTCCCAAGTTCAAGTTCATGCTGGTTCTGTTCATCGTGTCCTTCATTGGTCTTGGCATTCTGGGCGCTTTGCCGTCCACCAATGCCCGTACCGTGATTGCGCAGGTGCTCTCGTTCGTCTACTTCGCCTTCTTCCTGGGCATGCCGTTCTACACCAAGAACGATGTGGGCAGCATTCCGGTGCCGACGCGGGTGACTGATACCAACGCCCAGCGCCAAATCCGGTTTGCGGTGCTGGTGGTGGTGACCATCGTGGCCGCCGCCGTATTCGCCATGAACGTGTAAAAAGGGGAGAGGACTCATGAAAAGCAAAATCCGCCACCTGATCGCGGCCATGGCGCTGGCGTTGCCGTTCAGCGCTACGGCGCTGGCTGCAAGCGAAGGGGCCAAGCTGCCCAAGGCGCCTATCAATATCCAAGATACGGAAAGCCTGCAACGCGGGGCGCAGATCTTCACCAACTACTGCTTGTCTTGCCATTCGGCCAGCGCGATGCGTTACAACCGCCTGACCGATATCGGCCTGACTGAAGAGCAGATCAAGGCGAACTTGCTGCCGGAGGGCGCCAAGATCGGGGATCAGATGAACATCGCGATGAACAAGAAGGATGCTCAAGCCTGGTTTGGCGCCACGCCGCCGGACTTGTCGCTGATCGCGCGTTCTCGCGGCGCCGACTATCTGTACGGCTATCTGCGCGGCTTCTACCGTGATCCGAGCCGGCCTACCGGCTGGAATAACGCGGTGTTCGACAAGGTGGGCATGCCTCACATCTTCTGGGAATGGCAAGGCGAGCAGGTGCTGAAAACCGAGAAGAATGCGGAAGGCCATGAGGAGCACAAGCTGGAGCTGATCAAGGCCGGTACTTTGACCAAGCTTGAGAACGGCAAGGCCAACACCGTGGAATTCGACAAGCGGATGGCGGACTTGACCAACTTCCTGGTCTACATCGGCGAACCGGCACAAGTGAAGCGTCAGCAGATTGGCTATGTCGTATTGATGTTCCTCTCGCTGTTGCTGTTGCCGCTGGCGTATTTCTTGAAGAAAGAGTACTGGCGCGACGTGCATTAAGCTAACTTGTCGGCTTTGATCAAGGCGGAGAAATCCGCCTTTTTTTATTTTAAATCATGGCCTTATGATGCGGTGCTGGAAATGGGGTGGGGGAAAGTGCTAGAATGCCCAGCTGAATCAACCCATTGTTAGTTAAGGATTTCCTCCTGCCATGATGACTCTTTACTCCGGAATTACCTGCCCGTTCAGCCAGCGTTGCCGTATCGTGCTTTTTGAAAAGGGAATGGATTTCGAAATCATTGATGTGGACATCCATAACAAGCCGGAAGATCTGGCGGTGATGAACCCCTACAATGAGGTGCCGGTATTGGTCGAGCGCGATTTGATCCTGCACGAATCCAATATCATCAACGAGTACATTGACGAGCGTTTCCCGCACCCGCAGCTGATGCCGGCGGACCCGGTGATGCGCGCGCGCGCCCGCTTGTTCCTCTACCGTTTTGAAAACGAGCTGTTCATCCACGTCAAGGCGCTGGAGGCTGGCGCCACCGGCAAGGAAGCGAACAAGGCCCGCGAGGCCATCCGTGACGGTTTGACTACGATCGCGCCGATTTTCGCCAAGCAGAAGTTCATGCTGGGCGACGATTTCTCCATGATCGACGTGGCGATTGCGCCGCTGATGTGGCGTTTGGAGCATTACAACATTGATCTGGGCAAAAACTCCGCGCCCATCCTGAAGTACGCCGAGCGGATTTTCCAGCGTCAGTCCTTTATCGATTCGCTGACGCCGTCCGAAAAGGCCATGCGCAAATAAGGATTGCCAATGAGCTCCAGCACCAAGCCCTACATGATCCGAGCGCTGCACGAGTGGTGTGGCGACAACGGTTTCACGCCCTATGTGGTGGTATGGGTCAACGAGCGCGCCGATGTGCCGCACGAGTACGTGAAAAACAACGAAATCGTGCTGAATATCGGTCTTTCGGCCACCAAGAACCTGCGTATCGACAATGATTGGTTGTCGTTTTCCGCTCGTTTTGGCGGCGTTTCCCGCGACATTTGGGTGCCGATTGGCAATGTGATGTCGATTTTTGCGCGGGAAACCGGCGAAGGCATGGGTTTCGAAGTTGAGCTGGGAGAGGCTGAAGCCGCCGCGCCGGCACTGAAACCGGTAACGGCCGACGACGAAGCTAAGCCGGTGGAAGCTTCCGAGCCGGAGGCTCCAGTCAAGCCGACGGGGCGTCCCAGCCTGCGCATCGTCAAATAACGGTTTCCATTCCGTAAGCGAGAGCCGGTCCGTAAGGGTCGGCTTTTTCATTGGCGGCTTGGAATGCGTTCACGATTTGCTGCGCGTTGGCGATATGGCATTGAAAACCGCTTTGAAATGCTCAAGTATCGTATGACCATCTCGCTTTCTTAGAACCTGTTCACGATCAGCTCCGCTGCGGCGATACGGCGTTAAAAACAAGCTCAAAATGCTCATGTACCCCTTGTACATTCCGCTTTTTCGCTCGTTTCACCTTGTCTCGCTCTTGCTCGCGAGATCGTGAACAGGCTCTTAGCCGTTTTCGTTTTGTCTCGCCCGGGCTCCCCGGAGTTTAAGCACTCTCTCTGGCAAAAAAAGGGCGCCAGCGGCGCCCCAAGTCCCTTACCACAACAAGAAAATTCGTATTTATTCGACGCGCTCCCCGTGCAGGATCACATCCAGTCCCTCGCGTTCTTCGTCTTCCGCGACGCGCAGTCCAATCGCTACATCGATCAGCTTCAGCAGGATGAAGGTGACGACGGCGCAATAGGCCGCTGTGACGCCCACGCCTAGCGCTTGAGCGGCGAGGCTGCCTTCCGCGCCGCCGATTTCTTTGACGGCGAAGACGCCGGTGAGCAAGGCGCCCAGGATGCCGCCGATGCCATGTACGCCGAAGGCGTCCAAAGAGTCGTCATAGCCCAGCATGTGCTTGAGTCCGGTGGCGCCCCAGAAGCACACCACGCCGGCTGCCAGGCCGATAATCAGCGCGCCTTTGACGTCGACGAAGCCGGCCGCGGGCGTGATGGCGACCAAGCCGGCGACCGCGCCCGACGCAATGCCCAGCACCGAAGGCTTTTTCTTGGTGAGCCATTCGGCAAACATCCAGGCCAGCGCGGCGGCGGCGGTGGCTAGCTGGGTAGTGACCATGGCCATGCCGGCGCGGCCGTCCGCAGCCGCGGCGGAACCGGCGTTGAAGCCGAACCAGCCCACCCACAGCATCGATGCCCCCACCAGGGTCAGCACCAGGTTATGGGGGGCATCGCTTCCTTACCGAAACCGACGCGCTTGCCCAGTACCAAGGCGGTTACCAAGCCGGCGATACCGGCGTTGATGTGCACTACGGTTCCGCCGGCGAAGTCCAGCACGCCCTTGTCCGCCATCCAGCCGCCCGGCGCCCAGACCCAGTGCGCCACCGGCACGTAGACCAGCAAGGACCACAGGGCCATAAAGACCAACATCGCGGAAAACTTCATTCGCTCGGCGAAGGCTCCGGTGATCAGCGCGGGGGTGATGATGGCGAAAGTCATCTGAAAGGTCATGAACACCGATTCAGGTATGGTGCCGGCCAGCGGATGTACCGCCAATTTGCCGGCGTCTTTCAGGTAAACCATGCCGTCCAGCATCACACGGCTCAAGTCGCCGAGATAAGGCGTGCCGACGGTGAAGGCCAGGCTGTAGCCGATGACCGCCCACAGCACCGTGATCAGCGCGGTGATGGCGAAACTTTGCATGAGCGTCGCCAACACGTTTTTCTTGCGCACCATGCCGCCATAGAACAGCGCCAGGCCGGGAATCGTCATGAACAGCACCAAGGCGGTGGAGATCAGCATCCAGGCGGTGTCGCCGGCGCTGATGCTCTTGGCGTAGGCAATCGCCGGGCCTGCCGGCGCGGCGGCGAACGCCAGCGGGGCCATTAGGCCCAAGCCGGCGAGCTGAATGGTTGCGAGCAGTTTTTTCATTGTCGTTTCCCCTAAGTCTCTATTGCGGTTCAGACCGCGTCGGCGCCGGTTTCGCCGGTGCGGATGCGCACCACTTGTTCCAGGTCGTAGACGAAGATCTTGCCGTCGCCAATCTTGCCGGTGCGGGCGGATTTTTCGATGGCTTCCACGACCTGATCGAGCAAAGCGTCGTCTATGGCGATCTCCAGTTTGACCTTGGGCAGGAAGTCCACCACGTATTCGGCGCCGCGGTAGAGTTCGGTATGCCCTTTCTGGCGACCGAAGCCTTTGACTTCGGTGACGGTGACGCCTTGCACGCCGATGGCGGACAAGGCTTCGCGGACTTCGTCCAGCTTGAAGGGCTTGATGATGGCAGAAACGAGTTTCATGACTGCTCCTTGGGTCTGATGATCCGATGTCTTGAGGTGAGCGCTGCTGTCGCGTCAATACGCATGAATCGTGCCAGGCCGGATTGGCGCAAAAGAAAACGCTAAGATCATGTTGCAATGCAAAAAAGGTCTGTACTGGCCTTTTTGGCACTTTCCCGGTGCATGCGGCGCTGAGGTGCCGCACTGATTTGGTGCCGCGAAGGGCGCGGAGTTGGGATGGGGGGCCAATGGGTACGCGCTGGCGGGTGGCGGACTTGGCTTTTTGCTACACTCTGCTCTGTTATCACTTATTCATTCAAGGAGCCGCGTCATGTTGAGCCAAAAGCTGTTCGAGGAAATCGGCAACAAGATCAGCGAAACTATTGCCGCCAGTCCGGCCAAGGACATCGAGAAAAACGTCAAAGCGATGATGGCCTCCACATTCAGCAAAATGGATCTGGTGACGCGCGAGGAGTTCGACGTGCAGCAAGAAGTGTTGGTGCGGACCCGAGAGAAGCTGGCTCAGCTGGAGCAGAAGCTAGCGCGCTTAGAGGCGCAGGTGTTCCCGGATGAGGCGCGAGCCACGGTAGAGGCCCAGTCAGAACTCGGTCACTCCTAAGCGACATGGCGCTGGCCGTGGTTGCAAGCCGGGCGCTGGCCGGAGTGGACGCGCCTGAGGTTGCGGTGGAAGTGCATTTGGCCAACGGCTTGCCCGCTTTCACCATTGTCGGCTTGCCTGATCTGGAGGTGAGGGAAAGCCGGGAGCGGGTCCGCGCGGCAATCTTGACCTCTGGTTTTGAGTTCCCGGCCCGGCGCATCACCGTCAACCTGGCCCCGGCCGATCTTCCCAAAGACTCCGGCCGTTTTGACCTGCCCATCGCCATTGGCATTCTTGTTGCCAGCGGACAGGTGCGTTGTCCCAAGTTGGCGGAATATGAAATTGCCGGAGAGCTGGCCTTGACCGGGGCTTTGCGGCCGGTGCGCGGGGCCTTGGCGATGGCGTGCAAGACGAGGGAAGCGGGGCGCGCCTTCATCTTGCCGGTAGCCAGCGCCAGGGAGGCTGCCGTGCTTGAGGGCATGCCATTATATGGCGTGAGCAGCCTGGTTGAGGCCTGCGCCTTTCTCAACGGTCTCTCCGAGCTGGAGCCGTATCGACAAGAGGGTGGCCCATCCCGCTCGCTGCCTGATTACCTTGATCTGTTGGATATCAAAGGCCAGTCCTTAGCGCGCCATGCGTTGGAAGTGGCTGCGGCCGGACGGCATAGCCTCTTGTTGATCGGGCCTCCCGGCACAGGTAAATCCATGTTGGCCGCCCGCCTGCCCGGCATCTTGCCCGGCATGCCGGACGAAGAGGCGCTGGAAAGCGCGGCCGTGCGTTCTTTGGGGACCGATGGCTTCGCCCTGGACGATTGGGGCGTAAGGCCTTTCCGTGCCCCGCACCATACCGCGTCCGCGGTGGCGTTGGTGGGTGGAGGCAGTGACCCCCGGCCAGGGGAAATTAGCCTGGCGCATCATGGCGTTTTGTTTCTGGACGAATTGCCGGAGTTCGATCGCAAAGTGCTGGAGGTCTTGCGCGAGCCGCTGGAGGCCGGCGTGATCCACATCTCGCGCGCCGCGCGCCAAGCCAGTTTTCCCGCGCGATTTCAGCTGATTGCGGCAATGAATCCCTGCCCGTGTGGCTATCTTGGGCATTTCAGCGGAAAATGCCGGTGCACGCCCGAGCAAGTGGGGCGCTATCGAGGTAAAATCTCCGGTCCCTTGTTGGATCGCATCGATTTGCATGTTGAAGTGCAGTCCTTGCCTGCCGAGGCGTTGGTGGATGGGGCCGCCGGCGAGCCCAGCGCTTTGGTGCGTGAGCGGGTGGAGTCGGCGTATCGTCGACAATTGGCTAGGCAAGGAAAGGCGAATGCGGGCTTGAGCGGGGCGGAGCTGGAGGCGCTTGGCGATTTTCACGCCGAAGGGCTGGCATTATTGCGGCAAGTTTTGGACAAGATCGGCTTGTCGGCGCGCAGTTATCATCGGATACTTCGGGTTTCCAGAACCATTGCCGATTTACAGGGTCAGGCTATGGTCATGCGGGAGCATGTGTTGCAGGCGATTCAATTACGACGCGCGGCAATGCCTAATGGCTAACAATAAATAAAGAATTGATCAATCCAGATAGTTTTTTGAACTATTTGATTAGTTAAAAGCGTAAGTGCTGCATGGCAAATCGAGATTTAAAAAATTCCTCCCGTAGTTCCCGTGGCCGTTCATCCAGCTCTAAAAGCGGAGGCGGCGGCATGGTGGCGGGCATCGTCATCGGTCTGATCGTCGGCGTTGCCGTCGCGGTTGGCCTCGCCATGTATCTGAATAAGTCCTCTACGCCGTTCAGCAACTTGGAAAAGTTGGATCGCAAAGCGGCCGGCGCTTCCGCGCCGCCGACGGAGCTGCTGGCCCCGGGCACGCGCATTGCTGACGCCGCTTCGGAAACCGTTGCCGCGCCGGCCCCGGTGGCCAAGCCGGCTCAAGAGCCCCCGTCCGCTCCACCACCGATGCCGGCGGAAGTTCCCGCCAAGCCGGCCGCCGCGCCGGCGGCCAAGGACGCGGGCAAGGAAGAGCAGCGCTTTGACTTCTACAAAATCTTGCCTGGCCAGGTGGACGCGGTGCCCGGCAAGAACGGCAAGGCGACGGAACCTTCTGCTCAGCAGGCGGCCAAAAAGGTCTACTTGCAGCTGGGGTCCTTCCAGAATCAGGACGAGGCGGACAACCTCAAGGCCAAGCTGGCGTTGTTGGGCGTGGAGGCCAAGATCCAGTCGGTGACTGTGCCGGAAAAGGGGCTGGTGCATCGGGTCAGGGTGGGGCCGTACAACCGTCAGGACGAGGTGGATCGGGTGAAGGCTCAGTTGAAGCAGGATGGCATTGGCGCGACAGTCGTCAAGGCGGAATAAACTCTTCCTCTATTTAGGGAATCGATAATGAAAAAGTGGTTATTGCTTTCGTTGATGCTGTTCAGCGGGCTGGCAAACGCGGCGATTGAGCTGGGCAAGGATTACACCATGCTGGCGACGCCGCAGCCGGTGGCGGATCCGAAAAAGGTGGAGGTCATCGAGTTCTTCTCTTACCACTGCATTCACTGCCTGGAACTTGAGCCGGCGATGAGCGCTTGGGAAAAGAGCAAGCCCGCCGACGTGGCGTTCTCCAAGGAACAGATCGTGTGGCAAAAGTCGATGGAGGGCTTCGTGCGCATGTTCTCCGCTTTCAAAACCACCGGCACCTACGACAAACTGCACCGCCCGGCTTTCGAGGCGGTGGTGAAGTCGCGCGTCAACCTGTCTGACGAGGGCGTGTTCGCCAACTGGCTCAAGCAGCAGAAGGGCGTTGACGCTGCCAAGGTGATGCAGGCGTACAAATCCTTTGGTGTGAACGCACAGGTGGCCAAGGCGGCCAAGATGACTCGCGATTATGCGATTCAGGGTACCCCGACAGTGATTATCAATGGTAAATACGTAGTGACACCGGTGGCGCCGGAGCGCATGGTGCAGGTGATCAACGAGCTGGTGGTCAAGGCGCGAGCCGAGAAAAAATAAGAATCGAGCAAGATGCTTGGTGAAGAAGGCAGCCCCGGGGCTGCCTTTTGCGCATATTAAACCTTGATGGGGGATGGATGGACATGGATTTGATGCTGTTGGCCAAGGCTTTATTGCTGGGCATCGTCGAAGGGGTGACGGAGTTTTTTCCGATTTCCAGCACCGGGCACTTGATTGTGGTGGGGGACCTGATCGGTTTTCAAAACAATGCGGACGTGTTTGAGGTGGTGATTCAGCTGGGAGCAATCCTGGCAGTGGTTTGGGAGTACCGCCAGCGTTTTCTGAGCGTGGCGCAGGGCGCTTTACAGCGGGATGCCCAGTCGTTGCGCTTCATCAGCAACTTGTTGGTGGCCTTTATGCCGGCGGCGGTTATCGGTTTCTTCGCGATCAAGGCGATCAAGCACTATTTGTTCAACCCGCTGACCGTGGCGCTGGCCTTGGTGGTGGGCGGCATCATCATTCTGCTGGTTGAGCGCAGGCAGCGCGTGCCGCGGGTGAACAGCGTGGATGCGATGAGCTGGCAAGACGCCTTGAAAGTGGGGATCGCTCAGGTGTTTGCCATGGTGCCCGGCACATCGCGCTCCGGTTCCACCATTATCGGCGGCATGTTGTTTGGCCTGGATCGCAAGGTCGCGACGGAGTTTTCCTTTTTCCTGGCGGTGCCTACCATGTTCGCGGCCACGTTCTACGATGTGTACAAGCATTGGCACCAATTCACCGCCGCAGATGTGCCGGTGATAGGCGTTGGTTTCATCGCGGCGTTCATCAGCGCTTTCTTCGCGGTGCGTGGTTTGATCCGCTATGTGTCCAGCCACAACTTCAATGCGTTCGCCTGGTATCGCATCGTATTCGGCTTGGTGATATTGGCCACATGGCAGTTGGGCTGGGTGGATTGGAGTGTTTGAATTGGCTCAAGATAGAAATATCTTGACAGCCAGGAGTGGCTTGTATAATATGCAACCTCTCTGACGCGGGGTGGAGCAGTCTGGTAGCTCGTCGGGCTCATAACCCGAAGGTCGTAGGTTCAAATCCTGCCCCCGCAACCAAATTCAAAAACCCAGCTTTCTTTTGAAAGCTGGGTTTTTTGTTTTCCTTCCAGTGGTCTGTCCGATCAATGGCCGCTGAATTAAAAAAACCGCCGGGTAACGGCGGTTTTTTATTGCTCGAGCAGGCGTGATTAAATGCGCTTGGCCAGTTCCGATGCCTTGCCGATATAGCTGGCCGGTGTTAATTCCAGCAGGCGGGCTTTTTCCGTTTCCGGTAGTTCCAGGTTTTTGATGAAGGCATGCAAGGTTTCACGGGTGATGCCGCCCTTGCCGCGCGTCAATTCCTTCAGCTGTTCGTACGGATTGGGCACGCCGTGGCGCCGCATTACGGTTTGCACCGGCTCCGCCAACAGTTCCCAACTGTTGTCCAGATCGGCGGCAATCGCCTGCGGATTGATTTCCAGCTTGTTCAAGCCCTTCAGGCAGGCTTTGAGGCCAAGAAGGGTGTAGCCGAAGCCCACGCCCATATTGCGCAGAACCGTGGAGTCGGTCAGGTCGCGCTGCCAGCGCGATACCGGCAGTTTTTCCGCCAAGTGGCCCAGGATGGCGTTGGCCATGCCCAGATTGCCCTCGGCGTTTTCGAAGTCGATCGGGTTGACCTTGTGCGGCATGGTGGAGCTGCCGACTTCGTCCTTCTTCACCTTCTGCTTGAAATAGCCCAGCGAGATATAGCCCCAGATATCGCGGTTCAGGTCGACCAGGATGGTGTTGACCCGCGCCAGAACCTGATACAGCTCGGCCATATAGTCGTGCGGCTCGATCTGGATGGTGTAAGGGTTGAAGGTCAGACCCAGGCCGGTGACGAAGCGGCCGCAGAAGCTTTCCCAGTCGATGTCGGGGTAAGCGACCAGATGGGCGTTGTAGTTGCCCACCGCGCCGTTGATCTTGCCGAGGATTTCCTGGTGTACCAGTTGTTCGCGTTGGCGTTTCAGGCGGTAGACCGTATTGGCCAGTTCCTTGCCCATGGTGGACGGTGTCGCCGGCTGGCCGTGGGTACGGCACATCATCGCGGTGTCGGCCAGCTCATGCGACAGTTTTTGCAGCTTGTGGATGACTTCGTCGATGGTGGGTAGCACCACGGTGTTGCGCGCGGTTTTCAGCATCAGCGCGTGCGACAGGTTGTTGATGTCTTCGGAGGTGCAGGCGAAATGGATGAACTCGCTGGCCGCCATGACTTCCGGGTTGCCGGACAGACGTTCCTTCAGCCAGTACTCGATGGCTTTCACGTCGTGATTGGTCCGCGCCTCGATGGCTTTGACCTCTTCGCCGTGCTGTACGTTGAAGTTGGCGATCACGTCGTCGATTTCACGGATGGTGGCTTCCGAGAAGGAAGGCACTTCCTCGATGCCTGGCTCGGCGGCCAGCATCTTCAGCCATTCCAGCTCCACTTTAATGCGGAACTTCATCAGGCCGTACTCGGAAAACAGATTGCGCAAGGCCTCGACTTGGCCGGCGTAGCGGCCATCCAGGGGGCTTAGGGCGGTCAGCGTGGTCAGGTTCATGCTGGGTAGTTCCAAACGTGGGTTGCCGGTGTTCTGGCGGGTTGCGGTACAAAATCCCTTAATGCTCAACGCAGGCGTCGCGCGAGCGCCGCGGCCAACTCCTCCGCGGCTTGCGGCCGGAAGCGGAAAAACAGCTCCGGTTCGATCATTTCCAACTCCATGACCGCCAGGCGGCCATGGTTGTCGCGAATCACGTCGACGCGCGCGTAAAGCACGTCGAAAGGCACTGCTTGCACGGCGGCTTCTGCAAAGGCGATTTCTTGCGCGTCGGCCTGATGCGGGTGCACCTGGCCGCCGTGGTCGTCCTGCACGCGGAAGTCGCCGGACTTAGGCGTTTTGCGGATGGCGTGGCTGAAATGACCATCGATGACGATCAGGGACAGCTCCCCCTGAGTCAACACGCTGTGTTGCATGGGTTGCAGCAACATGGCTTCTTGTTGGATCAGCTCGGCATACACACATTCCAGCGTTTCAGCGTTCGCCGGGGCGACGCGATAGGTGTGCCGGGCGGCGCCGGAGACGACCGGCTTCAAGATGGCGTCGTTCCAGCCTCGTTCCGCTAGTAGTTGGCGCAGTGTTTGCGGCGCGCCTTTCTCAATGTAGTGCGTGTCCACCGTATGAACAGCGTTTTGTTGCAGTTCGGCCAGGTAGTGTTTGTCCAGATTCCAGCGAATGAGCCCAATCTCGTTGAATAGCCGCGTTTGGCCGGCCGCGCGCGCCAGCCAGTCGGAAAACTCGGGCAGGCGCTCGAAGTAATCCCAAGTGGTGCGGAACAGCGCGCAGCGCGCGCCGGCCCAGTCCATGTCCGGGTCGTCCCAGGCCAGACGACGAACAAGCAAACCCTGGCGCTGTAGCGCTGCCAGGACCAAGCCGTCCTCATGATGAACCTGGCGGCGATACCAGTCGCGGTTGTCCGGCGGCAGCAGGCGCGAATCGGTCAGAACGGCAACATCGAGCGACATCGAAATCCTTTTACATCAAGAAAAACGGGTGCCAGGCACCCGTTTCAGCTTACATGCCGGGCATCATGCCCTTCATGCCGCGAAGCATTTTCATCATGCCTCCCTTGGAGGAGAACTGCTTCATCATTTTCTGCGTCTGCTCGAACTGGTTCAGCAGTTTGTTGACTTCCTGCACCGTCACGCCGGCGCCGGCGGCGATGCGTCGCTTGCGGCTGGCTTTGAGCAACTCTGGTTTGTGGCGTTCTTGCGGCGTCATCGAGTTGATGATGCCTTCAATGCGGCGCATGGCTTTTTCCGCCTCCGCGCCCTGCACGCCTTTGGCCATCTGGCCCAGTTGCCCCGGCATTTTCTCCAGCAGATTGCTCATGCCGCCCATTTTCTTCATCTGCTGCATCTGGGCCTTGAAGTCCTCAAGGTCGAAACCCTTGCCGGATTTCAACTTCTTGGCCATGGCGGCGGCTTCGTCCTGATCGATGCCTTTTTGCACTTCCTCGATCAGCGACAGCACATCGCCCATGCCCAGAATGCGGCTGGCGATCCGGTCCGGGTGGAAGGGTTCCAGGCCGGACACCTTTTCGCCGACGCCGATGAATTTGATTGGCTTGCCGGTGATGTGGCGGACCGACAGTGCCGCGCCGCCGCGCGAGTCGCCGTCCATCTTGGTGAGGATGACGCCAGTCAGCGGCAGCGCTTCATTGAAAGCCTGGGCGGTGTTGACCGCGTCTTGGCCCTGCATCGCATCGACGACGAACAGGGTTTCCACCGGATTCAGCGCCGCGTGCAGCGCCTTGATCTCGGCCATCATCGCCTCGTCGATGGCCAAGCGGCCGGCGGTGTCGACCATCAGGACATCGAAGAAATGGCGCTTGGCGTGATCCACCGCAGCGCGGGCGATGTCGACGGGATTCTGGTCGCCGGAAGAGGGGAACCATTCGACTTCGACCTGCTGGGCCAGCAGTTTCAACTGTTCGATCGCGGCGGGACGGTAGACGTCGGCGGAGACGACCAGCACTTTTTTCTTCTGGGTCTCTTTCAGCAGCTTGGCGAGTTTGCCCACCGTGGTGGTTTTACCGGCGCCCTGCAGGCCGGCCATCAGTACGATGGCAGGGGGCACGGCCGCCAGATTGAGGGCGTCGTTCTTCTCGCCCATCAATTTGGTCAATTCTTCATTGACCACGCCCACCAGGGCCTGGCCCGGAGTCAGGCTGCCGGCCACGTCCTGGCCCAGGGCGCGTTCCTTGACCTGGGCGATAAAGGTTTTGACTACGGGCAGGGCGACGTCGGCCTCCAGCAGGGCCATGCGCACTTCTCGCATCGCGTCCTGGATATTGGCCTCGGTCAAGCGCGCATTGCCGCGCAGATTTTTCATCACGCCGGACAGGCGGCTGGTCAGGTTGTCTAGCATGGTGCGTCCTTACTTCTGCCAACGGCTTGCCGGTTGGTGTAGACTCTCAAACTACTGATTTTACCACGAGCGGCCGGGCTGCACCCGGTTTTGATAAAACACCCGCCATGACCAGCTTCCTGCTCATACTTTCTATTGCGCTGATCCTCTCTTACGGGGTCTTCACCTGGCATTACTTCGCCAACTGGCGCGGCTTGGCTTGCTGGCCGCGCAAGCCGCGGCTGGAACACAGCCTATTGGGCGTGCTGCTGCTGCTGCAGGCGATTGCCGTGCTGTTGCCGCTGACTCAGGGACCTTTGCTGTCTCTTGGCGTGGGCCGCGCGCTGTCGGTCATGGTGTGGATCATGCTGCTGATTTACTGGACCTGCAGTTTTTTCTATCGCGTGGAAGGTTTGCAGCTGTTCATGATGCCGCTGGCGATGGCAGCGCTGGGCTTCGCCTTGCTGTTTCCCGGCCAACACGTGGTTCAGGATCTGAGCAATCCGGCTTTTGTGCTGCATATTCTGGTGTCCTTGTTCGCCTATAGCCTGTTCGCCATCGGCGCCCTGATCGCCATTTTGATGCTGTTTTTGGAAAAGGCCCTGCATGATAAACGGGCGTCTCCGCTGCTTAGACAATTGCCGCCTTTGCTTTCCCTTGAAAAAATGATGTTCCAAGTGATTGGCGTGGGCTTTTTGTTGTTGACGGTTTCTTTGTTGACCGGGGTGGTGTTTTCCGAGGAAGTGCTGGGGCACGCCGCGGCGCTGACGCACAAGACCGTTTTCGCCGTGTTGTCCTGGCTGCTATTTGGCGGCTTGTTGATCGGCCGTAAGTTACAAGGCTGGCGTGGTCGGGTGGCGATTCGTTGGACTTTGGCCGGTTTCCTGTCCTTGGCGCTGGCTTACATTGGCAGCAAGGTCGTCATAGAATTGATCCTGCAACGCGGTTGAGGTTGCTCAGTCCTGTCTCACAAGGAGATCAATGATGAAAAAATTGTTAGCCCTGTTTGCCGCCCTGATGCTGATTTGCGGCACCGCTTTTGCCGCCGTCAATATCAACACCGCTAACCAGCAGGAGTTGGAGGCGTTGAACGGCATCGGCCCGGTCAAGGCCAAGGCCATTGTGGAATACCGCGCCAAACACGGAGCGTTCAAGAGTGTCGACGACCTGAAGAATGTCAGTGGGATCGGCGACAAGACCTTGGAAAAACTGCGCAGCGAGATCGCGGTCAGCGGAGCGTCCAGCGCTGCTCCGAAAGCGGCGGCCAAGCCCGGTGCCGCCGCCAAACCGGCTGCAGCGGCTGCCAAGCCGGTGACCGGCGCCAAGAAAGAAGCTTCTAAGCCGGCGGCCAAGAAAAAGTCCTGATGCTTGTCTGGCAACGGTTTGCAGGAAACAACGCCCGCTTATGCGGGCGTTTTTCATTGCTTGCCGAAGAGTGCCAACGCCAGCTGCCGCTGCTCGGCGTGGTCGACGATGGGAAGCGGATAGTCTCGGCCCAGTTTGAAGCCTTCCGGCAGCGCCTTGGCTTGCCAGGGGGCGTGAATCGCCTGATCGTTTAGCGCCGCCAGCTCCGGTACGTATCGGCGGATGAAGCGCCCATCCGGGTCGAATTTCTGCGATTGAGTGACCGGGTTGAAGATGCGGAAATAGGGCTGTGCGTCACAGCCGGTGGAAGCGGCCCATTGCCAGCCGCCGTTGTTCGACGCCAGATCGAAATCCAGCAGTTTCTCCGCGAAATAGCGTTCTCCCAGGCGCCAGTCAATCAGCAGATCCTTGACCAGAAAGCTGGCGGTGATCATGCGCAGCCGGTTGTGCATATAGCCGGTTTGGTTCAGTTGTCGCATGGCCGCATCAATCAGCGGATAACCGCTTAGTCCTTTCTGCCAGCTTTCCAACCAGTCCAAGCGATTGGGAAAGGGCAGGTCGCGGTATTGCGGCTTGAAGCTGTGAGTGGCCGCATCCGGGAAGTGCCACAGCAGTTGCTGATAAAACTCCCGCCAGATCAACTCCTTCAGCCAGCACATCGCGCCTTCGCCGCCGTCGAAGCTGGCGAATTGCACCAATTGGCGAATCGAGATGGTGCCGAAACGCAAGTGGGTGGAGAGGTAGGACACGCCCTTTATGCCGGGATAGTCTCTCTGTTGATGGTAGCGTTGGATGCGTTGCTGGCAAAAATCGGCAAACAGTTCTTTTGCACCGGATGCGCCCGCTGCCAGCAAGCAAGGCTCGGTCTGGGCAAATCCTAGTTCTTCAAGGCTGGGCATGGCCGGCGTACCCGCTGGGGAGCGTAGCCGGCCGGTCAGCGGTGGCACCGTCAGCGCTTGGCTGTGCTGTGGGCTCAGCTTCTTGAGCCAGGCATTGCAATACGGCGTAAACACGGTGAATGGCTTTCCGCTGGCCGTGAGCAGCTCGTCCCGGGCGAAAATGACCTGGTCCTTGTAGGCGTGAAAAGTCTTGCCCATCGTCGCCAAGGTTTGGGCAACCATCGTGTCTCGCCGGCGCGCATAAGGCTCGTAATCCTCGTTCGCGTAAACGGCATCGGCACCTAGCTGCGCTGCCAGCCTGGGGATAATGTCCTCGGCCGGTCCTGTTTCGCACCACAGATCGCCGCCCGCCGCGCGCAGGGTATCCTGAATCTCCCGCAAGGACTGCCAGATGAAGCCGAGGCGTCGATCGGTGGGGGGGAGTGTGTTGAGAATATTGCTATCGAAAACAAAGACGCATTGAACCGGCAGCCCCGAGGCAAGCGCTTGCCGCAAGGCGTGGTTGTCTTCCAGGCGCAAATCGCGTCTGAGCCAGTAAAGCACGGCGTTGCTGGCAGGGGGATTTTTTTCGGTTTGATTGTCTGACAATGTGTGGTCCATTTGTATGCCTGATGGTTTGTTGCTTTTTTGCACCAAGTTACCGCTTGTGTTGCATAATTGCATCTTAATGGTTGCGGTGTTTAGGGGACAGGTTCATGTAAAACAATGCCTTGTGATGATGGTGTTGTTTTTTTGAGTGATTTTTTGTCGAAAGTACATGCTGTTTTTGTTTTTTCGCAACGTCGGTCTTATATTGAGGCTAGCGATCACCGAAGCATATCGGTGGCACATAAATGTCCGGGTTCTCTGGCTTTAGAACAGCGAAATCAACAGGACAACATCAACTGACTTGAAAGGAACTGCAATGAACAAGACGCATATCGCTCTTGCAATCGCCGCCCTGATGCCGGCCG
This sequence comes from Chromobacterium sp. Rain0013, assembly GCF_015291765.1. NCBI lineage: Bacteria > Pseudomonadati > Pseudomonadota > Betaproteobacteria > Neisseriales > Chromobacteriaceae > Chromobacterium > Chromobacterium sp. Rain0013. The sequence goes on from NZ_CP031514.1 coordinate 1,430,027, forward strand.
CCGCCGCGATGGCCGACGTCACCATCTACGGTGAAATCCGTGGTGGTTACGAGTACAACAAGACTTACAGCTCCAGTGCTGGTGTTGATGCCAATGGTAAACCGCAGGGTACCTCTCAGATCAACGACTGGACTTCCCGCATCGGTTTCAAGGGCAACGAAGACTTGGGCAGCGGCTTGAAAGCCATCTGGCAGGTCGAGAACCGCGTGCATATCGATGGGGCCTCCAATAGTGGCGATACTTTCGCGACGCGCGACAGTTTCATCGGCTTGGCTGGCGACAGTTGGGGTAAGATTCGCTTGGGTCGTCTGTCCAACTATGCCAACGACATGATGGAGCAAGTGGATCCAGGCTACTACAGCAACCAGAGCGTTGGTGGTTTGGGTATGTTTACCCGTCTGGACGGCCGTCAAAACAACGCGGTGCGCTATGATAGCCCGAACTGGAACGGCTTCAGCTTTGCCTTCCTGTACGGTGCCGATGAAAGCCGTACCGCTGCCCCAAATGGTTCACGCACCAATAACCAGACTTGGAACCTGGGCCTGAGTTATGAGAACTCCGGCTTCTTTGGCAAGTATAACTACGAAAACTGGGGCGACGCAGACAAGCGCGGTGGTGTCAAAAACTGGCATCGTTTGGAAGCGGGCTACAACGCCAATAATCTGTATGTCGCCTTGGGCTATCAACAGATTGAAGGTTATCTGGCGACCAGTACGACTGGAGGTGTAACGACGTTCAAGGATGATGCTGGGGTGGTTTACAATATCAACGCCTTGAATGCTTATGCCAAGACCGCCAATGCACAAATAACCGCGGCTACCTTCGATACCACCCAGAAAATCAAAACTAAGGAAGCAGCTTTGACTTTGGGTTATACCTTCGGGTCGCTGACTCCGTATTTCTCCTATGTCAAAGGCTATGACGTAAGCGTGGGTGGCAATAACTTCTCGAACTCTGGTTACGACCAGTTCGTATTGGCTCTGGACTACGCTTTGTCCAAGCGTACCGAGGTTTACACTTCTTACGGTCACGTGAAGTGGAAAGACGGCGCTTTGGACAAGGAAAACTCCTTCGGCGTGGGCTTGGTGCACCGCTTCTAAGTACATTTGAGTTTGAGCTTGAAAGGACTGCTTCGGCAGTCCTTTTTGTTTTGGCGTGGATGCTTGGCGTAATCCGGCCACGCCGGGATTTAAGTCAAAGTAGCCCCCGCATTTTGCATATAATGTTGTAACGGTAGTGCGGTGGTCTTCAAGGTGGCGAGCTCTGACTCAGGAGCGCCGCGCGGTGTTGTCTAATCTGTTCACTGGTGAGTTGCAAGCGTATGGAAGCTTCGGCTGGCATTTCCGGCTTGGGTCGGGCCTTGGTGCAAAACAATATGCTGTTGCAGCAGGATGCGGACGCAATCCTGCGCCAGTCTCAGGCATCGCACATCAGCTTTGTCGAGCAGCTGATTCAGAGCAAGAAGATGACGGCGCAGGATGTGGCGATGTTCGCGTCCAAGACCTTTGGTTACCCCTTGCTGGACATGTCGGCCATTGATCTTGATCAGTTGCCCAAGGGCGTGGTTGATGACGAGTTGGTCGCCAGCCGGCGCTTACTGCCCCTGCTCAAGCGTGGCAACAAGCTGTATGTAGGCACTTCCGATCCCACCCAGACCTCCGCCTATCACGCCATCACCTTCAAGACTGGGATGACGGTGGAAATCGTGGTGGTGGAGGATGATAAGCTGGGCAAGATGCTCGGCAAGTACAGCGAGGATGCCACCGCCGCGATCAAGGCCTTGGAGAACGAGGATTTTGGCGATCTTGAATTCGCCGATCCGGATGCGCCGACCGATGCCGGCCCACAGCCGGATGTCGATGATGCGCCTGTGGTCAAGTTCATCCATAAGGTGTTGTTGGATGCGATCAATGGCGGCGCGTCGGATATTCATTTCGAGCCCTATGAGAAGTTTTATCGCATCCGCTACCGGGTAGACGGGGTGTTGAAGGAGATTTCGCAGCCGCCCCTGGTATTGAAGGAAAAAATCGCCTCCCGGATCAAGGTGATTTCCAAACTGGATATTTCGGAGAAGCGAGTGCCGCAGGATGGCCGGATGAAGCTGGTCATCTCCAAGGCGCGGGCAATCGACTTCCGGGTCAGCACCTTGCCCACCTTGTACGGCGAGAAGATCGTCATGCGTATTCTGGACTCGTCGGCGGCGAATCTGGATATCGAGCAGTTGGGCTTTGAACCGGAGCAGAAACGCCTACTGCTGGACGCGATTGCGCGGCCCTACGGCATGGTGCTGGTCACCGGACCTACCGGTAGCGGTAAAACGGTGTCCTTGTACACCTGCCTCAATCTGTTGAACAAGCCGGATATCAATATCGCCACCGCCGAAGACCCTGTGGAAATCAACTTGCCGGGCATCAATCAGGTCAACGTCAACGAGCGTGCCGGGCTGACCTTCGCTTCGGCCTTGAAGGCCTTCCTGCGTCAGGATCCCGACGTGATCATGGTGGGTGAGATCCGGGATTTCGAAACGGCGGACATCGCGATCAAGGCGGCTCAGACCGGCCATATGGTGTTTTCCACTCTACACACCAATAACGCGCCGGCGACTTTGACCCGGATGCTGAATATGGGGGTGGCGCCGTTCAACATCGCCAGCTCGGTGTTGCTGATCATGGCGCAACGTTTGGCGCGCCGTTTGTGCGCGCATTGCAAGAAACCGGCGGAGATTCCGGAGGAGGCATTGCTGCGGGCGGGATTCAAGCAAGAGGAGTTGGATGGAAGCTGGAAGCCCTATGCGCCGGTGGGTTGCGAGGAGTGTCGCAACACCGGCTACCGTGGCCGTACCGGTATTTACGAAGTGATGCCGATTACCGATGCGATGACGCGTTTGATCATGCAAAACGGTACCGCCATCGATATCGCCGACCTGGCGCGCAAGGAGGGCATGGTGGACTTGCGCCATGCCGGTTTGCTGAAGGTGAAGGCGGGGTTGACGTCGTTGACGGAGATTGAAGCGGTGACTAACGAGTAAGAACCTGTTCACGACCTGCGCGCGTCGGCGATGCGGTGTTGAAAATTGCTTCGAAATGCTCATGTACCACTTGTACACTCCGCTTTCTCAGCCCTTTTCGCCTTGTGTCGCTCTTGCTTGCGAGGCTTTGAACAGGGTCTAAGAGCGGTTTTGCGCCTCCGGCGGCCGCCGGAACGCTGACTTAACGGCTTGGATAAGAAAGAGGCCATGGAATGGCAGTCACGGTAGCAAAAAAAGCGACGCCGGGCTTTGTCTGGGAATGGGAAGGCAAGGACAAGGCGGGTAAGGCGATACGCGGGGAGCTGCGAGCGGAGTCCGAGGCGGTGGCCAAGACTCAACTGCGGCGTCAGGGCATCAATGTCGTCAAGATCAAGCGTCGGCGCGGAGGCTTCGGCAAACGCATCACCGAGCGGGACATCACCTTGTTCACCCGGCAACTGGCGACCATGATGCGCGCCGGGGTGCCCTTATTGCAGGCTTTCGATATCGCGGCCAAGGGCCACAACAATCCAGCCGTGACCAAGATGCTGCTGGAGGTGCGCGCCGACGTTGAAACCGGCTTGTCGCTGGCGGAGTCCTTCCGCAAACGTCCCTTGTACTTTGACAAGCTGTTCTGCAACATCATCGCCGCGGGCGAAACCGGCGGCGTGCTGGACTCCTTGCTGGACAAACTGGCCACTTACAAGGAAAAAGTGATGGCGATCAAGGGCAAGATCAAGTCGGCCCTGATCTACCCGTCTGCCATTGTCGGCACTGCCTTCATCATTACCGCCGTAATCATGATTTACGTGATTCCGGCATTCAAGGATTTGTTCTCTAGTTTCGGCGCCAATTTGCCGGCGCCGACGCTGTTCGTGATCTGGTTGTCGGATGGCTTTGTCCATTACTGGTGGCTGATCTTCGGGGTGATTTTCGGCAGCCTGTTCGGCTTTCTCTACGCCTTCAAGCGAACGCCCAAGTTGCAAGAGCAGATGGATCGCATCCTGCTGCGCCTGCCGGTGATCGGCGATATCATCCGCAAGGCCACTATCGCGCGTTGGGCGCGTACCTTGTCCACCTTGTTCGCCGCCGGGGTGCCGCTAGTGGAAGCGCTGGATTCGGTGGGCGGCGCCTCCGGCAACCAGGTGTACGCGGATGCCACCAAGCGGATTCAGAACGATGTCAGCACCGGTTCCAGCCTCAACTATTCGATGCAGCGGACCGACTTGTTCCCTAATATGGTGCTGCAGATGACCTCGATTGGGGAGGAGTCCGGCTCGCTGGACCAGATGTTGGACAAGGTGGCGGATTTTTACGAAGAAGAAGTCGACAATGCGGTTGCCGCGCTGTCCAGTTTGCTGGAGCCGGCCATCATGGTGATTCTGGGGGTATTGATCGGTGGTTTGATCATTGCGATGTATATGCCGATTTTCAAAATGGGGCAGGTGGTTGGATGATTGAGGAGTGGCGCTGGATCGCCGGCTCGTACCCGCTGGCTTTCGCCGGCGCGGCGCTGGCGCTGGGTTTGTTGGTTGGCAGTTTTTTGAATGTGATCATTCATCGCTTGCCCAAGATGCTGGAGGCCGAGTGGCGGCGCAATTGCGTTGATTGTCTGCAGTTGGAAGAGGACGAGACGTCCGAGCCCTACAACTTAATGCGGCCTGCCTCGCACTGCCCGCAATGCCGGGCCGCGGTGCGTCCGTGGCAGAATATCCCGGTGTTGAGCTTTGTATTGCTGAGCGGACGCTGCGGCAGTTGCCGAGCCAAGATCCCTTGGCGCTATCCGGTCGTGGAGCTGTCGACCGGGCTGTTGTTCGCTTTCCTGGCCTGGCGTTTCGGCTGGTCGGAACAGCTGCCGGCCTATATGGGTTTGACCGCGGTGCTGCTGGCCCTGACTTTTATCGACGCGGATACGCAGCTGCTGCCGGACAACCTGACTTTGCCCTTGCTGTGGGGGGGCTTGTTATTCAATTTGCTGACCGGCACCGTGCCGCTGGCCGACGCGGTGATAGGCGCGATGGCGGGCTATCTGTGCCTGTGGTTGCTGTTTCACGGTTTCAAGCTGGCCACCGGCAAGGAGGGCATGGGCTATGGCGACTTCAAGCTGCTGGCCGCTTTGGGCGCGTGGTTGGGGTGGACTTTGCTGCCCTTGGTGATTTTGCTGTCTTCGCTGGTGGGGGCAGTGGTGGGCGTGATCTTGATTTTGCTGTCCAAGCACGGACGCGGTCAGCCGCTGCCGTTTGGCCCTTATCTTGCGGCCGCCGGCTGGATTGCTTTGATCTGGGGGCAGGACATTGTGAATTGGTATTTGCATGCCTATTAAAGTCGTGGGTTTGACCGGCGGCATTGGTTCCGGCAAAAGCGCGGCGGCTGATCGTTTCGCTGAATTGGGTGTGCCGGTGATCGATACCGACGCCATCGCGCATGAGTTGACCGGCCCGTGCGGCGCGGCGATGCCGGCCTTGGTAGCGGAGTTCGGCGCGGAGGCGGTGCGAGCGGATGGTGGTTTGGATCGGGGCTGGATGCGCGAGCGGGTGTTCGCCGACTCAAGCAGCCGGCAGCGGCTTGAGAGCGTGTTGCATCCGCTGATCCGACGGCAGAGCGAAGCCGGGGTGGCCGCTGCGCGCGGGCCGTATTGCGTGCTGGTGGTGCCCTTATTGTTCGAAACCGGGCATTATCTGCCGATGCTGTCGCGTACCTTGCTGGTGGACTGCGACGAGTCGGTGCAACTAGAGCGGGTGATGCGGCGCAACGGCATGGACGAAAAAGCCGTGCGCGCGATCATGGCGGCGCAATGTTCGCGAGCGCAGCGACGTGAACGCGCCGACGATATAATTTGTAATAATGACAGCTTGGCTGCATTGAGGCTTCAAGTCGACGCCAAACACGATTATTATCTTGCCAGCCTAGCCGATAGATCATAACCGGGCTCTCGCGAGCCAAGCAGAAGGGCCGATGCGCCGTGATCAGTTTTGAGTTTCCCGTCACCGAGCGAACCCGCATCCTGCTCCGCCTGGAGCATCTCTACGCACGTCTTGGGTATTTCATCGGCAAGGACCATCCGTATGATCATCATGCGGCCCTGCTGGTGTTGTTCGAGCTGATGGAAACCGCCTCGCGCGCGGATTTGAAGGCGGATCTGCTGCAGGAGCTGGAGCGGCAGAAACAGATGCTGGAAGCGCTGCGCGAGAATCCGCAGGTGGCGGAGGAGACCCTGGAGGGCGTGCTGGAGGACATTGAGCACGCGTCCAGCCGTTTGCTGGCGCTGACCGGCAAGTTCGGTCAACACTTGCGTGAAAACGAGTGGCTGATGGCGATCAAGCAGCGCGCGGGCATTCCCGGCGGCACCTGCCAGTTCGATTTGCCGTCCTATCACCAGTGGCAGCAGAAGTCGGCTGAAGTGCGGCGCCAGGATATCAAGCGCTGGGCGTCGCCATTGATGCCCACCGCCGAGGCGGCGGGCATTCTGTTGACCCTGTTGCGCGATAGCGGCAAGACCCATCATTACGTGGCGCGCCGAGGCGTGTTCCAGCAGATGTCCGGCGGCAAGGTGGTGCAGCTGATCCGCGTGGCCTACGACGGCGGCCTGGAACTGCTGCCCGAGCTGTCCGCCAATAAATATGCGCTCAATATCCGCTTTGTCAGCGCGGTGACCGGGGAGTCCCGGCCGCGGCAGACCGAGCAGGATGTCGAGTTTCACCTGACCAATTGCAAGTTCTGACCGGCGTGCGCTGGTCTTTGCCCCGTTTTGAGAAGCCATGTCTGATTCTGTTCGCGTTGTCGCCTGTCCCACTTGTCGCGCTCCGGTGCGCTGGGAGCCGCAAAGCCAGTTCCGTCCGTTTTGCAGCAAGCGCTGCCGTTTGATTGATTTGGGCGAGTGGGCGTCGGAAAGCTACCGGGTGCCGGCGCAGGAAGAGTCGCCGAGCGAGGCGAGCCGCGGCGAGTGAGCGCCCGACCTCAATGAAAAACAGGTCCCATCAGGGACCTGTTTCGTTTGGGGGTGGGAGCGGCTCAGGCTCGGGCGGCCAGCGCCGCGCCTTGCGAAAAATAACCCTTCATGCCGGTGAAGATGGCATTGGCCATTTGCTGCTGGAAGTCGCTGCTGAGCAGGCGCTGTTCTTCTTCCGGGTTGGAGATGAAGGCGGTCTCCACCAGGATGGATGGGATGTCCGGCGCTTTCAGCACCGCGAAGCCGGCTTGCTCCACCGCGCTCTTGTGCAGCTTGTTGAGGCCGCCCAGATGCCCCAGCACGGTCTTGCCCAGTTTCAGGCTGTCGTTGATGGTGGCGGTCTGGGTCAGGTCCAGCAGGGTGTGCGCCAGGTATTTGTCCTTGCTGCCAATCTTGACCCCGCCGATCAGGTCGGCGTCGTTCTGGCTTTGCGCCAGTGCCTTGGCAAAGGCGCTGGTAGCGCCTTTTTCCGACAGCGCGAACACCGAGGATCCGCGCGCGGCGCGGTTGGGCGCGGCATCTGCGTGGATGGACACAAAGAGGTCGGCGTTCAGCTTGCGGGCCTTGGCCACGCGCACGCCCAGCGGGATGAACACGTCCTCCTCGCGGGTCATATAGGCCTTCATATTGCTTTCCGCGTCGACCAGCCGTTTCAACTGTTTGCCGATGCGCAGCACCACGTCTTTCTCGCGAGTGCCGTTCAGGCCGACGGCGCCGGGGTCTTCGCCGCCGTGGCCCGGGTCCAGCATCACGATGATGGGGCGGTTGCTGTCTTTTTTCTTGGGCTTGATCTGCGGTGCAGGCTGTTCCAGCTTGCCCTTGTTGTAGTCCTGCAGCAGGGCGAGCAGGGGATCGTCTTGCTGGCCGCCGGCCGGGTAAAGATCCACCACCAGCCGGTGTTTGTATTCGGCCACCGGCGCCAGGGTGAAGGCTTGCGGCTTGACGTCGGCTTTCAACTCCAGCACCAGGCGCACGGTTTCCGGGTCGAACTGGCCGGCGCGGGCGGTCTTGATATAGGGATCGGCGGCGGAAATCTGGCCGCCGATGTCTTTCAGCACGCTGTTGAGCTGCACGCCTTGCAGGTCGATCACCAAGCGGTTGGGGTTGGGGATGGTGAACTGCTTGTACTGAATGGCCTCGCTGGCTTCCAGCGTGATGCGGGTATAGGTCGACGCAGGCCATATGCGCAAGGCGACAACCTGGCTGCCGGAGGCGAAGCCGACGCGGCTCACCGACAGCATGAAGGTGGCGGCCGCGGCGCCGATCAAGCGGCGGCGGATGGGGTCGAAAGTCGAATCAGGCATGACTGTCCGGTTTCTGAGTGGGCAAGTAAACGATAATTGCGACCATTTCCGGCCACGGCTAGTTCCAACACGATGTCGGCGCGCGGCAGCAGGTCCGCGGCCTTGTCCGGCCATTCGACCAGACACAGGCTGTCCGGACCGAAGTATTCGCGGAAGCCGGCATCCTCCCATTCCTCGGGATCGGCGAAACGGTACAGGTCGAAATGGTGCACGCTATAGTGAGGAAAAGAATAGCTCTCCACCAGAGTATAGGTGGGGCTTTTGACCTTGCCGGCATGGCCGAGCGCGGTCAGCAGGCCGCGCGTGAACGTGGTCTTGCCTGCGCCCAGGTCGCCTAATAGATAGACGACGAGGCCGGCTTGCGCCGCTTCGGCGAAGGCTTTGCCCAGCGCCAGAGTGGCGGTTTCATCTTCCAGGTAGCCGCAGCGAACGCTGGTATCATCCATGGCCATGACCGAAAACTCTTTACAAAAAACGGATTATCCCGAATTGGCGCGCCAAATCAAAGCCTGGGCGCGCGAATTGGGTTTCGCCGACGCCAGAATCGGTCGCGCCGGCCTGCCGCCGGAGGCGGAACAGAAGTTGAACGCCTGGCTGGCCGCCGGTTATCACGGCGAGATGGACTATATGGCTCGCCACGGCTCCTTGCGGGTCAAGCCGGCTGATCTGGTGCCCGGCACCCTGTCCGTTATTTCTCTGCGCATGCATTACTGGCCGCAGGCCCGCGCTTCGGCCGAAGTGCTGGCAGACGGCGGCAAAGCCTATTTATCGCGTTACGCGCTGGGACGCGATTATCACAAGGTCTTGCGTAACCGGCTGCAGGCGCTGGCGGAGCGGATCAAGCGGGAAATCGGCGATTTCGGTTACCGGGTGTTCACCGATAGCGCTCCTGTGGCGGAGGTGGCGCTGGCGGCCCAGGCTGGATTGGGCTGGCGAGGCAAACATACTCTGCTGCTGACCAAGAACGAGGGCTCCTTGTTTTTCCTGGGGGAGGTCTTCACCGATCTGCCCTTGCCGGAGGACGAGGCGGAGGACGGTCATTGCGGCCGCTGCACCCGCTGCATCGATGTCTGTCCCACGGCGGCCATCGTCGCGCCCTATACCGTGGACGCGCGGCGCTGCATTTCCTACCTGACGATAGAATTGAAGCGGGCGATTCCGGAGGAGATGCGGCCCTTGATCGGCAACCGTGTTTACGGTTGCGACGATTGTCAGTTGTTCTGTCCGTGGAACCGTTTCGCGGTCGATAGCCGTGAGACGGATTTTGCGGTGCGTCATGGTCTGGACGACGTGAGCTTGCTAGAGTTGTTCGCTTGGAGCGAGGCCGAGTTCAAGGAAAAGATGGCTGGCAGCCCGATTTACCGCATCGGCTACCTTAAGTGGCTGTCTAACTTGGCGGTGGGCCTGGGCAACGCGCCCACCACGCCGGAAGTGGTGGCGGGGCTGCGGGCGCGTTTGGATTTTCCCGACGAAATGGTGGCCGAGCCGGTGCGCTGGGCGCTGGGCCGGCACGGCGTCATCGTCTGAAGCTCAGGGTTTGCTGGGCGCCTTGACCAGGGACTCGCCTTCCAGCACCACCTTGCCGCGGACCGAGCATTGAGTCGCTAATTTGACGAAGTGTTTGTCCGGGTTCAGCTCTATCACGGTGGCGCGGGCGGTCACGGTGTCGCCGATGCGCACCGGCGCTTTGAAACGGGTGGATTGCGATAGATAGATGGTGCCGTGGCCGGGCAATTGGGTGCCCACTACGGTGGAGATCAGGCTGGCGGTCAGCATGCCGTGCGCGATGCGTGTCTCGAACGGCGTTTGTTCCGCGTATTCCTGATTGATGTGCACCGGGTTGTTGTCGCCGGATACGGCGGCGAACATCAGCACGTCGGCTTCGGTGATGGTCTTGCTGAATTCGGCGAAATCGCCGAGCTGAAGATCTTCAAACCAAACAGTCATGACCGCTCCTGACTTGATATGACGATAAAATGCTGTGGTGCATTGTGACAGCTTTTGGCCGAAATGCAAATTACCGAGAAATCACGTACTATCGGCGATAAGTTGCGTTTTTGCCACGCTGTATGCAATACAAATCAACCAAACGCTCGTTTGAATTTGTCCTTGGGGCATAATCAGGCTTGCTTCGGCAATTGCTGCTTCCGCGTTCGATCAATCCAGACGGCGGCATTTCTGAAACGGCCGCGCTTGGCGGCGCGGCGGCGGCTATAAGCCGCTCCAGGTTTCTTTTGAGAGATGTCCAGAGGTTTGTTGGAGGAATATGAAAGTTCTAGTCGCTGTGAAACGCGTTGTGGATTACAACGTGAAGGTTCGGGTCAAGGCCGACGGCACTGACGTGGATATCGCCAACGTCAAGATGTCGATGAACCCGTTTGACGAAATCGCGGTGGAAGAGGCGGTGCGCCTCAAAGAAGCCGGCAAGGTCAGTGAAATCGTGGCGGTGTCGCTGGGCGTGAAGCAATGCGAGGAGACGCTGCGCACCGCGCTGGCGATGGGCGCGGATCGCGCCATCCTGGTGGAAACCGACGTGGAGCTGCAGCCGCTGGCGGTGGCCAAATTGCTGAAAGCCGTGGCGGAAAAAGAACAGCCGCAGCTCTTGATCGTGGGCAAGCAGGCGATTGACGACGACGCCAACCAAACCGGTCAGATGGTGTCCGCGCTGCTGGGCTGGGGCCAGGGCGCTTTCGCCTCCAAGGTGGAACTGTCGGCGGAGACCGTGGACGTGACCCGCGAGATCGACGGCGGTTTGGAAACCGTCAAGCTGCGCCTTCCTGCGGTGGTCACTTCCGACCTGCGCTTGAACGAGCCGCGTTTCATCAAGCTGCCCAACATCATGGCGGCCAAGAAAAAACCGCTGGACAAGACCACGCCGGCGGAGCTGGGCGTGGACGCCGCTCCCCGTCTGAAGACGTTGAAGGTGGCGGAGCCTTCCAAGCGCAGCGCCGGCATCAAGGTGGCCAACGCCGCCGAGCTGGTCGCCAAACTGAAAACCGAAGCAAAGGTGCTGTAAGCCATGGCCATTCTCGTTATCGCTGAACACGACAACCAGAGCCTGAAAGCAGGCACCCTGAACACCATTACCGCCGCCGCCAAGCTGGGCGAAGTGCACCTGCTGGTGGCCGGCCACAACGCCGCCGCAGCAGCAGAAGCCGCCAAGAGCGTGGCGGGCGTCGCCAAAGTGCTGCTGGCCGATGCCGCGCACTACGCGCACGGCCTGGCCGAGAACCTGGGCGTGCTGGTGTCCGGCCTGGCCACGAGCTACAGCCACGTGCTGGCGCCGGCGTCTTCCTTCGGCAAAAATCTGCTGCCGCGCGTAGCCGCGCTGCTGGACGTGGCGCAGATCTCCGAGATCGTCGCCATTGAGTCCGCCGATACCTTCGTGCGGCCCATCTACGCCGGCAACGTGCTGGCCACCGTGCAGTCCGCAGACCCGATCAAGGTCATCACCGTGCGCACCACCGCCTTCGACGCGGCGGGCCAGGGCGGCTCCGCCGCGGTGGAAGCCGTGGCCGCTGCCGCCGACGCGCAGCTGTCCAGCTTTGTGGGTCAGGAACTGACCAAGTCCGATCGTCCGGAACTGGGCTCGGCCAAGGTCATCGTTTCCGGCGGCCGCGCCTTGGGTTCGGAGGAGCAGTTCAAGGCGGTGATCGATCCGCTGGCGGACAAGCTCTCCGCCGCCGTTGGCGCTTCCCGCGCCGCGGTGGACGCCGGCTACGCGCCAAACGACTACCAAGTGGGTCAGACGGGCAAGGTCGTGGCACCGCAGCTGTACTTCGCAGTCGGCATTTCCGGCGCCATCCAGCACCTGGCCGGCATGAAGGATTCCAAGGTGATCGTCGCCATCAACAAGGACGAGGAAGCGCCTATCTTCCAAGTGGCGGATTACGGCATCGTCGGCGATCTGTTCACTGTTGTTCCGGAGTTGATGGCCGAGTTGTCCAAATAATCCCGCGTCCGCGCCGCGAGCCTCTCGCCGGCGTGGATGGGGTTCGGCGCGCCGCATGGCCGCCGGAACAAGAATATTCAGCCGGCAACGCCCGCGCGCAGTCATCGGCCCGATGCGGGCCGGACCCGTGCGGCGCTTGCCGGCTTTTTCATGTCTGCGAATAGAAACCGATTGCCGGCTGCGGAGGCCATCCCAGCCATCCAAACACGAGGAGAAGGCGATGATTTATCAAGCACCGATCAAGGACATCCAATTCGCGCTTAACGAGTTGGCCGAGCTTCCGGCCATTTGCGGCCTGCCGGGCTATGGCGAGTGCTCGGTGGAACTGGTGGACGCCATTTTGGAAGAGGGCGCCAAGTTTGCCGAGGGCGTATTGGCTCCCATCAACAAGCAAGGCGATCAGGGCGCGAAATGGCGCGACGGCGAAGTCAGCGCCGCACCGGGCTTCAAAGACGCCTGGCAGCAATACGTCGAGTCCGGCTGGGTGGGCCTGCGCGCGCCGGAGGCCTACGGTGGTCAGGGCATGCCGGCCCTGGTGGCCACCGCGGCGGAGGAAATGTGGTGTTCCGCCAATCTGGCCTTCTCGCTGGCGCCGCTGCTGACCTTGGGGGCGATCGAAGCCATTCACCATCACGCATCGGACGAACTCAAGAGCGTCTATCTGCCGCCGATGTCCAGCGGCGCCTGGACCGGCACCATGAATTTGACCGAGCCGCAAGCCGGCTCAGATCTGGCTCAGGTGCGCAGCAAGGCAATGCCGCAGGCCGACGGCAGCTATCGCATCAGCGGCCAGAAAATCTTCATCACCTGGGGCGAGCACGATATGGCGGACAACATCGTCCATCTGGTGTTGGCCCGCTTGCCGGACGCGCCGGCCGGGGTGAAGGGCATCTCCTTGTTCATCGTGCCCAAATTCCTGGTCAATGCAGACGGTAGCCTGGGCGCACGCAACGACGTGCGTTGCGTATCGCTGGAGCACAAGCTGGGCATCCACGGCAGCCCCACCGCCGTGATGAGCTTTGGAGATCAGGGCGGCGCGGTCGGTTATCTGGTTGGCGAGGCCAACAAGGGCCTGAACTATATGTTCACCATGATGAACCACGCACGCCTGGGCGTGGGCATCGAAGGTCTGGCGGTATCGGAACGCGCCTACCAGAAGGCGGTGGAGTACGCGCGCGATCGGGTGCAGAGCCGTGCCGTGGGCTCGCCCGATCCGACCGGCGTGGCCATTATTCAGCACCCGGATGTGCGCCGCATGCTGCTGACCATGCGCGCCCAAGTGGAAGCGCAGCGCGCGCTGGCCCTGTATACCGCGGCGGCGCTGGACCGCGCCGCGCGTCATCCGGTGGCGAGCGAAAAAGCGCGCAATCAGGCGCTGGCCAATTTCCTGATCCCTATCGTCAAGGGCTGGAACACCGAGCAGGCTAATGAAATCACCAGTCTGGCGCTGCAGGTGCACGGCGGCATGGGATATATCGAGGAAACCGGGGTTGCGCAGTACTACCGCGACGCGCGCATCACCGCCATCTACGAAGGCACCACCGGCATTCAGGCGCTGGACTTGATTGGCCGCAAGACCGCCGGCGAGAGCGGCGTCACTGCCCGCGCCTTGCTGGAAGAGGCGGCCGGTTGCGCGGTCAAGCTGCGCGCGGCGGGCTTGACCAGCCTGGCGGACAATCTGGATGAGGCGGTCAAGCAGGCGCGCCGCAGCGTCGATTTCATCCTGGCCACCTTCGCGGGGCAACCGCAACGTGCGGCGGCCGGATCGGTGCCCTTCCTCAAGCTGATGGGCATTACCCTGGGCGGCTGGCAGATGTCGCGCGCGGCGCTGATCGCCCAGGCCAAGCTGGGCGAGGCCGATGTGGATCACAACTTCTTCAAAGCCAAGCTGGCCACTGCGCGTTTCTACGGCGAGCACTTGCTGCCGCAGGCGGGCGGTTTGGCGGCCGCGATCGTGGAAGGCGCGGACAGCGTGCTGGAGATGGACGAAGCCTGGTTCTGAGGCGGGGAGAAAGGCCAAGAAGACGCCGCGGGTTCCGCGGCGTTTTTTGTTGCCTGGCCGATGCAAGAGCGATTCTTGCATGAGTTTGTAATCGGCCTTTGAGATAATGAAAAAGACCTTGTTGCGAGATGCTGTGCTGCAATATCAAAAACCGTTTGTCATTAAAAATATTTTGCCGCATAGTGTTTGTTCCGCCCCTAGCTACGGGCAGTGTGCGAAATCGGGCGAAAAAATAGTCCTTAATAGAAGAATTAATCGCATGGCGCGCTGATATTCGCCTGAATATTGCCGGGCTATGCAATTCGGTCTTTTTTTGGATTGACCGTATCCTGATGGCGTGCAAATAATCCGCTGCATGACTCACAGCCATGCTTGAGCCAGACCCTCGCCGATTCCACCAAGACGCGAGCGTTTGCTTGAGTCTGGCCGCAAGGTCCGCGCTTAGATTTCAAGAATGAATACAGAAGCCAGGATGCAATGAAGCAAGTGGTCCATTGGAGTGAAAAGGGGAAGCGATTGTTGCCGTCGGCCGCGATGCTGGGACGTCTGGTCGCCGCTTTGCCTTGGCTGGCGCTGGCCGGCGCCGCCGTGTGGCTGGGTACGGTCGCCGCGCCGTTGCTGGGCCCCGCCGCCAAGCAGTGGCGAGGCTTAAGCGAGCCGGCGCCGCAGTCCGCTGCCGCCAATGTGGCGATGGCGCACTGGTTTGGCGAGCCGGTGGCGCAACAGGCCGCGGCTTTGCCGCCGGTCAAGCTAATCGGCGTGTACGCTCCGCAGGCTTCCGGCGCGCCCGGCTTCGCGGTGATAGACGACAATGGCCGTTCGGTGGCCTTGTTGCTGGGCAAAACGACGCCGGATGGCTGGGAGCTGGCTCAGATCACCGCCTCCGGCGTGTTGATGCGTTCCGGCGGCAGCGAGCAGTTTGTGCCCTTGGTTGAGCGCGTGCCCGGCGCGGGGGCCGTGGTTGGCGGCAATATCCCGCCGACGATGCCGCCGCCGATTTCTCCTCCTTCCCAGGCCCCCGTTTCTCCCCCCGCCGTGGTCCCTGTGAATCCTGAAACCCCGCCGCAACCTGGGCTGGATTCCGCCAGCATGGTTCGCCAATAAGAAGACTGAATATGCGTATCCACAAACTCGTCGCCATCCTGGCCCTGGTCTACGGTTGCAACGCCGCATTGGCCGCCACCCCGCAGAACGATGGAGTGATGCTCAACTTCGTCAACGCCGACATCGAAACCGTGGTCAAGGCGATAGGCGAGATCACCGGCAAGAACTTCATCATCGACCCGCGAGTGAAGGGCACGGTCAACATCGTGTCCAGCAAGCCGGTGCCGCGCGCCTTGTCCTATCAGATCCTGTTGTCTTCCTTGCGTTTGCAGGGCTTCTCAGCGGTGGAGGGCGGCGGCGTGGTCAAGATCGTGCCGGAGGCCGACGCCAAGTTGCACGCCAAGGCCAGCAAGAACATTCCGCGCGGCGACGGCGATCGATTGATCACCAAGGTGTTCACGCTCAAATACGGCAATGCGAATCAGCTGGTGCCGGTGATCCGTCCCATCGTGTCGCCCAACAACACGATTGCAGCCTACCCGCAGTCCAACGCGCTGATCGTCACCGACTACGCGGACAATATCCAGCGCATCGAGTCCATTATCGACTCGATCGAAAGCGCGGCCTCGGGCGATACCGTGGTGGTGCCGGTGCTGTTCGGCTCCGCGGTGGAGTTGGCCGGCAGCCTGAACAAGCTGTTGCAGGACAGCGGCGCCGGCGCCGACGGCGGCAAGACCACCATCATCCCGGACGCGCGCGCCAATGTGCTGATGGTGCGCGCTGACACCCCGGGCAAGATCGGCAAGATCAAAAGCCTGTTAAAGCTCCTGGATCAGCCCAGTCAGGCCGGCGCCAATGTGCGCGTGGTCTACCTGAAAAACGCAGAGGCCGGCAAAGTGGCGCAGACGCTGCGCGCGCTGATGACCGGCGACGCCGGCCCCTTGCAGGGCCGCACCGCGGTGAGTACCAATGGCGGCTCCAGCTCCAGCCTGTTGAATCAGAGCGGTTCGGGCAGCGGTTCCGCGTCCTCGTCCAGCGGCTCCGCCAGCGCCGCTCAGGCGGCCAGTCCGGTGGGAGGCGACAGCGCGTCCAGCAGCGGTAGCGGCGGCGGGGCCGGAGGCGGCGGTTCCATGATCCAGGCCGACCCCACCAACAACGCGCTGATTCTGAATGTGCCGGATTCCATGTACCAGAATCTGCGCAATGTCATTGACCTCTTGGACAAGCGCCGAGCGCAAGTGATGGTGGAGGCGCTGGTGGTGGAAGTGGCCGCGCAGCGGGTGATGGAGCTGGGCGTGCAGTGGCAGGCGCTGGGCGCGCTCAACGGCAACGGCGCCGGGGTTTTCGGCGGAACCAACTTCCCCGGTACCTCCAATCCGGGAATCATCGGCCTGTCCGGCGGGGCGCTGGCCGGCGGTACCGGTGCCGCCGCCACGCCTCTCGGCGCTCTGGCCGGCTCCGCCGGCCTCAACATCGGCTGGGTCAAGGGCACCGTCAACATTCCTGGCATCGGTACTGTGTTGAATATGGGCGCGCTGGCTCGGGCGATGGAGACGGAAATGGGCGGCAACATCGTGTCCAGCCCATCCCTGATGGCGATGGACAATGAGAAGGCCAAGATCCAGATTGGTCAGGAAGTGCCTATCCTGACCGGCCAATACAGCAATACCGGCAGCAATAGCAATGGCTCGGTCAACCCCTTCCAGACCTATGACCGCAAGACCATTGGTTTCAATCTGGAAATCACGCCTCAGATTTCCGAAGGCGGCTCCATCCGCATGAAGATTTTGCAGGAAGCGTCCACCATCGTGCCGGGCACCGATAAAAACCCGCAGGGTCCTACCACCAACAAGCGGATGATAGAAACCATCGCCAACGTCGACGACGGCGGCATCATCGCCATCGGCGGCTTGCTGCAGGAAGCGGTCAGCGACAATGAAAGCAAGGTGCCGCTGCTGGGCGACATTCCATGGCTGGGCGCCTTGTTCCGCTACAGCAACAAGAAGCGCGAAAAGACCAATCTGATGATTTTCATCAAGCCCACCATCGTCCGTGACGATCTGGGCGCGCGTTCCATCGCCACCGATCGCTACAACTACATCATTGGCGAAGGCCGAAAGGCGGAGAAGGAAAAACTGCAGATGAACCTGGATTCGGCGCTGAAGTCCCTGCCGGAGAGTGGCATCCGCTCGACGCTGGAACAGAGCCTGAAAGCGCAGCCAAAATGAACAAGCCCAAGCTGTCGCCGGCGCTGGGCTTTCCGTTCGCGCGCGCCAACGGCGTCATCCTGCTGGACGGGGAAAGCGGCCGGCATCTGCTGCTGCGCGAAGACAGCCGGCCCGAGGCCTGGGCCGAAGTGTTGCGCCTGCACGGCCAGGGGCTGGCCAGCGTGGAGACGCTGGAGGCCGCCTTGTTCGACAAGCGGCTGTCCGAGCATTACGCCAACCGCGACGGCGCGGCGGCCGAGGTGGTGGACGACATCGGTCAGGATTTGGACCTGACCCAGATGGTGGAGTCCTTGCCGACGGTGGAGGATCTGCTGGAAAGCGAGGGCGACGCGCCCATCATCCGCATGATCAACGCCTTGCTGACCCAGGCGCTGCGCGACGGCGCCTCGGACATCCATATCGAGGCTTTCGAAGACCGCTCGGTGGTGCGTTTCCGCCTGGACGGCTCGCTGCGCGACGTGGTCAGCCCGCACCGCGCGCTGCATGCGGCCATGGTGTCGCGGATCAAGATCATGGCCAACCTCGATATCGCCGAAAAACGCATTCCGCAGGATGGCCGCATCTCGCTGCGCCTGGGCGGCCGCCCGGTGGACGTGCGGGTATCCACGCTGCCCACCAGTCACGGCGAGCGCGTGGTGCTGCGTCTGCTGGACAAGGAAAACGCCCGCCTGGATCTGGCCACGCTGGGCATGGCGGCGGACACCTTGCAGGCGGTGGACAAGGTGATCCGCCAGCCTCACGGCATCCTGCTGGTCACCGGCCCCACCGGTTCGGGCAAGACCACCACGCTGTACGCGGCTTTGTCGCGGCTGGACGCGCGCCACACCAACATCATGACGGTGGAGGACCCGGTGGAGTACCACCTGGACGGCGTCGGCCAGACCCAGGTCAACCCGCGCATCGACATGAGTTTCGCCAAGGCGCTGCGCGCGATTCTGCGCCAGGATCCGGACGTGGTGATGATAGGGGAGATTCGCGATCTGGAAACCGCGCAGATCGCGGTGCAGGCCTCGCTGACCGGTCACCTGGTGTTGGCCACGCTACATACCAACGACGCGGCCTCGGCGGTGACGCGGCTGGTGGACATGGGCGTTGAGCCCTTCCTTTTGGCGTCCAGCCTGCTGGGCGTGATGGCGCAACGGCTGGTGCGCCGGCTGTGCCCGCACTGCAAGGCGCCGCATCCGGTGCCGCTGGAAGGTTCGGAGGACACGCCGCATTACCGGCCTGCGGGGTGTCCAAGCTGTGGCCATTCCGGCTACAAGGGGCGCTACGGCGTCTATGAACTGCTCTTGGTCGACGATCAGTTGCAGCGCTTGATCCATGATCGCGCTTCCGAGCAGAAAATGCGCGACTACGCCGCCCGCCACGGCATGCGCTCGCTGCGCGACGATGGCCTGCGTTGGGTCAAGGCCGGCGAAACCTCGCTGGAAGAAATCATGCGGGTGACGAGGAACTGATGGCCGCCTTCCGCTTTACCGCTTTCGACCCCGCCGGCAAGGAGCAAAAGGGCTTGCTGGAGGCGGACTCCGCGCGCGCAGCGCGCAGCCAGCTTCGCGAGCGCGGCCTGCTGCCGCTGGAGGTGGAAAGCGTCAGCGCCAAGAACGGGGACGCCGGCAGTTCCGCTCTGCGCCGCGGCTTGCCGCGCGCCGAACTGGTGATGATCACGGAACAGCTGTCCACCCTGCTCAACGCCGGCCTGCCGTTGGAAAAAGCGCTGACCGCGGTGACCGAGCAGTGCGAGCACCCGCGCAGCCGCACCGTGCTGGCCGCTTTGCGCAGCGACATTCTGGAAGGCAAGAGCTTCGCCCAGGCGCTGTCAGCCGCGCCGGGCGTGTTCTTCCCCTTGTATCGTTCACTGGTGCAGGCCGGGGAGCAATCCGGTCATCTCGACACGGTGATGGCGCGCTTGGCCGAATACTTGGACAAGCGCCAGAACACCCAGCAAAAAGTGATGTTGGCGATGGCCTATCCCGCCGTGGTCACCGTGGTGGCCATTCTGGTGGTGGCCGGCTTGATGAGCTATGTGGTGCCGCAAGTGGTCAGCGTGTTCGCGCAGACCAAGCAGACCTTGCCTTTCCTGACTCGGGCGCTGGTGGCCGCCAGCGATTTTCTGCGGCAGTGGGGCGTTGCGCTGCTGGCGGGCATTGTCGCCGCGCTCTTTCTGACGGTGCGCGCCTTGCGCGCGCCGGCGCTGAAGCGGCGCTTCCACGCCAGGCTGTTGAAGCTGCCGGTGTTCGGCCGTCTGCTGCGCGCGCTCAACACCGCGCGCATGGCCAGCACGCTGTCCATTCTGGTGGGCAGCGGCGTGCCGCTGCTGACCGCGCTAGAAACCGCGCGCGGCCTGATGACCTTGCTGCCGATGCAGGACGCGGTCAGCGAGGCGATGGCCAAAGTGAGAGAAGGCGTGGCGCTGTCGCGTGCGCTGCACGCCACCCGTCAATTCCCGCCGGTGCTGATCCATCTGATAGGCAGCGGCGAATCCAGCGGTACGCTGGCCCATATGCTGGACCGTGCCGCTCAGCAGCAGGAGCAGGAGGTGGAGCGCAAACTCGCCACCTTCACCACCCTGATGGAGCCGCTGCTGATCCTGTTCATGGGCGGCATGGTCTTGTTGATCGTGCTGGCCATCATGATGCCCATCATCGACATGAACCAGATGGTGCATTGATTTTTGCGGAAAGAAGCACGGCAATGTCTCACAAGGCAGTTTTACAGCAATGGGTGTTGGAAGCGCTGGCCGCGCATGGCGGCAAGGCGGACCGGCTGACGGTGGCCAAGCACATCTGGCAGGCGCGCGGGCGCGAGCTGGAAGGCACCGAGTTGTTCTACACCTGGCAATACGATATGAGCTGGGCGGCGAGCGAGCTGAGAAAGCTGGGCCAGCTCAAGCCGGCCAATGCCGGACCCGCCGGCGTCTGGGAATTGTCCGGCGAAGGCCCCTCCCTGTTTTGACCCTTTGAAACCTCGGTAGTAGGAGTAGATATGCGACACCTTTCCAAAGCGGCCCAGCGAGGCTTCACCCTGATCGAAATCATGGTGGTGATCGTGATTCTCGGCGTACTCGCGGCGTTGGTGGTGCCCAAGGTGATGAGCCGTCCGGACGAGGCGCGCGCCGTCGCCGCCAAGCAGGACTTGGGCGCGCTGAGCCAGGCCCTGAAATTGTATCGTCTGGACAACGGCCGCTACCCCAGCAGCGAGCAAGGCCTGCAGGCGCTGGTGCAAAAGCCGACTTCGGCGCCGGAGCCGAAAAACTGGAAGCCGGGCGGCTATCTGGAGCGTCTGCCCAAGGACCCGTGGGGCAATCCCTACCAGTACGCCAACCCCGGCACGCACGGCGAGATCGACATCTGGAGCTTCGGCGCCGACGGCGAGCCGGGCGGCGAGGGCGTGGACGCCGACATCGGCAACTGGGACGCGGTCAAGTAAGGCCGGAGCCGTTGATGAGCTCCTCCCTTCCGGCGCGCGGCTTCACCCTGATTGAGGTGATGGTGGTGATGCTGATCATCGGCGTGCTGGCCACCACGGTGACGCTCAGCATGCGGCCGGATACCCATCGTCAGGCTTCGGATGAGGCCTACCGATTGGCGCGGGTGCTGGAGCAGGCGGCGGACGCCGCCGAAATGGGGGATCCGCTGGCCCTGATGTGGGACGCCAAGGGTTATGGTTTCCGTCGTCGCGGCGACAACGGGGACTGGGGCGGCGCCAACGACGAATTGCTGGCCGACCGGCTGTGGCCGGAAGGTGTGCACGGCGGCGCGCTGTTGCTGGACGGCCAACCCTGGCCGGCGGGGCGGCCGCTGCTCTTGTGGCAGGACGGGCGCGCCAACGCGCTGGCTTTGCAGATCAAGACCGAGACGCGCAGCTTGGCCGTGACCCTATCGCCGTTGGGACGCAGCCGGGTGGACGAAGGCTCATGAAGCGCGAGCGCGGCTTTACCTTGTTTGAAGTGCTGGTGGCGCTGGCCATCATCGCGGTGGCCTTGGGCGCGTTGTTGCGAGCCACCGGTCTGGCCGCCGACAACGGCGAAGGCATGAAGCGCCGGATGCAGGCGGCCTGGGAGGCGCAGAACATGATCGCGCTGATGCAGGCGCGCCGCGAATGGCCGGATGTGGGCGAGCAGGCTGGAGAATTGGACGACGACGGCGCGCGCTGGCGCTGGCAGCGCGTGATCAGCCAGACGCCCAACCCCAATTTCCGCAAGGTGGTGGTGCGGGTGTTGGCCCAGGGCGATGGCCGTTATGTGCTGGCCGAGATGACCGGCTACCTGCGCATGAATGTTGGAGGCGGGTCGTGAGGGACGGCCGGCAGGGCGGCATGACCTTGATCGAGATTTTGGTGGCGATGAGCTTGCTCGCCATCTTGTCGGTGCTCGGCTACAAGGCGTTCGGCTCCTTGCTGATCTCGCGCGAACGGCTGATGCAGACCAGTGAGCAATGGGTGGACGCCGCGCGCGCCTTCCGGCGGCTGGAGGGCGATTTGACCGGTCAGATGCCGGCGCCGACGCAAGGGCAGGGGCCGAGCTTGGGCGGCAGCCAACTGTTGCTGCAAAGCGACGGCGACGGACAGACACTGACCCTGCAGAGTTTTTCCGCCCGCTATCCCGGCGGGCAGGAGCGCATCAGCTACCATGCCGGCGCGCAAGGCCTCAGCTGGGCGGCGGGCGACGCTCAGGGCGCGGCGCCGACCGCCTACGTGCTTTTGGCCAAGGACGCCGCGGTGCGATGGCGCGTGATGTTGGACGACGGCAACTGGCTGGAGAACTGGCCGCCGCGAGAAGCCAGCTCGGCGCGCAGCCCGCGCGCGCTGGAAATGCGCATCCGCATGCCGGGCAATGAATGGGCGAAACGGATATGGGCGCTGCCATGAGGGCGTCGGGGAGCCGGAAGCAGCGCGGCATGGCGGTGATCATGGCCTTGCTGATCGTGGCGCTGGCTACCACCGCCGCCTCGCTGGTGCTATGGCAGCAAGGCCTGTGGTGGCACCAACTGGACAATGATCGCAATCGCGCCCAACTGCGCCTGGTGGCGGACGCCGGCCTGGGCTGGGCGATGGAAATCCTGCGTTTCAACAACGGCGCGGCCGGCAACGGCGTGGTGGCCTTGTCTCAGCTGTGGGCGCAACCTTTGCCGCAGACCGAGGCGCAGGGCGTGACCGTGGCCGGGCAACTGAGCGATCTGCAGGGACGCTTCAATCTGAATTCACTGGTGCAGAACGGCCAGACCAATGCGCGGCAGCTGGTGTTCTACAAGCGGCTGTTGACCACGCTGGGTCTGCCCACGCGCTTGTCCGAACCGCTGGTCAGGCAGTTGCGCGGCGGCAAGGATTCGGAGGACGCCAGCCAGCCGGCGAGCGAGAGCCGGCCGCCGGAGCCGGGCGCGGCGGCGCCGGGCCATCCGCTGCTTCGCGTGGAGATGTTGCGCTGGTTGCCGGGCTACACCCCTGAAGTGTTGGACAAGCTGCTGCCGCACGTGGCGGCCTTGCCGGCGGACGTTAGCCAGATCAACGTCAACACCGCCACGCCGGCGGTGATGAAAACGCTGTTGCCCGGCGTGGGCGACGGCAATTTGCTGGTTTTGCTCAACCAGCGCAAGGTCAATTACTACAAGGACGCCAACGATTTCAAGGCGCGGTTGCCGGCGCCGGGCATCGTCGCCGACACCGATATCGGGGCGGCGTCCAATTACTTCATGCTGGACAGTTCGGCCCGGTTGGAACGGGCGCGGCTGGAAATGCGGGCGCTGATCTACAGCAATATGAATGTGGTGAAGGCGTTGTGGCGGCAAGACGGCGCGGTCCGCCCGCCGCCGGCCAGGGGAAACGGAAATCAGAATGACAACGCTTAGACTCTATTTGCGGGCCGGTTGGCCCGATAGCGAACCGGGGCTGCCCTGGGCCTTGCTGGGCGCGCGCGGCGAGCCGAGCGCTCAGGGCGACAGCGCGCCGGCCGGCTGGCCGCGCGCCGATCGTTGCGAACTGATCCTGCCCGCCGGCCGCACTCTGTTCACCCAGGCGCGGCTGCCGGCCGCGGTCAAGCAGCCTACGGCGGCGATGATGGGTTTCGCTCTGGAGGAGGGGCTGATCAATGATCCCTCCGCCAATCTTTACGCTCTTGGCGGGGAGTTGCCGGATGGCAGCCGGGCAGTGGCGGTGACCGAAGCGTTTCCGGTGCGCCGCGCCGTGGCCATGCTCAAGAGCGCGGGGCGGCTCTGCGACCGCATCCTGCCGGAGGAAAGCCTGTTGCCGTCGCCGGCGCGCGACGGCTGGAGCGTGGCGCGCGGTAGCGAGGGCTGGTTGCTGCGGCTGAGCGCCACGCGCGCGGCCTGGCTGCCCTATTGCGGCGAAACCACCGAACAACGGTTGTTTGCACGGCTGGCGACACAGCTGCCGCCGGCCAGCCTGATTGTGTGCGGGGCTGAAGCGGCCGGTCTGATCGGCTCGCGCCTGCCCGCGTGGCAAGGCGAGCCCAAGCAATTGGCCGCTCATGATTGGCGGCATGGCCAGGCACAACAGGCTTTCGATTTCGCCAACGGAGAATTGGCGGCCAATCGCCGCTGGCGCGACTGGGGGCCGGCGCTGAGACGGACCGGGCTGGTGCTGGGCGGCTTGCTGGCGGCGCAGCTGGCGTTGACCCTGGGTCAGGCCGGCTGGTACGCCTGGCAGAAACAAAGCCTGTCGGCCGACATTCGCGCCGCCGCCAAACCTTGGATAGGCGGTCAGGCGATGCCGGGCAGCAGCGCGCTGGCAATGACGCGGGCGGTGGACAAGCTGCGGCTGAGCCACGGCCTGCCGGCTCGCGACGACGCCTTGGAACTGATGGGCGCGCTGGCCGCGCTCAGCGGCCGCGATTTGCAGACCCGCACGCTTAGCTACGAAGGCGGGCGGCTCAAGCTGCAAGTGGCGGACGTGCCGGGGGAAACCTTGCAGCGCTGGCGCAGTCAACTGGCGGCTAAGCAGATCCGCCTGGACGTGACCGCCACCCAGCAAGGGACCAAAGAACTCAGCTTGTCCCGGGAGCCTTGAAATGAAGCAATACCGTGAACAATTCGTAGCCTACTGGCGGCAGCGCAGCCGCCGGGAACAAGGGCTGCTGCTGGCGATGGCCGTCGTGCTCGGCGTCGGCGTGCTCTACGCCGGTGTTTGGGAGCCGGCGGGCAAATCGGTGGAGCGCAACCGCGCCGCGGCGGCGCGCCTTCAAGCCGAACTAAGCCATGTGCAGTCTTTGGCTCGCGAGGCAGAGCAACTGAAGCGCCAGCCCGCGCAAGCGGCGCTGCCCGCCAAGGAGCTATTGCCGGTGATTCGTCAGGTGGCGCAGAGCCAAGGCTTGTCCGAGGCTGGCTGGCACTTGAGCCCCGAGGGCGAGTCCGGCGTGGCGATGGAGGGGACGATGGCGTTCGACGCCTGGGTCAAGTTGGCCGGCGTGCTGGCGGCTCAGCACCAGGTGCGCGTGCTCAGCGTGAGGGCGGAGGCGCAGCCGATGCCGGGCCAAGTGCATATCAAGGCGCTGCTGGCGCATGCCGGAGGCGGCGCATGAAACGAAAGATTCTGATTGGCGCGCTATTGGGCGCGTTGTTTCTGACCGGCCTGGTCGCCGCCTTGCCGGCGACCTTGCTGTCGTTGCCGCTGTTGCGAGCCACCGGCGACCGCTGGCAGTTCAGCGGCGCGCAAGGAACGGTGTGGCAGGGCAAGACGCAGTTGGTCTATGTAGGGGACAAGGGCGAGGTGTTGCCCATGAGCAGGATTGGCTGGAATTTCCAGCCCAAGGCCCTGTTGTCTGGCCGGGCGATCTGGTTGCTGGAGAGCGACGGCCAGGACGGCAAGTTGGAATGGGGCTGGGGCGGCGTGGAGGTGAACGGCGTGAACCTGACGCTGCCGGTGGCAGCGCTGGCGAATCTGTCCAAGACCTGGCAGGCGGCGCGGCTGGGCGGCGATCTGCAGCTCAAGGTCGGCCAGTTCAGCCGCAAGGGCGGCCAATTGGCCGGCAATCTCCAGCTCAGCTGGCTGGGCGCGGCCTCGCCGTTGAGCCCATTGTCTCCGTTTGGCTCTTACCAGATGGACGTCAACGGCGCCGGCGCGGGCGTGGCGTTGAACGTGGCGACGCTGGATGGGCCGCTGAATCTGAGCGGGCAGGGGCAGTGGCAGCCGGGAGCGGCCTTCGCGCTGAGCGGCAGCGCCGACAGCCCTCCGGAGAAATACGACGCCTTGAAGCCGTTGATGTTGATGCTGGGTAAACCGAGCGGACCGACCAGCGTGCAATGGCAGATTCGCCCCGGGGCTTGATGCCCGTTCATTTGTCATTTTATGGAATTTTCTTGTGATTTTTCCTGTTTGGCGTTACTATAGAAAGGTTTAACCAAACGGGACTGATGCGCCAGGCATCGAGTCCCGTTCTTCACATAAAGCAATTCGAAAACTTAGGGTAGGGACAGATCCCATCTGTCGCGGCCAGGGTCTTGCGCGAGCAAGGCGGCCAGGCGGACGGACGGGGTCAAACAAACCGGCGCAGCCGGTTTTTCCTTACCCGCCGCAAACGCAATAGGAGCAGCTTGTGTCAACCGTACCCGCAATCCTTGTCTTGGCCGACGGCACCGTGTTCAAGGGCAGTGCTATCGGGGCCGCCGGACATACGGTGGGCGAGGTGGTGTTCAATACCGCCATCACCGGCTATCAGGAGATTTTGACCGACCCCTCCTATACCAAACAGATCGTCACCCTGACTTATCCCCATATCGGCAACGTCGGCGCGAATTCGGAAGACACCGAATCTCGCGCCGTTTTTGCATCCGGCCTGATCATTCGCGATCTGCCGCTGTTGCACAGCAACTTCCGCGCCGAAGATTCCTTGTCCGCTTATCTGAAGCGGCACAATGTCGTCGCCATCGCCGACATCGATACCCGCCGCCTGACTCGCATCCTGCGCGAAAAGGGCGCTCAGGCCGGCTGCGTCATGGCCGGGGATGTCGATGAGGCGCGCGCGCTGGAACTGGCGCGGGGCTTCGGCTCCATGGCCGGCCAGGATCTGGCCCAGGTGGTCAGCTGCGACAAGCCGTACGCCTGGACCGAGCGCGAGTGGACATTGGGCGCCGGCTATCAAGTGCAGTCGTCTACCCGCTTCCATGTGGTCGCCTACGACTTCGGCGTCAAGCACAATATTCTGCGCATGCTGGCCGAACGCGGCTGTCAGTTGACGGTGGTGCCGGCCAAGACCCCGGCCGCCGACGTGCTGGCGCTGAATCCGCACGGCGTCTTCCTGTCCAACGGCCCTGGCGATCCGGAACCGTGCGATTACGCCATCGCCGCCATCCGGGACATCCTGAACGCCAAGCTCCCGGTATTCGGCATTTGCCTCGGCCATCAACTGTTGGGCCTGGCTAGCGGCGGCAAGACGTCCAAGATGAAGTTCGGCCACCACGGCGCCAACCATCCGGTGCAGGACCTGGACAGCGGCCGGGTGATGATCACCAGCCAGAACCATGGTTTCCAGGTGGATGAAACCAGCCTGCCGGCCAACGTGCGCGTGACTCACCGTTCCTTGTTCGACGGCACGGTGCAGGGCATCGCATTGACCGACCGTCCGGCCTTCTCCTTCCAGGGCCACCCGGAAGCCAGCCCGGGGCCGGAAGACGTCGCTTATCTGTTCGACCGTTTCATCGCCTCGATGGCGGAACGCGTTTAAGCGGGGAGCGGGGACATGCTGGGGATTACCGATCTCACCACCTATCTGCTGGGCGCCGTTCTCATTGTGCTGTTGCCGGGGCCCAACTCCATGTATGTGCTGTCGGTGGCCGCGCAGCGCGGCACGCGCGCCGGCTTTGCCGGCGCCGGCGGCATCATCATCGGCGACTTCATCCTGATGACGCTGGCGGCGACTGGCGCGGCCGGTCTGCTGAAGGCCAACCCGATGCTGTTCGCCGTGGTCAAGTATCTGGGCGGCGGCTATCTGGCCTGGCTGGGCTTCAATATGCTGCGCGGCGCGCTGACGGCCTGGCGCCGCTCCGCCCGCGGCGAAGCGGCCGAGGCCAAGTCGGTGCTGGTGGGAGAGGAAAATCCTTTTGTCAAAGCCTTGCTGATCAGCTTGATGAATCCGAAGGCCATCCTGTTTTTCGTGTCCTTCTTTGTTCAATTCGTTGATCCCGCTTACCCGCATCCTGCGCTGACCTTCGTCGCGCTGGGGCTGATCGTGGAAGCGTGCAGCACGCTGTATCTGACCGCGCTGATCGTCGCCGGCCACCGGCTGGCCCAGGCCTTCCGCCGCCGTCGCAAGTTGAGTGCGGCGCTGGGCGGCTCGGTGGGCGCGCTGTTCGTCGGCTTCGGCGCCAAGCTGGCCGCGGCCAGCTTGTAACGCAGAGATTTAATATTCGCCGTGAAGCGGTTGGGCGTCCCAGGCGTCCGGGCTTCGCGGCAAACAAAATGCAATCATAAAGAGTAGAACCATGCCAAAGCGTAGCGACCTCAAAAGCATTCTGATCATCGGAGCCGGCCCCATCGTCATCGGCCAGGCCTGCGAATTCGACTACTCCGGCGCGCAAGCGTGCAAGGCCCTGCGCGAAGAGGGCTACAAAGTCATCCTGGTGAACTCCAACCCGGCCACCATCATGACCGATCCGGACATGGCCGATGTCACCTACATCGAGCCCATCACTTGGAAAGTGGTGGAAAAGATCATCGCCAAGGAGCGCCCGGACGCCATCCTGCCGACCATGGGCGGCCAGACCGCGCTGAACTGCGCGCTGGACCTGGCCAAGAACGGGGTGTTGGAAAAATACAAGGTGGAGCTGATCGGCGCCACCGAGGACGCCATCGACAAGGCCGAAGACCGTGGCCGTTTCAAGGAAGCGATGGCCAAGATCGGCCTGTCCTGCCCGCTGTCCTTTGTTTGCCACACCATGGAAGCGGCGCTGGACGCGCAGTCCAAGGTGGGCTTCCCGACACTGATCCGCCCGTCCTTCACCATGGGCGGTTCCGGCGGCGGCATCGCCTACAACCGCGAAGAATTCCTGGCCATCTGCGAGCGTGGTTTCGAAGCCTCTCCCACCCATGAGTTGCTGATCGAACAATCGGTGCTGGGCTGGAAAGAGTATGAAATGGAGGTGGTGCGCGACAAGAACGACAACTGCATCATCATTTGCTCGATCGAGAACTTCGACCCGATGGGCGTGCACACTGGCGACTCTATCACCGTGGCGCCGGCGCAAACGCTGACCGACAAGGAATACCAGATCATGCGCAACGCCAGCCTGGCGGTGCTGCGCGAGATCGGCGTGGACACCGGCGGTTCCAATGTGCAGTTCGCCACCAATCCGGCCACCGGCGAAATGATCGTCATCGAAATGAACCCGCGCGTCAGCCGTTCCTCGGCCTTGGCGTCCAAGGCCACCGGCTTCCCCATCGCCAAGATCGCGGCCAAGCTGGCGGTGGGCTTCACGCTGGACGAATTGAAGAACGACATCACCGGTGGCGCCACCCCGGCCTCCTTCGAACCGTCCATCGACTACGTGGTCACCAAGATTCCGCGTTTCGCCTTTGAAAAATTCCCGCAGGCCGACGACCGCCTGACCACCCAGATGAAGTCGGTGGGCGAGGTGATGGCGATGGGCCGCACCTTGCAGGAATCGATGCAGAAAGCGCTGCGCGGTCTGGAAACCGGCCTGGCCGGCTTCGACCCGGTCACGAGCGACGAAGCGGCTATCCGCCATGAACTGGGCACGCCGGGACCGGAGCGCATCCTGTACGTGGCCGATGCCTTCCGCATCGGCATGAGCCGCGACGATATCCACGCGGTCAGCAAGATCGACCCCTGGTTCCTGGCGCAGATCGAAGACCTGATTGGCGAAGAACAAGCGCTGGCCGGCCGCAAGATCGAAGAACTGGACTACGCAGAACTGCGCCGCTTGAAGCGCAAGGGCTTCTCCGACCGTCGTCTGGGCGAGCTCTTGGGCTCGGACCAGGCCGCGGTGCGCGCCAAGCGCTGGAGCCTGAACCTGCACCCGGTGTACAAGCGCGTGGACACCTGCGCCGCCGAATTCGCCACCAACACCGCCTATATGTACTCCAGCTACGAGGAGGAGTGCGAGTCCAACCCGTCCGACCGCAAGAAGGTGATGGTGCTGGGCGGCGGGCCGAACCGCATCGGTCAGGGCATCGAGTTCGACTACTGCTGCGTGCACGCTGCGCTGGCGCTGCGCGAATCCGGTTTCGAGACCATCATGGTCAACTGCAACCCGGAAACCGTATCCACCGACTACGACACCTCCGACCGCCTGTACTTCGAACCGTTGACGCTGGAAGACGTGCTGGAAATCTGCCGTATCGAAAAACCGTTCGGCGTCATCGTCCAGTACGGCGGCCAGACCCCGCTGAAACTGGCGCGCGCGCTGGAAGCCAACGGCGTGCCCATCATCGGCACCACCCCGGATATGATCGACGCCGCCGAGGACCGCGAGCGCTTCCAGAAGCTGCTGCACGAGCTGGGCCTGAAGCAGCCTCCCAACCGCACCGCGCGCGCGCCGGCCGAAGCGATGAAGCTGGCCGAGGAAATCGGCTATCCGCTGGTGGTGCGCCCGTCCTACGTGCTGGGCGGCCGCGCGATGGAAATCGTCCACGAGCCGGCCGATCTGGAGCGCTATATGCGCGAGGCGGTGAAGGTGTCCAATGACAGCCCGGTGCTGCTGGACCGCTTCCTCAACGATGCTATCGAAGTCGACGTCGACTGCGTGTCCGACGGCGAGAACGTGGTGATCGGCGGCATCATGCAGCACGTGGAGCAGGCCGGGGTTCACTCCGGCGATTCCGCCTGCTCGCTGCCGCCGTACAGCCTGTTCCCGGCGGTGCAGGATGAAATCCGCCGCCAGACCGTGGCCATGGCCCGCGCTTTGAACGTGGTTGGCCTGATGAACGTGCAGTTCGCCATTCAGGGCGACACCATCTACGTGCTGGAAGTGAATCCGCGCGCCAGCCGCACCGTGCCCTTCGTATCCAAAGTGACTTCCGCGCCGCTGGCCAAGATCGCGGCGCGCGCGATGGCCGGCATCGGCCTCAACGAGCAGGGCTTCACCAAGGAGGTGATTCCGCCGTTCTACGCGGTGAAGGAAGCGGTATTCCCCTTCATCAAGTTCCCCGGCGTGGACACCATCCTGGGGCCGGAAATGAAGTCCACCGGCGAGGTGATGGGCGTGGGCAAAACCTTTGCCGAAGCCTATGTGAAGGGTCAGCTGGGCGCAGGCGACCGTCTGCCCAAGACCGGCAAGGTGTTCTTGTCCGTGCGCGACAGCGACAAGAACGGCGCGGTGGAAGTGGCGCGCGAACTGCAGCGGTTGGGTTTCGGCGTCTGCGCGACGCGCGGCACCGCCAAGCATTTGTCCGCGGCGGGCATCGTGGTGCAGGTGGTCAACAAGGTTAATGAAGGCCGCCCGCACATCGTCGACATGATCAAAAACTCGGAAATCGATCTGCTGATCAACACCGTCGACGAAAAGCGCCAGGCGATTCAAGACAGCCACTCCATCCGCCGTTCGGCCTTGCAGGCGCGGATTCCGCAGTACACCACCCTGGCCGGCGCCAAGGCGGTGTGCGTGGGCATGGCCCACGCCGAGGAGTTCGACGTCTACAGCGTGCAGGAACTGCACAGCCAGATTCAGGGCTGAGTCCTGACGCGGGGGCTTGGAAGCGGGAGGGGTTTGCCGTTACAATCCCTCCCATAACCCGCTACTTCAAGCCGCCGTCCAGTACGGCGGCTTGTGCTTTTGATGAAGGCGGATGCCGCCTCTGGAGAGAATTCTGAAATGATCAAAGTCCCGTTGACCGTGCGCGGTGCCGAGCTGCTGAAAGAAGAGCTGCAACGCCTCAAGAGCGTGGAACGTCCGGCAGTGATCGAGGCGATTGCCGAGGCTCGCTCGCATGGCGACCTGTCCGAGAACGCCGAATACGACGCCGCCAAGGAGCGTCAGGGTTTTGTCGAAGGCCGCATCGCCGAACTGGAAGGCAAGATTTCCAACGCGCTGATCGTGAACCCGGCTGAACTGGACGCCGACGGCCGCGTGGTGTTCGGCGCCACCGTCGAACTGATGGACCTGGAGACCGAGGAAAACGTCACCTACCAGATCGTTGGCGACGACGAGGCCGATATCAAGGTATGCAAGGTGTCGGTGAACTCCCCGATCGCGCGCGCGCTGATCGGCAAGGAAGCCGGCGACGTGGCCGAGGTGGTGGCTCCGGGCGGCATCCGCGAATACGAAGTGCTCGACGTCAAATACATCTGAGTCCCGCCGACGAGCGGGCCGGACGGTCCGCGCGCGGCGCGGCGTGGGAGAGGGACTGAGACATGGATGGATTGCGTTCCATCGCCAAGACGTTCTGGATTGGCGGCTTATGGGTAATCGGCATCATCGTGGCGCCGGTGCTGTTCGCCATGCTGGACCGGGTCACCGCCGGCATGGTGGCTGGCAAGCTGTTCGCCAGCATCGCCTGGGTAGGGCTGGTGTGCGGGGCGATTCTGCTGGTGGACCATATCCGCCGCAACGGCGCGGCCGGGGTCAAGGAAAGCGGCTTCTGGCTGGTGATGGGCATGCTGGCCTGCACGCTGATCAATCATTTCGCCGTCACTCCCATCATCGCCAACCTCAAAGCGCAGATGAATCATGCGGCCGAAGGCCTGTTCGGCGGCGGCTTCGCCACCTGGCATGCGATTTCCAGCCTGATCTATCTGGTGCAGAGCTTGATGGGTTTGGTTTACGTCTGGCGCCACGACTAAGAACCTGTTCACGATCTGCTGCGCGTTGTGAGAGGTTGCACGGTGAGTACCGCTTCGAAATGCTGATGTGCCACTTGACCATTCCGCTTTTTCGCTCGTTTTCGCCTTGTCCCGCTCTTGCTCGCGAGATCTTGGACACGTTCTAAGGCGCCGTTCACGGTTCGTGAATATCCCGTTTGGAGCGGACAAAACAAAAGCGGTGGCATGCCACCGCTTTTCTTCAAGCGCGATCGCCGTGAACGGCGTTCAGCCTTTCAGCGTCTGCTTGTTCTTGGGCAGAACGATGCGTTGTTTATCGCTTGGACGCCACAGCACCAGCAACTTGCCGATGTGCTGGACCGGGGCGGCGCCCAGGTCTTCGCAGATCTGCTCGAACATGGCGACGCGCGCTTCGCGGTCGTCGCCCTGCACGCGGACCTTGATCAGTTCGTGTGCGTCCAGATTGATGGCGATTTCGCGGATCACCGCTTCGGTCAGGCCGTTGTTGCCTATCATCACCACTGGGTTGAGGTCGTGCGCCAGTCCCTGCAGATACTTGCGCTGGAACGGCTTGAGTTCAATTTTCATGAGAAATACGGATTTACAAAGCAAAAGCCGATTCTACTCGAGTTGGACGCTTTCCCAAAGTCCGGACCTAAAATAAATGAAAAACAACAGGATAGCGCGGCTGACCTGTTGCCCACCTTTTTAAGAGCACAGCGCAATGGCTAGAAGCAAGAGCAGCAACCACTGGTTGCAGGAACACGTCAACGATCCCTATGTCAACCAAGCGCAGAAAGACGGCTACCGCGCGCGGGCCGCTTACAAGCTGCTGGAAATCAACGACAAGGACAAGCTGATCCGTCCCGGCACGGTATTGGCCGATCTGGGGTCCACCCCCGGCAGTTGGTCGCAGGTGGCGGCGCGCATCGTCGGCGACAGCGGCAAGGTGTTCGCGCTCGACATTCTGGACATGGACCCGGTGCCCGGCGTCGACTTCATCCAGGGCGACTTCCGCGAGGAAGAAGTGCTGGCGCAATTCGTGCAATTGCTCGGCGGCCGCGAATTGGACCTTGTAATTTCCGATATGGCGCCCAATATGTCAGGCATGAGCGCCATTGACCAGGCCAGAAGTTTTCTGTTGTGCGAGCTGGCGTTGGAATTTGCGCGAGATCATTTGAAACCTGGCGGCCATTTTCTCGTCAAAGTGTTCCAGGGCAGCGATTTCCAAGCCTATCTCAAGTCCATGCGCGAGCTGTTCGACGAGGTAGTCACCCGCAAGCCGAAAGCGTCGCGCGACCGTTCCAGCGAAATTTACCTGCTGGGCAAAGGCCGACGCTGACATAAAGTGGCTCGCGGCGTACAATCAAAGCAAATATCTAGACAAGCAACCAAAAAGTCAGGGCACAGAGGAGTCCGCTACTCGTGAACAATATCGGCAAAAACATCGCGATATGGGTCATCATCGGTTTGGTACTGATGACGGTATTCAATCAGTTCAACAAGCGTCAGGATACCCAGAATCAGCTTGAATATTCGCAGTTCATCAGCGATGTCGAGTCCGGCAAGGTCCAGTCCCTGGCCATAGAAGGCCACCCGCTGCGCGGGCAATGGCTGAAAGGCAAGCTGACCGACGGCTCCGCGTTCAGCACCTACGCGCCTTACGACCCGCAACTGGTCGACGACCTGATCAAGAACAACGTTCGTTTCTCCGCCAAGCCGGAAGAGGAGCCGTCGATGCTGATGAATATTTTCATCAGCTGGTTCCCGATGCTGCTGCTGATCGGCGTATGGGTGTTCTTTATGCGCCAGATGCAGGGGGGCGGCAAGGGCGGCGCGTTCTCCTTCGGCAAGAGCAAGGCCAGAATGCTGGATCAGGACGCCAATACCGTTACTTTCGCCGACGTCGCCGGTTGCGACGAGGCTAAGGAAGAAGTGAAGGAGATCGTCGATTATCTGCGCGACCCTTCCCGTTACCAGAGCTTGGGCGGCCGCATTCCGCGCGGCATCTTGCTGGCCGGCTCGCCTGGTACCGGCAAGACCTTGCTGGCCAAGGCCATCGCTGGCGAAGCCAAGGTGCCGTTCTTCAGCATTTCCGGTTCCGATTTCGTTGAAATGTTCGTCGGCGTGGGCGCGGCCCGCGTGCGCGACATGTTCGAGCAGGCCAAGAAGAACTCGCCGTGCATCATCTTCATCGACGAGATCGACGCGGTTGGTCGCCAACGCGGCGCCGGTCTGGGCGGCGGCAACGACGAGCGTGAACAGACGCTGAACCAGCTTCTGGTGGAAATGGACGGTTTCGACACCAATTCCACCGTGATCGTGATCGCCGCGACCAACCGTCCGGACGTGCTGGACCCTGCGCTGCAGCGTCCGGGTCGTTTCGACCGCCAGGTGGTGGTTCCGCTGCCCGATATCCGCGGCCGTGAACAGATTCTGGGCGTGCACATGCGCAAGGTGCCGATTGCCGCTGACGTCAATGCCGAGGTGATCGCGCGCGGCACGCCGGGTTTCTCCGGCGCCGACCTCGCCAACCTGATCAACGAAGCCGCCTTGTTCGCAGCGCGTCGCAACAAGCGCCTGGTGGACATGGAGGACCTCGAGTCCGCCAAGGACAAGATCATGATGGGCGCAGAGCGCCGCAGCATGGTGATGACCGACGAAGAGAAGCGCAACACCGCTTACCACGAGTCCGGCCACGCCGTCGTTGCCAAGCTCTTGCCCAAGGCGGACCCGGTGCACAAGGTCACCATCATCCCGCGCGGCCGCGCGCTGGGCGTGACCATGCAGTTGCCGGAGCAGGACCGCTTCGCCTATGACCGAGGTTATCTGCTGGACCGCATCGCCATCTTGTTCGGCGGCCGCATCGCGGAAGAGCTGTTCATGAATCAGATGACCACCGGCGCTTCCAACGACTTCGAGCGCGCCACGCAAATGGCGCGCGACATGGTGACCCGCTACGGCATGAGCGACAAGCTGGGCCCGATGGTGTACGGCGAGAACGAGGGCGAAGTCTTCCTCGGCCGCTCCATCACTACCCACAAAAACCTGTCTGAAGCCACCATGCAGCAGGTGGACGCTGAAATTCGCCGCATTATCGACGAGCAATACGCGCTGGCGCGCCGCTTGCTGGAAGAGAACCGCGACAAAGTCGAGGCGATGACCGCCGCGCTGCTGGAATGGGAAACCATCGATGCGGATCAGATCAACGACCTGATGGACGGCAAGCCGCCGCGTCCGCCGAAGCCTGGCGCTGGTTTCGCGGCCAAGCCGCAGGAAGACAAACCGACGCCGCCGGCCGCCGAGCCGACCGCCGATCCGGCCCAGGAAGTCTGAGTCCCTCAGTCATCAAGCCGGGCAAGCCTTGATAGGCTTGCCCGGTTTTTTTGCGACAACACCCCTCCATCCATGAGCGTAGTTCAGATCATGAAACCCTCTTTGCAATGCGGGCGCTTCACGCTCGATCTGTCCCGTCCCCTGGTGATGGGCATTCTGAACGTCACCCCGGACTCCTTTTCCGACGGCGGGCGTTTCAACGCCTTGGACCAGGCGCTGAGCCACGCCGAGCAAATGCTGGCGGACGGCGCGGCCATTCTCGATATCGGCGGCGAGTCGACACGACCGAACGCGCCTCATGTCAGCCCTGAACAGGAAATGGAGCGGGTGCTGCCGGTGTTGGAGCGTTTGCGAGAGCTAGGCGCGCCGCTGTCGCTGGACACGCGGCGCACTGTGGTCATGCGCGAGGCGCTGGCCATGGGCGCGGTGGATCTGGTCAACGATGTGTCTGCGTTGGAAGACGCGGGCGCGTTGGAGTTGGTGGCGGCTTCGGATGCCGCAATTTGTCTGATGCACAAGCAAGGCAACCCGGACACGATGCAGGATCGGCCGGAATACGCGGATGTGGTGGCTGAAGTGGCCGGCTATCTGGCGCGCCGCGTCCAGCTTTGTCTGGATGCCGGCATCGCCCGCGGCAGGCTGCTGGTTGACCCTGGCTTTGGTTTCGGCAAGACGCTGGAACACAATCTGGCCTTGCTGCGCGGGCTGCCGGAGATTGAACGCGCCGCCGGCGCGCCGTTACTGGTGGGTTTGAGCCGCAAATCCATGCTGGGCGCGATCACTGGCGAAGCGACGCCAGCGGAGCGCCTGGGCGCCAGCGTGGCAGTGGCGCTGGAGTCGGCGCGGCGCGGCGCGCGCATCATTCGCGTGCATGACGTGAAGGCCACGCGCCAGGCCTTGCAAGTGCTGGATGCCTTGAAAGTTTGAACTGAAAGGGGTGTCTGGCGCACAATAGCCGGCGTAGCGATTACAGCGGTTGGCCAGAAGCCGGCCGGATTCGAGAGAGAAACATGAGTCGTAAATACTTTGGCACCGATGGCGTGCGCGGCGAGGTCGGTCAATTCCCGATCACGCCTGAATTCGTGATGAAACTGGGCTATGCCGCCGGCCGCGTATTGGTCGACCACGACAAGGCGCATCGTCCTACGGTCTTGATCGGCAAGGATACCCGGATTTCCGGCTATATGCTGGAAGCGGCGCTGCAAGCCGGCTTTTCCGCCGCCGGCGTCAATGTGCTGCTGACCGGCCCGTTGCCGACGCCGGGCATCGCCTACCTGACCCGCGCGCTGCGTCTCGAGGCCGGGGTGATGATCTCCGCTTCGCATAATCCCTTCCAGGATAACGGCATCAAGTTCTTCGCCGAAGGCGGCAAGAAGCTGGACGATGCCGTTGAGTTGGAAATCGAGGCGATGCTGGAGCAGCCGATGGCGACCAATCCGTCCGAACAATTGGGCCGGGTGCGTCGCATCGAGGGCGCGGTGGAGCGCTACATCGAGTTCTGCAAGAGCAGCTTTCCCAACGATCGCGATCTCAAGGGCTTGAAGCTGGTGGTGGATTGCGCCCACGGCGCCACTTACCACGTAGCGCCCAAGGTGTTCCATGAACTGGGCGCGGAGGTGGTCACCATCGGCGGCGAGCCGGACGGCTACAACATCAACGAGAAGGTGGGTGCCACCTATCCCAAGACTTTGCAGGTAGCGGTGCTGGAGCACCACGCCGACTACGGCATCGCGCTGGACGGCGACGGCGACCGGCTGATCATGGTGGACCGCGAAGGCACCGTTTACGACGGCGATCAGCTGATCTACGTGATCGCCAAGGCGCGCGCGGCCAGGGGCGAGCTCAAGGGCGGCGTGGTCGGCACGGTGATGACCAATCTGGCGATGGAACTGGCGCTAAACAAATTGGGCGTGGAGTTTGGCCGCGCCAAGGTGGGCGACCGCTATGTGCTGGAAATGCTGCATGGCAAAGGTTGGCAGGTGGGAGGAGAAGCTTCCGGCCATATCTTGTGCCTGGACTGCCACTCTACCGGCGACGGCATCATTTCCAGCTTGCAAGTCCTGGCTAGCCTGACGGATCTGGGCATGAGCCTGGCCGACGCCTGCAGCGACTGGCAGCCGTATCCGCAGACGCTGATCAATGTTCGCCATAACGGCTGCGATTGGAAGAGCGCCTCCGCGGCGTCGCTGGCCGCCGCCGAGCAGGCTTTGCAAGGCCGCGGCCGCGTGGTGTTGCGTCCGTCCGGTACTGAGCCGGTGGTGAGGGTGATGGTGGAAGCCGACGACAAGGCTCTGGCCGATCAGTGGGCGCAGTCCATTGCGGCGGCGATCCAGAGCGTCGCCTGATTGCCACAGCCGGCAAGTGCCGGCATTAGCATGAAAACGCCATACATTGTTTGTTTGGCGTTTTTTTATTGCCTGGATTTGGAAAGATGCGGAGCTTACTGTTTTCAGGAAAAACATACAGATAGCGACTTTGCGTGCAACTGTATCTAATGACATCTTTTTGTCATTGCGCTCTGGTTAGAATCAGCGCTCCTTACGCTCGTGATGAACCCAGACCATGAAAACAGCAACAGCATTCAGGACCTTGAGCCCTATCGCCATGGCAGTGGCGTTGGCGACTCCGGCCTTGGCCCAGGCCGCTTGCGGCTCCGCCGGCGCCACTTTAATCCATGATGTGCAGGGCCGCGTCGTCGGAAGCCCGATGCAGGGCAAGACCGTCACTGTGGAAGGCGTCGTCAGCGGTGCCTTCACCGGGGCCGGGCAATTGCGTGGCTTCTACCTGCAAGAAGAGGTGCGGGATCAGGATGCCGACCCGACCACCTCGGAAGGCATCTTCGTGTTTCTCGGCAATCTAGCGGCGCCGACGCTTAAACCCGGCGATGTGGTGCGCGTCACTGGCAAAGTGTCCGAGTACAGCCGCAAGGGCGACGCCGCCAGCGAAACCCAGATCACCCCGGCCACGATCGCCGCGGTGGAGCAGTGCGCTTACAGCGAGCCCTTGAGCTACGCCACGTTGCGGCTGCCCTTGCAATCCCGCGCTCAGCTGGAGGCGCTGGCCGGCATGGCCGTGCGCCTGGAAGGACCGGTCTACGTCGCCGCCAATTACGACTACGGCCGTTACGGCGAGCTGACGCTGTCCAGCCAGCCGCGGCTGTGGACCGCCACCCAGCGTTTTCTGCCCGGCAGCGCCGAAGCCAAGGCGCTGACCGAGGCCAATCAATTGGACAAGCTGACCCTGGACGACGGCCTGCAGATCCAAAACGCCAATGCCTGGCTGCCGGCGCCCGGCGGCTTGTCCGCCAGCCAGACCTTGCGCAGCGGCGACCGTCTGGACGGCGTGACCGGCGTGTTCAGCTACGCCTTTGGCAAATATCGGCTGCAACCGCTGGCCGCGCCGAGCGTGGTGGCCAGTAATCCGCGCCCCGGCGCGCCCAAGCGTAAGCCGGAGAGCGTGCGCTTCGCCAGCTTCAATGTGCTCAACTTCTTTAATGGCGACGGCCAAGGCAAGGGTTTCCCGACGCCGCGCGGCGCCAAGACTCAGCAGGATTTCGAGCGCCAACGCGCCAAGATCGTGGCCGCGATTCGTCAACTGGACGCTGATGTAGTGGGCCTGATGGAAATCGAGAATGATGGCTTCGACCGCTACTCGGCGATTCAGGACTTGGTGAATGCGCTAAATCAGGGCCAACCCCAGCCCAAGCAATATCAATTCGCCAACCCCGGCCTGCCGCAAGTGGGCAGCGACGCGATCACCACCGGCCTGATCTACCGTCCGACCGTGGTGACGGCGGAGGGCAAGGCCGAGGTGAGGGTGGTAGGCAATCCGCAGAAGAACCGGCCGGCCTTGTTGCAGACTTTTGTGCTGGACGCCAAGAGCAAGACCCGGGTCACCGTG
Organism: Chromobacterium sp. Rain0013; assembly: GCF_015291765.1. Lineage (NCBI taxonomy): Bacteria > Pseudomonadati > Pseudomonadota > Betaproteobacteria > Neisseriales > Chromobacteriaceae > Chromobacterium > Chromobacterium sp. Rain0013. Next base: position 1,469,474 of record NZ_CP031514.1, read on the forward strand.
GCGGTCAACCATCTGAAGTCCAAGGGCAGCAGCTGCGCCGACATGGTAGTGGACGGGCAGGCCGACGTGGATAAGGGCGACGGTCAGGGCAATTGCAATCTGACCCGGGTGCAGGCGGTGCGCGATCTGATGGCGTGGTACGCCACCCGTCCGCAGCCCGGCCCTAACGACGGCATGCTATTGCTGGGCGATATGAATTCCTACGCCAAGGAAGATCCGATCCGCGCCTTTGAAAGCGCGGGCTTCAACAACCTGCTGGCGCGTTGGAGCCGCGATGCCTATTCCTATGTATTCAACGGTGAATCCGGCAACCTGGACCATGCATTGGCCGATAAGCCGCTGAGCTCCATGGTGCTGGCCGCCGGGGAGTGGCACATCAACGCCGATGAGCCGACAGCGCTGGAGTACAGCAGCGAGTTCAAGAGCGCGGAGCAGCAGCAGAAATACTACGCGGCGGACGCTTACCGTTCTTCGGATCATGATCCCTTGTACGTCGACGTGGCGCGTCGCGGCAACGCGGTGGCGGCAGCGGACGAAGGCGGCCTGGCGTTGCTGCTGGGCTTGGGCGCATTAGGAGCGACGGCGCTGTGGCGCCGCAAGCGCTGAAGACCCTGGCCGGCCGGCTGCAGCTGGGTTTATGCCTCGTCGTCCTGCTGCCGCTGGCCGCGCCTTGGGGCGCGGGGGCGCTGGCGTGGCGTTTCGAGCCTTGGAACGCCGAGGAGTGGTGGCGGGCGTTGAGCGGCGGCTGGGTGCATGCCGACGCGCGCCACGCCTGCTTAAACAGCGCGGCGCTGGCTGTGCTGGCCTGCTTGGGGCTGGGACGGGCGTCGCTGCTGCTGGGGTTGGCGCTGACGGCGCCGCCGCTAATCGCCGTCATGCAATGGCTGTGGCCGGCGCCGCAGGCTTTTGTCGGCGCATCCGGCCTGGTGTATTGCTGGTGGGCGGCGCTGGCACTGACGCAGCCGCGCTGGCGCGGCTTGTGGCTGGCCGCCCTGCTGGCCCGGCTGGTGTGGCAAAGCCTGTTTCCAGGCAATTGGAGCAGCGGCGAGCCGGTCTTGACGTCGGCGCATTGGAGCGGCGCGGTCTTGGGTATGTTGGCCACCTGCGGCTGGCTGCGCCGGGCTCAGTTATTGACGACGCGCGGCACTCTCGGCGCCACTGCGCACATCAGTTCGTAGCCCAAAGTGCCCGCGCCGGCGGCGACTTGTTCTATCGGCACTTGAGGGCCCCACAGTTCAACCCGGCTGCCAATGCCGGCTTGAGGCAGTGCGCTCAGGTCCACCGCCAGCATGTCCATGGATACCCGGCCGACGATGCCGCTGGGCAGGCCATCCACCGCGACCGGCGTGCCGTTGTCGGCGATGCGCGGATAGCCGTCGGCGTAGCCGCAAGCGACGATGCCGACGCGCATGTCGCGTTCGGCCACCAGGCGTCGACCGTAGCCGACGGCGTCGCCGGCTGGCACCTTTTGCACCGCGATGACCCGGCTGCTCAGCGTCATCGCCGCCTGTAGGCCCAAGCCGGCGGCGTCGATGTCGGCGAAGGGAGAACAGCCGTAGAGCACGATGCCGGGGCGCACGATGGCGCCGTGGGTATGCGGGTGGCGGAACAGCGCGGCGGAGTTGGCGGCGCTGACCGGCAGCGCGCTGGGCGCGATCAAGGGCTGGAAGCGCCCCCATTGTTCGGCGACGCCGTAGTCGTCGTCGGCGGTGGCGAAGTGGGTCATCAGCGCATCGACGCGCGCGCTGGGTTGAGCGCGCAATTGCGCGAGCGCGGCGGGGGCCTCCGCCGGGGTGAAGCCCAGCCGGTTCATGCCGCTATTGATCTTCAGCCAAACGGAAACCGGCTGTTTGGCGGAACCTTTGGCCAGCCAGCTTATCTGTTGTTGGGAATGTACCGCGCCGCCTAGCCGGTAGTGCGCCATCGCCGCGGCTTCCTCGGCGTCGAAAGCGCCTTCCAGCAGTACGATGTCCTGTTGGATGCCCGCTTCGCGCAAGCGGACGGCGTCCTCGATATTGAGCAGGGCGAAGCCGTCGGCGACATCGGCCAAGGCTTGGACCGCATCCAGCAGTCCATGGCCGTAGGCATTGGCCTTGAGCACGGCGTATGCCTTGGCTTGAGGGGCCTGGGCGCGGGAAAGCAGGTAGTTGTGGCGGATGGCGGCGCGGTGGATTTCCACCTGGATAGGGCGAGTCATGTCAAGAAAGTCTGCGTTGGAGGTGTGCTATTATAAGCCCCTGGTGATGTACCCCGATAACGCAGCCGCGCCAGGATCGTCCTGAACGGAGACATGGCGGCAAGCGGAACAAAATGGACACTCTGCAAATACTTCTCGATTTTTTCACTGGCTACGGCTATGTCGCCGTATTCACCGTGTTGCTGGTATGCGGCTTCGGCGTGCCGATTCCCGAAGACATCACCTTGGTGGCCGGCGGCATTATTTCCGGCCTAGGCTACACCAATGTGCATTGGATGTTTCTCGTCGGCATGGCCGGGGTGCTGGCAGGCGACGGCATCATGTTCACCGCCGGGCGAGTGTTTGGCAACCGGGTGCTGAAGTTCCGGCCCATCGCGCGGATCCTGACTCAAGAGCGTTTTGAAGCGGTGCAGGAGAAGTTCGAAAAGTACGGCAATTGGGTACTGTTCGTTGCCCGTTTTCTACCCGGACTGCGCTCTCCCATTTTCATTACCGCCGGCATGACTCGCCGCGTTTCCTACTGGCGTTTCTTGCTGATGGACGGCTTCGCCGCCCTGATCTCGGTGCCGGTATGGGTGTATCTGGGCTATTACGGCGCCGCCAACCGCGAGTGGTTGATGACCATGGTGCATCGCGGGCAGGCCGGCATTCTGGCGGTGGTGGCCGCCTTGCTGCTGGGCGTGGCTTTCGTCTGGATGCGCCGCCGTCGTCAGCATCAGTGTGTGAAGAAATAAGCCCGCGCCATCCAATGAAAAAAGCTTCCCTGGGGAAGCTTTTTTTACGTCCTTGCACAGCAGGGGTTCAACCCACTTGCAAGAGCTCCACCTCGAACACCAGAGTGGCGTTGGGAGGAATCACGCCGCCGGCGCCGCGCGCGCCGTAGCCCAGCTCGGCCGGGATGGTCAGCTTGCGTTTGCCGCCCACTTTCATGCCGGCCACGCCTTGGTCCCAGCCCTTGATCACATAGCCGGCGCCCAGCGGGAAGCTGAACGGCTGGAAACGGTCCTTGCTGGAATCGAACTTGGTGCCGTCGGTCAGCCAGCCAGTGTAGTGCACGGTGACTTCCTGGCCGCTGACGGCTTCGGCGCCGTCGCCGATCGCCAGTTCTTCGATAATCAGTTCGCTCATGAGATGTCCTTTCGCGCAAGCGCGGGATGAGGCCCGGCCCGGCGGCGCGAAGCGCGGCGCGCGTCAAGGGCCGTGGCAATCGCGGGATTATAGCAGCCGGACGGCCAGCTTGTGTTTTGCGACGCGTGGCGTATAACGGTAAGGATGCGGGGGCTGCCTCGCATCGTATCCTTGAGGGGGACTTGTCATGGACGCGACTCACGATATCCCGCGCGATCGCCCGGTTGCGCGCAGGGTGGAAACCTCCCGGCCGTTGCAATGGCTGAAAAAAGGCTTCCGCGATTTTCAAAAAGCCCCGGCCGACTGCCTGTTTTACGGCGCGGTATTCGTATTGATGGGGTATTTGCTGACCTTGTACTCCGAACACTCTCCTGAGCTGATCATCACCTTCGCCACCATTTTCCTGTTGGCCGGCCCCTTTCTGGCGATAGGTCTGTACGACATCGCCAAGCAGATGGAGGCTTTCGACGGTCATGGACGAGTCAAGCTGGCGCACAGCATGGCGGCCTGGCGCGTCAACTTGCCGGCTTTCACCTTGTACGCGGCCTTGCTGGCGGTGCTGGTGTTCGGTTGGTTCCGAGTGTCTTTGCTGATGTTCGCGCTGTTCTACGACACCGCCGCCTTGCCATCCTTGAATGACATTGTGGTCAATGCCTTCAATCCGGACAATCTCGCCTTCCTGGTGGCTTACTTCGCGGTGGGCTTCCTGTTTGCTCAGCTGGTATTTTCGGTCAGCGTGGTCTCTATCCCCTTGATGCTGGATAAGGAGGTGGACACCGTCACCGCCATGATCGCCAGCGTGCAGGCGGTGCTGAAGAATCTGCTGACGATGGGCATATGGGCGGCTATCATTGTGACGCTGAGCGCGGTGGGCTTTGCGACTTATTTCCTGGGCCTGATCATCATCATGCCGGTTCTGGCGCTGGCCAGCTGGCATGCTTACCGCGATTTGATCACTTTCGAGAGATGACTGAATAGCCGATGACCCACTCCGTCGTGTTTCTTGACCGGGACAGCTTGCCTGTCCCGGTTCCGCTTTTGCCGTTCCCGTCCGAATATCACGAGTTCCCCTCCACCAGCGTCGAAGACGCGGCGATGAATTGCTCGGGGGCGGACATCGTCATCACCAACAAGGTGCCGTTGCGTCGGGAAACCCTGGAGCAATTGCCTGGGCTTAAGCTGGTGGCGGTGGCCGCCACGGGCTACAACCATGTCGACCTGGACGCCTGTCGCGAGCTGGGCATCGCGGTCTGCAATATCCGCCATTATGGCGACGACACCGTGGCCGAACACGCGCTGACCCTGATGCTGGCCCTGGCCAAGAACCTGCCGGCCTATCAGCGCGACGTCGCCGCAGGGGTGTGGCAGCAATCGAGACAGTTCTGCCATTTCGGCGCGCCGATCCGCGATTTGCGCGGCGCGACCCTGGGGATTGTCGGCGCGGGCGGTATTGGCCTGCGCTTGGCGGAGATGGCCGGCGCGCTTGGCATGGAAGTGTTGTTCGTCGAGCGCAAAGGCGCGAAGACGTTGCGCTCCGGTCATGTGGCTTTTGCCGAGGCCTTGGCGCAGGCCGATGTGATTTCGCTGCATTGCCCGCTGACCGAGGAAACCCGGGACTTGATCGCCCAGCCGGAGCTGATGCTGATGAAGCCCGGCGCCTTGTTGATCAACACCGCGCGCGGGGGCCTGGTTAACGAGGAGGACCTGGTGGCTGCGCTGAAATACGGGCAGCTGGGCGGCGCGGGTTTCGACGTGCTGAGCGAAGAGCCGCCGGTACATGGCAATCCTCTGTTGAAAACCCGCTTGCCCAATTTGATTGTCACCCCTCATGTGGGCTGGGCCAGCCGGCAGGCGATGGAGCGTCTGGCCGCGCAGCTGGTGGACAATATCGCGGCCTTTGTAGCGGGCGTAGAGCGCAACCGTTTGTTGTGAGACCCGTTCGTTTCAGGCTTCAAGCCGGCTAAGGCCGGCTTTTTTTAATGATTCATTTTAAATATTATATTTATATAAATGATTCAATATTTTATTTGTTGTTAATTGTTGAAAAACTATTTGCAATTTGTTTATTGTGGGAATAGCATGAAGCTGCTCTTCTGGCTTTGCCAGTACGAGCTGCCCCGCTTGATCGCCGTGGAGGGTTTCCCCCCCACGGCTCTTTTTTTGCCTGTCGCCGGGCAATGCAAAACGCCCGGCTGAGCCGGGCGTTGGTCATGAGCAAGCGCTTGTCGGGTGTGCGGCGTCAGCCTGGGATGTCACTAGGGTTGATGCGGGGCTGCTCCTCCGCTCCCATGCCCAACTTGCCGCGAATACAGCCTATGTAGCGGTTCACGTCCGGTCCGCCGCCATGGCGCTGAGCGTGCCAGATCATTTCGCCGAGACAATCCATCATCGCGTGCTGAGCCAGATGTTCGCTGCCGTGGCGCAGCGCCAGCTGGGCGTACAAGGAGCGGATGCCGAAGGGCTGGTCGATGGAGCGCTGTTCCTCAATAGCCACATGCAGGCCCAGGTGCAGGAAGGGATTGCTCTGGCCCATTTCCGGAGTCCACTCCTGTTCCATATACTGTTCCGGCCGATCCAGAATGGCGTGATACTCCGGGTGGTCTATAAGAATGGGGAGCACCATTTTTTCCAGATCGGACAAGTCCGTCCCGGATTTGGATTTCTGCCAGGTGTCGAAGAAAAAGCGCCGGGCGTCCTGCCGGCTGGGATTGAACAACATCGGATAGTGCCTGAGTGGATTCTCGGGAGCGCTCATTATACGAGACGGAGGTGGCCATGACCACGCTTTACGACTTCACCGCCGCGCGCATAGACGGCAGCGAACAGCCGCTGTCGGCGTACACCGGCCAAGTGACGTTGGTGGTGAATACCGCCAGCGAGTGCGGCTACACCCGGCAGTACGCCGGCTTGCAGGATTTGCAGCAAGGCTTGGGCGGCCGCGGGCTGGTTGTGCTGGGATTCCCCTGCAATCAGTTCGGCGGCCAGGAGCCGGGCGACGAGGCCGAGATCGAGCGTTTTTGCCGGACGCGCTTCGAGGTGGATTTCCCCATGTTCGCGAAGGTGGAGGTTAACGGGCCGCGGGCTCATCCGTTGTGGCGCTGGCTGACTCAAGCAGACTCCACCCATCCACACCCGGTGAAGTGGAACTTCACCAAATTCCTGATCGATGCGAAGGGAAGGGTGGTCAAGCGTTACGAGCCGGCGGTGGAGCCGCACGAGTTGCTGGAGGATATCGAGGCTTTATTGCCGCGAGCGGGCTGAGAGCCTGTTCAAAGACTACCGCGCTGCGTGATGCGTGGCCCGGCGGGTACGTGCTCAGAACGTGTTCACGATCTCTCTCTGGCCGGAGAGCTTTTGAACAGGCGCTGACGCCCGCCGCTTGCGACGGGCGTGGGAGGGGATCAGAGGCGGCGGAAAATGACGTCCCACACGCCGTGGCCCAGTTTGATGCCGCGGGCCTCGAACTTGGTCAGCGGGCGGTAGTCCGGGCGTGGCGCGTAGCCATCGGCGGTATTGACCAGCTGCGGCTGGCTGCTGAACACGTCCATGATTTGCAAGGCGTAGTCTTCCCAATCGGTGGCTGCGTGCAGGTAGCCGCCCGGCTTGAGCTTGGTGATCAGCTTCTCCACCAGCGGCGCCTGGATCAAGCGCCGCTTGTTGTGGCGTTTCTTGTGCCAGGGGTCGGGAAAGAAAATATGCACTCCATCCAGGCTGCCGTCGGCCAGCATGTGATCCAGCACCTCCACCGCGTCGTGTCGGATGATGCGCAGATTGCTCAATTCTTTTTCCGCGATCAGCTTGCACAGATTGCCGACGCCGGGAGAGTGCACTTCCACGCCCAGGTAGTCTTGATCCGGATTGGCGGCGGCGATTTCGGCGGTGGCGCCGCCCATGCCAAAGCCGATCTCCAGAATTTTGGGCGCGGCGCGGCCGAAGGCCTGCTCCAGATCGATGCGCTCGGGGCGGTATTCTATGCCCCAGCGCGGCATGCCTTCGTCCATCGCGCGTTGCTGGCCGGGGGACAGATGGCCTTGGCGCAGGACGAAGCTGCGGATGGCGCGTTGAAATGCCGGATTTTCCATAGAGAAGCCTGCTGAAACTCAAAAAAACCGCGATGTTACCGAATCTTGGCCGCCGAGGCGAGCGCGACGGCGATGCGTTCCGGCGCTTGGGCCAGCGCCGCCAGGTAGACGGCAGTGTTGGGCCAGCGGAGTACCGGCAGCAATTCCCGGCGCAAACGCCTGTTGTCCAACTGCCTGGACTCCATCATATACGACCATAGACCAGCGGAGACCTGGGCGCGGACTTCCTCGCGCGGCAGCAAGGGCGGCAAGACCAGGCCAAGCGTGGCGGCGAGCCGGCGGTACCATTCGCTGATTGGAAGCGGCTGATCGTCGCTGGCGTTGTATACGCGAGGGCCGCCGCGGCATTGCCGCAATGCCGCCACGCAGGCGGCGGCAAGGTCGTCGGCGTGGATGTGATTGCTCCAGCTGTCCTCTTCCGGGCGGATCAGCGGCGTTTGCGAGGCGAAACGGCTTAGCGGAAGGCGGTTGTCAGCGTAGATGCCCGGCGCGCGCAACACGGTCAGTTGACTGCCGTGGGCTGCGGCAAAGCTTCGCAATTGGGTTTCGGCGTCCAAGCGTCGGAAGGCGCGATCGTTGTGCGGGCGAGGACGGGCGCCTTCATCCAGCAAAGCGCCATCGGCATTGCCGTACACGCCGCTGGTGCTGATATAGACTAGGCGCTGTGGTATCCTGCAACCTTTTGCCAACGCAGACAACAACTTGCGCATGCGCAAGTCCTTGCGGCCGGTTTCCTGGGGGGGAGCGGTCAGCAGCAGATCGTCGGCCAGGCCGGCCAATCGGCGCAAAGTGACGGGGTTGTCCAGATCGCCCCGGATGGGCGTGACGCCCTGCCGGCGCAGCGCTTCGGCGCTCGCGCTTGAGCGGCATAGCGCCAGCACTCGCCAGCGGCGGGTCAGTTCCGGCAAAGCGCGGCGCGCGACATCGCCGGCGCCGATGATCATCAGGGTTCGCATGATGCGCATTTTAGCCAGATATTGAGTAGAGGAAACAGATGACAGCGCAGGTGAAAGTGCTCCCCAGCGGGCATACATTTGGCGTCGAGCCGCATGAAACCGTATTGGAAGCGGCTTTGCGTCAGGGAGTGGGCCTGCCCTACGGCTGCCGCGACGGGGCATGCGGCGCCTGCAAAGGCAAGGTAGTGGATGGCGAAGTGAGCCAGGATGGTTTCCAGGAAAAAGCCCTGACCGAGGCCGAACGCGCCCAGGGGCTGGCTCTGTTCTGTTGCGCCCGCCCTCAGGGCGACATCACCATCGAGGCTCGCGAAGTGGCTGGAGCGGGCGATATCCAGATCAAGACCTTGCCGTGCCGTGTAGAGAAAATCGAGAAAATCCACGACGTGGCGGTGCTCAAGCTCAAGTTGCCGGTATCGGAGCGCCTGCAGTTCAAGGCTGGTCAATACATCGACATCCTGATGAAGGATGGAAAGAAGCGCAGCTTCTCCATCGCCAACGCGCCGCATGACGACGCTTTTCTAGAGTTGCACATCCGTCATCAACCTGGCGGTTCGTTCTCCGACTACGTGTTCAGTCAGATGAAGGAACGCGAAATCATGCGCTTCAAGGGCCCGCTGGGCTCCTTCTTCCTGCGCGAGGATTCCTACAAGCCCATCCTCTTCGTGGCCAGCGGCACCGGCTTCGCGCCGGTCAAGGGCATTATCGAGCATGCGATCCACAGCGGAATCCAGCGCGAGATGGTGTTCTATTGGGGCGCGCGGACCAAGGCCGACCTCTATATGGCGGAACTGGCCGGAGCCTGGCAGGCGCAGAACCCCAACATCACCTTCATACCGGTATTGTCCGACGCGCTGCCGACAGACGAGTGGGCGGGCCGTACCGGCTTCGTTCATCAGGCGGTGCTGGAGGATTTCGAAAATTTGTCCGGCTATCAGGTTTACGCTTGCGGCGCGCCGCTGATGGTGGAGGCCGCGCACGGCAGCTTCACGCGCGAACGCGGCTTGCCGGAGGATGAATTCTTTTCCGACGCGTTTTTCCTGTCCAAGGATATGGGCGGCAGCAAGTGAGCGCATCGGCTCGACGTGGATGACGAGCGCCAATTTTTGAGATGGAACGGATCCGGACTGTATCGCTTTTCGAGCAACTGTAATGATATAAGTTGCTGATTTTTAGGAAATGAGCCCCTGGCTAGAGCCAGGGGCTTTTTATTTGTCTTGCATCAAATTTGTGAGTCATGCCATTTGATTTGGGTCAATGGGCGGGCGCCCCAACTGGCTAAGATGAGGGTCAAGAAACCTATATGGGGCGTGGCCCCGGAAAAGGAGTGGCGATGGAACTTCTGACTCTGCTTCTCTCCGACGATGTCGGCATTTTAAGCTTGGTGACCATTGTGGTGACTACCCTGGTGGTGCTAGGCGCTCTGGTGGCGATTTTCAAGAACGTGAAAAAGCCGGAGTGAGCGTCCGAGCAAACAGCATGTGTTTATCCTCTTGATGTGTGTGTTGGTGGATGCGGTGGTGGGCCGCATCCACTTTTTTTTGCGTTTTACGCCTTGTTCTTGATCCCGCGTTCTTTTATCGCTTATCACGTCGATAGGCGCTTGTCTTGATTTCTGCTTGCCGGAATATCCCCTTTCTGAATTGTCTCCCGCAATATTTCACGCAGTAATAATTAATAATTATTTAAAAGAAAAGTAAGTAAATATTTTGTGCGCTGCACATTTTATTATTTTGTCATTCTGATGGGTGGGTTCTATAAAGCTTTTGTTCTATTGCCATAGTGGGTGAGATAGGGCAGGGGAAGCTATTTGATGCAGGTCAAACGGATGTTCGACTGTTCTGGCGATCACTAAATCCGAGGTATACCATTGTCTCAGATGATAAGAATTTAATTATATAACAACAGATTTGCAGGTTAATGTACTCTCACGGAGAACGAAAATGTCTACGGAAACTGAAACCCAAGGCGGCGGCGCTCCCAAGCTCAAGCTTGGCGCGCTGACCGCTCTGGTGGTGGGCTCCATGATCGGTGGCGGCATCTTCTCGCTGCCTCAGAACATGGCGGCGGGTGCCGGAGCCGGTGCTATCTTGATCGGTTGGGTGATTACCTTCTTCGGGATGTTGACTCTGGCATTTGCCTTCCAGATGCTGGCCAACCGCAAGCCGGAAGTTGAAGGCGGCGTTTATGGCTACGCCAAGGCGGGTTTTGGCAACTACATGGGCTTCAACTCGGCCTGGGGTTACTGGATTTCAGCCTGGATCGGCAACGTATCCTATTTTGTGGTGATGTTCTCGGCGCTGGCCTTCTGGTTCCCTGTGTTCGGCGAGGGCAATACCACCACCGCCATCGTCTGCGCATCCATCCTGTTGTGGGCCTTGCACTTCCTAGTGCTGCGCGGCGTGCACGGCGCGGCCTTCATCAACACCATCACCACCGTAGCCAAACTGGTCCCGCTGGCGTTGTTCATCCTGCTGGTTATCTTCGCCTTCAAAGTGGATACCTTTAACCTGGATTTCTGGGGCTCGACCAAACTCGGCTCGGTTGTCGACCAAGTGAAGAGCACCATGTTGGTGACGGTATGGGTGTTCATCGGCATCGAAGGCGCATCGATGTTCTCCAGCCGTGCGGAAAACATGAAAGAAGTAGGCAAGGCCACTGTGATTGGTTTCCTGCTGACCATCGCCTTGCTGGTTGCGGTGTCTGTGCTGTCGCTGGGCGTCATGACCCAGGCTGAACTGGCCGCGCTGAAAAACCCGTCCACCGCCTATGTGCTGGAAAAAGCCATCGGTCCCTGGGGCGCTAACTTGATGAACGCCGGTCTGGTGATCTCCGTGGGCGGCGCGTTGCTGGCTTGGACGCTGCTGGCTTCCGAAGCGCCCTACCTGGCAGGCAAGGACGGCGTGATGCCCAAGGTATTCGGCACCACCAACGCCAATGGTTCTCCAGCCGCCTCGCTGTGGCTGACCAACGGTCTGATCCAACTGTTCCTGATCATCACGCTGTTCAGTTCCGCGGGCTACCTGGCGCTGCTGTCGCTGGCCACCTCGATGATTCTGATTCCCTACCTGCTGTGCGCCGGCTATGCCTTGCTGGTGGCCAAGCGCGGCGAGGGCTACGCCCAGGGCGAGTCCAGCGGCAAAGAGTTCGGCATCGCCACCATCGCTTCGGTCTACGGCATCTGGCTGATCTACGCCGCCGGCCTGAAGTACCTGTTCCTGTCGATGGTGTTGTACGCCCCGGGTCTGCTGTTCTACCTGTGGGCTCGCAAGGAACGCGGCGAGAAAGCGTTCACCGGTCCGGAAGCGGTACTGGCTGCGCTGATCGTGGTGGCGGGTTTGTTCGCCGGCTACGAGTTGCTCACCGGAGCGCTGACGCTCTAAGTCGGATTTAGAAGTAAGAAGATTACCGGAGGCGCGCGAGATCCTCGGGCCTCCACCAGCTCCCCCAATATCATTAAGGAGTTTGTCATGACCAAGTTTGGTGTTCATTCCGAGTGTGGCAAGTTGCGAACTGTGATGGTGTGCCGTCCCGGCCTGGCGCATAAGCGCCTGACCCCGGACAACTGCCACGGCCTGCTGTTCGACGACGTCATCTGGGTAGAGCGCGCACAGAAAGACCACGCCTACATGGTTGAGCAAATGCGCTCCCGCGGCATCGAAGTGGTGGAAGTGCACGATGCGCTGGCCAAAGTATTGGACGACAAGGCCTCCCGCGCCTGGATTCTGGATCGCAAGGTCAAGGCCGACAACGTAGGTATCGGCATGTTGCGCGACCTGCGCAGCTGGCTGGACGAAATGCCTTCGTCGCAACTGGCCGAGCATCTGGTGGGCGGCATCGCCAAGTTCGAACTGCCGTTTGATCCGAAAGGCCTGTTCGGCGGCTATCTGGACCAGTCTGAATTCGTACTGCCGCCGGTGCCTAACAGCCTGTTCCAGCGTGACCCGTCTTGCTGGATCTATGAAGGCGTCACGTTGAACCCGATGTACTGGCCGGCGCGCCGTCAGGAAACGCTGATCCTGCAATCCATCTACAAATTCCACCCGATGTTCGCCGGCAAGGTGAAAGTATGGTGGGGCGATTGCGACCAGGAGCATGGCCCGGCCACGCTGGAAGGCGGCGACGTGATGCCTATCGGCAACGGCGTGGTCCTGATCGGCATGGGGGAACGCACCAGCCCGCAGGCTGTGGTGCAAGTGGCCAAGCGCGTGCTGGGCAAGGAAGGCGGCGCCACTCGCGTGATCGCATGCCAGATGCCGAAGTCCCGCGCGGCGATGCACCTGGACACGGTGTTCAGCTTCCTGGACATCGATCTGCTGTCGCTGTTCCCGGACGTGGTGGACGATATCACATGCACCAGCATGTACGTGGGCGACCGCGAAGGCGAAATCCGTTTCGAACGCCATGAAGGCGTGCATCTGGTGGAAGTGGTGCGCCAGGCGCTGGGTCTCAAGGAAATCCGCGTGATCCAGACCGGCGGCGACGCTTACCAGCGCGAACGCGAGCAGTGGGACGACGGCAATAACGTGGTGGCGCTGGATCGCCGCGTGGTGGTGGCCTACGACCGCAACACCTATACCAACCGCCTGATGCGCGAGCACGGGGTGGAAGTGATCGAGATTCCGGCTTCCGAATTGGGCCGCGGCCGCGGCGGCGGTCACTGCATGACCTGCCCGATCACTCGCGACGAAGTGAAACTGTAATTCAGCTGTAGTGTCCCGGCCGCGGGCGCGGCCGGGAGGAAAATCCAAGATTCATGTGCAAAAAGACAGGTTGACCGCCGGTTTCCCCGGAAACGACGGCCGGCTTGCCCAGACTCTAATCAGGAGCAATATCATGGCTTTCAATCTGCGCAACCGTAACTTCCTCCGCATGCTGGACTTCACCCCGCGCGAAATCCGCTACATGCTCGACCTGGCCCGCGACCTGAAGCGCGCCAAGTACACCGGCACCGAACAGCAGCACCTGAAGGGCAAGAACATCGCCCTGATCTTTGAAAAAACCTCGACCCGCACCCGCTGCGCTTTCGAAGTGGCCTGCTACGACCAGGGCGCCAACGTGACTTACCTTGGGCCGTCCGGTTCGCAAATCGGCATCAAGGAATCGATGAAGGACACCGCCCGCGTGTTGGGCCGCATGTACGACGCGATCGAATACCGCGGCTTCGACCAGCACATGGTGGAAACCGAGCTGGCCAAGTTCGCCGGCGTGCCGGTATACAACGGCCTGACCGATGAATGGCACCCGACCCAGATGCTGGCCGACGTGCTGACCATGTGGGAAAACAGCGACAAGCCCATCTCCCAGATCAGCTACACCTACCTGGGCGACGCCCGCAACAATATGGGCAACTCCCTGCTGGTGATCGGCGCCAAGCTGGGCATGGACGTGCGCATCGGCGCGCCCAAGCATCTGTGGCCGACCGACGAGCTGGTGGCTCAGTGCCGCGAAATCGCGGCCAAGACCGGCGCGCGCATCACTTTGACCGAAGATGCCAAAGCCGCGGTCAAGGGCACCGACTTCATCCACACCGACGTATGGGTGTCCATGGGCGAGCCGGCCGAAGTCTGGGCCGAACGCATCAAGCTGCTGAAGCCTTACCAAGTGAATGCCGCGCTGATGGCAGCCGCCGAAAATCCGCAGGTGAAGTTCATGCACTGCCTGCCGGCCTACCACAACAGCGAAACCAAGGTGGGCAAGGAAATCGCCGCGCAATACCCGGACCTGGCCAACGGCATCGAAGTGACCGAGGACGTGTTCGAGTCCGAAGCTTGCATCGCTTTCGAGCAGGCCGAGAACCGCATGCACACCATCAAGGCCATCCTGGTGGCTACGCTGGGCGACTGATAGCCGCTTAGCATCATCCAGATGATCCGCCGGCCAAGGCTCCCCTGACCGGGAACCTTGGCCGGTTTCGTTTTCAAGCGCGCACGCTGTATCAGACGGTGGGCGCGGCAGTAAAAAGGAACTGAATATGCGAGTCGTCGTAGCTCTGGGCGGCAATGCCCTGCAACGTCGCGGCGAGGCCATGACCGCCGACAACCAACGCGCCAACGTTAAAGTGGCCGCGGAACAACTGGCCGGCGTGACCCGGCTGGGCCACAACCTGGTGATGTGCCACGGCAACGGGCCGCAAGTGGGCCTGCTGGGCCTGCAGAACGATGCTTATGCCCGCCATGTGGACGAAAAAGTGACGCCCTATCCGCTGGATGTGCTGGGCGCGCAGACCGAAGGCATGATCGGCTACATGGTTGAGCAGGAACTCGGCAATGTGTTGCCGTTCGAAGTGCCCATCGCCACCATCCTGACCCAGACCGAAGTGGACGCCAACGACCCGGCGTTCAAGAACCCGACCAAGTTTGTCGGCCCGGTCTACAGCAAGGAAGAAGCCGACAAGCTGGCGGCGGAAAAAGGCTGGACGGTGAAGGCCGACGGCGAATACTTCCGCCGCGTGGTGCCCAGCCCGAAACCGAAGCGCATCTTCGAAATGCGCCCGATCAAATGGCTGATCGAAAAAGGCGTGGTGGTGATTGCGGCCGGCGGCGGCGGTATTCCCACCATGTACGAGGGCGACAAGCTGGTGGGCGTGGAAGCGGTGATCGATAAGGATCTGGCCTCTGCCTTGCTGGCGCGAGAAATCGACGCCGACTACTTCGTGATCGCCACCGACGTGAAGAGCGTGTTTGTCGGTTGGGGCTCGCCGGAAGCCAAAGCGATCAAGCAGGCGCATCCGGACGAAATGGACAAGCTGGGCTTCGCAGCCGGATCGATGGGCCCGAAAGTGGAGGCCGCTTGCGAATTCGCCCGCCTGACCGGCAAGAAAGCGGTGATCGGCGCGCTGGAAGACATCGAGAAAATCGTCAAGGGCGAGGCCGGCACCGTGATTTCCACCGAGAAGGCCGGCATCAGCTGGTATTGATGCCGTCTGCGCTTAACCAAGCGTCAAGGGCTGCCGTCAGGCAGCCCTTTTTTATTGCCTCGCCTTGCTTTAGCCCAGCAGCTTGGCGCGGTGTTGGCGGAGCAGGTCCTGCCCGGCTTGATAGCCGATCTCATAGAGTTGAGACAGATTGGAGTGCGACCAGTCCAACTCCTCCGCGCGGCGTTTCGGGTCGATCAGCTTGTCGAACTGGATCTTCAGCACCTCGGTGCGCGGCCGGCCTTGGTCGTCCTTATTGTGCAGCGCCTCGAACAGCTTCAGGTCGTCGCGCGCGATTTCGGTCAGCGGGGTGATGATGGATTGCACCCAGGCGTCGTACAGACCGCGTGGCGGGTGCAATAGTCTGTCGCTGCCCAGCACGTCGAACACCAGGGTGTAGTCGATGTGCGGGTGATCGCGGAATAACTGCTTGAAGTTCAGCGTGTCTATGGCCGCGCCTTCGATGTAGTCGCCGTCGGCCAGGGGATAAGGCGGGTAGATGAAGGGAAAGGACAGCGCGGCCAGGAAATGCTCGTGGCCGATCTCGCTCTTGTCCCAGCAGCGCATCTCGCCGCGGGTGATGTTGTACGCGTTCAGGTAAAACTGCGGCGCAATGGTCTTGAGGCGGTCGAAATCCACGATTTCTTCGATGAAGGGCACGTGCGCGCACAGGCCTTGGCTGTTGGGGCCCAGATCGCTGGGGCAGAGCGTGGCCAGCAGCAGCGATGTCCAATCGGCCAGCAGGCGTTGCCAGGGGCCTTGGTCGGCTTGCTGCTGAATGGATTGCAGCAGCGGATTTTGGCTTTGCCAGCTACGCCACATGTCGGCGGCCGGGCCGGGTTTGTTGAACACCTTGTAGTTGATCGGCAGCAGCCGGTAAATCGGATCGGATACGCCTAGATCGGCCAGCCGGCGTAAATTGTCCAGCGGCGAGCCCTTGCGCGGCGCCGCGTACAAGAGGCCGACAATAGCGCCGGCGCCTGAGGTGGAGATGATGTCGAATTCGACGCCGGCCTCCATCAGCGCGACCAGCGCGCCGGCCATCAAAGTTGCGTTGGGCGCGCCGCCGCCCAAGACCAGCGCAATGCTGGGCCTGCTTGCTTTTGCCATCGAAATCCCCATTGAGAGAGTGGCCGGTTGGTGGATACCGGGCTGGTACACGGTTAGTTCAATGTCATTATTGTTGTTGAATTATGGATGGCAAGATGTATTTTGCAATGCAATATGATGTCAGTGATGACTATATGACGTGTTGCGAGAAAGCCGCAGCAAGGACTATTTGTCATTGTGTAATGAAAGATACCTTGCGGTACAAGGTAGTGGTTTGTATAGTGCAACCACAAGCAGATTGATGCCTTGGTCCAACTAGCTATCTTGTAATGCAAGGTAGTGGGGCGGGTGGGACCGGGCGGTTTCAAGGAAGGCAAGATGAAAACCCAGTTGAAGAAGGGGACCCTGGACATGTGCGTATTGGCGGTATTGGCTCAGTCCGATAGTTATGCCTACGAATTGGTCAGCACCTTGTCGCGCACGATGGAAATCAGCGAAGGGACGATCTACCCGCTGATGCGCAGGCTGCAGAACGAGTCCTGGGTCAGCACCTATCTGGTGGAATCCGCGTCCGGACCGTCGCGCAAGTATTACGCGCTGACCGAGGCGGGAAAGCGGGAACTGGAGCTGATGCGACGCGAGTGGCAGGAGTTCGTCAGCGAAGTGGACAGCGTGCTGAGTCGCCTGCCGGCGGCCGGCCAGCCAGGAGAACGACAAGCATGAATCGCAAAGTGTTTTTGGAGCAGTTGGAACAGGCCCTGGCCGGCATGCCGGCGGAGGAGATCCGTGAAATCGTCGCCGACTACCAAGAGTATTTCAGCGACGCGCAAGAAGCCGGCCGCGCCGAGGATGACGTGGTTGCCGCTTTGGGCAGCCCGCAGAAGCTGGCCAAGGAGCTAAAAGCGCAGGCGCACTACCGCCAATGGGAGAACCATCGTTCCTTCGGCAATTTGATGAGGGTGGTGGCCTCGGTTGCCGGCCTGGGCGTGCTGAATTTCTTCCTGGCGCTGCCGTTCATGCTCTACCTGCTATGCCTGTCCATAGGCTACATGGTGTCCGGCAGCCTGTTGATAGCCGGCGTGGCGCTGGTGGCGGCTTGGGGAGGCAATAGCCTGTTCGGCTGGCCGGAACTGGAGCCGAGCCTTTCGCCGGAGAACGGCAAGATCGAGTTCAAAGTTCAAGCCGAAGGGAAACCGGTGCACGGCGTGACCCTGAAACAGGGGAGGCTGTTGCTGACGCTGGAAGAAGACGAAACCGCCAGCCTGCAATTGCGAACCGGCGATCCGGTGCGAGTGAGCTACGACGGCGGGGAGCTGAAAGTGGATGCCAGCAATCCGGCGGCCAGGCAGTCGATCAAGCGAGAGGGCGAACGCTCCGTCAGCCTGGAGCGCGGGCAATTGCGCGCGCTGACGCTGACATCTGACGGCGGAGAGAGCATGGTGCTGGCCCAGGACGGGGATGGCCGCTCGCTGCGCTGGCGGATGATCTCGGAGGAAGCTTCCGTCGCCGCCGGCGAAGCCGGACAAGCCGCCGATCTGGTGCTGGGCGACGGCGAGAGCTCGCTGGTGATCAAGGATAACCGGTTGTCGCTGAAAGACGGCAAAGATCATATCGAGATCGACGGCATTCCGGGCTTGTCGCTGCAGAGTTCGGCGGCGGTCAGCGGATTCGTGTTGTTGCTGGTTGGGGGATTGGGGCTGGTGTTTTGCGTATGGCTGACGCGGCTGACTTGGCTCGGGCTGGTGCGCTACGTCCGCTACCAGATCGACTTGGTGGCGGGCAGAAGTCCGAGCGGCAAAGCGGTGTGACGAGTGATGTTTTGACTGGATTTGGGAGAGAAACATGAAACACGATGCATGCATTCAACAATTGCAACTGACCATGGAGCGCTTGCCCGAATCCGAGCTGCGCAAGATTCTCAGCGACTATCGCGAATACATTCGCGACGCGGTGGCAGACCAGCGCAATGAGAGCCGCCTGATCGCCGCGCTGGCGGACTCCCGGAGGCGCACCGTTTCGGCCTTTGCGCGCCAAGGGGGGGCGAGCGCTCAGTGGGCGCGGCTAGCCCGCCATGCTGTGGGCGGGATGGCGGCGGCTTGCGGCGTTATCGCGATGTACTGGCTGTTCATGCAGTGACGAAAACAAGCGCCGCCGGCCGCGGCGGCGGTTTCAACTTGAGAAAGGGGAACGTGATGATGCGTGAGGCAAGGCGGTTGCTGATGTTGACGGGCATGGCGTGCGGCGGAGCGGTTCACGCGGCGGAAGCGCCGATTGAAAAGCTGGTGATCAAGGGGGACGCCGCCGTGCTCAAGCTGAGTGCGGACGACAAACGGCCGTATCAGCTTGATCTGAACAAAAGCAATTGGGACGCGAAGCTGTGCAGTGCCCAAGTGCGGCGCGAAGGCGGGGTGGTCACGATCACGGTCAAGCTCAACAACAAACTGCTGGGCGCCGGCTGCGGGCTGGAGATCGCGGGCAATCTGAAACCGGGCAAGCAAGTGGAGTTGGGGCTGGTCGCGGTCAAGGGTTCGATCCGCGGCGCTTATTCTGCGATCCGGGTGGACAGCAAAGCGGTGGATCTGACGCTGGAGGGCAAGGCTGCCAGCCTCTCCATGTCCGCCGACGCGATCAGGGCGCAGGCCAAGGGCGCTTACGACAAGCTGGCGTTCAAGGGGCAGGCGTTGACGCTGGCTTTCGAGGGCAGTAGCCGCGACATGGCCTTTGACGGCCAGGCGGTGAAGGCGAAGGTGAGGCTGACCGATGCCAAGCCCAGCGGTTCCTTGTCGTTGGACGCCACCACCGGCAAGTTGGCGCTGACGCTGCCGAAGTCCGCAACGCTGCAGTACGAAGTGCGCGGCGCGGCGGCCTCGGTGGATAGCAAGTTGCCCAGCACCGCCGGCGCGCCGCTGAAGCTGAGTGCGCGCGGCCAGGCCTTGAAGGTGTCGGTGGAGGCGGATTAAGGACCTATTTACGATCTCGCGAGCAAGGGCGAGGCAAGGCGAAAACGGCTCAAAAGCGGAGTGTACACACGGTACATGAGCATTTTGAAGGTGAGCTCACCGAGCCACGTTTCACGACGGGTATTCGATCGTAAACAGGTCTAGGTCGCGGCCAAACAAAAACGGAGCCCAAGGGCTCCGTTCGCATGACGGGCGAATCCGGCTCAGTAAGCGCAGACGGTGAACAACTCCAAGCCGCCGTCGCGCACCAGCTTGCCGCCGCCCAGCTCGGGCAACTCAATGATGGCGGCGGCTTCCAACACGTCGGCGCCCATGCGCTTGAGCAGCTTGTAGCCGGCCATCATGGTGCCGCCGGTGGCCACCAGGTCGTCGATCAGGATCACGCGGTCGCCCGGCTTGCAGGCGTCGGTGTGCATTTCCACCGCGGCGTTGCCGTATTCCAGCTCGTATTCCTCTTCCACCGTGGTGAAAGGCAGCTTGCCGCGCTTGCGGATAGGCACAAAGCCTACGTTCAACTCGTAAGCCAGCACCGAGCCGATGATGAAGCCGCGCGCGTCCAGTCCGGCCACCAGGTCCACCTTCTCCATCATGTAGCGGTGCACATAGATGTCGATCAGCATGCGGAAGGTTTTGGGGTTCTGCAGCAGCGGGGTGATGTCGCGGAACATCACGCCTTGTTGCGGCCAGTTGGGCACAGTGCGGATCCAGCCTTTCAGATAGCTGGAGTAGTCGAGATTGCTAAGGTTTTCCATGGCCTTATTGTACTTCTAAATGAAGAGAATCGCCGCGCGGCCCACAAGAAAAAGCCCGCCGCGCAGCGCGGCAGGCTAGGAGTCCGCATCAATTATTGACGTTTCAGTGGAAGAAAGCCAGCTTGAAGATCCACAGCGCGGCGATGACCAACACCGGCAGTTTCAGGTCGGAGAAACGACCGGCCAGGATCTTGATCACCGCATAGCTGATGAAGCCGAAGGCGATGCCGTCGGCGATGGAGAAAGTGAACGGCATCGCCAGCGCGGTCATCACCGCCGGCGCGGATTCGGTCAGATCGCTCCAGTCGATCTCGGCCAGGCCGCGAGCCATCAGCACCGCCACGTAGCACAGCGCCGGCGCGGTGGCGTAGGCTGGCACGGTGGCGGCCAAAGGCGACAGCCACAGCGAGGCCAGGAACAGCAGCGCCACCACCATGGCGGTCAGGCCGGTGCGGCCGCCCACGGCGGTGCCGGCGGCGGATTCCACATAGGCGGTGGTGGACGAAGTACCCATCACTGCGCCGGCGGTGATCGCCACCGAATCAGCCAGCAGCGCGCGCTTCAGGCGCGGCAATTTGCCGTCCTTGAGCAGGCCGGCGCGATGGGATACGCCCACCAAAGTGCCGGTGGTGTCGAACAAATCCACGAAGAAGAACACGAAGATCACGCCGATCAGGCCGGCTTGCAGCGCGCCGGCGATATCCATCTTCATGAAGGTGGGCGCCATGCTGGGCACCGGCGCCACCACGCCCTTGAACGGAGACAAGCCCATGGCGATGGACAGCACCGTCACCACCAGGATGCCGATGATGATGGAGCCCGGCACCTTGCGGTATTCCAGCGCCACGATCAGGAAAAAGCCCAGGACGGCCAGCAGGGTGGTGGGTTTGTGGATGTCGCCCAGGGTCAGATAGGTTTCCGGGTGCGGCGCGATCACGCCGGCGTTCTTCAGCGCGATGATGGCCAGGAACATGCCTACGCCGGCGGAAATGGCGAATTTCAGCGATTGCGGGATGGCGTTGACGATGGCCTCGCGCACGCGGAACAGGCTCACCGCCAGGAACACGATGCCGGAGATGAACACCGCGCCCAGCGCGGTTTCCCAAGAGAGCCCCATGCCCTTGACCACGCTGAAGGTGAAGTAGGCGTTCAGACCCATGCCCGGCGCCAGCGCGATTGGGTAATTGGCCACCAGGCCCATGATGGAGGTGCCGAGGGCGGCGGCCAGACAGGTGGCCACGAAGACGGCGTTCAAGTCCATGCCGGTGCTCGACAGGATCAGCGGGTTGACCAGGATGATGTAAGCCATGGTCAAGAAGGTGGTAAAGCCGGCGATGACTTCGGTCTTCACCGTGGTGCCGTGTTCTTTCAGCTTGAAGAAGCTGTCAAGGAATTGCATGGCGAAACGCGCTCCAAGGGAGATAGGTAGGAAAAAAACGAGCCATTTTATTCAGCCTGAAGAGATTTACCTAAATCTTGATGTGAAAATAACTTGGCGATTAACAGCAACAGCCCGCTTATGGTATTCTGGAGAATTACTCATTTGGCAGGAAAGCGCCTTTTCATGAGCCAGCCAACCGGTAATATCTTTATCGTGGTCGCTCCTTCCGGCGCGGGGAAAACCTCGCTGGTCACGGCCTTGCTCCAGGCGGAGCCATCCGTGGAGCTGTCCATTTCTTATAGCACGCGCGCGCCGCGCAAGGGCGAGGTGGACGGCAAGCATTACCATTTCGTCGATCAGGCCACGTTCAAGTCCATGATAGAGCGCGGCGATTTCCTCGAGTACGCGGAAGTCTACGGCAACTATTACGGCACCAGCGCGCCGTGGATACGCAGCCGCCTGGACGTGGGGCAGGACATCCTGCTGGAAATCGATTGGCAGGGCGCCGAGCAGGTGCGCAAGGTCTTTCCCGAGGCGATCGGCATTTTCATCGCGCCGCCGTCTATCGAAGAACTGGAGCGCCGGCTGCGCGGCCGCGCCACCGACAGCGAGGATGTGATCCGCCGCCGGCTGGCCTCCGCTCGCGCAGAGATCGACAAGATCGCCGAGTACGACTACATCGTGGTCAACGACGATTTCGAACGCGCTCGCCTCGATTTGATCAGCGTCGTGCGCGCCAATCGGCTGCGCAGCGCCATCCAGTGCCGCAAGCTGGCGGCGATGCTGGCGCGGATGGGACAGGCCGGCTGATCCGTCCGTTTGTTGGTGAGTCGACTAAAATTTAGATATAGTGATCCCTCTGGGCGTTGTTGCCGCCGCAAGAACGGCGACCGACAATGCCCTTGGCAACTTTGAGAAAGAAAGCATATGGCCCGTATTACTGTTGACGATTGCCTGGACCGCATCCAGAACCGTTTCGACCTGACCCTGGCCGCAGCCTACCGCGCCCGTCAAGTGGCTTCCGGCGCCAGCCCCTTCGTTGAAGCCGGCCGCCATAAGCCCACCGTTGTCGCGCTGCGTGAAATCGCCGCCGGCCATGTTGGCAAGGAAGTTCTGAGCCGCGGCAAAGCCTGATTGCAAGTGGGTGGTGGGTTATGGCAACCGGCATCGAGGATGAAATCGACTATAACGCCCTGATCGACAGCGAAGCGCAAGCGTTTTTCGAGTCTGTCGCGCGTTATCTCAAGCCGGAGGACGTCCAGCTGTTGCGGCAGGCTTTCGAGGTCAGCCGCGCGGCGCACGAAGGGCAAACCCGCAAGAGCGGCGAACCTTACATCACCCACCCGCTGGCGGTGGCCGGCATGCTGGCCGAGTGGCGGCTGGACGTGCAGGGGCTCGCCGCCGCATTGCTCCACGATGTGCTGGAAGACACCGGCGTCACCAAGCCGACGCTGATCGAAAAGTTCGGCAAGATCATCGCCGATCTGGTGGACGGCCTTTCCAAGCTGGAGAGGCTGGAATACCAGACCAAGGAAACCGCGCAAGCGGAAAGCTTCCGCAAAATGGTGCTGGCGATGGCGCGCGATATCCGCGTCATCATCGTCAAGCTGGCGGACCGCCTGCACAATATGCGCACGCTGGACTCGATGCGCGAAGACAAGCGGCGACGCATCGCGCTGGAAACCCTGGAGATCTACGCGCCGATCGCCAATCGCATCGGCCTCAACAAGGTTTATCGCGAACTCCAGGACCTGGCGTTCAAGCACCTGCATCCGCATCGCTACGGCGTGCTGTCCAAGGCGGTGCGCGCCGCGCGCGGCAACCGCCGCGAAGTGGTGACCAAGATTTTGCAGTCCGTCAGTCAGAAGCTGGTGCAAAGCAATATCGAAGCCACGATCAAGGGGCGGGAGAAAAACCTCTACAGCATCTACAAGAAAATGCAGGAAAAACACCTGTCGTTTTCCGAGGTGCTGGACATTTACGGCTTCCGCGTCGTCGTCAACGACATCCCGGGCTGTTACCTGGCGCTGGGCGCCTTGCACAGTCTGTACAAGCCGATTCCCGGCAAATTCAAGGATTACATCGCCATTCCCAAGGGCAATGGCTACCAGAGCCTGCACACCACCTTGTTCGGCCCCTATGGCACGCCGGTGGAGATGCAGATCCGCACCCGCGAGATGAATAGCGTGGCCGAGGCCGGCGTGGCCTCGCACTGGATGTACAAGAGCGGCGATGGTGTTAACACCGCCCAGCAGCGCACCCATCAGTGGCTGCAGAAAATCATGGACATGCAGGAGGAGAGCGACGATCCGGTCGAATTCCTCGAGCATATCAAGATCGACCTGTTCCCGGACGAGGTCTACGTATTCACGCCCAAGGGCAAGATCATGGTGATGCCTCAGGGCGCGACGCCGGTGGACTTCGCCTACGCGGTGCACACCGACATCGGCCATCGCTGCATCGCCGCGCGCGTCAATCACGCGTTGGTGCCTTTGCGCACCGTGCTACGCAACGGCGATACCGTGGAAATCATTACCTCCACCCAGGCCAAGCCCAATCCGTCCTGGCTGACCTTCGTGCAGAGCGGGCGGGCGCGCTCCGGCATTCGCAACTATCTGAAGAGCCTGCAGCAGGAAGAGGCGGTGGGCTTGGGCGAGAAGCTGCTCAAGCAAGCGATAGGCGCGCTGGCGGTGACGCCGTTGGCGCTGAGCGATGAGCTGTGGGTGGAGTATCTGGCCGCTTTCGGCGAGAAGCTCGCTTCTCATCAAGACGTGCTGGCCGATATCGGCGCGGGCAAGCTGATGCCCATCGTGGTGGCGCGGCGCTTGCTGGAGCTGGCTGGCGAACGGCTGGGCGAGGAGGTGAAAGTGGGTCCCGTGACCATACGCGGCAACGAGGGCGGCATGGTGCAGCTGTCGCCGTGCTGCAACCCGCTTCCGGGCGACGAGATTCTGGGCGTGATCACCAAGGGCCAGGGCCTGGTTATCCACCGCAAGGGG
This sequence comes from Chromobacterium sp. Rain0013, assembly GCF_015291765.1. NCBI lineage: Bacteria > Pseudomonadati > Pseudomonadota > Betaproteobacteria > Neisseriales > Chromobacteriaceae > Chromobacterium > Chromobacterium sp. Rain0013. Next base: position 1,493,892 of record NZ_CP031514.1, read on the forward strand.
TGTCCGAACGCGCGGCGGGCGGATCACGACAAGCTTCTCGACGTCAATTGGGAAGCGCAACGCGACCGTATGTTCGGCGTCACCGTTGGCGTGTTGTCCCGCAACGAGCGCGGCGCGCTGGCGGATATCGCCACCGCGATCTCGCAGGCTTCGGCCAATATCGAAAGCGCCGACACCCAGGACAGCAGCCGCGATGGCGACGGTCTGTTCAATATCCACTTCCGCTTGCAGGTGGAGGGCGTCGAGCACCTGGAGCGGGTGCTGAGCGCTATTCGCGTGCTGCCGGTGGTGCAGCGCGTGCAACGGAGATGAGATGCTGAAACTCAAGATCAACGGCGAGGGCCGCGAACTGGCCGACGTAGCCAACGTGGCCGAGCTGGTGGCGGCGCTGGACCTTGCCGGCAAGCGCGTGGCGCTGGAAAAGAATGGCGAGATCGTGCCGCGCAGCCAGTATCCGGCCACCGGACTGGCCGACGGCGACGAACTCGAAATCGTGGTGGCCGTCGGCGGAGGCTGAGCGGCAAAGCTGATAGAGGTGCAGGAGTGGCGGATCAACTGATCATCGCAGGCAAGGCTTACAATTCGCGTTTGCTGGTGGGGACCGGCAAGTATCGGGATTTTGAGGAGACGGCGCAGGCGCTCGACGCGTCGGGAACGGAAATCGTCACCGTCGCCATTCGCCGAGTCAACCTGGGACAGAACGCCGGCGAACCCAATTTGCTGGACTTTTTGCCCAAAAACCGGTATAACCTTCTCCCCAATACGGCGGGATGTTATTCCGCCGTCGATGCCATTCGCACTTTGCGCCTGGCCAGAGAGCTTCTGGACGACCATCGTTTTGTCAAGCTGGAAGTGCTGGGCGATCCGAATACCTTGTTCCCCAACGTCAAGGAAACCCTTAAAGCGGCTGAAGTATTGGTGGCCGAGGGGTTCGACGTCATGGTGTATACCTCGGATGATCCCATTATCGCCCGCGAGTTGGAGCAAATAGGCTGCTGCGCCATCATGCCGCTGGCCAGCCTGATTGGTTCCGGGATGGGGATTCTGAATCCGTGGAATTTGAAGTTGATTATTGAGCAGTCCAAGGTTCCCGTGCTGGTTGACGCCGGCGTCGGCACCGCTTCCGACGCGGCAATCGCGATGGAACTGGGCTGCGATGGCGTGCTGATGAACACCGCGATTGCCGCCGCGCAACAACCGGTGTTGATGGCGCACGCCATGAAACAGGCTGTAGAAGCAGGCCGCTCGGCATATCTTGCCGGCCGGATGCCGAAACGTTTTTATAGTGCAGTACCTAGTTCTCCTAGTGAGGGGGTGATTTCTTCCGTCAAGCCGTGATGCGTAAAGCGCCACAGATTGCTTGGTCGGAACGCTTCAGACTTTTCCAAACCGCGTAACGTTGTTAAAATGCTGTTTTTTATAGCCCCAGTCACGTCTGGGCGCTAGGAACTAAGGATACTAGATTCAATGCCGAACATTCGTGTTAAAGAGAACGAGCCGTTTGAAGTTGCAATGCGTCGCTTCAAGCGCGCGGTGGAAAAAACCGGTCTGCTGACCGAACTGCGCGCCCGCGAGTTCTACGAAAAACCGACTGCCGAGCGCAAGCGCAAGCACGCCGCTGCTGTTAAGCGCCACTACAAGCGCATCCGCAGCCAAATGCTGCCGCCGAAACTCTACTAAGAGTTCGTCTGGTCAGTAAGCAGGACCGCAGGCCTAGCCTGCGGTTTTGCCATTTGTAGTTCCCCGTTAGCAGACTCTGACGGCATGGGTTTTGAGCTTTTCAAAACCAATGTCATCAGGGTTTGACTCTCTCTCAAGTGCGCACTCGCCGCCCGCGACGGGTGGCGGTCATCTTCCGGAAAGCAAGCAATGAGCCTCAAGCAGCGAATCAGCGACGACATGAAATCTGCAATGAAAGCGCGGGAAAGCGACAAACTGGCGGCCATCCGCCTGTTGCTGGCGGCCATCAAGCAGAAGGAAGTGGACGAGCGGGTGGAGCTGGACGACGCCGGCGTTGTGGCCGTCATCGACAAGATGCTCAAGCAGCGCCGTGATTCGATCAGCCAGTACGAGGCGGCTCAGCGCCAGGACCTGGCCGACAAGGAAAAATTCGAGATGGACGTGCTGATGGCCTATATGCCGCAGCAACTGTCCGCCGAGGAGATTGACGTTCTGGTGGCCAAGGCCGTAGCGGACAGCGGCGCCGCCGGCATGCAGGACATGGGCAAGGTGATGGGGCTGCTGCGGCCGCAATTGGCCGGCCGTGCCGACATGGCGCAGGTGTCCGCCTGCATCAAGGCCAAGCTGGCCGGTTGAGCCCGCTTCGGGCCGCTTTGTCGGCCCGAGCCAACGGTGACCTTGCTTGATCCCTCAGGATTTTGTTGATCAGTTGTTGTCCCGCGTCGATATCGTCGACGTGGTGGATCGTTACGTCCCTTTGAAAAAGGGTGGCCAGAACTATCTGGCCTGCTGCCCGTTTCATAAGGAAAAGTCGCCGTCGTTCACGGTGAGTCCGTCCAAGCAGTTTTATCACTGCTTTGGCTGCGGCGCTCACGGTTCGGCCATCGGCTTCGTGATGGAATACCAAGGGCTGGGCTTCGTCGACGCCGTGAAGCTGCTGGCGGAAGGCATCGGCATGCAGGTGCCGGACAGCCGCGCTCACGCCAATCCAGAGGCCAGCCGCGCCGCGCGCGAACGCAAGCTGTCGCTGGAGCAGATGATGCAAATGGCGGCAGGCTACTACAAACAGCAGCTGAAGTCCGCGCCCAACGCCATTTCCTATCTGAAAGGCCGGGGTTTGAGCGGCGAAGTGGCCGGTCGCTTCGGCCTTGGCTTCGCCCCGGACGGCTGGCAGAACCTGGAGACGGTTTTTCCGGATTACCAGGACGACAAGCTGGTTGATACCGGCTTGGTCATCGTCAACGAAGAGAAGGGCCAGCGTTACGACCGATTCCGCGATCGGGTGATGTTCCCGATCCGCAACCAGCGCGGCGCCATCATCGGCTTTGGCGGCCGGGTGATGGGCAAGGGCGAGCCCAAGTACCTGAACTCGCCGGAAACGCCCTTGTTCGAGAAGGGCCGGGAACTGTACGGCCTCTACGAGGCGCGCCAGGCGATACGGGATAAAAACCGCGTGCTGGTGGTCGAAGGCTATATGGATGTGGTGGCGCTGGCTCAATTTGGAGTCGGCTATGCGGTGGCCACGCTGGGTACCGCCACCACCGGCGAACACGTGCGCAAGTTGATGCGCCACGCCGACCAAGTTTACTTCTGTTTCGATGGCGATAAGGCTGGCCAAAAGGCCGCCTGGCGAGCGCTGGAAAGCAGCCTGCCGCAATTGCAGGACGGCAAGGCGTTGAATTTTCTGTTCCTGCCGCAGGAACATGACCCGGACAGCTATATCCGCGAGTTCGGCGCCGAGGCCTTTGAAAAAGTATTGGAAGAGCAGAGCTTGCCTCTGTCTGTTTATTTCACCCGCGAATTGTGTCGCGAGGTGAACCTGACCACGCCGGAAGGCAAGGCCGATCTGATCCGTCAGGCCGCGCCCCTTCTGGCGCAGATTGCCGCTCCGGCCCTGGGCTTCATCATCAAGAAAAGACTGGCGGAACTCGCCGGTGTGGATGTCGACGAATTCGACATGTTGACGACGGGCCAACGGAAGTCGGAGCGCAAAGGCAAGCGGGAGCACCGTTTGCCGGAGGTATCGCATCGCCCGCCACAGTCCTCCATGGTGACGCGCCTGATCAAATGGCTGCTATTGAACCCTGGTTGGGCCGGCGATGTGCGTTTGCCGGACAGTATGGCACTGTCCGACGAGCTTGCCTGTTTTGCCATGTTGGCCGAATGCGTGCAAGGGCACGACCAGCCGCCGAATACGGCGCAATTGATGGAAAGCCTGCGCGGCACTCCATACGAAGGGCTGGTGGATAGTGTTCTGCAGCAGGCCATGCAGGACCCGGACGAGTTCGCCGATCCCAGCGAGGAAGATAGACAGCAGTTTCAGGACGGCGCTGCCAAGCTCCTGAAAATGCTGCATCAAACTCAGGTGGAACGGCTAAAACAAAAGGACCGGAACGAAGGCCTGACTCCGGAAGAAGTCAGATTGCTAGGGGAATTGCTGCGGGATTTGCTGGCGCCAAACGCTTGACGTTGTCGCCGCCCCGGCAGATTGCCGAAAGCGATGCCGTGGCTTTAAAAGCGCCCCGCAGGGCTACACAAACAGCGTTGTTTGCTTGTGTTATTATCAACTGTTTTTTTCGGCTTATTTCAAGCAGGAAGCGAAATGGCGGCCTCTCCCGAAAATCAAAAAGACGTGCAGGAAAACGAAACCGAAGTGATGAGCCTGGAAGAGCAGCGTAAACGCCTGCGCCAGCTGATCGCCTTGGGTAAAGAGCGTGGGTATCTGACCTACGCGGAAATCAACGACCACCTGCCGGAAGATGTGTCCGACGCAGAGCAGATCGAAAACATCATCACGATGATTTCCGGTCTGGGCATCCAGGTTTACGACGAAGCGCCGGATGCGGACACCCTGCTGATGTCCGACGCCACTCCGCCGGTGGCCGATGAAGACGCCGTGGAAGAAGCCGAAGCGGCGCTGTCCTCGGTGGATTCCGAATTTGGCCGCACCACGGATCCGGTGCGCATGTATATGCGCGAAATGGGTTCGGTGGAGTTGCTGACCCGCGAAGGCGAGATCGAAATCGCCAAGCGGATCGAAGACGGCCTGAAGTACATGATCCAGGCGATTTCGGCTTGTCCGGGCACCATCGCCGAAGTGTTGGAGCTGGTGGAACGCGTCGGCCGCGACGAAGTGCGCGTGGACGAGGTGGTTGATGGCTTCATCGATCTGAACGCGCCGTCCGAGGAGGAGGCCGCGTTCGCCGCGCAGGCGGACGAGGACGAGTTGCTCGACGCCGAGGCCGAAGAGGAAGAGGAAGAAGAGGAGGAGGAAGGCGACGCCGCCGACGCCGCCGGTATCAACCTCGAAGAGTTGAAGCAGCATGCACTGGAGCACTTCGCCGGCGTGCGCATGTTGTTTGACAAGATGGTCAAGGTGCTTGCCGCCAAGGGTGCGCAGAGCAAGGAATACCTGGAGCTGCAAGACGCGATCACCACTGAGTTCATGCTGGTGCGCTTCTCCACCCGCCAAGTGGAAAGCCTGTGTGATTCGCTGCGCAGCCGCGTCAACGAAATCCGCACTTACGAGCGTGACATCCAGGATATCTGTGTCAGCCGCGTGCGCATGGAGCGTGCTCACTTCATCAAGGTGTTCCCTGGCAACGAGACCAATCTTGATTGGGTGGAAAACGAGATCCATTCGGGCAAGGGCTGGGCGGAGGCGTTGACCCGCTTCAAACACGCGATCATCGAGAAGCAGACCAAGCTGTCCGAGTTGCAGGATCGCGCGATGCTGCCGATCAAGGCGCTTAAGGAAATCAATCGCCAGATGTCGGCGGGCGAATCCAAGGCGCGCCGCGCCAAGAAAGAGATGATCGAGGCCAACCTGCGTCTGGTGATCTCCATCGCCAAGAAGTACACCAACCGCGGCCTGCAGTTCCTCGATCTGATCCAGGAAGGCAATATCGGTTTGATGAAGGCGGTGGACAAGTTCGAATACCGCCGCGGCTACAAGTTCTCGACCTACGCCACCTGGTGGATTCGCCAGGCGATCACCCGCTCCATCGCGGACCAGGCGCGCACCATTCGTATTCCGGTGCACATGATCGAGACCATCAACAAGATGAATCGCATCAGCCGTCAGATTCTGCAGGAAACCGGCCATGAGCCGGACCCGGCCGAGCTGGCGGAAAAGATGGAGATGCCGGAAGAGAAGATTCGCAAGATCATGAAGATTTCCAAGGAGCCCATCTCCATGGAAACCCCGATCGGCGACGACGACGATTCCCATCTTGGCGATTTCATCGAAGACCAGAACAACCTGGCGCCGTCCGACGCTGCGATGTATTCCAGCCTGAAGGACGCCACCAAGGAAGTGCTGGACACGCTGACCCCGCGTGAGGCCAAGGTGTTGCGCATGCGTTTCGGCATCGACATGAACACCGACCACACGCTGGAAGAGGTGGGCAAGCAGTTCGACGTGACTCGCGAGCGCATCCGCCAGATCGAAGCCAAGGCTCTGCGCAAGCTGCGTCACCCGACCCGTTCGGAACGTCTGCGCAGCTTCCTGGACAACGAGCCGGGCGGTCAGTGATTCGATGTGACTCCGGTTTAGGCTAACAGCCTGCGCCGGACGAAAACCCCAAGCCGTCGGTATTAGACGCTTGGGGTTTTGCTTTTGGGCTGGTATAATGCGCAACTCTGGGCCTCTAGCTCATGCTTGGTTAGAGCAGCGGACTCATAATCCGTTGGTGCGGGGTTCGACTCCCCGGGGGCCCACCAAGACTTCCACACTAAACACGGCGGTTCTTGGCGATTCAAATCAGAAGCCGACGCTTAGGTCGGCTTTTTTGTTTTGGTCGGCCGCTCCGTTATTGCCACCTCGCCCGTCTCTTTGTTGAATGCTTCCCTGATTGCGGATTTCCATGCCGGATAGGCGTAGCTTTTAGCTATTTCCCCCCTGTTCCGATGGGGAAAATCAATATGCGACGTCGTTTTCAGTTACTATCTAGCGTTTCGCGCGTTATTGCGCGCTCTCATGTGGAAAAAACCGAATGCCACAGAAGGAAAAAAAAGCGGCAAGCAGTAACGCCACATTGGCCGACAAGGTATTCCAGGAGTTGCGACGGGACATTCTGTTGGGCGTATACCGCCCGTCGCAGAAATTGCTGTTGCATGACCTCAAGGCGCGTTACGACGCCGGAGGCTCTCCGATCCGGGAGGCGCTGTTGCGCCTGAGCTGGTGCAAATACGTGGTGATGGAGCCGCAGCGCGGTTTTTGGGTGGCGCCGATTTCCCGCCATGAGCTTTACGACATTCTGCTGGTGCGCCGAGTGCTGGCGGAGGAGGCGGTGCGCCGCTCGCTGGAGCAGGGAGACGAGGCATGGGAACTGGAGGTGTTGGCCAGCTACCACCGTTTGAGCCGAATAGATCTGAACGACGCGGATGTGGATCTTCAGGACTGGGCGGACCGCCACATGGCGTTCCACCTGGCCATCATCAGCGGCAGCCACTCGCCGGTGATTGTGGAGGTGATGGAGTCCTTGTACAACCGCTTGGAGCGCTATCGGCATATCTGGTTTGATCCGGCTTTGCCGTCCTCCAAGCGTTACAGCGACGAGGGTGAGCATCAGGCCATCATGCAGGCCGTGTTGGCCAGGGATGCGGACCGGACCTTGCAATTGCTGGATCAGCACTATTCCCACGTGATGCAGGTGGTGGAAGGATTAAGCACGGAAGCCTTCCAGCCCCGCTAGTTCGTTGGCCGATTCGAGGCCGGCGGCCCCGCCCGTTCGCCGTCAGGCTTGGGGCGGGGCGAGCCCGGCGCTTCAGCGTCCGGGCCGTTTCACGCGGTTTCTCGCGTTTATTCCCAAATCAACAGACAGTACTGTTTCTTGCCGCGCCGCAACAAGGTATAGCGTTGATGGCGGCGATCGGCCTGTTCCAGCCGAGCTTCCAGCGCTTCCGTTCTGGCGCCGTTAACGCTGACCGCGCCGCTTTGCAGCAGCGTGCGGGCCTCGCTTTTGGACGCGGCCAGGCCGCTGGCCGCCAAGGCGTCGATCAGCGGGGTGGATTGCGGCGGCAGGGTTAGCCGCGGCATGCCGTCCTGGGCCAGTTGAGCAAAGTCCGCGGCGCTGAGGCCTTCCACGTCGTTGTCGAACAGACTAAGCGTGATCCGCTGAGCGGCGGCGAGCGCGGCCGGCCCGTGCACCAGCTCGGTGACTTGCTCGGCCAGGATGCGCTGAGCCCGCGGTTTGCCGCCGGAGGCGCGGTCTTCGGCCTCGATGGCCTGGATCTCTTCATTGGACAAAAAGGTGAAGTAGCGCAGAAAGCGGTAGACGTCGGCATCGGCCGCGCCCAGCCAGAACTGGTAGAAGGCGTAGGGCGAGCACTTGTTAGGGTCCAGCCAGACCGCGTTGCCTTCGCTCTTGCCGAACTTGGTGCCATCGCTATTGGTGATCAAGGGCATGGTCAGGCCGAAGGCCTGCTGCTGGTTCACCCGTCTGACCAGGTCGACGCCGGCGGTGATGTTGCCCCACTGATCGGAGCCGCCGATCTGCAGCTTGCAGCCGAAGCGGCGGTTCAGCTCAACGTAGTCGTGACTCTGGAGCAGGCTGTAGGCGAACTCGGTGAAGGAGATGCCGACATCGTCGCGGTGGAGCCGCTGCTGTACGGATTCCTTCTTGATCATGGCGTTGACTGAGAAATGCTTGCCGACATCGCGGAGGAAATCCAGCGCGCTCATGCTGGCGAACCATTCGTGGTTGTTGGCCATCAGGGCGGCATTGTCGCCTTCGAAGCTAAGGAAGGGCTCCACCTGACGGCGGATTTTGTCCACCCAGCCGGCCACCACCTCCGAGGTGTTGAGCTTGCGCTCGCTGGCCTTGAAGCTGGGGTCGCCTATCATGCCGGTGGCGCCGCCCACCAGGGCGATGGGGCGGTGCCCGGCCATCTGGAAGCGCTTGAGCAGCAGCAGCGGCACCAGATGGCCCAGGTGCAGGCTATCGGCGGTGGGGTCGAAACCGCAGTACAGGGTGACCGTTTGCCGGGACAGCAGCACGTCGAGCGCGTCCGCGTCGGTGACCTGCGAGATCAGGCCGCGTTGCTGCAGATCCCGGATCAGGGTCGATTGCTTCATTTCGTTTACCTCCATGATTGCGGCGCGCGGCCGTGTTGGCCGCGCGTCCGGACGACGGCGCGGAGGCGCCGTCAGAACACGGGCAGCAGTCCTTGCATCACCAAGATCTGGAACAGGATGATGGCGAGGCCTGAACCGCCTATCGCCCAGTGCAGGGTGCCGCCGCCGCTGACTTGGTAGTCGGGCTGGTAGTTGTCCTGGCTACGCAGCTTGATCAGGGCCAGCGCCGGGAACAGGATGGCGAGCACCACCAGGAAAATGGCGGCGGCGCCCAGCGCGGCGACGAAGCCGCCGGGGAAGAACAGCGCGAAGCCCAGCGGCGGCAGATAAGTGATCAGCGCGGTTTGCAGCCGCTGCCGCAGGCTGTCGCCGCGTTTCAGAGTGCTGGCCATGGCGTCGAACAAGCCGAGCGATACGCAAAGATAGGAGGTGAACAGCGCGATGGACGAGAAGGCGGACAGCAGGGATGGCACTTGCGGCGTGGGCACCAGCGCGTGGAATTCGTCCAGAAACATGCCCACCGATCCATTATGAGCGGAGATCGCCTGGAAGCTGTGGCTGCCATAGCGCGGCAGCGTGCCCAGGGTGTTGAACACCCACAGCAGGTAGACGCCCATGGGGATCAGGCTGCCGGCGATGAAGACGTTGCGCAGCGTGCGAGGCTGGTCGCGGCCCAGGTATTTGACCATGCTGGGCACGCTGCCGTGAAACCCGAAGGCGGTCAGAAACATGGGGATGGCGGCCAGCATGTATTTGGCGGAATCCGTGCTTTCCGACAGATTGCCGGTGTCGACGTAGGGCTGGATGACCGCGCTTAGCGCCAGAAAGATCAGGATGTTCAGGCTGAACAGCAGCCGGTTGACCTTGTCCACCGCCGTGGTGCTGGCGAAGACGATGCCGCCGATCAGGACGGTGAAGACCAGCGAGACCTGGGCGGGAGACAGGCTTAGGCCCAGGTACTGGTGCAGGCTGGATTGATAGGTGGAGCCGCCGCCGGAGATATAGGCGGAGGAGAGCGCGTAGAGCAAGAGCAGCAGGCTGGCGTTGATCAGATAGCTGCCCTTGGCCTTGAACAGCGAGCGGGCGATGGCGTCGAAGCCGTAGCCTTCGGGAAAGGACAGGCAGACCTCCAGCAGCATCAAGCCGGTGTAGGTCATCAACGCCCAGATCAGAAACAGGGTCAGGCAGGCGTAGCCGAAACCCATGCCGGCGGACACCAGCGGCAGCGCCAGCATGCCGGCGCCCAGCATGGTGCCGGAAATCAGCAAGGTGGCCCCTATGGCCTTGAAATTGACTTGCATGTGGAATCCTCAACCATCCTTGATGAAGAGAAGGATGCGTTCGTAAAAACCGGACAAACTCATAGTCGGTATTGGGTCTGGTGATGAAAAAAACGCTCCCGGCCAAGCCGGGAGCGGAGGTGGATCAGGCCGCGATCAGGGTGTCGGCGCCGGTTTTGTCTTCCATGTCCACGATCTGGGCCAGCTTGGCGGCGAAGACCTCGCGCAACTGTTCCCAGTAGGCGTCGAAATCCTCTGCTTTGCGCAGGAAGTGGGTCATCACGGCGGCGCGCAGGATGTAGACGCTTTCCACCTTGTCCCATTCGGCCCGGCTGAAGCCGCGGCTAGCCACGTAGTGCCAAGGGGTGTCGCCGTACTCTTCCACGGACAAGGAGGTGGAGGAGGTCAGGAAATCGTTGGTGTAGGTGCGGCCTGAAGCGTAGGAGCAGATCTCGTACATCTTCTTGTTCAGCCGGTTGTGGTCTTCCAGGCTGTCGTTGCCGATTTCCTTGAAGGTGAAGTTCACCATGTGGAAGTCAGGGTGCATGATGGGGCGCACTTCGAAACGGCGGCGGCCAACGGTCAGCGGCTTGGCGGAGGCCAGGCGCTGGGCGAACCAGTCCGCGGTCACGATGCCGCGGCCAATCACTTTGCCGTAGCCGCCGATGTTCAGCGGCACCAGGCGGTGGGCCGCCCATACCGCGGCGGCGGTGGCGCCGGCCTTGGAGCCTTCCATGATGGAGGAGCCCAGCACCACCTTGGTGTCGGCGCCTTCAGCTTCGTCCACTTCTTCGAACACATAGGCCGCGTGGTAGGAGATCAGGTCGACGATGCGCTTGTCCTTCATACAGACGGCGCCGGCCGCGTACTGGATGTAGCCCACCTTGTGCGGATCCACGGTGATGGAGTCCGCTTCCGCCATCGCTTTGAAGCCTTCGTAAACTTCGCGCTTGGGCCAGGTGACGCCGGCCGGGATGATGTCTTCGGCGCGGTAGCGGGCCAGCAGCGCGTCGTAGTCCATGAAGCGGTTGTCCTCATCGAGGAACATCGCGCGCACATAGCCGCCGTAGGCCGCGTCCACGTGCACGTAGAAGGAGGCGCCGTATTTCCGTTCGCACTCGGCGCGCAGCTTGATCACCTCGTCGACATGGTCGATCGAGCCTTCCTCCGTGGTGCCCACCACGGACACCATGGCCAGGATGGGATGGCCTTCCTCTATCAGGCGGAAGGTGATCTCGCGCATCTTGGCGACGTCGGTGCGGTAGTTTTCGTCCACAGGCAGCGGCACGATGTGTTCCTGGCCAATGCCCAGCACGTCCATCGCCTTCATCCACGAGTAGTGCTTGGATTGCGGCACCAGGATCTTGCCCAGCGAACCTTGCTTGATGCCGACGCCGCGGCAGGACAAGGCGCGCACTTCTTCAAACAGGCCGCGCTTTTTCAATTCGTCGGTCAGGTCCAGCACAGCGCTGGGCGATAGGTTCAACAGTTCCTTCTCGCTCTTGCCGGCGACCAGATCGCGGGCTTTTTCATGCTGGGCGATGGCCAGCGGAATGGTCTTCAGATTACGCGCCACCCACATGCCTTCGTAGTTGGCCACGGTGCCGCCGGACGTGATGTGGCCCCAGCTGCGTTTGGGGTCGTAGCCGAACATCCGGCACAGGTCGAGGCCGGCCTCCACTTCCAGTTCGGTGGTGGTGGGCGAGGCTTCGTGCGCGCAGTTGTTGGGGTTGTACATCATGGTCATCACGTAGGCCAGGTTGGACACCATCAGCGTGTCCGCATTCATGTGGCCCAGATAGCGCGGGGAGAACCAGGGCACCGAGGTGTTTTTCAGCTTGGAGGACAGCTGACGCAGGATGCCTTCGGTTCGGTACAGGGTCTGGCGGAAATCGCCGGCGTGCTGCTCCACCGGGGTGACCAGCGCCGGGTCTTCCGGATGGAAGTCCGCGCGCCAGTGCAGGTGTTCAGACACGGCGTATTCCATCATTTCCTTGAAGAACACGCGGTTTTCGGATTTGGGGCCGATGAACAGGGCATCGACGTTAAGCGGGGAGGCGTTCGGAGTGTTCATAACAGATTAACCTTGTAATTTAGGGGCATAAGCGGCTCATTTGCCTTCGGCGGGACGCGCTTTGCTGGCGGGAGAGGTGCGCGGCGCAACGCCGGCGGAGCGGGCGTGCTTGGCTTTTTGGCCATAGGCGTACACCAGGAAGGGAATCACCAGCATGATGGCGAGCCCGATGAGCTGGAATTGCAGGTATTCGTGGGAGGAGCCATGGAAGCTGCCCGGCGGGATGAAACCCAGGTAGCCGGCCAGCAGCGAGATGACGATGCCCAGGCCGGAGCAGACCCACATGCCCGCGTTGCCTCCGGGCACTCGGAAACTGCGTTCCACGTCCGGACGCTTGTAACGCAGGTAGATGGCGGCGGAGAACATGAACAGATAGGCCACCAGATAGACGAGCCCGGTCAGGCCCATCAGCATGAAGTAGAAGTTATCCACGTTCGGCATCACGGTGATCAGCACGCCGACGACGGTAATGGCCGCTGCCTGGATCAGCACCAGAGTGACCGGCACGCCGTGGCGGTTGGTCGTCTGCAGGAATTTGGGCAGTGCGCCGGAGTCCGCGGTGGCTTGCAAGCCGCGCACCGGGCCCAGCACCCAGGAGTTCACCTGGCCCACCAGACCCAGGCCGATGCACAGGCCCATGACAGGAGCCAGCCAGCCCATGCCCCATTGATTGAAGTAGAGCTCGAAGGCCTGCATCAAGCCGGCGGTCATCGAGATTTTTTCCTTGGGGATGGCGATGAAGATCGCCGCGGAGCCGATCACGGACAGCAATACCATGATCACCGACACCAGGATGATGGCAATGGGATAATTGCGCCGGGCGTCTTTGATGGAGGAGACGTTGGACGCGGACACCTCCATGCCCATCACCACGAAAATGAAGCCGATGAAGAGGCCGAGCGTGCCGCTGTCGCTAAAGCTGGGGACCAGGTTGTTCCAGCTCCAGGACACGTCGGTCATGATGGGATGGCCGCCGGCCAGATAGGCGATGCCGCAACCGATCAGCACCACGCCGGGCATGAAGACGCCCAGGCTCACGCAGATGGTGGACACCCAGCCCAGGGTTTTCACGCCGCGCATGTTCACCAAGGTGCAGGCCCACCAGATGCCCACGATCATCGCCAGCATGTAGAACTTGTTGCTGGCGAGGGCAGGGTCGAACACATAGGCGAAAGTGGCGGCGATGATCATGATGATGGAGGTCATGCCGAACACCATCTGTATCCACTGCATCCACACTGCGACAAAGCCCATGCGCTCGCCAAAGGCTTCGCGAACCCAGATGAACAGGCCGCCATCCTGCGGCCAGGCGGTGGCCAGTTCAGCGGACACTAGGGCGGTGGGCACCAGAAACAGCAGCGCGGCCGCCAAGGTCAGGAAAATCGTCATCATCCCCGGTTGAGCCGTCATTGGCAGCGTGCGGACGCTGACGACCACGGCGGCGGTGATCATGACAAAGGCAAAGACGCTGATCTTGGGAGGCGTCTTATCTATTGTCGTCATTTTCATCTCCATCGAACAAAACAATAAAAACGTAAAAATATAAAATTTCGAAAATCTTATTTATTTCGTGTTGTTCGACGTTTGATGAAAGTCAATATTAGGAAAATTCAATAAAAGATAATTTGAATGGAATAATGCTTTGGATGCAGGAAAGCCTTGCCTGAAAAGGGTTCTATGGGACTGTGACTGCAAGGGGCCATTACAGACGCGCTTGCGCAGGGGAAGAGCGAGAGGGTTCTTCGTACGGATTCGTAGCCGCATAGACGACGCGCAGCAGGCTTTGAACCGGCTCTAATGCGGAGAGGCTAGGTGGCAAGACGCTCGCCGCGTCAGCTTGGACGAAGCGTCGCCCATGCCGCGGGCGGAGAGAACAAAGAGGGTGGATCGCCGGAGGAGGGCGAGGTTTGCGGCTGTTGGGAACGAAAGAAGGCGGCGGCGCCGGCACGCGCGCGCCGCCGGGAGCTTAACAGCTTACAGGGCCTGGGACGGGTTCATGCCTTTGGGCAGCAGCATCCACAGATTGCCTTGCTGCTTCATTCTGCCGGCGTACATGCCGGCCTCGGTGCCGTAACCCCAGAAGAAATCGGCGCGCACCGCGCCCTTGATCGCGCTGCCGGTATCCTGTGCGTGCACCAGCCGCGTCAACGGCTGGGTGGAGTGAGGCCAAGTGGTGACCAGGTAGACCGGCGCGCCCAGCGGGATGTAGCGCGGGTCTACCGCGATGCTGTAGCCCCCGGTTAGCGGCACGCCCAGCGCGCCCATTGGCCCGCCGTTGTCGCCCGGCAAGCTTTTGAAGAACACATAGCTGGGGTTCACCGCGAACAGCTCCTGCCGGCGTTGCGGGTTGCGGGTCAGCCAGTCCTTGATGCCCTGCATCGATGCGTCGCCCAGGGTCAACTCCCCCTTGTCCACCAGCCATTTGCCGATCGATTGGTAGCCGTAACCGTTTTGTTCGGCGTAGCCGACGTGGATGAAGCTGCCGTCGTCCAACTGGATGCGGCCCGAGCCTTGCACTTGCAGGAAGAACAACTCCACCGGATCTTCGACCCAGGCCAGGATGGGCGCGTTGGCCACACCCTTGCCCTGGTTGATTTCGGCGCGGGTGTAATAAGGCAGCAGGCGCTTGCCATCCAGCCTGCCTTTCAGCCGCGTGCCGCGGTTGTCGGCGGGAAAGTCGGCAGGGCGGATCTCAATGTCGCCGGCCGCGCTCAGCGCCAGTCGGTTGGGACCGCTGCGGCGCGCAGTCAGGCTGGATTTGCCGCGGAGGGAGGCCGGAACGTCCACGCTGTAGAAGTCCGCTGGAATGCCATACACCGGCCAGGGAGTGCGTTCGCTGCGCGTCCGGCTGCCGCTGAGCAGCGGCTCGTAATAACCGGTGATCAAACCGCTGTCGCGGCCGCCGTCGTTGACCTTCCAGGCGGCAAAGCGATTTTCAAAGAATTGGCGCACAGCCTGAGCGTTGTCGGCGGCAATGCCGTTGGCTTGCCTGCACACTTCGGACCAGCCCGGCTTTCTGGCAATGGCTTTACAGCTTTGCTTCAGCGCGACGAGAGTATCGCCCAGTTCTTGCTGGCTCCAGGCCGGCAGCGAGGTGGGCGCGTCGCTTTCACGCGCCGCGCCGCCAGGCTTGCCAGGCGGGCTGGAGGTAGAGCAGGCGGCCAGGCCGACGACGAGCAGTAACAACAGCCATTTTCTAAACATGCGGTAGGTTCTCTGAAACAGGGCTAAGGCAGCGACGCGCTGCAAATTCGGTCTGATTTTACGCTGGGACGCACATGACGGGGCAATGATGCCCGCGGCGAATGTTGCGGCGGCGCCAACAGCCGGAAGCGTCATGCCGCGTTGTCATGGACCGGCAACAAAATTGAAAAGTTTCCTCGCTAGTATGCGGTAAAACATTCGCGCTGAAGCTTGGGCTTGAGCCATATCACTGGAGAATCTGATGAAACGTTTTTGCATCCGCGCCTTGCTGTTGACCACCTTGCTGTCCGCCGGCCTGCCGGCTTACGCCGAACAGACCCCGCCGACGGATGAGGAGCTGGCCGCCAGCGTGCAGCAGGCCTTGAACGGCGACGCCGAATTGCAGGGGCTTGGTTTGAAGGTGAGCAGCAAGAAGAGCGAGGTGACGATTGAAGGCGGCATGACCGACGACCAGCAAATGTTCAAAGCAGGGCAAATTGCCGAAAAAGTGCCGGGCGTGAAGTTCGTCATCAACAATATGGTACTGAAAAACTAGGCGAGAACGGCCTGGATCAGCAGCATCAGGGGGCGCTTCGGCGCCCTTTTGTCATTTGTGCCGACCAGCGTTTTCGCCAGAAATTTAAGATTAATCCGATTGTGGCGTATTCCCTTATTGAGAAAAATTTACGGTGTTGCCGGCGGACTGCCTTTCTAAAGGCTGGGGCCGGCAAGGTTTTTCCAATCAGCAGTAAGGATCGCACGCCGGCCCACTGCGAAGCACCGGACATGACTCATGGAATATGCATCCGCACTTGGCAAGAGGCTCTCCCACCGCATGATGCTGCAACCGGCGGAGCAGGTGGACAAATTGATTTCACGGCTTGAAGGCGCCGACGAAGCCAAGCTGGTGTATTGGGACGAGCGCAGCCAGCGGCTGCGGGCTTTGAGCCCGCGCTCGCGCCGCGGCCGGCAACTGCTGGCGCGCGGCTTGCAATCGCCCCAGGTGGTGGGGGTGTTCAACGGCTACGCCAGTTATCAGGATATTTATCAGGCCTTCCAGCAGACGCTGGACGACCTGAAGCTTAGTTGATTCTGGCCTAGACTCGCTCCAGCTCCAACAATTCCGCCATGGTTTGGCGGCGGCGGATCAGGCGGCTGGAAGACCCGTCGATCAAGGCTTCGGCCAGCAGCGGCCGGCTATTGTAGTTAGACGACATGGTGGCGCCGTAGGCGCCGGCGTCGTGAAATACCAGCAGATCCCCTACCTGCGCGTCCGGCAGCGGGCGGCTTTCCACCACGCCGCCTTCCTGTTGGGTGAAGACGTCTCCCGATTCGCACAAGGGTCCGGCTACCACGCAGGGCGCGCGCGCGCCTGATTTTTCCGTTCCGTCCGGGCCCAGGACGGAAATATCGTGATGGCTGCCGTACATGGCGGGTCGCATCAAATCGTTGAATCCCGCGTCTACCAACACGAAACGTCGACTGCCCATGGTCTTGACCGCTCTCACCTCGGAGATCAGGGCACCGGATTCCGCTACCAGGAAACGGCCCGGCTCGATTTCCAGCCGCACCGGATGTCCCAGATGCGCGGCGATCCGCCGCCGCGCCTCGTCCCATAGTTCGAAGTAATGCGTGGTATCGATGCGTGCGTCGCCGTCGCGGTAAGGAATGGACAGGCCGCCGCCGGCGGAGATCGCTTCGATGTCGTGCCCCAGTCCAGTCGCCAGCTTGACCATGGCGCCGCAGACCTGCTGCAGGTGGCCGTAATCAACGCCCGAACCAATGTGCATGTGCAGGCCCACCAGATGAAGGCCGAACTGACGGATCACGTCCAGCGCGTCGGACACTTGCTCATGCCAGATGCCGTGCTTGCTGTTCTCGCCGCCGGTATTGGTTTTCTGGCTATGGCCGTGGCCAAAACCGGGGTTGACGCGCAGCCAGACCCTATGGCCGGGCGAGGCCGCGCCCAGCTGACGCAGCATGTCGATGGAACCGGCGTTGACCGCGATGCCCGCGGCCGCCACGCGTTCCAGCGTGGCGCGGTCCAGCACGTCGGCGGTGAAGACGATGTCGGAGGGCTCGGCGGAGTCGGCCTTGTAGCCGGCGGCGAGCGCGCGCTCGATTTCGCCCAGCGACACTGCGTCCACTTTCACGCCCTGTTCTCGCATCAAGCTGAGGATATGGATATTGGAGTTGGCTTTTTGCGCATAGCGGATCACGTCGAAGCGCTTCAGTTCGGCGATGCGCCGGCGAATGGTGTCGGCGTGGTAAACCCAGAGCGGGCTGCCGTACTGGCGGGCGAGTTCTGTCAGTTGGCGGGCGTCAAAGCATTTCATGGCGTGGCGTTGGCTAGGGGTGGCAGACAGAAGCATCATGTCGCGTGCTCCGGCAAAAATAAAATATCAAATTATCGCTACCTCTTTCATTTATGATATGGATTGCCAAGTTGCTTAAGAGGAGGCGGAATGGACATCAGCCTGCGCCATATCGAAGTGTTTCGCGCGGTGATGACCACCGGCAGTGTTACCGAGGCGGCCGTTTTGCTGCGCACTTCGCAGCCTACGGTCAGCCGCGAACTGGCGCGCTGTGAACAATTGCTGGGCATGGCCTTGTTCGAGCGCAGCCGCGGCCGCTTGCGGCCTAGCGCGCAGGGGCTGCTGTTGTTCGAGGAAGTGCAGCGCAGTTATCAGGGCCTGGAGCGCATCGTCAGCAGCGCGGCGGCGATTCGCCAGTTCGAACAAGGGCAATTGTCGATTGTCTGTTTGCCGGTTTTCGCTCAATCGCTATTGCCGGCGGTGTGTCGGCGTTTTTTGTCGCAAGCGCCGGGCATCAGCCTGAACATCGCGCCGCAGGAATCGCCGTTGCTGGAGGAGTGGCTGGCGGCGCAACGCCATGACCTGGGTTTGAGCGAGAGCGCGCACGCGCCGGCGGGAACCAGGGTGGAGCCCCTGCTGCAGGCGGACGAGTTGTGCGTGTTGCCGGAAGGGCATCGTTTATTGAGCAAGACGGTGCTGGCGCCCGAAGACTTCGAGGGCGAAGCCTTCATCAGCCTGGCGGCGACTGATAGCTATCGGCAACAGCTGGATCAGGTGTTCTCCGAGAGGGGGGTCAAGCGGCGCATGGTGGTGGAGACGCATAGCGCCGCCTCGGTATGCGCCATGGCGCGGCAGGGCATTGGCGTGGCCGTGGTTAATCCGTTGACCGCGCTGGATTACGCCGGCGCGGGCCTCGCCATGAGGCGCTTCAGTGTGTCCATTCCGTTCGCGGTCAACCTTGTGCGACCGTTGCACCGCCCCGTCTCTCCTTTGCTGGAGCGCTTCGTCGACAGTCTGAAGGCCGAACTGGGCGTGATTAGCCAACGGCTGGCCGCGCCGGCAGGGGTTTAGAACCTGTTTACGATCCGCTGTGCGTCGTGGAGCGTTACACGGTGAGTACGGCTTCGAAATGCTCATGTACCGTGTGTACACTCCGTTTTCTCAGCCGTTTTCGCCTTGTCTCACCTTAGCTCGCGAGAACGTGAACAGGCTTTAAAAGCCTGCTCAAGTCTCGCGAGCCAGAGCAAGACTTTGAACAGGTTCTTAGTCGCGCAGCGCCACTACCACCCGCTTGTTGCGCGCGCCTTTGCTTTCAATCTTTTTCACCACGACCGGGCCAATCTCGCCGGTGCTGCGCACATGAGTGCCGCCGCAGGGCTGTAGATCGATGCCGTCGATATTGATCAAGCGGATTTCAGGCAGGTGCAGCGGCGGCGTCACCGACATGGTCTTTATCAGCTCCGGCTGCCGCTGCAGCGCCTCGCCGCTGCTCATTTCGATGCGCACCGCACGGTCTTCCGCTACTAACCGGTTCAACTCGTTTTCGATGTGCTCGCGGTCCAACTCCATGCCCTCGGGCAGGTCGAAATCCAGGCGGCCGGATTCCGCGCTCAGATTGCCGCCGGTGACACCCGCCTTGATCACCACGGACAATAAGTGCAGACAGGTGTGAATGCGCATGTGGCGATGGCGGCGCGCCCAGTCGAGTTCCAGGGTGACCGCCGTGCCGGCGGTGAGCCGCGGCGCATCGGGGGGCACCAAGTGGACGATGGCGCGTGTTTCGCGGTCTCGTCGGGTATCGCTTATCGCACAGCCGCCGCCGTCCCAGCTTAGCGTGGCGGTATCGCCCGGCTGGCCGCCGCCAAGCGGGTAGCAAAGCGTGTCCTCCAGCACCAGACCGGCGTCGTCGTACCGCGCCACGCGGGTTTCCAGCCGGGTTTGATAGGGGTCGATGTAAAAGCGTTCTGCCATGCGGCGGTTCCTTTTCAGGCTATGCTGGGAAGACCGGCGGCGCTTGCCGCCGCCGGAGGCGATGATGTTGAGAATGCTGCCGCCGGCTGTGTATTTCAAGAGACAGCGCTAGCGAAAAATCATGGCAACAGCTTGTCGCAGCAGCGTTTAGCGCAGATAATCGCCGCCTTTTTCCGCTTTCCTTTCCATTGCCCCATGACCATTCGCCATAATCTGGAACATTACAATCCGCCGCCGGACACAGGCCTAGACGTGATCTACGCCGACGAGGCGATCCTGGTGTTGAACAAGCCTTCCGGCTTGTTGTCGGTGCCGGGCCGCGGCGAGGACAAGGCGGACTGCTTGATCAGCCGCGCTCAGCGGCTTTATCCGGACGCGCTGACCGTGCATAGGCTCGATATGGCGACATCGGGCCTGGTGGTGATGGGACGCGGCGCCAACATGCAGCGCGAGTTATCCATCGCCTTCATGGATCGCAAGGTGGACAAGCGCTATGTGGCGGTGGTGGACGGCATCGTCGAACAGAACAGCGGCACTGTGGACCTGCCGCTGATCATTGACTGGCCGAACCGCCCGCGTCAGAAGGTGGATTTCGAGAACGGCAAGCAGGCCGTCACTCATTACCGGGTGGTGTTGCGCGATGGCTTGCGCCAGACCAGCCGAGTGGAGCTGGAACCCTTGACCGGCCGCGCTCATCAGCTGCGCATGCATATGCTGCATCTGGGCCATCCCATTCTGGGCGACGACATCTACGCGCCGGAGGCGGTGTTGGCGAAAGCCGAGCGTTTGCTGCTGCACGCGGAGCGGCTGACTTTGCGTCACCCGATCACGCGCGAGGAAATGGAGTTTGTCGCCAAGGCGCCTTTTTGAGTACTCGTTGAAAGCTTCTCCGGGCTAAGCTGCACGCCGCGTCTTGACCCTGCTGGCAGCGTTTCGGCTGCGAAGCCGCGGATGAATTAGCCTTGTGGCTGGCCGAGAATACGGATTGTGTGCTGGGCTTGCTTAGAGCCTGTTCAAAGTCTCGCGAGCTAGGGCGAGACAAGGCGAAACGGCTGAGAAAATGGAATGTACGCGTGGTACAGTGCCGCCCCTGCGGACGCCTTCATTTTCCGCAACACTTACCCGGCCCGGTTTCCATGGCGAAAACCGGGCCGGCTTCGTATTGGGCGGCGGGCTTCGCCGCTGCCCCCTCCGTCATGCCTTCGGTTTTTTCTGCTGTGTAATCTTGGCTTGTCTTGCCAGCCTGTGCATACTTCTTCCTTGATCTGAAGCAAGAACTCCCTAAACAAGCGTGTTGCCGCCAGAACGTTTGTTTAGTGATTTCTACCTTGTAAGGATCTGTCATGTTAAGTCGCAATTCCGCATTGCCCAGCATTGTCGTCGTTGGCGGCGGCGCCGGCGGCCTGGAGCTCGCCACTCGGCTGGGGCGCACCCTGGGCGCGCAGCACAAGGCCCGCGTCGTGTTGGTCGACGGCTCGCCCACCCACATCTGGAAGCCGCTGTTGCACGAGGTGGCCACCGGTGCGCTCAACACTGGCGAGGACGAGGTCAATTACTTTGCCCATGGCTATCGCAACGGCTACGAGTTCGAGTTCGGCTATATGCAGTCGCTGGACACTGAACGGCGCAGCATCCAGCTTGCCGAAGTGCGCGATGCCGGCGGAGCGCAACTGAGCCCGCCGCGGGAAGTGTCCTACGACTGGCTAGTGCTGGCGGTGGGCGCGGAGGCGAACGACTTCGGCACGCCCGGCGTTGGCGAGCACGCGATGTTCCTGAACACCCCGGACGATGCGGAGAAGCTGCGCCACCGGGTGCTGGAACTGGCCTTCCGCTGCAGCAGCGGCCTGCAACCGCTGGCCAAGCTGGGGATCGCCATCGTCGGCGGCGGCGCCACGGGAGTGGAACTGGCGGCGGAACTGAACCACACCTTGTGTGAACTGCATCATTACGGCGCGCGCCTGCAGCCGGAGCGCGTGGAAATCAGCGTGATCGAAGGCGCGGACCGCATCCTGGCCGCCGCGCCGCCGTCTTTGTCCGCTTATGCTCAGGAGCAATTGGCCGCGCGCAACATCAAGGTGCTGACCGGCAGCCGGGTGGCGGCCGTGCACGCCGACGGCGTGGAACTGCAGGGCGGCGACAAGGTGGCGGCCGACATCACGGTTTGGGCCGCCGGGGTCAAGGCGCCGGGTTGGCTGGCCGGTTTGGGGGGCTTGCAGACCAACCGCATCAACCAATTGCAGGTGGACAAGTGGCTGCGCTGCCAGGGCGCCGCCTGCGTCTATGCGCTGGGCGATTGCGCCGAAGCGCCGGACGGCGACAGCGGTCGCAATCTGCCGGCCACCGCCCAGGTGGCGCACCAGCAGGCGCGCTGGCTGGCGGATGAACTGAGCCGGCGCGTGGCCGGCCGCCAGGGCAAGCCCTTCGACTTCAAACCACAGGGTATGCTGGTGTCGCTGGGCAAGCACAGCGCGGTGGGCAGCTTGGCGGCGGTGGTCGGCCCCAAGCGCGACTACTATGTGGAGGGCCGCGGCGCCAAGCTGATCTACAGCTCTCTGTACCGCATGCACCAAGCGGCTGTGCACGGCTGGGTGCTGGCGGGCCTGCTCTATGTCGGAGACAAGTTGCGCCGCGCCGCGAGGCCGTCTTTGAAGCTGCACTGACCCGCTTCAGACCGACGACAAGCCCATCCTCAAGATGGGCTTTTTTTTTGGCGCGGCTTGACCGGGCGGCGCTTTGTGGACATCTTGTTTGCCGTTGGCATAATGGGGCGCGGAGATGGCGCAAGCTTCAAGTTTGGAGATCGACACCTGGCTGGATCAGCGGCCGCTGGGCGGGTTTCAGCGTCGGCTGCTGCTGCTTTGCGGCTTGCTGATGATTCTGGATGGATTCGATGTTCAGGCCATGGCCTATGTCGCGCCGGCGCTGCTGGCGGATTGGGGCTTGGCCAAACCGTCCTTGGGGCCGGTGTTCAGCGCCGGCTTGCTTGGTTTGCTGCTGGGCGCTTTACTGTTCAGTCCGCTGGCGGACCGCTTCGGCCGCCGTGCCTTGCTGCTGTTGTGCACTTTGTGGTTTGGCCTGGGCATGCTGGCCACCGCCTTCGCCGCCACACTGGAGCACCTGCTGTGGCTGCGCTTCCTGACCGGCCTGGGGCTGGGCGGCATCATGCCGAACGCGATGGCGCTGGCCGGCGAGTACAGCCCGCTCCGGCGCAGGGTCAGCATGATGATGCTGATTTCCTGCGGCTTCACGGTCGGCGCGCTGTTAGGCGGCTTGCTGGCGGCTTGGCTGGTTCCTGCCCACGGTTGGCGCGCGGTGTTTGCGGTTGGCGGGGCCGCGCCGTTGCTGTTGGCGCTGTGGATGTGGCGGCAGTTGCCGGAGTCGTTGCAGTTTCTGTTGTCGCGGCAACGGCGCGAACAGGCGCTGTTCTGGTTGCGGCGTCTGGACCCGGCGATGAGCGGGACGACGGCGTCTTGCCTGACGCTGCGGGAGCCCGTCGCCGCCGCGTCGTTGCCGCATTTGTTCCGGGCCGGCCGCGCACGGCTGACGCTGACCCTGTGGACGCTCAGCTTTTTGAATCTGCTTCTGCTCTATTTCCTGTCCAACTGGATGCCGGCCCTGGCGCGGGACGCCGGGTTGGACACGCAAAGCGCCATTCTCGCCGGCGCCGCGCTGCAACTGGGCGGCGTGGCCGGCACCTTGCTGTTGGGGATCTGGATAGACCGGCTGGGTTTTTTGCGGGTGATGCTGCCAAGCTTCGCGCTGGCGGCGGCGGCCGTTGCCATGCTGGGGCAATTGGGCGCGCAGCAGGCCGGCTTGTTTGGCCTCTTGTTCGCCGCCGGTTTTTGCGTGGTGGGCGGCCAGCCGGCGATCAACGCCCTGGCGGCCAACGCCTATCCCACCTCCTTGCGCGCCACCGGCGTGGGCTGGAGCCTGGGCGTCGGCAGGGTGGGGTCGGTGTTGGGGCCATGGCTGGGCGGCGAGTTGCTGCGTCAGGACTGGAGCCTGGCCAGCTTGTTCATGCTGGCCGCGACGCCGGCCATATTGGCGGCCTGGCTGGTGTGGATGTGTCCGCAGGCGGAGCGGCCGGTCGCCGGTTGAGTCAAATCGCCAGCAGCGCGGCGACGACGCGGCGGTCTTCCGCCAGCAGGATGTTGAAGGTGCGGCAGGCGGCCTGGGTGTCCATGGTTTCCACGCCAATGCCGGCGTTGGCCAGTGCGGCGGACAGGCGCGGGTGGCAAAAGCGCAGGCTTTTGCC
Organism: Chromobacterium sp. Rain0013; assembly: GCF_015291765.1. Taxonomy (NCBI): domain Bacteria; kingdom Pseudomonadati; phylum Pseudomonadota; class Betaproteobacteria; order Neisseriales; family Chromobacteriaceae; genus Chromobacterium; species Chromobacterium sp. Rain0013. The sequence goes on from NZ_CP031514.1 coordinate 1,517,728, forward strand.
GGTGCCGAACAGCACCACTTCCGGCTGCAGCGCCAGCAGCGCGCTGAAATGGCTTTCTTGCAAATCCTCGAAAGCGGTTACCGGCCAAGGCGCCACGCTGTCCGCGGTCACGATCAGATTGCCTTCGTGACGCTGGGCGTTGATCAGAACATGGCCTTCGCCATAGCCGGTGAACAAGTTGCGGCCCTGTCCAAGCGATTGCTGCATTTTCATGTGAGTGGATTCCCGATTGCGAGCGCTGCGGCGGATGGCCCTTTTCGGGGGCGAAGAACCTGCTGCAGTGCATCAGAGATTGGGATAGGATTATAACTCGACCCCGCCGCTGATTGCCGCCACAACGTCAACGTGGTCATCGCTTCAGCGGGGACATCCAAAGAGATCAGATGAAAGAACACAAACCGCGCCGCCAGGGCAAGACCGCCGTCTCCGGCGGGCGGCAAGCCACGGAAAACATTGTCGTCATGCAGCCAGTCCATAAATCGCAAAAACTCGCCAACGTCTGTTACGACATCCGCGGTCCGGTGCTTGAGCACGCCAAGAAGATGGAAGACGAAGGCCATCGCATCATCAAGCTGAACATCGGCAACCCCGCGCCGTTCGGTTTCTTCGCGCCGGACGAAATCATCGAGGACGTGATCGTCAACCTGCCGTCAGCCTCCGGCTATTCCGACTCCAAGGGCCTGTTCGCCGCGCGCAAGGCGATCATGCATTACGCCCAGCAAAAACAGCTGCCTAATGTGGGCATGGACGACATCATCGTCGGCAACGGCGTGTCCGAACTGATTGTTATGGCGATGCAGGCGCTGCTGGACAACGGCGACGAAGTGCTGGTGCCGGCGCCGGACTACCCGCTCTGGACCGCAGGCGTCAGCCTGGCAGGCGGCAAGGCGGTGCATTATCTGTGTGACGAAGAGCAGGGCTGGTTCCCCAGCATCGACGACATCCGCGCCAAGATCACGCCCTCCACCCGCGCCATCGTGGTAATCAACCCCAACAATCCCACCGGCGCGGTTTACCCGCCGGCGCTGCTCAAGCAGATCGTAGAGGTGGCTCGTCAGCATCAGTTGATCATCTACGCCGATGAAATCTACGACAAGGTGCTGTACGACGAGGTCAAGCACACCTCCATCGCCTCCCTGGCGCCGGACCTGTTCGTGGTCACTTTCAACGGTCTGTCCAAAAACTACCGCGCTTGCGGCTACCGCGCGGGCTGGATGATTCTGTCCGGGGAAAAGAAACACGCGAAGGACTATATCGAAGGCCTGAACATGTTGGCCTCGATGCGTTTGTGCGCCAACGTGCCGGCGCAGTTCGCAATCCAGACGGCGCTGGGCGGCTACCAGAGCATAGACGACCTGGTGGCGCCGGGCGGCCGCCTCGCGCGCCAGCGCGATCTGGCGCACAAGCTGCTGACCGACATCCCCGGCGTCAGTTGCGTCAAGCCGCAGGGCGCACTCTACCTGTTCCCCAAGCTGGACCCCAAGGTCTACCCGATAGGCGACGATCAGCAGTTCATCCTGGAGCTGTTGCAGGAGGAGAAGGTGTTGCTGGTTCAGGGCTCAGGGTTTAACTGGATTGCGCCCGATCACTTCCGCGTGGTATTCCTTCCCAACTCGGACGATTTGGTCGAGGCCATCGGCCGCATTGCGCGTTTCCTGGAAAACTATCGCAAGCGCCACGGCGGCGAAGCCTGAAACCGCGGTTGCTTGAGGCTTGAGCGGAGGGACGGGGGCTGCGGCTCCCGTCTTGCCATCAGGCTTTCCTTGTCAGCGGATACGGTCCGCTGACAAGGAAAACTTGGGACACGCGCCCGCTGCGCCGGCAATGGCTTGGCGGCACGGCTCTTGATCAGGGCTGGCCGTCGCGGGCAGGGACAAAATACTAGAGACAGGGAGCAGATAATGAAACCGATCAATATCGGCCTATTGGGCGTGGGGACTGTAGGTGGCGGTACCGCCACCGTTCTCAAACGCAACGCCGAGGAAATCAGCCGCCGCGCCGGGCGTCAGATCCGCCTGCTGCAGGCGGCCAACCGCAACCAGGCCCGCGCGCAATCCTTGCTGGGTCCGGACGTGGACGTGGTGGCCGACGCGATGCAGGTGGTGAACAACCCCGACGTCGACATCGTGGTGGAATTGATCGGCGGCGACACCGTGGCCAAGGAGCTGGTGCTCAAGGCCATCGCCAACGGCAAGCACGTGGTCACCGCCAACAAGAAGCTGCTGGCGCTGCACGGCACCGAGATTTTCGCCCGCGCGCAGGAACAAGGCGTGATGGTGGCCTTCGAGGCCGCGGTGGCCGGGGGCATCCCCATCATCAAGGCGCTGCGCGAAGGCTTGTCCGCCAACCGCATCGAGTGGATTGCCGGCATCATCAACGGCACTTCCAACTTTATCCTGACCGAGATGCGCGAGAAGGGCGCCAGCTTCGCCGAAGTGCTGGCCGAGGCGCAGCAGCTGGGCTACGCGGAAGCCGACCCCACCTTCGACATCGAAGGCCATGACGCCGGCCATAAGCTCACCATCATGGCGGCGCTGGCCTTCGGCATTCCGATGCAGTTCGACCGCTGTTATCTGGAAGGCATCAGCAAGCTGGAAGGGCGCGACATCAAATACGCCGAGGAATTGGGCTACCGCGTCAAGCTGTTGGGCCTGACCCGCCGCACCCCCGCCGGCGTGGAGTTGCGCGTGCACCCGACGCTGATTCCGGCGCGCCAGTTGATCGCCAACGTCAACGGCGTGATGAACGCCGTGCTGGCCAAGGGCGACGCGGTGGGGCCCACCTTGTACTACGGCGCCGGCGCCGGCGCGCTGCCCACCGCCTCCGCGGTGGTGGCCGACATCGTCGACGTGACTCGCTTGCTGACGGCGGACCCGGAGCACCGCGTGCCGCATCTGGCCTTCCAGCCGGACCAGTTGCAGGACCTGCCCATCCTGCCGATTTCCGACGTGGTCAGCTCCTACTATCTGCGCATCGGCGCCGCTGACCGCGCCGGGGTGCTGGCCAACATCACCCGTCTGCTGGCGGAAAACGGCATCTCGATCGAGGCGGTCATCCAGAAAGGCTCGGTGTCCGACGGCACCGCCGAAGTGGTGATCCTGACCCATCGCGTGCAGGAACAGGCGATTGACCGCGCCATCTCCGGCATCGAGGCGCTGGAAAGCATCACCGGCAAAGTGGTGCGCCTGCGCATGGAAGAGCTGAATGATTAAACGCTGGCTGACCGGCCTCGGGGCCGGTCTGATCCTGGCAAGCGCCGGGGCGACGCCCTTGTCCCCCGGCCAGCACAGCCTGTTGCAGGGCTTTTTGATGCGTGGTTGCGTCAAACGCACTCCGGCCTCGGACGGCGTTGGCCAGCACTCGTCGGAACAAGTGCAAAGATATTGCCAGTGCGCCAGCCAGCATCTGGCCGGCCGCTTTTCCTCGGAAGAGGTGATGGGCGTGCTGACCGGCCAGATCAAGAAAGACGACCCGCGCGGCAAACAACGGATGAAGGACGCCTCCGCCGCCTGCGCCCAATATCTGGAAACTCCCTGATGCGTTATATCAGCACCCGCGGGGGCATGGCCCCGCAATCGTTCAGCGACATCCTGCTGATGGGCCTGGCGCCCGACGGCGGCCTGGTGTTGCCGGAGAGCTATCCGCGGATTGATCGCGAGCGGCTGGACGCCTGGCGCGGCCTGTCCTATGCCGAATTGGCCTTTGAAGTCATCCGTCTGTTCGCCACCGACATCCCGGAAGACGATCTCAAATCCATCGTCGAGCGTACCTATACCCGCGCGGCCTTCGGCAGCGAGGCGATCACGCCGCTCAAGCGGCTGCACGACGGCCTGGCCATCCTGGAACTGTCCAACGGCCCGACGCTGGCCTTCAAGGACATGGCGATGCAGTTGCTGGGCAATCTGTTCGAATACGTGCTGGCCAGGAAGGGCGAGCGTCTGAACATCTTGGGCGCCACCTCGGGCGACACCGGCAGCGCCGCCGAGTACGCGATGCGGGGCAAGGCCGGCATCCAAGTGTTCATGTTGAGCCCGGACGGACTGATGAGCCCGTTCCAGCGCGCGCAAATGTATAGCCTGCACGACGCCAATATCCACAATATCGCGATCCAGGGCATGTTCGACGACTGCCAGGACATCGTGAAGGCGGTGCAGAACGACCATGCCTTCAAAGCGCGTCACAAGATAGGCACCGTCAACTCGATCAACTGGGCGCGAGTGGTGGCCCAGGTGGTGTATTACTTCAAGGGCTATTTCAACGCCACGGCGAGCAATGAGGAAAAGGTCAGCTTCTGCGTGCCGTCCGGCAACTTCGGCAATGTCTGCGCCGGCCATATCGCGCGTCAGATGGGCTTGCCGATCGAACGGCTGCTGGTGGCCACCAACGAGAACGACGTGCTGGACGAGTTCTTTCGCACCGGGGCCTACCGCCCGCGCGGCACGGCCAACACCTACGTTACCTCCAGCCCGTCGATGGATATTTCCAAGGCCTCCAACTTCGAGCGCTTCGTGTTCGATCTGCTGGGACGGGACCCGGAAGCGCTGAAAGCGCTGTGGCGCCAGGTGGACGCCGGAATCGGCTTCACCTTGTCCGAGGAACAGACCGCCGCCGCCGCAGAGGTCTTCGGCTTCGTTTCCGGCAAGAGCAGCCATGCCGACCGCCTGGCCACTATCCGCCAGCTGGACCGCGAAGACGGCGTGGTGGTGGACACCCATACCGCCGACGGGATCAAGGTGGCGCGCGAGTTGCGCCGCCCCGGCGAAACCGTGGTTTGCCTGGAAACCGCTTTGCCCGCCAAGTTCGCCGCCACCATCCGCGAAGCGCTGGACCGCGATCCGCCGCGGCCGGACGGTTTCGACGGCCTGGAGGATCTGCCGCAGAAAGTGTCGGTGTTTCCGGCGGACGCCGATGAGGTCAAAGCCTTCATCGAACGCAGTTTGAGCTGAAGCGCTTCGGACGCGAAAACGGCCCCATGGGGGCCGTTTTTTTGCGTCTGCCGCGGCGTTAGGGCTTATTCAAAGTCTTGCTCTAGCTTGCGAGACTTTGAACAGGCTCTTAGAACGTCAGCGCCACGCCGACATTGCCGGCGGTCTGGCTGCTGCCGCTGCGACCGCTGGCGGCGCTGAGCTGGCCGAACATCGACACGCTCTTGCTCAACTGGGCGCTGAGGCCGGCGGTCCATTCCAGCCAATCCGCCTTGGGCTTGCCCAACTTGACGCTGTAATCGCCCAGCGTGGTGGCCAGGCCGGCGGTGACTATGCGGTCGTCGCGCTTGAACTCGTGCGCGTAGCTGAGTTTGGCGTAAGGGCTGAAACGGCCGATGTCGGCTTCCAACTGCCAGCCGACACGCGCCACCAGTGAGGTGCCGTTTTGCGCGTTGAAGGCCATGCTGCTGCTGTTGCCGCCTTGCTCTGTGAAGCCGTTCACCTTGACGTGGGCGTAGTCCAGGCCAGCGATGGGGCCGGTGTGGTAAGCGCCCAGCGGGATAAGGTAACCGCCGCCGACGCGCACGCCGTATTGACTCTGACGAGCCGTGCCGTTCAGCGCGATTTGAGCGGCGCCCAGCGATACTTGGCGGCGGGTGTCGATATCGCCGGCGCCGATGTGGGCGTCGCCGTCCAGCCAGAACCGTTCCTGCTTGTAGCTGAACAACGCGCTCATCAAGGTGCTGCGGTCATCTACGCTGCCTGGCGTGGCAATGCCGTTGATGTCGGTTTTGCCGTTCTGGCGCGACATCGCCAGCCCCAGGCTAAGCGCTGGGCTGGCCTGGAAGTCCAGGCCCACGGTGTACAGACGGCCTTGCGGCTTGGCGGACAGGCTGTCATAGCCGATCTTGTCGTCGTTGAAGGCGCCGCTGACGAAGGCGCTGACCGCGCCAACCTCGCGTTTCTGCGCGCGGATGGCCTGATAGCGGCTGTCCAGCGTTCCGCCCAGTTGGCGGGCGTTGTTCAGCGCGGATTCCGGCAGCGCGCCGGCGAAATAGGGCGCTTGCAACAGGCCGTAGATGTAGTCGCCTATCAATTGATAGGCTGCCGGTGTGGGATGCAAGGCATCGGTGAACAGATAGTTTTGCCCCGGAATAACGGAGGCCAGGCAGTATAGAGCGGACTGCGAGCAAGCCGCGCCGGAGGTATTGCTGAAACCATAGGCTCGCGGATTGGCCAGAAGCTCAGAAAACAGGCCCGATATATTGGCCCTGACGACGCCATGCTGCAGATTGCCTGCGCTAAGCGCCATATCCACCAGCTGGTTGTAACCGCTAGCGCCTTTTTGAAGGTTGGGTTGTACCGCAGCGTAAGCGTTGGTCAGCGTGCCTTCGCTCAGGCCGGCGGTGGTTTCAGCCTTGCTTAGCGCCTGGTTGATGAGGGCCGGCGAATTGCTGGTCTGGCCGGCGCTCAGCACCTCCCAGGCGGCGCCCCAGGCGGTAAGGACCTTGCCGGCGTTGCCGGCGCCGGGCAGCGCTGTCTGAATGGCGGCGAGCACGGATAGCGGAGCCGCGGAGATGTCGGGCAGATTGGGCAGGATGATGGTGTTTGCCCCGGCAGCCTTGAGCGCTGCCACCGCCTGCGCGGTGTAGCCTGCGGAGGCGCCTAGATAGGCGGTTGGGTTGCTCTGGCTGCCGGCGGCGATGACGTCGTTGCCGCCGATCCAGATGGCGTAGGCGGCGTTGGGGTCGGCCTTTTGGCCTTTCTGGCCCAGATAAGCGTTGATCTGGCCCGGCAAGTCGGTGACCGGGATCGCGTCGGCGGCAGGGCTCTGGCTGGGCGTCTCTGGATTTGTATTGGGCGGGCTGGCGGGCTGCGCGCGAGCGTCGCCCTGAGCATAATTATTGCCTGCGGTATTGGCAATGTGGGTGTTTAGGCCGTTGTTGGGCGATACGCTTTGGCCGTAGTGATTGGCCAAGACTTCGGCCCAACCCGTTCCGTAGCCCAGAGTCCAGCGAGCGGTTGACGGCAGGCCGCCCAGCCCGCCGAAAGCGCCGGTGTCGGTCAGACTGTCGCCGAAGAAATAAAAATGACTATAGGCGTTGGCGGCGGCCGGCAGGGCCAGCAGAGTGGCCACGGCCAGCGTGTTCAGGCGCTTGCGCATTTGGAATGTCCCCTTCCGGATAAATTTTTGGTTTTATTTGATTTAGGTTTAAGAGTCTAAGCTCTATTCGAACGATTATTTTAATTTCTCCATGGCATTGTCAATAGGAGGGCGCAGGCTGCAGCCCTGGCCTTGCTTGCGCTAGAATGCGGGTATGCGACGTTTACTACTTTGGATGATGTGCTGCGTCTGGGCCGTGGCGGCATCGGCCGCGGGCATGCAGGACCTGGGACGCTTGGAGGCTTTGGCCGGAGACTTCCTCAAGCACGAATTGTCGATGCGTCCCGCCACTTGGACCTTGGGGCAGTTGGACCGTAAGCTGGCGGTGCCGGCCTGCGCGCAGCCCAAGGCGGATTGGGCGACGCCAGGCGTGACCACCGGCGCCACCTTCGTCGCGGTGTCGTGCCCGGAACTGGGTTGGGCGCTGCGGATTCCCGTGCGGATCAATGAAAAGAAAATGGGCGTGGCCCTGAGCCGGGCCGTGGCGGCCGGCGAGGTGCTGAGCGCCGCCGACGTGCGCTTAGTCGACGTGGCCAATCCCAGCCTGGCGCGGAATGTGTTGGACGACCTGCAGCAAGCCATAGGCAAGACCATGCGCTCCGGTGCGCCGGCCGGCGCCTGGTTGCGCAGCTTCATGGTGCGTGCGCCCTATCTGGTGAACAGCAACCAGCGGGTGAAGGTGGTGGCGTCGGGGGAAGGTTTCGCCGCGGCGGCCGACGGGCTGGCGATAGGCAATGCGGCCGAAGGCGAGCAAGTGTCGGTGCGCATGGCTTCCGGCCGGGTGATACGCGGGCAAGTGCAGGCGGACGGCAGCGTGATGGTGATATATTGAGACGGCTCGCCGGCAAGCCGATGTGGCGGCCGCGGCGCGCGGGGACGGATAATTAGGAGAAAGTCTTCAAGATATTGTTTTTCCGTCCGATAATAGAGGTAATCCAGGTTCCCTTTGGGAAGGCCATGCCATGAAAGTAGATAACTCGGGTAAGCTGTCAGCAAGCTACAGCACCCAGAACAAGGCCGCGCCGCGAGATGCGGCCGCCAACGCCAACCCTGCCGCCAGTGGATCCGACAGCGTGACGATTAATCCTTTGGCCAGCCGTCTGAGCGCGGTGGAAAGCAAGGTCAGCGGCGATTCCGGCTTTGATGCCGGTAAGGTGGCCGCGATCAAGTCGGCCATTGCCGCGGGCACATTCAGCGTCAATCCGGAGAAGATCGCCGATGGCTTGATCGCCTCCACCAAGGAATTGTTGGCGCGTTAAGCGCGCGCAGTTGAGAGTCAGGCATGAACGTTGTTGAAGAATTCTGCCAGCTGTGCCGGGCCGAGAGCGATCTCGTTGCCCGGCTGATTGCGTTGCTGGAGCAGGAACAAAAGGTATTGGTGCAGGGTTTTGACGTTCAGCTGGACGCTCTGGCCGAGGGCAAGAGCGCAGTGCTGGACCAACTGGCAGTCAGCGCCGCTCAGCGCGGCGAACTGATGCGTCGGATCGGCGTGCAGGACAGCGAGACGGTTTACATCTGGCTGGCGGACAAGCCGGAAGCCAGTCTGGCCTGGACCGGGCTGGAAGAGGCGATTCAGCGGGCGCAGAGCATCAATCAGCTCAACGGCAGCTTCATCGACCAGCGCTTGTCGTTGGTGGAGGGCGCGCTGAACACCTTGCGCGACGCCGCAGCCTCAACCATGGGCTACGATAAGGCCGGGCAGCTGCCGGAACTGGCGACCGGGCGGCGCTTTCTCGGCTCCGCCTGAGGTTTGTTCAAAGTCCGCCGCGTGTGGGCGGGATGGCTGGAAAAGGGGAGTGAAAACGCCCCCGGCAAGCTCAATATACGAGAGAGCGCCTTTGCGGCGCTCTTGGCTTTTTCACCGCGTCGCGACCGGTTTTAGAGTCTATTCTCAAGGAGCAGTGGGAATGCCCTGGCCTTTATGGTATCTTCCTCTCCGGGCCTGAGAAAACCACTATCCGGAACCAATGACCCTGATTTCCTTGATTATCGCTCTGGCACTGGAGCAGTTGCGGCCGTTAGGCAATCGCAATCGCGTCTGGCTGCTGTTCACTCGCTACGCCAATCATTTGGAACGCAATCTGAATGCCGGCTCCAACCGCCATGGCGTGTTGGCGTGGTCCTTGGCGATCGTGCCGGCGGTCTTGCTCAGCTTGCTGATCTACTACGCACTGCACGCCTTGAGCCCGATCCTGGCGATGTTGTGGAATGTCCTGATCTTGTATCTGACCATGGGTTTCCGCCATTTCTCCAGTGCGTTCTCCGAAATCTCCCAGGCCTTGGCCGAAGGGCGGGATCTGGACGCGCGCACCGCGCTGGCGAATTGGACTGGCCAGGGCACCGCTGAATTGTCTATCGAGGAAATTTCCCGGCTGGCGATTGAGCAGGGGGTGGTGGACAGCTACCGCCATGTGTTCGGCACCATGTTCTGGTTTGTGTTGTTGCCGGGCCCGGCCGGCGCGCTGTTGTACCGACTCTGTTCTATGCTGAATCAGAAGTGGGGCAACCGCGACGCGGACGAAGACCCGTTCGGTCGTTTCTCGGCTAGCGCCGCTGCCTGGCTGGACTGGATTCCGGTGCGTTTGACCGCCGCCAGCTTCGCCATCATGGGCGATTTCGAAGATGCGGTGTATTGCTGGCGCTCCCAGGCCAAAACATGGGGGAACTACGCTAATGGCATTCTTCTGGCTTCGGCCGCGGGTGCGATCGGTGTGAAATTGGGCGATCCGCTCAGACAGGATTACTCCATACGCTTCCGGCCCGAACTGGGCTTGGGCGACGAAGCCGACCCCAACTACCTGAAAAGCGCGGTTGGTCTGGTCTGGCGTTCCGCCTTGCTATGGTTGGCCGTAATCCTGCTGCTCAGCGTCGCAAGCCACATGGGCTGACGACCCAACGCCGCCGTTAGGGCGGCGTTGTCTTGTCCGTTTGTGTCATTTGAATACGGGGGCATGTTGGCGCGTGCGCGCAACAGGCCCCGCGAGTTTTGCAGGAGTGTTGTCCATGCTGTTTTCCGAACTCGGGCTGTCGCCCGAGATTCTGCGCGCCATTGAAGAACAGGGCTATTCCCAGCCCACCCCGATTCAGGAAAAGGCGATTCCTCTGGTTTTGTCCAGCCGCGATTTGCTGGCCGCCGCCCAAACCGGCACCGGCAAGACCGCGGCCTTCATGCTGCCCATTCTGGAGCGCCTGAAGAAATACGCCAATACCAGCGTGTCCCCGGCGATGCATCCGCTGCGCGCCCTGGTGTTGTCTCCTACCCGCGAATTGGCGGATCAGATCGGCGTCAACGTCAAGAGCTACACCAAATACCTGCCTCTGCGCGCCACCACGGTGTTCGGCGGCGTCAATATGGACCCGCAAACTCAGGAACTGCGCCGCGGCGTGGAAATCCTGATCGCCACGCCGGGACGCCTGCTAGACCACATCCAGCAAAAAACCGTTCAATTGAACAAGGTGGAAGTGCTGGTGCTGGACGAAGGCGACCGCATGCTGGATATGGGTTTCATTCAGGACATCCGCAAGATCATGGGCATGCTGCCCAAAGAGCGTCAGACTCTATTGTTCTCCGCCACTTTTGCGCCGGAGATCAAACGGCTGGCCGCTGATTTCATGAAGTCGCCGCAAACGGTGGAGGTCGCGCGTCAAAACGCCACCAACGATCAGGTCGAGCAGATTGTTTACTCGGTGGACGCCTTCAAAAAGCGCCATCTGTTGACGCATCTGATCAAATCTCGCGAGATGAGCCAGGTCATCGTGTTTTGCAAGACCAAGCTCAGCGCCGACCGTCTGGCGCGTGAACTGCAGCGCGACGGCCTGCAAGCCGAAGCCATTCACGGCGACAAGGCTCAGGGCGCGCGTCTGGAAACGCTGGCGGGGTTCAAGGAAGGCAAACTGCGCATATTGGTGGCCACCGATGTCGCCGCTCGCGGCCTGGATGTGACGGAGTTGCCCTATGTGGTCAACTTCGAGCTGCCGAACGCCCCGGAAGATTATGTGCACCGGATTGGCCGTACCGGCCGCGCCGGCGCCAAGGGCGTGGCGATTTCGTTAATGTCCCCGGAAGAAACCCGTCAGCACGAGTCTATCGAGAAGCTGACCAAGCAGACGTTGACGCCGCAGATCGTCGACGGTTTCCGCCCTTCCTGGCTGACGCGCCCCAGTGAGCGGGAACGGGAGCGTGAGCGTGAGCGCTTGCCGGCGCCGCCCAAGCCGGAAGCTTCGGTTCTGGCCGGTTCGACCGAGGGCGTTAAGAGACCTTTGAGCGGCCGTCGCAGCCGGAAGGCGAAGCGCGAGGTGCCGGCTTTGCTGCTGCCGCCGCGCTATAAGGTGGAAATCATTCGCTGATTGGGCGAATAGACAAGAAACGGCCCTGATGGGGCCGTTTTTTTATGCGCATCGTCGGCACTTCCTGTCAGCGATAGAGTCGGACATCTGTGCGAAACCGTTCTGGGATAGGGATAGGGATAGGGAGAGGGCGATGGTGGTGAAGTGGCGGCATATCGGCGTGGGCGGAGTGATGTTGGGCGCAGGCGCGGCGGCGGGAGCGGCGACGACAACGACGCTTCCATCCGCTTTGGGGAAGACCGAGGCCAAGCCCGTGGCGGCATCTGTGATGCTGGCGGAGGCGCAGCGGCTGGAACGCCTGCGCGCGCTGGTGAAACAGCATGCGATCCAATGCCATTGCTCGCTATGCCTGGGGCGGGATGTTGGCGGAGCGAACGGCGGAAGAGAACAGGAGTCGAACCTGCCCGGGACCGCTGGCGGCCCCATCTGATTTTGAAGACCAGCCGCCCCACCGGGGACGAGTCTCTTCCTGCGTGCGAACGGACTGTTGGCCCGTTGGCGTCAAGCCGACGCCAGCGGGCATTATATCGCGGAATCGCGATAAGCCAATTTTATGCCTTATAAATAAAATGAATTTCTAGACAGAGCCTCATGCCATTAGAATGGATGGCCCGCTGCAATGCGCCGGAAGAGCGCGCGGGTCATTCCGTCTACTGAGAATAAAGGAAATCAGCATGAAGCACCTTCTGTCTTTGTTTACCCAGCTTTGCCATGTCGCGGGACGTCCGGGGCTGCGCCGCGGCAAATGAGCCTATCGCCGGCGAGGCTGGCGGAGCGAAGCGAAAGCGGCCCTTCAGGGCCGCTTTCGCATTGAGCGCCGCGAGCGACGGCTACTGTCCCATGGTACTGGTCCGGATAGGGGCGGATGGTTTTTTGTCGGGCAGCTTGATATATTGGCCAGAAATATTTTAATGGCATTTTTGTTCTAATTAGATTTAATTGTTTTGCTTGTGAAATCAAAGTTCAAATGTCATGAGCCCGGCGCCGGAAGACGTCGGACGACGGGCACGGGATGAGCAGGGTTGGGAGCGTGGCATGGGGAAGAGCTGGAAGGCGGTCTTGGGTGGAATGGCGCTGGCGTGTTGCATGGCCGCGCTGCATGCCGAACCGGGGCCAGTGGTGTTGACGGTGTCGGGCAAGATCAGCCAGTTCACTAATAAAGAAAAGAATGTGTACGAGTTCCGCGAGCAGGATTTGCAGAACTTCAAGCAGCATTCGGTGGTGACCAAGACCAGCTGGACGCCGCAATCGGTGTTCAGCGGACCGCTGATGCGGGACATCCTGGCCAAGGTGGGCGCCAGCGGCCAGAAAGTGAAACTGCGCGCGCTGAACGACTACGTGTACTGGATAGACCGCCGCGAATTCTACGACTTCGACGTCGTGCTGGCGCGCTCGGTCAACAACAAGCCTTTGGACATCACCAACCGCGGGCCGCTTTGGCTGATGTATCCACTGGACCAAATGCCGGAGGATAAGAAAGGGCCGGTGATGGACGCCAAACTGGTATGGCAGATCAATCGCCTGGTGGTGTTTTGATGCCGGCCGGTCAGGAGGGCTCGGGACGAGCGATGAACAAATCGATGCTGTCCGGCTGGAAGGGGATTCCGGCGCTGGCCTTGCTTGGCTTTTTGTTGCTCGCCATCGGCGTTTACATGGCGATCGAGCGTTATGTGCCGGCGCGCAGCTTTGAGGGGCGCAGCGAAGATTTGTACTGGTCGGTGGCGCAGATGCAGCTTGAGCTTGAGAAAGCCCGCGCGGACCTGTTGAGGTTGAAGGCGGGGGAAGTCCCCGAGTCGCAAGTGCAATTTCGCTTGGCGGTGGCCAACAGCCGTTTCCTCGATTTCGTCACTCCATCCAAGATGCAGGAGATGCTGAGCCGCGTGGACGGCTTCAAGGGCACCGCCAGCCTGCTGCAGGATTTCTTCGAAGACGAGAATATTCTGCATCCCAGCCTAAGGACCGCGCAGCAGAATATAGACCGCATCGACAGCATCAGGCCTTCGCTGGCGGAGTTCGCGGTTCAGGCGCGCGTGGCCGAGGTGTCGTCCCGCGACGCGCGCAATAAGGATTTGCGGCACAACCAGCAGTTGGTCGCTTCGCTGTGGTTCGCGCTGGGCGGCATTTGCATGGTGATTTTCGTGCTCTTGTACCGCTATCAGGGCGCGCGCCGCGACGCCGCCGCCCGTCAGCAACTATTGGAACAAGAGCGTGAGGCGCATAAGGCCACGGTGAACGCGGAACTGGACCGCACCACCTTCCTCGCCACGCTGAGCCACGAGATCCGCTCGCCGCTGCAGACCATGCAGGTATGCGTGGAGCTGATCGAGCCCGACATTGATCCGGCAGGAAAGGCGGCGAAGGCGGTGGGGCGCTTGAAAACCTGCATGGCGCATCTTATGACCCAGGTGCGGGACATCATGGACATCTCCGCGATCAAAAACATGCAGTTCCGCTTGCATATCAGCGATGTCGATGTGGCGGCGGCGCTGAACGAGGTGATCGACGTGCATCGCGCTCAGCTGGATGGCAAGGGCCTGGGCCTGCATGTGCGGCTGGGCGAGTTGCCGCCGAAGGTGAGGTTGGACGGAGACCGTTTACGGCAGATAGTCGGGAATCTGCTGACCAACGCCATTCGTTACACGGATCACGGGACGGTTACTGTTGAGGCCGGTGTGGACGCCGCCGATGGCCGCAATATTTTGGATATACGGGTGATAGATACCGGCATCGGCGTGCCTGAGGAGTTTCAATCTCGCATTTTCCAGCCGTTTTTCCAGGGGCATGCGCGTCGAGTGGGCAGCAGCGGGCTGGGTTTGGCGGTGGTCAAGGAGCTGGTGTCGCTGCTGGGCGGCGAGTTGGAGCTGAAGAGCGTGGTAGGCGTCGGCTCCGAATTCATCGTCCGTTTGCCGATTGTGGTGCCCGACCAACTGCCGGGGCCGGAGCGCTCGGTGTTGGTGGTGGACGACGACAAGAATATCCGAGAGCCATTTTCAGATTGTCTGCAGATGAACGGTTACGCGGTGTCCACCGCCAGCTCTGTGGCGGAAGCTTGTCAAAAGCTGCAGCAGGCGAGCTTCAACGTGGTGTTGTTGGACATGCAGCTGGGTAATGAGAGCGGTTATTCAGTGGCGGAAGCGCTGAAGCGCAGCGTGCGCCACCGTGGCGTGAAAATCATCGCGATGACGGCGTATCCGGAAGAGTACGCCGACCCGCGCGCCGCTTGGTTCGCCGCGCGTCTGGAGAAGCCGTTTGATATCAGCCGGCTGCGCGCGGTGCTGGGCCGGGCCTTGGAGTCGCCGCCAGGCCCCGGGCATGCCGGCTAGTCGAACAGCCGGGCTTCGCGCAGAAGGTGTTTGTCGCCCAAGCGACGGGTAAAACCGCAGCGGTCGAAGTATTCCAGGATCTGAATCGCCAGCTTGCGGCCGCAGCCCAACTGATCGCGGAAGTTGGCGGCGTCGGCGTAGCCGACGTCTTGGTTCAGGTTTCGAACGATGGCCGCCATGCCGCGTATGGTCGCGCTGGAGCAATAGCGGTCCCGCACCACGGCGTGGACATGACCCAGTCGTGCGGCTTTGCGCAGCAAGGCGCGCGCCTGTTCTTCTTCCAAGCCGGCAGCCGTTGCCAGATCCCGTACCCAGTGCGCTTGGTTCTCCTCGGCGAAAGCCGGTTCCAATCGCCGCCACTGCGCGGTCTCTTCTGGGCTGAAAGCCAGCACGTGCTCGGGCAGGTGCAGCCAGCCGCGGGTGTTGGCCAGCCTCCCTTCCGCCAGCAACTGATCAATCATCAAGTTGACGGCCGCCTCGCTTTCCTGCGGCAGCGCCAGCCGGCGCGCGCGGCCGCGGCTGGCGCCCAGTTGATCCGGTTGCTGAAGATGCAGGACCGCCAGCCGTTGCAGCAGTTGTTCTAGCAAACTTGCCCAGTGTTCCGGCGCATAAGCATGTTGGCCGGCGATGCGTAGCGGCGCGGCGCGCAGCAGTTCCGCCAGGCCGGTTTCGTTTAATTGCCGGTCCCAGGCCAGATCGGGCAGGGAAACCGCTTGCCGGCTGAGGCGGAGCCGCAGATTCTCGATATCCTCCATTCCCGCCGCGGCCAGGGCGCGCAGATAGGTCAGCCGTTCGTCGTGTCGCTTGCCGCGGGTGGGCGGTTGCCGCTCCAACACCGTGGCGCAGGCCAGCGTGTGCTGCGCGCCGGCGTCTCGCAGGATTATCCGGTCGCCGTCGGCCAGGTGGAGCGGACGGTCCAGGCTCAGTTCCGCCAACCCCTCGTCGCCGGAATGGAGCTGCGAGCGTTCCAGTAGCGCCACCCGGCCGGTGCAGTGGCTGGCCGCGTGATGGATATGTACGGCCTGCCAATGGCGCAGCGCGGTGTGAAGCCCCGGAGCCAGGCGCAAGCGGACGCTGACGCGGGTGCTCGGTGCCGGGGCCGCTTGCGCCAGCAGCCAGTCGCCGCGCTGAATCTGTTGTTTTTCGATGTCGCCTGCCAGGTTGAGCGCGATGCGCTGCCCCGCCTGGCCTTGCCGCGCCGGCTGGTTTTGCACGTGCAGGCCGCGTACGCGGACTGGAACGTCCTTGCCGCTCAGCCATAGCGTGTCGCCCATGCTGACGCGGCCGCCCCAAGCCGTGCCGGTTACCACAAGGCCGGCGCCGCCTATGGTGAAGGCGCGGTCTATCGCCAGACGGAAGCGCCGTTCCGTTCCCGTCGCGTCGCCGCGCTGTTGCAGCAGTTGCCGCCGTAAATCATCGACGCCGACGCCGGTGCGCGCGGAAACCGGGAGCAGCGCTGTCGCTTGCAGGCCGTGCTCCGTCAGCGTCTGTCGCGCTTCGCTCATGACGCGTTCCAGTGCTTCCGGGCCGACCAGATCGCTTTTGCTGACGGCCACGGTCAGGCTGTCCAGCTGCAGCAATTGCAGAATGGCGAGGTGTTCGCGGGTTTGCGGCATCACGCCGTCGTCGGCGGCGATGACCAGCAGCGCGTGGCGCACGCCGCCAACCCCGGCCAGCATATTGCCGAGGAAGCGTTCATGGCCGGGCACGTCGATGAAACCGATCGCGCCGCCGTCCGGCGTGGGCAAATAGGCATAGCCCAGATCTATGGTCATGCCGCGTTTTTTTTCTTCCGGCAGACGGTCGGCGTCGGTGCCGGTCAGGGCGTGCAGCAGGGCGGTTTTGCCGTGGTCTACGTGTCCGGCGGTGGCGATAATCATGGCGGGCGAAGCTGAAGGGGTAAAAGGCCAAGTATCGCCAGAAACGGCGGGCTTGGCCATGGGGCCGCGCTCAGCTAGTGGGCGCGGCGTCCGGAAGGTAGTGCTCGACGGGATCGATATGGATCAGCACGTCCAGCACCGGGTGCCGTTCCAGCACATGGTGGCGCGCGGCTTCTGAGATGGCGTGAGCCTGCTCCACGCTGATTGAGCCGTCTACTTCCAAATGCACATCCACTTGGATCAGATCGCCCATCTTGCGAGTGCGCAGGTCATGAACGCCGTGGATGCCGGGGGTGGCCAGCAGGGTTTCGCGGATGGCGGCGACGGCCTCGTCGTCGGCGGCGCGGTCCATCAGGTCATGCATCGCATCCCAGCCGAAGCGCCAGCCCATGCGGGCGACCAGCAGCCCCACCAGCAGCGCGGCCACCGGGTCCAGCAGCGGGTAGCCCATCAGGTTGCCGATAATGCCCAGCGCCACCACGAGGGAGGAGGCCGCGTCGGAGCGCGCGTGCCAGGCATTGGCCACCAGCATGCTGGAGCGCACGCGTTTAGCCACCGCCAGCATGTAGCGGAATAGCGCCTCTTTGACCACCAGGGCCAGCAGCGCCACCCACAAGGCGACGACATGGACGGTGGGGATGGAGGCGGGGTCGTGGAATTTAGCGGCGGCGCTGTACAGCATGCCCAGGCCGACGCCCAGCAACAGCAGGCCCAGAACCAGCGAGGCGGCGTTCTCGTAGCGGTGGTGGCCGTAGTGGTGATCGTTGTCCGGCGCTTTGTGGCTGTGTTTGCCGGCCAGCAAGACGACGAAGTCGGCGATCAGGTCGGACAGCGAGTGCAGGCCGTCGGCGATCAAGGCGGAGGAGTGCGCCAGGGCGCCCACCACGATCTGGGTGGTGGAGAGAATCAGATTGACCGCGACGCTGACGAGCGTGCTGATGCGGCCGGCGCGGCGTTTTTCTACGCTGTCGCCGTCGATGGCGTGATGAGTGTGGGCCATGGCAGTGCAGTCCGGCAGTGGGTGGGATATCGCTATTATCGCATATTGGCTATTAATTTTAAAAAATTGATTGTTTTTATTAATGAGAATGAGAACAAGAATGAACCTCAGCCGTTGGCTGGACGGCTTGTGACACAATCGTGGTTTTCCGCGGGCGGGTAAGGAAATGGCTTTATTGTTGAAAAGCGCCTTGGGCGCGCTGGCGGTCTTGTTGATCAGCGTGTTGGCCAGGTCCAGAAATTACTATATCGCCGGCCTGGTGCCGCTGTTTCCCACCTTCGCGCTGATCGCGCATTATATTGTGGGCAGCGAGCGCGGCGTGGCCGAGCTGAAAACCACCTTGCTGTTCGGCATGGCTTCGCTGCTGCCTTATTTTATTTATTTGTTGGCTTTGTATTGGCTGGTCGACCGTTGGCGCTTGGGCGCGGCCTTGCTGGGCGCGGCGGCATGCTGGGCCATGGCCGCCGGCGTTTTGGTGTGGCTATGGACGCGCCAATGAGCCCAGGTTGTCGATAAAGCCGGTTTCATCCTCCAGGCAGCGCAGGTCCAGCCATAACCGGCCGTCGGCCAAGCGGCCGATCACCGGCCGCGGCAGCGCGCGCAGCGCTTCGGCCAGCCGTTCCAGCGTGCCGCCTCGGCCGTCGGCGGGCGAAACCGCCAGCGCCCAGCTGGGCAAGCGGTCCACCGGTAGCGAGCCGCTGCCGATCTGGGACAGGCAGGCGGCGTCCTCTACCAGATAGTCCGTTCCCAGAGCGGCGGCCAGCGGGGCGCGCAGGCGCTCGGCGCTGGCGCGCATCGTTGTTTGCGGGCGGGTCAGCAGGCGTAGCGTCGGCAGGGTTTCGGGCAGCCGGTCCGGTTCCAGATATAGCCGCAGCGTGGCTTCCAACGCCGCGAGCGTCATTTTGTCGCAGCGCAGCGCGCGTTTGAGCGGGTGTTGCTGAATCTTGTCTATCCATTCGCGCTTGCCGATGATCAGGCCGGCCTGCGGCCCGCCCAGCAGCTTGTCGCCGGAGAAGCTGACCAAGTCTACGCCGGCGGCGATCATCTGCTGCGGCATCGGCTCGTGAGGCAGGCCGTGGGCGGCCAGGTCGATCAGCGCGCCGGAGCCCAGGTCGGTGGCCACCGGCAGGCCGCGTTCGCGCGCCAGTTCGGCCAGTTCCGCCTCCGCCACGCTGCTGGCGAAGCCCTGAATCGCGTAATTGCTGGTGTGGACCTTGAGCAGGAGGCCGGTTTCCGCCGTGATCGCGTTGCGATAGTCCTTCAGGTGAGTGCGGTTGGTAGCGCCCACTTCCACCAGCCGGCAGCCGGCCTGGCGCATCACGTCCGGCATGCGGAAGGCGCCGCCGATCTCCACCATCTCGCCGCGGGACAGAATGACCTCGCGGCCGGCGGCCACGGTGGACAGCATGATGAGCACCGCCGCCGCGTTATTGTTGACCACGCAGGCGGCTTCAGCGCTGGTGAGTTCGCGCAATAGTTCGCTGACCGCCTGGTCGCGGTGGCCGCGGCCGGCGCCTTGCAGGTCGAATTCCAGCGTGGCGGCTTCGCGCATCGCCGCGGTCACCGCGCCCACCGCGGCCTCGGCCATCGGCGCGCGGCCCAAATTGGTGTGCAAGACGGTGCCGGACAGGTTGAACACCGGGCGCATCCGCATGCGCTGGCGCTCGGCGACGCGGTCGCCTACCGCGGCGGCCAGGCTGTCGTCGCTGGCGGCCCAGGGCGGCAGCGCGTGCTGTTCGCGTATGGTCCGGCGCGCCTGCTCCAGCGTCTGGCGCACGGCTTCGGCCAGCGCGGCGTTGCCGTGGCGGCCCAGCAGGCGGGACAGACGGTCGTGGCTCAGCAGGCGGTCTACGGAGGGCAGGCGGGTATACAGGTTTTTCAGATCCATGGGGGCTTCCGGCGCGACGTCAGATTCCTTCATTTTACCCGCTTACGCTTGAGAGCTGCCGGCTGCGTATAATGCCCGGATGCAGACACATCAAACGCCTCCCTTCGCCGGTCTCACGCCGGACGCCATTCTCGACGCAGTGGACAGCCTGGGCCTTTTCAGCTCCGGCAGCTTGCTGGCGCTGAACAGCTATGAGAACCGGGTTTATCAGATCGGCATCGACGACGCCGCGCCGCTGGTGGCCAAGTTTTACCGGCCGGAGCGCTGGAGCGACGAGCAGATACTGGAGGAGCACGCGTTTTCGCTGGAGCTGGCGGAACGCGAGATCCCGGTGGTGCCGCCGTTGGCTTTCAACGGCGCGACGCTGCACCATCACGGCGGTTTCCGCTTCGCCTTGTTTCCTCGCCGCGGAGGCCGGGTGCCTGAGCTGGGCGACGCGCGAACCTTGGAGTGGATCGGCCGTTTCCTTGGGCGCATTCACGCCTTGGGCCGAGTGGAGGGCTACGCGAGGCGGCCGGCGCTGGACCCGGACAGTTTTGGCCGCGAGCCGGCGGAATACCTGTTGCGGCACGCGGACTTGCCGCCGGAATTGCGCGAGGTGTTTCGCGGCGTGCTGGAGCAAGCCTTGGCCGGCGTCGAGCGCGCTTACCAGCGAGCAGGCGCGGTAAGCACGCTGCGGCTGCACGGCGATTGCCATGTCGGGAATATGCTGTGGACCGACGACGGCCCGCATTTTGTCGATTTTGACGACAGCCGCATGGGGCCGGCGGTACAGGATTTGTGGATGTTGCTGTCCGGCAGCCGCGAGGAGCAATCGGCGCAGTTGGCCGAGGTGCTGGCCGGCTACGAGGACTTCTGCGAGTTCGACCTGCGCGAACTGCATCTGCTGGAGGCCTTGCGCACCCTGCGTCTCATCCATTACAGCGCCTGGCTGGCTCGGCGTTGGCACGATCCGGCCTTTCCGGTCGCCTTCCCCTGGTTCAACAGCCAGCGTTATTGGGAGGAGCAGATTCTGACCTTGCGCGAGCAGATTGCGCTGTTGGACGAGCCGCCGTTGTGGTCGGTGTAAGCGCGATTTTACGATCTTGCGAACCAGAGCGAGACAAGGCGAAAACGAGCGAAAAAGCGGAGTGTACGAGGGGTACATGAGCATTTTGAGTTTGTACTCGCCGTGCAAGGCTCCACGAAGCGCGGCAGACTTTGAACAGGCTCTAAGCGCCGGTTCAAAGTCCGGGGTCAGCCGGTGCTGGCCTCCTTATGCTGCTGCATTCTTTCCTTGACCCAGCTTTCAAAGTGGGGCGCGTCCATCGGCTTGGCGATGAAATAGCCCTGGCCCATCAAGCAGCCGCGGTTGCCCATGAAGTCCAGGTCGGTGGTGGTTTCTATGCCCTCGGCCACGGTAGTCAGTTGCATGCGTTGGGCCAGTTCGATCACGCTGTTGAGCACGGCTTCCAGGTGCGGCTTGGTGGACACCGAGGTGACCAGCGATTGATCGATTTTCAGTTCGGTGAACGGGAAGCGGGTCAGTTGCTGCAAGGTGGCGAAGCCGGTGCCGAAGTCGTCGATGGACAGACCCAGGCCGCCCAGCCGCAGCCGGGCGGCGATGCCGATGGCCTCGGCCAGGTTGTCGGCGATCGCGGTCTCGGTCACTTCGAAGATGATGAAGCGAGGCGGCACATGGGTGCTAAGCAGCCGCTGCTCGATTTGCTGTGTCAGGTCGTCTCCCTTCAGCGACAGCGCCGACAGGTTGACCGATAGCGGCAGCCGCAGCCCGCGACGCGCCCATTCCTGCCATTGCTTCAGGCCTTGGTCCAGCATGCTGAGCGTCAGTTCGGTGGCCCAGCCGCTGGCTTCCACCACCGGGATGAAGCGGGCGGGCGAGACGATGCCGAGCTCCGGGTGCTGCCAGCGCGCCAGCATTTCCGCGCCTTTGAGCAAGCCGCCGTTGAGGGTGACCTTGGGCTGGTAGTAGGGAATGATCTCGCCCTTGTCCAGGGCCTCGCGCACCTCTACCTCGCTGAACAGTTCGGCATGGTGTTCGTCGCTGCCCTTGGGCGTCCAGACCCGTTTGAGCAGGTCCAGCAACTCGGGCTGGCGCAGCGGCTTCTTTAAGCCGCCTAGCACCGGTAGTCCAAGCTCCCGCCCCATCAGCTCCACGGTGGAGATCAACAGATAGTCTTTGCTGGAAGTGACCACCAGCGGCGCGGTCAGCCCCTCTTTGGCCATGTGTTGCATCACTTGCACGCCGTCCAGTTTGGGCATTTCCAAATCCAGCAGGATCAGGCTGGGCAGTTGCTCGCGCATCCGCTCCAGACCTTCCTCGCCGTTGGCGGCCTGGCGGATCTGCTGCGCGCCCAGGCCTTGGCAGATCTCGCAGCCGTGCTGGCGTTGCAAGGTGCTGTCGTCAATGATCAGGACGTCCTGGATATCCAGTTGCATGGTGTTTCCTCGTTCAGCGGCAAATCGCCTTGGCGATGGTGTCCAGCGACATCACTTCGTCGGCCGCGCCCAGGCGGATCGCTTCCTTGGGCATGCCGAACACGACACAGCTTTCCTCGTCTTGGGCGATGGTCTTGGCGCCGCAGTCGTGCATTTCCTTCAAGCCCTTGGCGCCGTCGTCTCCCATGCCGGTCATGATGATGCCCAGCGCGTTTTTGCCGGCGAACTTGGCGGCGGAGCGGAACAGCACATCCACCGACGGCTTGTGGCGGCTGACCAGCGGTCCATCCACCACTTCCACCAGATAGAAGGCGCCGCTGCGTTTGATCATCATGTGCTTGCCGCCGGGGGCGATCAGCGCGCGGCCCGGCAGGATGCGGTCGCCGTTGCTGGCTTCCTTGACTTCGATCTGGGACAGGCTGTCCAGCCGCTCGGCGAAAGAGCGGGTGAATTTTTCCGGCATGTGCTGGACGATGGCGAGGCCGGGGCAGGTGCGCGGCAAAGCGGTGAGGACGGTTTCCAAGGCCTGGGTGCCGCCAGTGGAGGTGCCCACGGCAATGATGCGTTCCGTGGTGGCGAACATATTGCCGCCGGTGGGCGCGGACAGGATGGCGTCGGCGGACAGCTTGGGCCGGGTTTCCAGCGGGTTGGGTGTTGGCGCCGGGCCGCCAGAGGGCGCTCCGCCGCCGGCGGAGGGCATCACCCGCACTCGGTTCATTCGGGCGGCGGCGGCGCTGCGCACCGCATGCACCAGTTGGCTGGCGCTCTCTTCGAGAAAGCCCTTGACCCCGGCCATGGGTTTGGCGATTACCTCCACCGCGCCGGCGGCCATCGCCTGCATGCTGATGTCGGTGCCTTTTTGCGTCAGCGACGAGCAGATCACCACCGGCGTCGGCCGGCTGGCCATCAACTGCTTGAGAAAGGTAATGCCGTCCATGCGCGGCATCTCGATGTCCAGCACGATGACGTCCGGCCATTGCTGTTTCATTTTTTCCATCGCGGCGATGGGGTCGGTGGCCACATCCATCACCGTCATGCCGGTTGCCTGGCTGAAAACCTGGCTCAGCACTTGGCGAACCACTGCAGAGTCGTCCACGATCAGCACTTTGATAGTCATGCCCGAGTCCTTGCCTTATGGTGTGCGGAGATCTTGCTCATGTCCGCGTCTTGCGTTTGTTTTACCCACACATCGCCCGTTGCCAGATCGAACATCACCAACCGCGGGCTGTTGCCGCCCAAATCCTCCGCATGCACGGATAGCCCGAGTTGTTTCACCAACTGGTAGGCCATGTCGATATTGCGCGACGGCACGTCGTGCGGCTGATCGCGTTCGATGCCGGCCAGCACCGCGGCTCCACCCACCAGCTTGGCGTGGAATTCCTGCAAGGGCAGTCCGGAGTTCAGCACCTCGTGCAGCATCAACAGCATGGCTTCGTCGCCGTAGCGGCCCGACAATGTCGATGCCCTGCGGTCGGTGCGCCGAGCCAGCAGGTAGTGGCACATCCCTCCGATTTTGGCTTTGGGATGCCACAGCGTGATCGAGACGCAGGAACCTAGCAGCGTGCGGACCTTGTGGTGCTTGTCGCCGAAGTACCAATCGCCGGGATGAAGGAAAATATCGACGTCTTGTTTTGTCATTACCAGGGCCTTTGTGCCGAAGGTGGCCAAGCGACCGGTTCATTCGTTTTAATGTAGATCAGTTGCCGCGCCGTTTCAGGGTGGATTCGACGCGCTCTCCGTCTCCGCGCTTGTCTCCTGAATCAGAAAGTAAGCGATTTGCTGTTGCAGACGCGCCGCCTGTTTGTGCACTTCGGCGGCGGTGGCCGCCAGCGCTTCGCTGTTGGAGGTGTTGCGCTGGGACACCTCGCCCAGGTGCTCCATCGCGTCGCGGACTTGGGATATGCCGCGCGCCTCTTCCCGGCTGGCGGCGCTGATGCCGCCCACCAGTTCCGCGGTGGCCGCGCTGCGTTCCAGAATGCCGGACAGCGCGCGCGCGGCCTGACGCGCTTCATGGCGGCTGTGCCGGGCCAGTTCGCTGATTTCCCGGGCGGCGTGATGGCTGCGTTCGGCCAGCTTGCGCACGTCGCCGGCCACCACGGCGAAACCATGGCCGTGCCGGCCGGCGGTGGCGGCCTCTATGGCGGCGTTGAGCGCCAGCAAATTGGTTTGGTAGGCGATGTCTTCGACGGTTGCGATGCGCTCGGCAATCTGTTCCAGCGCGTTTTCCGCGGTCTGCACCGCTTGTTTGCCGTCAGCTACTTGGCGCGCGGCGTCGTGCGCGGCGGCGTTGGTCAGTTCGGCCTGAGCCAGGTTGCCTTGGCTGACGTCGTGCATTTGAGCGCAGGATTGGGCGGTGGCGCTCACGCTGAGCGCGGCGGCCCAGCTGTTTTGCGCCAGCGCCTCGGCGGTGGCTCGGATTTCGCGGGCGCTGTCGGCCAATTGGTCGGCGTTGTGACGCACGTCTTGGATGATGTCGCTCAGGTGGCGGCTGCTGTATTCCAAGGTGGAGTGCACGCTGCGGCGAGTTCCCGCGGGCAGCTTGCCGCCGCGCCATAGCCGGCCGGCGGCCATTTCGCGCATGCGCTCGGCCAGCTCGTCGGGCTCCGCGCCCAGGATGCGCCACAGGTTGCGGTGAATGGCCCAAGCCAGCAGCAGGCCGGCCAGCGCGCTGCCTCCGGCCAGCGTCAGCAACAGCGTTTTCAATTCCCGGCCGCGGCTCTCCGCTTGCAGGGCGGCTTGTTGCTGCAAGGCGTGGGTTTCTGTCCGCAGCTTCCGCAAGGCGGCGAGGAAATTGGGCGTAGCGTGGCCCAGGACTTTGCGCGCTTCGTATTTTTGGTTGGCGGCGGCCTGGCGCATCGCCTGGTCCAACTGGATGAAGGCCTCTATGCGGCGATTTTGCAGTTGCCGCAGGGCCTGTTGCAGGCTGGCCCGGCCCGGCGCTTGTTGCCGGGCGATGCCGTCGGCCAGGCGCTGCTCCAGCTCCAGGTAGCGGTTGCGCGCGCTCAAATAGCGTTCGCGCCAGGTGTCGATGTCGCGGCGGGAGGAGACGATGATCAGCGAGCGGTAGTCGATGCGCATTTCCTGGATCTGGACCTGCATGCGGTCGCTGAGCCGGGCGTGGCGGCCATAGACTTGGGTGATCTCCTCCAATTGAACGTGGAATTGCTCCAGGCCGTACAGCCCCGCGCCAATCAAGGCCAGCAGCAGAAACAGCAGCGCGCCGAAGCCCAGTTTCAACTGCCGGGAGACGGACAGAAAACTTGGGCCGGGCGCGGGGGCGAAGTGGGCCGGCATGGCCGCTCAGGCCTTTTCCGTTTGGGTTTCCGCTGCGGTTTCCTGCTGGCCCAGGCTGGAGATCAGGGCCATTTCATCGACCGACAGCACTTTGTTGACATTGAGCAGCACGATGAAGTGGCCGTCCAGCTTGGCCATGCCGGCAATGAAGTCGACGCGGATCTTGCTGCCGAACTGGGGCGGAGGCTCGATGTCTGCGTCGGGAATGGCCAGCACTTCGTGCACTGCGTCCACCAGAATGCCGATCAACTGCAGCTGGTCTTCTCCTTCAACCTCGATGATGACGACGCAGGTGCGGCGATTGATTTCGGTTTCGCCTCGGGCGAAGCGCAACGACAGGTCTATTACCGGCACCACCGAGCCGCGCAAATTCATCACGCCGCGAATGAAGGGCGGCATCAGCGGCACATGGGTGGGTTTCAAATATTCCAGGATTTCACGTATTGCCAGGATGCCGATGGCGAAGACGTCGCCGCCCAGCTGGAAGGTCAGGTATTGGCGTGCGTCGGTCTGCCCTTCGGCGGAGACGGCGTTGTCGTGTTTGCGCTGCAGATGGAGCGGTTTCATGGCGCTAGTCCGGTTAGAAACGGATGAAGTCGGACTCTTCCGCCAGCGGCGGGTGCAGCGGTTTGTGCTGCAGCACGGACTCGCGCCGCGCGCGCGGCGCGGGGTGGAAGGATTCGGCGGCGCCCAGCTTGAAGTAGCCCATCAGCTCGTGAAGATGTTCGGCCTGGTCGTTCATTTCCTCGGCGGTGGAGGCCAGTTCTTCGCTGGCGGACGCGTTCTGCTGCGTGGTCAGGCTCAGTTGCTGGATGGCGGAGTTGATCTGGCTGACGCCGCTGGCCTGTTCATTGGAGGCGGCGGCGATTTCCTGCACCAGATCGGCGGTGCGGCTGCTGGAGCGGACGATTTCCTCCAGGAACTGGCCGGCCTGCTCGGCCAGCTTGACGCTGCTGCCGGCCACGCCGCTGATTTCCTGAGCGGCGATCTGGCTGCGCTCGGCCAGCTTGCGCACTTCGGCGGCCACCACGGCGAAGCCCTTGCCGTGCTCGCCGGCGCGCGCGGCTTCGATGGCGGCGTTGAGCGCCAGCAGATTGGTTTGGTAGGCGATGTCGTCGACGATGCCGATCTTATCGGCGATCTGACGCATCGCCTCTACGGTGCGGCGTACCGCCTCGCCGCCCTCGGCCGCCTCGCGCGAGGCCTTGGTGGCGATGCTCTCGGTGACGCGGGCGTTGTCGTTGGTCTGGCTGATGGACGAGGACATCTCTTCCACGGAGGCCGATGTCTCCTCAATGCCGGCGGCCTGTTCGCTGGCGGCCTGGGACAGCGCCTGGGAGGTGGAGTTGATCTGCTGCGCGGCGCTGGACAGCGCCTCGGAGCCGCTCTTGACCTCGGCGATGATGTTGCGCATCCGTTCTATGGTGACGGCGATGGCGGCGCACAGGCTGCTTTGGTCTCCCTGCCGCAGCCGGATTTCCGCGTCCAGATTGCCGTCGGCCACCTGACGCATCACTTCGGACACGTAGTGCGGTTCGCCGCCCAGAGTGCGCAGCAGGTTGCGGGTGATCAGCGTGGCGAGGCCGGCGCTGATCAAGGTGGCCAGCAAGGACAGCGCTATCATCACCCAGTGGGCTTGCTGATAGCTGGCGTCGGCCTGATTGGCCAGTTGGTCGTTGAGTTTGTCTTCCAGGTCCGCCAGCGCGGTCAGTTGCTGGTTGAAGGCGATCATTTGCGGAGCGATCTCGTTCTGCATCAATTTCTTGGCCTCATCCAGGCGGCCCTGGTTGGCTAGATCCACCGCCTTGTCCACCAGGGCCAGCGTGGCGGGGCGCATATTCTGGATGCGGCTCATCTGCTCCAATTCTTGTGGGGTGTTGTTGCTGGCTTGCCGGAACACTTCGGCCAGCTTCTTTTCCCTGTCCGTATAGATGATTTTTGCCGCCTGATAGGCTTGCAGCGCGTTGTTGATGTCGGCAGGCCCCTCGGCCAGCATCACGTTGCGGTAGGCAATCCGGATGTCCTGATTGTCGCTGATCAATTGGCGCGCCAGCCGGCTTTCCGTGTTGTTGACCTGGGTGATGTCGCGCAGGGCGATATTGCTGACTTCCAGCCCGTACAGCGCTGCGCTGACGCAGATCAGCATCAGCGCGATGATCAGGCCGAAACCCAGCCCGAGCTTCTGCGCGATGGACATGCCGTGTTTGTATTGGCTCATTGGGCGCTCCTATCCGTTTTCGCCGCGGTGTTTGTCGTGCCAGCGTCCCATTCCCGGGCGGGAAGCAGCGCGTACCGCTCCGCCTCTTTTTGGGTGGCATGGTGGATCAGGGCGGGCACGTCGAGAATCAAGGCGACTTCGCCGGTGCCCAAGATGGTGGAGCCGCTGATGGCCTTGAGATGGCGGAACAGATTGCCCAGCGGCTTGATCACGGTCTGGAATTCGCCCAGCAGGGCATCCACCACCAGACCAGCCTTGCGATCGCCGTAGTGGACCACCACCACGTTGCGGCGTTTGGCCGCGACCGACGGCAAATCCAGGAAGCTGTCCAGGCGCAGCAGCGGCAGCAACTCGCCGCGCAGATTCAGGCAGTCGTGAACGCTGTCTTTGTCCAGGGCGGCGGGTAGTTCTATGCATTCGATCACCGCTTCCAGCGGTACCACGAAGGTGGCGGCGGCCACTTCCACCAGGAAGCCGTCGATGATGGCCAGCGTCAGCGGCAGCCGGATGCGGAAGGTGGTGCCGAGCCCGAGTTCTGATTCGATGTCTATGGTGCCGCGCAGCTGCTCTATGCTTTTTCTCACCACGTCCATGCCGACGCCTCGGCCGGAGATGTTGGTGACCTGGTCCGCGGTGGAGAAGCCTGCCTCGAAGATGAGCCGGAACACGTCCTGCTCCGGCAGCGCGGAATCGGCGGGAACCAGGCCGCGTTCCACCGCCTTGGCCAGGATGCGCTCTTGGTTGAGGCCGCCGCCGTCGTCGGCCACTTCGATCACGATGCTGCCGGACTCATGGTAGGCGTTGAGCCAGACATGCCCTTCCGCCGGCTTGCCGCTGGCGAGCCGGCGCTCCGTGGTTTCGATGCCGTGGTCTATGGCGTTGCGCACGATGTGCATCAGCGGGTCGCCCAGTTTTTCCACCATGGATTTGTCCAGCTCGGTTTCCGCGCCGGAGATGTGCAGCTGGATGTCCTTGCCCAGTTCGCGGGAGACATCGCGCGCCACGCGCGGGAAGCGGCTGAAGATTTCGCCGATCTGGATCATGCGCATGGACAGCGTACCGGCGCGGATCTGTTCGATCAGGTTGGCGATGGTTTGAGTGGCCTCCACCAGCGCGCTTTGCTGAGAACGGCGCGCCACCAGGTTGGCGGCGGCGCCGGCGATCACCAGTTCGCCTATCAGGTTGATCAGGCTGTCCAGCTTGCCAGCCTCCACCTTGATGAATTTGCTTTCAGCCTGCTTGCCGCTTTTGGCGTCTCCGGAGGTCTTGACGCCGGCGCGGGCTGCCGGGGCTTCCTGGGTCGCGTCGACGAGCAGAACAGGATCGAGGTCCGCGGTGGAATGTTCCTCCTGCGCCAATTCCACGACTTCCGCCTGCGGCGTTTCCACCTCCATCGCGAAGGACTCGTCGGGCGCGGCTTCCGGCTCGGTGGTCTCGGGTTCCAGGCCAAAGCGCAGCCATACCGCCTGCACCGCCTCGGCCTCCTCCGGCGCGGCGCTGGCCAGCGTCTGCGCTTGTTGTCGTGAAGTGGGCGGCCACGGCCAGATATGGACCTCGCTGTCTTCGCGGGCGAATTCGAAGACATCCAGCAGCGTCTGCTGTTCTTCCGGGCTGCGGTACAGCGCCTCCAGGCGCAGATAATTGGTTTCCGGATTGAAGGCGTCGCCGGCCGGCAGTTGGGTGGTGACGGCTTCGATCCGATCGATCTCGCCGATGGTGGCGAGATAGCGGATGAAGGAAGACGGGTCCATGCCGTTGCGCAACATGTCTGGGCCAAAGCGCAGCGACAGCAGCCACTGCTCCGGCTTTTGCGCGTCGGGCGCGGCCGGAGGTTCGGATGGGGCCGCTGCGGGCGGTGTTTCCGGGGGCAGGGTTGTTTCCGCCGCATCCTGAGCCGCGGCGCCGCCGGCCGCGCGGTTGTAGGCGATCAGCTCGTCCAGCAGTTCGGTGTCGGCGAAGCGCTCCAGGCTGTCCTTGGCCGCCAGCGCGGTGAGCATCTCCTTGACGTGGTCGTGGCAGCGCAGCAGCAGGCCGGTCAGCATATCGTCCAGCCGCAGGGCGCCGTCGCGCAGCAGGTCCAGCACGTTTTCCACCTCATGGGTGAAGCCGACGACGATGTCCAGACCAAACAGCCCGGCGGAACCCTTGATGGTGTGCATGGAGCGGAACAGGGCGTTCAGCTGTTCCGTGGTGGTGGAGTCGGCCTCCGCGTCCAGCAGGATGCTTTCCATCTCCCCCAGCAGATCGTTGGACTCTTCGAAGAAGGTTTGCAGCGCCAGTTCAAGATCCATGCGCGGCCTCTTCCAATGAGAGCTCGCCTTGTAGGCCGACGAGTCGTATGAAGTCCTGAGAGGCCGGGCTGGGGGCGATGAAGCGCAACGCGACACCCTTGCGCAGGCTTTCCCGGCGCAGCCACAGCAGCACCTGGGCGATGGCGCAGTCCAGTTCTCCGACACAGGACATATCCAGCTCGATGGCGGCGTGGCCGGCCAGGGCGGCGTGAAGCTGCTGATGCAGTTCCGCCGCCTGGTAAATGGTTTGTTCTCCGCTGAGCGTCAGTTGGAAAACGTCGGCGGACGGTGTGGCGGGCGCGCCGTCTTGGGCGTCTGATTTTTTGCGGGTGCGCGGCATGTCGGGCTCCCGTTCAGGGCAGGATCAATTTGGAAACGGCGGTTAACAGCACCGGCGGCTGAAATGGTTTGACCACCCAGGCTTTGGCGCCGGCGGCCTTGCCCTCCTGCTTCTTTTCCTCGGAGGATTCCGTGGTCAGCATGATGACCGGAGTGAATTTGTAATTGGGATGGACCTTGATATTGCGCAGCAAGGCGATGCCGTCCATCAGCGGCATGTTCACGTCGGAGACGATCAGATGGACTTTGCGTCCGTCCAGCACATCCAGCGCCTCCTGGCCGTTGCCGGCCTCCAGCACCTCATAGCCCGCGCCGGCAAGCGTCATGCGCACCACCTGTCGCAGGCTGGCCGAATCATCGACGATGAGTATGGTTTTGGCCATCGGAAGCGTTCCCCGGATCAAAAAAAGGTAATGTTGTTTTGGTTATTGCCCGATTCAGTCTTGTCGCTGCTGTGCAGGACGCGCTGCTCATGGGTGGTATAGCTGTTTTTCAAGGCCTCTAGCCAGGCTGCCGTGTCCGGCGGCGTCGGCCGCTGTTTGGTATCGATCAGCGCCTGGCTGAAGACGCTTTCCAGCCTGCGCATGTCGTTTTGCACTCCGCTGAGGATTTGATCGACCCTATCCTGGAATTGCAGTTGCACCAGGATGTCTTCAAGCGCCTGCTGCAAGGATTGAGACTGAGCGGCCTCTTCGTCCAGAACGGCTTCTTTATCTTGCGCGGCGGGGTCGGCGGGGTTTAGCAGCGTGTGCGGCCGCAGCGGCTCGTGCGCCATCTGCGCCAGGCTGCCCATTGCCTTGTCGATCTGGTTTTGCAAACGGGACAGCTGTTCCAGCGTGTCGCTGCCCAGTTGTTCGATGCTTTGCTCGCCGTCCAACTGGCGGCCGCTGATCAGGCTGCGCACCAGGTTTTGCAGGGTATTGGCCGATTGGCCCAAAGTGTGCAGATGGATGGCGAGGTCGGTTTGTTGTCGGGTGGCGTTTTGCAAGAGCTGCAGCATGTGCTTGAGCCGGCTTTCCGCCTGCGCCAGCGCCGCTTGGTCGGTGTGCTCGCCGGGTTTGGGCACCGCGCCGCCGACTTGACGCAAGATGCCGTCGAAGCGCAGGGTCAGCCGGTTGGCGGCGTCGTCCATTTGTTCCTTGCCCAAGGAGATGTGGCCGGCCCACAGCGGGAGCAAGGCGCAAACATGGCTGGCGAAGCCCTGCCAGTAGGCATCCGGGTTGGGCGTCTCTTCCGCGGCGTCGACCGGAGAGGGCCAGCTCAGCGCCAGCGCCAGTGCGATGGAGCTGAGCGCCAGCCCGGCCCAGAGCAGGGCATGCCCCCAAAACAGCCAGCACAAGACGCCGCCATTGATGGCCAGGCCCAGCAGCAGGCGGTTTCTTGGCGTCAGAGGCGGGAGCAGAGCCATGTCGATTAACCGGAATAGAAAAAAGTCATACCTTTTTTGTAGTTGTTGGTTTTTTCTTATGCAAACGGCCGGAGCGGCCAAGCCGCTTGCCTAGGCAATAAAAAAGCCTCCGTGAAGGAGGCTGGCAGGGTGGAAACAGAAGCGCTTCTCAGCCGGGGAACAGCAGCGGATTCACCCCGCTGCGGGCAAAGCCGCGCTGCTCCAGCTGCTGATCCAGCGCCAGCGAGGCCAGGTCATCGGCTGCCGGCTCGGCGTTCAGGTCCTTGTCCAGCGCCAGGATCTTCAGGTAGCTGCCGCAGTCGCCGCAGCTTTCGCCTCGCACCGCGGCCTGCTGGCTGTCGCCTTGCTCCAGCGACCAGTAGCCGATGTCGCGCGTGGCTTCGCAATTGCTGCACTTGGCGCGCACCAGATGCCATTCGCTTTCGCACAGACTGCAATGCAGGTAGCGCAGGCCGGACTCGTTGCCCAGACGCACCACGCTGGCCACTGGCGGCATCGCGCACACCGGGCACAGGTGGCGGGCGTCGTCGGGTTCGGCCACCGCGGCAACTTGCAGTTGCGAGGCCAGCTGGCTGAAGTAAACTGACAGCGCCGCCCACAGCAAGGGCGCTCGCGCCGAGCCGACGGCGGCGAAGTCCCCGTCCAGCAGCGCGCGCGCGGCGCTTTCCAGCGCGTCGTCGCTCGCCTGTCCCAGCTCGCGCGCCACTTCGCCGGCGGGGCCGGGCAGGGCGGAGAGTTCCGCGCATAACGCGCGCAGCAGGCCGCGCCAGACCGGATCGCGCGGCCAGGCGGCTGCGCCCAAGGGCGGCAGGCCGTGTTCGGCGCAATGATGGAAGTAATCGCCGCGCTGCGGCAGCGCTACCGGCTGTTCGCGCACCAGCCGGTGCTGAGCCGCGGCGATGCGGGCGGCGAACGCCAGATAGGCCGCCATCGGGTGGCCGTCGGCCAGCGCCGTCAGGCGCTGGCTGCGGGCCAGATAGCGTTCGGCGGGCTGGGGCAGCAACAACGGCGGGATCTCTCCCGCCGCGGTTTGCAGCCGGCCAGCCTCGTCCAGGGGGACGATGCGTATGCTCATGGCTTGTTCTTGTCTCCGGTCATTTCACGATACCAACGCGGATGATGCTTCTTGGCCCAGGCGTGGGTGACCACGCCTTCCACCATTGCCCGTATCGTGCCGCGCACCCAGATGGCGGCGTAGACATGGACGATGATGCCGGCGATCAGGATCAGCGCGCTCCAGGCGTGCAGGAGCAGCGCCACGCGTATCACCGGGATGGGGAAGTACATCGCGAAGTACGGCCGCCACATGATGAAGCCGGTGCACACCAGCACCAGCATGCAGCCGGTCATCAGCCAGAACATGCCTTTCTGGCCGCCGTTGTACTTGCCGATGTCGCCGACCTCATGGCCGGACAGCACTGACTTCACCGCCATCATCCACTTCACGTCTTCCTTGTCCAGGAAGTTGTGATGCCAGTAACGCAGGAACTGGCGCGCGAAGCCGAGGAACATCAGCACCCCGACGAAGGGGTGGATGATGCGCGCCAGCTGCGGGGTGCCGAATACGCCGGTCAGCCAGAAGAAGGCCGGGTAGAAGAAGGCCAGGCCGGAAATCGCCAACAGCACGAAGCACACCGCCACGATCCAGTGGTTGACGCGTTCCGCCGCGCTGTAGCGCTTGATCAGCTTTTCCTTGCTCATGCCTGTTCCTCCTCTTCCTCTTCCGCCTTATTGGGGCCGACGCCGATGTAGTGGAAGAAGCCGAACAACACCGAAGCCGCCAGGCCGATGGTGGACAGCGGCTTGAGGATGCCCTTCCACAGGCTGACCACCGGGCTGATCTTGGGATCCTTGGCCAGGCCGGAATACAGCTCCGGCTTGTCGGCGTGGTGCAGCACGTACATCACGTGAGTGCCGCCCACGCCTTCCGGATCGTACAGCCCGGCGTTGGCGTAGCCGCGGGTTTTCAGTTCTTCCACCCGCTCGTGGGCGTAGGCCTGCATATCGGACTTGGTGCCGAAGCGGATGGCTCCGGTGGGACAGGTCTTCACGCAGGCCGGCTCCTGGCCCACCATCACCCGGTCGGAGCACAAGGTGCATTTATACGCCTTGTTGTCCTTCTGGTTGATGCGCGGGACGTTGAACGGACAGCCAGAGATGCAATAGCCGCAGCCGATGCAGTGCTCGGACTGGAAGTCCACGATGCCGTTGGCGTACTGGATGATGGCCCCCGGCGACGGACAGGCCTTCAGACAGCCCGGGTCGGCGCAGTGCATGCAGCCGTCCTTGCGGATCAGCCACTCCAGCTTGCCGCTTTCCTCCACCTCGCTGTAGCGCATCACTGTCCAGCTGTGCGCGGTGAGATCGGCCGGGTTGTCGTAGACGCCGACGTTGCTGCCCACTTCGTCGCGGATGTCGTTCCACTCCGAGCAGGCCACCTGACAAGCCTTGCAGCCGATGCAGGTGGACACGTCGATCAGCTTGGCCACTTCGGCCTTGTAATCGCGCACCACCGGCGGCTGGGTGGGGCTGGCGGAGCGGCGCAGGATATCTTGCGATTGCAGTGATGACATGGTCGCTCCTTATACTTTCTCGACGTTGACCAGGAAGGATTTGAATTCCGGGGTCTGGGTGTTGGCGTCGCCGACAAACGGCGTCAGCGTGTTGGCGCTGAAGCCTTTCTTGGCCACCCCTTCATAACCCCAGTGAATCGGAATCCCGATCTGGTGCACCGTCTTGCCGCCCGCCTGCAGCGCGCGGATGCGCTTGGTCACTACCGCCTTGGCCTTGATGTAGCCGCGCTTGGACGACACTTTCACTGTGTCGCCGTGAGCGATGCCTTTCTCCTTGGCCAGCGCCTCGCCGATTTCCACGAATTGCTCCGGCTGGGCGATCGCGTTCAGCCGCGCGTGCTTGGTCCAGCCGTGGAAGTGCTCGGTCAGCCGGTAAGTGGTGGCCGCGTACGGGAAGGCGTCGTGCTTGCCCATCTGTTCGCGGTCCGCGGCGAATACCCGCGCTGCCGGATTGGACACCACCTTGGGATGCAGCGGATTGGTGCCCAGCGGCGTTTCGAACGGCTCGTAATGCTCGGGGAAGGGGCCTTCCGCCATCTTGTCGAGCGCGAACAGCCGCCCCAGGCCCTCGGCCTGCATGATGAAGGGGCCCATGGCGCTGCCGGGCGGCTCGTCGGCCTTGAAGTCAGGCACGTCCACGCCCACCCATTTTTCGCCGTTCCACTTGATCAGCGTCCGCTTTTTGTCCCACGGCGTGCCGTCCGGCTTACAGGAAGCGCGGTTGTACAGCACGCGGCGGTTGGCCGGCCACGCCCAGGCCCAGCCTAGAGTGTTGCCCAGCCCGGACGGGTCGCTATTGTCGCGGCGCGCCATCTGGTTGCCGGCCTGGGTCCAGCTGCCGGCGAAAATCCAACAGCCGGAAGCGGTGCTGCCGTCGGCCTGCATCAGCGCGAAGCCGGACAGCAGCTCGCCTTTCTTGGCCAGGAATTGTCCCGGGTTCTTTGGATCCGGGATGTCCGCCAGCGCCTTGCCGTTGAGCTCCTTGGCCAGTTCTTCCGGCTTGGGCTCGTGCGGGTTGCCGTAAGCCCAGGACAGGCTCATGATGGCCTCGGCGTTCTTGCCGCCGTCCTTGGCGTACTGGGCCTTCAGGCGGGTGAAGATGCCGGCCAGGATTTCCGCGTCGGTGATGGCTTCGCCCGGCGCGTCCGCGCCTTTCCAGTGCCATTGCAGCCAGCGGCCGGAGTTGACCACCGCGCCGTCTTCCTCGGCGAAACAGGTGGTGGGCAGGCGGAACACCTCGGTCTGGATCTCCGCGGTCTTCACATCGTTCTGCTCGCCGTGGTTTTTCCAGAAGGTGGAGGTGTCGGTGGCCAGCGGGTCCATGATCACCAAGTACTTCAGCTTGGAGAGCGAAGACACCACCTTGTTCTTGTCCGGGAAAGCCAGTACCGGGTTGAAGCCCTGACAGAAGTAGCCGTTGATCTTGCCCTGGTGCATCAGTTCGAAGTACTGCAGCACGTCGTAGCTCTTGTCCCACTTGGGCAGCCAGTCATAGCCCCACTGGTTGTCGGCGGTGGCCTTGTCGCCCCACATCGCCTTCATCAGCGAGATGAAGAACTTGGGATAGTTCTGCCAGTAGTTCATCTGCCCGTCGGCCAGCGGCTTGCTGGTGTACTTGGCCAGATAGGCCTCCAGCGTGGGCTCTTTCTCCGAGGGCATGTTCAGATAGCCCGGCAAGCTGGTGGACAGCAGGCCGATATCGGTCAGACCCTGGATGTTGGAGTGGCCGCGCAAGGCGTTGACCCCGCCGCCGGCCATGCCCATATTGCCCAGCAGCAGCTGGATCATCGCCATGGTGCGGATGTTCTGCGAACCGATGGAGTGCTGCGTCCAGCCCAGCGCGTACAGGAAGGACGTGGTCTTGTCGTGGGCGCCGGTTTCCGCCAGGTATTCGCATACCTTGAGGAAAGCTTCCTTGGGCGTGCCGCAGAGGGTTTCCACCATTTCCGGCGTATAGCGGGCCACGTGGTCGCGCATCAGATTGATTACGCAGCGCGGGTCGGACAGGGTGTCGTCGCGCTTGGCCATGCCCTTGTCGTCCAGCTGGTAAGTCCAGGTGGATTTGTCGTAGCTGTGCTTCTCCGCGTTGTAGCCGGAGAACAGGCCGTCGTCGAACTTGAAGTCCGGGTTCACCAAGAGCGCGGCATTGGTGTAGGCCAGCGTGTATTCCTTATTGTACTTGCCGGTTTGCAGCAGGTAGCGGATCACGCCGGACAGGAACGCAATGTCCGTGCCGGTGCGGATGGGGGCGTAATAATCCGCCACCGAGGCCGTGCGGGTGAAGCGCGGATCAATGACGATCAGCTTCGCCTTGTTGCGGGTCTTGGCTTCAATCGCCCAGCGGAAACCCACCGGGTGCGCCTCGGCCGCATTGCCGCCCATGACGACAATGAGGTTGGCGTTCTTGATGTCGACCCAATGGTTTGTCATGGCACCGCGACCAAATGTTGGGGCAAGACTTGCCACCGTTGGTCCGTGTCATACACGCGCCTGGTTGTCGACCGCCAGCAGCCCCAGGCTGCGGGTGAATTTGTGGGTGAGCCAGCCGGCCTCGTTGCTGGACGCGGATGCGGCCAGGAAGCCCGTGGTTAGCCAACGGTTGACGGTGACGCCATCGGCGTTTTTCTCGACAAAGTTGGCGTCGCGGTCGCGCTTCATGTGGGCGGCGATGCGCTCGAAGGCTTCGTCCCAGCTGATGCGTTTGAATTCGTTGGAGCCCGCTTCGCGCACTTCGGGGTAGCGCAGGCGGTTGGGGCTGTGGATGAAGTCGATCAGGCCGGCGCCCTTGGGACAGAGCGCGCCGCGATTGACCGGGTGGTCCGGATCGCCTTCAATGTGGAAAATATCGGCTTTGGCGTTCTTGGCGCCGTCGCCCAGGCTGTACATCAAGATGCCACAGCCTACCGAACAGTATGGACAGGTATTCCGGGTTTCCGTCGCGCGCATCAATTTATAGCTGCGCGTGTCGGCCAGCGCGGTTTCGGGCATGAAGCCCAGGGTCGCGATGGTGGTGCCTGCCATGCCGCCGGCGCAGAGCTTGAAAAACTGCCGTCTGCTGACTTGCATGGGTTTGTCTCCTTGGTATGAACCTGGCGCCCTTGACCCACCAAGGGCGCATTGCTCACTCACAGCGGAAAATCTATTATCGCCCTAGGTGTCAATTAGTACAAACTATTGCAGCGGATGGCGGGCCAAATTCTATGAAAAAAAATGAAGCGCTGGAGCATGCGGCGCTTGAGCTGGGCATTCTAGATTGCCGCGATGGCGGCGCTCAGGCCAGGCAAGACTGGG
Source organism: Chromobacterium sp. Rain0013 (assembly GCF_015291765.1). Lineage (NCBI taxonomy): Bacteria > Pseudomonadati > Pseudomonadota > Betaproteobacteria > Neisseriales > Chromobacteriaceae > Chromobacterium > Chromobacterium sp. Rain0013. The sequence goes on from NZ_CP031514.1 coordinate 1,555,108, forward strand.
TGGCGGTGGAAACCCCGGTGGCGCTGGTGTACAACGGCCTGTCCCACGTGGTGATGATGGCCAGCCCGATGGCGCTGGAAGACTTCGCGCTCGGCTTTAGCCTGGCCGAAGGCATCATCGCCCATTCGGGTGAAATCTACGGTATCGACATCCTTCCGGGCGAGCGCGGGGTGGAGGTCCATATCGAGCTGGCTTCGGCCCGGTTCATGGCCCTGAAAGAACGCCGCCGCCAACTGGCCGGGCGCACCGGCTGCGGTCTGTGCGGCGTGGAGCAGTTGGCCGAAATCCACAGGCCGCTGCCGCCGCTGCCGGTTACTCAAAGCTTTAGCCTGGACGCGCTGGCGCGCGCCTTGCCGGCCTTGCAGCAGGCGCAAAGCCTATCTCAAGCCACCGCCTGCGCCCACGCCGCCGGCTGGGTGACGCCTCAGGGCGAACTCCTGCATCTTAGCGAGGACGTGGGCCGTCATGTGGCGCTGGACAAGCTGATCGGCGCGCGCGCGCGCCAAGGCTGGCGCGATGGCGCGGCCGTCGTCACCAGCCGCGCCAGTTATGAAATGGCGCAGAAAGCCGCCGCCGCCGGCATCGAAATCCTGATAGCGATGTCTGCGCCCACTTCGCTGGCGGTGGAGATGGCCGCGCGCTACGGCCTGACCTTGATCGGCTTCGCCGGCCGCGGCCGCGCCAATCTCTATAGTTGTCCCGAACGTTTGCGCATGTAATCCAACAGAAATAATCTGCCAGTAAACGGCATGGCTGCCGTGGATTGATGCCGGCAAGCACGGCAGCGCCGGCAGCTTGCGCCGCGATGCTCCGGCAGGGGCCGGCAGCTGGTTTTGCAATGCAATATCGGCGGTGAATTCCGTCTTGCAATTCTTGGCAAGTTAGGGTCAGAATCGAAGCTCGACATTTCAACCCTTTCGAATATAAGAAACAAGCATGGCACTCATCGTACAAAAGTACGGCGGCACTTCGGTTGGAACCACCGAACGGATCAAGAACGTTGCCCGCCGTGTCGCCAAGTGGAAGTCGCAGGGACATGATGTCGTGGTGGTGGTGTCCGCCATGAGCGGCGAAACCAACCGCCTCATCGCCCTGGCAAAGGAGATTCAGGACTATCCGGACCCGCGCGAGCTGGATGTGGTGGTATCCACCGGAGAGCAAGTCACCATCGGCCTGCTGGCCATGGCGCTGAAGGAAATCGGCGTGCCGGCCAAGAGCTACTGCGGCTGGCAAGTGAAACTGGTCACCGACAACGCCCACACCAAGGCCCGCATTCAGGATATCGACGACGCTGCGATGCGCTCCGACCTCAATGAAGGCCGCGTCGTCATCGTCGCCGGCTTCCAGGGCGTGGACGAAGACGGCGATATCACCACGCTGGGCCGCGGTGGTTCGGACACCTCCGCCGTGGCGTTGGCCGCCGCGTTGAAGGCCGACGAATGCCAGATCTACACCGACGTGGACGGCGTATACACCACCGATCCGCGCGTGGTGCCGGAAGCGCGCCGCCTGAAGACCGTCACTTTCGAGGAAATGATCGAAATGGCGTCCTTGGGCTCCAAGGTGCTGCAAATCCGCTCGGTGGAGTTCGCCGGCAAGTACAAGGTTCGTTTGCGCGTGCTCTCCAGCTTCGAAGACGAAGGCGAAGGCACCCTGATTACGTATGAGGAAGATGAAAGCATGGAAAAGGCCGTTGTCGCAGGCATCGCATTTGACCGTAACGAAGCGCGCATCAACGTCAAGGGCGTGCCGGACAAGCCTGGCATCGCCTACCAGATTCTGGGGCCGATCGCCGATGCCAATATCGAAGTGGACATGATCATCCAGAACGTGGGCGAAAACGGCGCGACCGATTTCTCCTTCACCGTGCCGCGCGGCGAATTCCAGCGCGCGCTGACCATTCTGCGCGAAGTGCAGACCCATATCGGCGCCGCCAAGATCGACGCCGACGACAAGGTGGCCAAGATTTCCATTGTGGGTGTGGGCATGCGTTCGCACTGCGGCATCGCCTCCACCATGTTCCGCACCCTGGCGGAAGAGGGCATCAACATCCAGATGATCTCCACCTCGGAAATCAAGGTATCGGTGCTGCTGGACGAGAAGTATCTGGAGCTGGCGGTTCGCGTTTTGCATAAAGTTTTTGGACTGGACCAGCCGGCGTAAATAATTTCGGATACACGCTTGACAGAGGGCGCAGCGCTAATTAATATGGCGCTCTCTGAACGGAGAAATGGCCGAGTGGTCGAAGGCACTTCCCTGCTAAGGAAGCATACGGGCTTAAACCTGTATCGAGGGTTCGAATCCCTCTTTCTCCGCCAGTCAGCGCACCCGTAGCTCAGTTGGATAGAGTATCTGGCTACGAACCAGAGGGTCGGGCGTTCGAATCGCTCCGGGTGCGCCACTTGATGTCCCTATAGTTTAGCGGTTAGAACACCGCCCTTTCACGGCGGTAGCCGGGGTTCGATTCCCCGTGGGGACGCCAGATTCAGAAAAGCCCATTGCGCAAGCGATGGGCTTTTTGCATTACGCCGTTGCTTTGAGCGCAGGCGGCGGCAGGCCGCCCGCGCGGATCGGCGCAGGCCGTTTGGCTCAGAACTTGTGGTTCAACTCAACCCACCACTGGCGGCCATAGGGCAGATAACTGCCCACCGGGTAGTAAGGCCAGCCGCTGGTGTCGTCGCGCTTGATGGTGTCCAGCACATTGTTGACGATAAGCCCCACCGACGTCCGCTTGTTCCACTGGTACTGAGTGCTGAAATTGGCCAAAACCGTGGGCGTGAGATTGCCGTTGCCGCTGGCCTTGGGAATCTTGCCGTAGCGGGTCAGCAGCACGGTGGACGACCACGGGCCAATGTCCCAGGTCAGGCTGGTATCCAGCTTGTCCGGCCAATCGGTGTTTTCCGGATCGTTCAACATATTCTTTTCCGCATCGCCGGCAAACTGCTGGTAAGTGTGCTTCAACACCTTGGTGTAATTGGCTTTCAGCAGGAAGCCGCCCCAGTTGGCGGTTTTCCAGCGCAGCTTGCCTGCGATGTCGAAACCGCTGGTGCGCTCGCTGGCCGCGTTGATCGGGTTGACGATGATCTGCTTGATCGCGCCCGGATTGATCAAGGCATTGGCTGGATTGCGCTGCACCCGGCGCAATGTGTCCTGGCATAGCTGGGATGACGCGTCCAGCATGCCGGCGCGGCACAGCGCCTCGTCGCGCAGCAGTTTGTCGCCGCTCAGGTCGGTGACCAGATCGTTGATGGCGATATCCCAGTAATCCACCGAAATATCCGCGCTGCTGCTGGGCGACCACACAAAGCCGAAACCGTAGGACTTGCCGTTTTCCGGCTTCAACGTCGCGTTGCCGTTCTTCACGTAATCCGCGCCGGGCGACATGCTTTTGTAGTCGCAGCTGGCCAGCGGTTGGCCGGCCTGGGCGCAGCGCCAGTAATCGGTGCTGGACGAGTAATAACCGCGGCTCTGGGTCAGGAACAGGTAATTCATGTCCGGCGCGCGGAAGCTGGTGGCGTAACTGCCGCGCAGCAGCAGCGTGTTCAGGGGCCGGAATTCCAGGCCGGCGCCGTAAGTGAACTTGCCCGCGCTGCTGTCCGGCAGTTGGTAACGGTCGTAGCGGCCGGACAGGGTCAGGTTCAACTGCTTGAACACCGGGATGTACAGTTCGCTGCCCGCCGCCTGACGCGAGCGGGTGCCGCCGGCGTGCACGGCCGGCGAGGTGTTGTAGAAGGCTCCCTGGTTGATCAGTGGGTCCGGATCGTTGCTGAAGCCCTGGCTGCCCCATTCCAGCGTGCCGGCCAGCTTCACCGCGCCGGCCGGCAGCTTGAACAACTCGCCGCTGCCGCTCAGGCTCAGCGCCTGCAGCCAGGACTTGTTCTGGCTCACCGAGCGCCCGGCGATGCTGTCGAACTCCGCCTGCGTCAGCCGGCGGTTGAACGGCCCGGCCGACGGCGCATAAATCGGCACGCCCTTGGCGTCCACGCCCTGCTGCTGGCCCAGGAAGAAGCTGTCCGCATTGGCCAGCAGCCGCGGCGCGATGTTCTGGCTGGTGTAGATCGACGCGTTGTAAGCGGCTTCATAACTCCAGCTGCTGTCCGGCACCGCGCCGCGCAGGCCGAACGTCAGGTTGGCCGCCACATCGTCCCACTTGCGGTTGTAACGGCTGGCGCCGCCCATCTCCTCCGGCGACAGCAGCCGGGTCCAGGCCTCGTAGCGGCCGCTGTTCTGGTTCAGGAAATAGCCGCCGTTGCCGCCGGCGGAGGTCCAGCTGGGGCCGCGGGTATTGTTCTCGCTGTGATTGAAGGCCAGCAGCGCGTCGCCAAAGAGCTCAAGATGATCGTTGAGCGCGTAGTTCAGGCTCAGATAACCGTTTTGGCTTTGGTTGGCGGTCTGCACCGTCCAGTACGAGGCCTTGGCCAGCGGGCTGGCGCAGACATTGGTCTTGCTGGTGCGGTAAGCGCGCACGCTGCCGGCGTACAGCCCGCCCAGATCGCCGCAAGTCGAGCCGGGATCGATGAATTTGCCGGTCTTCACATCTTTCTGAGACCACACCGTGGTGGGGGCCGCGCCGTTGACGGTATTGTCCGCCATGAAGCCGCGCTGGCGCGACCAGATTGGGTTGCGCTGGCTTAACTCCAGCGCGTAGACCAGGTTCAGCTTGTCCCAGCTCTTGCCGCCGCTCAGCTGCAGGCGCAGGTTTTCGCCGCCGTGATGCTCGCTGCCGCCGGCCTTGATGTTGACCGTGGTGCCGTCGGCCTTCTTCTTCAGGATCACATTGACCACGCCGGCAATGGCGTCGGAGCCGTAAATCGCCGACGCGCCGCCGTTGAGCACCTCGATGCGCTCAATCATCGCCGCCGGGATATTGGCCAGATTGACGAAGTTGACCGAGCCCTCGTAAGCCACCGGGTAATCGGCGATGCGGCGGCCGTTGAGCAAGGTCAGCGTATGGTTGGGGCCCAGTCCGCGCAGGCTGATGGCGTTGGCGGCCGGGGTGAAGGTATTTCCGAAATCCGCGCCCTGAGTGAAGCCGGTGTTCTGCGCCAGATTGTTCAGCGCGTCGTAAACATTGGTGTAACCCTGTTTTTCGATATCGGCCCCGGTCAACACCGTGACCCCGGTGGCGCCTTCCTTGCCGGCGCGCGCAATGCGCGAACCGGTGATAGTGACGCTGTCCAGCGTGTTGCCGTCGCTGGCCAGTACCGGCAAGGCTTGCCCTGCCAAGGCCAGCGCCAGCGCGGAGAGAGTGAAATGTGGATATGCCATCGTGGAACGCCGGCTGGGCCGGCCCTTTCTTGATTTTGGAAAACAAAATCTAGCACGATTGCATATATGTTAAAAATCTGGAAAATTAGATTGTTATTCAAATTGAGAATAATGTGATTGGAAGGATTGCGGGGGAGGGGTTGGGGAGCCTTTCTAGGCGGCCTATCCGGCAGAGAACCGCTTGCCGGGCTGCGCGCCATCTACCGGCCATTTCTAAGCTGCCTATCCGGCAGAGAACCCACCACCAGGACAGCGGTGACTGCCGTGGCATTTCTAAGCTGCCTATCCGGCAGAGAACATGTCATCGCCAACCCGACGCCGATCATGGTATTTCTAAGCTGCCTATCCGGCAGAGAACTGAAACCCATCGCCACACAGGCATTGATATTTTTTCTAAGCTGCCTATCCGGCAGAGAACATGCTGACGGCGGACGAGATCCGCAGCACCCATTTCTAAGCTGCCTATCCGGCAGAGAACTCGCAGTTGGGGTTCAGCTTGTTGGCGAGAATTTTCTAAGCTGCCTATCCGGCAGAGAACGGCGTTGGCTATGAAGTCGCTGAGTTGCCGGTTTTCTAAGCTGCCTATCCGGCAGAGAACTACCCGTACAAGTCGCAAATCACGCTCGCAAATTTCTAAGCTGCCTATCCGGCAGAGAACTCATTCAGTTGCACCTCCACAAACAACTTAGTTTTCTAAGCTGCCTATCCGGCAGAGAACACCACGGTCGGCAGCCATACCGCCAGCCTGCATTTCTAAGCTGCCTATCCGGCAGAGAACTCCCGGCGCACCAATCAACCAGCCGCCCGCACTTTCTAAGCTGCCTATCCGGCAGAGAACAAGATGTTTGCTATGGTCATCTGAGCTTTGGTTTTCTAAGCTGCCTATCCGGCAGAGAACGTCACCAGCCCCCCTCCTTTCGACCTCTTCAATTTCTAAGCTGCCTATCCGGCAGAGAACCCTCATATATCGAAACCGCAGTCACCGCAGGCTTTCTAAGCTGCCTATCCGGCAGAGAACACGGATTATGGCAAGGAGCATTTAGGGTGGGTTTTCTAAGCTGCCTATCCGGCAGAGAACCTTGGAACTACTCGAGTGCCTCCATCCTCAGCTTTCTAAGCTGCCTATCCGGCAGAGAACTGAGAAAATGTTTTTTCTCCTGTTATCGTTTGTTTCTAAGCTGCCTATCCGGCAGAGAACCCTTTTCCGTTGTTTGCGGCAAACTGGGGGCTTTTCTAAGCTGCCTATCCGGCAGAGAACGCTGGCCTCGTCTTGCAGCAGATCCAGGAACTTTTCTAAGCTGCCTATCCGGCAGAGAACTGCAACGGCGGCGCCATGCGCCACGCTCAAATTTTCTAAGCTGCCTATCCGGCAGAGAACGCAGAAGTACCCAGGTGGAATTAAAGGGGTTTTTTCTAAGCTGCCTATCCGGCAGAGAACAGCGAGGCGTGACATTGCCAGAGCGGCGAACTTTTCTAAGCTGCCTATCCGGCAGAGAACTTTCATGAGTCGCAGCTTGATCGAGAGTGGGCTTTCTAAGCTGCCTATCCGGCAGAGAACGCGACAGCAGGAGGTAGCCCTGACACGCCGAATTTCTAAGCTGCCTATCCGGCAGAGAACTGGTGGCCGCATGGTTCCACGCGGATTGAATGTTTCTAAGCTGCCTATCCGGCAGAGAACCACCATCGTGTAGATCATAGGCCCGCGTGTCATTTCTAAGCTGCCTATCCGGCAGAGAACGAATGTTGTACAACGCTTCGAGGTTGCCATCATTTCTAAGCTGCCTATCCGGCAGAGAACCCAATCCCGCCCAACAGGCTATCGCTTCGACATTTCTAAGCTGCCTATCCGGCAGAGAACCTTATATTTGAAAATTCTATTAAACACGCTGATTTCTAAGCTGCCTATCCGGCAGAGAACTAGACCCTTTCTCCCGCAAACCCGCGCCAGCCGGGGAAAGCATCGCTTTCCCCAATAAAAACCCTTTTATCCCGCCCCGCGCCAAGGCATTGATTTAAAAGGCTTGGCGGCGGGGCTGGGAAAAAAGGGTTAGAACCACGGCACGGTGGCGTCGGGGCTGAGGCCGAAGGTGTTGAAGCGGCCGCTGCGGGTGGCTGGGGCCGGGCGTTGCTCGATGTGCAACTGATAGCGCTGGCCGGTGCTGGCGCTGTTGAGGGTGAGGAAGGGCAGGGTTAGCCGGCGGGCGGCGCTGTCCGGGAAGCGCTGCGCGGCTTCTTCCGCGCTGATGCCCAGCCGCCGCACCAGCCGGCGGCGTTCCTTGTCCGGATTGGTCTTGGCCTGCTTGCGCCGCACCTGCCAGGCTTCCGCCTGAGGCGGCACCAGCTGGATGGCGGCCAGCGCGATGTGGTCGCGCATGCCGCTGAGCCAGTCGCCGGCCATCAGCCGCTGCAAGGCGGCGTGGCCGCCGTGCAGGCGCAGGGTGTCGCCCAGCGCGGCGGCCGGGGCCGCGCGCGGGAAACTGACGCCGATGTCGTCGCGGCCTTGCTCGCTCAGCGCGCGGTGCAGCTTGGCGAACAGCGCGTTCATCAGCAGCGTGGGCGCAAACTCCGGGTCCGGGCGCAGCCGGATGTCCAGGTAATGATCCATGGCTTACTCCGCCGCGCCGAACACGCCGCCGCGGATCAGCGTGGCCAGCACAAAGTGCTGGTCATGCTGCGACGGAGCCTGGTCTTTCAGTACCCAGTTGTCCAGCAGGGTGTAGAAGTCGGACTTGGCCTTGGGCTGGCGGCAGGCCTTGCCCAGCGTGGTGACCGAGCCGTAGGGCTCCACCGCGATGGGGCCGAGTTGCTCGGCTTCCGGGTGCCAGTCGTCTATGGTGCGGATGGCGTTGCCCAGTTTCTGCGAGTGGATGGCGGCAATCTTCAGCGCCCCTTGCTCAATGGCGTACAGGGTTTTGCTCTTGTCGCCGCGGCCACGGTCCAGAATCAGCTCCTGCGAGGGGAACACCTCCTGGCCGGCGCCCAGCCGTGCAAAGGCGGTGATTTGCAGCAGCAGATGGCGCTGACCAGCCAGGCCGGCGGCGATGGCTGCGGCCAGTTGTTCCAGCGCGGCGGCCTGGCTGCCGGGGTCGAAGTGGCGCAGGGACAGCGCCAGCGCGTCGAATTGCCATTGCTGCGCCGGCTGGCCTTGCTCCAGCAGCGCCACCCGCACCTCCACCTGCTCTGCGCCCACGCGGTTGCGCCACAGGAAGCGGCCGTTGGCCAGGTTGCAGGCATAGCGGCGCGCCAGCTCGGCAAAGCCGTAGGCTTGCACATAGCCGGCCACGGTGGCGCGCAGCTTGGCCTGGTAGGCGCTGTCGTTGCAGGCGGACGGCGCGCCGACATTGCCCAATACCCGCAGCGTGAAGCTGACTTTCAAGGTGTCCGCATGGTGCGGCAGCGCGGCCACATCCACGGTTTGCAGATTGGGGTTTTCAATCTGCGCGTCCAGCTTGGCCGGGTCCTGATCCTTGGTTTTCAGGCGGTTGGAAATGGTGCCGCGCACGGATTTTTCGATGACCCTGACCGGCTCCCAGCCGGCGTGCTGCTCGCGCTGTTGCCAGTCGCCGGCGTGGAACAAGGCGTCGGACGGGTCCAGCTTGCGTTCAAAGGCCAATACGGTAGCGGTTTTCAGCGGTGCGGTGCTCATGAGGCTTCCTTTCTAGTCTTCTATTTCCAAGGTGGCGGCGTAATCATTGCGGCAGCGGTACAAGCCGCTGGCGGTGTCGTCGTCGGCGTACCACAGCAACTGGGCGACATCGTGCAGCCGGTGCGGGCTGACCCATTCGCCCAGCGAATACAGGCTTTCCACAAAGCGGAACGGCGTATGCGCGTCGCGGGCGTTGGCCACGCTGCCGGCCGGGTAGAGCGGGGACAGCGCGCCGTAGCCCACTGGCATCGGCACTGTCCAGCCCTGGCTATGGCCGCGTTGGCTGCGCCATTCCAGCGTGCGGCGCGGTTCGCCGCCGGCCGGGTCCGCGTGTTCCTGCCAGAGCGGCGCGTGGTTGATGCGGGACAGGTCCAGCCAGGCGTCGAAGAGATCTGCCTGCGGCTGGCTGGCGCGCAGGGCGGCCAGGTGGCTTTGCAGCAGGTCGTCGCGGGATACCAGCGCAAAGCCGGGCAGCAGGCTGCGTCGCAATTGGCGGAATTGCTCGCGTCGTTCCGTCTCGTTCTCGCTCAAAGTCATCAATTGCGGCGCGGGACGGCAGCGGCCGGGCAGCGGCGGCGTCACGCTGCCGCCGGCAATGCGCATGCCGTGCAGGGTGTCCGCCACCTGCCGCGCCAGTTCCGGCAGCTGTTCCTTGGGCGCGGCCAGCGCTTCGCCAGTGAGGCCGAACAGCAGGCTGATGTCCAGATGAATGCGGCCTTCCTCCACGATGGCGGCGGTGGCGCCGTCCTTGTCCACCGGGTTGCGGCTGAGGTGGAAACCCTGGGTGTACGCGCCGCTGGTCTGCGCCTGGTAATGGTGGCAGACCACGCCCACCGCCTCGAACTGCAAATCCAGGCTGCCGGCCAGCTTGCGCTCCAGCGCCTGGGCCAGGCCGGTGAAGGCGGTAATGGCCGGAAAGCCCCAAGTGAAGGGGCTGGAAATGGCGTTGGCGTTTTGCACCCGCAGCCGGGGCACGCTCAGCAGGCCGGTGATCACGGGCAGGGTGCTCATGCTTGCTCCTTGGCCATGGCCGCCAGCTGGCGGCGGGTTTGATCGTGCTGGGCCTGCCAGCCCAGGTCCCCGGCCAGCTCCCGCGCCCAGTGGCGGAATTCCGCGTCGCCCATCTCCAGCGGGCTGGCGTCGAATTGCTGGTTCAGCCAGCGGCCGAAGCGCTTGGCCACTTCCAGCGGCCAGTCCTCGCCGTGCCAGCGCGCGGCAAAGTCCGCGTCGGTATCGGCGCGCCAAGGGTCCAGCCACAGCTGTTGGTATTCCGGCAGCCGGCAACGCGTGTCCGCGCTCCAGCCGGGCGGCAGGCCTTCGTGCATTTCCTTGCCAAACAGCAGCAGTTCCTCCAGCAGCGCGTCGCTTAGCTCGTCGCGGCGGTCGCGGGTGTCCATGATCTTGCGCGGTTGGCTTTCCAGGAAGGCGCGCAGTTGGCGGACCAGCCGGCGCACATCGTTGCGGCGGCCAAAGCGCAGCAGCGCGTCCTCGCTATTGAGCGGCGGTTTCAGGCCCAGGCTCCGCCACTGCGGCGGCAAGGAAGCCAGTAGATAGTTATTGCCCTTGCGTTCGCTATTGAGCTGGGAAATATTCTGCGGCTTGGTGCCGCCCAGCTTCTGCACCGCCAGCTGCGGATAATCGCAATAGCCGTGCGGGTGATCGCGCTGTTCGCGGCGGGCTTGGCGCGCGGCCTTGGCGGCTTCTCCGAAGCGGTGCTCCTGGATGGTTTGGTACAGCCGTTGCGCCAGCGCGCTGGGGTAAAGCGGAGCCAGCAGGTGGTAGTGCTCGTCCTTGGCCGGCTCGTAACCCACCAGCCAATACACTTGCTTGGCGCGGCTGTGGCTGGCGGCCGCCGCGCCGGCGTCGGTTAGCGCGGCGAAGGCGGCGATCCAGGCTTGCGCCTGCTCGGGGTTGTCGCTGAGCGCGGCGGCCAAGTCGGCGTCCTGAGCCAAGGCCAGCGCCAGCAGGCTTTGGCCGTCGTGCTGTTGCTTCAGAAACTTGTACACATCCAGCGCGGCGGCGTTGCCCACCACGTCGTCGGCAAAATCCGCGCCCAGGCAGTGGCTGCCCACTTCGCGGCGCGGCGGCAGGGTGGAGGGCGGCGCGTACAGATTGCTGCCGCGGGCGTCTGGGTGGATGGCTTTAAGGGTATGGGTGGCGGCTTGCAGTTGGCCGGCGCGGCGGGCCGCGTCCGCCAGCCAGGCGGCGGGCTGGTGTTGGGCCAGCAGCGCTTCGCGCTTGGCGTCGTCGTCGGGTGCAAGCTTGTCCAGCTTGTCGTCGCGCCGTTGCCGGATGAAGTCGGCCATCAAGGCGCGTAGTGCGGTGGCGCGGGGCGTGAGGGTAGGGGGCATGGCTGTCCTTGGATCACAAAGTCAGAAACAAACAGCTACGCGGCCCCGGCGCGATTGGGCTGCCGGGGCCTTGGCTCGGTGTTTCATTACATGCGGATCCTCCTGTTGTGCAAGGGATTGGGATGGGGGCGTTTTTTAGGCCCATTCGATTGGTATGACGTCTACTAGTGTGCCTGCGGCGAGATCATATTGGAATGGACTGTGGTCTGGATTTACTTGATTTGCATCATGCGGTGGAGGGGCTCAGTTTAGAAGGAGGCATGCCGTTGGGGAAACGGCGTGGGCTGTGTGGCGGCTTGACGCAGACAGCCATGCAAGGTTTGATTCCGCCACTTGCCCATGGAATGAAACGAACCGTAGATGAATGCCATCCTAGTAGAGCACTCCCCCGGCGAACTGGCGCTGGCTTGCGCGCCGGCCGCCACCTTGCTGTTGAACCAAGGTTTCCAAGCGGTGGATTTGCCCTGGTTCTCGGCCGTGGCGGTGTTGGCGGTGGCCAGCCTGGGCTTGGGCGTAGCGCGTTCCCGCAAGCAGGCGGCGCTGGCCTGGGTGGAGAATGGCGAGCTATACGTGCCGCGGCGCTTTGGCGCGGCCAGACATTGCGCCTTGGGCCAGGTGCGTTCGGCGCGGCTGTATTACCACCACAGCGCGCTGCCCACCGCGTTGGCGTTTGAAACCGATCAGGGGCTGTGGCTGAGCGTGCGACTGTCCGGCCTGAGTGTGGGCGATGCGGCGCGGGAGCGTTTGGGGCCGGCGCTGCGCGCGTTCTGCGCCTGCCACGGCATCGCCTTTGTAGAGAAGGCTTGAACAGACGGGCCATCAAGTCAATATTGATAATCATTCCCATTTATGGTGTAAGATTGCGGCTCTCATTGATCTGCCCGCACTGCATAGCGCAGGCATGGAACCGCAACGGCACGCCTTTTTATGACTTTGACCGCTTCTCGCCTCCCCGTCAGCGCCGCACAGCACGGCATCTGGATGGGGCAGCAACTTTCCCCGGACAACCCGAGCTACCTCACCGCCGAAGCCACCGAACTGCGCGGCGCGCTAGATCTGGACGCCTTGCGCGACAGCGCCGCCGAGGTGCTGGCCAATTGCGCGGCGCTGAACATGCGCTTCGAGTTTGACGGCAGCCAGCTGTGGCAGCAGCCGGTGGCCGCGCAGGCGGAGATACCCTGCCTGGACTTCAGCGCGGAACCGGAAGCGGCGGCGCGGGCCTGGGTGGTCCAGTCATTGGCGCGGCCGTGCGATCCGTCGCGGGACGCGCTCTATCTTGGCGCGGTGTTGAAGCTGGGACCGGAGCGGCACTGGTGGTATCTGCAGACCCACCATATCGCGCTGGATGGCTTCGCCTACGGCCTGCTGAGCCAGGCGCTGGCGGCGCGCTACAGCGCCCGCGTCAAGCAGCAGGCCCTGCCGCCGCTGGCGGATTGGTCGCTGGACAAGATCATCGCCGCCGATCACGCCTACCAGGCCAGCGAGGCCTGCGAGCAAGACCGCGCCTTCTGGCTGCAACGCCAAGGCCGGCAGCCGGCGGCCAGCACACTGGCGCCCGCCGCCTTGCTGGCGGACGGGGTGAACAAGGCCGAGCAATGGCTGAGCCCGGCGCAGATCGCCGCCTGGCAGGCCTCCGCCAAACAGCACGGCGTGGACTGGGGTGCTTGGTTGCTGGCGGCGGTGGGCGCCTGGCTGACCAAGCACAGTGGCCGCCGAGCGCTGACCCTGGGCTTGCCGGTGATGAACCGCCTGGGCACGCCGGCACTGGCGGTGCCGTGCATGGCGATGAATATCGCGCCGCTAAGCCTGCGGCTGGACGAAGACCTGAGCGCGGCGGACTTGAGCCGCCAGCTGGCGGACAGCCTGCGCGCGATCCGGCCGCATCAGCGCTACCGCTACGAGCAGTTGCGCGGCGATTTGGCGCGCGTGGGCGGCCAGCAGCGCTTGTTCGGCGCGGTGGTGAACCTGATGCCTTTCGACCGCCGCGCGCCGTTTGCCGGCCTGGACAGCCGGGTGCTGCCGCTGGGCTCCGGCCCGGTGGAGGATGTGTCGATCAATTTCAGCCTGTTGAACACCGAATGGCGGCTGTGCCTGGAAGCCAACCCCAACGCCTACCCGCAGGCGGAGCTGGACGGCTTGCGCGATGATTTGCTGGCCTGGCTGGACGCCTGGGCCGGCCGCGCGCCGGACGTCGTTCTGAGAGAGCTGTTGCCGGAGCTCCCGCCGCTGAGCGTGCTGGACGGCGCGGCTCTGGAACGCGAGCCGCGGGAAGTGCTGAGCCTGATCCGCGCCGCCGCCGCCGCGCGGCCGGATGCGATAGCCCTGGAGCAGGACGGCGAGCGCCTGTCCTACCGCGCGCTGTTGCAGCGCGTGCTGCAACTGGCCGGCCGCTTGCAAGCCGCCGGCCTGCAGGCGGAAGAACGGGTGGCCATCGTGCTGCCGCGCAGCCCGGAAGCCATCGTCGCCATCCTGGCCACGCTGTGGGCCGGCGGCTGCTATGTGCCGCTGGACCCGCACGGCCCGCCCACGCGGCTGGCCATGGTGCTGGACGACGCGCAGCCTCGGCTGGCCGTCACCCTGAGCGCCTGGCGTCCGCTACTGGGCGAAGTGCCGGCGCTGTGCCTGGACCTGCCTCCGCAACAGGACGCGCTGGCCGCCGCGGACCCGGCGCCGGCAGCCGAGCAAGCCGCCTATCTGCTCTATACTTCCGGCTCCACCGGCAAGCCCAACGGCGTGCTGGTCAGCCACGGCGCGCTGGCCCAGTTCGTCAGCAGCGCCGGCCAGCTGTACCGCATCGGCGCCGACGAACGCATCCTGCAATTCGCGCCGCTGCATTTTGACGCCAGCATCGAAGAAATCTTCCTGGCGCTGTGCCATGGCGGCACCCTGGTGCTGCGCACCGACGCGATGCTCGAATCCATGCCGGCCTTCGCCGCCGCGGTGGCGCGCCAGCGCATCAGCGTGCTGGACCTCCCCACCGCCTTCTGGCACGAACTGGCCTTTGCCTTGCAGCCGGAACTGGCCGCGCAGCTGGCCAGCGTGCGGCTGACCATCATCGGCGGCGAAGCCGCGCTGCCGGAACGCGCCGGCCGCTGGCAAGCGCTATTGCCGGACAGCGTGCTGCTCAACAGCTACGGCCCCACCGAAGCCTCCATCATCGCCACCAGCGCCATCCTGTCCGGCCCCGGCGCGGTGTGGGACGGCAGCGACAGCGTGCCCATCGGCCTGCCGCGCCCCGGCGTGCGCGCCGTCATCGTCGACGAGCGCCTGCAGCCTGTGGCGCAGGGCGAGGACGGCGAACTGTGCCTGCTGGGCGAGGCGCTGGCTATCGGCTACCTGGGCCGCGAAGAACTCACCGCGCGCCGTTTCGTCACCCTGGACGCCCTGCCCGGCGCGCCGCGCGCCTACCGCACCGGCGACCGCGCGCGCCTGAGCGACGGCCAACTGCGCTTTCTGGGCCGGCTGGATCATGAAATGAAAATCAGCGGCCTGCGCATCGACCCGGCCGAAATCGAAAACGCACTGCTGGCCTGCCCGGACGTGCGCGAAGCGGCGGTGGTGGGCCTGCCGCTGGCCGGCGGCAGCTATACCCTGGCCGCCTTCCTCAGCGGCGGCGAGACCGAGCCGGCGACGATGCGCTCGCGTTTGGCCGAGGTGCTGCCGGCGGCGGCCATCCCGGACCACTGGCGCTGGCTGGACAGCCTGCCGCGCAACGTCAACGGCAAGATAGACCGCAAGCAGCTGGCTGCCGGCATGGAAGCGCAAGCGCCGGCCGCGGCGGAAGACGCCAGCCCGCTGGAGCGCCAAGTGATGGAAGTGTGGCAGCAGGTATTGGGCGTCACCCCGCCCAGCCGGCACGCCAACTTCTTCGAACTCGGCGGCAAATCGCTGCAAGCCATCCAGGTGGCCAACCGGCTGGCGCAGCGCCTGAACCGCGAAGTGGCGGTGTCCGCGCTATTCAGCCACAGCACGGTGGCGGCGCTGGCGCAGGCGTTGAGCGCGCCCGCCGCGCACCGGCCCCCGTCCGCCAGCGAAGGCCAGGAATTCGCGCCGCTGCTGACCATCCAGCCCGGCGCGCTGCCGGCGTTGTTCTGCCTGCACCCGGCGGAAGGCCTGTCCTGGTGCTACCTGGGCCTGGCTAAACACCTGCCCGGCGTGGCCATCTACGGCCTGCAGGCCACCGGCATCACCGGCGAGAAGCCGGTCAGCTTCGACGCGATGGTGGCGGACTACGTGGCCCGCGTGCGCGAAGTCCAGCCGCAAGGGCCGTACCGGTTGCTGGGCTGGTCCCTGGGCGGCGGGCTGGCGCAGGCGATGGCGGCGCAGCTGCGCGCCGCCGGAGAAACCGTGGAACTGGCGGCGCTGATGGACAGCTACCCAACCGCCAGCTGGCAAGGCCGGCCGCAACCGACATTGCACGACGCGCTGGTAACGGTGCTCAGCGTCAACGGCGAAGTGGACGCCGACGAGAATGGCCAGCCGCTGGACAATGAGGCAATCTACCAACGCCTGCTGCGCCCCGGCAGCCCGCTGGCGCCGCTGGGCCGCGCCGCGCTGGAACGGCTGGGCGAGGCCTCGCTGCACGGCATGCAATTATTCCGCGACAGTCAAACCCCGCGCTACGACGGAGACGTGCTGCTGTTCCGCGCCGGCATCCACCCGGAAGACACGCCCAAGCCGGAAGACTGGCGGCCCTTCCTCGGCGGCAAACTGGAGTGCGTAGAGCTGGACTGCGACCACTTCGGCATGAGCGATCCGGAACCGATGCGAAGGATAGGCGAGGAATTGGCGCGGCGCTTGGCTTGAACCGAACCGGTTTGATGAAAAACGCCGTTCACCTTGGGTGAGCGGCGTTTTTGCTTTTTGAGCGCGGATTGCTCCGTAAGAGGCTGTTCAAAGTCTCGCGAGCAAGGGCGAGACAAGGCGAAAACGAGTGAAAGAGCAGAATGGTCGAGGGGTACATCAGCATTTTGAGTTTGTACACACCGTGTAACGCTTTACGAAGCGCAGCAGACCTTGAGCAGGTTTTAAGGGCTGATTTTCAGATGGCCGATCACGCATGGCATGGGTTCTATTTCATTCGCTCCGGTTCAGTCGCAGCGCATAGCAACCATGGGCGGGGAAACGCAGCATAGCGAAAGTGATCTCTGGCCTTGTCTCCCAGTGCGCCAGTATCGCCTCCACCTGATGTGTTGGCAGCAATGCGGCTTCCAGCATGGTCTGTTCTTTGCCGTAAGCGCGCAGCGCCACGCTGTCGCCAAGGTAGGCATTCCCACCGACGCGGAGCAGTAGCGACGACAGCTCGGGCAGAGGTTCTGGCTGTGATTCAGCCGCCAGGAAAACCGGACCATACTCGCGGTATGGCCCGGCTTGGTGGAATGGGCTGTAGCTCGCCAGAATCAGCCCCTCTCCCGGAGTGGCGCGGCGCAGCGCGTCGCGGAAGGGTTCGCCGCCAGCGGCCGTCATCCGTTGGATGGTTTGGCCGAGCGCATCAATTCCTTTGTGTCGTGCCCGCTCGACGAAAGCCGGGTCCAGGGTTTCCAGTTGCCAAGCCATGTCGCTCTCCTTCGTAACATTGAAATGCTCGAAGTCTATGGCGGCGCGCCCTTGTGGACGACCCGATTCTTGCTGTGCTCGTCTTCAAGTACATAGCAGCTTGAATGACCCCGCCTCGGTTTTCTAAGCGGCTTATTCGGCCGTGAGCCATGCCCGACAATACGGCTAGCTTGCTGTCTTTTCTAAGCTGCCTATCCGGCAGTGAACCAGCGGGAACAGCTTGTCCGACATCAGCCGGCTTTCTAAGCTGCCTATCCGGCAGTGAACACTAAGTATTCGCGGACGAATAGTTCTTGCTTTTTCTAAGCTGCCTATCCGGCAGTGAACTGTTGCAGTTCGTGATTAGACGCGCAGAGGCTTTTCTAAGCTGCCTATCCGGCAGTGAACCAGTTGAAAATCTTGGACAAATATATTGGCGATTTCTAAGCTGCCTATCCGGCAGTGAACACTGACATGCTTCATATCCGCATTGAGCAAGATTTCTAAGCTGCCTATCCGGCAGTGAACAGTTTAACGCAGCCGGATCGGACGCCTGGGGTTTTCTAAGCTGCCTATCCGGCAGTGAACTCGATGGGTCGCTCACGCGGCCCTTACTTTTTTTTCTAAGCTGCCTATCCGGCAGTGAACATTCATCCGGGGCTGGCTGGATCACTTCGGTGTTTTCTAAGCTGCCTATCCGGCAGAGAATCTGAAGATGGCAGTGCACGAGTGGTTCCAAGTTTTTCTAAGCTGCCTATCCGGCAGTGAACTGAAACGCACCGCCATACCGGTGTTGATTTCTTTTCTAAGCTGCCTATCCGGCAGTGAACGGTTTGCGTGACTTCGTTCGTGAGTGTATCGATTTCTAAGCTGCCTATCCGGCAGTGAACCAGAACAGACCTTCATCAATAATCAACAAGCCTTTCTAAGCTGCCTATCCGGCAGTGAACATATATGCACAGAGAGTAGGAGGGCACTTTAATTTCTAAGCTGCCTATCCGGCAGTGAACGGCTACGGAAGCGAGCACGTGAGAGCGCTATGTTTCTAAGCTGCCTATCCGGCAGTGAACATCTATCTGCACCCTATCTTTTTTTCTCTCACTTTCTAAGCTGCCTATCCGGCAGTGAACATTAAATAACTTCCATTATTCGTTACCATAACTTTCTAAGCTGCCTATCCGGCAGTGAACGGACTGCATCGGCCAGGCCTCGACCTGTACGTTTTCTAAGCTGCCTATCCGGCAGTGAACTATGCCTGCTATTCGGATCAGGCGTCGGCAGCTTTCTAAGCTGCCTATCCGGCAGTGAACACCCGGGCTGCATCACGTACAGGTCGAGGCCTTTTCTAAGCTGCCTATCCGGCAGTGAACGTTGGCATTGCCGGCTTCAAATGGCTGCGTAATTTCTAAGCTGCCTATCCGGCAGTGAACGGCTGGATCAGCTTGGCCACGGGGGTGTGGATTTTCTAAGCTGCCTATCCGGCAGTGAACCGTTTTCGCGTAATCAGTACCCGCCGCCGGCATTTCTAAGCTGCCTATCCGGCAGTGAACATTTCTGAAAGACAAGGCTCTTGGCCTGACGCTTTTCTAAGCTGCCTATCCGGCAGTGAACTAGTATTTTTCTTTGCCTTCTTCTCTGGTTTTTTTCTAAGCTGCCTATCCGGCAGTGAACTTTGGGGCGCATGCGGCTCAGGTTTTAAAGTGTTTCTAAGCTGCCTATCCGGCAGTGAACTGGAGAACCATGCGTGGTCAGTGGTTTACCAATTTCTAAGCTGCCTATCCGGCAGTGAACAGCACGAGCTCTCCATCGGCCATTACCTTCAATTTCTAAGCTGCCTATCCGGCAGTGAACTGCGACGGGCAACAGCAGACCGCCGGCGACAGTTTCTAAGCTGCCTATCCGGCAGTGAACCCGGTGCCCTGTGTGCTGGTGCTGGACGGCATTTTCTAAGCTGCCTATCCGGCAGTGAACAAACAGTCGATTCGTAAGACTTTCCGGAGCGTTTTCTAAGCTGCCTATCCGGCAGTGAACGCGGCCTCGGTGATGGACTTCAGGGGCCGGATTTTCTAAGCTGCCTATCCGGCAGTGAACGATAGAGCATCCGCTGAATGGGCGATTCGACTTTTCTAAGCTGCCTATCCGGCAGTGAACAAATATTTTTCCAATCGTTGTAAGCCTGCGATTTTCTAAGCTGCCTATCCGGCAGTGAACGCGTAAGAGCATGCTTTCTTGATAGTCGGGACTTTCTAAGCTGCCTATCCGGCAGTGAACTAGAGTTTACACCGCCCCCTCGCCTTATGGCGTAGGCATCTGCGGCGATTTTTCCGGGTTTGACCCAAATTTTCAGACAAAGGCTAAGTGGTTGTTTTTACTGGGGCTGATGAGGGGCCTGAAAAAAAGGGTTTTACCGCGCTGCCTGTTCCTCCGTTCATGCTCATGGCAAGATGTGTTATCGCGTCACATCCCATAGGTATGACCATGTCCGATTTTTCCCCGTCCGATCTCAAGACCATTCTGCATTCCAAGCGCGCCAACCTTTACTATCTGCAGCACTGCCGCGTGCTGGTCAACGGCGGGCGGGTGGAGTACGTCACCGATGCCGGCAAGGCTTCGCTGTACTGGAATATCCCCATCGCCAACACCACTTGCATCCTGCTGGGCACCGGCACTTCAGTGACGCAGGCTGCAATGCGGGAATTGGCCAAGGCCGGGGTGATGGTGGGTTTTTGCGGCGGGGGCGGCACGCCCTTGTTCAGCGCCAATGAGCTGGAGCAGGAGGCGGCGTGGTTCGCGCCGCAAAGCGAGTACCGGCCCACGGAATATCTGCAGTACTGGGGGCGCTTTTGGTTTGACGACGCGCAGCGGCTGGCCGCCGCCAAGGATGTGCAACTGGCGCGGCTGGGTTGCTTGCAGCGGCATTGGCTGGGCAGCCGCGCCTTGCGCGAGTCCGGTTTCGAGGTGGAGGCGGCCGGCTTGGAAGCCGCCTTGCAAGCCTCGCGCCAGGCGATTGCCCAGGCGCCGGACCACGCGCATTTGCTGACAGAGGAGGCGCGGCTGACCAAGCTGCTGTTCCGCTTGGCCGCCCAGGCCACCCGTTATGGCGATTTCAGCCGCGCCAAGCGCGGCGCCGGCACGGACCCGGCCAACGCCTTTCTGGATCACGGCAATTACCTGGCTTACGGCCTGGGCGCCACCGCGGCCTGGGTGCTGGGCTTGCCGCACGGCCTGGCGGTGCTGCACGGCAAGACCCGGCGCGGCGGGCTGGTGTTTGACGCGGCGGACCTGGTCAAGGACGCGCTGATCCTGCCGCAGGCCTTTATCTCCGCGATGCGCGGCGACGACGAGCAGACCTTCCGCCAGGCTTGTATCGAGGCGCTGACCCGCGGCGAGGCGCTGGACTTCATCATCGACACCTTGAAGGATATTGCCGAGCGGCGGGGGCGGGCGGCATGAATATCCTGCTGATTTCGCAATGCGACAAGAAAGCGCTGACGCGCAGCCGGCAGATTCTGGACCAGTTCGCCGAGCGCCGCGGCGACCGGGTCTGGCAAACGCCCATCACCCAGGCCGGGCTGGATACGCTGCGGCGCTTGCTGCGCCAGAGCGCGCGCAAGAACACCGCGGTGGCCTGCCACTGGATACGAGGCCAGGACCATAGCGAGCTGCTGTGGATAGTCGGCGACGCCAGCCGCTTCAACGCCGACGGCGCCACGCCCACGCACAGCACCCGCCGCAATGTGCTGCGCAGCGCGGACGAAAACGACTGGCACAGCGGGGAGGACATTCAACTGCTGGCCGGCCTGGCGGCTTTGCTGCATGACCTGGGCAAGGCCAGTCAGGCGTTTCAGGAGAGACTGCGCGGCAAGCGGAGCGAGCGTAATCTCTACCGCCACGAGTGGGTGTCCTTGCGCTTGTTCCAGGCTTTTGTCGGCGACGACGACGACTCCGGCTGGCTGGCGCGCTTGCGGCAGCCGACGGAGCGGGATCACGCCAGCTGGCTGGATCGTTTGCAGGCGGACGGCATGGGCGCGGCGTGCGAACCGCCGTTTTCCCGTTTGCCGCCGCTGGCCGCCGCGGTGGGTTGGCTGGTACTGACGCATCACCGGCTGCCGCTGATGCCGGATTTCGCGCAGGGCAAGCAAGGCCGCCTGGGCGGCAAGCTACAGGGCTTTCAAAGCCGCATGTTGTTGAATATTCCGGCACATATCGACGCGCGCTGGAATGAATGGCGGGAGACTGAGGCCGAGCCGGCGCAGCTGGCGCCGTACTGGCGCTTCCCGCAGGGGCTGCCGGTGAACACGCCGGCCTGGAGCCGCCGCGCCGCGCGGCTGGCGGACAAGCTGGCGGCGCGTTTGGCCGTGCGCGGCGAGACGCGTTGGCTGGACAATCTTTACGCGATGCATGTGGCGCGGTTGAGCCTGATGCTGGCGGATCATCATTTTTCCAGCCTGGATTACGCCCAACTGCGGCACAAGCGCGGCCAGGCCGGCTATCCGCTATGGGCCAACACCCATGGCCGGTCCGGCGATTTCAACCAGCCGCTGGACGAGCATTTGCTGGGCGTGGCGGAGCATAGCGCCTTGGTATGCCGCGCCTTGCCCGGTTTTGAGCGGGAGTTGCCGCGGCTGTTGCGGCGCAAGCGCTTGCAGCAACGCAGCGCCGACGGGCGCTTCCGCTGGCAGGACCGCGCCGCGGACCTGGCCGTGGGGATGCGGGCGCGGGCGGCGGAGCAGGGCGCTTTCATCGTCAATATGGCGTCCACCGGCTGCGGCAAGACGCTGGGCAATGCGCGGATCATGTATGCCTTGGCGGACCCGGCCTTGGGTTTGCGTTGCGCGCTTGCGCTGGGCTTGCGCGCGCTGACGCTGCAAACCGGCCAGGCTTTCCGCCAGCGGCTGCGCCTGAACGAGGATGATCTGGCCATCTGCGTGGGCGGCAGCGCCAACACCCAGTTGTTCGAGCACTATCAAGAGCAGGCGGAGGCCAGCGGCTCGGCGTCGCGCCAGGCCTTGTGGGACGAGGGCGGCGAGGTGCGTTACGAGGCCGGCGGCGAGCATCCCTTGCTGTCTCGCGCGCTGCGCGATCCGCAAACGGCCAAGTTGCTGCAGGCGCCGCTGCTGGTGTGCACCATAGATCATCTGACGCCGGCGACGGAAAGCCAGCGCGGCGGGCGGCAGATCGCGCCCATGCTGAGGCTGATGAGCGGGGATTTGGTGCTGGATGAACCGGACGATTTCGACTTGGCGGACTTGCCGGCGCTGACCCGGCTGGCGCATTGGGCCGGCCTGCTGGGCAGCCGGCTGCTGCTGTCGTCGGCCACCTTGCCGCCAGCGCTGATCGAGGGCTTGTTCGAGGCCTATCTGGCCGGCCGTCGTCAGTTTCAGGCCAATCGTGGCCAGCCGGGGCGGCCGCTGGCGGTCTGCTGCGCCTGGGTGGACGAGAATGCCCTGGCGCAGCAAGACTGTGCCGATGTCGATGCTTTCCGCCAGAGGCAACGTCAGTTTGCCGGCCGGCGCGCCGATTGGCTGGTCACGCAGCCGGCGCGGCGCAACGCTGAACTATTGCCGCTGAGTTTTGGCCAGGGGCAGGCGCCGGCGTTGCGTCGGGAGTTCGCGGCTCAGCTACAGCCGGCCATCGAGCGTTTGCACCGGCTCAATCAGCAGCGGGATCCGCTCAGCGGTCAGGCGGTCAGTTTCGGCCTGGTGCGCATGGCCAATATCCAGCCTTTGTTCGAGGTGGCGCTGGCCCTGTACGCGTTGCCGTGGCCGGCGCATTGGCAGCTGCATTTATGCGTTTACCACTCGCAATACCCCTTGTTGCTGCGTTCCGCCATTGAGCGCCAGCTGGACCAGGCGCTGAATCGTTCCGATCCGCAAGCGGTGTTCACGCTGCCGGCCATTCGCCGCGAGCTGGACGCGGAGCCGGAGCGCGAGCATGTGTTCATCGTGCTGGGTTCGCCGGTGACCGAGGTGGGACGGGATCATGATTACGATTGGGCGATTGTCGAGCCTTCGTCCATGCGTTCGCTGATTCAGCTGGCCGGGCGGCTGCGCCGCCACCGCCCGGAGCCTTGGGACAAGGTGAATGTGCTGATTGGCGAGCGCAATCTGCGCAGCGTGGAGCAGCCGGCGCAGCCGGCCTTCCGCTGGCCGGGCTTTGAGGATGAGGCGTTCCCCTTGGGCAGCCATCTGCTGAGCGAACTGCTGGAGGAGGACGAGTACCGGCATCTGGACGCGCGACCGCGCATCGTGCAACCAGAGCCGTTGCAGGCGAAGCGGCGCTTGTCGCACTTGGAGCATGCGCGGCTGGCGCAGCTGATGTCGCCGGCCGGCCAGGTTAGAGTCGCCAGCAGCCGGCCTGGGCGAGAGGGGCCGGCCATCGCTCCGATGGGGGCGTATAGCTGTTGGCAACAGCCTCAGGCGCTGCTCAGCGGCGTGCTGGCGCAGCAGCAGCCTTTCCGCGCCGGCGGAGAGCCGGAAGTGGATTTGCTGTTATTGCCTACCGAAGACGGGGACGATTACGCGCTGCACCGTGTGGAAAGCCGGCCGTGGCCGGAGCCGCCGCATTTCACGTCGGTGGAGGTCAGCTTGAACCAGCGAGTGCCGGAGGCGGCGTTGACGCAGCCGAATATCCGACCCTGGGGCGTCAGCGATTATCCAACGGCTTTGGCCGAGCTGGCGGCGGAGCTGGGCATGGAACTGGAGACTTGCGCGCGGCGCTTTGGCGGGTTGAGCTTGCCGCAGTCTGACAATGGCTGGCGCTTCCATCCGGCACTGGGGTTTTGCAAGGCTTGAGGCCGGGCTGGCCATGAAAACGGCCGAGGCTGCGGCGTGGTATCGCCGGCGGCCTCGGCCGTTCGCAGCAGACATCTGACAGACTCTCAGAGCCTGTTCAAAATCTCGCGAGCAAGAGCGAGACGAGGCGGAAACAGCTGAGAAAGCGGAATGTACAGGTGGTACATGAGCATTTCGAAGCTGTTTTCAACGCCGTATCGCCGCAGTGCAGCAGATTATGAACAGGTTCTCAGCGCAAACCGCTGTGCAGCCCGTCCACCAGCACATGCGCCACGCCCTGGGAGCAGCGCTCCACCCGGCCGCTGACGCCGTAGACGCGGCGCAGGCTTTGGCTGTCTATCACTTCGTCCGGCGCGCCGTTGGCTTGCAGCGCGCCGTCCTTCAGCATCAGCACCCGGTCGCAGTGGCGCAGCGCCACGTTGAGGTCGTGCAGCACGATGATGGTGACCATGCCGCGGCGGCGGGTTTCGCGGCGCAGCAGGTCCATCACGTGGAACTGGTAGTTGAGGTCCAGCGCCGACAGCGGTTCGTCCAGCAGCAGCACCGCCGGTTCGCGGATCAGCGCCTGGGCGATGCCCACCAGCTGGCGCTGTCCGCCGGACAACTGGTCCAGGTAGCGCAGCGCTAGTTGCTCGATGCCCAGCGATTGCAGCAGCGCGAACACTTGCTGGTCGTCATGACGGCGAGACAAGCCGGCGGCGGTGGCCTGGCCGGCCACCATCAGCGATTCGAACACCGATAGATGCACGCTGGGCGGCAGGGTTTGCGGCAGGTAGGCCACTTCGCCGCGCTGGCGGCTAAGCGCGCGCTGGTCCAGGCGGACGTCGCCGCGGCTGTGCTGCAGGCCGGCCAAAGCGCGCAGCAAGGTGGATTTGCCGCTGCCGTTGGGGCCCAGCAAGGCCGTGATGTCGCCCGCCCGCAGACAGGGCACGTCCAGCGCGCGTATCACCTGGCGCTTGCCGTAGCTGACCGAGAGTTGATGGATGGACAGGGCGGAGCTCATTGGCGGCCTCCGTTGCGCAGCACGATGGCGATGAAGAAGGGGATGCCCACCAGCGAGGTGACGATGCCCACCGGCACGATGACGCCGGGCACCAGGTTCTTGGTCACCACCGAGGCCATGGACAGGATGGCGGCGCCGGTCAGCGCGCTCACCGGCAGGTAGAAGCGGTGGTCCTCGCCCACCAGCCGGCGCGAGATATGCGGCGCGATCAGGCCGATGAAGCCTATGGTGCCGACGAAGGCCACCGCCAGCGCGGTGAGCAGGCTGGCGCGCAGCAGCGAGCTGAGGCGCAGCCGGCGCACATTGATGCCGAAGCTGGCGGCGCGGTCTTCGCCCAGCCGCAGCGCGGTCAGCCGCCAGGACTGGCTCAGCGACCAGGGCAGGATCAGCGCGAAAGCGCCGAACAGCAGGGCGATCTTGGGCCAGTCCGCGCGCGACAGGCTGCCCATCAGCCAGAACACCAGGTCTTGCAGCGAGTCCGCGGTGGAGACGAATTGCAGCAGGGACACCAGGGCGTTGAAGCTGAAGAACAGCGCGATGCCGAACAGCACCACGCCGCTGGTGGGCATATTGCTCCAGCGCGCCACCACGTCCAGCAAGAGCGCGGAACCGAGCGCGAACACGAAGGCGTTGACCGGAAGCATCCACGGGCCGGGGACGCCGGGGATGCTGACATCCAGCAGGATGGCCAGCGCCGCGCCAAAGGCGGCCGCGGGCTGCAGGCCCAGGGTGAACGGGTCCGCCAGCGGGTTGTGCAGCACGGTCTGCATCTCCGCGCCGGCGAGGCCCAGCGCCAGGCCGGCGGCGATGGCGATCAGCGCGTAGGGCAGGCGGATCTGCCAGACGATGACTTCCGTGGCGGGATCGGCGGCGGCGGGGTGCCACAGCGTCTGCCAGAATTCGGCCAGCGGCATGCCGCTGGCGCCGGTGGTGACGTCCAGCGTCAGCGAGACGGCGAGCAGGCTCAGCAGCACGGCCACCAGCAGTAGCCGGCGCAGCAGGGTGCGGCGGTAATCCGCCGCCACCGAGGCGGCGGAAAGCGTCATGGTTTCGCTGCTCATTTAACGCCCTTGACCCAGTAAGTGCCTTGCGGCTCGATGGCCAGGAAGTCGCGGTGCAGCTGCTTCCAACTGGCGTCCGGGTCCAGTTTGGCGAAGCGCGCCGGTTGCAATTCCTTGGCGAAGGCTTCCAGCAGCACGATGTGGTAAGGCGTGTTGTAGAAGTGGTGCCAGGCGCCGAAGGTGCGGCCTTCGCGCACCGCGCGCAAGGCGCCCACCGGGCTGCGCGCAGCGGTGCGCTTGAGCGAGGCCTGCGCCTGCGCCGCGCTGATGTTGGCGCCGAACTGGATGCCGGTTTTCTCGGCGGCGTCCGCGGTGCCGGTACCGATGTACAGGTCCGGATTGCTGGCCAGCACATGCTCCATATTCACTTCGCCCACCGCGCCGGGGATCAGCTTGTCGGCGATATTGACGCCGCCGGCGGCATCCACCAGCTCACCCAGGCTGCCGCGTCCGGCGCTGGTGACATTGCTGAAGGCGCCGGCGCGGAGGTCCAGGAAGGCCTTGGGCTTTTGCTGCGCCGGGATGGCGGCCACCACCTTGCGGATGACGTCCATCTTGCCCTGATAGAAGCGGATGAAGCGCTCGGCTTCGGCCTCGCGCTGCAGCGCCTTGCCCATGATGCGCAGGCTGGGCACGGTGTGTTCCAGCGGGGCGTTGCGGAAATCGACGAAGACCACCGGCACCTTCGCCGCTTGCAGCTGCTGCACGATGGGGTTGTTCAGGCCCGGGCCGTGGCCGGAGATGCTGAACACGGCGATGTCCGGGCGCAAGGTCAGCACTTTCTCTGCACTGACGGAGTTCTCGCTGGTTTTGCCGATCAGCGGAATCCGGTCGATGGCGGGGAAGCGCTGTTTGTACTGGGCGTAGGTTTGCGGGTCCAGCTGGCGGAAGTCGCCCTGCCAGCCGGCGATGCGGGCGATGGGCTGCTTGCCTTCCAGCAAGGCCAGCGCGTAGAACAGCCGGCCTTCGCCCAAGAGGATGCGGTTGACCTTGGCCGGCACTTCCACTTTACGGCCGGCGATATCGGTGACGGTGGCGGCTTGGGCCGCCAGCGTGGCCGCGGCCAGCGCGCCGGCCAGCAGCAGACGGGAGAACAGTGTTTTCATTGTGATTCCTTGAGCGATACGGCTCCGCTGTCAAAGCCCGCCGTAGGGGCGGGTGGACGGGCTTTGGCAGTGGAGCGGGTGGGCAAGCATCATACCGAAACGAGAGCGGCCGGGCAGGCCCGGCGTACTCGGAAAACGCCGATAGGCTGGGGTTCTTACTCGGTCTTGGCCCAGTCCAGCTTCAAGTCCGGCGTCTTGGCCATTAGGCCCAGATGCTCGTCCATGATGAATTCGATCTTGGCCAGCTTGTCGGCGGCATCGGCGGCACAGATCATGTCCAGGGTGTCGTCCTGGCGCTGGATCCGGCATTCGCCTATGGGGAAGTGCACGTGGGCCTGGTGGCTGTCGAACTCCACCGGCACTTTCAGCGCGTAGTGCTTGCACAGCTTGTACAGCACCTTGTCGGCATTGGGCGTGGTCAATTGGGCGCGGCTGCTCAACATCATCAATTCTCCAATCGTAAAAACGGGAACAGGCAGTTGGCGAATCCGGCGGATTCGGCAACTGCCGTGCGGTGTTTCCGGCCCGTCTGGAGACGGGCCGTCAGGGTGCGGCTTAGAACTTGCCGGTCAAGGTCAGCCAATAGCGGCGGCCCTCGTCGACCATCCAGTTGCCGTCCAGGCCATCGTAGCGGCCGCGATTGTCGATCGCGACGGTGCGGTCGGTCAGGTTGTACACGGCGAAGTTGACGTCAAAGCTCTTGCTCAGCTTGTAGCTGCCGCCGAAGTCCCAGGTGCTGGAACCGCCGCGGGTGCGGGCCACGTTGGCGCCATTGCGGAAGCCGGTGTAGTACTGCTTGCCTTCGAAGTTCAGGCGAGTGTACAGGTCCAGTTTTTCCATCGGCGCCCAGGCCAGCTTCACATTGCCGGCGTGTTCCGGGGTCTTGTCCAGCGGCATGCCGTTCAACGATTGGCCAAGGAAACTGGTTTCCTTGCCGCCTTCGCGCTTAGACTTGGTGTAGGTGTAGTTGCCGGACAGCGTCCACTTCGGCATGAAGGTCCAGCTGCTGGACAATTCCAGGCCGCGGATGTTGACCGAGTCCACATTGTCGTAAATGTAGATGCGGACTGGGTCTGTGCCTGGTGCGTACTGGTTGGAGAACTTGTCGGTGCCGTAGCTGACGACCTTGTTCTTGAAGTCGTTGTTGAACAGCGTGGCGTTAGCGCTCAGGCCTTGCTCATTGTCGAAGTGCAGGCCGATTTCGTAGGAGGTGCTTTCCTCCGGCTTCAGCTTGGAATTACCGCATAGAATACCGGCCTCGTTACCCGCACCGGTGCGCATGCAATAGCCGTCGGTGCTCTGGCGGATGGTCGGCGCCTTAAAGCCTTTGCCGATACCGCCCTTCAATGTCCACTGTGGGCTCAGGTGCTCGACCAGATAGACACGCGGAGTAAAGTGGGAGCCAAACACGCTGTGGTGGTCAAGACGGCCGCCGGCGGTGATGGTCAGGCTGTCTGTGGCTTCGAAGCTGTCCTCGGCGAATAGGGCCCAGGTGTTGACGGTGATTTTGTCCGGATTGGCTGGGCCGATGAAGCCTGCAATTGCTTCTTGAGCGCGCATGCCGGAGCCGACTTGTTGGCCGACTTGAGTGCCGACTTTCACTGTGTGGCGATCCAGCAGGAAGGTCAGCTGACCATCCAGCGTGGTATTGCTCAGTTTCAGGCCTGTGCCGTCGTCCACGTTATTAAGAGAGTGGCTGGGCTTGTCGATTTCCTGGTACAAGGAGACATTGGAGCGCACATTGCCGTACTTGCCATTGTGGCTCAGGCTCCAGTGGTCGCGGACGTCAAAATAGTCATTCTTCTTGTTTGGTTTGCCGCGCGAAATTATTGAGTCGCTCTTACCCGGTGTCGTGGTTTTGCGTAGCTCATTATGGCCCGCCTCGAAGGTGATCTCGTGGTCCTGATTCGGGGTGAAGCTCAGCTTGGCGTTGATGTCGGTCACATGGCTGGCGACTTTGCCACCGTCACCGCTCTTGCTGTAGAAGATATTGTCTTCGGCCTGGTTGTTCATTGCGCCATAGACTTGCAGCGACAGCAGGTCCTTCATCAACGGGCCGCCTAGCCAGAAGCTGCTCTGGCCGGTATTGCCTTCGTTTGAATGTTCGGTGATGGTGCCGCCCAGGGTCATCGAGCCATGCCATTCCTTGGGCGCTTTGCGGGTGATGATGTTGACCACGCCGCCCATGGCGTCGGAGCCGTACAGCGAGGACATCGGGCCGCGCACCACTTCGATGCGCTCAATCGCCTCCATCGGCGGGATCTGGTATTGCTGGAAGCCGCCGGTGCCGCGACTGCGGGTTTCGCGAGTATTTTGACGGCGGCCGTCCACCAGGATCAGCGAGTATTCGCCGGGCATGCCGCGGATGGCAATGTCCTTATCGCCAGGGCCGGGGCCATTGATGCTGACGCCTTCCAGATCGGTCAGCGCGTCGGCCAGGTTGGTGAACGGCTTTTTCGCCAGATCTTCGCGAGTAATCACCGAAATACTAGCCGGGGCTTGTTTGATTTTTTGCTCGTAGCCGGAGGCGGTGACCACTACCGAGGGCAGGGTGGCTTCGGCTTCCGCCGCGTGGGCGGCGGGCAGGTAGAGGGCGGAAACCGCCGCGGACAACAGGGCAAGGCGCACGCCGTGACGGGCGGCGGAGTCAAAGGTTTTCATTATCGTGGATACCTGGAATTCATCACATGAACGAAGCCCATTTGATCCGCGTCACGGCATGGCCGGCGCTGTTTGCATGCCGTTGGCGTTTAGTTTGCGCAAGGAATGTCAAATGGGACCGTAAGTATCCCACCGAATTAATGCGAACGCAAATGCGAATCGTTATTGATTGATGCTCGGCTTGGGCTTGATTGCAAGCAATCTGACGCTAACATGACATGGCTCAAACTTTGTTCGGGGCGACAAAAATTGAGAAACAGCTTGGGAACCAAGGCGCTAGCTGTCAGTCCCAAGCCTGTTCCAAGCTGAGCGCGTAACTGAATCGATGCTTATCCGCCTACCCCTGCTGCTGTTGCTAACCTGTCTGCTGCTCTTGCCGCAGGCGGGCTGGAGCATGGGCGGGCGCGTGGCCGCCAGCGCGCCCTGCGTGTGGATGGCGGATGACGGCGCGGCTTGTCACACCCAGCCGGCCGGCGCCTCCCAAGCCGCCACCTGCTGTCAGTTGCCGGCCGCTCCGTGGCCGGCGGCACCCTGCTTGCCGCTGCAGGCGATTCGCCCGGTATTGCAAGCCAAGGCGGAAACAGTGTGGTCTGGCTTTATTTCCGCGCCCCCGGAGCGTCCTCCCCAATCTTTTGAATGAGCCGTTTTTTTGCGCCAACCGTGTGTTTGCGGGCTGGCGCGCGTTTTCATTCAAAAAGCATTGGAGTTCTTGCCATGACAAAACCTTTGTACTGGGCCGCCGCCGCGCTGGCCGTTTCCCTGATTTCTCCGCTTGCCGCCGCCGCCGACGGCGTGATGCACAAGGACCCGTATTGCGGTTGCTGCACCGCTTGGGCCGAGCATATGCAGAAAAACGGCGTGGCGATTCAAAGCCGCAACGAGGCCGACATGTCCGCAGTCAAGAGCCGGTTGAAAGTGCCGGCCGATCTGCGGTCCTGCCATACCGCCGAGATCGGCGGTTATGTGTTCGAAGGCCATGTGCCGGCGGATTTGGTGAAGAAGGTGCTGAAGGACAAACCCAAGATCGTGGGCCTGGCGGTGCCGGGCATGCCCATGGGGAGCCCGGGTATGGAAGGGCCGAGCAAGCAGCCGTATCAGGTGTTGAGTTTTGACGAGCAGGGAAGGCGCAGCGTCTACGCCACGCGCTAAAGCCGGCGAGGCGCAAGCCGCGTTGCAGCGGCTTGCTTGAGGGTATGACGGGCGTTCCGGCATGTTGGAATGCCCGTTTTGCCTCAGCGCATTGAGAACGCCTCGTGGTGGAAAGCCGGCGCTTGCGCGCCACGCTGGCTCAGACCGCGCTGCAGCGCTTTGCCCAGGCCCTGCGGGCCGCAGAACCAGACCTCGTCCACTTCCGGCAGCATGTCGGCGTTCAACAGCGCGCCGGCTTCGCTTTCGATCAGATGCAGCCGCACGCCGCGTTGACGACAAGCTTGCCGCACTTCTTCCAGCCGCGCCGCTTCGTCGCGATGGCGCACGCAGTAGTAGAAATCCACATCCAGTGGCGTCTCCGCCAGCTCTCTGCTTTGCAACCAGGCCAGGAAAGGCGTGACACCGATGCCGCCCGCCACCCAGACCTGGCGGGTGCCGCCACGCGACTGGAAACCGCCATAGGGGCCTTCCACTGTGACGGCCTGGCCGATCTCGAGTTCGTCCGGCAGGCGGCGGGTGTAATCGCCCAAGGCCTTGATGATGAAGCGCAGCCGGCCATCGCCGTGGTCGGCGCTGGCGATGGTGAAGGGGTGGGCGCCTTCGGCGGCGGCGAAGTTGACCAGCGCGAATTGTCCGGCGCGGTGGCCGGGCCAGCCGTCCATCTGGCAGATCACTTCCAGTTGCCCGGCCGGCAGGGCTTCTATGCGGTCCACCCGGCCGGCGTATTGCCCTTGTTTGCCGATGCGGCCGGCCAGCGCGTAGAGCGCGCAGCCGGAACCGATCAGCATCAGCGCGGCCAGCAGCCAGCCCACCGGTTGTGTCCACATCTCGGCCGGCATCAGGATCAGTCCGTGGAAGGCGCCCATCAGGTAGAGCGGGGCGAACAGCTTGTGCAGCTTGCGCCAGAAGCGATAGGGCACGGCGCGCAGCAGCGCCAGGATCACCATGGCCAGCACCGCCCAGGCGGCCCATTCGCCTATGTCCTTGGCCAGCGAAACCAACGGGTCTTTGCCGCCGCCGCTCTTGATCCGCGGAGCGACCCAGGCCAATGCCAGCATCAGCTTGGGCGAAAGCTTGATCAGCCAGTGAGCGGCCAACAGCAGGCCGGCGGCGATGCCGAGGCGCTTGTGCAGCGCGTATAGGCGGTCCAGGCCGCCCAGCAACGGTTCCAGCCAACGCGGGCGTGTGGCCAGCAGCATGGCTGCGCTCATCACCGTCATTAATTGCACGCCGCTGAGCATGACCAGTTCGTGCCGCCATTGCCAGTAGTTGGCGGGCAAACCGTTTTGCCACAGGCTGGCGGCGGCGTATAAGGCGCCGCTGACGAGCAGCAGCAGGCTAAGCAGGGGAAGTCTACGGTTCATCGCCATGTCCTTTCTTGCGATAGGGGATTGAGGCGATTGGAACACCGTAAACTTAAGCGCAGCTTAAACGCGGCGCGGGGGACCCGTTTAGCGTGGCGGCATGCCGGGCTGTGTGTCGCCGCCAAGCGCCTTATACAAGGCGATCAGGTCGGCGGACAGGGTTTGCCGCGCGGTTAGCCGCCGCCGGCCGGCTTCTTTGGCCGTTATTAGTCCACAGTCCAGCAGCTGCTGTCGAGTGGCGTTGGTCGATTTCATGTTTGTATGTTTATACGAATGTATAAGCGCATTCGAGCCGAATTTGTACGATTGTATAAATTTTGCGAAATCCGGAGGGAAACCCCAAGTGCTTGTTTTACAAAGCGGTGGTTGCCGGCGCTGTCGCCGCGGGCAAATTCACCGCGCGGCGGCATGTGCCGGCGGAAAATAATCGGCCATAATTGGAGCGTCGGCGCTCCGCCGCAAGCAAGAATCCCGCAGCTGCGCCGGGCGTATCCAGCTCAGGCCGCGGCAAAAACAGCGATCCGTCGCACTATTACAAAGGGGACACATCATGTTGGCCATCATCGGCGGCAGCGGCCTGGCCCAGCTGCCCGTATTGGAAGTCACCCATCGTCAAGTCGTTCGCACGCCGTATGGCGACCCTTCCTGCGCACTGACCTTCGGCCTGCTGAATGGACAGAACGTGGTATTCATCGCCCGCCATGGCTACGGCCATTCGCTGGCGCCGCATGAAATCAATTACCGCGCCAATATCTGGGCGCTGCACGATCAGGGCGTGAAGGGCGTGATCGCCATCGGCACGGTGGGCGGCATCCGTCCCGACATGCCGCCGGGCCGCCTGGTGGTGCCGGACAACATCATCGACTATAGCTGGGGCCGCAAGCATACCTTCTTTGAAGGCCTGGACCGTCCGGTGGTGCATGCCGAATTCTCCTCGCCTTATGACGAGGCGTTGCGAGAGCGCCTGATCCGCGCGATGGCGGACAGCGGCCATAGCGGAGTAGTGGGTGGCGTTTACGCCTGCACTCAGGGGCCGCGTTTGGAAAGCGCCGCGGAAATATTGAAGTTGGAGCGGGATGGTGCCGATATAGTCGGCATGACCGGCATGCCGGAAGCGGCATTGGCGCGGGAGATGAACCTGCCTTACGCGCACCTGTGCCTGGTCAGCAACTGGGCGGCCGGCAAGGGCGGCGCGGCGACGGTGGAGTTTGACGCCACCACCGGCGCGATGGGGGTGGAGGTGGTGATGTCGGTGCTAGCTAAGCTATTGTCAAGCAAGCAGTAGGATTATTTGATCAATCGGCCTGCATTGTTTAAGGCATGCTATTGGAAGATGGGCTTGCAGATTATCGGCAAGCGTTGTTTTGGCGGCCTGGGATTGGAAGTTTAGCGCTCATGGCGGACGGCACATCCGTCTTTTTCAAAGAAATCAAGGCATATTGGCGATGTTTGACAACAAGTCCATCTTAATTACCGGCGGTACGGGATCCTTTGGCCGTAAATTTATTACTACGCTATTGGAGCGTTTCAAACCAGCGAGAGTAGTGGTGTTTTCTCGCGATGAGTTGAAACAGTTTGAGATGCAGCAAGAGTTTTCCGACCCCAGCATGCGCTTTTTTCTGGGTGACGTACGAGATGGCGAGCGCTTGCGGCAAGCCATGCGCGGCATTGATCTGGTGGTGCATGCCGCCGCTCTCAAACAAGTGCCTGCCGCTGAGTACAACCCTACCGAGTGTATTCGCACCAATGTAAATGGCGCGGAAAACGTAATCAATGCCGCTATAGAGTGCGGGGTCGAGAAGGTCATTGCGCTGTCTACCGATAAAGCGGCTAGCCCGATCAATTTGTACGGGGCAACCAAGCTGTTGTCGGATAAATTGTTTGTCGCGGCAAATAATATCGTTGGCGGCCACAAGACCCGTTTCGCGGTTGTGCGCTATGGCAACGTCGTCGGCTCGCGGGGTTCTGTGGTGCCGTTCTTTCGAAAGTTGATTGCCAGCGGGGCTGACAGCCTGCCCATTACCGATGTGCGCATGACCCGCTTCTGGATCACCCTGCAGCAAGGAGTGGACTTTGTGCTCAGCAACTTTGAGCGGATGCAGGGCGGGGAGCTTTTTGTGCCCAAAATTCCTTCCATCAGAATTGGTGATCTAGCCACGGCAATGGCACCTGCGTTGCAACAAAGCATTATTGGCATTCGTCCGGGGGAAAAGTTGCACGAGATGATGATCGCCCGGGATGATAGCTTGCATACCTTCGAATTTGATGACCACTATGTCATTACCCCTTCGATACGTTTTATTGTCCAGAATGAATACTCCGTCAATGGCTTGGCCGAGCATGGCCACCCCGTAGCAGAAGGCTTCAAATATACCTCGGACAACAATAGCTGGTTTTTGACGGTTGACGAGTTGCGAGACTTGGATCGACAGTTACATGATTAATATTCCTTACGGTCGCCAGGAGATAAGCCAAGCGGATATTGAAGCGGTTCAATCTGTGCTGATATCTGATTGGCTGACTCAAGGACCGGTAATCGCTAATTTTGAGCAAAGCGTAGCGAAGTATTGCGGCGCGAAATACGCAGTTGCGGTTAGCAATGCCACGGCTGCGCTCCACCTGGCTTGTCTAGCCTTT
Organism: Chromobacterium sp. Rain0013; assembly: GCF_015291765.1. NCBI lineage: Bacteria > Pseudomonadati > Pseudomonadota > Betaproteobacteria > Neisseriales > Chromobacteriaceae > Chromobacterium > Chromobacterium sp. Rain0013. Next base: position 1,589,683 of record NZ_CP031514.1, read on the forward strand.
AAATTGGGTCCTGGGGATTATCTGTGGACGTCGCCCAATACTTTTGTAGCCTCGGCTAACTGTGCCTTGTACTGTGGTGCTGAAGTAGATTTTGTGGATATCGATGTCCAGACATTCAATATTTCAGTAGCGGCGCTGTCGGCTAAACTCGAACAAGCTGAGCGAACAGGGACCTTGCCAAAAGTGCTGGTTCCTGTCCATTTTGCCGGGCAGTCTTGTGAAATGTCTGAGCTCAGAAAGCTGTCGCAGCAGTATGGGTTTTATCTATTGGAAGACGCTTCTCATGCTATCGGTGGTAGTTATCAGGGGAGCAAAGTTGGAGCATGCGAGTATTCCGATGTAACGGTTTTCAGTTTTCACCCGGTAAAAATCATCACTAGTGGTGAAGGTGGGATGGTGCTGACCAATGATGAACAGCTCTATCAGGCCTTGTTGCGTTTGCGCTCGCATGGCATTACCCGAGATCCTCGATTTTTACAGGGAGAGTCCGACGGTCCCTGGTGCTACCAGCAACTGGACCTTGGGTATAACTATCGAATGACTGATATGCAAGCGGCTTTGGGGCTAAGCCAAATGCAGCGTCTGGACGAGTTCGTGGCTATCCGCCGCCGACGCGTCGATGCATATCGACTCGCCTTGGCTGATTTGCCGTTGAGACTACCAGAGTCTTTGATGGGCGTTGAGCCGGCCTGGCATTTGCAAGTGGTGAGCCTGGATGACCCCGCTTGGCGAAAGCCGGTGTTCGATGCCTTAAGGGCTATTGGCATCCAGGTCAATGTGCATTATCAACCCGTCTATTTGCAGCCGTATTACCGGCAGCTTGGCTTCTCTCCTGGCCTTTGTCCTGAGGCCGAACGCTATTATCACGGAGCTTTGACTTTGCCGCTTTATCCGGGAATGTCAGATCAGGATTTTGATTTTATTGTATCTTCATTTCGAAATATTCTAAGCGAGATAGCATTATGACTGTGCACTTTGGTCAGCGTATTGTGGGTGATGGTCAGCCATGTTTTATTACTTATGAGGCAGGACCAACTCATACCAGCCTGGCATCCGCCAAAGAGTTGGTGAAGTTGGCGGCGGAAGCCGGGGCGGATGCGATCAAGTTTCAGATCTTCGACCCGGACCGGCTGTGCGCGGATAAGAAGCAGCTGTTCAGCTATGATGTGCTGGTTGATAAAGATTCCGGCAAAATGGAGACGGTTGAAGAACCACTATATGAAATTTTGAAGCGACGTTGCTTGCTGGAAAGCGAGTGGCGCGAGTTGAAGGCTTACTGCGATAGCTTGAATCTGGCCTTCTTCTCAACTGTCTCTTTTGAGGAAGATATTCAGCTATTGGAGTCTTTGCATTGCGACTCGATCAAGATTGCTTCCGCAGACGTTAATCATTTTCCCCTGCTGCGACAGGCCGCGCGTACTGGGCTGTGTTTGCAGTTGGACACGGGTAATGCTTCCTTAGGAGAAATTGAGGCCGCGGTTGATGTCATTCGCAGCGAGGGCAATGAAAATATCATTATTCACCAGTGCCCATCTGGTTACCCTGCGCGTTTGGCAAGTATCAATCTGAATATCATCCCGACGTTGAAACGCATGTTCCCGTATCCGGTCGCATTTTCCGATCATACGCCGGGCTGGGATATGGATGTGGCAGCGCTGGCGCTTGGCGCCAATCTGCTGGAAAAAACCATCACCATGGATAGGACCACTCGTAGCGTTGAGCACGTCTTCTCGCTGGAGCCGCAGGAGATGTCCCGTTTTGTTCAGGCGATTCGCGACGTGGAAGTGGCTTTGGGGTGCAACCGCAGAATCATGCATCCGGAAGAACTCTTGAAGCGGCAGCGTATTCGGCGCAGCGCCTATCTGAAGCAGGCTGGCAAAGCGGGACAGAAATTGTCCGAGCTTCAAGTCGAGTTCAGAAGGCCGGGGTTTGGGATGGCGCCGAATGAATATGAAGCATTGTTGGATTGCGTGTTGGTGCGGGATCTGGACAGCGGCCACATGCTGCTGATGGGTGATCTATCCAATGGCTAAGCTGGCCGTCATTCCAGCGCGCGGCGGCTCCAAACGCTTGCCGCGCAAGAACATCCTGCCGTTTCTTGGGAAACCCATTCTGGCATACACGATAGAGGCTGCTGTAGAGGCCGGTATCTTCGATGCAGTTGTGGTGTCGACCGAAGATGCGGAGATTGCCGAGCTTGCGCGCCATTTTGGCGCCGAAGTGGATCTGCGCCCGCCGTCTTTGGCGGAGGACCAGGCAACGGTGGCTGATGTGTGCGTTGAGCTCCTGACGCGCAAGCCGCTTCCATGGACGGATGTCGAGCAGATGTGCGTGTTATATGCGACGGCCCCATTGCGTAACGCAAATGATATCCGCGAGGTGATGGCCTTGCTTGAGCCCGGAGTGTGCGACTTTGGAATTGCCGCCACCCAATATACTCATTACCCGTACCAGGCATTGAGGTGCGGGGAAGGTGGCGAGCTTAGCCCGATGTGGCCGGAACTGTGTGATAAATCCAGCGCCGAGATTGGCAGTCTGGTTGCCGGCAATGGCAGCACTTATGCGGTCAATGTGCCGGCTTTTCTTGAGCACAAGGCGTTTTATGGTCCGGGGATGCGCGCGCATATGATGCCGTTTTCGCGTTCCATCGATATCGACACGGCGGATGATTTCGACTTGGCGCTATGTCTGGCCCGCGGCGCAATCGGACCATGATGCGTAAGAAAGTCCTGTTCAGGGTGGATGCCGGCGGTTCAGTGGGTGCCGGACACTTGATGCGTTGTTTGGCCTTGGCGCGCTATCTGACGGAGGCTAGTTACGAAGTCGTCGTGGCTTGCGCGGCTTTGGAAGCCGAGTATGAACGGCTGATGCGCGAAGCAGGCTGTGGGCGATTATTGCTGGATGATGGCCTGACATTGGCGCGGGACGCGCAGCTATGCGCCGATTATGCCGATTTGCATCAGTTTGATGGCGTGGTGGTGGATCACTATGGCTTGGATCAGGCGTGGGAGAGCCGGTTGCACGGCAGTGGCCGGATCCTGCTGGTGATTGATGATTTGGCCAATCGTCCGCATGTATGCGATGCGCTGCTGGACCAGAACGATTGTGCGTCGACAACGTCGCGTTATGACGAGCTGTTGCCTGCGGATAGCGAATTTTTCCTGGGGCCGAAATTTGCCTTATTGCGTTGCGAATTTGCCGTATTGAGGGAGCGGTGCGCCCCTAGGGGTGAATTGAAGCGGCTTCTGGTTTTTTTCAGCGCCAGCGATGAAAAGAATGAAACGGCGAAGGCGCTTGCTGGGATCGCGCAGTGCCAGCGGGCATGGCAGGTTGATGTCGTCACCGGAGCCAGCCACCCTGATGTGGCCGGGATTGCCAGAACCTGTCGGGAACAAGGATGGGCGCATCACCACCAGGTGGAATACATGGCGGCCTTGATGGCCGAGGCGGACCTCTGCCTGGGCAGCGCGGGATCCGCCAGCTGGGAACGATGCGCAATGGGTTTGCCGGCGATTTTGGTGCAGCTGGCTGATAATCAAGCAGAAGTCATGCGCTGCTTGCTGCGGCATGGGGCGGCGTTGAGCCTGGGCGCCGCGGAGCGCGTGCAAGCCAGCCATTACGCCCAGGCTTTGGATGCCTTTGGACCGCAGAAGCTAGCCGCGATGTCGCAAGCGGCGTTTGAATTGGTTGATGGGAAGGGCGTGACGAGAGTGGCCGAATGGATAATGAAAAGGCTGTGGCGGCGATGAGGCAGATTGGGATAGGCGGCCGTTTGATCGGGGATGGGCAGGCACCCTTCACGATTGCAGAGGTTGGCATCAATCATAATGGTGATGTAGATCTGGCTTTGCAGATGATTGAGACCGCGGCGAAAGCGGGAGCCGATGCGGTCAAGTTTCAGACATTCAAGGCCGTGGAGTTCTGCGGAGACCCTGCGCAGCAATACACCTATCGCTCGCAGGGGCGTGAGGTGACCGAGTCGATGTTGGCGATGTTCCAACGCCATGAGTTGCCGCGAGCGGCTTGGTTTCGACTGAAGGCCAAGTGTGATGAGTTGGGCATTCTATTTTTATCGACCCCGCAGAATCGAGGCGATCTCGATCTGCTAATGGAGGTTGGGGTGCCGGCGATCAAGATCGGCTCCGATGATTTCAGCAACTTGCCGCTGATCCGTCATTATCGCCAGGCGGGAGTGCCCTTGATCATGTCGTGCGGCATGAGTGATCTGTCGGAGGTGCATCAGGCGCTGGAGGCCGCGGGCTGGTTCAATGGGCATCCGGTGGTAGTGCTGTTGTGCACTTCGCAATATCCCACCCCGCCGGAAGACGTTCATCTTCGGAAACTGATGACCTTGCGGCAGGCGTTTGATGGGCTGTTACTGGGATTCTCCGATCATACTCAGGGTCCGCTGGCCAGCAGTCTGGCGCGTGGTCTCGGCGCTTGCGTGTTTGAAAAGCACTTCACCTTGTCCCATGATTTCCCAGGACCGGATCATTGGTTCTCGGAAGAGCCGGCAGACCTGGGGGAGTGGGTTGCCCATATTCACGCCGCGGACAAAATGTTGGGCTCGCCTTGGGTGCGTCCCACTGAGGCCGAGAGGGAGATGAGGGAGTTGGCTAGGCGTAGCGTGGTGGCTTTGAGGCGCATTGCTCCGGGGGAAACGCTGACGCTGGAAAATATTGGCTTGAGGCGCCCCGGCGGCGGGCTGCCTCCAGAGTGCTTGGATAGGGTTCTTGGTTTGAATGCGAGTGTTGCCTTGCAGCAAGGACAGCGTTTGGAATGGGGTGATATGGTGAAAGCGCGGCAAGCATGAGCAAGAATTCTCTGATTTCGGAAGTGGAACTGGATCTTCAGCAGGCGTTTACAAGGCTGACGTCTTTCCGGGAGAACCGCTTTCATCCGCTGGTCTGGGTTAACGGCGAGCCCGTGATCGGGGAGGGAACGTTTATTGGAGCCTTCTCCGAAGTCAATGCGAAAGGTTGCGATGTATTTATCGGCCCGCATTGCGATATTGCCTCATTTGTTTCCATCAATTGCGCAGACTCCCATCAGCGTTGTCTTGGCCTGAGTGAGGAAATTGAGCGCAAGTCAATTCGTATCGGACACCATGTTTTTATCGGCTCGCACTGTTTGGTCAAGGGGGGGGCAACGATTGGCGACTATTGTGTGATTGCGGCTGGAACCATGGTTGATGGTGTGGAAATTCCTCCCTACTCCCTGGTGTCAGGTAATCCCATGGTTGTGCGTGCAGGCTATTATCGGGAAAAGCTGCTGCAAGCGGGCGTGCTTGGGTCATTATGAGCTTTTGCCTGTCCGCACATCAACCCGCTTATCTGCCATGGTTAGGTTATCTTGAAAAAATCGCCAGGGCGGATGTGTTTATTTACTTGGATTCGGTCCAGTTTGAAAAAAACAGCTTTACCAACCGCAATCGCATTAAAAGCGCCAATGGCGTACATTGGCTGACTGTGCCGGTACGCTCCAAAGATCATCTATTGTCAACTATGGCGGGGCTGGAGGTGGATGAGAGCCAATCGTGGCGTGAAAAACATTTGAAGTCGATTGCGGCCAGCTATGCCAAAGCCCCGGACTTTCAGACGAAGTTTTCCCGCTTGGAGTCGCTCTATTATCCCAAGATTTCAAGCTTCTCAGAGATTTGTTGGCATCAGCTGCAGTTTTGGTTGCAAGAGTTCGGGATTGATACGCCTGTTATACGCTCCAGTCAATTGCCGGAGATGGGAAAGAAATCGGACTTGGTCTTGAATTTGTGCCGGCATTTTTCAGCGGATGAGTATTTGTCTGGCAAGTTGGGGCGCGCTTATCTTAAAGAGGCCGATTTTACAAAGCATGCTATTAAAGTGTCGTATCAGGATTTTAAGCCGCAACCCTATCCGCAATTGCATGGGGAATTCGTGCCAGGCTTGGCTGTGGTCGATATTTGGATGAACAGTTCTGAACCATTGTTTCAATTTTTCAAACAGAGAGGGCCCTGTGAGCTTTTCAAATGAGTGGGAACTGGCGTTTCAAAGTGGAGGGCATCACAGCATTTGGCCATGGTCAGATCTAATCAGTCTATACAAAAGGTATGCTCGTTATTGGCCATCAAGGCCTAGAGTGTTGGAGTTGGGTTGTGGAGTGGGTGCTAATATCCCCTTTTTTTTGGCTGAGGAGGCAGAGTACTTTGCCATTGAGGGGAGCGCTGCTGCTGTGAGGCGGCTATGTGAGCGCTTTCCTCATCTAGCGCCGCAGCTGGTACATGGTGACTTTATCCATCACCTTCCATTTAAAGGTGAGTTTGATCTGATCGTAGATCGTGCCGCCATGACCCACAATAGTACGGATTCTATTTTACGGGCGGTTCAAAAGTTGGCCAGCATCCTGAAGCCTGGGGGCATTTATCTTGGCGTTGACTGGTTTTCAACTTCCCATGCAGGCTATGGTTCAGGGCTTCCGGCCGAGGATGTCTGGACAAGACAGGGCTATGAGGACGGTCCTTTTGCCGGAGTGGGCAAAGTGCATTTCAGCGATCGTGAGCACTTGAAGACTCTGTTTGCCGGCTGGGATTGGCTCGCATTGGAAGAAAAAAAAATCATACGTGAAATCCCGGTTGCGGATACCTTGGCAACTTGGAATTTCGTGGCGAGGAAACCATGAGCAAGGCGGTGTTGGTTGTGGCGGCACACCCAGATGACGAGGTGCTTGGCTGCGGAGGGACGATTGCTGCGCATCGTTTAAAAGGCGATCAGGTTCATGTGGCTATTCTTGCTCAAGGGCTGGCCAGTCGAGGAGAGGTCGATGAAGCCGAGCGTGCGCGTTTGCATCAGGCGGCACGCGATGCGCAGACCATTTTGGGCGCAGCCTCGCTGTCCTTATTTGATTTCCCAGACAACCGCTTGGACAGCATTGATTTGCTGGACTTGGTCAAGGTAGTGGAAGTACTGCTCGCCAGGTATCGACCAAGCATTGTGTATACCCACTTTGCTGATGATCTCAATATCGACCATCGTCGCACCTACCAGGCAGTGATGACGGCCTGCCGACCTATTGGAGGAAGTAGTGTCGAATCCTTGCTGTGTTTTGAAGTGCCTTCATCGACCGAGTGGTCGAACTGCCCCTTTACACCAAACTGGTTTGTGGATATCTCTGGTACGCTAGAACAGAAGGTGCGGGCCTTGGAGGCGTATGCGGGTGAAATGAGAGCCTTTCCGCACCCCCGCTCTATTGAGGGAGCGAAACACCTTGCCGCTTGGCGTGGGGCAACTGCGGGCTTTACGGCGGCGGAAGCCTTTGTTCTGGCTAGAAAACGATGCGTGATTTGAGCCTTACGAGGGCTATTAAATGAAAAACTCTGAACAAGACTTGATTCATTGGAAGACAGAGGCCTGGAAAGACCGGGATATGGTCAGGTGGTATTCGGGGCGCATGGATGAAAACACCGATACCAATCGACTGAAAAACATCATAGAGACCGAGCTATGTGAGCGTTTTCTTGCGGGCAGCGATGTGTTGGATGTAGGCATCGGCACGGGCCGTGCTTCGCTGCCTCTGATTGCCAAAGGTTTCAATTTGTCTGGCACTGATAGCTCGCAAGCCATGTTGGATGAGTGTAGAAGGCTAGCCGGCGGCGCTCCCATCGAACTGGTGCAAGGAGATGTGCAGGCCTTGCCTTTTCCTGATCAATGTTTTGACAGTTTGATCTCCTTGAATGTCATGACTCACTTTCCTCATGTTGAGAAAGTCTTGCATGAATGGAAGCGTGTGGTGCGCCCCGGGGGACGGTTGATCTTCGATATCTACTCACTAGATCATCTGAGCTTTGCGCGTCAAGCCGACGTGACTGTCGATGAACTGATGGCGCAGGGGGCTAGTGCGTTCAACATGCACCTTTCTGCCGAACGTTTATGTCTGGCGGCGAATGAAATTGGCTTGAAAGTTTTGGGAACAGTGCCGTATGGCAGCTTATTCAGCGGAGAGTATCATCATCCCGCCTTTCCCATGCCATTACAGCAAACGAATTGGTGGCGCCGTCAGTTGTCTTGGTTGGCGGCAGATTCGCACTTGCTTGAAATGTCCGTGTTTTTGGAGCGGGAGTGGTTTGGCTGCTTAAGCGGGATTACAACCGGTCGTTTCATGGTGGTGTTGGAAAACAGCGTGGATGTGGCAGCCAATCAACAGTGGCTTGAACAAGATGGGCAATTGAACAATTACTTGGTGGGAGAACAAGTACGGTTGGATGATTTGGCTCCTTGGCTTGGTATGGCTCCTGATGAGTGGAGAACCGCCTTCGATTTGCATTTGGATAGGGCTCGGAATCGAACCGTAGCTTATTTCCTGCTTTCCAGCTTCCTTGGAAGGACGAATGCGGTGGACTGGACAGATCTGGCTCCGCGTAATGGCGCGATCTTGCAGCGATGGAGCGATGCGGAAACCATTGATCGCGATTTGCAGGGTTTTGTCCGTTCCTGGCATCAAGACGTCAAGACGCAGCACTTGTGCCAAGTGAATGAGGTAGATCTTGCGAGTGCTCTTGAATATCGCTTACAGCGCCGCTTGGTGACTGAGTTGGTTTCGGCAGGGAATGGAGCCCAAGAATGAAAACGGTTGCTCTTATATATGCGTTGTGGGAAAAGAACCTGGCTGTTTTGCAGCATTATCTGCAAGGTAAAAAGCGAACGGTGCTTGTTCCTGAGTACTTTGCTACCGAGGCGGTCAGGAAGGTGGTGGAAGCCTCCGGTTGTGAACTGAGGCCGTTTGTTATCGGTGGTGCAAGCAGCCGCGATGCTTTGGTGTCCCCGCTACTCAAGGCCTTGCAAGCAGAGTCTGTTGATAGCGCCGATGAATCGACTGGACATTCGGTTGCGGTGATGAATTTGCTTGCTAGCGAGATTCGTGAAGAGCTGCCAATTGCACATGGCCTTTTTAGTACTTTGGAGGCCTTGGCAGAAGAGCATGATATCGAAATAACACTGATTAACGAGGATGCCTTGCGTGATGGCAAGGTGCTGGCCTTATGGTCTCGGCACCGTGAAATTCCCGTGCTGCAATTGGCGCATGGAACGGGTATCGGTCGTAATTATATTGGTGAAGTCAACTCCTCCGACTTTATCGCGGTATCTAGTCAGCGAAGTGCGGAGTACTTCATTGATCAGGGCATTGCTCCGCAGCAGATCCATGTGGTGGGTAATCCTTGCTGGGATATTCTTCCCGCAATGAAAATGAGCCGGCATGCGATTCGACAGCGACTGGCTGATGCTTATGACCTGCCGTTGGATGGATTTTGGCTTGTCTGGGGATCGACATGGAATGCACAGCTTAGCGCGCTGGATAACCGTGATTATATCGAGCAAATGCTGCAGGCTTGCCAGTCGATCCAGGCTTTGAGTCAGCAGGGGCTTAGTCAGGTTCGTTTGATTTATAAAGATCGGCCGACGCCAGATATCCCTATTGAGCAGATGAGGGATGGCTTTCAGGCGATTGCCAAAGCGCTGGGGGTTGAGGATCTTGTCAGGTATGCGGTGGATGATGCTCGGCATTGGGCGGCATGTGGCGACACCGTCGTATCCTATGACTCTAATATGGCGATTGAAGCGCTGTTAGTTGATGTGCCTGCGATTAATCTGACGAGTGATTTTGGCTGCATTGCCGGTGGTGGCTACGGAGCGAGCGATGGGGTTATTGTGCTGGAACCTTCGGAGCTGGCACAGGTTTTAGGAGCATTGTGCCGCGATGAGGGCTTCCGGAGCGAGGTGGCCGCTGTGGCGGCAACTCGAAAAGGATTTTTTAACTTCGGCAATGATGATAAGGCGGCCAATCGAGTCGCTGAATTAATTGAGCAGCTGTCTAAAAAATTTACAGACCGTCCTGATGTCTATGTATGGCAACAGTATCTGGATGTGGAGTCCATGGATGTCACGGCTGGTTACCATACCACTGGGCGACGGGACCTGGTCAATATGTTTAGGAATCGTCCCAAATTGCTGCTGGATATCGGTTGTGCAGGTGGAGGCAATGGCGCTCTGGTCAAAGAGCGTTTTCCCCTGTGTCAGGTGTGGGGCATCGAAACCAATAAAGCGGCAGCGAACTTGGCAAGTCAGAGATTGGATAAAGTCTTGGTGGGCATGTTTGAGGATTTTGACCTCGAGGCTGAGGGGATGGCTAAAGGCAGCCTGGATGGGGTGATTTTGGCCGATGTGCTTGAACATATGTACAACCCTTGGAAAGTGATGACTTCCTTGAGGGACTATTTGTCGGCGCACGCCCAGGTTTTGATCAGCATTCCCAATGTGCGTAATCTGGTATTAATAGATGACCAGGTGAAGGGGAACTGGACTTATGCCCGAGAAGGTTTATTGGATATTACTCATATCCGGTTTTTTACAGAAAAAGAAATTTTGAGGTTTTGCCGAGAAACCGGATATAAGGTTGTACAAAAATTGCGAGCAATGGATGGCCGTTTGTTGCCACTTTTTGAAAAGGCTCGTGACTCGCTGCCATGCAATATTGAGACTGATCGTATGATTATCAAAAATGTCTCATTGGATGAGATGGAAGAGATGTGCGCTTTGCAATTTTATTTATTGCTTGAAAAGGCATGATCTTGGGCATGGTCCGGCTCCCCATCGGTAATGACTCGGATCAATGATTGAATTAGTCATTCTAACAAAGTTAAGCTCGCCATTATGCAAAAACGTAATCCTAGAGTAGGCGTTTTGTCTCGAGATCACTTCGATCATGCTTGCTTTAAGCTAAGATTGGGGGATCCCTTATCCTTATTGGCAGGGGTTGTCGATACTTTTTTTTACAAAAATATCGAGTCCCATCGCTTGCTTGGGGATTATGCGTTTGAAAATGATGATGACTTTGTGCGAGCCATGGATATTTTTCTGGTTCAGCGCGGATTTGTCGATGAGAGCTACAAGGCACTGATACTTGCCATTGTGGATGCTGGGAAGCCAATTATATTCGACATCGATGATTGGTTATGGGGTATGCCTCGCAGTAATCCAATGTTTGACGACTTTGCCAAGCTGAATGAATTTATTCTATGGTTGTTGCCTTATTGCCAGCTGGTGACTACAAGTACAGAGAGCCTGGCGGAAAAAGTAAGGCCGCTTAATCCAAACGTGGTGGTGGTTCCAAATGCGATTAGCCAGCACCGCATATTGGAGGTTGTGCCGAGAGAGCCTCAGGTCGTTATTGGCTTTGCCGGTACCAGTACGCATAGCCGCGATGTTGATATGATCGCGCCGGCATTGCTGCGGGTTTATCATGAGTACGCCGATTCAGTGAAGTTTGTGTTTTGGGGTAATGTGCCTCGTGGCATGGTCGGTTTAAAAGGTGTACGTCAAGGCCCGGGTGGTGTGATGTACCATGATTATTTCAAGACCTTGGCTAGCCTGAAGTTAGATATTTGTCTTGCGCCACTGGAAGATGAGGATTTTAATAATTGCAAATCGGATATTAAGTGGCTGGATTATTCGGTTACGGGAGGGGCTTGCATTGTTTCTGACTCTCCTCCTTACCAAGAATTAAAAGACAGCAAGCTTGCCTTGGTAGTGAAAAACAGCACGGAGGCCTGGTACGACGCGATTGTGACGCTGATTGAAGATGAAGCGTTGCGTAAAAGCTTGGCTTCTAATGCAAGGCAACATGTATTGTCCGAACGGACACTTGAGGTTTTGTTGCCGAAGTTTATCGAGGTCTGGAATCGATTTTTGCCAAGTGAGCTACAAATTAAGCTACCCAAGGTCTTGGGCAAGCCGATCTTGGAGGCATCTTGTGTAGAAGATACGAGTGAAAGCCTGTATTACAAGCGATGGAAAGATAGGCACCAGCTTCGTGAGGTACATGCTGAGCTTCTGGCCGAGCGTATGATGATGGTCTGGGATCGGCGACCGGTATTTAATTTGATCGTATTGTCTCCCGAGCGTGATAAGAAGAGACTGGTGGAATCCTTAGCGGCAATGGAAAAGCAGTTGTATCCCCATTGGCGTTTATTGGTTGTCGCCGACTGGGATATGCCTGATCCCGTATTTGAGTCTAGCCCTCAGCTAGGTTGGATTCGTTTAAAAGATCTGGATGATGCCGAAACCCTTGCAAAGACGTTAAATGATATAGTAGCGGAGGTGTTCGCTGACTGGATGATGGTGCTTCCAGCTGGTTTCCGGCTGGCGCCTAATGCTTTGGTCCGCATGGGTGATGCTGCTTTTTCTCACCCGGAATGGTCGGCAATTTATACTGATAGTGATGTGGTTTCACCAATTGGCGAGTACTTTTTGCCCAATTTCCGGCCTGATTTTTCGCCCGAGTATTTGCGGTCAATGGATTATGTTGGATCCGCAGTAGCGTTTTCTCATTCGGCTTTGGTTGCCATTAATGGGTTTGATGCCTATCCCTCCGCCTATCAATATGATGCCTTATTGAGAGTGTTTGAGCAAAAAGGAGCTCGCAGCATAGGCCATATTGACGATATGTTGGTCTCGTTCCCTTACACCAAAGCTAATAATAGCCCGGTAGCGATTGCCTCTCGTAAAGTCGCCTTGGAAAATCACGCTCGCAGGCTAGATCTACTCGTTGATGTGGATGATGGGTATGTCCACGGCACGCATCACTTTAATATTCGCTTGCAAGAGTCTCCCTTGGTGTCGGTGGTGATTCCCACTCGTGACAAACTGGAGTTTTTGGAGCCATGCGTTGAAAGTTTGTTTGAAAAAACGGTATATCAAAACTTTGAACTACTGATTGTTGATAATCGGTCAGAACAGCCTGAAACGGCTGAGTATTATCAGTTGTTGGCTGAAAAATATCCTGGGCGGGTCAAAATTGTTGAATATAATGCGCCCTTTAATTTTTCCGCCCAATGTAATTTGGGTGTGGCGCATGCCGCTGGTGATTACATATTGTTACTCAATAATGACACCGAAGTTATTTTGGGCTCTTGGCTGGAACGGCTGCTTGCCTCTGCTCTGCAAGAGGGAGTGGGTGCTGTTGGCGCTCGCTTGCTGTATCCAGAGGTTGGGCAAATTCAGCATGCCGGCATTGTTTTAGGTTTGCCTGGCGGGATGAGATCAGTTGCGGACCATGTGTTTGAGCCAAACGATATTTCTGACCCTGGCTATATGAACCGAATTTTGACTATGCAGAATTATTCTGCGGTCACTGGGGCATGTTTGCTGGTGAATAAACAGATTTATCAGGCCGTGGGTGGTTTGGATGAAGAACGTTTCAAAGTCTGCTTCAACGATGTCGATTTTTGTCTGAAGATCCAAGCGGCAGGTTTCAGAAATATCTACAACCCTTTCGTTGTGCTCTATCATCACCATGCAAAAAGCATTGGGCGCAATACTTCTGATCCGCGTATTGCGTTGGAGGCCGCCGTCAGAGAGTACAATGAAATGGAGTCGGTGCTGCGGACATGGATGCCGGTGTTGCGTAGGGATCCAGCTTTCAACCGCCATTTGTCGCTGCGTGGACGCCGGATGGAGGTGGAGTGGCAGCGCAGCGTGTCGTGGGATCCGGATCTCCCAGGAAGAAAGCGTGTGTTGGGAATGCCGGTTCCTGGGGGGAGCGGTGAGTACCGATTGAGCATGCCGCTGTCGGTGCTCCAAGAGAAAGGCCGCTTGGATGGAGAGATCCATCAACCTACGCAGGGCGTTTTATCGATCATCGAAATGGCGCGGCATGCGCCTGATACCTTGTTGCTGCATACCGGCATTAATGACGGCATCTATGACGCGCTGGCGGCCTACCGGGAGTTCATTCCGGACATGAGGGTGGTTTTCGGTATTGACGACTTGATTGGCGGCACGCCGGTGAAAAGTAATTTGTACGATCATTGGAAGCGTTTGTATCCAGATGCCAAGCAGCGTTTGCGCAAGGCGCTGAAGTTGAGCGATGCGCTGGTTGTGTCCACGGAGCCGTTGGCTGAATTCGCCAAAGGCATGATTGATGAGATCGTGGTGATTCCCAATCGTTTGCGCAAAAGCACATGGGGCAAGCTGCGGTCGCAGCGGGGCACAAGCCCCAAGCCACGGGTTGGCTGGGTGGGCGCCTCGCAGCACCGCGGTGATCTTGAACTGCTGTTGGAGGTGATCAAGAAAACCGCAGCCGAAGTTGACTGGGTGTTTATGGGCATGTGCCTGCCTCAGTTTCGTCCTTTTGTCGCCGAAGTGCATCATTCGGTGCCATTCGATCAGTATCCGGAGGCCATTGCCAGGCTGAATCTGGATCTGGCCGTGGCCCCATTGGAGTTGAATGCTTTCAATGAGGCAAAGAGCAATCTGCGTTTACTTGAGTACGGGGCTCTTGGCTGGCCTGTGGTGTGCACGGATATTTATCCTTACCAGACCAATGGGGCGCCGGTTTGCCGGGTTCCCAATGAGGTTGCCGCTTGGGTGGAGGCCATCCGTGGCCGGGTACACGATTTGGCGGCGATGGAGCGTGAGGGGGCGCAGTTGCGGGCCTGGGTGGATCAGCATTACTGGCTGGAGGACTATCATGAAGATTGGTTCCAAGTGCTCCATGGTTGAGCGCTGATTTAGGAGGTCATAGAACAGCCCCGCAGCTTAAGCTGCGGGGCTTTTGATTTTGGTCGCCGGATTGAGGGGGAGGGGTCATGCCCGAAATGGCGTTGCAATGGATGGCGCGTTTGTTGAACGGCTTTGTTTGGTAAAAATACCATTTTGGTCAAGTTTATTAACCTTTAGACGATCTACTTAGTACGCTGCGCAACTCACGGAATCCCGCTGCCGCAGATCGATTTCAAGGGGAATAACATGGCTATTACAGTAAACACCAACATCGCGTCGCTGAATGCGCAGCGCAACCTCAACCATTCCAGCAACTCTTTGCAGGTATCCTTGCAAAGGCTTTCTTCCGGCTTGCGCGTCAACAGCGCTAAAGACGATGCCGCTGGTCTGGCCATCTCCCAGACCCTGACTTCCGCCATTCGCGGTAACAACCAGGCGATCAAGAACGCCAACGACGGCATCTCGGTTGGTCAGACGGCTGAAGGTGCCTTGGGCCAACTGGCCAACAATATGCAGCGTATCCGTGAAATTGCGGTACAGGCATCCAACGGCTCAGTCAGCAACACCAACCGTTCGCAGCTGCAAAGCGAAGTGGACCAACTGACTCAGGAAATCTCGCGTATCGTGCAAACCACTCAGTTCAACGGCACTAGCCTGTTGTCCGGTGGTTCGGTGCTGACTTTCCAGGTTGGTTCTTCCGGCGCGGCAACAAACCAGGTGTCGATCTCCTCCACTGACTTGACCTCTGCCGGCACGCTGAACACCTATAGTTCCAGCTTGAGCAATACAGGTACTATTAATGTAACAACTCAGGGCGCTGCTTCCGCTGCTTTGTCGGCACTAGATACGGATATTGCGCAGATATCGAATATCCGCTCGACTTTTGGCGCGGTACAGAACCGTTTTGACGCGGTAGTCAACAATCTGCAGAACTACACTGAAAATCTGACTGCGGCTAACAGCCGTATCATCGATGTGGATTTTGCGGCGGAAACCGCCAACCTGACCAAGAACCAGATTCTGCAACAGGCTGGCACTTCAATTCTGAAAAACGCCAACTCGCTGCCGCAATCGGCTCTGACCCTGCTGCAGTAAGCTTTGGATAAACGGGCTCTGGCTGATTTGGGCTAGGGCTCGTTCACCGAGGAACTGGGTCCTAGGCGGGGGGCGATGCAGAGGTGTCGGTAAAATTCACGTTCTGGCTGTAAAGTTTATTGCAGCGTTGACGATATGGTGAGTAAGCAAGTCGCTTTGCCCAACTGTATCTCAGGAGAACTAACATGGCTATTACCGTCAACACCAACATTGCTTCGCTGAATGCGCAGCGCAACCTTGGCAACTCGAACAACGCGTTGCAGGTCTCTTTGCAGCGCTTGTCTTCCGGTCTGCGCGTTAACAGCGCCAAGGATGACGCCGCAGGCCTGGCTATTTCCCAGACCCTGACTGCCGCCATCCGTGGTAACAACCAGTCGATCAAGAACGCCAACGACGGCATCTCTGTCGGGCAGACGGCTGAAGGCGCGTTGGGCCAGATTGCAAACAACCTGCAGCGTATCCGCGAAATCGCGGTGCAGGCCGCCAACGGCTCTGTGAGCAACACCAACCGTTCGCAGCTGCAAAGCGAAGTGGACCAGCTGACCCAGGAAATCTCGCGTATCGTGCAAACCACTCAGTTCAACGGCACTAGCCTGTTGTCTGGTGGCTCGGTGCTGACCTTCCAGGTAGGCTCGTCCGGCGCGACCAACAACCAAGTTTCCATTTCGTCGACTGACCTGACTTCCGCCGGCGTTTTGAATAGCTACAACTCGAGCTTGACCAACACGGGCACAGTGAGTGTGACCACTCAGGGTGCTGCATCCGGTGCGCTGTCGTCGCTGGATGCCGACATTGCTTCGATCTCGAATATCCGGTCGACCTTTGGTGCGGTACAGAACCGTTTCGACGCGGTAGTGGCCAACTTGCAGAACTACGTGGAAAACCTGACAGCGGCCAACAGCCGCATCGTGGATGTGGACTTCGCGGCGGAAACTGCTAACCTGACCAAGAACCAGATTTTGCAACAGGCAGGCACTTCGATTCTGAAGAACGCCAACTCGCTGCCGCAGTCGGCACTGACCCTGCTGCAATAAGTCTAGAATGATGGTATGAGCCAGCGGCGGCTCCGGTTGGTTGGGCAACCGGAGTTGCGCGCGTCAGGAGAGTTGCCATGCAAATACCTTCTTTACAATCACTGCCGATTGCCAACGCGGGCGCTTCTGCGCCGCGGCAGCAAACGGTGGAACTGGCGCAGAGTGGGCAAGGGGCCGATAAGGCTGCTTCCGCCTTGCCGGATAATGCTCAGGCTGTCGCCGCCGCTGGGCAGGCGCAGCAGCAGCAAGCGCAGAACACCGCGGCCAAGGAAAAACCATCGGTTACCGAGCAGCTGCAGTCGTCGTTGAAGCAGTTGAATAGTGTGGCCTCGCTGTACAATAACCAACTGGAGTTTTCGGTGGACAAGGACACGGATCTTCAGGTGGTGAAAGTCGTGGACAAGGAAACTCAGAAGGTAATCCGGCAGATACCTTCCGAGGATGCAATCCGGATTGCCAAGGCGATCGGCGACTTCAAGGGCATGTTGCTGAAGGACAAGGCTTGAGTTCCGGGAGCGGCTCAACGAATACACATAAAGGGTGATGAACATGGCAGGGATAACAACATCGGTCGGCTCGCTCGACGTCCAAACCATCGTAAGCCAACTGATGGCGATCGATTCCCGGCCATTGGTCGCCAGTCAGAAGAAACTGGAGGGCTATAACACCCAGCTGAGCGATCTTGGCAAGATCGGTTCCGCACTCTCTGCGCTGCAAAGCGCAATCACCAGCTTGTCGTCGGGATCGTTCTTGCAAGCGTTCAAGGTGTCCTCCAGCGACACCTCGGTAGCGGGAGTCAGCACCACCTCCGGTGGCGTGAATGGCACTTATGTCGTCAACGTAGCCAAACTGGCGACCTCTCGGCAATTGGTGTTTGACCAGTTCAACGGCGCCGATATCAAAGATGCGAAAACGGAAATCACCGGCGCGCCCAGTGAACTGAAGTTCACCATCAATGGCAAAGAACAGACGGTCAAGCTCAAGGATAATCCGGGCGATAAAGTCACCTTGCAGTCCATTTCAGACAAGATCAACGCCGAGGGCATGGGGGTTAACGCCTCTGTGGTTAAAAACGGCGATAACTATAAGCTGGTGGTGGCGTCGACCGCGTCCGGCACCGACAATAAATTCACCATTAGCGCTGGGGGCACCGATTCGGGTTCAACCAGCGGTTCGACGCTGGCGGGTTTGACGCAAAGTTCGACTGCCGCTAATGAGTCCAAGGACGCTGGCAATGCTGACTTGACCGTGAACGGCGTTCAGGTGTCTTCCGGTAGTAATAAAGTTAGCAATGCGATTCCAGGGGTTGACCTGGATCTGTACAAAGGCGGGGCAGGCGTTTCCACTACGGTGACGCTGAATCAGGACACCGCGGGGATCGGTAAGAATCTACAAAGTTTTGTCGACGCGTATAATCAAGTGCTGAGCTCGATCAAAGACGCGCGTGGCGGCAGCATGAAGGGCAATGCTTCGGTTTTGTCGATTCAGCAAAAACTACAGGATGTGTTGACCAAGTCTATCCCCGGAGTCGATCCGGTGAACTCCTATGCATACCTGTCCCAGGTTGGGATTGCCATTCAAAAGGACGGTACTCTCAAGCTGGATCAGACCAAGTTCAATGATGCTCTGAAAAAAGATCCGACCGCAGTCAAAAATCTATTCGGAAATACCAGCACTACCGGGATTGCGCAGTTGTTGAATAGAGAAATCAATAGCCTGCTAGGTCCCACCGGAGTCGTGGAAAGCAGCAAGACTTCTATCAATACGCGCATTAGTACCGAGAAAGCTTCACAAGACGCGTTGACTGCCCGGCTGGCTGCGCGGCAGAAACAATATATCCAGCAATACACCGCACTGAACTCGACATTATCTAAAATGACCGCCGCCACCAATAATCTTAGCGGTTTGATGTCTCAAGTATGAATTTGGTCTCTCGTCATGACTTTACGCTGAGGTCGGATAGGGCTGAACCGCCCCCGACTTGGCATTGCCGGTGGTAACACTATGCTGAACTCCAGAATGTTGAAGCAATTCAACAAGGCTTATGAAAACGACGCCTTGAAGGCCGCGGTATACGGCGCCAGCCCGATCGGGATCGTGGTCATGCTGTACGAAGGCGCGATCAAGGCGATCATGACCGCTAGTATTGCGATCGAAGCTCAGCGCTTTGACGAAAAGGCACGCATGATTTCGAAGGCAATGGACATCATCGAAGGCCTGCGCATCGCTTTGGATGTCGAGGCAGGCAGCGAGGCAGCCGTCAATCTGAACGAGCTCTACCTCTATATGAAGACGCGTTTGGGGCGGGCTAGCCTTAAGAACGATCTGGAAATCCTGGCTGAGGTACGTGGGTTGTTGGAAACCATTCTTCCCGCCTGGCAGCAGGTGGATCGTAGCCAGCCCGCGGCCAGCGCGGCGGCGGGCGCATGAAGGTGACGACGCGCGCGACTGCCTTGGTTCAACTGGTGGAGGAACTTGAGGCCTTGACGCCCCAGGTGTCCGCTGCGGTGTCCGCCAAGGACTACGAGCGTTTCAGTGCCTTGCAGGCGCAGCAGGAAAAGCTGATGTCCCGGCTGCTGACTTCGCTCACCCAGGAGGCGCTGTCAGGCCTGGAGGGCGCTCAGCACGACAGGCTGCGCGAACTGGTGCGGCGGCGCGAGGCCATCCAGGCCGATCTGGCGCAATGGTCGGAGGCGCTTCGCTCGGAACTGGTGCTGATCAATCAGAATTCCCGGGTGCTCAAACACTATCGTTGACCGCAAGCCGCCGGGATCGCCCAGCCGGGACGGCGGGGGTGATTTGATGGCGGGTTGGCCTTGGGTTGTTGGAGGTTTCGCCATAAAATTAAGTCACGGCGGAAACTCTTCCATGGGGAACCAAGATGTCCGGCACCTTTTTCCCATACCTGATGGTTGTGCTCTGGCTGATGCTGGCCATGGCAGTGGCCTATGTTTACTGGCGCGTGCTGCGCCTGGAAACCAAACGCGACAGCTTGACCACTATGTATCTCGACCAGCAGCAACAGCAGATCAGCGCTATGCAGCGGGATATGTCGCGCCTATTGTCCCGCATGGAGCAGCAGGCGCACGGGGATGTCGGGCTCAGCCCTTACAACCAGGCTATCGAGATGATTCGCCAGGGCCTGACGGCTTCCGAAGTGGCCTCCCGCTGCGGCATCTCCCGCAGCGAGGCCGAGTTGATCGTTTCCCTGTACCGAAATAGTCCCACCTCATGATTCCGTCGATCAATACCGGCGTCTTGCCGGCGCAGCAGATCAACTCCTCGCAGTTGTTGGGCGAGGGAGCCAAGCTGTTGCTGGAAACCGCGACGCTGCCCAGCCGCTTGCCGACGCTGTTGCTGGGCGAGCAGGTGACCGCGCGCATAGCGGATCGGCTGGACAATAACCAGCTGGCGGTATTGATCAAGAATGCGCTGTTTACTCTGAATCTGCCTCAGGGGGCGACGGTCAGCGGGGATACCTTGCAGCTGAAGGTTGCGTCGTTGCAGCCGGCGCTGACCTTCTTATTGCAGGATGGCAGCAAGGAAAGCGCTGAGCAAAGCAAGAGCAGCTCGGTGCAAGTGGCCTTGAGCCCGGCTTCCCGCTATCTGACGCATCTGTTGTCCACCCAGACCAGCGACGCCGGCAAGCCGGTGCTGGTCAATGCGGCACAGCAGCCGCCGCCCAAGGTGGCTGAGGATTTGCAGCAGGGTGTGGCCAAGAGCGGCTTGTTTTATGAGTCTCATCTGAAGGACTTCGCCGACGGCCGCACCAGTCTGGCCGAAATCAAGCAGGAACCGCAAGCCAAAATGAGCCAGACGCTGGCAAGCGCCGAGCACGCCGCGGCTAGCGTGCGGCCGCAGGCTCAGGAACTGGGCAATCTGGTGCAAAGACAGCTCAATGGCTTGGAAAACCAGCAGCTGCAGTTTCAAGGGATGGCTTGGCCCGGCCAGCCGATGCAAATGGTGATTGAGCAGGAAAAGGCCGAGGCCGACCGGGAGGGCAATGGCCAGCAGGAGATGCAGGCCTGGTCCACCAATCTATCCTTGAACCTGCCGGCCTTGGGCGGCATGGCGGCGCGCATCCGTCTGGTGGGCCAGACGGTGCAGGTGTCTTTTGCCGCCGAAGACGAGCAGGCGGGACAGCTGATCACTCAAAACGCCAGCCGGCTGGAGGCGGGCTTGGCCTCGGCCGGCCTGGCCCTGGCTAGCTTGGTGGTGAAGGACGATGGCGCGGCCGCCGAGTGAGGACAAGCGCCGCTCGGCGGTGGCTTTGTCTTACCAGGAGGGCCACCGCTCTCCCAAGGTCGTCGCCAAGGGCTACGGCGAGCTGGCCGAGCGCATCATTGACCGCGCCCGGGAAGCCGGCGTGTTCGTCCATGATTCCCCGGAGCTGGTGTCCTTGCTGATGCAGGTGGACCTGGATAAGAACATCCCGCCGGAACTCTACCGCGCGGTAGCCGAGGTGCTGGCCTTCGTCTATTTTCTGGAGCATCACGCCTCCGGCAAGGATTATGAGTTCGAGGCCTGGTTGGGCGGGCGGAAGCCGGCACCCTTGCCCGAGCCCTGATTTCCCTCCGCCGCGCGCTGGCGTTGCGGCGCGCTTCCCCTTATCCTCGATGAATGTCGTCGTTTTCATCGTGGAGTCGCAAATGAAAGTCGGTTATATCGGTCTGGGCATCATGGGCCGTCCCTGTGTATTGAATCTGCTGAAGGCGGGCCATCAGGTGGCGGTGTGGGCGCGCAGCCGCGAACGGGCGGAGGATGTGTTGCAGGCCGGTGCCAGTTGGGCGGCCAGCCCGGCCGCGCTGGCAGGCCAGGTTGAGCTGTTGATCACCAATGTGTCGGATACCGCGGATGTTGAGCAGGTGTTGCTGGGCGAGGAAGGCGCGGTTCACGGAGCCGGCGCGGGCCTGGTATGCGCCGATATGAGCACCATCGCACCCAATGGCGCGCGCCGCATTGCGGAAAAGTTGGCGTCTTTCGGCGTGGACTTCCTGGACTGCCCGGTTTCCGGAGGCGAGGTGGGCGCTGTCAACGGCACGCTGACCATCATGGTTGGCGGCAAGGCGGAAGCCTTGGAGCGGGCGCGGCCGGCCTTGCAGGCCATGGGGCAAACCATCACCCATATCGGCGCCAGCGGCGCCGGTCAGGTGGCCAAGGCCTGCAATCAGATCGCGGTCGGCGTCGGGGTTGCCGCGGTGGCGGAAATCATGAAGCTGGCCCAGGCCTGCAATGTTGATCCCGCGCCGGTACGAGCGGCCTTGCTGGGCGGTTTTGCGCAGAGCAAAGTGCTAGATATCCACGGCCAGCGGATGATAGATGACAATTACGCGCCAGGCTTCAAGGCTAAGTTGCACGCCAAGGACATGCGCATCGTGCTGGAGACGGCGCGCGAGCAGGGCATCCGTTTGCCGGAAGCCGAACGGGTATCGGGCCTGATCGATCAGCTCGTGGCCGAGGGCGAGGGCGAGTTGGATTCGTCGGCGATCGCCAGGCTGATCTGGCGGCAGAACTGAGCCGGCGGAAAAGAGTCTGTTCCCGATCTCGCGAGCACGAGCGAGACAAGGCGAAAACAAGCAAAAAAGCGGAATGGTCGAGGGGGACATGAGCGTTTTGAGCTTGTTTTCGCCGTATCGACGCAGCGCGGCAGATCGGGAACAGGTGCTTAATAAAACGGCGAGGCTCAGCCTCGCCGTTTTCGAACAGCGGTGAGAGCTGAGAACGCTTCAGGCGACTTTGTCCTTCAACTGCTTGCTGGGCAGAAACACCACTTTACGCTTGGCGGCGATCTCGATGGTTTCGCCGGTCTTGGGGTTGCGGCCGGTTCGCGCGGCGCTTTCCTTGACTTTGTATTTACCCACCACGGTGGTGATTTCATCGCCCTTGGCCAACGCGTTTTGCAGCACTTCGTCAAAAGCGCCCAATACGCGGAGCACGTCGGCCTTGCTCAGGCCGGATGTTTCCGCCAATGCCGCGATCAGTTCTGCTTTGGTCATGTCTTGGTCTTTCCCTAAGGTCTAGGAACGCTTGCCGCGGCGGCTTTGGCCGCCGGTGCCGTGCTTACTCGATATTCTGGATCTGCTCGCGCATCTGTTCGATCAGGACTTTCAGCTCCACCGAGGCTTGGGTGGTTTCGGTGGATACCGATTTGGACCCAAGGGTGTTGGCTTCGCGGTTCAGTTCCTGCATCAGGAAGTCCAGGCGCTTGCCGGATTGGCCGCCGGCCTTCAGGATGCGGCGCACTTCGCTCAGATGGGTGCTGAGGCGGGCCAGTTCTTCGTCTACGTCTATCTTCTGCGCGAACAGCGCGAATTCCTGCTTCAGCCGGTCTTCGTCGATATTGCCCAGCGCTTCTTGCAGGCGGCTGGACAGTTTGGACATATGAGCGTCCAGAATGGCCGGCAGCTTGGGTTTGATGGCGACGACGATGGCTTCCATGCCGGCGATGCGCTCCTCCAGCACCACCTTGAGCTTTTCGCCTTCGCGGCTACGCGAGGCGTTGAAGTCCTTCAAGGCCACGGTCAGGCTTTCCGTGCACAGTTGTTGCAGCACTTCCGGCGCCAGTTCGTTGGTTTTCATCACGCCGGGCCAGCGCATCAGTTCGCCCACGGACAGGCCGCGGTTTTCCCCCGCCTGCTCACGCACCTGCTGGGAGACTTCGATCAGGCGCTGCAGAACGCTCTGGTTCAGTTCCAGCGTCGGCACGGCGCTGTCCACCTGATTGATGCCGACGCGGCATTCCAGCTTGCCGCGGCTGACTTTGGCGGAAATCAGTTCGCGCAGTTGCGGTTCGATCACGCGCAGCTCTTCCGGCAAACGCATTTGCAGATCAAGGTAGCGGTGGTTGACCGAGCGAATTTCTAGGCTAAGCAAGCCGCCGGGAAATTCCCTGCTGGTTGCGGCAAAGCCTGTCATACTTAAAATCATCAGACACCCCCTTAGATGAGCGGATTGTTTACATTCTCAAGGCTGGGCCCGAATTGCTTTGCTAAGCTCAATCCAAGGCCTGTGGACACTATAACAACTGACATCCCATGACTCAATCGAACCAGCAGACAGCCCTGCCGGCCGGCTCCCGGCTGGGGGAGTACACGATTGTCCGCCAACTCTCAGTGGGCGGCTTCAGCGTGGTCTATCTGGCCTTGGACGATCAGGACAATAAGTTCGCGATCAAAGAGTACCTGCCGCGCAATTTGGCGCTGCGGGACGAGGATGGCCACGTGACGGTGCCGCACGAACTGGATCGGGAGGCTTTCAACCTGGGCTTGAAGTGTTTCTTTGAGGAAGGGCGGATTCTCTCCGGCATTTCCCACCCCACCGTGGTGCGCGTGATTAATTTCTTCCGCGCTAATCAGACGGTTTATATGGTGATGGAATACGCGGACGGCCGTTCGCTGGTGCGCGAGCTGGAACTCGCTGGTGGCCGGCTGGAGGAACGACGCTTGCGCAAATGGTTCGCCGCGCTGTTGTCCGGGCTGCGCGAAGTTCATCTGCAGCGTTTGCTGCACCTGGACATCAAGCCGGCCAATATCTATGTGCGCCGCAACGGCGCGCCGCTATTGCTGGATTTCGGCGCGGCCAGGCAGACGCTGTCTCGCCGCGACAAACATTTCGCCTCGATGTACACCCCCGGTTTCGCCGCGCCCGAGCAGTATGAGAAAGACGCGCCGCTTGGGCCCTGGACCGACATCTACGCCTTGGGGGCCTGTCTTTACGCCTGCATAGGCGGCGGTACGCCGCAGATTTCCAAGGAACGCAAGGAAAGCGACAGGCTGACGCCGGCGAGCAAGGCGTTTCGTCATTTGTATTCCCGCGAGTTGCTGGAGTTGACCGACCAGTGCCTGGCGCTGTCTCCGGAAGAGAGGCCGGCCACGGTGCCGGAGCTGCAAAAGCGTCTGATGGCTGAGGAGTACAGTCAGCCGGAAGAGTTGGCGGGCAGCAAGTGGGTGGGATGGATAAAAAATCTGACTGGCGGACGCTCATGATGAGGGGATCGGCATGAAACTATCCATTTATCAGGAAAGCCGAATCGGCGGGCGGGCGTATAACCAGGACCGGTTGGTGATTGCGCATTCTCGCGACGCCGTGATGCTGGTGGTGGCGGACGGCATGGGCGGGCATTTGCGTGGAGAGGTGGCGGCGCAGATCACGGTGGACCTGCTCAGCGAGTTGTTCTATCAGCAAGCCACGCCGCTTTTGACGCATCCCAACCGTTTTCTGGTCAACGCGGTGAGCACCGCGCATCAGGTCATCCTCGACTACGCCGCAGATCATAGGCTGCCTGAGGTGCCAAGTACCACGGTGGTGGCCGCCATCATCCAGCAGGGTCAGTTGTATTGGTGTCATGTAGGCGATTCCCGGCTCTATCTGCTGGATGACAAGGGGCTGCGGCTGCGTTCACGCGACCATTCTCAGGTGCAACGCCTGATCGATCAGGGCCAGTTGAGCGAGGATGCCGCCAAGGTGCATCCGGAACGCCACAAGATTTACAACTGTCTGGGGGCGGCCAGCGATCCGGACATCGATGTCGGCGAGAAACAGAGCGTGGGCGCGGGGTGCTCCATCCTGCTGTGTTCAGATGGCCTGTGGTCGCAAGTCATGGACCCCGAACTGGAAAAGGTGTTTGTCCGCCGCAATGTCAGCCAAGTGTTGCCGGCGTTGATGAACGTGGCGGAACGCCGCGCCGGCGCGGGAGGAGACAATTTGTCCGCGGCGGCGGTGACCTTGCTGGACGAGGCGCAGGACTACGGCGAGCGCGAGGACGTGCTGGACACCGAGAAGGCGACGCCGCGTCAGCTGGGACGGATGATTCTGGATTCCAACCTGGAAACCATGCATCAGGAGATTCTGGCCAGCCGGGTAGCGGGCAAGCACGACTGAGCGCCTGCGCCGGCTGCGACGACTGTTATAATCGTCGGCATTTCCCGTTCTGGACGATGACATGATGCGACCTTCCCAACGCTCCGCCGATGCTTTGCGCACGGTGCGGATCAGCCGCCATTACCTCAAGCATGCCGAAGGCTCGGTGTTGATTGAGTTTGGCGATACCAAGGTGATTTGCACCGCCAGCGTGGACGACGGCGTGCCGGGCTTCCTGAAGGGCAAGGGCCGCGGCTGGGTAACGGCCGAGTACGGCATGCTGCCGCGTTCCACGGGCTCCCGCATGCGGCGAGAGTCTTCCGCCGGCAAGCAGTCCGGCCGCACTCAGGAGATCCAGCGCCTGATCGGTCGTTCGCTGCGCGCGGTGGTGGACCTGGAGAAGCTGGGCGAGCGCCAGATCCAGATTGATTGCGATGTGATCCAGGCCGACGGCGGCACCCGCACCGCCAGCATTACCGGCGCTTATGTGGCTTTGGCCGATGCGATCGGCCTGCTGCTGCGCGAGGGCAAGCTGAGCGAGAATCCGCTGCGCGACCAGGTGGCCGCGATTTCGGTCGGCTTGTACCAGGGCGTGCCGGTCTTGGATCTGGATTACGCGGAAGACTCCAACTGCGACACCGATATGAATGTGGTGATGACCGGCGACGGCCGTTTTGTTGAAGTGCAGGGCACGGCTGAAGGCGAGCCGTTTGGCGATCAAGAGCTGCAGGCGATGTTGGGCTTGGCCCGTTCCGGTATCCGCGAGCTGGTGGCGCTGCAGCGCCAGGCGCTGGCGGAGTGAGTCGAGCCCAGTTCAATAAAAAAGCCCCGGAAACGGGGCTTTTTTCATGGCTTGGCGCTCTTGCGAATGAACTGCTGCAGCGCATCGTAGAACATCGGCGCGCTGACGCTCATATTGTCTTCTTGTTTGCGTCGCGCGGCGACGGGGGCGGAGCTTTGCACCGCGACGATCACGGGCTGTCCCGGCCCCATCACGAACACAGGCGAGCCGCTATTGCCCTCCAGGGTGTCGCAGCGGTGCGTCAGCCGACCGTCGGGGCGCAGTTTGGTGGCTTTGCAGGCGTTATGCACCAGCAGGTGCTTTTGATCGTCGATGGGGTAGCCGCCTTGGGTCAGCGTCCAACTTTGCTGATTCAGCAGTTCGCGCAACTGTTTGGCGTTGCCGCTGAAGACCGGCAATACGCCCTGGGTATCGCCCAGCGGGGCGGCCAGGCGCACGAAGGCGAAGTCGCGCGGCGCGATGCGCGGGGGGATGTAGAGCCCGTCCGCCCGGCGGTCCAGGCCTTTGAGGAAGCTCTTGTCCACCTGAACTTCCAGGATTTTGCTGCGGGCGGTGTATTCGTCGCCCCACAGGCCGACGGTGAAGCTGACGGCTGGGTCGAACCGGCCTTTCTCGTCAACAAAGCAATGCCCTGCGGTCAGCACCACGTCGCGGGCCACCAGCGCGCCGGTGCAAATGGTGCGCGAACGAGTTTGCAATTGCCCTACTGCAAGCCAGGGTTGATGGTCGGGGCGGGTGCGAACGCGGTCGTCCTGGCCGAAGAACAGGATTTTGTGTTCCGCGGAGATCTTGGGGGCGGCGGAAGCCAGCGGAGCCAGCAGCAGGCTGAGGACAAGCAGGGGGAGTTTCATCGAGTGTGGCCTTGCAAATGAAAACGGGGCGCCGAAGCGCCCCGAATTATGTGCGATTGCCGGAGGTGCCGGCAATGCTTGCCGCCTGATTACTTGGCAGCGGAAGCAGCTTTTTTGGAAGCTTTCTTCTCGGCTTTCTTGGCCGGAGCGGAAGCTTCTTTCTTAGCGGCTTGGGCTTTCTGAGCGGCTTTTTTGGAATCTTTCTTCTCGGCTTTCTTGGCCGGGGCGGAAGCTTCTTTCTTAGCAGCTTGGGCTTTCTGAGCAGCGGAAGCTTCTTTTTTAGCTACGTGCTTTTTGTGCTTTTTAGCGGCTTTTTTGGCCGGAGCGGAAGCGTCGGCTTTAGCGGCCTGGGCTTTTTGAGCAGCGGAAGCTTCTTTCTTAGCAGCGTGCTTTTTGTGCTTTTTAGCGGCTTTTTTGGCCGGAGCGGAAGCGTCGGCTTTAGCGGCCTGGGCTTTCTGAGCAGCGGAAGCTTCTTTCTTGGCAGCGTGCTTTTTGTGCTTTTTAGCGGCTTTTTTGGCCGGAGCGGAAGCGTCGGCTTTAGCGGCTTGGGCTTTCTGAGCGGCGGAAGCTTCTTTCTTAGCTACGTGCTTCTTGGCTTTTTTAGCTTTCGGAGCGGAAGCGTCGGCTTTAGCGGCTTGAGCTTTCTGAGCAGCGGAAGCTTCTTTCTTAGCTACGTGCTTCTTGGCTTTTTTAGCTTTCGGAGCGGAAGCTTCAGCTTTGGCGGCTTGAGCTTTCTGAGCGGCGGAAGCTTCTTTCTTAGCTACGTGCTTCTTGGCTTTTTTAGCCTTCGGAGCAGAAGCTTCGGCTTTGGCGGCCTGAGCTTTTTGAGCAGCGGAAGCTTCTTTCTTCGCTACTTTTTTCTCGGCTTTTTTAGCCTTGTGGATCGCAACCGGAGCGGAAGCAGCAGCTTTTTCAGCGGCGAAGCCGTTAACGGACACCAGGCTGAAAGCAGCGGTCAGAGCAAGCAGAGCCAGCTTTTTCATTTGTGAAACTCCTAAGTTTCTTGGATTGGTATGAAAGTGGACACATAATCCTTTTCAGGCCGAAATGCTAACCATGACAAGGGGCTGAGTCTATGCTCTCTGTGTATCCCAATGTTACGGAATGTACATATTCGGCGGCGGCGGGGTTCAGATCGGCCAGCGGAACAGAAAGCGCGCGCCGCCCAGCGGCGAGCTTTCCACTTTGACTTCGCCTCGGTGGGCGCGGGCGATGCCGGCGACGATGGCCAGGCCCAGACCATGGCCGCCGGTTTTGCGGCCGCGGCTTTCGTCCAGCCGCACGAAGGCGTCGAATACTCGGCTGCGGTCTTGTTCGGGAATGCCGGGGCCGTCGTCGTCCACCATGATGATGCAGTGGCGCTGCTCGACGATGATGCTGGTTTGCACCAGGTGGTTGGCGTGGCGGCGGGCGTTGGACAGGAAGTTGTCCAGCACCCGGGTCAGCAGGTGTTCGTCGGCGGTGATGGCCAGGCTGGCGCCGGCAGGCTCCAGCCACTGAATGTCCTGCGTCAATGCGGCTTGGCCGGCGATGCGGTCCTTGGCCCAGGGAATGGCGTCGAAGGTGCTGAGCTTAAGAGGCGCTTCAGGCCGGTCCAGCCGCGCGTGCAGCAGCAATTCTTCCACGAGTTTGTCGATGGCGGACAAGTCGCGTTCGATCGCCTGCCGCTCCGGGCTGCTTTCGTCTCCTTCCAGCAGCGCCATCCGGTAGCGCAGCCGCGCCAGCGGCGTGCGCAGCTCATGGGCCACGGCGTTGGTTAGCGTTTTCTTGCTGTTGATCAGCGCGGCGATATTGTCGGCCATGTGGTTGAAGGCGACGCCCAACTGGCTGACGCCAGAGCGCGGCGGCAGGTCGACGCGGGCGGAAAGGTTGCCGCTGGCCAGCTTGCCGGCGGTTTGTTCCAGAGCCACCAGATCGCGCCAGTGCGGACGCATCCACAGGAAAACCGGGATCGCCAGCGACAGGCCGATGAAGCCCAGCAGGGCGTAGTCGAACCATTTGAGCTGATGCAGGAAAAAGAGATAGCGCAGCGGGCCGGCCACCAACAGGTAGTTGCTGTCCTCCAGTTTTTGCAGGAATACGTATTTGTCTTCCAGCATCACGATTTCGCCGCGGTCCAGCGCCTGCTTGGATTCGTCATCCAGCAGATAGCTGCTCATCTTTTCCACTTTGACGCGGAAGGTGAAGCCGTGATCGGAGTTGGCCAGCGTTTCGCTCCAGCGGTCTTCCGGCACGCCGCGCAAATCGGCCTCGATCAGCGACAGCGTGGTACGCAGCAGGTCGGACAGATAGCGCTCGCCCACATCGTCCACCGCCTGTTTGTAGACCGCGCCCACCAAGACCACTGCCACTAGGAAACAGGTCATCAGCAGCAGGTAGAACTGGATGAACAATCGGCGCATGCGCGCTTACTCCCAACCGGACAAGGAGAACAGATAGCCGCGGTTGCGCACGGTCTTGATGCGGAACGGCTCGCTGGGGTTGTCGCCCAGTTTTTTACGCAGCCGCGAGATGGCCACATCTATGCTGCGGTCCAGTCCGTCGTAGCTGACGCCGCGCATTTCCTTGAGCAGGATATCTCGGTTCAGGGTTTCGCCGGCGTGGCTGGCCAGCAACCACAGCAGATCGAAGTCCGAGGTGGACAACGGAATCTTTTCGTTGGCCAGCGTCACGTCGCGGCTGATCGGGTCTATGGCCAACTGACCGAACACCACTTTCCGGGTGCCCGGCTTGGGCGCGGCGGCGTCGGCGTTGGCCGGAGCGGGGCGCAGGTTGCGCAATTGGGCGCGCAGCCGCGCTACCAGCACCGAGGGCGGCGTGGTTTTCAGAATGTAGTCGTTGGCGCCCAGTTCCAAGCCCAGAATCTGGTTCATATCGCTGTCCAGCGAGGTCAGCATGATGATGGGGCCGTCAAACTTGGGGCGCAGCTCGCGGCAGATGGAGAGACCGTCCTTGCCGGGCAACATGATGTCCAGCAGCACCAGATCCGGCGCTTCGCGGGCTATGGTGTCCAGCGCGGCGTCGCCGCGCGGCTCCACAACCACGTCCATTTCATGACGGGACAGGAAGTCGCTGATCAGCTCGGCCAGGTCGGCGTCGTCTTCTACAAACACGATGCGGTGAGTCATGCCTTGCATCCATCTATTCAGTGGTCAATCCGCGAAGTATCGCCCGAGCCGCCGCGCGCTTCAACTGCAAGCACGGTCAGGACGGTGTTGTTCCGGTCCGGCGAGCAGGCGATTTCCGTTTCGAAGCGGAAAATCCACCGGTCCACAGTTGGCGGCGGCTTGATTACAGTTTCTCGACATCGCCAACCGTTTTGCAAAGGAAACCCCATGAACGATCAAGTCCGTCCCATCGCTGTCGACCAGGCCGCTATCCGTCGTCTGGCGGACCAGGTTTTGGGGCAGGTTCCCGCCTTGCTGGACGCGGCCGGCAAATATTTGACCGAGGTTCAGCAGCAGAAGCTGGATTCGCATGTGCTGGCGATGGCGCGCCGTTCCTTGACCGGCGAGGGCCTGCCGGATTTCGACAAGAGCCTGTTCGACGAGATCTCGGACACTACGCGGCGTTTGTCCGCCGCGGTGGTGGCCTTATTCGGCAACCTGCCGGAAGAAGAAGCGCTGCTGCTGTCCATTCATTTCGAGATGGCCAAGAACAAGGCCTGAAGTCCGCCGTGCAAAGCTAGAGAGATAGAGGAGAAGACCATGACGCAGATAACCGTAGTGATTGGCGACCGCCTGGGCAAGGGACAGAAAGTGGGCGCGGGGGCGGAAGCCGCCGGCGCGCGCGCGGTGGTGGTTCCGGGCATGGCCGCGGACATGAAATTAGGCGACGTGATGCAGGCGGAGGGCGCGCAGCTGGGGATTTCCTTCTGCGGCAGCGGCGGCGCCGGCGCCATCACCGCGCAGACCAAGTACGGCTACAAGGCCAAATACGGCATGCGTTCGGTGGAGGAGGGCGTGACCGCGATCGAGGAGGGCTACACCGTGCTCGGGTTCGGTTTCATGGACAAGGAAGAGCTGGGGCAGCGGCTGGTGGCCGCCTATTTGAAGAAATACGGCGGCTGAGCGATGCAAAGGCGTTTCGAATCCAGCGTGACGGTCAGCGGCCGCGGCGACAGCAAGGCTCAGGCTTGCGCCGATGCCTTGTCCGGCGTGCAGCGCGCGGTGACGGCGGCCGGCCATCAGGTGCTGCTGCGCATTGAGCCCCTGCGGGTGGCGGTGGTCGCGGCGGAGGAAGTCCGCCGTCGCGAGCGCTTTTTGTTCTTCTTTCTGCCGCGGGACCGGCTCAGCTATGCCGTCACGTTGGAGGTGGAGGTCAGCGTGACCGTACTGGATATCGAGGCCGTGCCGTTCACTGTGCGCCAAGCTTAGGCGCTGGCTGTCGTTTCATACCAGAGGAGGAAGCCATGCTTCTGATCATTCTTCTCAAGTCGCTGTTGATCGGCGGTTTGGTCGGGGTTGCGGTGGGCGCCGGCGCGGCCCGCATGTTCCATGCGCCAACGTCCCAAGGCATGGGCGCCTTTCGCACCCTGGGCGAACTCAATTCCTGCGAGGGCGATCCGGCCTCGCATTTTTCCTTCGGCCTGGGCTTTTTCTTCAACGCCTGGGCCTCGTCGGTGGCGGCCGGCGCTTTCACTCAGGACATCGATCACCGGGTGATCCCGCACTGGGGGGCGGCGGCGCTGCTGGCGCGCAACCGCAACCTGGCGGAGACCCTGCACAACCCGCGCAAGATGGCCTTGGTGTGCGGGGTGATAGGCATGCTGCTGGTGGCCTTCCTGAACACCACCGCTTCGGCGGTGCCGGCTTCGCTGCAAATCACAGCGGTCAAGGTCTTGGTGCCCGCGGCCAATCTGCTGGTCAATACCGTGATGCCGGTGATTTTCTGGCTGGCGGCGATTGAGGCGGGCCGTCGCTCCGGTTTGTGGGGCACGGTGTTTG
Source organism: Chromobacterium sp. Rain0013 (assembly GCF_015291765.1). Lineage (NCBI taxonomy): Bacteria > Pseudomonadati > Pseudomonadota > Betaproteobacteria > Neisseriales > Chromobacteriaceae > Chromobacterium > Chromobacterium sp. Rain0013. Next base: position 1,621,798 of record NZ_CP031514.1, read on the forward strand.
GCGGTCTGGCCCAGTTGATCATGGGCAATGCCGTGCCGGGCCTGGTGCTGGGCATTCTGATCGGCAAGGGAGTGGACGAGGGCGGCTGGAACAAGATCACCAAGTTGATGATGGCGGCTATCGTGGCCTTGTTCGCGCTCAGCGCCTTCTTCCGCGGCTTTGATCTGAAGTTGCTCAGCAGCTTCCACTTGAACGCCCCGTCCTGGTTGGAACTGCTGCACGCCGCCGTGCGCGGCGCTTGAGCGCTAAGAACGTATTTACGATCTAGCGAGCAAGGGCGAGACAAGGCGAAAACCGCTGAGAAAGCGGAATGTACACATGGTGCATGAGCATTTCGAAGCGGTTTTCAACGCCGTATCGCCGCAGCGCAGCAGATCGTAAACAGGTTCGTAAGGAGAACGTAATGACTGAGCAACAACACAACGCTGGTTTCTGGTTGGCGGATTGGTCTTTCCCGCTCTTGGTGGGGCTGTTGTCCGCCGGCGTCTTTGCCGGCACACATATGTATTACGTCTACGGCATCGGCGCTTTCAACGAGGTGGCTTTCGTCTCGATGCTGAGAGCGGGCATGGATACCGGCGTTTACGGCGCGGTGGCGGCCTTCGGCGCCAGCTTCCTCTTTGCCCGGGTGATAGAAGGCTCGCTGGTGGGCATTCTGGACATAGGCGGGGCCATCATGACCGGCGTCGGCCTCGGCATTCCGGCCATGTTCCTCGGCGCGGGGATTCTGTTTCCGGTGGAAAACTTCGGCGCGGCGCTGGCCACCGGCCTGGTCATCGGCCTGCTGATAGGCGCGGTGATTGTCTTTGCGCGCAAATTCACCATCAATCAGGGCAATTCCACTTACGGCGCCGACGTGATGATGGGCGCCGGCAACTCCTCTGGCCGCTTTCTCGGTCCCTTGATCATCTTGTCGGCGATGGCGGCGTCCATTCCCATTGGCGTGGGCTCGCTGCTGGGCGCGCTGGTCTTCTATCTGTGGGGCAAACCCATCACCGGCGGCGCCATCCTCGGCGCGATGCTGCTGGGCACGCTGTTCCCGGTGGCGATTGCCTGAGGAGGCGCTGATGGATGACTTGCTGATCAAGGATGCCTTGCTGGCCGATGGCTCGGTGCTGGACGTCGCCGTCCGCCACGGCAAGATCGCCGGGCTGGGGCGCCAGGAAGGACCGGCCCGGCGCACGGTGCGGCTGGATGGCCGTTGGCGGCTCAGCGCCGGCTGGATAGACGGCCATGTGCATTGCAACCCGGCTTCGCCGATTTACCACGATGAGCCGGACCAGGTGGGCGTGGCCGGCGGCGTCACCACGGTAGTGGACGCGGGGAGCGTCGGAGCCGACGATGTCGCCGCTTTCCGCGAGTTGGCCGGCGGCTGCCGCACCGATGTGCGCGCGCTGTTGAATATTTCGCGCATCGGCCTCGCCACTCAGCATGAGTTGGCCAATCTAGACGATGTCGACGTGGCGTTGGCGGGCGCGGCGATCCGCGCTCATCGCGATTTCATCGTCGGCATCAAGGCTCGGCTGAGCGGCAGCGTGGTCGGCGCCAACGGGATCGCGCCGCTGGCGCGGGCCAAGGAGATCCAGCGCCGCTTTGGGCCGCTGCCGCTGATGGTGCACATCGGCAATACTCCGCCGTCGCTGGACGAGATCGCAGAATGGCTGGAGCCGGGCGATATCGTCACCCATTGTTTCAACGGCAAGCCCAACCGCATCCTGGACGCCGCCGGCGCGCTGCGCGCCTCGGTGCGGGCCGCGATCGAGCGCGGCGTGTTGTTGGATGTCGGCCACGGCAGCGCCAGCTTCAGTTTCCGCGTGGCGCGCGAAGCCATGGCGCTGGGCGTGTACCCGGACACCATCAGCTCGGACATCTATTGCCGCAACCGCGTCAGCGGGCCGGTATTCGGCTTGGCGGCGGTGATGTCCAAATTCCTGAGCCTGGGCATGCCGCTGGATCGGGTGCTGGACTGCGTGACCCGGCGGCCGGCAGAGGCGCTGCGGCTCAGCGGCAAAGGGCGGCTGGAAGTCGGCGCGGACGCCGATCTCACCATTTTCGACATCGAAACCGCGCCGCGGCCGCTGAGCGACAGCGACGGCGACACGCTGACTTGCGTGCGTAACCTGGTGCCGCTGGCGGCGGTGGCGGGCGGCGTTTTGCTGCCCACCGAACAAGGAAAGGCTTGCCATGTCTTCAATCTATGAACGGTACCAGCTGCGACCGGTGATCAACGCCTCCGGCCGCATGACCATGCTTGGCGTATCCACGCCTGCGCCGGAGGTGACTGCCGCGGTGGCGCAGGGCCTGGGCCAGTATTTCGAGATGAAGGATTTGGTCGACAAAACCGGCGACTACATCGCCCGCTTGCTGGAGGTGGAGGCCGCCACCGTGGTGTCCTGCGCTTCCGCCGGCATTGCTCAGTCGGTGGCCGCGGTCATTGTCCGCGATGATCCGCGCCTGCTGGTGAACCTGCACGCGCAGGCAGTCAACGGGCCGCGTGAAATCGTGCTGCCCAAAGGGCACAACGTCAATTTCGGCGCGCCGGTCGGCACCATGGTGGCACTGGGCGGCGGTCGGGTGGTGGAAGCCGGCTGGGGCAATGAGTGTTCGGCCGCGCAGCTTGAGGCCGCGGTGGGGCCCGACACGGCCGCCATTCTGTACATCAAGTCGCATCACGCCTTGCAGAAAAGCGTGCTCAGCGTGGCCGAGGCCGCCGAGGTGGCGCGCCGCCGCCATGTGCCGCTGATCGTCGATGCGGCGGCGGAGGAGGATTTGCGCGCCCACTACCTGCAAGGGGCCGACCTGGTGATCTACAGCGGCGCAAAGGCGATTGAGGGGCCGACCAGCGGCCTGGTGCTGGGCCGCCGCCAGTATGTGGAATGGGTCAAGCTGCAAAGCCAGGGCATAGGCCGGGCGATGAAGGTGGGCAAGGAGGGCATCCTGGGCCTGACCTGCGCGATCGAACGCTATCTCAAACAGGACAAGGAAAGCGGAGCGGCCATGGCGGAACGGCTGCAGCCCTTCATCGCCGGCCTGAACCAACTGGCCGGCGTGAGCGCGCGGCTGGTCTGGGACGCCGCCGGCCGCGACATCGCTCGCGCCGAGATCGCTTTTGACGCCGCCGCGTCCGGCCTCAGCGCTGCCGCCGCGGCCGCCGCGCTGAAACAGGGCGACATCGCCATTTATTTCCGGGAATACCGGGCTAACGAGGGCAAGCTGGAAGTGGACGCGCGCAGCGTGGACGCCGCCCAGCTGGAACAGATCAGCGCGCGCATCCGCCGCTTGCTGACGGGAGAACAAGCATGAAACTGGAACCCAATTTTTATCAAGGCCGCGTTTGCTTGAATGTGTTGGCGGGAAGCAAGCACAATGCCAGAGATATCCACCAGGCGGCGGAAGGACACGTATTGGTGGGAGTCTTGTCGAAGAACTACGCCGATGTGGACAGCGCGGTTGCCGACATGCGCGAATACGCGGCCTTGATCGACAACGCCTTGTCGGTGGGGCTGGGCGCCGGCGATCCGCGCCAGTCGGACATGGTCAGCGCCATTGCCGGCCAAGTGCAGCCGCAGCACGTCAATCAGGTGTTCACCGGCGTCGGCGCCAGCCGCGCGCTGCTGGGCCAGGCGCGTACCGTGGTCAACGGCCTGGTTTCGCCCAGCGGCATTCCTGGCCTGGTGAAGGTGTCCACCGGTCCGCTCAGCGCAGAATCGCCCGTTTGCGCGGCGCCGGTGGACACCGCCATCGCCATGCTCAAGGATATGGGCGGCAGTTCGATCAAGTACTTTCCCATGGGAGGACTAGACTGCCGCGACGAGTACCTGGCGGTGGCGGAAGCCTGCGCGCGCCATGATTTCTGGCTGGAGCCCACCGGCGGCATCTCGCTGGAGAACTTCAGCGAGATCGTCCGCCTGGCGCTGGAGGCCGGCGTGCCCAAGGTGATTCCGCATGTGTACAGCTCCATCATCGACGCGAATGGCGAAACCCGGCCGGGCGATGTTGAACGGCTGCTGTCGATGGTGAAAGCCTTGTTGTAGACGCGCCCGGGGAAGCCGGGCGCGGATGGGTTCAAGAAAGAGGCTCATGGTCAAATTCCCCTATCAACGGCTGGCCCAGGCCTTTGCCGCCCTGCAGGCGGAAGCGCTGCCGCAGGAAGAACTGGCGCGTCGGCTGGCGGTGTCCACCCGCACCGTGCGCAACGACATCGACGCGCTCAACGCCATTCTGGCCGAGCACGGCGCGCGCTTCGTGCTCAAGCGCGGCGAGGGCTACCGGCTGCAGGCCGACGACCCGGAACGCTTCCAGCGGGTGCGGCCGCAGGCCGGTTCCGGCCGCGCCATCCCGCGACAGGCCGGCGAGCGGGTGCACTACCTGCTGGCTCAATTTCTAGGCTCCGCCTACGCCTTGAAGCTGCAAGATCTGGCCGACGCCTGGTGTGTGAGCCGCGCCACCTTGCAGGCGGACATGGCCGAGGTGCGCGAGCGTCTGGCCGCTTACGGTCTGAGCATAGAGGCCAAGCCGCACTACGGCATGAAGCTGCTGGGCGCGGAATCCTCCATCCGCGTCTGCCTTAGCGATCTATTGGCGCAACTGGCGGCGGAGCGGCCGGACCACCCGCTGTTGAGCGCGGACCCGGTGCTGGCCGACGCGCTGGCGACGGTGCGGGCTGGCCTGCCGGGCTGTTTGAGCCGCGCCGGCGTCCGTCTCAGCGACGATGGCGCTCAGTTTCTGACCTTTTATTGCGCGGTGGCGGCCAAGCGCATCGTCGACGGTTTTCCGCTGCAGGACTTCTGCGGCGAGGAGACGCTGCCGGCGGTGGATCAGGCCGCCACGCATATCGTCGGCCTGCTGAGGCGCATGAGCGGAGTGGAAATCGCCGCCGCCGAGCGGGCCTTTCTCTGCGTCAACATTGCCGCGCGCAGCCTGACCGGCATGTTGCCCAGCGCGATCAACGCCGACGACGCCGACGCCTTGGTCTGCTACATCCTCGACTATATCAACCGCCATTACCGTTACGATCTGCGCGCTGACCGGCAATTGCGAGAGGACCTGATCACCCACGTTAAAACCATGATCACCCGGGTGCGTTACCAGATTAATCTGCCCAATCCGGTGTTGGCCGACATCAAGCAGCATTACGCGCTGGCCTACGACTTCACGCTGGCGGCGGTGTCTAGCTGGGCCAAGCACTCGCCGTACCGGATCTCGGAAAATGAGATCGGCTATCTGGTGCTGCACATCGGCGTGGGGCTGGAGCGCCATTACCAGATCGGCTATCTGCGCCGGCCGCAGGCCCTGCTGGTGTGCGACGGCGGCAACGCCACGCTGCGCACGTTGGAGGCGGTGTTGCGGCGCCGTTTCCCGCAGTTGGAGGTGTGCGCCTCCTTGTCCTGTCAGGAATACGAGGCGCTGGAGCATGTGAGCGCGGATTTCGTGGTGTCCACGGTGCGCTTGGAAGACAAGCGCAAGCCCGTGGCGCTGCTGTCGCCGTTTCCATCGGATTACCAGTTGGAGCAATTGGCGCGGCTGGTGGCGGTGGACCGTACCCGGCCTTATATGTTGGAACGCTATTTTTCCGCCAAGCATTTCTGGGTGGCGGAAGCGGGACTGAGCCAGCAGGCCTTGTTCGAGCGTGTTTGCGGGCAGTTGCGCGAGGAGGGCTATGTCGACGCCGATTTCCTGCCTTCGGTGCGCGAGCGCGAGGAGATTCTCAGCACCATGCTGGGCGACGGCATCGCCTTGCCGCACTCGCTGGGTCTGCTGGCGCGCAAAACCACGGTGTGCACCATCATCGCGCCGCACGGCGTAGCCTGGGGCGAGGGCAGCGTGGCGCGGGTGATTTTTCTGCTGGCGATCAGCAAGACCGAGTACGAGGAGGCGATGGCGATCTACGAACTGTTCGTTTCCTTCATGCGCCAGCGCGCCGGCGTCCGGCTGGTGGAAAGCCGCAGCTTCGAAGAGTTTCTGCGCAATGCCTTACTATGCCTGCCTGAGTCCTGAAGCACGCGGGAAAGGCTTTTCCCGCGGCTGTCAATCCATACGGTTTGGTTTATGTTTTTGTTGCGATTTGTATTGAATCGCGTTGTTTTTGTGCACAGCAAAAGGTGGAGTTCCTGCTTTTTTGTAACAGTTTGAAACTGTGTATATGTTCGAGTATTTACTTCATGCTTTCGTTCTAGATCACGCCATGTCTGAGCTTGGGCGTTATTTTCGTCATTGATCTGTAACAAGTGATCTGGTTTTGCCCTGCGGGCGGCCATTAACCTGGATCAAATTTGCCCTTGAAAGTTGGGGGCGAACTGTTTTTAATAGCGCCGCCTGGCTTCACAACCGGGATGCTCCCGCCGCTTTCTGCGCCGTCCAGGGCTGCTTGCCCGCTGGAAGACGCGTCTCCGCCCGAGGGTTCGCCGGCTGTCAGCGTTGTGATGTCCCAGCAGGAGAAAGCCGGCTGTCGCCGCTCTCCTGTCGCGTCATCCACTTGGAGCGATTCACGTCGCCCCTGTCGATTGATCATACCGACCTTTCGATTTTGATCAGCTCGCGCTGCGAGTTCCGCATTGTTTTTTATTATGACGATAGCATTTGCATGGCCGTCGGCCGCGCAAGGGCTCGCTGTTGCCGTCCGGTCATGAGCCGGGCCTGGATTACCGCCGCCGGGGCCGATGGCGCGCAGCCGTAGCGCCCGGGCGAGATAACAAGAATGTTCAACCCGTAAAGTCGTAAATGATGAGAAACCAAAGACCCTCACGCCTGTGGCGGGGACTTGCTATTGCTTCGGCGTTGCTGCTTGCCGGGTGTCAAGGCGGAATCCTTGACCCCAAGGGCCCGGTGGCGGCGGAGCAGAAGTCCCTGATCATCACGGCAACCGCGCTGATGCTGCTGGTGGTCATCCCGGTGATCGTGATGACCCTGTTCTTCGCCTGGAAGTACCGAGCCAGCAACAAGGACGCCGTCTACGAGCCCAAATGGTCGCACTCGACCAAGATCGAGCTGGTGGTCTGGCTGATTCCCTGCATCATCATCGCCTTCCTTGCCGTGCTCACCTGGGAAACCACCCACAAGCTGGACCCGTACCGCCCGCTGGATTCGGATCAGAAGCCGATCGAGGTGCAGGTGGTGGCGTTGAACTGGAAATGGTTGTTCATCTACCCGGAACAGCAGATCGCCACGATCAACGAGCTGGCCTTCCCCAGCAATGTGCCGGTGAATTTCAAGATCACTTCCGACGCGGCGATGAACTCCTTCTTCATCCCGCAATTGGGCGGCCAGATTTACGCGATGGCCGGCATGCAGACCCAGTTGCATCTGCTGGCGCATGAGCCGGGCGTGTACAAGGGCTTCTCCGCCAACTACAGCGGCGCCGGCTTCTCCGGCATGAAGTTCAACGCCGTCGCCACCAAGACGCCGGCTGAGTTCGATGCCTGGGTGGCCAAGGTCAAGGCTTCCGGCAAGACGCTGGACGTGAACGGCTATCGCGGCCTGGTGCTGCCTAGCGAAAAGAACCCGGTGACCTATTACGGCGCCGTCACCCCCTATCTGTTCCAGGGCGTGTTGCACAAATACATGACCGGCCGCACCTCGCTGGCCGCCACCGAGGCCGACGTCAAGCTGGCCGCGCTAGCCAAGAGCCTGTGTGAACCGCTGACGGTGAAGGAGTAATCAAGACATGCTGTTAGGCAAACTGACGCTGGACGCCATCCCTTTCCACGAACCCATCGTGATGGGCGCGCTGGGCGGCGCCGGCCTGATCGGGCTGATGCTGGTGGCCCTGATCTCCAAAATGGGCAAATGGGGCTATCTGTGGCATGAGTGGCTGACTTCGGTCGACCACAAGAAGATCGGCGTGATGTACATCATCGTCGCCATGATCATGTTGCTGCGCGGCTTCGCCGACGCGCTGATGATGCGCGCGCAACTGGCCATCGCCACCGGCGGCAGCCACGGCGTGCTGCCGCCCGATCACTACGATCAGATCTTCACCGCCCACGGCGTGATCATGATCATTTTCATGGCGATGCCGTTCATGACGGGCCTGATGAACATCGTGGTGCCGCTGCAGATCGGCGCGCGCGACGTGGCCTTCCCCTTCCTGAACTCGCTGAGCTTCTGGTTGCTGGTGGCGGCGGTGATTCTGGTCAACCTGTCGTTGGGCGTGGGCAACTTCGCCCGCACCGGCTGGGTGGCCTATCCGCCCTTGGCCGGCATCGCATTCAGTCCAGACGTGGGGGTGGATTACTACACCTGGGCCTTGCAGATATCAGGGATAGGGACGACGCTGACGGCGATCAACTTCCTGGTCACCGTGATCAAGATGCGCGCTCCGGGCATGAAGCTGATGGACATGCCCATCTTCACCTGGACCTGCACCTGGGCCAATGTGCTGATCGCCAGCTCCTTCCCGATCCTGACCGGCGCGCTGGCCATGCTGAGCCTGGACCGCTACCTGGACTTCCATTTCTTCACCGCGGAAGCCGGCGGCAACGCGATGATGTATCTGAACCTGTTCTGGGCCTGGGGTCACCCCGAGGTGTACATTCTGGTGCTGCCCGCCTTCGGCATTTTCTCCGAGGTGGTGTCCACCTTCACCGGCAAGCGCCTGTTCGGCCATAAGTCCATGATCTACGCCAGCGGCGCGATTTCCATCCTGGGCTTCATGGTATGGCTGCATCACTTCTTCACCATGGGTTCCGGCGCCAGCGTCAACGCTTTCTTCGGCATCGCCACCATGATCATTTCGATCCCGACCGGGGTGAAGCTGTTCAACTGGTTATTCACCATCTACCGCGGCCGCCTGCGCTTTGAAACTCCCATCCTGTGGACGCTGGGTTTCATGGTTACCTTCTCCATCGGCGGCATGACCGGCGTGTTGATGGCGGTGCCGGGCGCGGACTTCGTGTTGCACAACAGCCTGTTCCTGATCGCCCACTTCCACAACACCATTATCGGCGGCGCGGTGTTCGGCTACTTGGCCGGCGTGACCTTCTGGTTCCCGAAAGTGTTTGGTTTCAAGTTGAACCCGAAACTGGGCAAGGCCTCGTTCTGGTTCTGGCAGATCGGCTTCATGTTCGCCTTCATGCCGCTGTATGTGTTGGGCTTCCTCGGCATGACCCGCCGCCTGAACTACACCACCAATCCTGAATGGGAGCCATGGCTGTACCTGGCGCTGTTCGGCGCGCTGTTGATCGCCTGCGGCATCGCCTGCCAACTGCTGCAGATCGCGGTTAGCATCCGCGACCGCAAGAAGCTGGCCGACGTCAGCGGCGACCCGTGGAACGGCCATACCCTGGAGTGGTCCACCTCGTCGCCGGCGCCGTTCTACAACTTTGCCAAGCTGCCGGTGGTGCATGACATCGACGCCTTCACCGACATGAAGGAAAAAGGCGTGGCCTATGCGGTGCCGAAGTCCTACGAGCCTATCCACATGCCCAAGAACACCGCGGTGGGAGTCTACATCGGCGGCTTTACCACGGTGCTGGGCTTCGCCTTGATCTGGCATATCTGGTGGTTGGCCATCGTTGGCCTGGTGGGCATCGTTGGCTGCATGCTGGCGCGCGCCTACGACAACGACCTGGACTACTACGTCCAGCCGGAGGAAGTGGAAGCCATCGAGCGCGAGCGCTTCGAGAAGCTGGGCATCGACGTGGACAACTACACCGAGCGTGATCCGGCCCAGCCGCAAAAGGCTGTGCGTCCGACCACCACCGCGTAAGGGGCTGAATCCGACATGACGACTTATGTAAAAGACGCGCACGAAGCGCATGAGGACCACGAGCACCACGACAGCGGTTCGCAAACCGTGCTGGGCTTCTGGTTCTACCTGATGACCGACTGCATCCTGTTCGCCAGCGCGTTCGCGGCTTACGCCGTGCTGTTCCGCAATGTGGCGGAAGGCGTGTCCGGCAAGGATATCTTCGATCTGCAATACGTGCTGGTGGAAACCGCGGCGCTGCTGCTGTCCTCCATCACCTACGGCTTTGCGATGATCGCCGGTCAGAAGGGCAATAAATCCGCGGTGCTGGGCTGGCTGGGCATGACCTTCCTGTTTGGCGCCGCCTTCATCGGCCTGGAAATCAACGAGTTTCATCACCTGATCTCCGAGGGTCACGGCCCGCAGGTCAGCGCCTTCCTGTCGGCCTTCTTCGGCCTGGTGGGTCTGCACGGCCTGCACGTGACCGCCGGCCTGATCTGGATGGCGGTGATGATGATGGAGGTGGCCAAGACCGGCCTGACCGGCCGCGCGATGACGCGCCTGAACTGCCTGTCGCTGTTCTGGCACTTCCTCGACATCGTGTGGATTTGCGTGTTCACCGTCGTCTACCTGAAAGGAGCCATGGGATGAGCCAGGCACATGAACACGCCGCGCACGGCAGCGTGAAAAGCTATCTGATCGGCTTCCTGCTGTCGGTGGTGCTCACCGCCATTCCGTTCTGGATGGTGATGGGCGGCGCCTTCACGCCGCAGGCGACGGCCATCGGCATCTTCGCGCTGGCGGTGGTGCAGATCGTGGTGCATCTGATGTATTTCCTGCACCTGGACTTCAGCAAGGAGGGCAAGCTCAACACCATGTCCTTCCTGTTCACCGGCATGGTGATCGTGCTGCTGGTCGGGCTGTCGATCTGGATCATCTACACTGCCGACGCGCTGATGATGCGTTGAGACGGCGTTGAGAGAGACCGCCTTGAAATTCAAGCGCTATTTGCAGGTGACCAAGCCGGGCATCATCTTCGGCAACCTGATCTCGGCCGTCGGCGGCTTTCTGCTGGCGGCCCAGGGCCGGGTTGACTGGAGCTTGCTGCTGGCCACGCTGGCCGGCCTCTCGCTGGTGGTGGCGTCCGGCTGTGCGATCAACAACTGCATAGACCAGGACATCGACGCCAAGATGGCCCGTACCCGCAAGCGGGTGCTGGTCACCGGCGCGATGAGCACCCGGGCGGCGCTGGCTCACGGCCTGCTGCTCGGCCTGGCCGGCTTCTACGCGCTGTGGCGCTGGACCAATCCGCTGGCCTTCGGCTGCGTGCTGTTCGGCTTCGTCATCTATGTGGGGGTGTACAGCCTCTATATGAAGCGCCATTCGGTGTACGGCACCCTGGTGGGCAGCTTGTCCGGCGCGGTGCCGCCGGTCGCCGGCTACTGCGCGGTGACCGGCCGTTTCGACGCCGGCGCGGCTATCCTGCTGCTGATGTTCTGTCTGTGGCAGATGCCGCATTCCTACGCCATCGCCATCTTCCGCCTGCAGGATTACCAGGCGGCGGGGATTCCGGTGTTGCCGGTGGTCAAGGGCATTTCCAGCGCCAAGCGGCAGATCGTGCTTTACATCCTGGCCTTCGGCGCCGCCACCGCGATGCTGGCTTTCGGCGGATACGCCGGCTACGGCTATCTGGCGGTGGCCGGAGCCACCAGCCTGTGGTGGCTGAAGATGGCCTTGTCCGGCTACAAGAGCAGCACCGACGACCGCGTCTGGGCGCGTCAGGTGTTCTTCTTTTCCATCATCACCATCACCGCGCTATCCGTGATGATGGCGGTGGATTTCCGGCAGCCGGAACGCCAACAGCTGGCCGGCCTGAGCGCTACCGCGCAGTCCTGAACGTCAGCAAGCCAAGACAAAGCGCGGGCCGTGGCCCGCGCTTTTTTCATGGCTGAGCGGCTAGAGCGCGATCACACGTCGTCGGCCGCGACGCTGACCAGCACTTGGTCGGCGGCGACAATGTCGCCCACCCGGCAGTGCAGCGCGCTGACGACGCCGGCGCGCGGCGCATAGATCCGGTTTTCCATCTTCATCGCTTCGACCACGGCCAGTACCTGGTTGGCTTCCACGCGCTGTTCGACGGCCACCGGCAGCGCCACCACCGTGCCCGGCATCGGCGAGGTTACCCGTTGGCCGGCGTCGGCGTCCGCCTCGGTGGCCTCCGGCTGCTCCGCCTGCAAGCGCAGCCGATGGCCGCCCACCGTCAGCTCCATGTCGTCGCCGCAGGGCAGGGCGCTCCAGCGCAGCCCGTCCACCTCGCCGCGCCACAGCTCGCCGTCGCGGCTCAGTTCCACGCACAGGTTCCGTTCTCCCACCGCCACGCGGGCATGGGCGCCGGCGCGTTCCAGCAGCCGGGCCTGCCAGCGCGAAGCGCCGGCGCGATAGCTCAGGCGGCCCAAGGGCGCGTCCGGGTCCAGCGCGGCGCGGTCGTGGGGGCCGATGCCGCCCTGCCAGGGCGAGGATGATTCGGCGCAGTTCAGCGCCAGTTCGACGGCTGCGGCGCAGGCGACGGCTTCGGCCACCGGCGCGCTTTCCGGCGCGGCGGCGAGCTGGTCGACCAGATGGGTGTCCAGCAGGCCGGCCCGCACCCGCGGTTCGCGCAGCAGCCGGTCGATGAAGCCCAGATTGCTGGTCAGGCCCGGCAGCGCGGTGTCGCGCGCGGCGGCCTGTAGCGTGTCCAGCGCCGCGCCGCGGTTGCCGCCGTGGGCGATCAGCTTGGCCAGCATTGGATCGTAGAAGGCCGGTACTTCGCCGCCGCCGCCGTCGAAGGCCGCGTCCACTCGGCAGCCTTGCGGCCAGCACGCCAGCAGCGCCTTGCCCGGCATGGGCGCGAATTCGCGCAGCGGGTCTTCGGCGTAGACTCGGCACTCGATGGCGTGGCCATCTGCGCGGACCTCCTCCTGGCGCAGCGGCAAGGCTTCGCCGGCGGCCACGCGCAGCTGCCATTCCACCAAGTCCAGGCCGGTGACGGCCTCGGTAACCGGATGTTCCACCTGCAAGCGGGTGTTCACTTCCAGGAAATAAAACTGTCCGTCCGGCGCCAGGATGAATTCAAAAGTGCCGGCGTTCCGGTAGCCGATGGCTGCCGCGCCGCGCACCGCGGTGTCCAGCAGCGCGGCGCGGGTGGCGGCCGGCATCGCGCAGGCCGGCGCCTCTTCGATGATTTTTTGGTGGCGACGCTGCAAGGAGCACTCGCGTTCGAACAGATGCACCACATTGCCGCGACTATCGCCGAACACCTGTACTTCCAGGTGGCGCGGTTGGGCGATGTAGCGCTCCACCAGCAAGCGGCCGTCGCCGAAGCTGGAGCGGCCGACGCGCACGGCGGCGTCCACCGCCTCGCGCAGCGCGGCTTCTTCCCACACCACCTGCATGCCCTTGCCGCCGCCGCCGGCCACCGGCTTGAGGATGACCGGATAGCCTATCTCGGCGCTGCTCTCCAGGATCAGACCGTAGGATTCGGTGGCCTCCGCCGAGCCCGGCGTTACCGGCACGCCCGCCGCCGCCATCAACTGACGCGCGCGCGCTTTGTCTCCCATCTGGGCGATGGTGTCGGCGTCCGGGCCGATGAAGACCAGGCCGGCGGCGGTCACCGCTCGGGCGAAGTCGGCGTTTTCCGAGAGGAAGCCGTAGCCGGGATGAATGGCCTCGCAGCCGCTGGCCAGCGCCGCGGCGATGATGGCCTCTCCATTCAGATAGCTGGCGCTGGCCGGGGCCTCGCCTATCCAGCGCCGCTCCGCGGCCCCTTCCAGGTGCGCCGCGCCAGCGTCGGCCGTGGAGTAGACGGCGACATGCTCGATACCGAGCCGCCGGCAGCTGCGGGCGATGCGGCGCGCGATCTCGCCGCGGTTGGCGATCAAAATTCGTTTGAACATGGTGTTTACATCCTGAAAACGCCGAAGCGGGTGTCTTGGACGGGAGCGGCGGCGGCCAGCGCCAGGCTGAGCGCCAGCCATTCGCGGGTCTGGGCCGGGTCGACGATGGCGTCCACCCACATGCGGGCCGCCACGTACAGCGCCTGGCCCTGGCGCTCGTAGGCGTCGCGGATCGGCCGCTTGAAGCTTTCCTCTTCTTCCGGCGTCCAGGCCTTGCCCTGTTTTTCCAATTGTTCCGCGCGGATCAGCGCCAGCACTGTCGCCGCCTGTTCCCCGCCCACCACCGTGGTCTTGGCGTTGGGCCACATCGCCATCAACTGCGGGCCGATGGCGCGGCCGCACATGGCCAGATTGCCGGCGCCGTAGCTGCCGCCGATCAGGATGCTGAATTTGGGCACGCGGGCGCAGGAGGCGGCGTTGACCATCTTGGCTCCGTGCTTGGCGATGCCGCCGGCCTCGTATTCCGCGCCCACCATGAAGCCGTTGATATTGTGCAGGAATAGCAGCGGAATGCCGCGTTGCGCGCATAGTTCGATGAAGTTGGCCGCTTTTTGCGCGCTCTCCGAGAACAACACCCCGTCGTTGATCAGCACGCCTACCGGATAGCCGCCGATGTGGCCAGTGCCGCACAGAATGGTGGCGCCGAAGCGGGCGCGGTATTCGGCAAAGGCGGAGTCGTCCAGCAGCCGGGCCAGGATTTCCCGCGCCGGAATATGTTCGCGCGGGTTGGCGCTGACGATGCCGGCCAGCTCAGCCGGATCATAACGCGGCGGCCGCGGCGTTTGCGGCGGCGCGTACTGCCTGCCGCGGCCGCGGCGGGCCACAATGTCGCGCATCAGCCGCAGCGCGTGCTCGTCGCTCAGCGCATAGTGGTCGGCCACGCCGCTGTCGCGGGCGTGCACGTCGGCTCCGCCCAGGGTTTCCGCGTCCACGATTACCCCGGTGGCGGCTCGCACCAGTTGCGGGCCGCCCAGAAAGATGGAGCCGTTGCCGCGCACGATGATGGTTTCGTCGCTCATCGCCGGGATGTAGGCGCCGCCGGCGGTGCAGGAGCCGAGCACCGCGGAGATCTGCGGCAGGCCCAGCGCCGACATCTCGGCGATATTGCGGAAGATGCGGCCGAAGTGCTGCTCATCCGGGAAAATGTCTTCCTGCAAGGGGAGGTAGACTCCGCCGGAATCCACCAGATAGAGGCAGGGCAGGCCTTGTTCGCGGGCGATCTGCTGGGTGCGCAGATGCTTGCGCAGCGTCAGCGGGTAATAAGTGCCGCCCTTGACCGAGGCATCGTTGGCGAACACCGCCACTGCGTGGTCGGCGACGATGCCGATGCCGGTGACGATGCCGGCGCAGGGCACCGCATGGTCGTAAACGTCGTGGGCGGCCAGTTGGCCGATCTCCAGAAAGGGCGTGCCGGGGTCCAGCAGCAGCGACAAGCGCTCGCGCGGGGACAGCTTGCCCTTGGCCGCCTGTTTGGCGCGCGCTTCGGGGCCGCCGCCTTGCAGAGCGGCGTCGCGGGCGGCGGCGATGCGCTCGCGCAGTTGGCGGTAGGCTTCGGCATTGCGTTCAAATGCCTCGCCGGAGGCGGGAACGCGGGATTCAATACGGGACATGAATAAGCTTCCTCGATTCAGGACGCGCGTGGGCGCACCTTGAACAGCACTTGGGACAGGGTCAACAGGCCGAGGGCGGCTACCGCCAGCGTCCAGGCGCCATCGTGATGCAGCAGCACCGAGACGGTGGCGGCGATGCCGGCCAGCCCTTGCTGCAGGAAGCCGCACAAGGCCATCGCATGCGCTCCGTGTTCCTTGGCGTCGCTGACGGCGGTGGCCATGCTGTTGGGAAACAGCACCGCCTGGCCGAAGATGGTCAGGCAGTAGAGGCCGATGAACAGCCACAAGCCGGGCTGATGCTCCAACAAGCCCAGATGCCAGCCCAGCAGCATGGCCAGCGTGGCCGCGGCCAGCAGCGCCGAGCCGGCGCGCATCAGCCGCAACCCGCCCACGCGGGCCACCAGACGGTTCACCACCATGGCGCCGCTGAAGTAAGACAGGCCGATCAACAGGCCGACGTTGCCGAAACCGGCCACCGCGAGGCCGAAGTGCTCCTGAAACACAAAGGGGCTGACCTCTTGCAAGGTCACCGTGGTGGCGAAGCCCAGGCCGCCGGCGCAGGCAGGCCATAGAAAGCCGGGGCGGCGCAGAATGCGCCAGTACGGGCTGGGGCCGGAGGCCGAGGCGGCCGGGCGGCCGGCTTGCAGCGGCAGGCCCATGGTCAGCAGCGCCGCCACGGCGCCGGTGACCGCCATCAAGGCGAAACCGGCTTCCCAATGACTGTATTTGCCGATCAGACCGCCGATGAACTGGCCGCCGCCCAGCGCGGTGATGAAGGCGATGGACAGCACGGATAATTTGCGAGCCAGATCGTCGCCGCGCCAGTGATCGCGCACGATGATGCGGGCGATGATGGCCGCGCCGCCGCCGGCGATGCCTTGCGCCACGCGCAGCGTCAGCAGCTCCGCGGCGTTGGACACGAAGGCGAGCAGCAGGCTGCAGACGATGAATAGCGCCAGCGAAATCAGCAGCGGTCCGCGCCGGCCCCAACGGTCGGCCGCCGAGCCCCAGAACAGCACCGGCAAGGCCGCGCCCACCACGTAGCCGGAAATGGACATCTCCACCAGGCTCTGGCTCATCGCCAACTCCCGCATCACCGCCGGCAGCGAAGGCAGATACACGGTGGTGGCCATCTGCGCCATGAACACGATCAGGCAGGCCAGCGCCATCAGCCGGCCGGCCGGCTGCGCCAGCGCCGCTTGCGGCGCGGTCAGGGTTTTCTCATTCATGGGCGGCTCGCAACTGATTGAGGCAGGCGGCGAAGCGTTCGATCTCCTGCGTGCTCATATTGGCGCGGATCATGATGCGCAGGCCGGCGCGGCCCTTGGCGATCACCGGGAAGAAGATGGGCGAGGTGTAGAAACCGTCTTCCAGCAAGCTCTTGGCGTAGAAGATGGTGTTTTCTTCCGAGCCGATGGAGACGAAGCGGATGGGCAGCGGCTCGCCGCTATTGTCGGAAGCCACGTGTTGGTCGAACAGGCGGATATTGTCCTGCAACCGCTGTTGCAGGCGCGGCAGCTCCTCGGAGCGATGAATGGCCGCGGACTGGATGATGGCGCCCAGGCCGGCGGTGTTGATGCGTTGCGACCAAGTCACCGGTCCGCCGAAGCGGGTGGCCAGCTTACGGCGCTCCGCGTGGTGGCGCGGGCCCAGGAAGATGGCGCCGCCGGACGCGCCGAAGCCCTTGTTCAGCGAGGTGACGATCAAGGTGCGCTCATTGATGCCGCCCATGGTTTCCAGCACCAGGCCGCGGCCATGGCGGCCCAGCGTGGACAGACCGTGAGCTTCGTCGAAAAACAGGAACAAACCGTATTTGTCCTGCAACGCCAGCAGCTCCGGCACCGGGGCCATGCCGCCGGTGCTGTAGACCCCGTCGGCGACGTAGGCCACGCGCGCATGGGTTTTGCACAGGTCTTCCAGCGCGTTCAGATCGTTGTGGCGGATGGTGTGGATCTCGGCTTCGTCGGCGCAGATCGGCTTCATCATGTTCAGGCAGAAGTGGGCGTTCTTGTCGAACACCATCAAGGGCGGCACATCCTCGGTCAGCGCGCCGGAGGCGAGCAGGGGCAGGGCGGCCGCGGCGGCGGCGGCGCAAGACGGCACGGTCAGCGTTTCCGCGTCCACCAGTTCCGCCAGCGCGTCCTCCGCCTGCTGCAGGATGTCGAACTGCACGCGGATGCGCGAAATCGAGGTATTCAACGAGCCGGTGTTCAACACCGCGTCCGCCGCCGCTTGCAGGATGTCCGGGTGCGAGTCCAGGCCCAGATAGGAATAGGACGACATATTGACGAAGCGCTTACCGTTGGCCACCGCCTCGTGACGGCCGTCGCCCAGGTTGCGGGTGACGATATTGGCCATGCCGGCCTGGGTGGTGATGTCCCAGAAGCTGTTACTCAACTGAATGGCTTTTTTGATATTGGCGTGTTGATGCATGTTTCCCCCCTCGTATGGTTTGGCGGCGGCCGTCATGGCCGCCTCGTCCGGCTTATACCCGCTCCAGAATCAGAGCCGCGCCCTGTCCCACGCCCACGCACATCGTGCACAGCGCGTAGCGCTTGCCGCTGGCCTGCAACTGCGCGGCGGCGGTCAAAACCAGCCGGCTGCCGCTCATCCCCAGCGGGTGGCCCAGCGCGATGGCGCCGCCTTTGGGATTCACGCGTTCGCTGTTGTCCGGCAGGCCCAGCGCGCGGGTGACCGCCAGCGCCTGAGCGGCGAAGGCTTCGTTCAGTTCAATGATGTCGATGTCCTCGATGCCCAGGCCGGCCTGGCGCAGCGCCTTGCGGCTGGCCTCGATCGGGCCCGCGCCCATGATGCGCGGCGCGATGCCGGAGTTGGCCGAGGCCAGCACCCGCGCGCGCGGACGCAGGCCGTGACGTTGCGCCGCCGAAGCCGAGGCGATGATCATCGCCGCCGCGCCGTCGTTGACGCCGGAGGCGTTGCCGGCGGTGATGCTGGATTCCGGGCCAAACAGCGCCTTGAGCTTGGCCAGTTCCTCCAGAGAAGTCTGGCGCGGGTGTTCGTCGCGGCTGACGATGAGCGGGTCCTGCTTGCGGCGTGGAATCGTCACCGGCACGATTTCCTCGGCGAAGGCGCCGGTTTCCAGCGCGGCGAAGTAACGCTGCTGACTGCGCAGCGCGAAGGCGTCCTGATCCTGGCGGCTAACGCCGAATTCACGCGCCACGTTCTCCGCGGTAGCCGGCATGGTGTCCACGCCGTATTGCTTCTCCATCACCGGATTGACGAAGCGCCAGCCTATGGTGGTGTCGTAGATCTGCATGTCGCGGCCGAAGGCTTTTTCCGACTTCGGCATCACGAAGGGCGCGCGCGACATGGATTCCACGCCGCCGGCGATCAGCAGCTCGGCCTCGCCGGACTTGATTGCGCGCGCCGCCAGCGCCACCGCGTCCAGACCGGAGGCGCACAGGCGGTTCACAGTCAGGCCCGGGACGCTCTCCGGATAGCCGGCCAGCAGCAGGCTCATGCGGGCCACGTTGCGGTTGTCCTCGCCGGCCTGGTTGGCGCAGCCCAGGATGACTTCGTCTATCTCCGCCGGGTCCAGGCCCGGATTGCGCTCAAGAAGGGCGCGCAGCGGCGCCGCGGCCAGATCGTCGGCGCGCACGCTGGACAAGGCGCCGCCGAAGCGGCCGATGGGTGTGCGCACGGCGTCGCAGATGAAGGCGTCGGTCATTGCGGTTTCCTCTCAGCTCAAGCTGGTTTGCGGTTGCAACAGCGCGGACAGCAAATCGCGCGCCGCGTCGATTTCGTCGGCGCAAACGTGGTGGGGCATGTCCGGATAAACGCGGAAATCCACCTTGGCGCCGGCGCGGCGGAAGGCCTCGGCGCTGCGTTGGATCCGCTCCAGCGGCATCCAGCTGTCGCTGTCGCTGGTGCCGAAGAAGGCCGGGAAGTCCAGCGCCGCGGTTGGCTCGCCCCAGGCAGACTCGTCGGGGCCGAACAGGCCGCCGGAGAAGGCGATCAGCCCGCCTATCGGGCTGGGGCGGCGATAGATGAATTCGGCGGCCAGGCAAGCGCCCTGGGAGAAGCCCATCAATACGATCTGGCGGTTAGCGAAGCCGTAGCCGCGCAATTCTTCGATGGTGGCCTCGACGCAATCCAGCGCCTGATCCAGCGCGGGCTGATTGCTCTCCAGCGGCGCCATGAAGCTGTGCGGATACCAGGTGCGGTCCTTGGCGATGGGCAGGATGTAGGCGACGTCGGCCAGGCCGATGGCCTCGCCGTTTTTGTAGGCGTCCTGGGCGCTCTGGCGGCGGCCGTGCAGCAGCACCACGGCCAGTTTGGCCTGGTTCAGCGGCGCGCCGTAGATTTCCAGGCCTTGTTCTTTGTGCGGATTCGGATCGATCGTGCTCATGTAGTGTGTCCTTTGAATGGCTTGGCGTTACGATCTGCTGCGCGTCGGCGATACGGCGTTGAAACCGTTTTCGGAATGCTCATGTACCGTATGTACACTCCGCTTCTTCAGCCGTTTTCGCCTTGTCTCGCTCTTGCTCGCGAGAACGTAAACATGTTCTTAGTGGATGCCCAGAATCTGCTTGGCTTCGGCGGGGGAGGCGATCTCGCGGCCGACTTCGCCGGCCAGGCGCGCCAGGCGCTCCACCAGTTGGGCGTTGTCGCGGGCCAGTTCGCCGTAGCGGTAATAGACGTTGTCTTCCAGGCCGGTGCGAACATGGCCGCCCAGCAGCAGGGTGTGCAGATTGATCGCCAGCTGGTGTTTGCCTATGCCCAGGGCAGACCACACGCTGTCCTGCGGAATGCTTTCGACGAAATGCAGCAGGTTCTTGCAAGTGGCGGCCGCGCCGCCCTGTATGCCCATGGCGAAGCTGAAGCACAGCGGGCCGCTCAGGTAGCCGTCTTCTTGCAGTTTCAACGCCTCGCCGATGATGCCCTGGTGGTAGACCTCGATCTCCGGCTTGGCGCGGTATTCGCGGATGTCCAAGGCCAGCGCGCGCGCCAGCTCCGGCGGATTGATGAAGGGCTTGCTGCCGTGGTTGACCGAGCCGCAGTTGAAGGAGGCGATGTCGGGGCGGAAGGGCAGGTGATTCCAGGCTTCCTTCTTCTCCAGTTGCGGCGGCAGGTTGAGGCCGGAGGTGCTCAGATTGATCAGGATGTCGCAGCGATCGCGGATGCGGCGGACGATCTCGCCGTAGACGTCCGCGTCGTAGCTGGGCGTGCCGTCCGGGTTGCGGGCGTGGATGTGGACCACCGCCGCGCCGGCGTTCCAGCATTCGTAGGCGGCCTGGGCGATTTCCTCAGGCGAGAACGGAACGCCCGGATGTTTTTGCCGGCTGGTGATGCCGCCGTTGACGGCGGCGGTGATGATGAGTTTTTGCATGGTGGGAAAGCTCATGTGAATAAAGGGTAAAAAGCGACGGCGCTTAGATCTGGTCGCCTGCGGGCGCGGTTTGAGGCTGCGCGGCGGCGGTTGGGCGCTTGGACACCAGATAAATGCCGACGCCGATCAGCACGCCGCCGATCAGTTCATGCAACGACAGCGAATAGCCGAAGGCGACAAAGGAAATCAGGGTGGCGAACAGCGGAGATAGAAACAGGAAGCCGCTGGTGCGCACCGCTCCGCCCAGGTCCAGCGCCATGAACCACAGCGCCATGGCCCCGGTGGTGGCCGGCAGCGCCAGCCACAAAAAGGCGGCCAACACCCGCTCGCTGTGCGGCGGGACGGGGACTTCTCCGCCGGCCCAGGCCAGCAGCGCCAGGCAGGCCGAACCGACCAGCATCTGCCAGAAAGTCAGCGCCCAGACGTTGATCACGATGCGGCTGCCCTTGATCACCAGCGTGGACGCGGCCCAACAGGCCGCGCCGCACAGCACCAGCGCGTCGCCGGCGCCGAAGCCGTCCAGCTTGTTCAAGCCGATGCAGACGGCGACGCCGAAGAAAGCGAGGACCAGGCCGACGGCGGCCAGAGGGTGGATTTTTTCCTTTAGCGCCAGCCGCGACATCAAGGCCACGATCAAGGGGGTGCAGGCCATCAGGATGGCGGCCTTGGCCGGTGTGGTGCTGCGCAGCCCGATATTGAGAAAGCCCATCGATCCGGCGGTTTGCAGCAGCCCGATCAGCGCCAGCACGCCCCAGGGACGCGGGCGGACGAAAGCGCGCGGATAGCGGAAGCGCTGCCACAGCAGTATGGGGACGATGCCGGCGGCGGCGGCGGTGAAGCGCGCCACCGCCGCCCACAAGGGCGGCATTTCCGAAAGCACGATCTTGGAGGTGGGGAAGGTGGAGCCAAACAAAAAGGTGGCGGCCAGAATCAGCAGCCAATAGCGTTTGGCGTCGTAGTTGGGATGGGACATGGTCACCTGGCCAGGCAGCGGTTTCAATAGCTATTTATCATATTGAAACGGTTTGGCTCAGGCTTCTTGCAAGCGGACAATTGCTGCGTCAAAACGGACAATCATGCTGCGCTGCGGCAAAGCCGTGTCGGCGCGCGGGGCCGCGGGGTGGAGGAGTGGCTGCTCAAAGCCTCGCTTTTGTCGGCGCGGCTTTGAACAGCTTATGAGCTCAGGAGAAGTACTGGCTGGGGGCCGCGTTCATAATGCGGCGGAACATGGAGGAAAACGCGCCGGGGGTTTCGTAGCCCAGGTCGGAGGCAATCAGGGTGACCGGCTCGCCGGCGCCCAGCCGCGGCAGGGCCGCCATTGCGCATACTTGTTGGCGCCAGTACAGATAGGACACGCCCAACTCCTGTTGGAACAAGCGCGCCAGCGTGCGGCTGGACGCGCCCACCAGTTCCGCCCATTCGCTCAGGCCGCGGCGGTCGCCTGGATTGGCCAGAATCGCCGAGCATATCCGTTGCAAGCGCGGGTCGCCCAGCGGGGGCAGCGGCAAGGCCGTTTCGCTGGACCATTCGATTTCGTCGATCAGTAAATCCAGCAAGCGGCCTTCTTTTTGGTTGTCGTGGGGAATGGCGTGCGTGCGCATCAGGCGGATGATGATTTCCCGCATCAGCGGCGAAATGGCGATGGCTTTGGAGTGACGCGGCAACTGCGCCAAGTAGCGGGGGGACTGTATGTACAGCGTGCGCAAGGACACCGTGCCGCGGGCACGCATGCTGTGCTCCACCGCCGGGGGCATCCAGACGCCGCGCTGCGGCGGCACCAGCCACAGGCCGTCGGAGGTAGACAGCTCCATCACGCCGGAGACGGCGAAAATCAGTTGGCCTTCGCGGTGTTGGTGGCGGCCGACTTGATGACCGCTGGGAAAGTCCTTGGACATGCTCCACGCGGCGAAGTCCGGCAGGACAGCGTTGGATTCTATGGCCATGCGCTTGCTTTCTTATTTGAGGGTAGCCCGGTTCCGCGCGGCTTGCGGCCCTGTTGTGCGGGCGTCTTCAGCCGCGAGTTCAATCTCATGATACTGCAGCGCACAAAATATTCATACAGTATAAATTGTGTCTATTTCGATGCGAATGCCTTGGGGTTGCGGCTCCGCCCCCGCAAGGACAAAAGAAAACACCGCGGCCGGAGGGCCGCGGTGCGTTAGGAGGAGGGTTAAGAAGAGCGATGCTTCGTCAGAACCTCAGCCCAAAACCGCGCGCGTAGCGCAACGCGCCCGGCTGGCCGTTTTCATCCAGCGCATGGATGGCCACCGGCAGCTTGCCGCCCGGCGGGTTCGCGCCCAGCATGACGTCCACCAGCGCCGGCATGGAGGGCCCGCGCAGGCCGTTCTCATAACCGTAGTAGGAGTAGGTGGCCAGCGTGGCGTCTGCCAGATCGTCGTAATTGATCACGTCGTAAGGCGCGCGCAAGGTCACGTGGATCAGCTTCTTGCCTTGCCGTTTGGCGTATTCCATCGCATTGCGCATTTGTTGCGCCTCGCTGAGCGGCGGCGCGGACAGGCTGCGGGCGAAACGGGTTTGCAAGGACGGCAGGTCTTCCGCCACGTTGAAGACCAGGGAGCCGTTGCCGGACATCGGCGCCGACGCCGCTTCAGTCGGCAGACTGCGTTTCAGTCGAGGCGCAAGGGCCGGCGCGTTGGGGTCGCCGTTGCGCTCCACCGGGCTGACGCCGGTGGCCAGGGTGCCGATGACGACCACGTCGGCCTGATCGATCGCCTGTTTCTGGGCCTCCCACGGTGTGGCGCTCAGCTTGGCGCCGCTGACTTGGCGATAGCCTTTCTCATCAAAGCGGCGACGCATCGCCTCGGCCTGCTCGCCCCAGGGCGTCAGAATGAAGATGCGCTGGCTGGGCGAGCGCAACGGCAGCGCCGCGCCCTGATTGCGCAGCAGGGTGATGGATTGCCGGGTGATCTTATCTTCCACCGCGCGGTGTTCCGCGCCGCCTATGGTGCTCAACTCCGGCAACGGCTTGGCTTCGCCGGCAGGGGTGACCTCGTTGCGCAACTTCATCGCCACGATGCGCCGCACCGAGCGGTCCAGTTCGGCGCGATCTATCCGTCCGTCCGCCACCGCGGCGGCTACTTGGTCGATTAATTGACGCAGCCGGCCGGCTTGCGCGGCGGTGCGGAACTCGGTGGGCATCAGCGCGATGTCGACATCGGCCTGGAACACCTTGATTACCGCGTCGGCCTGCTCGAAGAAATCACTGATGCCCTTCATGTCCAGCGCGTCAGTGACGGTGACGCCCTGGTAGCCCATCTCGCCGCGCAGCAGATCGTGCTGGATTTTGCGCGACATGGTCGCCGGCGCGATCATGCGTTCGCCGTTGCGGGCGGTGATTTGGCTGTTGTCCAGCGCCGGGTACTGGATGTGGGCGGTCATGATCATCTCCGGGGGCTGGCCGGAGGCGATGGCTTGGCGGTAGGGCGCCAGGTCGATGGCGTAGGCGTCGGCGCGCGATTTGTTGACCACGGGCAGACCGTAATGGGAGTCGGTGGCGGTGTCGCCGTGGCCGGGGAAGTGTTTAAAAGAGCCGATCACGCCTTGCTCGCGCATGCCTTGCGTCGTGGCCTGGCCCAGCAGGCTGATGGTGGCCGGGTCGTCGCCGTAGGCACGGACATTGATTACCGGATTGAGCGGGTTGCTGTTGACGTCCACGTCCGGGGCAAAGTTGACGTTGAAGCCGACAGCGCGGATCTCGGCGGCCAGCACGCGGCCGGAGTCGCGGGCCAGGCCGCTATCCCGAGTTGCTTCATAGGCGGCGCCCAGCGCCATATTGCCAGGAAAGCTGGTGGCCAGCGGACGCGGCAAGCGGAAGACATTGCCGCCCTCCTGGTCAGAACCAATCAACAGGCCGACCGGGCTGTTTTGCGGCCGCGCCTTGCGGATCTGCTCGGACAGGCGGCGGGTTTGCTGCAGATCGGTCAGATTGTTGGCGAACAGAATCACGCCGCCGATGGCGTTGTCGCGCAAGGCGCGACTGGCGGCTTCCGGCAGTTCGGTCATGCCGGCGGTGCAGGCGGGCTGATCGTCCGGGCACCAGTAGCGGAAGGCCATCATGATTTTCTGGCCGATTTTCTCGCGGGGGCTCATTTGCTCGACGATGCGCGCGGCTTGCTGTTCGACGCTGGGCTGTTCCAGGCAGCCGCTCAGCAGCGCCGGCAATAGCATCAGCGCCGGTAAGCGCAGGGAGTATGGTTTAAACATGGGTCAACCTTGTGCTGAAGTGGAAACATCCGGAATGAAGGGCAGGCCCGCCCGACAGCCTGCAACGCTGGTCCGGCGGACAGGCGCGAGGGCTGGATTCTCTTTTCATGAATATATTCATTTGTGAATGATTCTTGTTAGTAATTGATTGGCATGCCAGACACCCCTGCCAGGGCGCGTCCGGCGCGAAGATGCGGTCGCCGTAGTTAAAGCTTATGAAATTCAATTCTTGAAAAAGTTGCCTGCGGGGGAGAATCGTTGGGCCATAATCGCCATATCCCTTTGATTGCTCGGTGTTTTTGTCTAAATGCTTGACCCTTGTTCGGGTGCGGGAGGATAATTCATGCCTTTTTTCAAACGCTTAGCGCGATGGCGGGCCGGTCTGCCGCCGGCGCTGAGCGGTGATCTGGTTTCGGGTGGATATGGATACGATGCAGGACAGCGGAGTGCAGCATTCTAGGGTTGGGAACAGCGACGGCTTGCCGCCGCGCCGTCTATCGGTGGCGCCGATGCTGGATTGGACCGACCGTCACTACCGCTATTTCGCGCGTCAGATCACTCGGCATGCCTGGCTGTACACCGAGATGGTGACCACCGGAGCGTTGTTGCATGGCGACGTTGAACGCCACCTGCGTTTCGACGAGGCGGAACATCCGCTGGCCTTGCAACTGGGCGGCAGCGAGCCGGCGGAGCTGGCGCGTTGCGCCAAGCTGGCGGCGGAGTGGGGCTACGACGAGGTCAATCTGAACGTGGGCTGCCCGTCGGAACGGGTGCAGAAAGGCGCTTTCGGCGCCTGCCTGATGGCCGAGCCGCAGCTGGTGGCCGACTGCGTCAAAGCGATGCGCGACGCGGTGTCCATTGATGTGACGGTCAAGCACCGCATCGGCATCGACCGCATCGAGCATTATGATTACCTGAGCGATTTCGTCGGCCAGGTGGCGGACGCCGGCTGCCGCACTTTCATCGTGCATGCGCGAAACGCCATTCTCAAAGGCCTGAGCCCCAAGGAAAACCGCGAAATCCCGCCCTTGAAATACGATTACGTCTATCGGCTGAAGCAGGAGCGTCCGGATCTGGAAATCCTGATCAACGGCGGCGTCAAAAGCCAGGCCGACATTGACGAGCATCTGCGCCACGTCGACGGCGTGATGGTGGGGCGAGAGGCCTACCACAACCCCTGGCTGATGGCGGATTGGGACCAGCGCTACTACGGCGTCGCCGCCGCGCCGGAGCGAGAACAGGTGGTGGCCGCGATGATGCCCTATGTGGCGGCGCGTCTGGCCGAGGGCCACAAGACACGCAATATCGCCCGCCACATCCTGGGCCTGTTTCAGGGCATTCCCGGCGCGCGCAACTGGCGGCGCATGCTGTCCGACGCCAAATTGCTGGACGGCGCCGACGAGCGCCTGCTGCAACAGGCGCTGGAGGCGACGCTGGGCGCAGCCCGCCGCGCCGAATAAACCGTCTGGCCGTTGCGGCCAGGAACGGATTCGCGGCGCCGGGGTCTGCTGTAGCAAGGCGAGAGCGTTGCTCTTGCTGAGGCAGGGCCCGACGCCGCCGTATTTAAGAGCTTGTTCAAAGTCTCGCTGGCTAGCGCGAGACAAGACTGAAACCGTTGAAGAAGCGCTAATGCGCCTACCGCGCATGGGCATCAGAACGCGACGCTTGTCTATGCTAAGCGGACTTTGAACAGGTTCTACGTCGCGGGGCTTCCCAAGAGGGAAACCCGCCATGGCGGCTTGCCGCCTTTTCTGTTCGCCATGCTGGTCATGGCCGTCTGGAGGTGAATCTGAATTGAAACCGCTGAAGCTTGTCCTATTGTCCTCCATCCTGTCGTCCGCCGTCTGGGCCGGACCCAAGGACGTCTTGCACATCTATAACTGGAGCGGCTCGCTGTCGGACGCCATCCTCCGTCAGTTCGAGAAAAGCTGTGATTGCCGCGTGGTGCAGAATTACTACGGCGACAATGAGGAAATGCTGGCCAAGCTGGCGGCCGGGGCCAAGGGTTACGACATGGTGTTTCCATCCAGCTTCGTGATCCAGGCGATGAGCAAACAGAAGCTGCTGCGGCCGCTGGATCACGCCAAGCTGCCGAATCTGAAGAACGTCGACCCCGCCTACTTGTCCCAAAGCTATGATCCCGGCAACCGTTACACCGTGCCCACGGTGCTGTCGCTGACCTCGGTCGGCTACAACGCGGAGCGCTTGCAGAAACTGGGCATCGATCCGCACAGCTGGTCTGTGATCTTCGATCCCAAGGTTCTGCAGAATATCAAGGGCAAGGTCACCGTGCTGGACAGTTCGCGCGAGGTGTTCGCCGCCGCGCTGTTCTACCTGGGCAAGAACCCCAACACCGCCAGCCAGGCGGATTATCGCGCGGCGCAGGCGGTGATCAAGCAGGCCAAGCCCTACTGGGCCACCTTCTCCAACGCCAGTTATCTGAAAGAGCTGGCAGTGGGCAATATCTGGGTGTCGCTGGGCTATTCCACCGAGTTCTTCCAGGCCGCCGAGGACGCGCGGCAGGCCAAGCGCCGCTTCCACATCGCCAATGTGGCGCAGAAGGAAGGCAATGAGCTGGGCGTGGACACCATGGCGGTCCTGGCCAGCGCCAAACGCCCGGACCTGGCGCATCAGTTCATCAACTTCATGCTGGACGGCAAGAACGCCGCCCAACTGACCAACCTTAACGGCGCCACTAATCCGGTTAAAACCGCCGCTCCCTTTTTCCGCGCGGATTTGAAAGCCCATCCGGTGATCGATCCGACGCCGGACACCGTGAAGAAATGGACGGTGCTGCGTGAGCTGACGCCGGTGGAACGGCGCTCGCTGGCGCGGATGTGGACGGAAGTGAAGGTCAGCCGTTAAGCTTGTTTTGAACAAAGTCTGCTGCGCGTCGGCGATACGGCGTTGAAAACGGCTTCGAAATGCTCATGTACCACTTGTACATTCCGCTTTCTCCGCTGTTTTCGCCTTGTCTCGCGCTAGCTCGCGAGACTTTGAATAAGTTCTTATACTTATGTCCGCAGCCCCGGCGTCGTCGGGGCTGCGTCGCATTCGATGGAGTTCTCAATGTTCGACAAATTAGTGATGGCCAGCAACAACGCCGGCAAGCTGAAGGAATTCTCCTCGCTGCTGGCGCCGCTGGGCATACAAGTGATTCCGCAGGTGGAACTGCAGGTGCCGGAATGTCCGGAGCCCCACCACACTTTCCTGGAAAACGCGCTGGAAAAAGCGCGCCACGCCAGCCGCATGACCGGCTTGCCGGCGTTGGCCGACGACTCCGGCATCTGCGTCGAGGCGTTGTCCGGCGCGCCGGGCGTGTATTCGGCCCGCTACGCCGGCGAGCCCAAGTCCGACGCCGCCAACAACGCCAAGCTGGTGGCGGCGCTGCAAGGCGAAGCCAACCGCCGCGCCTGGTATTACTGCGTGCTGGTCTTGGTGCGCCACGCCGACGATCCGCAGCCGCTGGTGGCGGACGGCATGTGGTTTGGCGAGGTGAAAGACGAGGCGGCCGGCACGGGCGGCTTCGGCTACGATCCACATTTCTGGCTGCCGCAACACGGCTGTAGCGTGGCCGAACTGGATGCGGCGGAGAAGAACCGCGTCAGCCACCGCGGCCAGGCGATGCAGGCGCTGCTGGCCAAGCTGCGCGCGCTGGCATGAAGCCCTTCCTTCCTTTCTGCGCCCGGCTGAAGCGACAAGGAGCCGCAACGTGCAGGTGACCAAGATCTCGCTGTCCGCGCTTGGGGGCTTGGGCGGGCAGCCCGCTTTGACGGAGCTGCCGCCGCTGTCGCTGTACATCCATTTCCCGTGGTGCGTGCGCAAGTGCCCGTATTGCGACTTCAATTCGCACGAGCCCAAGAGCGGTTTCGACGAGATGGCCTATGTCGACGCCTTGCTGCGCGATCTAGAATTCAGCCTGCCGGAAGTCTGGGGCCGTCCCTTGACCAGCATCTTCATGGGCGGCGGCACGCCCAGCCTGTTCTCGCCGCAGGCGATGGACGCGCTGCTGGCCGGCGTGCGCGCGCGCATGCGTCTGCAGCCGGATGCGGAAATCACCATGGAAGCCAATCCCGGCACGTTCGAGGCCGAGCGTTTCTGCGGCTACCGCGAGGCCGGCATCAATCGCTTGTCCATCGGCATCCAGAGCTTCAAGCCTGCGCATTTGCAGGCGCTGGGCCGCATCCATGACGGCGAGGAGGCGCGTCGCGCCATCGACATCGCGCTCAGCCACTTCGACAACGTCAATCTGGACCTGATGTACGCGTTGCCGGGGCAGACCCTGGACGAAGCGCTGGCCGATCTGGACACCGCGCTGTCCTATGGGATTACTCATCTGTCCGCCTATCACCTGACGATAGAGCCCAACACCCTGTTTGCCGCAGAGACGCCGCGCAATCTGCCGGACGACGAAGTGTCAGCCGATATGCAGGAGGCGATCGAAGCGCGGCTCGCCGCCGCCGGTTTCGAGCACTACGAAACCTCGGCCTTCGCGCGGCCGGGCCGCCGCGCGCGGCACAATCTCAACTACTGGCAGTTCGGCGACTATGTCGGCATCGGCGCCGGCGCCCACGGCAAGATCAGCAGCCACGCCGGCATTGTCCGTCAGATGCGTCACAAGCAGCCGGCCGCCTATCTGAAAGCGGTGGCCGAGGGCAAGCCCTTGCAAAGCAGCCGCAAGGTGACGCGCGACGAACTGCCGTTCGAATTCATGATGAACTTGCTGAGGCTGACCGAAGGCTTCGAATTGCGTCTGTTCCAAGAGCGCACCGGTCTGCCGCTGTCCGACATACAATCCGCGTTGACGCAAGCCGAGGCGCAAGGCCTGATTGAGCGCGACGCCGTGATGTTACGGCCCACGCTCAAGGGCCAACGCTTCCTCAATGACTTATTAACCCTGTTCCTGAAAGAAGGAGATGAATAATGGCTAAGGAAATCATTCACACCGACAAGGCCCCGGCCGCCATCGGCGCTTACTCGCAAGCCGTGAAAGCCGGCAACACCGTTTACTTGTCCGGCCAGATCCCGCTGGACCCGGCCACCATGAACGTGGTGGAAGGCGGTTTCGCCGCTGAAACCCACCAGGTGTTCAAGAACATGAAGGCGGTATGCGAAGCCGCTGGCGGCAGCCTGGACCAGATCGTCAAACTCAACGCCTATCTGACCGACCTGTCCAATTTCGCCACCTTCAACGAAATCATGGGCCAGTATTTCAGCCAACCCTTCCCGGCGCGTGCCGCCGTGGGCGTGGCCAGCCTGCCCAAGGGCGTGTTGGTGGAGGCGGAAGCGGTTCTGGTGCTCTAAGAACCTGTTCACGATCTGCTGCGCGTTGGCGATACGGCGTTGAGAACAGCTTCAGAAGGCTCGTGTACCACGTGTACACTCCGCTTTCTCAGCCGTTTTCGCCTTGTCTCGCTCTTGCTCGCGAGATCGTAAACAGGCTCTGAGCAGCCCAACTGCTCGAAATGTCAGACCACAAGGCGGCCCAGGCCGCCTTTTTTCATGTTAACTATCCGGATCGTTCATTCCTGCCGCGGAGGTCGCATGAGCATCTGGATCGCACTGTTGTTATTGCTGCCGGGCCTGGTCTGGGCCCAGGTTTACAAATGTCGGGACGCGGAAGGCGGATTGACCTACCGCGACCGGGCCTGCGCCGATGGCGGCGCGGCGGAAGCGTTCCGGCCGCCCCCGTTGAGCGTGGTGGAACAGGATGAGCGCCAGCGCCGGGGCGTGGCCGAGTCCCAGGCCCAAAGCCGGCGCTGGGCCGCCGAGGAGGCGCGCGAGGCCCGGCGGCGACAGGCGCAACGCAGCCGCGCGGAGAGTGCGCAAGCGCGGGAACTGGACAAAGCGCGTCGCCGCTGTCATGGTCTGGAGCTTCAACAGCGGCGCTTGCGGCAGTCCTTGGCGGCGGCGCCGGCCAGGAAGTCCCTGGCCGAGCGTCTGGCCGGCGTCGAGGAAAAACTGGCCGCGGCGGCGTGTCATCCATTCCGGGAGGGGGCATGAGCGGGTATTCGTTCGAATTGGTCAATGTGTTCGCCGAGGAGCGCTTCGGCGGCAATCCACTGGCGGTGTTCTCCGACGCCAGCGGGCTGGACGAGCGCGAGATGCAGCTCTTGGCCAGACAGATGAATCTGTCGGAAACCGTATTTTTGTTCCCGGACGGGGAGGCGGCTGCGCGGCTGCGCATCTTCACCCCCAGCCAGGAACTGCCGTTCGCCGGCCATCCCACGCTGGGCGCGGCGGCGGTGCTGCATTGGCGCGGGGAGCTGGACTCCCGCTTTCAGTTGCGCACCAACGCCGGCCTGATTCCCATCCTCCACAGCGACGGCGTTTACACCTTGCGGGCGAACCCGCCCAGCGCGCGCGCCGCCGGCCTCAGCCGCGCTCAGGCCGCGGCGATGCTGGGGCTGGACGAGGAGGACATCGCGCTGGAGCCAGTATGGGTGGACACCGGCAGCGAACAGCTGCTGATTCGCGCCGCCAGCGCCGGCGCGGTGTTGCGCGCCCGTCCGGTGCATGCCTTGCTGCTGCGCGACGCCACCTTGAGGCCGGGGCGCAGCGTCGCCTATCTGTGGCACGAGGACGGCGGCGTCGCCACCGTGCGGCTGTTTTTCGAACAGCGGGGCGCAGTGCTGGAAGATCCAGGCACCGGATCGGCCTGCGCCAATCTGGGCGGCTGGTGCGCGCTCAACGGCCTGGGACCCTTGCAGTGGCGGGTGGAGCAGGGGGCGGCGCTGGCGCGGCCCAATGTGCTGCATCTGCAAGTGGACGCCGAGGGCGGCATCCTGGTGGGCGGGCGAGTGCAGATGGTAGGGCGTGGAGAGATATCTTTGTGAGTTTCATCGCTCTTCGTCTCCATTCTTGACGGCGGCATTGGCTGTTGGCATCCTAGAGCCGCTGCTCCAAACCAACGTTTCTTTTCGGCGTGCCGGCTGTTCCGGGGCGGCGTTCTGATAATTAAAAGGCCGCTGCGGCCGCCCGTTCGCGGAGCGGCCTCTCGGCCCGACTCGCGAGGAAATCAAGATGAGCAAATTCGCCAAAGCCGCCTGCCTGGCGTCCGTGCTGGGCCTGTTCAGCCACATGGCGCTGGCCGACAGCGCCGCCGGCGTCTGGAAGACGATAGACGACGAAACCAAGCAGGCCAAGGCCCTGGTGCAGATCACGGAAAGCGCCAGCGGGGAACTGAACGGCAAGATCATCAAGCTGTTCGCCAACCCGGAAGCGGTGTGCGACAAATGCGAAGGCGATCGCAAAGGCAAGCCGGTAAACGGCATGCAAATCCTCTGGGGGCTGAAGAAAGACGGCGCCGAGTGGGGCAGCGGCAAAATTCTGGACCCCAAGTCCGGCAAGATCTACACCTCCGGCGCCAAGCTGATCGAAGACGGCAAGAAGCTGCGCGTGCGCGGCTACATCGGCCCCTTCTTCCGTTCTCAGGTGTGGGAGCGTCAGTAAGCGCAAGCGCCGCGGCGCGGCGAGAATGAGCAAGGCGGGAGCGCGAACAGCTCCCGCCTTTTTCTTTGATTGGGTACAATCGCTGCTGATGAGCTCCCTAATCGACCCCGCCAATCAGCCGCCGGCCGTGGCGCCGGCACTGGCCAAGAAGCTGGAAAAGCTGGGCATACGCCGCCGTTTCGACCTGGTCCTGCATCTGCCGCTGCGCTATGAGGACGAGACCCATCTGTACGCCATCGCCGACGCGCCGTACGGCCAGGCGGTGCTGGTGGAGGGCGAGGTGATCGCCCATGAAGTCCAGTTCCGGCCGCGCCGTCAGCTGGTGGCACGCATTGAGGACGCCAGCGGCAGCCTGGTGCTGCGCTTCATTCATTTCTATCCCAATCAGGTCAAGCAATTCACCACCGGCAACCGGGTGCGCGCCTTGGGCGAGATCCGCCGCGGCTTCGCCGGCGACGAGATGGTGCACCCCAAAATCCGCGAAGTGGGCAATGGCGCGCCGCTGGCGGACAGCCTGACTCCGATCTATCCCACGGTCAACGGCCTCACCCAGCCGGCGTTGCGCAAGCTGATCCATGCCGAGCTGGACAGTCAGCCTTTGGGCGAGACGCTGCCGGAGGAACTGGCCGCGCCGTTGCGGCTGACGCCGTTCGCCGAGGCGATCCGCCTGCTGCACTTGCCAACGCCGGATTACAGCGCCAGCCAATTGGCCGATCCGAGACTGCCGGCTTGGCAGCGGCTCAAGTTCGACGAATTACTGGCGCAGCAGCTGTCGATGCGTTTGGCCTATCGCGCTCGACGACTGGGCCGCGCGCCGCCGCTGCGCGGCGACGGCACGTTGAGCCGAGCATTGGTCGAGCGCCTGCCGTTCTCGCTGACTGGCGCGCAGCAACGGGCCTTGGCTGAAGTCCGCGCCGACCTGACTCAGCCGCATCCGATGCACCGTCTGTTGCAAGGCGACGTGGGCAGCGGCAAGACCATCGTCGCGGCCCTGGCGGCCTTGACCGCGATTGAATCCGGCTACCAAGTGGCGTTGATGGCGCCGACCGAGATTCTGGCCGAGCAGCACTTCCTCAAACTGTCCGCCTGGCTGGAGCCCTTGGGCGTTCCCGTGCGCTGGCTGGCCGGCAGCTTGCGCAAGAAGCAAAAGCAAGAAGCGATGGCGGCGATCGCCAGCGGCGAAACGCGGCTGGCGGTGGGCACCCATGCCTTGTTCCAGGACGAGGTGGCCTTCCAGCGCCTGGGCCTGGTCATTGTCGACGAGCAACACCGTTTCGGCGTCGGCCAGCGGCTGGCGTTGAAGGAGAAGGGCGGCGAGCCGCACCAGCTGATGATGTCGGCGACGCCGATTCCGCGCACGCTGGCGATGAGTTTCTACGCCGACCTCGACGTGTCGGTGATAGACGAACTGCCGCCGGGGCGCACGCCCATCGTGACCAAGCTGATCAACAGCGCTCGCCGCGAGGAGATCGTCGCCCACGTTGCCAAGACTTGCGCTGACGGGCAGCAGGCTTACTGGGTGTGCCCGCTGATCGAAGAATCGGAAACCCTGCAATTGCAGACCGCGGTGGACACCCATCAGCAACTCACCGCCGACCTGCCGCAGCTTGGCGTCGGGCTGGTGCATGGCCGGATGAAGGCGGACGAAAAAGCGGCGGTGATGGCGGCTTTTGCCCGAAACGAACTGCAAGTGTTGGTGGCCACCACGGTGATCGAGGTGGGCGTGGATGTGCCCAACGCCAGCTTGATGGTGATAGAGCACGCAGAGCGCATGGGCCTGGCTCAGTTGCACCAGTTGCGCGGCCGGGTGGGGCGCGGCAGCGCGCGCAGCGTCTGCGTGCTGATGTTCGACAATCCGTTATCCGACTTGGCCAAGGCGCGCTTGAAAGTGATTTACGAGAATGTTGATGGTTTCGAGATCGCGCGGCAGGACTTGCTGATTCGTGGGCCCGGTGAACTACTGGGCGCGCGCCAGAGCGGCCTGCCCATGCTGCGCTTCGCCAATCTGGAAGAGGACCTGGAACTGTTGGAGGCGGCACGGGAACTGGCGCCCTTGCTGCTGGAGCGCCACCCGCAGGCGGTGGATGCTCATCTGGACCGTTGGCTGGCCGGACGCGAGCAGTTTCTCAAAGCTTGAAGCCGGCTAAATGCTTGCTCCGCTTCGGCGGGATGGATGGATAAAGGGCGTGGAGAGCCGCTTCGAAATGCTCATGAGCCACGTCCACATTCCGTTCTCTCAGCGGTTCTCGCCTTGCCTCGCTCTGGCTCTCCAGCCTTGGAGCAGGCTTTCGAATAGGGCAAAAAAAAGCGCCTCGGCTGGGGGGCTGAGGCGCAAAGGGATTGCTGCAAACAACAAAGGAGAAACCATGATGAAGCGAGCAAATATTAGCAATTTATAAAATATTGGCACAAGCAGTGCCGGCTTAAAGCTTGACCCAGGTCAATCGAAAATTTTCCGGCAAGGAAAATGCCAAAAGAAAAAGCCACCGCAATGCGGTGGCTTTGGCTTTCTCGACAGCCTTGAAGAGGCTGGCAAGACTTTTATTACAACCAGAGCGAGGCCACGTAGTACAGCCCGCCCGCCAGCAACATCGATACCGGCAGCGTGAACAGCCAGGCCAATGCGATCGAGCGGATAGTGGACATCTGCAAGCCTGCCTTGTCCGCCACCATGGTGCCGGCCACGGCGCTGGACAGCACCTGAGTGGTGGATACCGGGAAGCCGAACTGGCTGGCGAGGCCGATGGAGATGGCGGCGGTCATTTGCGCGGATACGCCCTGGGCGTAAGTCATGTCTTTCTTGCCAATGCCTTCGCCCACGGTTTTCACCACGCGGCGCCAGCCGACCATGGTGCCGATGCCAAGGGACAGCGCCACGGCGACGATCACCCAGGTGGGCGCGTATTCAGTGGTGGTGGTCAAATCCTTGCGCAGGTTCTGCAGCATCTGCTTGTCGTCGGCGGACAGCTTGGGCAGGGCGGAGGCCTTCTTGGCGGCGTCGTCCAGACACAGCAGTTCGGTGCGCACATTCCAGCGCTGTTCGGAGCTCAGCGCATGGTAGTCGCCGCCGTCGCCCATGGTGCTCAGCAGGCGCTTGACGGTGTCGCCGGTTTCCAGCGGGTGGCATTCGTACTGGCTGGAGCCCTTGGACGGCAGAATGATCTTGTTCAGTTCGACTTGATGACGTTCGTAGAACTTCTGCAAGTGAATGGCGGCGTCGCGAGTGCGGTCCAGCTGGTAGGGCGTGCTGTCCAGATCCAGCACGAACTTGGCCGGCACGATGCCGATCAGCACCAGCATGATCAGGCCCACGCCTTTCTGGCCGTCATTGGAGCCGTGGGCGAAGCTGACGCCCATCGACGACACGATCAGCATGAAGCGGGTCCAGAACGGCGGATGTTTGCGGCCTTCCACCTGCTGGCGTTGGTAAGGGGTCTTGTGCACATTGCTGTGAGGCCGGTAGCGCCGCAGCAGGATGACGATCAGCGCGGCGAGCAAGGCGCCCACCAGCGGCGAGGCCAGCAGCGAGGCGCCGACGTCGATGGCCTTGCTCCAGTTGATGCCATGGGACAGCGATGTGCCGTGGATGAGGCTGTTGGCCACGCCCACGCCCAGAATGGCGCCGATCAGCGTGTGGCTGCTGGAGGCGGGCAGGCCGAAGTACCACGTGCCCAGGTTCCAGGCGATGGCGGCGGTCAGCAGCGCAAACACCATGGCCATGCCGCGGGTGGTGTTGATCGAGATCAGCAGGTCCACGGGCAGCAAGTGCACGATGGCGTAGGCGACGGCGAGGCCGCCGGTGATGACGCCGAGGAAATTGAAAATACCGGAGTAGAACACCGCGAGACGCGGTTTCATCGACTGGGTATAGATAACGGTAGCCACCGCGTTGGCAGTGTCATGGAAGCCGTTGATGAACTCAAAGGCGAGCACGAAGCCCAGGGAAAGCACCAGGGTGATGGCGACGTGGGTCTCAAGCCCGGAAAACAGGTCCAACATGGTGAAATGTGCACACAGTATCGTAAAGGCGGGATTGTTGTGTCCAAGGCCAATGCCGTCAAGTACTTATAAAAAAAAAATAAATGGTGTCGTATTTGCCGGCAAACCATGTGGAATCGCCTTGACAGACCGGTCCGGGAGACCGGCTGATTTAGGCGGTTTTTTGCCGCCGTCATGGTAAATTGCGCTCGCGATAATGTTAAAAGCCGCCATGCCTGGAGAGGTCATGACGGCGGTCTGAGGGCCTGGACGGGGTCAGCCGAACTTGCCGGTGATGTAGTCTTCGGTGGCCTTCTTCTGCGGGGTGGTGAAGATGGAGTCGGTGTCGCCGAACTCGATCAATTCGCCCAAATACATGTAGGCGGTGTAGTCCGACACCCGAGCCGCCTGCTGCATATTGTGGGTGACGATGGCGATGGTGTAGTCCTCTTTGAGCTCATGAATCAGCTCTTCGATGTGAGCGGTGGAAATCGGGTCCAGCGCCGAGGTGGGCTCGTCCAGCAGCAGCACCTCCGGCTTGGACGCCACCGCGCGCGCGATGCACAGCCGCTGCTGCTGGCCGCCGGACAGCGAGTTGCCGGACTGCTTGAGCTTGTCCTTGACCTCGTCCCACAGCGCGGCCTTGCGCAGCGCCCATTCCACCCGGTCCTCCATCTCGCCTTTGGACAGTTTTTCGTAGAGCTTCACGCCGAAGGTGATGTTGTCGTAGATGGACATCGGGAACGGGGTGGGCTTCTGGAACACCATGCCCACTTTGGCGCGCAGCAGGTTGACGTCCACGTCGCGGCCCAGGACATTGTGGCCGTCCAGCAGGATGTCGCCCTCGGCGCGCAGGCCGGGGTAGAGCTCGTACATGCGGTTGAAGGTGCGCAGCAGCGTGGATTTGCCACAGCCGGACGGGCCGATGAAGGCGGTGACCTTGCGCGAAGCGATCTCCAGCTGGATGTTCTTCAGCGCGTGGAAATTACCGTAAAAGAAGTTCAGATTCTTGACCTGAAGCTTGGAGTGGATTTCAGCCATGGTCTGCAAGCCTTAATGCGATTGGTTTTTCTGGCTGCCCATCCAGCGGGCAACGATGTTCAGCGTCAGCACGCTGAAGGTGATCAACAGAGAGCCGGCCCAGGCCAGTCTGTGCCAGTCCTCGTACGGGCTCATCGCGAACTGGAAGATCACGATGGGCAGGTTGGCCATCGGCTGGTTCATATTGCTGTTGAAGAACTGGTTGTTAAGCGCGGTGAACAGCAGCGGCGCGGTTTCGCCGGAAATGCGCGCCACCGCCAGCAGAATGCCGGTCAGCACGCCGGCCTTGGCCGAGCGCAAGGTGACGTGCAAGGTGACCTTCCACTGCGGCGCGCCCAGCGCCGACGCGGCTTCGCGCAGGCTGCCCGGCACCAGGCGCAGCATGTTCTCGGTGGTGCGCACGACAACCGGGATCACCAGGATGGCCAGCGCGAAGGAGCCGGCCCAGCCGGAAAAGTGTCCGACCGATACCACGTAGACTTCGTAGATGAACAGGCCGATGACGATGGACGGCGCGGACAGCAGGATGTCGTTGATGAAGCGGGTGGCCGGCGCCAGCCAGCCGCGCTGGCCGAACTCGGCCAGGTAGATGCCGGCCAGGATGCCGATCGGCGTGCCGAACAGGGTGCCGAAGGCCGTCATCATCAGGCTGCCGTAAATGGCGTTGGCCAAGCCGCCGGTGCTGCCCGGCGGTGGCGTGCTGGCGGTGAACACCTCCCAGTTGAGTCCGGACAAGCCGTGCTGCAGCAAGGTGCTCAGAATCCAGAACAACCAGAACAGGCCGAAGGCCATGGTGAACATCGACGCGCCCATATTGATGCGGTTCACCAGCCGGCGGCGGCGGTAAACGCTGCTGTCGGCCTTGGAGGAAATGGCGGATTGGGGCGGGCGCAGGGCGGAATTCATAACGGTTTGGCTCATGCGGTTAGCGTCTCTCGTGTTCAGGACGGGCGACCTTCCTGTTTCTTCAGGCGCAGCAACAACAGTTTGGAGCACGCCAGCACCACAAAGGTGATGAAGAACAGGATCAGGCCCAGTTGAATCAGGGAGGAGAGATAAAGCTCGCCATTGGCTTCGGCGAATTCATTCGCCAGAGAGGAGGCGATGGAATTGCCCGGCTCGAAAAGGCCGGCGGCGAAGCGAGTCGAGTTGCCGATGACGAAGGTCACCGCCATGGTCTCGCCCAGCGCGCGGCCCAAGCCGAGCATGATGCCGCCGACCACACCGGTCTTGGTGTAGGGCAGCACCACATAGCGCACCACTTCCCAGGTGGTGGAGCCCAGACCGTAGGCGGACTCCTTCAGCATCACCGGCACCACTTCGAACACATCGCGCATCACCGAGGCGATGAAGGGGATGATCATGATGGCCAGGATCAGCCCGGCGGTGAAAATGCCAATGCCCATCGGCGCGCCCTGGAACAGCACGCCCAGCAGCGGGATATTGCCCAGGGTGTCGGTCAGCAGCGGTTGCACGTGGTCGGCGAAAATGGGGGCGAACACGAACAGGCCCCACATGCCGTAGATGATGGACGGAATACCCGCCAGCAGTTCCACCGCGATGCCCAGCGGCCGCTTCAGCCAGGTGGGGCACAATTCGGTCAGGAACAGGGCAATGCCGAAGCTGACCGGCACGCCGATCAGCAGGGCGATGAAAGAGGTGGCCAGGGTGCCGAAAATGGGCACCAGCGCGCCAAATTGCTCATTGACCGGATCCCAGTCGCTGGTGACCAGAAACTTGAAGCCGAAGGCTTGAATGCTGGGCAGCGCGCCGATCAACAGCGAAATCAGGATGCCCACCAGCAAGGCCAGCACCAGGAAGGCGAAGAAACGGGTAACCCAGCGGAACAGATTGTCCAGCAGCAGCTGGGTTTTGATTTGCTGCGAGTGACTCAACTTTTGCATATGCATGCTCATTTATCAGACAAAAAGCCGGGGAAGCCTTCCCCGGCCTGCGTGCATGGTATGCGGCTCAGTTCCACACCGATTTGCCGCTGTTGTCGGCAATTTGCTTCCAGCTGGCGCGAATCACGCCCTTGATCGCGTCCGGCATCGGGATGTAGTCCAGATCCAGCGCGGTCTTGTCGCCGTTCTTGTAAGCCCAGTCGAAGAATTTCAACACTTCGCCGCCTTGCGCCGGCTTGTCCTGCTTCTTGTGCATCAAGATGAAGGTGGCGCCGGCGATGGGCCAGCTGTCCTTGCCTGGCTGGTTGGTCAGCAGCAGGTAGAAGCCCGGCGCTTTTTTCCAGTCGGCGTTGGCGGCGGCGGCCTTGAAGCTGGACTCATCCGGCTTCACGAAGCTGCCTGCCTGGTTTTGCATCAGGCCGAAGGCCAACTTGTTCTGCTTGGCGTAGGCGTATTCCACGTAGCCGATCGCGCCCTTGATGCGGGTCACGTAGTTGGCCACGCCCTCATTGCCCTTGCCGCCCACCGGGTTGCCTTTCCAGCTGACCGCGGTGTTGGAGCCGACTTCCTTGGCCCAGTCCGGAGAGACCTTGGACAGGTAGTTGGTGAAGATGAAGGTGGTGCCGGAACCGTCGGAGCGACGCACCACGGAGATGCGCAGGTCCGGCAGTTTGACGCCGGGATTCAGCTTGGCGATGGCCGGGTCGTTCCACTTGGCGACTTTGCCCAAGTAGATGTCCGCCAGCAGCGGGCCGGTGAACTTCACCTGTCCCGGAGTGATGCCGGGCACGTTCAGCACCGGCACCACGCCGCCGATCACGGTGGGGAATTGGGTCAGGCCGGATTTTTCCAGCTCTTCCGGCTTCAGCGGCATGTCGGAAGCGCCGAAATCCACGGTCTTGGACTGGATCTGCTTGATGCCGCCGCCGGAGCCGATGGACTGGTAGTTCAGGTTGTTGTTGGTGCCGGCTTTGTAGGCGGCGGCCCATTTGGCGTACAGCGGGTACGGGAAGGTAGCGCCCGCGCCGGTGATGTCGGCGGCCGCGGCCGCGCCGGACAGGCAGACGGAACCGAGAACAAACGATGCGGCCAGACGAACAGACTGTTTCATGCCTACTCCTGAGAATGGATGAGGTGCGTGGTAATGGGCGCATGCTAAGACGGAAATTTTTCAGGAATATTACAAGTCGTGGAAACGGCTTCGTTTGCGGACAATCAATGTCTGCTGGATGTCGGTTTGAGCCAACAAGGCGGCTGCGGATATAATCGGCGGATATTCAAGAATCGCGGGAGGCGGAAATGGCCGGCAAGCTGGTAATTGGCAACTGGAAGATGAATACCCGCGCCGACAGCGCTCAGACGCTGTTGCAGGCGCTGCTGGCGGATGAGACGAGCAACCGCGATTGGGTCGGCGTGGCCGCGCCGGCCGTCTACCTGGCCGGTCTGGCGGAACGGCTGCGCGGTCAGCCACTCCGGCTGTGCGCGCAGGATGTCAGCGCCTTCGATCAAGACGGCGCCTTCACCGGCGAAACCAGCGCCGCGATGCTGGCCGATATCGGCTGCGGCTACACTTTGGTGGGCCACTCGGAGCGCCGCCAGTATTTCGGCGAGAGCAACGCCGCTTTGTTGCGGAAGATGCGGAACGCCATCGCGGCCGGCCTGGTGCCGGTGCTGTGCGTGGGCGAGACGCTGGAAGAGCGGGAAGCCGGCCGTCAGCTCGAGGTGATTAGAGATCAGCTTGCGCTTCTGTCCGAGATAGACCATGGTGAATACGTTGTGGCTTATGAACCGGTTTGGGCGATCGGCACCGGCAAGGTGGCGACGCTGGCGCAAATCGCCGAAATCCACGGCGCGATCAAAAAATGGTGCTTGCAAAACGTCAAGGCCTCCGATAATATTCGCGTCCTCTACGGCGGCAGTGTCAAGGCAGAGAATGCCGAAGCGATTCTGGCGACTGAAAATGTCGACGGAGCCCTTGTTGGAGGGGCATCTCTGGACGCCGGTTCATTCAGGGCAATTTGCCAAGCCGCAGGAAAATTGATATAGTATGGAACTTATTAAGACGCTTATTTGGATCGTAAATCTCCTGTCTGCAGGGACTATTATCGTGCTGGTTTTGATGCAGCACGGCAAAGGCGCGGACATGGGGGCGGCTTTCGGTAGCGGCTCTTCCGGTAGCTTGTTCGGCGCGTCTGGTTCTGCGAATTTCTTGAGTAGGACAACCGCTGTCGCAGCGGCCGTGTTCTTCTCGACTTCCCTTGCTCTGGTTTTTCTGTCTGGGGGCGGAAAAAGCGATTTGGGCGTAATGGGAGCCAAGGTTGAACAGGTTGCACCGCAAATCCCGGCCGGTGTGCCTAGCGATAAAGCTTCGGGTACGGCATCGAAAATACCGGAGTAACAATTAAAGCTTGCTGTGCCGACATGGTGAAATTGGTAGACACGCTATCTTGAGGGGGTAGTGGCGAAAGCTGTGTGAGTTCGAGTCTCACTGTCGGCACCACCATTCAAAAACAGGCCACCGGGACTCCGGTGGCCTGTTTCATTTGGAGCCAAAGGGGGGGTAACCCCCTTTATTTCGTGGGGGTGTACGGGAAATGCTGCAAAATTACTTTCCCATTCTGCTGTTTGTCATGGTCGGACTGTTGGTCGGCGTAGGCCCTATTTTATTGGGCAAACTGCTGGCTCCCAATCGTCCCGATCCTGAGAAACTGTCTCCGTATGAGTGCGGCTTCGAGGCTTTCGAAGACGCTCGCATGAAGTTTGACGTCCGCTATTATCTGATAGCCATCCTCTTCATCCTGTTCGACCTAGAGGTCGCCTTCCTGCTGCCGTGGGCCGTGGTGTTGAAGGAGTTGGGGACTTATGGTCTGGGCGTCATGGTGGAGTTCCTGGGCGTGTTGACCCTGGGCTTCGTCTACATGTGGAAAAAAGGAGCTCTGGAATGGGAGTAGAAGGTATTCTGGAGAAAGGGTTTGTCACCACAACGGCTGACAAGCTCATCAATTACACCCGAACCGGTTCGCTGTGGCCGATGACCTTTGGTCTGGCCTGTTGCGCGGTGGAGATGATGCACGCCGGCGCGGCGCGTTACGATCTGGACCGTTTCGGCATTGTGTTCCGTCCCAGCCCGCGCCAGTCCGATCTGATGATCGTGGCCGGCACGCTGTGCAACAAGATGGCTCCGGCCCTGCGCAAGGTTTACGACCAGATGGCCGAGCCTCGCTGGGTGATCTCGATGGGGTCCTGTGCCAACGGCGGCGGCTATTACCATTATTCCTATTCAGTCGTGCGAGGCTGCGACCGCATTGTGCCGGTCGACGTCTACGTGCCCGGCTGTCCGCCAACTGCAGAGGCCTTGCTGTACGGCATCATTCAGTTGCAGAACAAGATCAAACGCACCAACACCATCGCCCGCTAAGGTAGAAACTTATGGCCTCCAAGAAAATGGAAGCGTTAGGGTCGGCTGTGCAGCAGGCGCTGGGCGACAAGCTCGTGCAAAGCACGCTGGCTCTGGAAGAGCTGACCATTGTATGCAAGGCGGCGGATCTGATCGCCGTGGCGACCACGCTGCGCGACCACGCCGACCTGTCTTTTGAGCAATGCATCGATTTGTGCGGTGTGGACTACAGCGCGTACCGCGACGAGGTATGGGACGGTCCGCGCTTCGCCGTGGTCTACCATCTGCTGTCGGTCAAGCACAATCAGCGCATCCGCCTGCGCGTTTTCGCCGAAGACGACGCCTTCCCGGTGGTCGCTTCGGTCGT
Organism: Chromobacterium sp. Rain0013; assembly: GCF_015291765.1. Lineage (NCBI taxonomy): Bacteria > Pseudomonadati > Pseudomonadota > Betaproteobacteria > Neisseriales > Chromobacteriaceae > Chromobacterium > Chromobacterium sp. Rain0013. Next base: position 1,664,738 of record NZ_CP031514.1, read on the forward strand.
GGGCGTCTGGAGCGGCGCCAACTGGTTCGAGCGCGAGGCGTTCGACCTGTTCGGCATCGTTTTCGACGGCCATCCTGACCTGCGCCGCATCCTGACCGACTACGGCTTCGTCGGCCATCCGTTCCGCAAGGACTTCCCGCTGTCCGGTCACGTGGAAATGCGTTACGACCCGACACAACAGCGCGTGATTTATCAGCCGGTGACCATTGAGCCGCGTGAAATTACGCCGCGCATCATTCGCGAGGAGAACTACGGTGGCTGAAATCCGTAACTACACCCTCAACTTCGGCCCGCAACACCCTGCCGCTCACGGTGTGTTGCGTCTGGTGCTGGAACTGGACGGCGAAGTCGTCCAGCGCGCGGACCCGCATATCGGCCTGCTGCATCGCGGCACCGAGAAGCTGGCCGAGAGCAAGACCTTCATTCAGTCGCTGCCTTACATGGACCGTCTGGACTACGTGTCCATGATGTGCAACGAGCACGCGTACTGCCTGTCCATCGAGAAGCTGCTGGGCATCGAAGTGCCTGAGCGCGCGCAATACATCCGCGTGATGTTCGCCGAGATCACCCGCCTGCTGAACCACTTGCTGTGGATTGGCGCGCATGGTCTCGACATCGGCGCGATGACTGTATTCCTGTACGCCTTCCGCGAACGCGAAGACTTGATGGACTGCTACGAAGCGGTGTCCGGCGCGCGTCTGCACGCGGCCTACTTCCGTCCCGGCGGCGTGTATCGCGATCTGCCGGACAGCATGCCGCAGTACACCGTTTCCAAGATCAAGAACGCCCGCGAGCTGGCCCGCCTGAACGAAGGCCGCCAGGGTTCGCTGCTGGACTTCATCGACGATTTCACCAAGCGTTTCCCGACTTATGTCGACGAATACGAGACCTTGCTGACCGACAACCGCATCTGGAAGCAGCGCACCGTCGGCATCGGCGTGGTGTCGCCCGAGCGCGCGCTGAACCTGGGCCTGACCGGTCCGATGCTGCGCGGCTCCGGCATCGCCTGGGATTTGCGCAAGAAGCAGCCGTACGATGTGTATTCCAAGCTGGACTTCGATATTCCCGTGGGCGTCAACGGCGATTGCTACGACCGCTACCTGGTGCGCATCGAAGAGATGCGCCAGTCCAACCGCATCATCCGCCAGTGCGTGGAATGGCTGCGTAAGAACCCGGGCCCGGTGATCACCGACAACCATAAAGTGGCGCCGCCTTCGCGCGAAGGCATGAAGGCCAATATGGAAGACCTGATCCACCACTTCAAACTGTTTACCGAAGGCATGCACGTGCCGGAGGGCGAGGCCTACGTGGGCACCGAGCACCCGAAAGGCGAGTTCGGCGTCTATCTGGTGTCCGACGGCGCAAACAAGCCGTACCGTATGAAGATTCGCGCGCCCGGCTACGCCCACCTTGCGGCGCTGGACGAGATGGCCAAGGGCCATATGATCGCCGACGTGGTGGCCATCATCGGTACGCAGGATATCGTGTTTGGGGAGATTGACCGCTGATGCTGTCCGCTGAATCGCTAGCCAAAATCGATCGCGAAGTCGCCAAATATCCCGCAGACCAGAAACGGTCCGCGGTGATGGGCGCCTTGCGCATCGCGCTGACTGAACGTCGCGAAGCGGGCTCCGCTCCGGAGGAGCGTTGCCTGAATACCGAGGTGATCGAATTCGTCGCCAACTACCTGCAGATTCCGCCGGTAGCCGCTTACGAAGTCGCCACTTTCTACAATATGTACGACATGAAGCCGGTTGGGCAGTACAAGATCACTGTCTGCACCAACTTGCCCTGTGCCTTGTCCGGCGGCGTCAACGCGGCTGAGTACATCTCCAAGAAGCTGGGCATCGCCATCGGCGAAACCAGCGCGGACGGCAAGTACACCTTGCTGGAAGGGGAGTGCATGGGGGCCTGTGGCGACGCGCCGGTCTTGCTGGTCAACAACCACAAGATGTGCAGCTTCATGACGCCCGAAGCAATCGATAAGAAACTGGCGGAGCTGAAATAATGGCAATCTTCGTCAATGGCGTGATTTTCGATGGCGTCGACACTTCCGATCCCAATTGCTGGCAACTGAGCGCCTACGAGGCGCGCGGCGGCTACCAGGCGCTGCGCCGCATTCTGGACAGCAAGATGGCCCAGGAAGACGTGATCGCCGAAGTGAAAAACTCCGGCCTGCGCGGCCGCGGCGGCGCGGGTTTCCCCACCGGCCTGAAGTGGAGCTTCATGCCGCGTTCGTTCCCGGGCGACAAATACGTCGTTTGCAATACAGACGAGGGCGAGCCGGGCACCTTCAAGGACCGCGACATCCTGCGCTTCAATCCGCATTCGCTGATCGAAGGCATGATCATCGCCGGTTACGCGATGGGCACCAAGGCCGGCTACAACTACATCCACGGTGAAATCTTCGCCGAATACGAGCGTTTCGAAGAAGCGCTGGATGAGGCGCGCAAAGCGGGTCTGCTGGGACAGAACATTCTGGGCTCCGGCTTCAACTTCGACCTGTTCGCCCATCATGGCTACGGCGCCTACATCTGCGGCGAGGAAACCGCGCTGCTGGAGTCGCTGGAAGGCAAGAAGGGACAACCGCGTTTCAAGCCGCCGTTCCCGGCCAGCTTCGGCCTGTACGGCAAGCCGACCACCATCAACAACACCGAATCGTTCGCCTCGGTGCCCTTCATCATCCGCGACGGCGCGCAGCCGTTCCTGGAAAAGGGCAAGCCGAACAACGGCGGCACCAAGCTGTTCTCGGTCTCCGGCCATGTGAACCGTCCGGGCAACTACGAGATCCCGCTGGGCACTCCGTTCTCCGAGCTGCTGGAAATGGCCGGCGGCATGCGCGACGGCAAGAAGCTCAAGGCGGTGATTCCGGGCGGTTCGTCCGCGCCCATTCTGCCCGCCGACGTCATGATGCAATGCACGATGGACTACGACAGTATCGCCAAAGCCGGCTCGATGCTGGGTTCCGGCGCTGTCATCGTGATGAATGAAGACGTGTGCATGATCAAGGCGCTGGAGCGTCTGGCCTACTTCTACCACGAAGAATCCTGCGGCCAGTGCACGCCGTGCCGAGAAGGCACCGGTTGGCTGTACCGTGTGATCCACCGCATCGCCAACGGCCAGGGCCGTCCGGGCGATCTGGAGCTTCTGGATTCCGTGGGCAACAACATGGCGGGCCGCACTATCTGTGCGCTGGCCGACGCCGCCGTGTTCCCGGTTCGCAGTTTCACCAAGCATTTCCGTCACGAGTTCGAGTACGCGATCGAACACGGAAAGACCTTGGTGGACCACAAATGGTGTTGAGCGATGCTTGAAATCGAAATCGACGGAAAAAAACTGACGGTCCCGCAAGGCAGCACCGTCATGGAAGCGGCCCACTCGGTGGGCACGTACATTCCGCACTTCTGCTACCACAAGAAGCTGTCCATCGCGGCCAACTGCCGCATGTGCCTGGTGGAAGTGGAGAAGGCGCCCAAGCCGCTGCCGGCTTGCGCCACCCCGGTGACCGACGGCATGAAGGTCCATACCCACTCCGACATGGCCAAGAAGGCCCAGGCGGGCGTGATGGAGTTCCTGCTGATCAACCACCCGCTGGATTGCCCGATCTGCGACCAAGGCGGCGAATGTCAGCTGCAGGATCTGGCCGTGGGCTACGGCAACTCCTCCTCGCGCTATCAGGAAGAAAAGCGCGTGGTGGTGGGCAAGGACATGGGCCCGCTGGTCTCGGCGGAAGAAATGTCGCGCTGCATTCACTGCACACGCTGCGTGCGCTTTACCGAGGAAGTCGGCGGCTTCCAGGAAATCGGCATGGCTCATCGCGGCGAGTTCTCCGAGATTCTGCCCTTCCTCGGCAAGACCGTGGATTCGGAAATCTCCGGCAACGTCATCGATCTGTGCCCGGTGGGCGCGCTGACCTCCAAGCCGTTCCGCTACAGCACCCGCGCCTGGGAGCTGTCGCGCCGCAAATCGGTCAGCCCGCACGACGGCCTGGGTTCCAACCTGATCGTTCAGGTCAAGAGCAATGAAGTGATGCGCGTGCTGCCGCTGGAAAACGAAGCCATCAACGAGTGCTGGATCGCCGACCGCGACCGCTTCTCCTACGAGGGCTTGAACTCGGCCGAGCGTCTGAAGCAGCCGATGATCAAGTTTGACGGCAAGTGGCACGAAACCGATTGGGAGACCGCGCTCAATTACGTGGTCAAGGGCCTGAACGGCGTGTCCGCCGATCACGGCAAGGACGCCATCGGTTTCCTGACCAGCCCGCACTCCACCACCGAAGAGCTGTATCTGGCGCAGAAGCTGGCGCGCGCCTTCGGCGTGGAAAGCATTGATTACCGCCTGCGCCGCAGCGACTTCGCCGCCGATGCGGCCAAGCAAGGCGCGGAATGGCTGGGCTCCAGCATTTCCGATCTGGCCGCGGCCAAGTCGGTACTGGTGGTGGGCTCCACGCTGCGCAAGGAACAGCCTCTGCTGACTTCGCGCCTCCGCACCGCGGCCAAAAAAGGCAGCGAGCTTAATATTATCCACGTCGCCGACGACGACCTGCTGATCAAGATCAACGCCAAGCTGATCGTGTCGCCGCTGGCGCTGGTCAACGGCTTCGCTCAGGTGCTGAAGGCTGTGGCGGAAATCAAGGGCGGTGAAACCTCCGTTGATCTGTCCGCGGTGGAAGTCTCCGCCGAGGCGCGCCGCATCGCCGAAAGCCTGAGCGGCGCGGAAACCGCCGCCGTGGTGCTGGGCAATGTGGCTCAGCATCATCCGGCGTTCAGCCAGCTGCTGTCCGTGGCGCAGGAGATCTCGCGCCTGAGCGGCGCCAGCTTCGGCGTGCTGTCCGAGGCCGCCAACAGCGTGGGCGCGGAACTGGCGGGCGCGCTGCCGCAAGGCGCGGGCGCCAACGCCGCCGCGATGATCGCGCAGCCGAAGAAGGCTTACGTGCTGCTGAACACCGAAGTCGAGTTCGACAGCTACAACCCGCAGGCCGCCGTCGCGGCGATGAAGCAGGCCGCCACCGTGATCGCGTTGACCGCGTTCAAGGGCCAGGGTTTGCTGGATTACGCCGACGTGCTGCTGCCGATCGCGCCGTTCTCCGAAACCGCCGGTTCCTTCGTCAATATGGAAGGCAAGCTGCAGCCGTTCAACGGCGTGGTGCGTCCGTTGGGCGAAGCGCGCCCGGCCTGGAAAGTGCTGCGGGTACTGGGCAATATGCTGAATCTGTCCGGCTTTGAGTTCAACAGCGCGGAGGAAGTACGCGCCGAGCTGTTGGCCAAGGGCGACATCGCCGCGCGTCTGAACAACGCGCTGAGCCAGCTGAACGTCGCCGCTACCGCTGCTGCCGGTCTGAGCCGTATCGGCGAAGTGCCGCTGTATCAGGCCGACGCCATCTGCCGCCGCGCCAAGTCGCTGCAACAGACCCGCGATGCGGCCGAGCCGGTGGCTTCCGCTCACAGCGGCCTGCTGCAGAAGCTGGGCATTGCCGTCGACAGCACCGCATTGCTGAGCCAGGGTTCCGGCCAGGCGCGCGTGCGCATCGTCGCCGACGACAGCCTGCCGCAGGATACGGTCCGCATCGCCACCGCTCACGCCGCCACGCTGGCGCTGGGCGGCATGTTCGACGCTATCGAGATCACCCAGGGGTAAAGCATGGAGTTCTTGCAAGGTATTCTTGGCACTGACGCGGGGCTCGTGGTTTGGACCCTGTTGAAGATCATCGCCATCGTATTGCCGATGCTGCTGTGCGTCGCCTACCTGACCTATGCCGAGCGCAAGGTCATCGGCTTCATGCAGATCCGCATCGGCCCCAACCGGGTAGGTCCGCTGGGCCTGCTGCAGCCCATCGCCGACGCGGTCAAGCTGCTGATGAAGGAAATCATCCTGCCCACCAACTCCAGCAAGGGCCTGTTCCTGCTGGCGCCGGTGCTGTCCATCGCTCCGGCGTTGGCGGCCTGGGCGGTGATTCCCTTCACCGACAAGCTGGTGCTGGCCAACGTCAACGCCTCGCTGCTCTACATCCTGGCGCTGACCTCGATGGGGGTTTACGGCGTGATCATCGCCGGCTGGGCGGGCAACTCCAAGTACTCCTTCCTCGGCGCCATGCGTTCCGCCGCTCAGATCGTGTCTTACGAACTGGCGATGGGCTTCGCGCTGATCGGCGTGCTGATGGTGTCCAGCAGCCTGAACCTGGTGGTGATCGTCCAGCAGCAAGGGCAGGGCATGGCGGGCGGTTCCGTGCTGTCGTGGAACTGGCTGCCGCTGTTCCCGCTGTTCGTGGTCTACCTGATTTCCGGCGTGGCCGAAACCAACCGCGCGCCGTTTGACGTGGCCGAGGGCGAATCCGAGATCGTGGCCGGTTTCCACGTTGAGTACTCGGGCATGGCCTTCGCCATCTTCTTCCTGGCCGAATACGCCAACATGATTCTGGTTGCCGCGCTGACCTCGCTGCTGTTCCTCGGCGGCTGGCTGTCGCCGTTCCCGGCGTCCTGGGGCATTTTGGGCGCGGGCGGTTTCTTCTGGCTGGCGCTCAAGGTAGCCATGGTGCTGTTCTGCTTCCTGTGGTTCCGCGCCACCTTCCCGCGTTATCGCTATGACCAAATCATGCGTCTGGGCTGGAAGGTGTTCATCCCGGTGACCCTGGTGTGGATCCTGGTGGTGGGCGTCTGGATGATGACCCCGCTGTCCTTGTGGCACTGAGACGGGGATAGGTGAAAAGATGAATTCGATCCGAAACTTTTTCAAGACCTTCCTGCTGGTGGAGCTGGTCAAGGGCCTGATGGTCACTGGCCGCTACTTCTTCGCCCGCAAGATCACGGTTCAGTTCCCCGAAGAGAAGACGCCGATTTCGCCGCGCTTCCGCGGCCTGCACGCTCAGCGCCGCTACGCCAACGGCGAAGAACGCTGCATCGCCTGCAAGCTGTGCGAGGCGGTGTGCCCGGCGATGGCGATCAGCATCGAGTCCGAACAGCGCGATGACGGCACCCGCCGCACCACGCGCTACGACATCGATCTGACCAAGTGCATCTTCTGCGGCTTCTGCGAGGAAGCCTGTCCGGTGGACGCCATCGTGGAAACCCACATCTTCGAATACCACGGCGAAAAACGTGGCGATCTGTACTACACCAAGCCGATGCTGCTGGCGATCGGCGACAAGTACGAAGCCGAGATCGCCGCCAACAAGGCGGCCGACGCCAAGTATCGCTAAGGGGGGGTCATGAACTTCACAATGTTTGTCTTCTATGTTCTGTCCGCCATCCTGGTGTTCGCGGGTATCCGCGTGGTGACGGCCAAGAACCCGATTCACGCCGCACTGTTCCTGGTGCTGGCCTTCTTCAACAGCGCCGGTCTGTGGCTGTTGATGGAGGCCGAGTTCCTGGCCATCACCCTCGTGGTGGTGTATGTGGGCGCGGTGATGGTGTTGTTCCTGTTTGTGGTGATGATGCTGGACATCAACATCGAGAAACTACGCGAGGGCTTCTGGAAGAATCTTCCGGTCGCCGCCGCCGTCGGCATCATCATGGTGTTTGAAATGGCGATGATTCTGGCCAGCCCCAGCGCCAGGCTTGACGCCTACCAGGCCGCCGCGCCGCTGGCGGCCGACTTCAGCAACGTCAAAGTGCTGGGTCGTCAGCTGTACACCACTTATCTGCTGCCTTTCGAAGTGGCGGCGGTGGTGCTGCTGCTGGCCATGGTGGCCGCCATCGGCCTGACCATGCGCAGCCGCAAGGACACCAAGGCGATCGATCCGGCGCTGCAGGTCAAGGTCAAGCGCAACGACCGCGTGCGACTGGTGAAAATGCAGGCCGAACAGCCTGCTGAAGAATCCACGGTGGAGGAGGCCTCCGAGGCCGAATCCGGTAAGCAACAGGCCTGACGGCCAATCAACATAAGGGAGGAAATGTGCTGACACTGACTCACTTCCTGGTGCTGGCCGCAATCCTGTTTGCCATCGGCGTGCTAGGCGTTTTCCTGAACCGGAAAAATCTGATCGTGCTGCTGATGGCCATCGAGCTGATGCTGCTCGCGGTGAACTTCAATTTCATCGCGTTCTCGCATTACCTGTCGGATACGGCGGGCCAGATCTTCGTATTCTTCATCCTGACGGTGGCTGCGGCCGAAGCCGCGATCGGTCTCGCCATTCTGGTGGTGCTGTTCCGCAATCTGCGCACCATCAACGTTGAAGACTTGGGCAGCCTCAAAGGCTAAGGCAAACCGGAACCTACACAAAGCACACAAGCATGGATATGAAGAGCTTATACCTGCTGATTGCACTCGCCCCGCTGGCGGGTTCCATCATTGCAGGCCTATTTGGATGGGCCATCGGCCGGCGCGCTTCGCACGTCGTGACGATAGCCGGCGTGGCGCTGTCCGCCGCGCTGTCGCTCAAGGTGCTTCACGCCTTCCTGACCGGGCAGGCTGAAGTGTTCAACGGTCCGGTTTACACCTGGCTGACAGTGGGAGGCTACGAGTTCTCGGTGGGCTTCCTGGTGGATTCGCTGACCGCGATGATGCTGGTGGTGGTCACCAGCGTGTCGCTGATGGTGCACATTTACACCATCGGCTACATGCAGGAAGACCCGGGCTATCAGCGCTTCTTCAGTTATATCTCGCTGTTTACCTTCTCGATGCTGATGCTGGTGATGAGCAACAACTTCATCCAGCTGTTCTTCGGTTGGGAAGCGGTGGGCCTGGTGTCCTACCTGCTGATCGGCTTCTGGTTCAAGCGTCCGACCGCGATCTTCGCCAACCTGAAGGCTTTCCTGGTCAACCGCGTCGGCGACTTCGGCTTCCTGCTGGGCATCGGCCTGGTGCTGGCTTATTTCGGCGGCTCGCTGAACTACAGCGATGTGTTCGCCGCCGCTCCGGCGCTGGCTAACAAGACCATCAGCCTGATTCCGGGCACCGAATGGTCGCTGCTGAGCGTGACCTGCATCCTCTTGTTCATCGGCGCGATGGGCAAATCGGCGCAGTTCCCGTTGCATGTGTGGCTGCCGGACTCGATGGAAGGCCCAACCCCGATCTCGGCGCTGATTCACGCGGCCACCATGGTGACCGCCGGCATCTTCATGGTGTCGCGGATGAGCCCCCTGTTCGAACTATCCGACACCGCGTTGAACGTGATCATGGTCGCTGGTTCCATCACCGCGCTGTTCATGGGCTTCCTCGGCATCGTCCAGAACGACATCAAGCGCGTGGTGGCTTACTCCACGCTGTCGCAACTGGGTTACATGACCGTGGCGCTGGGCGCCTCGGCCTACTCGGTGGCGATGTTCCATGTGATGACCCACGCCTTCTTCAAGGCGCTGCTGTTCCTGGCGGCGGGTTCGGTGATCATCGGCATGCATCACGATCAGGACATGCGCAATATGGGCGGCCTGCGCAAGTACATGCCCATCACCTGGCTGACTTCGCTCTTGGGTTCGCTGGCCTTGATCGGCACGCCGTTCTTCTCCGGCTTCTACTCCAAGGACTCCATCATCGAGGCGGTGCACGCGTCCAATCTGTCCGCGGCCGGTTTCGCCTACTTCGCGGTGATCGCCGGTGTGTTCGTGACCGCCTTCTACTCCTTCCGCATGTACTTCCTGGTCTTCCATGGCAAGGAGCGCTGGATGGAGAAGAAGGACGATCATCACGACCATGGTCATGACGATCACGATCATCACCATGGCCTGGGCCCGAACGATAAGCCGCACGAGTCCCCGTGGGTGGTGACCCTGCCGCTGGTGCTGCTGGCGATTCCGTCGGTGCTGGTGGGTTACTTCGCGATCGAGCCGCTGCTGTACGGCGACTTCTTCAAGGGCGTGATCACCGTCAACCATGAACTGCACCCGGCGATGGAAGAGATCGCCCGCGAGTTCCATGGCGCCGCCGCCATGGGCGTGCATTCGCTGAGCACGCTGCCGCTGTGGCTGGCGCTGGCCGGCGTGGCCACCGCCTGGTTCTTCTACATGAAGGCGCCGCAGATTCCGGCCGCCATCAAGCAGAAGTTCAGCCTGGTGAACAAGGTCCTGGAAAACAAGTACTACCTGGACGAGATCTACTTCGCCGTGTTCGCCAAGGGCTCTCGGGCTCTGGGTACCTTCTTCTGGAAGGTGGGCGACATGTTGCTGATCGATGGTCTGGTAGTGAACGGCACCGCCAAGCTGGTGGCGACGTTCTCCGGCTTCATCCGCCGCGCGCAAACCGGCTTCATCTACAGCTACGCCACCGCGATGATCATCGGGGTGCTGGCGCTGATGACGATGTGGTTCTGGCCGCTGATCTGGCGTTGAGCCCGGACTCCGGGATTGGAATAACAACTTGGGTTTGACTATGTTCACAAATCTATTGACTCTGGTGATCTGGGCCCCGATAGCGGCCGGGTTGCTGGTGCTGGCAACCGGGGGCGATCAGCGGGCCACGCTGGCGCGCTGGCTGGCCGCGGCGGGGGCCCTGGCGGGCTTCCTGCTGTCGCTGCCGCTGTTCACTGAATTCAACAATCTCAGCGGCGGCATGCAGTTCGTCGAGATGAAGCCGTGGATTGAGTCCCTCGGCATCAACTACCACTTGGGCGTGGACGGCATCTCGATGCTGTTCGTGGTGCTCAACAGCTTCACCACTCTGCTGGTGGTGGTGGCCGGCTGGCAGGTGATCCAGAAGCGCGTGTCGCAGTACATGGCCGCCTTCCTGATCATGTCCGGCTTGATCAACGGCGCTTTCGCCGCGTTGGACGCCATCCTGTTCTATGTCTTCTTTGAAGGCATGCTGATTCCGATGTATCTGATCATCGGCGTCTGGGGCGGCCCGCGTCGCGTGTACGCGTCGATCAAGTTCTTCCTTTACACCCTGCTGGGCTCGCTGCTGATGCTGGTGGCCTTGATCTACCTGTACTTCCAGGCCGGCAAGTCCTTCGACATCCAGGCTTTCCACGACATCGCCAAGATCCCGCTGACGGTGCAGATCCTGCTCTTCGTCGCCTTCTTCCTGTCCTTCGCGGTGAAGGTGCCGATGTGGCCGGTGCACACCTGGTTGCCGGACGCTCACGTGGAAGCGCCAACCGGCGGCTCCATGGTGCTGGCCGCGATCACGCTGAAGATCGGCGCCTACGGCTTCCTGCGGTTCGTGCTGCCCATCCTGCCCGACGCCGCGCGCGAGCTGTCCGGCGTGATGGTGGCGCTGTCGCTGGTGGCGGTGGTTTACATCGGTCTGGTGGCGCTGGTGCAGTCCGACATGAAGAAGCTGGTGGCTTATTCGTCTATTTCGCACATGGGCTTCGTCACTCTGGGTCTGTTCCTGTTCACCGGTTCCGAACTGAACCAGTGGGCGGTTGAAGGCGCGCTGGTGCAGATGGTGTCCCACGGCTTCGTGTCCGCCGCGATGTTCTTCTGCATCGGCGTGATGTACGACCGCGTGCACAGCCGCAATATCGCCGACTACGGCGGCGTGGCCAACAAGATGCCGATCTTCGCGGCCTTCATGATGCTGTTCGCCATGGCCAACTCCGGTCTGCCGGCCACCTCCGGCTTCGTCGGCGAGTTCATGGTGATCATGGGCGCGGTGCAGGTGAACTTCTGGTACGCGGCCTTGGCCGCCACCACGCTGATCTTCGGCGCGGCCTATACCTTGTGGATGTACAAGCGCGTGATCTTCGGCGATGTGGGCAACAGCCATGTGGCGGAGCTGTCCGACGTCAACAAGCGCGAATTCCTGGTACTGGCCATCCTGGCCATCGCGGTGCTGGGCATGGGCCTGTATCCGCAAGCCTTCGTCGAGAAAATGCACCTGTCGGTCAATGACCTGATCCTGCATGTCTCGCAGAGCAAGCTGTAAGCGCGGAAGGAATGGAAACAATGAATTGGGCTGATCTCAACCTGATACCGGCAATCCCCGAGATGTTCCTCGCCGGCGCGATCCTGTTCGTGCTGATGGCGGACCTGTTCGTTTCGGACGAAAAGCGCGGCATCACCCTGGGCCTGACCCTGCTGACCCTCTTGGGCGCGGCGGTGGCGCAGGTGATGACTTTCTCTTCGCAGCCGGTCGTGACTTTCTCCGGCATGTTCGTCGCGGATCCGATGGGCGGCGTGGTCAAGCTGGCCATGTACGCTGTGACCGCCATCGTGCTGATCTACAGCCGGCAGTACACTGCTGATCGCCAGCTGTTCAAGGGCGAGTATTTCTCGCTGGCGCTGTTCGCTTTGCTGGGCATGAACCTGATGGTGTCGGCTTCGCACTTCCTGACCCTGTACATGGGCCTGGAACTGCTCTCGCTGGCGCTGTACTCGCTGATCGCTCTGCAGCGCGAGTCCGTGAAGGCCACCGAAGCGGCGATGAAGTACTTCGTGCTGGGCGCGCTGGCCTCCGGCCTGCTGCTCTACGGCATTTCCATGGTCTACGGCGCCACTGGTTCGCTGGAACTGGCGACGGTGGCCAAGTCCATCGCCGCGCATAAGGCCAACGACGTGCTGCTGGTCTTCGGTCTGGTGTTCATCGTGGCCGGCCTGTCCTTCAAGCTGGGCGCTGTGCCGTTCCACATGTGGGTGCCGGACGTTTACCACGGCGCGCCGACTTCGGTGACGCTGATGGTGGGCGCGGCCCCCAAACTGGCGGCCTTCGTCTTCACGCTGCGCATCCTGGCTCAGGGCCTGGACGCGCTGGTGGCGGACTGGCAACTGATGCTGGTGATCGTGTCCGCGCTGTCGATGGCGATTGGCAACGTGACCGCCATCGTACAGACCAACATCAAACGGATGCTGGCTTACTCGACGATCTCGCACATGGGCTTTCTGCTCTTGGGCGTCCTGGCGGGCACCAAGGTGGGCTACTCGGCGGCGCTGTTCTACGCGCTGAGCTATGTGCTGATGTCGCTGGTCAGCTTCGGCATGCTGCTGGCGCTCTCGCGCGCCGGTTTCGAGTGCGAGAAGGTTGAGGATCTGAAGGGCCTGAACAGCCGTAACAGCTGGTATGCGCTGCTGATGCTGCTGACCATGTTCTCCATGGCCGGCATTCCGCCGCTGGTGGGCTTCTACGCCAAATTCGCGGTGATCAAGGCTATCGTGGATATCGGCATGATCAAGCTGGCCATCTTCGCGGTGCTGATGTCGGTGATCGGCGCGTTCTACTACCTGCGTGTGGTCAAGACCATGTACTTCGACGATGCGGAAGACCGCAGCGATATCGTGGTGCGCGGCGATATGAAGCTGGTGCTGTCGCTGAACGCGCTGGCCTTGCTCGTCATCGGCCTGCTGCCGGAGCGCGCGCTGGAGTTGTGCCTGCAAGTCGTGCGTCAATCGCTTACCGTGATTTAAGGCCGCCATACCATGCAATCCAGCGTCATCGCTTTGCTGATCATCGCCTTAGCGGCGGCCAACCTGCCGTTCTTGACCCAGAAAGTGGGCGGCGTGTGGAAAGTAGCCAATAAGCATTTTGGCTGGCGCTTTCTGGAACTGATGGCGCTGTATCTGCTGGTGGGCGGCTTCGCCTACCTGCTGGAAAGCCGGTTGATGCTGGTGCAGCCGCAGAATTGGCAGTTCTATGTGACGACCTTGTCCTTGTTCCTGGTGTTCGCGTTTCCGGGTTACGTCTATCGCTATTTCTGGCGGCGACGCGGTTAACAGCGGGTAGGGCGAGCAGTATCGGCGCGGATGGGGGAAACCCTGTCCGCGCTGTTTTTTTGGGGGGAAGCGGGCGCGGAGCCCCTCTGGCCGCGCAATAAGAAGAGGGGAGCGAAGGTGATTGCTCGGGACTTCACCCCGCTGGACCGCGTGGCTGAGGTGGAGCCGCGGTATCGCGAATTTGGTGGAGAAGACGCGGCAAGAGCCGGACTGCATCCGCTATGAGCTGTTCATCGATCAGAAAGACTCAGGCCATTTCGTCTTCATCTAAACCTGGCCGGACAGGGCGGCCTTGGACCGGCACTACGGAGCGCTTCCGGAGCCTGGGGCCGCAGATCGATAGCCGGCAGCGGCAGGCGGCCATCTTCTCGTTGGCGGACGTCTTTGCAGACACTAGCATTTGATTGAAAAAGGCGCCGCTTTGGGCGCCTTGCTTAGAACATGTTTACGGTATCGCCGACGCGCAGCAGATCGTAAACAGCTTCTTAGTAAAAGCGGGCCTCACCCTGCGGCCGGCTTTTGAAGCGCTTATGCAGCCAGAAGTACTGGTCCGGGATTTCGCGAACGCGTTGTTCCAGGAAGGCGTTCATGCGGCGGGTGTCCGCTTCGACGTCCTCGCTGGGGTAGTCGTCCCAAGGCGGGTAGAACTCCAGCTCAAAGCGGTTGCCCACCCGGCGGGCGATGGCCGGGACGACTTTGGCGCGCGCCAGCTTGCTGATGCGGGACAGGCCGGTGATGGTGGCGGCCTTGACGCCGAAGAAGTCGACGAATACCGAGTCGCGCACCCCAAAGTCTTGATCAGGCAAGTAGAGGAAGGGGGCGTGGGCCTTGCGCATTGCCTTGATGATGGGGCGCAGGCCTTCCTGACGAGACACGATGTAGGCGTTGTCGTAGCGCTGGCGGCCTTTATAGATTTGGCGGTCCAGAGCTTCGTTCTTCTGGTGGGAGTAGACGCTAACCAACGGGATGTGCTGGTTCAGCGAATACACGCACATTTCGAAACCGACGAAGTGGGGGTAAAACAGGATCACGTCTTCGCCGCGCTCGCGCAGCTCGGTGACGTAGTGCAGGTTTTTGATCTCGACCAGCTTGTCGATGCGAGCGGCCGAACTCCACCAGACCACGCCGTACTCAAGCACCATGCGTATCATGTGCTGGAAATTGCGGCGGATCAGCCGGCGGCGTTCCGCCAACGGCATGTCGGGGAAGCATAGCCTCAGATTGATCATGCCGACGCGGCGGCGGCCATGTGCCAGGCAGTAGGCGATATTGCCCAGGCCGCGGGCCAGCAGGCCGATCGCCCACATCGGCAGCAGGCGGATCAACCACAGCAGGGAAAAAGCGAATTTCATAGGTTTCCTTGTCGAGAAGCTCGAACAACCCGCCGCGCGTCCTGGGCGAGAGTGTTCCGAGCCTCTCTGTTATTGCGTGTCCGGCCGGCTGACGCCAGGCGGGCATTTATAGCGGTTATAGCTCCACAGGTATTGGCTGGGGAAGCGGCGAATCAGCGCCTCTACCTGGGCGTTGAGCTGAGCGGCGTCCTGCTCCTTATCGCCGCTGAACGCTTGCGCGGGCGGTTCGATGTGAATGCGGAAGCCTTGGCCGCAAGACAGTCTCTCGCCGACGAAGAACAGCGTCTCCACGCCGCTGATCTGAGCCAGCCGCGGCACCAGAGTCATGGTGTAGGCCGGACGCTCGAAGAACGGCGCCCACACGCCTTCGCCGTTGCCGGGCACTTGATCCGGAAGGATGATGGTGGCTTCGCCGGATTTCAGCGCTTTCATAAGCACGCGCACTCCGGCGCCGGTGGCCGGCGCGGTCTTGCCCTTGCCGCGGGCGCGGCCGGCCTGCATCACCGGTTCCAGCCAGGCGAGCTTGGGAGGGCGGTACATCGCGGTCAGCGGAAACGGCAGCCGCGAGCTGATATAGCGGCCGGCGATGTCGTAGCTGCCCAGGTGCGGGGTGACGAAGACGATGCCGTGGCCTTTGGCCAATGCCGCCTCGACGTGCTCCCAGCCGGTGCACGACTTGACCATGGCGGCGATGTCGTCCGGCTCGCGGCACCAGGCGATGGCCAGTTCCAGCGCGCCCTTGCCGGTTTCCGCGGCGCTTTGTTTGACTAAACGCGGTAAAAGCTGATAATTTCCACAGATTTTACTAGAACTTAGGTTCTCCCGGAGCCGTGCTCTGTAGCGGGGGGACGCATGATAAGTCAGTCGTCCAAGAACGGCACCTAGGCCTTGTAGCCAGGATAAAGGCAGGTGCGCCAGGAAAGACAGCAATAAATGGACTAGCTTAGACATATGAAGCTCAGTCTTGGTCTTAAAGCGACCTATTTTATCATCACAAGGTTTTGCATTTTTCGGGAACGAATAATAAATGAGCGAATATCTGTTTACATCTGAGTCGGTGTCGGAAGGGCACCCGGACAAAGTCGCCGATCAGATCTCCGACGCCATCCTTGACGCCATTCTGCGCGAGGACAAGCACGCGCGCGTCGCCGCCGAGACCCTGGTGAACACCGGTCTGGTCGTGCTGGCCGGCGAAATCACCACCAGCGCCAATATCGACTACATCAAGATCGCCCGCGAGACCATCAAGCGCATCGGTTACGACGATTCCGCGCTGGGCTTCGACTTCCGCGGTTGCGCGGTGATGGCTTGCTACGACAAGCAGTCGCAGGACATCGCCCAAGGCGTCAATGAAGGCGAAGGCCTGGATTTGAACCAGGGCGCTGGCGACCAGGGCCTGATGTTCGGCTACGCTTGCGACGAAACGCCGACGCTGATGCCGTTCCCGATCTACTACGCGCACCGCTTGGTGCAGCGTCAGGCCGAGTTGCGCAAGGACGGCCGCCTGCCGTGGCTGCGTCCGGACGCCAAGAGCCAGATCACTTGCGTATACGACGGCGCCACCGGCCTGCCCAAGCGCATCGACACCGTTGTGCTGTCCACCCAGCACACCCCGGAAATCGATCACAAGACGCTGACCGAGGCGGTGATCGAGGACATCATCAAGCCGGTGCTGCCGCCGGAGATGATTACCCCGGAAACCAAATTCCTGATCAACCCGACCGGCCGTTTCGTGATTGGCGGCCCGATGGGCGATTGCGGCCTGACCGGCCGCAAGATCATCGTCGACACCTATGGCGGCGCGGCGCCGCACGGCGGCGGCGCTTTCTCCGGCAAGGATCCGTCCAAAGTGGACCGTTCCGCCGCTTATGCCGGCCGCTACGTGGCGAAGAACATCGTTGCCGCGGGCCTGGCGCGCCAGTGCCAGATCCAGGTTTCCTACGCCATCGGCGTGGCCGAGCCGACCTCCATCGCGGTGGACACCTTCGGCACCAACTCGATTCCGAACGAGAAGATCGTGGAGCTGGTGAAAAAGCACTTCGACCTGCGTCCCAAAGGCATTATCCAGATGCTGGATCTGCTGCGCCCGATCTACAGCAAGACCGCCGCTTACGGCCACTTTGGCCGCGAAGAGCCGGAATTCAGCTGGGAGCGCACCGACAAGGTGGAGGCGCTGCGCGCCGACGCCGGCCTGTAAGCCCCGCTGGGCTTTATGCCAAGAAACGCCTGTCCACGGACAGGCGTTTTTTTGTTTCTTTTTAGAAGCTGTTCATGATCTGCTACGCGTCGTGAAACGTGGCTCGGTGAGTGCACCTTGAAAATGCTCATGTACCGTGTGTACATTCCGCTTTTACAGCTGTTTCCGCCTCGTCTCGTTCTAGCACGCGAGATCGTCAATGCGTTTTAGAGGGCCGCGCTCAGGCGGCAGGCATTCTTGCCGCCGGCCTTGACCGCGTACAGGGCCCGGTCCGCGGCTTGGTACAGCGAGGCGGGGTTATCCGCGTGCAATGGGAAGGCGGCCAGGCCGCAGGAGAAGGTGGCGCAGAAACTGTCGTCTCCGGCGCCGTGCGGCAGCCGTTGAAAGGCGGCGCGCCAGGTCTCGGCGCGACGCAGGGCCTGCTCGCCGTCGGCGCCGGGCATCAGCACCAGGAACTCCTCGCCGCCCAGACGGCAGAGGATGTCGCCGTGGTGGCCGTCTTCGGCCAGCAGCGCTGACAAACGGCGCAATACTTCGTCGCCGAAGTAATGGCCGAAGCTGTCGTTGATGCGTTTGAAATCGTCCAGATCTATCAGCGCAATGCTGAGTGGCGCGCCCTCGCTGCGGGCGCGGCTCAGCTCGCGGGCGAAGGTGTCGTCCAGATAACGGCGGTTGTATAAACCGGTCAGCGGGTCGCGCAAGGCCTGTTCGCGCAACGCCGCCTGCAGTGCTTCGATTTCGGCGATGCGCAAGGCCAGGGTCTGATTGGCGCCGCGCAGCGCTTCCTCGGCCCGGCGCCGCTCAGTGATGTCGCGCGCCACCAGCATGCGGCTGGAGTGAGGCTGAGGGTGATGAGCGATCGGATACACGCGCAGGTCCAGAATGCGCGCGCCGTCTTGCAAGGATAGCTCCAGCGATGCGTCTCGCCCTTTCAGAATCTGTTCCCTGGGCCAGTCCGCCGGCAAGGCCTGGCCCAGCAGCAAGCGGCTGGGTCGGCCCAGCAGCCGGGCGGCGGCCGGGTTGAGGTCCAGGATGCGGAACTTGTCGTCTATCACCAGCACTCCGTCTCCCATGGCTTCGAAAGAACGCGCGCGGGCCACCGGCACCAGGTAGAGCAGGCGCAGGTAGAGCAGGTCCAGCGCGAACACCAGGCCGGTGATGGTGAAGGCCAGAGGTGTAGGATCCAGGCCTTGCAAGGGCATGGTGCTGCTCAGGTAGAGGATGTTGCCCAGCCAGGGCGCGCAGGCGCTGGCCATCAGAACGATGGACTGGCCGCGGAAGTGGGCCGGGTAGTAATGCAGCGCGCGGATCAGCATCAACGAGCCGATCAGCATCATCAGGTAGGAGTAGCCGGCGACGCCGACCCAGAATACCGGTCCGTGCCCATAGACCAGGAGGTTGTAGCCGGAGGGGCTGGGCCGGTAACTGGTCCACACCAGGTGGTGGCTTTCGTTGCTGAGCGCTAGGACGAAGCAGAGCAAGGGCAGGGCGAACAGCGCCGCCAACCAGCGCCGGCTCAGCTGAATGCGGTTGTAGTCCAGCGCCAGCAGCAGGAACAGCACCGGCGTGCTCAGCGTGCCGAGGTATTCCAGCTTGGACCAAGCGATTTTGGCGGACAGGCTGGCGGCGGCCAGCTCGCACATGGCGCCGGCGGCCCAGAACGCCACCGAACTCATCAGCAGCGCCAGCCAGCGCACGCCAGGAAACTGGCGGCGATACCAGGCAATGGCGGCGATAGCGGTTGAAATCAGCGCGGCGATCCCGGACAGGGCGGCCAGCGGGGTGAAGTCGAAAGTCATGGGGCGACGATGAATCGGCAAGCCGGTAGTGTATCTTCTTGGCATGCAGACTCCTACCTTTTCCGAGCGGCATAGGTATAATCGAAACGTCGCCGTCCGCGTGTCCACGCCGCCGGCGGCCGGTCGGCCCGAGGGGCGCTGCGAGGATGATCCATCCCCAGGCTCGGGCCGCTCCCGTTTCAACGGCGCTCACCTGATCAAAACCGTGCCGGGCACGGGAGCGGGTGAGCCGCATCCTGGCCGGCTGCGTGAACTAAGGAATGCTCGCGATGGCTGATTTCACCGATTTTCATGTTGCCGATATTAATTTGTCCGCCTGGGGCCGCAAGGAACTGGCGATTGCCGAAACCGAGATGCCGGGCCTGATGGCCTTGCGCGATGAGCACCGGCATAGCCAGCCGCTGCGCGGTGCGCGTATTGCCGGCAGTCTGCACATGACGATCCAGACCGGGGTTTTGATTGAAACCCTGGTGGCGCTGGGCGCGGAAGTGCGCTGGGCCTCTTGCAATATCTTCTCCACCCAGGACCACGCCGCCGCCGCCATCGCCGCGGCCGGCATCCCGGTGTTTGCCTTCAAGGGCGAGAGCCTGGACGAGTATTGGGAGTTCAGCCACAAGATCTTCGAATGGCCGGAGCATGAGCCGGCCAATATGATTCTGGACGACGGCGGCGACGCCACCTTGCTGCTGATGCTGGGCAGCAAGGCGGAAACCGACCGCGGGGTGATCAGCCATCCGTCCAACGAGGAAGAGACAGCGCTGTTCGCCGCCATTGCCCGCTATTTGCAGAAAGATCCGCAGTGGTACTCCAAGCGGCTCAAGCACATCAAGGGCGTGACCGAGGAAACCACCACCGGCGTGCATCGCCTGTACCAGCTGGAGAAGGAAGGCCGCTTGCCGTTCCCGGCCTTCAACGTCAACGACTCGGTGACCAAGTCCAAGTTCGACAATCTCTACGGCTGCCGCGAATCGCTGGTGGACGGCATCAAGCGCGCCACCGACGTGATGGTGGCCGGCAAGGTGGCGGTGGTGCTGGGTTACGGCGACGTGGGCAAGGGGTGCGCGCAGAGCCTGCGCGGCCTGGGCGCCACGGTGTGGGTGACCGAGGTGGACCCGATTTGCGCGCTGCAAGCGGCGATGGAAGGCTACCGCGTGGTGCGCATGGACGAGGTGGCCGATCAGGCCGACATCTTTGTCACCGCCACCGGCAATGTAGGCGTGATCACTCACGAACACATGAAGAAGATGCGCAATAACGCCATCGTCTGCAATATCGGCCATTTCGACAGTGAGATCGAGGTTGCCAGCCTGCGCCAGTACCAGTGGGACAATATCAAGCCGCAGGTGGACCACATTATCTTCCCGGACGGAAAACGGGTGATCCTGTTGGCCGAAGGCCGCCTGGTCAACTTGGGCTGCGCCACCGGCCACCCCAGCTTCGTGATGTCCAATTCCTTCACCAACCAAGTGCTGGCCCAGGTGGAAATTTTCGCCAACGGCCAGCAATACGGCAAGCAGGTGTATGTGCTGCCCAAACATCTGGACGAGAAGGTGGCGCGCCTGCATCTGGCCCGCATCGGCGCCCGGCTGACCGAGCTGTCCGACGAGCAGGCCGCCTACATCAGCGTGCCCAAGCAAGGCCCTTATAAGCCGGATCACTATCGTTATTGATTTTTATAACGATAGAAAAACGGACAGGGCTATTAGAATGGTGCTGTCCGTTTTTTCTTGTCCGCCGCCGCGGACCGCGGTCATCCTATATAAAAACAAAGGAGTCTCCCGTTGGGAGATACAGAGAGATCATGACAGCACAGAGCCGAACCTTCAGTTTCGAATTCTTTCCACCCAAGACCCCGGAAGGGATTGCCAAGCTGCGCACCACGCGCCAGCAATTGGCTCAATTCAAGCCGCAGTTTTTCTCCGTCACCTTTGGCGCCGGCGGCACCACCCGCGACGGGACGCTGGCGACAGTGCTGGAAATCCGCAGTGAAGGCCACGCCGCCGCGCCGCACCTGTCCTGCATCGGTTCCACCCGCGAGAATATCGGGGCCATCCTCAACGAATACCGCAACAACGGCATCCGACATATCGTCGCCTTGCGTGGCGACATCCCGTCCGGCATGGTGGCGGCCGGCGAGTTTCGTTACGCCAACGAGCTGGTGGAGTTCATCCGCGCCGAGCACGGCGATCATTTCCACATCGAAGTCGCGGCCTATCCGGAATTCCATCCACAGGCGCGCTCGGCCGAGGACGACCTCAACAACTTCGTGCGCAAGGTCCATGCCGGCGCCAACTCGGCGATGACTCAGTATTTCTTCAACGCCGACGCCTATTTCCGTTTCGTCGACGAAGTTCAGGCCAGGGGCGTGAATATTCCCATCGTTCCGGGCATCATGCCGATCTCCAACTTCGGGCAACTGTGTCGTTTTTCCGACATGTGCGGCGCGGAAGTGCCGCGCTGGCTGCGCCAGCGCATGCAGGCTTATTACGACGACAGCGCGTCCATTCGCGCGCTGGGCCTGGACGTGGTCACCGAGTTGTGCGACCGCTTGCTGCAGCACGGCGCGCCGGGCCTGCATTTCTACACGCTGAATCAGGCGGGGCTGGTGTCCACGGTTTGGCAGCGATTAGGCTTGTAAGAACCTGTTTACGATCTGCCGTGCGTTGTGTGACGTGACATGGCGAGTACCGCTTCGAAATGCTCCTGTACCGTGTGTACACTCCGCTTTCTCAGGTGTTTTCGCCTTGTCTCGCCTTAGTTCGCGAGATTGTAAACCGGGTCTAAAAGCTTTTAACTAGGTTTTCCACCCATGCAAAACGGCCCGGTATACCGGGCTGTTTTGTTTCGAATCCGCATGCGGCGCAAGGCCGCCCCGCTTAAAGACCACGCAACTGGCCGAGCGGCAGTGAAGTCGTCCGCTTGATCTCCTTGAGCACGAAGCTGGACTTCACATCGGCGACACCGGGGTGTTGCAACAGCTCGTCCATCACGAAGCGCGAAAAGTGCTCCATGTCCTCGAAATACACTTGCAGCAGATAGTCCATCTCGCCGGTCATCGCAAAGCAGTTGATGACCTCCTGCCAGCTTTGCACCGCTTCGATGAAGCTTTGCAAATGCGCGTTGCCGCGTTTTTCCAGTGTAACCCGCACCCAGGCTTGCAGGCCCAGACCGATGCGGGCGGGGTCCAGCAGCGCCACGTATTGGCGAATCACGCCGGATTCCTCCAGCTGTTTCAGGCGACGCAGGCAAGGGGATGGAGACAGGGCCACCCGTTCTGCTAATTCCACATTGGTTAAGCGGCCGTCATGCTGAAGTTCGGCCAGAATACGCAAGTCTGTCTTATCTAATGTAAGACTTGGCATGTTTTCTCCTAAAAGAGGCAAAATATTAGTGTTTTATACTTAGTTATTAATGGTTTCTTGGTATTTAGCAAGAAAATTGCCCCGTAGTTTCCATAGAATAAAAAGCCTAAAAACGCATTCTACACACGGCGCTAAAAAAGCACCGGGGTTTGTCGAGTGAATAAGACGGCGGAGATAAGATTCACATTTTGAGGAGAAGCTTGCCGCGCGTCACGGCAAGCTAAATCAACGCGCGGCTAGCGCGTCCCTCC
This sequence comes from Chromobacterium sp. Rain0013, assembly GCF_015291765.1. NCBI lineage: Bacteria > Pseudomonadati > Pseudomonadota > Betaproteobacteria > Neisseriales > Chromobacteriaceae > Chromobacterium > Chromobacterium sp. Rain0013. The sequence continues at coordinate 1,687,279 of NZ_CP031514.1, forward strand.
TGATAAGTCTTTTTCCTTCCGACTTTTCCACGCGAAGCCAAATGCGTTGCGCAGGGCTTTTTACAACATGTCATGACAAGACTATCACAAGACATGTCATCAAAAGCTACTGTTATTTGTTTATAAACAAGCTTGTTGCGCGGAACGCAAGATCAAGTCGCCAGTTCAGAGCGGCGTCATGCTCCGCTCGCCGCCTACCGGCCACACACTCATCTACAACAGGAGAAACAGATGAAAATGGAAACTATGCTGCAGAATCCTCTGGCTACCGACGGTTTTGAATTTGTCGAATACACGTCGCCCACAACCGAAGGCATCGCCAAGCTGAAGGCCCTGTTCCTGTCGCTGGGGTTCAGCGAAGTCGCGCGCCACCGCAGCAAGAACGTCAGCCTGTTCCGCCAGGGCGATATCAATTTCATCTTGAACGGCGAACCGTCGCAGCCGGCCAACGCCTTTGGCCATGAACACGGCCCGTCGGCTTGTGCGATGGCGTGGCGCGTCAAGGACGCGGCCAAGGCCTATGAATACGCATTGGCCCACGGCGCCAAAAAGTACGAGCGCCCAATCGGCTTCATGGAGCTGAATATTCCTGCAGTGGAGGGGATTGGCGGCTCGGCGCTGTATTTCGTCGATCGCTATGGCCCGGAACACAGCATCTACGACGTGGACTTCGTGCCGTTGGAGGGCGTGGACCAGCATCCGGAAGGCGTGGGCCTGTATGAGATCGATCACCTGACCCACAACGTGTTCCGCGGCAATATGGCCAAGTGGGCGGGCTTCTACACCGATATCGCCAACTTCCGCGAAATCCGCTACTTCGACATCGAGGGCAAGCTCACCGGTCTGGTGTCCCAGGCGATGACCAGCCCCTGCGGCAAGATTCGCATCCCGATCAACGAGTCCTCCGACGACAAGAGCCAGATCGAGGAATTTCTGCGCGAATACCACGGCGAAGGCATCCAGCACATCGCGTTGACCACCCGCGACATTTACAAAACCGTGGAAACGCTGAAAGCCGCCGGCACTCGTTTTCTCGACACTCCCGACACCTATTATGAAAAAGTGGACGAGCGCGTGCCGGGACACGGCGAGGACCTGGAGCGTCTGCGCAAGAACCACATCCTGGTGGACGGCGCGCCGGTGGACGGCGCCGGCATCCTGCTGCAGATCTTTACCGAGACCGTGATCGGCCCGATCTTCTTCGAGATCATTCAACGCAAGGGCAACGAGGGATTTGGCGAGGGCAACTTCCGCGCGCTGTTCGAGTCGATTGAAGAAGATCAGATCCGCCGCGGCGTCATTTAAATAGCGGTTTACGATCCCGCGGGCCAAGCAGAAGCCAGCCGTTGAGGCTGAAGAAGCGGAGCGCGCCACGGCGCATGAGCATTCCGCAGCCGGTTCCAACACGGCGTCGCTGAGGCGCGACAGACTACGAACCGGCTTTAAGCCCGCAGTTCTATCGATGCCATCCCGCCGCCTGGGCGGCGGGATTGAAGGACACACCATGCGTAAATGGATTCAATATCCCCACCGCGAAGGCACCGTCTCGCGCCAGGCGCACGCCGACTTTCCGGACACAGCCATCTATGAGCGCGAAGTGGGCCGCAGTGGTTTTTTCGGCCCCGCCACTCATCTGCATCACAAGCACCCGCCCACCGGCTGGAGCGCCTGGGAGGGCCCGCTGCGCCCGCGCGCTTTTGACCTGAACGAGCTGCCCAAGAACGTGGCCGCGCCTTGGGTCGCGCCGTTGGTGCTACACAATGCGCAGTGCAAACTGCGCATCTGGAGCGTGGATCAGGCGATGACTCAGCTGTTCCGCAATGGCGACGGCGACGACATGCTGTTCATCCACGCCGGCAGCGGCGAGCTATTTTGCGATTACGGCCATTTGAGCTATCGCGACGGCGACTACATCCTGATGCCGCGCTCCACCAGTTGGCGTATCGAACCGGCCGCGCCCACCACCATGCTGTTGATTGAGGCGAGCAACGGTGCCTACCAGTTGCCGGACAAGGGGCTGGTGGGGCCGCACGCCATTTTCGACGAGGCGATGCTGGACGTGCCGGCGATCGACGATGCCTTCCGCGCTCAGCAGACCGAGGACGAGTGGCAAGTGGTGATCAAGCGCCGCGGCGCCCTGTCCACCGTGACCTATCCGTTCAATCCACTGGACGCGATAGGCTGGCACGGCAACCACTCCGTCGCTCGCATCAACTGGCGCGACATCCGGCCGCTGATGAGCCACCGCTACCATTTGCCGCCGTCTGCGCACACGACTTTCGTCGCCGACGGTTTCGTGATCTGCACCTTTGTGCCGCGGCCGATAGAGTCCGATCCCGGTGCTTTGAAGGTCCCGTTCTATCACAACAACGACGATTACGACGAAGTGATCTTCTACCACGCCGGCGATTTCTTCAGCCGCGACAACATCAAGCCGGGCATGCTGACTTTCCACCCGGCCGGCTTCACCCACGGGCCCCATCCCAAAGCCTTCGCCAAGGCGATGACAGACCCCAAGACCTTTACTGACGAAGTGGCGGTGATGATAGACACGCGCGACGCGTTGGAGCAGGGGCCGCAGATGCCGGAGGTGGAGTGGACCCAATATGTGGATAGCTGGAAACCCAAGCCCTAGTCGCCTAGCGTTATCGCTGCGGCGCAAGCCGATCTCGACGCTGCGATGCTCGCGCTACCATTTGTACCGCTGCGCTTCTCCCGCCGGCCTCCGCTTGCTCGCGACGCGATAGCGCTCAGGCGGTGTTGTGGATGTCACACCGTATTACTGGAATTTCAGCTGCCCAGCTGCAGAAAGAATAGAAGATGAAACTCGCCACTTATCAGAATCAAACTCGCGACGGCCAGTTGTTGGTTGTCAGCCGCGACCTGTCCCGCGCGGTGGCGGTGCCGCAGATTGCCGCCAGCCTGCAGCAGGCTCTGGACGGTTGGGACGCGCTGGCGCCGCGTTTGCAGGAGGTTTACGCCGCGCTTAACGAAGGCGAGGTGCCGGGCGCTTTCCCGTTTGAGGCGCAGCGTTGTCATAGCCCGCTGCCGCGCGCCTATCAATGGGCGGACGGTAGCGCCTATCTGAACCATGTCGAACTGGTGCGCAAGGCGCGCGGCGCGGAAGTGCCGGCCAGCTTCTACCACGACCCGCTGATGTACCAGGGCGGCTCCGACGCCTTCCTGCCGCCGCTGGCGCCCATTCCGCTGCGCGACGAAGCCTGGGGCTTGGACTTTGAGGGCGAGGTGGCGGTGATCACCGGCGATGTGCCGCTTGGCGCCGACGCCGCCGCCTGCGCCGGTCATATCCGCTTGCTGATGCTGGTCAACGACGTCAGCCTGCGCAATCTGATCCCCAACGAACTGGCCAAGGGTTTCGGCTTTTTCCAGAGCAAGCCCGCCACCGCCTTCTCGCCGGTTGCGGTGACCCCGGATGAGCTGGGCGCGGCCTGGCGCGACGGCAAGGCGCATTTGCCGCTGCTGGTTGAATACAATGGCGCGCCTTACGGCCATCCCAACGCCGGCGTGGAAATGCAGTTCAGCTTCCCGCAGTTGGTGGCTCACGTGGCCAAGACCCGAGAACTGGCGGCCGGCTCCATCATCGGCTCCGGCACCGTGTCCAATCACGACCGCAGCGTAGGCTCCTGCTGCCTGGCGGAACAGCGGATGATAGAGACCATCGAGACTGGCGCGCCGACGACTCCGTTCATGAAAGTGGGCGACCGCGTTCGCATCGAGATGAAGGACGCCGCCGGCGCCAGCATCTTCGGCGCCATTGAGCAGATTGTGGTGAAGCATGACTGAACGCGTGCTGTACGGTTATTTCCGTTCCAGCGCCGCCTATCGGGTGCGTATCGCGCTGAATCTCAAGGGGCTGGATTACCGTTATCAAGCGGTCAATTTGCTCAAGGGCGAGCAGCGCAGCCCCGAGTATCTGGCGATCAACCCACAGGGCTTGGTGCCGTTACTGGATGACGGCGGGGTCAAGATCGCGCAGTCCCTGGCCATCTGCGAATATCTGGACGAAGCCTATCCGGATACGCCGCGGCTACTGCCGGCCGGCGTGGCGGCGAGGGCTCGGGTCCGCGCGCTGGCGCTGGCCATCGCCGCGGACATCCATCCCTTGCAGAACACTCGGGTCGGCAAGTATCTGCAGACCGAGTACGGCAAGGACGAGGAAGGCAAGTCGGAGTGGATACGGCATTGGATTCGCACCGGCTTCGACGCGCTGGAGCCGCTGCTGGCTGCAACGCCTGGCCGCTACGCGGCGGGCGAGCAGCCGACGCTGGCCGATGTCTGCCTGCTGCCGCAGGTATTCAGTGCTCGGCGTTTCGGCGTGGATCTGGCGGCTTACCCGAACATTGTCCGCGTGGCGGACGCGCTTGAGCAGGTGCCGGCTTTCGCCGATGCGCATCCATCTCGTCAGCCGGACGCAATCTAAACGCGATCCAATAACGTGTTTACGATCTTGCGAGCAAGAGCGAGATAAGGCGAAAACCGCTGAGGAAGCGGAATGGTCATGCGGTACATGAGCATTTCGAAGCGGTACTCTCCGTGTCCGTCTCTCGGCGCGCAGCGGATGGTAAACAGGTTCTAAGTCGTTGATCTGGCGGGCCGGTCCCTTGAGAGGGCCGGCCCGTCTGTTTTTTCTGCCTGGCTGGCGTCCGTTTTTTTGCAATTATTCCTTGACGTGAATAGCGTCCTCTGATTAAATGCGTGGCTCTGACGGCGCGACAGCGCAGCAGTGATGGCCAGTTAGCTCAGTTGGTAGAGCAGCGGATTGAAAATCCGCGTGTCCGTGGTTCGATTCCGCGACTGGCCACCATCACCGCCTTGCCATAGCACTCGTCGGCCAGTTAGCTCAGTTGGTAGAGCAGCGGATTGAAAATCCGCGTGTCCGTGGTTCGATTCCGCGACTGGCCACCAGATACCAAAAAAGCCGAACTCATTGAGTTCGGCTTTTTGCATTGGCACGGGGGATCTCCTTGGGCCTGGCCCTGATTGGGGTCATGTCATAATGCAGCGATGAAACCGCTACCTCCACTTTATACCCTGATCGCCTTTGAAGCCGTGGCCCGGCTCTCCAGCTTTACTCAGGCCGCCGCGGAACTGAATTTGTCGCAAGGTGCGGTGAGCCGCCAGTTACTGCTGCTGGAGGACTATCTGGGGTGCAAGCTGTTGCAGCGCGGCACTCGTAAAGTGGAGCTGACACTGGCTGGCGAGCAGTATCTGGCAGAGGTGCGTTCGGCCCTGGAGCAATTGGTCGGCGCCACCGCCAGTCTGATGCATTGGCAGCAAGACAAGCAGGTCACCGTAGCCTGTTCCACCGCGATCGCCTCCTTATGGCTAATGCCTCATCTATCCGCCTTTCGCCAAGCGCAGCCGGATCTGTCTATCCGCATCCTGGCTAACGATAATGTCCAGGAACTCCAGGCGGGCGACTTCGATCTCGGCGTTTACTATTTTCGTCAGCCCCCCAAGGGGGCCAATGCGGTGGCCTTGTTCGATGAGCAAATGTACGCGGTTTGCAGCCCTGCTTATTTGCTCGCGGGGCCGCTGTCGGCGGAGGCTTTATTGGATGAGAGGCTGATCACCATGGATGGCGGCCAGCGGGATTGGTTCAACTGGCCGCAATGGTTTTCCGCTCAAGGCATCGCCTGGCGACCGGCAGCCAGACAGTTGAGCGTGACGAATCACCACTTGGCGGTGCAGGCCGCATTGGCCGGGCAAGGGGTGGCGCTGGCCTGGGCTTATTTGATAGACAGCTACCTGGCCAGCGGCACGTTGGTGATGGCGGCGGAGGCCAAGGTAACGATGAGTGGCGCCTTTTATCTGCTGCGTCCGGAACGTAGGCCGCTCAAGCCGGCTGCCCGGTTGTTTGCCGATTGGCTGACCTCGCTGGTGGCGCAGTCATAACGGCAGATGGCCGGGGCCCTCGATATGCGGGTAGCGCAGGAGGATTGATGAGCTGGGAACATAAATCTATCTAAAACTATCGTTTGTTTCGGGCTGGACTTATCGCCGACACTGGTCTGGCCGGCGCAATAGGCTCCGGCTTGTCTGCAAGCCGCGCCGGCCTTAGACCGGCAGCCCTCGTGGCGATAGCGGCGGCAGGCTCCATCAAGGAGACAAACCATGCATCGTTCTCATCGCATCAGGCCTCTGGTGTTCTGGCCCACTTTCTTGCTTCTGCTGGCGGCCTTGCTGTTCAGCTATCTGGACCTGCCGGCCTTTCTCGGCATGGCCGCCGCCGCCAATAAATGGATACTCAGTCACTTTTCCTGGCTGTTCAGTCTGGCCAGTTTCAGCCTGCTGTTGACCTGTGTCTGGGTCTATTGCTCGCCGATAGGCAAGCTGCGTATCGGCGGTGTGGACGCCAAGCCGCTATTGAATCGCAAGCGTTGGTTTGCCGTCACCTTGATGACGACCATGGCGGTTGGGGTGCTGTTCTGGACTACGGCCGAGCCGATTTACCATCTGTACTACCCTCCGGCGTCTTATCACCTGAGTGCAGGCAGCGCCGAGGCCGCGAGTTTCGCCATGTCGGCGATGTTTCTGCACTGGACGTTCACCCCTTATGCCATTTACACCGTGCCGGCGCTGTTGTTCGGCTTGGTGTTTTACAACCTCAAGCAGCCGTTTTCGGTGGGCAGCATGTTGCGGCCCTTGCTGGGGCGCTGGGTGGATGGCCGCAGCGGGCAATTGATAGATGCGCTGGCGCTGTATGCCTTGGTGGCCGGGATGGCGTCCAGCTTGGGCACCGGCGCGTTGGCGTTGGTGGGGGGGATCAATCAGTATCTGCCACTACCTGCCAGCCCGTTCAGCATCGGGCTGGTCATTGCCGCCATTGTGCTGACCTTTGTCGGCTCTGCGCTCAGCGGCCTGCACCGCGGGTTGACTTGGCTGTCCAGCATCAATACCTGGATATTGCTGGCGCTGGCCGGTTTTTTGCTGATCTTTGGGCCGACCACCTTCATCCTGGCGTTTGGTCTGGAATCATTCGGCAACTATTTGAACCAGTTTTTCCGGCTAAGCCTGTCCACCGGCGCGGCCAGCCAGGATGGCTGGGCCGGGTCATGGACCATCTTCTACTGGGCGGTATGGTTTGCCTGGGCGCCGATCAGCGCCATGTTCCTCGGCAAGATCTCCCGCGGCTACACCGTGCGCGAGGTGATTGTAATGAACCTGCTGCTGCCCGCCGGTTTTACCGCGCTGTGGATCATGATTTTCAGCGGCTCCGCCCTTGCCATTGATCTGGGCCAGGCAGGTCTGCTGAAAGGAGTGTTGGAGAGCCGGGGCGTGGAGAATGTGCTGTACACCATCATCCGCCAACTGCCAATGAGCGAAACCATGGTGGCCATGGTGGTGTTCATCGCTTTTCTCAACTATGTCACCGCGGCGGACAGCAATACCGATGCGATCAGCAATTTGTGCACCGCTGGCTTTTCAGCCGACAGCGCCGAAAGTGCCGGCATGGGCATGAAAGTCGTGTGGGGCGCGGTGATTGGCGTGGTGTCCTGGGTGATGACCAGCTACGCCGGCGGCGTCGATGGCGTCAAGATGATGTCCAACCTCGGGGGCTTGCCGGCCCTGCTCATCATTATGGGCTGCATGCTGTCGCTCATCATCCTGGTGAATTCCGGCAAGCTGGTCTCTCGGACTGATATTCAGGAATCCGCTGCCGCGAAGGAGACACAAGCATGAAAACCGTTACGCAGTTTCCGCACGCCATTCGCGAAGTGGAGCATTTCACCATCACGCTGGCTGATGGCTGCCAATTGGCGGCGAGGATGTGGCTGCCGCTGGACGCAGAAGCGAGGCCAGTGCCGGCGATTCTGGAGTACCTGCCTTATCGCAAGCGAGACGGCACCGCTGTGCGCGATCAACTGACCCATCCGTATTTCGCCGGCCACGGCTATGCCTGTCTCCGGGTGGATATGCGGGGGTGTGGCGAATCCGACGGCGAGTGTGTCGATGAATACCTGCGGCAGGAGCAGGACGATGCCTTGGAAGTGATTGCCTGGATCGCCGCGCAGCCATGGTGTAGCGGCAAGGTGGGCATGATGGGCATTTCCTGGGGCGGTTTCAACAGCCTGCAAGTGGCCGCTCGTCAGCCGGAAGCCTTGAAAGCCGTCATTACCATATGCTCCACCGACCACCGCTACGCCGACGACATCCATTACAAAGGCGGTGCTTTATTGCTGGAGAACCTGGGTTGGGCCGGCACTATGTTCAGCTACTGCGCCGCCGTACCCGATCCGCTGTTGGTGGGCGAAGCATGGCGCGAACGATGGTTGCAACGGCTGGAGCGAATGCCGCTGCTGCTCAAGACCTGGTTGAGTCATCAGACTGACGATGACTATTGGCGGCATGGTTCCATCTGCACCGATTACAGCGCCATCAAGGCCGCCGTCTACGCGGTGGGCGGTTGGGGGGACGCCTACCATAACGCCGTCGGCCGGATGATGCAGCAACTGAGTTGTCCGAAAAAAGCGCTGATCGGTCCGTGGGCCCATAAGTACCCGCATTTCGCAGTGCCGGATCCGGCGATTGGCTTTTTGCAGGAAGCGCTGCGCTGGTGGGACTACTGGTTGAAGGATATTGACACCGGCATCATGGCGGAAGACCCAGTCACGTTGTATCTGCAAGACGCAGTGCCCCCGCAGGCCAGTTACGCCGCGCGTCCGGGGGTTTGGCTGCGCGATCCGGCCTGGCCCAGCCCGCATGTCGGGCCGCAGCAATGGGGGCTGAGCGCCGCGGGCGAACTGCGACCGGGGGCGTCCGATACCGGCGAACTCAGCATTCGTTCGCCCCTGACCACCGGCGCCGCTTGCGGCGAATACTGTGTGATTTGGCTGGGGCCGGAGTTTCCGCTGGATCAACGCCGCGACGATGCCGGCTCGCTGGTGTTCGACAGCAGCGCGCTGGAGCGGGAACTGCCGCTGCTAGGCGCGCCGGTGCTGTGGCTGAGGCTGAAGTGCGATAGTTCCAGCGGTCAACTGGCGGTGCGGCTCAACGATGTGGCGCCGGATGGCGCCGTGACCCGCATCAGTTACGGGGTGCTGAACCTGGCGCTGCGCGACGACTATCAACAGCTGCAGGCGGTAAGACCGGACGAATGGATGCAGATCCGGCTGCAACTGGATGATTGCGGCTACCGTCTGCCGGCTGGCCATCGGCTGCGGCTGAGCGTTTCCAGCGCCTACTTCCCGCTGATCTGGCCGGCGGCCGATCATGCCCGGCTGACCTTGGACTTGGCGAGTGCCGAGCTAAGCCTGCCAGTGCATGATTTGAGCACCGTGGTGGTGGAGCCCTTTGCCGCGCCAGAAGCCGCGCCGCCGCTGGCCTTGAGTTATTTACGTTCTCGCGCCAGCAGCCGCGAAATCATCGAGGACGCGATGAGCGGTGAGGTCCGCACCGTGATCCGAGACGATTTCGGCCACTATCGTTTTGACGACCACGGTTTGGAAGTGGCGCAAACCTGCGAGGAAATCTACCGCATCCGGCCTGATCAGCCCTTGTCGGCCAGCGGCGTGGTGAAGTGGAGTTATGGCGCGGGGCGTGGTGATTGGCAAGTCAGGGTGGAGAGCGAGCTGGCGCTGACGGCGGATGCCGGCCATTTCCGCATCATGGCGCGGCAAAGCGCCTGGGAGGGGGAGCAACTGCTACAGCAGCGGGAATGGGACGAGTATGTGCCGCGCCGTGCCCAATAGGGTAGGGCTCCTCAAGGGGAGGGGGCGTCATGATGTGGTATGACTGGATAGGACTGATCGGAGTGTTTTTCTATCTATTGGCTTACAGCCTGTTGCAATGGAGGCTGGTGGATTTGAACGACTACAGCTATAGCGGCTTCAATCTGATTGGTGCACTGCTGCTGTTGATCTCGCTGTGCTATGCCTTTAATTTGGCGTCACTGCTGGCGCAAGTGCTGTGGATAGTCATCAGCTTGGTGGGCATGCGCAAGACGCGTAAGGAGCGTTTGCTGGCCTTGCCGGGAAGGGGCGGTGTTTAGGCGGGCAAGGGGGCTGCTTATCGTAAAGAAGAGGAGCGCGGGATGGCGTGGTCGCGCGGCCATGCTGTCTTCGTGTCGCGATAGGGCTTGCTTTTATCTTTCAATATATGATTAAATATAATATATATTGTTATTTTGATGAGGCAGGCCATGAGTTACAGCTATCCCGAATTAAGCGCGGAACTCGGCGCGGAGTTGAGCAAGCTGCGCAAGGAAATCCCGGAAACCATGAAAGGCTTCGGCCAGATGAGCCGCGCCGCTCACGCGGACGGCGCATTGTCGAACCGGACCAAGGAGCTGATCGCTCTGGCCATCGGCATCGCCAACCGTTGTCATGGTTGCCTGGCTTTCCACGCCAAGGCGCTGGTGGAACTGGGTTGCAGCCGCGCCGAATTCATGGAGATGCTGCAGGTGGCCGTCTATATGGGCGGTGGTCCGTCCTTGATGACGGCGGCGGAGGCCTTGCAGGCCTATGAGCAATTTGGCGGCGAGGGCGCGCCCAACTGATCCCGGTTCGGACCAGAAAGCATTCGCTCGCATTGATGGGCAGCGTCGTCGGCCGCGCGTATAATGTACGCTTCTGTTGTCGCGGGAGTTTGATGGTGTATCACTTCATCGCATCCGATCTGGATGGCACCTTGCTGGACCCCAACCACGCGGTGGACCCGTTCACCGCCGCCACGTTGCAGACCTTGCAGGCGCGCGGCGTGCGATTCGCCATCGCCACCGGCCGCCATTATCTGGACGTGCAGGGCATTCGTCAGGCGCTGGGCATCCGGGCTCACCTGATTACTTCCAACGGCGCGCGGGTCCATGATCCCGACGACAAGCTGGTGCATCGCCAGGATATCGATCCCGCCTTGGTGCGCAGGCTGGCGCAGGCGGAATTCGCTGCCGGCACGGTACTGAACTTCTATCTGGACGACGCTTGGCTGATTGATCAGCCTTGCCAGTATCTGCTCAATTTCCACGCCGATTCCGGTTTGCGCTATCAATTGGCGGATCTGGCCGGGCACAACGGCTCGGGCGTGGGCAAAGTGCTCTACATCGGCGAGCACGCGCATTTGCTGGAGGTGGAGCGCAAGCTGCACCAGGCCTTTGGCGATGAGCTGTACATTACTTTCTCGGCCGACGACTGCCTGGAAGTGATGGCGCCCGGCGTATCCAAAGGTCACGCGCTGGAACTGGTGTTGGCGGATCTGGGCCTGGACAAGGCGCATTGCCTGGCTTTCGGCGATGGTCAGAATGATATCGAACTGCTGCGCACCGCCGGCCATCCGAGAATGATGGGCAACGCCCAGGCTCGTCTGGCAGAGCAACTGCCGGATGTGCCGCGCATAGGCAGCAACCGCGAGGCAGGGGTGGCCCGCCATTTGCGCGAGCTGTTCGCCTTGTAGATCGAATCGGGAGTTCCAATAAAAAACGCCAGCGCAAGCGCTGGCGTTTTGCATGTCGGGGCGCGCCCGTTCAGTCTTGCAGCGCTTGCGCCAGGCCGGCCGCCCGGTCGCCGACGATTAGGTGCCAGACGCCGGGAGCCACTTCCTGCATCGCCGCCACGCCGGCCGCGTGGGCGGCGTCTTGATTGAACTGAGAGCCCTGTTTCAGCTCCACGCGCAAACGGGTATGAGCGATGGCTTCCACCTTGGCCAGGTTGGCCTTGCCGCCCAGCGCCTGGAGCAGCGCCGCTGCTTGGTTCTGATCGGCGGCGGGCGTCGGTGTTGCGGCATGAAGCACTGGAGCCGGCGCGCTGGCGGGCGCGTCGACTTCGGCGTCCGCGCCGGCGCCGCGCAGATAGATTTCCATATCGGTTTTCAGGTTTTCCGACTGCGGGCCGAAGATGGCCTGGATGCCGGTGCCCACTACCACCACGCCGGATGCGCCCATGCTCTTGAGCTTGGCCTGATTCACCTTGGCGGGTTCCCGCACCGCGATGCGCAGGCGAGTGATGCAGGCGTCCAGGCTGCTGATGTTGCTGCGGCCACCAAAGGCCAGCACCAGTTCGCGCGCGCGCGCGTCTTCGCTGACTGTTTCGCCAGCATCGGCGCTCTCGTCCTCGCGGCCCGGGGTTTTCAGGTTGAACTTGGCGATGACGAAGCGGAACACCCCGTAGTAGATGGCCGCGTAGATCGGACCGAGGATGAACACGTACCAGGCGTGCTTGGCCTTGTCTCCGATCAGGTTGAACATCAGGAAATCGATGCCGCCCTGGGAGAAGGTGAAGCCCATGTGCATGTCCAGGGTGTTGGCGATGAATTGCGCCGACGCCGCCAGGCAGGCATGGAGGAAATACAGCACCGGCGCCACGAACAGGAAGGAGAATTCGATGGGCTCGGTAATGCCGGTGAGGAAGGACGTTAGCGCGGCGGAAATCATGATGCCGCCCACTTTGACGCGGTTCTCCGGTTTGGCCGAATGCCATATGGCGATGGCCGCGGCCGGCAGGCCGAACATCTTGAACAGGAAGGCCCCGGACAGGATGCCCGCGGTGGGGTCGCCGGCGAAGAAGCGGTTGATGTCGCCGTGTATCATTTTGCCGCTTACCGCGTCGGGGAAGGCGCCGATTTCAAAGAAGAAGGGCACGTTCCAGATGTGGTGCAGGCCAAAGGGCAGCAGCAGACGCTCGACAAAGCCGTAGACGGTGGCGGCGGTGCGCGGATCGCTGACCGCGGCCCACTGCGAGAAGCTCTTGATGGCGTTGCCTATCGGCGGCCAGATGAAGGACAGAGCCACGCCCAGCGCGATGGCGCTGATGGCGGTGACGATGGGCACAAAGCGCTTGCCGGCGAAGAAGCCCAGATATTCGGGCAATTTGATCCGGTAATAGCGGTTGAACATATACGCCGCCAGTCCGCCGGCGAGAATGCCGCCGAACACGCCGGTCTGTATCGACGGCAAGCCCATGATGGTATCGGGTTTGACGCCCATCAGGCCGGCCATCACCCCTAGTGTGACGGTGGTGACCAGATGGCCGATCACCGCGGCGATCGCGGCCACGCCATCGTTCTCGGTAAAGCCCAGCGCCACGCCGACGGCGAAGATCAGCGGCAGATTGCCGAAGATCACGTCGCCGGCGTTTTTCATCAGCGACAGGATGGCCAGCGCCACGGTGCTCTGGGTGTGGAAATCGGTGGCGCCTATGCCCAGCAGCAGGCCGGCTACCGGCAGCACGGCCACCGGCAGCATCAGCGCTTTGCCGATCTTTTGCAGAAATGCGAATGATTGACTAAACATGGTGGTTCATTCCTTGCTCAACAGCGTAGGAAATAGCGGGCGGCGTTCGCCGCCCCACATCGCTCCGGGTGACCGGAGAGTTTCGTTTATCGAGCTTGCGCGTTCAGATGCTCGCGGACTTCGCTCGCCGTGGACAGGGCCAGAGCCTGCTGCGCCAGGGTCCGGCACTCCGCCGCGCTCCAGCGCGACAGCGTGGCCTTGACCGCGGCCAGCGCCGGGGTGCTGACCGATAGCTCGGTGACGCCCATGCCCACCAGCAGCGGCGCGGCGCGTTCGTCCGAGGCGAGGCCGCCGCAGATGCCCACCCATTTGCCGTGGGCGCGGGCGCCGTCGCAGGTCATCGCGATCATCGCCAGCACCGCCGGGTGCAGCGCGTCGGCTTGCTTGGCCAGCTGCGGGTGGCCGCGGTCCATCGCCAGCACGTACTGAGTCAGGTCGTTGGTGCCTATGGAGAAGAAGTCCACTTCCGGCGCGAAGCGTGCGGCCATGACTGCGGCGGAAGGCACTTCCACCATAATGCCCACTTTGACGTCTTGCCTGCCGCTTGCGGCCTGCTCTTCGGCCAGCACGGCCTTGGCGGCGCGCAGCTCGTCCAGCGAGGCCACCATCGGGAACATGATGTGCAAGCGGGTCAGCGGCGCGGCCTGCAAGATGGCGCGCAACTGGGTGCGCAGCAGGTCCGGACGTTCCAGGCTGACGCGGATGCCGCGCAAGCCCAGGAAGGGGTTGTCTTCCTTGGGCAGGGGCAGGTAAGACAAGGGCTTGTCGCCGCCCACGTCCAGCGTGCGCACCACCAATGGGCGTTCCGTGCCCAGCGCGCGGGCCACCGCACAGTATTCATCAGCTTGTTCCTGCTCGCTGGGCGGGGTGTCGCGGTTGTCGAACAGGAACTCCGAACGCAGCAGGCCGACGCCCTCGGCGCCCATGGCCACCGCTTCGCGCGCGTCGGCGGCGTTGCGGATATTGGCCACCACTTCGATGCGGACGCCGTCGCTGGTGCGGGCTTCCCGCTGCGACATCGCCGCCTCGGCTGCTCGGCGTTCCGCGATCTGCGCGATCTCCGCCTCGGCGGTGGCCAGTTGTTCGGCGTTCGGCGCGATGCGCAGCGTGCCGCGGCCGCCGTCGATGATGACTTGTTCGCTGTCGGGCAGGGCCAGCGCGGCTTGGGAGATGCCGCAGATCGCCGGGATGCCCAGCGAACGGGCCAGGATGGCCACGTGGCTGGTGGCGCCGCCGGTGCGGGTACAGAAACCCAGCACTTTTTTGGGGTCCAGCGCGGCGGTGTCGGACGGCGCCAGGTCTTCCGCGATCAGAATGGAGCCGGCCGGCACGTCCAGGCTGGCCTGTTTGATGCCTGCCAGCAAGGCCAGCACCCGGCGGCCCACGTCGCGGATGTCGTTGGCGCGCTCTCGCAGCAGCGCGTTGTCTTGCGCTTCCAGGCGCGCGGAGTAGGAACTGAAGGCGGCGCGCCAGGACCAGGCGGCGGATTTGCCGTCCGCCAGGCCGGCGTAGGTTTGCGCCAGCAGGTCCGGGTCTTGCAGCAGTTCCTGGTGCATGGACAGGATGGCCTGTTTGGCTTTGTCGGTCAGCTGGTTTTTGACCGCGTCTATCTGCTGGGCCGCTTCTTCAGTGGCGCGGGCGAAGTGTTGCTGCTCCAGGCTGGCGCCTTGGCCGAACTCGGGCACGTCGAATTCCTGCAGCCGGTGATGGTAGACGCGGCCGATGGCCAGGCCGGGCGAGGCGCCGACGCCGACCAGCAGCTCCGCGCTTTCCTGTTGTTGGGCCACGGCGGCGATGGGCGCGGGCGCTGCCGGCGCTTCGTCTTCGGCCTCGCCGCAGCGGTCCAGCAGCAGCTGGGTGAGTTCGGCCAGCGCCTGCTCCGCGTCCGCGCCGGCGGCTTCGATGCGCACTTTGTCGCCCTTGCGGGTGGACAGGCCCATCACGCCAACCACGGACTTGGCGTTGGCGGACTGTTCGTCCAACAGCAAGTGGATGTCTGACTGGAAGCTTTTCGCCTTGCTGGCGAACACGGCGGCCGGGCGAGCGTGAAGGCCGGCGGGATTGGTGATTTCGATTTCCGGCGAAAGCAGTTTGGCTCCGCCTGCCGCCGGCGCCGCCGCGGCGGCCGCGCCGGCCAGTTCCAGTTCCAGCACCGCTGTCTTGCCGGCCTCGGCGAGGCCGCTCGCACGGTGCATGGCGCTGACGGTTTCGTCGCCGTTGGTGATGATGATCTGGGTCAGCAGGCTTTGCGCGTTGCGCGCCACCAAATCCAGATTGAAGTCGATCAGCGCCTGACCGGCGTTGACGCTCTGCCCTTGTTCCACCAGCGGCTGGAAGCCCTGGCCTTTGAGCATGACGGTGTCGATGCCGATGTGCACCATGACTTCAACCCCTTCGGGCGAAGTGATGGTGAGCGCGTGGTGCGCGGAATGGAGGTTGCTGACAACGCCGGAGACCGGCGCGAGCAGACTGCAGGAGGTAGGGTCCAGCGAGATGCCGTCTCCCACCATCTTGCCGGCGAACACCGGATCCGGGACGGTGTCCAGGGCGACCAGCCACCCGGAGAGGGGGGCGAGGATCTTCAGTCTTGGCAAGGGTGTGCTCATATGTAACTCCTCAGATCGGGAATTTATCAGTTGTTTTATTACGAGCGTCGGCCGGCTTCTTCATGAGCGGTTCCGCATTGGCGTGCCGGATAGGGTACACCGTACGGAAAGGCCTGTCTTGATTCGATGGCGCTGTGACATTCATGGCGCAGCAACAGTACAGACGCTTACTGTCCAACTGGCGATATGATGCCAATATTGTAGTTTAACTACATCGAAATAACGGTGCAGCTTGATGGCAATCAAGAAATTGCGCAAGTAGGAATTCACGTATTTGCACTAGTTCGCGCCTTGTCGGCGGTGGAGGGAGGGAAGCGGTGGCGGCGGATATTGATTTTGCGTGGAAAAGAAGCCGCCTTGGCCGCGAGCGCGGCAACGGGGCGGCTGTTGCATTTTTGTTATGCCTGAAATGAAAAACGGCGGCCCGTTGGGGGCCGCCGCCTTGCCGCGCGCCGGAGGCGCCGACGTTTCAAGCCTGGCGCTTGTTGTCGCCGAGGAAGAACAAGGCCAGCGAGCCGGCGATCAGGAAGGCCGGGTATTCCCAGCCGCCGCCTTCGTTGGCGAACATCCAGCCGTGGGCGCCGTGCACCAGCACGATGGTGCCGAGCAGCAGAGGGGTCAGCGCCAATGCCACCCAGCGGGCGAAGAAACCGGACAGCAGCAGCAGGCCGCCGCCGACTTCGGCCAGGATGGCCAGGTAGCCGACAAAGCCGGGCAGGCCCAGGCTGGCGAAGTAGCCGGCGGTGCCGGCCGGGGTGAACACCAGCAGTTTGAGCAGGCCGTGGGACAAGTACATCAGACCCAGCGACAGACGCAGGATCAAGGTGCCGAGGGCGGGGTTCTGGAAGCGGTTCATGGTGGGTTCCAATCAAGTTTGCGATGGGGTGCATTTGACCATGTAGAGAAAGCTCAATAAATCCGCTATTAATAAAAATATTGTTTACCTATAGGAAATGATCATGGACCGCTTTTCGGAAATCCGCGCCTTCGTTTGCGTGGCGGAGTTGGGCAGTTTTGCCGCCGCCGCGGAGCGGCTGGAGCTGTCGCGAGCGATGGTGACCAAGCTGGTGTCCAGTCTGGAAGGGCGTTTGGGGGTGCGGCTCATGCATCGCACCACGCGGCGTTTGTCGCTGACCGAGGCGGGCGAGACTTATCTGGGCCAGGCTGGCGGACTGTTGGCCGAGCTTGACGATCTGGACGCCCGTTTATCGCAGGGCGCCAGCAGTCCGGTGGGCCGCTTGCGGGTGTCCGCACCGGTTTCCTTCGGCATGCGCTATCTGGGACGCGTGGTGGCCGGTTTTCATCAGCAGTATCCGCAGATCGAAGTGGAGCTCAATTTGAACGACAGGCGGGTGGACTTGGTGGAGGAAGGCTTCGACCTGGGGTTGAGGGTGTCGAATCTGTCGGACTCCTCCCTGGTGGCGCGCCGGCTGGCGCGGATACGCGACCTGGTCGTCGCCGCGCCCAGCTATCTGCAGCGCTGCGGCACGCCGGCGACGCCGGCGGATCTGGCCGAGCATCAATGCCTGTTGTACGCGCTGACAACACAGCCCAATTTATGGGATTTCACCGCGCCGGACGGCAGCAGCGGCCGGGTCAAGGTCAAGGGCATGCTGCGAGCCAACAACGGCGACATCCTGACGGACGCCGCCATCCACGGCATGGGGGTGATTCTGCAGCCGCGCTTTCTGGTGGAGCAGGGCTTGGCCGAGGGCACGCTGGTGCCGCTGCTCAGCGATTACGACTGGCATTGCCTGGACCTGTCTGCGGTGTACCCGGCGCGGCGGCACGTGCCGGGCAAGGTCCGGGCTTTTGTCGATTATCTGCAGCAGTTCTTTCAATAGCGAACGGCCGACGACACTCAGCATGCGCTGGACGCCGTCGGCCGTTGCCAAGCTAAGAACCTGTTTACGATCTGCTGCACGTCGGCGATACGGCGTTGAAAACGGCTTCGAAATGCTCATGTACCACACGTACATTCCGCTTTCTCAGCCATTTTCGCCTTGTCTCGCCTTAGCTCGCGAGATCGTAAACACGTTCTAAGAGACGGCTTATTCGTGCATCGCCAGGAAGCCCTTGAGCCGGCTTTCAATAATGCGCGGGTTTTCGCCGTTGGCGATGGAGACCAGGCCTTCCACCACCAGTTCTTTCAAGGCGACCTCCGAGGCGATCAGGTGCTTGAGCTTGTTGGCGATGGGCAGAAACAGCAAGTTGGCGGAGCCGACGCCGTAGACGGTGGCGACGAAGGCCACGGCGATCCCGGCGCCCAGTTTGGACGGGTCCGACAGGTTTTCCATTACGTGGATCAGGCCTAGTACCGCGCCCAGAATGCCCATGGTCGGCGCGTAGCCGCCGGCGGATTCCCAGATCCGCGCCGCTTGTTTGCGCGCGTGTTCGAACATGGAGATCTCCACGTCCATCACTGAACGCAAGGTGTCCGGCTCCGCGCCGTCCACCAGCATTTGCAGCGCCTTCTTGATGAAGGGATCCTTCTGAAGGTTGATGTAGCCTTCCAAAGCCAGCAGGCCGCCCTTGCGCGCGGTCTGGCTCCAGTTGATGATCTCTCGGATCATTTTGTCGTGGTCCAGCACCGGCGGCTGGAAAATCCATTTGAGCATGCGCACGCCGGCGGCGAATTGTTTGGGCGTGCTTTGCAGCATCACCGCGCTGATCGTGCCGCCGATGACGATCATGAAGGCGGTCAGCTGCATCAGGGAGCCGATGTTGCCGCCTTCCAGCGCCTGTCCCGCGATAATGGCGGTCAGGCCCATCAGAATGGCTACAATGCTTATTTTGTCCACGCGAAGTTCCGGTTTTTAATGTTATGCCGCGTCAGGGCGCGGAGGTTCAGAGCCAGTCCTTGATGCGCGCGCGCAGCCGGGCGATGGCCTGGCTGTGCAGTTGGCTGACCCGCGATTCGGAGACACCCAGCACCGCGCCGATTTCCTTCAGGTTCAACTCCTGCTCATAGTACAAGGACATCACCAACTGGTCGCGTTCCGGCAGCAGTTTGATGCCGTCTATCAGCGCTTGGCGGAAGCCGCCGTCGGCCAGCGCGGCGAACGGGTCCGGAGAGTCCTCGTCGGCGACATTAGCCACCGCGTCCGGCAGCGTGTCCCCGTCGTCGTTGGAAAAATCCTCGAAATGCAGCAAGGTCATGCCGCGGCAATCGCCAAGCATGTCCTGGTATTGCTCCAGCTCCAGTCCCATTAGGGCCGCGATTTCCGACTCCAGAGGCGAGCGGCCCAGCTGATGTTCTAGCTGGCGGACGGCGTCCTCGATCTGGCGCGAGTGGCGGCGGGCTTGGCGCGGCATCCAGTCCTCGCGGCGCAGTTCGTCCAGCATCGCGCCGCGCACGCGTTGGCTGGCGAAGGTTTCGAACATGACGCCCTGAGCCGGATCGAACTGGCGCGCGGCCTCTATCAGGCCGATGACGCCGACCTGAATCAGGTCGTCGATGTCGACCGAGGCCGGCAGGCGGGCGATCATCATGCCGGCCAGCTTCTTGACCAGCGGCGCGTAAGCCTCCACGTCGATCTCGACGGGGGGCGAGGCGGCGACGTAGCCGGTTCGGCGTAAGGACGGCAAGGTCATAGCGGTTTGACTCCATCCGCCTCGGCCCAGTCGCGCGAGGCGGCAATCAACAAATCCATGAATCCGGTGCCGCTGCGCGGCGTTTCCTGGGTGTCCCACTGCGGCAGCACCGCGGCTAGCTGAGAGAAGGCCATCGCGGCCTCGCTGTCCGGAAACGCCTCCATCAGCGGCCGGCGCAGCGTCTGGCTGCGGCGCACCGCGTTGTCCATCGGCACAAAGCCTACCCAGCGCAGCGACACCGACAAGAATTCGCCGGTGGCGGCGGACAGCCGGGTGAACAGTTCGCGAGCTTCCTCCAGATGGCGCGCGCGGTTGATCAGCACATTGAAGCGCTGGCGGCCGTAGCTGCCGGACAACCTCTTGATATTAGCGTAGGCCGTTGTCAGCGACTCCGCCGCCGGCGTGAGTACTAATACCAAATTGTCCGCCACGCTGGCGGGCACCGGGTCGTGAGCGGGGCTGGGGGCGTCAACCAATAACACCGAGGCGTCGCGCTCCAGCGCGGCGAACTCGCTGCCCAAGCGCAGCCATAACTGGGCGGAGAACAGCGCGCGCTCTTCCGGGCGCGCGTAGAGATTGATCAACTGAATGCCTTGGCGCGAGCTCACCATCATCTCATCCAGCCCGCCCAGGGTCAGCACCTGGCTTTCCAGCGTGGCGGTGGTGGGCACGCCCAGCCGGCGCGCCTGCACTTGGCCCAGCGTGCAGTCCACCAGCAGCGGCCGCTGGCCGGCGTAGGCCAGGCCCAGCGCCAGTTCGGTGGCCAGAGTGCTGGCGCCGGCGCTGGCGGAACCGATGAAGGCGAAGCTGGGCGCGCGCGAGGACCGGGCGCTGAGCAGGCGGAGGCTGGCGGCTTGATCCTGCATCGCGCTTACAGCCATCCGGCCTGGGCCGCGTTCATGATGGGCAGTTCGTCGGCCTGAAGGGTGAAGGGGGAATGCTGCTGCTGCGAGCGCATCGCGCGGTCCACTAGGAAGCCGGCGTGGGCGGCGTGCAGGTCTTCCGGCACGCGCTGTCCGTTGGTGATGTAGAACAGACGCAGCCTATTGCGGATGATTACGTCCAAGCTGGGGCCCATCGCCACGGATTCGTCTATTTTGGACAAGACGCAGCCGGTGAGGCCGTCGCCGCGATAGCGGCGCACCACGTCTTCCAGCGTCTGGCCGTCGGCGTTGGAGGCCAGCAGCAGCAGCCGCTCTATCGGCCGGCCGGCGGTGCGGAACATTTCAATCTGCGCCAGTACGCGGGCGTCGCGCTGGCCCATGCCCACGGTGTCGATGAAGACGATGTGGCGGTTGGAAAGATCCGCCAGCGTTAGCTGCAGATCGCCCTCGTTCTGGATGGAGAACACCGGGATGCCGAGAATCTTGCCGTAAATGCGCAATTGGTCCTGAGCGCCGATTCGGTAGCTGTCGGTGGTGATCAAAGCCACATGCTGGGCGCCGAAGCGCATGGTGGCGCGCGCCGCCAGCTTGGCCACGGTGGTGGTTTTGCCCACGCCGGTGGGGCCGACCAGCGCGTAGATGCCGCCGCGGTCCATGATTTCCTTGTCGGAGTCCGCGCACTTCAGGTTGTGCATCAGCGCCGAGCGCGCCCATTTGACCGCGACCTCGGCCTCGTACTGAGCCGGCATCTTTTCGATCAGTTGGCGGATCAGGTGGGCGGAAAAACCCATGGCCAGCAGGTGCTTGAACAATTCGAGGCGATTGGGCGCCTTGCCTTCCATATCGGACCAGGCGAAGCTGGCCAACTGGCTTTGCAGCAGGCTGCGCAGCAGTTTGATCTCGTCGCCGATCTGCTTGAGTTCCTGAGCCATCACCTCCGGCTCCTCGCCGTTGGTTGCGACGGGAGGCACAGCGGGGCGCGGCGGCGGGGCGCTTGGAGCCGGCGCTTGCGCGCGCGGCGCGGCGGCGGCTTGAGGCGCGGCTTGCGCGTATTGCTGTGGCGTATAGGAGGGCTGGACCGGCCGGGGCGCGGCCTGGGGTTCCGGCGCAAAGGCCGGTTCGATGCGCTGGCGCGGCTGTTGCGCCTCGATGCGCGGCGGCGGCGGGCTGTCCAGCGGCTCAACCGGCATCGCGTAAGTGCGGGCAATGGCGCGGTTGACCGCCGCTCCCGCCGGGGTGGGCAGCGGCGAGGGCGCGCGGTTGACCACCGGCGGCGCGTTGCGCGGCGGGTGCTTGCTGGAGGAGGTGGCCAGGTTGGTGGCGAGGTTGGCGACGTCGGCGTCCGCCACCGCCATGATTTCCACCCCTCCGCCCATGGTGGGGCGGTTGGACAAAATCAGGGCGTCCGCGCCCAGTTCTTCTCGAACTTGTCTGAGCGCGTCACGCGTGGTTTTGCCGAAAAACTTTTTCACCACCATGTTCGATTAGCCCTTGCTTCCCCCAATTACAGCAATTATACGAATTGATTTATTGTCCGGTATCTCATTATGAGAAATAACACGCAGCTGCGGCAGCGCGCGGCGCAAGAAGCGCGCGAGCAAGGGCCGCAGGCCCGGCGCGGTCAAGAGTACCGGATTGTACCCTTGAATTTCCACTTGTTCGGTTTCCTGGGCGGCGCTGGCCAGCAGATTTTCCGCCAGGCCGGGTTCCAGGCCGCCTCCGGTCTTGGACTGGACCGCCTGCATCAGCACATTTTCCAATGTCGGTTCCAGGGTCATCAAGGGTAATTCTTGCTCGCCGGGGAATAATTGCTGGACGATGACGCGGGACAAGGCGGTGCGGACGATGTTGGTCAGCTCGTCGATGTCCTGGGTGGTGGTCACGTGATCGGCCAGCGTTTCCAGTATGGTGCGGAAATCGCGGATGTGGATGCCTTCGGTCAACAACTGCTGCAGCACTTTTTGCAGCGTGCCCACCGGCACCACCTTGGGCACCAGGTCTTCGATCAGCTTGGGCGACTCCTTGGCCTGGTGATCAATCAAGGCCTGCACTTCCTCACGGCCCAGCAGCTCCGCTGCGTGGGTCTGCAGCAAGTTGGAGATGTGGGTGGCCACCACGGTGCTGGCGTCCACCACGGTGTAGCCCAGGCTCTGCGCCTCTTCGCGCTTGCCGGCGTCTATCCAGATCGCCGGCAGGCCGAAGGCCGGATCGGTAGTGGGAGTGCCGGCGAGTTCGCCGTTGACCCGGCCTGGATTGATGGCCAGGTATTGGCCGATGAAGGCTTCGCCGGTGCCCAGCTCCACGCCCTTGAGCAGGATGCGGTAGGCGTTGGGCTTGATTTCCAGGTTGTCGCGGATATGGACCGGCGGCACCAGAAAGCCCAGTTCCTGCGCAATTTTTTTGCGGATGCCGCGGATGCGGCGTAGCAGCTCCCCGTCTTGGCTGCGGTCCACCAGCGGAATCAGCCGGTAACCCACCTCCATGCCCAGCTGGTCCACGTGCTGTACATCGTTCCAGCTCACCTCCGTCGTGGTGTGTTCCGGCGGCGGCGCGGCCTGTTGCTGCTGTTCGGCCTGCAGCGCCTCGGCTTTCTGGCGCTTCTCCATCACCCGGCCCAGCAGGCCCAGGCTGCCGGCGATCAGCAGGAAGGAGAAGTGGGGCATATTGGGAATCAGGCCAACCATGCCTATCACCGCGGCGGTGATATACAGCACTTGAGGTTTGGTGAACATCTGGCCGAGGAATTGCTCGGACATGTCCTTGTCGGTGCCCACGCGCGACACCACGATGCCGGCTGCGGTGGAGATGATGAGGGCGGGGATTTGCGCCACCAGACCATCGCCGATGGTCAGCAGAGTGTAAGTCTTGGCGGCGACGCCGGCGTCCAGATCATGCTGGACCATGCCGACGATCAGACCGCCTAAGATATTGATGACGATGATCAGGATGCCGGCCATGGCGTCGCCGCGCACGAACTTGGAGGCGCCGTCCATCGCGCCGAAGAAGTTGGCTTCCTCCGCGATGGTGGAGCGGCGCGTGCGCGCTTCGTCCTCGCCGATCAGGCCGGCGTTGAGGTCGGCGTCGATCGCCATCTGTTTGCCGGGCATCGCGTCCAGCGTGAAGCGGGCGCTCACTTCGGCGATGCGGCCGGCGCCCTTGGTGATCACCACGAAGTTGATGATGGTGATGATGACGAACACCACGATGCCGATGGCGACGTTGTCGCCGATCAGGAAGTGGGCGAAGGATTCGATCACCTTGCCGGCGGCGTCCGGCCCGGAGTGCCCCTCCAGCAGGATCACCCGGCTGGAGGCTACGTTCAGCGACAGCCGCAGCAGGGTGGTGACCAGCAGCACGGTGGGGAAGGCGGAAAAGTCCAGCGGTTTACGCACGTTGATCCCCACCAACAACACGATCACCGAGACGGCGATGTTGAAAGTGAAGAAAATGTCCAGCAGCACCGGAGGCAGCGGCAGCACCATCATCGCCAGAATCAGGATGATGAGCACGGGGCCGGCCAACTGGGTGACTTTGAAGCGCTTCAGTATGTCTAGTATGGAGTCCATGCTGGATTTATGGCTCAAGCCGGTCGAATCGGTTCGTCGACCTTATCATTATGGTGGCGTCGCATCTTGCTGGCGTTTGCTTTGCGGGTCAAGTTCGGCGGGTACGTCCAACTGGTCCGGGAACACCGGGGCCAGGCCGCCGTTGTCCTGATAGCTTTTGAGCTGGAACACATAGGCCAGCACTTGGGCGGCGGCGGCGTAGAGCTTGGCGGGGATGTCGTCGCCTAGCTCGGCGTGGAAGTACAGCGCGCGGGCGAAGCTGGGCGAGCGCATGACGATGACGCGGTGCTCTTTGCCGGTGTCTATGATTTTTTCCGCCAGCTTAAGCGAACCCTTGGCCACTACTTGCGGCGCGCGCATGCCGTCGTCGTACTTGATCGCCACCGCGTAGTGGGTAGGGTTGGTGACGATGACGTTGGCGCTGGGGATCTCCTGCATCATGCGTTTGCGGGCGGCTTCGCGCTGCATTTGGCGGATGCGGCCTTTGACCTCGGGCGAGCCTTCGGCTTCCTTGTATTCCTGCTTGACCTCTTCCTTGGTCATGCGCAGTTTCTTGTGATAGCTCCACAGCTGAAACGGCACGTCGATGGCCACCAGCAGAATCATCGCCGAAGTCACCACGAAGAAGGTGGTGATGATCATATCGGTCATCTTGGCGATGCCGGTAGGCAGGGGCATGGAAATCAAGCCTATGATCTCAGTGCGTTCGCGCCAGATGAACCAGGTGGCGATGCCGCCGATCAGCACGCTTTTGAGAATAGCCTTGACGGCCTCGGTGGCGGCGTTGACGGAGAACATGCGCTTGATGCCGGGCAGCGGGTTGAGTTTGCTGAATTTGGGCTCGATCGCTTTGAAAGTGAGGTTCCAGCCGCCCACCAGCATGGGCACGAACAGCGCCACCAGCGCCAGGCCGGTCAGCAGCGGAGCCAGGCTCCACAGCGCGCTGAAAATGGTTTCCTTGAAGCGGAGCAGCGCCGGCTCCACATTGCGCACCGTGGTCTGGTCGAAGGTGAGCAGGGCGCGCATGGTCTGCGCCAGATTGGCGGCGATATGGCCGCCCTGGGCCATCAGCAGCGCCACGCCGGCCATGGTGATGGCGAAGGTGGTCAGTTCCCGCGAGCGGGGGATGTTGCCGTCTTCGCGGGCGAGGCCCAGCCGTTTCGCGGTGGCGGGTTCGGTGCGTTCGAGGTCGGAATCTTCAGCCATGTCCGGTGTTTCATGCTTCTGTCTTGATTTTAAAGAGAATGGTAGCCGAAGCGGCGAGGCCGGGCCAGCTTTTCCGAGGCGGCTTCAAGTCGGGTACAATGGCGGCGTCAACGATGGAATGAACACAATGCGACAGTATCTCGACCTGATGCGCCATGTGCTGGAACATGGCCACGACAAGTCCGACCGCACCGGTACCGGCACCCGTTCGGTATTCGGCCACCAGATGCGCTTCGACCTGCAACAGGGTTTTCCGCTGATCACCACCAAGAAATGCCATCTGCGTTCCATCATCCACGAACTGCTGTGGTTCCTGTCCGGCGACACCAATATCCGCTATCTGAAGGAAAACGGCGTGTCGATCTGGGATGAGTGGGCAGACGAAAACGGCGATCTGGGGCCGGTCTACGGCTACCAGTGGCGCAGCTGGCCTGCGCCGGACGGCCGTCACATCGACCAGATCGCCAATGTGGTGGCGATGATCAAGAACAATCCGGATTCGCGCCGCTTGATCGTGTCGGCCTGGAACCCGGCGCTGGTGGATGAGATGGCGCTGCCTCCCTGCCACAGCCTGTTCCAGTTCTACGTGGCCGACGGCAAGCTGTCCTGCCAGCTCTATCAGCGCTCCGCCGATATCTTCCTGGGGGTGCCCTTCAATATCGCCAGTTACGCCTTGCTGACCATGATGATGGCGCAAGTGTGCGGGCTGCAAGCGGGCGAGTTTGTGCATACCCTGGGCGATGCGCATATCTTTATGGAACCTAAAAAAGTACCAACGTACCACTAGGCATGAGTTTCAGCAGCTAATTGCATGGCCTTATCTTAAAAAGTACCAGCGCACTAACCTCCAATCCGCCAGTTTCTCCTCATTGGGTTTTATTCTCGCGATAGCAGTTTGGTCTGTTTGTCCTCTAGCTGGATGCTTGCCAATAGATGCTCCTTTTCACTCGGAGATATCTGCATCCATGCCAGGCTAACTTTAGCCAGCCCATCATCCTCACAAAAGAAGTACAGAACCGGGATTTCAAGCGCAGCAGCCAGCCGCACTACCGTCTTAAGCGGAGGCGCATGTGTTCCAGTCTCATATCGGCTTATGCGAGCACTCGCTGTGCTCTCATCAAGCCCAATTTGTACGCCTAGCTTGTCCTGAGGAATGCCTCGCTTAAGCCGAGCTTCACGTAAGTGTCGACCGAAAGTTGTCGTAGGGGCTTTTATGCGAACCCTACGAATATCGTAGGGTGCTCTTGCATCGTATCTACGTAAAACGTAGACTTGGTGGTTGATTAAGTCCCTGGACCGCACTCAATGCAGCGCTAGCCCGAATATTGCTAGGGCAAGGTACATCGCCTACGCGCCTAGTCTTCGGTTGCGCCCAAGCGCCATATTCATTTACTTGCTATATGGGGCGTTGCTGTGCAGGAAAATGAGCTTCATCGGAATATACGATGTCATCTGAACATGAAATTGATTTAGACATTGCACTGCGTAAGCTGCATGAGCTTGCACTGGCCGATGGTGACATAGGCTATGCCTACTGGCATCAAGTCAGTCAGCTACTAAAACGGTCTGCGGCCATGCAGTCAGAAATTGACGCGCTCTCCAAAGAGTTGGAGATATGTCGTGCCAAGGTTGAGAAGTAGCCATCGCCCTTAATGATGGCCTCATGAATTCGTTTCCATGGGAGTCTGGTGCTCTGTGCACCAGGATTGATGTTCATTGTGCAAAATGTAAAGCAACAACACCAAGGTGGTACCCCGTCAACAGACGCTGAGCCATTCCCTTTTGAGCGAAGCCGCCTCAAAACGACAGACCAGCGCCTGCTACTTGCCAAGTATCCTATTTTGTTTCGTGCTGCGCGCTATCCAGCGCATTACCCCAGCAATATCGGCTACTGGGGAATTGAATGTGGTCCTGGTTGGTATCCGCTGTTGGATAGAGCGGCATACGAGATTGAGCTGGAGTTAGAGAAGCTTGCCGGGCCAGGAAACAGCGCGAAGAATATCGCTTGGTGTGACCAAAAACTACGTGAAATCCGTGCTGATTGGCAGAGCAGCGGATTGCAAATGGACGTGCCTGGCCCGCTCATTCCGTATTGCCATACCATTGAGGTCGGAAGTGGATGTCTTCAAATCCGTTTGTGTGGAGGCGAGCTCTGCGATGCCTCTACCTGGAAAGAGCTCTTAGCGATTCTAGCTAATGCAGAGAATGCTGCTGCAACGATATGTGAATGCTGTGGTGAGAAGGGGGGGTTCAGGCCCGGATATTGGGAGCGCGTGCTGTGTGATAGATGCGAAGATGGCCAATTTCTCCATGGTGAGTGTCTTGCCCTTCTGGATAGTTATCAGTAGCACATCAAAGGCAATGGCGGGCGCTCGCTACTTGACTGCCCGCCTACCGTACTAATCCTGCGGTCTCCAATTTGCATGCGTCGGTGTTGGGCTCCAGCAAGAGGACATGCGGACCCGGATACTATAGGCCAATGCAGCCGAGCCCAGGAGCGCGGCCGTCTTTTTGCGATTTTCGTCTGATACGCTGCCAGGAGACCCGTCTGCTTTGCTCCGAGGTGTGGTCCAATGACTCCAGTATGGCTTCTCCCGCTCCTCCGTTATGTCTGGCCGGCCTGCAATGATTTCATCTGGGTTTGGGATGTTGTCTTGCGTCGCCTTTGTTGGTGTATTGGCATCAAGCTCCGCAAGAAAATCATTCGGCTGCAACTTGTTTCCAGACAGCCCCCCATTGGTAGAAAGCAATTTGGCTAGCCGACCATACATATCGCCAAAATAGCCGGCGATTCTATAGTCGTCTGTAACTTCAAACAGAAAGAACTCGGACTGGGGCTGTTCTGCCGTGCCTCTTGAGGTTAACGACAGCATATAAGGCGTCTCGCCTGTCGAGAAAATGCACTCAAAAGTCACCCCGCCTTGCCAGCTTCGAAAGCGCTGATGCTCGGCGGCTTCTCCATGGGCATTCAACGTGTTGAGCATGCTCTCATGCAGAGCCTTAAGGTTTTTCATGAACATGGCCATCCCCTTTTGCAAAGTGACAATACGGCTATCTCGTTCTGTATCGAAGTGTTCTGCATGGTCATTTTACTCGCACCGAGAGTCTTTGGACTGTATTCCCGCATGCCCCAATGCGCCCTCTGGCTTCAGCGGTTCCCCACCAAATCCCCTTGTACGGGGATTTGGCTAATAAGTAGCATATTCTTGCCGGTTGTTACGAGGTCGAATGCCTTTGCGACGGCCAGTGTCAGCTTTTTTCTTTACTAGCTTCGCGACAAGCCAGCATCAGTTGTAGCACGCTCGGATTTCCCTTGGACAGCCGCTCAACCTCGGCTAAGTAACCAAAACGTTGATGCAGTGCCAGGGCAATGGCGCATGACCGGGAAAATCCACCTTCGCAATGCACAACTAATGAATGAACGTCACCAGGCAAGCTATTCACGAAGTCGAGGATTTGTGAGGCTTGAGAAGGCGTGAACGCATTTTGAGCTTTTTGCTGGGCCTTCTTGGAAAGCAAGGGATTCAGGAAGTCCACATCCGCGAAGCTCAGGCGCAGCAAGTATGCGAAGCCGTCAACTGCAGCAGTCGGTCGCTCTGGCGCAGTGATGGAAATCATGGCTACCGCTGGCAATCGGGGCAATTTTTCCGCTTCAGGGCGAGATAACGCGAATACCTGACGCCTCCCATCCTTCGGTGGGTGGTACAGTTTATCGACTACCGCTTTCAGACGTCTCACAGCCCATCCCCCATCGCATATTTACGTGAGCTCAAAAGTACATGTCGTCTGACCGAATCCTAGCGTGCTCTGGGAGGGGGAGGAGATAGACTTTCAGTATTGGGCAAGTTTGACCAGCATAGTCTCAATTACTAGGCCGATGGTCCCCTGGTTTCAAGCGGTATTATCCATTTTGAGAAGTATCAAAACCGCAGATATTTCTTGATACTTGCTACCAATATACCTGTGTCCCAATGTCGTCAAGCTACGGAAAAAGCCTGCCCCTATTGCGCGTCCACGAAATCCTGAACCTTAGCCCTCAATGAGATTTATTCCAGAAAGCCAGCCTGGTACGCCATACAGAAACATGATGACGCCTGCTTGCAGAAGGATTGCCAGGATTTCATTTGATTTACTGTGTGATGATGGGCTTCCATCCATTTTCTGTTTTCATAAAGCCCGACCAAGCTTGTCGTGGAACCTTATCCCCGATACGTGCATCATCCTTAAAGCCAAGCTTTTCTAGCTCTGACCACGCTACGATAAAAATATTCCAATGCAGGTCAATTTCACTTTTGCTTCCCTTCGAAAGAAAGTTGGAACAAGGCTTGCAGTTAAGTAAAAAGGCATTACTTCTAGTTGGGAAAGTATCTTTTTGCGGGTTTACCCAATTGTCAGCTTCAGTATATATATTTAAATTCGTTTGCAACTCGTCAACTCCCATAAATCCAGGATTTTTATGCTGTTGCTGGATTTTCTCTTCAAGGCTGCTGGCGAGTTCTAATACAACTTCGGGTAATGGCTTTGTTAGTTTTAAATTGTAGGTATATCTAACGTTATATTTATTTTCAGATGAAGTGTCCTGCCACCCGTTCTCTTTCTTAAAATCATCTACAACCAGCCCATCAAGTTCATCGTTTTTTGCATACGACAATATAGTGTCATAGGTTAGCTTGTCGTTAGGTACATTCTCGGTACAGGCAGCCAAGAGCGTTAGTACGCCTAGCACAGAGAAGTAGCCAAGAGACTTTGAAGTTGTCTTCATGCTCATTCAGAGTAGGTTAGGTAAACAAAATAGTCGGAACTGTACAGCCTGCGTACTCGAAGTATGAGGGCACGTGGACCTAATGAGCTTCCGAACGTCTCAGTCTACGTTTTACGTAGAGACGGTGCAAGGACATCCTACGAGCATCGTAGGATGCGTACGAAACCCCCGGCATCGATATTTGGTAGGCGACTGCGAGAAGTTCGCCTAAAGCGAGACATCCCTCAAGACAAGCTCGGCGTGATGGTAGGGCTCGATGAAGGGACGGCCAGTGCCCGTATCAGTCGATATGAAACGGGTACCCATGCTCCTCCGTTTGACATGGCGGTACGATTGGCTGCGATATTGGAAGTCCCAGTCCCTTATTTCTATTGCGATGATGAAAGTTTGTCTGAAGTTATGCTTGCATGGTCAAAGCTCTCTGCGGAGGGGAAAGCACGCATGCAGATTTACCTTGAAAGGGAAATTCAACAGTCCAGTGAAAATATTGAATAGGGAATCGGTGTAGGCGGTAAATAGAAGCGTGGGCGCCCAAAGCCACAAAGCACTAACACACTGAAATTCAATAAAATTTCTCACAAAACCAACACTTCATACTTGTAAAAGAACCCCACCTTTCAGGCTTTTTCGCTCTTGGGAAATAAATGCGTTGGTTTTGATATCCCCTAACTTGAAAAATCAGCTCCTTTGGCAGCAAATTTGCCTGACTACCGCTCGCACAGCTCGTGAGATGCCTGGTGCACACCCCAGGCATCTCACGATGCCCCCATGCCCTACTAAGCGCCCAGTCAACAGCAGAGATATCAAACTAAGCTAGGCGAATTCTTAGCCCATGCCCGCGCGGGCACTGCTAATTGCCCCGGTTTCTGCACAGACCACCGTATTGAACGCGTCAAATTGAGATACACTTGGCTAAGTGTGCGAAAAAAGGTACAACCATATGCAATCAGCTAGTACGCCCGTGCCCTATGCGGAATTTGGAGAACTGCTGACACAACTTCGTGTTGCAGCAGGGTTCATCAAACAGCAAGAACTGGCTACTGCGCTTGGTGTCACCCAGCAGTCTGTAAGCCGTTGGGAGAAAGGGCTTGCGCGTCCAAGGTCAAGTGCCATTCCCGCGCTCGAGCAGCTAGTACGGGCCAAGGACAACGAACTTCTGATGGCCGCCGGATACCAAACGACATCTGCGAACATTCGTGCTGAAACCGCCACCTCTCACGACCGGCCCCTACCGCTTTCCGCCCTTCCGCCGGAAACATTTGAGAGCTTTTGCGCCGCCTTCTTGCATCGGGTGTACCACCCACTCGGAGGCACGGTACATCGCTATGGAGGTACAGGTCACAAGCAGTACGGCATAGATATCTTCGCTAGCGGTCCCTTTGGAACCCACTCGTTTCAGTGTAAGCGCGTCAATGAGTTTGGCGCCCAAAAGGTTCATGCCGCCGTGGCTGCACAGACCTACGTCGCAAACCTCAAGATACTTCTGCTATCCAGCGTTGCCAGCACAAACTCTCGCGATGCAATGGCAGCACATAGTGGCTGGGAGTTGTGGGACCGAGAAGACATTACCCGCCGGTTTCACGACCTCCCACTCATGGACCGCCTAGACCTAGTCGACCGGTACTTCAGTGGTCAACGCTTTGACCTACTGGGAGTTGATGAGCCGGGCCCTATTCAGAGTCCCGAGGACTTTTTTAAACCGCTCCTGGTTTCTGACCGCTTCTTTAATCACTCCTGGACACTAGTGGGTCGCGACGAAGAAGTCTCACAAGTTGTTGACTGCGTACAAGACGAGTCTGTCGTTCTAACGTGCCTCGTCGGCACTCCCGGGGCGGGTAAGAGTCGCGTTCTACGCGAAGTGACCCAACGGCTTATACAAAGCACGACCCTGCATGTTCGGTTTGTATCACCGACCGAAGAGGTTAAGGCCCACCATCTGGACAGACTTCGCGACAGTCGCGGCTGCGTGACGCTACTCATCGTCGATGATGCACACGAACGCGACGACCTCGGCATCCTACTCAGGTACTCGGCCGTTCCGGAGAACCGCACACGATTACTCCTATCGCTTCGTCCCTATGGGAAAGAGGCGCTGCGGTTGCAGGCTGCCGACGTCAGCCTCTCCGGGCCTTCGGTCCGATTTGCTGACATGCAACCGCAGACTCGGGAGCAAGCTCAAGCACTGGCTGAATCCGTCCTCACCGAATGTAAGGCCCCCCCAGCAGCGGCAGTCGAGATAGCCCGCGCTACGTACACCACGCCACTCGTCACTGTCTTGGCAGCGCAGTTGGTGGCTCGCGATGGTGTATCGCTCGCGCTTCTTGGCAACGCAGAGGAGTTCAGCACTTATGTACTGAAAAGCCTTCAGGACGTCATCACGGTTGCCTTGGTTACAGGGCAGGACGTTCCAAAGCTGAGAGCAATCCTGCGCGTAATCGCACTCCTTCAGCCCATCATTCCCGATGACCCGAACCTGCTCAATATCCTGTTGAAAACCGAAGGCATAGAGCAGCCGGATGCCGGTCGCCTGATACGACTTCTCGGAGAAGCCGGCGTCCTGTTCAAGCGAGGGCTTCGCTCAAGACTCGCGCCAGACCTGCTGGCCGATGAAATCATTCGCTCGAACTACCTCAACACAGATGGCACAGCCAATGAGCGCGTCACCCAGGTCTTCGACCTCGCTGGTACAACTCACCTAAAAAGCATGTTCGTAAATCTTGGTCGCTTGGACTGGCGCCTGCGCGAGGGCAAGACAGATGACAGCGCGCTGCTGACCAGTCTTAGTCCAAAACTGCACTGGGGTGAGCGCTACAGTAACCCACATGTAGAAGCAGTCGAAGCTGTTGCATACTACCAACCCAGATTTGCGCTGAACTTCGCAAAGCGGCTTATTGCCGAGGGGCATGGAGATAACTCATCTGTGTGCAACATGGTGCGTTACGCGGCGTACACCTACAATCACTTACCAGAAGCATGTCAGTTGCTTTGGACTGCAGGACGAAATGACACCCGTGCGCTTAACCAGCAGCCGGGCCATGGCATCCGCATCCTCAAGGAACTGGCCCAGTTCCAGGTGAATAAATCAATCGAGTACGTGCGCGAAGTCGTTCGTTTTGCACTTGCCCTTCTGGAAAGACCTGCCTCGCTCACGTCGACTCACACGCCCTTCGCTATTCTAGAGGGAACACTAAACACTGAAATGGAGTCGACAAGCTACTCGGGCTTGACTCTGACCATCACCCGCTATCAGCTCCCTCTGGAGAGGGTTCTAAGCGTCCGGGACGAGGTAACTGGCGCACTACTCAAGTACCTACGGGAAGGGCCGCCCCATAGGGCGTTTCTCGCCGCCCGCACGATGGCCTATGCGTTGCGAGGGCCAATGCATAGCGACACAGTCGACCTTGCATGGCAGCGAGAGCATGTGAAGCTTTTGCAAGAGCTAAAAGTTGTTTTGAACGAAGTCCACGTATCACCCGTTGTCCTGGTTCGGCTTGCACAATCCATCTCCTGGCATGCATTTTATGGTCGGCCGGAGACGTCCGGTGAGGCCCAAGCCATCTTCGACTTATTGAGCAGAGACCTTCGGACTCGACTCATACGCGCACTCGTGGACGGCTGGGGGAGCGAGACCTGGAAGTTAAGCGAGACTCTTGAACGCGAAGAACACGTTGAGGACCGCAAGCTTCTCACTGCAGACCTCATTACCGAATTCCCTGAGCCAAGACACCTGTTCGATGAACTGCATGCCGCCTTGGATGAAATTGTTACCACCGCACACGATGGATATGGGTCGCCATTCCTTCTCATAAATCACCTATTAGCTTCAGTACAGGGCCTTGCTACCGAACTTCTCTTGAGATGCAACGAGGGCCGAGGCGGTCATCTTGACCAATACGTAGGTGCAGCCCTAGGTGTGGTCGTTGCGGCGGGTGACTCCAATTTCGTGGATGAATACATCTCCCGCTCGGAGGAGGATGCCAAGGTGCTGGCACAGCTTGCGGAGGCGTACATGCGGTTCGAGTCCTCTCGCCCCTATACCCCCCCAGAAGTCGAGTTGTTCAAGCGCATCTTTCAATCGAAGGACCCGACCGTCTTGATGGTTGCGTCAAACCTGGTTCGTCAGGTGGCCAGCAGAAGTCCAGCGTTGGCTGTCGAGCTCATTTGTTTGGCGGACTTTGAGGTCAACATACACGCAACTCACGATATGTTCTTGTGGCTCTCCAACAACAACATCATTCCGAAGGCTGAAGTCGAGTACAAGCGGAATGAGTTGCTGCGGAAGCTAGTTGTACTGAAGAAGCTAGATGACCACTGGGTCCTTGAGTTCCTCACTGCATCTATTAAAAAGACCCCAGCCCCAGTGGTCGCGCTGGTTATGGCACGCCTCTTGGAAGTGCAACAACGCAACGATTGGTCTTACAAACCCCTGCACAAGGAGCACAACGGAAAAGGCCTCGGTCTTATGGAGGCTGAAACCGGGCCACGACTATTGCGAGACCTACTTGATTGGGCTCGAGAAAAGACGGCGGAGACTCTCGACGCAAGGTATGTTGGAGAGGCGGTCTCAGGCCTCTGCGGAGACTATGGTCAAGTCCTACTCGACCTTCTACTTGATTGGTTGTCCTCGGGTACACAGGCGCATGCCAACTTGGTTGCCGCCGTGCTGCGGGAAAGCCAGCCAACTCTCATCTACGACCATTCAAAGTTTATCCGAGACATCCTCGACGCAGCCGAACTTGTTGGCCAGGATGCTTTGGATGAGATTCGCTCGGCAATTGCTATGGCAACATACTCCGGAGTTCGTGGAGGAGCTCCCGGAGAGCCGTTTCCTGAGGACATCCGAATGCAACAACACTGTGAGCAGATGTTGGCATCACTGAGCCGGGCAGAACCAGCATTTGACCTATATGACGGACTACTCAAGGACGCGTGCTATGCAATAGCACGCCAACGTAAATCCAGGGAAGCGCTTGAGGAGGACGATGACTAATCAAGCGCCAAGCCAACATATCTATTGATTCGGCACAGGATATTGAACTTTACGCTTGCAACAGCGAGTAGGGGCGTATCAAGCATGGGAGCCGCCGGCATACATACCGCCTGACAGGACAGGAGCTTGCGGCTCCCTCGGAAGCGTCGAAGGCGCCGTGCATAACACCTCAGCCAAAGGTCAGGTTCGTTATATTCTGTCCTGAATGTCGTTATACGGACGCCGCCTCCGTCATGCATCAGCGTGCACGAAGGCGTAGAAGATGTTGAGTGGGAGAACACGCATGTGGCATGAAGAAATACTGCTAGACGACATCGTCGCTGAGTTAGCCGGTGAGCCTATACCTGAGTACGGTAACGGTCTGAAAGGAGTCGCGTATCTGAAGCTCCGAGCTAAAGGTGCTCAGGTCCTGGCAAGTCTGATACTGCAAGGCAACGCACCTCAGTTTTACATGGGCGATTACGCGAACGCCAAAGCTATCGAACCAGAGGCTCTCCGTAAAAATGTACTAAATCGCTACGTCCAAAATGCGGATACAGAATCAAGAACCCTTTGTTCGTGGATAAGTCACGTAGCAAATCAAAGTTATCGCATACCATTCAATCTTTATTCTCATGTGCAACTGCCTATCGGATTTCGAACAGCCCAATTTAATAAACAACTAGTCCGATACTGGCCCCACCATAAGTCATGCAATGACGCAGGCAGTCAGACTTTACGCGATGTCTTGGCACGTGAGCGGTTGCGTAAAATGGAGTTCCCCCTATGGAAACAATGGCAAAGACGAGGGTTGCCATTCCCTTCTCTAATTGACAACTATGCTGTTGGCATAACCCAGTCGCCTTTTCCTCTAGCATGGTGCTTCAAAGATGAATGGGACCGACTAAAGCCTGAAAAGCGCTCCTCCCAAGTTGACGACATTATCGACCATGAACGACCTGAGGAACCAGCAATACAGCGAGTGGAAAACAGTCGCGTTGGCTGGCGAAAAACAGTAGCCGACTTGTTCCCGCACGCCCCCACATTACTCCACATGGGCAAGCCAAAAGACTTACTAAAGTGGATGAGTGAGCACTCCGAAAACGACTCCTTGAAGCCATATGATGGACGTTGCGACAAGTTTAGCTGGACAACCAACGAAGGCAAAACAAAGGCCGTCAGCATCCGTACTCTGAGTAATTTCTTATCTGAATTGCGTCAAAGTGCACCGCCCGGTCGTACCTCTCACGGCTAGCAGCACAGCTAGCTTCACGCTTCACACCTACCAAGGCGCACACGCCTCACTCCCGGCATAGTTGACCCCGTCAAAGCCGAGCCACCCTGGCTCGACTACTTACGAGGAACCTGTCATGCATAACACATACAGTAGCGGCTCGGGAGCCGCGCCCGTCAGCCTCACGAACCAAGAGACAACCGAAGTTCAAAAGCTATTGACTATCCTGCAACGCGGTCAGAAACCATCACTCGATTGGCTACTTGCGGAAGGTTTCAGCATCCAAGTTATACAGAGAGTCCTTCGACTCCCTCAAGTTTTCACAATCAGTAGCGTGCGCATCGCAGATGGTGCCGCCATTCAGCGGCTCTACTGGCAAGGCGAAGGGGGACGAGATGCAGAGCAATTTTAACTTGTGCCCATCACTACGTGCCTGTCTGGATATTCTGCGAGAAGGTCCAGTACTCCGTGAAGACTTGGACGATAAACTCGGGGTGTCGAACTCGCCCGGCTTGGTACGCCGGTTGCGTGCTGCAGGCTATGACATTGAGTGTCAAATGGAGCCACGTCCCTTTGGAAAGAAAAAGCCCAACGGAGACAAGCTCGCCGGACGCTACGCACTACGGTCATAGATGATTATCGAGCCATAGTCCAAAGCGCCGGCTCAGTATGGCCGGCGCTTTTTCTTACCCTAGAAATCGGGCAGGCCTATCTCTTTATGAACTTATCGAGATGCTTTTCCATAAATTAGGCATCCTCGAACAGTCCTCAGCGTTAGAATTATAATTCTCATCAATATTTACCGGCGACCGGAACAACGCATTTAGAGCTGCCATCAAGGCAGATACTCCGTAACCTGTTCTTTTGGTCAGGTTTCATCAAATATTATCAGTCTCTTGAGCTGATGCATTGCTGGCCTAGGCATGGGAACTTAATATATTTAAGCAACCTAACGATAGCGTGTCTCGGCCATCACCCTCTCCGATGAGGGTGTTTTTTATTCTGTAACAGGATTTGTCGATGGACTTCAATCTCAATACCCTGCTAGCTAGCTTTGCCTCTGCGTTTACCCAAAAGAACCGTCTTCTGACCCTTTCGCTGGGGGAGGGGCAGATTGCCACCGAGCAGCTGCTGCCGCAAAGCCTGGCAGGTGAGGAAGGGGTCTCACAATCCTATCGTTATCAGTTGACCTGTCTATCGCCAGATAACAGCATTGAGTTGAAGACTTTATTGGGCCAAGCGGCCCGCATCGGCATCAAAGATGCCAATGGTGCGGAGATAATTCGCTGCGGCATTGTATCGAGTGCAGAACGCTTAGGTGCAGACGGCGGGTTCGCGCAATACCGAATTACGGTAGAGGCACCCTTTTCGCTTTTGCGCCATCGACGAACCGCGCGTGTGTTCCAAGATATGCCGGTTTCGGAGATTGTGCGGCAGATTATTTCGGAGCATCAAACCGCGAATCCGGTGTTTGCTCGTGTCCAGTCACTGGCATTCGAAACCGCCGAGCTGCCGGTTAGAAGCTACTGCGTGCAATACAAAGAGAGCGACTTCGATTTCATCGTGCGGTTGTTGCACTCCGAGGGATTGGCGTGGCGCTTTATGCACCTGGCTGACGATGGACCCAAGGTCAAGTTGGTGGTGTTCGATGACGCCCACAATTTGCCGCAGGCCGCCGTGGGCCGGGTGCGGTTCCATCGTGCCGACGCCTCCGAAAAAGAGGATGGACTCACGGCCTGGGCATCGCAACGCCAGGTGATGTCAGGGCAAACGGCGCTGGCCAGCTTCGACTACAAACCGGTCGCCACGCTGCACGCCGCCCAGGACAGTGCACAGCAGTCGGGACAGAGCGGACAGGCGCTGCAGTCTACGCTGCAAAACTACGATGCGCCTGGCATCTACTTCGCCGGCGACGAGCAAAAACTGAGCCACTACGCCAAATTGCGCCAGCAGGCGCTGGACCTGCAGTCCAAGCAGTTCAGCGGCAGCGGTACCGTGCGTGGCCTGCTGCCTGGCGAATATTTCCGCCTGGACGACCACCCCGCGCACGAGGCAGACGCGGCGGCGCAACGCGAATTTGTCGTCACGCAGCAAACCCTCCGTGCCAACAACAACTTGGGCGCCGACCTGACCCAACAACTGCGGCGGGCCACGCCGCGCCTGGTGCTTGAGCCTACCGACAACGCGCCGCCGTTTCAGACCACCTTCCAAGCACAACGCCGCGGCATTGCGCTGACACCACCGTACGCCCATACCGAACATGCCGCGTGCACGAGCCTTGGCCCACAGACGGGAACCGTTGTGGGGCCAAAAGACTGCCGCGAGGTCTACACCGATGAATTCGGCCGTATCAAGGTCCAGCTGCATTGGCAAAGAGCCGCCGAGCACCCCACCATCGGCGCCAATATGGATGAGCGCTCCTCCTGCTGGCTGCGCGTCGCCATGCCCTCGGCCGGCGCTGGTTTCGGTCACATGCATCTTCCGCGCGTTGGCCAAGAAGTCCTGGTCAACTTTATCGAAGGGAATATTGACCGGCCCGTCGTCACCGGTGTTTTGTATAACGGCAGCCATATGCCGCCTCAGTTCAGCGGTGCTGGCAGCCTGCCAGGCAACAAAACGCTGTCCGGCATCAAATCCAAGGAGCACGACGGCCAGGGCTATAACGAACTGCTATTCGACGACACGCCAAACCAAGTCCGGTCACGGCTAGCCAGCACGCACGGTGCCACGCAACTCAACCAGGGCTATCTCACCACGCCAAGACAATACGGCAAAGCGGACCCCCGCGGTGAGGGCTTCGAGTTGCGCACCGACCAACACGGCGCCATCCGCGCCGCCAACGGCCTGCTCGTGACCACCGAGGCGCAGAACGGCGCCGGCGGCAAACAGCTGGCACGTGAGCATGCTAGTAGCCAACTGCAGTCGGCACTGGCGCTGAGCCAGGTGCTGGCGGAAACCGCCACCGCCCAGCAGGCCGACACCATGGAGACTGGCCCTGAGGAAATCGATGCCGACAATAGCAAGGGTCGTCAGCGTCCCATTGGCCACCTGCAGCACCAACTCGATGCGCTGCAAGCCTGGGAGGCCGGCAGCAATACCGACACCGACGGCAAGATGGCCAATGGCGACCAGGCTGGCCAACAACCGCTGTTGGTGCTGTCGGCACCGGCCGGCATTGCGAGCGTATCCGAGCAGAGCCAAACCCTGGCTGCCGGCACCAACCTGGACCTGATTGCGCAGCGCGACCTCAACCAAACCTCCGGCCGGCGCTGGTTGGCCAATGTCGGCAAACACATCAGCCTGTTTGTCGCCGGTGTGGCGGACCAAGTGACCATGAAGCTGATTGCCGCCAAAGGTAAAGTCCAGGTGCAGGCGCAAGAAGGCGAGATGGAGCTGACGGCCTCCAAAGATGTAGCTATCACTTCGACGAAGGGGCGCATCACCGTCACCGGCAAAGAAGAAATTCTGCTGACCTGCGGCGGTGCTTACATCCGGCTCAAAGGCGGCAACATCGAGCTGCACTGCCCGGGCAAAATCAGTATCAAGGGCAGCAGCCACGAGATGAGTGGGCCGGCGAGCGTGTCGATGCCGATGCCGTTCCTGCCCAAGGGCTATCAGCGCAGCTATATCCTGCAAGACGAAAAAACTGGCGAGCCGCTGGTCGGCAAAGCTTACCGGCTCAAACTGGCGAATGGCCGCACGCTGTCGGGTTACACAGACTGGCAGGGCAAGACGAGTGCTGCCTTCACGCCGAATGCCCAGCCGGTCGAGCTCGAGGCGCCCAAGCCACCGGTCGAGCAGGACTACACCCTGTACGGCTATGGCACTGGCCAGGCGCAGCGCGGCTTGCAGTTGAAGGATAACAACGGAGAAGACGCCTGATGGCCAAATACCAACCAGCCGGTGGCACGATGACCATCGTGGAAGAGCGCCCCGAGTATGCAAAATTGCCCCATCCGGCCAACAAGCCCTATCTAACCGAGAAGGCCGATAAGGCAATTCTGGCACCTAAAGCGGTAGAGGTGACCAGCAAGAAAACTGGCCGCCGCTACAGTCTCAACCTGCGGCAAATCACCATGTCGACCTTGATTCGCCTGGATGAGTATGGCCATAGTTTCAAATGGTTCTACAAGGCGGAGGTGAGTTTCGACCTAACGCGCAACCCACCAATTCCCTTCCTGAGTTCAAGCCACCGGGCCGAAGGTCCTGGACGGCAACATACCGTCAATCCCTTCCCCAAAGGTTTGTCGAAAGGCTATTTACGGCGCCCGGACCTGATTATCGTCAAGGATAAGGAAACACGCTGGCCTGGGCGTGCTGCAGCCGACCATGATGGCGTCGCACATGGCGATAACTTGGCACGGGTCGTCGAAATTAAATTCCCAGGAGATTACTTAAATGTGGCACAGGAAAGAGCTTATCAGCGCATTGCCGGGGATGAGACGCGGTTTACCGTGCTAGATGTTCGTGACCGCCGCAAGGAAAAGGAATCGACTCAACCTTCGAAAGCGCCAGTATTTAGTTCGCAGTCACAAACCCA
Source organism: Chromobacterium sp. Rain0013 (assembly GCF_015291765.1). Classification (NCBI taxonomy): domain Bacteria; kingdom Pseudomonadati; phylum Pseudomonadota; class Betaproteobacteria; order Neisseriales; family Chromobacteriaceae; genus Chromobacterium; species Chromobacterium sp. Rain0013. Next base: position 1,727,883 of record NZ_CP031514.1, read on the forward strand.
ATCCAAGTCACAGAGCCAGCGCGTACCGGCGCCTATCTATAGCCCAGTGCCTGTCTCAACCCCCGGCTACATCCAGGACTGGGGTACACAGTTGCAACGCGAGCTGAATGAGATGTGGGCCGGTGCCAAGAAAGGCATGGAGGGCCTGGCGAAAGATACCCGCGATTGGCTGGCACAAGAGGCCGCTTGGCTGTTAGAGTCGGGCCGCTGGGTGCGCGACCAGGCAAGCCACGCCTGGACCTGGGTCAACGAGCAAGGCCGCGTGCTGGCGAGCTGGACCGAGGCGCAATTGAAGGCGGCGTGGGCCAAGATTGAACGCTACTGCGACATCGCCTGGAGCGAGATTGGCCAGATTGAGTGGGGGCAGATTTTGCTCAACGTCGGCAAGGTAGTGGTCGGCATTGCGCTGGTGGTTGCAGCAGGGGTGGTGATGGTGCTCGCCTTGCCGGCCGAACTGGTGGCAGGCTTCCTAGCCTGCGTGGGAATTCTCGGTGGCGCCACGATGGCGACCACGGCATAGATTGGGATGGTGTAATGGAACAAACATCAATGCCACGGCAATTGCAGCGACTGCAGCAGTACCAGGGTGAATTGACCGGAACCATGGGCAGCGACGACACGGTGGTCATTCGTCCTGGCTTGATTGCTACCTTCTTCTACGAGGGTGGCAGCACGGTGGCCGTACGTCACAAAATCGTCGAGTGCTTCGATTATTTTTATGAGCTGTTTGGGGCTGAGCTGAAGGGGAAGTTTTTTTCCGGCGAAAAGTTTGGCCAAATGACGACGGCCATTTACCAACGGTGCCGGACGAAAGCCCTGGAGCTAGTTGACCCGAATGATGAGCTGGAGTGGCTTATCACCTCGGAAAAAACCAAGGATTATGCGCCCTGTTACGCAATGCAATGTCTGACCGCTCAAGGCGTTCACGAGGGATGGGGGGATAAATCGTACCTGAAATTCACCTTGCCGGCCGAGCTACTGCAGTCAGCCAATGGCCGTGAGCAATATCAACGCTTGGTAGCATTTATTGCCGACAAATTGAATCCCGTTCACGGCTACGGAGGACTCTCGCCCATCCTCCCGGCGGACTACCACCAGTACATGCCCTACGAGTATGAGCTTGCCCAACGGTTCATTGGTTTGGAAGTCGATACTAGGGCGTTTGTCGCGGGTTCATTTGCGTTGAAACACCACATCAAGGGTGCCAACTGGCTCACTATCCTGGGTGATGGCTTCGTGCAGCAAATCGGTGGGGAGAGTGCTATCCGCGCTCAGCTAGCAGCCTGGCCGGAGATTACCTTTAGCCACTACACGGGCGGTTTGATGATTCAGGCCGGCGAGTATCCTGACCTTGGCGCACCAGAAGATGGCGCCCCCATCCCTTATGTGGCGGTTAACCGGGTTGTGAAGCCGGTGCGGACCACTGAGCCGGGCTCGCTGCACTACTACCTGCCGCAACAGAATGGTTTTGATGAAGTGGAGTCCGGTAGCTGGTATGCGCGCTTCGACAATATCCCTCTACCCACCCCGGCGCCTACGGGGGAACAAGCTACACCAGGTGGGCGGTGTGAGGGTGGTCAGTCGTGCCCGCAAAGTGGCTTCTGGTGGACACCGGCCAAGCAAGACGCCGCGCGCCATTTCGAACAAGGGGAAATCATGCCTGACTTCCCGAACTCAAAGTACGGCGGCACGATTTGGTATTTGGATACCGTATAAAGCCATAGCGGCAGCCCCTCGGGAATGTGGTCACCACCTTGCTGTTGACGGTTTCTCGGGAGGGGCTGCGATAGCGTGGTGCCCCAACGCCCCAAGCCGCAACCAGAGCCCAGCCCACCATCACCCCTCTGAGCGTACTGCCGCCATACGATACTCGCATGAACTTAACTGTGAGCCCGGCAACGCCTGGCCGCCAACTCAAATTAGCTCAAGACGTTCTGAACCGCTTGTTGCGTCCCATTACAACCTCGCATACGAAAAATCTGCGTGCTTTCACCTGAACAAATACATGCATTGGCATGACATATGACATGGACTGATGACGGGGTTTGTGGGAAACTGCCAAAATGAAATTGGCATAACAAATGTGCTGGCCGCAATACAAATAATATTGACTAGGCTTAGCCCCTGCTCATATGCCTCATGGTGTGTGAACAACAAGAATGAACATGCAGAACAACAATACAAGCTTTGTGCGAGAGGGGTGAGACCTAGCTGCTGCTGCTGGATTATTGCTCACGGCTGAGTTGTTCTGTACTTCAGGCCAATACCGGTCATTGCAAGGTGGATATTCATGTCAACGAGTTCGGGCGACCTATTCTCGGCAGGCGAGCAAGGCCTTGGCTACATTTATCAGCCTCGATTGGCGCTCCTTCAGCTCCTGCAGTTGCCGGAAGATACATCGGTCCTGATTGAAAAAGACGATGACCTAGATTTCATCGACAATAACGGGGCCAAAAGCCTTGGCTCCCTTAAGCACAAGGCAGAGGGAGAACGGGTCACCGACCTTTCAACCGACTTCTGGAAGTCGGTTCGAATTTGGTTATCACGCTACAACCGTGATGGCCGTCGTGAGGCAAGCCTCCGCTTCTTCCTATTCACAACTGCCTCCGTTTCTGAGGCCTCATTTTTGCGCCGCCTAGTGAATGGAGCAATAGCTCATGAGGAAGACAAAACACTCTCTGAGCTGGTTCGTGACGCTTTAGCCAAAACCAAGTCGGAGCTCATTCAGTCGATTGGTGCTGAGTTCACAAAGCTAGATGAAAAAGAGCAAGAGGACTTTCTTTCTCGCATCGTAATTTTTGATGACAGTCCGCGAATTCAGAACCTACCCCCTCTGATAAAGGACCTTATGCGCAGCATAAGGCGCGAACATCGCGATGCGGTCTTCGAACGCCTTGAAGGATGGTGGAACGAATCCATCATCAACCTACTGGTTGGCAAGCGCACAGAGGCGATGACTGGATTCGAAGTATCAGACAAGCTGGCTGCCTTCGCCGAGGAGTACCAAGCGGATAATCTTCCCATCAATTTCAGACGCTCAGAGCCTGCCGGTGGAGTGAGCGTTGATAGTGACTCGCGCCTTTTTGTTCGACAGCTTCGAGAGATTGGTATCACATCAGACCGCCTCCGCAATGCAATTCTCGATTACTACCGTGCTTTTGAACAACGGTCTTTATGGGCTCGCGAAAACCTATTGGTCTCTGGCGAGCTTGAGGATTACGAGGAACGACTGGTTGATGAATGGTCACGCTACCGCGACGTTGTCTTTGAGGAACTCGATGAGAGTAGCGCCGAAGACGTCTTGGTGAAAGCAGGTCGGGCCTTGTACCGATGGGCGGACCTGGAGAGCGGCAATATCGCAGCACTACGCATCCGAGAAAGGGTGGCAGAACCATATGTCGTACGTGGAGGATTCCACATACTCGCCAACTTCGGCCCGCCACCAAAGGTCTATTGGCACCCTCGTTTTCTTGAGCGTCTGGAACATGCTTTGGGAGCCAAGAAATGAAGGCTTGGAACCAGCGACCATTTGAAGTTCGCAATCTGTTCAATCCAGCATTCTGCGGCTTGATTCTCTTCAAAGCGTTACGTGGTTATGAAGAACTAGACGATGAAGGTATGCCTTTCTCACTTGCGTTGTTGGTGCTCCCTCTGTGCTTGCATAAGGAGTCGCGTGAAACGCTCGAAAAGGGCAACCGCGGCTACCTCCTTCGAGTTATCGAAAAGAACCCAAAACTTCTGATTAACTTTGCGTCACGAGCCGCCGACCTACTTCCCTTTACTCATGAAGCATTTGGCATGCTCATGGAACGCGGCTGCATCTTGGTGACACCTGATGGGCGCCTGCGAACTGTTCCTAACCTCGTACGTAAGTCCGACACCGGCACGGCAGAGTCTGTCTCTTGCCAACGGGTCGCACGCTTCGTTGGAAAGGAGTTTGCTCGTATCGATGACCGTGTCACGGTGTATACCACCTTCGGAGTTCGTCCATGAAAATCAAGTCAATCCACATTTACAGCAAGGACGGCCAACGCCGGGACGTCACATTTTTTACCGAAGGTTTGAATGTCATCACGGGCCGCTCATCGACAGGCAAATCGGCCATCTCGGACATCCTCGAATACTGCATGGGGCGCTCTACATTTAATGTTCCAGAGGGCGTTATCCGAGATAAGGTAGCTTGGTTCGCCGTTGTCTTCCAGTTCCCCCAAGAACAGGTCCTTGTCGCAAAGCCCACACCCCCGAATGGAGGAGAGAGCTGCAGCATGGCGATGTATCGCCGTGGGGTGGATATTGCCATTCCTCAGCTTGAGGATTTAGCAGCTAGCTCTGATGACGAGGCCGTCGAATCCCTGCTGTCTCGGCTTCTCGGTATTCCAGAAAATCTAACCGATGTTCCACAGAACAACTCGCGTACCAGTTATGACGCGAATATCAAGCATACCCACTTCTATCTCTTCCAGAAGCAAACGCTGGTTGCAAACAAGGACCAGCTCTTCTACCGCCAGAATGAGAGTTTTTTGGCACAAAGCATCCGAGACACCCTGCCCATTCTGCTGGGTGTTTCATCCAGCGAGAGGTACGAATTAGAAATTAAGCTGCGGGCTGCCCAGCGTGAGTTGAAGCTGTCCTCGAAACGCTTAGAGCAAGCTCAGGAGACCATTGACGTAGCACAGCAGCAGGCCATCGGCCTTTACTCGGAAGCCATGGCGGTAGGGGTTCTTTCTAGCCAACGCGAACAGGAAGGTCCAAGCGAAATCATCGAAGCGCTGCGCTCCGCATTGACTTGGACGCCAACTTCGATTCCGGACAACGATAGTGGCCGTATTGGCCGCTTGGAGAAAGAAATCCAAGACCTCCGCAAGGAGCGTCGTGAGGTTCAGTCGAGAATAGACGCTGCACGCCAGTTTGCACGAAAGGCGGGAGGCTTTGAGAGTGAGGCCAGCGAACAGAGGGACCGCCTTGCATCAATCAAGGCATTTCCCAAAAATCCCTCCACCGGAGAGTGGCAGTGGCCATTTTGCGAGCAGAACCTAGCGATGAATTCTCCCCTTGCAGAGGTTCTCCTGAAGGAGCTTAAGTCGCTCGACGAAGAGCTAGAGGTTGTCGTAGGGGAGCGTCCTAAACTTGATGCTTATCTAGTCGACCTTGAGAAGAAAGTTGCCGAAACTACCAATGGTATCAAGAACAAAGATGTGGAATTGTCTGCTGCCATCGCTGCGAACGAACTACTGTCCCAAATGGGCTCGAGGAATAACGCAGCTGCACGTGTCGTTGGACGAATTAGCTTGTTTTTGGAGAATCTTGTCTCTGACTCCGAGCTCAAGGCGCGCGAAATCGAGCACCAGCGGCTCAAAGCTAAGGTTGATGCACTTGAAGAGAAAATTGATGCTGACAACAGCCGAGAGCGCTTAACCTCCATTCTGAGTAGCATATCGGCCCAAGTCGCTCGCTTCATCGCCGGCTTTGAAGCAGAGTTCAAAGGTGTGCCCGCTCGGCTAGACCTCGTACGCTTGACTGTCGTATTCGACCGACCGGAGAGGGCCGTACCGATGGGGCGAACGGGAGGCGGTGAAAATCACTTGGCCTATCACTTGTCAGCGTTGCTAGCTCTGCATTGGTTTGCGGCGAAGAACAACCGGCCAATTCCCCGTTTTCTTATCATCGACCAGCCAACTCAGGTCTATTTCCCTTCGGAAAAGGTCTATAAGGCAGTCGATGGCTCGGTTGAAAAAACCGAGGAGGATGCTGACTTGACCGCAGTCCGACGGCTATTCGCTTTCCTGCTTAACTTCACTAAGGAAGAGGTTCCTGGTTTCCAGATTATTGTGACTGAGCACGCCAATCTGCGAGACCCATGGTTCCAGGATGCGCTAGTTGAAGAACCATGGAGTAAGCCTCCTTCTCTAGTGCCGGAGGATTGGCCGAATCTGAGCGAAGTCAAGGGCTAACGATATAATCGCTAGATGACTCGGATACTTGCCGCTACACCTTCAGTGAGCGCGACTTCGGCTCCGTATTAGCATCTACGCGTAATATCTTTTGGCATCAGCAAACGGAGCGTAAGCATATGATGGCCCCAGGGGAGGGGCCAATCTTACAATGCTAAACGGAAATTGGCGCCGCGATAGAGGGGTGTGGGTCGTAACCGACAATCTCGAAGTCTTCAAATCGATAGTCGTAAATCGATTCTGGCTTACGCTTAATGACCAACTTCGGTAAGTCGCGGACATCTCTGCCTAACTGGCTCTGAATCTGCGTCATGTGATTAGCATAGGCGTGCAGGTCTCCAATACTGACAACGATTTCGTGTGGTACCAAGTCGCATTGCTGTGCAAGCATCTGTGTTAACAGTGCTAGTGATGCAATATTATAGGGGAGCCCCAGAAAGCTATCTGAACTGCGAATATAAAGCTGCGACGACAGCCGACCATTTGCGACATAGAATTGATAAAGGAGATGGCAAGGCGGCAGTGCCATTTTTCCGCTTCGCGCATTCTCCTGTGGTGTCAGAGACTCGTCTGGCAGGTACTCTGGGTTCCAGCCATGGAACAGGATTCGTCGGCTATTGGGGTTATGCTTTAGCGTGTCAACGACGTAATCGATTTGATTGATGGTGCGGCCATCCTTGGTCGGCCAGGCCGTCCATTGTTTGCCGTACACCGGGCCTAACTCGCCTTCTTCCGTAGCCCACTCATTCCAAATTTTTACCCCATTTTCATTGAGCCATTTAATGTTTGTATTTCCACTAAGAAACCAAATGAGCTCATTAGCAATGCTCTTGAAATGAAGTTTCTTAGTGGTTAATAGTGGAAATCCTTTTGATAAATCATGACGAATCTGGCGGCCAAATACGGATGTTGTTCCAGTTCCCGTTCTGTCGCCTTTCTCGACGCCGTTTTCAAGTATATCAGTGAGGAGTTCGAGGTATTGTTTCATTTTTTAATCCTGAGTCTAAGTATTGGCGAAAGAAAGGTGCTATCTTTTTTGATGTTTTAGGAATTTAATTTCGGCATCTTTCTTTTCAATTATTTGCTGCAGAGAGAGAACTTCTTCGTATAATAGTGCATTTTGCTCAAGAGTACACTTCACGCGTTTTCTTAGCGTATCAAGTATAGAGGTTTCGTCAAGGCTATCAGTCCCTGCATCTGATTCTTTTTTATCTGCTATGGCACTTTTATGCTTCTGTTTGATTGCCTTCAATCGCTCGAGAGCCCACGGTCTGTTTCGAATCGTATTTCTAGATAGACCAGTAAGATTGCATATGGATGATACAGTTGGCTTTAATTTATTTATAGATTTTGTGGCCTCTAGCTTGGTGAGAGCTGCGATGATTAGGGCATCATTTTTCTCAGCCGCAGCCTCAATATAAATTACTAGCTCAGCAGGGCGCTTATCCGCCATTAGTGCTCCCTTATCTCCAGTTTGTTGATATGAGATTCTAGCTTTTCTGCTAGCTCTAGCCAGATTACCTTATATTCCTTATTGTTCTCCTCTTTGGCCTCCACTATTGCATGTTGCCGACGTGCTATCAACGCGTTTGCGCCACGTTCAGTGATAACATGACTATGGCAAGTAGGGTCGCACTGATAGTCTCCATAGCAAGGAGGAGGGGAGTCTTCCGTTGCAGTAAGGAAATTCTTTGTGCAGTTGCCGATGCTGGTTGGCATCAGCTTGACGCCGCGGCGAGCCATTGCCTTGATGTACTGCTTTCGGTCTTCTCCAAACAGTCCGAGGCCGGAAAAGAATGTATCGATTCGAATTTTATGGGCTGCGCCCCCACCCCCAGCAAAATTGGCATTTTCCCCATAAACATCCATTAGCGCACTTTCATTTGCTTCTGCCGTACGGTTGACCACGCTTTGTATTAGCTGACTTCGATATTGACCGTAGCCTGCTGTTACTTCATTTGGCATGCTATTAAACTGACTGTGGAAGTGCTTAAGTTGCATGCTGATGAAAGGTATTCCAACATTCTGCTTGGCTAGCTGGAAAACAAGGGTTTCTCTGCACTGGTGTATAGAAAAACTCCAATTTGTGAATAATTTGTTTGTATCAATTCTATTTATCCACCTGGAAAGTTTTATATTGAGAGTCCCGCCTTTGTAGCCAATATTACCTTTTTTGAAGCCAGGGAATGGGGTTGAGAATAAATAGCTGTTCTCTGTTTGTTTGCAAAAATACATTAAAACATCATAGGCATCTCTGGTTAGGGCGATTGCCAGCCAACCCTCGCTAACTGGTGTGTCTTTTGGACGTTTTTTGACTACCTTGGATTTGAGAAACCAATAACCGTATCCAGAGGTAAGACAGTCTTGCTGTAGGAAAAGCGTTTCTGACGAGCGCATTCCCGTAAAAAGAAGCGTCAGCATGATGGCTGACGTATGAGCATCACGGATAAAGTCAGTAATCTCTGATGCGGTTATACCAAATTTTTCTTCAGGATTCCAACTATCTTCCTCCTCTACTCTATCCGTGTAGTAGGCCTCCACTGCTAAACGGTAAGTAGCATATTGAGCTTCGTCCTCTAGCGGTACCGCACGACAATCGCTGTCGTAAACCTCCAGCCCAAGGGTTCTCTTAAAACGTGCTATGGCACATTTGCAGTAATCCAGAAGAAATAAAAACTGTGCATCCAATAGGGGGGGGATGCCCTTTGCACTTTTTGGAGTAGTCCAGGCTATCGAAGCTTTCGTAATGTCAAGCAGTCCCCACTGCAGCGGAGCCGATAGGTTCTTCTGCACCATCGGGTCGGAGACCAATTTCAGGGCTCGTTTAAGGTGAGAGCTTCGGCCAGGGTATATAGGAATAACTTGCTTAAGTAAAGAAAAAGGAATCTGCTCCAAGCCGAGTATATTTAAGCCAAACCTACGGCGGCCTTCTATAATGACTAATGAAAAAAATCTCGCCAGCTCATTAATTCGCCCTTTGACAGTTTTTGGGTCGAGATGTGATTTCGTGCTTCTGGAATGTTTAATAAGTTTTGGAAAATATCCGTGGATGACGGCTGCAATTTTTAAGTCTGCAACGATTTCTTGGGTAAGGCAATATTTGTACTTGCGTCTTGAGCTCTGGCTGATAGAGTTCCACTTGGCTTTGTCATCGACTATATAGGCATGCCATACGATACTTGATGCCACATGTCCTGAGAAAAGTGGAGACGAAGGCTCGACGAGCGGCCAAATATCATCACCAAAGAAGCCATGCCAAACTGGCATGTCATTACGAAATATGGCCTGACCAGCCATAACATCAGTGATTAATGGCAGCACTCTAGTTTGTTGCAAGGTCACACTCCTTGATAAATTAGTTGGTCTACCAACAAATCATCCAAGGTTGCGGCGATACGCCGAGCTGTCTCTATCACCAGAGCCGGGAATATCACATCAACTGCCAGTATGCCATCTATTAGCTTGAGAACGTCCTGATAAAGACTCCTCCGTGCCTTAATGGCATATGAGTCTTCCTCTAGTGCAGCCGAAACCCGGTTTCGATATACAATGAGCTTGGGAAGTGAATGCTCTGTAATGACCGCGCTATCGCATCGAAGGCACATGTTCCAATATTTGCACACGCTTCCTTCTTTGAATTTTGTAATACTTCGGATGGTTTCGCTTGGGTTGTAAGGATTTGTGCAACCACATCCTGATAGGGTTTCGTGAAACTCAAGTTTTCTACTTTCGTTGCACATCCCGGTGGCGCTATCCAGTACTTGTCTGTGTTTTTGGAATTCGATAGAGCGATGGGCTATTTGTTCCAGAGCTTCAGACATGGTTTTGTTGAAGACCGGCCTAAGCTGTTGTTCATCCAAGTACGTCGCAGTGGTCTGGATGTTTTCGTGCCCCAACGCAGCCTGAACTTGGAATAGCTCTGCTCCTGCTAAGACCATATTAGTCGCCATTGTTGGGCGGCATCGAGCAATATTGAAATTAAATTTCTCCCCAAATAAATCATATAATCCCTCTTCCCGACAAAATCTCTTGTACCAGGATGAGGCTTTGCCACGAGGGTCAAGGCCAACAATGACTCTTTGCTTATTTTTTCTGGATAATTCCACATCCTCAAAAATGAAAAGGCGATGAGATAAATCAGTCGGCGCTTCCGCTCTTATCTTCGAAGTGAGAGCTAATATTAATAGGACAAGTCGGTGCACTTTCATTGCCACAGGCTCATCAAGGTATAGTTCTTCCAATTCAAGTAGAGGAAGATGTAGCTCTCTATCCTCTGAGCGTGTTGTACTACCAGCACGTCTCTTTCTGAAATTGATAACTGGTTGCCCAGTGAGACGATGCTCAGGCTGATACGAGTCTATCTCAAGGGTTTTGAGTGATTCGACATTGAGGCCTGTTAACATACCCATTTCAACCGCTAATGGCATGATTAAGCGGTCGTCAATAGAAGGCCATACACCCCACCGGCTGAACAATTTTAGAAGCCGCTTCTCCGTGCAAAAATTGAAGCCGCTCCTATTGCGCTGATTAAGGTCATCGCGCATTGCAGCCGCATCGCAGCCGTAAATATTTTCAAAACACCAAAGTATGGCTCTCTCATCAGAACGAGGGACATTGATAGGTTCAATGCCGACTGCTTGTTCTGGCGTGTAGCCATGCCGTAATCTATTGGCCACGATGCCATGGTCTAGCCCATAGGCCGTCGCTGCCGTTGTAATACTTTTGTACTCAACGCCTTCTACAGTTAATTTTTTACCATTAGCTTCTCTGCTATCCACTTCTAATGCTTCATACAGAGTCCATCCCAGGAAAAGTCTGTTTTTTACTATGGAGTAATTAAGCCCGTAATGTTGAGATGCTTCCTTTACGGTATTGAATTTCTGACCAGTAATGACTATAGGCGTACCTATTTTTTCTCGGTTCTGTGAGTTTTTTTCTGGCGGAGGTGTTAGGCCAACAATTTGCTCAGGTGTCCAGCCCCGCTTAATGCGATAATGAATAATGCTGGTGGTCACCCCAAATGCTTGAGCTACCGCCACCGCCGATTGATAAATCGTGCCATTTAACACCCAATTAATTGAAGATTTCGCGGGGCTCATGTCTAGCCCAACTGCTTGTCGAGCAGTCCATCCTTGACGAATTCGCTTATTAATCAATGCTGGGCTAATGGAGAATTCTTCTGCAGCCTCGGAGACTGTATAAATTTTTCCATCAATATTTAGTGGAAGGAGGTTGATTCGGCGGCGATAAGGGATACCTTGCCCTGTGGGGGTGTACCCTAGAAGTACATTATTTGCCAAGTCAATCCACTTGGCTACGGCTGCATTGATAATTTCTTGCTCTCTACGGGTATATGCAGCACGCACTTTTGTTTCAGGGACTCCTTTGAAAATAGGGGCATGATAAACAATCGAATCTATCACGCGAAGTGCGTATGCCATATCCATTGCTTGACGCACTGACTTGTAGAGGCTGTACCTGGTCTTGCTCGCTAACTCCTGCTTAGATAGCCATTTATTGAAACGTATTAATGCATCAGCTTCCCAGTATCGTGCCAAGTAGACGCGCCGATTTATCGCTAAATCCTCATAATAAGCATTAGTTTCATCTAAATATTCAATGTATTTATTTCGTGCGTATCTGAAACTTGATGCACGGGGCTCATTATGCTCTGCTTCTATCTGAAAAAATATCCATCGGACTTGGGCGTGAGGGTCCGAAAGCGTTGGCGCAGGAGGCGTCCTGAGCCGAACAATTTTATTCTTCACGGTGCCCTCTTTTTTCTTTGTGCTGCAACGGACCAAGATAAGTATGCGACCTAATATATTCAGCCTCATCAAGTCGATTTATTTCTTTGCCTTTTTTTGTAAGGTTTTCTAGAAGAGCTGGCGATATTTGAGTGTATATTTCTGTTGTCTTTAGATGAGAATGCCCTAGCATTTGTTGAAGCATCAGCATCCTATCTTGGTAGCTCTTTCCCATATCTGAGCCAAGCACTGAAAAAGCTGTACCATGCCTGAGCCAATGTGTTTTCAAGGTATTCGGCAAGGAGGCTCGCCGCACGGAAGCCTTGAATTGCTTGGAGGCATTTCTTGCGCTCCATTTAAGCTGATTGGCAGTCAAGAAAGCGGGTTTGTTTGGGTCGTTGATATCCCAGTCAGGTGCTAGCTTATATTCCCGGCTACTGTGGTAGCGCTTGATTCGCTTGAGTACTGCTCGCGAGATAAGAGTAATTCGTTCCTTTTTTTGACCGCCTCGCCCTTTGACGCCATTAACACAGATTGGGATAAATTCGAACGTTGGGTCGTAAAGCTGGTCATCAGGTATATCTGATGCTTTGAGGTCAACGAGCTCGCTTATTCGTAGCCCCATATCATATTGAGCATGAAACATGCATCTCTCGCACTCATTATGCATGCCATTCAGAACTCCAATCACAGTATCTGCAGAAATGCTTTTCGGGCTACGTGCATTGGGTGTTGCAACTATATATCGTAGTGTTCCGTCACGTCCCCACGGTGATTCTTCTGTTCTGCGAACCCGACCACCTTCATGTGTCGTCAACCATTCAAGGAACTGCCGTAGACAAGCTTCCCGAGAGTGAAGTGTTTTGTTGCTTGCTCCTGTACTCGCCATGTCGCTGAGCCAGCAGACAACATCTTGTCGGTTCAGAAGTTGGATGTTTTCATCGATACTCAGGTCAGGAAAGGGCGGGGCCCGTTCAATCCAGCGACAGAGATAAGAGAGAGTGCGCCCGTATTGCTCAACCGTATTTATGCTAAAAGTAAGGCCGGCTTGTCGCCTTAACTGACTTAGCCACTTGTGTGCGGTTCGGACGAGAAGGCCGTCGCTATCCACAATGCTAAAAATAGGGAACCCGCTACCTGCCAACGATAAGCCCAGGCGCGCACCACTCGAAAGTACAGTCATTGGCTCAACGCTTGATGTAGGCTGCACTCGGATAAGTGTTGCTGCAGAGGTGTGCTGGGCTTTTGTTGACACGGTCCTAATTTACCTCATGTGATGATGAGTTGGCCGTATGGTATGGTTCCTCTTAAGAGAGCGTCAAGACGAGCTGTCACTCATGGCTCCAAAACGATATTCCTACCCCATGATTTGATGTAGAACATTGATGAGGTGGTTTATTTTGTTGGTTACGCTTAAGATGGCGGGTCTTGTAGTGGGCTCCCAGTCAGTGAGGATTCTAAAGCCTATGTTGACCGTTTTTTTTTGGTTCCATAAACACCTGTACAGCAACCATCTGGAGCAGGCCGAGCTGCAACTGTCCCGCGAGCCGCGCGCCTTGCCGACGCTCAAACTCAATCCGCAGGTCAAGGATATCTTCGGCTTCAAGTTCGAGGATTTCGAACTGGAAGGCTACGATCCGCATCCGCATATCAAAGCGGCGGTGGCGGTATGACGGCGGCGGGAAGGCCGCGCTTGACCCTGGTGGCGGCGATGGCGGCCAAGCGGGTGATAGGCATAGACAACCGCTTGCCTTGGCATTTGCCGGAGGATCTCAAGCATTTCAAGGCGGTGACGCTGGGCAAGCCGGTGATCATGGGCCGCAAGACCTGGGATTCGATCGGCCGGCCCTTGCCGGGCCGCCGCAACATCGTGGTGACGCGCCAAGCGGATTGGAGCGCCGACGGCGCGGAGGCCGCGCATTCGCTGGAGCAGGCGCTGGCTTTGGCCGGCGCGGTGGAAGAGGTGTGTTTGATCGGCGGCGCCGAGCTGTACCGCCAGGCGATCTCCAGCGCGGACTGTCTGCGGCTGACCGAGATCGCAGGAGAGTATCCGGGCGACGCCCATTTCCCCGAGGTGTCCGCCGAACTCTGGCGCGAGGACAGCCGCGAGGCGCACGTCAGCGCCGATGGCCTGGCTTACGCCTTCGTCGATTACCTGCGGCGTTGAGGCCGGCCGGGTCTCCAATTCAAAAAGCCCGCGGCAACGCGGGCTTTTTGTGTCGCCGCGATTTTTTACATTCGCGCGATCATCGCGTCGCCAAAAGCGGAGCAGCTGACTTCGACGGCCCCGTCCATCAGGCGGGCGAAGTCGTAAGTCACCTGCTTGTCGGCGATGGCGGCTTCCATCGCCTTGATCACCAGATCGGCGGCCTCCTTCCAACCGAGGTGGCGCAGCATCATTTCTGCGGACAGGATCAGCGAGCCGGGATTGACTTTGTCCTGGCCCGCGTATTTGGGCGCTGTGCCGTGGGTGGCTTCAAACACCGCGTATTGATCCGAAATGTTGGCGCCGGGCGCGATGCCGATGCCGCCCACCTGCGCGGCTAGCGCGTCGGAGATGTAGTCGCCGTTCAGGTTCAGCGTGGCCACCACGTCGTATTCCGCCGGGCGCAGCAGGATTTGCTGCAGGAAGGCGTCGGCGATGGCGTCCTTGACCATGATGTCGCGGCCAGTCTTCGGGTTTTTGAACGCGCACCACGGGCCGCCATCGACAGGCGTCGCGCCGAACTCGTCTTTCGCCAGAGCGTAGGCCCAGTCGCGGAAGCCGCCCTCGGTATACTTCATGATGTTGCCCTTGTGCACGATGGTCACGCTCTTGCGGTCGTTGTCTATCGCGTAACGGATGGCTGCGCGCACCAGGCGTTCGGTGCCGTCTTTGGACACCGGCTTGATGCCGATGCCCGAGGATTCTGGAAAGCGAATCTTCTTCACGCCCATTTCGTCTTGAAGGAAGGCGATTACTTTCTTGGCGGCGTCGCTGCCCGCTTGCCATTCGATGCCGGCATAGATGTCTTCGGTATTCTCTCGGAAGATCACCATATCGGTCAGTTCCGGCTGTTTCAGTGGCGAGGGCACGCCCTTGAAGTAACGAACAGGCCGCACGCACTGGTACAGGTCCAGCTCCTGGCGCAGCGCCACGTTGAGCGAACGGATGCCGCCGCCCACCGGGGTGGTCATCGGGCCCTTGATGGACACCGAATACGTTTTCAATGCGTCGAAGGTTTCTTTCGGCAGCCATTCATCCGGGCCATAGAGCCGGGTGGATTTTTCGCCGGCGTACACTTCCATCCAATGAATCTTTTTCTTGCCGCTATAGGCTTTGGTCACCGCGGCGTCTATCACCTTGATCATTACCGGGGTGATGTCCACGCCTATGCCGTCGCCTTCGATGAAAGGAATGATCGGATGGTCGGGCGCCGGCTGGCCGGGGATGATCTTCTCGCCGTTAGCCGGAACCTTGATATGGGTGACGCTCATACTTTCTCTCCTGAGTGTGGGGTGCGCAACGGCACGCCGCTGGGCAGGCTCGTATTTTGATTATCTATGAAAAATCATGAAAAGCTTGCCGCCTGCGTCGCTGACACGGCGCAAAAAAACGCCAAGACCTATGTCTTGGCGTTTTGTCGGACGGGAAGTTCCCGGGGGGACTGGGAAGGGCTTAGCCGAGCACGGCGGCCAGCGCGGCATTGAAGCTGGCGCTTGGGCGCATCACGGCGCCGCACTTGGCCGCGTCGGGATGGTAATAGCCGCCGATGTCGGCCGCTTTGCCCTGCACGGCTTTCAACTCGTCCAGGATTTTCTGCTCGTTGCTAGCCAGGTTTTGGGCGAGCGGGGCGAAGCGGGCCTGCAGCTCTTTGTCCTCGGACTGTTCCGCCAGTGCCTGGGCCCAGTACAGGGTCAGGTAGAACTGGCTGCCGCGGTTGTCCAGCTCGCCGGTGCGGCGCGACGGGGATTTGTTCTCGTCCAGCAGTTTGCCGGTGGCGAGGTCCAGCGTCTTGGCCAAGATCTTGGCTTTGCCGTTGCCTGTCTTGATGCCCAGTTCTTCCAAGGACACCGCCAGCGCCAGGAACTCGCCCAGGCTGTCCCAACGCAGATGGTTTTCTTCCAGCAGCTGTTGCACGTGCTTGGGCGCGGAACCGCCTGCGCCGGTCTCGTACATGCCGCCGCCGGCCATCAGGGGCACGATGGACAGCATTTTGGCCGAGGTGCCCAGTTCCATGATGGGGAACAGGTCGGTCAGGTAGTCGCGCAGGATGTTGCCGGTCACCGAGATGGTGTCTAGGCCGCGCGCCACGCGCTCCAGGGTGTAACGCATTGCGCGAACCTGGGACATGATGTGGATTTCCAGGCCGCTGGTGTCGTGATCCTTCAGGTAGGCGTGGACCTTCTTGATCAGTTCGTTCTCGTGCGGGCGGTACGGGTCCAGCCAGAACACCGCCGGCATGCCGGAGTTGCGAGCGCGGGTGACGGCCAGCTTGACCCAGTCGCGGATAGGCGCGTCCTTCACCTGGCACATGCGCCAGATATCGCCTTGCTCGACGTTCTGCGACAGCAGCACTTCGCCGGTGGCGAGGTCGACGATGTTGGCGACGCCATCTTCCTGGATTTCAAAAGTCTTGTCGTGGGAGCCGTACTCTTCGGCCTTCTGCGCCATCAGGCCGACGTTGGGCACGGTGCCCATGGTTTTGGGATCAAAATTGCCGTGCCATTTGCAGAAGTTGATCATCTCCTGATAAATGCGGGCGAAGGTGGACTCTGGCATGACGGCCTTGGCGTCGTAAGGTTTGCCGTCGGCCCCCCACATCTTGCCGCCAGCACGTATCATCGCCGGCATCGAGGCATCCACGATCACGTCGTTGGGCGAGTGGAAGTTGGTGATGCCCTTGGCCGAATCCACCATGGCCAGGCGCGGGCGGTGCTCCTGGCAGGCGTGCAGGTCGCGGATGATTTCTTCACGCTTGGAAGCCGGCAGGGTTTCGATTTTCTCGTACAGGGTGGCCATGCCGTTGTTGACGTTGACGCCCAGTTCTTCGAACAGCTTGCCGTGTTTTTCGAAGGCTTCCTTGTAGTAGATCTTGACGCAGTGGCCGAACACGATGGGGTGGGACACCTTCATCATGGTGGCTTTGACGTGCAGGGAGAACAGGATGCCGGATTCGCGGCAGTCTTCCATTTCACGCTCGTAGAAGTCGCACAGCGCCTTCTTGCTCATGAACATGGAGTCGATGATCTCTCCGGCCTGCAGCGCGACTTTGGGTTTGAGCACGATGGTCTGGCCGCTCTTGGTGGTCAGTTCCATCTTCACGTCGCGCGCCTTGTCCAGCGTCATCGACTTCTCGCCGTGGTAGAAGTCGCCGTGGTGCATATGGGAGACGTGGGTTTGCGACCACTGCTTCCATTCGCCCATCGAGTGCGGATGCTTCTTGGCGTAGTTTTTCACCGCCAGCGGCGCGCGACGATCGGAATTGCCTTCGCGCAGCACGGGGTTCACCGCGGAACCGAGGCATTTGGCGTAGCGGTCCTTAATGGCTTTGTCGGCGTCGGAGGCCGGGTTTTCCGGATAGTCCGGCAGCGGGTAGCCCTTGGCCTGCAATTCTTTGACGCAGGCGATCAATTGGGCCACCGAGGCGCTGATATTGGGCAGCTTGATGATGTTGGTGTCGGGGTGCTGGGTCAGTTTGCCCAGTTCGGCCAGCGTGTTCGGCACTTTCTGTTCGTCGGCCAGATAGTCGGGGAATTCGGCCAGGACGCGCGCGGCCAGCGAAATGTCGGCAGTGGCGACTTCAATGCCGGCGGAGCCGGCGAAGGCTTGCACGACCGGCAGGAAGGCGCTGGTGGCCAGCGCCGGCGCTTCGTCGGTCAGGGTGTAGATGATTTTGGGCTGTTCCGAAGGCATTACTCTATCTCCTTTTATCTTGTGACGACAGAACGGTTGCGCAGGGCGCTGCCGGCGCATGGAAAGACCTTGGAAAGGCGGATGGCGGTTCAGGCGACGCGGCCTGAACACGGTCCGGAGACTCTCGGGTAATTTTCAAAAGCGAATTATACCTCTCCGCGCGCGCTTGGCTCGCTGCGCATTTGAACTTTTATGCTTGATAACTGCGCGGCAGGGGTTCGAATGCGAATTATAGGCCGCGCCTGGAGCGTCTTCGCCGGCAAACTTGCGGCGCGCGGCGGCAGGCTCTTGTATCATTCGCCTCATTCTTTTCTCGCCGCTCTTCATGCCATGTCCCGACTCATCCTGCTCAACAAGCCCTACGGCGTCATCTGCCAGTTTTCAGAGCATCCCAAGCATCCGACGCTCAAGTCCTGCGTGCCGTTGCCGGGCGTGTACCCGGCGGGCAGGCTGGACACCGACAGCGAAGGTCTGCTGCTTTTGACGGGCGACGGCGAATTGCAACACCGCATCGCCAATCCGCGCTGGAAGCTGCCCAAGACCTATTGGGTGCAGGTGGAGGGACAGATCCGCGACGAACAACTGGAGCAACTGCGCCGCGGCGTCGACCTGGGCGATTTCACCACCCAGCCGGCACAGGCGCGGCGCATCGACGCGCCCGCGCTGTGGGAACGCACGCCGCCGGTGCGTTTTCGCAAGACGGTGCCGGACGGCTGGCTGGAGATCGTCATCAGCGAGGGCAAGAACCGCCAGGTGCGGCGCATGACCGCCAAAGTGGGGCTGCCGACGTTGCGCCTGGTGCGGGCGGCAATAGGATCGTGGACGCTGGACGGCCTGCAGCCGGGGGAGATGCGCGAGCTGGAGGTGGATCTTGCGGATTTGCCGAGGGTGTCGCATGCTCAGCGCATCGCCAAGCCCGGCGCGCGGCCGCGCGGCGTCGGCGGGGCCCGGCGCGGAGGCCCGCGCAAGCCCTGAGCGAGGGCGCGGCCGTTGGCGTCTCCAGAGGGCGAGCGCATGCAGATTCCCGAGTACTACAACCCGGTGGCGCGCGATATCGCACAGGCGCTGGTGGACGGTTTCGACAAGCATTACCGCCTGTTCCGCGAGTGCAATCGCGGCGCCAAGGATTTGTTCGAGTCCAGGGACTGGCAAGGGGTGCAAAAGGCGGTTCGCGACCGTATCCAGTTCTACGACGAACGGGTGGCGGAAACGGTGGCGAGGCTGCATGGCGAATTCCACGCCGATCTGCTGGACGACGAGATCTGGCAGCAGGCCAAGCTTTACTTCATCGGCCTGTTGGCCAATCACAAGCAACCGGAGTGCGCGGAAACCTTCTTCAATTCCGTGTTCACCCGCATCTTGCACCGCGATTACTTCAACAACGATTTCATCTTCATCCGGCCGGCGATCTCCACTGAGTACATCGAGTCAGACCCGCCGTCCTACCGCAGCTATTACCCCGCGCGCGAGGGCCTGCGGCGGGCATTGCGTCGCATCGTCGAGGACTTTGGCTGGCGGCGGCCGTTCACCTGGCTGCGGCGGGACATCGCCCTGCTGTTGCGCCAGGCGGAGTCCTTTCTGGAGGGGGGCTGGCCGCAGCCGGAGGCCAATTGTCAGATACAGGTGTTGTCGTCGCCGTTCTACCGCAATAAGACCGCTTATGTGTTCGGCAAGGTAATCAACGGCGGCGCGCATTACCCATTCGCAGTCCCGGTATTGCACGACGCACTGGGCGGGCTGTACCTGGATACCTTGCTGCTGGAGCCCTGGCGCATCGGCGTGCTGTTCTCCTTCAGCCGCGCTTACTTCCTGGTGGATATGGAGGTGCCGTCCGCTTATGTGCAGTTCCTTCGAGGGATGCTGCCGGGCAAGACCAAGGCCGAGCTCTACACCATGCTGGGGCTGCAGAAACAGGGCAAGAACACCTTCTACCGCGACTTCATCCAGCACCTGAAACATTCCAACGACAGTTTCGTCATCGCGCCCGGCATCCGCGGCCTGGTGATGCTGGTATTCACTCTGCCGTCCTATCCCTATGTGTTCAAGCTGATCAAGGACGTGTTCGGCGGCCCCAAGGAAGTGGACCGGGCCACGGTGAAGGCAAAGTACCAGCTGGTGAAGCGCCATGACCGGGTGGGACGGCTGGCGGATACGCTGGAATTTTCCAATGTGGCGTTTCCCAAGGCGCGCTTCACCGAAGAATTGCTGCGGGAGTTGCGCGAGCAAGCGCCGTCGGTGATGGAGGAGGGCGCTGAGCAGGTGGTGATCAAGCACTTGTACATCGAGCGGCGGCTGAAGCCGTTGAATCTCTACCTGATGAATTGCGAACCGGCGGAGAAGGCGCGGGCGGTGCGCGATTACGGCCTGGCGATCAAGGAGCTGGCGGCGGCGAATATTTTCCCCGGCGACATGTTGTTCAAGAACTTTGGCGTGACGCGTTACGGGCGGGTAATTTTCTACGACTACGACGAGATCGAATACCTGAGCGACTGCCATTTCCGGCGGATTCCGGAGGCGCCTAACCCGGAAATGGAGATGTCCGGCGAGGTTTGGTACCCGGTGGCGCGCAATGATGTGTTTCCCGAGGAGTTCGGCGTTTTTCTATTGGGCGACCCCGAGGTCAGGCAGGTTTTTCTGCGCCATCACCGGGATTTGCTGAGTCCCGAGTTTTGGCAGCTGCGCCAGCGCCGCATCCGCGCCGGCCACATCGAAGATTTTTACCCTTATCCGGAGGAGATGCGTTTCATCAATGCTTATCCGCGGTTTTACCGGCGGGAGCGGGCGGCCTGGCCGAGGGAGGATTAGGGCAAGAAAAACGGGGAAGCGAAAGCTTCCCCGTTTTGGGTGTTGAACGCGGCCAACTTGGTTGTGCCGACGTTAAGCGCGATGGCTGTCCTCGAAGTAGGCGATGGGCCCGGCGCTGGTTAAACCGATGTGGAAAGTTGAGCTTTCCGGGAAGGTTTCGCCTATGCTTTCCGCGGCGCGCACGATCTCGTACAGCACTTCCACTTCCTTGAATTTTCGGGTGATGTTGTCATTGCCCTGCAACCAGGCCCGGATTTCCTCGGCATGCGGGTGGTTGTTTTCCAAGTCCAACTGGCAGGCCGGCGTGCTGATCAGACTGATCGCAGGTGGCATGCTGATGTCCAGTTGTTTCAATTGTTGGCTCGCCAGTTCGGCGAAGCTGGACAATTCGAGGTTGGCCCGCTCGCGGATGGAGGAAAGGGCAATGCTTCCATCGTCCGTGACCTGACTGAACAGTGTGACCAGGCCCGGGGCGGTGGCAGTGTTTTCAAGCGACATTGTTGTTGCTCCTGTCTCGGATGTTACCTTCTAGTAATATAGGAAACGTCCCCGGGTCTGGCCTGGTCATTTGGCCAGTTTCTTTAATTCGTAGAGCAGGGCCTGGGCTTCCCGTGGCGAGAGATCGTCTAGATCGACCTCCAGAAGGCGTTCGACTGCCGGATTCGCTTCAGGTTCCACAGTTGTCGTCGCGGGTAAACTGATAAATAGGTCTGGCTGCACGCGGCTGGCGGAGTGGTTCTCCAATTCAGTCAGATAGCGACGCGCCTCGCGGATCACTTTGCCGGGCACGCCGGCCAGCTGAGCCACCGCCAAGCCATAGCTCTGGCTGGCCGGGCCTTCCTCCACATGGTGCAGAAACACGATGCGGTCCTTGTGCTCCACGGCGGACAGGTGGACGTTGGCGACGCTGGGGTACTCGCTTTCCAGGCTGGTCAGCTCGAAATAATGGGTGGCGAACAGCGTATAGGCGCGGCTTTTCTCTATCAGCGCCTTGGCGATGGCCCAGGCCAGCGCCAGGCCGTCGAAAGTGGAGGTGCCGCGGCCCACTTCATCCATCAGCACCAACGAGTGTTCGGAGGCGTTGTTGAGGATGTTGGCGGTTTCGGTCATCTCCACCATGAAGGTGGAGCGGCCGCCGGCCAGGTCGTCGGAGGCGCCGATGCGGGTGAAGATACGGTCTATCGGTCCAATCACCGCGCGTTGGGCCGGTACGAAGCTGCCGACGTGCGCCATCAGCGTAATCAGCGCGTTCTGGCGCATATAGGTGGATTTACCGCCCATGTTCGGGCCCGTGATCAGCAGCAGTTTGCGGGTGTCGGACAGCCGGGTGTCGTTGGCGATGAAGCGTTCCACCTCCGCCTCCACCACAGGGTGGCGGCCTTCGATGATTTCCAGCCGCGGCTCGGCCACGAACTCCGGCTCCACGTAGTTGTTGACGCTGGCGCGCTCGGCGAAGGCGGACAGCACGTCTAGTCCGGCCACCGCTTGCGCTATCAGCTTCAGGTCGGGTATGTGCGGCGCCAGTTGATCCAGCAGGTCTTCGTACAGTTGCTTTTCCAGCGCCAGCGCGCGGTCTTGCGCGGACAGCGCC
This sequence comes from Chromobacterium sp. Rain0013, assembly GCF_015291765.1. NCBI lineage: Bacteria > Pseudomonadati > Pseudomonadota > Betaproteobacteria > Neisseriales > Chromobacteriaceae > Chromobacterium > Chromobacterium sp. Rain0013. The sequence continues at coordinate 1,749,873 of NZ_CP031514.1, forward strand.
TTGTCTTCGAATTCCTTCAGTTCAGGCGTGATGTAGCGCTCGGCGTTCTTCAGCGTCTGGCGGCGGCGGTAGTCGTCCGGCACCTTGTCGCCTTGGGCCTTGGTGACTTCGATGTAGAAGCCGTGCACGCGGTTGAACTCCACTTTCAGGGTGGGGATGCCGGTGCGTTCTTTTTCGCGGGCTTCCAGCGCCAGCAGAAAGGCGCCGCAGTCGGTCTGGATCGCGCGCAATTCGTCCAGCGTGGCGTTGAGGCCGTGATTGATCACGCCGCCGTCGCGAAGGAAGGTGGAGGGCTCGGGCAGGATGGCCTGGCTGAGCATGGTTTCCACTGGGGAATCGTCCGGCAGCAGGCGTGCCAGTTCGCCCAGCAGTTCTGCGTCGAGATTGGCGGCCAGCCGTTTGACGCCGGTCAACGCCTTCAGCGAATCGCGCAGCGCGGCCAGGTCGCGCGGGCGGGCGCTGCGCAGGGCGATGCGGGCGGTGATGCGTTCGATGTCAGCCACTTCGCGCAGCTGGGCGTGGGCGTCGTCGTAGGCCGGCAGCAAGGCGCGCACCGCTTCCAGCCGGCGCGACAGCTTGCCGTGACTGCGGATGGGGTGATGCAGCCAATGGCGCAGCAGACGGCTGCCCATGCTGGTGGCGCAGCCGTCCAGCAGCGAGGCCAGCGTCGGAGACGGTTCGCCGCGTATGGTTTCGGTCAGTTCCAGGTTGCGGCGGGTGGCGCCGTCCATGCGGATCAACTCGCCGGCGTCCTCCACCGCCAGATTGGCGATATGAGCCGGGTTGACGCTCTGAGTGGTCTTGACGTATTCCAGCAGCGCGCCGGCGGCGCCCACCGCCACTGGCAGGGTGTCGGCGCCGAAGCCGGCCAAGTCGCGGGTGCCGAAGTGCCGGGTCAGCGTCATCTGCGCCGACTCGATGTCGAACTGCCACGGCGGCAGCTTTTTCTTGGGCGTGGCCACGGTTTCGAACACATTGAGGCCAGTGTCGTCCGGGATCACCAGTTCGGCGGGTTTCAAGCGCTCCAGCTCGCTGTGGAGCTCGTCCACCCGGGTCTGCAATACTTTGAACTCGCCGCTGGCGAGCGATAGCCAGGCCAGGCCCAGCACGCCCTTGACCATGTTCACCGCCATCACCAGGTTGTCGCGCTTGTCGTCCAGCAAAGCGGCGTCGGTCAGGGTGCCGGGGGTGACGATGCGCACCACCTTGCGTTCCACCGGCCCTTTGGACAGGGCCGGGTCGCCAATCTGCTCGGCGATGGCGACGGATTCGCCCATTTTGACCAGGCGCGCCAGATAGCCTTCGGCGGCGTGATAGGGCACGCCGGCCATCTTGATCGGGTTGCCGCCGCTGGCGCCGCGGGTGGTCAGGGTGATGTCAAGCAAGCGCGCCGCCTTCTCCGCGTCCTCATAGAACAGTTCGTAGAAGTCCCCCATGCGGTAGAAAACCAGCTTGTCGGCGTGTTCGCGTTTGATGGCTAGGTATTGCTGCATCATCGGGGTGTGCTGTGGCGTGCTCATTGGCTGTGGGCTCTTATGAATGGACAACAGGATGCCGTGGCCTTTGCCCGCGGATCAAGGGCGCGCGGGCGCCAGAGCATCCCTGATTAATGTTTCGACCCCGCGCGCGGCGGGGCTTTTGGAGAGTCGGCGCTATTTTAGCGCAGCCCGACTGCGGCGTCAGCCGTGCAGGCACAGACTGCAAAGATGCGAGATGCATGGTTTGGGGTTCTGTCAAGCGTGCGGCTCAATGATGGTTGTGATTGACTTGGTTTCGTTGCGAATTTATGATTTATATCAAAGTTTCAGAAATTCCTGAAAATTGAGAACGTCATGAATTTATCGCCACTCGTCCAGTCTTTCGTGCTGCATTTCGGTGAAATGGGCAGCCGCTGGGGCATCAATCGCACCGTCGGGCAGATCTACGCGCTGCTCTATGTATCGGAGAAGCCGCTGAACGCGGATGAAATCGCAGAGAGCCTGAGCTTTTCACGCTCCAACGTCAGCATGGGTCTCAAGGAGCTGGAGTCCTGGCGGCTGGTCAGGCTGCAGCATTTCCCCGGAGATCGCCGCGAATATTTCTCCACGCCCGACGATGTCTGGGCCATTTTCAAAACCCTGGCCGAGGAGCGCAAAAAGCGCGAGGTGGAGCCTACGCTGACCATGTTGCGCGGCGCGATCATGGAGACGCCGGCCAGCGACGCTGAACGCCATGCCCAAGCGCGGATGAAGGAGATGCACCAGTTGATCGAACTGGTGACCACCTGGTTCTCCGATATCCAGCACATGGACGTGGAGACCTTGCAGCGCCTGATGAAACTGGGTTCGCAGGTGCAGAAAATCCTGCAGTTCACCCACTCGCTTTCGAAACTGACCAGTCGCGACGGCGACAGGGAGTAGCTATGGACTTTGACCCGCTGGTATTGGCGCGCATTCAGTTCGGCGCCAATATTTCCTTTCACATCTTGTTCCCCACCATCAATATCGCGATGGGCTGGGTGCTGCTGTTCTTCAAGCTGCGTTACCTGAAAACCGGTCAGCAAGGCTGGATGGACGCCTATGGCTTCTGGGTGAAGATCTTCGCCTTGTCCTTCGCCCTGGGCGTGGTCAGCGGCGTGACCATGAGCTTCCAGTTCGGCACCAACTGGCCTGGCTATATGCAGACGGTGGGCAATATCGCCGGCCCGCTGCTGGCGTATGAAATCCTGACCGCTTTCTTCCTGGAGGCCACCTTCCTGGGCGTGATGCTGTTCGGCCGTTCGCGGGTGTCCGAGCGAGTGCATACCTGGGCCACCTTCCTGGTCGCCTTCGGCAATACGGTGTCGGCGTTCTGGATTCTGGCCTTGAATTCCTGGATGCAGACCCCGACCGGTTTCAAGATGGTGGACGGCAAGGCGGTGGTGACCAGTTGGCTGGAGGTGATTTTTAATCCCTCTTTGCCCTACCGGCTGACCCATATGCTGATCGCCTCCGGCTTGACCACAGCCTTTCTGGTGGCGGGTCTGTCCGCTTATCGCCGGCTGAAGGGCGACCGCAGCGACGGCGCGAAGATGGCGCTGAAAACCGGCGTGGTGACCGCGGCCTTGCTGATTCCGTTGCAGATTTTCGTGGGCGACATGCACGGCCTCAACACCTTCAAGCATCAACCCGCCAAGCTGGCGGCGATTGAAGGTATCTGGCATACCGAGAAGGGCGCGCCGCTGTTGCTGTTCGCTCTGCCCAATGCGGAAACCCGTCAGAACGATATGGCGGTGGGCATTCCCAAGCTGGCCAGCCTGATCATCACTCATGATCCCAACGGCGAGATCCGCGGTCTTAATGAGTTCGCTCAGCATCCGCCTGTGGGCAAGGTGTTCTGGAGCTTCCGCGTGATGGCCGGCGTGGGCGCGCTGATGCTGCTGGTGTCTTGGCTGGCCTGTTGGCAACTGCGTCGCCGCGGCCAGTTGGCGCCGCTGATGCTGCGGGCGCTGGTGGGCATGACCTTCGCCGGTTGGGTCGCGACCCTGGCAGGCTGGTACGTGACCGAGATCGGCCGTCAGCCGTGGCTGGTGGAGGGCGTGCTGACCACCGCGCAGGCGGCGGGTCCGGCGACCGGCGGTATGGTGGCGTCTACGCTGGCGATGTATCTGGGTTTGTACCTGGTGTTGCTGACCGCCTATGTGTCGGTCTTGTTCTACATGGCGGGCAAGGCGGCCGGCCAGTCCGGCGGCGAGGCCGCGCATCTTGAGGAGAAACTGGCATGAGTGGCGCTGTGTATTGGTTGCCGGTGGTGTTCGCCGGCCTGATGGCCCTGGCCATGCTGATTTACGTGGTGCTGGATGGCTACGATCTGGGCGTGGGCTTGTTGTTGCCCTTCGCCAAGGACGACGAGAAGGACATGATGATCGCGTCGATCGGCCCGTTCTGGGACGCCAACGAAACCTGGCTGGTGCTGGGCGTGGGCCTGTTGCTAGTGGGCTTTCCGCTGGCGCACGGCATCATTCTGGGCGAGCTCTATCTGCCGGTGGCACTGATGCTGGCTGGCTTGATCGTGCGCGGCGTGGCCTTCGACTTCCGCGTCAAGGCGCGTGAGCCGCATAAGCCGTGGTGGAATGTCGCTTTCGCCTGTGGCTCGCTGTTGGCGGCGCTGACTCAGGGCGTGATGCTGGGACGCTATCTGACCGGCTTCGCCGAGGGTTGGCTGGCCTGGGGCTTTGCCTTGTTGGCCGGCATCGGCTTGGCGGCGGCTTACACTTTGCTGGGCGCCGGTTGGCTGATCATGAAGACCAGCGGCGCTTTGCAAGCCAAGGCGGTGGCTTGGGCGCGGCGCAGCCTGGCCGGCGCCGGTCTGTCTGTGTTGCTGGTGTCGGCGGCCACGCCGCTGGCCAGCAGCCATATCGCCGCAAAGTGGTTCGCCCTGCCGGAGTTCTTGCTGCTGCTGCCCTTGCCCTTGGGCTGCATTGTGTTGTTCGCCACGCTGTGGGTGATCCTGCCGCGCTTGGCGGCGCGTCAGGCCGCCGGCAATGATAATTGGTGCTGGGCGCCGTTCGCCTGCACCGTCGGCATCGTGCTGCTGTCGTTCTGGGGCCTGACTTATAGCGTGTTCCCCGAGGTGGTGATTGGCCGGCTGAATATCTGGCAGGCGGCCAGCGACACCGCGGCCTTGTGGGTGATCTTCTGGGGCGCGGCGGTGGTGCTGCCGGTGATTCTGCTGTACACCGCCTTTGTCTACCGGGTGTTCCACGGCAAGGCCAATGCGTTGACTTACCAATAAGCCGGTATCTGGCACCGCGTTTGACCAAGCCGTCTTTGCTCTGCGAAGGCGGCTTTTGCCATACTGGGAGCGCGTCATCCGTCTGCAATCCTCGCCGGCGATAATGATGCGTTTTGTTCGAGGTCTGCAAGGAAGCGCCCATGTCTTACTCCACGCCCGGCCGGCAATGGCCTTATCCCCGCTTCATCGCTCATCGCGGCGGCGGCGTTCTGGCGCCGGAAAATACTTTGGCCGGCTTTCGCGAAGGCTTGCGCTACGGCTACCGAGGCGCCGAATGCGATGTGAAGCTGTCGGCCGACAATGTCTGTTTTCTGCTGCATGACGACACGGTGGAGCGCACCAGCAACGGCCGCGGCGCGGCGGCGGCGCTGAGCATGGCGCAATTGGCGCGGCTGGATGCCGGCGGCTGGAAGGGCGCGGCTTTTGCCGGCGAGCCCATGCCGACGCTGGACACGGTCGCCGCCTGCTGCCTTGCGCACGGCATTGCCTTGAACATCGAGATCAAGCCCTGCCCGGGACGGGAGGCGGAAACCGGCGCTGCGGTGGCGACGGAAGCCGCCCGGCTGTGGGCCGGCGCCGCGTTGCAGCCCTTGCTGTCGTCTTTTTCCGCCGAGGCGCTGCGCGCTGCGCGGGAAGCCGCGCCGGCTCTGCCGCGCGCCTGGCTGGTGGAGCGAGTGCCGGCGGACTGGCTGTCGCGCTTGCGCGATCTGGACTGCGTGGCCTTGCATTGCGACTATCAGAGCTTGGACGCGGCCTTGGCGACCAGCGTCAAGCAAGCGGGCTTTCAATTGCTGTGCTACACGGTGAATCAGCCGGCCGATGCCGAACGTTTGCTGGCCTGGGGCGTGGATAGCGTCTGCACCGACCGTTTGGATTTGCTGCGGCCTATTTCAGATTGAAAGCCTTGATGCTGCCGTCCGCCTTCATCGCCAGGATGGCTTGGTTCAGCCGCTGCATGGCGTCGTCGCTCAACTGCGGATGACAGGCGAAATAGATATCCGTTTCATTCACCACCAGGGCGACACGCGGCGTCGCCATTTTCATTTTGTCGGCCAGGCCCTGTATGCCCACGTCCAGCGTGGCCAGCAAGTCGATGCGGCCCAATTGCAGCTTGCGCAGGCTGCTTGCCGCGTCGGCGCTCTCGTCCAGTGTCCAGCCCTGCTGTTTTAGCCGGCTGGCCACGGCGGTGCCGCGTACGGCGCCGATATGGAGTTGCCTGGCCTGCTCCACGCCGCCGAAGTCGCGGGTTTCGTCATGGCGCGCCAGCAGCACCAGCCGCAGGCGGATGACAGGCTCGCTCCAGCGGAACAGCGTTTCCCGTTCCGGAAAGCGAGCGGCGGTCAAGCAGGCGTCCGGGGTTTGCTGGACCAGCAGCACGGCGCGGGCGGTGGGGTAGGGCGTAAACTTGAACGGCAGGCCGGCGCGCAGGGACAGCGCGCGCATCAAGTCGATGGCGGCGCCGGAGACGTGTTGCTGATCGGCGGAGACTTCGATGATGGGAGGCTGAGGGCTGACCAGAATGGTCAGCCCGGCCGCCGCGGCGGGCGCCGAAGCCAACGCCGCGATCAGCTTTATCAGCGGGCGCGGCATTGTAGTCTAGACACTGAAACGGCCGGCGAGCTGCCCCAGCCGTTGCGACACCGATTGCAGTTCGCCGGCGGTCTGCGCGCTGGCTTCGACGGCGCTGGCGTTGGTTTCCGACATCCGCGCCACGCTTTCCACGTTTTGCGCCAGCGACTGGCTGGCGCTGCTCTGTTCCTTCAGGCCTTGAGTGATTTGATGGATGCTGTCCAGCACCTGATCCACGCATTGGCGGATGGAGGCGATGCTGGCGCCGGCGTTGCGGGTGTTCTCCTGGCCTTTCATGATGGCGCTCATGCCGGTTTGCATATTGGTGATGGCCTGCTGCGAGGTGCGCTGAATGTCGGAAACGATGGTGCTGATCTCGGTGGTGGATTGCGCGGTGCGTTCCGCCAGCTTGCGCACCTCGTCGGCCACTACGGCGAAGCCGCGGCCTTGTTCGCCGGCGCGCGCGGCTTCGATGGCGGCGTTAAGCGCCAGCAGATTGGTTTGGTCTGCGACATCGCGGATCACATCGACGATGCTGGCGATGGACTCCGATTGCTGGCCCAGCGCGCCTATGGTTTCCGAGGCAGAAGACACGTCGCGCACGATGCTGTCCATGCTGGCGCTGGCGTTGTGGATGATGGCGTTGCCCTCGCTGGATTGGCTGACCGCGGCGCGCGAGAGCTGATTGGCTTGCTCCGATTGCTCGGCGCTGACCATCAGGCTGGTGCTCAGTTGCTCGATCGCCGCCGCCATGCTGGCCGCCGCCTGGGTTTGCCGGGGTGCTGCTATGGGAGACGTTCTGGGCGCTTTGAGCCATCTGGTCCGCAGCCGCGTTGACTTCGCGCGAGGTGTCCAGCAACTGCGTCACGGTGTCGCGCAATTGGTCGCGCATCTTGCCAATGGAGGCCAGCAAGCTATTGCTGTCCTGCTCGCGCAGTTGGATCCGGGTGCCCAGCTGGCCTGCGGCTAATTGTTCGACCACGCTTTGCACGTAGAAAGGCTCGCCGCCCAGTTGCAAGGTGATGGACAGGTAGAGCTGATGAAACAGGAAGCTGGCCAGCAGCATCGCGGCCAGGCCGATGCCGATGTAAAGATTGCGCTGAGCCTGCATGCGGTCGATGCGGGCTTGCAGCAACGCCTCCAGGTTTTTCAGCGTGACATCGCTGAAGCGGGAGCCGATCTCCGCGTTTTTCGCCGCCATCCCGCTCAGGGCCAAGGCTGCGCCGGTCTGGCCGGTGATGGCTTTGTCGATGGCCGCGGCCTGGCCTTGGTGGAAGGCGGCGAGCGCCTGAGATTCTGCGCTCAGCGCGTTTTTCAGCGACGGATTGTAGGCCAGCGCCTTGGCCAGATCGCTGTTCAAGCCGTCCAGCGTGCCATTGATCAGCGGGCGCAGCTCCACCAAGCGGTCGCGCTCGGCCGGTGTCAGCGTTTGGCCGGCCTCCGACTTGGCGGCCCAGGCCAGCGCTTCGCCGATGTAGTTGCTGAGCGCGGGTAGTTTGGTGGTTGCGGCGTCCATCAGGTAGTAACTGTCTATGTCCGGGTCCAGCGTCAGATTGGAGTTGTCGCTGGCGGCGCCTAGCAAGGCGTTGAGTTTGTCCGCCGTGCTGTCAAAGCTGGTGATGACTTGGGGCGGCGGGGCGCCTCCGATCCGCGACAGCGTGCCTCGCGCGGCGCTGGCGGTTTTCCAGGCTTCGTCGGTTTGCAAGATGCCGCCGTACCGTTCGTGAGCGCTTTGCAGTTGGTTCCAGCCTTGTTCCAGCTGCGCCTGCGCCGCGGGAAGCGCGGCCTTGGCGGCGGCTTCGCCCTGAGCCGCGCGCACGGCCAGGTCCTGAGCTTGCTCCAGCGCGCCCAGCAAATGCTGCAGCGGCTGAATATAGGACACCCCGACTCTTTCTTTTTGCGAAAAGTCGATATTGTCCTGATTGGTTCGATACAGACCGTACACCATATACAGTAAGGCGACGGCAAAGACCGTGCCGATCAGCGCAAAGCGGCTGGGGTAGCTCAAGCGCTGCATCAGCCTTACCACGGGTGTTGTCATGATTTCGCTCCTGACTGTGGCGGAGACGCACGCAATGTGGACGTCTGCTTCGCCAGTTCCAGAATAGGCAATTTTCACGGGCTGCGATTGCCGCATGAAATGCGATGGCTTGTCGGATGAGGCGATTATCAGTTCGTTTAGCTAAGGGGCCTGAGCTTTGGCTTGTCTGGCTAGGGCGAATAACCGGCAATAATGCCTGGGGCATCGAAAATGACTTTGGATTGTTTTGGCATTGGGTCAGCGTCCGGCTATTCGGAACGATTCAATGACAAAGGCGTGCGTTGAAACGGGGGAATGGACGTTTGCGAGGCTTTGGCCAAGATTGCCCGGCATTGCCAGCAATCACTCTATTTTGCTAAATTCGCCGGGTTTTGCATCGAACAGTCTGACGAAGCAGTGTCCTGAACCAGGCGACCCGACGGTCGCGGGGAACGGTTTCGTCAAGGCTGCAATTTTCAAGCCCGGCGCCAAGACCGCGGCGAGGACAACCTTCCTGTCTGCAATCCTTCCGGCGCGCGTCGCCTATTTTCCAGATTGCCACGCTCAGAGCTTTATAGAGGATCCATGGACTTGCTTCATTCGTTTATCAATGCCGCCAATGATGTGATTTGGGGCAAAGTGCTGATTGGCCTGTTATTGGCCGTCGGCTTGTATTTCTCGTTGCGCTCCGGCCTGTTGCAGTTGCGGCTTTTTGCGCGCGGCTGGCGCGAGATGATGGGCGGCCGCGGCGGCCACCGCAGCAAGGACGACATCTCGCCGTTTCAGGCCTTCGCCACCGGCCTCGCCAGCCGTGTGGGCACAGGCAACATCGCCGGCGTGGCCATCGCCATTGCCGCCGGCGGACCCGGCGCGGTGTTCTGGATGTGGCTGACCGCCATGCTGGGCATGGCCAGCGCTTTCGCCGAATCGACCTTGGCGCAGCTGTTCAAGACCAATCACCATGACGACACCTTCCGCGGCGGTCCGGCCTACTACATCCAGAAAGGCCTGGGGCAACGCTGGCTGGGCGTGATCTTCGCCTTGTGCCTGATTCTGGCTTTCGGCTTGGTGTTCAACGCGGTGCAGGCCAACTCCATCGTGGCGGCCACCGAGGGCGCCTGGGGCTGGAACCGCTATATGGTGGGCATCGCCCTGGTGGTAATGAGCGCGCCCATCATCTTTGGCGGCGTGCGCTCGGTGGCGCGGGTGGCCGAATGGCTGGTGCCGGTGATGGCGGCCGTCTATTTGCTGATGACCTTCTATGTGTTGGCGGTGCATGCCGCCGAGTTGCCCGGTCTGATTGTGTTGATCGTCAAGAGCGCTTTTGGTCTGGAGCAGGCCGCGGGCGGTTTTGCCGGATACGCCGTGAGCCAGGCGATGATGCTGGGTATCAAGCGCGGTCTGTTTTCCAATGAGGCGGGCATGGGTTCCGCTCCCAACGCCGCCGCGACGGCGACCTCGCGCCATCCGGCAAGCCAAGGCGCGATACAGATGTTCGGCGTCTTCATCGACACCATGGTGATCTGTACCGCCACGGCGGCCATCATTCTGTTGTCCGGCGTGCATGATCAGGGTTTGAGCGGGGTGGCGCTGACGCAGAAGGCCATCGAAGCCCAGTTCGGCCCGATCGGGGCGTCCTTCTTGGCGGTGGCGATGTTCCTGTTCGCCTTTTCCACCATCATCGGCAATTACGCTTACGCCGAGGGCAATGTCGAATTCATTCGCAGCAACAAGTGGATCTTGTTGGTGTTCCGGCTGATCGTGCTGGCGATGGTGATGTTCGGCGCGGTGGCCAGCTTGCCGCTGGTATGGGACATGGCCGACTTCGCCATGGGCTTGATGGCCTTGATTAATCTGGTGGCCATTGTGTTGTTGTCACGTTACTTCTTCATCGTGTTGAAGGACTATGAGCGTCAGCTGAAGCAAGGCGAGTCCACCCCTGTGTTCAAGGTGGCGGATTACCCGGAACTGGCGGCCAAGGTGGAAAAAGACATCTGGTAAGCCTTTGCCAGGCTCCAACGATAAACAGCCCGCGTTTAGACGCGGGCTGTTTTGTCATGGGACTGGCTTAAATGGTTTTGGAGTAGCGAGCCTGGGTGCGGCGCTCGCGCAGGTGCTTATCGAAGATCATCGCGATATTGCGGATCAGGAGACGGCCCTTGGGTTCCACCATGATGAAGTCGCCGTCGAAGGACAGCAGCCCCAGTTGCTGATATTCGCGGATCTGCGGCAACTCTTCCGCAAAGTACTCGGCGAAGTTGATGCCGTGAATTTCCTCCAGCGCTTCCACGGACAGCGAGAAACGGCACATCAGACCCTGGATGATGCTGCGACGCAGGATGTCGTCATTGTCCAGCGTCAGCCCGCGCAGCACCGGCAGATGGCCGCTGTCCAGCGCCGCGTAGTAGCTGTCCAGATCTTTGGCACTCTGACTGTAGCAGGGGCCGACCTTGCCGATGGAGGACACGCCAAGGCCAATCATGTCGCAGTCCGCATGCGTGGAATAACCCTGGAAATTGCGCTGCAGCCGGCCCTGGCGCAAGGCGGAGGCCAGTTCGTCGTCCGGCTTGGCGAAGTGATCCATGCCGATGAACACATAGCCGGCGTCGGCCAGGCGTTGCACCGAGTCCTGCAGGATGTCCAGCTTGGTTTCCGGCGACGGCAGATCGGCCTCGTTGATGCGGCGTTGCGGCATGAACACGGTGGGCAAATGGGCGTAGTTATACAGCGCCAGCCGGTCCGGTCCTATGGCGATCACTTTGTCCAGCGTGCGACGCACCGATTCACGGGTCTGCAAGGGCAGGCCGTAGATCAGGTCGACGCTGACGGACTTGAAGCCGGCGTCGCGCGCCGCCTGGATCACCTCTAGAGTTTCCGCTTCGGACTGCACGCGGTTCACCGCCTGCTGCACCGCGGGCTCGAAGTCCTGAATGCCGACGCTGATGCGGTTGAAGCCTAATTCGGCCAGCTTGAAAATTGTAGCTGCACTGACTTTGCGCGGGTCTATTTCTATGGAATACTCCCCCTCCTTCAAGAACTCGAAATGAGTCTTGAGCAAGGTCATCAATCGTTCCAGTTGCGCGTCGGACAGGAAAGTCGGGGTGCCGCCGCCGAAATGCAGCTGTATCACCTGCTCTCGGCGCCCCAGACAGGAGGCGACCATCTGGACTTCCTTTTCCAGGTAGTCCAGATACAAGTCGGCTTTGCCGCTATCCTTGGTGATGATCTTGTTGCAACCGCAGTAGTAGCAGATAGTGTTGCAAAAAGGTATATGAGCGTACAATGATAAAGGTTTCCGGTTGGCGCCGATGCTGCGCTGCCGTAGCCAGTGGATGTAGTCTCTTTCGGCAAAACCCGGCGTAAAGCGATCTGCTGTCGGGTATGACGTATATCTAGGACCTGTCCCGTCGAGGCGTTCAATCAGAGCGCGGTCGAATTCAAAATGGGCAGGAGAAAATGGGTGGGTGGTCTTCATGTCGTATTTGGATGGCAAAACCTCTGGTGGACTGGTAAATTTGCGGAAATCCTGCGAATTTCGCTTTGATAAGGGTCAAGCTTCGTCGCAAGCTTGTACTAAACATGCCATGTCCGATCAGAACCATATCTCTTTGCATAACCTGAAGGTCTCCTGCTCCAACTGCAGCCTGAAGGAACTCTGTCTGCCAGTGGGGCTCAACCGCGAGGAACTGACCCAGCTTGACGCAGTGATCCGTCAAAGCCGCCGTTTGAAGCGCGGCGAGTACCTGTTCCGCAGCGGCGAGGGCTTCCGCTCGCTGTTTGCGGTGCGCACCGGCTTCTTCAAGACCAGCGTGGCCAGTCAGGACGGCCGCGAGCAGGTGACCGGCTTTCACATGTCCGGCGAACTAATGGGCTTGGACGGTATTTCCGCCAATGTTCACGGTTGTGACGCCATCGCGCTGGAGGACAGCGAGGTGTGCGAGTTGCCGTTCAGCCGCATGGAGAGCCTGGGCCGCGAAATTCCCACCTTGCAGCACCACTTCTACCGACTGATGAGCCGCGAGATCGTTCGCGATCAAAATGTAATGTTGCTATTGGGCAACATGAAGGCGGAAGAACGCCTGGCCGCCTTCCTGCTCAATTTGTCCCAGCGTCTGTCCACCCGCGGCTTCGCCGCCAATGATTTCATCCTGCGCATGAGCCGTGAGGAAATCGGCAGCTTCCTGGGTTTAAAACTGGAAACCGTCAGCCGCACGCTGTCCAAGTTCCAGCAGCAAGGCTGGATCACGGTCGATCACAAGCACATCCAGTTGGTGATGGTGGATGAGTTGAAGGCGCTGATTTCCGGCTGCGCTCACGCCAACGGTCATTGATCCCGCCGCTTCTGCGGAGCCGCGAAAGACGCAAGAGCGTGTTTATGATCTCGCGAGACAAGAGGAGGTCAGGCGAAAACGGCTGAGAAAGCGGATCGTAAACAGGTTCTTAGAGCCAGTTCAAAATCTAGCGAGCAAGAGCGAGACAAGGCGAAAACCGCTGAGAAAGCGGAATGGTCAAGTGGTACATGAGCATTTCGAAGCGGTACTCACCGTGGGGCGTATCACGAAGCGCAGCAGATTATGAACAGCCTCTTAGGCAAGCCATGAGGCTTGCCTTTTTCATTGCGGCGGCGCGCAGTCCGCGATTTGCCGCAACAAGCGCGACAACGGCGCTTCTTGAGGCCATCCCGGCGGAACGGCGAAGCCTCGCGCCACTTCATGCCAGTCGCCGTCCGGGCCGGGTTGCAGTTCGGCAAGCAATTGCGGTGCCTCTGCCTGTTCCAGCCGCGCGCGCAGTTCCGCCGCATCGGCGGTGTGTTCCCGCGAGAGGCGCGCAGGCGCCAGCCAACTGAGCCTGGGTAGCCAGGCCCAGCGGGAGTTCGCGTTCAACGCAGGCCAGTCGCCGCGCAGCGGCCAGTATTGCCCATATAGCGGCAGGGCGCCGGGCGGTGGTTCCGGCGAGGTGTCTTGAGCGTGGAACAGCCAGCCGCTGAGCCGGGCGCCGACCGCGCAGCCGGCAAAGCCTTCCGGCAGCGTCGCTTGCGCCGCGGGGTGGCGGGATAGACGCAGCTGGGTCTGCAGCTTATGGGCTTTCAGCGCCCAGGCGTCGCGCAGGCTGGGACCGGTCAGCGTATCGGCGCTGCGGCCCAGCTGCAGGTAGAACTTGCTGGCGGCTTCCAGATGCAGCGGTTGGCCGTCCAGGCGCAAAAGGAAGTCAAATTCTCCGACGGTGCGGCCGTCTGGACCGCGCACAGGCAGATTGCTGGCGACTAGTTCGATGTGCGGCGCCAAGCGGAACCAGAACGACAGCAAGCGCTCGGCGTAATGACCCAGGCGGCGGGTGGGCTGGCGCGCCAGCCAGTGCCGCAGCTCGTCGGGATGAGCGTCCAGCGCTTGCAGCAGCGCCGGGCCGTCGGGGCCCAGCAGCCGGTGCGGCGGAATGTCCGCGCCGCTTTTCCAGGGGGAGGGCGCGGTGAGAAGAAAAGCCAGATCGCGCACCGCCGGATGCGCGTAGGGCAGGGTGAACGGCGGCTTATTCGCCATTCGGTCCGGGCGCGTCGCGACGGACTTCGCCGTCGGCAGCGCGCTGCACCTGTTTGAGGAAGCCGCGCAGGATGTCGATCTCCTCGCGCAGCATGCCGGCGCGGTTGAACAGGGTGCGCATCCGGCGCATCATCCGCTCGCTATTGCGGCGGCGGAAGTAGCCGATCTTGTCCATGGTCTGTTCCAGATGGCCGCAGAAGCCCTCCACCTCGCCCAGCGCCGCCGCGTCGCTGTCGGTGCGCAGATAATCGACGTCCACGCCGGTGTGACTGAACAGCTCGTAGGTCATGACCTGCACCGCCATCGCCAGATTCAGCGAGAAGTAGTCCGGATTGCCGGGGATGGTGACCAGACGGTTGCACTGCTCGACTTCTTCGATCGACAGGCCGAAGGTTTCGTTGCCGAACACCAGGGCCACTTGTTCGCCGTCGCGGGCGCGGGCCACTAGTTCAGGCGTGGTTTGGCGCGGGGTGGACAGCGGGGTGGTCAGCTCGCGGCGGCGGCTGGTCAGCGCGCAGGCGATGGTGACGTCTTGCAGCGCCTCGGCCAGGCTGGGCACCACGGTGGCGTGTTCGAGAAGATCCACCGCCCCGGAGGCCAGGGTATTGGCTTCGTCGCTGGGAAACACTTTGGGTTCAACCAGATAGAGTCGGCTCAGGCCCATGGTCTTCATTGCTCGGGCGGCGGAGCCGATATTGCCGGGGTGGTTGGGGCGAGCCAACACCACGCGAATGTTTTTCAGAAAATCAGGTACTTGGGGTTTATTCATCAGCAGTTTCACATTAAAATAGCCGGCTTATCGAAAAAGCCCGCGCGCCGTTTTGCGCGCAAGGCCAGCGCTTGCCGGATGGGCAGGCATGCCGCCTTGCCCGATTGCGCCGGGTTTTTCTTGTTCCTTAACCCAGATTGTTACTAGCAGACGTCGCGTCATGTGGCGGACGTTTGTCATGGTTGAAAGTGTAGAGGCCGTCAATGCATCCGATGCTCAATGTCGCGGTGAAAGCCGCTCGCCGCGCCGGCAGTGTCATCCAGCGCGCGTCGCTGAATCTCGACGCGGTGCGCGTAGAGCGCAAGAAACACAATGACTTCGTGACCGAAGTGGACCGCGCCGCGGAAGAGTCCATCATCGCTTCCATTCTGGAAGCTTATCCCAAGCACGCGATTCTAGCAGAAGAGTCCGGCGCGAAAGGCATCGGTTCGTCGGAATACGAGTGGATCATCGATCCCATCGACGGCACTACCAACTTCCTGCATGGCCACCCGCAGTACGCGATTTCCATCGCCCTGGCGCACAAGGGCCAGGTGCAGCAAGCCGTGGTCTTCGACCCCAACCGCAACGATCTGTTCACCGCCTCGCGCGGCGTCGGCGCCTTCCTCAATGATCGCCGCATCCGCGTATCCAAGCGCTTCATGATGAATGAGTGCGTGATCGCCACCGGCTTCCCGGTGTCCGACCAAAGCTATATCGACCAATACCTGGGCATGCTCAAGGACGTGCTGGCCAAGAGCGCCGGCGTGCGTCGCGAAGGCGCGGCCTCGCTGGACCTGTGCAATGTGGCCTGCGGCCGCGTGGAAGGCTTCTGGGAGCTGAATCTCAAGCCCTGGGACATCGCCGCGGGCAGCCTGATCGTGCAGGAAGCGGGCGGCATCGTTACCGATTTGTCCGGCGAGCAGGGCTGGCTGGAGTCCGGCGATATCGTCGCCGCCAATCCGAAAGTGCTGGCGCAACTGCTGCACATGCTGGCGCCGCATATCGGCAAGTAAGCGCTGTCGGCTTGGCCTCTTGGGGCATGAGCGGGCTCAGCGCGTCACGGCGTCCTTGGGGACGCCGTTTTTGTTTGGAGCGTGAGATGAAACAGTTTTTGGGTTCGGTCGCCTTGGTGGTGGCCGATTACGACGAGGCCATCGCCTGGTATGTGGACAAGCTGGGTTTTGTGCTGCTGGAGGATGAGCGTCAGGGCGAGGACAAGCGCTGGGTGCGCGTGGCGCCGCCCGGGGCGAGCGAGTGCGCGCTGTTGCTGGCCAAGGCGAGCAATGCACGGCAGCAAGCCGTCGTGGGCGCGCAAACCGGCGGTCGCGTCGGTTTCTTCCTGCATACCGACGACTTCTGGCGCGATTACCGCCGCATGGCGGCGGCGGGGGTGAGCTTCAGCGAGCAGCCGCGGGAGGAGGAATACGGCACCGTGGTGGTGTTCGAGGATTTGTATGGCAACCGCTGGGATTTGCTGCAGTTGAAGTCGGGGGCGTAGCCGCTGGCAGGGCACCGTTAAAAACAAAGAGCCGCGCAATGCGCGGCTCTTTGTTTTTAACGTCGCCAAAAACCGCCGGCTCATCGTCGGCAGCGGCTTGCGCCTGCGGCGGGTAGGCGTCCGCTTCGTTCCAGTCCAGATCAAGATCCAGTTCGGCCAATATGGCCTGGCGTCCGGCCTGGCGCTGTCCGGAGCGGCTCCGCCCGTGGGCGCCGCCTTTTTTCATGATGGGCGCGCAAGCGTGCGGATTGCGCGGTTTGATTGTGTGCATGGAGTACTCCTGTGCTTGGGCCCCGCTGGGAAGAGCGGGCGGAAGACGGCGGCGCGGACGCCGCCGCATTAAGTCTGAGCGGTTCGCAAAAGCTCGTAGAGCACCTGAGGCAAGGCGCGCCGACGCAGGCAGTACTTGAGTACGACAAGTCGGCGCAACGCAGCATCAGGGGTTTTGTTGCCGGCTCTTAGCGTACCATCAGGCTGGCCACCTTGGTGGTGATAATATCCACCGCCGGATCATTGGCACCGTGAGGCAGAATCACGTCGGCGAAGCGCTTGGTCGGTTCGATGAACTGGTTGTGCATCGGACGCACCGTGGTCAGGTATTGCTCGATTACGCTATCGGTGGTGCGGCCGCGCTCGGTGATGTCGCGCTTGAGACGGCGGATGAAGCGCACGTCGGAATCAGTGTCGACGAAGATTTTTAAGGACATCATGTCGCGCAGCGCGGCGTCGTACAGCGGAAACAGGCCCTCGATGACGATGACCGGCGCCGGCTGGATGGTAATGGTTTCCTCGGCGCGGGTGTGGTTGGCGAAGTCGTAGACCGGCATTTCGATGGCGCGGCCATTGCGTAGGTCGTCGATGTGCTCGATCAGTAGCGGCCAATCGAAGGCTTGCGGGTGGTCGTAGTTGGTGGCCAGCCGCTGTTCGAAGGTCAGATGGCTCTGATCGCGGTAGTAATAGTCTTGAATGATCACAGCCGCCATCTCGGAGCCAATGGTTTCCAGCACTTGATTGGTCACCGTGGTTTTACCGCTGCCGCTGCCGCCTGCAACGCCGATGATGAACGGGGTGGTCATGAAACTATCCTTCTACGCGTAAAAATGATAAAAAAACGCGCCATTCTAATGAGTTATGGCGCGTCCTTCCACTCTAATTGCGACATCCGACGCTATTGGCCGCGCTGACCTTCAGCCTGGGCGGCATCATACCACTCCCGCATGGCCGGCAAAGCCAGCAGGCGGTTGACGTAAGCCTGAGACTGCTCAGGCAATTTGACGTTGTAAGTGTGAAAGCGGGTGGCGATCGGCGCGAAGAAGGCGTCGGCGATGCTGAAGCCGCCGAAGAGGAATTCGCCGTTGGCCTGATGGCGCGGCAGATGCTCTTCCCATAGCGAGATGATGCGGGCGATATCGAACTCCACCGCCGGCGTGCTTTGGTAATTGATATGGCGCAGCGTCAGATTCATCGCCAGGTGTTCGCGCAGGGCGGAGAAGCCGGAGTGGATCTCGGCGACGATGGAGCGGGCGACCGCGCGCAGTCCGGCGTCGTCCGGCCACAGCTTGGCGGCGGGGAAGCACTCGGCCAGGTATTCGCAGATCGCCAGCGAATCCCAGACCCGCAGCTTGCGATCTATCAGCACCGGCACTTTGCCGGCCGGGTTGGCGGCGAGGATGCGGGCCTTGGTGTCGGACAGGTAAAGATCGATTTGCTGCTCTTCAAACGGCTCGTCCAGCATTTTCAGCACCAGCCAGGGGCGCAGGGACCAAGAGGAATAGTTTTTATTGCCGATGATGAGGGTAAACATCAGGGAGCTCCGTTTCGAAAGAGGAGGCTGCCGGCGGGCTGTCGCAGCCTTTGTCCGATGATACCGCCATCAGCACGGCTTTTCCTATGCGGCGGCTGCGAGTTTTTTGACGCTAGACGGCAAAAAGGCCGCGTCAGGAGACGCGGCCTTGCCGAAACAGGGGGGCGAGCGCTTATTCCACCTCGTCGATCCAAGCTTGTTGAATTGCTTCCAGCACGCGTTCGCCGCCGCGGCTATGGTCGTCGTCAAAACCCGGCAGCGCGACGACCCAGTTGTGCAAGTCGACGAAGCGCACGGTTTTGGGGTCGATTTCCGGGTGGGCTTCCGCCAGTTCGATGGCGATGTCCAGCACGTCGGTCCATTTCATCTTATTGTCTCCAGAGCGGGGAACCGTTCATAAAATCCAGCGCAGCGGCTGTAGCAAGGCGCGCCGCATGAGGTACGGCAAGGCGGCGCAACGCGGCTACAGGGATTTTAGGGCGTGTTCCTAGTGGTGTTCGCGGGCGTGGTTGATCGTGTACCGTGGGATGTCTATCACCAAGTCCTCATCGGCGACAATCGCCTGGCAGGACAGGCGGGACTGGGCTTCCAGTCCCCAGGCCTTGTCCAGCAGGTCTTCTTCCAGCTCGTCGGCTTCGTTCAGGGAGTCGCCGCCTTCGCGGACGATGCAATGGCAGGTTGTGCAGGCACAGGACATCTCGCAGGCGTGCTCGATCTCGATGTCGTGGTCCAGCAATATCTGGCAGATGTTCTGGCCGGGTTCGGCGTTGTCGATGACCACGCCTTCCGGGCAGAGGTCGGCGTGGGGCAGTACGATGATTCGCGGCATGGCGGATCCTTACAAATCGGAAATGTTGTGGCCTTTGAGCGCGCGCCGGATATTGCGGTCCATGCGGCGCGAGGCGAATTCTTCGGTAGCGCGGTTGAGACGGCCGGAGGCCTCGTTGACCTCGCGGGCGGCCTGTGCCGCGGCGATGGCCGCGTCCACGGCGGCCAGCGCCTGTTCCACCGCGTTGCGCTCGTCGGCGTCCAGCAGGTCGCCGTCGCTGGCTAGCGCGACGCGACAGGCTTCGCTGAGGCTGGTGGCGTCGACAACGGCTTCGCGCAGCTTGCGCGCCTCGATGTCTTCATGCACATGGGTCATGGACTCGGTCAGCATGCGGCTGATTTCCTCGTCGCTGAGGCCGTAGGAGGGTTTGACCTCGATGCGGGCTTCCACGCCGCTGGTCTGTTCGCGGGCGGATACTTCCAGCAGGCCGTCGGCGTCCACCTGAAAGGTGATGCGGATGCGCGCCGCGCCGGCCACCATCGGCGGGATGCCGCTCAAGGTGAACTTGGCCAGCGAGCGGCAATCGGCCACCAGTTCGCGCTCGCCCTGCAGCACGTGAATGGACATTGCGGTCTGGCCGTCCTTGAAGGTGGTGAAGTCCTGCGCGCGCGCCACCGGGATAGTGCTGTTGCGCGGGATGATCTTCTCGGTCAGGCCGCCCATGGTTTCGATGCCCAGCGACAGCGGGATCACGTCCAGCAGCAGCCACTCGTCCTCGCCCTTGTTGCCGGCCAGCACGTTGGCCTGGATCGCCGCGCCCAAGGCGACGACCTTGTCCGGGTCCAGATTAGTCAGCGGTTCTTGGCGGAAGAAGTCGCCAACGGCTTTTTGCACCTGCGGCATGCGGGTGGCGCCGCCCACCATCACCACACCCTTGACCTCGTCCGTCGCGACGCCCGCGTCGCGCAGCGCCTTGCGCACCGGCAGCAGGGTCTTGTCCACCAGGTTCTTGGTGATGCCGCGGAAGGTGTCCTGATCCAAGGTCAGGTTCAGGGTCTGTCCGTCGGACAGCAGAGCGGTGATTTGGGTCTCCGCGTGCTCGGTCAGCGCTTCCTTGGCTTCGCGGGCGCGGGTCAACAGCAGCCGGGTGTCCTGAGCGCCCAGCCCGGACAGGCCGGCCTGCTCAAGCATCCAGCAGTAGACGCGGTGGTCGAAGTCGTCGCCGCCCAATGCGGAGTCGCCGCTGGTGGCCAGCACTTCGAACACGCCGCGGCTCAGTTTCAGGATGGAAACATCGAAAGTGCCTCCCCCTAGGTCATATACGATGTATATGCCTTCGCTGCCGTTGTCCAGCCCGTAGGCGATGGCGGCGGCGGTGGGTTCGTTCAGCAGGCGCAGCACGTTCAAGCCGGCCAGGCGCGCGGCGTCCTTGGTGGCCTGGCGCTGGGCGTCGTCGAAATAGGCCGGCACCGTGATCACCGCGCCGGTGAGTTCGCCGCCCAAGCTGGCTTCGGCCCGTTGCTTCAGGGTGCGCAGGATGTCGGCGGAAATTTCAACCGGACTCTTGATGCCGCCGCGGGTCACCAGCTGCAGCATGCCGGGCGCGTCGACGAAGCGGTAGGGCAGGTTGCGGACGTCCGGCAGGTCGGCCAGGCCGCGGCCCATGAAGCGTTTCACCGAGACGATGGTGTTGTGCGGATCCTTGTTCTGTTCTTTCTGGGCTTCGTAGCCGACGCTGACGACGCCTTCGTCGGCGTAGCGCACCACCGAGGGCAGCAGGCTGCGGCCGTGCTCGTCCTTGAGTACGGCGGCGGATCCGCTGCGCACCGAGGCCACCAGCGAGTTGGTGGTGCCCAGATCGATGCCGATCGCCAATCGGTGTTGGTGAGGGGCGGCGGAGAGGCCGGGTTCGGCGATTTGCAGTAAGGCCATATTCAGTTCAAATCAGTTCGAGGTAAGCCGCCTGCTGTGGCGGAGGCGGATATGGAGGACAGGCCGGTGCGCGATCCCCACGACGGGGAAGGGCCGGCGGCCGGGAGCTCAGTCGAGCAAAGCCTCGATGGCATCGCCGATTTCCTGGTCCAGTTTTTCCAAAAACCGCAATTTTCGCACTAGAAGCGCGGCGGCGTCCAAGTCGGCGCGCTGATCCAGCGCTTGTTCCAATTCGGTCTGATGCGCGCGGCTCTCGTCCCGCAGCTGGCGCGACAGTGTTTCCAGGCGTTCGAGTTCGCGCCCGGCGCGGGCGTCTTCTATGTTCTCGCGCCACTCCATCTGCGCCATCAGGAAGGCGGCCGGCATCTGGGTGTTGGTGTCTTCCTGAGTGTCGACTCCGGAGAGTGTCAGCAGGTAGCGGGCGCGGTTCAACGGCGACTTCAGCGTTTGATAGGCTTCGTTGACTCGGGTGGCCTGCATCAGCGCGCTGCGCTTTTCAGCGTCGGAACTGCTGGCGTAGCGGTCGGGATGGACCTGGGCCGCGGCGGTGCGCCAGGCGTGCTCCAGTGCCGAGCCGTCTATGGCGAAGCGGCGCGGCAGATTGAACAGGGAGAAGAAGTCTTGGCTGAAATCGGTGCTCATAGGGACGGGGCCGGAAAACCTAGCTTACAGTTGGACGACGGGCGGGCCGCGCCGAAGCGCGTCCGCCTGCCGGGGTCAGACGTTGAAGCTTTCGCCGCAGCCGCACTCGTTTTTGACGTTGGGGTTGTTGAACTGAAACCCCTCGTTCAAGCCTTCCTTGGCGTAATCCAGTTCGGTGCCGTCGATGTAAGCCAGGCTCTTGGCATCGGTGAACACGGTGACGCCATGGCTTTCAAAGGTCACGTCGTCGTCGCTGGCCACGTCGACGAACTCCAGCTTGTAGGCCATGCCGGAGCAGCCGGAGGTCTTAACGCCCAGACGAATGCCCAAGCCCTTGCCGCGCTTGGCGATGAAGGCGCTGACGTGGGCGGCGGCGCGTTCGGAAAGGGTGATAGCCATGATGATGTCCCCGCTGATTATTTGCCGTGCTTTTGCTTGTAGTCGTTGACCGCGGCCTTGATCGCGTCTTCGGCCAGGATGGAGCAGTGAATCTTCACCGGCGGCAAAGCCAGTTCTTCGGCGATGGCGGTGTTCTTGATCTCCAGCGCTTCGTCCAGCGATTTGCCCTTGACCCACTCAGTCACCAGTGAGGAGGAGGCGATGGCGGAGCCGCAGCCGTAAGTCTTGAACTTGGCGTCCTGAATCACGCCGTCCTCGCTCACCTTGATTTGCAGCTTCATCACATCGCCACAGGCCGGCGCGCCCACCATGCCGGTGCCCACGCTGTCGTCGCCTTTTTCGAAAGAGCCCACGTTGCGCGGGTTTTCGTAGTGATCCATTACCTTGTCGCTGTATGCCATGATTGTCTCCTTCAGCGCCGTTCCGGTCTTGCCGGCTCGGCGCTGGATATTGCTGTCGCCCTTAGTGGGCGGCCCATTGAACCGAATTCAGATCCACGCCGTCCTTGAACATTTCCCACAAGGGGGACAGTTCGCGCAGCTTGCCGATCTTTTGGTTTAGCAGATTCACCGCGAAGTCGATTTCTTCCTCGGTGGTGAAGCGGCCCAGCGTGAAGCGGATCGAGCTGTGTGCCATTTCGTCGTTGCGGCCCAGCGCGCGCAGTACGTAGGACGGCTCCAGCGAAGCCGAGGTACAAGCCGACCCGCTGGACACGGCGAGCTCCTTGATCGCCATGATCAGGCTTTCGCCTTCGACGAAGTTGAAGCTGACGTTGAGGTTGTGCGGCACGCGTTGGTCGATGTCGCCGTTGATGTAGACCTCTTCCATGTTCTCGATGCCGTTCCACAGGCGGTCGCGCAGCATGCGGATGCGTTCGCGCTCGCTGTCCATCTCTTCGCGGGCGATGCGGAAGGCTTCGCCCATGCCGACGATCTGGTGGGTGGCCAGGGTGCCGGAGCGGAAGCCGCGCTCATGACCGCCGCCGTGCATCTGCGCTTCCAGGCGCACGCGCGGTTTGCGGCGCACGTACAGAGCGCCGATGCCCTTGGGGCCGTACACTTTGTGCGCGGACAGGCTGAGCAGGTCCACTTTCTGTTTTTCCATGTCGATGACCACTTTGCCCGGGGCCTGGGTGGCGTCGACGTGGAAGATCACGCCGTTTGCGCGGCAGATCTCGCCCAATTGTTCGATATCCTGAATCACGCCGATTTCGTTGTTGACGAACATCACGGAGGCGACGATGGTGTCCGGGCGGATGGCGGCCTTGAATTCTTCAATGTCCAGCAGGCCGTTGTCTTGCACGCCCAGATACGTGACTTCGAAGCCCTGGCGTTCCAGCTCGCGCATGGTGTCCAGCACCGCCTTGTGCTCGGTCTTGACGGTAATCAGGTGCTTGCCCTTGCTCTTGTAGAAGTGGGCGGCGCCCTTGATCGCCAGGTTGTCGGACTCGGTGGCGCCAGAGGTCCAGACGATTTCCTTCGGGTCGGCGTTGATCAGCTTGGCCACTTCAGCGCGCGCGTTCTCCACCGCTTCCTCCGCGTCCCAGCCGAAGCTGTGGCTGCGCGAAGCCGGGTTGCCGAACTTTTCGTAGAGATAGGGAATCATCTTGTCGGCAACGCGCGGGTCTACCGGCGTGGTGGCCGAGTAGTCGAGGTAGATCGGAAGCTTGAGCTGGCTCATTTATATTCTCCACAAGAAGATGGGTCCGCGCCTTACAGGGCGCTGGAGGCGGCAGAAGCGTGAACCACGCTGCATTCGCGCTTATCCTGCAATACAGTGTTTTCCTTGGCCTTTTGCTGCTCAACCAGACTGGCGAGGCTGACCTTGGACAGGTAGTCGAAAATGGTGACGTTCAGATTGGTCCACAAATCGTGGGTCATGCAGCGCTGATTGCCGCGACAGTTCTCGCGGCCGCCGCACTGGGTGGCGTCCACTGGTTCGTCCACGGCGGTGATGATGTCCGCCACGGAAATATCGATCGGGGCCTTGGCCAAGGTATAGCCGCCGCCGGGGCCGCGTACGCTGTCCACCAGTTCGGCGCGCCGTAGCTTGCCGAAGAGTTGTTCCAGGTAGGAGAGCGAGATGCCTTGGCGCTCGCTAATGCCGGCTAGCGTGACCGGGCCGCCGCTCTCGCGCAATGCCAAGTCCAGCATTGCGGTGACGGCAAAGCGGCCTTTGGTGGTTAAACGCATGTCTCTGGTCTCCAAGAGTGGGTATTTGGAGGAGGATGAATTCCTGATGCAGACGATTATACCTAATATCCGACTGTTTTAGTCAACTATTATCGGCGGGGCCAAGAGAAGGCGGCTTGCGCAAAGCCGATCATTTTACTCGGTTTTTAGTTGGAGGGGTAGTTTTGCCGACGGGGCCGGCGGGGCGCCGCCACTTGGGCGGGAGGGGCGATTAAAGCCGTTGGCGCATGCCGTGGAGAGGAGGGAAGGGCCGTAGGCCGCGCTGCGACGGCGTTTGCGGTTTTATTACTTTCAGATGAAGGGCTTGGTGTAGAATCCGGCGACGGAAAGGATCGTCCGAGGACGGGCCGAGACAGGGCGGGCTATTTCCGCTTGGGCGGGGCAGCAAGGACTGTCGTCGCCGCAACAAAAATCTACACTTACCCGGGTTACGGGGGGCTAAAAGGACAATTCATGCACAAGGTCGTCATTAGCGGAACCGGCTTGTTCACGCCGCCGCACGCGGTCAGCAATCAGGAGCTGGTCGCGGCTTTCAATGCCTTTGTACACGCTCACAATCAGCAACACGCGGACCGGATCGCCGCTGGGGAGATGGAGCCGCTGGCCGAGTCCAGCTCCGAGTTCATCGAAAAGGCCTCCGGCATCAAGCAGCGCTTCCTCATGGACAAGAGCGGGGTGTTGGACCCGGAGAGAATGGCGCCGCGCTTGCCGGAGCGCGGCAACGACGAGCTGTCGGTCCAGGCGGAAATGGCGGTGGCCGCCGCGCGGCAGGCGCTGGAGCGCGCAGGCCGAAGCGCGGCGGACATCGATATGGTCATCGTCGCTTGCTCCAATATGCAACGCCCGTATCCGGCGGTATCGATAGAGGTGCAGCAGGCGCTGGGTATTCAGGGCTACGCTTTCGACATGAACGTGGCTTGCTCATCCGCCACCTTCGGTATTCAAACCGCAGTCAACGCCATTGCCAGCGGCCAGGCGCGCGCGGTGTTGATGGTGAACCCGGAAATCTGTTCCGCACACCTGAATTTCCGCGACCGAGACAGCCACTTCATTTTTGGCGACGCCTGCACCGCGGTGGTGTTGGAGCGAGCCGATGCGGCAAGCTCGGCGCAGCGCTACGAGGTGTTGGGCAGCAAGCTAGCCACGGTGTTCTCCAATAATATCCGCAACAACTTCGGTTTCCTCAATCGTTGCGACGAGGCGGGAATTGGCCAGCCGGACAAGCTTTTCGTACAGCAGGGCCGCAAGGTGTTCAAGGAAGTCTGCCCTATGGTGGGCGATCATATCGCCGCGCATTTGGAGAGCCTGGGCATCGCGCCTGCCGAGGCGGCGCGCTTCTGGTTGCATCAGGCCAACCTAGCGATGAACCAGCTGATTTCCCGGCGCGTGTTGGGCCGCGACGCAGGCGACCATGAGGCGCCGGTGATTCTGGACCGTTACGCCAACACCAGTTCCGCCGGTTCCGTTATTGCATTCCATCTGCATTCCGACGATCTGGCGGGCGGAGATGTTGGCGTCATTTCATCTTTTGGCGCGGGCTATTCGGTGGGCAGCGTTGTGCTGAGGAAAATCTGATAAGCCGGAAAAAATAGTCCTAGCGCGGAGAGCCCTTGGCAGAAAAAAGCAGAGGACGCTTGTCAAAAGCGTCCTCTCTGCATAATGTATCCCCCCATGGCGGGCTTAGGTCCCGTTGACAAGAAAGACCGATGAGTCTGTACAAGGGAAAGGAAATAAAGATGCAAACTGTCAAGAAAGCGCTGCTGGCAGCCGGCCTGATCGCCGGGACCGCGATGGCCGCTCAGGCCGCAGGCACCCTGGTGTACTGCTCCGAAGGCAGCCCGGCCGGCTTCGATCCCGGTCAATACACTACCGGCACCGATTTCGACGCGTCCGCCGAAACCGTGTTCAACCGCTTGGTGCAATTCCAGCGCGGCGGGACCAAGGTTGTGCCGGCGTTGGCCGAAAAGTGGGACGTGGCGGCAGATGGCCTGAGCTACACCTTCCACCTGCGCAAGGGCGTGAAGTTCCAGACCACCGACTACTTCAAGCCGACCCGCGAATTCAACGCCGACGATGTGGTATTCACTTTCAGCCGCATGGTCGACAAGAACCATCCGTTCCGCAAAGCCTATCCGACCGAATTCCCGTATTTCACGGATATGGGTCTGGACACCAATATCGTCAAGGTAGAGAAAGTCGACGCCAACACCGTCAAGTTCACGCTGAAGAGCCTGGATGCCGCTTTCCTGCAGAACCTGGCGATGAGCTTCGCCTCGGTGCAATCCGCCGAGTACGCCGACAAACTGCTCAAGGCCGGCAAGCCGCAGTTGATCAATCAGCAGCCGGTAGGCACGGGCCCGTTCATCTTCAAGCGCTATCAAAAAGACGCGCAGATCCGCTTCGCCGCCAACAAAGAATACTGGAACAAGGCTGACGGTCCGAAAGTGGACAACCTGGTGTTCGCCATCACCACCGACGCTTCGGTTCGTTATCAGAAGCTGAAGGCCGGCGAGTGCCAGATCACCGTCAACCCGCGTCCGACCGACCTGGCCGCGATGAAGGCCGACCCCAAGCTGTCGGTGACCGCGCAGCCGGGCTTCAACCTGGGCTACCTGGCCTACAACGTCAAGCACAAGCCGCTGGAGATGTTGGAAGTGCGTCAGGCGCTGGACATGGCGATCAACAAGAAGGCCATCATCGACGCGGTGTACCAGGGCGCCGGCCAGCCGGCCACCAACCCGATGCCGCCGACCCAGTGGTCGTACAACAAGAGCCTGAAAGACGCGCCTTACGATGTGGCCAAGGCCAAGGCGCTGTTGGCCAAGGCCGGCTATCCCAACGGCTTCGAACTGAGCCTGTGGGCGATGCCGGTGCAACGTCCGTACAACCCCAACGCCAAGCTGATGGCGGAAATGGTGCAGTCCGACTGGGCCAAGATCGGCGTCAAGGCCAAGATCACTTCCTACGAGTGGGGCGAGTACATCAAGCGCGCGAAGGCCGGCGAGCATGATTCCATGCTGATTGGCTGGACCGGCGACAACGGCGATCCGGACAACTGGCTGGGTGTGCTGTTCGGTTGCGACGCGATGAACGGCAACAACTTCTCCAAGTGGTGCTACAAGCCGTTTGAAGACCTGATCCAGAAAGGCAAGCGCACCGCCAACGTGGCAGAGCGCACCAAGCTGTACATGAAGGCTCAGGAGATCGTCAAACAGCAAGTGCCGATGACCACGATTGCCCACTCCACCGTGAATCAGCCGATGCTGAAATCGGTACAGGGCTTCAAGGTCAGCCCCTTCGGCCTGAACTCCTTCTACGGCGTTAGCGTCAAGTAAGCCGGAATACAATAAAAAACAGCGACATCGGGGGCTGGTTCCCCCGATGTTTTGCCTGATAAAGAACGGCTGGCGAAATCCCTGATGCGAACTGGCATGTGTTGTCGGGCGGCAGCTGCCGCCGGCGCGCCAGGACGCGGCGCGGGGTTTTGTCGGCTACTCTAAGCCTTGGGTTTCCAGTCGCACAAAGAGGCGGCGGGCCCGATGGCGGCGGAACGTCTACTGGGTGGTGTTAGAGGGTAGTCAGTCACAGCGTGGAGAGGCTGTGCGTCAGGCTTGACCTGGGTCAAGCTCGTTTGCGGAGAGGAGTGCTATCTTGCACTTGCCGTAGCGGTGGCGCAGCTGATGTGGGTGGGTGGTTCAGTTGCATGCCATCGCTCCGGCGCTCTTCATTGTTGTTTTCCTTGCTTCTTCTCCGTTCTATTCCGGTAACGTCTCCCCAAACGCAATAGAGCCGTCGCGCGCTGTTTGCCATGCAAAGCGTCGTCGCTCTGGGTCTCAAGTTGAGTATTGCGCCCAGTCGCCCAGCGGGGCCGGCGCAAGGGAGAAGTCCTCATGTTTTCCTTTATTCTGCGAAGGTTGGGCTTATTGGTGCCAACCTTCTTCGGCATCACGCTGCTGACCTTCGGCTTGATCCGCATGATTCCGGGCGATCCGGTGGAGGTGATGGTGGGCGAGCGCGCGCTCGATCCGCAAATGCACGCCGAAGCCTTGCATCGCCTGGGTCTGGACAAGCCGCTGTACGCTCAGTACTTCGACTATGTGGTCAATTTGCTGCACGGCGATCTGGGCGAGTCCCTGGTCACCAAGACCGGAGTCTGGACCGAGTTCAAAACCCTGTTCCCCGCCACGCTGGAATTGGCGATTTCCGCCTTGATCTTCGCTACCGTGCTGGGTCTGCTGGCCGGCGTCATCGCCGCCATCAAGCGCGGCTCGCTGTTCGACCATGGCGTGATGGGCATCTCGTTGACCGGCTTCTCCATGCCCATCTTCTGGTGGGGCCTGATCCTGATCATGTTCTTCTCGGTCAAGCTGGGCTGGACCCCGGTGTCCGGCCGCGTCGACCTGACCTTCGACATCGCGCCGCATACCGGTTTCATGCTGATCGATTCCTGGATGGCGGAAGCCGCGGATCCGGACGTGAACGCCGGCGCCTTCAAGAACGCTTTGATGCACCTGATTCTGCCGGCCATCGTGCTGGGCACGATTCCGTTGGCGGTCATCGCGCGGATGACGCGCTCGTCGATGCTGGAAGTGCTGCGCGAGGACTATGTGCGCACCGCGCGCGCCAAGGGCTTGTCGCCGGCGCGTGTGATCTTCATCCACACCCTGCGCAATGCGCTGATTCCAGTGCTGACCGTGATCGGCCTGCAAGTGGGCACGCTGATGGGCGGGGCGGTGTTGACTGAAACCATCTTCTCCTGGCCGGGCATAGGCAAATGGCTGATCGACGCGATCAGTCGCCGAGACTATCCGGTGGTGCAGAACGGCATCCTGATGGTGGCGACGCTGGTGATCATCACCAACTTCATCGTCGACATCCTGTACGGCATCGCCAATCCGCGCATCCGTCACGCCAAGTAACAGCCAGTTAGGTGGATTTATGACTCAGACTACGCAAGTCAACGCCGGCCCGGACCTGGCGCTGGCCTATCCCTCGCCGTTCAAGGAGTTCTGGCAGGGTTTTTCCCACAACAAGGGCGCGGTGGCCGGCCTGATCTTCATGCTGATCGTCACCTCCTGTGCGCTGCTGGCGCCGCTGGTGGCGCCCTATAGCCCAATCGAGCAATATCGCGACCATTTGCTGACGCCGCCTGCATGGGTGGACGGCGGCTCGACGCAATTCCTGTTCGGCACCGATGAACTGGGCCGCGACATCCTGTCGAGGTTGATCCACGGCGCGCGCTTGTCCTTGTTCATCGGCCTGTGCTCGGTGCTGATGGCCTTGCTACCGGGCGTGGTGCTCGGCCTCTTGGCCGCCTTCTTTCCCAAGGTCCTCGGCGGCGCGATCATGCGGCTGATGGACATCATGATGGCCTTGCCCTCGCTGCTGCTGGCGGTGGCCATCATGGCCATTCTCGGACCCGGCCTGATGAACGCGATGATAGCCATCGCCACCGTGGCCTTGCCGGCCTATGTGCGGCTGACTCGCGCGTCGGCGATGACCGAACTGAACCGCGACTACGTTACGGCCTCGCGCGTGGCCGGCGCGGGCCTGCCGCGGCTGATGTTCGTCACCGTGTTGCCCAACTGCATGGCGCCTTTGATCGTGCACGCAACGATGAGCTTTTCCTCGGCCATCCTGGAAATCGCCGCGCTGGGTTTTCTCGGCCTGGGCGTGCAGCCGCCGACTCCAGAGTGGGGCACCATGCTGGCATCGGCCCGCGATTACATTGAAAGCGCCTGGTGGGTGGTCACCTTGCCCGGCCTGACCATTTTGCTGTCGGTGCTCGCCATCAATTTGATGGGAGACGGCCTGCGCGACGCGCTGGACCCGAAACTGAAGCGCGCGGCTTGAGGGGATGGAAATGAGTTTGCTGCAAATCAAGAACCTCTCGGTGGAGTTCGGTTCGGAAAAGAATCCCTTCCGCGCGGTGGAAGGGCTGGACCTGACGGTGAATCAGGGCGAAATCGTCGGCATCGTCGGCGAATCCGGTTCCGGCAAGTCGGTCACCATGATGGCGATGATGGGGCTGCTGGAAGGTCAGGGGCGCATCGTGGCCGATGAACTGAGCTTCGACGGCAAGAACCTGCTGACCATCTCCGCGCGCGAACGCCGCAAGATCGTCGGCAAGGATATCGCCATGATCTTCCAGGACCCGATGACCTCGCTGAACCCCAGCTACACCGTCGGCTACCAGATCATGGAAGTGCTGAAGCTGCATCAAGGCCTGCGCGGCGGGGCCCTGAAGCGGCGCGCGCTGGAACTGATGGAACTGGTGGAGATTCCGGCGCCGGCCTCGCGGCTCAACGCCTATCCGCATCAGTTGTCCGGCGGCATGAGCCAGCGGGTGGTGATTGCGATGGCCATCGCCTGTAGCCCCAAGCTCTTGATCGCCGACGAGCCGACCACGGCTTTGGACGTGACCATCCAGGCGCAGATCATGGAGCTGCTGGTCAGCTTGCAAAAGAGCCAGAACATGGCCTTGATCATGATCACCCACGATCTGGCGGTGGTGGCCGAAGTGGCGCACCGGCTGGCGGTGATGTATGCCGGCCAGGTGGCTGAAATGGGCGCGGTGCCGGGCGTGTTCAATCATCCCGCTCATCCGTACACCGAAGCGCTGCTGTCGTCGATTCCGGAACACAGCAAAGGCGCGCATCGCCTGAACACCTTGCCCGGCATTGTGCCGGGGCAGTATGACCGCCCCGGCGGCTGCCTGTTGTCGCCGCGTTGCCCCTATGTCAAGGACAACTGCCGGACCCAGCGTCCAGGCCTGACCCCGGTGGAGGGCGGCGCCGTGCGCTGCCACTACCCGTTGCTGGACAAGGAGGCGAAATGAGCACCGTATTGCAAGCGCGGGATCTGACCCGCTACTACGACGTGTCCCAAGGCTTTCTCAAGCCCTCGGCGCAAGTCAAGGCGCTCAACGGCGTCTCCTTCGAACTGCGGGCCGGCAAGACCTTGGCGGTGGTGGGCGAGTCCGGCTGCGGCAAGAGCACCCTGGCGCGGCAGCTGACGCTGATCGAAGCGCCGACCTCGGGCTCTCTGCTGCTGGACGGCCAGGATGCGGCCCAGGCCGGCAAGGCCGAATTGAAAGCCATGCGCACCAAGGTGCAGATGGTGTTCCAAAACCCGTACGCGTCCTTGAATCCGCGCCAGAAAATCGGTAGTCAGCTGGCCGAGCCCTTGCTGATCAACACCTCGCTGAGCGCCAAGGAGCGCGAAGAAAAGGTGCGCGGCATGATGCAGCGGGTTGGTTTGCGGCCGGAGCACTTTTTCCGCTATCCGCATATGTTCTCCGGCGGTCAGCGTCAGCGCATCGCCATTGCCCGCGCAATGATGCTGAACCCCAAGATCGTTGTGGCGGACGAGCCTACCTCGGCGCTGGATGTGTCTATCCAGGCCCAGGTGCTCAATCTGTTCATGGATCTGCAGGACGAGTTCAAAACCGCCTATGTGTTCATCTCTCACAACCTGTCGGTGGTTGAGCATGTGGCCGACGACTTGATGGTGATGTATTTGGGGCGCGCGGTGGAGGTGGGGGAAAAGAACCGTGTCTATGAGCGGCCGCTGCATCCTTATACCCAGGCTTTGTTGTCGGCGACGCCGTCCATCCACCCGGAGCAGCGTCGTATCAAGATCAAGATCGAGGGCGAGCTGCCCAGCCCCTTGAAGCCGCCGTCGGGCTGCGCCTTCCACAAGCGCTGCCCCCACGCGAATCAGCGTTGCGCGGAGGAGGTGCCGGAATTACGCGAACTGGATCAGCGCATGATCGCTTGTCATCGCGCCGAGGAGATCAACGCCTGATTGGGTAGGATTTGACCGTAAGCGGGCCGCCATGCGCGGCCTGCTTTTTTTTGGCGGTGCTTTGCCGATAATGAGTGAAATGGACAGATTCTGCCGCGGATAGTCCAGGTGGAAGCGAAACATTTTGCGCAATGCACAAAAATTGCTTTACCCGCCCCCAACGACCACGATACATTCGCCATGGCACATCATACAGTCAAAGGAAAACGAGAATTGAAGCGAGCCGTGTACGCGGGCAGCTTCGACCCGGTGACCAATGGTCACCTCTGGATGATTCGTGAAGCGGTGGAGCTGTTTGACGAATTGATCGTAGCGGTCGGAGTGAACCCGGAAAAACACTGTACCTTCAGTGTCGAGGAACGAGTGGCTTTGTTGCGCGCCGTCACTGGCGGCTTCAGCAAGCTGCGGGTGGATGTGTTCGAGAATCAGTTTCTGGTTAATTACGCGCAAAGCATAGGCGCAAACTACATCATCCGCGGCATCCGCACCGCCAGCGATTATGAATACGAGCGCACCATGCGCTATATCAATTCCGATCTGCACCCGGACATCACCACTATTTTCCTGCTGCCGCCGCGTGAGTACGCCGAAGTGTCGTCCACGATGGTCAAGGGCCTGGTGGGGCCGAGGGGCTGGGAAAGCGTGATTCGCCAATACTTGCCGGAACCGGTTTACAGCAAGCTGATCGAGATGTATTCGTCCGAATAGCCGCGGCTGTAATAGAATTGGATATCCGTTCGCGCGCCGCCTGCAGTCAGCGGCGCGTTTGTTTTGTGTTTTGCCCATCGCCAATATCGAGGACTCATGCTGGACGTCAGCCCATTCGCCAATCGCCTGGCTAAGAATTTCAAGCACTACGCCAAATGGGCGCGTCGCCAGGGGCTGGACGCCTGGCGAGTCTACGACAAGGACGTGCCGCAGTTCCCGTTCGCGGTGGACGTGTACGGCGAGCGCATCCACCTGCAGGAGTACGACACGGGGTGGGAGATGGAGGACGACGCTTACCGCGAATGGATCAACGCGGTGGTGGACAGCCTGTGCGCGGTGACGGGCCTTGCGCATGAGGCGGTGACGCTAAAGAACCGTCGTCGCCAGAAAGGCGTGAGCCAGTATGAGAAAGCGGGGCAACAGGGCTGCGACTTTATCGTCAACGAGTTCGGTCAGCGCTTTATTGTTAATCTCGAAGCCTACTTGGATACCGGCCTGTTCCTGGACCATCGCAACACCCGCAAGCGGGTGAGGGAAGAAGCCGCCGGCAAGCGTTTCCTCAATCTGTTCGCCTACACCGGAAGCTTCACTGTCTACGCAGCCTGCGGCGGCGCGATCCGCTCCGAAACCGTGGACATGTCCAATACCTATCAGGATTGGTCGCGCCGTAACTTCGAACTCAATGGCCTGGACCTTGCCCGGCACGAACTGGTGCGGGCGGATGTGTTTCAGTACCTGGAAGACGCCGTGGATGCCGGCAAGCAGTTTGATCTGATCGTTATGGACCCGCCTACCTTCTCCAACTCCAAGAAGATGCGCGACATTCTGGACGTGCAGCGCGACCATGTCTGGCTGATTGACTACGCAATGGCGCTGCTGGCTCCGGGCGGCACCTTGTACTTCTCCAATAATCTCCGCAGCTTCAAGTTGGACGAGAGACTGTCCGACGATTACCTCATCAGCGACATCAGCGCGCAATCGGTGCCGGAAGACTTCCGCAACCGCGCCATTCATCAATGCTGGCGGATTCGTCGCGACTAGCGGTTGATATTCACTCTATAAGGCCTCTATTAATTAGGGGCCGAACTTTATCCCCGGGTTGCCTATCGTATTGCAGGGCGCGACAACATTCCGACAGCTGCTAGTCTGAATCAAGCGCGCCTTCGCTCATCAAACAATAGGGAGACTCGATGATTCAACTGGATTTCTACGGCACCTTGGTGGCCGCGTCGCTGGTTTTGCTGCTCGGGCGCAAACTAGTGGCGCATGTCGGCGCGCTGCGCACCTACAATATCCCCGAGCCGGTAGTTGGCGGCTTGCTGATTGCCGCCCTGCTGTTGCTGTTCCGTCAACTGACCGGTAACGAGGTTCGCTTCGACGCTTCGCTGCAAACCCCGCTCATGCTGGCCTTCTTCGCTTCCATCGGCCTCAATGCCAATTTGAAAAGCCTGAGGCAGGGCGGCAAGACAGTTGGCGTTTTCCTGGCGGTGGTGGTTGGCCTGCTGCTGGTGCAGAACACACTTGGCATCGCTCTGGCCAGCCTGCTGGGCCTGGATCCATTGATGGGCCTGCTGGCCGGCTCCATTACCTTGTCCGGCGGCCATGGCACCGGCGCGGCCTGGGGAGGCACCTTTGCATCCAAGTACGGTTTGGCCTCCGCGTCGGAACTGGCGCTGGCTTGCGCCACTTTCGGGTTGGTGCTGGGCGGCCTAATCGGCGGCCCGGTGGCGCGTTTTCTGGTCAAAAAAGTCAAAGCCCCGGGCGCCGAGCACAATGCCGACGATCCGCCGCTGGCTTTCGAACAGCCGGACGCACAACGTCTGATCACTCCGCATTCCTTTATCGAGACGCTGGCGCTGATCGCCGTCTGTCTGTTGGGCGGCACCTTTCTCGGCGGCCTGCTTAAAGGCACGCCGCTGGAATTGCCCACCTTCGTCTGCGTGCTGTTTGTCGGCGTGTTGATCAGCAACGGGCTAGCGGCTTTGGGCTGGTATCAAATCTTCGAGCGCGAAGTATCGGTGCTGGGCAACGTCAGCCTGTCGCTGTTCCTGGCGCTAGCCTTGATGTCCCTGCGTTTGTGGGATTTAGCGGCCTTGGCGCTGCCCATCTTCGTGCTACTGCTGGCGCAAACCGCGGCGATGGCGATGTATGCGATTTTCGTCACCTTCCGGGTGATGGGGCGCAATTATGACGCGGCGGTGCTGGCCGCCGGCCACTGCGGCTTCGGCCTGGGCGCCACGCCCACCGCCATCGCCAATATGCAGGCGGTGACCGAACGCTTCGGCCCCTCGCACCTGGCCTTCCTGGTCGTGCCCATGGTTGGCGCCTTCTTCATTGACATCGTCAACGCCATCGTGATCAAGCTCTACCTCGCGCTGCCCTTCATAGGCTAAGCATCGCGGCGACAGCGGCTATCGTCTGGATTGATAAATTCAACTGGGCGATAGCCTTGCAATGCCGCGGGCGCGTACCTATCTTTGCTGCAACAGCCCGCCGTTGGCGGGCGCTTCAGACAGCGAAAGACACCCCCATGGCTTACATCAACCTCAGCGCCGACAACTTCAACGCCCATATGAAAGAGGAAGGCTTGGTCATTCTCGACTTTTGGGCGCCGTGGTGCGGTCCGTGCAAAATGTTCGGTCCCACTTTTGAAGCCGCATCGGAAAAGCACGCCGACATCGTGTTCGGCAAGATCAATACTGAAGACGAGCGAGATCTGGCCGCCCACTTCAATATCCGCTCCATACCCACGCTGATCGCCATCAAGGATGGCATCATGGTATTCAACCAGGCTGGGGCGATGATGGCCGCTCAGTTTGAGCAGTTGATTCAAGGTCTGCGGGAACTGGATATGGACAAGGTGCGGGCCGACATCGCCAGCCAGCAGGAATGACAGCAGACGCCCGCATGCGGTGCTCGGGACAATAGATAAGGCAATGCTTCAAGCATTGCCTTATCATTTTGTCTGCCATCAATACATGGCGCAGCGAGGAGACGCGAATGAAACGATGGGGCGCAATGCTGATTTTTTGCAGTCAGGCGGTGCTGGCGGCTTGCCCGGCTTTGTTGAACTACACCGTGCCGGGCCTGATGGGCGGCCAGATTAATCTATGCCAATACGCGGATCGGCCGCTGCTGGTGGTCAATACCGCCAGCCACTGCGGCTTCACGCCGCAGTTCAAGCAACTGCAATCGTTGTATCAAACCTATGGGCAGCGCGGTCTGATGGTGGTCGGCTTTCCCAGCAACGACTTCTTTCAGGAACTGGACAGCGATAAGGAGATCGGCGCGTTCTGCGAAGCCAATTATGGCGTGACCTTTCCGATGGCTGTAAAAGGGCATGTGCGCGGCGCCGATGCGCAGCCGTTCTTCAAAGCCTTGATCAAGGCCACCGACGACGCTCCGGTATGGAACTTCCACAAGTATTTGATCCTGCCCGGCGCAAGCAAGGTTGTCAGCATAGGCACGCGGACCAAGCCGGATGATCCTGAAGTGGTCAATGCTTTCTTGCCTTACCTAAAGCCGGCGGAGAGCGTGAAAAACTAGAGGAAGCACGTATATCCAACAAGGGGCCGGCGTTTCGCCGGCCCGTTTTTCATGGATAGTCGGGACATGGGGCGGGGGTTGGCAAATACCCTTTATGGATATCCGTTGCCGCATCAAGGGTTTGCCCTGCGCGGCCCGCCGTTGTTGAGATTTTTGTCGCAAAAGGTGTTGACGGGTTTAGGGGCGTGACGTATAGTTCGCCTCCTCAGCAGACAACGCAGCGACGGAAACGAAACGCAGCGATCTGCACCGATCTTTAACAGAACGAATAACCGATAGGTGTAAGTGCTCGGTCGATGACCAAACACTTGCACTGCAAGACGAGAAATGTCTCGATGTTTCTTTGATCTTGCGTGCCAGAAAATTTGCTTGGAATTGAACTGAAGAGTTTGATCCTGGCTCAGATTGAACGCTGGCGGCATGCTTTACACATGCAAGTCGAACGGTAACAGGGTGCTTGCACCGCTGACGAGTGGCGAACGGGTGAGTAATGCATCGGAATGTACCGTGTAATGGGGGATAGCTCGGCGAAAGCCGGATTAATACCGCATACGCCCTGAGGGGGAAAGTGGGGGACCGTAAGGCCTCACGTTATACGAGCAGCCGATGTCTGATTAGCTAGTTGGTGGGGTAAAGGCTCACCAAGGCAACGATCAGTAGCGGGTCTGAGAGGATGATCCGCCACACTGGGACTGAGACACGGCCCAGACTCCTACGGGAGGCAGCAGTGGGGAATTTTGGACAATGGGCGCAAGCCTGATCCAGCCATGCCGCGTGTCTGAAGAAGGCCTTCGGGTTGTAAAGGACTTTTGTCCGGGAGCAAATCCCAGTGGTTAATACCTACTGGGGCTGAGAGTACCGGAAGAATAAGCACCGGCTAACTACGTGCCAGCAGCCGCGGTAATACGTAGGGTGCAAGCGTTAATCGGAATTACTGGGCGTAAAGCGTGCGCAGGCGGTTGTGCAAGTCTGATGTGAAAGCCCCGGGCTTAACCTGGGAACGGCATTGGAGACTGCACGACTAGAGTGCGTCAGAGGGGGGTAGAATTCCGCGTGTAGCAGTGAAATGCGTAGAGATGCGGAGGAATACCGATGGCGAAGGCAGCCCCCTGGGATGACACTGACGCTCATGCACGAAAGCGTGGGGAGCAAACAGGATTAGATACCCTGGTAGTCCACGCCCTAAACGATGTCAACTAGCTGTTGGGGGTTTGAATCCTTGGTAGCGAAGCTAACGCGAGAAGTTGACCGCCTGGGGAGTACGGCCGCAAGGTTAAAACTCAAAGGAATTGACGGGGACCCGCACAAGCGGTGGATGATGTGGATTAATTCGATGCAACGCGAAAAACCTTACCTGGTCTTGACATGTAACGAACGCTGCAGAGATGTGGCGGTGCCCGAAAGGGAGCGTTAACACAGGTGCTGCATGGCTGTCGTCAGCTCGTGTCGTGAGATGTTGGGTTAAGTCCCGCAACGAGCGCAACCCTTGCCATTAGTTGCCATCATTAAGTTGGGCACTCTAATGGGACTGCCGGTGACAAACCGGAGGAAGGTGGGGATGACGTCAAGTCCTCATGGCCCTTATGACCAGGGCTTCACACGTCATACAATGGTCGGTACAGAGGGTCGCGAAGCCGCGAGGTGGAGCCAATCTCATAAAACCGATCGTAGTCCGGATCGCACTCTGCAACTCGAGTGCGTGAAGTCGGAATCGCTAGTAATCGCAGATCAGCATGCTGCGGTGAATACGTTCCCGGGTCTTGTACACACCGCCCGTCACACCATGGGAGTGAGTTTCACCAGAAGTGGGTAGGCTAACCGTAAGGAGGCCGCTTACCACGGTGGGATTCATGACTGGGGTGAAGTCGTAACAAGGTAGCCGTAGGGGAACCTGCGGCTGGATCACCTCCTTTCTAGAGAAGGTTGTTGATCGAGTACTTACAGCCTATCGGTTATTTGTAGTTAAGGGCGTGTCAGCCAGCGATGGCTGACCGAGAAATGGGTTTGTAGCTCAGCTGGTTAGAGCACCGTCTTGATAAGGCGGGGGTCGTTGGTTCGAGTCCAACCAGACCCACCAAGAATTTGCGTAGCGATACGTAATTTTTGGCTTAGGCAAGGCGCGAAATAGCGAAATGTACAATTGTACATGAGTTGTTGAGCAACGCTGCATAAGGCAAAAAGAGGGGGATTAGCTCAGTTGGGAGAGCACCTGCTTTGCAAGCAGGGGGTCGTCGGTTCGATCCCGTCATCCTCCACCACAACTCAAACACAAGCGAGTTTGCAAAACAGCTTGGTTGTGTTTGCGTTGTATTTTTAACGCCCGATCTTTAACAAACTGAAGAAGCCGAATATATAAAGACGGCGAGAAAGACGATGGAGTTAAGTCTTCATTGGCTGGATCGTCATCTTGGGTATTTGATTGTATCTAGGCTACGTCGCCATATCAAAAGGGGCGGTGTAGTCGTCGCACAAACACAACTTGTTGTTTTAGTGATCCAGGTTACTGAAATGATAGGGTCAAGCGACTAAGTGCATCTGGTGGATGCCTTGGCGATCATAGGCGAAGAAGGACGTGTAAGCCTGCGAAAAGCGCGGGGGAGCTGGCAATAGAGCTTTGATCCCGCGATGTCCGAATGGGGAAACCCCTCCGCAAGGAGATCCCGTGCTGAATACATAGGCACGAGGAGGCGAACGCAGCGAACTGAAACATCTAAGTAGCTGCAGGAAAAGAAATCAACCGAGATTCCGTTAGTAGTGGCGAGCGAACGCGGAAGAGCCTGTACGTGTTATGGATTGTGTTAGTGGAAGGTTCATGGAAAGGACTGCCATAGTGGGTGATAGCCCCGTACACGAAAACGCATTCCAAGGACTAGGCGTACGATAAGTAGGGCGGGACACGAGAAATCCTGTCTGAAGATGGGGGGACCATCCTCCAAGGCTAAATACTCATGATCGACCGATAGTGAACCAGTACCGTGAGGGAAAGGCGAAAAGAACCCCGGGAGGGGAGTGAAATAGAACCTGAAACCGGATGCATACAAACAGTGGGAGCGGACTTGTTCCGTGACTGCGTACCTTTTGTATAATGGGTCAGCGACTTACGTTCAGTAGCGAGCTTAACCGAATAGGGGAGGCGTAGGGAAACCGAGTCCGAATAGGGCGATTTAGTTGCTGGGCGTAGACCCGAAACCGAGTGATCTATCCATGGCCAGGATGAAGGTGCGGTAACACGCACTGGAGGTCCGAACCCACTAGTGTTGCAAAACTAGGGGATGAGCTGTGGATAGGGGTGAAAGGCTAAACAAACTCGGAGATAGCTGGTTCTCCCCGAAAACTATTTAGGTAGTGCCTCATGTATCACTTCCGGGGGTAAAGCACTGTTATGGCTAGGGGGTCATTGCGATTTACCAAACCATGGCAAACTCTGAATACCGGAAAGTGCGAGCATGGGAGACAGACGGTGGGTGCTAACGTCCATCGTCAAGAGGGAAACAACCCAGACCGCCAGCTAAGGTCCCAAATGATCAGTTAAGTGGTAAACGAAGTGGGAAGGCCTAGACAGCCAGGATGTTGGCTTAGAAGCAGCCATCATTTAAAGAAAGCGTAATAGCTCACTGGTCGAGTCGTCCTGCGCGGAAGATGTAACGGGGCTCAAACTGATAACCGAAGCTGCGGATTTGCACGTAAGTGCAGATGGTAGGGGAGCGTTCTGTAGGTCTGAGAAGGTGTCTCGTAAGGGATGCTGGAGATATCAGAAGTGCGAATGCTGACATGAGTAGCGATAAAGCGGGTGAAAAGCCCGCTCGCCGAAAGCCCAAGGTTTCCTACGCAACGTTCATCGGCGTAGGGTGAGTCGGCCCCTAAGGCGAGGCTGAAAAGCGTAGTCGATGGGAAACGGGTTAAAATTCCCGTACTTTTATGCAGTGCGATGTGGGGACGGAGAAGGTTAGGTCATCAGACTGTTGGAATAGTCTGTTTAAGCCGGTAGGCTGGGGAGGTAGGCAAATCCGCCTTCCCTTAAGGCCGAGACGTGATGACGAGGGTCTACGGACCTGAAGTGACTGATACCACGCTTCCAGGAAAAGCCACTAAGCTTCAGCTGCATAAGAACCGTACCGCAAACCGACACAGGTGGGCAGGATGAGAATTCTAAGGCGCTTGAGAGAACTCAGGAGAAGGAACTCGGCAAATTGATACCGTAACTTCGGGAGAAGGTATGCCTCTTAGAGTGAATCCCCTGCGGGAGGAGCTTTGAGAGGTCGCAGAGAATCGGTGGCTGCGACTGTTTAACAAAAACACAGCACTGTGCCAACACGAAAGTGGACGTATACGGTGTGACGCCTGCCCGGTGCTGGAAGGTTAAGTGATGGGGTGCAAGCTCTTGATCGAAGCCCCAGTAAACGGCGGCCGTAACTATAACGGTCCTAAGGTAGCGAAATTCCTTGTCGGGTAAGTTCCGACCCGCACGAATGGCGTAACGATGGCCACACTGTCTCCTCCTGAGACTCAGCGAAGTTGAAGTGTTTGTGAAGATGCAATCTCCCCGCTGCTAGACGGAAAGACCCCGTGAACCTTTACTGTAGCTTTGCATTGGACTTTGAACAGACTTGTGTAGGATAGGTGGGAGGCTATGAAGTGGGAACGCTAGTTCTCATGGAGCCGTCCTTGAAATACCACCCTGGTGTGTTTGAGGTTCTAACCTTGGTCCGTGATCCGGATTGGGGACAGTGCATGGTAGGCAGTTTGACTGGGGCGGTCTCCTCCCAAAGTGTAACGGAGGAGTTCGAAGGTTACCTAGGTACGGTCGGAAATCGTGCTGATAGTGCAATGGCAAAAGGTAGCTTAACTGCGAGACCGACAAGTCGAGCAGGTGCGAAAGCAGGACATAGTGATCCGGTGGTTCTGAATGGAAGGGCCATCGCTCAACGGATAAAAGGTACTCCGGGGATAACAGGCTGATACCGCCCAAGAGTTCACATCGACGGCGGTGTTTGGCACCTCGATGTCGGCTCATCACATCCTGGGGCTGTAGCCGGTCCCAAGGGTATGGCTGTTCGCCATTTAAAGTGGTACGTGAGCTGGGTTCAAAACGTCGTGAGACAGTTTGGTCCCTATCTGCAGTGGGCGTTGGAAGTTTGACGGGGGCTGCTCCTAGTACGAGAGGACCGGAGTGGACGCACCTCTGGTGTACCGGTTGTGACGCCAGTCGCATTGCCGGGTAGCTAAGTGCGGAAGAGATAACCGCTGAAAGCATCTAAGCGGGAAACTCGCCTGAAGATGAGACTTCCCTGAGGGCTTGACCCTCCTGAAGAGTCGTTCGAGACCAGGACGTTGATAGGTCGGGTGTGGAAGCGCTGTGAGGCGTTAAGCTAACCGATACTAATTGCTCGTGAGGCTTGATCCTATCATTTGAGTGGCTTGGGAGACTGAGCGACGAGATGTGGGTGTGCGACACAATTGAATACCGAATATATGTGGGCTGATCAAAGATCAGCCTAGGCTTCTTCTAGTTTGTACCAGTTTATGTCTGGTGGCCATAGCGAGGTGGTCCCACGCCTTCCCATCCCGAACAGGACCGTGAAACGCCTTAGCGCCGATGATAGTGTGGCATTCGCCATGTGAAAGTAGGACACCGCCAGACGCCCGATTGCGAAGCCCAGCTCAGACGAGCTGGGCTTTTGCATTGGTGTTCAGACCTTGCCAAGCCTCCCCATGGGAGGCTTTCGCGCGTCTGGGACGGTCCGCCTTGCGGCTCAGTGTTGGTTGGGAGGGAAGCGGATGGTGAAGCTGGCGCCTTGTCCCGGTGCGCTGTCTAGCCGAATCTCGCCTTTCAGTATGGTGTGCACGATGTTGTGCACCATGGCGAGTCCCAGTCCCACGCCGCTCTGTCCCATTTGCGTGGTGAAG
Organism: Chromobacterium sp. Rain0013; assembly: GCF_015291765.1. Classification (NCBI taxonomy): domain Bacteria; kingdom Pseudomonadati; phylum Pseudomonadota; class Betaproteobacteria; order Neisseriales; family Chromobacteriaceae; genus Chromobacterium; species Chromobacterium sp. Rain0013. The sequence continues at coordinate 1,791,705 of NZ_CP031514.1, forward strand.
AAGGGGTCGAAAACCTTGTGTTGCAGCTCTGGCGCAATACCTTTGCCGTCGTCTGAATAGCGCAACAGCAGCGTTTCTTGCTGCGCTTGCAACTGGATGTCTATGCGGCCGTGGTCGTGCCCGTCGAAGCCGTGGGCAAGACTGTTGGCGATGAGGTGGGACAGCAGCTGTTCCAAAGCGCCCGGATAATTCTCGATCTGTAGATCATGAGGCGCGTCCAGTGTTAGCTGGATATCGGGATAGTGCTCCGGCGGAAGCAGGGCGCGGGTCAATTGGGCAATGGTTTGAGCGGGCTTGAACGCGCGCTTGGGTTGGTTGAGTTGATCGGAGGCAATCAGCTTGAAGCGGCCGATCAGATCCCCGGCCAGCTCGCTGTTTCTTTGCAACAATTCGCTGGTTTCGACCGCCTTGCGCAGAAAGGCTTGCAGATTGCCGCGCGAGAGTTGCTTGGCTTCGTCTGCGTGGATGATGGACGTGAGGTCCGCGTGCAATACGGAAGCGCTAAGCAGAATATTTCCTATCGGCGTGTTCAATTCATGCGCCATGCCGGCGACCATGCGGGCGAGCGCCGTCTGTTTTTCCGCAATGCTGATCTGCTGCATGGCCTGTTTGAGCTCGGCGCTTCGCTTGGCGACGCGGTCTTCCAAGTGACTATTGAGCTGTTGCAGCTCGGATTCCGCGTGCTTGCGCTGGCTGATGTCGGAGTAGGTGCCTATCATGCGCGACGGCCGCCCCTGCTCGTCGCGGCTCACCACCATGCCGCGGCTCAACAGCCAGATCCAGCCGTTCTGTGTGCGGAAACGGTGCTCCGAGGTGAATGAGCCTTCTGCTTGGCGCCGATAGGCTGTGATGTCGGCCTTTACCGTCGGCAGGTCGTCGGGGTGGATGCCGGTGTGCCAGAGCTTGAACGCGCCGGTGTCTTTATCGTCCAGTCCCAGCAGTTGCCGACAGCGGGGGGAGAGAAAGACGGCGTCGCCGGCGATGTCCCAATCCCATACGCCGTCGCCGGCGCCTTCCAGTGCGAAGTGCCAGCGTTCCTCGCTTTCGCGCAAAGCCTGTAACGCTTTCCGCTCTCCGGCTCGCAGCGATTCGAATTCCCGCCTAACGCGTTCGGCCTCGTCCGCGCGCAGAATGGCATCCTCTTGTTCCCTGGCCATGTCGTGGTAAACCTGATGCAGGTCGCGCTCCACCATGGAGCGGAACTGGCTGAGCAATTGCTTGTGGGTTGGGCTGTAGGGATTTTCCACGCGGTCCAGCACGCAGATGGTGCCGAAGATATCCTGATTGGGCCAGATAAGCGGCATGCCCAGATAAGAGATCATGCCCAGCTTGATGTCGGGGTTGTGATCCCAGCCGGGGTCTTTCAAGGCGTTGGGCACCAACAGTTCCTTGCGGCTGCTCATCACGGTTTCGCAATACAGGCCGGTGTCGAGGTCGGCCAGTTCGTTTTCTTCGTACGGGTTGCCTTGGCTATGGCTGGAGAGGAAGACTTTGATGCTAGGCGCCTGCTTCTGCATGATCAGCGCGGCGGGGATGTCTACGATCTTGGCCAGCAGATCCAGCACCTGCTGCCACTTTTCCGACAGCTCGTGGCTGATGCTCAGGTTTTGGGTGTTGATCTTGATGGCCGACATCTCGGGCTCCATGTTTTGCTAAGCGCTTTCATCTTTTTAGCATATGGGCCGATGCGGGCGGAAATGGCGGGGACGTTTAGAGCCTATTCGGGACGCGGCGGTTTCGAAACGCTGATGCGCTTTTGCGCCTCCCGTTTTCTCCGCCGTCGCGCGGGGGGCTTAAGAACGTGTTTACGATCTCGCGAGCCAAGGTGAGGCAAGGCGAAAACAGCTGAGAAAGCGGAGTGTACACACGGTACATGAGCATTTCGAAGCGGTTTTCAACGCGGTATCGCCGACGCGCAGCAGATCGTAAACAGGTTCTAAGAGCGTTTACAGCATCAGGTTGAGCATGCGGTCGATGCGCACGCGGCTCAGGCGGGTCAATAGTTTTTTGATTTGTTCGGGATAGGTTCGAACGTCTTCCAGTTCGCGGTAATGCAGCAACTGCCGGCTGTGACGCAAGATGTTTTCCTGCTCTTGCTGGTTCTGGTGCTTGAGTTCGGCGTTGGGGTCGCTGATCAGCAACGCATTCTCCATGTCCAGGCGGAAGGCGCGCGGATTGAGATTGTTGCCGGTCAGCAGCATGTAGCGCTGGTCGCTGAACATGCCTTTGAGGTGATAGGTGTTGTCGCCGTCTTTCCACTGATGCACCCGCAGCTGGCCGATGCCGATGTAGTGGCGTTGGCGCTTGGCGAAGCGGCGCAAGTTCATTTCGTAGAGATAGGGCAGCGCGCCGATGACGCGGAAGGGCTCGCTGGGCGGAATGTAGAAGTCATTGGCGGTTTTGTCGCCGACGACGATGTCGATTTGCACGCCGCGGCGCAGCGCCTTGCTGATGGCGAGCACCACCGGCCGCGGAAAATTGAAATAGGGTGTGCAGATGAACAGCGAATTGCGGGTGTTTGCAACCAGTTCCAGAATCACCCGGTTGAGCATATTCCCTTTGCCGATGCCGACAATCGGGCTGATGGCCAGTCCGTCTTCCGCGCCTGTCGGGTTTTCAATCCGGTATTGGCTATGGCTGATCTTATCGCGGAAGGCGCGGATTTCCTTGCGTATGCTGCGGGTGGCCGGCGCCGGTTTGTCCAGCCGGAATACCGCGGGGTCGTTGAAGAACTGCTCGTGCATATAGCTGGACATCACATCCGCCAGCGCCTGATTGCGAATCAGGTGGTAGCGGTCGAAGCGGTACTTATCCAATTTGTGCAAGTAGACATTGTTGATGCTGGCGCCGCTGTACAGCACCTGGTCGTCAATGATCAGCCCTTTAAGATGCAGCACGCCAAACAGCTCGCGGGTTTGCACCGGGATGCCGTAAATGGGCACGTCAACGTTGTGCCGTAGCGCCTGAGCCCGATACCAGGCGGCGTTGCAGCTGTCCTGGCTTTCTCCGATGCGCCCGCGCTGGGCGCGGTGCCAGTCCACCATGACGCGGATATCCAGCTGCGGTTGCCGCTGTTTGGCGGCGAACAGCGCGTCCAGCACTTCCTGGCCGGCTTCGTCATGCTCCAGATAGAGCGCGGCGATATAGATGCGGTGCCGGGCCTGCGCGATCGCTTCCAGCAGGCAAAGGCGGAAGTCGGCGGTCTGGTGCAGGGTGGTGATGGCGTCGGCTTGCATGCGCAGCTTGGGAAGCTGAGCCAGCAACGATCTTTTTAGCAGAAATGCCATGTAAGCGTTGGGTTTGACGTTTAATCGTGGAATCGTAGCATCGTTTTCGCCTCTTGGGGGAGTCCGCGCCTGAGCAATCCTTGCGCCAGCGCAGTTCCGGACGAAGTCGAACCTTTGCGAGGCTGGCGATAGAGTCCATGGCAAGGCGGGGCGAAATGTGCAAAAATTCGTTCAACTAGATGAATTGCAGGTTTTCCAATGCTGGACCGGGACGGATACCGCCCCAATGTCGGAATCATCCTCATCAACGGTAAAAATGAGGTGTTCTGGGGCAAGCGAGTGCGGGAGCATTCCTGGCAGTTTCCGCAAGGCGGGATCAAGCCAGGCGAGAGTCCGGAAGCCGCGATGTATCGCGAGCTGCTGGAAGAGGTGGGTTTGCTGCCGCAACATGTGAAAATACTGGGACGCACCCGCGACTGGATGCGTTACGAGGTGCCGACCAACTGGGTGCGCCGGGAGTGGCGCGGCAGTTACAAGGGGCAGAAGCAGATTTGGTTTCTGCTGAAGCTGGTGGGGCGCGAGTGCGACGTTTGCCTGCGCGCCAGCAGCCACCCCGAGTTTGACGGCTGGCGCTGGAACGAATACTGGGCGCCGGTGGACGCGGTGATCGAGTTCAAGCGCGAGGTGTACGAGCGCGCGTTGGCCGAGCTGTCGCGCTTCCTGCGCGGAGTGGAAAGCCGGGAGGCCTATCTGGCTCGCCTTGGCCGCGCTCAGGAGCCGCATTGACGCGGCGCCGTCCGCGCGCCTCGAAGCGACACGGCGGGCATGGCCCGCTGTCTTTTTTTGCGCCGTGGCCGTTGGCCGCGGCGTTTGGCGTAATTTGCTGAGCAACAAGATTCAAACATGACGCAACAATACGATGAGTCGTCGGTACGGGTGCTGAAAGGCTTGGAGCCGGTCAAGGAACGGCCGGGGATGTACACCCGCACCACCGATCCCACCCATATTTGCCAGGAAGTGATAGACAACGCCGCTGATGAGGCCTTGGGGGGCTTCGCGCGCAAGATCGCGGTGACGGTGCATCAGGACGGCTCCTTGTCGGTGGAGGACGACGGCCGCGGCATTCCGGTGGGCCTGCATCCGCAAGAAGGCGTGTCGGTGGTGGAACTGGTGTTCACCCGGTTGCACGCGGGCGGCAAGTTCAACAAGAAAGACGGCGGCGCCTACGCTTTTTCCGGGGGCCTGCACGGGGTTGGCGTGTCGGTAACCAATGCGCTGTCTACCCGGCTGGAGGTGGAGGTCAAGCGCGAAGGCGGCGTGCACCGTCTGGTGTTTTCCGGCGGCGACGTCATTGAGCCGTTGACTCGGGTGGGGGATTGCGGCCCGCGCACCAGCGGCACTCGGGTCAGGGTCTGGCCCGACGGCAAGTATTTTGAAAGCCCGCGTTACTCCTTGCCGGAGCTGGAGCGCCTGCTGCGCGCCAAGGCGGTGCTGCTGCCCGGCGTGGCGGTCACCCTGGTAGTGGAGCGTCCCAGCGGCGACGAGGTCAAGGTCTGGCAATATCCGGAGGGCTTGAAGAGCTATCTGGCCGAGCTGTGCAACGGCGACGAGCCGGTGGCGCCCTTGTTTGCCGGAGAGGCGTATATCGGCGACGATCACGAGCAGTTCGCCAAGGGCGAGGGCGTACAGTGGGCGATGGCCTGGTTCGAGGACGGCGCCAGCGGCGAGAGCTACGTCAACTTGATTCCGACGCCGGTGGGCGGCACTCATGAGGCTGGTTTGCGTGCCGGCGTGTTTGACGCGGTAAAGAGTTTCATAGATCACCACAACCTATTGCCGCGCGGCGTCAAGCTGATGGCGGAGGATGTGTGGAGCCGAGTGCGCTTCGTATTGTCCGCCCGGGTGCTGGACCCGCAGTTTCAGGGGCAGACCAAGGACAAGCTGACCAGCCGCGACGCGCTGAAGCTGATTTCCGGCCTGGCGCGCGATCCGGTGGAGCTGTGGCTGAACCAGAACGTGGAGTCCGGCAAGAAGATTGCCGAACTGGCCATCCGCCAGGCGCAGTCGCGTCTGAAGTCGGTGAAGAAGGTTGAAAAGAAAAAAGGCTCCGGCGTGGCGGTGCTGCCCGGCAAGCTGACCGATTGCGAGAGCGAGGATATCGATCGCAACGAGCTGTTCCTGGTGGAGGGCGATTCCGCCGGCGGTTCCGCCAAGCTGGCGCGCGACAAAGAATACCAGGCCATCTTGCCCCTGCGCGGAAAGGTGCTCAATAGCTGGGAAACCGATAAGGACCAGCTGTTCTCCAATGCCGAGATTCACGATATTTCGGTGGCCATCGGGGTGGATCCGCACGGGCCCAGCGACCACCCGGACTTGTCCGGCCAGCGCTACGGCAAGATCGCCATCCTGTCCGACGCGGACGTGGACGGGTCTCATATCCAGGTGCTCTTGCTGACGTTGTTCTTCCGCCATTTCCCGCGTTTGATCGAGAACGGCAATATCTATGTGGCTCAGCCGCCGCTGTTCCGCGTGGACGTGCCCGGCCAGGGCAAGCATCGTCCGCCGCGCAAGCTGTACGCCTTGGACGAAGGAGAGATGACCGCCATCCTTGACCGGCTGCGCAGCGAAGGCGTGCGAGAGAACGCCTGGAGCATTTCCCGCTTCAAGGGCCTGGGCGAGATGAACCCGGAGCAGTTGAAGGACACCACGATGAATCCAGATACCCGCCGTTTATCCCAAGTGCGGGTGCGCACCGGCGAGCTGGAGCAGACGCTGTCCACTTTCGTCATGCTGATGGGCAAAGGGGAAGCGTCCAGCCGCCGCAGCTGGATGGAAGCCAACGGCAATGCGGTAGAGGCCGATATCTGAGCGACCGCGCCGGTTGTTCTCAAAGGACGGAAAGCCCCCGCAAGCCTTGCTTGCGGGGGCTTTTCCATTGCGGGCTATAGTGAGGCTAGGCGTGGTGTCTCAATCAAGGGGAATGGCATGGCCAAACGATGGCGGGGACTGTTGGCGGGGTGGCTGGCGCTGCCTGTGCTGGCGGCCGGCTACCACTCCTCCAGTCAGGATATTGGGCCCTGGGGCGACGGCGCTAGTCAGGACGGCCTGGCGCCGCGTTTCATCCGGTTTGTGGCGAAGCAGGCGGGACTGACGCTGACTCAGGATGTCCGGCCGTTGCCGCGCGCGATAGAGGAGCTGAGAAATGGGCGAAACGCGCTGGCGCTGGTGACCGCTTCGCCGGAGCGAGCAGGCTTCGCCGTGGAGTTGTGCAGGCCGGTGTCGATCCGCATTTCCGTGCTCTACCATCGTCGCGGCCAAGTATCGCCCATAGGTCCACAGTGGTTCCGCCTGCGCAGCCTGGGCATTCTGCGCGGCACCCACACCCTGGACGGCTTTGTCGCCGAAAGCGGGGCGACGCCGGTGGAGGTATCGGACATGCCGCAGGGGTTTCGCATGCTGCAAGCCGGCAGGCTGGACGCAATGATGTGCGTGCGTCCAGGCTGCGGCCACGCGCTGAGGCAGATGGGCGAGAGCCTGCCCAATCTGGCCGAATACGTGCACGGCGACGAGCCAATGGCGCTCTACGTATCCAAACGCAGCGAGCTGGCGCGCGACGCCGTCATGCTGGGCAAATTGAAGACGGCTTGTCTGTCCGCCGCGGGCAAACGCGAGATGGCCGGCTTGATGACGATTTACGATTGAGGCGGGGGCTTACCAGACGCGCAGCGTTTGACCGGTCTGCACGCCTTCCACGCTGCGGACATAGGCTAGGGCCGCGCGTGCCGCTGGCACCGCTTCGAAGCCGGGGAAAAAGTCCCGGTACTGCTCCCAGGATTCCTGCAACACGTTGGGGCTGACCACATTGATGCGGCGTCCGCCGTCCAGCTCCGCCGCCGCGCCGCGCACAAAGCCCTCCAATGCGGAGTTCACGGCGCTGGCGTTGCTGCCGAAGCGGATGGGCTGTTCGCTGACGATGCCGCTGGTCAGGGTGATGGAGCCGCCGGCGTTCAGATAGTGTTGGCCGATCAGCGCCAACTCCACCTGGCCCATCAGCTTGTCGTTGAGGCCGATGCGAAATTGTTCGGCGTTCATCTCCGCCAAGGGGCCGAAGTGCAGCTTGCCGGCGGCGCTGATGATGGCGTCCACCCCGCCGATGCGTTCGAATAACGCGCGGATGCTGTCGCCATTGGTCAGGTCCACCAGCACATCACCGCGGCGGCTGCCCGCTTTGATGACTTGATGGTGGGACAGCGCCTGGCTGACGGCCTGGCCCAGAGTGCCGTGGGCGCCGACGATGAGAATCTTTTTCATGGGAAATCTCCCGGACAAGTGTTAAGACCCGCTCATTCTGCTCCCGCGCGGAGCATTGATTAATCCGCTAAGATGAACAAGATTGAAAACCATAGGTTATGAATGGCATGGATCGCCTTTTGAGCATGGAGCTGTTCGTGGCGGTGGTGGAGCGAGGCAGTTTCACCGCGGCGGCCGAGGCGCATGGCTTGTCCCAACCCATGGTGGGCAAGCATATCGCCAGCCTGGAACAGCGGCTGGGCGGCCGCTTGCTGGCGCGCACCACCCGCCGCCAGCAATTGACTGAGCTGGGCCTGCATTACTTTCAACGCTGCCAGTCCATTCTGGCGGAAATTCGCGCGGCGGAAAGCGGCGCCGAGTTGATGAGCGGCGCGCCGCGCGGCGTGCTGCGCGTCAATGCCTCTGTGACCTTTGGTTCGCTGCGGCTGGCGGGCTTGTTGGCAGAGTTCATGCAAGCGTATCCGGATATCACGGTGGACCTGACTTTGTCGAACGAACTGGTCGACTTGGTGGCCGACGGTTACGACGCCGCCTTCCGCATCGGCCGGCTGCCCGATTCGGGCTTGGTGGCCCGGCCTCTGCAGCCCTACCGGATGATGGTGGCGGCGGCGCCGGCCTATTTGGCGCGCAAAGGCGTGCCGCGCGCGCCGGAAGATCTGGCCGAGCATGATTGCCTGGGTTTTTCCCTGTGGCGCAAGGACGATGGCTGGGAGTTGCTGGGGGCCGGCGAGTGGGGGCGGGCCAGCCGCTTCCAGTCCAATCATGGTCAGGCCTTGCGCATGGTGGCGCTGGCCGGCGGCGGCGTCGTGCTGCAAGCCGAGGCGCTGTTGGGCGACGATGTGGCTTCCGGCCGGCTGGTGGAGGTGTTGCCGGGTTGTTTGCCGCCGCCCAAGCCCATGCATTTGATTTATCTGCCGGATCGCCAGCCTTTGCCCAAGCTTCGTGTGTTCATAGACTTCATTCTGGAGCGCTTGGGCGCGCTGTGAGTTTTATTGACAGGGCCTGTCAGCGATTTTCGTTTGAGCTGCGGCGCGCATCGGCGTAGCGTGAACGCATGGATGATTTGGAGAGAGGAAAGGGCATGGAACCGGATTTGCGGGCGCCCAGCCGGCGCGATTTGTTCGCCGGCTTTTTCTCTATCGGGCTGACCGGTTTCGGCGGCGTATTGCCGCAGGCGCACCGGATGATGGTGTTGCGCCGCCGCTGGCTGAGCGAGGCCGACTTCGCTGTGGTGCTGGGCCTGGGCCAAGTGTTGCCGGGGCCCAATATCGTCAATGTCGCGGTGGCGGTGGGCAGCCGCTTCCACGGCGTGAGCGGAGCCTTGGCCTCCATCGCCGGTTTGTTGCTGGCGCCCATGGTCATCGTACTGTTGTTGGCGTCCTTCTACGGCCATTACCGGCAGCTGCCGCTGGTGCAGAATGTGTTGCATGGTTTGGCTTCCGCCGCCGCCGGCCTGATCGCGGCGATGGGGCTGCGCTTGCTGGCGCGCATTGAGCGCAAGCTGTGGTGCGTGCTGGTGGCGGCGTTGACCTTCTGTGCGCTGGGCGTCCTGCAATTGCCCCTGCTGTGGTCGCTGGCGCTGTTGGCCCCCATTGCCATCGGGCTGGCCTGGCGAGACAGGCCGAAGGAGGACTCATGATTCTGCTGGTGCTGTTATGGCGGTTCTCCCTGCTGTCGCTGGTGGCGGTGGGCGGCGCCAATGTGCTGATTCCCGAGTTGCAGCGGCTGGTCATGGAACAGGGCTGGATGAGCGGGCGGGAGTTCGCCGCGTTGTTCGCCATCGCGCAGGCCGCGCCCGGCCCCAATGTGCTGGTAGTCTGTCTGATCGGCTGGCAAGTGGCCGGGGTGCCGGGCGCACTGGTCAGCATGGTGGGCATCTGCGGCCCGTCGTCGGTACTGAGTTTTTACGTGGCGCGTTGGTGGCAGCGCTATCAACAGGCGCCGTTGACCCGGGCGATCCAGCGCGGGCTGGCGCCGCTGACCATAGGCCTGGTGGCTGCCAGCGCCTGTTTGTTAAGTCAGGCGGCCAATGCCAGCGTAGGCGCCTGGTTGTTGTGCGGCGCGGTGGCGCTAGCGGCGTGGCGCACTACGCTCAATCCCCTGTGGCTATTGTCGGCCGGCGCTTTGCTTGGCGGTTTGGGTCTGCTGTAGGATGGCGCTCAAAGTCTCGCTTTAGTTCGCGAGATTGTGAACAGGCTCTACGCGGCGGCCATAATGAACAGGGTGTTCTCGGGAGGGCGCGCATGATGCGAATCTTGATGCTGCTGCTGTGCGTTCTGGCGCTGCCGGCGCTGGGGCAAACTTTGTCGATCCGCTACGCGCTGGTGTCCGGAGAGCAAGACCCGCATCTGCCTTATATGCAGGCCTTGCTGCAACTGGCGTGCAGCGAGGTCAAAATCAGTTGCGAGCTGAGCAGTGCACTGGACATGAATCAGGGGAGGGCGCTGGAGCAGATGGCGCACGGCAATGCCAGCGTGGATCTTTTCTGGGGCATGAGCAGCCGCGAGCGCGAACAGAAGGCCCTGCCGGTGCGCATCCCTTTGTACAAGGGCTTGATTGGCTGGCGCGTGCCGCTGGTATCGCAAAAGCGCGGCCGGTTGTTTGAGAAGGTCTTCACATTAGCGGATTTGAAGGCGTTGACCGCAGGTCAAGGGCAGGATTGGCCGGATACGCAGATTCTGCGCGACGCGGGCTTGCCGGTGGTGGCGAGCCCCCTGTATCTGCCGCTGTTCGCCATGTTGCGCCAGGGGCGCTTCGACTATTTTCCGCGCAGCGTGATCGAGGTGGGGCAGGAGCTGGAGTCAGACGTCGCCAAGGGCCTGACACTGGATCCTTTCATTGTGTTGCACTATCCGGCGGTCTTTTATTTCTTTGTGTCGCCGCGCCGGCCGGAGCTGGCCCGGGCTCTGACTCAGGGCCTGGAAGCCGCCGTTAAGGATGGTAGCTTCGACAAGTTGTTCATGCGCTTCAACGGGCCTCGCCTGCGGGCCTTGAACCTGGCGCAGCGGCGCATTATAGAACTGCCCAATCCCTTGTTGCCCAAGGAGACGCCGCTGAAGCGGAAGGAGCTGTGGTTCTATCCGCGTTGAGTGTCCAGCGGCAGCAGATCGGTAAAGACAAAGCCGTCCCGCTCCACCGTTTCGCCCACTGCATGCGGCACCGGTCGCAGGAACATCGGGCCGTCCCAGGCGAAGGAGTGGAACTCGCCGTATTCGCCGCAAGGGTCGGCATCCGGCGGCAGCGCGTCCAGCAAAGCCTGGCCAAACTCGCTGCCGGCCAGGCCGCGCGGCAGCTTGCGCGGGTCCAGGCAGGTCAGCCTGGCTTTGAGCCCGCCGCGCAGCATGGTTTGCGCCAGTTCCGCGGTGGGCAGGCCCCACAACGGGAATAGCGGCGCAATGCCGCTGCCGGCCAGGTTCTGCTCTCGGTAGGCGCGCACATCTTCCAGAAATAGATCGCCAAAGGCCATATGGCTGACGCCGTCGGCGCGGCAGGCGCTGACAAAGTCCGCCATCCGGCTGGCGTAATCCTCGTTGCTGCAAGGGTAGGGGATGCTTACCTGGCGCAGCGGCAAGCCCAGCGCCGCCGCCTGCGCCTGCAGCAGCTCCACCCGCACCGCGTGCATGGCCACGCGCTGGAAAGCCTGGTTGACGGTGGTGAACAGTCCGACGACTTCAACGTCGGGATCCCGGCGCAGCACATGCAGCGCCCAAGCGCTGTCCTTGCCGCTGCTCCAGGACAAGAGAACGGTTTTCTTCATGGCGCACAGCTTAGCCGCGCGGAGGCCAGCCGCCAAGCGGGGGGACTGGGCCGGGGGACTCGGGTATAATGACGGTCTATTTTTTCGCCTCTCAGGACTGATTGCCGCATGACCCAGCTCAAGAACGATACCTTCCTGCGCGCGCTGCTTGGCCAGCCCGTCGAATACACCCCGATCTGGATGATGCGCCAGGCCGGCCGCTATTTGCCGGAGTACCGCGCCACTCGCAGCCGAGCCGGCAGTTTCATGGGTTTATGCACCAGTCCCGACTATGCCACCGAGGTGACGTTGCAGCCGCTGGAGCGTTTCCCGCTGGATGCCGCCATCCTGTTTTCCGACATCCTGACCGTGCCGGACGCCATGGGCCTGGGCCTGTACTTCGCGGAAGGCGAGGGGCCTAAGTTCGAGCGTCCGCTGCGCGACGAGGCCGCCATCCGCGCGCTGACGGTGCCGGCGCTGGACAAGCTGGGCTACGTCTTCGACGCGGTGTCCAGCATCCGCAAGGCGCTGGATGGCCGCGTGCCGCTGATCGGCTTCTCCGGCAGCCCGTTCACCTTGGCCTGCTACATGATAGAGGGCGGAGGCTCCGACGATTTCCGTCACGTTAAAGCCATGCTTTACAGCCGCCCTGAGTTGCTGCATCACATCCTGGATGTGAACGCCCGCACCGTGATCGATTACCTGAACGCACAGATCGACGCCGGCGCGCAGGCGGTGCAGATCTTCGACACCTGGGGCGGCGCGCTGACCCAGGCGGCCTATCGCGAGTTCTCGCTGGCCTATATGCGTCAAATTGTCGCCGGCCTGAAGCGCGAGGCCGACGGCCGCCGCGTGCCGGTGATCGTGTTCACCAAGGGCGGCGGCCAGTGGCTGGAGGAAATCGCGGCCATCGGCGCCGACTGCGTGGGGTTGGACTGGACCACGGACCTGGGCGCCGCGCGCGCGCGGGTGGGCGGCAAGGTGGCCTTGCAGGGCAACTTCGACCCCAACGCCTTGTTCGCGGAGCCGGCCGCCATTGAGCGCGAAGTGGCCCGCATCCTGGCCAGCTACGGAGCCGGCAGCGGCCATGTCTTCAACCTGGGTCACGGCATTTCGCAACACGTCAAGCCGGAGCACGCCGGAGCCTTGGTGGAGGCGGTGCATCGTTTGTCCCGTCCCTACCACTCCGCGGGCTGATCAACCGGTTTTAAGTTCAATGGCATGTTTCTGTCGGTCCGACGGAATCCCCTTTGACGAATGCACCAAGTTGGCGCTGGCCGGCGGGCATTAAAGCCGGCTTTATCAGTGTCTAAATCCGGTATCAAGTTGTTGTTAGCGGGGCCTGCGTAAAAGGATTTGTTTTTTCAACAGAAAACTTAACTTTTCCCTTGGGGCCTTTCGCGCGTCGTCAGGGTATCCTAACTTGTCCGGCCAAGGACTCTCCTCTGGCCGGATTGTATTTTTACACTGAGATGAATAAGGATATTGACAAGGCGAACCATAGTTGTTCTCTGAGTTATGCACATTTGCTAGTCAGAGTTCGTGGCCTTGTCAAGCCGATTGCTCATGTTTTTTTGATCAATTTAAGTCTTTGAAAATAAAGAGAAAAATAATTGATTAATTTTTGCGCAATCTAACGGAAACGCTGATCTGAGGCCGTTTCAACCTCGGACCGGCAGCTTGTTCACAAAGTTATCCACAGCATCTGTGCACAGAGGCCGCAAAGCCTTGTCACAACAGCATTTGTCTTCGAGGGCGCGCCGGATGGGGCAGCAAAGCATCGTACAAGTGGCCGTGGATGTGCCGCTGCCAGGTACGTTCAGTTACCTGACCCAGTTGTCTGTCATGGCCGGGCAAAGAGTGGCGGTTTCCTTTGGGCCCCGCCGGCTGTGTGGCGTGGTTGTCACGGACATACCTCAACAGGGTATCGATCCCGCCAAGCTCAAGCCGGTGGAGTCGGTTCTGTCCGGGCTGCCCCCGCTGCCGGAAGACTTTATGTCCCTGGTGCGCTTCGCCGCGGATTATTACCATCATCCCTTGGGACAGGCGTTGTTCACCGCTCTGCCCACCGGGCTGCGGGAGCCCCGCGACATCGTTTTGCCGGATGAGCGTCCATACGCGCTGACGCCGCAAGGCGAGGCGGAGGCGCCGCCGGCTCGCCAGCGCGCGCGGCTGACGCTGTGGCAGGCCTTGCAGGACGGGGCATTGACGCTGGCCGCGGCCAAGGCGGTGACGCCGCAGGCTGGCAAGGTGTTGGCGGATTGGCTGGCGGACAACAAGGTCCGGCGCGTGGAGCCGGAGCCCGTTCCTTTGCGAGTGGCGGACAGCCCTGAGCTGAACGAAGAGCAGCAAGCCGCGCTGGACGCTTTGCGCGGCCAAGCCGGATACCAACCCTGGCTGCTGCACGGCATTACCGGCAGCGGCAAGACCGAAGTTTATCTGCGGCTGATCGCCGATCATCTGGCCGCCGGCCGCCAAGTGTTGGTGCTGGTGCCGGAAATCAACCTGACCCCGCAGTTGATCACGCGCTTCACCCAACGCTTTCCGGACAGCCGCATCGCGGTGCAGCACAGCCATCTGGCCGACGGCGAGCGCCTGAGGGGCTGGCTGGACGGCTGGCAGGGGCGAGCCGACGTGATGATAGGCACCCGCTTGTCGGTATTCACCCCGCTGCCGCGCCTGGGGCTGATCGTGGTGGACGAAGAGCACGACGGCTCATTCAAGCAACAGGACGGTTTGCGCTACCATGCGCGCGATCTGGCGATCTGGCGCGCGCGCCAGGCCGGCGTGCCCATTCTGCTGGGGTCGGCCACCCCCAGCCTGGAGACCGTGGCCAATGTCGAGGCTGGCCGCTATCGTCGTCTGTCGCTGAGCAGGCGGGCGCACGGCGCGGCGCGGTTGCCGGATGTGAGACTGGTCGACGTGAGGCGGCAAAAACTGGCGGAAGGCTTGTCCGAGCCAGTGATTCAGGCGTTACGCCAGCGCCTGGCGCGCGGCGAGATGAGCTTGGTGTTCATCAACCGCCGTGGCTTCGCGCCGGTGGTGGCCTGCACCGATTGCGGCTGGACCAGCGGCTGCCCGCGCTGTTCCGCCAAGTTGGTGGTGCACTTGTTGGAGCGCAAGCTGCGTTGCCACCATTGCGGTTGGGAAGAGGCGGTGCCGCGCGCCTGCCCGGATTGCGGCAATCCCGACATCAAACCGCTGGGGGAGGGCACACAGCGGCTGGAGTCCGCGCTGACGCGTTTGTTTCCCGAGGCGCGCATCCTGCGCATAGACCGCGACACCACCAGCCGCAAGGAGGCGTGGGACGAGATCTATCGCAAGGTCCATGCCGGCGAGGTGGACATGCTGGTGGGCACCCAGATGCTGGCCAAGGGCCACGACTTTGGCACTTTGTCGCTGGTGGTGGCGCTGGGCGCGGACGGCGGCCTGTATTCCGCGGACTTCCGTGCTTCCGAACGGCTGTTCGCGCAACTGATGCAAGTGGCGGGCCGGGCTGGCCGCGCCGAGGCCGCCGGCGAGGTGCTGATCCAGACCCAGTGGCCGGATCATGAGCTATACCAGGCGCTGACGCGTCACGATTTCGACGGCTACGCCAAGGCCCTGTTGGACGAGCGACGCATCGCCGGCTTTCCGCCCTGCGCCTACCAGGCGCTGCTGCGCGCCGACAGCCCCAGCCTGGAATTGGCCACCGCCTTTCTGGCCGAGGTGCGGCGGCTGGCCGAGCCGCTGGCCGAGCAGGTGTTGATCGCCGGCCCGGCGCCGGCGCTGATGGCGCGATTGGCCAATCGCGAACGCGCACAGCTGGTGCTGGAGTCGCCGCAACGGCAGGCGCTGCACGGATTTTTGAATCAATTGCTGCCGCAGGTGGAAGCGGCGGCCAAACGCCATGGACGCGGCCTGCGCTGGTCGCTGGACGTGGATCCACAAGACATGTGATCGCCCAATGAAAGCAATGAAGAAGCAAATCCTGATGGCGGCTTGTCTGCTGTTGCCGGCGTTGCCGGCCCGCGCGTTGGATCTGCACGGCCTCAAGCCGGAGGAAGTGGCCGTCTGGGCCGCGCCGGTAGAAAATGGCAAAGAGCTGGCCGGCCATCGCGCGGACAGCGCGGTCAATCCGGCCTCCACCATGAAGCTGATCACTAGTTGGAGCGCGCTGAACCTGCTCAAGCCCGGCTACCGCTGGCACACCGGGCTGTGGTCCGCCGCGCCGGTGCGCGACGGCGCGCTGCAAGGCGATCTTTACTGGCTGGGCGCCGGCGATCCGCGTTTCAACAACGATAGCCTGCTTAATCTGCTATACGGTCTGCGGCTGCGTGGCGTGCAACGGATAGACGGCAAGCTGGTGTTGGACAAGAGCGCGTTCAAGGGCGTGTCCAGCGCTCACGACTTCGACGAAGACGCCGGCCGCGCCTTCACCGTGGAGCCGGACAGCCACCTGACCAACCTGAAAGTGGCTTGGCTCAACTTTTACGTCGACGCCGGCGGCGCGCGCGTGGCGCTGGACCCGCCGTTGGCAGGCGTCAGCGTCAACGCCAAGCTTCAGGCCGGCGGGCAGGGCGGCCCGAATGACTGTTCCGATGTGCGCCGCTACGTCAGCATCGCCAACGACATGCGTTCCGTCACGGTCAGCGGCACTTTGCCGCCCAGTTGCGACGGGGCCAAAACCTTCGTCAACGTGCTGGACCACGACGCTTTCGCCAGCCAGGACTTTGCTGCCCTATGGCAGGCGCTGGGCGGAGCCGGACCCAAGGGCGCGGGGTTGGGGCGGGTGCCGGCCGGCGCACGCGAACTGGCCGGCCACGACTCGCAGCCGCTGACCGTGGCGATCAGCGACATCAATAAATACAGCAACAACACCATGGCGCGCACCCTGTTCCTGACCTTGG
This sequence comes from Chromobacterium sp. Rain0013, assembly GCF_015291765.1. Lineage (NCBI taxonomy): Bacteria > Pseudomonadati > Pseudomonadota > Betaproteobacteria > Neisseriales > Chromobacteriaceae > Chromobacterium > Chromobacterium sp. Rain0013. The sequence continues at coordinate 1,807,868 of NZ_CP031514.1, forward strand.
GCAAGGAGGGCGGCGGCGGTGAGGATACCCGCGCCAACGCCGAGCACGCAGTGCGGCGCCTGCTGGCGGCCAACGGCATTTCCGATGAAACGCTGGTGTTGGAAAACGGTTCCGGCCTGTCGCGCCGCGAGCGGGTGAGCGCGCGGCTGATGGGGCGGGTGCTGCTCAACGCCGCGCGCGGGCCCTACGCCAGCGAATTCCTGGCCAGCCTGCCCATCGCCGGCGAGGACGGCACCTTGCGCAAGCGCTTCGCCGAGCAAGGCCCGCGGCTGCGGATGAAGACCGGCACCCTGAAGGACGTGAAGGCTCTGGCCGGCTACTGGCTGGGATCGGACGGACGCCGGCTGGTGCTGGCGGTGATCGTCAACAGCCCGCGCGCGCCGGAGATGGGCAAGGCGATGGACCAGATCGTCGCCGATCTGATCGACCGCTTCGAGGCCTCCAAGTAAGAACATGGCGGATTGACGGTTTCGGCGCGCGCGGCGGCGGTATAATATCGGGCTTTGCGCGCTCCTTGCCGGAGCGCCCGATTTCGCGAAAGCCATCGATGAAACCCGTAACCATGTATACCACCGCGGTGTGCCCCTACTGCATCCGCGCCAAGCAAATCCTCGCCGCCAAAGGCGTGGCCGACATCAAGGAAATCCGCATTGATCTGGACCCGGTCGAGCGCGACAAGATGATGGATCTGACCGGCCGCCGCACCGTGCCGCAGATCTTCATCGGCGACACCCATGTCGGCGGCTGCGACGACCTGGTGGCGCTGAACCAGGCCGGCAAGCTGGAGCTGCTGCTGGGCGATTGAGCCGTTTTGCCCGCGATCAAACCCCTCGTTTGCGGGCGGTTGGCCCTGAACCGCTTTCGTGCGATGATGCAGGCCTGTTTTAACCATTCCCAAACCGGCCGCTTGCGAGCGGCCTCCGTGTGAGACAAAGAGATGAGCGAACAACAAGAGCTGCAGCCGGCGTTTTCCATCGAGAAAATCTATGTGAAGGACATGTCCCTGGAAGTGCCTAACGCGCCGCAGGTATTCCTGGAGCAAGAACAGCCGGAAATTGACATGCAGCTGGCCAGCGAAGGCAAGCAGCTGGACGACGGTTTCTACGAAGTGACCCTGACCGTGACCGTAACCGCCAAGCTGCCGGAAAAAACCATGTTCTTGTGCGAAGTGGGTCAGTCCGGCATCTTCCAGATCCGCAACGTGCCGGCCGAAGACATCGATCCCATCCTGGGCGTGGCTTGCCCCAACATCCTGTTCCCGTACGCGCGCGAAGCCGTGTCCAGCGTGGTGAACCGCGCGGGCTTCCCGCCGGTGCTGTTGTCCCCGATCAACTTCGAAGCCCTGTACATGCAGCAACGCGCGCAACAGGCCGAAGCCGGCAACGCCTGAGGCGACGCAATCAATGAAACGCCTCGTATATCCGCTGGCGCTGAGCCTGGGCCTGTTGGCTCACAGCGCCGCCGCACTTGAGTTTCGCTCAGTGAAGGAAACCGGCGTGGCGCTGTACGAGGCGCCGGCGCTCACCTCGAAGAAACTGTTCGTGGTGAGCCGCTACTACCCGGTGGAAGTGCTGAGCAGTCAGAAAGAATGGTCGCGCGTGCGCGACGCCACCGGCGGCATCGCCTGGATTCCGGCCGCCGCGTTGTCCAAACAGCGCTGGCTGTTGATCACCGCCGACAAGGCGGAAGTACGCGCCGCGCCGGCCAACGATGCCCCGCTGGCCTACACCGTGCCCAAGGACGGCGTGGTGGAGCTGCAAGAGCCGCCCAAGGGCGGTTGGGTCAAAGTCCGCCACCGCGACGGCAGCATCGGCTATGCTCGTATTACCGACCTCTGGGGCTTGTAAAGGCTACGCATGAAACTGGCCATCCTGGGCGCTGGCGCGTGGGGCACCGCCCTGGCCATCGCCTTCGCCCGTCACCATCAAGTCACGCTCTGGGCGCGCGACGCCAATCAGGTGGCCGAATTGGCCGCCAAGCGCGTCAACCAGCGCTATCTTCCCGATTGCCCGTTTCCGGATGCGCTCAAGCTGTCCGCGGAACTGCCGCGCGCTATCCAGGACGCCGAACTCATTCTCATCGTCACGCCGATGGCCGGTTTGCGGCCCACGCTGCGGGCGTTGACCGCGCTGTCTTCGCACCTGCCGCCGCTGCTGTGGGCCTGCAAGGGCTTTGAGGCCGGCTCCAGCTTGCTGCCGCACCAAGTGGTGGCGGAAGAACTGCCGGCCAACCACCGCTGCGGCGTGTTGTCAGGCCCCAGCTTCGCCCGTGAAGTGGCGCAGGGCTTGCCGGCGGCGGCTGCAGTCGCCTCCGACGACGAAGCCTTCGCCCGGCAAGTGGCGCGAGATCTGCACAGCCCGCTGCTGCGGCTCTACGCCAACGCTGACCTGGTGGGCGTGGAAGTGGGCGGCGCGGTCAAGAACGTGATGGCCATCGCCACCGGCGTGGCGGACGGCCTGGAATACGGCATGAACGCCCGCGCCGCGCTGATCACTCGCGGCCTGGCCGAGATCACCCGCCTGGCCACCGCGTTGGGCGCCAGCCAGCAGACCATGATGGGCCTGGCCGGCATGGGCGATCTGATTCTCACCTGCACCGGAGCGCTGTCGCGCAACCGTCAGGTAGGGCTGAAGCTGGCCGAGGGCAAGCCTTTGCAGCAAGCGCTGCAAGAGTTGGGCCACGTGGCCGAAGGCGTAGCCACTGCTCGCGAAGTGCTGACCATGGCTGAACGGCTGGAAGTGGACATGCCGATCACCGCCGCGGTTTGCGGTTTGCTCTACCAGGGGCACGACCCGCAGCGGGTAGTGCAGGAGTTGCTGAGCCGCTCCCCCAAGTCGGAGGCTGGCGATCTGCTGCATTGAAGCCTCTGCCATCTGCCGGCGTTGCCGGCTGAATGAAAAAAAGGACCGTTGCTCGGAAGAGAGCGGTCCGTTTTTTATGGCTAGCTGCGACAAGGCTATTGACAGCTAAACCCGGGCCCAATAGAATGCCCCACTCTGAGTCGGAGAGGTGGCAGAGTGGTCGAATGTACCTGACTCGAAATCAGGCGTACGTGCGAGCGTACCGAGGGTTCGAATCCCTCCCTCTCCGCCAGAACCAGACATTGAAGCCCTGAGCAATCAGGGCTTTTTTGTTTTGTTCTTCCGCCCCTCCACCTGTTTGCGCTGACCATTGTAGTCTTCTTCTCCCGGCCCTGACACAGCGGTAATAGCTATCGAACGGCCTTTGGCTCAACAAGATAAAACCGTGACGAAACGATTGGCCCTTACTATTTCGCAAGGCGGTGACCCGTGCCGCCAAACCTAGCGAGGCCACGCGCTCCAACACCCACCGCAGCACCAAGGCGCCGACTCTTTTACCCTGATGCTCGGGCAGCACATAGAGATGATCTAAACGTATCTCCCCCTCTTGCTCCTGAAAAACGATAAAACCCAGCCGCTGCTCGGTATCGACAATAAAGGAGGGCGGGGTCTGGACTGGCTACCCAGCCATGCGCCACTCTCACAGATCCCTCTCGGCAACCACAAACCAGACCCTAATCCAGATCCATCCAAGCCACCAACGGCATCTTGCTTGACCCGCTACCCCAATCAGTAACGATCGCCGCGTCTTGCCTCATTCTGCGGCATTTGCGTGTGGCAGCTCATAACGCCATAGCCTCTGAATACGCAACTCTCCGAATTGTGTCCGTTCAGCAGCGTGGCGGTGGCCTCCTCTTTGAAACGACTGGAAGGTCGGCTGTACGCCTGCGAGCAAATCCTGCGCAGTGCCATCCCCGATCTACGCAAGGGCCACGGCAGACGCCGCATGACAAGTCGGCTTTACCCGAACAACAGGGCTGAGTCATTTCTCGCCGCCATAAAAAACGCCGCCCGGAGGGCGGCGCGTTCAACGGAGCAGGCGGTGCTCAATGTTTTTTCAACTCGCCTTCCCACTTGGCCACCACCGCGGTAGCGATGGAGTTGCCCACCACGTTGGTGGCGGAGCGGCCCATGTCCAGGAAGTGGTCGATGCCCAGCAACAGCAGCAGGCCGGCTTCCGGAATATTGAATTGAGCCAGGGTGGCGGCGATCACCACCAGCGAGGCGCGCGGCACGCCGGCCATGCCCTTGGAGGTGAGCATCAGAATCAGCAGCATGGAGATTTCCTGCGCCAGCGTCAGATCGATGCCGTAAGCCTGGGCAATGAAGATGACGGCGAAGGTGCAGTACATCATCGAGCCGTCCAGGTTGAAGGAGTAGCCCATCGGCAGCACGAAGCTGGCGATCTTGTTGGAGCAGCCGAAGCGCTCCAGTTGTTCCAGGGTCTTGGGGTAGGCGGCTTCGGAACTGGCGGTGGTGAAGGAGAGCAGCAGCGGCTCGCGCATCATGCCCATCAGCTTCAGCACGCGCGGGCCGATGAACATCGCGCCGGCCAGGATCAGCAGGCCCCACAGGATGCCGATGGACAGGTAGAACTCCGCCATGAACTTGCCGTAGGTGGCGAGGATGCTCAGGCCTTCCTTGGCCACGGTGGCGGCGATGGCGCCGAACACGGCCAACGGCGCGAACAGCATCACGTAGCTGGTCACTTTCAGCATCACGTGAGCCACCACGTCAATGGTGTCGATCAGCAGTTTGGCGCGGTCGCCCAAAGCCGCCATCGCGCAGCCGAAGAACACCGAGAACACCACGATCTGCAGAATCTCGTTGGTGGCCATCGCTTCAAACACGCTCTTGGGGATGGCGTGGGTGACGAAGTCCTTCACCGACAGCGCGCCGGCCTGGATGCCGCTGGTGGCGTGGGTATCCGGCAGAGGCAGGTTGAGCGCCACGCCCGGCTTGAGCAAGTTGACCATGATCAGGCCCAGGGTCAGGGACATCAGCGAAGCGCTGATGAACCAGAGCATGGTCTTGCCGCCGATGCGGCCCACGGTCTTGGCGTCGCCCATTTTGGCGATGCCCACGATCAGGGTGGACACCACCAAGGGCGCGATGATCATCTTGATCAGGCGCAGGAAGATGTCGGTCAGGATGGAGATATTGCTTGCGAAGGCTTTGATGTCGGCTTCGCTAGCGGCATTCTCGCGATAGAGATAGCCGGTAATGATGCCCAGCACCAGGCCGATCAGGATCAGCCCTGTGAGTTTTTTCGACTGCATTGAGAAGTTCCTACCTGTATTTGAGAGCGTTTTGATAACAACACGGCAAGTTCGCAATGAAACAATGCCGGCGCCGGTCCGGTGGAGGGAGCAGCCGCTTCGTGTGTGTCAAGGTTGCCGATGTAGTGGCCTGCCTACGTTATTGTTGTTTGATTTTATTGGCATTGCTGCCAGTTGTAGGACAGTTGTTGACCTATTTAGGGGTGGGATTATAGTGAATTAGCGAACGCTTGTCTTTGTTGTATTTCGAGTCTTGAATTTCGCGGCTGAGTATGTGTTGCGGAAACGAATGATGATGAACTTGCCATTGGGATGGGGCCGCCCCCGGCGCCTTGCGGCGGCGGCCTGATGCGTCAGTGGTGGATGTCCAGCGTGACGTCGCCGCGCTCTTCGGCCACGGTTTCCAGAATTTCCAGGATGGTGGTGTAAAGGTCCACGCCCAGCGCCTTGCGCGCTTCCTCCGTTTCGCGCCATACGATCTCGAACGGACCCGCCACGTCTTTGGCCAGGCTGTCGTAAAGCGCGTCCAGATTGCGGCCGAAATGCGCCGGCAAAAGCAGTTGCCGGCTTAGTTCGTCAAACAACTGGTCCAGATTTTTGATGTGGTGCAGTTCGCAAACTTTTACTGGCATGGTGGCACCTCGATGAAGCGGTTGTAGTGGTCCACGGTGACGAAACGCTGGCCGGAACCGGAGAACACGATGCGGTAAGCACCGCGCTTGCCCCCTTTATAGTTCAAGTCGGCTTCCTGCCATTGCCCTTTGGGCAGGCGTTTTTCGTAATTGCCGAAGCGGTCGCCGCCTATCGATTTGCCATTGAGGCCGGGCACGCTCCACAGGCTGCGGCCGGGTTGCCAGCCGGCGTTTTTCGCTTGGCGTTTATTGATGAATTGCGGAGGCAGCTGGCCGTTCTTGCCCAGTTGACTTAGCACCGCGCTCAGTTCGTTCTGGTTGAGCCGGTTGCCGGCTTGCTGATTGACTTGGGCCGCTACTAGCGAGCATTGGGGCAAGGCCCAGGCAGCGGGGGCGGCGATCAGACAGGCCAGCGCCAGCAGGCGCGATAGACGTGGAATCATTGGGCTTGCTCCATGGGCAGGGATTCAACTGGATAGTCGGCGCCGATCAGCAGCGGCAGGATGCGACGCATGCCGGCGTTGTCGGCGTCGGTGGTGATGAAGCGGTAGGCCGGAGCGGCGGCGGGCGCGGTGTCCGGCAGCAGCGAGGCCACGCGCCGGGCAATGGCTTCGGCCGGATCGTACAAAGCGATGCCGTCGCCGGTGAGTTCGCGGATCAGCGGCTCCAAAAACGGGTAATGGGTGCAGCCCAGCGCGATGTGGTCGATGTTTTCGCCAAGTAGCGGCCGCACTACGTCCGCCACCAGTTCGCGCGTGCGCGGGCTGTCCAGTTCGCCGGCCTCCACCTGTTCCACCCAGCCCGCGCCCACGCGGCGCAGCACTTCAACGTGGCCTGCGTGGGTGTCCAGCAGTTTGCGCACCCGCTCGCTTTGCAGCGTGGCCTGAGTGGCCAGTACTGCGATGCGGCCGGTGCGGCTCATGGCCGCCGCCGGCTTGATCGCCGGTTCTATGCCCACCAGCGGGATGGAGAGTTCGCGGCGCATGGCGGCGATGCCGGCGGTGGTGGCGGTGTTGCAGGCCACCACCAGCAGGGTGGCGCCTTGTTCTTGCAGGTAGCGGCCCATCCTGACACTGCGCTCGGCGATGTCGCTGTGGCTGCGTTGGCCGTAGGGGCAGTAGGCCTGGTCGGCCAGATAGGTGATGCCCCAGCCGGGCAGCGCGGCGCGCACGGCCTTCCATACCGAAAGGCCGCCGAGGCCGGAGTCGAACATCGCGATCATGATGCGTGTGTCAGTTGTTCTGGATGACGATCTTGGGGAATTTGCTGGAGAAGTCCTGGGCTTTCTCGCCCACCTTCACCGCCACTTTGCGGGCGATGGCCTTGTACAGCTCCGCTACTTTGCCGTCCGGATCGGCGGCCACCGTGGGGGTGCCGCCGTCCGCCGCCAGGCGGATGCCCATGTCCAGCGGCAAGGAGCCCAGCACGTCCACGCCAAAGTCCGCCGCCATCCGCGCCGCGCCGCCTTCGCCGAAGATGTGTTCGGCGTGACCGCAGTGGGAGCAGACGTGGATGGCCATGTTCTCCACCATGCCCAGGATGGGAATGCCCACTTTCTGGAACATGGTGACGCCCTTGCGCGCGTCCAGCAGCGCGATGTCTTGCGGGGTGGTGACAATGACGGCGCCGGTGACCGGCACCTTCTGCGACAGCGTCAGCTGGATGTCGCCGGTGCCCGGGGGCATATCGATGACCAGATAGTCCAGATTGTCCCAGCGGGTGTCGTTGAGCAACTGTTGCAGCGCCTGGCTGACCATGGGGCCGCGCCACACCATGGCCTGATCCGCGTCCACCAAGTAGCCGATGGACATGGTTTGCACGCCGTGGCTTTCCAGCGGCTTCAGGCTCTTGCCGTCCGGGGTTTCCGGACGCTGGCCCTGCAAGCCCATCATCAGCGGCTGGGACGGGCCGTAGATGTCGGCGTCCAGGATGCCGACGCGCGCGCCTTCCGCGGACAGCGCCAGCGCCAGGTTGGCCGCGGTGGTGGATTTACCCACGCCGCCCTTGCCGGAGGCGACGGCGATCACGTTCTTGACGCCGGAGAGCAGCGGCACGCCGCGCTGGGCGGAGTGGCTGGTGATCTGGCTGCCCACGCGCACGCTTAGTTTGCGTTGCTCGGCCAGCGGCGCCAGCGCGGCTTCAAAGCGCTGGCGCACGGATTCGTGCTGGCTGTTGGCCGGGTAGGCCAGCACCACGTCCAGCGACAGCTCGGCGTCGCTGATCTTGATGTTTTTCACCGCCTTGGCGGCGACGAAGGGTTTGCCGGTATTGTCGTCGATCAGGCTGGACACGGCTTCCAGCACTTGAGCATCGCTGAGTGACATGCTGTTTTCGGTTCCCGGTGAGGACTGGAAAAGGCGGGTGAGCTTGGAAAGCATGGGGAGGACATCCGTTGAATCTGTGGCTGTCCGGCAGTGTACCCCAACTTGCCCGCGCTGGCATCGGCGCGGGCAAGTTGGGCTTGTTGCCAGCCTGGTTTATTTGACCACGTTGCCGGCGACGTTGAGCACGTCCCAGGTGCGGGCGAACGGCGGCGCGTAGCAGAAGTCCATCATGCCCAGTTCGCGCGCGCTGACGCCTTTGGCGATGGCCACGGCCAGCGCGTCCAGCCGGTGCACCACATCGCCGTTGCGGCCTATCATCTGCGCGCCCAGCAGCCGCTGGCTGCCGGTTTCATAGCAGAGTTTGACGTGGACTTCCGCCTGTCCGGGCACGTAGTTGGTGTGGTTTTTGTCCTTGACCAGCACGCTTTGGCAATCAAAGCCGGCGGCGCGCGCCTGTGTTTCGGACAGGCCGGTGCGCGCGGCGTCCAGGGACAGGACGCGCACCGCGGCGGAACCCAGGGTGCCGGGATAGGCTTGGCGGCCGCCGGCCAGGTTCTCGCCCACTAGTCGGCCCAGCTTGTTGGCCCCGGTGGCCAGCGCCACGTAGACCGGTTGGCCGGTCAACTGATGCGGAGCGGCCGCGCAGTCTCCGGCGGAGTAGATGTCCGGCAGGCTGGTTTCGCCGTAGGCGTTGACCACGATGGCGCCGTTGCCCAGTCGCGTGAGGCCGGCGTCGGCGGCGAAGGCGGTATTGGGGCGGATGCCTATGCTCAGCACCACCAGATCGGCCGGGTATTCGCCCCGTTCGGTGACCACGCTTTGCACCGCGCCGTCGCCACGCAGCGCGGTGACGGCCTCGGACAGGTGCAGCGCCACGCCGTGTTCGCGCAATTCCTGCTCCATCAGGCTGGTGATTTCGGCGTCGAAGGCGTCCGGCATTACCCGCTCGGCCAGTTGGATCAGCCGCACTCGCTTGCCCAGGCGAACCATGGCTTCTGCCAGCTCCAGGCCGATGAAGCCGGCGCCGATGATGACAACCTCGCGCACCTCGTCGCGGGCCGCGGCGGCGCGCAGCGCCAGGCCGTCCTCCATTACCCGCAGCGTGTGTACGCCGTGCAAGTCCAGGCCCGGCAGCGGCGGTCGGATCTCGCTGGCGCCGGTGGCGATCATCAGTTTGTCGTAAGCGGCGTTGAAGGCTTCTCCGTCCGCCAGCCTGCGCACGCGCACCCGCTTGGCGGCGGGGTCTATGCTCAGGGCCTGGTGGCCGGTGTGCACGCGGATATTGCGCTTGGCGAAGTCTTCCACGCTGAATTCGGCCATATAGCCGGGATCGTCGAACTCGCCGCCGACGAAATAGGGGAGGCCGCAAGCGCCGAAAGAGATGATGTCGGACATCTCGTAGACGTCGATTTCAGCTTGCGGCGCGCTGCGGCGCGCCTTGGCCGCCGCGCTCATGCCGGCGGCTTCGCCGCCGATGATGACGATTTTCATATAGTGTTTCCGTACGGGTTTTGCTGCGCCGCACTGCATCGTTTCGCCGTGCGGCGGCCTCTGTCCGCGCTATCAGGCGGCCTGCGGGGTTTTCTTGCCCGCTTTAATGGGAAAACCGCCGTGGATGCTTAGTTTACAGGCTGTAAATCGGCATTCCCAGGCGGTTTTCAAGGCTGCTTCGCGCGCAGAGCGTTAAGCCATCTCTTCGTCCAGATTGATCTCGCGATCGCTATTGAACACCTGCATATCGGTCTGGCCCAGCAAGCGGCTGGTTACCGTGCCGGCGGTGATGGAGCCGCTGACGTTGAGCGCGGTGCGGCCCATGTCGATCAACGGCTCGATCGAGATCAGCAGGCCGGCCAGCGCTACCGGGAAGTCGAGCGCGGACAGTACGATCAGGGCGGCGAAGGTGGCGCCGCCGCCAACGCCCGCCACGCCGAAGGAACTGATGGTGATGATGGCGATCAGCGGCACGATGAAGTGTAGGTCCATCGGGTTGACGCCCACGGTGGGGGCGATCATCACCGCCAGCATGGCCGGGTAGATGCCGGCGCAGCCGTTCTGGCCGATGGTGGCGCCAAAGGAGGCCGCGAAGTTGGCGATGCCGTCCGGAATGCCCAGCAGCTTGTTCTGCGTGGCCACGTTCATTGGAATAGAACCGGCGCTGGTGCGCGAGGTGAAGGCGAAGGTCAGCACCGGAATCACCTTTTTAGTCCAGCGCAGCGGGTTGACGCCGGCCAGGCCCACCAGCAGCAGGTGCACGGCGAACATCAGCAGCATCGCGCCGTAAGAGGCCAGCACGAAATTGATCAGGTTGACGATGTCGGTCCAGCTGGAGCCGGACACCACCTTGGTCATCAACGCGAACACGCCATAGGGCGTCAAGCGCAGCACCAGGGTCACCATGCGCATCACGATGGCCTGGGCCACGGCGATGAAGTGGCTGAAGCTGGCGAACAGCTCGGGCTTTTTGCGGGCGATGCCGGTGGCGGACAGGCCGATCAGCACGGAGAAGATCACCACTGCGATGGTGGAGGTCTTGCGCGCGCCGGTCATGTCCAGGAAGGGGTTGGCCGGGAGGAAGTCCAGCACCAGCTTGCTGAAGGACAGGTCTTCGACCGTACTCAGGTTCTTCACCAGCGATTCGCCGCGCGCCACTTCGGCGGCGCCTGCGGTCAGACCTTCGGCGCTGAGGCCGAACAGATTGGCCATCAGAATGCCGGCGCCGGCGGCGAGCATCGTGGTGAACAAGAGCACGCCCAGGGTGGCGGCGCTGATCTTGCCCAGAGAAGAGCCGCCTTCCAGCTTGAGCAGCGCGGCGATGATGGACACCATGATCAGCGGGATCACGATCATCTGCAGCAGCTTCACATAGCCGGAGCCGATGATTTCACATAGTTCCAGGCAGGCGGCCAGCGCCGGCGAGCCGGGTTGGGCGAGCCATTGCAGAGCGGCGCCGAAGGCGACGCCCAAGGCCAGGCCGGTGAAGACCCGCTTGGTGAAAGAAACGTGGGTGCGTTGCTGCTGCCACAGCAGCGCCAGCAAGGCCAGCGTGACTGCTAGCGTGGCGATGACGGTCAAGGTCATGGGAAACCCCTTAATCTATTGGTTTTGTCGTCAGGTTTCACTGGCCGCCCGGGCCGGCTGGGTGTAGGAGGTTTGGGGTGGGGCGGCGAGCTGGGCTCAGGGTAGCGACGGCTTGGCGTCGGCATTTTGAGCGAGGTCAGACGAGCGTGGAATCCTGATAAAAAAAGCTTCATCCAGGCGGGGCGAGGCGCGAGCGAACGCGCGCGGCCATGCCGGGAGATACGGTGATAAAGGCGCGATTTTACCGAGTTTCCATTCGTTTTACTTATATTAATAAGTATAAGCTTATTGATTGTTTTTCTATCAGCCGCGAGGGGGCTTGGGCAGGAGCGATTAAAGCGGAGGGCCGCAATGGCGCGGCAAGCGTCGGCGTCAGCCGGGGCGCCCGGCAGCACCTCTTGTTGAGGGAAATGGATTTTCTTGGTTGCAAATAGCTGTTTTTATTGTGTTTGTGGCAAAAATTGCTTTGCGCGGAAGGGGTTCTGCAGGTACAATTGCGCCCTTTTTTCGCTTTATTGGCCCTTGTCCGTCCGGCCGCATGGGCAAGCGCGCCGCCGCTTGCCGGTCTCAGAAAGGCTGCATCTCCGTAATGTCCGCTCTACACGCAAAGCTTAGCCGTTCCAATCTATTGTTCCCGCTGGCTCTGGTTCTGTTCGAATTCGCCGTCTACATCTGTAACGACATGGTGCAGCCGGCGATGTTGGCCGTGACCCGGGAATTCCTGGTCGATGCCTCTTGGGTGCCGGCGTCGATGACTGCCTTTTTGCTGGGCGGCGCGCTGCTGTCCTGGCTGACCGGCCCCTTGTCCGATCGCATCGGCCGCCGGCCGGTGCTGCTGTTCGGCGTCGCCTACTTCACCGTGACCTGCCTGGCCACCTATCTGGTCAGCTCCATCGAAGCCTTCATCGCGCTGCGCCTGCTGCAGGGCATCGGCCTGTGCTTCATCAACGCCGTCGGCTACGCCGCGGTGCAGGAAGCCTTTGAAGAAAAGGCCGCGGTCAAGGTCACCGCGCTGATGGCCAATGTGGCGCTGATCGCTCCCTTGGCCGGCCCGCTGGCCGGCGCCGCCTTGATGGAGCTGGCGCCGTGGCGCACCAGCTTCCTGCTGATCGCCGCGCTGTCTTTCCTGGCTTTGTTGGGCCTGCTGTGGAAAATGCCGGAAACTACCCAGCCCAGCCATGAAAAGCTGCCGCTGGCGCAGATGGGGCGGGATTACCTGAAAGTGTTCAGCAACGGCCGTTTCGTATTGTCCGCGCTGTGCATTCCCTTACTGGCGCTGCCGCTGATGGGCTGGATTGCCATGTCGCCGGTGCTGTTGATCCATGATCTGCACATGAGCGCGTTGGAATACGGCCTGATGCAGTTGCCGGTGTTCGGCGGCCTGATCGCCGGCAATCTGGCGCTGGTGGTGGTGGCCGGCCGCTGGCCGCTGGGCCGTTCCGCGTTGATCGGCATGTGGCCCATTGTGATCGGCCTCAGTCTGATGCTGTCCGGCGTGCTCTGGTCCGCGCACCCGCAGTACTTCATGGTGGCCGGCATGATGTTGATGGCCTTCGGCGAAGGCTTGGCCTTTGGCGTGCTGTATCGTTTCGCCTTGATGTCTTGCGACGCCGCCGGCAAGGGCACGGTGTCCGCCAGCATGAGCATGCTGTCCATGGCCGGCTACGCGCTGGGCGTGGAGCTATTCCGCATCGCTTATCAGCAGGCCGGCATGTTGGGTTTCGCCTGCCTGTCGCTGGCCTTCTCGCTGGCCTATGTGCGGGTGGCGCGCCGTACTGTGCGCTGGGCGATGCTGGAGCGAGCGCAGCAAGCCGAAGCCAAACAGCCGGAACTGGCCAGCCAGGCTTCTTGAGCCGGCGTCTGATTCCGCAAACTAAAGCCCGGCCCGCATGCGCGGCCGGGCTTTGTTTTATCAGCGGCAGCATCCCGGATATCCATCGTGACCGCCGGGGGCGACTGCCTCTATAATCGATCGTTTGAGATCGCACCTTTGGAACAATCCTAATGACCAAACGCAAGATTCTGGTGACCAGCGCATTGCCTTACGCCAACGCGGGGCTGCATCTGGGTCACATGCTGGAACAGATTCAGACCGACATCTGGGTGCGCTTCCAGAAGATGCGCGGCCACGAATGCTATTACGTCTGCGCCGACGATACCCACGGCGCGCCCATCATGCTGGCCGCGGAAAAGCAGGGCATTACCCCTGAGCAGCTGGTGGATAGCGTGCGCGAACTGCACTTGGCGGATTCCCAGGGCTTCCTGATCGGCCACGACAACTACTACAGCACCAACAGCCCGGAAAACAAGGCGCTGGCGGAGCAGGTTTATCTGGCTTTGAAGGCCGACGACAAAATCGCCTGCCGCACCATCGAACAACTGTTCGATCCGGAAAAGCAAATGTTCCTGCCGGACCGCTTCGTCAAGGGCGAATGCCCTAAGTGCAGCGCCAAGGATCAGTACGGCGACAACTGTGAAGTCTGTGGCGCCACCTACAACCCCACCGAGCTGAAGAACCCGTATTCGGCCGTGTCCGGCGCCAAGCCGGTGCTGAAAACTTCCGAGCACTACTTCTTCCGCCTGGGCGAATGCGCCGACTTCCTCAAGCAGTGGACCGGCGGCAGCAGCGTGCGCGCAGACGGCGCGACTCAGCCGCATCTGCAGCCGGAGTCGTTGAACAAGATGAACGAGTGGATTTCCGGTGGCTTGCAGGACTGGGACATCAGCCGCGACGCGCCGTATTTCGGCTTCGAAATCCCCGGCGCGCCGGGCAAGTACTTCTATGTATGGCTGGACGCGCCTATCGGTTACATGGCCAGCTTCAAGAACCTGTGCGATCGCAGCGGCCTGAACTTCGACGAATGGTTCGGCAAGGATAGCCGGACCGAGATGTACCATTTCATCGGCAAGGACATCCTGTACTTCCACGCCTTGTTCTGGCCGGCGATGCTGAACTACTCCGGCCTGCGCGCGCCCACCGGTGTGTTCGCCCACGGCTTCCTGACCGTGGACGGGCAGAAGATGTCCAAGTCTCGCGGCACCTTCATCCAGGCCAAGAGCTATCTGGATTGCGGCCTGAACCCGGAGTGGATGCGCTATTACATCGCCGCCAAGCTCAATGGCCGCATCGAAGACATCGACCTCAACCTGAACGACTTCGTCGCGCGGGTGAATTCCGACCTGGTGGGCAAGTTCGTCAACATCGCCAGCCGCTCCGCTGGTTTCATCGCCAAACGCTTTGACGGCATGCTGGCCAGCCAGGTTAGCGACGGCGATATCCTCGCCAAGCTGCAGGCCGCCGCCGACGAACTGGCCGCCGCCTTCGAGGCGCGCGAATATGCCAAGGCGCTGCGCGACGTGATGGCGCTGGCCGACGTGGTCAACGCTTACGTGGACGCCAACAAACCGTGGGAACTGGCCAAACAGGAAGGTCAGGACGCGCGCTTGCAGGAAGTCTGCACCGTGTTGATTAACGCCTTCCGTCTGCTCACCATTTACCTGAAGCCGGTGCTGCCCAAGCTGGCCGAAGGCGTGGAAGCCTTCCTCGACGTGGTGCCGCTTGCCTGGAGCGACGCCGCAAACCTGCTGCTGGGCAAGAAGATCAACGCCTACCAGCACCTGATGCAGCGCATAGACCCTGCACTGATCGACAAACTGATAGAAGCGAACAAACAGAATATGCAAGCCACCGCAGACACCCCGGCCGCCGCTCAATACGAGCCGCTGGCCGAAACCATCAAGATCGACGACTTCGCCAAGCTGGATCTGCGCATCGGCAAGGTGCTGGAATGCAACTTCGTCGAAGGCTCGGACAAACTGCTGCAGTTCACCGTGGATCTGGGCTTCGAGAAGCGCAATATCTTCTCCGGCATCCGCAAGGCTTACCAGGAGCCTGAAAAACTGGTGGGCCGTAATGTGGTGGTGGTGGCCAACTTGGCTGAACGCAAGATGCGCTTCGGTGTATCGCAAGGCATGATCGTCTGCGCTTCCGGCCAGGACGATAGCGAAGGCCTGTTCCTGCTGGACGCCGATCAAGGCGCCAAACCGGGCATGCGCATCGGCTAAGCCGGTAGTTCCTAATCCTGACTGTTCTTTTTGCTAGTTGGGTCCCGCGGCCCCTGCTGTCATATTGGCATGCAGGGGCCGCGTCATTTCGCGGCCCTGAAATCTTCACTAGGCTGTCATCTGAGGCTGTTACATTCACTGCAAGCCAAATGCGAAACATTCTCGTCCGGCTGGCGGAACTTTTGAAAATATGGTATGTCTCTAGATGAAATGAATTTTGAACAACCCAAAAAAAAGAAAAAGGAATGAACCATCATGAAAATTTCTCAACTGAAACCCGGCTACAAAATCCTTGAGCACAAGGACAGCGGCTCTACCATGCATTACGAAGTGGTCAGCATTCGACAGGTTGGCAAGATGTTTGAAGTGACTTTCAAGTCCGCCTTGGGTTTGGCCAGCGCCTTGTATCCCGCAAATGCCTTCATTCAGGCGGCCGCCTGATGCCACTCCCCTGCGTTTGTCCATTCCATTGCGCAGATTACAGATGAAGCCCCGCGAAACGCGGGGCTTTGTTTTTGGCCGGTCTGTTTCTTCCCGTGTGAAAAACTCAAGTCAGGCAGTTGACGTTTCGATGCAAATTGTTCATGCTTTTTGCATTTGATGGCGGAGGTTCCGTGCCGCAACGCGCAAAACTGATATTGGAAATCATCGTTAATTTCCTACTGCCCTGGTTGTGTTACCGCTATGGCGAGCCACGCTGGGGCGAAGCCGGCGCGCTGATGTTTTCCGCTTTGCCGCCGGTATTGTGGAGCGTGGTCGAATTGCTGCGCTTCCGGCGAGTGGACGCCTTGAGCCTGTTGGTGTTGCTGGGGATCGGCCTGTCCTTGCTGGCCATGCTGCTGGGCGGCGACGCGCGGCTGCTGTTGCTGCGCGAGTCCTTGATCACCGGCTTGATTGGCTGCGGTTTCTTGCTGTCTTTGGCGCTGCGTCGGCCGCTGGTGTTTTATCTGGCGCGTGCGACCTTGGCGCGAGAGTCCGAGCAGGGACGGGAGCGATTTGAGCAGCTGTGGCGCTTTGACGGTTTTAGACGCGCTATTCAGCGGATGACCCTGTGGTGGGGGTTGGGCCTGAGCCTGGAGGCCGGCGGTCGCGCTTATCTGGCCTGGACCTGGCCGGTAGAGCGTTTTCTGCTGGTTGCGCCGTTCATCAGCTATGGCGTGATGGGCGGGTTGTGTCTGATGACCTTGCTGTATCGTCGGCGGATGCGACGCGAAGCCGCCATGGCGATGGCTGCGTCCTGACGTGTTGGGTAGGGAGAATAAAAAAAGGGCCGCATAAGCGGCCCTGAAGTTCCGTGATGAACACTTAGGAGGAAAGACACGGCTGCTTGGTTTGCGGCTTCGCTGGCAGTCGAAACCGCAGCGGCAATGTCTTCCAAAATGCACAAAGATCGCGCCCGCATCGGCAGTGCCTGTTGGCAGACAGGCGGCTGACTTCTCGGGCCGCAATCGCTCGGGGAGAACGACTGCGCTGACCTTGAGTTCACTTTAGACGGTCTTTGTTGATCAGGTGTGTGGCAGCAAAGATCAACTGTTAACAAGTATGAATCATCTGGGTGCGAACTTTCTGCGCGCCTGTAATCTTTTTGTCAAAAGGCTTGACCAAGGAAACGCGGCGGGGTATAGTTCACACCTCTGCACGAAACACAGCAGACAGATCAGACGCGGGGTGGAGCAGTCTGGTAGCTCGTCGGGCTCATAACCCGAAGGTCGTAGGTTCAAATCCTGCCCCCGCAACCAAGTTAAAAAGCCCGAAGCTAAAAAGCTTCGGGCTTTTTGCTTTTTCATTCTCGCCCGGGAGGGCCGGAGTTGGCTGCGCGCCAGGTTTTTAGTTGAGAGAAGAGCTGCTTTATAGTGGTTATATCTATTCGCATTCCGGAGCCGCAGCATGCGCATTGCCGTTTTTGACGCCAAGAATTACGACCGCCACGCGCTGGAGGCCGCCAATCAAAATCACCACCATCAACTACATTTTTTCGAGCCGCGCTTGAATCAGGACACCGTGGGGCTGGTTCAGGGGGTGGATGCGGTATGTCCTTTCGTCAACGACAGGCTGGACGCCGCGGTGGTGGCGAAGCTGGCGGCGGCGGGTGTGAAGCTGGTGACTTTGCGCTGCGCCGGCTACAACGGCGTGGATCTGGCGGCTTGCCGCCAGCAAGGCATCGCGGTGACCCGGGTGCCGGCCTATTCGCCGCACGCGGTGGCCGAGCACGCCTTTGCTCTGTTGCTGGCGGTGGTGCGTCGCATTCACAAGTCCTATACCCGGGTGCGGGAGATGGATTTTTCGCTGGATGGGTTGGTGGGTTTCGATCTTCACGGCAAGACCATGGGCGTCTTTGGCGCCGGCCGAATCGGTCAGGCCACGATGTCCATCGCCCGCGGCTTTGGCATGCGGGTGCTGGCCTATGATCTGTATCCCAATGCCGAACTGGCGGCCAGTCTGGGTTGCGAGTTCGTATCTTTGGAGGAAATCTGGCGGCAGGCGGATGTGATCAGCCTGCATTTGCCGTTGACGGCGGAAAGCCGGCACTTGATCAATCGCGAGACGCTGGGACGGATGAAGCCGGGCGCGGTGTTGATCAATACCAGTCGCGGCGGCCTGGTCGACACCGCCGCCTTGCTGGAGGCGCTGAAGGCAGGGCGCTTGTCCGGCGTGGGCCTGGATGTGTACGAGATGGAAGAAGGCGTGTTTTTCGAGAACCTGTCGGAAAGCGGGCTGCAGGACGATCAACTGGCGCGTTTGCTGACTTTCCCCAATGTGCTGGTAACTTCCCACCAGGGCTTTCTGACGCGGGAGGCGCTGATGAATATCGCCGACACCACCTTAGGCAACGCCGGCGCTTTCGAGCGGGGGGAGGCGCTGGTCAACGCCATCTCCGTTTAGTCAGGGAAGATCGCGGCGGAATACCCAGGTGAGTTCGCTGGAGGCTGTCGCATCGTAGGCGTAACCGGCGCTGTCAAAGTGCTTGAGTTGTTCCGGCTGGCTGACCTGATGCAGTGCGGCCCAGCGCACCATCATGCCGCGCGCGCGCTTGGCGTAGAAGCTGATGATTTTGTACTGGCCGTTCTTGCGGTCCTGGAACACCGGGGTGATCAGGCTGCCGTTGAGCTTGGCGGGTTTCACTGCCTTGAAGTATTCCTCCGAGGCCAGATTCACCAATACCGGGTCTTTTCTTTGCTCCAGCACCGCGTTCAAGGCGTGGGTGACGGTGTTGCCCCAGAACTCGTACAGGTTTTTGCCGCGCGGGTTGCTCAGGCGGGTGCCCATCTCCAGCCGGTAGGGCTGCATCAGGTCGAGCGGCCGCAGCGCGCCGTAGAGCCCGGACAGAATGCGCAAATGGTTTTGCAGATAGCTCATCTGGCTTGGCTCCAGGTTGGCGGCGTTCAGGCCTTCGTAGACGTCGCCTTTGAACGCCAGCACTGCTTGTTTGGCGTTGGCCGGGCTGAACGGCGCTTGCCAGTCGTGGTAGCGGCCCACGTTCAATTGCGCCAGCGCGTCGCTGATGCCCATCAACTTGCCGATTTCCAGCGGGCTCTTGGCGCGCAGCTCCTGGATCAGCTCGGCGCTGTGGTGCAGGAAGTCCGGCTGGGTGTATTGATCGGTGGCGGCGGGGGTGTCGAAGTCCAGCGTTTTGGCTGGGGAGATGACCATCAGCATGAGACGAATCCTTATTGAGCAACCGCCATTGTACTGGACTGCGCCGGGCTTGGCCCGCCGTCGTGACCGGCGGCTTGCTTGGCTCTAAAATGCAGGCCGGGATTTGAATCTATGATGGTCAGGCAAGGAGAAGACATGCGGGTATTGGTGCAGCGGGTGAGGCAGGCGTCGGTGACGGTGGAGGGGCGCGTAACCGGGGAAATTGGTTCAGGACTGCTGCTGCTGGTGGGCATAGAAGAAGAGGACGGGGCGGAGGATATTACCTGGCTGACGCGCAAGCTCAGCCAACTGCGGATTTTTAACGACGAGGCCGGGGTGATGAATCGTTCGGTGCTGGATTGCGGCGGCGAGGTATTGGCGGTCAGCCAGTTCACCTTGTTTGCCAGCACCAAGAAGGGGAACCGGCCATCGTATTCGCGCGCGGCGCGGCCGGAGCGGTCTAGGCCCTTGTTTGATCAGTTTGTCGCCGCGATGGCGGAGACCCTGGGCAAGCCGGTGCCCACCGGCGTATTTGGCGCGGACATGCAGGTGGCGTTGGTCAATGATGGTCCGGTGACGATCTGGCTGGACAGCAAGACGATGGAGTGAGCGATGGAGGGTAGCCGCTGGCGGTCATGGCGCATTCTGTTGACGCCGTATTATCTGAACCTGTATGCCCGGCAGGCGCATGTGCTGCGAGTGGCCGCGGCGTTTCTGGTTGGGCTCGGCTTGAACCTGTTGTTCGAGATACCCCACGGCAGCTGGATGCTGGTGACCATCCTGATCGTGCTGGGCAGCGTGCCGCATTGGGGCGGGGTGAGGCGCAAGGCCTTGCAGCGCATGGGCGGTTCTTTGCTGGGCGCGGCGGCGGGCCTGGTGGCGATGGCTCTGTACCGTCACTCTCCGCTGTCTTGCTATGCGTGGATGACGGCGCTGGTAATGCTCAGCGCCTGGTTCGCGCTGGGCAAGGGCGAGTATTTGGCGCTGCTGGTGGGGCTGACCATGGTGATTGTGGCCGGTTTAGGCAACGAGCCAGTTGAGGCCGCGCTGTGGCGCAGCTTCAATGTGCTGGCCGGATCTGTGCTGGGCTTGGTGGCCGCTGGGCTGTTTCCATTGCGGGCGATAGACAGCTGGCGCTTCTTGCTGGCGGATAATTTGCGCGAAGCGGCCACCCTGTACAGCAAAATCGCACGGCGGCGCGAGGTGGACGCCGGGCTGGCGCTGGAGCGTTTTAATAGCCGTTTGATCCGCATGCGCGCGCTGGTCGCGGCGGCGGTGCAGGAGTCCGGCCTGCCCGGCGGCCGTTTTGACGCCATCCAGCGGCGGCAACGCGCTCTGTGCAGCCTGCTGGACCGGATGAGCGAGGTCGCCCAGGACACGCCGGCCTTGACCGACGGCGCAGAGTCGCGCCGCGCCATTGTTCGCACGCTGATGCGCGCGGCTCACGGGATGCGCTTCAACCAGCCGGGAATGCTGGCGGAGACGCTGGAGGAGGCCGTGAGCCCGCTGGCGCTGGACAAGCCTTCGTATTGCCACTGGCTGACCGCGGAGTTCAATCTGGTTGCCGAGCATTTGCGCGAAGACTTGGCGCTGCTGCTGCCCAGCTTGATGCAGGTGCCGCCGCCCAGCCGCGGGGTGCTGCTGATGGTGTGGCGCTGGCTGAGCAGCGCCAGTCAAGGACGCGGCCGATAGCGGCGGACATGAAAAAAGCCAGGGCTTGCTCTGGCTTTTTTTGGGGGAAGTTAGTTCTTAGAACCTGTTCAAAGTCTGCTGCGCGTCGGCGATACGGCGTTAAAAACAAGCTCAAATTGCTCATATACCACTCGTAAATTCCGTTTTTCGCTCGTTTTCGCATTGTCTCGCTCTTGCTCGCGAGACTTTGAACAAGCTCTTACAGGCCCTGGATACGCACTTTCTGGCCTGGTTGCAGCCGGGTTAACTGGCGGGAATCGTTCCAGCGCTGGATATCGTTGTGGTTGACGCCAAAGCGGCGGGCGATGCTGAACAGGGTGTCGCCGCGTTGCACCACGTATTCGGCCGGCACGCTGCCGGTGGCGCGCTGGTTGATCTGCAGGCTGCTGACTTTGAGCAAGGCGTCTTGCTGCGCCTGGCTGGCCCGGTTGTCCGCCAGCAGCGTTACGCTCTTGTCCATGGTCTTGTTGACGTTCAACACTTGGCCCACCAGAACGGTGTTGGAGTCCAGCTGGTTGGCCGCTTTCAAATCGTCTAGGCCGAGGTTGAAGCGACGGGCGATGCTGTACAGGGTGTCGCCTGCGGCCACGGTGTAATTGCCGTCGGCGTCCGCCACGGCAGCAGCCGTTGCCGCGGGAGCCGTCGCTACGAGGACGGCTTTGGCCTGCGTCGGCGTCGTTTCCGGCGCGGCGGCCAGGGCGGTGGCGGGCAGGGCGCTCGCTTGCGGCGCCTGGGCCTGCGCAACCGGTGTGCTTGGCTGGACGGCTTGGGTCGAGGCGACCATCACCGCCGGCGCCGCGCGCGGCGGCGTTTCCGCCTGCGCCAACAGGGTGGCGCTGTCGCCGCTTTCCGGCAAGGCGGTATCGGTGGCGTCCAGCGGACGGATATCGCGCTGATCCTTGCTCATCGCCACCAGCACCGGTTGACCGGCCTTGAGCGAGGTGCTGCTCAGATTGTTGGCGCTCATCAGCTGGCCGGCGCTCATGCCGTGCTCGCTGGCGATCAGGCTGACGTTGGCGTCCGCGGGCGGAGTGTAGACTTCCCAGGTGAGCAGCGGTTTGTCCCACTTGGCCAGGTTGGCCTGGAACTTGTCGGCCTTGGCCGCCGGGATCAGCATCTGACGGCCGTTTTTGTGCGCGTATACCGGCAGGTTGAAGGCCGGATTCAGTTCTTTGAATTCGCTGATGGACATGCCGGCCAGCTTGGCGGCGATGTCGATGTTCATGTGCTTGCCGGTGGAAACCGCAACGAAGTAAGGCTTGTTGGGGAATTTGTCCAGGCGCACGCCGAACTTGGCCGGATCGTTGAGAATGTTACGCACCGCCAGCAACTTGGGCGCGTAGTTGCGCGTTTCGTTGGGCATGCGGATATTTTCGTAAGTCACTTCCTGGCCGCTGGCCTGCAGCCGGGCGATGGCGCGGGAGACGTTGCCCTCGCCCCAGTTGTAGGCGGCCAGCGCGATGTTCCAGTCGCCAAACTGCCCATACAAGTTTTCCAGATAGTCCAGCGCTGCGCGGGTGGCTTCCATCACGTCGCGGCGGCCGTCGTACCACCAAGTCTGTTCCAGTCCGTAGTGGCGACCGGTGGCCGGCATGAACTGCCACAGGCCGGAGGCGCCGACATGGGATTTCGCGGTGGGAACGAAGGCGCTTTCCACCAGCGGCAACAGCGCCAGCTCGGTGGGCATGCCGCGGCGCTCCACTTCGTTCATGATGTGAAACAGATATTTTCTACTGCGGTCCAGCGTGCGGCGGAAGTATTCCGGCTTACTGGCATAAAAGCGTTCCTGGCGGCGCACGATCTCCGCGTTCACTTCCGGCAGTTGGAAGCCTTCGCGCGCGCGTTCCCAAACGTTGTCGCCGTTGCGAAGCAGGCTGGAGTTCAGCAGCATCATGTCCAGGCCGGCGGCCAGGCCCTCGTCCACGCCGACGGATTGGCGAAACGCCCCGTCCGCGTGCGCGGCGGAGGCAAATAAAAAAACAAATGACAGCGAAAGTGCCAACGGGGTGAAGCGATTCATTTGGCGGGCCCGGAATTCTGATTTCGGCTGATGCTAAACAGCCAACATAGGGGTGTCAACCAAAAAACCAAATAACTTCATGTGCTTTGCTGACATATAGGCCATACAGACTGTCCTGTGCCAGTTATTTTTAACAGTGGCGATCAGGATATAGTTTCTTGTCATGGTTTCAGCGTTTGCTCGCAGACCTCAGCGCGTCGGCGATACGGCCTTGAAAACGCCTTTGAAGGGCTGAGGAACGGAGATGGGTCTTCCGTTTTTCCCGTCTTTTTCGCCTTGTTTCGCTGTAACTTGCGAGCTCATGAACAAATTCCTCAGAAGCGATTTTTCCACTCGCGCAACGCGGCAAAGACTTCGACAACCTCATCAAGAGTTTGGCCGCTCCAGTGCGCGGCGGACTGGCGCACCGCAGGCTCATGCGCGCGCAGGAAAGGGTTGCTGGCGCGCTCCAGACTGATAGTGGAGGGCAGGGTGGGCAGATTCTGTTCGCGCAGCTTCAGGTCCCGGCTCATGCGGATGGCTAGCACAGGATTGCCAGGCTCCACCGTCAGCGCGAAGCGTAGATTGGCCAAGGTGTACTCATGAGCCGGGTAGACCTTGGTGGCGTTCGGCAGCGCGGCCAGCTTGGCCAGCGAATCATGCATTTGCCGCGGCGTGCCTTCGAACAGTCGGCCACAGCCGGCACCGAACAGGGTATCGCCGCAAAACAGCGCGTCGTCGATCACATAGGCCAGGTGGTTCAGCGTGTGGCCCGGAACTTCCAGCACCAAGGCCGCGCCGAAGGAGAGCTCGACGCGAGCTCCGTCCATCACCGGGCGAGAGACCAAGGCGATGTCGGCGGGGCCGTAGACGGGGGCGTCCGGCCAGCGCGCGGACAGCTCGGCCACGCCGCCGATATGGTCGGCGTGTTGGTGGGTGAGCAGAACGGCTTCCAGCTGAAGCCCTTCCCGCTCAAGGAAGGAGAAGACCGGCGCGGCCTCGCCCGGGTCCACCACGACAGCGCGGCCGCTGTGATGCAAAACCCAGATATAATTGTCAGTGAAGGCCCCTACCGGGCTGACGGTGAATTTGGCTGGCATAAGGCTTCTCTCAATGAAGAATTCGTTTAGCGACTGGCTGAGCTCCAGCGAATTGGGATGTTATCTGCTGGAGCGGGAGCAGGCTTATTTCGATCGCGCCGTCGCCGACGTGTTCGGCTTCCATGCGGTGCAGTTGGGATTGCCGGAAGTCGACTTCCTGCGCGCCAACCGCATTCCCTGGCAGTGCCGCGTCGCCGATTCCGGACCGGCTCAGATCCTGTGCGATCCGGAGCAACTGCCGTTCGAGAGCCGCAGCCTGGACCTGTTGGTGATGCCGCATGTGCTGGATTTTACCACCGTGCCGCATCAGGTACTGCGGGAAGCCGAGCGCGTGCTGATGCCGGAGGGCCGGCTGATCCTCACCGGCTTCAATCCGGTGTCGCTATGGGGCGTGCGCCGGCTGGTCCAGGGGCGCGAAAACGCGCCGTGGAGCGGCAACTTTCTGTCTTTGGTGCGCATCAAGGACTGGCTGACCCTGCTGGAACTGGAGCCCGCGAGCGGGGGCTTCATGGGCTACGCGCCGCCGTTTTCCCGCTGCGACTGGGTGCAACGCTTCCGCTTCATGGAGCGGGCCGGGGACCGCTGGTGGCCATTGGCCGCCGGCGTGTACGGCATTGAGGCGATCAAACGTCAGCGCGGCATGCGCTTGATCCTGCCCAATTGGAAGCAGGCCAAGGCCAAAACCGGTCTGGCGGTGGCCGCCGGCAACGAGCGTCATCACAGTCACAGGGAACCATGAGACAACACAGCAAGCGGGACGCAAGCCCCGGCAATGACGAGACAGCATGACGACTGAAGACAAGGTAGAGATGTATACCGACGGCGCCTGCAAGGGCAATCCGGGGCCGGGCGGATGGGGCGCTTTGCTGCGCTTCAAAGGCAAGGAAAAGGAATTGTGCGGCGGCGAGGCCAACACCACCAACAACCGCATGGAGTTGCTGGCCGTGATCAAGGGCCTGGCCACGTTGAACCGGCCCTGCCGGGTGGTGGTGTACACCGACTCCCAATATGTGCAAAAAGGCATTTCCGAGTGGATTCACGGCTGGAAGGCGCGGGGCTGGAAGACCGCGGCCAAGGAGCCGGTGAAGAATGCCGATCTGTGGCAGCAATTGGACGCCGAGCGCAACCGCCACCTGCATGTGGAGTGGCGCTGGGTCAAAGGCCACGCCGGTCATGAGTTCAACGAACGGGCCGATCAGTTGGCCAACCGAGGCGTGGAGCTGGCCTGATCCGGCCGCGCCTGCCTTTCTTCAGAGTTCAGAGCGGCGCCGCTGGCTGCGGCCGCCGCCAGGATAGCGCATGAGACAAATCATTCTCGATACCGAAACCACCGGTCTCGAACACGCCCAAGGCCATCGCATCATCGAGTTCGCCGGCCTGGAAATGATCAACCGCAAGCTCACCGGCAAGCATCTGCATCTTTACATCCATCCGGAGCGCGATATCGATCCGGATGCCCAGCGCGTGCACGGCATCTCGCTGGAATTTCTGGAAGGCAAACCCAAGTTCCGCGAGGTGGCCGAGGAAGTGGCCGACTTCCTGCGCGACGCGGAGCTGATCATCCACAATGCGCCGTTTGACGTCGGCTTCCTCAACGCCGAATTCGAAAGAGTGGGCCTGCCGTCCATCAAGAACCTGTGCGCCAACGTGGTGGATACGCTGCGCGAAGCGCGCGATCTGTTCCCCGGCAAGCGCAACAGCCTGGACGCCTTGTGCGACCGATTCGAGATCGACCGCTCCAACCGCACCTTGCACGGCGCGCTGGTGGACTGCGAATTGTTGTCCGAAGTCTATCTATGGATGACCCGCGGCCAGGAAAGCCTGGTGATGGACATCGACGTCGACTTGCCCAATGGCCAGCACGGCGCGCTGGATTTCGAGCGCAAGCCGTTGATCGTCAAGCGCGCCAATGAGCAGGAGCTGGCCGATCATCAAGCTTATTTGAACGATCTGGACAAATCGGTGAAGGGCACCTGCCTGTGGCGCAGCCTGGAGACGCCGGCCGGAGAGGGCGCGTGAGCCGCTACCTGGCGCTGGTGCCGGCCGCTGGCCATGGCAGCCGCTTCGGCGCGCCCAGTCCCAAACAATACCTGCAACTGAACGGCAAGCCGCTGATGTGGCATACCCTGCAGGCGTTGGCCTCTGTGGCCGCCGTTGAGGCGGTGGCGGTGGTGATTTCTCCCTGCGACGAGTGGTTTGACGATTTCGACTGGGACATTCCCAAGCTGCAAGTGTTGCGCGTGGGCGGCGTCAGCCGCGCCGAGAGCGTGCGCAACGGCCTGGCGGCGCTGGACTGCGGTGCCGACGACTGGATATTGGTGCACGACGCCGCGCGTTGCTGTCTGACCGCGGACGCGGTGGAGCGGCTGCTGGCGGAAGTCGGGGACGACCCGGTGGGCGGCCTGCTGGCCTTGCCGGTGCCTGACACCGTGAAGCGCGCGGACGCGGAGCAGCGCGTGGCGGTCACTGTTTCGCGCGCCGGCCTGTGGCTGGCGCAAACCCCGCAGATGTTCCGCCACGGAAAATTGCGAGAGGCCCTGCAAGGCGGCGATCTGGCTGACGTGACCGACGAAGCCTCCGCGATAGAGCGCTGCGGCGGCAAGCCGCGCCTGGTGGAAGGCGATGCTCAGAATTTCAAAGTGACTTATCCGCGCGATCTGGCCTTGGCGCGCGCGGTGCTGGCGGCAAGAAAGGATTGATATGTTTCGAGTGGGACAGGGCTACGATGTACACCAACTGGTGGCCGGCCGGTCGTTGATCCTGGGCGGCGTGAACATTCCGCACGAGAAGGGGCTGTTGGGCCACTCCGACGCCGACGCCTTGTTGCACGCGATTACCGACGCGCTGCTGGGCGCGGCGGCGTTGGGCGATATCGGCCGTCACTTTCCGGACACCGATCCCGAATTCAAGGGCGCGGACAGCCGCGCGCTGCTGCGTGAAGCGGCCAAGCGCGTGCGCGCCGCCGGCTGGAAACCGGTGAATGTGGACAGCACGCTGATTGCGCAGCAGCCCAAGCTGGCGCCGCACATCGACGCAATGCGCGCCGCCATCGCCGAAGATCTCGGCCTGGACCTCGACGCGGTCAACGTCAAGGGTAAAACCAACGAGAAGCTGGGCTATCTGGGGCGTTGCGAGGCGATAGAGGCGCAAGCCGTCTGCCTGCTGACGTCCGTGTAACACCGCGCCGCGATTCGCGGTTTGCGGCTCGCAATTGATGACAGGTGTCTGGCGGATCGCCCCGTGCCATAATCCGCCCGGCGCAACACCATCCAAACACAGGAGGCATTACCATGTTGACTCAGGACCAACTGAAGCTTGCCGTGGCCAAGAAGGCCATTGAATTCGTGCCGGACGACAGCATCGTCGGCGTCGGCACCGGCAGCACCGTCAATCTGTTCATCGAAGAGCTGGCCGCGATCAAGGGCCGCATCCGCGGCGCGGTGTCCAGCTCCGACGCCTCCACCGCCCGCCTCAAAGCTCACCACATCCCGGTGTTCGACCTGAACGAAGTGGATGCGTTGCCGGTGTATATCGACGGCGCGGACGAAATCAACCACCATCTGCACATGATCAAAGGCGGCGGCGCCGCGCTGACCCGCGAGAAGATCGTCGCCAGCGTGGCCGAGCAGTTCATCTGCATCGCCGACGAAACCAAATACGTCACCATGTTGGGCGGTTTCCCGCTGCCCATCGAAGTGATCCCGATGGCGCGCAGCTATGTGGCGCGCGAGTTGGTCAAGCTGGGCGGCCACCCGGAGCTGCGTCAGGGCGTGACCACCGACAACGGCAATGTGATCCTGGACGTGCAGGGCTTGAAGATTCAGAAGCCGGTGGAACTGGAAGAAATCATCAACCACCTGGCCGGCGTGGTTACCTGCGGCCTGTTCGCCCGCCGCCGCGCCGATGTGCTGGTGTTGGGAAAACAAAGCGGCGTGGAAGAAATCCGTTAAGAACCCGTTTACGATTAGCTGCGCGTTGGCGGGATGGATAGAAAGGGGCGTGAAACCGTCGTCGGAATGCCCGTGCACCGTATGTGCATTCCGTTTCTTCGGTCGCTTCCGCTCCTGTCTCGCTCACGGGATCGTAAACACGTTCTGAGCAAGTTTCGCCGGGGCGCGCTAGCCTTCTAGCGGGCTTGCCGCCGCCCGCAAGCGGGCAGATGAATTGTCACATCGTCGTCATCTGCCCGCATTAACATAGCGTTTTTTGACAGGTTTTGGTTTGGGGCAGACATGGCAGAGCATATTTCCAAACAGTTCGATATGGAGCTGGAAACCATCCGCACCCGCGTCCTGCAGATGGGCGGACTGGTGGAGCAGCAGATTTTGTCCGCGGTGGAAGCCCTGCTGGCAGGCGACATTGACAAGCTGGACAAGGTGATTGCCGAAGACGCGCTGGTCAATGCGATGGAAGTCACCATCGACGACGACTGCCTGCACATCATCGCCCGCCGTCAGCCGGCCGCCAGCGACCTTCGCATCGTGTTCACCGTGATCAAGGTAATCACGGATCTGGAGCGCATCGGCGACGAAGCCAAGAAGATCGCGCGCATGGGCAAGACCATTTATCAATCGGAGCGCTACCAGATGCCGCGCTTCCGCGAAATCGAGAAAATGGCGGATTCGGCGCTGGGCATGTTGCGCCGCGCGCTGGACGCCTTCGCCCGCCTGGACACCAGCGCCGCCTTGGAATTGGCCGAGGCCGACCAGGAACTGGACGAGGATTTCGCCTCCGAACTGCGTCAGCTGATCACCTTCATGATGGAAGACCCGCGCACCATCAGCATGTCCATCGACACCTTGTTCATCTCCAAGGCGATAGAGCGCATTGGCGATCACGCCACCAATATTTCCGAGTACGTGGTGTACTTGGTCAAAGGCAAGGACATTCGTCACACCACGCTGGAAACCAAGAAGCGAGAAACCCTGGGCTGAGCCTGGCCGCGCCTGTCACGGCGACTTGACATGACGGTTTGCCTAAAATGGCGGTAACATTCGGTGTTGCCGCCATTGTTGCGTCCGGCGTCCGTGCCAGTCCCCCGGCGTTCCAACCTGATGATGAATCCCCCCGTTTCCGCTGGCGCAGCCGCGCGGGCGCGGGCCTTGATAAAGAGAGAAGGGGTGTCTTTGACACTGACCACGCCCCCAAACAACGTGCTCGCCACCATCGATATGGGCTCCAACAGCTTCCGCCTGCAAGTGTCGCGGGTGGTGGACGACCAGCTGTACGCGCTGGACGTGATGAAGGAGACCGTGCGCCTGGGCGCGGGCCTGACCGCCGACAAACAGTTGGACCAGGAAACCCAGGACAAGGCGCTGGCCTGTCTCGCCCGCTTTGGCGAGCGTCTGCGCGGCTTCACCCCAGCCCAAGTGCGCGCGGTGGGCACCAACACCCTGCGCGTGGCCAAGAACGCGGCGGATTTCATCGCCAAGGCCGAGCCGCTGTTGGGTTTTCCCATTGAGGTGATTGCCGGCCGAGAAGAAGCGCGGCTGATCTATCTGGGCGCCGCCCACTCGTTGCCGGACACCAAGGAGCGGCGCATGGTGGTGGACATCGGCGGCGGATCCACCGAGTTCATCATCGGCAGCCATTACAAGGCTTTGGTCACGGAAAGCCTGCCGCTGGGCTGCGTCAGCTTCACGCTGCGTTATTTTGGTGATGGCAAATTGAGCCAAGCCAATTTCCAAGACGCTATCCTGGCCGCGCGCAATGAAATCCAGCGCATTGCCCATCAATACCAGCGCGAAGAATGGCAGCTGGCGGTGGGCACTTCCGGCACCGCGCGCTCGCTGCGCGACGTGCTCGAAATCAACGACTGGAGCAGCGCCGACATCACCTTGGCCGGCATGGAAAAGCTCAAGGCGCTGTTGATCCGCCAGGGCAGCATAGACGCCATCAACGTCAACGGCCTCAAGGCCGACCGCGCGCCGGTGCTGGCCGGCGGCCTCGCCATCATGATCGCGGTGTTTCAGGAACTGGCCATCGACAAAATGACGGTGGCCGAAGGCGCTTTGCGCGACGGCGTGCTATACGACCTGCTGGGCCGCCAACGCGAGAAGGACATGCGCGATACCACGGTCGCCCAGTTCAAGCGCCGTTACCATGTGGACACCGCCCAGTCCGAGCGCGTCACCGCGTTGGCCGAACGCCTGTACCGCATGGTGGCCGGGGAAGACGTCGACCAATCCATGCTCAAACGCCTGCTATGGGCGGCCAAGCTGCATGAGATCGGCCTCACCATCTCCCACACCGCCTATCACAAACACTCTTCCTACATCCTGCAACACGCCGACATGCCGGGCTTCTCCAAGCGCGAACAAGCCACGCTGGCCGCCATCGTGCTGGGGCATCGCGGCGACATGGGCAAGATGCGTCAATACATGGAAGACGCCAGCCTGTGGCAGGCGGTGGTGGCGCTGCGCCTGGCGGTGCTGTTCCATCGCAGCCGCAACAGCATCGCGCTGCCGGACCGGCTGGACCTGCGCCAGCACGCCACCGGCTTCGCGCTGACGCTGAACAAAGCCTGGTTGAAGGGCAGTCCGCTGACCGCCAGCGGTTTCAAACAGGAAGTCGGTCAATGGAAAAACGTCGGCTTCGTGCTCGACATTGAGCAAGTGTGAGCCGCCCATGCGTCACACCACGCTGAAAAAACGCATACCCACGTTGGGTGAAGCGCCTGGCACCCTGCTGTCGGTGGGGGAGGCCAAGCTGCCGGAAGCCTCGATCTCGCTGTTTGAATACGGGCCGGAGCAACTGCAGGAAACCTCGTTCCAAACCGTGGCCGAAGGCATGGCCCACCAGTCCGGCGACGGCGTGCTCTGGCTCAACGTCTACGGTCTGCACCAGCCCGAGGTGATGCGTGCCATCGGCCAGCGCTTTGGCCTGCACGCGCTGGTGCTGGAAGACATCATGAACGCGCGGCAGCGGCCCAAGGTGGAAGACTACGGCGACTACCTGTTTATCGCCGGCCGGGTGTTCGACTACCACCAACACAGCGAGAACGGCACTGGGAGGCTGTTGTCCGATCAGATCTACCTAGTCATCGGCCGTCGCTTCGTGCTCACCTTCCAGGAGCGCCCCACCGGCGTGTTCGAGGAAGTTCGGGAGCGGCTGCGCCGCGGACGCGGCCTGCTGCGTCACAAGGAGGCGGACTATCTGGGTTATTCCTTGCTGGACGCGATGATAGACGACTACTTCGGCGTGCTCACCGAGTTCAACGAAAGGGTGGAGCGCATGGATAGCACCCTGCTGAGAGGCCGCGACCAGGGCGTGTTGATGCAGATTCAGCGTCTGAAGCGCGATTGCCTGAAACTGCGCCGCGCGCTGATGCCGATGCGGGAAATGTTGATTTCGTTGAATCGCGGCGAACACGGCTTCTTCAAGCCGGAAACGCTGGTCTACCTGCGAGACGCCTATGATCACACCATGCATGTGATCGAGTCCCTGGAAATGTCGCGCGAGATGGTGGGCGATATGTTGGACCTTTACCTGTCCACCCAATCTCACCGCCTCAACCTGCAAATGCGGGTGCTCACCGTATTGACCATGATCTTCATGCCGCTGACGCTGATCGCCGGCATCTACGGCATGAATTTCGAATACATGCCGGAGCTGAAATGGCATTATGGCTACCATCTGGTGTTGGTGGCGATGCTGGGCATTGCAGGCGGATTGAGCTGGTTGTTCTGGAAAAGGCGCTGGCTCTAGGGCCTTGCTTGCGTTTCCCTGCGCCTTGCACACCCGTGTTTACGATCTCGCGAGCCAGGGCGGGACAAGGCGAAAACGGCTGAGAGAGCGGGCACAAGAGCACTTCAGAGCCGTGCTCACCGTGGGGCGTCTCACGACACGCAGCAGCAAGATTCCCATGCCAACACGCTTCATGGCGATTGATGCGCGAGTGATCCCCGGCGCGGTTCGCGCCGGGGCGTGCTTTACCCTGTTCTATCAATGAGCCGGAGCTGAGCGGGCGATGGAAGCCCGCACGGGTTTACGGCCGGCTCAGTTCCACCGACCACTCCGGACCGGAGCCGATGCCGCGCTTGGCGGCGTAGTTGTCCATGTTCAGCGCTAGCGACACGTCCAGCAGGCTGTTCAGATAGACCAGCGGCTGGCCGTTGGCCACCTCGCCGAAGGTGCGGCGGTAGGGCGCCACCACTTCGTCCACCGGCTTGCCCTGTTTGAAAATGCGCACTTTTACCGTGTCGCCGGGGCGGAAGCCTTGGGCTTCGAACAGCGCTTTGGGGATATTGGTCCACACATTGCCGTATTGCGGGTCCAATACCGGGATCATGCCCTTGATCCGTTCGCCGGCGGCTTCAGCGTGTTGATACGGTAGTTTGACCACGGCGGAGGCCGGCAGCGGCGGGCCCACTTCCTCAAAGCGGATTTTGCCGGCGGCCAGCCGCGCGCCGGTGTAGGCGTAAACGTCGCGGCCGTGGAAGGTGTAGGAGTCCGACGAGCCTTTCAGGCGGTTGGTCTTCTCGTCGATGCGGCGCAGTTCGGCCACGCCGTCGCGTTCGGCGATCAAGGTCAGCAGGCCGTTGTTGGGATTGACGAAATAGCGACCGTCCCGGGTTTTCAGCACCACCGACTGGCGTTCGGTGCCGACGCCCGGATCCACCACCGATACGAACACCGTGCCCTTCGGCCAGTAGTTGGCGGTCTGGTACAGCCGGTAGGCGCCGCTCCAAATATCGTAATCCGGAATTTCATGGGTGAGGTCGGACAGCGTCAGCTTGGGGTCCACCGAATAGGCGACGCCGCGCATCGCCGACACTGCGCCGTCCTTGAGGCCAAAGTCCGTCATCAGCACCAGAGGCGCGTCCGCGCGCGCCAAGCCGGCTAACAGCAAGCCGGCGGCCAGCCAGAGGCGGGCGTGTTGGAATAGCTTCATTCTTCTTCTCCTAAGTGTTTTCTTGTGTCCAAGGATGGGCTTTCAACGCCGTATCGCCGAAGCGCAGCAGGCATTGAACAGGTTTTTACACCTCGTCCGAGCGCAGCCTCCGCACGCCGGCGGCCAGCATGTGCGCCCAGGCGCTGCTGAGCGACCCGTTCAGATTGATGCCGCGGCAGGCATCGTCCACCACCGTGGTTTCCAAGCCGGCGGCGCGCGCGTCCAGCGCGCTCCAGGCTACGCAGTAGTCCGTGGCGAGCCCGGCCAGCCACACGCGCTTGACGCCGCGTTCGGCCAGATAGCCGGCCAGGCCGGTGGGGGTTTGGCGGTCCGCTTCCACGAAGGCGGAATAACTGTCCAGCGCCGGATTGCAACCCTTGCGAATGATCAACTGCGCGAGATGGGTGTTCAGCTCCGGGTGGAATTCGGCGCCGCGGCTGCCGGCCACGCAATGGTCCGGCCACAGCGTCTGCTCGCCATAAGGCAGCTGGATGCTGTCGAAAGGCTGTTTGCCGGCGTGTTGGCTGGCGAAGGAAACATGTTTGGCCGGGTGCCAATCCTGGGTCAGGATCACCCGGTTGAAGAACTGCATCATGTGGTTGATCAGCGGCACGATCTGATCGCCGTCGGCCACGGCCAGCTCGCCGCCGGGACAAAAACTGTTTTGCACGTCCACCACGATCAAGGCGCAATCGTCGCCGTAGCGTTTCAGGGGCATAGCGTTTTCCTGCAAGGGTTCTCAGCCTTTCTTGTTACCACGCGGCCGCCGGCGCGGTAAAGCCCGACGCTGTGATAATCGCGAAAAAACGGTTTGCCATTAATACCCTGTGGGGGTATATAATTCAGCCCAGGAGGTCATCATGACAGCAAGCACCGTGGATTTGCCGATTGAGGGCATGAGTTGCGCGGCCTGCGCCGCCAGGATTGAAAAACAGTTGAATCGGCTGGACGGGGTGGAAGCGGCGGTGAATTTCGCCAGCGAGTCCGCCAAGGTTTCGTTCGACCCGGTCAAAACCCCGCCGCAGACACTGGTGGACACCATCGCCAGGACCGGTTTCGCCGTGCCGCGCCGGCAGGCGGAGCTGGACATCCAGGGCATGACTTGCGCCGCCTGCGCCGGCCGTATCGAGAAGGTGCTGAACCGCTTGCCAGGCGTGTCCGCCCAGGTCAACTTCGCCAGCGAGAGCGCCCGTGTCGATTACGTGGCCGGTCTGGCCGACGAGGCGGCGTTGATCGCCGCGGTGAGCCGCGCCGGTTATCAGGCCGCGGCCAAGGCCGGGCCGGGCGACGACACGCTGGCCGCCGAGCATGCGCGCCGCTACCGGCGCGAGCGGTTGTGGTTCGCGTTCTCCGCCTTGCTGACCTTGCCCTTCCTTATTGAAATGGCGGCGATGTTCAGCGGCGGCCACCATGGTTGGCTGTCGCGTTACTGGCAGTTGGCCTTGGCCACGCCGGTGCAATTTATCGTCGGTTGGCGTTTCTACAAGGGCGCCTGGGCGGCGCTGCGCGGCGGCGGCGCCAATATGGACGTGCTGGTGGCCCTGGGCACCAGCATGGCCTGGCTGTTGTCGGCGGCGGTGACGCTGCTGGGGCTGGAAGACCAGCATGTCTATTTTGAAGCCAGCGCCTCGGTAATTACGCTGGTGCTGCTGGGCAAGCTGCTGGAAGCCCGCGCCAAGGGGAAAACTTCGGCCGCGATTGAGGAGCTGATCCGGCTGGCGCCCAAGACCGCCCGCGTGGAGCGCGAGGACGGCCGGGTGGAGGAGGTGGCGGTCACCGCGCTGCGCCAGGGCGATCTGATTGTGGTGCGCCACGGCGAAACCTTGCCGGTGGACGGCGAGGTGGTGGACGGCGCGGCGGCGCTGGATGAAAGCATGTTGACCGGCGAAAGCCTGCCGGTGGCCAAGCGCGTCGGCGACAGCGTCTACGCCGCCACCCGCAATCAGGACGGCATGCTGAAGATCCGCGCCACCGGCGTGGGCGGGGACACCCAGTTGGCCGAGATTGTGCGCCTGGTGAGCGCGGCCCAGGGCTCCAAGGCGCCGATTCAGCAATTGGCGGACGTGATTTCCGGCGTGTTTGTGCCGGTCGTGGTGGGCATCAGCCTGTTGACCTTTATCATTACCGGCCTGTGGCTGCAGGATTGGCCGGCGGCGCTGATCCACGCGGTGGCGGTGCTGGTGATTGCCTGCCCTTGCGCTTTGGGCCTGGCCACGCCGACGGCGGTGATGGTGGGCGTGGGCAACGGCGCGCGGCGCGGCATCCTGTTCCGCAACGCCACCGCGCTGGAACTGGCTAGCCAGGTGGGGGTGCTGTTGGTGGACAAGACCGGCACGCTGACCGAAGGCAAGCCGCAAGTCAAACAAGTGCTGCCGCTGGCGGCGGACGCGGATTTGGTGCTGCAACTGGCCGCCAGCGTGGAGGCTGGATCGGAACACCCGCTGGCGCGCGCCATCCTGCAACAGGCGCAAGAACAGGGCCTGGGCTTGCTGCCGGTCAGCGGCTTCGCCGCCCAGGTGGGGCTGGGGGTGCAGGCGGAAGTGGCCGGTCACGGCCTGGTGCGCGCCGGCGTGCCCGGCTGGTTGGGCGAGCAGGCCTTGAACGCCGCCTTGCCCTTGCAACAGGCGGGAAACACCGTGGTGGCGGTGGCGCGCGGCGAGGAGCTGTTGGGCCTGCTGGCCATCGCCGACCGCATCCGCCCCAGCTCGGCCCAGGCGGTGGCGCAGTTGCAGCGGATGGGCATACGGGTGGCGATGCTGACCGGCGACAACCCGGCCACCGCCGCCGGCATCGCCGCGGAGGCGGGCATCCGTGATTACCGCGCCGAGGTGAAGCCGCAGGACAAGGCGGCGGAAGTGCGGCGTTGGCAGGCGCAGGGCTTCAAGGTGGCGATGATGGGCGACGGCGTCAACGATGCGCCGGCGCTGGCCGCCGCCGACGTCAGCCTGGCGATGGGCGCCGGCTCGGACGTGGCGATAGAAGCCGCCGACATCACCCTGATGCACGGCGACTTGATGCACGCGGTGGACGCGATTCGGTTGTCGCGCGCCAGCCTGCGCAAAATCCGGCAGAATCTGCTGTTCGCCTTTATCTACAACGTGATGGGGATTCCGCTGGCGGCGCTGGGCATGTTGAACCCGGTGATCGCCGGCGCGGCGATGGCGATGAGTTCGGTATCGGTGGTGAGCAATTCGCTTCTGCTGCGGCGCTGGAAATAAGGCGGCATCGGTGTGAGAACGTGTTTACGATCTCGCGAGCTAAGGCGAGACAAGGCGAAAACAGCTGAGAAGGCGCAGTGTACAGACGGTACATGAGCATTTCGAAGCTGTACTCACCGTGTGACGTCTCACGACGCGCAGCAGATCGTGAACAGGTTCTGAGGGACGGTTTGAATTTTTTCAGGAGAAAGCAATGTCCGAATTGATCATGAAAGTGGATGGCATGACCTGCCAGGGGTGCGTGAAAAGCGTCAGCGGCGTGCTTAGCGGCATGGCCGGCGTCAGCGAGGCCGAAGTCAGCCTGGAGGCTAAGCAGGCCAAGGTGGTGTACGACGCGGAGATCGTGTCGCCGGAGGAACTGGCGGCGGCGGTGGAGGACGCGGGCTTCGACGTGACGCGCTGAGTGTTAAACGGCGGCGAGGCGGAACAGGGCCTGGCTTGCGGGCCATGCCCTGTTTCATTGTTCGTCGCCTTTGGGCGTTGACTGAGTCCCGTCGTTTTCAGAGGAGAGGGCGTCGGGGAATCGCCGGCAATGTATTGTTTTTCAATGACCTTGCCGGCTTGAAGATTCGGGGAACGGGTGCCGGCATCAAGCTATGCCTGGCTGGCAAAGGTCAATGATGAGCGACGAGAAAACCATGGAGAAGATGAGGCAGCGGGCGGACGGCCTCAGCTTAGATGAACTCGTGGCCGTGCGCGACGCCAGCTGAATCAAGGGCAGCCACCAGCTCTACAAGATCCCCGGAGTTCCAAGTAGCGTGAATATGTGAAGTTCAGACCTTATCCGCCGGTCCTTGCCGACTGGGTTGTCACGATTCCTCCTCCCCCAACACGCCGAACTCCACCGGCGTCTTCACGTAAAACACCTTGACCCCGGCGGCGGCGAGCGCGGCCAGCAGCCGCTCGGCCTCGTCGGCGCTGATCACCAGCGTGACTTCCTCGGGCTGGTCCGCCAGATCGAAGAAATGGACGGAGTGCAGCCGGCGGTGGCGGCCGTAGCCTTCACTGGCGGTGAACAGCGTGGCGCCGCGGATGTCCATCCGCCGCGCCTGTTGCACGATCCATTCCGCCAGCGGCAGGCCGTCGTGGCAGTGGTCTTGCTGGGTGAAGAAGGTGAGTTGATAGCCTTGCATGGTCTTGGCCTCCGGCGGCTACAGTTCGATCAGCATGCCTTCGCGCAGCGGGCAGACGCGCAGGCCGTTGGCGTATTCGGAGCGCAGCTGTTCCAGCAGGTGTTCGCGGCAGCCGGGGTCGATGTGGCTGATCCAAAGATGGGTGTTGGCCGGCAGCAGCGGCAGGAAGGGCAGCAATAGCAAGGGCGTCATGTGGCCCTGGCGCGCGGCCTCGCCCTGGCGCTCGTCGGTGTAGGTCAATTCGCAGATCACATCGGTCAGCGAGGGCACATTGGACACCCATTGCCAGAAAGCCGGGCAAGGGCCGCTGTCGCCGCTGAAAGCGAGAGCGCGCCAGCTGCCTTCTATCAACCAGCCCAGCGCCGGCACGCTGTGATTGGCCGGCAGCGCGGTGGCCAGGCCTTCGCCTATCGGCAGCGCGTAGCCGGGCTCCACCGCTTGCAGCCGCAGCCAGGGCTGTTCGACGCTGGGTTGGCGGGTGTAGTCCGGCCAGAGTTCGCCGTTGAACAGATGGGCGCGCAGCGCGTCCAGGGTTTCTTGCTGGCTGTAGACAGTGAGGCCGGGGCCGCGGCGGCTGGCGTGAACGTCGGCCAGCAGCGGCAGGCAGCCGCAGTGGTCGGCGTGGCTGTGGGTGAGCAGCACCTGGCGGATGGACAGCATCTCGTCCGCGCGCAAGCTGGTCACGCCGGTGCCGCAATCTATCAGGGTGTCTTCGTCAATCAGAAAACTGGTGGTGTGGCCGGGGTGGCCAATGCAGGCGGCGGCGCCGAGAACCTTGATGTGCATGGGTTTCTCCTGGTTGCGGCCGTTGACCGGCCGGGCTTGGCCGGTCCGCCGCTGCAAACATGGAAACGATCTGCTGCCCGCCCCGCCCGATGCGAGTTATTGTCGCGCCGCCGCCCAAGAGACCGCCGGCTTGAATCTTTCTAGTGTAGACAAGCCGGCGGCCGCTTGCGCGGTCTGGGCTTAGCGCACGATGCCCACCGGGTAGAGGAAGCGGTTGCTGTCGGCGAACGGCGTCTGCTCATAGAACCAGTTGAGCCGGGCGTTGCGGTCCTTGGCGAACTTGGGGTCCTTGAGCCTGGCCTGGAAGGCCTGATGCAAGGCCGGGCTTTCCGCCAGCATGCGCCGCGCCATCGGTTCCATCACATAGGCTTCCGGCGCTTCCGCCGAGGTGAGGTTGGCGTTGAAGAAGCCCCAGTGCAGGAAGGAGTCCGGGCTGGCCGGTTCCAGCAGCAGCATCGCCAGCGTGCCCAAGGGTTGTTGCGGGTTCACCACCACAGAGCCGGCCGGATAGGTGACTTTGCGCTGCAAGGGGCTGGGCTTGCCGTCTATCAGCAGGCGGCCTTCGTAGCCGGGAATCTTGTCGGCGGATTCGCGGTCCGGCTCAAACGGCGTGCCCAGCTTGATATCGTCCAGCCGGTAGACGGTGACGTCCAGTGTTTCCGGCCGGCTCAGTTCGCGCAGCTGGATGCCGTGAGCGCGTAGCCGAGCGATCACCTCGTGCCACTGCGCCGGCACCACATAGGCCTTGGGCCGTGCGGCGGTGAGGTCCGGCACGGTCAGCGGGGTGATGGGCAGGCGGTAGTCGCGCGGCTGATTGCTCCAGCGCACGATCTTGTCGCCGGTGATCGGAGATTGCACCTTGTCGAACTTGACGCCCTTGAAGTCCACCAGCTTGGGTTTGCCCTCGGCTTCCTTCCAGGTCAGCGTCACCGGATCCGGCCGCGCGGCGCGGTCCTTGGCGATGGCGGCGCGCAGGCTGTCGTAATGGCGGGACACGCTGTCGAAGATGGCGCGATAGAGCACGTAGTTGCCCAGCACTTGCTGCTTGTAGGGCTTGAGCGCGTGCAGTTCCACCAGGATGGCGGGGATGCCGCGGGCGTCGGCGTACTGATTGGAGAAGCGCGCCAGATCGCTGTAATACGGGTAATAGCCCTTGTCGGGGTTCTCGTTGTCGTTCATCGAGATGCAGACATTGGGTTCATGGCCGTAGCGGCGCAGTTCGCGATAGACCTCGGGCGTCATCACCTGGTCCATCCAGCGGCTGGACTCGGGCGACCAGCCTTGGCCGTTGTTGCAGTAGGTGACGTCGTATTGGTAGTTGACGCCGTCCGTGCTGTGGGTGTCGATGAAGAAGTCCGGCTGGTAATCGTTGAGAGCGCGCGCCACGTTGCGGATTTCCGGGCTGTCCAGCTTGGTGAAATCCCGGTTGAGGTTGAGGTTGCGGCCGTTGACCCGCCAGCCGGTCTGTTCCGGCCCGTTCTGGTTGATGCGGCCGTATTTGCCGTAGCGCATGTCGCCGTCCACGTTGACGGTGGGGACGAACAGCAGGTTGACCTTTGACAGCAGTGCGTCGTCGCGGATGAGTAGATCGCGGATCAGCATCAGCCCGGCGTCCTTGCCGTTGGCTTCGCCCGGGTGGATGCCGGCTTGCACGTAGATCAGCGGCTTGCCGCTGGCGCGCAGGCCCTGCGGCGATTTGTCGGCGGCGGCGGACACCACCGCCATCATCATCTCGTGGCCTTGATCTGTTTTTTCCGCCATCGGGCCCAGCTTGAGCAGCGCCGGTTTGGCCGAGGCCAGCTTGTTCAGGTAGGCGATGGTTTCCGGATAGGCCGGCGTGTGCTTGAAGCCGCTGGCCTCCAGCGGCGTGGCCCACGGGTCGTCCGCCTTGGCGGCGAAGCGCTGGCTGTCCCCCTGCCAGGGGATGTCCGGGGGCAGCACGCGCTGGCGCGCGGCGGATAGGTATTGGCTGTCGTCGACGTAGTCCGGAGCGGCCGGCATGGCGTGTGCGTGCGGACCGAGGTGCAGGGCGGCGAAGGCGGAAACGATGGCGAGGCGCAGCGGCAAGTGCATGATGATTATCCTGATTGTCCAAGACCGAAACAGGCTACGCCCGCCGGCCCGGCGGACGCACGGGCTGTTGCACGGCGGCTTGACCGGGATCAAGCGGTGCCAACGGGGGGTGT
Organism: Chromobacterium sp. Rain0013; assembly: GCF_015291765.1. Taxonomy (NCBI): domain Bacteria; kingdom Pseudomonadati; phylum Pseudomonadota; class Betaproteobacteria; order Neisseriales; family Chromobacteriaceae; genus Chromobacterium; species Chromobacterium sp. Rain0013. Next base: position 1,847,750 of record NZ_CP031514.1, read on the forward strand.
GGTTCGAGAATCGATATTTTTGTGGCATATTGTCGCAGGGGTCCAGCGCGGCCGCGCCGGATCGGGATCATTTCAGACAAGGGGTTCTCGTGAAAACTTGGGTATCGAGCCTGGCCTTGGCCGTCGCGTTGTCCAGCGCGGCCTACGCCGCGGACATTCCGCTGCGTGACTTTTTCCGTAATCCGGAGCAGAGCAATTTCACCTTGTCGCCGGATGGCAAGAGCGTGGCTTTCCTGGCGCCTTGGGAGGCGCGGCGCAATATTGTGGTGCGCATGCCGGGGCTGCCGGACCGGCGCGTCACCGAAGTGAAGGACCGCGACCTGTCGGGTTATTTCTGGAAGGGCAATCAGCGGCTGGTTTACAGCAAGGATAATGGCGGGGATGAGAATTTCCACCTGTACGCGGTGGACCTGGTCAGCGGCAAGAGCCGCGATCTGACGCCGTTTCCCGGCGTGCGCGCGGAGATCGTCGACGAACTGACCGAGCGGGACGACGAATTGCTGGTGGGCCTGAACAAGCGCAAGCCGGAAGTGTTCGACGTTTACCGGGTGAACCTGAAAACCGGCAAGCTGACGCTGGAGGCGAAGAACCCCGGCAATGTCACCAGTTGGAGCACTGATCACAATGGCCGCATCCGCATCGCCACCACCACGGACGGCGTCAACAGCACCCTGCTGTATCGCGACCAGCCGGGCGGCGCCTTCCGCAAGCTGATGACCACCTCCTTCCGTGACAGCTTCAATCCCTTGTTCTTCACTTTCGACAACCAGCGTTTCTACGCCGCCAGCAATCTGGGCCGCGATAAGAGCGCCATCGTCGAATTCGATCCCAAGACCGGCAAGGAAGTGAAGCAGATCTATCACCGCGACGACGTGGACGTCGACGGCCTGGGCTTTTCCCGCAAGCGCAAAGTGATCACCTGCGCCCGCTTCGAAACCGACAAGCCGGGCCGGCAATGCCTAGATGAGAAGAGCGAGGCCCTGCTTGCTAGGCTGGAGGCGCGGCTGCCCGGCTACCAGGTGGATATCCAGTCCGCCAACCGCGCGGAGAACCGTTTCATCGTGGCGGCCTGGAACGACCGTACCCAGGGCAAGCGCTATCTGTACGACGAGGCCGGCGACAAACTGGAACTGCTGGCCGAGATTACGCCCTGGTTGAAGGAAAGCGAGATGGCTACGATGCGGCCGGTGCAGTACCGCAGCCGCGACGGTTTGACTATCAACGGCTACCTGACTCTGCCCAAGGGCAAGGAGGACGCCAAGGGGCTGCCGGTAATCATTAATCCGCACGGCGGGCCATGGGCGCGCGACAGCTGGCGCTTCAACCCCGAGGTGCAGTTCTTCGCCAATCGCGGCTGGGCGGTGCTACAGATGAACTTCCGCGGTTCCACCGGCTATGGCCGTGATTTCTGGCAGGCCTCGTTCAAACAATGGGGCGGCACCATGCAGGACGACGTCAGCGACGGCGTGGACTGGCTGGTCAAGCAGGGCGTGGCGGATCCGAAGCGCGTCTGCATCTACGGCGGCAGCTACGGCGGCTATGCCACGCTGGCGGGCATCACTAAGACGCCGGATTTGTATCGCTGCGCGGTGGATTACGTGGGGGTGTCCAATCTATTCACCTTCATGAACACCATACCGCCGTACTGGAAGCCGATGCTGGACATGATGCACGAGATGGTGGGCGATCCGGTCAAGGACAAGGCGATGATGCGCGAACGCTCGCCGGTGTTCCAGGTGGACCGCATCAAGACTCCGCTGCTGGTGTTGCAGGGGGCCAAGGACCCGCGCGTCAACATCGACGAATCCAATCAGATCGTCAAGGCGCTGCAGAAGCGCGGCGTGGAAGTGGAATACATGGTCAAGGACAATGAGGGCCATGGTTTCCGCAACGAGGAAAACCGCTTTGACGCCTATGGCGCGATGGAGCGTTTCTTCCGTCAGCATTTGAATTAAGACCCGCTAAGAACGTGTTTACGATCTCGCGAGCCAAGGCGAGACAAGGCGAAAACGAGCGAAAAAGCGGAATGTACCGTGGTACATGAGCATTTTGAGCTCGGTTTCAACGCCGTATCGCCGACGCGCTGCAGATCGTAAACAGGTTCTCAGGCCCTGGCCGGCAGACTCCAGCGCCTGTCGCTCCAGCGGCCCAGCAGTTGCAGGCCGCCGCAGACCACAAAGTAAGCCAGCGCGATGAAGGCGAAGATCTCCAAAGGGTAGACCTGCTCGCGGTTGTTGACCTGAGTGGCGACGAAGGTGAATTCGGCCACGCCCACCACATAGGCGAGCGAGCTGTCCTTGATCAGGGTAATCCACTGATTGACGAAGGAGGGCAGCATCATGCGCAGCGCTTGCGGCAGCACGATCAGCCGCAGCGTCTGCCTGCGGTCCAGTCCCAACGACAGCCCGGCCGCCCATTGTCCGGGGCCGATGGCGGCGATGCCGGCCTGCACCGACTGGCTCAGATAGGCCGCGTTGATCAGCGCCAGCGCCAACACCACGGTGAGTACGCCGGGGATGTCCACCCCAAACAGGATGGGCAGCAGGAAATAGCACCAGAAGATCAGCATCAGCACCGGGATGGCGCGCAGCAGCGCCACCAGCGTGGCCAGCGCGCGGCGCGGGCCGGGCCCGCACATGACCAGGGCGATGCCGCCGGCCAGGCCCAGCAGGCTGGCCAGCACGCCCGCGGCGGCGCTGATGGCCAGGGTCAGCAGCAGGCCGCCGGGCTCCCCGTTGGCCAGATTGCCCCACAGCAGATAATCGAGATTGTCCTGAATCACCGGCGGCATCATTGCGGCGCCCTCCATGCCGGCTCGCCGCGCTGGCTCAGCGCTTGAGTCAACAGCACCAGCAGCAGATAGGCGGCGGTGGCCACGGCGAAGGCCTGGAAGGCGAGCAGGGTTTCGGTTTCCACCTGGCGCGAGGTATAGGACAACTCCGCCACGCCTATGGCCATCGCCAAGGAAGTGTTCTTCACCACCGCGGTGTATTGGCCGACCAAGGGACGGCGCGCCAGCGCCCAGGCCTGCGGCAGCACCACCCAGCGGAATTCCTGCCAGCCGTTCATGCCCAGCGCGCGCGCCGCCTGGCGCTGGCCGGCGGCGACGCCGCGCAGCCCGGCTTGTAGTTCGCCGCAGATGAAGCTGGCGCTATAAAGGGTTAGCCCCACCAGCGCGGCCAGGAATTCGAAGGACGGCCATAGCAGCGTCAAGCCGCCCGGCAAGGGCAGGCTGCGCGGCGTGTTCAGCCACAGCATGGCGGTTTCCGGCAGCAGGCCGGCCACGCCGAAATACCACAGCAGCAGCTGCACCATCAGCGGCGTGTTGCGATGCAGACTGACCCAGAGGCCGGCGCCGTGGCTCAAGGCGCGCCAGCGCGATTCCAGCGCCGCGGTCAGCAGCATGCCTAGCGCGGTGGCGGCGACGCAGACCAGCAGAGCCAGCCAGCCGGTGAGCAGCGCGCCCTTGAGCAGCCAGCCCAGGTAGTGGGGCTCCAGCCAGTGGTGGCCAAGCCAGGAGGGGGGATTCATTGCTTGCTGTCCTGTATTTCGATAAGGCCGCCGTTCGGCGCCGGCGGCGCTTCAAATGGCGAAACCGCCGGGCGCGCCCGGCGGCTTGGGATACGGATGGGAAAACGCGCCGTCTTAGAGTCTGTTTACGATCTCGCGAGCTAAGGCGAGACAAGGCGAAAACGAGCGAAAAAGCGGAATGTACGAGTGGTACATGAGCATGATGAAGCCGTTTTCAACGCCGTATCGCCGACGCGCAGCAGATCGTAAACAGGTTCTTAGAGCCGCTAAGAAAGCCTGAGCCAAGGCGCGCCGACGCAGGCAGTACAAGTCGTACGACAAGGAGGCGCAACGCAGGATCAGGGGTTTTGTTAGCGGGTCTTAGCTGGCTTCGCCGATCTTGAAGTCCCTAGGCAGCGGCGCCTTGGTGGCCGGCCCGAACCACTGGTTGTAGATCTTGGCGGCCTGGCCGGATTTTTCCAGTTCCAGCAGGCTGTCATTCACCGCTTTCAGCAGACGCGCTTCGCCCTTGGGCAGGCCGATGGCCTGGTATTCGCGGGTCAGGGTGAACGGCGCCAGTTCAAACTTGGCCTTGTCCGGCGCGTTGGCCAGCAGCGCGGCCAGCTTGGAGCCGTCCTGGCTGATGGCCTGGACGTTGCCGTTGCGCAGCGCGGTGAAGGCCAGCGGGGTGTCGTCGTAGGCCACTACGGTGGTCTTGGGGTATTTGTCGCGCAGGTTCACCTCCTGAGTGGTGCCCTTGTCCACGCCCACACGCAGTCCGGCCAGTTGCTCCGGCTTTTGCAGCGAACCCTTGCGGGCGATGAACTGCTGACCGGAGGCGAAGTAGGGCAGGCTGAACGCCACTTGCTTCTTGCGCTCGTCGGTGACGGTGAAGTTGGCTGCGACCAGATCCGCCTTGCCGGACACCAAGAGCGGCACGCGGTTGGCCGGATTGGTGGGGATCAGGCTGAGTTTGACGCCCAGCTTCTTGGCGATGTGCTGGGCCACGTCCACGTCCAGGCCGGAGATCTGGCGTGTCTTGGCGTCGAGAAAGCCGAATGGCGGATTGCTGTCGAAGGCGGCGACGCGCAGCACGCCGGCTTTCTTGATGTCATCCAGACGGTCGGCCCAAGCGGCGGTGGCGGCGGTGCTCAATGCGATGGCCAATGCGATGGCGTGTTTCATGATGATGCCCCTTGTCTGAAGACGCGCCGGGGGTTCCGTTCGCGCTGTTTGGCGGCGCGTTTTCAGAAGATGCCGGCACATCGTGATTCCGAGAAATTTTCTGCCATGGATAAACCCATGACATACGATTAGATGATGCTAAGGCATTCTGCAAATTCTTGGAAATTATTAAAAATTAGTCTTATATATTGATTTGTTTTGATTGTGTGATTTTCCTCATCGGAACAATGCCTTGTCCAAATCGAGGCCGTGGCGACGGCGGGCCGATATTTTTGTTCGAGGTAGGATTGCCAAACAATTTCCTTTGCCGCGCTTTTCTGCAATCGGCATAATCGCGTTTTCCGTCTGCCCGCCCTTGGCGGACGCCTCGACGGATTTGCAACTTTTCTTGACGACTGTGATGACTGTCGCGTAAGCGCGCCGGGACGGATCAGACAAGCCAAAGCCGAAATGCCCAGCATCTATCAACTCAAATCCCGTTTTCAGGACCTGCTGCGCCCCTTGCTGCGCGGCCTGGTTTCCCTTGGCGTTACCGCCAACCACGTTACGCTCGGCGCCATGCTGGCTTCCATCGCCTACGGTGGCTGGCTGGCCACCCAGCCGGAGCGGGCCTTGCCCTGGCTGCTGTTGCCCGTATTCCTGTTCCTGCGCATGGCCTTGAACGCCATCGATGGCATGCTGGCGCGCGAGCACGGTCAGAAGTCCCGGCTGGGCGGCATTCTCAACGAAGTGGGCGACGTGGTGTCCGACGCCGCGCTCTACCTGCCGTTCGCCTTCTTGTTGGCGGAGCCGGCCTGGGTGGTGTTGGCGGTGACGCTGGCCTTGCTGACCGAGTTCGTCGGCGTGCTGGGCCCCAGCCTGGGCGGCACGCGGCGCTACGACGGCCCTATGGGCAAGAGCGACCGCGCTTTCGTATACGGCGCCTACGCGCTGCTGCTGGGCCTGTGGCCGCAGGCGGCGGCCTGGGGGGCTTGGGTGTTTGGATTGAGCGCCGCCTTGATGGCGCTGACCTGCGTCAACCGGGCGCGGGCCATTTTGAAAGAGGGCGAAGATGTTTAAACCGCTGTTGCCGCAGGCATTGATCTGGGCGCTGGGCGCCGTATTCGCGTTGTTGGTGATCGCCAGCGTCGCCATCCGCGTGCTGGAGAGCCGATCGCCGCAAAAGAACTGGCTGGAGTTGAAGCTGCGCATCCGCACCTGGTGGTGGATCGTCGCCTGCTTCTCGCTGACTTTGCTGGGCAATGTGCCGCTGGCGCTGTTGGTGTTCGCGCTGATCAGCTTCCTGGCGCTGAAGGAATACCTGACGCTGTGCGCCACCCGCACCGCCGATCACGTGGTGCTGTTCTGGGCTTATCTGAGCATCCCGCTGCAGTATTACTGGCTGGGCATTCACTGGTACGGCATGTTCATCATCTTCATCCCGGTTTACATCTTTCTGTTCCTGCCGATGCGCATGGTGCTGATCGGCGAGACCCAGGGCTTCCTCAAGGCGGCCGCCTCGCTGCAATGGGGGCTGATGATTTGCGTGTTTTGCCTGAGCCATATGGCCGCCGTGTTGACCCTGCCGCAGCTGACCCATATAGGCGAACCGGCCCAAGGCGCGATGTTGCTGTTCTACCTGGTGGCGCTGACTCAGCTCAACGACGTGGCGCAATACTTGTGGGGCAAGGCCTTCGGCCGGCGCAAGGTGGCGCCCAAGGTATCGCCCAACAAGACGCTGGAGGGCTTCCTGGGCGGGGCGCTGACCACCTGCCTGCTGGGCTGGCTGCTGGGGCCGCTGCTGACGCCGTTCTCGCCGCTGCACGCGGCCTTGGCCGGTTTGTTGATCGGGGTGATGGGGTTCATCGGCGACATTGTGATTTCCGCGGTGAAGCGCGACATCGGGGTCAAGGACTCCGGCCGCCTGCTGCCCGGCCACGGCGGGGTGCTGGACCGGCTGGATTCGCTGACCTATACCGCGCCGCTGTTCTTCCACTATGTCCACTACTTGTACTTCTGAGCCGATGATGAGCCGATTGCTGCGCATTCTGTTTGTGTTGCTGCTGGCCCGGCCGGTGGTGCGATTGTGGTTGGGGGTGACGGTGCGTCATCAGGAGAGGCTGCCGTTGAACGGCCCGGCCATCGTGGTGGCCAACCACAATAGCCACCTGGACATCCTGGCGCTGTACAGCCTGTTTCCGCTGGGGCGCATCCCCGAGGTGCAGCCGGCGGCGGCGGCGGACTACTTCCTGAAAAACCGTCTGTTCGCCTGGTTCGCCACCCAAGTGGTGGGCATTATCCCGGTGGTGCGCGGCGGCGTGGCCAAGGGCCTAGACCCGTTGGAGGGCTGCCGCGAGGCGCTGCGCCAGGGACGGATTCTGATCCTGTTTCCGGAAGGCTCTCGCGGCGAACCCGAGGTGCTGTCCGAGATCAAGTCCGGCATCTGGTATCTGAGCCGCGATTTCCCCGACGTGCCGGTGGTGCCGGTCTATCTGCACGGCCTGGGCCGGGCGATGGGGCGCGGCCAATGGCTGCCGGTGCCCTTCTTCGTCGACATCGCCATTGGCCGGCCGCTGCAGTGGTTGGAAGAGAAAACCGCTTTCCGCGACCGCATCCGCGAATCGCTGTTGTACTTGAAGCAAAAAACCCTGCCCGCCGCGCCGGCGGAGCAGGAGGCTTGAAAGGAGCCAGAGCATGCGCCAAGCCGAAGAATCGCAGTTTGTCAGTTTTGACGGTCAAACCCTGTTTTATCGGCATTGGCCGGCGCTGACTCCCGGCGCGCGGCCGCGCGCCATCGTGCTGCTGCACCGCGGCCACGAACATTCCGGCCGCCTGCAGCACCTGGTGGACGAGTTGCAGCTGACGGATACGCCGATGTTCGCCTGGGACGCGCGCGGTCACGGCCGCAACGACGGGCCGCGCGGCTACAGCCCCAGCCTGGGCGCCACGGTGCGCGACCTGGACTGCTTCGTCCGCCACCTGTGCCAGCGTCACGGCCTGGCGATGGAGGAGATCGTGGTGATCGCCCAGAGCGTGGGCGCGGTGCTGGCGGCCGCCTGGGCCCACGACTACGCGCCGCGCGTGCGCGCGCTGGTGCTGGCCTCGCCGGCCTTCAAGGTCAAGCTCTACGTGCCCTTCGCCCGGCCTGGGCTCCGGCTGATGCAGCGGCTGCGGGGCAATTTCTTCGTCAACTCCTATGTCAAGGCGCGCTTCCTGACTCATGATCCGGAGCGCATCGCGTCCTACAACAGCGACCCGCTGATCACCCGGCCGATTTCCTCCAACATCCTGCTGGACTTGTACGACACCGCCGAGCGCATCGTCGCCGACGCCGGCGCCATCACGCTGCCGACCCAGTTGTTGATGTCGGGCGCTGACTTCGTCGTGCACCAGGGGCCGCAGCGCGAGTTCTTCCAGAAACTGGGCAGCCCCCTGAAGGAAATGCACCTGCTGCCGGGCTTCTACCACGACACCTTGGGCGAGCGCGACCGCGCGTCGGCGCTGGACAAGATTCGCGCCTTCATCCAACGAGTGGAGGCCGGCGCGCCGGCGGTGGACCTGAGCCGCGCCGACGCCGCCGGCCATACCGCGCTGGAATACCAGCAACTGCAGCAGCCGCGCTCCTGGCTGTCGCCGTTGCGCTGGCAGTTTGCGCTGACCCGGCTGACCCTGGCCACGCTGGGCCGCCTGTCCGCCGGCATACGCCTGGGCTGGCGCACCGGTTTCGATTCCGGCAGCACCCTGGATTACGTTTACCGCAACCAGGCGTCCGGCTTCAGCCCGCTGGGCCGGCTGGGCGACCGCGCCTACCTGGACAGCGTGGGCTGGAAGGGGATACGCCAGCGCAAGCTGAACCTGGAGGAGCTGATCGCCGCGGCGATGAGCCGCCTGCGCGTCGATGGCCGGCCGCTGCGCCTGTTGGACATCGCCGCCGGTCATGGCCGCTACATTCTGGACGCCGTGGCCGGCCAGCCGGTGGAACATGTACAGCTGCGCGATTACAGCGACATCAACGTAGGCGCCGGCCGACGCTTGATCGCTGAACGCGGCCTGGAAGCGGTGGCGCGTTTCGACCAGGGCAACGCCTTTGACCGCGCCAGCCTGGCCGCGCTGCAGCCGGCGCCGACGCTGGCGGTGGTGTCCGGCCTCTATGAGCTGTTTCCCGAAAACGAACCCATCCGCCAATCGCTGGCCGGCCTGGCCGAGGCGGTGCCGCCCGGCGGCTATCTGGTCTACACCAACCAGCCCTGGCACCCGCAGCTGGAACTGATCGCGCGCACGCTGAGCAGCCATCGCGGCGGCGCGGACTGGATCATGCGCCGACGCACTCAGCAGGAAATGGACCAACTGGTGTCCGACGCCGGCTTCGAGAAGCTGGAGCAGCGCATCGACGAATGGGGCATCTTCAGCGTCAGCCTGGCGCGACGCCGCGCCGACGCCGCAACGGAGCGGCCACAGCCGCTGGCCGAGGCCGAGGCGTGAGCGCGCCGGCCGCCGCCGGCCGTCCTTGGCGGCTGGCCTGTCTATGGCTGTTGCTGTTGGGGCCCAGCTTCTTCCTGCTCTACGGCGCGGCCAATCAATACGCGGCCGGCCTGCCGCCGGAGCGGGTGGGCAATGTGGCGATGGCCTGGGAGCGGGCCATCCCGCTGTGGCCGTGGACCATCGTGCCGTATTGGAGCATAGACCTGCTCTACGGCCTGTCGCTCTTCCTGTGCGTCAGCCGCGCCGAACTCAACGCCCACGCTAAGCGCCTGCTGGCGGTCACCCTGCTGTCCTGCCTGTGCTTTCTGCTGTTCCCGCTGCGCTTCGGCTTTGAGCGCCCGCCGCTGGACGGTGTCTTCGGGCAACTGTTCGACCTGCTGATGGGCTTCGACAAACCGTTCAACCAGGCGCCTTCGCTGCATATCGGCCTGTTGGTGGTGCTGTGGCTGCGCTACTGGCAGCACACGCCCCGGCGCTGGCTCTGGCTGCTGCATGGCTGGTTCGCCTTGATCGGCGTGTCGGTGCTGACCACCTGGCAGCATCATTTTTGGGATGTGCCCAGCGGTTTCGCGCTGGCGGTGCTGGTCTGCTATCTGTGGCCGATGCCGGCGCCGACGGCCCCGTCCTGGCGTTCGCCCGAGCCGGGCCGCAGCCGCGTTTTGGGCGCGCGTTACGCGGCAGGGGCCGCGTTGCTGCTGGTTTTGGCGGCGGCGCTGGGCGGCTGGGGCTGGCTGCTGGCCTGGCCGGCGCTGGCCTTGAGCGTGCTGGCGTGGGCTTATTGGCGGCTGGGTCCGGCCGCGCTGCAAAAACACGCCGGCCGCCGCCGCTTCGCCGCGCGTGTGCTGCTGTGGCCTTACAGCCTGGCCGCGCGGCTGGCGCATGCTTATTTTCTGCGCCGCTTGCCGGGCGCGGAGGAGGTGATAGAGGAGGTCTGGCTGGGGCCGGTCAGCGCGGCGCGCGACGCCCGCTTCGTCGCGGTGCTGGACCTGGCCGCGGAATACGACCGCCAGGCGGCCGGAGCCGTGGTATACCATAGCCAGCCCTTGCTGGATCTGCTGCTGCCGGCGCCGGCTCAATTGCGGCTGGCGGTGCAGGCGCTGGATCGATTGCGTGCCGGCCAGCGCGGGCCGTTGCTGGTGCATTGCGCTTTGGGCCTGACACGCAGCGCGGCAGTGTTGTTGGCTTGGATGGTGCTCAGCGGACGCGCGGGCTCGGTGGAGCAGGCGCGCGCGCTGCTGAGGCAACGCCGCCAGCGCGTGGAGCTGAGCGATGCGCAATGTGAAGAACTGGCGCGCCTGTGCGCGCGATTGGAGCCCTTGTGACGTCTGATCTTGCGCAGGCGCGGCTGAGCGCCGCGGTTCTGGCTTCCTGCCGCTGGCTGTGCTGGCCTAGTTGGGGCTTGCTGGCCTTGTCGGCGCTGACGCCGGCGCCGGCCTTATGGCTGCCGTTGTGCGCTGCTGTGGCTTTATGGCAAGCCTGGCTGGGCTGGCGTTTGCAATTGGACGCGGCCTTGTTGCAGGCCGTGGATTCGGCTGGCACTCTTGAGGAGCTGGACCTGGCCTTGTCACGGCTGTTTGGGCGCGACTTGGCCGGGCGCTCGCTGGAGGCAAGGCAGCGCGGCATGGCCCGCTTGCTGCGCGGATTTTTACTGGCGACCGGCCTGTGCTGGCTGCTGTGCCTGGCAGGGCTGTTGGCGGGGCGGATGTGAACAATAAGAAGATTCAAAAGCGTGGGAAGAGGAGAACCGTGATGAGCAAGAGAGCATGGTATGGCGGGGCGGTCTGCGCTTTGCTGGCCTCCGGGGGCTTGGCCTGGTTGGGCTTGATGCTGGCGGGCTTTGGCGCGTCCGGCAGCAATGGCGGCACGCCGGAGTGGCCGTTCTTGGTGGCCAAGGCGCTGGGGTTCGCGGGTTTCGCGATGTTTGTGTGTGGATTGGTCGCCTGCAAGGAAGCCAATTAAGCATGGGATGAAAATGGACGGGGCGGCAGCTAAGGCTTGCCGCCCCGTTCGTCGTCTCAGAACCTGTTCAAGGGCTGCCGCGCTTCGTGGAGCGTTGCACGGTGAGTACAAGTTCAAAATGCTCGTGTAGCACGAGTACATTCCGCTTTTCCCTTGTTTTCGCCTTGTCTCGCCTTTGCTCGCGAGACTTTGAACAGGCTCTCAGCCCAGGCGCCGGCGCAGCGCGCGGCTCAGCTGTTCCACGCCCCAGGACAGCGCCACCATCGCCAGGATGACGGCGGCGGCGGCCTGCTGCTGGAACAGAGACAGCGCCAGATACAGCTGCTGGCCCAGGCCGCCGGCGCCGACGATGCCGAGCACGGTGGCGATGCGGATATTGTTTTCCCAGCGGTACAAGGTGTACGCCAGCCATTGGCTGGCGACCATGGGCAAGGGCCCGTAGCAGAAGGCGGCCGCGCGGCCGGCTCCGGCGTGGAGCAGCGCCTGTTCCGCCTGCGGCGGCGCGTTTTCCAGGGTTTCCGCAAACAAGCGGCCCAACACGCCGGCGGTATGCATCGCCAGCGCCAGCACGCCGGCGGCCGGCCCCAGGCCCAGCGCCAACACCGCCAGCGCCGCCCACAGCAGGTCCGGTATGCCGCGCAGCATGTTCAACAACAGACGCGTCGCGCTCTTGGCTGCGACGCCCAGCCGGCCGGCCGCCGGCAAGGCCAGCGGCATGGCTAGAAGGGCCGCCAGCACCGTGCCCAGCGCCGACATCGCCAAGGTCTCCACCACGCCCTGACCCAGTTGTCTTAAAGCGGCGGGGGAAAAGTCCGGCGGCAGGAATTCCATGGCGAAGCGCGGCAGGCCGCGCCAGTCGAAACCGTTGGCTCGCCAGTCCGGCCATAGCCAGCAAAGACTGAAGGCGGCCAGCGCGCCGCCGGCCAGCAACAGGCGGCGGCCGCCGCCGTCGCGTTCCAAAGCGCGCCGCGACCAGCGGCTGACGCCTTCGCTCAAACCCACCAGCAGCAGGAACACCAGGAGCAGAGCGCCTACCTCGCCGCCGTTGAGCATTTTCAGGCTGCTGTCCAGCAACTGACCGATGCCGCCGGCGCCGACGAAACCCATCACGGCCGACGCGCGAATCGCGCATTCCCAGCGGTAGACGCTATAGCTGATCAATTCCGGCAGCGCTTGCGGCCACAGCGCCCAGCACAGCCGTTGCCAGCGGCTGGCACCGGCGGCCGCCAGCGCCTGCGCCGGCGCGCGCGGCTGGGATTCCAGAATTTCCGCGTAGACCTTGCCCTGCATGCCGCCGTAAGCCAGGCCCAGCGCCAATACCGCCGGCAGGCTGCCCAGGCCGGCGGCGCGGACAAAGAGCAGCGCCCAGACGATGTCCGGCACGCCGCGCAGCCACACCATCAGCCCGCGCAGCAGGCTTTGCGCGGCCAAGACCGCGCGGCGCGGCGGGGAGGCGGTGAGTTGATGATCGTCCAGCGCGCGGCTGGTGGCGAAGGCCAACGGCGCGCCCAGCAGCATGGCCAGGACCAGGCCGGCGCTGGCTACCGCCAGCGTGACGACGGTTTCCCTCACGACTTCTTTCAGGAAGTCGCCGTCGTGGGCCGGCGGCAGAAAGCCGGCGGCGAAGCGCGCCAGGCTGAGCCAGGTGTCGCCGTTGAGCAAGGTGGCCAGCGTGAACTGAGTCAGCGGCAGCGTGGGTAGAAGCAGCGCCAGAGTCAGCAGCAGCCAGCCTAGCCGCGCGCGCGCGGCCGGGTCGCGCGGTTTCAGCATTGCAGGCCTCTGAGCGCCGTGGCGGGCGGGGCCGCTTCCATCGCCGCGTCAGGCGCGTCGCCGGAGTAGAGTTCGGTCAGCAGCGCGGAGTCGACCTGTTCGCGCGGCAAGTCGAAGGCGATCGCGCCGTCGCGCAGGCCGATGATGCGCGGGAAGTGCTCCAAGGCCAGTTGCACCGAGTGCAGGCTGACCAGAAGCGCGGCGCGGCGCGCGCGGGCGTTCTCGCACAGCAGGCGAATGGTGTCGTCGGCCAGCCTGGGGTCCAACGCCGACACGGGTTCGTCGGCCAGCAAAAGTTCCGGGCGCTGGTACAGCGCGCGGGCGATGCCGACGCGCTGGCGCTGGCCGCCGGACAGCTGGTCGCAGCGCTGCCACAGTTTGTCGGACAGGCCCAGCCGTTCCAGTTCGGCGGCGACGCCGGCGTCGTCGTCCGGCCACAGCAGCCGGCGCAGGGCCGCCAGCTCGCCGCTATGGCCCAGCCTGCCGGCCGCCACCGCATGGATCACTCGCTGGCGCGGAGGCAGCGGCGGCGTCTGATAGACGCTGCCGATGCGCGCGCGCAAGGCGCGCAGGGCGCGGCGCGGCAGGCGCCAGGGGTCGGCGCCCAGCAGCCGGACCTCGCCGGCGTCCGGGCGAAGGCCGGTGTTGGCCAGCAGCAGCAGCGAACTCTTGCCGGCGCCGGACGGCCCGATCAAGGCCGCTTGCTCGCCGGCGGCCAGGCGCAGCGTTATGCCGCGCAGGATGACGGCGCCGTCCAGCTTCAGGCCGGCGTCGTGGAACTCCAGGCTCACTTCAGCAGCCCGGCGGCCGTGGCGGCGGCTTCTATGCCCTGATAATTGTCCGGCTTGGTGGGAATGAAGCGGCTGGCGCGCTGTAAATCCAGCACGGCTTTCTGTTCAGGATTCTTGGCGTCCAGCTTGAGGAAGGCCTGGCGGATTTTGTCCTGCAAACCCTTGTCCATGCTGCCGCGCACCGTCCAGTTGTAGTCGTAGTAGGGCGGGGTGGTGGCGATTACGCGCACTTTGGCGCTATCCACCTTCTTGCTTTCCACCAGCTTTTGCCACACGGAGCTGTTCAACACGCCGGCCTCCACCTTGCCTGCGGCCACCCAGGCCACGGTGGCGTCGTGGGCGCCGGAATAGGCGACGTTCTTAAAGAAGCTTTCCGGTTTGATGCCGTCCTTCTGCATGAAATAGCGCGGCATCAGATGGCCGGACGTGGAGGAGGCCGAGCCGAAGGCGAAGCTGTCGCCCTTCAGCTCCTTCAGGCTCTTGGCCGGGCCGCTGGTGATGAAGGTTGAGGTGAACTTGCTGTCCTCCTCGCGCTGAACCAGCGGAACCACCTTGCCGCGCTGGCTGGCCTGCACATAGGTGAAGCCGCCCAGCCAGGCCAGGTCCAGCTTGTCCGAGGTCAGCGCGGTGACCACGCCGGCGTAGTCCGATACCGGCACGAACTGCACTTTCATGCCCAGCTCTTTTTCCAGGTACTGGCCCAGCGGCGCGAATTTGCGCTGCAGTTCGGTGGGGGATTCGTCTGGAATGGCGGAGACTTTGAGCACGGTCTGGGCGGCGTTGGCCAGGGTGGCGGCGGCCAGCAGTGCGCTGGCCAGCGTCAGTTTGATGGCGGTCATGGCGGTGTTTTCCTCTATCTGCGGACAAAAAGCCGCAAGGGCTGGCGCCGGCGGGCCGGCGATTCAAAAAGGCCAGTCATAAGACTGGCCTTGAAGCGGCGGGCTAAGAACTTGTTTACGATCTGTTGCGCGTCAGCGAGACAGCGTTGAAACCAACCTCGAAATGCTCATGTACCGTATGTACATTCCGCTTTCTCAGCTGGTTTCGCCTTGTCTCGCTCTCGCTCGCGAGATCGTAAGCCGGCTCTAAAGACCGCCGCGTATAGCAAGTATTCTAGCCTAGCCTGGCTCAGGCTGCCTTGCGCTTGCCGAACAGGTAGAACAGCGCCAGGCCGATCACGATCATAGGCAGGCTCAGCCATTGGCCCATGCTGATCACGTCCGACCGGCCGAAGATGCCGGCGTCCGGCGTGCGGAAGAATTCGCTGCCAAAGCGGGCCAGGCCGTAGCCGATCAGGAACAGCGCGGACACCTGGCCGCGGGCGCGCGTTTTGGCGCTAAAGCACCACAGCAAGGCAAACAGCGCCAGGCCTTCCAGCGCGAACTCGTACAGCTGCGAGGGGTGGCGCGGCAGGCCGCCGTACTGGAGCAGGGTCACCATCAGGTCGGAGGACTGCTGCGCCTGGATCAGGTCGTCCATTCTGGCTTGCGGAAACAGCATCGCCCACGGCAGCTTGGGATCGGCCACCCGGCCCCATAGTTCGCCGTTGATGAAGTTGCCGATCCGGCCGGCGGCCAGGCCCAGCGGCACCAGCGGCGCGATGAAGTCGGTGACTTCCCAGAAGCTGCGGCCGTGCTTGCGCGCGAACAGCGCCACGCCGATCAGCACGCCGATGAAGCCGCCGTGGAAGGACATGCCGCCCTTCCACACCATCAGGATTTCCAGCGGGTGGCTGAGGTAGTAGCCGGGCTGGTAGAACAGCACTTCGCCCAGGCGGCCGCCCAGCACCACGCCGACGGCGCCGTACATCAGCAGATCGTCCAGCAGTTTGGAGGTGAGGAAGGCGTGGCCGCGCTTGATGCGGTAATTGCCCAGGATCAGGAAGCTGGCGAAGCCCAGCAGGTACATCAGACCGTACCAATGAATGGCTAGCGGGCCCAGCTGGATGGCCACGGGGTCGAACTGCGGATGAATGATCATTTGTCAGCCGTGTGCGTTTGCGGTAAAAGAATGTGGACGGATTATATGGGAAAGCGTTCCCACGCGTCGCGCGGCCCACCCGCCGCCCGGCGCATTTTTGCCTTGAGCTCCCCGGCACCCGGAGCCAGGCGGCCCGGCCTTAAAGCAGGCCAGGCCCGGAGCGCCTTTCCGCCCATGCAGAAATTAAGGAATCAGCAATGCCCCAATACCGCTCCCGCACTTCCACCGCCGGCCGCAATATGGCGGGTGCCCGCGCTCTATGGCGCGCCACCGGCATGAAGGACGACGACTTCGGCAAACCCATCATCGCCATCGCCAACAGCTTTACCCAGTTCGTGCCCGGTCACGTGCACTTGCACAATATGGGCCAACTGGTGGCGCGGGAAATCGAACGCGCCGGCGGCGTGGCCAAGGAGTTCAACACCATCGCCATCGACGACGGCATCGCCATGGGCCACGGCGGCATGCTCTACAGCCTGCCCAGCCGCGACCTGATCGCCGACAGCGTGGAATACATGGTCAACGCCCACTGCGCCGACGCGCTGGTGTGCATCTCCAACTGCGACAAGATCACCCCCGGCATGCTGATGGCGGCCATGCGCCTGAACATCCCTGTGGTGTTCGTCTCCGGCGGCCCGATGGAAGCCGGCAAGGTGCAGTGGGGCAACGACATCCGCAAGCTGGATCTGGTAGACGCGATGGTGGAGGCCGCCAACAGCGCGGTGTCCAACGAGGATGTAGAGCGCGTGGAGCGCTCCGCCTGTCCCACCTGCGGCTCCTGCTCCGGCATGTTCACCGCCAACTCCATGAACTGCCTGACCGAGGCGCTGGGCCTGTCCCTGCCCGGCAACGGCAGCCTGGTGGCCACGCACGCGGACCGCAAGGAATTGTTCCTGCGCGCCGGCCGGCTGATCGTGGACATCACCAAGCGCCATTACGAGCAGGACGACGCCAGCCTGCTGCCGCGCGCCATCGCCACCAAGGCCGCGTTTGAGAACGCGATGAGCCTGGATGTGGCCATGGGCGGCTCCACCAACACGGTGCTGCACCTGCTGGCGGCGGCGCAGGAAGCCGGAGTGGACTTCAAAATGGCGGACATCGACCGCATCTCGCGCTCGGTGCCGTGTCTGGCCAAGGTGGCTCCGGCCACCCAGAAATACCATATGGAAGACGTGCACCGCGCCGGCGGCGTGGTGGCCATCCTGGCTGAGCTGGACCGCGCCGGCCTGATCCGCCGCGAGGTGCCCACCGTGCACAGCGCCACGCTGGGCGAAGCGCTGGAAGCCTGGGATATCCGCCGCCACGGCGAAGACAGCGAGGCGCGACGCTTCTACCGCGCGGCGCCGGGCGGCGTGCCCACCACCATCGCCTTCTCGCAATCCATGCGCTACCCGACCGTGGACGACGACCGCGCCGAAGGCTGCATTCGCGACCGTGAGCACGCTTACTCCCAGGATGGCGGCCTGGCGGTGCTGGCCGGCAATATCGCCGAACGCGGTTGCATTGTTAAAACCGCCGGCGTGGACGACTCCATTCTCAAATTCAACGGGCGCGCCCGCATCTTTGAAAGCCAGGACGCGGCGGTGGAGGCCATCCTGGCCGACCGCATCGTGGCCGGCGACGTGGTGGTGATCCGCTACGAAGGCCCCAAGGGCGGCCCCGGCATGCAGGAAATGCTGTATCCCACCAGCTATCTGAAATCCAAGGGTTTGGGCAAGGACTGCGCTTTGCTGACCGATGGCCGCTTCTCCGGAGGCACCTCCGGCCTGTCCATCGGCCATGTGTCGCCGGAAGCCGCGGAGGGCGGCGCCATCGGTCTGGTGGAAGAGGGCGACCGCATCGAGATCGATATCCCGGGCCGTTCCATCCGCTTGGCGGTCAGCGATGAAACGCTGGCTGCGCGACGCGCGGCGATGGAAGCCAAGGGCCGCGACGCCTGGAAGCCGCTGGGCCGGGACCGCGTGGTCAGCCCTGCGCTGCGCGCTTACGCGGCGATGACCACCAGCGCCGACACCGGCGCGGTACGCGATGTGACGCAAGTAGAACGCCGTTGATATTTGTCATATTTCCTTAACCGGTTTCCGGATAGGATTCGGGCCGTGCGGTTTTTTGCCGTGCGGCCCATTGTTTTTTAGGGCGCAGCAACCATCTGGTCCTCATTCGCTCGCCGCTGTTTTCGCAGGCGCAGCCTCGCTTCTCTCTCGCCTCCCGGCTTCCGGCGGCGTCTTAGTCTTGTTCATTTGTTTTCGAATCCAACAGTTCTTCTCTGTGTGTTTTCCTAAATTTTCACAAACGAAATCCGTTCTAATGCCATTAGTCATATGCTTTGTCTGTTTAAATCTAAATGGCATTGTTTTTGACTAAAGCGAAAACGGATCAAGATAGCGCAGATACCTGAGAGGAGGGAGGACGTGATCAAGTTGCGAGGGACAGGCAGGCAAGTTCCCTTGTTACACGAATTTTAATAATTTTGTTGTTTAACAAAAGCTTAGCGAATGCTTAGCATGGGTGTGGCTGGGGGAAAGGCAAAAAAAATGCGCGGTACCGTTAGGTCCGCGCCAAGTCTACAAAGGAGAAATAGAGGAGAAACTATCAAGAAGCAATTGCTGCATCTCAACGAGAACGAATTATCCAGATTGCGGTATCGAGTGTCAACATGTTGTTTTTCGCAAATGTGTGAAATTATAATTTTCTGTCGCGCATCTGGTACATCTCGGCCGGGGCCGCCTCTGTCGCGGCGCACCATGGCCGCCGCAGCTGTGCCAAAATAGCGGTTTTCCGATTGCAGCAGGATTCCCCTTCATGGACGCCGTACGCCATACCCTTCCCGATCCGCGCCAGTACCACCCGCAAGTGGCGCTGACCAATATGCTGATTCACAATGCCCAGTCGGCGCTGAACGCCAAGACCGAGTCCGATCGGGAAATGTGGTTCTCAGCGGTGCGAGACGCGATGGCCGAGATGCTGGCGCGCGGCGAGCTGCTGTCCATTTCCGTGGCGCTCGCCATGGTGCCGTCGCAGCAATGCTATCAATTGGTGTGGGACGCGCTGCGCGACGCGGTGGAAAACACCGGCGGCGGCCGCGCCATTGTCTTCGCCATGCCCTTGGTGTTGGTGGCCGGCAGCAAGAGCCAGACCACGCTGCCCGGCGAGATTGCCGACGAGGCCGGCCTGAACCAGCTGCTGCGCGAGCACGGCGTGTTCGCCGGCGACGCCGACGTTGCCTTGGGCGGCGCGCTCTTGCACCCGGACAGCGTGGTGGGCTTGGACTCCGCCCAGCTTTATAAGCTGAACCGCGACCCGGTCCATGCCCGCGCGTTGCTGCCGCAGCAACCGGCGCCGGTCACGGTGAAAGAAGAGGGTGTGTTCCTGCGCTACCTATTGGGCGTGGCGATTCAGCCGGAAGGCGCGGAACCGCCGTTGCGCCTGGGCGGCGCGGTGGGCAGCTGGGGCATGCCGCTGATGAAATTCCTGGGCGAGCAGTTGAAGGCCGACGGCGTGACGCTGTTCCCCATCGCTCGTCCGCCGATGCCTGCGATGCAGGCGATGGTGGCGGGCAACTACGCCCGTTTCGAGGTGGCGATGCAGGTATTCGCCAGCAGTCAGATCCGCCGCTTGCGTGAACTGAACAAGGAGCCGGTGGCCATCCTGTCCGCTCACGATAACGGCGAACTGCATATCACTCTGTCCGCGGAAGGCGACGAGCGCAATTGGGAAGCCTTCGTCTGGCCGCTGGCGGCGCTGGACAATGTGCAACTGATTGAAGAAAGTTTCCGCGAACTGATGGCGGAATGCCATGTGCGCGAAGTGCATGTGCTGCCGGAGCTGCACCCGGACAGCAAGGACGGCGTGCCCCTGTTCTTTACCGCCGACGATTTGTAAGAGCGTGTTTACGATCTCGCGAGCTAAGGAGAGACAAGGCGAAAACAGCTGAGAAAGCGGAGTGTACACACGGTACATGAGTATTTTGAAGGTGCACTCACCGTGTAACGCTCCACGACGCGCAGCAGATCGTAAACAGGTTCTAAGCCCCGTCCCATTTTGTTCGATGACCAAGCCCCGCATGAAGCGGGGCTTGGTCATGGGGCTCAGCTTTTCGCTTCCGGCTGATGGCGCGCCCATGGCGCGACGGCCAGCCGCGCCGCCAGATAGTCGATCAAGGCCTGCACCCGCGCCGGCCGGCTGCGGCCCGGCGGCGTGAGAATGTAAAGCGCGATCGGGTCCACCTGCCAATCCATCATCACGGTTTCCAGTTCGCCGGCCTGCACATCCTGCCAGGCCAGGAATTCCGGCTGAAGCGCCAGGCCCAGGCCGGCGCGCAGCGCCGGCGTCAATGCCTCGGCGTTGTTGACCCGCAGCGGCGAGGGCATTTCCAGCGCGAACTCGCCTTCATCCGGGTGGCGGAAGCGCCAGAACTGCCCGCCGGGCGCGTTGCTGTACAACAGCGCGCGGTGTTCGGCCAACTCGCGGGGATGGCGGGGCCGGCCATAGCGCGCGAAATACGCCGGGGAGCCCACCAGAAGGATGCGCACCGCGCACAGGCGGCGGGCCAGCAGGCTGGAGTCGGCCAGCGAGGCGATGCGCAGCGCCACGTCCAGCCGTTTGGCCACCAGATCCACCTGCTCGTCGCTGAAGTGGAAGTCCAGCTCCACGTCCGGGTGGCGGGCCATGAACTCCGGCAGCAGCGGCGCCAGGTGGGACAGTCCGAAGGACATTGGCGCGGTGACCCGCACCGCACCGCGCAGGCTGGTGGATTGCTCGGCGATGTCCGCCTCCACCGCCTCGCCTTCCGCCAGGATGCGGCTGGCCCGCTCCAGCGCGGCGTGGCCGGCCTCGGTCAGCGTGATGCGGCGCGAGGTGCGGTGGAACAGCATGGTCTTCATTCGGGCTTCCAGGCGCGTGATGGCCTTGGACACCGTGGCCTGGGACAGCGTCAGTTCCGCGGCGGCGCGGGCGAAGGAGCCGCATTCCGCCACCTTGGCGAAAATAGCCCAGGCTTCCAGATCGGGGAGTCGTTTCATCATTGGATTCGCTTCTGGCGATGAATTCCAATTTTAACCATCAAACTGCAAGATAGCGCATTAATCATGTCAAAAATGGAAACGATGCAATTCCATATATCCCGTTAACATAGCGTTGTCCGCTGCGTATAGTGGTTGCATCAGACGCGTCGCCGGGCAGGCGGCGCCTCGCCACAATACGGGAGGACAGCATGATAGAACATCGCTCTTTCGCCAGCCTGGGCGGAGCCCACCATGGCTGGTTGGACGCCAAACACCATTTTTCCTTCGCCGAATACCATGACCCGGCGCGCATGCACTGGGGCGCTCTGCGGGTGTGGAACGACGACACCATCGCGCCGGGCACCGGCTTTCCTCCACATCCGCATGCGGATATGGAAATCATCACTTATGTTCGTGAAGGCGCGATCAGCCACCGCGACAACCTGGGCAATCAGGGCCGCACCGAGGCCGGCGATGTGCAAGTGATGAGCGCAGGCAGCGGCATTGTTCACTCTGAATACAATCTGGAAGCCGTCGACACCCGTATTTTCCAGATCTGGATCATGCCGGAGCGGCGCGGAGGCGAGCCGTCCTGGGGCAGCAAACCGTTTCCCAAGGAGGACCGCTCCGGCGCCTTCGTCGCTCTGGCCAGCGGCATGGACGGCGACGATCAGGCCTTGCCGATCCGCGCCGACGCCCGCGTGTTGGGCGCCGCCCTCAAGGCCGGCGAAAGCGTCGATTACCGGTTGGGCGCACAGCGTTGCGCTTATCTGGTGCTGGCTCGCGGCCGGGCGGAGGTTAACGGCGTGACGCTGCAAGCCCGCGACGGCGCGGCGATCCGCGATGAGGACTTGCTGCGCATCGTCGCCGGAGAGGACGCCGAACTGATTCTGGTGGATAGCCGCGAGTGACTGCCGCGGCGGGCAGGGGCAGGCGGCCCTTCTGCCCGCCCGGCGTCTTGCCCGTCCGGCCGCCGTCTGTTCATTCCTTGATCCACTGGAGAATGCCATGAGCCTGAAAGCCACCCCGACCCCCAGCCCGCTGTTGCTGACCCCGCACGATCACACGCTGATCCTGATCGACTACCAATCGCAGATGGCTTTCGCCACTCACTCCATCGACATGCCCACGCTGCGCAACAACGCCGGCTTGGTTGCCAGCGCCGCCGCTGGCTTCAAGGTGCCCACGATATTGACCACTGTGGCCGAAAAGAGCTTTTCCGGGCCGATGTTCGAAGAGGTGAGCGCCCCCTTTCCCGGACAGCGTATGCTGGACCGCAGTTCGATGAACACCTGGGAAGACGCCGCGGTGATTGATCGCGTCAACCATATCGGCAAGGGCCGCATTGTGCTGGCGGGCCTGTGGACCAGCGTCTGCATTGTCGGCCCGGCGTTGTCCGCGCTGTCCCAGGGCTTCGAGGTCTACGTGATCGCCGACGCTTGCGGCGACATCTCGGCGGAAGCGCACGAGCGCGCGATCCAGCGCATGGTGCAGGCCGGCGCGCGGCCGATCACGGCCTTGCAATACTTGCTGGAATTGCAGCGCGACTGGGCGCGAGCCGACACATACGACCTAACCACCGGCATCGCCAAAAAGCTGGGCGGAGGCTACGGCTTGGGCATCCAGTACGCCAAAACCATGTTCGGCGCCCAGGAAGGTTGATCCGCCGAGCGTATTGATTCCATGCCGGCGGCCACGCCGCCGGTAGAGGGCGCAAGCATGAAACCTTATCTGATTTCCTTGGCGGCCGGCCTGTTGGTGGGCGTCATCTACAGCCTGCTGCACGTGCGTTCGCCGGCGCCGCCGGCCGTCGCCATCCTCGGCCTGCTGGGCATGTTGATCGGCGAGCAGCTTTGGCCCCAATTCCAAGCGTTGCGCCATGGCGCGCCAGCCGCCGTCAGCCAGCCGGCGAGCCCGGTCGCCGCCTCACAGGAGAAGCAATCATGACCACCACCGCCTTGGCCGATCTCATTTTGCGCAATGGCCGTTTCACCACGCTGGACCGCGCTCGGCCCCGCGCCAGCGCAGTTGCCGTTAAGGATGGCCGCTTTCTCGCCGTGGGCGAGGACAGTGAAATCATGGCGTTGGCCGGCGCGGCCACCCGCGTGATCGATCTGCGCGGTCGCAGCGTTTTGCCCGGCCTGATCGACAACCATACTCACGTGGTGCGCGGCGGCCTCAACTTCAATATGGAGTTGCGTTGGGACGGCGTGCGTTCGCTGGCGGACGCCATGGAGATGCTGCGGCGGCAGGTCGCCGTTACGCCCGCGCCGCAATGGGTGAGGGTGGTGGGGGGCTTCACCGAGCACCAGTTTCTTGAGAAGCGCCTGCCCACGCTGGAGGAGATCAACGCGGTAGCGCTGGACACGCCGGTCTTCTTGCTGCATCTGTACGACCGCGCCTTGCTCAACGGCGCGGCTCTGCGCGCGGTAGGCTACACCAAGGACACGCCGGCGCCGCCGGGCGGCGAAATCGTCCGCGGCGCCGACGGCGCGCCCACCGGCTTGCTCCTGGCCAAGCCCAATGCGGCCATCCTGTACGCCACCCTGGCCCAAGGACCCAAGCTGCCATTTGATTACCAACTCAACTCTACCCGCCATTTCATGCGTGAGCTCAACCGCCTGGGCGTGACCGGCGTGATCGACGCCGGCGGCGGCTTTCAGAACTACCCGGACGATTACGAGGTGATCCAGCAACTGGCCGACGCCGGCCAGATGACGGTGAGATTGGCGTACAACCTGTTCACCCAAAAACCCAAGCAAGAGAAAGAGGACTTCCTCAACTGGACCGCCGGCGTCAAATACAAGCAGGGCGATGATTATTTCCGTCACAACGGCGCGGGGGAGATGCTGGTGTTTTCCGCCGCGGACTTTGAGGATTTTCGTCAGCCGCGGCCGGACATGCCGCCGGAAATGGAGGGGGAACTGGAGGAGGTGGTGCGCATCCTGGCCCAAAACCGCTGGCCGTGGCGTTTGCACGCCACTTACGACGAAACCATCTCCCGCGCGCTGGACGTGTTTGAAAAAGTGGACCGCGACATTCCCTTGAGCGGCCTGAACTGGTTCTTCGACCACGCCGAAACCATTTCCGATCGCTCAATCGACCGCATCGCCGCGCTGGGCGGCGGCATCGCGGTGCAACACCGCATGGCTTACCAGGGCGAGTATTTCGTCGAGCGCTACGGCGCCGCCGCCGCCGAGGCCACCCCGCCGATCGCCCGCATGCTGGCCAAGGGCGTCAAGGTGTCCGCCGGCACCGACGCCACCCGCGTCGCCTCGTACAATCCATGGGTGTCGCTGGCCTGGATGGTGACCGGCAAGACCGTGGGCGGCTTGCGGCTCTACCCGCAGCGCAACTGCCTGGACCGAGAAACCGCGCTGCGGATGTGGACGGAGAACGTGGCCTGGTTCACTCATGAAGAAGGCCGGCGCGGCCGCATCGAAGCCGGGCAGTTCGCCGATCTCATCGTGCCGGACCGGGACTTCTTCGCTTGCGCCGAGGACGACATCTCCTTCATGAGCTCGGACTTGACCATGGTGGGAGGCCGCATCGTTTACGCCGCCGCCGACTTCGCCGCGCTGGACGACAATCCCTTGCCGCCGGCAATGCCGGATTGGTCCCCGGTGCGACGCTACAAAGGCTACGCCGCTTGGGGCGAGCCGGAGGGCGCTGGCCGCCGCTCGCTGCACCGCCAGGCCGGCGCGGCCTGTGCTTGCGCCAGCGCCTGCGGCCTGCACGGGCATCAGCACGCCCGCGCCTGGGACGCTGGCCTGCCGGTGTCCGACTCCCAGAGTTTCTTCGGCGCCCTGGGCTGCTCCTGCTGGGCGGTTTGACTCCGGGATAGAAGAAGCCAGCGCGCGGCCGCGGCCGGCTGCGTTATCATGACGATGGCCTGCCGCGCCCGCGGCGGCGCCCATCTTGAGGATACATGATGAAATCCATCGCCAGCGGCCGTTTCGACGTCAAACTCTCCCCGGAACCCTTGAGCGAGACAGCCGGCGCTAGCGGTCTTGGCCGCATGTCGCTGGACAAGCGTTTTCATGGAGATCTGGACGCCGTCAGCCAGGGCGAGATGCTGAGCTTCCGAAGCGCGGAGCCGGGTTCGGCCGGCTATGTCGCCATGGAGCGGGTGCAAGGCAGCCTGCACGGCCGCAAAGGCAGTTTTGTGCTGCAACACAGCGCCACGATGACGCGCGGAGCCGCCGAGCAAGCCATCATGGTGACGCCGGATTCCGGCACCGAGGAACTCTGCGGCATCAGCGGCTGCCTGCGCATCACGATCACCGCCGGCGAGCCCTTCTACAATTTTGATTACACCCTGCCCGGATAAGCGGTTCAAAGCCGGCTGCGCCCTGGCTCGCAAGATTTTGAACTGGTTGCGCGCATCTGGAGAGGCCCGTTTTTCCCTTCGCGGCAATTGCTTCACGTTAAGGATTTCGCCTCGGCATTTCGTGTAGAATGCCCGCATCGTTAACCCTTTGATGGATGAGTCAAAGATGTTCGCTGCTGACCAGACGATTGCCAAATTCGATCCCGAACTCGCCGCCGCCATTGCGGCCGAGTGTCAACGCCAGGAAGATCACATTGAGTTGATCGCCTCGGAAAACTACACCAGCCCCGCGGTGATGGAAGCCCAGGGCTCCCAACTGACCAATAAGTACGCCGAAGGCTACCCGGGCAAGCGCTTCTACGGCGGTTGCGAGCATGTGGACGTGGTCGAGCAACTCGCCATCGACCGCGTTAAGCAGCTGTTCGGCGCGGAATACGCCAACGTGCAGCCGCACTCCGGCAGCCAGGCCAACCAGGCGGTGTACTTCTCCATCCTGAAGCCGGGCGACACCGTGATGGGCATGAACCTGGGCCACGGCGGTCACCTGACCCACGGCTCTCCGGCCAACCTGTCCGGCAAGATGTTCAACATCGTTGCCTACGGCCTGAACGACAAGGAAGAAATCGACTACGACGACATGGAGCGCGTAGCGATGGAAACCAAGCCCAAGCTGATCATCGGCGGCGCGTCCGCTTACGCCTTGCGCTTCGACTTCGAGCGCATGGGCCAGATCGCCAAGAAATGCGGCGCTTACTTCATGGTGGACATGGCGCACTACGCAGGGCTGATCGCCGCCGGCGTGTACCCGAACCCGGTGCCGTTCGCCGACTTCGTGACCTCGACCACCCACAAGACCCTGCGCGGCCCGCGCGGCGGCATCATCCTGGCCAAGGCCGAGTTTGAGAAAAGCATCAACAGCAATGTGTTCCCGACCCTGCAAGGCGGCCCGCTGGAGCATGTGATCGCCGCCAAGGCGGTGGCCTTCAAGGAAGCGCTGCAGCCCGAGTTCAAGGTGTATCAGGAACAAGTGCTGAAGAACGCCTCCATCATGGCCAAGACCCTGGCCGAGCGCGGCGTGCGCATCGTGTCCGGCCGCACCGAGAGCCACGTGTTCCTGGTGGACCTGCGTCCCAAGGGCCTGACCGGCAAGGCCGCGGACGCGCTGCTGGGCCGCGCCCACATCACCGTGAACAAGAACGCGATCCCGAACGACCCGGAAACCCCGTTCGTGACTTCCGGCATCCGCATCGGTTCCCCGGCCATTACCACCCGCGGCTTCAAGGAAGCCGAAGCCATCCAGGTGGCCAACCTGGTGGCGGACGTGCTGGACAACCCGAATGACGACGCGTTGATCGCTCGCGTAGCGGAGCAAGCCACCGCGCTGTGTCATCGGTTCCCGGTGTACTCCAAATAAGCCGCGCTGGTCTCGGCCTTAAAAAGACGCCCTCAGGGGCGTCTTTTTCATGGAGGGCGATAGCGGCATTAACTTGACTGCGCATTGCTGATAACATCCATACATTGGAACCCTTAGGATTAAGTCATGAAATGCGCGTTCTGCGGCAATGCCGATACTCAGGTAATCGACTCCCGCGTCAGTGAGGACGGCAGCAGCATCCGGCGGCGGCGGCGCTGCCCGGTGTGCGAGAAGCGTTTCACGACCTTTGAAACCGCCGACGTGCGCATGCCGCAGGTGGTGAAAACCGCCGGCCATCGTTCGGAATTCGATATCGAGAAAGTTCGCACCAGCTTCCTGCGCGCGTTGCACAAGCGCCCGGTGCCCACCGCGCTGGTGGACGAAGCGATAGACCGCATCTGTCACAAGTTGCTGCAACTGGGCGAGCGGGAAGTGTCCAGCCGCGAGATCGGCGAAATGGTGATGAACGAACTGGCCCGCCTGGACAAGGTGGCCTATGTGCGTTTCGCCTCGGTCTACCGCAGTTTTCAGGACGTGTCCGAGTTTTCCGACGCGATCAAGGAAATCCAGAAGTCTTCGCATTGACCTCCCGGCGGGAGGCTGGAGTAGACTGCTCCATTCTTCCGTCCTTGCGGGTGCCTGCATGTCTGAACCCCTGCCTGCCCATGTTTCGCTGAGCGCGCCTGAGCTGTCCGACGCGCCGGCGCTGTTCGCCTTGATCAACGCCAACCGCGACGCGCTGCGGCCATGGATGCCGTGGGAGCCGCTGACCCGCTCCGAGTCCGACTCCCGCGCCTTTCTGCAGTCCGCCGCCGTCAGCCGTCAGGCCGGCACTGCCTATACTTGGCTGGTGTCGCGCGGCGGCGAGCTGGCCGGCGTTTGTGATCTGCACTCCGTTGACGCCTCGAACCGCCACGCCTTCGTCGGTTATTGGCTGGACCGCCGTCAGGTGGGCCAGGGAGTGATGCAGGCGGCGCTGACGCAACTGCTGAACGAGGCTTTCGGCCCATTGGGCCTGCACCGGGTGGCGATAGACGCGGCGGCGGCCAATCACCGCAGCTGCGCGGTGGCGCAGCGGCTGGGCTTCCGTTTTGAAGGCGTGCTGCGCGAATACCTGCTGCTGCAAGGCCGCTACTGCGACGCCAGGCAGTACAGCTTGCTGGCTCATGAATGGAAGCAATGAAACATGAACGACTCCGCCGATGATCATCGTTACATGCAGCGCGCGCTGCGGCTGGCCGCCGAGGCTACTCGCCGCGCCGCGCCCAATCCGGGCGTGGGTTGCGTGTTGGTGCGCGACGGCGCGGTGATTGGAGAGGGCGCCACCCTGCAAGTGGGCGGCGATCACGCGGAAATCCAGGCGATCAAGGACTGCCTGTCGCGTGGCCTGTCCCCACGCGGCGCCACCGCCTATGTCACGCTGGAACCCTGCAGCCACCACGGTCGAACTCCGCCGTGCGCGCGGCGTTTGATCGACGAAGGCGTGGCCCGAGTGGCTGCGGCGATGGTGGACCCCTACCACGAAGTGTCCGGCCGCGGTTTGGCCATGTTGCGGGCCGCTGGCGTAGACGCCGACGCCGGGCTGATGGAGGCGGAGGCGAGACAAGTACATCGCGGCTTCTTGTCGCGGGTTGAGCGCGGCCGCCCGTGGGTCATGCTCAAGGCCGCCGCCACGCTGGATGGCAAGACCGCCTTGCTCAACGGACGCAGCCAGTGGATCACCGGACCGGAGGCGCGGCGCGACGTGCATCGTCTGCGTGCCGAGCATTGCGCGGTGCTCACTGGCAGCGGCACGGTGTTGGCCGACGATCCGCAACTGACGGTGCGCGAAGTCCCCTGCGAGCGCCAGCCGCTGCGCGTGGTGCTGGACA
Source organism: Chromobacterium sp. Rain0013 (assembly GCF_015291765.1). Lineage (NCBI taxonomy): Bacteria > Pseudomonadati > Pseudomonadota > Betaproteobacteria > Neisseriales > Chromobacteriaceae > Chromobacterium > Chromobacterium sp. Rain0013. The sequence goes on from NZ_CP031514.1 coordinate 1,876,024, forward strand.
GCGATCTGCGCACTGCGCCGACGCAGCGCATCTACCAGGACGGAAGCACTTTGCTGGCCACCTGCAACCATGAGGAAACGCGTCTGCGGCCTTATCGCGCCGGCGCGGAGATCCTGACCTTGCCGCGACAGGTCGACGGCCATGCCGACCTGCCTGCCTTGCTGGCGTCCTTGGCGCAGCGCGGCGTCAATATGCTGATGGTGGAAGCGGGGGCCGGCCTCAACGGCGCGCTGCTGCGCGCCGGGCTGGTGGACGAGATCGTGCTTTATCTGGCGCCGTCGCTGGCCGGCGACGCCGCGCGCGGCCTGTTTGCCTGGCCGGCGCTGGAGGACTTGGCCGATAAGCAGAAGCTGAACATCCGCGACGTGCGAATGGTGGGCGCGGATTTGCGCTTGAGCCTGACGCCGGCCTGAGAAGCTGTTTCCAGTCCGGCGCGTTAGAAAAACGCCGACGTCGCCGTGAATCCCGTCTGGAGTCTGCAACATTTCTGTCCGAAAATAAGAACAGTCCGCCGGCTGTGCCGAAGAGCGCGAGCGGCGCGGGGAAGGGCGGGCAAGACCGGGAGGGCTGGGGAAAGGGCATGAGCGATTTGAAGGCGGCGCTGGAGGCTTATATGCGATTGCTGGCGCGTCAGGGCGCGCCTGCCCAAGTGATCGACGAGAGGCGTCGCATTTTGGAGCAGATGTTGCCCTGGCTGGATGGCGTCGAGCGCAGCGCCGAAGGCTTTCGCGTTCCTTGCGAGCGTTTGTTGCAGGCCTGCGCGCCGGACGAGCAGGTGCTGGCGCTGACCTGTACCCGCGAGTTCTATTACTTCTGGCTCGGCGATACCAAGAAAGTGGTGGAGATCACCGCGCGCAGCGGTTTTTCGGTGCGCAATGTGCGGGTTTGGCTGGAGACGGACTGGGAAGGTCTGTTGACGCGAATGGAACGCGATGGTTTCTCCCGCTTCCCGCCGTCGCTGGGCCTCTACCTGGGCAAGCTGTTTGAGGACGGCATGTCCGAGCCGGACATCCATTTGCGCGAGCGCCTGCTCAAATCCTTGCTTTATCTATTGGACGGCCAGCCCATCCAGGGCGACAGCTTCCGCATGATGGTGGACGCGGTGTTGCTGCATCTGCGCGATGCGGAGCTAAAAAACATTTTTCTGCTGCTGGTGCGCGAGTACTTCTACTATTGGCATCAATTCCCGCAAGCCCAAGCGCGCAACGCCGGCCAGCCGGCGGCGTGAGGCGGGCTGACCGGTCCGCTATTCCATTCCAGATGCTTCCACCACCGTAGCCTCAAGCCGGGCCCTGCCCGGCAAGCCCCGGCGCCAGGCCGGCGGCGCTTCGGCGCTGGCCCAGTATTCCTCTATCTGGCTGATCAGCCCGTGCTCCAGCGTGAACAGCGAATTGGCGAAGAAGCGCGCCGCGCCGTGGTCCACCTGCGCCACCACGTGCCAGCGGCCGTCGGTCAGTAGATTGTCCTGCAGCAGGCGGATGCTCCAGCCCTCTGGATAAACGCGGTTGACGTGGACGATGGCTTCCGCGCCGCGGAAACACTCGCCGCTGCAATGCCATAGCATCACGGCGTCGTCGCACAGCAAGCGGCGCGCGCGCTCCCAGTCGCGGTCCTGGTAGGCGAGGAAGAGTTGGGCGGCGATGGATGGCATGATTTTACCTCATGCTAGTCATGGAATGTTGATAGTGTACAAAATCAAAATCCTTGTCAATACGCGGCTTTGGCGGGTTTTGGGGCAGAAGTTGTCAGATCAAATAGTCTGATGGCATCATGCTTTTACAAGTAGAGCGTGTTTATGATCTCGCGAGCTAGAGCGAGACAAGGCGAAAACTGCTGAAGAAGCGAGATGTACAAGACTACATGAGCATTCTGAAGCGGTTCTCAACGCCGTATCGCCGACGCGCAGCAGCTCGTAAACCGGTTCTTTTATAGAGGAGACAAGATGACACACACATCCGCCTACCAGGCATTGACCCACACTTTCGCCCGCTTGCACCGCTTTAGCCACCTCGGCGCCATCGCCGGTTGGGACCAGGCGGCAATGATGCCAAGCAAGGGCAACAACGCCCGCGCCGCCGCGCTGGCGGAGCTGGGGGTGCTGACCCACGGCATCATCACCGCGCCGCAGCTGAAGGAACAGTTGGACGCGGCGGAGCAGGAAAACCTGGACGAGCTGCAGCGCGCCAATCTGCGCGAAATGCGCCGCGAGTGGGCGCAGGCCAATCTGCTGCCGGCGGAGCTGGTGGAGGCCAAGACCCTGGCCGGCGCGCGCTGCGAGCACGCCTGGCGCAGCCAGCGCCCGGCCAACGACTGGAAGGGCTTTCTGGAAAACCTGCGCGAAGTGGTCAAGCTGTCGCGCGAGGAGGGCCGTCTGCTGGCCGAGGCCAGCGGCGGCAGCCGCTACGACGCGCTGATGGACAAGTACGAGCCGGGGATGAAGAGCGCGGAGATCGAGCGCATTTTCGCCGAGGTGAAATCCTGGCTGCCGGGCCTGATCGACCGCGCGCGCGCCAAGCAGGCGTCGGAAACGGTGATTGAGCCGGTGGGGCCGTTCGCGGTGGAGCGGCAGCGCGCGCTGGGCGTGGAGGCAATGAAACTGCTGCGCTTCGATTTTGATGGCGGCCGGCTGGATGTCAGCAGCCATCCCTTCTGCGGCGGGGTGCCGGAGGATGTGCGCATCACCACCCGCTACCGCGACGATGATTTCGTCCAGAGTCTGATGGGCATCGTCCACGAAACCGGCCACGCCCGTTACGAGCAGAATCTGCCCAAGGACTGGCTGGAGCAGCCGCTGGGCCGCGCGCGCTCCATGGGCATCCATGAAAGCCAGAGCCTGTCCTTCGAGATGCAACTGGGCCGCAGCCCGGCCTTCCTGCGGTTGATCGCTCCGCTGATCCGCAGCCATTTTGGCGAGCAGCCTGCGTTTGCGCTGGATAATCTGCAGCGTTTGTACAGCCGGGTGCAGCCGGGTTACATCCGTGTGGACGCGGACGAGTTGTGTTATCCGGCGCATGTGATTCTGCGTTTCGAGATCGAGCGCGCACTGATGGACGGCGAGATCGAGGCCGAGGATATTCCGGTGCTGTGGGACGAAAAGATGATGGCTTATCTGGGCGTGGACACCCGCGGCAATTACACCAATGGCTGCATGCAGGACATCCACTGGACCGATGGCGGCTTCGGCTATTTCCCCAGCTACACGCTGGGCGCGATGTACGCGGCGCAGTATTTCGCCAGCCTGCGCCGCGCTGAACCGGAGCTGGACGCGAAGGTGGCGGCCGGCAATCTGGAGCCTATTTTTGATTGGTTGAACGCCAATATCTGGAGCCAGGGTAGCCGTTGGAGCACGGACGAGCTGGTACGCCGCGCCACCGGCGAGACGCTGAACCCGGCGCACTTCAAGGCGCATCTGGAGCGGCGTTATTTAGGTGTTTGATTTGGTAGGTCAACCATGAAAAGCGCGGCTAGGCCGCGCTTTTTTTAGGCCCGCTAACAAAACCCCTGATCCTGCGTTGCACCTCCTTGTCCTACTACTAGTACTGCCTGCGTCGGTGCGGCTTGGCTCAGGTACGCTACGCGGTTTTGTTAGCGGTTCTTGGAGCCTGTTTACGATCTGCTACGCGTCGTGAAACGTGGCTCGGTGAGTGCATCTTCAAAATGCGCATATACCGTGTGTACACTCCGCTTTTTCAGCGGTTTTCGCCTTGTCTCACCCTAGCTCGCGAGATCGTAAACACGTTCTTATTGGGGTTGGCTGAAAAACGCGTGGATCGCCGCCGCCAGCGCTTCCGGCTGTTCCCATTGCAGCATATGGCCGGCGTCGGCAATCACGATTTCTTGCAGTTGGGCGAAGCAGGCGCGACGCTGCGGTATGCTGGCGGCCACGCTCTTGGCCAGCGGGTGGTCGTCGGTGTCGCCGCCCAGCGCCCACAGCACCGGCGCGCTGATGCGCTGCCAGCAGGCCATCGCTTCCTCCAGCCGGTACAGCACCGGGTTGACCATTTTGTGGCGCGGGTCGGCGCGGTAGTAGAGGCCGTCGTCCCGCTGCCGGGTCAGTTCGCCCGCCAGCCATTGGGCCCGCTCCGACGTCAGCCTGGGGTTGCGTTCCAGCAGCTTGGCGGCCACGGCGTCCAGTGATTGCAAGTCGCCGAACTCGGGCGCCGCGCGGGTTTCGCGCAGCCAGCGCGCGTAGCGGCCAGGCGCTTCCGCCGGCTTGGTGGCGGCCAGGCCGAAGCCTTCGGCCAGCACCAGCTTTTCTATGCGCTCGGGGCGGGTGCCGGCGTAGATGCCGGCGACCATCGAGCCCATGCTGTGGCCCAGCAGCTTGACCGGCTGTTGCGGCGACAGCGCGTCCAGCAGCGCGTCGAGGTCGGCCAGGTAATCGGGGAAGTAATAGCTGCCGTGGTTCCAGTCGCTGTCGCCAAAGCCGCGCCAGTCCGGCGCAGCCACTTGCCAGCCGTCCGGCAGCGCGTCCACCAGGAATTGGAAGGTGGCCGAGCTGTCCATCCAGCCGTGCAGCAGCACCAGCAGCGGCGCATTGCTAGGGCCCCAGCGGCGCAGATGATAGCGGTGGCGGTTGAGGATCAGGGTTTCGGACTGGCTGAGACGTTGAATCGGCATGGCGGCGCGGGCGGTGGGACGAAAGCCCCAGTCTACCCAGAAACACGGCGAACCGGGAGGTCCGCCGTGCGCGTGGGAAGGAGCTTATTGATGGATGTCGGCGCGGTGCGTTTCCTTCAAGCCCAACAGGCAGACCACGAAGCTGACGCTGTAGACGATGACCGGATACCACAGGCCGTAGAGGATGTCGCCGGTGTAGACCACCAGCGAGAACGCCACGGTGGGGAACAGGCCGCCTATCCAGCCGTTGCCGATGTGATACGGCAGCGACATCGAGGTATAGCGGATGCGGGTGGGGAACAGCTCCACCATGGTGGCGGCCAGCGGGCCGTAGACCATGGCGGCGATCAGGCTGAGCAGCACCAGCACCGCTATCACCATCGGGTAGTGGATCTTGTCCGGGTCGGCCTTGTCCGGGTAGCCGGCCTGTTTCAGCGCGGCCAGCAGCGCGGCCTTGTCGAAGCCGGTCAGCGTCTGTCCGCCCACCTTGATCTGGGTTTCGCCGCCGGCGGGCGCGGCTTCACGCTGGTAGGGCACGCCGTTCTTGGCCAGCAAGGCCTTGGCCTGGTCACAGCTGGTGTTGAGTTTGGCCTTGCCCACCGGATCAAACTGGAAACGGCAGCTGGCCGGGTCCGCCACCACCACCACCGGCGCCTGGCGCGCGGCGTTGGCGATGTCCGGGCTGGCGTAGGCGGTCAGCCATTTGAAGGCGGGAAAGGTCAGCAGAGCCGCTAGCAGCAGGCCGGTCAACATCACCGGCTTGCGGCCGATCCGGTCGGACAGGTAGCCGAAGTACAGAAATAGCGGGGCGGCGATCAACAGGGAAACCACCAGCAACTGGGTGGCGATCTGTGAGTCGACCTTGAGGATTTGGGTGAGGAAGAACAGCGAATAGAACTGCGCGCAGTAGAAAGTGACCGCCTGGCCGCCGTTGATGCCGAACAGGGCGGTGAGCACGATGCGCAGGTTTTTCCAGTTGGTGAAGGATTCGGTCAGCGGCGCCTTGGAGTGCTTGCCCTCGGCCTTCATTTTCAGGAAGGCCGGCGACTCGTGCATCGACAGCCGTATCCAGGTGGAGATGGCCAGCAGCGCCAGCGACAGCAGGAAGGGCAAGCGCCAGCCCCAGTCGTCGAAAGCCGGGCCGGTGAGTTTGCGGCAGGCCAGGATCACCAGCAGGGACAGCAGCAGGCCGGCAGTGGCGGTGACCTGGATCCAGCTGGTGTAGGCGCCGCGTTTGTGGTCCGGCGCGTGCTCGGCCACGTAGATGGCCGCGCCGCCGTATTCGCCGCCTATCGCCAGGCCCTGCAACATGCGCAGCACCACCAGCAGGATGGGCGCGGCGATGCCTATGCTGGCGTAGCCGGGCAGCAGGCCCACCAGGAAGGTGGAGACGCCCATGATCAGGATGGTGGCGAGAAAGGTGTATTTGCGGCCTATCATGTCGCCCAGCCGGCCGAACAGCAGCGCGCCGAACGGCCGCACCAGGAAGCCGGCGGCAAAGGTCATCAGCGCGAAGATGAAGGCGGTGGTTTCATTGACGCCTGCGAAGAACTGTTTACTGATCACCGCGGCCAGCGCGCCGTACAGGAAAAAGTCGTACCACTCGAAAACGGTGCCCAGCGACGAGGCGAAGATCACTTTGCGCTCGGAGCTGCTGATCGTGTGTCCCGCCGTGGCGGCGGGCGTCAGGGTGCTGCTCATGGTGCTGTCTCCTCTTGGTGTGGCTTTGCGACAAGTTGTGGGTCGGGAAGTGGGCTTCCTCTGTTTGGGTGGGCCGATGTTGCGCAGCGCCGCTCAGTCCGGCGCGGGGCGGTCTTGCAAAATCATGCGGGAGGCTTTCTCCGCGATCATCAGCGTGGGCGAATTGGTGTTGCCCGAGGTGATGGAGGGCATGATGGAGGCGTCCGCCACTCTTAATCCGGATAGTCCGTGAACGCGCAGTCTGGCATCGACCACCGCATCGGTATCCTGTCCCATTTTGCAGGTGCCTACCGGATGGAAAATGGTGGTGCCGATGCGGCCGGCGGCGGTAGCCAGTTCCTCGTCGCTCTGGGCGGCGAGGCCGGGCAGGTATTCCTCCGGCCGGTAGGGCGTGAGCGCCGGCGCGGCGACGATGCGTCGGGTCAGCCGCAGCGCGGCCACCGCGACGGCGCGATCCTGCGGGTGGCTGAGATAGTTGGGCTGGATCAGCGGCGCGGCATCAAGCCCCGCGCCTCCGATGGCGACCCTGCCGCGGCTGAGCGGGCGTAGATCGCATACCGAGGCGGTGAAGGCGGGGAAGGGGTGCAGCGGTTCGCCGAAGCGTTCCAGCGACAGCGGTTGCACATGATATTCCAGGTTGGCGCGCGGCTGTTCCGGACCGGATTTGGCGAAGGCGCCCAGCTGACTGGGGGCCATCGCCAGCGGTCCGCTGCGCCGCCACAGGTATTCCCAGCCCATGGCCAGCTTGCCGGTCCAGCTATTGGCCAGCTGGTTCAGCGTGCGCGCGCCGCTGACCTTGAACACCATGCGCAGTTGCAGATGGTCTTGCAGGTTGGCGCCGACACCGGGCAGCGCATGACGCACGGCGACGCCGTGTTCTTGCAGCAGCGCGGCGGGGCCGATGCCGCTGCGCTGCAACAAAAGCGGGGAGCCGACGGCGCCGGCGGCCAGGATGATTTCGCCGCGGCAGCGCGCTTGCCAGCGTTGCCGCTGTTGCAGGAATGCAATACCGGTGGCGCGGCCGTCCTCCAGCAGCAGGGTTTCCGCCTCGGCATGGGTCAGTACGGTGAGGTTGGGGCGCTGGCGCGCGGGGCGTAGAAAGGCTTTGGCGGTGTTCCAGCGCAGCCCGCCCCGCTGGTTGACTTCGAAATAGCCGCAGCCGGCGTTGTCCCCGCGATTGAAGTCGTCCACTGGGGCGATGCCGCTCTGCTCCGCCGCGTCGCGGAAAGCGTCCAGAATCTCCCAGGACAGCCGCTGCCGCTCCACCCGCCATTCGCCGCCGTGGCCGTGCTGGGCGCGGGCGCTGTCGAAGTGGTCCTCCATGCGCAAAAAGTCCGGCAGCACTTCGTCCCAACTCCAGCCGGGGCAGCCCTGGGCCGCCCAGCCGTCGTAGTCCGCGGCCTGGCCGCGCATATAGATCATGCCGTTGATCGAGGAGCAGCCGCCCAGCACTTTGCCGCGCGGGTAGTTGAGGCTGCGCCCGCCAAGGCCGGGCTCGGGCGCGGTGCGCAGGCACCAGTCGGTGCGCGGATTGCCGATGCAGTAGAGGTAGCCCACCGGGATGTGTATCCAGGGGTAGTTGTCCTCGCCGCCGGCTTCCAGTAGCAGCACGCGGAGCCGCGGATTGCGCGACAGGCGGTTGGCCAGCAGGCAACCGGCGCTGCCCGCGCCGACGATGATGTAGTCGAATGTCTCCGCCAATACCTGCATGCCGCGCTTTCCTATGACGTCAGTATCGCCACCATATAAGATCAAGCCGGGCCGGACTGGGAATAGCCAGAGCGGAACAATGGCTGTTAGTTTTCTAACAGCGGTGCAGTTGAAGCTTGCCATCGTTGTGTGCAAGCGCACCATAAACGCGAGGAGGGTGCAATGTTCGACTGGAACGACATCCGTTATTTTCTGGCCTTGCAGCGCAGCGGCAAACTGCTGGCGGCGGCCCGGCAACTGCGTACCACCCATGCGACAGTGGCCAGGCATATCGAGCAGTTGGAGCGGCAGTTGGGCCAGCCGTTGTTTGTGCAGCAGCCGGACGGCTATCAGTTGACCGCAGCCGGCCGGCAGCTGCTGCCGCTGGCGGAGCAACTGGAAAACACCGCGTCCCGGATGCAGGACGAGGCGAGGGTGGGGCATGTGGAGGTGGCCGGCCTGGTGCGCTTGGGCGCGCCGGAAGGCTTGGGTTCCTTATTCCTGTCGCGGCACTTGCCGCGGCTGATGGCGCGCTATCCGGCGCTGGAGATCGACCTGGTGTCGGTGCCGCGCTTCGTCAGCATCACCAACCGCGAGGTGGACATCGCCATCGCGCTGGAGCGGCCGCAGGCCAATATGGTGGTGACGCGCAAGCTGACCGATTACTGCCTGGGCTTGTACGCGACACCGACCTATCTGGACGCGCATGAGCCCATTCGCGAGCGCGAGGACCTGGCCGGGCATCCCATCGTCGGCTATGTCGACGACTTGCTGTTCTCGCGCGAACTGATGTTTCACCGCGGTCTGTGCCGCAACCCGCTGATTAATCTGCGCTGCACCAGCGTGCTGGGCCAGCAGCAGGCGGCGCTGGCCGACGGCGGCATTGCGGTGCTACCGTATTATCTGACCTACGACGACGCGCGGCTGCGTCAACTGCTGCCGGAGCTGCGCATCATCCGCTCGTACTGGATCAGCGGCCGCAGCGACATTCGCCGCACGCTGCGCTACCGCGTGGTGTGGGATTTCGTGGTGGATGTGTGCCAGAGCATGCAATGGCTGCTGTTGCAACAGCCAACTCAGCAAAACGAATCAATCGATGCGGGATAAGCTCACTTCATGAGAACGCTCTATCGCAACGGCGGCCCGGATTCGCCGTATTTATGGCGGATGCTGCGGGTGCTGGACTACCTGTGGCGCCATCTGGATGGGCCGGTGCCGCTGGAAAGGTTGGCGGAGGAGGCTTGCTTGTCGCCCTTTCACTTTCACCGCGTGTATCGCGGCCTGATGGCCGAAACGGTGGGGGAGACCCGGCAGCGGCTGTTGCTGCATCGCGCGGCCGGGCAGTTGGACGGCGGCTCGCTCCCTTTGTCGAGGGTGGCGGCGCGTGCCGGCTACGGCGGCACCGCGGCTTTCGTCCGGGCCTTCGCCAGGGCTTACGGCGAGAGTCCGGGCCGCTATCGCCAGCGCAGAGCGTTCATTTCTAGGCAAGACTGGGAGACCGTTATGCATGAAGTGACATTGCTCAAGCAGGATAAGGGGCTGAAGGTGCTGATGCGCCGCCATGTCGGCAGTTATATGGAGATCGGCCAAGCCTTTGGCGCTTTGCAGGCCATCAGTCCGGGTTGCGCAGTCGGCGACGCGCCAGGTCGCGTATTCGGCATGTATCTGGATGATGCGGAACAAACGGAGGAAGCCAAGCTGCGCTCCATCGCCTGCGTGACTGTGCCGGATTCCTGGCAGGAGCGGCCGCTGCCGGATGGGTTTGAATGGGGGGAGATTCCCGCCGGGGAGTACGCTTGCGTGACGCACTTGGGACCGTACGCGGAGCTGTCCACGGTCTGGTCCTGGTTGTACCGGCACTGGCTGCCCGGCAGCGGGCGCGCGCTTGGCGGCGTGCCGTGCGTGGAAGAGTATTTGAATTCGCCTTACGACAATCCGCCCACAGCCTTGCGCACGCGGCTGATGTTGTCGCTGGTCTGACCGCGCTTGTGGTTCAACCATGAAAAAACCCGCGCCGTTTGGCGCGGGTTTTGCCGTAAAGGACGACCCTAGAGCGTACTTAGGATCTTGCGAGCTAGAGCGAGACAAGGCGAAAACAACTGAGAAAGCGGGATGTACATGGAGTACATGAGCATTTCGAAGTTGTTTTCAACGCCGTATCGCCGACGCGCAGCAGATCGTAAACAGATTCTTAGCGGGATACGTGGTAGTTCGGCGCTTCCTTGGTGATCTGCACGTCGTGGACGTGAGATTCCTGGATGCCGGCGGAGGTGATTTCCACGAATTCCGCTTTGGCGTGCATGTCGGCGATGGTGGCGCAGCCAAGGTAGCCCATCGAGGAGCGCAGGCCGCCCACCAACTGGTGGATCACCTGGCCGATGGAGCCCTTGTACGGTACGCGGCCTTCGATGCCTTCCGGCACCAGCTTTTCCACATTGCCTTCGTTGTCCTGGAAGTAGCGGTCGGACGAGCCCTGGCTCATCGCGCCCAGGCTGCCCATGCCGCGGTAGGACTTGTAGGAGCGGCCCTGGAACAGCTCGACTTCGCCGGGGGCTTCCTCGGTGCCGGCGAACATGCCGCCCAGCATCACGCAGTTGCCGCCTGCGGCCAGCGCCTTGGAGATGTCGCCGGAGAAGCGGATGCCGCCATCGGCGATCATCGGCACGCCGGTGCCTTTCAGCGCCTCGGATACATTGTGGATGGCGGTCAGCTGCGGCACGCCCACGCCGGCTACGATGCGGGTGGTGCAGATGGAGCCGGGGCCGATGCCGACCTTGACGCCGTCGGCGCCAGCGTCAACCAGCGCCATCGCGGCGGCGGCGGTGGCGATGTTGCCGCCGATCACGTCCACTTGCGGGAAATTCTTCTTCACCCAACGCACGCGCTCAATCACGCCCTGGCTGTGGCCGTGGGCGGTATCGACCACGATCACGTCCACGCCGGCCTTCACCAGCGCGATCACGCGCTCTTCGGTGTCTCCGCCGGTGCCGACGGCCGCGCCCACGCGCAGACGGCCCTGGCTGTCTTTATTGGCGTTGGGGTGCTCGCTGGTCTTGATGATGTCCTTGACCGTGATCAGGCCCTTCAACTCCCAGACGTCGTTGATCACCAGCACGCGCTCCAGGCGGTGGGTGTGCATCAACTCGCGGGCCTCGTCGATGCTGGCGCCTTCCTTGACGGTGATCAGACGCTCGCGCGGGGTCATGATGGAGCCGACGGTCTGGTCCAGGCGGGTCTCGAAGCGCAGGTCGCGGTTGGTGACGATGCCGACCACCTTGCCGTTTTCGATCACCGGCAGGCCGGAAATCTTGTGGTGGCGGGTCAGCAGCACCAAGTCGCGCACCAGCATGTCCGGGGCGATGGTGATGGGATCCTTGACCACGCCGCTTTCATGGCGTTTCACCTTGGACACTTCGCTGGCTTGTTTCGCGGGGTCCATGTTTTTGTGCACGATGCCGATACCGCCTTCTTGAGCCATGGCGATGGCAAGACGGGCTTCGGTTACCGTGTCCATGGCGGCGGACACCAAGGGCAGGTTCAGGGTGATGTTGCGGGTAAGCTTGGTGGAGAGGACTACGTCGCGCGGCAGAACTTCAGAGTGGGCCGGGACGAGGAGAACGTCGTCGAAAGTATAGGCTTTCTCGATGATACGCATCTTGGCGTTTCCTTTGCGGCAAAGCGGCATTATACCGAGGCATTGCCGCTATTGCAAAAAAACGGGCTTTCCGCCCGCAACCCTGTTACCTTTTTGCCGACCGGCCGCGCAGGCCTTACAATTTGAGTATCTGCAGCGCAATTCGGGTCAGGGAGTCGATGATGAAGTCAACCTTAGTATGGACCTTTTTGCTGGCTTTGCTGGGCTCCTCCGCCGCCAGCGCGGAAGTCTATGTATGGAAGGACGAGACCGGAAAAACCGTGTACTCGGATCAGCCGCCGCCCAGCGTCAACGCCCGCCGCATGAATACGCGCGCGCCGGCGCCCGCCTCGGCGCCGGTCAAGGAAAGCAAAAAGGCCGCGGACAAGGACGCGAGCGGGGAAAACGCCAGGATCGCAGCGGAGAATGCCAAGGTCGCGGAGGCCAACGCCAAGATCCGCGAGCAGAATTGCCAGAACGCCCGCACTCAACTGGCCACGGTGCAGACCAATAGCCGCATCCGCATGCCGGGTTCCAATGCGCTGGCCTCGGACGCCCAGCGCAATGAACTGATCGCCCAGGCGCAGGCCAATGTGCAGATCTGGTGTGGAAAATAAGTGGCGAAAACGGTTTTTGACTACAAGGCGGTATTGGTTTCCCTACCCAATCTGCCCGGCGTGTATCGAATGCTCGATGCGTCGGGCAGCGTGCTTTATGTCGGCAAAGCCATCGATTTGAAACGGCGGGTCAGTTCCTACTTTCAGAAGAACGACCAGTCGCCGCGCATCCAGCTGATGGTGCGCCAGATCGCCGACATTGAAACCACGGTTACGCGCTCCGAAGCGGAAGCGCTGATCCTGGAAAACAATCTGATCAAGGCATTGACGCCGCGTTACAACATTCTGTTTCGCGACGACAAGTCCTATCCCTATCTGATGTTGACCGGCCACGCCTTTCCGCAGATGGCCTATTACCGCGGCGACCCCAAGCGTCCGAACCAGTATTTCGGCCCGTATCCCAACGGCTACGCGGTGCGCGAGAGCATCCAGATCCTGCAAAAAGTGTTCCGGCTTCGCACCTGCGAAGACGCGGTGTTCGCCAACCGTTCCCGCCCCTGTTTGCTGTATCAGATCAAGCGCTGCTCCGGGCCTTGCGTTGATCATGTCTCCAAGGAAGACTACGCGCGCGACGTGGCCAGCGCGGTGGCTTTCCTGCAAGGCCGCCAGAGCGAGCTGATCGACGGTTTGACCCAGCGCATGATGGCAGCGGCCGAGGCGATGGAGTTCGAGCAGGCGGCGGAGCTGCGAGACCAGATTCAGGCGCTGGCGCGGGTGCAGGAGAAGCAGTTCGTTTCCAGCAACTCCAGCCAGCAAGATTGCGACGTGGTGGCCGCGGTACAGCGGGAAGGCATGCTTTGCGTCAATCTGGTGATGATTCGCGGCGGCCGTCATTTGGGCGACAAGAGCTTTTTCCCGGTCAGCGGGGAGGAAGGCGAACTGGCGGACAGCCTGGAGGCCTTCCTGGCCCAGCATTATCTGGGCGCGCCCTTGCCGCCGGCCATCATCATCAACGGCGAAATTTCCGATACCTTGCGTCAGCATCTGGAGCGGCAAGCCGAGCGCAAGCTGGCCATCGCCAGCAACCCCATAGGGGAGCGGCGGGTATGGCTAGAAATGGCGGAAAAGAACGCCGAGCTGGCCATCATGCAGCGGGCCAACAGCAAAGCCACCCAGAACCAGCGGCTGGCCCAGCTCAACGAGGTATTGGAGTTGGAGGGCGCCGGCCGCTTTGAATGCTTCGATATCAGTCACACGATGGGAGAAGCCACGGTGGCTTCCTGCGTGATCTACGATAAGGGCGCGATGCAGCCAAGCGAATACCGGCGCTACAATATTGAAACCGCCAAGCCCGGCGACGATTACGCCGCGATGCGCGAAGTTCTGTCACGTCGCTACGGCAAGCTGGCGGCGGGAGAGGGCAAATTGCCGGATGCCGTGTTCATCGACGGCGGCAAAGGGCAGGTGGGCGTGGCCTTGGAGGTGTTCGCCGAAATCGGCCTGAACCTGCCCATCGTCGGCATCGCCAAGGGCGAAGAGCGCAAGCCGGGCCTGGAAACGTTGATCCTGCCGTATCTGGACAAGAGCCTGCAGTTGAGGCAGGACCATCCTGCGCTGCATTTGATCCAGACGGTGCGCGACGAGGCCCACCGCTTCGCTATCACCGGCCACCGCGCGCGGCGCGCCAAGGCGCGCACCGCGTCCACATTGGAGGAGATTCCGGGGGTGGGGGCCAAGCGGCGGCAACAGCTGCTGATGCGTTTTGGCGGCCTGCGCGGCGTGGCCGCCGCCAGCATGGACGACCTGGCTCAGGTGGACGGCATCAGTCGCACGCTGGCGGAGAAGATTTACAACGCGCTGCATTGATTGCCGGCGCGCCATCGTTTATACACTGTAACCATCGCTGTGCGTCCCGTTGTGGCTTGGGGCGAGCGCGCAGTTTTTGACCGAGCCGCAAACAATAAGATTACTGACACCGATGCCCTTCAATTTGCCGATATTCCTGACCTGGCTCAGGGTTGCCCTGATCCCTATCTGCGTAGCGGTTTTCTTTTTGCCGGATTCCGTTCTGCTGCTGCAAAGCCGCAATCAGGTAGGCGCCGCCATCTTCGCATTGGCGGCGATCACCGATTGGCTGGATGGCTACCTGGCGCGCAAGCTGGGGCAGACCTCGGCCTTCGGCGCCTTCCTGGACCCGGTGGCGGACAAGCTGATCGTCGCCGCGGCCTTGATCCTGCTGGTTCAGATGGGGCGCACCGAGGGCTGGATGGCGATGATCATCATCGGCCGCGAGATCGCGATTTCCGCGCTGCGCGAATGGATGGCGGAAATGGGCACCCGCAAGAGCGTGGCGGTGGCCTATATCGGCAAGCTCAAAACCACGGCGCAGATGGTGGCGATTCTATTGCTGCTCTATGCCGGGCCGCTGCTTCCCGGCGTCTCCACATTAATTTTGGGCAACGCCTTCATGGTTTTGGCGGTGATTTTGACTTTGTGGTCAATGGTTTATTATCTTCGGATGGCCGCCAAGGAGTTTTCCGGGAAAAAAATTGATGTTTGAAGTGTTGACAGTGCCTGATAAATCCTTATAATTCGCATCTCTCAGCGCTGCTCCAGCAGCAGCGAAGAGAAAGCAGAAGTGTTGCAGCAGTTTTGAATGCGGGAATAGCTCAGTTGGTAGAGCGCAACCTTGCCAAGGTTGAGGTCGCGAGTTCGAGCCTCGTTTCCCGCTCCAAATCCTCTGCAATAGCGTTATGCGACGCGGGAATAGCTCAGTTGGTAGAGCGCAACCTTGCCAAGGTTGAGGTCGCGAGTTCGAGCCTCGTTTCCCGCTCCAAAACTTCTGCAATAGCATTGTGCGACGCGGGAATAGCTCAGTTGGTAGAGCGCAACCTTGCCAAGGTTGAGGTCGCGAGTTCGAGCCTCGTTTCCCGCTCCAACGTCCACATGCTTGTTGTTGCCGTACCCTGCGGGAATAGCTCAGTTGGTAGAGCGCAACCTTGCCAAGGTTGAGGTCGCGAGTTCGAGCCTCGTTTCCCGCTCCAAATTCACAACGGTCAGCGTAAGCTGACAGTTCGCCGGTAACGGCGGGGTAGCAAAGTGGTTATGCAGCGGATTGCAAATCCGTCTACGCCGGTTCGATTCCGACCCCCGCCTCCAGTTAAAGCCCCGTAAGTCAAAGACTTACGGGGCTTTTGCTTTGTCTGGCCCTTGCTGTCAACCACCGAAATCCTAGCTTTTCCCCGTCCTTTTCGGCCCTTAACCACTCGCTTAGAGCGGTAAACCACGCGTAGACTATAGTTTTTGCCGACTACGCGAGTTTGCATGGCCACAAAACGTCAGCGCCCCAGTGGTTCCTGGGAGTTCATCGTCCGCCGCAAAGGCGTCTTGCCGCGCCCCGTATCCCTCACCTTCGAACGAGAGGAGGAGGGCGACAATTACTGCGCCAGGTTGGAAGCACTGCTGGACCGCGGCATTGTGCCGCCCGAGCTGCTCAACGAGAAACCGGACATAGCGACCATCCGCGATGCGATCCGCGACTATCTAGTGCAGGTCGCCGTTGCGGAGTCCGACAAGCCCGTGCTGGCCACGTTAGCCGGCAAGGTGGGCGAGATTGAGCTGCGCACGGTCAACTACTCATGGGCGGAAAGCTGGGTTCGCAGCATGAAGCAAGATGCAAAGCTCTCGCCTTCCACCATCCGTCACTATGTAGGCTCGCTGGCCCGCTGTTTTGACCACCTTACCCGACGACCGAACAGCACATTTGTCACCAACCCGCTGCGACTACTGCCCAAGCGCTACGCAACCTACAACGACGCCGATGCCGCAGTGCTCCGCGCGACAGCAAAGGAGGGGAAGGCGGTACAAGTGCCGGTTGATGAATGGCGGGACAGGCGGTTGGCGCCAGATGAAGAAAAGGCCGTGCGTGGCATCATGGATGGCCAGAAGCCGAAGGGCCGCCAGCGCGCCCTTGCGTTGCGCTGGCAAGGGGCGATTGAGCTGCTGTTCGAACTAGCGATTGAAACCGGTATGCGCTTGCGCGAGATGTACACCTTGACGCTGGATCAGATCGACACTGAACGCCGAACCATCTTTTTGGATAAGACCAAGAACGGGGACAAGCGACAGGTGCCCTTGACGTCCATTGCGCTGGGGGCGTTGGCGCGATACCGCTTGCAGGTAGACACTGGCGAACGTGGGATGGCTGGCTGGAAGTTTGACGGCGGTCGACTGCTACCATGGTGGAATGGCAACGACAGCCCCATGGCTTTAAAGCAGACCACCGCCTTGCTTTCGCGGCAGTACGCGCGGATTTTCGAGGCGGCTAGATGTGTGGACTTCGGCTTCCATGACTTGAGGCACGAGGCGACAAGTCGTATTTTTGAGAGGACCAAATTGTCTGATCTACAAATTGCAAAAATTACGGGCCATAAAGATCCGAGAATGTTGGCGCGATATGCAAATCTGCGCGGAAGTGATTTGGCTAATCAACTTTGGTAAATTTATGAAAAATCGCTATTTATTTCTTGTCGGCTTTGTAACCTCTTTACCCTTTTTGATTTTTGTTTTCTTTTATAGACATTATTTCGATGGCTCTCTTTTAGTTGAAAATGATAAATGGGCCAGTTTTTTTGCCATGATTTCAGGTGTGGGCGCTGTAGCATCGCCCCTTGCGACTGTTTTGACAATATACTATTTGAACAAACAGTCAAGAATGGATGCTCTTGAACGTGTTAAAGAGCTTAACAGAGCAGATTCCTTTCAAGAGCTAAAGTCATCAACTGATATGGTTGTTTCACTTGTGACGGAGAAGTACTCCTCTGGGTTTGTTGCTAATGAATTGAAAAAAATCCTTTCTCAAATAGGAGTATTTAATCCACAAATTATAGGCTCACAAAT
The DNA here is from genome assembly GCF_015291765.1 of Chromobacterium sp. Rain0013. NCBI lineage: Bacteria > Pseudomonadati > Pseudomonadota > Betaproteobacteria > Neisseriales > Chromobacteriaceae > Chromobacterium > Chromobacterium sp. Rain0013. The sequence goes on from NZ_CP031514.1 coordinate 1,893,124, forward strand.
AGTGTCTCATTTTCAAGATATAACGTTAAACCTTTCAAATGGAAAGGAGCTTCTTGTATATAACAACATGGAGTTTGGAACCTGGGCTAATTGTCTTTTGAATGTTCAGAATGAATATGGTGTTAAGTATGTTGCTAGATCTGACTCCTATTTTGGTACAAGGGTGAGAAATATTAGGCAGCAGTGTGATCTTGCTTATTTGTATGCTGATAAATGTAGAGAAAGTGGCGTCGATGGGCATGTTGTTCAACTTAGATTAAATAGAATTAGTGATATAAATTTGTGTATGAAAAAGGTTGAGGGGTTTTTGGAGTAAGCTCAACCTCTCTTAACTTTAAGTGGCATTCTCCAGCGCATCTAGATCAGGCCGGTGACGTCGATGGTTATTGCTTGTTCCTGCAGCTTTTGCTGCAGTTTTGACGCGCGGCTGCGTGCCATTGCTTATCAATTTAATGGCTTCTGCTCGGGCAATGCGCTCATTTGTTTGTCTCCGAACCTCATCGCGCAGATAACCCAGCACATCATCGCGGAGAAACACCCAGGCCACGCCTACCTTGCAACCGGGTAGCGCACCCTTGTCCGCCAGCTCCCTGGCCGTTTCCGTGCCGATATTCATCAGGCCGGCGGCTTCGTCGAGATTCAGCGTTTCTTTCATCGTCTTTTCCTTCATCAATTCCCTGGCGGCCATAGGCGAGCGGCCTTGCCGGCTTATCAGAGAACGGCGCACCCCAGTTGATTGGGCTGGCCGCTCGCCTATGGCCGCGGTTGCGGCCGGGGTTTAGATGGGCTCCACCACCATGGCCAGGCTGGCGCGCTCTTCGTCCAGGATCTGGAAGCAGTCGCGGCCTTGGCTGTCGCGGCCGTTTTGCACCAGCTGGCGCTCCAGGGTGTTGCGCACCAGGGCGATGACGTTGCCTTGCAGCTGCAGCAGGTCAATCGGCAAGCGCAACACGATGAACGGGACAGCGCCCGGGCCAGCCTCGGCCGTGGCGTCCAGCTCGATGTCGCGAAGGCGTCGGGCGATGCGTTCGGCGCGGTCGATGTTGTGAAGCTGGCCGTTGACCGCGTCCAGCTCGGCGCGGAATTTGCCGGTTGCGGCTTGCACCAGGCGGGTGTAGAGATTGGTTTGCACGTTCATATCTGATCCATCCCCAAGAGTTGTTTGCACCGGCCCCACTTTTCGCGGGACTCCGCATACGCTTGCTGAAACTGCTGTAACGCTTCGTCGTATCCACCTTCATCGATAAGCTGCAGGCACACGACACGCGCCAGACAGTCGCGACGACTATTCACCTCTTTGCCTTGCTCGATCAGCAGGCCGGCCATTTCATACCTGCTCGGCCCATACACTTCTAGCTGCATGTTCCCTTCCTCCTCACTGGACCCGAGCGGTGAACTTCCGCGCGCGGTCGATTGCGTTGTTCAGTTGGCGGGCGATGGGCTTGCTGCTGCCGCCCTCGGCGCGCCAGCGGGCGCCCGGCCGTGGCGCGTCCTGGCTTTGCAGCAGGGCGGCCATGCGGATTTCGTTGATGTGTTCCAGGCCGGCCGCCGGCGCCATGCGCTTGAAGCGCTTGGTCAGGCGCTGGCTGGTCAGGCGCAGCACGGTGTCGGCGCGCTTCCGCTCCGCCTGCTGCTGTGCTTGCTGCACCCAGTCGTCGGCAAAGCGCATGAACTCGCTGATCTGTTGCTGGAACTGCCGCTGAGCGGCGCGGCCTCGCTGCTGGCGGGCGCGGTTTTCGGCTTCCGGCAGAAAAGCGTCGTCCTCCGGCCGCGTGCTCATGTAGATGTCCATCTCCGCCGCTTCGGCCGCGATGCGCTGGGCGTCGCCCGGCTGGGCCGGAATCGGGGTGAATTTCGTTTCCGTAGAGTTATTGACACGAGTCCAAGGGACGCTTTCGCGCCCTAAAATCCCAACCCCGCGCTTGATTTCCCATGTGTGCATCCGAGTCACCGCCAGCTGCCCGCCGTCCACTTCAACAACACCAAACAGCCGCTTCTGTCCCGGCTCGCCGTAGCGGTTGGTGGCCGGCGCGCTGTCCTTGGCCAGCCGCAGCGGCATGTTCTTGCGGCTGGCCTCATGGCCGCCCATCACCTCGACGAAACGCCCCCAGTTGCCGGCGTCCGCCGCGGCGGCGGCGCGCATCAGCACGTCCTCGGCGTCCGCGTAGTCAATACGGCGCAGCTCGCGCCACACGCCCACCGGCGGGCCGCCCACTTGCTGAAACTGACGAATGCCCCAAGTGCTGGCCCAGGCGTCCACGCGCTGGGCGGTAACGGTGGCATCGGTGGCGTAATCCTCGGCCAGCGTCAGGCCGTCGTCGCCATCCGGCCGGCCGCCAACGGCTTCATAGTCCTGGCCGATGGAAAACCCGTCTTGCCGGGTGCCGTCCACGTTCTTGGCGATGTATTTGGCGATGTAGCCGGCAGCGGTGCCCCGGCTCCAATCAATGCGCTTGAAGTCCACACGGGCCTTGATGGCCTTCCACACCCAGCGCGAACGCTTGCCGTTCCAGAAGGCCTTCTCCCAGCCGATGGCCTCCGCCAGTTTGGCCAGCGGTTCCTTGGCGCCGGCGGCCTTTTGCTTACGCGCCATGGCCATGGCGTCGGCCCTCGTCAGCGCGTAGCGCAGGCCCAGCTCCTGGCGGTCCTCGCGCACCGCATGACGCGCCACGATGCGGCGAAACTCGCGCACATGCTCAGGCTTCATGAAGAACAAGCCGTGATAGTGCGGCGTGCCGTCGTGATGCGGCTCCGCCACCCGGAAGCCGAATATCTTGATGTCGGCGCGCGCCAGGCTGGCGCCAATGCGTGACCACACCCCGCCCAGGTAATCCCGGGTATCGGTGGGCGTGCTAACGCCGTCGTAATGGGGATTGCGTTGACCGCTGGCCGCCACCCGTGGGTGGAAACGGCTGGGGGCAGTAAGAGTGATGAACTCGCCGGCCAGCTCCAGGCCGATGGCGATATGCTCGAAACCCGCGATGCGACACATCAGCTCGGCGCGGCGGATGCGCGGATTGCTCATGCCGGCGTCGGCCACGTCGGCCAGGTTGAATTCCTCGCCCAGCTCATTGATGGCGGTCAGCGCCTCCAGCAACGCACGGTTGCGGCGCTTTTGCTCGCGACGGCGCGTCACCGCGTCGTGGCTGGCGTACAGCGCATGGCGTTTGTGGACCAGGCCCAAGGCGATAGACAAGGCTTCCGCCTTGCGGGCGTTCACACGGCGCAGGTTCCGGCGCCACCACAGCGAGCAAGCCAGGCGCAGCTTGATGCCGCCGTCAGTGTCCGCGTTGGGCAGCGCAATGCCGTGCTCGCTGCAGAAGCGCTCCAGGTCTTCCATGCTGGCGCCGTCTCGGTGCAGCGCTTCGGCCTGGCTGGCCTTGGCCTTGGCGTATTCCACCAGCTGGCTTTCGCTGGCGCCAAGCTCCAGCGCCTTGGCCGGGAAACGGCCCACCAGCTCGCGCAGGTAGTTGTTCGCCTCCGCCTCGCGGCCATCGTCCAGTACGCCCTTGCGGCCGGTGAGGTTGCGGTTGCGCCGGCGCAGCCAGTTGCGGCGCACCGCCCGCTGCAAGTGGCGCGGAAAGTGGCCAATCTTGGCCTGCGCCCAGCTGTCCGGCAGGTGGCTCAGCTCCGGCATCTTGGATGTCATGCGGCTGCGTCCTGGCTATGCGGCAGCGCTGCCGGCGCTTCCACGTCTACAGCACCGGCGGCCAGCCGCGCCGCGGCGTGCTCGCTCTCCGCCAGCAGGGTTTCCAACTGATACCAAAGCTGCCCCATCCCCGTCATGCCCAGGCCCAGGCCGGCCAGCGGCAGGCGATGCAGCGCAGCCATGCGGACGATCTGCTCGCGCACCCCGGCCATCACTTTGAGCCCGTCTTGCATATCGGCGATGGCCTCCAACTGCGCCAGTGTCAGCACCTTGGACTGCAAGGCACGCACCGACTGCAAGTGCTGGACCGCGCGGCGGTCTTCTGTTTGGGCGGCCAGCCGCTGGCGGGCCTGCTGGAATGCGGCGTAGGACATGACGGTTTCCTCAGACGGGCAGGGTGAACTGGAGCACCACCAACAGCGCCAGCACCAGGGCGGCGGCGATGGCCGGGCCGTTGCCAGCCGGCTGGCGCAGCGGCGCGGTGTAGCAGCCGGTGCCGTTTTGGAAGCGGACGTAACGCAGCTTTTTCATGGGGTTCTCCAGTTTTTGGGCGTAAAAAGCCCCCTCGCGCCGCGTGGGTGCGATTTTTTTGCAAGGGGGAACGGGGTTAAATCAGCTCGTCAGGCGAGGCCGGGCAGCTCCAGCTGCCTATCGTCAATCGGCGTTCTCAAGCCCAGGCGCGTGCGCTTATGCTCGATGGCGCAGGACTCGCTATAGGTTTTGAACGGCTTGCCGCAGTTCTCGTAATCGCCGCACTGGTAGTAGGTTTCCCTCACCGTTTCCGTCAGCATCCGGCTGGTGCGCGCGTAGGAGACAAAGCCGCAGTATTTGCACGGGTACGCCATGCCTCAGCTCCGGCAAAACAACTGAAAGGTCAGCTCGTTCATCTGCACCGTCTTTGCGCAGATATCGTGCTGGATGCGCTCCAGGCGGCGGCGCTCGCGGCTGTCCACCTCGCCGTCGCGGGTGGCCTCGCGCCACTCGCGCGCCAGCCGCGCCACGTCTTCCACCAGCTCCATGTACAGGGTCTGGATTTCCTCGTTGTCCACCCGGGCCGCATCCGGCATGCGCACAAACACGCCGCCGCTGTCCATCGCCACCGCCTCGGCAAACAGCGTGGAGCCGTGGAAGGCCTGCATCTGCATCGCCTCATGCAGGCTGACTTCTTGGCCCCGGCGCTCGTAAACGCGGTTCTCCAGCGCGTCCTTGGTGATCCCCAGCGCGGCGGCCATCGCCGGCCATCCGCCGGGCATGCCCTTGCACATCTGTTGGTAGCAATTTCTGAAGTTGTCCATCGGGTATCACCAAAAATCTAGAGGTCTTGTGGTTTCCAGGCCGCGGCGGCTTGGCTACAGTTCAAACATGGCCGGCGCGGCTGGCTTTCCAGGCGGCCAGGCCCAGCAGGTAGATGTCGCGGGCCAGCTTGCTTTCGGAATAACCGGTGTCCGCGATGGCCTGATCGAACTCGCTGCGTTCTGCTTGCAGCAGGCGCATCTGCACCGGCTTGACCTTGGAAGTCCCGCGCGGACCGTAAGCGCGGCGCGGGCGTGCTGTCTGTTCGGCGTTTTGCATGTGAGTTACACTCTCAAGAATGTGAGTTATGTGTAAATGTTACTCGCTTTGGCGAGTGTGTCAACTATTGGACTCGTATTTGTGAGTATCGCTACCCGATTGCGCGAAGAAAGATCACGCCTAAAGCTGACTCAGACCGAAGCTGCAAAAGCCGGCGGAATTGGTTTTACTGCATATCAAGGCTATGAGCGTGGGGACCGCTGGCCCAACGGAGAGTGTCTTGCGCTCTGGGCTTCTGCTGGGTTTGATGTGCTTTACATCTTGACCGCACAACGCAACAGTTCTGATCTTTCCCCAGAAGAGAGCGCTGTCCTTGCTTCCTTTTCTCAGCTTGATGAGCGCGGCAAGCACTTCATTTCTGATGTGATGCAGGCCTACAACAAGGCCCACAGCTAAGTCCGCAGGATGTGGGCTGGATGTGGAATTAAATTCGTTAGCTTTTGGGGTGTCTCAGCAGGGCAGTGATGGAGCGTAGCTTGTCAATTTCAGATCGGTTGAAACAAGAGCGCAGCAGACTGGATATGATCCAGATGGATGCAGCTAAAGCAGCAGGGATAAGTTATGGCTCGTATTTCTCATACGAAAAAGGAACCTGCACCCCCAATGCCGAAGTGCTCTCGAAACTCTATTCCGCTGGCTTCGATGTCGCCTACATCATCACCGGCAAGCGCGACGACTCGAAACTGTCACCTGAAGCCCACACCCTTCTGAACCAGTTCCAGCAACTGGACCCGCACGGCCAGCGCCTGGCCCTCGGGGTGATGCAGCAGATCCATCAAAACCTGGCAGAATAGTCAGTTTCAGAGTCAATGCCATCGCCCGCACTTGTGCGGGCGTTTTGTTTTGTGATTTGATAAATGCCATTGTGCTAATTTGTTTGGGCGTTTGTCGCAATATCACCAAACACAGCGGAGCAGTGCGAGTACGAGATATTATTTTTACTGACAATGACATTGTGACAAAATTTAAATGGGAGATCTTGTGAGAAATTTCAGAGTTAGACCTGCCTTGCTTGCAAGTCCATTTGTCTCTGTTAATGGTCAGTGGTGTGGAATTGCATTTGGGCAGAATGGATTTAATGTATTACCAAGTAATTATGCTGAAGTAACTCCTCTTCATTACGACTACCTCAGGCGACATTACCATTTAAATGACTTTGGGGGGGCTGGTTTAAATGCAAGTGCTTCATCACTGACGCAAACAACATGGTATGCTGGCCATTATCCCAGAGAGGCGTTGCACATAACTTTATATTTGAGTGATGCTGGGGGGTTTTTATATCAGGTTTTAAGTGGTAGTCGTGATTTTGATTGGGATTTTTTGTGGAGGGCAATAAGGGAAATGTCCTTGGTTGCAAATCAAATATTTTCTGATGTATGTTATATTTTTGGCGTGGCATTTAATGGTGTGTATTATGGTACTTATTCAGCTGATTGTCTGGATAGTGAAAGACATTTTTTCATTTTTTAGGGCGCTTGTTTGGGTTGGTGGTGAATCGTAATTTTTAAGCGAGTTGTATTTCAATGTTTATTGTTATGGTGCGCGACTGCTAGCTATGTTGTGGTTGTTATTGCTCCATATTTGTAAATCCCAAAAGATGAAAATAACGGCAAGAAAAAACGAATCAGTTTGTTGAGGCTCGATGACGGTACGGAGATTGACATGCTGGAAGAGGTGTGGTTTTTGACCAACCCACAAAACTCGCTGTATGTGTTGGAAGGCGGCAAAGAGGTTGAGTTGTACGTGGTCAACGCCTCCCCCAAGTACCTGAAAACCTATGCGGACGGACTACTGACCAATAACTTGCTTTCCTTGCCACGCATTTAGTCAACAGGAAACCACCAACGCCCGGCATTGCACCGGGCGTTTTGTATTTCCTAAGTCTTACTCTTTCGGTTCTACCGACAGAAAGATCATGCCCAGGGCAGGGACGGCGCTGAGCTCCACCGTCTTGCCGTTTCGCTCTAGCTTGACCGGTGTCGGCTCATCCCGGTTTTTCTGGACATTCTTGGTCAGCTTGCGCATCGCGCTGGTGAACCAATTGACCGCATTGTCCTTTTTGCCATTCCACTCGGGATAGGTGTTGGCGAACATCGCCGCGGCAGTGACGGCGTTGAGCATCAGCGATGCATTGTCGTCATTGGGCACGCCAAAGACCAGGGTGTAGCGGCTGAGGTTGTGGGGCTCGCCAATAGCCTCCAAGGTCATGATCTTGTTGATGGTCAAGATTTCCCGGCGCGTGCCATCCCGCAGCGGGGAGTCTTCGCGCTTGGCTATCTCGATTTCGCCCACCAGTTTGGCGGTGGAGAGGCCAAGCGTCTTTTGCTGGGCTACCTTTTCGGGTGGCGGCGTGGGCTGTGCGGCCGGCTTGACCTCGGGCTTGGCTGCGGGTGCGGCTACCATCGGCTCGGCCTTGTTTTTGGCCTGAGCCTCTACCTTGGCTTCTGTCTTCGTGTCCGGCTCCGGCGCGAGGATACCCACGGTCAGCAAGAAGGAGAGCGCCGTGGCGATCCCGCTGAGCGATACGACCACCGCGCCATGATATTGCTTACCGCGCAGCCACTTGCTTAACAGCTTCCAGACCACCACGGCCACGACTATGGCCGCAATCAATATGAGCAGGTTTTTCATTGCGAAGGCATCTTGAAGTTCTTATCGGGCTCCCATTTTACATCTTGAAACAAATTAGCTCTATGTGAATAACATTTTGTACAATGATGGCTTAACTCATGGTCATGCATGCGCGTCAATGGCGCGAGACTTCAGAATGAGCTCAGGGAGGCGCTGTGGTCGTCCACGATAAGGCAGACGGCTGCCACTTTCTGTCGTCCAGCCTGTCTGCTGGCGGGGCATGTTCGATGGCATCTTGTCTGCAGATCCATCACCAATACGTTCAAGGAATGAAACACGATGGCCTTTGATTTCAAAACCGCCCCCAAAGAAGCGCTCAAGGCGGAATACGACCGTATCGCCAAAGAGATTGGCGACGATCAGTTTTTTACCAAGAAGGAGCTGAACCACTTGCCGGAGGTGTTGGCCGATGGGGAGCAGGTGCTGGCGTTCACCTCCGGCATCATGGACGGCAACACTTGGCTGATTGTGCTGACCGATCACCGCATTCTGTTTCTTGATAAAGGGATGATTTTTGGTCTGAAGCAAACCGCGATTGAGCTGGACAAGGTTAATTCTGTATCTGGAAGTACTGGCTTGCTGTTTGGCAAGATCCTGATCCAGGATGGCGCATCCGAGCGCAAGATAGACAATGTCTGGAAAAAGACCGTGGTGCCGTTTACCAACAAGGTGCGGGACGCGATTAATGCACGGAAGCATCACCAACCACAAGTTGCCTCTTCGGGAGCCGATCCAGTGGCTCGGCTTGAGAAGCTCAGTGTGATGAAAGACAAGGGACTGATCACTGATGCAGAGTTTGCCGAACAGAAAGCCCGCATCCTGAGCTCTATTTAAGAGAGCAATCATGCTTTACTTTTGAACTCCTAAAAGTAGGAGCTGGATAGCTGTCTGTGTATCTGAAGTGATGGGGGAACCAAATGAAAGTGCCGGCAGAACAGTTTCGTGGCAATCTCGATGATTTCGTTATCTACGATAATATGGAGGATATTAGGCAAATTCCAGGTTACACGGAACGTATTGACCCTGGTGAAGATGAGATATCTTCAATATCGGCCTTTTATAAGTTAAGAGACAACAAGCGAACCCCCTGTCAGAAATTGGGTTGCAGTCAGCCGCATGGGACAGGCTATGTTATTCGTCTTAAATCAGGGCGGGTGTCTAATATTGGAAATATCTGTGGGCGTGACTTTGATCCAGAAAACTTCATTGCTCATGTTAAGTTGGCTAAGAATAAAATTCGCCATTTAGAGGCGTTTAATTATATTCAAAATTTGAAAAATGATGTTGAGACCTATGTTGGTTTGGTGGAGTGCATCAAGCAGGAGGCAAGGAATTTTATGATTGCTCGTGGTGAGTTTAAAAACTCAATTGAGCAAGGTGATAAGGTTGTTGGTTATTTGAAGGCGATGGCGAACCGTTCTGATTATGCGGTGCACCATACCAGAAGACTTACAGACGAAGAGTTTGAGGCTGAGAAAAAAACTAAAGAATTTCCGCAAAGGCAGGTATCTGAAATTATTGGCTATTTGGCGAACGCAAAATGTTTTGCTTTTGAAGAACATAAAGTGTATCTGCTAGCGAAGAATGCTCTTAGTTCCTTGCAGAAGATAGATTTACAAACGAGTACAGCGTCTGATTTTATCAATGTCTCCAAGGATGTCATGGAAATTAGGCAATGGCTTGCTCAAATAAAAGAAGCGCAATCTGATCTTGATAAATTCAAGAGCAATCCAAACAACATCAACCTGCTGCCCTATATAGTTTAGTTTTAGGATTGTCTTGGCGGTTCTAAGACAGGTCTCAACGGGTATTCAAGGGAGAATAGAAAGATGTCGCTCGATTTTTTGACGCCACTTTACTGGCTGGCCTATTCTCTAGCCGGCTTTCGCGCGCCGTTACGGCCGGACGGTGATGCAGCTCACCTGGCTGGCCGGGGTGCTGCTGACGGGATGCCTGCTGTTGTGGCACAGCTAGAGCGGCCAGGTCTTCCACAGCAACCACAAACAAGCTACTACACGATACAAACGAATAGCGGGCAGAGAAGTACAAGCGAGAAGGAGGGCATCATGCAGTGGGGCGAATTACTTTCGGACAAGCTGTTAAGCGCGATCATTACGGGCTTTATTAGCTTACTGATTTGGGGGGTCCAGCGCTGGTTGGAGCCGGGGGCAAAGCTGGGCTGGTGGATACCGCACGACTTTATGTTTTCGATACCGATGCAACAGCCCCCAAATCCATTACTTATCAAAACCTCAACATTGACAGTGCAAAATCTTGGAAGCAAGACTGCTGATGACGTACAGATAATGCACGAGACCAAGGTGGATCATTTCCAGCTACACCCTCGCCGTGACTACAGCGAAGCAGTGGCGGAAGACGGAACCCACACAATCAATGTTGGCTCCCTCGGGCCGAAAGAATGGCTACAAATTCAGCTGTTGAGTCATAGCACTATGCCTGTCTTGGCTGGCATCCGCTCGAAGGATGGCCCCGCCATGAATGTCCGCTTTCAAGTGGTGCGGCATTACTCCCTGCCAGTGAGAGCCCTGTTGGTCTTTTTCCTGTTTGTTGGCGGGATTGGCACCCTGTATTGGATCGTAAGGGCCACGCTGTATATTTCTCATGCGAGCGGGATGTTCTGACGCACCATATGGTGGACTAACAAAGCCGCGGCTTCGCTGGTGGTGTGGCTTGTCGTCGTAGCAAAACAAAAGCCCCACAGCAGCGGGGCTTTCAATCAGGCTTCAGCCACTTCCCGAAGCAAGTCCGGGTGCTTGTCCAGTACCTTCAACAGCTTGATGGTTGCCATTGGCGGTTGCGTCACGCCGCGCTCATACTCGCTGAACGCATTGACGCCGCCGCCAAATATTTTGGCCGCCGCCGCCTGGGTCAGCTTGAGCTTTTGCCGGGTGGCCTTCACAAAGAAGCGTGTTTCGGCGCGCTGACGCTGGGCCAGCTCCTGCAGCGCGTCCATGTGGCGGCGCGAACTGGCCTCGTCGGTGAACTCGATTTCACCGCAATGCGGACAATGCCAGCCCGTCACCGCCGGCACTACCGCGGATAAATGTTTGTAGGAGACCGTGACATCCTTGGTTTCAAGAACCATCTCGGCCGCTTCGCAATTCAGGCAATGATGCGCCATGATGTTCTCCTTTACTCCTCGCACGCCTTGAACGAAATAACGATGGCGCCATCCGCGCGCAGGGTGAATTTGACGTAAGCCCGCCCACATGGGGTTATGGGTTTGTACACGTCCTGCCATACAGTGTGGTCTAGATGGGTTGTCATCGACTTGTTGAAGTCCCGCCGGCCAATCAACTGCACTACGGCCAGGGCTTCCGCTTCGCTCAAGCCCAACTCAACAAAACCGGTTCGCGCGGTTCTGGTGAAACAGAGCACGCCGCGAGCCTGCACCGCAGCTTTAATTTCGTCCAAAGAATAGTGAGCGGTGCGTTTTTCCATGTCTCAATACTAACGGAATCCGTTAGTTTTATCAATCCACTATGCCAACTTTGCTGACTTCGTCAACTCTTTCAACTCACCGAGTTGGCACATCGCCAGCCAGATGTGATGCCTGACCGGCAGTGCCAGCGGCTGCTGGGCGCTGCCGGGGGTGAACCATTTTTGCAGCCGGCTGATGGACCACAGGCATAGCTCGGACAGAACTGCGTGGGTCAGCGGCCGGCCGGTCATCGACCGGTGGAGATCGGACATGACGCGGTAGAACTCCGGCTGGCTCAAATCCATGACGGTGCGCCATTCTGGCCTGACGCTTGCCGGGAGCGGCCGCGGTTTCTTCGATGTGCGGTAGCGCGGAATGCCCAACTGTTTGCGCTTGCGGGTGATGGTGCGAGCGGGAATGCCTGCCTCTCTTGCCAGCACGCTATCTTTGACAGACCCGAGCCTCTCCAAAATGGATGCCGGCCAGTGGAGCGCTGTCTGCGATTCGGGGTGTGCGGGAATCCCGAGGCGGGATCGCCGCTGTCTGACGAGGTCAAGACTCACGCTCAACTTATGCGCCACGGTTTTGTCGCTGCTTTTGCCGAGCAAGGCATCCATTTCCGGTGTCCACTTTGTGTGCGGAGCAAACGCAGGGATGCCAAGTCGCAAACGCTGGGCTCTAACCGCCCCCAAGGATCGGCCTAGTTTCTTGCCCAGACTCGCATCGGGCATGGTCCCCAACTGCGCGGCTTCCTCGTCAGTCCACTGATGCCACACCACAGGCACTGTAGCCGGGATGTTGAGGCTAACTCGCTTTCGCCTCACCACGTCCAGGCTTACCCCCTTCAATTTGCCAAGCTCAGCATCGGGCACCTTCCCCAGCAAGGCCAGCTCATCTTCCGTCCACTCGATCTGACTGACTGGACGGTGCCTGCCCCCTGACAGACCCAGGCTATTGGCCTTCGCTCGGATGGCCGGCGCCGAGCGCTGCAAGAGCGCTTGTAACTTTTCAGCTGGCATACGCCGGTAGTGCTGGCGGAGGAGGGCTATTTCATCCGGCGTCCATGTGGCCTTCATTTTCGTCCGCTTTCCGGCAGGGTGGCCGCGTCGATCTGGTTGCTGAGCCATTCCATGCCCAGCGCCCGCAGTTTATCCCAGCGCTCCGGAGTCAAGCGGATGCTGCCAGACTTTGCTGGGTTATCCGATGACTTGCGGCCGGCTCCAGGGCGAGCGCCGCCGTGATTCTTGGCATACCACGCCGGCGCAAAATTCTGCCCGTACTCTGCGCGCTCGGCGGCCTCCATATCGGCTTGTATGCTGGCCCCCTCGCTTTCGATCGCCCGTTGCAATATTGCTATGTCTTCTTTGTCCAGTTCAATTCCATACACTTCGCCGATATCTGTCGCAAAGGGCCAGTCGCTCCACTTAGCGTCATTGAGTTTATTGTTTTCCTCCACGGCCAGGATGGCTTCCTTCAAGTTCTGATAGTTCATGATCTTTCCCTGTCGTTTTGACTGAATGCCTAGATCGCCTTCAAATCTTGCTCACGGCCCAGCATATCCACCATATAGCTTGCGCCTTGTTCGTCGGACACGCGCACCGCACGGAAGCCCAGCAGAGCGGCGGCGCGGGCGGTGGCGTGCTGGATGTCCCAAGCGGCGCCGCCCAGGTCTTCCGGCTCAACATTGGACTCGATATCGTAGATGGATTTCGATTCATCGATCAGCGCCTCAGCGGCGTCTTCGTCAATCCCGTAGCGGGTGGCCAGCTCTGCTACCAGGTCTTCCAGCTTGGCGGCGTCGTCGTGATAGAACAGTTCGCCGGCGCCGATGCATTCCGATTCGTCCAGTTCGATGGAGTAAGCCTTGAAGCTGCCGGCGGTCATTGCATAAACATGGCTGGAGAAGAACAGGAACGAGCCATAGCGACCGTGGGCATTGATCTGGCTGATGGCTTCCGGCGAGGTGTGAAACAGTTCCATGTCCTGCTCCGTGTGTTTTGTTGCTTGAATTATGTATTACGTAATTCAAGATAGCAAGGCCATAATCAATAAACCTGCTTGCTTCGTGGCATGTGTTGCAAAAATACAATGACATGGCTTGCTATAGTGACATCATGTGCGTCAATTTCACCCCACCCACTCACCGCCAGTTGCTCGATGGCTTCGGCCTGGACGCCGCCGGTATGGAGTGGCGCGCCGAAACCTGGCAGGACTATGCGGCGCCCATCATCACCGTCGGCGGCCTGTTGCTGGCATCCTATGGCTTCGTGCCTAAGCGCCATCTGCCGGCTGGCGTTCGCTTCACAACCATGAACGCGCGCGCCGAGACGATAGGGGAGAAGCCGACATATAAAGGCGCGTGGCGCCGGTGCCAGCTTTGCCTGGTGCCGATGCAGGCTTTTTTCGAACCGTGCTATGAGACCGGCAAAGCGGTGCGCACCCGCATCAGCTTGGCCAGCGGCGAGCCGTTTGCGGTGGCCGGCATGTGGCGAGAGTGGCAGGAGCCGGACGGCGGTGTCTCGCATGCCTTCACGCAGATCACGATCAACGCCGATGATCACCCGCTAATGCGGCGTATGCACAAGCCAGGCGACGAGAAGCGCTCGCTGGTGATCCTGCCGCCGGCGCAGTATCCGGCATGGCTGGGGTGCACAGAGCCGGAGCTGGCACGCACTTTCCTGACGCCGTTCCCGGCGGAGCGGATGCTAGCGGTACCAGAATTTAAGCCACTTTTACAATAAATTTGGATGACGGTTTTCCAAAGGTTTATTCGGTATTGGAATATTTTTCGTCTTCTAATTTATTTCTTAATTCTAAAATTTCGTTATTCAAATTCATTATCAGTGGCATGAAGTTAAGACCGACAATCTCCATTTCACTTTCATTTTCTACTATATTTAAGCAGTCAGTAAAATAAATGCGATCTTGGCGCTTTGACAGATCTGAGGCAGCATGTATTGCGCTGTCCGCCAACGTAAATGCCACTATAGAAAATATCAGGAACCCTACTGACCACCATGCATGAGAGGCAATGAAGCTAATAAATGCCATCGGGACCGATATGCCTGATGCGACTCCCCAAGCAAGAGCCCTCCATCGTGCTTTACTCCAGCATTCAATCATATAACGCTGTTTTGATGATTCACGTATTTGACTTAGTTTTTGCTTAAAATCTTCATGTGACTGCATGGCAATCCCTTTCTTTTGCATGTCAAATGAATTGTGCTTGAGAGCCGCAAATTGCTCAAGGGTGCCCATCCGCTTGATTGAATCACTGCACAACTAGCAGCTGATCAATCCGCGTGGAGTAGCATGGCGAGCGAAGATCCTGGCGCATATGCCAGTCCGCCGTCAGTCGCTCGGCGGCGGTGCGCAGCGTGCCGCGCCCCCAATCCCGGTTGATCTTGTCCATTGCCTCCATCAGCCGCGCGCGGCGCGGGTCCGGCGGCGCGGCGAACAGGTCCGACTGCTGCACGCCTTCGTCGCCGATCTCCAGCAGCATGATGCCGGCCTTGTGATATCGGAAGCCGGGCCGGTAAACGTGGCACAAGCCGGCCAGCGCCGCCCGCGTGATCAGCAGTGTGTCGCTACTCGGCTGGACAAGTGGCACGACGATATAGGGGCGGTATTGTGGCGTGTCGGCAAACGGGCTGGTCATGATCTGCACCGCAACCAGCTTGGCCACGCTGTGCTGCTGGCGCAGCTTCTCGGCACCGCGCGCGGCGTGGTGAGCGACGGAGGCGGCGAGGGTGGCCAGGTCGGTGACTTTCTCGCTGAATGATCTGCTTGCGATGATCTGCTGCTTGGCCGGCGCCACGTCTTCCAGGGCCAAACAGCTGACGCCGTTCAGTTCCTGCACTGTCCGTTCCACCACGACACTAAACTGCCGCTTGATGCGGCGCGGGTCGGCACGCTTGAGTTGCAGCGCGGTGGTGATGCCCATCGCGCCCAGCTTTTCGGTCAGCCGGCAGCCAATCCCCCAGATGTCGCCGACAGGCATTTCCCCCATCAGCGTGTCCGCCTCGGCCGTGCTCAACCAGTCCCAGGCGAACACACCGCCCCATTCGCTGCGCTTCTTTGCGACTCGGTTCGCCAGCTTGGCCAGCGTCTTCGACGTGCCGAAGCCGACGCATGTAGGGATGCCCACGCGCTGCAGAACGGCTTGCCGGATGCGGTGGCCGTGGCTGTCCAGATCCGGCATGCCGGTCATGCCCAGGAAGCATTCGTCGATGGAATAAACTTCCTGTTCCGCCGCGAACTCGGACAGCACGCGCATCATGCGGTGGCTCATGTCGCCGTAGAGCGCGTAGTTGCTTGAGAACACCGCCACCTTGTGCCGTCGACAGAGCCCGGCGATCTCGAAGAACGGCCCGAACATTTTCAGGCCCAAGGCCTTGGCTTCCGCGCTGGCCGCGACGACGCAGCCGTCGTTGTTGCTCAGCACCACGATGGGTTTGCCGGCGAGGTCGGGGCGGAATACCCGCTCGCAGGACGCATAGAAGGAGTTGCCATCCACCAGGGCGAACATCAGCGGAACCTCTTCACGCAGCCGCGCACCACGCCCCATACCTGCAGCTCCTGACCATCTGCCAGCTTGATGGGCGGGTAGGCGGGGTTCTCGGCAATCAGCGCGCAGCGGCCGCGCAGGCTGTGAAGTCTTTTGACGGTGAATTCGCCATCGACGACGGCGATGACGATGTCGCCATGATTGGGCGTCAGCCCCTTGTCCACCACCAGCAAATCGCCCTCGTCGATGCCGGCGCCGCGCATGGAGTCGCCGCGCACGCGCACAAGGAAGGTGGCGGCCGGGTCGGCGATCAGGTAGGCGTCCAGACTGATGGCGTCGTCGAGATAGTCGTCAGCCGGCGACGGGAAGCCGGCGCGCACCGGCACGCCGGCAACGAGCAGCGGCAAACCGCCCGGACGGATGCAATGAATTGTCATGGTGTGGCTGGGTGTGTTTGAATATGTACGAATTCAAATTACACCATGGCGGCGGGATATCCAAGGGCGGGATTGCGCTTTACTCAGCGCGGTTTGCCTGGGCGCGGCTTTGTCCCGGATGGGATGGGCTCTTCCACGGCCTCCAGCTTCATCTCCAGTTCCAGCTGGCAGGTATAGCCGCCGTCGTTCAGGTTGTGGGTGATTTTGTTGATCACCCAGTCGGTGGCGTCGATGGCCGGCTTGAAGCCCTGCACCCTGGCCGGCAGTTCGGCGAACAGCTCCGGCCGGCCGTAGGCCAGGTTGATGCTGAACTCGGCGGCGCCGCGCTGCAGCTTTTCCCACGCCGCCTTCGCGCCTTGCAGCGCGGTGGCTTCGCTGGCGTAAATGTGGCGCAGCACTTTGACGTTGCCGGCGCTCGGCTCCACGCCTTTTTGCTGGATGGCGGTGAGCTTCTTGCGCTTGGTCTGGCGCCCCAGTTTGGTGACGGTGGCGCGGCGTTCGAAGCGGGTGTTTTTGTCGACGATGATTTCGCCGCGCTTGGCGCGGTTCAGATCCTGCCATTGCGCTTTGACGGCGGTGTAGGCGTTGCGGTCGGCGATGTTGAAGCGGTGGCTGTCGCCGCTGGCCCGGTTGATAGTGCAGACCGGGAAGGGCTTGCCGCTGACGGTTTCGGCGTCGCCGGCCTTGCAGAATACCAGGCGGCCATTTTTCACCGTGGCCACGGCGTCGTGTTCGCGCGCCAGCCGGTGCAGCAGCTGGGCGTCGCTTTCATTGCGCTGGTCCAGCTGCTCGACGCGGCGCTTGGCCAGCCAGTCCGGTATCGCCGGCTGCAGCTGGTTGGCGGCGGCGATGGCGCGGACGATGGCGCCGAGCGTGGTCTTGCTCCAGCTCTTTTCGCGTTTGGCGGCGATGCCTTCGCGCAGGTCGGTGGAGCGGGCGCGCAGGGTCAGAATGTCCGGGGTGCCGCTGTGCTCCACTTCGTCAACAGTGTAGCTGCCCTTGTCGATCAGGCCGCTATGTTGCCAGCCCAGCGCCACCGCGATGACGGCGCCGCGGCCGGGCAGCTCCAGCATGCCGTCGCTGTCGTCTAGCACGATGTCGAGCTGGTCGGCTTCAAAGCCGCGGTTGTCGGTCAGCGTCAGCGCCACCAGCCGGCGGCGCAGCGCGCTGTCCAGCGGCTTGCCGTTGAGCGTGAGCCGCCAGGCCGGCGTCGGCGCGCCGTTGAGGCCGGCGAAGTCGGCGAGGCCGTCCAGCGCCTGGCCGGCCAGGTCCAGGCTTTTCTGGGCGATGTCCTGGCCGGCGGCCGTCAGGCTGTCCAGGCTCAAAACGCCAGCTCCATCACCGCCCGGCTGAGGTTGCCGAGCAGGTCCAGCATGCTGCCGTCGACGCGCTGCAGGGTCAGGGTGAAGTCGATTTCGCGCGCCTTGCCGTCGCTGAAGAACTCGCGGCGGGTCAGATCCAGTTTCTCGATGACGTAGAAGCCGTAAATCATGCCGGTGCCCTCGATCAGCGGCCAGGCCTTGGCCTGGTCCGCCATCAGCTTGAGCAGGGCCAGCGAGCTATCGCCGCCGGTCAGCTCCGGCAGCAGCTTGCCGGACAGGGTGATGGGCTCTTCCTCCGGCCCGGTGTACTGGCGGCCGGGCGCGGCGCCGACGCGGGGATTGCCCGGCCAGCGCCAGCCGTACTGTTGCTTCATTTCCTGATAGGGCAGGGTGCTGCGGGTGAACACGAATAGCCCGAGCGCCATCATCGGCAGGCCTAGCATTAGTCGATGTCTCCAAATTTGCTGCGCTGCCTGGCCTGGGCGTCGCGCTGGGCTTTTTCCAGTTCCTGGCGCACCACCCGCGCCAGCGCGCGTTCGTCCATGCCGGGCGCCGCGTGGATGGTGATGGGGGCGTTGATCATGATGGGGGCGGCGGCGGCCATGGCCGGCCGCGCCAGCGGCGGGCGGGTGTCCAACTGGCCGGCCAGCGCCGGCCCGGAGCCCAGCATGAGGCCGGCGCCGAGCGCGGTCAGCTTGCCGGTGGCGCTGCGCAGCGCCGCCAGCGGGCCGTCCTGGTTCTTGACGATGCCTTGTTCCAGCCCGGCCATGGTGTAGCCGCCGATGCCGGCGAACACGCGGGATGGCGAATGGATGTCCAGCTTGTTGCGCAGCCACTCCGGCAGCATGTCGCCCACGCCGAGGATGGCGGCCTTGAGCGAGCCCAGCATTTTATTGATGCCGGAAATCAGGCCGGTGACCATGTCCGCGCCAATCTGGTAGGCCTTGACCGGCAGGGACAGCAGGCCGCCAATGGCCTGGCCTACGGCGGCGCCGATTTTCTGGCCCATGCTTTGGGCGGCGCCGCCGGTGTCCTCGATCGGTTTCATCAGATTGGTGAAGCCGTCCCACAGCCAGGCAATCAGATTTTTGATCGGCTCGAAAGCGGCCATGATCACCATGCCCAGCGGCGCAAGGAAGGGAAACAGCGTCGCCAGATAGCCGCCAAATTCCTTGATTGCGCCCCACAGCGTTTGCAGGGTTTGCCACAAGGCCGACAGCGCCGGCCCCAACACGCTGGCCACGCCCTGGGCCAGACCGCCGAAGAAGCCGACAAAGAAGCCTTTCAACGGCCCCCAAAACTTGTAAACCAGCAAGGCAATGGCGGTCAGACCCAGCAGCACCCAGCCAATTGGCGTGCTGGCCATGGCGGCGGAAATGATGGGGAAGATGCGCGGCAGCCACAACAAGACTCGCGCCAGCTTGCCGACAGCGCCGGCGCCGCTTGTCACCAGCCGGGCGAGCACGCCGAAGGCCGGCCCGATCCGCCCCAGAATGCCCGCCCCGCTGCCCAGCCCGGCAAACAGGGTGGACACGCTCATGCGGGCGAGGGCCAGCGGGCCGAGCGTGGCGGCCACCATCAACATCAGCCCGCCCAGCGCGGTGAGCACCACGGCGACGACGGCGGCGATTTTCATCAGCGTGGCCACCAACTGCGGGTTGGCCTTGGTCCAGGCGCTGAAGCGCTCCAGCACCTTGGCGGCGGCGGACATAATCTCCACCAGCGCCGGCTTGAGGGTGGCGCCCAGCGCACTGGATTGATTGAACAGCCGGTTCCGAGTCATTTGCCATTGAGCAGACAGGGTGTCTTTCTTGGCGTCGGCCTCGCGCTGCATGCTGCCCTTGGCCTTTGCCGAGTTCACCAGCTCCAGCTGCTTACGGTATTCGCCCAGGTTGTCGGCCAGCTTGGCGGCGTCGTCGCCGTACTCCTTGCCAAACAGCCTCACCATCACGCCCATGCGCTTGGTGTCGGGCAGCTTCTGCACCGCTTCCAGCACTTTCATGATGGTGCCGGTGCTGTCCCGCGCCATCTGCTGTTCCAGTTGTTTGGCGTCCAGGCCGAGTTCCTTTAAGCCCTTGCGGAAACGTGCTGGTTGTTCCGACGCGATCTGCAGTTCGCGCACCATGGCTTTGGTGGCGGTGGCCGCCACTTCCGGGCCGGCGCCCAAGGTCAGGAAGGTGGAGGCCAGCGCCGCGGCCTGCTTGTAGTCCATGCTGCCGACGTTGCCGGCGATGCGCTGCATCACGTTGATGATGTCGCCGCCCTTGGATTGGGCGTTGTCGTCCAGGTAGTTGATGACGTCGCCCAACTGCTCGATGTTCTTGATCGGGATTTTGTAGATATTGGCGATCTTGCCCATGTCTTCGCTGAGCTGGTCCGCCGGCATGTCAAAGGCGGTGGCGGCCTTGGCGGCGGTTTCGGCGAAGATCAGCAGGTTGTCCTTGCCCTGTATGCCCATGCGCGCGCCGCCCTCCACCAGCGCGGCGATTTCGGTGGTGGCCATCGGGATGCGCTCGCCCATGGCCTTGATGGCGTCGCCCATTTCGTAATAGGTCTTGGTCAACCTGCCGTTGTCGTCGCGTGTGCCGTCCACCTGCTTGGCCACGCCGAGCATGGCGTCTTCGAAGCGGGAGTAATCGGCCACGGTTTTGACCATGGGGGCGGCCACCACTGCGCCGGCGCCCATGGTGGCCATGCCGCCGCCGGCCACCTTGTCGCGCACCTCCTTTGCCCGGCCGTAGCGGCCGCGAATGTCGTTCAGCCGCTGCTGGTGGCGGCTTACCTTTTCCAGCGCGGCCTGCTGCTTCTCCAGCGAGGCGGTGACGCCGGCGACACTGGACTTGAGCTGATCCTCGTGCCGGGCCAGCTGGCCCACCTTGATGCCGGCATTGCCCAGCAGCTGGCGGCTTTTCACCAACTCTTGCGCCAGCCGCTGGCGGTTGGCGGTGTTTTCCTTGAGCGTCACGCTTTCCTTTTGAATCGCGTCCTTGGCGCGGCGGATGGCGTTGGTTTGCAGGTTGTGCTTGTGCTGCAGCGCTTCCAGCTCAAACTTTTGTTTGGCGATGGCGGCGGTGAAGTTGCCGGCCAGATTAGGAAACTTGATCAGCGCGTGATTGAGGTTGTCATAGCTCTTTTGGGCGGCTTTGAGCTTGGCGGCGGTGGCGGTGCGTTCGGTCTGCGCCAGCCCCAGCGCGCGGCGGTGCTTGTCCAGCGCCTCGTTGGACTTGCGCATGGCTTCGGTAGAGGCCTTGGATTGTTCGCGCAGCCGGTTGAAGGATGCCATTTGCCCCTGGGTCCGCTCCAGCGCTTTTAGTTGCTCGCGGGAGTGCTTGACCGCCTGGGCCAGCTCCTTGCTGCCGGCCATGGCGTCGCGCAGCGGGCGGGTCAGTTTGTCCACGCCCGCCAGCAGCACTTCCAGCTTCATCCGGGTATCGCTCATGTGTCCTCGTTGCCGCTGCGCAGGCGGGCGTGTTCGCGCCAGTCGGCCAGTTCGGCCAGGCTCATGTGTTCAAACGCCGACGGCGGCCAGTGAAAGATGACCGCCACGTCCGCGATGGCGTCTTCTACGTGGCCGGGGAGGCCGTGTCCGCTTCGCTCGGCTGCCGTTCCTTCTTCCCCAAAAAACTGGCCACCGCGATGCCGCATTCGGTCAGGTCAGCCGGGTCCATGCCTTGCACTTCCTGCTCGGTCAGCGGCGGCAGGGTGATGCGCGGCAGCAGGGTGATCAGCGCGCCGACGTCCATTTGCAGCAGGTCCACCAGTTTGGTGCCGCGCAGCTGGCCGGCGCTGGGCTTGCTGATGCGGATGGCGGCGATTTGAGTCTGGCCGCGCTGGATAGGCTGGTCCAGGGTGATGGGGTCTTTGTCTTGCATGATGAATCCTTGGTGTGAGCGGCCCGGGCGGGCCGGGTGATAGGGTTAAAGACCGACGTTGGCGCGGTGCGCGGCTTGGATATCCTTGCCGAACACTTTGAACACGTCATTGACGACATCGACTTCCAGCCACTCCTCGCCGTCGACAATCAGCTTGTAGTAGCTGAGGTCGGTTTTAACCTTGAATGAGCCGTTTTCCTTGGCCTTGGCGTCGCCCATGTCCATTTCGTTGTGGCGGCCGCGGACGACGACTTCCACCGCCTGGGCGCTGCCGTCATCCTCCTTTGCGTAGCTACCCATGAAGCGGATTTGGGCGGCGTCGTGGCGTTCGGCGCCGAAAGTCATGACGATTTCGCGGATGGGTCCGTTATAGGTCTGCTCCATCTCCAAATCGCCCAAGCCTTTGAGCAGCGCGACGGAGCCGATCATGCCGGCGCCGCGGTACTTTTCGGTTTCCATGGTGACCTTGGGCAGCTTGACTTCCAACGCCTGGCCGATGAAGCCGACGCCGTCGATGAAAACATTGAATTTGCGCAGCGCGCGCGGCAGTGCGATACCTGACATGGGGTGTCCTTATGCTTTGACCTGGCTGGCGAAGTCCATCAGGTATTTGTCGGTGATGCGCTGGCGCAAGGTGATGTTCTCCGCCGGCGGCACCGGGGTGTAGTCGTAGTCGATGGCCAGCTTGCCGGCCTTTAGACTGTCCTTGTCGTTGATTTTGTCGTCGAACCAGCAATCAAAGCCCAGCAGATAGCCCTGGTTGACCAGGCTGCGGCCCTTGGCTTTCAGACTTTCGATGATGTCGCGCGCCAGGCCTGGGGTCAGCGGCTTGTCGACGGCCCAGAATTGCGCCTCGGCGAAGGTGTCGGCCAGCACCTGGGCGGTGCGGGTGTAGCTTTCGAAGGCATACAGCGGGTCCGCGCTGCAGGTGCGCGAGCCCCAGAAGCGGTAGCCGTTCTGGTTGATCAGCGTAGTGACGTCGTTGCTGTTCAGGTAGTCGGCGTCGGTGGCGGTGCCCTGCAAATCGAAGTAGACGTCGGCGCTGATGCCGGTGACGCCCTGCACCGGCACGTTGGACAAGGTCTTGTGCCAGCCTACGGTTTCGTCGATGAAGGCGCGCAGGCCCAGCGCGCGAGCGGTGGCGTAGGCGGCGGCCTCTTTGTTGGCGGCGCCGTCCCAGGCGATGAAGTCCGGCCAGATCACCATGGCCTCGCGCTGGCCAAAGTTCTTGCGGTAGGCCACCGCGTCTTCCATGGTTTTGCAGCCGTAGGCGGATAGGTAGGCAAAGGCGCGTATCTGCTGCGCCAGCGCGGCCAGCGCCGCCGCCACAGGCTGGCTGTCCAGGCCGGGCGCGCCAAGAATGCGCGGCGACAGGGAATAGCGGGCCTTGCTGTTCAGCAAGGCCTTGATGCCGGTCTTGCGGCCGTCCGGGGTTGTGGTGCCGATCACCTTGGTGGTGGTCTCCTCGGAGGTCTTGCCGGGCTTGACGCGCACGACGATGACCACCGGTTTGCACTGGTCGGCGATGGCGGCCAGGCTGGGCGCCAGCGTGCCCTTGACGCCGGCCTTGCCGATGGCGCGGTCAACATCGGTGATCAGCACCGGCACGTCTTCCGGGAACGCCGCCGGGTCGGCGTCGTCGGAGGTGCAAACCATGCCGATAACGGCGGTGGCGATGGTGCGAATGGGGCGGCTGCCTTCGTCGATTTCAAGGACGCGGACGCCGTGATGGTAATCAGCCATGCAGTTCTCCATGCGGGGTTTCCGGCATGGTGGCGCAGCTGGCGAGACGATGCGACCGCGCAGCGTTGTGCCAGCCAGCGCGACAACCTAGAGTAATAAGTAAATGTACTGATTAGAATGTTTGAGATGCCGCCAGATGCCGCCGAACTGCTCCAGCACTACTTGGCGGCGGCGAGCGAAAGTGATATGCGCATGTTGTTTCGGCATCTATCCGGCGTTGCCAATGTCGAGATTTCGCCCCATCTCGTTAGCGGTATTGCGGTGGATTTACGGCGCTTTTTGAGTGATGCCGCGACCCGCGAGCAAAATATTTCCCATGCTTTCGGGCAATTGACGGACCGGGAAATCGAGGTTTTAGAGGCGTTGGCGGCGGGGTGCAGCAACCTGCAAGCGGCCGAACTGTTGGAAATCAGCGAGCGCACGGTGCGCAATCACATTGAAAATATTGGGAAAAAGCTGGGTGTACACAGTTTGGAAGATAAAAAAAGCACAGTTAGAAAAATCATTCACCATGTGTATTTTGGTGGTTTTATGCGGGATACCGGCGTTTCCGCCGATTAACGCCGCCGTCATGGATTGTCACAATTGCCTGGCATTAGCAGCAAAACAAGCGAGGTTAAAAAAATGAACTTGGGCACCGTGACGACTCCACAACAACTTAACCCCTTGATTGGGGACACATGCCAGGACACGCTGGAGAATTTGTCCACATGTCTTAATCGATTGGGCGAAACGCTTGCGGCCAGTCATGCCGATCCGTCCATCTATTTCTTCACTGCCAGCTGCGCGGCCGCGCTGCGGTTTGAGGCCGGCAGGCTGGGCCAGCGCTGACTCCTCATCCCACCAAAAAAAGCAGCCCGGCGCATGGCCGGGCTTTTTGTTTGCAGTTGAGTCTTAGGGTTGAATACGTTCCAGCTCGGCCGGGTCCGGCTGCTCGCCATTGCTCCAGTCTCGGCAGGCGTCGATAAACTTACCCATGCGTGCCTGCTCTTCTATGCTGCCGCTGCGCAGGATGTTCAACTGCTGCCATACCGGGTATTGGCGGTTGATATGATCTTCGCACTGGCGCCTGGTGCGAACCTGCACAAGAGGCTCGAGGCCAATCTCTGTCGCCAAAATGATGTGCTCGTCGTTCTGTAGAGTCTGCATGTAAATTCCCTTACATATAATCGCGCGGAATCGCGGTGGGTACGGCGTCAAGAATCATGTCGTAGACGTTGAAGAATTGCGGCGCACGGCGCAATGGGTTCCACTTACCTATCACGATCTGCGGCAATGCCAAGTAGAGCTTGTCGCCGATTGCCGGGCGTTCAAGCACCACATCGACATGGACGTATGCACCGGCGCTGTCGGCAGAAGCATGATGGGAAGTCATCTGATTCCACTTCCCCTTGACGCTGTTATCCATCCACGTCCAATCCCCTTGCCCAATAATCTTGTGATACATCACAACACTGTGAAATGAGCCCATCTTCACATGCCGGTATGGGATGAAAAACACGAAGCTGCTGATATCAATGCGCTTGACTGTGAGCTCGATGATGTTGAAGTTTGCCGAAAAGTGCTGCCGATCCATTCCCATGTATTTGAGCAGCTCACGCACAACGGCCGGCCTGGACTCGGGGAGGTCTCCAGAGCGGACCGGAATAATGTCCACATCGAATTTGCTCCAGAAATCCCCCCCCGCGCTAACCCCCATCCCCAACGGAAGCTGTTGCGGCACAGTGCCGGACAAGCGCGTCATGCCGGCGTTGTAGTTAATCGCCAGAAAGCCGTGCTCATCAATGTGGCCGGCCTTCCATGCGTCCATCTCATTGATCTTTGCCGTCACTTTGCCATCGATCTCGGTCGTCTTGCCGCGCACAGTTTGTGTCAGATCCGTCGATGCGCGCACCAAGTCGGCGATGCTGGATTCGAGACTCATGCCATTACTCCTTTCACTGCGTTGTTCTGTAAGTCGATGATGGCCGCCGCATTGGCGGCCTGAATTTCAAGTAGCTGGCCGTAGTCGCTGGCCTGCTGCCTGGCCAGTTGGTCAAGGCTTTGCGTGGTTTGACGGTCTGCTTCCGAGAGGGCAGCCCACTGGCCGGCGTGCTCAATGGCTCCTCGCGTCGCACGCTCGTCCAGTTGAACCAGATCGGTGCGTAGCGTGGACAAGCCTCGCCCAAGCTCGGCAAGGACTGAGTCGTGCTGCAAGTCGGTTTGCATACCCACCACCACCGCGCCGGCCAAGCTGGCCAGCTCTTCGGCAAGGCTCAAATTCAGGCCCGCACCCGTCGATTGGACAATGACGCTATCCGGCGGTACGCCCGCCAGCGTCAGGTCGTAAGCCAGCAGCAACTCTAGCCCGGCTTGCTTGTAGACCAGTGCTTGGCTGGGGTGCGACCACACCGCCAGCGCCTGGCCGGTTTCCAGGATGAACGCCACTTCACGCACCCAGAATTCAGCGCTGTCGTCGGCCAGCGCGGTCAGGTGCAACTGGCGCGGGCCGGTGGATTTGCCGTCCGCGATGGGGTAGCGCACGATTTCATGACGCAGGCCGAGTTGGCCGGGGTGGGGCGTGTAGCCGGCATCGCCCAGCGCGATGTGGGTGATGCGCAAGCGAACGCCGTCGCCGCCGGCCAGCTGGATGGCGGCCAGCCCAGCGTCCAGCATCTGCGGAATTAGAGCGGTGCCGCTCATGATTTGCCCTCCATGGTGAGGCGCAGCACCGCGCGAGCGCGGGCGGCGCTGGCGAGCTGAACCGGGTGATTGATGGGGTGGGCCGGCGCCGGCCGGCTTGCCAAGGCATCACGACGCAACGCACTGACGCGGGCAGCGCTGGCGATGCCCAGTGTTTGATCGAAACGAGCGCCCAGCCGGAAGCTGTAATGACTGCGTTCGTTCTTGGCGTCGTCCACCACGCGGCGTAGCCGGCGGTATAGATCCGCGCTCAACACTTGTTCGTGGCCGGGGTTGTGGTTGTCATTGGCCCAAGCTGTCAGCCGGAAGGTGTAAGGGGCCGCGCCCGGGATTTCCCGCCACTCTTTGAATTCGACATTCACCCCCAGCGCCGACATGGCGCGGCGCACCGCGCCGGCGGTGCCTTTGTGCTTGTGTATCGGGATGGACTGGCGAATCAGTTCACGGCGCTGCGCGTCATTGGCCGCTTCGTTCCAGCTTTCCACTGACATGGCCCAGGCCAGCCATGGCAGCAGCGCAGCCGGGCAGCGCGCCGAGTCGGCCAGGCCGCGCAATGGGTCGGTGTCCAGCGTCAGCGCGCAGCTGTCGGCCAGCGCCGCTTCCAGCGGGGTGCGGTTGTTGGGCAGCAAGTGGCGGCTCATGACTGCGCCCTTTGCAGCTCGATGCGCCGGCAGGCCGGGTAGTGCCGGACGTCGCACTGCAGATCCGCCGCCGGCTCGATCAGGTCAACGCGCCGGACGCCGGGGACATGCAGCGCGGCGAATAGGGCCGAGCGCGGCAATACGCCGCCCAGACGGCGGGCGGTGGCCAGGGTCTGGTCCAGCCGCTGGCGCGCCTGGCTCATGACGACGTCCGCGTCCGGCCCGTTTTCGGTTTCCACCGTGGCCACCACATTAAAGATTTGCGGCTGGCCGGCCAGCGCGCGCGGTCGGTCGGTCAAGGGCCGCACGTCGTCGGCGCTCAACACCTCCAGCGCGCGCGCCAGCAGCGGGGCGGCGTCCACCCCTGGCCGTGGCAGCACGGCAACGGCCACGTCGCCGGGCAAGGGTGCGCTCAGGCCGGCATCGTAGCTGCAGCGCAGGACCAGGGCGTCGGCGGGCAGCTGCCGGCGCAGCTCAGCGGCCAGCTCCAGCGCTTCGAAGCGCGGCGAGTCGACCGAGGCGTCGGCGATGTCGGCGCTGGCGCTCAGGGTGTGAAACAGGTAAGCGCCGCGGCTGCCCGCCACGCTGAGGCCTTCCAGTGCCATCTGGCAGCGCCGGCGCAGCGCGGTGTCGACTTCCCACACCGCCGGCGTGGGCGGCACGGCGTCCGGGTTATCCGGCTGCAGCAGCAGCCGTTGCACGCCGTAGTCCGCGGCGCGGTTGTCCAGGTCGGCTCCGGCGGCGTAGGCCAGCAGGCTGGCGCGGGCCGCTTCGTTGATGCGCTGGCGCTGCAGCAGCTCGTTGTAAGCGAACTCTTGCAGCAGCATGGTCAGCGGTTCGCTGTCCAATTGCAGCGCGGCGGCGAGCCCGGCGCGCAGATCCGGCGGCGCGGCCGCCAGCAGCCGGGCCTTGCGGCTTTGGAACAGGGTTTCGAAGTCCAGCGCCTCGATGACGTCCGGCGGCGGCAGTTGGGTCAGGTCTATCATCGCAGGCCCACCGAGAGATTAAGCGCTTGCCCGGCGGCCGGGCCGTCGCGGCGCCGCGCTTCGATGTCGATGGCCAGCGTGCCGGCCTGGCTGCCGGCGCCGATGCGCATGCCCACCTGATGCAGCTCGATGCGTGGCTCATGACGCGCCAGCGCCATGACGGTGGCGGCCAGGCATTGCATGCGGGTTTTGCCATTCAGCGGCGCGTCCACCAGCTCAGGCAGTTGGCTGCCAAAAAGGCGGCGCTGCACGCGCTGATACAGCGGCGTGGTCAGTACTTTTTGCACGCACTGTTGCAGCTGCGCATCGTCGACGATGGCGCGGCCGGTGCGGGCGTTGAGTCCGAGATAGTTCATTGCGGGGCTCCGGTGTTGCCGCCGTGGGCGTCGGGGTGGGTGTGGCTGTCCAGCACCACGCCGTTGCTGCTGAGCTGGCCGCCGCTGTGGGTGAGGGTGCCGCTGATGGCGGTGCCGGCGCCGCCGCCGGTGCCGGCCAGGCCGGCTTGATAGCTGAGCAGGCCTTCGCTGGTGGTGGCGCCCTTGACCAGCAGATCGCCGCCCACGGTCAGGTTGCCGCTGGTTTCGGTTTCCGGGCAGCGGATGACGCAACGCACGGCGGCTTGAATGGTGGCGGTCTGGATGCCGGAAACGCTGAGTTCGCCACGGCCGTGGTGATAGGCGAGGCGGGCGCCGTCTGGAAACACCCGCACCCATTCCCCCGTGTCCGCGCTGGGCGGCGGTTTGTCGTCGGCATTGAGGCCCAGCAGCACCAGGCCGGCGGTTGTTTCGCCGGACGGGCTCAGGATCAGGCATTGTTCGCCCGGCGTCGGCGGGTCCCAATCGCGGGTGTCGCCGGCGCGCGCGTGAAACCAGGCCAGCCAGCCGGTCAGCAGGCCGCCGGAGCGGACGCGGACGCGCGGCGGCTTGGCTTGCACGGCGGCAACGGTGCCGGTGCGCAGCAGGTTTTCAAGGCGGGTGATCAGGTCGATGGAATCCATGGCGCAAGTGTGCATGTGCCGCCGGCTACTGTGGCGCGGCGGCTGTTGTGCCGGGCCTTGCGACAACCTAGACGGCCAGGTGGTCGACAATCTGGCCTTGTACCGCATCAATATCGGCATTGCTAAAGCCCAGCAGCTCCCGCGCCGGGTATTGCGCCATCACGCCGCGGTGGCGGCTGACGCGGTCGCGCAGGCCAAGCTGATGCACGCGGGCGATGCGCTGGACTTGGGCGATGAACTCCACCGCGCCGCCGGCCGGGCCGGCCTGGGTCTTGAGGTAGCGGGCCAGGCGCAGCTTGGTGAACATTTGGCGGCGGATAGCGCCCTTTTTCTTGCGCAGCTGCGGCCGGCGCGCTTCAAAACCGCTGCCGTCCGGGTTTTGCTGCAGACGGATGCGCTGCTGCTGGCTGGCGCGCAGGCGGGTGACGATCTGGCGCGCCAGCGCGCGGCGCTGGGCGGGGCCGAGCTGGGCGAGCAGGCCGGACAGCTTGCTGTCCAGTTGGGCGAGGGCGTCGGCCATCAGAACATGCCCGGCGGGTCTTCCGGCTCGCCCAGGTATTCGAATGCGAAGCCGCCGGCGGCGTCCTTGACCGCCTTGACGCGCTCGCTCAGCTTGAGGGTGATTTCGATGTCCTCGGCGCTGTGGCTGATGATTTCGCTGCGGTAGCTGAGGCCGTCGGCGCGCGCGTCCGGGTTTTGCAGCAGCGGCGGCTCGTTGACGGCGACCCAGTCCAGCAGCGGCAGCAAGATGGATTCGATGCCGTGGCCGTATTCGATGACGACAAGTTTCAAGGTGTAGTGCAGGGTGAAGTGCAGCGCGCCGGGCCGGGTGGCCAGCTGGCCGTCCTCGGTCCACATGGTCAGCCGGTCCGGGTTGTTGCGCAGCTCAGGCAACGCGGCCTCCAGCGCGGCGCGCAGGGTATGCGGCTTGTTCATCGTTCCGCCCATTGCTGGCAGGGCACGCAACGGGTGCAGCCTGGGACGATGCGCTGGCGCATGGCGGGAATGGGTTCACCGCAGTCCTCGCAGTGGCTGAGGCTGTCGCCGGCGGCGCGGGCGCCGGCGAAGTGGGCGTCGATGGCGGCGTCGCGCTGCAGTTGTTCCAGCGCCTGGGCGCGGTCGTAAAAATCAGTCATGGTCTTGGCATTCGATGGTGGCGTTGACTTTGGCGGCGCAGATTTCAAGCGCCTGCCGCTGTTGTTGGAGCGCCTGGGCCAGTTGGCGGTTGGTGGCTGGCGCCGTCGTCGGCAGGTGGCAACGTGTCAGCGGCGCGCAGCGCTGGCTGCTCAGCACCGTGGGCGCCGGCGGCGGCGTAGTCGAGCAGGCGGGCAATGTGGACAGGGATAGCCACATCGCCCCAAGCCATATTTTCCGGGCTGGCATTGAGGGTTTGCTCCAGTTTGGCCGCATTGGCGGCGTGTTTGCGGGCGAGGGTTTCCATGCGCTCGGTCAGCTGGCGCACGGCGGCGGCCTGGGCGCGGGCGTCCTGTTCTTGCTGGCGCAGTTGCGCGGCCTGCTGGCGGAGGGCGGCTTCCAGCTGCGCGTAGGCGGCGATTCGCTCCCGCGCGGCCGCTTGCTGTTGCTGGATGACGCGGGCTTGCAGCCACAGGCCGAGCCCGCCGAGCAGCGCGGCGAGCAGGGCCAGGGTGGCGGCGTAGCGCTTGACGATGTCGGCGAGCATCAGCGCACGTCCTTCGGCAGCTCGAAATGGGGGAACTCGCGGAACGGCGCGCCGGGGCGGCCGTACCAGTTGAGGCCCAGCTCCATGCCGATGCGGCCGGCGATCTGCCAATGCGGGTGGGCGGCATTCCATTCCGGCTTGCCGTTCACTTTGGGCACGATGTCGAATGCCCGCGCCGCCGGCTTGCCGTCCAGCATGGCGTTGTGGGCGGACTGACCGGCGCGGGCGTTGGTGACTTTGGCGCCGGGCGCGGTGCGGCCCTGGGCATAGAGCTGATCCTGCTCTTGTCCGCTGCGCCAGGTGCAGGTGATCAGGATGTCTAGGCCGGCGGCCTGGCTGCGTTCCAGGAACTGACGGCATAACGGCTGCAGCGCCGGGTGCAGGTCTTCAATGCGACGGCTGGGCATGGCGATCTCCTCTCTCAGATCCACTTTTCTTTGCGCAACATGATGGCCAGCCAGGACTGGCGGTTGTCGGTGGTGCGGAACAGCTCCACCACATTGCCGCGCACGGCCAGCAGCGCCAGCAGCAGGGTCAGGTGCAGCACCAGCTGCGGCCAACGGCTGTCCAGGCCGAACAGCTCGAAAACGCCGACGCTGCCGGCGGCGACGGCGAGCAGGTAGGCGAACAGGCCGGCGCGCGGCCGGTGCACGGCGCCGCCGCGGGCGAACAGCAGCAGGCGGGCGGCAATCATCAGGCAAACCAGGGCGGTGCCGGTGGGCAGGGTCATTTTTCTTTCCCCTTGAGCAGGCGCAGTTTTTGGAAAAATTCCGGACTGTCGGCGGCGCTGATCAGGCTTAGCAGCGCCTTGACGGCGAGGGCGGAGGCGATCAGCGCGCCCACGCCGTTGCTGACTTCCACCGGTTCCGGCAGCAGCCAGTCAACGAAGGTGGCGACGCCGCGGGCGGCAACGATGCCGGCCACGAAGCTGAGCACGAAGAAGACCGCTTTTTTGCTGACGCTGATGTCGCTGGAACTAATGACGAAGACAGCGCCGCCGGCGAATGCGCCGAGCACGACGGCGGCGTCGACGCCGGGAATCAGGGTCAGCAGCGCGGCGGTGGCGAGCGCGCCGGCGGTGGTGGTGGTGCTGATGGGTTCGGCCATGTTTAGTCCCACAGGTTGATTAAGGTTTTGACGGGTTCGGCGTCGGCGGCGTCCAGCTCCGGCAGTTGCACCGCCAGGCCCATGGGCAGCGTTGGCCCGTGGTCCGCCAGCCCTGGGTTGGCGGCAAGAATGGCCTCCACCACGCCGGCGGATTTGCCGTAGTGCCGCCAGGCGATGGCGTCGACGCTGTCATGCTGCTGGGCGCGAACGGTGCGCATCAGATCAGATCCACGGTGGCGCGCCCTTTGCTCTGGATGTCGCTGATGGCCCAGCGCGCGTCGCGGCGCAGGTCGTCGGCGGCTTGGTCCAGCTCCTCGGCGCGGCGCCGGCCTTCGGCGGTGCTGTCGAAGCTGCGATAGCGTTCGTTCAGCGCGGCGGCGGCGGTGGCGTAGATGGCGCGGCGCCAGTGGGTCAGGTTGACGGGCTCGCCGTCGATGTCTTCGCCTGCCACGTCGGCCAGCCGTTGGACGCCGGCGGCCTGCAGGCGCTGACGCCACTCGGCCAGCTCGCCGTTGACGCTGGCGATGGAGACCACCAGTTCATGGCGCAGCCGTTCATCGGTGACGGTGCCGTCCAGGCGCATGACGGCGCGGGCGTGGGCCGGGTCAACATCCGGCCAAAACGCGCCGGCTCGGATGGGCTTGGCCAGCGGGCTGTCTGCGGCCGGGGCGGCGGTGGAAGGAATGATCATGGGCTGCTGTCCTTGGTGTGACGGTGGAGGGGGCTTCGGCTGTGGGCTTTCGCCCGGCGTCCACCCCCTGCCGTCAGTCGCGCGGGGTCGCTCGGTTTGCCTCAGCCCTGGGGCGGAGACGTGTTCTTCAGCTTGCGTTCCAGTCCCTCGATGGCTTTCTTGACGCCGATGCCGTTGTGCAACTGCAGCGCGCGGCGCAACTGCTCCAGCGCCTGCTCGGGGTTGCTGTCCAGCAACGCGAAGCCCAGCTCGCAATGCAGCTTGGCGCGCACTTGGTCCGGCATGTCGGCGTGAGCCGTCATGGCCATGGCGCGGGCCAGCAGACCGACATCAAGGCCCGCCGCCTTGGCGTCGCGCAGGCGCTTGGCGGCGTCGGAAAGTTCTTCGGCGATGATGGTGCCCAGCGTGCGTTCGAAGCGGTCCGGCACATAGAGGTCGTGGCGCATCGCGTATTCGGCGATATCGAGCGCGCCCGGATAGTCGCCGGCGTCAATGCGCCAGATCATCACCGTGACGACGACGTCGTCGCGGCCGCCGGCATCGGCTTGCAGCACGCCGTCCACCCAGGGCGCGTAATCCGGCAGCAGCTCGCGCTTGACCTCGCCCTTGCGCTCGATGGACTGGATTTGCTTGAGCCGGCGCCGGTCGTCGGCCAGCTTGGCCAGCATCAGCTGGTAGCCGCTGGCGTTGGCCATGCCGCCGAAGTCGTCCTCGCCCGACTCCCGTCGCGCGGCTTCGCGCTGGAAGTGTTCGCGGAACAGGTTCATGCGGCGGACTCCGGTATCAGCTCGATGTTTTCGATGAAAGCGCAGCATCCGAAATCCTCGATGACGAAATCGTCATTGCTGGACTGGAAGGTTTCGATGCGGTCGCGCTTGGGGTTGTCGATGACGCTGCGGCGGTTGGTGCCTTCCTGCCAGTACACCGACAGGTTGTCCAAACGGGTGATCAGCATGGAGTTGGGCGGGAAGTAGGGCACTTGCACCGCTTGCAAATTGCCGATGCGGCGCTGGCTGACAATCAGATCCTGGGCCGCTTTCTGATTCATCGGGTCGTAGTTGCCGTTGACCAGCGGGAACAGCTTGTCCGACATCAGCCGGCGGCCGCTGATGGCCACCAGCTGGGTGTCGTTTTGGTGCCATGGGTCGATCAGCTCATTGACCGCGGCGAACACCATGGCGTCCAGGTTGTTGAAGTCGCCGCCCTTGCCGATCTTCATCTTGCCGGCTTCTTTCTTGCCTTCCTTCAGGTAGCGGCCGGGGGCGCGTTCGCGGATTTTTTGCAGCCAGCCGACGGCGACGTCCTGCAGCAGCGGGTATTGATTGCGGTTGCTGGTGCGGGCGCGTTTGACGCCGTTGAAGCCCATCATGATGCGGTCCAGCGCGATGCGCTGAATGATGGCGCCGCTGAGGCGAGGGGCGAAATCCGGAAATTTGGCCCAAGCGTCCAGCATCTTGTATTTGATGTGGGTGTCGTAGTTGATCTGCTCGCAGCGGTAGCCGTCTTGGTCCAGCTGCGCCACGTCGCGGGTTTCGCGTTCGCCCTCGTCGGTGTTCTGGGTGCCGGCGATGGGGCCCGATACGCCCAGGCCGACGGTGTCGCCGGACTGCTCTTGCACCGGGTAGAGGTTGATCTTGCCCAGGAACTCGCTGGATTCCTGCACACGGGTTTCCAGCTTTTGCTGGACGCTGGGTTCGACGTTGAATTTGCTGACGACGTCGCCGACTTCAATGCCGTTCAGGCGGGCGATATCGTTCAGATAGTGTTTGAACTGTTCGCGGGTTTCTTTGCGCATATTGTGGTGCTCCGGTGTAGTGGGCTTGGGTTCAGCTGACGATTGCTCAGCAATCGGCCGCGATGCGGTCTTTGCCGCCGGCAGTGGGCTGCCGGACGAAGCCGGCAGGTTGCGCGCTCAATTGCTGTTTCAGTTCGGCGAAGTCCGCCGCCAAGGTTTTGTGCTCGGTCTGCAGCGTCTTGTGCTGGTCTTCCAACTGACTGAAGCCTTCCGCTTGTTTGAGCACTTGCTGCTGGTTGTCGGCGATGGTTTCGATGGCCTGTTGCAGTTCGCTGAAACTGCTGTCCACCGCCTTGCGGTTGCTGCTGAACATGGCCTTGATCTTGCTGGCGAAGCCCTCGACGGCGCCGATGTGGTCGTCTTCCAGCTCCAAGGTGAATTCGATGGCTTCGGTGAACAGGTTGCCGGGGCTGAGCTTGCGGCTGGCCAGCGGGTTTTTGCTTGTCGTGGCGCTGAACTTCAGCATTTCGCAGCCCAGGCTAGCGGGGTCGTCGGTGATGGCCAGGCCCACCAGATAGGCCTCGCCGGTATCGGAGAACTCGGGGTTTACTTCGATGGAGGTGTAAACCTTCTGTCGCGCCTTGTTCAGCGTGATCAATTCGTCGGTGGGGTCGATGACGGCGAACAGGCCGAGCTTGTTGTCTTCCACTTGTTCGGCACTCAGCGCCAGCACGTCGCCGTAGCGCTTGAACTGGCTGTCCGGCGAGATGCCTTTGACGTGTTCCAGGTTGACGCGGGCGCCGTACTTTTTCGGGTTGTAGTTCTTGGCCATCTGCTCAATCCAGACGCGCTCAATTTTGCGGCCGTCGGTGGTGGCGCCTTCGGTGGCGACGCGGAATTTCCGGCTCTTGCTTGCCATGGGTTGCGGTCCTCGGTCGGGTGTCGGTCGTAAAGATGCGCCCATGTTCCGGCCGCGCCGCCGCGCCCTCAACGACATGTCGTTGTGCCACGCCGCAGGACAACCGGCATGGCGGGATTTAGCCGGGAGCGCTCTGCACACTCGCGGCATGACGAGCACTTTTCCCATTCCCGACGATCTGGACCCGCGCCGCCTGGCCAAGCATCTGTATTTTCAAGGCTGGCGGGTGGTGCGCATTGCGGAGACGCTGAAACAGAAGCCGGCGACCATCCACAGCTGGAAGCGCCGCGACCAGTGGGACGACACCACACCGCTAGAGCGGGTGGATTGCGCGCTGGAAACGCGCATGATTCAACTGATCAGCATGCCGACGAAGGGAAACAGCGAATACAAGGAGCTGGACGCTCTTGGCCGGCAGATGGAGCGGCTGGAGCGCGTTCGCCGCTATCGCAGCGGAGGCAATGAGGCGGACCTCAACCCGAAGGTGGCGAGCCGCAACGCCAAGCCGCGCAAGGCGCCGGAGAAGAACGCGATCAGCGAGGAGCAACAGGCCAAGCTGGTGGCAGCCTTCCTCGACAAGATGTTCGGCTATCAAAAGCACTGGCACCGCGCCGGCCAGACCGAACGCATCCGCAACATCCTCAAGAGCCGCCAGATCGGCGCGACCTATTATTTCGCTCACGAAGCGTTCATTGACGCGCTGCAGACCGGGCGCAATCAGATTTTTCTGTCGGCGTCCAAAGCCCAGGCCCACCTGTTCCGGGCCTATATCGTTGACTTCGCCCGCGACGCGGCAGATGTGGAGTTAAAAGGGGAGGTGATCAAGCTGCCCAATGGCGCGGAGCTGGCCTTTCTGGGCACCAACGGCCGCACCGCGCAAGGGCGCTCCGGCAACGTCTACGTTGACGAGGTGTTCTGGATTCCGCGCTACCAGGAGCTGCGCAAGCTGGTCAGCGCGATGGCGTCGCAAAAGCGCTTCCGCATGACCTATTTCTCGACGCCGTCTGCCATGAGCCATGAGGCTTACCCGTTCTGGACCGGCGAGCACTACAACAAAGGGCGCCCAAAGAAGGACCACATCAAGCTTGACGTCAGCCATGCGGCGCTGGCCGGCGGCCTGCTCTGCGCAGATGGTCAGTGGCGCCAGATCGTCACCATCGAAGACGCCTTGCGCGGGGGCTGCGACCTGTTTGATTTGGACAGACTGCGGCTGGAGTACAGCCCGGAGGAACTGCTGCAGCTGTTCTACTGCCAGTTCATTGACGACGGCGCCAGCGTGTTTTCCTTTGCTTCGCTGCAGCGCTGCATGGTGGACAGCTGGGAGTTGTGGTCCGACGACTTCAAGCCGTTCGCACTGCGGCCCTACGGCCACCGCGATGTGTGGCTTGGCTATGACCCAAGCGAGAGCGGCGATAGCGCCGCGCTGGTGATCGTGGCGCCGCCTTTGACGCCGGGTGGCAAGTTCCGCGTGCTGGAGCGCATGCAGTTCAAGGGCTGGGACTTCGCCGCCCAGGCCAAGGCGATCAAGGACCAATGCGAGCGCTACAACGTCGCCTATCTTGGCATCGACTCCACCGGACTGGGCTCAGGCGTGTTTCAGTTGGTGAAGCAGTTCCGGCCGGATGCGGTCGGCCTGCAATATTCGCTGGAGCTGAAAACCAAGATGGTGCTCAAGGCCATGGACGTGATCCATCACGGCCGCCTTGAGTTCGAAGCCAGCCACACCGATATCGCCGCGTCCTTCCTGTCGATCAAGAAAACCAGCACCGCCAGCGGCCGCGCCGTGACTTTCCAGGCCGGCCGCTCCGAAGAAACCAGTCACGCGGATCTAGCGTTCGCCGTGATGCATACCCTGATCAACGAACCGCTGGAGGGCGCCAGCGGCGTGTCTTCCAGCTTCATGGAGTTTTCCTGATGAGCAAGCCACGCAATCGACGCATCCGCGCCACCCAACAAGAAACAGCCGCCGGCGCCACCAAGATGGAAGCCTTCAGCTTTGGCGACCCGGTCCCGGTGCTGGACCGGCGCGAAATCCTCGACTACTTGCAGTGTTCGGACGCGGGCAAGTGGTACGAACCGCCGATTTCTTGGGAAGGCCTAGCCCGGAGCTGGCGCGCCAGCGTCCACCACGCCAGCGCGCTGGCGGTAAAGCGCAACCGTCTGACTGCATTGTTCAAGCCGCACAAGCTGCTGTCCCGTGAACATTTCACCATCCTGACGCAGGACTTTCTGATTTTCGGCAACGGCTATCTGGAGCGCGAACGCAATGTCCTGGGCGGCACCATCCGCTACAAGCCAGCTCTGGCCAAGCACACCCGCCGCGGCAAAGAGGCCGGTCAATACTGGTGGGTGCCGAACCACGGCCAGGAGCAGGAACTGGGCGAGGTCTGCCACCTGATCGAACCCGATATCAATCAAGAAATCTATGGCTTGCCTGAATATCTGGCCGCGCTGAACAGTGCATGGCTGAACGAATCCGCGACGCTGTTCCGGCGCAAATACTACTTGAACGGTTCGCACGCCGGCTTTCTGCTCTACATGACCGACGCAGCACACAGCCAGAAGGACGTGGACGAACTGCGGCAAAAGGTGAAAGAGTCCAAAGGCGTGGGGAATTTCCGCAACCTGTTCATGTACGCGCCAGGCGGCAAGAAAGACGGAGTGCAGATCATTCCGATCAGCGAAGTGGCCGCACGCGACGAGTTCTTCAACATCAAGAACGTGACCCGCGACGATGTCCTGGCAGCACACCGGGTGCCGCCGCAGTTGCTGGGCATCGTTCCCAGCAATACCGGCGGTTTCGGTGACGTCAGCAAGGCGGACGAAGCCTTCCACGAAGGCGAGATTGTCCCGCTTCAGGCGCGGCTATCAGCGATCAACGACATGGTCGGGGAGGATATTATCGAGTTCCTGCCCTACAGCCCGAAAAGCCAAGCGTAATAGGGCATCACAGCCCCATAGAAGGCCGCCAGCAAGGCGGCCTTTTGCATGCCTCCGCCCCCGTCCAGAACGCCAGCGCCTCGCCATGCGGGATGGCGGCCCGGCATGCCCCATTTTCAGACCCCCAAGGCCGGCCGGCTTTGGGCCAGACCCCACCCAAACCCCGGCGCGCGCTATCGAAGCCCCGCCTCGCCCCCGCACTAAATAGGCCGCGATTTATGCACCTGCATAGATACCCCGCAAACGCTTCAGGCGCAGCGCTCCAGCCAGCTGGCGGGCTCGCTTCGTTCATGCACTTTCATGCGCGTTATGCATGCAAATCTTATGTTATTCCTTATATAAGGTGATTCACATTTAAACAACTGAGTGGATTTTGGAGTGTCGGTTGTTGTAATTAATTGATTTTTAACATTATGTAACGGATTGCAAATCCGTCTACGCCGGTTCGATTCCGACCCCCGCCTCCAGTTAAAGCCCCGTAAGTCAAAGACTTACGGGGCTTTTGCTTTGTTTGGCCCGCACTCGTAATCGCCAAGCTCAGAGTGGTTTTTTCTCTTTTATCCCGGATTGGAATCAAGTCCGTAGTTCTCCGAAGCGGCGTGCCATGGCCTTGATCGCCATCCTTGTTTGCCAGCGGGCCGGCTCTGGGATAGAATCGCCGTCTCTTTGCCCGCCCCGGTGGTGAAATTGGTAGACACAAGGGACTTAAAATCCCTCGACTTCGGTCGTGCCGGTTCGATTCCGGCCCGGGGCACCACTACGGCAAAACCGTCCACGAGACGAAAACGACCCGCACAGCCAGGCGCTGGGCGGGTTTTTTTCGGTCTCTCTTAAAGCCGCACCTCGAATTCATAGAGATCGCTGCGGCACAAAACTTCGCTGAATTCCAATACCTGTTCCGCCGAGTTCAAACTAGTCTGCTGGATGCGCAGCAGCGGCGTACCGGTCTGGACATGCAATAGGGCGGCGTTGTCTGGGTCTGCCGGGCAGGAGGCCAGGCGGAAGTGCTTATGGCCGATCTCCACGCCATGCTGTTCCCACCACTGGTAGAGCGAGTGTTCTAGACGCTCCGGCTCCGGCAAATAGGTCAGCGGGATGTAGGTGGTCTCCAGCGCAGCCGGCGTGCCGTCCATCATCCGCAGGCGGCGTAGCTTGGCGATGTCCGCGCCGGCGGGCAGCCGCAGCAGACCGGCGATGGCGGCCGGCGCGCGTGCACGCTGCCGCAGCAGCCATTGATTGGCCACGCTGCCGCCGCTGCGCAGCACTTGCTCGGTGAAGCCGCCTTTGTCATTGAGCGAGTAGCGGAAAGCCTGCGCGACGCGTGTTCCTTGGCCTTGCTGGCGGGTGATCAGCCGCTTGCGCTCCAGCTCCGCCATCGCTTTGCTGATCGTGACGCGCGACAGCCCCAGTTTTTCCGCCATCAGCCGCTCTGTCGGCAGGAAAGTCCCTTCGGCCAACTGATGTCGCCGGATGGCTTGTTCCAGCGCGTCGGCGATCATCAGATAACGCGGCGTAGTGCCAGGCTGCCGTAGGCT
This sequence comes from Chromobacterium sp. Rain0013, assembly GCF_015291765.1. Taxonomy (NCBI): domain Bacteria; kingdom Pseudomonadati; phylum Pseudomonadota; class Betaproteobacteria; order Neisseriales; family Chromobacteriaceae; genus Chromobacterium; species Chromobacterium sp. Rain0013. The sequence goes on from NZ_CP031514.1 coordinate 1,932,213, forward strand.
GGCGACCAAGCATTCCAGAATATCGCTCATATCGTATGAAAGCTCCTGTGCGTGCGCGTTCCAGTCTAAATCAATGCCGGAAGGCATGGGGAGAGCGGCTCAAGCTTTCTGGCATGATTTCCTGATCAATAGTATGGTTATGTGCTATTGGATTTGCATTGGACTTATCATACGATGCCAATCAAAGTCCTTAGAACGTGTTTACGATCTCGCGAGCAAGGGCGAGACAAGGCGAAAACGGCTGAAAAAGCGGAGTGTACAGACGGTACATGAGTATTTTGAAGCCGTTTTCAGCGCCGTATCGCTCGTTTGCAGCAGAGCATAAACAGGGCCTTAAACGGACTTCGGCGTTGGCATCCTGGCGGAGAGAAGTGGTTTGACAATGATTAGCAAGGGCTACCAGTCCATTCTTGGGGCTCTTTACGGGCAGGCGGCGGGGGATGCGATGGGCATGCCTTCCGAACTTTGGCCGCAACGGCAGGTGCAGACGTTCTTTGGCTGGATAGACGACTTCCTGCCCGGCCCCGCCGAGAACTTCGCCGCTTCCGAGTTTGTCGCCGGCGAATTCACCGACGACACCCAGCAGGCCATTGCATTGATGGACGCCTTGATCGCCGCCGACGGCGCGGTGGAGCCCGAGCGCATCGCCGCCAACATCATCGCTTGGGCCGAGGGCGTCGACGCCTTCAACAAGAACATTTTAGGACCCAGTTCGAAGGCTGCGCTGAGGGCGATTTTGTCCGGCCGGTCCATCGACTCGCTGGGCGCCAACGGCATTACCAACGGGGCGGCGATGCGAGTGGCTCCCCTGGGCTGCTTATTGCCCAGCGCGAACCGCGAGGCTTTTATTCATGCGGTGCGGCTAAGCTGCAGTCCCACCCATCAGTCCGATATCGCGGTGGCCGGGGCCGCGGCTATCGCTTGGGCGGTGTCCCGAGCGGTGGAGGGGGCGGATTGGCCCTGCATCCAGGCAGAACTGCCTGGTGTCGCCGAGCAGGCGCAGCTGGAGCGCGTCACCACGTTCAGCCCTCTGCTGAGCCGGCGTTTGGATTGGGGATTCGAGGTGGCGGCGCGTTTGCGGGGACGGGACGATGCGGCCGTGGTTGCCGAGCTGTACCGCACGCTGGGGGCCGGCATGGACACGATAGAGTCGGTGCCGACCGCCTTGGCCTTGGTGGATTGCGCGCAAGGCGACCCGCGCCGTTGCGCGGTGCTGGCGGCCAATCTGGGCGGCGACACCGACACCATCGGCGCGATGGCCACCGCGGTATGCGGCGCTTTGCGAGGCGCGGACGCGTTGCCCGCCGAATGGCGGGAGCGCATCCGGAAAGTGAATGGCGTTGATTTCGAATCTTACGCGCGGGCTTTGAGCGCATTGCGGTTTAGGGGGTGAGCAGATGAGCGATGTACAAGCAGCAGAGGGCTGGCGACTGGAGAGCGCGGGCATCGAACAAGTGCCGGAGCATGAGTGCAAGGGGCGGCCCGTCGAGTTGTTCTGGGTGTGGCTGGCGGCCAATATCGGCATCCTGGGCGTGGTTTACGGCGGCATCGTCACCAGCTTCGGGCTGTCCTTCTTCCAGTCTTTGCTGGCTGCGGCGCTGGGGGTGGCCAGTTTTGCCCTGGTGGGGGTGACCAGCATCGCCGGCCGGCGCGGCCGCACCTCCACGCTGACCTTGTCGCGGGCTATCTTCGGGCTGCACGGCAACGCCGCGCCCACCGCCTTCAGCTGGTTCAATCTGATGGGGTGGGAGGCGGTCAACGTGGTGACCGGCGCTTTGACGCTGGCGGCGCTGTGCCAGGCGCTGGGCATGGCGGAGAGTCGTTTGCTGACCGCTGTGTGTTTGTTCTTGTTCATCGGCTTGACCATCGTGGTCAGCCTGCTGGGACAGGCTACCGTGGTGTGGATGCAAAGCTGGTTAAGCCGGATTTTCGGCAGCATGACTCTGGTGGTGATCCTGTATGTGGCGTCGACGGCTGACTGGGGCGCCATCATGGCGCGGCCGGACGGCAACTGGCTGACTGGCTTCTGGCCGGCGGTGTCGGTGATCGCCGCGGGCACCGGCATTAGCTGGGCGATCGCCGGCGCGGACTATAGCCGTTATCAGCGGGCCGGCTCATCCAATAGCGGCATTTTCGGGGCGGTGATGGCGGGGGCGTCGCTGCCCTTGATGCTGCTGATCTTCACTGGCGTGCTGCTGTCGGCGCAGATTCCGGACCTGGCCAGCGCGGCCAATCCCATTGCCAAAATCGGCGCGGTGCTGCCGGCCTGGATGGCAGTGCCCTATCTGCTGACCGCGACCGCGGGCATCGTGACCATGGCCGTGCTCAGCCTGTATTCGGCCAGCCTCAATCTGCTGACCATAGGCGTCAAGGTCAGGCAGGCGCAGGCGGTTTCCATCAATGCGCTGATCGTGTTGGCGATCGCCGCTTACGTTTTATTCGTCTCCAGCGATTTCCTGGGGCCCTTCATTTCCTTCCTGCTGTTCTGCGGCGTGTTCCTGGCGGCCTGGGAGGCGGTGTTTGTGCTGGATTACCTGCTGCTGCGTCATCGCCAAGGTTATGACGATGCGGCCTTGTCCGGCGAGGGGCGGCAGGCCTTTCGCGGCGGGCCCTTGCTGTGCTGGCTGCTGGGCGCGGCCTGCGGCCTGCTGGTGAGCAAGACCGGCTTTATCGACGGTCCGTTGGCGGTGGGTGTTTTCGCGGATTCCAGCCTTGGCTTGTTTGTGTCTTTTGGAACCAGCTTGCTGGCTTACGGCTTGTATCTGTTGCTGAAGGAGCGACGCGCATGACCATTCCGTGTCCAAATTATCATCCGACCAAGGCGATTCTGGCTTTGGGCGGCGCTGTGGGGGATGTGGTGCTGACTCTCCCGGAACTGCCGCGAAGCGGCGGCGATGTAGAGGCCTTGCAGCAGGAGCGCCAAATCGGCGGCTGCGCCTTCAATGTGGCGAGGGCGCTGTGTCAGTTGAACGCTCCTGTGATCAACGGCATGCCGGTGGGCAACGGGCCCTGGGGCGCGGCGGTAGACTGGGCGATGCGGGAGTTGGGACTGCCGGTGCTGTTGCGCAACGCGAATCGCGACAATGGTTGGTGCGTGGCCATGGTGGAGCCCAGCGGAGAGCGCAGCTTCATCTCCATCACCGGCTGCGAAGGGGAGTGGAGTCGCGAGCAACTGGACGCGTTGCCCTTGCCCGCCGACGCCTTGGTGTACGCCAACGGCTATGAACTGGCGGGAGAAGGCGGGCGGGCGCTGCGCGCCTGGCTGTTGGCCTTGCCGTCGGAACAGTTGCGGGTGATCGACCCCGGTCCGCGCGTCGCCTTGCTGGAGCCGGCGTTTCTGTCCAGCCTGAGCGAGACGGAAACCTTATTGACGTTGAACCGGGACGAGATCGCCATATTGTGCGGCCAGGGTGATCCGGTGGCGGCTGCACAGCGTTTCGCCAAAGACTACCAGTTGACGCTGATCTGCCGCTTGGGCCAGGACGGCGCCTGGGTCTGTCCGGGCACCGACGAGCCATGGCATCTGCCCGGCTATCAAGTTTCGGTGGTGGACACCATAGGCGCGGGCGACGCGCATTGCGCCGGTTTGTTGGCCGGTTTATCCAGCGGCTGGCCGCTGCATTACGCGGTGGATCTGGGCAATCGGCTGGCCGCCTGTGTGGTGGCGAGCGCCGGACCGGACGCGGCGACGGATTGGGACAGCTTGAACCGCCGCTTCCCCGCTGCTTGCCTGTGAGCCGCCTTAGGGGGTGTGTGAAGCAAGGGAGGCCGGCTGGGCGCGGATAACGTGGCAAAAGACAGACGGATAGGAGTGGAAACGCCGCAATTGGCGTCAAGTGCTGGACATAAAGGGGCATTACTTAGTACTCTCCCACCCTCGTGAGCGCCTGCCCGGCAATGGGGCGCCCGGAGGATTCCGTTTGGCGCTTTCCTCCATTGCGTCAAGTTGGCTCCGCCGTCGACAAGCAGGGCGGGCCGATGGGTGCGGGGTCATGGCCCTGTCCCGGCAGGCCGCCCGCTTGGGTCCGGCTCCCGGATACCCTGCATGATTGGAAATTTTTCACGGCGCGCAGACGTCTTGTCTGCGCGTGTTGGTCAAGCCTGGTTACGATGTCGTCATTTTTTCGCCAGCTGTCAAGCTGGCCGGGCGGCTGGTTGCAGCGCTTCTCTTGATTAGGCAGCATGCGCTGCTTTTGCATCAATGGATCTAGATAGAAGTTCATGAAGCCAAATACTGAAACGGCACTCGGTGCTGCACTTAAGTCCGCTGTACAAAGTCTGTCCAAGAAAAAGCAGACCGAGATGATCGCGGATCATGTTTACAGCAAGTTCGACGTTTTCCGCCAGTTTCGTCCGCTGGCCTTGGGCATCCATGAGAGCCTGATCGCGGCCTTGCCGCAGTTCGACTCGACGCTGATCTCCCGCGTGGTGGCCAATCACTGTCGCAAGCCGCGCTACGTCAAGTCACTGGCGCGCGGCGGCAAGCGTTTCGATCTGGCCAACAAGCCGGTGGGCGAAGTGAGCGCGGAAGAGAAAAAGGCGGCGGAACAAATGTCCGCGCCCAAGCCGGCCCCGGCTGCTGCGGCTCCGGCCGAACCCGCTGGCGACGCCGCGGAATAAGCGTGCCGCGGCCTCGTGGCAAGAACGTAAAACAGCCTGACAGATCCGTTTGTCAGGCTGTTTTGCATTGGCGAGGCGGAACATTGGCACCGGCGAGGCGGTCGCAGCAGAACGCGCCGCGCGGCGGCGCCGAATCAGGACAGGAGTAGAATACCCGGCATGAAACGTCTTTTCTTGTGGGCCGCCATGGCCCTGAGCTTGTCCGCTTGCAGCGCGTTGCAACAACTGGGCGCGCCCATCAGTTCGCATCCTTCCTCTCCGGCCAAGGGCCGGCAGCAGACGGCTCCGGCGCCCACCGCCAAGTCGGACGCTTTGTTGCGTGAGGCCAACCGTTTGGCAGACAAGGTCAAGAGCGGCGAACTGACCAGGCTGGCGGCTGCTGATCAGTTGGGCGCATTCCGGCTCAAGGCAGTGGGGTCCAACCCCGTCGACGACAACACCTTCGCCATGTACCGCTATCTGACGGTGGAGCGCGAGGCGGGGCGCATTGATCAGGATACGTTCCGAGCCAAGATGGATGAGCGTTTGCGGGAGTGGATGAGGCGCTGGCCCAAGATGAATCGCAAGCCGGCGGATCCCGCGTTCACTAACTTCCTGCTCAAACTCTACGGCTTGCCGGCCTTGGGAGCTTGAACATGGGCAAGAAAGCCAAGCCGGACGCTGCCGGCTGTCCCTGTGGACTGGGCGGCGATTACGCGGCCTGTTGCGGCCGTTATCTGAGCGAGGGCGGCGAGCCTGCGCCCACGGCGGTGGCCTTGATGCGTTCGCGCTATACCGCTTACGCGCGCGGCGACGAGGCGTATCTGCTGGCGAGCTGGCATCCCAGTACCCGGCCGCAGGCGCTGGACCTGGCCGCGGATGCAGGCGTGGTCAAATGGCTGGGCCTGGAGGTGCTGGCGACAGAGGCCGGCGGCGAGGCCGACGCCGAAGGGTGGGTGGAGTTTGCCGCGCGCTACAAAGTAAGCGGCAAGGCCGAGCGCATGCGCGAGCGCAGCCGCTTTGCGCGCGAGGACGGCCGCTGGTTCTACGTGTCCGGCGAGTTGAGCTGAACTCGGTTCAGGCGGCGGATGTCGGCAGCAGGCTTTCGATCACGCGTTCCAGTGCCGCCGGCTTGACGTAGGGGGCGAAACGCCCACGGATGCGCCCCTCGCCATCGATCAGAAACTTGGTGAAATTCCATTTGATGCGCCGGCTGCCCAGTAGACCAGGCTTGGCGGCGGCGAGATGACGCCATAGCGGATGCGCATCCGCTCCATTGACATCAATCTTGGCGGACAGGGCGAAACTGACGCCAAAGTTCTTTTGACAGAACTGACCGATGGCGGAGGCGTTCCCCGGTTCTTGGCCGCCGAACTGATTGCAGGGAAAGCCGATGATTTCGAGGCCTTGATCGCGGTGGCGCTGGTACAGTTGTTCCAGGCCTGCCAATTGCGCGGTGAAGCCGCATTCGCTGGCGGTGTTGACCAACAGCAACACTTTGCCGCGATAGTTCGCCAGCGGCAACGTTGGTCCGTTTAAAGTCTCAATGGAAAAATCATATATGTCCGGCATGTTTCCGCCCTTCGCCAAAGCGAAGATCATGGCAAGAAACCGGAAGAAGAGCAATTGAGCAGGGAGATAAAAAAAGGGGCGCAACGGCAAGGGGGAACCGCTACGCCCCAAGAAGAAATCAATTGCTGTACAAGGGCCGACCAACCGGGAAAGTCAGCTAACCCTCTGTTTATCCTAGAACATTAAGGTGAAATTGCGAGGACGGATTTGGCGTTGTTTAAATGACAAAAGGATGGCTAAGCCATCCCTTTTTTGCAGGCGGGAAGCGGTTCAGGGGCGCGGAAGCGTCACGCCCACCTGGCCCATGTATTTGCCGGCGCGGTCACTGTAGGACACGTCGCAGATTTCATCGGATTCAAAGAACAGCACCTGGGCTACGCCCTCGTTGGCGTAGATTTTGGCCGGCAGCGGCGTGGTGTTGGAGAACTCCAGGGTTACGTAGCCTTCCCATTCCGGCTCGAACGGGGTGACGTTGACGATGATGCCGCAACGGGCGTAAGTGGACTTGCCCAGGCATACGGTCAACACCGAGCGCGGAATGCGGAAATATTCGACGGTGCGAGCCAGCGCGAAGCTGTTGGGCGGGATGATGCAATAGCCCTTGCCGGAGACTTCCACGAAGGAGTTGGGGTCGAAGTTTTTAGGATCGACGATGGTGCTGTTGATATTGGTGAATACCTTGAATTCGTCGGCGCAGCGGATATCGTAGCCGTAGCTGGAGGTGCCGTAGGAGATCACCTTCTGGCCATCCACCATCTTGATCTGGTTGGCCTCGAAGGGTTCGATCATGTTGTACTCGTCCGCCATCCGGCGAATCCATTTGTCCGATTTGATGCTCATTGTCTTTGGCCCGTAGCTTGTCGATTGATTGTCCGCGATTTTAACCGCAAGCGCTGTGGGCGGCTATCGATAATCCAAGGCTGATCCGGATAGGACAATGCTATTGATGCAGGTCAAGCAGCGCGGGAATTGCCGCGGTTGGCCGATATTCGCGTGGTTTGGCTGGATATACTAATGCAAACCATTCTCGTTATTGATCGGATCATCATGTTGACTTTGGATGTATTTCCCGCTGGTCGCCACGGCGTGGTCGACCGTCTGGAGCTGGCCGAAGAGGCCATGCGTCGCGTCGCCGCCTTCGGTCTGACGCCGGGGTGCCGTTTTTATTTGCGCCGGGCGGCGCCCTTGGGCGGACCTTTGTTGCTGGATGTCGGCGCCACCCGCTTCCTGCTGCGGCGCAGTCTGGCGCGTTTCATCGTGGCGAGGGTGGAAGCATGAAGCGTTTCGCCCTGATCGGCTTGCCGAACACCGGCAAGTCCACTTTATTCAACCGCCTGACCGGCATGTCCCAGCGTGTTGGCAACTGGCCGGGCCTGACCATAGAACTGAGCAGCGCGCGCGTGTTGCTGGGCGGCCACATGGTGGAGTTGGTGGATTTGCCCGGCGTTCATGATTTAACCGGCTATTCCGACGATGAGGCGGTGGTGCGCGACGTGTTGCTGGCCAGCGCTTTCGACGGCGCCATCCTAGTGCTCAACGCCAGCCAGCTGGACCGGCAATTGCCGCTGGCTTTGCAGGTGTTGGCCAGCGGTCTCAATTGCCAGCTTGTGCTGAATATGGCGGACGAGGCCAAGGCATTGGGCGTGAGCCTGGACGTGGAGCATTTGTCGGAACGTCTGGGCGCGCCGGTATCGCTGGTGTCGGCCAGACATATGCAAGGCTGGCCGCCGCTGATGGCGAGTTTGAACCGGCTGGCCAACGACGACGCTCCAGCCGCGAGAGCCATGCTGGACGCGGTACCGGATACCCAGGCGGCGATGGAGGAGGCCAAACGCTTGCTGGACGGCTGCTGGGCCTTGCCGCCGATGCTGCCGGCGAGGCTGACCGAAAAGATCGACCACTGGCTGATGCATCCGTGGCTGGGTTTGCCGCTGTTCTTCGCATTGATGGCGCTGTTGTTCAATCTGACTTATCAGATCGGCACGCCTTTGCAGGAGCTGGCCGGGGCCGGGCTGGACTGGGTCAAGGAGCAGGCGCTGGCGCCCTTGCTCGCGCCGTTGCCTGAGATTGTGCAGAGCCTGGCGCTGGACGGGATCTGGCAGGGCGTGTCGACGGTGCTGACCTTCGCGCCCATTTTGCTGGTGTTCTTCGTACTGATGGCGATGGTGGAGGATTCCGGCTATCTGGCGCGCGCCGCCTATCTGACCGATGTCTTTATGGCTCGATTGGGGCTGGACGGCCGCGGTTTCGTGATGCAGTTGATGGGTTTTGGCTGCAATGTGCCGGCCATCCTGGGCACCCGGGTGATGCGAGAGCGCAAGCAGCGGCTGCTGACCATGCTGGTGATTCCATTCTCGTTGTGCTCGGCGCGGCTGCAGGTGGTGGTGTTTTTCGCCGGATTGCTGTTCACGGCGGCGCAGGCGCCGTGGGTGTTGATGGGGCTTTATCTGATGAGCTTCGCCGTCGCGGTGTTCACCGCTTGGGTGTTCAAGCGTCGCTACGCCGGGGGCGAGGCCTTCTTGCTGGAAGTGCCGCCGTATCGGCTGCCCGGCTTGAGCCATTTGCTTGGCCGGGCGGTGGGCGAGGTGAGGGCCTTCCTGCAGCTGGCTTCCAGCTTCATCCTGTTGGGGGTGGTGTTGGTCTGGTTGCTGACTCATGTGCCGGCCGGCGATGGCAAGACGCTGGCCGACGTCTTGGGCAGCCTGTTGGCTCCAGTGTTGGACCCGATCGGCATTCGCCACGAACTGGCGGCGGCCTTGTTGTTCGGTTTCATCGCCAAGGAAATTCTGCTGGGCAGCCTGGCTGTGATCTACGGGGTGTCGGAGGCGGGTCTGGGCGCTGTCCTGCTGCAACATCTGGACTGGCGTTCGGCGATGAGCTTCCTGATCTTCACCTTGATCTACGTGCCTTGCCTGTCCACGGTGGCGGCGATGTACCGCGAGTCGCGCAGCAAGTCCTATACCGCGATGGCGGTGGCGTGGTCGGTGGGCCTGGCCTGGCTGTTGTCGTTCGTGTTTTACCAAGCCAGCGTGCATCTGTGGCCTTGAGGGCTTAGAATGAATGGCTTGCGAATTCCGTTCGCGCCGGCGGATAGCCGGCGTCATTGAACTACAACAAGAGGTCGTTATGCAAGGTGATCCCAAAACCATCGAGTTGCTGAACGAACTGCTGGCGGAAGAACTATCCGCCGCGGACCAGTATTTTATCCACGCCGAGATGTACAAGGACTTCGGCCTGCACAAGCTGTTCGAGCGCATCGACCATGAACGCGAGGACGAGCTGTCGCACGCGCGGGTGCTGATCGCGCGCACCCTGTTCTTGCAAGGCAAGCCCAATGTGGCCAAGCGCGTGCCCATCGTGGTGGGGGAGAACGTGCGGGCGATGCTGGCCAGCGATCTGGAAGTGGAGTACCGCGTCGGCAATCTGCTGAAAAAAGTAGTCGCCCACTGCGAGAGCGTGAAGGACTACGTGACGCGTCAGGAACTGATGGTGTTGCTGGAAGAGACCGAGAACGATCACGCCCACTGGCTGGAGCAGCAGCTGCGTCTGATCGATATGGTGGGCGAACAGAACTATATTCAGTCACAAATGTAAGCGCAGGGTATGTTGACCTTGAGACGGCCGCCTTTCTAGCGGCCGTTTGTTTTGCCGCCGCCGCGCGGGTTTTGACATGGCGCAGCATGGTCGGGCCCGTCTCCGTCTATCATCGCCGGCAGATAAATTTGCCGGAGGGCGCGATGTCGCTGGATCTATCCGTTTCCTGGCTGGGCATGAAGATGTCCAGCCCCTTGTTCAACGCTTCCGGCGTCTATTGCCGCACGCGGGAGGAACTGGAGCGGGTGCGCCGTTCCGCCGCCGGCGCGGTGGTGACCAAGAGTTGCACGCTGGAACCGCGCGCCGGCAATCCCGAGCCGCGTTACCGACGCACCGCGCTGGGCAGCATCAATTCCATGGGCCTGCCCAACGAGGGCTACCGCTATTATCTGGACTACGCCCAGGCTTACGACGACCCCAAGCCGCTGTTCCTGTCCGTGTCCGGCATGACGCTGGACGATACTCTGACCATTCTTGCCGAGCTGGCGGCGCTCAAGCTGCCTTGCCTGCCCGAGGTCAACCTGTCCTGCCCCAATCTGCCGGGCAAGCCGCAGTTGGGCTATGACTTCGCCGCCAGCGCCGAGGCCCTGGAGGCGATCAGCCGTGGCTATGCTCGGCCGTTCGGCGTCAAGCTGCCGCCGTATTTCGATCCGGCGCATTTCGCCGCCATGGCCGCGGTGTTGAACGCTTTCCCGCTGTTGCGCTTCGTCACCTGCATCAACTCGGTGGGCAACGGTCTGGTGATAGACCTGGACAGCGAGTCCGCGGTGATCAAGCCCAAGGGCGGCTTGGGCGGGCTGGGCGGCGATTATGTATTGCCGACGGCGCTGGCCAATGTGCGCGAGTTCGCCGTGCTGCTGACGGACAAGCATGTGATCGGCTGCGGAGGCGTGAAGAGCGGGGCCGAGGCATTCATGCACATCCTGGCCGGCGCCACCGCCGTGCAGGTGGGAACCTGCCTGCACGAGGAGGGCGTCAGCGCCTTCGACCGTATTGAGGCGGAACTGGCCGCCATCATGCAGGCCAAGGGCTATCGGCGGCTGGAGGACTTCCGAGGGCGTCTGAAGACGCTGTGAGCACATGAAAAAAAGCCCGGAGAGTCCGGGCTTTTTTGAACCTGTTTACGATCGCGCGACACAGCGGATCGTCAACACCTCCTTAGCGGGTGATCGGCTTGTAGCGGATACGCTTGGGCTTGGCGGCTTCCTCGCCCAGGCGTTTCTTCTTGTCGGCTTCGTATTCCTGATAGTTGCCGTCGAAGAAGGTCCATTGCGACTCGCCTTCCGCCGCCAGAATATGGGTGGCGATGCGGTCCAGGAACCAGCGGTCGTGCGAGATCACGAACACGGTGCCGGCGTATTCCAGCAAGGCGTCTTCCAGCGCGCGCAAGGTTTCCACGTCAAGGTCGTTCGACGGTTCGTCCAGCAGCAGCACGTTGCCGCCCTTGAGCAGGGTTTTGGCCAGGTGCAGGCGGCCGCGTTCGCCGCCGGAGAGCATGCCCACTTTCTTCTGCTGGTCGGCTCCCTTGAAGTTGAAGCGGCCGAGATAGGCGCGGCTGGACATCTCGAATTTGCCGACGGTGAGGATGTCGGCGCCGGCGGCCACGTCCTCGAACACGGTCTTGTCGCCGTCCAGGCCCTCGCGGGACTGCTCGACAAAGGCCATCTGCACGGTCTGGCCGATGCTGACTTCGCCGCTGTCCGGCTGTTCTTTGCCGGCGATCATCTTGAACAAGGTCGATTTACCGGCGCCGTTGGGGCCGATGATGCCGACGATGGCGCCCGGCGGAGCCTTGAAGCTCAGGTTGTCGATCAGCAGGCGGTCGCCGAAGCCCTTGGACACGCCTTTGAACTCGATGACTTCATTGCCCAGGCGCTCGGCTACGGGGATGAAGATTTCCTGGGTCTCGTTGCGTTTTTGGGTTTCGTAGCTGGACAGTTCTTCGAAACGGGCCAAACGCGCTTTGGACTTGGCCTGGCGGCCTTTCGGGTTCTGACGCACCCATTCCAGCTCCTGCTTCATCGCCTTCATGCGGGCGCCTTCGCTCTTGGCTTCCTGCGCCAGGCGGGCTTCCTTTTGTTCCAGCCAGCTGGAGTAATTGCCTTTCCACGGAATGCCTTCGCCGCGGTCCAGTTCCAGAATCCACTCGGCGGCGTTGTCCAGGAAGTAGCGGTCGTGGGTGACGGCCACCACGGTGCCGGGGAAGCGCACCAGGAATTGTTCCAGCCATTCCACGGACTCAGCGTCCAGGTGGTTGGTGGGTTCGTCCAGCAGCAGCATGTCGGGTTTGGACAGCAGCAGCTTGCACAGCGCCACGCGGCGCTTCTCGCCGCCGGACAGCGGGCCGATCTTGGCGTCCCACGGCGGCAGGCGCAACGCGTCGGCGGCGATTTCCAGCTGGTGTTCGACGTTGTCGTTGGCGCCGGCGGCGATGATGGCCTCCAGCTTGGCTTGTTCTTCGGCCAGCGCGTCGAAGTCGGCGTCCGCTTCAGCGTAGGCGGCGTACACTTCTTCCAGGCGCTTTTGCGCGCCCATTACGTCGCCCATGCCGCTTTCCACTTCCTCGCGCACGGTTTTTTCGGGGTCCAGCTGCGGTTCCTGCGGCAGGTAGCCGATTTTGACGCCGGCCAGGTGTTGCACCTCGCCCTCGTATTCTTTGTCCGCGCCGGCCATGATGCGCAGCACGGTGGATTTACCGGCGCCGTTCAGGCCCAGCAGGCCGATCTTGGCGCCGGGGAAGAAGGACAGGGAGATGTCCTTGATGATCTGGCGCTTGGGCGGAACGATCTTGCTCACGCGGAGCATGGACATTACATATTGTGCCATCGGTATTCACGCTGGATTGAAGGGGATAAACCCGGATTCTACCAAATCCCCTGGTTTAGGCCAGCCGCGCGGCCGCGGAGCCGGCCGCTAGAACAGTAGCGCCAACGCCGCCGTGGCCAGCATGGCGAAAGCGCAGGCTACCTTGGCCACCGCGCCGACGATGAAGCCGATGAAGGTGCCGATGCCGACTTTGCCTGCTTGAAAGGCATCCTTGCGAGCGATGAACTCGCCGATGACGGCGCCGACCAGCGGGCCGAGCAGCACGCCCGCCAGGCCGAAGAACATGCCCACGATGCCGCCGATGAAGGCGCCCCACAGCGCCTGACTGCTGGCGCCGCTGGCTTTTGCGCCAAGCAGGCCGGCGAAGAAATCTATCACCAGGCCCAATGCGGTGAGCAGGGCCATGATGATCAGACTGATCGCGCCCAGGTGGTTGAAGTTGTCCAGCCAGGCGGCCAGGAGCAGGCCGCCGAACATCAGCGGCAAGCCGGGGATGATGGGCAGCATGGTGCCGGCCAGACCGGCGACGATGAGCAGGGCGGCGAGACTGTAGCCGGCGATTTCCATGGTGGTCCTTGCGGGGATGCGCCCGCGGCGAAGCCGCGGGCCGGATGTCAGCGGGTGTACTCTTCCAGCAGCTGCAATTGCGCGCAATGCGGCTTGCCGCGGGAGGTGCGGCGCTTGTAGCCGCCGTCCGGCTGCATGTCCCAGGCGTTGACGTTGTCGTCCAGATAGAGGCGCAGCGCCTCTTTGATCACCCGGCGCTTGAGCTTGGCGTCGATGATGGGCACGCAGGTTTCGATGCGGCGGAAGAAGTTGCGGCCCATCCAGTCGGCGCTGGCGATCAGCAGGTCTTCTTTGTGGTCGTTGTGGAAGTAGAACACGCGCGGGTGTTCCAGGAAGCGGCCGACGATGGAGCGCACGCTGATATTCTCGGACAGCCCCGGCACGCCCGGCCGCAGCGCGCACACGCCGCGCACGATCAGCTGGATCTTGACCCCGGCCTGGCTGGCGCGGTACAGCGCGTGGATCACCTGGCTTTCCAGCAAGGCGTTCATCTTGGCGATGATCTGCGCCGGCTTGCCGGCCTGGGCGTGGGCGATTTCGCGGTCTATCGCCTCCATTACCATGCTGTGCAGCGTGAACGGGCTCTGGAACAGCAGCTTGAGCTGGCTGGCGCGGCCCAGGCCGGTCAGCTGCACGAAGATGTCGTTGACGTCGCTGGCGATCTGCTCATTGCAGGTCAGCAGGCCGAAGTCGGTGTAGAGGCGAGCGGTGCGCGGGTGGTAGTTGCCGGTGCCCAAGTGGACGTAGCGGCGAAGGCCGTGTTCTTCGCGGCGCACCACCATCAGCATCTTGGCGTGCACCTTGTAGCCGATCACGCCATAGACCACGTGGGCACCGGCGTCCTCCAGCCGGCTGGCCCAGCTGATATTGGCTTCTTCGTCGAAGCGCGCCATCAGCTCCACCACCACGGTCACCTGCTTGCCTGCGCGGGCGGCGGCGATCAGCGACTCCATCAGCACCGAGTCGGTGCCGGTGCGGTACACCGTCATCTTGATGGCCACCACATGGGGATCGGACGCCGCCAGCGTCAGCATGTCAATCACCGGCTGGAAGCTCTGGAACGGGTGGTGCAGCAGAATATCGCCCTTGCGGATGGCATCGAACAGCGGCGTCTTCTTGCGCAGTATCTCCGGCAGAGTGGGGATGAAGGGAGTGAATTTCAGGTCCGGCCTATCCACCAGGTCCGGCACCTGCATCAGCCGCACCAGATTGACCGGGCCGTTGACGCGGTAGACGTCGCGCGGCTTCAGGTTGAACTGGGTCAGCAGGAATTCTTCCATATGCAAGGGGCAGGTATCGGCGATCTCCAGCCGCACCGCGTCGCCGAACTGGCGCTGGCGCAATTCGCCTTGCAGGGCGGTACGCAGGTTTTTCACGTCTTCGTCTTCCACCGTCAGTTCGCTGTCGCGGGTGACGCGGAACTGGTAGCAGCCCTTGACCGCCATGCCGCTGAACAGCTCATGCACATGGGAATGGAGGATGGAGGACAGGAAGACGAAGGTGTGGCGATGGCCGTCGCTGACGTCCGCCGGCAATTTGATCACCCGCGGCAGGATGCGCGGCGCCTGGACGATGGCGATGCCGGAGGCGCGGCCGAAGGCGTCGCGCCCTTCCAGCTCCACCGCGAAGTTCAAGGATTTGTTCAGCACCTTGGGGAAGGGGTGGGACGGGTCGAGGCCGATGGGGGTGAGGATGGGCATCAACTCGCGGAAGAAGAAGTCCTTCACCCATTGCTGTTGCGCGGGGCTCCATTCGTTGCGGCGCAGGAAGATGATGTTTTCCTCGCGAAGCGCCGGAAACAGCACTTCGCTCATCACGGCGTACTGGTCGCGCACCAGTTGGTGCGCGGCGGTGGCCACCTTGGCCAGCGCCTGCTCAGGCGTGGTGCCGTCCGCCAGGATGCGCTCCGGCGTGACCTCGGCGGTTTCCTGCAGCCAGGCCACTCGCACTTCGAAGAACTCATCCATGTTGGAGGACACAATGCACAGGAATTTCAGCCGTTCCAGCAGCGGCAGGTTGGCGTCTTCCGCCTGGGCCAGCACGCGGCGGTTGAATTCTAGAAGGCCAAGTTCGCGGTTGATCAGCAGGTCTTGCGTGTGTGACATACGAGGTTCAAGCCAACAGTGGAGAGTTCAGGGAAAAATAAAGCCCTCGCTTGGAGGGCTGGGCATGGCGATTAGTTCTGCGGCGGAGTGTAGCCGGCGGGAGCGTCGGCGCCGTCGCCGAAGAAGTAGGCTTCCAACTGCGCGGCCAGATACTGGCGGGCGCGGGCGTCGGCCAGGCTCAGGCGGTTTTCGTTGATCAGCATGGTCTGATAGCGCAGCCAGCCTTGCCAGGCTTCTTTCGAGACGTTGTCAAACACTCGCTTGCCCAGTTCGCCCGGCAGCGGCGGGAAGTCGAGGGCTTCGGCTTCGCGGCCCAGCTTGACGCAATTGACGGTTCTGCTCATGGCGCAATCCTTAAAATATCGGAAAAAGGTTAATTCAATATTGTGTCACAGAGATGAAACGCTTCCAACCACGATGCGGCCCGAGAGCCCGTTCACGATCTTGCGAGCCAAGACGAAAACGGCTGAGAAAGCGGAGCGTAGGAGCGGTACATGAGCATTTCAAAGGGATACTCAGTGTGTAACGCTCCACAACGCGCAGCAGATCGTGAACAGGTTCTTGGATTCACAAGGCCTTGACGAACACCTTTGATCGACGCTGATAGTTGTAGAACTGCTGCCGCGCCAGCGGCAGCGCGCTCTTGTCCGCTTCGGCGAAGCCCCGCTCCACGAACCAGTGCGCGGTTTGGGTGGTAAGCACGAACAGCGACTGCAAGCCTTGGGTGCGGGCCTGGTATTCCACGTGTTTGAGCAGCATCTCGCCAAAGCCGCCGTCGCGTTTGTCTTGAGCCACCGCCAGGCAGGCCAGTTCGGCGGTGCCGGCGTCGGGGAAGGGGTGCATGGCCACGCAACCATAGATCTTGCCGTCGTGCTCCAACACCGAATATTCGCCGATCTCCACCTCCAGATGCTCGCGGCTGCGCTTGACCAGCACGCCTTGCTCTTCCAGCGGCTGGATCAGGCCGATGATGTCGCCGATGTCTTCGATGCTGGCGTTGCGCACTCGCACCAGCGGGTCGCGGGCGATCATGGTGCCGTTGCCGCCTCGGGTGAAGTGTTCCACCAGCAGCGCGCCGTCGGCGTGACGGCTAATCAAGTGGGCACGGGGAATGCCTTCTCGGGTGGCGCGGATGGCGTAGGGCAGGTAGGCGCTGACGTCATCCTGCAGCCGGCCGGAGGCCAGCAGGTCTTCGGCCTGCTGTGCGGTCAGCGTGCTGATCAGTTCCTCGTCCAGCATCACGCCGCGCTGCTCGATCACGAAAATCAGTTTTTCCGCTTTCAGGGTAATGGCGACGTGGGTGGCCAGTTCTTCCATGGTCAGATTGAAGGCCTCGCCGGTCAGCGAATAGCCGATGGGCGACAGCAGTACCAGCTCGCCGTGGTCGAGGCGGGCGCGGATGGCGGCGCCGTCGGCGCGGCGCACCTGGCCGGTGTATTGCATGTCCACGCCATCGAGCACGCCCAGAGGCTGGGCGGTGACGAAGTTGCCGCCGGCCACGCGCAGGTGGGCGCCGTGCATTGGCGAATTGGGCATGCCCATGGACAGCAGCGCCTCGATGTCGCAGCGGGTGGCGCCGGCCGCTTGCTTGACCACGTCCATGGTGGCGGCGTCGGTGACGCGGCGGTCGCGGTGGAAGAGGCGGGCGATGCCGTGGCGTTTCAACAGGCCCTCGATCTGGGGACGGATGCCGTGAACCAGCACGATGCGCACGCCCAGGCTGACCAAGAGGTTGATGTCCTGCGCCAGGCTGGCGAACTCTCCGTCTTGCAAGGTTTCGCCGCTGACGGCCAGCACGAAGGTCTTGCCGCGGTAGGCGTTGATGTAGGGGGCGGCTTCGCGAAAGGAAAGCACGAATTCGCGGGTAAGCATGGGTCAGCGGCTCCGGCCGGAAAACTAGGGTTAAGCCGGATAGCGTAGCAGGAATGACGGTGTTTTGCAGGAGGACAATATAGCACGCGCATGAAAAACGCCCCTGGCGAAACCAGGGGCGCGTTGTGGCCTCGGAGGCGGGGTCAACTGCCTTTTTTCTGCAGGATCTGTTGTACCTTGAGGATGTTCAGCGCCTGCGACAGCTGGTTGTCGTTTTTAGGGTTGGGGTCGCGCGGGCCGAACTGGCTCTTTTCTTCCGGCTTGGTCTTGTCCTTGCCGTCGTCCGGCTTGGCGGGGGCGGGTTGCGGCGCTGGCGCGGGTTTGGCGTTGCTCTTGGGCGCCGGCTTGTCCTCGCCGTTGGGGTTGGCCAAGTGGTTTTCCAGGTCCGCTTCGCGCACGCGGATGGCTTGCTCGGCCGCGGTCAGCGTGCCGTCTTCCACTACCACGTCGGGCACGATGCCCTTGGCCTGGATTGAGCGGCCGTTCGGCGTGAAGTAGCGGGCGGTGGTCAGCTTGATGCCGCCGGCGTTGCCCAGCGGCATGATGGATTGCACCGAGCCCTTGCCGAAGGTCTGCGTGCCCACCAACACCGCGCGTTTGTGGTCTTGCAGCGCGCCGGCGACGATTTCCGACGCCGAGGCGGAGCCGCCGTTGACCAGCACGACCAGAGGCACGTTGCGGGCTTCCACCGGCAGCCGGGCCAGCGGATCGCTGCCGTTGGGGCGGGCGTAGTTCTGCAGATTGGCGGTCAGCCGCATCTTGGCGTCCGGGGTGCGGCCTTCGGTGTAGACCACCAACTGGTTCTTGGCCAGGAAGGCGGCCGACACGCCAACCGCTCCGTTGAGCAGGCCGCCCGGATCGTCGCGCAGGTCCAGTACCAGGCCTTTCAGCGCCTGTTTGTTTTCCTTGTAAAGCGCCTGCACGCCGGCGGCCAGGTCCTCGGAGGTGTGCTCTTGGAATTGGGTGATGCGCACATAGCCGAAGTCCGGTTCCAGCAGCTTGTATTTGACGCTCTTGGTCTTGATCACCGCGCGCGCCAGCGTGAACACCAGGGGCTTGGTTTCAGACTTGCGGGCGATGGTCAGCGTGACCTTGGTGCCCGGCTTGCCGCGCATTTTCTTCACCGCGTCGGTCAGGGACAGGCCGCGCACCGGGGTGTCGTCGATCTTGATGATCAGGTCGCCGCTCTTGATGCCGGCCTTCTGCGCCGGGGTGTCCTCGATGGGCGACACCACCTTGACCAAGCCGTCCTCGGCGCCGATTTCGATGCCGAGGCCGCCGAATTCGCCCTGAGTGCCTTCCTTGAGTTCCTTGAAGGCTTCCGGGTCCATGTAGTCGGAGTGCGGGTCCAGACCGGTCAGCATGCCCTTGATGGCCGCGGTGATGAGCTTCTTGTCTTCCACCGGGTCGACGTAGTCTTGCTTGATGCGGCCAAACACTTCGGCGAAGGTGCGCAGCTCGCTCAGCGGCAGCGGGGATTCGCCCTTGTCGGCAAAGGCTTGCATGCTGAGCGTCAGCACGCCGCCGGCCATGGCGCCGGCCACTAGCCAGGCAATCTTCTTCATTCTTTGGCTGCTCATGTTTGTTATCTGTCTCCGTTGCCTGGCTCAGCGCGCCCAGGCTTGCGGGTTTAGGGGGCGTCCCATGTGTCGGATTTCAAAGTACAGGCCGGATTCGCCGCTGTCCAGTGTTCCAGTGTTGCCGATCGTGTCGCCGGCCTTGACGCTGCTGCCTACGGATTTGCCTATTACGGATAGTCCGGTATAGACCGTCATGTAGTTGCCGCCATGGTCGACCAGGATGGCATTGCCGAAGCCGCGCAATTGATCGGCGAATACTACGGTGCCGTCGGCCACGCTGCGAACCGGGGTGCCGTTGGCGGTTTGAATGAACACGCCTTTCCAGCTGACGCCTTGCTGGCGCGGTTTGCCAAAGCGGCCGACCAATTGTCCGGCCACCGGCATTTTCATTCTGCCCTGCAGGCTGACGAAGGCGCGGCCGGCGGCGCTGTCGTCGGCCACGTCGGTGATGGCTTCCTCTTTCACCGTCACCGTCTGCTTGGCTTCCTCCGGCACAGGCTTGCCTTGTTTCTTGGCGTTTGCAGCCAGCTTGCGGCGGCGTTCGTTCTCTTTGCGAGCCGCTTCGCGGGCGGCGGCCAGCTTGGCCTTGCGTTCTTCCGCCGCCTTGCGTGCGATCTCCGCGCGGCGGCGCTGGATTTCCCGGTTGATCTGGGCGATCAGGCCAGTCAGGCGTTTTTCGTTTTCCTGCAGCTGGCTCAGTTTGCTCTGCCCGGTCTTGATTTCACCGGTGACCTTGTTGAGTTCTTGCTGCTGGCTGGCCTTGTCCTGCTGCAACGAGCTCTTTTCCTGGCTCTTGCGGTTCGACAGCGAGTTAAGGCGGGCCAGTTCCTGTTCCAGTTGGAAGGATAGCGCTTCCAATTCGTGCTGGTGGGTGATCAACTGGGCGACCAACTGCTGCTGGGCGCGGGCGATGTGCTGGTAGTAGGCGAGGTCGCGAGCGCTCTGATTGGGGTCGTTCGCGTTCATCATCAGCTTCATCGCGTCGTGCTGGCCGCTCTTGTACTGGCGCGCCAGCATCTGGCCTACGCGTTGGCGCACCGCGGCCAGGCTGTTGCGGCTGGCGTTGATCTGGGCGCGCAGCGCCTCTAGCTGCTGCTCCGAGCTGCTTTGTTTTTTCTCCAGCTTCACCAGCGCCTGGGTGGTCTGGCTAATGGCTTGTTCCGACTCCTTGATCGCCGATTGCGCCTCTTTTTGCACCGCCTGTTTTTGGGCAATGTCTTTTTTCAGCGTATCGATTTCCTTGCGCACCGATTTGAGGTCTTGCTGGTGCGGGGCGGTGGACAGCGCGGCGGAGGCCGGAGGCGCGGCGTGGCTGGCTCCGGCGATCAAGGCCGCCATCAGGACATAAGGTTTCATTGCCGGGAATATGCTTTCTACTTGGGCCGCGGACCAACAAGCGCGCCGTCCGCGGGCGGCGCGCTTGGGTCGATGACGCCGGCGGAGCCGGCGGCGGGGCTTATTGGAATTCGATCAACGATTGACCGCTCATCTCCGCCGGTTGTTCCAGGCCCATCATTGCCAGCAGCGACGGCGCGATGTCGCGCAGCGAACCACCGGAGCGGATCCGGGCCGGACGGCCGACATAGAGGAAGGGCACCGGGCTCAAGGTGTGCTGGGTATGCGGCTGGTGGTGCTCGGCATCGTACATTTGTTCGCAGTTTCCGTGGTCGGCGGTGATCAATACCTCACCGCCGGCGGCGCGCATCGCTTCCACACAGCGGCCGATGCAGCCGTCCAGCGCTTCCACCGCCTTGACCGCGGCGTCGAAGATGCCGCTATGGCCCACCATGTCGCCGTTGGCGTAATTGCAGATGATGGCTTGGTATTGGCCGGAGGCGATGGCGGCGACGATTTTGTCGGTGACTTCGCCGGCGCTCATTTCTGGTTGCAGGTCGTAAGTGGCCACCTTGGGCGATTGCACCAGAATGCGGTCTTCTCCAGGATATACCTGCTCTTCGCCGCCGTTGAAGAAATAGGTGACGTGCGGATATTTCTCGGTTTCGGCGATGCGCAGCTGCTTCAGACCCTGGCTGGCCAGGTATTCGCCGAAGCCGTTGCTGATCTTCTGAGGCGGGTAGGCGATGGACAAGCGGCTGTAGGCTTCGCCGTAGGAGGTCAAGGTGACGAAGTCTGCGAACTTGGGTTGGCGCGCCTGGAAGCCGTCGAAAGCCGGGTCGGTCAGCGCGCTGACCAGTTGGCGCGCGCGGTCGGCGCGGAAGTTCATGAATATAACGACGTCGCCGTCACGCATCGGGGCGGCTTCGCCGATGGCGGTGGCTTTGACGAACTCGTCGTTCTCATCACGGGCGTAGGCCGCTTCCAGCGCTTCCAGGCCATTGCGTGAGTGGAACAGGCCTTCGCCCTCCACCAGCAGGCGATAAGCCGGCTCCACGCGTTCCCAGCGCTTGTCGCGGTCCATTGCCCAGTAGCGGCCGGTCACGGACGCCAGGCGCGCGGCGGGGCATTCGGCCAGCACCGCGTCCAGCCGCTCCAGATAGGTCTTGGCGCTGCGCGGCGGCGTATCGCGGCCGTCTAGGAATGCGTGCACGCGGATGCGGGCGACGCCGGCAGCCTGGGCCGCGCGGATCAGCGAGTGGATGTGGTTTTCATGGCTGTGAACGCCGCCGTCGGACAGCAGGCCCATGATGTGCAGCGTCGAATCCTTGGCTTTGGCGATGGCGGAAACCAACGCGGGGTTGGAGGCGAAGCGGCCGTCTTCGATGTCGCAGTCGATGCGGCTGATGTCCTGTTGCACCACGCGGCCGGCGCCGATGTTGAGGTGGCCCACTTCGGAATTGCCGAACTGGCCGGAGGGCAGGCCGACGAAGTTTTCCGAGGCGTTGATGGTGCCGTAGGGGAAGGTCTGGCGCAGACGATTCCAGTTAGGCATCGAGGCATGAAGAATAGCGTTGTCATCGCCTTCGGTGCGATGGCCAAAACCGTCGAGAATCAACAACAACACCGGTTTGATGGATTTCATGGCATTCACATTCTGAATATTAGAAAATCTTGATGGTATTGGATTTTGTGTAGTATTGTACCGCAGTCAGACTAAATAAAATGACTCTACAGGGAGAGAAGCCTTGCTGTTCAACGATGACCAGATCGAGCAGACCTCGAGGGCGATGAAGGCCATGTCGCACCCGCTGCGTTTGAAGATCATATCGGTGCTGGAAGACCAGGAAGTGAGCGTGCAGGATATAGTCGAGCAGGTGGGCACGTCGCAGAGCAATATTTCTCAGCATTTGGCCATTATGCGCGACAAGGGCGTGTTGCGCACGCGCAAGGACGCGAACCGCGTTTATTACCGTGTTGGCGATATTCGCACGCTGGAGGTTTTGAAAATGATGCGCGAGGTGTTCTGTGGCTTCGGCGAATAATTCGCCGCCCGGCTGATCCCCGTCGTCGGCCTCTGGCCGGCCTTTGGTCGTATCAGGATATGAAAACGCCGCGGCGCATGACGAGCCGCGGCGTTTTTGCGCCGGGCGCGCGGCCCGGCGATCAGTTACTTGGCGGCGGAAGCCGCTTTGTGTTCAGCTTTCTTTCCCGAATGTTTGTGTCCGGATTTCTTGTGGTGCGCGGCGCCCGAAGCATGCTTCTTGTGGTGCTTTTTGCCGGCCTGCTTGTGTTCGGCTTTATGCTCCATTTTCTTTTCTGCGGAGGGCGCGGACGCCGGGGTGGCGGCCATGGCGCTAGTGGCGAAAGCAGCGGCGATCAGAGCGGAAATCAGTTTCATGATATGTCCTTTCTTGTGTGAAGCCGGCGGTGCATGTCGGCTGCAATTCCAAATGGGTGGAATATGCCTTCTCTGGGATTAAAGCCGTTTAGAAAAGTTCACAGAAAATAACAAAATGTTGCCGCGCCGCAAAATGATGACTTTGGGTTTTACGGCAGCCAGTAGCTGAGCGCCACGCCAATGAGGATGGCCGCGCCAACGCGGTTATTGTCGAGAAAGGCCTTAAAGCAGGCCGCTCGATCGCGTTCACGGATGTCCAGGTATTGCCTGGCCATCAAGGCGGCGGAGACCATCAGGGACAGGTAAAAAGGCCAGCCCAGCGCCAGGTGCCGGCCAATGCCGGCCATTAGCGCGAGAAAAGCGGCGTGGAACAGCATGATGGCCAGGACATCGTAGTCGCCGAAGGTGATCGCCGAGGTCTTGATGCCGATCTTGAGATCGTCAGGCTTGTCGCTGATGGCATAGGCGGTGTCGTAGGCCAGCGTCCAGCAAGCGTTGGCCAGCAGCAGCAGCCAGGCCAGCATTGGAACGGCGCCGGTCTGGGCGGCGAAGGCCATCGGAATGCCGAAGGAGAAGGCCAGGCCCAGATAGGCTTGCGGCACCGGGAAGAAGCGCTTGGTGAAAGGGTAGCTTGCGGCGATGAACAGCGCCGGCACGCTCAAGAGCAGGGTCAGGCCGTTCAGCGGCAGGATCAGCAGCAGCGACAGCAGCGCCAGGCCGGCGGCCAGCAGCAAGGCTTCCTTCTTGCCAACCGCGCCGCGGGCGAACGGCCGTTGCCGGGTGCGTTCCACGTGGCCGTCGAAGTCGCGGTCCGCGTAATCGTTGATCACGCAGCCGGCCGAACGCATCAGAAAGGTGCCGATAATGAAGATCAGCACGATCAGCGGGTCGGGCCGGCCTTGGCCGGCGATCAGCAGCGCCCACAGCGTCGGCCACAGCAGCAGGAAGGTGCCGATGGGCTTGTCCATGCGCATCAGTTGCATGTAAACGGTCAAGCGTTCATTAAGGCGGGCGGCGTTCATAGCAAGAAATTCTCCAGCTCCGGCAAAAAGAGTTCGCACACCAGCAGCGGCGCTTGCCGCAGCAGGAAGCGGCAGCGCCGCGCCGGGTAGCTGGGGTGCGGGCTGAGTTGGGCCGCCGGCGCGAACAGCGGATGATCGGCGGCAATGAGGCGATAGCGCAGCGGGTCGCGCAGCAAATCCGGCAGGCCACCGAACAATGTCAGGCCCAGTGAGCGGCTGCCTCGGTCTAGAATGGGCTGCCAGGCCGCGCAGTCCAGGCGGGTGACGCTGCGGGCGAACACGACCGGGGTGTCGTCCAGGGTCAGAGCCACCTCGCGCGCTTGCAGCGGCGCTCCGGCGGCCAGGCCGAGCTGTGGCGCCTCGTCTTCCAGACAGATGTCGGGGCCTTGCCGCAACACGCGCACGGCGAAGCGGCGACCAGTGCTTTGCAGCCGTTCGGTCAGCGAGCCGGCTTCGGTGAGGCAGGATTGCGCCGCGGCGGACAGCGCGGGCGGCTGAGGCAGCCAGAGTGGGGGATGAGACATGGCGCGCATTATGCCAAAGCCGGCGGGGGCTTGTCCCGCCCTTCTGCGGCGCGATGCGAGTCCATCTGTCTATCCCCAAGCGCGAACCGGGGCATTATCATGACGTCATCAAAGGCGGAAGGAGGAAAGATCGCATGATGGAGACGGCGCTGTGGCTGTTGGGCTATCAATTGGCGGGAGAAGTCTTGGCGCGCGGTTTGGGCGTTCCGGTGCCGGGACCGGTCATGGGCATGTTGCTGTTGTTCGCCACCTTGTGCGCGCGTCGCGGAGTGCCTACGACGCTGCAGACCCATGTGCCGCGCTTTCTTGCGCATATGTCCTTGCTGTTCATCCCGGCCGGCGGAGCGGTGCTGGCCTACCAGACGCTATTGGCCGATTACGGCGCGCGTCTGGCGGCGGTGCTGGCCTTGTCGACGCTGACCACCTTGCTGGTGCCGGGGCTGGCTTTGCATTGGATGCTGGGGCGGCGGGGCGGAGGAGGAGATGATTAGCGCCGATGTGTTCTCCGCGCTGCGGGAGTCGCCGTTGACGGGGGTTTTCGTCACTTTGCTGGCTTACCGCCTGGCCTTGGCGTTTAATCGCCGCTGTCGCGGCCATCCGCTGTCCAACCCGGTGTTGATCGGGGTATTGCTGGTGTTGGGCTGGCTGGTGCTGACGCGTACCGATTACCGCCAGTACATGCAGGGCGCGCAGTGGATACAAATGTTGTTGGGTCCGGCGACGGTGGCTTTGGCGGTGCCCTTGTACGGCAACCTGAGCCGGCTCAAGCGCGCGGCGGGGCCGCTGGCCTTGAGCATTGCCTTGGGTGGGGTCACCGGCGTCGTCAGCGCGGTGGGCTTGGGTTGGCTATTTGGTCTGCCGCATGAGGTGCTGCTATCCCTGAGCACGCGGGCGGTGACCACGCCGATTGCGATGAGCGTGTCGCAAAGCATAGGCGGGGTGCCGGAATTGGCGGCGATGTGCGTGATCCTGTCCGGCATTTTTGGCGCGGTGGCGGCGCGGCCGCTGTTCAACGGCCTGCGTCTGCGCAACGACATGGCGCTGGGCGTGGCCACGGGGATTTCCGCGCATGGGATTGGAACGGCGCGGGTGTTTCAGTTGTCGGAGACAGCGGGCGCCTTCGCGGGCCTGGCAATGGGCTTGAACGGGGTGTTCACCGCTTTGTTGGTGCCTGTGTTGCTGGCGCTGTTTCCCTTGTAGCGGGCCGGCGGCTTTTATTTCGTAGTCGCGCCAAGCCGCGCATCCCGCCTGGGGCGGGCGCTCGACTTGGCTCGCTTGCGTCTGGATTGAAAATATTTTAACGAGGGGTGTGTATGGATTTGATTTTGTGGCGCCACGCGGAGGCGGAGGACGGCTCTGATGATCTGGCAAGGGCGCTGACGCGGCGCGGGCAGCAGCAGGCAAGCCAGATGGCGGCTTGGCTGCGGGTGCGCCTGCCGCGCGATTATCTGCTGCTGGCCTCGGAGGCCAAGCGTTCGCAGCAGACAGCGGCCTTGCTGGCGAAAAGCTTTCAGACGGTGCCGGCGTTGAATCCGACGGCGTCGCCGGAAGAGGTGCTGGAGGCGATAGGCTGGCCGGAGGCGAACCGCACCGTGGTATTGGTTGGCCATCAGCCTTATATCGGCTGGTTGGCATCCACCCTGCTATCGGAGCAGCAGCAATTGTGGAGCGTGAAGAAGGGGTCGGTCTGGTGGTTGAGTCACCGCGACCGCCACGGCATCGAGCAGACGCGTTTGAAGGCGATGATGACGCCCGGCATGTTGCAGCCTTGAGTAGGCACGCGAAAAGGCCCCTCGATCGAGGGGCCTTTTTCTTGTCAGTCTCAAACGTTTCAGACGGTGGCGTCGGCCTCCTGAGCCAGACGTCTGCGCAGCGTCTTGCTGACCTTGACCATGCTGGAGAGGGCCGCCTCCACCTCGGGCCAGCCACGGGTTTTCAGGCCGCAGTCGGGGTTGACCCACAGTTTTTCCGGTTCGATCACTTGCAGCGCCTTTTCCAGTAGCTGCTGGATTTCGGCCTCAGGCGGCACCCGCGGGCTGTGAATATCGTAGACGCCGGGGCCGATGGCATTGGGGTAGCGGAAGTGGCCGAAGTCCTGCAGCAGCTCCATGTCCGAGCGCGAGGTTTCGATGGTGATCACGTCCGCGTCCAGCGCGGCGATGGCCGGCAGAATGTCACCAAACTCGGAATAGCACATATGGGTGTGAATCTGGGTGGAGTCCGCCACGCCGTGGCAAGACAGCCGGAAGGCATGGCCGGCCCAGTCCAGGTAGGCGGCGCGATCGGCGCGCTTCAGCGGCAGTCCTTCGCGGATGGCAGGCTCGTCGATCTGGATCACGCGGATGCCGGCGGTCTCCAAGTCGCGTACCTCGTCGTTTAGCGCCAGGGCGATCTGACGGCAGACTTCGTCGCGCGGCAGGTCGTCACGGACAAAGCTCCATTGCAGGATCGTGACCGGTCCGGTGAGCATGCCCTTGACCGGACGGGAGGTCAGGCTTTGTGCGTATTCCGCCCATTCCACGGTCATCGGCTGCGGCCGCGCCACGTCGCCGAACAAAATGGGCGGCTTCACGCAGCGGCTGCCGTAGCTTTGCACCCAGCCGCCGGCGGTGAACACGAAACCGGACAACTGTTCGCCGAAGTATTCCACCATGTCGTTGCGCTCGGCCTCGCCGTGCACCAGCACGTCGATGTCCAGCGCCTCCTGGCGGCGTATCGCCAGTTCAATTTCCTGCTGCATTGCCTGACGGTAGGCATCGGCGGGCAGTTCGCCGCGTTTGAAGGCGGCGCGAGCGCCGCGGATGGATGCGGTTTGCGGGAAGGAGCCTATGGTGGTGGTGGGCAGCAGCGGCAGTTTGAGCCAGGCTTGCTGCGCGGCGGCGCGAACGGGATAGGCGCTGTGGCGGCGGTCGGCGTTGGTCGGCAGCGTGGCCAGGCGCTGCTGGACTTCGGGGCGGTGGATCAGCGGGCTGGCGGCGCGTTGCTGGCGGGCGTAGTCGCTGCCGGCCAGTTCGTTGGCGATGGCTTCGCGGCCTTGCTCCACGCCGCGTTTCAGCACTTTCAGTTCATTAAGCTTTTGCACCGCGAAGGCCAGCCAGGTTTTGACGTCGACGTCGAGCTGGGTTTCCGCGGCCAGGTCGAAGGGCGTATGCAGCAGCGAGCAACTGGGAGCGATCCACAGGCGCTCGCCCAAATCGGCCGCAAGGGGTTGCAGACTGGCCAGCACGCGGGACAGATCGGCGCGCCAGATGTTGCGACCGTCGATGACGCCGGCGGACAGTACCTTGTCTTGCGGCCAGCCCTCGGCGAAAGCCGCCAGTTGCAGCGGCGCGCGCACCAAGTCCAGGTGCAGGCCGGCCACCGGCAAGCGTTGCAGCAGTTCGGCATGCTCGGCGACGCTGCCGAAGTAGGTGGCCAGCAGCAGCCGCAGCGGAGAGTCTTGCAATTGGCGATAAGCGGGTTCGAAGGCGGCCAGCCATTCCGACGGCAGATCCAGGGTCAGGATGGGTTCGTCGATCTGCACCCATTCCACTTTCGCCGCCGCCAGCGCGGCCAGCACGTCGCGGTAGGCTTGCAGCAGGGCGGGCAGCAGGGACAGCTTGTCCAGGCCGGCGTGCTTGGCCTTGCCCAGCCACAGCAGCGACAGCGGCCCCAGCAGCACCGGCTTGGCGCGCAGGCCCAGCGCCTGGGCTTCTCGCACTTGCGCCAGCAAGCGCTCAGGCTGGGCTTGGAAAGCGGTGTCGGCATGCCATTCCGGCACCAGGTAGTGGTAGTTGGTGTCGAACCATTTAGTCATTTCCAGCGCCGGCTGGCCGGCATTGCCGCGCGCCAGCTGGAAATACTGCTCGGTGCTCAGCTTGGAGGCGTCGAAGCCGAAGCGCGGCGGCACCGCTCCCACCAGCAGTTGCGCGTCCAGCACGTGGTCGTACATGGAGAAGTCGCCTACCGGGGACAATTCAACGCCGGCGCCTTTTTGCAACAGCCAATGGCGCTGGCGCAGTTCACGCGCGCCGCCCAGCAGCGCGGCTTCGTCGATTTCGTTTTTCCAGTAGTTTTCCAGCAGGGTCTTCAGTTCGCGCTTGGCGCCGATGCGGGGAAAGCCGAGCAGGTGCAGGGTGGTCATGGTGGACTCCTTCGTTCGTGATGTCCCTAGCATTACGCAAGCTGTTGTATGATACAAACTCATTATTTTGCCAGTTAACATGAAATGAATTCATAATGAGCTTTCTGGAGATTAGACATCTGCGCACCCTGTTGGCGCTGGCCGAAACCGGCAGCGTGTCCTTGGCCGCCAGTCGCTTGTTCCTGACCCAGTCCGCGCTTTCGCACCAGCTCAAACAGTTGGAGCAGGGCTACGGCATGAGCTTGTTCGAGCGCAAGACCCAGCCGCTGCGCTTCACCGCCGCCGGGGAAAGGCTGTTGGCGCTGGCGCATGATCTGAACGCCAGGGTGGCCGCGGCGGAACGCGATCTGGCGCGTCTGCGGCAGGGGGAGGTCGGCGAACTGAGGGTGGCGGTGGAGTGCCATACCTGCTTTGACTGGCTGATGCCGGCGATGGACGCGTTTCGTCAGCATTGGCCGGGCGTTGAGCTGGATATCGTGTCCGGCTTTCACACCGATCCGGTTAGCCTGCTGCTGAGCCATCGCGCCGATCTGGCCATCGTGTCCGAGGCGGAGCCGCAGGCCGGCATCGATTACCAGCCGCTGTTCGCTTATGAAATGGTGGGCATCGTGGCGCGGGATCATCCGCTGGCGAACAAGCGCTGCTGGCTGGCGGAGGACTTTGCCGGAGAAACGCTGATCCATTACCCCGTGCCGGACGAAATGCTGGACCTGGTGCGCAAGGTATTGCGCCCGGCGGGCGTCAACCCGGCGAGGCGCAGCAGCGAGCTGACCATCGCCATCATCCAACTGGTGGCCAGCCGCCGCGGGGTGGCGGCTTTGCCGTATTGGGCGGTCAAACCCTATCTGGAGCGCGGCTACGTGGTGGCGCGGCCAATAGGCGAACGCGGTTTAAGCAGCGAGTTGTACGCCGCGGTGCGCGGCGACGACGGCGGCCTGGCCTATATGCAGGATTTTCTGGCCACGGTGAGGGAGCAGAGTTTCGCCACCTTGCCAGGGCTGACGCCGCTGGGCGCGGCTTGACTTGGGGCCTGTTTACGATCTGCTGCGCGTTGGCGGAGAGATTGCGCGATGAGCGGCGTCTTCGAAATGCGCATGTGCCACTTGACCATTCCGTTCTACTCAGCCGCTTTCGCCTTAGCTCGCGAGATCGTAAACAGGTTCTTAGGGCAGGTCCAGTTGCCGGCGCAGCGACGGCAATTGACTCCAGACGCAGCGCATGCGTTCCGGATGCGCCTGGCCGTAAGCCTTGGCGAACACCAGATAATTGTTTTCGGTTTTCAGCGGCGGCAGCAGTTTTTTCATGCGCAGCTGCGGGTGTTGCGCCAGATAAGCGTCGCCGCCGGGCTCGTGCATGGCGAAGGCGGCGATGCGGCCAGCCTGCAGCTTGGCGAAATTCTCCTCCAGATCGGCGCCGGCCTCGGTGGGGATCCGGCGAGCCGTCAATACGCGTGTAACGGACCAACCTCGATTGACCCCCACGCTGTCGTCCTCGGGCAGGTCCAGCCGGTAGCCGTCCCAACGCAGCGTTGAATCCTGCGGGACGTAGAGCACGTAGGAGAGGGCCGTCAGCCTGAGCCGGCTGTCCGCTGACCCGTCGCGCATTGGGTAGAGCATCTGTTTGGCGCGGTCGGTCTGGAAGGACAGCATGGCGGCGGCGTCGGCCTGGTTCAGGGCCAGGCCGCGCAACAGCCGTCGCGCCGGCAGTTGTCGGAACTGCACGTTCAGGCCGCAATGTTCCGCCGCTTGCCGCGTGAGGTCGATCACGGGGCCGGATAGTTGTGTGGAGGTATGCTGGATGAAGGGCGCGGGTTCGGCGCTACCGACGACGATGCGCAAGAGGGGGGCCCCATGGACCCACCCGCCGGCCAGCAGGGTGAGCAGCGCTAGCGTGGACTTGGACATGGGCAGGTCCTTGCGGAATGATCATGGATTCATTTTATGAGCCCGAGATCGGCCTTGTCATGGATTTCATCCGCGTGAGCTTCCAAACCCAACTCCTGGATCTTGCGAGTCAGCGTGTTGCGACCCCAGCCCAGCAGGTGAGCGGCTTCCACTTTGCGGCCGCCGGTGTGGGCCAGGCCGCTGCGGATGCAACTGATCTCGAAGCGGCGGGTCAGTTCGTCGATGATGCCGACCTCGCCGGCGCGCAGACGGCGGCTGACTTCCTCCGCCAGCAACTGCGGCCAGTCCAGTTGCCCGGTTTCGGCGCCGCCGGGATGGCGGGCGCCGGCGGCGGGATCGCGCAGCTCCTGGGGCAGGTCGGCCGCTTCCACGGTTTGGCCGGGCGCCATCACGCTAATCCACTGACACAGATTCTCCAGCTCACGCACATTGCCGGAGAACAGGCTGTGTTTGACCACCTCCATGGCGGCGTCGCTGAGTCGCTTGGGCTCCACGCCCAACTGGGTGGCGCTCTTGGCCAGGAAGTGGCGGGCCAGCAGCGGGATGTCTTCGCGCCGCTCGCGCAGCGGCGGCAGCCGCAGGCGGATCACGTTCAGGCGGTGGTAGAGGTCTTCGCGGAACTGGCCGTCGCGCACCCGCTGTTCCAGGTTTTGGTGGGTAGCGGCGATGACGCGGACGTTGGCCTTGATCGGGGTGTGGCCGCCGACGCGGTAGAAGTGGCCGTCGGACAGCACGCGCAGCAAACGGGTTTGCAGCTCGGTGGGCATGTCGCCGATCTCGTCCAGGAACAGCGTGCCGCCCTCGGCCTCCTCGAAGCGGCCGCGGCGGGTGGCTTGCGCGCCGGTGAACGCGCCTTTCTCATGGCCGAACAGTTCCGACTCCAGCAAGTCCTTGGGGATGGCGGCGGTATTGAGCGCGATGAAGGGTTTGCCGGCGCGCACAGAGTGGCGGTGCAGGGCCTCGGCCACGCGCTCCTTGCCGGTGCCGGATTCGCCGGTGATCAGCACGGTGACGTTGGACTGCGATAGCCGGCCGATGGCGCGGAACACGTCCTGCATCGCCGGAGCCTGGCCCAGCAGCACCGGCATCGCTTCCTGATGATCGCTGACCGCGATGTCCGGGCGGCTTTCCGCCAGCGCGCGTTCGATCAGCAGCACCGCCTGATCGACGTCGAAGGGCTTGGGCAGGTATTCAAAGGCGCCGCCCTGGAAGGCCGCCACCGCGGAATCCAGGTCGGAATGCGCGGTCATGATGATGACGGGCAGCGCGGGGTGTTCTGATTTGACTTTGGAGAGGAATTTCAGCCCGTCGGTGCCCGGCATGCGGATATCCGAAATAATGACTTGCGGAGCGCGGTCGTACAGCGCGTTGAGCGCGTCGTCGGCGCTGGCGAAACTGTCGAAGCCGATGCCGGCGCGTCCCAGCGCTTTTTCCAGCACCCAGCGTATTGCCTTGTCGTCGTCAATAATCCATACCGCTTGGTTCATCACGAAATCCTCATGCTGTGGCCGCCAGCGCCCGCCGGCCGCCGCAAGGTGTTGTTGTCGATGCGTCTCAGAACCTGTTCAAGTCTCGCGAGCACGAGCGGGACAAGGTGAGAACAGCTGGTAAAGCTGAATATACAGGCGGTTCATCAGCCTTTCGAAGGTGTGCTCGCCGTGCGATGTCTCACGCAACGCTGCGGACTTTGAGCCGCTTCTCAGTCGGTGGCGAAGGGCAACATGACCGTAAAACAGGTTTGCCCCGGCCGTGAGTCAAATTCGATATTGCCGCCGTGCTGGTGGACGAAGGCCTGCGCCAGAGTCAGGCCCAGGCCGGTGCCTTCGGCGCGGCCGGTGACCAGCGGGTAAAAAATATGGTCCTTGATCTCGTCGGGAATGCCGGGGCCGTCATCGATGATCTGCAATTTCAATGCCAGGGTGTGGCGCTTGCGCGCCAGCGTCACCTGACGCGCCACTCGGGTGCGCAGAATCAATTCGCCGCGGCCCTTCATCGCCTGAATCGCGTTTTTGACGATGTTGAGCGCCACCTGGATCAGTTGTTCCTTGTCCGCCACCAACTGCGGCAGGCTGGTGTCGTAGTCGCGGCGAATTTGCAGGCCTTGCGGGTATTCCGCCAGCGCGATGCTGCGCACGCGCTCCAGCACTTCGTGGATATTGATCTCGCCGCGAACATGGCTGCGGTGCGGCGCCAGAAGGCGGTCGACCAACGATTGCAGCCGCAGCGCCTCCTCCTTGATCACCGCGGTGTATTCTTTCAGCTCCGGGCGGTCCAGCAGTTCGTGCTCCAGCAACTGCGCCGCGCCGCGAATGCCTCCCAGCGGGTTTTTGATCTCATGGGCCAGGTTGCGGATCAGTTCGCGGTTGGCCTGGTGTTGCAGCAGCAGGCGCTCTTCGTTGGCGATCTTCAACTGCTGATCCAGCGGCCGCAGCTCGATCAACGCCAGCCCGCCGTCCGCGTCCACCGGTGCGACCGACAGCGCGATGTGCAGCGGCTGCTCGCTGTGCTGCGGGACCAGTTCCAAGTCGTGTTCGATGAAGCTGGCGTTGTGGCGCAGCGCGGTGGACAGCGCCTGACGCAGCGCCGGGCAGGGCTGGAACAGATCGAACAGGCTGTGGCGCAGCAATTCGCGGCTGCCGAGCGCCAGCAGGTTTTCGCAAGCGGGATTGACGAAATGCAGCGCGCCGTCGGGATCGACGATCAGCACGGGGGTGTCCAGCAGTTCTAGTCCGGCAAAGCTGGTCGGCGGCATGGTGCGGTGTGTCCTGTAGGCTGGGGCGAAGGGCTTGCGCAGGCTGAGCAAAATTCGGGCCATGCCCGCGTGCCCGGGAATGGCCCATTCATCGTCAGTATGCACCAATGTGGTGCGTCAAACTAGTTCTGCCCCAACTCGCGGCGCAAGGCTTCCACGTTTTTCTGGCGGTCGGTGACTTCGTCTTGCAGCTTCTGCACCCGGTTCAGATATTTTTGGTAATTGCGGGTTTCGTCGCCGTTGCGCGTGGCTTTGCCGTCGGCCAGCGCTTTTTCCGCTTCGGTCAACGCCTTCTGCTCATTGGCCAGCTCCTGTTCCAGGATCTTGCGGCGGCCGTTGTCCCGCTGTTTCTGGGTGCCGGGATCGACGCTGGGGTAGTTGCCGGCGGGCTTGGCGTCGCCGTTTCCGCCGCTGCTGTTGCCGGGGGCATTGTTTTTCTTGTGTTGGCTAGGATAGGAAGAGAGCGGATTGAGCCGGATTGCCTGCGCGCCGCGAATCGGCACATTGGTGAAAGTGACGTTGCCGTCTTTGTCCACGTACTTGTAAACAGTGGCTTGAGCAGAGGCGCTCAGCAACAGCATCAGACAAAGCGATAGAGTTTTCATGGGCGGCGTGTCGAGTTCCGGGTTTAAGCACTGCAATGATATGCAAATCCGCCGGACAAGTCATATATGAAAACGGCAGCCCAGGGGCTGCCGTTTTTCGTCGCGCCGTTTTACAGCGAGTAATACATCGCGAATTCCACCGGATGGGTGGTCATGCGGGTCAGGTTGACTTCCTGCATTTTGAGCTCGATGTAGGCGTCGATCCAGTCATTGGAGAACACGCCGCCGCGGGTCAGGAATTCGCGGTCTTTGTCCAGAGCGGCCAGGGCCTCGTCCAGGCTGGCGCACACGGTCGGGATCAGCTTATCTTCTTCCGGCGGCAGATCGTACAGGTTCTTGTCCGCGGCGTCGCCCGGGTGGATCTTGTTCTGGATGCCGTCCAGGCCGGCCATCAGCAGCGCGGAGAAGCACAGGTAGGGGTTGGCCAACGGGTCCGGGAAGCGCGCCTCGATACGACGGCCCTTGGGGCTGGCCACGTGCGGGATGCGGATAGAGGCGGAGCGGTTCTTGGCGGAATAGGCCAGCTTCACCGGCGCTTCGTAGTGCGGCACCAGGCGTTTGTAGGAGTTGGTGCCCGGGTTGGTGATCGCGTTCAACGCCTTGGCGTGCTTGATGATGCCGCCGATGTAGTAAAGCGCGGTTTCGGACAGGCCGGCGTAGCCGTCGCCTGCGAACAGGTTCTTGCCGTCCTTCCAGATGGACTGGTGAACATGCATGCCGGAGCCGTTGTCGCCGACGATGGGCTTGGGCATGAAGGTGGCGGTTTTGCCGTAGCTGTGAGCCACGTTGTGCACCACGTACTTCAGGATCTGGGTCCAGTCCGCGCGCTGGGTGAGCGTGCTGAACTTGGTGCCGATCTCGTTCTGGCCGGCAGTGGCCACTTCGTGGTGGTGCACTTCCACCGGGATGCCCAGCTCTTCCAGCAGCAGCACCATGGCGGAACGGATGTCTTGGGAGGAGTCCACCGGCGGCACCGGGAAGTAACCGCCTTTAATGCCGGGGCGGTGGCCCATATTGCCGCCCTCGAACTCCTCGGCGGAGGCCCAGGCGGCTTCTTCCGCCTTGATCTTGACGAAGCAGCCGGACATGTCGGTGCCCCAGGTCACGCTGTCGAAGATGAAGAATTCCGGTTCCGGGCCGAAGTAGGCGGTGTCGCCCAGTCCGGAGGCTTTCAGATAGGCTTCGGCGCGCTTGGCGATGGAGCGCGGGTCGCGGTCGTAGCCCTTGCCGTCGGCCGGGTCGATCACATCGCAGTGCATGAAGACGGTGGGTTCGTCGTAGAACGGGTCGATGCGGGCGGTGGCCGGGTCGGCCATCAGCAGCATGTCGGATGCCTGGATGCCTTTCCAGCCTGCGATCGAGGAGCCGTCGAAAGCGTGGCCGTGTTCGAACCATGCGTCCGGATCGTCCAGCAGGACATGGGCCGGAATCGACACGTGTTGTTCTTTGCCGCGGGTGTCGGTAAAGCGCAGGTCGATGAACTTGACATCATTTTCGGTAATCAGCTTGACTACGTCTGCAACCGCCATGGTTTTCTCCTGAAAGGCTACATGCATCATGTGCGAATGAGTGGATGGCTAGCGCTTAAGCATTAAGCGTGCCAGCTTTGAAATCGCTGAGATTCCATTGTGTCATAGCCCAAAACCGGGCGCTAGCGAAGTTGAATGAACCAGGGTGGTGCCTGGGCCTGGCTGATGCACCAAAACAGGGCGTTGACGGCGTTGCGGCCGTCTTCGTCGATATGGATAATCCGTATATAAGGTAACAAGGGCGGCTCACAAAACCCCGCTGAGAGTCGGTTCAATGGCTGCTGCGCTGAACAGGTTCTAAGATGTTAAGGCCAGTCGGCGCAGCATCAGGGGGAGCGGCTAAACAAGGCGGCCCGGCCGCGAGGAGAGCATGCATGGATCAGATGACGCAGCTATTGCAGCAGGCTCAGCGCCGAGGGGAAGAACAGGGCTTGCCCTATCGCGGTGCCTTGACGCCGCAGGAGGCGCATCAGTTGAAACAAGCCATGCCGGAAGCGGTGCTGCTGGATGTGCGCAGTGCGGCGGAATGGCAGTTCGTCGGCGTGGTGCCCTATGCCCAGCGGCTGGAATGGCGCAGTTTTCCCGGCATGCAGCCCAATCCGCGTTTCCTCGAGCAATTGCAGAGCATGTTGCCCAAGGAGGGCGTGCTGATGCTGATGTGCCGATCCGGCGTGCGCTCCGACGAGGTGGCGCGCATGGCAGCCGCCGCCGGCTTCACCGAGGCCTACAACGTGTTGGAGGGTTTTGAAGGCGACAAGGACGCCGCAGGCCACCGCAACACCGTGGGGGGCTGGAAAGCGCGCGGGCTGCCCTGGCAACAAGGCTGAACCGGGGGCTGCGCGGCGATGTCGTGGTTGATGTTTGGCGTATTCCACGGCAAAGTGTCATAGCGCCGCCGCTACGTCGGCGCGGACGCGGCGAGAGCCGCCAACAAAGCCAAGCGCGACGCGGCGCGAGGGTTTTGTTAGCCACTCTCTAATCCGATACCAAAAACATACCCAATCTTGGAAAACTGACTCATGACCGACCGTTACGCCGTTATCGGCAACCCTGTTTCGCACAGCCAGTCACCGTTCATCCATAACGAATTCGCGGCGGCCACCGGCCAGGATATCGCTTACGACAAATTGTTCGCGGAACTGGGGCGTTTCAACGACGTGGTGGCCGAGTTCGTCGCCGCCGGCGGCAAGGGCCTCAACATTACGCTGCCGTTCAAGGGGGACGCTTACCGTTTCGCCAACGAGCTGACCGAGCGCGCCCGCGCGGCGGAAGCGGTCAACACCTTGTGCTTCCGCGACGGCAAGATCTACGGCGACAATACCGACGGCGTGGGCCTTGTGCGCGACATCGTCGATAATCTGGACTACCCGATCGCCGGCGCCAAGGTGCTGATTCTAGGCGCTGGCGGCGCGGTGCGCGGCGTGCTGGAACCCATTCTGGAGCAAAAGCCCGCCTCTTTGACCATCGCCAACCGCACCCTGATCAAGGCGGAGGCGCTGGCGCACCACTTTGCGCCCTGGGGCAAGGTGGAGGCGATCGGCTACGAGCAATTGAAGGGCCGCAGCTTCGACATCGTGATCAACGCTACCTCGACCAGTCTCAGCAATGAATTGCCCCCCATTCCCTACGGTTTGTTTACTGCGCGCACCCTGGCTTACGACATGGTGTACAGCAAGGGCCTGACGCCCTTCCTGCAGCGCGCTCAGGCAGAGAACGCCGGCATGCTGGCCGACGGCCTGGGCATGCTGGTGGAGCAGGCGGCGGAATCCTTCTCCATCTGGCGCGGCGTGGAGCCGGCCACTCGCAAAGTGACCAATATGCTGCGGGAAGTGCTGGCCTGACGCCTGCCCGGGTCTAGCCGGGCCGGACCTATTTTGAGCTGTGCCGGCATTCCCCTCCCGCGGTTTGAATCCCAATCCCCCTTGCTCTGCGAGGGGGCTCGCTTTGCGAGTCAGATGATGCGTCTCTTCCTGAAAGTGTTGGCGGCCCTGATGGCCGCCTTTCTGCTGTATAACCTGTGGATCTTTGGCCACATTGTTTATTGGCGCGGCCACAATCCATCGGCCAGTTCCTTCATGAACGAACAGCTGGCCAAGCTGCAGCAGGACGATCCCGAGGCGGAACTGCGCCACAAGTGGGTGAGTTACGAGCAGATATCCCCCAATCTCAAGCGCGCGCTGATCGCATCCGAGGACGCCAAGTTCGTCGATCACGAGGGATTCGACTGGGATGGCATTGAGGCCGCGTTCGAAAAAAACATGAAGAAGGGCAAGATCGTCGCTGGCGGCTCCACCATCAGTCAGCAACTGGCCAAGAATCTATTCCTGTCCAGCAGCAAGACCCCGTGGCGGAAGGTGGAGGAGGCCTTGATTACGGTGATGCTGGAAACCGTGCTGGACAAGCGGCGCATCTTCGAGATCTATCTGAACGTGATCGAATGGGGCAACGGCGTGTTTGGCGCGGAGGCGGCGTCGCGCTACTACTACCATTCCAGCGCGGCCCGGCTGTCCTCGGCTCAGGCGGCCAAGCTGGCGGCGATGGTGCCCAACCCGCGCTACTATGACACCCACCGCGGCGCGCCGGGCCTGGCGCGCAAAACCCGTATCATCCAGCGGCGGATGGGCTATGTGGAACTGCCTTGAGCGTCTGTGGGGCGGATTGGAGCGGCGCAGGGCGCATGTTACAATTGCGACTTTCTTTGAGTGCGCCGTGCGCGAGGCATGGCGGCTACGCAATGGACTTACCCAGTTATCCCGTAATCCAATCCCGATTTACCGTTAGAGAATAATGCCCGCCTCAGACCGCCCGCGCCGCGCGCGCCATCTGGGCGGAAGGAGACGTGCATGACGGTTGCCTTCAAGCAACAATCCGCCGATCGTCTGCAAGAAAGCCTGGCCCTGGTGCAGCGCCTGATCGAGCGCCAGCGGCAGTTGGAAGATCTTGTATCCCGCCAGGAGGCGTCCGAGCCGCCGACGGACCCGCTGGCCCCGCATTACAATCTGGAGGCGCTGCGCCTCAAGTTGGAGCAGCTGCACCCGGCCGATGTCGCCCATATTCTGGAAGCCTTGCCGCTGGAAGACCGCTTGCTGGTTTGGGACCAGGTGGAAGGCGCGCGCGACGGCGCCATCCTGTTGGAAGTATCCGACGCGGTCAGGGAATCGCTGATCGAAGTGATGGAGTACGGCGAGCTCGTGAACGCCGCCGAACAGCTGGACGCGGACGAGCTGGCCGAGCTGGCGCCGGATATGCCGCGCCAAGTGGTGTACGAAGTGATGGGCGGGCTGGGCGAGGAGGAACGCGCCCAACTGCAATCGGCGCTGTCCTACGACGAGGACAAGGTCGGCGCGCTGATGGACTTTGACCTAGTCAAGATCCGCGCCGACGTCAGTTGCGAAGTCGTGCTGCGTTATCTGCGCCGTTTCGACGAACTCCCGGCGCATACCGACAAAATTTTCGTGATCGACGATTTGGGCCTGCTCAAGGGCGTGCTCTCCATCCGTAAACTGCTGGTGTCCGACCCCGACGCGCTGGTGGCCGAAGTGATGGCCACCGAACTGGTCAGCTTCAGTCCGGACGAAGACGCCGCCGACGCTGCGCTGGCCTTCGAGCGCTACGACTTGATTACCGCGCCGGTGGTGGACGAGGCCGGCAAGTTGATTGGCCGGCTGACCGTGGACGAGATGGTGGACGTGATCCGCGAAGAGTCCGACAGTGAAGTGCTGAACCTGGCCGGTTTGAAAGAGGAAGAAGACCTGTTCGCGCCGGTGATCGACTCGGTGAAGAACCGCTGGGCCTGGCTGGCGATCAATCTATGCACCGCCTTCGTCGCCTCGCGCGTGATCGGCGTGTTCGAGCACTCCATTTCCCAATTGGTGGCCTTGGCCGCCTTGATGCCCATCGTTGCCGGCATCGGCGGCAACTCCGGCAACCAGACCATCACCATGATCGTGCGCGCGCTGGCCATGGGGCAGATGCAGCTGAGCCAGGCTTGGCGCTTGTGGCGCAAGGAGCTTGGCGTCAGCATGATCAACGGCGTGTTGTGGGGCGGGGTGATAGGCAGCGTGGCCTGGTTGTTGTACGGCAGTTTCTCGCTGGGCCTGGTCATGCTGGGCGCGATGTTGCTCAACCTGATGCTGGCCGCCACCATGGGGGTGCTGATTCCCTGCCTGATGCAACGTTCCGGGCGTGACCCGGCGCTGGGTTCCAGCGTGCTGATCACCGCCTGCACCGATTCCGGCGGGTTTTTCATCTTCCTGGGTTTGGCCACCCTGTTCCTGTTGTGACGACCATGTTGACGATAGCCGAGGCCTTGCGCCTATACCCCTTGCCCCGTCTGGAAGCGCGCATGCTGTTGCAGCAGGCGGCGCCGGAGCTGACCCACGCCCGCATCGCCGCTTATCCGGAGCAGGCGCTGAGCGCGGAACAAGACGCGTGTTTCCGCGCGTTGGCGGCCCGGCGAGCAGCGGGAGAGCCGGTGGCCTATCTGATTGGCCGGCGCGAGTTTTACGGCCGCGATTTCGCCGTGGGGCCGCAGGTGCTGATTCCCCGGCCGGAAACCGAGCATCTGATCGAGGCTGCGTTGGAACGGACCGGCCGAGGCGCCGCCCGCGTGGTGGACCTGGGCACCGGCAGTGGGGCCATCGCCGCGACTTTGGCGCTGGAAGCGCCGGCTTGGCGGGTGAGCGCTGTCGACCTGTCGCCCGAGGCGCTGGCCGTCGCCCGCGGCAACGCCGAGCGTCTGGGCGCGCGCGTCGATTTTTATCAGGGCAGTTGGTATCAAGCGCTGCCGGCGGACGCGGTCTTTGATCTCATTGTCTCCAATCCGCCTTACATCCGGCGCGACGATGAGCATTTGGGGCTGGGGGACGTGCGTTTCGAGCCGCGGATGGCGTTGACCGACGAAGCCGACGGTCTGGCCTGTCTGCGCGCCATCGCCGCAGGCGCGCCGAGGCGGCTGGCTCCGGGCGGTTGCTTGATCGTCGAGCATGGCTACGATCAAGGCGAGGCAGTGCGTCGGCTTTTCTCCGACGCGGGTTTGCTGCAAGTGGAAACCATTGTCGATCTGGCGGGTCTGGATCGAATCACCCTTGCAACGATGAAAGCTGACTGATGTGGTTTAAGTTGTCCTGTTTGCGCCGGCTGTGGCCGGCGTTGTTGTTGTCGCCTTTGATTCTGTCCTTGCTGTTGTCGCCGGACTTGAACCGGGAGGTTTTTCTTGCCGTGCATCAGGGGGCGCGCATCGTGCCCGCCGTCTGCTGGCGGCTGCTCAATGTGTTGGGCGATTGGCCTACGGTGCTGGCCCTGCTGCTGGCCCTGAGCTGGCGACGGCCGGACAAGCTGCCGGCTTTATTGTTCGGCTGCGGCGCCGGCGTGTTTCTGGCCATTGTGCTCAAAGCCGGCTTCGCCGTGCCGCGGCCGCCGTTGGTGCTGCCTCCTGGCGCGGTGCAATTGCTGGACGACTTGCCCGGCAACGGTTCTTTTCCCTCCGGCCATGCAATGGCCTCCGCCACGCTGGCGAGCTTTCTTTACTATTCAGGCATGGTGCGACAGGGCTTGTGGCTGAGCGTCGGCGTGATCTTGGTGATGTGCGCTCGGCTGGCTACCGGCGTGCATTGGCCGCTGGATGTGACGGTGGGCGCCTTGCTGGGGTGGGCCGCTATGTTCGGCGCCTGCCGCTGGGCCTGGCCTCAAGGGTGGCCTGCGGGTTTGAGCGCGCGGCTGCAATCGTTGATGCTGCCTGCTCTGGCGCTGCAGTTGTTGTGGTTGTTGTACAAGCCCGGCAGCCATGAGGAGTACGGCTTGAGGCTGGCGGTGTGCTCGCTGGTGCTTGCCGCTGGCTGCCGGCGCTGGTGGCTCGCTCGTTAGTGCCTGCTTACGATCTGCTGCGCGTCGGCGATACAGCGTTGAAAACGGCTTCGAAATGCTCATGTACCACGCGTACATTCCGCTTTCTCAGCCGTTTTGGCCTTGTCTCGCCCTGGCTCGCGAGACTTTGAGCAGGCCCTTTAGAGATGGCGCGGCGGATTCCGCGCGCAGGCATGACAAAGGCGGCCCATCGGGCCGCCTTTGTCGAAATCAGGCCGGCGAACCGGCAAAAGCATTACAATGCCGGCTTGGCTGGCTGCCTGATCAATGGTGGTGGCCGTGCTCGCCGTGGGCGTGGCCGTGGCTGACTTCATCGGCGCTGGCTGCGCGGATTTCCACAACCTTGGCGGCGAAGCGGATGCTTTGGCCGGCCAGCGGGTGGTTGGCGTCGACAACGGCCTTGCCGTCGGCGATGTCGGTGACGCGGAACAGCAGCACGTCGCCGGTTTCCGGATCGTCAGCTTCGAACATCATGCCGACTTCGACGTCAGCCGGGAACACGTCCAGATCTTCCAGGCGGATCAGTTCTTCTTCCGGGTCGCCGAAAGCGTCGTCCGGCGTCATCTTGACGTCGATGGAGTCGCCAACGGCCTTGCCTTCCAAAGCTTCTTCCACCAGCGGGAAGATGCCGTCGTAGCCGCCATGCAGATAGCTGATCGGCTCTTCGGTTTTGTCGAGGAGGTTGTTGTCAGCGTCGAACATCTCGTAGTGGAGGGTAACGACGGTGTTTTTGGAGATTTGCATGAGTGCGGATCCGTGAAGGAAGGTCAATAAAGCAGATGGCGGCGCAAGCCGGCCATCGAAAACGATTTTCAGATGCGCCGCCATTGCGCGCATCCCTTATTGTAAACCATTGCCGGGCGTTTCAGCCCGTGAAACTGCCATGAACACAACAACTTTGCTGGGCGGGATGTCGCCCCAACAATTCCTTGCCGAGTACTGGCACAAGAAGCCTTTGCTGATCCGCGGCGCCCTGACCGAAGTGGGGCCGCTGGCGGATTTTTCGGTGCTGTCGCAGCTGGCGACCCGCGAAGACGCTGAATCGCGCTTGATTGAATGTCGCGACGGATGCTGGAGCCTGGAGCGTGGTCCGTTCCGTCCGGCGCGCTTCCGCCGCCTGCCGGAGACGGACTGGACCTTGTTGGTGCAGGGCGTCAACCAGCACCTGCCGCACATCGACGAGCTGCTGTGGCGTTTCAATTTCATTCCTTACGCGCGGCTGGACGATTTGATGATCAGCTACGCGCCGCCGGGCGGCACCGTGGGCCCGCATTTCGACGCCTACGATGTGTTCCTGCTGCAAGTGGGCGGGCGCAAGCGCTGGCAGATATCCACCCAGCACGACGACGACTTCATCGAAGACGCGCCGATCCGGGTGCTGAAGGATTTCCGTTGCGAGCAGGAGTTCGTGCTGGAGCACGGCGACATGCTCTATCTGCCGCCAAAGTGCGCGCATCACGGCGTGGCGTTGGATCCCGGCATGACTTATTCGATCGGTTTTCGCGCCCCGCCGGCGCAGGAACTGGCGACACAATTCCTGGTGCATTTGCAAGACCGCCTCTGCGTGGAAGGCGTGTACGCCGACCCCGACCTCACGTTGCAGCAAGATCCGGCGCGAATAGGCGATGAGATGGTGGAGCAGGTTAGCCGGCTGCTGGAGCAGATTCGCTGGGACAAGGCCGCGGTGGGCGACTTTCTGGGTCACTATCTGACCGAACCCAAGGCGCATGTCTTTTACGAGGCGCCGGAAGAGGAGTTGGACGAAGACGAATTCGAGATCGAAGCGGCCGAGCATGGATTGGAGCTGGATCGCAAGAGTCAGATTCTGTTCTGTGGCGACAGTTTCTATTGCAATGGCGAGAAACTGGAGGTGGAAGAGGGGGATTTCGAGGCCTGGCGCGCCTTCGCCAATGCCAGACGCATTGCAGGCGCGGTGCTTGGGCCCGGCATGCAGGAATGTTTGTATGAGGGATATCTGGCAGGCTATTGGCATTTGGCGACGAATGTAGCAAAATAACCACAGAAATTGTTCGGATGCGCAAGTGATATCGACAAATTCTGGCCTCAACGACAGGGGTAAACGCCCGTTTTTGTGGCTATGCTGCTTTGCGGAAGAGGATTATGGGCAAAGGTGTTTTTTTGGAATTTTGCCCCCTATACAGCCTTTTTTTTCGTGATACAATTTGCGCACTGATGGATTTTCAGTCGCCCGGCTTATTTCGAAGACCGTGCGATAACTGACGTCTTGTTCAACTTATCCTCAAAGGTAATGAAAAAATGAAACAGTCGCTCCTCGTTGCTGCCCTGCTGGCTGTAGCCCTGTCCGCTTGCGGTAAGAAAGCTGAAGCTCCGGCTGAAGCTTCCGCTCCTGCTGTTGAAGCATCCGCTCCGGCTGCCGCTCCGGCATCCGCTCCGGCTGCTGAAGCTTCCGCTCCGGCTGCTGCTTCCGCTCCGGCTGCTGAGGCTTCCGCTGCCAAGTAATTCTTGGCCTGCGACAAAAAAACCGGCTATGGCCGGTTTTTTTGTATCTGTAGCAAATGGAACAAGGGGTGTTGCAACATGAAAACAACACAATTGTCTGTTCGCTACAAAGTGTTACATTTTTGCCTGATTGTCTATGGCCGGATTAACTGATCGGCAGTTTGATAATCAAGGTGCAAAGAAAAGCCCGCGATAGCGGGCTTTTCTTTTTTAAGGCACGCGCTGATTTCGCGTCTTATTGCAGCTCGGTTTGCAATTTCGACAGCGCGGCCTTGCTGAACGCGTCGGACAGAGGCTTGCCCTGCTTGTCCTGAATGGACACCGTGCTGGAGCCGGGCGCGGTTTCCTTGATTTGCACGCGGTATTCCTGCTCGGTGGGCTTGGCGGACTTGCCGTCGTTGCTCTTCCAGAAGGCGAGGCTGGACCAGAAGCCGCCGGATTCGTTCTTGTCGGTTTCGCTCTTGGCCGGTTTGACGAAGTAAACGCCTTGGGAGCGGTCTCGGTCGCTGACCACTAGGCCGACGCGATCCAGCGCCAAGCCGACGCGGCGCCAGGCGCGGTCGAACTCGTCGCTGAGCACCAACTGGCCGTCGACGATGGGCGTTTGCGGCTTGGCCGGCGCGCTCAGCGTCTGCTTGACCTGTTCGCGAGCTTTGTCCTCGGCCATGCCCAGATTCATCATGAAGCGGCCCAGCAACTCGGCTTCCAGGCCTGGGTCGGTGGCGCGGGGCTGCCAGATGGTGTTGGTCTTGGTTGTGTCGGCATAGACTTCTTCCATGCCGCGGTGGGAGAAGTAGACTTCGGTGCCGTTGGCGGTCTTTTCCAGACGAATGCGGAATTTGTCGCGCTCGCCGGTGGAGTAGACGCTGCCGAGACCGACGGTTTCCAGCAGTTTGCGCAGGCCGTCGTTGGGCAGCTTGGCGCGGTTTTCCGCCCAGTCCGTTTCCATGACGCCTACGGCCGGGTCTTCGCTCTTGATGACGAAGCCGTTGTCTTGCCAGAAGGCCTTCAATGCCGGCCACAGCTGTTCCGGGCTCTTGCCGGATACCACCAGCCAGCGTTGGGTGCCGGCGCGCTCCATCTTGACGTTGTCCAGCTGGTTCAGCGCAACCGAGCTGCCGGCCGCCGGCTGTTGGGCCGGAGAGTCGACTTTGGC
This sequence comes from Chromobacterium sp. Rain0013, assembly GCF_015291765.1. Classification (NCBI taxonomy): domain Bacteria; kingdom Pseudomonadati; phylum Pseudomonadota; class Betaproteobacteria; order Neisseriales; family Chromobacteriaceae; genus Chromobacterium; species Chromobacterium sp. Rain0013. The sequence goes on from NZ_CP031514.1 coordinate 1,976,625, forward strand.
GCCTTGGGCTGCGGCGCTGGCTGCGCCGGGGATGGTGTACTTGTTCTGGATTTGCGGCGCGGTCAGGTCGGGCGGCACTTCCAGAGTGTTGACGGTTTTAGGCTTGTCGGACTGGTAGTCCAGCTTCTTGGTCAGCGGCTGTTGCGAGCTGCAACCGGCGATAATGCCGGTTGCCAGCAGAATCGCGGCGGGCGCGGTTCGTTTCATGCGGTCTCCCATCGTTTCGGCAGAGGAAGGATTAAAGGATGTCGGCTTGTTTCATCGCCGCTTCCACGGAGGCTTGCGCGTCGATGGACAGCGGCGTCAGCGGCAGGCGTATGCCGGAGGGAATCCGGTTCATCCGCGCCAGCGCCCACTTGGCCGGAATCGGGTTGGGTTCGATAAACAGCTGCTTGTGCAGGCCTTGCAGCTTGTCGTTGATTTCGCGAGCCAGCTTGGCGTTGCCGCCGGTGGCGGCTTTGCAAAGCTCGCTCATCAATTTGGGCGCGATATTGGCGGTGACCGAGATCACGCCATGGCCGCCGCACAGCATGAAAGCCATGCCGGTGGCGTCGTCCCCGGAGTAGAGGGTGAAGCCGTCCGGAACGCGCATGACCAGATCACAGGCGCGGCCGATGTCGCCGGTGGCGTCTTTCAGGCCGACGATGTTGGGGTGGGCGGCCAGGCGCAGCGCGGTGTCGTTGCTCATGTCGGCAACGGTGCGGCCGGGCACGTTATAAAGGATGACCGGCAGCTTGCTGGCATCGGCGATCGCTTTGAAATGCTGGTAAAGACCTTCCTGAGTGGGCTTGTTGTAATAAGGCACGACCGACAACACGTAATCGGCGCCAACCTCCTGAGACAAGTGGCTCAGTTCGATCGCTTCGGCCGTGGAGTTGCCGCCGGCGCCGGCGACGACTTTGACGCGGCCGGCGGCGTATTCGACAACCGCCTTGACCACGGCGATGTGCTCGGTCACGTTCAATGTGGCGGATTCGCCAGTGGTGCCAACCGCGACAATGCCGTCGGTGCCATTCTCAATATGGAAATCGACGAGTCGTCGCAGTGCCTCGTAGTCGACCGAGCCGTCTGCGGACATCGGGGTGACCAGGGCGACCAAGCTGCCGGTAAGCATAGTTCAGCCTATCTCAGGGAATAGAAAACAAGGCTTACGATTGTAGCGGAATTCGAGAAGCTGGCAAAAGGTAGGCGGCGTTTCCTTGACGGACGGTTCGGGAAAACGCCCGCACTGTGCTAGAATCCCACGTTTTTCCGATACTTACGGCTATTTGGCTGAAGGATCCATAAGCGTGATTACCACAAGCAATATTACCATGCAGTTTGGCGTCAAACCTTTGTTCGAAAAGGTTTCCGTCAAATTTGGCGAAGGCAACCGTTACGGCCTGATCGGCGCCAACGGTTCCGGCAAATCCACTTTTATGAAGATTCTGGGTGGCGACCTGGAGCAGACCAGCGGCGAGGTGGCCATTGAGAACGGCCTGCGCCTGGGTAAGCTGCGCCAGGATCAGTTCGCCTATGAAGATCAGCGCGTCATCGACGTGGTGATGATGGGACATTCCGAAATGTGGGCGGCGATGAGCGAACGCGACGCCATCTATGCCAACCCGGAAGCCAGCGAAGACGATTACATGCACGCGGCCGAACTGGAAGCCAAGTTCGCCGAATACGACGGCTACACCGCCGAGGCGCGCGCCGGCGAACTGCTGATGGGCGTGGGTATTCCGGTGGAACAGCACGCCGGCCCGATGAGCGAAGTGGCGCCGGGCTGGAAATTGCGTGTTTTGCTGGCTCAGGCTCTGTTCTCCAATCCGGACATCCTGTTGCTGGACGAACCCACCAACAACCTGGACATCAACACCATCCGCTGGTTGGAAAACGTGCTCAACGAGCGCAACTCCACCATGATCATCATTTCGCACGACCGTCACTTCCTGAATTCGGTGTGCACCCATATGGCGGATTTGGATTACAACACCATTCGCATCTACCCGGGCAATTACGACGACTACATGATCGCGTCGGCCCAGGCGCGCGAACGCCAGTTGTCGTCCAACAGTAAGGCCAAGGAGCGTATCCAGGAACTACAAGAGTTCGTGGCCCGCTTCTCTGCCAACAAGTCCAAGGCGCGCCAGGCGACCAGCCGACTGAAGCAGGTGGACAAGCTGAAGTCCGAAATGGTGGAAGTGAAGCCGTCCAGCCGTCAAAACCCGTTCATTCGTTTTGAAATGGACGACAAGTTCAAACTGCACCGTCAGGCGGTGGAGGTGGATCACCTCAATAAGGCTTACGATACCAAAGTCCTGTTCAAGGATTTGAGCCTGATCCTGGAGGCAGGGGCCCGCTTGGCCATTATCGGTCCTAACGGCGCGGGTAAGACCTCGCTGGTCAAATTGCTGGCAGGCGCCTTTGACGCGCAGTTCGCCGAAGGCCTGAGCGCTGACCACGGCTCGATCAAATGGGCGGAGAAAGCCCAGGTGGGCTATTTCGCCCAGGACCACGAGGCCGATTTCGACAGCGACATGACGCTGACGGAATGGATGCGCGAATGGGGCCAGGAAGGCGACGACGAGCAGGTGATCCGCGGCACGCTGGGCCGTCTGTTGTTTGGCGGCGACGAGGTGGGCAAGCCGGTTCGCGTGCTGTCCGGCGGCGAGAAGGGCCGCATGCTGTACGGCAAGCTGATCCTGCAAAAGCCGAATGTGATGATTATGGATGAGCCGACCAACCATATGGACATGGAGTCGATCGAATCCCTGAACATGGCGCTGGAGAAGTACAAGGGCACCTTGATCTTTGTCTCCCACGACCGTCAGTTCGTCAGCTCGCTGGCGACGCATGTGTTGGAGCTGGACGGCAAGGGCGGGTACGACTACTACACCGGCAACTACGAAGACTACTTGGCCAGCAAAGGCCTGGAGTAAGGTGCTGCTTATGGTCGGTTACACTCGGTAACTGACCTGTAGAGCAGTTGCTTTACCGGCGGGAGTGAGTGCGCTATATTGCAGTGCGTCTTGTGCACTGCAATGGCTGCGGCGCACAAACTTCCGCTTTTCTTTTTGCTTTAAAAAATAACCAATAAAAACAGGTGTTTGGCCATAGGTGGTCGATGGTGGAGTTGTGAGTCCGGCCTCTGGGCGGATTGCCTGTCATCTACAAAGTCAGTAAGGAAAATCCATGCGCTTGAAAGGTAAAGTCTCCATCATCACCGGCGCCGCCAGCGGCATCGGCAAGGCGACAGCCGAGAAATTCGTTAAAGAAGGCGCGGTCGTCGCCGTTTGCGACCTCAATCTGGACGCTGTTAACGCGGTGGTAGAGGAGTTGCAGCAGGCTGGCGGCGAAGCCATCGGCTACAAGGTGGATGTGACGAATAAGGGTCAGATCGCGGACATGGTTGCCGATCTGAAAAACCGCCGCGGTCGCATCGACGTTCTGGTCAACAACGCCGGCATCGTCATGGACGCTCAACTGATGAAGATGACCGAAGACCAGTTCGACAAGGTGATCGACATCAATCTGAAAGGCGTTTACAACTGTGCCCGCGCGGTGATCGACACCATGGTGGAGCAGGGCGGCGGCGTGATTCTGAACGCGTCCTCGGTGGTGGGCGTCTACGGCAACTTCGGCCAGACCAACTACGCTGCGTCCAAGTTCGGCGTTATTGGCTTCGTCAAAACCTGGGCCAAGGAATTGGGCAAAAAAGGCATTCGCGCCAACGCGGTGTGCCCGGGCTTCGTTGCCACCCCCATCCTGCAATCGATGCCGGAGAAGGTGATTCAGGCGATGGAGGACAAAGTGCCGATGCGGCGCATGGCCGATCCGACCGAGATCGCCAACGTCTACGCCTTCCTGGCGTCCGACGAAGCCAGCTACATCAACGGCGCGGCCATCGAAGTGACTGGCGGCCTGACGCTCTGATTCTTCGCGCCCGCACGTGAAAACGCCCCGATGTCGGGGCGTTTTGCTTTGTCGGGCCACGGAGGCTTCAATCCTCGCTGTCCGGGTCCCGGGCCAGCAGAGCTGCTTCGACTTCGCGTCGGTGCAAATGCGGCGCGAACAGCTCGATAAAGGTGTAGGCGAAGCCGCGCAGATAGGCGTCCTTGCGGATGCCGATCTTGGTCGTGGACGGTTCGAACAGATGGCCGGCGTCCAGTAATTGCAGATTGACGTCGCGCTCCGGCTCGTAAGCCATGCTGGCGATGATGCCTATGCCCAGTCCCAGGCCGACATAGGTCTTGATCACGTCGGTGTCGATCGCGGTCAGCACCACGTTGGGCGCCAGGCCCTGGTCGGCGAAAGCTTTGTTGATCTTGGAGCGGCCGGCGAAGGCGAAGTCGTAGGTGACGATGGGGTAGCGGGCGATGTCCGCCAGCGTCAGCGGGCGATCCAACTCCGTCAGCTCGTGTCCTTCCTGCACCACGATGGAACGGTTCCATTCATAGCAGGGCAGCATCGCCAATTCTTTGTACAAAGCGATGCCTTCGGTGGCGATGGCGAGGTCGGCTTCGCCGGACACCACCATTTCGCAGATCTGGGTGGGGCTCCCCTGCTTGATCGACAGCCTCACTTTGGGGTAACGTCGAACGAATTCGGCGATGGCCGGCGGCAGCGCGTAGCGTGCTTGGGTGTGCGTGGTGGCGATGGTCAGCGCGCCTTCCGCCTCTTTGGAGAATTCGTCGCCCACCCGTTTCAGATTCTGCGCTTCGCGCAGAATGCGCTCCGAGATGCGCAGCACTTCTTTGCCCGGCTCGGACACTGAAACCACCCGCTTGCCGTTGCGGATGAAGACCTGGATGCCCAGTTCATCCTCTAGCAGCCGGATCTGCTTGGAAATGCCCGGCTGCGAGGTGTGCAGTTTTTCCGCGGCTTCCGAGACGTTCAGCCCTTGCTTGGCCACCTCCACCAAGTAACGCAGTTGTTGCAGCTTCATGCGACGCCATCCTCTATAAAACCTGTAGTAATTAAATACTAACACAATATTCTTTTCGGTTTATAAGCGGCTTGGGTAGGATTGTCATGAAATTTCCTGCCTGGAGTCTCTGATGAGCCTGGAAGCAAAACTGGACGCCACCGTCGCCTGCCTCAGGACGATCGCTGCCGCGCATCCGGACGCCGTGCTGGCCAACAGCTACGGCGCGGAGGACATGGTGCTGACCGATCTGATCGCCCGTCTGGGGCTGGGCATAGCGGCCTTTAGCCTGGACACCGGCCGCCTGCCGGCGGAAACCTACGATCTGATGCAACGGGTGGAAGAGCGCTACCCCAGCCACCCAGTCGCCGTGTATTTCCCTCAGGCCGCCGCGGTGGAGCAATACGTCGGTCTCCATGGCATCAACGGCTTTTACCGCAGCGTGGACGCGCGCAAGTCCTGTTGCCAGGTACGCAAGCTGGAGCCGCTGCGGCGCGCGCTGGCCGGGCGATCCGCCTGGATCACGGGGTTGCGGCGCGAACAGTCGCCGACGCGTCAGGACCTGCAGGTCAGCGAATACGACGCCGACAACGGCCTGCAAAAATACAGCCCGCTGCTGGACTGGAGCGAGCGTGATGTCTGGGACTACCTGCGCGCGCACGAAGTGCCCTACAACGCCCTGCATGACCGCCATTATCCTTCCATCGGCTGCGCGCCCTGTACCCGGGCCATTTCGGTGGGCGAGGACGTCCGAGCTGGACGCTGGTGGTGGGAAAACCCCGATTCCAAGGAGTGCGGCCTGCACGTCAAGGCCAGCCCGTTGAAACGTCCGGCATAGCGCCGTCTGAAAGAGCACCATGTATCAATATGATGAAGTCGATCACCGCATCGTCCGCGAGCGCGTGGTCCAGTTCCGCGATCAGACCCGGCGCTATCTGGCCGGCGAGCTGAGCGAGGACGAGTTTCGCCCGCTGCGTTTGATGAACGGCCTGTACGTGCAGCGCCACGCGCCGATGCTGCGCGTCGCCATTCCCTACGGCCATCTGCGTAGCGGCCAGCTGCGCAAGTTGGCCGACATCGCCCGCCGCTACGATAAGGGCTACGGCCATTTCACCACCCGCCAGAACATTCAGTTCAACTGGCCGGAGCTGGCGCGGGTGCCCGATATCCTGGAAGAGCTGTCCACGGTGGAGATGCATGCGATCCAGACTTCGGGCAACTGCGTGCGCAACACGACGACCGACGCGTTCGCCGGCGTGGCCGGCGACGAACTGCTGGACCCGCGGCCCTGGTGCGAAATCATTCGACAGTGGAGCACCTTGCACCCCGAGTTCACCTTCCTGCCGCGCAAATTCAAGATCGCGGTGTCCGGCAGCGTGGAAGACCGCGCAGCCACCCGCGTGCACGACATCGGCCTGCACGTGGTGCGCAACGAGGCCGGCGAAGTGGGCTTCCGAGTGATGGTGGGCGGCGGTCTGGGGCGTACCCCCATCGTCGGCGACGTGGTCAAGGATTTTTTGCCCACGCCGCACCTGCTGACCTATCTGGACGCGGTGCTGCGGGTCTACAACCGCTTTGGCCGTCGCGACAACAAGTACAAGGCGCGCATCAAGATTCTGGTCAAGGCGATGACGGTGGAGGGCTTTGCCGCCAAGGTCGAGGACGAATGGCTGCATATCAAGGGCGGTCCTGCCACCCTGCGTGACGAGGATGTCGCTCATTACGCCAGCTTTTTCACTGACCCGCCGTATCAGACGCTGCCGGCCAATCCCCCCGAACTGCGGGCACTGCTCGAAGAGGACAAAGGCTTCGCCCGTTGGGCGGAGCGCAATACCCGCGCCCACAAGCGGCCGGGCTATCGCTCGGTGGTGCTGTCGCTGAAGCGGGCCGGCGTGCCGCCCGGCGACATCAGCGCGGAACAGATGGACGCGGCGGCGGATTTGGCAGATCGCTTCGGCTTTGGCGAGTTGCGCGTCGCCCATGAGCAAAACCTGGTGCTGCCGGACGTGCCGGAGAAGGATTTGCACGCGCTATGGCTACTGGCGCGCGAGCATGGCTTCGCCACGCCCAATATCGGCCTGCTCACCGACATTATCTGCTGTCCGGGCGGCGACTTCTGCTCGCTGGCCAATGCGCGTTCGATTCCGGTTGCGGAGGCTATTCAGCAAACCTTCGAGGACATCGACTATCTGTACGACCTCGGCGACATTGACTGCAATTTCTCCGGTTGCATGAACGCTTGCGGTCATCACCATATCGGCAATATCGGCATACTCGGCGTCGACAAGAACGGGGAGGAGTGGTACCAGATCACGCTGGGCGGCAGCCAGGGCAGCGCCACCAGCATAGGCAAGGTGATAGGGCCCTCGTTTGCTCAGGCCGACGTGCCCAAGGCTTTCACCACCATCATGAGCGTCTATTTGGAACAACGCGGTTCGGGTGAGCGCTTCATTGAAACCGTGCGCCGTATCGGCATCGAACCCTTCAAGGAGCGGGTGTATGCCAAACATCATTAAACAGGGACAAGTCCGGCCGGACGATTGGAATCTGCTGCGCAGGGACGAAAACGGCCAGTTGCCGGAAGTCGCGGCGGGCGGCAATGTGATCGTGCCGCTGTCCGATTGGCTGGAGAGGCGCGCGTTCTGGCGCAGCCATGCTGCGCGGGTGGGGGTTTGGCTAGGGCCGGACGAGGATCCCGCGCAGCTACTGGCCGATTTGCCAGAGCTGGAGTTGATCGCCGTCGATTTTCCGGCCTTTACCGATGGCCGCGGCTACAGTCATGCCCGCTTGCTGCGCGAGCGTTACGGCTATCGCGGGGAACTGCGGGCGATTGGGGATGTCTGGCAAGACTTACTGCACTCCATGGCGCAAGTCGGTTTTGATGCATTCGCCATTAAGGATGGCAAGGCGCTGGAATCTTCGCTGGATGGTTTTAATACTTTTAGCGAAAACTATCAGGCTACTGTGCTCAATCCGCTGCCACTGTTTCGTAGGCGCGTCACATCGCTGTAATGTGTGGTTTATGCGAGACAGAGGCCACAAAAAAACGCTTTTTTTGACGTTTTTTTGCAACGGATTGCTCTCAATCTGTGGCGTCCTAAGTTGACATGGGGTTGCAGCGTTTCTATAGTGCGGGTTAACTGCATAAACACAGTTTGCAGATCACCCTGTTGTTTGCAGTAAAATTGTTCGTGTGGTCTTTGCGTCAGCCCGCATTGCTACCCATTTTATAGATTAAAGAGGGAATAACATGACTAAACAGCTGAAACTGAGCGCCCTGGTTGCTGCTCTGTTGGTTTCCGCTAGCGCTTTTGCTGCTAAACCTGGCTATGCCGTTGACCAGTCCACCGAATCCGTGACTCGCAACAACTACGGCGAGTGCTGGAGAACCAACTTCTTCGACAAGGCTAAAGACGGCCTGGTTGAATGTGGCGATCGCGAAGCTGCCAAGCCGGTAGCAGAAGCTCCGAAGCCGGTGCTGGTTTCCGAAAAAGAAAAAGTCACCCTGTCCGCTAAAGTGCTGTTCGACTTCGACAAGGCCAAGCTGCGCGCTGACGCCAAGAACGAACTGGACCCGCTGGTTGAAAAGCTGAAAGCCAACGCTGGCAAAGGCTACCTGAAGTCCGTTGAAGTTGCTGGCTACACCGACTTCATGGGTTCCGCTGCTTACAACAACCGTCTGTCGCAAGAGCGCGCCGACGCTGTTAAAGGCTACTTCATCGCTGCTGGCGTTCCGGCTGAAAAAGTGACCTCCGTAGGTCGCGGCGCCGCCGAAGCCAAGATGACTGCCGAGTGCAAGGCCAAATTCCCGAAATACCAGAAGAAAGGTTCCAAGCAGAACCTGGCTATCAAGGAATGCATCGAGTCTGATCGTCGCGTTGAGTTGACCATCGACGCGGTTAAAGAGTCCCTGGTTGAGAAGAAGTAATCTCGATTAGCTGCTCTGTTCAAAAAGCCCCGCAATCTTGCGGGGCTTTTTGCATTGTATGGCGGATAGCCGGCTCTGTTCGCCGTTGCCGGCCCAATTGCGTTTCATGTCTGGACGCTATCCGTAGCTGGCAGATACAATCGAAGGTTTTCAGGACGCAATAAGACCAGCACATGCAGGTATTTTTTGGAGATCCGCGGCGTTACCAGCTGCCAGCCTGCGCCTTGACCATAGGCAATTTCGACGGCGTGCACCTTGGCCATCAGAAAATGCTGCAGCGTCTGCGGCTGGAAGCCGACGCCCGAGGCCTGCCGACGGCCCTGTTGACCTTCGAGCCCCATCCGAGGGAGTTCTTCGCGCGCGACAATCCGCCTGGCCGTTTGTCCACGTTGCGAGACAAACTGGTGTTTCTGCAGCGGCTGGGTTTGGTTGATTATGTGTTCGTCTATCGCTTCAATCGCGGCTTTGCCGGCATGTCGGCGTCGGATTTCATCGACAAGGTTCTGGTCCAGGGGCTGCAGACCAAGTATTTGCTGATCGGCGACGACTTCCAGTTCGGCGCCAAGCGGCAGGGCCATTTCGAGATGCTGAGCTCCTGTCCCCATTTCGTCACCGAGGCGATGCCGACGGTGTTGGCCATGGGTGAACGCGCCTCCAGCACCTTGGTGCGCGAGCGGCTGGCCGCAGGCGACCTGAGCGGCGCGGAAAGCCTGCTGGGGCGCGAGTATCAGATTTCCGGTCGTGTGGTGCATGGCAAGAAGCTGGGCCGTACCATAGGCTTTCCCACGGCCAACATCCATTTGCCGCATTTGCGTCCGGCCTTGCAGGGCGTATTCGTCGTGCAGGCGGAAACCGCCGACGGCGTGTTGGGCGGCGTGGCCAGCCTGGGTTTGAACCCGACGGTCAGTAACACACCGGACTACAAACTGGAAGTGCATCTGTTCGATTTCGCCGGCGATCTCTACGGGCAGCGGCTGACGGTGCGATTCCTGAAGAAACTGCGCGACGAGGCGCGGTATGATGATTTATCGGCGCTGATCGCTCAGATTGAAAAAGACGCGGGCAGCGCCAAGACCTATTTGACAAGTTTGCAGCGAGAGCAGGCATGAGCATCGATTATCGTAAAACCGTAAACCTGCTGGATACACCCTTCGCCATGCGCGGGGATCTGGCCAAACGCGAACCGGCCTGGGTCAAGCGCTGGCAGGAAGAGAAGCGCTACGACAAGCTGCGCAAGCTCTCCGCTGGCCGCCCCAAGTTCATCCTGCACGACGGCCCTCCGTACGCCAACAACGACATCCACCTGGGCCACGCGGTCAACAAGGTGTTGAAGGACATCATCGTCCGCTCCAAGACGCTGGCCGGTTTCGACGCCCCTTATGTGCCGGGCTGGGACTGCCACGGCCTGCCCATTGAACTGATGGTGGAGAAGCTGCACGGCAAGGACATTCCCGCCGCCAAGTTTCGCGAACTGTGTCGCGAATACGCGAAAGAGCAGGTGGCGCGCCAGAAGAAGGGCTTCATTCGTCTTGGCGTGCTGGGCGATTGGGACAATCCCTATCTGACCATGGATTTCAAGACCGAGGCCGATATCGTGCGGACCCTCGGCAAGATCTTCGAGAACGGCTATCTGAGCAAGGGCGAGAAGCCAGTGCACTGGTGCATCGAATGCGGCTCGTCGCTGGCCGAGGCCGAAGTGGAATACGAAGACAAAGTGTCGCCGGCGATCGATGTCGGCTTCAAGGTGCTTGACGCCGACAAGGCTTCGGCCGCCTTCGATGCCGACGCTTCCGGCGCGATGGCCGTAATCTGGACCACCACGCCGTGGACGCTGCCGGCCAACCAGGCCGTCGCCGCCGGCGCCAATCTGGATTATCAGTTGATCGACACCCCCAAGGGCAAGCTGATCCTGGGCAAGGATCTGGTCGAGTCGGCGATGAAGCGCTATGGCATCGAAGAGTTCAGCGTGCTGGGCGAAGCCAAGGGCGAGGCGCTGGAGCGGATTCAGTTGAGCCATCCGTTCTACGACCGCCAGGTGCCGGTGATTCTGGGCGACCACGTTACCACCGACGCGGGTACCGGCTTGGTGCACACCGCGCCGGCCCATGGTCTGGAAGACTTCCAGGCCGGCTTGCAGTACAAACTGCCGGTGGCCAATCCGGTGGCCGACGACGGGCGCTACAAGAGCACCACCGAACTGTTCGCCGGCATGCTGGTATGGGACGCCAACCCGCGCGTGATCGAAACCCTGGAAGAGCGCGGCACGCTGGTGCACAAGGCCAAGCTGGAGCATAGCTATCCGCATTGCTGGCGCCACAAGACGCCGATCATCTTCCGTGCCACGCCGCAGTGGTTCATCAGCATGGACCGCCAGGCTAATGGCGGCGAGACGCTGCGCGAGATCAGCCAGCGCGCCGTCGATGCCACCGAGTTCTTCCCAGCCTGGGGCCGCGCGCGTTTGGACGCGATGATCAAGAACAGCCCCGACTGGTGCGTGTCGCGTCAGCGAAACTGGGGCGTGCCGATGACTTTCTTCATCCACAAGGAGTCGGGCGAGTTGCATCCGCGTTCCGTCCAACTGCTGGAAGAAGTGGCGCTGCGCATTGAACAGCAGGGCATCGAAGCCTGGTTCAGCCTGGACGCCAAGGAGTTGCTGGGCGAAGAAGCCGAGCAATACCGCAAGCTTTCCGACACTCTGGACGTTTGGTTCGATTCCGGCTCCACCCACTTCGCGGTGCTGAAGCAGCGCCCGGAACTGGCCTGGCCGGCGGACCTGTACCTGGAAGGCTCGGACCAGCATCGCGGCTGGTTCCAGTCCTCGCTGAAAACCGGTTGCGCCACCATAGGCCGTGCGCCGTACAAGCAGCTCTTGACCCACGGCTTCACCGTGGACGACAAGGGCTACAAGATGTCCAAGTCGCGCGGCAACGGCATTGCGCCGGAAGAGATCTGCGGCACCTTGGGCGCCGACATCCTGCGTCTGTGGGTGGCCAGCGCTGACTACTCCGGCGATATGTCGCTGTCGCAGGAAATCTTGAAGCGCACAACGGAAAGCTATCGCCGTCTGCGCAATACTATCCGCTTCCTGCTGTCCAATCTGTCGGATTTCGACCCGCTGGAACACGCTGTTCCGCTGGCCAATATGGTGGAACTGGACCAGTACGCGTTGCTGCGCGCCCGTGAAGTGCAGGAGAAGGCGGCGGGTGAACTGTACTCGCGCTATGCCTTCCACCATGTGGTGCAGGAAGTGGTGGGCTATTGCTCCGAGGATCTGGGCGCCTTCTACCTGGATGTGATCAAGGACCGTTTGTACACCACCAAGGCGGACAGCCATGCGCGCCGAAGCGCCCAGACCGCGCTGTACCACATCACCCGCAGCTTGCTGCTGCTGGTGGCGCCCATCCTGTGCTTCACCGCCGACGAGGCGTGGAACGTGCTGGTGGACAGCGAGGAAGAGTCGCCGCTGTATCACGTTTGGCATGAATTCCCGGCCCAGTCCGCCGAGCGCGAAGCGGCCTTGTCCGCCAAGTGGCTGGCCATTCGCGAACTGCGCGCTCAGGTCAACAAGCAGATCGAAGCGCTGCGCAGCGCCGATCAGCTGGGCTCCTCGTTGCAGGCGGAGATCGAAATCGAAGCCGACGGCGAGCTGTTGCAGTGGCTGAACGCCTTGGGCGATGAACTCAAGTTCGTGCTGATTGTCTCTAAAGCCAGCGTCAAGCAAGGCGAGCAAACCCGCGTCAGCGTGGTGTCGTCGACGCAGCAGAAGTGCGAGCGTTGCTGGCACTACCGCGCAGACGTCGGCAGCCATGCCGGCCACGGCGCGGTGTGCGGTCGTTGCGTGGACAATATCGACGGCAAGGGCGAGACGCGCCGCTTCGCCTGATCCGCGTCGACGACGCGGCGGCACGGCCGGGCCGGAAGGATGGGAGCGCTCAGCATTCCCGACTTCCGGCGCTTTGATATAGAGTGCGCGGAGTTCCGCTTCGCGTCGTGGAAAGGTCTGATGGAATCTGCAATGACTATGCCCAAGGCCAAGCAATGGCCGAAGTGGTTTGCGCTGGCGGCGGTAATCGTGTTGCTGGATCAATTGTCCAAGATCTATTTCAACGGCAATTACCAGTACGGCGAAGTCCGGGAAGTCATTCCCGGCTTTTTCGGTTTTACCTTGCTGTACAATCCGGGCGCGGCGTTCAGCTTCCTGCACGACGCCGGCGGCTGGCAGAAGTATTTGTTCTCGGGCCTGGCTTTCGCTGTGTCCGGCTGGCTGGGCTGGAATATCTTCAAGAACCGCTTTAGCGGGCTGATGAATCTGGCCGCGGCTTTCATTATGGGCGGCGCGCTTGGCAATGTGATCGACCGCATCGTCCACGGCCATGTGATCGATTTCATCCAGGTGCATTACTACAGCAGCTGGTCGTACCCGGCCTTCAATCTGGCGGACTCCTTCATTTGCGTGGGAGCCGCCCTGATGGTGCTGGATAGTTTCAGAAAGCCGCGCGCCTGAGCGCCGCGGCTTGAGCAAGGATTTGTGATGACGAAGACCATTATGCTGGCCAACCCGCGCGGTTTCTGCGCAGGCGTGGACCGGGCCATCGCCATCGTCGAGCGGGCGATTGAACTGTACGGCGCGCCGATCTATGTGCGTCATGAAGTGGTGCACAACCGTTTTGTCGTCGAGAACCTGCGCGCCAAGGGCGCGGTGTTCATCGAGGAATTGAAGGATGTGCCCAGCGGCAGCACCCTGGTGTATTCCGCTCATGGCGTGCCGCAGTCGGTGCGCGAAGAGGCGGCGGCTTTGGGCCTGCAGGTGTTCGACGCCACCTGTCCCCTGGTGACGAAGGTGCATGTCGAAGTCAAGCGCATGAACAAGGCGGGCATGGAGATCGTCATGATCGGCCACGCCGGCCACCCCGAAGTGGAGGGCACCATGGGCCAGGTGGACGGCGGCATGTATCTGGTGGAAAACGTCGCCGACGTCGCCGGCTTGCAGGTGCGCAACCCGGCGGCCTTGTCCTACGTCAGCCAGACCACGCTGTCGGTGGATGAGACCCGCGACATCATCGCCGCGTTGAAGGCACGTTTCCCGGAGATCTCCAGCCCGAAAAAAGACGATATCTGCTACGCCACGCAAAATCGGCAGGACGCGGTGAAGGTGCTGGCCGACGAGTGCGACATCGTGGTGGTGGTGGGGTCGCCCAATAGCTCCAACTCCAACCGCTTGCGCGAGGTGGCCGCGCTCAAGGGCGTGGACGCCTATATGGTGGACAACGCCGGTCAATTGGAGGAAGCCTGGTTCGCCGGCAAGCGGCGCGTGGGCGTCACCGCCGGTGCCAGCGCGCCGGAGGTGCTGGTGCAGGCGGTGATAGACCAGATCAAGGCTTTCGGCGCGGACAGCGTCAGCGAGCTGGACGGTGTGGAGGAGAACACGGTGTTTGCGTTGCCGCCCGCGCTGCGCGAAGACAAGCGCGCCTGAGCCCGCCCGGCGGCCTCGACGCCAAACTGGCCCCGCGGTCCCCCGCGGGGCTTTTTCATGTTCGCGCGGGGGCGATCCTGTGTTGCGGGCAGGGGTATTGAAAAGTCCGGGACAGCCCTTATCTGATGCGCATCGTTGACCAACTCTTGTGATAAGTCACCATGAGCGCATTGAAAGAAACCCTGGGTTTTCAGACCGAAGTCAAGCAGCTGCTGCAGCTGATGATCCACTCCTTGTATTCCAACAAGGAGATCTTCCTGCGTGAACTGATTTCCAACGCTTCCGACGCCGCCGACAAGCTGCGTTTCGAAGGTTTGGCCAAGCCCGAGCTGTTCGAAAACGAGCCTGAGCTGAAGATCACCATCGGCTACGACGCCGAGGCGCGCACGCTGACCATCGCCGACAACGGCATCGGCATGAGCCGCGACGAAGTCATCGCCAATATCGGCACCATCGCCAAGTCCGGCACCAAGGCCTTTTTCGAGCAGTTGTCCGGCGACGCCAAGAAAGACGCCAACCTGATCGGTCAGTTCGGTGTCGGCTTCTACTCCGCCTTTATCGTGGCCGATAAAGTCACGCTGACCACCCGCCGCGCCGGCGACGCCGCCGACTCCGCCACTCGCTGGGAATCCGAGGGCGCCGGCGAATACACGCTGGAGCAAGTGGAGAAGGCCGGCCGCGGCACGGAAATCGTGCTGCACCTGAAGGAGGGCGAGGACGAACTGCTGAACGACTGGAAGCTGAAAGGCATCGTTCGCAAGTACTCCGACCACATCTCGATCCCGATCGAGATGAAAAAGGGCAATAGCTACGGCGAAAACGGCGAAGTCATCGTCAGCGACGAGATGGAAGCCGTGAACTCCGCTTCCGCGCTGTGGACCCGCGGCAAGAGCGAGATCAGCGAAGAGCAGTACAAGGAGTTCTACAAGCATGTGGCTCACGACTTCACCGACCCGCTGGCCTGGAGCCACGCTCGCGTCGAGGGCCGCCAGGAATACACCGAGCTGTTGTACATCCCGTCGCGCGCGCCCTTCGACTTGTTCGATCGCGAGCGCAAACAGGGCGTCAAACTCTACGTGCGCCGCGTCTTCATCATGGAAGACACCGAGAAGCTGATGCCGCACTACCTGCGCTTCGTGCGCGGGGTGATAGACAGCAACGACCTGCCGCTGAACGTGTCGCGCGAGATCCTGCAAGAAAGCAAGGACATCGACGCCATCCGCAACGGCTGCGTCAAGAAAGTGCTGGGCCTGCTGGAAGACCTTGCCGCCAATCAGCCGGAAAAATACGCCGAGTTCTGGCAAGAGTTCGGCCAAGTACTGAAAGAGGGCGTCGGCGAGGATATGGCCAACAAGGAACGCATCGCCAAGCTGCTGCGTTTCGTCTCCACCGCGTCCGAAGGCGCTGAGCCGACGGTGACGCTGAGCGACTACGTCGCCCGGATGAAGGAAGGCCAGGACAAGATCTACTACATCACCGCCGATACCCTGGCCGCGGCCAAGAACAGCCCGCACCTGGAAGTGTTCAAGAAGAAGGGCGTCGAGGTGCTGTTGCTGACCGATCGCGTAGACGAGTGGGTGGTGGGCTCGCTGTTCGAGTTCGACGGCAAGGCGCTGCAGTCCGTGGCCAAGGGCGCGCTGGATTTGGGTGCGCTGGAAGACGAAGCCGACAAGGAAGCGCAAAAGCAGGTGGAGGAAAGCGCCAAGCCGGTGGTGGAGAAAGTGCAGAAAGCCTTGGCCGACCGGGTCAAGGACGTGCGCGCCACCGCCCGCCTGACCGAGAGCCCGGCCTGCCTGGTAGCCGGCGAGCATGATATGAGCGCCCACTTGGAGCGCATGTTGAAAGCGGCGGGGCAGAAAGTGGAGGCTAGCAAGCCCACGCTGGAGATCAACCCCGAGCACGTGCTGGTGAAAAAACTGGCCGACGAGGCCGACGAGGCCCGCGCCAGCGATCTGGCCCAGGTGCTGTACGATCAGGCCTTGCTGGCCGAAGGCGGCAAGCTGGAGGATCCGGCGGCCTTCGTCAAGCGCATCAACAAGCTGATGTTGGAACTGTCGGCTTAAGCCGAACGTCGTCCCCATCGGAATGCCCCGCCGCGCGCGGGGCATTTTTTTTACGCTGGCAATAATGCCGCGCCAAAAATCATGGCTGGGGGTATCATCGGCGGCTTCTCTCTAGCTATGACTTAGTCATGATGGAACTGTCGCTGATTCACGCTCTGCCGGAAGGCCCCTGGGCGGCACTGGACCTCAAGGCGATCCAGGCGCAATTGGAGGCGCTGGCGACGCAGCCGGCCACCCTTGCCGCGGACAAGGCCAGTCAGTGGTTGGGGCAATGGCTGCGCTTGGCCTTGGCGCCAGCGGAACGCTTGCAACTGCTGCAGGCGCTGCGTGCGCCGTTGGCCGCGCTGGTTGCCAGGCTGGAGCGCGCGGCGGCGCGGCAGGAATTGTCCTGCACCCCGGAGGCGCGCGCCGCATTGCAATCGGCCCGCCAATTGCTGCGGCAATGGCATGAGCAGTGCAAGCTGCTGGCTCAGGCATTCAGCGCGCAGGAAGCCGGCCGTTTTTCCAGTTCTCGTCCGCGGTTGGAGGCCCTGCAACTGGCGTTGGCGAGCGGCTACGATTTGCTGGCGCTGCACGCGCGCAGCTACGCGCCGTTGCACAAGGGCTTCTGGCGCGATTGCCACCGTTTGTACGCCTACGCGCTGGCCCAGGGCTGGGAGGGGCGGCAGGCGGCGGGGGGCGTGGCGGCGCCTGGGCTTAGCTACCGCCGGCTGATGTTGTTGGGTTTGACCGCCAGCAACCGGCTGGAGACGGCCAAGATCGCCTTGCTGCTGCAATGGCTGGAGCAGCATGCCGGCTTGCTGCGCGTGGAGCAGTTGGATCAGCCGCTGGGGGACGACGGCGCGCTCGCTTTCCGCGCCGACGCCGACCGGCCGGCGCGCTTCTGCGCCGAGCTGGATCTGGACGGCGACGGCGTGTGGTGGCGACTGGACGCCGGTCGTTTGCTGGAACGCCTGGATGAATTGAGCCGCCAGCGCCAGCGACAGGGGTTGGACGGCGGCCACGAAGCTTGGTTGCTGGCGCGTTTGCGTCAGGAGTGGGGGGCGCCGCCTCGTCGGCGGCACGTCAGGTTGCGCCGGCTCAGTGTCGAAACCGTCGAACTGGTCAGCTTGTTGCCGCGTTGCTGGCGGCTGGCCGCCGGCGAGCCGGCTGACGGAGAGTTGGAGCCCTGCCGTTTGCAGATCAGCAATCTCAGCGCTTCCGGCCTGTTGCTGCAGGGAGAGTCCTTGCAACAACCGTTGCGCGCCGGCGAGGTGGTCATGTTGCGCCGCCGCGGTTTCGGCTGGCAATTGGGCCTGGTGCGCTGGGTCAGCTTCGAGGGCGAGGACATGCAGACCGAGTGCGGGGTCGAGTTCATCGGCAAACGGCCGCAGGCGGTTGAAGTCGCCGCGGTCACCAGCCACGCGGCGGGAGGCTTCGAGCCGGCGTTGCGCATGCAGGCCGAGCGGCATTTCCGCCATTCCGGCATTTTGGTGTTGCCGGGCCGTTTATATCAGGCTTTACGGCCGTTTCATCTGCGGGGCGCCGATGGCGAATGTCGGGTGCGCGCGGTGCGCTTATTGCAGCAGACCGCGCATTATCAATTCGTGGAGATCAAGATAGACGAGCTGCTGCCCGCCGACGCGCAGGCTTGAACGGCGGGTAGGGCGGCGGACAAGTTCCGCCACGCAGCCGGCCAGTGCTGGTATCCTTGCCGCCATGAGCAAGCCCCCCCTTCCCGAGGCCGGATCTTCGGCCGACGATTTTCAGCTGACCGCGCCGGAATTGCCCCCCAGCGTGCCGATTGCGCACGTGTTCGGCCAGCCTGTGCTGGAAGTGCCGCAGGATTTGTTCATCCCGCCGGACGCGCTGCAAGTGATCCTGGATAGTTTCGAAGGACCGCTGGACCTGCTGCTTTATCTGATCCGCAAACAGAACCTGGATGTGTTGAATATTCCAATGGCGGACATCACGGTCCAGTACATGGCCTATATCGATGCGATGCGCGACGGGCGTTTGGAACTGGCCGCCGAATATCTGCTGATGGCGGCGCTGCTGATCGAGATCAAGTCGCGCTTGCTGCTGCCCCGGCCCCAGTTGGACGAGGAGGGCGAGCCGGATGATCCGCGCGCCGAACTGGTGCGCCGCTTGCTGGAGTACGAGCAGATGAAGCTGGCGGGGCTGGAGCTGGACAAGTTGCCGCAGGCCGATCGCGACTTCGCCTGGCTGGCGGTCTTGATCGAACAGTCTGCCGAGCAGCGGCTGCCCGACGTCAGCCCGGCGGATCTGCGCCAAGCGTGGATGGCGATTCTGTCGCGCGCGCGCCACCACCGCCACCATAAGGTGGAGAAGGATGAATTGTCGGTGCGCGAGCAGATGAGCTGGATTCTGCGCTACCTGGACGGCCGCGAGTACGTGCCTTTCGAGGAGCTGTTCGACGCGGACAAGGGCGTTGCCCACCTGGTGGTCAACTTCATCGCGGTGCTGGAGCTGGTCAAGGAGGGCTTGGTCAAGGTCAGTCAGGAGGCGCCGTATCAGCCCATTTACGTGAGGATAGCGCTGGTCTGAGAGCCTGTTCAAAGTCTTGCGAGCCAGGGCGAGACAGGGCGAGACAGGGCGAAAACGAGCGAAAAAGCGGAGTGTCCGAGGGGTACATGAGCATTTTGAGCTTGCACTCTCCATGCAGCGCTCCACGAAGCGCAGCAGACTTTGAACAGGTTCTGAAAGTGGGCGCGCGCCGATTTGCACTTGATGTTGGCGCGGCAGCGATTAGGATACAGGTATCCATTGCGAGAGCATGCCATGCACATTGAAGCGGCCGACCAGAAACATCTGCCAGCCTATCGCCCTTTTTTCCTGGCCTGTCATGAGGAAGGGCTGGATTATTATCGTCGCGCCGGCACGGACCCGGACGCCTGGCTTGGACAATTGCTGCAACACGCCGAAGGGCGAGCGCTGCCCGAAGGCTGGGTGCCGTGCCGCACCTGGTTTCTGATCAACGGCCGTACCGAGATCATCGGCGCGATCCGACAGCGGCTGGCCGACAACGCGTTGATTGTGGAGCGCATCGGCCATATTGCTTTCGAAGTGCTGCCGGCTTGGCGAGGCCATGGTTACGGCCGGGTGCTGTTGCAATATGTGCAGACGCTGGGCGAGAAGCCCGCGCATGGGAATTGGGTGTTGGTTTGCCCGGCGGACCGGCCTGCCGCGGTGCGCACGGTGGAAGCCTGCGGCGGCCAGTTGCTGGAAACGATGGAGAACGGAGGGCGAGCGTTCCGGCGTTACAGCCTGACCGCGCTGGCGGCTTGGGACGACATGGCGGAAGGATTAATTTAGCTCCGGACGGAGAGTTCATGTAGAATGTCCGGTTTCCTGCGCAAACGTGTTTCGGCTTCACGGCTCAATGTCCACCATCACCGACCTAAAATACCTGAAGATCGTGCTGGAGACGGCGTTACTGACCGCGCAGGAACCTCTGTCGGTTGCCATGCTCAAAAAGCTGTTCACCGAAGAGGTGAAAGCCGCGTTGATCAACGACATCCTCGACGATATCCAGAGCGACTGGAGAGGCAAGGGCGTCGAACTGGTCAAATTGGCGTCGGGATGGCGCTTTCGCGCCCGAGCGGAGTTCACGCCATACTTGAACCGCTTGAACCCGGAAAAGCCGCCGCGTTACTCGCGCGCGGTAATGGAAACCTTGGCGATCATCGCCTACAAACAACCTGTGACCCGTGGCGATATCGAAGCGATACGCGGCGTATCGGTGTCCACCGGCGTGATGCAGACTCTGCTGGAACGCGGCTGGATCGAAGTCATCGGCCACAAGGACGTACCCGGCAGGCCGGGCTTATATGCCACTACCCGAAAATTCCTGGACGACTTGGGCTTTGTCTCGCTCAAGGATCTGCCGCCATTGGCGGAGCTGGGAAGCCTGGTAGTGCCCGAGGCGGCGCCTCGGGATCAAGGCCCGGCAGCGGCCACAGACGACATCCCCCTCGACGATGAGGCGGATAATTTCGAGCCCATCGCAGAATAACATCGACATTCTGCAGGTTGCTCGCACGGAAAGAGCAAAGCACATATGTCTAAAGGACAACGCAATCACGCCCGCCAGCCGGTGGCGCGTGTCAAAGGTCGCGAAACTTCCCAACCGCGCCAGCCGGCCAACGGCGGCGTTCAGCCGCGCGGCAAGACCCCAGGCGGCATGATCAAGAGCCGCAACGGCCAGGCGGCGGATCCCAGCGGCCGTCAGGGCCAGCCCGGCGGCAAAGGCCGCAGCGGCGGCCAGGGCGGCCGCACCCCGCGCGACGCCTACGGCAACCCGCTGATGCACGAGGGCACGCCGCTGTTCAAGCTGAGCCGCCGCGAGCAGGAACAGCAAAGGATGCAGCAAGCGCAAGGCCGCAACAAACCGGTCTACCAGCGCGACAGCAACGGGGACGTCAACGGCAATGTGGCGCTGGATCACGAACGCCGCTTCGGCAACAAAAACGCCGCCGCGCCGGCCGGCCAGCCGGCCGCGGGCAAGAACGGCGCGCCGCCGCGTCAGGGCAAGCCCGACGGCGGCAAGCAACTGGTGCAAAAAGCCAAGAAACTGCGTTTGCGCAGCCCCAACCAAGACATCAAGGACAAGGCCAAGCGTTTGCGCGAAGTCCGCGTGGATCTGGACGATATCGAACCGGTGCGACTGCAAAAAGCGCTGGCGGCGTCCGGCGTCGGCTCGCGTCGCGAGATGGAAGAATGGATCGAAGCCGGCCAGGTCACCGTCAACGGCAAGAAAGCCAGCCTGGGCGACCGCGTCGGTCCGCGCGACCGCGTGATGGTGAAGGGCGACCAGATCAAGTTGAAATGGCCGGACCGTCTGCCGCGCGTGATCATGTATCACAAGGAAGAAGGCGAAATCGTCAGCCGTGACGATCCGGAAGGCCGCGTTACTGTGTTCGACCGTTTGCCGCAGGCCAAGTCCAGCCGCTGGGTGGCGATAGGCCGTCTGGACGTCAATACTTCGGGTCTGTTGCTGATCACCACCAGCGGCGAACTGGCCAACCGCATGATGCACCCCAGCTTCGAAGTGGAGCGCGAGTACTCGGTGCGCGTGTTGGGCGAGCTGACGCCGGAAATCATGAAGCAGATGGTCGCCGGCGTGGAACTGGAAGACGGCGAAGCGCGTTTTGACCGCGTCTTCCAGAAAGGCGGCCCGGAAGAGGCAGCCAACCAATGGTTCAACGTGGTGATCAAGGAAGGCCGCAATCGCGAAGTGCGTCGCATGTTCGAGCACTTCGGCTTGACGGTCAGCCGGCTGATCCGCGTGCGCTTCGGTAATATCGGTTTGCCTCCGCGCTTGAAGCGCGGTCAGTTTTACGAGCTGAACTCCGCTGAAGTGGCCGCGGTGATGAAGTGGTCCAATCTGACCGTCACCGGCGGCAAGAAGGCGGCGCCGGTCAAGAAGGCCTCGGCCAAGGCGCACCGCTGAGCGTGCGCGCCATGTTGTGGAGCCTGGCTGCCCGCGCCTGGTCGCGTTTGCGCGGCGCGGCGCCGGCGGTTGAGCCGGCTCCGCCGGCGATAGGCAAGCGTCAGCGCGCCGCCATCGCCATCGTCGACGGTGGGCGCATTTTGCTGATGCATCGCGTCAAACCCGGCAAGGACTATTATGTTTTGCCGGGCGGCGGCATCAAGCGGCGCGAGACGGCCGCCATTGCCTGCGTGCGCGAGACGCGCGAGGAAACCGGGCTCAACGTTCGTTTGGGCGGCATGCTGTGCGTGTTGGACGCCAAGGACAGGGTCGAGCATGTGTTCCTGGCCGCCAGCCACGCCGGGGAGCTTAGACTTGGCGGGCCGGAGTTGGCCAAGATGGGGCCCGACAATCTTTACGAGCTTGAGTGGCTGGACCGCGAGCAGCTGCGGCGGGTCAAGCTGAAGCCCAAGGGCTTGCTGCCGCATTGCCTAGCCTTGTTGGAACCCGCCGCCGGCCGTTGAGGCTGGCGTTTTTCATGGATGGATGGACGAAGATGAGCAAGGCGTTTACCAAGGAAAACGACGAGGCGGAAGAGGATCTTCCGGCTGAGCGGCGCTTGCCCGCCTCCACTAAGAACTACATTACGCCCGGCGGCTGGCAGCGCTTGAAGGATGAGCTTTATCACCTGGTCAACCGCGAGCGGCCGGAGATGGTGCAGGTTGTGAACTGGGCAGCCAGCAACGGCGACCGTTCGGAGAATGGCGACTATCTGTACGGCAAGCGCCGCCTGCGCGAGATAGACCGCCGCATCCGCTTTCTGACCAAGCGTCTGGAAATCGCCGAAGTGGTGGATCCGGAAACCCGGGAGGCGACCGACCAAGTGTTTTTCTCCGCCACCGTGCTGATTGAACGCGGCGACGGCAGCGAGCAATTGTTGCGCATCGTCGGGGTCGACGAGATCGATTTGGCGCGCGGCCATATCAGTTGGATCTCGCCGATCGCGCGGACGCTGTTGAAGGCGCGCGAGGGCGACTCGGTGTTGTTCCGCGGGCCGGATGGCGATGAAGACATCGAGGTGCTGGAAGTGCGCTACGAGCGCATAGACTGAGATTTTCGCAAACGCGAGGGAGAACGGCCCGGACATCAGTCCGGGCCGTTTTCTTATTTGGCGGAGCGGAATCAGTCCAATAGCTTGCGCAGCCAGCCGTGTTTGCCGCCGTGGTGACCCCCGCGGCGGCGCTCGTCGTCATGGCCGCGACCATGCGCGGACGGGGCGTAGGCGGCGGGGGCCGCCGAGGGGGCGGGAGTTTGGGTTTGCAATAAGCGCTCAAGCTGGCCGGGAGCCAGCCAGACTCCGCGGCACTGCGGGCAGTAATCGATGGCGACGGACAGACGCTCGCCCATCAGCAGGGTGACTTGGCAACTGGGACAATTCATGGCGTGCTCCTTGGCGCGCCGGAGCGGCGCGGTGGGTCAGGGAAATGCGCAGGCTCGGCCTCGCCAGCGCATTGCAAACCATGAAGCGGCTACAGGGTCAAGTTTTGCCGCGCGGAGGCGCGTCGTCAGGTCGCGATTGCGCGGCCAGGGTGCGGTTGATCTGCATCCAGCCGGCGGTGGCAGGCTTGCCGGTTTGCCCAAACGCCGCTTGCAGCAATTTCAGTTGCTCGCGGTGAAGGGCTTCCTCCAGCTTGCGTCCTTCCGGGGTCAGCGTCAGTTGCTTGACCCGCTTGTCGTGCTGCGCGGCCACGCTTTGCACCAGCGCCATTTCCAGCAGTTGGCGCAGAGGCATGTTGATGGCCTGCTTGGTCACGCCCAGCGCGGCCAGCAAATCCTTGACCGATAAACCGGGGTAGCGGGCGACGAAGAAAAGGATGCGGTGGTGCACGCGAGCCAGGCCGCGTTTGGCCAGCATTTCATCCGGTTTATCGGTGAAAGCTTTGTAGGCATGGAAGAAGGCTTCCATGGCGGCGCGCATGTCATCGGATGGAGATAGGTCAGCCATGTTGACGGAACCTGCTGTGATCGGTAGATTGAGTCAATATTATTGACATTAGTAAGAAAGCTGCGGACAAGCCTATGCAGAGTACCATGTTTTCAGAGCGCATCGAACGGCTCAGCGGCTCGCTGATCCGGGAAATACTGGCGGCGGCGCAACAGCCGCAGATGATCTCTTTCGCCGGCGGCCTGCCGGCCAGCCAGTGCCTGCCGCCCTTGGATTTTACCGGGATGCCGGCGGCCATGGCGCAGTACGGGGCCAGCGAAGGGGAGCCGGAGTTGCGCGAGCTGATCGCGGAGCAGGCGCGGCGCATGGGCATAAGTTGCGAGGCTGAGCAGGTGTTGGTGCTGTCTGGTTCGCAGCAGAGCATCGATTTGTGCGCCAAGCTATTCATCGATCCCGGCACGCCGGTTGTGACCGAAGGGCCGACTTATCTAGCCGCCTTGCAGGCTTTCAAGCTCTTCGGCGCACGTGTTCACGCGGTGGGACAACGGGACGGTAGGCTGGAGCCGCAGGCCTTGGCCGCTGCGTTGGAACAGGCGCGGCCGCGCTGCTGTTACCTGATTCCCAGTTTTCAGAACCCGGCGGGCAGCTGTTACAGCGCCGAAGACCGGCAAGCGCTGGCGGCCGCCATCGACGCCGCCGGAGTGCCCTTGATCGAAGACGATCCTTACCGCGCCCTCAGTTACGACGGCGAGGCGCCGGCGCCGTTGGTCAGCCATTTGAAGAACGCGCCTTGGATTTATTCCGGTTCCTTTTCCAAAACCCTGGCACCCGGCTTGCGCGTCGGTTTCCTGATTGCCTCGCCGGAGCTGTACCCCTATTTGATGCGTCTGAAGCAGGCGACCGATCTGCACACCAACCGTCCGGCGCAGTGGTTCATTGCCCGCCAGTTGCGGGATCCCGGCTATGAACAACGTTTGCTGGGGCTGCGCGAGGTGTATCGCGTCGGACGCGACGCGATGCAGGCTTCGCTGCAGCGGCATTTCGCGGATTTGGCCGATTGGCAGCTGCCGCAAGGCGGGTTGTTTTTCTGGCTCAAGCTGAAGCAACTCAGGGATACCCGCAAGCTGCTGCCGCTGGCTTTGCAGCAGAATGTCGCCTTCATGCCGGGCGAAGCATTCTTTCCGGAGCCGGAACAGAACCTCGGCTATATGCGCCTGAATTTCAGCCATGCTTCTCCAGAGCGCATCGAGATAGGCATCGCCAGACTAGCGGCTTTGCTGCGCGCCCAGGCCGCCGCGGAGTAAGCAGCGGTTCAAAGTCCGCGCGCAGCCCGTCCTGGGCTAGCGCGTCAGCGCGGGGAGGGGCGCTCGCCGCCATGCGTCATAAAAAATAGCGCCGGCCTTGCTCATGGGGCGGCGCTTCTCTTCATCTTCCCGGCCCTCAACGAAGGCATCGTTTTCCCCTTCTTCTTTTCCTCTATCTCCTGCGGCGTGTCGGAGCATCCTTTCCGTGTCTCAAGCCAAGTTGGCGCTAGGAGCCGCTAACCAACCCCCTGATCCTGCGTTGCGCCTCCTTGCCGTACGACTTGCACTGCCTGCGTCGGCGCGCCTTGGCTCAGGTTCTCTGCGAGGATTCGTTAGCGGTTCTAAGCGCTTCCCCTTGTCCTGAGGCAGAGAAGATGGCCGATGCGATCGACCGGCCTCCTGCATTATTAAGAAAATTGAATATGCCAAACACATTGTTTTTGATGCAAACTTTATGCTTTTGTCAATTGTGGTGGATGTTTCGCTACTAGGCATCATTCTTATATTTATTTTCTTTAATTAAGAATTTGCCGGTATTGGATCAATTAATTAAACAACTGCCGGTGATTTATGCCGTAATTGTCATGTCGATTGGAGTTGAATTCATCGACCCGGATCATGTTTTTGTCGGTCCAGTTCGCAGCGCTTAAATCTTTGATATCGCCGCGAAAATCTGTATTTCAAAAAATACAAGCCGTAAATCGGCTGAAGTGGTAACTGGCAGTTCGGGGGATGCTTTTCCTAGAGGTCTTTCAGTATAGTGCTGACGCTTCATTCTTCCCATATGGGATTTTTTGAATTAAAGCGATCAAATAAATCTACACGAAAACAATTTGAGCATCAATATTCATTGCGTTTTTCTGATTTGGGCTACACGGAAAAATAGCCATGCAAATTATTAAAGCAATGCTGATTCGCAATGATTTGATCGCTGAAATGATATCGAATCATCTCAAAAGAAAGTCCGATTACGGCGCATGAGACACACTGTAAATCCTATTCTCTTGATTCAAACGCTGCTTGGGCAAACCGCCGCGCACGCGTCACGCATCCTTACGTGAAAACGAAGGGATGATCCTCTCCAACCTGTCGAGGACATGGTTTCGACAGGTCGGAATATATCAAAACAGCATGACTGCTTCTTGAATGGGGCGGGCTACGGCCCGGCCTGTATTCAAAGTCCTCGCGATCATCGCGGCATTCGCCGTGGCTGAACGAGCGGCAGGGTGACGGCGAAAGTCGGCCCAGTGAGGGCGAAGCGACGATTCGACTTAGGCCGCACGGGCTTATTTCGATGGGCGCTCGCCGCGCATTCCCGGAGCAGTTGTCGATACATGGAGGTCTTGCAATGTATTCCTCTTCCGATGTCGCATCGCGGCGCATATCCGCCGCGGACAAGTTCGGACCTCATCATGCTTTTCCGCATCGCGAAGCGCTGAGCATCGCCCGGCAGTTGCTGTGGCGGGCGGAGGCGAGTCCCGATCGTCTCGCCTACGCGTCGGCCGATCCGGTGAAAAACATCGCGCTCAGCTATGCGGGGCTGTGCGAACGGGCGTCCGGCATCGCCGCGCGTCTGGCGCAAGCGACCGAGACCGGCGACCGGGTGATGCTGGTCTATCAGGAACCTCTCGATTTCCTTCCGGCTTTCTTTGGCTGCTGCCTGGCCGGCGTGATTCCCGTGCCGGTGGCGCCGCGTCACGGCCGGGACACGATGCTTGCGATCGCAGAGGACTGCGGCGCGGTCATCGCGCTGACGGCTGAGGCGCGAGACGCCTTGCCTGACCTGCGCTGGATGCGCACGGACGAAACCGAGGGCGCCGCGCCCTTTTTGCGTGCCGCCGGCGAAGGCAGTCCGGTTTTGCTTCAGTACACCTCGGGGTCCACGCGCACGCCGCAGGGTGTCGTGGTCACGCAGACCGGGCTGTGGGCGACGATAGAGGATCTTGATCGCGGCGCGATGCACGACGCGGACAGCGTGATGATCAGTTGGCTGCCGTATTTTCACGATATGGGCCTGGTGTACGGCATTCTCACTCCCTTGCAATGCGGTTTTCCCGCCTATTTGATGGCGCCGGAGAAATTCGTCGCCCAGCCCATGTCCTGGCTGCGCGCCATCGAGGCGCGGCGGGGCACCCACACCGCCGCGCCGAATTTCGCCTATGCCTTGTGCGCGGACCGCGCGGCGGATCTCGCGCCGGGGACCGATCTGTCGTCGCTGCGTTACGCGTTGAACGGCGCGGAACACGTGCGCTGCGACACAGTGCGCCGTTTCGAGGCGGCCTTCGCGCCGTTTGGACTGAAACCGTCCGTGGTGGCGCCGGGCTACGGCCTGGCCGAGGCTACGCTGAAAGTGACCGCTGGCCGATGCGGCGAGGGCACGCGCGGCGTGCGCTTCGGGCGAGACGCGCTGGCGCGAGGCCGGGTGTCGCCAGAGGCGGACGGGGTTGAGTTGGCGGCCTGCGGTTCGAGTCTGATCGATACGCGCGTCCGGATTGTCGATCCGGACGCGCGCGAGCCGTGCGCGGCGGATGTCGTGGGCGAAATCTGGGTGTCTGGAAGCACGGTTGCCGACAGCTACTGGCGCCGCCCTGAGGAATCGCGCGAGATCTTCGGCGCGAGGCTGGCCGATGACGACGGCGTCTGGTTGAGAACCGGCGATCTTGGTTTTCTGTACGACGGCGATCTGTTCGTGACCAGCCGGCTGAAGGATTTGATCATTGTCGGCGGGCGGAATTTTTACAGCCACGATCTCGAAGACACCGTGTCGGCCTGCCACCCGTCCATTCGAATGGGGCGCGTATTCGCCGCCGCCGTCGACGGGGAGGAGGGCGAAGGGGTTTTGATCGGCGCGGAGGTGCGCGGCGGCTGCGAGGAGGCGGATGCCCGCGAGATTCTGCCGGTGATTCGCGCGGCGCTTGCGCGGGAACACGGCGTGGCGCCGGCGCGCGTCGCGCTGCTGCGGCGCGGCAGCATCCTGCGCACGTCCAGCGGCAAAACCCGGCGCAGCGCCACCCGCGACGCGCTGCTGCGCGGTGAACTGAGCATCATCGCCGATGACGCCGCCGACATGAGCGACGATGCGATTCTCGCCGAGATCTCGAGTTTTGTGCCCGGCGCGGCGGCGACGCCCGACGCCAGGCTGATCGATCTGGGGCTGGATTCGCTGTCGGCCGCGCGGCTTGCCGCCATGGCGCGGGCGCGCCACGGCGTGGAATTGTCGTTCGCGACGCTGTTCGCGCTCTCGGCCGAGCAACTGAGGCGCGAGATCGTTGCCGCCAGAGCCCGGCATGATGGAAGCGCTGCGCCTGTTTCGGTTCGCGGCTATGCGGCGGGAGAGCCGTTCGAGCTGTCCGAGATGCAGCAAGCTTATTGGATTGGCCAGCAGGGCGGCGTGCCGCTGGGCAGCGTGTCGCCGCACATCCGAGTGGACTTCGAGATCGACGCCGCGCGCGCGCCGGAACTGGGCCGGCGTCTCGCGAGCCTGGTCGCGCGCCATCCGTCTTTGCGGATGATAGTGGGCGCCGACGGGCGCGGGGTGTTCGACGCGCTCGCTTACGACCCCTTGTTGCCGCCGCAGGATTTGCGCGGACTCGATGCGGCGGAGGCCGCCGAACGTCTGGAGGCGACGCGCGCGAGCCTGGCCGAGCGCGACGGGCCGCCCGTGGTCGCGGCGGTGACCCGCCTGACGGACAGCACGGCCATCCTGCACATGCGGCTTGGCTTGTTGGCCGGCGATCTGCGCAGCTTTCTGCAACTGATGGCCGAACTGGCGCGCGGAGCGGCCGGCGATGTTCCCGCGCAACTGATCACGCCGATGACGCTGGCGACGCCGACCGGCGAGCAGCGCGAGGCTTGGTTGCGTCGGGTGGAAGCCATCGCGCCCGCGCCTGAATTGCCGATGAAGATGGCGCTGGCCGACGTGGCCGAACCGCGCTTCGCCGGCCGCCGCCGTGAATTGCCCGCCGCCCTGTCCGCCGCGTTGGCGGCGCGCGCGCAGGGGCTTGGGGTCACGCTGACTTCGCTGTGCATCGCCGCCTTCGCCGACACCTTGCGGCTGTGGACGGCGGCGCATGCGTTCACGCTCAATGTGACTTGCAACACGCGGGCGGAGCAGGCCGGACAGGCGATAGGCGATTACACCAGCAACGCTTTGCTGTCGCTGAGCGAGCGCCATGAGTCGTTTGCCGCGTTCGCCCGGGAGGTGCAGCGGCAAGTGTGGGCGGATCTGGACGCCCCGTGGTGCTCCGGCGTGTCTATCCTGCGCGAGTTGAGCCGCCGCAACGGCGCGCCGGTATTGATGCCGGTTGTGTTGACCAGTTTGTTGTCCGGCGACCCGGCGGACGACCTGTCCATCCTGGACGGTATTGGCCGCGTGGTTGATATGGCCAATCCGACGCCGCAGGTGTCGTTGCACGCTGTCCTCGGCCGTCGCGGCGATAGGCTGCTGGTGATGTGGGAATTCGCCGCCCAGTTGTTCCCCGAGGGCATGATAGACGCGATGTTCGACGCTTTCCTCGGCGCGCTGGAAACGATGGCGACTGAAGCCGCTGCCCTTGAGCGGCCGACGGTGGCCCGGCTCGCGCCGGAGCAGGCGGCGCGGCGAGAGGCCGTCAACGCCACCGAGGCGGAGCGCGCGCCGCGCCGGCTGGAAACGCCCATCATCCGGCAGGCGCGGACCGCGCCGGAGGCCGTCGCGGTCAGGCAGGGCGCGGCGACGCTGAGCTACGGCGAGCTGCTGCGCCAGGCGGAGGACATCGCCGGCGCGCTGCGGCAAAGCGGCGTGGCCCGCGGCGACGTGGTGGCGGCCATCGTCGCGCCGGGGCCGCGGGCGGTGGCTGCGCTGTTGGGCATCGTGATGGCGGGCGCGGTCTACCTGCCGATAGAACCGTCTTGGCCGGCCGCGCGCATCGAGGAGCTGCTCGGCGAAGCCGGCGCCCGCCACGCGGTGGTGAGCGAGGGCGGCTGGACGCTGCCGGTGCAAGCGTTGCGTCTTGATTTGCCTCTGCCGCGCGGCGACGCGGGTCCGGCCCCGGACCTTGAAGCCGGGGACGCGGCCTACGTGATTTTCACTTCCGGTTCTACTGGGCGGCCGAAGGGGGTGTTGATTGCGCACGAGGCCGCGGCGAACACGATAGACGACATCAACGAGCGTTTCGCCGTCGGCCCGGCGGATCGCACGCTGTGCGTGTCCTCGCTGGCTTTCGACTTATCGGTCTACGACATCTTCGGTCTGCTCGCGGTTGGCGGCGAGGTGGTTTTCCCCGAGCGGGCTCGGGACCCCGACGCGATGGCCCAAGCGCTCTGCGACGGCCGGATCACGATCTGGAATTCCGTGCCGGCCGTGCTCGAATTATTGCTGGACGTGGCCGCGCCGCGCTCGCCGGATCTGAGGCTGGCGTTGTTGAGCGGCGACTGGATCGCGCCCGGTCTGGCTGGGCGGCTGCGCGACGCGTTTCCGGCGTTGCGGCCCATCAGCCTGGGCGGGGCGACGGAGGCGTCGATTTGGTCGGTGGTGCATCCGATCGCGCCCGAGGACGCGGCGCTGGCGTCCATTCCCTACGGCAGGCCGCTGTCCAATCAGCAATGTTTCGTGCGCGCGCCGGACGGCCGGGAGCGCCCGGACGGCGTGGTGGGCGAACTGCTGCTGGGCGGCCGCGGCCTCGCGCTCGCCTATCTGGGCAACGAGGCGGAAACCCTGCGCCGTTTCTTCATCGACGCCGAGGGGCGCAGGCTCTACCGCACCGGCGATCTTGCGCGCTGGCAACCCGACGGCGAGCTTGAGCTGCTCGGACGGATGGACGGGCAGGTCAAGGTGCAGGGCTATCGGATCGAACTGGGCGAGATCGAAGCGGCGGCGATGCGCGCAGGTTGCCTGGCGCGGGCGGTGGCCTCGGTGGTCCGGCGCAACAATGCGGCGGCCATCCAGCTGCATGTGGTCGCGCGGCCGGATTACGACGGAGATATCGTTGCGGCCGTGCGCGCCAAGCTGGTTCTGCATCTGCCCGCCTATATGCAGCCGCATCACGTGACGGTGTTGGACGCTTTGCCGCTGACGGCGAACGGCAAGGTGGACCGCGCGCGTCTCGCCGCGCTGGCGGCCCCGGCTCCCGCGTCGGCGAAGCCCGCGGCGGCCGCGCGGCGCGACGACTCGCTGGAGGCGACGATGCTGGCCGCGTTCGCCGAAGTGGTCGGCGTCGAGATAGACCCCCAGCAGGGCTTCTTCGACGCGGGCGCCACGTCGATGCACGTGGTGCGGCTGCGCGCGCTGTTGGCGTCGCGCGGCGTCGCCGTTCCCCCGCTGGTCGATTTCTTTTCGCTTGCCACGATACGGGCGCTCGCCGAGCGTGCCGATTCGGGCGACGCGGACCTTTCCCCAATGATTGACGTCGACGGCGCGCGCGCCTATCGACAGCGCGTACGCGCACGCAAGGAGGCTTTGTAATGACTCACTCAACACCCGTGGACGCCGTAGCGATCATCGGCGCCAGTTGCCGCTTGCCCGGCGTCAGCACCCTGGAACAGTTCTGGTCGATGATTGCCGACGGCCAAGTGGCGATCGAGCGCTTCGGTGCGGACGCGGCGCGCCGCGAAGGCGTGCCGGAGACGGTGCTGTGGCAGCCCGGCTTCGTTGGCACCGGCGGTCCGCTGGACGGCGTCGACCAGTTCGACGCCGCCTATTTCGGCATTCCGCCGTCCCAGGCGGCGGCCATGGATCCGCAGCAGCGCATCTTCCTTGAATGCGTGCATGAGGCGCTGGAACGCGCAGGGCACGGCGCGGCGCGCGGCGCGCGCGTCGGTGTCTGGGCCGGCTCGGCCAGCGTGGATTATCTCGTTGACCATGTGCGCGACCGGCTGGACCGCGCGTCGCCCAACCGCTATCTGCAGCAATGGGTGGGCGTGGACAAGGACTATCTGGCCACTCAGGTTGCGTACCGGCTCGACTTCGGCGGCCCGGCCATCACGCTGCAGACCGCGTGTTCGACTTCGCTGGTCGCCGTGGTCCAGGCGATGCAGGGGCTGTTGAGCTTCCAGTGCGATTTCGCGGTGGCGGGCGGGGTGAGCGTCGCTTTGCCGCAGCGGCAGGGATATGTGTACGAGGAGGGCAGCATTTTGTCCGCGGACGGCGCTTGCCGTCCGTTCACCACAGACAGCAGCGGCACGGTCTTCGGCAACGGCGCCGGCGTGGTGGTGTTGCGCCGCCTGGAGGACGCGCTGGCCGACGGCGATCCCATCATGGCGGTGATTCGCGGCGGGGCGGTCAACAACGACGGCGCGGCCAAGGTGGGCTTCACCGCGCCCGGCGGGCGCGGACAGCAGGAGGTGATCCGCCAGGCGCTGGCGTTCAGCGAGGTGGACGGAGCGTCGATCGGCTATGTCGAGACGCACGGCACGGGCACGGCGATCGGCGATGAGGTCGAACTGGCGGCGCTGGGCGCGGCTTTGGGCGAGCGCTCCGGCGCACGCTGCGCGCTGGGCACCCTGAAGGCGAACGTCGGGCATTTGAACGCGGCGGCGGGCGCTTGCGGGCTGATCAAGGCCGCGCTGGCGGTGGAGCATGGGCGGATTCCGGCCGCCGTCGGCGCGGAACGCGCGATAGACGCGTTGCGCGGCGACGCCGGCTTCTATCTGCCGACGAAAACGGCGCCTTGGGATGCGCCGCTGCGGCGCGCGGGCGTCAGTTCCTTCGGCATCGGCGGCACCAACGCCCACGTGATCATCGAAGCGGCGCCGCCGCGCGCGCCGCGCACGGCGGATGTCGCGCCGCTCTTGCTGTTGTCGGCGCGCGGCGAGGCCTTGCCGGCGCTGTGCGCGGATTACGCGGACTTTCTCGAAGGCCATCCCGAACTGAGGATAGAGGACGTTTGCCTGACGGCGGCCCTGGGGCGGCGTCATTGGGAGAAGCGCGCGGCGTTTCGCGCCGAATCCCGGCAGGCGCTGATACGCGCGCTGCGCGCCTTCGCCGCCGGCGAGGCGGATGCGGGCGTGATCGCGGGGGAAACGCCGGCGCGCGCGCCGGAAGTCAGCTTCGCCTTCGGCGGCGCGGGCGATCTGGACGCGGTGCTTGCCCGCGTGCAGCTGTGGCAAGCGAGCGGCGTCGTTCCGGCCAGTGTGTGCGCGACGGGCGACGGTGTGTTCGCCGCGGCTTTCGCGGCGGGCGCGCTGAGCCTTGACGATGCGCGGCAGCGCCGCGCGGACCGTGCCGTCGCGCCGTCCTTGCTGTGGGTGAGCGCGGCTTCGGGCCTGCCGCTGGACAGCGAGGAGGCGGTAAGGGAAGAGCTGGCGCGCGCGGAGATGGCGCTTAGCGCCGCCGCCGCCGCCGAGGCGCTGGAGGCTGCCGGCGCGGAGCGGGTGCTGGACTTCGGCGACACGGTGTTGGGCACGGGCGCCGGCATGGCGTCGCTGAATCCGGCCTCTCCGGACGCGCTGGCGCGGCTGTGGACCGCGGGCGTGGCGCTGGATCTCGCGCAGCACTACCGCGACGGCAACCGGGTGGCGTTGCCGACGTATCCCTTCCAGCGCCAGCGTCACTGGATAGATCGCGCGCCGCGTTTCCTGGCGGCGGGCGCGACGCCCTTCCTCGGACGACGCACGGACGCGCCCGCCTTGGACGCGACCTTCTTCGACGCGGAGTGGAGCGTGGCCGCCTTGCCCTTCCTGCAGGACCATGTGATCTACGACAAAGTGGTGGTGTCCGGCGCGGCGCTGGCGGTGATGATCGCAGACGGCGCGCGCGAGCTGACGGGGTCGGACGCCTGCGTGTTGAGCGATTTGCGCTTCCCGGCGGCCTTGGTGATTCCGCCGGACGCGGCGCGCAAAGTCCAGTTGCAACTGGTGCGCGACGGCGATGGCTTCGAAGCCACGGTGCTGACGCTGGAGTCCGCCGACGTCCACGCCACGGCCAGGGTGGACGCCGGCGAGGCGCCAGGCGTGGCGCCGTCGGAGCCGGTGCGCGGAGAAGCGATCTCCACCGAGCTGATGGATAGCTGGCTGCGCGCGCGCAGCGTGGTGATGGGGCCGACCTTCCGGCGCTTGTCGGACATCGTCGTCGGGGACGGCGACGCGTCTTGCGATATGCGGGCCGACGCCGACGACGCGGGCTGGTTATTGCATCCCGGGATTCTGGATTCGGTGTTGCAACTGGTGGCGGCGGCCGCGCGGCCCGAGGGCAGCAAGGCTTTTGTGCCGACGCGCATCGCGCGGTTGGCGCTGCAAGGGCGGACCGGCGCCGGGATGCGCTGTCACGCGTCGGCCGAGCGGGGGCAGGCCAGTCTGTTCGATGCAGGCAAGGTGCTGCTCGAAATGACCGGCCTGGAGTCGCGCGAGGTCACTCGCAATGAATTGCTGCGCGTCGAGCCGCTGCGCGAGGGCTATGCGGTGGAATGGCGCGACGCGGCGGGCGGCGAGGCCGCCGAGTTGCCGGCGTCCATCGCCATCCTGAGCGGCGCGGGACAGACGGCGGCCGGGTTGGCGGCGATGCTGCGCGACGAAGGCAAGGAGGCCGTCGTGGTGGCGGCGGTGAATGATATTCCCTTCGACAAGGCGGGCCTGATTGTCGATTGCCGCGGGCTGGAGGCGCGCGGCGACGCGCCGGCGCCGGCGGTTTACGCGGGTGCGCTGGAACTGTTCGCCACGGCCGCGCGACGCGAGCGGCCTTGCCGCATCGCCGTGGTGCTGGCGCCGGACGCGCCGGCCTCGGCGCCGCTGCAGGCGCTGTCGCGGGCGGTGGCGATGGAAACGCCGCATCTTCAGACGCTGGCGCTGCATGCGGGCGACGCGCGGGCGATCCGCCGCGGCCTAGACTGCTTTGACCGCGAGACCGAAGTCGCCGTGTGGGGCGACGCCGTCACCGCGCCGCGCTTCGATGAACGCGCGCTGCCGCTTCGGGCCGATCTCGCGCTCTCGGCCGACGCCACTTGGTTGATTACGGGCGGGTTGGGCGAACTCGGCTTACGCGTTGCAAGCTGGCTGGCCGCGCTGGGCGCGCGCGCCTTGGTGCTGACCGGCCGCCGGCCGGCCGATGCCGCGGCCGAATCGACGCTGTCCGCTCTGCGCCGCGACGGCGTCGAAGTGAAGGTGTGGCAGGCGGATGTGGCGGTGGAGGCGGATGTCGACGCGTTGCTGGCCGAGATCGACGCGACCATGCCGCCGTTGCGCGGCGTCTGCCATCTGGCGGGCGTGGTGGAGGACTGCCTGGTCGGCGACGTCACGCCGGCGTCGCTGGCCGCTACTCTGGCCGGCAAGGCTCGCGGCGCCTGGCTGCTGCATGAGCGCACCCTGGCTTACCCGCTGGAACACTTCGTGCTGTTCTCCTCGGCGGCGGCCGCCTTCGGCGCGCCGGGGCAATCCACCTACGCGATGGCGAACGCCTACCTCGACGCGCTGGCGGCGCGCCGCCGCGAGCAGGGGCTGCCCGCGCTGTCCATCGCCTGGGGACCGTGGCAGGACGTCGGCATGCTGGCCCGTTCGAGCGCCAACGCCAAGCGGCGTCTCGCGCAGCTGGGCATCGGCCAGATCGAGGCCGAATGCGGCCGCGCCACCTTCGAGATCGCGCTGGGGGCGGATCTACCAGCCCATCTCGTGCTGCTGCCCATCGATTGGGGGCGCTTGATCGAACAATGGCCGCCGCATGTGCCGGCCAGCCGCTTCGCCGGCATTGCCACCGCGCAGCCGGGCGCGGGATCCACGTCCTCGGTCAGCGAACTGCTGGCGCTGCCCGCGGACGAACGGCGACATCGCTTGTTCCAGTTGCTGGCGGAGGACGCGGCCTTGGTGACGGGCACGCCGTTGGCCTCGCTGGACCCCGAGCGCTCCTTGTTCGACTACGACCTGGATTCCTTGCTGATCACCGATCTGCGCGTACTGCTGGAAAAGCGCTTCGGCCGGGCCATCCCGACCACGGTGATTTTCTCGAATCCGACCATAGCCGCGCTGGCGGACCATCTGACGCAGACGGTATTCGGCATGGCCGACGCGGAGGCGCCCGCCGCCGCGCCCGCCGCCGAGATCGACGCGCCGACGGACGCCGCCCCGATGTCGCAGGAGGAGATCGTGGAAATGCTGTCCGCGAAATTGAACGAACTGAATAGAAAGGGCGCGCGATGAGCCAAATCGACACGACTATGCTGATGCGGAACGCGCTGCGCGAGATAGAGCGCTTGCAGCGCGAGCTGGACGGCGCAGAGCAGCGGCGGCACGCGCCCATCGCCGTGGTCGGCATGGCTTGCCGCTTCGCCGGCGTCGATTCGCCGGAGGCGCTGTGGCGGGGGCTGCTTGACGGCGCGGACGGCGTGAGCGAGGTGCCGGCCCAGCGTTGGGACGCCGAGCGCTACTTCGACGCAGACCCGGACGCGAAGGGCCGCATCTATTGCCGCACCGGCAGTTTTCTGGACGATATCGCTTCCTTCGACGCTGGCTTTTTCGGGATTTCGGCGCGCGAGGCGGCGATGCTGGATCCGCAGCAGCGCATGCTGCTTGAAGTGACTTGGGAGGCGGTGGAGCGCGCCGGGATGACGGCGGCGGAACTGAAAGGCTCGGCCACCGGGGTGTTCGCCGGCGTCATGCACCAGGACTACGCGCACCGCTTCCGCCGGGCCGATGACGTCGATCTTTACACCGCTTCGGGCAACGCGCCCAGCGTGCTGGCGGGCCGCGTGTCGCACGCGCTGGGCCTGCACGGACCCACGCTGACGATAGACACCGCGTGCTCGTCGTCGCTGGTCGCCGTGCACCTGGCGTGCAATGCGCTGCGCGCCGGCGAGTGCGACATCGCCATCGTCGGCGGCGTCAATGTGGTGTTGTCGCCGCTGTCCACCGCCGCCGAGTGTCGGGCGCATATGTTGTCGCCCAGCGGCCGTTGCCGTTCCTTCGACGACGGCGCGGACGGTTTCGTGCGCGGCGAGGGCTGCGGCGTGGTGGTGTTGCAGCGGCAGGCCGACGCCGAAGCCGCCGGGCGCACGATAGACGCGCTGATCGCCGGCTCGGCCGTCAATCACGATGGCCGCAGCGCGGGCCTGACGGTGCCGAACGAGCACGCGCAGCGCGAGCTGGTGCGGGCCGCTCTGCGCGCCGCGCGCATCGACGCGTCCCAGGTGAACTATGTGGAGGCGCACGGCACCGGCACCGCGCTGGGCGACCCGATAGAAGCGGCGGCGCTGGCCTCCGTGTTTGCCGGCCGCGATCGCTCGGATCGCGTGCTGTTGGGCTCGATCAAGAGCAATTTCGGCCACCTTGAAGGCGCGGCGGGAATCGCCGGGCTGATCAAGGCGGCGTTGACGGTGCGTCATGGCGTGGTGCCCGCCACGCTGCATGTGCGCACGCCCAACCGCGGCATTGAATGGGACACCCTGCCGTTGCGCCTCGCGCTCGGCGCGGAACGCATAGACGGCGGAGACGCGCCCTGCGTCGCCGGGGTCAGCTCCTTCGGTTTCAGCGGCACCAATGCGCACGCGGTGCTGGTCGCGCCGCCGCGCGAGGCCGCCGGCGAAACGGCGGCCAGCGCGGGCGAAGGCGCGCAGTTGCTGGTTGTTTCCGCGAAATCCGACGCCTCGCTGCGCGGCAACGCGGCGCGGCTTGCGGACCATCTGGCCGGACTCGACGCCTCGGCGTGGGCGGCCGCCTGCCACGCGTCGCGCGTTGCGCGTTCGCATTTTCCGCATCGGCTCGCACTGACGGCGGCTACCGCGGAGGAGATGGCGCGCGAACTGGGCCGCTTTGCGCGCGGCGAGGCGGCGGCCGTCCACAGCGGCGTGTGCGGCGGAATGCCGTTCGGCCGCGACGCGGCGCCGCCCGAGACCGACGCGGGCGGCGGCCCGGCCGAGCGGCTGGACGCGCTGGCGCGGCGTTATGTGGCTGGCCTGCCGGTCGACTGGCCGGCGCCGGTCGGCGCCGGACGCCGCGTCGCGCGGCTGCCGGCCTATGCCTTTGACCGTCAGTCTTACTGGGTTGACGAAGGGCCCGCGACCGCGGAGTCGCCGCTTTACCGCATCGCCTGGCAGCCGGTGGAAGCGCCGGCCGGCGCGCGCCGATCGGGCGAGCGGATTGTCGCCGGCGATCCGGCTTTGTGCGCGGAAGTGGCGCGCACGCTGGAAGCCGCCGGCGAACGCTGCGTGATCGCGGCCGCCGAGATCGACGCGATCCGCCACGCGGGCTCCGCCGGCCTGGTGCTTGCTTTCGACCGCGCGTCCGGGGGCGAAGACGCGGTGGAGGCCATTGCGCGTCGCGGCGCCTTGCTGAGCGCGCTGGCGCGCGAGCGCGCCGCGACGTCGTCGGCGTCCATTGCCGTGGTTACGCGCGGCGGGGCGGCGACCGGGCCGGCGGAGGACGTCGATCCCGTCCTCGCCGCCTTGAGCGCGGCCGTGCGCGTCGCGCGGCGCGAACAGGGGCGAGCCTGGCGAGGCACGATCGATATCGACGGCTCGCCGGCCTCCTTCGACACACTGGCGGCGCTGCTTGCCGATGAAGCCGCCGAAGAACAACTGGCGGTGCGCGGCGCCACCGTGCTGGCGCCGCGGCTGCGGCGGGCGGGCGTTGGCGCGGCGGCCGCGCTGCCGGCGCTGGACGCCGACGCCGCCTACGTGGTGACCGGCGGCACCGGCGCCTTGGGCCTCGCGACCGCGCGCTGGCTGGCTCGTCGCGGCGCGCGCCATCTGCTGCTGATCAGC
This sequence comes from Chromobacterium sp. Rain0013, assembly GCF_015291765.1. Taxonomy (NCBI): domain Bacteria; kingdom Pseudomonadati; phylum Pseudomonadota; class Betaproteobacteria; order Neisseriales; family Chromobacteriaceae; genus Chromobacterium; species Chromobacterium sp. Rain0013. The sequence continues at coordinate 2,015,336 of NZ_CP031514.1, forward strand.
CGCGGCGGCGAAACCGGCGATGCCGCGAAGGCCGCTTGCGCGCGTTTGCGCGACGACGGCGTCGAGGTCCGCGTGGCGGCGGCCGACGTTGCCGACGAGGCCGCCTTGCGCGGCGCGCTCGCCATGGCCGGCAGGCCGATACGCGGCGTCGCGCACTGCGCGGGCATTGTGCGGGACGCGACGCTGGACGCGCTGGACGCCGCGGCCTTCGCCGCGACCCTGAGCGCCAAGGCCGGCGGCGCGGCCTTGCTGGATCGTTTGACCGAGGGCGAACCGCTCGACTTCTTCCTACTGTATTCATCCATCTCCGCGGCGGTGGGCCGTCACGGGCAGGCCGCCTACGCCGCCGCCAACGGCTATCTCGACGCGCTCGCGCAGCGACGACGCTTGCGCGCGCGGCCGGCGCTGTCCATCGGCTGGGGGTCTTGGGCGGCGGGCATGGGCGCGGCCGACGCGAAAACGGCGGAACGGATTCGCGCCGGAGGTCTGAACCCGCTGAGCGAAGGCGAGGCCTTCGCCGCGCTGGAGCAGGCGTTCTCGGGCGAGCCGCACCTGGTGGCCGCCTCGATCGATCTGAACCGGATCGCGGCGCAGCCCGATCTGCCGCGCCTGATTGAAGGCTTGGTCGGCCGTGCGCCGGCCGCGAGCGCGCGGACTCTGTCTTTCGACCAACTGCGCGGCCGCCCCGCCGGCGAGCGCCGCGCGCGGGTCGCCGATTATCTAGAGGCGGAATTGCGCGCGGTGCTGTCCAGCCCGGCGGCCTTGCCGCGTCAGTCCTCGCTGCTGGACCTGGGCGTCGACTCGTTGACCGGCGCGGAATTGCGCAACGAATTGGAGCGCGCGCTGGGCGTGTCCGTCGCCATCACGCATTTGATCGACGGTTCCTCGCTGGATGAACTGATTGATCAAGTCATGGCGCAGCTGGAGCGGAAGCTGGTGACAGAACAACACTCGGCCGTCGGCGCCGACACGGAGGAAATCACGCTATGACCATGGCACGGCTCATGACCGATCTTGCCGACGCGGGCGTCACGCTGCGCCGTCGCGGCGATCAGCTTCAGGTACAAGCGCCGCAGGGCGCGCTAGACGCCGCGCTGGTCGCGCGGCTGCGCGAGGCCAAGGAGGAACTGTTGCGCGTGCTCGACGACGAGGGCGCGCGCGCCGCGCCGCTGGCGCCGGCGCAGCCGGGCGAGGCCGGCGACGCGGCGGCCTTGTCGCCGGGGCAGGCTCGTTTGGTCGCGGCGACAAGGTTGGGCGATCCGGCGATGTACAACGAACAGGCGGCGATCGAACTCGCGGACGCGGTGGACGCGGAGGCTGTGGCCCGCGCCTTCGCCGCGCTCGCGCGCCGGCACGACATCCTGCGCACCGTTTTCAGCGACGGCGAGCCGCGACAGACGGTTTTGCCCGAGCCGATCGTCACGCTGCAAGCGTGGACGGTGGACGGCGACGACGCCTTGCGCGCGCGCGCCGCCGACTTGGCCCGGCTGCCGTTTGCCGCCGGCGCGCCGATGTGGCGCGTCGATTTGTTCTCGACGCCCGAGCGCGCCGCCGTGCTGGTGCTGACCATCCATCACGCCATCTTCGACCGCTGGTCGATGAGCGTGCTGATTCGCGATTTCAGCGCCTATCTCGCGTTGCCGGACGCGGCCGAGGCCCCGGCGTCCGGCCTCAGCTATCGAGATTATTCCGCCTGGCAGCGCCGCTGGATGGCGTCGCCTGACTACGCGGCGCAACTGGACGCCTGGGTGGACGACTTGGCGGAAGTGGACGAGGTGCCGGCGATACGCGGCGACCGCCCGCGTCCGCCGGCGATGAGCGGGCGCGGCGGCACCGAGCGCTTCGAGATTCCGGCCGATTGCATGGACGCGGCCGCCGCGTTCTCCCGCAGCCGCAACACCACGCTGTTCACCACTTTGTTCAGCGCCTTCGCGCTGCTGCAACATCGTTATACCGGCGAAGCGCGCGCGCTGACGCTGACGCCGGCGGCCAACCGGCCTTTCCAGGCCGCGGAGGAGATCGCCGGCTATTTCGTCAACCTGGTGGCGCTGGCCACCGAGGTGGGCGAGGGCGATAGCTTCGGCGCGCTGGTGGACCGGGCTCGCGACGCCAGCGCGCGGGCGTTCGCCCGTCAGGGCGTGCCGCTGGACGCCATCGTGGAGCGGCTGCGCGCGCGCGGCGGCCCCCGGCACGAACAGTTCGCGCAGACGGTGTTCGCTTTCCAGAACGTCCGTCTGCCGGCGGTGCGCACCGCGAGCGGCGCGGCCGTGCCCTTCGATCTGGACAGCCCGTTCGCGCGCTTCGATCTCTATCTGTCGATCGAAGGCGACGAGCGAGGCACTTTCGCGGTGTGGCAGTACAACACCGATCTGTACGAAGCGGCCACCATCCGCCAGTTGGGCGAGCACTACCTGGCGCTGCTGCGCGCGGCGCTCGCCTCGCCCGACGCGGACGCGCGCGCCTTGCCCATATTATCCGCCGAGGAAGAGGCGCGTCTGCGAGGATGGGGGCGGCATGAGCTGCCGTATCGCGCCGACGCCGCGATAGACCGGCTGTTTCGCGAGCGCGCGGCGGACCATCCCGGACGCGTCGCGCTGGAGCAGGGCGGCGTGCGCTGGACTTACGCGGAGCTTGATCAGTGGTCGGACCGCGCGGCCGGCGCGCTGCGCGCGGCCGGCGTCGAAGCGGGCGCGGTGGTGGGCGTTGCGGGCGAGCGCTCGCCGCGGCTGCTCGCCGCCTTCCTCGCCGTGCTGAAGGCGGGCGCCGCCTATTTGCCGCTTGATCCGACTTATCCGGCCGCGCGCTTGCGCGCGATGACGGCGGATGCCGCGCCGGCGCTGATGATCATCGCCGACGGCTTGGACGCCGGATGGCTCGGCGATTATGCCGGGCCGGTGTTGAGCCTGGCCGATTGCGAGGCCGGCGTCGCGCGGCCGCTCCAGTCTGAAGCGCGGCCCGCGGAGGCGGAGAGCCTGGCCTATGTGATGTACACCTCGGGGTCCACCGGTCAGCCCAAGGGCGTGGCGGTGCCGCACCGCGCGGTGGCGAGGCTAGCGACCGGCGGCGGCTATGCGCGGCTGGACGCGTCTACGGTGATGTTGCAGCAGTCTCCGCTGGGTTTCGACGCCTCAACGTTCGAAATCTGGGGATGTTGGTTGAACGGCGGGCGGTTGGTGGTCGCGGAGCCGGGCATGCCGTTTCTGGACGCGGCGTCGCGCGACGGCGTCACCACGATGTGGTTGACCGCCGACCTGTTCCGCATGGCGGTGGAAGAGGAGCCGGCCGCGCTTGGCGGCCTGCGCGAACTGCTGACCGGCGGCGACGCGCTGCCGGTGGCCAGCTGCCGGGCTTTTCTCGAGGCCTGCCCCGGCGTTGCGCTGATCAACGGCTACGGCCCGACGGAAAACACCACCTTTACTTGCAGCCATCGGGTGACGGCCAGCGACGCGCGGCGCGGCTCGATTCCGATTGGGCGGCCTATCGGCAACACCGAGGTGCGGGTGGTCGACGCGGGAGGCCGCCTGGTGCCCGTCGGCGTGCCCGGCGAGCTGTGGGCGGGCGGCGACGGACTCGCGCTAGGCTATCTGGGGCGCGCCGATTTGACGGCGGAGCGTTTCGTCGCCGCGCCGCCGCCGGACGGCGGACGCTGGTATCGCACTGGCGACCGCGTGCGCTGGCGGCGCGACGGGGTATTGGAGTTCTTGGGCCGGATCGACGAGCAGATCAAGCTGCGCGGCTATCGGATAGAACTGGGCGAGATCGAGGCGACGCTGGGCCACTACCCGGGGCTGAGCGGTTGCGCCGTCGCGCTGCGGCGCAGCGCCGCGGACGAGAAACAATTGGTCGGCTATCTGGTGGCGCGGCCGGATTCGGGCGAGGCCGCGGATTCGGCCGCGGTGCAGGCGTGGCTGGAGGCGCGGCTGCCGGGTTATATGGTGCCGCGCGTCTGGGTCTGGCTGGACGCCTTGCCGCAGTCCGCCAACGGCAAAGTGGACCGCAAGCGTCTGCCGGATCCGGTGGTCGAGACGGGGGCGGCGGCGGCGGAGACCGAGGCCGAGGCGGCGCTGGTGGAAATCTGGCAAGGCCTGCTGGGGCTGGAACGCGTGGGGGTGAGGGACAACTTCTTCGCGCTGGGCGGCGACTCCATCCTGAGCATTCAGATGGCGTCGCGGGCGGCGGAGCGGGGCTTGCGCCTCAGCCCGCAGCAAGTGTTCCGCTATCCGACGATTGCGGAACTGGCGGCGGCAGGCTGCGCGGCGGAAGAAGCCGGCGCGCAGGCGGAGCAGGGCGAGGTGGTAGGCGAAGTGAGGCCCGGCCCGATTCAGGCCTGGTACCTGGACTGGCCGGGCACGGACTGGGAACAGTTCAACCAGGGGGCCTATCTGGGGCTGGACGGGGCCGTCGACGCGGAGTCGCTGATCGGCGCGCTGCAGGCGGTGGCGCAGCGGCACGACGCGCTGCGGATAGGCTGGCGGCGGGATGGAGAGCGCTGGATTCAGGAAAGCGGCGCGGGCGAACCGGTGGAAGTGAAAGCCGTGGACTTGCGCGGCCTGGCCGATGCGGAGGCCGCGCTGGAGCGGGACGCCGCCGCGTTGCAAGCCAGCCTGCGTTTGGGCGGCGCGAGCTTGTGGGCGGCGCGGCTGTACCGGCTGGACGAGGGCTGGCGCTTGCTGTGGCTGGCGCATCATGCCTCGGTGGACGGGGTGTCGTGGCGGATTCTGCTGGAAGACTTGTGGCGTGCCTACGCGGCGCTGAGCCGGGGCGAGGCGGCGGCATGGCCGGCCAAGACGGTGTCGTATCAGGCGTGGTCGCAGCGGCTGTGGGAATGGGCGGAAACCTTGCCGGACTCAACGCTGAGTTACTGGCGGGAGATGGACGCGCCGGGCATGCCGCTGCCGGGTTTCAGCGCGGCCGAGGATACAGTGGCGGCCGAGTCGCGGGTCTCGCTGCAGTGGGAGCCGGAGACGACGGAACGCTGGCTGCGGCAAGCGGGCGAGGCTTACCGGATGCGTCCGGAAGAATTGCTGGTGACCGCGCTGGCGCGGGCCTTGCGCCAATGGACGGGCGCGGAGGAATGCGTGCTGGACCTGGAAGGGCACGGCCGTGACGGGCTGGCGGGCGTGGACGTGTCGCGCACCGTGGGCTGGTTCACCAGCCTGTATCCGCTGCGGCTGCCGCTGAGCGGGGAGCTGTCAGGGGATCTGAAACGGGTGAAGGAGCGGATGCGGAGCGTGCCGGACGGCGGCCTGGCTTACCACGCGCTGCGTTACGGCGGCCGCGGGTCGGCGCTGGGCGGCCATGCGCGCACGGTGTGCTTCAACTACCTGGGCCAATGGCGGCTGGAGGAGGGCGGCGAGCCGCGCTCCACGTGGTTGGGGGAGCCGCCGGGCGGGACGCGCGGGGCGGGGATGACGCGGCGCTACGGGTTGGACGTGGTGGCGCAGGTGCACGAAGGGCGCTTGCGGGTGGACTGGCTGTATAGCGCGGCGCGACAGCGGGAAGACGCGATCAAGGCGCTGGCGGAGGGCTTCCGCGCGGAACTGGACGCGGTGCTGGCGCATTGTCAGTCGCCGGAGTCTGGAGGGCTGACGCCGTCGGACCTGCCGCTTGCCCATCTGGACCAGAGCGAGATCGACGCGATCGAGCGCGAGCATCCGCGGCTGGAGGCCCTGTACGGTCTTACGTCGCTGCAGCAGGGCATTTTGTTCCATTCCATTGCCGACGACGGCGCGCCGCTCTACGTGGAACAACTGCACTGGAAAATGAGCGGGGCTTTCGATGCGGAGCGCTTCCGCCAAGCCTGGTTCGATGTTGCGGCGGCGCACGCCGCGCTGCGCACCACCTTCCGATGGCGGGGGCTGAAGAGCGCGGTCCAAATCGTTCACCCTCGTCTGGACCCGGACTGGGACACGCTGGATTGGGGAGACGTGTCCGCCGACGCCTGCGCCAGCCGCTTCGCGGCCTTGCGCGAGCTTGACCGCGAACGCGGCTTCGATCTCGAACGCGGGCCCTTGCTGCGCGGCACCCTGGTGCGCGAGCCCGGCGACGCTTGGCGCTTCTTGTGGAGCTACCACCACGCGGTGGTGGACGGCTGGTCGGTGCCGCTGATTCTGAAGCAGGTGCTTGGCCGTTACGCCGAGCTCGGCGCGGGCGAGGCGGCTCCGCTGCCGGGCAGCCGTTTTCTGCCCTTCGTGAACTGGCTGGCCGCGCGGGACGCGCGCGAACAGGCGGAGTACTGGAAGCAAGTGCTGGAGGGCATAGAGGAGCCCACGCCCATTGGTTTCGCGTCTCCGGCGCGCGGACCTCAAGCGCAGGGCCAGGGCCGGCGCGCCTTCGTCTTCGACGCGGCGCTGCGCGAGCAGGTAGACCGCGCCGCGCGGCGGGCCGGCGTGACCCGCGCCAGCCTGCTGACCGGCGCTTGGGCGTTGACGCTGGGCTATGCCGGCGGGGGGCGCGACGTGGTGTTCGGCACCACCTTGTCCGGCCGGCCGGCGACCTTGCCGGGCGTCGAGCGGATGGTCGGCCTTTTCATCAACACGGTGCCGGTGCGCGTGAGCATGGACGACGACGCGAGCGTATCGCAATGGCTGCGGCAGTTGCATGAACAGCAGAGTGAGCGGGCCAGGCTGGGGGCGGCCTCGCTCACAGACATCCAGCGCTGGGCGGGCTACGAGGGCGGCGAGCTCCTGAGCAGCTTGTTCGTGGTGGAAAACTATCCGGTGGATCGGACGCTGGCCCGGGGCGATGCCGGTTTCGACGTCAGCGAGTTCGCAGCCGCCGAAACGCGCACCAACTATCCGCTGGTCGGCCTGTTGATTCCAGGCGAGGAGACCGTGCTCTACGTCGATTTCGACGCCTCGCGTTACGACGAGGAGAGCATAGGCCGCTTGGGCGCGAGCTTCATGCACCTGCTCTCCCAGCTCGCCGCACAGCCGGATGCCCGGCTTGGCGATCTGACCCTGGTGGACGACGACGAGGCGCGCCGGCTGATTCACGACTGGAACGCGACGCCGCCGGTAGGCGAAGGTTATCTGCTGCACGCGGGCATAGAGCGGCACGCCGAGCTGACGCCGCTGGCGCCGGCGATCATCGGCGTGGACGAAGCGATGAATTACCGGGAGCTGGCCGACGAGACGCTGCGCACGGCGAGGGCCGTGGCGGCGGCGGGCGCGAAGCGCGAACCGGTCGCCGTGCTGCTGCCCAGGAGCGCGCGCGCGGTCGCCGCGTACTCGGGCGTGATGCGCGCCGGCTGCGCTTATGTGCCGGCCGATCCGGCGATGCCGCCGGGACGATTGCGTGATCTGCTGGCCACGGTCGGCTACGTGCTGACGACGCGCGAGCATCTGCCGATGTTGGACGGCGTCGCCGCGCGGGCGATCCTGATCGACGAAACGCCGCCGGCCGATGTCGCGCTGCCGGACGCGGCGCCCGACGATCTGGCCTATGTGATGTTCACCTCCGGGTCCACCGGCAAACCCAAGGGCGTGATGATCACCCATCGCGCGGCCTCGCTGACGATAGAGGTCTTCCTGCGCCGCTATGAGATAGGCGCGTCCGACCGCTTGATGTGCGTGTCGGCGGCGGGTTTCGACCTGTCGGTATTCGATTTCTTCGGCGCGTTCGCGGCGGGCGCCGCCGTCTTGCTCGCGCCGGAATCGTCGACGATCGCGCCAGCCGTGTGGCTGGAACTGATGACGCGCGAGGGGGCGACGGTATGGGAGTCCGTGCCGGCGGTGATGGAGCTGTTGCTGCTTGAGTGCCGGCAAAGCGGGCGCGCGCTGCCGCCTTCCTTGAAGCTGGCGATGTTGAGCGGCGACCGCGTGCCGGTGGGGCTGCCCGCGCAGATCCGAGCGGCCGCGACGTCCGATCCTGAGGTGCTGGCGCTGGGCGGCGCCACCGAGGCGGCCATCTGGTCGTGCTGGTACGACACGCGGGAACTGGCGTCCGACGCCGCCTTCGTGCCCTACGGCCGCCATCTGCCGGGGCAGCGGCTTTATGTGTTGTCCTCCTCGCTGCAAGCGGTGCCGGTGGGCGTGCCGGGCGATCTGTGGATCGCCGGCGCGGGCGTGGCGCTGGGTTATCTCGGCCAGCCGGATCTCACTGCTTACCGTTTTGTCGACAATCCCTTTGTGCCGGGCGAGCGGATGTACCGGACCGGCGACCGCGCGCGCGTTCTTGCCGACGGCAATCTCGAATTCCTGGGACGAGTGGACGACCAGGTCAAGATCGGCGGCTTCCGGATCGAGATCGGCGAAATCGAAGCCGCGCTAGCGGCGGCGCCGGGCGTGGAGCGCGGCGTGGCTTCGGTGGTCGAGCGAGACGGGCGGCGAATCATCGCCGGCTATGTGCTGTTGCTGCCGGGCGCGAGTTTGGATCTTGCCGCGGTTCGCGACGCGCTGGCGCGGCGCTTGCCGCCCTACATGCTGCCCGCGTCGATCATGGCGCTGGACAGCTTGCCGCTGAGCGCCAACGGCAAAGTGGACCGCAAGCGTCTGCCGGATCCGGTGGTCGAGACGGGGGCGGCGGCGGCGGAGACCGAGGCCGAGGCGGCGCTGGTGGAAATCTGGCAAGGCCTGCTGGGGCTGGAACGCGTGGGGGTGAGGGACAACTTCTTCGCGCTGGGCGGCGACTCCATCCTGAGCATTCAGATGGCGTCGCGGGCGGCGGAGCGGGGCTTGCGCCTCAGCCCGCAGCAAGTGTTCCGCTATCCGACGATTGCGGAACTGGCGGCGGCAGGCTGCGCGGCGGAAGAAGCCGGCGCGCAGGCGGAGCAGGGCGAGGTGGTAGGCGAAGTGAGGCCCGGCCCGATTCAGGCCTGGTACCTGGACTGGCCGGGCACGGACTGGGAACAGTTCAACCAGGGGGCCTATCTGGGGCTGGACGGGGCCGTCGACGCGGAGTCGCTGATCGGCGCGCTGCAGGCGGTGGCGCAGCGGCACGACGCGCTGCGGATAGGCTGGCGGCGGGATGGAGAGCGCTGGATTCAGGAAAGCGGCGCGGGCGAACCGGTGGAAGTGAAAGCCGTGGACTTGCGCGGCCTGGCCGATGCGGAGGCCGCGCTGGAGCGGGACGCCGCCGCGTTGCAAGCCAGCCTGCGTTTGGGCGGCGCGAGCTTGTGGGCGGCGCGGCTGTACCGGCTGGACGAGGGCTGGCGCTTGCTGTGGCTGGCGCATCATGCCTCGGTGGACGGGGTGTCGTGGCGGATTCTGCTGGAAGACTTGTGGCGTGCCTACGCGGCGCTGAGCCGGGGCGAGGCGGCGGCATGGCCGGCCAAGACGGTGTCGTATCAGGCGTGGTCGCAGCGGCTGTGGGAATGGGCGGAAACCTTGCCGGACTCAACGCTGAGTTACTGGCGGGAGATGGACGCGCCGGGCATGCCGCTGCCGGGTTTCAGCGCGGCCGAGGATACAGTGGCGGCCGAGTCGCGGGTCTCGCTGCAGTGGGAGCCGGAGACGACGGAACGCTGGCTGCGGCAAGCGGGCGAGGCTTACCGGATGCGTCCGGAAGAATTGCTGGTGACCGCGCTGGCGCGGGCCTTGCGCCAATGGACGGGCGCGGAGGAATGCGTGCTGGACCTGGAAGGGCACGGCCGTGACGGGCTGGCGGGCGTGGACGTGTCGCGCACCGTGGGCTGGTTCACCAGCCTGTATCCGCTGCGGCTGCCGCTGAGCGGGGAGCTGTCAGGGGATCTGAAACGGGTGAAGGAGCGGATGCGGAGCGTGCCGGACGGCGGCCTGGCTTACCACGCGCTGCGTTACGGCGGCCGCGGGTCGGCGCTGGGCGGCCATGCGCGCACGGTGTGCTTCAACTACCTGGGCCAATGGCGGCTGGAGGAGGGCGGCGAGCCGCGCTCCACGTGGTTGGGGGAGCCGCCGGGCGGGACGCGCGGGGCGGGGATGACGCGGCGCTACGGGTTGGACGTGGTGGCGCAGGTGCACGAAGGGCGCTTGCGGGTGGACTGGCTGTATAGCGCGGCGCGACAGCGGGAAGACGCGATCAAGGCGCTGGCGGAGGGCTTCCGCGCGGAACTGGACGCGGTGCTGGCGCATTGTCAGTCGCCGGAGTCTGGAGGGCTGACGCCGTCGGACCTGCCGCTTGCTCATCTGGACCAGAACGATATCGACGAAGTGTTACAGCTACTGAACGAACAGTTATGAACCAAACATTATCGAATACCGCACAGCAAGCCCGCTCGAAAGTCGAGACCATGCTGCCGTTGACGCCGACGCAACAGGGCCTGCTGTTTCATACGCTGAAGGCGCCGGAGTCCGGCGTCTATTACGAACAGGTGGCTTGCTCCTTCCACGCCGCGCTCAACGCCGCCGATTACCGGCGCGCGCTGGAAGCGGTGGTCGCGCGGCACGGCGTGCTGCGCACCAGCTTTTTGTGGGACGGCCCGTCCAAGCCGGTGCAGGTGGTCTTCCGCGACGTCGAACTGCCGTGGGTGGAGGAGGACTGGCGAGCGTTTGACCAAGAGGAGCAGCAGCGCCGTCTCGCCGCCTATCGGGACGCGGACCGGCGTCCTGGTTTTCACCTGAGTCGCGCGCCGCTGATGCGTTGCGCCTTATTCCGCACCGGAGAGGAGCGCTACGAGTTCGTGTGGAGCTATCACCATCTGCTGCTGGATGGTTGGTCGGTGCAGATTGTGCTGGGGGAGGCGCTCGCCTTTTACGACGCTTACCGGCGCAGCGCCGTTCCGGCTTTGCCGCCGCCCCAGCCGTACAGCGCCTTCCTGCGCTGGTTGGACGAACAGGACGGCGCCGCGGCCGAGGCTTTCTGGCGAGCGCGGCTGGGCGATGTGTGCTCGGCCACGCCCCTGCCGTTCGCCGACGACGCGCGTCCGGACCGCGCGCCCGGCCACGGTCTGATAGAACGCGAGCTCGACGCGCGAACGAGCGAGGGATTGCAGCGTTTGGCGCGAGAGTGCGAGCTCACGCAGAGCACGGTGATCCAGGCCGCCTGGGCTTTGTTGTTGGCGCGCGCGAGCGGCCGCGACGACGTGGTGTTCGGGACCACCGTGTCCGGCCGGCCGGCGGCGCTGCGCGGCGTCGAGCAGATGGTGGGGCTCTTTGTCAACGCGCTGCCGACGCGCGCGTCCGTCGACCTTGAACTGACGCTGGGCGACTGGCTGCGGCGGCTGCATCGCCAGCACGTCGACGCCGAAGCCTATGCGTATACCCCGCTGCACGCGATTCCGGGCTGGAGCGGAGTCGCTCCCGGCGCGCCCTTGTTCGAGAGCCTGGTGGTGTTTGAGAACTACCCGGCGCGGGCGGATGCGAAACGCTATCGCGAGCAACTGGGCGTGAGCGATGTCGAGGTGGTCGAGCAGACCAATTACCCGCTGACCGTGGTGGCGATTCCCAGCGAGCGCTTGAGCCTGCGTCTGCATTTCGACCGCCAGCGGATCTCGGCGGCGTCTGCGGAGCGGGTCGTCGAGATGCTGGCGGGGGTGTTGGGCCAGTTCGAACGCGGTGGCCCGGCGCTGAGCGTTGCGCGGGTGTCGCTGTTGGGCGACGAAGCTGGCAGCGCGCTGGCCGCGCGCTGGAACGCGGAGGCCCGTCGCGCGGACGATGCGGAGCGCCAGTGCCTGCATCGCCGTTTTGAGGCGCAAGCGCGCTCGCGGCCGGACGCCGTCGCGCTGAAGTGCGACGGCGAGACGCTCACTTACGCGGAACTGGATCGCCGCGCCAACCGGCTGGCCTGGCGGCTGGACGCGGCCGGGGTGCGTGGCAACGCGCCTGTCGCGCTGGCGTTTGGGCGCGGCATGGACAGCGTCGTCGCAATTCTGGCCGTGCTGAAGGCGGGCGCCTTTTACGTGCCGCTGGATCTCGACCATCCGTCGGAACGCCTCGCATGGATGCTGGACGATATCGGCGCTGGCGCGCTGATCTGCGGCGAGGAGGCGCGAAATCGCTTCGGGGACTTCGGCGGGGTTCTGATCGGGATGGGGGATGCGGCGGCGCCCGACGAGCGCGAAGACGCGCCGCCGCCGCGAGACACTTCGCCCGCGGACCTATGCTATGTGATCTACACCTCGGGTTCGACCGGGCAGCCTAAAGGCGTGTGCGTGGAGCACCGCAACGCGGACCATTTGTTCGCGGCCACGCGCCGGAGCTACGGCATTGGACCGTCGGACGTATGGACCTTGTTCCATTCCTATGCCTTCGATTTCTCGGTATGGGAAATCTGGGGCGCCTTGCTGCATGGCGGACGGCTGGAAATCGTGCCTTACCGCTGCTCGCGCACGCCGGACGAATTTCTCGCGCTGCTGGAACGCGAGGGCGTCACGATGCTGAGCCAGACCCCCAGCGCTTTCAAGCAACTGCTGCGCGCGCTGGACGACGCGCGGCGGCCTTTGCCGGCCGGCTTGCGCTATGTGTTCTTTGGCGGCGAGGCGACGATTCCCAGCCAGTTCGCCGCCTGCCTGAACGATGCGGGCGGGGTGGCGCTGGTCAATCTCTACGGCATCACCGAGACCACGGTGCATGTCACCGAGCGCGTATTGGGCCCGGGCGACGCGCAGTCGTCGCGCAGCCCTGTGGGCCGGCCCTTGCCGGGCTACCGCGTCTACCTGCTTGACGCCGCCGGGCATCCGGTGCCGCCGGGCGTGCCGGGCGAAATTCACGTGGGCGGGGAGGGCGTGGCGCGCGGTTACCACAATCGCCCCGAGCTCGACCGCGAGCGTTTCATCGCGGACCCGTTCCTGCCCGGCGAGCGGCTTTATCGCAGCGGAGACCTAGGGCGCTTCGACGCGCGCGGCGAGCTGGACTATCTGGGCCGCATCGACGACCAGGTCAAGATCCGCGGTTTCCGCATCGAGCTGGGCGAAGTGGAGGCGACGCTGGCCGGGCATCCGGACGTCGCCGCGGCGGCGGTCATGGTCGACGACGCGACCATAGACGGCCACGCCCAATTGGCGGGTTTTGTGGTGGCGCGCGGTTCGGCGCGCGTGTCCGGTTCCGCGCTGCGGGACTGGCTTGCCCAGCGCCTGCCGCCGCACGCGGTGCCGGCGCGTGTGGTCGAGATGGACGCGATTCCGCTGACGAGCAACGGCAAGCTGGATCGCCGCAGGCTGGCCGGTGCGCTGGCGGCGGACGCCGACGCGGCGCGTCCGCGCATAGCGCCGCGCAACGCGGTGGAGCAGGCGCTGGTCGGTGTGTTCGAGTCCGTGCTCAAACGCTCGCCTATCGGCGTTACCGACAACTTTTTCGAGCTGGGCGGCGACTCCATCCTGAGCATTCAGATCCTGTCCGCCGCGCACAAGGTCAACATCGATTTTTCGCTGGACGATTTGATGCGCTCGCTGACCATAGAGCGGCTCGCGCCGCGCGTCCGGCAGGCGGACTCGGCGCCGCCGGCCGCGAGCGCACCGCCGCTAGATGCCGTCCACGAGGACGCCTATCCGCTCAGCGCAATGCAGATGGCGATGCTCGCCAACGAGATGCGGCACGGCCAGGACTCGGCTTACCACAACGTCAACGGCCAGCGTCTGGCTCTGCCATTCGACGCTGCCGCGCTAGAGGCGGCGCTCCGCGGCGCCTTTGAACGCCATCCGGCGCTGCGCACCGCTTTCGACCTCGCGGCCGACGAGGAGCCGCTGCAGTACGTGCATCGTCAAGTGCCTTTGCCGCTGACGGTCTGCGATTGGCGAGGCCTGGACCCGGAGCGGCAGGACGCGCGGATTCGAGATTGGCGCGAAGCCGAGCGGCGCCGGCGCTTCGACGTCGAGCGTCCGCCGCTGATCCGCTTCGCCGTGCACCGCTTGAGCGAAGAGGCGATGCACATCGGCGTGACCAAGCACCACGCGATTCTGGACGGCTGGAGTTTCAACCTGCTGCTCTCCGAGCTGATCTCCGACTATTCGGCGCGGCTGGCCGGCCGGCCGCTGACGCTGGCTGCGCCCGCGAGCCGGTTCCGCGATTTCGTCGAGCGGGAGCGCGAGGCGGCGCGTTCGGAATCGCTGTGCGATTGGTGGCGCGCGCGTCTGCAATCCTTGCCGGTCACGCGGCTGGCGCGGGAGCCAGGCGGTGACGCGGAGCCGGTCGAAGTGCCCATTTCGGCGGCCCAGTCGGCTGGCCTGGAAGCGCTTGCCGCGAGCGCGGGCGCATCAGTGAAAAGCGTGCTGCTGACAGCCCATCTGCTCGCCTTATCGCGCATCGCAGGCGCGTCCTCGGTGACCAGCGGCGTGGTGTTCAACGGCCGCAGCGAGGGCGTTGACGGCGATCGGGTGCTGGGCCTGTTCCTGAACAGTCTGCCGCTGGGTTTCGACTTTCCGGCCGGCGCCTTCGACGCCGTCGCGCTGGTGCGCGCGGTGCAGTCGGCCGAGCTGGAAGTCTTCAGTCGCCGGCGCTATCCCTTGATCGAATTGCATCGACAGGCCGGCACGGTGTTCGACGCGCTGTTCAACTTCACGCATTTCCGCGCTCTGGAGGAAGCGGTGCGCGACATCGAGGTTTCCGACGGCTATGCGAGCGATATGACTAATGTGCCGCTGGTGGTGCAGAGCAGCTTCGACGGCCGGCAGCGCGCACTGCGGATCACGCTGGTCCCGTCGCGCGGGTATTTCTCTACGGCGACCGTCAACCGCTTCGCGGCTCTCTACGCGGACGCCTTGCGAACGCTGCTAGGCGAGCCCGCGGTAGAGGGCGCAGGCGCCGTCGGCGCGATAAGGGCGGACGGCGGAGAGCGCCCGAGCGGGGCCTCAACCGCCGCGACGCCGGCCGCAGCCGGGAGGGCCGCGGCGGGGCGGCCTAGCGGCGCGGCCCTGCGACGCGAACTGAGGGCGCTATGGGCGGCCGTGCTCAAGCGCGAACCGCCGTCCGACGACAGCGATTTTGTGGCGTTGGGCGGAGACTCGCTGCTGATGCTGCGGATCTGCTCCCGCGCCGGCCGGGCGTTTGGGCTGAACTCAGCGGTGGTGGCTCGCTTGCTGACGGCACAAACGGTGGCCGAGCAAGCCCGCGTCATTGAGACAGACGGCGCGGGCGAAGACGGCGCTCGGGTCGGTTCGCTCGTCGCCTTGTCCGCGCAGGGCGACGCGCCGCCGCTGTTCTTCGCGCCTGGCGCGGGCGGCCATGTGCCGTATCTGCGCGCGCTCGCGGCCGAGTTGCCGAATGCCTTCTCGGTGTGGGGCATGACGCTGCCCGGCGACGCCGGCAGCGTGGAAGCGATGGCGACGGCGCTGATCGCGGACATCCGGCGGGTGCAGCCTTACGGCCCGTATCGTCTCGGCGGTCATTCCTTTGGAGGTTGGGTCGCTTTTGAGGTTGCCCGGCAATTGGCCGGACAGGGCGAGGCGGTGGACTGGGTCGCGGTGGTGGACAGTTTGCCGCCGGGGCCGGCGGCGCAGTCGCGGAAACAGGATTGGCAAGGCGGCCGTTGGGTCGCGGAGATCGGCAACAGCTTCGCGCGCCTGGCCGACGCCGAACTGGCGTTCGACGAAGGCGAATTCGACGCGCTGGACGATGCGCGGAGAGTCGAACATTTGCGCGAGCGCTTGGTCGAGGCGGGCGCGGTGCCGGAGGCGCTCGGCCTGCCCGAATTCGCGGCGCGCGTGCGCGCCTTCATTGCGCATTCGCTGACCGATTACACACCGGCGACGCCTTATGCGGGAGCCTTACACGTGATCGTGGCCGCCGACGGGGACGGTGAAGCGCTGATAAGCGGCTGGCGTCAGGCGGCGTCGGGCGCGGCGACGGCGGTTTGCCTGGCCGGCGACCATATCGGCATCATGCGCCGCCCGTTCGTCAACGGGTTAGCCGCCGCTTTGCGCGCCGCGGAAGCCGCCGCGCGCCGATCCGTTTCAGTGAAGCAAACCGAGGAAGAGCAATGAATACACGAGTGAAGGCATTCGCCGCCGTTGAAGCGGCGCTGGCGGAACCGGAGGCGGCGCTCGCCAACGGCGATTTCGAAACCGTTGAACGGCTGATGAGCGGCATCCGCGAGAGCAACCGGATGAAAGGCGTCTGGCTGCCGCAGGTGCCGCGCGCGGACGGCGGCCTGGGCTTGAGCCTGCTTGAGCTGGTGGAAGTAGGCGAACTGCTGGGCGCCTCGCCGCTGGGCCATTACGCGGTCAATTACCAGGCGCCCGACGCCGGCAATATCGACGTGCTGCTGGAGTACGCGACTCCCGCGCAGCGCCGGCGCTGGCTGGAGCCGCTGCTGCGCGGCGAGCTGCGCAGCTGCTTCGCGGCGACGGAGCCCGAGTCCGCCGGATCCAACCCCTCCTCGCTGAAAACGACAGCGGTGTACAAGGATGGTGGCTGGCACTTGAGCGGCCGCAAATGGTTCGCGTCCGGCGCCGACGGCGCGGGCTTCGCCATCGTGCTGGCGGTCACCGACGAGGCCGCGCCGCTGCACGCGCGCACCAGTACCTTCATTGTGCCGACCGACGCGCCGGGCTTCCGCCATGTCCGCAATCTGCGCGTGATGGGCGACGAAGGCTGCGGCTGGGCCAGCCACGGCGAACTGGAGCTGGACGATTGCCGGGTGGGTGAGGATGCGATGCTGGGCAAGCCGGGCGAGGGCTTCGTCGTGTTGCAGGCCCGGCTCGCCACCGGGCGGCTGCATCATTGCGCGCGCTGGATTGGCGTGTGCGAGCGCGCCTTCGCCATCATGTGTCGGCGCGCGTGCCGCCGGGAGCTGGCGGCGGGCGAGCTGTTGTCCTCGCGCCAGACCGTGCAGAACTGGATCGCCGAGAGCCGCGCGTCGATAGACGCCGCGCGGCTGCTGGTGACTCAGGCGGCCACGCGGCTGCAAAACCGTCATGAGCGCGCGCAGATCGACATCTCGATCGCGAAATTTTTCGTGGCCGGCGCAACGCAGACCGTGCTCGATCACGCGCTGCAGGTGCAAGGCGCGCTGGGCGTCAGCGGCGACACGATTCTCAACGTGTTGTGGCGGCATGAACGAGCGGGGCGGATTTACGACGGCCCGGACGAGGTCCACAAAGCGCTGGTGGCGCGCCATGCGCTGGCCGGCTTCCGCCGGGAGCTGGCATGAGCGCGCGAATCGCGGAGCGGGCGATGGCGGCATTGGGCCGCTCCGGCATGGGCGCGCGCGCGACGCGGGTCGGCGGCGGCCGGGCCAGCGAAGTGTTTTTGGTGCAAGGGGGCGACAGCGAGCTCATTGCCTACTGGCTGCCGGAGGGCGGCGCGCGGGAAGCGCGGCGTCGTTTCGCGCTCCTTGAGCGGATGGCTGGCCAGTTCCGGCTCGCGCCCAGGCCGCTGGCGGTTGATGAGGACGGCGACGCCGCCTTGTTGCTGGTCGAAAAGCTGGAGGGCGTCGCGCCGGCGGCTTGCGGGCCGCTCGCTCCCGACACGGTGCGCCGGCTCGCGGAAAACTTCATCGGGACGCTGGCGAGCCTGCATGCGCTGGAGGTCGCGCCCGCCGATCGGCCCCCCGACTATCTGCGTCGCATTCTGAGCGAGTGGCGGCGGCGCTGGAACGCGGAGGAGGCGGGCGGGGCGATAGACGCCGACTTCAGCGCCGTGGCCGACTGGCTGACCGAGCGTATGCCCGAGACCGCGCCCGCGGCCTGGCTGCACAACGACTACAAGCTGGACAACATCCTCGTCGATCCGGGCGACCCCGCGCGGGTGGTGGGCGTCGTCGATTGGGAGCTGGCCGCCGTCGGCCATCCGCTGGCCGACCTTGGCGCCGCGCTCGCTTACTGGATAGAGAGCCGGGACTCGTCGCTGCTGCGGCTGGACGCGCCTGGACCGAGCTGCGCGCCGGGCGCACCGACGCGCGAGGCGCTGGTCGATTTGTACGCGGCGGCGGCCGGACGCGAGGTCACGGAACCCGCCTACTGGTACGCCTACGGCCTGCTGCGCTTGGCGGTAATCACGCAGCAACTGGCGCTGCGGCGCCGGGACGAAGGCCAGCGGGTGCCGCGCGCCAAGTTGATCGTGCGCTGGCTGCTGGACCGCGCGGCGGAAGCTTGCGGCGGCGGCCGCCTATGAAGGCCGCCCGCGCGCCATCCCATTCATTTCCAATCAAGGACTCTCGACCCATGAATTCCGAAACCTTCCCAATGTTGTTCGACGTCGTCGTGATCGGCGGCAGTCACGCCGGACAATCCGCCGCGCTGCAGATCGCGCGCGCGCGCCGCCGCGTGCTGGTGATCGATGCCGGCGCGCGCCGCAACCGCTTCGCCTCTCAATCTCACGGCGTGATCGGCCAGGACGGACGTTCGCCGGACGCGATCGCCGCGGACGGCAAGGCGCAGCTGCTTGCTTACCCTAACGCGCAATGGCGGGAGGACAGCGTGGTCCGGGCGGAGCGGAGCGACGCCGGCTATACGCTCATCTGCGCATCCGGGCAACACTACAGGGCGTGCCAGCTGGTGCTCGCCTTCGGCGTGGTGGACGAACTGCCGGAACTGGAGGGTCTGGAGGAACGCTGGGGGGAAAGCGTGTTCCACTGCCCTTACTGCCACGGCTACGAACTGGATGGGGGCCGCATCGGCGTGCTCGGCAGCGGGCCCTTGTCCTATTTGTCGGCGATGTTGATGCCGGAGTGGGGGCAGACCGTGTTTCTGACCGACGCTAGCTTCGAGCCGGACGAGGAGCAGCGCGAGGCGCTGGCGCGGCGGGGCGTTGAGATCGTGCGCGACCGGATCGCGCGCATTGTCGACCGCGCCACCGTCGAACTTGTCGATGGGCGCCGGATCGCGTTCGACGGGCTGTTCACGATGAACCGCATGCGCCTGTCCAGCCCCGTCGCGGAACAACTGGGCTGCGCGATAGAGGAGGGGCCGCTGGGGCCGTATGTGCGGACCGACGACGCGATGGAGACTTCCACGCCGGGCGTGTTCGCTTGCGGCGACATCACGCATCGGGGCGGCACCGTGGCGCTGGCCATCGGCAACGGCGCGCTGGCGGGCATCGCCGCGCATCGCAAGTTGGTGTTCGGGTGAGGCGCGCGCGGGGCGTGGCGGCGCGTTTCTCTTTCTTGCTACCGGAAATTGATCAATGAGTTGGCAAAACCTATGTTTTTCGTGGCTGTTGCGCAGAACGGCCAAATCTCTGACCCGCAAACCCGGCCTGACCGCTCAGGAAATGCGCGAGCGCAGCGCGAAATGGGCTCGCGGCGAAGCAAAGCCGCCGCGCGGATGGCGGGTGCGCAAGCTGGACGCGCAGGCGTTGCGAGGCGAGTGGATAGAGCCGGAGGCCGCCGAGCGGCGCGAGGCGACCGGGCGGGTCATTCTGTATCTGCACGGCGGCGGCTATTGCTTCTGCTCCCCGGTCACGCACCGGGGCGTGGCCGCCGCGCTGGCGCGGGAAGCGGACGCGCGGGCGTTTTCGTTGGATTACCGGCTTGCGCCGGAACATCCGTTCCCCGCCGCCGTCGACGACGCGCTGGCGGCGTATCAGGCGCTGCTGGACGAGGGCGTGGCGGCGGACCGGATCGTGATCGCCGGCGATTCGTCGGGGGGCGGGCTGGCGCTCGCCTTGCTGCTGTCGCTGCGCGACGCGGGCGCGCCCTTGCCGGCCGGAGCGGTGCTGTTCTCGCCGTGGACGGATTTGGCGGCGACCGGAGCGTCTCTGGAAGCGAACGATGCGTCCGACGTGATGCTGAGCGCGGTTGCGGTGAGGAATTTCTCGCGTTACTACCTTGGCGACGCCGCGGCCGATCATCCCATCGCCTCGCCGCTCTACGGCGATTACGCTGGCTTGCCCGATCTGTTCATCCAGGCCAGCGACACCGAGGTGCTGCTGGACGACGCCGCGCGCGTGGCTCGCAAGGCGAGCGCGGCCGGCGTCGCGGTGGACTTCAAGGTGTGGCGGCGGCTACCGCACGCATGGGCCACCTTGGCGCCCATGCTGCCGGAGGCGAGGGCGGCGATCAAAGAGGCCGGCGGTTTTGTCCGCAAGGTGGCGCCATGAACCGCGAATGGAAGCCGGCGCCGGGCGGCGCGTGGGTGGACGCCGCGCCGGCGGGCCGGCATGCGGCGCTGCGCCTGTTTTGCTTTCCGTATGCGGGCGGCGGCGCGGCGGTGTTCCGGGGCTGGGAGGAGCGGCTTCCGGCCGAGGTGGATGTCCGTCCGATGCATCCGCCGGGGCGGGGGCGGCGGTTTCACGATGCGCTGCGCTACCGGCTGGATCAGCTGGCCGACGAGGCGACGGACGCGATTGCGCCGTTTCTGGACCGGCCTTACGCCTTGTTCGGGCACAGCATGGGCGCGAGCCTGGCGTTTGAAGTGGCTCAACGGGCGCAGGCGCGAAGCCTGCCGTCGCCGTCGTGTTTGATCGTTTCCGGTCGCGCCGCGCCGCACTTGCCCGCGAGGGATCGGCCGATCCACGCTTTGCCGGACGAGCAGTTTCTGGACGAGGTGATGAGGATGAACGGCACGCCGGCGGAAGTGCTGGAGCACCCGGAACTGGTTCAGATCATTCTGCCGGTGCTGCATGCCGATTTCGAGGCGATAGAGACCTACCATCCCGAGCCGCGTCCTCCGCTGAGCTGCCGCATCCTTGCCCTTGGCGGCAGCGAAGAGGTCCGGGGGGCGGAGGCGGCGGCTTCATGGCGCGGCTACACCACCGGCGGCTTCCGCAGCGAGATCCTTCCCGGCGATCACTTCTTTCTGAATGGGAGGCCGGACAGTTTGTTCGCGATACTGAACGAGGAGCTTGGCCGATTTTTGTGACCAGTGGCTGGGCGGAAAAAAACCGCTGAGGCACGGGGCGCAGCGGTTGGGGCGGTTTGGGCTCCGGCTCAGGGCGTTGGCGTTGCGCCTTCCAGCATGGAAACGCCTTCCAGCCCGGAGCGGAACACCGCCTGTTGCAGGGTGTCGATCGCCTTCTTGCGGAAGAACTGCTTGCGAGTCACCAACAGCACGCGGCGCTGCGGCGCCGGCGTCTTGAACGGCACCACCGACAGCAGCGACTCATCGGTCGGGCCTATCGAGGTCGACGGCATCACCGTGACGCCCATGCCGCTGGCCACCATGTGGCGGATGGTGTTGAGCGAGCTGCCTTGCAGATTGGCCGCCAGCGTGCCGCCATGGCTTTGCCGGCTGGCGAGGTCGCTGCAGGCTTGCAGTACCTGGTCGCGGAAGCAATTGCCCTGGGTCAGCAGTAAGACGCTCTCGTCTGCCAGTTGATTGGCGGCGATGGCGCCCAGCTTTTCCCAGGGGTGGCCCTTGGGCGTGGCGACGACGAAGGGCTCGTCGTACAACGGGCTCGCCACGGTGCCGGCTTCGTCGAAGGGATCGGCGACGATGATGGCGTCCACCTCGCCCCGCTTGAGCATTTCCGAGAGCCGGGAGGTGTAGTTCTCCTCCAGGATCAAGGGCATGTCAGGCGCCAGGATGCGCAAGGCCGGGATCAGGCGCGGAAGCAGATAGGGGCTGATGGTGAAAATCACCCCCAGCTTCAGCGGGCCCACCAGCTCGTTCTGATGCTCGCCGGCCAGGCGTTTGACGGTTTCGGCTTCTTCCAGCACGCGCTGCGATTGCTCGATGATGCGCTCGCCGATCTCGGTGACGCTGACTTCCTGGCCGCCGCGCTCAAACAGCGTGACGCCCAGTTCGTCCTCCAGCTTCTTGATGGCGATGGACAACGTCGGCTGGCTGACGAAGCAGCTTTGCGCGGCGCGGCCGAAGTGGCGCTCCCGCGCCACCGCGACGATATAGCGAAGTTCGGTCAGCGTCATGGCTCAGCGCTGGTGCTCCGGCAGCACGATATTGACTTCCAGCACTTCAAAATCGTCCTGACGCTCCACCTGTACTTTGATGTCGTCCAGATTGACCGCGACGTATTTGGAGATCACTTCCATCAGCTCGCGCTGCAGCGCCGGCAGATAGTCGGGCGCGCTGCGGCCGTTGCGTTCGTGGGCCAGGATGATTTGCAGCCGTTCTCTGGCAATGGCCGCGGTTTTCTGGCGCTTGCCAAAGATCATTTCGATCAGGGACATGACTTAACCTCCAAAGAGGCGTTTCAGAATGCCCACCTTGGGGGCATCGAGGAAACGCATCGGGCGCTCTTCGCCCAGGAAACGGGCCACCACGTCGGAATAGGCGTCGGCAACGTCCGAGCCTTTCAGGTGGATGGCCGGGGTGCCGGAGTTGGAGGCTTGCAGAACGGTCTGCGACTCCGGAATCACGCCCAGCAGCGGCACGCGCAGAATCTCCTTCACATCGTCCACAGACAGCATTTCGCCCTTGTCGACGCGGCCGGCGGAGTAGCGGGTGATGAGCAGGTGTTCCTTGACCGGCTCGCGGCTTTCTTCCGCGCGCTTGGACTTGGAGGACAGAATGCCCAGGATGCGGTCGGAGTCGCGCACCGAGGAGACTTCCGGATTGGTGACGATCAGCGCTTCGTCGGCGAAGTACAGCGCCATCAGCGCGCCTTTTTCGATGCCGGCCGGAGAGTCGCAGACGATGTATTCGAAGCCGGCTTCGGCCAGGTCCTTCAACACCTTCTCCACGCCGTCCAGCGTCAGCGCGTCTTTGTCGCGGGTTTGCGAGGCGGGGATGATGTAAAGGTTGTCGCAGTTCTTGTCCTTGATCAGCGCCTGGTTCAGGCTGGCTTCGCCGTTGACGACATTGATCAGGTCATAGACCACGCGGCGTTCGCAACCCATGATCAGGTCCAGGTTGCGCAGGCCGACGTCGAAGTCGATGACGACGGTTTTGTGACCGCGCAACGCCAGGCCGGAGGAGAAGCTGGCACTGGTAGTGGTTTTACCGACGCCACCCTTGCCGGACGTCACAACGATGATTTTTGCCACAGTCGATCCCTTTGAATAATGGCTTGTTACTCGCCGAGCGCGGACATGACCAGGCGCTCGTTCTCGAGATAGATTTGAGTCGGCTTGCCCAGAATGCTGTCGGGCAAGGCTTGTTCGATAGTTCGATAGACCCCGGCGATGGACACCAGTTCGGCTTCCATGCTGCGGGCGAAAATGCGGGCGCCGGCGTTGCCGCGGGCGCCGGCGAGAGCGCGGCCGCGCAAGGGTGCGTAGATATGGATGTTGCCGTCGGCGATGACTTCAGCGCCGGCGCTGACCATGGCCAGCACGATCAGGTCGCAGCCTTTGGCGTAAATCTGCTGACCGGCGCGCACGGGACGGTCCACGATCATGGCGCCGGTCGCCTGGGCGGGTTCCGGCGCGGCGGGTTTGTCGGCAGGCTCCGGCGCGTTCTGCGCCGAGCGCGGCGGCGTGGCGCTGCTGGTGTAGGCGAGGCCGAACTGGCTGGCGACGCCGGCCAGCGCGGTGCTGGGGTGGCGCAGGGCCACCGCGCGGATGCCGCGGCGGCTCAGCATGGGCAGCAGGCGGCCGTAATCCAGTTCGGCCGGGGCGGGCAAGGCTTCCACGTCGAGGACGAAGGCTTCTACCGGCGCGTCGTGGCCGGTGCCGAAGCGCGCATCCAGCGCCTGGCTCAGCTCATCCAGGTCGTCGGTGCGCAGCAAGAGCGCCAGCAGATCCAGACTGGCGGATTTTATGTCGAATGCGTTGGCCGCAGGGCTCATTGTACTTGGCTTTATGTAGATAGATTTATTCTATGGGGCGAGTGTACTGGGTTGCTGACGGGCTTTCAATGGCGTTGCTCGGCTTGGGGCCAAAAGGTGGGAATCGGCTAGCGTAATGGGCTTGGGCGCGGGCAAGTGTTGCAATTGCGGGAAACATTGCTAGAAGCGGGAGGGAAGGGCCTTGCTGTCATGTCCCTGGAATGTTTGTGTTGTAAAAATCCATGAAAAATAGTGGTTTAGCGGCTTGTGCGTTGCAACATTTTCTTGACTCGAGAAAGACGAGTCGCCACAATGGCAATTGTTGCGATGCAACATCAAGAGCGCAGGTTAAGTTCGCTGTCGTTGCTGAGCTGTCAATTTTGGATATTTTTTAGGAGTCGTCATGTTTACCACTACTCAAGAATTCTCCGCTCTCGGCCAGTCGCAGTTCGACAAGGCCGTGCGTTTCTCCTCCATCGTGCTGGCCGGCGCTGAGCGTTTGGCCGCGCTGCAACTGGATCTGTCGCGCAAGCTGCTGGCAGACAACGCCCAGGCAATCAAGGCGCTGAGCGAAGCCAAGGATCCCAAGGCTTTCGCCGAAGTGCAGAGCAGCCTGGCCCAGCCGTCCATCGACCAGGCTTTCTCCGTGGCGCGCAATGTGTACGACGCCGCGCTGGCCACTCAGAATGAACTGGCCGCTTTTGTCGAAGAGCAGATCGCCGAAGGCAACCAAACCCTGCTGAGCAATCTGGATCGTTTGTCCAAGAACGCGCCGGCGGGCTCCGATGCCGCGGTGACGGCTCTGAAAAGCCTGGTGAACACTTCCAACGCCGCTTTCGAAAGCGTGTCCAAGACCGCCAAGAAAGTCAGCGCGGAAATCGCCGAAGCCAGCGTTGAAGCCGCCACCAACTCCGCCAAGGCCGCCAGCGCCGCTGTCGCCCGCGGCAAGAAGGCGACCAGCGCCGCCTGATTCCGGTCCTTGTCGTTAAAAAAAGCCCGCATTCGTGCGGGCTTTTTTAGTTTTCGGAAGCCAGAGGCGACTGGGTCGCAAAGTCGCTCCACAGCCGCTCCCAGGCGTGTCGGCAGCCGTTTGCCTGGAGAATCAGCGAGGCAAGGCTGGCGGCGTAGTGGTTTTGCTGCCGGGGAGGCTCGGCGAAGTCCTGACGCGCCGTCGCGCTGTCCGCGGTCAGGTTTTGTTCCGTCAGATAGCGCTGAGACAGGCGCACCAGCTGTTCCCATAGCTGCCACTGTTCTCGCAGCGAGGCTTCCCAGTCCGGCACGGGCTGAGTCACCGGGCTGGGCGGTGCATGTCGTCTCAGCATGAACAGCAAGGCCTCCCAGACTTGACGGGTATAGCGTGCGCTGCCCGCCGGGCCACAACGCAGCCAGGCGGCCGGCAGCGGAGCCAGCGCGTCCAGCAAGGTCAGGGCGGCGGGCGGCGGAGCGGGTTCGGCCCCCAGCAAAAGCATGAAGCCGAAGTCGGCGCCCAGTGGCTGCCAGGCGCCATCCAGCTCCAGCAAGGAGATGCCTTGTTCGAAACAGAGCCGCAGCCGGGATGGCAAGGGAGCTTGATGCAGGGGGTCGATATTGATCCAGCAGCCGGAGGACAGGTAAAACCCTTGCCAGTCGGAAGGCAGCCAAGACGGCAGTCCGCTTGCGTCCGCGGTCGCGGACACTCCTCGGCTGGCCAGGCGTTGCTGGAGCCAGTGGAGTTGCGGTGCTGAGCCTTGGACGATATAGGTCACTGTGGTTCCGGTTGGGCTGCCCGACGCGATGACGGCGGGCGGCGGGGTGTTGGGCGAGCGACTGCGGCATCGCCGTCCTGAGCGCGCCCCGGCGCTCCTCATTGAACGATACCTGCAATGCGGCGATGGGTAAAAGAATTATTTATGGTATTTAGTAACAATCACTTGCTTTACTAACCGGATGCGGAAAAGGCGTCCAAGCTTGAGCGATTGTAGCAAATAATAATGGCATATTGCGTTGCAATATCAGCGTAGGCGAATGTGCGCGGATGGGAAGGACGGGCATGAAAAAACCGGCGACCCGCGCCGGTTGTCTTTCAGGGCAAGCGCCGCGCGCTTATTTTTCGAAGCGGGCGATGCCGTCGACCAGTTCGGCCTTGGCGTCGTCCAGCGTGCCCCAGCCTTGCACCTTGACCCACTTACCTTTTTCCAGGTCTTTGTAGTGCTCGAAGAAGTGAACCATCTGGTTGCGCAGCAGTTCTGGCAGGTCTTCCAGCTTCTGGATGGACTTGTACATCGGGCACAGTTTTTCCACCGGCACGGCCACCAGCTTGGCGTCAACGCCGGATTCGTCTTCCATCTTGATCAGACCCAGCGCGCGACAGCGCACCACCACGCCCGGCGGCAGCGGGAACGGCGTTACCACCAGCACGTCAACCGGGTCGCCGTCGCCGGCCAGGGTTTGCGGCACGAAACCGTAGTTGGCCGGATACATCATGGACGTGCCCATGAAGCGGTCAACCACCAGCGCGTTCCAGTCTTTGTCGAATTCGTACTTGATCGGGGCGGCGTTGGCGGAGATTTCGATGACGACGTTGAAGTCGCCCGGCATGTCTTTGCCCGGGCCGATGCTAGCGAGATCCATCAGGGAATCCTTGTTGAACGTGTTGAACACAATGTTTCGATAAACCGCGCAATTATAGCAGTAGCTGCCGCGCTGCGTATCAGGCGGGTATAATCGCCGGCGATTGTGTTAGCGCGAGAAAGAATGGATTGATGCTGGACAAATGGATCGTCGAGTTCGACAAGGGGCTGCGCACCCTGTTCGCTTCCGCGCAAAGCCTGAGGCCGCATCCGGACGCGGCGCTGGACGAGGCGGAGCTGGCGGCGGAGGAAAAGAAGCACGCGCTGGGGCTGATGCGGGTGAACCATTGCGGCGAGGTGTGCGCCCAGGCTTTGTACCAGGGGCAGGCGCTGACGGCGCGCACGCCTCAGGCGCGCGAGGCCTTGCGCCAGGCGGCGCAGGAAGAGGTGGAGCATCTGGCCTGGACCGAGAGGCGCATCCGCGAATTGGGCGGCCGGCCCAGCGTGTTCAATCCGCTGTGGTATACCGGCTCGCTGGCGATAGGCGTGGCCGCCGGGGTGCTGGGCGACAAGTGGAACCTGGGTTTTCTCGAGGAAACCGAGCAGCAGGTGGGCGCGCATCTGGACAGCCATCTGAGCCGTTTGCCGGCGGCGGATGTCAAGAGCCGCGCGATTGTCCAGCAGATGCGCGACGACGAGTTGAAGCATGCGGACATGGCCCATGACCTGGGCGCCGCGCAATTGCCGGCCCCGGTGAAGGGCGTGATGAAGTTGTCCGCCAAGGTGATGACGGGCGCCAGCTACCGGCTTTGACAGAGCGGTCTTTAAAAAAAGAACAGGCCTGGACTCCAGGCCTGTTCGCATTTCGGCGCGGGCCTCTTGGAACCTGATTACGATCTAGCGAGCAAGAGCGAGACAAGGCGAAAACGGCTGAAAAAGCGAAATGTACGCGTGGTGCATGAGCATTTTGAGCTTGTTTTTAACGCCGCATCGCCGACGCGCAGCAGATCGTAAACAGGTTCTAAGCGAAACGGCTCCTAATACAGGTTTAGTCGCGATGGCGTTTGCGCCCCGGCAAGCTGGTGACAATGCCCAAGCCGATGATGGCGACGCTGATCAGGCCTGTGAGCACTTCTCCGAGTTCGATGTGGAGCGCTGCGGCGAACATGATGGCCACCAGGGCGCCGATGGCCCAGAACGCGGACGTTTCCAGGTATTTGAATTGGCCGATGATGTTGCGCTCCACCAGCAGGATGGTCATCGAGCGGACGAACATTGCGCCGATGCCGAGCCCGGCGGCGATCAGCCAGAAATTGTTGGTGATGGCGAAGGCGGCGATCACGCCGTCCATGGAGAAGCTGGCGTCCAGCGTTTCCAGATAGACGAAACCGATCAGGCCGTTCTTGGCGGCGGCGGTTTGAATGTCCATGCCGCCGAACAGCTGCTTGAACACGTGCAGCGTCATGAATACTACGTAACCCCAGAAGCAACTGCTGAGAAACTCCATCTTTTGCCCGGCGGGAATGGCTGCGGCCACCAGCGCAATCAGCAGGATGGCGATCAGCGACTGGGCGTTTTCAACCGAGCCCAATCGGGCCAGCAGCGGCTCAATGGCCGGCAGCCAGTGTTCGTCCTTTTCCTTTTTGACGAAGTATTCCACCACCACCATCAGCAGGAAGGTGGCCCCGAAGCCCATGATCATCAGGTGCGAGTCATGCATGATCCGCTGGTAGCGCTGCGGTTCGCGGGTGGCGATGGAGAAGGCCTCAAGCAAGGGCGTGTCGCCGGCGACGGCGACGATGAGCAGCGGGAATAGTATGCGCATGCCGAACACCGCGACGGCGACGCCCACCGTCATGAAAAGCTTGCGCCACAGCGAGCTCATCGCCTGCAGCACGCTGGCGTTGACGACCGCGTTGTCGAAGGACACGCTGGTTTCCAGAATCGCCAGCACCAGGGCGGTGACCAGAAAAGAGCCGGCCATGGCGGGGCCGCCCAGTTGGAAGCCGTACCAGCCGGCGGCGGCCAGCACGACGGCGCTGAACAGCAGCGAACCGGTAAAGTAGGAGAGCGTGGTGCGCATGAATGGATTTGCCTTATTGTGCGGAGGGCCCTAGCCCGCCCGCCGCTCGCATCGGAAGTGCGAGCGGTGAATGACGTGGAATTATAAGCGCGGCGCTTTGGCGAAGCGCCGCCCGCTGGATCAACGCGCGCGGGCCAGGCAACTCTGATAGCGGCCGTCGACGCGCTTGGCGAACCATTCTGTGGTCAGCTTGCGGGTGATCTTGGGGCTTTTCAGGTCGATTTGCGGCAGCAGCTCGCGCGCCGCGGGTTTGCCGAAGCGCTGGTCCGCCAGCGCGTAGGTTTTGCGGTAGAGCTCGCTTTGGCCGAACGCCGCGCTTTTCTCCAGTTTCAGGTCGCGCAGAATCTCGCCCTGGCCCATGCCCAATTTACCGCCCTGGCTAAGGACCGCGCTTTGGGTGGCGCTGGCGTAGGCCTTGCCGTCCTTGTAGCTGAGCAGGTCGCCGTCCAGCGTCAAATCCTTGCCGCTGAGTTTTTCCATGACGGCTTGAAAAGCCGCGTTGCGGCTGCTGTAGCGGCCGGCGTTGAAGTCGGCGAAGCGGTACAGCATCTGGCTGTATGGCGCAGGATATTGCAGCAGGATGGCCGCGCCGAAGTAGACGCCGCCGCGGCGGGTGAACACTTCCTGGCGGATGCTGCCGCTGCGCGGGTAGGGGTAGGGCCAGACTTTGACATGCCCTTCGGCGAATTCGACGCTGACTTGCATCGGTCCGCCGGTGCGTATCGGGTTCTTCATGCTCATCGGCAGCCCTAGCTTGCCGGCTTCACGGGCCATGTCTTCGAACAGATCGTTCATTTCCCGTTCAGTGCGCAGGCTGTCGATGCGCGCCTTATAGCTTTTTCCGTTGGGCGACGTCTTCATCAACCCGGCTTTGACCACCGGCAGCGGGATCAGGTAGCCGTGAGCCCGCTCGGCGATTTTGTCCCAGACGATGGCGGGCAGATTGGGCACGGTGGGGTCGGCTTGCCAACTGGACTCTTGCTCGATCACCGCCGCCAGCGCGCAGAAATTCTCCGCGGTATAGGGAATCTTCAGGTGAGTGAAGGCTGCGAGCATGTCGTTGCTCCAGCCCTGGCGGTCGCGGATTTTTGCCGGCAGCAGACGGTTGAGCAGCAGGCGGCCGGCTTGAGGGTCGTTGTAGGCGGGCCTGAGCGGCGGCGCGGTCACGGGAGGGGGCGAGGGCGGCGTTTCGACCGCCGGCGGCTGGGTTTCAGGTTCGGCGGGGACGGGGGCGACAACGGGCGCGGCGACAGGCGCGGGGGGGCTGACGTTGGCGCAGGCGCTCAGCAGCGCGGGCAATAGGGCAAACAGCAAGCGGGACGGTTTCACGGTGCGCGGGAGGATGCGGAATCAAACCGTGAAGGTTAGGCTATCTTGCTGTCATCGGCAATCGCGCTCAGAGGTTCTGGTAACGATTCACGATTTGTTTGTAGGCCCCGCTTTTTTGAATCGCGCGCAGGCCCTGGTTGAATTCGTCCCTCAAAGGGGCGCTGCGGAAAGCCATCCGGTAAACGGTGGGCGGGAACAACCGGTGGATGTCCACCGGCGCGGTTTTTTCCTTGAATTGGGTGGCGAGCTTGTGGTTCATCCAAGCGAAGATGTTGCGATCGGCCACCACCACGTCCACGGAGCCGCGGAACAGCAGCCGGTTTTGATCCACCTGGTTGGCGGTTTCGGCGTAGTTGGGGTTGTTTTTGGCCATGTCCTTGAAAGCTTCGCCCAGATATTGCTTGGCCAGGGAAAAAGCCAGCACCCGGTAAGCGCCCAGTTCCTTGGTTTGGTGCAATTGGATCCGACGGCTGCTGAGGGTGATGGCCACATCCTCGTAACTGATGTAGATGTCGGAATACTCGGCTTGCAATCCGGCCTGTTCGCCGACGGTGGCCACCGCGTCGATATCCTTGTTCTTCAACGCCATCGGCAGGCGGGGCTGGGAAAAGAAGACCGGCTCAATCCGGTAGCCGCGTTCTTGCAGGGCTGCGCGCACGATCTCAAGCTCCAGCCCGTTTTGCCCTCCCTCCATCACATAAGGCTCCAGCGATTCGCCAAACGCCACCTTGACGAGCTTGTGTGCGTGAGCGTTGGCGCCGAGGGCCAGCAGCAAGCTGCCTAGTAACAGTAATCTCCCCATTGGCTTGCCTTTTCAACTTCCTCGCTTCTGACCCGCGCAGCGGAAACCATGCTGTCCGGGCGATAGAGTTGCGCATGATGCATGAAATGTATTTTGCGCGTTCGTCGCCGGCGCTGACAAGCGGCCGTGCGGCTTAGTCCGTCAGATAAGGCATGGGGTCGACCGCCGAGGAGCGGACGCGCAGTTCAAAGTGGAGCTTGACCCGAGTGGTGCCGGAACTGCCCATGGTGGCGATGGCGTCGCCGGCTTTGACCGCCTGCCCCTCTTTGACCAGCAATGACTGATTGTGAGCATAGACGGTGAGGTGGGCGTTGTCATGCTGGATGATCAACAGATTGCCGTAGCTGCGGATGCCCTTGCCGGCGTAGGTAACCTTGCCGTTGGCCGCCGCGCGGACGGGGGAGCCAGCTTCGCCGGCGATGTCTATGCCCTTGCTGCCCTGGCCGTTGAATTTGGCAATGATGGGACCTTTGGCCGGCCAGACCAGCTTGATGTTGGCCACCGGGCGAGCCGCGGGCTTGCTGGGTTCCGAAGCGGAAGGCTTGGCTGCGGGCCGGCTGGGCTGTGGGCGCTTGGCGGGGGCTTGAGCGGCGCCGGCGGGCGGGGAGACGCGCAGCAACTGGCCGGCGTTGATGCTGCCGGGGTCTTTCAGTCCGTTCCAGCGCACCAGGTTCGCCACGCTGACCCGGTGGTTCTGGGCAATGCGGAACAAGGTGTCTCCCGGCTTGACGCGGTAAAAGCCGGCGGACTCCACCGCGGCGGGTTGCGAGGTGCTGGCGCAGGCGGCAAGCAGCAGGGGCAGGGAAACGGAAATAAGACGGGCGGACAAGGACATGGCGCAGATTCTAGCATCGCCGCCGGCGGCTGCGCGGTTTCTATGCGCAAACGCCGGCGGCTGGACTAAAAATCATGTTAAGGACTGTGATAGGCATTGGGCGGAGGCAACGGGATGAAACTGGGGTGGATGATGATTGGCTTGTGGAGCCTGGCGGCGCTGGCGGCGGAACCGTCGACGCTTTCCATCTACAGCGTGGAGTACCCGCCGCTGGTGTTGAAGGGGGAGGGCGGAAAATTGAGCGGCATCGCCGCGGAGGCGGTGGCTCAGGCGGTGCAATTGGCCGG
Source organism: Chromobacterium sp. Rain0013 (assembly GCF_015291765.1). Taxonomy (NCBI): domain Bacteria; kingdom Pseudomonadati; phylum Pseudomonadota; class Betaproteobacteria; order Neisseriales; family Chromobacteriaceae; genus Chromobacterium; species Chromobacterium sp. Rain0013. The sequence goes on from NZ_CP031514.1 coordinate 2,046,677, forward strand.
CATGGGCGTGCGCATGCCGGAGATCCCCTGGAAGCGGGCTCAAATGCAGGTGCAGCAAGACGCGGACAGTTGCTTGGTGCCTTTTACGCGTTCCTTTGAGAGAGAGAAGATGTACCGCTGGGTGGGCTTGGTGATGGAAAGCAATCAATCCTTGTTCATCAACAGCCATCACCCGGTCGTCTTGAATTCGCTGGACGACGCCAAGGGCAAGCGCGTCGTGGTGTTGCTGGGGTCGTCGATGGCGGATTATTTGAAAAAGAACAATATCGCCTATTCCGTCAGGCCCACTCCAGAGGAAGCCGAGCGCGAACTGGCTGCCGGCGTGGCGGATGTGTGGGCGGTGCATGACGTGGTGGCCAACTACACCATCAAACAAGTGGGTACGCCAACCGACAATATCCGTGAGGCCTTGCAGGTCCAAACCACCAGCATCTATATGGCCTGCAGCCCGAAAATGTCGGATGCGACCGCGTTGAAGTTGAGCAGAGCGTTTCAACAACTGCGCGAAAGCGGAAAGCTGGAGAAAATTGTCGCCAAATATATGAAGTAACGATTGTCGGCACGCAGTATTTTATGGTGACAGTGTCTACTCGTATTAATTTTTCAAGGGTACAGTATCTTGGAAAAACAAGTTGAACTGTCACTGATGGCTGCGAAATGACTGGGCTAGAATGGTGCCAGTTTTTGGGTCGCCACGCATCTGGCGGCGCAATGGTGATTCTTTTGTCATCCCTGGACAAGGACAGTCATGAACCGAACCTACTTAGCCCATCTTGAAGCCACGCTGGCGCAGATTCGCGCCGATGGTTTTGAAAAGCCCGAGCGCGTGATCGCCACGCCGCAGCGCGCCGACATCGCCTTGAGCAACGGCAGCAATGTGCTGAATTTTTGCGCCAACAATTACCTGGGCCTGGCCGACGACCCGCGTTTGATCGAGGCGGCGAAGAAGGGCATGGACGACTTCGGCTACGGCTGCGCCTCGGTTCGCTTCATCTGCGGCACCCAGCAAGTGCACAAGGATTTGGAGCAGGCGATTTCCGGCTTTTTGGGCACTGATGACACTATTTTGTATTCCAGCTGCTTCGACGCCAACGGCGGCGTGTTCGAAACCTTGCTGGGCGAAGAGGACGCGGTGATTTCCGACGAGCTGAATCACGCCTCCATCATAGACGGCGTGCGCTTGTCCAAGGCCAAGCGTTTCCGTTACAAGAACAACGATATGGCCGATCTGGAGGCGCAGTTGATCGCCGCGGAACAGGCCGGCGCGCGGTTCAAGCTGATCGTTACCGACGGCGTGTTCTCCATGGATGGCATCATCGCCGATCTGAAAACTCTGTGCGAAGTGGCTGAACGTCATGGCGCGCTGGTGATGGTGGATGATTCCCACGCCGTAGGCTTCATCGGCGATAGCGGCGCGGGCACGCCGGAATTGTGCGGGGTTGCCGATCGCGTCGACATCTACACCGGCACCTTGGGCAAAGCCCTGGGCGGCGCGTCCGGCGGCTATGTGTCCGGCCGCAAAGCCATCATCGATCTGCTGCGTCAGCGCTCGCGCCCGTACCTGTTCTCCAACACTCTGGCTCCGGCCATCGCCGCCGCCAGCCTGGAAGTGCTGAACATCCTCAAGGGCGGAGAGGGCGCGGAACTGCGCGCCAAAGTGCGCCGCAACGCCGAACTGTTTCGTCAGGAAATGAGCGCGGCCGGCTTCACCCTGGTGCCGGGTCAGCACCCCATCGTTCCTGTGATGCTGGGCGATGCCAAGCTGGCGGGCGAGATGGCGGCCAAGCTGCTGGAGGAGGGCGTGTACGTGATCGGCTTCTCCTTCCCGGTGGTGCCCAAGGGCAAGGCGCGCATTCGTACTCAGATGTCGGCGCGCCACAGCGAAGAACAGGTTCGCCTGGCGGTGGCGGCTTTCATCAAAGTGGGCCGCGAACTCGGCGTGATCTGAGGCGTAGCGCCGCGCGCCCATGAGGGCGCCGCGGCGGATAGGAACAGCAATGAAAGCATTATCCAAACTGAAGGCTGAGCGCGGCCTGTGGATGACCGATGTGGCCAAGCCGGAAATCGGCCATAACGATCTATTGATCCGGATTCGCAAGACCGCGATCTGCGGTACCGATATTCATATCTGGAACTGGGACGACTGGGCTCAGAAGACCATCCCGGTGCCCATGCACGTTGGCCACGAATACGTAGGCGTGGTGGAAGCGATCGGCTCGGAAGTGCAGGGCTTCAGCGTCGGCCAGCGTGTATCGGGCGAAGGGCATATCACCTGTGGCCACTGTCGCAACTGTCGAGCCGGCCGCCGTCACCTATGCCGCAACACCTTCGGCGTGGGCGTCAACCGCGAGGGCGCGTTCGCCGAGTACCTGGTGATCCCGGCCTTCAACGCCTTCCCGATTCCGGACGACATCTCCGATGACTTGGCGTCCATCTTCGATCCCTTCGGCAATGCGGTGCACACCGCGCTCAGCTTCAACCTGGTGGGCGAGGATGTGCTGATCACCGGCGCGGGTCCGATCGGCATCATGGCGGTGGCTATCGCGCGCCATGTCGGCGCTCGTCATGTGGTGATCACCGACGTGAACGAATACCGTTTGGAGCTGGCGCGCAAGATGGGCGCCACCCGCGCGGTGAACGTGGCCAAGCAGGACCTCAAGCAGGTGATGGCCGAGCTGCATATGACCGAGGGCTTTGATGTCGGCCTGGAAATGTCGGGCAATCCACAGGCCTTCCGCCAGATGCTGGATACCATGAATCATGGCGGCAAAGTGGCGCTGCTGGGTATCCCGCCGGCCGATACCGCCATCGATTGGAACCATGTCATTTTCAAGGGCCTGGAAATCAAGGGCATCTACGGCCGGGAGATGTTCGAGACCTGGTACAAGATGGTGGCGCTGATCCAGTCAGGCTTGGACATCACCCCCATCATCACTCATCATTTCCCCGTGGCGGAATTCCAGCAAGGTTTTGAAGCCATGTTGTCGGGCCAGAGCGGCAAGGTGATTCTGGACTGGAGCTGATGGCAGGGAATGGCCTGACGAAAAAACCCTCTTCGCTGGCGAAGAGGGTTTTTTATATGTCCAATGCGTTCTCGCTCTCGCGAGAGAATGCGAGACAAAGCGACAACCGCTGAGTAAAGCGGAGCCTATACATTGTCAATGAGCATTCCGGAGTTGTGCTCCCGTGCGGCGCACGATGCGCGGCAGATCGTAAACAGGTTCTTATTGTCCGGCGGGAGCCAGCAGCGGCGCATAACCCAGGCCGCGCAACTTCTCCATGGTTTCGTCTGCTTCGGCGCGGCTCTTGAACGGGCCGACCTGCACGCGGGTGACGGTATGGGCTGGGATGCCGTGCTGTTTCAGCTCCTTCACCAGTTTTTCGGCGTTGCCGATGCTGGAGAACAGGCCCAGCTGGACTTGATAGCCGATAGAGCTGCCTGCCGGCTTGGCTTTGACAGCGGCCTCCCTGGCTGGAGCAACAGGCTTGTCCGTCGCGATGGCGGCGGCGGGCGGGGGGGCTTTGACGGGTTCGGCCGGCGAGGCTTTGGCGGCTGCCGTCTGCGGCGGAGCCGCTGCCGGGCTAGGGGCGGGAGGCGCTTTCGCCGCCGCGCGCTCATGGGCCGGCGCTGGGGCCGCAGCGTGGACGGGCGGGCGGCTGTTGACCACGGCAGGGGTCTTGTCCAGATCGGGGCTGGCCGGGCTGGCGGCGCTGGGCGCTTGCGGCGCGCCGGCGGCTTCCGTCGCGGGCGCGCTGCTTTCCGCTGCCGGCGCGCTGGCTGGAGCGGGCGCCGGCGCCGCTTCCGCCGGGGCGGAGGCGGGCTTGATGATTTTGCCGGAGCTGGGGCTCTGACTGCTGGCGGTCATTTCCACCTTGGGTTTATTGAGGCTGTCGGTCAGCGGAATGGCGGCCAGCGCCACGGCGACCAGGCCGCCGGCGATCATCAACCGCTTTTTCAGCTTGCTGTTGAGGTCGGCCTCGCCGCCGGTCTTATCGGGGTCTTGTTGATTTTGTTCGCGCATGGTCCGTGAGACTGAGAAATGTGCAGCACATGGTTGAAAACACTGCTAAAATATCGGGTTCGTCAAAATTGGGTAACCCGAGTGGCTGCATAATACTCAAGTTTAGCCACTTGTCTTGATGTTTGGGAGAATTTATATGGCAATTGAACGCACCTTGTCCATCGTTAAGCCGGACGCCGTTGGTAAAAACGTCATCGGCAAAATCTACGATCGTTTCGAATCCGCCGGCCTGAAAATCGTGGCCGCCAAGATGAAGCAACTGTCCCGCGCCGAAGCCGAAGGCTTCTACGCCGTGCACAAAGACCGTCCGTTCTTCAAGGATCTGGTTGATTTCATGGTGTCCGGCCCGGTGATGATCCAGGCGCTGCAAGGCGAAAACGCCGTGCTGAAAAACCGCGAGCTGATGGGCGCGACCGATCCGAAGAAGGCTGAAGCCGGCACCATCCGCGCCGATTTCGCCGACTCCATCGACGCCAACGCCGTTCATGGTTCCGACAGCGTGGAAAACGCCGCGATCGAAGTGGCTTATTTCTTTGCTGCATCCGAGATCAGCGCCCGCTAATCTCATAGTACTCCGTTGTTTGCGGAGCCTGTCGTCATGGACGGGCTCCGTCGAAAAGGCGGTCGTCCACACCGCCTTTGCTTTATCCCGAGGAATGCATGAAAACCAACCTGCTCGACTTCAATCTGGACCAGCTGACCCGGCATTTCGCCGAAATGGGCGAGAAGCCGTTTCGCGCCAAGCAAGTGATGCGCTGGATGCACCAGATGGCGGAAGCCGACTTCGACGCGATGACAGACCTGGCCAAAAGCTTGCGCGCCAAGCTGCATGAACGCGCCGAAGTAAAGGTTCCCTCGCTGATGACCGGGCAGGCGTCCAGTGATGGCACCCGCAAGTGGCTGCTCGACGTCGGTACCGGCAACGGCGTCGAAACCGTCTTCATCCCCGAGGATGAACGCGGCACCTTGTGCGTGTCATCCCAAGTGGGCTGCGCGCTGGAGTGCACTTTTTGCTCCACCGGCCGCCAGGGCTTCAATCGCAATCTGTCCACCGCCGAGATCATCGGCCAGCTGTGGTGGGCCAATAAGGCGATGGGCGTGACGCCCAAGAACGAGCGAGTCGTGTCCAATGTGGTGATGATGGGCATGGGCGAGCCGCTGGCCAATTTCGACAATGTGGTCAGCGCGATGCAGATCATGCTGGACGATCATGGCTACGGCCTGTCCCGCAGGCGAGTGACCTTGTCCACTTCCGGCCTGGTGCCGCAGATGGACCGGTTGCGCGAAGAGTGCCCCGTGGCGCTGGCGGTGTCGCTGCACGCGCCCAACGACGCCATTCGCGACGTGATTGTGCCTATAAACAAGAAATACCCGTTGGCGCAGTTGATGGCGGCCTGTCAGCGCTATCTGGAAAAGGCGCCGCGCGACTTCATCACTTTCGAGTACGTGATGCTTGACGGTGTCAACGATAGACCGGAACATGCTCGCCAACTGCTGGAACTGGTGCGGGACGTGCCGTGCAAGTTCAATCTGATACCGTTCAATCCGTTCCCGAACTCGGGTTATGAGCGTTCCAGCAACAATGCGATTCGCGCGTTCCGTGAAATTCTGCAGGAACGTGGTTACGTGGTGACGGTGCGGAAAACGCGCGGCGACGACATCGACGCCGCCTGTGGCCAACTGGCAGGCCAAGTGATGGACAAAACCCGCCGTCAAGCCAAATGGATGCAGCTCGTAGAGGACAATAAGCAATGACGATACGGCAAATGGGGTTGATGGCCTGTTTATGGATGGCTGTGAGTTCAACCGCATTTGCCGCCGATGCCGAGGTGTCGCGCGAGTTGGCGACGATACGCAGCCAGCTGGCGATTGAATACGCCAAGATCGGCAATTACAAAGTGGCGCTCGAAACGGCGGATCAGGCCGTCGCCGCGGACCCGGCCTATGTCCCGGCCTATGTGTCCCGAGCTTATGTTTTGACCCAGTTGCGCGAGGACGGGCCCGCCGAAGCCAATTACCGCAAGGCCCTGCAACTGGATCCAAGCAACCCCGAGGCCAACAATAATTACGGTTTGTTTTTGTGCGATCGAAACCGGCTGCAGGATTCTTTGTCCTATTTTCAGAAAGCGCTGGCCAACCCGCTGTATGATTCGCCTCAGACGGCTTATTTGAACCTGGGGCATTGCAGCGCCAAGGCCGGCAATCAAGAGCAGGCCAACGATTACTTGCTGGCGGCGCTGCGCGCCGCGCCCAATTTCGCACCCGCGCTGCGGGAATTAGCACAGTTGCATCTTGGGCTGGGTAATGCCAAATTGGCTGCTTTCTATTTCGAACGGATAGGCAAGAGCGCGGCGCTGCAAGCCGACGACCTGTGGCTTGGCGTGCAGATTGGGCGCAAGAGCGGCAACAGGACGTTGGAAAGCGAATGTTCCGCCGCGCTCAAGAGCCGTTATCCGGATTCCAAAGAAACACAACTGCTGTTGAGTGGAAGCTGAGGATGGAGCAACAATTCGAACAACAGGGACAACCGACGGAATCCAGCGTCGGCGCCCGGCTGAAGGCCGCTCGCGAAGCGGCCGGCATGGGTTTGGGGGAAGTCGCGGATAGGCTGAAACTGTCGATGCGGCAGTTGGAAGCGATAGAGCGCGACGATTTCACGATCTTGCCGGGCGCGACCTTCGTGCGCGGCTTTGTGCGTAATTACGCCCGGTTTTTGCAGATTGATCCCGAACCGTTGATGCATGCGCTGGACAGGCAGTTTCCTTCCGCCGTCAACGACGTCGCCAATCTGGTGCGCGACGGCGCGCATGAGGCTCCGGGGCATGTCGGCGAGCCAGCGGCGTTGGAGGAGGGTGGCTCTTCCGGCAAGTGGATTGTAGGCCTGCTGGTGGTGGCGGTTCTGGGCGGCGGCGTCGCATGGCTGGCCAGCAACCACGGCGGCGACAGCCGGCCGGCTGCAGACGCTTCTTCCGCCATCGCGACTGAGCTGTCTTCCGCGCCGATGGGCGAAGCCTCCGCTCCCGCCGCATTCTCCGCGGAGACGCCGGCTTCGGCGCCGGCAGCCATCGTCGCGCCTTCTCCGGCTTCCGCGCCGCAGCAGGTCAAGGCGGCCAGCGTGGCCAGCGCGCCGCTTCCGTCGGCGCCGCCGCTTGCCAAGCCGCAGGCCAGCGCCGCCGCGGCGGCGGCCGCCAGCGGCAAGCTGGTGTTGACGGTCAAGGAGGCTGAAGCCTGGGTGTCCGTGGTGGACGCCACGGGCAAGAAGCTGGTATTCCAGACCTTGCAGCCGGGCAGTACCCAGGAAGCGGTCGGCACGCCGCCGTTCAAGCTGGTGATCGGCAACGCCTCGCAAGTGGCAGTGAATTTCAATGGCCAAGCGGTGGACCTCTCGGACAAGATCCGCGGCACCACTGCAAAGCTGGAACTCAAGTAATTCAAGGTAGCGAATGGATAGCGTGAACATCGCGCGACGCCCCACCCTGCAGGCTCGGGTGGGGCATGTCATTGTAGGGTCGGATGCTCCGGTGGTGGTGCAGTCCATGACCAATACCGATACCGCCGACGCGGCGGCCACGGTGCGGCAAGTGCTGGAACTGGCGGAAGCCGGATCCGAGCTGGTGCGCATCACCGTCAACTCCCCGGAGGCGGCGGCCAAGGTGGCGGAAATCCGCCAGCGCCTGGACGACGCCGGCTGTGCCGTCCCCTTGGTTGGCGACTTTCATTTCAATGGCGATCGCCTGCTTAGGGAGTATCCCGACTGCGCGCAGGCCTTGGCCAAGTACCGGATCAATCCGGGCAATGTGGGCAAGGGCGCCAAGGGCGACGACAAGTTCGCCTTCATGATCCGCACCGCCATCGAGTACGGCAAGCCCGTGCGCATCGGCGTCAACTGGGGCAGCCTGGATCAGGCTTTGCTGGCCAGAATGATGGACGCCAACAACCGCGTTGCCCAGCCGCTGCCCCTGGAGCAACTGATGCGCGAAGCGTTGATCGTTTCCGCGCTGGAGTCCGCCGACAAAGCGATGGAACTGGGGTTGCCGGCCGAGCAAATCCTGCTGTCCTGCAAGGTCAGCAATGTTCAGGATCTGATCACCGTGTACCGCGATCTGGGCAGCCGCTGCAACTTCCCCTTGCACCTGGGGCTGACCGAGGCCGGCATGGGTTCCAAGGGCATCGTCGCATCCAGCGCGGCGCTGGCGATCTTGCTGCAGCAAGGCATCGGCGACACTATTCGCATCTCGCTGACGCCGCAGCCGGGCGAGGCGCGCACCAAGGAAGTGGTGGTGGCGCAAGAGTTGCTGCAAACCATGGGTCTGCGCAGCTTCACCCCGTTGGTGACCGCTTGTCCGGGTTGCGGCCGCACCACCAGTACCTTCTTCCAGGAGCTGGCGGACCAGATCCAGAATTATCTGCGCACCCAGATGCCGGTATGGCGTTTGCAGTACCCGGGCGTAGAGGACATGAAAGTGGCGGTGATGGGCTGCGTTGTCAACGGCCCGGGAGAGAGCAAGTTGGCCGATATCGGCATCTCGCTGCCCGGCACCGGCGAAGTGCCGGTGGCGCCGGTTTACGTCGACGGTCAAAAGGATGTTACCCTCAAGGGCGACAACATCGCCGCCGAGTTCACCGCCTTGGTTGATCGCTACGTGCAAAGCCGTTATGGCGAAGGCGGCGCTAAGCGCCGCGAGGGCGGCAGCCGCACCATTCCGATTCGTCCGGTAGGCGTTTGAGCGCGTTTGGCGCAATGACCGGGCATTGATTCAAGCGATATACAAGAAAACAAGCAATGGCTCAAAAATATCAAGCGGTCAAAGGCATGAATGACGTGCTGCCGGCCGAGTCCTACCAGTGGGAATTTTTTGAAGGCAAACTCCGCGAGCTGCTGGCCGACTACGGTTACCAGAATATCCGCACCCCCATCGTCGAAACCACGCCGCTGTTTGTTCGCGCCATCGGCGAAGTCACCGACGTGGTGGAGAAGGAGATGTACACCTTCATCGACAGCCTGAACGGCGACAGCCTGACGCTGCGTCCCGAAGGCACTGCGGGCACCCTGCGCGCGGTGGTCGAGCACAACCTTCTGTACAATGCCACCCAGAAGCTGTGGTACATGGGGCCGATGTTCCGTCATGAACGCCCGCAGAAAGGCCGTTACCGCCAGTTCCACCAGATGGGCGTGGAGGCGTTGGGCTTTGGCGGTCCGGACATTGACGCCGAAATCATCGCGATGACTGCCGATTTGTGGCGTCGCCTGGGCCTGTCCCAGTATGTGCGCCTGGAAATCAATTCGCTGGGCAACCAGGAGGAACGCGCCGCGCATCGTCAGGCGCTGATCGCCTATCTGGAAAAGCACGTGGATATTCTGGACGAAGACGGCAAGCGTCGCATGTACAGCAACCCCCTGCGCGTGCTTGACACCAAAAACCCGGCCTTGCAGCAGATGGCCAACGAGGCTCCCAAGCTGTCCGACTATCTGGGCGAGGCGTCCCGCGCGCATTACGAAGGCTGGAAGGCGATGATCCGCGAACTGGGCGTCGACTTCGTGGAAAACCCGCGACTGGTGCGTGGGCTGGATTACTACAACCAGTCGGTGTTTGAGTGGGTGACCAGCGAGCTTGGCGCGCAAGGCACGATTTGCGCCGGCGGCCGCTATGACGGCCTGATCGAACAACTGGGCGGCAAGCCCGCCGCCGGCATTGGTTTCGGCATGGGTCTGGAGCGCGTGGTGCTGTTGCTGCAGGACAAGCAACTGCTGCCGGCGCAACGCAGCGTCGACATTTATCTGGTGAACCAAGGCGAAGGCGCGGCGCTGTATGCGATGAAGCTGGCGCAAAGCCTGCGCGCAGCCGGCCTTTCGGTGGTGCAGCACTTGGGCGAAGGCAGTTTCAAGTCGCAAATGAAAAAAGCCGACGGCAGCGGCGCGCAGTTCGCCGTCATCGTCGGCGAAAATGAAATCAAGACGGGTCAGGCGGTGATCAAGGCGCTGCGCGCCGAGATGGACCAACAAACTGTGGCGGCGGAAGCGGTGGCCGCCACGCTGATCTCACTGAAAGCTTAAGGGAGAGGGGCGCAATGGCGTTCGACTTGCAGGAACAAGAACAGATTGATTCGATCAAGGCCTTCTGGCAGCAGTGGGGCAAGCTGATTGCCGGCGTGCTGGCGGCGTCCGCCATTGCCTATCTGGGTTTCAAAGGCTACCGCTATCATCAGGAGCAGCAGGCGCAAAAAGCGGCGGCCGCGTACGAGAACATCGACGCGGCGGTAGCCGCCAAGGACATCGCCAAGTTGAAGTCGGCGGTAACCCTGTTGCAGAACGACTTTAGCTCCTCGGCCTATGCCACGCGGGGCTCGCTGATTCTGGCCAAGGCCGCTTTCGACAAGAGCGACCTTGCGTTGGCCAAGAGTCAGTTGGAGTGGGTGCTGGCCAATAGCAAGGACGAATCGGTAAGCGCCATCGCCCGTCTGCGCCTGGCTTCCTTGCTGCTGGATCTGAAAACTTACGACGCCGCGATCGCGGAACTGAACAAGGAACACCCCGCCGGTTTCGACGCGTTGTTCCTGGATTTGAAGGGCGATGTGCTGGTCGCCAAGGGCGACGCCGCAGCCGCGCGCGACGCCTACAAATCGGCGCTGGCCAAGTTGGTGGGCGATTCGCCCAACCGCCAGTTCATCCAGACCAAACTTGATGCGCTGGGAGGCTGATCGCATGCGCCGCCAATTGTTGCTGACCGCTGTGCTGTCCTCCTCGCTGCTGGCCGGTTGCGCCAGCTGGTTTGAAGGAAATACCCAGTTCAAGCCCACCCCGCTTGCCGCGATCAAACCCTTGCAGGGTTTGGACGTTAAATGGACAGCGACTCAGGCCGCGCCGGCTGCCGGCTTCCTGCCGGTATACGCCAACGGCCTGGTGGTGAGCGCCGACGCCGATGGCCGCGTGCGCAGCATCGACGCCCTTAGCGGCCGCGTTAGCGCGGATGTGGACCTGAAGCGCAAGCTGAGCGCAGGTGTCGCCGTGGCTGGCGATATGGTGCTGGTGGGCACTCAGGACGCCAAGTTGTTGGCGGTGGAGCGCGCCAGCGGCAAAGTGCTGTGGCAACAGCCGCTGACCAGCTTGATGCTGGAGGCTCCGCAGGTGGCCGGAGACATGGTGCTGGTGCGTACCAACGACGCGCGCCTGACCGGGTTCTCCCTGAGCGATGGCGGCAAGCAGCTGTGGTCCAGCGGCAATGTGCTGCCGCAGCTGACCGTGCGCAACAACGGCTCGATGCAGGCGGTGGGCAAGGAGGCGGTGATGGTGGGGCAAGCCGGCGGCCGCCTGGACATCATCAACCCGCAGACCGGCAACGCCTTGTGGCAGGGCGCGGTGGCCAATCCGCGCGGCGCCACCGAACTGGAACGGATGACCGACGTGACTTCGCGGCCGGTGTTCGACGCCGGCCAGGTGTGCGCGGTGGCCTATCAGGGACGAGTGGCCTGCTTTGAGGCGCGTTCCGGCAATTTGCTGTGGGCGCGTGAAATTTCCTCCAGCCGCGGCCTGGCCGTGGATGGACGCAATGTCTACGTGACCGCGGAAGACGGCTCTGTCTGGGCGTTTGACCGCGGCACCGGCCGCAATATTTGGAAAACCGACGACCTGAAATATCGGGACGTCACCGGCCCCGCGCTGTTGGGCCGCTTCGTGTTGGTTGGCGATGGCGAAGGTTACGCCCATCTGCTATCCAATGAGAGCGGCAGCATCGTAGGCCGAGTCAAGGTCGGGTCCGCCCTGGCCAATCAACCGGTGTCGCTGGGTTCGTCCGCCTTGATGCAAGGCAAGGACGGGCGTCTGGCGATGCTGACTTTGGGATAATAAAGCAGTATTCATGAAACCTACCGTAGCTCTGGTCGGCCGCCCCAATGTGGGCAAGTCGACCTTATTCAACCGGCTGACCCGCAGCCGCGACGCCCTGGTCGCCGACCAGCCCGGCCTGACGCGCGATCGCCACTATGGCCATGGCCGCGTGGGCGAGAAGCCGTATCTGGTGGTCGATACCGGCGGCTTCGAGCCGGTGGTGGACGAAGGCATCTTGTTTGAGATGGCCAAGCAGACGCTGCAGGCCGTGGACGAAGCCGATGCCGTGGTGTTCCTGGTGGATGGTCGAAACGGCCTGACGCCGCAAGATAAAATCATCGCCAACCGTTTGCGCCAGTTGCAGCGCCCGGTCTTCCTCGCCGTCAACAAGGCGGAAGGGATGCGTCACGCCATCGCCGGCGCGGAATTCCACGAGCTCGCGCTGGGCGAGCCGTTGGTGATCTCCGCCGCTCATGGCGACGGCGTGCGCGAATTGATGGAATTGGTGCTGGCGGACTTCCCCGAAGAAGTGGAAGAAGAAGCCTCGCGCCACCCCAAATTCGCGGTGATCGGCCGGCCCAATGTCGGCAAGTCCACCCTGGTCAACGCCATCTTGGGCGAAGAGCGCGTCATCGCCTTTGACCAGGCGGGCACCACTCGCGACAGCATATATATTGATTTTGAGCGAGATGGCCATACCTACACCATCATTGACACCGCCGGCGTGCGTCGTCGGGCCAAGGTCAGCGAGATGCTGGAGAAGTTCTCGGTGATCAAGACCATGAAGGCGATCGAAGACGCCAACGTGGCGGTGCTGGTGCTGGATGCCCAACTGGATATTTCCGAGCAGGATGCCACCATCGCCGGTTTTGCGTTGGAAGCGGGCCGGGCACTGGTGGTGGCGGTGAACAAATGGGACAACCTGGACGGGGAGCAAAAGGAAACAGTGCGCCGCGAGATCGCGCGCAAACTGAACTTCCTGGATTTTGCAAAGTTCCATTACATCTCCGCCATTGAAGGCCGCGGCGTGGCAGACTTGTTCAAGTCCATCGACGAGGCCTACAAGGCGGCCATGGCCAAACTGGCCACGCCCAAGCTGACCCGAGTGCTACAAGTGGCGCTGGAACGTCAGCAGCCTCCGCGCTCAGGCCTGATTCGCCCGAAGATGCGCTATGCGCACCAGGGGGGGCAGAATCCGCCCATTATTGTTGTGCACGGCAATGCGCTGGATGCGGTGCCGAACAGTTATACCCGCTATCTGGAACATACTTTCCGGAAAGTGTTCAAGCTGCAGGGCACGCCGTTGCGCGTGCAGTACAAGTCTTCGGAAAATCCGTTCGACACCGACGACGGCAAGGAGAAGTCCCGAGCCAAGCCCAAGCCGATGTCCAAAATGCGCGGACGCGAAAAAGAAGTGCGTTACGGCAAGAACGGCAAGGGCAGCAGCAGTAAAAAATAGTACGCCGGGATGTTTTCTGCTAATAATAAGCAGACAACCGGGCTGTAAGGTTCAGTTAATACAACAATCAACGATTCGGAGAATAACGAATGAGCTCTAAAGGGCAAATGTTACAAGACCCGTTCCTGAACATCCTGCGTAAGGAACATGTGCCGGTGTCCATCTACCTGGTGAACGGCATTAAACTTCAGGGTCAGGTAGAATCCTTTGACCAGTACGTGGTGCTGTTGAAAAACACGGTGACCCAGATGGTGTACAAACACGCCATTTCCACCGTCGTGCCCGCCCGTCCGGTCAATCTTCCCCATGAACACCCGGTGCAAAAGCAGGAGCAGCAAGACGCCTAAAGCGTTGCTGTGCTTGTAACCGGGCCGATCGGCCGCGCCAATCAGGCGCGGCTTGTCGGCCTTTTATCTTTTGCGCCCCAACTATGGTTTCCGAATAGTGTTTGATCGTCCCGACTTAGGCGACCAGGCGGTTCTGGTCTGCCTGGATTTTGGAGATGCCGATTACCAGGAAAACATCGCCGAGTGCGCCGAGCTGGTCAAGAGCGCCGGCGTCGAGGTGATGGGCGTGGTGCAGGGCAAGCGGCAGCGCCCGGACGCCGCGTTGTTCGCGGGCAAGGGCAAGGTTGAGGAAATCGGCCTGCTGGTGCGCGCCACTGATGCCAATGTAGTGATATTCAACCATGCCTTGGCGCCTGGTCAGGAGCGCAATCTGGAGCGGGCGCTGCAGTGTCGCGTCATCGACCGCAACAGTCTGATTCTGGATATTTTCGCGCAGCGCGCGCGCAGCCATGAGGGCAAGCTGCAAGTCGAATTGGCCCAGCTGTCCCATATGTCTACCCGCCTGGTGCGCGGCTGGACCCACTTGGAGCGGCAAAAGGGCGGCATCGGTCTGCGCGGCCCCGGCGAAACCCAGCTTGAAACCGACCGTCGGCTGCTGGGCATCCGCGTCAAGGCGCTGAAAGAGCGTCTGGCCCAAGTGCAAAAACAACGCAATACTCAGCGCAAAGGACGCGGACGAGCCGGCATTGCTTCGGTGTCCATCGTCGGCTACACCAACGCCGGCAAGTCCACCTTGTTCAATGCGCTGACCAAGGCGCGCATCTATGCCGCGGACCAGCTGTTCGCTACGCTGGACACCACCAGCCGCAAGCTGTTTCTTAACCACGAGACATCCATCGTGATTTCCGATACGGTGGGCTTTATCCGCGATCTGCCCCACACTCTGGTGGCCGCGTTCCGCGCGACCCTGGAAGAAACCGTGCGTGCGGACCTCTTGTTGCATGTGGTGGATTGTTCCAGCGATATGCGCGATGTGCAGATCGAGGAAGTCAACAAAGTGTTGACGGAGATCGGCGCGGACGGCATTCCGCAACTGCTGGTCTGGAACAAGTGCGATCTGCGCGAAATGGAGCCGGAGATTGAGCGCGACGCGACGGGCCGTCCGGTTTCTGTGCGGGTTTCGGCCCTGACCGGCGCCGGCCTGGAACTCTTGCGCGCGGCGGTTGCCGAATGCGTGCATCCTTCCCAAAACAACCATAAAGACTATTACGAGCATGTCGCAGAATGACCCTAACCGAGGCCGCCGAGGCAATGAAGGGCCGCCGGACCTCGATGAAGTATTCCGCAACCTAAATCAGAAGCTGTCGAGGCTGCTGGGCGCCAAGGGCAGCGGCGCCGGCGGAGGCCCGGCGTCCAGCGCCAAGCCGCCGTTCAAAGGCGGCGCTGTCGCCGTGGTCGGTGTATTGGCCGCGCTGTGGCTGGCCAGCGGTTTCTACGTGGTGGACGCGCGCGAGCAAGGCGTGGTGCTGCGTCTGGGCAGCTTCAACCGGGTAACAGAGCCGGGGCTGCAATGGCACGCGCCGTTCCCGATTGAAAAGGTGGAGATCGTTAACCTGACCGAAGTGCGCAGCGTGGAAGTCGGCTACCGCAATACCGCCCAAACGCGGGTTGCGGAAGAGTCGCTGATGCTGACCTCGGACCAGAACATCATCGATGTCCAACTGTCGGTGCAATACGACATCAAGGACGCGCGCGCCTTCCTGTTCAACAACGCCTCGCGCGAGCGCGACGCGAAGGACATCGTCAAGCAAGCGACCGAAACCGCGATCCGTGAAGTGGTGGGACGCAACAAGGTCGATTTCGTGCTGAACGAAGGGCGAACCCAGATCGCGGTGGAAACTCAGAAGTTGATTCAGGAAGTGCTGGATCGCTACTCTCTGGGCGTGCGCATCGCCAAAGTCAACATCAATGCGGTGCAGCCGCCCGAGCAAGTGTTGGCGGCCTTCGACGACGCGGTGAAGGCGGGTCAGGACAAGGACAAGCTGCGCAACGAAGGCTTGGCTTACGCCAACGAGGTGCTGCCCAAGGCCCAGGGCCTGGCCGCGCGTCTGCAGCAGGAGGCCGAGGCCTACGAGCAGAAAGTGGTCTCCCGCGCGGAAGGCGACGCATCGCGCTTCAAGCAAGTGTTGTCTGAATACAACAAGGCGCCCAAAGTCATGCGCGATCGCCTGTATCTGGACATGATGCAGCAGATCATGAGCAGCACCACCAAGGTGGTGGTGGATCAGAAGGGCGGCAATAATCTGTTGTACTTGCCCTTGGACAAACTGATTCAGCAAAGCAGTCCGGGAGCCTCCGGCGCCGCGGCCCCCGCCGCCGGCACGGCACCACAGCCGCCGGAGCCTACGCCGCCGGCCGCTCAGGCCGGCAGTGGCAAAGGGGGGCGGGACGTGACCCGCGGTCGTGATTTTTTTGGGGCGGAGCGATAAGCAATGGATAGACTGATTCCGACTGTAGTTGCCATAGCCGGTGTGCTATTTGTTGCCAGCCTGTCGCTGTTCACCGTGGATCAGCGCCAGTACGCGTTGGTTTTCCAGTTTGGCGAAGTGGTGCGCATCATCAAGGAGCCGGGCATCCAGTTCAAGGTGCCGCTGTTGCAGAACGTGCGTTATTTCGACCGCCGCGTGCAGACCATCGACGCCGAGGCGCCGGAATTGTTCAATACCCGCGAGAAAAAGAACGTGTTGGTGGACAGTTTCGTCAAATGGCGCGTGGTGGACGTTGAGCAGTTCTATAAGAGCGTGGGCTCCGAGGCGGCCGCTGTGGCGCGTTTGAAACAGACCATCAATGACGGCCTGCGCGCGGAATTCGGCCAAAAGATGGTTGCCGACGTCATTTCCGGCAAGCGCGACCAGGTGATGGATACGGTTCGCAAGCGCGCTGACGCGGATGCGCGTAAAATAGGCGTACAAATTCTCGACGTGCGCTTAAAACGAGTCGATTTTCCGGATAAAATAAGCAGTTCGGTTTTCGATCGCATGCAGTCCGAGCGCCGCACCGTAGCCAGCCAGTTGCGCAGCGAGGGCGCCGCGGACGCAGAGCGTATCCGGGCTGAAGCGGATAAGCAGCGCGAAGTGGTTCTGGCCGAAGCGTATCGCCAGGCTCAGGACTTGAAGGGCAAGGGCGATGCCAAGGCGGCGGCGATCTACGCCGAGGCTTACGGCAGGAACCCGGACTTCTACGCCTTCTGGCGCAGCATGGACGCCTACAAGGAGTCGTTCAAGAACAAGAGCGACGTCTTGGTGCTGGAGCCGAGCAGCGAGTTCTTCAAGTATTTCAAGAACCCGCAGTCTGGAGCGGCCAAGGCCAAGTAAACGGTCAAGGCTGGCGAAAGACGCCGCGCAAAACAATCGGAGTATGGAACACTGGCCGGGGCGACCTGGCCAGTTTGCTGATAACAAGGCGGGGGCTTCCCGCCTTTTATTCTGTTGAAAAGAATCATGCGTAATTGGCTGTTACCGGAATACATCGCGGATATTCTGCCCGCCACCGCGCGCCAGGTGGAGTCCGCCAAGGCGGCGATGCTGGAAGGCTTTCGCGTGGCGGGCTATGAGTTGGTGCTGCCGCCGCTGATCGAGTACATCGATTCACTGGTCAGCGAGGAAGACGCTTCGCTCGAGCTCAAAACCTTCAAGCTGGACGATCAGTTGTCCGGCCGGCAAATGGGCTTGCGCGCCGACATCACGCCCCAAGTGTCGCGCATTGATGCGCATCTGCTTGGCGAGCGCACCGGCGTCACTCGGCTGTGCTACGCCGGCAGCGTGGTGCATACCCGGCCGGACGGCCTGGCCAGCTCCCGCGAGCCGCTGCAAGTGGGGGCGGAGTTGTACGGCTACGCCGGCATCGAGGCTGACCTGGAAATCATCGAATTGATGCTGGGCACCTTGGAGCGCGCCGGCGTGTCCGGCCTGCGGCTGGACATCGGGCATATGGCGATTTATCGCGGCATTGCCGCCGCCGCCGGTTTGTCGGGGGAGACCAGCCGGGCGCTGTTCGCCAAGCTGCGGAGCAAGGACTTAGCCAGCATTCGCGAGTTGGTCTGTGATGTCGCCGAACCGTACCGCAGCGCTTTTCTGGCCTTGCCGGAATTGTATGGTCCGATCGAAGAGCTGGACCGGGCGCGCTCCCGTCTACCGTCCTTGCCCGAGGTGGAACTTGGCTTGATGCAGCTGTCCGCGGTAGCCAAGGCGCTGGAGGGCCGGGTGGCCCTGAGTTTCGACCTGACCGAATTGCGCGGCACTCAGTATCACAACGGTCTGCTGTTCGCAGCCTATGCTGAGGGCTGGGCCGAGGAGCTGGCGCGTGGCGGGCGCTACGATAATGTTGGCCGCCGTTTTGGCCGCGCCCGACCAGCGACTGGCTTCAGTCTGGATTTGCGCGACTTGATCCGCATCCTGCCCGAGCAAGGCTCGGTCAGGGGGATTCGCCTGGCCGGCAAGCACTGGCCCCAGGCGCGGGCCGAAGTGGCTCGCCTGCGCGAGGCGGGCGAGATGGTGGTGATTGATTATCTGGGCGAGTCCGCCCAGGCTTTGAATTGTGATCGCGAGCTGACCCCGGACGGCTCGGATTGGCATGTGGTTTCATTTAACTGATTTTTGAATCTGACTGAAGAAGAGGTTTTTTCCAATGTCCAAGAACGTTGTCGTGATCGGTACCCAGTGGGGTGATGAAGGCAAGGGCAAGATCGTTGACTGGCTGACCGACCACGCGCGTGCCGTGGTTCGCTTCCAAGGCGGCCACAACGCGGGCCACACTCTGGTGGTGGGCGGCAAGAAAACTGTGCTGCGCCTGATTCCGTCCGGCATTCTGCGTGATGATGTCGAGTGCTTTATCGGCAATGGCGTGGTGTTGTCCCCGGAAGCCTTGCTCAAGGAGATCGACGAGCTGGAAACCGCCGGCGTTAACGTCGCCGCTCGCCTGAAAATTTCCGAAGGCTGCCCGCTGATCCTGCCGTACCACGTCGCTTTGGATCAGGCTCGCGAAGCCGCCAAGGGCGCCGGCAAGATCGGCACCACCGGCCGCGGCATCGGCCCCTGCTATGAAGACAAGGTGGCGCGCCGCGCCTTGAAGGTGATCGACCTGTTCGACACCGCCCGCTTTGCCGAGAAGTTGAAGGAAAACGTCGAATACTACAACTTCATGCTGACCAAGCTGTTCCAGGCTGAGCCGGTGAGCTTCGACGCCATCCTGGCCGACACCTTGAAACTGGCCGAGCGCATCAAGCCGATGGTGGCCGATGTATCCCGCACCCTGTACGACATGAACCAGGCGGACATCCCGCTGCTGTTCGAAGGCGCGCAAGGCACCCTGCTGGACATCGACCACGGCACCTATCCGTACGTGACCTCGTCCAACTGCGTGGCCGGTGCCGCAGCGCCGGGCGCCGGCGTGGCTCCGCAAATGCTCAACTATGTGCTGGGCATCGTGAAGGGCTACACCACCCGCGTGGGTTCTGGTCCGTTCCCGACCGAGCAAGAGAACGATATCGGCATGTTCCTGGCCAAACGCGGCAATGAATTCGGTTCGGTCACCGGCCGCCCGCGCCGCTGTGGCTGGTTCGACGCCGCCGCGCTCAAGCGTTCTATCCAGATCAACGGTGTGTCCGGCTTGTGCGTGACTAAGCTGGATGTGATGGATGGTCTGGAAGAGATCAAACTGTGCGTGGGTTACACCCTGGACGGTGAAAAGGTGGATATCCTGCCGTTTGGCTCCGACGCGGTCAGCAAGTGCGTGCCGGTATATGAAACCATGCCCGGCTGGAGCGAAAGCACCTTCGGCGCCAAGCGCTGGGAAGATCTGCCGGCCAATGCCCAGGCTTACCTGACCCGTATCGCCGAAGTGTGCGGCGCGCCGGTGGACATCATCTCCACTGGTCCTGACCGTGAAGAAACCATCGTGATGCGTCATCCCTTCGGTCTGTAAGTCCGATTTGGCTCATCGCCGGAAACCCGCCTGCCAGGCGGGTTTTTTCATGCTCGCGGCGGGCGTAGACTGTTTGGATTCTGGTTTCCGAAAGCAAAACACATGCAGCCATTGAATGTCGCCTTGGTGGGCTACGGCTATGCAGGCAAGACTTTTCACGCGCCCTTGATCTCCGCCACGCCCGAGCTGAAGCTGGCCGCCGTGGTCAGCAGCCGGCCGGACGGGGTGAGGGCGGATTGGCCGCAGGTGCCGGTGCTGGCCGGTTTAGAGCAGGCCTTGCTTGACCCCGCCATCGATATGCTTGTTATCGCCAGCCCCAACCGATTGCATTATCCGCAGGCGCGCTCGGGTTTGATGGCAGGTAAGCACGTGGTGGTGGACAAGCCGTTCACAGTGACGCAGGCGGAGGCGCGGGAGCTGTGCTTGATGGCTGAGCGGCCGGGCAGCCCGCTGTTATCGGTGTTTCACAATCGACGTTGGGATGCTGATTTTCTGGCGCTCAAGGCCTTGTTGGCTGGCGGTGAGTTGGGGGCGCTCAGCCATTTCGAGTCCCATTTCAACCGTTATCGGCCGCAGGTCCGCGCGCGTTGGCGCGAGCAGGACCAACCGGGAGCAGGGCTGTGGTACGACCTGGGACCGCACTTGCTCGATCAAGCCTTGCAGTTGCTGGGCTGGCCGCAGACGATTTATGCAAGCTTGTTCAAACAAAGGGCAGGGGCGCAGGCGACGGACTACTTTCACGTACAGCTGGGCTATGCGGAGTATCAGGCGGTGCTGCACGGTTCCTGCTTGGTCAGCGGCGGCGTTCCGCGCTTTAGTTTGCACGGCGCGCTCGCCAGTTACGTCAAGTTCGGCCTGGATAGCCAGGAAGACTATTTGAAGCGTGGCGGCCGCCCTGGCGAAGCGGGCTGGGGCGTGGACCTTGAGCCGGGCATCTTGTTCCGTCTGCGGGACGACGGAGAAATACGGGAGCCCCGGCCATCGCCTTTGGGGGATTATCGCGATTTCTACTGTGAGGTGGCTCGCGCCGCGCAAGGCTTGGGGCCTAATCCGGTGACGGCGAGGGACGCGTGGAGGGTGATAGCCTTGTTGGAACAAGGAGAGCGGAGCGCGCGGGAAGGGCGACGCCTGTTTTGCCTCCCGGTCGCTTGAGAGAGGCCCCGGCTTTCGCTTTACGTTTCGACATCATTTGCGCCGCCCTGTCTCCTTGTCCCAGCGGCAGCCGGTGCTACACTGGCGTTTCCTTTCCTGAAATTTTATCGTCATGCAGCTTAAGCTCGCCGCCGGCATGGTGACCCCGTTGATCGTGGCCACCGCCTTGTTCATGGAGAACATGGACGCCACAGTGATCTCCACCTCTTTGCCGGCTATCGCGCGCGACCTGTTGGTGGAGCCGATTGGTTTGAAGTTGGCGCTGACGTCTTATCTGGTCAGCTTGGCCGTGTTTATCCCCATTAGCGGCTGGATGGCGGACCGGTTTGGCTCGCGGCGTATTTTCCGCGCTGCCATCGCCGTTTTTGTATTGGGTTCGGTGTTGTGCGCGCTTGGCAATACATTGGGCGGCTTTGTGCTGGCGCGCTTTGTGCAAGGTATCGGCGGCGCAATGATGGTGCCGGTGGGGCGTTTAGTGATTTTGCGCACCACGGCGAAAGCGGATTTGGTGCGGGCGCTCAGTTATTTGACGGTTCCCGCTTTGCTGGGGCCGGTCATCGGGCCGCCCTTGGGCGGTTTCATCAGCACCTATCTGCATTGGCGCTGGATATTCTTGATCAATATTCCTATTGGCGTGCTGGGCTGGGTGCTTGCCAAGCGTCACATCGAAGACTTGAAGGACGAACAAGTGCCGCCGCTGGACTGGTTGGGCTTTGCCTTGAGCGGAGTTGGTTTGTCCTTGTTGATGCTGGGTCTGGCTTCCGAAGGCAAGCATTTGATCTCGGTGCAATGGTCGGCGCTGCTAGCGGTGATTGGCGCCGGCTTGCTGTGGCTTTATCTGCTGCATTATCGTCGCGCGGCTCATCCCTTGCTGGACTTGTCCTTGTTGCGCTTGCCCACTTTTCATGCCGGCGTGGTGGGCGGCTTCGTGTTCCGAGTCGGCATTGGCGCCACGCCCTTCTTGTTGCCGCTGATGTTGCAACTGGGCCTGGGTCTCAATCCTTTTGTCTCCGGTTTGTTGACCTGTTCTACCGCGGTGGGCGCCATTTTCATGAAGACGCTGGTGATGCGCATACTGCGGCGTTACGGCTTCCGCAGGGTATTGATGGTTAATAGCATGCTGGCGGGCCTTTCCATCGCGGCGTACGCCTTGTTCTACGAGGCGCCGAGTTATGTTTGGATGCTGCTGGTCTTCGTATTGGGAGGTTGTCTCCGCTCTTTGCAGTTCACCAGCCTGAACGCGATTTCTTTTGCCGAGGTTGAGTCGGGACGCATGAGCCATGCCACCAGTCTTTCAGGGGTGGCGCAGCAGTTGGCTGCGGGTTGCGGGGTGACGGCAGGGGCTTTTGTCGTGCAGGGAGTGAGCGGAATGCAGGGACATGCGGTCTTGACCGTGGTCGATTTTGCCTGGGCTTTCGCCATTATGGGCACCTTGACCATGTTGTCCAGCCTGATGTTTGCCACGCTGGATCCGCGAGCCGGGGAAGAGTTGGCCTCGCGCTGAGAAGAGAAATGCAAAAGCCCCGTTGATCATAGATCAACGGGGCTTTATTGGTGCCCAGGAGAAGACTCGAACTTCCACACCCTTGCGGGCGCTAGGACCTGAACCTAGTGCGTCTACCAATTCCGCCACCTGGGCATAAAACTTATATTGTTTTACTGCTGGACTACGATATAAACGTCATCGGAGTCATTTAAATTGTTGGTGCCCAAGAGAAGACTCGAACTTCCACACCCTTGCGGGCGCTAGGACCTGAACCTAGTGCGTCTACCAATTCCGCCACCTGGGCCAACCAAATTGTTACTATACAGAGCGAACATCACGATTACAATAGAGTAAATCAGTGGTGCCCAAGAGAAGACTCGAACTTCCACACCCTTGCGGGCGCTAGGACCTGAACCTAGTGCGTCTACCAATTCCGCCACCTGGGCTTCGCTTTGCTGTATTATTTCGCTGCATCTCTGCAACGAGATGCGAATTATAGACATATTCTTGAGGGTGTCAATGGCTAGAACACAAAAAAAACAAAAGACCCTGTCCCTCCGCGAACAGGACCCCTTCCTGGAACGGGAAAAACTTAAATATTCCAATCCCTTGCCGAGCCGAGAGTTCGTTTTAAAAATTTTGGCTGAGCAGGGGGTGCCGCTATTTCCTGATGAATTGGCGCGCATGTTGTCGATTACGCGAGCCGAATCTATTTATTTCGAACGCCGCTTGCGGGCAATGGAGCGAGACGGCGAAGTCATCATCAATCGCAAAGGCGCAGTCTGCGTCGCTCAAAAGCTGGACTTGATCAAGTGCAAAGTGTCCGGTCACCGCGATGGCTACGGTTTTGCCATCCCGGATGAAAGCGAAGGCCAGGGCGGAGATATTTTCCTGCCAGAGCGGGAAATGAAAAAAGCGATGCATGGCGATCGGGTGATGGTCCGCCCGTCCGGCCTTGATCGTCGAGGCCGGCAGGAAGGCAAGATCGTCGAGGTGTTGGATCATGTGGTGACGCGGTTGGTCGGCCGCATCAACCGCGTCCGGGGCGTGTGGGTGGTGACGGCGGAAGACCGCCGCATCAACCACGATATTCTGATTGAGCCGGGTGGAGAGGCGGGCGCCAAGGATGGCCAGGTTGTCATGGTGGAAATCCTTCAATACCCGGATGCCTACCGTCAGCCTGTTGGCCAAGTAGTGGAAGTGCTGGGTAACTACGCCGACCCAGGCATGGAAATCGAAATTGCGCTGCGCAAGCACGATCTGCCTCATCAATTCCCTGAGGCAGCGCTGGCGCAAGCAAAGGCGACACCGAAAAAGGTGCGCAAGAAAGATTGGACCAAGGATCGAGTCGACCTGCGTGATCTGCCCTTGGTGACGATAGACGGCGAAACCGCGCGCGACTTTGATGATGCCGTATATGCCGAGAAGCAGGGCAAGGGCTTCCGTTTGATCGTGGCGATTGCCGACGTCAGCTTTTACGTAGAGCCCGGCGACGCTTTGGATCAGGAAGCGCTTAACCGCGGCACTTCGGTCTATTTTCCGCGCCGCGTCATTCCGATGCTGCCGGAAGCCCTGTCCAACGGGATCTGCTCGCTGAATCCGGATGTGGAGCGGATGTGTATGGTCTGCGATATGCAGATCAACGCCAAGGGCGTGGTCAAGCGCTATCAGTTCTATCCGGCGGTGATGCTGTCCAAGGCGAGGTTGACCTACAACCAGGTTTGGGAGTGGATTCAGAAGGGAAGCGACAGCCCGGTGTTGCCGCAGATCCAGACCTTGTACTCGTTGTTCAAGGTGTTGCTTGCGGCGCGCAGTCAGCGCGGGGCGATCGAGTTCGACTCGGTGGAAACCCAGATGATCTTCAACGACGCGGGCAAGATCGAACGCATCGTGCCCGTTGTGCGCAACGACGCGCACCGCCTGATTGAAGAGTGCATGCTGGCGGCCAACGTTTGTGCCGCTGATTTCCTGGAGAAGAACGGGCACAAAGCCTTGTATCGGGTGCATGAAGGGCCGACTGAAGAGAAGCTGGAGAATCTGCGCAACTATCTGCGCCTGGTCGGCTTGAGCTTGGGCGGCGGTGAAAAACCCACCGCTAAAGACTATGCCAAATTGGCCGAGCAGATTCATGGACGGCCCGACGCGCCGGTACTGCAGACCATGTTGCTGCGCTCCATGCAGCAAGCGGTTTATACCCCGGACAATAACGGGCACTTTGGTCTGGCTTACGAGGCCTACGCTCATTTCACTTCTCCGATTCGCCGCTACCCGGACCTGTTGGTGCATCGCTCGATCAAGGCTGTGCTTAAAGGCGGTAAATACAAGCCTGGCAAGTGGGCGCAACTGGGCGTGCATTGTTCAATGACCGAACGCCGGGCGGACGATGCCAGCCGTGATGTGGAGTCCTGGCTGAAAACCTACTATATGCGAGACAAGGTGGGTGAGATCTTCAAGGGCAAGATCTGTGCGGTGACCAGCTTTGGCGTATTCGTGTTGTTGGATGATGTGTATGTCGAGGGTTTGGTGCATATCTCGGAGTTGGGCAAGGACTACTTCCACTTCAAGAAGGACGTCCAGGCGATCGTCGGGGAGAAAAGCGGCATGCAATACCGCTTGGGCGATACTCTGACTGTGAAGGTGATGAGCGCTAACCTGGAAAGTGCCCAAGTCGACTTCGCTCTGGTTAAGGAGGGGGACCTGCAGGTTCCTAGGCCGGTTCCCGCACGTAGTGTTGGGGCGCGCCCAGCTGGTCCGCGTAGGGGCTCCGAGTCCAAGCTCGTGGAAGCGAAGCCTTCTGCATTGCCGGCTGCGCCCAAGGGACGAAGCCGGGGGACTGTCCAATCGCCGGCGCCGAAGCCAGTGGTGAATCAGCCCGTAGCAAGCAAGCCAGCAACGAGCAAGCCAGCAACGAACAAGCCAGCAACGAACAAGCCAGCAACGAACAAGCCAGCAACGAACACCGCGGGCAAGCCTCTTGAAAATAAGCCCGTGTCGAACCTGACTGCTCCGAAAGTCGCAGGGGCAACGCCCGCGACAGCCAAACCCGTTGTTAAACGGTCCGTGGCATCCAAGTCGGTGCCTGCGGAGTCGATGCCGGCGGTTGAGGCTGCTGCGGATAAGTCTGGTGCTATTGAGCGCAAGCCTTCGGTTGAGGGGGCTTCGCCTGCGCCGCGCCAACGCAAGCCGTCAGTGCGTCGGAGCAGCAGTAAGCGCCGTAGCGAGGACTGATCTTTCGGAGGCGCTTCTATATAAATAGGAGTATCTAGGGTGTGACGGGCCGGCGTTTCGCCGGTCCGTTTTTCATGGATAGTCGGGACATGGGGCGGGGGTTGGTAAATACCCTTTATGGATATTCGTTGCCGCATCAAGGGTTTGCCCGGCATGGGGCGTTGTTGTTGAGGTTTTTGTCGCAAAAGGTGTTGACGGGTTTAGGGGCGTGACGTATAGTTCGCCTCCTCAGCAGACAACGCAGCGACGGAAACGAAACGCAGCGATCTGCACCGATCTTTAACAGAACGAATAACCGATAGGTGTAAGTGCTCGGTCGATGACCAAACACTTGCACTGCAAGACGAGAAATGTCTCGATGTTTCTTTGATCTTGCGTGCCAGAAAATTTGCTTGGAATTGAACTGAAGAGTTTGATCCTGGCTCAGATTGAACGCTGGCGGCATGCTTTACACATGCAAGTCGAACGGTAACAGGGTGCTTGCACCGCTGACGAGTGGCGAACGGGTGAGTAATGCATCGGAATGTACCGTGTAATGGGGGATAGCTCGGCGAAAGCCGGATTAATACCGCATACGCCCTGAGGGGGAAAGTGGGGGACCGTAAGGCCTCACGTTATACGAGCAGCCGATGTCTGATTAGCTAGTTGGTGGGGTAAAGGCTCACCAAGGCAACGATCAGTAGCGGGTCTGAGAGGATGATCCGCCACACTGGGACTGAGACACGGCCCAGACTCCTACGGGAGGCAGCAGTGGGGAATTTTGGACAATGGGCGCAAGCCTGATCCAGCCATGCCGCGTGTCTGAAGAAGGCCTTCGGGTTGTAAAGGACTTTTGTCCGGGAGCAAATCCCAGTGGTTAATACCTACTGGGGCTGAGAGTACCGGAAGAATAAGCACCGGCTAACTACGTGCCAGCAGCCGCGGTAATACGTAGGGTGCAAGCGTTAATCGGAATTACTGGGCGTAAAGCGTGCGCAGGCGGTTGTGCAAGTCTGATGTGAAAGCCCCGGGCTTAACCTGGGAACGGCATTGGAGACTGCACGACTAGAGTGCGTCAGAGGGGGGTAGAATTCCGCGTGTAGCAGTGAAATGCGTAGAGATGCGGAGGAATACCGATGGCGAAGGCAGCCCCCTGGGATGACACTGACGCTCATGCACGAAAGCGTGGGGAGCAAACAGGATTAGATACCCTGGTAGTCCACGCCCTAAACGATGTCAACTAGCTGTTGGGGGTTTGAATCCTTGGTAGCGAAGCTAACGCGAGAAGTTGACCGCCTGGGGAGTACGGCCGCAAGGTTAAAACTCAAAGGAATTGACGGGGACCCGCACAAGCGGTGGATGATGTGGATTAATTCGATGCAACGCGAAAAACCTTACCTGGTCTTGACATGTAACGAACGCTGCAGAGATGTGGCGGTGCCCGAAAGGGAGCGTTAACACAGGTGCTGCATGGCTGTCGTCAGCTCGTGTCGTGAGATGTTGGGTTAAGTCCCGCAACGAGCGCAACCCTTGCCATTAGTTGCCATCATTAAGTTGGGCACTCTAATGGGACTGCCGGTGACAAACCGGAGGAAGGTGGGGATGACGTCAAGTCCTCATGGCCCTTATGACCAGGGCTTCACACGTCATACAATGGTCGGTACAGAGGGTCGCGAAGCCGCGAGGTGGAGCCAATCTCATAAAACCGATCGTAGTCCGGATCGCACTCTGCAACTCGAGTGCGTGAAGTCGGAATCGCTAGTAATCGCAGATCAGCATGCTGCGGTGAATACGTTCCCGGGTCTTGTACACACCGCCCGTCACACCATGGGAGTGAGTTTCACCAGAAGTGGGTAGGCTAACCGTAAGGAGGCCGCTTACCACGGTGGGATTCATGACTGGGGTGAAGTCGTAACAAGGTAGCCGTAGGGGAACCTGCGGCTGGATCACCTCCTTTCTAGAGAAGGTTGTTGATCGAGTACTTACAGCCTATCGGTTATTCGCGAGTTTGAGTATCGCGATCAGAGTGCTTAATGAGTACTGTGATCGCGTTGTTTAAACGCACTGATCTTTAACAAACTGAAGAAGCCGAATATATAAAGACGGCGAGAAAGACGATGGAGTTAAGTCTTCATTGGCTGGATCGTCATCTTGGGTATTTGATTGTATCTAGGCTACGTCGCCATATCAAAAGGGGCGGTGTAGTCGTCGCACAAACACAACTTGTTGTTTTAGTGATCCAGGTTACTGAAATGATAGGGTCAAGCGACTAAGTGCATCTGGTGGATGCCTTGGCGATCATAGGCGAAGAAGGACGTGTAAGCCTGCGAAAAGCGCGGGGGAGCTGGCAATAGAGCTTTGATCCCGCGATGTCCGAATGGGGAAACCCCTCCGCAAGGAGATCCCGTGCTGAATACATAGGCACGAGGAGGCGAACGCAGCGAACTGAAACATCTAAGTAGCTGCAGGAAAAGAAATCAACCGAGATTCCGTTAGTAGTGGCGAGCGAACGCGGAAGAGCCTGTACGTGTTATGGATTGTGTTAGTGGAAGGTTCATGGAAAGGACTGCCATAGTGGGTGATAGCCCCGTACACGAAAACGCATTCCAAGGACTAGGCGTACGATAAGTAGGGCGGGACACGAGAAATCCTGTCTGAAGATGGGGGGACCATCCTCCAAGGCTAAATACTCATGATCGACCGATAGTGAACCAGTACCGTGAGGGAAAGGCGAAAAGAACCCCGGGAGGGGAGTGAAATAGAACCTGAAACCGGATGCATACAAACAGTGGGAGCGGACTTGTTCCGTGACTGCGTACCTTTTGTATAATGGGTCAGCGACTTACGTTCAGTAGCGAGCTTAACCGAATAGGGGAGGCGTAGGGAAACCGAGTCCGAATAGGGCGATTTAGTTGCTGGGCGTAGACCCGAAACCGAGTGATCTATCCATGGCCAGGATGAAGGTGCGGTAACACGCACTGGAGGTCCGAACCCACTAGTGTTGCAAAACTAGGGGATGAGCTGTGGATAGGGGTGAAAGGCTAAACAAACTCGGAGATAGCTGGTTCTCCCCGAAAACTATTTAGGTAGTGCCTCATGTATCACTTCCGGGGGTAAAGCACTGTTATGGCTAGGGGGTCATTGCGATTTACCAAACCATGGCAAACTCTGAATACCGGAAAGTGCGAGCATGGGAGACAGACGGTGGGTGCTAACGTCCATCGTCAAGAGGGAAACAACCCAGACCGCCAGCTAAGGTCCCAAATGATCAGTTAAGTGGTAAACGAAGTGGGAAGGCCTAGACAGCCAGGATGTTGGCTTAGAAGCAGCCATCATTTAAAGAAAGCGTAATAGCTCACTGGTCGAGTCGTCCTGCGCGGAAGATGTAACGGGGCTCAAACTGATAACCGAAGCTGCGGATTTGCACGTAAGTGCAGATGGTAGGGGAGCGTTCTGTAGGTCTGAGAAGGTGTCTCGTAAGGGATGCTGGAGATATCAGAAGTGCGAATGCTGACATGAGTAGCGATAAAGCGGGTGAAAAGCCCGCTCGCCGAAAGCCCAAGGTTTCCTACGCAACGTTCATCGGCGTAGGGTGAGTCGGCCCCTAAGGCGAGGCTGAAAAGCGTAGTCGATGGGAAACGGGTTAAAATTCCCGTACTTTTATGCAGTGCGATGTGGGGACGGAGAAGGTTAGGTCATCAGACTGTTGGAATAGTCTGTTTAAGCCGGTAGGCTGGGGAGGTAGGCAAATCCGCCTTCCCTTAAGGCCGAGACGTGATGACGAGGGTCTACGGACCTGAAGTGACTGATACCACGCTTCCAGGAAAAGCCACTAAGCTTCAGCTGCATAAGAACCGTACCGCAAACCGACACAGGTGGGCAGGATGAGAATTCTAAGGCGCTTGAGAGAACTCAGGAGAAGGAACTCGGCAAATTGATACCGTAACTTCGGGAGAAGGTATGCCTCTTAGAGTGAATCCCCTGCGGGAGGAGCTTTGAGAGGTCGCAGAGAATCGGTGGCTGCGACTGTTTAACAAAAACACAGCACTGTGCCAACACGAAAGTGGACGTATACGGTGTGACGCCTGCCCGGTGCTGGAAGGTTAAGTGATGGGGTGCAAGCTCTTGATCGAAGCCCCAGTAAACGGCGGCCGTAACTATAACGGTCCTAAGGTAGCGAAATTCCTTGTCGGGTAAGTTCCGACCCGCACGAATGGCGTAACGATGGCCACACTGTCTCCTCCTGAGACTCAGCGAAGTTGAAGTGTTTGTGAAGATGCAATCTCCCCGCTGCTAGACGGAAAGACCCCGTGAACCTTTACTGTAGCTTTGCATTGGACTTTGAACAGACTTGTGTAGGATAGGTGGGAGGCTATGAAGTGGGAACGCTAGTTCTCATGGAGCCGTCCTTGAAATACCACCCTGGTGTGTTTGAGGTTCTAACCTTGGTCCGTGATCCGGATTGGGGACAGTGCATGGTAGGCAGTTTGACTGGGGCGGTCTCCTCCCAAAGTGTAACGGAGGAGTTCGAAGGTTACCTAGGTACGGTCGGAAATCGTGCTGATAGTGCAATGGCAAAAGGTAGCTTAACTGCGAGACCGACAAGTCGAGCAGGTGCGAAAGCAGGACATAGTGATCCGGTGGTTCTGAATGGAAGGGCCATCGCTCAACGGATAAAAGGTACTCCGGGGATAACAGGCTGATACCGCCCAAGAGTTCACATCGACGGCGGTGTTTGGCACCTCGATGTCGGCTCATCACATCCTGGGGCTGTAGCCGGTCCCAAGGGTATGGCTGTTCGCCATTTAAAGTGGTACGTGAGCTGGGTTCAAAACGTCGTGAGACAGTTTGGTCCCTATCTGCAGTGGGCGTTGGAAGTTTGACGGGGGCTGCTCCTAGTACGAGAGGACCGGAGTGGACGCACCTCTGGTGTACCGGTTGTGACGCCAGTCGCATTGCCGGGTAGCTAAGTGCGGAAGAGATAACCGCTGAAAGCATCTAAGCGGGAAACTCGCCTGAAGATGAGACTTCCCTGAGGGCTTGACCCTCCTGAAGAGTCGTTCGAGACCAGGACGTTGATAGGTCGGGTGTGGAAGCGCTGTGAGGCGTTAAGCTAACCGATACTAATTGCTCGTGAGGCTTGATCCTATCATTTGAGTGGCTTGGGAGACTGAGCGACGAGATGTGGGTGTGCGACACAATTGAATACCGAATATATGTGGGCTGATCAAAGATCAGCCTAGGCTTCTTCTAGTTTGTACCAGTTTATGTCTGGTGGCCATAGCGAGGTGGTCCCACGCCTTCCCATCCCGAACAGGACCGTGAAACGCCTTAGCGCCGATGATAGTGTGGCATTCGCCATGTGAAAGTAGGACACCGCCAGACGCCCGATTGCGAAGCCCAGCTCAGACGAGCTGGGCTTTATGCATTGGTGCCAGCCATTTGGCTGGTGCGATTGATTTTCTCTTCTTCTTCCTGTCCCTGTTCTTCATCCCTTTGGCTTTCTCTTTGATTATTAAGCCATTGTTCTTTTTCGCTCTGTATTTTCACTTATTTTTACTGAGAATTCGTCTAATTACTCAGCAAAACCTATTGGTAATGAATAGAATTCCAGCATCAAGATAGGGAATCGAGGCGGGAATTTTGAGAAATTTCAGGCGGGACGGCGTGCATTTATTTGTATTGGCCTGGGCCCTCTGCGCGTTGTTGGTGACGGTGCTGTGGGGGATGGGCGAGCTGCAGCGTTTGAGGGATGAATTTGAGTCAGTGGCGCAGCGAGCGCACGCGATGGTGGCGCGCAAGTTGGATCAGAATGAGTCGGTATTGTCTTCTGTCGATGCGCTGATGGCGGCTAGCCGACCATTTGAGGTATCCGAGCTGTCTACTTTTGCGCGCGAATTGTTGCCTCACTATCCGCAGCTGCATTCCTTTATTTTTTTTCAAAGCGTGCCTTTGGCTGAACGCTTGCTCTTTTTGCGTCAGATGAGCGGCAAATTCGGTGAAACTTTTTACATTCGTGATTTTGATGTGGCGGGAAGCCGTGTGTGGCGACCAGCAGTTGTGCGTCCGCAGTCATTGGTGATTTCTATGCTGGAGCCTGATCGGCCGGAGGCCGGACCAATGTTTGGCTACGATATTTGGGGCGATGCCTATTTCCGACCGGCATTGAGTAGGGCCTTGGAGACCGGGCAACGGGTGGCCAGCGGGGCTTTCGAGTTGCATGAGGGGGGAGGGCGGGCTTATTTCCTGTTTCAGCCCTTATTCGAGGATAAAGATAAGGCGCCGGGCAAGGTAGTGGGCGTGGTGGGCTTGGTTGTATTTTGCGATCGCCTGTTGCAGGCACAGGCCTTGGAGAGCTTGTTGCCCGGATTGGATTTGACCTTGTATCAGGAGGGGGGCGCTGCGTCTAGGGCGCCGCTATTTCAACGTCTGCATACTTCATCCGAGCGGGACTGGTGGCCGGTGTTGCGTCGCTTGGAGGCTAGACTCCCGCTTTCAAGCGTGGCGCAGCCTTTTGTGCTGAGTGTGGCCAGGGATGTCAGGGTAACGGATTTGGCGCTGTTGCCGTGGTTGTGGCAGCAGTCGTTGTTGTTGGCTTTTTTCGTGTTCGCTGGTTTGGTTCACTTGCAACGCATGGCTTTACGGCATGAGCGTCAGCAATCGGACGAGGCGATTTTCCTGCAAAGCGAACGGGCATCCGTTACGCTGAGCGCGATTCATGATGGGGTGATCATTCTGCGGCAGGACCATGCTATCGAACTGGCTAATCCGATGGCTTTGGAATTGATGGGAATGACGGCGGACGAGGTGGTTGGCCGGGTTTGTCACGAGGTGTTCCATTTACAGGCCGAGTTGGCCGCGGAGTTGGCGGAGGACCCCATCCGGGAGTGTTTCCGGACCGCCCAGCCGGTGGTGTTGGCGGAGCGGATGCAACTGACGTCGGCTAGAGGGCTGATTCGTTCGGTTGAAGGAGGAGTGTCGCCACTGTTTTCTCGGGGGGGCGGTTTGATCGGCGTTGTGTGCGCTTTGCGCGATCTGGGGCCCTTGCGGCAGCGAACGGTGGCGGCGTTGGAGGCCAGCGAGAGCAAGGTCAAGGAGCATCTGGAGAAACTATCCCATGTGGCCCGGCTGCATACGATGGGTGAAATGGCGTCCGGCATCGCGCATGAGCTGAACCAGCCGCTGACGGCGATTGCCAACTATTGTCAGGCCAGCATCCAGTTGTTGGAAGGGGTGGAGGAGGCGCCTGCCCAGGTGAACGCTGCGTTGCGGCTGGCAGTGGCGCAAGCGGAAAGGGCGGGGGAGATCATCAAGCGCCTGCGCGCCCTGGTTAGCAAGAGGGCCATTGAGACGCGGCTGATCGACTTGAATCAGGTGGTTGGCAATTGCATGTTCCTGGCCGAGTACGACCTGAAGGAGCGCGGGATTGAGGTAGTGCAGTTGTTGTCGGGTTATCCCGTTGCCGTGTTGGCCGATAGCATACAGTTGGAGCAGGTGGTGCTGAACCTGCTATCGAACGCGATGGACGCATTGCGCGACGAGCCGATGATGAAGCGCCATGTGATCGTGCATACCCGGCGTGAAGGCAAGAAGGCGATCCTTGAGGTGCGCGATACCGGGCGCGGCATCACGCCGAACTCGTTGGAAGTGTTGTTTCACCCGTTCTTTTCGACCAAGCCGAACGGTATGGGGCTTGGTTTGTCGATCTGCCAGACGATTGTGGAGCAGTATGGCGGCTTGATCTCGGCGGAGAACATTCCTGCCAGCGGCGCTTGCTTTCGGATCGAGCTGCCGCTGTCGCGACAGGGCGAGCCGGAGCGTTCTTCTGTGCCGTCGCCGGATGGCTGCGGGGCGGGCGTCTGAGTGGCCTAGTTTTTGGAGGCAGGGACCGCGGTTTGAGTGCGGTGCGAGCGTTCCTCGCGCGGGGTGATGCCGAAATGATTGCGGTAGGTGCTGGAGAAGTGGGGGCCGCTGGAGAAGCCGCAGGCAAGGCCGATCTGTACGATGGATTTGCTGGTTTGCTGCAGCAATTGGCGCGCTCGACTCAATCGCAGTTCCAGATAGTATTTGGACGGCACCGTGCTCAGGTATTGCTTGAACAGGCGCTCCAGCTGGCGGCGGGAGACGCCAACATAGTAAGCGATGTCGTCTGTGCTGAGCGGCTCTTCTATATTCGCCTCCATCAGGCTGACCGCCTCGGTCAGCTTTGGCTGACTGCCGCCGATGCGAGTGGCCAGTGGAATGCGTTGGCGCTCATTGCCGGGACGGATGCGTTCCATGCTGAATAATTCCGATAGTTGAGCGACAAACTCGTGGCCGTGCTGATTGCCGACCAGGGTCAGCATGAAGTCGAAGGTGGCAGCCCCGCCCGCGCAACTGAGGCGTTTGCCGTCGATCTCAAACAGATTGGACGAGGTGATGACGTCCGGAAACTCTTCCGTGAAACGGCTGATCTCGCGCCAGTGCGTGGTGGCACGCAGGCCATTGAAGTGCCCGGTGCGGGCCAGCCAGTAGCTGCCGCAGCCTATGCCGCCCAGTTGGATTTTATCCGGGCCGCAGGCGGTAAGCCCTTTGCTCAGGGAGTCCAGGCTGAAGTCCGGATTGATGTCGTCCGCCAGGATCAGCAGGCAGTCCAGCTTGGGGGCGCCGTCCAGGGGCAGGTCCACAGCTAACCGCGTGCCGTTGGAGAGCGGCACAGCTTGTCCATCCAGGGAGAGCAGCAGGGTTTCGTAGAGCTTTTTCTCCGCCAGCCAATTGGCGTGCAGCAGAACCTCGGAGGCGATGGCGTAGTCAGCCATCGAGGCATGGGGCAAGAGCAGAAAGCCGTAGCGCAGTGGCTTGGCGGGGTGGGACGGATGCTGACCCATTGGTTTTCGCGGCGAAGGATGGAGATTACAAAAACACACCATGCCGGGCATGAGGCCGGCATGGTGTGCGACATCTTCCTATTGTACGATTTATTTCAGGCTGCCGGAGAGGAATTGTACCAATCGTTCGCTCTGCGGGCGGACCAACACTTCCTTGGGGTGGCCTTGCTCTTCTATCTTGCCTTGGTGCAGGAAAATGACGTGGTTGGATACTTCGCGGGCAAAGCCCATTTCGTGGGTGACAACCACCATGGTGCGGCCTTCGCCGGCCAGGTCCTTCATGACACGCAGCACTTCGCCAACCAGTTCCGGGTCCAGCGCCGAGGTGGGCTCGTCGAACAGCATGACTTCCGGTTCCATCGCCAGCGCGCGGGCGATGGCGACGCGCTGCTGCTGCCCGCCGGACATATGGGCCGGGTACTTGTCTTCGACGCCGCGCAGGCCCACCTTCTCCAGATATTTGCGCGCGCGGGCGCAGGCTTCGTCACGGCTGAGCCCCAATACGTGAATAGGCGCTTCGACGATGTTTTCCAGCACGGTCATGTGCGCCCATAGGTTGAAGTGCTGGAACACCATGGCCAACTTGGTGCGGATGCGGGCCAATTGCTGGGCGTCGGCGGCCTTGAGCGCGCCGGTTTTCCGGTCTGAGACCAGCTTGAGCTCTTCGCCGGCGGCGAGGATGCGGCCGCTGTTCGGTTGCTCCAGCATATTGATGCAACGCAGAAAGGTGCTCTTGCCTGAGCCGGAGGAGCCGATGATGCTGATGACGTCGCCGGCGTGAGCGGTCAGCGATACGCCTTTCAGCACCTCGTGAGAGCCGTAGCTCTTATGCAGGTCGCTGACTTGCAGCTTCAGATTCTTATCGGTGGGTGTGTGCATGATGATGTTCCTGTATCGCTATCCGCATTAGTGCTTGCGTGGCGCCAGATAGGCCAGCCAGCGTTTTTCCGCCTGCTTCATCAACCAGACCAGCAGGAAGGTGAGCGCAAGGTAAATGGCGCCTGCGGTGAGGAAGGGCTCGAAGGCCATGTAGCTGTCCGCGTAGATGCGGCGGGCTACGCCGGTGATGTCCGCCAACGTGACCAAGCCGGCGATCGCGGTGCTTTGCAGCATCATGATGACTTCGTTGCTGTAGGCGGGCAGCGCGCGGCGCAGCGCCGAGGGCAGCACGATGCGGCGCATCATCAGCCATTTGCTCATGCCCATGGCTTGGGCGGCTTCGATCTCGCCCCAGTGGGTGTTTCGGATCTGGCCGGCGATGATTTCCGTGGTGTAGGCCGCGGTGTTCAGAGTGAAGGCGAGGATGGCGCAGAAATAGGCCTCCTGCAGGTAGTTCCAGGCCCAACTGTCGCGGACCCAGCCGAATTGGGCCAGGCCGTAGTAGATGATGAATAGCTGCACCAAGAGCGGCGTGCCGCGGAAAACGTAGCCATAGACGCGGACAGCGCCGGATGCCAGCCGGTTTTTGGAGACTTGCATCAGCGCCATCGGCACGGCCATCGCCATGCCCAAGGCGAGGGAGATGAACAGCAGTTCCAGCGTCATCAGCAGGCCGTCGCGGGTGCTCATGACGGCGTGGCCGTCGCCGCCGCCGAAAAAGGCGGGCAGTTTATCCAGAATCAGTTGGAAATCGATCACAGTCCGCTCTCCTTGACGCCCAGCGAATAGCGTTTTTCCAGTTTGCCCAGCAATAGGTTGGAAACGCCGGTGATCGCCAGGAACAGAAGGCCCACGATCAGATAGACGGTGAAGGGTTCCTGAGTGGTGGATTTGGCCGCATCGGCGCGGTACATCACGTCGTTGAGACCGATGACCGAAACCAGAGCGGTGGATTTGACCAGCACCAGCCAGTTATTGGAGAAACTGGGCAGGGCGAAGCGGACCATTTGCGGCACGGTAATGCGGAAGAAGACGCGCAGCGGCGTCATGCCGTAGGCCATGCCGGCCTCCATTTGACCTTTGGGCACCGCCATCATTGCGCCGCGGAAGGTTTCTGTCATATAGGCGCCGAAGATGAAGCCCAGAGTCAGCACGCCGGCGACGAAGGGATCAATGTTAGGGCTTTCCCAGCCCATGCGGCCGCAAAAATCATTGATCATCATCTGGACGCCGAAGAACAGCAGAAACATCCAGACAAGGTCGGGTACGCCCCGGACCACGGTGGAATAGAGCTCCGCCAGCCAGACCAGTAGTTTGGAATGGGCGGACTTGAACAACGCGCCAATCAGGCCCAGCACGATGGATACGAGCAGTGCTGAGCCGGCCAGCTGCAATGTGAGCACCGCTCCTTGCAATATGCTGGGAAGGTAACCTTGCAAAAACATGGTGTTACTGCCTCATTCATCAGCCTTGCGCGCAAGGCCGGTCCTTGCTCGGCCTACCGAAGTGGGGCCGAACAAAAAAGTCCCGGCTTGAGCGTGGAGCGGGCGGCAGCAAGCCGCCCAGCGCCTTGGGGCGCTCGGCCGGGACGGGTGCGATAGCTGAGGGGATTAGCCGCCGTAGACGTCGAAGCTGAAGTACTTGTCTTGGACTTTCTTGTAGCTGCCGTCCTTGCGTACCTGGTCTATCGCTTTGTTCAGGCGATCGGCCAGCGCTTTGTTGCCTTTCTTGACGGCGATGCCCGCGCCCAGACCGAAGTATTTGACGTCGGCGTAGTTCGGGCCGACAAAGGCGTAGCCCTTGCCGTTGGCGGTTTTCAGAAACTCCTGGTCGCCTACGGCGCCGTCGACGAATACAGCGTCAACGCGGCCGGACTTCAGGTCCAGGAAAGATTCGGGCGACTTGGCGTACGGTACGATGGTGGCGCCGGATTTACCCCAGTAGTCCTTGGCGAACTTCTCTTGGGTGGACGCGCGCAACACGCCGATCTTCTTGCCCTTGAAGCTGTTTTGATCGACGGCGGTGCCGGACTTGGCCACGATGCGGCTGGCGATGTTGTAGTACTTGCGGCTGAAGTCGACGGCTTTCTTGCGCTCCTCGGTGATCTGCATCGAGGACAGAATGGCGTCGAATTTGTTGGCGTTGAGGGCGGGGATCAGGCCGTCCCAGTCTTGCGGAACGATTTGACAGCTGACTTTCATGGCGGCGCAAAGGGCATTGGCCATATCGATGTCGAAACCTTGCGGCTTGCCATCGGCGCCTTGTTTGGAGAACGGCGGGTAGTTGAGGTCAACCCCAAAACGCAGTGTCTCTGCTTGGACGGAAAAACCGGACAGCAGAGCTGCCGCTGCGGAGGCGATCAGGACTTTTTTCATGGCGTGGATTTCTACTTCTCTATCGGGTGTTCGCGTCGTTTGGTCGGACGCAAACCCAAGCTTGTAAACCCGGCGCTTGGAACGAGGCTGCTCACGGTGTCTCGCCCAAGCCGGAACCATTGTAGTTATTTCTACTTTTGCCAGTAGTTGGCCGCAGCTTGCAACGGTTATCCGCCGTGCGCAAGATGGGGCCATTGTCTGGCAATCGGTGTGAGCAAGTGTTCGTATTTTAACCGATATTCTTGCCTGATGGGAAATTCCAAAAAAATCAATGAGTTATATTTCTTTTTTGGACTTGTGTACAATGTGAGCCTGGGAGAGAAATTTGTAAGCCGCCGTCGCATTGCTATAAGGCTAAAAGTGGCGTCCGCCACGATTTATTCTTGCGGCATCAGGCGGGGGCGAGCAAGCTTTTCCATGAAAATGTACGTCCACGTCGCATTAAGGAAATCCCGGCATGATGGGGGTATCTACAATGCCTCGACACACTCCGTGCACACAACAAGAGAAGCAACATGTCGCTTACCAATAAGACCGAACTCGCGAGCCTGATCGCCGATATTCAGGCCGTAGCAGAGACCAAGCTTTCTGAAAAGGAGAAACACCAGCTCGAGCCTTTCTTCCCGATCTACTTCGAAGAAGCCGAGCACGCCGATCTTAGGCAGTTCTCATCGCTGGACTTGTTCGGCGCCGCGTCGGCGCATTACGCGTTTGGCGCCAAGCGTTTGAGCGGTCAGAACAAGGCGCGTATTTACAACCCCGATTTCGAGCGCGACGGTTGGCAAAGCACCCATACCGTGATTGAAGTGGTCAACGACGATATGCCGTTCCTGATCGACTCCATCACCATGCTGCTGTCGCGCCATAGCCTGAACCTGCACTTGCTGGTGCACCCGGTTCTGTCGGTGGGGAGAGACAAGAACGGTGTGATCCAAGAGGTTAAACGCACCGAGGACCGCAGCCTGCCGCTGGAATCCTTCATCCACGTGCAGATTGATCGCGTGACCGACACGGCCATCCTCAAGCAGCTGGAGTCCGAGCTGAATCGCGTGCTTTCGGATATCCGCCTGGTGGTAAGCGACGAACCGACGATGCGCGAAGTGTTGGCCGATATCAGCAAAGACCTGTCCCTGGTCAAAGGCAAGCGCGCGGCGGAAGCCAAGGAAGCGGTGGACTTCCTGGCCTGGATGTCCAAGCGCAACTTCCTGTTCATGGGTTACTGCGATTACGATCTGGTGCGCCGCAACGGTAAAGACAGCCTGAAGATCGTGAAAACGTCCGGCCTGGGCATTTTGAAAGACCAGGGCGACAAAGAATATTCCGCCAGCTTTGAACAGCTGCCTCAGGAGCTGCGCGAGCTGGCTCACCTGCCGCAGTTGATCATTCTGAACAAGTCTCAGACCCGCTCCATCATCCACCGCCCGGCTTATATCGACTTTGTCGGCATCAAGCGTTTCAACGACAAGGGCGAAGTGATCGGCGAACGCCGTTTCCTGGGTCTGTACACTGCCAGCGCTTATCAGGACTCGCCCAAGGATGTGCCCATCCTGCGCCAGAAAGTGGCGACAGTGATCCGCAATTGCGACTACGTGGACGACAGCTATAAGTCCAAGACCTTGAACTTTGTGCTGGAGGCTTATCCGCGCGACGAGCTGTTCGAAATTCCAGCCGAAGTGCTTGGGCCGATCTCCGAGGGCATCGTCAGCCTGCAGGAGCGTCCGCGCGTGCGTCTGTTCGTGCGCAAGGATCGCTACCATCGCTATGTCAGTTGCCTGGTGTACGTGCCGCGCGACAGCTTCAACACCGAAGTGCGCCTGAAGATCGAAAAAGTGTTGATGAACGCTTTCAACGGTACCAGCGCCGAGTTCAGCGTACAGATCAGCGACGGCTCGCTGGCTCGCGTGCATTACATCATCCGTACCAACGCCGCCAAGTTGCCGGAATTCCACGAGGCCGACATCGAGGCTGAAATCGCCCGTTTGGTGCGCGGCTGGGTGGAGGAACTGCATCAACTGCTGGTGGAGACCCACGGCGAGGAACTGGGCAACGCCTTGTTCAACCGCTACAAGGGCGCGTTCCCGGTGGCTTATCGCGAAGAGTTCGCGGTGCGCAACGCGGTGCTGGACATCCAGCATATCGAATCGGTCAACGCCGATTCCCCGTTGGCGATGAAGCTGTACCGGCCATTCCATCGCGGCGCTTCGGCGTTCAATCTGAAGCTGTTCCGTGAAGGCGAGGCGCTGGGCCTGTCGGCCAGTCTGCCGATTTTGGAGAATATGGGCGTTAAGGTCCGCGACGAGCATCCGTATTGCGTGCAGCGCGCCGATGGCCGTCAGGTGTGGATCAGCGATTTCGGTCTGGATGTGGGGTCTGCGGAAGAGCAGATTGCAAGCGAAGAAGTGCAGTTGGACTTCCAGGAGCTGTTGACCCAGGTATTCGCCAAGCGTTGCGAGAACGACGGCTTCAACCGTTTGGCGCTGGTGGCCGGGTTGGACTGGCGTGAAATTTCGCTGGTGCGGGCCTTGGCCAAGTACCTGCGTCAGGGTGGTTTGACCTTCAGCCAGGCTTACATTGAGCAGTGCGTGGCTAATTATCCGGCTATCACCCGTCTGCTGGTCGAGTTGTTCGCCGTGCGTCTGGATCCGACGCATGCAGACGACGCGCGCGCCGATGCCTTGCTGGCCAAGCTGCGCGAGCAACTGGACGGCGTGGCCAACCTGGATGAAGACCGCATCCTGAACGGTTTCCTGTCCGTGATCCTGGCCACCCGCCGGACCAACTTCTGGCAGAAGGGCGCTGACGGCGAGTTCAAGTCCTACATCTCGTTCAAGCTTGAGTCCAATCTGATTCCCTTCCTGCCGCAACCGCGCCCGATGTTCGAAATCTGGGTGTACAGCCCACGCGTGGAGGGCGTGCATTTGCGCGGCTCCAAAGTTGCGCGCGGCGGTTTGCGCTGGTCTGATCGCATGGAAGACTTCCGCACCGAGGTGCTGGGCCTGGTGAAGGCGCAGATGGTGAAGAACTCGGTGATTGTGCCAATGGGCTCCAAGGGCGGCTTCGTCGGCAAGCAATTGCCGGCGCCTAGCGACCGCGAAGCCTTCCTGGCCGAAGGCGTCGCCTGCTACAAGATCTTCATTTCCGCGCTGCTGGACGTCACCGACAATCTGGTGAATGGCCAGATCGTGCCTCCGGCGGATGTGCGCCGTCTGGATCCGGACGATCCGTACCTGGTCGTGGCGGCCGACAAGGGCACGGCTACGTTCTCCGACATCGCCAACGGCATTTCCGCCGATTATGGCTTCTGGCTGGGCGACGCCTTCGCTTCCGGTGGTTCCGCTGGCTACGACCACAAGGGCATGGGCATTACCGCCCGCGGCGCCTGGGAATCGGTCAAGCGCCATTTCCGCCACCTGGGCATCAACACCCAGGAGCAGGACTTCAGCGTGATCGGCATCGGCGACATGGCCGGCGACGTGTTTGGCAACGGCATGCTGTTGTCCGAGCACATCTGCCTGAAAGCGGCGTTCAACCACCTGCACATCTTCCTGGACCCGACGCCGGATGCGGCCAAGAGCTACGCCGAGCGCGCGCGCTTGTTCAAATTGCCGCGTTCCAGCTGGACCGATTACAACCGTGAGCTGATCTCCAAGGGCGGGGGCATCTTCGAGCGCTCCGCCAAGTCCATCCCCTTGTCGCCTGAAGTGAAGGCCTGGCTGGAAACGGACAAGGACAGCATGGCGCCGAACGAGCTGATCCACGAGATCCTCAAGGCCAAGATCGATCTGCTGTACAACGGTGGCATCGGCACCTACGTCAAGGCGTCCAGTCAAAGCCACGCCGACGCGCGCGATCGCGCCAATGATCCGGTGCGCGTGGACGGGCGCGATTTGCAAGCCCGGGTGGTGGCCGAAGGCGGCAACC
Organism: Chromobacterium sp. Rain0013; assembly: GCF_015291765.1. Classification (NCBI taxonomy): domain Bacteria; kingdom Pseudomonadati; phylum Pseudomonadota; class Betaproteobacteria; order Neisseriales; family Chromobacteriaceae; genus Chromobacterium; species Chromobacterium sp. Rain0013. The sequence goes on from NZ_CP031514.1 coordinate 2,088,139, forward strand.
TGACGTGCACTCAGCTGGGGCGCGTCGAGTTCGCGCTGAACGGCGGGCGCATTGCCACCGATGCCATCGATAACTCCGCCGGCGTGGATTGCTCCGACCACGAGGTCAACATCAAGATTCTGCTGGGCGGCGTAATGCAGGCCGGGGATATGACCTTGAAGCAGCGCAATCAGCTGCTGGCGGAAATGACCGACGAGGTAGCGCAGCTGGTGTTGCGCAACAATATCCAGCAGACCCAGATTCTGGCGATCAAGCGCCAGGAGGCTGCCGCGATGCTGACCACCCATGCGCGCATGATCGCGCACATGGAAAAAACCGGCGAGCTGAACCGCGAGATCGAGTACCTGCCGTCTGAAACCCAGATCAATGAGCGACGTTTGGCCCGTCAGGGTCTGACGGTGCCGGAAATCGCGGTGCTGTTGTCCTACAGCAAGATTTCACTGGATCAGGCGATCTTGGCCACCGATGTGCCGGACGACGCGGACTTCCTGTCCATTCTGACCCATTACTTCCCGAAACCGCTGCAGCAGCGTTTTGGCGCGCAGATGCAGCAGCATCAGCTGAAGCGCGAGATCATCGCCAACCAGTTGGCCAACCAGATCATCAACCGCATGGGCACCACTTTTGTGTTCCGCATGCAGGAAGAGTCTCCGTTCTCCGCCGGCGACATCGCCCGCGCCTGGTGGATTGCCAGCCGCGTGTTCGACGCCGAGCGCCTGTGGAGCGAGATCGAAGCTTTGGACAACAAGGTGCCGGCGGATCGTCAGGTGGAGATGATGGTGCTGGTGCGCACGCTGGTGGAGCGCGTGACGCGCTGGGTGCTGCGTAATAAGCGTCCGTTCGCCTCGGTGAACGCGGTGATCGAACAGTACGCCGCCAAGGTGCAGGCCCTGTTGGCGCAGCTGCCTCAGTTGATCGCTTCCGGCGGCTATCCGGCGGTGGCGGCGCTGGAAGAGCGTCTAAGCCAGCCGGGCATGCCGCAGCCGCTGGCGCAAGTATTGGCGCGACTGGAGTTTGCCGTGCCGCTGATGGATATCATCGAAATCAGCGAAGGCAGCAAACTGCCGCTGGAGCTTTTGGCCAAGAACTACTACCAGTTGGGTCACGCGATGCAGTTGGATTGGCTGCGCGATGCGATCACCAGCCTGCCGCGCGACAACCGCTGGCAGTCGCTGGCGCGCTCCGCGCTGCGCGACGATCTGTACCGCGTGCATCGCAATCTGGTGGGGCAGGCGCTGCAGGACGCCGCCGGCGTGGAGACCTTTGCGCAACAGTGGATGGAGAAGCGCCACCAGCAGGTGGAGGTTTGCGCGCAGATGTTCGCGGAACTGCAGTCGTTCAGCGTGCTGGATTTGGCCATGTTGTCGGCCGGCATGCGCGAGCTGAGCAACCATCTGCTGTCGTAAGCGGCCTGCGGATCGCGTCAATTGAAAACCGGCTCCTTGGAGCCGGTTTTTTTACGCCTGGAAGATAGGGATTGGAAGCGGGGCGGCTTGGTTTAGAACAAGTCGATTTCGCCGAAACGCTGCGCGCTGTCGAGCTGGCCGCCTGCCACCAGTTCTTCGTAACTGCACACCAGATTGCGGCCATGGGTTTTGGCGTAATACAAGGCCCGGTCCGCCTGCTCCACCAGTTGCCCCGGCAACAGCTGCGGCAGGATGCGGGTGAAGCCGAGGCTGACGGTCAGGCGCCCCACTTGGGGGAAGGCGTATTGTTCGACGCGCTGACGGAAGCGTTCCAGCGCCACCGCCGCTTCGGCCGGAGGCAATCCTTGGAAGATGATGGCGAACTCCTCGCCGCCGTAGCGGAATAGGCTGTCGTCTTCGCGAAACGACTGCTGCATCAGCTGCGCTAGCAAGAGCAGCACCTCGTCGCCCACCATGTGGCCGAACTGGTCGTTGACCCTTTTGAAATGATCCACGTCCAGCAGCGCCAGGGTGCAGGAATGATTTTCGCTTGGAGATTGCAACTGAGCCGCCATCAGGTTGAACAGGCGCAAATCGAATTTGCGGCGATTGTTCAGCGCGGTGAGCATGTCCCGGTCCGCCTCGAACAGCAGGCGCAGGAAGTTCTCGTGAATCCTGGCCATGGCCTTCAGCATGGCCTTGTTGACTTTCTGTTCGGAGGTCACGTGAATGACCAGCAGGGAGACGATGCTGCCCATGCAGCGCAAGGGCAGGCATAGACCGTGGGGAATGCGGAAAATGCCGTCGTCCCTGTCCAGCGCGTTAAGCAGGTCGTAGAGGAAGATCGGCGGCGGCAGCCAGCTGTCGCTGGAGGTTTCCGTAATCTGAGTTTTGCCGTCGGCGGAGGCGGCGCTCAGTCTCCGGCGGGTGTAGGGTACGCCGTTGACCCAACGACAGGCGAACAACTCCACCTTGTCCACGCGCATCACCTCGACCAGCGTGGAGGCCAGGCTGCTTTCCAGCAGGTCCTGCTCGCGTTGGGAGGTGAGTTCGACAAGATTGTCGAGAATCCGCTTGCTGTCGTCCTCGTGAGGGCTTTGCTTCATGCCGGCGCATCCTTCTTTGCGAGGGTTGGGGACGGCGTGGCCTACCCGGCAAGCTCCAGGAGCCGACGGGAGCCGCGTGTGCGGCCGCCGCGGCCGCGCGGGATCGCTCCCGTTCTGTGTGAGTATAGGCAATCGCGAGGCGGCCGGCCTCAGTTGCGTCCGGTGCTGCCGAAGCCGCCGTCGCCGCGCTCCGAGCTTTCGAAGTCGTCGACGATATTGAAACCCACCTGAACGATGGGCACGATGATCATCTGCGCAATGCGTTCCAGAGGCGTCAGCCGGAACGGTTCATGGCCGCGGTTCCACACCGACACGAACAATTGTCCTTGGTAGTCGGAATCGATCAGCCCCACTAGGTTGCCCAACACGATGCCGTGTTTGTGGCCAAGGCCGGAGCGCGGGAGCAGCATGGCGGCCAGGTTGGGGTTGGCGATATGGATGGCCATGCCGGTGGGGATCAACTGGGTTTCGCCCGGAGCGATGGTGATGTCCTGCTCGATGGCTGCGCGCAGGTCGAGCCCGGCCGAACCCGGCGTCGCGTAGTTGGGCAGGTTTTGTTTCAGACGCGGGTCCAAAATCTTGACGTCGATGACGGGTTTTTTCATGAGAGTCCTTTCGTGTCGGCTGCGCGAGGCAGCCGTGGTGTCGATTGCTTATCGGTTTTGCGGCAACAGCTTGGCCAGGTGTTCGACAATGGCCCTGGCCACGTCCGGCTTGGGCATGCTGGGCAGGGAGTGAGGGCCGTCCCGGTCCAGCAGCACCACCTGATTGTCGTCGGCGCCCATGGCTTGCTGCGCCAAGTTGGCCACCAGCAGCGGCAGTTTCTTGCGCTGGCGCTTGGCTTCGGCGAACTCCAGCAGGTTCTGGCTTTCCGCCGCGAAGCCAACGCAGAACGGGGCGGCGGGCAGGGAAGCGACGGTGGCGAGAATGTCCGGGTTTTCCTCCAGCTCCAGGGTGGGCGGCGTGGCGCCTTTCTTGATCTTGTGGACCGACGGGTTCTTGACCCGGTAATCGGCCACCGCCGCCACGGAAATGAAAATATCGCTTTGACCCACTTCGGCCATCACCGCATCGTGCATTTGCCGGGCGCTGGCCGCATCGACGCGACGCATGCCCAGCGGGGCCTCCATGCCGGTGGGACCGGAGATCAGGGTGACTTCGGCGCCGGCGTCGCGGCAGGCGCGCGCCAGCGCGTAGCCCATCTTGCCAGAGCTGATGTTGGTGATGCCGCGCACCGTGTCTATGGCCTCGTAACTGGGGCCGGCGGTGAGCAGAACCTTCTTCCCGGCCAGCACCTTGGCGCAGAAAAACCCTTCCAGCAATTCCGCGATCTCTTCCGGCTCCAGCATGCGGCCTTCGCCGGTTTCGCCGCAGGCCTGGGCGCCGTTGGCTGGTCCGAAGACAGCGACGCCGTCGGCGCGCAACTGCGCCATATTGCGCTGATTGGGCGGATTGTCCCACATTTGCCGGTTCATCGCCGGCGCCACGATCAGCGGACAAGCGCGGGCGGCGGCCAGCGTGGACAGCAGGTCGTCGCAGGCGCCATGGGCCAGCTTGAACAAGGTGTTGGCGGTGGCCGGCGCAATCAGGAAAACATCGGCGCGGCGCGATAGATCGATATGGGCCATTGCGTTGCTGGGCCGTTCGTCCCACAGGTCGGTGTACACCGCGTGGCCGGACAAGGCCTGGAATGTGGCCGGGGTCACGAAGCGCGTGGCCGACGCCGTCATCACCACTTCCACGCTGTGGCCGGCTTTGACGAGAAGGCGGGTCAACTCCGCCGCCTTGTAGGCGGCGACGCCGCCGGTAATGCCTAGCAGAATTTTCTTGCTTGTCATGGGCTTGTCGCAACAGGCGGTAAATGTCCAATTTTAGCGGATTTCCACGGACTGGGCGCGCTGGCCGGCATGTGGCTTCGATGATATGGTAGGCCATGCTTCATCGCGTTTGGTCTGACCCCGAAAACAGTGCTATAGCCAGAGGAGGAGCGTGCAGATGTCTATCGCCCATTGGCCGGAGGCCGAGCGTCCCCGTGAAAAGCTGTTGGCCCAGGGGGCGGCCGCGCTGTCGGACTCGGAATTGCTCGCCATCTTTTTGCGTACCGGCATGCGGGGCCTGAGCGCGGTGGAGATGGCCAGACAGTTGATGCTGGACTTTGGCTCGCTGTCCGGCTTGCTCAACGCCAGTTTTGACGAGTTTCGAGCTCACCGGGGTTTGGGCGCCGCCAAGTACGCGCAGTTGATGGCTTGCAAGGAGTTGGCGCAGCGGGCTTTGGCCGAGGACATGAGCCTGACGGACGCCTTGCGCAACCCGCGACAGGTGCGCGACTTCCTGAGGCTGGCGATTGCGGGCAAGGACGTGGAGGTGTTCGTCGCCGTATTCCTGACTGTGCAGAATCGTGTGATAGCGGTAGAAGAGTTGTTTCGAGGCACCCTGACCGAAACCAGGGTCTATCCGCGCGAACTGGTGCGGCGGGCCCTGGCCAATAACGCGGCGGGGGTGATCATTGCCCATAACCATCCATCCGGCGTATGCGAACCATCCGCCGCCGATCATTCTCTAACCAATACATTAAAAGCTGCGCTGCAGTTGGTCGATATAAGGTTGCTGGATCACTTCGTCGTGACCGGCGCGCGGGCGGAATCCTTTGCCGAACGCGGCTGGCTGTAGGCGTTGAGACGTTGCGGGCAGCGCTCGCGGCGTCTGGAACCGGTGCCGCGTTTGCTGTCTTGTTGGACCTTGTCTCTCACCGCATCATTAGGAGGTCGCCATGAACATCCTGCGTCTGCTGAATGAGTCCGACTATATTCAGGTTAACAATCAGTTCGTGAAACCGGATTTCCACACGGCTTCCGAAGAGTTTTCCGATGACGACGATGTGGTGCTGGAAGCCAATCTGGATGGCCAGGAGTTGGTGTTGACCGTGGCGGATCTAGAGGAGGCGACGCCGCTGGCCGATGGCGGCTTTTGGCTGGAAGGCATTGGCTATTTACGTTTCCTGTCGCAGCAGAATCTGCATTGAGTTCATCCGAAGCGTCATGCTAGCAGGCCCGGCGATGTCCGGGCCTGTTGCATTGTGGCGCCCCCCGCTGCTCCGCTTGATTTGGCTCAAATAGCGACCGGGGCGAAAGCTGTTACAGTGCGGTGTTTATTTGATAGTCATATTTGGGTGGCCGCATGGAACAGATCAAAGTTGGCATGATAGGCGCGGGTGAAACCGGAACGCCGCTGTTGCGGCAGTTGTTGGACGCGCCGTTTGTCGTAATGGTGGGCGTGGCGGACTTGAACCTGGATTCGCCGGGCATTCTGCTGGCCCAGCAACGCGGCATTTCCGTCACGGATAATTTCATCGAGTTGGCAGAGCAGGGCAGCAGCATCGACATCATCATCGACGTGACCGGCTCGCGCAAAGTGCGTGAGGACTTGCGCCGTTACATGCAGTTTTCCGGCAATACCCACACGGTGATCGTTCACGAACGCGTCGCCTTGCTGATGCTGTCCTTGGGCGCGGGCAAGCTGGTGACGACCCGGCATGACGATTCGCTGGCGTATTGATTGAGAAATCCAGGATTTGACTGGCGGGCAGCTGGTTGAATTTTGAGGACGCTGGGGGCTTTCGCCCCCCCTTTTTTATTCTCGGCGACTCCTCTCCGCAGCTCGATCGGGCTGCTCTTTCATGCTCAGGTGCTATATTTTGATGGCGGCGTTGACGCTGCGCATATTCTGAAGTCCCGGACAAAGCATCCGGGGGCGGCTGTAGTTTCCATTTGATGGGGGGTATTCATGCAGACGTCTTTCATGGCGGGGCCCGCCTTGTTGCTTGGCCTTAGCCTGTTCTCCGGCCCCGCCTTGGCCACTTTGGGGCAACCCTTGCCGGCGGGGCGCGCGGCTGCCGCTCCGCAAGCGCTAGCCTTGAAGGCTGGGTCGTCGGCGCTCTATTCCGTGGCGCAGAGCCGGGACGAGGCCGGCCGCCTCATCCGCGAGTTCGTTCGGCAGGCGGACGGCGTGGTGTTCGCGGTGACGTGGCAGGGCGCGTCGCTGCCGGACATGAGGCAGCTGCTTGGCGACTACTTTTCCAGTTATGTTTCCTCTCAACAGTCCAATCGGGCGGGGCTTAATCGCTTGGAGGGGCGAAAGGCGGGGCTGACGGTGATCTCCGGCGGGCGCGCTCGCGCTTTCTTTGGTCTGGCTTATGTCCCCGCGCTGGTGCCGGCGGGACTCGACATCGATCAACTCAAGTAATTGGGGCGGGGGCGAGATGAAACAGGCTATCTTGTGGCTGGGGATGATGTGTGCGCTGCTGTTGACGGCGTGCGGAGGTGGGGGCGGCGGCGGGGTCGGCGGCATCGCGCCGCCGGACAATGGCGGGTCAACGGCCAATTCGGTGACGATGACGATAGACAGCGGCCCGGTGCCCAATGTCTATCAGATCAATATCCCTTATGTCTCGGTGACGGTGTGCGCCCCTGGTGGCGGTCAATGCCAGACGATTAGCCGGGTGTTGGTGGATACCGGCTCCAGCGGTTTGCGTTTGTTGGCCAGCGCAATGAGCGGATCGACATTGGGCAGCCTGCCCGGGGTAACGACGAATAGCCGGCAATTGGCGGAGTGCATGCAATTCGCTAGCGGTTTCACCTGGGGCAGCGTCCGCTACGCCGACGTTAAAATGGGGGGCAAGACGGCCCCTTCCTTGCCTGTCCAGATCATCGGCGATCCGGCCTATGGTTCCATCCCCGGCGCCTGCAGCGGGGTGGGGAACAATTTGGGCAGCCTGTCGGCGTTGGGAGCCAACGGTATTCTCGGCGTCGGCCTGAGGCAGCAGGATTGCGGCAGCAACTGCGCTAGCAGTAGCAATAACGGCTATTACTACGCCTGCCCCACTGCCTTGACTTGTCAGCCGGCCCAGGCGGCGGCCGCTTTACAGGTATCCCATCCCGTGGCTGGTTTCGCCAGCGACAATAACGGAGTGATGCTGCAATTGCCGGCGGTGGCGATCAGCGGCGCCCCCAGCGCCACCGGGACGCTGTATTTCGGCGTGGGAACCCAGAGCAACAACGCTTTGGGGTCGGCCAAGGCCTTCCCCACCACGCTGGACGGCAATGGCGTGGACGCGATCACGACCAGCTATAAATCGCTCAGCTACAGCAGCTTTCTGGATAGCGGCTCCAATGGGCTGTTTTTCCCCGATGCCACGATCGCCACCTGCGTGGTGGGGAGCGGTACCTGGTTCTGCCCCGGCGGCATCTTGAACCTCAACGCCAGCTTGAGCGGCGGCGGCAACAGCAGCGCGGTGGCCTTCAATCTGGGCAATGCAGGAACGCTGTTGTCACAAGGTTATTCCGCTCTGCCGGCGGTAGGCATGCCGGCCAGCGGTTTTCTTGGCAGCTACTTTGACTGGGGCTTGCCCTTCTTTTACGGCCGCAACGTGTATATCGGCCTGGAAGGAAGGAGCAATCCGCTAGGCAGCGGGCCGATGTTCCTGTTTTAGAAGGATTTGCGGGATTCTTGCAACGCAATATAAAGCGTCCTATATCTGGATAGTCATCTCGATGACTTCTCCTTTGTTGAAATTAGCAATCTGTACGCCCGGCGAGCGCCGGGCTTTTTTTATCCGCGTCGGATGGCTAACGGCACCTTCGGCTAGAATAGCCGCTTCATGTTTTCTCGAGTATGCCCATGTCTCGTTTGCTCGCAGTCGATCTGGCGAAATCCTATCGTTTATTGAACCATGGTCCCACTGTCTTGGTGTCCTGCGCGGCCGGGGAGCGCAGCAATGTGATGGCGGCGGCCTGGGCCATGCCGCTGGATTTTGATCCGCCCAAGGTGGCGGTCGTCATCGACAAGGCAACCTACTCTCGGGAGCTGATCGAGGCTTCGGGCGAGTTTGTGCTCAACGTGCCTTGCCGCGCTCAGGCCGCGGAGGTGCTGCGCGCCGGCGGCGCCGACGGCAGGCGGGTGGACAAGTTTGCGCACAGCGGCCTGAGCCGGCTTCCTTCGCTGCGGGTGGGCGCGCCGCGCGTGGATGGCTGCATCGCCTATCTGGAGTGCAGAGTAATCAGCGAACCGGAAAATCAGTCCCGCTATGATCTGTTCATCGGAGAAGTGGTGGCGGCGGAGGCGGACGCGGAGGTGTTCGCCGATGGCCATTGGCGCTTCGACGACGACGCCAAGCGCAGCTTGCACTATATTGCCGGCGGCGCTTTTTTTGCGACAGGGGAGGCTTTCGAGGTGGAAAAATAAGGTTCCGACGATAAAAAAGCGGCCGTCATGGCCGCTTTCGTTTGATGCGAGTGCTGCGCTCAGCGCCATTCCACCAGCGCGTAATTCTTCTTGCCGCGCTTAAGCAGGGTGTAGCGGCCAAACAGGCGTTCCGCGTCGCTGAAGCGCTGCTCCAGGCTGTCGGCTTTGTCGCCGTTGACGCTGACCGCGCCGCTCTGGATGAAGGTGCGCGCCTCGCTCTTGGATTTGGCCAGGCCGCCGGCGGCCAGCGCGTCGATCAGGCTGTCGGCGTCGCGTTCAAGCTGGATGCTGGGCAGGCCGTCCTGAGCCAGTTGAGCGAAATCGTCGGCGGTGAGGCTGCTCAGGTCATTGTTGAACAGGCTTTGAGTGATGCGCTGCGCCGCTTCCAGCGCTGCGGCGCCGTGCACCATGGCCGTCATCTGTTCGCCCAGGATGCGCTGCGCTTCCGGCTTGCCGTCGCGCGCCTGGTCGGCGGCTTCGATCGCGGCGATTTCTTCCAGCGACAGGAAGGTGAAGTAGCGCAGGAATTTGTACACGTCGGCGTCGGCGGTGCCCAGCCAGAACTGATAGAAGGCGTACGGCGATGTCTTTTTGGCGTCCAGCCAGATGGCGCCGGATTCGGTCTTGCCGAACTTGGTGCCGTCGGATTTCGTCACCAGCGGCACAGTCAGGCCGAATACCTGCTGCTGTTGCAGGCGGCGGGTGAGGTCGATGCCGGCGGTGATATTGCCCCACTGGTCGGAGCCGCCGATCTGCAGCTTGCAGCCGAAGCGGCGGTTCAACTCGGCGAAGTCATAGCCTTGCAGCAGGCTGTACGAGAACTCGGTGAAGGAGATGCCCTGGTCTTCGCGGTTGATGCGTTGCTGCACCGATTCTTTCTTGATCATTGCGTTGACCGAGAAATGTTTGCCGATGTCGCGCAGGAAATCCAGCGTGTTCATTTGGCCGAACCAGTCGTAGTTATTGGCCATCAAGGCGGCGTTGTCGCCTTCGAAACTGAGGAAGGGCTCGACTTGGCCGCGGATCTTCTCCACCCAGCCCTGGATCACGTCCGGCGTGTTCAGTTTGCGCTCGGCGGCCTTGAAGCTGGGGTCGCCTATCATGCCGGTTGCGCCGCCCACCAGCGCTACCGGGCGATGGCCGGCCTGCTGGAAGCGACGCAGCATCAGCACCGGCACCAGATGCCCCAAGTGCAAGCTGTCGGCGGTAGGGTCGAAGCCGCAATAAAGGGTCACCTGCTCCTTGCTCAGAAGTTCTTCCAGCGCAACGGCGTCCGTGGTTTGCGCAATCAGGCCGCGGGCCTGCAGATCCTGAATCAGGGGGGCATGGTTCATTTATCGGGTCTCCAACAAGGTGATGCGCGGCAATGGCGGGATGAGGGTGCCGCCGCAAAAAGTTAGGCCGCCCGTTGGCGGGCGGCGTAGCCGGACTCGCCAAGCGAGCCCAATCAAGGATATTAACCGAAAACCAGTGGTTTTTGCCCCCTTTTTGTCGGTAGAATTCGGGTAAAACCCCATTTGGGTTAGGGTTTGTCAGTCCTGCACGGTAATATCATGTTGCAATGCACTAACTCAGGTAATGCTTGGGCGGGCGGATTTTGGATACACGGAGTGAAAGCGCGATGACGCAATTGGTAAAAGTGTGGGATGTTCCCACTCGCTTGTTTCACTGGGCGCTGGTGATTCTGTTCTGCGGCATGTGGTATAGCGGCGAGCAGGGCGGAGATTGGCTGCAATACCATATCTGGTGCGGTTCCGCCCTTGCCAGCCTGCTGCTGTTTCGTTTGATCTGGGGCGTGATAGGGAGCCAGACCGCGCGTTTCGGCAATTTCATCAAGGGGCCGCGCAGCATTGTCCGCTATGTGCGCGGCGAACTGACCGAGAACGAGCAGCCGGGCCACAACCCTTTGGGCGGCCTGATGGTGTTGGCGATGTTGTTGGCCTTGCTGGCTCAGGTGAGCACCGGCCTGTTCGCGGCCGATGTCGACAGCTATTTGTACGACGGCCCGTTGGCCAAGCTGCTGAGCGGCGATGCGGCCGAAGCCGCCACCTCGTTCCACAAGGGCTTCTTCAATGTGATCCTGGGGCTGGTCGGCCTGCACTTGCTGGCCATCATCGCTTACCGCTTGTTCAAGAAGAACAATCTGGTGAAGGCGATGATCACCGGCAACAAAGCCATCGCCGGCGATGTGCCGCGTCTGGAGTTCGCGCCGGCCATCATCGCGCTGGTGGCCTTGCTGGTGTCCAGCGGCGGCATTTATGTGCTGTTGACGCGTTTGTGAGTGCAAGACGCGGAGCGCTGTCCGCGTCGCGTAGGCAGGCAAGAAAAAGGGCGGTCAACACCGCCCTTTTTTCGTGGCCGCGATTTATTTCTCCGGGCCGCGGAAGGCGTCGTGACAGGACTTGCAGCTTTGCGCCACCGCGCCGTAGTTTTTCTTGATGGCGGCGAGGTCGCCGCCTCGGGCGGCCTGTCTCAGGTCGGCCACGGCTTTGAGGAAGGCGTCCTTGTTGGCCTGGAACTTGGCGGGCTGGCTCCAGATTTCCGGCTTGGCTCGGCTTTTGCCGCTGATGCTGTTGGCGGGGAAGTGATTGAAGGGCTCGGCCGCGATCAGATTCAAGGCGTCCGCCTGACGGATGAAGGCGTCTTTCTGGTACGGATCGCGCCCACGCACCACCGCGCCCATCGGTTCGAAGGCCAGCAATACTTTTTTGAAGGATTTGGTGCGTGTTTCGGCCGGCGTGTCGGCCAGCGCCAGCGGCGCCGCGATGGCGCCCAACAGCAATACGGTCAGCAGTTTTTTCATTCCGGGGTCTTCGAGGTGGAGTCTGACTGCGGATAGGCAAGCAAACAGCCCGCTGGCGAGCGGGCTGCGGGGACCGACGCGAAGGACTTAGTCCTTGCGGAAGGCGTCGTGACAGGCCTTACAGGTCTTCTGGGTGGCGCCGAACTGTACCTTGATTGCGCCCAGATCGCCGCCGGCGGCTACTTGCTTCAGTTTGGCGGTGGCGGCTTTGTGGTTGTCGATGGCTTTTTGCCATTCGGCGGGCTTGCTCCAGATTTCCGGCTTGGCGTCGGTCTTGCCGGTCCCGCTGCCCGCCGGGAAATGCTGCCACGGTTTTTGGGACAGAGCTTCCAGCTCGCCGGCCAGCTTGGCGAACTCATCCTTGTTATAGGGCGTTTCGCCCTTCACCATCTTGCCCATGCCGCCAACCACCGGTTTGTATTGCTTGAAGACGTCTTTGCGCTGAGCAATCGGATCGGCGGCAAAGGCCTGGCCGGCGAGAGTGGTGGCAAGGGCGAGCATCAACAGCTTTTTCATGTCATTTCCTTATTATGAGCAATGGGTGGTAAGCCATAAGCCTATCATGGGCATTCTGGGGCACAAAGCTACCATGATTGGCGGGCACGATAAACCGATGAATGATTAAACCTTGTGAATTTGAGATGTTATACAGTAACATTATGCTCTGATTAAACAAGCGGGTGTCCGGCATGGACCATCAAGCCTATCTGGCCGCGGCGGAGCGGCATTGTGAACGGCGCGGCAGCAAGCTGACCGCGTTGCGCCGTCAGGTGCTGGAGTTGGTGCTGCGTTACAGCGGGGTGGTCAAGGCTTATCAGGTCCTGGCGGATCTGCAGCAGGAGCGCGGCGCCGCCGCGCCGCCCACCGTGTATCGCGCGCTGGATTTCCTGGTGGAACACGGCCTGCTGCACAAGGTGGACGCCTTGAACGGCTTCATCGTCTGCGATCACTTCGAATGCCAGCATGAAGGACTGATCCTTGTCTGCGGCGACTGCGGCCAGGTACAGGAAATCGACGCCGCGCCGGCCTTGAGCGCGTTGCGCTTGGCCGCGCAAGCGGCGGCCTTTTCCTTGTGCCCGCAAAACCTGGTGTTGACGGGGCGTTGCCAGTCCTGCAGCGCCTGAATCCACGAATTCCCTGATCCATGAAAAAAACCATAGTCAACTTGTTCACCGGTTTCCTCGGGGTGGGCAAGACCACGGCGTTGCGCCATTTGATCGAGCATCGTCCCGCGCATGAGAAGTGGGCGATCATCGTCAACGAGTTCGGCGAGGTCGGCATAGACGGCGCGGCCCTGAGCCAGGACGAACTGGCGGTGGCGGAAATCGCCGGCGGCTGCCTGTGCTGCGTGGCCGGTCCGCAGATGACCGCCACGGTGGCGACCCTGTTGCGCCGCGAACGCCCGGACCGCTTGTTGATTGAGGCCAGCGGCCTGGCGCACGCGGCCGGCGTCATCGATGAATTGCGCGCCAAGCCCTTGGGCGAGGCGCTGGAGGTGGGCGCGGTGCTCACTCTGGTGGACCCCCGCCAGTTCATTCAGCCTGATTACCACCGCCAGCCGCTGTACCGAGACCAGATTTCCATCGCAGACGTGTTGGTGGCCAACAAGATCGACACGGCCGACGTGCCGACGATGGAGGCTTTCCGTCAACAGGCGGGGGCCTTGTTTCCGCCCAAGTCGCTGGTGGGCGAAGTGCGCAACGGCGAACTGGATCCGGCTTGGCTGGATGCCGCCGCCGCGCCCAAGCCGCGTTACCGGCCGGCTGTGCCGGACGACGCCGCTGCCCAATGGCGCTCGATGGGCTGGACCTTCGAGCCGGAGCAGGCTTTTGACGGAGAGAAACTGACCCGCTTTTTCGATGCGCTGCCGACCTTGGTGCCCGGCCTGGTGCGCGCCAAGGGCGTGTTCAAGGTGCTGGACAGCTGGGTGTGGCTGAACTGGGCAGCGGGGCAGTGGGGCGCGGCCCAGGTGTCCTGGCGGCGCGACAGCCGTTTTGAACTGATTGCCGAGGATTTCGACGCCGCCGCGATTGAGAGCACGTTGCGGGAGTGCTTCGAATGACGTCTAAACATCAACATCCGCGTGCGCACCGGCATCTGACGCCGGCCAATTTCAAGCCGCCGTTCAGCCTGCTGGCGATGTCGGCCTGGCAACGGCTGGGTCTGGCCGGCGCCGCGCTGGCGGTCTTATGGGTTCTGGTGATCTGGGCGTTGAGGGAGGCGGCATGAGCGTCAGTCTGCGGAACCTGACCGTTTCTTATCAGCGCCACCCGGCGGTGCACCATGTCAGCGGCAGTTTCGTCGCAGGAGACGCCACCGCGATTTTCGGTCCCAACGGCGCCGGCAAGAGCACCTTGCTCAAGGCCATGATAGGCGCTTTGACGCCGGATTCCGGTTCGGTGCAGCTGGACGGTTTTCAGCGCCGCGACATCGCCTATCTGCCTCAGCAGTCTGAGATCGACCGTTCTTTGCCGGTCAGCGTGCTGGACTTGGTATGCACCGGCCTGTGGCACGATACCGGCGTGTTAGGCGGCGTTAGCCGTCGCGGTCGCGATCAGGCCTTGCTGGCCTTGGAGCAGGTGGGCCTGGCCGATTTCGCGCTGCGGCCCATCTCGGCGCTGTCCAGCGGCCAGTTCCAGCGCGTGTTGTTCGCCCGCATTCTGGTTCAGGATGCGCGCCTGATCCTGCTGGACGAGCCGTTCAACGCGGTGGACGCCAAGACCACCTACGACTTGCTGGAGCTGGTGCGCCATTGGCGGGAAGAAGGCCGTACCGTGGTGGCGGTGCTGCATGATTACGAGCAGGTGCGCGCTTATTTCCCGCACACCTTGTTGTTGGCGCGCGAAGTGGTGGCCTGGGGCGATACCGCCGAAGTGCTGTGCGACGCCAATTTGAAACGCGCGGTGGATACCGCCGCGCATTGGCAATCCCAGGCTGCGGTCTGCGAAGTGGATGGAGCGCAAGCCTGATGTCGCACTTATACGATTTACTGGTGTCGCCGTTTGCCGAGTTCGCCTTTATGCGCCGAGCGCTTATCGGTTGTCTGGCCCTGGCCCTGGGCAGTGGCCCGATCGGCCTGTTTCTGGTGATGCGGCGCATGAGCCTGATGGGCGATGCGATGAGCCATGCCGTGCTGCCCGGCGCCGCGGTGGGCTTCATGATGGCGGGCCTCAGCCTGCCGGCCATGAGCCTGGGCGGTTTCTTCGCCGGGGTGCTGGTGGCGCTGCTGGCCGGCCTGGCCACGCGTTTCACCAGCATCAAGGAGGATGCCAGCTTCGCCGCCTTCTACCTGCTGTCCTTGTCCATCGGGGTATTGCTGGTGTCGCGCGGCGGCAGCAATGTGGACTTGATGCATATCTTGTTTGGTTCTGTGCTGGCGGTGGACGATGCGGCCCTGTTCCTGGTGGCCGGCGTGGCATCCTTCACCTTGTTGGCGCTGGCCTTGATCTACCGCCCCCTGCTGCTGGAAAGCCTGGACCCGGTCTACCTGCGCGCCGTGGGCGCGCGCGGGGGGGTGTGGCACATGTTGTTCCTGATGCTGGTGGTGCTGAACCTGGTGGCGGGTTTCCAGGCGCTGGGCACCTTGATGGCGGTGGGACTGATGATGCTGCCGGCGATCACCGCCCGCTTGTGGACCGAGCGCATCGAGGCCTTGCTCGGCTTGTCGGTGGCCATTGCCTTTCTGGCCGGCTTGGGCGGCCTATTGCTGTCCTATCATTTCGAATTGCCCTCCGGGCCGGCCATCATTCTGCTGGCGGGCTTGGTCTATCTGTTGTCGCTGCTATTGGCGCCGGTGGGCGGGGCTTTGCCGCGTTACATCCGCGCCCGGCATCTGGAATCCTGAACCCTTGATAAGGAAGTCGCCGATGAAGAAATCAATCATGGCCCTGTTGTTGCTGGGCCTGCCCTTGTCCGCCTGGGCCAAGCTGCCGGTGGTCGCCAGCTTCAGCATTGTGGCCGATATGACGCGGGAAATCGGCGGGGATCGCGTCGAGGTGTCCTCGCTGGTGGGGCCGGATCAGGACGCCCATGTGTTCCAGCCGTCGCCGGCCGACGTCAAGAAAGTGGCGGGCGCCAAGCTGCTGGTCACCAACGGCCTGGGCATGGAGGGCTGGATGGTGCGGCTGAGCAAGGCCGCTCATTTCAAAGGCGTGCAAGTGGAGGCGGGCAAGGGCATCAAGACTCGCGAAGCGGAGGACGAGGATCATCATGGACATGGTCACGGCCATGCCGGGCATGACCATGGAGCCATCGATCCGCACGCCTGGCACGATCCCAAGCGCGTGCTGACTTACATTCGCAACATCGAGGCCGGCCTGAGCCAGGCGGACCCTGCGGGCAAGCAGGAATACGCCCGCCGCGCCGCCGAGTACGCGGCCAAGGTGAAGGAAATGGACGCCTGGGCGGCCAAGGCCTTCGCCGCCGTGCCGGCAGCCAAGAGAAAGATGCTGACCTCGCACGACGCCTTCGCTTACCTGGGCGAGCGTTACCAGCTGCAAGTATTGGCCATTCAGGGTGTGAGCACCGAGTCCGAGGCATCGGCCAAGGCGGTGGCGCGTCTGGTGCGCCAAGTGCGGCAGGAGAAAGTGTCGGCGGTGTTCATGGAGAACATGACCGACAAGCGTCTGTTGGAGCAGTTGTCGCGCGAGGCCAAGGTGACGATAGGCGGCAAGCTGTACGCCGACGCGCTGTCAGGCCCGTCCGGCCCTGCGCCCAGCTACTTGGCGATGTTCCGCTACAATGTTGACACCATTCTGAAATCGTTTAAATAAGCGCCCGCAGCAACTGCCAGGCGCCGATGCCCGCAACGACCAGTCCCGCCGTGAGGCGGACTGGTCGTTGTTGCATCCAGCGGCGCAGGCTGTCGGCAAAGGCGCCCATCAGTAAGAGATTGGGCAAGGTGCCGAGGCCGAAGGCCAGCATGGCCAGCGCGCCGCCGGATGCGCTGCCGGTGGCCAGCGCCGACAGCGAAGCGCTGTAGACCAACCCACAGGGCAGCCAGCCCCAGACCATGCCGGCCAGCAAAGCCGATTGCGGCGAGCGGATCGGCAGCAGGCGTCCCAGCAGCGGCTGCAAGCGCCGCCAGATCGGCACGCCCAAGCGCTCGATCAGATTGACCGCTCCGGACAGGCCGGCCAGGTAGAGGCCCATGGCCACCAGCATCAGGTTGGCCAGCAGCGCCAACGCCAGTTGAAGGCCGCGGATGTCCAGCAGGGCAAGGCCGGTGGCGGCCAGGCCGCCCAGCAGCGCGCCGATCAGCGCGTAGCTGCCGATGCGCCCCAGATTGTAGGCCAGCATGATGCGCCAGCGGCCGGTTTCGGGGGGCAGATTCAGTGTTAGCGCGGCGACGATGCCGCCGCACATGCCCATGCAGTGACCGCCGCCCAGCAAGCCCGCCAGAAACAATATCCACCCGCTCGTTTCAATCATGCCGCAACCTGTCTCAGAAAGCTCTATGGTAACAGAGTGGCGGCTTGGGCTTGCGCGCGCGGCGGTCATATTTGCTTTTGGCATTTATTGCCTTTATCAAAATATTACTTGGCATCCGCTTAAAGAAAGTTATAAAAAAAATGATGGTCTTGCCGATCGACTACTGGTCAAAAGGTCAGTTTGCAATGAGAATGCTGCTTTGGCTTCGGACCTATGCGCAATGGGTCCCCCGCTAAGGATCCAGGCGCTCGACCTGGTCAAAACATATGCATAAGCGATGTAATCCATGGGGATAGAGTGAGGAAAAATATGGCCAAGTATCTGACACTTGAGCGGCTGGGCCAGTCAGCGATCGTGACTCTCAAAAACGCGCCGGCGAATCTGCTGACCACGGAGAGCCTGAATGAGCTGGCTACGACGATGCGGTCGCTGGATGCGGATCCGGCTGTGCGTTCGGTGGTGCTGACCGGGGCGGGCGACGCGTTTTTTTCCGCCGGCGCCGATTTGAAGCAATTCGCTTCCGGCGATGTGGCCGAGGCCGACAAGGTATTCGACGCCTTCGCCGGTGCCTTGCGCAGTTTGCAGCAATACCGCGGCGTTACCGTGGCCGCGATCAACGGCTATGCTTTGGGCGGTGGATTGGAGTTGGCGCTGGGCTGTGATTACATGGTGGCCGAGCGCGGAGCCAGGCTCGGGCTGCCAGAGGCCAAGGTGGGCATCATTCCGGCGGCGGGCGGCACCAAGACGCTGGCGGATAAAGTGGGCGTCTCCTGGGCCAAGCGCATCATCCTGGGCGGCGAAGTGGTAACGGCTGAGAAGGCCTTGACCATCGGGCTGATCGAGGAGGTGGTGGATCAAGGTTTCGCCAAGATCGTGGCGATCAGCCTGGCCAACAAGGTGGCGAACCAAGCGCCGGGCGCGGTGGCCGCGGCTCGTCGTCTGATCGAGGAGAGCGGCAACCTGACGCTGGCCCAGCATCTGGAGCGCGAGCGCGCCGCGGTGCGTCAATTGATAGGCGGAGCGGAGCAGATCGAGGGCGTCAATGCCTTCATCGCCAAGCGCAGCCCCAGTTGGGTCGAGTCCGGCGATGATTGAACATCGCGCATCCCATGCAAAACCGCCTGTCGCCGTTTCGGCCGCAGGCGGTTTGTTTTGGTGCTCCGCTCGCGCGGTGTCAGTTGTAGCCTGAGAGATAGTTGACCTTGTCGTTGTTTGCGCGTCCGCTTCATTCCAGCTTGTCTCCCGCCTTGCCGCCGCCAAGCGGATACTGCGCCCAAAGGGCCTGCTAATGGGGCCGGGGGCGGCGCCGGGGGAGCCGAACAGCAAGGTTCCCACCGTTTGCCGTCATTCGCTGAACCATGCCGGCATGTCGAATGGCTTGTAGGCGGCGATATAAGGTTCAAGCTGGGATTGCATCTGTTGCCGTTGTATTGGCTCTCTTTCCCCCGGATGGTGCGAATCAGCGTAGTTGGCGCAACAGGAAGGCGTATTCCATCGCCGCGATATCGGCCTCTTGCTGGTGGTTGGCGGCGGCGCCGTGCCCGCCCTCGGTACGTTCGAAATACTGCACCGGGGCGCCCATCGCCTGCATGGCCGCGAACATCTTGCGGGCATGGCCGGGATGGACCCGGTCATCCAGCGTCGAGGTCATGAACAGGGTGGCCGGGTAGCGCGCGTCCGGCTTCAGGTTCTGATAGGGCGAATAACGGCGGATATAGGCCCAGTCTTCCGGCAGGTCCGGGTTGCCGTACTCATCCATCCAGCTGGCCCCGGCCAGCAAGCGGTTGAAGCGGCGCATGTCCAGCAGTGGCACCTGGCAGACCACGGCGTTGAATAGTTCCGGCCGCTGGGTGAGCATCACTCCCATCAGCAGGCCGCCGTTGCTGCCTCCTTTGATCCCCAGATGGCGGGCGTTGGCCACGCCGCGCTTGGCCAGGTCCTCGGCGATGGCGGCGAAGTCGTCGTAGGCGTTCTGGCGCAAGTGTTTGCGCGCCGCCTCGTGCCAAGCCGGGCCGTATTCGCCGCCTCCGCGGATATTGGCCAGCGCGTAGACGCCGCCGCGATCCAACCAGGCTTTGCCCAGCGCGCCGTTGTAGCGCGGGGTCAGCGACACTTCGAAGCCGCCGTAGCCGTACAGCAGCGTGGGGTTGGAGCCGTCAAGCTTGATGTCTTTGCGGCTGACCAGGAAGTAGGGTACCCGAGTGCCGTCGCGAGAGACGGCGAACCATTGTTGGATGCGGTAGGGGCTGGCGTCGAAAAAGCCGGGCTGTTGTTTCAGCGTCTGGCGTTGATCGCTGCCGGCCTCGGCCAGCGCCAGCGTCGGCGGCGTTAGAAAGTCGGTGAAGCTGTAGAAGTAGCGGTTGTCGCGATCAGGGTCGACCGCGCGCACGCTGATGCTGCCGAAGCTTGGGGTATCCACTGTGCGCGATTGCCATTGACCGGCCACGACCTTCCACTCCCGCAAGCGGCTGCCGACATTGTCCAGCGTGGTCAGCAGCAGGCTGTCGCGGGTGGACGTCTGCTCCGCCAGCGAGACGGTGGCGCTTGGCTCGAACAAAGGGGTGAAGTCGCGCGCTCCGGCCAGATAGGCTTCAACATCGATGGCCAGCAGGGAGCCGCCGCGCCAGGTTTTTGCGCCGATTTTCCAGTCTTGCTTGGGGGTTAGCAACAGCCAGTTGTCGAAAAAATCGACGCCGACGTGGTCGGGCTTGTCCAGCCGTCGCCATTCTCCTGCAACCAGCAGGCGCGTTTCCGTGGTGAAGAAGGTGGGCGCGCGCGTGATCACGTCGTAGCGGCGGCCTTGGGCGTCAATCCGGGCCGCGTGCACGGCGACGTCGGCTTGCCGGCCTTCGAACACGGTTTGCGCCTGGGCCAGCGGCTGGCCGCGGCGCCAGGTTTTGACCACGCGGGGGTAGCCGGAATCAGTCAGCGATCCAGGGCCGAAGTCGCTCATTACATAAAGGGAGTCATGGTCCTGCCAGCTGACTTCGCTCTTGGCTTCCGGCAACTGGAAGCCGTCCTTGACGAAGGCTTTGGCGACCGGATCGAATTCTCGCACCACCGCGGCGTCACCGCCGCCGCGGCTCAGGCGCAGCAGGCAGCGCTCTTGATTGGGGCGCAGGCAGTCAGCACCTTGCCAAACCCAGTTTTCCCCTTCCTCCTTGGCCAGCCCATCCAGATCCAGCACCGTTTCCCATTGCGGCGCGGCCTTGCGGTATTCGTCCAAAGTGGTGCGCCGCCACACTCCGCGCGGGTGATCCTTGTCGCGCCAGAAGTTGTAGTACAGCCCGCCAATCTTCTCCACGGAGGGGATGCGGTCGTTGGAGTCCAGGATGGTCAGCAGTTCGCGGCGCAGAGTCGGATAGTCGGCTTGCCGGCCGAGGTCCTGGCGCGTGTTCGCGTTTTGCTGGCTAACCCAGGCCAGCGCTTCTTTGCCTTGAATCTCCTCCAGCCATAGATACGGGTCTTGAGCGGCGCTTGCCGCGGCACTGAGCGCGAGCAGGGTGAGGGACAGGGTGGGGCCTAAGGTTTTCATCCGGACGGGTTCCCTTATTTCAGCCAATGGCTGTAGACAGTGAATTTGTTTTGATGTGTCCGAATACTGTAGCGCCCGTGAATTTGTTTGTCATCAACTGCCGCGCGGGCCGGCAAGCCAAACGGCGGCCATGATGAGACAGGACCGCCGTTGGCGAGGAGGGAATGGACGTGAGCTTAGAGCCTGTTTACGATCTTGCGAGCTAAGGCGAAAACGGCTGAGAAAGCGGAGTGTACACACGGCACATGAGCATTTCGAAGCTGTAACGCTTTACAACGCGCAGCGGATCGTGAGCAGGTTCTTAGCAGCCGTCCAGCCCGCACATCGGCGGCAGGTCGGCCAAGCCGGAGCCGGAAGCGGCGCCGAGTTGCGCCAAGTGCTGGCTGAACATGTCCGGCTTGCCCAAGTAGGAACCTAGATCTAGGGCCTCGAAGCGGCCGTCCACTTCCAGCGCCGCGGATGGGAAGTCGCGCAGGCCCAAGCGATTCATCAGGCGGCGGCTATGGTCTATATGTTCGACGCTGCGTGCCAGGCCGCCGGCGTAGGCATCGGCGAAGCGGCCGGCGGGCGCGCCCAATTCCGCTGCCAGCCGGGCAAGCACGGCGACATCGGCAATCTCCAGACCGTGCAGATAATGAGCGGCTTGCACATGGGCCAGCATGGCTTGCGGCGCAATGCCCAGTTCCGGCGCGGCCAGAACAGCGGCGATGGGCGGCGTCGAGTCCAGGCGCGCTTCGCTGCGCAACAAGCCGTCGAAGTAGGCGTCGCCGAAGGGCTGACCGCTGAGGGCGGCGATGCGGTGATCGTGAGGCATCACATAGCCGCGCCATTCCAGGTTCACGCGCCGGTTGTGCGGCGCGCTCAGCATGCCGCCGCCGTGCAGCGCCAGTTCGACTTCGGGCCGCGCCGCGGCCGCCAGCAGCAGCGGCGAGGCGCCGTAGCACCAGCCGCACAGCGGGTCGTAAAAGTAGTGGAGTCGAATCTTGGTGGCGCTTACCATTTCATTTCGCCTTTGTTGACTTTGGCGCCGATCTCCAACGACATGTCTTCGCCCGCTTGCGGGAAGGCTTGCTTCATCGCCTGGATCAACTGGGCGCTATCGGCCGACTTGGCCAGATTCAATTCGAAGCGCTGCAAGTATTGGCGGGTGAAGCGCACGGCGCTCAGATCGGTTTTATCGCCAGCTTGCATGTGGCCGGGCACCACGATCGCCGGTTGCAGGCCTTCCATTTCATCCAACTGCTTGACCCAGGCCTGGCGTTCGGCTCGGCTCTGGGTGTCCGCGGTCCAGACGTGCATGCTGGGAGCGGTGACGCCGACATTGCCGACAATCGCGCGGATGGATGGAATCCACACATAGCCGCGGTGGGCGAGTACGCCGCGCGTGCCTTTGATTTCCAGCGTCTTGCCTTCCAGTTCCAGACGGTCGCCTTTCAGCTCATCGGGCAGCAGTGCGGCGCTTGGCGCGTTCGCGCCCATTTTCGGGCCCCAATAGGCGATCTTGCCCTGAATATTGGCCTTGATCTTGGCCAGGGTCGGACCGTTGCTGAGGATTTGGGCCTGGGGGAAGATTTTCTTCAGTTCGGCGGCGCCGAAGTAGTAGTCAGGGTCTGCTTGGCTGATATAGATGGTTTTTAGTTGCTTGCCGCTGTCCAGCACCTTGGCGGCGATGCGGTGGGCGTCGGCGCGGGTGAAGCCGGTGTCGATCAGGATGGCGTCTTTTTCGCCGCTGACCAGCACCGAGCTGACATTGAAGCTATTGCCGTCGGCGTTGTAAATGGACAGCTTCAGCGGTTCGGCGGCGAAGGCGGCCGTTGCCGCCAGGGTCAAGGCGCCTGCGATGAGGATTTGACGGGGCATCGATTCATTCTCCATATGGCCCGACGTCTATCGCGGGCAGTGAGTGGTGGATTGCGACGCTCACTATAAAACGCACGCTTAATGGGAATAAACCATCTAAATCGCACTAAATTGTTGCTTATTTCGATCTAATTGGCGCTAAGACTGGGGGACGCCGTCTCCAGATAACCCCTTATGTGGAGGCGTGGCCGTATGAAATGCGGCTGGCGCATCGAAGGCGCGCCCCCCCGCGCCGGGGGTGTGTGGCGGCCGTTCTTAAGACAGTTGCAGCCAAGACGAATAGGATGGGCTATGTTTCAGCCATAAAATCGCGCAGCGAAGAATGTCGGATGGGCGCTGAGTGCGATGGTCTCATTCTTGCTTGATGTGCGATGTGTCGCGCCGTGCATTTTTTGTCAGCATCGGCCGTCTTTTTGGGAGATTGTATCCATTCGAATCACGAAAGCGAGCGAATGTTGTAATGCGAATTCTTTGGTGGATGTCTTTTCGAAATCGAACATATTTTGCGCCGAGACATGATCAAAATCTGAAAAACAAGCTGCTGACTCAGGGTTTGTCTTTATCCGGAGAAATTCAAAATTTCTTTGGCCGGTTTTGTCTTTTTTTTCAAAAAAATACATGAAAAACAATGTGTTAAATTGTTTTTAAATAGGCTTGATTTGGTGCCGTTTTAACCAATCTTTAAGATTGACAGTCGCTGGAATCCACCTACATAATCCGTTCGCCTGTCAGACAGAATCCAAATAATCAAGGCTCGTCCGGGCACTCAAGAACAGGCAGCAGCCAATAAGAGGGAAAGCCCCGCAAGCTGCCGGTCGTCAATACAAAGGAGATCTCCCAACGTGGACATTTTTCTGCAACAAATCCTGAACGGTCTCGTTCTGGGTAGCATTTATGCGTTGATCGCATTGGGCTATACCATGGTGTACGGGATCATGGGGCTTATCAACTTCGCTCACGGCGAAGTGGTGATGTTTGGCGCCATGGTCACCATATCCGTCATCAATGCCTTGTCCGGTTCCGGCTTGCCCGGTCCCGCTCTGGTGCTGATCGGCCTGCTGGTGGCGATTGCGGCCTGCATGCTGCTGGGCTTCACCGTAGAGCGCATCGCTTACCGCCCGCTGCGCGGCAAGCAAAGACTGGCGCCGCTGATTACCGCGATCGGCCTGTCCATCGTGCTGCAGCAGGTGGCTATCCTGATCTGGGGCCGCAACTACATTCCGTTTCCGCAAATCCTCGACCATGACGTGGTGTCCTTCTTCGGCGCCAGCATCACCAAGCTGCAAATCACCATCATCGTACTGTGTCTGGTGATCATGGCCGGTCTGCTGTTGATGGTGGAACGCACCAAGCTGGGTCGCGCGATGCGCGCCACCAGTCAGAACCCGGCGGTAGCCGGCCTGATGGGCGTCAACGTCAACACCATCATATCCGCCACCTTTGTCATAGGCTCCAGCCTGGGCGCGGTGGCAGGCGTGATGGTGGCCACCAACTATGAGCAGGCTCATTACTATATGGGCTTCATGATTGGTCTGAAGGCCTTCACCGCCGCGGTGCTGGGCGGCATCGGCAATTTGGGCGGCGCGGTGGCCGGCGGCTTGCTGCTGGGCATCATCGAAAGCCTGGGCGCCGGCTATATCGGCACGCTGACCGGAGGCTTCCTCGGTTCCAATTATCAGGACATCATCGCCTTCATGGTATTGATCATGGTGCTGATTTTCCGTCCGTCCGGCCTGCTGGGCGAAAAGATGGCCGACCGTGCCTGATCCTGGAGACGACATATCATGACCATGGCACTCAATATCAATAAGATGGACACCGGCAAGAAAGTCGGCCTGTTCGTGTTGTCCGCGGTGGCGATGGCGGTTCTGCCTTTCCTCGTGGGCGGCCTGCTGGGCAACTCCTGGGTCCGCATCGTCGACTTCGCCTTGCTCTACGTGATGCTGGCGCTGGGCCTGAACATCGTGGTGGGCTTCGCCGGTTTGCTGGATCTGGGTTTCATCGCCTTCTACGCTGTCGGCGCCTATACCTTCGCCTTGCTGGGCTCGCCGCATTTCGGCCTGCATCTGCCGTTCTACATCACCATCCCGCTGGGCGCGGTGCTGGCGGCTTTCTGCGGCATCTTGCTGGGCACGCCGGTATTGCGGCTCAAGGGCGACTATCTGGCCATCGTGACGCTGGGTTTCGGGGAGATCGTGCGCATCTTCATGAATAACCTGAACACGCCGGTCAACATCACCAACGGCCCGCAAGGCATCAATCTGATCGATCCGATCAAGGTGGGCGGCGTGTCGCTGGGCGATACCATGGAGTTGTTCGGACTCAGCTTCCACAGCGTCTATCTGTACTACTACCTGTTCCTGGTATTGACCGTGGGCGTGGTGATCATGGCCTGGCGTTTGCAGCATTCGCGCATCGGCCGTGCCTGGGTGGCGCTGCGCGAGGACGATATCGCCGCCGCGGCGATGGGCATCAACATTCGCAATATCAAACTGCTGGCTTTCGCCTTGGGCGCTTTGTCCGGCGGCGTGGCCGGTGGCTTGTTCGCGTCCTTCCAGGGCTTTGTGTCGCCGGAATCGTTCAGCCTGCTTGAGTCCATCATGATTTTGGCGATGATCGTTCTGGGCGGCATGGGTCACATCCCGGGGGTGATTCTCGGCGCCGTGGTATTGACCATTGCGCCGGAAATCCTGCGCGACGTGATTGGCCCGCTGCAGATGAAAACCTTCGGCAAAATGCTGATCGACCCGGAAAACGCCCGCATGCTGTTGTTCGGCTTGGCGATGGTGGTGATGATGCTGGTGCGGCCGGAGGGCATGTGGCCGTCCAAGCGCCGTAAAGCCGAGTTCCGTGACGATAGAGAAGCCGCAGGGCAGAAAGGTTGAGCATGGCTGAAGTTTTGCTGAAGATAGAAGGCATCCATAAACGCTTTGGCGGCCTGCACGCGCTCAACAATGTGGCGCTGACCATCAACAAGGGCGAGATTTACGGCCTGATCGGCCCCAACGGCGCGGGCAAGACGACGCTGTTCAACGTGCTGACCGGCTTGTACGTGCCGGACGAGGGGGCTTTTGAGTTCGACGGCCACAATCTGTTCCAACAGAAGCCGCATGTGGTCGTGGCCGCCGGCATCGCGCGCACCTTTCAGAACATCCGCTTGTTCGCCGAAATGACGGCGCTGGAAAACGTCATGGTGGGGCGCCACATTCGCTCCAAGGCCGGAGCCTTGGGCGCGGTGTTGCGCGACAGGCGCACCATGGCCGAAGAAAAGGCGATTACCGACAAGGCATGGGAGCTGCTGGAATACGTGGGCATCGCCGACGTCGCGCACGAGCGCGCCCGCAATCTGTCCTACGGCCACCAGCGCCGCCTGGAAATCGCGCGCGCGCTGGCCACCGAACCCAAGCTCTTGGCCTTGGACGAGCCGGCCGCCGGCATGAACCCGCGTGAAACCGAGGAGTTGAAGGACTTGATGTCCAAAATCCGAGCCGGAGGCGTGACCGTGCTGCTGATTGAGCACGATGTCAAATTGATGATGGGCCTGTGCGACCGCATCGCGGTGCTGGACTACGGCAAGAAGATTGCCGAAGGCGTTCCCGAAGAGGTGCGCAAGAACCCGAAAGTGATCGAGGCTTACCTGGGAGCGGCACACGCATGAGCATTTTGGAAGTCAAAGACCTGCAAGTGGCCTATGGCGGCATTCAGGCGGTCAAGGGAATCGATTTTCACATCAAACAGGGTGAGTTGGTGACCCTGATCGGCGCCAACGGCGCCGGCAAGACCACCACGCTGAAAACCCTGGTGGGCATGGTGAAGAAATCCGGCGGCAGCATTCACTACGACGGCAAGGACATCTCCACTATCGCGCCGCACAACTTCGTGCGCCACGGTCTGGCCATGGTGCCGGAGGGCCGCGGGGTGTTCGCCAAGCTGACCGTGGAAGAGAACCTGCTGATGGGCGCTTACTATCGCGACGACAAGGCCGCGATTCTGAGCGAGGCCGAGCGGGTGTACGAGTTGTTTCCGCGCTTGAAGGAGCGGCAGAAGCAATTGGCGGGCACCTTGTCCGGCGGCGAACAGCAGATGGTGGCCATGGGCCGCGCCATGCTGTCCAAGCCCAAGCTGCTGCTGCTGGATGAGCCGTCCATGGGCCTGGCCCCCATCATCGTGGAGAAGATCTTCGAGATTATCCAGATGGTGGCCAAGGAGGGCGTGACCATGCTGTTGGTGGAGCAGAACGCCAAGCTGGCGCTGGAAGTGTCGCAGCGCGGTTACGTAATGGAAAGCGGCCGCATCACCATGAGCGGCCCGGCCAAGGACCTGCTCAACGACGAACGCGTGCGCAACGCCTACCTGGGCGAATAAGCTAGCGTTGCACCCGCCAAACCCCGGACTTGTCCGGGGTTTTTCTTTTCAGAACGTGCTTACGATCTTGCGAGCTAAGGTGAGACAAGTCGAAAACGGCTGAGAAAGCGGAGTGTACACACGGTACATGAGCATTTCGAAGCGGTACTCACCGTGGGCCGTCTCTCGACGCGCAGCAGATCGTAAACAGGTTCTCAGGGCGCGGCTTCTATGGCGGCTTGCAGCATGGCCTGCACGCCCGGATGCCGCAGCCGGCGACGGTTGGCGATGGCGTAATAATGTTCCCAGACGCCGTCGACCTCGCCCAGCGCCTGCGGCGCGTTCGCGTTGCCGTCGCTTGGCGCCGTGGTGGGAAACAGACCGAAGCCCTGGCGGCCGAAGGCGTCCAGCAAGGCGCCGTCGTCGAACTCCGCCACGATGTCCGGCTTGATCCTGCGTTCTTCAAACCATTGGTCCAGCTGGCTGCGCAGCACATGGTGGCGGCTGGGCAGCAACATTGGCGCTTGGTTCAGGCTGGCGGGGAATCCCGCGGCGTAGCGTCGCCATAATTCCGCCGCGCCGGCGATCTTTACCGGGCAGCGCATCAGCAGCCAGGATTGAAAAGGCTGCGATCCGCCAGCCGCCATTGGCCGGTCCGCCAATACCACGTCCAGCCGGTGGCGGGTCAAGTCGGCCAGCAATTCGTCGAAATCGCCTTCGCCGCATTGCAGCCTGACCTTGGCGTCCAGCCGCAGCGCCGGTTCCAACAGCTTGAGCGCAATGGCCTTGGGCAACACGTCCGAGATGCCCGCCGCCAGGCGGATGGTCTTGTCCAGCTGCGCGTCTTCCAGCGTTTCCTGCAATTCCTCGCCCAGCATGAAGATCTGGTCGGCGTAGCGCAGCGTTACATGGCCGGCTTCGGTCAGAACCAGCTGGCGCCCCTGTTGTCGGAACAAGGTTCGCTCCAGGCTCTGCTCAAGACGCGAAATCTGGCCGCTGACGGTTTGGGCGCTGACGCCCAATTGTTCCGCCGCTCGGGTGACGCCGCCGGCGTGGGCAACCGCCCAGAAGTAATGCAGATGCTTGAAGTTGATCCGTTCGGACATGATGGTTCGAAAAAACTTGATGTATTTTCTGATTATATTTGATTTTTTCCGAGGGACGCAGCGTCTAGAATGCACTGTGTCGGGCGTTCCACGGAATGCCGTCGAATTCAACGCAAGGGCCAACACCATGAAACGAGTCATTCTATTAATCGCCACCAACATCGCCGTGATGGTGGTGCTGAGCATTGTGGCCAGCTTGTTGGGGCTGAACCGCTACATGACGGGCAACGGCCTGAACCTGGGCACGCTGCTGGGCTTCGCCGCGGTAATGGGCTTTGGCGGCGCCTTCATTTCGCTGATGCTCTCCAAGACCATGGCCAAATGGAGCACCGGCGCGCGCGTGATTGAAACACCCAGCAACGATACCGAGCGCTGGCTGGTGTATACCGTGCAGAAGCTGGCCAGCCGCGCCAATCTGCCGATGCCCGAGGTGGCGGTGTACGAGGGGGAGCCCAACGCCTTCGCCACTGGCCCGAGCAAATCCAATTCTCTGGTGGCGGTGTCCACCGGCTTGCTGGCCTCGATGACGGAAGAAGAAGTGGAGGCGGTGCTGGCGCACGAAGTCGCACACATTCAGAACGGCGACATGGTGACGCTGACGCTGATCCAGGGCGTGGTCAACACTTTCGTGTTCTTCCTGGCGCGCGTGGTCGGCTATCTGGTGGACAGCTTTCTGCGCCGCAACGACGAACAGTCCAGCGGCCCTGGCATCGGCTATATGGTCACCGTGATCGTCTGTGAGATCGTGTTCGGCATCCTGGCTTCCGCCATCGTGATGTACTTCTCGCGTCAGCGCGAATTCCGCGCCGATGCGGGCGCGGCCACGCTGCTGGGCGGCGCGCGTCCGATGGTCAACGCGCTGCGCCGTCTGGGCGGCGTCGCCGCCGGCGATCTGCCGCAGAACATGGCGGCTTCCGGCATCTCCGGCGGACGCGGCGGCCTGATGGCGCTGTTCTCCAGCCACCCCAGCATTGAGGAGCGCATCGGCGCGCTGGAACACGGCCGTTAAATCTTGACCCGCCTCCGCGGCAGCGGGGGCGGCGTTTGTGAATTCAGGCCCCGGGGCGGTTCGCTCGGCCCGGGGCCTTTCTATTGCCGAAAGGAATGCTTATGGAATGGTTGAGCGCTGGTTTTGCCGGCTATCCCTTGTGGGTGTGGCTGATGTTCATGGCCATCGTGCTGGCGCTGCTGGCTTTTGATCTGGGCGTGCTGCACAAGGAGGAAAAAGAGATCGGGGTTAAGGAAAGCCTGATGCTGTCGGCTTTCTACATCGGCGTCGGTCTGGCCTTCGGCGGCTGGATCTGGTGGTATCAGGGCGCGGACGCCGGCATGCAGTATCTGACCGGTTATGTGGTGGAGAAGTCGCTGTCCATGGACAACGTCTTCGTGATGTCGCTGATCTTCTCCAGCCTGGCGGTGCCGCGGCTGTATCAGCACCGGGTGCTGTTCTGGGGGATTCTCGGCGTGATTGTGATGAGGGCCTTGATGATAGGCCTGGGCGCGGCGCTGGTGGCGCAGTTCCAGTGGGTGCTGGTCTTGTTCGGCCTGTTCCTGATCGCCACCGGGGTCAAGATGCTGTTTTCCGACGACGAGCACGCGCCCATCCAGGAAAACCGCATGTACCAGTGGCTGCGCGGCCATTTGCGGCTGACGCCGGACTTGCACGGCAAACAGTTCCTGGTGCGCGGTGAGAAGCATGGCTTGGCGCGTGGCTGGTGGGCGACGCCGCTGCTGTTGGCTTTGATCATGGTGGAGAGCGCGGATCTGGTGTTCGCGGTGGACAGCATCCCGGCCATCTTTGCGATTACCCAAGACCCGTTCCTGGTGTACACCTCCAACATCTTCGCGATTCTGGGCCTGCGCGCGCTGTACTTCGCGTTGGCTGCGATGGTGCATCGGTTCCATTACCTGAAGTACGCTTTGTCGCTGGTGTTGGTGTTGATAGGCGTCAAGGTGGGCCTGGTGTTCTTCAACGACGCGGGTTGGGTAACGTTCAAGATCCCCACCGCTTGGTCCCTGGCTGCGACACTGGGCTTGCTGCTGGCGGGCGTGCTGTATTCGCTGCACAAGACGCGAGACCAGAACCCCAACGATTGAGGTAGGCGCATCGTCAGCGCCGGAGCATGGCCCCGAGGGCGAAAGAGAAGCCGGTCACGCGCGATGCGCGTGGCCGGTTTTTTGTAAACCTTGTGTAAACCTTTCTCATTTGCCCACGATTTCTCCCTCAGCCCGGCGGGCGGGCGCGGTATCCTAATAACAAAGCCGCAATGGAGAAAAGCTGTTATGACTGTCGATTTGCCAAGACTGCTGGTGGTGGATGACGACCCCGATCTGCGCGATCTGCTGCGCGACTACCTGGGCAAGCAGGGCTTTGCCGTCGACGTCGTCGGCGACGGCCAGGCCATGCATCAGGCGATTGCCGCGCAGAACTACAATATGTTGATCCTGGACCTGATGTTGCCGGGCGAGGATGGTTTGACCCTGTGCCGCAACTTGCGCGAACGTTCCTGCATGCCCATCCTGATGCTGACCGCGCGCGGCGACGAATTGGATCGCATTATCGGCCTGGAAATGGGCGCGGACGATTACCTGACCAAGCCGTTCAGTCCACGCGAGTTGCTGGCGCGGATCAAGAGCATTCTGCGCCGAGTATCGGATCAGCCTGCGAATACGGCCAGCGTGCGCCGGTTGCGCTTCGCCGGCTGGACGCTGGATCTGAACGCCCAGCATCTGCTGGACGAGGCCGGCGTGGTCACCCCGTTGTCCGGCGGCGAATTCAAGCTGTTGCAAGCCTTGGCGGAAAACGCCAACGCGGTGATGTCGCGCGACCAATTGATGGAGGCGATGAACGGCAAGGAGGCCGGACCATTCGACCGCACCGTCGATGTGATGATAGGACGGGTGCGCCGCCGGCTGGGCGAGGACGCGCGCGAGCCCATGCTGCTCAAGACCATACGCAGCGGCGGCTATATGCTGGCCTGCGAGGTGGAAGCCTTGCGATGAGGTGGTTGCCGCGCACATTGTATGGCCAGATTTTGCTGACGCTGGTGGGAGGCTTGCTGCTGGCCAACGCCTTGGGCATTTATTTCATCCTCAGCGACCGCGACCGCTTGAGCAATTCCTTGCGCGTGCAGTACACCGCGCAACACATCGCCGACATCGTCAATCTATTGGACGAGTGCCCAAGCAAATACCGGGAACAAGTGATTTCAGCCTTGAACCAGCCCACGCTGCTGGTGCGCATGGACCGGTTCTGGGAGCGGCCGGAAAATCCGTTGAGCTTGCATGGCCGTTCGTTTCAGCAATTGATCAAGCGCGACCTGATCAAGCCTTACCCGCTGCAGGTGCTGTCCAAGCAGCAGGATTCGTCGGCAGGGGGGCGCGCGGCCTTGATCGAGAAGGTTGGGGGCCTGGGGTTGAAGAATTTCACGCCCACGCGGGACGCCGGCGTCGGCGGCTCCATTGTGAGCGAGGAGTTGACCGCGCTGGGCCCGCTGGCCGAGTTCAAGACCCACCTTGCAACAGTGCAAGCCCGGCTGAGCGACGGAACGGTGCTGACTTTCAACGCCTCTCGGCCGATTTCTCTGGCCGATCAACCCATCCGCATCCTGGCTTGGCTGTTGTTGGTGGCCTTGACGGCCGCGATCTTGGGCGCCTGGGCCGTGCGGCAGTTGATTCGGCCGCTGGATCTGTTCGCGAGGGCGGCTCGTGGCCTGGCCAGCAATCTTAACCAGGCGCCCTTGCCGGAAACCGGTTCCGAAGAGGTGGCTGAAGCCGCTAGAACCTTCAACCGGATGCAGACCGAGTTGCAGCGCTTGCTGAAAACCCGCAATCAGATGCTGGCCGGCGTATCGCATGACCTGCGCTTGCCCATCACGCGCATCCGCTTGCGTCTGGAAGGCTTGGCCGAATCGTCGGAAAAACAGGCGATCGAGCGCGACCTGCTGGAAATGGACCAACTGATCAATGATTCGCTGACCTATCTGCGCGGCGGCTGCGGCAGCGAGGGGGTGGTGAATCTCAATCTCAACGCCTTGTTGGAAAGCGTGGTGGAGGATATGGAGGCTTTTGGCGCCGACATCCAGTTGCACAGCGAGCCGGTGGCGCCGGTGGCAGGAAAGGTCGGCGCCTTGCGCCGCTGCCTGGGCAATCTTCTGGAGAACGCTCGCCGCTATGGCGGCACGGCGATCGAGGTCAGCCTTCGGCAGCGGGAAGACTGGGTGGAGGTGCGCATCCAGGATCAGGGGCCGGGCATTGCCGAGGCCGATCTGGAGCGGGTCATGGAACCCTATGTGCGTCTGGAGGACTCCCGGGCGCGTCATACAGGGGGCAGCGGCCTGGGTCTGGCGATCGCGCGGGCGATTGCGCGCGACCACGGAGGCGATCTCAAGCTTAACAACCGGCCGCAAGGCGGCCTGTGCGTGCAACTGACTTTGCCGGCCGGGCATTGACGGCGTTGATCTTGCCGCCAGCCGCGCTAGCGCGGCTTTTTTCTTGTTTCCTTGCCGGGGCCATGCAGAGGCCGCATGGCCGTCCGGTGTCTTTGTATCCGCCGAATTCTCAAAATTTACGATGTGTTCACACTCTATTTACATTAAAGCCGTATTGTAAATGGACATTTACAAAGTGATTGATTACAATCAGTGTCAGAATTCACTGATGCAGATTCTTTTTCGATTCTTTGAGTTCGAGTCAAGTCTATCCAATCTTCTGCCCGCCACGCGCGGGCATTTTTTTGCTCAAATGCTTGTGGTTAATGAATTTTAACAAGTTTAGAGTGAAACTTCGCCAGAGCGGTTCAGTCTGATTTCCTGAAGTCTGATGTTGTTTTTTTGACACTACTGTTGTTTAATGACCACAAGTTTGCATGGCTAGTTGCAAATGTGAAACACAGCAACTAGTATTCGCTCACTTCCTAAGTAAACAAGAAGGATAGCCACATCATGAAAAAAAGTCTGATCGCTCTGATGGTTGCCACTCTGCCGGCAGCCGCTTTCGCCGACGTAACCGTGTTCGGTACCATCAAAGGCGGCGTTGAATACGTCGACAGCAGCAAAGGCACCAAGCAAACCAATATCGACGACCTGGGTTCGCGTATCGGTTTCAAAGGCAATGAAGATCTGGGCAACGGCCTGAAGGCCATCTGGCAAGTTGAAACCGGCTTCGGCATCGACGGCCAGAGCCGCACCGGCGATAGCAGCGGCACTTTCGCCAGCCGCGAATCCTTCGTGGGCCTGTCCTCCAACTTCGGTACTTTCCGTCTGGGCCACCTGTCCACCTTCGGCGAGTCCGACATGGCTCAGGTTAACCCGTGGGAAAGCAGCAGCAACGCGCTGCAACTGAACGCCTTCACCCGCGACGACGGCTATGTTAAGAACGCCGTGCGTTTCGACACCCCGGAATTCGCCGGCTTCAAGGCTGCCTTCCTGTACGGCACCAAGGAAGACAAGCGCGGTTTTGATAGCACCGCTAACGCTGTTCAGAACAACGATCGCGAAACCTACAACCTGGGCCTGTCCTACGAGAACAGCGGCTTCTTCGGCAAGTACCAGTTCATCCACGAAAGCCCGATCGTTGCCGGCCTGAACGCTAGCAGCAAGGCAAACAACAAACACCGCATCGAAGCTGGCTACAACGCCAACAACATCTTCGTGGCGTTGGGCTATCGCAATGACAAGGGTGACGCTACCGTGACCCCGCAAGACTTTTTGAGCAAAGGCGGCGTTGTCGCTGAGGCCGCAAACCAAGGCGCGCTGGGCAGCAAGTTTGAATCGCAAGAATACGCGCTGACCGCCGGCTACCAGATCGGCGCCTTCATGCCCAAGTTCACCTATGCTCAAGCTCGCGACATGAAGATTGACGGCGTGAAGCAAGACGACAGCGGCTACAAACAGTACCTGCTGGGTGTTGACTACAGCCTGTCCAAGCGCACCGTTATTGGCGCTCAGTACGGCGAAATCAAGGCTGACAGCGCTTACCTGAAGAGCAATGGTCAGTCCACCGACAAGATCAAGGCCTTCGGTCTGAACGTCGTACACAAGTTCTAAGCGTTACGGGCTAGACGTAAAGCTGCGAACAGTTTGAAATGCCGCCCCTGGCAACAGGGGCGGCATTTTTCATGTCCGGCGCGCGATATGGCTAGGCGTGCGCGGCAATCAGGTCGGCGACGAAAGCCTGCAGAGTCGGATTAGGATGGCCACGCTTGCGGGTGACCAGCTGGAATTCGGCCCGATAGCACCAGCGTGTTGGGTCCAGCGCACGCAGCAGGTCCTGCGTCACTAGCGGAGCGGCATAGTGTTCCGGCAAGAAGCCCAGGTGCCGGCCGGACAGGATCAGCGCGGCGATCGCCTCCATATTGTCGGCGCGGGCGCTGATGCGCCAATCCGCCACCGGCAGCCCGGTGTCCGGCAAGGGGTAGCTGCGCCAGGCCCAGTCGTGCGCGGCCAGATCGGCCGGACTCAGCGCTCCGGCTTGCGGGAACAGCGGATGGTCTCGGCCGCAGTAAGCCTGCTGCTGCTCGACGAACAGCGGCTGGTAATCCAGCTGTGGCGCGCGATGCCAGCAATAGCCGATACCCAAATGAATGCCGCCCGATAGCAAGGCCTCCTCCAGACCGCCCGGCGGCAGCATGGACAGAATCAATTCCACTGATTGTGGCCGTGCGCGAAAGCGTCGGATCGCTGCCGACAGCCGCGCGTTGGGACCCAGCGCGGTATGGCCGATCACGCCGATGCGCAGCTGCCCGACTAGTTGTCTGTCCAACTGGCGGGCTTCCTGGCAGAACACTTCAATCGACTCCAGCAGGTGCCGGCTGGCGGCCAGCAGGCGCTCGCCCTTGGCGGTCAGCGCGAAGCCGCCGCGGCCGCGTTCGCACAGCCGATAGCCTAGCCGGGTTTCCAATGCCGCCAACTGATTGCTGATGGTGGACTGGCTGATGTTCAGCGTGCCCTGCGCGGCGGAAACGCCGCCGGCCTCGACCACGGCCTGAAACACGCGGATCAGCCGTAAATCCATGCTGCTCAAGGTATTGATCATGGGCCTCCGCGCCGCTTGGCGCTATGAACCTGATGACGATCTGTTGCGCTTCGAGAGACGCCGCACGGTGAGTACGGTTTCGAAATGCTCATGCGCCTCTTGTACATTCCGCTTTTTCGCTCGTTTTCGCCTTGTCTCGATCTTGCTCGCGAGGCTTTGAACAGGCTCTAAGGGTGGGAATAGACTGATTAATACATTCATTTTCATCCATGTAAACCGTGGCGTTTGGTGATGTTAGCCGCGCCCGCCGCCGCATAGACTGCTCCGACCCGATCAACTAAGGATGCAGGAGACGCTATGTCCGCCACTTTGTTCAATCAGCCGCAGAGCGGCAATGCGATGCCGCGTTTCGGCGGCGTCGCCAGCATGATGCGCCTGCCTCTGCGCGACAGCGCCGCCGGTCTGGACGCCGCCTTCATCGGCCTGCCGCTGGATATCGGCACCTCCAACCGCAGCGGCACTCGTTTTGGTCCGCGTGAAATCCGCAGTCAGTCGGCGCTGCTGCGTCCCTACAACCTGGGCAGCGGCGCAGCGCCGTTCGAACGGTTGCAAGTGGCGGACCTAGGCGATGTCGCCACCAATCCTTATAACCTGGCGGATAGCGTGGCGCGAATCGAGGCCGCTTACGATCTGGCATTGCGGCACCCGGTGCGTTTGCTGGGCATGGGCGGCGACCACACCGTCACCTTGCCGGCGCTGCGCGCGTTGGCGCGCAAGCATGGTCCGCTGGGATTGGTGCACGTGGATGCCCACGCCGACGTCAACGACGAGATGTTCGGCGAGAAGATCGCGCACGGCACCACCTTCCGCCGCGCCTGGGAGGAGGGGCTGCTGGCTGAGGGGCGGGTGGTCCAGATCGGCCTGCGCGGCAGCGGCTATGGGGCGGCGGATTTCGATTGGTCGCGCCAACGCGGTTTTAGGGTGGTGACGGCGGAGCAGTGCTGGCATCGCTCGCTGGCGCCGCTGATGGCCGAAGTGCGCGCGCAAATGGGCGAGGCGCCGGTGTATCTGAGCTTCGATATCGACGGCATCGACCCGGCGTTCGCGCCCGGCACCGGCACGCCGGAAGTGGGCGGCCTGAGTTCGATGCAGGCGCTGGAGATTGTGCGCGGCTGCCGGGGCCTGGACCTGGTGGGCGGCGATCTGGTCGAGGTGTCGCCGCCGTATGACGCCAGCGGCAACACCGCCTTGCTGGGCGCCAATCTGTTGTTCGAAATGCTGTGCGTCTTG
Source organism: Chromobacterium sp. Rain0013 (assembly GCF_015291765.1). Lineage (NCBI taxonomy): Bacteria > Pseudomonadati > Pseudomonadota > Betaproteobacteria > Neisseriales > Chromobacteriaceae > Chromobacterium > Chromobacterium sp. Rain0013. The sequence goes on from NZ_CP031514.1 coordinate 2,124,234, forward strand.
CCCGCGCCGGCGCGCTAAGCCGCGCGGATTCCATGCACGCGAGCGCCGGAGAATGCGCCGCGGACCCGAGAACAAGAGGAGAACGAGATGAGCCTGGATCTATTGATGGTGGCCGCCTATATCGGCGCCATGTTGTGGCTGGGGTGGCTGGGCATGCGCCGGGCCAGCGACCGGGAGCAGTATTTGGTGGCTGGGCGCAATCTGGGGCCGCTAATGTATATGGGCACCATGGCGGCCACAGTGCTAGGCGGCGCGTCCACCGTGGGCACGGTCCGGCTGGGCTATGTGTACGGTATTTCCGGCTTCTGGTTGTGTGCGGCGCTGGGCAGCGGCATTGTGGTGCTCAATCTGTTTCTGGCCAAGCCGTTGTTGCGCTTGCGCATGTTCACGGTCACCCAAGTGTTGGAGCGCCGCTATCATCCGCTGGCGCGCAAAGCCAGCGCGCTGGTGATGCTGTCCTATGCCCTGATGATCTGCGTGACCTCGGTGCTGGCGATAGGCACGGTGATGCAGGTGCTGTTCGAATTGCCGTTCTGGCTGGCCGTCGTCATCGGCGGCGGAGTGGTAGTGGCTTACTCCACCATCGGCGGCATGTGGTCGCTGACGCTGACCGACATCGTGCAATTCGTCATCAAAACGGTTGGCCTGATGCTGGTGCTGCTGCCAATCTGTCTGTGGCGGGTGGGAGGCTGGGAACAATTGGCCGTCCGGCTGCCGGCGTCCGCGTTCAGTTTCGCGGGCCTGGGCTGGGGAACGGTGCTGACGTATTTTCTGATCTATTTTTTCGGCATCATCATCGGCCAGGACGTGTGGCAGCGGGTGTTTACCGCGCGCGACGGCAAGGTGGCGTCTTATGCCGGCAGCGCCGCCGGCTTGTATTGCCTGTTGTATGGGCTTGTTTGCGCGCTGATCGGCATGGCGGCGCGGGTGTTGTTGCCAGAATTGGAGAACCCGAACAACGCCTTCGCCGCTGTTGTCAAAGGCGTGTTGCCGGACGGCGTGCGCGGCCTGGTGATCGCAGCGGCGTTGGCGGCGATGATGTCCACCGCCAGCGCCGCCTTGCTGGCCGCGTCGACCACTCTGACCGAGGATTTGCTGCCGGGGGAGAGGGCCGGTTTGTGGCGCAACCGGGCGGCCACCTTGCTGGCTGGCGTCTTGGTGTTGGCGCTGGCGATGCTGGTGAATGACGTGATCCAGGCGCTGACTCTGGCCTACAACCTGCTGGTGGGCAGCATGCTGGTGCCGCTGCTGGCGGCGATTTGCTGGCCGCGGGCCACGACCACCGGCGCGGTAAGCGCGATGCTGGGCGGCTTGGGCGTGGCGGTGTTCTTCATGCTGAGGGATGGCTTGGACGCCAATACGCCGATTTATTTCAGCTTGCTGACCAGTGCTGGCCTGATGCTGGTTCTGAGCCTGGCGGACGGCCGCGCGCGGCCGTATCCGGCACGGAAGTAGCCGCGGGCTTATCAGGCCAGCAGTTTGGCCACCGCGCTTATGGCCTTTGCAGTGAGTTTGATGGTGTCGCCCACGCGTTGCAGTTGCTGTCCGGCGTGGTCTGCGGCATCCGTCGCCGCCTGCAGCGCGACGATAGCGCGTTGGAAGTCTTCTGCATCGGCGTTCAAGTCCCGCGCGATCAACGCCAGGGTCTGGTTGGCCAATTCATCTTGCTGCGCCAGCAAGGTTCGGCTATCCGCGCCCTGGCTGGCGACTGCCAGGTTGTTGATGCGGGATGCCAGGCCGCTGGCAAGTTCGGTGACTCGGTGGCTGTCCATGTGCTGCCTCCTTTATTTGGCGGGCAGATCGCGATAAAAATTGCGTAGCCGCCTGGCTTCGGCGGCGAAGTCGCGCAGCGCTTGCAGTTTGGGTTGGGGCGAGTCCAGGCTCTGCAGCAATTGGCGGTTGGTGTCGGGAAAGCCTTGAATCGCTTTGTCACTGGCTTGCAGAGCGGCCTCGATCTGTTCGAATTCTCGCAGCCGGTCGGCGATGGCGAGATCGAATTGGTAGCGTTCCCAGCTGCCGTAGGGCGGCCGGTTGAAATTGGCGTGGCGCAGCAGGCTGTCCCTGAGCACGCCTAGGTAGCTGGGCAGTGTGCCCAAGGTTCGGTGGCTGCCGGCGGCCAGCAGTTCCAGTCCGGGCTGGGCGGTGGACATGGTGTTCCGCAGTGCGTTCTTGCGTTGGGCCGTAGTGAGCTGGCGACCGAGCGCGTCTGCCGTGGTGGCCAGAATCTTGGCGGCGGTTGCGTCGCCGCCGCGCAGTTTGAGGTCCTGAATGCTGTCGGACAAGTCTTGGGCGGCTGCGTCGACCCTAGTGTCTGCCTCCCGGTCGCCAGCCAGGCTGCGCAAGGTCCGGGTGTATTTTTCCAGCGCGTCCAGCGTAGCCTGCAACTGTCCCAGGGCGGGGCCGAGATCGTAGCTGGCGCCGTTGCCGGTTTGCGGATGGAAGGTGTCCGCGCGCAAAGGGGCGTTGGGCGCAGTGAGCACCGCGTTGAGGCGCGTGCTCTGCTGGATTCGCGCCAGGGTGCCGGCGGAGCTTTGCGTGACGCTGCGGGCTGCGTCGTCGAAATCGGCGAATGGCTTGTCCGGAGCGTTGGCGCAGGCGGCCAGCAGCAGCGGCAGCAAGGGCAGCAGACGATGAGCGGGGCGGACGGACATGGCGCGGCTCCATCGGCAAGCGGGCGCTGTCGCGACCGCGCAGTTTGAGGGATGTAACGGTGCGCGTACGCCATGGCGGGCGCATGTCGCGGTATAGGCGATTAGCCGTTGCCCCGAGCCTGTACCAAAGATACGGCAATGCAAAAGGGAGTCGCTAAGCCCCCTTTGGCTCAGCTGCTTTCGTCGTTCTTGTTAGGCCTGCCAGGGGGGCGACATGGGTGAACACGTCTAAGAACCTGTTCACGTTCTGCTGCGCTGCGGCGATACGGCGTTAAAAACTAGCTCAAAAGGCTCATGTACCGCTGGGACATTCCGCAGACAAGCCCCACAGGCAAGCCGACGGCCTGCGGCCCGATGGCATCAGTGGTAAGTTCTGCCGTCCGGCGTGTTGCAGAAATGTCACCGGCGGCTATGCCGCAACTGGCTTGACCGCAGGCGATTCTGGATGACGGCGGCGCCGCTTGGTCTTTGGCAAAGGATTGGTCTTACTGGTAATACCAGTTGGACCAGTGTAGCGTGCCGTTTATGACTAATCATCTTCTTGATCGCCTGCCCGTCATGTTCACTTCTTCAAAACTGGGTGATGTTGCCGCTCGCAACATCCTTGATGCAATTAAGCGCGGTATTTGGCTGCCTGGAGAGATGCTGCCGTCGCAGCGGGATCTGGCCGAGCAGTTTGGCATCAGCCGCCCGCCGCTGCGTGAGGCGATTTCTGTGCTTGAGGCCTTGGGTTTTGTCCGTTCCCATCCGGGTAAGGGTGTGTTTGTGGTCAGCGCCGATCCGCAGGGGGAGCCGTTCGCGCCGCCGACTGTGCGCCCGGAGGATGTGTTCCAACTTCGCCTGGCGCTGGAGCCATTCGTGGTGGGCTTGGTTGCGCAGTCGATCGCTTCCGAAGAACTGATGCAGTTGCGGCTGACGCTGTTGGATATGCGTGAGGCGTTGGAGGCCGGCGAAATGGCCGCGGCGGTGGAGGCGGACATCCTGTTCCACCGGCAGTTGGTGGGGTTTAGCCGCAATCCGGTGTTCAAACAGTCCATGGAGCAGGCCAGCGAGGCCATCGGTCACGCACGCGCCATCATGCTGGCGCGGCCGCAGGAGTTGCAGGCGGCGCTGATTGAGAAAGAGGCCATTTTGCGGGCCATCAAGGCGCATGACAGCGCGGCGGCCAGCGCCGCCATGCAACAGCACATCATTCATGCTTGCGAACGCTTGGGGATTCCGGTTCGTGGCACGTCTGTCGTCTGGTCACAACAAGGGGAGGGTGGTACCTAAGCCAGTTGGGTGTTGGAAGCCGTTTCCGGAAGGCCGCCGCGTCAACCGTTTTGGCCTGGATGACTTGTCTGGGCGGCTTCTCGCCATGCCTCCTCATTAGGAGAAAGGGAAGCTATGCTGCGTTTGACTAAGAAGTCGTTGTTTGTACGAGTCATGATCGGACTTGTCCTCGGCATCTGCGCCGGCTTGTTGTGGCCGGAACAGGCTCTACAGTTGAAACCGTTGGGAGATGGTTTTATCAAGCTGATCAAGATGCTGATTGCGCCGATTGTATTCTGTGTGGTGGTGAGCGGGATTACCGGCGCGGGTGACTTGAAAAAAGTGGGCCGGGTGGGGTTGAAGGCCATTGTCTATTTTGAGCTGGTCACGACTCTGGCGCTGGCTTTGGGCCTGCTGTTGGCTCTGCATAGCAGTATCGGTTTAGGGATGAATGTGGATGTCGGCTCCTTGGATACCCAGGCTATGGCTGCTTATGCTGACAGGGCCCAAGCTTTGCAGCATGGCAGCGCCTGGTCGTTTTTCATGAACTTGATTCCCGGCACGGTGTTTGGCGCGCTGGCCTCGGGCGATATCTTGCAGGTGTTGGTGTTTGCCTTATTGTTTGGTTGCGCCTTGAATCTAGTGCGCGATTCCGCTGGTGGAGTGATTCGGCTGGTGCATGAGGCGGGCCATGTGTTTTTCAAGCTGATCGGCCTGGTGGTGCAGCTGGCGCCGCTGGGGGTGTTCGGCTCCATTGCCTTTACCACCGCCAGTTACGGGGTGTCGTCCTTGCAGCAGCTAGGCGGTCTGGTGCTAATGTTTTATCTCACTTGCGCTTTGTTTGTGCTGGTGGTTTTGGGGACGATTTTGCAGTTGGCCGGCCTTAACATCATCGCGTTTTTGCGCTACCTGAAAGACGAGCTGTCTATCGTGATGGGGACGGCCTCATCGGATGCGGTGTTGCCACAGGTTATGCGCAAGCTTGAGCATCTGGGCATTGGCAACGCCACTGTGGGCCTGGTGATTCCGACGGGGTATTCGTTCAATCTTGATGGTTTTTCCATTTATCTGACACTGGCGGCAGTGTTTATCGCTCATGCCACCAATACGCCGCTGTCCAATTACGATTTATTGACCATTTTGGCGGTGTCGTTGGTGACCTCCAAGGGCGCGCATGGCGTTCCTGGCTCGGCCTTGGTGATTCTGGCGGCGACGTTGTCGGCGATACCGGCCATTCCGGTGATCGGGCTGGTACTGGTGTTGTCCGTGGACTGGTTCATGGGCATTGCTCGGGCCTTGACCAATTTGATCGGCAATTGCGTGGCCACGGTGGTGGTGGCGCGCTGGGAGCGGGATATGGACCTGGCGCGGGCGCGTAATGTGCTGGGGCGCAAGCAGGGCTATGAATATGTGGCACAGCCAGCTGTAAGTGCCGGTTCCCTGGCGGATCGTTGAGCCAGGTTCTTGCGGCTGGCGGCTTTGAGAATGTTCCCGCTTTAGTGGGGCGCCATGCGCGTTGAAGGCCATCGTACGGGGCCGAGGCATCTGGGCGTCTATCCTTGCCGGATGCGCGTAGAAAACGCCATAAAAAAAGCCTGATCATGAATGTGATCAGGCTTTTTTAAGTTTGGAGCTCAATGCCAGCCCGCGTTATTGGGCTGCCATTAAAATGTCACTTACACGCCGGCTTCGTGTGCCTGCACATCCGCGTGGTAGCTGGAACGCACCATCGCGCCTACCGCGGCGTGGACGAAGCCCATTTCATAGGCTTTTTTCTCGAACATCTTGAACACGTCCGGATGCACGTAGCGCAGTACCGGCAGGTGGCCGTCGGATGGCTGCAGGTACTGGCCTATGGTCAGCATGTCCACATTGTGGGCGCGCAGGTCGCGCATCACTTCCAGGATTTCCTCGTCGGTCTCGCCCAGGCCCACCATCAGGCCGGATTTGGTGCGGACATTGGGGTTCTTGGCCTTGTAGTCCTTCAGCAATTGCAGCGAGTGAGCGTAATCCGAGCCAGGGCGCGCCTGCTTGTACAGCCGGGGCACGGTTTCCAGGTTGTGGTTCATCACGTCCGGCGGCGTTTGGCTCAGGATGTCGACGGCCACGTCCAGGCGGCCGCGGAAGTCCGGCACCAGGGTCTCGATCTGGGTGTTGGGGGACATTTCGCGCACCGAGTTGATGCAGTCGGCGAAATGCTGGGCGCCGCCGTCGCGCAAATCGTCGCGGTCCACCGAGGTGACCACCACGTATTTCAGCTTCATCGCGGCCACGCTCTCAGCCAGGTGGCGTGGTTCGTCCGGGTCCAGCGGGTTGGGACGGCCGTGGCCCACGTCGCAGAACGGGCAGCGACGGGTGCAAATGTCGCCCATGATCATGAAGGTGGCGGTGCCTTTGCTGAAACATTCGCCAATGTTCGGGCAGGTGGCTTCCTCACAGACGGTGTGCAGCTTTTGTTCGCGCAGAATCTGTTTGATTTCGTGGAAGCGCTGGCCGTTGGGCAGCTTGGCGCGGATCCATTCCGGTTTTTTCAGCTTTTCGTCCAGCGGGACGATCTTGATGGGGATGCGGGCGGTTTTGGCCGCGCCCTTGTGTTTGACCCCAGCCTGGTTTTCCGGCTTCATGTCAGTTCCTTGGTGCTGTTCAGGAGGCGCTCCAGATGCGGCAGCAGCGTATCGGCGGCGGCGGCAAGGCTCAGCTCCACTCCCAGTTGTTTCAGGTCGGTCACCTTGAGGTTGGCGTAACCGCAAGGGTTGATGGAATCGAAAGGCTCCAGGTCCATGTCCACATTGAAGCTGAGGCCATGGTAGACCGCGTGGTTCTTGATGCGCAGGCCCAGCGAGGCGATCTTGGCGCCGGCCACGTAAACGCCGGGCGCGTCCACATCGCCGTTGCCGTGAATGCCCAGCTCCGCCAGCGTGTCTATCACCGCCTGTTCGATGCGGCGCACCAGCTCGCGCACGCCTATGCCCATGCGCTTGAAGTCCACCAGCAGGTAAACCACCAACTGGCCGGGGCCGTGATAGGTGATCTGGCCGCCGCGGTCTGTTTTCACTACCGGGATGGCGGTGGCGTGCAGCAGGTGTTCCGGCTTGCCGGCCAGGCCCTGGGTGTAGACGGGCGGGTGTTCCACCACCCACAGTTCGTCGGGGGTGTCTGCGTTGCGGGCGTCGGTGAACGCCTGCATGGCGCGCCAGGTTGGTTCGTAATCCACCCGGCCCAGATGTTTGACGATGCGCGACACGGCAATCTCCAGGCGCTTAGAGCACCATTTTCACCATCGGATGGCCGGTCAGCGACAGATAGATGTTGTCCAGCTGTTGACGCGAAGTAGCGGTGACGGTGACGGTCAGCGCGTAGAAGCGGCCATTGGAGCTTTCGCGCAGCGTGACGTCGTGGTCGGCCAGGTCTGGCGCGTTGACGCGCACAACCTCGGTGATGGTGAGGACGAAATTCTCGTGGCGCTCGCCCATCACCTTGATGGGGAAGCGACAGGGGAATTCCATGAGTTCCTGTTTTTCAGACATATTCAATCAAATCCGCTAACAACGTGTTTACGATTTCGCAGTCAAGAGCGAGACAAGGCGAAAACAGCTGAGAAAGCGGAGTGTACACACGGTACATGAGCATCTCGAAGGCGTTTTCAACGCTGTGTCGCCGAAGCGCAGCAGATCGTAAACAGGTTCTAAAGACGCCGCGCCCGAAACGGGCAAAGGCGCAGCAGCCAGTTGTACTGCAAACCGGGCCATCCGCGCCAATACATTTTACGGTCGTCTTTATTGCTAAAACGTCACATCATAATACAGCAGCGGCGTCCGGGCGATGCCCGGCGCCGCGATCAACGGCGGACGCCGTTTATTTCCAGCCCAGCATCAGCTTGATGCTGTCCCACAGCCGGCTGAAGAAGCCGCCTTCTTCCACTGCTTTCAAGGCCACCACCGGGCGTTCGAACAGCGGCTTGCCGTCCAGGGAAACCACCAGCTTGCCCACCACCTGGCCGGCTTTGACCGGGGCGATCAGCGGCTGCATCGTGGTCAGGTCTGCCTTGAGCTTGGCGGCCTGGCCCTTGGCCACGGTGGCGAAGACATCGTTGGCGAAGCCGACGGAAACGGTTTTGGCCGCGCCCTTGTAGATGGGCAGCTCGGACACCGGTTTGGCGCCGCTATACAGTTTGGGCGTATCGTAAAACTGCAAGCCGTAGTTGAGCAGCTTGGAGCTTTCCACCGCGCGCGCCTCCGGGCTGGCGGTGCCCACCACCACCGAAATCACGCGACGGCCGTCGCGATGGCTGGTGGTGATCATGTTGTAGCCGGCGCTGTCGGTGTAGCCTGTTTTCATGCCGTCGACGTTGGGGTCGCGGTAGAGCAGCAGGTTGCGGTTGGGCTGCTTGATGTTGTTATAGGTGAAGGACTTGATCGAGTAGATCGGGTAGAACTCCGGAAAGTCGCGGATCAGCGCGCCGGCCAGAATGCCCAGATCGTGCACGGTAGTGTAGTGCTCCGGATTCGGCAGGCCGGTGGCGTTGCGGAACTGGGTGTTCTTCATGCCCAGCTTCTGTGCCTGCTGGGTCATCACTTGTGCGAACACTTCTTCGCTGCCGGCAATGGCTTCGGCCAGCGTCACGCAGGCGTCGTTGCCGGATTGCACGATCATGCCCTTGATCAGGTCATCGACTTTGGCCGGGACCTTGGGGTCCAGGAACATGCGCGAGCCTTCGGTCTTCCAGCCCTTTTGCGACACCGTCAGCGTTTGCTCCAGGGTCAGCCGCTTTTCCTTCAAGGCCTTGAAGGTGAGGTAGGCGGTCATCAGTTTGGTCAGCGAGGCCGGCTCCACGCGGGTGTCCGGGTCGCGCTCCGCCAGCACTTGTCCGCTGTTGAAGTCGGTCAGGTAATAGGCCTTGCCGGCGATCTCGGGCGCGGGCGGCAGGAAGGCGGCGGAAGCGAAAGAGACGGACGGCAGCGCGATCGCCGCTGCCGTGAGAATGCTGGTGAATGTTTTCATTGTTCCTATGGGCAACGCTGGGGGTTGAAGTCCAAATAGTAGCCGTTGATTATACACGCGGATTGCCGTCCGGTTGCCGCGAAGTGGCGATTTTCTGTGGGCGGGACGGCTGGGGCCGTTGCGATGCCGCAATGCAACAATCCAATATTATCAAGGCTTCCCGTTCAGTTGGAGTTCCTGCTACTCTGGCAGTTCAAGGAAAATAATGATCGGGACAAAGGCTTTGCCATGCAAGAGAAGCAAGACTATCTGGAACGCATCCTGACGTCGCGGGTTTACGACGTCGCCATCGAAACGCCGCTGGAGCTGGCGCCCAATCTGTCGCGCCGCTATCGCAACACGATTCTGCTCAAGCGCGAGGATCTGCAGCCGGTGTTCTCCTTCAAGCTGCGCGGCGCCTACAACAAGATGGCCAAGCTCAGCGCGGAGCAGCGCGCGCGCGGCGTGATCACCGCCAGCGCCGGCAACCATGCGCAGGGCGTGGCGCTGTCCGCCAGCAGGCTGGGTTGCGAAGCCACCATCGTGATGCCGGTGACCACCCCGCAGATCAAAATCGACGCGGTCAAGCAATACGGCGGCCTGGTGGTGTTGCATGGGGACTCTTTCAACGAGGCCTTTCTGCACGCATCCGAATTAGCCGCTCAAAACGGCATGACGTATATTCCTCCGTTCGACGATCCGGACGTGATCGCCGGCCAGGGCACCATAGGCATGGAGATTTTGCGTCAACATCCGGACGGCTTGAACGCGATCTTCGTCGCCATCGGCGGCGGCGGTTTGGCTGCCGGCATCGCCAGCTTCATCAAACGGCTGAAGCCGGACATCAAGGTGATTGGCGTGCAGCCGGTGGATTCCGACGCAATGCGTCAATCCATCGCCAAGGGCGAGCGGGTGGAGTTGAAGGACGTGGGCTTGTTCGCCGACGGGGTGGCGGTGAAGCTGGTGGGCGAGGAGACCTTCCGCATCTGTCGCGAATTGCTGGACGAGATCATCCTGGTGGACACCGACGCCATCTGCGCGGCGATCAAGGACATCTTCGAAGATACTCGCTCCATCGTGGAGCCGGCGGGCGCCTTGGCGGTGGCCGGCGCCAAGGCTTACGTGGAGCGCGAAGGCTGCGTGGACCAGACTCTGGTGGCGATCTCCTGTGGCGCGAATATGAATTTCGATCGCCTGCGCCATGTGTCGGAGCGTTCCGAGCTGGGCGAGCGGCGCGAGGCCATCATCGCGGTGACCATTCCGGAAAAACCGGGCAGCTTCAAGCGCTTCTGTACCGTGATCGGGGGCCGCAACATCACCGAGTTCAATTATCGCTTTGCCGATCCAGGCACCGCTCATGTCTTCGTCGGCGTGCAAATCAGCGGCAAGCAGGACCTGGAGGGCATACTCGCCAGCCTGAACGCTCACGAGCTGGAGAGCATTGACCTGACTGATAATGAGCTGGCCAAGCTGCATATTCGTCATTTGGTGGGCGGCCATGCGCCGCAGTTGAAGGACGAGCGGGTGCTGCGCTTCGAGTTTCCGGACCGTCCCGGCGCGCTGATGCGTTTCCTGGAAGCGATGAGCGTGGACTGGAACATCAGCTTGTTCCATTATCGCAATCACGGCGCGGATTACGGCCGCGTATTGGTGGGCGTTCAGGTGCCGGCCAGCGACGATGCCGAGTTCCAGCGCTTCCTCGATAATCTGGGCTATCCCTATGTCGAGGAAACCCAGAATCCGGCTTACAAGCTGTTTCTGGGCAAGACCATACGTTGAACCGGGCCGGCGGGCTGCTTATGGTCAGGCAGCCTGACGTCGCGCTCCTTCATTGAAGCGAATCATGATCAAGGCAGTTCTATTCGATCTGGATGGCACCCTGGCCGACACCGCGCGTGATCTGGGCGCCGCGCTCAACCGCTTGTTGGCCGAGGAGGGCCTGCCGCCGCAGCCTTACGCGGCGGTGCGGCCCATCGCCAGCCATGGCGCGCGCGGGCTGGTCAGCCTGGGTTTCGGCATAGACCGCGAACATCCTCGTTTCGAGGAGTATCGTTTGCGCTTCTTGGATCATTACGAGCACAGCTTCGCCGACGAGACTGTATTGTTCGACGGCGTCAATGGCCTGATCCAGGGTTTGATGGACAAGGGGCTGACGTGGGGCATCATCACCAATAAGCCGATGCGCTTCACCGACCGCTTGGTGCCGTCGTTGCGTTTTATCACGGCGCCGGCGGTGACGGTCAGCGGCGACACCGTGGGCGTGCCCAAGCCGGACCCGCGGCCGATGCGTTATGCGGCCGATCAGATCGGCATCGCGCCCGAGCATTGCCTGTACGTGGGCGACGCCGAGCGCGACATCGCCGCCGGCCGCAGCGTGGGCATGAAAACGGTGTTGGCCAATTGGGGTTACATTGCCGACAGCGACCGGCCGGCGGAGTGGGGCGCCGACCTCGCCATTGATTATCCGCTGCAATTGCTCGACCATGTTTGAGCGGCGGCGGGAATGAAAAAAGCCACGGTGTCCCGTGGCTTTTTTGTTTGCGGCCCGATGGCTCTCAGGCGCGCAGGTTTTGCGCTATCGCATAGATGGGGGACAGGGCCGCCTCGCCCAGGCGCAGGCTGCGCTGTCCGCTCCAGCCGAAGTCGTCGTCCGGCAGATTGGCGTTGTCCTTGAACGGCATTTCCAGCGTGAAGGCGAGACAGCCGAAGTTTTCGCATACCCAGTTGGTGGCGATGGTCATATTGGCCTTGCCCGGCGCGTTGCGCGGGTAGCCGTGCTCGGTCTGGTAGTCCGGGCTGGCCAGCAGCAAGTGGTGGCGGAACTGGTCGGCCAGGGTTTCCAGTCGCTCGTTCCACGACGGCACGCCCTCGGTGCCGGCCAGGAACACATAGGGGATGTTCTCATCGCCGTGGATGTCCAGGAACAGGTCCACGCCGGTTTCCTGCATCTTGTTGCGCACCGCCAGCACTTCCGGGCTGGTTTCCGCGCTGGGGTTGGCCCATTCACGATTGAGGTTGGCGCCCGCGGCGTTGGTGCGCAGGTTGCCCAGCACCGAGCCGTCCGGATTCATGTTCGGCACCACGTAGAAGGTGGCGCGGTCCAGCAGCGCGCGGCTGGTGGGGTCTTGCGGGTCCAGCAGGCGATTGAGCAGGCCCTCGATAAACCATTCCGCCATGGTTTCGCCGGGGTGCTGGCGGGCGATGATCCAGATTTTCAGATCCGATTCCACCTCGTGGCCTATGGTCAGCAGATTGATGTCGCGCTGCTGCACGGTAAAGCCCAGGTCGCTGACCTGACACAGGCCGGAGCCTTGTGCCTGGCCTATCAGGTTCAGATGCTGATCGTAGGAATAGGGTTCGAAATAGGCGTAATAGATGCTGCCGGACAACGGCACATGATCTATCGTCATCACCCCGTTTTCGTAGTGGGTGGGCACGCGGAACCAGTTGATGCGGTCGTAGGAGGCCACCGCCTGGTAGTCGATCCAGCCATCCGGATACGCGCTTTGGCCGGCGTTCAGAAAGTTGAAGGTGCAGTGCTGATAAGCGGCGCCTTGCACGCGGAAGTAAAACCACTGGGCAAATTCGGCCGCATTGTCGCGGCGGATGCGCAGTTGGATGTCTTCGTAGTTGTCGGCGGAGACGATCTCGATGCTGCCGGCGTCAAAGTTGCTGCTGATTTTCATGCGCTGAACCTATTGGTTTCCTGAAACGTGCTTAAGGCTGCGATTGTAAACCTGTCGTCGCTCACATGCCATCCTCCGGCGCAAGGCAAAGAAAAACCCCGTCGGCTGGACGGGGTTGTGCTTTAGCCTTAAAACTGCGCTTAGGCGGTGGGCGCGCGCTTGCTGGCGGTCTTCACGGCATCGGCGGTGGCGCTGGTGGCGGCCTTGACGCTGCTGTCGGTGAATTCCACCACTTGCTGGGCGGCTTTGCTGAAGGTGTTGACCGCGGCGGCGGCGGCGGCCACCGAGCTCTTCACCGCGTTCAGCGCGGCGTCGGAGCCGGCCGGAGCATTCTTGGCCGCGGACTCGATCGCGCCGATCAGCGACTTGTTGAAGCTGCCCAGGTTTTCTTCAGCCAGCTTGGTCAGTTCGCTTTGAGCGGAGGAAACGATGTCGTACAGATTGCGGGAGTTGGCCAGAGCGGTGTCGATGTTCTGGGTGGCCAGCTTGTTCAGATGGCTGACCGCTTCTTGCGGGTCGGTCACGCCGCTCAGTTGCTTGGCGATTTTGACGTTTTCTTCCAGCGACTGCTTGGAGATTTCCAGGTTCAGCTTGACCAGGCGCTCGGCGCTATCCAGAGTGATTTGCGAAAAGCGGAAAATGGTTTCCAGACCGTTGAGGGACAGCTTGTTCAGTTGCTCATTGCTGATGGACATAATGTATTCCTCCGCTGTGGGGTGAGGCCTTCTAAGGAGATAGTCTGAATCAAAAATTTTGCACTGCACAATGACGTCTAAATGTATCATGCAATGCAGCAAAATTGGGAGCATTGACTGAAGATTTACTCTAGCGTGTTGTATTTATGATAAATTGCCGGCACACGGCACACCGTAACAAAATAAACCGGGAGCGTTACATGAGTGTTGAAAAGCGGGTCATCAAAAAGTACCCGAACCGCCGGCTGTACGATACCGCCACCAGTTCCTACATCACCTTGGGGGATGTGAAGCAATTGGTGCTTGATAATGTGGATATTCAAGTCGTCGACGCCAAGAGCCAAGAGGACATCACCCGCAGTGTGCTGTTGCAGATCATCCTGGAGGAGGAGAACGGTGGCATGCCGATGTTCAGCTACGAGGTGCTGACCCAGTTCATCCGCTCTTACGGCCAGGCCATGCAAGGCATGATGGGGCCTTTCCTGGAGAACAATCTGCAACTGTTCGCCCAGCTGCAGCAGAAAATGCAGGAACAAACCCGCGCGATTTACGGCGACAACACCATGTTGAACGCTAATCTGTGGGGGGAGTTCATGAAATTTCAGGGGCCGGCGGTGCAGAACATGATGGCCAACTACATGGAACAGAGCACCAGCATGTTCCTGGACATGCAGAACCGGATGCAGGAACAGACCAAGCAACTGTTCGGCGGCTTCGCCTTCCCGGCATACAAGCAGGGCGGCGAGGACGACAAAGACCCGTCCTAAAAACCTGTTTACGATCTGCCGCGCTTTGGCGATGTGGCGTTAAAAGCGGCTTCGGAAAGCGGATGAGTTTTCCGAAGCTTCGCTAAGCGCAGCAAAGATTGAGTAGAGGCGGCCGGCTGGAATGGCCGCCTGTCCGTTTCCATCCGCCGCTCCCTTGGAGGGCTTGCCATGCTTACCCCCGCATGCTGGATGCCGGGCGCCGTTGACGGCGTCTATTTCTCTCGAGCGGCGTTCGCCGCGTTTCGTTTTCCCCTGTTTTCATTAGATGATTCAAACCGGCTGCGCCGGCAAGGCGCCGCGACATGTCCGCCGAGGACTTGAACGCCTGCTTGCGGGAGGCGCAGCGCAGTCATTTAGAGGGGGACTGGGCGGAGGCAGAACGGCTCTACCGCTCCTGCTTGCGCGATTGGCCGGCTTGCGCCGCCGCCAAATCCTTCCTGGCTTTCCTATTGCTGCAGACTCAGCGTCCAGGGGAGGCTGAATCTTTGTTGAGCGAGGCGATTTGCTCGGAAACAGGCCATGCGGACTGGCATTTCAGTTTGGGCATGGCGCAGGCGCGACAGGGGCGCTTGGGCGACGCGCGGCGGGCTTTCGCCGCGGCTGCGGAGCTGGACGGCGGACAGCCTATGTATTGGACCAACCTGGCCGCCGCCTGCGAGCAGGGTGATGATTTAGCCGCCGCGGAACAGGCTTGCCGGCAGGCGCTGGCCGTGGACGGAGCTTGCGCCGACGCGCACTTTCTGCTGGCTGGATTGTATTTGCGCCAGGAACGCCATGCCGAGGCGCGGCGGCACAACGCGTTGGGCATCGTGGCGCGGCCCGCCGAGCATGGGCCGATTGCGCGCATCGAGGCCTACTGCGAGTTGGACCGGCGCGAAGAAGCCTTGGCGCTGCTGCGCGGCTGGCTGGCGCAGGCGCCGGATGATCCGGTGGCCTTGCACCTGCTTGCCGCCTGCGGCGGCGCGGAGCCGCCGCCGCAATGTAGTCCCGAGTTCATCCGGCGGACTTTCGACGCCAACGCCGAGGCGTTTGACGCGACTCTGGCCAGCTTGCGCTACCAGGGGCCGCAGTGGCTGGCGCAATGCCTGAAGCGGTTGGGGCCGCCAACGGCCGCTCTGGAGGTCCTGGATCTGGGCTGCGGCACCGGGCTGGCCGGCGTTGCGCTGCGGCCGTACGCGCGTCGTTTGCAGGGGGTGGATATCAGCGGAGAGATGCTGGGGCGCGCCGCAGCCAAGAGCGTGTACGACGCCTTGACTCAAGGCGACATCATTGAATTCCTGGCGGAGCTGCCTCCGGCTAGCGATCTGATCTGCTGCCTGGATACCCTCAGCTATTTTGGCGATCTGGGACCGGCCTTAAACTGGATGGCGCGCGCGCTCAAGCCGGGCGGCCTGTTGCTGTTCAGCATTGAGCGCGCGCTGAGGGCCTTGCCCGAAGGCCACCTGCTGCAGCCCTGCGGGCGCTATCTGCATGATCCGGACCGGGTGGAGGCGCAACTGACGGCGTGCCGGCTGCGGCTGTTGGAACGGCAAGACATGATGTTGCGGGAGGAAGCGGGGTGCCCGGTGCCCGGCGCCTTTTACTGCGCCGAACGTTTGGACTGAGCCCGCACGCTTGACGAGGCGGTGGTGGAGGCGCCGGACTTTAACTCTCAAGCGAGGTCTGAAAGGGGATCGTTGCTTGCCTGCATCCCTATCCTGCCCGGCGCGGGGCCGGTGAAAACGAATCGACAAGCCCCCGCGCTCCGAGTCCCTCGCAACGCTGCGCATCGCCTGTCAAATCGTTGTATACTCTCGCGTTTTTCTTCAGCAAGGCCATCATCATGGCAGACAAGATTCCAAGTATCGGCTTCGTGTCGCTGGGCTGCCCCAAAGCCTCTAGCGACTCCGAGCAGATCCTGACCCGCCTTCGCGCCGAAGGCTACGATATATCCGGCAGTTACGCCGGCGCCGACCTGGTGGTGGTCAACACCTGTGGTTTTATTGATTCCGCCGTGGCGGAGTCCCTGGACGCGATCGGCGAAGCCTTGAACGAGAACGGCAAGGTCATCGTCACCGGCTGTCTGGGGGCCAAGGGCGATGTGGTGCGGGACGCGCATCCGTCGGTCTTGGCCGTGACCGGCCCGCACGCCACCGACGAGGTGATGAGCGCGGTGCATGCCCATCTGCCCAAGCCGCATGATCCCTTCGTCGACCTGGTGCCGGACATCGGCGTGCGGCTGACGCCCAAGCATTACGCGTATCTGAAGATTTCCGAAGGCTGCAATCACCGTTGCACCTTCTGCATCATTCCGTCCATGCGCGGGGATCTGGAAAGCCGGCCGATTCACGATGTGCTGCGCGAAGCGGAGAACCTGGCCAAGGCCGGGGTCAAGGAAATCCTGGTGATCTCGCAAGATACGTCGGCTTACGGGGTGGACACCAAGTATAAGCTGGGCTTCCACAATGGCCGCCCGGTGAAGACCCGAATGACCGAGCTGTGCGAGGAACTGGGCCGCCACGGAATCTGGGTGCGTTTGCACTACGTCTATCCTTATCCGCACGTGGATGAGGTGATTCCGCTGATGCGCGACGGCAAGATCCTGCCCTATCTGGACATCCCGTTCCAGCACGCCAGCCAGAAGGTGCTGAAGCTGATGAAGCGTCCGGCCAATAGCGACAATGTGCTGGCGCGTATCAAGAAGTGGCGCGAGATCTGCCCGGAGTTGGTGATTCGCTCCACCTTCATCGTCGGCTTCCCCGGCGAGACCGAGGAGGACTTCGAAGAGCTGTTGACCTTCATCCGCGAGGCGGAGCTGGACCGCGTAGGCTGTTTCACCTATTCGCCGGTGGAAGGGGCCACCGCCAACGATTTGCCGAATCCGGTGCCGGAAGAGGTGAAGGAAGCCCGCAAAGAGCGCTTCATGGCGGTGCAGGAAGAGATCAGCGCGCGTCGCCTGGAGCGCCGCGTCGGTCAGACGATGCAGGTATTGGTGGACGAGATCGACGACGAAGGCACGGCGATTTGTCGCAGCTACGCGGATGCGCCGGAGATCGATGGTCTGGTGTTCGTCGAGGATGCCGCGGACATGCGCGCGGGCGAGTTCTATTCGGTGAAGATCGTCGATTGCAGCGAGCACGATTTGTGGGGCGAGCGCTTACAGTCTTAAGACGCTGATTGGGCCGATCTTCGCGGCGCGTCGCCTTCGGGCGACGCGCCGTTTTCATTTCAGCTCCGGCGCAGCAGGCGCTGGCGGGCCACCCAGGCCTGGCCCAGGCTCAGGCCGCCGTCGTTGGGCGGCAGCTGTTCCGCTGTCAGCGGGCGCAGGCCGGCCTGTTCCAGCCGCGGCAGCAGTTGCGCCATCAGTTGGCGATTGCCGCAGCAGCCGCCAGCCAGCGCCACGATGCGGGTGCCGGTGGTGCGCGCCGCCTTGATGGCCCAGTCCGCCAGCGCGGCGGCCAGCGTGGCGTGCCACAGGCTGGCGATGGCTCGGTCGTCGTCCAGTTGGCACAGATGGCGCGCCAGCGGCGTCAGGTCCAGCAGATTGGCCTGGGTACGCCAGCCGCCGGCTAGCGGTTCGGCGGGCTCGGCTTGGGCTTCCAGCCTTTGCGCCGCTTCGCTCTCGAAGGTTTCCACCCCGCATTGGCGGGTCAGGCCGGCGACGGCGCCGAACCAGCGGCCCAAGCTGGTGCTGTCCTGGCAGTCTCGGCGGATAGAGAGCTGTTTCTCCAATTGTTGGGCGCCGGGCTGGGCCGCCAGCCGCGGCGGCAGCGGTCCCAGTTCCAGGGTTTGCCATAAAGCCACGGCCAGTTTCCAGGGCGGTAGCCGGCTGCGTCCCACGCCGGGCAGCGGCAACGGCGAGATGTGGCCGATGCGTTCGCAGCTGTCGCCGTCCACCAGCATCATTTCACCGCCCCAGGCGCCGTTGTTGTGACCCAGGCCATAGCCGTCCAGCGCCAAGCCCAAAGCCGGTTCCGCCACGCCGTGTTCGGCCAGCACCGCGCCCAGGTGGGCATGGTGGTGCTGAACCCGGATCAGCGGCACTTCCCATTGCTTGGACAGGTGTTCGGCCAGCATGCTGGAGTAAGTGCCGGTTTCCAGGTCGCAAGCCACTGCCTGCGGAGCGACGCCGGTGAGGTCGAGCAAGTGGTCGGCCGCTTGTTGCAGCGCCTCGCAGGTCAGAGGGTGGTTGAGCGCGCCGATGTACTGCGACACGAAGGCGTCCTTGCCGCGCAGCACGGTGGCGGTAGCCTTCATATAGGCGCCCAGCGCCAGTACCGGCGGGCCGTCCAGCGTCAACGGCACCGGATCCGGCACAAAGCCGCGAGCGCGGCGGAACAGCAGCGGCCGCCGCCGCTCCAGTGATACCACGCTGTCGTCGCAACGAGTGACGATGGCGCGGTTATGCAGCAGAAAGACGTCGGCTACCTGGTTCAGCCGTTCGCGGGCCTCTTGGTTGCCGGTGACGATGGGCTCGCCGGACAAGTTGGCGCTGCTCATCACCCATAGGCGCGAGCAGGGCTGGCGCAGCCAACTGGTCCCAGGCGGACGGCCCAGCGCTTCGTGGAACAGCAGCCATTGAAGCGGAGTGTAGGGCAGCATCACGCCCAGAGCCGACAGACCGGGTGCAATGTCCGGCAGCAGTTGGTCGGCTTCGGGTTTTTTGTTCAGCAGCACGATGGGGCGTTCCGGGCGTTGCAGCCAGGCGGCCTCTTCTTCGCTGACATGGCAGAGCGCGCGGATGGATTCCACGTTCAGCGCCATGATGGCCAGCGGTTTGCCGGGCCGGTGTTTGAGCCGGCGCAGCCGCGCCACCGCCGCCGGGCTGGCCGCGTCGCAGACCAGATGGAAGCCGCCCAAGCCTTTCATCGCTATGCTGCGACCCATATTGAGGATTTGCACCGCGCCCACGATGGGGTCGCCGTTCAGGCTCTGGCCAAAGCGGTCGGTCAGTTGCAGCTTGGGGCCGCACACCGGGCAGGCGGTGGGTTCGGCGTGAAAGCGGCGGCTGTTCGGGTCAAGGTATTCTTGGCGGCAGACCGGACACAGCGGAAAGGCCAGCATGCTGGTGTTGGCGCGGTCGTAGGGCAGCCGGTGGGTGACGGTGTAGCGCGGCCCGCAATCGGTGCAGTTGATGAAGGGAAAGCGGTAGCGGCGGTCGCCGGGGGTGAACAGTTCCTCCACGCAACGCGGACAGGTGGCTACGTCGGCCGGCAGCCGGGCGTGGGTGACCGCGCCGCTGCTTTCTTCTATTTGAAAGCGTTGTTCGGCATCGCGCAGCGGAATATCGCGCTCCTGCAGCGCGTCGATGTGCGCCAGCGGCGGCAGGCGGGTTCGCAGCGCCTGGCGGAAGGCGCTCAGCGCCTGCGGCTCGCCTTGCAGTTCCAGCGTGACGCCTTCGCCGCTGTTTCGGACAAAGCCGGTGAGGCCGCACTCGCTGGCCGTGCGCCAGATGAAAGGGCGGAAGCCGACGCCTTGTACCCGGCCTTGAACCGATAGGTGGATGCGTTGTTGGCTCATGGTGCTTGTGTCGCTGTATGGGTGGTTGGGCTGACCATGCGCATTGCCGCCGTTCCAACAAGTGATTTTGCTGCGCTGCGCAATACCTTTGTCATTTCCATGGCGAGTTTAAATTCGCCGATTCTGTTGTCAGCCTAGCAGCCGGGCTCCGCATCGCGCCTTGTCCTAGATCATGTATATGAGTATTTGACGATTTACTGAATGCAAAAGGAATGCTCCCTGCGGAGGAGCCGGCGGGCTTGAGGAGTGACAAGAAGCCTCGATGCCGCTATGGAGCGGGGCTGTTGCAATCCGACTACATGACGGCGATTTGCATCGTTATAATGCCATTTGGAATTTTTCCGTGAATAGCCCGGGTTGGATTGTTAATGTATTGCTTAAAACAGTGTATAAAAGAAATCTCTACCCCGGATATCCTGGCGTGCGCGGCGGATACGTCGCTGGCGGAGGCGGCGCGGCGCATGTTGCTGGCGGGCTGTGGTTCCATCGTGGTGCAGGACGAGGCGGGACGGCCGTTGGGGATTTGGACCGAAGCCGACGCGTTGGCGCTGGACCGGTTGGATGGCGTGGTTGGCATGAGGCCGGTGGGCGGCGCGATGAGCACGCCCTTGGTGGTACTGCCGCACGATCTGCCGGTGAGCGAGGCGGTGGCCCTGTTCCGCCAGCGCGGCATCCGTCATGCGCTGGTGGAGCAGGCCGGCAAGATGTGCGGCGTGGTGTCGCTGACCGATATCGTGTTGAGCCAGGGCAGCGAATCCTTTCTAAGCGTGCGGCGGGTGGTGGCGGACCGCGCCGCGCCCTTATGTTTGCTGGGCGCTCAGGGCTCGCCTGAAGAGGCGCTGGCCTTGATGCGGCGTCACGGCGCCACGGCTTTGGCTGTCAGTTTCGATAACGGGGACTACGGCATCCTGACCCTGCGCGATCTGTTGCGGCTGTTGGCCGAGGGACGAGCGCCGGCGACGCTGGCCGAAGCCTGCTCCTGGCCGCTGCTGGGTGTGCGCGAGGGCAGCAGCCTGTTGCAGGCCAGGCAGTTGATCCTGCAGCACAAGATTCGGCACCTGGCGGTGTACGACGTCGATGGAACGCTGCTGCAGTTGCTGGGGTTCCGCGACATTATCCAGATGGTGGAGCAAGAGTTTTTGCAGGAATTGCATTCCGCCTTGCGCGAGCGCGACGACGCGCTGTTGCATTCTCGGCGCAGCCTGTTGTTGGCGGACAAGGTGTTCGAGTCAACGCTGGAGGGCATCTTGATCACCGACGGCAACGGGGTGATCCAGATGGTGAACCCGGCGTTCAGCCGCATCACTGGTTACAGCAGCCAGGAGGCTCTGGGCCGCACGCCCGCCTTGCTCAAATCCGGCCGGCAGCCGGCGGACTTTTATCAGAAGCTGTGGCAAAGCCTGAAAGAGAGCGGGGTCTGGCAGGGCGAGGTGGTCAACCGCCGCAAGGGCGGCCTGTTGTACACCGAGCATCTGAGCATTACCGCCATCCGCGACGCGGACGGAGAATGCCTGCATTACGTGGCGGTGTTTTCCGACATCACCCAGCGCAAGCAGTCCGAGGAGCGGCTGCACTTTCTGGCCAATCACGACGCCTTGACCGGCTTGCCCAACCGGACCCTGTTCCTGGAGCGGCTGCAAGAGGCGATAGAGCGGGCGCAGCCGACGCGGGCACAGTTCGCGCTGCTGTTCGTCGACCTGGACCGCTTCAAGCTGGTCAACGACACGCTGGGACATCATGCCGGCGACGAATTGCTGGTGCGTATCGCCTCGGTGTTGCTGCAGTATGCGCCGCCGCACTCCACCGTGGCCAGGTTGTCCGGGGACGAGTTCATCCTGTTGCTTCCGGCGGTGGAGCGTGTGACCCAGGTGGCGGCGCTGGCGCAGCAGTTGCTGGACGGCGTGACCGAACAGTCCGGCCTGACAGGCCACGAGCTGTTCATCTCCGCCAGCATTGGCATCAGCATGTATCCGGAGGACGGAGTCAGCGCGGATGCTTTGTTGGTGAACGCGGATTCCGCGATGTACCAAGCCAAAGAGCGCGGCAAGAACAATTTTCAGTTCTACACCTCGGACATGAACGCGCGGGCGATGGAGCGGCTGAAACTGGAGTACAGCCTGCACCGCGCGCTGGCGCAGGAAGAGCTGGAAGTGTGGTATCAGCCCAAGGTGGAACTGGCCACGCAGCGGGTGGTGGGGGCGGAGGCTTTGCTGCGCTGGCGCCATCCCGAACTGGGGCTGATGGCGCCCGCCAAGTTTATCCCGATCGCCGAGGACGGCTCGTTGATGGTACCGATAGGCGAGTGGGTGCTGGACACCGCTTGCCGAGACTGGGCTCAGTGGCATGCGATGGGACTGGAACCCGGCCGCATCGCGGTCAATGTGTCCGGCCGCCAGCTCAAGTACGGCAGCTTCGCCGACACGGTGGCGCGCACGTTGCGCCGGCATGGCCTGGATAGCGGCGAGTTGGAGCTGGAGATTACCGAAAGCGTGGCGATGGACGAGGATAGCGGCATGGTGGAGGCTTTGCAGCGCTTGCGCGAGTTGGGCGTTTATCTGTCCATCGACGATTTCGGCACCGGCTATTCCTCGCTGTCCTATTTGAAGCGGCTGCCGGTCAAGGGCTTGAAGATCGATCGTTCCTTCATCATGGACCTGCACCATGACGGCGACGACGCCGCCATCACCAGCGCCATCATTTCGATAGGCCGCAGCCTGGGGTTGGAACTGGTGGCCGAGGGCGTGGAACTGGAGTCGCAGCGTGATTTCCTGCTGCGGCAGGGCTGCCGGCTGGGCCAGGGCTATCTATTCAGCAAGCCGTTGCCGCGAGCCGAGTTCGAGGCGCTGCTGGCGGCGCGGATGTGAAAAACGGCGCCCGCGATGGGCGCCGTTGTCTTGTGTCGGTCTTAAGCCAGGCTTGAGTTTAACCGCCGATTTTGTCGCGGCCGCCAAAGTAAGGCCGCAGCACCGCCGGGATGGTCACGCTGCCATCGGCGTTCTGGTAGTTTTCCAGCACCGCCACCAGAGTGCGTCCCACCGCCAGACCGGAGCCGTTCAGCGTGTGCACCAGCTGGTTCTTGCCGCTTTCGTCCTTGTAGCGCGCCATCATGCGGCGTGCCTGGAAGGCCTCGCAGTTGGAGCAACTGGAGATTTCGCGATAGGTGTTCTGCGCCGGCAGCCAGACTTCCAGATCGTAAGTCTTGGCGGCGCCGAAGCCCATGTCGCCGGTGCACAGCGTGATCACGCGGTAGGGCAGTTCCAGCGCCTTTAGGATGTTCTCGGCGTGGCCGACCATTTCCTCCAGTGCGGCGTAGGAGTCTTCCGGCTTCTCGATGCGCACCATTTCCACCTTGTCGAACTGATGCTGGCGGATCATGCCGCGGGTGTCGCGGCCGTAGCTGCCGGCTTCGGAACGGAAGCAGGGCGAATGCGCGGTCAGTTTCAGCGGCAGTTCCTCTGCCTTGAGGATGCTGTTGCTGACGGTGTTGGTCAGCGTGATTTCCGAGGTGGAGATCAGGTACTGGTCCACATTGCCTTCTTCGCCGCCCTTGGTCACCTTGAACATGTCCTCGGCGAACTTGGGTAGCTGGCCGGTGCCCAGCAGCGCGCTGTCGTTGACGATGTAGGGGGTGTAGTGCTCAACGTAGCCGTGATCGCCGGTATGAGTGTTCAGCATGAACTGGGCGATGGCGCGGTGCAGCCGGGCGATGTCGCTCTTGAGTACGGTGAACCGCGCGCCGGACAGCTTGGCGCCGGTGTCGAAGTCCAGGCCCAGCGGCGCGCCCACGTCGACGTGGTCTTTGACCTCGAAGTCGAACTGGCGCGGCACGCCCACGCGGCGCACTTCCACATTGTCGTTTTCGTCCTTGCCCGTCGGCACCGATTCGTGCGGCAGGTTGGGGATGGACATCAGCCAGGCGTCCAACTGCTTTTGCACCGCGTCGAAGCCTTGTTCGGCGGCTTTCAATTCATCGCCCAGCGTCGCCACTTCGGCCAGGATGGCTGACACGTCTTCGCCCTTGCCCTTGGCCACGCCGATCTGCTTGGAGGAGGCGTTGCGCTTGGCTTGCAGTTCCTGCATGCGGGTTTGCAGGGATTTGCGTTCGGACTCCAGCTGATTGAAGGCTGCGGTGTCCAGGGTATAGCCGCGGCCGGCCAGACGGGCGGCGACGGCTTCGATGTCGTTGCGAAGCAGATTGATGTCGAGCATGGTTAGGTTGGTCCTGTTTCTTTCACTTATTCGGAGTCTTGCCGGGCGTCGTCGTCGAGCTGACGCAGGAAATCCAGCTTGTCCCGTATTTTGCTTTCCAGTCCGCGCGGAGTCGGCTGATACCAGCGCATGTCCTCTATTCCTTCCGGCAGATAGGTCTCGCCGGCGGCGTAGGCATGGGGTTCGTCGTGGGCGTAGCGGTATTCGTGGCCATAGCCCAACTCTTTCATCAGCCGAGTGGGCGCATTGCGCAAGTGTACCGGCACCGGCCGGGATTTGTCCTGTTTGATGAAGGCGCGGGCCTCATTATACGCCTTGTAGCCGGCGTTGCTCTTGGCGGCCACGGCCAAATACAGCGCGGCTTGAGCCAGCGCAAGTTCGCCTTCCGGGCTGCCCAGCCGTTCATAGGTGGCGGCGGCGTCGTTGGCGATCTGCATCGCGCGCGGGTCGGCCAGGCCGATATCCTCCCAGGCCATGCGCACCAGCCGGCGCGCCAGGTAGCGCGCGTCGGCGCCGCCGTCCAGCATCCGCGTCAGCCAGTACAGCGCCGCGTCCGGATTGGAGCCGCGCACCGATTTGTGCAGCGCGGAGATCTGGTCGTAGAAATCGTCTCCGCCCTTGTCGAAGCGACGCGCGTTGACGGTCAGCACCTCGGACAGAAAGTCGCGGTCTATCTGGCCGGTCTTGCGGGCGTAGGCGGCGGTGCGGGTCTGCTCCAGCAGGTTGAGGAAGCGGCGGGCATCGCCGTCGGCGTAGCCGGTCAGCGTATCGATGGCGGCATCGTCGAAGCTCAGCCCCTCCAGCGCGTCGTTGGCGGCGGCCCGTTCGAACAACTGGCGCAGTTCTTCTTCGTCCAGGCTGTTCAGCACATAGACCTGGGCGCGCGACAGCAGCGCGGAGTTGACCTCGAAGGAGGGGTTTTCCGTGGTGGCGCCGATGAAGGTGAGCAGGCCGGATTCGACAAAGGGCAGGAAGGCGTCCTGCTGGCTCTTGTTGAAGCGGTGCACTTCGTCGACGAACAGAATGGTGTGGCGGCCGGAGCGCTGCAGCGCGGCGTGCGCGCGCTCCACCGCCTCGCGGATGTCCTTGACGCCGGAGAACACTGCCGACAGCGGGATGAATTCGGCGTCGAAACTGGCGGCGAGAATGCGCGCCAGCGTGGTCTTGCCGACGCCGGGCGGGCCCCACAGAATCATCGAGTGCGGGGTGCGCGCCTCCACGGCCAGCCGCAGCGGTTTGCCAGGGCCGATCAAGTGCCGTTGGCCGATCACCTCGTCGAGGCGGCCGGGACGTAGCGCTTCGGCCAGCGGTTTTTTCGGTTCATGGGCAAACAGATCGTTCATGGCGGGGTTCTGCGGCGGGGGAAATCAAAGCAACAGTATATCAGCTGAGCCGCTGGGCGCGCCTGCCGCGCTGATTTGTTGCAGCGCAAAAAATATGGCGTTGACGGATGATTGCTGGCAAATTGTTTCCATTGTCATGATATTGCAAACAGCTTGGGAGCCAGAAATGCAAGCAGTGGATACCGGCCGCATGATTTTGCGGCCTTTCAAGGAGGATGATCTGGACGCCTTTTACCGGCTTGGTACCGTGGCCGAGGCCATCCGCTATGTCGGCAACACGCCTTTTGGCTCGCCCGAGCAAGCTTTGCAGGCAATGCGCGACGGCCCGCTAGCGGATTATGAGCGGCATGGTTTTGGCCGAGTGGCCTGCGTGTGGAAGGATAGCGGCGAAGTAATAGGCTTCAGTGGCCTGAAATACATGGCGGCGGTGGACGCGGTGGAATTGGGCTATCGCTTTCTGCCGGAGTACTGGGGTTTGGGCCTGGCCACCGAGTCCGGTCGCGCCTGTCTGCGCCTAGCGCGGGATGTTTACGCGCTGGACCGGCTGGTGGGCTTGGTGCATCCGGACAATGCCGGCTCCGCGCGCGTGTTGAGCAAGCTGGGCTTCGCGGTGGAGGGGCAGGTGCGTTTGGACTTCATTCCGGACACGCCGGTGGATTTGTTCGCCAGAGGGTTGTCGGCGGATGAGGCTTTGTAATGTGTAAAGAGGGAAGCGCCCTGACCTAGCTGTCCGGCGTTCAACTCCGCCAGGCCTGACGGCTGTTTTTCTATTGTGTAACCCGCTATTTTGGCGGGTTTTTTCATGGAGCGCCGCGTTGGCGACGGGCGGCGGCCTGAACGGGTTTGACGCGCGTCAAATGCGCTCGTGGTTGCGCATGACATGGATGAGTGGTGATGCATAGAATCTCAACGTGATAATTTTTTTGTCATCGCCATGAAACTGCAACTTGACGCGGAAGTGCTCGCCGATTTCGTGTCGGCCCTGTTGGGGCCGGACAGCGAAGTGGCTGTGCACGATCTATCCGATCCCAGCGCCTCGCTCAAAATCATCCGCAATGGGCATGTGTCCGGCCGCAGCGTCGGCGCTCCGGCCACCGACCTTGCCTTGAGCATGGCGCGGGAGTGCTCCGTCAAGGGGGGCGAGAACTATCGGCTGAACTACCGCAGCAAGACCCGAGGCGGAGTGTCGCTGCGTTCGTCCACCCTGGTGATCAAGGACGAGACCGGCCGCGTGCAGGCCATGCTCTGCGTCAACTCCGACGACAGCCGCTACAAGCGCGCGCTGGAGGCGGTGCAGGCTCTGCTGCCGGCAGAACTGTCTCACGACTCGCATCAGGAAACCTTGTCGCTAGGCATTGATGATGTTGGCGTGGGGATTATGCAGGGCGTGCTGGAGCAATACGCGATTGATCCGACGCGCTTGTCCGGCGATGAAAAACTGGAGGTGATCAGGGAGTTGAATCAGCGGGGCTTGTTCTCTATCCGCGGATTCGTCGGCAAGGCTTCGCAGGCGTTGGAAATCTCCGAACCCACTCTTTACCGCTATCTGAAGCAGTGTCGCGACTGAGGGCTTCCGATACGCGTCCGAGAATCCCTTCACGCGCTGTTGGCGCAGCGCGGCGGGGAAACCCAAGCATCCGGTTGGCGCCGGAGGGCTTGAGACAGCAGATGAACCACTAAAGGAACAACGAGTATGGACATCACCCAAGTGGGCGTCAAGCCCAGGGCAAGCGCTGCCGAGCGCGCGGGCATGAGCGAAGCGGAGTGGCGGGAGGCGGTGCGTTTCGACGCTACTGACCGAGGTTGGGTCGTGATGAGCATCGGCATGGCGATAGGCGCCGGCATTGTTTTTCTGCCGGTCCAGGTGGGGTTGATGGGGCTGTGGGTGTTCTTGCTCTCCTCCGTTATCGGTTATCCGGCGATGTATTTGTTCCAGCGTCTGTTCATCAACACCTTGGCGGAGTCGCCGGAGTGCAAGGATTACCCCAGCGTGATCAGCGGCTATCTGGGCAAGAACTGGGGCATTCTGCTGGGGGCGCTCTACTTCATCATGCTGGTGATCTGGGTTTTTGTGTATTCAACCGCCATCACTAACGACAGCGCCTCCTTTCTGCACAGCTTCGGCGTGACCGAGACGCTGCTGTCCGCCAATCCCTTCTATGGCTTGGGGCTGATCTGCCTGCTGGTGGCGCTGGCTTCCCGTGGCGAGCAACTGCTGTTCAAGATTTCCACCGGCATGGTGTTGACCAAGCTGGGCGTGGTGGCCGTGCTCGGCCTGGCCATGGTTTCGGAATGGCGAATGGTCAATGTGGGCGCTTTCCCCTCGCTGGGCAGCCTGATCAAGGACGCCATCGTCATGCTGCCGTTCACGCTGACCTCCATCCTGTTCATTCAAAGCCTGAGCCCGATGGTGATTTCCTACCGCGCGCGGGAAAAGTCGCGGAAAGTGGCGCAGTACAAGGCAATGCGGGCGATGAACATCGCCTTCGGCATCCTCTTCGTTACCGTCTTTTTCTACGCGGTGTCCTTTACCTTGGCGATGGGGCACGAACAGGCGGTCAAGGCCTCGCATGAAAACATTTCCGCTTTGGCCATGGTGGCCAGCAGCATGCCGGGCGATATGGTGAAGCTGTTCAGCCTGATCCTGAATATTTTTGCGGTGATGACCGCGTATTTTGGCGTCTATCTGGGCTTCCGCGAGGCCTGCCAGGGCCTGGCGATGAATCTGCTGCGCCGGGTAATGCCGGAGGAGCGCATCCGGCCCGAGTGGGTGGCCAAGGGCATCATGGTGTTCACCGTCTTGCTGTCCTGGGGCGCCATCGTGCTGAACGCGCCGGTGCTGAGCTTCACTTCGATCTGCAGCCCGGTTTTTGGCTTGGTGGGCTGTTTGATCCCGGCCTATCTGGTTTACCAAGTGCCCTTCCTGCACAAATACAAGGGCGCCGCGCTCAAGATCATCATCGCCACCGGCCTGTTGCTCTGCGTGTCGCCGTTCCTGGCTTTCTCCTGATTTTCGCCGCCGGCCCGCCTTGTGGGGCGGCGGCAAGGCATTTACTTGATTTGAAAGCGTAATCACTATGTGTACACCAACTCTCAACACCGATCTGTGGCCGAAGTTCGTCAAGGCGGCGCGCGCGGAAGTGGCGCCGGCGCTGGGTTGCACCGAGCCGATTTCATTGGCCCTGGCCTGTGCCATCGCCGCCAAGACGCTGGGCCGCGCGCCAGAGCGCATCGAAGCGCGGGTTTCGCCCAATTTGATGAAGAACGGTATGGGCGTGACGGTGCCGGGCACTGGCGCGGTGGGCCTGCAGATCGCCGCCGCGGTGGGCGCGCTAGGAGGCGACCCGGACGGCAAGCTGGAGGTGCTCAAGGGTTTGAGCGGCGAAGTGGTGGATGCCGCCAAACGCATGCTCGCGGAGCAGCGCGTGACGCTGAGCATCGCGGACGTGCCGAATATCCTGTATTCGGAAGCCCGAGTGTTCGCCGGCGACGAGACGGCACGGGTCTGCATCGCCGACTCTCACACTAATGTGGTGCTGATCGAGCGCAATGGCGCGGCGGTGTTCCGCGCCGAACTCGAGAGCTCCGGCCAGGCCGGCGCCGCATACGACTTTTCCGACGCGACGGCGCAGGATGTTTACGACTTCGCCACCCAGGCTCCGCTGGAGATGATGGATTTCATCCACGAGGCGGCCACACTGAACGAGGCGCTGTCGCGAGCGGGCATGGGGGGGCAGTTTGGCCTGCACATTGGCGCAACCCTGCACAAGCAGGTGAGCGCCGGTTTGCTGTCGGACAATCTGTTGACCCGCATCCTCACCCGCACCACCGCGGCGTCCGACGCCCGCATGGGCGGCGCCACCCTGCCGGCGATGAGCAACTCCGGCTCCGGAAATCAGGGCATTGCCGCTACCATGCCGGTGGTGGTGGTGGCCGAGCATGTCGGCGCCGATCGCGAGGGGCTGACGCGGGCGCTGATGCTGTCGCACTTGATGGCCATTTATATTCACGCCCGGCTGCCCAAGCTGTCCGCGCTGTGCGCGGTCACCACCGCGTCCATGGGCGCGGCGGCGGGGATGGCCCAGTTGCTGGGCGGCGGCTACGCGGTGGCGGGCATGGCCATTTCCAGCATGATAGGCGACTTGGCCGGCATGATTTGCGACGGCGCGTCCAATAGCTGCGCGATGAAGGTGTCCACTTCGGCGGGGTCTGCTTACAAGGCGGTACTGATGGCGCTGGACGGCGTGTGCGTGGCGGGCAGCGACGGCATTGTGGAATGCGAGCTGGACGCCTCCATCGCCAACCTGGGCAAGCTGGCCAGCCAGGGCATGGTGCAGACTGATGCGCAGATTCTGAAAATCATGATGGACAAGCAAACCGCCGCCAGCGCTTGATTCCATCGCGCTAAATCCAACGCCCTCGACGCGTCTGCGTCGAGGGCGTTTTTCATGGCGTGCGCTTGTGATCCGGGAGCGTGCTTGCGAGCTAAGGCTCAAGCGGCTGGGAAAGCAGAGTGTACAGACGAAGCATGAGCATGCTGAGCTTGTTTTAACGACGCATCGCCGAAGCGCAGCAGGTTTTCAACAGACCCTGAGGAAAAGTGTGGAGCGTGGGCGGGACAAAGATAATGCAAGGTAAACGGAAAACAGCGTGTTGAGCCGAGACGCTTTGCTATGGCGGGATGACGCTTGGCCCAAGCGTATTGGAGAGGTATGGCTGCAATCAGGGTTGGTGCGAAAGGAGAGACTCGAACTCTCACGCCTTGCGGCGCTGGAACCTAAATCCAGTGCGTCTACCAATTCCGCCACTTTCGCTTTGATGCCGCTTGCAAATTAGAACAACCGTCCTCATTTGCAAGGGAGTGCAAGAATACCCGAAGCGTTTGCGCGACGCAAGCCGGGCCGCCGGGAAACTTATTGCCACAGCGGCTGTCACTGTCGGTACAATTTGATAAAAATCCCTTTGGAGAAAGGCTTACATTATGCACCCGAACCTTGAGACGGCCTATCAGACGACCGGTATGGCCGAGGTACGCCATAAGGTTCTTCGCAATACTTATGGTTTGCTGGGCTTGTCGATGATTCCCACGGTGATGGGAGCCATCGTCGGCACCAATATGAATTTCGGCTTCCTGGCCGGCAGCCCCATCATCGGCATGCTGGCGATCCTTGCCGTGTTCTACGGCTTGGTGTTCGCCATCGAGAAAAACCGCTACAGCTCGGCTGGCGTGTTTCTGATGCTGGGTTTCACTTTCCTGATGGGCTTGCTGTTGGGGCCCTTGCTGCAACTGGCGTTCAAGTTTTCCAACGGCGGCCAGCTGATTATGACCGCGGGCGCGGCCACCGCGCTGGTGTTTTTCGTGATGGCGGGCATCGCCACCACCACCAAGCGCGATCTGAGCGGCCTGGGCAACTTCCTCACCGTGGGCGCCATCGTGCTGATGGTGGCGGTGGTGGCCAACATCTTCCTGGGCATGCCGGCTTTCCATCTGATGATTTCCGCGGCTTTCGCGCTGTTCAGCTCGCTGATGATTCTGTGGCAGGTCAAGGTGGTGGTGGACGGCGGCGAGGACAGCTACATTTCCGCGGCGTTGTCGATCTACATCAGCATTTACAACCTGTTCACCAGCTTGTTGCAACTGTTGCTGGCTTTTGCCGGAGAACGCGACTAAACCTCGCGTCGGCATCGTCTTCCAATCCAAAACGCCCCGTCCGGGGCGTTTTTTATTTGTTCCTTTTTCTTCTCTTTCTTAGTGCTTCTGTCTGACAAATCCTGACGTTCTTCTCTGGGCCTGGCTGTGTTTATGGGCGACTGGCCGCTGCGCCGTCGGCTGCGGTAATTGTTGGGTGTTTCATGCTAAGCGGTTGATTTTGACACTATTTTTCTTGGTTTGTTGCTTCTGTTTGTCATATTTGCGAATGGGAATTATTACATTTTGTATTATGAAGTTTTTATATACGATAAAAATAAATAGGACTTTGGCATTTTCGATTTTGATGGTTCACTGCTTGGGCGGACGCCGCTTGGGCCAGCCGGAGCGCGGTGATGGAGGCCGTCTCGGCGGCCCGGCGCGAGCGCCGACGCAGGTTTGCCGCATGGTGCCCGGATAAGAATGGCTTGGCCTTTCGAAACCGGATGCCGGCGCAGGACCGAGGATTTCGCCGCCGCTGGCAGGCGGGGCGAATGGCCGAGAGCGATGGGGTGGCAGCCCCGGACTCGCGGCAGTTGTTCTCTATCGACAGCAGTTTCGACACTTAGGAGATGCAATGCGTATCCATATCACGGTGGGCGCGGTTTCGCTGGCCCTGGCGTCCTTGGCCGGTCAGGCCGCAACGCCCTTGCAAGCGGGAGATCCGCTGGTGTCCCAGCAATGGTTCCTGCAAAACACAGGGCAGAACGCGTTCTCGCAACGCGGCGGCGTGGCTGGCATCGATCTGAACCTGGCGCTCAGCCATTCGCGCAGCATCCAGGGGCGCGGCGTGACGGTGACCGTCATCGACGACGGCCTGGAGATCCGCCACCCGGACTTGGCGGGCAATGTGGTGCCCGGTTCCAAGAACCTGGCGAACAATAGCGACGATCCGACTCCCAGTTTGGCCACCGACAGCCACGGCACCGCTGTGGCCGGCATTGCCGCCGCGGTGGGCTTCAACAATCTGGGCGGCCGCGGCGTGGCGCCGGCGGCCAGCCTGAACGGTTTCAACTGGTTGAAGGCGCAGACGACCGCCGGTTGGATGCTATCGCACGGCAAATCGCCGAGCGACGGCGCCGGCCAGTCGTCCACCAGTTCCCGCGTGTTCAACCAGAGCTACGGCAGCTCGGCGATCCGCTCGATTCCGGGCAATCCCGATACTGATATGTCGTTGCGGGTGCGAGACGAAGCGCACGAGGATGTCAGCCTGCGCAGCAACGGCGGCAAGGGCGCGGTGTTCGTCAAGTCGGCGGGCAACGCCTACGGCAGCTTCCAGTCCGGCTCGGACAATGACGGCAAACCCACCTATGTACTGGCCAAGGCCGGCAACGACGGTCTGCCGATCCAGGATTCCAACCTGACCACCGACAACAGCAACTACTGGAACGTGGTGGTGTCGGCGCTGAACGCCGACGGCGTGCGCTCGTCCTACTCCTCGGTGGGCGCCAACGTGCTGCTGACCTCCCCTGGCGGCGAGTACGGCACCGCCAGCCCGGCGATGGTGACCACCGATCTGGTGGGTTGCGACCGCGGCTCCAACTCCACGTTGCGTCCGTCCACCAATCAGTTGCACGGCGGCACCGCGCTGGACCCTAATTGCGATTACCGCGGCACCATGAACGGCACTTCCGCTGCGGCGCCGGCGGCTTCCGGCTCGTTCGCGTTGCTGATGTCGGCTTATCCCAGCCTGAGCGCGCGCGATGTGCGCGATCTGTTGATCAAGTCGGCGCGCAAAGTGGACGCCAATCATGCCGGCGTGACCCTGGCCTTCAAGGACGCCAAGGGCGGCGCGCACAGCTACCAGGCTTTGCCGGGGTGGCAGAACAACGCCGCCGGTCTCGCCTTCCATCCGTTCTACGGCTTTGGTCTGATCGATGTGGACAAGGCGGTGGAACTGGGCCGCAATCACAAGCCGTTGGCGGCGCTGGAGAAGACGCGCTGGCAGACGGTGTCGGTGATGAAGGAGATTCCGGATGCCAGCGAAGCTGGACTGGATAGCGTGTACACCCATGCCGAGGATTTGACGGTGGAAGCCGTGCAGCTGCTGGTGGATGCTAAGCATGGCCGCGCCAACGATCTGGCGGTGGAATTGATTTCGCCGGCAGGCACTCGCTCGGTGCTGCTGTCGCCGCGCACCGGCCTGGTGAACGAGAGCTACGGCCTGAACCAGCAACGCTTGTTGTCCAACCACTTTTACGGCGAATCGGCGCGCGGTCAATGGCGGCTGCGCGTGATCGACACCAACGGCGCCGAGTACTATTACGACTACCGTGACGCTAAGGGCCAGCGCACGCTAAGCCTGCCCAACGCCACCGGCACCCTGCGGTCTTGGTCCATCCGCTTCATCGGCCACAAAGGAGCATAACGATGAAACATTCCCTGATTCTGGCCGGCCTGCTGGCCTTGGCCGCCGGCGCTCAGGCCGCCGACGTTCCGTCCTTCAAGCAGAAGCCGGGCGGCCAGCCGCTGGTGATCAACGGCAAGACCTATTACAAACAAGCGGCTCCGGCCGGCAAGCTGCCGCAGGGCGTCAGCGCCCGCTCGGCGGCGAGCGAGGGCGGTGTGACGCTGAAGCGCGGCGACGTGCTGCGTTCCGAAGGCGAGTTGGCTCCGTCGAGGGTCAGCGGTGTGGTGATGGTGAAGCTGGCTTCGCCGCGAGACGAGGCCGCGGTGGCGCGCGACCATAGCCTGAGCGTTCGTTACCGCACTCAGAGTGTGGTGGTGTTCGACGCGCCGGCCCAGGTCGAGTTGCTGTCCTTGCAACAGCGCCTGTCCGCGGACAAGCGGGTGAAGCAAGTGCAGTTGGAGGTATTCAGCAATAGCGAGTTGCCGCAATAAGGGCGTTCGCGGGCGAGAGCCTGTTCAAAGGACGACGCCGGCCCAGGGCCGGCGTTTTTCATGCCGTGGCGTTTTGCGTCTGAAGGTGGCGGGTGTTTTGGCCCAGATCCACCAACAAGCGGTCCAGCCGGGCGATGGCGTCCGCGATGGCCTGGGTTTCGCCGGACAGGCTGCGGGTGGATTCGCCCACCGCGGTGATGTCGTTGGCGAACTGGGCGAAGCCGCGGTTTTGATTGGCTTCCGCCTGCGACATCTGGCTGAGCAAGCTGGCCAGCTCGCCGGTTTCGCCTATGATGCCGGACAGCTTGCGTTGGGCGTCCAGCGAGTTGTCGCGGCCCGCCTGCATCTGCTGATTGCCGTCCCGCATCGCGACGAGCGCCTGGTTGGTGCCGTCGACGATCAGCCGGATTTTCTGTTCTATGTCCAGAGTGGCGTTCTGGGTGCGCTCGGCTAGTTTGCGCACCTCGTCGGCCACCACCGCGAAGCCGCGGCCCAGCTCTCCGGCGCGCGCCGCCTCGATGGCGGCGTTGAGCGCCAGGAGGTTGGTCTGGTCGGCGATGTCGCGGATCAGTTGCACGATGCCGCTGACTTCGGCACTGCGCTCGCCCAGCTGTTCCAGCCGGCTGGAGGCCAGCGCGATCACTTCGCCGGCCTTGCTCAACTGCCTGACCGCCTGGTCCATTGCTTCGCCGCCGCCCAAGGCGGCTTGGCCGGCGGTGTGCGCCAGCTGAGTGGCCGTCACCGATTGCTCGGCGTTCTGGCTGGTGACCACCGCCATTTGTTGGGCGATCACCACCATGTCTTCGGAGCGTTCGCGCTGGCTGGCCATGGTTTCGGCCATATTGCCGGTGCTGCCGGCGATATCGCGGCTGGCGCTGGAAGCGGCCTGGATGGATTCGGTCAACTGAGCCATCAGCTGCCGCATCGCCTGTTGAGCTTGTTCCGCCTCGCGCCGCGCGCCTTCCAGTTTCTCAAAGCTTTTGACCTTGGCCTTGTCGAAGGCCAGCGCCAGGGCCAGCACCACCAGCGACAAGCCTGCCAGCGATTTGGCCTGCAGCTTGGGAATTTCGGCGTGGGGAATCGGGTTGGCGGGCAGCAGTCCCTGGGCGCTCATCCACAAGAACAGGCCGATGGCGGCCGCGGTCAGCCCCAGCCAGACCATGCCGGAGACACGGGTGGCGACGAAGACGGCGGTGAAGGGAATGGCGGCGAACCAAACGATGCTGGTGGACTGGATGCCGCCGTTGACGTAGACCATCCAGCACACCATCGCGTACATGCAGCTGGTGATGAATTCAGCGCTGAAGCGCACCGCGCCGCTCAGTTTGAGCACAAGCGGCCCCAGCAGCAGGCCCAGGCCGCCCAGCGCGATGCCGGCGGCCATCGCACGGTGGCCCAGTTGCAGGTATTCGATGGCGAACAGCGGCGCCACCAGGCCGGCCAGCAGGCCGACCCCGACGACGGTGCGGCCGCGGATAGCCTGTTCCGGAGATTGGCGTACGCGGTCCGGGATGAACCATTCGGTGATGGCTTGAATCGACATGGAGTGCCCCTCTGATGCGTTGTAGACGCGGCTGCGGACGCAGCTTGTTGTTGTGCGGCTTTTATGGCGCTCCAATGTAAAACAATTGTTTGAATTAACGCAATGGCATAGCCGGGCAGGGCCGAATAGGAGAGGGGAACTGTTGCGCGTAATGGCGAAACCGCCTGCCGGGAGGCAGGCGGTTGGATAGGGGGCTGGGCTTAGAACGTGTTTACGATCTCGCGAGCTAAGGCGAGACAAGGCGAAAATGGCTGAGAAAGCGGAATGTACGTGTGGTACATGAGCATTTCGAAGCCGTTTTCAACGCCGTATCGCCGACGTGCAGCAGATCGTAAACAGGTTCTTAGATGGACTCGCCTTGCTCCGCCTGCAGCGCGGTCAAGGCGATGGTGTAGACAATGTCGTCCACCAGCGCGCCGCGCGACAGATCGTTGACCGGCTTGCGCAGGCCTTGCAGCATCGGGCCCACCGACACCACATTGGCTGAGCGCTGAACGGCCTTGTAAGTGGTGTTGCCCGTGTTGAGGTCCGGGAATACGAACACGGTGGCGCGGCCGGCCACTTCGCTGTCCGGCGCCTTCTGGCGGCCTACCGATTCCACGCTGGCGGCGTCGTACTGCATCGGGCCGTCTATCATCAGATCCGGGCGCTTTTCCTTGGCGATGCGGGTGGCTTCCCTGACTTTCTCCACGTCCGATCCGCTGCCGGAGGAGCCGGTGGAGTAGGAGATCATCGCCACACGCGGCGGAATGCCGAAAGCGGCGGCGGAGTCCGCCGACTGTATGGCGATGTCGGCCAACTGTTCGGCGTCAGGATCGGGGTTCACCGCGCAGTCGCCGTAGACCAGCACCTGCTCCGGCATCAGCATGAAGAACACGCTGGACACGATGCTGGCGCCCGGCGCGGTCTTGATCAGCTGCAGGGCGGGGCGGATGGTGTTGGCGGTGGTGTGCACCGCGCCTGACACCAGGCCGTCCACTTCGTCCAGCGCCAGCATCATGGTGCCCATCACCACATTGTCTTCCAATTGCTGTTCGGCCATCGGCGCGTTCAGACCCTTGCTCTTGCGCAGCTCCACCATGGGCGGCACATAGCGGCTGCGCACCTCGTTGGGATCAATGATTTCCACCGACTCCGGCAGCGTCACGCCCTGGGCTTCCGCCACTTGCAGGATTTCGGCGCGCTGGCCGATCAGCACGCAGCGGGCGATGCCCTTCTCGTGGCAGATGGCGGCGGCCTGGATGGTGCGCGGCTCGTTGCCTTCCGGCAGCACGATGCGTTTATTGGCCTTGCGCGCCTTTTCCATCAGCTGGTAACGGAAGGCAGGCGGCGGCAGGCGCAGTTCCTGAGGCGTGCCGATGTATTGTTTCAGCGGCGCCACGTTCAGGTGCTCGGCGACGAATTCGATCACGCGCTCCATGCGCTCGCGGTCGTCGGACGGCACTTGCAAGCTCATATTGTTGAGCGCGCTGCTGGTGTCGAAGGTGTTGGATTCGCTGGCCATCACCGGCATGCCGCCGGTAAAGGCCTGCTGGCACAGCAGCATGATACGCGGGTCCGGCATCGAATCGCAGGTCAGCAACAGCCCGGCCAGCGGCACCCCGTTCATCGCCGCCATCGCGGTGGCCAGCACGATGTCCTCGCGGTCGCCGGGAGTGATGATCAGCGCGCCGGGCTTGAGCAGGTGCACGATATTAGGAACGGTGCGAGCGGTCACCACCATGGTGCGCACGCGGCGGCTGGTCAGTTGGCCGGCGTGCAACAGCCGCGCCTTCAGATGATTGGCCACGTCCAGGGTGCGCGGCGCCAGCAGTTCCGGCTCGTGCGGGATGGCGCCCAGCATCGGCAGCCGCGCCTTTTTCATCAAGCTGCCGCTTTCCAGCACCTCGGTGGCGATGTCCTGAGCGTTCTGGTCCTTGGGCACCCGGTTGAGGATGTAGCCGGCGATCTGGCCGCCCTGGCCGCCGCCAAAGGCCTGAATGCTCATTTCCAGCTGCTCGGCGATCTCGTGGCTGGCCAGGTTGTCGGCCGCGCTGACCAGGATGGTCTGCGCTTGCAGATTGCGCGCGATCTTGGTGTTTAGAAAGGTGGAGAACACCTGTTTCTGGTCCGGTACCAGGCCCTCCACCAGCACCACGTCCACCTGATTGGCCGCCTGTTGATACAGGCTGACCACTTCTTCCATCAATTGATCCACCTGGCCTTTGGACAGCAGGCGTTCCACCCGCTCCATCGGAATCGGCTCCGGCGGATTGAGCCGGCAGATGGCGCGGGCGAAGTGGGTGGAGCGTTCCGGCTCCTTGGGGTCCGCGCCCTGGGCGATGGGTTTGACGAAGCCGACGCGCAGGCCGGCTTGCTCCAGGCTGTGGATGGCGCCCAGCGCCACCGAGGTCAGGCCGGCGTTGAAGCCGATGGGAGCGAGGAAAAAGGTTTGCATGTTTTCAGAGGCTTTCCTGTGACGCGCGGGGGGAATGGGCGCGAACGACGGTCCGGCACCGACCGAGCGGTGTCGCAGGCTGCAGGCGCGTGGCGCGATGAGTCGTAAAATTTGGCATTTAGGCAAAAATCAGCGGTTTTGTCGCCATGGATCCCAAGCTTGCGGTCGCGGCGGCGAGGGTGGGTTCTCGCTGTGGCGGGCACGGCTTTTCAATCGGTATAGCATTGCCGGAAGCTGGCGTCAGCGCTGCCACGCCACCAGCGAAAGCATGGCTGCGCCTGTATTTACGCGGCAGGCATTGTAACTGGCGGCATATCGGCTACAGTCCAGAAGGGGCCGTGGCTCAAAGCCGGACGGAGGCGATGACGGCGATTATAACATCATGAATTAAGCGACTCTAATATTGCATTGCAGCGTGAATGCTAAATCTTTGATTCCTATCAAAAATATTATTCTAAGTATGATTTGGGTACGGCAAGCTGATGTTTTTACGCCAAAAACCCGGTTCCGGTAGAGAGGAAAGGCTTGCCCCGGTGGGGGGGCGGGGGCATAATCCGCCCCTCTGTTGCAAGGTTCGGCCTTGTTTTTGTTGATTGTTTTTGATAGTCCCGCAAACTCGTTTTAAGCGAGATTCGGCTGGTCTTATATCTTCTACCGGAGGTGTGGGAATAATGTCTGATCTGGCTTCCGCGCAGTTGCTTCAAGCATCTGCTGCCCAGCTACCCGTCTATACCTATTTTGATCCTGCCTATTACGCTCAGGAACAGCGGCTGCTGTTTGGAGACGCGCCCATCTACTATGGCCATGAGCTGATGACGCCCAACGCCGGCGATTATCAGACTCTGGAATGGATGGGGCACGGCAAGATGCTCAAGAATGTGGATGGCCGGATCAAGCTGATCTCCAATGTATGCCGTCACCGCCAGGCCATCATTTATAAGGGCCGCGGCAACGGCAATCATATCGTCTGCAATTTGCATGGCTGGACTTACGACGCCGAAGGCTCTTTGCTGGGCGCGCCGCATTTCCCGGAGACGCCGTGCTTGAACCTGAGCCAGACCGAACTGACGCGTTGGAACGGCTTGCTGTTCGACGCGCGCCGCAATGTGGCGCGCGACCTGGAAAACCTGGGCGTGGCCAAGCACATGAGCTTTGACGGTTACGCCTACCATTCCAGCCATCTGACGGAGTACGCCTTCAACTGGAAGACCTTCATCGAAGTGTATTCCGAGGACTACCACGT
Source organism: Chromobacterium sp. Rain0013 (assembly GCF_015291765.1). Lineage (NCBI taxonomy): Bacteria > Pseudomonadati > Pseudomonadota > Betaproteobacteria > Neisseriales > Chromobacteriaceae > Chromobacterium > Chromobacterium sp. Rain0013. The sequence continues at coordinate 2,163,068 of NZ_CP031514.1, forward strand.
CGATCCCTTCCACCCCGGCCTCGGCAATTTCGTTGATTGCGACGATCTGAAGTGGGAGTGGGGCGCGCAATACCATGTACAAACCGTGGGCGTGAAGAACCAGCTGGCCACCTCGGGCTCCCGCGTCTACGGCAAGTGGCACGAGGAAGTCCGCCGCCGCTACGCCGATCAGCAGCCGGAGTTCGGCGCCATTTGGCTGACGTACTACCCCAACATCATGGTGGAGTGGTATCCGCATGTGCTGGTGGTCAGCGTGGTGATGCCGCGCGGGCCGGAGCAGTGCACGGTGTTGACCGAGTTCTACTACCCGGAGGACGTGGTGTGGTTCGAGCCGGAGTTTATCGAGGCGGAGCAGGCGGCCTATTTTGAAACCGCCAAGGAAGACGACGAGATCTGCTACCGGATGCATGAAGGCCGCCGGGCCTTGTGGATGCGCGGCGAGAGCGAGGTGGGGCCTTATCAATCGCCCACCGAAGAAGGCATGCTGCACTTCCACGAGTTCTACCGACGCAAGATGGGCGAGGCGCTGACTGGTTAAGCGACGGCTTGCGGTGTCATAATGCAAAGGCGCGGACTTGTCCGCGCCTTTTTTACGAGCCTGTTCAAAGTTTGCCGCGCGTTGGAAGGCGTCACGCGGGAGGACCGCTGCAGAATGCTCATGTACCGTCAGCACATGCCGCTGCTTCCGCCGTTTTCGTCTTGTCTCGCTCGCCGGATTGTGAGCAGGCTCTTATCTGGTTTGCCCGATTCCATGCTCAAAACGCTTTTCCGCTGTTTGCCCTTGTCGCTGGCCTTGCTGGCTCCGTTGGCCCAGGCCGCTGTCTACACCGATGCCGTGAGCCGCGTGCGTTTCAATGTGCCGCCGGGCTGGAAGGTTCGTCCCAGCGTGGTGGACGGTCAACGCGTGCTGCGGGTGGTGCCGCCCAAAGCCGATCAGCGCGAGCGCGCCGCCATCGATGTGCAGGTGTTCTCGCGCAAGCCGGGGCGCGGCGACACCCTGGCCCGGCTGGCGCAAAAATACCGCCGGGAGGACGATAATCGCGAAGCCGCCAATTTCGCCCGCGTCAACAGCCGCAGCGGCCGGCTGGTGACCGAATACCGCGACGGCCGCTTCGTTTCCAATCGGCTGTGGATTGTCCGCCACAACCTGCATGTGTTTCAGTTGGGGGACAAAAAGCGCATGGCCGAGGCGCGCTGCGCCGCCAACGCTTCTGAATTCAAAACCTATCGTCGGCAGATGGAGGCCATCTGCCTGTCGCTTGAATTGTTGAAGCGATGACGCCGGCGTTGAGCGACGGCGCACGGGCCATGGGACGGCGCTTGCGCCAAGGCCGGCTGGGTTCCGGCTGGATGGTGGTGGCGGCGCTGTGTTTCGCGCTGATGAGCATGTTCGTCAAGCTGGGCGCCGACGCCTTCGCTTCCACCGAGCTGCTGTTCTGGCGCACCGCCATCGGCGCGCTGGCTTTGGGCGCTGCGATGGCCTGGAAGCGCCAGTCGCCGTGGACGCCGCATTGGCGCGGGCACGTCAAGCGCAGCTTCGTGGGCTACGCGTCCATGGTGGCGCTGTTCTATGCGCTGACCCGGCTGCCCTTGTCCACGGCGGTCACGTTGAACTACACCTCCTCGCTGTTCTTCGCCTTGCTGTGTGTGATCAAGTTGAAAGACCGGCTGACGCCGCGCACCGGCCTGGCCCTGTTGCTGGGCTTCGTCGGCATCGTTATCCTGCTGCGCCCCACTTTCAGTTCGGAGCAGTGGCTGGCCGGCTTGATTGGTCTGATGTCCGGCGTCAGCGCCGGCTTCGCGGTGTTTCAGGTGCGCGAGTTGGGGCAGATGGGGGAGCCATCCTGGAAGGTGGTGTTCTGGTTTTTCGCCATTTCCAGCGTGTTTGGCGGCATCTGGCTGGCTTTGGGGCCGGGTTTCAGCGCGGTGACGGCGGACAATGTTTTGCCGCTGCTTGGCGTTGGAGTGTGCGGCATGTTGGGACAATTGGCGATGACCCGCGCTTACAAGGACGGACGCAAATACCTGGTGGCTAGCTTCGGCTATCTGACGGTGCTGTTTTCGGCGCTGCTGGGCGTGGTGTTGTGGGGCGATCCGCTGAGCGCCTGGTCGCTGGCGGCGATGGCGTTGATAGTGGGCTCCGGCCTGATGGCGGCCTTGCGTTGAAGCAGAGCTTGGGGGTTCAACAAGAATGAATAAGGATAATGTGGTTTGACTAGTGGAAAGTGGCGCCTGGGTTCGGGCTGGATGGTGGTGGCGGCGGTGTTTTTCGGCCTGATGGGGGTGTTCGTCAAGCTGGGCGCCGAATATTTCTCCTCCACCGAGCTGGTGTTCTGGCGCACTCTTGTGGGCGCAGTCACGCTGGGCGCGGCGGCCTTGTGGCGGCGCGAGCGTTTCTCCACCCCCTTGCTGCGCTATCACGTGCAGCGCGGCCTGATCGGCTACGCTTCCTTATTGCTGTATTTCTACGCCATCGCTCATTTGCCCTTGTCCACGGCGGTGACGCTCAACTACACCTCGCCGATGTTCCTGGCGCTGCTGTCGGTGGTGCTGTTGCGCGAGCGCCTGCCCAAGCAGGCGCTGGCCGGCCTGGCGCTGGGCTTTGTCGGCGTGGTGCTGTTGCTGCGGCCCACCTTGTCCAGCGAGGCCTGGGTGGCCGGTTTGCTTGGCGTCGGCTCCGGCCTGCTGGCCGGCTGGTCCTATCTGCATGTGCGGGAGCTGGGCCGCCAGGGCGAGCCGGAATGGAAGGTCGTGTTCTATTTCGCGCTGATTTCCACGCTGGGCGGCCTGCTGTTGATGCTGTTTGAAACCTGGCATCCGGTGACGCTGGAGAACGCGTGGCTGCTGCTGGGCTTGGGCGCCACCGCCACCATCGCCCAATTGGCGATGACCCGCGCCTACAAGGTGGGGCGCAAGCTCTTGGCCGCCAATCTGTCTTACCTGACCGTGGTGTTTTCCACCTTGCTGGGCGTCGGCTTGTGGGGCGACCCGCTCAGCGCCGCCGGCCTGGCGGCGATGGGTTTGATCATCGTCAGCGGCATGTTGGCCAGCCGGCGTTAAGCTGCCGCCATGGTCCGGCGTTTGACCGGACGCGGCGAGGGAACGGCGATGACGGTGCCTGCGGGCAAGGCCGCCTTGTTGGAGGCGATGAGGGACGAATACCGGCGCTTGAGCGCGGTGCTGGCGCGGGTGCCGCCGGAGCGCGCTTTCGCTCAGGAAATGGATGGGCACGCCAAGGGCAGCCGCATGAGCGCCGCGGACCTGATGGCCTATCTGCTGGGCTGGCAGGCGCTGGTGCTGAAGTGGCATCGATTGGAGCGGGACGGCTTGCCTATGGACTTTCCCGACACCGGCTACCGTTGGAATCAGTTGGGCTTGTTGGCGCGGAAGTTCTACCGCGATTACGGGGATGTCGACGACTGGGCGCGGCTGTGCGCGATGCTGGACGATAGCCAGCGTCAGGTAGAGGCGTTGGTGGAGAGCTATTCCGACGAGGCGCTTTACGGCGGCCCCTGGTACGACAAATGGACGCGCGGGCGGATGATTCAGTTCAATACCGCCTCGCCCTGCCGTAATGCCCGCGGGCGGCTAGCCGCCTGGCTCAAGACGCTGCCGGCCGGCTGAAAAAGCTTGCCGCGCCAGTGCGGCCAAGCCTTAAAATGAAAGCGACACCGCAAAGGAGAAGGACATGATCTCGATACGCGAACAACACTACGGCCTGGACGTGGCGCTGTACAACGAATTCACGCTGGCGGACTTCAAGCTGCTGGAGGAGGCCCTGCTCAAGCGCCAGTCCGAGCGTGCCAAGCCCGATCTGCTGCTGGACCTGACCGAGCTGAAGGACTTCACGCTGGACATGGCGCTGGAAGAGGTCAAATTCATGCGCGCCCATGAAAATCACGTCGGCCGCGTGGCGCTGGTGGTCAGCGATGTCTGGATCAAGCTGGCCGCCCACATCGCCGGGCTGCTGTCCAATACCCGCACTCAGTATTTCGATACCGCGGAAGAGGCCCAGGCCTGGCTGGAAAGCCCGGTGGCGGCGGGCACCTGACTTGTCCGGCGGCGCTGATTTCGGGACGTCCGACGCGGCGTCCCGGTTGATTTTGTCGGCGATGGCGGTACAGTAGCGGTTTTTGTTCAACTCGAAAGAATAAAAACCGATGTTGAAAAGCATTTCCAGCCGCCTGGCGGCCGAACTTTCCGTCCGCGAGGCGCAAGTCGCCGCCACCATCGACCTGATAGACGGCGGCGCCACCGTTCCCTTCATCGCCCGCTACCGTAAGGAAGCCACCGGCGGCCTGGACGACACCCAGCTGCGCACGCTGGCCGAGCGCTTGGTCTATCTGCGCGAGCTGGACGAGCGCCGCGTCAGCATCCTCGGCAGCATCTCCGAGCAAGGCAAACTGAGCCCCGAACTGGAAGCCGCGCTCTACGCCGCGGACAACAAGACCGCGCTGGAAGACCTTTACCTCCCCTACAAACCCAAGCGCCGCACCAAGGCGCAGATCGCGCGCGAAGCCGGGCTGGAGCCCTTGGCCGACGGCCTGTTGACCGATCCTAGCCAGGACCCCAACGTCGCCGCGGCCGCCTATGTCAACGCCGAAGCCGGCGTGGCCGACGCCAAGGCGGCGCTGGACGGCGCGCGCGCCATCCTGATCGAGCGCTTCGCCGAAGACGCTGAGCTCTTGGGCCAACTGCGCGAAAAGCTGTGGAACGAGGGCGAGCTGGTTGGCCAGGTCGTGGCTGGCAAGGAGAACGAGGGCGCCAAGTTTTCCGATTATTTCGAACACCGCGAAGCCATCCGCGCCACGCCCTCGCACCGCGCGCTGGCGTTATTGCGCGGACGCAACGAGGGCGTGCTGAGTCTGACGCTGAAATACCAGCCGGACGAAACCCCGATCACCGAACGCTCCGCCTACGAGCAACTGATCGCCGCGCGCTTCGGCGTGAGCGACGCCGGCCGTCCGGCCGACAAATGGCTGCTGGACACCGTGCGTTTGTGCTGGCGCGCCAAGATTTTCCTGTCGCTGGAGCTGGAACTGGTGTCGCGGCTCAAGGACGCCGCCGACGCCGAGGCGATCAAGGTGTTCGCGGACAATCTGCATGATCTCTTGCTGGCGGCCCCGGCCGGCCAGCGCGCCACCTTGGGCCTGGACCCGGGCCTGCGCACCGGCTGCAAGGTGGCGGTGGTGGACGGCACCGGCAAGCTGCTGGACACCGCCACCATCTATCCGCACGAGCCGCGCCGCGATTGGGACCGTTCGCTGGCGGTGCTGGGCGCCTTGTGCGCGCGTCATCGCGTGGATCTGATCGCCATCGGCAACGGCACCGCCAGCCGGGAAACCGACAAGCTGGCGCAGGAGCTGATCCGCGCCTATCCGCAATTGGGCATGACCAAGATCGTGGTGTCCGAAGCCGGCGCTTCGGTATATTCGGCGTCGGAACTGGCGGCGCGGGAATTTCCGGACCTGGACGTATCCCTGCGCGGCGCGGTGTCCATTGCCCGCCGTTTGCAGGACCCACTGGCCGAACTGGTGAAAATCGATCCCAAGTCCATCGGCGTCGGCCAGTACCAGCATGACGTCAACCAGAGTCAATTGGCGCGCGCCTTGGACGCTGTGGTGGAGGATTGCGTCAACGCCGTCGGCGTCGACGTCAACACTGCCTCTGTGCCGCTGCTGACCCGCATCTCCGGCCTCAACGCCACATTGGCGGCCAATATCGTGTCCTACCGTGATCAGAACGGCGCCTTCCGCAGCCGCAAGCAATTGCTGAAAGTGCCGCGGCTGGGCGACAAAACCTTCGAACAGGCGGCCGGCTTCCTGCGCATCCGTGATGGCGATAACCCGCTGGACGGCTCCGCCGTGCATCCGGAAGCCTATCCGGTGGTGGAGCAGATTGTGCTCAAAACCGGCCGCGAGATGAAATCGCTGCTGGGCGATTCCGGCTTCCTCAAAACCGTGAAGGCGGTGGACTACACCGACGAACGCTTCGGCCTGCCCACGGTGATGGACATCCTGCGCGAGCTGGACAAGCCGGGCCGCGACCCGCGTCCGGAGTTCAAGACCGCCACCTTCCAGGACGGCGTCGAGGACATCAAGGACCTGCAGCCGGGCATGGTGTTGGAGGGTGTGGTCACCAATGTCGCCAACTTCGGCGCCTTCGTCGATATCGGCGTGCATCAGGATGGACTGGTTCACATCTCGGCCTTGTCCAACAAGTTCGTCGACGACCCGCGCAAGGTGGTCAAGGCCGGCGATGTGGTCAAGGTCAAGGTGATGGAGGTGGACGCGGCGCGCAAGCGCATCGCGCTGACCATGCGCTTGGACGACACGCCGGGCGCCGGCAATAGCCGCGGCCCGCGCAACGACGGCCCGCGCGCGCAGGACCGGCGCGGCGGCGATCGCCAGCGCGGCCAGCAACCGGCCGGCGATACCGCGATGGCGGCGGCGTTCGCCAAGCTCAAGCGCTGAGGCGGCTTTAAGAGCCTATTCAAAGTCTCGCGAGCTAGAGCGAGACAAGGCGAAAACAGCTGAGAAAGCGGAATGTACAAGCGGTACATGAGCATTTCGAAGCGGTACTCACCGTGCCAAGTTTCACGAAGCGCAGCAGACTTTGAACAAGTTCTAGAAGAACGGCGGGGGATTCCCCGCCGTTCTTCATTCCGGCACCGACGAGAGCGGCAGCTTCATCGTCTGCTTGATCGCGTTCAAGGCGATGGTGGATTTGACGCTGCGCACCAGCGATAGCCGCATCAGGCGGTTCATCACGAAGGTGGACAGCGAGGGCAGGTCCGGCACCACGATGCGTAGCAGGTAGTCCGCCTCGCCGGCGGCGGCGTAGCATTCCAGCACCTCCGGCAGTTCGTTGATGGCCTGGGCGAACTCCTGCAAGGCGCTTTCGCTGTGGCGCTCCAGGCTGACGTGGGCGAAAGCCATCACGGACAAGCCGACCTGTTCCGGCTTCAAGGCCACCTGATAACCCTGAATCACGCCGTTTTCCTCCATGCGCTGGATGCGGCGGCCGATTTGGGACGCGGACAAGGCCACTTGCTGGGCCAGCTTCTGATGGGTGACGCGGGCGTCGTGTTGCAGCGCTTCCAGAATCTGGTAATCGAAGCGGTCTAATTCAATTTTGCGCATATTGAGCGTTTCATGGCGGTTATATGCGGCAAGTGTGCAAAAAAAATCGCATGCAGGCAAATTTTGCGGTCTTCCCGCACGGCTTCGGGCCTAAACTAGAGTTATCCACCTAAATATCCGGACCCACCGCCATGAACGACCGAGCCGATTTCGTCGTGCCCGACATCACCACTCGCAAGAATGTCGGACTCAGCCACGACAGCGCGGATTTCACCCTGCCGCAACCGCTGGAGCGCTACACCGCCGCCGACCACGCCACCTGGGCCACGCTGTACCGCCGCCAGAGCGAGATGCTGCCGGGCCGCGCCTGCGACGAATTCCTGGAAGGTCTGGAGCGCCTGGGCGTGGACGCGGACCGGGTGCCGGATTTCGCCAAGCTGAACGAAAAACTGATGGCGGCCACCGGTTGGAAAATCGTGGCGGTGCCCGGACTGATTCCGGACGACGTGTTTTTCGAGCACCTCGCCAACCGACGTTTCCCGGTGACCTGGTGGCTGCGCGAGCCGCACCAGTTGGACTACCTGCAAGAACCCGATGTGTTTCATGACTTGTTCGGTCATGTGCCGCTGTTGATCAACCCGGTGTTCGCCGACTACCTGGAGGCTTACGGCAAGGGCGGCATGAAGGCCAAGGCGCTGGGCGCTTTGCCGATGCTGGCGCGCTTGTACTGGTACACGGTGGAGTTCGGCCTGATCAACACGCCCAAGGGCATGCGGATCTACGGCGCCGGCATTGTGTCCAGCAAGGGAGAGTCGGTGTACTGCCTGGACAGCGCCAGCCCCAACCGCGTCGGCTTCGATCTGGAACGCATCATGCGCACCCGCTATCGCATCGACACTTTCCAGAAAACCTATTTCGTCATCGACAGCTTCCAGCAGTTGTTCGACGCCACCGCGCCGGACTTCGCGCCTATCTACGCGCGGCTGGCGGCGGAGCCGACGCTGGGCGCCGGCGACGTGGCGCCGGAAGACAAGGTGTTCAATATCGGCGACCGCAGCGGCTGGGGCGATTCCGAAGATGTGTGAGGCCCGGGCGCGATAGCGCCGGGATGCAGCAAGAAGACCCGCCGCGGCGGGTTTTCTTATTTGTTTTGATTAAAACTAAGATGCGAGTGTTTACTAGATTGATAAGCATTCTCATTTTTGTTAGAGTCCGTTTACGATCTCGCGAGCTAGAACGAGACAAGGCGAAAACGGCTGAGAAAGCGGAATGTACGAGTGGTACATGAGCATTTCGAAGGCGCACTCACCGTGTAACGCTCCACGCAGCGCAGCAGATCGTAAACAGACTCTTAGAGCCTGTTCAAAGTCTCGCGAGCAAGGGCGAGACAAGGCGAAAACGAGCGAAAAAGCGGAATGTACGAGTGGTACATGAGCATTTTGAGCTCGTTTTCAACGCCGTATCGCTGAAGCGCAGCAGACTTTGAACAGGTTCTTAGATTGAGGCTCTGATTCCTATCACTCAACCCAACAGGGGACACACCTTGAAAACGCACTTGATGCTTGCCGCCGTTCTGGCGGGGTTCGCCGGTCACGCAGTGGCGGAAGATGTAGTGGTTTACAGCGCTCGCGCCGAGCAGCTGCTCAAGCCCATCATCGAGGTTTACAAGAAGGAAACCGGCGTCAACATCAAGCTGGTGTCGGACAAGGAAGGCCCGCTGATGGAGCGCCTGCGCGCCGAGGGCAGCAACAGCCCGGCGGATCTGCTGTTGACCGTGGACGCCGGCAATCTGTGGCAGGCCTCCAAGATGGGTTTGTTCAAGCCGGTGAAGTCGCCGCTGCTGGACGCCAACATCCCGTCCTATCTGCGCGACCCCGGCCATGAGTGGTACGGCCTGTCCATCCGCGCGCGCACCATTTTCTACAACACCCAGAAAGTGAAGCCGGGCCAGCTGTCCAGCTACGCCGACCTGGCCGACCCCAAGTGGAAGGGCAAGCTGTGTCTGCGCACGTCCAAGAAGGTCTACAATCAGTCGCTGGTGGCGATGATGCTGTCCGATCTGGGCCCGGTGAAGACGGAGAAAGTGGTCAAGGGCTGGGTGGATAATCTGGCCACTCGCGAATTCCCGGACGACACCAAGATGCTGGAAGCCATTGCCGCCGGCCAGTGCGAAGTGGGCATCGCCAATACCTATTACTACGGCCGCCTGATGGAAAAATCGCCGAATCTGCCGGTGGGCATCTTCTGGGCCGATCAGGCGGGCAAGGGCACCCATGTGAACATTTCCGGCGCCGGCGTGGTCAAGCACGCCAAGAACGAAAAGGGCGCGTTGAAGTTCCTGGAATGGCTGTCCAGCGCCAAGGCGCAGAATATGTTCGCCGATGTGAACATGGAATTCCCGGTCAACCCCAAGGTCAAGCCTGACGCGCGCGTCGCCGCCTGGGGCGATTTCAAGCACAGCTACATCAATGTCGCCAACGCCGGATCGCGCCAGGCGGAGGCGGTGAAGTTGATGGACCGCGTCGGTTATAAATAAACTTTGACGGGCCGACCCGGCCCGTATTTTTTTACAGCCTGTCGGGCACCAAAGCCCCGGCGGGCTGTCTTTGCTTGTTTCCCCGCGTTTTTGACATGGTTTCTCCGCCGATGATTCGTTCTCTGTCGCCCTGGCGCGGCCTGGCTTTTGGCGTCAGCCTGCTCACCGTCGCGCCCTTGCTGGTGATTTTATGGTCGCTGTTGGCGCCGGACTGGGAAGTGTGGCGGCATCTGTACGATTACACCTTGCCGGAGCTGCTGCTCAACACCGTGTATCTGACGGGCGGCGTCGGCGCCGGCGTGCTGCTGCTGGGCGTGCCGCTGGCCTGGCTGACCGCGGTGCATGACTTTCCTGGTCGTCGTTTCTTCCACTGGGCGTTGATGCTGCCGCTGGCGATGCCGGCCTATGTGCTGGCTTTTTCGCAGCTGGGCCTGTTCGATTTCACCGGGCCGGTGCAAACCTGGCTGCGCGAGCGTTTCGGCGATTCGTCCTGGGTGCCCAATATCCGTTCCACGCCGGGCGTGATCCTGGTGATGTCGCTGGCTTTTTATCCCTATGTCTACCTGCTGGCGCGCAACGCCTTCGCCACCATGGGCCGGCGCGCGCTGGAGGTGGGGCAGTCGCTGGGCCTGTCGCGCTGGCAAGGCTTCCGCCGCGTGGCCTTGCCGATGGCGCGGCCGTGGATCGCCGGCGGCCTGATGCTGGCGCTGATGGAGACGCTGGCGGACTTTGGCACTGTGGCGATTTTCAATTTCGACGCTTTCACCTCGGCCATCTATAAAGCCTGGTTCAGCCTGTTCTCCTTGCCGGCGGCCAAACAGCTGGCCTCGCTGCTAGTGTTGATGGTGTTGCTGCTGCTATGGCTGGAGCAACGCTCGCGCGGGCGCCGCGCCTATACCCAGGCCGGCAAGGCGGCGCCGCAGCCGCGTTTGCGCCTGGAGGGCGCCGCCGGCTGGCTGGCCGCCGCCGCCTGCTCGCTGGTGCTGACGCTGGCCTTCGCGCTGCCCTTCGGTCAGTTGCTGGTTTGGGCCGGCGCTCATCTGGCCGAGGATCTGGACGCGGACTTTTTCGGCCATGTGGCCAACTCGTTGCTGTTGGCCTCGATGGCCGCCGTCCTGGTGGCCTTCATCGCCCTGCTGTTGAGTTACGCGACGCGGCGCGACCCGACGCGCTGGACCCGGCTGTGGAGCCGGTTGGCGACGCTGGGCTACGCGGTGCCGGGCACGGTGCTGGCGGTGGGGGTGTTCGTGCCGGTGGCCTGGTTCGACAATCTATTGCTGGACTGGCTGCGGCCGTGGCTGGCGGAGGACGCCAGCGCCGTGATCAAGGGCACTTTGCTGGTGCTGATGCTGGCCTATGCGGCGCGTTTTTTGGCGGTGGGGCACTCCGCCGTGGATGCGGCCATGCATCGCATCAGCCGCAGCCAGGAAGAGGCGGCGCGCAATATGGGCTACAGCGGCCTGCGTTTGTTGGCGCGGCTGCATCTGCCTCTATTGCGCGGCGGCTTGTTCACCGCGGCGCTGATGGTGTTCGTCGATGTGATGAAGGAGATGCCGATCACCTTGATGACTCGGCCTTACGGTTGGGACACGCTGGCGGTGAGGATTTTCAATTTGACGACCGAGGGCGAATGGGAGCGCGCGGCCTTGCCGGCGGTGGCCATCGTGCTGGCCGGCTTGTTGCCGGTATGGGTGCTGTCGCGACAGAAGGATGCGGTCTGAGATGAAGCGGATGGATATGCAAGCTTTGCTGGAGTTCGACCTGGTCAGCCAGAAGTACGGCGAGACTCGCGTGGTCGACAATATGAGTTTCGAATTGCAGGCGGGCGAGATCGCTTGCCTGTTGGGCAGCTCCGGCTGCGGCAAAACCACGGTGTTGCGCTGCATTGCCGGTTTCGAGAGCCTGCTGGGCGGGGAGATCCGGCTCAACGGGGAGGTGATCAGTTCTATCCGCGAGCAAGTGCCGGCGCATCAGCGCCGCATTGGCATGGTGTTTCAGGATTACGCGCTGTTCCCGCACCTGACCGTGGCCGGCAATGTCGGCTTCGGCCTGGACGCCTTGCCCAAGAGCCAGCGCGCGGCCCGGGTGCTGGAGGTGTTGGAGGTGGTGGGGCTGGCGGAGTGGGCGCGGCGTTACCCACACGAGCTGTCCGGCGGCCAACAGCAGCGGGTGGCGCTGGCGCGCGCCTTGGCGCCCAAACCCAGCCTGCTGTTGCTGGACGAGCCGTTTTCCAACCTGGACGTGGATTTGCGCGAACGCCTCTCGCGGGAGGTGCGCGAGATCCTGAAAAGCCAGGGCGCCACCGCCATCATGGTGACCCATGACCAGCACGAGGCCTTCGCCATCGCGGACCGCGTCGGGGTGATGCAGCAGGGCCGGCTATTGCAGTGGGACGCGCCGTACCGGCTTTATCACGAGCCGGCCACCCGTTATGTCGCCGATTTCATCGGCCAGGGCGTGTTCCTGGACGGCAAGGTGACCGGGCCGCGTTGTGTGGAACTGGAGATAGGCGAATTCTGCGGCATTGTGCCCTTGCAGTTCGAAACCGGGGACGAGGTGGATGTGCTGGTGCGGCCCGACGATGTGCAGCACGACGACGCCAGCCCGACGCGAGCCCTGGTCTGCGCCAAGGTGTTCCGCGGCGCGGAGTTCCATTACACGCTGGCGCTGCCGTCCGGCCAGCGGGTGCTGGCTCAGGTGCCCAGCCATCACGACCACGCGGTGGGGGAGGCGATAGGCATCCGGCTGGAACTGGATCATTTGATCGCTTTTCCGCGCCAGGGCTAAGAACCTGTTCAAAGTCTGCTGCGCTTCGTGAGGCCCCCCACGGTGAGTACGGTTTCGTCTCGCCCCTGGCCCGCGAGCTCTTGGCTCGCGAGATCGTAAACACGCTCTTAGCGTTCCAGTATCGCCTTGCGATGGCGGCGGAACACCCACTTCTCCCACAGCAGGCGGGTGGCCTCGTCGAAGGCGCCGGCAATATCGGCGCGGATCAGGTAATTGCCGTTTTCGCCCGGCGTCACCGTGCTGATGCGGGCGGCGAGGAAGAGCAGCAGCGCGGAGTCTGGATTGGGGCATAAGGCCACCAGCACCGGTTCGCTGCCGTGGTTGGCGTGGTCTGAGATCCAGGCGATGCTGTCCAGGCCCAGCCGGCAGGGTGTCAGAGGCGGGCGTTCAGGGTGACGCGACAACAGCGACACTTCCAGCGCCAGATCCAGCTTGGCCTCCAGCCTGACCAGCATCGGGTCCGCCTCGGGCAGGGTTTCGGTGGGCGCGGCCAGCACCCGCAGCGCCAGCCGGGTTTCGCGCTCTTGGCGCGCCGGGCAGATCCCGCCAGGCAGGGGTTGGACCGAGAACGGCAATTCAGCGTCGAAGCTGGCGCTGTCCAGTTCAGGAAATAAGCTCATTGGTCGGCTCCCGCTGTGGCCGTTCAGTGGTACAGGTTCAGGATGCGGTCCAGGCCGCCGTGATTGACGGCGATGTCGGCCTGGGCGCGCACCACCGGCTTGGCGTGCACGGCCACGCCGACGCCGGCTTCGGCCAGCATCTGCAAATCGTTGGCGCCGTCTCCCATCGCCAGCACCTGTTCCGGCTTCAGCCCCAGCGCTTCGCGTTGCTGGATCAGCAAGCGCTTCTTGGCTGCGGCGTCGACGATGGGGCCGCGCACACGGCCGGTCAAGGCGCCGTTTTCGATCTCCAGCTGATTGGCGTAGGCGAAGTCCAGGCCCAGCTCGGCTTTCAGCCTGTCGGTGAAAAAGGTGAAGCCGCCGGACACCAGCATGAACTTGACGCCGTGGCGCTTGCAGGCGGCCAGCAGCGCCTCTGCGCCCGGCATCAACTTGACTCTTTCACGATAGACCTGTTCCAGCGCGCTTTCCGGCAGCCCGCGCAGCAGCGCCACCCGCTCGGTCAGCGAAGCGGCGAAATCCAGTTCGCCGCGCATCGAGCGCTCGGTGATGGCCGCTACCTGCGGCTTGAGGCCGTTCATGTCCGCGATTTCGTCTATGCACTCGATGGTGATCAGGGTGGAATCCATATCCGACACCAGCAGGCCGAAATCGGCGAAGCTGCGGCCGGCTTCGACGTAAGCCCCGTCGTACCCCCATTGCTCGCACAGCGCCAGCGCAGCGGCCCGTTGCGCCGGCGCCGCGCCGCGCAGGCGCGCCACGCTGGGGCTGGGATGGTCCATATGGGTGGCCTCGACAAGGTGGGCCAGTTCATGCAGATGATGCGGGTCCAGCGTGTCGGCTTGGATCACCAGGGTATAGGCGAGGCTCATGGCGTGGCGGGTCAATGCGTGTTGGAGCGGACATTATGCCACGCCGCGTTGGCGGCTGGCTCAGTCCCGTGCCGCGCAGCGTCCGGCCCAGCGCCGCAGCAGCGCGTCCACGGACAGCAGGCCGGGGCCGAAGGCGAGCACCACGGCGATCAGCATGCCCCAGTAGTAATGGAATTCGCGCGTGGCTTCGGTCAGTCCCGGGTAGCTGATCACGGCCACCGCGTTGAGAATGAACAGGCCGGCGGCGGCGAACCGCCCGCCCAGGCCCAGCGCCAGCAGCGCGGACAGGCCCAGTTCGCCTGCGGCGGCCAAGGCCGCGGCGACGGCCGGCGGCAGCAGCGGCACGTGGTATTCCTCGGTGAACAGCAGGATGGTGGTATCCCAGTCGTCTATCTTGGTCAGGCCGGACTTGAAGAACACATTGGCGATCCACAGCCGGAACAGCAGCAAGAGCAGCGGCTGCAGCAGGTCGCCGCCGCGGATCAGCCAGCGGTACGGGGTGCTGAGGCGGGAGCAAGTCAAGGGGTTCATGGCGGGTGTCTCCTGTGTGTTGAGTATGGTTCAGCGGCGGCGCATGGCAAGCCGCGGGCGTGCGTATCCTCTCCATGCCCGCAAGCTTGGATGAGATTCGGTGCTTAGAACCTGTTTACGATCTGCTGCGCTGCGTGGAGCGTTACACGGTGAGTGCGCCTTCGAAATGCTCATGTACCACACGTACATTCCGCTTCCTCAGCCGTTTTCGCCTTGTCTCGCTCTTGCTCGCGAGATCGTGAACAGGCTCTTGGGGTTTAAGCGTGTTTACAGTGTGACGTCTTGGATCAGGCGCTGCTGGAACAGTCGCAGCAGGCCGGCTTGCAGGTCGAAGCCCGCTTCGGCGACCAGCGCCTGTTCCACCGCGGCCTCCAGCGTTGCGCCGTCGCGGAAGGCCTGCAGCAGCGCGGCCAGGCCGGCGCCGACGATTTCGACCTGAACCCGGCCTTGTAGGCGGTAGATCAGCATCGCCTCCGGCTGGCTGTGCAGGTCCACGTTCAGTTCCACCGGTTGGCGCTGGTGGGCCAGCCAGATCGACGCCGCCGGCCAAGGGCTGAGCAGGGCGGCGACATCGGGCAGCGGCCGCAGCTTGAGTTCGCCCCAGCGCTGTTGCGGGAAGGCGGCGAGCGCGGCGCTGTCGGCCGGCGCCGCGTCGGCGGCGTAGTAGGCGCGGTGAACCCGCCATTCCAGCCGAGCGACGTCGGCCAGATAGGGCAGTTCGCGCGCGTGTTCGAAACCGGCGACGAAGTCGCCGAAGGCGGCGCCGTACAGGTGCAGATTGCCGCTGAGCGACGGGTGGCCGCCGATGAAGACGCGGGCCAGGCCGGTGAAGAAGTCCCCGCCCACCAGTTGGCGGCAGACCGGGTAGATGAAGGCCAGGGTGTCGATCAAGCCCACCCGGTAGTTGTTGCGGTAAACCGCGAGCCCGGCCGGGTTCAGCGCCGGCGCGGTTTCCGCCGAGAGAGACGGATCGGCGATCCGCTCCAGCAGCTCCGCCTGCCAATCAGACCAGTTCATGCGCGGCCTCCAGGATGGCTTGAGCCTTGGCGGCCTCGCCGCGCAAGGTGGCCAGCGGCGGAATCTCCAGGTCCCATTCGATCAAGGTGGGGCGCGGCCCCAGCCGGGCAATGGCCTCGCGGTACAGTTGCCAGACGCCGTCGTGCACTGGCTGGCTGTGGGTGTCCACCAGCATGCCTTCGCGTTCGCTGTAGCCGGCAAGGTGGATTTCGCCTATCGCCGCCGCCGGCAGCGCGTCCAGCACCGCGTCCGTGTCCACACCCAGATTGACGCGGTTGACGTAGAGATTATTGATGTCCAGCAGAATGCCGCAGCCGGTGCGGCGCACCAGTTCCGCCAGGAATTCGCCCTCGTGCATCTCGTTGCCGGGGAATTCCAGATAGCTGGACAGGTTTTCCAGCAGGATGGGGCGGCCCAGCGCGTCCTGGGTTTCCGCGACGTGGCCGGCGATCACCGCCAGCGATTCGCGGGTATAGGGAATGGGCAGCAGGTCGTTGACGAAGCGGCGTTCGGAATGGTTGAAGGACAGGTGTTCCGACACCGCCGCCGGCTGCACGGCGTCCACCAGCCGCTTGAGCGAGGCCAGATGGGCCGGGTCCGGACGCGCGGCCGAGCCCAGGCCCAGGCCGACGCCGTGCAGCGACAGCGGCCAACAGGCGGCCACTTCGCGCAGCATGCTCCAGGGCATGCCGCCGTCGAAGAAGTTCTCGCTGTGCACTTCCACCCAGCCCAGGTCCGGGCGCTTGTCCAGCGCTTCGCGATAGTGCGGGGCGCGCAGGCCGATGCCGCAGACCGCGGGAAGCTTGGTTTCCATCATCATTCCCCTCGGGTCGCCCGCCACGGTGGCAGCCCGGCGGCACGATCAGGATTGTTTGGGCGGCGGCGTGGTGCGGCCGCCCAGGCTCTCGCATGTGCCCTTGGGCACGTTGTGCCACTCATTGGGATCATTGTCGACCTTGGCTTCGCCGGCGCAATAATGGGCTCCGTCGGCGGACGCGCAGTCGTTCTTGCCGGCCGGGGTGACGCCGTAGCATTTTTCCTTGGGCTGCGGCGCGTCCTCGGCCTGGGCCGAGGCGGCGACGCCCAGCGCAATGACGGCGCCGACGGCGGAGGCAAGCAGTTTGCGAGCGGTGTTCATGTCAGTCTCCTGTGAGGTAGGTGCGGGCCCGCCTTGGAGAGCATTTCCAGGCCGGCGGTTGGCAAACCTCGCTGAGACTACATGAATTTAAAATTCGTTCTTTCAGATTTCGTTCAGACTCCGTCCGGCGCGCGACGAAGGCCGCGCGCCGGACGGATCCGGCTTACTTCTTGGGAGCGGTGCTGCCGCCCATTTTCTCGCAGCTGCCTTTGGCCACGTATTTCCAGTCGCCCGGGTCCTTGTCCATCTTGGCCTGACCGGCGCAGGAGTGCGCGCCGGTGGCGGACGCGCAGTCGTTCTTGCCGGCCTGGGCGATGCCGTAGCATTTCTCTTTATCGGCGGCGGCCGCCGGAGCGGAGGCCAGCGCGCCGAGGGCGACGACGGCGCCGAGAGCGGATGCGATCAGGGTTTTGCTGGTACTCATGGTGTTTCTCCTGTTTAACGGCCGGAGGCCGAATCATGATGGGGTGATTATAAACGAGCCAGTCTGCCGGGCTCTCGCATTGAGAAAGCTTGCCGGGTCCGGACATTCATTAAGTCGGGGTCGTTTCCGGCTTCTTACACTGTAGTCGCGATTTTTTTATCGCGGCGCCAGATGTGGCCGGCAGTCCTTCCTGGCCATGAGTCGATGTTGGCGAGGCCTTATTACAGCGGAGCGCGATATTTTTTGAGGGAGGAGCGAAGTGAAGCGGGGGAGGCGGATAAAGATTGGGCCCCGAAGGGCCCGGCAAGTTCAGCGGATATTGGTAACTTTATGTGTCTGAACCGACAGCCGCCAGCGCGGGTGCGCCATGCAGTAGGCGATGGCGGCGCGGGTGTTGGCCGCAAGGTTCGGGCCGTCCATGGGCTGCAGATAGAAGGTGTCGAAGTCCAGCTGTTCTACGGTTTCCGGCATCTGCGTCGCCTGCGGGTAGACCAGCTTGAGTTCGTCGCCGGTGCGCAGCAGCAGCTCCGCACCGGCCTTGGGGCTGACGCAGATCCAGTCCAGCCCCGGCGGCGCGGCCACCGTGCCGTTGGTTTCCACCGCCACTTCGAAGCCGCGCTGGTGCAGTTCGGCGATGAGCTGGGCGTCCAGCTGCAGCAGCGGCTCGCCGCCGGTGCATACCACATAGGGCGTGCCGCCCGCGCCGGCCGGCCATTCAGAGGCGATGCGCTCGGCCAGCGCCGCCGCGCTCTTGAACTTGCCGCCGTCCGGACCGACGCCGACGAAGTCGGTGTCGCAGAATTGGCAGACCGCCTTGGCGCGGTCCTCTTCGCGGCCGGACCACAGATTGCAGCCGGCAAAGCGGCAGAACACCGCAGCGCGGCCGGCCTGGCGGCCCTCGCCCTGCAGCGTATAGAAGATTTCCTTGACCGTGTAAGTCGTCACAGTGCGTTCTCTACATGAATGAGGTGGGCTTGGAGCGTGTGCATGATCTTGCGCGCTAAGGCGAGACAAGGCGAAAACGGCTGAGAAAGCGGAGTGCACATACGGTACATGAGCATTTCTGAAGACGTACTCACCGTGTAACGCTCCACGACGCGCAGCGGATCGTAAACAGGTTCTTACAGCAGCGGCCAGCGCATGGCGTCGCGGAACATCAGCGACACGCCGCGCAGCTCTTGCTCCATCAGATCAATGCGCGCCAGTTCCGGCACTAGCGGGGACAGGTGGGCGTGCACCCATTCCGCCACCGAGACGCTGTCGCCGCCGCGCACGCCGCTGAGCTGGTCCAGCGGATTGTGGTCCAGTTGGCGGTAGAGGGGCTTGAAGCGGTCCTTGACGTCGCCGAAGTCCAGCAGCCAGCCCATGGCCTGGTCCAGCTCGCCGCTGAGCATCAGCCGGACCAGGTAGCTGTGGCCGGTGTAGGCGCCCTTGTCGTCGAAGGGCCTGGCGCTTTCGAAGCGCTGCTCTTTCCAGATGCGGAAGCGTTGGCCGTCGAACTGGCTGCCGGCGCTATGAGTTTCTCGCACCTCCACCCATGCCAGACCCGGCAGCGTGTCGGCCAGCCGCTGGTGCAGCCACTGAGCCAACACTTCGCTGGTGGGGTTGTCCAGGCCGGCGATGTCGTTGAGGTAGCGGTGATTGAGTTCCAGGAACAAGGGCTTCCAGGCGGCTTCCAGCCGCGGGTGGCCGCTTAGCCTGGCATCGGCGGCCAGGCGCACGCCGAAGCCGTGGCCGTGCAGACGGCCGCATTTGTGGCCAGCCGGCACATGGGGCAGTTGATGGGCGGCTTCGAACTGAACCTGTATCCAATTCAGAGCGGTGTCGCCGTCCAGGGCCACGCCGCGTTGCGGCGAGCTTTGCAGGCTCAGCGTCGCCGGGCAGGGCAGGGCGGCGCGCAGGTGGGCGGCTAGCGCCAGATCGTCGCATTGGGCCAGCTGGCGGTTCAGGTCGGCGTAGTCCAGCGGAGCGACGGCGGCGTCCAAAGCCGCCTGCAGTTGTTCGTGACCGGGGTATTGGGCATCGGCGCGGGCGATGACGCGGAAGCTGTGGCCGTGCGGGCGCGCGGTGAGATCGGACGCGCCGTTCACCTGCCGGGCGGCTTCGAAGCGGGCGCCGGCGATCAAGTTGGAGGTGTGCATCTTAGTCCTCCCGGCGAGTTTGGCAGCGGACGATCAGCGGGTCGGGCACGCCGGCTTCGGCGAAACCCTTGGCGCGCAACTCGCAAGACGCGCAATGGCCGCAAGGCGGAACCTGTCCGTTATAACAGGTGTGGCTCCAGGATAATGCGTCCATCGCGCCAACTTGTTGCGCCAAAGCGACGGTTTCCGCCTTGGACAGATACATCAGCGGCGCGTGCAGCTCCACTCGGCTGTCCATGCCTAGCCGCAAGGCCACTTCCAGCGCCTTGAGGGTGTTTTCGCGGCAATCGGGATAGCCGGAATAATCGGTTTGCGCGACGCCGGCGACCAGGTGGCGCGCGCCGCGGGTATAGGCCAGCGCGGCGGCGAAGGTCAGGAAGATCAGGTTGCGGCCGGGCACGAAGGTGTTGGGCAGCGCGTCGTCGTCGCGGGCGCCGTCTTCCGGCGCAATGTCGGCGTCGGTCAGCGCGTTGCCGCCGATGGCGGCGAAGGTGTCGATGGGCAGCACGGTTTGGCGCACGCCGGCGAGCGCGGCGATCTTGCGCGCGCAGTCCAGCTCGACGCGATGGCGCTGGCCGTAGTCGAAGGTCACGGCCTCGACATTGCCATGGCCGAAGGTTTGCAAGGCCCAATACAGGCAGGTGGTGGAGTCCTGGCCGCCGGAAAGGACGACCAGAGCCTTTTCAGGTGTCTGATTCATTGTGTTCGCCATTCGATAAACAGTCGAAGGTTGAGTTGCGGAGCCGGGCGCGGCGCGGGCCTGCCGGCATGTCGCCTGCCTGGATCGGTCTCACCAAGCAGGGCAACCCAATACTTTAACCTAGAACAGGCTGTTTTATGAAGCGTGCCAAAAATCAGACAGCCGCCGATTCTGTGTCGGCAGGGGCGCTTTTCTTGATTGAAATCATGTCTTCGTCATGTAATTAATGACTTTCGCATTCGAAATATGTTTGCGGCCCATTTTAATAAACACGTGATGACAAAGGGGTTGGGAGTGCGGGAAGCCTTGCCGGGCCACAAGCGCGGCGGGACTGGCCGGTGGTCCCACCAGGAGAAGATCAATGAAAAAATTGTTGCCGATTCCGTTGTTCGTGATGGCTTTGGGGAGCGGCCTGGTTCAGGCGCATGATCTGCAAGTGAGCGTGGCCAAGCAGCAGGCCTCGGTGGCGGCGGACCAGGATGTCGAGGTGGTGTTGAATTACCGCAATACCGGCAAGGAAACCTTGCGCATCTACAAGTGGTATGTGCCGGGGCAGGAACTGCAGGAACAGATTTTCGAGGTGAGCCGCGACGGCAAGCCGGTGAGCTATCTGGGACCGCGTTACAAGCGCGCTGTGCCCACCATCAAGGATACCGTGGCGCTGGCGCCGGGCGCTTCGCTGAGCGTCAAGGTCAAGGTGTCCGACTACTACGATATGTCGAAAAGCGGCCGTTTCGACGTGCGCTTTCTGGCGGCCAGCTCCCGCGTGCTGAATCGCTCCGCGCCGCAGCTTAACGCCAAGATCGCCTCCGGCGCGGACGCCGCGGTGGCCGACGAGGTGTTGAGTTCCAACACCGCCAGCGTGTCGGTGGCCGGCCGCACCAGCAAGCTGCTGAAGCAGTCGCTGGACGCGCAACGCGAATGGTCCATTCTCAGCCGCAAGGCCGCCGCGTCCAGCGTCACTTACGCGGCCAATTGCTCGGTGACCCAGCAAAGCCAGACCAACGGCGGGGTCAGCGCGGCCATCAATATGGCCAACGATTCGGTCAGCTATTTGTCCGGTTCCCCGTCCGGCACTCCGCGCTACACCACATGGTTCGGCAATTACACGTTGGCCAACTGGAACACCGCCAAGTCCCACTACGTCAGCATCAAGGACGCGCTGGACACCAAACCGATCAGCATCGATTGCGGTTGCACCCAGGCCGGCACTTACGCCTACGTCTATCCTGCGCAACCGTACAAGATCTATCTGTGCGGCGCTTTCTGGACCGCGCCGACCAGCGGCACCGACTCCAAGGGCGGCACCCTGGTGCATGAGTTGTCTCACTTCACCGTGGTGGCGGGCACCAGCGATCACGTCTATGGTCAGACCGGCGCCAAGAACCTGGCTAAAACCAACCCGACCCAGGCCTTGAACAACGCGGACAGCCACGAATACTTCGCCGAAAACACCCCGGCTCAGCAGTAAGCTTTCCCTTGAGCAATGAGAAACGGCCGCCTGCGGGCGGCCGTCTTGTCTTTGTCGAGCGATGGGTTTAACGGCGTTTCAACGCCGTATCGCCGACGGGCAGCAGACTTTGAACAAGTTCTCAGGCCGGCACCAGCGCCAGCGTGCCCAGCACCACAATCACCAGGCCCACGATCACCGGCACCGAGGTGCGCTTGACGATCTCGAACGGCGACACCTGGCCCATGCCGGCGCAGGCCACCACCACGCCGGACACCGGCGACACGGTGCGGCCCAGATTGGACGCCTGAAGCATGGGGATGGCGAGGAAGGCGGGGTTGATGCCGGCTTCGGCCGCCAGCTTGGGGATC
The DNA here is from genome assembly GCF_015291765.1 of Chromobacterium sp. Rain0013. Lineage (NCBI taxonomy): Bacteria > Pseudomonadati > Pseudomonadota > Betaproteobacteria > Neisseriales > Chromobacteriaceae > Chromobacterium > Chromobacterium sp. Rain0013. The sequence goes on from NZ_CP031514.1 coordinate 2,184,737, forward strand.
AGCTCCACAAAGGCGTAGAAGGGGGCGTTGCCGGAACCGGTGGTCAGCGCCGCCAGCGTGGTGATCGCCACCAGCACCAGCATCAACACCATGGCGCCGGAGCCGAAGGACTGCGCCAGGCCGATCAACTGATTGATGAAGCCCAGCGCGGACAGGCCGTGGGCGAACACGCCAGCGGCCACGATCAGCATCACCACGCTGCTGAAGGCGTCGCCCATGCCTTTGTAAGCCACTTCCAGTCCGGCGAACACCGGCGCGGCGCGGCGATGGCGCAGGAACTCCACCAGCGCGGCCAGCGCGATACACAGGATCAATACGGTGACGATGTGCAGTTCCGGAGCCAGTTTGCCGTTGAACACCAGCACGCCGGCAATCGGCGTGAACGGCAGCAGGCAGTACAGCGCCGGCGCATCGGTGACGATTTCGTGCACGTCCTGGCGCGTCAGCGGCAGGTTTTCCTTGCGGTCCAGGTAGCGCTGCCAGAAGAAGTGGGCGCAGCCTATGCCGGCGATGGCCAGCAGGGAAATGGGCAGCGTGGTCTTGAAGGCGAAGTCGATCAGCGGCATGCCCGAGGCTTGGGCGGCAATCACCACGTCACCGGAGGTGGGCGACAAGATCAACGCCGCCGGCGACGCGCAGATGGCCGCGGCTGCGCCGCGGCTGATGCCCATGTTCACCATGAGCGGGAACAAGGTGGCCATCAGCAATACGCCCAGGCCGGTGGCGGAAGACACCGCCAGCGACAGCAGACAGGCGACGAAGTAAGCCGCCACCATCAGCACGTAAGGGGACTTGATGCGGCTGAGCGGCTTGGAGGCCAGTTTGACCACCATGTCGTTGGCGCCGATATGGGTCATATAGCCGGCGAAGCCGCACAGCGCCATCACCATCAGGCCCAGGTCCGCGGCGCGGCTGCTGAGCAGGGATTTGACGAACTCGGCGATGTCGGTGGCGGCGTGACCGGTGGCGGCCACGTTTTTGGGCAATACCGGCAAGCCTTGCAAGGCGGTGGCGACCAGCAGCGCCAGGCCGCCCAGCATCAGCACGCCGGTGGCGGAGTAGCCTTTGAAAATAGCCCGGCCCACCAGCAGCGTGACTATCGTGCCTATCAGTAATTCCATATCCAGCTCAATGTAAATAACAAAATTATAATTTACTAAAAAATATGAATGAGCATATTTTTAGATGAATCAAGATTGATATGGGGCAAGAACGCGGCGCGCGGCTGTGCTTGGCAAAGATGGAAGAGGGGAGCTTGGTGTTTGCAGGAGGTGTGGAGCGTGCAGGGGAGCAACCCCCTAAGAACCTGTTTACGATCTGCTGCGCTTCGTGAAGCGTTGCGCGGTGAGTGCAAGCTCAAAATGCTCATGCACCGTGCGCACACTCCGCTTTTTCAGCCGCTTTCGCCTTGTCTCGCCTTAGCCCGAGAGATCGTAAGCACCTTTTAAGTCTCTTTCTGGACCGGGGGCTGACCGAAATTGATCAGCGCCACCGTCACCTGCTCTTTGGCCGAGACCAGGTCGTGGTAAGCGACGTGAAGCATATTCATGCTTTCCAGCACCTGATGAGTTTCATTGAAGCCGCACTCCAGGCTTTGCCGCGCGACGGCCAGGAAGATGAATAGCTGTTGCATCGGCGATTGTTTGGGGTGTTGCTGCCGGTAGAGGGCGAACAACTGGTAGAAGTCGCGCATGATCCGTTCCGCCGCGTAGCAGGGGTTGTGTTCCAGCCCCAGGCCGGTCAGCAGGTCCTTGCCCATTAGCGGCAGGTCCAGCGCGCAGCTGAGCGGGTCCATCACCGCGTGGTGGAATAAGTCCAGAAATTGCTTGTCGGCGGAAAAACGGCTGTCGGCGACGGGATTGGCCGAGGCGGGGGCGGGCTCGCGCTGGCGGCCTTGCTTTCCGCCATGCTCCTGTTGCGAGAGCGAGTGTCCGGCGGAACGGCCGGCCTGGGTCAGGGTAACAGGCAGGATGGGCATGACGGTCTCCTTGCGAGCATGCCGCCGGTCTGGCTGGCGGCGTTCGGCCGGAAACGCAGTCTGGGTCTGATTCGTTTCCCCGGCCATGCCTTATTTTCGGCAGGGCCGGCGGAAACTTTATTTTTAATTTAACAATATACGAAGTTTAAACAAATTATTGATTAATACGCCGCTATCCATCAGCCGGCGTTGGAGTCGCTCTGTTGCTGGGGCTTCATGCTGGCGACGAAATCGTCGAAGCCTTTATTGACCAGATCGCGGGTTTTCTTGACCTCGTCGGCGATATTGCCGTTGAACACCTTGAGGCCGTTGAGGACGTCCACGGCCTCGGCATAGCCTTTTTCGAAGCCGCCGCGCACGATGTCGACGAAATTCTTGGCCTGCTCTTCCTGGCTCAGCTCCGGATGCTGCTTGGCGTAGGTGCTGAAGAAGCTGAGCGCGCCGGACAAGATGCGCTGGGACGTGCCTTCCGGCGAATTGTCCTCGCTCAACTTCTGCTGCAGGATGTTGGGCGTTTGCTGAGCGCCCTGGGCGCTTTGCGTGTTGTCGGCCCCGCCGCCGGCGGCGTTCAGTTGGTCGGAGAGGATCTGATTGATGCTGTCGATCGCGGTGCGGTAGAGCAGGGACAGCGATTTGCCGTCGGTGTTGGTGGAAACGTCCAGATTGGCCACCAGTTGCGCGTTCAATTGATTGCGCGCGGTAGCGGAGCTGCTGCCTGTTGGCGCTGTGGCGGCGCTTTGGCCGCTTTGTTTCAGCGGCAGGTCGGCCCCGCTCTGGCCGTTCAAGGGATTGATGGACATGTTGCGCTCCTAAGCGATAAAGGGCGTGTAGGCACGGAAGCCATGCAGGCTTGTTGTTTGTCGCGCCAATGGGCGCAACGATGCGGAGGGATGCCAGTCCCTCAGTATGGCCATATTTTCGGCGCGGTCGGCGGAAACTTGAGGCTTATTTTGGTGTGTGCGATCGGCGGACTCTGGTTTTGAAAGCCGGCGGCCGCCGGCTTCCGGAGCCGCCGCTTAACGATGCTGTTTTTGACGGCGCAGGAAATTGACCGCCAGGTCCGGGAAGTCGCTGAAGGCGCCGTCCACCTGGGCGCGGTTGTACACCGCGTCCAGCAACTGGTCCATATTCTTGGCGTAGGCCGGCAACGCGTCCTTGCGCAGGGTGTAGGGGTGGATCGCCAGGCCGTTGGCGTGCGCGGCGCGGCTCATGCCGGTGAGCTTGATCTTGCCCGGCGTCGAGGCCTTGTCTATCAGCATCGGGTATTGCGGACCGATGCCGTCGGCGTACTTGGCGATTTCCTTCATGCCTTCCGGACGGAACATCCAGTCATAGCTGTAGTTCACCCACTGGCCGGCGGCGTTCTGCTCGAAGGTTTCCTGCCAGTCGGTATAGGCGATCAGTTGCACCAGTTTGAGGTCCATGCCGGCCTTGGGCATCAACTCGGTCTTGATGCGCTTGAGTTCGTTGAAGTCGAAGCACTGCAGATAGACCTTGTCGTTCTTGCCGGTGTAGCCGTAGCGCTTCAGCACTTCCAGCGCCTTCACCGTGATGTCCTTGCCTTCCTGGCGGTGGAACCACGGCGCCTTGATCTCCGGGTACAGGCCGATGTCGCGGCCGGTGGAGTGGTTCAGGCCCTGGATGAATTCGATTTCCTCTTCAAAAGTGTGGATGCGGAAATCGGACTTGCCCATCGGGAAGCGGCCGGGGTAGGTCTGGCGCTTGACGCCCTTGTCGATGTCGAAGCCTTCGGTGAAGCGCAGCGATTTGATCTCGGCCAGGGTGAAGTCGATCGCGTAATAGCGGCCGTCCTTGCGCGCGCGCTCGGGAAAGCGTTCGGCCACGTCGGTGACGCGGTCCAGGTAATGATCGTGCAGCACGATCAGCCTGTCGTCCTTGGTCATTACCAGGTCTTGCTCCAGATAATCCGCCCCTTGGGCGTAGGCCAGCGCCTTGGACGGCAGCGTGTGTTCCGGCAGGTAGCCGCTGGCGCCGCGGTGGGCGATGACGATTTTGTCTGCGGCCTGGGCGGACGCGGCCAGGCCGATGGCCAGCGCGACGGCGGCGAGCAGGGGTTTGCAAGCGAATGACATGGATTCTCCTTTATATAAGTTCGCAACGGACGTTGGCGCGACGCCATGATGGGATGCGCGGATGTCGGCGTGATGAAATCCGGTCAGTCCATCGGCATCGCCATGGTTTTGTTTTGATGAAAAGGAGTAGGACGATAGGGTATCGCCGCGCCGGCGACAAGCCCCTCCGGCGCGGTAGTTTTGAAGATGTTCACGCCCTTGCGGCGGCCGCGAGGCAAGCGGTTTTCAGGCTTTTCTCCATGGTTCCCGCCGACGCGCAGCAGAGCGTGAACACGTTCTTAGAGCCTGTTCAAAGTCTCGCGAGCCAGAGCGAGACAAGGCGAAAATCGCTGAGAAAGCGGAGTGTACAAGTGGTACATGAGCATTTCGAAGCGGTTTTTAACGCCGTATCGCTGAAGCGCAGCAGACCTTGAGCAGGTTCTTACAACTCCACCGCCTGCCGGGTCCTCAAGGCCTCGGTAATGGCCAGGCCGATGCGGGTGGCTTCGCGGGCGTCGGCCAGGCTCAGGGCCAGCGGCTGGTCCAGGCGCGCGGCATCGACGAAATGCTGTAACTCCAGCGCGAAGGCTTCGGCGAAGCGCTGGTAGAAGTCCGTTACGCACTCGTTGCGCACGCCGTGGCGGTCGCTGATCTCCACGCGGTTGGCGCGCGGGTTGGCGCCCACGCTCAGCCGGCCCTGGGTGGCGAAGATCTCGGTCAGCGTCTCGTGGCCGTGCGCCTGAGTGCGCGAGGCGTAGAAGCAAGCCAGCTTGCCGCCCTCGAACTCGCACATCGCCACGCCGTTGTCCACATCGCCGTATTGCGCCAACGCACCGTGCACCGCGTTGACGCCGCTGGCCCACACCCGCAGCGGGCGCGGCGCGCCCAGCAGCCAGCGCGCCAGGTCGATGTCGTGGATGCTGCAATCCATGAAAATGCCGCCGCTGCTGGGCGCGAACTGCACGAAGAAGCCGCTGTCGTCGTTGAGGTCGCAAGTCTGCGAGCGCACCAGATAGGGCTGGCCCACCAGGCCTTGCGCCAGTTTGGCGGCGGCGTCCTGGTAACTGGGGTCGAAACGGCGGACGAAACCCACCATGGCCTTGAGTTCCGGGCGGTGGGCGGCGGCGCGCTCCACCCGCAGGCAATCATCCAGGTTCAGCGCCAGCGGTTTTTCGCAGAACACATGTTTACCGGCGTCCAGGCAGGCGATGATCTGCTCGGCGTGGAGGGCGGTGGGCGTGGCCAGCAGCACCGCGTCCAGCCCCGGTTCGGCCAGTAGGCCCTCCAGCGCGGCGTGGCCGGCGGCGTCGGGCAGCTCCCGCCGCGCCCAGTCCAGTTCCTCCCGCAGCGGCGAGCAGACGCCGATCACGCGCGCGCCGGCGATGCGGTCGCGCAGATTGAGCGCGTGGCGGCGGCCCAGCCGGCCCAGGCCGGCGACGCCGAGGTTCAATGTAGACATGACAAGCCCCCCTGTTGAGTTAGACCTGATCCAGTTCGACAACCCGGCCCAGCCGCCAGGAGCGGGTGGCGGCGTCGGCCAGCTCCAGCGCGCGCACGCCGTCTTCCACCGTGGTGCGCGGCGCGGCGCCGTCGCGCATCACCTCCAGGAAGTGAGCCATCTCGGCGGCGTAGGCTTGGCGGTAGCGTTCCAGAAAGAAGGGCTCGGGCAGGTCTGCGGCCACGGCGCGCTCGCCGTAGGCGGTGACCTCGGTGGGGCGGTGGTTGCCGGCTTGCAGCATGCCTCGGCTGCCCAGCACTTCAAAGCGCTGGTCGTAGCCGTAGGCGGCGCGGCGGCTGGTGTTGATCTGGCACAGCCGGCCCTGGCGGGTGCGCAGCGTCACCGCCGTGCTGTCGGCGTCACCGGCGGCGGCGATGGCCGGGTCGCTCAGCGCGCTGGCGCTGGCGTGCACGCTGACGACTTCGTCGTCCAGGATCCAGCGGCAGATGTCGAAGTCGTGGATCAGCATGTCCTTGAAGATGCCGCCGGAGCGGCGGATATAGTCCAGCGGCGGCGCGCCGGGGTCTCGGCTGGTGACGATGAGCATTTCCGGCGCGCCGATTTCGCCGGCTGCCAGCCGGGCCTTGAGCGCCGCGAACGTGGGGTCGTAGCGGCGCTGGAAGCCGATCAGGCAGGGCACGCCGGCCGTCGCCACCGCCCGCGCGCACTGGCGCGCGCGTTCCAGTTCCAGGTCCACCGGTTTTTCGCAGAAGATGGCTTTGCCGCGCGCGGCGGCGGCCAGGATCAGTTCGGCGTGGGTGTCGGTGCTGGAGGCGATGACCACGGCGCGCACTGCCGGATCGTCCAGCGCCTGTTCCGCGGAGCAGGCCTCTGCGCCGTGGACGGCGGCCAGTTCCCGCGCCGCCGGCGCATGGCTGTCCACCACGTATTTGAGCCGCATGCCCGGCAGGCGGGCGAGGTTGGCGGCGTGGATCTTGCCGATGCGGCCGGCCCCGAACAGCGCTGTGTCAATCATCGTATCCTCCAGTCTCCTTGGTTTCTTCTATGTTCAGCTCCAGCCGGCAGGCCAGCGCGATGAACAGCGCCTGGCACAGACAGATGGTGCTGGTCAGCGAACGGAAGGCGAAGGCGGAGCCTTCCCGGACCGTCAATACCGCGTCGGCCCCGCGCGCCAGCGGGCTGAGCTGGCTGTCGGTGATCACCAACTGCTTGGCCTTGTGTTGTGCCGCCACCCGCGCGCAATAGCGGCTTTCCTTGCCGTAGGGCTGGAAGCTGATGGCGATCAGCACGTCTTTTTCTCCAATGCTGCGGATCTGCTGCGGAAACATGCCGCCCAGGCCGGATAGCAAATGCACTTTTTTGGCGGTGTGCTGTAAGGCGTAGGCGATGTAGGAGGCGATGGGAAACATGCGCCGCACCCCGGCCACGTAGATGTTGTCGGCGTTCAATAGCAGCTCCACCGCTGCTTCCAGCTGCGCCTCGTCCAGCGAGGCGTCCAGCTCTTGCAGGCCTTGTTGGCAGGCGGCGATGAAGTCGCGGGTCATGCCGCCGGCGGAGCGCTGCTCGTCGCGGTTGGCGATCAGGCTCTGGATGCGCTGCCGGTAATTGGGCTGCGGCGCGCCCTGTGGCGTAAATGCGTCACGAAACAGCGCCTGCATGTCGGAAAAGCCGGCGAAGCCGAAGCGCTGGGCGAAGCGGACGATGGCGGAGGGCTGCACCTCGCAAGCCTGAGCGATGTCGGTAATGCGTTGCAGCATCAGCGTGCCCCGATGCTGCTCCACGTAAGCGGCAATTACTTTCAACTGCTTGCTCAGCGTGTCGTATTCGGCTGCGATGCGCTGCATCAATTCCTCCGCGGGGGCGGTATTGGCCATGAGCGGGCTTTCCTAAGGTTTTGGCCAGTATACGTTTTGTCCTTGTGTTCGAAAATAATTTTCTATTGAAAAACAATTTTGGAAAATTATTTGCAGAGTAGAGCGAAAGCTCTTAAGGTGATTTCACGCCCGGCGCCGACTGCGGCCGCGGCCGACACCATAGCGGGCTCCACGATGGGCCGGCGGAGAATAAGGAGGAGAGAGATGCAGCAGCGATCCTGGACTTGCAAGTGGAAGCGGGCTCTGCCCGCGGCGGCGCTGGCGCTTTGCGCGCTGGCTCAAGCCGCGCAGGCGGCCGACGCCCGCCTGGTACTGATCAGCCACGCGCCGGATTCCGACGCCTGGTGGAACACCATCAAGAACGCCATCAAGCAGGCCGGCGAGGATTTCAACGTGCAGGTGGATTACCGCAATCCGCCCAACGGCGACCTGGCCGACATGGCGCGGCTGATCGAGCAGGCGGCGGCGCGGCGGTACGACGGCGTGATCGCCAGCATTGCCGATTACGACGTGCTGAAGCGGCCGCTGGGCCAGGTGGTGGCCAAGAAAATCCCGCTGATTACCATCAATTCCGGCACCGTAAAGCAAAGCGAAAGCCTGGGCGCGGCCCTGCACGTCGGCCAGCCGGAATACGACGCCGGCTTCGATTCCGGCAAGCAGGCCAAGGCCGCGGGCATCAAGACCTTTCTCTGCGTCAACCACTACGCCACCAACCCGGCCTCTTTCGAGCGCTGCAAGGGCTTCGCCGACGCCATCGGCGCCGATGTACGCAAATCCACGCTGGACGCCGGCGACGACCCCACCGGCATCGAGAGCAAGGTCAGCGCCTATCTGCGCAACAACCCCGGCACACAAGCGATGCTGACTTTGGGGCCAACCTCGGCCAGCCCCTCGATCAAGGCGGTGAAGAAGATGGGCCTGGCCGGCAAGCTTTACTTCGCCACCTTCGACCTGTCCGAGGACATCTCCAAGGCGATCAAGGACGGCACCATCAAGTTCGCCATCGACCAGCAGCCCTATCTGCAGGGCTATATCCCGGTAGCGGCCTTGGCCATCATGAAACGCGACAAGACCACGGACCCGGCCAAGGTGGAAGCCGCGCTCAAGGCCAGCCCCAAGTTCCAGGCCAGGCTGAAGGAGTACGGGCTGGCGCCCCTCTACAAGGGCCGCCACATCAACTCCGGCCCCGGTTTCGTCACCAAGGACAATATCGCCAAGGTGGAGAAGTACGCCGGGCAGTACCGCTAGCCGCCGTTTTCCGATGGATCTGACGCCCGGCGCCGCGACGGTTCCGAGGCGGGGAGCATAGCAATGAGCATGAGCAAGGCCAGCCCGGGCAAGGCCGCGGGCATCCGTATGGCGCCGCCCGGCGACGATGAAAGAGTGCGGCGGCTGTCGCTGTTCGACCGGCTGATGGGCCGGCCGGAATTCGCCGCCGTCGCCGGCGCGGTGCTGGTGTTCGTGGTGTTCGGCGTGGGCGCAGGCGGTTCCGGCATGTTCGCGGTGGACGGCATCGTCAACTGGTCGCAGGTGGCGGCCTATCTCGGCATCATCGCCATCGGCGCCTGCCTGCTGATGATAGCCGGCGAGTTCGATCTGAGCCTGGGCTCGATGATAGGCTTCGCCGGCATGATGGTGGCGATTCCGCCGCTGTACTTCGGCTGGCCGTTCTGGCTGGCCATCCTGTTCGCCTTCGCCGGCTCGCTGGCGGTGGGCTGGCTCAACGGCTATCTGGTGCTCAAAACCCGGTTGCCGTCCTTCATCGTCACCCTGGCTTTTCTCTTCATCCTGCGCGGCCTGACGCTGGCGCTGTCCATCCTGTTCGCCAACCGCACCATCGTCAGCGGCGTCGGCGACCTGGCGGCGGCGGACCCGCTGGCGCAATGGCTGTTTGTCGGCCATGTCGGCGCCGGCCTGTTCCACTGGCTGGCCGGCATCGGCGCCATCGCCTCCCTGCCGGACGGCGGCGCGGCGGCGGCCGGCGTGCCCAAGGTGCTGTTGTGGTGGCTGGCGTTGGCGGGGATTGCGGCCTTTGTGCTGGCGCGCACCCGGATCGGCAACTGGATCTTCGCCGCCGGCGGCGACGCCAACGCGGCCAAGAACGTGGGGGTGCCGGTCAAGCAGGTGAAGATAGGCCTGTTCATGTTCACCGCCTTTTGCGCCTGCTTGTTCGCGGTGCTGCAAGTGTGCGACGTGGGCTCCGCCGCCGCCGACCGCGGCCTGCAAAAGGAGTTCGAGGCCATCATCGCCGCGGTGATAGGCGGCTGTCTGCTCACCGGCGGCTACGGCTCGGTGGTGGGCGCCTGTGTCGGCGCGCTGATCTTCGGCGTGGTGCAGATCGGCATTACCTACACCAATATCAACTCCGACTGGTTCCGCGTCTTCCTCGGCCTGATGCTGTTGATGGCGGTGTTGTTCAATCACTATGTCCGACGCCGCGTGACGGAGGCCAAATGAGAGCCGACCCTCGATCCGCTGCGCGTCATCGATACGGCGTTGGAAACCGCTTCGAAATGCTCATGTACCAACCGTACATTCCGCTTTCTCAGCCGTTTTCGCCTTGTCTCGCTCTAACTCGCGAGCTCGTGAACCGGCTCTGGGTCACAACCGGCAAAATCCCTGCGGCCGCGTTGCGCTTCCTTGCCGTACTCGATGCACTGTCCGCGTCGGCGCGCCTTGCCGCGGCCGCAGCCCCGAACAACCCTGGCCAGCGGCCGCAAGGAGTCGAATATGAAATCGCGTGACGACTACATCCTGGAGCTGGATCAGGTCAGCAAGACCTTCGGCTCGGTGATCGCCTTGCAGAAGGTGGATCTGCAACTGCGCCGCGGCGAGGTGCATTGCCTGCTGGGCGACAACGGCGCCGGCAAGTCCACGCTGATCAAGACCCTGGCCGGCGTGCACCGGCCCAGCGGCGGCGACTACCGGGTGGACGGACAGCCGGTGCGCTTCGAATCGCCGCGCCAGGCGCTGGATTTGGGCATCGCCACCGTCTACCAGGATCTGGCCCTGGTGCCGCTGATGTCGGTGGCGCGCAATTTCTTCCTGGGGCGGGAGCCGTTGAAGAAGTGGCTGGGCTTGCTGCCGGTGCTGGATCTGGAACTGGCCGGCGAAGTGGCGCGCGACAAGCTGGCGGAAATGGGCATCCACATCCGCGATCCCCACCAGGCGATAGGCACTTTGTCCGGCGGCGAAAAGCAATGCCTGGCCATCGCCCGTGCCATTCACTTCGGCGCGAGGGTGCTGATCCTGGACGAGCCCACCGCCGCGCTGGGCGTCAAGCAGAGCGTCAATGTGCTAAAGCTGATTTCCAAGGCGCGCGAGAAGGGCATCTCGGTGATCTTCATCACCCACAACGTCAACCACGCTTATCCGATAGGTGACCGCTTCACCCTGCTCAACCGCGGCCGTTCGCTGGGCACTTACGCCAAGGACTCGGTCAGCAAGGAGGAAGTGCTGGACATGATGGCCGGCGGCGCGGAAATGCAGAAACTGATGGCCGAGCTGGACGGCGTCCATATCTGAAAGGTAGATCTAGCATGCAAAACACCACCCGTTTCGCCAGCGGCCGCGACCGCGACCTGGTCTGCCTGGGCCGGCTGGCGGTGGACCTGTACGCGCAGCAGTTGGGCGCGCCGCTGGAAGACGCGGCCAGCTTCGCCAAATATCTGGGCGGCTCCTCCGCCAACATCGCCTTCGGCGCGGCCCGGCTGGGCTTGAAGTCGGCGATGCTGTCCCGCGTCGGCGACGAACAGATGGGCCGCTTTCTGCTCAACACCCTGCGCGCCGAAGGCTGCGATGTCAGCCAGGTGAGGGTGGACCCGGAGCGGCTGACCGGCCTGACCCTGCTGGGCATCAAGGATCGCGATACTTTTCCCTTGCTGTTTTACCGCGAAAACTGCGCCGACATGGCGCTCAGCGCCGATGACATCGACGAGGGCTTTATCGCAGGCAGCCGGGCTTTGCTGATCACCGGCACCCATTTGTCACGGCCCGGAGTGGAGGCGGCCAGCCGCCGCGCACTGCAATACGCGCGCCGCCACGACGCGCGCACGGTGCTGGACATCGACTACCGGCCGGTGCTGTGGGGCCTGGCCGGCCGCGGCGACGGCGAAACCCGCTACATCGCCAGCGCCGAGGTCAGCGCCCATTTGCAGAGCCTGCTCTCCGAGTTCGACCTCATCGTCGGCACTGTGGAGGAGTTTCTGATCGCCGGCGGCGAGGCCGAGCTGATGCCGGCCTTGGCCCGAGTGCGCGCGCTGAGCCAGGCGGTGCTGGTGGTCAAGCTGGGGCCCTTGGGTTGCGCGGTGATTCCCGGCGAAGTGCCGGCGCGCATCGAGGAGGCCTTCAGCGTGGCCGGCGCGGAAGTGGACGTGATGAATGTATTGGGCGCCGGCGACGCCTTCCTGGCCGGTTTCCTGTCCGTCTGGCTGCGCGGCGGCGACTACGCCGAATGCTGCCGCCGCGCCAATGCCTGCGGCGCGCTGGTGGTGTCGCGCCACGGCTGCGCGCCGGCGATGCCGACCCCGGCCGAGCTGGAGCGCTTTCTCGCCGCGCCGACGCGGCGGCCGGGCGAGGACGCGGCCCTGAGCCGGCTGCACCGGGTCAGCACGGCGCGGCCGCGTTGGGACGAGTTGTGCGTGTTCGCCTTCGACCATCGCAGTCAGTTCTTTGAGCTGGCGCGCGCGGCGGGCGCGGACGAGGCGCGGCTGCCGCGTTTGAAACAGCTGCTGGTGCAAGCGGTGGCCGGCGTGGAGCAGTGCTTGGGCCTGCGCGGGCGGGTGGGGGTGCTGATAGACGAGCGCTACGGCGCCGACGCGCTGTACGCCGCCACCGGCCGCGGTTGGTGGGTGGGCCGGCCGGTGGAGCTGCCAGGGTCCAATCCGCTGGTGTTCGAGCAAGGCCGAGCGATGGCCGGCGCGCTGGCCGCCTGGCCGCGCGAGCACGTGATCAAATGCCTGGTCCAGTACCACCCGGACGATGCGCTGGACAACCGGCTGGAACAGGAAGCGCAGATCCGCGCGCTCTACGACGCCGCCCAGGCCAGCGGACACGAACTGTTGCTGGAAATCATTCCGCCCAAGGATTTGCCGCGCGCGGACGACACCGTCTACCGCGTGCTCAAGCGCTTGTACAACCTGGGCATCTATCCGGACTGGTGGAAGCTGGAGCCGCCCGCCGCCGCGCAGTGGCCGGCGCTGGACGCGCTGATCGCCGAGCGCGACCCCTATTGCCGAGGCGTGGTGCTGCTGGGCTTGAACGCGCCCTTGGACGCGCTGCGCCGGGGCTTTGCCGCTGCGCGCGCCAGCCGCAGTTGCCGCGGCTTCATGGTGGGTCGCAGCCTGTTTCAGCGGCCGGCCGAGCGCTGGCTTGCGGGCGAGATCGACGACGCCGGCCTGGTGGCCGAGGCCGGCGCCCGATTCACTGAACTGGTGGCGGTCTGGCGCGAGGAACGCGGCACGGCCGGCCGCGCCCTTAGCGAGGAGGGCGCGCGATGAGCACGATTCGCTTAACCATGGCCCAGGCGCTGGTGCGCTACCTGGCCGCGCAGCGGGTGGAGCTGGACGGCGAGGAGCTGTCGCTGTTCGCCGGGGTGTGGGCCATCTTCGGCCACGGCAACGTCGCCGGCCTGGGCGAGGCGCTGCAGCAGGCCGGCGACAGCCTGCCCACCTGGCGCGCCCACAATGAGCAAGGCATGGCTCATGCCGCCATCGCCTACGCCAAAGCCCATTTCCGCCGCCGGATGATGGCGGTGACCAGCTCCATCGGCCCCGGCGCCACCAACCTAGTCACCGCCGCGGCGCTGGCCCACGTCAACCGGCTGCCGCTGCTGCTCTTGCCCGGCGATGTGTTCGTGTCGCGCGCGCCGGACCCGGTGCTGCAGCAATTGGAAGCGCCGCAGGATGGCACCTTGTCGGTCAACGACTGCCTGCGGCCGGTGTCGCGCTATTTCGACCGCATCGTCCACCCGGCGCAGCTGCTCACGGCATTGCCGCGCGCGCTGGCGGTGCTGACCGACCCGGCGCAGTGCGGGCCGGCCACGCTGGCGCTGCCGCAGGACGTGCAGACCATGGCTTGGGACTATCCGACGGACTGGTTCCGGCCGAGGCGGTGGCGCATCGCCGCGCCGCCGCCGGAAACGGATGCGCTGGAACGGGCTGCGCGGGCGCTGGCCGCGGCGCGGCGGCCGCTTATCGTGGCCGGCGGCGGCGTGCTCTACAGCGCCGGCGGCGCGGCGGCCTTGCGCGCCTTCGCCGAGCGCCACGGCGCGCCGGTGGCCGAAACCCAGGCCGGCAAGAGCGCCTTGCCCTGGGACCACCCGCTGCAACTGGGCGCAATCGGCGTCACCGGCTCGCCGGCCGCCAACCGGCTGGCGGAACAGGCCGATCTGGTGCTGGCCCTGGGCACCCGCTTGCAGGATTTCAGCACCGGCTCCGGGCAGTTGTTTCGTCAGGCGCGGCTGCTCAGCGTCAACGTCAACGCGCTGGACGGGATCAAGGCCGACGCCGTGGCTTTGACCGGCGACGCCGCCTTGTGCCTGGAGGCGCTGTCGGCGCGGCTGGACGGCTGGCGTGCAGACGCCGGCTGGAGCGCCGAGGCGCGCGCGCTGGCCGAGGACTGGCGCGCGGAGACGGCGCGCGTCACCAGCCAGCGACAGCCTCACGGCCTGCCTTACGATGGCGAGGTGATCGGCGCCGTGCAGCGCCACCCCGGCTCCGAGCGCGACGACATCGTGGTCTGCGCCGCCGGCACCCTGCCGGCAGAACTGCACAAGCTGTGGCGCGCGGCGACGCCGGGCGGCTACCACCTGGAATACGGCTATTCCTGCATGGGCTATGAAATCGCCGGCGGTTTGGGCGTGAAGATAGCGCGGCCAGAGCGCGAAGTCATCGTGATGGTGGGGGACGGCAGTTATCTGATGATGAACAGCGAATTGGCGACCTCGGTCATGCTGGACCGGAAGCTGATCGTGGTGGTGCTGGACAACCGAGGCTACGGCTGCATCAACCGCTTGCAGCAAGCCTGCGGGGGCGCGCCGTTCAACAATCTGCTGGAGGACTGCCGCCAGGGCCGCCACGGCGCGCCGAGGGTGGACTTTGCCGCTCACGCGCGTGCTTTGGGAGCCGAGGCCGAGCATGTGTCCGACATCGCCGGCCTGGAGGCGGCGCTGGTCCGTGCCCGTGCCGCCGAGCGCAGCTATCTGATCGTGATCGACACCGATCCGGCGCGCACCACCGAGGCCGGCGGCTGCTGGTGGGAGGTGGCGGTGCCGGAGGTGTCGGAACGGGCCGAGGTCCGCGCCGCGCGCCAGGCTTATGAAGACCGGCTGCGCCGGCGTCAATACGAATAGCGGGGAACAAGGCAATGCATGCATTCGATGTGAAAATCGGCATTAATCCGATCTCCTGGAGCAATGACGACCTGCCGTCGCTGGGCGGCGAGATTTCGCTGGAGCAGGCGCTGGCCGAAGGCGCGGCCATAGGCTACCGAGGTTTTGAACTGGGCAATAAATTCCCGCGTCAACCGGAGGCGCTGGCGGCGGCGTTGGCGCCGCACGGCCTGCAATGCGTGTCCGGCTGGCATTCCGGCCGGCTGGCCGAGCGCGGCGTGGACGCGGAAATCGCCGCGGCGGAGCCGCATGTGCGTTTGCTGGCCGCCAGCGGCTGCCGGGTGATGGTCTACGGCGAGGTGGCGCAGGCGATACAGGGCCAGCCTAGGCCCTTGAGCCAGCGGCCGCGCTTTGGCTCGGAGCGGCAATGGCGGGATTACGGCGAGCGGTTGAACGCCTTCGGCCGCCATCTGCAAAGCCACGGCCTGACGCTGGCTTACCACCACCATATGGGCGCTTACGTCGAAACCCCGGACGATGTGGACGCGCTGATGGCGGTCACCGGCCCGGAAGTGGGCCTGCTGTTCGACAGCGGCCACATCGCCTTCGCCGGGGGCGAACCGTTGGCGGTGCTGCGCCGTCATATCGGCCGCGTGGTCCACGTTCATTGCAAGGACATCCGCCCGCAGGTGGCGCGGCTGGCGCGCAACCGAGGTTGGAGCTTCCTGGAAGCGGTGCTCAACGGCGTGTTCACCGTGCCCGGCGACGGCGTCATCGATTTTGAAGCCCTGCTGCGCGCGCTGGCCGAGCACGGCTATCGCGGCTGGCTGGTGGTGGAGGCGGAACAGGACCCGGTGGTGGCGCCCAGCTACCGCTACGCCGAGCTGGGCTTTCGCACCCTGGCCGGCCTGGTGGCCGCCATACGCGCCGGCGCGCCGGAAAGGAGCTGCGCATGAATCAGCCTGATTTGCGGGTTAGAGCGGCGGCCGGCCGTGTCGCCGCCGATGTGACGCCGGCCTCCGCCGGCTGGCGACATGTCGGTTTCCGCGCCTTGCGCCTGGCCGACGGCGAGTCCGAGGACTGGCTGCAAGCAGAGCGGGAGTGCTGCGTGGTGGTGCTGGCCGGCGTGGTCGACCTTGTCGCCGGCGACCAGCGCTGGCCAGGCGTGGGGGGGCGCGCCGACGTATTCGACGGGCAAGCGCCGTGGGCGGCCTACATCCCCGCCGGCTGCCCGCTGCGCGTCGTCGCCCGTGGGGCGGCCGAAGTAGCGTTGTGCTCGGCGCCGGGCCGCCCGCTCAGCCGTCCGCCGCGGCTGATCCCGCCCCAGGACATGGCGCAGAGCGTGCGCGGGCAGGGCGCCAACACTCGCTACGTCACCGACATCCTGCCGCAGCAGGCCGAGGCGGACAGCCTACTGGTGGTGGAAGTGCGCACCCCGTCCGGCCATTCATCCAGCTATCCGCCGCACAAGCACGACCGCGACGCGCTGCCGGCGGAGAGCCAACTGGAGGAAACCTATTACCACCGGGTAAGCCCGGCGCAGGGCTTTGTGTTCCAGCGCGTCTACACGGACGAGCGGGATCTGGATCAGTCCCACGCGGTGGAGGACGGCGATGTGGTGCTGGTGCCGCGCGGCTACCACCCGGTGTGCGTGCCCCACGGCTACGAATCCTACTACCTCAACGTGATGGCCGGGCCGCGCCGCGAATGGCGCTTCCACAACGACCCGGCGCATGAGTGGATGTTGTCCACCGCCACTTGAAGCGCGGCGGCGGGGCTTGGGTTGGCGCGGGCGGCGGTGTAAACTGCCGCATTTACGACCGCGCCGGTCTCTTGCCTGGATTCCGCCATGCCCACGCCTCATGCCGCCCGCCGCGCCCGCCTGCTGTCCGCCCTGGGCGACGCCGTCGCGGTGCTGCCCACCGCGCCGGAAGCGGTGCGCAACGCCGATAATTTCTATCCCTATCGCCCAGACAGCCATTTCCTGTACCTGACCGGCTTCCCCGAACCGGAAGCGGTGCTGGTCCTGGACGGCCGCAGCGGCAAGTCCATCCTGTTCTGCCGCGACAAGAATCCGGACATGGAAATCTGGGAAGGCTTCCGCCACGGGCCGCAGGCGGCTGCCGAGGCTTTCGGCTTCGACGAGGCTTATCCCGTCGCAGAGCTGGACGCGCGGATGCTGGAGCTGCTGTCCGGCTGCGGCCGGCTGTGCTGGAGCCTGGGCCGCGACGCCAAGTTCGACACGCGTGTCAACGGCTGGCTGGACAGCCTGCGCCAGCGCGCCTACCACGGCGCGCCCGCGCCCAGCTGCTATGGCGACGTGCACGCGCTGCTGGACGAGATGCGCTTGATCAAGGACGACAGCGAGATTGCGCTGCTGCGCCGCGCCGGCGAGATTTCCGCCGCCGGTCATGTGCAGGCGATGCGCGCCACCCGGCCCGGCCTGCATGAATACCAGATCGAGGCGGAAATCCTGCACGCCTTCGTCAGCCGCGGCGCGCGCCAGCCCTCCTACGAGAGCATCGTCGCCGGCGGCGCCAATGCCTGCACTCTGCATTACTGCGCCAACAACGGCCTGCTGCGCGATGGCGAGATGCTGTTGATCGACGCCGGCTGCGAGCTGGAAGGCTACGCCGGCGACATCACCCGCAGCTTCCCGATCAACGGCCGCTTCAGCGGCCCGCAGCGCGATGTCTACGAAGTGGTGCTGGCGGCGCAGACGGCGGCCATCGCCGCGCTGGGCCCCAATGTGCCCTGGAACGCGTCCGGCGACGCCGCGCTGGCGGTGCTGGCTCAGGGCATGCTGGACCTGGGGCTGCTGCAAGGCAGCGTGGACGGGGTGATCGAATCCGGCGCTTACCGTCAGTTCTACATGCACGGCATCGGGCATTTGATCGGCCTGGACGTGCACGATGTGGGCGCGCGCAAGCGCAACGGCCTGTGGCGCGCTTACCAGCCCGGCATGTGCGTGACGGTGGAGCCGGGCTTGTACATCCGCCCGGCGGACGGCGTGCCGGCGGCCTTGCACAATATCGGCGTGCGCATAGAGGACGATGTGCTGATTACCGAGCAGGGCTGCGAGGTCTATACCGGCGGTGTGCCCAAGCAAATTGATCAGATCGAAGCGCTGATGAACGAGAATTGAGTATCCGGAGCCTGGATCCCGAGGAAACAGGAAGGAAGCAGACATGCAGCAACAGACAAATGAACATGCGGACGTGGTGATCATAGGCGGCGGTCCGGTGGGGGCGCTGGCCGCGCTGCGGCTGGCGCGCGCCGGCCGCGAGGTGACGCTGGTGGAGGCCCGAGGCCGCGACGAGGCGGTGCGCGACGCGCGCGCGCTGGCGCTGTCCTGGCACAGCCGCGAGCTGCTGCGCGAAGCCGGCGCCTGGCCGGAGGATTTGCCGGCGTCCTTGATCGACAGCGTGCACGTGTCGCAGCAAGGCGCTTGCGGCCGCACCCTGTTGCAAGGCGAGGATGTGGGCCTGCCGCACTTGGGCGCGGTGGTGGACTATCCGGCGCTGGTGGCGGCGCTGGGCGGCGCGCTGGAGCGCGCCGGCGTGCGCGTGCTGTGGCGCCACCGGGTGCGGACGGTCAAGAGCCTCAGTCATTACGCGGTGGTGACGGTGACGTCCGACGCCGGCGAGAGCGTGTTGACCTGCCGGCTGGCGGTGATGGCCGAAGGCGGCGCGCTGGCGGAAAGCCTGCCCGGCGTCAAGCGCCTGAGCCACGATTACCGCCAGTGCGCGGTGCTGGCCGAGGTGCGCACCGAATTGCCGCCCAAGGGCGTGGCTTATGAGCGCTTCGCCCATGACGGGCCGTTGGCCCTGTTGCCTCACGGCGACGCTTATATGTTGGTGTGGACCCGCAGCGCCGAGGACGCCGCCCGCTTGCAGGCGGCGGACGACGCCGAGGTAGCCGCCGCTTTGCAGCACGCCTTCGGCGAGCGCCAGGGCCGCATTCTGAGCGTGGGGCCGCGCGCGGCGTTCCCGCTGACGCTGAAGCAGCTCAACCGCGTGGTCAGCGGCCGGGTGGCGATGATAGGCAACGCCGCGCAAACCATGCACCCGGTGGCGGCGCAGGGCTTGAATCTGGGCCTGCGCGACGCCGCCGGCCTCAGCGAGGCGCTGGCGGGCGCGGCCGACCCCGGCGACGCCGCCGCGCTGGCGGCCTACGCCGCGTCGCGACGGGTGGACAGCCACGCGGTGGTGGGTTTCACCCATGGTTTGATTAAATTATTCGATGGCCATCATCCGGTGGTCAGCGCCATGCGCAGCGTCGGCCTCAGCGCGCTGGACGCGCTGCCGCCGCTGCGGCGCAAGTTCGCCAGCCATCTGGTGTTCGGCGTGTGATGGGAGAGCGAGCGTGAAAGCATGGCAGTACGATGTGATCGTCGTGGGCGGCGGCCTGGTGGGCGCCAGCCTGGCGCTGGCCTTGGACCGCGCCGGCAAGCGAGTGGCCTTGCTCGAAGGGCGGCCGCCTCGGCTCGATGGGCTGGAGCAGGGCTGGGACGCGCGCATCTACGCGGTAAGTCCGGCTAACCGCCGCTTCCTGGAGAGCCTGGACGGCTGGCCCGGCGCCGAGCGCCTGGGGGCGATTGAAGCGATGGACGTGCGGGGCGACGCCGGCGGCCGGATTCAGTTCGCCGCCAGCGACGCCGGCGAGCCGGCGCTGGCCTGGATTGCCGAAAACCGCTGGCTGCTGGCCGCGCTGTGGCGGCGTCTGGCGGCGTCCGGCGTTGATTGTCTGCCGGGGCTTAAGCCGCAGGCGCTGAGCGCCGACGCGCTCGGCGCGGCATTGACGCTGGACGACGGCCGCCGGCTGAGCGCCGCGCTGCTGGTCGGCGCCGACGGCGCCAACTCCTGGGTGCGAGAGCAGGCCGGCCTGGCCGCCAGCGTCAAGCCTTACGGCCAGAGCGGGGTGGTGGCCAATTTCGACTGCGAACGCCCGCACGGCGGCGTGGCGCGGCAGTGGTTCACCGGCGGCGACATCCTTGCCTGGCTGCCTATGGCCGGGAACCGAATTTCCATGGTGTGGTCAAGCTCTGATCCCGCGCGTTTGCTGGAGCTGCCTCCGGAGCAACTGGCGGAGACAGTGGCCGCCGCCGGAGGACGGGCGCTGGGCGAATTGGCCGTCATCACCCCCGCGGCGGCGTTCCCGTTGCGCTTGATCCAGCCGGAGCGAGTGGCGGCGGAGCGGGTGGTGCTGGTGGGCGACGCCGCCCACACGGTGCACCCCCTGGCCGGCCAGGGGGTGAATCTGGGCTTCCAGGACGCGGCGCAATTGGCCGCCTTGCTGGTCGGCGAGCGCGACGCCGGAGACTGGATGCTGCTGCGTCGTTACGAGCGCCAGCGGCGCGAAGCGGTAAAAACCATGCAGCTAGGCTGCGATGGCCTGTTTCAGCTGTTCCAGGCCAAGGCGCCCGGTTTGTCCTGGCTGCGCAATACCGGCTTGAACCTGACCAATTCCCTGAAGCCTTTGAAGCGGCAATTCGCTCGCCAGGCAATTGGCTACTGAACCTTCCCTTGAGGATAAAGATTGATGAAGAAGAACCTGAAGTCCCTGGCGCTGGGCGCCTCCCTGATGATGGCGCTGGCCGCTTGCTCGCAAGCCGCCGGCAGCGGCAATGCCGGCGATGTGAAGAAGGCGTTCGAAGGCCGCTTCCCCGGCAAACCGGTCAAGGCGGTGACCGCCACGCCGGTGAAGGGCATCTACGAGGTGGTGGTGGACAATAAGCAGGTGGTGTACACCAATGCGGACGCCAGCTATCTCTTCGTCGGCGATCTGATCGATGCGGTGAAGAAGGAAAGCCTGACCGAGAAGAAAATGGCCGAGCTGAACAAAGTGGACTTCAAGGCTCTGCCGTTCGAATACGCGTTGAAGGAAGTGCGCGGCAAGGGCGAGCGCAAGCTGGCGGTGTTCTCCGACCCGGACTGCCCGTTCTGCAAGAAGCTGGAGCGCGAAGGCCTGAAGAATCTGGACAATGTCACCATCTACACCTTCCTCTACCCCTTGACCCAACTGCACCCGGACGCGATGCGCAAGTCCAAGCAGATCTGGTGCTCGCCCGACAAAGTGGCGGCCTGGTCCGGCTTCATGCGCGATGGCAAGCCGCTGACTGGTCCGGACAATTGCGACACTCCGCTGGAAAAGATTCAGCAACTGGGCGAGAAGCTTGGCATCACCGGCACGCCGGGCCTGATCTTCGCCAACGGCCAGCTGGTGCCGGGCGCGATCGATGCCGACGATATCGAGAAGCTGCTCAACGCCAAGTGAGCGCATGAAGACATGCGCCGCTAAGCGATTTGCCACGGCCTGTTCCTGCGTCCACGCGACGCCGGCTCAGGCCGTTGCCGCGCCTGGAGCGCGGCGATGACGGCGCGGCTGGGCTGGGAGGCGCGCTGGCGCGGCCTGTCCAACGGCGACCGCGTCTTGCTGGGCCTATCGTTTTCGCTGGCCGTGCATAGCCTGGCTTTTTTCGTTCCGTGGCCGGTGGGCGGCGCGCACGGCGAACCGGCGGGACTGAGCGTGCGCCTGACGGCGGGGAAGCCGGCGGACAGGCCGCCGCCGCGGCTGGAGCCGGCCGCCGCGCCGCCGGCATGGACCGCGCCGCGGGCGGAGCAGACCTTGCCGGAGGCGGCGCTTGAGGCGGAACCAGAGCCGGCGCCTAGACCGAGTGCCTCGGCGCCCGCCGCCGAGCTTCCCGCCGCGGCGTCGGCGCCCCTTGCGGAAGCCGCGCAGCCGGGGGACGAACTGCCGCAGCGTCTGGGCTTGGATCTGTACTATCCGGCCAGCCAGCTGGAGCAACTGGCCGTGCCGCTGCAGCCGATCGAACTGCCTGAACTGGCCGATTTGACGGGGGGGGCGATCCGGATCGAATTGCGCGTCTATATCAATGAACGGGGCGAAGTGGATGCGGTGCAATGGGTCAGCGCCCAGCCGGCCGGCAGCGAACAGCCCTTGCTCAAGCATTTTAGTCAGGCGGTGTTTTCACCCGCGCGCAAGGACGGCATCGCGGTGAAGAGCTATAAACGTATTTTGATCGAGTCCGAACCTGGCGACGGAACGGCTTCGCCGCCGCAGCCTGGACAGCGCTGACGGCGTGGGCCTGCGGGCTGACCGCAGCGCGGGTTCGTGGTAAATTCCGCTCTCCGGCACTGGCTGCCGGCGGCTAACATCTCCAATCAGGGGCGCACCAACGTCCCGGTCTTCAACAAAGGAATTCCCATGTCTGATCTGCAGACTCTGTTCACCCAGGCCCAGGCCGATGTCAAGACCCTGTCCGAGCGTCCGGACAACCAGACGCTGTTGCAACTGTACGCGCTGTTCAAACAGGCGACCGAAGGCGACGCTACCGGTGAACGCCCGGGCATGATGGACTTCATCAACCGCGCCAAGTTCGACGCCTGGGAAAAGCTGAAGGGCAAGGGCAGCGACGAGGCCAAGCAGGAATACGTGGACGTGGTGAAGCGCCTGCTGGAAGAGTAAGCCGGCCGCGGCCGACCCCTGCCGCCGAAACGGAGCGCCTGCGGGCGGCGCCGTTTTCGGCGGCGAACCGGCACCAGACTAGCGTGCCGATTTTTTTAGAACCTGTTCAAAGTCTGCAGAGCGTTGCCGATACGGCGAGCGTGTTTTCGAAACGCTCATGCGCCGTCGGCGCAATCCGCTATTTCCGCCGCAGCGCCTTGTCTCGCCCTTGCCCGCGAGGCTTTGAACAGGCTCTATAGTTGTCTGACTGTTGATGAGCAGTGCGGCGGTATGGTTTTTCAATCAAGTGAAGCGTTGGCCAAGATGAAGAGAGTCTTTTGCTTGCTGGTTTTCGTCCTGCTGGCGCAAGCGTGCCGGGCGGGCGACGACCCGGTTTTGCTGGTGGTGTCGGGCAAGATCAGCCATTTCACCGATTCGGCGCGCGGCGTGTACGAATTCCGCGAAAGCGCGCTGATGGCCTTGCCGCAAACCTCGCTGGTCACCGCCACCAGCTGGACGCCCAAGGCGACTTTCAGCGGGCCGCTGGTGCGGGACATCCTCAATAAAGTGGGCGCCTACGGCCATCAGGCCCAGTTTGTGGCGCTCAACGACTATACCTATTCCATTCCTATCGGCGAGCTGGTCAAGTACCGCGCCATCCTCGCGCGCCGCTTCAACCAGCAGCCGATGAACGTGGCCCGTTACGGCCCGTTGTGGCTGATGTATCCGCTGGAGCAGATGCCGGACTCGGCCAAGGGGCCGGCCTTGGACGCCAAGCTGATCTGGCAGATAGACGGTTTGGTGGTGAACTGATGAACCAGGACAATCAAGCGTCGTCCGGCGTGGAGCCGGGCTGGGCCGGCCGCCTGCGGCGGCTCATTTCCGGATGGGGCGGCTGGCCGGAAGGCCGGCGCATGCTGTGGGTGGGCCTGCTGGTGCTGATCACCGCCGCCGGCGGCATGTATTACAGCATCAGCCAGCTGGGCAAGGTCAACTCGGTGGCCAACAGCAGCGAGGATTTGTATTGGTCGGTGGCGCAATTCCAGCTGGAAATGGAGCGCGCCAAGTCCGCGCTGGTGGGTTTCCAGGCCGGCCGCATCACGCAAGACGAGCTGTTGCGGCGCTTGGAAGTGGCCAGCAGTCGTTTCCATGTGTTTTCCGAACCGGCGCCGGTGCGGGTGCAGATGTTGCTGCGCCAGGTGAAGGGTTTCGACACCCTGGTGGCGGATTACCAGCAATTGTTCAACGATCCTGCTTTCAGCCACCCCGCGCTGGCCTCGGTGCCGGCGCTGCTGGAACGCATCGACCTGCTGCGGCCGCAACTGATGGCCTTCGCGGTGGAGGCGAGGGTGGCCGAGGTGAAAAGCCGCACCGAGCGGCTGGAGGACCTGGACCGACAGCGCAGCAATGTGCTGTATCTGCAGTCGGTGTTGTGGGGCGTGATCTGCGCGGTGATTCTGCTGCTGTCGCGCTACAGCTCGGTCAAGCGTCTGGCCAGCGCCAAGCAGGCCTTGCTGGAGAAGGAGCAGTCCGCGCACCAGGCCACTGTGGCGATGGAACTGGACCGCACCACCTTCCTGGCCACGCTGAGCCATGAGATCCGTTCCCCCTTGCAGTCGATGCAGGTATGCATCGAATTGCTGGAGCCGGTGGCGGACGGCCAGAAAACCGCGCGCACCGCCCTGCAGCGCTTGAAAACCAGCGTGTCGCATTTATCCGCCCAGGTGCACGACATCATGGATATCAGCGCCATCCGCAATATGAAGCTGCGGATGAATCCGCAGCCGATGCCGCTGGCCGAGGTGCTGCAAGCCACCATGGACGTGATGCGGCCCTTGGCCGACGCAAAGGGGCTGGCGCTGAATTACCAGGCCGGCCCGCTGCCGGCGACGGTGCTGCTGGACGAGGTGAGGCTGCGTCAGGTCGTGGGCAATCTGGTGTCCAACGCCATCCGCTACACCGATAGCGGCTCGGTCACGGTCAGCGTGTCCTGCCTGCGCGCCACCGGGCATCACGAGCTGGTGCTGCAAGTGCGCGACACCGGGGTGGGCATTCCGCCGGAGTACCAGCAGCGTATTTTTCAGCCTTTCATCCAGGGCAAGCATAGACGCGCCGGCAGCTGCGGGCTGGGCCTGTCCATCGTCAAGGAACTGGTCAATCTGTTTGGCGGCTGCATAGCGCTGGACAGCGCCGAGGGCAAGGGCGCCTGCTTCACCGTGCGCATACCGGTGCAGGCGGCGGAGACGCCGGGCTCGCAGTCGGTGCTGATCGTGGACGACGACGCCGACATTCGCGACACCCTGGCCGAGTTGCTGCAGCGCGACGGCTATCAGGTGGCCACCGCGGAGACGGCGGCCTTGGCGGAACGGGCGCTGGAGCAAGCCGATTTCGACGCCGTGCTGCTGGACATGCACCTGGGCGCGGACAGCGGCTACCAGGTGGCGGAACGGGCCTGGAACGGCCAACGCGCCGAGCATACCGCCGTTGTCGGGATGAGCGCTTATCCGGAGGCATTTGACGATCCGCGCGCGAGCCGCTTCGCCGGCATCCTGGCCAAGCCCTTCGACGCCGGTCAATTGCGGCAGATGCTGGCCGTGGTCAGCAAGCGGGGCTGACCCGCGTCGCGCAAAAAAGCCCTGGATGACCTCCAGGGCTTTTTCAATGCCGCGCCGCGGCGATAGTGAACCGCTGTCTATTCAACATCTCGCGAGCCAAGGCGAGACAAGCGAAAACCGCTGAGAAAGCGGAGTGTGCACACGGTACATGAGCATTTTGAGCTTGTACTCACCGCGCAACGCTTCACGACGCGCAGCAAACTTTAAACAGGTTCTCAGACTTCCAGGTCGTGGGCGGCGGTGACCACATTGGTGATCTGCAGCGCCAGGATGGAGCCCGGGGTCGGCTTGCCGATGTAGTAGACGCCCTGGATGCGCAAGGCCTGCTGCAGCGCGGATTCGTATTCCTCGGCGTGGCCGGTCAGCACGATGATGGGCACGGTGGACGAGCGCTGGCGTATGGTCTCGATGACCTTCATGCAGTCCTCGTCGCCCAGCACCCAGTCCAGCACGAAAGCGTCGAACTCTTCGTGCGGCAGTGCGGCCAGCAGTTCGGACGGGGATTCGTAGGGCAGGGCGAACAGGCCCTGGCGCACCAGCACCGCGGCCAGGATGTCGGCGTCCATATCGTCCAGCACTGCCACCAGCAAGCGCTTGTTGTTGGCGCGCTTGGGCGGCTGCACCGCCAGATAGGTGACTTCGTGGCCGTTGATGCAACGGTCGTGGCTGCCTGGATACACGTGCCAGCTGTCGCCCTGACGACGCGCCAGCAGCAGCGGCGAGATGGAATCGTCCTGCACCACGTCGCCCAGCTGTATCCAGCAATGAGCTTCCTCGGTGTGGTCGGTCAGGTGGAGGATGGCCGGGATCAGGTCGGCGTCCGGCACCCGTACCGGCCGGCGGTTGTCCTGAGACACCAGCAGTTCGGACGTGGGCAGGCCCAGATATTGGGCCAGCTTCTCCAATTGACCCAACTGCCACTGGCTGCTGCCGTTGAGCTTGCGGTAGGTTTGCGACGCGCTCAGGCCCAGCACTTCTTCGATCAGGCTGACCTGTTGAGACTCCGCCAGGCCGCGCTGTTCCAGGTGCGTGCGGATATTGGCGTTGATGATTTCCGTGGTTGGCTTGTTCTGTGTCATTTGCATATCTTTGGAGTAGGGCGACTATCGGGTCGTTCTGGTCCGCAGCTTGCCGTCGGCGTGGGCGGAGGGCTGCTGTCTTTGTTCATTATCGGCTGCGGCGAGCGGAAGGCGGATGGCCTTCCGGGCAGGGGTGGGCATGTCGACGCTTTGGTTTATGTTTTAGCCGATATTAGTCAGTTTTTGCAAAATTTGCGAAAAATTTCGCTAAAAGTGCAAAAAAGTTTTCATTTTAAAAGTAGTCATACAGATTGAAACCTGTTCCTTGGTACAGATTGGGGCTGGATTATGCCTTTGCGCTATCGTGTTGGGTTTGAAATTTTTTTGCTAAATAATTGATTGTTTTTGGGTATTCTGGAAATGAGGACGACGGCGGGCGCAGGGGGTGGAGTGTTGTAATTTCGCATATCATGCGAAGGGCGCGCGGGCGCGGCGACGCGCGCCCACACGCCCCACGGCCTTGGGGCGGCGGATCAGCCCAGGGTGCCGGTGAGGCTGACCTCTCGGGTTTCCGGCACTTCGTTGTAGGACAGCACGTGCAGGCCGGGCGCGAACAAGCGCGCGTAGCGCGCCAGCAGCGGGCGGATCTGCGGCATCACCAGCAGGATGGGCGCGTGGCCCAGTTGCTTCATCTGGTCGCGCACCACCGGCATATTGGCCTGCAGCTGCTGCAGCACATTGGGGTCGATGGGGAAGCTGTCCAGCTGTGGCTTGCCGGTTTGCTGCGCTTGGCTCAAGGCGCCCAGCAGCAGGTTTTCCAGATCCGCGGACAGGTTGAAGGCCTTCATCTCGCCGCGCGGACCCAGGATGGACTGCACGATCTGGCGCTTCAGCGCGCAACGCACCTCGGCCGCCAGCATGATGGGGTCCTTGCTGCTTTCGCTGGCGTCTAGCAGGGCGTTGGCGATGGGAGCGATGTCTTTCAGCGACACATTGTCGGTCAGCAGTTGGCGGTAGGCCTTGAGCTGCAAGGGCGCAGGCAACGCCTGGTTCAGCGCGGAAGCGAGCTTGGGCGCGAGCGCGGACAGCCGCTCGTTGATGGCGGCCACGTCGTCGTGGCGGAACAGCTCGGACAAGTGCTCGCGCATCACCTTGTTCAGATGGGTGGCCACCACGCTGGCGCAGTCCACGACTTGGTAGCCCAGGCCCAGCGCCTTGCTCTTGTCGTCCGGCAGGATCCAGGTCACCGGCATGGTGTAGGCCGGGTCCACGCCGGGCATGCCGTCCACTTCGCCGTACAGTTCCGGCGAGGGTATGGCCATCAGCCGGTCGGCGTAGACCTCGCCTTCGGCCACGGTGTTGCCGCTGAGCAGGATGGCGTACTGCGAGGGCTTGAGGCGCAGATCGTCGCGCAGATTCACTTGCGGCATCAGTACGCCCATGCTCTCGCTCAGGCTTTGACGCACGCCGCGCACGCGCTTGGCCAGCGGCGCGCCCTGGCTCTTGTCCAGCAGCGACACCAGTTTGTAGCCCAGGTTGACGCCCAGGGTGTCCACATAGGGCAGGGCGGCCCATTCCAGTTCGATGTCGGCGTCGCCGGCCAGCGTGCTTTTCGCCAGCGCCGGGTCCGGCAGGTTGGGCAGCACCTGCTGGCGCTGGTGCAGCCGCCAGGCGACGAAGCCCAGCAGCAGCGCGAAGCCGAGGAAGGTGGGCCAGGGCATGCCGGGGATGGCGGCCAGCACCAACATCATGCCGGCGGCGCTCATCAGCACGGTGGGGGAAGCCAGCATCTGCTTGCCCACTTGTTCCTGCATGTCGCCGTCGTCGCTGATGCGGGTGACGATGATGGCGGCGGCGGAGGACAGCAGCAGCGCCGGAATCTGCGCCACCAGGCCGTCGCCTATGGTCATCAGCGCGTACTGGCGGAAAGCGTCGCCGGCGGACAGGCCGTGCATCAGCGCGCCGATGGCCACGCCGCCGAACAGATTGATGATCAGGATCAGGATGCCGGCGATGGCGTCTCCGCGCACAAATTTGGACGCGCCGTCCATCGCGCCGTAGAAATCGGCCTCGGTGGCGATGTCGCGGCGGCGCTGCTGCGCCTGCTCCTGGTTGATCAGGCCGGCGTTGAGGTCGGCGTCGATGGCCATCTGTTTGCCGGGCAGCGCGTCCAGGGTGAAGCGGGCGGAGACTTCCGAGATCCGTTCCGCGCCCTTGGTCACCACCATGAAGTTGATGATCATCAGGATGACGAACACCACCATGCCGACAACGAAGTTGCCGCCTATCACCACCTGGCCGAAGGCCTCGATCACCCGGCCGGCGGCGTGGGTGCCTTCATGGCCGTGCAGCAGCACCACCCGGGTGGAGGCCACGTTCAGCGACAGCCTGAGCAGGGTGGTGGCCAGAATGATGGTGGGGAAGGCGGAGAAGTCCAGCGGCCGCTTGGCGGAGACGCTGACCAGGATGACGATGATGGCCAGCACGATGTTGAAGGTGAACAGCATGTCCAGCGCCATCGGCGGCAGCGGCAGCATCACCATGGCCAGTATGGCCAGCAAAAACAGCGGGGCGGCGATCTTGTGGCGGCCGATGTCGGCCAGCAGTCGGGTGAAAGCGTTCATGGTGCGGTTCTGGGATCGGCCATGTCGCGCGGGATCGGCAAATCGTCCGGCAGCCGCGGCTGGCTGCGGCGCGATCCGTTGCGGAAGGCCTTGAGTTGCATGACATAGGTCAGGACTTGCGCCACCGCTCGGTACAGGGGCGCGGGAATTTGCTGGTTGACCTGAGTGGTGTGGTAGACGGCGCGCGCCAGCGGCGGCAGCGGCACGATGTCCACTTGGTGCTCCTGAGCCACCTGACGGATGTAGAGCGCCATCTCGTCCAGGCCCTTGGCGATGATGAACGGCGCTTCGGCGCGTTCCTCATCGTATTTCAACGCCACCGCGTAGTGCTCCGGGTTGACGATGACCACGTCCGCGGTGGGCACGGCCTTGCGCACGCCGCGCTGGGCCATCTGCATCTGGATCTGCCGGATGCGCTGCTTGATCTCCGGCCGGCCCTCGGTGCTTTTGTACTCTTCCTTGATCTCCTGCTTGCTCATCTTCTGCTGCTTCATGAACAGCAGGATCTGCAGCGGCAGGTCGATCAGCGCGAACAACATGAACACCGCGGTCAGCGTCAGCAAGGCGTTGATCAGCAGCTCCGCGCTGCCGGCCAGCGCGGTGGCGAAGGGCGCGCCCTGCAGGGCGAAAAAATCCTCCAGCGCGCTCTGGCTCAGCCGGTACAGCACCCAGCCCAGCAGCAGCGCCTTGGCGATGGATTTGCCGATTTCGCTGGCGTGGCGCGCCGAGGCGATGCGGCCGAAATGGGCCAGCGGGTTGAAGCGCTCCAGCTTGGGCTGCAGATGGTTGAAGCTGAAGACCCAGCCGCCGGGGTAGAGCGAAACCACGATCATGCACAGCGGAATCACCGCCAGCGGCAGCACCATCTTGACCAGCAGCAGCAAGGTGCCGGCAAACAGCTTGGACCAGCTGTTGTCCAGCGCGCCGCTGCCAGAGAGCGGGGCGAAGGCCAGGGCGAACAGTTGCCGGAACTCGTCCAGCCACTGCGGCATCATCCAGAAAGCCAGTTTCAGCGCCAACAGCAGGCCCAGCGCGGCGGCCAGATCGCGCGAGCGCGGCACCTGGCCTTGCTTGCGCGCCTGCCGCAGCTTGTGCGGCGTGGCCTTTTCGGTTTTATCGCCGCCGCGCCCCTCAGCCATGACCGGCCCTCAGCATGCCGCCCAGCAGGCGCAGCATCTGTTCGTTCAGGTTCAGGTATTGCTGCGGGATGAAGCGCGCCACCAGGCCCAGCGTGCCCAGGCCGAACAGAGTAATCAGCGGGAAGCCCAGCGAAAACAGGTTCAGCGACGGCGCCACCCGGTTGATCATGCCGACGCCGGCCTGCACCACAAAGGTGGCGAACACCGCCGGCAGCGCCAGCAGCATGGCGGCGGACAGCACCCAGGCCACGCCGCCGGCCAGCATGGACAGCGAGGCCGCCGGCACGCCGCCGCCCACCGGCCAGGCCTGGAAGCTGGCGTAAACCACCTGGATCAGCAGCAAATGGCCGTCCAGCGAGAAGAAGATCATGGCGCCCAGCAGGTAGAGCAGGCTGGACACCACGTCGGAGGAGTTGCCGTTGCCAGGGTCGTTCATCACCGCCATGGACAGCGCCATCTGCGAGGACACCAGGAAGCCGAGCACGGCCAGCACGGCCAGCACCAGCTGAAAGGCGAGGCCGAAGACGAGGCCGATCACCGCCTGCTCGATGCTGGCGGCGACGCCGGCCAGCGAGAACAGGTCCAGCTTGGGCAGCGGCAGGGTGGCCGGCAGCGTGGCGGCGGACAGCGCCAGCGCCAGGCCGATGCGCACCCGCACCGGCACCATGCCCTCGCCGATGAAGGGCGCGACGCTGAAGGCGGCCATCAGCCGGCAAAACGGCCACCAGAAGGCCGGAATCAACTCCAGCAGTTGGGCGTAGAGGCCGGTCACGGCTATCCGACCAAACCGGCGGCGCGCTGGAACATCGCCACGCAGAAATCCATCAGAAAACCGG
This sequence comes from Chromobacterium sp. Rain0013, assembly GCF_015291765.1. NCBI lineage: Bacteria > Pseudomonadati > Pseudomonadota > Betaproteobacteria > Neisseriales > Chromobacteriaceae > Chromobacterium > Chromobacterium sp. Rain0013. The sequence goes on from NZ_CP031514.1 coordinate 2,215,150, forward strand.
TGATCCAGTGGCCGGCGATGGCGATGGTCAGCAGGGTCACCAGCAGCCGCGGCAGGAAGGACAGCGTCTGCTCGTTGATCTGGGTGGCGGCCTGAATCAGGCTGACGATGACGCCGACGATCAGGCTGGGCAGGATCAGCAGCACCACCAGGGTGACGACGACGCGCAAGCTGTCGTTGACGATGTCGACGGCGATGTCGGGGGTCAGCATGGCAAGTCCATTCTCAAAAGCGCGCTCAATAAGCCTGTATCGAGGTGACCAGGGTGTTCACCGTCAGCGACCAGCCGTCCACCAGCACGAACAGCAGCAGCTTGAGCGGCAGCGAAATCACCAGCGGCGACAGCATCATCATGCCCATCGCCATCAGCACGCTGGACACCACCAGGTCTATCACCAGGAAGGGGATGAACAGCATGCAGCCGATCTGGAACGCGGTTTTCAATTCCGACAGCACGAAGGCCGCGAGCTTGACCGCGAAGGCGTGATCCTGCGGATTGCTGATCTTTTCCTCGCCGGACAGCCTGGCGATCTGCGCCAGCGCGGTTTTGCTGGTTTGCGCCAGCATGAAGCGGCTGATGGGCTTCTGCGCGATCTCCAGCGCCTGCTGCATGGTGATCTTGTCCTGATCGAAGGGCTGCAAGGCCTGGTTCCACACCTCCAGCCCCACCGGCCGCATCACCAGCAGGGTCAGGATCAAGGACACGCCGGTGACGATGCGGTTGGGCAGGCCCTGTTGCAGGCCCAGCGCCTGGCGCAGCAGCGAGAGCACGATGATGAAGCGGGTGAAGCTGGTCATCATCAGCACCAGCACGGGCAAGAGCCCGAGCAGGGTCATCAGGATCAGGATCTGGGTCTTGATGGTGAAATCCACCGGCGTGCCGCCGGCGTTGGCCGACAGCAGTTTCAGCGGTTCGGCCTGACAGGTGGTGGCCAGCGCCCAAAGCCCCGCAGCGATGAGGCTGGGTTGCAGCAGCGGGCGCAGCTTCTTCAAGGCTTCCATCAGGTCAGGCTGTCCAGTTCCAGATCGTTGAGCTCCACCACCCGCAGGCCGTAGTTCTCGCCGGCCACCACCACCTCGCCGCGGCCGATCACGGTGCCGTTGACCTTGATGTCCAGCGGTTCGCCGGCCAGCTTGTCCAGCTCCACCACCGAACCGTTCTCGATATTGACCAGATCGGCCAGCGAGATGTCGGCGCCGCCCACTTCCAGCGTCAGCCGGACCGGGATCTTGCGCAGGAACTGGGTCATGTCGCGCTGCGGCCGCCGCGCCGCGCCGTCGTCTGCCGGCTTGGCGTCCGCGTCGTTTTGGCCGTCCAGGCCGTCCAGCACGCCGCCCAGATCGAAATCGTCGTTCAAGTCCATGCTCATCCTTGCTTGTTCTGTGTTTGTAGAGTTATTCGCTGACGACAAAGCCGGTCAGGCACAGCTTGCCGTGCTGCTCGGCTACCTCGGCCTCGAACAGCCGCGAAGCGCCGACCAGCACTTCGCTTCTGGCCTGCAGCGTCACCGGCAGCACGCTGCCGGGGCGCAGGTCCATGATGTCGCCCAGCGCCATTTCGCGGTCCAGCAAGCGCGCTTGCAAGCGCACCCGTAGCCGGTCGCGGAAGGTTTCCGCCGGCGCGGCTTGGGCGTCGGCGCTGTCGCGGCGGCCGGACAGGTTTTTCAGCAGACGTTCGAAGCAGGCGGCGTCCAATTGCAGACGCAGCGCGCCGACGGCGTGTTCGCCGTCGCCGATGTCCAGGCGGATTTCCCAGACCCCGGTGCCGGGCGGCACGAAGGGCAGCAGCGCGCAGTCGGCGGGGCCGGGCGGCAGGCCGCCGGCCTGACGGTCCAGCCGCAATACGCATTGCAGCAGGCGGGGCAGCAAGCGCTCGGCCAGGCTGCGCGCCAAGCGGCGCTCGGTTTCGGTTTCCGCCGGCGCGCCGGCGTCGGCGTCCGGCTGCGTTGCCGGCGCGCCGAAGCGGTAATCCAGCAAGCGCAGCAACAGCGGCCGTTCGATATGGCTGCCCAGCTGGCAGCCGTCCAGCGCGTGCCACAGCCAGCGGCGCTCGTCGGCGGCCGGCTGCGCCTGCTCAAGCGCGCGGATATGGAAGCGCGCGTGGTAGCGGCGGTTCAGCTCTTGCTGCAGGAAATCCGCCAGCTCTTCTTGCAGCGCTTTGCCGAAGACAGGCAGCAGATGGAACGGCCGTCCCAGCGTGCGCAGGTCGAGAGCCGGCAACTGGGCGCCGTCATGCTGCGAAATGATTCTGGCTCTTGGCATCTCGATTCTCGGTGAAGGCGTGGGCGTGGCGCCGCCGGCGTCTGCGCGCCCGGCCGGCGCGCGCGAGCGACGGAAAGGGCGCGGTTCTTAAGCCGCGGCGGCCTGGTGTACATCAAGGCCGGCCTTCTGCGACGCCGGATGCGAAATGTACTAGAAGGTACTAAATTCGCGGCTCGCGGACGGAGGCAAACGGCAGGCTAAACCTTATGGAGTGTGCATCTTACTGGCTGCCGCCGCTGGGTAAAGGGGGAAAATTCACGTCACACTTTGTGAAAATTCACGGCTGTTGGTTTAAGCATAAAGTTTAAAATCGCCGCTCGTATCCTGGCGTCAGGATGATGGCATGGTTGCAAGTCCTCATCTCGGGGCTGCCGCTTCGATACGCTCGCCGCCGCAGGGCGGCGGGCCGCAGACGTGAAACCGGCCTTGATTGGCCACTCAATAATAACGGGCTCCGCCCGACAAGGATTTCCGATGGCGACCAACCTGGGTTTGATGATTCATGCCGACCGCAAGCAGATGCTCGGCGAAATGGCCGGGATGGCGCGCAGCGCGCCGATTGCGCCGCCGCAGCACAGCGAAGAACCCGCCACCACAGCCAGCTTCTCCGACGCCATGGGCGCGGCCATCCGCGACGTGGACGCGCAGAACCGCGCGGCTTCCGAAAAAATGGCCGACGTGGACAGTGGCAAAAGCGACGACCTGGTCGGCGCCATGCTGATGAGCCAGGAAGCCAGCCTGTCGTTCTCCATGCTGATGCAAGTGCGCAATAAGGTAGTGGGCGCCGTGGACGACTTGATCAAGATGCAGCTGTAAGCCGCGAGGACCATGCCCGTGTTGAATCGTTTTCGCAGCGGCGTCGCGGCCGTGCAAACCCGTCTGGGCGGCCGTTGGCCCGTTTCCGGACACTCCTTGCGCCTGGCGCTGCCCATCGTCGCGCTGGCCATAGGCGTCACCGTCATGATCAGCCTGTGGCTGTGGCGCGACGACGCCAGCTACAAGCCGGTGTTCGGCGCACAGGAAAAAGTGGTGGCCGCCGACATGATGGCGGTGCTCGACGCCGAAAAAATCCCTTATCGCATCCATCCGCAAACCGGCCAGGTGTTGGTGCCGGACAGCCAGCTGGGCCGCGTGCGCATGCAGCTGGCGGCCAAGGGCGTGGTGGCGCAGCTGCCGTCCGGCCTGGAGTTGTTGGACAAGAACGACCCGCTGGGCGTCAGCCAGTTTGTGCAGGACGTGCGTTTCCGCCGCGGACTGGAAGGCGAACTGGTGCAAAGCATTCTGGCGCTGGAGCCGGTGTCCGCGGCGCGCGTGCATCTGTCGCTGCCGCGCGCCACGTCCTTCGTCGGCGCCGCCAACGACAAGGGCTCCGCCTCGGTGGTGGTGACCCTCAAGCCCGGCCAGCAACTGAACAACGAGCAAGTGGCCGCGGTGATCAAGCTGGTGGCCGGCAGCGTGTCCACGCTGTCGCCGTCTCAGGTCACTCTGGTGGACCAGGCAGGCAATCTGCTGTCTTCCCGCGTGGACTTGAGCGACGACGGCATGCTGGGGGGCAATGAGAGCGACGCCGCGCGCCGCTTCCGCGAGGAAGCGCTGCAAAACGTTCGCGACCTGCTGACCCCGGTGTTGGGCAAGGACAATTTCAAGGTGAGCGTCACCGCCGACGTGGACAACGACCGCGTAGAGGAAACCCGCGAGAAATACGGCGAAGCGCCCAAGGTCACCAACGAGGCCTCCCGCGAGGAAACCTCCACCGAGAAAATGGCCTTGGGCGTGCCCGGCTCGCTGAGCAACCGTCCGGTCAACACCGACGCCTCCGGCTCCGCCTCGGAAAAAGCCGGCAACAGCAAGAACGCCGTCACCCGCCAATACGCTTACGACCGCAGCGTCACCCAGATCAAGAAGGCGCGCGGCACGCTGCGCCGCCTGAGCGTGGCCGTGGTGTTGAACCAGGCCGCCGCGCCGGCCAAGGGCGGCTGGAAGCCGGCCGAGCTGGCCAATGTGGACAAGGTGCTGCGCAACGGCCTGGGCATCCACGCCGAGCGCGGCGACACCCTGGCGGTGTCCACGCTCAACTTCTCCGCGCTGTCCGAGCCGGAGCCGATCTGGATGCAGCAAGACACCTGGTTCGAAGCCGCGCGCTGGGCCGTCTACGCCTTCGGTGTGCTGCTGGCCTACCTGTTGCTGGCGCGTCCGCTGCTGAAGATGCTGCGCCAGCTGACCGACCGCCAACTGCGCGAATACCAGCAGCCGGAAGCGCTGGAATTGAAATCCGATCCGTTGATGGACGGCGCCGATCTGCGCGCCGCGCGTCAGGCTCAGCTGTCCTCCGCGCCGCAACCGGCGGCCTTGGCCGCCGCGGCCGGCGCAGGCGGAAGCCCGGTGGTGCCGCTGCTGGAAAACTACGATCTGCCGCCGGCCGGCTCCAGCGTCGATGTGCTGGTGGACCATCTGAAGGGCTTGGCCGCCAAAGAGCCGGAACGCGTCGCCGAAGTCGTCAAACAATGGGTGCAGAAAAATGGACGAAACCAATAACGCCGTAGCGCCGGCCCTGCCGCCGGCCGCCGCCGCGCCCGCCGCAGATGCGATGAACACCATCGAGCAGGCCGCCGTGCTGCTGTTGTGCATGGGCGAAGAGCCCGCCGCCGCCGTGCTGCGCTGTCTGAGCCGCGAAGAACTGCTGCAAGTGACCCAGGCGATGTCCGGCATGAGCGGCATCAAGGTGGACGCGGTCAAGACCACGATTCAGAAATTCTTCGACGAATACCGCGAGCAGAGCGGGGTGCACGGCGCCAGCCGCGCCTTCCTCAAGCGCTCGCTGGACCTGGCGCTGGGCAGCGACATCGCCAACAGCGTGCTGGACACCATCTACGGCGACGCCATCCGGCCCAAGATGGCGCGGCTGCAATGGGTGTCGCCGCAATGGCTGGCGGACCGCATCGCCGGAGAACACGTGCGCATGCAGGCGGTGTTCCTCGCCTTCCTGCCGCCGGCGCTGGCCGGCCAGGTGGTGGACGCGCTGCCGGCGGACAGCCGCGACAGCGTGCTGGTCAACGTGGCCCGGCTCAAGGACGTGGACCGCGAGCTCTTGGAAGAACTGGAAGAACTGGTCAACCGCTGTCTGGAAAGCCTGCACACCCAGAGCACCGCGGTGGAAGGCATGCAGCAGACCGCCGACATCCTCAACCGCCTGCCGGGCGACCGCCAGCGCATGATGGAACTGCTGCGCGCCCACGATCCGGACATCGTCGAGGAAATCGAAACCCGCATGTACGACTTCTTCATCCTGTCGCGCCAGACCGAAGCCGTGCTGATGCGCATCAGCGAAGACATTCCGCTGGAGCAATGGGCCATCGCGCTCAAGGGCGCGGAGCCGGCGGTGCGCGAAGCCATCGTCCAGACCATGCCGCGCCGTCAGGCGCAGAACTTCGACGCCATGATGCGCCGCTCCGGCCCGGTGCCGCTCAGCCGCGTGGAAGAAGTGCGCGCGGACATCATGGCCCAGGTCAAACAGCTGGCTCAGGCCGGCGAAATCGACCTGCAGCTGTTCCCCGAGGAAGTGGTCGAGTGAAGGCCTGGCGCCCCTTCCGCTTCCCGCCGCTGATCCACAGCGCGCTGGACCTGCCGCTGGACGCGCAGGATTCCGCCCAGATCCAGGCCTCCGCCGCCGATGGTTTCCGTCAGGGCATGGACGCCGGTTACAACGAAGGCCTGGCCAGCGGCGAAGCCGCCGGCCGAGAGGCCGGCTACGCCGCGGGCCTGGAACGGGGCCGCCAGGAAGGGCTGGCGGCGGCGCGCCGCGAAGCCCGGGCGGAACTGGCCGATCTGGGCCGGCCGCTGGAAGCCGCGCTGGCCGAGCTGCGCCGCGTCAGCGAGGAGTACCAGGCGGCGATGCGCGACGAAGTGGTGGAACTGGTGGCCAAAGTGGCGCGCCAGGTCATCCGCTGCGAGTTGGCGCTCAAGCCGGTGCAGATCCTCGACCTGGTGGACGAAACCCTGGCCGCCTTGCCGCCGGGTCAATACCAGCAGGACGAGGTGGAAATCCTGCTCAACGCCGAGGAGTGCCAGCGCATCCGCGAACTGGCGCCGGAGCGGGCCGCGCGCTGGCGTTTGGTGGCCGACGCGCAACTGCCGCACGGCGAGTGCCGAATCCGCACGCCGGAATCCGAGGCCGACGCCGGCTGCCAGCAGCGGCTGGAAGCCTGCATCGCCACCGTGCGCGAACAATTGCAAAGCGACGCCGTCGAGCCGGCGGCGGAACAGGCGGAGGCTTAAGCCATGTTGCGTCAGGCGCTGGGACGACTGGAATTGCCGGAGGTGCCGGTGGCCACCGTCAGCGGCCGCCTGGTGGGCGCGTCCGGCCTGCTGCTGGAAAGCGTAGGCTGCCCGTTGGAAACCGGCCAGCGCTGCGTGATTGAAACCACCGGCGGCGGTTGGCTGCAAGCCCAGGTGGTGGGCTTCAAGCGCGAAGTCTCCTATCTGATGCCGTTCAAGAAACCGGTGGGCCTGACCACCGGCGCGCGGGTGTTGCCGGCCGCAGACGGCGGCGGCCTGATGATAGGCCCGTCCTGGCTGGGCCGCATCGTCAACGGTCTGGGCGAGCCGCTGGACGGCCTGGGCCGCCTGGGCGGCGAACAGCCGCTGGCCGCCCATCCGCCGCAGGTCAATCCTTTGAAGAAACAACCGGTGTCCGCGCCGCTGGATGTGGGCGTGCGCGCGATCAACAGCCTGCTCACCATTGGGCGCGGCCAGCGCGTCGGCCTGTTCGCCGGCTCCGGCGTCGGCAAGAGCGTCTTGCTGGGCATGATCACCCGCCATACCGAGGCCGACGTGGTGGTGGTGGGCCTGATCGGCGAGCGCGGCCGCGAAGTGCGGGAGTTCGTCGAGCACTCGCTGGGCGAAGCCGGCCTGGCCAAGGCGGTGCTGGTGGTGGCGCCGGCCGACGAATCGCCGCTGATGCGGCTCAAGGCCACCGAACTGACCCACACCATCGCCGCCCACTTTCGCGACCAGGGCCGCAATGTGCTGCTGCTGGTGGATTCGCTGACCCGCTATGCGATGGCGCAGCGCGAAGTGGCGCTGGCGCTGGGCGAGCCGCCGGCCACCCGAGGCTATCCGCCCTCGGTGTTCGGCCTCTTGCCCTCGCTGGCGGAGAGCGCCGGCAACGGCGAGGGCGGGGCAGGCAGCATGAGCGCCATCTACACCGTGCTGGCCGAGGGCGACGACCAGCAAGACCCGGTGGTGGACACCGCGCGGGCCATTCTGGACGGCCACATCGTGCTGTCGCGCGAACTGGCCGAGCGCGGCCACTATCCGGCCATCGACATCGGCCGCTCGGTCAGCCGCTGCATGAGCCAGCTCACCGAGGCGGAACACGCGGAGGCGGCGCGCGGCGCGCGCGGCGCCTGGTCCCGCTACCAGGAAGTGCGCAGCCTGATTCCCTTGGGCGGCTATGTGGCCGGCGCAGACGCCGAAACCGACCGCGCGGTGCGGCTGATGCCCCGGCTGGAGGCTTTCCTGCGCCAGGGCGCGGCCGAGGCCGCGAGCTATGAAGACAGCCGGAACGGTTTGATGGAGATGATAGCGACATGAACCAGCCCGAAGACGTGCGCCGCCTGGGCCTGATGGTCCAATTGCGGCAACAGGATGTGGACCGCCTGCAAAGCGAGGTGGAAGGCAAGCGCCAGTTGCAGGAACGCTACCGCCGCAACATTTTGCGCATGGGCGAGCTGTGCGGGCAGAGCGGCGCCAGCGCCGACGCCGGCCATCCGGCTTTGGCGCGCAATTGCGCCGACTACAAGGGCGCGCTGCTGGGGCTGATGGCCTCGCAGCAGCAGGATCTGCAACTGGCCGAGGCGGACGCCGCCGTCAGTCAGCGCGCGCTGCTGCAAGCCAGCCTGCGCCGGGAAGTGATGGTCCAGGTGCGCGATCAGGCGGCGGAAAGCCTGCTGCGTCTGCGGCTGAAGAAAGAACAGAAACAAACCGATGAACTGGCCGGGCAAGCCTGGCTGCGGGGAGCGTGATTATTCACGGCGGCTCAAGAAAAGCCGGACGGCGGTCGCACTGAACAGTCACTACCATCCATCTTCCGCCCGGACGCCGATCCGGCCCGCGCACAGCGAAAGGATTCCAAATGGCTATCGATTTCAGCAAGACTCCGCCCTCGGCGCTGGCTCAAAACGCCGCCAGCCTGTACCTGCAAGACGCCCAGAACCAGCTGGACACCCAGAACAAGGCGGCGCAGGCGCGCGGCGACGCGCTGAACAAGCTGCAAAAAGCCTTGCAGGACTATCGCAGCGCGCTGTCCGGCATCACCAGCAAGAAAAGCCTGGTTGCGATGAACGCCAGCATCAGTCAGGAAGGCTTCGGCAGCGTCAGCGCCAAGGGCAACGCCCAGCCGGGCAACTACTCGCTGTTCATCGAACAAGTGGCCACCGCCCATCAGATGTCTTTTGGCAGCCTGTCCGGCGCCAAGGCTCAAGCCGGCGACAAGATCACCATCCGCCAGGGCAGCGACAGCTTTGAAGTGGACCTCAGCAGCGCGGACCGCGACGGCGACGGCAATCTGTCCCCGTCGGAACTGGCCTTGGCCATCAACCGCGCCAGCGGCAACAGCGGCAAGGTCAACGCCATGGTGTTGAACAACGGCGGCACCAGCCAGCTGGTGATGTCCTCCGGCAAGACCGGCGAGAGCGGCGCCATCACGCTGGACCTGAGCCAGGTCAGCGACGCCGGCCTCAAGACCGGCCTGGCCAATCCCAAGGAACTGACCAAGGGTCAGGACGCCATCGTCTGGCTGGGCAATAAGGACACCGGCGTGCAAATGAAGCAGGCGTCCAACACCTTCGAAAGCATAGACGGCGTCAGCCTGACCATCAGCAAGGCGATGAAGCCGGGCGACACCCCGTTGCAGCTATCGGTATCGCGCAACGACGCCGACACCGTGAGCAATGTGCAAGGCTTTGTCGACAGCTACAACAAGCTGGCCAGCGCCATCGCCGACCTGTCCGCGCCGGGCAAGGAAGGCAAGGCCGGCGGTCCCTTCGCCAGCGACTCCGGCATCCGCAGTTTGAAAGACGGCATCAACAGCCTGCTGCGTCAGCCCTATGACGGCATCACTTTGAACCAGCTGGGCATCAAGGCCAACCGCGACGGCAGCTTGAGCCTGGACAGCAAGAAACTGAACGAAACGCTGAAGGACAAGCCGGACGCGCTGGACCGTTTCGTCAACGGCGACAACAAGAACGGCGTGGTCAAGCAAAGCAGCGACTACCTGGACAAATGGCTGAACGGCAGCAGCGGCCTGCTCAAGCTGCGCAAGGACTCCGAGGCGCGCATCCAGAAAGACCTGGACAGCCGCCAGACGCGGCTGAAAGCCCAGTACGACCAGAGCTACAAGCGATACCTGACGCAGTTCACCCAGCTGCAGAAGATGCAGGAAGACATGCAGAAGACGGTGGACATGCTGTCTTTCTAAGCATGCGCGAGATTGTGAATAGGCTCTGAATCCGTCGCCGGATTGGCTTGGCCGCATTGAATTCGGCGGGAGGGACAACCTCCCGCCTATTGATTTAGAACAGGAGCACGACAACGTGGATTACGACGCCTACCGCAGCTATCACGCGGTCAATCTGGAAGCGCAGACCCACTCCGCCTCGCCGGTGCAGTTGGTGCTGGTGCTGTTCGACGGCCTTCTGGAAGAAATGGCGCGCGCGCGCGGCCATCTGGAAAACCAGCGCTACGAGCAAAAGGGCGAGAGCATCAGCAAGTGCATCAACATCCTCAACGGCCTGTCCAGCGCGCTGGACTTCGACTCCGGCGGCGAGGTGGTCACCAATCTGGCGCGGCTTTACGACTACTGCGCCTACCGGCTCTACCACGCCAGCGTGAACTTGGACGTGGCGGCGCTGGACGAGGCCGAGCAGCTGCTGATCAAGCTCAAGGGCGGTTGGATTGGCGTGCGGGACCAGCATGAAGCCGCCTGAGCCGGCCGCGCTGGAAGCCGCCATCCGCCGCGCCTGCGCCGAGCGCGACTGGGAACGCCTGGCCGCGCTGGACCAACTATTGGCGGAACTGCTGCGCACCCAGCCTCAGGCGCTGGACGCGGCCGCGCGCGCCGTCTTGCGCGCCGCCTACCGCGACGCGCTGGAGGTCTGCCGCGCCGACTCCGCGGAACTGCAAGAAAAAATCGCCGCGCTGAGCCATCAGCGCGAAGCGCAAATCGCCTACGCCGAAGTCAGCGACTGGAATCAAGCATGAACGTATCCTTGCCCCCCAATCTTCTTGCCGGCGGCGCGTCAACGTCCGCCGACGCCGCGCCGGCCGATCCCTTGCTGGACCCGAACGCGGCGGCGCCGGATTCCGGCGGCGATTTCGCCAGCGCCTTGCTGGCCAGCCTGATGGACGGGCAAAGCGCCGCGCCGGCGGTCGACGCCGACGCCGAGGCCCCCGCGGGCGACGAAGCCAAGGCGGAGAAGCCGGCCGCGCAGCCCGGCGTCCTCGTCGCGCAGCCTCTGCCGCTGATGCCGGCAGCGTCGCAGCCGCCGGCCCTTGCGCCTCAGGCCGGAGCGCCGGCGCAAGCCGGCGTGGATGCGGCCGCGCGCGTCGCCACGGCGGCGACGTCGCGTCAAACCGCAGAGGCGGCGATGCCGTCGGACGCCTTGTCCGCCGCGATCAACACCCTGGCGCCGTTGCCGGCCAAGCCTGCCGGCGAGGCCCAGGCCGGCCGCGAACTCCCGACGCCGGCGCAACCCGCTTCGCCGCTATTGGCCGCCATTGCGCCGCAGCCGCAGGACAAGGCCGGCGCGCCGCTGCCGGAATGGGCGCCGATCAAGCTGCCGGCGGAGCAGCCGGCCAAGTGGGGCGACAAACTCAGCGCCGCGCTGGGCGAACGTCTGCAAGTGCAAAGCAGCCACGGCATGGACCGCGCCCTGATTCGCCTGGACCCGCCGTCGCTGGGCTCCCTGGAAATTTCCATCCGTCACGAAGCCGGCGCGCTGCAAGTGCAGTTGACCGCCTCGCACGGTGAAGTGGTGCGGCAGCTGCAAGCCATCGGCGACGCGCTGCGCCAGGATCTGTCCAACCGCCAATACACGCAGGTGGCGGTGGACGTGCGCGAAGGCGCGCCGGGGCAGGGCGGCCACGGCCAGCAGCGTCAGGAACGCCAGGGGCAACAGCAGCCGCAACGCGCGCCGGGCCGGGCGCTGGCGGAAGCGGGGCAGGGTGATGGACAAGGCTTCTGGCTGGGCCAGAGCTGAGCAGCGGAAGCACAAGCATGAACAGAAACATCGTAGTGATTTTGATCGTGGCCATCGCGGCGGCTTTGGCCGCCGGCGGCGGCGCTTGGTGGTGGCTGAGCGCCCGCGCGCCGCAGGCCGCGGCGGCGCCCAAGCCGGCGGCGGCGCCGGATGCGCGCTTCGTCAGCATGGACAAGGTGATCGTAATGCTGCGCGGCGGGGAATCCGCCACCCGCTTCATGGCGGTGGACCTAGTGTTCCGCAGCAATGAAAAGCAGGAGTCCGAAGTCAAGGCCCAACTGCCCTTCCTGAAAAGCATCGCGGTGCGCGCGCTCTCGGAGTTGCCTGCGGACAAGGCGCTGGCGATGAGCATAGACGACTACCAGCGCTTGCTGGCCAAGGCCTATGCCGGCGGCTTCCTGCGCGAGCGCCGCGACGCGCCGTTCAGCGAGGTGATGGTTAGCAAGTTGATCATCGAGTAAGCCCCTATGTACGCCTGTTACGACGAGGCCCCGGTCAGCGCCGGCGGCGAAGCCGAGGCGCTGCGCCAGTACGCCCACCTGGTCAAGCGGGTGGCGCGTCAGCTGTCGTCCCAGGCCGGCGGCGTGTTTGACCGCGAAGATATGGAGCAGGTGGGGCTGATGGCCTTGCTGGAGAGCCTGCGCCGCTATGGCGAGCCGGACGACAAGTTCGCCGGCTTCGCCATTTTGCGCATCCGCGGCGCCATTCTCGACGAACTGCGCCGGCTGGACTGGCGGCCGCGCTCGGTGCGGCAGGAAGCGCACCGCGTGCGCGACGGCCTGCGCCTGCTCAGCCGCAAGCTGGGGCGCGAACCCAGCGAGGCGGAGGCGATGCAGCTGTTGGGACTCAGCGCCGAGGCCTATCAGGAAGCGCTGCTGGCGGACAACGCCGAAGCGCTGTCCAGCTTCGACGAACTGATGGCCCAGGGGCTGGAGCCGGCGGCGGAAGACAATCCGGAGCGGCGGCTGGCGCTGAAAAACGCGTTGACCGTGGCCTTGCAGGCGCTGAACCCGCGCGAGCAGCAAGTGATCCAGCTGTATTACGAATTTGAACTGAGTCTCAAGGAGATCGCGGCGGTGCTGGCGCTGACCGAAGCCCGCGTCTGCCAGATCAACAAGAGCGCTCTCAAAAAAATGCAGGCTCGCCTACAAGCGGCCTGAGTCCGAGGAAAGAAAACATGCAGCAATTATTCGGCATTCTGATCGTGCTGGTTTGTGTCTTTGGCGGCTTCATGCTGCATGGCGGCATCATGTCGGTGATCTGGCAGCCGGTGGAGCTGCTGATCATTTGCGGCGCCGCCGTCGGCGCCATCGTGCTGGGCAACCCGCAGCACGTGCTCACGGAAATGGGCGGCCAGATCAAACGCGTCGGCATGCGCAAGAAATACGACGCGGAATTCCAGCGCCAGCTGCTGCTGCTGATGTACGAATTGCTGATTACCGCCAGCCAGGGCCTGAAAGCGCTGGACGAACACGTGGAGGCCCCGCGTCAAAGCCCCTTGTTCAATCGCTACCCGCTGGTGCTGGAGGAACCCAAGCTGCTGGCCTTCATCGTGGACAACTTCCGGCTGATGGCGATGGGCAAGATCAACGCCCACGAACTGGAAAGCGTGCTGGATCAGGAACTGGACGCGATTCATGAAGAACTGAACCAGCCATCCAAGTCGCTGCACAAGATCGCCGAGGCGATGCCGGGCTTCGGCATCCTGGCCGCGGTGCTGGGCATCGTGATGGCGATGAACAGCGTCAGCCAGGGCGCCACCGCGGGCGAGATCAGCGAGAAAGTGGCCGCCGCCATGGTGGGCACCTTCATCGGCATCTTCTTCTGCTACGGCGTGCTGGACCCGCTGTCCAACATGATGCACCAGCTGGTCAAACAGGAGCTGTCCAACTACGAATCGGTGAAAGTGGTGCTGACCACCCACGTATCCGGCAAGCCGCCGCTGCTGGCCATCGACGCCGGCCGCCGCCTGGTGCAACTGAACACCAAGCCCAGCTTCTCTCAGCTGGAAACCTGGATCAACGCGCTGGAAGGCGTGAACTAATCGGATGGCGGGCATGGCGAATAAACCCAATCGCGAGCATGAAGCCGCGGTGATCAAGAAGGTGTCGCGCCGCCAGGATTCCGAAGGGCACGGCGGCGCCTGGAAAGTGGCGTTCGCTGACTTCGTGCTGGCGCTGATGTGCTTGTTCCTGGTGTTGTGGGTGCTGGCCGCGCGCGATCAGGAAAACCTGCAGCAATTGCTGACCGCGGGCGGTGGCAGCCCGCTGAAGGCAGGCGGCTCGCGCAGCATCGAACACACCGGTACCCCGCCGGGCAGCCTGATCCCGCGCGATCCGATTCCGGGCCAGCCCACCACCACCACCAAGGCGGACTCCATGCTGCAGGAGAGCAACAAGGTGGCCAAAAAGACCTTCGACGGCCAAGGTCAGCGCAGCCTGGACAGCGTGGCGGACCTGGAAAAGCTGGCCGGCTTGCTGGCCAAAATGAGCCAGGACGCCGGCTTGGCAAGCAATCTGCAGACCGTGGTCACGCCTTATGGTTTACGGGTGATGCTGCACGATACCGACAATCAGGGCATGTTCGAGCGCGGCAGCGCCATCGTAGAGCCGCGCTTCAAGCGGCTGCTGCATGAAATGGGCGATATGTTCAGCCATATCGACAATCAATTGCTGATTGTCGGACATACGGACGCCGCGCAATACCGCACCGCCGGCTTCGGTTCGTTTTCGAACTGGGGCTTGTCCAGCAACCGCGCGATGGCGGCGCGGCTGCACTTGCTGGAAGGCGGCATGAACGCCGCGGGCATCCTGCAAGTGGTGGGCATGGCGGACCGGGCGCCGCTGGACGCCGCGCATCCCTTGGCCGCTTACAACCGCCGCATCGAGCTCTTGGTGATGACCAGCAAGCAAGCGCAGGCGGTGGTGGCCATGTTCGGGCCGCCGGGGCAGAGCGGCAATCGCGAGGCCAGTGTTGTAAGTTCGCCACTACAGAAATCCGATCTGGATAGCGCGCTGCAAGATAGCCTAACTACCCGATGAACTTTTATTTTTTTGGGTTCGAAACAAAAGCCTGATTCGTTTCAGGCTTTTTTTATGTGTGTTTTTTCACACTTTTGTTAACCGCTAATATTATAATCCGCACCTGATTAATAAAAATTCGAGCGAAAGACTCGGATGATGTTGACAAAAAAAGACGCCAAAAGGCGGCAAACATCTGCGGGAAAGTCGATTCAATCGCAAGACTATCGGGGACGACGTGGTCATGAATGAAAACCACAATATCAAAGCCTTGTTAAGAGGCACACATTTGTTCGGACATCTGGACAATGACAAGCTGGACAAAGCGCTGGAGCTGGCCGAAAGCCGCCGCTTGAGCAAGGGCGAGGTGCTGTACAACGAAGGCGACAGCGCCAACGAGGTCTACCTGCTGGCCAGCGGCTGCATGCAAGTCTTTGTTTCGGATGGGCTCAGCAAAAAATATATTCTGCAAATCTGCGCCTCCGGAGAGCTGATCGGCATGGTCGGCTTCATCGACAGCGGCGAGCGCAGCTCTAATTGCGCGGCGGACGAGGACAGCCACCTGCTGGTGTTCAGCCGCGAGAGCCTGATGCAGCTTTTCGACACCGAAGACGGCCTGCCGCACAGCCCGGAGGCCCGCACCCGCATCATGTGCCATCTGGTGCAAGTGGTGCGCCGCATGTCCAACAAGGCCAAGAACCTGGCGCTGATGGACGTGTACGGCCGCGTGCGCATCCTGATCAATCAAATGCTGGAAGAGCAGGACGGCGACGAGATGGTGCTGAAAAAGCAGCTGACCCAGCAGGAAATCGCCGACCAGATCGGCTCTTCCCGCGAGATGGTGGCGCGCATCCTGAAGGAACTGGTGTTTGGCCGATATATCCGTCTGGAAAACCGCCGCATTGTCGTTCTGAAAATGTTACCGGTAAATTTTTAAGTTTTTTTCCAGACTGTCGCCTTGAAGGGGTGAGGGCGGGCCGCAAAGCCCGCCCCGAGCGGCCGCGCAACGCGGCATCAAGCGCCCCAGCCGCTCGCACAGCCAACCCAGACGGATTTCAAACTATGCAAATCAACTCGACCTCGTCGCAACGCCGCGAACTGGCGGTCGGCGGCCAGAGCGCCGCCGCGGAAACGCCGGCCCGCGCGCCCGCGGCCGTCGCCACGCCCGCCGCGAGCCAGGACATGGCGCCGGCGGTGGCGGAGCTGCGCGCGCTGCCGGATATCGACATGAAACGGGTGGAAGAAGTGCGCGCCGCGCTGGCGCGCGGCGAAGTGCGCTTCGACGCCGCCCGGCTGGCCGACCTGGTGGAGCAATATCACCGGAGCCGCTGAATGAATCGCGAGCAAGCCTTCAAACAACTGCTGGCCACTGTGGGGCAGGACCTGCAAGGCTACGGCCGCTTGGAACAACTGCTGGAACAGCAGTTCGCCGCGGCGCTGGAGCACCAGGCCGAAGCGTTGCGACAACTGGGCTCGGACATCGTCGCCCAGTGCGACGCCCTGCAGGCCAGCCGCGATCAGCGGCTGCAACTGGCCGGCCAATTGCTGGGCGCGGGCCGTGCCGCCTCGATGGACGCGGTGCTCAAGCTCTTGCCCGCCGCCGCGGAGCAAGCCTGCCGTCAGCGCTGGAATGCGCTGGTGGAGCAGATTCGCCTGTGCCAGACCCTGAATCTGCGCAATGGCCAACTGCTGCAACAGCAGCAGGACCTGATGAACCGCGTGCTGAATGGAGACAGCGATGTTTACTGTGCGCAATGACATCAGCGCCGGGCCGGACTTCGGCGCCGATACCGTCGCCTTGCCGCTGATGGGCCAGGGCGGCGGGGGCGGCGAGCGTTTCGCCGACCAATGGAGCAGCCAGCTGCACGGCGAGGTGCGCGACTTCATCGAAAACGGTTCGGACAGCTGGGCCAGCCTGTCGCCGGAAGGCGCTTGGGCGCGTCAGCGCGTCCAGGACGCCACGCTGGGCGGCAGCATGCCCTACGGCGCGGATCGGCAAGCCTTTCTCGACAGCATCGCGCCTTACGCGCAGCAAGCCGCCGCCAAGCTGGGCGTGGCGCCGGAGTTGGTGTCCGCGCACGCGGCGCTGGAGTCCGGCTGGGGTCAGCATCCGCTGCTCCGCGCCGACGGCGGCAGCAATCACAATCTGTTTGGCATCAAGGCCGGCAAGGGCTGGCAGGGCGAAGTCACCCGCGCCTTGACCACCGAGCATGTGGATGGCCGTGATGTGAAGCGGACCGAAAGCTTCCGCGCGTATTCCGGCTTGCAGGACGCATTCGCCGATTACGCGCAGTTGCTGGCCGGCAACCCGCGTTACCGCGGCGCGTTGGGCGTGGGCGGCAACGCCCAGGCTTTTGCCCAGGCGCTGGCTCAAGGCGGCTACGCCACGGATCCGGGCTATGCGGACAAGCTGCGGAAAGTGGCGGCGGGCATTCAGGCGCGCAAACAGCCCTGAACGCGGACTCACGCAACAGAAACCCCTGAACGCGCAGCATGCTTCAGGGGTTTTTTATATTTGCCGCGCGCGGCCGGTTGTGCGGCGAATAAAGACCACTGACGATGTTTAATACCAATTCAATGCCAGTTTGAATTTCGGTATTTACTCCAAACGATTGTTTGAATTAAGTCGGCCAGGGTGGTGGATTAAATGCCCTATTAACAAAGCGGTCTAGACTAGAGTATTTATGTCTAAATAAAAAAATCAAAACCAGTAATATTTAAAACCGCCGCCCATGCTGGAGGAGAGACCAAGCAGAGATGGATTCCACTAGAACTATCAGCCTCCGGAGGGCAAGGAGGCGCAACGCAGGATCAGGGGTTTTGTTAGCGGGTCTAAGGGCCTGTTCAAAGTCTCGCGAGCAAGGACGAGACAAGGCGAAAACGAGCGAAAAAGCGGAATGTACAAGTGGTACATGAGCATTTTGAGCTTGTTTTTAACGCCGTATCGCTGAAGCGCAGCAGACTTTGAACAGGTTCTAAGGGCAGGACGGGCCTTTCAGCTCCACCACGTTGCCTTCCGGATCCTGCAGGTATAGCGAGGGGCCCTCGCCTTCGGCGCCGTAGCGCTGAGCGGTTTCCCCTGCGCTCAGGCCGTGCCGGGCCAAGTGGGCGCGTATCGCATCCTCATCGAAGGGGTCCACGCGGAAGCAGAAGTGATCCAGGTTACGGCCTTCCGCGGAAGGCGCGCGGCCGCCTGCCCGTCCCAGAGGCCCATCCACCGGCACCAGGTCCAGCAGCGAATGGCCGGCGCGCAGTTGCACCAGCCCCAAGTCCTCGCGCCGACGTTCCACGGTGCAGCCCAGCACCTCGCCGTAAAAGCGTTCCATCTTCGCCAAGTTGCTGACCCGCAGCACGATATGATCAATTTCCCGAATGACGATCATGACAATTCCTTAGTTAAACGGCATTTTGTTTTGTATTTGTCATTATTTGTCCGGCCGGCGAATTTGCAAGCCGATGCCGAAATTGTATTTCTCAATGCCGGCGATAGGTTTGAAACCTGTTCAAAGCCTTGAGAGTCCGGGCAGGATGGGGCGCACTTACCGTGTGAGGTTGGGTTTTGAGCCGCCTTCAGGAAGGGTTGGCGCTTGCCGGCCGCAAGCCCGGTCCGAAGGGCAGCAACAAGAGCGCGCCGGCCAGGGTCAAAAGCCCGGTGGCGGCGCAGAACCAGGCGATGGGTCTCGGCTCGCTGCTCAGGCCCAGCAGCAGGGAAGCTGAAAAAATGCCCAGGTTCAGCAAGCTGGCGTGATAAGAATTGAGGGTGCCGCGATAGCGTTCGGACAGCGTACTGAGGCGCGCGTGGTGCAAGGGCCCGGCGCAGCCGTAGCCGAAGGCCCAAAGACTGCCGGCCAGCGCCAACTGCCACAAAGCGGCGAGGGGCAGCAGGAAGGACAGGATGCCCAGCGCGGCCGCCAGCGCCGCCGCCGGCAAGGCCGCCTCGCCCAGCCGCCGTTGCAGCGGGGGGCCGCACAGATTCCCCAGCACAACCACCAGGCCGAAGCCGCCGGCGAGCAGACCGCCGCCGGTGGAGCTGAGGGTGAGTTTGCGCGCGGCCACCTCGGCCACTACGGCGCCGAAGCCGGCCACCCAGCCCAGCCACAGATAGCTGACGCACAGCCGCCGCCGCGCGCCGGGTGTGCGCCAGGCGCCGGCCAAGGTGGCCAGAAAGCCGCTGTCCGCCGTCAGGCGGCCGCCGTCGGCGCGGAACAGCCGCCGCACCGCGGCCCATGCCAGCAAACCGGCCGTGGCCAGCGCGTAATAGCTGGCCTGCCAACCCGCGGTATCCGCCAGCCTTCCGGCCAGCGCCGGGGTCAGCACGAAGGCCAGCATCAAGCCGATGAAGACTTGGCCCAGCCTTTGGCCAAGCTGGGCGCGAGGGGCCAGGTCCGCCACCAGCGCCAGCGCATTGGGCTGGATCACCGCCGCGCACAGGCCGCTCAGCGCGGACAGCGCGACGGCCGCGTTCAGGTTGGGCGCGACGGGCAGCAGCGCGCAGCACAAGGCGAAGCCGAGCAGGCCCAGTTGCAACGGGGGTTTGCGGCCGACGCGGTCGGACAGCGGGCCGGCCACCAGCGCGAACACGCCGTAGCACAGCCCGTAAGCGGCGGGCAGATAGGCTATGGCGCTGGAAGGCACGCCGAAATGGCGGCCCATCAAGGCCATCATCGGGCCGGCCGCTACTTCGGCCGAGCCGATGATGAACATGCAGCAGAACAAGGCGGCCAGTTGGGGGCGGCTTATGCTGACCATGCGCGCCCGGAAGAATCAGAAGAAATGAATCTCAAGCCGGATATCCTCGATATATTGCCAATCTATGCCGTACCGGCGGTAGGCGTCCGGATCATAGACGCCGTCATCGTAAGCGTCGTTGGGATCAATGGACAAGCCGGCGCAAATGTAGCGGCGCAGATAGTCGTGGTCGCTGGGCACGATGGCGGCCTTGCCGCCGCTCGACACGTCGAGAATATAGTTGATGTCGCCCACCTGATAACGCTGAATCAGGGCCTCCGCCTGGCTAAAGCCGATGTCGGCCAGCAGGTCGGCGGCAAAGCGGTTGGCCCCCACCTCGAATGACACCCGGTCCTTGCGTTTCTGCGCCGTCATCGGCGGCGGCTGATCCAGGCCGCTGCCCTGTCCTGCGGTTTCGTAATAGTGCAGCGCCGTCTGCACCCCGCGCAGATCGTAAATATAGTCGTAGCGCTTGATGTTCTTGCGCTTGGCCGCGCAGATGAAAATATAATGCCCCAGGCTGTGCAGGATCATGAAGGCGCGCGAGGCCGGCGACACCCCGCGCGAAAAGCGGATCTCGCGTCCCTTGATGATGGTTTTGATATTGAACGGATGAGCGTCGGTTTCGGAATACTCCAACTGATACCGCTGTTGCAACTTGGCTTGCAGCCGTTGCAACTCCTGGGTGGACATCATGGCCAGCACTTTTTCGATCTGAGCGTCGATGTCTTCGACGACAGGATCTTCCAGTACGGCTTGGTCTAGATTCATGGCGAGGCTCCTTCGCAAGTTGGGGTCGATCAAAGAGCGAGCCTGTGCCGCTCGGCGCGCAGGCGCGGCGGCTGAATATTTGTCCTGTCGCATTATGACGAAGCCTGGCTGATAAGGCGCCGGCCGAAAGGCTAGTTTCAACACCGTTTTCACTCCCTCCCGCCACCGCTCTCGGATGATGCGCGCAAGGCAATGCAGGGCTTCTTCTCCGGCGATAGCCCGCACATCCCGGCGGCTTTTAGCCTGCGTCTGCCGACATGAATATCTGGGCCCATCCCGAGGCTCCGCCCGCATATCGGCTTTCTATTGGCGAGCTATCTTCTAGAATGGAATGCGGTCTTTCGCTCTACACAATAAAGCGCGGCCCGGTCCATTTCGCTTGCAGGCGTGGGGCCGGTCCCCCTCATTTCTGGTGCTCGTGATGAATGTGATACCCCCGCCGTCTATCGATATGCAGGGCTTCAGCCTGCGTCCAATGGAAATGCTGGATATTCCTGACTGGTACGATTATCTGCGCCTGCCGGAGGTGGCGCAGCATCTGCGCTGGGTGCTGCAGTCGGCGGCGGATCTGGCGCCCTTGGTGCAGGCCTATCGTTCCGATGAACCGGGCGCGCCGTTGCGGCTGGCCATTGTGGACGATGATCTGGGATGCTTGGCCGGCTCCATTGGTTTTGACGCCGTCTGGCCGGCGGACCGCAGCGCGGAAATCGATTTCGACCTGGCGCCGGCCTATTGGGGGCGCGGGCTGGGCCTGGCGGCCTGCAAGGCGGTTACGGCTTGGGCGTTTGGCGGTTGTCGCTTGTACCGGGTGCAGGCGGTGTCGCGCGACGGCAACCGGCGCGCCGAGCAATTGCTGCGCGGCTGCGGTTTCCAGTACGAGGGGCTGCTGCGCGCATATCGTCAGGTACGAGGCGAGCCGTGCGATTTCAGGATGTTCTCGCGGCTGGCTACAGATCCGGATGCGCAGGGCTGAGCGACTAGCCTGGTTTTTCCTCCTGCCGCCGCCGAAAGGCGGCTTGTTTTTTTGTGAAGCCCCGGCATTTTGGCTACCGAGGCGTGGTAAGTGTTTTTACGGTTTGACATTGGCATGGGTGGCTTTGTAAATAAAAGTGTGGGGGACGAGCGCTGACGGCAAGAACTAAGACTCGAGCGGAAGGGTTGCTGCATGTTCAATATGGCCTTGAAACGCAAATTGCAGGACACAGTGGCGGAGCTGCATAAGCAGCAGGGCGTGTTACAGGCGATTGACCGCTCAATGGCGGTGATAGAGTTTTCTCCGGACGGCGTGGTGCGCTCCGCCAACGCCAATTTCGAAGCGGTGATGGGCTACCGCGCCAGCGAGGTGATAGGCCAGCATCACCGGCTGTTTTGTCCGGCGGAGTTTGTGAGCAGCCCTGAGTACGGCAACTTTTGGAGCCGGCTGCGGCAGGGGCATTTCGTCAGCGACCGCTTCAAGCGCGTGACCAAGAACGGGGATATCGTGTGGTTGGAGGCCAGCTACAACCCGGTTCGCGACGAAGCCGGCCAGGTGACGGCGGTGGTCAAGTTCGCGCTGGACGTGACCAAGTCGGTGCAGGCGGAACTGGAAGCGCGCAATACGATGAAGGCGGTTAGCCGTTCGATGGCGGTGATCGAGTTCTCCGTCGACGGCATTGTGCTGCGCGCCAACAGCAATTTCCTGAACACGGTGGGCTATAGCGAGCAGGAAATCATAGGTCAGCATCACCGGGCTTTCTGTCCGCCTGAATACGTGCACAGTCCTGCCTATGCCGAGTTGTGGCAGCGGCTGAACCAGGGCATCTTCATCGCTGGCAAGTTTGAACGCCGCGACAAGCAGGGCCGGCCCATCTGGCTGGAGGCCAGCTACAACCCCATCGTCAACGACGAGGGGCAAGTCTACAAAGTGATCAAGTTCGCGCTGGACATCACTGAGGAAGAAGAGGCCGCGCAGCGCGACCAGCACCTGGTGAAAGAGGCGCACCGCTTGTCCGCCGCGTCGGACGCGGCCTCGTCCGACGGCTTGGCGGTGATCAAGGACACCATAGGCGAGATGAGTCTGATCGCCAACAGCGCAGAGCGCTCGGTCAAGATCATAGAGGATCTTGACTCCAAGACTTTGCGCATTACCTCCATCGTCAACACCATTCACGAGATTGCCGACCAGACCAATCTGCTGGCCCTGAACGCGGCGATCGAGGCGGCGCGCGCCGGGGAGCAGGGCCGCGGCTTTGCGGTGGTGGCGGACGAGGTGCGCAAGCTGGCCGAGCGCACCAACGCCTCCACCAAGGAAGTGGCCGGCATGATAGACGACATCCGCAACGGCACCTCGTCCGCCAGCGAGAGCATCCATGAAATGCAGGTCAAGGCGCGGATGGGCGAGGAGCACGCCGGCGTGGCCAGTACCTCCATTGATCAGATTCGCAGCAGCACCGCCCAGCTGAGCGAGGTGGTGAGTCATTTTTCGGCGGTGCAGGGGCAGAAAACACTTTAAGAATCTGTTCAAGGGCTATCTTGCTTAGCCGTTATCAAGGTTGGTAGAGCAGGCGGGAAGCCTTGGAGCACAGGCTGCGCTCAATGCCAATGGTCTGTTTTGGAATCGTTGTGGGCCGGACTTGATCAAGGTCTATTAGCCGATGCTGTTAATCCCCTATAACAGCGGAAAACAATGGCTAATAGGGACAAGATCATGTGGGTTTTCTGGATACAATTCGCACTGCTGCTGACGGCGATACTGATGGGCATACGCCGAGGCGGCGTGGCCTTGGGCATGATAGGCGGGCTGGGCGTGGCGGTGCTGTGTTTCGTGTTCCGCGTGGCGCCGGCGGAGCCGCCCATCACCGTGATGCTGATCATTCTGGCGGTGGTCACCGCCTCGGCCACGTTGCAAGTGGCCGGCGGCCTGGATTTCCTGGTGCAGCAGGCGGAGCGGCTGATGCGCCGCCATCCGCAGCAAATCACCTTTCTGGCGCCGCTGTCCACCTTCTTGCTCACCATGTGCGTGGGCACCGGTCACGCGGTGTATTCGCTGCTGCCGGTGATCGCCGACGTTTCTCTCAAAACCCGCATCCGCCCGGAACGGCCGATGGCCATGGCCAGCGTGGCCTCGCAAATGGGCATCACCGCCAGCCCGGCGGCGGCGGCGGTGACCTCGCTGCTGGCGATGACCGCCCATAGCGGCCAGCCGCTGACCCTGTGGCAAATCCTGATGGTGACCGCGCCGGCCGGCCTGCTGGGCGTGTTGGCCGCCGCATGCTGGAGCCTGCGCCGCGGCGTGGAGCTGGACCGCGATCCGGAATTCCTGGCTCGGATGCAAGATCCGAACTTCCGCGCCTCGGTGGAACAATCCGTCACTACCCTGGACAAGACGCTGCCGGCGGCGGCGCGGCAATCGGTGGCGCTGTTCTTCGCCGGTATCTTCGTCATCGTGCTGCTGGCGTTGTTTCCGCAATGGCTGCCGGTGAGCCAGGGCAAGCCGGTGCCCATGACCACGGTGGTGCAGTTCGTGATGCTGGCCTTCGGCGCCTTCATCCTGTTCCGTTCCAACGCCAAGGCGGCGGTCATCGCCCGCTCCGAGGTCTTCACCGCCGGCATGATCGCCGTGGTGTCCATCTTCGGCATCGCCTGGATGAGCGATACCTTCGTCAAGGCCAACGAGCCGCTGTTGGTGGCCAATATCAAGGCCATGGTGGCCTACGCGCCGTGGACCTTCGCGCTGGCGATGTTCGCGGTGTCCGCCTTCGTCAAAAGCCAAGCCGCCACGCTCACCATCATGGTGCCCTTCGGTCTGGCGCTGGGCCTGAGCCCGCACCAGCTGCTGGCCATCATGCCCTCCTGCTACGCCTATTTCTTCTTCGCCTTTTATCCCAGCGACCTGGCGGCCATCAATATGGACCGCAGCGGCACCACCCGCATCGGCAAGTATCTGCTCAACCACAGCTTCATGATGCCGGGGCTGATAGGAGTGGGGGTGTCCACGCTGGCGGCGTACGGATTGACGCATTTGTACTTCTAAGTGAGGAAAGCTTGTGGAAACTTACCAAGCAGACATTGTGATCGTGGGAGCGGGAGGCGCGGGCTTGCGCGCCGCCATCGCCGCCGCCCAGGCGGACCCGGAGTTGCGCATCGCGCTGGTGTCCAAGGTCTACCCGATGCGCAGCCACACCGTGGCGGCCGAAGGAGGCTCCGCCGGGGTCAAGCAGGCGCACGACAGCTTCGATGCCCATTTCAACGACACCGTGTCCGGCGGCGACTGGCTGTGCGAGCAGGACGTGGTGGAATACTTCGTGGCTCAATGCCCTGAGGAAATGGTGCAGCTGGAACACTGGGGCTGCCCGTGGAGCCGCAAGGAGGACGGCAGCGTCAATGTGCGCGCCTTTGGCGGCATGAAGATAGAGCGCACCTGGTTCGCCGCCGACAAAACCGGCTTTCACATGCTGCACACCCTGTTCCAGACCTCCATCCGCTTCCCGTCCATCCGCCGCTTCGACGAATACTTCTGCGCGGATCTGATCGTGGAGGACGGCGAGGCGCGCGGCGTGCTGGCCATCGACATCGCCAGCGGCGACAGCCTGCTGATCGAAGCCGGCGCGGTGGTGATGGCCACCGGCGGCGCCGGCCGGGTGTTCCGCGAGAACACCAACGGCGGCATCGTCACCGGCGACGGCATGGCGCTGGCCTACCGCCACGGTGTGCCGCTGCGCGATATGGAATTCGTCCAATACCACCCCACCTGCATGCCCGGCACCGGCCTGTTGTTCACCGAGGCCTGCCGCGGCGAAGGCGGCCTGCTGGTCAACAAGGACGGCTACCGCTATCTGCAGGATTACGGCCTGGGGCCGGCGGAGGACAAGCCGCGCAACAAATTCATGGAGCTGGGCCCGCGCGACCGCCTGAGCCAGGCCTTCTGGTACGAGCAGCAACAGGGCCGTACCGTGGAAGGCCCATGGGGCTCCGCGGTGTATCTGGACCTGCGCCACCTGGGCCACGCCAAGCTGCGCGAACGGCTGCCGCAAATCTGCGAGCTGGCGGAGGAATTCCTGGGCATAGACCCGGCCAAGGCGCCGATTCCGGTGCGCCCGGCGGTGCACTACACCATGGGCGGCATCCTGGTGGACGGCCGCTGCGCCGCGCCCATGCCCGGCCTGTTCGCCGCCGGCGAATGCTCCAGCGTGGGCATCCACGGCGCCAACCGCCTGGGCTCCAACTCGCTGGCGGAGCTGTCGGTGTTCGGCAAAGTGGCCGGCGAAGAAGCCGCTCGCTGCGCGCGATCGCGCCGTCCCGCGCGGCGCGAAGCGCTGCAAAAGCAGGCCGAGGCCGCCGAGGCGCGCCTTCACGCGCTGCGCGCGCGCGAAGGGGGCGAACGCATCGCCGAACTGCGCCGCGAAATGGCGGAAACCATGGAAGCCGGCTGCGGCATCTACCGTTTGGAAGCCTCGATGCAGGCCACTTGCGACAAGCTGGCGGAACTGAAACAGCGCTTCCGCAATGTGCACGTGGAAGACAAATCCAGCGTCTGGAACAGCGACTGGCTGCTGGCCATCGAGCTGGGCTACCAACTGGACGTGGCCGAGGCGATGGCGCATTCCGCGCTGCAACGCCGCGAATCGCGCGGCGCCCATCAGCGGCTGGACGGCTGCGAACAGCGCGACGACCTCAACTTCCTCAAGCACAGCCTCGCCGTCTACCAGGGCGCGGACGCGCCGCGCATAGACTACGGCGCGGTGAAGATCACCAAATCGCAGCCGGCGGTGCGCGCCTACGGCGCAGCCGGCCTGGCGGCGGAAGCCGCGGCCAAGGAGGGCAAGGCATGAGCGAACACACCATGACCAGACACACGATGACCGCTCAGATCAAGACCATCGCGGTGATGCGCTACCGGCCGGAGCAGGACAGCGAGCCGTGGCTGCAACACTTTGAAGTGCCGTACCGCGACGACATGTCCGTGCTGCAAGCGCTGCAATACATTCGCGATTACCTGGACGGCGGCCTGGCCTTCCGCTGGTCCTGTCGCCAGGCGATTTGCGGCAGCTGCGGCATGATGGTGAACGGCGTGCCCAAGCTGGCCTGCAAGACCTTTCTGCGCGACTACCCGGGCGTGGTGCGCATTGAGGCGCTGAACCACTTCCCGATAGAGCGCGATCTGGTGGTGGTGCTGGACGACTTCATCGCCAAGCTGGAAAGCATCCAGCCCTATATCGTGCCCAAGGAAGACAAGCCGTTGTCCGACGGCGAATACCTGCAAACCCCGGCGCAGATGGATTGGTACGCTCAGTTCAGCAGCTGCATCAACTGCCTGCTGTGCTACGCCGCCTGCCCGCAATACGGCTTGGACGACAAGTTTCTGGGGCCTGGCGCCATCGCGTTGCTGCACCGCTACAACATGGACAGCCGCGACGGCGCGGCCGAAGAGCGGATGGAACTGTTGGCTGCGCAGGAGGGCGTGTTCAACTGCACCGCGGTGGGCTATTGCTCCGAGGTCTGCCCCAAGATGGTGGACCCGGCCAATGCGGTGAACCTCAACAAGACAGCGGTAGCCAGGGATTACTTCCTGCGCTTCGCCCGGCCCAAAGGAGCTTGTAAATGAACAAGCGAAAACCGTATGTCCGGCCAATGGAAGGCTGGTGGCGCAAGAACCCTTACTTCATCGAGTACATGGTGCATGAAGGCACGGCGCTCTTCGTCGCCGGCTACGCGCTGACCCTGCTGTGCGGGCTGTGGCGGCTGAGCCAGGGGGAGGCGGCCTGGAACGGCTTTGTCGCCGCGCTGCAAAGCGCGCCGGCCCTGCTGCTGCACGCGGCGGCGCTGCTGATGATCGCCTACCACAGCTACACCTGGTTCAAGATCATGCCGCGCACGCTGCCGCCGTTGATGCTGGCCGGGCGGCGGGTATCCGCGCTGGCCATCACCGCCGGCGGCCTGGCCGCCGCCGTGGTGTGCTGCGCCGCTTTGTTGATGCTGGTATGGGGGATGACGGCATGAAACCGGGACTGAAACGCTCTCACGCGCCCATCTTCTGGGGCTTGTTTGGCGCCGGCGGCATGCTGGCCGCCTTGTTCGGGCCGATGCTGGTATTCATCACCGGCATCGCCGCGCCGTTGGGCTGGCTGCCTGACGGCGCCGCTGATTACGATACCCTGCGCGCGTTGGCGCAAAGCCTGATCGGCAAGGCGGTGCTGTTCGGCCTGATCGCTCTGCTGCTGTGGCACGCGGCGCACCGCATCTACCACAGCCTGCACGATGTCGGCGTCCACGGCGGACCGTTGGCCAAGGCCTGCACCTATGGGGTGGCGGCGCTGGGCACGCTGGCGGCGGCGGGGTTGTTGTTGGTGGTGGGGTTCTGAGCTCTCATTGTTTTGAGTTGAAACCACCTTGGCAGGGAGGCGCTTGGCGGTGTCGCCCATGCCTGGGGTGGGAGTTAGCGCACCGAGATCAAGACCATCCAGAACAGGGGAAACAGCAAAAACAACAGCGTGAACCCGAACTGGGCTCCGGCCGTGCGCCGGCGCAGCAGCCAGAACACCAAGCAAGTCAGCGCCAGCCAGAATGCGATGGCGAACAGTGCCAGATTGACCATGAAGGCGCCCATGCTGCCCATATCGGCCAGACAGAATTCGGACAAGAGCAAAAGGGCGGGCAGGAGCGAGGCAGCGCGGAGGTAGGACATTCGAGTGGCTTCTTGGGTGTGACGCGGGCATTTTGCATCAAGGTCGCCATTTTGCCCACCGCTCCGCGCGTGCCGGCATGAACGCGGTGCCCAGTGCCGGAGCAATGACCGGGACGTCCGCTAGCCCGCCGCCTCGCGCTCGCGCAAAAAATCGATAAAGGCCCGTACCTTGGCCGGCAGGTGGCGGGTACGCGGGTAGAGCGCGTGAATGCCTTGCTGCGGGAATGTGTGATCGGGCAACAAGCGGCATAGCCGGCCGGCCCGCAGATCGGCGTTGACCAGCCAGTCCGGCAGCAGGGCGACGCCGAGGCCGGCCAATGCGTAGGCCCGTAGGATGGACGCGCTGTCCGAGCTCAGCCGCGCCGGGTGCGGCGGGAGCCAGGATGTCTGGCTCCCGTCCGGCGTGTCCACCAGCCAGGGCGGGGCGTGCTTGAGCCGGCTGTGTCCCAGCCAGGGCAGCCGGCCCAGCGCGGCCAGGTCGCCGGGCTGTTCTTGTGTCAGCAAGGCCGGCGCCGCCACCGGGAAAATATCGAAGCGGGCCAAGGGCACCGCGTGCAGCTCGGCCTCGGGCAAGCTGCCCAGGCGGATGGCGATGTCGAAGCGCTCGGCGATCAGATCGGCATGCAGCGAGGATGTGGACAGCTGCACCTGCAGCGCCGGGTGCAGCTGGGCGAAGGCCTGAATCGCCGGCGCGATCTTGGCCAGGCCGTATTCCAGCGTGGCGGTGACGCGCAGCGCGCCGCTGAGCTCGCCATGTTCGGCGCGGGCGTCGTCTATCGCCAGCCGCGCCTGCTCCAGCATATCGGCGCAGCGCTGGTAAAAGCGCGCGCCGGCGTCGGTCAAGGCCAGGCTGCGGGTGTTGCGGATCAATAGCGCGACGCCGACTTCCTGCTCCAGGCGCTTGATATTGAAGCTGACCACGGCGCGGCTCTGGCCCAGCGCCGCGGCGGCGGCGGTGAAGGAGCCGGCGTCCACCACGGCCTTGAAGGTTTCGAAACGGTCCAGACTGACCATGGCATTGCCTGTTATTGTCAAAAATAGTTTGACAGTTTAGGCGGGATTGGCGGGTTTTTCCATGTGCTGGCGCTGACTATACTCGGCCGCTTTACCGTGGAGGCCGCCGATGCCGCTCCGTTTGAAACTGACCCTGGTGTACCTGCTCGGCTTTGCGCTGGACCTGATCAATATGTTCATCGTCAGCGTCGCCTATCCCGACATCGGCCGCGATTTGCAGGCCTCGCTGGCGCAACTGGCCTGGGTGGGCAACGCCTATATGCTGGGCCTGACCCTGGTGATCCCGCTCAGCGTCTGGCTGGCCGGCGCGTATGGCGAACGGCGGGTGATGCTGCTGTCCCTGGCGCTGTTCATGACGGCCAGCGCGCTGGCGGGCAGCGCCGGGTCGATTGAGGCCTTGATAGGCTGGCGCGCGCTGCAGGGCCTGGGCGGCGGCCTGCTGATTCCTATCGGCCAGGCCATGGTTTACCGGCACTACCCGCCGGCGCAGCGCGCTCGGCTCACCGCCTGGATCATGAGCGTGGCGCTGATCGTGCCAGCGTTGTCGCCAGCGCTGGGCGGCCTGCTGATGGACATGCTGTCCTGGCGCTGGGCGCTGCTGGCCAGTCTGCCGCTGGCCTTGCTGACCTTGCTGTTGGCGGCCGCCTGGCTGCCGCGCGGGGACGTGGCGGCGCGGAGCGGCGCCTTGGACGGCTCCGGCCTGATGCTGGTGGCGCTTGCCATGACCGCGCTGCTGCTGGCCTTAGGCTGGTTGGGCGAAAGCGGCCATGAGCCGCGCGGCGGCGTCGCGTTGGCATTGGCGGCGCTGGCCCTGGCGGCCTATGCGCGCGGAGCCGCCGGCAAGGCCGAGCCGGTGCTGAAGCTGGCGCTGCTGCGCGGGCGTTTGCTGCGCACCGCCATGCTGGTGTACCTGTTTGTGCCCGGCGTGTTCATGGGCGTCAGCCTGGCGGCGATGTTGTATCTGCAAGAGGTGCTCAAGCTGGGCGCTGCGCGGACCGGCGCGCTGATGTTGCCCTGGGCGCTGGCCTCGGCGCTGGCCATTAGCCTGACCCGTCTCGCTTTCAACCGTCACGGCCCCAAGCCCTTGCTGCTGCTGGGCATGGCGGTGCAGAGCGCCGGCATTCTGCTGTTGGCGGTGGGCGTCAGCCGCTATGGCGGGTTGATGGCCGCTTACGGCCTGATGGGTTTCGGCGGCAGCTTGTGCAGCAGCGCCGCGCAAAGCGCCGCCTTTCTGGATGTGGCCGAGACCGAGCTGCGGCAGGCCAGCGCGCTGTGGAACATCAACCGCCAATTCAGCTTCGGCCTGGGCGTGGCCGCAATCAGCATGCTCTTGAACGCCTTGGGCGGCGGCGCCTCCGTGGCCGTCGTCCAGGCCTACCAAGCCTGTTTCTTCATTGCCGCCGGCCTGACCCTGGCGCCGGCGGTGTTCGTGCTGCGCATCCACACCCCGGCGGTGCTGGCCCTGCTGCGGCGTCCCCACTCAGAGAGAACGTCATGACCGACCAAAATCCTTATTTCGACGAAGTGATTGCCACGCATATCGCCATCCGGCAATGGTTTGCCGGCCCGGCGGACGCCGCCGCGCTGGCGGCCTTGATGGCGCGTTTCTCGCCGCGCTTCACCATGGTGGCGCCCAGCGGCGCGTTATTGGACCTGGACGCGCTGCGGCGGCTGTTCGCCGCAGCCGGCGGCGGCAAGCCCGGCCTGGAGATCGTGGTGGATCAACTGGCGCTGCTGGACTGGCACGCCGGCGGCGCGACGGTGGCTTATCGCGAAGCGCAATATCAGGGCGGCTGGTTAAGCAGCCTGCGGCTTGCCACCGCGGTGTTTGAACGCGATGAGGCCGGGGCGCCGCGCTGGCGGCATTTGCAGGAAACCCTTTGCCCCGGCTGAGCGCGGTCAATCGCGGCAGGCGCTGGCATGGCCCAGGTATTCCCAGTCCCCGTTGCTGGACTGATTGGTGGGGAAATACCAATAGCCGCCGCTCTTGCGGCTGCGGAAATAGTCCACCGTTTTGGAGTAGGGGTTGTCGTAGCGGTAGATGTCGCCCAGAGTGGCGCGATCGCCCGCGCTCCAGCGTTTGCAGGTTTTCAGATTGAGCTGGATCAGCGTGTCGATCAGCCCCGGCCCCGGAAAATCGGCCATCACCATGCCCGCGTAAGCCGGACGCTGGCGCTGGATGTATTCCTGGGTCAGCACATTGCTGCCTTCAAAGGCGATGGTGCAGATGCCGATGAAGCAATTGACGCGAGGGAAATCAGGATAGCTGTTTTTCCAGCCCGGGGTTGTCAGGCCGGTGGCCAGCCGCGGCGCGCCGGTGGCCGGGTTGGAATGGCCGCTGGCGATGAAATAGGGAAAGGAGCCGCCGGAGGCGGTCAGATAATTGATGTAGCCGTTGCCGCGCGGACCCGTATTGGCCTGGTTCAGGTGGGCCTTGATCTTCTCCCATTTGCCGTACAAGTCCCAGTTGGTGGAAACGCTGTACTGGCCCTGGATGTTGTAGGCGCCGTAGGAAATGCCGTAACGCTTGCTGCTGGAGAAGTTCTGCAAGAACACGATTTTGCCGCGCACCTCGCGCAAGCTGGGATTGTTGCTGGCGGGAATGGCGATGTAGCCGCTGTAGCGATTGTAGTAGGACTCGAAAATCTGCTGGAAGGACATTGAACTGTTTTCCGGCGTGTGTTCTTCCTTGACCCGGACGAAGAGGGTCTCGCTGGGGTTGGCGCGCAGGAAGGCGCTCATGTCGTTGAGCACATCGCCGAACATCGCCTGCTGGAATACCGGGCCGTGATGGATGGCGAAGCTGTTGGCTATGGAACGCAGGCGGATATCGAAAGCGCGCACGCCGGCGTCCAGCTGGGTGCGTAAGGGCAGGGTTTGGGTGGCGACGCTGTCGCCGCCGTAGCGGCTCATGGTGTCGTGAGTGCCGGGCAGCGACAGCTGGCTGACCGTGAGGCCATCGTCCAGCAGGCCCATCCACTTGGGATGGCGGTAGCTGAAGTTGCTGTCGTGGGAATACGCCGAATGGGCATGGGCGAGGACGGCCGGACTGCTTGCGGCCAGGCTGAGCGAAAGCGCGGCGAAAAGAGTTTTCATGATCGGGTCCCAAGTGAAAGGAAGGGCCGGCGCACGGATGCCGGCTGGCCGACCTTACGACGAGATCATGTTATGCCGATTGCGATTTTTGCTCATTGCGCCCATGCCGTTTCCCCGCTTGCCCGGCCTTGTGTGGTTTTTTTGCGCCGGTGCACAGTCTCGCGGGCAAGAACGAGACTAGGCGTATGGCGGGGAAAGCGGGCGCAGGCGCTAGCGTGGCAGGCATTGAACAGGCTTTTAATCCGTGGCGATGGACTGGATGAAACCGTCGACCAGGGCCGACTCCTGCTGCTTGCGCCAGATGAAGTGAATATCGCTGATCGCCTTTTTGCAGGACCCGGACGGTTACAAGGTGGAATTGATCCAGAAGGGCACCCAGTACGACTGAGCGTGGAGAAGGGCGGGCTCGAGCTTGCCGGGCCCGCCTCGTTTGAAACCGCTTTTTAGAGACGGAAGCGCGCGGTCACGCCCTGCAGGTTTTGCGCCAGCGCGTTGAGCTGGCTGGAGGTGGTGGCCAGTTCTTCCACCGTGGCGCTGTTTTCCTCCGCCATCTGAGATACCCGCTCCATGCTTTGCGCCAGGTTCAGGCTGGCGGTGCGCTGTTCGCTCAGCGCGCTGGTGATGTTGCCGATGGAGTGCACGATGGAGTGAGTGCTGCCTTCGATCTCCTGCATGGAGTCGGTGGCCTGACTGGCGCCGTCGGACACCGTGCCCACGCTGGACAGGCTCTGCTCCATGCTGCCCACCACCCGGTTGGCGCTGCCTTGGATGGAGCCGATCATCTGAGTGATTTCCTGGGCGGAACTGGCGGTGCGTTCCGCCAGCTTGCGCACCTCGTCCGCCACCACCGCGAAGCCGCGGCCCATCTCGCCGGCGCGCGCCGCCTCGATCGCCGCGTTCAAGGCCAGCAAGTTGGTCTGGTCCGCCACGTCGCGGATCACCGTGACGATATTGCCTATCTTCTGCACTTCCTGAGTCAGGCCCTTCATCTGGTCCGAAGTGGCCGCCACCGAGGACGACACCGATTCGATATTGCCCACCGACGCCTTCACCGCATGGCCGCCGCGACTGGCCAGATCGCCGGCCATCGCCGCCTGGCGGGAAGCTTCGTTGGAGTTGTCCGCCACATGGTTGATGCTGACCGTCAGTTCCTCGATGGTGGCGGCGGCTTCGGACGTGGCCTCGGATTGGCGCTGAGCGCCGTGGGCCACTTGCTCGGACATGCTGGCCAGTTCGTGAGCGGAGTCGGACACTTCGTTGGCGTTTTTCTGGATGCTGGCCACCACCTCGCGCAAGCCCTGGCGCATCTCCTGGATATCCTTGGCCATGGCAATGGCTTCGTCGCGCGCGTCGGGAATCCGCTCATCGTGGCCGGACAGATCGCCCTGCTTGATATTGCGCACCAACTGCGCGGATCTCTTCAGCGGCACCGTCACCAGGTTGGCAATGAACATCGCAATCGCCATCGCGGCGATCAAGGCGATCACCGCCACGGTAAGCAGCACCGTCACCGCCTCGCTTTGAGCGGTTTTGCTGGCCTCAATCGACTTTTGCATCAAGTCTTCCTGAAAGTCCGACATCTCTTTCAGCGACTTCAAAAACGCGTTGTTGGCCGGCGCAAAGGTTTTCATCAGAAAGGTTTTGGCTTCCTCATTCTTATTGGCGCGCGCCAAGGCGTACAAGGGTTCAAACTGAGCGCCCAGATGAGTGCTGGCGGCCTTGAGCTTATCAAACAGCTCCTTCCCCTTGGGCGTGGACAGCAGTTTTTCCATCTGGTCCAGATTGGATGCGTTGGCGGCGCGGAGCTCCTCCACCTTCTTGAGGTGGGTCTCTGTCTCTTCCGGCGTTTGCACGATGATGGCGTTGCGGATGGAGCGGCCCACGTCCAGCGTGGTGACGCTGATCTTGTTGGCCAGCATGATCTTGGGGTAGCGGTCCTCGGTCACATCGCGGATCTTGTCCCCGATAGTGTTGAACTTCATTATCGCCACCGCCACGATGATGGCGATCAGGACGATCAGCAGGCCGAAGCCGGCCAGTAGTTTTTGCTTGACGGTCAACTGGTGCAGCATGGAGTGCTCCCCCGGACAGATATTATGTCTAACTTGTGCGTCGGCACGCCTCCCAGCGGCGGCCTCTTGATGAAACATAGTTGCCGAAATGGGCTAGATCAAACCGTCCGCGCATCCGAGGGGGAAAAGGGGGCGCCGTATCGGGCAGCCTAGGCCACCGGTGTCTTGCGAGTGATGTTGTCCAGGCTGATTACCGTCATGGCGTTGACCGTGGTGGTGGCCAGGGTGTCTATCACTCCGGTGCGCAGCGCGCCCAGTAGAGCGGTGGCCTTGGATTGCTCGCTGGCGATGGCGATCACATTGGGGATGCGTTCCAAATCGCTTCGATTGATGCCCAGCACGCGGCCCTGCAGCGTCGTGTTGGCCGGTTGGCCGTAAATGTCGAAGAAGTCATAACCCATCACGTCGCCTATGGTGCCGCCGCGTTTGGCCGCGGCGATCTCGGTCGGGCTGAACCAGCCCATGCGCACGATGCCATGGCGGACATGCTGGATTCGCGGCCCTGGCTGGACGCCGCCGGCTTCGGCGCGGGATGCCTATCAGCAAGCGCTGGCCAGCGGGGAGGGGTGGCCGCAGTGCCTGCGGGCGATGCAAGCGGCGGCGGCGCAGGGCTTGGAGTCCACCCGGATGATGCAGGCCCGGTTGGGGCGCGCCGCCCGCCTGGGCCCGCGTTCCGTGGGGGTGCTGGACGCCGGGGCCGCGTCATGCGAATTACTGCTGCGCACCCTGGAGGAGGCTGTGCTGCGCGCCGTCAAGCCGTCTGCCGGCTGAAGGCGCGCCGCCGCGACGGATCAATCAACGGAGAGGGCTGGCGCGGGCTGCGGCTCGGCCTGAGCCAGCCGCTTGGCGATGAGTACCGCGTTTTCGGCGTTCACCCGGCCATAGCCGTAAAAACGGCTGTGGCCCTTGCCATCGTACTGGCCGCCTTCGCCATCGCCAGGGTGCGAAATCTTGTCGCAACTCTGCGCGATGATGTTGCGCACCTCCTGCCAGCCCAAGGCCGGATGTGCCGCCAGGATCAAGGCCGCTACTCCGGCCGCGCCGGGGCAAGCGCTGGAAGTGCCGCCAAAATCATCGGTGTAATTACCCCACTGGTCCCCGCTGTCGATGCTACCAGAATTGTAGCCGGCCCCGCCGCTGCGATCCGAAGTCCATATGCCGCGGCTGCGTGGCGGCCGGCCATCCGGCTCCGGCTCCGGCCGAATGCTCGGGTCCGGGTGGGTAATATCGGCGCTGGGAAAAGCGCACCAGATCGCATGGCCGTAATCGCTGTAGATGCTGCGCCGGCTGTACTCATTGCAAGCCGCCACCGCCGTCACCTTTTCGTAGCTGGCGTAACCATCGTTATCCACGCTTTCATTGCCGTTGCCGGCCGCAAAAAAGATTACGCAACCCTTGCCGCCCCGTCCTTGCTGGACGGCGTAATCCATCGCCAGCCGCGTACTTGCAGGCAAGGCCGCCACCTGGTGATGCAGCGGGTCGGCCGGGTCGAACCAAGCGCCGTCACTAGGTCCCCAACTGCAACAAATGACGTCGGCGCCTTGATTGGCCGCCCATAAGAAAGAGAAGGCCTCTGCCATCGAGCCCAAATCGCTGGCCAGGCGGATCGGCATCAGCCGCGCCTTGGGGGCCACGCCGCTGGCGCCGTAGCGGCCGCTGGCGCAAGCCACGCCCGCCACCGCCGTGCCATGGTTGTCCCCCGCTTGCTTGGGCCGGGGGTCCGTGCTGGCGGCGGGATCGCTGACATCCGCCGGCGCCACGATCTTGCCCGGCACGGCAAACTCCGGGTGCTCAATATCCACGCCGTCGTCGATCACCGCGATCACAACGCCTTCCCCCTGACTCAGGCGATGCGCCGCCTCCACATTGGCGCTGGCGTCGATTTCCGCCTGATAACTGACCGTGGTTTTCTTCAGATGCCACTGATTCGGGTGAATGGCGCGCCGCTTGCGCTGGCGCAGCAGCTCAGGGTGGCAGTACTCCACCTCCTTGCGTCGCAGCAAATCCAGCGCGGTTTGAAACACCTGCGTGCCGCTGCCCTCCTTGGCCGCGGCAAAATAAGCGTTGGCGGCGTAAGCCGGCCGCTGCTTTACCGTGAGGCCAGCGGCGTGGAGGATGGCCAGGCAGCTTTGCTCATCCAGCGAATCAATAAACTTGATGAATATGTTCTCGGTGTAAATCACCGGCTCGCCAGTGAGCCGGTCAACCAGCGCGCTGCCGGCGAAACGCACCTCAGGCAAACCGCGCAAACTGGTTTTCCGCGTATTGACGGATTGCTGGCCCTGCGGCACCCGGTACACCTCCAAACCCGCATCCGGAAACTGCAATACCAATTCGCCACTGGCGATGCCGGCTGGCATTGTAGCGCTGAGCTTGGCGGAAATCGGCTGATTGTCTCGAGTGCGCACCGCAATTAAATCCTTGCTCTTTTCCAGAAAAAACGAGGGCTCGTTCTTTTTGCCAAATTTGACTTCCATGGGGAATCCTCCATTGGTGTTCAGCGAAAAACCAGGGCAAAACCAATTGCCGTCAATCCCATGCGTTTGACGCCGCATTGCGTGTCATTGCTGCGGAGAATGCGTGGCAATCAAATGCGTAAATCATGACGGACACGGTTTGGAGTCTGGGTTTTCGATATTAATTTCCCCAATCTGCACATTAAAAACAAAGCGAGGACAAAATGCATACATAGCGATGCTATTGTGAGTGAGAAAAATCAGCAGTGAATATAGGGGGTGGGCAAATAGTGTTCGCTTTGAGATTTAATTTCACAATGACGAATCATATATTCTGTTGGGAGAATATTTCAATATGAACAATTTTGCGATGGCGTTTTTTCGCCAGCCAAACTTGGCCAACAACGGAGACGCCAAGGCTAGCCGCCACTGGAGGCGGGGCAATGAACATGGGCTGGTCGATTAGCTGAAATGCACGGCATATTGATTGTAAAAATCCATTTGACATTCATTTTGGGTGAATTATAAATAATGCTGTATGAGTAATTTGGACGCCGCCACATGTCAGCGCTGCGGTGTCAAAAGCGAGTCCACGAATGTTTGCGCGGTCTTGGCGGAAGCCTCCTTGCCGCCCTGCGGCTAGCGGCAAAGCCATCCGGCCTTCCCATTCACCACAAGGAGTTTCACCATGCGCCAAAACGCCCAGAAAACCCCCCTTAACCGCTTGTCCATGGCCATCGCGCTGCTGATTGCCGCCGGCCTGCCCAGTCTGGCCCACGCCGTAGAATGTCGGGCCATCCCCAGCGTCAAGACCAGCGGTGTGTCCGCCAACAACAACGCCGCGGGCGGCCACCTCAACCAGCACATCTACGGCGCCACCCCGCCGGCCGGCACCAGCCAGGTGGGCAAGACTCTGTTCACCAGCGTGGAGGAATACACCGGCTTCTGGAACAACTACGTGGATCCCAAGAAGTACACCGGCGCCGCGGTACAGTGTTCCGGCAACCACGCCCGCCAGAGCGTCACCGTCTACAGCGTGCTGAAGAAGGACAAGATAGGCGGCTATAGCTGCACCGCGGCGGACGCGGCGGGCAGGTGCACCGCGCAGACCCGCTCGCAGTTCTCCAGCGTACAGCTGGATTTTGAGGTGGTGAAGGGCAGCTGGGTTTTGCTGACGGCCTATCCGGTGAACTGAGCAGTCTGGCTGGGCTAGTCTGCTAAGAGTGGCTAACAAATTCCTGATGCTGCGTTGCGCCGACTTGCCATACTCAAGTACTGCCTGCGCCGGCGCGTCTTGCCTCAGCCGTAACACTGATTTTTGTTAGCCGCTCTAATCGCGCCGGCTGGCCGCCGCCAAGGCGGGGAAAGCGGCGCTTGCCGCCGCGCTCCGTCCAATCGCCCGGGCAACCAGGGCCGCGCCGGCGGCCAGCGCCAGGCCGAACAGCAGCAAGGCCATGGGCGCGCCCAGGCGGTCCACTAGCAAGCCGGTGAAGATCACCGGCAGGCTGAAGCCGATATAGGCCAACAGGAAGAAACCGGCGCTGGCGCGTGGTTTTTCCGCGCCGGCCAGCGCGTTTACCGCGGACAAGCCGCCCAGATAAGTGAAGCCGTAGCAGGAGCTGCTCGCGCCCAGCGCGCCCAAGAGCACCGCCGCCAGCGAACCCTGAGTCGCGCCCCACGCCAGCAAGGCGTAGCTGGGCGGCAGCACCAACATGCCCAGGCGGGCGGTCCGGCTGGGCGGCATCGCGCGGGCCAGCGGCTGGAACAGCAGGCCGCAGCTGATCACGGTGAAGGTGGAAAAACCGGACCAGCGCGCCAGCCCATGCGCGGCCAATACCGACGGCAATAAGGCGATCACCAGCCCCACCGCGGCCCAGGCCAACAGGATGGCGCAGCCGAAAGGCAGGCTGCCGGCCGGGAAATAGGGCGGGCGCAGCATGGGCGTATGGCGGCCGCGCGGCGCCGGGTCCGGCAGCCCGGCCACCGCCAGCAGGGCCGTTCCGGCCAACGCCAAGTGCAGCCAGAAGCTGGCCGGCGTCAGCGTGCTCTGCCACAGCAGGCACAAGCTGGTCAGCGCCGCGCCCAAGCCAAAGCCCAGCGACGTGCTGGCCGTCACCCACAGCGTGGCGCGGCGGTCGTCCGGCTCCGCCATCAATTCCCCCATATAAGCGGCGCCGGCGGCGGAAGCCAGCGCGGTGCCGCAGCCCAGCAGAAAGCGCGCCATGGCCAAGGCCTCCAGCCGCGGCCACAGCGCCATGACGGCGGTGGCCAGCATTGCCAGCGTTAGCGCCGCCAGGATCAACGGTTTGCGCCCCAGCCGGTCCGGCAGGCCGCCCAGCGCTAGCAGCACCGGCAACACTCCCAGCACGTAGGCGGAAAACGCGGTGGCGGTGGCCGCCGCGCCCTGGCCGGCCAGCTGCGCGTAAGCGGTGTACAGCGGCGCTTGCAGGTTCACCGCGCAAGTGATCAGGCACAGGCCGAAGGCCAGCCGGGCAGGGTGGCGCGTGTTCATATCGCCTCCGGGAATAAAAAAGACACGGGGGGACAATCAGTGTGGGCGAACAGTGGAACAGTCATAAGCTATGGCCTGGCGATGAAAAGGGTGCGACACGCCACTATCCGGCCGCTCCATGACGACAACAAGTGACAGCGGCGGCCATTTGCGCTTAACTGTTTGCTCATTATCAGCAAACAGTGAGCCCGCCATGCGGCTAGAACTCGACCGCGCCAGCCGGCAGCCGCTGGCGCAGCAAATCGCCGATCAACTGCGCGCCTGGATACGGCGCAGCCGCGTCCGCCCTGGCACCCGGCTGCCCTCCATCCGCCAACTGGCCAAGGAACAGCAACTCAGCCAGTCCTGCGTGATCGACGCCTACGACCGGCTGGTGGCGCTGGGCCTGCTGGAATCGCGCCACGGCGCCGGCTTCTTCGTGGCCGCGCCGCCGGGCCGCGAAGAAAGCGAATGGCGGGAAACCATGGAGCCGGCCTGGGGCCAGTTCAGCGACAGCGGCGAGCAGTTGAAGCTGGGCTGCGGCTGGGTGCCGGACAGCTGGGGCGACCAGGAAGAACTGGGCTACGCCATACGCCACATCACCCGCTGCCAGCCGGCGGACCTGTTCGACTACAGTACCCCGCTGGGCCTGCCGGCCTTGCGCCGGCAACTACAGCAGCGGCTGCGCCAGATCGACATCCATGTGGAGCAAGAGCAAATCCTCACCACCAACGGCGGCAGCCACGCGCTGGACCTGCTGGCGCGCGCGCTGCTCAAGCCCGGCGACACCGTGCTGGTGGAAAGCCCCGGCTACTACAATCTGTTCAACCTGCTGAAATTCCACGGCGTAGAAATGCTGGCGGTGCCGCGCGCCGGCAACGGGCCGGACCTGGCGGCGCTGGAAGCCATCCTGGCCCGACATCGGCCCAAATGCCTGTTCATCAACAGCCTGTTCCACAACCCCACCGGCACCTGTTTGACGCCGGCGGTGGCGCACCGCCTGCTGCAACTGGCTGAGGCCCACGATTTCCTGATTGTGGAAGACGATATCTACGCGGATTTTCAGAACCACCCCGGCGTGCGCCTGGCGGCGCTGGATTCGCTGCGGCGGGTGATCTACGTATCCAGCTTCTCCAAAACCCTCAGCTGCTCGCTGCGCGTCGGCTATGTGCTGGCCCAGCCGGAGCTGATCCGCCAGCTAGCCAATATCAAGATGTACACCGGCATCGGCACCCAGCGCTTTGCGGAATGCGTGGTGGCCCAGCTTTTGTCCAGCGGCGCTTACCGCAAGCTGACGCAAAGGCTGCGGCTGCGGCTGAACCGGCAAATGGCCGCCACGCTGCAAACGCTGGAAGCCAACGGCTGGCAAGTGTTCGCGGAGCCGCAGGGCGGCATGTTCGTCTGGGCGCGCACCGGCCGCCACAGCTTTAAGGAAATGCAGGCGGAAGCCGCCAAGCGCGGAATCCTGTTGTCGCCGGGCAGCGGCTTCATGCCCGGCGGCGAGGATAACGATTGGCTGCGGATCAATGTGGCTTATGCCGGCGATGCGCGGGCGCTTGGGTTTTTTGAGGGGCTGGAGAGCCCGCAGGCTGGATGATGATTTGGAAGGTTAGTTACGTTTCTTGGCCGGAGCAGTCACATGAAAAGTACGTTGGCATCGATGGCTGCTTGTGAATAAGCCGTCTGATCTAACTGTCCTTAGAACCTGTTTACGATCTCGCGAGCTAAGGCGAGACAAGGCGAAAACGAGCGAAAAAGCGGAATGTACAGGTGGTACATGAGCATTTTGAGTTGGTACTCACCGTGCAACGCTTCACGACGCGCAGCAGATCGTAAACAGATTCTTAGGCCAGGGGCAGCCCAGTGTCGCGCCGTCTGGCTTCACATGGTCTACTAGGTTTTGTCGCCGGTTCATATTGTCTACAGCACATGTCCTATGCTGAATTGTTGGTGCTTGGGAGCATGAGATGTCGAAGATATTGGCGATGTGGCTGTTGGTTTGCATGTCTGCCATCGCCTATGCCGAGCAGGTGAGGGTGGCCGCTGCCAGCAATACGGAACCGGCTTTGGGCGAGATCATCAGGCGCTTCTCCGCGGAAACGGGCGTCGGTGTCGATGTCACATATGGCCCGTCGGTGGCGCTGGCCTCGCAAATCGCCAACGGCGCGGAATTTGAGATTTATCTGTCGTCGAGCGAGGAATACACTCGGCGGCTGAGGGCGCTGGGCCGTTGTTTGAGCGAGCCGCGCATTTATGCTTTGGGATCGTTGGTGCTGTGGTCATTGGATGCGGATTTTCGCAGCGACCATTGGCTGGAGTGGCTGCGAGATGGTCATGGCACAATCGTGTTACCTGATCCGGAGGCTAGTATTTATGGCCAGACCGTCTTGTATAGTTTGAACCACTATCAATTGGCCGAACGGCTGCGGCCGCGCTTCGTCCGAGTGCCGGATGTGGCGCACGCAGCGGAGTGGATTGCATCCGGCAAGGCCTCGGGCGGCTTTGTCTCAAAATCCCAAGTGCTGAAGTATTCCAATCTGGGCAAGGGGCACTGGGTGGAAATCCCGGCGGAGACCTACCCACCGATCAAACAGACCGCCGCGTTGCTGACGCCTGCGGCCAACCATCCAGCGGCCAGAAAACTGTACGAGCAACTGTTCGATCCGGGGTCGCAGAAAATTTGGAGTAAGTACGGGTATGGTAAGCCATGATGCGTCGGGTGTCGCTTCGAGCGGCTAACAAAACCTGTCGATAAATCGTAGACAGATCAATGAGAAAGCCAGCTTGAGCAAGCCGTAATGCGCATCCTGAATTACTCCGGGATTTATAGTCACATCAAATGACTGCTTGGGCTGACCCGGTGCTTGTAGGCAATCCTGCCCTATGATTGGCCGGTAGTGCGCCTTCACTCGAACCCAAGATGGCCGGTATGTGCTCCTGAGCAGACGCTCACAGCAGATAGGGTGGCAGACCGCATTGGCCGAGAAGCAGCCTTCTCTATATCTGGCGCGTAGATAGCGTGGCTAAGGGAAGTAAGGCCGGCGTATGCCCACCGGCGCGGCGCAGACCTTGCTGCGGGTAGCGGTGCAGCACCCGGAAGCGCTGCGGGAACTGAAGTCCATCTAAGCTTGTGTCTGAATAGGAAACAGCCTCTCGTTTGAGAGGCTATTCTGTTTTATGGTGTTGCGGTCAAAAAGCTTACAGGGATTTAGCTCGTTTCTTAGGAGCACTTTGGCCAGGGCAGTTGCCGTCTT
This sequence comes from Chromobacterium sp. Rain0013, assembly GCF_015291765.1. Classification (NCBI taxonomy): domain Bacteria; kingdom Pseudomonadati; phylum Pseudomonadota; class Betaproteobacteria; order Neisseriales; family Chromobacteriaceae; genus Chromobacterium; species Chromobacterium sp. Rain0013. The sequence continues at coordinate 2,257,233 of NZ_CP031514.1, forward strand.
CGGAGGCTTCGATGATTCCATTTGCCATTGAGCAAAATTTTCCTCCCATGGACAAAATATTATTGAATTCTGTTGGGTACCAATACGTTGCTACAACTTCTAACGGAGTTGAGGCCGGTAGTGGCTTCGGAGCTTGGCTTACCGTGTATTTGCCAGCAACGACCTCTCCGTAAATCAAACATTCACCAGACTTGACTTTGTAGAGTTCTGCCTCGTTTCGGGACGCCGCGTTAATTTTCCAGATGGCTTGCGCACCGTTAGCCGTTTCCGTGTAAACCGCGATAGAAGTCAAAACCAGCCCCTTCGCAGGGATGGCAACGGACTTGTTTGCCGACCTATAGCTATCTACTGAGAAGCAGACTTTTCCTGCCCCCATATTCCTGGCAGTGATAACGCCTTGGTAAAGAGATGAAGCGCAGGCGTCGAGGGCGGCCGCACCAATAATCATGCCGCCAAGGAGTGAAAGTAGGGCGTTTGCGTACATTCTTTGACCTTTAAGGTAACGGCTGGATCCCGTACGCCTCAAACCGGTCGTCCAAAATATGTTTTCTTCAGACCAGAAAATAGAATCTAGGCTGAGATCAAATCAGCACATTCAACGGATTAATAAAATAGGATATGGCTCCCTTTTATTATGAACCAGTTACAAACTCCTGAACCTGATCTCCATCCTCTGGTTTGAACAGTCCTTCCAAGAGATGAAGTGGTAGTGGAAGGCGATAATGGCGGCAGGCAACCACGATTAGCGGCCACCAACCAAACTTCACCGCCGATAACTCTTGAAAATGTGGTGAGTGTTTACATTCGCCGAAGACCTGTGACAGAAATTCTTCTTTTGGTCGGTTGATGGCAAGGTTTGCTAGCGCAGCTCCGTGACTATTGGTATTCATATAGAAGTGTGCTTCGGAGCTGTTATCCGGATACCAGAACTGATATGTGCAGTGCTGCAATATATCCTGCTTCATCGCGGCCACTTTACTGTATGTAGTTTCGTCATCAAGAAGCGCGGCCCACAGTGCAATTGATGGGTAAAGGATGCTGGCACTTGTTGCATTTTTTCGATAATCACCGTCAGTCGATTTTGGGTGCTCAAGGAGGTCGCTGTAGGCGTGCAGCACGCAGGGGTATTTTCCGTTAGACTCGTAGGAAAATCTCGCACGTTCCAACATCTTCCCAAGCCAGTTTATGATAAAGCTACGATTATTACCGATAGTCACAAGAAGCGAAACTGCGATAAAGATGTCGATCGTTTGATCATCCTTGGCTGGCAGCAGCAACGCGGGATTGTTAGCAATCAGTTTCTTCACTGCTTCTGCATACATCTGTGCCTCGTGCAGCCTTGCTTCCTTCAGATCCTTTTCCTCGGCGGTGCAGTGCATCGCTCCCCAATAGGCCCAGATGCCATCCGTTCCAAGCCGCCCTAGGAGATCGAAGAGTTTGAGGTTGATATCAAGACTGCACGAGCCTCGTATCGCAATCGATACAGCGTGTAGCTTGTCGGCAAAGGGCAGGACATTCTTGCCAAGAAATTCGCTGCAAATATGATTGTATACTGTGAATATTGAAATGAAAGCCGTATTAAAAGCTCGTGATGTTTTATTTTTCTTGCCTGCATAGGGGCGGATGATGTTCCAAGCATGCAGCAGGGTGAATTCACTGGTCAGGTACGCCGACTCCATATTTGCTGTCTCTCGCGCCCAAGCAAACAAGATCCATAAGCAAATACTCATCTGCCGAATAGCTGTCACACGTTCTGCATCTTTTAGTGTTTCTACATTCGAGAGTGCTCGGATTAGCGCGGCAAAATGGCGGTAGGAGATTTCGGGTTCGTCGAGCATTGCGAGAGATTTGCGAAGGAGTGAACGCGCATGCTCGGGTAGCAAATCTTCGCGCAAGAAACTTGATTGAATATAAGCGGCTAACTTGTCCCCGTTCCATTCTTCAAAGCTGATGTTGACTTTCGTATTTTTCGCAATATATCCAGTGAGCAGTGGGCGCACCTGCTCTTGGACATCTCCTCCAACGGTTATGCAGATAACAACGTCTTTTTTTCGGTGTTCTGCTGGTAGTCGGTTCGGAATATAAGAGTCTAGAATCTCATTGAGAGATGGACGTAGCGACTGCTCGGAATCCCCGTCCCATCCACGTCGCGTAAGGTCTCCAGGCTTGATCGAGAACAGGTAAACCTTCTCCGCGCCTCCATCAAGTTTGCCAACTGCACCGACATCCACGCCGTCCTGGCGTGTTCCCCTTGCAGGACGTGAATAGACGTTCAGACCAAGCTGACTCAGTAAGTCAGGAAGGACTGCATCTAACTCGCCACGTTCTTTAAGGGAGGAAAGATATTCCTTGATAATGAGTTTCATGTGCGAAACCTTTCCAGACGGAAGACTCGTAACATGTAGTTAAGGCCGTAAGGGTCGATATCGTCCATGCGCGGGAGTTCCATCGAAACACCATGACTAATCAGAGGTGTTTCCATGCGGTGTGGTGGCTCGTTGACACCCGCATGGATGTAGTCGATGGACTTATTTCCATAAAGCAGTGTGCTGCGTGAAAAGAGATTGAGGAAAATAGACTTCTTCTCAGCGGCCTTCATGGATTCAGCCATCACCTCGGACATGTGGCGGCGATAGGACTCGCGCTGAGACTGGCCTGCATATAACGCAGGTAATTCGGGAACTGCACGCAGAGCTTCCTGATACTGGTCAATAGTCGCAAGGGCATCCTCAATGGTTTCCTTGACCTTGCCACACTCGTGCCCCATTTGCTTCTCGACATAGTCGCGCATGCTACCGGGGTAATTAAGAAGTAGCGGATCAAGCAACAGCTCTTTGAGCGCATCTAGGGTTTCATCATCCGGAGCGTGGCGCATGAGTGAAATAACAACGCTCGCCGCTGTTACCGGCCACATGAAGAGATAGCCTATCGCTTTGCGTGCGATGAAAAAAAAATGGATGTAGTCGTCAGGCTTAAGCTCGGCAGCATTAATCTCAATGACAAGATCATTGGTATGGGCAATGCCGACGATATCATGGACGGCTTCGCAAAGTACTCGTTCACCGCGCAGGAGCCATCGAGTCATTACTTTGCCCATAAGTGTAGTGTTTTTACGGATGGCATTTGTGACTCTATCGAGAATTTCGAGCTCGAACTCCCCGTCGTGCATTACAAGTAGTTCTTCTAGAAAGCGCAAAGCTTCTTCCGGATCGTTCTGCGTTAGCAAATAGGCGACCCCATAGTCAATATTTTTAAGTGTGCCAGTATTTCCCGGCTTGACTCTTTTCAGGTGCGTGAACAGTAACTGAAGAAATGAACCCGGAAGATCTTCCGTATTGAGCCTCAGCAACTCGGATGCTGCATGCAGGGTGTATTCATCACCTTTAGTAAGCGCTGTGTCGATCAGTGTGACACACTGCTCTTCAAGCATTTTGTCATGCTGGAAGATTGCGAAGGTAGATTTAACAGCACTTCCGAGGAGGCCGTCGTCCATCTCTGTCTCGAGCACCTGATTAAGTACCACGATCAGGCTATCTGGTACGCTTGCTCCTTTCGGCCAATGGATCCTTCCTACTGCAAATACAGCATGCCTGCGAACTTTGATGTCCAAGTGGAAAATGAAGCTCAGGAGCTGAGTGAGGTAATACGAATTATCAAGCTGTGACCCAGCGGCGATAGTCGCTGTTAGCATTTCTACCAGTGTGTCGGGATCCGCTTCGATTAGCTTGAGCGCTTCGCGTGGGCGCTCTGGATCTTTCGCACAGAACTCTATGTAGCCGCTGAAGATACTTCCTGCCGCCAAATCCTGCCCTGCCTCATGACAAAGCTGGAGGACGCAACGCATAACGGGGCCTACTGGCGCACTCAGATGTGGCAGTGCCTGTTCGAATACATGACGGGTTAGGAAGAAATCCGGACAGCTAGGGGTGTTGTTTTTTAAATCTCCAAACGTTGCCACAATGTCCACCAGCCCTTCATTATGGAGGGCTGCTAGTTCATGGGCGAGATCACTGCGGTCCTCACGCGTGGCCAATGAGCAATCGTAAACCACTTGCAGGAAATTTCCGGCCCTTGCTCCGGTCAAGAGCCGCCCCCTCAATGAACTTCCATTTCTCATCTTCACTCATCCCGGAATGACACGCTTTTGGCATATAACGATTTATCCGATGATGATAGCACTACAACCTGCCTTGCCTAGTTGCGGTGGCGCGCTAATGTCAGCTAAGGGGTGAAAGCGGCAGTAGCTACCAACCACTACGACCGTTTCTTCGGCCGAGAAGCCGCCCCTTCTCCATCTGCGCGTAGCGCGTAGATAGTTACGCAAATACACGATCCCAAAAGCGGCCTCCAAGACTTGACCCCCGTCCCCCTCTAAGCAACAATCCCTCCGTGCCGTTTCATCCCGGCACTGGGCCGTGAGAACCCATCGACTGCAGGCGAGGTGCTGTTTTCAGCACGTTTTCCAAACTTGCGTTGTGTCTGCCTGACCGGCAGCCGCTGGTTTTCACGCACTTCTAGCAAGAGGTTGCCCATGTCTGATTTCTCTAAACCCCGCCGTTCCCGCTACCGTTTCCCCTCCAGCGAAGCCAAAGACCTCCGTCTGCCCTTTGTCCGCCGCGTGCCGGGCCGCACTTATCCGCATTATTGGCAGCCGGCCGAGCCCCAGGATTATTTCGAGGCTTGCGCCATTGGCCGGCAGTACGCAGCGCATATGGCGCAGTTGTTGAAGTGCAACCGTCAGCATGCGGCGCGCGGGCTGTTGTTCCGGATTGCCAGCGATATGGATTTTGCCGACAAGAGCTACCGCATCGGTCTGTGCAAGGGCTTCTTCAATTATCTGGAGATGCTGCTGAACCTGGCGGTGGAGCGGGTGGATCTGGCCCAGCATGTGGAGGCGGTGCAGCAGCTTTATCTGTGTCTGGAGCAGTTGGCGGAGGCGCAACAGCAGCAGCGGCGCAAGAAGCGCGGACGAGGTCGCTAGCGCGGCGGAGTCGCTCATGAGAAACGGCCCCTAGGGGCCGTTTTTGTTTTCATGCCTTACTGGCAGAGAGCCTGTTTACGATCTCGCAAGCTAAAGCGAGACAAGGCGAAACCGGCGGAGAAAGCGGAATGTACTCGCGGTACATGAGCATTTCGAAGACGGTTTCAATGCCCCTTTCTATCCATCCCGCTGACGCGCGGCAGATCGTAAGCAGGTTCTTTAGAAGGCGAAGTGCTCGTCTTGCAGCTCCATCAAGGGCTTGGCGCCGGCCTTGAGCTTGGCCAGCAGGCTGTGCACTTCCGGGAACAGCTTAGCCATATAGAAGCGGCCGGTCAGGATCTTGGCCTGGTAGAAGCCGTCTTCGCCGCCGCCCAGCTTGGAATGAGCCACTTCCGCCATTTGCGCCCACAGCCAGGCGTAGCTGAGGTGGCCGATCAGGCGCAGGTAGTCGGTGGCGGCCGCGCCGGCTTCGTCGCGGTTCTGCATGCCGGCCATGCCGATGCCCATGGTCACTTCGCCCACGTCTTTCAGCAGCTTGGACAGCGGGGCCACGTAGTCGGCCAGTTTGTCGTTGCCTTCATTGGCCTGGCAGAACTTATGGATTTGCTTGGTGAACTTGCGCAGCTTCTGGCCTTGGTCCATCAGCACTTTGCGGCCCAAGAGGTCGATGGCTTGGATGCCGTTGGTGCCTTCGTAGATCTGGGAGATGCGGCAGTCGCGCACTAGTTGTTCCATGCCCCATTCGCGGATGTAGCCGTGGCCGCCGAACACTTGCATGCCCAGGTTGGCGGCTTCGTAGCCGTTGTCGGTCATGAAGGCCTTGGCCACCGGGGTGAGCAGGGCCACGAGGTCGGCGGCGTCCTGGCGGGCGTCGGCGTCCGGGTGTTTGTCTTCGATGTCCAGTTGCAACGCCAGCAGGGTGGTCAGCGCGCGGCCGGCTTCGGTGTAGGCTTTCTGGGTGAGCAGCATGCGGCGCACGTCCGGGTGGACGATGATGGGGTCCGCCGGCTTGTCCGGGCATTTGTCGCCGGTCAGCGAGCGCATTTGCAGGCGTTCGCGCGCATAGGCCAGCGCGCCCTGGAAGGAGGCTTCGCCTATGCCCAGGCCTTGCATGCCGCAGCCCAGGCGGGCGGCGTTCATCATGGTGAACATGCATGACAGGCCCTTGTTGGGTTCGCCAATCAGATAGCCCTTGGCACCGTCCAGGTTGATCACCGCGGTGGCGTTGGCCTTGATGCCCATTTTGTGTTCCAGGCTGCCGCAGGCCACGGCGTTGCGGCTGCCGTCGTCATGAAATTTGGGCACGATGAACAGGGAGATGCCCTTCACGTCCTTGGGCGAGTCCGGCAGACGGGCCAGCACCAGGTGAATGATGTTGTCGGACATATCATGTTCACCGGCGGAGATGAAAATCTTGGTGCCGGTGATGCTGTAGCTGCCGTCGCCGTTGGGTTCGGCGCGGGTTTTGAGCAGGCCCAGGTCGGTGCCGCAGTGCGGTTCGGTCAGGCACATGGTGCCGGTCCAGCTGCCGTCCACCAGTTTGGGCAGGTAGGCCGCTTTTTGCGCTTCGGTTCCGTGGGCATGAATGGCAGAATACGCGCCGTGGGACAGGCCGGGGTACATGGACCAGGCCACGTTGCTGGAGCACTGCATTTCCATGATGGGGAAGCTCAGCGCCTTGGGCATGCCCTGGCCGCCGTAGGCCGGGTCGCAGTCCAGCGTGGGGAAACCCAGTTCACAGTATTGTTGGTAGGCTTCCTTGAAGCCGGGCGGGGTGGTGACGGATTTGGTGGAGCTGTCGTAGTGACAGCCTTCTTCGTCGCCCTGGCGGTTCAGGGGCGCCAGTTCGCTTTCACAGAACTGGGCGGCGGCTTCCAGGTAGGAGCGGAAGATGTCCTGGGTGGCTTCTTCGTAGCCGGGCAGGGTGGGGATGATGTCCTGTACCTTGATCAGCTCGTGGAGCACGAAATCGAAATCCCGCAGCGGGGCTTGGTATGCAGGCATGGGTCTCTCCTGTTGGTTTTGCGCGGCCTGGTCTATCCGGCCAGGTCTGTCGTGTTTGGGTGCGCCCTGCGCTTGGGCGAACAATTCAAACGCTTGTTTAAATTATCGACGTGGCTTTGACAAGCTTTTCGCGTTTTCCCCGCCGCCGAGTGTGGTTTAACGGCAACGAGCGCGCACAAGGATCAAAAAATTCCAGATGACTTGGTTTAGACGCAAGGTACGCAAATGGGTTGCCTACCGGCACCATTGGTTTCAAAAGCCGGGCCTGCGCCGGCTGGCGCCTTACCTGGACCGGCCGGCGTATTGGTCGTTGAACCGCCGCAAGGTGGCGATGGGGGTGGGGGTGGGTTTGTTCGCCGGCCTGATGCCCGGCCCCACGCAAAAGGTGACGGCGGTGGCGTTGGCGTTGTTGATGCGGGTGAATCTGCCTGTGGCGGTGTTGTTCACGCTGTACACTAACCCTTTGACCGTATTGCCGCTGTATTTTCTGGCTTATGCTTATGGCAAGCTTTTACTGGGCAATCCGGCTGCGGGTACAATGACGCCGCCGCCCAATTGGGACCGGATGAGCTTGCCGGATTGGTGGCACGCCTGCCTGAATTGGCTGGCGGAGCTGGGCTGGCCCTTGCTGGTGGGGTTGCCGGCGCTGGGCCTGACCTTTGCCGTGATCGGCTACGCGTTGACGCGGCTGCTGTGGCGCTGGGCGGTGATCAGCGCCTGGAAAAGCAGGCATTGCAGAACACTTTAAGGGGTCATTGTGGATCTGGTTGAAAAGCAGTTGTCGACGGAGCTGGTGTATCAGGGCGGTTTTCTCAAGGTGCATAAAGACGAGGTGGCGCTGCCGGACGGCGCGGCGTCCACGCGCGAATACATTCTGCACCCCGGCGCGGTGGCGGTGCTGGCGCTGACCCCGGACGGCAAGCTGGTGCTGGAGCGCCAGTACCGTTACCCGGCCGGCCGTGAGTTCGTGGAGATTCCCGCCGGCAAGATAGACCCGGACGAAGTGCCGGCGGCCACGGCAAGGCGGGAGCTGCTGGAGGAAACCGGCTACACGGCGGAGCGCTGGACGTATCTGGGCACCGCGTATCCGTGCATTGGCTATTCCAACGAGCGCATCAGTTATTACCTGGCGGAGGGGCTGAGCCAGCAGGGCAGCCGGCTGGACGAGGGCGAATTCCTGGAGGTGCTGGCGGTGCCGGTGGCGCAGGCGATGGAGATGACGCTGAGCGGGGAGATCTGCGACAGCAAGTCCATCGTGGGGCTGCACTGGTTGGCGGCGCATCAGGCCGGGAGGATGCCGGGTGTCGCCGTTTGATCCTTACCGGGATCGACGGCGCGGGCGCCGCATCAGCATGGGCTGCAAGGCCCGCATCCGTTCTTTGATCAGCGGCGAAACCCATTACGGCGAGTGCGTGGATCTGTCGGTGGACGGCATGGCGCTGCGCTCCTCCTTTGTGCCGCAGTTTGGCGAGCGCTTGTCCGTGATTGTGCTGGCGCCGGGCGTGGGCGGTATGCCGGGCAAGCCGCTGGAGGCGGTGGTGGAGGTGAAGCGCTGCAACGAGGTGCAGCGCGGCCGCATCTATGAAATCGGCGTGCGCATCGTGCAGCGCAAAGGCTGATCGCCGCCGTCCGCGCCGGGGCTCCGGCACGTTTTATATTCCCTTCTCTTTTATTCGTCAGGCGGTTTGGTCTAAATCTTCCGATGGCCCCGCAGGAAACGATTGATTACCAAGGCCTTTTTTTGGGGCCGATTTCCGTTTACCCCCGCTTACACGCCGCTCGTCTTCCGTTACAAAAAAAAGCTGGCGGAATTCACCATCCATTTCAAATACTTGTATTGAATCTGGCTCACGATCTCATATTTTGTGTGCAGGCGCGGTTTTGCCCTGCCAAGCTGTGCGTTATGCTATACCCAGAAAAAGAAAGCCGGAAACAATGTGAATACTCTAATTCAGCAAGGGGAGCAGCGGATGCCGCGTGCATGTCGTTTGCGCCTCTGCTACCTGCCAGGAGAGAGCCATGCACCCGGATATCTTCAGTCACTACGCTGCTCGTTACGACAAGACTCGTGAGGAGGAGTACACCATCCAGGAGTACCTGGAGCTCTGCAAGAAAGACCCCGGCGCTTACGCCACCGCCGCAGAGCGCATGCTGGCCGCCATTGGCGAGCCGGAGCTGGTGGACACTCGACATGATTCGCGTCTGTCCCGCATTTTTTCCAACAAAGTCATCAAGGTCTATCCCGCGTTCCGTGATTTCTACGGCACCGAGGAGGTGATCGAACAGGTGGTGTCCTACTTCCGCCACGCCGCGCAAGGCCTGGAAGAGAAGAAGCAGATCCTCTATTTGCTGGGCCCGGTGGGCGGCGGCAAATCGTCCATTGCCGAGAAGCTGAAAGAGCTGATGGAGCTGGTGCCGTTCTATTGCCTGAAAGGCAGCCCGGTCAACGAGTCTCCGCTGGCGCTGTTCAACTACGACGAGGACGGGGCGCTGCTGGAAGAGGAATACGGCATTCCGCGCCGTTATCTGAAAAGCATCCCCAGCCCGTGGGCGGTGAAGCGGCTGCATGAGTTCAACGGCGATATCGGCCAGTTCCGCGTGGTCAAGCGCTATCCGTCCGTGCTCAAGCAGATCGCGGTGGCCAAGACCGAGCCGGGCGACGAGAACAACCAGGACATCTCGTCCCTGGTGGGCAAGGTGGATATCCGCAAGCTGGAGAAATACGCGCAGGACGACCCGGACGCTTACAGCTACTCCGGCGGCTTGTGCCTGGCCAACCAGGGCTTGCTGGAATTCGTGGAGATGTTCAAGGCACCGATCAAGGTCTTGCACCCGCTGCTGACGGCTACCCAGGAAGGCAACTTCAAGGGCACCGAGGGCTTTGGCGCGATTCCGTTTGAAGGCGTGATCCTGGCTCACTCCAACGAGTCCGAGTGGAAGCAGTTCCGCAACAACAAGAACAACGAGGCCTTCCTCGACCGGATTTACATCGTCAAGGTGCCGTATTGCCTGCGCGTGTCGGACGAGATCAAGATCTACGACAAGCTGATCCGCAACTCTTCGCTGGGCCGCGCGCCGTGCGCGCCGGGCACGCTGAAGATGATGGCGCAGTTCGCGGTGCTGTCGCGGCTGAAAGAGCCGGAAAACTCCAGCCTGTTCAGCAAGATGCAGGTGTACGACGGGGACAACCTGAAAGACACGGATCCCAAGGCCAAATCCATCCAGGAATACCGCGATTACGCGGGGGTGGACGAGGGCATGAGCGGCTTGTCCACGCGCTTTGCCTACAAGATCCTGTCCAAGGTGTTCAACTTCGATCACAGCGAAGTGGCCGCCAACCCGGTGCATCTCTTGTACGTGATCGAGCAACAGGTTGAGCGCGAGCAGTTCCCGGCGGAAACGGAGCAGAAGTATCTGACCTTCCTGAAGGAGTACCTGGCGCCCAAGTACGTGGAGTTCATTGGCAAGGAGATTCAAACCGCTTACCTCGAAAGCTACTCCGAGTACGGCCAGAACATCTTCGACCGCTACGTCAGCTTCGCGGACTTCTGGATTCAGGATCAGGAGTATCGCGATCAGGACACCGGCGAGATCTTCGACCGCACTTCCTTGAACGCGGAGCTGGAGAAAATCGAGAAGCCGGCCGGGATTTCCAACCCGAAAGACTTCCGCAACGAGATCGTCAACTTCGTGTTGCGGGCGCGGGCCAACAACGGCGGCAAGAACCCCACCTGGACCAGCTACGAGAAGCTGCGCACGGTCATCGAGAAGAAGATGTTCTCCAACACCGAGGAGCTGTTGCCGGTGATCTCCTTCAACGCCAAGGCCAGTGCCGAGGATGCGAAGAAGCACGAGGACTTCGTCAACCGCATGGTGGAAAAAGGTTACACCGCCAAGCAAGTGCGTCTGTTGTGCGAATGGTATCTGCGAGTGCGCAAGTCCTCGTAAGCCATCGCTGATCCGGCGCCGTCCAGGCGGCGCCGGCAATCGCCCAAGCGGCCGCTGTCGCCGCCGGGCGGTGAATAATATAACAACAGCAAGTCAGGCGGCGGCCGCCAGCGCGCGGCCGCCGCCGGCACAGGCAAAGCGAGGTGCTTATGTCCCACATCATCGATCGGCGCCTCAACGGCAAGAACAAGTCCGCGGTCAACCGCGAACGGTTTCTGCGCCGTTTCAAGGCCCAAATCAAGGAAGCCGTCGCCAAGGCGGTCAAGGGGCGCAGCATTACCGACATCGAGAGCGGAGAGAAGGTCTCGATTCCGGTAAAGGATATTTCCGAACCTGTTTTCCATCATGGCAAGGGCGGCATGACGGAAAACGTGCATCCCGGCAATGAGGAGTTCGTCAAAGGCGACCGCTTGCCGCGGCCGCAAGGCGGCGGGGGAGGCGGCGGCAGCAAGGCCAGCCAGGACGGCGAGGGCGAAGACGATTTTGTGTTCCAGCTGTCGCGCGAAGAGTTCATGAACGTGTTCTTCGACGACCTGGCGCTGCCCAATCTGATCAAGACCCAACTAATGGGCATTGAGGAGATGAAGACGGTGCGCGCCGGCTACACCAACGACGGCACGCCGGCCAACATCAATATCGTGCGCTCGCTGCGCGGCGCACTGGCGCGGCGAGTGGCGATGGCCGCGCCGACGATGGCCACGCTGGGCGACGCGGAGGAGGAACTCGACACCCTGATGGAGGATGACGAGGACAACACGCTGGAAATCCGCGAAAAACGGCAGAGCATCCATCGGCTGCGCGAGCGCATTGCCAGCATCCCGTGGATAGACCCATTCGACCTGCGCTACAACAACCGGGTCAAGCAGCCCAAACCCACCAGCCAGGCGGTGATGTTCTGCATCATGGACGTGTCCGGCTCCATGGACGAGCAGAAGAAGGACATGGCCAAGCGTTTCTTCATCCTGCTTTACCTGTTCCTGCAGCGCAATTACGAAAAGATAGAGGTGGTGTTCATCCGCCACCATACCAGCGCGGTGGAGGTGAGCGAGGAGGATTTCTTCCACTCGCGCGAATCCGGCGGCACCGTGGTGTCTTCGGCGCTCAACCTGATGGCGGAGATCGTCAAGAAGCGCTACGCCGGCAGCGAATGGAACATCTACGCCGCCCAGGCGTCCGACGGCGACAACTGGGACAGCGATTCCGCCAACTGCGGCCGCATCATGGAGGAGGATTTGCTGCCTTACTGCCAGTACTTCGCCTACATTGAGATCACTGAAGGGGAGCCGCAAAACCTCTGGTACGAATACCTGAAGGTACAGGAACGCAACCGCCAGTTCGCAATGCAGAAAATTCGTTCGGCTTCCGACATCTACCCGGTTTTCCGGGAACTGTTCAAGCGTCAGCCGGCCAATAGCCGTGCCGCCACCGCCTGAGAACGTGTTTATGATCTCGCAAGCTAAGGCGAGACAAGGTGGAAACGAGCGAAAAAGCGGAATGTACACATGGTACATGAGCATTTTGAGCTTGGTTTCAACGCCGTATCGCCGACGCGCAGCAGATCGTAAACAGGTTCTGAGCGGTCTTGCCAAGGGGGCAGCAACATGACACCCATTTCTACCGGGTCCGAATGGACCTTTGACCTGGTCAACGAGTATGACCGGCAGATACGCGCCATCGCGGTGGATGAATTCAAGCTGGATGTCTATCCCAATCAGCTGGAGGTCATCACCGCTGAGCAGATGATGGACGCCTACGCCTCGGTGGGCATGCCGGTCAATTATCACCACTGGAGCTACGGCAAGCATTTCGTCGCCACCGAGAAAAGCTATAAGCGTGGCCAGATGGGGCTGGCTTATGAAATCGTGATCAATTCCAACCCCTGCATCGCTTATCTGATGGAAGAAAACTCCATGACGATGCAGGCGCTGGTGATCGCCCACGCCGCCTACGGCCACAACAGCTTTTTCAAGGGCAACTATCTGTTCCGCGCCTGGACCGACGCCTCGGCCATCATCGATTACCTGGTATTCGCCAAGAGCTACATCACCAAGTGCGAGGAGCGCTACGGCATAGACGCGGTGGAAGAGTTGCTGGATAGCTGCCACGCGCTGATGAACTACGGCGTGGACCGCTACAAGCGGCCGCAGAAGCTGTCTTTGGCCAAGGAGCAGGCGCGCCAGGAAGAACGCGAGCAGTATCTGCAAATGCAGGTCAACGACCTGTGGCGCACCATTCCCAAGCGCGACAAGGACGGCAGCGACAAGGCGCCGCCGCGCTTTCCGCCGGAGCCGCAGGAAAACCTGCTCTACTTCATCGAAAAATCCGCGCCGCTGCTGGAGCCCTGGCAGCGCGAGGTGGTGCGCATCGTGCGCAAGGTGGCGCAGTATTTCTACCCGCAGCGTCAGACTCAGGTGATGAACGAGGGCTGGGCCACGTTCTGGCACTACACCATCCTCAATCGTCTGTACGACAAAGGCATGGTCACCGATGGTTTCATGATGGAGTTTTTGCAGAGCCACACCAATGTGGTGTATCAGCCGCCGGTGACGGCGCGTTGGTACAACGGCATCAACCCATATGCGCTGGGCTTTTCCATGTATCAGGACATCAAGCGCATCTGTGAAGCCCCCACCGATGAAGACCGCGCCTGGTTTCCGGACCTGGCCGGCACGCCGTGGCGCGAGTCCCTGGAGTTCGCGATGAAGAACTTCAAGGACGAGAGCTTCATTTCGCAGTATCTGTCGCCCAAGCTGATTCGCGATTTCCGCCTGTTCTCCATCCGCGACGACGACCACGACGACAAGCTGGAAGTGTCCGCCATCCACGACGATATGGGCTACCGCGACATTCGCGGCAAGCTAGCCGAGCAGTACAACCTGGGTTCGCGCGAGCCCAATATCCAGGTGTGGTCGGTCAATGTGCGCGGCGACCGCAGCCTGGTGCTGCGCCACACCATGCACAACCGGCGCCCGCTGGACGACAACAGCGCCAACGAAGTGCTCAAGCACGTGTGCCGGCTGTGGGGCTTCGATGTGAGGCTGGAGAGCGTGGACGGCAATGGCGATGTCAAGCAGAGCTATGAGATGAAATCCAATCTGGAAGGCGCGCGCGTGTAGCGGCGGCGGCCTGTGATATAGTCGCAAACCCGGGGCCGGCGTCGTCGCCCCGGGTTTTTCATGCCGCTGGCGGATGCAACTTTCCCTCCGGGCCGCTCTCGAATTCCTATTTCGATTGAAGCCGCTGCCCAAGAGCCGGCTCAAATTTGCGGGCCGGTTTTCGTTGCGCCATGCGCCGCCGGCGCGCAGCGGACGTTGAATCAGCGGTCACAAGGGAGACGATATGGACCATCAGCATTGCGATCATCCAGCGCCGGAGCGCGAACCCAAAGTGGGCGTGGAGCGGTTGCGGCCGTTCGACAAGGAGGCGTTTGAGCGCGCGGTGACCGATTTGCTGACCGCATGCGGCTTTCAGCCGCAAGGCGATCCGCATCTGGGCAGGACCGCGGAGCGGGTCAGCGCGTTCTGGCGGGACCGCTTGCTGGACGGCTACGCCGCTGATCCCAGCGAGGTGCTGGGCTGCGGCTTTGAAGACAACTCCCGCGAGATGGTCATCATCAGCAATATCTCCATCCACAGCCTGTGTCCGCATCACCTGGTGCCGTTCGAGGGCATTGCCCACGTGGCCTACATTCCCGGCGGGCGGCTGCACGGTTTCGGCCGCATCGCGCGCTTGATTGACGTGATCTCGCACCGTTTGAATTATCAGGAATGGATTTGCCAGGAGGTGGCGGACGCCTTGGTGCGGCACGGCATGGCCAAGGGCGCGGCCTGCGTGATCCAGGCCAAGCAGATGTGCTTGCAGCTGGGGGAAAACCGGCGCGGCGCGGAGGCGGTGATCACTCAGGGCTTTGCCGGAGAAGTGAGCGAGGCCGACCGCGCGCGTTTTCTCAGCGAGTGCAAGCAGGCCCCGCACCGCTGAGCGCTTAGTCTGGGTGCGGGTGGGGCAAGGGCACGAAAGCCCGCAAGGCATGCTCTTGGCTGCTCAGCTCCGCCAGCCGCACGCCGTAAACCGCTTCCAGTGTTTCCCGCCGCATGATCTGCGCCGTGGGCCCGAAGCCTGCGGCGCGTCCTTCGTTCAATAGCAGCACATTGTCGGCATGGCGCAGCGCCAGGTTCAGATCGTGCACCACCGCCAGCGCGCCGATATTCAGTTCGCGGCAGATGCGGGCCACTTGCGCCAGCAGCGCGTCCGCCATCGCGAAGTCCAGCGCGGCGGTGGGTTCGTCCAGCAGGAGATAGCGTTCCGCGTCCGCAGAAGCCAACAGCTGGCACAGCGCGCGCGCCAAGTGAGCGCGTTGCTGTTCGCCGCCGGACAGCGTGCGCGCCTGGCGTTGCGCCAGTTCCTCGGTACAGCTCAGTTCCATCGCCCGGCGGCAGGCGTCGGCGGCATCGCCTAGCAGGTAGGCGCCGGACTGAATCAGCTCCAGCGTGCTCCAGCCCGCCGGCGTCAACGGGTTTTGCTCCACCACCGCGCGTTGGCGCGCCAGTTCCGCGGCGGATTGGCCGCGCAGCGGCCGCCCGGCCATCCACACCTCGCCGGCGCTGGGAGCGTACAAGCCGGCCAGCATGCCCAGCAAGCTGCTTTTGCCGGCTCCGTTGGGGCCTAGCACTATATTGAGTTTGCCCGGCGCCACGCGCAGGGAAACCGACTCCACCAAGAGGCGGCCCTGGCGGGAGAGGCTGACGGCGCGCGCTTCAAGCATGGCTGTCCTTTTCCGCGCTTTGCCGCAGCAGCCACAGGAAGAACGGCGCGCCTATCAGGCTGGTGATCACGCCCACCGGCAGCTCGCTGGGCGCCAGCAGGCTGCGCGCCAGCCAGTCCGAGGCGATGGCCAGCAGCGCGCCCAGCATGGGCGCTATCCAGAGCAACCGGCGCGCGTTGCCGCCCACCAATTGGCGAGCCAGGTGAGGGCCCATCAGGCCGATGAAGCCTATCATGCCGCAGGCGGACACCACCAAGCCGGCGGCCAGGGCGGCGAGAACCACCACCTGCCATTCGCGGCGGCGGACTTCGAAGCCCAAGTGAAAGGCGGCGGTTTCGCCCAATTGCAGCGCGTTGAGAAAACGCCATTGCCGGTGCAGCGCCAGCCAGACCAGCGGCGCGGCTGCGGACAGCAAGAGGGTTTGCGGCCAGTCCACGCTGGCGAAGCTGCCCATCAGCCAGAAAATCACCACGCGCAAGGAGCCGTCGGGCAGAGTGGTGATCAGCAAGGTCAGCAGGCTGCCCAGCAAGGAACTGATGGCCAGGCCGCTGAGGATCAGCCGGCTGCCGCCTTGTTGAGTCTGGCCCAGCAGGCGGATCAGCAATAAGGAAGACAGGCCGCCGACAAAGGCGGACGCGGACACCGCGTAGAGGCCGGCGCCCAGGCTCAGCGCCGCGGCGGCGGCCAGCGCCGCGCCGCTGTTGATGCCGATCAGGCCGGGCTCGGCCAGCGGATTGCGGAAACGCGCTTGCACCGCCGCGCCGGCGCTGGCTAGCAAGGCGCCGGCGCTGGCGCTGGCCAGCAGACGCGGCAGGCGCAATTCCAGCAGCAGCTGCCATTCCAGTTCCGGCGGCGGATGGCCGGCCAGCAAAAGGGACGCGTCCATGCCGCTGCCGTGCAGCAGTGAAACCAAGGAGAGCAGGATCAGGCCGACGGAGAGGCCCAGGGTCAGCGGAAGGAGGCGCATGGGAAGGGGGCGGGGAGCGGGCTCCCCGCCGGCGCTCAGCGCAGGCCCAGCACGTCCTGCATATCGAACAGGCCGTGCGGTTTGTCGGCCAGCCAGCGTGCGGCGCGCACCGCGCCGTTGGCGAAGGTGGCGCGGCTGGAAGCCTTGTGGCTGATTTCGACGCGCTCGCCGATGGCGGCGAATAAGGCGGTGTGGTCGCCGACCACGTCGCCGCCGCGCACGGTGGCGAAGCCTATGGTTTGCGGGTCGCGTTCGCCGGTCACGCCTTCGCGGCCGTAGACGGCGCACTCGTTCAAATCGCGGCCCAGCGCGTCGGCGATCACCTCGCCCATGCGCAGGGCGGTGCCGGACGGCGCGTCCACTTTATGGCGGTGGTGGGCTTCGATGATTTCGATGTCGTAGCCGTCGTTCAGCACCCGCGCCGCCATGTCCAGCAGCTTGAAGGTGAGGTTGACGCCCACGCTGAAATTAGCGGCGAATACAATGCCGATCTTGTCGCCGGCGGCGCGGATAGCCGCCTTGCCGGCCTCGTCGAAGCCGGTGGTGCCGATGATCATCCGCACGCCGCGCTCGGCGCAGGCCGCCAGGTGTTCCAGCGTGCCTTCCGGTCGGGTGAAGTCGATGACGGCGTCGGCCCCTTCCAGCGCCTGGAGGAAGTCGCCGCTGATCTTGACGCCGGTGTGCCGGCCGATGAATAGGCCGGCGTCCTGGCCGATGAACTCCGAACCGGGGCGGTCCACCGCGGCGTGTAGCGCCACGCCCGGCGCGGCCAGCGTCGCTTCTATCAGGGTCTTGCCCATGCGGCCGCCGGCGCCGACGATCACCAGTTTCAGCGGGTTGGCGCTCATGGCTTGGCTTCCTGGGCGGGAGCGGAGGCGGTCAGCGGCGGGCGTTCGGCCGGCTGCGCCTGGCCTTCCACGCGCTCCAGCACGTCGCCGTTGAAGTAGACGGTCAGCAGGCGGTTGCTGCTTTTGTCCAGCTTGCCCTGCTTGATGTCGCTGTAGGTGTAGTCCCAGCGGTTGGCGTGAAACGCGTCGGCCAGTAGCGGAGAACCCAACAGGAAACGCACCTGCGAGCGGGTCATGCCCGGTTTAAGTTTGGCTACGGCATCCTCTGTGACATAATTGCCCTGCTGGATTTCCATCTTGTGCGGGCTGAGCCAGTTCAGGGGGTTCATCGAACTGCAGCCGGAGAGGGCAATGACGGCGGCAAAAATCAGGGCGCGCATGATACTCCGTGACCGAAAAGTTATGAGGCGGTAATTAGGCAAAGCCGTGAAAAGGCTTTATCATGATCTGAAATCGACCCACTTTATATCACGATGAGCAAAGCCAGTCACCTTAAAGATATCGGCCTCAAGGCCACCGGCCCGCGTTTGAAAATCCTCGATCTGTTTGAGGAAGAGCACGCTGGCCACATGTCGGCGGAAGATGTCTATCGCAAGCTGCTTGCGGAAAATATCGACATCGGCCTTGCCACCATTTACCGCGTGCTGACGCAGTTCGAGCAAGCGGGCATTTTGGTGCGCCACCATTTTGAAACCGGCAAAGCCGTGTACGAGCTGAACCAGGGCGGCCATCATGATCATATGGTGTGCGTCAGCTGCGGCAAGGTGGTCGAGTTCTTCGATCCGGAGATTGAAGCGCTGCAAGACCGCATCGCGGAGCAGCACGGTTTCCGCATCGTCGATCACGCGCTGTACATGTACGGCGAGTGCCCGGACTGCCTCAACGCCAAAAAGGCATGATTCCCTGGCTCGGTCCTGAGCCGGTTTTCCCTCCGGTGCGGCTGGCTCTGCGCGAACCCAACGGTTTGCTGGCCGCTGGAGGCGATTTATCCCCGCAGCGCATCCTGGCTGCTTACTCCCAAGGCATCTTTCCCTGGTTTTCCGAAGGCGAGCCTATCTTGTGGTGGTCTCCGGCGCCGCGCATGGTGCTGTGCCCGGACGAACTGAAAGTCAGCCGGTCCATGGATAAAGTGCTGCGCAACCAGCGCTATGAAATCCGCGTGGACACCGCGTTTCGCGAGGTGATGTCGGCCTGCGCCGAACCCAGAACCCAGCAGCAGGGCACCTGGATCGTGCCGGAGATGGTGGACGCGTATTGTCGTTTGCACCGCTTGGGCTACGCGCATTCCTTCGAGACCTGGATAGACGGCGAACTGGCCGGCGGCCTGTACGGCATTGGTCTGGGCTTGATGTTCTATGGCGAATCCATGTTTTCCCGTCGCAGCAACGCGTCCAAACTGGCCTTCATCCACATGGTGCGTCATTTGCGCGAGCAGGGGGTGACAATGATAGATTGCCAGATGCACACCCGTCATTTGCAGAGCTTGGGCGCCAAGCTGGTTTCGCGTCAGACATTTCTTGCTACTCTGAAAGAGAATGCCCGACGGGCGCAGCCCGCCGCGATGTGGAACTACCGGTATACCAATGAGCCATCGTGATCCCGGCCCGACAGTGGCCATCCATTTTTACGCCACCGCGCCCTATCCGTGCAGCTATCTGGCGGGGCGTCAGGCGCGCTCGCAAGTGGCGATCCCGGCGGAGGCGATCGATGGCGAGGTTTACAGCCAACTGGTGAAGCTGGGGTTTCGCCGCAGCGGCCTGTATACCTACCGTCCTTATTGCGACAGCTGCCAGGCGTGCGTGCCGGTGCGGATTCCGGTGGAGCGCTTCGCGCCCAGCCGTACTCAGCGCAAGGTGGCGCGCAGGCTGGAGGCGATGCAGGTGCGTTTGCTGCCGTTGGAGTTCAACGCCGAGCACTACGCCTTGTACCGCTGGTATCAGCAGTCGCGGCACGCCGGCGGCGGCATGTCGGACGACGATCCGCAACAGTACTCGGAGTTCATTCTTAAAAGCGGGGTGGACAGCATGCTGGCGGAGTTTCGCCTGGACGGGGAATTGAAGATGGTCAGCCTGATCGATCGTCTGTCCGACGGACTGTCCGCGGTGTACACCTTCTACGATCCGGACGACGCCAAGTCCAGCCTGGGCGTGTTCAACGTGCTGTGGCAGGCGGAGCTGACGCAGCGGCTGGGGCTGCCGCACTTGTATCTGGGCTATTGGATACGCGAATGCCAGAAGATGTCCTACAAGGCGATGTATCAGCCCTTGCAGGCTTTGATGGATGGGCGCTGGGTGGAGCTGCCCAGGCCGCGGGACGAGTGAGACCTGTTCAAAGTCTGCTGCGCTTCAGCGATGCGGCCTTGAAAACGAGCTCAAAATGCTCATGTACCCGTCGACCATTCCGCCTTTCGCTCGTTTTCGCCTTGTCTCGCCCTTGCTCGCGAGATCGTAAACACGTTCTGAGAGAAGCTATGTGAAAAAAGCCGGCGCGAGCGCCGGCTTTTTTATTGCGGACACCGTCCGCCTTAGAGCCCGTTTGGCGCCGTATCGCAGGCGCGCATCGGGTTCTCGTGCCGTTGCTTAGAACGGCACCACGCGGTCGTTGCCGCCGCCGGTCAGCACGCGCACGCGCTGGTTGGCGGTGAACGGAATGTCGGCTTCCTGCACGATGGAGATCATGCGACCGGAACCGTCCAGCTTGACGGTGATTTCCAGCGCGTTCTTGCTCAGGCCGCGTTGAGCGGCCTGGGCGCCGAAGCCGCCGGCCAGCGCGCCTACTATGCCGCCGGCGATCTGGCCTTTGCCGCCGCCGATATTGCTGCCGGCCAGGCCGCCCAGCGCGGCGCCGCCCAGGGTCAGCAGCTCATTGTTGCTGCCTTCCATTTTCACGTTCTGAACCGACACCACGGTGCCCAGCTGCACGGTCTGCGCCTGGCGCATCTGGCCCTTGGAATAGACGGCCGCGGAGTCGGAGGTGGCGCAGCCGGTGAGCACGCCGGCGCTCAGCAGCGCGATGGCGGAAAGACGAATCAGTTTTTTGGCGTTCATAAGAGTGAGTCCCATGTTTATATAAGCGAGCCGGTTTGCCCCGGGATTGTCGCCGCGGGCCTGTCGCCGGGTTTCCGGTGTCGGAGCGCCCGTGCGCGGCCGCGCATGCTGTTGTTTAGGGTTTGGCGCGCGCTGCGATCGCATTCGCGCATTCGGCCACCAGCGCCGGGCCTCGGTAGATCAGGCCGCTGTAGACTTGAACCAGACTGGCGCCGGCATCCAGTTTTTCCACGGCGTCCCGCCCGGACAGGATGCCGCCAACTCCTATGATAGGCAGAGCGCCGTCAAGTTCCTTGGCTAATTTGCGAATAACTGTTGTCGAACGGTCTTTGACCGGCGCGCCGGACAGGCCGCCGGCTTGATCCGCCAGCGGATGGCCGGCCACCGCCTCGCGCGACAGCGTGGTGTTGGTGGCGATGACGCCGTCGATGCGATGTTCGGTCAACAGGCGGGCGATGGCAATGACTTGATCGTCGTCCAGATCCGGGGCGATTTTCAGCGCCAGCGGCACGTGGCGGCCGTGTTTGTCGGCCAGCGCTTGCTGGCGTTGCTTCAATTGCGCCAGCAGCCGGCCCAGTTCGTCGCCCTCCTGCAATTGGCGCAGGTTCTTGGTATTGGGCGAGGAGATGTTGACGGCGACATAGCTGGCGTAAGCGTAGACTTTGTCGAGACAAGCCAGGTAGTCGTCAGCGGCGTTTTCTATCGGGGTGGCGGCGTTCTTGCCGATATTGATGCCGAGCACGCCTTGGAATTTGCAGCGGCGCACATTGTCCAGCAGGGTGTCCACGCCCAGGTTGTTGAAGCCCATGCGGTTGATGATGGCTTGGTGTTCCGGCAGACGGAACAGCCGCGGCTTGGGGTTGCCCGGCTGGGGCCTTGGGGTGACGGTGCCGATTTCGATGAAGCCGAAGCCCAGCGCGGCCAAAGCGTCGATATGCGCTCCATTCTTGTCCAGCCCGGCGGCGAGCCCCACCGCGTTGGGGAAGGTCAGGCCCATGGCTTGCACCGGTTTGCGAGCGGCGCTTTGGCAGGTCAGCGCGCTCAGGCGCAGCTTGTGCGCCTGGTCCAGCATGGCCAGCGTCTGTTCATGGGCGGTCTCTGCGTCAAAGCGGAACAGCAGCGGGCGCAGAAGCGAATAGAGCATCTTGATTCTCCAGGCAGCAAAATGCCCGGCATTATAACCGGGCATGCGTGAGGGGGGATTAAAGAATCTGGCAGGCTTCGTCGAACTCGAAGCGCGGCGAACGCGGGTAGAGCTTGTCGGCGGCGCCGTAGCCCAGGTTGACCAGGAAGTTGGACTTGAAGCGTCCGTCCGGGAAGAAGGCCTGGTCCACCGCGGCGTTGTCGAAGCCGGACATCGGGCCGCAGTCCAGCCCCAAGGAGCGAGCGGCCAGCAGCAGGTAGCCGCCTTGCAGGCTGCTGTTGCGCGCGGCGGTGGCCTGGATCGCCGCGTCGTTGCCTTCAAACCAGCTTCTGGCGTCGGCGTGCGGGTAGAGTTTGGGCAGGTGTTCGTAGAAGCGCATGTCCTGGGCCACGATCACGCATACCGGCGCGGCCATGGTTTTTTCGACGTTGCCTTCGGCCAGGCAGGGCTTGAGCTTGGCCTTGGCGGCGTCGCTTTGCACAAAGATGAAGCGAGCCGGCGAGCAGTTGGCGCTGGTGGGCGCCATTTTCAGCAGGTCGAACAGCTGGTGCAGCGTTTCGGCGCTGACCGGACGGTCTTGCCAGTGGCTGTGGGTGCGGGCGTTGAGGAACAGCTGTTCCAGCGCGGAATGATGAATCGGGGTGCTCATATCGTGCTCCTCTTGAGAAACAGGGGTGTTAGCGGCCATTGGCCATGGATGCGTCTTGCGGCGACAACACTTCGGCGTCGCTCAGCCCGCTCGCCAATACGGTGATGGCGACGCGGCGGTTGCTGGCGCGGCCGTCGGCGGTGGCGTTGTCGCCCACCGGGAGGTTGGCTCCGCGGCCCACCGCCACCAATCGCTCCGGCTTGATGCCGTTTTCCTGGAACAGGCGCACTACGCTGCCGGCTCGCGAGGCGGACAGCTCCCAGTTGGATGGGAAATAGGAGTTGCGGATGGGTACGGTGTCCGTGAAGCCTTCCACCCGGATCGGGTTGTCCACCTTGGCCAGTTGCAGCGCCATATTGGCCATCAGTTGGCGAGACTGTTCGTTGGGCTGCGCCTGTCCTGTGGGAAAGAGCGCGGTGTCGCGGATGTCGATGGTGACGCCCTTGCTGCTGTGCGTGATGGTGACCTGGCCGCTCTTCACCAGCGGGTCCATGACTTTGGCCAGATCCTGCGTCAGGTTGGCGAGCCGGGTTTTTTCATCGCCCTGGGCCGAGCCGGTATTGGCTTTTTTCTCGGCCTGATGTTCTCCCTTGACCGCCTTGGCTATTGGCTTGGTCTCGGGGATTTCTATCATGGTGTTGGCCCCGCCGCTGGGCGGGGTGGTGTTGACGCTGATGGTGGAGCCTGAGCGGAAGGCGTCCACGATGGCGGAGGAGAGCACGCGGTATTTGCCCTCGTTGACCGAGGAGATCGCGTACATCACCACGAAGAAGGCGAACAGCAGGGTGATGAAGTCGGCGTAGGAAACCAGCCAACGTTCATGGTTCTCGTGTTCTTCTTCTTGCCGTTTTCTTCTGCGCGCCATGGTGTGCCTTGCCGATTGATCAGAACAGCTTGGTGTCGAACAGACTCTTCACGCCGCCGGCGAACTCCACGCCAATCTTGCGCGCCACGCGGCTGGACAGGTCGTCTTGCTGAGTATAGTCGACGGTTTTCTCCGCCTTGATCACGTCGCGCGCCACCGAGCGCACCGTGCCCAAGCCGTCGGCCAGGCCCAGCGGAATGCTTTTCTCTCCCAGCCACACCATGCCGGAGAACAGCTGCGGATCGTTGGCCAGGCGCTGCCCGCGTCCGGTTTTGACCGCCGCGATGAATTGCTGATGGATGTCGTCCAGCAATTGTTGACGGATGGCTTCTTGCTTGGGGTTGACCGGGGAGAAGGGGTCGCCCATCGCCTTATTCTCGCCGGAGGTGCGCAGGCGGCGGTCCACGCCCAGTTTTTCCATGGCGCCGGTGAAGCCGAAACCGTCGGACAGCACGCCGATGGAGCCTACGATGCTGGCTTTGTCGACGAAGATCTTGTCGGCGGCGGAGGCGATGTAATAGCAGCCGGACGCGCAGACCTCGCTGACCACCACGTAGACCGGGACCGCCGGATGCAGCTTCTTCTGGCGGCGGATCTCGTCATAAGCCATGCCGGACAGCACCGGGCTGCCGCCCGGGCTGTTGGCGTCGATAATGATGCCCTTGGTGCTCTTGTCGCCGTAGGCGTCCGTCAGCGCCTGGCTCAGCTTGTTGGCGGTGTCGCTCTGGCTGTCGATCACGCCTTCCAGCGTGATGACGGCGGTGTGTCCGGCGCCGGAGAGGCCGGCCGCGGCCTTGTCCTCGTTGCGCATGAACAGGCTGAACAGCACGAAGCCGATGATGATCAGCCAGATCATGCGGAAGAAAATCTTCCATTGGCGGGCGCGGCGTTGTTCCACCAGCGCGGCGCTGGCCAGTTTTTCCAGCAATTGGCGTTCCCAATGGTTGGAGGTGTCGCTCATGTGTGGTGCTCCCTGAATAATTCCAGGAGTCTAGCAAAGTTCACGACGGCATGACATTGATGCAGATATTGCCGTCCTGTTCGAAGACGGGCACGGCGATCAGCCGCTGGCCGCGGCAGGGGCCGGACACGCAATAGCCGGTGTGCGCTTCGTAGCAGGCGCCGTGCATGCTGCATACCAGATAACGGCCGCTGAGGTCGAAGACTTCGCCGTCGCGCAAATCCAGCTCCACCGGGATGTGGCGGCAGGCGTTGACGTAAGCGTAGACCTTGCCGCGGTAGCGCACGGCGAAGGCGGACAGCGGGGGCGCGCCGTCCGCCTGTTCGATCTCGAAGCGCCAGGCGCGGCCGCCGTCCTGAAGCTCGGCCGCGGCGCAGATTACCCGAGTTTCGGCAGCAGCCATGTCTGCAGCTCGGGGTAGGAATGGAACAGCGCCAGCGGTCCGCAGCTTTCCAGGTGTTCGCTGTCGTGGGCGCCGAAGCTGACCCCCACGCTATGGCAGCCGGCGTTGCCGGCCATCAGCAAGTCGTGGCTGGTGTCGCCTATCATAAGCGTGCGGCGAGGGTCCGCGCCCAGCATCTCGGTCAGCGACAGCAGCATGTCCGGGTGCGGCTTGGAATGGCATTCGTCCACCGTGCGGGTGGCGTGGAACAGGGGGCCGAGTCCGGTTTGCTCCAGCAGGCGGTTGAGGCCGGCGCGGCTGTTGCCGGTGGCCACCGCCAGAAAAACGCCGCTGTCCGCGACGGCGTTCAGGCACTCCACAGCGCCGTCGAACAAGGTCACTTGATGCTGGTTGGCGTGGTAATGATGGCGGAAGGCTTCGGTCAGGCGCGGCAACTGCTCGGCGGTGGCGGCCGGGCAGGCTTGTTGCAGCGCCTCGGCCAGCCGCAGGCCGATGACATGGCTGGCCTGTTCGCGGCTGGGAACGGGCAGGGACAGGTCGGCGCAAGCCTGCTGGATGGACTGGCTGATGTGGGCGGTGGAGTCCATCAAGGTGCCGTCCCAGTCGAAGACGACCAGATCGAAGCGAGTGTTCATCTCATGACCTCAAGATTTTCAGGAAGCGCTCCAGTTCCGGCGGCAGCGGCGCTTCCAGTTTCAAGGGTTCGCCGGTCAGCGGGTGGGGCAGGGACAGGCTGCGCGCGTGCAGGAACATGCGTTTCATGCCGCGCTTGGCCAGTTCCTTGTTGAGCGCGAAGTCGCCGTATTTCTCGTCGCCGGCGATCGCGCAGCCGTTGGCCTGCATGTGCACGCGGATCTGGTGGGTGCGGCCGGTGCGCAGGTGCGCTTCCACCAGCGTGAATTCCGCAAAGCGTTCCTTGATCGCGAAATTAGTGTGCGCGTACTGGCCGTTTTCGGCGTCGCTGACCCTCACGCGGCGTTCGCCGTCCGGAGTGTGGAACTTGAACAGCGGCAGCTTGACCTGGCGGGCGTCCTCCGGCCACTGGCCTATGCCCAGCGCCAGGTAGCGTTTGTCCGGCACATTGGCGCGCATCATGTCGTGCAGCTTGGTCAGCGCGGAGCGCTTTTTGGCCAGCATCAAGAGGCCGGAAGTTTCGCGGTCCAGCCGGTGCACCAGCTCCAGGTAGCGCCAGTCCGGGTGGGCCTGGCGCAGCTGCTCGATCACGCCGAACGACACGCCGCTGCCGCCGTGCACCGCCACGCCGGCCGGTTTGTCTATCACCAGCAGCGCGTTGTCTTCGTAGACCACCGGAAAGGTGGCGGCCGGCACGTTCTTTTCCGCGCGTTCGGCCACGCGGATGGGCGGAATGCGCAACTCGTCGCCGGCCTGCACGCGGTAGGCGGCGTCGATGCGGCCCTTGTTCACCCTCACCTCGCCGGAGCGCAGGATGCGGTAGATATGGCTTTTGGGCACGCCCTTGAGCAAACGCACCAGATAGTTGTCGATGCGTTGGCCGGCGTCGCCGTCGTCCACTTGGACGAAGGAGACGGAATCTTTGCGAATGTCTGTCATATTGCTTATACTTCTGGCGCTGTCCCAAGGTGTGTTGCACCAAGATGACGGCGAAATGTCAAGCCAAGGTCACGGCATGTTGCGTGGCGCTGCTGCAAGAGGTTAGAGACGGCCGGCAGGGGTTTACAGACCCTGACCTGATGCCGCTCGCGACGTTTGCAGCCAAGGTTAACTCGCTCACCGAAAAGCAGCGATGGTAATGCATTTGTACGCATAACGCACTCACGAGTATTCCATTTCCTGATGCTAAGCCAGTCAGGAAATTTTGCAGCGAAGTTTGACCCGGCATGCTAGCCCCCCTGCACTGTATGTCCTGCCTTTTGAGGCAGGCCGGCGATCCCGGAGCGCCAATTGCGCACATGAGTCAGGTCTGCGTGTGATCGATTTTCAGGAAGTAGGCTTGTCAAAACTGTTTTTTTCGATCTTTACATCGACACTTCTTTCGGAAAGCGCCCATCAATAGTCACTGGGCCGTCAAATACTGGCTGCATCCCTTGCGTGAGTGCCGCGCAAGGAATGTAAATGAAACGCATGTTGTTCAACGCAACGCAGGCTGAAGAGCTGCGCGTTGCCATTGTCGACGGGCAGAAGCTCGTCGACCTCGATATCGAGACTGTAGGCAAAGAGCAGCGCAAGGGGAATATCTATAAGGGTGTGATTACCCGTATCGAGCCCTCCCTTGAGGCTTGTTTTGTCGATTACGGCACCGAACGCCACGGCTTCCTGCCGTTCAAAGAGGTGTCCCGTTCCTATTTCCAGGGCTATGACGGCGGCCGTCCGCGCATTCAGGACGTGCTGCGCGAAGGCATGGAAGTCATCGTGCAGGTGGAGAAGGACGAACGCGGCAACAAGGGCGCGGCGCTGACCACCTATATCAGCCTGGCTGGCCGTTACCTGGTGCTGATGCCCAACAACCCGCGCGGCGGCGGCGTATCGCGCCGCATCGAGGGCGAGGAGCGTCAGGAACTGAAGGACCTGCTGTCGCAGCTGGAAGTGCCGCACGGCATGAGCCTGATCGCCCGCACCGCCGGCATTGGCCGCAACCTGGAAGAACTGCAGTGGGACCTGGGTTACCTGATGCAGCTGTGGCGCGCGATTGAAGGCGCGGCCGGCGCTCAGAACGGGCCGTTCCTGATTCTGCAGGAAGGCAGCCTGGTGATCCGCGCGATCCGCGACTATTTCCATCCGGACATCGGCGAAGTGCTGATCGACACCGAGGAAATCTACGATCAGGCCCGTCAGTTCATGAGCCATGTGATGCCCAACATGCTGTCGCGTGTGAAGCTGTACAAGGATCATGTGCCGCTGTTCTCCCGTTTCCAGATCGAGCACCAGATCGAAACCGCCTTTTCGCGCAGCGTGCAGCTGCCGTCCGGCGGCGCCATCGTGATCGATCACACCGAAGCGCTGGTGTCCATCGACGTCAACTCCGCGCGCGCCACCAAGGGCGCCGACATCGAAGACACCGCGGTCAAGACCAACCTGGAGGCGGCCGAGGAAATCGCCCGCCAGCTGCGCTTGCGCGACCTGGGCGGCCTGGTGGTGATCGACTTCATCGATATGGAAAGCGCCAAGAACCAGCGCGACGTGGAAAACCGTTTGCGCGACGTGCTGAAGCATGACCGCGCTCGCGTCCAGATGGGCAAGCTGTCCCGCTTTGGCCTGCTGGAGCTCTCGCGTCAGCGTCTGCAGCCCAGCCTGGGCGAAACCAGCCATGAAACCTGCCCGCGCTGCCACGGCATCGGCTTCATCCGCGGCACCGAGTCCTCCGCTCTGCACATCCTGCGCATCATCCAGGAAGAGGCGATGAAGGAGAACACCGGCGCGGTTCACGCGCAGGTGCCGGTGGACGTGGCCACCTTCTTGCTCAACGAAAAGCGTTCCGAAATCCATTCGATCGAAGAGCGTCTGGACGTGGACGTGGTGCTGATCCCGAACATTCATCTGGAAACCCCGCATTACAAGATCGTGCGCGTGCGCCACGACGATGTGGCCGAAGCCGGCGAAGCGCCGAGCTACAAGCGGGTGGAGGTGCAGGAAGAAGACGTGATCACCAACTTCGGCCTTGAAAAGCCGAAGCTGGAGCGCCAGGAAGCCGCGGTCAAAGGCATTACCCCGCAACAGCCGGCGCCGTCGGTAGCGGCCAAGGTGGCTGAGCCTGAGCCTGGCCTGTTCGGCAAGTTGGGCGCTTGGGTCAAGAGCCTGTTCGCCGAGCCGGAAGCGGCCGCTCAACCGGCCGAGAAGAAAAAGCCGGTGGCGCAGCCGCAGCAGCGCGGCAACCGCCAGCGTAACGCCGAACGCCGCCCGGGTGGCCAGGCGCGTCGTGAACACGAGCAGCGCCGTCAGGGCGCCGACGAGGCCAAGCCGCGTCGTCCGGAGCGCACCGAACGCGGCGAGCGTCAGGACGGCGAGCGTCAGGAGCGTCCGGAGCGCAAGGAGCAGCCGCAACGCGAAGAGCGCCAGGAGCGCGGCGAGCAGCCGCGCAACAGTCGCCGCCGCGAGCGCGAAAACGGCCGCGAAGGTGGTCGTGAAAGCCGCGAGCCCCGCGAACTGAAGGACGCGCAGCGTCAGCAGCCGGCGCGCGAAGAAGCGCCGCAAGAGCGTCCTGAGAAGTTGGAAAAGCAGGAGCGTCCGCAGCAGGAGCCGCGCCGTCGTCAGGTGCCGCAGGCGGAAGAGCAGGCTTTGGAGCTGAACAAGCCGGCGGCCGACGAGGTTCGCGCCGAGGGCGACGCCGAGCAGCAGGAGCGCAATGAGCGTCGCCGCCGTCGCAGTCGTCGTGATCGTCGTCGCGACGATCCGTCCGCTGCGCCGCAGGAAGAGGGTGCTGCTCTGCCGGCGGCGGAAGCTGCGCCGGTTGCGGCAGTGGCCGCAGTTGTTGTCGGCGCGGTAGCGGCGGAAGTCGCCGTGGACGCGGTGGCGGAAACGGTTCCGGCCGCGGCGCCTGAAGCCCCTGTGCTTGAGCCGGTGGTTGAGCCCGTTGTTGTCGAAACGGCGCAGCCGGTGCGGGAAGCGTTCGAAGCAGTGGCTGCGGCCCCCGTGCTTGAGTCCGCTGCGGCGGCTGAACCGGAATTGCCGGTAGTTGAAGCGGCCGCGGCGGCTGAGGCTGCTCCGGTTGTTGAGACGGCTCCGGTTGAAGTGGCTGTTGTGGTGGAGGCTGTCGAAGCGTTTGCCGCGGCGGAGCCGACGCTTGCGCCGGAACCGGTTGCCCTGGCCGCGCAAAGCGAGCCGGAGCAGGCGGAGCCGGAAGTCGAGGTGCCGGTGGTGATTGAAACCCGCGCCGTGGCCGCGTCTGAACCGGTAAGCCTGGGCGGCTTGGTGATGGTGTCCACCAAGTCGGTGGTCGAGGCGCCCGCTGTGCAAGAGCCGGTGGTGCCGGCTGGGCCGCGTCGTCGCGACGTGACTCGTCAGGCTCAGCAAGAGGTTGCTCCGGCGGAGCTGGTGCAGGTGGAAACCCGCAATCCTTGAGCGCGGTTTGAGATCCGGGGCGCAGGCATTTTGCGCTCCGGGTATTGACGCTGCCTTGGTGCTTGGTTAATATACCCCTCTCTCGCAAGAGATGTTCCCTGATAGCTCAGTTGGTAGAGCGACGGACTGTTAATCCGCAGGTCGCAGGTTCGAGCCCTGCTCGGGGAGCCAAAATTCAAAGGCCACGCATTGCGTGGCCTTTTTCCATTTCCGCGCGTTCGTCGCGGCCTTTTCTCTGTTTCTCGCCGCTCCGGCGGGTTCCCCGATTGATTGCGCTAAGCAATTTTAACAGTTTGCTTCCCATTCCATACGTCATATAACACAAGCTAATGGCGGCTTGACTGTCTTGCTGGCCGCTTGAATGCGGCTATTTGGGGTTGTGCGGGGCGTTGAGCGGCGCGGCGCGAGGAGGCTGGGTGACGGAATCTTTGGTGAGTGACGACGGTGTGCTGGATGACGCGGAACGGCTATTGTCCGATGTGCTGGAGGCCGTCCCGGTGGGGCTGGCGCTGATTGACGGCCAGATGCGCTATCGGCTGCTCAACCAGCGTTTGGCGGAAGCCAATGGCTTGCCGCGTTCTGCTCATTTGGGGCGACGCGTGGCGGAAATGTTGCCGCGGATCGGCGAATATTTGGAATCGTTGCTGAGGCGGGTGATTGAGAGCGGAGAGCCGGTGCTCGATTTCTGCGTCAACTCCAAGGTGGGGCTGGACGACGGAGAGGTGCTGAGGGAGTGGCAGGTCAGCTATTTGCCGTATCGCGAATCGACGGGCGAGGTGGTGGGGGTGGTGGCCGTGGTTCGGGATGTGGCGGCGGAGCGGCGTGCCGAGCGTCTGCGCGGCGAGGGCGAGGCCCGCTTGCGCATGGTGGTGGACTCCGCCTTGGACGGGCTGGTGATGATAAATCAGAGCGGGCGCATCTTGATGGCCAATCATCGGGCGGAGGCGATGTTCGATTATCTGGGGGTCGGCATGGAGGGTCTCATGATTTCCAGTCTGGTGCCGGTGCGGTATCGCGATGGCCATGGGCGGCTGATCGAGAATTACATGAGCCGTCCGGAGGCGCGAGAGATGGCGCGCCAGCAGGAGATTTTCGGGCTGCGGCGCGATGGAGGCGAATTCCCGGCGGAAATCGGTCTGACCCCGGTGCGCGACGGCGGGGAGTTGCAGGTGTTGGCCACCATTACCGACATCAGCGCCCGCAAGGCGGCGCAGGCCAGTCTGGAGCGGGCGCTGAAGGAGAAGACCGCGCTGCTCAACGAGGTGCACCACCGGGTCAAGAACAATCTGCAAGTCATTTCCAGTCTGCTCAATCTGCAAACGCGCTCGGCGCCGCCGGAGGCGGTGGCGGTGCTGACCGAGTGTCAGAATCATGTGCGCGCAATGGCGTTGATCCATCAATTGCTGTACGAGTACGGCGATTTTTCTCGTATCCACGTGGGTGTTTATCTGGAGAGGTTGACCCAGTTGCTGGGCGGCAGCATATCGGATGCCGGGGTGCGCTTGCGATGTCGCGGCATGGACGCCGTGGTGCACCTGGGTATGCAGCGGGCGATTCCCTGTGGTCTGCTGGTGAACGAGTTGGTGACCAATGCGCTCAAGCACGCTTTTCCCGGTGGGCGCGGCACGGTGGAGGTGGCGCTGGAGCGGGAAGAAGATGGGCGTTGCCGGATTCTGGTCTCGGACGACGGGGTTGGCATTCCCGAGTCAGTGAAGCTGGGGGAGGTGAGTTCGCTGGGTTTTCGCCTGATTCCCACTTTGGTGGGGCAGTTGAAAGGCGTGGCCAGGCTATTGCGGCCCGAGGCGGGCGGTGCTTGTGTGGAAATCGTGTTCAGCGACGAGTCGGAGAACGCGGAATGAATATGGGCAACGGTTTGTTGATTGTAGAGGACGAAGGAGTGGTGGCGCTGGACTTGCAGACCAGCCTGGAGTCTTTGGGGTACCGGGTGCTGGGCGTGTGCGCCAATGCGGATGACGCGGTGCGACGGGCGGAGGCGGATCAGCCGGATCTGGTGTTGATGGATATTCACCTGGACGGCGATGTGCCGGGAACCGAGGCGGCGCGCGTGATACGCGAGCGCTTTCAGATTCCATCCATCTTTCTGACGGCTTACGCCGAGGACGATATGCTGCGCAACGCGGAAGTCAGCGCGCCGTACGGCTATTTGCTGAAGCCTTATCAGTTGCGCGAACTGAATGCCTCGGTGCGTATGGGGTTGGCGCGGCGCAGGGCGGAGGTGGAGGAGCAGCGGCAGCGTCGTCGTTTGCGCATGGCGGTGGAGGCGGCCCGTTTGGGGGTGTGGGAATGGGGTGGCCGGCGCGGCGAGATGGTGTGGGCGGAGGAGTTTCTGGACGCGTTTCCATTCTCCGTCGCGAAGAACGGACGGCCCGCTCTGTTGGGCATGGCGGAGGCCGAGGCCGCCGAACTGGCTCGGGATCTGGGGTCGGGGCGGGCCTTGCAGAAAACGGTGAAAATCAACGCGGATGGCGCGGTGAGGTGGGTTGAGTTGTGCGGGCGCAACTTTGCCGCGGAGGGAGAGTCGGCGCGTTGGGTGGGCGTGGCGCGGGACGTGACTGAGGCGTATCTGAGCGAAGTCAGGCTGAGGCAGGCCAGTGTGGTGTTCCAGGCCAGCGCGGAAGGCATTCTGGTGTTGGACCACGCGCGCCGCATTGTGTCTGCGAACGAGTCCTTTTACCGTTTGACGGATTTGAGCGCGGAGGAGGCCTTGGGGGAGGATCCGGACGTCTGCCTGCATGTGGAGCCGCACGGAGAGGCTTTTTACCGCCGTTTGGAAGGCGAGAGGTATTTTTGGCAGGGCGAGGTGATGTGCCGTCGCCGGAATGAGGTCTTTCCCTGTTGGCAGCATGCGTCGGTGGTGAGGGACGTTGAGGGAAGGGTGAGCCACTATGTGCTGGCGATCTCCGATATTTCGGCGATCCGCGCGGCGGAGGCGCATATTCACTTTCTGGCCTATCACGATCAGTTGACTGGCCTGGGCAATCGCCACTTTCTACAGGTGGAGCTGGAGAAGGAGATCATCAGAGCCAAGCGCCGTAATGAATGCATTGCGTTGCTGTTTATCGATCTGGATGGTTTCAAGGCGGTGAACGACGGCTGGGGGCACGAGGCGGGCGACGCGCTGCTGGTGGCGATGGCCGAGCGTCTGCGGCAGCATGTGCGCGGGGAGGATTTGGTGGTGAGGCTGGGTGGGGATGAGTTTCTGGTGGTGGCGCCCGGTCTGGATCGAGAGGAGGCGTGCGGCGTCATGGTGAGGCGGTTGTTGTCGGTATTGGCGCAGCCGGTGGCTCTGGATGGCGGCGAATGCTCGGTGTCGGCCAGCATTGGCGTGGCGTTTTTTCCGGAAAACGGCGGCGATCTGGGTGGTTTGCTGCATGCGGCCGACAGGGCGATGTACGAGGCCAAGCGAGCGGGGAAAAACGAGTTCAGGATGGCGGCTGAATAGTATTTTCCGCCGGAAAGAATAAAAGCCGAAATCGGTTGATTTCGGCTTTTATATTTGGTGGAGATAAGCGGGATCGAACCGCTGACCTCTTGCATGCCATGCAAGCGCTCTCCCAGCTGAGCTATACCCCCGGTATTGCTGGCGTCCCCACGGGGATTCGAACCCCGGTTACCGCCGTGAAAGGGCGATGTCCTAGGCCTCTAGACGATGGGGACTGAATTGTGGTGGAGATAAGCGGGATCGAACCGCTGACCTCTTGCATGCCATGCAAGCGCTCTCCCAGCTGAGCTATACCCCCACGTATTGCCTTGTTCCTTCCCGGCTATTCGCCCGGTCGGTCTCGACAGGAAGCGAACTATACCTAGGCTTTTCAGGCTGCGCAAGGCTTTTCTAAAAATATTTTCCCAGACGGCGGTGGGCTGTGAAAGAAGTCAAAGGAGGGAGGGGGCCGGTCTTTCGTGCCATGGGTTTGGATGGGGGCGGCGCGCGCGCTGACGATGCTATGCCCGCGAGCGGCAAAGGCGTCATTTCCTAGGAAAAATCAGTTTTTTCCTATTCCAAGCCATTGGGGTGCTGGCGATAGAATATTTAAAGAAAAACAATTTGTGTGCCGCATTAGCGTAAAGCGTTAATACCGGACGATATGAAAACCTGGGGCAAATCGACAGCTAATGATGGATGGCATAGACATGAGAATTGAGCGACAACGGTTGGCCGGCGTTTGGAACAGAAACGAAAATCCGGCAAAGCTTTAGGAGGCGTGTATGCATAAAAAAGTGTTGATCAACGAGGAGTTGCTGGATTCCTGCTCGGACCAGGCGCTGAAGGACGCGGCGGTTTTTCTGTTGAATACGCTTACCGACCGCATTCAACTGCGCCAACAAAAAGGGATAGAGGAAATTGAGCGGCTAGCGATGGCTTACGGCTTGATTCTGCCCAAGCTCTACGCCAAGAACGGCGTAACGCCAAAGTACCAGAACCCGGCGATGCCGCACCAGACATGGTCCGGACGAGGCCGGCCGCCAGTGTGGTTGGTGGAGGCTGAAGCGAGGGGGGAGAGCCGGGAGCGCTTTGTGATTAAGAGTCAGAAGAAGTTGCAGGTCTAGCAAGGCGGAGAGCCGGCCGTTGTCGCACTGAGCCTATGCCGGCGCCCGCCGGCGGGCTCATGCGCCGGTTCAGCGTTTCGCCAGCTGCGGCGAGACAAGGTGAAAACGGCTGAGAACGCGGAATGGTCAAGTGGCGCATGAGCATTTCGAAGCCGGTTTCAACCCCCTTTATCCATCCATCCCGCCGCCGCGCAGCAGACCATGAACAGGTGCTAAGAGCGGCTAACAAAAATCCGTTTTACGGCTGAGGCAAGGTGCGCCGACGCAGGCAGTACTTGAGTACGGCAAGTCGGCGCAACGCAGCATCAGGACTATTGTTAGCCGCTCTAAGCGCGGCAGATTTTGCCCTGGCGCTAAGGGTCCAGATGCTCCAAACGCATGCGCGCCCGCGCATCGCGTTCCGCTTGCCGCCGCCGGCTTTGCAGCGTGGTGGCGACAAAGTCCAGATGTTGTTCCACCGCTTGCTGCGCGGCGTCCGGCTGTTTGTCGCGGATGGCTTCCCAGATGGCCAGATGCTGCGCGCGCAAGGCGTCCGCCACCTCCCCCACGGCGAACAGATCCGCGATATTGTCCTTGACGTGCCGGTGCAGCATGGCAAGCAGGCTGCCGCTCAAATGCGCGAACAGCACATTGTGCGAGGCTTCCGCCACGGCTTGGTGAAAGCGCACGTCGGCCTGGGCCTGTTGAGTCAGGTCTCCTCCGTCGTAAGCGTCCTGCAATTGGCTCACGCAATGCTCCAGCCTCAGCAAGTCCGCCGGCGTGGCCCGGCTGGCCGCGCCGCGCGCCGCCGCGCCTTCCAGCACCCGACGGAATTCCAGCAAATCGCCGTGCAAATCCTGATGTTGGTTCAGCAGTTTTTCCCAAGGGTCTGAAAACGCGGTTTCCAACCGGTCCGTCACCCAGGTGCCGCCACCCTGGCGGCTGCTGAGCAGGCCGCGTGACGCCAGTTGCTGTATCGCTTCGCGAAGCGAGGGGCGGGACACGCCGAACTCCTCGGCCAGCTGCCGTTCCGGCGGCAGGCGGTCCCCCGGCTTGAGCACGCCGTCCAGGATGCGTTTTTCCAGTTGTTCGACGATGACGTCGGAGAGTTTGGGGATGTTCAGTTTGGGATAGGCCATGGCGCCGGGCTTGTTCGTTCAGCGAAAGTGGTCAGACCAGAGTGAGTGCAGCTTACCACAGCCGAATGGGGAATCCGCTATCGTCATATTGACGGAGTCAAGCAATCACTCTAGAGTTATTTTAATAAAAATAATTGGTATTACCAATTTACAAAGGAAATCGGATGAAGCCTGCCAACGTCTATCTGTTTGGCACCTGTCTGCTCGACCTGTTTTTGCCGCAGGCCGGCGTGGACGCCATCGCCCTGCTGGAAGGGCTGGGCTTGCGGGTGCACTTTCCTCAGCGGCAAAGCTGTTGCGGCCAGCCGGCTTATACCAGCGGCCACCCGGCGGAAGCGCTGGCGGTGGCGAGGGCGCAGCTGGATTGCTTTGCCGAGGATTGGCCCATCGTGGTGCCCTCCGGCTCCTGCGGCGGCATGATCAAGCACCATTGGCCCAAGCTGTTCGCCGGCCAGCCGGACGAGGCGCGGGCCTGCGCGGTGGCCGCGCGGGTGGTGGAGTTCAGCGACTTCCTGCTCAACCGCCTGGACTGGCGGCCTGAGGATCTGGGGCCGAAGGTGAAGGTGGCGGTGCATACTTCCTGTTCCGCCCGCCGCGAGATGAATGTGCACCTGTCCTGTTGGGCCTTGCTGGAACGTCTGGCCAATGTCGAGAGGGTGACGCACGACCATGAGTCCGAGTGCTGTGGTTTTGGCGGCACGTTTTCGATCAAGCACCCGGATATCGCCGGGGCGATGGTGGCGGACAAGGCCGCCGCCTTGCAGGACAGCGGCGCGGCGGAGTTCATCACCGCGGACGGCGGCTGCCTGCTCAATATCAACGGCAAACTGGCCAAGGAGGGCAGGGCGTTTCAAGGCCGGCACCTGGCCAGTTTTCTGCTGGAGCGCGTGGGAGGCAAGGCATGAGCGCCCGCGACGCCATCCTGGCCAAGCTGCGCGCCGCGCCGCGCCAAGAACTGCCGCGGCCGGAGCTGGACGCGCATTTCCGGCGCTTTGCGCCGCCGCAGCACAGCCTGGCCGCTTTGCGGGGCTGGGCGCAGGCGATGCGGGCGGTGAAGACCGAAGTGTTGTGGGTGCGCGCCGACGATTGGCACACCCGCTTGGCGGTATGGATCGCGCAGCGGCGTCCGGCGTCCTTGCTGCTGTCCGACACCGCGCACGGCCGCCGCGCCGAGGCGGCGCTGCAACACTTGCCGACGCCGCCGGCTTTACGTTTCTTCGACCGCGAGGTGGATGGCTGGAAGGCCGAATTATTCGAGATCGAGGCCGCGTTCACCACGGCGCGTTGCGGCATCGCCGCCACCGGCACCCTGGTGCTGTGGCCGGACGCGCAGGAGCCGCGGACGATGAGCCTGGTGCCGCCGCTGCACATTGTCTTGTTCGACACCGCCACGCTCTACCCTGACTTCTACAGCGCGATGCGCGTTGAAAACTGGCAGGACGGCATGCCCACCAACGCCTTGCTGATTTCCGGGCCGTCCAAGACCGCGGACATCCAACTGACGCTGGCCTACGGCGCGCATGGGCCGCGCGAACTGCTGGTGCTGGCGCAATTGCCCGAGCACATCGATCCGGCGCAGCTGGAGCAGGAGGAGGCCCGGCCATGAGCGAGCACAAGATCGAACTCTATCCATCGCGCCAATTCAAGCAGCAGGCGCGCGCGGCGCTGGCCGACGGCGAGCTGCGCCACAGCCTGCGCGGGGCGATGGATTTTCTGATGGCCAAGCGCTTGTCGGCCTTTGACGACCCGGCGGAGCTGGACGCCTTGCGCGCCTTGGGCGAGGCCATCCGTCAGCGCTGCCTGTCGCGCTTGCCGGACTTGCTGGAGCAACTGGAGGCGCGGCTGAGCGCCAACGGCGTGCAAGTGCACTGGGCCGAGACCGCCGACGAGGCCAACCGCATCATCCACGGCCTGGTAGAGGCGCGTTCCGGCCGCTTGATGGTCAAGGGCAAGTCCATGGTCAGCGAGGAGATTGAACTCAACCATTATCTGGAAGCGCGCGGCGTCGCCGCGGTGGAAAGCGATATGGGCGAGTACATCGTGCAGCTGGCCGGGGAAAAGCCCACCCACATCATCATGCCGGCGATACACAAGACCAAGGCCGACATCGCGCGCTTATTCCACGACAAGTTGCCGGACACGCCGTACACCGAGGACGTGGACGAGTTGATCCAGATAGGCCGCGGCGCGCTGCGCCGGCATTATCTGGACGCCGACGTGGGCCTGTCCGGCGTCAATTTCGCGGTGGCGGAAACCGGCACCTTGTGCCTGGTGGAGAACGAAGGCAACGGCCGCATGTGCACCACGGTGCCGGACTTGCACATCGCCATCACCGGCATTGAGAAAGTAGTGGAGAAGCTGGCCGACGTGCCGCCCTTGTACAGCCTGCTGACCCGTTCCGCCATCGGCCAGCCCATCACCACCTATTTCAATATGATCAGCGGGCCGCGCCGCGCCGGCGAAAAAGACGGCCCGCGCGGGGTGCATCTGGTGCTGCTGGACAACGGCCGCAGCCAGGCCTACGCCGACGCGCAGTTGCGCAAGACTCTGCAATGCATACGCTGCGGCGCTTGCATGAACCATTGCCCGGTTTACGCCCGCATCGGCGGCCACGCTTACGGCACCACTTACCCGGGGCCGATAGGCGAGATCATTTCGCCGCACCTGCTGGGCCTGGAAAACACCCGAGACCTGCCCACGGCTTCCAGCCTGTGCGGCGCTTGCGGTGAAGTCTGCCCGGTGAAGATTCCCATTCCCGAGATGCTGATGCGGCTGCGCGAAGAAAGCCAGCGTCCGGCCGACGAGGCGGTCAGCCATCCCTTGCGCGGCCAGGGCGCGGCGGCGAGCGCGGCGGAGCGGCTGGCCTGGAAGGGATGGCGGCAGGTCCATGCCTCGCCGCGGCTATACCGCTGGTTTGGCTGGGGGGCCACCCGGCTGCGCAAGCTCGCGCTTGGCGGTCAACTGGGCTGGACCCAAAACCACGCGCCGCTGACGCCGGCGCCCAAGACCCTGCACGAGCTGGTGCGCGAACGCGAAGCGCGTCGCGGCGGCGGGGAGCGGCCATGAGCATGAGTCCAGCGCATCAGGCTTTCCATCGGGATCTGCTTCAAATCATGCCGGCGGCGCGCATCCATACCGATCCGCTGTCCACGCTGGCTTACGGCACCGACGCCAGTTTCTACCGGCTGCGGCCGCAAATCGTCGCCCGCGTCGACAGCGAGTCGGAAGTGGCGGCCATCCTCGCGCTGGCGCGCCGCCACCGGGTGGCGCTGACTTTCCGCGCCGCCGGCACCAGCTTGTCCGGCCAGGCGGTCAGCGATTCGGTGCTGGTCTTGCTGGGCGACGGCTTCAACCACGGCCAGGTGCTGGACGGGGGGGCGCGCATCCGGCTGGGGCCGGCGATGATAGGCAGCCACGCCAACGCCTTGCTGGCGCCTTACGGCCGCAAGATCGGCCCGGACCCGGCGTCGATCAACAGCGCCAAGATCGGCGGCATCGCCGCCAACAACTCCAGCGGCATGTGTTGCGGCACCCGCGACAACAGTTATCACACCTTGGCGGCGATGCGTTTGTTGTTGTTGGACGGCGCCGTGCTGGACACCGGCGACGCCGCCAGCGTGGCGGCTTTTCGCCAGTCCCACGCCGCGCTGCTGGCCGGCTTGTCCGGCCTGGCCGCCGAACTGCGCGCCGACGAGGCGCTGGCCGAGCGCGTGCGCCGCAAATACCGGCTGAAGAACACCACCGGCTACGGCATCAACGCCTTGCTGGATTTCGACGATCCGGAGGACATGCTCAGCCATGTGTTGATCGGCTCCGAGGGCACGCTGGGCTTTATCAGCGAAATCACCTTCCACAGCGTGGTGGAACATC
Source organism: Chromobacterium sp. Rain0013 (assembly GCF_015291765.1). NCBI lineage: Bacteria > Pseudomonadati > Pseudomonadota > Betaproteobacteria > Neisseriales > Chromobacteriaceae > Chromobacterium > Chromobacterium sp. Rain0013. The sequence continues at coordinate 2,296,406 of NZ_CP031514.1, forward strand.
CGCACAAAGCTTCGGCTTTGCTGCTATTCGACGCGCTGGAGCCCTGTTGCCGCGCGGTGTCGGCGCTGAGCGCGGCCGCGGACGCCCACGGCGTGGCGGCGGTGGAACTGATAGACAGCCGCAGCCTGCGCGCCTTGCACAGCAAGCCGGGGCTGCCGGATTTTCTGGCGCGGCCGTTTGGCCCGGACGAGGCCTGTCTGTTGATTGAGGCGCGGGCCGGTTCCGAGGCGGAACTGGAGCGCCATTGCGCGGAGATAGAGGGTTTGCTGGCCGGTTTCGGGCCGCGCTTGTCCAGCGGCTTCAGCCGCGAGGCCGCGGTGTGCGACAGCTATTGGGCCTTGCGCAAGGGCTTGTTCCCGGCGGTGGGCGCGGTGCGGCCGCTGGGCAGCACCGTGGTGATCGAGGATGTGGCTTTTCCGATTCCGCTGCTGGCCGACGGCGTGGCCAGGCTGACCGCCTTGTTCGACCGCCACGGCTATCACGAGGCGCTGTTGTTCGGCCACGCGCTGGACGGCAATCTGCATTTCGTGTTCGCGCCCAGCTTCGACAATGAGCGCGAGGTGGCGCGCTACGACGCCTTCATGCAGGACGTGAGCGCGCTGGTGGCCGGCGAATACGACGGCTCGTTGAAAGCCGAGCACGGCACCGGCCGTAATGTCGCGCCCTTTGTGCGTCAGGAATGGGGCGACGCCGCCTGGAACATCATGCGCCGCATCAAGGCCTTGTTCGATCCGGACGGCCTGCTCAATCCCGGCGTGATCATCACCGACAACGACCGGCTGCACCTGGAAAACCTCAAACCCCTGCCGGCGGCCGATCCCATCGTCGACCGCTGCATCGAGTGCGGCTTTTGCGAGGCGGCCTGCCCGTCGCATGGGCTGACGCTGAGCCCGCGCCAGCGCATCGTCGCCTGGCGACGCATCCAGCAGTTGAACCGCGACGGCGACGCGGGGGAAGAATTGGCCGCGCTGCGCGCCGATTTCCGCTACCGCGCCATCGATACCTGCGCCGCCACCGGCATGTGCGCCACGCGCTGCCCGGTGGGCATCAATACCGGCGAACTGATGAAGCGGCTGCAAGGCCCGTCGCCGCGGCCCCGCGCCGCCCGCTTTGCAGCCCGCCACATCGGCGGCGCCGCCGCCGCCGTTCGCGCCGGCCTGAGGCTGGCGCATCTATTCGGTCCGGAGCGGCTGCATCGCATCAGCCAGCGGCTGCGCCGCCGTCATAAGGTGATTCCCCTGATTCCGGCGCACCTGCCGCGTCCGGCCGGCCGTCTGCCCGCCGCCGTTGGCGGCGACGGCGAGCCGGTGGTGCTCTTTCTCAGCTGCGTCAACCGAACGCTGGCCGTCGACGCCGCCGGCGGCAACGCGGCCGCGCCCACCTTGGCGCTGTTGCGCCGCGCCGGCTTCAACCCCCGCTATTCGCCCGGCCACGACGGCCTGTGCTGCGGCCAGCCTTTCGCCTCGTCCAATGCCGCCGAGGCGCTGGACATCAGCCAGAACGCCTTGAACCGGGCGCTGCTGACGGCCAGCGAAGACGGCCGGCATCCGGTGTATCTGGACAACGGGCCGTGCGCGGCGCGCATCCTGTCCGCCCAGCGTCAAGGCCGGCTGGACGCCAGGCTTCGGCTGTTCGACGCGGCCCGATTTCTGGAGGCTTTCGTCGCGCCGCGGTTGGCGGTGACGCGCAAGCTGGAGCAGTTGGCGCTGCACATTCCCTGCAGCGCCGCCGAGATGGGCGCGGCGGAGGCGCTCACGCGGCTGGCCGGCCTCTGCACCGAGCGGCTGACGGTGCCGGACATCGCCTGTTGCGGCTTTGCCGGAGACAAGGGCTTCACCGTGCCGGAACTAAACGCGCACAGCTTGCGGCGCTTGCCGCCGGCCTTGCCCCCCGGCTGCCGCCACGGCGTGTCGATGAGCCGCACCTGTCAGATCGGCCTGAGCGAACACGCCGGCTTCGAGTACCGCGGCATCGAGGCGCTGCTGGATTTTTGCACCACCCCAAAAAGCGGCCCGCTATGAAGGCCGCATCGTTGGCGCCGCCGTCCGGGAGGACGGCCGGCTCTGAGTTGAAACGCCCGTAAACATCCTTCCCTGAGTGCATTCCGTCCACACGGCCGCGGCTAGCCCGCCGCCGCGCGGCGTCCCGTGCGCGCAAGGAGAAGGAGAGACTACAGAGGAGACATCATGGTTTGGACCCAAAACTACTTTCCGTCCGGCGGCATGGCGCTGTCGGCGCTGATGGCGGCACTGCCGATTATTTTCTTTTTCCTGGCGCTGGCGGTGTTCCGGCTCAAGGGGCACGTCGCCGGCAGCCTGACCGTGCTGCTGGCGCTGCTGGTGGCCACGCTGTTCTACGGCATGCCGGCGGACATGGCGTTGGCGGCCGCGGGTTTCGGCTTCGCCTACGGTCTGTGGCCCATCGCCTGGATCATTATCGCCGCGGTGTTTCTGTACAAGATCACCGTCAAGACCGGGCAGTTCGACATCATCCGCGCTTCGGTGTTGTCGGTGACCGAGGATCAGCGTCTGCAGATGCTGCTGGTGGGCTTTTCCTTCGGCGCCTTTCTGGAGGGCGCCGCCGGCTTTGGCGCGCCGGTGGCCATTACCGCCGCGTTGCTGGTGGGGCTGGGCTTTAATCCCTTGTACGCGGCCGGCCTGTGTCTGATCGCCAATACCGCGCCGGTGGCTTTCGGCGCGATGGGCATTCCCATTATCGTGGCCGGCCAGGTGACCGGGCTGGACCCTTTCGCCATCGGCGCCAAGGCCGGCCATCAGTTGCCCTTCTTGTCGGTGCTGGTGCCGTTCTGGCTGGTGATGATGATGGACGGCCTCAAGGGTGTGCGCCAAACCTGGCCGGCGGTGCTGGTGGCGGGGGGCTCTTTCGCCGTCACCCAGTATTTCACCTCCAATTACATTGGGCCGGAACTGCCGGACATCACTTCGGCGCTGGTGAGCCTGGTGTGCCTGACGCTGTTCCTGAAAGTATGGCAGCCGCGCGAGATCTTCACCTTCGCCGGCCGCCGCGCGCCCAGCCCGCGCCAGGCTTCCGGCTTTAGTCTGGGACGGATCGCCCGCGCTTGGGGGCCGTTCCTGATCCTGACCGCGCTAGTGACCTTGTGGAGCCTGAAGCCGTTCAAGGCGCTGTTCGCCAAGGGGGGCGCGCTGGAGCATTGGGTGTTGAAGTTCCACGTGCCGCATCTGGACAATCTGGTGATCAAGACCGCGCCGATCGTGGCCGTGGACAAGCCTTACGAGGCGCTGTACAAGCTGGACCTGCTGTCGGCGGTGGGCACCGCTATCTTCGTCGCGGCATTGCTGTCCATTGTGCTGCTGCGTTTCCGGCCGGCGCAGGCTGTCGCCGCCTTCGGTGAAACCCTGGCCGAACTGAGGCGGCCCATCTTATCCATCGGCATGGTGCTGGCCTTCGCTTTCGTCGCCAATTATTCCGGCATGTCCAGCACGCTGGCGCTGTGCCTGGCCAATACCGGAAAGGCTTTTCCTTTCTTCTCGCCTTTCCTTGGATGGCTGGGGGTGTTCCTGACCGGCTCCGACACCTCGTCCAATGCCTTGTTCTCGGCCTTGCAGGCTTCCACCGCGCATCAATTGGGCGTGTCCGACATCCTGCTGGTGGCGGCCAACACCACTGGCGGCGTCACCGGCAAGATGATTTCGCCGCAATCCATCGCCGTGGCCTGCGCGGCGGTGGGCTTGGTGGGCAAGGAGGCGGACCTGTTCCGCTTTACCCTCAAGCACAGCCTGATCTTCTGCAGCCTGGTGGGGGCGATGACTTACGCGATGGCCTATTTCTGACAGACAGGCTCAAGACCCGGCGGGCCGGTGGTGCCGACCTGCCGGGTTGAGGCCTGGTTTGCCGTGAGAGCCTGTTTACGATCCGCTGCGCTTCGTGAGACGTGACACGGTGAGTACCGCTTCGAAATGCTCATGTACCACATGACCATTCCGCTTTCTCCGTGGTTTTCGCCTTGTCTCGCCCTCGCTCGCGAGGTCGTAAACAGGCTCTTTAGAGAATTTCCTGGTTTTCGCAGAAAAAGCTGATCGAGTCGAAATTGACTTGGGTGACATGGTTGGTGACCGGCACCATATTGATCAGGTGGCGGGTGCCGATGTCGAAAATGTGGTACTCGCTGGCTAGGCTGCCGTATTCGGACGGCGACTTGGTCTTTTTAACGATGGTGACCGCGTTGGCTTCTCCGTTCCACCCGTAGCTGGTTTTGAACTGCAGCAGGCGGTTGATGTAATCGCCGGTGGGCGAATGCAGGAAGAAGTGGATGGTCTCGTTCTTCATGTCCAGGTCGATGAAGCCGCTGGTGGTGGCGACTTCGCCGCTGTGGCGCGGGAAGCGCAGCTCGGAGATGCGAGCGGTGCAGATGGTGCGGCTGTCCATGATGTAGTTGCGGCTGGCATAGCCCAGGTAGAGCGCGACCAGAAACAATCCGAGAGCGATCAGAAAACGATTTTGTTTTTGCAATTGAGATCGCTCCCGTATTTCTTGTCGCACAGATAGCTCGCCGTGCACTTGCCGCTTTTGATGTAGAAGGCGTCGCCGCCGCTTTCCGGCAGCTTGGGCGCGTCGCGGTAGACATTGCCCACCACGAACAGGCTGCGCGCGCCGTCGCGCATTTTATGAATATTCATTTGCGGAATCCACCAAGAGGCATGCCAGCCCAGCAGCAGGCCTAGGGCGATGATGGCCAGCGCGGCCAGCGCCTGGCGGCGATCAATGCGGGCCGGCAAACGCCAGCGGGCTTTGCGTCGTTGTGGCGCGGGCGCGGGGCGGGTCTCCTGCGGGCCGGCTTCCGTCGCCGGCGATGGGCTATCGGCGTCCGCCTGCGGTTCCAGCAGGACGAAGGCGCCGACGAATTGGCAGCCGCGTCTTGGAATGGTCTTGATGATCTTGGGGTCCAGCCCGCTTTTCTCAAGCTGTGCGCGCAGATCGAACACCAGCTTGTGGTAGCTGGAGTCTGTGACGATGGTTTTCCCCCATACGTTTTCAATCAGCTCGTTTTTTTCGAACAGCCCGGAGAGCAAGAGCTTGAGCAGCAACGCTTCGTTGTACTTCAAGATGATCTTGTCTTGATCCCAGGGCAGCAGGCTGCCTTCATCAGGGTCGAAGACGACTTTGTCTTCAATATGGAATCTCATTTTTATAATCTTTCTGTCCACGCGAAGGCCTGTATTGGAAAATTTGATATTACGGCCAATGCGGGGTCGGCGATATTTTAAATTACCCCATAGGTAATTTGCTCTAAATCGATTATAGATAGCAATACCCAACTGCCAAGCTGGCCTTGCCAAGTGGTGCTGCGGGGGAGCCGAAAGGTAAGCGGAAATGACAAGAGCGCCAGGGGCGCTCTTGGTTTGACGTGAAATATTTTCCAACAAAATCCGCTTCTTTTCAAGAGGATGGCCGCCGCTGCCGCATGGGGCGCAGGCGCGGGCGCGCGGCGAAATCTGCTGGAACTCAGGCCTGTTGGGCATTGCCGCCGGGATGGCGGCGCCGGGGAGTCATGCGTATTCGACGTGGCCTGTCCGCAACGAAAACCATGAATTTGGCAAAAGGCCTGAGTAGGGGGCGATGACTACGGAATTGTAGCGTCCCGATTACAGCGCTCTGGCGCGGTAGCGGGGCGGAAAAGGTCCGTATTGGCCAATCCGGCGAGCGCAGCGCTTGAAAATCAGGGGCGGAAAACCGTCAATGAAGATAGGCGGGCGCTATCTAACTAGGATTGGATGGAATAGACGGGGCAGTGAAATGGCGGAGCCGGCTTGTTGAGCCAGCGCCGCTTTTTTTTAATGAGTGGATTTAAGCTGTTTGATTTCTTGTTGCGCCAGAAGCAGCTCTTGCTCTATCGCGTTAATTCTTTTATCTCTGCTGTTAAGTTCGTTTAACAGTTGCTCGCTCAGCAATTGGGCCTGGTCCAGGCATAGGATCAGAGCGGAGAGTTTCGCGCTGTTGGCGAGTTGCTCCATTAGCGGAGTGCCGGCGTTGTCGTGGTCTTTGTTTTTATATTGCATGCTGATTGATGTGGTGTCGTTATTCAATACATTTAGGCTGACGAAATCGGATTTCGTGCCCACGGAACAGAGTGCAGATCATAGCATGCAGTTTGGATGGGTGGGGTGCAAGGCTTGAGAATTAAGCTTTTTGCCAGGGGTGGTAAGGAATGATAATGATTGCTGAGGCTGTTCCGGCCCTCTGCTTGGGACTGTATTGGGCATTTCCGGTTCTTTCAGGGCCGCTATAACGATAATCATTTCTAATGGCTGATAATAAATTGTACTGATTAAGATAAAGACATTTAGTATCAATGGGGTTAAGCTGGCCGCTCATGTTTTTGGGAGGCAAGTAGCCATGTTAATAGCGAGAAATGAAAAGGTATTGGAGGGGTTGGCCCGAGAGCGGCAGATGATTTGGCGGCAAGATCTGGAGAGCTTGACGGTGTATATAGAAAACCTGATCAGAAAAACCAGCGCCATGGGCGCGGTGGTGCCAGGTCTATATCGCGCCTTGAGAATATGCAGCGTCGCATTAAAAGGCGGCGGTGTGGGCGGTAAAGTGTATCTGACGCGTAAAGAGCGTTTGGATATTTATTGGGCGGTAAAATCAGAATCCTTTTCAATTTGATTTTTGGTCAGTAGTGGCGTGTATTTTGGATTGGGAAATCAACAGTGTCGCTGATCGGCTTTGTATGTTATCGGGTATTTAGCATTGCTTTGTTCTGGTGCGGAATGAAAGCGCTGGGCATTGGCGTGTTGATGCTGCTCTTGCATATTGGCAAGGAGAAAGCATTGAATGCGCCGTTGCGGCGCGAGTGAGCGCCTGCGCCTGGTTTGTGGCAGCAAAGTCAGGCGCGGGTTTCTTCTCGCCTTGCCGGAGCGGGTGTAAGTAGACATTTTCGGATTGAAATGAAATAGGGCCGCGTTGTGATAACGCGGCCCTTTTGGCGTGAGGAGAATCCGGCCAGAGCAAGGCGGCGTCGCCTAGCGCAGCGGATCGTAAGCCGGTTCTCAGAGCCTGTTCAACGCCGTATCTCCGACGCACGGCAGACTTTGAAGATTCTCAGAGCCTGTTCAACGTCTCGCGAGCAAGAGCGAGACAAGGCGAAAACGGCCGAAAAAGCGGAGTGTACAGAGGGTACATGAGCATTTTGAGGGTGTTTTCAACGCCGTATCGCCGAAGCGCAGCAGACTTTGAACAGGTTCTCAGAATACGCGTTGGCCGGCGCTCCATACCTGGCGCACCAGCGGGATGCCGTCCCGTTCGCGCGCCTGAACCAGATCCGCGCGCTGGCCTACGGCGACGGCGCCGCGGTCCGCCAGGCCCACCGCTCGCGCCGGGTTGCGCGTGACGGTGGCTATTGCGCGGTGCAGATTCCAGCCCGGCTGGCGGCCCAGCAGATAGGCGGCGTGCAGCAGGCTGGCGGGCACGTAGTCGGAGGACAGGATGTCCAGCAGGCCGTGGCCCGCCAGCTCCAAGGCGGCGACGTTGCCGGAGTGGGAGCCGCCGCGGACGATGTTGGGCGCTCCCATCACCGTCATCAGTCCTTGGTCGCGCGCGGCGCGGGCGGCGGCCAAGGTGGTGGGAAATTCGGACATGGCCACGCCGTCGCGCACCGCCTCGTCGATATGACTGAGTTCGGTGTCGTCGTGGCTGGCCAGCGCGACGCCGCGGGCGCGGGCCAGCTCCACCACCGCCTGGCGGTGACGGCCGGCGTATTGCCGCTGCTTGAGTTTGCGCTGTTCCACCGCGGCGAGGAAGGTGTTGTCGTTCCAGCTGACGTTTTTCTTGGCGTAGTACTTCTTGTATTGCGCCAAGTCGCGGTATTGGCGCTGGCCGGGGGTATGGTCCATCAAGGACACCAGGCGCACCGCCGGGTGGCCGATCAAGGGCGACAGAGCGTCCAGCAATTGGGGATAGGCCAATTCGCAGCGCAAGTGGAACAGATGCTCGGCGCGGAATACGCGCTGGCGCATGCCGGCGTCTATCGCCTCGAAGGCGCTTTGCAGGGTGTCCAGCCGCACGCTGTCGCCTTCCAGATCGCCCACCGACAGGGCGTCCAGCACCGTGGTGATGCCGGCGGCCACGCATTGCGCGTCGTGGGCGACCACGGCCGGCAGGGTGGGCCACAGCACGCCGTTGCGCGGCATCAGATGTTTCTCCAGATTGTCGGTATGCACTTCCACCAAACCCGGCAACAGGTCGTCGCCGTTCAGGTCCTCGCTATGCGGCGGCGGCGCGCTCAGCGGCCGCGAGTGGATGGCGACGATGACGCCGTTGTCGATCTCCAGCGTGCCGCGCTCAAGAATGTCGTCGGCCAGGATCAGCCTGGCGTTGTTCAAGATCCGTTTCATGCTAAGGCTTCCGGTTTGTTTGCCAGCGGTACTTCAAACACGCGGTGGGCGACGGCGTCGCGGGTGGCCTCGTCGTGGAAGATGCCCACCAGCGCCGCGCCGCGCGCCAGCGCTTCGCGCATCAAGTCGACGACCACCGCGCGATTGGCCGCGTCCAGAGAGGCGGTGGGCTCGTCCAGCAGCAGAATGGGCCGCGGCGCGATCATGCCGCGCGCGATATTGACCCGCTGTTGTTCGCCGCCGGAGAAGGTGGCCGGCGGCAACCGCCACAGCCGCTCCGGGATGTTCAGCCGCGCCAGCAAAGCGCCTGCCTCGCGCCGCGCCTCGTTGGCGTCCACGCCCCATTCGCACAACGGTTCGGCGACGATGTCCAGCGCCGGCACCCGCGGAATGGCGCGCAGGAACTGGCTGACGTAGCCCAGGGTGTGGCGGCGGGCGTCGGCGATCTCGTGCGGCAACGCGGCGGCCATGTCCAGCCAGTTTCCGCGATGGCGGATGCGGATGCTGCCGCGCTCAACCAGATAATTGGCGTACAGCGCCTTGAGCAGCGTGCTCTTGCCGGCGCCGGAAGGGCCGGCCAGCGCCACGCATTCGCCGGCGGCCGCTTGCAGCGAGACTTGGTCGAGCACCGGCAGCGTCAGGCCGCCTTGCTGGTGAAGGGTGAAAGTTTTGCTGATTTGCCTTGCGTCTATCAATACGTTCATGGCTTCAGGCCTGCAGGATGGAGGATACCAGCAGCTGGGTGTACGGATGCTGCGGGTCGTCCAGAATTTGATCGGTGAGGCCGGCTTCCACTACGCGGCCGCCTTGCATCACCAGCGTGCGCTGCGCCAGCAGCCGGGCCACGGCCAGGTCGTGGGTGACCATGATGACGGCGATGCCGCTGTCGCGCACCAGTCTTCGGGTCAGGTCCAGAAAACGGGCTTGCACCGAGACGTCCAGGCCGCCGGTGGGTTCGTCCATGAACACCAGCCGCGGATGGGTGGCCAGGCTGCGGGCGATCTGCAGCCGCTGCTGCATGCCGCCGGAGAAGGCGCTGGGCGGGTCGTCCAAGCGCGCGCGGCCGATTTCCACCCGCTCCAGCCAGTCGCCAGCGGTTTGGCGCAGCTGGCCGTAGTGGCGCTGGCCCAGGGCCATTAGCCGTTCGCCGATATTGGCGCCGGCGGAGACGTTCATGCGCAGGCCGTCGCGGGCGTGTTGGGACACGAAGCCCCATTCGCTGCGTGCCAGCCGGCGGCGCTCGGATTCGGCGATGGCGGTGAGTTCGTGTTCGCGGCCGTCGCGTTCGCGAAAGCGCGCGCTGCCGGCGTCAGCGGCCAGCTTGCCGGCCAGCGCGGCCAGCAGCGTGGATTTGCCGGAGCCGGATTCGCCGACCACGCAGAGCACTTCGCCGGCGTAGAGGTCGAAGTCCACGTTGAAGCAGCCGTTGCCGTTGCCGTAGTCCTTACCGAGGCCGCGGACGCTGAGGAGGGGCGGGGTCATTGCGGATTGTCCTGTGTGTCGCGGCGTTGCCGGCAGTGATCGCTGTCGGAGCAGACGTATTGGCGCGCGCCGGCGTCGTCGGTGATGATTTCGTCCAGGTAGCTGTCGCGTGCGCCGCACAGCGCGCAGGCTTGTTCCCAGCTTTGCGTCTGGAAGGGGTGATCGTCGAAAGCCAGGCTTTCCACTTGGGTGTGAGGCGGGATCGCGTACAGCCGTTTTTCACGGCCGGCGCCAAACAGCATCAGGGCCGGGCTTTTGTCCAGCTTGGGGTTGTCGAACTTGGGGATCGGCGATGGCGAGGCCAGGTAGCGGCCGTTGACCATGACCGGGTAGTCGTAGCTGGCGGCGATGTGGCCGTAGCGGGCGATGTCCTCGTACAGCTTGACGTGCATCAGGCCGTAATCCTGATGGGCGTGCAGCTTTCGGGTTTCCTGTTCGCTGGCCTCCAGCGTGCGCAGCGGTTCCGGTTCCGGCACTTGGAACACCATGATCTGGCCGGCGCGCAGCGGGGTTTCCGGAATGCGGTGACGGGTCTGGATCAGGCTGGCCTCGGCGGTGCGGGTGGTGGTGGCCACGCCGGCGACGCGGGCGAAGAAGCGGCGGATGTTGACCGCGTTCGTGGTGTCGTCGGCGCCCTGGTCTATGACCTTGAGCACGTCGTCGCGGCCGATCACGCAGGCGGTCACTTGAATGCCGCCGGTGCCCCAGCCGTAGGGCAGCGGCATTTCGCGGCCGCCGAAGGGCACTTGGCAGCCGGGCACGGCCACGGCTTTGAGCAGGGCCCGGCGCAGCATGCGCTTGGTGTTTTCATCGAGGAAGCCGAAGTTGTACGCCGATGGCGCGGCGGTGTTCATGCTTGTTGCTCCTTGGCGGCGTGTTCGCTGCGAAGTTGGCGGATCAGCGACAGCTCGGCCTGGAAGTCGACGTAATGCGGCAGCTTGAGGTGCTGGACGAAGCCGGACGCTTCGACGTTGTCGCTGTGGCACAGCGCGAATTCCGGCTGCTGAGCCGGCGCGTGCGCGGGCTCGCCCAGCTCGGCGGCGCGCAGGCTGCGGTCCACCAGCGCCATCGCCATCGCCTTGCGCTCGGCTTCGCCGAAGCTCAGACCGTAGCCGCGGGTGAATTGCGGCGGCGCGCTGCGGCTGCCGGCGAACTGGTTGATCATCTGGCATTCGGTCAGGGTGATTTCGCCGATGTCGATGTCGAAGCCCAGTTCCTCCGGGCAGATCAAGACGCTGACTTCGCCCATGCGGATTTCGCCGGCGAAGGGATGGCTTTCGGCGTAGCCGCGCTGGGTGGAGTAAGCCAGGCCCAGCAGCCAGCCCTCGTCGCCGCGCGCCAGGTTTTGCAGCCGGGCGGCGCGGCCGGCGGGGAACAGCAAGGGCTCTCGGGTCAGGTCGACGGGCTCCGGGTCGCCCGGCGGCGGCGTTTCCGGCTCTATCAAGCCTTCTTGCGCCAGGGCGTCCAGCACGCAGGGCAGCCGTTCCGGCAGCGGCAAGTCGGACAGAGCAGGAGCGGGCGGTTCGCTGGCCTGGGCCAGATCGAAGTCCAGCAGCCGCTGAGTGTAATCGGCGGTGGGGCCCAGCACCTGGCCGCCGGGCACGTCTTTGAAGGTGCCGGACACGCGGCGGCGCACCCGCATCGCCGCGGTGTCCAGTGGACGGCTGGCGGCGAAGCGCGGCAGGGTGGTGCGGAAGGCGCGCAGCAGGAACACGGCTTCCACGCAGTCGCCGGCCGCTTGTTTCAGCGCCAGCGCCGCCAGCTCCTCGTCGTACAGCGAGCCTTCCTGCATGACTCTGGCCAGCGCCAGCCGCAATTGGCCGCGGATCTGGGCCAGGCTCAGCTCCGGCGTCGCCGCGTCGCCGCGGCGCTTGGCGGCCAGCAGGTCCCAGGAGCGGGCGATGGCGGTTTCTCCGCCTTTGACGGCTACGTACATATCAACCCTCCTTGACGCGGGTGCTGCGCGGCAGGCCGGCCACGCGCTCGCCGCTGATCAGCAAGATGTCCACGCCCAGCGGGAAGCGGGCGTGATTGTCCCGCCATTGCCGCCAGAAACCGTCCGGCGCGCCGTCTATGCCGAAACGGCGCGGCGCGGCGAAGCCCGGACCGCCGGCTTCCACTTGCTCGGCGTTGAAGCCGGCGGTTTCCAGCAGCACGGTGGCGGACCGATCCGGGTATTCGGGCTCGCCGGCCTTGAGCGCGGCCAGCGGCGGCAGCGGCGCGCCCAGCGGCAGCACCACAAAGTCGGCTTGTTCCGGCGCTGCGGCCGGGCGCAGGCCGGTATGGAAGCGCAGGCTGGCCAGGGTGTCCGCCGGCAGCGGCGGCAGCCAGACGCCGACATCCTGGTCCAGCAGGGTGTAGAGCAGGGCGGCGGTGGCCGGCATCAGGCCGGGCAGCTCCGGCGGCAAGGCCGGCAGCGTTTGCGGCAGCAAGGGTTCGGCCAACGCGGCCAGCGCGGCGCGGAAGCAGCGCTGGCTGTCGTGGACCGGATCGGCGAAGGCGGCGCGCATCTCATTCCCCCCTGACCAGGGTGAAAAACTCCACCTTGCTGGCGGCGGCTTCGCGCGCGGCGTGGTCGCGGCGCGCGGCGCGTTCGGCGCGCAAGGGCGCGATCCATAACGCCAGCAGCTGGTCTTGGCGCGCCGGATCCTGCAGCAAGGCGTCGGCCTGGGCGATCAACTCGGCGTGTTCGCCGTTGCTGCCCAGCGCCCAGCCGTGGCCCAGGCGGCCTGCTATCCGGCAACTGGCGCGGCTGACGCTGGCTTCGCCCAGATTGAAGCGGGCGCCGCCGCCGCCGGCGCGGGCCTGTAGCATGACGAGCCCGGTTTCGGCGCGGCGCAGCCATTCCACTTGCGGCGCCGGCGGCAGTTGCGGGCTTAGCAGCCGGCGCAACCGCGGCGGCGGAGTGTGGGCCAGCACGCTGAGCCAGTCTTGTCTGGTCGAGGTTTCCATATCGGGTATTCCCCTGTGCGGTTTCAATAAAAATTCATATAAACGTATAGACGTATCCATGATAATGGCCGGCGACAAAGCGCAAACAGCATGCGGCGATGAAGGTTTTGTGACGGTTTGGTGGCGGGGCTAGACCTAGGCCGTCTCGGGGGAGAAAGGATTTGAACGATGATTGAACGCGGTTCCGGCGTCGCCGTTTGGCGGCAGATAGAAAACAGCCTGGCGGAGGAGATCGCCAGCGGGGCGATCCGCGCCGGCGAGCAATTGGCCACCGAGTTGCAATTGGCTCAGCGCTTTCGCGTCAACCGCCACACCATACGGCGAGCGGTGGCCACCTTGGTGGAGCGCGGCTTGCTGCGGGTGGAGCAGGGCCGCGGCACCTTCGTTCAGGACAACGCGATTGATTACGCGATCAGCAAGCGCACCCGCTTTTCCCAAAACATGGCCAGCCAGAACCTGAGTTCGGATATCGACGTCCTGGCCAGCGACACGGTGCCGGCCAACGCGGAGCTGGCCGAGCTGCTGCAAGTGGCGGTGGGCGAGCCGCTGTTGCGCATCAAAACCCTGAGCCGGGTGGAGCTGCGGGTGGTGGATTGGGCGACGCTGTTCTTCCCGGCGGCGCGCTTCCCCGGCTTGCCGGAGATCTACCGAAGAGAGCGCTCCGTGACGCGCGCGCTGGCGCATTTCGGCGTGGACGATTACACCCGGCGCTTCACCCGCGTCAGCGCGCGGCTGCCGGACAGCGAGACGGTGGACTACCTGGGCCTGCCCAAAAACCGCCCGGTATTGCATGTGAAGTCCTTGAACGTGGACACCCAGGGGCGGCCGGTGCAGTACGGGATCACCTGTTTCAACGGTGATTTGGTGCAGTTGGTGATGGAGGATCTCTGATGCGTTACGCGCTGTATTACGCTCCGAGGCCGGACAGCGCCTTCTGGCGCGCCGGCAGCGGCTGGCTGGGACAGGATGCGCACAGCGGGTTGCAAGTGTTGCCGCCGCACGCGCCGGGTCTGGACGCCGAAGCCTGGGCGGAGCTGACCGCGGCCCCGGCCCGTTACGGCTGGCACGCCACCTTGAAAGCGCCGTTTTCCCTGCGCGCCGGGGTGGACGAAGCGGCGCTGTTGGCGCGGACGGCCGCTTTGGCGCGCCGTTTCCAGCCCTTTGAGCTGAGTTTGGAAGTGGCCTGGCTGGCGGATTTTTTGGCGCTGCGGCCGATGGCGCCGCCGCCGGATCTGGCCGAACTGGCCGCAGCTTGCGTGATTGAGCTGGAAGCGCTGGCCGATCGCGAATCGCCGTGGAAGACGCGCGGCGGCCTGGACGCGCGTCAAGAACAGCTGCAGCGGCGCTGGGGCTATCCCTACGTGTTCGAACAATACCGCTTTCACCTGACGCTGAGCGGCCGGCTGACGCCGGACAGCGCGGAGGGGCGGGCGCTGGAGCAGGCGGCGCGCCGGCACTTCGCCGCTTTCGCCCGCGCAAGGGTGGATGGCGTGGCGGTATTCGTCGAAGCGGCGGCGGGGGACCCCTTCCGCTACCTGGCGCATTGCGGCTTCGACGGCCAGGCGGTGCGTTATGAAGCCTGAACCCGGCGCGCTGTGGTATGTGATTGGCCCATCCGGCGCCGGCAAGGACAGCCTGCTGGCCTACGCCCGGGCGCGGCTGCCGCCTTCCGGCCGGCTGGTGTTCGCTCACCGCTACATCACACGGCCGGCGGACGCCGGCGGCGAGAACCACGTGGCCTTGAGCCTGGAGGAGTTCGAACAGCGCGAGCGCAGCGGCTGTTTCGCCTTGAGCTGGCGGCGGCACGGCCTGGCTTACGGCCTGGGGATGGAGGTGGCGCTGTGGCTGGATCAGGGCCTGGACGTGGTGGTTAACGGTTCGCGTTCGGCCTTGCCGCTGGCGGCGCGGCGTTTTCCCGGCCTGAGGCCGGTATGGATCGTCGCCAGTCCGGAGGCGCTGGCAGCTCGGCTGGCCGGACGCGGCCGCGAGTCCGCCGAACGCGTGGCTCAGCGGCTGGAAGAGGCCGCCGCGCTGACGCCGCCGCCGGGCGCGGCGGTGTTGCGCAACGATGGCGAACTGGCCGAGGCCGGAGAACGGCTGCTGCGTTTGCTGAGCAAGGATTTGGACCGGTACTGTCCTTAATGTCTGGAAAACCGGGCTGGCGAGGCCGCGGCCGCTTGCTATAACCGGGGCAGCTCGCCGGCAGCGTGGCGGCGAGCCGCGCGCCGCTTCCGGCTGGCGGGACGCCGGAGAACGTGTTTACGATTTCGCGAGCTAAGGCGAGACAAGGCGAAAACCGCTGAGAAAGCGGAATGTACAGGTGGTACATGAGCATTTCGAAGTGGTTTTCAACGCTGTATCGCCGACGCGCAGCAGATCGTAAACAGGTTCTGAGCGGTGCGCATGCAATGGTCGTCCCGCCATTGGCAGGAGTAATGGACATGGCTTTGCAATCGAGAAACTGGCATGCCTGGCTGAACGCGATGCCGGGCCACCCCAAGAGTTTGCATGTGGCGGGCGATGTGGTGGTGGCCAACCCCGGCGTGGAAGCGGTGCTGACCATGCGCGAGCCGCAGGGCATCAACCCGGCCATCCTGATGCTGGATTTGCACCTGGTGCAGAAGCCCGGCATGTGGCCGCAGGTGCTGGCGGTGGCGAACGCCCGCTACGACCGGGTGTTGCCGCCGGGCGCGCCCAAGTATACGGCGGTGGAAGTGCTGCACAATAACGAGCGGGTGGCTTATATCGAGCCTATTCCCGAGATAGTGTAGACAGCGGCGGCGGCCTGGCAGGGCCGCCGCATGCTTAGAGCCTGTTCAAAGTCTCGCGAGCAAGAGCGAGACAAGGCGAAAACGGCTGTGAAAGCGGAATGTGCGCGTGGTACATGAGCATTTCGACGGGGTACTCACCGTGGGGCGCATCACGAAGCGCGGCAGATCGTAAACCGGCTCTTACAGCGTGATGCTTTCGCAGCCGCTAAGGCCGGATTTCTTGGCCCGGTACATGGCTTGGTCGGCCGCCTGCAGCAGGCTGTCCGGGCTGCTCTCGTCGTTGCCCAGCGCGATGCCGACGGAAATGCCCAGCTGGCGCTGTTCGCCGCCGATGTCGAACGGCGTCTGCATCGTCTCTATGCACTTGGTCGCCACGATGCGCGCCACCTCCTCGGCGTCCTCGCCCAGATCGCCGATCAACAGCACGAACTCGTCGCCGCCGATGCGCGCCAGGGTGTCGGTCTGGCGCACGATGCCGCTCAGGCGCTGCGCCGCCTGCCACAGCACCTTGTCGCCGGCCTTGTGGCCGTAGTTGTCGTTGATCTGCTTGAAGCCGTCCAGGTCCAGAAACAGCAGGCCCAGTTTGCCTTTCTTGCGCTGGGCGCGGGCCAGCGCCATGTTCAGGCGGTCCGCCAGCAGCGCGCGATTGGGCAGGCCGGTCAGGGCGTCGTGGTGGGCCATGCGGGCCAGCTCCGCCTGGTGTTGGTTCAGTTTGCTCAAGAGCCGGTTGAAGGCGGCCAGCAAATGTCCTACTTCATCGTTGCGCTTGACCGGCAGCGGCTCCAGCGGCAACTCGCCGCGGGTCATGCGGTCCGCGTGGCTGGCGGCGCGGAACAGCGGGCGGAACAGCAGGTACAGGCCCGCGCCCGCGGCCAGGGCGAACACCAGAATGGCGAGCGCCGCGTTTTTCAGTAAAAAGGTTTGCACCCGGTCCACGGTGGCGAAGGCCTCGCTGCTGGGCAGCCGGGCCACCACGAACCAGCCGGTGCTGGGCACGGAGGCGATGGCGGACACTTCCTCGTCCCCTTGGGCGTTGACGGTGATGCCGACGCCGCGAAAGCCGGCCATCGCCCGGTCGTGCAAGGGGTTGATGCCTGTCGGTGGCGTGGGCTTGAGCACCATGTCAGGCTGGGAGGAGGCGATGAACATCTGGTCTTGCGGAGAGATCAGCAAGAAGCCGCTGTTCGGCCCGCCGATGCGTGAGGCCAGCAGCAAGTCCAGAAAGCCCGGCGCGGCCAGCGCGGTGACGCCGGCCAGCGCGCCTTGCGGCTGTCCGTGGCGCCAGGGCAGGGCCGCGGCCATCGGCAGCACCGGTTTTTTGCTGACGCGGCCGACGATGGGCCGGCCGATGGCGGTGCGGTCAAGATTGGGCGGGCTGGACAGCGCGATGCGGATGTAGTCGCGGTCGGAAAAGTTTCGGCCGGCGCGGCCCGGCATCTGCGGGTAGTCGGCAATGGCGCGGCCGTCCGGCGTCACTACGTAGAGGCCTTGCGAGAACGGACATTGGAAGTCGCAATGCAGGCGCAGCCAGGCTTGCAGTTCGGCCGGGCGTTGCAGCAGATCCAGGGGAAGTTCGGCGGCCAGCCGGCGCAGCAGCGCCTGACGCTGCTGAATCTTGAAGTCCACGTCGCGAGCGACATAGCTGGCCAGCGCCATCTGCTGGTTTTGCACCACCTTGCTCAAGTCTTCGCGCAGAAACTGGCTGACCGCGTAGTAGCGCGCCACCGTGCCGGTGACCACGATGCCCAGCGCCAGCAGCAGCAAGCGGGTAACGATGCTATCAAGGACGCGGCGCAGGCTCATGGCGGCAAACAGAGTTGTCTTCCAGATAGTTTAGTCAAGGTTTTGTGCCTTGTATGCCCAAGGCCTGGCGGGACGGCTCAGCGCGGCAGCAGCCCGGCGCAACACAGCGCCACCGCGGCGTGGATGCGTTCGCCGGGATCGTGGTCCGGCAGCGGCGGGATCAGGCCCAAGGCCATTTGGCGCAGCGGCTCGGCTATCGTCATCGCCAGCAGCAGTTCGGCGGTTTGCGCCGGTTGCGGGCAGTGGATCAGGCCCTGTTCCGCCTGGCGTTCCAACCAGCCGGCCAAGAGCGCGGCGCAGCGTTGCACGCCGTGTTCCGCGTATTGCGCCAGCGCCTGTTCGCGGCCGGGAAAGTCCCCTATCAGCAGGCGGAACAGCCCTACCGCCTCACGCGTCAGCACCTTGGCCGCCACTGTGTTCAGCAAGGCCTCCAGCGCCTGGGGCAGGTGGGCGGGGGCCGTCAGCGGCTCGCTCATCGGCGCGACGAAGGCGTCGGTCCAGCCGTGAATGACTGCGCCCAGCAATTGCTCGCTGTTGTCGGCGAAGCGGTACACCGTTTTCTTGGCCACGCCCGCCCGCTGCGCCACCGCCGCCATGGTGGCGGCCTGATAACCCTGGCTCAGCAAGAGTTCGGTGGCGGCGTCCAGCACCTGTTGACGCAACTCCCGTTCCGGCATGGCGGGGCGGCCGCGCGCGCGCGGCTCCTGATCCTGGCTTGACATCTGGATATGGCTTCCTCATTATGGAAACGTGATGCGTTTCCAAATTAATGGAAGCCGCGCATCCCGCCCTGTCATTCTTCACGCCAAGGAGTGTACTGTGAATTCTCTCTATGAAACATCTTACGACGAGCTGTTGCAGCCCGGCCCGCTCATGCTGGAAACCGGCGTGCGCCGCCTGGACGATGGCCGGCTGCTGGTGGCCGCGCGAACCGAGTTGCCCGGCTGCGCCGGCCGCATGTTCGATTGGTGGTTTACTTTCTTTGATTCCACCCAGCACATCCGCTGGTGGCATCCGCACGACCATGTGGAACTGCGGGGTTGGGACGGACGCCGCTCCACCGGCCGCGGCTATGTGGGCGCCACCGTGCGCGCGGTGGAGGCGTTGGGCGAGGTCCCGCCGGTGCCGGCGGTGTTGAAATTTCACCCGCCGGAAACCTTCTTCGGGGCCGGCCGGCTCAGCGCCGCGCTGGCGCGCGGCGACGTCTCGGCCGCGGTGTGCGCGCGCATTGCCTTTGGAGAGGAGCCTCGGCTCAGCGCCGACGGCGATCCGCTGGACGGCGAGATGGTGCACCTGACGCGGGACACCGCCCATGGCGCGGTGCTGCGCAGCCGCTTTCTGCTGGGCGCGGCCGACGGCGTCGGCGAACCGGTGCCGGAACGCCTGGGCCTGGAATTGATGCGCCACTGCTACAACGAGTTCAGCTGCCTGGCGCGGCTATTGCCCTCTCTGTATTACGGCGAGCACGCCAACGGCGAGAAAGGGCCGCTGGCCTGGTAGGCCGCGCTCCGGCGGGAAGACATCCAGCCGCGCAAGACAAGCTTCACCCGGCCGTCACCGCGCTGTCATCGGCGCGTCGTAAGGTGGCGGCTGATTGAAGGACGGCGCATGGGCCATGAGGTCTATACGTCTAAACCCATTGGAGCGATGTCGATGAAACAGCTGATTGCCTTGGCCGCCGGCCTGGCCCTGTCCGGCCTGACGGCCCCTCTGGCGCAGGCCGCCACCACCCTGACCGTGTACACCGCGCTGGAGGCGGATCAGGTCAAGGAATACAAGGAGGCTTTTGAAAAGGCCAACCCGGACATCGAAATCCGCTTCGTGCGCGAATCCACCGGCATCATCACCGCCAAACTACTGTCCGAGAAAAACAATCCCCAAGCCGACGCGGTATGGGGCCTGGCCGCCACCAGCCTGATGGTTCTGGACCAGCAGGGCATGCTGCAGCCTTACGCGCCCAAGGGCGTGGACAAGCTGAGCCCGCAATTCGTCGACAAGGCCAAGCCGCCCAAATGGACCGGCATGAATGTGTGGGCCGCCACCATCTGTTTCAACACCGTGGAAGCGGCCAAGAAAAACCTGCCCAAACCCGAGAGCTGGGCCGACCTCGCCAAGCCGGTTTACAAGGGCCAGATCGTGATGCCGCACCCGGCGTCCTCCGGCACCGGCTATCTGGACGTGTCCGCCTGGTTGCAGATGATGGGCGAAAAAAAGGGCTGGGATTATATGGACAAGCTGCACGTCAATATGGCGCAGTACGTCCACTCCGGCTCCAAACCGTGCAAGATGGCCGCCGCCGGCGAGTATCCGATAGGCATCTCCTTCGAATACCGAGGCGCCCAGCTGAAAGAGAAGGGCGCGCCCATCGACCTGATTTACCCGAAGGAAGGCCTGGGTTGGGATCTGGAGGCCACCGCCATCATCAAGGGCAGCAAGAAGCTGGCCGCCGCGCAGAAGCTGGCGGACTTCTCGGTCAGCCTGCCGGCGATGCGTTTGTATGAAAAGAACTACGCGGTGCTGGCCATGCCCGGCGTGGCCAAACCCAACCCCTTCATCCCCGCCGACTACGCCCAGCGCCTGAGCAAGAACAACTTCGCCTGGGCCGCCAAACAGCGCGAGGCCATCCTGCGCGAATGGTCGCACCGCTATGAAAGCAAGGCCGAGCCCAAGAGCTGAGCGGGTTCCCGCCATTACGCCGCCCGCCGGGCGGCGTCGTTTCATTTCAAGACACCCTGGAGTTGCGCATGAAACCGGCCGATAGTTTGGACGGCTTGTCCGAACACCTGTCCGTCCGCGGCCTCAGCCGCCGTTTTGGCGGCTTCACCGCCTTGGACGAGGTGTCCTTGTCCATCCGCAAGGGTGAATTTGTCTGCCTGCTGGGCCCGTCCGGCTGCGGCAAGACCACCTTGTTGCGCCTGATCGCCGGGCTGGACCAGCCGGACGCCGGCAGCGTCCATTTGCTGGAGCGCGACATCACTCGCGAACCGCCGGCCCGCCGCGACTACGGCATCGTGTTCCAGAGCTACGCCTTGTTCCCCAATCTCAATGTCGCGGACAACATCGCTTACGGCCTCAAGCCGCGCGGCGGCGGCGCGCGCCACGCCCGCCGCGTGCGGGAGCTGCTCGACCTGGTGGGCTTGCCCGGCGCCGAGGAAAAATACCCCGCCCAGCTGTCCGGCGGCCAGCAGCAACGCGTGGCGCTGGCGCGCGCGCTGGCCACCTCGCCCGGCCTGCTGCTGCTGGACGAGCCGCTGTCCGCGCTGGACGCGCGGGTGCGCGACAAGCTGCGCGACGAACTCAAGGGCCTGCAAAAACGCTTGGGCGTCACCACGCTGATGGTGACCCACGACCAGGCCGAGGCGCTGGCCATCGCGGACCGGGTGGTAGTGATGAACGCAGGCGGCATCGAGCAGATCGGCACGCCGGCCGAGATCTACCGCCGTCCCGCCAGCCGCTTCGTCGCGGAATTCGTCGGCGCCGCCAACTGGCTGCCGGCGCGGCGGCTGGACGGCCACGAGGCCGCCGTCGGCAACTGCCTGCTGCGCTTGGACGCGCCCTTGCCGCAGAGCGAGGCGCTGACCCTGTTCCTGCGGCCGGAAGACATCATCGTCAAGGCGCGTTGGGACGGCGCGCCCAACACCTTGCTGGCGCGGGTGGCCGACATCAGCTTCGGCGGCGCCATGACCCGGCTGCGGCTGCAGCCGGAAGCCATGCCCGGCCTGGCGTTGCACGCGGAAATCTGTCCGTCCATGCTGCAGCGCCAGCCGCTGACGCCGGGCGAGGTGGTGCCGGTGGAGTTGCCGGCCGCGCTGCTGCGCGCCTATGCCGGGGAGGGCGCATGCTGAGCCGCGCGCTGAACGGCTGGCGCGCCGCGCCGGCCTGCGGCGAGCGCCGGGCCGCCGCCGCGCTGGTGTGGACGCTGACGGCGCTGCTGGCTTTGGCGCTTGGCCTGCCGCTGCTGTTCATCTTCGGCAAATCGGTATTGGACATGGACGGCGGCTTTGTCGGCCTGGCCAATTTCGCTCAGGTATTGGACAGCCCCGGCCTGATGCGCGCCGCGCGGCACAGCCTGTGGCTGGCGCTGACCGTCACCGCGCTGGTGTTGCCGCTGGCCTTCGCCTTTGCCTGGGGGCTGAGCCGCAGCCGCGTTTGGGGCCGCGGGGTGTTCCGCCAGATCGCCTTGTCGCCGCTCTTGGCGCCGTCGCTGATGCCGGCCATCTCGCTGGTGTATTTGTTCGGCAACCAGGGCCTGCTCAAATCCTGGCTGGACGACGGCAGCGTCTACGGCTTTTGGGGCGTGGTGCTGGGCGAGGCCTTCTATACCTTTCCGCATGCGCTGCTGATCCTGCTGACCGCGTTGTCGGCGTCGGACGCGCGTTTGTACGAGGCCGGCCGCGCGCTGGGCGCGGGCGCGCTGCGTCGCTTCCTCACCATCACCCTGCCGGGCGCGCGCTATGGCCTGGCCTCGGCGGGCCTGGTGGTATTCACCCTGGTGATCACTGATTTCGGCGTACCCAAGGTGGTGGGCGGCGACTACAACGTGCTGGCGGTGGAAGCCTTCAAGCAGGTGGTGGGCCAGCAACACTTCCCGCGCGGCGCGGTGGTGGGGCTGATGCTGCTGCTGCCGGCGGTGTTTTCCTTCTTTATCGAGCGGCGCATGGCGCGCCGCCAGCAGGCGGCGCTGGGCGCGCGCGCGGTGCCGTTTTCGCCGGGGCGTGGGCCATGGCGCGACGCGGCCGCCGGGCTGTTGTTGGCGATGATCTCGGTGCCGCTGTTGGCCTTGCTGGGCGTGGGCGTCGTGGCTTCCTTCATCAAATACTGGCCTTACGACTTAAGCCTGACGCTGGCGCACTACCAGTTCGACAGTGTGGACGGCGGCGGCTGGAGCGCTTATTTCAATAGTTTGAAGCTGGCCTGCATCACCGCCGGCGCGGGCAGCCTGCTGGTGTTCGCCGGCGCTTACGCCTGCGAGAAGCTGCCGGCCGCGCCGCTGGGCCGCGTGCTGTTGCGCTTTTTCGCCATGCTGCCGATGGCGGTGCCCGGCCTGGTGCTGGGTCTGGGCTATGTGTTTTTCTTCAACCATCCGGACAATCCGCTGCATGGGCTCTACGGCGGCATGACCTTGATGGCCGCCTGCACTATCGCCCACTTCTACACCACCGGCCACCTGACCATGAGCACCGCGCTCAAGCAACTGGACGGCGAGTTCGAAGCGGTGGCCGCCTCGCTCAAAGTGCCGTTCTGGGTGACGTTGCGGCGGGTGACGCTGCCGGTGTGCCTGCCGGCGCTGCTGGACGTGATGCGCTATCTGTTCGTGTCCGCGATGACCACGTTGTCGGCGCTGATCTTCATCGCCAGCCCGGACAACAGCCTGGCCGCGGTGGCCATCGTCACGATGGACGACGCCGGCGACACCGCGGCGGCGGCGGCGATGGCCACCCTGATCGCGCTGAGCTCGGCCGGGGTGTCGTTGTTGTTGCTGGGGCTGGAGCGAGTCTTGACCCGGCGCGGCCAGGGCTGGCGCGGCCGCGCTTGACGATGGCTCGCTTTGGCGTGACGATGTCATGTCTTGGCCCGCCGGAGTGAGGAAACGCGCATGGGATGTCCGCAAGTGTGCATGGGCGCGATGCTGCAATGCAGCTTCGGCGTCGCCCCCAGCAGCCTGATGGTGTTGCCCGCCAACCGGGTGATGGCCGGCGGCGTGCCGGCCGCCAATATCATGGACCATGTGCCCATGCTCAACGTCATGCCCTTCGGCATGTGTCAAAGCCCGGCCAACCCAATGGTGGCGGCCGCCACCGCCGCCGCCATGGGCGTGCTGACGCCCATGCCCTGCATCCCGGTCACTGCCGCGCCGTGGACGCCGGGCGCGCCCACGGTGCTGATTGGCAATATGCCGGCGCTGGACAGCAACAGCATGCTGATGTGCAACTGGGGCGGGGTGATCAAGATCAACTCGCCGGGTCAGTTCACGGTGATGATTCCCTGAGAACCTGTTTACGATCTGCTACGCGTCGTGAAACGTGGCTCGGTGAGTACACCTTCAAAATGCTCATGTACCGTGTGTACACTCCGCCTTTTCAGCTGTTGTCGCCTTGTCTCGCTCTTGCTGCGAGACTTTGAACAGGTTCCGCTCTGGAAGCCTGTTTGCGTTTGAGCGACCGGGTTTTGGCGCCGACAGCTGGCGCTTGTTCATCAGCCTATAGGTCAGGCAGCCGACGGACGGCGGCTTGATGAAAATCAAACGTTTAATTTAAATGACATTTTAATTTATGGGCTTCTTGCCGATTGGCATGAATCAACCTTCTCAAGCAAGGAGCCGTCATGAGCTTTTCCCATTGTCTCGCCGCCGCTGCACTCAGCCTGGCCGTCGCTTCCGCCTTCGCCGTCACCATCACCCCGCCGGGCCCCGGCGGCGCGGCCATGCCGTTTTCCGCGGTGGGGCCGGCCAAGGTGGGCAAGCTGGGCATTGATCTGGATTGCAAGGCGGTGTTCAGCGGCACCGTGGACGGTTACGGCAATGTGGCCATCACCAGCGCCTCGTTCAGCGGCGGCGCGCTGTGCAAGCTGATCAAGCCCACCGCCTCGGTCGCCTCGCCGTGGACCGGTCACGTGGACACCGCGACTCAACTGACTTTGGATAATGTGTCGGTGAATGTGAAATCGCCGATCGCCGGCGGCCTGTGCGGTCCCACCAAGATTGTGGGCAGCGTGGCCGACAACGGCAGCGAAACCGTGATTGGCCTGTATGCGGCCCAGTTGTCCGGCGGCTGTTCCATTACCGCGACGTTGAGCACTACGCCGTATATGCGGGTTACGCCCTAGAACCTGTTTACGATCTGCTGCGCTGCGTGAGGCGTGACACGGTGAGTACCGCCTCGAAATGCTCATGTGCACTATGAACATTCCGCTTTCTCAGCCGTTTTCGCCTTGCCTCGCCCTTGCTCGCGAGACTTGAACAGGCTCTTGGCGATCGGCATTGAAAACGCCTTAATGGACCCCTGACGCGCCGCATGGCGGCTTCAGGGGTTTTGTTTATGCGGGCGGAAGCCGGCGGCCTTCTATTCAACGGGCCGGCGTCTGGAGAAAATGCTCGACGATGCGTTCGGTTTCGCCGGACTGCTTCATCGCCTGCAAGGCCGCGCTCAGCTTGCCGGCCAGAGAGGCCGGGTCCAGCCGTTGCGGGTAGTTGTCCGGGCTTAGCGGCTGGTCGGAGCGGTAATCCGGGTTGGGCAGCGCCCGGTAAAAGCGCGAATGCTTGGAAAAGCCCATATGCATTGCCTGCCAGGGCTCCAGCGACGGGTGCAGCGTCAGCCCGGCCGGCCGCAGCCGTTCCCAGTAGAAGCGCAGCGTGAGTTCGTCATAGATGTAGAAATCCGCCTTGCCGGCGCTGATCAGGCGGAAGGCGCGTTCGACATCCAGCTCCGGCACTTGCAGCAACTTGGTGCGCGCTTGCCAGGGAGGGGGAAGCAGGTCCGGGTTGCCCAGGCTGCGCAACTCAACATTATTATCCAGATCGGCGTAGCCGCGTACGGGCGCGTGTTTGGCGCGGGTAATGATGACATGGCGCTCACGCAGGCCGTTGGCCACAAACAGGACGATTGGTTCGCGCTCCGCGTTGTAGGTGTAGCCGGGGTAGAAGTCCACCTCGCCCTGCGCCAGCGCTTGCAACACCCGCTTCTTTGGCAGACGCACCACTTTCAGCGTGCAGCCGATGCGCTGGCAGGCGCGGCTGTACAGGGTTTTATAGATGCCGTCGTCGCTCTCGTCCTCGATATAGGGACGCCGCTCATTGGTGCGGTAGCCCATCACCAGCTCGGGGTCTTGCGCCCAAGCGGGGAAGGCCTGGGCCGCAATGGCGGTGATGAGAAGGCAAAGCGCGAGACGCATGGCGGTCCCTCCGGTCGTTCGTTTTCAGCTTATGTCATTCCCGTCGCCAGCGCGCGGCGGAGACAAATACATGATAGAAATAGATAGGTTTCCGCAAAATTCATCGCTTTTTCAAATGTATGTCCACTTGCACAATGCTGACCGCAGCCATGTGGCTGGAAACCGGTCTTGGAGACGCGGCGATGAGTACGAGACGACACTTTCTGGGCGCTAGCCTGTTGACGGCGGGGAGCCTGCTGGCCGCCCGCGGCTGGAGCGGCGCGCCGAGCGCGCCCGGCTACCGCATGCCGGACGAGGGCGAACGCCACGCGGCCACCTGGATGGCCTTTGGTCCCAGCCTGGCGGTGTGGGGCGATGACTTGCTGCCGGTGGTGCGGCGCGATCTGGCGCGGGTGGCTCAGGCCATCGCCGCCCACGAGCCGGTGCGCATGCTGGCGCGCGCCGAGGACATGGAACTGGCGGCCAAGCTGTGCGGCCCCAAGGTGGAGCTGCTGGAGCAACCGCTGGACGATTTGTGGATACGCGACAGCGGCCCGGTCTTCGTCAAGGGCGAAGGCGGGGCGCCGGCGGCGGTGGATTTCAACTTCAACGGCTGGGGCGGCAAGCAGGCGTATCGTCGGGACGCCAAAGTGGCCGCCGCGGTGGCGGCCAAGAGCGGGGCGCCGGCCGTGAGGACCTCGTTGGTGCTGGAGGGCGGCGGCATTGAAGTGGACGGCGAGGGAACCGCCATCATCACGGAAAGCTGCGTGCTCAACCCCAACCGCAACCCCGGCTGGAACAAGGCACGGTGCGAGCGCGAACTGCGCCGGCTGCTGGGCGTGGACAAGGTGATCTGGCTGCCCGGCATCGCCGGCCGCGACATCACCGACGGTCATACCGATTTCTACGCCCGTTTCGCCCGCCCCGGCGTGGTGGTGGCCGGCTTGGACACGGATCCGCAGTCCTACGATTACGCGGTGACCCGTCGCCACCTGGCCTTGCTGCGTCAGGCGCGGGACGCGCGCGGCCGCAAGCTGGAGGTGGTGGTCTTGCAGGGGCCCGAGCGGGTGCGGCCCGAGTACGAGGGGCATGAGATGGCGGCGGGCTACATCAATTTCTATGTCTGCAACGGCGCGGTGATTGCGCCGGAGTTCGGCGACGCCAAGGCGGACCGCAACGCGCGGGCGGCGCTGCGCGAGTTGTTTCCGCAGCGCGAAGTGGTGCAGTTGAACATCGACGGCATCGCAGCCGGCGGCGGCGGCATTCATTGCGCCACCCAGCAGCAGCCGGCCTGAGAACCCGTTTACACGCTGCCGCGCGTTGGCGATACGGCGTTGAAAACGAGCTCACAATGCTCATGCACCGCCTGTACATTCCGCTTTCTCAGCCGCTGCGCCTTCTTCTTGCTTGTGGGACGTTGAGCAGGTTCTCAGCTCGCGGGATCGTAAACATGTTCTAATCGGGCGGCGTAGAAGGCAATATCGCCGCCACGCCGGCCCAGGCCGGAAACCAAGAGGACATATCCGGATGGATAGAGGCAGTAACAGCGGCGGGCCTAAGGCGGGCGAGTGGGAAGACCAGGCAACCGGCGAGCTTGGCCGTCTGCCGTCGCTGCGGCTGCTGACCGGTTTCGAAGCCGCCGCGCGCCTGGGCAGCGTCTCCCGCGCCGCCGAGGCGCTGCACCTGTCGCAGTCCGCGGTCAGTCACCAGATTCAACAGTTGGAAGCCTTTGTCGGCCAGCCCTTGTTCCAGCGCGTGGGCCGCGGCATCGAACTCACCTTTGCCGGCGAAATGCTGCAGCAGAGCGTGCGACGCGCGCTGGACACGCTGCGGCGCGGGCTGGACCGCATCGCGGTGTACACCGATCCGGGCCTGGTGGTGCTGGTGGGGCCGGCTTTTTTGCTGCACGGCTGGCTGCAGGGGCGCTTGGACCGCCTGCGCGCAGCCCACCCCGACATCGTGCCGCTGCTGTCCACGGATGAAGAACCGGGTCAGGCCGATGAGATCGACGTCGACATCGTCATCGGCCGGCAGCCGCTGGCGATGGCCGGCTGGGAAGACGCGGCCTGGCTGCGCGAGGACTGGCGTTTTGTCGCCGCGCCGGCCTTGGCGGAACGGCTGGCGGCGCTGCCGGCCGAGCGTCATCCGCAACTGACGCGCTTGATCTGCCTGGAAAAAGCCAGCATGCCGGAGGCGGCCGCCGCCGCGATGCAGTCCATGCTGCCGCGCTTCGGCATCGCCGCCGCCTACGACGCGCCGCAGTTGGCGCTGGACGCGGCCTTGCGCGGCCACGGCATCGCCTGCCTGCCGTCTATGGCCTTGGAAGAAGCGCTGGCAGAAGGCCGGCTGCGCGAACTGGCCGGCTACCCGCGCCAGCCGGGCGCGCAATGGTGGTTGTCCCGGCCGCGGGACGCTCTGCGCAGCGAGGCGATGGCGCGTATGTTCGATTGGTTGCGGAAAGAGGGCGGCTGCGAGTAGGCGGCGCCTCAGAGCCTGCTCAAAATCTGCTGAGCGTTGGCGATACGGCGTTGAAAACGTCCTCGAAATGCTCATGCCCCGTGTGTGCACTCTGCTTTTTCAGCCGTTTTCGCCTTGTCTCGCCCTTGCTCTCGAGATCGTAAACAGGTTCTTAGCCCGTCAGTTGTTCCCGTCGCGGCAGGTCCGGCCCTCGCCGCGCGCAGGTCAGGGCTGCTGCGCGCGTTGCGAAGCGGACGAGATCCTCGGTTTCCGCCCGGCTCAGCGCCGCCAGCCCGTCCGGGCTCAGCCGGTCCAGCTCGGCCAGCCGGCACAGCAGCGCGGCCTGGAAGCTATCGCCGGCGCCCACGGTGTCCACAACCTGAACGGCGGCGGCTGGATGTTCCCATTCGCCGTGACGGCGGCTGAAGACGCGAACGCCTTGTTCGCCGCGGGTGAGCAGCAGCAACTGGCATGGCGGGGCAAGCCAGCGGCGGGCGCAGGCTTCGACCTCCTGCCCCGGATACAGCAGGGTCAGATCCTCGACGCTCACCTTGATCAGATGGGCGTGGCGGCGATGGATGTCCAGGCATTGCTGCCAGCGCGCTCGTTCCGGCTCCACGTTCAGCCGCAGATTGGGGTCCAGCGAGATCAGACGCCGGCCGCTTTCGCGTGCCGCCAGCGCTTGCAACGCCTCGCCGCCGGGGCGGCTCACCAAGGCGTAGGAGCCGAAGTGCACGGCGGCGATTTCGTCTTCCAGCGTCGGCAGTTCTTCAGGATGTAGGCTGGCCTCCGGCGCGCGCTCGCCGTAAAAGCCGTACTGCGGCTGGCCGCCTTCGTCCACGCTCACCATCGCCAGCGTGGTGGGCAGATCGCGCGGCAGCAGATAGCGGCTGTCCACTCCCTCCTGTTCCAACAGCCGCCGCAGCTGTGCACCCAGATAATCGTTTGACAAGGGCGTCAGCAAGGCCGCGCTCCGGCCCAGCCGGGCCAGGCCCCGAGCCACATTGAACGGCGAACCGCCGGGCACGGCGCGGTAGTTCAGTTGCGGCCATTCCGCCGCGCCGGGTTCCAGGAAAAAATCGTACAGGGCTTCGCCGCAGCACAGAATCATATGGGGGTCTCCGCAAGTGAGGGGGGGCGCGCCTGGTAGAGCGCGCGAAAGTGACGCAGACGAGCTTGCAAGGCCTGAAGCCGGGCGGGGTCCGGGGCGTGGAGCGCCCGCGGCGACGGTTTGACGCAGACGGCGCCGAGGTCGCCGCCGTCCGCCAGCCAGCCCAGGCGAGCCGCGCCCAGCGCAGCACAGGCTTCGCCGCCCTGATGGGTGAGAATCTCGGTGTCCAGCGCGTCGGCCAGCAATTGCGCCCAGAACGGGCTGCGCGCGCCGCCGCCCACCAGGGACAAGGCTCGCGGAGCGGCGCCGGCGGCGCGCAGCGCGTCCAGCCCGTCCGCCATGCCGAAGGCGACGCCCTCCAGCACCGCGTAGCCCAGCGCGGCGCGGCAGTGCGCCTGGCTCAGGCCCCAGAAGGCGCCGGGGGCGAAGGGGTCGTTGTGCGGTGTGCGCTCGCCGGACAAATAGGGCAGGAATACCGGCGCGGCGGCTTGCTCCGCCGGGCTCAGCCGCTCTATTTCCGTCAGCAGCGTCGCCTCGTCCACGCTGGCCAGGCGGCAGAACCAGCGCAGGCAGCTGGCGGCGGACAGCATCACGCTCATCAGGCTCCAGCGAAGGGGCAGCGCGTGGCAGAAGGCGTGCAGCGCCTGCGCCGGGTTGGGGCGGAAACGATCGTCGACGACGAAGATCACCCCAGAGGTGCCCAGAGACAGGAAGCCGTCGCCCGGGGCGATCGCGCCGATGCCGACGGCGCTGGCCGCGCCATCCCCGGCGCCGCCGGCGATCAGAGGCGGCTGAGCGATGCCCCAGGCGGCCGCGGCTGCCGGGCTCAGCCTCCCGGCCGGAGCCAGTCCTTCCACCAGCCGCGGCATCTGACGACGCGAAAGTCCGCCGGCCTCCAGCAACTCGTCGGACCAGTCGCGGCGGCCCACGTCCAGCCACAAGGTGCCGGAGGCGTCCGAGGTGTCGGTGATTTTTTCGCCGCACAGGCGCAGGCGCAGATAGTCCTTGGGCAGTAGCACGGTGGCGACGGCGCGGAAGGCGTCCGGTTCATGCCGCGCCAGCCAGCGCAACTTGGGCGCGGTGAAACCCGGCATGGCCAGGTTGCCGGCGACGGCGTGGAGCCTCGGCGCGGCGGCGGTCAGCTCGGCGCACTCGGCCACGCTGCGCAGGTCGTTCCACAAGATAGCCGGCCGCAGCACCCGGTCCCGGTTGTCTAGCAGCACCGCGCCGTGCATCTGGCCGGACAGGCCCACGGCGCGGGTGGCGGCCAGTGCGGCCGGCGCCTGTTCGCGCAGCTTGGCGACCGCCGCGCAGGCGGCGCGCCACCAATCTTCCGGGTCTTGTTCGGCCCAGCCCGGCCGCGGCCGCGAGACGTCCAGCGCCGCGCCGGCGCTGGCGAGCGGGCGGTTGTCGCCGTCCAGCAGCACGGCCTTGATTTCCGACGTGCCCAGATCAATGCCTAGATACATGGTTTTGTCCTTGGATGGAGTAGCGGACGGCCGGGTGGCGGCGCTCTCGCGCAGTCTATCCCCGTCCGCGGGTTTCCAGCCAGCTGTCCACCCGCGCCAGCGCGGCGCGCAAGGGCGCGGCCAACGCCGGGGCGCCGGCCAAGGGGCCCCATAGCCCTGGGTCTGCGCAGAAGGCGGCCACCGGGTCGGCGGCCGCCAACATGCGATGGCAGGCGGCGATGTCCATGCTGCCGTCCTGGTAGGAGTAAGCCAGCCGGCCGGCGCGCCAGCGTTGCAAAAAGCGTAGGAACAGCGCCGGCAGCATGGCGCAGGCGTCCGGCCGGCGGCCGGCGGCGATGGATTCCCGCAGCGTGGGTGCAATGAAGCCGGGCAGCTTGGCGTAGCCGTCCGCCGCCACGCGCTGATTGCTGTCGCACAGCGCCGGATTGCCGAAGCGCTCCAGCACGCTGTCGCGGTAGCCGGCCAGATCCAGCGGGCTGGGGCTAAGGCAGGGGATTACATCCTGGCTGACGTAGTCGTAAGCCAGCCGCCGGATGTCCGGGTCCGCCGCCCCCTGATGGATGAAGTCCAGGCCAAGCAGGCTGCCGGCCCAGGCGATGCCGCTGTGGCTGGCGTTGAGGATGCGAATCTTGGCTTCCTCATAGGGTTGGACGTCGGCCACCAGCTGCGCGCCGACGCGCTCGAGCGCCGGGCGGCCGGCGGCGAAGCGATCCTCTATCACCCATTGAGTGAAGGATTCCGCGGTGATCGCGCAAGGGTCGCGCCAGCCGGTGGCGACGGCCACCCGTTCCGCCAGTTCCGGCGGCGGCCGCGGGGTGATGCGGTCCACCATGGCGTTGGGGCAACTGCTGTGGCGGCGCGTCCACGCCAGCAGCTCGTGTTCCTGGCGCAGGGTCAGAAACTGTTCCAGGCCCTGGCGGAAGCGTTCGCCGTTGTGGCGCAGATTGTCGCAATTGAGCAAGGTGAGCGCGCCGCCGCCGCGCGCCGCTCGCGCGCGCAAAATCGCGGCAACCGCGCCGTACAAGGTATTGAGCCCGCCGTGCAAATCGTCCGCCAGCTCCGGATTGGCGGTGTCCAGCGCCTGCTCCTGGTTCAGGTAGTAGCCGGCTTCGGTGACGGTGAAGGAGATCACCCGGGTGGCCGGATGCGCGCCTTCGTCTATCAGCGCGCTCAGCCGGCGGTTCCAGGGCAGCACCGCGTCAATGGCGCGGATGCGCCGGTAGAGGCGCTCGCCGGCCGGACTGACCGTTTCCAGCGTGTACTGGCCTTGTTGCGCCGCCAATTGCTCCAGTAGCGGGTTCTGGTCGGCGCGGATATTGCCGACGGCCAGCCGCCAGGGCTCGGCGCCGGCGCCGGCCAGTTGGTCCAGATAGGCGGCTTGGTGGGCTCGATGGAAGGCGCCGGCGCCGATGTGCAGCCAGCGCGGCGGGGGTGAGGAGAGAGTCATCGTTTGGCTCCGTGGTGGCTTAGGGCTGCGGCGAGGCGGTTTGGCGTGGCAGGGCCTGGCCGTTTTCGCGGAACAGGTGGCAGTGCCGCGGCAGGGCGCTGAAGCCCGTTTCGTCGCCGGCGACGAAGTTCTGCGCGTCCGAGATCCTGCTGATCAGCGGCTCGTCGGAGTCCGGGGTTTCGGCGTACAGATAGGCGCAGTCGCCCAGACTTTCCACCGCGGCCACGCGTGCGCGTAGCGCCGCTGGCGCGGCGGAGGCCGGCTGCAGGTGTTCCGGGCGGATGCCGACGGTGACGACGTCGCCGGGCGTCAGGTTTTGCGCCTCCACCGCCGCCAGCAGTTCGCCGCCGCCGTCCAGGCGCACGGCCACGCCTTCCGGCAGGATGCTCAGCACGCGGGCCGGCAGAAAATTCATCCGGGGCGAGCCGATGAAGCCGGCGACGAAGCGGTTGGCCGGATGGTGGTACAGCGCGCGCGGCGCGCCCACCTGTTCTACGCGGCCGGCCGACAGCACCACGATCTTGTCCGCCAGCGTCATCGCTTCGACTTGGTCGTGGGTTACGTAGATCATGGTGGTTTTCAGCTGCTGGTGCAGGCGGGCAAACTCCAGCCGCATTTTGACCCGCAGCGCCGCGTCCAGATTGGACAGGGGCTCGTCGAACAAGAACACCTTGGGTTGGCGGGTGATGGCGCGGCCTATGGCCACCCGTTGGCGCTGTCCGCCGGACAGAGCCTTGGGCTTGCGTTCCAGCAGGTGGTCAATGTGCAGGATGGAGGCGGCGCGGCGCACCGCTGCGTCGATCTCGGCGCGGCTCTTGCCGGCCAGCTTGAGGCCGAAGGCCATATTGTCGTACAAGCTCATATGCGGGTAGAGCGCGTAGGACTGGAACACCATGGCGATGCCGCGCTTGGCCGCGGGCACCTCGTTCATGCGTTCGCCGCCTATCTCCAGCTCGCCGGCGCTGATCTCCTCCAGGCCGGCGATCATGCGCAACAGCGTGGACTTGCCGCAGCCGGACGGGCCGACGAAGACGACAAACTCGCCGTCGTCGATGTGCAGTTGAATATCGGACATCACTTCCGGACCGTCGCCGTAGCGTTTGCCCACATTGCGCAATTGGACGCTTGCCATGCGTTTTCTCCTTACTCGTATTTCAGAACGGACGGGCTTGCAGCCGGCGTACCAGCTCCGGCAGCCGCCGCATATCGTCGAACACCTGGCCGGCACCGGCTGCCAGCAGCCGCTCCGCGTGGCCGGCGGCGATGTGGCCGGCGCCCGCGAAGCCCAGCACGCGCAGGCCGGCGGCGCGGGCGGCGGTGACGCCGGTAACGCTGTCCTCCAGCGCCAGGCAGTGATCCGGCGCGGCGCGCAGCGAGCGGCAGGCCGCCAGGTAGACATCCGGCGCCGGCTTGGCTGCGCCCACCTCGTCGGCGCAATGCACGCGGCCCTGGAACAAGGGCCACAGTCCGGTGCGGCGCAGGGCCGCGCGCACCCGCGCCCCGGCGCTGTTGCTGGCCACCGCCTTGGGCAAGGGAATGGCCCGCAAGGCGGCGGCCACGCCGGGGACGGCCCGCAGCCGCGACGCCACCTCGGCGTCCACCGCGCGGCGGATGCGCGCGATCTCGTCCGGCGTCAGCGGCAAGGGGTGCTGGCCGGCGATGTCGGCCAACAGCGCCTCCAGCGTCATGCCCAGCCGCGGCTGGATCACGGCGGCCGCGTCCACCCCGGGCGGCAAGCGCGCCGCCAGTTGTATTTGCAGTGCCCGCTGGGCGGCGGCCTCGCTGTCCAGCAGCACCCCATCGCAGTCGCAGACCAGATGGGCGACGGTGCCGCTCATTTGACCGCACCGAATGTCAGGCCGCGCACCAGCTGCTTTTGCGTCAGCCAGCCCAGCGCCAGGATAGGCGCCACCGCCAGCAGGGAGGCGGCGGACAGCTTGGCCCAGAAGAGGCCCTCCGGGCTGGAGTAGGAGGCGATGAACACCGTCAGCGGCGCGGCGTGGGCGCTGGACAGATTGATGCTCCAGAAAGCCTCGTTCCAGCTCAGAATCAACAGCAGCAAGCTGGTGGAGGCCAGGCCGGGCAGCGCCATCGGCAGCAGCAGGTGGACGATCTCCTGCCACAGGCCCGCGCCGTCTATGCGCGCGGCCTCCAGTATTTCGCGCGGGACTTCGCAGAAATAGGTGTAGGCCATCCATACCGCGATCGGCAGATTGGCCAGCGCGTAGACCAGCGCCAGTCCGGTCACGGTATCCAGCAGGCCGCCCTGTTTCAGCAGCAGATAGACCGGCAGCAGCACGCCCACCGAAGGCAGCATCTTGGTGGACAGCATCCATAGCAATAGCGGCTGCGCGCGCGCGCCGGGATGGAAAGCCAGGCTGTACGCTGCCGGCACCGCCAGCACCAGGCTGAGCGCGGTGGCGCCAAAGGACACGGCGATGGAATGGCCGGCAAAGGCCAGGTAGTCGCTGCGGGCGAAGACCTCGCGAAAGCTGTCCAGCGTGGGTTGAAACCACAGGCTGAGCTGGTAGGCCTGGGCCTCGGTCTTGAAGGCGGTCAGCAGCATCCACAAGATGGGGAAGAACAGCAGCAGCGCGATCAGCCAGGCCGAGGCGGAGGTGGCGGCGTAGCGCCAGGACAGGGTTGGTTTACCATTCATGCTTGCCTCTCCTCCTTGAAGTTTTGCGCCAGCATGCGGATCAGGAACACCGCCACGATATTGGCCAGCACCACCGCCAGCACGCCGCCGGTGGAAGCCAGGCCGACATCGAACTGCTGCAGGCCCACCGCGTAGATCAAAAAGGACAGCGTGGTGGTGGCGGTGCCGGGGCCGCCGCCGGTGGTGGCGTAGATCTCCGCGAACACTGACAGCAGAAAGATGGTTTCAATCATCACCACCACGCCGATGGGCCGCCTCAGGTGAGGCAGGATGATGTGGAAGAACATGGCCAGCGGGCCGGCGCCGTCGATCTGGGCCGCCTCTTTCTGTTCTGGGTCCAGCGACTGGATGGCGGTGAGCAGGATCAAGAAGGCGAAGGGCAGCCATTGCCAGCTGACGATCAGGATGAGCGAGAACATCGGGTATTGGCCCAGCCAGTCCACCGGCGGCAGGCCCAGCGCTTGCGCGGCGGCGGCGAACAGGCCGTAGACCGGGTGCAGCAGCATATTTTTCCAGATCAGCGCGCCCACGGTGGGCATTACGAAGAAGGGCGCAATGGCCAGCAGCCGGGCCGGGCCGCGGCCGAAACAGGGCTGGTCGAACAGCACCGCCATTAGCACGCCGCCGACGACGGAGATCAGCAGCACCGCGCCGGTCAGCAGCAAGGTGTTGGCGATGGAGGGAAAAAAGGCCGGGTCGCTCCACAGAAAGCGGTAATTGTCCAAGCCGGCGAAGCCGGATTCGTCCGGGCTCAGCAGGCTGTAGCGGTTGACCGAGAAATACAGGGTCATCGCCAGCGGCACCAGCGACCACAGCAACAGGCTGAGCACCGCCGGCGCCAGCAGCCAGCGCTGCGCGCCGCCGCGGCGTGTCCTGGAAGGCGGGGCCGCGCCGGCGGCGGCGCGCAAAGTATGAGCGGGAGAGGGCATGGGGTTTCCTCCGGACCGCCGTGGCGGCGGTCGTGGGTGGATGGGGGCGGCGAAGCGCTGGGAACAGGCTCTTGGGTTCTGATGCTTACGGCTTTTGATAGCCGCCCTGCCGCACCGCCCGGTCCGCCGCCGCCTGGCCGGCTTTCAGCGCGGCGTCCACGCTGCTTTGACCGGCTAGCGCGCCGGAAACGGCCTGGCCCACCACGGTGCCGAAGGACTGGAACTCCGGGATGCCGACATATTGGATGCCGGTGTAGGGCACTTTTTTCAGCGCCGGGTCGTTGGGATTAGCCTGCTGGATCGCCGCCAGCACGAATTTGGCGAAGGGCGCGGCCTTCAGATATTCCGGCTGTTGGTAAGTGGACAGGCGGGTGCCGGGCGGCACCGAAGTCCAGCCCTGATCCTTGGCCACCAGCCGGATGTAGTCCTTGGAGGTGGCCCATTGGGCAAACTGTTTGGCCGCCGCCTGCTGACGCGAGGATTGGGGCACCGCCAGCGCCCAGGACCACAGCCAGCTGGAGCCCTTGGGCGTCACCCCCGTCGGCGCCTGGGCGAAGCCCACTTTATCCGCCACCTGAGACTCCTTGGGATTGAACAACAGCCCTGCGGCCACGGTGGCGTCTATCCAGATACCGCATTTGCCGCTGGCGAACAGGGTCAGGTTCTCGTTGAAACCGTTGGTGCTGGCGCCGGGCGGGCCGTAGCGGCGCATCAAGTCCACGTAGAAGTTCAGCGACTGCTTCCACTCCGGGCTGTCTATCGTCGGGCGCCATTGCTCGTCGAACCAACGGCCGCCGTTGGTGTGCACCAAGGTGGACAGATAGGCCATGTTCTCGCCCCAGCCGGCCTTGCCGCGCAGGCAGATGCCGTACACCCCGCCTTTTTCCTTCAGCGTTTTGGCGAAACCGGCGATCTGCTGGTAAGTGGGCCGCTCCGGCATGTTCAGCCCCAGTTTGGCGAACAAGTCCTTGCGGTAATAAGTCATCGAGCTTTCCACGTAGAAGGGCAGCGCGTATAGCTGGCCCTTGTAGGACAGCGCGTCGCGCGCGGTCTTGACCACATCGGCCAGCTCATAGCCGGGCGCCAGTTGATCCATAGGCTGCAACCAGCCTTTTTTGGCCCAGATCGGCGCTTCGTACGTGCCTATCGTCATCAGATCGAATTTGCCGCTCTTGGTGGCGATATCGGTGGTGACGCGTTGGCGCAGCATGTTTTCTTCCAGCACCACCCAGTTGAGCTTGATGCCGGGGTTTTGGGCCTCGAAAGCCGGGGACAGCTTTTTCAGCGTGATCATGTCCGGGTTGTTCAGCGTGGCGATGGTGAGGGTGGCGGCGTGGGCGGAGCCGGCCAGCAGCAGAGCGGCGGCCAGCGGGAAGCGGTAGGGTCTGGTCATGGCGTTTCTCCTTGCTTGAAGCGTTGCGGACAAAGCTTGTGCGGCCGGCTTGCCGTGTGCGATGCGGCGGCCCGGCTTGGGCTGTGTCAACGGTTTTGGATCGGGTCTTGCAGCGTGGGACAGGGTGGTTTGCTGGCGCGGGCGCGGCGGCTCAGCTCATCCAGTTGCCGCCGTCCACGTTCAGCGTCTGGGCGGTGATGTAGTCCGCGTCGGCGGAGGCGAGAAACACCGCCGCGCCGCATAAATCCTCCGGCCTGCCCATGCGGCCCAGCGGCACCGCCGCGCCCACGCGTCGTTTTTTCTCGCCGGGGGCGAGGCCCTCGTAACGGGCGAACTGCGCGTCCACCTGCTCCCACATCGGCGTGTCCACCACGCCGGGCGCGATGGCGTTGACGTTGATGCCGTGCGGAGCCAGCGCCAAGGCGGCTGACTGGGTGTAGCTGATCACAGCCGCCTTGGTGGCGCAGTAATGGGCCACTAGCGCCTCGCCGCGGCGGCCGGCCTGGGACGACAGATTGATGATCTTGCCGCCCTCGCCCTGGGCCACCATTTGCCGCGCCGCCGCCTGCATCAGAAAGAACATGCCCTGGACATTGACCGCGAACAGCCGCTGATAGCTGTCCCAACTGGCTTCCAGCAGCGGGGCCAGATCAAACAGTGCCGCGTTGTTGTAGAGGATGTCGACGCGGCCGAAGCGCTCGATCGCGGCGCGGACGATGTGTCCGATATCGTCGCGCTTGCTAATGTCGGCGGCCAGCAAGGCCGTGTTGTCCGCATCCGGCCCGCCGGCAAGGGCTTGCAGCTCAGGGCTCAGCCGCAGGTCCACCAGTAAGCAGCGAGCGCCTTCGGCCAGGTAGCGAAGCGCCACCGCCAGCCCGATGCCGCTGGCCGCGCCGGTGACGATGGCCACCTTGTGTTTCAACTTCATGATTTCTCCTCCAGATAATTTTTGAGCATTTGCTCTTGTTGTGGGCAAATATTCGATAAAATGCAGGAGGCTGTCAAGCGCGGAGAACGAAAAAGAAGTGCTGCATAGCAGCATGATTTTAAAAGGCTATTTCTTCGCTTTCGCGGCAAATGAAGCGCGATGCGCCAATCGTTTAGAATGCGTGTCTCCGCGTTGCGGACGCGGGCGGGGCCACATCGAGCGAGGAGGGTGTTTTGTCCAAACAGCAGGAAAAGCTGGACCAGGCGGCGCGGGCCGCCTGGCTGTATTACGTGGCGGGCAAGACCCAGAACGAGATCGCCGAGCAGTTGCAAGTGTCGCGTCAGGTGGCGCAGCGGCTGGTGGCGGCGGCGGTGGACCAGGGCCTGGTCAAGGTGACGGTGGCGCATCCGGTGGCGGCCTGCCTGGCATTGGCGGAAGCCTTGCGCCAGCGTTTTGGTCTGCAGCTGTGCGAGGTGGTGCCGGCCGACGGCGACGCCCCGGCCGAATTGCGCAAGAAGCTGGCGGTGGCCGGCGCGCGCGTGTTCGAGAGCTATTTGCAGCAGCCGCGCCCGCTGGTGGTGGCCCTGGGGTCCGGCCGCACGCTCAAGGCCGTGATCGACGAACTGGGCGACATTCACAGCCCGCAGCACCGGCTGGTGTCGCTGATCGGCACCATCGCCCACGACGGCTGTTCCAACCGCTACGACGTGGCCTTGCCGGCGGCGCAGAAAACCCAGAGCCGCTACTACCTGCTGCCGGCGCCTTTGTACGCCGACAGCGTCGACGACCGCGCGCAATGGTGCAACCACCGGCTGTACCGCGCGGTGGAGGCGCTGGGCGCGGAGGCCGACGTGGCCTTCATCGGCATCGGCGCCATTGCGCCGGGCTGCCCCTTGCAGGAGGACGGCTTCCTGGATCCGCAGGAGATTGCCGGGCTGATGGCGCGTGAAGCGGTGGCGGAGCTGCTGGGCCGGCCGATGGACAGCGCCGGCCGGCTGGTGGGCGAAACGGTGCAGGAGCGGGTAACCAGCCTGGCCTTGAGGCCGCGGCCGGCCAAACCGGTGATCGCCTTCGCCGGCGGCGAGGACAAGGCGGCCGCCATCCTGGCGGCGC
Organism: Chromobacterium sp. Rain0013; assembly: GCF_015291765.1. Taxonomy (NCBI): domain Bacteria; kingdom Pseudomonadati; phylum Pseudomonadota; class Betaproteobacteria; order Neisseriales; family Chromobacteriaceae; genus Chromobacterium; species Chromobacterium sp. Rain0013. The sequence goes on from NZ_CP031514.1 coordinate 2,335,164, forward strand.
TGCGCGGCGAATGGCTGTCCGGCCTGGTTACCGACGAGGCCTGCGCGCGGCGGATATTGGAGGGATGAGGGGCGCCCGCCGCGTGTATCTCCCATGGCGCCAGCGCAGCCCAAGCATCAGGCAATGCGGGCCGATGGGCGTTCAGGACGTTACCGCCTCCAGCTTGGCCGCTGCCAGCTGCAAACGTTGTTGCAAAGGCTCCAGCAAGGCCCACAGCGCCTTGCCGCGCAGTTGCGCGTTTTCCGTGTGGCGCAGCATCAGCAGCAGCGCGCTCAGCGCCTCGCAGCATTGGCGCAGTTCGTCGGCGATGTCGTCGTAGTGTTCGCAGCAGCGGGACAGATAGGCCAGTTCAAGGTCGATGGCGGCGAGGGCGGGGTTGTCGCTGCGCTGCGCGTGCAACTGCTGGACGGTCTTGATCAGGCGGGCGGGCGGTTTGGCCGGCGGCGGTTTGGCGAATCGGGCGAGGAGGTTGCGTATCGGCATGGAGGCTCCTAGAAGTCCGTTATGGGCTGGCGCGGGGCGTGGTCCGCTGGGCGGAAGCCGGACCGGCTGGATTCGCGATTTCGAGATGAGCGGCTTAGAATGCACGAATCGTGTCGGAACTCCGGTTCCGCCTTGACCCAAGGGCGGCCTGGCGGGTGGCCGCGGGCCTTATCCGCTGACTGGTTTGGCTGGCCTTGGCGGCGTTAGCCTGTTGAGTCATTGGCGTGACGCTATCTGACCACGATCGCGGTTAATTGCAAATGCGAGCGTGGTCCGAAATTTTAAAATATAAATATATTCAATAAAATCAACTTATTGCAGTGACCGTGAATGTGGTTTTTCCGTCTATCCGCTTCGTTCCTTGTTGAAGCTGAGAGCCTGTTCAGGGCGCTGGGGGGCTCAAGCGGGACAAGGCGTTGCGGCTGAGGCAGCGGAATGGCGGCGCGGCGCGGTACAAGGCGCCATGAAGCGCAGCAGACTTTGAACCGATTCTGAGGGGGTGGATATTGGAATCTCTTGGCAAACGATTGAGGTTTATCCGCGACACGGTGCTGAAAGAAGCGCGCGACGTCACTGCGCAGAAACTGGGCATATCGCTGGTGTCGCTGCAGAACTACGAAGGCGGCACGCGCAAACCGTCCGCCGTGCTGGTAGCCAAGTTTTCGCGGCTGACCGGCGCGCGGCTGGATTGGCTGCTGTTTGGCGAAGGGGAAGCCTTGCCGGGGGCGACGGGGCCGCGCACCGGCGAGCCCTTGGCGCCGTATGCGCCGCAAGGCGCGCATGTGGAGGTGCCGTGTTACGGCGACGGCGCGGCTCTGCCGCTGGCGCTGGGCTGGCTGGAATCCCGGCTCAAGTTGCCGGCCGGCCAGCTGGCGGCGGTGGCGGTGGCGGGCGATGCGATGGACGGTGTGTTGAACGATGGCGACCTGGCCCTGATCAACCGGGCGGAAACCCAGCCGGGCAGCGGCTTGTACGCGCTGGAGCTGGACGGTGAGGTGGTGGTGCGCCGGGCGCAGAGGCTGCCGGGCGGCAAGCTGGGTTTGTCCAGCGCCAATGAGGCTTATCCGCCGTTTGAGGTGGACCTGGCCGCGCCGCCGGCGGATTTCTCGGTGTTGGGGCGAGTGGTGTGGCTGGGGCGGCAGGTGTAGCGCTCACCCCATCATTTTTTGCCACCACCAGCGCCAGCGCGCCATCGGTTTGCCGTCCGCGTTCAGCGGCCGGCCGTCGTCGGCGAAGCGTTCCGGCGGCCCCAGCGGTTTGCCCTCGATGAAGTTCTGCCGTTCCGCCAGCGCGCCGTTGGGGTGGTAGCGCTGTTGCAGGCCGTGCTTGAGGCCGTTGCGGTACACCGCCAGCTCCGCCGCCTGGCCGTTGGGAAACAGGGTGCGGGTTTCGCCGTGCGGCAGGCCGTGGCGGTAATGAGCCTGGCGTTGCAGCGCGCCCTCCGGCGACCAATACTGCGCGGCGCCGTGCAGCTGGCCGCATTGGTAATGCAGCTGGGCCGAGGGCTGGCCGCTGGGGTGCAGCAGGGTGGCCGGGCCGTGCAGCTGGCCGTCCTGGTAGTGGAAGCGCGCCAGCGGCGCGCCGGCCTGCTCGATGCGCGCCGGGCCTTGCAGCTTGCCGTCGCCCAGCTGGCCGACGAAGCGCTGCTGGTCTTGTTGGATGTCTATTGGTTCCGCCATCGCATCAGTTCTGCTGGATCAGCCCGCCCTTGAGGGTGAGCATGCCGCCGCCGTCCACCGTCTGGCTGGCGCTGGCCTTGTTGGTTAGCGACACCCCGGCGTCGTTGGTCAGCGTGGTGCCGGCTTTATTGGTCAGCTCGGTGCCCGCCTGGTTGGTGAGCCCGGTGCCGGCCTTATTGGTCAGGCTGGTGCCGGCCTGGGCGGTGTAGGCGGCGTCGCTCTTGGCGGTGAAGGCGCCGCCGCTTTGCAGGGTGAGGGTGCCGCTGACCTTGATGGTGAGGTTGCCGTCCACGGTTAGCGTGTAGTTGCCGCTGACCTTGTGTTCGTGATTGCCGCCGGTGCTGTGACTCTGGTCGCCTTCCACCTTGACCGTGCGCTTGCCCTTGACGTTGAGGGTTTCATTGCCGGTTTTCACTTCCACCGTGCGGTTGCCCTTGTCCACGCTGAGGCTGTCGTTGCCCTCGGTGACGCTGCGCTTGCGCTCGTTCTTCACCACCAGGGTTTCGTCGTGGCCCACGTCAGCGGCCACGTCGTTGAGCACTTTCACGGTGTAGTTCTTCTGCGCCTGGAAGAACACTTCCTCCTTGTCCTTGCTGTCGTCGAAGCGCAGTTCGTTGAAGCCGCCGCCGCCTTTTGTCGAGTTGGTCTTGAGGCCGGACTGCGCCTGCTTGGCCGGCAGTTCATAGGGCAGCGCGTTGTCGCCGTTGTAGACGCAGCCGCTGACCAGCGGCTTGTCCGGGTCGCCGTCGATGAAGCTGACAATCACTTCCTGGCCGATGCGCGGGATGAACTGCATGCCAAAGCCCTTGCCGCTCCACGGCTGCATCACTCGCAGCCAGCAGGAGCTGGATTCGTTGTCCTTGCCGTCGCGGTCCCAGGGGAATTGCACTTTGACGCGGCCGTATTTATCGGTCCAGATCTCCTCGCCGGCCTTGCCCACCACCTTGGCCACCTGCGGGTGCATCACCGGCTTGGGGGTGAGCCGCGGCGGGCGATAGGGGGTGGCCTTGGGGATGGCGGCGAAGCGGTTGCGGTAATGCTGCTGGCCGGCCTCGTGGCTGACGCGGGTCACCACCCAGGCGATATTGCAGGCCGGGTCCGGGTGGCCGCTCAGGGTGAAGCAGTGGCCGGGAATCAGCCAGCGACAATCGCTGTCGCCCACCAGCTCCACTTCCTCGGCGCGCAGGCCGTCGCTGCGCTGCTTGGCCAGCGCGTCGCCATCGGCCTTCTTGGCGTAGCCGCCCGGGTATTGGTAGAGATTGGGCAGATCGGATTTGGCCAGCGCCTGCGCGTACAGCGAGGCGCTGGCGGTGGTGAATTCGTAATCGCCGGCGCGGTAGCCGCCGGCCACCGCCTGGCGGCTGATGCCGGCGCTGCGCACGCCTTCCAGCTCGCGTCCGCCCAGGTCCTGGCCCAGATAGGGAATCTTGGCGTTATTGGGGCAGTCCGGGAAATGGCTGTTGCCGTCCGCCAGCACCAGGGTGTGTTTGCCGTCGGCGTGGGTGAAGAACCAGAAGATGCCGGCGTCTTCCAGCAGCCGCATTACAAAATTGAGATCGCTCTCGCCAAACTGCACGCAGTACTCGCGCTTGGGATAGGTGGCGTCCAGCTTCAGCTGGTAGTCGCTGAAGCCGTGGCCGGCGAATACCGCTTTTACGATGTCCGGCACGCTCTGGTTCTGGAAGATGCGGTTGTTGCCGGCCAGGCTCAGCCACCACAGCCAGGGCCGCAGCGTCACGCTGTAGCGGTCCGCGGTGGCGTCGCCCGGCAGCTGGCGTATCGCCGCGCACAGGCCGTCTAGCGGCCGGGTGTTGTCGTCGCGGCGCAGGCTCAGCGTCAGGTGGGAGGCCACCGCCTTGTCCAGCGTCAGCGCGCTATCGCTGAAGCCGGCCAGGGTGAAGCTGCCCAGCGCGTTCAGCGCCTCGTCGCCGGACAGGCTGTCCGGGTACAGCTCTTTCAGCGCGGAGGCGCTGAGGGAGAGCGGGGTGGTTTTGTCGGAGGGGCGGGGCATGGTGGTTAATGGGTTACGTTCATTGTATGGGTGAAGGGGAAAGCCAACATTTTGCTGCTTGTGATTGGTGAATGGTAAACGTTGGGCTTCATTGCATTCAGCCCAACCTACGGCCCTTAGTATTTTTGTAGGTTATAAAAATAAATAAATTGAGTGGGGGCTTATTTCAGGTTCTTAGTAGTGGGCATATGTCCGCCTCTAGTACAGGTGCTTCTTTTGTGTTCTATCTTAATTTGAGTTGGCATAGTCAGTCGGTTTTATATGAAGTCATCGTCCCCTAAATTCGAGTTAAGCGGTTCTCCTGTTATTTTTTTGTAGACTTCTGCCGCAAAGGTTTGGCAATCTGCTTGGTCGTAGTATGGTCTAGCATTTTTTGCTTCTGAAAATGCAATAAAAACGGTTTTTGTGTTTATTTTTTTATCGGTTATTATCTTTTCATGTAGTACATTTTTTGCATATTTCCCTGTATCTATAGCATCTAATTGAAGGGTGTCCTCCCCATTTGTTCTTGATACCCTTATATTTATTGAGTTTTCTAGAAAAACCATTAGCTCATGATGAACGCCGGTTGTGTAGGAGTCTCCTCTTAGTTGTATTTTGTTTATGGGCACTTCTTTTATTGCATGGTAGCGTGACTGCTTAGCCTTAAGGAGTGTTGAGTTTTTTTCGCGCGTACTGCCTATGCCAGAAAAAAGGAAGTCATCATCCATGTTCTTCTTTCTAGAAAAATGTTGGTGAATTGTATTTCACTGGTCAGTGTTCGTGGGTAAATAAAAAGCCTTCATTACTCTTGCTATCTTTATCTAAATAGCCTGTTCTTGATAGTCAAAGGGGCGCGTAGGGTAGCTTTAGTGTCGATAGGGTGAGGCATTGGTTTGTCTCGTCAGGGAAAAATTTTTATCTGTGCCTTCAAGGCCAAATGCTGTAGCATCGTAAAGTAAGTTGTGTCATTTTTCGAACGACTAGCATGTATTTGGGGCTTGCTGATCTTGAGGCCGTATATTTTTATAAATGGGGCTCTTCGAAAAATCATTACTCCACTTTCCAATTGGTCGTTGTCGAATGAATAGCACCATGCATCTGCTATCTCGATGCCAATCGTAAGCGGACGACTAAACTGATCCGCTGTGTTGCCGTTCGTGGTGTATTCAACTATCGCGTTGTCTCCTGTGTGATTCTTCTGCATAAAGTAGTCCCAGGCGGAGTCTTGGGAGTAACGGGTTTCGCCATCGGTTCCTTTTTGTGCATCACAGGCGTCCTTAGGCGGCTTGGCTGGAACTTCATTGGGTATGGGGGCGAACCCGCCAGCAGTTCCGTGGGTCAGTATTGCCACAGCTTCAGCGTAACTATTCAGTCCTCTGTATAAGTCCATGTGCATATCTCCTAGGGTTCCAACACCCACTCCGCTAACTTCCCCGTCACCTGCGCCATCAACACGTTCTCGATATCCCGCGCGCCCGCTGCGCTGCACTTGGCGAGTACAGCCTTGACGATTGCCGGGTCGAAGTCGAATTGTTTCCCTGTCGCCGCCTTATAGCGGGCTTGCAGTTTTTCCAGCTTGTTGATCACGATGCTTTCTAAAGTACGCTCCGCCAGCGGCGGGTAGGGCACCACGGTCATGCGGGCGAGAAAGGCGGGGCGGAAGGTTTGTAACAGCGTTTTGCGCAGGCGTTCGTCGAACAACTGGGTGGCGAACTGCTCGCCTGGAGTGGTTTGCAATAGCTCGGCCCCCACATTGCTGGTGGCCAGGATGATGGTGTTGTTGAAGTCCACCGTCAGGCCGGTGCCGTCTTCCATGACTCCCTTGTCGAACACGTTGTAAAAGGCTTCCAGCACGTCCGGGTGGGCTTTTTCGATTTCGTCCAGCAGCACCACGCTGTAGGGCTTGCGGCGCACGGCTTCGGTGAGCACGCCGCCCTGGCCGTAGCCGACATAGCCGGGCGGCGCGCCCTTGAGCTGGCTGACGCTGTGGGCTTCCTGGTATTCCGCCAGGTTGACCACGATCAGATTGCGTTCGCCGCCGTATAGCGCGTCTGCCAGCGCGTAGGCGGTTTCGGTTTTGCCCACGCCGGTGGGGCCCAGCAGCAGGAACACGCCCACCGGTTTGCCGGGGTCGGTGAGGCCGGCGCGGTAGGCCTGGATGCGTTGGGCGATCTTGCCCAGCGCGGCCGGCTGGCCGATCACGCGCTGGCCCATGCGCTGGGCCAGGGTGCGGATGGCGTAGGCTTCGTCGGCCAGCATCTTGCCCACGGGTATGCCGGTCCAACCGGCGATGACGGCGGCCACGGCCTTGGAGTCCACATGCTCCGGCACCAGCGGGTCGTCCTGGCGCAGCGCGTCCAGGCCGGCTTCCAGCCGCGCCAGTTGTTCCGCCAGCCGCAGCGCCGGGTCCGCGGCTTCGTCCTCGTCGGCGGTCGCGGTTCCGTCTTCGGCTTCTTCCAGCAGCAGCGGCGGTTCGCCGGCGGGCAGCTCGGGCTCGCTGGCCAGGAAGTCCAGCAGTTGCTGGCGGGTGCGCAGGATTTCGCGCACCGCGCGCAATTCGTCCTGCCAGCGCACGGTCAGTTCGCGCATGGCTTGCAGCTGGCGCGCGCTGTCTTGGCGCAGCGCGGCGATGCGGGCGGCGTGGTCCAGGCCGGTGGCCTGTTCGTTCAGCAGCCGCTCCAGTTCCTCGTCCAGCATGGCCTGGCGGTGGCGCAGGTTTTCCAGCTGCGGCGGCTGGTCGTGCTGGGCCAGCGCCACGCGGGCGCAGGCGGTGTCCAGCACGCTGATGGCCTTGTCCGGCAGCTGGCGGCCGGAGATGTAGCGGTGGGACAGTTTGACCGCGTCGTGGATGGCGGCGTCCAGGATGCGCACGCCGTGGTGCTGTTCCAGCCGGGCGGCGACGCCGCGCAGCATGGCCACGGCGCTGTCTTCGTCCGGTTCTTCCACTTGCACCGGCTGGAAGCGCCGCGCCAGCGCCGGGTCGCGTTCGAAGTATTTCTTGTATTCCTGCCAGGTGGTGGCGGCCACGGTGTGCAGTTCGCCGCGCGCCAGCGCCGGTTTGAGCAGGTTGGCGGCGTCGCTGTGGCCCTCGGCCGCGCCGGCGCCCACCAGGGTGTGGGCTTCGTCGATGAACAGGATGATGGGCCGGGCGGCGGCGCGGATGTCGTCCATCACGCTTTGCAGCCTTTGTTCGAATTCGCCCTTGAGCCCGGCGCCGGCTTGCAGCAGGCCCAGGTCCAGCGCCAGCAGGCCGACGCCGGCCAGCGCCGGCGGCACTTCCTCATGGGCGATGCGCAGCGCCAGGCCTTCCGCCACCGCGGTTTTGCCCACGCCGGGCGCGCCCACCAGGATGGGGTTGTTCTGGCGGCGGCGCAGCAGGATGTCCAGGCATTGGCGGATTTCGCCGTCGCGGCCCACGATGGGGTCGATGCGGCCGGCGCGGGCGTCGGCCACCAGGTCGTGGGTGAAGCGCGCCAGCGCGCCGGCCGGTTCCGCCGCGGCGGCGGACGGGGCTTCGCGCGAGGCGGCGGCCCAGGCGTCCAGTTGTTCGCTCAGCGGCTGGCGCGGCGCGCGCAGCAGGCAGGGCGCGCCGATCAGCAGCAGATTGCGCAGTTCGTCGCGCTCCAGCAGGGTGAGCAGCAGCAGGCCGGAGCGGATGCTGGCCTGCTGGCGCAGCGTGGCCAGCAGCAGCGCTTCCTTGAGCCAGGCCACGGTGTGGCTGGAGAAGGCCGGGGCACGGGTTTCGCCGCGCTTGAACTGGTCCAGGCTGCGGCGCAGCTCCGCGCTCAGTTGGTCTGTGCTCAGGCCCAGCTTGGGCAGCAGCAGCGGCAGGTCGCCGTTGGGCAGCTCCAGCAGCTCCAGCAGCACGTGTTCGATTTCCACGTAGTAGTGGCTTTGTTGCAGGCAGCGCTGGGCCGCCAGCTCCAGCGCCTTGCGGCAGCTGGGGTTGAGGCGGGCCACCAGTTCGGACAGTTCGGCGCTCATGCCGGGTCCTCGTCGGCCGGGGGCGGCCGATGCAGCCGGGTGTCCAGCCGCCGCGCTCCGCCGGGGCCGCCCAGCCAGCTGTCCCAGCTCAGCCGCGGCGCGGCGCGGGCTTGCAGCTTGAGCGCGGCGGCCGGCGCTTGCCACAGCAGGCTGAGCTGGATGTCCAGGTCCGGGCCGAAGTAAAACTCCGCCAGCGCGGCCAGCGCGCGGTGGCGTTCGCCGCCGGGTAGGAAGGCGCGGTAGCCGGCCGGGTCCAGCGGGCCCACGGTCAGGCGGATGCCAGCGTGTTCGTCCCAGGCGCGGCGGCCGGCCAGCGCGCCCTGGCCCAGCGCGGCGTTGCGGCCGTTGCGGCCGATGCGGGTGCGGCTGGCCGGCGGGATCTCGCGCCAGCCGCCGGCGTAGGGGCTGGCCTGCACCGGCGCGGCCAGGTGGCGGCTGGCCAAGGCGGCGAAGCCGGCCAGCGAGCGGCGGCGGTCCGCCAGCAGGGCGGCGCGGGCCAGCAGCGCGGCGTCCGGCACCGCCTGGCGTTGTTGCAGGCCGGCGGGCAGCAGGCCGCACAGGCTGAGCAGCAGCGGCCTAGCCGGGCTGAGCCGCGGCGCGGCGAAGCTGGGCGCCAGCCGGTATTTGCGCTGGGCGCGGTAGAGCAGGGCCAGCAGCCGGTGCTGGAACAGTTGCAGGAATTCCGCCGGCGCGTGGTCTTTGTCCTGGCGGCGCTGTTGCAGCCATTCCTGGTAGGCGTAGGGCAGCGGGCCGTCCGGGCCGCCCAGGCCAAAGGATTCGACATCGAGCGCCGGCTGGCCGTCCCGCGCGTCGCCGCCCAGCGCGCCCGGTTCCAGCGCGCTCAGTTCGCTGGCGGCGAAGGCGGGCAGCAGCGGGCCGCGCAGCCGCAGCGCTTCGCGCGCCGGGTCCGCGCCCTGGCCCAGCGGCGCGGCCTGCGGCGTCAGCCGTTCCAGCAGCATCACCGCCTGGGCGAATTCGAAGCCCTGCGGCCGCGTCAGCAGCCGCTCGGCTACAGAACCAGGCTGGGGCCGGGCGGCGGCTGCCATGTCTGGATCTCCTGTTGCTGGTGGACGAGTCGGGTGCGCACGAAGCGGTTGGCGTGGGCGTAGAGGGCGAAGAAGTGGGCGAGCACGGCGGCGAACAGCACGCGGCTGCCGCCGGCGAAGCAGGCCGGGTCCAGCTCCAGCGTCAGCAGCAGGCCGTTGCGCCAGCCGCGCCAGGCGTCGGCGCCGACGTGGTCGACGATGCGTTCGCTGCGTAGCGCGGCGATGCCTTCGATCTGGCGGCGCGCGGCCGGCTGTTCGCCCAGATTGTGCAGCGCCAGCATTTCGCGCAGCGCGGCCAGCGCCTGCGGGCCTTCGCTCAGCGACAGGTGGTTGAGGCTGAGCTGGGACACCAGTTTCCAGCGCGAGGCGCCGTCCAGCGCGGCTTCGGTTTGCGGCCGCGGCGGGCGCAGCAGCCGCGCCTGGCCCACCGGGCCGGGCAGTTCGAACATCAGCGGCGCGCCGGCCGGCAGTTGCTCGGCCAGGTGGCGGTTGGTGCATAGCAGTTCGGCGGTGAGGCTGAGCTCGCTGGCGGCCAGCGGGTCGAAATCGGCGTCCACCAGGGTGAGCAGCATGTCGCTGCCGGGGCGCAGGCGGTTGAGGCCGCGCACGCGGCGCGCGTGCCAGTAGCGGCCGTCGCCGCCCTCGCCGTGGCTGCAGGCGAAGTAGGGGGCGATGCGGCGCGCGCCGTCCGGGCCGGCGGCGCGCAGTTGGCGGATGGAGTGGATTTCCACGCTGTGGTCGCGGTGGGCGTCGGCCACCAGCAGGTATTCGCTGCGGCTGCCGTCCGGGTGCAGCGGCTCCGAGGTGTGCGGAAACAGATTGATCACCGGCGCGCAGCCCAGCGCGATGTCGCCGTGCTGGATGCCCAGGCGGCCGGCCGGCGCGCGTTCGAAGGCGATGACGATTTCCAGCTGCCGCTCAGCCTGGCGCGGCAGGCTGAGCGGCAGGTCGAAGAAGGCGAATTTTTCCGGGCAGGCGAAGTATTCCGCCAGCAGCGCGTGCGCCGGGTGCACGCCGTCCTCGGCCGGCAGCAGCGCTTCGTCGGCGCTAAAGCCGCAGGCGCGCGGCAGCGCGCCGGGGCGGATGGAGGGCGCGAGGCCGGGCCGCTCCGGCAGCCGGCAGCTGATTTGCAGGCTGTGGGCGGACAGCAGGTCGTAGAGCGCGGCGGCGTTGAGCGGGGAGCCGGCCAGGTGGATGCGCAGGCTGTTCAGCGGCAGCGCGCCCAGCGGCTCCGGCCCCAGTTTTTCCAGCCGCAGCACCAGGGCGGCGCGGGCCTGGGCCAGGCCGCTGGCGGCCTGGGCTTCGTCCTCGGTCAGCAGGCTGGCGGCGGCGAGCCGCAGCGGCCACAGGGTGACGGCGGCGCTGGTGCGAAAGCGCAGGCTGTCGCCGGCGGTGGTGGCCACGAACAGCGGGGTGCCGCGCTCGATGCGGTAGCCGGCGTCCAGCTTGCCCTTGTCCGGGTCCGGCTCGAAGCGGGCGATGGCGCAGGAGGGCATGGGCCGCAGCGCGTGCGGGTAGAGCTGTTCCAGCAGCGCGTCGGTGAGTTCGGAGTAGTCGTCGTCCAGCCGGCGTTGCAGCCGCGCGCACAGCAGGGCGAAGCCTTCCAGCAGCCGTTCCACTTGCGGGTCCGGGCATTCGCCGTCGCTCAGTTGCAGGCGGTGGGCCACCTTGGGGTAGCGGTGGGCGAATTCGCCGCCGGCGTGGCGCAGGTAGGCGAGTTCGCGTTGGTAGTAGTCCAGCAGGCGCGGGTCCAGCGATTCCATCAGCCGGCGTCCTCGCAGGCGGTCAGCCGCGCGCCGGACGGGTCCAGTTCGGCGACGAAGGCGGCCGGCCAGCGGCTGCCCTCGGCCTGGAGTTCGCCGTCTATGCGCACGCTGAGGAGCAGGCCGCGGCCCGGCACGGTGTCCACGCTGACGCGTGGCGCGGCCAGCCGGGGTTCGAAGCTGCGTATCGCCTGGCGGATCTCGCGCGCCAGGCGCTGGCGGTCTTCGGCGCGTTCAGGGTGCAGCGCGCTCCAGTCCGCCACGCCGTAGTCGATGACGCTGAGTTCGGCCAGGTAGGGCTGTTCGGCGCGGCGGCTGGACAGCAGCCGCGCCAGTTCCGCCCGCACCGATTCCTGCAGCCGGCGGCGGTCCACCCGCAGCAGCGGCTCGGCCTCCAGCCTGTGTCGCGGTTCGGCGTCGGCCAGGAGTTCGAACAGACCCGGGCGGAACTGGGCGGGCTGGCGCATGGTTTACTTGGAGTACTTGTTGGCGGCCAGGTCCCACACCGCGGCGGCGTTGCCGTCCTTGGCGCCGGTGTCTTTCTGGGTGGTCAGCTCCCACTTGATCTTGGTGAAGTTGAGCGAGAGGTTTTCCACCGGCTTGCCGCCGGTGCCGCCGCTGACGCTGACGTTGGACAGGATGGCGTTGGTCAGGGTGTAGACGATGTAGGGCAGGATCTTGCCGCTGCTGTCGGCGGCGTTGCGGCCTATGGTGATCTTGACCTCGGGAATGTTCTTGCCCTGGCAGCAGTAGGCGTTGAGTTCCGGCGTGGATTTGTCGGTGAACTTGGTCAGGCTGAATTCGCCGATATGCGGCTTGCCGGAGGTGCGTTCGGTGTTGCTGACATCGTTGGTCACCTGCATGGCCACGTTGTGGCTGTAGGACAGCACTTCGATCTTGTCGGTGTAGCCTTCCAGCTTGCACTCGCCCTTGATGTCGCTGCCCAGGTCCAGAATGATGGCGTCCATTGCTTTGCTTGCTCCTTGGAGGGTATTGGTTCAGGCCCGCCGCGCGGCGGGCCCTTGGTGTGGCGTCAGGCGGCGGCCGGCGGCGGCAGCTCAGCCACCAGGCGGATGGACGCGGTCAGCTCTTCCAGCTGGAAGTGCGGGCGCAGGAAGACGGTGGCGCGGTAGGCGCCGGGCTTGCCCGGCACTTCGGTCACGTCCACCCGTGCTTCGCGCAGCGGGTACTGGGCCTTCACTTCCTGCGGCGCGTTGTCGTTGACCAGCACGTAGTCCGCTATCCAGTTGTTCAGATAGGTTTCCACGTTGTCGCGGGTCAGGAAGCTGCCGATCTTGTCGCGCATGATCACCTTGATGTAGTGAGCGAAGCGCGAGGCGGCCAGCACATAGGGCAGCATCGCGGAGATGCGGGCGTTGGCGTTGGCGGCGTTGGTGTTGTAGACCTTGGGCTGGTTGGCGCTCTGGCCGCCGAAGAACACCGCCAGATCGGTGTTTTTCTTGTGGCACAGCGCGATGAAGCCCAGTCCGTCCAGCTCTTTCTCGCGGCGGTCGGTGATGGCGATCTCGGTGGGGCATTTGAGCGCGATGTCGCCGGACACGGTGCCGAAGGTGTGGGCCGGCAGGCCTTCCACCGCGCCGCCGCCTTCCACGCCGCGGATGGCCGCGCACCAGCCGTATTTGGCGAAGGCGTCGGTGATGCGCTGGCCCAGCGCGTAGGCGGCGTTGCCCCACAGGTATTTGCTATGGTCGGTGCCGTTGACGTCTTCCACGTAGTTCATGCCTTCGGTGGGCTTGGTGTCCGGGCCGTAGGGCAGGCGCAGCAGGATGTGCGGCAGCACCAGGCTGACGTAGCGGGAATCCTCGCTGGCGCGGAAGGAGCGCCATTTGATCAGTTCGGCGCTTTCAAAGGCCTTGGCCAGGTCGCGCGGCACCGCCAGTTCGGTGAAGCTGCTCATATCGAACAGGCGCGGGCTGGCGGCGGAGATCAGCGGCGCGTGCGCGGCGGCGGCCACATTGGACAGCTTTTCCAGCAGCGCCACGTCTTGCGGGTGGCGGCCAAACTCGTAATCGCCGATCAGCAGGCTGATGGGGTGGCCGCCAAAGGTGCCGTATTCTTCCTCGTAAATCTTCTTGAACAGCGCGCTCTGGTCGAATTCCACCGCCTTTTCCAGGTCGTTCTGCAGTTCGTCCTTGGTGGCGTTGAGCAGGCGCAGCTTCAGGCGGGTGCTGGTTTCGGTGTTCATCACCAGGAAGTGCAGGCCGCGCCAGGAGGCTTCCATCTTCTGCACGTCCGGGTGGTGCAGGATGTTGTTGAGCTGCTTGCTCAGCAATTGGTCGATGATGGCGATGCGGTGGTTGATCATCGCCACGGTGTCTTTGTCGATGGCCATGCCTTCGTCAAGCACTTGGGTGGCGAATTCGGACAGCAGGTCCTTGGCGTATTCCTGCTGGATGTCGTCGTGGGCCATGCGGCCTTCCTGGATGATGCGGTCCAGCAGCGACAGCGAGGCGGCGTCGCCGCTGGGGGCTTCGGCTTGGGTCTTGGCCATGAGGTGTCTCCGGTATCAGGTGGTCGAGCGGGGCGTCAGGCGGCCGGCGGCGCGTCCGGCGCCGGGGCGGCTTCCGCCGCGGCCGGGGCCTCGGGGCGGGCGCTCTTGATCTTTTGCAGTTCCTCGGTGTTGGCCACCACGTCCTGCAACAGCTTGTCCAGTTCGTCGTTGCCGTCCAGCTTGGTCAGCAGGTCGCGCAGTTTCTGGCGCGCCTCGTACAGCCGGCGCAGCGGGGTGACTTGCTTGACGATGTTGACCGGGTCGAAATCGTCGAAGTGATTGAATTTTAGCTCCACGTTGAGCTTGCTGCCGTCGTCGGACAGCGCGTTGTCCACCTGGGCGGTGACGCGCGGGGCCAGCGAGGCCAGCACCGCGTTGAAGTTGTCGCGGTCTATTTCCACGAAGCGGCGTTCGCTCAGCTTGGGCAGCGGCTGCTCCTGCTTGCCCGCCAGGTCCGCCATGATGCCTACCACCAGCGGCAGCTCCCGTTTTTCCAGGGCGTTGCCGATTTCCACGTCATATGTGATTTGCACGCGCGGCGGACGAATCCGGTCCAGCTTGTGCTGTGTGCTCTCTGCCATAACAGACCTCGATCGGTTGGGAAGCTAACGACGCCGGCTGCAGGCCGCGTATCCGGTCCGCTTTGGCGTGATTGCATGATTGTCAGACCATTGTTGCCCGGCCGGGCCTGGTCGCTCTTTTCCATTGAAGCCGGCCATGGCTGCTGCATGGAAGCCTTATTTGCTGACAAATGCTTGCAATTTGCATTTTTCAATGACGATGGCTTAACAATTCCTATAGAACTATCGGCATTTTTTTGCCAATATTATTTGCAATGGATAATGGCGTTTTGGGTGATGCGGATGCGCAACGGGTATCTGGCTGGGCTGTGCTGCTGTTTGGCGCTGGGCGTGGGCGGATGCTCGTCGCTGGGCTTCGGCCCTTCGGTCAAATTGCAGGCGGCCACGCTGGACGTGGTCAGCATGGCTAATGACGACACGCCGTTGGCGGTGGATTTCGTCGCCGCCAAGGACCCGGAGCTATACAAGCTGTTGCTGGGGCTGCCGGCGGCCAAGTGGTTTGAACAGCGCGAGCAGTTGCTGCGCGATTACCCGGCGGATCTCAAGGTGTGGGAGCTGGAGCTGGTGCCGGGCCAGCACCTGGAAACCGAGGATGTGCCGATACGCGGAGAATCCGCGGCCGGCCTGCTGGTGTACGCCGGCTACGCCGGGCCGGGCATGCACCGGCTGAGCCTGGATACGCGCAAGAAGGTTTGGCTGCGTTTTGAAAGCAAGAATATGCGGCTGATGGAGCCGTAGCGGGGGGAGAGCGGTTTGAAAGCAGTGCCACAGGCAGTGTGTTGGTACGAGGGGATGCAGTTGCTGCCCCAGCATTTTCAATGGCAGGCGCTGAGGTCGGACGCGGTGTCCGCGGTGCTGGCGGCGGCGGCCCAACCGCTGTATTGGGGCGTGCTGGAGCTGGAGCTGGACGAGGCGGCGCTGGCCGGCGGCGTGGCGCGGGTGTCCGCGCTGGAGGCGGTGCTGCCGGACGGCCTGCCGCTGCGCTTTGACGCCGGCGACGGCGCGGAGCTCCGCTGCGACGTGACGGCGGCCGCGGCGGAAGCGCCGGGCCGCACGGTGACGGTCTATCTGGCGCTGCCGCCCTTGTGGCGCGCCGGCCGGCTGGATCCCGCCGCCGGGCGTTTTCGCTCGGAAAACAGCGAGGCGGTGCCGGATTTGAGCAGCGGGGAAAACCCGGCCAGCCTGACGCTGTGGCGGCCGGACATCCGCCTGGTCACCGAGGCCGAACGCGCCGACATGATCTGCTTGCCGCTGTTGCGCATCGCCCAGCAAGGCGGCGGCTTCTCCCGCCGCGCCTACGCGCCGCCGTCGCCGCGGCTGCTGCCGGACAGCCTGCTGGGGCGCAAGGTGGCGGCGCTGTGCGCCAAGGCGCGCGAGAAGTGCGTGTTCCTGAGCGGCCGTCTGCGCCAGGCCAAGGAAGCCGGCAAGGACGACGATATCGACGAAATCCGCCGCCAACTGGCGGCGCTGTGGGCGCGGCTGCCGGAAGTGGAAGCCGCGCTGGGCAGCCGCGCCGCCCATCCCGCCGCCCTGTTCGGCTTGCTGGCCGGCATGGCCGGCTCGCTGACCGCGCTGGACCCGGGCGCCGGCGCGCCGGTGTTCCCCGCCTTCAATTACCAGGAATTGCTGGCCAGCTACGAGCCGCTGCTGAACTGGTTGTCCGCCGCGCTGGACCGGGTGCGCGCCGGCTATCGCAGCCTGCCGTTCAACCGCGACGCCGAGGGCTTCTGGATTTCGCTGCCGGAGGCCGCGCGCGATAACGGGCGCTTGATCGTTGGTCTGCGCATGCCCGGCGGCGCGCCGGACTCCGCCGCCCAGCAATGGCTGGGCCAGGCCATCATCGCCTCGGAACCGCACGTGGCCACGCTGGCGCGCCAGCGCATGCGCGGCTTGTCCTTCCAGCCCTTGGACCGCGCGGAGCAAGTGGCGTACAGCGTGGGCGACGACACCCGGCTGTTCGCCTTGCTGGCCAGTGGGGACTGGCTGCAGCCGGAGCTGCTGCTGCGCATGACGCTGCCGGCCGGCGGCGCGGCGCTGGAGCCGTGGGAGGCGCTGCTTTTCGTCGCCGATCCGCGCGACGAGGCCGATGGAGAACGCCATGCTGGATAGCGCGCTGTCCCAGCCGCTGGGGGCGCTGGCGCAAGCGCCGCTGAGCGCCACTTTTGAAGACGCCTACGCCGAATGGTTGCAAGTGTTCCGGGAATTGGCCGGCGGCGGCCACAAAGCCGAAACCGCCGCCGAACTGGCGGCCGAGCAGGGCGGCTTGCTGGCGCGGCGTTTGAGCCGCGCCGCCGGCGCGCGCGTGGGCGCGGCCGGGCAAAGCCAGATCGAGGCATTGCAGTATCTGTTCGTTGCCCTGATAGACGAGCGCCTGCTGTTTGAGGACTGGCCGGGGCAGAGCCTGTGGCAGGCCACGCCGCTGGAGCAGCGGCTGTTTGGCAGCCGCGCCGCCGGCGACAAGGTGCCGGCGCTGATAGAGCGGGTGTTGCGCGAGCGCGATCCGGCCAGCCGGGACCTGGCCAACGTCTGCCTGCAAACGCTGACGCTGGGTTTCTACGGCCGGCTGCGGGGACAGGGCGGGCTGGCCCAGCACGAGGAATGGCGGCGCGAGCTGTTCGCCTTCGCTTACCAGCGCGACGCCGACATCCGCAGCCTGGCGCCGGCGCTGGAGCGCAGCAGCAATGTGCCGCCGCTGCGGCTGACGGTGCGGCGCATGCTGCCGGACGGCTTCCGGCTGGCGCTGGGCGTGGCGGCCATCCTGGTGGGTATGTCGGTGGTGGGGCACGTGTTTTGGCATGACATCGTATCGAGAGTGGAGCCCATGCTGTACCGGGGGGCGGACGGGGACGGGCAAAGCAAATGACGATACAGACCATAGTGGGCATTGTATTGCTGACCCTGTTGATCCTGCTGGCCTTGGCGGCGTTGATCTGGTGGTTGCGGCGCGAGGCCGATCCGGCGCGGCGCAGCTTCCGCGGCTCGGTGCGCCGTTTCGAGCGCGAGATCGGCGCGGAAGACCGCTACCAGACCCCCTGGGTGCTGGCGGTGGGAGACAGGGTGCGCAATGTGGAGGCGCTGTGCGCCTCGCTGCAGCTGAAGAGCGAGGGCGAGGTCAATTGGTTTGGCCGCTGGTGGTACGGCGGCGACGGCGCGGTGTTGGTGATCCCGGACGATATGTTCAGTCATCCGGAAGGCGCGTTGGCGCCGCTGTCCGCCTGGCGGCGGCTCTTGGGCGTGCTGTTGCGCAGCCGCGCCGCGCGGCCGCTGGACGCGCTGATCTGGACCGTGTCCGCCAGCCAGCTGTGGAGCGAGCACCTGGCGGTGAGCGCCGGCCTGGCCGCCGCCAAGAAGTTTGCCGATCTGCAAAGACGGCTGGGCCTGAGCCTGCCCATCTATCTGGTGGTGACCGAGACCGAACAGGCTCCGGGCTTCCTGGAGCTGGCGCAGGCGTTGCCGCGCGAAGCGCGCGACGCGATGCTTGGGTGGTCCTCGCCCTACGCCGCCAGCGCCGCCTATCAATCCGACTGGATAGAACAGGCCTTGACGCGGCTGCGGCTGACACTGAGCGAAACCATCGCCGAATTCGGCGCCCTGCAAGGCGGGATGTCCACGGATTTGTATTTGCTGCCGCGCAGCTTTGAGGCGGTGCGGGCCAATTTGCAAGCCTTGTGCGACCCGGTGTTCCGAGGCAACGCGCTGGGCGAGGCGCCGCAATTGCGCGGCATCTATTTCACCGGCGCCCAGGCCGCGCCGGAAGGCGATCTGGAAGACACCGCCGCGCTGCCGGCGCTGCCCCTGTTCGCCGGCCGGCTGCTGCGCCAGCGAGTGCTGGCGGAGCAGGGCCTGGCCCAGCCGGTGCCGCGCATCTTGCGGTTGCGCCAGCGCTGGCATCGCTGGACACTGATCGGCATGGGCCTGTTCGCCGCCTTGTGGCTGGCCGGCATCAGCTGGTATTGGCATACGGCCACCGACGACGCCGACGCGCTAGGCCGCCAACTGCGCATTCTGCAACTGGACCGGGGCGGGCCGCGGCCGGAGCTGGGCAACGACGCCGCGGCGCGCCAAAGCGTCGTCGCCTTCTGGCGCGCGCTCAAGGACGCGCCGTCGCGTCGTTTCGGCACCTTGCTGCTGCCCACCTCGCTGATGTCCCCGGTGGACGGCCGCATCGACGAAACCATCGAATACGCGTTGCGCCGCGCGGTGATGCTGCCTTTGCAACAACGGCTGCTGCGCGACGCCGAACAACTGCGGCGGCTGGGCGAAGCCGGCGCGGACAGCGTCAGCGACGACACCGCCGCGCCGGAAAAATGGCCGGCCTATCTGCTGGCACGGCAATTGACCGGCGACGCGACCAAGCTGGAACAGCGCGTCAGCCAGTTCAACCATGCGGTGCACGACGGCAACGCCACGCTTGACGAGGCGGCGGAGCTGGCCAACGGCCTGTTCGGCCTCAGCCTGCGCGCGCCGCAGAACGCCCAGCGCGACAATCTGCGCCGCATCCTGCTGTCCAGCGATCAACTGGTGGCCGCGCCCATCGACCTTGCCAAGATCCGCCCGCAAGTGGGCGATCACTTCAGCGCGCTGATGCAAGCCTGGCTTGGCCAGCTCTACACCAATCAAACCTTCGACCTTACCGCCCAGCAATTACAGAAACAGCTGTTGATGCTGGAGTCCGGCCAGGGCAACTCCTTGCCGGAACTGGACAGCGTGGCCGGTCACATCGGCCTGCTGCAAAGCCTGGTCAACGCCACCAACAGCGCCTGGAGCCGCGCCGCCGGCCAAGACCTGGTGCCAGGCTACAGCGCGATGCTGGACGGCGCGCGCCGTTCCAGCCTGATAGGCCGCGACGCGGTGGCGCGGGTAGCGGACTACTCCGCGGTGGCGCGCCAGGAATTCCGCAAGCGCTGGCTGGGCGGCGTGGGGGCGACTTCGGCGCTGCTGGCGCAAGGGCCGGCCGGCGGCCTGGAGCTGCAGGATCAGGTGCTCAAGCTGAACGTGACCCTGGCCTCGCTCTTGAAGCAGGACTTCGTCGCCAGCGCGCGGGCGCAGGGCGAGAGCGGCCCGACGGCGAGCGGGCTGGCGAATATGGACGCCGAAGCGATGGCGGCGGCGCTGCGCCATTACGACGGTTACCAGAAATACGTGGCCGGCAGCGCCGGCCTGATGCCGCCCGCCTACCGCAAGGGCCTGGAGCGCGCCTTGCAGGACAGCGCGGCGCGGGCGATGTGGAGCGCCTTGAGCGGCCGCCGCGCCGAGCCGTCGGTGGGTTTGAATGGCGGATCCATCGACGAGGGCAACGCCTTCGACGCACAGGCCAAGGCGGCCACCCCGGTATTGGCGGCGTTGGATGAACTAGCCCAACCCGCTTTCCGCGACAGCGTGCTGCGCGAGATGGACCGGCGCGCGCTGCAATCCTTGCGTCACGCGGAACGCAGCCTGCAAGGGCTGGCGGTGTACCAGCCGCTGCAAGGCAGCTTCCGCTGGTGGGACGGCTCGCGCAACGCCGGGGCCCGCGCCTTCCGCGCCGGCGGCGCGCGGGAATTGCAGCAATACCTGGGCTCTCAGCTTGAGCTGGTGGGCAATCTGGTCCAGGCTCAGGCTCCGGCGCTGAGCTGGCTGGCCTCGCACAAGTCCTCGATGTCGGTGAGCGATCAGCAACTGCAGCAACGCTGGCAAAGCGCCGCCGTCGAACTGCGCCACTACAAGGAAAAAGCCGCAAACAGCGCGCCGGCGGTGCTGGAAACCATGATCTCCAAGGATTTCAACGAGATGGACGTGGGCAATTGCCGCGCGGTGCTGGACCAGGTGGAACTGCCGGCCGCCGGCAACGTTTTCTCAGACCGCGCCCAGACCCTGGTCAGCCTGGCCAGCGACCGCTGCGGCGCTTTGCGCACCCAGGCGGGGGCCGCCGCTTACCAGAAGCTGAGCGCCTTCTTCAATCAATACCTGGCCAACCGCTTCCCCTTCGCCGCCAAGCTGAGCGCGCCGGACGCCGCGCCGGAGCGGGTGGCGGAATTCATGCGGCTGATGGACGACAGCGGCGGGCTGGCCGCCGCGGGGCTGCAGGACCTCGAGTCCGGCCAGGCCCAGGCGGCGCGGCGCTTCCTGGACGCGGCCAAGGCGGCGCGTGGCTGGCTGGGCCCGATGTTCGCCCGCGAGGGCGGCGGGCCGTGGCAGGGCGTGGACGTGGAGGTGCGCTGGCGCACCGACCGCGAGCACGAGCAGGCGGCGGACCAGGTGATCGAATGGACACTGGCCAGCGGCGGCCAGCGCTTGCGCTACCCCGGCGGCGATGGTCAGCGCCTGCACTGGAACATCGGCCAGCCGGTGACGGCGACCCTGCGCTGGGCCAAGGAGTCGCAGCAGGCGCCGGAGGAGGATTCAACGCAAAGCGGGCTGACCGTGTTCGACCGGCTGGCCAGCTGGAACTACGGCGGTCAATGGGGCTTGCTGCGCTTGCTGCGCGAGAACAACTCGCCGTTGCGGGTCAACAACGCGGAGGGCTTCAACGACGTGGGCCTGATGCTGGCTCTGCCGGTGCGCAACCCGGCGCTGCAAGGCAGCGGCAACGCGCAAATGTTCATGAGGCTGACGCTGCAAGCGCCGGGAGGCAAGAGCGGCCTGGCCGTGGCCAGCCTGCCTTACACCGCGCCGCCGTCGCCGTTCCGCACGGCAGCCAACCCGCGGCTGGCCGCGATAGAGGGCAGTTGATGCGCGCTTTGAACACCATGAGGAAACGGCCATGAGCGCCACCTTGCGTCTGGATACCCTGTTGCAACCCATCGCCGCGGACAGCCCCGGCGGCGAAGCGCTGCGCTACGCGCCGGAATACGACCAACTGCGCGAACTGCGGCGCGAGGACGACCCCAGCCTGCCCGCCGGCATCTGGGAAAGCGATTTGAAGCGGGCGGACTGGCCCGGCGTGGAACGCGTCGCCTCCGCGCTCTTGGCCGAGCGCAGCAAGGATTTGATGGTGGCGGCCTGGCTGGGCGAATCCTGGCTGCACCTGTTGGGCCTGCCCGGCCTGGAAGCGGCGTTGGCGCTGAGCGCGCAGTGTTGCGAACAGTTTTGGGACAGCCTGCATCCCTTGCCGCAGCAAGGCGATCTGAGCTTTCGCACCGGCCCGCTGGAATGGCTGGCCAAGACCTACGCCGCCACGCTGGCGGCCCAAGTGCCGCTGCTGGACGCGCCGCCGCCGCAGGAGCGGCAACCGCTGACCCTGCGGCAATGGCAGGACCTGAACCGCCGGCTGCTGGCCGGCGGCGACGAGGGCAAGCTGGAGCGCGAGCAGGCGCGCCACGAGCAGCAGAAGCTGAACGACTGGGTGCGCGCGCTGCCGCCGGCTGTGCTGGAAGATAGCCGCGGCGCGCTGGCGCGCAGCCGGCAATGGCTGGCGCGGCTGCAGGCCTGGTGCGACGAACGCATGGGCGCGGACGCGCCGTCCTACGCGCCGTTGAACCAGGCGCTGGAGCAGGCGGCGCAGGCCTTGCAGGAGCTGGCCGTGCTGCATCCCGGCCCGCCGCCGGAATTGGAGAACGCCGCCATTCACCACGCCGAAACCGCTGCGCCGCCGGCCGCCGTCGAAGCCGGCAACAGCGCGCCGCCGCCCGTTGCGGCCGCGCCGATGTTCACCCAGCGCGAGCCGCAGGGGCGGGAAGACGCTTACCGTCAGCTGCGCGGCATCGCCGACTACCTGGCGCGCACCGAACCGCACAGCCCGGTGCCCTATTTGATCTACCGAGCAGTGGAGTGGGGAGAAAAGCCGCTGCGCGAACTGCTGGCGGAACTGATAGACAGCGACGCCGAGGCGCGGCGGCTGTGGTCCTTGCTGGGGGTGTTGCCTTAGAACCTGTTTGCGATCTGCTGCGCGTCGGCGATACGGCGTTGAAAACGTCTTCGAAATGCTCATGTACCACGAGTACATTCCGCTTTTTCGCTCGTTTTCGCCTTGTCTCGCTCTAGCTCGCTAGATGGTAAACAGGCTCTTAGGCGGGCAAGCCGAGGGCCGCCCGCTTTTCCGGATGAGGCGGGCTCAGTCCAGCGTATCCATATAGTCCTTGCTGCGCAGCCGCCCGGTTTGCGCCCAGGGCAATGGCTGGCCGGCGGCCAGCGGGCGGATGTCCACGCGCATGCTTTCGCGATGGCGGCCGTCCTGCGAGCGGGACTCCACCCGCAGCGGCAGCGCCCAGCGCGTGCTCCATTGCAACTGCTTGCTATGGCCGTTGGCGGTTTTGCGATACCAGCGGCTGCCGTCCGCGCCGGGGCCGACGGTAAAGCCTTTCAGTTTTTCAATGTCCACCAGCTGGCTGGCCAGGGTCCAGGAGCCGTCGAAGCCCACGTCGCTCCATTCGCGCTGGCCCACCTGCACCAGCAGCCGCTGTTGCGGTACGGCGAATTCCAGCCGCGGCTGGCCTTTGGCGTCCAGCCACACGTGGCGGCTGGCGGCGGCGTAGTCGATATGATCGTGGCCGTCTTCCGCGCCATGATCGTGGTCATGGCCGCCGGCGCGCGCGTTCAGCCGTTCGCGCCAGACGTGTTTGCCCTGGCGGGTCAGTTTTTCCCGATAGCGTATGGTTTTTTCCACGCCGTCGTTGCCGATGGTGACGGTTTCGTAGCTGATGGTGGCCACCAGGTCCGGCACGGCGGCGCGCAGGGCCGGGGACAGGGCCAGCAAGGCTAGCGGCAGCAGGATTTTCATCGTGGTCTTTCGTCATTCGTAAAAGGAGGCTTGCCCGAGGGCAAGCCGAATGGAGTGAATCCGTGACGGCCGCGCCGGGCCTGGAACGGCGCCGGCGCGGGGGCGGGGGGTTAGAGCCTGTTTACGATTTCGCGAGCTAGAGCGAGACAAGGCGAAAACGAGTGAAAAAGCGGAATGTACTCGTGGTACATGAGCATTTTGAGCTTGTACTCACCGTGTAACGCTCCACGACGCGCAGCAGATCGTAAACAGGTTCTTACAAGCCCAGCGCGCTTTTCACCAGGCCAAACACCTTGGTGTTGTCCATCACGCCCTTGAAGCCCTTGGAGCCGGCGCCGCCGGACATCAGCATCACGTCGCCGCCGCCGTGGGTTTCGCTGGACAGGCGGATGCCGGTTTCCTGTTGGTAGTCGTCGCCCATCGCGGTGGCGGAGTCCACCGATACGCGGGTGGCCTTGCGGTTGGGGCCGTTGCCGAATACCAGCGCGGTGTAGGTGGCGCCGTCCGCGTCCTTGGATTCCTTGCCGTCGGCGTAGCCGCGCACGATGTCGTGAATGGGGTTGCCGCGCTTGGCGTAGCCGTTGATGGTCATGGTGTGGTCGTGGTCCGCGGTGACCACGATCAGGGTGTTGTTGAGGTCCACCTTGGCCAGCGCGGTCTTGATGGCGTTGTCGAAGGCGATGGTGTCTTCCAGCGCGCGCTTGGCGTTGGTGCCGTGCAGCGCGTGGTCGATGCGGCCGCCTTCCACCATCAGCACATAGCCGTTGCCGTTGCGGGACAGGGTGTCGATGGCCTTGGCGGTCATATCGGCCAGGCTGGGCTGGTTAAGATTGTTCTTCACCCGGTCCAGCTCGTAGTCCATGTGGTCTTTGTTGAAGATGCCCAGCAGTTTGCTGCCGGACTGCGGATTGAAGGCGGCCAGCTCGCTGCCGCTGCTGACCAGGGTGTAGCCCTTGGCTTGCATCTCGGTCAGCAGGTTGCGGCCGTCCGGGCGCTTGCCGCCGGAGGCGGTGGGCAGGAAGAATTTGCTGCCGCCGCCCATCAGCACGTCCAGGCCGGCGCCCAGCTTGGCGTTGTAGCCGGCGCCGCCCGGAACCGCCTGGGCGGCGATGTCGGATTCGGCGTCGCGGTGGCAGACGTGGGCGTAAGTGGCTGCCGGGGTGGCGTGGGTGACGCGGGTGGTGGTCACCGCGCCTATGGCCTTGCCCTTGGCCTTGGCCAGCTCCAGCAGGGTGGTGGCCGCTTGGCCGTTGCCGACGCCGCAATTGCCGGTGCCGTTGCTGTTGGGGTCGATGGCGCGGGTGTCGGCGGACATGGAGATGACTTCGTTGTTCATCTTCACGCCGGTCATATAGGCGGACATGGACGGCGCGCTGTCGGTGGTTTGCGCGTCGTTGGAGAAGGTTTTGACGCGGGCGGTGCGGGACAGCTGTTCCATGTTCAGCTTGCCGGCTTCGCCGTATTTGTAGATGCGGGAGGCGGTGACGGTGGTGGGGCCCATGCCGTCGCCCAGGAAGAAGATCACGTTCTTGGCTTCGCCCGCGGCCTGGGCCGGGAGCGCGTGCAGGGCGGCGGCCAGCGCGGCAACGCTCAGCAGCGGTTTCATCATCGGTTTCATTGCGGTTCTCTTGTATGGATATTTGCGTAGCGTTTGGGGGCGGCGCGGCTCAAAGCGCGGCGGCTTTCTTCACCAGGCCAAACACGTCGATGTTCTCCAGGAAGCCCTGGAAGGCGTCCGAACCCTGGCCGATGGCGCCGATGAAGACATCGGTGCCGCCGTGGGTCTCGCCGCCGGCCGGCATGCGCACCGCGGCTTCCTGGTGGTAGTCGTTGGCGGAGACCGCGGCGTCGGTCAGCGCGGTAGCGGCGTTGCGGTTGCCGTTGACGCGGTTTTCGCCGTTGCCGAAGCCGATGATGGAGTAGGGCATGCCGTCGGCGTCGGTGGCCACGCTGCCGTTGCTGTAGTTTTTCACCAGGCCCAGCACGCCGGGGTTGCTGGGGGTGGTCTTGCCGGTGCGTTGGGCGTAGCCGTTGAGCACCAGGGTGTGGTCGTGGTCCGCGGTGACCACGATCAGGGTGTTTTTCAGGTCCGGATCGCGCTGTTTCATCGCGTCGATGGCGGTCTTGATCGCCTGGTCGAAGGCCACGGTGTCCTGCAAGGCTTTCTTGGCGGTGGTTTCATGCAGGGCGTGGTCGATGCGGCCGCCTTCCACCATTAGGAAAAAGCCCTGCTTGTCCTTGCGGTCCGCCAGCATGGAGATGGCCTTGGCGGTCATCTCGGCCAGGCTGGGTTCCTTGGCGGCGTCGCGGTCCAGGTCGTAGCTCATGTGGCTGCTGGTGAACAGGCCCACTGCGCGGTTGGTCTTGGCCGGGTCCAGCGCGTTGAAGCCGGTTTTGTCCGCGGCGTAGCCGTAGCCCTTGGCTTTCAACTCCGCCACCAGGTCGCGGCCGTCGGCGCGTTTGCCGCCGGCGGCCTTGGGCAGGAAGAACTGGCGGCCGCCGCCAAACACCACGTCCACGCCGTCTTGCAGCTTGGCGTTGTATAGCGCGCCGCCCGGCACCAGTTGGGCGGCGATGTCGGATTCGGCGTCGCGGTGGCAGACGTGGGCGTAAGTGGCGGCCGGGGTGGCGTGGGTGACGCGGGTGGTGGTGACCACGCCGGTGGCCTTGCCGCCGGCCTTGGCCAGCTCCAGCAGGGTGCTGACCGGCTGGCCGTTGCCGCTGCCGCAGTTGGAGGTGAAGTCCGCGTTGGGGGATTTGGCCTGGGTGTTGGTGGACATGGAGATGACTTCGTTGTTCATCTTCACGCCGGTCATGTAGGCGGACATGGACGGCGCGCTGTCGGTGACTTGAGCGTCGTTGGAGAAGGTTTTGACGAAGCCGCTTTCCGGCAGCGTGTCCATGGTCAGCTCGCCGTCTTCGCCCACGGCATAGATGCGGGCGGCGGTGGTGGTGTTGATGCCCATGCCGTCGCCCAGGAAAAAGATTACGTTTTTGGCGACGGGGCGTAGGCCCTGGTTATTGTTGGCGGAGCCGCTGGCGGGGCCGCCGTTGCTGCCGCAGGCGGCCAGGCCGATGGCGGCCGTCACGGCCAGGGTCAGGCTAAGGATGCGCATGATGTTATGTTCCGGGCATGAAAAAAACCGGCACAGCATAGTGGGCGCATGTTTCGGACAGGAGAGGTTTTGATGAAGCTTTTGTTGCCGAGTCAACCGGGAGGGGGCTTGGGCGTTGGCGGGCTGCGCTTAGAACCTATTTATGATCTGCTGCGCGTCGGCGATACGGCGTTGAAACCGGCTTCGAAATGCTCATGTACCATTTGTACATTCCGCTTTCTCAGCCGTTTTCGCCTTGTCTCGCCTTAGCTCGCGAGATCGTAAACAGGCTCTTAGCGTTGCTTGGCGCACAGGGGCAGCAGCCGTTGATAGGCGGCGTTGATTTCCTTGCTTTTGCGTTCCGCCAGCTCGCGCAGCTCCAGGCCCAGGGCGCTGACCTTGTCCGGATGGTATTCCGCCATCCGCGCCCGGTAAGCCGCTTTGAGCTCCTCCGCGGAGCAGGGCCAGGCGATTTGCAGCACCTGGCAGGCGCGTTCGGTGTCGGAGACGGGGCGGGCCGGTGGCGTCTCCGGCCGCGAAGGACTCAGCGCCCGGCGGATCAGCCAGTAGGCCAGCAGGGCAAACAACAGCAGCGCAATCAATCGCATCGATACGGCTCCTTGGCAGAGGGCCGCCCGCGCGTGCGGACGGAATAGCAATATGGAGCGGCGGGCCGGCCGCGGGTTCCCGGCGCGGGGCCGCGGCCAGCGAAACTTTGCCGCCGGCGGGCGGTCCCATCCGACCCGGCCATGTTCTTTTAGAGTGGCTAACAACAGTCAGTGTTACGGCTGAGGCAAGGCGCGCCGACGCAGGCAGTACTTGAGTACGGCCAGTCGGCGCAACGCGGCATCAGGACTATTGTTAGCCGCTCGTAATCTAGCGCCGCCCGCCGATCCGGGGAGGAGGCGGCCCGCAAGGAAGCGTATGAGTTCCACCATCCGTCTGGCCGTCCGGGCCGACATCGCCGCGCTGTTCGATATCCGCACCAGCGTCCGGCAAAACCACCTTTCCATCGAGCAACTGGCCGGCCTTGGCATCACGCCGGAGACTATCGCCGAAACCATCGCCGCCGCGCCCTGCGCCTGGATCGCGGAGCAGGACGGCCAGCCGGCCGGCTTCTCCATGGCGGACCTGGACGCCGGCGAAGTGTTCGCCTTGTTCATCAAGCCGGAGTTTGAGGGCTTGGGCCTGGGCCGGCAACTGCTGCGCCAGGCGGAGGCCGCGCTGTTTCAGCGCCATTTGCTGATCCGGCTGACCACCGACGGCGACGAAGCCATCCGCGCCAACGGCTTTTACCAGCGCCAGGGGTGGCGGCAAGCCGGCTTGGCAGAGGGCGGAGATGTGGTGTACGAGAAGCGGCGCGGGGGCTGAACGAGGCGCGCCTCCGGCGACGAGGCTGATGAGGCGGGGGCGTGCCGGATACGCGGGCTCCCGAGCGTTTGGAGGCGCGCCGCTTGCAGGTTAAAGAGGGAGCGCTTCTTCTTTAAACGCATAAGCATAAGCCAATATGCCACTACAGCCGCGCCGGCTTTTATATTATGATGCCGGCTCTGCGTTGTTTGCCGCCCCTGTCCGCAATACCCAGTTCCCTGTTTCATGCCAAGACGCCGCGTTTCGCGCGCGCCTTCGTCGTCGACTGTTTTCGGGTGGCCGCGCCAAGTCATAGATGATAGCCGTCCTGGAGTTTTGAATGAGTTTCACCACCTTGTTGCTATATATCGTCGCCGTCAGCGCCGTGATGATCACCCCCGGTCCGTCCATGCTGCTGGCGCTCAACAACGGCGCCAGCCACGGCATGCGTATCGCCAGCTACGGCTTTGCCGGCGCGGTGTTGTCCGATCTGCTGTTGATCGCGGCCGTGGGCTGCGGCCTGGGCGCGCTGTTGCAAGCGTCGGAACAATTGTTTTCCATCGTCAAATGGGGCGGAGCCGCCTATCTGGTCTATCTGGCCTGGATGATGTGGCGCGCGCCCACTCAGGCGCTGGCGGCCAGCGCACAGAACGGCGAGGCCAGCGGGCGCGGCACGTTTTTGCGTTCGCTGGTGGTGGGCCTGTCCAATCCCAAGGGGCTGCTGTTTTTTACCGCCTTCCTGCCGCAGTTCATCCGCCAGGACCAGCCGGCGGTGCCGCAATACATGATTCTGGCCGTGGTCACCGCCAGCGTGGATTGCGTGATGATGTTCATCTACGCCTACGGCGGCCGCCATGCGATGCGCACCTTCTCCGCCCGCGTCATGGGCTGGATCAACCGCAGTTGCGCCGGCATGCTGGCGGTGTTGGCCATCGGCCTCAGCCTGTACCGCCGCAGCGATATGAGCTGAGCGCGTCGCCGCTGCGTAAGAACAAGCCCGCCGGGATCGGCGGGCTTTTTTATTTCGGTGGCGGTTTCAATAAAACCATTTCGCCAAATCAACAATTTTTGCAAGTCCGGATTACCAGAGGTTCTTTAAGCTGCGTCATAAAAGCTACGGTGCCAGACCGCGCGTCATCCGCCAAGCCCGCCTCATTTGCTCTGGAATTCGCGTAGTTGTGAATTAAGCGCCTCACAACGCATTTCACCCAGACTAGTTGAACGACGAATCTGGGCAAACGAATAGAGCGCCGCCCGTAGACCCCGCACCTTATCCGCGATCCGAAAGCCTGCAA
The DNA here is from genome assembly GCF_015291765.1 of Chromobacterium sp. Rain0013. Classification (NCBI taxonomy): domain Bacteria; kingdom Pseudomonadati; phylum Pseudomonadota; class Betaproteobacteria; order Neisseriales; family Chromobacteriaceae; genus Chromobacterium; species Chromobacterium sp. Rain0013. The sequence continues at coordinate 2,363,643 of NZ_CP031514.1, forward strand.
ATATGATGATTTCCTCCAAGCTGTCGCGCCTGGCCGCGTCTCAAAGTCTGGTTCATGCCCAGGGCCCGGCCGAAGCCCCGCAGGGTAAAACCACCTTGGCTTACTATCCCTCGCTGCTGCGTGAAACGGAAAAACTGCGCGATATCCGCCAATGGGACCATGACAGCGCCGCACTGCTCAAAATGGCGGCTGGAAAACTGCATTCGGAACAGCAGCCGCTGTCCCCACATTGGGATAACGACCGAATGCTGGCGGAGCTGAACACTTACGATTGGCGGAGCGGGGGACAGGGCGCGCCGGCGTATTTGCAGCAGTTCGCCCAAAAGGTGATTCAGGAAGTGGAGTTGCACCCGCAAGCCTATCTGGCGGCTTTTCCCTGTGCGGACGAGACGGCGCCGTCAGAACCCCGGCCTAGCCTGGCCGTGGCCGGCATGCTGTCGGACATGTCGAGGAATGTCATTCACAAGGTGCTTGAAAAACTCATCCTCGAGGCGATCCCGCTGCCGCAACTTCGCGCGTTCAAGGACAGCTACCAAGAGTTGCGTGAGATCTGCAAGGGCAATTACAGCCCTCAGCGCAAATTGGAAGAACTGGCTGCGGCGCTGGACCGGCTTGGCCGGCAGTTGGCCAGCGGTAAAGGCGCGGGGGCTCAGGAAGGCCGGAAATTGAAAGCCTATCTCGACGCCGTGGGGCCTTGGTTGAAAAGCGCCAGCGGGCAGTGGGCGTCATTGGAGCACAGCTTGTTGGAGTTGAAGGATCAGCCTTCCGTGCTGGGCAGGACTTTGGAACTGACGGCCGCCGCGGAGAAGCTTTTGACAGATCCGCAGTTGAAGCGAGCGCTGGATGGAGATTGGCTGGACGGCATGGCCCAGAGCCTGGGCGCGGTGAGGCAGACCCTGGGCCAGGTGCGGTTGTGGCAAGCCCTGCCCCAGGAGGCTGGTTTGGGCGATTACCTGGGGATTCTGACGGACAATCCGCTGCTGGAACAGCAGCTCGCCCCATCTTTACTGAGCTTGGGCAAGGCGCTGGCTCAGACGCAAAAGACCGTGCCTTATCCGGTCAATGGGTCGCTTGCGGAGCGATTGGGCTGGTTGGCCGAAACCCTGGCCCGACCGGAACTGCGGGAGTCGTTGCGACCGCATCTGGAAATGTTGCTGGGCGGCTCCGCTCAGGCGGAGCAATTGCTGGCGGCCTTTCAGTTTGCCGATCAACTGGGCCGCTGCCCGGCGGACAGCGGCTTGGGCGAACAGGCATTGTGGCTGTTGAGCGCTTTGGGCCAAGCCAGCTCGGAGAGTCCGGCATGGTCTTGGACCCGCCAGTTTCAGAGCGCGCTGGGTGCGGATGCGGACACGGTCGCCTTGTTGAATCGCCTGCTGACGTTGAACCAGAGTCCGGAATCCTGGGCGTTGTTGATGCGGGATCTTGGCAAGGCCGCCGCGCCCAGCCTAGGCCTTTGGGCCGGCGCTCATATCGCCGGCCGCTGGTTGCCGGCTCATGCGGCGCAGGAGCTGGAAAAGTTCTACCGCGAAAGTTCGGCTTCCGAAAGCTGGGGCGGCATGTTTCAGCGCATGGCCGGCAGCTTCGTGGCGGTGGCAAAACCTTATCTGGTGGAAAAGCTGATGGGCGATCCGTTGGCCGCGGCCACCGTGCAGTATGCGGAAGCCCTGCAAAACCACACGAGTTGGGAGCAGACGCTGCAATGGTTTGTCGCCCATGATCAAAGCCAGAACCAGACCCTGCAGTTCGCCTACAGCCAATACCTGAACGCCAGGCTGGCTTATCAGGTTTGCCTGGCCTTCAACAGCCAGGACCCGGTGGAAACCGAGGACCGCTTGCGGCTGCTGGCGCGCCAGCTCAAGGATTATCAGGTGGTGCGGCATTATCCACAGTTGGAAAAACTGGTGGATCTGATTCCCTTGCTGCCGGCGTTGAGAGAGGCCGGTCAAACCGTGGGGGCGCAGCCGGTTGCCGACTCCTGGCTGGCCTGGGGCAATCAATGGCTGGACGCGCTGGCCGACAGTAAGAGCGAGAGTGTGCGGGACTTGCGCGAACAACTATCCCGGCGCATGGAAAACTGGCTGGCGGACGCCGTCATGTCCGCTTGCGATGCGTTGGTGCAGCAGCCCTGGAGTCTGCTGCCCGGCGTCGACGCTGCCAGCGCCGCGCGGCCGGCCACCGCGCAGCCGGCCGCGCCGTCCTGGCTGGCCGCCAATTGGCAATTGGCCGGCGGCATCAGCCTGGAAGCCCTGGGCTTGGCCGCCGTGGGCTATGCCTTGTGGCGCGCGCGTCAGGACGCGCCAGCACCGTTGCCGGCGGAGATAGAGCTGAAGGAAATACTGGTGCATTCTGCCCCGGTAGCGCCTCAGGACGAAAGTAGTCCGTTCCAGCCGCCCGTGGCCGAGCAGGCGCCGGCAACCGGCGGATCCGCGTTATGGGAACAGAAAGCGCCGCTTCTGCTTGGCATTGCCGCCATGGCCGCGGGCGGGGCCTTGCTTTATGGCTGGGCGCGCCAAGACGGGGCGCGGCCAAACCCGGCCAACGACGAAGCCTTGCGGCTGGCGCATGAAATCATCACGCAGCTGGATGTGGATGATCTCCATTTTGTGTTTGATCAACCGCAGTTCGCCGTGGAGCTGGAAGGGGAAGAAGGGGGCCCTCTGCACCGGGCGGCCAGGAGTTTGCCAAGTGAAAAAGTAGACGATGAGGAGGACTTGCCGTTTCAGATTGATCAGGTGCTGCACAATCTGGACATGAGCAGGGCGATCCGCACCGAGTTCAACCGCCTTTTCGAAAAGGCGGATCAGGCCGGCGAAGTACGGGAGCTGCCTCCGGGTAAAGAGCGCGATATCCGGAGGCTGCTCAAGACCATCGAGCTGACTAGCGCTTTCATAGACGACATCAAGGACAAGCCTAGCCTCAACGAGTTTCGCGAGTTTGGCCAAGTCATCTTGAAAGACTTGTCCGCGCTTGCCGACGCTCAGACGGATGATTTGAGCAAATCCATCGTTGAGCGTTACCGACAGGGCTTCGCCGTGCAAAGCGCTCAGTTGACAGGAGCGGCCGCACCGACCGACGCGCCGCCAAGCACCGACCAAGCGCTGGCGCAAGCGTTTCAGCTTCAGGGCGAGCAAAGCCTGGAGCGGGTGGAGCGGCTGTATCAGCCGATACTGAATCCCGCCTCATATATTGACGACTATATCCGCAAGGGGATCAGCGCCTTTGAACAGCGCAAGGGAAGCAAGACGCAGTTGCGGCCGGATAGCAGGATACGGGTCGATTACTATCCCAGAGTCCATCCCAACCCTAATTTGCAAGGCCCGAAAGCGCCGCTGCCCGCCAGCCGCTACTTTACGCTAACGGAAATCGTCACCGGCCAGTACCTGTATGAAAGCAAACGCCTGAAGGACTCCTCAGGACGAGAATACCGCGTGACCGGCATGCAGCATCAGGAACTAGTGGATGCGCTGACTAAGGACAATCTGCAGTCAGCCATGGAGCGCGAGCTCAAGATCTATCGGGACCAGCCGGGCAACGCCGTCGGCATGAAATCGTTTTACCAGGACATGATCAATGTGCGCTGCCTGGAATATCTGAGCCGCGGCCACCAGGCGCCGCTGCACGCGCAGGCGGTGAAGAACTTTCTGGAGGGCAAGATTCAGGCCCAGGCGGTGTCCTTCCACGGCACGACGCTGAACGGGGTATTCATGATCCCGGCCGGCCCGGCCGGCGGTGTCATGTTCAGCGTGGATGACGACAAGTTTTTCCATATTGGCAGTAGCCGGCACAAGTATTGGGAGCGGGGCGAGAAGGTTGAATTACTGCCGGTCTTCCCGCAAACCAAGACGTTCAAAGACTGGGTGTTCAGCAAGATGCCCTCTTATGAGGTCATGAAGCAGGAAAAAGACGAAAACGCTTTCAAGTATCGGACCAGCAATTTGGTAGGCCTCGGGCCATTAGCGGGGCGGCAATTCATCAATAAAGTGGTTGAGCGGCCCTTCTCCTTCACTCCGAGCCAGGGCAGGGAGCAACTGGCCGATCAACTGTACAACGGCCTCATGGAGCGGCTGGAATCGGATATCGACACCCTGGTGTTCAGCTATCCGGAACAGATCACCGAAGCCGCGCTGGAAGTTGCCAAGAAAATCCTCACCATCGGCTCCATTGGGCTGGCGGTGGCCATCCCCGGCACCGGCTCGGTCTTGGCTCGTCTCAGCCTATTCATGGCGTCGCTGGCTTTGGACGCGGCCTATGTCGGCGCCAGCGCCGTGCAAGCCCATATGTCGGACCGGCCTGATCAGGCGGAAGCCTTCCGCACCGAAGCCATCATTGCCGGGGTACTGGGCGGCGTGGGCGCGGTGGCGGGCGGCGCGCCGCTGATTTCACAAGGCGTCAAGGCGGCGTACTCGGTAAAAAACGTGAATCAGGCCATCACGCTCTACCGCCAGGCCAAGGCCGTGTCGCGCCGGGTCATACCCTCCGTGCTCAGTGAAATGAACTGGAGCCGCTTGGCGGACCCGCGCAAGGTGGATCTACTGGTCAATACCATGCAGGAAGGCGCGCAAGCGCGCGATCTGGCGAAATTGACCAACCGCGAGACGGTACGGCAATCCATACGCAACAACTTGTTGCGAGATTTCGAAGGCCAGCAAAAAACCCGCTTCGCCTGGGGAGACTTCGCCACGGAACAGGCCAAGGTTCAGCGGAGGCTGGATTCGGACTTGGCCCGTTTGAGCGACGTCAACGGCCATATGCGCCAACTGCTGGATCACCCGCCGGCCGTGCCTCGTCAGCCGATGCCCGGTGTGCCGGAAGAAGCGGCTGCGGGCTGGATTGCCGGCAATAGCCGCTCCGCCAAGACCGCGGCGGAAGCTCAGGAACTAAAAACCAGAATTCAGAGCGCGCTGGAGGGGCACCGCGAGGCGGATTTACTGGATGTTCGCACCATGGAAAGCCTCCACAACGCCGTTTACAAGCCGGCTGCCGGGCAATTGCCACGGGCGTTTCGTTCCAGCAGCGATCCCGTCTTCATGGGCTCGGACATCGCGCGTTCCGGCTTTGAAAAAGCGTTGGCCCAGATTGAGGCCAAAAGCGTGGCGGGCCAAGTGGACCTGGCAGACGCCCTATATGCGGCCGTAGTGCGCTATCACCCGTTTGGCGACGGCAACGGGAGAACCGCGCGCGCCATTTACGCCTTGGCCAGGCTGCAAAAAGGGGAACGTCCTTTCATGGCCTTGAACAAGCAGGCCGAGGACATCCTGAATCCGCCGGGACCGCTTGGCCTTCCGCGCCCAGGGCCTTCCGGCGTTCAAGCGCCGGCCAAAGCCGGAAGCGGGGTCAAGGCGGCTGAGCGCGCCCTGTCCCCGGGGCCGGTCAAGCCCAAGCTGAAAGACTACGCGGACAAGGCTGAATTTGAGGAAGCCATGAAAAAATACCTGGCGGAAAAAGGCACGCTCCAGCGCATGGAAGCCGCCGGCTCGAGTTTCGACGACCTGGCCAGCCGGCGCCGGAAAGCCGTGGGCCAGCTGGAGCAGTTACAAAGCAGTCACCCAGCATTGTTTAAAAAACTGCGCACCGATTCCGGCGCCAATTTCACGCTGACTTCCATTGACGGAGACCCGGCCGAAACGCTGGTGCTTAGCGCTCACGGCTGGTACACGCGGGACAGCCGCAACGCTTTGCTGCCGGCAGGCAAGGATCTGGTGTTTCTGGGGCCGCACGGCCAGGTGTTGCTGGAGCCGCCTAGTTCGGCCGCTTTTCTGCCCACGCAGAAATTGCTGGACGGCGCGGAATACCCGGCCATTTACGCGCGGCTGCGAAATAAGGGAGATGTAGGGCAGGGTTACTCCGCCTTCACCGAAATGAACGCGGGGGTGGCCAAGGAAAACTGGGTCAAGAACTACCACATCAAGCACTACGAAAAGATGCCGGAGGAAGAAGCGCGGCTCGCGGTTTTGAACAACCGCGTCAGCGGCAGCGAGAGCAAGATGGACTTGCTCACCGTCAGCGATCTGGCCGGGAACAAGAAAACCCTGAAAGACCTGCTGGAGGAAATGAAGCCGGGCGGCCGCTACAGCCAGTATAAGCAGCTGGTGTTCGCCGCCTGCCGTGAGGAAAAAGCGCCCGGCACGTTGCTATCGCTTAAAACCGGATTGGGTGAGGGCTATGAAGTTAAGTTCACCAAGACGCCGCTACAGGGGCAAGACGCGCCGCGCCAGCGGCGCGACGTGGGGACGGCGCCGCAGGATGGGGATGAAACGCCTTTCGATGGTTACTGGGTCTATGAGGCGGTCACGCTGACGCCCAACGGAGACGGCGTCCGCGTCCAGCGCGAGATACGCGAGATACTACCCTATGTGCTGACGCGGCGGCCGGAGCCGTCCGCCGCCAGGTCGGCGCCGCTCAAGCGGCCGGCGTCAAAAGGGATGGCGACCATCACGCGCGATGACATCATCAAGTTCAAGGAGCGGCAGCGTCTGGCGGGCGCGGCCGGCAAGTCGTGAGCATTGGGTGGCATGCAAACAACAAGCCGCCCCTTGAGGGTGGTTGAACGCAATCGACATATCCATGGTTTTGATGGCCGAATCACGCTTCGAATTACATCGCAGCCCGCGGCGAGTTGCTGGATCAGTTGCTGCGCTAGCCGGAGTGCGCGCCGCGGGGTTGATGGTGCCGTGCTGCTTCCTGGACATCAAGGCAGCGGCGAGGCCGCCGATGCCGGCGCGCGGCGCGTTGGGCTTGTCGCCGCGTCCCGGTATACCCGCACGTAATCCACCACCATCTCTTGCGGCCAGCGCGTGGACGCGTCCGGCGCGCCGGCCCAGTCGCCGCCCACCGCCAGGTTGAGCACGATGAAGGCAGGCTCTTGCAGGGCGCTCCAGCCGTCGCCGCCGTCGGTCTTCATCGCCACCGTCTGATAGAGCCGGCCGTCGACGAAGTAGCGGATTGCCGCCGGCGACCACTCCACGGCGAAATCGTGGAAGCGGTCGTTGAACCAGCCCAGGTCCGACGTGACGTAGGAGGCCGACGCCGTTTGCACCGTTCCGGCCGGCGCGCCGGGTTTGGGCCGGTGCGCGCTGCCCCAGACGGTGGCGTTTTCCGCGCCGGCTTCGCTGCCCACCATTTCCAGGATGTCGATCTCGCCGTAATGCTCGGGTTGATCCCATTGCTGGTTCAGCATCCAGAAAGCTGGAAACATGCCCTGGCCATAGGGCAGCTTGATGCGCGCTTCTATCCGTCCGTAGCGCCAGGCGACCTGGCTGCGCATGCGCGCCGAGGTGTAGTCGCGGCCGCCGTAAGCCTGCCGCCGAGCGGCGATATGCAAGGCGCCGTCCCGTACCGTTACATTGTCCCCGGCGGTGTAATACTGCAGCTCATGCAGGCCCCAGGGGCCGGGGCCGGATTCTAGCCGCCACTTGGCGCTGTCCAGCGCCGTGCCGTTGAACTCGTCCTGCCATGCCAACTGCCAATTGGCCGCCGCGGCGCTGCCGCCCAGCAGCGCCATCCCGGCGGCGCATGTCGCCATCTTGTTTTTCATCGCTTGCCTCGAGAGAGAATGTCCGGCGCTCAGCATAGCCGGAAGCGGGAGCGGCCTGACGAGGCGGCGCTTGGCAGTTTTACCAAGCGCCGCGGAAACAGACGCGCTGTCGGAGAGTAGGGGCCTTTATCGGCCCGGCTTGAAGTTTTAAAAGCGGGCGGCTGTAAGTTATTGCGCCAACAGGGCATGGCGCGATTTATCGTTGAAGGTTAATGCATTGGTCATGGTGTGTGCCTGCGCTTTGGGACAGGCGGGCGGGTTGGCTTAGCTGCTTACGATGCGCCGCGGCCCGTCCGGGCTACCGTTCCCAGTCGCCCCCAGGCGAGGGCGGTCAGCGTCAGAATGGCGCTGGCTATCGCTTCGCGGTAGCCGTCGCTGCGCGCCTTGGCGTTGATGGAGCCGGGCAGGCCCCCGATGATGGCCACCTTGCTGCGCGGCTTCAAGGCCCGCAGCACATAGTTTCCCACCGCGCGCGCGCTGCTGAAATTGCTGGGACCGACAAAGGGAATGCCACACGCCGTGGCTGGCCAGCGCCCGGTTGTCCAGTTTGTTGTCCAGATTGATCACCAGCAGGCCGCTTCGCACCGCCTTGATCAGCGCCGGGATGATGGCGCCGGAGTCCGCCGGCGTGATCAGCAGGATCTGCGCGCACCGGTCGTCATCACGCTGAAGAAGGGGGTTTTTCAGCGATTTGAGCACCAGAGTCACCGCGGGTTTCGTCGCGGCCGCCGCCAGCCGGGGCCAGGCCAGCATGCATCAGGGATGCCAATAGAAAGTCGCGCCGCCGCATAACTCCCCCCCCCCCCGCCCGATCAAGGCCGAATGGAAACAAGGCATTCATCGTTGTGCGGTACTTGCGCTGCGCCCGGAGCCGACGCGGGGCATGGCTTCTTTTGCGCGCCGCGCAGCGGTGGGCGGTGGGCTAACCGGGCTTCAGCGCGGCGTCAATCTTGATGCCGTCGAAGAAATCGATAAACGCCTTGTGGCGGGCGGTTTCTCTTTTATTGCGCGACCAGAGTACGCTGACGGGGATGTCGCCGTTGGCGAGTTGCGGCAGGACCAGCGTCAGCTTTCCTTCGCGCAATTCCCTGGCGATGGAGATGTCGGGAAGGTAGGCGATGCCTAGGCCCTTGAGCGCGAAGTGTTTTCTGGCTTCTATGCTATTGCACACCAAGGAGGGCGGTAGCTGTATGGTGTCGTCGTGGCCAAGATGCCAGGCCTCCACCTTGCCGGTATTGGGGGAGCGGTAATGCAGGCATTTGTGCCGCAATAAGTCGCCGATATCCCGCGGAGCGCCGTGCTGGGCCAAATAGGCCTCGGAGGCCACCATCACTCTGCGGAAACTGCCCAGTCTGATCGCTTTGACCGCCTTGAGCGCGTGGTCGCCGTCCGCGCCGGTTCTCAGCGCAAAATCAAAACCGTCCTCGATGATATCGACCAGCTTGTCCGAATAATCCAGTTCCAGCTCGATGTCGGGGTAGAGCGAATTGAATTGCGCAAAGTGATCCAGGAACACATCGCTGATGGGTGGCAGGCTGATGCGGAGTTTGCCCTTGGCTTGGGTCAGGCTTGCGCCGAGTTCATGTTGGATGCTGTCCAGCTCTTGTAGCAGGCCCAAGGCCCGCTCCAGTAAGTGCCTGCCCTCGGCGGTGAGGGTGATGCTTCGGGTAGTGCGCTTGAACAGCGTCACCTGCAGCCGGGCTTCCATGCGGCTGATGCGCTTGCCGACGGCGGAGGCGGAAACCCCCATTTGTTTGCCGGCCATGACAAAGCTGCGCAGTTCCGCCACTTGAACGAACAAGGCCAGGTCCTGGATTGAACTGAGCATTTTCACGTCTTTCCGGACAAAAGTGTCCATGCAATCTGGAGCGGGGGCTCACTTTATCGGGGATGTCAAACGCATTAGAGTTTGGATTCGGACTTTAACACAGCAGGCCGCCATGCAGCGTACGGGGGCAAGCCGGCGTTTTTACTGGAACGCAGTATGGCGGCGCGGCTCCCCGGACCATGATGCCCGCTTTTTGGCTTTGCGGCGGTGCGGCCTCGCCGAATTTGATTCTGGAGAAGCGATGAATGCAGGCAGCTTGATGAACATGCCCTTGTTGGCTCTGGCGATTTCGGCTTTTGCCATTGGCACCGCCGAATTCGTGGTGATGGGCCTCTTGCCGGAAATCGCCGGCGATATGGCGATTTCAATTCCCGAAAGTGGGCACCTGGTTTCCGGCTATGCGTTGGGCGTGGTGATAGGCGGGCCCGTGGTTGGCATGGCGATCCGCTCCGCCCGCGAAAAGAGCGCGCTGATTGCGCTGATGTTGATGTTTGTCGCCGGTAATGCAGGCTGCCTGTTGGCCCCCGGTTTCGGCTGGCTGATGCTGGCTCGAGTGTTCACCGCGCTCAGCCACGCCTCCTTCATCGGCACCGCGGCGGTACTGGCCTCGCGGCTGGCCCCGCCGGGCAAGGAGGCTCAGGCAATGGTATTGATGCTGAGCGGCATGACCCTGGCTAATGTGCTGGGCGTGCCCTTGGGCTCCTTGCTGGGGCAGCTGCATGGCTGGCGCGCCACTTTCCTGGCGGTAATGCTGCTGGGCCTGCTCGCCGCGGCTTTGATCGCCGGTTTCGTGCCGGCCGGGCGCGGCAGCCCGTCAGCGGTGGCCGGTGTCGGCTCGGACATGCGCCGACCGGTGGTCTGGCTGGGCCTGGCCACCAGCGTGATGGCGTCGGCCAGCATGTTCGCCTTCTTCACCTATATCGTGCCGGTGCTGCTGCAAGTGACTCATGTGGAAGCCAAGGTGGCCACGGCGGCGCTCTTCGTATGCGGCATCGGCATCACCATTGGGGGCTTGCTGGGCGGACGCCTGGCCGACTGGAACCTGGCCAAGGCGCTGACGAGGACGCTGCCGTGCCTGATCGCGGTGTTGATCGCGTTCTATTGGGCAAGCGCCAGCCTGTATCCGGCGCTGGCGTGCATGGCGCTGTGGGGCGGACTCTCTTTTGCGGTGGGCATGATGTTGCAGGCGCTGATCATCCGGGTGGCCGGCAATGCGGCCGGCTACGCGTCCACGCTGAACATCGGCGCTTTCAATCTGGGCAACGCCATCGGCGCCTGGCTGGGGGGGCGGGTGATAGAAACTGGCTGGGCCTTCAACGCCATCACGCTGCTGGCCGCCGCCTTGGCCGCCGTCACCCTGGCCATGGTCGTGGCCGTGCTGCGGACGGCGCGTCGGGCTCCGCGGCCGTTGTTGGTTTGAGGGCGGGAAATAAATGATTTAGGGGCAGAGGAGGCGGTTGGTTTGATTTCGGCAATCCGGGTGGCCATGTTGGCCCCCGGATTGGTTTTAGTGGCTGCCGAGCTTAGCCTTTAACTTCAATGGCGGGATCCCATTTGAAGTAGCCGTAAAGCGTTTGCGGTCCATTTTTAGGGCGATTGAATACGGCGAAATGCACTGTATAGTTTTCCGTGCCTTTACCTATGATTTCCGCACTCATGAACCAATACGCTTGGTCTTTGCTTTTGGGTGGGAACGGCTCTTTATTGCTGGCTGGGACGGCTGCTTCCTTGGTGTAAACCATGAATTTTGCGTCGCTCATAACTTCTTGACCGCTTTGGTGTTGAATTTTGTACACCATCACGCTGTTTTCGAAGTTGTTCGATTCGGAAACGCCGGCCCAGCGCACTCCATCTCCTACCGTGGCGCTTATTTTCAAATTTCCAGTGCCGGAACCGGTTATGGTGTTGCCCTTGGTGGCAACAAAATAAAATAAAGAGGTGTCGTTGACCATGGTGGGGCTTTGTTCCACCGTGCTGGGATTTTTGTACCGCTCAATAATGGCTTCGGTATCAACAATCATATTGATATATATAAAGCCGGAAGAAGAAAAAAGTTGTTCCATATCGCTGCTCCTTAAAATGGCAAAACTTGCCAAAAGGAAAGTGGATGGGTTGTTGCGTAGAGGAGGACTGAACACAGCTGTTTGTTTTTAGAAGTGTAAGTTTATTTTTACAAGGGAGCTTCAAAAAAACCATCCTAAATGCCAGTTTGGCGGGCCTGGTGAAAATCTCATTGTGGAGTTGCTTCGGCTGACTTATTGCGTATCCGGAGTTGCGCGTAAGCTTGGCTTTAGTTGCCTAGAAACTTGGTTGTGACACTCAGCCTTTGCATGGTTTGCGCTGATGTGTTTTGTTTTGAATGTAAGGCTGAATGGTTAGCCGCAATTAAATGGGAGGAGTGCGTGCATTGCGATGGTTTATTTATCAATGAGTTCGACCCGGCCGACTCGCCAAGCCACAAGGAAGGGGACGAGCGTGGTTTTTCTTGAGTTTTTGTACTAATTTGTTGCAAAATCTAGCATCCACTCTCTAACAATTAATACATTCCGCCGATGAACCGTTTCCTCCCCCTCGCGCTGCGCGCCTGCGCCGCGCTGTGCTTGTCATGGCCCGCCGTCGCGCCGGCCAAGCTCCTGCCAACCGATGAGTCGCCGGTGGTTTCCCAATATCTGCAACAGGCCAAGGCCAGCCAGCAGCCGGCCGAGCTGCTCAGCTCGGTGGTGGAGGACGGGGTGGAGGTGCGGATGTACCGTATGGTGTCGCAGCAGTGGCCGGGGGCCGGCAGCGGCATGACCAGCAATGCGCCGCTGTGGGAGCAGCAGTACAAACTAGCCTTGCCCATGAACCGAAAGCCTGGCACGCCGGTGTTGCTGTACGTCAACGGCGGCAGCAATCACGCGCAGCCGCCCAAGCTGCCGGACCGTTTGCCGGCGGAGGCGCTGGCGCGTGATCTGGGCGTGCCGGTGGCCGAGCTGTATTTCGTGCCCAATCAGGAACTGCAACTGGACGAGCAGCCCACTGGCCGTGAGGACGCGCTGGTGGCCTACACCTGGCGCAAGACGGTGGATCAGCCCCAAGCGGAACGCTTCAGCTCCCTGCACCTGCCGATGACGCAGGCGGTGAGTGCGACGATGGACGCCTTGCAGCGCAGCCTGCCGGGCAGCGAGCGTTTTGTGGTGGCCGGCGCGTCCAAGCGCGGCTGGGCCACCTGGCTGGCCGGCTTGAACGATAAGCGGGTGAGCGCCATCGTGCCCGTGGTGGCGGATTTCTGGAATGTGCGCGACAACTTTACCCATGTTTACAACAGCTACGGTCAGCAGTGGCCGGTGGCGCTGCGCGATTATCAGCGCAACGGCATCACCGAGGATGTGCTACAGGGCGGCGCCGGCCTGGACGCCTTGCTGCGTTTCGAGGACGTGGTCAATTACCGCGCTAGCATGGCGCGCTTGAGCAAGTACATGATTTCCGCCTCCGGCGACGATTTCGCGGTGCCGGATTCCGCCTGGAGCTATCTGCCGGCTTTCACCGGCCCCACGCAGCTGCGCTATCTGCCCAATCAGTCGCACTATGTGAAGGGTGATCAGATCGGCAAGGCCTTGCGGCAGTTCATGCGCCGCTGGCTGGCCGGCAAGCCCATGCCGCAGGCCCAGGTGGACGCGGACCCGGTCAGCGGCCGCTTGCGCGTCAGCGTGACGGGGCGGGAAGCGGGCAAGGCCACGTTGTGGCTGGCGCATAATCCCAAGAGCCGGGATTTCCGTTTCAATTCCGGCATCCGTTATCAGCCCAAGCCGATTGAGGGCCAGTGCCGCCGCGGCAGTTGTCGCTTCGAGTTCAAGCCGGACGCTTCGCTGCCGGGCTGGCAGGCTTACTTCATTGAGTTCGAGGGGCAGGATTTCGCTTGGAGCACGCCGCCGCTGGTGTGGCCGCACGTCTATCCCAACGGCGAGCCGGTGCCGTTTGGCGCGCCGCGTTTGCAATTGGGGCGCTGAAGGCGCTTGGGCGGGCGGTTTGACCGCCTGCGCCTGATCCCTAAGCCGGCTGAGCCGGCTTTTATTTTGCTCTTGTTTTGTATTTTTTAGTCCAAATTGGACTTTTTTGTTTACATTGTGGATTGTAAAGTCTACGATGGATTCATTGATCCAATGTGAGTGCCGCCATGCTGTCCCGCTACCAGTCCATCGCCGACGCCATCGCCACCTTGTTCTATCCCTACGCCGAGGTGGTGTTGCACGACCTGGCCACCCAGTCCGTGGCCTATATCGCCAACAATTTTTCCAAGCGCGAGCTGGGCGACGATTCCGGCCTGGACGAACTGGAAAACACGCCGGACGCGACGGTGATCGGCCCTTACGAAAAACTGAACTGGGACGGCCGCAAACTGCGATCCATCAGCGTGGTGCTGCGCGACGACGCCGCGGCCGCGATTGGAATGATGTGCGTGAACCTGGATATCTCGGTGTTCGAGGGCGCGCGGGCGGCGCTGGATCTATTCCTGTCCGGCAGCAAGCTGGTGGCGCAGCCGGCGGTGTTGTTCGAGGACGACTGGCAGGAACGCATCAACCGCTTTATCCACGGCTGGCTGCAACAGCGCCAGCTCAGCCTGTCCATTCTCAACCGCGAGCACAAGCGCGAGCTGGTGGAGGCGTTGCTGCACGAGGGTGCTTTTCGCGGCAAGAACGCCGCAAACTATGTGGCCAACGTGCTGGGCATGGGCCGCGCCACGGTTTTCAAGCATTTGAAAGAGCTAAAGGAGCAAGCATGAAACTGGATTCCCTGTTTGACGACATCGCCGCCGCCCACCAGGCCATCCGCCCGCAGGCGCCGGTCACGCCGTTGGAGCACAGCCCGGCCCTGTCCGCCTTGACCGGCTGCGAGGTGTATCTGAAGTGCGAGCATCTGCAGCGCACCGGCTCGTTCAAGTTCCGTGGCGCCAGCAACAAGCTGCGGCTGTTGGACCCGGCGGCGCGGCGGGACGGGGTGCTCGCCGCGTCCACCGGCAATCACGGCCAGGCGGTGGCGCTGGCCGGCCGCTTGTTGGGTGTGCCGGTGACGGTATACGCGCCGGTGTCCGCCGCCGCGGTGAAGCTGGACGCCATCCGCGCTTTGGGCGCGGACCTGGAGCTGGTGGACGGCGACGCGCTGGCGGCGGAGCTGGCCGCCGGGGACGCGGCGCGGCGGGCGGGCCTGCCGTTTGTGTCGCCCTACAACGATCTGGAAGTGGTGGCGGGTCAGGGTACGGTGGGCATGGAGCTGGCGGAGCAATGCCCGGAGCTGGACGCGGTTTTCGTCTCCGTGGGCGGCGGCGGGTTGATTTCCGGCATCGGCGCGGCCATGCGTCGTTTGGCGCCGGATGCGGAAATGGTGGGCTGCTGGCCGGAGACGGCTGCCACCATGCACGCCAGCCTGCAAGCCGGCCGCATCGTCGAGGTGGATGAGGGCGAGACTTTGTCCGACGGCACCGCAGGCGGGGTGGAGCCGGGCGCGGTGACTTTCGAGCTGTGCCAGGCCTTGATCCGCCGCTGCGCGCTGCTTAGCGAGGCGGACATCCGCGCGGCGCTGCGGCTGCTGGCGCAAACCGAGCGCTGGATGGTGGAGGGCGCGGCCGGGGTGGCGCTGGCGGGTTTGCTGCAATTGGCGCCACGTTATCAGGGCAAGAAGGTGGCGGTGGTGCTCTGCGGCCGCAATATTGTGCTGGACAAATTCCTGAGCGCGGTGGCGGCATGAGGACGCTGGACAAGGACGAGATTCTGGCGCGGCTGGATCTGGAGCGGGCGGAGGCGCTGCTGCGCCAGGGCTTCATCGCCTATTCCGCCGGGCGCACGCAGTTGCCGCCGGTACAGCATTTCGCTTTTGCCGAGGCCAACGGCGATTGCTGCGTGAAGTCCGGCTATGTGGAGGGCGAGAGCCTGTTCGCGGTCAAGGTGTCGTCCGGCTTTTACGATAATTCCAAGCGCGGCCTGCCCAGCAATCAGGGCCTGGTGCTGTGCTTCTGCGCCCGCACCGGCGCGCCGCTGGCATTGCTGCGGGACGAGGGCTGGCTCACCGCCTGGCGCACCGCGCTGGCCGGGAGGCTGGCGGCGCGGGTGTTGGCCCCAAGCCGGGTGGAGGCGATAGGGGTTGTCGGCACCGGTTTGCAGGCGCGCTTGCAATTGCGGGCGTTGCAGGCGGTCACGCCGTGCCGCGATGTGTGGGTGTGGGGACGTTCCGAGACGGAGTTGGCGGTGTTCGTCGCCGAGTTCGAGCCGCTGGGCTACCGGCTGCGGACCACGCTGGACGCGGAGCCGCTGGCGCGCGCCTGTCAACTGATCGTCACCTGCACGCCGTCCACCCGTCCCATTCTGCAAGCCGGCTGGTTGACGCCCGGCACCCACGTCACCGCGGTGGGCGCGGACGCCGCCGGCAAGCAGGAGCTGGTGGCGGAACTGGTGGCCGGGGCGGACCGCGTGGTGGTGGACTCCATCGCACAGTGCGCGGCTTACGGCGAGGTATCGCACGCGCTGGCCGCCGGCTTGCTGGTCCGCGAAAGCCTGGCGGAGCTGGGGCAGGTGCTAGCCGGCGAGCGGCCGGGCCGGCAAAGCGAGGATGAGATTACCTTGGCGGACCTGACCGGGCTGGCGGTGCAGGACGCGCAGATCGCCAAGTGCGTGCTGGAGGCCCAGGGCTGAAAACGCTGTTGACCGCCAACGGATTCACAGAGCGAGTTTCAACGCCGTATCGCCAACGCCCAGCAGACGATGAACAGGTTCTCAGGCCGCATGCGGGAAACCGTGCACCGGCCGTAGCGGCGGCCGGGCGTGGCCCCCTTGTTTTTGCGCCGCCATCAGGAAGCGGGTGTAGTTTTCCTTGCCTATCTGGCGGAAGTTGAATTTGACGGTGTCGGCAGAGAGCGCGACGCCGTCTTTGGCTTGCAGCCGGGCGACGATGTCGGCAATCACATTGTCCGCTTGCTGGCGCAAGACCGAACCAGGTTCTTTTTTCAGCATCTCGTTCAGGGTGACGATGGCGGGCGCGTCCGCCAGCCCCATGGCGGACAGGGCGGCGGCGTGCTGGCCAAAGTGCCGCCAGACGATGGCCTGCGAGCCCAGCCTCAGCACGAATTTGAACGGAAAGCCGGTGCGGATGGAGAGCAGCACCGGGTCTATGCACACCAATTGTTCTATGGAGTTGACGCCCTCGGCCGCCAGCGTGGCGGAGATATTGGCGGTCACGCCTTCCAGCTGGATCAACTGGTCGTTTTCCTGAGCTTGTTCCTTGGCGTTCAGGTTTAGCGTCACCAGCCGGCGCAACAGCTTGAACAGGGTGTCCATCGGAAAGGCGCCGACGGCGAAGGCGGACACGGTCTGCGCGGAGGAAGCGGCTTCGGCAGACCCTGCGGCGCTGACGGCCGCGCCGATGGGAATGGCCAGCATCATGCGCAGCGCGTACCAGTACACGTCCGCCACGTTGAGGCTGCGCTTGCGCACGCTCAGCACCATATCGCTGACCACGAACAGATAGGCGCCGGCGATGGCGGCGCAGACGATCTGCGTGCTGAAGGGCGTGACCAGCTGTTCGTTGGCGGCGAGCAGGTAAAGCATGCTCATGCACAGGATGGCGATCAGCATCAGCGCCATCGGTGTGAGAAAGGCGGCGCGGCCGTAGTGCTCGCGGTAGATCTGCTCGAACAGTTGCTCGGCGGCGGTTTCCACTTCTTCGTTTTCCGGCAGCGGCCAGGTGTTCAACTGAGGGTGCTTGTCGGTGCGCGGCTGCCAGAATTGGCGCAGGTAATAGATCAGCGCGCCGTTGTTGAGGCGGTTGCGGAACTCCTCGTAGCGGGCGCCCCAGCCTATGACCAGAAAGCGTATCAAGGGCGCGGCCGCCAGAGCCGTGGTCAACAGGCCCAGCACGAAATGGCTGGCATGCTGGGAAAGGGAGAACGGTGGTTTTATCAGCCGCGGCAGCCAGTACAGCGCGGCGATGTCCAGCAATAGCAGGCCTATCCACAAGCTGTGATATTTCAGGTTTTTCATGGCGGCCTCGTTGGCTGGCGCTGTGGCTACCATGGTAGTTCCCCAGCGTAAAATCGCACTCCGTACGAATAACTAGCCGGCAGGTCGCCGCTGACCTTATCGAAAGTAGAGTTGAATCATTGCTGGACGCCCCCTAGCATCTGCCTCGCATTTCATCGGCATGCCAAGGCGCAGGCTTGCCCTCGCCGCATCCTCCAACCGACTTTCAGAAACGGGACCAGACATGCCGGACATCATCGATTTGAGAAGCGACACCTTGACGCGGATCTGCAAAAGCGATGTGGAGATGTTGGACTTCGCCAAGATCGGCGACGACTGCTACGGCGAAGACCGCTATGTGCGCGAGCTCGAGGCGTACTGCGCCGAGCTGTTCGGCAAGGAGGCGGCGCTGTTCATGCCCTCCGGCACCATGAGCAACCAGGTAGGGCTGCGCTGTCTGGCCGCGCCCGGAGACGAAGTCGTCACCGAGGTGGGCTATCACATCAACTTCTTCGAATCCTCTGCGGTCAGCGTCAACAGCGGTCTGGTGCTGAACCCCTACCATAGCGCGGACGGCATTCTCACCGCCGCCGATGCGCGCATCGCCATCCAGGCCAAGGCGCGCTGGTCCAAGCTCTATGCTGCGCCCAAGGTGGTGGCGATAGAAAGCAGCATTAACAGCTACGGCGGCATTGTTTATCCGGTGGAAGAGATGAGGCGCATGCGCGCGCTGTGCGACGAAATGGGCCTGAGCCTGTACCTGGACGGCGCGCGGGTGCTCAACGCCTGCACCCGGCTGGACATGCCGCCGGCGCGCTACGTGCAGCCGGCGGACATGCTGAACTTTTGCTTCTCCAAGGGCGTGGGCGCGCCGTTCGGCTCCATCCTGGCCGGCCCGGCGGAAAAAATAGAGGCAGCCAGGGTATTCCGAAAATGGCATGGCGGCTGTCTGCATCAGTCTGGCTTGATGGCCGGCGTGGCGCTGGACAAGATGGGGCACTGGCAGCGAGTGACGCAGCAGGACAACGACAATGCCGAATGGCTAGGGCGCAGGCTGGGCGAGGCGGCGCGGCTGAAATACCCGGTGGAGACCAATATGGTGTTCATCGAGGCGACGGACGCCAAGGGCGTTGCGGCGCGGTTGGCCGCGCGGGGCGTGCTGGCGCTGGCCTGGAAACCGGACCTGCTGCGCTTCACTTGCAGCAGCCTGGTGACGAGGTGGGAGCTGGGGCGAGCGGCTGACATCATACGCGTCAGCCTGTGAGAGCCGGTTCAACATCCGCTGCGCTTTGTGAGACGTGGCACGGTGAGTGCCGCGTTCGAAATGCTCATGTACCCCTCGCGCATTTTACTCTCTCGCTTGTTTTCGCCTTGTCTCGCTCCGGCTCGCGAGACTTTGGACAGGTGCTGACCGCCGGCTTCCCAATCCGGACAATTCGTCACGACAGAGCGGAGCGTTGTCCGCTTTTTCCCGGCGCGGCGATCGCTTATTGTTGACCGCTGTTTTGCAGCCAAAGGATGCGATATGTCGAATGTGGAATGCGGAGCGCGGCTAAGCCGCGCGGAGGCGGGCTTGGAAGCGCGGGTGGACGCGGTGCTGGAACAGGCATTGAGTGAACGGCGGCTGGTGGGGGCCGTGGTGCTGGCGGTCAAGGACGGCGCGCCAGTCTACCGCCGAGCCGCCGGCTGGGCGGACCGGGAGGCCGGCTTGCCGATGCGCGAGGATGCGCTGTTCCGGCTGGCTTCCGTCAGCAAACCCATTGTTTCCACGGCCGCGATGGTGCTGGCGGCTCGACAGCGGCTGGACCTGGACGAGGATATCGCCCGCTGGCTGCCGGCATTCCGGCCGCGGTTGGCGGACGGCTCGCCGGCGCGGATCACGCCTAGGCAATTGCTCAGCCATACCGCCGGCCTGGGCTATCGTTTTTTCGAAGCGGACGAGGATGGACCCTATGCCCGCGCCGGGGTATCCGACGGCATGGACGCCGACGGTCTTTCGCTGACGGAGAATCTGCGCCGCATCGCCAGCGTGCCGCTAATGTATCCGCCCGGCCAGTCCTGGGCGTATTCACTGGCCACCGATGTACTGGGCGCGCTGGTGGAGCGGGTGGCGGACGAGCCGCTGCCGCAGGCGGTGCGCCGCTGGGTCACCGTGCCGTTGGGCATGAACGACACCGATTTTTACGCGCTGGAGCCGCAGCGTCTGGCGGCGGTCTACGTCAACGGCGAAGCCGAGCCTTGGCGGATGGAACAACCGGCGACGGTGGCGCCGTTTGACGGCACGGTGGGCATACGCTTCGCGCCGGAACGGGCGCTGGACGCAGGCGCCTACCCGTCCGGCGGCGCCGGCATGGTGGGCAGCGCCGACGATTTCCTGCGCCTGCTGGAGGCGCTGAGCCAAGGCGGCGCGCCGCTGCTGCCGCCGAAGTGGGTGGAGGAGATGGCGCGCAATCACACCGGGTCGCTGGAGTTGCCGGAGATGTCCGGCTTTGGTTTCGGTCTTGGGTTTTCCGTGCTGAGGGATCCGGCCGCCGCCGCGTCGCCGGAATCGCCCGGCACCTGGCGCTGGGGAGGCGC
This sequence comes from Chromobacterium sp. Rain0013, assembly GCF_015291765.1. NCBI lineage: Bacteria > Pseudomonadati > Pseudomonadota > Betaproteobacteria > Neisseriales > Chromobacteriaceae > Chromobacterium > Chromobacterium sp. Rain0013. The sequence continues at coordinate 2,383,570 of NZ_CP031514.1, forward strand.
TTACGGCCACTCCTGGTTTGTGGACCGCGCGCGCGGCCTAAGCGTGCTGGCCTTCACCAACACCTTGTACGAAGGCATGTCCGGGCGTTTCGTCGCCGATCTGCGCGACGCGGTGTACGGTGTGGAGCCGCTCTTGCAATAATTCAACCAAAAATGTAAATTTCAACTTAATGTTGAAATATTGCGGCCGGGCCGCGGTGTGGCAACCGTGATTCGGCCGTCGGTTTTTGGAAGGAAGCACAGATGAGCGAACAACACCTTGCCGGCGGCACCGACGCCGCCGCGCGCAAATACGTGGCGGTGATCCACAAGCGGCTGGAGCCGGGCCGGGCGATGAATGTGCTGGGCCATCTGGCGCTGGCCCTGGCCTGCCGGCTGCGGCGCGCGGACGCGGCGACAAACCACGTGGACTACGTGGACGCCGACGGTGGCGTGCACCCGGCTATTTCGGCCGATCCCTTCATTGTGCTGCGCGCCGACAACTCCTCCAAATTGGTCCAGCTGCGTCAGGCCGCGGCCGAGGCGGGCGTGGCCTGCGTGGATTTCACCGACACCATGGGAGAGGGCGGTAGCGCAGAACAGTTGCGCCGCACCGCGGCCACCCCGGCCGCCGCGCTGGAATATTGGGGTGTGGCCTTGTGCGGCTCCGAGGCTGAGCTGGGCGCGCTGACGCGCAAGTTCAGCCTTTATCGTTGATGGGAGCTTGCATGGAAGACCCGAAGCAGGCGACCGATCCGGCCCAGGCGGAAAAACAGGCGGTGTTGCGCGCGCTGAGCGCCGTGGTCAAGCTGGCGGGCGCCATGGTGGACGCGCATACCGAGGTGGTGCTGCATGATCTGAGCCGGCCGGAATGTTCCATCGTTTCCATCGAGAACGGCCATGTGTCCGGCCGCCGGCTAGGCGACGCCATTCTGGGCGGCCCGGCCGGGGACCGGGGCTTCGCCGCCATCGAGCAGGCCATGCGTCAGGGTGGGGCCGAGCCGGCGCTGGTGTCCGGCTACCACACGCTGAGCCGCGACGGCCGGCGGCTGCTGTCCGCCAGCGCCGTTTTCAAGACCGCCGCCGGCGAACCCTTCGCCGCGCTGTGCTTGAACAGCGACCGCAGCCAGCTGGAAGCGGCGCTGGCCTGCCTGCAGGCGCTGGTGGGCCGCGCGCCGCCGCCGCAACGGGCGGCGCCGGAGCCGCCGGCGATGGATGAGGCGATGCAGGACATCATTGTTCAGGCGCTGGCGCGCGGCGGCAAGCCGCTCGCGCGGATGAAGAAGGCGGACAAGAAGCAGGTGGTGGCGCAGATGCTGGAGCAGGGCCTGTTCATCGTCAAAGGCGGGGTGGAGCGCGCGGCCGAGGCCTTGGGCGTCAGCCGTTACACCATCTACAACTATCTGGACGAAATTCGCGGCGCGGCGGAGGGGGACGAGACATGAAGCTTCCAATCTATCAGGTGGACGCGTTCTGCGATGCGGTGTTTCACGGCAACCCGGCGGCGGTGTGCCCGTTGCCGGCGGGGTTGCTGGATGTCACGCTGCAAGCCATCGCCATGGAAAACAATCTTTCCGAAACCGCTTTCCTGATGGCGGACGGCGAGCGGATGTCGCTGCGCTGGTTCACGCCCACCACCGAGGTGGATCTGTGCGGCCACGCCACGCTGGCCAGCGCCTGGGTCTTGTTCCATGAACTGGGTTGGCGAGAGGAGCGCATCGTTTTCCATACCCGCAGCGGAGAACTGACGGCGCGGCGCGACGGCGATGGCATCGAACTGCGCTTCCCCGCTGTGACGCCGAGGCCCTGTGCGGAACCGCCCGGCTTGTTGGCGGCGTTGGGCCTGGACACCGGCCAGGTGCTGGCCGCCGACGACTACATCGTGGTGTTGGACGATGCGGCGAGGCTGGCGGAGCTGTGCCCGGATTTTCAGCGGCTGCGTGGTTTTCCCAAGCGCGGGGTGGCGGTGACCGCGCGCGGCGAGGACTGCGATTTTGTCAGCCGCTGGTTTGGGCCCGGCGTGGGGGTCGACGAAGATCCGGTCACCGGCTCGGCGCACTGCTGGCTAGCCCCGTATTGGGCCGGGGTACTGGGCAAGACCCGGCTGCTGGCGCGCCAGGGCGGCGCGCGCCGCGGCAGCCTGGAGTGTCGGGTGGAAGGCGAGGAAGTGGCTTTGCTGGGGCAGGCGAGGCTGTATCTGAAGGGCGAGATTTACGTTCAAAGTGATGCCCAAACGTTGGATTATTGAGGCTGGCTTCGCCTGGCTGGGAAAGAGTCGACGGCTGTGGAAGAACTGCGAGCGGAAACTGAATACTAGCTTGCAGTTCATCCACTTTGCGTGTCTGGCTCCATGGCTCAGGAGATCGTCAACAGGCTCTGAGAACCTGTTCAAAGTCTGCTGCGCTTCGGCGATACGGCGTTGAAAACATCCTCAAAATGCTCATGTACCACTTGTACATTCCGCTTTTTCGCTAGTTTTCGCCTTGTCTCGCCCTTGCTCGCGAGACTTTGAACAGGCTCTGAGGGAATGGCGCCGGGATGATCGCTCGGGGTTGTTCCGTTATTTAACAGTGACTTTTACAGTTATGACTGTTTTGGCATCCTTGCGCCACTGTTGGCCATACTCAAATTTTATTGTCCCGGTTCCTTTTTCTAATGCTTTAAATATATAGGTTGTAAACCCGCCACATCCAACTAGCGGTACTCCCTCATTGTTGGCGACGCCACATTTATCAGATGGTTTGTGACTGGAACTCAGAAACATCAATTCCGCAGGAAGTATCCTTAAGCCCCAAGAGGCTCCTGTCGAGGGGTTGTCAGGAAAAGTAATCGAAAAATTACGATCCAGGTTGACTTCGATATGACCGTTTCCTTCTTTAGGTAGGTCGTGATGTTGTTCTGGCGCTGAATAGTCGCCAATATTTAAATCATAATAACCGAATGACTCTGATTTCATTGGAGCCGCTTTCTCAGAAGAAAAGCAAGTTGCCGGAATTAAGCAAAAAGATGTGACGATCAATGTCTTATAAAAACCACGCATGCTTTACCTCACTGAATATGAGTTATCAGAAATTGATTGGCTGCCAACTAGATTAGTAAGCGAGTCAGCGTTGAAGCGAGAAATGGAGTAGCCAGCTTGCTTAATCACTTTAGACAAGCCGCGGCTTGATCAAATGAGCTGACTCCCCCGTATAGAGCGACAAAATTGGACCAATTCCTACAAAAAACCATCCTGAACAATCAAAGTGCTAGCCAACATTAGAAGCATTGTATTTGTCGAGTCACGCAATGACATCACCCGTAAAGCCTTGTCAATAATTGTGCCCTCAGAACGTGTTGACGATCTCGCGAGCTAGGGCGAGACAAGGCGGTGCGGCTGAGAAAGCAGAGTGTACACACGGTACATGAGCATTTTGAAGCCGTACTCACCGTGTAACGCTCCACGACGCGCAGCAGATCGTAAACAGGTTCTTAGAGTGGCGCGCTTCAAACGGCGGTTTCCGCCGCCAACTGCTCATCGCACACCGCCTTGACGCAGGCGCGCAGCCATTGCTGCGCAGGGTCCGCGTCCAGCCGAGGGTGCCAGATCATGGAGATGGTGATCTCCGCCACCGTCAGCGGCAACGCGAAACTGTGCAGGCCGGCGCGCAGACGGCCGGTATGACGTTCCGGCACGGTGGCGATCAGGTCGCTGGCGCTGGCCAGCGCCAGCGCGGTGGCGAAGCCGCCCACGGTAACCGCGACATCGCGGCTCAGACCTTGCGCGCTTAGCGCCTCGTCCACCGGCCCAAGCAGTCCGCCGCGGCGGGCCACCATCACATGGCGGCCGGCGGCGTAGCGGGCGGCGTCGATGGGGCCGGTCGCCAGCGGGTGGCCGGCGCGCACCGCGCCGACGAAGCGGTCGCGGAACAGCATGCGTACCCGCAACTCCGGCCCGGCTTCGTGGCCCACCACTCCAGTGTCCAGATCCACCGCGCCGTCGCGCAGCGGCGCGTTGTCCTTGTCGCGCTTGGGCAGAAAGTGCAGCCGCACGCCCGGCGCCTCGCCTTGCAGCCGCTCCAATAGCCGCGGTCCGAAGTTCTCGGCGAAACCGTCGCTGCAACGCAGCGTGAAGCTGCGTTGCAAACTGTCCAGCCGCAGCGTCCCGGTCGGACGCAGCGCGCTTTCGGCGTCCAGCACCAAGGCATGCACCCGCTCGCGCAGCTCCAGCGCGCGCGGCGTCGGCGTCAGGCCCCGCCCGGCGCGCACCAGCAGCGGGTCGCCGGTGACGTCGCGCAGCCGCGCCAGCGCCCGGCTCATCGCGGAGGGGCTGAGCCGCAGGCGTTGCGCGGCGCGGGCCACGCTGCCTTCGCTCAGCAGCGCGTCCAGGGTGATCAGCAGATTGAGGTCGGGCATGGACATGGCCTCACCTTAGCACAAGGATACATGGCGTCAAACGCAACTATTCAGTGCAAACCATGCGTCTTCCGCCCACTATGGCGGCGGCGTAGCCTGTGTCGAGTCCGTGTTGACGGCCCCGGCGTTTCGGGGCCGGACGCGGCGGGGAGTCCTCGTCATGCCTGTTTCCACATCTTCCACATCTTCCGCCGCGCTGGCCGGCCTGGCGCTGGCGATTCTGCTGGCGTCTCTGGGCGGCAGCGTCGCCAATGTCGGCCTGCCGGCGCTGGCCGCTGCTTTCCGGGTCAGTTTCCAGCAGGCGCAATGGGTGGTGCTGGCGTATCTGTTGCTGATCACGCTGGCCAGCGTCAACGCCGGCCGGCTGGGTGATCAATTCGGTCGTCGACGCGCGTTGTTGGCGGGCATCTGCCTGTTCGTCGCGGCTTCGGCCGGCTGCGGCGCGGCCACGGCGTTTTGGGCGCTGATCGCCGGGCGGGCCTTGCAGGGCGTCGGCGCGGCGTTGATGTTGGCTCTAGGCATGGCTTTTGTCGCGGACATCGCGCCTGGCGACAAAGTGGGGCGGGCGATGGGGCTATTGGGCGCCATGTCCGCCGTCGGCACCGCGCTGGGGCCGTCGCTGGGCGGCGCGCTGATCGCGGGTTTCGGCTGGCGCGCGATGTTCTGGCTCATGCTTCCGCTGGGAGCGCTGGCTTTCGCGCTGGCCTGGCGCACGCTGCCGTCGGCGCGCGGCTCCGTTGCCGAGCGCGCCGGTTTCGACATTGTCGGCAGCGGCTGGCTGGCGCTGACCCTGACCGCTTACGCGCTGGCCATGACTCTGAAGTTCGGCCAGGGGCTCGGGCATTTCGGCGCGTTCAACATCGCCTTGTTGCTGGCTGCCGCCGTCGGTTGCGGGGGCTTTGTCCGGGCCGAGTCCAAGGCCGCCGCGCCCTTGCTGAACCTGGCCCTGCTGCGCGATCCGGCGTTGGCCGCCGGCTTGTTTAGCAACGCCTTGGTGTCCACGGTGATGATGGCCACTCTGGTGGTGGGCCCCTTCTATTTGACGCGCGGTTTGGGGCTGGACACCGCCGGCGTCGGTTTGGCGATGTCGGTGGGGCCGATGGTGGCGGCCTTGAGCGGCGTGCCGGCCGGACGGATGGTGGATCGATATGGCTCGGGCACCGCGACGCGCTGCGGTTTGGCGGGCATAGGCGCCGGCGCGTTGGCGCTGGCCCTGCAACCGTCCGGCCTGGGCCTGGCCGGTTATTTATTGCCGCTGATGCTGATGACCGCGGCCTACGCCGTATTCCAGGCCGCCAACAATACCCAGGCGTTGACCGGCGCGGCGGCGCGGCAGCGCGGCCTGGTGTCCGGCTTGCTCAATCTGTCGCGCAATTTGGGTCTGATTACTGGCGCGTCCTTGATGGGGGCGGTATTTGCCGCGGCTTGCGGAGCTGCGGACATCGGCGCCGCCGCGCCGCCGCAAGTGACCGCCGGCACGCGCGCCGCCTTCGGCCTGGCGGCGGCACTGATGCTGGCCGCGTTGTTGGCGTCGGCGCGCGGGCGCGGAAAGACCGCGCCCTGCTGACGGCACGTTGTCAGCAGGGGGGTTTTAGACTGGCGTGGTCCGGCGGCGAGGACCGCGGCCGGTACCCATTTCAGGAGAAAGACATGAGCCTGGCCCCCAAGCCCAATCTGCAATTGATCTATGTTGCCGACATCCTGCGCTCCACCGCGCTGTACCGACGCCTGTTCGCTGCCGAGCCGGTGTTTGTTAGTCCGCGTTACGTCGCCTTTGATGCCGGCGGCGAGGCCTTGTTCGCGCTGTGGAGTGGCGCAGGCGAGCCGGATGCCGATGTCCCGAGATTTGTTGAAACCGGTATCATGCTGGCATCCGGCGCGGAAGTGGACCAGCTCTATCAAGCCTGGCGCGACGATCCCGATTTGCGCATCGCGCAGCCGCCGAGCACCGAAGTCTTTGGCCGCACCTTTGTGGCGCTGGACCCGGACGGGCATCAGATCCGGGTGTGCCAACGGGATTGAAGGCTGCGGGGAACGGCCCCGCTTCAGAACGTTTTTACGATCTCGCGAGCAAGAGCGAGACAAGGCGAAAACGGCTGAGAAAGCGGAATGTACGCGTGGTACATGAGCATTTCGAAGTGGTACTCACCTTGGCAAGTTTCACGAAGCGCAGCAGATCGTAAACAGGTTCTTAGCTTGAACTGGACGCCGTGGAGGAGGCCTCGGGCTGATGCAGGCCAAAGCTCAGGCCGCCCGGCGCATGGCATTGTGCGAACTTGCCGAAGCCCGGCTCTTCCGCTATGCCCCCGTCGACTTGGCCGCCCAAGGCCCGCACCCGCTCAACGGCCGCAGCCAGGTCCGGCACCTGAAAAAAGAGATCGATCCGTGGCGCGGCTTCGCCTCCGTGCAGGCCGGCTTTGATCGAGCCGGCTTGAAACCAGCCATCGCCTTCCGTGCCCATGGGGTGGAAGCTCCAGCCGAAGAGTTCGGCGAAGAAGACCCCGACAGAGCTGGCGTCTGCGGCGCCGATCTCAATGTAGGAAACAGGTGATGCCATAAGAATCTCCTTGGGAGTTAAAAAGCCTATCGGCCTATTTCAACAACCTAAATGATTATAGATCGCATCAGCTTGGGGCGATGGCTTCCAACTCCACTTGCAATAGCGCGAGCGGCCGCGCGGCGTGCAGCCGCAGCGTTTCGCCGCGGCGGGCGACGGCGGCGTCCCAGGCCGCCAGCGGCATCAGATGGCCGTTTTGCAGGATTTGCGCGCCATCCTCAAGCGCCAGCAGCAAAATCAGCTCGGCATCGGCGCGCAGCTCCAACGCGTCGTCCACTGTCAGATAGTCCAGTCGCGATTGGTAGCGGCCGCGCCGCGTCATCACGTTGAAATCAGTCAGCGGGCCGTCCAGCAGCCGGCTTTGCGCCGGAGTTTCCCCTGCGAAGGCCAGCGGCGCGTCGCCGGGCGTCAGCCGCAGGCTGTCTCGGCCGTCCAGTTTCAGTTCCAGCCCCGCGCCTTGCAGGATCAACAGCTGGCGGTCCACCCCATCGAAGCGCGAGAACGGCCCGTCGCTGGCCACGCTGGCCAGGCTGACGCGGTAGTCGAAATCGTCCAGGCCGGCCCCGGCGGGGGAGATCAATAATTGCCGAGTGCTGCCGCCGCCGTTTTTCCACGGGCTGGGCGGGCAGTCTTGCAGGCGGATGAGCGTCATGGCGGGCCTCAATGCAGGTAGTTGATGATCCAGGCGTGGAAGGGAATCGCCACCAAGTCTATCAGCACCGCGCCGCACAGCGGGATGATCAGGAAAGCCTTGTACGAGGTGGCGCCGTGCTTTTGGCACACCGCGCTCATATTGGCCACCGCGTTGGGCGTGGCGCCCAGGCCGTGCCCCATCAGGCCGGCGCACATCACCGCCGCGTCGTAGTTCTTGCCCAGCAGGCGGAAGGCGATGAAGACGCTGATCGCCGTCAGCGCGACCACCTGCAAGGACAGCACGCCCAGGAGCGGCAGGGCCAGGTCGTACAGCTCCCAGATCTTCAAACTCATCATCGCCATGGTCAGGAAGACGCCCAGAGAAATGTCCGCGATGGCGTCAATGGCGGCGGCATTGAGCCGGACCAGCCGCGCGCGGTCGTTCAGATTGCGAAACACGATGGCGGCGAACATGGCGCCTACATAGGCGGGTAGCACGAAGTCCCAGCGCTGCTGCACCTGGCTGGCGATCAGCGTGCCGGCGGTCATCAAAACCAATATCAGGCCCATGGAGGAGATCAGGGAGTCGCTGTTGACGGTAATGTTGGCTTCGTGATCGTGATAAGCCGGCGCTTGCATGGCGCTGGCCTCGGCTTGTATCGGCAATTGGTGACGGCGGATCAGCCAGCTGGCCAGCGGTCCGCCCAACACGCCGCCGGCGATCAGGCCGAAGGTGGCGGAGGCCAGCGCCACCGCGGTGGCGCCCTGGGTGCCGAGTTGTTCCGCCATCGGGCCGAAGGCCGCAGCCGCGCCGTGGCCGCCTTCCAGCGACACCCCGCCCGCCATCACGCCCAGCGTGGGATCCAGGCCGAACATGGCCGCCGCTCCGGCGCCGAACACGTTCTGAAACACCGCCAGCGCCCAACAGATGCCCAGATAGATCAGCAGGGCGCTGCCGCCGGTGCGCAGCAGCGCCAGGCTGCCGCCTATGCCCACCGTGGTGAAGAAGGCCACCATGAAGGGCGTTTGCAAGGTGGTGTCAAAGCTGACGGCGGCGATGCCGCTCTCGCGCAGCAGCAAGACGGCGATGGAGACGGCGAATCCGCCTATCACCGGAGCCGGGATGCAGAAGCGTTCGAAAAAGCGCACATGGCGCTTGAGCCAGTAGCCGGCCAGCAGGGCCGTCACCGCCAGCGCGGTGGTGGCGATCAAATCCAGTTTCCATTGCTGCATGGTTTCTCCTTTGCAAAGGTGCGGTTTGCCGCTGTGCCGCGGCTTGTTGCGCCAAGCCTTGGGCCTGGCGGATCTTTTAGAGCCTGTTCACGATCTCGCGAGCAAGAGCGAGACAAGACGAAAACGAGCGAAAAAGCGGAATGGACGAGTGGTACATGAGCAATTTGAGCTTGTACTCACCGTGCAACGCTTCACGAAGCGCAGCAGATCGTGAACAGGTTCTTAGAGGGGCCTCGTCAGCCGGTGTATAAGCCGCGCGGCGGTCCGCGCGGTCAGTTGGTCCTGGTCCAGCTCTGGGTTGAGTTCGGCGATATCGGCCAGCCGCAATTTGCCGCTGGCGCGGAGGACGTCGATCAGCGTTTCCAGCGTGGCCAAGGGCACGCCCAGCGCCGCCGGCGCGCTGACGCCGGGCGCTTGCGACGCCGGCAGCGCGTCCAGGTCTATGGTCAGGTACAGGTCGTCGCAGGGCGCGATGAAGTCCCGCAGCGTTTGCAGCGGCTGTTCCAGCCGCCACGGTTGCAGCTCTTCGTCGAACAGCAGTTGGGCGTCCAATTGTTGGGCGGTGGCGAACAGCGCGGCGGTATTGGCGGTTTCCGCCACGCCGGCGCACAAGTAATGGAAGGACCAGCCGCGTTGCTCGCAGTCGGCGGCGATCTGGGCGAAGGGGGTGCCGGAGGAGGCGCGCGGGCTTTGGCGCAGGTCCAAGTGAGCGTCGATGTTGACGATGCCAATGCGCGGCGCGCGCCCGGCGGTTTCCAGGTGACGGGCCAGCCCAAGAAAGCTGCCGTAAGCCACCTCGTGGCCGCCGCCGAGCACGATGGGGAACTGGCCGGCGTCCAAAAGGCCGGCCACCTGTCGGCCCAATTCGGCCTGAGCGGCTTCCAGTTCGTCGTCCAAGCAATGGACGTCGCCGGCGTCGTAGGCGGTTTGCTGCTGATGCCAGGCCAGGTTGGCCAGCGCCCGGCGGATGGCGCGCGGCGCGGCGGCCGCGCCCGGACGGCCCTGGTTGCGGCGCACGCCGGCATCGCAGGCAAAGCCCAGCAGGGCGAAGCCGGCGGCGGCGCCGGGCTGCCATGGGCGCACGCGTTGATGCCAGCGGCGAGCCAGTTCGCCTTCGGCGTCGATGCGGCCGCTCCAGGCCGCGGGAGGAGTGTATTGCGTCATGCTCGGTCTTTCGGTTTGGGGCCGCTCAGTCGCAGCCCAGATAAGCGCTGATGTTGCGCGCGGCCTGCCGGGTTTGCTCCACCAATTGGGCGCGGCGTTGGGCGCGTCCGGAGGGCGCCATCAGCGTCAAGGCGCCCAGCAGCTTGCGGCGGCCCTGCAGCAAGGGGGCGCTGACGCCCCAGATGCCGGGGTCGATGGCGCTGTCGCTGGTGGCGTAACCCTGGCGGCGCACCTCGGCCAGCGTCTGGCGCAAGGTTTCGTGTTCCTCCGACGGCAGCATGCTGTCCAGGGAGGCCTGGCTTTGCGCTGCCGGCATGAAGGCCAACAAGGCCAGCGCCGACGCTCCGCGCGCCAGCGGCTGCCCCTTGCCGGCGGCGAAGGCGCAGCGTAGCGTCTGCTGGCTTTCCATCATCTCGATGCAAATCACCTGCTGGCGGGTGGCCACCATCAAGGCCACTGTTTCATTGCTTAGCCGCGCCAGACGCTGCATTTCCGGACGCGCTTGCGCCGCCAGCGTGTTGTGCTGCTGAAACCCCATCGCCAACTGCAGGCCCAGCGGGCCGGCGTGGTAGGCGCCGTCCTCGCCGGGCTGCAGCAGTCCCCACTGGCTCAAATGGGTTAGCTGGCGGTATAGCGTGGACGGCGGCAAGGCCAGTCTCCGCGCCATTTCCTTGGCGCTCAGCGGCTGGGGCGAGGCCGCCACCAGTTGCAGGGTTTGCAGCAGACGATCGGAGGAAGAACTGAGGGTGGGCATGTCTGGTCCTTATTAGGATTTTCTAACCTTATCTACTGCGACTGTCCCGAAGAAGCCTGGTTTCTCATGTGGCGGTAATTACCTGGAGATTTTTGTTTTTCATTCCCGTATTGCGGGAAATATGGCTTTGGACGGAGGGCGGGGACGGCTGGCGCGGACCGGCGGCCATGGTTTACACTGCCGGCCTGTATCCGCTATGGATGAAAGAGAAGCCGTGCCCTCTAAGCGAGACGGCGACAACGCGGAACGCGCCGACTGTGGAACGGTTCCGCGCCATCATTAAAGAAAGGAGGTAAATATGGTTCAGTTTGCGCGCCCAGAAATGTTGGCTCGCTTGTATGGCACATTTGCCGGCTCTTGCCCGAGTTCCATCGCGCTGCGATAACCGGGTCGGAGCAAAGCCACTCTTCATTTCGAGTTTTACTCGCCGAGTCTTTTCCGACTCTCATGTTGTCGCCAGCGCTCCTGTTGACAGGGATTTTCACGTCCCAAAGAAACGAGAGCAAGAGCATGACAACCCTGATTTCCGCGCAATCCTTGCAACTGGACGCCGGCCACGGCCCGCTGTTCCAGGACCTTTCCTTTACCGTAAAACTGGGCGACCGCATCGGCCTGCTGGGCCATAACGGCTGCGGCAAGAGCAGCTTGCTCGGCGTGTTGGCCGGCCAGCGAGAAGCCAATGCCGGCATGGTGCAATACGCCGGCCTGTGCCGGCTGCAATATGTGGAGCAACACCTGCCGGCGCGGCTGGCGGCCTTAAGCGCGCGCGCGGCGCTGCTGGAGGCGGTGGATCGCCAGCCGGAGCAGCATTGGCGGGTGGACAGCCTGCTGGACGAGCTGGAGTTGTCGGCCGCGGCCGATACCCCGGCCGCCAGCCTCAGCGGCGGCCAGCACACCCGGCTGCTGCTGGGGCGCGCGGTGCTGCGCCAGCCCAATCTATTGCTGCTGGACGAGCCCAGCAACCACCTGGACCTGCCGTCGCTGCTGTGGCTGGAAGACTTTCTGCGCCGCTGGCAGGGCGGCTTCATCCTGGTGTCCCACGACGCGCGGCTGCTGGACGCCGTGACTTCGCACAGCTGGATTCTTCGCGACCAGCGCTTGTACCGCTTTGAACTGCCGTGTAGCCAGGCGCGGGCCGCGCTGGCGGAGGCCGACGACGCCGCTCGCGCGCGGCGCGCCGGCGAGCAAAAAGAAATCGACCGCCTGACCGTCAGCAGCAAGCGCCTGGCGGTCTGGGGCCGCGAGCACGACAATGAAAAACTGGTGCGCAAGGCCAAGTCCATGCAGAAGCGGGTGGAGAGGCTGAAGGAGGAGCAAGCCTTCGTCAGCCGCGGCAGCCCATGGCGCTTGCGGCTGCAAGGCCTGCCCTTGGCTGCGGACCGCTTGCAGGTCTTCGAAGGCCTGCGGGTGCGCGCCGCGCCGGGCCTTCCAACGCTGTTCGAGGCCGACGAGTTGAGCTTGCGCAGCGGCGACAAAGTCGCCCTGCTCGGCGCCAACGGCGCGGGCAAGTCGTCTTTGCTGCGCCAGTGTTGGCGGGACTGGCTGCAAGGCGAGGCCGGCGCTGGTTGGAGGCCGCATCCGGCGGCGCGCATCGCTTATTACGACCAGTCGCTGCGCCGGCTGGACGACGCGGCTACGCTGCCGGACGCGCTGTATCCGTTCGCGCCGCTGAGCGACGCGGAGCGGAGGCAGGCGCTGATTTCCGCCGGTTTCGCCTATGCGCGCCACGGCCAGACCGTGGCCACCCTCAGTGGCGGGGAGCGCGCGCGGCTGTTGTTCCTGGCGCTGTCGCTGGCCAGCTACCACCTGTTGTGGCTGGACGAGCCGACCAACCATCTTGATCTGGACGGCAAGCGCGAGCTGGCCGAGGAGCTGGCTGGTTTTGCCGGCGGTTTCCTCTTGGTGTCGCACGACCGCGAGCTGATCGAGCAATCGTGCAACCGCTTCTGGGTGGTCAGCGACGGCCGGCTGCGAGAGTGGCCGGACGCCGCCGGCGCCTACGCCCAGCTGTTCAGCCCGCCGGCTGTCGCGGCCGCGACCGAGCCGCCGCCGACAGCGGGAGAAGCGCCCGCCCCAAGCGGAGCGGAGCGGCAGTTGGAGCGCTTGTATCAGCTAGAGGCGCTGTTGAGCGCGGACCTTGCGCGCAAGCCCAAGCATCAGAAGCCGCAATTGCAGCAGCAATGGCGGCGGGAGATGGGCGCCTTGGAACGGGAGCTAGGCTTGTAACGTGAAGGGCGGCGTTAAAAACGCCGCCCGTTCGTCGCCCGTTCGGCCGTTTCGTCCATCGCCCCGGGCGTTTCGTCGCAAGCCGCTATCGGCCGCGTTTGGCGCTGGCTACAGTGAGCAGCGTTAACCACAACGCATCACTAGGAGCTAGACATGGACCGGGAAAAACACGCGGAAGCTTTGGATGGACTGAGCGGCGTCAAGCACAAGATCGCCATTTACTGGCGGCTTTATGTAGACTGGCTGGCCGGGCTTGGCTGGGGGCGGCTGGCGCTGATCTCCCTGCTGGCCTTGATTTTGAGCGGCGTGCTGGCGCTGAGCGGTGCCGTGGTTTTTTTGATACTGATGTCCTTCCTGGTCAAGGCCTGCGTTGCGCCGAAACCGTCGAAACCGGCGGCGCTGACGGAGAGGACCGAGGAAGAAATGAAGCAAGACCGGGGGGCGTATCATGGATAGGCAAAGACATGCGGAGGCGCTGGCGGGCATTGACCTCGTCAGCCACAAGGCCTCCATCTACTGGTGGCTGTTTTTCGATTGGCTGGCCATCGTCGGCTGGGGGCGGCTGCTGCTGATCTGCTTCCTGGGGCTGATCATGGGCGGCATCATCGGAGTGCCGGTGCTGGCCTTTTTCCTGGGCGTGGCTGTCTGCGTCGTCAAGATCGTGGCCGGTGGCAAGCGTCGGGCGGAGCTGCGCGCGGACGAGGCGGTGGTTCGCAGCCAGCAGGCGGAGGAACTGGCCGAGGTGGAGGCGCTGCAACGCCAGTTGGCGGAAGCGCGAATGGGGGCGCTGCAGGCGCAGATCGAGCCGCACTTCCTGTTCAATACTTTGTCCTCGGTGTGCCAATTGATGGAAACCGCGCCGGAGCGCGCCTTGCTGATGCAGAAGGCGCTGATCCGCTACCTGCGCTCCTCGCTGCCGGAATGGCGGGATTCTCCAGCGGAAACCAGTCTTGGCCAGCAACTGGAGCTTTCGCGCGCTTACCTGGACATCATGCAGTTGCGCATGGAGGACCGGCTGCGGGTGAGGCTGGAGGTGCCGGAGTCGCTGCTGGATGCGCGCTTTCCGGTGATGATGCTGCAAACTTTGGTGGAAAACGCCATCAAGCACGGCCTGGAGCCCAAGGCCGAGGGCGGCGACATCGTCATCGGGGCCAAGGTGCTGACCGGCGAATTATTAGTGACGGTGAGCGACAGCGGCGTCGGTTTTCCGGAGCAGCCTGGGCAGGGCATGGGTTTGAGCAATATCCGTGAACGGCTGGCCATGCTGCACGGCGAGCGTGCGCAATTGCAGCTGGAAGTGTTGCCGGAGGGCGGCACCCGCGCCACCATAGCCCTGCCGTTCGCGCTGGTGTGAGCGGCTAGCCTGGCGGAGGACAGCGATTGATGACGAAACTAAGCGCGGTGATCGCCGACGACGAGCGCCTGATGCGAGAGCAACTGCGCATGGCCTTGCAGAGAGTGTGGCCGGAGTTGAGGATAGTGGCGGAGGCCCATGACGGCGCCGAGGCGGTGGAACGGGTGCGCGAGCACCGGCCCGACCTCGCCTTCCTGGATATCACCATGCCGGTGCAGAACGGCATCGCCGCCGCGATGGAGATCGACGGACTGTGTCCGGTGGTGTTTGTCACCGCCTACGATCAGTACGCGATCAAGGCCTTCGAGGAAGGCGCGGTGGACTATCTGCTCAAGCCGGTGGAGGACGAGCGGCTGCTGCGCACGCGTCAGCGCTGGGAGCAGCGGCAATTGGCGCTGCCGTCGCACTGGCAGGCCTCCTTGCAGCAACTGAGCCGCCAGTTGGCGCGGCCGGACTACCTCCGCTGGATCAAAGCCTCGGTGGGCAACAGCCTGCGCATGATCAGCACCAGCGAGGTCTTGTTCTTTCAGTCCGACGAAAAATATACCCGGGTGCAGACCGCCGGTTGCGAGGCCTTGATCCGCATGCCGATCAAGGAGCTGTTGCAGGCGCTGGACCCGGACGAATTCTGGCAGATTCACCGTTCCACCCTGGTGCGGGTGGACGCCATCGAACAGATCAAGCGCGACGACGGCCAGCGCGGCCTGTTGCTGCAATTGCGCGGCCATGCGGAGCCGCTGGAAGTCAGCCGCAGCTACGCCCATCTATTCCAGCGTATGTGAACGGTCCGCCGCAGCCGGCATGAAAGCTGCTTGTCCATGCCCATGATCCAATGGGAGACAGAAATGATGCGTATCAGACTCGCACCGGCGCTGGCGGCCGGCGATTACTCGCGCTTAAGCGCTTTGTTGGCGGACAGCGTGGCCGGCGGCGCTTCAGTGGGTTTTCTCGCGCCCTTGCGGGTATCGGAGGCCGCCGCCTATTGGGCGCAGGTGGACGCGCTGCTGGGCGCGGGCTTGCAATTATGGCTGGCGGAGGAGGACGAGGCGTTGTTGGGCTGTGTGCAGCTGGCGCCTTGTCAGCGCGGCAACGGCCGTCACCGCGCCGAGGTGCAGAAACTGCTGGTGCATTCCGCTTGCCGCGGCCGCGGCGTGGCGCGCCAATTGATGGCGACGCTGGAAGATCATGCACACAAACAGGGCATCCGCCTGTTGGTATTGGATACCGAG
Organism: Chromobacterium sp. Rain0013; assembly: GCF_015291765.1. NCBI lineage: Bacteria > Pseudomonadati > Pseudomonadota > Betaproteobacteria > Neisseriales > Chromobacteriaceae > Chromobacterium > Chromobacterium sp. Rain0013. The sequence continues at coordinate 2,399,094 of NZ_CP031514.1, forward strand.
GCCGGCTCCGGCGCGGAAGAGGTCTACCGCAAACTGGGCTGGAGCAAGAGCGGGGAGATCCCGGATTACGCCGCCAGCCCGGACGGGCGTCTGCATCCCACCGCTTATTACTTCAAGTGCTTGTGACGCGTTGACGAACCGCTCGCAGAGGCGGCCACGGTGCGGTTTTTCAGCTTGCGGCGATGGCGGCCAGCGCGTCGCGCACCGCGGAGACAACCCGCTCTGGCTCGGAGAGCTGTGGAAAATGGCTGCTGCGGGCGGCGATGACGTGGCGGCCGCGCGGCGACAATGCCGCCAGCCGGCGCTGGCCTTCGGCGCGCGCGTCCAGCACCGCTCTGGGGGTTAGCCAGGACAAGCTTGGCGCGCCGCCGCTGATCACGCACAGGGGGATGTCGGGGAAGGGCGGCGCTTCGGCGATCTGCTCCGCGCTGCGTCTGAGGTGCCCGGTTTCGTTCAGGGTATCGCGGTCCTGAGCCAAGTCCAAGGCCCGGCGCATCAACTGGCCCAGCCGCCCCCGGCGCGCGTCCAGCGCGCTGATGTCTTCCGGCGTCGCGGCGTCCAGCAATACGGCGGCGGCCACTTCGCCGGCGTAGCTGCGGGCGAACAGATTGGCGATCAGGCTGCCCAGCGCATGGGCCACCAGCACATAGGGTGGGGTCAGGCCGGCCTTGAACAGCAGCGCGCGCAAGGTTTCCATCATCGCGGCGCTGGTCTGAGCTTCGCGAGTGTTGCCGCTGTTGCCGATGCCGCAGCGGTTGTAGGCGAACACGCCGCTGAGCGCTTCCAGCCCCGGCAGCACTTTGTACCAGCTTTCCATCGGCGCGCCGGCATCGTTGATCAACACGATGGGCGGCGTCGAGTCGCCGACGGCGATGTACTCCATGGCGACGCCGTCGATGGCGGCGATGAGCTTTGGGGGCAGGGTGGTCATGGCGCAAGCCGGCGGCGGTCGCCGAAAAATAGTCTATCCAATTGTTTTTGTAAGTGAAAAATTAATTCAGTTCCTGAAAGTCATTGTGGAATCGAATTTTCCGGCGCCAAAGGAAGCGGGGCCTGCCCGCCGTCTGTAGCGCGGCGGCAACTTGCGCGCGGATTTGCCGTTGGTCAAGGAAATGGAGAATGGCGGCACCGTCCCGCTTGAGGCGGCTTTCCGGCCAGTGGTATGTTTGTGGTATTCCCGGCCCGGCCGCGCGCCGCGCCGTTTGATTCTCCATTTCTCCAGGTGGCGATGATGTCCAAACCCCGTGCCGTATATTTGCAGTCGGGCGGTCCGACTGCGGTGTTGAACGCTTCCGCGCAGGGCGCGATAGAAACCGCGCGCAAGCGCGGCCTGTCGATGTACGGCGCTTTCGACGGTCTGGCCGGCTTGCTGGAGGACCGTTTGTGCGATACCGACGCGGTATCGGACGAGGCCATCGCCCAACTGGCCTTCATGCCTGGCGGCAGCTTCGGCGTCAGCCGGCGGATGATAGGGAGCTTCGCCGAGGCCGGCGACGACTGGAGACGGCTGCGCGAGGTTCTGGCCCGGCATGACATCCATTATCTGCTGGTCAACGGCGGCAACGGCTCGTTGGGCTGCGCCGAACGGCTGGCGGAATTTGAACGCCACATGGGCTACCCGCTCAAGGTGGTGGGCATTCCCAAAACCATAGACAACGACCTGGTGGGCACAGACAACAGTCCCGGCTACGGCTCCTCCGCCAAATTCCTGGCCAGCGCGATGCGTGAGGTGGGCCTGGATATGACCAGCATGGGCTGGGGCCGGGTGTTCATCATGGAAACCATGGGCCGTCACACCGGCTGGCTGGCGGCGGCCTGCGCGGCGGCGGCGCGCAACGAACGCGAAGCGCCGCATTTGCTGCTGCTGCCGGAAGTGGCTTTCGACGCCGAGCGTTTCCTCGCTGCGGTGGACGACAGGTTGGCGCGCTTCGGTCAATGCGCGATCGCTGTGGCGGAGGGCATCACCGACGCCGACGGCCGCTTTGTCGCCGAAGCCAAGAAATCAGAGGTCTACGGCCATGAGCAATTAGGTGGCGCCGGTCACTGGATTGCCCAGCTGCTGTTGCGCGAACGCGGCATTTCCGCGCATGTGGCGCAGGTGGATTATCTGCAGCGAGCCGGCGGCCACTTGGGGTCCAGCATGGATGTGCGCCAGGCCTATATCATGGGCGAGCGGGCGGTGGAGTGGCTGTTGGCCGGCAAAAGCGGGGTGATGGCCGGCATCAAGCGCATCCAGAACCATCCCTATTGCTGGGATGTGGAGGAGGTGCCGCTGGCGGTGGTGGGGGATCAGGAGAAGCGGCTGCCGCCGGAGTTCATCGGCGCCGACGGTTTCAGCGTGACGCCCGCCTTTCTCGATTATGTGCGCCCCTTGATGGAGGGAGAGCGGATTCCGCCGTTCAAGGACGGATTGCCGGACTACCGGCCCATTGCCTGGCCCAAGGTGTGAGTGCGATAGATACGCGATGGAAAAACCCGGTGCAAGCCGGGTTTTTTATCGCCTGAGCGGGCGGGTTCATGCCTCAGCGCAAACACGGCGGAGGGGAAGGAAAACAGGCCCGGCATTGGCCGGGCCTGCTGGCGGAGTACGGTTGGGCTTACAGTACCAGGCCGCCGATCAGCGCGGACAGAATGCTGACCAGGGTGGAGCCGTACACCAGTTTCAGGCCAAAGCGGGACACCATATTGCCGCGCTCCTCGTCCAGGCCCTTGACCGCGCCGGCGATGATGCCGATGGAGCTGAAGTTGGCGAAGGACACCAGGAAGATGGAAATCACGCCGATGGTGTATTCCGACAGCTGGGCGGTGAGCTTTTTCAATTCCATCATCGCCACGAATTCATTGGTCACCAATTTGGTGGCCATGATGCTGCTGGCCGGCATGATGTCGGCGGCCGGGATGCCCATCAGCCAGGCGAAGGGGTAGAACACATAGCCCAGCACGTATTGGAAGTTCACGCCGAACACAGCGTCGAAGATGTGGTTGACGGTGGTGATCAGCGCGATGAAGCCGATCAGCATCGCGCCGACGATCACGGCGATCTTGAAGCCGGCCATGATGTAGTCGCCCAGCATTTCGAAGAAGGACATGCGGTGGGCGGCTTCCGCGCTGATCAGCTCGTCGTCGTCGCGGCTGGCGTCGTAGGGGTTGATCAGCGACAGGATGACGAAGGTGCTGAACAGGTTGAGGATCAGCGCGGTAACCACGAAGCGCGGTTGGATGATCTGCATATAGGAGCCGACGATGGACATCGACACCGTGGACATCGCGGTGGCGGCCAGCGTGTACATGCGCTTTTCCGAGAAGCTGCCGATGATGTTCTTGTAGGCGATGAAGTTCTCGGATTGACCCACGATCATGGAACCCACGGCGTTGAAGGATTCGATCTTGCCCATGCCGCTGATCTTGGCCAGCACCCAGCCGATGCCGCGTATCACCCAGGGCAGCACGCGGATGTGCTGCAGGATGCCGATCAGCACCGAGATGTAGACGATGGGCATCAGCACCTTGAGGAAGAAGCTGAATTCGCCCTGATTGAGCAGGCCGCCAAACACGAAGTTGGTGCCTTCGCCTGCGTAGCTCATCAATTTGTCGAACACGCCGGCCACGCCGCCCACCAGGCTCAGGCCATAGCTGGAGTGCAACAGGAAGTAGGCCAGCGCCAGCTCCACCACGATCAGTTGCAGCACGTAGCGGATCTTGATGTTTTTGCGATCGCGCGCCACCACTTGGGTCAGCAGGAAGACAACCAGCAGTCCGAAGACGAATTGAAGTATGTGCATATTTATTGCCTTGATGGGCCGTCCTTCAGGCAGGAACGGCGACGTTTGGCGGGCGCGCCCGCTGTGTGTGCTTGGTGTTAACGACTAGGCGAACGATGAATTTTGACATGAAGCCATTTTCGCTTCCATGTAAAAAGCATTCGTCCGTCACTGTGCGCTTATCCGTCGTCGCAAACCAGCCGGTTTGATCAAACAAGCTGCGCGGCGACGGCAAAAATAAAGCCCCCGGCCAAGGCCGGAGGCTTGTTTCATGCCACGCTACTGCGCTTGCTGTTCCGCTTCGCGACGAGCTTGCTCGGCAAAATAATAATCGCGGCGAGCTTGCTTGGCCGCCGCCTTTTCCGCCAGTTCGCGCTCTTTCTTGGCGGCTTCCGCCGCCGCCTCCGCGCGCTGGGCGGCCTTCACCGCTTCGCGCTCGGCTTCTTCGGCGGCCTCGATCGCGGCGATTTCGCTGCGGCTCTTGCACGGGCCGGTTTTTTCGAACCAGGCCACGGATTCCACATGGGCGGTGTGCGGGAACATATTGATGATGCCGGCGGCTTTCAGCGTGTAGCCCTTGGTGTGCACCAGCACATTGGCGTCGCGCGCCAGCGTGGCCGGGTTACAGGACACGTAGACGATGCGCTTGGGCGCGGTGTCCTCTGTGATGGCTTTCAGCAACTGCACCGCGCCGTCGCGCGGCGGGTCCACCAGCATCTTGTCGAACTTGCCGAGCGCGGCGAAGGATTCCTCGGTGACTTCGAACAAATTGGCCATTTCATAGCTGACCTTGTCCTGCAGGCCGTTGTGGGTGGCGTTTTCCACCGCGCGCTTGACCAGGGCCTGGCTGCCTTCCATGCCGTGCACCTGGGCGCCGGAGCGGGCGATGGGCAGGGTGAAGTTGCCGATGCCGCAGAACATGTCGGCGATGCGTTCGTCCGGCTGCGGGTCCAGGAATTTCAGCGCGCGCGCCACCATCACCGCGTTGATATCCGGGTTCACCTGGGTGAACTCGGTGGGATAGTAGGGCATCTCCACGCGGTATTCCGGCAGGCTGTAAGTCAGCTTGGGCGCGTCCAGCGGGTAGACCGGGTAGCAGGTATCCGGGCCCTTGGGTTGCAGCCACATCTGCAGCGGACGCTCCTTGCTGCCGTGGGTGTCGGAGAAGGCGCGCAGCAGGGCGTGATCGGCGTCGTTGATGGCTTCCATATTGCGGAACACCAGGATATCCACCCTGTCGCCCACCGCCAGCTCCACCTGAGGCATGCGGTTGTTGATCGACAGCTTGTAGATCATCTCGCGCAGCGGCACGATCAGGTCCGAGATATGACGCGGCAGAATGTGGCATTCGCTCATGTCGGTGATGTAGGTGGAGCGCTTCTCGTGGAAGCCCACCAGCACGCCGCCCTTTTTCTCCACCAGCCGCGCCGACATCCGCGCGCGGTGGCGGTAATGCCAGGCGGGGCCGGCGATGGGCGTCAGCACCTGTTGCGGCTTGACCCGGCCGATGCGGGCCAGATTGTCTTCCAGCACCCTCTGCTTGACCGCCACTTGGGCGGAGAACTCCACATGTTGCATCGAACAGCCGCCGCAGGTGCCGTAATGCGGACAGCGCGGCTGCGTGCGCAGGAAGCTTTCCTTCAGCACTTGGCTGGTGTTGGCGTTTTCGTAGGACGACTTCTTGCGATAGGCGCTGTAGACCACGGTTTCATACGGCAGCGCGCCATCGATGAAGATGGTCTTGCCATCGACGTGGGCGACTCCCCGGCCTTCGTGGTCCAGCGATTCGACCTGAGCGATAGTCTGTTTGTGCGTCATGGTGTTGCTTGGAAAATCAAACGGAAAGCGGCGATTTTCTCAAATTATCCGGCGGCGCGCAGGGGTTTTTTGTCGGCGCCGGCCGTCGCGCCGGTTTCCACCTCCAGCCCAGCGGCCTTCCATTGCGGAAAGCGGCTGGGAAAGCGGAATGTCGATGTGGCATGAGCATTTCGAAGACGGCACCACCACACAATGCCTCAACCGGCGCGCAGCAGATCGTAAGCAGCAGATCGTAAACAGGCTCCCAGGCCGCGAACTCGCAAGGCGGCCATCGCCTAGGGCGGGGGACGTCGCAGTCTTGTGGCGCATGCGAGTTTTGGTTTTGGTCTGTACGCGGCGGCCTGGACCTTGGCGTATTGGCCGGAACTTTGAGCCAAAGCCGACTATGCTGGCGTAACACCGGCAATATCAGCGACGGCCCGGGTGGCGCCAGGCGCTTGGTAATAGTCAGAATCTTGCTTTTCCCCGCTTTCTGTTAGAATCGAACAATAGTGATATCAAATATGGTGCGGTATGTTGAAGCGATGTTTTGGGCTGTTGGGTGTGTTGGGATTGAGCGCGGCGACGGGTGTCGGCGCGGCGGTGATTCCCGAACCTGATGTGCAAGTCAGCCCCACCGGTCTGCATTTGGTGCTCAATTTGCCGCAAGCCAGGTTGTTCCAGTATCAGGACGGCAGGCTGTCCAAAATCTATCCGGTGGCGGTGGGCAAGATGTTGACCCAGACCCCCACCGGCAGCTTCGACATTACCGGCATTTACAAGGCGCCGGCCTGGCATGTGCCGCGTTCCATTCAGGAAGAAATGCGCCGCAACGGCAAGGAAGTGCAGACCGTGGTGCCGCCGGGGCCCAATAACCCGCTGGGGCCGGTTTTCATCCGTTTTGGCGAGGCCAAGCTGGGGCTGGGATTTCACGGCACCAACGCGCCCGGTTCGGTGCCGGGTTTTCGCAGCCATGGCTGCGTGCGCATGAAAAACGACGACGCCTTGTCCTTGTCCAAAACCGTTACCCGAGGCGACGCGGTCACGGTGGCTTATCAAACCGTATTGCTGAATCAGGACGCCGCCGGCGAACTGTGGCTGACCGCTTACCGCAACCACTACAAGCAGGACGATCCTTCTTTCCCGATGCTGGCCGAAACGCTGCTGGCCTGGCAGAAGCAGAAATCCTCGGTGGTGTACGGCGCGCGGGTGGATCAAGCCTTGAAGGCGCGCAAGGGCGTGCCGGTGTGCCTGACTTGCAAGGATCAGGCCAAGGCCAAGGTGGACGGAGACTTGACCGCGGTGCGCTGGTTATCGCCGGGCAAGACCGACGACACCCAGTTTGCGCGTGAACCGGCCGGCCGCGAGCCGGGCGGCCCGCTGCCGACGCAGGCCGCGCCGCCGGCGTCCGCGCCGCTGCATGCGCCGGCGGTCGCTCCGTCCTCGGCGCCGTCCTCCTCGCGCGCCGCCGTGCGGGGCCAGCCGCCGCGGAGCGGCCGTCCAGCTTGATTAATCGGCCATCTCTCCCGCCAATTCCCCCACGCGCCGCAAGGCGCGTTCGTATGCCGGGTTCCACGGATAGCAGCAGGACAGGCGCACGCAGTTGCGGTAACGGCCCTTGGCCGAGTACAGCGTGCCGGGCGCGACGGTGATGCGTTCGGCCAGCGCCGTCTGGAACAGCTCCATGGTGTCCACCCCGCTGGGCAACTCCACCCACAGCAGGCAGCCGCCGGACGGTGAGGTGGCTCTTGTCTGGGCAGGAAAACAGCTGGCGACGGTGCCGCGCAGCCGCTCCATCTGGCTCATGAAATGGCGACGGATCAGCCGCAGGTGGTGGTCGTAGCCGCCGGTTTCCAGGTATTCCGCCAGCGTTTCCTCCAATAGCCGCGGCTGGGCCAGCGAACTGGCGAACTTCAGCCGCGTCACTTCGCGCAAAAAGCGCCCGGGGGCGATCCAGCCGATGCGAAAGCCCGGCGCCAGAGTCTTGCTGTAGCTGGAGCACAGCAACACCCAGCCGTCGCGGTCGTAGGCCTTGACCGCGTCCGGGGTGGCGCCGTCGTAGTGCAGGTCGGCGTGCGGCACGTCCTCGATCAAGGGCACCTGATGTTCGTTGACCAGCGCCGCCAGCCTTTGTTTGGCCTCGGCCGGCATGGTGCAGCCCAGCGGGTTGTGCACGGTGGGCATGGCCACGACGGCGTTCAGCCGTTTCTCCGATAACAGCAATTCCAGCGCGTCCAGCGACAGGCCGGTGGCCGGATGGGTGGGAATCTCGATCACGCTCAAGCCCAGGTTTTTCAGCGTGGGAAGCAGCGCGAAATAGGTGGGCGATTCCAGCCCCACGGTATCGCCCGACTTGCAGCAGGCGCGTAGCGCCAGTTGCAGCGCCTCGGTGCAGCCATTGGTGATCACCAGGTCCTCGGCCGCCAGCACGCAGCCCCAACTGACCGCGCGCTGGGCGATCTGGCGGCGCAAGCGTTCCGAGCCGGGCGGGAAGGGGTAATCGGTGGTCAGTTCCGGATGCTGGCGCAGCAGCCGTCCCATGATGTGCTTGAAGCGGGTGGTGGGGTAGAAATCGCTGCCGCGCGGGCTGGCCAGCGACAGGTCGATGAAGTCTTCCCGGGTTTGCGCCGTCATCACCGCTTCGATTTGATCCACCACTTCGCCTGCGTGATGGGCGGCGCTTTGCCGGCGCATGCGCGGCAAGGGCAGGGTGGCGGCGGATTTGACGTAGAAGCCGGATTGCGGCCGCGCCTCAATCAGACCGCGGTCCTCCAGGGTGCGGTAAGTCAGCAGGATGGTGGACGGGCTGACCTTGTGCATTTCGCAGGCCTTGCGTACCGAGGGCAGCCGTTCGCCGGGCTGCACCACGCCGGTCTGGATCAGGGTGATCCACTCGTTGACTAGCTGCTGATATAGGGGTTCGTCGCTCATGCAGAGGCCTCGCTGACAGATGTGAAGATCGCCATCGGTACAATTTTCCGTAAAAACGACCATAACAGTTTTGAAATTGTAAAACTGTTATGGTTTCAATTCAATTTTTCTGAATCTGTATTCAGCGCCGGCCCGGCGTTATCATGGCCACCATTGAAAACAAACCGCGTCCGGATTGTCCGGCTGCTGGTTATGGCTTGGAGCCGTAATGAACTTTGTTGCGTTGGTGACTTATCTGTTGGTGATGTCGATCACGCCGGGGCCAAACAATCTGGTGTTGGCCTCGTCCGGGGTCAATCATGGCTTTTCCCGCACGGTGCCGGCATTGCTGGGCATGTCGTTGGGCTTGTCGGTGCAGGTGGGCTTGTTGACGGTGTTCCTGGGCAGCTTGATCTCCGTCATCGCCTCGGTGCAGCTTTACCTGGCGATGGCCGGTTGTCTCTACCTGTTGTGGCTGTCTTGGGGCATGGCGCGCTCGGCGCCAGCCAGCGGGGAGGCTGGCGGCGCGCCGATGGGCTTTTGGGGCGGGGTGCTGTTCAACTGGTTGAATCCCAAGGTGTGGCTGATGGGCTTCAATATCGCGATGGTGTTTTTGCCGGCCAAGATGAACGCCTGGCATGCCGGCCTGCTGTTTGCGGCTCTGACTTTCATCATCGGCCTGCCGTGCATTGCCTTGTGGGCGGGCTCCGGCGTGGCTGCCCGCCGCTTCCTGGCTTCGCCCCGTCGCTTGCGGGCTTTCAATTGCAGCATGGCGGCGATGCTGGCGGTGACGGCGATCTGGCTGCTGCTGGAAATGCTGCCGGCGCAATCGTTGCATGCGCTGCCGCAAATGATTTGATGAATAGCTAAATCGATAGTGATGTTCTTGCTGCAGACATTGTCTATGCTGTCCAAAAGGATAGGTGGCCTATCGTACAGGCAGTCCGAACGACAGATTCGGCCGCGATGGGCTGATCAGGCGGGCAGCCGAGAGCGGGGGCAGCATCATGACAGCAGCGGGATTCGACGGCGTGTATCGTTCGAGCACGTCTTTTTACGGGGACAAGCCGTCTCCGTCCTTGGTCCAGTATCTGGAAAAATATCATGTGACGGGCGGCGGCGAGGGCTTGGACCTAGGCTGCGGTCAGGGCCGCAACGCCTTGTATCTGGCCCAGCGAGGCTTCGCGATGACGGGGGTGGATGGTTCCGCGGAAGCGATAGCGAGCCTGGGCGAGGCGGCGGACGGGCGCAGGTTGAACGTGGGGGGGCGAGTGGCGGATCTGGCCGGGCTGGAATTGGAGCCGGGGCGTTACCGGCTGATCGTGGCCAATACCTCGCTGGATCACCTGAGCGCGGACGAGGGCGAGGCGTTGGCGCGCCAGATGACCGCCGCGTTGGAGCCGGGCGGCTATCTGTTCGTGTCGGTGTTCATGGTGGACGATCCGGGCTGTGACGCCCAAGGCCGGGTGGCCAGCGAGACGGCTTCCTACGTCAAGCATTACTACCAATCGGGAGAACTGCGCCGTCAGTTTTCCGCGCTGAGCCTGTTGGCTTATCAGGAGGAGTATGCGCTGGACGTCGGTCATGGCCAGCCGCATTATCACGGCATCGCCAGGCTGTTCGCGCGCCGCGATTGCTGAACGTGGTAGCGCTGAGGCGCAGCGGATCGTAAGCAGGTTCTCAGAACCTGTTCATTGTCTGCTGCGCGTCGGCGATACCACGTTGAAAACCCCTTCGAAATACTGATGTACCACTCGACCATTCCGTTTTCTCAGCCGGTTTCGCCTGGTCTCGCTCTTGCTCGCGTGACTTTGAGCCAGTTCTCAGGATTCCAGCGCCCGGCGTATCACCCCCTCCTTGTCGGCCGGCCGCCAGCCGTCCGGCTTCAGCACCTTGCCGTCCTCGCGGCGCACAATCTTGCCGTCCACGCATTTGCGCATATTGGCGGCGTGGATTTCCCGTGCCATGTCCTCCAGCGGCAGGCCTTGCGACATCAATAGGCCGCTGAGCACATTGAGCACGTCCACGCCTTCGGCCAGCAACTCCGCCATTCGCCGAGCGCGCTCCGCTTCGTCGCCGTCCTGGCGTTTGTAATCGGCCAGCGCCTGTTGGAACTCCGCCAGTTCTTCGTCCAGCATGGTTTCCCACATTGCCAATTGTTGCGGCTGCCATTGCGGTCGCTGCGGGCTGGGAATGTCGAACTGGCTCATGAAGTGGCGGCGAAGAGCGAAGAAGTTTTCCATTATGTAGATGCTATGTTTGTTTTTGATCTATATATTGTGTTTTATCGGTGGGCAAGACGCAAGCGACGAACAAAACAAAGCCCCGCTGGGGCGGGGCTGGGTCAGGGCGCTGCGGCGTTTATTCCTGGCCGCGCAGCGCGGCCAGCGCGTCAAAATAATCAGGGAAGGTCTTGGCCACGCACTTGGGGTCGTTGATGGTTACGGGGGCGCCCAACAGCGAAATCAGCGAGAAGCACATCGCCATCCGGTGATCGTCGTAAGTGTCGATTTCGGCGTTCGGCGTCAAGGAAGCAGGCGGGGTGATGCGGATGTAGTCCTGGCCTTCCTCCACCACGGCGCCCACTTTGCGCAGCTCGGCGGCCATCGCGCTCAGACGGTCGGTTTCCTTGACGCGCCAGCTCTCGATATTGCGCAGCGTGCTGGTGCCGTCGGCGGCCAGAGCGGCCACCGCCAAGGTCATCGCCGCGTCCGGAATGTGGTTGAAGTCGGCGTCTATCGCCTTGAGCGGGAGACTGGCGCTGGCCTCTATCCAGTTGGGCCCCATGTTGACTTCTGCGCCCATCAGACGCAGCGCGTCGGCGAACTTGACGTCGCCCTGAATGCTGTCCGCGCCCACGCCCTCCACTCGTACCGGGCCGCCCGCCAGCGCGCCAGCGGCGAGGAAGTAGGACGCGCTGGAAGCGTCGCCTTCCACGTGAACTTCGCCCGGGGAGATGTAAGTCTGTCCGCCGGGGATGGTGAAGCGCCGCCAGCCGTCGCGCTCAACCCGCACGCCGAAGCGCGCCATCAGGTTGAGGGTGATTTCGATATAAGGCTTGGAGATCAGCTCGCCGCTGACTTCGATGACCGCGGTTTCCCCGGTCAGCGGCAGCGCCATCAACAGGGCGGTGAGGAACTGGCTGGACACATTGCCCTTGACCGGAATCGGGCGGCCGGCTTCCAGCCGCGCCGGAGCGATGGCCAGCGGCGGATAGCCGGGCTGGCCCTGATATTGGATCTGGGCGCCGGCCACGCGCAGCGCGTCCACCAAGTCGCCGATCGGCCGCTCATGCATGCGCGGCACGCCGCTGAGTTGATAATTCCCCTGCATCAGCGCCAGCGCGGCGGTCAGGGGGCGGAAAGCGGTGCCGGCGTTGCCGAGGAACAGGTCCGCGCTTTTGACCGGAAATTCGCCGCCCACGCCCTGCACGCGGAAATCGCGGCTGTCGCCTATTTGCTCGATCTCCACCCCCAGCAGTTTCAGCGCCGCCAGCATGTGACGGATATCGTCCGAATCCAGCAGGTCGCGCACCAAGGTGCTCCCGCTGCCCAGCGCGGTCAGCAGTAGGGTGCGGTTGGAGATGCTTTTGGAGCCGGGCAGCTTGATGGCGCCGGACAGGCGTCGGACGGGGGCGAGGTGCAGTTGTTCCATGGCGGTTCGGGATCTTGTGTTCTTTGGGATTGGCGGAGGGCGCCGCGGCGCCCGTCGGACAATGTAACCGCCAGCAAGGCCTTTGCGCAAACCCCGCGTTGCCGCGCGGCTACGGCGCGCAAGCCGTAGAATCTTGCTGTGCCGGCCCGCGGCTTGAGATAAAATCGCCAGTTTGGCTGGTTGCCCGTCGCGGCGGCCTGCGAGAATTTCTGCAAGGACATTGTCTGTACATGACCGCACCTGTCATCGCCATCGACGGCCCGTCCGCCTCGGGCAAGGGCACCGTCGCCGCCCTGGTCGCCGCGCGGCTGGGTTTTCATTATCTGGATTCGGGCTCGCTCTACCGCCTGCTGGCCTTGTTCGCGCAGCGCCACAACATAGCCTGGGACGACGAGCCTGGCCTGGCCGCCGCCGCCGCGGGGCTGCCGGTGGAGTTCGCAGACGGGGCGGTGTGGCTGGAGAGCAACGACGCCAGCGCGGCGATCCGCAGCGAGGAAATTGGCATCGGCGCGTCCAAGGTGGGCGCGCTGCCGGCGGTGCGCGCCGCACTGTTGCAGCGCCAGCGCGATTTCTGCCAATTGCCCGGCCTGGTGACGGACGGCCGCGACATGGGTTCGGTGGTGTTTCCCGCCGCCACCTTGAAGGTGTTTTTGACGGCCAGCGCCGAGGAACGGGCTGATCGCCGCTATAAGCAGTTGATCGGCAAGGGAGATTCTGCTAATCTCCCACGGATTCTGCAGGACATTATCGATCGGGACGCGCGCGATGCCGCCCGGCCGGTAGCGCCGCTGCGCCAGGAGCCGGACGCCTTTTTGCTCGACACCACGGAGCTGACCATCGACCAGGCGGTCGCACAGGTTCTGCGCTGGTTCGAGGAAAGACAGGTCTCCGGCCTATGATTTTTTTGTCGGGTGAAAATGCTGCAAGGCAATAAACCCGGTTGTGCAACCCTAACCCGCACGCCGCAAGGCGCGCACCGAGAGTACGCTTGATGACTACCCTCTCCATGGAAAACTTCGCTCAGCTGTTTGAGGAAAGCCTGACCCTTCACGACATGCGCGTGGGCGAGGTGATCACTGCCGAAGTGGTGGCAGTTGATTCCAACTTTGTAACCGTGAACGCAGGCCTCAAGTCCGAGTCCCTGATCCCGGCTGAAGAATTCAAGAACGACCAAGGCGTGGTCGAAGTAGCCATCGGCGACTTCGTTACCGTTGCCATTGATGCGCTGGAAAACGGCTTTGGCGAAACCAAGCTGTCCCGCGAAAAAGCCAAGCGCCTGGCCGCTTGGGTGGAGCTGGAAGAGGCTCTGGAAACCGGCAAGATCCTGTCCGGTCTGATCAGCGGCAAGGTCAAAGGCGGCCTGACCGTTATGGTCAACGGCATCCGCGCCTTCCTGCCGGGTTCCCTGGTTGACGTGCGTCCGGTGAAAGACACCACCCCGTACGAAAACAAACAGATCGAATTCAAGGTCATCAAGCTGGATCGCAAGCGCAACAACGTGGTTGTGTCCCGTCGCTCCGTGCTGGAAGAAACCCTGGGCGAAGAGCGCAAAGCTCTGCTGGAAACCCTGAAAGAGGGCGCCATCATCAAGGGTATCGTCAAGAACATCACCGACTACGGTGCGTTCGTTGACCTGGGCGGCATCGATGGCCTGCTGCACATCACCGACCTGGCATGGCGCCGCGTGAAGCACCCGTCCGAAGTTCTGGCCGTGGGCGACGAAGTGGAAGCCAAGGTACTGAAGTTCGACCAAGAGAAGAACCGCGTATCCCTGGGTCTGAAGCAACTGGGCGAAGATCCGTGGGTGGGCCTGTCCCGCCGCTACCCGTCCGGCACCCGTCTGTTCGGCAAGGTGACCAACCTGACCGACTACGGCGCGTTCGTGGAAATCGAACAAGGCATCGAAGGCCTGGTGCACGTGTCCGAAATGGACTGGACCAACAAGAACGTACACCCGTCCAAGGTTGTTCAGGTTGGCGACGAAGTGGAAGTCATGATCCTGGAAATCGACGAAGACCGTCGTCGTATCTCCTTGGGCATGAAGCAGTGCCTGGCCAACCCGTGGAACGAGTTTGCCGACAACTTCCACAAAGGCGACAAGCTGAAGGGCGCGATCAAGTCCATCACCGACTTCGGCGTGTTCGTTGGCCTGCCGGGCGGCATCGACGGCCTGGTTCACCTGTCCGACCTGTCTTGGAACGAAGCCGGCGAAGAAGCCGTGCGCAAGTTCAAGAAGGGCGACGAGGTTGAAGCCGTTGTTCTGTCCATCGACGTTGAAAAAGAACGCATCTCCCTGGGCATCAAGCAGATGGAAGGTGATCCGTTCAACAACTTCGTTGCGATGAACGACAAGGGCGCTCTGGTTAAGGGCACCGTGAAGTCCGTTGACGCCAAAGGCGCCGTCGTGACTCTGGACACCGATGTTGAAGGCTACCTGCGCGCTTCCGAACTGTCCCGCGACCGCGTGGAAGACGCTCGCTCCGTTCTGAAGGACGGCGAGGAAGTGGAAGCCGTGATCATTGCCGTGGACCGCAAGTCCCGCAATATCAGCCTGTCCATCAAGGCTAAAGACGCTCAGGAAGACAACGTTGCTCTGAAGAGCCTGTCCGTTGACAGCGCTTCCGCTGGCACCACCAATCTGGGTGCCCTGCTGAAGGCAAAACTGTCCGGCTCCAACGAGTAATTGAGACATGACCAAATCTGAGCTGATCGCTAGGCTGTCGGAACGACTCGCCGAGCGCAATTCTCAGTTGGTCTACAAAGACGCTGAGTTGGCCGTCAAAACCATTTTGGATGCGATGGCCAATAACCTGGCGCAGGGAAACCGGATTGAAATCCGCGGTTTCGGCAGTTTCGATTTGAACTACCGTCCGCCGCGGATTGGCCGCAACCCCAAGTCGGGCACCAGCGTCTCGGTTCCTGAGAAATATGTGCCGCATTTCAAGGCGGGCAAAGAATTGCGCGAACGCGTCGACCTGTCCCTGTTGGAGCAGAGCGAAGCCTAGGCGCATGAGCCCTGTCTAGCGAATCCAAAGCGCTGCTTTTTGCGGCGCTTTTTCTTTGCGCGGCTGAAATTCCAGCTTGGGTTGCGCCGGGCTATCGTTTAAACTTGCACTCCGGCAAACAAATCGAGCGAGATCATGCGTTACCTGCTTCGTATCGTTGAATTGGCCCTGTTGGTATTCCTGATCGCGGTCACCGTGCAAAACAGCCATGCGGTTGAATTCAAATTGTTCTTCGGCCAGTCCTGGTCCGCGCCGCTGATTGTGTTTCTGCTGTTGTTTTTCGTGGTTGGCGCCCTGGTGGGTCTGCTCGCCACGCTCGGCTATTATCTGCGTAGCCGAAAAGAGCTGTCTCAATTGAAAAAAGAATTACGCAACCGTCCCCCCGCCAGCAAGGTGATCAGCGACCCCAGCGACGCGATCGCCGATTAAGCCTGGCGCGAGCGGCGGAGCGAGCCGGCGCCGCGTTTAGGCGCCGCTGTGATTCCATTCGCCGTTCTTGATGATGCCGCCCGGGAGCGGCTGTTGTTGTTTGTCCGGAAAGGATTGCTGTTGGAACTGGATTTGTGGTGGTTGCTATTGTTTCCGGCCTTTTTCGGCCTGGGTTGGTTTGCCGCGCGCGTGGACATGCGCACGGTGCTGAAACAGGCGAAAGCGGTGCCGACCGGCTTTTTCCGCGGCCTGGACGCGCTGGTGGAGGACAAGACCGATATCGCGGCCTCGGCCTTGGCCGAAGTGGCCCGCCAGCAAGGGTCGGCGCTGGAGTTGCAGCATACCTTGGGCAAACTGTACCGCAAGCGCGGCGAGAACGACCGCGCCATCCGCCTGCATCAGCGCATGCTGGACGCGCCGGATCTGCCGGCCGAACACCGCGACGCGGTGCGTTTCGAGCTGGCCCAGGATTTTCGCAAGGCCGGCCTGGTGGACCGGGCGGAAGAAATATTGATCAAGCTGCAGGACGGCAATATGGGCCTGGCGGCGCGCCGCCAGCTGCTGGACATCTACCAGCAGGACCGCGATTGGCACAAGGCCATCGCCACCGCCAAGGAGTTGCGCAGCGACGCGCACTCCTTCCAGCATGAAGTGGCGCAGTTCTACTGCGAGCTGGCTCAGGGCGAGCTGTATAAATCCAATAGCGAGCAGGCCCGCCGCTACGTGGAGGAGGCGTTCGCCGCCAACCGCAAATGCGTGCGCGCCAGCCTGATCCTGGGCGACATCGAGTTTGCCGGAGGCCATGTGGAAGCGGCGATCGCGGCTTGGCAGAACATCGAGAAACAGAACTACGAATACCTGTCGATGGCTGCCGAGCGCTTGTTCGACGCTTACGAACGGATGGACAAGCCGCTGGAAGGCATCGCCTTGCTGCGCGGCTATCAGAAGACCTTCCCGCAATTGGAGCTGACCGATCTGCTGTACCAGAAGATCGCCACCTACGAGGGTGAGGAGAAGGCGCTGGAAGTGGCGCGAGAGGGCGTGCACGCTCGTCCCAGCCTCTCCGGCGTGTACCGGCTGATCGAGGCGCAGATGGACGAGTTGAGCCCGGAAGGGCGGATGGACGCGGAAGTGGCGCGCGCGCTGGTGCTCAAGCACGCGCAGCGCCTGAGCGTGCATCGCTGCAAATGCTGCAATTTCCGCTCGCGCGCCTTCTTCTGGCATTGTCCGGCTTGCGGCGAGTGGGAGGGGTTCACCGCCAACCGCACGGAATCGCAGTAACTTCTGTTTTAGTTAGAACTGATGACCTGTTCACGATCTCGTGAGTTAAGGCGAGACAAGGCGAAATCGAGCGAAAAGCGGAATGGTCAAGTGGTGCATGAGCATTTTGACGGTGTTTTCAGCGCCGTATCGCCGACGCGCAACAGATCGTCAACGGGTTCTTAAGGTTCGCCGCGCCGTTGTGTCGCCGGCTTGGACATCGAGATAGTTGTGCAGCCGCCCTGAGCGGCTGCGCTGATTTGAATACAGGCCGCCGGCAGTTTCCGGCGGCAAGAATGGAGCAAGCATGAACCCTTTGATCGCAGCCGACGCGGCTCGGCCGACTTCGCCTGTTGTCGTGGCCTTGGACTTCGCCGACGCGGATAGCGCCTTGCGCTTCGCCAGCCGTCTGGACCCAAGCGAGTGCCGGCTCAAGGTGGGCAAGGAGTTGTTCACGTCCTCCGGCCGCAGCTTGGTGGAAAGCCTGGTGGCCAGGGGATTTCAGGTGTTCCTGGACTTGAAGTTCCATGATATTCCCAACACCGTGGCCCATGCGTGCAAGGCGGCGGCGGAAGCCGGCGTCTGGATGGTCAATGTGCACGCCTCCGGCGGCCGCCGGATGATGGAAGCGGCGCGCGAGGCGCTGGCGCCGTACAGCCAACGGCCGCTGCTGATCGCGGTGACGGTGCTGACCAGCATGGAAGCCGTCGATCTGGCCGAAATCGGCATCGCCGTCTCGCCGCAAGAGCATGTGCTGCGGTTGGCGACGCTGACCCGCGATTGCGGCCTGGACGGCGTGGTGTGCTCGGCTCAGGAGGCCGGCGAACTGAAAGCCGCGCTGGGCCGCGACTTCAAATTGGTGACGCCGGGCATTCGCCTGGCGGATAGCGAAGCCGACGATCAGCGCCGGGTGATGACCCCGACGACCGCGTTGGCGGCGGGCTCCGACTATCTTGTGATCGGCCGGCCCATCACCCGCGCCGCCGACCCGCTGGCCGTGTTGCGCGCCATCAACCAAGACATTCAGCACTATCAGGCTCAATAAAATATGAAAATCACAGTTATCGGTACGGGGTATGTCGGTTTGGTGACCGGCACTTGTCTGGCGGAAACCGGCTATCACGTGTGCTGCCTGGATGTGGATCCCAATAAGATCGCCATCCTGAAGCAGGGCGGCATTCCGATTTTCGAGCCCGGCCTTGAGGACATGGTGCGGCGCAATGTGGCCGCCGGCCGGCTCAGTTTCACCACCGACATCGCCGAGTCTGTGGCCTTTGGCGATGTGCAGTTCATCGCCGTCGGCACCCCGCCGGACGAGGACGGCTCAGCCGATCTGCAATACGTGCTGGCCGCCGCGCGCAATATCGGCCGTCACATGACGGACTACAAAGTCATCGTCGACAAGTCCACCGTGCCGGTGGGCACCGCGGACCTGGTCAAGGCCGCGGTAGCGGACACCCTGGCCGAGCGCGGCGAAGCCCTGGAATTCAGCGTGGTGTCCAATCCGGAGTTCCTGAAGGAAGGCGCGGCCATAGACGACTTCATGCGTCCGGACCGCGTGGTGATCGGCGTGGACGACGAACGCGCGGCTGCGATGATGCGCCGGCTATACGCGCCGTTTCAGCGCAATCACGAACGCGTGTTGCTGATGGACGTGCGCTCCGCGGAGCTGACCAAGTACGCGGCCAACGCCATGCTGGCGACGCGCATCTCCTTTATGAACGAGCTGGCCAATCTGGCCGAGAGCCTGGGCGCGGACATCGAGCAGGTGCGGCTGGGCATGGGCTCCGATCCGCGCATCGGCTACCACTTCCTGTATCCGGGCGTGGGCTACGGCGGCTCCTGCTTCCCCAAGGACGTCAAGGCTTTGGTGCAGACCGCCAAGGAAAACGGCCATGAACTGCGGGTGCTGACGGCGGTGGAGGAGGCCAACGATCTGCAGAAGCTGCGTTTGGTGGACAAGGTGCTGGCGCGTTTCGGCCAGGATCTGAGCGGCCGCCGTTTCGCGATGTGGGGCCTGGCCTTCAAGCCCAATACCGACGATATGCGCGAAGCGCCCAGCCGCGTGATCGCGGCGGAACTGAGCCGCCGCGGCGCGGAAGTGGTGGCTTTCGATCCGGTGGCGACCCATGAAGCGCAGCGGGTGATGGGCGACATTGCCGGCCTGAGTTTCGCCGACGACATGATGGCGGCGCTGCAGCAGGCGGACGCCTTGTTGATTGTCACCGAATGGAAAATGTTCCGCGCGCCGGACCTGGGCGCGGTCAAGCGGGCGCTGAAGCTGCCGCTGGTGTTTGATGGCCGCAATATGTACGACCCGGCCTGGATGCGCGAGCAGGGTTTCGACTACTTCGCGATCGGCCGCTGAGGATTGCCATGGGCCTGATGCAAGACCTGGGGCTGGATAGCTCCAAACTGGCCGCCGAACTGGCGAAAGCGAAAGTTCTGGTGGTGGGCGATGTGATGCTGGACCGTTACTGGTTTGGCGACGCCACCCGTATTTCGCCGGAAGCGCCGGTGCCGGTGGCTAAGATCGAGCGCATTGAAGAACGCGCCGGCGGCGCCGCCAACGTGGCGCGCAATATCGCCGGCTTGGGAGGCCAGGCCACCCTGTTGTCGGTGGTGGGTGACGATGAAGCCGCCTCGGCGCTGGAGCGCCTGCTGGCGGCGGACGGCATCGCCACCTCGCTGAAACGCGATCCCGGCATCGCCACCACCATCAAGTTGCGTGTGGTGGCAAGGCAGCAGCAGCTGATCCGCCTTGATTTCGAGGACTCGCCCAGCCATGAGATTCTGGCGGGCAAGCTGGAAGAGTATCAGCAGATCCTGGCCAGTCATGATGTGGTGATTCTGTCCGACTATGGCAAGGGCGGCCTGACTCACGTCAGCAAGATGATCGAGCTGGCGCGCCAGGCCGGCAAGCCGGTGTTGATCGACCCCAAGGGCGACGACTACAGCAAATACGCCGGCGCCACGCTGCTGACGCCGAACCGCAGCGAATTCCGCCAAGTGGCCGGCCGCTGGGCTTCCGAGAGCGAGTTGACCGCCAAGGCGCAGGCCTTGCGCGCGACTTTGTCGCTGGACGCCTTGCTGGTGACGCGCAGCGAGGAGGGCATGACCTTGTTCCGCGACGAGGGCGTGGTGCATCAGCCCACCTTCGCGCGCGAGGTGTACGATGTGTCCGGCGCAGGCGACACCGTGATCGGCACGCTGGGGCTGGGGTTGGC
This sequence comes from Chromobacterium sp. Rain0013, assembly GCF_015291765.1. Lineage (NCBI taxonomy): Bacteria > Pseudomonadati > Pseudomonadota > Betaproteobacteria > Neisseriales > Chromobacteriaceae > Chromobacterium > Chromobacterium sp. Rain0013. The sequence goes on from NZ_CP031514.1 coordinate 2,419,137, forward strand.
CGCCGGCCAGCCGCTGCCGGTGGCGATGAGCCTGGCCAATGCCGCCGCCGGCGTGGTGGTGGGCAAGCTGGGCACCGCGGTGTGCAGCCAGCGCGAACTTTTCGCCGTGTGAACTGAATCCTGAGGAGACCGCATGCAGCATTACACCGACGCGATTCTGGAGTTTTGGTTCGGCGGCGCCGACGACAGCTTCCTGTCGGTGCCGCGCAGCGCCTGGTTCAAGAAGGACGACGTGTTCGACGGCGTCATCCGCGAACGCTTTCTGGAGACATGGCGGCAGGCGCGCGCAGGCGAACTGCCGCCTGACACCGATGACGCCCGGCGCGGCCTGGCCTGGCTGATTCTGACCGATCAATTCCCGCGCAACCTGTTCCGCGGCTCCGCCGAGGCCTTCGCCACCGATGGCTTGGCGTTGGCTTGGGCCCGCCGCATGGTGGAGCTGGGTCTGGACCGGCAACTGCCCCATATCGCCCGCACCTTTGTTTATCTGCCGTTTGAGCACAGCGAGTCGCTGGCGGATCAGGACGAAGCCGTGCGTTTGTTTGAAACCATGGCGGAGGATGCCGCCATGGCCCGTTTCATTGATTACGCGCATCGTCACCGGGACGTGATCGTCCGCTTCGGGCGCTTCCCGCATCGCAACGCCGCGCTGGGTCGGGTGGATACGCCGGACGAGCGGACCTATCTGGCAGAGCCCGGCGCCGGTTTTTAAACGCGCACCCCTATTCTCGCGCCGTGGGCGATGGCCGGCGGCGGAAAGGAAAACATGACTATCGTCGTTACCGGCGCCGCCGGTTTTATCGGTTCCAACCTGGTCAAAGCGCTTAACGAGCGCGGCGTCACCGACATCATTGCCGTGGATAATCTGTCCAGCGGCGACAAATTCCGCAATCTGGTGGATTGCGAAATCGCCCATTACATGGACAAGCACGACTTCCTAGCCCTGTTGCTGGAGGGCGAGTTCGAGGGCGAGCTGTCCGCCATCCTGCACCAGGGCGCGTGTTCCGACACCATGAATCACGACGGCAAGTACATGATGGACAACAACTATCAGTACACGCTGGCCCTGTTCGACTACTGTCAGCACGAGGAAATCCAGTTCCTCTACGCCTCCAGCGCGGCCACCTACGGCAAGGGCACCGTGTTCAAGGAAGAGCGCAAGTACGAAGGCCCGCTCAATGTCTACGGCTACTCCAAATTCCTGTTCGACCAAGTGCTGCGCCAACGTATGAAGGAAGGACTGAGCGCACAGGCGGTGGGTTTCCGTTATTTCAACGTCTACGGCCCGCGCGAACAACACAAGGGCCGCATGGCCTCGGTGGCCTTCCACCATTTCAATCAGTACCGCGAGCATGGCAAGGTCAAGTTGTTCGGCGGCTGGGACGGTTGGGGCAACGGCATGCAAAGCCGCGATTTCGTGTCGGTGGAGGACGTGGCCAAGATCAATCTTTATTTCCTGGATCACCCGGAAAAGAGCGGCATCTTCAACCTGGGTTCCGGCCGTTCGCAGCCGTTCAACGACGTGGCCGTGGCCACCGTCAACGCCTGCCGCCGCCATGAGGGCCAGCCGGGGCTGAGCCTGGACGAGATGGTGGCTCAGGGCATTGTCGAATACGTGGACTTCCCGGACGCGCTCAAGGGCAAGTACCAGAGCTTCACCCAGGCCGATATCGCCAAGCTGCGCAGCGCCGGCTACGACGCCGAACTGTTCAGCGTCGAACAGGGTGTGGACCGTTATGTGGATTGGCTGACCCAGCAATGACGCTGCGGGTCCGCCGTGGAGCGGCCGGATTTCTTGATGCGGTTTGATACTTAAACAGCCTCCTGTCATTTTTGACGGGAGGCTGTTTTGTTTTGGGCGGCCGATGTTGCGAAGGTGCCTGCTTATTGTTTTTTAAGGCAATGATTTTTATGCGTTTTTAGATTTAATGTCATCAGCGGATAAGGCAAGAACAGCTTAGTTCTAGATCAAAAACACCAAGAATGACAAATAATTTATTTTTTGAGTCGGATTGAGTCGGATGCTATCAAAAGAAGCAGGCCGGACCGCCCGCGATCCAATCGCGCGGCGGTCCGGTCGCGAGCTAAGGTTCCGATCAATCGCAAGCGCCGCATTGGCTGCCTTGCACCATAGAGAGTTGAAAAACATGGGCGATCTCAAGGATCTCAAGGACGCTGAAACCAAACTGCTGCTGACCGCAAACGATGGCTCCACCGTGACCATCCATTTCGTAGGCGAGCCGTCGGCCATCGGTGCGATTGTCAATTACGTGACCAATACCGCCAATCAGCCGAAGAAATATGGCAACCACATCTATGTTTGGCAGACCACCAGCAATATCGTGCCTTGGGCCAAGTCTCCGGACGGCTACACCGCCATTGACACCGACAGCTCCACCAGCACCCAACCCGTCGATTTTCCCTTCGAGGACAAAGGCTACATCCTGGGATATGCCGTGGCCGCCACGCCCAATGCGGTGTGCTCCACCATCTATGTGCCGCAAGGTTCGCTGGATAACCCGCAGGCCTGGCAGTACGCCAACAACTCGGTGAAAACGCTGTATGTCGGCACCAACCTGGTGCAGGCGCGCTACCAGGTGCTGCAGTCCTATGACGCGGTGGCCAATAAAAACTGGCTGGGCTTGTGGCAGGGCTCCACCGTGCCTTATAGCGGCGATCCGCTGAAAAAAGTCAGCGTCACCCAGGGCGGTGACAGCGGCACAGTGAACTTCACCGGCGTCAAGCTGACCATCAACACCACCTATTCGATCGGCTACTTCATGGTGGACCAGATATCCGGCCGCACCTCGTTGGCTGCCACCTCCACTTTCACCGTCGGCAAGGCCTGATCCGCCCGCGCTTGAAGCGGCCGGCGCGCCTGTCGAGTAGAGGGCGCGCCGGCCGATGAAGGCTTTTCCGGTCAACCACCATCCAGGGCCTCATGTCGAATTTGCTGCTGCTGAGCAACGATGCCGGTCGCCAGGTCTTCATCACTGTGGTGGGCGTGCCGATGCCGGATGGCGTGCTGGCCAACTACATCACCAATACCGCCAATCAGCCGCAAACATTCGACAACCGCTTGTACGCCTGGGAGAGCAGCGCCAATCAGGTGCCATGGGACAAGGCGCCGGTCGGGCAGGCCGCTTTGCTGAGCGATAGTTCCACGTCCACTCGGGTGCTGAATTTCGATTACGAGCCCAAGGGCTATGTCATCGCCTACGCGGTGGCGGGCGCGGCGCAGGCGGTGTGTTCCAGCGTCTACCTGCCCGCCGGCGAGCAGGACAATCCGCAAGCCTGGGCCTATGACAGCGTGTCGCTGCAGACGGTCTACGTGGACAGCAATGTATTGCAGCTCAAGTACAAGGTGCTGACGGCGTATCAGCCGAAAGCCGCCGGCAACTGGGTGGGCATCTGGCAGGGCTCCACCGTGCCTTACAGCGGCGATCCTATCCGCAGCCTGCCCGTGCCGCGCGACGACGACTCAGGCTACCTGGCGATCGACGGTCTGAAACTGACCATCAACACCAGCTACGCGGTCGGCTATTTCATGCAGGCGCTGCCGCAGGGGCGTACCTCGCTGGCCGCGACGACGACGTTCACGATAGGCGCTTATCAAGGAGAAAAAACATGATCGCATTCGAGCGCCTGGCGGGTAGCCGGCTGTATATCGATCAGGCAAACCAGGAGGGCGCCGGCTGGTGGGGCTGGCTGCTGGCCGCCGGCGCTCAAGCGCCGGCCGGCCCGGTGCCCTTGACGGAAGCGCTGGAGAATGCGGATTGGGCCGGCAGCTTTGTCTACTGCGCCGTCGCGCCGGATCTGAGCGGCGACAAGGCCGCCGTCTTCATCGCGGCGCTGGATGCGATTCTGGCCACGGTCATCGGCGGGCGCGCGCTGCTGTGGCTGCGGCAGGCGGAGCGGCCGCAGCAAGCGCTGGAACAGGGCTGGGTCTTGTCCTTCGCCTCTGTTGCCGGCGTTTTGCGCACCAGCAATGGGCTGGATCTGAGCCTGACCGGCGACGGCAGCATCGGCGTCGCCATCGCCTCCGGCGCGGTACTGAGCGTCGCGGAATCCGGCGACGCGCTGACGCTGACCGGTCGCAATGCGCCGGCGGCCACCTTGAGCGGCGGCATGGCGCCCATTTTGTATCAGGATGATTACAGCGCCAGCTTGGCTTTTGCAGGCACGGCGCTGGGCAGCTGGCGCTTTGGCTTCAAGACCGCGCGCCAGGCCTTGGCGCGCAACTTCGCCTGCGGCTTCCAATTGCTGGTGCCCAATACGGCGGCGGACAGCGCCGGCTCGGACCAGCCGGTGAAGAACTTGAGCGCTTATCTGCCGCTGGTGAACGGCGGCGAGCCTAACCCCACCGACCTGTTCGCTTTCACCGCCCAGTTCAACCCTGTCAATCCCAACAATGTCTTGCCGGCGACGCCCACCGTGTTTTGGTTTGCCGCCGGCGCCAGTCTGGATCTGGTGTCTTACTACCGCACCGTCTACGGCATGACAGTGACTCTGCGGCCGGTGCTGGACGCGGCGGCGGGACGGCCGGCGGGCCTGGTGGTTAATCCCGGCTCCGGCAGGACGCCGCTGTATCTGGGTTACAGCTTTGCGCCGGTAGGGGACTTCGAACTACGGGTGGTGGGAGCGGAGGACGGTCAGCCGCAGCAATTGCTGGCCGGTTTGTCCGGTTCGGAAAACATCGGCTTCGTCAGCGGCGCTGCGTACTTGCGCGCTAGCGGCGGGCAGCCGGCCTATGCGCCGGTTTTTCCCCTGGAGCCCAGCTCGCCGGTGGGGCCGCCCTTGGACCCGCTGGCCTTGTTGCTGAATCGGGATTTCCGCACCTCTTGGTGCACGGTGACGGCCAAGGGCGAAGGCGCCAGCGCGCACTACGCGGCCGCGCCCAAGGGCGCTGATCTGTTTGGCCTGCCGGACGCCGCCAAAGCGAACGGCGGCGATCTGCTGGAACCCAAAGACCCCGGCTTGGCCTTGCCCAACAGCGGCGAACTGAGCTTCCCCCTGTTGCCGTTCGCGGCGTTTCGCTCCGGCGCCGGGGACCAAGATTTGCAGGCCGGCCAGATGGAGTTGCTGGAGAGCCAGATCGTCAGCCCCACTCGACGCAATCGCATCAACGCCGCTTCCGCCCAGGCGTCGCGCTCGGCGCGCGCCAGCCTGGGCCTGGACTTGGCGCGCAACGTCGCCGGCTACAACGCGGCCACGCCGGCAGGCTTCATCGCCCGCGTCGCGGAGCGGGGCTGGAGCCGTCTGCTGCTGGCGCAGATCATGGCGGGCGGGCAGCCGCAATGGCAGCTGGGCTTTACCGCGCCGTCCAGCGCCTTGCAGGCGGCGTTCCAGACCGACAACCTGTTTCTGCCGGTGGCCAATCCCCTCCAGTTGGGCGTTGAGGCCAGCGGCGTGATGCCTGAGGATCCGCCGGCCAGCCCGTCCCGCTTCTACAACCAGTTGGAGATCGATCGCTGGCGCTTCAAGGCGGCGGTGGGCAAGGGCAACCGCTACGGCGACTATCGCAATGTAATGGTGGTCAAGGGCGTGCCCGGCAGCCTGCTTGAATTGGTGACCCGGCCGACGCAATGGACGCAGAAGAATCTGTTCGCCGCGCCGCTGGGGCCGGATGGACTGCCGGACGCGTCGCAGTTGACCCCGCTGGCCGATTGGCTGAGCGCATACTTCGCCAGCGCGCTGAAGCAGCAGGACAATCCCTATTTCCAGAACTTCTGCCGCATCATCCGGGATCCTAACTGGCAGGGGGTTTTGCTGCTGCGGGTGGATATTGAGAAAGTGCCGGCGGAGTTGCTGGGTTTGTTGGCGGGGGTGACTCAGCCGGAGGCCTTCGCCGCACATCATATCGGCGTCGAACTGAGCCAGATCGACGGCAAGACCGTGACCCAGAGCGACTCCAGCTCCTTGTTCGGGTTGATCTACTACCTGGATCCGGACTACGAAGACGAGCCGCAGGCGCATGCGATTCCGCCGCAGGACGCCGACGCCACCTATGAATTCCGCCTGCTGACCTTGAAGGCCTTGTTCCAGAACACCGCGGTGCAGCGTTTTGAAAGCGTGGCCCAGGTGGTGCTGAATCAATTGTTCGGCAGCCGGGTGGATAGCATGGTCGAGGATCAGGGGCAGGCCAATATCTACAACGCCGTGTTGCTGCAAGGCGGTTTCCAGACCAACGGCGGTGCGCCGGTGTACTCCTTGTCGTCCGCCCAGCCGGCCTTGTTCAAGCTGCGCAACAATGTGCTCACCAGCGTGGAGATCGCCACGGCGGCCTTGTCCACGCGCGATGAGGGCGCGGGCGGCAGCGCGGTGTCCTGGCTGGACATGTCCGGTTTCATGCAGTTCGCCGTGCTCAAGGACGAGGCGGGGGAACTGCCGCCTTTCGATCTGTTTTCCTTCGGCGCCGACGGTGATGAGCCCGTGGCCGGCCAAGGCTTGCGTTTCAGCGGCCTGGGCCTGCGCATCGCCTTCCCGCTGAGCGGCCCGGACAGCGGGCCCACGGTGATCTCCATGCTGGAAAACGAGCTGTCCTTCAATCCGGCGGCTAGCCGCTCGCGAGCGCAGGGTCTGTATCGCGATTTCCAGCTGGAATTAAATGGCCTCTTGTCCGGCGCCGCAAACAGCACGCCGGCGGCCAAGGGGTTTTTGGCGGTGGCGACCAGCTATGGCCTGCAAGGCGTGGCCGACCGCGCCTGGCACGGCCTGTCGCTGCGCGTCAATCTGGGCACCTTGGGCGCGCTGGCGTCCAAGGTCAATCTCAACACCACCTTGTTGCTGGCCTGGGCCGACGACAGCGGCGCAGCGGACGACGGCTCCGGCTATCAGGCTCATGTCGGGATGGCCTTGCCGGGCGCGGGGCCCGGCGGCGAGCTGTTCAGCCTGCAAACCGTGATCAAGCTGTCCATCGGCGCGATCCGTCTATTGTACAACGCCGAGCAGAAAGGCTATTTGTTGCTGCTCAACGAGATCGCGCTCAAGTTCCTCGGTTTGCTGCGCATTCCGCCCAACGGCGCCACCTCGTTCTTTCTCTTCGGCAACCCCGGTGCGGAGACGCCCACCGGCCTGGGATGGTACGCGATTTACAACCAGGACCAGCCGCCTCCGGCCGCCGCCCCCGATGCCGACCCGACGGCGCTTACCCACCAGTCTCAATCTTGAAGGACGGCGCGATCATGACGTGGCCTTTCTCCCTGTTCGACAACGCCAACTCGGCCAGCCGCAATACTTCCGCTCGGATCAACAAGGAACAGATCGACGCGTTCCGGAGCCTGCTGGAACAGCAGGCCGCGATCCGTCTATTGGTGGGCACCGGGGGCAGCTTCGGCAACCAGTCCGCCACGGTCAATCTGTTGCGACGCTTGACCGATCCCTTGACCGCGGCGGGGCTGACTTACGCCTACGCCGGCAAGGCCGAAGTCTATTACCAGGGCGGCGAGGACACGCTGGCCAAGCTGTACGAGTTGTTGCCGGAACTGGAGCATCAGCCCAGCGGCAAGCTGAACCAGGCCACGGTGGAGCTGAAGGCTTATCCGCAAGCGCCGCCGGCGGACAAGGCGCTGTTCGGCTTCACCGGAGCGGTGGACGACAGCGCAGGCAACTACGCCACCGGGCTGAACGTCGAGTATTTTCTGCAGTTGCAGCCCTATAACTACAATTACGCGGAAAAAATAGATTTCGTCGGCGCCAGGCGGCCGGCCATTGATTTGCTGCAAGTGCCGGAGCTGAACAATCCCAGTTTCCGACGCCGGGTGTCCTATGTGCCGGAATCCAGCTATGCGGCGCCGGACTGGGCGGATTACGCGGATAATCCGCGCGCGGCGATCCTGCGTTATCTGACCGGCGACGCCTTGCTCAAGCAAGTGCGGCTGGTGGTGTCCTACGCCATCATGCCCAGCGCTCAAAACGTGGTGAACAGCAGCCCGGAAGCCGCTGCGGCGGTTCTGTGCGGGGGCCTGCTTGATTACCAGGACAACGGCGACCACAGGCTGGCCGCGCCGGTGGTGGTGTTGAACCTCAATCGCTTCGGCAGTATGGAGAGCGAGGCGCCGTTGCAGGCGGTGGCGGGCTTGCTGCGCGGGGACATGACCCGCGACGAGGTGGTGGTGCTGACCGGCACGGACCCGAAAAACGCCAGCCGGCGGCAGGCTGCGCGGCAGGTGCATGAGGCGCGCCGCCGCTATATGGCTTCGCTGAACGCGGTGCAACGTTTCAGCTGGCTCAACTATCCCACTTCGACGGCGGCGGTGGAGGCCGCGGTCAACGCGATTGTCGGCAAACCCAACCAGGTTCTGTTCATCCAGTTGGGGCCGGTGCCGCAGCCCTTGTTCTACTACGCCCTGTTCAAGACCAATACCCTGTCCTTGTTCGAGGGCGCCAACAGCATGATGGCGGCGATCAATATGGGGTGTCCGTTCCTGGCCTTGCCGCGCAAGGGCCTGGGCGTGCAGCCGGCCTTGTACCCCAGCGTCAACCGAGGCCTGTTCAGCGCCTCGCCGCCGATCAACGAGCTGGCGGCCGCCGCCAACCAGCTCAATTTCTCGCTGGACAGCTGGCCCACCGGCAACCAGAGCGGCAACCCCTGCCGGCAACTCGGCGCCTTCATCCAAAGCCTGTGCGCCCAGACCGCGACGGACGATCCGATTCCGCGTTATTTCCGCGAGCTGAAGGCGTTCTACGCCACGTCCAGCGCAGACAAGCTCAATGTCGCCGTCGCCTATCTGATGAACGTTTTCCAGGCCGAGCACGCCTTGCAAGCCGCGGCCGCGCGGCGGGCGCGTCGCGCCGATGGCGAGGAGGGCGGCGACGAACCGGCCGAGAATCCGCTGAACGCGCTTTATCTGGAGCTTAAGGAAAAGCTGGGCGAGGACGGCGAGATCCAGCCGCCCAAGCGGCTGGACTTGGTGCCGGGCATCCTGGCTGGCGGCAATATCAACGAGGCGGTGCTGGCCCTGTTGCAGGGCTTCAGCGCCAGCCTGTGGCTGGAGGTGTCCCAGTTCAAGCACGAGGGCGAGGAAGACGACATCGCCTCCATCCGCTTGGAGGGCATGACCGGCATCTTCGCCAGTCTGCAAATCAGCAACCGCATTGCGGTGATCTTCGATGCGCCGGAACAGCAGTTGCGGATGAACCTGGAGCTATCCGCCGAGGGCACTTGGTCGCTGCCCGGCGTGCCCTGGATACAGATGAGCGGCCCCTTCCTGCGCCTGTCCAGCTCTGATGGCCAAATACCCGTCACCGCCGCGTTGGGCGGCCGCTATCAGCCGCTGGGCGCGGAGCTGCAATTGCTGGCGCCGTCGGCCGGCGAGCAGGCCTTGCTCACCGTCAAGTTCGACGCGCCCTATCCCGGCATAGACCGCGCCTTCCAGATGGCGGCGGCGGTCAACCTGGTGGCGGTGCTGCCGCCGCCGCTGAACGTGCTGGCGGACCTCGGCCTCAGCCAGCTGGACCTGTACTACCTCAGCAAAGAAGAGGACGCCTCCGCGCTCGGCTTCATCATCCGCTCCAACAGCGCCAAGCCGGTGCCGCTGGTCGGCAAAGTGGCCTTGAGCAACGTGGAGGCCCAAGTGGCGCTGATCGACCCGGTCAAAACGCGCCAGGTACGGGCCAGCGCCAACGGCAATTTCATCATTGGCAGCGGCGAGCAGGCCGGCGTGGTGGCGGTGGGCGTGCAATATCCGGATTGGCAGTTCCGCGGCACGCTGGAGTCCGGCGTGATCCGCATGGAGGACCTGCTGTCGCTGTTCCTGCCCGGCGTTGATCTGACCTTGCCGTCGTTGCCGGTGATAGACAGCTTCGTGTTCAACTACGCCCAGGCCGCCGACAATCTGCAAGTGTCGCTGAACCTTGTGTTCCAGCCGGCCTGGACTTTCGAGTTTTTCGGCAAGCCGCTGTTCAAGCTGGACAACGTCGGCTTCTCGGTCAGCCGCGCCAAGCTGGAAAACCAGGGCAATATCACCGCCAACACCACCTTGCTGCCGGACATGGCCCATCCCTTGGTGGTGGGCATAGGCGCGAGCTACGCCGGCGGCGGAGATTGGGCATTTTCCATCCAGCAGCAGGACGACACCGTTTTCAGCATTAATGAATTGCTGGAACAGTATCTGGGCCGGGATTGGCGCACCGTTTTGTCGTTCCCGGACGTGAGCAAGCTGACGCTGCAACTGGACTGGGGCAAGCAGAAAGCCACTTCCTTTGAATTCAGCGCCGCCACCGCAAGCGCCTGGGTGCCGATTTCCGCCTTGCCCGACGTCAGCGTCACCGGCCGGCTGAAACTGGGCTATCTGGGCAAGAAGGCCGCCGAGCGGCTGGGGCTGGCTCCGCTGAACACCGAGGGCGACGATCCGCCGCAGGTGCCGGGCACCTATGGCGAGATCGGCGCCGACCTGACCCTGTGGAACATCAAGCTGGGGGTCAGTTATAACTTCGCTCCCGGCAAACAGGAATTGAGCTTGCGCTGGCTGACCCTGCTCGCCACCGTGACGACCGACAAACAGGGCGATACCGTCGCCACCTTCAAACTGGACAACAAGTCCATCGGCGAAATGGTGGAGACCTTCGTGTCTTGGGCCACCGGCGCCGAGTTCGGCCTGGCCGCGCCCTGGAACGTGCTCAACTCCTTCAGCCTGAGCGGTCTTGAGCTGGTGTACAACTTCAGCAAGAAACAGGTGGGCTTCAATATCGGCATCGGTCCGGTGGATTTCGGCTTCTTCACGCTCAAGGGCGTGGCGCTGAAATACGATCCGCAGGTCAAGGACGCCAAGGTGGAAATCACCGTGCAGGGCAGTTTCGTCTGGCAATCCGGCGACGCCCTCAGCTGGGACCCCTCCAAGCCGGAAACCACGCCGGCGCCTCCGGGCGGCGGCAACAAATATCTGGACCTGCGCCTGCTGGCGCTGGGGCAGCACGTCACCGTGCCGGGCCTGGTGGAGGAGACCTCGGTGCAGGGCGTGATCGCCAAGCTGCGCAGCCTGGAAGTGCCGAACCCTCCGGAGGTGCCGGTGGGCGGCAAAGGGCAGCCGGTGTTCGCTCCCGACAACTCCTGGTTCATCGCCTTCGACTTCGGCGTGTTGAAAACCCAGAAAGACAAGGAAGCGCCGGCGGCCAAGGGCAGCCAGCAGTTGATCACCGCCGGCGAGGCGGCCGCGGCCGACGAGGAGGCCGACGAATACCTGCTGCAGCTGTCCATGGTGTTCAACGACCCCACGCTGTACGCGCTGCGCGTGGCGCTGGCCGGGCCGATGGCCAAGATTTTCGCCGGCCTGGATTTCCAGATACTTTATCGCCAGGTATCGGAAACCGTGGGTTGCTATTCCGCCAATATCGCCTTGCCCAATCTGATGCGCAAATTCCAGATCGGGGTGGCCACGATCACCCTGCCGGAGTTTGGCATCAATCTGTACACCAACGGCGATTTCCAGGTGGACATCGGTTTCCCGTGGCGGCAGGACTTCGCCCGTTCCTTCACCATAGAGCTGATCGTGGCGCCGGGCATCCCGGTGCTGGGTTCGGCCGGTTTTTATTTCGGCAAGCTCAGCAGCGCCACCACCAATCTGGTGCCGGTGTCGGAACGGGGGTGGTTCAATCCGGTGCTGGTGTTCGGCTTCGGCGCTCAGCTTGGTCTGGGCAAATCCATAGAGCTGGGGATTTTGCGCGCCGGGTTCAGCCTGACGGTGTTCGGCGTGATCGAAGGCGTGCTGGCGCGCTGGCTGCCTTACCGCGAGGCCACGCCCAGCCAGGGCCGCGACCAATTGCAGGACGGCTATTATTTCTCGCTGATCGGCACCGCCGGGGTGCAGGGCCGCCTGTACGGCAGCATAGACTTCGCCATCATCCGCGCCGACGTCAATATCGCCATCAAGATCTACGTGCGGCTCAGCTACATCGCCTATCAGGACATCCCCATCAGCGCCAATGCCTCGGTGGAGGTCAGCGTAGACGTCAAAATCAATCTGGGTCTGTTCACCATCACCATAGGCCTGTCGTTCTCGGCCTCGGTGCAAGCCACTTTTGTGCTGAAAAACCCGGCCGGCAACAACCCGCCCTGGGGCCGCACCTTGTCTGGCAACGGCATGCGGACGCTGGCCTTGGCCGGCGGCTTGCCCGCGCGTCATGCGGCGGCTGAACTGGAAGCGCGCCGGCTGCGCCGCGCGCTGGGGCAGAGCGGCGGAGCCGTCCCGCGGCTGGCCGCCAACGCCGCCGGCTATCAGCCGGCCTGGGGCAATCTGCAAGCGGGGCAGCTCTTGCAACTGACGGGTTGGACCGTGCCGGTGCTGACCGTGGCAGGCGATCAGGCCAAGACCGCGGCCGAGCAATTGCCATGCTATGTGGCGGCTTTCTTCCTCGCCACGCCGGAGCCGGTCAAGGCCGGCGGCGCCTTGGCGGCGGCCCGCAACGGCGGCTCCGAGCAGGGCCGGCTGGCGCATGCCGCGCTGGCGCGCGCGCGCCGGCGCCCGGCGCTGAACGCCCGGTTGGCCGCCAATGGCGGCGAGGACGGTTTTGAAGACCTGGCCGTGCGGGTGCTGCAATGGGTATTGGCCGCCGGCATGAGCGGCGCGATGAGCCCGGACCAGCTCAACCAGCAAGTGGTCAGCGCCGATTTCCTGAACCAGGCGCTGCAGTACTTTTCCAATCCGGATCAACCGCTGCCGATTCCGGCCGATCAGGTGGAGGCCTTCCTGGCGCGGCAGGCGACGATCTGCTTCGCTGCCACGGCGGCGGCCAACGCTCACGGCGTGTTCTTCCCGGCGCCTCCCGGCGTGCGCCTGAACGTGCCGAGTTATGCCGGCGCGCCCGGCTACGATTATGTGTTCGGCCAATACAACAGCAGCCAGACCGACTATCTGCTGTTGCTGCGCCAGTATTTCCAGCAACTGCAGGTACAAGTGGAAGGCGGCGGCGCGCCGACGGCCGGTGCCGTCCGGATGCAGTCCGGCACCGGCGCCTCCATCGCCAGCTACATCTTTGGCGACTACTTCTGCCTGCTGGCGCGCCAGGCCTTGCAGGCGCTGCGCGATGGCCTGGGCAACTTCAAGCTGGTGATTCAGCCGGCGCAGACGGTGGCCGAGATCGTCGACTGGGTCAACGCCACCGGCCAACTGTCCGGCGACGACGCTTTCAGCGCCGGACAACTGTTCGTCGCCAACCAGGAGCATCCGCTGGCGGCGGGAGCCCGGCCGTTGACGGTGGAGGGCATGCGCTGGCAAACCCCGGGAGGCCTCAGTTTCGAACAAGTAGCCGCGCAGTCCTTGTTTGGCGGCGGCTTCAACGGCGAGCAACTGGCGCGGGCCAACGCCGACGAGGCGCGCATCCTGGCCGCCAATCAACGCATCGTGTTGGGCGACAAGGTCTACCTGACCCAGGACGGCGATTCGCTGACCGGCATTGCCGCCGGGCTGGGCGTATCGCTGGACGCGCTATTGCAAGGCAGCGACGTGCTGCGGCGCGCGGACCTGTTGTCGTCGCTGGCGATACTGGCGTTGCCGGCCTTCTCGCAGCCGGTGGCCGCTGGAGACACTCTGGCCGGCATTTCCGCGCGCTTGGGCGTGAGCCTTGATCTGCTGGCCGGCGCCAACGGCGCGGCCGCCGGTTTGTTCGATCATGACAGCGATCCCAATCTGAACATCCCGGAACTGGCGCAGTTCCAGGTGGGCGAGTTGATCGACGAAGCGCTGCGCACGCTGGCGTTCCAGAACCTGGGCGCGATGGCTTCGCGTTACTACCTCAACGGTTTGCGGCTGCCCACCGCCGGCCTGACGGCGAAATCGCCCGGCTTGTTCGTCAAGCCCAACGGCCAGGGCGGCTACGACTACCCGGCGCAGCTGGGTCTGTTCGCGTTGACTGGGCAGGCCTTCCCGCTGCCTGCGCTGCAAGACCCGGCGCAGGGGGCGAAGTTCAGCTTCACGCTGAGCCGCGGCGCTGCCGAAACCTGGCTCAGCCTGGGCGCGCCGGGCAGCGCCAGCGCCAGTTTCGAAGTGAGCCAGGACGATTACCTGCGCTATGTGAAAGTGCGCGCCACAGCCACCGGGCAGCCTTTGCGCACGGATACGCGGGCGATCCGGCCCTTGCTGGACGCCGAGGCCCAGGCCTCGCGCTTCCCGCTGTCCAGCTCCCAGCCCTGGCAGTGCGCGGCGCCGGTGGCGCTGCCGCGCCAGGCCCGCGCGCCGGAGGTGGCCGAACCGCGTTTGTGGAGCCTGCCGGACTCGCTGATCAACACCCCGCTGGAGCAAGGCGTGTTGCCGCGTTTCGCGCCGCAGCTGGCTCGTACCGACGCCGCCACCGGCAGCGTCAGCGAGCAGCCCTTGCTCAATTACGGCTTTGGCATGCTGATCCCCTTCGGCGTGCGTCGCACTCAGCCGCTGGCGAACAATCCCAGCAGCCATCGGCTGTATGAAATCATCGGCGCGCCGGACAAGGAAATCGTGTTGCTGGAGCGCGTGCTCAGCCAATTGCAGGGGCCGGGCGCGGGCTTGAGCCAACTGCTGGTGCTGTACCGGCCGGCTGCCACCGGCAGCGAGGTGGCCGGTTGGCAGATGGAAAACCCGGCCGCCAGCCTGGCCGGCATCGCCAAGGTCAATCTGTCCACCGAGACCCGTCCTCCGGCGCAGAACGGCTTGCGCGCGCTGGCGCTCACCGAGAACGCCTTTCCCAATCTGATCGGCGCGCCGGACGATTTTCTGCGGCTGTTGTGGGAAGCCAGCATCACCCGCCAGGGGGGCTTTTTCCTCAGCTACAGCCAGGGCTTGCAAGCCGGCGGCACGCTGTCCGGTTTGCCGGACCATGTGTTCAACGACAGCGGCGAAGCCGAACTGGCGGTGCTGGCGCTGTTCGCCGCGGACGAGGGCGAAGGGCAGGCGGTGGGCAACTGGATGAACGTGCTGGCCACCAATGAGTCCTTCGACGCCAGCGCCGCGGCGCTGGTGGCGACCGCGGTGCTGCGGCGGGATCAGACCGCGCCGTTGGCTGACGCGGCCACGCTGGACGGCGTCGCCGCCGGCTATTACAGCCGGGTCGATAGTCTGGCCCGGCTTAACGCCGGGCGGCCGTTGCGCGACGGCGCCGTGTTGCGAGTGCATGGCGGCGTTTATCAAGTCGCGCCGACTGGCGCGGCCCCTGGCGGGGACCTGGCGCGCATCGCCGAGCATTTCTTCACCACCGAAGACGCGATCAAGCAGGCCAACCCGTATCGCGCCAGCTGGAGCGGCCCGTTGGTCAGCTATACCGCTTTGCGTCTGCCCGAGGTCGATGTGGCCGTGGGCCGGCGCTACGCCAACGGCGCTGTGTTCTCCACGCTGGACGATGTCTCGGCCTATTTCCAGGCGCCCTTGGCCGGCCTGGCCGCAGCCAATGCGCGCACGCCCGGCCTGTTCCCGGCCCAAACCGCGCTGGAGGTCGAGTTGGGGCCGTTCGATGTGTCGGCCACGACTCAGGCCGGCGTGGCCGGCATCGAACTGGAGCGCAAGGCCGCCCCGCCCGTGCCGGACAGGGCCGACGGCGCCGATTGGGGCTGGATCTATCTGGCCAATCTGTTCAATTTGCTCGGCTACCGCAACAGCCTGACCGACGATTTCAAAGAGAGCAATTTCGGCGTGGCCACCGGTCCGGGCAATATCGACGGCAACGGCCCTGCCGACAAAGTGCGCGCGCCGCGCGCCGCGAACGAGGACGAGCCGTGGCGTTATGTCCGCACCGTGCCGTATCCCGGTTTGTACCGGCATCCGCCGGTGCAGCGCCAGGCCTCGCCTGCGGTGAGCGGCAGCCCATACCTGGGCGTGGGCGGTTTGTTGCAAATTGAACTGGCCTGGCTGGATTTGTTCGGCAACCGCATCCTCAGCGACCTGGACGCGCCGCCGGCCGAGGCGCGCGTATACAACTTCCCGCCGCAGCTGACCGGCTATACCGACAGCGTGTTGGGCATCGGTCAATGGCCGTCTGTGGCCAACGACTACCTGTTCGCCACCTTGCAAGACGGCAAGGCGGGGCTCAAGGTGTCGCTGGCCTTTGACCAGCAGCCTTATTTGGACGCGGCCAAGGCGCTGGACGCCGGCGGTCGGCAGCGCATCGAACAGGCCATCGCCATCTACGCCAAGGTCTTGTATCAGTTGCAAGACCCCAACGGCCTCGGCATCGAGCTGAGCAGCAGCGTCTGCCCGGAGGCCGCGCTGTTGGAGCCCTCGCAGCAGGCTGCGCTGGTCAATTGGGCGGTGGACATCTACGCCTGGCTCAACAGCTTGCTGCCCAACAGCAGCGGCAGCCATCAAGAGCGAGCCGCCGGCTTCCAGCCGCTGTTGGAGTTGAGCGCGCCGTTGCAGTCCGGGCAGATCAACGACGACCAGATCTTCCGCTTGGACGCCAGCCTGACCTTGAGCCGCAAACCGCAGTTGGTGAGCGGCGCGCTGGCGGCGGTGTCCGGCGTGGTCGAAGCGGGCACGCTGTTGTCGCCGTCCACCGGCCCGCTGCAAGGCGACCAGGTCGCGGCGAGCGCCCAGCGCGATCTCAAGCAGTTTGCGGCCCGCTTCGAGCAAGCGCTGTCCACTCCGCAGGGGCCGCGTTACCAAGTGGCCACCGGCAGCGATCGCAACGCCTTCACCGGCGGCTCCGGCATGACCTTGTGGGCGGTGCAGTTGGGACGAGACGCCGCGCAGGGCATCTCCTACCGTCTGCTCAATCCGGGCCAACCCAAGCAGTTCGCGCCCAGGCCGGTATCCAATCAATTGGCGTCCAAGCTGGACGCGGCGATCATTCCCTACCGCACGGGCAAGGTGATCAGCCTGCAGGACCCGGCCGAGCCGCGCGCTTTCACCGACGTGGATCTGGATCAATGGCTGCAATCCTCGTTGGCTCGCATTGACCAATTGCTGTCGCCGGCCTATGTCGCGCCGGCGCAGATCTTGCGCAGCCTGACCGGCAACAACGCGATGCAGGGACTGCTGGACGCGAAAGAAGCGCTGGCCCAAGCCTTGAAGAGCGCGATGATTCTGGTGTTCCGCGACGAGAGCGCGGACCAGAGGGAACTGGACGCGATCCGCGAAGCCTTCTTCCAGAGGATGCTGGGCACGCTGAGCGAGTTCTACGCGGTGCGCGCCGGTCTGCAGTTCCAGGCCGAGGTCAATGCCGCGATCCAACCCTCGGGCGCGGAACTGACGCCGCGGCTATACGGCAATATTGTGAGCCAGCCGGGCGGCAGCGGCATCATGGGCCGCGGCAACCTGTCTCTGACCGCGCCCAAGCTGGGATTGAAGCTGGCCGGCGACGGCGGCGGCAATACTCGCCTGCTGAGCTTCCTGCTCTCCAGCGCGGGCCTGGAGGCCAAGAAAGTGGACCTGGACCTGGTGTTCGAAGGACAGAACATTGAACACCAGATCGGCGCGCTGGCCGGCATCCGCGGCTACCAGCCGTCGTCCTGGCTCAGTTTCGTGGCGGACACCGCCGGCGAGAGTTGGCCGCTGCGCCAGGCGTTGGGCGCTTTCAGCACGCCTATCGTGCTGCGCGCCTTCCCGGAAACGCCGACCCTGACCCTGCAGGAGGCGGCGGCCAACGCCGACATCGCTTGCCCGTGCCGCCTGCCTGCGGATGAAGTCATGGCGGCGCGGCTTACGGCCGCCGGGGACCCGGCTTGCAGCCGGCCCGGCGACTACAATCCGCTGGCCGCGCTGAGTCGTTGGAATTATCGGCTGCGCTATGCGCTGCAACGCCATTTCGAGCAAGACGCGATCAACGGCCAGATTGATTTCAATCTGGGCGGACAATCCGGTTTGAGGGCGATGGCGCTCAGCCGGGATCTGTTCGACAACCTGGCGGAAATGACCCAGGTCTTTCCCAAGGTGGTGGAGGATCTGAACCGCTTCTTGCTGCCGCTGGACATCAACAGCAAGGACCCGGCTCAGATCCAGAACGCCGAGGCGGCGCTGCTCTCCGCCGGCGAGATGGTGCAGTGGCTGGCGGACAGTGCCGGCGGCGGGGGCTTGTTGCAAGCGAACAGCCGGCTGCTGGCGCAGGCGGAACCGATACGCTTCGTCATTGAGGAGGACGCGGTGGAGCGCGTCAACCCGGATGGAGGCAAGGTGAGCGCGCTGCGAGTGACGCTGACGTTGGCGCAGGCGCTGCCCGAGCGCGCCGGCCAACCTTTCGTGCAGGTGGAGCCGGAGCGATACGAGTGCGAGCCGGAGGAGGGAGAAGGCCTGAGCCGTTCCTTCACTTATCTTGATCGGAGCACCGGCGCCTATCTGGCCGCGTCCGAAGGCAAGGGCATCGCCGCGCGCATGGTGGTATTGCCGGACCTGGATATTCTGGAGCGGCAGGACGCCAACGCTCAGGTCTTCCTGCGGCGCAACAAGGAGTTGGTGCCGGGCAAGCCGACGGCGGAGCCGTTCGTCTATCAGACGCCGACGGTGTCCCTGTCCGCGCCGCTGCGTCCCACCGTGGATTCGGATCAGCCGGTGAACATGGCTGTCATCTACGCCCAGGGCGCGGACCAGCCGGTGAGCCGGTCGCTGGAGTGCCAGCTTGGCTTGTTCTATCAGGCTTTGTTCGGCCATGCAGGCAGCGACAGCGCCATCCTCAGCCTGACGGTGTATTACGAGTACCGGCTGAACGATGCGTTGAGCAAGGTGCGCTTGCCGGTCTACCTGATGCCGCCTACCGAGGTGGCCTTGCAAGAGGGCGGCGGCGGTCTGCCGCTGGCAGACGTCGTCATCCAGCAAGCGCGGGGTTGCGTGGACTGGTTCGCCGCGCACGAACCGGAGCAAAAAGGCGGCAGCTTGTGGTTCGACCTGACCGTCAGCTCCAATTTGACTGAACAAGCCCAGCCCTTGTTGCGCTTGCGCAATGTGTTCCTGGAGCTCACCAGAATCGAGCCGCCCATGGTTTGATCAACCGCCCAGGCTCCGTCGCGCGCCGGAGGGCGGCCTCCCTCTGGCGCAAGACCCGCTCCCTCGCCGTCGCGAGGGAGCGTAACGGTTATTTGCTTAGACATAAGGATTCCGTCTTTGCTGATAGCCAATCGGTATAATGACCGTTCCCCGTTGGAGAACGCGTCGTGTACAAGCATCTGGAAGATTTCGTCGGCCACACCCCGCTGGTCAGACTCAAGCGCCTGCCCGGCGTCACCAGCAACACCGTGCTGGTCAAGCTGGAAGGCAACAACCCGGCGGGCTCGGTCAAGGACCGGCCGGCACTGTCCATGATCCGTCGCGCCGAAGAACGCGGCGAGATCAAGCCGGGCGACACCCTGATCGAACCCACCAGCGGCAATACCGGCATTGCGCTGGCGATGGCGGCGGCGATGATGGGGTACAAGATGATCCTCATCATGCCGGAGAACTCCAGCGCCGAGCGGGTGCAGGCGATGCGCGCCTACGGCGCGGAAGTGGTCCTGACGCCCAAGGAGGCCTCGATGCCGGGTTCCATCGACCTGGCGCGCAAGATGGAAGCCGCCGGCCAGGGACGCATCCTGGACCAGTTCTCCAACCCGGACAATCCGCTGGCCCATTATGAAAGCACCGGGCCGGAAATCTGGCAGGACACCCGGGGCGGCATCACTCACTTCGTGTCCAGCATGGGCACCACCGGCACCATCATGGGCACCGGCCGCTATCTGAAGCGGCAAAACCCGGCCATCCAGATTGTGGGCGTGCATCCGGAGCCAGGCAGTCAGATTGCCGGCATCCGTAAATGGGAAGACCCCTACGTGCCCAAGATCTGCGATTTCTCGCAGCTGGACGATTTGCAGCATGTCAGCCAGCAGGAGGCGGAGGATATGGCGCGGCTGTTGGCGCGCGAGGAGGGCATTCTGGCCGGGCCTTCGTCCGGCGGCGCGCTGGCGGTGGCCTTGCGCCTGTCGAGCCAGCTGGAAAACGCGGTCATTGTCTCCATCATCTGCGACCGCGGCGATCGCTACCTGTCCACCGGCCTGTTCGGCTGAGAGTCCGTTCAAAGTCCGCCGGGCGTCGGTAGGCGGCCAGGACGGACGGCGCGCCGGAAAACGCAGTGTTCGCGTTTTGGCGCTGGCGCCGGGCGCCGCATGTCTTTAGCATCTGAGATCCTATGTTCCCGTCCCGGAGGCCCTTATGCTGCTGCATGTCGATTCCCGTTTCCTCAGCCCCTACGCCTTGTCCGCCTTCGTCGCCTTGAAAGAAAAAAGGCTGACCTTCGAACTAGCGACCTTGAGCCTTGCCGCGCAAGCCAATCTGGCCCCGGCCTATCAACGTCAATCGCTGACCGCCCGCGTGCCCATGCTGGAGGACGGCGAGTTTCAACTCAGCGAATCCTCTGCCATCGCGGAGTATCTTGAAGACGCTTACCCCGAGCGTCCCCGGCTTTATCCGCGGGACCTGCGTCAACGCGCCCGCGCGCGCCAATTGCAAGCCTGGCTGCGCAGCGACCTGATGGCCTTGCGGGAGGACCGCAACACCGAGGTCGTGTTTCTGCGGCCGGCGGCCGGCACCCTGGCGCCGGAAGCGCGCCAGGCGGCCAACAAGCTGATCGCGGCGGCGGAGCAATTGCTGCCGGCCGGCGACGGCGATTTGTTCGGCGCCTGGTGTCTGGCCGACACCGATCTGGCGTTGATGTTGAAGCGGCTGCAATACGACGACATCTTGCCGCCGCGCTTGGCCGCCTATGTCGAACGTCAGTGGCAACGGCCTGCGGTGCTGGACTGGCTGGAGTTGGGACGGCGGGCGGCATTGGTTTGAAAGGCCGGGCGCGCGCCGGCTCCCGCCGTCTCAGCACCTGTTGACGATCTGCTGCGCGTCGGCGGTAAGGCGTTGAAACCCGCTTCGAAATGCTCATGTACCACGCGTACATTCCGCTTTCTCAGCCGCTTTCGCCTTGCCTCGCCCTTGTTCGCGAGATCGTAAACACGTTCTCAGCGATGCACGTCGTGGGTGACGAAGGGCCGGTCCGGCGCCGGCATCTCCAGCCAATCCGGGTGGCCCAGCGTGCGGCAGATGTCCTGGTAGCCGCTGGCCCAGTGCGCGCGCATGGTCTGGGCGCCGAACTGATAATCCTTGTGGTGGTCCTCGTACTCCTTGTCCTGGTAGATCAGGTGGATCACCTTCAGCAGCCGGCCGCAGGCCAGCTCATGGGCGCGACGGTAAGCCGGGTGCTCGCGCTGCGCTTCCGGCACCAGCTCCATCAACTGCCGCAGCAAGCCGCGGTAGTTCTGCTCCCGCTTCATCGTATCGGTGATTTGGCGGGTGCGGCTGGAGTACTGGATGTCCTTCTGCCGCATGGCGATCGCCTTCATGTCCGTGGGCGGCTTTCCCTTGGCGCTCCACAGGTCCACCTGGAACACCAAGGAGTTCTTGCGGGGTTCGGTGCTCAGTATCTGCTTCAGCGGCGTATTGGACACCAGGCCGCCGTCCCAGTAGTACTCGCCGTCTATCTCCACCGCCGGGAAACCGGGGGGCAGCGCGCCGGAGGCCATGAAATGCTCGGGGCGCAGACGTTGACGGGTGTTGTCGAAATAGACGAAGTTGCCGCTGCGTAGATTGACCGCGCCCACCGATACCCGCATCTGATCGCTGTCGTTGATGCGGTCGAAATCAGCGAAGCGCTCCAGCGTGCTTTTCAGCGGCGCGGTGTCGTAGAAACTGCAGTTGGCGGGAGAGGGCGCGCCGGCTGGCCAGGGAGAGCGCGGCAGGAAGAAACCGTTCTGGCCCTCGGTCAGCGCGCGCCAGGCTTCCCAGCTTGCCATCAGCCCGTTGAGGCTCGCGGGCCAGTGGTGGGTGTCCAGTTGGCTGAACGGGCTGGGTGGCAGAAACGGCGGCCGGCAGATGGTGTCCCAGAAGGCGCGCAGTTGCTCCACCCGCCGTTCCGGCGGATTGCCGGCGATGATGGCGGCGTTGAGCGCGCCTATGGAAATGCCGGCCACCCAGTTAGGGTGCAGGTCGGCTTCGGCCAGGCCTTGATAGACGCCGGGCTGGTAGGAGCCCAGCGCGCCGCCGCCCTGAAGCACCAGCGCCAGCACCTGGTAGCGATGGCCGGGCGGCAGGCTGCGGCTTTGGTACAGGCCGCCGGCCTGAGGGCAGGCCGGATTGTGCGGCGGCGTCATTGCATATACCAGCCGTGGCTGACGATGACGGATTGACCGGTCAGCGCCGCGCTGGGGAAGGCGGCCAGAAACAGCGCGGTTTGGGCCACGTCGTCCACCGTGGTGAATACGCCGTCCACGGTATTGCCCAGCATTACGCGCTTGACCACTTCCTCCTCGCTGATGCCCAGTTCTTTGGCCTGCTCCGGAATCTGTTTCTCCACCAACGGCGTGCGCACGAAGCCGGGGCAGATCACGTGGGCGCGCACATTGTATTCCGCGCCTTCCTTGGCCAGCACCCGGCACAAGCCCAGCAAGGCATGCTTGGCGGTGACGTAGGCGGATTTGAGCTTGGACGCCTCGTGAGAGTGGACCGACCCCATATAGATCACCGTGCCGCCGCGTTTGTCTTTGTACATATGCGGCAGCGCGGCCTTGGTGGTGAGAAAAGCGCCGTCCACGTGGATGGCCTGCATTTTCTTCCAGTCGGAAAACTTGTAGTCCACCAGCGGGTTGACGATCTGGATGCCGGCGTTGGAAATCAGGATGTCCAGCCCGCCCAGCGCGTCCACCGCCGCTTGGGTGCCGGCGTTGACGGATTCCTCGTTGGTCACATCCATCGCCACGCCCACCGCCTTACCGCCGGCGGCTTTGATCTCCTCCGCCGTTGCCTGCGCGGCGGCCAGATTGATGTCGGCGATAGCCACCGCCGCGCCGGCCCGGGCGTAGGTTTCCGCAATGGCTTTGCCTATGCCGCTGGCCGCGCCGGTGATCAAGGCCACTTTGCCGTTCAATTGCATGCTGCTCTCCTTGTTGTGGTGAGTTGTCGCGTGGGGACGGGCCGCAAAGCGGCTCTTAAACGTGTTTACGATCTCGCGAGTCAAGGCGAGAACGGCTGAAAAAGCGAAATGGTCAGCGGTACATGACTCTTTCTAAGGGGTTTTCAACGCCGTATCGCCGCCGCGCAGCAGATCGTAAATAGGTTCTTAGAGCCTGTTCAAAGTCTCGCGAGCAAGGGCGAGACAAGGCGAAAACGAGCGAAAAAGCGGAATGGTCGAGTGGTACATGAGCATTTTGAGCTTGTTTTTAACGCCGTATCGCCGATGCGTAGCAGACATTGGACAGGTTCTTAGTTGAGGTAATCGAATTCCACTTCACCTAGGCCCAGGGTCAGGTCGGCGATGATATGGCGCGCTTCCACGATCTCCAGCACCGGCAGTTCCGCCACCGGCGCCAGCGCGTGCGGGAACAGCGCAAGCGCCGCAGGCCCGCTCCAGGCGCCGTGAACGGTCACGTCCTTCAGGTAGAAGCGCACCAGTTCGCAAATGCGGGCGCTGCCGTCCACGTGCGGAATGATCTTCAGCAGGAAGTTGGGGGTGTTGACCATGGAGCGCTGCAGCGCGCTGGCGTCCAGCGTCTGGTGCTTATAGCCCATGGTGGCGGTGGCCACCCGAACCGGGCCGTAGTCCAGTTCGCCCACCAAGGTGTCGGTGCGCACTTGCAGCCGAGGGCAGGCCAGCTTCTTGGGAAAGCCCCACAGCTCGCGGCCGCCGGCGATGGGCGGGTGGTCGTTCAGATACATCGCATGGGTGTAGTTGCCGGCCACGCCGCCCAGTAGCACGGGGATCACCTGGCCGCTTTCGGTGTAGTCGCCGAAGCCGGTGGAGTCCGGCATGCGGATGAATTCGAAATTCACCAGGTCCGAGGCCGGCTGCAGCGGCTCCGGCACCACCTCGCGCAGTTTGGCCGGATCGGTGCGGTAGGTGATGATGAAGAATTCGCGGTTGGTGAAGCGGTAGGGGCCGCGGGGGAAGGCGGGGTTGGTTAGCGGCATGGCGAAGGCCTGCTCGCGGATGGCGTCGATGTTCATACGTGCTGCGCTCCCTGGATGGCAAAAGGTCGCACCCGTGGGGAGCGGCCGCTGCTGCGATAGGAGCCCGCCGGGAAAAATAGGCGCGGCGGGCAGGCGTGCATCTGGCGTCGATGGTACAGCTAAAGAGCCCGCTAGCGGTAGCTTGGTTCCATGTCACCTGTCCGTTGGGATGGATTGGCGCGGGAGGTCGACCTAAGAACCTGTTCATGATCTGCTGCGCTGTGGCGATACGGCGTTAAAAACAAGCTCAAAATGCTCATGTACCACGTGTACATTCCGCTTTTTCGCTCGTTTTCGCCTTGTCTCGCTCTTGCTCGCGAGATCGTGAACAGGCTCTAGGAACCTGTTCAAAGCCCGCCGCGCGCCGCGAGGTTGTGACTTCGCAGGCGAGGCCTTTTCTGCCGCAACGTCCGACCTTGCTCGCTAGACTTTCAACAAGCTCGATAGAGCCGCCGTGCTATGCTGTCGCGGTTGCGGCGAATGAAGCCGCGGCCCGCCTCCGTGCCGGCGGAATCGGCACCTGTGTTTTGGATATACCGTATGAGCAAAAGCATCATTTCCGACATGGATGGAGTGATCTATCGGGGCAAGCAACTGATTCCGGGCGCGCGCGATTTCGTCAACCGCCTGACGCAGGCCGGCACGCCTTTTCTGTTCCTGACCAATAACGCGGAACAGACACCGCTGGACCTGAGGCTGAAGCTGGAGAGCCTGGGCATCAACGGGGTGACGGAGGACAACTTCATCACCAGCGCGATGGCCACGGCGATGTTCCTGCGCAGCCAGACGCGCAAAGCGATGCCCACTGCCTACGTGGTGGGAGGCGCGGGTCTGATCAACGAGTTGTACAACGTTGGTTTTTCCATTTCCGAATCCCGCCCGGATTACGTGGTGGTGGCGAAGTCCCAGACTTTCAGCTTCGAGCAGATCAAGAAGGCGGTGCGCTTCATCGACCAGGGCGCCAAATTCATCGGCACCAACCCGGACATGATCGACCCGATAGAGGGCGGCGGCTACGAGCCGGCCGCCGGCACGCTGCTGGCCGCCATCGAGGCCGCCACCGGCAAGAAGCCTTACATCGTGGGCAAGCCCAATTCGCTGATGATGATGCTGGCCACCCGCAAGCTGGGCGTGCATCCCGAAGAGGCGGTGATGATAGGCGACCGCATGGACACCGACATCGTCGGCGGCATTGAAGCCGGCATGGGCACCGCGCTGGTGTTGTCCGGGGTGTCGTCTCGTGAGTCCATGGAGCAGTTCCCTTATCAGCCGGACTATGTGTTCGAGAGCGTGGCGGAGATTGATCCGCAAGCTTTGTAAAGTTAGGCCGCAGGCGAAAACAGGGCCGTTCCAGCTGGAACGGCCCTGTTGTTTGAGTTCTCCGTTGGGCTCGGCGCCTTAGCGTGGTTCGGCCTGCGCTTGGGCGGCGGCTTCCCGCAGCTTGTCTTTCTTGCTCTTGCGTTTGCCCTTGACGCCGCCGTTGTCGATTGCCGCGTTTGGGCTGGCGGTCGGGTTGACGGCAACGGGCTCGAAGCCGGCGATCCGCTCGCGCGGCAGCCGCAAGCGCTGGCGTTTTTCTATCAATTGGAAATGCGCGGCGCAGTCGGCGCTGATGAAGCTGACGGCTTCGCCGCTGGCGCCGGCGCGGCCGGTGCGGCCGATGCGGTGGGTGTAGTCCACCGGCGAGCGCGGCAGGTCGTAGTTGATCACCACCGGCAGGCGGGCGATGTCGATGCCGCGCGCGGCCACGTCGGTGGCCACCAGCACTTGCAGGCGGCCGGACTTGAGATCGGCCAGCACTTGGCCGCGTTGTCCCTGGCTGCAGTCCCCATGCAGCGCGGCGGCGCGGATGCCGGCGGCCTGCAGTTTGCCGGCCACCCGGTCGGCGCTGTGCCGGCTGGCCACGAAGACCAGCGCCCGTTCCCAGCCATGGGTTTGCAGCAGATGGCGCAGCAGCATGGTGCGCCGGCCGGCGTCCACTTCGATGGCGCGCTGGCGGATGTCCGGCGCGGCGGTGTCGTCGGGCGCGATGTCGATGCGCTGCGGCTGGTTTAGCAGTTGTTCCGCCAGCGCGCGCACGGCGGGCGGGAAGGTGGCGGAAAACAGCAGGTTCTGCCGGTAGGGCGGCAGTTGCTCCAGCACGCCGGCCAGCTCGTCGGCAAAGCCGAGATCGAGCAGGCGATCGGCCTCGTCCAGCACCAGGGTGTCGACGGAGGAAAGCCGCAGCGCCTTATGCGCCAGCAAGTCCAGCAGCCGGCCGGGCGTGGCCGCCACGATGTCGGCGCCGCCGCGCAGGGCCATCATTTGCGGGTTGATGGAAACGCCGCCGAAGACCACGGCGATCTTGGGCCGGCGCGGCAGGCCCTGCGACAGTTGGCGCAGGACGTCGCCCACTTGCGCCGCCAGCTCTCGCGTGGGGAGCAGGATCAGCGTTTGCGCCTGGCGCGGCGAGGCCTGGCGGCCCGCCAGCCATTGCTGCAACAGCGGCAGGCAGTAAGCCGCGGTTTTGCCGGAGCCGGTTTGCGCGGTGGCCAGCACGTCGTGGCCTTGCAGAATGGCGGGGACGGCGGCGAGCTGAACGGCGGTGGGGGCCGGGTAGTCTTGATCGCTTGCGGCCTGGGCCAGGGCGGGCGACAGGCCCAGTGAGGTGAATGGCATGGGTGGCGTTGACGGCGATGGTGCTTGAAGCGGCAGGAGTATCGGCGCTGACCGCGGCCGGGTCAAGCGGGGCGTGGCGTTGCCGCAACGCGCGTGGCGCAGCGGGAAGTTCCGTTTGCGAGTACTATCTGGGCTCGCTATCAAGTTAAAGTCATACGCACATGCAAACAGAAGTCAAAGAGAAACCCCGCTACGCCCTAGTGGCCTCGGTCCAGTTGCCCGATGTCAGCGATGTCGAGTTCGAGGCCTCGCTCACCGAACTGAGCGAACTGGCCAAGACCCTGGGCTTCCAAGTGGTGCGGACCTTTGTGCAAAAGCGTAACAGCTTCGACCGCACCGCCTATATGGGGGTGGGCAAGCTGGAGGAAATCAGCCAGTTCGTCAACCGCGGCCTTCGCAACGACGAGCTGGAAGACGCGCCGCCGGTGCTGGATGCTAGCACGGTGGAGATCGACGCCTTGCTGGTGGACCACGAGATATCGCCGTCGCAGGCGCGCAATCTGGAGTTGGCGGTCGGTTGCGAAGTGATGGACCGCACCATGGTCATCTTGGAGATATTCCACCGCAACGCCCGCTCGCGCGCGGCGCGCGCCCAAGTGGAAATCGCCCGTCTTGGCTATATGGCGCCGCGCTTACGCGAGGCGGCCAAGCTGGCCGGTCCGCAAGGCCGGCAGCGCAGCGGCATGGGCGGGCGCGGTGCCGGCGAATCGCATACCGAGCTGGACCGGCGCAAGGTGCGCGACCGCATCGCCGAACTGCAACGCGAAATCGTCGCGATGGAACTGGAACGCAAGACCCAGCGCGCGCGCCGGCTGGAGCGTCAGGGCCAGGGCCTGGGCGGGGTATCCTTGGTGGGTTATACCAACGCCGGCAAGTCCACGCTGATGCGCGCCTTGACCGGCA
Source organism: Chromobacterium sp. Rain0013 (assembly GCF_015291765.1). NCBI lineage: Bacteria > Pseudomonadati > Pseudomonadota > Betaproteobacteria > Neisseriales > Chromobacteriaceae > Chromobacterium > Chromobacterium sp. Rain0013. The sequence goes on from NZ_CP031514.1 coordinate 2,446,610, forward strand.
GCGAAGTGCTGGTGGCCAATAAATTGTTCGCCACCCTCGACACCACGGTGCGCGCCATCTACCCGGAAAGCGTGCCGCGGGTGCTGGTCAGCGATACCGTGGGTTTCATCAAGAACCTGCCTCACGGATTGGTGGCTTCGTTCAAATCCACCTTGGAAGAGGCGCTGGACGCCGCTTTGCTGTTGCATGTGATCGACGCCAGCGATCCAGGTTTCCAGCGTCAGCTGGAGGTCACCGACGAGGTGTTGGGAGAAATCGGCGCCGACGAGGTGCCGCGCATCCGGGTGTTCAACAAGATCGACCATGTCGGCGACGAGGCGGCGCAGGTCGCCTGGACGGCCGAGCTGCGGCAGCGCTACCCGGACTGCGTGGTGATGAGCGCGCGCCGGCCCGAGGAAGTGGCCCAATTGCGCGGCCTCATCGTCGCCTTCTTCCAGCGCGACCTGGAGGAGGGCGAGCTGCTGTTGCCGTGGTCGGCGCAGCAGTTGCGCGGCGACATCTACAGCCACTGCCAAGTGCTGGAAGAGCGCGCGGACGAAGAGGGCAGCTGGTTCCGCGTGCGCGGCGAGCCGGAAAAGCTGCGCAGCCTGCGCGAGCAGTTGAACCCAGGCTCGCAGGGGCGGGAAAAGGAATACTGGGAAGTCTGAACCTGCTCAAAGTCTGTTGTGTTTCGTGCGAAGCGGCGTATTGAGCAACGCTTTGAAACACTCATGCTTCAGGCCCGCGCTCCGCTTTCTCAGTGATTTTCGCCTTGTTTTGCTTTAGTTCGCGGCACTTTGAGCAGGCTTTGAGAGCCGATGACTCTGTTGAGGCGGCGCTAGGCCGTTCGGCTGTTTTCGGAGAGCGCGTCCGTCGCCAGGCGTTTCGCTGACAGAGCGCATCTGTATAATCCCCCTCGTGCCGGCGGGCTTTGTCCGCCGGCATGGTTAATTCATGGCATTCCGCCGGGACGCAAGTGGTCGCCGGGCTGCTGTTTTCTTGCTTCCTAAAAATTCTGCAACACTGCTATTCCCAATGATCATTCTGAAAAACGTGGCTTTGCGTCGCGGCACTAAAGTTTTGCTGGACGGCGCGACAGTCAATATCAATCCCGGTGAAAAGGTGGGCCTGGTAGGGCGCAACGGCGCGGGCAAGTCTTCTCTGTTTGCGGTATTGAACGGCAGCCTGCACGAAGACAGCGGCGATTTCTCCATCCCCAGCCAGTGGCGGATGGCGCAGGTGGCGCAGGACATGCCGGAAACCTCGCAGACCGCCACCGAGTTCGTGGTGGAGGGCGATACCGCGCTGCTGGCGGCCCGGCGCGAAGTGGCCGAAGCCGAGGCGGGCGAAGACTACATGCGCATGGCGCATGCCTACACCGCGCTGAACGACGCCGGCGAGCACGATGCTCCCGCGCGGGCGCAGGCGCTGATTCTGGGCCTGGGCTTTAGCGTGGCCGAGCTGCAGCGGCCTGTGAACAGTTTTTCCGGCGGCTGGCGCATGCGCTTGCAACTGGCGCGCGCGCTGATGTGCCCGTCCGACCTGTTGCTGTTGGACGAACCCACCAACCACCTGGATTTGGACGCGCTGGTCTGGCTGGAGGCCTGGCTCAAGCAATACGCCGGCACCATGGTGGTGATCAGCCATGACCGTGAATTTCTGGACGCGGTGACCAATGTCACCCTGCACATCGATCACGGCAAGCTGGTGCGTTACGGCGGCAATTACAGCAAGTTCGAGGATATGCGCGCCGAGCAGCTGATTCTGCAACAGGCCGTGCTGGCCAAGCAGCAGGAGAAGATGGCGCATCTGCAGAAATTCATCGACCGCTTCAAGGCCAAGGCCAGCAAGGCCAAGCAGGCGCAAAGCCGCGTCAAGGCGTTGGAGCGGATGGAGAAGATCGCGCCGGTGCTGACCGAAGCCGACTTCCAGTTCGAGTTCAAAGAACCCAGCAGCCTGCCCAACCCGATGCTGACCATGTCGCAGGCTTCGTTCGGCTATCCGGCGGCTGAGGGCGCGGGGGACGGCGCGTCGCCCATCGTGATCGTCAAGGGCGTCAACCGCTCTGTGCTGGCCGGCCAGCGCATCGGCATCCTGGGCGCCAACGGCCAGGGCAAGTCCACGCTGGTGAAAACAGTGGCCGAGGCGCTGGCGGCCACCGGCGGCGAGATCATCCGCGGCAAGGGTTTGAACATCGGCTATTTCTCGCAGCAGGAGTTGGACGTGCTGCGGCCGGAAGACGACCCGCTGCAGCACATGCTGCGATTGGCGCGCGAAACGCCGGCGCAGCTGCGTCCGCCGGCCAATGATTGCCGAGAACAGGGCCTGCGCAACTTCCTGGGCACCTTCAATTTCAGCGGCGACATGGTCAAGCAGGCGGTGGGCAGCATGAGCGGCGGAGAGAAGGCGCGGCTGGTGTTGTGCATGATTGTTTGGCTGCGTCCCAATCTATTGCTGCTGGACGAGCCGACCAACCATCTGGACCTGGCCACGCGCGAGGCCTTGAGCGTGGCGTTGAACGAGTTCGAGGGTTCGGTGATGCTGGTCAGCCATGACCGAGCCCTGCTGCGCGCGGTCTGCGACGAGTTCTGGATGGTGTCGCGCGGCGGCGTCAGCGATTTTGACGGCGATCTGGACGACTACCAAGTGTATTTGCTGGAAGAGGCCAAGCGCCGGCGCGAAGAAGCGGCGGGCAAGCGTTAAGCTGAAAGGGGCCTTGGAGCCTGTTCAAAGTCTGCTGGGCTTCGTGAGGCGTTGCACGGTGAGTACAGGCTCAAAATGCTCATGTACCCCTCGACCATTCCGCTTCTTCGCTAGTTTTAGCCTTGTCTCGCCCATGCTCGCGAGACTTTGGACAGGCTGTTAGCGGCAATCAACAAAGGCAGTGTCGCCGGAACGGCGGCGCTGCCTTTTTGTTTGGCTGCCGCGCCGGCGTTGCGGCCGGAAAACCCGTGGTTGACATTAAAGCGAACTTCAAGCTTAGCATGGTCCTTGCCATCACCAGCCGAAGCGGAAGGCGTGGCGGAATGTTCTATTCTTCACAGGGTGTCCCCATGCTGACTTTCAAGAGGCTTGTCTTATTCGCCATGTCGCTATTGATGATGAAAACCGCTGCGACCGAATCGGCGCCGGCGTCAGCCGCCCGCCTCGGCAGGGTGCTGCTGGTCATGACCAGCCACGACCGTTATCCGGGCAGAAACGATGGCACCGGGTTGTGGCTCGCCGAGTTGACCCATGTCTACGATGTGTTGACGGCCGCCGGCTACGCGGTGGATTTTGTCAGCCCCAAGGGCGGCGCCGTGCCGCTGGACCCTCGCAGCCTGGGGTGGCCCCATGCCGACGCCGCGGCGAAAGCCCGTCTGCGCGATCCGGCCTTCATGGCGCGGCTGCAATCGACAAGGGCGGCGGCGGACATTGATCCGGATGCCTATCTGGCCATCTTCTACACCGGAGGCCACGGCACGATGTGGGACTTCCGCGACAATCCGGCTCTCAAGCGAGCGGCGGAAAGCATCTACCGTCATGGCGGCATTGTGGCCTCGGTCTGCCATGGCGCTGCCGGGCTGCTGGAGCTTGAGGCGGACGACGGCCGGCCATTGATTGAAGGCCGCCGCGTGACCGGGTTTTCCAATCTCGAAGAAACGCTGTCCGGGGTCAAGGACCAAGTGCCGTATTGGCTGCAGAGCGAGCTGGAGGCCCGAGGCGCGCGCTACGAAAAGTCATGGGTGCCCTTCGGCAGCTTTGTGTTGATCGATGGCCGCATTGTCACCGGCCAGAACCCCGGCTCCAGCAAGGAAGTGGCGCGGGCCTTGCTGGCCGCCTTGCCGGCCGCTCACCCGCGGCAAGCTGAGGGCCTGCCAAGCCTGGGTCAGGACGCGCATGAAAATCGGTGAGTTGGCCAAGCGCGCCGGTATGGCGGCGTCGGCGATCCGCTTCTACGAAGCCAAGGGCTTGCTGAAGATCGCCAGCCGGCAGGCAAACGGCTACCGGGATTACCCGCCGGAAGCGCTGACGCTGCTGACCATCATCAATGATGCCCAGCAGGCCGGTTTCTCGCTGGAGGAAATCAAGCGTCTGCTGCCGGCGGATGTTTCGTCCTGGCGGCATGATGAGCTGATCGGCACGCTCAAGCGCAAGGTGGCGGATATTGAAGCGATGGAGGCGCGCCTGGCGCAAAGCAAGGCGCAGATCCAATCCCTGGTTCAGCTGATCGAATCCAAGCCGGAAGGCATGGACTGCAAGGTCAATGCCGCCCGGGTGATGGCCGGCCTGGGCTTTGCCGTCGACAAATAGCGCACGGCCTGGCCGCTGAATCCACGCATCTCATTTCCCACTCAAGATTCCACGAAGCACTATGCAAACCATACTTGGAGCCAATGGCCAGATCGCGGTGGAACTTGCCCGCGAGCTTCACGATAACTATCACAGCGATTTGCGGCTGGTCAGCCGCAAGCCGCGTAAAGTCAACGCCAGCGATGCGCTGCTGCCCGCAAACTTGCTGGATGCCGGGCAGACGCGCGAGGCGGTCAGGGGCAGCGAACTGGTCTACTTCACCGCTGGGCTGCCGCCGGACAGTACGCTGTGGGAGACGCAGTTCCCATTGATGTTGAAAAACGCGCTGGACGCGTGTCGGGCGGAGGGCGCCAAGTTCGCCTATTTCGACAACACTTATATGTATCCGCAGGATGACAGGATATTGACGGAGGAGACGCCTTTCGCGCCGGTGGGCCGCAAAGGCCGGGTCAGGGCGGCAATGGCCGCCATGGTCTTGCAGGAAATGGCCCGCGGCGAGATACCCGTGCTGATCGGACGGGCCCCCGAGTTCTACGGGCCGGCTAATACGCAAAGCATCACCAATGAGCTGGTCTTCGACCCGCTCAAACAGGGCCGCAAGCCGCGCGTGCCGGTGCGCGATGACACAAGAAGAACCCTGATCTGGACGCCGGACGCGAGCCGGGCGCTGGCGGCGCTGGGCAACACGCCGGACGCGTTTGGCCAGACTTGGCACTTGCCCTGCTGCGAAGACCGGCCGACCTACAAGCAATTCGCCGCCATGGCGTGCGAGGCGTTCGGCAGAGAGGCCTCGTACGCCCTGGTCGGCAAATGGATGTTGACCGCCTTGGGTCTGTTTTCCAAGCCGGCGCGGGAAATCCGGGAACTGCTGCCCCGCTATGAAAGCGACAATCTGTTCGATTCCAGCAAATTCAAACGCCGCTTCCCCGATTTCGCGGTGACCCGCTACCAAGACGGCGTCCGTTTGATTCGAGCCGAGTTGGCTTGATGGGTCACGAGGCGGGTTTGGAGGTAGACTAGCCGGCCCAGCAAAATACCAATAGGACATTTCATGAGCTCCCTGGGCTTTAAGCAGGTCGATGTCTTCAGTTCCACGCCCCTCAAGGGCAACCCAGTGGCCGTGGTGTTCGACGCCGACGGGCTCGATGACCGGCAGATGGCGACCTTCGCCAACTGGACCAACCTCAGTGAGACCACTTTCATCCTCCAGCCCCGCGACCCGCGGGCGGACTATCGTCTGCGGATCTTCACCACCCTGAACGAACTGCCGTTTGCCGGTCATCCTACCCTGGGCAGCTGCCACGCCTGGCTGGAGTCCGGAGGTGCGCCCCAGGGGGAGGAGATCATTCAGGAATGCGCGGTGGGGCTGGTGCGGATCCGCCGCCAGGGGCGGCAGTTGGCGTTTCTGGCGCCGCCCTTGCTGCGTTCCGGGCCGGTGGAAGACGAACTGCTGGAGCGGGTGCGCCTGGGCTTGCGCCTGGCGCCCAGGGAAATCGTCGCTGCCCAGTGGGTGGACAACGGCGCGGGCTGGCTGGCGGTGATGCTGGCCAAGCGCCAGCGGGTGCTGGACCTGCAACCGGACTATCCGGCGCTGAGCGGGCTGGCGGTGGGAGTGATCGCACCCTGCGACCCGCGGCACGACGATACCGACGCGCAGTTCGAAGTGAGAGCTTTCATCTCCGGCGACGGCATGCCCGAAGACCCGGCCACTGGCAGCCTGAACGCTGGTATTGCCCAGTGGTTGCTGGGGGCTGGACTGGCTCCGGCGCGCTACCGCGTCAGCCAGGGTCTGAGCATGGGGCGCGCCGGGTGCATTGAAGTGGAGCAGGTGGGCGATGAGGTGTGGATAGGGGGGCATGCCGTGACCTGCATTGAAGGCCGGCTGGCGCTGTAGTTCAAGCCTGCCGGCATTTGTTGCGTTCAACTAAGAACCTGTTCACGATCTGCTACGCGTCGGCGATACGGCGCTGAAAGCGGCATTCAAAATGCTCATGTACCGTGTGCACACTCCGCTTTTTCAGCCGTTTTCGCCTCGTCTCGCTCTAGCTCGCGAGATCGTGATCAGGTTCTAAGTGATGCAAAGCCTACGGCGCTTCAGCAACGCGGCGTGGAAAACAGCTTTGAAATGCACGTGCCATGTCCTTGTATTCTGCATGCCGATGGATGCGGAAGACATCAAAGAAACCGATGCCTGGCAACCCGGTTGCGAGATGGCATCCTCACTGCACACTAGTTGCGTGTTGCTTGCGCATCGGCCTTCCGCACGGGGCCGGATAGACTTGGGTTGGGTCAGTCCGATGGCGGCAGTCGGCCAGTTTGAGACAGTCGCTGTTACCTGCCAGATCGTTGGTCATCACTTGATGGACGGCCTTGTGCCGGCATGGGGCTCAATCGGCATTTGGGCGTTTGGGAGCAGGGATGTGCCGACGCACAGATGCCGTCCGGGGTGCCGCAATCTTGGCCGCACGCTTTGATTGGCAACACTACGCACGCACAACCGACACTCCCGCTGCTTCGATCTGTTTCATCAATTCCCGGTCGGCGGCCTTCTCGACGACGATGGTTTGTGCGAGCGTGATCTCACCGATGATGAACGGCGACGCCGCATTGAGTTTCGACGACGACGCCAGAACAACCGTCTCCGCCGCGCGCGCAGCGAGCGCGCGCTTGATAGCGGCCTCCTCAAAATCTCCGGTACTCAGGCCCGCCGTTGGGTGAACACCGGTCACGCCCATGAAGTACCAATCCGCATGGATGCGCGAGATGCCCTCTATCGCAGCGGCGCCGACGGCGACGATCGAATGCTTGTACAGCCGTCCTCCTATCAGAATGACTTCGACCGAAGGGTGCTCGGCGAGCGCCGTGGCGACGCTTGGGCTATGCGTGACGATCGTCGCCCGCAGATCAGCGGGCAGTGCCTTGACCAACAATGCCGACGTGGTGCCGCCATCAATGATTGCTGTCTGCCCGGGGGCGATCATCGTGGCCGCTTGCCGTGCAATCCTCTGCTTGGCGGCCGATTCAATGTCCCGGCGCAGCTCGAACGGCGCGAGCGCAGGAGAAACGGGCAACGCGCCGCCGTGAACGCGTTGCAATAACCCCTCCGAAGCGAGTTCACGCAAGTCCCGGCGAATCGTGTCTTCCGATACGCCGAACTCCACGCTCAACTCGCCGGCGAGCACTTGGCCATCGCGAGCGAGCGCGTCCAGGATGGCTTTCTTGCGTTGTGACGTTAGCATATATTTGCACGAAATATCTTGAAATTGCACGAATGTACACGATACCATTATCTATATTTAGCTGTCGACTGGAGGCGCCATGGCTGCAACGAAAGACCGGGTTCGCATCGTCGAGTCCACCGTACTCTCCGACAATTGGTACACGCTGAAGAAGGTGACGTTCGATTTTCTGCGCCGAGACGGCAGGTGGCAGCGTCAAAGCAGGGAAACATACGATCGCGGCAACGGCGCAACCATCCTGTTGCATTGCCGGCACACGGGAAATGTCGTGCTCACGCGCCAGTTTCGGATGCCCGTGTTCGTCAATGGACACGACGGCATGTTGATCGAGGCGGCCGCGGGCTTGCTCGACAACGCCACACCGGAAGAGCGCATACGCCTAGAGGCGGAAGAGGAGACTGGGTACCGCGTAAGCAATATCCGCAAGGTATTTGAGGCTTACATGAGTCCGGGGTCAGTGACCGAGAAGCTCTATTTCTATCTGGGGGACTACGACGCGTCCATGCGCGTAAATGATGGCGGTGGCCTCGAAGACGAGGGCGAGGATCTTGAGGTGCTCGAAATGCCGCTGCGGACCGCTTTACAGTTGGTCAAAAGCGGCGAAATCGTCGACGGCAAGACAATCATGCTCTTGCAGCACCTAGCATTAAGCGAAATCACGGAAGGACGCCAAGCATGAACCCGCAACGGATTTTGATTGCGGGTCCATATCGCAGTGGAACCGACGGCGATCCGGCTCGCTAGCCAGCCTCTCTTGATACGCCCCTCCCTGCAGGGCTCACGCCTTGGGCGTGAACGCCAGCGCCACCGAGTTGATGCAGTAGCGCTCGCCGCTGGGTTCGGGGCCGTCCGGGAAGACGTGGCCCAGGTGAGCGTCGCATTCCGAGCAGCGCACTTCGATGCGGGTCATGCCGTGGGAGTGGTCGACGATGCGGGCGATGCGCGCGCCGGCGGCTTCGGCCCAAAAACTGGGCCAGCCGCAGCCGGGGTCGTACTTGGCGTCGCTATGGAATAGCAAGGTGCCGCAGCAGACGCAGTGGTAGTCGCCGTTCTCTGTGCGGGTATAGTGTTCGCCGCTGAACGGACGCTCGGTGCCGGCCTGACGGGTGACGCGGTATTGTTCCGGCGTCAGCTGCTGTTGCCATTCTTGATCGGTTTTTTGCATGGTCATGGTGCGCTCCTGTGCAGTGGGTTAGCCCTATTTTAGGGCGAGTCCTGGTTGCCGGTATATCTGGCGTTAAGGTTTTACCGGGGACAGGGTTGACGGGGGAAGGGTGCGGGCTCTTATCTCAATATTTGACCTGCTAACAAAACCCCTGATGCTGTGTTGGCCTTCTTGTCACCCAACCTGGCCTCAGATTCATTAGTCGTGCCGGCCGCCCGTGGATGACGGATTCGGAGCGGGAGTTTGTAACGATGTGGAGTACGTTACCTGTATTAATTAATATATTTATTAAAAACAAATAAATACTTCCAAATAACCTTTCTATTTTCAACATCATGTCGACCCCAGGGTTTTCCCACAGCACTGTGTGCTGCATTTGATACAAAATAAATCATCAGTTGTAAATTTTTGTTGTGTTTGTTCGAAGCGGGCATCAGAGTGGCGGCAGTGCCTGTTGCTGCCGTTCATGCCGAGGGAAAGGCGGGAGGGCCGTCGGGTGAATCGGGAGAGTTTTGATTGCGTGACTGACTCCAAAGGGGACATATGTTGAGGCTTCGAATCAATTTGCTGACGTTGGCGAGCGGCGTGCTCGGGCTGCTAGGGCTGGTTTGCTCTGAGGCGGGCGCTGCCGCCACCACCGGCATCGTGGCGGTCAATAGCGGCCAGTGCTTGAATGTCGGGGGCGGTTCGACCCAGTCCGGGGCCGGCATCATTCAGTGGCCCTGCTCTGCGGGGAGCAATGAGCAATGGACGTTCGTGCCCTTGGCCAACGGTTTCTATCACATCGTCTCGCAGAAATCGCAGATGTGCCTGAATGTGCCGGCTTCCAGTCGCAATCAGGGTGTCCAGCTGATTCAGTGGCCATGCCAAGGCGCTGCGGCGACCAATGACCAGTGGAAAATCCAGCCGGTGGATGTCGGCGCTTACCATATCGTGTCCGCATCCAGCGGCCAGTGCGTGAACATCTTTTCCGGCGTCGCGACTCAGGGAACCAAAGTGGTGCAATGGCCCTGCCAGGGCAAGGCGCAGGTGAACGACCAGTTCATGTTCGATTACCCTGGTTCCAAAAGTACGGCTCTTCCCTCCGCCTGGAGCGGAGTGATTCCCTTGCCGGTAACTCCCGTGGGCGTCGCCAATCTGCCGGACAACAAGCTGATGATGTGGTCCGCGGATTTCCCCGACGCTTTCAGCGGAGACAGCGGCAATGGCAACAGCAAGACCTATACCGCGCTGTTCGACGCGGCGAAAAACGCGCCGCTCCCGCTGACGGTGGTCACCACCGGCTCGAATTTGTTCTGCCCGGGCACGTCGATGCTGTCCAACGGCAATCTGTTGATCAACGGCGGCTCCAGCAGCCCTAAAACACAGATATACGATTGGGCTGCCAAGCGTTGGAGCGCCAGCGGCAATATGAATATCCCGCGGGGCTATGAGGCCAATACCGTGCTGTCGGATGGACGGGTACTGACTTTGGGCGGTTCCTGGAGCGGCGGCTACAACAGCAAGAGCCGGCCCAATCGCACCGGAGAGGTTTGGGAAGGCGGCCATTGGAAAGTTCTTGCCGGCGTGCCTGAAAATAATGTGATCGGCCCCGATCCGCAGGACACCAATGGCAGCGTGTACCGCGGCGATAATCATTTATGGCTGTTCGCCAGCAGCGGCGGGATGGTATTTCATGCCGGACCCAGCGCGCAGATGAACTGGATTGGCACCAGCGGTTCCGGGAGCATCGTCTCGGCGGGAACGCGTGGCAACGACCCCTACAGCATCAACGGCAATGCGGTGATGGTGGACGCCGGCCAGATCCTGAAGCTGGGCGGCGCGCCGGCTTATCAGCAGAACACAGGCACGACTTACGCGAGCAACTCGGCTTATCTGATCGATATCCGCGGCGGCCCCAAGGCTCCAGTGAAGGTCAAGCCGCTGCCGGGGATGAGCTATCGCCGCGCATTCGCCAATTCAGTGGTTTTGCCGGACGGCGATGTCGTGGTGGTGGGCGGGCAGACGATACCGCAGCCGTTCACGGATTCCTACGCGGTGTTGACGCCTGAGTTATGGAGCGCGGCGAAGCAGACATTTTCGCCCTTGAAACCGATGCAGGTGCCGCGCACCTACCATAGCACGGCAATCTTGCTGCAGGATGGGCGCGTGTTTGTCGGAGGCGGCGGCTTGTGCGGTGCGAATTGCCCGCAAAACCACTTGAACGCGGAAATATTGACGCCTCCGTATCTGCTGAACGCAGACGGCAGCCTGGCTGCCCGGCCGGTGATCAGCGCCGCGCCAGCGCAGGCGAGGCCGGGGAGCGTGATCGAAGTCAAAACGCAGCAAGCGGCGAGCCATTTTTCCTTGGTGCGCTTGTCCGCGGTAACTCACTCTGTCAACAATGATCAGCGCCGCATTGCGCTGTCGGTGTCGAAGCTTGCGCCGACTGGGGGGGAAACTAGTTATTCCCTGCAGATTCCGGCGGATAGCGGCGTGGTTTTGCCCGGTAACTACATGTTGTTTGCCATGAGCCCGCAGGGGGTGCCCAGTGTGGCCCGGATCATCACCATCAATTAAACAGCGCTTGGGAGGGCTCGCCTGCGCGCTTGCCCTGTTGGGGATCCCGTGCGCGGCCGGCGGCGAGGAGGCGCCGGCCGGCGGCCGGCTGTTCTACGGTCAGGTCGCTTTGATCGGCCAGCTCTATGTCCATAACCGTCCCTTGGGCGCCGAGTACGTGCGTTGCGCCAACTGCCACCGCCTACAGGATCAGGCGCGGGCGGAAGGCCGCTTCGGTCCTGATTTGGGCGCGAAATTTTTGACGGAGCCCAGCGCCAGGCGCGGAGGACCGGAGCGGGCTTATACCGAGCAGAGTTTTTGCGAGATGCTGCGAACCGGAAAAGACCCGACCGCGATCTTGATCAGCACGGATATGCCGCGCTACCGCTTGAGCGCGGCGGAGTGCCGGGCTTTATGGCTTTTTTTGCAGGAGCATTAGCATGCAGCGGAAAGATGTCGAGCCGTTGGATCAAGGGCGGAGGCGGTTTGCGATGGGTTTGGCGGGGCTGGCGCCCTTATGGCTGGCGGGGCCGGCCGCGTTTGCCGACGCCGTGTCGCCGAGGGACCTGGCCTTGGCGCATGGGGAGATTTCCCCGCCGTTGCCGCTGCCGGATTTCCTGCTGAGGGACAGCGATGGTCAGCGACGTTCGTTTTACGCTTTATTGCAGCGTCGCTTGACGGCTATTCAGCTGATTTTTACCCGCTGTTCCAATGTTTGCCCGATTCAGGGCGCGACATTCAGGCAGGTGCAGGATTTGATCCCGGAGTCGAAGCGCGCGAGGACGCAGCTATTGTCGCTAAGTCTTGACCCATTGAACGATACGCCCGAGCAGCTGCGGCGATGGCTGGCGCCGTTTCGTCCCAAGCCAGGCTGGCGGGCTGCCAGCCCCGAGCTGGCCTCCCTGGACTTGGTGCTGGCAACGTTCAATCAGCGCCGGACGGATTTGGGCGCGCACCATACGGAAGTTTTGCTGGTGGATGCCAAGCACCGGCTGGCGTGGCGATCGACGGAGCTGCCGTCTGCGGAAACCATCGCGCGCACCCTGTCGGCCTTGGCTTAGCTTGTCGCTGGCCGCGGCGGATTGTGCCGGCCGCGGCCGGTTTTGCTATTGGATTTCGTCCAGCGCGGCGGGCAAGTGGGATTCGTCGGCCCATTGTTCGACCTGCCAGCGGCCGTCGCAATAGCTCAGCCAGTTCAGCGCCGCGTTGGGGATGGGGAAATCGCGGGCTTCGGACATCGGTTTGCCGGTGGCCAGTCGGTACATCATTTCCAGCACGCCGCCATGAGTGACCACCAGCAGGGTTTGGCCCAGATGGCTGCGGGCGATGCTGGTGAAGCCATCGCGGATGCGTCGCATGAAGACATTGAGGCTTTCCCCGCCCTTGAGGTCGTAGTCCGGATCGCGGGATTTCAGCTGCAGATAGTCGTCGCGAATGGTTTGCTCCGCCTCGGCGTAGGTCAGGCCTTGGAACACGCCCATGTGGCGCTCGCGCAATTCGGCGCTGTAGGTGGGGGTCAGGCTTAGCCGCGCTTGCAATGGCGCGGCGGTTTGGCGGGTGCGGGTCAGGTCGCTGACGTAGAGCGCGTCAAAGGCGTAGCGCCCCGGCCATAGCGCGCGGCTGAGGCTTGCCGCCTGCTCCTGGCCGGTGGGGTTGAGGGGGATGTCGGTATGGCCTTGCAATCGATATTCGCGGTTCCAGTCGGTTTCGCCATGGCGGACGACGCAAAAACGGGTGGTGTGCTGCATTCCTGTCTTTCTGATTTTTAACTGCCGAAAATGCGGCGGGGCGGCCTTACAAAATGCCCACGCCGGAGATGTCGCGCGCCAGGTTGGCGGCGTAGTTGTCGGTCATGCCGCCGACGAAATCCAATACTTTCATATAGGCCTGATACAGGCTGTCGTCACTGCGGATATGCTGTTCCAGCAGGCCCATGGCCAGGTGTTCTCGCGGGCTCAGGCACTCGGCGCCCTTGTTGACGTAGGCGTGAGCGGCGGGGATCAGCGCGTCCAGAATGCCCGCCATGCACGGGTAGGAGGCCAGTTCGGTCACCAGCTTGGTTCGGTGGCGGTAGACGCGGGTGCTGGCCAGTTCCTTGGCGTGGATCAAAGCGTCCTGTACCTGGGCGCCGCACAGATTGATCAGGTCCTTGGCCGGGAATTCGCCGCGTAGCAGGCCGTCGTGGTGCAGCATGAATTTCTCCGCCACTTCGCTGACGCAGCGGCCGATGGCGATGCCGCGCAAGGTGCCGCATTTCTGCCGCACGTCTTGCATGTCCCAGATGCGTTCGTATTCGGTAAAGCCGGAGAACAGGGTTTCGAACTCCTTGAAGTCAAGGATGCCGATCTCCACCGCGTCTTCCAGGTCCAGAATCGCGTAGCAGATGTCGTCGGCGGCCTCCATCAGGTAGGACAGCGGGTGGCGGCTCCATTGCTGGATGCCCTTGGGCAGCAGGCCCAGCTCCGCGGCCACGCGCTGGAAATAGGGCAGCTCGGTGCGGTAGATGTTGAATTTGTCGCGGGCCTGGGCGGCTTCGGCGTCCGAGGTCCACGGGTATTTGATCAAGGCGCCCAAGGCGGCGGCGGTGAGGCGCATGCCGCCTTCGCCGGTGTACATTTCCAGCGTGGCCAGCATACGCAGGCCATGGGCGTTGCCTTCGTAGGTCTGCACATCGCGGATTTCCTCGGGCGCCAGGCCGTGCAGCCAGTGCGCGTTGCGTTCGGCGCGAAACCAGTCGCGCAGCGCGTATTCACCGGTGTGGCCGAAGGGCGGGTTGCCGATGTCGTGGGCCAAGCAGGCCACTTGCACCACGGCGCCGATGTCGTGTGGAGTGTAGTTGTCCGGCAGCAGATGAGCGTGCTGCATCATCATGCCGACGCGGTTGCCCAGGCTGCGGCCGACGCTGGCCACCTCCACGCTGTGGGTGAGCCGGTTGTGAGTGTGGTCGTGGCGCGCTAGCGGGTGCACTTGGGTCTTGCGTCCCAGCCGGCGGAAGGCGCTGGAAAACACCACGCGGTCGTGGTCGATGTGGAAGTCCGTGCGCAAGCCCGGGCTGCCTTCTTCGGTGGCCGGGGTGCGGGTTTCCTTGACGTGGCCCTGAATGACCTTGAAGCGTTTGGTGGAGAGGAGTCGTTCCCAATTCATGCGTGCGGTGGAGGTCATGGCATAGCCCGTGGTGCTGTTGTCTTGATGATATGGGCGCGGCGGGCAAAACAAAAGAGCCAGCGCGGGGCTGGCTCTTGGAATGGGGTCGCGGGTTTAGCGTTTGCCGGTCTGATTGCCGACCACGCCGCCCACCGCCGCGCCGCCGACGGTGCCGATGGCGTCGCCGCCGGTGAGCACGGAACCGAGCACGGCGCCGGCGGCCGCGCCGATGGCGGTGTTTTGCTGGCGCTTGGACATGTTGGCGCAACCGGACAGCAGGCTCACGGCGAGCAGGCTGGCGGCAATGACTTTAACGGCGGGTTTGCTGGTAATCGAGGTCATCGAAGTCTCCAAAAACATGAAGTAGGTCTTGTGTAGTCTGAGACGCTTTGAATGCTGTCTGGTTCCTATTTTTACACGCCTTTTCGTAACCATACGTACAGCATTCTATATGCTGAATTGATGATTTCCAGTACGCGGAGCGCCATTAAGTAAACTAATTTGTTTACTTATTATGGGGGCAAGATTAGTATGGGCCATCGTTCCGTTGGTATGCGTCATGAATGTTTCCCATCCAAAATTAATTCTGCTAACTGTCTGTCTGGTGGCGCTGATGAGCACGGCCGGCGTAGCCATGCCTTATCCCATCCTGGCGCCCATCTTCGTGAACTCAGCGCCGGATGCGTTCAACCACTTCCTGGGGTTGCCGCCCAAGCTGCTGCTGGGCCTGGCCTTGGCCGCCAACCCGCTGGGTATTTTGTTGGGCAGCACCTTGATTGGAGCGTTGTCGGACCGGCTGGGGCGGCGGCGGGTGTTGACAGGCACCTTGTTGCTCACCTTCGCCGGCTATCTGTTGACGGCGTACGCTTTATGGAGCCGCTGGTATCTGCTGTTCGTGCTGGCGCGTTTTGTCACCGGCCTGACCGAGGGCAATGTGGCGGTGGCGCGCGCCATCGTCGCGGATCTGCATCCGCAGCTGGATCGCACGCGCTCCTTCGCCATTCTCAATGCGGTGCTGTATACCGGCTGGCTGGTGGGGCCGCTGATCGGCGGGTTGACCTTGCCATTGGGAGAGGCAGTGCCTTTCCTGCTGGCCGCCAGCGCCATCTTGCTGTGCTTGGCGGTGCTGCTGGTCTTCCTGCCGGAAACCGGCGAGCGCATGCATCAGGATCAGACCTTGCTGCAGGTGATGCGCGGCCAGCACTCCTTCCGGCTGTTGTCGGCGGACCCCTTGTTGGCCCGGTTGTTCTGGATGCAACTGGCGTTCGCTATCGGGGTCAACGCTTTTTACGAGTTCTACCCTTTGTGGCTGGTGGAGTACGCGCGGCTGGACAGCCGCGGCATCGCGGTAGTGACGGCGTTGATGTGCGTGTTGATGACATCGGCCAGCGTTTTGCTGGGCAAGCTTGGGCATAAGCGGGCGCCGCTGGAACTGGCGCGCATCAATGCGGCCTGGGTGGCTCTGGGCCTGCTGGGGCTGAGCCTGCTGGCGGATCTACCCTGGCCGGGCATAGGCTTGATCGTGTTGTTGGGCGTGCCGCTGGCGATTTACAACGCCATTCTGCCCAGTTGGTGTTCGGAGCGTTTCGCCAGCCTGGGGCAGGGCAGCGTGATGGGTTTGTTGACCACGATCTTCTGCGTGGCCAATGTGTTGGTGGCTTTGCTGGGCAGCGTGTTGACCATTCTGGACACCCGGCTGGTGCTGGTCCTGGGCGCTTTGACGTGCGGCCTGGCCGCCGTCTGGCTGCAAGGGGTGATCCGCGAAGCGGAGGACGTCTGATGGCGGCGGCGATGAATAGCGCGGATCGGTTGCTGTATCTGCTGAAAACGCGGGGGCCCTTGACGGCGCAGGCGCTGGCGGCGGAGTTGGGCCTGACCAGCATGGGCGCGCGCAAGCATTTGCTGGTTCTGGAGGAAAAAGGGCTGGCAAGGATGGAAACCTTGGCCCAGGGCGTTGGCCGGCCGGCTCAGCTCTGGAGTTTGACCGAACGCGGCCATGGCCGTTTTCCGGATCGGCACGCGGATTTGACGCTGCAGTTGTTGGCGCAAGTGCGTGAGCTGTTTGGCGAGGCTGGCCTGGAGAGTTTGATTCAACGGCGAGAAGCGCAGTCGGAGGAGGAGTACCGGCAGGCTATGTCCGGCACCGGCGCGCTGGCGGACCGGGTGGCCGCGCTGGCGCGAATACGTAGCCAGGAAGGTTATATGGCGGAGGCGCGTCAAGACGGGGACGGTTGGCTGTTGCTGGAAAATCATTGCCCGATCTGCGCGGCGGCGCGTCAATGCCAGGGCTTGTGCCGATCCGAGCTGGCGTTGTTTGCGCGGGTGTTGGGGCCGAGGGCGGAGGTGCGGCGGCTGGAGCACGCGCTGGCCGAGGGCGGGCGGCGCTGCGTATATCGCATCGTGCCCTTGATGGAGTGAGACGACGCGGCGCTTGCTTTTTGAATTCATGGACTTGCGTGAGCTGATTGTATTTCGCAATCCGGATTTACCGGGATGGTTTTATCAGGTACATTCCGGCGTTTTTCCACGTGGTTGGCGCTTGCCCCGACGCTGGGCAGCGCCTCCTTGGTTGTTGTTCTCCGTTCTGCGGCAAGGCCCTTGCTCAGGACCGTCATGCATTTCACCATTTTCGACACGCCCGTGATCCGACCTTTGTTCCGCTGCTTGTCCATCGTCATGCTCAAACTGAGCGGCTGGAAGCTGCGAGGGGAGTTTCCCAAGTTGGATAAATACGTGCTGATCGGCGCGCCGCATACCAGCAACTGGGATTTTCCGTTGACGCTGGCGGTGTGTTTCGCCGCGCGGGCCAAGATTTACTGGATGGGCAAGCACACACTGTTCGCCGGGCCGATCGGACCGGTGATGCGCTGGTTGGGCGGTATTCCGGTCAAACGGCATCAGAATAATTCGCTGGTGCAACAAATGGTGGAGGTGTACCGGCGTTCGGACCGGCTAGTGGTGGCGATTCCGCCGGAGGGCACGCGCAAGGCGGTGTCCGAATGGAAGACGGGCTTTTATCACATTGCCTGCGGCGCGGAGGTGCCGGTGGCTTTGGCGTATCTGGACTACAGTCGCAAGGAGGCCGGTTTCGGTCCCATCTTCACGCCCAGCGGCGATATCGACGCCGATATGCCTCGCATTCGCGCCTTTTACCGCGACAAGGTGGGCAAGCGCCCGAATCAAGGCTAAGTCAGCCCTCTCCACGCCTCTCGCTGACGCGCTGCAGACATTTAACAGGTTTTCAGGGGGCCGCAGCGTGGGCGGCGGCACTCACCGGCAGGAACTGCAGGAAAGGGCCGGCGATCAGGGATTGGCCGAAGTCGATGGCGCTGCGGCGCAGTTTCTCGTCCGACAATTCCGCCAACAGGTCCAGCCTGGCCATCATCTTGCCGAATTCCCGCTCGAAGGACAGATTGCGCACGTTGCCGATCTCGTTGGACAGCAAGGCCGGCGCGCCGCTGATCTGGCGGTTGTTCAGCATCCAGGCCGCCACTTCCAGGTTGTGCGAGGCGTTGGCCAGTTGCTGCGCGTCCAGTCCGTGCACCAGAAACAGCTCGGTGCGACCGCCGTAGGCGTCCACCAGCATCGAGCCCATGCCGTAGATCAGCGCGCCTGCGCGGTCGCCGCCAAAACCCGGGTCGAAAGCCGCGCTCATCGCCGCGATGGAGCGCTGCCCGGCCAAGGCCGGCAGCGGGGCGTTATTGCGGATTGCGCCCATGACTTGTCGCATTGCGGCCGGGTAGTCCGCCGCGCCGGTCTTTCGCCATTCCTTGGGATTGCGTTTGTACAGTTTTTCCAGCAGGGTTTGCAAGCTGGCCAGATTGTCGCGCATGGCCAGATTGGCCGTGCGGTTGGCGCTGCTCTGTCCCAGCTCGTTGCCGCGGAAGTCGTCGCCGGCGACGGGTTTTTGCACTGGAGTGTAAGCGCAGGCGCTCAGAAGTAAAGCGGCGAGCGGCAGCAAGGGCCTGAGCGACATGGAAATGGAGCTCCAGAAGTGGAATGCCCGTTGGTGTACCATGCCCGCGCCGTGCTTGGCAATGCGCGGCGCGTATCCGCTTACGGTGTTTTGCCGGCGAACAGCGCCTTCCAGCCGTCCAGCCCCAGCTGTTTCAGCGTTTCGATATTTTTCTCATAGATGGCCTCCGCTTGCGGGAAGGCTTCCACCGCCCGGCCGATGCTGGCTTCACGCAGCAGGTGCAAGGTCGGATAGGGCGCGCGGTTGGTGAAATTCTCTATATCGTTGACGCCGGTGCCTTCAAACTGGAACTTGGGGTGGAAACTGGCCACTTGCAGTTCGCCGTCCAGCCCCATGTCTTCCACGATGGCGTCGGCGATGTCGAGAAAGTCGTTGAAATCCAGGAAGCGCTGCAGCGCGCGCGGGTGGATCAGCAAGGTGGTGTCGATCTCGTCCGGGCTGCTGTCGGCCAGCAGACGCAGTTCGGAGGCGAGCTCTTGCGCCAACTGATCCGGCTGGGCGGCGTCGCTGACCACGTAGCGCACCTGGTTTTTCACGTAGACGCTCTTGGCGAACGGGCACAGATTGAGCCCGATCACCGCTTTTTCCAGCCAGTCGCGGGTGGCGGCGATGATGTGTTCGTGATCGTCGGAGGCGGGCATGGGATTCCTTGCGTTGAAGCGTGAATGCAAAAAACCCGGCACGAGGCCGGGTTTTCATCAAGCTGACTAATCGCGTGGATTAGATGGGCTGGATGTTGGAGGCTTGTTTGCCTTTCGGGCCGTCTACGACGTCAAAGCTAACGCGCTGGTTTTCAGCCAGGGTGCGGAAGCCTTTGGCATTGATCTGGGAGAAGTGAGCGAACACGTCGTCGCCGCCTTCATCCGGGGTGATAAAGCCAAAACCTTTGGAGTCGTTGAACCACTTAACGGTACCGGTTGCCATTTTGTTAATTCCTCAAAACGAGCAGTTGAAATAAAAGGCACGAAGTTCAAGGGAAATGGCGACTGAGGTACGGACTTAATGCCACTACGACAACAACACATCCACAACTTGAGCATCCTGCGGCAGGAATAGTGCCTATAGTTCCGGGACATGGCAAGCGTTTTCTGCATGGCCGAAAGGGTTTTTATCCTGTTTTTTCAGGATACCCTGGCATTTCTGCCGGTTTTTAATGGTTTGGAGTCAGGCTCCGAAGCAACCGGCTTGCTCCGCGCGGTCCAATTCCGCGCGCAACCAGTCCGCCGCCAGCGGACAGCCGTCCTCCACTTTGCCCACCGCCATGCTTAGCACTTGTTGCTTGCTGACCCCGTTTTCACGCCAACTCTGGCCACCGGATTGCAGATTGAGCAAGATGGGCATCAAACGGTCTATCGCGCGGGCGAAGCGCGCTTCAGGGGTTTTGCGAGCCTCGAACTCTTGCCACAAGGCCAGCAAGTCCGTTGCGATGGGCTGGGGCAATAGGCCCAGGATGCGGCGCATCGCGGCCAGTTCTTCCGCTTCGCGTTCCGCGGCGCCGTCCGCGGCGTAGACGAGGGTGTCTCCGGTGTCGATCTCGCCCAAGTCGTGAATCAACAACATGCGCACGACTTTGTCGATGTCCACCGGCTCTGCGGCGAAGTCGCGCAGATTGAGAGCGAAGAGGGCGATCTGCCAGCTGTGTTCCGCCGAATTCTCGTAGCGGTCCACATATGCGGCCTTGGTTTTGCGCAGCACCGTTTTGAGTTTGTCCACTTCAATAATGAAAGCGATGTGCTGTTGCAGCGTTTGCAGTTGGTTTTGCATGGGAATATTAAGGCGGATAGGCGGGCGATGCGCCGAGGGCGCAAATTATGCGCGGCGCGTGATGGTTTGGAAAGGGCGCTGTCGCACGCTTTGCCACATGCTGCATATACTGGAATGAAGGGTCATTGAAAATGGGAGAGGGCATGGGCAAGCAGGAGCTGAAGCTGGAGATTGTGGAGCCGGAGGCGTTCCACGATTTCATGGAGGTGATGAGCGATTACGCGCCGCAGGTTGAGCATCTGGTTTGCCAACTGGGTTTTGGCGATACCGACGCCGCGCAGATCGATCAGCTGTTTCGCTTGCTGCATAGCATCAAGGGCGACGCCAGCATGTGCCAGGTGCGCTTTGTGGTGCCTTTCGTCCATTCGCTGGAAAGCCTGCTGGAGAGGCTGCGCAGCGGCGAGGTGAACTATGAGGATTCGATCGGCGATGTGATGCTGTTGGTGATGGACCGTTTGGGCCTGGCGCTTGAGGCCCTGGAAAACCACGAATTGCTGGATGATTTGCAGTTGCCCCTGCTGATGCGGGCGCTGAATCAGGTGGCGGAATGCCCCGTTGGCGAGCTGTTGCAGCGTTGTCAGCAACTGGTGGAGCAGATCACCGGGATTCCCTTGCATGTGATTGAATCGGATGCGCCGACGGATGCCGCCGCGCAGCTCAGCCAGGGCGATTTGGCGTTTTTCCGGATATTGGCCCTGCAGTTTGAACATCGCTTGCCGCAGTTCCAAGGCCGTACCGAGCGCAATCTGGAACTGGCACTGGAGACTAGTCGCCAAGCGCCGGGGCTGGTGGACGACAGGCAGCTGGAGGCGGCGGTGTATATGCACGATATCGGCATGATGCTGCTGCCGGAGTCGTTCTGGTTGAAAGTGGGGCGGATGAGCGAGTCCGAGCGCCATCAGATGGCGGAACACCCGGGCTGGGCGGCGGGCCTGTTGGAACGGATGCCGGCCTGGGCCGACGCGGCGCGCATGGTGGCCCAGCATCACGAGATGCCGGACGGCAGGGGCTATCCGCATGGCCTGCACGGTGATGAGATTTGCAGCGGCGCGCTTATTCTGGCTCTGGTTGATGCCTTCGAGGCGGTGACTTTGAAGCACTCGCATCGCGGTTTGCGGCATTCGATGATGCGCGCCATCGCGGAGATCAACGCCTCGGAGCGTCAGTTCGATCCCTTTTGGCTGGCGCGTTTCAATCAGGTGATCCGCGTGCGGCTGGCGGCTTGCGCCAGACGGCCGCCGGGAGATTAGCCGGTGTCAGACGCCGTGTTGTTTGAACCATTGCAGCATGCGGCGCCAGCCGTCGTTGGCGGCGGCCGCGTTGTAAGTTGGACGGTAGTCGGCGTTGAAACCGTGGTCGGCGTCAGGGTAAACCACGATTTCAGAGGGTTTGCCGGCGGCGCGCAGCGCGGCCTTCATCTTGTCCACCGACTCCAGAGGAATACCCTTGTCCAGCCCGCCGTAAAGCCCGAGCACCGGCGCATGCAACTGCGCGACGATGTCCAGCGGCTGGCGCGGTGTATTCGTTCCGGCCTCTCCTTGCAGCCGTCCGTACCAGGCGGCGCCGGCTTTGAGCGCGGGATTATGCGCAGCGTACAGCCATACCTGGCGTCCGCCCCAGCAAAAGCCGGTGATGGCCGCGCGTTTGACGTCGCCGCCGTGGCCGCTTGCCCAGGTCAGGGTGGCGTCCAGGTCCGCCATTACCTGGTTGTCCGGCACCTTGCTGACCAGGCCGCTGACCAACTCGCTGATGCTGGCCACCTTGCTGGGGTCGCCCTGTCGGAAATAGAGCTCGGGGGCCACGGCCAGGTAGCCGGATTTTGCCAGTCGTCGGCACAAGTCGCGGATGTGTTCGTGCACGCCGAAGATTTCCTGCACCACCAGCACCACCGGCAGAGGGCCGCCGGCCGTGGAGGGCTTTGCCATGTAGCCTGGCATGATGGCCGGCCCCGTCGGGATTTCCACCGCCCCGGCGTTGAGGCCGTCGCCATCGGTGAGAATGGCGCTGGCGGCTATGGGCTGCACTGCCAGAGCGAAGCCCACGCCCACCGCGCTGTTCAGAAAGTCCCGGCGCGAGGCGTCGATATATCGATTGCTTGTCATAAGGGCATTCTCCAACGAGGTGATTGGATTGGGTTAATCAGATTAATGCCGCTGACATCGTCTGGCAAGCCGGTGCGCGCGCCGGTTTGCGGGGGCTTCCTTAGGACGAGGGAATGCGGCATTATTCACAGCCATTGAAGCATGACTTAACGAAACGTATATAGATTATGTCGGACTCCTCCAAAGTGAAGCTGCCCACCAGCTTCTTGCGCATCGGCCAGCAACTGCCGGTTGACGTGTATGCCAAGAACGGCTTGCTGCTGCTGAAAAAAGGCCATTACGTGCTGACGCCTGAGCAGCGCGAGCGGCTGGTGACGCTGGCGCACGGCGACAGCGAGGAGGTGGCGGCGCGCTTGGAGCGCGAGCAGCTGGAGCGCGCGGCGCAGCGCGAGAAGGAAGCCGCGGCGCAAGTGCAGCCCAATCCCATCATGGAGCTGGGTTTCCTGACTCGTCGCGCCGAGGGCCTGCTTTTGCATGGCCTGGCGGTGCCGGGCCTGGCCGGTAGGCTGGCGGACATGGCGGACGCGTTGATCCGGTTGGCTTGCAAACAGCCGGACGGGGTGCTGGCCAGCGTGCTGCTGACGCCCTACCGCGACATCGGCAGCGCCCATAGCGTGCACGTAGCAGCGATCATGGCGGTGCTGGGACGGCGCCTGGGCATGGAGGAGGCGCGTTTGCGCGCGGTGGTGGGCGCGGCTTTGAGCATGAATTTGGCGATTACCGGCTTGTTGAATCAACTATCGCGGCAGCAAACGCCCCCGGATGCCGCCCAGCGCGACGAACTCTATGCTCATCCCATTGTTGGTTCCGCCATTTTGCGCGAAGCCGGCGTGGTGGACGAACATTGGCATCTACTGGTGCAGACCCATCAGGAACAGCGCGGCGGCGACGGCTACCCGCAGGGGCTGCGCGGCGAGGACATCCATCCGGATGCGGCCTTGCTGCACATGGTGGACGTGTTGTGTTCCTGTATACATCAGCCGCAGCCGGCTCTGCCGGCTTTGGTGATCGGCAGCTTGTATCGCGGCGAGCTGGGCGATTTCGATCCGCAGCACGCCGCCTTGTTGGTCAAGGAGCTGGGCGTGTACCCGCCCGGCAGTTTCGTCAAGCTGGCCAGCAACGAGATCGGCGTGGTGACCCACCGCAGCGACAAGGCCAACGCGCCGCGAGTGGCGGCCTTGCGCAAGCTGGACGGCGCGCCCTACGCCGACGCGTTGCTCCGCGACACCCGGCAGAACGCTTACCGGGTGCTGGAGGCGGCGCCGTTGTCGGCGGCTGTGGTGAAACCGGCTTATCTGTCCAAGCTGTGGCAGAAGTGAGCGGGTTCAGGGTCGAGCCTCGCCCAGCGGTCGCAGTTGAATGCCGGATATATCCTTGATTTTCCAGATGCGACGGATGTGCGCAAGATCGCGTTCGGACTCGTCGCGCAGCCGCGCTTCCGGCAAAAAACTCAATTCCACGTCCACATTGCCCAAATAGACCGCCTCGCCGCGCTTCACTTCAAACGGAGCGGCCAGGCGGAAGCTGCGCATTTTGCGGCTCACGCCCCAAGCGCCGTCCTCCAGCCAGTTGGCCCAGACCTGTTCCACCCTGTACTGGCCCGGCTCCAGCGTGAACAGCATCAATTTGCCCTCCGCCATGGAGTTGCCCGGCTCGCCGAATACGGTGTCGGTCAGCAGGCTGGCGCGGTCGACGGCCACGACGCGACCAGCGGCGTTGGCGACATCCAGGCCCAGCGTCGCGCTGTCCGGGTTGGAGGATTTGCCGGTCAGCGACAGAATGGCGTAGCCGCGTTCGGCCGGCGGCTCCAGCGAGCCGTTCAGACGCTCGGCCATGCCGGCGCAGCCGGTGAGCAGCAGAGAGCAGAAGGCGAGAGTGAAGAGTCGTGTCAGCATGGTGCGTCCTATCGTCCGCCGGAAGCGGCGGCTTGGCTTGCATTGTCCGCTGTTTGCGCTTGCGGCTTCAAGCCCAGCACCAGCAGGGCGCTGAGCAGCAATGAAGCGCTGAGCCAGAGGTAAGCCAGGGTGTGGCTGCCGGTGGCGGCCTCAATCAAACCCAGCGCATAGGGGCCGATGAAGCCGCCGATATTGCCCACCGAATTGATCAGGCCGATGGCGCCCGCGGCCAGCGTGCCGGTGAGAAAAGTAGTGGGAATGGACCACCACACGCCCATCGGACTGTAGACGCCGATGGCGACGACGGTGACGGAGAGCAGCGCCACGGCGAGATGGTCGCTGAGCGCGCCAATCAGGAAACCGGCTGCGGCGAGCAAGAGCGGCAGCGCCACGTGCCAGCGTTTCTCCGCCCGGCGCGACGAGGAATGACCCAGCCACAGCATGGCGGCCAGCGCCGCCAGCATGGGCACGGCGGAGGCCAGGCCGATGGCCAGTGGCGACCAGCCGGAGGCGTTCTTGATCACCGTGGGCATCCAGAAGCTGAAGCCCCAGAAACCGGTGATCCATAGAAAGTAGATCAGACATAGCCGCAGCACCGCCGGCTGCGCCAGGGCCTGACGCAGCGTGGCCGGCTGTTGTTGACGGGTGGCGGCTTTTTCCGCTTGCAGCGTGTCGATCAAATAGCGCTTTTCCTCCACATTCAGCCAGGCGGCCTTGGCTGGATCGTCCTGCAGCCACATCAAGACAGCGCCGCCGTAGAGCATGGTGACGCCGCCCTCCAGCAGGAACAGGCTTTGCCAACCTTTCAGGCCGAAGGGCTGAAGGCCCACCAACCAGCCGGCAAGCGGCGCGCCGACGATGGCGGATACCAGCAGGGAGCTCAAGGTGACGGAAATGGCGCGGGCGCGGGTTTCCGCGACGAACCAGCGCGGGATCACCGAGGCGTAGATCACCGGGTAGAAGCTGGCTTCGCACACGCCCAGCATAAAGCGCAGCAGGTAGAACTGCCATTCGTTCTGCACCAGGCTCAGCAATATGCTGACCGCTCCCCAGGAGAACAGGATGCGCGCGATCCAGCGGCTAGGGCTCCAGCGCTCAGCCAGAATCGCTCCGGGCACTTCGAACAGCACGTAGCCGGCGAAGAAAATGCCGGCGGCCAGGCCGTATACCTTGGCGTCGAAGCCGAGGTCGGCGTTCATGGTCAGGGCCGCGTAGCTGACGTTGACCCGATCCAGAAAGGCCAGCACGGAGGCGATGAACAGCGGAGCGAGAATGCGCAAATAGGTTTTGCGCAGAACGGAAGTTTTGACGGAATCTGGGCTCATGCGGCGCCCTCGCTTAAGGGGTGGATGCCGTCAAGATGCGCAGAAAGCGCCGCGCAGTCAATCCAGATGCGGCTCGAAGAATTCCAGCAAGCGGGACGGCAGCCAATCCAGCGTGCCAGGGAAAGCGCCGGAGGCGAAGCCCACGTGGCCGCCGTGGAGAGGGAATTCCAGCGTGACGCTGTCGGCCACGTCGGCCTGACGCGGCAGCGCCTGTTCCGGCAGGAAGGGATCGTTGCGCGCGTTCAACACCAGAGTGGGGCGGGCGATCTGACCCAGCCGAGGCTTGGCGCTGGCGCTGCGCCAGTAGTTGAGGGCGGTGCCGAAGCCGTGAATCGGCGCGGTGACCAGGTCGTCGAATTCAATGAAGGTGCGTGCGCGGCGGAGTTTGCCCCCGTCGAACAGGCCGGGGTGGCGCTGTAGCGATTCCAGCGCTTTGGGCTTGAGCGTGCCCATGAACATGCGGGTGTACAGCAGTTTGCCCAAGCCCCTGTCCAGCTGGGTGCTGGCCGCCACCAGATCCAGCGGCGCGGACACCGCCGCCGCCGCGCGCGGCAGCGCCAGCGCGCCTTCGTCCGCCAGGTAGTTGAGCAGCATGCTGCCGCCAAGCGATACCGCGGCGGCGGCCAAGATCGGGAAGCGTTGAGCCAGCCGGCTCAGAATCCAGCGCACTTCGGCACTGTCGCCGGCGTGATAGGCGCGCGGCAGAGGATTGTCCACGCCGCCGCAGCCGCGAAAGTGCGGCACCACGCCATGCCAGCCGCGCCGCTGAACCGCCAGCATGAGCGCGCGCGCGTAGTGGCTGTCGCTGCTGCCTTCCAGTCCGTGAAACAACACGACCAGCGGCGCGCCGGGCCGCCCGGCGACAAAGTCCAGCGCGATACGGGCGCCATCCGGCGTGTCCCACAGCTCGCGGCGGTAGTCGGGGCGCGGGGTCTTGATAGCCAGCGCCGGCCAGATGGTTTGGGCATGGCCGCCGCGCAGCCAGGCGGGAGACTGGTAAGCCATGGCTCAGGCCAGCTTTTTCTGAGCCGATTTGGGGCGGAAGGCTTTGACCACCGCCTCATGGGTTTCGATATAGGGACCGTCCAGCAGGTCGATGCAGTAGGGGACGGCGGCGAAGATGCCGGGAGTGTCCACTTGGCCGTCGGCGCCGCGCAGGCCTTCCAGCGTTTCCTGGATCGCCTTGGGCTGGCCGGGCAGGTTGAGAATCAGCGCTTGCTTGCGGATCACGCCCACCTGGCGGGACAGGATGGCGGTGGGCACGAAGCGCAGGCTGATCTGACGCATCTGCTCGCCGAAGCCGGGCATCTCGCGGTCCGCCACCGCCAGCGTGGCCTCGGGGGTGACGTCGCGGGCGGCCGGGCCGGTGCCGCCGGTGGTCAGCACCAGTTGGCAGCCTTCCTCGTCCACCAGCGTCTTGAGCGCGGCTTCGATTTGCGGCTGCTCGTCCGGGATCAGGCGGGCGACGACGACGAAGGGGCTGGCCAGCGCGGCGGTCAGCCAGTCCTGCAGCGCCGGAATGCCCTTGTCTTCGTACACGCCGCTGCTGGCGCGGTCGGAGATCGAGACCAGGCCTACTTTCAGCATCACTCGTCGTCCTCTTGGTCCTGCTGATGCAGGCGCGGCTTGCCCGGTTCCGGAATCACGTCCTTGACGGCCTGATAGAGCAGGCGGAAGGACTTGGGCGGTTTGTTGTCCTGCTTTTCCTTGCGTGCGTTGCGGATCAGCGTGCGCAGCTGCTGCGGATCCGCGGCGGGGAAGTCGGTGACAAAGCTGGCCAGCATCTTGTCGTCTTCCATCAAGCGCTCGCGCCAGCGTTCCAGCAGGTGCTGCCAGGCGATGTGCTCGGACGATTCGCCTTTGAGAATTTGCAGGTATTGCTGGATCGGCTCCGGGTCCACGTCGCGCATCAGCTTGCCGATGTATTGCAGTTGGCGGCGCAGCGCGCCGTGCGCGGTAAAGCGTTTATAGTCCAGAATAGCGGTGAGGAGGTCTTCCGGCAGCTGCATTTTCTTCAGCGTGTCCTTGGACAGCTCCACCAGTTCGCGGCCCAGGTCTTGCAGCGCATCCATGTCGCGCTTGCGCTGGGATTTGCTGACGTAGCCGTCGTCCGGGCTGTCGTTCTGGTAATGGGTCATCGTTGGCAATTCTCAATCGGTTTTCTCAAGGCTGGTATGATACCGGAAAAGGCCTCCGGCCGTTTCGACCATTGCGAAAGACACTAGATGGAAGACAAGACATTCAGTTTCAGCCAGGCCGCGCTGGAGGACATCGCCTCCCGCGTCATCGAACTGGCAAAGGCCGAAGGCGCCAGCGCCGCCGAAGCCGATGTTTCCGAAGGACTGGGCCAGACCGTGAGCGTGCGCCTGTCCGAGGTGGAAACCATCGAATACAACCAGGACAAGGGCGTGGGCGTAACCGTCTACCTGGGCCAGAAGAAAGGCCACGCCAGCACTTCCGATTTTTCCGAAGAGGCCTTGGCCGACACCGTGCGCGCCGCGTTGGACATCGCGCGCTACACCGCCGAGGATCCGTGCGCCGGCTTGGCGGATTCCCAGTTGATGGCCACCGAGTTTCCGGACCTCAGCCTGTACCATCCGTGGTCGCTGCCGGTGGAGGAGGCCATCGAACTGGCCAAGTCCTGCGAGGCCGCGGCGCTGGCCGCCGATCCGCGCATCCGCAACTCCGAGGGCGGCACCGTCTCGTCGCAGTCCAGCCACTTCGCTTACGCCAACAGCCACGGATTCATCGCCGGCTACGCCAGCAGCCGCCACAGCATTTCCGCTGCGGTGGTGGCCGAGGACGGCGGGGCGATGCAGCGCGATTACTGGTATTCGTCGGCGCGTCGGCGTGAGGATCTGGACGCGCCGGAAGTCATCGGCGCCAAGGCCGGTCAGCGAGCGGCGCGGCGACTGGGCGCGCGCAAGGTGAAGACCGGGCAGTATCCGGTGGTATTCGAGGCGCCGATAGCCGCCTCGTTGCTCAGTCATCTGGTGGCCGCCATCAGCGGCGGCAGTCTGTACCGCAAATCGTCCTTCCTGCTGGACTCGCTGGGCAAGCCGGTGATGTCGGCCAATGTCACCATAGACGAAGACCCCTTCTTGCTGCGCGGCATGGCCAGCGGCGCCTTCGACAACGAGGGCGTGGCCACGGTGGCGCGCCGGCTGGTGGACAAGGGCGTGCTGCAGGGTTATATGCTGGGGAGCTATTCGGCGCGCAAGCTGGGCATGCAGACCACCGGCAACGCCGGCGGCGCGCATAATCTGGTTGTGCATTCCACCGGCGAAAGCCTGGAGGAGTTGCTGCGGACTATGGGCACCGGCCTGTTGGTGACCGAACTGCTGGGCCAAGGCGTCAACACGGTAACCGGCGATTACTCGCGCGGCGCGGCCGGCTTCTGGGTGGAGC
Organism: Chromobacterium sp. Rain0013; assembly: GCF_015291765.1. Lineage (NCBI taxonomy): Bacteria > Pseudomonadati > Pseudomonadota > Betaproteobacteria > Neisseriales > Chromobacteriaceae > Chromobacterium > Chromobacterium sp. Rain0013. The sequence goes on from NZ_CP031514.1 coordinate 2,475,438, forward strand.
GCGGCGTGATCATGCACCCGGTGGAGGAAATCACCATTGCGGGCAATCTGCGCGAGATGTTCATGCAGATAGACGCGGTGGGCAACGACGTGCTGGAGCGCGGCGGCCGGCAGATGGGCTCGGTGCTGTTGCGCAGCATGATGGTGGCCGGCGAGGCCTGAGAGCCTGCTCAATGTCTGCTGCGCATCGGCGATACTGCGTTAATAACCGCTTCGAAACGCTCATGTCTCCCTTGACCATTCCGCTTTCTCAGCGGTTTTCGCCTTGTCTCGCTCTTGCTCGCGAGACTTTGGACAGGCTCTAAGGCAGGCGATGGCGGATTTGTTCGCGCCCGAAGAGGGCGGCTGGCTGGAGCGCCTATCGCCTGGTGCCGCCTTATTGCATCGCCGCGTCTGCGAGATCGACGTGGCCTTGCTGGCGGAAGTGGAGGCGGTGCTGCGGCAAGCGCCTCCGCGCGGCATGCAGACGCCGGGCGGACGAGCGATGTCGGTCGCCACAACCAGCTGCGGCGCTTACGGCTGGGTGTCCGATGCGCGCGGCTACCGCTATGCCGAGCGCGACCCCGGCAGCGGGCAGCCTTGGCCGGCGATGCCGGCCTTGTTGCGCGTTCTGGCCGAGGAGGCCGCGGCCGAGGCCGGCTTCCCCGGCTTCGCGCCGGATGCTTGTTTGATCAATTGCTATGCGCCGGGCGCCAAGATGTCCTTGCATCAGGACAAGGACGAGCGCGATTTTGGCGCGCCCATCGTGTCCGTGTCGCTGGGCTTGCCGGCTACCTTCCTGTTCGGCGGCCTTAGCCGCGACGAGCGTCCCGGCCGCGTCGAGCTGCGCCACGGCGACGTGCTGGTGTGGGGCGGGCCGGACCGCATGCGTTTCCACGGGGTGTTGCCGGTGGCGGAGGGCGAGCACCCTTTGCTGGGGCGCCGCCGCATCAATCTGACTTTTCGCAAGGCGCGCTGATCCATGGCTGAACCGGCCGATTCCACTTCGCTGTCTTTATCCCTATCCTTGCCCGCGGATTTCCGCCGTGAGGACTTCATGGCTTTCCACCGTCGCGACGCGCAGGAGCTTTCCGAGCGGGTGACGGCCCAGAGCTTGCGCAAGGGTTTGCTGTGGCGGGGCGCGCCGGCCTGCCTCAGCATGGATTTCGATGCGGATGCGGTGCGGGTGGGCCTGGATGCGGATGCGCCGCCGCGGGATGGCGACGAGACCGTGTTGATAGGCATGGCGCGCCGCATGTTGGGACTGGAGCAGCCGGTGGCGGATTTCGAACGCGCGCATCGCGGCCATCCCCAACTGGCGGCGCTGCTCGCCGCTCGCCCCGGTTTGCGCGTGCCGCAGACGGCCACCCCGTTTGAGGCGCTGGTCTGGGCGGTCACGGGCCAGCAGATTAGCGTGCATGCCGCGATCTCGCTGCGGCGCCGGCTGATGCAGTTGGTCGGCAACCGCCACAGCGGCGGTCTGCTATGTCATCCGTCGCCGTATCAGGTGGCGGCGCTGGAGCCGGATCAACTGGGCCTGGCCGGCTTCTCGCGCGCCAAAACCCGGACCTTGCTGGAGCTGAGCCGGCAGACGGCCGATGGGAGCTTGCCGTTGCAGGGTTGGCTGGACGGCGGCGCGCCAGAGGAGATCGCCGCGCGGCTGCTGGCCATGCCCGGCATCGGTCCGTGGACGGTCAGCTATGCGCTGCTACGCGGCTATGGCTGGCTGGACGGCTCTCTGCACGGGGACGTGGCGGTGCGGCGAGGCCTGCAGCGTCTGCTGGGGAAGGCCGAGGCGGTGTCGCCGCGCGAAACCGAGCAGTGGCTGCAAGGCTTCGCGCCGTGGCGCGCGCTGGTGGGGGCGCATCTGTGGGCGATGCAGACGGCGGCCGGCTATTAATGGCTTGTAAAAGTCCGCTGCGCTTCGTGGGACGTGGCGCGGCGGGTGCCCCTTCGAAACGCCCATGAGCCTCTAGTTCATGCCGCTTTCTCGGCGATTTGCGTCTGGCCTCGCTCTGGCTCGTTAGGCTTTGAGCCGCTTCTGGGTGCGTCCAAGGGATTTCCTCCGTGCGAAGTTGGCGCTGGCCGCGGCGTTTGACTATGCCTAAATAGAACAAGAAGCCGTGCGGCGTCCGGCGACCGGTCCGCCGCCAACATAGCCACGCGAGGTGCGGGATGGGGAGGCAATCCGATATCGGACTGGTGTTGTCGGGGGGCGGCGCGCGCGCGGCTTACCAAGTGGGAGTGTTGCTGGGGATCTCCCGGCTGCTGCCGGATGCGCGCGTCAATCCCTTTCCCATCATCTGCGGCACGTCGGCCGGGGCAATCAACGCGGTGGCGCTGGCCTCCGGCGCCGGCAACTTCCACCTGGCGGTATCCACGCTGGCGCAGATGTGGAAGCAACTGCACATTCAGGATGTCTACGACGCCAGTTCCGGCTATTTCCTGAAGACCTTTTTGCACTTTGGCCTGTCCGTGATGTCCGGCGGCCGGCTGTGGCGCAACCCCAAAAGCTTTCTAGACAATGCCCCGCTGCGCGAGCTGCTGACCAAGGTCATGGTGTTCGAGGGCATAGACCATTCCGTTCGCCACGGCGCGCTCAAGGCGCTGGCGCTGACGGCCTCGTGTTACACCACGGGGATGTCGGTCACCTTTTTCCAGGGCGCGGACAGCCTGGAGGAGTGGGAGCGCTATCAGCGACTGGGCATGCGTGAGCGTATCGGTATCGAGCACATGATGGCCACCTCAGCCATCCCCTTGATTTTTCCCTCGGTGTGCATAGGGGAGAAGTTTTACTGCGACGGCGCGGTGCGTCAGTTGTCGCCCCTGTCGCCGGCATTGCACCTGGGGGCGGAAAAGCTGTTTGTGGTTGGTCTGGCCAGTAAGCGGCCGGACACCATAGAACGCCGCCATAGCGGTTTTTATCCGTCGCCGGCGCAGATATTCGGGCATCTGCTCAACAGCGTGTTCATCGACAGCATGTCGGTGGACATGGAGCGGCTGACCCGGGTCAACCATACCGTGTCGCTATTGCAAAGCCACGAGGAACTGGCGCGCCAGACTCTGTTGCGCAAGGTGGACATCTTCATGCTCAACCCCAGCAAATCGCTGGAGGGCATCGCCTACAAGCACACTCGCCTGTTTCCGCCCTTGCTGCGCTTCCTGATGAAGGGCACCGGCGCCACCCGCCACCGGGGCACGGCCTTGGCCACGTATCTACTGTTTGAGCCAGGCTATACCCGCGAGTTGATCGCCTTGGGCTATAAGGACGCCTTGCACCAGAAAGAGGCTATCCGCCGCTTCCTGGAACTTTAAGGCGCGGCGCGGTTCTGAATCCTCCATGTTGTATGGCACAATCATGCGCCATGACGTTTTACCGCCAAACATTGAGGAAGATATGGGCTTGAGCAACCGACAAGGTTTTCTGCTGATCGCCGCCGCCTGCGCCGGCGCGATGGGCTTTGCACTATTCGCGCAGTACCAACTGGGTCTGGAGCCTTGCCCGCTGTGCATTTTCCAGCGCATCGGCGTGATCGCCACCGGCGTGGTCGCCTTGTTGGCGGCCATGGTCAACCCCGGTCGTTGCGGCGTCAGAGCCTGGGGCGGTTTGACGATTCTGGCGGCTTTGGGCGGCCTGTCGGTGTCGCTGCGACAACTGTGGCTGCAACACCTGCCGGCGGATCAGGTGCCGGCCTGCGGTCCGGGCCTGGAGTTTCTGATGGAATCCTCTCCGTTGATGGAGGTGATCTCCAAGGTGCTGAAGGGCAGCGGCGAGTGCGCCGCCGTGGACTGGACCTTCCTGGGGATGGCAATGCCGTTCTGGGTGGCCGTGTTCTTTGTCGGCGTGATCGGCTTTGCCGGCTGGCTGCTGGCGCGCAAATCGGCGTGATGTCTAGACCCGAGCATTGACAAGGCCGCCTTGAGCGGCCTTTTTCATTGGGCGATGCGGTTGGGGCGGGTGACCGGCCGTGCAGCCTTCCCCTTTGTGGTAGATAAGCTTGTTGTGCGAGCGCCGCTTGAAACCTGTTCAAAGCCGGTTGCGGCGGCTGCTCGTTGCCGTGCCCGTGCTCGTTAAGCTCTGAACGGCTTCTTGGGGGTGCCGGACGAGCGGCCTGCTTTTCGCGGCATTGTGTTTGGCGAGGGGCCGCGCCGTCCGGAGCAAGGTCCGCGCTAGTGCTGCGGCGTCAAGGTGTCGGGAGCGGGGCTGACCGCGTTGCGGCCGGAGCGCTTGGCGATGTAGAGCGCGCTGTCGGCGTCTTCATAGAAAGTGCGGCCATTGTCGTCCGTTTCCGGCACCCGTGCGGCGACGCCAATGCTGCAGGTGACTTTGCGTAGAGGGCTTTTCAAATGAGGTAGCTCCAGCTCTTCCAGTCGTGCGCGAAAGCCTTCCGCGGCAGCCACAGCCTGGTCCTGGCCGCATTCTTCCAGTAGCACGCCGAACTCTTCCCCGCCCAAGCGCGCCACGATGTGGCGACGGGGGCTGAAGTAAGCGTTCAGCTCCTGCGCCAGCCGTTGCAGGATCAGATCGCCGGCGTAATGCCCGTAGTGGTCGTTGTAACCTTTGAAGTTGTCCACGTCCAGGATCAAAAGCGCCAGGGTTTTCCCGGCTGCGCGGTGCTTGTCCAGCGTCGGCGCCAAGATCTCGTCGAAGTGCCGGCGGTTGTAAAGTCCGGTGAGGCCGTCGGTGTTGGCCTGCAACAAAAGCTTGGATTGCCGCGATACGAAGCGGACGCTGCCGGCCAGAAACAGCAGGATGGCGGTGGTGACGCCGCTCCAGAACACGGAGGCCAGCGTCAGCAGCAAGACGCTGAGCACCAGCACGCCACAGGAGGCCAGCAGATAAGCCGGCAAAATGCCTTGGCGGTGCTTGTAGCGGCAGAGCAGCAGGTCCAGCAGCAGGATGGCCAGCGCGTTGATAAGGGCCTTCCATCCCAGAGGCAGCGGCACAGGAGTGTTGTCTTGTTGTAAACCGTAGAGCAGGAAGGCGTTGATCTCCACGCCGGGCATGCCGCGGTTGTTGGCCGACAGCGGCGTGGCGTGGATGTCGCCCAGGCCGGTGGCGGTGGCGCCCACCAAGACGATTTTGCCGGCAAAGAAGGACGGAGGCAGTTGATTGAGCGCGTCGATATACGATACCTGCTGGAATGGCGGGGAGCCTGTCAGATAGGGCACCATTACCGGGTCTTCGCGCAGCCAGCTGTCAGGATTGCCGTGAGGCATCCCCAGCTTTTGCTGGTCGGATTGGCGCCGGCCATTAGCCAGGTCCAGTACGGCCTGCGCGAAATTGGGGTGATGGGGCGAGCCCAGCCCCGCTTTCAGGTAGACGCGGCGTATCACGCCATCGCTGTCCAGCTCGTAGTCTGTATGACCCAGGCCGGCGCTTGCGGCGGCGATGCCGGGCAAGGGACGGGTTTCGGTCAGACGGTTGCCCTGCATTTCGGGGAACACCGGACTGATGACTTTCCCGTTGCGGCGAATGGCGTCGGCCAGCGCTTGGTCCGACTCCGGCATATTGTGCGAGGGCTCGGCCAAGACGATGTCCAGGCCCACGGCTTTAGCCTGCGCCAGCTTGTCCACTAGCTGGGCGTGATACTCGCGCGGCCAAGGCCAGCGCCCCAGTTCAGACAGGCTGCGCTCGTCCACCGCGACGACAACGATGTCGCTGGTCTGGTTATGGTTGGACTTGAGCCGGATCAGCCCGTCGTACAGCCAGAAGTCCAGCCGAAGCAAAAGGCCGGAGAGAGTCAGCAGGGCCGCCAGCAGGGCCAGCAAAAACGGCAACAAGGGCAAAATCTTGTCGCGATAGTGAGTTAGCATTTTGTCATTCTAGGGAAGTTTTCCGGGGAGAGTGAGCATTTCTTGCTCCTCAGTCGCCAAGTAGCCGTGTTCTCCTTCTACCTTGACTGTCGCTTTGTATTGCCCGGCAGGCAAGGCTTCCAGCGCTTTCAGCTCCCATTGCGGGTGATCGCTGCTCAGCGAGAACGGGGACGTGTTTGCGTTGGCGGCCTGAGCCGCGGTCAGCGTTAGCGTGTAGCGCGCGCGCGCGATGGGATAGGGGCGGGCCGCCAGCACCGGCGTGGTGTTGTCCAGGCGGCTAAGCCACCCTTTGGATTCCACTTTTTGCGCGGCGGAGAAAGGTCCCGGCTGGCCTTGCGCGTCCAGCCGCGCCAGCCTCCAGTACCAGATGCCGGATTCAGGCAACTCGGCTTTAAACTCGGCCTCGGTCAAGGTCTGTTCCAGCAGCGGCTGGGCGAAATCCGGTTGACGCGAAATTTGCAGCCGCAGCGGCCGTTCCGGGCTGGCGTCCACCCGCAGGGGCAGGGATTTGCCCCGCAGTTGGGTGCCGTCCGCGCGCGTGAACAGCAGCGGCGGCAGCGGGTAGGCTTGCAGCTTGAAGCTGCGCGTGCTGTCGTAGCCTTCCAGTCCAGAGCGGTTCTTGGCGCGGACTTTCAGCACGTAATCGCCGTTGCCCGGCAGGCGCGGATAGTAGCGCGGGGTTTGCAACTGGCGCTCAGCCAAGCGTTTCTTGCCGCTCAGCGTGACGCGATAGGATGCTGCGTGTTCGTCGCGCTGCCACTCCAAAGGCGGAGGGTTGAATTGGCTGTTGTCCGCCACGGTGGAGAGGTCGGGCGGCGAAGGCAGCTCCTCGGGTTTGCTGGGGCCGCTTTTGCGGTTGGACAGGGTGCCGAAACCGGCGGGCACGTCCACCTTGCTGCGGCGGCCTTTGACTTCCACGCTGCCTTTGAGCACTTCCGCCAAGGTCTCTTCTCCGCCGGCGGCGTTGACGCGGAATTCGGTGCCGCGCACGGTGGTCACCGCCGACGGGGTGCGGATCTCGTAGCGGCTGGGCATCAGGATGTTGGGAATCACAGAATTGCCGGTGCTGCCGTTGTTCAGCTTGATCTGAGACTGGATTGCCCCGGTGCTGGGATAGTAGACCTGGGTTTGCAGGCTTAGGTCCGTGTTGGCGTTGACGATCAGGGAAGAGCCGTCGACGAAGCGCAGTTTGATCATGGCGTCGTTTCCGGTCGTGAAACGGGTGCCTTTGGGATATTTTTTGCCCACCGCCAGTTCCAACGGCTTGCCCTTGGCGTCGGCCGCAGTCGATTCCCCGGACATTTCTTCCAGTGTGGCGTCGGATTGGGTTTGCTTGATCCAGGGGTAGGGGACCCGCAAGATGCTGCCGGGAATCAGCCGATAAGGGTTGGCGATGCGATTTCTGGTTTGCAGCTTCGGCACATAAGCAGGAGACGACAAATGCTCGGCCGCCAGCGACCACAGGTTGTCGCCGTTTTTGACCGTATATTCCCAGATGGCTTTGTCGGCGGGGTCGCCTGCCAAGGCCAGCGTGCTAGCAAAGCAGCCAGTCGCCAGGATTAAATTGCGCATAGTTGAATCTCTTTATATGGAATACCGAAAGTCAACCAAAAGTATCACCGTAGCCTAGACGCATTGCAAGCTGATAAGCAATAGAATGGTAGCTGTTTGTCTTAAATTGGGAGATAAGCGAATGATTGCTTGAAATCTGCGACGCAAAATGCAAAAAAGCAGCCTAAAGGCTGCTTCTTCGCAATGCTTGGCGGAGTGGACGGGACTCGAACCCGCGACCCCCGGCGTGACAGGCCGGTATTCTAACCAACTGAACTACCACTCCAGCAATTGGTGGGCGGTACTGGACTCGAACCAGCGACCCCTGCCGTGTGAAGGCAGTGCTCTACCAACTGAGACTAACCGCCCAAAACTGTTTTCCGTTTCCGGGTACTGCTATGCAATGCTTGTTGGCGGAGTGGACGGGACTCGAACCCGCGACCCCCGGCGTGACAGGCCGGTATTCTAACCAACTGAACTACCACTCCAACCGAAACTTGGTGGGCGTTGACGGAGTCGAACCGCCGACATTCTGCTTGTAAGGCAGACGCTCTACCAACTGAGCTAAACGCCCGAATCCGGGTACTGCTTCAATGCTGTTGGCGGAGTGGACGGGACTCGAACCCGCGACCCCCGGCGTGACAGGCCGGTATTCTAACCAACTGAACTACCACTCCAACCGTAAAACTTTGGTGGGCGTTGACGGAGTCGAACCGCCGACATTCTGCTTGTAAGGCAGACGCTCTACCAACTGAGCTAAACGCCCGAATCCGGGTACTGCTTCAATGCTGTTGGCGGAGTGGACGGGACTCGAACCCGCGACCCCCGGCGTGACAGGCCGGTATTCTAACCAACTGAACTACCACTCCAACCGTAAAACTTTGGTGGGCGTTGACGGAGTCGAACCGCCGACATTCTGCTTGTAAGGCAGACGCTCTACCAACTGAGCTAAACGCCCGAATCCGAGTACTGCTTCAATGCTGTTGGCGGAGTGGACGGGACTCGAACCCGCGACCCCCGGCGTGACAGGCCGGTATTCTAACCAACTGAACTACCACTCCAACCGAAACTTGGTGGGCGTTGACGGAGTCGAACCGCCGACATTCTGCTTGTAAGGCAGACGCTCTACCAACTGAGCTAAACGCCCTGAATCCTTTTCGCTGCTGCGTTTGCGTTTCAGCGAGGAGGCGAATTAAAACACAGGGTTTAAGCTTGCGCAAGTGGTCTGTCAGCAAATTTTTGCAAGTCACGGCAATTTCGAATAAAAGCTCCAAAATTTAATGTTTTTGTCAGACAGAAAGGTGACGCCGACTTTGCCGCTAAGGTATCATGCCGCCATTAGCTATTTATCGGATGATGTTAAGAATGAAGCCGACCTTTCTCGATTTTGAGCAGCCTATTGCCGAGCTCGAGAACAAAATAGAAGAACTTCGCTATGTCCAGGACGATTCGGTGCTGGATATCTCCGAGGAGATCGCGCGCTTGCAGAAGAAGAGCCAGGACTTGACCAAGACGCTCTACGCCAAGCTGACGCCGTCTCAAATCGCCATGGTGGCGCGCCATCCGCAGCGCCCTTACGCGCTCGACTATATAGAAAGTATTTTCACCGACTTCGAAGAGCTGCACGGCGACCGCGCGTTTGCCGATGATGCCGCCATCGTGGGCGGTCTGGCGCGTTTCAACGGCCAGTCGGTGATGGTGATCGGCCAGCAGAAGGGCCGGGACACCAAGGAAAAGATCCGCCGCAATTTCGGCATGCCTCACCCGGAGGGCTATCGAAAGGCCCTGCGTCTGATGAAGCTGGCCGAGAAGTTCGGCATCCCGGTAATCACCTTGGTGGACACTACCGGCGCGTGGCCCGGCATTGGCGCGGAAGAGCGCGGCCAATCCGAAGCCATTGGCCGCAACCTCTATGAAATGACCCGCTTGCGCGTGCCCGTCATCGTCACGGTGATAGGCGAGGGCGGTTCGGGCGGCGCTTTGGCCATCGCGGTGGGCGATTGCGTCAACATGCTGCAATACGCTACTTATTCGGTGATTTCGCCTGAAGGCTGCGCTTCCATCTTGTGGAAGACCGCCGAACGCGCGTCCGACGCCGCGGAGGCTCTGGGCATTACCGCGCCGCGCTTGAAGACCTTGGGTCTGATCGACCGCGTGGTCAACGAGCCCGTGGGCGGCGCGCATCGCGATCACGCTCAAATGATGGCGACGCTGAAGCGAGTGCTGCAGGAAGAGTTGAAAGACTTGACCAGCAAGCCGATCGACGAGTTGCTGAAAACCCGTTTCGACAGATTGATGAGTTATGGCCGCTTCAAGGAAGCCGCAGCCTGACCTGCTCGAATCACTGTTAAGCCATTGGCCGGACGAATTGTCCGGCCAATGTGCTTTTGAGGTGGGTTTGAGCGGAGGCCTGGATTCGGTGGCGCTGCTGGCCTTGCTCTGCCGCGCGCGCGCGCGCCGTCCCGAGTTGGAGATCCGCGCGGTGCACGTGCACCATGGTTTGAGTCCAAACGCCGACGCCTGGGCCGAACATTGCCGCGTCTTGTGCGCGACATTGGACGCGTCTTTGCGGGTGGAGCGGGTGAGCGTGGTCTTGAGCGGCGGCGATAGCCTGGAGGCGGTGGCCCGCGAGGCGCGCTATCAAGCGTACCGGCGCTCCGCCGCCGGCGTGGTGGTCTTGGCGCATCATCTGGACGACCAGGCGGAAACCGTGCTGCTGCAATTGCTGCGCGGCGGCGGCGCGCGCGCCTTGGCGGCGATGCCGGCCTTGCGCAAGCTGGAGGCGGAGGGCCCCTGGTTGTGGCGGCCCTTGCTGGGCTTGCGCAGGCGGCAGCTGGAGGACTTTGTCCGGGCTCAGGGCTTGAGCTGGGTTGAGGACGAAAGCAATCTGGACGAGCGCTGGCGGCGTAATTTTCTACGCCAGCGTTTGCTGCCGCAACTGGAGGCGGCGGTTCCGGATTATCGTCGTCATCTGACGCGCTCGGCCGGCTTGCTGTCGGACGCCGCCGCGGTGTTGGACGAGGTGGCGGCGCAGGATCTGGCCGTTTGTCGCAATGACGGTGGTCTGGATTTGATCCGCTGGCGCGCTTTGTCCGCGGCCAGGCAGCGCCAGACGCTGCTGGCCTGGTTGCGCGATTTGGGTTGGCCGGCCCCGGAGCCGGATGCGCTGGCGGAGTTTCAGCGCCAGGCGCTGGAGGCCGGCGCCGGCAGTTGTCCGCGGCTGAGTCTGGCGCGGGGCTTGCTGTACCGTTACCGCGATGGACTGTTCGCCTTGTCGGCGCTGCCGGCTCCGGGAGCCGTGGCGCTTGGACCGGTGGACCCGACGACGGAGCGGGTGTCGGCGGAGTGGGGCGGGGCGCTGAGTTGGGATTGGCGGCCGCGCGGCCTGTCGGCGGACACGCTGGCGCGAGGCTTGATTCTGCGGCCGCGCGAGGGCGGAGAGCGCTTGATGTCGGGGGTTGGGCGCAAGCCTGTGAAGAGCTTTCTGCAGGAGGCCGGCATTGCGCCGCCCTTGCGCGAGCGCTGGCCGCTGCTGTGCGACGCCGACGGGCATCTGCTGGCGCTGTCCGGCGTGGCGGTGGATTCTGACTTGGCCACCGAACCGGGCTGGTGGCCGCAGTGGCGGCCGCTGCCCACGGCGCCGCGCTGATGCGAAAAACGCCCGCCGATTCGGCGGGCGTTTTGCATTTGCAATGTCATGTCCCGCGACGCGGGCCAGACTTTGAACAGGTTTTTAGGCGGCGCTCAGCGGCAGGCTGACGATGCCCTCATCGTCCAGCCGCAGATAGCCGCCCTGATCGCCATGCCAATCCTGGATCACCCAGCGCTCGGACTCTCCATGCCGGTGGGTTGCCGGGCGGTGGGTGTGGCCGTGGATCAGCGTTGGCCAGTCGTGCTCGGCCAGCAGCGCTTCGACGGCGTCGGCGGCGACGTCCGAAATCTCAGTCAGCCCGTTTTGCCGTTTGGCCATTTCGCTTTGCTGACGCGCTTGGCGAGCGATCGCGTGGCGCTCGGCCAGCGGCCGAGCCAGCATCGCCTGCTGCCACTGAGGGTTGCGGCTGACGGCCCGAAATTGCTGGTAGGCGGTGTCGCCGGTGCACAGCGCGTCGCCGTGGCTGAGCAGGCAGCGACGGCCATGGGCTTCAATCAAGGTGGGATCGTTCAGCAGCCGCGCGCCGCTGCGTTGACAGAAGCCCTCGCCCAGCAGGAAATCGCGGTTGCCATGCATCACATACAGCGGCGTGATGGCGGCGAAGGCGCGCATCGCGGCCAGCGGCGTTTCCAGAAACGGCGAATCGTCGTCGTCGCCCACCCAGTATTCGAACAGATCGCCCAGGATGTAGAGCGCGTCGATCCGGCCTTGCCAGGCTTGCAGTGTGTCCAGAAACAAGCGGTTCAGCGCCGGAGTGTCGTCCGCCAGGTGCAGGTCGGAAATGAAGTGAATGGCCATGTCGCGTGCGGATGAGTTGAAGCCCGGCCGGGCGGCCGGGCTGGGAGCGCCGCGCGTTGCGCGGCGTCTGCGAATCAAATGATTTCGGCTTTCTCGATCACCACGGCTTCGGCCGGCACGTCCTGATGCGGGCCGCTGCGACCGGTGCGCACAGCCTTGATGCTGTCCACCACGTCCTGGCCTTCCACAACCTGGCCAAACACGGCGTAGCCCCAGCCTTGGGCGCTTTCCGATTTGAAATCCAGGAAGTCGTTGTCGGACACGTTAATGAAGAACTGGGCGGATGCCGAGTGCGGGTCCATGGTGCGGGCCATGGCCACGGTGTAGGTCTTGTTGGACAGGCCGTTGTTGGCCTCGTTCTCGATTGGCGCGTTGGTCGGTTTTTGCGACATGTCGGCGGTGAAGCCGCCGCCCTGGATCATGAAGCCGTTGATCACGCGGTGGAAGATGGTGCCGTCGTAATGGCCGCTCTTTACGTACTCTTCAAAGTTGGCGGCGGTTTTCGGGGCTTTGTCGGCGAACAGTTCCAGTACGATGGCGCCGAAGTTGGTGGTCAGTTTGATCATGGTGTTTCCTTGATGACGGGCAGGCCGGTTAGCGGCCTGCCGGTATGAAAGAGGTTGCGGAAAAGCTTAAGGCTTGATGGTGACTTTCTGAATCACAATAGGCTCGAACGGCACGTCGCTCATGCCGTTCATGCTGCCGGTGCGGGTCTTGGCGATGCGGTTGACCACGTCCATGCCGCGGGTCACCTTGCCGAACACGGCATAGCCGGCGCCTTGGGGCGTCGGGGATTTGTAGTCGAGAAAGTCGTTGTTGGCCACGTTGATGAAGAACTGGGCGGTGGCGGAATTCGGGTCCGCGGTGCGGGCCATGGCGATGGTGCCAATGCCGTTCTTCAGGCCGTTGTTGGCCTCGTTGGCGATGGCGGCGCGGGTGGGTTTTTGATTCAGCTTGGTGTCGAAGCCGCCGCCCTGGATCATGAAGCCGTCAATCACGCGGTGGAACACGGTGCCGTTGTAGTGGCCGGCCTTGGTGTAGGCGACGAAGTTTTCCACGGTCTTGGGCGCTTTGGCCGAGTCCAGCGCAATCTCGATATTGCCCTTGTTTGTGATCATTTCCACTGTCGGCGAGGCCAGGGCCACGGCGGGCAGCGCGCTCAACGCCAGCATGCTCAGCATTCGTTTCATGGTTGCTTTATTCAACAGGGTTATGAGGAGCCGCCAATATTAGCACAGCCTTTTGATTCAGCGCATGGCGTGGTCTGCTTATGCTTTTTGCGTGTTGTGGTCTTCTTGTTTTTTTAAAAAATAGTATTTAGACTCCACTCCCTAAAAATTGTGTGATCGCTATCTATTTAAATAGCATAACTTCCGCGCGCAAGCGCGGTTTCCATAACAAAGGCGGCAGCCGCCGCCGGGGTAGATATAAAAAAATGAAAGCATTCGCACCTTCCTCCGTTCGCATCATTCCCGCGCTGGTGGCCGGCCTTCTGGCGGCCGCGCCGCTGGCTCATGCAGCCGGCTTCCAATTGTCCGAGCAGAGCGTGACAGGCTTGGGCCGCGCCCACGCCGGCGCCGGCATGGTGGGCGACGACTTGTCCGCCGTATTCTACAACCCGGCCGGCATGACCCTGCTTGAAGGCACACAGGTGCAAGGCGGTTTCACTTACGCCGAAATCGACGCGCCGTTTGAAGGCAAGGGCGGCTTCCCGGCCGCGCGCCCAGGCAGCGACAACGGCCGCGCCAAGGCCGAGGTAATCCCCAACGCCTATCTGGTGCATCAGTTGAACGACCGCGCCCGTCTGGGCCTGGGCATCACCGTGCCCTTCGGTCTTGGCGCCAGCTATGGCGATAACTGGGTGGGCCGCAACCACGGTATTTCCAGTTCCATCATGACCGTGGATTTCAACCCGTCCTTTGCTTACAAACTGGACGACAAGTGGAGCTTCGGCGCCGGCGTGTCGGCTCAATACGCCAAGGCTGATCTGAAGCAGGGCGCGTTCTTCCCGGGCGCCACCGGCGAGATCGACGCCGACAGCTGGGCCTACGGTTACAACCTGGGCTTGATGTATGCGTTCAATCAGGACAACCGCGTCGGCCTGTCCTATCGCTCCAAGTTGAACCACAAGGCGCGCGGCGACTACACCGCGAGCGGTTTCAACCGTCTCGGCCTTCCGGTGGATGGCGTGCATGCCGGTGGCGCCGACGTCACCACGCCGGAATCGCTGCTGTTGTCCGGCTTCAGCCGTCTGAACAGCAAATGGGCCTTGAGCGCCACCGCGCGCTGGACCAACTGGAGCCGCTTCGACCAACTGGTTATCAAGGGCAACCCGATGGCCGATACCGTTATCGACAATCACTGGAAAGCCAGCTGGCTGTTCTCGGTGGGCGCCGACTACAACTTCAACGAGCAACTGACGCTGCGCAGCGGCGTGGGTTATGAAACCAGCCCGGTGCGCGACGCCAGCTACCGCAACCCGCTGATTCCGGACACCGACCGCGTCTGGCTGAGCCTGGGTGCCAGCTATAAGGCCAGCAAGCAACTGACCGTGGACGCCGGCTACACCTATCTGATGGGCGTGGGCGATCGTGACGTCAACCATGCCGCTCAGAGTCCTCGGAACAATATCGACACGCTGCAAGGCTCTTACAGCTCCATCCGCGGCCACCTGCTGGGCGTGCAGATGCAGTACAAGTTCTAATCCAAGAAAGCATGGCTTTCCCGCCGCCGCCGGCTTCGCCCGCGGCGGTTTTTTCATGCACGGGGGTGCGGTTTGCCCAACGGCAGGCTAGAGTAGGGCGCTGTGCTTCATGGAGTGTCTTTCCTCATGTCCGTTGCATCTTCCCCATGGCTGCGGCTGAGCCCGCTGGCTGGCTTGCTGCCCTATCTGCGTCCGTACCGGCTGCGCGCCTTGCTGGCCTTGCTGGCCCTGATCGTGGCCGCCGCCGCCACCTTGCTGCTGCCGGTGGCTTTTCGCTTCCTGATCGACCACGGCTTCAGCCAGCGCGCGGCGGCGGATATCAACCGCTATTTCCTCGGCCTGTTTGGCGTGGCGACGGTGTTGGCGCTGGCCACCGCGCTGCGCTTTTATTGCGTGTCCTGGCTGGGCGAGCGCGTCACCGCCGACATCCGTCGAGCGGTGTACCAACATGTGATCCGGGTTAGCCCGGAATACTTTGAAGTCACCCAGACCGGCGAAGTGCTGTCCCGGCTGACCACCGACACCACTCTGGTGCAGACGGTGATCGGCACCAGCCTGTCCATGGGCCTGCGCAACGCCTTGCTGATGTTGGGCGGCCTGGCCATGTTGATGGCCACCAGCCCCAGCCTGACCGCTTACATCCTGGTGACGCTCTTGCTGGTGGTCTTGCCCATCGTGGTCTTCGGGCGCAGGGTGCGGACCTTGTCCCGCTCTAGTCAGGACCGCATCGCGGATTCCAGCGCCATCGCCGGCGAAACCCTGAATGCGATTCCGACGGTGCAGGCTTTCAATCAGCAGGCGCGGGAAAGCCGGCGCTTCGGGGAATCGGTGGAAACTAGCTTCGACGCCGCGCTGGCGCGGATCCGCGCCCGCTCCTGGCTGACCGTGGCGGTGATTCTCCTGATCTTCGGCGCCATTGTTTTCGTTCTATGGCTGGGCGCGCACGCGGTGCTTGAGGGCACGATGAGCGCCGGCCAGCTGGGGCAATTCATCTTGTACGCGGTGGTCACCGCCGGCGCCATCGGCGCGCTGGCGGAAGTGTGGGGGGATGTGCAGCGGGCGGCCGGCGCCACCGAGCGGCTGATGGAACTGTTGTCCCTGCGTTCGCCGGTGACGGAGCCGGCCGCGCCGCGGGCTCTGCCGCCCGGGCCCGCCGGCCTGGAGCTGCGCGATGTCGATTTCGCCTACCCGTCCCGCCCTGGTCAGCCTTCGCTCAGCGGCGTCCGGCTTAGCGTGCGCCCCGGCGAGCATGTGGCGCTGGTGGGCCCGTCCGGCGCGGGCAAGTCCACCTTGTTTCAGCTCTTGCTGCGGTTTTACGATCCTCAGCAGGGACAGGTATTGCTGGGAGGCGTGGATGTGCGCGAACTGTCGTTTGCCGATTTGCGCGGTCATGTGGGCGTGGTGTTGCAGGATTCGGTGATTTTCGGCGCCAGCGCCTTGGAGAACATCCGCTACGGCAAACCGGAGGCCAGCGATGAGGAAGTGCGGGCCGCGGCCCGCGCCGCCGCCGCGGACGGCTTCATCGAAAAGCTGCCGCAGGGCTACGATACCTATCTGGGCGAACGCGGCGTGCGTTTGTCCGGCGGCCAGCGCCAGCGCATCGCCATCGCCCGCGCCATTCTGAAGAATCCGCCTTTGTTGCTGCTGGACGAAGCCACCAGCGCCTTGGACGCTGAATCGGAACAATTGGTGCAACAGGCGCTGGAACGGGCCGCGCAAAATCGCACCACCCTGGTGATCGCTCACCGGCTGGCTACGGTCAAGCAGGCGGACCGCATCGTGGTGCTGGACCAGGGCCGCATCGTGGCGGAGGGCAACCATCAGAGCCTGTTGGCCGGCTCGCCCTTGTACGCGCGGCTGGCGGCTTTGCAGTTCGCCGACGGCGACGCTTGAGAGTCTGTTTGATGCCTGCCGCGCTTGATGGAAGGCCGTACCGCGAGTACGGAGAACCTATTCAAAGCCTGCTGCGTTTCGTGGAGCGTTGCACGGTGAGTACAAGCTCAAAATGCTCATGCACCCCTCGACCATTCCGCTTTCTCAACGGTTTTCGCCTTGTCTCGCTCTTGCTCGCAGGAGCGTAAACACGTTCTAAAACCGCTGATGCGCCCAGATGGCGGAAGGTGGCCGAGTTTGCGCTAGCGGGCATCGAGGCGGGCGGTGGTACACTGCCGGCCTCGCAACTGAATCAAAAGGATGGCTATTGTGTCTGCCCACACTCCGGAAGCCCAAACCGCCCTGAACCCTACGCCGCTGCTGGCGCAAATATTGGCTGCTCACGGCTTGCCTTGCCAGGAAGCTAAGGGCTGGTTGCTGCCGCACGGCCAGTTGCCGGCTATCGGCGCTCATTGGACGCCGGGGGAGAACAATGGCCGGCTGGATGTCCATGTGCTGTTGGACAACGATATCCGCATGATGGAAAGCTTCGCGGGTCTGGGCGCTGGACAGGAAGGGCTGAACGACGCTCTGGAAAACTTCAGCGCCAACGTGCTGCATGTGCTGTTGGCCGGCCTATGGGGCATCGCCGACGAGGCCCAGGTCACCGAACGACGCTGGGAAATCGCCGGCCGAGAATATATGGCCTACATTGGCAACTTCGGTCTGCGCGGCGGCGCCGAGCGGCTGGAGCAGTCTTTGTTCGAGGCGCTGTTCCGCCAGGCAACCACCGCGCTGCGAGCGGAAACGCTGGGGGGCGACGCGCATTGGTCCCGGCTGTTCTTCTGCAATCTGAACGGCGAGTTCGTCTCCGAGGCGCTGTTGGACAATCAGCGCTGGGAAGCGGGCCAGAGTCTATTGGACGCGCTGCCGTGGCCGGCGGCCCAGGGCTATTACAGTTTGCGCCACTTTATGCTGCTGCGCGCGGTGTGAGGCGGTTGCGGAGTGTAGATCTTGACCACGTTCTCAGGCGCGGTAGCCATCCGGGTCTAGGCCGTGCTTGGCGAACTTGTTGTACAGCGTCTTGCGCGGAATGCCCAGCAGTTCGGCCGCCTGCATCACTTGGCCCTGGGTGCGCAGCAGCGCCTGTTCGATCAATTGTTTCTCGTAGGCGTCCACCCTCGCGTCCAGCGCGCTGGGCGCGTAGGCCGCCGGTTCGCCGCCGTCCGGCGCCACGCCCAGCACATAGCGTTCCGCCGCGTTGCGCAGCTCGCGCACATTGCCCGGCCACGTCTGCGCCTGCAGGCGTCCCAATAAGGCTGGCGGCGTGTCCGGCGCCGGCCGGTTGAAGCGCGCCGCCGCTTGTTCCACAAACCACTGGAACAGGTCCGGAATGTCCTCGCGCCGCTCACGCAGCGGCGGCAGCCGTAGCGACACCACGTTGAGCCGGTAGTAAAGGTCTTCGCGGAAGCGCCGTTCCCGGCTGGCCAGGGCCAGATCGTCCTTGGTGGCGGCCACCACCCGGCAGTCCACCGGGATCAGGCTGTTGGAGCCCAGCCTTTCCACTACACGCTGTTGCAGCACCCGCAAGAGTTTCGCTTGCAGGGCCAGCGGCATGCCTTCGATTTCGTCGAGGAAGAGGGTGCCGCCGCTGGCGTACTCTATCTTGCCGATGCGGCGCTTGAGCGCGCCGGTGAAGGCTCCGGCCTCGTGGCCGAAAATCTCGCTCTCGAAAATGGATTCCGGCAGGCCGGCGCAGTTCAGCGGCACGAAATGACGCTCGCGGCGACGGCTCCAGGCGTGCAGCGCCTGCGCCACCATTTCTTTGCCGGTGCCGGTTTCGCCGTGAATCAGCACATCGGCGTCGGTGTCGGCGATATTGGCCAGCGTTTCGCGCAGCGCCTGCATTGCCGGGCTGCGGCCTATCAACACCGGGCCGTTGCTGCGCGCCAGGCTGGCGCGCAGTTCTCGGTTTTCCAGCGTTAGCCGGCGTTTGTCCAGCGCGCGCTGCACTGTTTCGGTCAAGCGGCCCGGCGCATAGGGCTTCTCGATGAAGTCGTAGGCGCCGGCGCGGGTGGCCGACACCGCCATTGCGATGTCGCCGTGGCCGGTGACCAGGATGACCGGCAGTTCCCGGTCCAGGCTCAGCGCCTGCTCCATCAGTTCCAGGCCGCTGAGTCCCGGCAGGCGGACATCGCTGAGCAGCACCGCGCGCTCGTCCCGCCTTAGCGCGGCCAGCGCGCTTTCGGCATCGGTGAAGGATTGCACCGGCAGGCCGGCCAGCTCCAGCGATTGCAGCGTGGCCATGCGCACGGCCGGGTCGTCTTCAACATAAATTACGCCCACGGGGGCGCTGAGGGTGGGCGTCATGGCGTGGACTCGCAAGGCCAGTTGATGATGAAGCAGGCGCCGCCTTCCGGATGGTTGCCGGCTTCGATGCGTCCGCCGGACTGCTCGACGATCTCCTGCACGATGGCCAGCCCCAGTCCCAGGCCCTGGCCGCGCGGCTTGGTGCTGTAGAAAGGCTCGAACAGGTGAGGCAAATCGGCGTCGGCGATGCCGGGGCCGTGGTCGCGCAGACGGAATTCCAGCATGCCCGCTTTATGCAGCAGGCTGATCTCCAGCCGGCCTTGCGGTTGCGGCCGCATCGCGTCTATGGCGTTGCCCAGCAGATTGGTGAACACCTGTTCCAGGCCGATGGCGTCGCAGGCGATGTCCGGGCAGCGTGGAGGCAGGTCCAGCTCCAGCGCGACCCGAGCTTCGCGCAGCGCCGGCTGCAGCAGCGTCAGCGTGTCTTGCAGCGCGGAGAGCGGATTGGTCTGGCCCAGCGGGCCGCGGTGGCGGCGGGCAAAGGTTTTCAGATCCCGGGTGATGTGGGCGATGCGCTCCACGAGTTGGGAAATCTGACCCAGATTGTCGCTGGCGGCGTCAGGGCGGCCGCGTTGCAGCAGGGTCACCGCGTTGTCGGCGAAGGCGCGCAGCGCCGCCAGAGGCTGGTTGATCTCATGCGCCACCCCTGCCGCCATCTGGCCCAGCGCGGCCAGCTTGCTGGCTTCGGCCAGCTGGCCGCGGGTAATGCGCAGGCTGTTTTCGGTCTGGATGCGCTCGCGGATCTCCGCCGACAACTGAGTGTTGCTCAGCGCCAGGTCGCGGGTTCGCTCCGCCACCTTGCGCTCCAACTGGTCGTGCGCTTGTTGCAGGGCCTGTTGCGCCGCCAGTTGCTCGCGCAGCCGGCGCAGCCTCAGCCGCCAGTAGTGCCATAGCGTCAGCAGGCCCAGTCCGCTGGCCAGCAGCGTGCTCATGATGGCCAGCAGGGTGAGGTTGCGGCCGTGCATGTCCACCAGCAGGGTCAGTGTCCAGCCGGTTTGCGGCAAGGTCTGGCGGATTTGAAGGTAGCGGCCCGCCAGCAGTTTGCGTTCGCTGTCCGGCGCCAGCCAGGCCTGCTGACGCCAGCCTGTGTGGGGCTGCAGCAGCGCGAAGGGGTGCAGTTTGGCGCCCAGGTATTGGCGGGTGGCGTCAATCTGGCGACGGACTGTCGGCGGCAGCGGTTGCAAGGTGGCGAATTTCCAGTCCGGATTGGCGCTGAGAAAGGCCACGCCGTGCCGGTCGCTGACCAGCACCGGCTCGGCGCCCTTGCGCCAGGCTTCTTCCAGCGGCGCCAAGCTGACTTTGACCACCGCCACGCCCACGACGCGGCGGCCGGACAACACCGGCCAGGACAGGAAATAACCTGGCTCGCGGCTGGTGCTGCCTATGCCGTAAAAGCTGCCGGACTGGCCGGCCAGCGCTTGTTGGAAATAGGGGCGGAAGGCGTAGCTGTTGCCGACGAAGCTGTACGGCGACATCCAGTTGCTGGACGCCAGCGCGATGCCGTCCACGTTGACGATGAACAGCGCCGAGGTGCGCGACTGCCGGTTCACTTGCTCCAGATAGCGGTTCAGCGCCTCCACCCGCCGCGGGTTGCGCGGGTCCGCCAGCAGGTTGAGGATGTCCTGGTTCAGCGCCAGCACATAGGGCAGGTAGCGGTACTGCTCCAGCGTGGCGCCTAGATTGGCGGCGTGCATCTCCGCCCGATGCCGGCCCTCGCGCTCCGCTTCGGTCAACAGCATGCGGCTGGCCAAGACCCAGCCGCCGCCCAGCGCCAAGGCCAGCAAGACGAGGGAAGGCAGGCTTTTCAGCAGGAAACGCAACGCGCGTGCGAGCATGGCGGCGGATCGGGAATCGGCGATGCCTCAGTCTACCGCAGCTTGCAGTTCCGCGGCTTCATGGCGTGAATGTTCCTCCATCACCAGCCGGGTCAGCTCCCGCTTCAGGTCGTTGAAACCCGGCGCGCTGGGGTCGCGCGGGCGCGGCAGCTCCACCCGCACGTCGCGCTTGATGGTGCCGGGGCGGTAGGTCATCACCACCACCCGGTCCGCCAGATAGATGGATTCCTCGATGCTGTGGGTGACGAAGATGATGGTCTTGCCGCTCTCCTGCCAGATGCGCAGCAACTCGTCCTGCAAGGAACGCCGCGTCAGCGCGTCCAGCGCGCCGAAGGGTTCGTCCATCAGCATCACCGGAGAATCCAGCGCCAACACCCGCGCGATGGCCACCCGCTGGCGCATGCCGCCGGACAGGTCCTTGGGGAAGCGGTGACGGAAATCGCGCAGGTGCAGCTTGTCCAGCAGCGGCTCCACGGCGGCGCGAATCTCGGCCGGACCGCGCTTCTGGATTTCCAGGCCAAAGCCGATGTTCTGTTCCACCGTCATCCACGGGAACAGCGCGTATTCCTGGAATACCATGCCGCGGTCCGGTCCCGGCGCGGCGACGCGTTGGCCGGTCACCAGGATCTCGCCGCCGCTGGGCGGCGCGAAGCCGGCGATGGCATTGAGCAAGGTGGATTTGCCGCAGCCGGAGGGGCCCAGCAGGCAGACGAACTCGCCGGGCTGGATGTCCAGCTGGATGTCCCGCAAGGCGATCACGTCGCCGCCCGGCGTCTTGAATACTTTTTGCACCTGTTGCACTTCGATCTGGGCGCTCATGCCTTCATCCTTCCATGCCGCGCAGCGCGGCGGTGTGTTTGGCGCCGCTAACAAAACCGAGCAGCGTACCTGGGCCAAGGCGCGCCGACGCAGGTCGTACCGGTGGTACGACAAGGAGGCGCAACGCAGGATCAGGGGTGTTGTTAGCGGTTCTTATTGGTCTATGCCGCGATGCCACTTCAGCAAGCGGTTGTTCAAGCCCTGCATCAGCATGTCGATCAACAGCCCGAGAATGCCAATCGTGACCATGCCGGCGATGACCTTGTCGGTCCAGAAATACTCGCGCGCTTCCATGATGCGGTAGCCGACGCCGCTGTTCACGGCGATCATCTCCGCCACGATCACCACGATGAAGGCGGTGCCCATGCCCACGCGCGCGCCGGTGAAAATGAAGGGCGTGGCCGCAGGCAGGATCACCCGGCGGAACAGGGTTGCGCGGCTGGCGCCCAGGTTGCGCGCGGCGCGGATATAGATGCCGTCCACATTGCGCACGCCGGAGATGGTGTTCATCAGGATGGGGAAGAAAGCCCCGATAGTGATGAGGAACACCGCCGGCGGGTTGCCCAGGCCAAACCACAGGATGGAGAGCGGGGTCCAGGCGATGGGCGGAATTGGCCGCAGGAACTGGATCAAGGGATTGAACGCCCGGTACACCGGGTCGCTGACGCCCATGAACAGCCCCAGCAACAAGCCCAGGCCGCCGCCCAGCGCGAAGCCCAGCACCACACGCCACAGGCTGGCCGCCACGTCGTGGATCAGTTCGCCGGATAGCAGCCAGGACAAGTAGGCGCCGGACGAGGGGTCGTAGGCTTCCAGCGGCTGCCAGTAAGCCAGCCACTTCTGCAACACCGCCAGCGGCGAGGGCAGGATTTGCGGGTTGATCCAACCCAGGCTGGAACTGGCCTGCCAGATCAATACGATGGCGATGGGCACCGCCAGGCTGGACCAGGCTTGGCCCAGCCGGGAAAACACAGTCTGCTGCATGATTGCTCCCGCCGCCGTCAATTAACCTTGAGGTCCTGCTTGGCCTTGCTCAGCAAGTCCAGCTTCACCCAGTCCGCCGCTTTGGGCGGCTTGACCATCTTGCCGATGCCGTACTGCTGCATCATGTCGGTGGTGGTCTGGATGTGGGCCACGCTCAGATCGTAGCTGTACGGGGAGTTGGAAATGGCGTCCTGGAAGTCGTCGGCGCTGATCTGGTTCTTGAACATGTTCTCACGCACGTATTTTTCCGCCAACTTGGGATTTTTGATGAAGGTGTTGGTGGCCTCCACGAAACATTTGATCAGGCGCTCCGCCACGCCGCGGCGTTCCTTGTACATCTTCTCCGTCATCACCAGGGTGCGAATGGGTTCGCCCAGCGGGGTGTCATAGGGCTTCAGCACTTCCACGCCGAAGCCCTTGTTGATGGCTTGGGACGATTGCGGTTCGGATTGACTCATCGCGTCGATCTGCTTGCCCATCAAAGCCTGGTTCAGGTCGGCGAAAGGCATGTAAATCACCTGCACATCCTTGCCCGGCTTGTCGGACCAGCTGAGCTTGTACTTGGCCAGCTCCGCCGCCAGCAGCAACTCCTGCGCGCCGCCGCGCGCCACGCCCACCTTCTTGCCCTTCAGGTCCTTGACGCTCTTGATGCCGCTGTCTTTGGCCGCCACGATGCGCGCGCCGCCCTTGGCGAAGCCGGCCACCGCGAAGATAGGCGCGCCGCCGGCGCGCCCGGCCACTGCCGCGTCCGCCGCGCTGGCGGCGACGTCCACCTCGCCGGCCACGATGGCGGGCATGATGTCGATGCCTTTGGCGAACATGCGTTCTTCAATCTTCAGGTCGTATTTGGGCGCGATTTCCTTCATGTAGCTGATGGCGCCGTAATGGGCGAACTTGAGGTTGCCCAACCTCACCACGTCGGCGGCGAGGGCGGGCAGCGAGAGGCCGCCGCCCAGAGCGGCGAGACAGAGCCAGGTTCGGATGCGTTGCATGGTGTTTCTCCTTTGTGGATAGGGGCCGGGCGGAGCGCGGCGACCTTTTATTTATACGACGTTTGCATTTTTTGGCGCGGCGATGCGGTTCGCTGCTTTGTAGTGGTTCTTATTAGGCAAAGCGCGTGCCAGGATGTTTTTTGCTCAAGTTGTTGATTTTTATGGAGTGGGTTGGCGGGGCGTGGCCGGATTCGGCCTGTGCCGGCCTTGCTTGTGCCAAAACCGGCTCAGGGCTTGTCGGAGAAAACAATGCAGTTATTCAATATCTGTCGGCTGTTTTCTCATCGGCCGGCGCAATGTTTCCTCCCTAAGCTGGATGCGGTCGATGTAGCCGAAGATATCGATAGGGAAGATCAGCACCTGTTCGATCAGGGCGAAGAAACCGGCCCAGTAGCCCTGCTCAGGGCCTTCCGCGGAGAAGTCGACATCGCCGGCGATGCGCGCCAGCAGCGTGTGTTTCGGGACATCGGGATTGTCCTGCACGTATTGGATGAAGTGGCCGGCGTATTCGCGCCCCAGCAGATAGGCCTGGCGATAGTCGTCGGCTGGCGGCACTTGCCAGCAATGCACGCGCGGACTGCCTGGCATGCGCGCGGCGAACGGCAGCTCCTGATAGGGAACCGGCTGGAGGTTGGGACGGTAATGGCGACGGCTTGGGTATTTGACGGACATGCGTGCGCTCCTGTTGATTCGAGGCTGCCGGCGAGGCGGCAGGCTTATGGCAGGCGCATGGCAGGATTGGAGTTCCGGCGCCACGGACCGGCGGGTGCGAACACCCTCCCACCATGGCCTGCCCGTAGTTGGCATGACGGATGGTGCAAGGGCACGGACCGGGCGTTTGCGGCGCGGGGTCCGAGGCGGCGGGGCCAGACTCCAATCTGGGCGCAGCCGGTTGGGGCTGCGCGTTTGCGATTGTGCCTAGCGGGGATGAGGGGGTCAAGGCGACATCGGCCGCCAACGGCGCAAGGTCGCATCTCCCGGTCAGGCCCGGGCGGTGATTCGGCGCTCTAGGCGTAAAACCTCGATTGTCCTTGCCAGGCGCTGGCGACGAAGTCTTGCACATGGTCCAGGAACTTGTCGTGGCGGCCCAGGCGGCTGTCGTCGGCCTGGCGGTTTGCCGGCAGCAGGTAAAGCTGGCCGACGTGACGCACGGGCAGCAGGCCGTCCAACGCCGGCACTGGATCGCCCTGAACGCAGTAATGACGGATATGGGCAGAGGCCGCGCGCGCTTGCTCCAGATCGTTGCCGTGGCGCGTCAGCAGTTCGTTTTGCAGGCCGCGGCCGAACTGGGCGCTGCTGAAGCATTCCGCGTGGACCGGGCGCTGCGGAGTGGACAATTTCATCGCCGCATAGGCGGCCATGCCGCCGCCCAGCGAATGACCGCCGGTGCTGACGATATAGCCGGGTTCGCCGCTGCGCATCAGCGGCAGGCCGGCGGCCAGCGTTTGCAACTTGGCGGTGAGTTGGGCGGCTTGGGCGTAGCAAGCGGGGCGGCCGCCGAAAGCGGCGTTGTCGATATTGGCGCGCCATTGCCGCGCTACGCTGGCCAGGTTTTTCAGGTTGCGTTGAGCCAAGCCGCCCACATCGCGGCCGCTGGTGGTGCCGCCGAACACCAGGCGAATTTCCCCCGCCGCCTTGTTGCGGAACACATAGGCCACCAAGCCGCTTTCCGGGTCCATCAAGCGCGCCTGCTGCGGTTGAAACTCCAGCTTGCCGCCCTTGGCCAGCAGGCGCGCCAGTTCTGCGTCCGGGCTCCACTGGGTGGCGCGCAGGCTGTCCAGGTCCCGGCTGTAGGGGAAGTTGGCGAGCAGCGCGCTGTCCTTGAGCCTTTGACGGGCCGCTTCGGGGTTGAGGTTTTCCAGCGGCTGCTGCACGCAGAGGCCGTCCAGAGGATTGGCGCGCGGCGCGGCGCGCGAGGAGGCCGGGGCGTCCGCGCGGTTTTCTGTTTGTTTGAGCCGTGTCGACATCGCGTTTGGCGCGACACTGGAGCGGACGGGCTCGTCTATCGCCATCGCTTGAGGCGCGGCGGCGCGGGAAGCTTGAATGAGCATGGTGGGCGGACGCGGGTGAAGGTTGATCGCCGGATGCTAATGGGAGGCGGACGGCTTGCCTTGCAGATTTTACTCAGCCGGCGGTTACGATTCCGTGATAATGGCGGGTTCGGGACGAGTCCGCGGTGAGTGGGAAGGGGAAACGATGGATATGGAGACGGAGCGTTTATTGCTGCGCCAATGGAGGGACGAGGATCTGGCGCCCTTCGCCGCCATGGGGAGGGATCCGGAAGTGATGCGTTATTTCCCGGCGTTGTTGAGCGAGGAAGAGAGCGCGGACAGCATGGAGCGCCAACGCGGGTTGATAGCGGAGCGGGGCTGGGGGCTATGGGCGCTGGAGGAGAAAGCGTCCGGCGACTTCGTCGGTTTCGTAGGGTTGGCGGTACCGCGAGCGGAGTTGCCGTGCATGCCCTGCGTGGAGACGGGCTGGCGCCTGCGGCGAGCATCCTGGGGCCGGGGCTACGCCACCGAGGCGGCGCGCCGGGCGCTGGCTTTTGGTTTCGAGATCTTGGGGCTGGACGAAATCGTGTCCTTCACCGCCTTGCCCAATCTGCCGTCGCAAGGCGTGATGCGGAGGCTGGGCATGCGCGATAGCGGCCGGGACTTCGATCATCCCGCCTTGGAGGCCGGGCATCCGCTGCGGCGACACTGTCTGTATCTGTTGTCGGAAGCGGAGTGGCGCGCCGCGGCGCCCGAGGTTTGAGGTTGAGGGAGAAGCGATAGCCGCCGCGAGGCGGCTTTTTTATTGCCTTCGGCATGAGGTGAGGGCTGGCTTTATGCTTGATGAGCGATTTTTGCAATTCACTGGGGAGCCTTGAGCTTAGGCTCTAATCTATTAGAATTTCATTGTTCTCTTATTTTTTGCGGACGGGTGGCAGCCCGGCTCGCGCCTGATGTTTCCGCCCCTGCAACAGCGTGGCTCGGATACGCGGCACGCGTATTTTCGATACGGTTTTCACGGCTGTATCGTCGAGGCGCGGCAGCGCGTAAACCGGCTCTGAAAGAACGACATGTATCCCTCCTGTTTCTAACCCTCATTGGAGTCCGTGATGACCCAAACCTCAGTTCGGCGTTCGCGCTGGCTATGCGGCCTGGCAGCCGCCGGCTTGCTGCTGACGCCGCCGGCGATGGCCGAAACCTTCGTGCCCGACACCCTGTTGAAGTCGGTGCTGTACCACAAGACCAAGAACCATGGCCAAGCCGATCTCAGCGGCGACAAGATTGCCGGGGCGTTTCTGAAAACGCCGGGCTCGGTTTATTCCGAACTCAACCCCCAGCCGCCCATCATCAATTCCATAGAGTGGAATAACGCGCTCAGCGATTTCAATCGCTACCACCGCGTCAATCTGACGCTGGACGATTCGGTGAAACTGTTCGCCAGCGAGATGGGCCTGAACAAAGCCTTGCCGGGCACGGACGTGGACCTCAATCGTCGTCGCGCCGGCTACCGCCAGGACGAGGACAGGCTGGTGCTGGCCAATGCCTTCAAGGCCGGGGTGGACGGAGACATCTTCTACAAGAGCCTGGATGTGTTCGGCTACGCTTACAGCACCATCGCCGCCAAGTTCGCGGTGGCGGCGCAGTTGCTGCGCGACGCGACGCAGAAAGTGCCGGCTGCCAAACAATTGCAGAACGGCATTCGCAAGGAGGTGCTGGACCGCTACCTGAGCAGCGCCACCACTGGCGTGAACAGCCTGTCCGAATACGACAAGCATTACTTGATGAACTTGCTTCACAACGAGGTGCGGCGCACCCGCTTCAACTCGGCCGGTTTCAAAAGCGGTCAGTTTCAGCCCGCCGCCCAGTTCCGCGTGGCGCGGCTGGCGGCGGCCTACCAGGACCGCAAGGGCTATCTGTTCGACTTCCCCTGCGCCAAGGATGGCAAGAATCTCTACCCGGAGAGCAGCGGCAAGCTGTGCTACGCCAATATGACCGACCAGAAGCTGAGCGGCTGGTATCGCCAGCTTTATCAGCAGCAAATGAAGCCGCATCCGCCGTCCGAGCAGGAGAGCAGCGGCTTCCAACGCCTGGCCAAACTGCTGTTGCCGATTGCCCTGCTGATGGAGGGTATGGCGGCGGCGGAGTTTTTCTCCACCTTGGAAGCGTCCGAGTTGGGGGCCGAGGCCGCCTTGACCGAAGAAGAAGTGGCGGCGACCGAGTCCGGTTACCTCAGCCGCTTCTGCCGGATTTGAGCATGATGTTCGAACAATGCGAACAGGAATGAAGACATGACTATGCGTATATTCAAGCAAGCGCGCGCGGCGGCCTGGACGGTTCTGGCGTTGGCGCTGTCCCAGGCGGCGCTGGCCGGCGCGACGGTGGACATCAGCAAGGTGACTGACAAGAACAGCCTGGTGCCGGGCGAACTGGTCAACGCGATGGAGTACCACGTCAACGGCGTCAGCGGCGCGGCCAAGGCCAACCCGCCGTCCTCCTCCAAGTTGAAGAACCTGGCGGCCAAATGGCGTGGGGCCACGGTAGCCCGTTTCGAGTACAGCTACAACGGCGGCACTCGCGTCTATAACGCGATGTCCGGCCAGGACACGGCGGATTTGCTGTACGAGGCCAATTCTGCCGGCCATCGGGCCTATCCCGGCTTCCTGCGGCAGAGCAGCGTGGAGAAAGCGGCCACCAATGTGAACGTGCCCAATGGCAAGCTGTCCGCCACCATAGGCCAGCAGGCCACGGATGCGGAGCTCAAGGCGCTGAAAACCTTTGAGAAGGACATTCTGGATGGCGCGGTGCCGCGTGGCGGGCGCATGGTGGGTTATATCTCGCAGGCGCCGTGCGCGTCTTGCGACAATGTGATCCGCCAGCAGCTGGCCAATCAGACCGATTACGTGTCCGACATCAAGATATCCTATTTGCCCAAGGCGGCGGAGGAGGCGGAGGGCAGCGCGGCGCGCGAGCTGGCGCACGAGTTCAACGGCCGCCGCTTGCAGTCCTTGAAGGACAATGTGATGTCCTTGCGCGGCAATGTGGCGGCCAGGCTGAACGTGGGCGGCGGCACCGCCGGCTGCTTGTAGACAAGATCAGGGCCCAGGCCCGGCTCGTTTCCCGCGGGAGACGGCCGGGCTTTTTCGCGTCCGCCGCCGCTCATTGCGGCCAGTGGTTGTAAATCGTTTGCAGTTTTCCGTTTTGCTGCAGCCGGGCCAGCGCGGCGTTGAATTGAGCGGCGCGGCTGTCGCCCTTGGCGAAGGCGACGAAGCGCGGCATTTCCACCAGCGGTTTGGGCAGGACGCGCACATGCGGCAGCGCGCGCAGCTGGCGGGCGTAGTAGAGCAGTTGACCGCGATCGCCGACGATCAGGTCGATGCGGCCGGCCAGCAGCATCAGCAGCAGTTGTTCGGGGTTGCTGGCGCTGGTGTCGCGCTTGAGCGGCGCTTTATCAAAGGTGGATTCGTAGGCATAGCCGTGAACCTGTCCTATGGTCAGCGGGGCCAGGTCTGCCAGGGTGCTCCAGCTTTGCAGGCTGTTTTGTTTCAATACCATGAAGATGGTGCGGCCAGTGCGTATCGGACCGGCAAGTTCGTACTGGGCGCGCCGCTCGGCGGTGCCTGCGAACTGGAAAGCCATGTCCACATCCCCGTTGCCCAGCATTTGCTTGACGCGCTCCCAGGGGTAGAGGTGCAGTTGGTAGGGAATTCTGGCCTCGGCCATGACCGCCTGGACAATCTCCACGTCCAGCCCCTGAGGTTTGGCGCTGGCTTCGTTCTGGTAGCTGTAGGGCGCGAATTGAATGTCGCCGACAATGCGCCAAGCCTCTGGCTGGGCCGCCCAGGCCGTCCCGCAAAACAGCAGCATGCTCAACACACGCCTCATGGTTTCCCCCGCGTAGCGCCTTTCGTCGGTATAGCCAGCGCGGGGCGGGGCGGCAAGCCGGGCGGTTTTGGCAAGCGTCCCGTGGCGGCCATGCCGATGGCGGAGCCGGGGGACGAACTGCGCATTGATCAGGCGTTCGAGCGCGCATCGGCCTTGGTGTAGAGGGCTTTGGCCGGGTTGGCGCGTCCGTAGTCGGGGGCGTTTCTGTGCTGGTTCGTGATTCGCCTTGCATTGGCGCAACGCCATTGAAACCCGAATTGCAAAGCCCCTCCCGGCGATGACCGGGAGGGGCTCTTGTTTGCTAGATAGCGGGAGAGGCTCAGGCCGCGGCGGCCTGGGCGGGTTTCTTCAAGGCGCGCAGCGCAACCGCGGTGACGGCGGTGCCGGCCAACAGCGCCAGCAGGTAGAGGCCCAGATGGCTGACGGCGTTGGGAATGGGCAGCACGAAGACGCCGCCGTGCGGCACTTTCAGCTCAACTCCGGCTAGCATGGAGATGGCGCCGGCCACGGCGGAGCCCAGCATCAGCGCCGGGATGACTCGCAGCGGATCGCGCGCGGCGAAGGGAATGGCGCCTTCGCTGATGAAGGCCAGGCCCAGCACGCCGGCGGCCTTGCCGGCCTCGCGTTCGTCTGCGCTGAAGCGATCGGCGAACAGCTTGGTGGCCAGCGCGATGCCCAGCGGCGGCGTCATGCCGGCGGCCATGGCCGCGGCCATCGGCGTATACACCTGGCTGGCGATCAAGCCGGTGGAAAAGGCGTAGGCGGCTTTGTTGACAGGGCCGCCCATGTCGAAGGCCATCATCGAACCGATGATGGCGCCCAGCAGCAGCGCGCTGCTGCCTTGCAGGCTTTTCAGCGCCTCGGTCAGCATGCCCAGCAAGGCGGCCACCGGGCCGCCGATCACGTAGATCATCAGCAGGCCCACCAGCAGCGAACCCAATACCGGCAGGATCAGCACTGGCTTTAGACCGTCCAGATTGCGGCCCAGCCGGATTTTTCGGTTCAGCCAGTCTGTGGCGTAGCCGGCGATGAAGCCGGCGATGATGCCGCCGAGGAAGCCCGAGCCCAGGCTGGCGGCCAGCATGCCGCCCACCATGCCGGGCGCGATGCCGGGACGGTTGGCGATGGAGTAAGCGATGTAGCCGGCGAGGATGGGCACCATCAGCGCGAAGGCGGATTTGGCGCCGATCTGGAACAGGGCCCAGGCCAGCGTGCCCTTGTGGGCGTCGTCGAAGGCGTAGATGCCGCCCAGAGCGAAGGCCAGCGCGATCATGATGCCGCCGGCGGTGACGAAGGGCAGCATGAAGGAGACGCCGGTCATCAGGTGCTTGTACGGACCGTTGCGCTCGCTGGCCGGTTTTTCCGGCGCGGCGTCGGCGGTGTCCGGCTGGTGGGGGGCGGCTTCGGCGATGGCGCGGCGCAGCAGCGCCTGGCCGTCGTTGATGGCGGCCTTGGTTCCGCTTTGGAACAGGCGCTTGCCCTTGAAGCGGCTGAGCTCCACCTGGGTGTCGGCGGCGATCAGCACCAGGTCGGCCTCGGCGATCTCGCCGGCGCTGAGCGCGCTTTGCGCGCCCACCGAGCCCTGGGTTTCCACGCGGATGGCGTGGCCCAGCGCCTGAGCCGCCTGGCTCAGGCCTTCCGCCGCCATGAAGGTGTGGGCGATGCCGGTGGGGCAGGAGGTGACGGCGACGATGCGCAAGGCGTCGGTTTGGGGCGAGTTCAGCGCCGCGGCCCGGCGGACGGCCTCGGCCGGATCGGCCAAGGCCTGGTCCAGGCTCAGGCGGAGCGCGGGCAGGCTGTCCAGGCGCGGATCGGCGGCGGCGCCGATCAAGAGCGCGGCCTGGGCCGCGGCGAGTTCGATTGAGGTCAGCGGCGGCGCGCCGTCCAGTTCCAGCTTAAGGGCATGTCCGTGCCGCTGGGCGGCCTGGCGCAGCGCTTCCGCGGCCAGCCGGCCCTGGGTGCTGCGCTCGCCGGCGTCGATGATGGCAATTAGGTTCATGGCGTTGTTTCCCTTGTGTTATTGGTTTGGAGCCGCGAGCAAGCCTGTGATGCCGCGTCGCCTCGGCTCATCCGCCTACGCGAGGCGGATCGTAAGCGGCCTCTTAATCCAGGCTTTGCAGCCGGACTTGAGCCGCCAATGCGCGCACCTGTTCCGGCGGCGGCAGGTGGGGGCCGACGCGCGCCAGTTTGGCGGCGGCGAAGGCAACCGCCAGCCGGGCTTCCGCCTCAAGCTCCAGCCCATCCAGCCGCGCCGCGGCCAGGCCGGCCACCAAGGCGTCGCCGGCTCCCACGGTGCTCAGCGGCTGTTGCGCCGGCAAGGAGGCCAGCAGCGAGCGGTCGCGGCTGGCGAACAGCGCGCCGTCCGCGCCCAGCGATACCACCACTTGTTCCACGCCGCGTTGCAGCAGCCCGCGCGCGCAGGCCAGCACCGCGGCGGTGTCGGGCAGGGCGCGGCCGGCCCAGAGCTCCAGTTCGTGACGATTGGGTTTGACGCAGTGAGGCGGAGCGTCCCCATCCAGAGCCTGGCTCAGCGCTTCTCCGCTGCTGTCCAGCAGCAGCCGCGCGCCCAGAGGCCGCAGCAACCGGCACAGCCGCAGATAGCTGTTGGCGGGCAGGCCGGGCGGCAAGCTGCCGCACAGCGCCACGATGTCGCCGGGGTTCAGCCGGGCGGCCAGCTCGGCGCCCACTTGCTCCAGCTGCGCTTCGCCGGCGGCGATGCCGGGCAGGTTGATGTCGGTGGTGTCGCCGCTGGAGAGGTCGGCCAGCTTGATGTTGACCCGGGTGTCGCCGGGCAGGCGCAGCATGTGGTCGGCGATGCGCTTGTCCAGGAACAATTGTTCGAAGGCTTCGCTGTTGTTGCGGCCCAGCAGGCCGAAAACGCTTACCGGCGCGCCCCAGTCAGCCAGGCAGCTGGCCACGTTGACGCCCTTGCCGCCGGCGTTGCCGCTGGCGCTTTGCGCCAGGTTGACCGCGCCGGGGGTCAGCCGGGCTAGGGCGATGGTTTGGTCCAGCGCCGGATTGAGGGTGACGGTGTGGACGCGGGCGCTCATGTCAGCTCCCGCGCCAGCATGCGCACTTCATCGGCGCTGTCGCAGGCCAGCGCCTGCTGCGCTAGGTCGCGCAGCCGATCGTGGCCGTTGGCGCACAGCTTGGCTTTGACCGCGGCCACGTCGCGGGGGCTCATCGACAGCTCGGCCACGCCCAGGCCGGTCAGCAGCGCGGCGCCGAAGGGATCTCCGGCGATGCCGCCGCACACGCCCACCCAGCGTTGATGGCGGCCGGCGCCGGCCACGGTGTGCTGGATCAGGCGCAGCACGGCGGGATGCAGGCTGTCGGCCTCGGCGGCCAGTTCCGGGTGCTGGCGGTCCATCGCCAGCGTGTACTGGGTGAGGTCGTTGGTGCCGATGGAGAAGAAATCCACGTATTCGGCCAGTTGATCGGCCAGCAGGGCCGCGGCGGGCACTTCCACCATGATGCCGAGAGGCACCGCCGGGGCGTCCAGCTCGCGGCGTATGCCTTCGCACCAGCCCTTGAGCCGGGTGATTTCCTTCAGCGAGGTGATCATCGGGAACATGATGGACAACGGCTGGCCTCCGCGGGCGGCGCGATAGAGCGCGCGCAGCTGAGGTTCCAGCAGATCGCGGCGGCGCAGCAGCAGGCGTGAGCCGCGCATGCCGAGGAAGGGGTTTTCTTCGGCTGGCAGTTTCAGGTAATCCACCTGTTTGTCGCCGCCGATGTCCAGTGCGCGCACGATCAGCGGCCGTCCGTCCAGCGCGTCCAGCATGGCGCTGTAGGTGTGAAACTGCTCGTCTTCGCTTGGAGACTGTTCGCGTTCCAGAAAAAGGAATTCGGTGCGCATCAGGCCCACGCCCTCGGCGCCGGCGTCCAGCGCGGCGGCCACCTGGTCAGGGCGGTTGATGTTGGCGGCGATTTCCACGCGGTGGCCGTCCGGGGTGATGGCCGGGCGCTGCCGTTGTTCCGCCTGCTGCTGCTGGGTGCGCTGCTGGGCCTGCAGCCAATCGCGGGCCGAGGCCAGGTCCTGCTCGCCGGGGTTCAGGTAGAGCCGGCCGCCTACGCCGTCCAGGATGGCCGGCGTGCCGTCGGCGATGTCCAGCAAGGCCGGGCCGCCGGCCACCAGCGCCGGCAACCCCAGGGTGCGGGCCAGGATGGCGGTGTGCGAAGTGGGGCCGCCTTGGGCGGTGGCCAGCGCGCGGATGCGGCCGGTGTCCAGGGTGGCGGTGTCGGAGGGGGTGAGATCGGCGGCCAGCAGAATGCAGTCGTCGCCGTCGATGTCGGCCAGGGTGGCGCTGTTTAGCGCCGGGTCCAGCTGGCGCAGCACGCGGCGGCCCACGTCGCGGAGGTCGGCTGCGCGCGCCGCCAGCAGCGGGTTGCCCAGCGCGGCCAGCCGTTCCGCCATGCGTTCCACCGCTTGGTGCCAGGCCCATTCCACGCCATGGCCGCCCACCATCAGCTGGCAGGTCAGGGTGATCAGATCGGTGTCGGACAACAGTTCGGCCTGGGCGTGGAAAATGCCGGCTTCGGCCTTGCCCAGCCTGCTGGCGGTAGCCGCGGCCAGCTCGGATAGTTCGGCGCGGGTGGCGCTTAGCGCCTCGTGCAGGCGGTCACCGCCTTCTCCCAGCGCCACTGGGCGGTCCGGCACTTTGAGCTGGCCGGCGTGCAGCACGCGCACCACGCCGATGGCGAGGCCGGGGCTGGCGGCGACGCCGGCGATGGACAAGGGATGGCCGGGCGGGATCCAGCCCTGTTGCGCCGCCAGCAGTTGCGCTTTTTGCGCGGCGAGCGCAGCGTCGGTCTGTTCCTGGGCCGAGGCGTCGCGCATCGCGGACAACAGGGCGGCCAGGGCGGCGGCGGCGTCGGGGCCTTGGGCGGATACGGTGACGGTGTCGCCGTGGCGCAGGCCCAGTTGCAACAGGCTGATCAGGTTCTTGGCGTCGGCGGCGTCCTGGCCGTGGCGCACTTGCAGCTGGGCGGCGTGGCGGCGCGCGGCCTCCACCCATTGCGCGGCAGGGCGCGCGTGCAGGCCGTTGGGGTAGTCGACTATCCATTGCGCGCGCTCGGCCAGATCAGCCGCGGCCGCTTCGCCGGCAGCGGCCGGCGGCGTCTCTTCCAGCAAGGCCTGCACCTGGGCGGCGTCCCTTGCGTTGAATAGTTGTTCGAGCCGGACTTCGTCTTGCAGCAGCCGGGTCAAACGGCGCAGCAGGGTGATGTGTTCGTCGGATTGGGCGGCGATGGCGAACAGCAGCCGGGTGCGCTGGCCGGGGTTCCATTCCAGACCGTCCGGAATCTGCACGATGGCGATGCCGGTGCGGCGGATCAACTGGCGGTCTTCCACCATGCCGTGAGGGATGGCCAGGCCGTTGCCCAGAAAGGTGTTGGCCACCGCTTCGCGTCGCAGCAGGCTGTCGATGTAGGCAGGGTCTATGCAGCCGGCGTCGGCCAGCAACTGCCCGGCCAGGCGGATGGCCGCCTCTTTGTCGGCGGGCTGACAGCCCAGCCGGATCAGTTCTGGCTGGATCAGGGAGGAGGGCGATCCGGTATCGTGCATGTCGGTCTCTTCTGTCGGTTCAGGTAGCTGCGGGGTGTTTGTAACCTCTTCGAGTTCCGCCGCGCGGCCGGGGGCCGGCGCGGAGTCGAACAGGCTCTGTATAGCGGATCGGCTCGCGCCCGCCAGCTGTCTTTGCGGAGGGGGGCCGTTCGTGTGTTGAGTGAATTGAAAACGATTACATTTTTACTGTCAACATGCTCGTAGCACTGGCGCTACATCTTTGTGCTGTCTCAAGCGACAGTGTTGTAAAATTACGCTTTGGGGGTATGCTTGCGTAAACGTAATTCCGATTATGGCGAGAGAAAACGATTTCATATGACGGTCAGCATCAAAGATGTGGCGCAGGCGGCCGGCGTGTCGGTGGCCACCGTGTCGCGGGCTCTGGCCAAGGGCCCGGTCAGCGCGGCGTTGAAGGCCAAGGTGGAGGCGGCTATAGCCGCCACCGGTTATCGCCCCAATCTGTCGGCGCGGCGCCTGCGCTCGCGGCACAGCGACACCATCGGCCTGATCGTGTCCGATATCCGCAACCCCTTCTTCACCGCGGTCAGCCGCGCGGTGGAGGATGTGGCCTACCAGGCCGGCATGCGGGTGATTCTGTGCAACACCGACGAGAACCCGGACAAGGAGGCGATGTACCTCAGGTTGATGCAGGAGGAGCGCGTCACCGGGGTGATCTTCGCGGCCACCCGCGCCACGGCTGAGACGCTGGACGCCGAGGCGCTGGGTTTTCCCGTGGTGTTGATCGACCGGGCCGCGCCCGGCGGCGCGGCCGACGCGGTGGTGCTGGACAACGCCGCCGCCGCCGGCCTGTTGGTCAGCCATTTGCGCGAGCAGGGCCATAGCCGCATCGGCGGGTTGTTCGGCAATACCAGCAGCACCGGAGCGGAACGGCACGCGGGCTTCGCCGCCGCGTTGGCGGAGGCCGGGCTGGCCGCGCCGGCGCGTTTCGTCGCGCCCACGGCCGAGGCGGCGCAGCAGGCGGTGTCCGCCTGGCTGGCCGAGGCCGAGGCGCCACGGGCGCTGGTGATCAGCAACGGCCTGCTGCTGCTGGGCGCGATGCGCGCGGTGCGCGCGCTGGGCCTGGAACTGCCGCGGCAGCTGGCGCTGGCCGGTTTCGACAACGACAGTTGGACGGAGCTGGCCGGACCGGGGCTGACGGTGATAGAGCAGCCGGTGGACGAGATCGGCCGCGCGGCGATGGCGATGTTGCTGGAGCGCCTGGAGCAGCCGCAGCGCTCAACGCGCAAAGTGGTGCTGACCGGCCGGCTAGTGGTCCGGGGCTCCAGCTTGGCCTAGCGCTGGCTTCAGCCGCTGTGGCGGAGGCGAGACAGGGGCGCGCCCGGCCCGGCCGGGGGCCGCGGGTTTGATTTTTAATGTATTAAATGTTGTGCCATGATTTGCCGATGCCGTTTCAGCCATCGCCGCCCAGTCGGGCGGCCGCTAGGAGGAGGCCTGTCATGGATACGCGTTTCACCGGCGACATTCACCTTTCCACCCGCCAGGCGGCGGACGGCGACAAGCTGGATTTTTGGCTGAGCGAGGTGGACCGCTTACTGGTCCGGGTGGAGTGCGACCGCCGCCCGGAAGAGCGGCTGGAGGCTTCGCTGGACTGGCAGGACTTCGGCTTGCTGCGCATGGCCACGATACGCGCCAACCAGCACGCGGTGACGCGCAGCGGGCATAGCCTGAGCCGGGACGGCCGGGACTCCATCTTTGCCTGCCTGATGCTGCAGGGCGAGGGCTTCAGCCATCAGGGCGTGGAGTGCGCCCGCCACGGCCCGGGCGACGTGGTGTTGTACGATACCGCGCGCCCTTACGGCCACGGCTTTCCGGCCGATATGGCGATGGCGGTGCTGGATATTCCGCGGCCCTTGTTCCAGGAGCAGGTGGGCGTGTGGAACGAGCGCGGTCTGGTGCGCATTGAACGCGCCGCAGGCATGGACGCCTTGGCGGCCCACCGCTTGCTGAGCGGCGGCGCGGCCGCGCGGCGGCATTTGGCCAGCCAGTTGCTGGAGTGGCTGCACTCCTTGTGGAGCGCGCGTCAGGGTTTGCCTGCTTCCCGATCCACTTTGTGCAGTCTGTGGCGGGCAAAGGCCTATATCGAACGGCATCTGGCCGAGGACGATCTGGACTGCGAACGCATCAGCCGCGCGGTGGGGGTGTCCGCGCGCCAATTGGCCCGCATCTTCGAACAGGAAGGCGAATCGGTGACGCGCCATCTGTGGGGCCGTCGGCTGGAACGTTGCCGGGTCGACCTGGCCGATCCGGCCTTGCGCCACCTATCGGTCAGCGAACTGGCTTTCCGTTGGGGCTTCAACCACATTGCCCATTTCTGTCGAAGCTATAAACGCCGCTACGGTGAAACACCGAGCCAGACCCGGGCCGAAGCCTTGGCCGCGCGCGTCCTTTCCAGACAACAAGACTGTCCTCATTAGGCAAATTTCACGCTCTCCCCATCGTTAGAGTGGACGGGTCCGCCGCGCTTCCGGGCATGGCTGACGCCCACCTAATAAAGAGGAGACATCATCATGCACACACAAATGGGCGGTTCGCCGCCGGGCGGCCGCGCGCGCGCCGCTGGCGAAAGAGAGGCCCGCCATGCGCCTCTCCTATGAAAACAAATTGCTGGCCATCCTGGCGCTAAGCTTCGGTTTCGTGTTTTTCGATCGGCTGGCGCTGTCCTTTCTCTTTCCCTTCATGGCGGCCGAACTGCGCTTGACTCCCGCGCATCTGGGCATGCTGGCGTCGGCCTTGGCGCTGACTTGGTCCTTGTCCGGCCTAGGTCTGGGGGCCTGGTCGGACCGGCGCGGCGTGAAAAAGCCGATGCTGGTGGCCGCGGTGCTGGCGTTCTCGTTGTTTTCCGCCGCTTCCGGCCTGGTGGCCGGTTTCCTGTCCTTGCTGCTGTTCCGCGCGCTGATGGGGGTGGCGGAAGGGCCGGTGCTGCCCATTTCCCAATCGCTGCTGGCGGCGGCGTCCACGCCGGCGAGGCGCGGTTTCAATATGGGCATCGTCAACGGCTCGGCGCCGGGCCTGCTGGGCGCTGTGCTGGGCCCGCCGCTGCTGGTGGCGCTGGCCGAGACCCACGGCTGGCGCGCCGCCTTCTACCTGTCCTGTCTGCCCGGGCTGCTGATCGCCTGGCTGGTTTGGCGGCATGTGCGCGAGCCGGCGCCCGCGCCGATGCCGGCAGGCCGGGGCGGCGGCTTCGTCTCGTTGCTGGGCGAGCGCAACATTCTGCTGTGCGTGCTGATCGCCTGCAGCTACATCACCTGGTTCATCATCCTGATCTCCTTCACGCCCACCTTTCTGATTCAGGTCAAGGGCATGAGCCCGCAGGCGATGGGAGCGGTGATGAGCAGCCTGGGCTTCGCCTGGGTGGCGTGGGGCGCGCTGGTGCCGGCGATTTCCGACCGCATCGGCCGCAAGCCGGCGATGGTGGGGTTTTCCTTGATCGCCGCCTGCTGCCCCTTGGTGTTGCTCAACGTGGACCGCATGGCCTGGCTGCTGCCGCTGGTGTTTCTCAGCTACACCGGCTTGGGCTGCTTCACCCTGTTCATGGCCACGATTCCGGCGGAAACGGTGTCGCCGCGGCGCATCGCCACCGCGCTGGGCATGATCATGGGAGTGGGCGAACTGGCCGGAGGCTTTGTCGCGCCCACGGTGGCCGGCTTCGCCGCGGACCGCTACGGCCTGTCCATTGTGATGTGGATCGCCATGGCGGGCGCCCTGTTGCCGGCGCTGCTGTCCTTGGGCCTGCGCGAAACCGCGCCGTTGCGGCTGAAGCCGAGCGGGGCCGTGCCGGAAGCCGACCGGGCGCCGACCTGAGCGCCATTCTCATTGCGCGTCCCGCTGCGCCGGGACGCCGCACTCCCTGACGGAGAACATCATGCACAAGACTTTGATCAATACGCTGGCCGGGCTGTCGGCGGCGTTGGCCTGTGTAACGGCTCAGGCCACTCAGTCCGGCGCGGACACCATCGGCGCCGGCGCCGAGGGTTTTCTTGCCGGCGCGCTGCCGCCGGCCGGTTGGTACGGCGTGTTCTATTACACCCATTATCAGGCTAAGCGTTTCAACGACGATGCCGGCAACGCTTCCGTGCCGGGCTTCAAACTGCAGGCCGACGTGTTGGTGCCGCGGCTGCTGTATATGTCCGACCGGACCTTGTGGGGCGGGCGCTTGGGCGGTTTCGCGCTGGCGCCGCTGCCCAGCTTGAGCCTGGACGCGGGCGGTGAGCATGAGCGCCGCAGCGGTCTGGGCGACGCGGTGCTGGGGCCGGTGCTGGCCTGGGGCGACGCCGGGCCGCTGCATACGGTCTTGGCGGCCGACATCGTGCTGCCCACCGGCAGTTATGATCGCGATCGGATGTTGAACCTGGGGGCCAATCATTACTCGCTGCGGCCGGTGTTCGCCTTTTCCTATCTGCCGGCGTCCGGCTGGGAGCTCTCGTCCAAGATCAGCTACACCTTCAACGGCAAGAACCGGGACATCGATTACCAGTCCGGCCAGCAGTTCCATTTCGACTACTCGCTGAGCTACGCGGCCGGCCCGGCCTGGCGGCTGGGGCTGAACGGCTATTTCATCAAGCAGACCACGGATGATACCCAGCATGGTCAGGCGGTGGCGGGCAACGGCTTTCGCGGCCAGGCTTTCGCCATCGGCCCGGCGCTGCGCTATCAGTTCGACAAGGCCGGCTTGGAGCTGAGGTGGCTGAAGGAGTTCGAAGTGCGAAACCGGCCGGAGGGCGATGCCTTGTGGCTCAAGCTGGTGTTGCCTTTGTAGCGGAAGGGATTGATGCGGGAGGAAGTGCCGGGCGCGCGCGCCCGGCACTTTTTATTTGGAGACGCGCAGTGGCCCGATTAGCCGGGTCAGAGTGTTGTCCTTGACGATGAAGTGGTGCCATAACGCCGCGGCCGCATGCAGGATGGCCAGCCACATGAGAGCGTTGCCCAGCCATTCGTGAGCTTCCTTGAGATCGTGCGAGATATCCGGCATGGGGGGGAGCAGCAAGGGCAGGGGAAAACCAAAGAAGTCTATATTCTTGCCGGCGGCTTGGATAAAGGCGATGCCCAGCAGCGGCAATGCCAGCATCAGCGCGTAGAGCGACCAGTGGCCTGCCTTGGCGGCCAAAGCCGCCAGCCGGCCCGGCTGGGGGGTGATGGCGGGCGACGGATTGCCCGCACGCCAGATCAGGCGAGGAAACAGCAATAACAAGACGAGTAGTCCGGCCTGAACATGGGCGTATTTGACGCTGTCGCGCAGCGGCGTGCCCTTGGGGAAAATCCCTTTGGCTTCAATGAAAATCAGCGCGGCAATGACGCCTAAAGCGCCTAGCCAGTGCAGCGCGCGGGAAACCGCGCCATAGCGTTGAGAAGTATTGCGCAGCATGAGGAATGTCCTTGCATGGGGTAATGCGTGCAGCATGGAATGCAAAGCTTATGCGAAGCTTAAGAACCTGTTTACGCTCTCTCGAGCCAAGGCGAAAACAGGTTCTGAGAAATCAGAATAGATCATGAACAAGTTCTAATGATTTTTTGGCAAGGTCTGGGAGGCGAAGCCACGGCTCAATCTAGCCGGCGCAGCACGGTTTGTGTCGGAGGCGGCTTCGCTGCCGGTCGCCCCTGTCGGAGCAGGGGCTTACGGTGGCGGTTTACTGGCCGGAGAGCATGAATTCCGCGCAGCGCTCGGCGATCATCACCACCGGCGCATTGGTGTTGCCGGAGACGATGGAGGGCATCACCGAGGCGTCGCAAACCCGCAGACCGGTCACGCCCTTGACGCGCAGCCGCGGGTCCACCACCGCGTCGTCGTCGCCGCCCATGCGGCAGGTGCCGACCGGGTGATAGACGGTTTTGGCGAATTGGCGGATGTGCTGCTCCAGCCTCGCGTCGTCGGCGTGCTCCGCCGGCGAGGGCAGCAGTTCTTCGGAGATCAGCCGGCGCATCGACGGCGCCCGCAGAATGCGACGCGCCAGTTTGACGCCGCGAAGCAGGCCGGCGATATCCTCCGCCTCGCGCAGCGCGCCGCTGTCGAAGCGCAGCGGCGCGGCCGGGTCGGCGCCGGCCAGCGCGACGCTGCCGCGCGACTTGGGGCGCAGCAGGCAGGGATTGATGGAAATGCCGTGGCCGGGCAGCGGCTCGCGATCCACGTCGCCCACCAGGGTGGGCAGCACATGAAACTGAATGTCCGGCCTGCCGCCGCCGCCGGTGTCGACGAAACCGCCGGATTCCACCACGTTGGAGCTCAGCAAACCGGTGCGGAACAACTGCCATTGCAGGCCGTGGCGCAGCGCGGCCAGGCCGCGGTCCTGGCCCAACAGGCTGATGGGCGCTCGGGCGCGGCCGTAGACCGACACTTCCAGATGGTCCTGGTAGTTGGCGCCCACTTCCGGCGCGTCGCGCAGCACGGCGACGCCGTGTTCGCGCAGCTGCGCGGCGGGGCCGATGCCGGACAGCATCAGCAGTTTGGGGCTGGAC
This sequence comes from Chromobacterium sp. Rain0013, assembly GCF_015291765.1. NCBI lineage: Bacteria > Pseudomonadati > Pseudomonadota > Betaproteobacteria > Neisseriales > Chromobacteriaceae > Chromobacterium > Chromobacterium sp. Rain0013. The sequence goes on from NZ_CP031514.1 coordinate 2,516,720, forward strand.
AGCGCGCCGGCGCACAGCACGATCTCCGCCGTGGCGCGCGCGCGCTGGAGGCCGCCGGCGTCGCGCCATTCCACCTGACAGGCTCGGCGGCCGTCGAACCCGATTTTTTGCACATAGCAACCGGTGCGCAGGTCCAGTTCGGACCGTTGCCGGACCGCTGCCAGATAGGTGGCGGCGGTGCTGCCGCGCTGTCCGTCGAAAGTGGTGGTGTGGTAGAAGCCGACGCCGGCCTGTTCGCGGCCGTTGAAGTCGTCGTTGTAGGCCAGGCCGATTTCCTGAGCGCCCTGGACGAAGGCCAGGCTCAGCGGATGACGGTAGCGGGTGTCGCTGACTTTCAGCGGCCCGTCCACGCCGTGGTAGGGCTCGGACAAGCGCATATGGCTTTCCGCCTTCTTGAAGGCGGGCAGCACCCGCGCCCAGTCCCAACCCTCGCAGCCCTGAGCGGCCCAGTCGTCGTAGTCGGCGGCCTGGCCGCGGATGTAGACCATGGCGTTGACCGAACTGCCGCCGCCCAGAGTGCGTCCCTGAGGCACGAAGATGCGCCTGCCGGCGGCTTCCGGCTGTGGCTCGCTGCGGTAGGTGACGGTGCGTTCGCTGCCCAGCACCTTGATGAAGGCCGCCGGCATGTGGATGTAGGGACTGTTGTCCGGCGGGCCGTCTTCCAGCAGCAGCACGCGTTTGCCGGCTTCGATCAGCCTATGGGTCAGCACGCAGCCGGCGGAGCCGGCTCCGATGAGGATGTAGTCGTAGTCGCGCATGAAGTCTCCCTTGTTGTGGCGCCGGCCTTCTTCTGTTTGAGGATGGGCGGCTGCTCCAGCATAGGGCGGCCGCGCGCGGCGGCCTTGACCGGGCGCGCCCGCGGTCTTGACCGCCGCGGACGCGCCGGCCGGGAGATTCAGCCTTGGCGGATCAGCGCGCGCAGCACGCGCTTGCAGGCGGCCAGATCCTGTTCGCCCAGCCCAGCCAGGATCTCCCGCTGTTGCTGCCCGGCGATGCGCCACAGCGTGGCGGCTTGTTCGCGGCCGGCCTCGCTGAGGCGATAGCCGGCGGCGTCGCGGGTCAGCAATCCCTTGCGGCGCAACTCGGCCTCGGCCAGTTCTATCGCCTCCGGCGGCATTGCCGCCTCGCGCTGCAGCGCGCAGCCATCCAGCCCCGCTTGCTGTTCCAGCACCAGCAGCAGCCGCGCTTCGCCGCCGCTCAGGCCGGTGGCGAGTTGGCGCGGCCGGTAACTGGCCTGGTAGGCTTGCAGCGCCTGGGTCAGCAGATAGAGCAGGTTGTCGCCCAGCCAGCCGGGTTGGGGTTCCGCGGCCGCGGCCGGCCGAGCGCGCGGGAGCGCGGCGGCGTACATGCCCTGGTGGTAGAGCAGCGGCGCGGCGCCGCAGTCGTCGAAGGCCTCGACCAAACCCAGCAGAATCCAGTGGTCGCCGCCGTCCAGCCGCTGATGCAGCCGGCAATGGAAGCGGGCGGCGCAGCCGTCCAGCAGCGGTGCGCCGCCTAGGCCGGTTTCCGGTTCCAGGCCGGCGAATTTGTCCGAGGCGGCGCGGGCGAAGCGGTTGGACAGCTCAATCTGGTCGGCGGCCAGCACGTGAACGGCGAAGTGGCCTGCCTGGTTGAACACCGCGTTGCTGGCGGAGCGCTTGTCCAGGCTCCACAGCACCAGCGGCGGGTCCAGCGAGACGGAGTTGAAGCTGTTGGCGGTGACGCCGGCGCGTTCGCCGTCCGGCGTGGAGGCGGTGACGACGGTGACGCCGGTGGCGAAGTTGCCGAGCGCGCGGCGCAGCGCGCGCGCGTCGTGGGCAGGGGCAGGTGCGTTCATGGCGTATCCTCAAGGCCGCCCGGTGCGGGGCCGGAACGGCGCGGGTGGGAGAGGCTAGAGGGACGGTAGAACCTGTTCAAGGTCTTGCGAGCTAGAGCGAGACAAGACGAAAGCGGTTGAGAAAGCGGAATGCACAAGTGGTACATGAGCCTTTCGAAGCCGTTTTTAACGCCGTATCGCGCGAAGCGCAGCAGACTTTAAACAAGCTCTTAGACCATGGAGGGGTCCGGCTCCAGCCCCAGCAGCGAACGTCCCAGGATCTGGGCGCAGACGTCGTAGTCGGTATAGGCGTGGGCGCCAGTCATATGGGCGTCGCGGAACAGCCGCTGCGCTTCGTTTTCCAGCCGCCAACAGTTGCCGCCCATGGATTCGAACAAACGGTCCACCGCCTGGATGCACATCTTCACCGCATAGGCTTGGTTGGTGCGCCAGAAGGCCAGCGTTTCCGCCGTGGGGTAGCGCTGGGCCGCGCCGTGCTCGGCGTGATCGCGCCAGCTGGCTTCCAGCAAGGCGCGCGCGGCCAGCACTTGGTGAGTGGATTCGGCCAGCCTCATATAGGCTGGCAGCGCGGCGCCCACTTGGGCGCCGGTGTAGGCGCGGATGCGGTTGCGGCTGCGTTCCTTGAAGACTTGCAGCATGCGCTCGGCCACGCCCAGGCTGATGGCGGCGAAGCCGCTGGCGAAGTAGGGCCGGTAGGGCGCGTAGAAAATCTTGCTGTCCGGGTACAGGCCGAAGCCGGCGGAGCGGCCTTCCATCATGTCCTTGGCGGCTTCTATCCGGTGTTCCGGCACGAAGACCTTGTCCACCAGCAGCGTCTTGGTGCCGCTGCCTTGCATGCCGGCGGCGTGCCAGTCGTCGCGTATCTGGTAATCGGCGCGCGGCACCACGCCAAAGCAGTATTGCGGTTCGCCGTCCGGGCCGGGGCGGCGAAAGCCCAGTATCGCCCACTCAGCGTGGTCGCAGCCGCTGCTCCAGCCCATTTCACCGCTGAGCAGCACGCCGCCGTCCACGGCTTCGGCCCGGCCCAGCGGCGCGATGCTGCTACTGGCGGTGGCGTCGCGGTCCTTGCCCCAGACCTCCTCTTGCAGCCGGGCGGAGAACAGCGCGATCTGGTGACTGTGGGTGGCCAGCAGGCTGGCCGCCCAAGCGGTACTGGCGCAGGCGCCGGCCAGCGCCGCCACGCAGTCCGCGAATTCCGGCAGGCTGATTTCCTTGCCGCCGTAAGGCTTGGGCTGGAAGGCGCGGTGAAAGCCTATGCTTTTCAACAGCGCGATGTTTTCCGCCGGCACGGTGCGTTCGTGTTCCGCCTGCTCCGCATTGGCGGCGATGGCGGGCAGAATGGGGAGCAGGGTTTCCAGCAAGGGATTGGGGTGGCGCATGGCGGTCTCCTGGGTGCGTGGTGGCGCTGGACAATAATGAATACCTTCATCGAATTTGCATTATGGATAGCGATACCACGCACTGGAATGCACCTTCCAAGCTGTCTTAGGTACTTTTCATAGAATTTGCGCGCATGGCTGAGGGGGCGGATCCACGCCAGCATATCGGGGAGGCGGCCTGTTCGGCTTCGTGCTCCGGTCCCAGCGGGATGTCGCGACGGTCGCGCAGCAGCAGCGTGGCGGCGAGGCCGATCAGCGTCATGCCGCTCAGATAGGCGGTCACCGCGGCGGTGGAGCCGGTCTGGGCTATCAGAGCCTTGGCTATCATCGGCGCGAAGGCGCCGCCGAGAATGGCGCCCAGCGCGTAGGAGATGGATACGCCGGAAAAGCGCACCGAGGCGGGGAACAGCTCCGCGTAGAAGGCCGATTGCGCGCCGTAGGTCAGGCCGGTGCCCACGGACAACAGGCACAGCGCCAGCAGCACCGCCGGCAAGCCGGCGCTGTTGACCAGCGGGAACAGCATCAGCACGCCGGCCAGCTGCACGCCGAAGCCTATGATGTAGATGCGGCGGCGGCCGATGCGGTCCGACCAGACGCCGGCCAGCCAGGTGAAGGCCATCCAGCAGGCGGAAGCGAAGGCGACGGCCAGCAGCACCGGGGTGCGCTCCATGCGCAGCGCGCCGGCGGGGTCAGTGGTGTAGTTTTGGATGAAGCCGCCTGTGGTCATGTAACCGACGGCGCTGTTGCCGGCGAACACCAGCGCGGCCAGCAGCACCAGCGACGCGTGGCGGCGGAACAGGTCCAGCACCGGAGTGCGCGAACCGGCTTTGCGCGCCTTGATCTCTTCGAAGACAGGGCTTTCCTCCACCGAGCGGCGCACCCATTGGCCGATGAACAGCAACACGACGCTGAACAGGAAGGGCATGCGCCAGCCCCATTCCAGGAAGGCGTCGCCGGGGGAGATCACCCCGCTCATCAGGGCGAACACGCCGGAAGCCAGCAGCAAGCCCAGCGGCACGCCAATCTGCGGGAAGGCGCCGTAGCGACCGCGCTGACCGCGCGGCGCGTGTTCCACCGCCATCAGCACCGCGCCGCCCCATTCGCCGCCGGCGGAGATGCCTTGCAGGATGCGCAGCAGGATCAGCGCGAGCGGCGCCAGCAGGCCGGCGGATTCATAGGTGGGCAGCAGGCCGATCAGCGCGGTGGAGGCGCCCATCAGCACCAGAGTCAGCACCAGCATCGCGCGCCGGCCAAGCCGGTCGCCGTAGTGACCGGCGAGAAAGGCGCCAAGCGGCCGGAACAGGAAGCTGACGCCGACCGAGGCGAAGGCGATCAGCGTGGCGGAGCGTTCGCCGGCCGGAGCGAAGAACAGCTTATTGAACACCAGGCCGGCGGCGCTGGCGTAGATGAAGAAGTCGTACCATTCGATGGCGGTGCCGATCACGGTGGCGTAGGCGACTTTGCGCGCGTTCGCGCTTGAGCGAGCGGGGGTGTGACTCATCTTTGTTCTCCTCGGGGGCGGAGCCGGAGCCGGAGCCGGCTCCGGGCGGCGCCTTGTTCTTGTGTGGTCGCCGCTTTGGGTGTGGCGGGCCGTGCGGCCCGCCGTGGGTCAGTAGGCGGATGGGGATGCCGGCCGGCCGGGCGTTTGGCTGCGGAAGGCCGCGGCCAGCGCTTCGGCGCGGCGCGCCAGCAAGGTGGTGTCGACGCCGACGGCGACGAAACGGGCTCCCAGTTCCAGCAGACGGCGCGCTTCGGCTTCGTCGGCCATCAGGATGCCGGCGGCCTTGCCTTGGGCGCGGATGCGGCGGATGGCGTCGTCCATCGCCGCGCGCACGTCCGGGTGGTCCGGCCGGCCCGGATGCCCCATGTCGGCGGCCAGGTCGGCAGGGCCGATGAAGACACCGTCCACGCCGTCGGTGGCGGCGATGCCTTCCAGCGCGGCCAGAGCCTGCCGGGTTTCCACCTGAACCAGCACGCAGATTTCGCTGTCGGCCCGCGTCAGGTAATCCGGCACGCGGTTCCAGCGGGAGGCGCGCGCCAGCGCGCTGCCCACGCCGCGAATGCCGCGCGGCGGGTAGCGGGTGGCCGCCACCGCCCGCGCCGCTTCGTCGGCGTTTTGCACCATGGGCAGCATCAGCGTTTGCGCGCCGATGTCCAGCAAGCGCTTGATGCGCACCGGGTCGTTGCTGGCGGCGCGCACAATGGGGTGGCAGGGGTAGGGGGCGATGGCCTGCAGTTGCAGCAGCACGTCGTTCAGTTCATTGGGCGCGTGTTCGCCGTCTATCAACAACCAGTCGAAACCGGCGCCGGCCAGCAGTTCGGCGCTATAGGGGCTGGCCAGGCCCAGCCACAGGCCGATCTGGCTGCGGCCGTCCCGCAGCGCGGCTTTGAATGGGTTGGCGGGGAGTTGCATGGCGGTTCCTCTTGAGGGGGTCAGACGAAGCGGCAGCTGATCGCGCCCAGCGGGCCGTAGTCGACATGGAAGGTGTCGCCGGCGCGCGCCGGCACAGGCCGGGTGAAGGAGCCTGCCAGAATCACCTGGCCGGCCTTGAGCTCGACGTCGAACGGCGCCAGTTTGTTGGCCAGCCAGGCCACGCCGTTGGCCGGGTGATTGAGCACCGCGGCGGCGACGCCGGATTCCTCGATCACGCCGTTGCGGTACATCAGCGCCGCCACCCAGCGCAGGTCCAGCTCGCGCGGGCGGATAGGCCGGCCGCCCAGCACCACGCCGGCGTTGGCGGCGTTGTCGGCGATGGTGTCGAACACCTTGCGCGGGCGCTGGCTGTCCGGGTCTATGGACTGGCTGCGCGCGTCGATGATTTCCAGCGCCGGAATCACGTACTCGGCCGCGTCGTAGACGTCGAACAGCGTGGCGCCGGGGCCGGACAGCGGCCGGCCCAGGATGAAGGCCAGCTCCACTTCCACCCGCGGCACGATGAAGCGGGACACCGGAATATCGGCGCCGTCGTTGAAGAACATATCGTCCAGCAGCGCGCCGTAGTCGGGCTCGTCTATCTGAGAGGACATCTGCATGGCGCGGGAAGTCAGGCCTATCTTGTGGCCCTTGAGCTTGCGGCCTTCCGCCAGCTTCATTTCCACCCAGCAGCGTTGTATGGCGTAGGCGTCCTCTATGGTGATCTCGGGGTGTTCCAGCGAGAGCTGGCGGATCTGCCTGCGTTCGCGCTCGGCGTCGTGCAAGCGGCGCGCGGCGGCGCGGATCTGGTCTTGGCTCAGCATGCGGGCTCCTCAGGAGGGCTGACGGAAACGTTGGTGCACATTGTTGTGCTTGAAGTTGAGCGTGGCGGACAGTTCGGTCAGCTCGAAGCTGAGCGCCAGGTAGCGCTGGTCGAACAGCGGTTCGAAGTGGCGTTGGATCAGCGCGAACACCTGCTCGGCGGTGGCGCTGCGCTGCGCCTCGGTGCGCCCGCTGCCTATCTGCAAGGTGCAGTGGACGAAGGCGTAGTCGGCTTCCCCGTCGGCCATGCGCCAGGTGTCCAGCCAATGGGCGCGGCTGCGGATGCCGGCGAGGGGAAACAGGCCGCTGGCGGCCAGGCAGTCGTGCACCTGGCGAAAGAGTTCCGGCAGGTTGGCCTGCTCGCGAATATTGTCGGTGCATTCAGCGATGAAGTGCGGCATGGCGCTCTCCCTGAGGTTCCACCGGCAGCACCGCGTTGATCTGGCCAGTGCCGGAGCTGCCGAAGTAGGGGGTGATGATTTCCGCGCGGCCTCGGTAGTTGTCCCAGCCCAGCGCGCCCAGCAGCATGGCGGTGTCGTGCATGAAGCCCTCGCCGTGGCACTTTTCGGCGTACTCCGGCAGCATGTCGCAGAAGGTTTTCCAATCGCCGTCCAGCCACATGGAAATGACTTCCTGGTCCATGCTTTCCAGGAAGGGGCTCCAGGCTTTGTGCAGGTATTGCTCCGCGGTGCCGTTCTGGGCGAAGCGGTGCGACAGCGAGCCGCTGGCGAAGAAGGCTACGCGGCCGTCGTAATCGCGCTCCACCGCCTCGCGCATCGCCGCGCCCAGCCGTGCGCTGTCGGCCAGATCGTGCACCGTACACAGCGCGGCCACCGATACCACCTTGAAGTGCTGGTCGGCGTTCATATAGCGCATCGGCACCAGGGTGCCGTACTCCAGCGGCAGCGTGGTGGCGTCGTGGGCGCGGGTATGTACCCCGGCGGCGGTGGCGGCTTCCGCCAGTAGCTTGCCCAGAACGGGATTGCCCGGGTAGGCGTAGGGCATGTTCTTGATGAAGTGCGGCAGCTCATTGCTGGTGTACACGCCTTCGAAGGCCGGCGCGCAGTTGACGTGGTAGCCGGAGTTGACCAGCCAGTGGGTGTCGAACACCACGATGGTGTCCACGCCCAGTTCGCGGCAGCGGCGGCTGATCTCCTTGTGGCCGTCTATGGCCGCCTGGCGGCAGCCTTGATGCGGGCCGGGCAGTTCCGACAGATACATGGACGGCACGTGCGTGATCTTGGCCGCCAGGGCTAGGGTTCCCATTGCGTTCTCCTTTGTGCTGCGCGGGCGCTGCGCCCGCGCGTCGTTCCGTTTGTGGAAGCGGCCGTCTGGGCGGCCTTGGCTTGCGTGTCAGCGGGTTTCCACGCCCCAGCGCGGGATGAAGTGGCTACCCATGGAGACGCAGACGTTTTTCACCTCGGCGAAGGCTTCGAAGCTGTATTCGCCGCCCTCGCGCCCAACGCCGGACGCCTTGACGCCGCCGAAGGGCTGGCGCAGGTCTCGCACGTTCTGGCTATTGACGAAGACCATGCCGGCCTCGATGCCGCGCGCCAGACGGTGAGCCTTGCCGATGTCCTGCGTCCAGATGTAGGAAGCCAGGCCGTAGTCGACGTCGTTGGCCAGCCGCAGCGCCTCGGCTTCGTCGCTAAAGCGCAGCAGGCAAGCCACCGGGCCGAAGATTTCCTCCTGGGCGATGCGCATGCGGTTATCGACATCGGCGAATACGGTGGGGCGGATGAAGTGACCGGCGGCCAGCGCTTCGGGCAAGCCGGCCGGACGCTCCAGGCCGCCGGCCGTCAGCCGAGCGCCTTCCTCCAGGCCGATGCGGATATAGCCGGTGACTTTGTCGTAATGCTGGCGGGTGATCATCGAACCCACCTGGGTGTTGGGGTCCTGCGGGTCGCCGACGATCAAGCGTTGAGCGCGGGCGGAGAATTCCGCGACGAAGCGATCGTAGATGCCGTTCTGGACGAAGATGCGGCTGCCGGCGGTGCAGCGTTCGCCGTTGAGGGAGAAGATGGTGAACAGCGCGGCGTCCAGCGCGCGATCAAAGTCGGCGTCGTCGAAGACCAGCACCGGCGATTTGCCGCCCAGCTCCATCGAGTACTTCTTCAGCCCGGCGTTTTGCATGATGCGGCGTCCGGTGGCGGTGCCGCCGGTGAAGGACACCGCGCGCACGTCCGGATGGCTGACCAGGGCTTCGCCGGCGCTGGCGCCGTAGCCCTGCACCACATTGAACACGCCGGGCGGGATGCCGGCCTCCAGCGCCAGCCGGCCCAGCTCGTTGGCGGTCAGCGGCGACAGTTCGGACATCTTCAGCACCGCGGTGTTGCCCAGCGCCAGGCAGGGCGCGGTCTTCCAGGTGGCGGTCATGAAGGGCACGTTCCACGGCGATACCAGCGCGCACACGCCCACCGGCTGGTACAGCGTGTAGTTGAGCATCTGCTCGTCCACGGGATAGCTGTGGCCGTTCATGCGGGTGCAGACTTCAGCGAAAAAGTCGAAGTTGTGCGAGGCGCGGGGGATCAGCACATTGCGGGTCTGGTGGATGGGCAGGCCGGTGTCCAGGGTTTCCAATTCCGCCAGCCGCGGGACTTCGCGCTGAATCAGCTCGCCCAGCTTGCGCATCAGCCGCGCGCGCTCCTTGGCCGGCGTGGCCGCCCACTTGGGAAAGGCCGCCTTGGCGGCGGCCACCGCCAGGTTGATTTCCTCGGCGCCGCCCGCGGCCACTTCGCCCAGCGCTTCGCCGGTGGCCGGGTTGTAGTTGACGAAGCTGTCTTGGCTGGCCACTTCGCGGCCGTTTATCCAGTGTTTGATCATGGGGTTTCCTTTTTCGCGTTCCGGCGCGCAAGCCAGTCCGTTTCGCTGATGATGTGATTGAGCAGCCGGCCGACGCCCGCGACTTCCACGACGACTTCGTCGCCGGGGCGCACGTCGGACAGGCCTTGAGGCGTGCCGGTGGCGATCATGTCGCCCGGCTGCAGCGTCATGAAGGCGGACAGGTATTCGATCAGGAAGGGGATGTCGAACACCATGTCGCGGGTATTGCCGCTTTGGACGCGGAGGCCGTTGACATAGGTGGCCAGCTCCAGGCAATGCGGGTCGGGCACGTCGTCGCGGTCCGCCATCCATGGGCCGATGGGGGTGAGGCCGTCGCGGTTTTTCACCCGCAGATTGGGCCGGTAGTAGTTTTCCAGATAGTCGCGCACCGCGTAGTCGTTGCATACGGTGTAGCCGGCGACATAGTCCATCGCCCGCGCGCGCTTCACCTTGCGCGCGGTCTTGCCTATCACCGCCACCAGTTCGCACTCGTAGTGCATATATTCAACATTGTCCGGCCGCATTGATTGTTGGCGGTGGCCGGTCAGAGTGGCGGGCGTCTTGAGGAACACCAGCGGTTCGCTGGGCGGTTTGAAGTCCAGTTCGGCGGCGTGGTCGGCGTAGTTGAGGCCCAGCGCGAACAGCGTGCCTTGGCACGGCGGCAGCCATTCCACCTCGGTTTCGCCCAGGCGGCGGCCGTCCGGCAGCACGATGGCGCCGTCGGCGTCGGCCTGCGCGCGCCAGGTTTGGCCCTGGTAACGGATGCGGGCGTGTCTCATTGGATATCCTCCTCGGCCGCGACGATGTTTTCCAGGCGGCCGATGCCGTCGATCTCCACCGCCACGGTGTCGCCCGGACGCAGCCGGGCGCTGCGCGGCGGGGTGGCCACGATCAGCAGGTCGCCGGCGTACAAGGTGAGGAATTGGCTGACGTCGGCGATCAACTGGGCGACGCCGCGCAGCCAGTCGGCGCTGTCGTTGGTTTCGGCCAGCGCGCCGTTGACGTAGGTGCGCACCTGCACCCGTTGCGGATTGATGGCGTCAGGGCCGGCCTCGGGGCCGATGGGGCAGAATCCGTCGCGGCATTTGGCCTGGATCGCCGGCCGGTAGAAACTGGTTTCGGCCAGGCTGACCTCGTTGACCACCGCGTAACCGCCGACGTGGGACAGGGCGTCGGCCGCGCTCACGCGGCAGGCGTCGCGGGCGATGCGCACGCCCAGCGCGCCGCCGGCGTAGACGGCGTCGGCATCGGCGGGAAAGGGAATGGGCGCGCCGGAGGCGCTGACGGTGTTGCGCGGCTTGACGAACAGCACCGGCGCTTGCGGCGGACGCTGGTAGGGGGCCTGTTCGAACTCCGCCGCCAGCGCCGCCTGCAGACGGCGGTGGTTGAGCGCCGCGCCGTAGATGGCCGCCGGCCGCTCTGTTGCGGCGTCTAGGACAAGGCTCATGCTTAACTCCTTGTTATTGAATGGGTGCCGTTGTTCAAATATTCATTAACATGTTAAAGTTTATAACGATAACGGCGGGCTGCTGTCAATGTTTATCCATGTTGCATTGCGGGGAGAGCCGCGGAAAACCGCGCTTGGGCGGCGGGGGCCTTGTTTGTCGATTTGGCGCTGAGGCCAGAGCGGCGGTCTTTTGCACAGAACATGCGGCAAGTGCGGCCGACTATGGCGAAAATGTCACAAGAGAGGGATGGCGATGAGCAGAAACCCGCGCGGCCTGGGCGCGCGCATACCGAATATCGACATCGGCAAGGCTTACGACAGCCCTTACGAGTCCGTCGACATCCATTGCGAATCCTTCGGACGGCTGGCGGCCTTTTTCGGCCGCAATATGCCGGTGCACAGGCACGACCGTTTTTTGCAATTGCACTACCTTGCCAGCGGCGATATCCGGCTGCAGTTGGAGGAGGATCACTACCAGGCGCGCGCGCCGCTTTTGTTTCTGACCCCGCCCACGGTGCCGCACGCCTTCATCACCGGGCCGGAGGCCGATGGCCATGTGCTGACCTTGCGTCAGGAGCTGGCGCGCGGCTGGCTGGAGGAAGCGGGGCCGGATGCCTTGAGCGCGCCGTTCTGCGTGGAGCTGGGCGAGGTGCCGGCGGAATGGGCCGATATGGCGCGGCGGCTGCCCGAGAGGCTGGCGCAGTTGCAGCGGGAGAGCGAGGCCCCGGAGCCGGGCGCGGATCTGGCGCGGCAAGCCTTGGCCCAACTGGTATTGGTGGACGTGTTGCGGCTATCCGGCCTGCCGGGGCCGCGGCGGGGGCCGCGTCGCGACGAGTGGCGGCTCTACCATCGCTTCAACGGCTTGATCGAGGCGCATTACCGTGAACACTGGAGCCTGGACCGCTACGCGGCCGAACTGGGCGTCAGCGAGGCGCGGCTCAACGACGTGTGCCGCCGGTTGGCGGACTTGCCGTCCAAGCGGCTGGCGCACGACAGGCTGTTGCAGGAGGCGAAGCGTCTGTTGATCTATTCCCCCGCCTCGGTGCATGCCATCGCCTATGAATTGGGCTTCAAGGACCCCGCTTACTTTTCCCGCTTCTTTCAGCGCCTGGCGGGCTGCCCGCCCAGCGACTACCGCGCGCGCCGCCAGGCCTGAATCCGCGCGGTCTAGTGCGTCGCGTCGTGGGCCGATTCCAGACCGCGCGCGCCGGGAGGCGCGCCCAGGTGGGCCAGGGCGCGGGCGCGGGTGTGGGACGGGGCTTCGCCGAACAGCTTGCGGTAATCGCCGGCGAAATGCCCCAAGTGGTAAAAGCCCCAGGCCCCGGCGGCGTCTCGCACGCCGTGGCCGGCTTGCGTGGGGTTCAGCAGCATGCGGCGCACCGCGTTCAGGCGGATGGAGCGCAGATAATCGACCGGGGTGGTGTCCGCCACCAGCTGAAAGCTGTTTTGCAGCGTGCGGCGGCTGACGCGCAGACGGCTGCACAGCTCCAGCACGGTCACCGGCTCGTCTGGCTTGGCCAGCGCCAGCGCCTGGCTGCGCCTGACGATGTCGCAATGAGTGGCGAAGGTCAGGTTGCCGAGGCGCTCGCCCAGCGCGACGTCCGCCAGCGCGTCTTGCAGCAGGTCCAGCAACTGGTGCTGAATCACTTTCTGGTTGCCGGCGTAGGACAGCAGGGCCGGGTCCAGCAAGGCCTGTTCGAACACGCCGTTCAGCAGCGCGCGCAGCGCCGCCAGCGCGGCCGGGCGGGCGGGGAACACCGGGGTCTTGCCTCGCGCCTCGCGCAGCGGGCGGCACAGCGCCGGCGTCAATTCGGCCAAATCCTCGTAGGGCACCGACACCTGAACCGAATCCGCGCCCGGCGGCAAGTGAAACACGAAGTCCTCGCCGCCGCGCAGCGCCATCAGGGCGTTGTCGGGTACGGCGACGCCTTGCAGGCTCAGCGGCGACGGCGCGCGGATGGGCAGCGCGAAATGGATCATGCCGCCGGGCGCGCGCCCTTGTTGCACCACGCGCTGGTTGAAGCTCTCGCGGAAGATGTCCAGGCGCGAGGTGCGCACTCGGCTCAGGGTGCTGCGGAAACGCCCGCCGCTGATCTGGCTGTATAGCTGCTCCCAGCCGGGCAAGGCCTCGGCGTGCAGGTGGGCGTCGTCAAAACAACGGGCTGCGGCAATCATCTGCTTTCTCCGGTGGGTGGGGGTGGAGTCCGCCTGTTTTCGGTCCCATGTTCTGGGCCGCAAAATGATTAATATGTTATTCAAATCGAAATGTCCAGCCTTCCGTGGGATGGTTAGCCGTTGTTTTTACTGAATGTTTCCATCTGGCGACATGCTGCGCCGCAACGCGAAGGGCCGGTCCGCGCTTTGCCGATTTGGGATAAGCCGCGGCGGCGACGCTGGGTATATTGAGCCATCGCCGGCCGCGCTCACGCGGCGGCAAGCTTGATTGAAAAGGAGACGCGGATGGATCAAAACCTGGTGCCGGAGCTGGAGTCGGTACGGGCATTTCTAGAGCGGGAACATGGGCTGTGGATAGACGGCAAGCCGCGGACGGCGCTGTCCGGGCGGCGCAACGAGGTGCGCAATCCGGCCAGCGGCGGGGTGATCGCCAGCGTGGCGGACGGCGAGGCCGCCGATGTGGACGCGGCGGTGGCCAGCGCGCGGCGCGCCTTTGAGTCGGGCGTCTGGTCCGGCTTGCGGCCGGCCGAGCGCGAGCGCGTGTTGCTGAGGCTGGCGGATTTGTTGGAGGCGCATGCCGAGGAGCTAGCGCAGCTGGAAACGCTGAACCAAGGCAAATCCATCCACCTGGCCCGAGCCATCGAGGTGGGCGGCTCCATCGAATACGTGCGCTATATGGCGGGCTGGGCCACCAAGATCACCGGCGAAACCCTGGACGTGTCGATTCCGGCGCCGCCGGGCGCGCGCTTCACCGCCTTCACCCGGCGCGAGCCGGTGGGCGTGGCCGCCGGCATCGCGCCGTGGAATTTCCCATTGATGATTGCCTTGTGGAAAACGGTGCCGGCCTTGGCGGCCGGTTGCACCGCGGTGTTGAAACCGGCCAGCGAGACGCCGCTGAGCGCGCTGCGTCTGGCGGAGCTGGCGCTGGAGGCCGGCGTGCCGCCGGGCGTGTTCAACGTGGTGACCGGGCGCGGCGAAGTGGCGGGCCGCGCGCTGGCCGGGCACCCGTTGATCGGCAAGGTCAGCTTTACCGGCTCCACCGAGGTGGGCAAGGCCGTCGGCCACGCCGCGCTGGACAATATGACCCGGTTGGCTTTGGAGCTGGGCGGCAAGAATCCGATGCTGGTGCTGGGCGACGCCGACATCGACCAGGCGGTGAAGGGCGCTTTGCTGGGCGGTTTTCTCAATCAGGGCCAGGTCTGCGCCGCCGCCTCGCGGCTGTACGTGCATCGCAGCAAATTCAATATGTTCGCGGAGGCGCTGTCCGCCGCCGTGGCCGGCATGCGCTTGGGGCCAGGCATGGATCTGGATGCTCAGGTCAACCCGCTGGTGTCGCATCGGCGACAGCAGGCGGTGTGCCGGCTGATAGAGCGCGGCCGCGCCGCCGGCGCCCGAGTGTTGACGGGCGGCGCCGCCGCCGATCTGCCAGGCTATTTTGTGCAGCCGACGGTGATGACGGACCTGGCGCCGGACAACCCGGTGGCGCGGGAGGAGGTTTTCGGTCCGGTGCTGGCGCTGATCCCTTTCGACGAGGTGGACGAAGCGGTGACGCTGGCCAACGACACGCGCTACGGTTTGGCCGCCAGCGTGTGGACCAATGATTTGTCGGCGGCGCTGGACATTGTGCCGCGGCTGCAGGCCGGCACGGTCTGGGTCAATAGCCATATTCCGCTGGACCCGGGTATGCCCTTCGGCGGTTACAAGGAATCCGGCCTTGGCCGCGAATTCGGCAAAGGCGCGGTGGAGAGTTTCACCGAGATCAAATCGGTCTGCATCGCCCATTGAGCGCGGACGCGTTTCCACTTTAGAGATTCAGGAGAAAAACATGTCTTACGACACTGCCCGTTTCTGGCACCCGATGCTGCATCCCAACGCAATGAAAGAGCGGACGCCCATCCGCATCGTACGCGGCGACGGCTGCCACGTGTTCGACGACCAAGGCCGCAAGCTGGTGGACGGCGTAGCCGGCTTGTGGAACGTCAACGTCGGCCACAACCGCGCCGAGATCAAGCAGGCGATCGCCCGGCAATTGGACGAACTGGAGTATTTCCAACTGTTCGACGGCATCTCCCATCCGCGGGCGGAGGAACTGTCCGCGTTGCTGATCGACATGTTGCGGCAGGAGGACATGGCGCGGGTGGTGTTCAGCTCCGGCGGTTCGGACGCGGTGGAAACCGCGCTCAAGCTGGCGCGCCAGTATTGGCGGCTCAAGGGCCAGCCGGACCGCGTCAAGTTCATTTCGTTGAAGCAGGGTTACCACGGTACTCACTTCGGCGGCGGTTCGGTCAACGGCAACACGGTGTTCCGCCGCAATTACGAGCCGCTGCTGCCCGGCTGCTTCCATGTGGAGACCCCGTGGCCTTACCGCAACCCGTTCACCGAGGACCCGGAGGAACTGGCCGAGATTTGCGCGCGGATGCTGGAGCGCGAAATCCTGTTCCAGAGCCCGGACACGGTGGCGGCCTTTATCGCCGAGCCCATCCAGGGCGCCGGCGGCGTCATCGTGCCGCCGGCCAGCTATTGGCCAAGGGTACGCGAGGTGTGCGACCGCCACGGCGTGTTGTTGATCGCCGACGAGGTGGTCACCGGCTTCGGCCGCTCCGGCTCCATGTTCGGCAGCCGGCTGTGGGGAGTGAAGCCGGACATGATGTGCCTGGCCAAGGGCATCTCCTCCGGTTATCTGCCGCTGGGGGCTACCGTGGTCAATCAGCGCGTGGCGGACGCCTTCGCCGCCAACGGCGATTTCGGCGGCGTCATCATGCACGGCTACACCTACGCCGGCCACCCGGTGGCCTGCGCCGCCGCTCTTGCCAATCTGCGCATCGTGCAAGAGGAAGACCTCCCGGCCAAGGCGGCGGAAACCGGCGCCTACCTGCTGGAGCGGCTGCGGCCGCTGGCCGAGCGTTATCCGGCGGTGGGCGAGGTGCGCGGCAAGGGACTGATGCTGGCTCTGGACCTGGTCAAGGACAAGTCCAGCCGGGAACCCATCGATCCGCAAAGCGGTTACGCCGACAAGGTGGCGGAAATCGCCCGCCGGGCCGGCGCGCTGGTGCGGCCGGTGGGCAGCAAGATCATTCTGTCGCCGCCGCTGGTGTTGCAGCGCGAGCACGCCGATGTGATTGCGACGGCCTTGGAGGCCGGACTGGCCGAGGCCTGAAGAACGTGTTCATGATCTCGTTGAAGACGCTTGCAAGGCTGTATCGCAGCCGCATAGCAGATCGTGAACAGGTTCTGAGGTGTTTCATTGGCTGCCTATATGCGTCGGCCTGCCTGCGGCTGGGCTGACGCCAAATTCATAAGGAGGCGCTATGTCATCCTGTTTTTCATCACGCCCCGCGAGTGTGAGCGGGCGCTTGCTCCAACTGATGGCCTGCATGGCATTCGTCGGCGCGTCTGGTTTAGCCGGCGCGGAGGCCGCTCCGTATCTGGCCGCGGGCGAATTGCGGCTCACCGACTATCTGGCATCGCCGCCGTCCGACGCCGCGACGCAAGCCGAGGATAGACGCGCGGTTCTGGACGCCCAGCGCCGGCGCACACCGGAACAGGAGGCCAGCGCGCGTCGCGACGATGTCTGGCGGGATGCGGTGTTTTCATTCGGCCAAGGCATCTTGCCCGATGGTTTCGAGGCCGGGCGGCTGCCGCTGACACAGCGCTTTTTCAGCCGGGCGCAGGATGATCTGGTCCAAACGCTGTTGCCGGCCAAGAAGCAATACGGCCGCCCCAGACCTTACGAGCAGGACACCTCGCTCCGGCCGCTGCTGCCGCCGCCGGTAGGGGATGCTTATCCCAGCGGCCATGCGATGTTCGGCTATCTGGCCGCCACCTTGCTGGGCATGGCCGTGCCGGAGAGACGCGACGCGCTGTTTGCCCGAGCGCGGGAACATGCGGCCAGCCGGGTGATTGCCGGCGTGCATTACCCCAGCGACTTGGCCGCCGGACAAGTGGCCGCGGCCGCGCTGGCGGCCCGGTTGATGGCGACTCCCGCCGCCGTGGCCGGATTCGCCGCGATGAAGGCCGAACTGCGCGTCAACGGTTTGGCCGGCGCAAATAACGAAGAGGAGCAGCCATGACGCTAAACGAACGGCTGGCCCGCAGCCTGAACCGCGGCGTGGTGGGCTTTCCGGTGGCGTTGGCCAGTTCGGTGGGCGTAGTGATGGCCAGCCCGGTGATACTGACCGCCACCAGCGGCTTTGGCATGGCCGGCGGCACTTTCGCCTTGGCGATGCTGATCGCCTATCTGATGATGCAGGCGCAGGCCACCACTTTCGCCGAAGCGGCGGCGATGCTGCCGACCTCCGGCGCGGTTTACGATTACATCAGCGCCGGCCTGGGCCGGGGGCTGGCCATCGCCGGCACCCTGTCGGCCTATCTCTTGGTACACGTGTTCGCCGGCACCGCCGAGACCATTCTGTCCGGCATCATGGCGCTGGTGAATTTCGATCATCTCAACACCATGCTGGAGAAAAGCGGCAGCGCCTGGATGGTGGGCGTGGGCCTGGTCATTGTTTTCGGCGCGCTCAACGCGCTGGGAGTGACGCTGTTCGGCAAGGCCGAGGTGGCGCTGACCTTCGGCATGTGGGCGACGCTGACGGTGTTTGGCGTGGCCGGCCTGCTGCGCGCGCCGGCGGTGGATTTGGGCGGTTGGTTCGGCGCGCCGCTGCGCTTGGACGATCCAGGCTTGCTGCTTAGCCTGGTGGGCATGGCGATGTTCATGTTCGTCGGCGCGGAGCTGGTGACGCCGCTGGCGCCGGAGCTGCGCGACTCCGGGCGCGCCATTCCGCGGGCCTTGAAGATAGGGCTTAGCGGCGTGGCCGTCACCATGCTGTTGTACGGCGCTGCCATGGTGCGGCAGGTGGCCAATACGCCGCTGGATCCGGCCCATCCGGACGGACCGAGGCTGCTGGACACGCCGATGGCGCTGCCGGCCTTCGCCGAGCGGGTGATGGGGCCGTTCGGCAAAATCTGGTTGGGCGTCGGCCTGCTGCTGGCCGGCGCGGCGACGATCAACACCCTGATGGCGGCGTTGCCGCGCATTCTGTACGGCATGGCTCAGGACGGCGCTTTGCCGCGCTGTTTCGCCTATCTGCATCCGCGTTTCAATACCCCGTGGTGCGGCATCGCGGCCGCGGTGCTGATTCCTTGTATCCATGCCTGGCTGATTCAGGGCGATCTGGACCGCATCATGCCCTTGGTGCTGGCCGCGGTCTGTTCCTGGGGCGTGGCCTATCTGCTGGTGACGCTGTCCGTGGTGCGGCTGAGACTGACGCGGCCGGATTTCCCGCGCGCTTACCGCTCGCCGTGGTTTCCGCTGCCGCAGATCGGTTCCGCGCTGGGCATCGTGCTGGCGATCTGTTTCATCACCCCGCCGGGCATGCTGGCCCGCGACATCTACGTGCCCTTTGGCTGGATGCTGGGGTTGACCCTGGTGTACGCGCTGCTGTGGACCTTGCTGGTGCAGAAGGTCAACCCTTTCCGGCCGGTGCCGCTGGAGCAGATTTTGAACGCGCAGCCTTTGGACGAGGACGACGCTTTGCGGCGGGAGCTGGAACGTGTGGCCGCGGCTGGCTGAGGCTTGGCGCAGGCCTGGCGGCTATTGTCCGGGCGCGATGCTGACGCGGCTTAGCCTGGACTGGCCGGAGCTGGACAGTCAGGCCGCGGAGGAGGAAGGGGAGCGGTGTTTTCGATTTCCGCATGGAGACTGGAGTTTTTCCGCGCGTGAGCGGGTGGAGGCGGGCTGGCTGGCGCATTTGGTGGCCTGCGAGTTCCGGCTGACGGTGCCCGGCGCGCCGGGCCGCGCGCGCATTCGCTTGCGCCACGGCGGCTTCTGGCGCCGCAGCGGCATCGTCGTTGATTTGCTGGACGGCGACGCCGCGGCGCTGGCGCCCCTGCTGGAGCGCTTGCGCGCGGACGCGGATTTGCGCGTTGCCCTGTCGCCGCTGGACTTCAAGCGTTGCGAGCTGCATGGCGGTCAGGACGGCTGGCAGGTCCGTCTGGAGCCTTATGGCGCCAGCGAGGTGGCCTGCCGCCTGCCGCCGTTGCGGCGTTACATCGGCCTGCGCGGGGTGCAGGGCCTGGCATTGTTGGCCAGCCTGGCCGCTTGCCGCCGCGCCCTGATGGCCGAGGAGGCGGGGCGGAGCTAGGCATGAGCGGGCGTGGCTGCGTTTCATCCTCTCTATCCATGGTGACTCGCGGAGGGCGGACCCTCGTCCGTCGCGGAAACAGGATCGTGAACAGCTTCTCATTACGGCGCGGGCAGGTTTTCCAACTCGTCCAGCAATGCCAGCAAGGTCTGCAGCTTGGCAGGGGAGAAATGAGTCTCGATCCGCCGGTAGCAGTCATTGGAGAGCGGGATGACGCGTTGGGTCAGCGTCTTGGCGTGCGGTGTGGGCGTGACGATCAAGCGGCGGTTGTCGCTTCGGGCGCGGTGGCGGTACACCAGATCATCCCGTTCCATGCGCGTCAGGATGCCGCTGAGGCTGGGCGGGTGGATGCCGGCGCGCTGGGCGATCTCACCGGCTTCCATTTCACCGCGCTCCGCCAGCAGGCGCAATACGCGCCATTGTTGTTCTGACAGCCCGTGCCGGCTCAACACCGGTCGAAAGTAGGACATCACCGCTTCGCGGGCGCGCAGCAAGCGTTGCGGCAGTTGATATTGATAGGGACGTTGCGTGGGATCCATGGCGGCTCCTTCGATTCAAGTCGCGTGAAAAGGGCGGGGATGGCCGGATAATTAAATGAATATATTAACATAATGCCGGCGAGCCCCTCCGACGAGCTTGACGGCAAACTAGGCCAAAGGAGGCTGCGATGTCCTTGCGAGATAAAACCATTGTGATCACCGGCGCGGGTTCCGGCATCGGCGCGGCCTGCGCGCGGCGTTTCGCCGCCGAAGGCGCGCGCGTGGCCCTGGTGGGGCGGCGGGCGGGGCCTCTGTTGGCGCTGGCGGAGGAAACCGGGGGCCTGGCCTTGGCGGGCGACGCCGCCGACTCCGCGCTTTGGGAGGATTTTCTCGCGCGCATCCACGCGCGGTGGGGGCGGGTGGACGGTCTGGCGGCTTGCGCCGGCGGTCTGGGCATGGGCGCGGCGCTGGAGACCGACGACGAGGCCTGGCGCGCCTCCATGCGCGCTAATCTGGACACCGCCTTCGTCAGCGCTCGTGCCTGCCTGCCGGACCTGATGCGACAGGGCGGCGGCATGGTGCTGATGTCCTCCATCGCCGGCCTGGCGGCCGGACCGCAAGCATGCGGCTATGTCGTGGCCAAGCACGCCTTGCTGGGGCTGGCCCGGTCGCTGGCGCGCGACTACGGACCGGCGGTGCGGGTGAACGCGCTGTGTCCGGGTTGGGTGCGCACGCCGATGGCGGACGAGGAAATGCGGCCGCTGATGGCGGCCCATGGCGAAGATCTGGAGGCCGCCTACCGGCGGGTGACCGCCGACGTGCCTTTGCGGCGGCCGGCTACGCCGGAGGAGATCGCCGCGATCTGCCGCTTTCTATTGTCCGACGAGGCCGCGATGGTCAGCGGCGCTTGCCTGACGGCCGACGGGGGCGCGACGGCGGTGGATGTGCCGACGCTGGCGTATGCGCGGCTAGAAAGGGAATGAAGACCGGCGCGGGCCTTTAACCGCGAGTGTGGTTGACGACGCTGGCCCGCGCGCCCACCCGGAAGTTGCGGGTGGCGCCGAAATCCCCGTCCTGATAGCCGAAGATCTTGCCGTCGGTGCGCATTTGCTCCAGGTCGATCAAGATCACGCCCAGAGTGGGAATGATTTTTTCGCGCCAGACGAATAAATACAGCCGCTCCGCCACCTGATAGTAGTGGCAGCGGTCGACGTCGGCCAGGCCGCGCTCCACGCCCTCCAGGCAGTGCCAGGCGTAGAGGCCGTCATTCAGGTAAATGTGCTCGTAGCACTCGGTGGGGCTGTAGCGGTAGCGGTTGCGCATGCCGATCAGTTCGCGGCTGAGCGCGTGCGGCGGGACCGCGGCGGCGGGCTGGTTGACGGCGCCGTGGAGGAATTCGACGTCCACCCCGGTCAGTTCCAGCTGGCGCTCCACTCGGTCGAAGGCGCAAATCCGCGTCGCGGCGGCGTCGGGCAGCCGGCCCCGGACCAAGGTGAAGCGGCCGCGCGCCAAGTCCAGGATCAGGCTGAGGGACTGCGCGGCCGGGCCTTGGTGGAGGAAGTCGACGAAATAGACGCCTGGCCGCAAGGAACTGGCGTGGAAGCCGTTCATGTCCGTCAGCGACGAGGCCAGCCCCGTCTGGACAATGGAGACGCTAGCGTCTCCGTCGGACTCAAGCCGACAATCCGCTACGCTGTCGTCGTCGAAGCACAGCCGCAGGCTTTGGCCGTCGAGTTCGGCGCAGCGGGGCAGGGCCAGGCTGTCGGGCGCGAAGCCGTCGGCCAATGCGCCGACCTGGATGAATTCGGGGGTGACGTTGGACATATCGCTTCTCCTTGATGATTGAGCGCGTTCAAAACCCGCGTTGCTCGGCTTGCGCCTCCAGCAGGCGAGCCTGCAGCTCGCGCATCGGCGCGCCCGGCTGTTGAGCGACGATCAGTTCCAGCAGCGGATCCTCCACCTCGGTGCGGACGCCGGACAGCGCTTCCAGCGCGGCCAGGCCGCAAAAGGGCACATAGGCTTCGGAATAACCGCCTTCGTGCAGCAGGACCAACCGTCCGTTCGTCTCGGCGTCGGCGTAGTCGGCCAGCTGCCGCGTCATGGAGCGGAAGGTATCGCTGTGCGCTTGCATCCTGGCCAGCGGGTCGACGGCGTTGGCGTCGTAGCCGCAGGCCACGATGATCAGCTCGGGCCGGAAACGCCGCAGCGCCGGCAGGACCAGCAAGCGCATCGCGTCCAGATAGGCCTGGTGGCCGCCGCCGGGCAGCAGCGGAATATTCAGATTGGCGTCCTGGCCGTCACCCTCGCCGCGATCCTCGGCTCCGCCGGAACCGGGCGGGTAGCAGCCATCCTGATGCAGGGAGAGGGTCAACACGTCGCCGCGTTGGTAAAAAATCGACTGAGTGCCGTTGCCGTGGTGCACGTCCCAGTCGACGATGGCGACGCGGCTCAGGCCGTGGCGGGCGATGGCCAGTTCCGCGGCTAGAGCGGCGTTGGCCAGAAAGCAGAAGCCCATCGCGCCGTCAGCCGAACAATGGTGGCCGGGCGGACGCGACAAGGCATAGGCCTTGTCCGCCTCTCCGGCAAGCACGGCGTTCACAGCGGCCCAGGCCAGGCCGGCGGACAACTTGGCGATTTCATAGCTGCCGGGGCCGATTGGCGCTTGCGGCCCCAACTCGCCGCCGCCGGCGTCGCTGAGCGCCTTGAAGCGTTGCAGATAGGCGGCCGAGTGCACGCGCAGCAGGTCGTCTTCGCCCAGCGGCGGCGCGCTGCGCACTTGCAGCCGGGCGCTGAGGCCGGACACGTCCATCAGGTTTTTCAGGCGGCGTTTGCTGTCCGGGGATTCCGCGTGGCCGCTGCCGGATGGCGGTTGCACCCAGCCGCCCACCGGCAGAATCTGCGCGTGAGGGCCGACGCTGTGCCACAGACAGAGCTCGTCGAAGAAAAACGCGGTGCGGGAGGTCATTGCGGGCTCCTTGCCGTTGCGGGCCGCAGCGTCAGCAACAGGGCCAGCGACAAGGCGGCGAGCCCAATGGAGACGAGCAGCAGGGTTTGCGGGTTTTGGCCGTGGGCGGCCATTAATTCGCCGGCCAGCGACGGCCCCAGCGCCAGGCCGCCGCCGATGGCCAGGTTGACCGTGTTCATCAGCCGGCCGCTGTGATCCAGTGCGGCCAGCGTGGCCAGAATAAAGGGCAGGATGAAGGTCCACGCGTATTTGAAGACGAGCGCCGCCGCCGCGAAGCGCCCGACGCGAGGCGCGCCCAGTAGCAGCGCCAGCGCCAGCAGCATCAGCCCGTAACCGGCGATCAGCAGACGGCGGCGTTGACCGCGCCCGCCAATCGCCGCGGCGCAGACGGAACCGGCGATGCCCATCAAGGTGGCGAGGGCCAGCCAGTCGCCGCTTTGTTCGGGCGTCAGCCCCGCTTGGCCGGCGATGCTGCCGATGAAGGTCCAGGTACCGCTCAGGCTGATGTAAAAGCATAAGGTGGCGGCCGCGCCGATCACCACCGGGCGCCAGGGCGGCGCTTTCGCGCCGGCTGGCCCGCCTGGCTTGGCCGCAGAGGGCGGAAACCAGCGGGCCAGGGGCAGGCACAAAGCCATCAGCGCCGCCAGGCTCAGATAACAGGCGGCGATGCCGTAGCGGGCGAACCAAGCCGGAAACAGAACCAGCCCCAAAGCGCCCAGTGCCAACTGGCCGGAGACCCACAGGCCGTAGGCGCGGTCCGGATTGGGGCTGGCCGCGGCGGTGGACAGGCATAGAATCATCAAGGAGCCGCCGGCCAGCGCGCTGAGCAGCCGCAACGGCAAAAGCTCGGCGTAAGTGGAGGCGAAACAGGAGGCGAGATTGGCGGCGATGAACAGCCCGCCGGCGCAGGCGGCGGCGCGGCGCCAGTCCACGCGCGGCAGCCATAGATAAGCCGGCAGCGTCGCCAGGCTCATCGCGCCCAGCTCCACGGAGAAAAGGCGGCCGATTCGTTCGGGCCCCAGGCCAAACTGGGTGGCCAATTGGCTGGCCAGCGCCGGGGCGGTCATTAGCACTAGCGGCGCGACGGCGGCGAAGGCGATCAGGGCGATCAGGCCGCCGCGGACGGGCTCGGCGGTATGGACGGGCAGGCGAGCGGTCATGTTTCCCCCGGCGGCGTAAGTCGTAAACCAGGCTTACGCTCGCAAGATTCGCGCGGAGGGGCAAGCGGGCGGGCGGCGCTTTGCCGATTTGGGATAGCGGAGACGCAACACGGCGGCGTCAGCGGTTGAGTTGGCGCAGCGCGTCTTGCAGGGCTTTGTGGTATTCGGGGGATTCCCGCGTTTGGGCGATGGCTTCCCAGAATTGGCGGGTCAGCTTGGGGTGGCTGTCCGCGAAGTTGTGGGAAAAAATCAGGTAGTAAGGCTTGGCGACCAGATCCGGCCCCACTTTTTCTACTCTGTCCCTATAGACAGGGTTGCTCGCCAACAGGTTGTCGCCGGTCAAGGTGGGCAGGGCCAGGGCGCCGATGCGGTGCGCCAGCAGCTTGTTCAGATTCTGCTCCGGGTTGCGCGAGCTGTCGTCAACCGACGCGCCCAGCGCCTGAAGCTGGGCGATTACCGAGAAGCCGGTCTGCGCGCCGACGGCGCCGTCGAGATGACTGAGGCTCTGGCCGTCCCATTCCAGTTTAGAGCCTTTCAGCCGGTACAGGCTGTAACCGTCCAGATGCATGCGCAAGCTTGGGTCTGGCGCGTCGCCCTTCATCGGATAGACGCCGATGCGCAGCCGCTCCGGCTTGAAGCTGATCTCGAACACGCCGTCGATCTGATTGTTCTGCACCTCGTTCAGGCAGCGTACCCAGGCCATTTCCCGGATTTCCAGCTTGATATTGGTTTTTTGGGCGGAAGTCTTCAGCATTTGCAGGCTCAGGCTGGGGCCGTTCTGGCTGCGCCATGGCGGGGAATCCATGTCTTCGGTGCACAGCCGCAGGCTGGCGGGGCGCTGTTCGGCCGCGGCGCTGAGCGCGAATAAGGACAGCAACAGGAAGATCAGGCGGGCACGAGGCATGCGGGGCTCCGCGACGGGAGGCGGGGTGAACGTGCTTTAGTTATTTGCGCCGCAACAAAAAAAGGCAAGCGGGAAAATAGCGGGAGAGAAATGCAAAAAGCCGATTCATCAGAATCGGCTTTCGCTATGCGTGTCGCTGTGTATGCGAGACGTCTTGCTGTGAGGCAGTTTTGGTGGAGGTAAGCGGGATCGAACCGCTGACCTCTTGCATGCCATGCAAGCGCTCTCCCAACTGAGCTATACCCCCGCACCGGCTGCGTTTCACAGTGCTGCGCAGTATATGGCAGGGTCCCGTGCTTGTAAATAGCTATCCCCATTTTTTTTGGATATTTTTACGAGGGGCGCGCGACCGGCGGCATAGGAGGGGCCGGGGCGCTCGGTTATAATCCCGGATTCGCCAGCCATACAACAGGAAGCAAGCCAATGTCGGTGGGGCATTACGAGAATTTCCCGGTGGGCTCCATTCTGCTGCCGCGCAGGATGCGCCGCGCCGTGCATGCGATCTACCATTTCGCGCGCTACGCCGACGATGTGGCGGACGAGGGCGATGACGCACCCGAACTGAGGCTGGCCGAACTGGACCGCTTGGGCGCGGAGCTGGAGCGCATTGGCGCCGGGCACACGCCGGACACCGCCATGATGCGCAATCTGGCGGCGGCCATCGCCGAGCACGGCCTGGACTTGCAGCCGTTTCACGACCTGTTGGCGGCTTTCCGTCAGGATGTGGAAAAAACCCGCTATCGCGATTACGCGGAACTGGCGGATTACTGCCGCCGTTCCGCCAATCCGGTGGGAAGGCTGATGCTGGCCCTCTACGGCGAGAACGACAGGCGCTCGCTGGCGATGTCGGACGGCATCTG
The DNA here is from genome assembly GCF_015291765.1 of Chromobacterium sp. Rain0013. Taxonomy (NCBI): domain Bacteria; kingdom Pseudomonadati; phylum Pseudomonadota; class Betaproteobacteria; order Neisseriales; family Chromobacteriaceae; genus Chromobacterium; species Chromobacterium sp. Rain0013. The sequence goes on from NZ_CP031514.1 coordinate 2,542,103, forward strand.
CACCGCGCTGCAGCTGATCAATTTTCTACAGGATGTGGAGCTGGACTGGCGCAAGGGCCGGGTTTATCTGCCGCAGGAGGATTTGCAGCGCTTCCGGGTGACAGAGGAGCAGATCGCCGAGCGCGACGCCGGCGGCCTGTGGCAGCCGATGATGCGCGCCCAGATCGAACGCGCGCGCAAGATGTTGCAGGCCGGCGCGCCGCTGGGCAAAGTGCTGAAGGGCAGGATGGGGCTGGAACTGAGGCTGATCATTCTGGGCGGCGAGCGCATCCTGAAAAAACTGCACGACTCCGGCGGCGACGTATTCCGCAGCCGCCCGGTGCTGAACTGGCGCGACTGGCTCTATATGTTGTGGCGCGCGGCGCGCGCCAAATAAGAACCTGTTTACGATCTACTACGCGTCGTGGAGCGTTACACGGTGAGTACGGCTTCAAAATGCTCATGTACCGTGTGTACACTCGGTTTTTTCAGCCGTTTTCGCCTTGTCTCGCCCTAGCTCGCGAGATCGTAAACACATTCGTAAGAACCGCGGCGCGATGACGATGAATATTATGAGAACGGCGGCCCTCCGCGGCCGCCGCTTGAACAGGAGTGGCGCGTGACGCCTGATCAGTATTGCGAAGACAAGGCTGCCGCCAGCGGCTCCAGCTTCTATTACAGCTTCCGTTTCTTGCCGGAGCCGCGCCGCCGCGCGATTACCGCGCTGTACGCTTTCTGCCGAGAGGTGGACGACGTGGTGGACGAATGCCACGACCCCAACGTGGCCAGCGCCAAGCTGGCCTGGTGGCGCGGCGAGGTCGCCAAGCTCTATCAGGGCACGCCGGAACATCCTGTGATGCAGGCGCTGCAGCCGCACGCTCGGGCCTTCGGCCTGCCGCAGAGCGAGCTGGAGGAAATCATAGACGGCATGGCGATGGACCTGAGCATGGTGCGCTATCAACGCTTCCAGGACCTGTTGCTGTACTGCCATCGCGTGGCCGGCGTGGTGGGGCAACTGGCGGCGCGCATCTTCGGCTACAGCGACGAGAAGACGCTGGAGTACGCGCACGAGCTGGGCATCGCTTTCCAACTGACCAACATCATCCGCGACGTGGGCGAGGATGCGCGCCGAGACCGCATCTATCTGCCGATGGAGGAGCTGCAGCGCTTCAACTGCCCGGCGATGGACATCCTGCACTATGAGGAAAGCGCGGCTTTCAAGGCCTTGATGGAATTCCAGATAGAGCGCGCGCAGCAGTACTACCGGCAGGCCTGGGACATGCTGCCCGCCGCGGACCGCAAGGCGCAGCGCCCCGGCTTGCTGATGGCGGCGATTTATCGCGCCACATTGGAGGAAATCAAGCTGGACGGTCCGGCCAAGGTGCTCAATCAGCGGCTGTCGCTGACGCCCATCCGCAAACTGTGGCTGGCATGGAAAACCTGGACTTTCGGCTACCGGGCGTGAGCCGACGATGAGCAAGCCGCGCGTTGCCGTGATCGGCGCCGGTTGGGCCGGGCTTGCCGCCGCGGTGGAGCTGGCGGGCCGGGCGGAGCTGACCGTGTTCGAAGCCGGGCGCGAGCCGGGAGGCCGCGCGCGCCGCATCGGCGTGCGCGGCAGCCGGCTGGACAATGGTCAGCACATTCTGATTGGCGCGTACCGGGAATGCCTGCGGCTGATGGCCGCGGTGGGCGTGGACGAGAGCCGGGCCTTGCTGCGCCTGCCGATGAACTGGCGACGCCAGGGCGGCATCAGCCTGAGCTGCCCGCGTCTGCCGGCGCCCTTGCACCTGGCGGCGGGCCTGCTGACGGCGCGCGGCATAAGCTGGCGCGACAAGGCGAGGCTGGCGCTGGCCTTGCAGCGTTTGAAAGGACAGGGCTGGCGGGTGGCGCCGGATTGCGCGGTGGCGCAATGGCTGACGCAGCAAGGGCAGTCCGAAACGCTGATCCGAGAATTCTGGCGGCCGCTGGTGCTGTCCGGCCTCAACACGCCGCCGGAACAGGCGTCGATGCGGGTGCTGGCCGCGGTGCTGCGCGACAGCCTGGGCGCGGACCGCGCCGCCAGCGATCTTTTGCTGCCCAGAGTGGATTTGTCCGCCTTGTTCCCTGAGCCCGCCTGGCGGTGGCTGGCCGAGCGCGGCGCGGATCTGCGCGCCGGCCGGCGCGTGCGAGGCGTGGCGGCGGATTCAACGGGGGTGAGCGTGGACGGCGAGCGTTTCGACGCCGCCGTGCTGGCGGTGGCGCCGTATCACGCGGCGGAGCTGACGGCGGATCCAACGCTGCGCCAGTTGACCAATGCTTATCGTTATTGGCCCATCTACACCGTCTATCTGCAGTTTGAGGGCGCGGTCCGCTTGCCGGCGCCGATGTGCGCCTGCAGCGGCGGCGTCGGCGACTGGCTGTTCGACCGCGGCGCGCTGATGGGCGAAACCGGCTGGGTGGCCGCGGTGATGAGCGCGCCGGAGCATCTGGACGCGCTTTCGCAAGAGGAACTGGCTGCTCTGGTGGAGGCCGACGTGCGCCGGCTTGATCCGCGCGCCGGCCGGCGGCTTGATTTCCGGGTGCTGGCGGAGCGGCGGGCCACTTTTGCCAGTTTGGTCGATATGAGGCGACCGGCGCAGCCAAGCCCGGTACAATCGCTTTATTTGGCGGGAGATTGGACGCATGCTGATTATCCTGCCACTTTGGAGGGAGCCGTCCGAAGCGGCGTCGCAGCCGCCCGCGCGGTGATTGGAAGACTGTGAGCCATCCGGCGGCCGCAGAGGCGCGCCGCCGATGGCCCTGATTACAAGATAGCGAAAAAAATGACGACAGATATCGCCTCTAACGCATTCAAGGACCGCGTGGTGCTGGTCACCGGCGCCACCCAGGGCATAGGCCGCGAGGCCGCGCTCACTTTGGCGCGGCACGGCGCCACCGTGGTGTTGCTGGCTCGCAGCGTCAAAGGCCTGGAGAAGGTCTACGATGAAATAGCGGCCGCGGGAGGGCCGGACCCGGCGGCGGTGCCGCTGGACCTGCTGAAAGCGGCGGAGGGCGATTTCAACAATCTGGCGATGATGATCAAGCGCGAGTTGGGCCGCCTGGACGGCATCTTGCATTGCGCTTCCCATTTTTACGCGCTGTCGCCGCTGTCCAATCAGACCGTGGAAGAGTGGATGGACCAGTACCGGATCAATACCGTGGCGCCGTTCGCGCTGACCCGCGCTTGTCTGCCGTTGTTGAAGGATTCTCCGGACGCGGCGGTGCTGTTCGTGGGCGAAACCCACGCGCTGCACCCTGCGCCGTACTGGGGCGGTTTCGGCGCGTCCAAGGCCGGCCTCAACTATCTCACCCAGGTGGCGGCCAATGAATGGGACGTTTACCCGCAGTTGCGCGTCAACCAGCTGATTCCGGGGCCGGTGAATTCGCCGCAGCGCAACCGCACCCACCCGGGCGAGGACAAGTCCGAACGCGGCAATCTGTCCGAACTGATGCCGCATTTGCTGTACTGGCTGGGGCCCGCCAGCCAGGGCCGAAGCGGAGAGATCGTGGAACTGGATTTGCGCGCCCGGCGCGCTTGAGGGGAAGGGGCGAGGCATGAGCATAGGGCGATGGCTATGGTTGCCGCTGCTGCTGGCGTTGACCGGCTGCAACTGGGTGGGCAACGTCACCGGCTTGACCAAGGACGCCAATAAGGCGATAGGCGCTGCCTGCCGTCAGACCGGCCGTTCGCTGGAAGAGTGCTATTTGCGCAATCCCGAAGCCGACAAGGCGGCGATCTACGCCGGCTGGCGCGAGATGAACGAGTACATGGCCAAAAACAAGCTGGACACCATGGAACCGCCCAAGGAAGCCTCCACCCCCGCCGGCATGCCGGCGCCCACCGCCAGCAGCCACGGCGCCGCGTCCGCGCCGGTGGAGAAATCCAGCGCCAATATCTCGCCCCCCGGCCCCAGGCCGCTGAGCAACGAAGAGGCCGAACGCGCCGCGCGCACCGATCCGCAAGTGGAAGCGGTGCTGGCGGCCATTCGCAACAAGCCCGCCGGCGAAGGCGGGGAAAAATCCAAGGCGGCCTCCGGCGGGGAGCCGGAGCAGAAACGCCTGCTCAACATCATCAATGAACTCAATAAGAACAGCCCTGCGCCTGGTTCGCACGGCTGAGCCCGTCCACTTCTTTCCGTTGTCCTGATGGCAAAAATCAAAACCGTTTTCAGTTGCGCCGAGTGCGGCGGTCAAACGCCCAAATGGCAGGGCCAGTGCCCGCATTGCAACGCCTGGAACACCTTGACCGAGGCGGTGCAGGCCGCGCCGGCGGCCAACGCCCGTTTCCAGTCCTGGAGCGACAGCGCCACCCAAGTGCAGAAGCTGTCCGATGTGCAAACCGAGGAAGTGCCGCGGGACCCGTCCGGCATCGACGAGCTGGACCGGGTGCTGGGCGGCGGCGTGGTGCGCGGCGCGGTGATTCTGATTGGCGGCGATCCCGGCATCGGCAAATCCACGCTGTTGTTGCAGGCGCTGTCCGAGATTGGCGCGCGCCGCAAGGTGCTCTACGTGTCCGGCGAGGAATCGCCGCAGCAGATCGCGCTGCGCGCGACCCGGCTGGCGGTAGCCACCGAGCGCGTTAACCTGCTGGCGGAAATCCGGCTGGAAGCCATCCTGGAAACGTTGAAGCGCGAGCGGCCGGAAGTGGCGGTGATCGACTCCATCCAGACCCTGTACACCGACCAAGTGACGTCGGCGCCGGGCTCGGTGTCCCAGGTGCGCGAATGCGCGGCGCAACTGACGCGGATGGCCAAGCAGACCGGCATCACCATATTGCTGGTGGGACACGTCACCAAGGAAGGTTCGCTGGCCGGCCCGCGCGTGCTGGAGCATATGGTGGACACCGTGCTGTATTTCGAGGGCGATTCCCACTCCAATTACCGGATGATACGCGCGATCAAAAACCGTTTCGGCGCGGTCAACGAGTTGGGCGTGTTCGTGATGACGGACCGCGGCCTCAAGGGCGTGTCCAACCCCTCCGCCATCTTTCTGTCTTCCTACCGGGACGACGTGGCCGGCTCCTGCGTGCTGGTCACCCAGGAGGGCAGCCGCCCGCTGCTGGTGGAGATCCAGGCGCTGGTGGACGATTGTCACGGCTTCCAGCCCAAGCGCCTGACCGTGGGTCTGGAGCAGAACCGCCTGGCCATGCTGCTGGCGGTGTTGCACCGCCATGGCGGCGTCGCCTGCTTCGACCAGGACGTGTTCCTCAACGCGGTGGGCGGGGTCAAGATCAACGAGCCGGCGGCCGACTTGGCCATCATCCTGGCCATGGTGTCCTCCCTGCGCAATCGGGCGTTGCCGGAAAAACTGGTGGTGTTCGGCGAAGTGGGCCTGGCGGGCGAGGTGCGCCCGGTGGCGCGCGGCCAGGAGCGCTTGAAGGAAGCGGCCAAGCTCGGATTTACCCGCGCCATCGTGCCGCAGGCCAACCGCCCGCGCCAGCCGATTGAGGGGTTGCAGGTGATTGCGGTGGAGCGGCTGGATCAGGCGGTGGAGTTCTGCCGCGAGTGAGCTGCAAGAAAGCGAATGGCGAATGATAGAAGACCGAGACATAGAAGCGGAGCGGCCCTACCTGTTCCGCTACGCGCTGGCGCAATTGCGCGAAAAAGACGCCGCGGACGAGGTGGTGCAGGAAACGCTGCTGGCGGCGCTGGAATCCAGGGCCTCCTTCAGCGGCAAATCCACGCTGCGCACCTGGTTGACCTCCATCCTGCGTTTCAAACTGATTGACGCCTTGCGCCGCAAGGGCAAGGAAAAACTGTTCGAATCGCTGGAGGACGAGGCTGACGATAGCGATTTTGACGGTCTGTTCAGCCGCGATGGCCACTGGCGCGAGCCGGTCAAGGCCTGGAGCGGGCCGGAGCAATCCCTGGTCTCGCGCCAGTTCTGGGAGGTGTTCGAGCAGTGCTCGGAAGTCATGCCGCGCCGCACCGCGATGGTGTTCGTGATGCGGGAGGTGATGGGCATGGAGATTGCGGAGATTTGTAAGAATCTGGAGATCACCGCGACCAACTGTTCTGTATTGCTGTATCGCGCCCGCATGAGCTTGCGGGAGTGTTTTTCGATCCGCTGGAGCCGGGAGGCTAGCGTATGAAGTTGAGTTGTCGTCAGGCCAGCCGTTTGATCTCGGCCTCGCAGGACCGTTCCTTGAGTCAGTGGGAATACGTGCGTCTGCGCGTGCACCTGTTCATGTGCGGCAATTGCCGCAATTTCTCGCAGCAGCTCAAGCAGTTGAGCGAGGCCGCGCGCAGGGCGGGGCGCGGCGAGTAATCGTTTATTTGAAGCAAAGCGACCAACCGGCCTTCTGGCCGGTTTTTTCTTGCCCGTGGCGCGGGATAAAAAGAAGCCGGCGAAAGCCGGCTTTTAATTTCAAGGGTGGTAAGAAAAAACTCAGCGCTTGCGCTTGCCGCCGCTGCTCTTGGCCGCCGCGCATTGATGCGGGCAGGCGGCGCATTGGCTGTCGTTGAGGCCGGCTCCAGTGAGCGATTGCTTGAGCGCACAGACCGATCGGCGGCAGGCGATGAAGCGAATCTGGTTTTCCGAGGCCAGTTCGCGGAAATGGCGCATCACGTTGTGGCCGAGAAAATCGGTGAACAGGATCAAGAGGTCGGTGCCGGCCGGCAGGCGGTCCACCTTGCGTTGGTGCGAGCTGTTGCGGCCGCTGACGTGACGATGAATGTTGATGCCGAAATCGCGCAGCACATCCGGAATATTGCCGAGGGTATCGGCTCCCACAAGCATGGCATTCATTGGACATCCCTCCTGGGTGAATTTTTAGAAATGATAATCGTTATCATTTAGCTGGTCAATCACAAACTTTAAAAATGGCAATCAGGACAGGGGTGGACTGTGGCGGATCGGCTGCTGCGTTTAGAGCGGCCAACAAACTCCTGATGCTGCCTTACGCCGACTTGCCGTACTCAAGTACTGCCTGCGTCGGCGCGCCTTGTCTCAGAACCTGTTCACGATCTGCTGCGCTGCGGCGATGCGGCGTTAAAAACAAGCTCAAAATGCTCATGTACCCCTCGTACATTCGGCTTTTTCGCTCGTTTTCGCCTTGTCTCGCTCTAGCTCGCGAGATCGTGAACAGGCTCTCGGCCGTGAAACTGATTTTTGTTAGCCGCTCTTAAGTCGCGCCGCCTGCTCTGGCTGGGCGGCGGAAGGGTTTGCATGAGCCCGGCTCATGCGGGGACCGGGGCGCGGTAGCTAGTCGAACTCGGCATTTTTGCGCTCAACCCGACGGGCGTGGCGGGTTTAGATAGCGACATCCAAATAACTCATGGCTGGTGCAAGGTTTTTACATGTAACAAGTATTAAAAACAAAGAATAAGAAGTATTTACACTGCGCAGGTTTTAACGCAATTGCAAAAAAGCAACATGCCTATGGGATTTGAACATGCCCATTTTTTGTAGTTTCTGCTCTAGATATGCATTTGGTTTTGCGGGGTGATGGATTTCGTTTTTCGGTTAGACGCTTGTTTAATAAAGATTTTGAGTCGTTAAGAAGTATTGCTTCAAACATAGTGCCTACTCGCTCTGAAGATGGAGGGGGGCGGCCGCGGAAAAGTTTATTGACGCTGGTCATGATTAATTCGCACACTCGGATCGCCTTCGGTTCAGATCAAAAAATGAGCACGACGATGCTCTCAATAGAGCCATAAACCCGACGAGGTCAGTGGCCAAATGAACTTACAAGGGATTGGAGAATCATGAATTGTCGCAAGAAGAAAATCGTGCTGGCGCTCGCCATGCTCGGTGTTGGCGCCGCGTCTTTGGCTCACGCGGACGAAAACAACGGAACCCTGGACCGTGTGGAAGTCACCGGCTCCAATATCAAGCGCTCCATCAAGCAGGAGCAGGCCGCCCCGGTTACCATCATCCGAACCGAAGATCTGAGTAAGCAAGGGCTCAATACGGTCGAGCAGGTGGTCAACAGCTTGGCGGCAAACCAGTCGACCCAGGGGGCTAGCGCCTCGGTGGGCGCCAGCGATGGCGGCGCGTCTTACGCCAATTTACGCGGGTTGGGCAGCCAGTACACGCTGGTGCTGTTGGATGGCCGTCGCATGGCCAATCAACCGATGGACGGCTATGCCGTCGACCTCAATGCCATTCCGCTGAGCGCGGTGGAAAGGGTGGAGGTGCTGCGCGACGGCGCCTCGGCGATCTACGGTACCGACGCCATTGGCGGCGTGATCAACTTCATCACCAAGAAAAGCATTACCGGCTTCAGCATCGGTGGCGACTTGCTGGACCCGCAGCATGGTGGAGGCCATGAGAAGTCGGTCAATGGTTCCTTCGGCATCGGCGATTTGAATAAAGACGGTTACAACGTCTACGTGGCGGCTAACTATCACAAGGCCAATCCCGTTTTTGCGGTGGACCGTCCATTCGCTATTCCCAAGAAACCTCGTCTTAGCACGTATGCCTATCCGGTGAACATCCAGAAACCGGATGGGACCATGGTGAATATCGGTTATCCGGCGTGCAGCCCGCCGTATTCCGTGGCCTCCGGCGGCATGTGCAAGGAAAACTATGCGCTGTTTGCCGGCATTCAGCCGGAAATCGAGCAAGCCTCGGGCATTGCCAAGGGCACGATGCGCATTGGCGACAACCATGAACTCTCGTTGCAATACCTGATTTCCCGCAATAAGAACACCTCGTCGATCCAGCCTGGCCCCACCCAGTTGACATTGGGCGATGTGACCTATCCCAACGGTGATGTGCTGTACGGGCGCTCCATTCCCTTGGGCAACCGTGTCAACGAAGGCGACGGCACTGCTCAGCGCCTGATGTTGAACATGGAGGGCCTGGTAGCCGGTTGGGATTACAAAGCAGGCTTGGGCTGGTCCGAGGACTACGCCAAGAATATCGTGGTGGGCGGCTATCTGAGCAATAGCAAGTTGCAGTCCGGCATTACCAGCGGCAGTTTCGATCCAACCGATACATCGGCCGCAGGCCGGGCCGCCTGGAAGAATGTTTCGGTCACAGGTACCGCCGACACCGCCAAGTCCACGGTGTATTCCGCCGACTTCAAGGTCAGCAAGGAAGTGCTGCAGTTGCCGGCGGGGATGATGGCGGTCGCCTTGGGCGTTGAGGCGCGTAAGGAAAAGCTGAGCCATGATTACAACTACGATGTGTCCAAGGACGCGGTGGGGCTGGGCATGGATGCGGCTAAGTCCGCGGCTGGGCAGCGCAATATCAATGCGCTGTTCGCCGAAGCGGATATCCCGGTCGTAAAAAATCTGGATGCGCAGCTGGCGTTGCGCTATGACCGCTACAGCGATTTCGGCAGCTCGGTGAACCCCAAGGTGGCGCTGCGTTATCAGCCTTTGCCGCAGTTGATGTTCCGTAGCTCGGCCAGTACCGGTTTCCGCGCGCCGTCGTTGTATGACGTGAACCAGCCCAACCAGGTGGTCAACACCGCTCAGGGCTTTTACGACCCAACCTATTGCCCTAACGGCGTGGCCCAGCCCGGCGCGGGTCCCAAGGCCTGCGATGGCACTTTGCAGCGGAATCTGATGACCGGCGGCAACAAGAGCCTGAGTCCGGAAAAGTCGTCGTCGCTGTCCTTCGGCATTGTGATCGAACCGGTGAAGAACTTGACCGCCAGCGCTGATTTCTGGTGGACCATGATTCACGACACCATCGGAACGGTGGACGAGGCGGTGTTGCTGGATCCGGCCAATGCCGCCAAATACGCCAGCCTGATGAATCGCGACGCCAAGAATGACCTGAACTATATCTCGTCGCAAACGATGAACTTAGGCACCACCAGTGCCTCCGGCATTGATCTCAAAGTATCTTGGACCTCGCCGCGCACCAGCCTTGGCACCTTCAATATCGGTCTGGACGGTACTTATATGACTAAGTACCAATATCAGGTTGAGAAGGGTGGGGCTTACCACAACAGCCTGGGCGTCTTCATCGACACCGCGCCCACTTTCCGCTGGCAGCACAATCTGAGTCTGGGCTGGGCGCAAGGGGTTTGGAGCGCTCTGCTGGCACAGGATTACAAGTCTGGCTACACCGATCAGGATCCGTCACACAATGTGCGGCCGTACTCCACCTGGAACTTGTCCGGCAGTTACGTCTGGGACAAGAAACTCACGTTCACCGTGGGCGCGCGAAATCTGTTCGACCAAGAGCCGCCGGTCAGCAATCAGCAGAAGACTTTCCAGCAAGGATACGATCCGCGCTTTACCGATCCGGTTGGCCGCGCCTACTTTGCCAAGTTCAACTACAAAATGTGATTTCCCGGTGTTGTAAGAACCTGTTTACGTTCTCGCGAGCAAGAGCGAGACGAGGCGAAAACGGCTGAAAAAGCACAATGTACCCACGGTACACGAGCCTTTTGAAGGTGCCGCTCACCGAGCCACGTATCACGATGCGTAGCAGATCGTAAACCGGTTCTAAGGCGACTTCCGGCGGGTGAAAGCCCGCGGGAAGTCGCCGTAGTGAGCGCTTGTTCAAGGTTTTGCTCCGCGGAGCTGGCTAGAGTGTTTCGGCTAAGGCGACGTTGGGCTGGCTTGAGGCAGCGAAGAGCAGCGGCACGCAGTGGGTGCCATGTGGCAACAGTAGCAACCAGTCCGTCGTCCCGCTAAAACCGTTCACAAGGCGGCATAGGCCAAAGAAGGCGGATGTTGTTGAATAACGGGTATCAAACATGACGAGCATCACAGCCAGAGGAATCGGCGGTCCCCCGCCCAAGCGCCGCATCGCGGGCTTGGTCGGCGTGGTCGTCTTCCATGCACTGTTGATCTACGCGCTGGTCTCGGGCCTGGCCCAGGGCGTGGTCAAAGTGATCCAGCAAAAAGTGGAAGTGGCGGTCATCAGCGAACCGCCGCCCCCTCCACCGCCCCCTCCGCCCAAGATCGAGAAAGTGGTGCAGCCCACCGCCGCGCCCAAGCCGCAGGCCTACGTGCCGCCGGTGGTCAATCCACCGCCGGTCACCTCCACGGCCAACGCCATCCAGTCCACCACCTCGGACCCAGCGCCGCAGCCCGCGCCCACCCCCGCCCCGGCGGTGGAAGCGCCCAAGGGACCGGTGTCGGCCAAGGCCAACTGCAGCCAGCTGCAAGCGCCGGAGTATCCGAGCAAGGCGCAACAGGACGAAATCCAGGGCGTGGTGCGCGTGGCCTTCCAGGTGGGCGACAACGGCCGCTTCAGTCACATCGCCAATATTTCGTTCGACGGCGGCATCCCGCCGCGCTACCGCAGCGGCTTCCAGTCGGCGATCAGCGCCGCGCTGCAAGGCTACAGCTGCAAACCCAACAGCCTGTTGAGCCAGGAATTCGGCTTCAAACTCGATTCCGGCGAATGAGCGCGAGCGCGCCTCGACCGGAACAAGCAATCTCTAGGAGAACCAGAACATGAGCAAAATCACCCGCACCGCCTTCGCCGCCGTGGCCCTGTTGAGCAGCCTGAGCGCGCTGGCCGCCGAAACCGCGCACGTGACCAGCAACCCGTACGGCATCGACGCCCTGTGGGCGCAAGGCGATATCGTGGCGCGCGGCACCCTGATCATCCTGCTGATCATGTCCGCGGCCACCTGGTACGTCGGCATCGTCAAACTGCTGGAACAGCGCCGCCTGCTCAAGCAAGGCCGCGAACTGCTGGAATCGCACGGCGCGGAGCTGCAAAAGCGCGCCAGCGAACTGGCCGACGAAGGCATGTTCAGCGCGGTGGCGGTGGCCGGCATTGAAGCGGCGGCCGAGCACAAGGGCGAGCTGGCCGGGCGCGTGGACCTCAACACCTGGGTGTCGATGGCCATCTCCGACGCGGTGGACTCCGCCAGCCACCACATGCAAAACGGCCTGTCGGTGGTGGCCACCGTCGGCTCGACCGCGCCGTTTGTCGGCCTGTTCGGCACGGTGTGGGGCATCTACCACGCGCTGACGGCGATCGGCATGTCGGGTCAGGCGTCGATCGACAAAGTGGCGGGCCCGGTGGGCGAAGCGCTGATCATGACGGCGATCGGCCTGGGCGTGGCGGTGCCGGCGGTGCTGGGTTACAACTGGCTGGTGCGTCGCAACAAGCTGGTGCTGGACATGGTGCGAGTGGTGGCGGGCCGCCTGCACGCCAGCCTGCTGAACGCGCGCTGAGGCGTCGACGATGAAAGGGCGCAACGCAAGATTCGGCCAAGGCCACGGCAAGGGCGACGAAGACGCGGTGATGTCCGCGATCAACACCACGCCGCTGGTGGACGTGATGCTGGTGCTGCTGATCATCTTCCTGATCACGGTGCCGGTGGTGACGCAGACGGTGAAGATGGCGCTGCCGAAGGAAAGCAACATTCCGACGCAGACCAAGCCGGAGAACATCGTGCTGGGGGTGGACACCGGGAACACTATTTACTGGAACACCACGCCGGTGAAGACGCAGGAAGAGCTGCTGGCGCGGCTGGTGAAGGAGGCGAAGAAGGACCCGCAGCCGGAAGTGCACATTCGGGGCGACCTGGGGGCGAAGTACAGCCCGATAGGCCGCATCGTGCTGGCGGTGCAGCAGGCGGGTATCGTGAAGATCGCTTTTATTACCGAACCGCCGCCGCGGAACTAGGAGGGGCAGGAAGATGGGAATGAACGTAGGCTCGTCCGACGACGACCTGATGGTGGAGATGAACACCACGCCGCTGATCGACGTGATGCTGGTGCTGCTGATCATGTTGATCATCACGATTCCGATCCAGACGCACGCGGTGAAGCTGGACATGCCGGTGAGCAGTCCGGCGAAGCCGATGGAGAAGCCGGTGGTGGTGCAGATAGACATTGGGCCGGACAACGGTATCTTGTGGAACGGGGAGCGTTTGGCGAACCGGGAGGCTTTGGAGAAGAAGCTGACGGAAGCGGCGGCGCGGGTGCCGCAGCCGGAGTTTCACATCAAGCCGAACAAGGATGCGGGTTACGAGCCGGTGGCGATGGTGCTGGCGGAGTCGCAGCGTTTGGGGGTGACCAAGCTGGGCATCGTGGGGTCCGAGCAGTTTGTGCAATGACATATGTTTAATGGATAGTGTTGTGGCATGATAACGGGCGGCCGCAGTCAGGCCGCCCAAATGCTTGACTGCGGCTGGTCCGACCACGCTTCACAACAACAAGACAATACAACCACACAATGGCATATCCCGCGGTGACGCCTGTGGGATGATGCCAAGCGGCCCTGGTCCGGCCGCGCCGGCGCAAGGGGGAGTCTTGCGTCGTTTCATCGTCCGGGATGCGCGGCCGCCGAGCCTGACGCGGCGGCCGGTCACGCGTGTCCGAGCTCCGCGTCGCGGGCGGCTCAACCATAGAAAAGAACAACACAGATGAACACACGATTTGTCATAGTCCCGCTCTTATCGTTGGCGCTGACGGCTTGCGGCGCCAAACCGGCGGACCCGCCCAAGGACGGCGCAGCCGGCAAAACCGCGGCTTCCGCGCCGGTGGCGCGGACCTTGTCCCCTGCCGATGTGATAGCGGCCAAGCCGCGCGTGCTGGCGGCGACGATCGCCTTCACCGGATCGCTCAACGCCTTGACCAGCGGCACCGTGGCCGCGGAGGTGGAGGCCCGGGTCAAGGAAGTGCGCGTGCGCGAGGGCGAGGCGGTCAAGCGCGGCCAAGTGCTGGCGGTGCTGGACGCCGAAGTCCTGTCGCAATCGGTGGCGGAGCAGAACGCCCAAGTGGCCAATACCGAGGCGCGGCTGCGCCTGGCCAAGGTCAAATTGGAAAAACAGCGCGAACTGTTGCATAAGGGGTTTATCTCGCAGATCGCCTATGACGAATTCGATAGCGACTACCGGGTGAAGGAGGGCGAAGCCAAGGCCCAGGCCACTCAGCTGGCGCGGGCGCGCCGCCTGCTGGCGGACACCCAGATCCGCGCGCCGATAGACGGCGTGGTGTACGAGCGCAAAATCAATCCGGGCGAAGTGGCCGGCAAGAACGCGGTGCTGTTCGCCATCGCCGATCTGTCGGTGCTGGAAATCGCCGCCACCGTGCCGGCGAGGCTGATCTCGCAGATCCAGCCCGGCATGCAAGCCGGTTTCACCGTGGACGGCCTGGCCGAACCTCAACGCGGCGAAGTGGTGCGCATCAACCCGGTGGCGGTGGCGGGCACCCGCAGCTTCACCCTGTACATCCGCGTGAAAAACCCGGAACACAAGCTGAAGGCCGGACAGTTCGCCAAGGGCGGCATTGTGTTGCGCCAGCTTAGCGACCAGATCGTGCTGCCGCTGCCGGCCATCCACGATCCGGACGGCCAGCCCTGGGTGCTGGTGGCGCGCCAGGGCCGGCTGGAACGGCGGCCGGTGGAATTGTTGCTGCGCTCAGAGGCGGACCGGCTGGCCGCGGTGTCCGGCGTCAAGCCGGGCGAGCACGTGATCGCCGTGGACCTGGTGGGGGTGAAAGCCGGCGATCCGGTTTCCCTGCCCGGCGGCAAACTCTAAGCGGAGGGGCGCAGCATGTGGCTGACCCGAGTAAGCGTCCGCAATCCCTATTTCGCCGCCGTGTTGATGATGACGCTGGTGGTGCTGGGCTTGTTTTCCTGGCAGCGCCTGGCGGTGGAGGAAATGCCGGACATCCGCTTCCCCATCGCCCTGGTGTCCACCGACTATCCCGGCGCTTCCCCGGAAGTGGTGGAAAGCGAAATCTCCAAACCGGTGGAAGAAGCGGTCAACACCATCAACGGCATCAAGGAAATCCGTTCGTATTCCATGGAAGGCAATTCCACCGTGGTGGTGGAGTTTGAGCTGTCGGTGGACCCGGTGGCGGCGGTGCAGAACGTGCGGGATAAGATAGGCGCCATCCAGGGCCAGTTCCGCCGCGAGATCTCCGCGCCCACCGTGTCTCAGGTGGACCCCAACGACAACCCTATGCTGACCCTGGTGCTGACTTCGGATCAGACCCGCCCGCGAGAGCTGACCACCTGGGTGGACAAGGTGCTGAAAAAGCGGCTGCAGATGGTGGCCGGCGTTGGCGACGTCAAGCTGATTGGCGGGGTGCGCCGCGAGATTCGCGTGGATGTGGACCCGGTGCGTCTGGAAGCCTCCGGCCTGTCCTTGCAGGACGTGGCCGACGCGCTGCGCGCCGCCAACCAGGACTTCCCCGCCGGCTCGGTGTCGGCAGTCAGTAAGGAGTGGGCGATCCGCGTTGCCGGCAAGTTGAAATCGGCCGAGGACTTCTCGCAATTGGCGGTGGGCTACCGCAACGGCGCGCCCATCCGGCTTGAGGACATCGCCACCGTGGCCGACACCGAGGCCGAGCAGTCCAGCGTCTCGCTGATAGACGGCCGGCCCGGCGTGTCGCTGGACCTGCGCGCCGCGCGCGGCGCCAACGTAGTGGAAGTGGCCGAAGGCGTCAAGGCCAGGGTGGCCGAGCTGAAAAGCCAGATGCCGGCCGGGGTCAAGGTGCGCTACACCTACGATACCGCCGAGGACGTGAAAAAATCGCTGCATAACGTGGAGTCCACGCTGCTGGAAGGCGCGGGCCTGACCGTGCTGATCGTCTTCCTGTTCCTGGGCAGCTGGCGCAGCACCGTGATCACCGGCCTGACCCTGCCGGTATCGCTGATAGGCACCTTGTTCGCCATTCAGATGTTCGGCTTTACCTTGAACATGTTGACCCTGCTGGCCTTGTCGCTGTCCATCGGCCTCTTGATCGATGACGCCATCGTGGTGCGGGAAAACATCGTGCGTCACGCCGGCCTGGGCAAGAGCCACTACCAGGCGGCGTTGGACGGGACCAATGAAATCGGTCTGGCGGTGCTGGCCACCACGTTGACCGTGGTGGCGGTGTTCCTGCCGGTGGGGTTCATGGGCGGCATCATCGGCAAGTTTTTCCACCAGTTCGGCCTGACCGTGGCGGTGGCGGTGCTGATCTCCATGTTGGTCAGTTTCACGCTGGACCCGATGCTGTCGTCCATCTGGCACGATCCGCATCGCCACGGAGACAAGCACCGCGGCCCGCTGGGACGGATGCTGGACGCCTTCGAAAGCTCGCTGGACCGGCTGGCCGAGCGCTACGTCGGCGTGATCCGCTGGGCGCTGGGCCATCGTAAAACCGTGCTGGGCACCGCCCTGCTGCTCACCGTGGCCAGCTTTGCGCTGGTGCCCGGCATCGGCGGCGAGTTCATCCCGGAGCGAGACAGCGGCAAGTTCACCATCAGCTACCAGACCGCGCCCGGCTCGGCCTTGGAGTACACCGCCACCAAGGGCCATGAACTGGCTGCTGCGGTGAAGGGCATTCCCGAAATCAAGTCGATCTCGATGAATGTGGGAGAAGGCAACTTCGGCGCCGGCAAGAACGACGGTTCGGTGACGGTCGACATCGGCGACAAGAACAGCCGTCAGCGCACGCTGGGCCAGGTGATCGCCGACGCTCGCGCGCGGGTGCTGCCCGTGGCCGGCGTCACCATTAAATCGGTGGCCAACGAGCAGCAGCAGGGCAAGCCGGTCAAAGTGGGCTTGCGCGGCAGCGACCTGCGCGAACTGACGGCGGTGTCCGAAGACCTGATGCGCCGGCTGGGCAAGATCAAAGGCGTGCGCGACATCGAATCCAACCTCAGCGAAGGCGATCCGGCCTTGAACCTGGTGCTCAAGCGCGACGCCGCCACCAGCTTGGGCGTGGACCTGGCCCGAGTGGGCAAGACGCTGTCCATCCTGCTGGCCGGCAACGCGGTCACCACTTGGGAAGCGCCGGACGGGGAAAACTACGACGTCAAGCTGAGGGTGCCCAAGTCGGAACGCCGCCAGGAGCTCTTGGACGCGCTGACGGTGGCCGGGCGGCCGGACGCCAACGGCGCGGCCAATATGATTCCGATGTCTTCCTTGATAGAAACCCGGCAGGGCATCAGCCCGCGCCAGATCAAGCGCGTCAACATGATGCGCGAGATCACCATCCTGGCCAATATCGAAGGCCGCGACGCCGGCACCGTTTCCGCCGAGGTGCATCAGCTGGTGGAAGGCCTGAAGCTGCCGCCGGGCGTGATGCTGGTGCAGGGCGGCCAGCAAAAGGATATGCAGGAATCGCTGGGCTATGCGGTGCAGGCCTTGGCGTTGGGGGTGATTTTCATCTATCTGATCCTGGCCGCGCAGTTCCGCAGCTTCACGCTGCCGGTCACCATCATGATGGCTTTGCCGCTGGCTTTCGTCGGGGTGTTCTGTTCGCTTTATGTGTTTGGCTCCACGCTGAACATGTTCTCGGTGATCGGCATCATCATGTTGATGGGTCTGGCGGCGAAGAACGGCATTCTGCTGGTGGACTTCATCAACCAGGCGCGGCGCGAAGGAATGGAGCGCAACCAGGCCATCGTGGAGGCCGGCCGCGTGCGTTTGCGGCCCATCATGATGACCAGCTTGGCGATGATCTTCGGCATGCTGCCCTTGGCCCTGGGCACCGGCGACGGTTCGGAAAGCAACCGGCCGATGGCGCACGCCATCATCGGCGGCTTGCTGACCTCCACGGTGCTGACCCTGATCGTGGTGCCGGTGGTTTACACCTATCTGGACGGCTTGCGCAGCCGGGTGCGCCGCCTATTGGGCGGCAAGCCGGCGCACCAGCCGGCGGCCGAGCATTGAAACGAAGAGAGCCTGCGCATGCGCAGGCTCTTTTTTGGGCGGAAGAGAGGGTTTGGAGCCTGTTTACGATCTCGCGAGCTAGGGCGAGACAAGGCGAAAACGGTTGAGAAAGCGGAATGTACATAGGGTACATGAGCATTTCGAAGCTGTACTTACCGTGCCACGCTCCACGACGCGCAGCAGATCGTAAACCGGCTCTTAATTCTTAGGCGGCGCCACGCAGTCATTACCCTCAAAGCTCACCGTCAGGATGGTGTGGGTTTTGGGGTCGGCGACGAAGTTGGTGGTGCAGCGGTAATACACCGAACCGCCGCCGCTGAAGCCCCACGGGTAGTTGTAGAAGCCGCCCTGATAGGGCATTTCCTGGCTGTAGGCGCTGCGGTAGGTGTAGAGCTGATTGCCGTTGGGCATGGTCAGCTGGCTGGTGGGCGCGCCCCATTGCGCCAGCATCTCGTTGACGTCGCGGCCTTGCCAGCCGTAGACCTTTTGCGCATAGCCCGCCTGGGTGGCGCAGCCGGTCAGCAGGCTGGCGGCCAGCAGGGACAGCGCTAGCGTTGTTTTCATGATGCGCTCCTGAGCGAAGTGAAAGGCGGGCGGACAATGCGGCCGCCTGGGGTGGTTCGAAGGGATACTTTTACGATGGCGTCGCCGCCGCCGCTTGTCAACAAGCAGAGCCGGCGCACGTTGTTCATGAGTGTTAAGAACTTGTTTACGATCTTGCGAGCAAGGGCGAGACGGGGTGAAAACGGCTGAAAAAGCGGAGTGTTCACACGGTAGAGCCTTTTGAAGGCGCGCTCACCGAGCCACGTTTCACGACGCGCAGCAGATCGTAAACCGGTTCTAAGCCGTGGCTAGAACGGCAACATAATAATCGGCCGGCGCAAGACGCCAGGCCGGAGAGACAACAAAGGAGAAAATCATGAGCCTGAAGCGATGCGCGCTGCTGGCGCTGATGGCGTGGGGGGGCGCGGCGGCATCGGCGGCCGGCGCGGAAAAGGTGCTGCACGCCTCGTTCAACGCGCAGGAAACCGGTTTCGATCCGGCCAAAATCTCGGATGTTTATTCCGCGGCGGTGAACGAGCATATTTACGACTCGCTGCTGACCTTCGACTACCTGGCGCGGCCGGTCAAGGTGGTGCCCGGCGTGGCCACGGCCATGCCCACTGTCAGCGACGGCGGCAAGACCTATACCTTCCACCTGAAGCAGGGCATTTATTTTGCCCCGGACCCGGCGTTCAAGGGCAAACGGCGCGAGCTGACGGCGGAGGATTTTGTGTTCTCGATCAAGCGCCTGTCGGACCCCACCGTAGCCTCACCGCTCAGCGACGCCTTCACCGACAAGCTGATTGGCCTGCAGGCGCTGGTCAAGAAAGCCGGCAAGGGGCGCTTGAACTATGACGAGCCAGTGGAAGGCGTGCGCGCGCTGGACCGCTACACCTTGCAACTCAAATTCCTGCAACCCTTTCCTCCCTTGCCCTTCATGCTGGCCGGCAGCTGGGTGCAGGCCCAGGCGCGGGAAGTGATCGAGGCTTACGGAGATAATTCCAATGCCCACCCGGTGGGCACCGGCCCCTATATGCTGAAGGCGTGGAAGCCGGGCACCAGCATCAGCCTGGTGCGCAATCCCAATTTCCGTCAGGAGGTGTTCCATTACGAGCCGGGGCCGGATCCGCGCGATCAGGCCATCGCGCGGCAGATGAACGGCAAGCGCTATCCGCAGATCGACCGTATCGAAATCGCGGTGATTCCGGAAGAACAGCCCACCTGGTTGGCGTTCAAAAGCGGGGAAGTCGACCTATTCAGCGGCAATCCCAGCATTCCGCAGCCGCTGATACGCCAAGTGCTGCGCTTGGACCCCAAGGACGCCAGCCGCGCCGAACTGAAAGCGGAATACCGCGAGCGCGGCATCCAGCTCAGCCGCTCGCTGGAAGAGGGCGTCACCTTCTACGCCTTCAATATGCAAGACCCCACGGTAGGGGGCTACGGCAAGGCGCGCATCGCGCTGCGCCGCGCCATCGCCATGGCTTTCGACCAGCGCGAAACCATACGCGACATCCGCCGCAACCAAGCGGTGCAAATGCAGTACATCGTTCCGCCGAATGTCGCCGGCCACAATCCCAACTTCCGTGCCGCCTACCCGTTCAACCCGCCGCTGGCCAACGCCTTGCTGGACCAGTTCGGCTACAAGATCGCCGCGGACGGCTACCGTCGCCAGCCCGACGGCCAGCCGCTGGCCATCGATTTCGTCACCGGCCCTTCCGCCATCGACAAGCAATGGAACGAGTACTGGCAAAAGGCCTTCGACCGCATCAAGATTCGCGTCAACTTCCGGGTGATGCAATGGAATGAACAGGTGAAGGCGCTACAGGGTTGCAAATACGGTCTGGTAGGCGCGGGTTGGAACGCCGATTATCCCGACGGGGACAACTTCGTGCAGCTGCTGTACGGCCCCAATACCGGCGGCTCCAACTACGCCTGCTATCAGTCGCCGCGCTACGACGCGCTATACCGGCAATCGCGGTTGCTGGCGGACGGTGCGGAGCGCAATGCGCTGTACGATCGGATGAACAAGATCGTCGCCGGCGACACGCCGTGGATCTTCAGTGACATCCGTTTCGTCAACGGCGTGGCCCAGCCCTGGGTGCGTGGTTTCAAGGTGCATCCCAATTTCAACGCCATCTGGCGTTTCCTGGATGTGCAGAAGTAAAGGAGAGCGCCATGTCCGCATTCATCATCCGTCGCATTCTGCAGATGATCCCGACCCTGCTCGGCGTCATGCTGCTGGTTTTCACTCTGTTCACCCTGGTGGGCGGCGACCCGTCGCTGGTGCTGGCCGGCAAGCACCTGACGCCGGACGTGCTGGCCAATATCCGCGCCCAGCTGGGCCTGGATAAAAGCTTGCCGGAGCAGTTCTGGCTCTTCGTCAAACAGGTGCTGACGCTGGACTTCGGCACCTCCTGGTCCACTCAACAACCGGTATCCGACATCATCGGCAGCCGCGTCGGCCCCTCGCTGACGCTGACCGGCGCCATGCTGGTGGTGGATCTGTTGATCGCCATCCCGCTGGCGGCGCTGGTCGCCTATTTTCGCGGCGGCCTCACCGATCACATCGTCACCATCGCCTGCACCGTGGCCATGTCGGTCAGCGCGCTGGTCTACATCATCGCCGGCCAGTATTTCCTGGCTTTCAAAATGGGCTGGTTCCCGGTGCGCGGCTGGGGGGACTCCTTCTGGATCAACCTCTTCGTCTATGTGCCGCTGCCGCTGCTGATGGGCCTGATGGTGTCCCTGGGGCCGGATATCCGTTTCTACCGCAGCTTCTTCGTCGAGGAAATCGGCCAGGACTATGTGCGCACCGCGCGCGCCAAGGGCCTGTCCGAGCGCACGGTGATGCTCAAGCACGTGTTGCGCAACGCGCTGATCCCGGTGGTGACCAGCGTGATGATGTCGCTGCCTTATATGTTGATCGGCGCGCTGGTGCTGGAAAGTTTCTTCGGCATTCCCGGCATGGGCAATGAAGTGGTGATGGCGGTGAACAAGAGCGATTTCCCGGTGATCAAGGCCATCACCATCTATATCGCCATCGCCACCATGGTGTTCAATTTGCTGGGCGATCTGGTCTACAAGCTGATCGACCCGCGCGTGCAGCTCAAGTGAGAGAGGGCTGGAGATGACGACATTGCACAATACCGCCGGCGCCGCGCCGGCCGCCCCCTCGCGCGGCTTGTGGGCGCTGGGCTGGCAAAGGCTGAAACGCAAGAAAGTGGGCTTTGTTTCGCTGTGGATCGTGGCGGTCTACCTGCTGCTGGCCGTGGGCGGCTGGTTCAATCTGGTGGGCGGCAGCTGGACCGACGAAATCGCCGTGCCCTACGCGCCGCCTAGCTGGGTGCGGGCCTCCGCCGACGATGTACTGCCGCCGGAACCGGCCAAGCTCGCCCAGGCGTCCGCCCCCATCGTCGCCATGACGCTGGAGGAGGACCCGATAGGCAAGGAGCTGCAACAGGCGCGGCAACATGTGGGCGAATACGCGCAGGCGGACGCGCCCAAGCGCGCCACCTTGCCCTTTGGCGCGGACCTGCGCGGCCGCGATGTGATAGAGAAAACCCTGAAAGGCACCTCCACCTCCATCTTCGTCGGCGTGTTCGGCGCGGTGTCGGCCTTGCTGGTGGGCTGCGCGCTGGGCGCGGCGGCCGGCTATTTCGGCGGCAAGGTGGACGACGCGCTGGGCTGGTTCTACAGCGTGTTCACCTCGGTGCCGGACATGCTGCTGCTGCTGTCCTTCGCCGCCGTCTCCGGCCGCGGCATCACCACCATCGTCGCGGTGATGGCGCTGACCAGCTGGACCGGCACCTTCCGTCTGGTGCGCGCGGAATACCTGAAGCTCAAGGGCCGCGAATACGTTCAGGCGGCGGACGCCATCGGCGCCGGCAATGCCCGCAAAATGTTCGTCCACATCCTGCCCAATATCTCCCACCTGTTGTTGGTGCAGTTTTCCCTGCTCACCGTGGCGCTGATCAAGTACGAAGCCATCCTGTCCTTCCTTGGCTTCGGCGTGGGCGTGCGCCAGGTCAGCCTGGGCTCGATGCTGGCGGAAGCACCCACCGAGCTGATCCAGGGCTATTGGTGGCAAATGCTGGCGGTTACCTTGTCCATGTCGCTGCTGGTCACCGCCTTCAGCCTGTTGGTGGATGCGCTGCGCGACGCGCTGGACCCGCGCGCGGCGGCGAAGTGAGCGGGGGAGAACAGACTATGACCCAAAACCAGACCCTGCTGTCGGTGCGCAACCTCAAAGTGGCGTTCCGCCAGGAGAACGGCGGCGAATTCCAGGCGCTCAAGGGCGTCAGCTTCGACATCCCGGCCAAGCGCACCGTGGCGCTGGTGGGCGAATCCGGCTCCGGCAAATCGGTGACCTCGATGGCCATCATGCGGCTGCTGTCGCCACAGCACGCGCACATCGCCCCGGACAGCCAGATCCTGCTGCAAGGGCGGGATCTGCTCAAGGCCAGCGGCGCCGAGATGCGCGCGCTGCGCGGCAAAGACATCGCGATGATCTTCCAGGAACCGATGAGCTCGCTGAACCCGGTGTTCAGCGTGGGCGAGCAGATCATGGAAGCCCTGATGCTGCACGCCAAGCTGGGCCGCCGCGCCGCGCGCCGGCGCGCGATCGAACTCTTGCGCGAAGTGGGCCTGCCGGAACCGGAAAGCAAGGTGGACAGCTACCCGCACCAGCTATCCGGCGGCCAGCAGCAGCGGGTGATGATCGCGATGGCCATCGCCTGCGAACCCAAGCTGCTGATTGCCGACGAACCCACCACCGCGCTGGACGTGACCATCCAGAAGCAGATCCTGCAACTGATCGCGGACCTGCAGAAGAAGCACGGCATGGCGGTGCTGTTCATCACCCACGACCTGGGCGTGGTGGGCGAGTTCGCCGACGAAGTCATCGTCATGCGTCATGGCGAAATCCGCGAGCAGGGCAATGTGCAGCAAATCTTCGACGCGCCGCAGGACGCCTACACGAAGGCGCTGCTGGCCTGCCGGCCGCACCTGGACCGGCGGCCGCAGCGGCTGGCGGTGATCGACGACTTCCTGCAGCCGGGTGGCTACGTGGAACCGCCGCAGCGCGAGCGCGGCTACCGGGCGGACGACGACATCATCCTGGACGTGCGGGGCCTCAGCAAATCCTTCGACGTGCGCGAAGGCTTGTTCGGCAAACGCCAGTTCCACGCGGTCAAGGACGTGTCCTTCAAACTGGCCAAGGGCAAAACCCTGGGCATCGTCGGCGAATCCGGCTCCGGCAAGACCACCGTCGGCCTGACCCTGGTGCGGCTGCACCAGGCCAGCGGCGGCCAGGCGTTCTTCCACGGTCAGGACCTGCTGGGCATGGACGCCAAGGCCTTCCACGCCTACAAACGCCGCATCCAGATCATCTTCCAGAACCCCTACGCCTCGCTGAACCCGCGCTTCACGGTGGAGCAGATCCTGAGCGAACCGATGCAGCTGCACGGCATCGGCCGCGACGGCGGCGAACGGCGCCAGCTGGCGCAAACCCTGCTGGACAAGGTGGGGATGCCGGCGGGGGCGCTGCAGAAATACCCGCATGAATTCTCGGGTGGCCAGCGCCAGCGCATCGCCATCGCGCGCTGCCTGACCTTGAAACCGGAAGTGCTGATCTGCGACGAATCGGTGTCGGCGCTGGACGTGTCGGTGCAGGCGCAAGTGCTGAACCTGCTGCAAGACCTGCAGGACGAATACGGTCTGTCCTATCTGTTCATCTCGCACGACCTGGCGGTGGTGAAACACATCTCGGACCAAGTGATGGTGATGAACAAGGGGGAAGTGGTGGAGCAGGCGGACGCGGACCAGATCTACCGCGAGCCGCGGGAGAGCTATACCCGCAAGCTGTTGGAGTCGATTCCGCAGGGTTGGGTGGGAATGGCGCCGGCTTGAGACCCTGTTGACGATCTGCTGCGCGTCGGTAGAGACATTGTGCGATGAGTGCCGGCTTCAGAATGCTCATGTACTCTATGTACACTCCGCTTCTTCAGCCGTTTTCGCCTTGTCTCGCCTTAGCTCGCGAGATCGTAAACACGTTCTAAGCGCTGACGGCCATTCGCACAAAACCGCCGGGAAACCGGCGGTTTTTTCATGGTTTGGCGGCAGGAACTGAAAAAAAAAACGCTGCGCGGCGGGAATAAACCGCGCACGCCATCCGTATACCCCGTACTGGACGCCGAATGGTCGGCGGTTTCGCCAAGATGGAACGCCGCGGCGCGGGGCCTTGAGATTTGGGCCGGCAGCCGCCGTGTGTTCTACAACGGGAGGGATTTGCGATGAAAACATGGATGGCGGTGGCGTTGATGGCGCTGAGCGCGGGCGTGTTGGCCGGAGAGGCGGCGTCGATGCGCGACGGCGCGCTGGTGGACGCGCAGGGCATGACGCTGTATGTCTTCGACAAGGACGCGGCCGGCAGCGGCCGCAGCGTGTGCAATCAGGCGTGCGCGGCGCTGTGGCCGCCTTTGCTGGCGGCAGCCGACGACAGCGCGCCGGCGGACTTCAGCCGGATACGCCGCGACGACGGTCAGGCGCAGTGGGCGTATCAGGGCAAACCCTTGTACCGCTTCGCCAAGGACAGTAAGCCGGGCGAGCGCGCGGGCGATGGTTTCAAGGAGATGTGGCATGTGGCGCGTTAACATGCGGGCCGCGCTGCTGTTGGCGGCGCTGTCGGCGCCCTTGGCCTGGGCGCAGGACCCGGCGGCTTTCGATCCGCAAATCCGCAACAACACCCTGGCGGTCAACCCGGCGGAAACCCTGGCGCTGGCCGGCAACAGCTCCCGCGGCACGCTGCTGGCCTATGACTTGCGCGCCGGCAAGCTGCTGCGCGAGCTGCCGGGCTTCGTTACGCCGCGCAATATCGTGTTTTCCCCGGACGGGGAGCGCTTCTACGTCTCGGACAGCAGCAAGGGCGTGGTGGAGCGCTGGCACGCGGGTAGTTGGACGCGGGAAGCCAGCCTGGCGATCGGGCCGGGGGCCTTCGGCACCGCGCTGAATCGCGACGGCAGCCGGCTGTATGTCAATAATCAGGCCGCCGGCAGCCTGACCGTGGTGAACTTGCCGCAATGGAGGGTGGAAAAAGTGCTGACGGGCTTCGCCCAGCCGCGCCAGGGCATCAAGGTGTCGCCGGACGACGGCACCGTGTTCGTCACCAACTTCCTGGGCGACAAAATCACCCTGGTGGACGCGGCCAAGCTGGAGGCTCGCGCCGAGGTGGGCGGCTTCGACAAGCTGCGCGCCATCTCCGTCAGCGGCGACGGCCGCAGCCTGTTCGCCGCCAATAGCGGCGCGGACACGCTGTCCTGGGTGGATGTGGCCAGCCGGGCCGTGATCAAGACGGTGAAAGTGGGGCAGGAGCCTTACGGCGCCGCCTTGCGGCCGGACGGGCGCTTCTTGTATTCCGGCAATCTCAAGAGCAACTCGCTCACCGTGGTGGCCTTGCCTGCGTTCAAGGCGGTGGGGGAAATCACGGGCTTCAGCGGGCCGCGCCAGGCCATCAGCTTCAGCCGCGACAGCGGCAAGGCTTGGGTGTTGAACGAAGACCTGGGTATCGCGGAGGTGGATTTGACGCGCAAGGCCATTGTCCGGGTGCTGGCCCCCGCCGCTGGATGAGCGAGGCCGCCCAGCAGCGCTTCCACCATTTATTGGTGGACTGCATTCCGCGTTTGCGGCGTTATGCCCGCGCCCTGGTGTTTGATCACGGCTCGGCGGACGATCTGGTGCAGGACACGCTGGAGCAAGCCTGGCGCAAATGGCGGCAATGGCGGGATGACCGCGATTTGCGCCCCTGGCTGTTCGGCATCATGCACCGGCTGCACATCGACGATTTTCGCCGTTACGGCGCCAGGCGGCAGCCGCTGGCGGAGGATATGGCCGAGCTGACTGTGGACGCGCCGCAGGAGCGCGGCCTGGCGCTGCGAGAGCTGGCGGCCAATTTGGCTCGGCTGCCCGAGGAGCAACGCGCCGTTCTGCTGTTGTTGGCGCTGGAGGACATGAGCTACCAGCAAATCGCCACGGCGCTGGATATTCCGCTGGGCACGGTGATGTCGCGGCTGAGCCGCGGGCGCGAACGCTTGCGCGGTTTGATGGAGACGGGCGCCGCGCCGGCCGCAGGAGGAGGGGCATGATGAAAACGGTCACGGAACAGGAATTGCAGGCTTATCTGGACGACGCCTTGCCGCTTGAGCGGCGCGCGGCGGTGGAGGCCTATTTGGAACACAATCCGGAGGCGCGGGAGCGGCTGCGGGCTTACCGTCGCTTGCAAGACGACATCGGCGCCTTGTTCGAACCGGCCTTGCGAGAGCCCGTCCCGCCGCGCCTGCTGTCCGCCGCGCTGCCGCCGCCGGCCCCGCCGCGGCTAGGGTGGAGCATGCCATGGTGGCAGGGCGCGGCCGCGTCCCTATTGATGTTGGCGCTGGGCGGCGGCGGCGGCTGGCTGCTGCGTGGTCAGCAGCAAGCGCCGGCTGCGCAGTTGGTCGCGGCGGCGGACAGCCAGGAGCGCCTGCCCAGCTTGGCGGCGATGGCGCATGTGGTGTACAGCCCGGATGTGAAACGTCCGGTGGAAATCGATGCCGAGCATCAGGACCAGTTAGTGGCCTGGCTGTCCAAGCGTCTGCAAAGCCGGGTGAAGCCGCCGCTGTTGAGCGCGCAAGGGTATGAGTTGATCGGCGGCCGGCTATTGCCGGGAGAGCAGGGGCCGGTGGCCCAGTTCATGTACCACAACGCCGCGGGGCAGCGCATGACCTTATACGTAGCCACCACCGCCGAGCCGCGCCGCGACGTCGGCTTCCGCTTCGCCAGCCAGGGGCCGGTGAATGTGTTTTATTGGTGGGACGGCCGCTTCGCCTATGCCTTGTCGGCCGGCTTGGCGCGGGATGAACTGGGGCGGTTGGCGGAGGCGGCTCATCGTCAGTTGCGGCCCACCTAAGGAGCTGAGCGCAAAAAAACGCCGCCGGCTAGCCCCGGCGGCGTTGTCGTTTGACGTCAGGCCTAAGCTCAGGCCGCGTCGTCCACCCAGCGGATGGCCTGGGTTGGCACAACCTTGTTTTCGGTCACGATCTGCAGGGCCAGGCCGCCGCAGGAGGTTTCACGGTACTTGGCGTCCATGTCCTTGCCGGTTTCGTACATGGCGGCAATTACCTTGTCCAGCGACACCTTGGGGCTGCTGACGCGGTGCATGGCCATGCGCGCGGCGTTGATGGCCTTGACCGCGGCGATGGCGTTGCGCTCGATGCAGGGAATCTGCACCTGGCCGCCCACTGGGTCGCAAGTCAGGCCCAGGTTGTGCTCCATGGCGATTTCCGCCGCCATGCACACCTGAGACGGGCTGCCGCCCATCAGCTCGGTCAGGCCGGCCGCGGCCATGGAACAAGCCACGCCCACCTCGCCCTGACAGCCCACCTCGGCGCCGGAGATCGATGCGTTGAGCTTGAACAGGCAGCCAATGGCGCCGGAAGACAGGAAGAAGCGCAGGCAGCTGTCTTCGTCCAGCGGTTGGATGAAGTGGTTGTAGTAGGCCAGCACCGCCGGCACGATGCCGCAGGCGCCGTTGGTGGGCGCGGTGACCACGCGGCCGCCGGCCGCGTTTTCTTCCGACATCGCCATCGCGTACATATTGACCCAGTCCATGACGCTCATCGGGTCATTGGCCACTTGCAAGGAGCTGGTCAGCATGCGGTGCAGCGCCGGCGCGCGGCGCGGAATCCGCATCGGGCCGGGCAGATTGCCCTCGGTGCGCATGCCGCGGTCTATGCTGGTCTTCATCACATCCCACACCTTGGCGAAATGCTGTTCGACATCCTTGGCTTCGTGGAAGGCTTTTTCGTTCTCCATCACCAGCGCGGAAATGGACAAGCCGGTTTCCTCGCACATATCCATCATCTGCTGCGCGCTGAGGAAGTGATACGGCACCGGAGTGTCGCTGCAGGAGCTTTGGTTGAAATGCTCCTCGTCCACGATGAAGCCGCCGCCGATCGAATAATACGTCTTGGTCAGCACGCATTCGTCGCCAACAAAGGCGTGGATCTGCATGCCGTTTTCGTGCATCGGCAGGTTGGCGGTGTGGAAGTCCATATCAAAGCCCACGCGCTGATGGGTGCGGCCCAGCGTCAGTTGGTGGGTTTTTTCCACATCGGCTATCAAGGCCGGGGTTTGTTCCGGGTCCACGGTGTCCGGCAGGTTGCCGGCCAGGCCCAGGATGATGGCGTGGTCGGTGCAGTGGCCCTTGCCGGTCAGGGCCAGCGAGCCGTAGCAATCAACGTGGACATGGGTGACTTGGTTGAAGCGGCCGGTTTCCTTGAGCGAGCCCAGGAACTGGTGGCCGGCCTTCATCGGGCCGACGGTGTGGGAACTGGAGGGGCCGACGCCGATTTTGTAGATATCAGTCATGCTGAACATGATTGGTTACCTCTTGGCTTGATGCTGAGGAACCCGGCCGGCCGTGACCGGCCGGGCTGTCAGAGGAGTGCGATCAGGCGAACAGATCGTAGAAGATGGCGGAGATGGCGATCAGGCCGATCAGAACCACGAAGATGTTGCTGGCAGCGCCGGAGTATTTCTTCATGGACGGCACTTTGGCGATGGCGTACATCGGCATCAGGAACAGCAGCATCGCGATGACCGGGCCGCCCAGGGTTTCGATCATGCCCAGGATGCTGGGGTTGAACGTGGCCACGGCCCAGGTGGTGATGATCATGAACACGGCGGTGAAGCGGTCCAGCTTGGCGGTCTCGATGGACTTGCCGCTCTGGCGCAGTTGCTTGATCACCAGGCCGTTGAAGCCTTCTTTGGCGCCCAGGTAGTGACCCAGGAAGGACTTGCTGATAGCGACGATGGCGATCAGCGGAGCCACCCATTCAATCACCGGGTTGCGGAAGTGGTTGGCCAGGTAGGACAGGATGGAAATGTTCTGCGCTTTGGCGGCGGCCAGGTCGGCCGGGGACAGACTGAATACACAGCTGAACACGAAGAACATCACGGACAGCACCATCATGACGTGAGCGCGGATCAGCACGCGGCCGGCGGCCGGTTCTGCGGCGTCGCCATGCAGCTTCTGCTGGTCAACGGAGAAGGAAGAAATGATGGGCGAGTGGTTGAAGGAGAACACCATTACCGGGATGGCCAGCCACAGCGTTTTGTAGAAGGCGCCTTGGGACAGGGCGTCGCCCAGGCTGCCGGCTTGCTGGATGGCCGCGCCGTTCCATTCCGGAATCAGGTACAGGGCCAGCAGCATCAGGCAGGCGACAAACGGGTAAACCAGCACGCTCATGGCCTTGACGATCATCTTCTCGCCCAGGCGCACGATGGCCATCAGACCCAGAATCAGGATCAGCGACAGAATGGCGCGCGGCGGAGCGGATACGCCCAACTGGTTGACCATGAAGGACTGCACGGTGTTGGTGATGGCCACGCTGTACACCAACAAGATGGGGTAGATGGCGAAGAAGTACAGCAGGGTAATCAGCTTGCCGGCGCCCACGCCGAAGTGCTCTTCCACTACTTCAGTGATGTCCGCGCCCGGCTTGGAGCTGGACAGCACGAAACGGGTGAGGCCGCGGTGAGCGAAAAAGGTCAGCGGCAGGGCCAGCAATGCCATAACAATCAACGGCCACAGGCCGCCGATGCCGGCGTTGATGGGCAGGAACAGGGTGCCGGCGCCAATGGCGGTGCCGTACAGGCCCAACATCCAGACGGTATCTTGCTTGGTCCAGGAAGACGAAGCGCCTGATTTGGGCAGGGGGGTGGAAACGGCTTGAGACATGATATTGGCCTTCATAAAAGACAAATGGGGTAATCGTTTTGGCGCGTCGCTCGGCGGCGCGTCGTTTTCATCTCTTGCTAGACTTTTGGTCAGTAGCTGGAACCGCTGATTAGTGATTGCCGGCTTTCATTGATGTGCATGGTATAGGCAGTTGTACTGCGGTGGTTACACATTTCAGAACATCAGTTGATTCTAATCAACTTTATTTTGAAGCAAAACGAACATCCGAACAAATACTATTTAGAACCCATGACTTACAAATAACATGATGATTTCGTTTTATTGGCATTAAATTGCGCAAAATTGTGTTTTATGAATGATTGTTTCATGAAAGATGGCTCAATTCAAAAGTATGCCAATTTTCGATTTGTCTTGCTTTCGTGTTGCTTTGCTTTTCATGTCTGAATGGATTCGAGCGTAGAGGTGTCGAAAAATCGATGCCATAACGGGTTGTTCGGGCTAGTTTCATCATTTTCGAACACTCCAATGGCATGTTCGCTCTTGTGTGCAGGTGGCCTTGTTGTTGTCTGTTTAGGCGGGTTTTTTGCTTGTGAGTTTGTATTTAAGCTGTTGACTATTAATGAATATTTTGTGATTTTTCTTGGGGAGGGAAGCTTGGGGAAGGGGGCTTGCAAGCAGCGGAACGGCCTGCGCTTCGTTAGGGAAACCACTATATCAGCATAGCGGGCGACGCTCCGGGAAGTATGAAAATATGAAATTTAAGGCATAAAATATGTTCGAAAACGAACAAAAATATTTCAAAACGAACAATATTTGGTTGTTTTCTAACATGTCCATGGATTTCAAACGTTTGTTTTTGGTGCAAAATTATGATTTTTAAGGGTTTTGTCTGTGTTGCTTATCGCGCAAACTTGGCGGGTGATGGCGTCTTACTGGAAACAAAGGCGGCGCAGCTGGATCTTGAGTAGTCAAAAAGCATGTAGTGGATGAGCAGTGAGAAAGTTGTGAATCCGAGCGCGCGACGGAAAGACCTAGGTTTGATGGTTATCAAACAAGAATGAAGCATTCCGAACATAAAATTTTCGTGAACCAACAATCCGTGCACCCGTTCGCGTGGGAACCAACCACCCAGGCAGCCAACAAACGCATTGCAGCAACTGGGCTTGAGCCGGCCTCTCCGCCGGGCAGCCTTAGAGACGGCATAGTCAGTTGATAGGCTTCCTAATAAGGTTGACCCGCACGCAGGCGGCTCTGCCCAAGCTCGCGAAATGAAAAATATGAACCACGCCTCCACACTCGCCTATGTCGCGGCCGAAGCCGCCTCCAAACAGACCGTGCTGCGACAGCACCCTGGGCGCTACCTGTTAAGCGCCGGCATGGCCGGCGCGCTGATCGCCGTAGTGCTCAGCGTCAGCCTCAAGCTGGGCCAGGTCTTCTTCGCCGTCGGCTCCCCCGGCTACTACATCGCCGTGGCCGGCTTCTTTGGCGTGGCTCTGGTTAGCATCATCGTTTGCAAACTGGAGCTGTTCACCAGCAACGTCATGTACTTCAGCGTGGGCGTGCTCAGCGGCGATTGCCGCGTGTGCAACCTGCTGCGCAGCTGGGCCATGGTCTACCTGGGCAATCTGCTGGGCGTGCTGTTGTTCACCGCGGTGTTCGCCGGAGCGGGCGGCATGGGCAACCTGCCGGCCGACCACCTGCTGTTCAACGTGGCCGCGCACAAAGTGCACGCCGGCGGTTGGGAAATTTTCTGGAAGGGCGCGCTGTGCAACTGGGTGATCTGTCTGGCGGTGTGGGTGCCGCTGCGCATGGCCGGGGACGCCGCCAAGATGCTGATGATCCTGCTGCTGGTCTTCGTGTTCTTCTTCTCCGGCTTTGAGCACAGCATCGCCAATATGGCCTTCTTCTCGCTGGCTCTGCTGCACGGCATGCAAGGCCTGGACGCCGCCGCCATCCTGCACAATATGATTCCGGCCACCTTGGGCAATATCGCCGGCGGCGCGCTGGGCGTGGGCCTGGTGGTTTACCTGTTGGAGCGCCACACCCTGCCGGCGCGGCGTGAAGCCGCAAAACCGGCCGCGACGGTGCTCGGAAGTCGTGTTTGATGTTCGTTTTCGAATGTAATGCGCCGATTACAATGACGACGTGTTTGCTATGGTTTTCATGGTATTGAAAATAAAGCGTTTTTTCTGGTTTTTTACGGGCGCTGCGTTTGTGGGGCCGGCTGCGTTTTAGTCTGCGGCAGTTGATCTTTATCAAACGATTTTTTTCGAAACCGAATGTACAATATGTTCAGTACTCAACATTTACTGATAGTTACTAGGAGGCACACATGGATGCTCTGAATCGTGACGCGACTCAAGCCAACCCCTGGCGCGATTTCACCGGTGGTGAATGGCAAAGCAAGGTGGATGTCCGCAACTTCATCCAGCTGAACTACAAGCCGTATGAAGGCGACGCCAGCTTCCTGGCGCCCGCTACCGCGCGTACCCAAAAGCTGTGGGACACCCTGAGCGAGTTGCTGAAAGAAGAACGCGCCCGTGGCGTGCTGGATGTATCCGCGGATCGCGGCAGCTCCATCACCGCGCATGACGCCGGCTACATCGACCAAGCCAGCGAAGTCATCGTCGGCCTGCAAACCGATGCTCCGCTCAAGCGCGCCATCATGCCCAACGGCGGCCTGCGCATGGTTGAGAACGGCCTGGAAGCCTTCGGCTTCAAGCTGGACCCGGTCATCAAGGATGTGTGGACCCACTATCGCAAGAGCCACAACCAGGGCGTGTTCGACACCTACACCCCGGACATCATGGCCGCGCGTAAATCCGGCGTGATCACCGGCCTGCCCGACGCCTACGGCCGCGGCCGCATCATTGGCGACTACCGCCGCGTGGCCCTGTACGGCACCGACTTCCTGCGCGCCGAACGCCAAAAAGTATTCCATGATCTGGACGACGCCGTTTTCAACGAAGACGTGCTGCGCCTGCGCGAAGAACTGTCCGAACAATTCCGCGCGCTGGACGAACTGAAGCAGATGGCCGCCAAGTACGGCTTCGACATCAGCCGCCCGGCCGTCAACGCCCGCGAAGCGGTGCAGTGGACTTACTTCGCTTACCTGGCCGCCGTGAAAGAACAAAACGGCGCCGCCATGTCCTTCGGCCGCGTCGCCACTTTCCTGGACGTCTACATCGAGCGCGATCTGGCCTCCGGCGCGCTGACTGAAGAACAAGCCCAGGAAATGATCGACGACCTGGTGATCAAGCTGCGTATCGTGCGCTTCCTGCGCACCCCGGAATACGATCAACTGTTCTCCGGCGACCCGACCTGGGTAACCGAATCCATCGGCGGCATGGGCGAAGACGGCCGCACCCTGGTGAGCAAGAACAGCTTCCGCTTCCTCAACACCCTGTACAACCTGGGCCCGGCGCCGGAACCCAACCTGACCGTGTTGTGGTCCACCCAGCTGCCGCGCGGCTTCAAGGACTTCTGCGCCAAAGTGTCCATCGACACCAGCTCCATCCAGTACGAAAACGACGACCTGATGCGTCCGCACTGGGGCGACGACTACGGCATCGCCTGCTGCGTGTCCGCGATGCGCATCGGTAAGCAAATGCAATTCTTCGGCGCCCGCGCCAACCTGGCCAAAGCCATGCTCTACGCCATCAACGGCGGCGTGGATGAAAAATCCGGCGTGCAAGTGGCCAAGGGCTTCGAGCCGATCAAGAGCGACGTGCTGACCTACGAAGAACTGATGCCCAAGTTCGACCTGCTGATGGACTGGCTGGCCGCCACTTACGTCAAGGCGCTGAACTGCATCCACTACATGCACGACAAATACGCCTACGAACGCATCGAAATGGCGCTGCACGACCGCGACATCCTGCGCACCATGGCTTGCGGCATCGCCGGCCTGTCCGTGGCCGCCGACTCCCTGTCCGCCATCAAGTACGCCAAAGTGCACATCATCCGCAACGAAGCGGGCCTGGCGGTGGACTACAAGATTGAAGGCGACTACCCGGCTTACGGCAACAACGACGACCGCGCCGACAGCATCGCGGTATGGCTGACCGAAACCTTCATGGAGAAGATCAAGGCCCAGCCGCACTTCTACCGCAACGCCATGCCGACTCAATCCGTGCTCACCATCACCTCCAACGTGGTGTACGGCAAGAAAACCGGCAACACCCCGTGCGGCCGCCGCGCCGGCGAACCGTTCGCCCCGGGCGCCAACCCGATGAACGGCCGCGACGTGAAAGGCTTTGTCGCCGCGGGCGCATCGGTAGCCAAGCTGCCGTATGAAGCCGCGCTGGACGGCATCAGCTGGACCGCCTCCGCCACCCCGGACGCGCTGGGCCATAGCGAAGAAGAACGCGTAGCCAACCTGGCCAACTGCCTGGACGGCTTCTCCGACGCCGGCGGTTTCCACGTCAACGTCAACGTGTTCAAGCGCGAAACCCTGATGGACGCGATGGAGCACCCGGAGCTGTACCCGCAACTGACCATCCGCGTGTCCGGCTATGCGGTGAACTTCGTCAAGCTGACGCGCGAGCAACAGCTGGACGTGATCAACCGCACCTTCCACGGCAGCATGTAAGCGCAACGCCGCTGGCCACCGCGACGGCCAGCCGGCACAACGCCAAGCCTCCCTTTGGGGAGGCTTTTTTTATGCGCTGTTGTTTGGGATCAATGCCGCAAAAAATGCCTATGTGCTATAAAATGGTTTCATTTATACGTCATGTTTTCTGGTCGCCAGCGAAACCCCAGCGCGCCGGAGGAGAGTTATGAACAAAAACACCATCTGCCTGTGGTACGACGGCGACGCCGAAGACGCTGCGCGCTTCTACGCCGCCACCTTCCCGGACAGCCGCGTCGGCGCGGTGCTGTGCGCGCCCGGCGATTACCCGGCCGGCAAGGAAGGCGACGTGCTTACCGTGGAGTTCACCGTGCTGGGTATCCCGTGTCTGGGTATCAATGGCGGTTCGGCCTTCAAACATAGCGAAGCCTTTTCCTTTCAAGTGGCCACCGAAGACCAGGCCGAAACCGACCGCCTGTGGCAAGCCATCGTCGGCAACGGCGGCCAAGCCAGCGCTTGTGGCTGGTGCAAGGATAGATGGGGCCTAAGCTGGCAAATCACGCCGCGCGTGCTGACCGAAGCGCTGGCCGATCCGGACCGCGCTGCCGCCAAGCGGGTGTTCGACGCGATGATGGGGATGGTGAAGATTGATATTGCGGGGATTGAGGCGGCGAGGAGGGGATGGTTATGAGTGGGAAAGTTTTATCTTTGCTGGGGGCGGCTGACTGCCGGTAACGGATATCAAGGAAATTGCTCCAAAGCAGCCGTAAGCGAGAGGAGTTCACAGGATGACAGCCTGCACCGCGGATGGCGCAATCCCTATGTCATTGTCTGAGCCGCGTATTGCTGCAAATATCCTCGTAGATATTTCCTGGAATCTCAAAATAGCCTGGAGCGCGGGCTTCCCGGCTGTTGTGCTATTCAGGGGATACAGCACTCTACCAGCATTATTTATTTGTAATGCTATATGTTTTCGCAATGCTTTTTGAATAAAAATACATATGGAAAAAGTAAAAATAAAGCTCGTCACAATCGGCCACCTCCCGTTACATCTAAACCTCCGGCGGGTCTCCGCGTGGAGCTCAGAAGCATTTGAGCTTGTCGGGGGTATTGATAATTTCGATTTGCGCTGTGATTCAGATGGCCCTGACTGGGAGTTTTCCGACAACCTCTTGAGAAGGCAGCTTCCTGCCCTCTCCGGTGCAGATTTTCTCTTGACAATTGTCAACGTTCCGATTGAAGACAACTGGTACTGCAGGCGGCTCGGAAACAATCAGGTCGTCTTTACGTTCAGCCAAATTAGGGAGTTTCTTGCTTGGGAAAACATCCCGCTTGAAAATGCAATCCTTCGGGTTCTCTATGCCAATACACTTCTCTATCTCCGTTCAGGGAACAAGATACCGGGGCTTAGCGAAGCCCAAAGTTTCACTCATGATGAAACGCGCGGATGCCTTTTCGACATGAATGGCATTAAGTCTGATCTGGTTGAGTCTTGCAATAAACCTGTTGTGTGTGGTGAGTGCGAAGAACGGCTAAGAAACGAGCGCGTGTCTAATCAAACAATTAATACAGTGCAAAAAGAGATAAAACAAATTCGAAAGCAACTGTACTACAGAGTATTCGACTTTGTTAAGGCAAAGCCTGTAATTGCCTTGGCTATTTCAAGTGTGTTTGCAATTTTTCTCGGTGTTACTGGATCGTTAATAGCTTCGTTCATATACGACGGCATTAAGTCTTCACCGCCACCAGGCATAGCAAGTCAATCCAGCGGACCCGCTAAAGCAGGTCGTTGACTACTAACGTTAGAAGATCAAGCGGATACCCCATTCAGTCGCCCCTAAGCTAGCACCTTAATCATCCGCTTTCCAAAGCGCCGACTGTCGCCTTTGGATCGTAAGTTGCTAGCAGCTAACCACTGATTATTCCAAGAAGCCCCACCCCCAAACCAAACCCCGGCCTAAGCCGGGGTTCGTTCTTCCTTACTTCTTCTCTATCTTCCGCACCGAGCGGTTTTCCATATTCTTGCGTTTGACCTGCGCCTGCTGTTGGCGGTGCAGTTCGTCAACATGCTCGAACACGTCCACCTTGCGCGCGGCCAGCGTCAGCATGGCTTCCAGATAGTTGAAGAAGCCCACCCGGAAGCCGCGTTGTTCCGGTTTGCGGAAGTCGATGTCGCGGGTGATGCGCGCCAGCAGGCTTTGGCCGCGGTAGCCGGGGTTGTCTTTTCGCCATTGGACGAAGTGCGCGCCGCATTCGCGGCCATAGGCGCAGTCGGCGGCGTCGTTCGGGTTTGTAGTGGCGGGCGGGCTGATTAGGTTTGTGATTTGAATGTCATTATTTGGCCGCGCTGCGGTATAATCCTTTGCCCATTCGTCTCTTGGTCTTTACCTCAAGATAGGGCACTCCTCATGACCTCAGTTTCTCTCCCTCCGGAAGTGGTGGGCAGCGCTTTCTCTCTGGACAAAATGATCGCCGCTCGCGACAAAACCATGGCGGCGGTGCGGCGCATCGCCGCGCAGATCCGCCCCGGCATGACCGAGCAGCAGGCCAAGGATTTGGCCAAGGCGGAACTGGAAAGCATGGGCATGGACCGCATCTGGCACGGCATCATCGTCCGCTTTGGCCGCAGCACGCTGAAAATCTTCAAGCAGCAGATCGATCCAGACAATGTGCTGCTGGACGACGATATCTTCTTCATCGACTTGGGCATCGTTTGGGACGGCCACGAGGGCGATGCCGGCGATACCTTCGTTATTGGCGATAATGCGCGCAAGCAGGCCTGTGCCGAGGCGGCGCGCCAGCTGTGGCAGGAAGTGGCGGAGAAATGGCGGCGCGAACGGCTGGCCGGCCCGGCCTTGTACCAGTACGCGGCGGAACGTGCGGAGCA
Organism: Chromobacterium sp. Rain0013; assembly: GCF_015291765.1. Taxonomy (NCBI): domain Bacteria; kingdom Pseudomonadati; phylum Pseudomonadota; class Betaproteobacteria; order Neisseriales; family Chromobacteriaceae; genus Chromobacterium; species Chromobacterium sp. Rain0013. The sequence continues at coordinate 2,579,370 of NZ_CP031514.1, forward strand.
GATGGGCTGGCGGCTGAATCTGGACATCAAGGGCCACCGGGTGTCGGACTTTCCGCACTCCATTTATAAGGCTGGCAGCTTGGGCGATTTCGCCCAATGCCCGGACACGGGTTTGTGGATTCTGGAAATCCAGATTGCCGATCCGTCCGGCGAGTTTGGCGCGTTCTATGAAGACTTGTTGGTGATCGAGTCCTGATCCACGACGGGGGGCGGCGAGCCGACCACCCTGGCTTCCGCGCAGCGGATTCAACACCCAAACGCCCCCGCCAATCGTTATTCCTCCCGCCGCGCTCCCGGATAACGCATTTCTTCCTCCGCTATGCCGCCGCCCCACACCGAATTGGGGGCGGCCATTTCATTGGCGCCTCTCCATGGCGGTTGTCCGGCGGGCATGGCATGGCTTTGGTATGACGGCTGCCGATAATGATATTTGCAAAAACGGGCCGTGGTTTGATCCAGCTCAGTTGCGGTCCGGTGCTTGCTGGGCCGGGTTTATGCTGACGGGGTGTTATGACGATGTTCGCGAACGAGCGGAAATATTGCAGTGCAAGGTAAAACTAACGACTGTTTTAACTGGAACTCCACGTAAATCAAGGGTTTGCCGGGGAGGGTGAGCGGGGCGATGTGGCGTGCGCACATCACAATGTACGCTTTTGACCTGTATCAAACACATATTTTCGTTTTAGAATATAAAATGTGTTCGTAAAATAACATTTGTGTTCGGCTCTGGCGTTTGGGGATAGCCCCCGTTCGGAACCGCGCACTATGCTTTAAAAGGCGGCCTGTTAAGGGCCGGCCTCTGTCGGCCATAGGAGCACAAACGCATGCCAGATACCCAAACCGCCGTGGACACGGTCCCGCAAGAACACGCCATGTCTCCCGAATCCGTGGTGGGTTACCTGCATTCCACGGAGAGCGGGGCCGGGGTGGACGGGCCTGGCATGCGCTTTGTCTTCTTCACCTCGGGCTGCCAGTTCCGCTGCCTATACTGCCATAACCCGGATACCTGGAAGCTGCACAACGGCCGCCAGGTCACGGTGGAGCAGGCGATGGCGGAGCTGGAACCGTATGCGCGCTTTTTGAAGTTCGCCGGCGGCGTGACGGTGTCCGGCGGCGAGCCGCTGATGCAAGACGGTTTCGTGGGCGAGCTGTTCCGCGAGGCCAAGCGCCGCTTCGGCCTGCACACGGCCTTGGACACTCAGGGCTTTTTGCACGAGCGGGTGAGCGACGAGTGGTTCGACGCGGTGGATCTGGTGATGCTGGACATCAAGCATTCGGACCCGGAGCGCTATCACGCGCTGACAGGCCAGCCCTTGCAGCCGACGCTGGACTTTGCCCGCCGCCTGCAACGGCTGGGCAAGAAAATGTGGGTGCGTTACGTGCTGGTGCCGGGTTTGACCGACGGCGACGAGGACATCAGCAGGCTGGCGGATTTCGTTGCCGGCCTGGGCAGTGTGGTGGAGCGGGTTGAGGTGTTGCCCTTCCATCAGTTGGGCATGGACAAATGGCAGAAGCTGGGCATGGAATACCAGTTGGCGGATACGCCGATTCCCACGCCGGAGCAGGTCAAACGTGCCCGCGAGTTGTTTTCCTGTAAAGGTTTGAAGGTGACTTGAGCGCCTTCCGGCCTGTGGTTTTTGGCTGGCAGCGTCGCCCGGAGCGGCGCTGCTTGTTTATCGAATTATTTATCATGAATCGCTGATATATTATGACGACATCTTCTGAAATTCTGGTGATCAACTGTGGCAGTTCCTCGCTGAAGTTCGCGCTGCTGCCCAAGGGCTCCAGCGAGCCGCTGTTGTCCGGCCTGGCCGAGTGCCTGGGTCTGGCGGATTCGCGCATCATTTTCAAAACCGCGGAAGGCAAGAAGACGGAGTCGCTGAACGGCGGCAGCCACGCCGAGGCGATGGAAGCGCTGACCCGTTTCATGGGCGAGCATGAGTGGCTGGACAGCGTGGTTGCCATTGGCCACCGCATCGTTCACGGCGGCGAGCGCTTCCAGGCGTCCGCGCTGATCACCGACGAAGTGCTGGCCGGCATCGAAGAATGCTGCGCGCTGGCGCCGCTGCACAATCCGGGCCACCTGGTGGGCATCCGCGCCGCGCAGAAAGCCTTCCCCAAGCTGCCGCAGGTTGTGGTGTTCGACACCGCCTTCCATCAGACCATGCCCAAGCCGGCCTATATGTACGCCGTGCCGCAGCGTTTCTACAAAGAATACGGCGTGCGCCGCTACGGCATGCACGGCACCAGCCACCGCTTCATCGCCGGCGAAACCGTGGCCGAGCTGAAGCTGGATCCGGCTAATCACGGCATCCTGATCGCCCACCTGGGCAACGGCGCTTCCGCTTCCGCGGTGAAGAACGGCAAGTGCATGGACACCACCATGGGCATGACCCCGCTGGAAGGCCTGATCATGGGCACCCGTTCCGGCGATATCGATCCGGCCGCGGTGACGTTCATCGCCCGCAAGGAAGGCCTGGATCTGGACGGCATCGACAATCTGCTGAACAAGCAGAGCGGCCTGCTGGGCATTTCCGGCGTGTCCAGCGACTGCCGCGCTCTGGAAGAAGCGGCGGCGGAAGGCAATGTGGACGCGCAACTGGCGCTGGACATGTTCGCCCACCGTCTGGCTCGCCTGCTGGGCGGCCTGGCCACCTCGCTGGACCGCATCGACGCCCTGGTGTTCACCGGCGGCATCGGCGAAAACTCCAGCCTGCTGCGCGAAAAAACCCTGAACCACATGAAGGTGCTGGGCTTCGCCGTGGATGCGGCCGCCAACGAACGCGCCGTGCGCGGCAACACCGGCGTGATCAGCCAGCCGGGCACTACCACCGCGCTGGTGATGGCCACCAACGAAGAGTGGATGATCGCCAAGGATACCGCCGACCTGGCCGGTATCTGATAGGGTCTCGCGGCGCAAGCCGCGTCTGTATCGCGCGGCCGGCGCTCCGTCGGCCGCCGCCTGATTCTGAACGCCGGGCCGCCTTGCGGCGGAGCGCGCGTCGAAAGTAAAACTCATGACATCGCAACAACCGAAACGAGTGTTTTTCCTGGCTTCCTATGGTTCGGACGCCGGGCTGACCTCCATGACCCTGGGCCTGGTGCACGCGCTGGAGCGCGACGGCATCAAGGTGGGCTTCGTCAAGCCCATCGCGCAGCCCGCCAGCGTGGGCGCCGAGCTGTCCAGCCACTTTGCCCGCCAGCTGTGCAATATCGACGCGCCGGCGTCCATCCCCTTCGCCCGCGCTCAAGCCATGCTGCGCGAAGGCGAGCTGGCCACCTTGATGGAGGACGTGGTGCGCCTGGCGGAACAGGCGCGCGACAATCACGACGTGCTGATCGTTGAAGGCCTGGTGCCGGACAGCGACGCGCAAACCGCCATTCGCCTGAACGCGGAAATGGCCGGCAGCCTGTCCGCCGAACTGCTGCTGGTGCTGTCCGGCGCCGGCCGCGGCGCGCGCGACATCGCCGAATGTGTGCAACTGGTGCAGCGTCAGTTTGGCGCAGACGGCAACGGCAAACTGGCCGGCCTGCTGCTGAACCGCGGCGCGGAGTGCGGCAATCTGGCCGGCCTGCGCGCCGAGCTGGCGGAGCTGGGCTGCGCCACGCCGCTGCTGGGTTGCGTGCCGTACGACGCCAAACTGGACGCGCCGCGCGTGCTGGACGTGGTCAGCGCGCTGGGCTTGAAGATTGAACACGCCGGCCAGATCGAGCAAGCGCGCATGCGCGAAACCGTGGTGGCGGCCCGCACCGTGGAGAAAATGGCCGAACGCCTGCTGCCGGGCACCCTGGTGGTGACGCCGGGCGACCGCAGCGACGTGGTGTTGGCCACCTCGCTGGCCATGCTGCGCGGCGTGCCGCTGGCCGGCCTGCTGCTGACCTGCGGCGAACCGGTTTCCGGCAGCATCCTGCCGCTGATCCAGTCCGCGCGCCAAGCCGGCCTGACCATTCTGTCCACCGAGCGCGACACCTATGAGACCAGCACCATGCTGGCCAATCTGGACCGCCACGTGGCGATGGAAGACGCCGAGCGCATGCAGGCGATGATCGACTTCGTGGCCGAGCGCATCGACACCGCGGTGCTGGTGCAGAAGATCGGCGAGCCGCGCGAAGTGCGCCTGCCGCCGCCGGCCTTCCGTCATCGTCTGATCGAGAGCGCGCGCCGCTCGCAAAAGCGCATCGTGCTGCCGGAAGGCGACGAGCCGCGCACCATCCAGGCCGCCGCCATCTGCCACGAGAAGGGCATCGCCCGCTGCGTGCTGATTGGCGAACCGGAGCGCATCCGCCAGGTGGCGGAAGCCCAGGGCGTGACGCTGCCGGCCGACATTGAAATCCTGGCCCCGAAAGAGGCCGCCGGCCGCTACGTGGCGCCGATGATGGAAATGCGCAAGAGCAAGGGTCTGACCGCGCAGCAGGCGGAGGAGCAACTGGAAGACAGCGTGGTGATCGGCACCATGATGCTGGCCCTGAACGAGGTGGACGGCCTGGTATCCGGCGCGGTGCACACCACCGCCAACACCATCCGTCCGGCGTTGCAACTGATCAAGACCGCGCCGGGCGCCAGCATCGTGTCCAGCATCTTCTTCATGTTGATGCCGGATCAGGTGCTGGTTTACGGCGATTGCGCGGTGAACCCGGACCCGAACGCGGAACAGCTGGCGGACATCGCCATCCAGTCTGCCGATTCCGCTCGCGCCTTCGGCCTGAGCCCGCGCGTGGCGATGATCTCTTACTCCACCGGCACTTCCGGCAGCGGTTCGGACGTGGAGAAAGTGCGCGAAGCCACCCGCATCGCCAAGGAAAAGCGCCCGGATCTGATGATTGACGGCCCGATGCAGTACGACGCCGCCAGCGTGGAGTCCGTAGGCCGCCAAAAGGCGCCGGACAGCGAAGTGGCCGGCCGCGCTAACGTCTTCGTGTTCCCGGACCTGAACACCGGCAACACCACTTACAAGGCGGTGCAGCGCTCCGCCGGCGTGGTGTCGGTGGGCCCGATGCTGCAAGGCCTGCGCAAGCCGGTCAACGATCTGTCGCGCGGCGCGCTCGTGGACGACATCGTCTACACCATCGCCCTGACGGCGATCCAGGCGGACGCGCAGTAAGAGCCTGTTTACGCGCTAAGTCAACACGCGCTAAGCGGCTCCAGCCCCGCGTGATCCGAGCGTAATCCAAAAACAGCCCCCGGCGTTTTGCGTCGGGGGCTGTTTTGTTTAAAGCTTATCGAGCGCGCGCGGGCTTTGTCCGGCGTTGCCGTTTTTTGGCGGTAGATCAATGCAGATGGGATTGTGTTATAATCAAAGGGAGGTTGAACTTCCGATAAACATTTAATTAGAAAGGGAACCTGCTTATGCTGAGCCTGTTTTTGATTACTGTTTTTCTGATTATCAGTCTGATCCATTGCTACTGGGCCCTGGGGGGCACTGTAGGAATGGGCGCGGCCGTGCCCGAGGTGGACGGCAAGCCCTTGTTCCAGCCTTCCCGCGGCGGCACTTTCGCGGTGGCCGGCGTACTGGCCTTGTCGGCGCTGGCGGTTGCGCTGCATGGTCATCTGACCCGCTTCTGGCAAATGGAGACCGTGCGTTGGGGTTTGCTGGCGCTGGCGGCCGCATTGCTGTTGCGCGGCATCGGCGAATTCCGCTATGTCGGTTTGTTCAAGAGCGTTCGCGATAGCCGCTTCGCCCGCAACGACACTCGTTTCTATTCCCCCTTGTGCCTGCTGCTGGGCGCGTCCTTGCTGTTCCTGGCCTGGTAAGCAGTGAAAAGCGGGCGGCGCGAGCCGCCCGCTATCCGTGGTTCTCATCAGCGCTTGCTGTTTTTATAAAGCAGCTGCGCCTTCCAATCCTGCCGCTGCGGCTGGCGCGTGATGCTGACGCGGAAGCGTTCGCGCGGGCCGATATTGGGCTGCCATAAATACAGTTGTCCATCGTGGGCGCCGCCGTTCCAGGCGGTCAGATAGTAGTCGTTCTGCCTTGCCCAGTCCTTGAAGCTGACAATATCGCCGTCCCGCAGGCAGCCGTCCGGCCGATCCTGGATCTGCAAGCGCAGCTCCGAGGAGGCGTTGAGCGGGCCTTGCTTGGTGTAATAGGCGTATTGATTGGCGTCCAGGCCGCCCCACCAGGTCCAGAACCAGCCGGGGCGGTCCGCCCGTTCCACCCGCAGGTAGTCGCCGGAGCGCAGGCAGCCGTTGTCGCGCATGGCGAAGTTGTTGGACAGGTTGAAGCGCGCTGCGGGGCCATTGCCGGGGCTGGTCTTCAGCCAGCCGTCGTTGGCGGCGGCGCTTTGCAGCCATTGGCCGTTGCCCAGATTTTGCAAGCTCACTTGGCGGTAGCTGCCGGCCTGGTCGGTATAGGATTGCGTGGGGGTGGCGGCGTCCGCCCAGGCAAAGGCTTGCACCGGGTAGTGGTCGCTGTAGTCGGTATAGGCATAGGTGTGCTTGCCGACGGATTGCACCGTCCACTGCGGCGACGGCGCGTCCAGCGCCAGATTGTGCCAGGCCGCCGGCTGGCGGTGGGCTTTCAGCGTCAGGATGTAGTCCAGGTATTCCGGTGCGTCGCCGCCGCGCGCGCCATAGCGTTCCAGCGCCAAGCCGTTGCGGGCAGTGTCGAAGCTGTCTGCGACGCCGGCGTAGCGGGGTTCATTGGCCTGCAGGATGTCCAGCATCGCGCGGTATTCCGCCGGCTTGCGGCGGTCCACGTTCATGTCGCCGGCTATCAACACCATTTCGTCCTTGGGCAGCCGCCGCGCGCGTAGCCAATCGGCGATTTCGCGTAGCTGGGCCTGGCGCACGGCGGCGTGGTCTTTGCAGCCGCTGTCCTCCGATTGAAGATGAGTGCCCAGTACGTGATAGTACTGGCCGCCCACTTGCAGCTTGGCGTAGGCGAAGCCCTTGAGCGCGTATTGATCCCAGCTGCAGCCGGCGTTGCGGAACAAATACTGCCGCTTTTCCACGATGGGCCAGCGGCTGACGATGGCGACGCCGCCGTCTTCCGGCCTGGCTCCGTCCCAGCCCTCGGTGCCGTCCCAGCCGTTTTGGCTGCGGCCTATCACCGGGGTTTGGTGCGGGAATCGCGCTTTCAGGCCTTGCAGTAGCGCCTCGGAACTGCTGTTGTCCTGAAGCTCCTGAAACACCGCCACGTCCTGCTGCCGCAGGATGGGCGCGGCGGCGATCAGGCGTGCGCGTTGTTCCTGGCCGTAGTTGGGATAGAGCGACTGTGGCAGCAACATGGCGTTCCAGGTGGTCAGCCTGAGGTCGTCGGGATAGGCGGCGAGGGCGGGGGTGGCCAGCAGCGCGGCGCACAGTGCCAGGCAAGCTTTCATCATGTCTCCGAGGAGTGGGGGAGCGCAAAGCTTGAATGGCCTTGTTTGCAGAATTGCTATGTCATTTAAATTTGATCTGGCGTAAAATGGCGACCGCGCCGGCCATGTCGGCGCCCGTCCGTTTGCGCGGACGCGAGTCTTGCCCTTTCCCGATAGGAGCGCGCCGAAATGAAACTGTAATGCCCGTCACTCGTTTGCCCAGCCTGGGCCGTTTGCCGCATTGCCGTTTCTTTCGTTGTCATGCTTCGTCTTCGCTCCCTGATGGGAGCCGTCCATGTCTCTATGGACGCGGCCTTGGCTGGGTGTTTCCCATTCTCTGAACAGAACAGGACTCCCCATGTCGGTACACGCTTCCCTTGATATCTTTTCGCATAACCAGGCCGCCTGGGACCGCCAGGCCGAGCAGGCCGGCCCGTGGTCGCAACCAGTGGACGCCGCCGCCATCGCCACCGCGCGCGCCGGCGATCATCAGGCGCGGCTGACGCCGGGACCGCTGCCAGCCGGCTGGCTGGATCAGGTGGCCGGCTGGCGTATTCTGTGCCTGGCCAGCGGCGGCGGTCAGCAGGGTCCGCTATTGGCGGCGGCAGGGGCGGTGGTCACAGTGTTCGACGCCTCCGAGCAGCAACTGGAGCGCGATCGGTTGGTGGCGCGGCGCGAAGGGCTGACGCTGACGACGGAGCAGGGCGATATGCGCGATTTGTCGCGCTTCGCCGACGCCGGCTTCGACTGCGTGTTCCACCCGATTTCCAATCTCTACGTGCCGGACGTGCGTCCGGTGTGGCGCGAGTGCTTCAGGGTGTTGCGCCCGGGCGGGCGCTTGCTCAGTAGTTTTTTCAATCCGGCGGCCTTTATCGGCGACCGCGACCCGGCGTATGCGCGTCAGGGCCTGATTCGGCCGCGCTACCCAGCGCCGTATTCCGATCTGCGCGATCTGGAGCCGGCGGCGTTGGCCGCCAAACGGGCCGGCGGCGAGGCGCTGGTGTTCGGCCATAGTCTGGCCGAGCAGATAGGCGGCCAGTTGGAGTCCGGCTTTTTGTTGGCGGGTTTCCACGAGGAGATGCAGCCGACGCCGCGCTTCGTCATCGATGGCTATCTGCCGGCCTTCATCGCCACTTGGGCTAGCAAGCCGGAGGCCGCGGGCGGCGTGTCGTCATAGCGGCCGCGCCGGCCGGCTTACCCGGCGGGGTACAGCCGGCTGTTCAGATAGCGTTCGCCGCGGCGGCGCAGTGGCGGGGGCGCCAGTTTCAGCCATTGGTTGAAATGCAGGCCCAGCAAGGTGTTGTTGCCGGCTTCTTCCTGTAGCGCGATGGCCAGGCTGTCGTAGACCGGGTCGTCGTCGTGGAGGTCGTCGGCGCTGGCTTGGGAGAAGCTGTCGGCGTTCGCGTTCCAGCGGCAGTCCGCGCCCAGGCGCAGTCCATAGCCGCGCGGCAGGCCGGAGGCGAGCAGGCGCGCGTATTGACGCTCGAAGCCATCGGGATCGAACAGATAGCTGTCGCTGTGCAGCCAGCGGCCGTCCAGCCGCGCTTGCATCAGGCCGTGGAACAGGTGTTCCGGCAGGCACAGGTAGACCGGGGCGGGCACGGCGTGGCGGAGGATGCGTTTGTCCAGCCGCACGAAGCGCAGCCGCGCCGGGATGCCGGCAGTGGTCAGCAGCGCGCGCAGCAGGTCGCCCTGGGCGTTGCAATGGCCGCGTCCCAAGGCCAGCGTGCGCTCCGGCGTGACGGTTTCAAACTGGCTGGTGAAGCCGAAGCGCACATGGCCGCGCACGAAGTCGTGCAAGGCGCGGCAGTAGTCGTGGTCGTTGTCTGGGGAGGTGTCGCGTTGCACCTGGCGCAGGGTTTCGCTCAGGCTCAGCCCGGCGCGAGGCGCTGGGCGGACGGGGTCTGGCTGGTGGCTTGGGTGCATGGAATGCTCTATCGGCCTAGGTTAGCCATATTGAATATTCTGGGGCGGGGATTGTCAATGCACAGTTTGATGACGCCGGGGCGGAAAAGCCGCCAGCCTGGAAGAGAGGCCGGCGGCGAGCGTTCTGCGCCTAAGAGTCTGTTCATCATCTGCTGCGCTTTGTGAGGCGTGACACGGTGAGTGCCGCTTCGAAATGCTCATGTACCACTTGACCATTCCGCTTTCTCAGCGGTTTTCGCCTTGTCTCGCTCTTGCTCGCGAGACTTTAGAACGGGCTCTAAGAAACGCGCTAAGCGCCGATCAAACGTGCAGCAGCAGGAAGCGACGCTCCCACGGGCTGATCACGTCAAAGTACTCCCGGTACTCGGCTTCCTTGATGGCGCTGTAAGTGCGGATGAAGTGTTCGCCGAACAGGTTGGTTAGCGGTTCGCACTTGAGCAGCATGTCGATGGCGTCGTCCAGGTGGCGCGGAAGTTGGTGAGGCTGCTCGTAGGCGCTGCCGGTCAGCGGTTCGGACGGCATCAAGCCCTGTTTCATGCCCAGGTAACCGCAAGCCAGGCTGGCGGCGATGGCCAGATAGGGGTTGACGTCGACGCCGGCCAGGCGGTTTTCCACCCGCCGCGCCTGAGGGTCCGAGTGCGGCACGCGCAGACCGCAGGTGCGGTTGTCGTAGCCCCAGGACAGGTTGATCGGCGCCGAGGTGTAGCGGCTCAGCCGGCGGTAGGAGTTCACATAGGGCGCGAAGAAGGGCATGGCCGGCGGCAGATAGTTTTGCAGACCGCCGATGAAATGGAAGAATTTCTGCGAGGGCTGGCCGTCCTTCAGGCTGAAGATGTTTTTGCCGCTGTCCTTGTCCACCACGCTCTGGTGCAGGTGCATGGCGCTGCCGGGCTGGCCCTGCATCGGCTTGGCCATGAAGGTGGCGTACATATTGTTGCGGATCGCCACTTCGCGCACGGTGCGTTTGAACAGGAAGACCTGGTCCGCCAGCGCCAGCGGGTCGCCGTGGTCCAGATTGATTTCCATCTGGGCGGTGCCCATTTCGTGGATCAGGGTGTCTAGTGCCAGCCCCTGAGCCTCGCACCAGTCGTACATCACGTCGAAGATGCCGTCGTATTCGTTGACGGCGTCGATGGAGAAGCTCTGCATGCCCGCTTCGGTGCGTTTGGTGCGGCCTACCGGCGGGCGCAGCGGGATGTCTTCGTCCGGCTGGATTTCCACTAGGTAGAACTCCATTTCCGGCGCCACCACGGCTTTGAGGCCTTCGTCTTCGTACAGTTTGAGGATGCGCTTGAGCACGTTGCGCGGCGCCAGGTCCACCGGGCGGCCGTCGAAAAAGGCACAATCGTGGATGATCTGAGCGGTGGGCTCCAGGTTCCACGGCACTGGGCGCAGGGTGCTGGCGTCCGGGATCAGCCGCATGTCGGGATCGGCGATGGAGGTGAAGTCCTGGTCCGGGTAATCCCCGGTCACGGTCATGGAGAGCACGGCTTCCGGCAGGCGCAGGCCTTCGGCCGGATTGTATTTATGGCGCGGCACGATTTTGCCGCGGGCGAGCCCGGTCATGTCCGGGATCAGGCATTCCACTTCGGTGATGCGATTGTCGTCCAACCATTTGTTGATTTGTTCTGCGTTATTCATAAACCCTCTGTTGTCATGTGTGCGCGCCCGAGCTGCTGTCGCGCTGGGCGTTGTGCCGCAAGGTATGCGGCCGCTGCGCTTGTACTAAAAATAATCTACGGTCCAGTGTGCGGCAGCCGGGGCTGCGCGGGCAGGCGGGACGGGGCTGGAATCGGGCCCATTGATGGATCGGCAATCCGGGTGCTCCTCTCTGATTTGATAAAACGGCCAATGCCGTTTTGAATGGGATTGATCGTTCTTGGTTCGAAATGTTCAATATTTTGAACGAATGCATGCTAGTACCGGCGTGTGGACATTCGCAATGATTATTGACTGAATGTTGGCCAGCTGTTGGTTTGCGGCAACAGGGAAATCTGCCACGGGGACTGTTAAGACCTCTTTATGAGTATTAGAATTAGACGATATGGAAAACGATACCGAACAGATAAGACCCGCTTCAGATTCCAACTCGCCATCGCCGAAACCGCGCCGCCGCTGGCTGCGCTGGGCGGCGGTCCCCATTGTGTTGTTGGCCTTGTTCTGGGGGTTCCTGGGCTGGCTGGCGCCGGGCATGATCAGCGACGCGGCCTCCAAATGGGCGCAGGGCATAGGCCGCACGCTGAGCATGGGCGAGGTGAAGATCACGCCTTGGGAGATGTCGCTGGAGATAAGGGATCTCAAACTGAGCGAGGGCGACGGCCGGCCGCTGTTCGCGGTGAAGCGGGCGTATCTGAACCTGGACCCGTCCATGCTACTGATCGGCCGCTGGCAGGCTCAGGAGTTTTCCTTGGACGAACCGAGGCTGGCCTTGGCGCGCAACCGTGCCGGTCAGTGGAACTGGGCCCATTTCGTCGCCGACGCCGCCGGGCCGGCCAAGCCCGAAGGCGGATCGGACAAGCTGCCGCGGCTGTTGATCAAGGCCTTGAACATCCGCAACGGCCAGGCGCAGTTGTCGGACCGGCTGGGCGGCGACGAGCGCTTCACCATGGTGCCGCTCAATCTGTCGCTGGTGGACCTATCCACGCTGCCGGAAAACGGCAGCTACACGATGCAGGCGGCCTTGACCGACGGCACCCGTTTCAACTGGAAGGGCAGCATCAATCTGCAACCGCTGAAGTCCGACGGCGAGGCGCAGATGGCGGAGCTGCCGCTGGCCTCGATCTGGCCTTATGTGCAGCCACATTTCAACACCGCCGCGCCGGAAGGCCGTTTGTCCGTGTCGGCGCGCTACCATTTTGAAATGTCCGGCAAAACGCCGGAGTTGACGGTGTCGCCGTTCCGCGCCAGCCTGCTGCGCTTCGCGTTGAAAGCGCCGGGCGGCCGCAGCGAACTGACGATCCCGGAAGTCCGCGTCGAAGGCGGCGCGCTGGACTTGGCGCGTTCAATGTTGAAAGTGCAGTCCATCGAGCTGGACCAGGGCCTGGCGATGGCCGGGCGCGACCGCGACGGAACGGTGGATTGGCAAAAGGCGATTCCGGCCGCGCCGGCCGTCGCCAAGCCTCAGCCGGCGGAAGCGCCGCTGCCGTGGTTGGTGAACATCGAGGCGATCAAGCTGCGCAACTGGCGCGTGAGTTACGCCGATCAGGGTTTCCGCCAGCCGCTGGCGCTGGAGGCCAAGCTGCCGCTGTTGTCCGGCCGCTTCGCCTTGTCGCCGGACCATGGCTTCGCGCTGACGGGCATGCTGGCGCGGCTGGACGAGCTTAAGCTGGGCGCGCAAGGCGCGGAACCGGTTTTGAGCATGGCCAGCGCGGAACTGGCGTCCAGCCAGTTATTGCAACAAGGCCGCCGCATCGAGCCGGGCAAGCTGACGCTGAGCGGCCTTGAGGCCAAGGTGGAGCGCGACCGCGCCGGCCAGATCAATCTGGCCCGCTTGTTCGAGTCCGCTGGCCGTGCCAAACCGGTCCCCGCGCCGACGCGCGCTCAGAGCGAGGCGGCGCCGGCCTGGAAATTCTCTTATCCGGAAATGGAGTTGCGCGACAGCCAGTTGAGCTGGACCGACCGCGGCCTGCCCAAGCCGGTGAGCGTGGCCTTGTCCGGCCTGGGCGGCATGGTGGAAGTGGACGACGGCCAGCGGCTGGCGGTGGACTTGGCCGGCAAGCTCAACGGCGGCAAGCTGGCGGCCAAGGCCGATATCGACGCCTCCGCCGGGGCGCTCAAGGGCAAGTTGCGCGCTGACGGGGTGCAGCTGGCGCCGTTGGCGCCCTACGCCTTGAGCGGCACGCCGCTGCGCTTTGGCGGCGGCGCGCTGTCGGCGGATTTGAACCTGGATGTTGGCGCGCGCGGCTGGCGTGTGGGCGGCTCAGCCGGCGTGACGCGGCTGGCGGTATACGAGCCGGGCGAGAAATTGCCCTTGCTGGGCTGGCGCGATCTGCAAGTACGCGGCCTCAGCGCCCAAGGCATGCCGCTGAAAGTGGCGATTAACGATGTGCGGCTGCAAGCGCCGGCGGGGCGACTAGTGCTGGACGAGAAACGCGAGCTCAACGTGGCCCGGCTGTTTGCCGGCCAAGGGGGCGCCAAGCCGGCCGCGCCCAAGGCTAAGCCGGGGCCGCTGCCGTTGGTGGAGGTGAGGTCCATTCACGTGCAGGGAGGCCGGGTGCAGTTCGCCGACCACGGCATGAAACCGGACTTCGCCACCGATATGCACAATCTGCGAGGCTCCATCCAGAACCTGTCCACCCGCGCCAATCGGCGCGGCAACATCACGCTGGACGGCGACGTGGACCAGTTTGGCGACGTCAAGGTGCGCGGCGCGCTGTCGCCGCTGGCGCCCACCGACAACACCGACATCACGCTGGCCTTCCGCAATATCTCCATGGGCACGCTGAACCCGTATTCGATGAACTTCGCCGGCTGGCAGGTCAAGGACGGCCGCTTGTCGGTGGATCTGCGCTACCTGCTGGAGCAACGCCAGCTCAAGGGCGAGAACCGGGTGGTGATTGATTCCCTGCAACTGGGCGACGAGCTGTCGGACAGCGAGTACAAGGGCCCGCGGCTGCCGTTGCGGCTGGCGGTGGCTATTTTGGAGGACAGCGATAAACGCATCGATCTGGACTTGCCGGTGGCCGGCAGCCTGGACGATCCGCAGTTCAGCTACGGCAAGATCATCTGGAAAGCCATCGTCAACGTGGTGACCAAGGTGGTGACCGCGCCGTTCCGCGCATTGGGCGCCTTGCTGGGCGGCGAGGGCTTCGACGATATCCGCTTCGTGGCCGGCGAGGCCAATGTGACGCCGCCGGAGCGCGAGAAGCTGGTCAAGGTGGCCGGGCTGATGGTGAAGCGGCCCAAGCTGATGCTGTCGATCAGCGGCGGCTACAACGCCAACGCGGACCGCAAGGAGATGGCGCGCGCGCAAACCGATCTGGCGATCTTCGCCGCCGCCGGTCATCAGCTGGGCGCCGGCGAGCCGCTGCCGCAGCCGGACATGCAGGACGGCGAAATCCTGTCCGCGGTGAAATCGGTGTACGGCAAGCAGATCGGCCGTTTCAAGCTGCTGGGCCACACGCTGAAGCCGGGCGGACCGTCCGGAGCGGCCTTGGGCAAGCTGCTGCGGGACGAGTTGATCGCCGCGCAGAACATCACCGACGCCAGCCTGCAGCAATTGGCCAAGCAACGCGCCGCCAATGCGCGCGCGGCCATGATCAAGACCGACCCGGCCCTGCAGGAACGCATCCAGTTGGGCGAGCCGGTCAAGGTCTCCGCCGGCCGCGACGGCGTGCCGCTGGAGGTGAAACTGAAGACGCCGTGAGGCGACGGCCGCGCGTCGTGTTTTTGCCCATGACAATAGGGAAAAACGGCGGCGGGGTGGAATAGCGCTTGATATGTGTCAACGAACGGCGTAACTACATATAGTGTAATACGCCGTTTTTCTTTTCCAGATGTTGCGTATTGGACGTGTCGAAACCTTTTGCGGCTCACACGGTCCATTGCATGCTGGAAGGGGGCCGCCCTGGCCGCCGCAAGCCGCAATTCAAGAGGAACCGGGAACCATGAAGCAGGAAAACATCGCCGCCATGACCGAGCAGGATATCTCCCGCGAGGTATTGCTGGAAAAATACGCCAAGAACGGCGAACACAGCGTGAGCGAAGTGCGCCTGCGCGTGGCCAAGGCGCTGGCGGCGCTGGAAAGCGACCCGGCGCGTTTCGAGCCGCTGTTCTATCAAGCGCTGGAAAACGGCTTTATTCCCGGCGGCCGCATCAATTCCGCCGCCGGCACCGATTTGCGCGCCACCTTGATCAATTGCTTTGTGCAGCCGGTGGGGGATTCGGTGTCCGAAACCGAAAACGGCAAGGTGGGCATTTACGAGGCACTGCTGCAGGCCGCGGAAACCATGCGCCGCGGCGGCGGCGTCGGCTACAACTTCTCGCGCATCCGCCCCAAGGGCGCGCGGGTCAAGGGCACCAACAGCCGCGCGTCCGGCCCGGTGTCCTATATGCGGGTGTTCGACCGCAGCTGCGAGACGGTGGAGTCCGCCGGCGCGCGTCGCGGCGCGCAGATGGGGGTGCTGGATATTTCTCACCCGGACGTGGAGGAATTCATCCACGCCAAGGACCAGGGCGATTTACGCAATTTCAACATCTCGGTGGGCGTGTCCGACGACTTCATGCGCGCCGTGGAAGCGGACGCAGCCTGGGAACTGACCCACGCGGTGGAGCCCTCGTCCGACGCCTTCCCCGGCAGCTACCAGCGCGAGGACGGCCTGTGGGTCTACCGCGCCGTGCCGGCGCGTGAACTGTGGCGGCAGATCATGGCTTCCACCTATGACCACGCCGAGCCGGGCGTGCTGTTCATGACCCGCATCAACCAGGACAACAATCTGTCCTATTGCGAGGTGATTGAGTCCACCAACCCCTGCGGCGAGCAGCCGCTGCCGGATTACGGCTGCTGCGACCTGGGCTCCATCAATTTGTGCCGCCATGTGCGCCAGCCGTTTGGCGATAAGCCCAGCTTTGATTTCAAGAGCTTCGAGAAAGTGGTGCGCATGTCGGTGCGCATGCTGGACAATGTGCTGGACCTGACCGTGTGGCCGCTGGAGGAGCAGCAGCGCGAGGCCCAGGCCAAGCGCCGCGTCGGCCTGGGCTTCACCGGCCTGGGCGACGCGCTGATCATGCTGAAGATACGCTATGACAGCGAGGAGGGCCGCCGTTTCGCCAGCCGCATTTCCGAGGCGATGCGCGACGCCGCCTACGACGCCTCCGTGGATCTCGCCATCGAGAAAGGCGGTTTTCCGCTGTTCGACGCCGACGCCTACCTGGCCGCTCCGCATTGCGCCAGCCGTTTGCCGGAGGCGATCAAGGCGCGCATCCGCAAGCATGGCATTCGCAACTCGCACCTCTTGTCCATCGCGCCCACCGGCACCATTTCGCTGGCCTTCGCCGACAATGCCTCGAACGGCATCGAGCCGCCGTTCTCCTGGTTCTATACCCGCAAGAAGCGCATGGCCGACGGCAGCCAGCAGGAATATCTGGTGGAAGACCACGCCTACCGCGTCTACCGGATGCAGGGCGGGGACACCAACGCCCTGCCGGACTACTTCGTCTCCGCGCTGGAAATGAGCGCGCTGGACCATATGCGCATGGTGGCGGCGGTGGCGCCCTATATCGACACCGCCATCTCCAAGACGGTGAACGTGCCGGGCGATTATCCGTTCGACGATTTCGAAAGCCTGTATCTGGAAGCTTGGCGCGCCGGACTGAAAGGGATTACCACCTACCGGCCCAACAGCGTGCTGGGTTCGGTGTTGTCGGTGGAGCCGGCCAAGCCCAGCGCCGCCACGCCGCAGGACTTGTCCGGAAGCGGCGACGGCGATCCGGACCGCCGCGTGGTGCTCAACACCGCGCCGACGCCGGCCTTGTCCAGCTTGAAGTGGCCTAACCGGCCCAAGCTGAAGGAAGGCAACCCGTCGTGGACGTTCATGGTGGAAGGGGACGCCGGCGACTTCGCCGTGGTGGTGGGCCATGTGGAGAACGGCCGAGTGTCGCCGTTTGAATGCTGGGTCAACGCCACCGAGGAACAACGCGGGCTGGGCGCGGTGGCCAAAACCCTGTCCATGGACATGCGTTGCCGCGATCACGGCTGGCTGGCCGCCAAGCTGGATGCGTTGTCGCACACCAACGGCGACAAACGCTATGTGTTCGACCTGGGCGAGCGCACCGTCTACGCCACCTCGGCCTCGGCGGCCCTGGGCCAGGTGGTGCGCCACCGCGTCGAGCAACTAGGGGCATTGCCGGCGGATCAAAACGAGCCGACGCCGGTGATGGACGCGCTGTTCGCGCGCAAGGAGCCTAAATCCGGAACCGACGGCACCATGAGTTGGTCGGTGGACGTCAGCAACCCGCAAACCGGCGACGACTTTGTGCTCTTCATCAAGGAACTGGTGCTGCCCAACGGCCAGCGCCGACCGTATTCGATGTGGCTGGCCGGCGCTTACCCGCGAGAGCTGGACGGCCTGTGCAAGATGCTGAGCCTGGACATGCGGGTGATAGACCCGGCCTGGATCGGCCTCAAGCTGCGGAAGCTGCTGAGCTACGCCGAGCCGCAGGGCGATTTCTTCGCCCGCATCCCCGGCGTGGAGAAGTCGCAGAGCTGGCCGTCCACCGTCGCCTATCTGGCGCAACTGATCATCCATCGCTACGCGATGCTGGGAGTGTTGACCGAGGAGGGCGTGCCGCTGGAAGAGATGGGAGTGATGGTGCCTGAGCAAAGCGACCTGTTCAGCCCGGAAGCCAGCGCCGCCTTGAAACAGGTGCCGGGCAAGCCCTGCCCGGAGTGCGGCAACCACGCCTTGATCAAGAAGGATGGCTGCGAGTTTTGCACCGCCTGCGGTCACGTAGGCGCTTGCGGTTGAGCTTTAGACGGGTTGATTGACGACAATGGCCCTGTGAGTGACAGCATAAGCTGCGACTTTGCCACCATAAGCTGCGACTTTTGCCGCCATAAGCTGCGACTAAACATATTTTCGCTTTCGCTGTAGTTTTATGACAATGACCTAATATCTTTTGGTCGTGGGGCATTTTCTTGTTGGCGATGGATTTCCCCGCGAGAAAAAGCTCGGCAACCCAAAGGATGCGCCGAGCTGATTGAAAGTTCACCTGCTGGCACTGGATAGGGGCCAGAGGCCAAGGTTCTAAGTATTGACGGCGACAAGTATCAGGCTTAGCACCTCAGCGTGCGGGTCTTGCATTGATCCCGGGATTGGCTTCGAAGGCCAGAACCGACAGCAGGTGACCGGCCTGTTGCGGACATACGGAGTCGCTAAATCTTCTGCTCAAAGTGCGGCTGGTGTGAATTGAAATGCTGCCCTCAACATTTAGTTCAACGGCGGCCGAACGATGCGCTCAATTCAGAGCGTCGAGCGATTTTAGGCATCCGCTGTAACGTACTGTTAGGCGAAGTCAGAACGGTAACCGGAACTATATATCAGTAAATTGTTCATCATGCTGATGATTTATCTGGGGAAAATCGTCATGAGAAGACGGCGTAGTAAAGATCGCTTGTGTAAAGTACTTAGTCTTTCGACTAGTAGTGGCCATCTAGTTGAGAGGTTCACTGCTGACGCTCGACGTAGCCTAGAGTCTGTTCATCGGCCTTTTCGGCCATTCGGTCTCGCTGAGGTGAACGACAGGTTTGAGAGGTTGAGTTGACTTTTCCGTGACTACGAAAAATGTGGCGATTTGGTCTAGGCTACCCAAATCGACAATGGGCCGAAGATGGCGCGCTCATGCTCTCGAAACCTATGGCAACCGCGCGGTTCCCTACCATTGCGACCGGTGAGGATCCTGGCATTTGTGCCCGGCTAATAGGTACACACCCGGACATTACTGCCACGACTGCTCGAAGCAGGCCTACGCCTCAGAAGATGCTGTCGAGTTACGTGCTCTCATTCTGGAACGAAAGCAAGGAACCTTGCTTAGTGTGTATGAGTGCCCCTACGGTGAAGGGTGGCACCTGATGAGCAAGGTTTGAATAGTGTGTAACGGGGTGGGGCGTACTTGACTCGCTCCACTTCGATGCCGCGGCAGTGAAGTCGGAGGAGGAGCGTGTACTGAATTTTGTGTAAATTAACATTTGTAGAGCACTATGTGGCCGGGCGGCGTTGTAATCGAGACGTCAAGCCTCAATTTTCAGCCGGACTTCAAGCAGATTAGGGAATGATCCACATCAATCCAGACGGCTTCCCAGTCCCAGGTATCGATCACTGTCAGGGTCCGAATCCGCCTGCCATTCCATAGGATATCGACGGCGAAGTCCATCGACTCGCTCGGAGATCCGGTGGCGAGCCATCAACTGCTTGGCCGCTGCACACCGAGCAGCAGGCCTACTTAGTTTTTTCAAGCACTTCTTTCAGCATCTCGATTTCGAGCGCCTGGTTGGCTACCAAGCGCTTCAGCTGGGCGTTTTCTTCCTCTAGGGAAGGGCTGAACAAGCGGCCGCGCGAACAGAAATGCAATTTCTCGCAGGTACTTCAACTGCTATAAATCCGCTGATTTCAGACCGCCCGACATGAGGATGACCGGACGTCTCTGGTCATCTCCCTTTCAGCCACCCGCCAGTAAGCCCTTTCGCGCCAACCAGATGTTCGCCAGCCCGAACAGCGTCATCAGTTGTGCGGTGTTCTTCTTCAAACCGAGGTAGCGTGTTTTCAGGTAGTCAAACTGCTGCTTGATGACCCGAAACGGATGCTCCACTTTGGCCCAAATCTTGGCTATGACCGTTTCTCCCAGCTGGATCTGCCGGTCATCGGCAGAATCGGTCAGCACTTTGCGCTGGCCGGGCCTCATTGCGATCCACCAGCGCAATGCTCACAATTGGTGTTCGGCTCGCTTGTGCACGCCAGTAAAGCCGGCGTCGCCAAACACATCGACCTCCTCGTCGTGCAGCAACAGATGGACCACCGTGACATCCGCCACATGGGGGGCGGTGCCGGCCACGTGATGCACCAGGCCGGACTGGGCATCGACGCCGATATGGGTCTTCATGCCAAAGTATCACTGATTGCCCTTCCTGGTTTGATGCATGTCCGGATCGCGCTTGCCATGGGCATTCTTGGTCCAGCTGGGCACGTGGATCAGAGTGGCATCGACGATGGTACCTTGCTTCAACATCAGCCCTTTGTCGCAGAGATGCTGATGGATGGCAGCAAACAGGGCGTGGGTCAGCTGGTGCTTCTCCGTAAGATGGCGGAAGTTCAGCAGGGTAGTTTCGTTTGGGATGGCATCCAGGGAGAGGCTGGCGAACTGGCGTATGGAGGCGATCTCGTACAAGCTTTCCTCCATGGCGGGATCGGACAGGCTGTACCACTGCTGTAGGCAGTAGACGCGCAGCATGGCGGACAACGGGTAGGGTCGGTGACCGTTGCCGGGCTTGGGGTAAACCGGAGCGATGACCGCTTCGAGCTGAGCCCAAGGCATGACCTGATCCATCTTGGCCAGGAGGATTTCGCGGTGGATGCGTTTTTTCTTGGTGGCGAATTCGAGATCGGTGAAGGTCAGTTACTGTCGCATGGCGGCGTCCTGAGTCAGGTTGGGGTTGAATGTGATTTATGGGAAGGCTGAGGACTTGTTCAGTCCCTCCCTCGCTGCTTCAGCGCTTGGCCTCCGACACTTCCATGCCGTCAAACTTACTGCGCTAGTTGTAGAACGTCGCATCGGAGATACCGTGCTTACGCTACAGCTAAGCTACTGGGAAGCCGGCCTCGGCTTCCTTAAGGATGGCAATGATCTGTGCTCTGGTATATCGAGCCTTCCGCACGAGAGGCTCCTTTAGCTTTCTTATGTTTGGTATACCTGCCGGGGGGAAGGTCAGGGCGATTCACTGAACAGTCCAGGAAAATTTAAGTGTTCACCGATTTTTTTTTGCGAGAAAAAGACAATAATTATTGTAATGCTTGCGAACATGCTAAGCAGACTAAATCTTGGATCATCTCCCTTGTAGTAGTTAGTCCCCACTTTAAGGGAGGCGTTGCCTCCCTTTTTTTTATTTTTTATTAAGTAATAAAATGCATAAAAAATCAAATGATTTAATCTTAATGGTTTTAAAAAAACAACTAGAAGTTATTGCCGATGAAGGGGGGTATATATCTGCAAAGCTTTTATACCTATCTGATGCGATATTAAGATCGGGCCATCAAAAATTCAAACCAGTTGCGCTCACCTCTGAAGGAACTAAAGTAATTTATAAAGTTGCGACAGGTACAACATTTCAAAATGATAGTGTTGTTTTCTTGACTAAACAAGAGATTTCATTGTTACTAACACATTTGACAAGCCTAAACTCTTAGGATCGCAAAACCCAAATAAGGGCAAGCTATAAGGAGCAAGTTAGCCGAGTAATTTACGAATGGCTGTCATTATCACATTTTTTTCAGATTGCGTTAAGTATATATATTTATTTCCAGCTGAATGATCAACGCATTTTTTTAAGGCTTGAATTGCCTTTAAACCGGATTTTGTTTCGAAGAGCTCTGACTGTTTTAATAGCTTATCAAGCTCTTCTAGCTCTTGTACTTTAAAAATAGATTTTTGATGACAGCTCTTAACAAAGTAATTGTTCACAGCATGGCCCATATGATCAACCAAAATTCCTAAATAAAATTTAATTATAAAGAAAATCTCAAGCTTGTCGTTCAGGGAATACTTAAAAAGCGGTTTGTGTAGTCGTTTTTGTAGTTGTAAAAAATTTTATTGCCGGCAAAAAAATTTTTGCTAATATTAATATATCTAGGTCAAAATTTAGCTGACGCAGCCATGATAAATAAAATTTATGAAAATATAAATATAATGCGCACATCTGCGTACTGGATATGTGCAGTATTTTCATTGTTGCTTTTTTTGTCCTTGATTTATATTTTGAAGCAAGAAAATAATCAACAAAAGCATTCTTTAGAAAAGCAATTTATTTCATATGAAGAAAAAATCAAATCTAACCTAGAGCAGAGAGAAAACGCTATACTTAGCTTTAAATACACTTTGGAAGAACTTAATGCAAGTAAATTTGCACCTGTTCATCTAATTAAAAAAAATATAACGATTGAAAAAGCAGAAAAATCTGGGTACGCATTTTTTCCTTTAATACTCAAAGAAAAAAGTATAAAAAACCAAAGCAATGATTTAGATGCTTTTGCTGCCATGGTATTTTTTATCTATGGAGTAGAAGAACATAGGTTTAAGTATATTCAAAATATGTATTTATTGGATATTAATAGTGGCGACGTTGTTTTTTTCCCTTTCTATATAAAGCAAGGTAAAAAAATAGCAAAAAACGACAGCGAAAAAAAAATACTTTTAAAGAAGTTAAGTGACACTTATAAATCAAATGAAAATATTTCATATTTTATTGATCATCCTAATAGTGTAGTAAGCTTTCCTCCAGATATAGGAATGACTGGGTTATCAAAAATCACTATGATGACAGCAATCCATTCAAAAAGTGGAGTAGATGCTTATTTAGTGATAGATTTTTCTGCGGATTCCATCTGGCGTGGAGTAGATTTACATCATGGTCTTTTGTCCTTAGTTTCACCTAACTCAGGATATACCCTTTCTAAAAAAGTAACGTTTCACCAGAAAGTAATTCGCAAAATAATTTTTACTTGTTTTTTGATTTCGTAGAAAAAATAGATGCATACTTAAATAAAAAACTAAAGAATTATAGTATAGAAACAACCCTCCAGCCATACGGCTGGAGGTTGAGTTATACTCAAAATCTTGATTTGATTAAGCACGGAGCAGAAGCCGGAATACATTGGTTGTTTTTGATATTTCTGCTAATTTCTCTAATTTTGTTAGTCTTTGCTATATTAATAGAAAAAAAAATACTAAAGCCAAGTTTAATTAGTACTAAGCTTTTGGAAGATACCTTAATTTTAAATGATAAGCTGTTCCAGCTTGCACCAGTTGGGTTATATGTTTTTGAAAAAAATAGTAATAAAGAGCTCAAGTCAAATGCTTCTGCTAAAGAGTTTTTAAAAAATATAACAGAGACAGAAAAAAACTATTTTTTTATTAAAATAGCTGACGAACTTAATAAAATATCCAACCAAACTTATACTGGTCAAATTACTTTTCAAACATTGCTTAATGAAGAAGTGGTTTGGGAAGTTAAGGCTGTCGAAATTAAACAAGACAACTTTCCTGCTATTTTTTGTGTTTTACGCGACATTAGCGAAATTATAAAAAAACAAAAAGCGTTAAATACATTGGCGCTAAAAGCAGATGCTTCAAATAAAGCGAAATCATTATTTTTGGCGACAATAAGCCACGAGATTAGAACCCCGCTAGGAAGTGTAATAAATGGCTTGGAGTTGTTGAGCTATTCCACATTAACAAAAGCACAAAAAAATCAATTAGATCTAGTTGCTCAATCATCTTTAATGTTATATGCCCTTATTAACGATATTTTAGATTTTAGTAAACTAGAAGCTGGTTCTATTTCGATTAAGAAAGAACTGTGTGATGCTAGGACTGTAGTTGAGATGTGCGTGCAACGGCTACTACATATGGCAAAAAATAAAGCGTTGGATATATTTTGTTTTATAGATCCAAAATTTCCTGCAGAAGTTTCTATAGATCAAATGCGCTTTGAGCAAATAATAAATAATCTACTTAGTAATGCTATTAAATTCACTGAAAAAGGGCGCGTTGCAGTTTTTTTAAACTTTCATAAAGAGTCAGATGGTGATGGTATTATTTATTTAAAAGTTGCAGATACTGGAATAGGGATTTCACCTCAAGAAAAAGAAAAGCTATTTCAGCCATTTGTGCAAATAGAAAACGAGCTTCAAAATTACCACCCTGGAACTGGGCTTGGGCTGTCGATTTGCTCGAAATTAACAGAGTTGCTTCATGGCAAATTAAAAATACTTAGTGAAGTTGGGCTTGGTACATCAGTAACTGTATCTATTCCTGCGGAAATGCAAACAGGGCAAGTTGAAAAAAAATTACAGGGTATATCTGTCGGGTTACTGTTATCTAATGATTTTGAGTTTCAATATTATGTAAAGGAATTACTGGAGTCTTTTGGTGCTTTTGCTGTATTAATCAATTCTAACGATATACCAAATGATTTAGACGTGCTTCTTTGTGATGAAAAAAAAGAATACAGGGAGAAAGAAGTTGATATCGTATTATCTCAAAATGCGCCCTTGCAACCTGACTGGAATGAAAATCCAATTTATGTTTCTTTTTTCTCTCGAGAAGCCATTGTACAAAGCATCCGAGTTGCAGCTGGATTAGATTTACTAGAATCAAGTAGTGAAGTGAAAAAAGATTTTTCTAAAGTTAACCAATCTTTAAAAGTGTTAGTCGCAGAGGATCATGTAATTAGCCAGCAAATAATTAAACAGCAGTTGGAACTGCTAAATCAAACAGTTTTTATTGTTGGTAATGGCAAAGAAGCTTTGTCAGTTTTGAGCAAGAAAAAAATTGATCTAATCCTAACAGATATTCATATGCCTGTCATGAATGGCTTTGAGTTATCTGCGCTAGTTCAAAGCCTTGATCCAGCCCCGCCTGTTTATGGGATGACTGCCGATTTAAATGAAGAGGTTCAATTTGAGGCAGAAAAAGCTGGTATGTCATCGTGCTTTTCTAAGCCATTAAATCTAGATCAATTGGCAGGGATATTAAAAACCATCTCTGAAAACATGTTTGTGCCAACGCAAATTATAAATCAAGGTTTTAATTTCGACGAAAAAACATCTGCTGCGCTTAAAGAAGATATATTGTTTTTAGATGCAGCATTATCGGCAAATGATCAAAGCTGTTTTATTTCGAGATTGCATTCACTGGTAGGGGCTTTGTCTGTGATGGGAGCGTCTACCACCGCAATCCAAGCTGAAAAATTATTGAAAAAGTCGCAGATATCTAATAGCTTTGTTAAAAGGGCAGATTGGGAAAGTCTTAAAGAAAACATAATTGCATTGCTAGTGGAGAAGTAAATGTCGGCTGATTTTTTAATTGTGTTTTTTAAAGGTAAAACATATGATCAAAATAATAGTCGCAGATGATCACCCTATCGTGTCTAATGGTTTGCAAAGCATGATAGAGCGAGATATTCAAATGAAAGTTGTTGGATTGGCTGAAAATTCGACTATCTTATTTGGGTTGCTAAAAGAAAAAGAATGTCATGTAATAGTTGTTGATTACTCTATGCCAGGAGATCAAAAACAGACGGATGGAATGGAGATGCTTAAGCAGTTGCGTATGAAACATGCGGACAAAGCACTAGTACTTTTTACTACAATGGACAACCCTGGCATTATCGCTAGTTTAATAAAATTTGGAATATCAACAATTGTTAGTAAAAAAGATCCCTTGGATTATTTACATGCAGCGATTATCAGTGCTGTTAATGGGCGATCCTTTATTTCCCCTAGTATTAGTCAGCTTTTTAGTGTCGGCTCAACAGGCGAAGATAGTGGAGGAATAAAACTATCCAAAAGAGAACTAGAGGTTTTAAGGCTTTGTGCTCAAGGATTAACACTTGTAAGCATAGCGCGCCGTTTAAATAGAAGTGATAGGACTATCAGCTCTCAAAAAAGTATAGCAATGAGAAAGCTGGGATTAAGAAATGATTACGAATTATATCAATATGCAATTTCTACAGGGTTAATAGAGAAGAAATAATTGATCTCTATGCTAAATAGAGTTTTTGAGTGGTGTAAAAATGATTTTATTTGAGGTTTGTATGGAAGCAAAAAAAATTTTATCTTCTATGACTTTGACAGAGTTAAGATTGTTGTATGTTGAAGTGGAGGCTGAAATAATTTCTAAGGCAAAAAAAGATAAATGCATTGCCGGGAATTTAAATTTAAGTGAACAAAATAACTATGCAGAGCATAGTGAGAGATTTAAACCCAAAAAAAGCTATATTTGAAAAATAAATATCAAAATATATGTAAACCAAAACAAACTTGGGGGGCGGCGGGCCAGACGCTAAAGCCACTAAAAAAAACGACAGGACAAGTTGGTGCCAAAGCTTGTCAGACGGGTATGACACCTACTTGTTTCACAGAAGCTATGGAAATTGTAATAACTGCTGCTTACCATGATAGCTCACTGTCGTGGTAAAGGCCCATGCTCGTTTGGATGATTGATTCGCTCTATACAGCATCCTAAATTGCCCTCACCGCGGGTGTTCCATGGGAGGAGCTACGTCAGGAATTGGGCTTCGGCACGGAAATGACTTACTGGCAACTTTCAATGACCTTGTGAACCCGTACCCGTTTGGATGATCGGTCCGCTCTGAACGGCATCCTATTTGTCCTCACCACGGGTATCCCATGGGAGGACCTGTCACAGGAGCTGGGCTTCGGCAACGGCATGACCTGCTGGCGACGACTACGGGATTAGCAGCTCCAAGATATCTGGGAGCAGCTTCATCTGGTACGTAGCTTCGACAATGCGTCCAAATTGATTAGAGTCGTGCCAGCATCGACGGGGCGAGTGTCGCCAGCCCCCTCCGAGGAGCCTGCAAGCTGGGCCTAACCCCACCGACTGGGGCAAGCGCGGTAGCAAACGGCACATCGTCGTAGATCGCCGTGGCCTGCCATTGGCGCTGTGTATTACTGGTGCCAACCAGCATGACTCAATAGTGTTTGAGTCATTGATCGATGCCAGCCCGGCCATCCCCGGTTTACCGGGCCAGCTACAGAAACAGCATGACCGGCTACACCCCGACAAGGCTACGACTACCTTCGACGACGAGGCATCCAGGCCCGAATTGCTCGTCGAAGCGTTGAAAATAGCGAGAAGCTTGGGTGGTATCGCTGGGTGGTTAAGTGAAGGCACGCGTGGCTGGCGGGTTTTGGCAAGTTGCGTATTCGTTTTGAACGTCGGCTCGATACGCATTATGTTGAAGCTGGCTTGTTGCCTGATTTACTTACGCTTTATCGAGAAATTTTGTTAGTGGCTCTTTGAGTCTGTTCACGATCTTTTTGTCCTGAGATAATTGCTGGATGCGAAAAAGCCATTATCCAAGACGCGAATGGTGCATGCCTACTTGACCGTTGGAGTCAGCCTAACCGTTGTCCGTGCTTGATAGACATGGACACTGCGTGACAACCCCACCAGCCGACAGGCCCGTTGCTCCGAGATAGGGGTCATCTTCCGCATCCGCTGCACCGCCTCACACTTCTGCTGCAGGGTTAATGCTTTATCCCAAGTGTGACTTTGGGTGCCTCGGCGTCCAAGATAGCCTCGGCCAGCAAGCACTTCAACCGAGCATTCTCGGTTTCGAGCTCCTTCAGCCCCGTGGCATCTGAAACCTCCATGTCGCCGAACTTAGCCCGCCAATTGTAGAACGAGGCATCGCTAAAGCCATGCTGCCGGCACAATTCCGTCACCGTCACGCCGGCTTCGGCCTGGTTGAGAAACCTGATAATTTGTTCTTCCGTGAACCGTTTCTTCAAGTCCGTTCTCCTCGTACAAGACGAAATTTACTAAGTTTCGGATGGCTCTGTTTCGGGGAAGCAAGTCACCTAGCTAAGTGAATTTCGCCGCCATGCCAACGGCGTTTATTTTTGTATTTATACGAATATGGTTTAAATATTTATTTAAGTGATCCATTATTGCTAGAACGGAGGTTTTTGATATTATGAAGTTGCGTTCTAGTTAAAATTAACTCTTAGATATCATAAAAAATATTTAGCTGCATTCTACATTTCTACGTGTGCCATTTGCGCACAAGCTTCTGATAATGGTATTTATGTTTTTAGTAATACAGGGCTCAATGTCTCAAAACTTGAGAATGAACAGATTTCGCATAAAAATCTAATCGTTAATGATGAATACATACCGGAAATTCGTGCATTAACCTTTGACAATAAGTCTGCTGGTTCTATTGCCGAGCTAGGCGCAGGTTATGGCTTTAATAAAAACTTTGCGATAGAGCTATCTTATGCTTATTTAGGTGAGTATAAAAATAAAAACAAACAAGAAATTAGGGATGAAAATGGAGAGTTGGTAAAAAGTTCTAAAGAAACAAATCGGAGCATAAAGCTAGATGCATGGCGTTTTGCTTTCCTCGGTGCGATCCCAGTCTCCGATACTATTAACCTTTATGGCAAACTAAGTCTTAACCAGTTGAAGCAACGTATTAGGGTTGAAAATAACTCTGAAACATCGACTCTAGTAAAACCTGGAATCGGTTTGGGTGTTTACTATAAGCTGACAAAAAACTTTAACGTGCGTGCTGAGTATGAGTATACCCCAGTGGGTGACGTTAAAATTGATTTATTTAAAATCGGTGTTGCTTATAAGTTTTAAAAACCTGATGCGCGATGTTTACATTGCGCATTTTTAATTTAATTGTAAAATCTTTGGTCAGTTATTTAAAATAATTGAATCGATGTTTAATTTGCTGAATCGTACCTACTTTCCTAAATATTTCTAAACCTCCCTCTAGTCTCTGACACAGAAAAGCTATAAGAAGGTGGTATTTTTCCAAGAAATGGTAGCATGCAAATGCTACACTTCGCGAAAACTAATTTGTTCATGTAACATTGCTTGCCATTCTTTAGTTTTTGCGCAAAAATTACTATTTGCCACGGTATCAGCTAATGAAAAAATATTGTTTTGTATCAAAAAACACAACAACATATATTAACAAATTAGTTTTTATTGCGATGGAAATAACTTGCGGCGCGTTGATGCTTCCTGTCGAAGCTAGCGATTTGAAACATATTGATTGGGCGGGGAAGTGGCTAGGAGTGGAAGGCATGTATTTGAATATCACCCCGAGCAATGATCACTATCAACTTGAAATGCAATTTGATCTCGACAGTATGGTTTACCGTGGGGCTGGCCTCGATGATCAAAAAGGCATTGTTTTTATCCGGGATAATAACAAATATATATTACGTGCTGGCCCTGGAAATCAATCGGGCTTGAAGGGGTTGAATAGCTTGCGCGATTGCTTAATCGTGGTTTCAGGAGAGGCTTATTGCCGTGATAAGTAGACTGTCCCGTACCTTAGCCAAATTTCTGCCTCATGCCGAAGCCCGCCAAAAGGCCTCGCGACTAATGCACCCAAGTAACTATAGCGGCTAGTTCGATTGTAAAAAGCTTTGATGTAATCGAATACATCTGATTTGGCCAATTCGCGGGTTTTGCTTATCTAGGCTCAGGTCCGCTGATCTGCACCCCTTAGGCCTTACCAATCAAAAGTAGAGAGAAGTCCGTCACTGAAGGAGAATGACGGACATGAAGAAGAGCAGATTCACCGAAGAACAGATCATTGGCTTTCTCAAGCAGGCCGAACTGGGCATGGCCATCAAAGAGGTCTGCCGGCAGGGCGGTTTCTCCGAGGCCACCTTCTATAAGTGGCGCAGTAAATACGGCGGCATGAATGTCGCCGAGCTTCAGCGCGCCCGAGATCTGGAGGCCGAGAACGCCCGTCTCAAGAAGTTGCTGGCCGAGGCCCATCTCGACATCGAAGCCCTCAAGGTCGCCTTCGGGGTAAAGCGTTAGCCCCGCAGGCTAAGCGGCAGGCCATTAGCGTGATGTTGAGCAGTGGATTAGCGCTCTCAGAGCGCCGCGCCTGCCGGCTTGTGGGGCTCTCCCGAGATGCCTGGCGACATCCGCCACAGGCGGATGCGCTGACGTGTCAGCTGACGGCTCGCATCGTCGAGATCGCGCAGACACGCCGCCGTTTTGGCTACCGGCGGGTACATGATCTGCTGCGTCACGAATTCCCTGGCATCAATCACAAACGGGTTTACCGCTTGTACCGCGAGCAAGGCCTGGCCGTCAGGCGACGCAACCGCCGGCGCAAGCTCACTGGCGTGCGTACGCCACTGCAGGCGGCCACGCAGTTGAACGAGGTGTGGAGCATGGATTTTGTCAGCGACCAGTTAGCCTGTGGCCGACGCTTGAAATGCCTGACGGTAGCCGATGACTTCAGCCACGAGGCGGTGCAGGTTGCGGTAGATTTCTCGATGTCTGGCCAATACGTCACGCGCATGCTGGATCAGGTGGCGCAATTTCGCGGCTATCCGTTGGCAGTCAGGACGGATAATGGGCCAGGGTTCACCAGTCGTGTGTTTATGGGGTGGGCGCGAACGCATGGTATCCGGCACATTCTGATTCAGCCGGGTCGACCGATGCAGAATGGTTACGTTGAAAGTTTCAACGCCAGATTCCGCGATGAGTGCCTGAATGAACATGTCTTCGATTCGTTGGCAGAAGCGCGGCAGATCATTGCGGCTTGGCAGGACGACTACAACCAGGTGCGCCCCCACGGTTCGATTGGCCGCATATCACCAGCAGTGTTTGCGGCATGCTATCGCCAGCAGCGGACCACCGAACTATCAAGCAGTACCACTACCATGCAAACCTAGGACTTCTCTCCTTATCGCTGGTATGGCTGGAGGGGGCAGATCAGGATTACAACGGCGATGTTCATCATCACAAGAGTGGAACTTGTTAAGTTTATTTGTATAAGTAGTCATTGATATTTACTTCATCAATTTGCGAGGGATCCATATAACTGTGAGCGTATTCGCTATAGATGCCGGTGCGTAGGAACAAGTCAAAGAGATCCGGATCAATGTGTTGATTTTTTTTCATTAAAGACATAATGTGAATGGCTTCTGACAAAGTCTTACCTTGTTTGTAAGGGCGATCTCCCGCGGTGAGAGCCTCAAAAATATCAGCGATAGCCATCATTCTTGCCGTCCAGCTCATTTCCTCTCTTTTTAGGCGACGAGGATAGCCGCTCCCATCCATTTTTTCATGATGACCACCGGCAATCTCAACAATATTGCGTAAATGCCGAGGTAAGGGTAGACCGCTTAGCATGATGATAGTCTGCATGATGTGTTCATTGATTTTGTATCGTTCTTCCTCCGAAAGAGTTCCGCTCTTTATTGATAAATTATAAATCTCGCCTCTGTTGTATAGATTTTCAGGAACCTCAATACGGAATTGCCAACGACAGTCACTTGGCAATCTGTCATGCGTTCCTCTTGTTATGATATGATCAGCCTTATCTGCCAAAACATTTTCCAAGATCGGCAAGACTTCAAGCCCTTCCATATCCTTACGCTTCCGCTCCGCTTGACTGACTCCTAAGCGGTCACTCAGCGTCCTGACCCAAGTTCTTTCCGCAATTTTCTTTAGCCTAGAGACCCGATCCAGGTCCATGAACTCGCTGCCTTCATTACAGCTGGCCACAAAAAAATAATCGTCATCCAGCCGAGCCAACTCCTCAAGAAGCTGCGCCGATAATTGTTCTTGATTTGCGCCTTGTACAATTGCTTTCCAGTAGCTAATTTCTGCGTCTCGTTTCATCACTTCGAAACGCATGCGTACTTCATGTATACGGTCGTAAATAGTTTCTAATTTAGTTGCTTTATCCACTACGTACTCTGGCGTGGTCACTTTGCCACAATCATGTAGCCAAGCTGCTATATGCAGCTCTTCCCATTCTTCCGCGCTAAGATGAAAAGAAGCGAATACCCCCTGACTTTCTTTGCAGGCCGCCTCTGCCAGCTTCTTGGTTAAGTCGGGAACCCGCTGGCAATGCCCTCCTGTGTAAGGGCTTTTAGCATCAATCGCGCCCGCGATCAGTTTAATAAAAGACTCAAGAAGATTTTTTTGCTCACGAAGAAATTGCTGCGTTTGCAGAGCGATTGCGGCCGTTCCAGACAAGGCTTGGACAAAGGAAAGCCTGTCATCGTCCAAGCGAGTCTCGTTTTCATTAACAAGCAAAGAAACAACGCCTAATAATTCATTGTTACGATCTCGCAGTGGAATGACCAGCAATGTCAGCGGCTGATCAATGACTCCTAACATCCCGAAGTGAGTTTGAGCCGTTTCTCTATCGAGAGCCAATAAGTGATTAGGGCTTTTTAATGCGTTAAAAAGCGGGTGATCGGGCTGGCTATCGGGGCTGATGACTAATAAAAGCTCTTCTTGCAAAGAAGTGCCATGCCATAAGTGTTTCACGTTCACAAAACTGCCGTTAGAGTTATCCATGAGTAGGAGTATACCGCCTTCGGCGTTAGACGCTTGCTGCAACTCCGTCAGCACGCGTTTTAGTAGTGTGGGGAAATGGGTTTCTGAAGCAAGTGCTGTGGAGAGCTCGAGAAACTGTCTAATAGTTGATTTCATACTATCAAAAGACTGCGAAAGTTCTACAACTTCCTTAATGGTCGAATTCACTTCGACTCTATTTGAAAAATCAAATCGACGTATTTTTTCCGCCTCTTCAGTGAGTTTTTTCAGCGGTCGTGACGCCAGTTTGGCAAGCCAAAAAGCGATTGCCACTCCAAAAAAAATGAGAATTGCCGTGACCAACAAAATGTGGTTACGTATCGCTAATGCATCTGCAAGCAACTCACGATGTGGTGCTGCAATGAGTAACTTCAAAAACTTTCCCCCGGGAACGGGTACTGATAAAACAGTGCCTTGCCAGTTCTCATTGTTTACACTGAACATTAAGCTTTTATTTTCTTGCTTAAGTTGTAGCAGTTGATTCAAAACGAGGTTGTTGATTTCACTGAGTTTTGGCAGGCTTAATTTGCCATTTTTTTCAACCTTAGCCTCTCCGCCGCCTAAGTCCGAGCTAATCACCGTCCCTTGATCACTCGTCAATGCCAGCGTACTGTGTGGTGTCATGCGCAGCTTTTGCAGAATGCGCCCAATATCATCTAATTGAATATCCGCCCCCGCTACCGCTCGATTATTAACGCCACGCAGTGATAAGGTCACTCCGCTTTTTTTGGTTGTGTAAAAAAGATAAGGCTCAGATGTCACCAATACCGGAAAATCTACAGCCGTCTTGTACCAATTGCGAGAGCGAGGATCAAACCGATAATCGTCTCTCGCTTCTCGCGCTAGGATTTTTCCATCATCATTTAAATAAACAAACTCACCTAGAATGTCTGTGCTGGTATGTGTAATGCTTTGCACTATCCAGCCCGTACTGGCTGGCGCATGAAAAAGCTTGTTCGAAGAAAAATCAGAACGCCAGCGGCGCAACATGAAAAAATCTCCATTTTCATAGCCAATATAGCTTGACGTAAGCCACGGCAAGCGCTTCATTCCTATCATTAAGAATGAAAGGCTGTCTAGCCGTTTATTTAGCGTATTTGCCTGCATCAGATGCTGATAAGAAAGCAGCTCCACAAAAGCTGCGGTGGGTTGGTATATTTGATCAATTTGCTGGCTTGTCTGATTGCCTGCTTGCTCCATGGCATTGCCGGCGGCATCTAAAAGTAATCGGGTTTCTTGCCGATAGTGATAGATGGAACTGATAAAGGCAAAGCTGAGCAGTAATCCAATAAACAAATAAGCAATATGGAGCTGCAAAGAAATCGTGCGTTTTATGGCATGCATGACCGTATGCTTTCACTAAAGTACTTTTTAGTAAAAATAATTGAATTTGTTTTTCATGGCTTTAAATTTAGAATATCCGTGTTTTTGTGTCAAGAAAGCTATTAATAGAGGCTAAACTTGTTGGTTTCGCGGCTGAGGCAAGGGGAGCCGGCGCAGGCAGTACTTGAGCACGGCAAGTGGGCGCAAGGTAATATCAGGGATTTTGTTAGCTGCTCTTGGCGGATATTAAGTCAACAGTCAAAAATAATGCTGATATATTTTAAGGGTAGCCTGATTCGCATTTGAGGAATAATGCACTATTTTTGCGATAAAAACCGCCTTGCGAGCTAGGGGCTGGACAAGGCGAAAACATCTGAATAAGAGCGGATAACAAAAGACCTGATATTACCTTGCGCCCACTTGCCGTGCTCAGGTGCTGCCTACCCGCGTTTCGCGACGCGTAGCAGATCGTAAACAGGTTCTAAGAAACTGTTCGCGTTGTGGGGCCTGGCACGGTGAGGGCCGCTTCGAAAGGCTCGTGTTGCGCGTGAGTATTCTGCTTTCTCAGCCGTTTTCGCTTGGCCTCGTCTTGGTTGGCGTGATCCTGAACAGGTGCTTAAATCTCAAGCGAATGCTATTTTTAAGTGTTCTCTGATTTATTGTGACGCCTCATTTTTATATTATTTATCTGCTTTACCTTTCGTTTTTCATTTTCTTGGGATTAAAGAGATGCTTAAAAAATTAGTTTTCCCGGCTCTTGCCACTACCTTGATGACCTTCGGCGTTGCGGCGTCGGCCGCTACGCCAGCAAGTCCAGTGTCGCATAACGGGTCAGCGCAAATCAGTTTGCTTATTGAAAAAACCAATGTTACTTCGGTGCCTGGCTTAAATTTTAGTTTGAAAACTGGGGACAATTTATCCCATTATCAAGCTAGCATTAATGGTGTGATTGGCAATACTCACAGTTTGCCGGATTTTTCTTTTGTAGCAACTCCAAATACTGGAGTTGATCACCCAGCTTATAAAACACTTAATATAACCGCAAAACTTGACACTAATTCCGATAAATTGAACCTGTCTGGTGGTGACGAATCTGAGTATCTACAGATGACTCATAAAATCCAAAAGACGGATAATCCAGATGACTTTGCTGATCTTACTTCTGGTTCAGAAACGAATATTTTATCCATAACGGGATCAACTGCTCTGGCTATAAAAGGTCAAAATTTTACCAGAGTCATTAAAACTACTCTTAAACCGGCTCCTGGGAAAGCAAACTTCAGCGAGATGGCTTTTGGTCGATACAATGGGGTTGTAAAGCTTATCCTTTCCGCGAATTGGTCAGATGGAGTATAACATCCCCATAATTTTATCAGCAAAACTCCGCACTAACTCAGCTAAGTTCTTTAAGCTACAAAGAGTGTTGCTGTTCGGTAAATTGCTGTAATTTTAATGGCGCCCACTTTGATAGAAGTGGGCTTTTTAAATGAAGGAGTTTGAATGACTAGGTTGGTGATGATTAAGGCTTTCGGCTTTTCCTTGGCTTGCGGCATGGTGTCAAGCACGGTTTGGGCGCTTGGGTTTGATGAGCTGGCTATTTTCTTGGCTTCGGATCAGCAGCAAGTTAGCCAACGCATTAGAAACCCCGCGGCTTCTGCTAAACTGGTGACAGTTAAGGTGGAGCCTATGGATAGCCCAGAAACCATGAATGTGATAGCTATCACGTCACAGCAGCGTGATGAATTATTATTTACCCCTTCTCGCCTTATATTGCCCGCGGGGGGGGATTTTCATGTACGGTTTATCTATCAAGGGCCCAAGGATGATAAGGAGCGCTATTATAAAATTACCTGGGATGGCGTGGATGTGAAGAAAAAAAATGAGGACAGCTCATCTCCGCAGGTGCAAAGCATGATAGAGACCAGAATATCAATCTCTACCACCCTGGTGGTGCTGCCTCGGCATGCCCGATATGATTATCATTTTGACAATCAAAAGATAAGTAATTCAGGCAATGCCACCCTGGAGCTTTCCGCATCCGGTCCCTGTCTGGATAAGGCCAAAAAACATTGCAATGAAGTTTTCCCGCTATTGCCTGGAAAGACTAAAGCATTTAAAGAGGTTGATTTGGCCAGCAAGGAGGCAGTGGTGATGATGTGGAAAAATAAAAAAGGAGAGCTGTTAAAGCATCAATAAAAACGGCTTTGCTTACTGACTAACACTTTTTTTCATTATAACACCTGGCGTGGTGTTGAATTCTTTGTCGCGACTGTATTGATATTTTCTGATTGTTGATGTTATTGCGACTGTGTTCGCTAAATGTGCATTATCAAATCTTGGTTAAATGATGCTGAGACAGATTCGTGGTGCCCGCATTGTGTTAATCCTTTAAATTATGTAGATATTGTTGCTTGCTTATGATCCGCTACTTTCCAATCGTTCATTTGTCTTTCGTACTGATGATTATCTGTTATGTTCCGCATAGTAAAGCACAAGTGTCGGCCGTGGAGAGTTCTGCTAGTGAGCAAGACGGCCGCTCCAGCGGCTGCCTTGCGCCCGGCTCCAACCGGTCAGCCGAGGCTACCGGCGGTGTATCTCATGGGTCGCCAACGGGTGCGGGTGTTCAACAATATGATGGGCAACCGGATGTATCTGCCATCCGCGCTAATGTATGCGAACGGGTAGATAAGTCCGCAGCGGAAGAGCCTGGCTTGGATAAAGGCATGGGGGCGGAAACGGCTACTGATTCTGCCCTGTCCGAGGGCGCCCCTGTTGACGCTCCGGCGGCTAAACAACGGCTATCGGCGGAGCCCGGCTCGCCGCGCAGGGTTTCGCCTTGGGGGGAAGAGCCTCCGGAATTGAAAAGTCTTGGGCTGTCTGACGATATTGTACAGCTATTAAAGTCCGGCATGGAATTGCCCTTGCTATTGCGCAATGTCGATGCTGAGGCTCATGATAAAGACTTGGTCATTGCGGATATCAAGCTGCTATTACTGGATGATGCATTGTATCTACAGCAGCTGATATGGCGTGAAAGACCCGATGGCCCCCAATTAAGCTCGGAGTTTAAAGAACAGATTCTTGCTGGAGTTGGTAAAGAGTTAGATGAAAGAGGGCGCTTAGTTCTTTCGGATTATGAGCAATTGCATTTCAATATGTTGACTTTCAAGGCTGAGTTGTGGGCTGCGCCTGGCAGCTTCAGTGCTCGGCCTATCAGTCATCGGTATTTTTTAGCGGCGCCTAAGTCTCGGCAATTAGGCAATATCTTTCAATACAGCGCAAACGGGTATTTTTCCCAAAATCAAGGAAAAAGCACTTCTTCTCATTTTTTGCAATTCAATAACTTAACCGGCTGGGGTGTGAATAGCATCAATTTGTCCGGGTCGCTTAATCAGGCATCCGGCGATAACCGTAAAAGTCTTAATATTGATCGCGCGCTTTATAGCCGCGACTTTGGCGGCCGCAGCCTTTCGCTTGGCATGCTGGAAAGCTGGTCGATGCAAAGCTTGGGCAATGTTTCGACATTGGATAGCAATAGTTTGTATGGTTTTTCCTATGGCAATGTGAGCCGATCGGTGATGCTTGATCGTTCGCAATCATTGATTCCCGTGACTGTGTATCTTGCCAGCGCCGGCGATGTGCGCATTCTTCGCGATGGCCGTTTGTTGAATGTGCAACGAATGGAAATGGGCAACCACAATTTAGATACTTCGATGTTGCCTAATGGCCTATATGATGTAGAGCTGGAAGTGGTGCAGGGGGGGAAAGTCGTAGCGCGTAAAATGGCGAGAATCAATAAACCTAGCGATGAAAGAAGCTTTAGGCAAGATTTGAGCTGGCAGTTTTGGGGCGGGCATAGCCGTCAACGCGAGCATGATAAGGAGACGGCTAAGTTGTTGCTAGGGCTGTCGCTATCCGGCGCTTGGCAAAACTTGGATTGGGATAATTCTTTGTATCGCAACGGTCATCTTTGGACACAAGAGGGGCGAGTCAAGTGGCCTCTCTGGAATAACGCGCGCATTGAGTTACAGAATTTGTTTGGCAGCAATGGCAATCGCCGCTGGATGGGGATGCTGGATATCAGTTTGCCCGACGGCATGGGGTCGCTTTGGTATACGCGCGAGCGCAGCGAGCCGGGCCGTGATGTTCGTCAATTGAGCGCGCGTGATAGCGATAGCGCTCACTTGTCCCTCGCATTGTCTAAATGGTGGAAAGCGGCCGGCACGGTTGGACTCAGTTATGAACGAGAGCGGAATACCCAGCAGCGCACCACGCGTTTAGATTATCGACAGACGGTTTACCAAGGCAGTCTGGGTTCCATGGATTTGCAGATGGGCTCGAATTGGAGCCGCGGCGGTAATGTCAATCAAGGCAATCGCCAACTGTATGCCACGTTGTCAATGACTTTGGCTTTGGGCAGCGATTTTAGCCTGGGCGTGTCTCGTCAGGGCGATCAGAGTTCGCTGGATTTAAGCGCGAGTCATCGGTTTAGCGACGGTTTGCTTAAGCAGGTTGGCCTCAGCGCGAGCAAGGATTTTGGCGAAAACGCTCGCGACGATGTGCGTGCGCGGGTGTATGCCGACTATGCCGGACGGTATGGCTCCGGTTCCGGCTCTTGGAGCGGGGCTGGGACGAGCCAAAGCCTCAACCTGTCGCACCGCGGCAGCCTAGCGTGGTCTCCTGATGGGCTGGCGGCGGGCGGGAGCGATCGGGAGGATGTCGCCGCCGTCGTGATCCAGTTGCCTGAAGTGAGCCGAGGCGAGCTGGAGGCGGAGATTGACGGCCGTAGCCATCCCTTGGAGAGCGGCGCTAATGTCCTGAGCTTGCCGGCTTTCAAGGAGTATCGTGTCGCGGTGCGAAACACCAAGTCCGCGGCCAGTTCTTACCAGGTGTCCGGCGGCGAGCACACTTTCATGCTCTATCCGGGCAACGTGGTCAACCTCAAGCCGGCGATTAAAACAATGGTAACGGTATTTGGCCGGCTGGCCATGGCGGACGGCTCGCCCTTACGCCATGCGCGCGTGCAAAACCATATTGGCATGGCGCAGAGCGATGACAATGGTTATTTTTCCATTGACGTGGATCGGGCTTTCCCTGAGTTACGCGTAGAGACCGCCCAAGCGGGCGAGGTTTTTGATGTGAGGATGGAGCTTAAAACAGCGGGTACCGCTGTTTGGCTGGGGGACGTTGTTTGGCGTGGCGGAGACACCAAGCCCTTGCTCGTGAAGCCCTTGGAGGCGGGATGAGGGCGGCGGCGGGCCTGGGGCCTGCCTCATTGATCCGCAAGGACATTGTTGTACGGCGCTTGGATACGCTGATAACCCTTGATGCGGCGCAACGCGGCATTAGGGGTTTGTTAGCCACTCTTAGCCGCCCTCAGCGGCGCTTAGCCTTTTCTTGACGAGTATGAGTTTTTATTTCCTGTTTAGGTGTCTATATGTTTTCTCGGTCTATTGTCTTTGGCGCGTTGATGGCGGGCTTATTGCTGTCCATGAGCGGACATGCCCAGCCTTCCGCGCCGTCGGAAACCCTCACCGGCCGTTATGAGTTGTTGCTTATCGAGGACCGCGCCGCGGATGTCCAATATGTCAGCACGCTCGGGGTCAGCGATGCTCGCATGGGCGCTATTTACGGCGCCGCCAGGGTGGGCGCGGGGGCGAAGACACTCTTGGGCTGGCGCCCGCCGGTGGATTTCAAGGCGGATGAGGTGCAAAGCCGTTTGGGGGTGATGCCTGGGGTGTTTGCGTCACGCGGGGGCAAGAATTTTTTCCCTTTCACCGAGCAGGCTTTTAATCGGTTTCGTCAATTGGATCTGGGCGCCAGCCTAGCGCTGGACGTGCAAGACAAACAACAAGCTAAACAAGCCATTTACCGAGGCAAGGCGGTGCGCGCGGCGGTGCTAAAGAGCGCGGTGTTGCGCCTGGACCCGCCGGCGGGCGGAGGATCGGCCTGTCGCGACGAGCGCGTCAATCATATCGATGGCAAGGTCTGCGAGCTGCGCCGCTATGTCGGGCGCGGCGCAGACGGCATGGCTTTCAATGCGGCTGGAAAGCTGAAGTTCACGGTGCGTTCTACGCTGGGTGAGCACGCCCGAAATGCCTATTATCGGGTGGGGAGCGGCGCTTGGCTGAGCTTGGGTCAGTCAACGGGGCTGAATGCCTTTAACGGCCAGGGCGGCATCGAGGTTTTTTTGCCGCTGCCCAAAAAGTTTCCGTCGGCGGAGCAGCGGGAGCGCATGGTAGAGCGCCTGCCCAAGACGCCAGAGCGCTTGTCGCAGTTATTGGAAGCGGTGTTTGATTCGTCGGCGCGCGGCGATGACGGTTTTAACCTGTCCTTGCGCGACAATGTCATGCGCGAGCTGCAGGGTAGCCCGGGCTTGCGCCAACACAGTCCATTGCGTTTATCGCGTTTGGGCGTGGTGCTGATTGAGGACGCGCAAAGCGGCAGTTACGTGGCCACCGCGCATGGTCATGACGGCCAAGCCCTTTTTGGCGAGCCGCGCGCCTTGCGCTGGCGGCTGGGGGAACATGGCGCGCATGGCTTCAAGCTCCAGTCTCTCAAGCTGCCTCAGGGGATGGAGGGCGAGGCTGATCCAGAGGGCGGCGGGGTGATTTTGAAGGCCTCGTCCTTGGATGGCATGCGCGCGCGCGGGCTAGGGGCGCAAGTTCTCTTGGGGCTGGAAGGGGCGGTGGACGGCCAGCGCCAGATATGGCGCAGCAATATTGTCAAAAGCGGGCAGTTGAAGCTGAGCTCGCCAGCAGGCGAGGCTTGCCGTCAAGAGAGCGTAGGGGGCCAGGCCGGCCTGGTTTGCGTGTTGCGCCAAATCGACAGCGCCGAGGGCGGCACGGATGTGGATGGGGATACGCGTTTCATGGTAGGCGGCCGGCTGGGTTCATTGAAGGCGTTGAATGCGCGTTATCGAGTGGGCGGAGACTGGCTGCCGCTGGGAGATAGCGTGGCGCTTTCTCGGCTTAAGAGCGGCGGTAAAATCGAACTGTTCATTGCTAAGCCAGAGCAAGCGCAAATTGAGCATTGGAAGAGTTTGGCAAAAGGCCGGCTCAAGGAAAAAAACCTGTCGGAGGCTTTGCAGCAGCTGCGGGACCGCTATATAAGCCAGGCGCTGGAGATGAGCTTCTTTGCGGCGAAGCGGCCTGCGGATAGATTCAAGTTAGACTTGTTGTGGACGCTGCCAGAAAAGTTTCTGAGCGTGGATCTGCCGCAGGCGAAGATTATTACAGGCCCTCTTCATGTTTCGCATATTGATGTTAATAAGTTGAATGGTGAGAGTGGTAGCTCTATACGTAATCACTCTCAAGCTAAGATTACAGTGGTTTTTAATCGGCCATATCTACTTTCAGATTTTGTGGAAGGAAATGAATTGATTTTAACTTTAAATTATTCGGCTAGGGATCCGAAAGTGAAGCCCGTTAACAACAATACTTGGATAGTGCAGCAGCTGTCCGAATCGGATGAGCTTTTAAAGGTTGAGGTTCAGACTGCCACGGGAGGCAAAGAGTCAAAGTTAATATTGAGTCCTTTGACTAATGCTAAGAAGTTTGTCATATTACATGATGTTGGCTTCTATCCTGGGGAAAAAACTTTCGCTGCTACGTTCAAGAACAGTAATGTAAAAGCAGAGGCAAAGTTTAATGTTGTAGATAGTGCTATTAATGGAATCGCTCGTATTAGTGGTGGGGATTTGTCTAAGGGGGATGACTACCCTAAGTTTTTTTACGACAAAGATATAGACAAAGGTAAATTGGCTTTTCACGTTGTCGTTCGCATGTCGGATCACTCTGCTCATGCATCGCTTCAGCTTAGAGTTAATGTGGTAAAAATGAGAGATATTACTGCTGTTGTTGAATTTAGTTGTGAGTCTGATAATGATTTAACAGCCAATAAGCATGAGAGCGGGATTATAGTAAATTTCAAACGTCATCGTGATAGTTACGTTTTAAAATGCAAGTCAAATGAAGAAATAAAAGATATTGTAACTATAAAAGCAGCATTAGAGGTGAAGGCTAGCTCTGTGGCACCGATTTACGATGCTCAAGAAATCAAGTTAGTTGTATCTCCGAGCAAGCCAGATGGTTTAACTTTACATAAAGAAAATAAGATGAGATCGAGTGGTTTGTCAGATATATATTTTGACTTTACTGTTAGCGGGAATGACCGGCGCAATCGTGTCCTTGTATCATTGGAGAGTTTGGCAGTCAACATTATCTCCCACGATAAGCAGGTTGATATTCAAGATTTGGGTAATGGCATTTACCAATTGACTTTGCCACAACATTCAGATCCTTCTAAAAAAGTTAAATATTCATTCACTATCAAAGATGTGCCATTTTTAGAGCTGGGTATAGGCGGAGGCATAAGTACAACCGGCATAGGTCTTTCGGTGTCGGTAGGCGCATATAATCAACCCTATAGAGATTCGATCACTCTTTCAGCTCCTGGCCGTGAAGTTAAAATACAGCCTATTAAAAGAACCCCTTCTGAGTTGCTGCTGGACGTTTTTTGGGAGAGGCCAAACGATCGATTTATTCCAGGAGGTAAGTTTAAGTTTAGAGTGGAGAGCGGCTCTGAACTATTGGATTTAAGCGAGGCACAATGGTCTTGTGGTGGTGTTAACCGGGGGATTGAAGTGATTGACGGTGCTAGTATTTATGTCA
Source organism: Chromobacterium sp. Rain0013 (assembly GCF_015291765.1). NCBI lineage: Bacteria > Pseudomonadati > Pseudomonadota > Betaproteobacteria > Neisseriales > Chromobacteriaceae > Chromobacterium > Chromobacterium sp. Rain0013. Next base: position 2,621,198 of record NZ_CP031514.1, read on the forward strand.
GTGCTGATTGTTCAAGGAATTTAGGAAGGTTGACTGTCCCTTTTAAAAAATCCAAAAAAGGAGAGACTGTTCCGGTGACTGCTTTTCTTCAGGTTGGGAAGAAAGAAATGGTAATAAATTTTGATTCAGTATCTTGGCATGACGCTCGCGTTTCGGTTGGAGGCTTTGATTTTATTTTACCTGAAAAACAGTGGAATATTGTGCTTGACTCGGCGAGCGCTTGGGGTCAAGAGCCTCCTTATCATCTCCTGGTCAAGCCTACAGGCAGTGCGCCAGACAGTGGCAATGTCACGCTTAATGTATCCGTTCAGGGTGATACGCGTTTGCAAGGGCGGTTTCATAGATCGTGCTTTTTGAAGCCTGTATTTGAGTTCGAACAGGACGGTCGTGTGCGTAACTCGGTTTTCAGATATGCAGGTATCTTGCCGTATCGCCCAGATGCCAAGCTGACTAGTCAATTTGGCATTCCTATTTATTTAAAGGAATTGGAGGGCGAGTGCAGGGGGCGAGTGACGGACTTGCGCTCGATACCTATTGATGTCTATCAGGGCAGGGTATCTCTTAAAGTGGAGACCGTTTGGGGCCCATAAAACAGAGCGGGAGGGTATTGCGGCTATGGTTAAGAGCCGTTAACCCTGATGCCGCGTTGCGCCGGCTTGCCGTGCTCAGCCTGCGTCGGCGCGCCTTGGCTCAGGCGTGAAACTGAGTTTTGTCAGCCATGTTTAGCGGGTCTTAATCATTGAATATTTCTTTGTTTTGCCCTGTTGCGTGGGATATTGAAACTGAAATGGAGTTTAGCAATATGAAGCAGATTAGCGACATCATTGTATTCCAGCGTCACGAGGCGGCGGAGCAATCCTTTGCCGCGCCGGAGGCGGTCCGCATCGTTGGCGAATGCAGGCAAAGTGTGGTCAATCATTATTCTGACCCCAGCGGCAGGTTTCACTGCGGTATGTGGAGCGGCGGTCTGGGGCACTGGAAAGTGAGCTACAAGGAAGATGAATTCTGTTCCCTGCTGAAAGGCCGGGTGAGGATTTACGATGAGGCTGGACAGAGTGTGGAGTTGATGCCAGGCGAGCATTTTGTGATTCCCGCCGGCTTTGTTGGCACGTGGCAGGTGTTGGAGCCCGCTTGCAAAACTTATGCGGTGTTTGAGCCGCCGCAGTGGCGGGAATGAAGCTGCCCAGCGCGCGTCGGACCGGATAGCTGGTTTCTAGGTTTTAAATTATTAAGAACCTGTTTGCGATCTCGCGAGCAAGGGCGAGATCAGGTGAAAGCGGTTGAAAAAGCGCAGTGTACACACGGTATATGAGCATTTTGAAGTTGCACTCACCAGCCAGGTTTCACGACGCGCAGCAGATCGTAAACAGGTTCTAGGCGCATCGCTTTGGCAGGTGTTTGGGGTGTCGCGCATGCCGGATGGCAGCGCGCCGCTTGCAGCGTGTCCGACTTGATCCTCGAGCCATAGCGCCTACCGGCGGCCCTGGCATGGCCATCTTGTCGGCCGCGCCCGATATCATCGTTCTTAGGAGGTGGTCATGACAGGCTGGTTTAATAAATCCGCGCAATCGGAAGATTTGGAACAAACCATCCATCAATTTCAGTGCGTGCTGGATAATAGCGACAATCTAATCATGTTGTGCGACTCCGGTCCGGACAATGTGATTTTCTATATGAACAAGACGGCGCGCGATGTGCTCAAGAAGCACCAAGTTTCGCTGAACCAGCGCTTTGACGCTGGCGTGGACGTGAATCAGGCGATGAATCACAGCATCCACCAGTTCCATCGAGACCCCTCGCACAATAGAAGAATTCTGGCGGACTTGGCCGCCCGCAAGATGCCGTTTCACAGCGCGCAGATTCCAGTGGGCGATGTGATTTTTGAAACCAAGGTTTTCCCGATCTGGAGTCGGCAAGATAGCAGCAAGCTGCTTTGTTTCATGGCCAGCTTTAAAGATGTGTCGGCTGAGGAAAGAGCGCGTCAATTGCAGGAAGAAAACGACAAGCGCCGGCAATTCCTGGAGGCGCGCATCAATGAGCTTTCCGAAAATATGCAGGCGATGAGCGCCAGCATCCAGAATGTGGCGGTGCAAACTTCTTCCGCTTCCGAATCCGCAGAGCTGATGTTGGAGGAGAGCCGCAAGGGCTCCACCATTGTTGGCAAAACCAGCTATGGCATGAAGAGCGTTGGCGCCATGGTGCGCCACACCGCGGACAGCCTGGTTTCGCTGGGCGCGCGCTCGGACACCATCGGCCAGATCATCAGCGTGATCAAGGATATTGCCGATCAGACCAATTTGTTGGCCTTGAACGCCGCCATCGAGGCGGCGCGCGCCGGCGAAATGGGCCGCGGCTTCGCCGTGGTGGCGGATGAAGTGCGCAAGCTGGCGGAGCGCACCGCCACGGCGACGCAGGAGATTGGCGAAATGATACGCATGATCCAGACCGAAGTGCTTCAAAACGTGAAAGCTATCGAAGAAGGCCGCAACACGGTGACCGCCACGGAGAGCGATTTCCTGTGCGCGGAACAGGCTTTGGAAGCCATTGTCCGTGAAATCAACCATATGCGTGATTTCGTGGTGCAAATCGCCAATGCGGCGGAGGAGCAGGCGGCCACGTCGCAAGACATCGCCGAAAAGCTGCTAGAAATCTCTCAGAAAAGCTGACGATATCGGAGCCGGGACTCTGTATCCGAACTGCATGGATGATTTGCTGGGAGGTGGTTCAAGGCCCGCCGCGCTTTAGATGTCGTCGATGGCTAGTCTCAATCAGAACATCATCAAGCACAAGATCGGCTTATTAAACTTGGCCAGCCGAGCTGGGTAATGTGTCCAATGCCTGCAAAATGATGGGCATGTCCCGCGACACTTTTTATTGTTACCAGAATGCGGTCGCAGAAGGTGGCGTCGAGAAGTTATTCAATGCTAGCCAGCGCAAGCGCAACTACAAGAACCGCATAGACGAGATCATAGAAGCCGCCGTCGTCGCCTATGCGGCGCATGGACAGGTTCGCGTCAGCAACGAACTGCGCTAGCGCGGCGTGTTTGTCCCCCCTTCTGGTGTCCGTTCTATTTGGCTGCGGCACGATCTAGCGTCGTTCAAGCAACGGCTGCAGGCCTTGGAGCGGGTGATCGCCTAGCTGAGCATGAGATGGGCGTACTGCGTATCCTTACCGATCGCGGCACGGAGTATTGCGGCAAGCCAGGAGGCCATAATTATCAGCTGTACTTGGCGGTGAACGACATTGAACACACCAAGACCAAGGCACGGCATTCATAGACGAATGGTATCTGCGAGCACTTCCACAAAACGATTCTGTAGGCGTTTTACCAGGTGGCGTTCCGCAAGAAGCTTTACCTGACGCTCGACGAGTTACAGGGCGATCTGGATTCCTGGCTGATTCACTACACTCAATAGCGAACCCACCAGGGAAAATTGCGCTGCGGCCGTACGCCGTTGCAGACCTTTATCGAAGGCCAATCGGAATGGAGGGAAAAGGTCGACAAGCTTCGTTGATCTGACAATCGGGCACCGTTAAAACGGGTGACAGTCAGATCAAGTCTGAACTTCTACAGATAATGGTTTTTTCTTATGCAACAATTATTTTAGGATAAAAAGACCCTGAACAGGCTTATCGGTGTTATGATTATGGCATAATGTCCTTATGGGATAAGAATTGCCGCCTCCTTCCCCCTGGTCAGCCTAGCTGGCCAGGGGGAAGGTACTACTTCGGCTGTTCCGTATCGCTTGCCAGTTCTAGCTGCACTTGTTTTACACGCTTATCGGCTTGTAGACGTTGTTGCAGCGACAATAGTTCTACCTGTGGCGGCGTATCAAATATCACCACGTTCTGTGTACGAACTTTAGGTCTCAGGTCATAGGCGAGCGCGACGGCAGCTTCGTCGGCCGGAGTGATTAGCCGAACGAAAATCATGCCGCTGACCGTTGCCAGCTCGCGTTGGCTAGCTGGTTGCAATAATTCGCCGCGGTGCAGGGTAACAGGGGCTGAACTGCGGGGCATGATGCCGCCCGACTTTGCAACAGTCGGAGCAGGCTTGTAGTAGAGTTTGCCGTTAATCGTAATAGCCTGCCCGCTTGGCTTAGGTAGCAAAGCCAGCCCGTCAGTTGCCAGCGCCACGGAGGACAGGATGAGCAGACTACTGAATATCATGTGGGTTTTGTTCATGCATCACTCCCGTTGTGGCCGATGAAACGAATGGACCAAGATTGCAGCAGACCAGATTCTTGGGGCTTAGGTAAAGATCTGACGGTTGTGCTCCGGGTGGAGCCATCGTGATAAACATACTTGTATTCCCCACTATTTGTATCAACCACGCGGAGGGTCCACCGCCCCTTGGCCCGCTCCCCATAGAACTGATTGGACAGCAAGCGTTGCTGATTGAGCCCGTAGGTTTCATTTACCAATGCGGTTCGCGGGGTGAGCAGGACGGAGCGGGTGCCGGACGGAGAGATCAATTCTACCGCCAGGTCGTTGGCACGGCCATGCTTGGCATCTACCAATACCTGTACGGCTTCCACCGTCAAGTCGTTCTGGTTTACATAGTGGCTTTCTACTCCGTTTTGCTCAGCATCCGGAATAGGTTTCGCCACTGGAACTGTTTGCCACTGGGTCTTTTGCAGAGATGGCAGCGGCTTGTCGTAGATCCGCGCCATTGCTACGGCGCGGTCTACGTCGACCAGGCCAAAACCGTAGAACGGATGGAAGGACAATCCCGCAGCGTTTTTCTGCCAGCCTGGGATGGCCCTGAAAGATTGCATCGCCCCGCTCTTACCTGCAAAGCTAAGCGTAACGCCTTTATTGTCGGCGTCCACTTGACGTGCGGTTTTGATCAGGATATTGCGGATATCCCGCGCACTCAGCTCTGGCTTGGCTGACATCACCAACGCAATTGCTCCAGATACGGCCGGGGCGGCGGCAGAGGTGCCATTCATGATGCCGCTGTAATTGCAGTTGGGGTCTATGGCGCTTCCGCCATGCAGTTTGTTTTCCACCGCGAGCTTACTGGTGTTGTTTCCACGGGCACAACCCATCAAGTCGGTAGTCACCATGGCTGGTGAGTCCAAGCCATATTCCCCTCCCGGCGCGGTCAATAGAACGTTGGCGCCAACACTGGAATAAGACGAGCGCACCCCGTCAGCATTCAGGGCCGACACCACGATGTTCCAGTAATTGCTGTTATCGAATGTCAGGTTTGCATCCTGCATCGGCAAGCCGCTGTTGCCCTCATGGCCGACGATGTAACTACCTTTATTGTCAATCGTGATATCCTCGAATTCATTACCCGCCGATTTCACAAACACCACGCCTTTGCCATTATGGCTACTGGTGCTCATTTCTTCGTAGGTATCCTCACGGATGAAGCTATTGGTATCCGAGATTGGATTACCTGGCTGGCTTTTGAGCGGAGAAGATCCATAGCTCTGGTTAAACACCCGGGCGGCTGAGGGTTGGTTATTGAGTAGTTTGCCGTGGGCGTGCAACCAGTTGACGGTGTTCTGAACTCCCGGTTGCAAGAAGTTGAAGCCTTGCAGCCGGGCTGCGGGCGCCACGCCGCGTACGCTGATGGGACCGGCCTCGGCCGCCGCGGCGATGCCGGCGACAGCAGTGCCATGAGCGTACCTTCCGGACTTAGGGGTGGGATCGTCGGATGAATCCAGGAAATTCCTTGAGCCAGCAGCGATGTTGGGCGATAGGTCCGGGTGGCGGATTTCCAGCCCATCGTCGATGATGGCTATGGTCACGCCCTCCCCACGTATCCCTGCGGTGTGGGTCGCCGCTAGGTTGAGATCAATCCCCGGTAGGCCTCCACGCTTGGAAAAGGCGTTCTGGCCGGTATTTTGTAAATACCACTGTTGTGACACCAGTGGGTTGCTTGCTTGTAAAGGCGTTGCGGCCTGACTGGCAAGCGCGGTCAACGCGAGCGCTGTTGCCTGGATAGTGGCCTTGATCTGCATGCTTTCTCCTAATGTATCGCTTGTCGAACAACGGCTTACTCGTTACTGGCCAAGGCTGAATCCGCCTGATCACCCTACCTATTCATCTGGCAGCGATTTCCATGCAACAACGGCTTGTAGATCAATAGACTAGGCAAAGTATCGGTACGAAATTGGAGGGCGCGCGGCCAGAGCCCCAGTTTTCGTGCGATTTCAGCGGACTTTTCGTCTTCTGCCTGGCTTTTTTCGATGTAAAAAGGTTTTTTGACGGTCAAGCACCCCCTTCTTTCTTCCTTGAAACAGCGTTTCCAATAATGCGGGCCAGAGAACTCACCTTGGCTCGGCAGGGATCATGTATTGCGTTTACATTGAGACGCTCCTGGCGGAGCCGTACAAGGTCAGCGCAGTTGCTGCCACAAAAAGGCGTATTCCATCGCGGCGATGGCGGCCTCCTCTTCGTGGTTGGCGGCGGAGCCGTGGCCGCCTTCGGTACGTTCGTAGTAGCGCACATTGGCGCCCAGCTGCTTCATGGCCGCGTACATCTTGCGGGCGTGTCCAGGATGGACGCGATCGTCCAGGGTGGAGGTGATGAACAGCGTGGCCGGATACGCGGTGCCAGCTCGGATATTCTGGTATGGCGAATAGCGTTTGATAAACGCCCAGTCTGCTGGCTGGTCTGGATTGCCGTACTCATCCACCCAGCTGGCGCCGGCCAAGAGTGTGTGGAAGCGCCGCATGTCCAGCAACGGCACCTGGCAGACGACGGCCTGGAACAGCTGCGGATATTTGGTCAGCATCACCCCCATCAGCAGGCCGCCATTGCTGCCGCCCATGATGCCCAAGTGGCGCGCGTTGGCGATGCCGCGTTGCGCCAGGTCCTTGGCGATGGACGAGAAATCGTCGTAGGCCTTCTGGCGGTTTTGCTTCAATGCCGCCTCGTGCCAAGCCGGTCCGTATTCGCCGCCGCCGCGGATATTGCCTAGCACGTAGACGCCGCCTCGTTCCAGCCAGGCCCTACCCAGGGCGCCGTTGTAATAGGGCCTCAGCGACACTTCAAAACCGCCGTAACCGTATAACAGCGTCGGGTTCTTGCCATTCAGCTTCAAATCCTTGCGCGCCACCACGAAGTAGGGCACCCGGGTGCCGTCGTTCGACCTGGCGAAGAACTGTTGGATGCGGTAGGGGCTGGCGTCGAAGAAGGCCGGTTGTTGCTTGAGCGGCTCGCGCGCGTCAATGCCGGCATGGGCCAGCGATAGCGAGGTCGGAGTCAGGAAGTCGGTGAAAATAAAGAAATAAGCGTCGGAATCGTTGCTGTCTACCGCGCTGATGCTGATGCTGCCGTGGGCGGGTGCCGCCACCGGGCGCGACTCCCATTTGCCGTCCACTACCTGCCATTCCACCAGCCGGCTTTTGACATCGTCCAGCACTGTCAGAATAAGGGCGTTGCGAATGTCGGTGATTTCGGCCAGCGAGGTGGAGGCGCTGGGTTGGAACAAAGGGCTGAAGTCGCGCTTGCCTTGCAGGTAACGGTCCAGTTTGATGGCTAGCAAGCTGCCGGCTTTCCAGTCATGCCCGCCCACGTTCCAGCCCTGGCGGGGCTTCAACAGCAGCCACGGCCCATGGAAACTGGCGTCGACATGGCCGGGCTTGTCCAGTTTTTGCCACATGCCGTCGCGCTGCAAGTAAAGGATATTGTTAAAGTAGCTGCTGTCTTGACGGATCAGGTGATACTGGTAACCCGCGCTGTCGACGCGGTTGGGGCTGACCATGATGTCGCTGGTCTTGCCTTCGAACAGTATGGCGGCCTGCTCCAGGCGCTGGCCACGCTTCCATTGCTTGACAATGCGCGGATAGCCGGAGGTGGTCAGCGCGCCATTGCCGAAATCGGTGGCGACATACAGCGCGTCGCGGTCTTTCCAGCTCACCGCGCTTTTGGCTTCCGGCAAGACAAAACCATCTGCGACGAAGCGCTTGCCCGGCAGGTCGAATTCGCGCACTACGGCGGCGTCGCCGCCGCCGCGGCTCAGATGGATCAGGCAGCGGTCTTGTTGTGGCTTAACGCAGTCCGCGCCCTGCCACACCCAGTTTTCCTTTTCCTCGCGCGCCAGCTGGTCCAAATCCAACACGGTTTCCCAGGAGGGATCTGCCTTACGGTACTCGTCTAGGGAGACGCTGCGCCACAGGCCGCGCGGATGCGCAGCATCGCGCCAGAAGTTGTAGTAACGCTCGCCTATTTTTTCGATGACCGGCAGGCGGGCGTCAGAATCCAATACGGACAGAATATCGCGCTTCAGCGCTGGGAATATTTCGTGGCTCTCCAGAGCCTTCCTGGTCTGCTGGTTCTGTTGTTTTACCCATTGCAGCGCATCCTGGCCCTGTATGGCCTCCAACCATAGATAAGCATCATCCACCGCATGACTCTGTGCGGTGAGTAGCAAGGTGGCGAAAATGAACAGTCTGGCTTTCATAAGGTGTATATGAACGTTTCCCGTTTTAGGCAGGAATACCATGCCTTGACAATCAGCTTTGCTTCCAGCTTGCTATTCAGGCTTGTCGGTACGCGCACCGGTGAAGCCCGCTGGCTTATCTCCAAAAGCGTGTTTACGATTTCGCGAGCTAAGGCGAGACAAGGCGAAAACGGCTGAGAAAGCGGAATGTACAAATGGTACATGAGCATTTCGAAGCGGTACTCACCGTGTCGCGTCTCACAGCGCGCAGCAGATCGTATACAGGTTCTTGGCCAGCCACGGCTCTATCTGTTTTGTCATTACACGAAATTCCCTACATAAACTTTCAACGTCATTCCTATTGGTTAATTAATTTTTTTACCCGTCAATCATGTCGGCTTGGCATGAACACTTGCGGCTTTATCAGCCTGTTCCCAGAGCCAAAAATTCTTTTTTTATGCTGGTCAACAAAACTCAGTTTTAAAGCGCGGTGATACAAACTACGATGTTGCAGTTCAGCAAAAAGGGAGCTTACTCTTCATTGAGGACAACTAGTCGATGCAAAACAATATTAGCGATTTGTCAGTTGTTTTTAATAATACAAAGGATTTATCAATTTAAGTATCATTAAACTACAGCAATGTCATGCAAAAAATCAGTTAACACTTAAAAATGGGGTGCTGATCTCGCCCTACCCAAGGGTATCAACGATTCAATGTGCTATGATGAAGATCTAAAAAGCAGTCTATGATCTTTTCGTTCAGAGATAATTGCCGCTATTGGAAAACCTATGCTAGAAAACCAAGCCAAGAATAAAGAACTTGTTCAAGTGAGTGTGTGCGGTGACTTGCTTTCCCCACGTCCCCCCCCCAGTATTGAGTAGCACGTGACTTTAGAGTCCAATCAACCTCACACGGAGATTGGACATGAAAAACGATTCACGGAAGAACAAATTATCGGGTTTATGAAGCCGGCTTAGCAGTGAAGGAGCTGTGTCGGCAGCATGGCTTTAGCGACGCCTCGTTCTACAACTGGTGAGCTCAGCTCGGCGGCATGGAGGTTTCAGATGCCAAAAGGCTGAAGGAGCATGAAACCGAGAATGCCCGGTTGAAGTGCTTGCTGGCCGAGGCTATCCTGGACGCCGAGGCACTTAAAGTTGCACTCGGGGTAAAGCATTGACCCCGCAGTAGAAGCGTGAGGTGGTGAATCGCGAAGGTGTGCGGGCGAACCACAAGCGGGTCTACCGGCTGTATCGTGAAGCGGGCTTGATGGTTAGGCGACGGAAGCAGCGTCATGGCGTGGCCGTGGAACGAGAGCCCTTGGAAAGACCAGATCGGTCCAATGCGGTGTGGTCGATGGACTTTGTATCGGAAGCGCTGGCCAATTGTCGACGCATCAAGGTGATCAATATCGTGGATGATTTCAGCAAGGAGTGCGTTGCCGTGGTCGTCGATTACGGGATCTCGGGGCACTACGTGGTCCGGACTGAAGCAGGAAGCCCGATTCCGGGGATGCCCGGTCACGATCAGAACGGATCAGGGCCCCAAATTTACCGGCAATGGGCTGGACTAGTGGGACAGCAGCAAGGGCATTCAGCTGAAACTGACGCAGCCAGGCAAGCCCACACAAAATGCCTACATCGAGAGCGTCAACGGGCGCTTACGAGATGAATTGCCTGAACGAGCACTGGTTCATGAGTCTCTCGCATGTTCGGGCCGAGCTTGCGGTGTGGCGCAAGGATTACAAGGAAACAAGACCACACTGCTCGCTGCACTATCAAACACCTGCAGCATTTGCAGCGGGCTTCGGCATGGGGGAACCAGCGGAGGAGGAGCAGGAGTTTTTAACCGACTTTACTAAGAGCGGCTAACAAAAATCAGTGTTACGGCTGAGGCAAGGCGCGCCGACGCAGGCAGTACTTGAGTACGGCAAGTCTGCGCAACGCAGCATCAGGAATTTTGTTAGCCGCACTAAGTAGGCCTTAGTCCTAGTCCTGACGGAAGGTCAGGAGTCCTTAGATACTTACAGTAAAGTTGGTATTTAAGATAGCGGATTTTTGGATTTTACTAAATTTAAGTGCCCACTGATTTTTTTGTTCGCGGTTTTGTTTAATTATAAAGATAATGCTTTTGAAATTTAAAAGCAGATTATCCGTTTTAGGGCGTCAGATGGCGTGACAGTAGAAGTACTTCAAGGAGAGTCTATAACTCTCCTTTTTTTTATTTAAAAGCTTGGTGCGTGTTTTTTTACAATAAAAATAATATTAAATTTTCAAATATATGCACAGTTAAATGGCACCAAAGTAGCGGTCTTAAGCGATATTATCTGCACGTAAAATTCTCTCAGCTTGCAGTTGACTAGTTGTCCTAATGATTAGTCAGCTGCTGCAAAGTAGTTGAATTCTTTAACCTGGAGATCTAGGCGTTACAAAACCTAATGCTCGGTTTGTTTCTAAGCCGGTATTATCTCTAGGTATAGTGTGTGAATTATTTGGGGGCTCATTTTAAAGTTGACCTGCTTGAAGTTAGGTGATGTTTTCAGTATTGTAAGATTGATGAAATGAGACTTGTTGCAGGTCAAGAAAAATTTATTGGAATTTAACAGTTACAACTACAGTCTGGTTGCCCCCCAAAGACTTAACTGTGGTCATCGTTAAATTAGATCTAATGTCTATGTGGGCAAGAGGTGCTCTTAGAACGTGTTTACGATCTTGCGAGGTAAGGGTGAAAAATGGCCAAAACCGTTGAGAAAGCTGAATGTACAAGCGGTATATGACCATTTCGAAGCGGTTGTCAATGTCGTCTCGCCGCAGTGCAGCAGGTCATAAACAGGTTCTTAGATGCACCTCTGGGAATCACGCCGGTACGATAACAGTGTTACCGAGGTGAGTTGAACATCAGCTGGTATTCAGATGATTTTGAAGTAATTTGCGATAATGACGATAAGCTTTGTATAACGTTTATCTCAGGCTGCTATGAACATGAGACTCCCTATGATGGTCGGCTCTGCAGGTAATCGGAGCGATAATATATAGAATTTCATGTTCGAATCTGAAAAAAGACGCTATCTGGGTAATCAATTATCACCAGTGGCACAGCAAAAACAACGCTTCAGCCGATACAGCAGAGACTGCCCAATAATATAAACCGATGCTTGGCCTTGAGTCGTTGAGAACACCTGTAGTGCAGCTGAAAAAATATAAAATATTCTAGGTATGCAGAATGCCATGATCTAGGTTATGAAGTTTTTTCAGAATAAATGGTAGTAAATTATGTAAAAAAAGTTAATTATATGGAAAATGTTATGCTAAATGTCCGTAAGATAGTTATGGTATGGTCGGTGTGCGCAACAGTTGGCTTTCCTCTAATTTCTTCAGCCAGTGATGCTACTCGGTTGTTGGATTTGGATGTTTCTTGCCGGCAAAAAAATTGTATGCTGCCAGAGAACGGGAAGGACTACAAGATAAGAGTGAAAGAGGTCGTGCAGTATGTGGAAGTAAGGGGAAAAGATACTCTGTCCCAGAGGCAATATCTTAACGTTTTATCGACTGAGGGTCACTGGTATGCTTTAAGTTTTTGGGCGCTGCCGATAGTCTTGAGTTCAATGGATAGTTCCGAGGAGATATCGTTTCAATGTGTAGAGACTTCACCCCAGTACTGGGATATATTAGCGAGACGGTTTTGCATGGTGTCAAAACGGGCAGTGGGAGTTAAGCGAGTTGGTGGGGCTATGTGACCTTCCCCTCGGCAGGTATCCCAAGAATTCGTTAGTATGAAAGCTCAAAGAAGCCAGCATGCGTAAGTCCAGTTTCACCGAAGAACAAATCATCTCCATCCTGAAAGAAACCGAAGCTGGCTTATCTATGGCCGACTTGTGCCGCAAGCATGGCATCGCAGATACCACGTTTTGTAAGGCCCGCTAACAAAACCTGTCGATAAATCACACACAGATCAATGAGAAAGCCAGCTTGAGAAAAGCGTAATGCGTATCCAGCCGCCGCTCGAAGCGGATGCGCAATTTCCCGAAGCCTGCTAGCCATGAATGGGTAGTCTATGACCCAAGGGCAGCGACCCAGTCTTTCGCTGCTTTCCACTTCGCGATGGGCAATTCGCACCAAGATTCTGCGCCAGCTCAGGAGTTCACGGCAACGGCGGTAGTCGTAGCCTTTGTCGGCATGCAGCGTGTATGGCTTTTGCCTGGGCCGCCCTGGCAAACCAGGAACGGCAGGAATCGCATCGACCAAAGTTTCGAAGACTATGGAATCGTGCCGATTGGCGCCGGTAATACACAGCGCCAGTGGTAAACCTCGGCGATCTACGATGATGTGCCGCTTGCTGCCGCATTTACCTCGATCGGTGGGGTTGGGACCGGTCTCTTGGCTCCCCGGGGGCTGGCAACGCTAGCCCCGTCAATGCTTGCCCGGCTCCAATCAATTTGATCGTGTTGGCGCAGGTGTATCAGCAGGACTAGGTGTAGGCGATCCCAAATGCCTAGCGCTTGCCAATCCCGCTGTCTTCGCCAGCAGGTCATCCCGTTGCCAAAACCGAGCTCCTGTGGGAGGTCCTCCCAAGGAATGCCGGTAGTGAGAACAAACAAGATGCCGTTGAGGGCGGCAAAATCATCCAACCGCGGCCGCCCACCCCGGCGGGAGCGCGGCGGTGGGGAGAGTAGCGGCTGCAATGACTTCCAAAGCTTCTGGCTGACGACTTTTCGTTTCATCTTCGCCAAATGCGGGTATACGTATCCGGCATCAAGAGGTTTTGTTAGCCGCTCTAAGTAGGTCTTGGCCCTAGTCCTGAGGGCAGATCAGATTAAAAAATTAATTACCGTGTTTGCTCCGTTTTTTAGCTTGGCATTTACCAAATGCTAAGCTAAATTTTGGGAAGATAAGGCCTAAGCAAGCCCCCAAACCTTCTCGTAAAGTAGCAGTTTTGCTACCTGAAAGTGTGCAACCGAGGACTCTAATTATGCTGTAAGGTAGGACTCAGAAAGGAGATGCGGGAAACCGGCTACGTGATGCGTAGCACCCTACCCATCCACCCCTTGAAGGGTGATCCCGCGCAAACTGATGAAGTTGCAATTTTTTTACATGCTGCCATTTACAATCATGCTGTTCACAAAGGCACATGCAGCAGAGGTGAGTATCGGCATGGTTGATTTTTGTCCATATATGTGCGTTGGCACAGCTAATAAAGGTTTCATTGTGGAAATCGTGGAGCAAGCGTTCAAAAAAAACGGTATTGCGGCAAAATTTACTGTTAAGCCCTGGGCGCGCGCTGTCGCAGATACACGAGTTGGCAAACTTGATGGACTTTTAGCACCAGGAAAAAATGAGGCACCAGGCCTGATGTTCCCCGAAACGCCGGTTGCAGTCCAGCAAAATTGCTTTTATGCCAAGTCCACAAGTCAATGGAATTATCGTAGCTTTAATGATGTAAAAAACGGTACATTTATCAGTTATATCGGATTTGGAAACCGGTTGGACTTGGAGAAATCAATTGGAGTTGGGGTGTATAAAAAAAATTTCTTGGAATTTAATTACGACAACAATTATATGTCTCGCGCAGCTAGCATGGTTAACGCCAACCGTGCTATTGCTATGTGGGCAGACCCTATCAGTTTTGAAAAAACTAAGCAGGATGGCAACAAACTACTAAATGGCCTGAAAAACAAAGGTTGCATATCATCATATTACCTATATCTAGCCTTTCCACCCACATCTGTGCGACGCATTCCAGAATTGGTGAATTTATTTGAAGATGGCATAAGTAAATTGAAAAGATCTGGTGAACTTAAGGCTATCTACGAAAAATACCATGTTTCTAATTTAGCATATCAAAAAGAGCAAGTCTTTCACTGAGGGACTGGGCCTTTTCGCTTGACTTCCTCCAGGACTAGGTGTCCAGTCCCGGACGATTGCTGACCCGCTTCCTGAAACCGTTCACTGTCGGATAGGCAAGCAGACCGCTCGGTTGGTTGGAAGGAAGTCAAATTAACTCCGGACTCTAAAAGTCTTGTTACTCATATACTGGGGTGTCGGTGTTGCCTTGCCCTCTAGAAGAGAGGGCGTCAAACGCTCACGCTGAGTCCTGCTGTATTGCCAATAGCGGCACCTGACATTGACGACACTTGAGTGTAGGCCATGGCTGCTTTATCCGATAATCCTTGACTATATTGCATGGAAGGGAGTTGTTTTTGCAGCAAACTCACGGTGTTCGTACTGGGAAAGCTAAAAGCATGAAAATTAGCACTGCTTGCCTCTGCGGCCGAGGTAATGGCATTTGTTAACAAGGAGTTTAGTTGCTGATTAAAATTCAATCCATATCCTTTGTTTAGTGCGTTTAGGATGAGGAGGACCGTTAATGGATCTAGCTGCTTCTTCTCAGTTTTTTTGGGGAGAGTAATGAGAGGGGCTGCTTGTGGGCATTCCCATGTGTTATTTTTGGTAAAATTAAAGTTGGAAGAGGTTGATATGTTATTAACAATCATAAATTGAGTTCAATGTAAACTAGAGCTGCTTGGTCTTCGCATGCTGGGTCATGCTCGTTTAGTTAAATGTTCGTGCAAACTGCTGTTTGCGGCCTATTTTTAAGTATTTAATTAAAGTGGAGTGATATAAATTATAATGGCATATTTCTTGTCTTTTTAGAGTGTGCTTAAATGAATTTTTCGATGTCAACATCTAGGTTAATATAATATGCTAACTACTCTGTGATAATCAGGTTTCCCCTAAAGTTGAAGGGGCGCACTGGCAGCAGCGGCCGCTTGAGGCGATATGCGCCATCGTCTACTTCGATGCGCTACGCCCGCTTTCGCGCTGTTTTGATGAAGATTCACGCCTCTATAAAAACGGACAGCTCCACCTCCCGGCAAGGTCTGACTGTCAAATCGGAACTTCCACAAATAAAAAAAAGGAGAGCGAAGCTCTCCTTAAAAACGCTGCTACCAATGCAAAAATTGACACTTTGGATTACATAGCCTACTTATTAAAACTCAACAAGCTTTTTTATTTAATTATCTAAATAGCAATGCGACAATAAAATCAGAGAACACTTAATTCTTACGGCGCCACCCAAGACCATGCCATGAAAATATTTGACAGGGCGGGCAACTCCAACACTTCCACTCAACTTAACCTCCTGGCCTTTCCCTGCTTGCAGCCCCTATCGTAATTCAGCGATCTGGACCGATTGAAATGGTATTTCCCGGAACTCGACAAGTAAGGCGCGCTCATGGGGACGCCCAAAGCCTTGGCCTCGGCCGAGCGCGACACGATGCTGCCGTCGCTGTTGAACAACACGACAATGGGCAAGCCGGCCAGACCAGGGTTGAACACCCGCTCGCAGGAAGCGTAAAAGGAATTGTTCAGGGGCTTGCGAAAGATTACCAATCTAGTATTTTAAAAACAATAAGTTACGCAGCATACTTGTCGGTCGACGAGTAGGTTCTAGCTTCGTAGTTTTAACCTCCACGAAAACCTATGGGGAGCAAGGGTATCTGCATCGTCAAGACCCGGGTGCCAGGCTAATGGAGCTAGTGTGGGCAACCAAAGATTTAGTCATTGCTGGCCGTCCATATCCAGGCTTTCCCGTTTTGCTTTGGGACTCGATGGAAAGCTGTGTCCCTGCCAATGAGTTCTTTCGTCACTACCTGTTACGCGGTGCTATTGGGTCACGGAAGTCTTGGCCAAGCACGGGGCGAGCGTTGTACGACTTTTTCAGCTTTCTTCAAGCCCATGACCTCGACTGGCACGACGTGGACCGTGGCGAGGCTAAGAGCATCGTCGCGGCTTACCGAGACTATTGCTTGGATGAATTCAACCTGGCCCCCTCAACTACCCGACAAAGGTTGCACTATGTATGCAAATTCTACGAGTTTGCACAGCAGCAAGGATGGGTTGGCAGATTGCCGTTTAGTTATGAAGAAAAGGTGGTCAAACGTACGCTAGGCTTCCTTGCCCACGTCCATGCTAGCGGTGGCAAAGCCATGGTGAATAACATCATGCCGCGTAAGCATCGCGAACTTCCGAAGTTTCTGAGCATGCATGAGATCAAGGCGTTATTGGCCACGGCAGAAAACCCTCATCACCGCATGATGATTCGGCTCGGGCTTCAGACTGGCCTGCGCCGGGAGGAAATCGCCACCTTCCCGCTTGCGTACGTCTTCGATCCTGACGCGGCAGGCAGGAAAGAGCGCAATATCCAAATTCACCTCAATCCTTATGATGGGCACGGTATGCGTACGAAGGGTAGCAAGCCCCGCGACATCTATGTCAGTCGCCGTTTCCTCTCGGATCTGCACCGTTACGTAGTGCAGGTGCGCGGTGAGCGAGCCACCCTAAGCCAGACGAGGCACAAGCCACTATTCCTAAACCAGCTCGGGGAGCCTTACGCAGATGGAGGCAAACGAATCGAACGCATCGTCCGGGAAATCGGCAAGCGAGCCGGCGTCCGCGTCCATCCGCACATGTTGCGACACACCTACGCGACGCATACCCTGCTTGCGCTTCAGCGAAACCGCAGCAGCGTGGAACCACTGGTGTTCGTACAGCGGCAACTTGGCCATAGCTCGATTCAGACGACGATGGTGTACCTGCACCTGATCAACGAAATCGCCGACGAGGCTGTCTTGGCCTACGACGATGAATTGCACGGCGAGTTGGATACGGTCTGATGGGCAAGCGCAAGGTATTTAGCAAGACCGATCTTAGTGTCCCTCAGGTCGAACACTCTCGTGAAGGAGCAGGTCGTATCGTCGTGCTCTCTGGAGAGATTCCGCCAGCCAAAACCACAGTTTCGTTCGGGCGAAATGTCACACGGATGCAAAAATTCGATTTCGCACGCTGGTACGCCAGAGGGATCGATCCGATCACCTATGCGTGCCAGCGGCAGATCGAGCGTTTCTTGGTACGACAGGACGACGTGATTGAGGCAACTACCGTAGCAAGTCACTGCAAAGGCGGTTTACGCCACTTCCTCGACTATCTGGTGTTGCGAGCTACCTCGCTGAACCGTGGGCTGACCCTGGCTGATATCGACCGAGCTTTAATTGATGACTTTCTTGGCTACCTCTCGGACCTTGGTATCTCTCCGCATAGCCAGAGGGGCCATTACTCTAATGCGAAGTCCATCCTGAATGCGTTAGGCCGGCGCGGGCTGTTCCCACTCGTTACAGCTGGTGACGATGCAACTTTCCCACGAAATCCCTTTCCGAACATCGGCCCCCATCAGGGCGAGACACCTCTGCCTAAACGCCAACGGCAGGCGCTCGCCATGGCACTTAGGCAAGCAGTCATGCCGATCTTCCATGACGACGTACAGGTCACGGGCGAATTACTGGCTTACGCGCTGCTGACCGTTGCGCTACATACTGGACGCAACGCTACGCCGCTCCTAGAGATGGGGGCTGATTGTTTGCACCCTCACCCCAAGGATGGCAGTGTCTTCATGGTCCTAAGAAAACGCCGCGGATACACCTCCTCCAAGATTGCGCTGCGTGGAGAGAGTGGCGCTGAGCGCTGGCAGGAGTCCACTCCCACAGTTAAAACCAATGTCGAGCGCTTGGTCCGGCGTGTACTTACGCTCGGCGAATCGCTGCGCGCGGAGGCCCCAGGCGATTTCAAGGAACGTGTATGGCTGTATCGTGTGCATCGAGGTTCTGGTCTTGGCAGGGTTATTGCACTGAATGGCGGGACGGTAGCACAGGCAATCAAGAAACTCGTGGCTGAGCACGGCCTGACCGATACCGATGGCCAGCCGCTACGTATCAACATTTCACGGCTGCGCAAGACCTTCGCCAACCGCATTTTTGAGTTGCTGGAAGGCGACATAGCAACCACGGCCATCGCGCTTGGCAATACGCCTCAGGTTACTGGAAAAAATTATTTGGCCCCTAGTAACGATGCAAAGCGTAACTGGCAGTTCATGGGTAAGCTCCTAGTCGAAGAGCTGATGACCGGCCGCATCGGCGCAACCTACCACACTACCGCCATGGGGCGCTGTAGCGATCCAGTCTATGGACAACACGCCCCGAAACAAGAGGGGGCAACGTGCTTCTCGTTCCTCAACTGTCTGCGCTGCAAGCATTACGCAGTGACAGGAGATGATCTGCACCGCCTGTTCAGTTTCTACTTCCGCGTACTTGCGGAGCGAGCGCGAATGAACAAACGTCGTTGGGAGAGGGAGTACGCGCATATCCCTCGATTGATTGACAACTACATTGTGGCCGAGGGGCTTCGACGTGGGGTCTTCAAGCCGGCGACTGTCGAAACCGAACGCGAGCGAGCGCGTCGCGAAGCGCATCCGTTCTGGTCGTGTGATGCGGTGGACAATCTAGGAGTCTTTGCATGAGCGGCAGCACCGCGGCCTTACGTTCCCCAGCGATCACCGAACTACAGCAGGTCGACGTACGCGGGCTGGCTGATCGCGACCGAGATGCACTCATTGTGACGGCTCTTCAAGTCGATGAACATTGGGTCACCCTCAATCAATATGGTGACGACATCTGGCGGCTCGACGGCTTTTCTAACAATGTATCGGACAACTTACGCCGGATCGACTTTAGTCGGGTGCCTGATCCATTTCGAGCATTGATGAAGGCGGTTCTGTATCGCTACCTACGACGTGGCCTTGAGGGGCAGAAGCGGCCCAAGTCAGGTACTGTGCGCAATTTCTTTGAAAATACGCTGCCCTTTCTACGGTATCTGTATGCGCTCAAACTGAGCCATTTCGGCGCGGTAACGCCCTTGGTCTGTACAAACTATGCTGCCGAGTGCAGGTCCCAACTACAGACTCGTCGCAGCCGAGGCCAACCGTTGTCAAGAGAGGCCCTTAGTCGTCGTTTCGGAACGATCGAGGCACTCTATGAACTGAGCCAATACACCCATGACCCAATCCCTCTGCACCCCTGGCCCGACACCTCCGCGAGTGCCATGGCAAGCTACTGGAGCACCCGCAAGCAGGGCGGCAAAACACCCCTGATGCCGGATGAGGTGTTCTGCACCTTGTTCAAGAGCGCCGAAGAGCAGATTCAGTGCGGTAAGGCCCTGCTTGATCTCCGTGATGCACTCGCGGCCGTCGCCATTGCGCGCAGAATGCAGGATCGTAGAACCGTCATCGAGGCTAAAAACCACTGCCTCTCAACTTTGGGCTGGGAGGGCGGTTTAGGCGCTTTCAATCAGGCAATCCTTGATCTACGAGCCGCCTGTTACATCGTGCTGGCCAGCACATCCGGGTGCCGCAACCACGAACTGGCCAACTTACAATCGGGCGCCCACCACCGTACCGAGGACGACGAGGGTACGATTTATCACTGGATGCGCTCCAAGTCGGATAAGACCGACACGGGTATCCACGACTGGATGATTCCAGAGGCTGCAGTGCGTGCATTGCGGCTAATTGAGCGCTGGGCCGAGCCTTACCAAGCCTTGATAGCTACCGAGATCGTCGAGCGGCGAAGGATTGACCCACGTGATCCAGAAATTGCGAAAGCGCAGAAACATCAGCATGCACTTTTTATTGGGATGACTGCTACGAAGGGCAACCAAGTTCGCACCCTGTCAGGTGGCACATGGAACAGAGTGCTCAAGGCGTTCGCCCATAGCAATGGCGTGAACTGGAACTTAGCCAGTCACCAATTCCGCCGCAAATTCGCCAACTATGCTGCGCACAGCCAATTCGGTGACCTCCGCTACCTGCGCGAGCACTACGCGCACTGGTCTATGGACATGACTCTGGACTATGCCATGGACAAAGGTTGGGGGCTGCACCTCGATCTCGAACTGTTCAGTGACATCCGGGCAGAACACGAGGATATCAAGCTTGGTGTCGTAGAAACCTGGCTGGGTGACGAACTACTTGCGGGTGGCTACGGCCGCTCGATTAAACGCTGGCAGCGTGATCCGGCGAATCTCGCCATCTTCAAGAGCCATGCTGTGATGTTAACCTCAATTGCGGAGAGCACCGCGATCCGCAGTAATGGCCACTCATGGTGTACCGCAAGTGACGACCGTTGCATCGGCAACACCCTAGAACGAACCCGCTGTGCAGACTGCAACAACGCGGTGATCGGGCGCCCCCACGTTGGCATTTACCAGCGTCTCTATGACAACTTAAAGGGGCTGCAGTATAGCCGCGACATTGGTGATGGTGGCCGCCAGCGCGTTTTGCGCGATTTGGAGCGCTGCCGTGACGTATTGGTGCAGCTTGGATACAACCCGGAGGCAAACGTAGTATGACAACTAACCGCAAGCCCTCGGATGTGCGTGAGCGGGATTTGCAACTTGCGCTCACCCGCATCCAGCACGGACGGGCACATGAAACGAAAGTCAGCATCGCCGCTGTTGCACGGGAGGCGGGCGTTTCAACGGCACTGATCCACAACCACTACCCCAGCATCGCCGAAAAAATTCGCGAAGCTCAGGGGCGCTCCAGCCGTATTCAGCGCGATGTAAAACACCAGGAACTCCGCGCCAAGGTCGCTAGCCTCGCGTCCATCAACGAGGTTTTGATATCCGAGAATCAGGTTCTAAAGGCAAAGCAGAGTGATCCCAAGGTAGTCGATCTGAGCTCGTGATTATTCTTGCACACCTCCCCAAATGGCACATAGAACCCCAAGTTACAGTCATGAACAAGGTGATGAGCGAAGACAAACGGCTGGACAGACAACTAGTCGTATTCTGGGGTCAGCGAAGGGCATGCTCCCCTCGCGACGTAATGACCTTATCTAACGCACAGGTACTGTAGATCAAAACCGATGACCGTGAATCGGCACAATGCATGGAGCACAGTTCGAGAACCTGACGGCGGAACACCTGGATGCACACAACATTGTTAGCCGAGGGTCAAAGCGATGCCGATTTTCAGCCGTAGTCAATTTTCTTGATCTTCAGGATACGCCGCCTGGGAAATCGATACCCAACCCTCGCGGGTGATACCTGCGCCGATGCGGATGCTCTTGCTTTCGGTGGCCGCCCAATGCCCACCCCGATGCAATACAGCGCGAATCACCGACTTCCGAGGATGGTCCTCATCCGCCTTGGCAGAGCTGCATATGGCATTCCACGTATGCTTGTCCGGCATGCTATCCAAACGTGACCCAACCAGTTGATCCAGGATTTCAGTCGAAACATTGTGTCGCCCACCATGGTGAGGCACCTGGAAATACCGAATGCCTGGCAACGCGAGCCCCACAAAAGGCGCGTAGTTGATCACCTCTTGTAGCGCTTCGCGTCCAGCATCGCCAGTAAGCATGACGCGATGGCCGTTCAAGACGGCAGACTGCACCACACTCATCTCATTCTCGCGGCTGGTCGGTTCGGAGGGGAAATGCTCCTCGCCCCACAGAGACTTGATGTAGGCGGTCGCGGCCTTCACAGCCAGGAATATGCTGCTCAGCGCACTATCTAGAGCACTTTCCTCGACGGCTTCCGGTATCTTCGCGGAGTCCACAATCAGATCAAGGTAGCGCCCCAAGGTCGGCGCCATGACCGTGAACGGACCAATACTCTGCTCCTGAAGAGGGGCATGGATTGGAATTCCCTTCTCCACCGCAAGATCCTCAAGAATTGCCGTGGCATCGTAGATGGAGCGCAACTTCCGTCGTAGTGCTTCAGCCGATTCATAGGTCTCAAAGCGATCGATCAACTGGCTCGCGTATATCCACGGTCGGTTGATCCAAAGATTTCTGACCGTGCATTGCTCCAGCACTTTTCGTAGCCCATTGGCGTGGTCGCGGTCAGGGTGCGTGAGGATCACATGGTCAATGACAGTTGTTCCGTAGTAGGTCTTCAGATGCTCGACAATCTGATCTCCAGTATCCAGATATCCGCCATCCACGACGTGTACGCCCGCAGTGCCATTCACTGAGTAGCGTAGCGTGATCGCATCCCCGCTTTTCGCTGTTTCGACGCCAAGAAAGTTGATCTCAAAGTAGTCAGCCATACATCCCTCTTGTTTTATGCCCACAAAGAGCCGGTGCCTCTGCGCCTACCAGCGATCCACTGCACATGTGAGTCCTGTCGGAGTCCATACCAACGACACGGCTGGAAGACCGCCAGCATCCTCGGCTATGCCGCGCAATGTATCTCGGTCGATACCCGAATGTGCTCCGCCTTTCGGGTGGCTGTGCCACGTTCCGATAAAAGCGAGATACCCCAAAGAGGCCGCGTTTGCGGCCCGCAAATTTTGAACAAGCCCATTGGTTCCGAGGACGAAGCGGGCGGCCTCTCGAACGCTGTCAGGCGGTGCCTCAACAAGGCCCGCAATGGTGATGGTTCGATTTTCAAACGAGATGCGGCCAACCAAGGCACCACCTGTTTCCAGAGCCCCCCAGCTCAGCGCATCAGCATGGATTGCTTGCGCAACCGGGGATAGGACCCGAATGTTCCAGCCACCATCGTCTGCGACTTCAAGCGCAGTGGTCGGGCCAAGGCTGGCGCGGGTCCACCCTGAGCCTGCATGTCGTCATGCACCTTGCGATAGCCATAGACACCGCCACTTTCGAGCCAGGCCTGCTTGATATGCCCCAGCAAGCGCTGGTCTTCGCGAGCTCGCGGTGAGTACGGTGACGCTTTCCAGGCGTAGTAGCCACTGGGGTGCACCGACATAACACGACACAGACGTCGAATAGGGAACTGCTGCTCATGGGCCCGGATGAAGGCATACCTTACCCGGACTCCTTGGCAAAGTATGCGGCGGCCTTTTTTAGGATGTCGCGTTCCTCGGTGACCCGTTTCAGCTCTGCCTTGAGATGGCGGATTTCGGCTTGCTGGTCTACTGATTCGGCCGGTTTGGCACGCGTGGGGTCGTAGCGTTTCAGCCATTGATACAGGCTGTGGGCAGAGACGCCGAGACGGCTGGCGACTTCGGCCACTGGGTAGCCACGCTCGGTTACCTGTTTGACCGCTTCAATCTTGAACTCTTCGGGGAAACGCTGCCTGCTCATGACACCTCCTTGTGGGGCCTAGTGTGAGGCTCTTGAAGTGTCTAGGAAAGGAGGGGCGATTCATAATGCGGCATTGCGGGTAAGGTTGCGTGAACTGGCTGATCGACGCCGGCGCTTTGGCTCACCACGGCTGCATTCCTTGTTGCGCCGCGAGGGCTGGCCAAACCACAAGCGAGTCGTGCGGATCTACAAGGAAGAGGGCTTGTTACTGCGGTTGCGGCGACGCAAGAAGCGACCAAGCCATCTCTGGGTGGTACAGCCAATGCCGGAAGGACAAGACCGCAGCCCTCGGCGATCGATTTCGTTTCGGATACCCTGTGGAATGGTCGTCGCATCAGGGCCCTGATAGTGGTGGATACCTGGAAGCGTGAATCGGTGTGGATCGAGGTGACTACTCGTTACCTGGGCGGCGTGTCGCGCGGGTTTTAGACCAGTTACGTCGCACTGTGTGGTATTCGAATCTGATCTAGGTTAACAATAGCCCAAAGTTTACCTGTTGGGCATTGGATGAATAGGGGTATCGTCACGGTGTAACGCGGCAATTCACTATAGTGATCACTTTCACCCATTTGAGGCTGTGACTGGAAACCCCAAATCGGGGGAAGATTCGGCAACAGAGTAACCGCAATTAGTTACTTGTTTGACGGCTTCTTCTTTGATTTCAGGGGTGAAACGCTGTGTGCTCGTGGACATCCCCATGCTCAAATTATTAATATGGGAACGCTTTCAGCGGCTAACTCAGTCCACTATTGTGTTGAAAAAACCAGGTGTCTTCTTAAAATTTAAGTGATTACCGATGGTCTCGGTGGTGGCTTTGGGTTAAATTTTTAAATGTTTTTCGATGCCGTAATTAATAATAAAATCATCTTACCTAAGGGTCGTTAGCCTATTTTAAATCGAAACCTGTGGAAAATTTTTCCCCATTGTTAGATTTTATCGTAAATACGTTTTGTATGTCTATCTGTCACAAGTAAAATTTACCCATACAAATTGGTTAACTACGTTGAAAAACTATCTAAAAAGAATTGATTTACTGTAAAAATGAGCTTTCTTTTGATTTTTATTCTTAATAGCAAGGGGTTCTTAGTAAAAAATTCGGGTAATTTTTAATTATAAAAACACTAGTCTACTCATTTTATATCAAATACCATAATGAAAATATTTGGCAAAAGTGGCTGTTGATTCATGATTGAAATTGACTTAATCATGTATTTTTTATGTAAAATAAATCTGTGTTGATAGTTTATACAAGGATGTAGTCTGTAACTCATATGATATTACTAGAGGCGTCATAGGATAGATTGGTATCGATATCCATATAATCCAACATACACTAAAGGTTTTAATAAATTTTGGCTAAGCCATCCAAAGGCAAGTCAAATTAATTTATAAATCCTCTTTCTGTATATAAAAATTTACATTTCTTAGGCTAAAAATAAATGATATTTAAGTCTCAATAATTTTCTTGCATTTGATTGGAATCTAAAAAATTTTGGAGTTAGCATAAAATGAAAAATATAGAAACTTTATATATTCCCCAGAAATTACAAATAACACGGGGAGCTTACGTATCATATTGTCGCCAGCTTTTAGGTAAGCTTGGCTTAACCGAACAGCAATGGAGAGTGCTGGAAACTTTGGGGGTGCATGGGACAGTTGATACCGGAGTTATCGCAAAGCATTGTAATTTTTTTTCACCAAGCCTCACCGGGATTATAAAGCGCATGGAAAGCTCGGGGTTAGTTTACCGTCATAGGGACGATTTTGACCAACGACGAGTTAAAGTTTCTATAACAGAAAGTGGCCGAGAAATATTAGCTAAAGTCTCTCCTGCATTAGATGCTTACCATGAAAAAATTGAATTTTTTTTTACAAAACATAAAGCTCAGCAGCTAATCACTTTACTAGATCAGTTAGAAAAATTGACCGAACAAATTAGTCGAGATATTAGCTGTTAAATTTTATAGTAAATTTTAAGTAAAAACTAAAATGCAAATATTTTGCATCAATGAAACGTCATGGCTGTAGTTTGAGATGTCTCTTAGTTATAGGTGGGGTATCTTTCAAAGACATATTTCTTGAGTAAATACTGATGAGTAAAAAAAATCCCCAGCACATATGCCTTGATAAAATTCAAAACCCCTCGATTAGAGAAATGGCATTAGAAGGTGAGGTTAATTTTTTAAGGTTAGAAATAAACTTATTAAAAATTGAGTTATATTACTTGGTTTTAAGTAAACAGGCTGGCCAAAAAAATAAGTCTCTTCTTGGTTAAATTTTTTGCCAAATTTTATGTTTTTTTAAAGACCATTCCGGATGGTTAGGGGTGGCTTTAAATAAATCAGCTTCACGGTTAAGGCAAGGTGTCCCTGCGCAGACGGTACTTGATCACGGCAAGTTGGCGCAGCACTGCATCAATAATTTTGTTAATTACTCTAATTGATGTCCTGATTAAGTGTGACTATAAGTAAATGCTTCTTTGAACACAAGTCTAAAAAATATCGATTCACATTAAACTTTGTAAGCAAGAGAATTTGCAAAAATCGCATCTTGGCTAATCTCAACTTGTTAAATTATATCGACAATTATTACAATTGAGATCACCACTATAGCTATCTGGGAGAAGCTGTCAGTCACGAGGTCTTTAGACGCGTTTCGGTGTGAGATAGAGCGACGTCCCCCCATTCTCAGTAGCAGGGGGCTTTAGAGTCCAAGCTTAATTTACCTGATTTCTCTGCTAATGATTCGGCATAGGCCGCCGGTGTCAAACCACCCAGTGCTTTCTTCGGCCTTTCATTGTTGTATTCCTTTCGCCAGGCTTCGATGACGACCTGGGCATGGCGCAGGCTGGTGAACCAGTGTTCGTTCAGGCATTCATCCCGGAAGCGCCCGTTGAACGCTTCGATGTAGGCGTTCTGATTGGGCTTGCCGGGCTCGATGAGGAAGAGCTGAACGCCACGAGCATGCGCCCAGGTGAGCATGGCGCGGCTGCAGAATTCCTTGCCATTATCGGTCCGGATCGCTTTGGGCAAGCCACGTGTCTTCGCCAACTGCTCGAGGACGCGGGTCAGATGCAGGCCTCCCATCGCCCGTTCCGGAATAATGGCGACTGCCTCATGCGTGGCATCATCGACCACCGTCAGATTCTTGATGACACGCCCCTCTGCCGTTCGGTCGAACACAAAGTCCATCGACCAGACCTGATTGGCCGCCAAAGGACGAGCCAGTGGGTGACGGTCTGCCACGGGGATTTTCTTGCGCTTGAGCCGGCGGATTTGCAGACCCGCCTCGGCATAAAGCCGGTCCACCCGCTTGTGATTGACCTGTATGCCCTCCTGCCGCAGCTTCAGGTAGATCATGCCGGCGCCGTAACGTCGGTGACGTTGTGCAAGCGCGATGATTTTTGCTCTCAAGGCGACATTGCGGTCGGTGGCTGGCTGGTAACGGAATGCACTGGGGCTCATGCCAGCCAAACGCAGCGATCGACGCTCGCTGAGCCCTTTGCCCATCAGATGGCGCACCAGCTCCCGCCGTGACGGTGTGCTCACCACTTTTTTCGCAGGGCCTCTTTGGCAATCTCGTTCTCGAGCATGGTCTCGACCAGGAGTTTCTTCAGCCGTGCGTTCTCAGTTTCCAGCTCCTTGAGACGCTTGGCCTCGGAGACATTCATCCCACCGAATTTGTTGCGCCAGAGGTAATAGCTGGCTTCCGAGAAGGCGTATTTGCGGCACAACTGAGCAACGGGCATGCCGGCTTCCGCCTCGCGCAGGAAGCCAATGATCTGTTCTTCGGTGAATCGTTTCTTCATGTCCAATCTCCTTGTGGGGTTGATTGGACTCTAAAGTGATGTGCTACTCAATACTGGGAGGACGTCGCGCTGCTTTCCACCCCGCGACGCGCGATTCGCACCAAGATTCCGCGTCGGTTCAGGTGTTCACGGCAACGGCGGTAGTCATAGCCTTTGTCTGCATGCAGCTTGTAAGGCTTTTGCCTGGGCCGCCCTGGCAAACCAGGAACGGCAGGAATCGCATCGACCAAAGTTTCGAAGACTATGGAATCGTGCCGATTGGCGCCGGTAATACACAGCGCCAGTGGTAAACCTCGGCGATCTACGATGATGTGCCGCTTGCTGCCGCATTTACCTCGATCGGTGGGGTTGGGACCGGTCTCTTGGCCCCCGGGGGGCTGGCAACGCGAGCCCCGTCAATGCTTGCCCGGCTCCAATCAATTTGATCGTGTTGGCGCAGTTGTATCAGCAGGACTAGGTGTAGGCGGTCCCAAATGCCTAGCGCTTGCCAATCGCGCAGTCTTCGCCAGCAGGTCATACCGCTGCCAAAACCGAGTTCCTGTGGGAGGTCCTCCCAAGGAATGCCGGTAGTGAGAACAAACAAGATGCCGTTGAGGGCGGCAAAATCATCCAACCGCGGCCGCCCACCCCGGCGGGAACGCGGTGGTGGAGGAAGTAGTGGTTGCAATGACTTCCAGAGCTTCTGACTGACAACTTTCCGTTTCATCTTCGCCAAATGCGGGCATACGCATCTGACATCAAGAGGTTTTGTTAGCGCGTCTTAGGATGGCTTGGGTCGCTTTCGCGGCTATCCGGATTTAGCTCCGTTCTTGTAAGGCAAGAGCAGTATCCTGAAAGAGGATGCCATGCGAACCAACTGAAAACCGGCCGGTTCGCCATGCCTTCAACATTGCAGCCACCCCTGCCGAACAAAGCCCGCCAATACCGGGAATGGGCCGCATCACGGCGGGGTTTAGCCGCCAGACGGACTCAGCACTTCAGACCAGGCCTTGATGCTGCTAGCGTATTTGCACAATGCGGCGAAGGCGGAGGTGTTGCCGGCGTTGCCGTTGTATACCCCCACCTGCACGCCGTTGGGAGACAGCAGCGGGCTGCCGGAGTCCCCGCCGCGGCCCACCATGCCGTTGGCAAGCAAGGAGACGCCGTTGGCCAAGGGCGACGGCCCCAGCCGCTGGATATTGGCGACGCGGACATCCATCAGACTGGCCGCCAGTTGGCCGCCGGTCTCCGCCATGCGTAGATTGGCCTGCATTGCGCCTATCCCGCTGTCGCAGTCCTCCTGCGCCACTACTGGCACTGTCCTAGCTCCGTCCAAGCCGGCGATGGGACGCGGCAGTTTAACTAAGGCCAGGTCCACCGCCACGCCGTTATAGTCGAACTTGATCCAGTTGGGCTTGGCGTTGTTACGTATCGTCTTCACGCTCTGGGCGAAGTCGTGACCGTAATGAGCGGTAACGCTGCTCCAGTTGTCCAGGATGCAATGCGAGGCGGTCAGTACCAGATCAGACCCCACCAGCGAGCCGCCGCAGATATTATTGCGGCCAGGCGAGCTGCTAAATTTGAGCTTGACGTAGTGGGTTTAAGCCGGCGAGAACGGCGCGGCCGAGACCAGTGGCGCGCTGGCCAGCAAGGCTGCGGCAATGATGATTTTTTCCACAGTAAAATACCCGTTTGCTAAGTGTTAAAGGAAAACTTACTAACTCAGCTAATCCCGAAAAATAATGCGTCAAATAGAACCAACAACCGGATGCACGCTACGCGGAAAAACACATACGGCAATAAGGGGTGACTTAAATTGCATGCCAAGTTTTGCAAAAGTATTGTCACAGACAAGCTTATTGGCACTCAGGCTGCCAGAAGAAAGATTTCACCGGCCGGTTTTGTTCGGCAGGGCAGGTATCGCATCCCGGATAATCATTTGAGCAAGCGCATCTGGAAACTTGCCCTTGCCCGTGAAAGTATGGACATGCTTTTGCAAACCCTAAAACAGCAAAAATAATATTAGTCAACACACATAAAAAGCCCGCGCCACGCGGGCTATCCGCAAGGAAACCCGCTTCGTACTTGTCGCGAAACGAATTCTCGGCCATGCGCATCGCCACTAAAGCCGCCATCCAGAAAGCGTAACGCAGGCGCGCATTGCCCCGCTTGGAAAGCCGTTCCTTTCTTTTCGACCGCTCCGACTGGGACTGCGCTAAGAGTGGCTAACAAACCCCTGATGCCGCGTTGCGCCCCCCTTGTCGTACTCAACTGCCTGCGCCGGCACGCCTTGGCTCAGGTTTTCTGCGAGGTTTTGTTAGCGGCTCTTAGCTAAGAAGTGTATATCTTGGCATGGAGTGCTTATTATGGCTACGTCATTGAAGTTTTCCATGCCATTTGCAGCAACTATCCACGCGAGGTAGTTGGATGACAGCTATGTGGCCCACAGCGAGAGTTCGGTGTCAGGTTGTGATCGACCACACTTCAAAGCAGACGGTTAGACCGATCGGCGAGCGACCGCTCAGCGGCGATAGTTCACATTCGCAGGATAGAAAAGCTGCCGTTCGTTGTTGCCTCTGACTGAACGAAAACTAATCGATCCAATGCCGACCAAATCGGGGTAAGAGCTCAACGTCTGCTTTGGCCGAAAACCGGTAACGCAATAGCGCCCAAAAGTTACCGTAGCAAGCTACCAGCAGACTGAGGAAGTCGGAGGCCTTTCTCACCACCACCTAAAGTGGCGCATGAACTCCTCGCGCTCGACCTTGAGCGCCTTTAGCCAGTCGGCCAACTCGACGATGTCCAACCGTCGCTCCAGATTCTCGACCTTTGCGACATAAGACTGTGGGCGTACGAGCGTACTTGCCAACACGGTTTGCGTGATGCTCCGTTGCTCCCGTTCTGCAACAAGTCGCCTGATCAAAGCCTGGTAGCGATCATCATGGATGGTTTTCATCCAGCCATGGCAGCACTTGCCTTGAATTATCCCAAAATGGGATAATTGATTGACATGCTATTGCTTGGTCCTCGTGCTTATGACGCCGACAACTCAAATTACCCTGGCGGTAGTAGACCTCGCTGTCCTAGTGCTCGCTCTTCTGCATGGCCGGCTGGCTTAAGTACCTGGTGAGCCGGTGCTATCACAGTAAGCGCAGTCGGGAATCAGTATGCAGGCTCTCCGGTAGCTGAGGAGGGGAAAGTCTGCAAAGGCCTGCACGGTTACTCTATGACCAGAAACGAAATTGGTTGGATATGTACCGATGACAAAGACGACTGGCAGTAAACGATTTTGAGATCAAGAAAGGAATGGGATGAAGAAGATCACAGACCAAAAGCTGCAGAGAAACGACTCAGCCGATCAATGGAAACGGTACATCTTCTTGGCAGGCTGCGCCGGGGCTTTATGGCCGCTAACGGCCATTTCCGCAACGGCAACGCTAGTCAGCTCACCGTTTAAGAGTCTGGAGACTGCTACATACGTTCAGCCTGCCATCGAAAGAGCCATCTTTGTGAGGGGAGCAAAAGTCGGTGACAGCCGAACGGCTGCGGCTGGGGACAGCTTGCTGGTCATGGATTATGGACCCAAGACCGTAATACCGAGCATCGAAGTAGTTAGCGATCTTTCCCTGACTACCGGCGATGCCGCGCTGAATCTGAAATCTGGCGACAAGGTCATGCCAGAGGCTCGCCTGCGTGATGCTTCCGGCCGAACTTTTTATCTCGTACTGACAGACCCGAAAACCAGTAGTTTCCTCAGGAAGGATCGCTATTTTGCTCTGACAGAGACCGGAGAGGTGCTTGATCGGACATTCAGCACCCGGTCGGACGGCTACCTCACACGGGAAGAGGTCAAGGTTGCTAGTGGTCGCTTTTCCTTAAATCTCGAGGAGAAATCGGGCCAGTCGCGATGCAGCCTGTCGACCGTTTTCCTGGGGCAGTCTGAAGGGACACTCAAGCTGAAGCTGGTTCGCTCCGATGCGAACGGTGCGGTGAACGCCGAGCAGGTTCGTTCGTTTGCGTTGGGGGTAAGGTCGGTGTCGCTGCCAGGGGCCAAGTTGACCGTTACGAGGGCAGATGCCAAGTCCATTAAGGTTCATATCGATAGTTTGACCCCGGTCGACTGTCTGGCGGGCCTGTAAGGTCAGTACTCAGGGGGCAATGCGATGGGCGCGGTCATACGGCTACTGGCAATTACCGGAATCGGCCTGGCCGCGGCCTTCTCTCAGGCTGGGGAGTTGAGCGAAGCAGTTTCCATAGTGGCACGTACTCATCAAACCACCCAGGCCACTACCCAGGGCCATGCGGCCTACGTGATTTATGTTGGGCAATTTAACGATTGCGAAGCCGTATCAGCACGTTCCAATGGCCACGACCAACACTTCCGTATCTGCGGCAACAACGTCATAGATCGCCACTCCGTGGCGCCGACGTGGCCAGAAGGGCCGGGTAACAAACGGGTGCTGGCGGCCGTCGTCCAGAATGCAATCCTCTACGGACAGAACAGCCAGAGCGACAACGATGGTTATCTGATCCAGGCTCGAGCGTTGGGGGCGGTCGGGTCGTCATGCAAGAACCTCGAAGTGCTTATCAGCTTTGATGGCGACCTCGTCGATCACGCCCTGAAGAATGTATGCGAGTAGCAGGACAAACCTGAGGAGTGGGCGCGGTGATCAAGAAAGCCCTATTTTGGGGATTGGCATGTCTGGTAAGTTCCGGCAGCTTTGCTGCTGACACATTTCAAGTGGATCTCGGCAAGATTCAAGTATTTTCATCGGAGATCGGTAGCCATCCAACATTCCTGACGAAGGTGTTCAACAGCAAGATCAGTGCTGTCGATGAGCAGCATCCTGAACTGGCCAAAGCACTGCTGGAAGAAGTAGCTGCAGCAGGCTACCAAGTTGCGACGCCACCGGAGAAGTCTCAGCTATACACGATCGAAGAGGTCTATGCCGGCAAGCCGGATAGCTATACCTTCCCCAAGGAAAGCGAAAACACGGGACTACGGTTCCCTCTTTTTCACCTGTTGAGTAATGGGCTGCTGTGCGCCACCCTGCATGTCTGTAACGACCCAGGCATTGCTGCCAATATGGTGTTCGACAGTCTCGACAGTGCCCAGGTCGAGGCGATACACCATACAGTCCCCAAACTGTCTAAAGGGCAGAACCAAGCCACGTCCATGGTGATCAGCAAGCTCTGTACCGTGCTCGGTAGGTCCTGCTCGTTGTCCGTGGCGTTGGCATACGATCCGGTGGTTAGTCTGGACCAGCTTCGCCTGGCCAATGCTCAGGAGGGTTTTCCACGAAGCATGCTGTTGAAGAAGTAAACTTCATCAGAAGGCTTGGCTAGGTTGTTGCGTGTTTTCCCAGATAAATTTCAAATAAACTATGGAGCAATTACGAATAACCTACGCCTCTGGGGTCGTCCATGATCAGCCATACAGTACAACGCTTGATGCGAGATGCTCCCAAGGGGCAACCTCTGGACGCAAAGCTGCTGGCTGGGCTTGGTGTCAGCATGGCAATGGCGTCCTATCTTGTGAAGCAAGGATGGATGTACCGCTTGTCACAAGGTGCGTACCTATTGACCGGAGACAAACCCACCAGGGACGGGACGATCGTCTATCTCAGCCGCAAGATCGATGGTTTGCATGTGGCAGGCAAGACCGCTCTGGCATGGCGGGGGGTGAGGCACAACATCGCATTCAAGGAACGGGTAGTTATGTGGGGGCGTACACCGTACAAATTTCCGTCTTGGATCAGCGAGGTGATGTTCTACTCCTACCAAACAACACGACTTTTTGATGACAACCTGCCGTATGACTCTTGGCTGACACCTATCCCAGCTGGGCACCCTGGTGTGCTCGTATCTTGCATGGAGCGGGCCCTACTCGAGCTGGCCTCTGACATTGGGAAGGGGCAATCTATAGAAGAGGCGTGCAATCTGATGGTGACTCTACGAAGCCTGCGCACTGGCGTACTGGATGAACTGCTCTTGCATTGCACCCGCGTGAAAGTTGTGAGGCTGGCACGTGACTTGGGGCTAGCATCTGGTTACGAGTGGGGGCATGACTTGCAGAAGCACGTTGACCGCATCAGCAAAGGCAAGCGTTGGTCGGTTTTGGCGAGAGATGGTGAGAGACTGACGCTGAAGCCATGATAGAAGGAGCAAGAATATTGGGAGGTTTCTACGTGTTGGCTTGCAGCGAAGGAAGGCCCACGACTGTATTTCGCCCCGCTGATCGGTGTAGTTAGAGGAGTCAAGGAAGAGTGGCTTCGCAGTACTGGGCCGCCTCGGTAGTGTCTTCCGCGCACGCATTCATTATTCTTTTAGAAGCTATGGCCATGCCGAGGTCCAGCAACCCTGTGGCTAATGGGCGTTGCAATCTACAGAACATCCCAAGAACGACAATCTGATTGAGGTCGAGGACCATGCTCGTATTTGTCGACACCGAATTCACCGATTTCATCCAAATTGATTTAATTGCTATCGGTCTAGTGGCCGAGGATGGCCGTGAGTTCTATGCCGAGCGAAATGATTATCGTCGGGAGGACTGTAGCGATTTTGTGCGAGCCTACGTGCTTCCGTTGTTAGGCCGGGTGATGGGGGCGAGTTGCACTGCCCAAGAGCTGACGCTCCGCCTAAATGACTGGCTTGCGTCATTCGGCCAGCCGGTTACCTTGGTGTTTGATTATGCTTCTGACTGGGATCTCCTCGCGGATGCTCTGCAGGGGGAGGATGGCCGACCATTACCGAGCAACCTGGGGGAGAAGTGGCTTCTAACGACTGAAATCCTCGGTGATCCGGCTTTCCAGAAAGCCATGAATGCAATATATAGTGCAAACTGGCCTCCACATCATGCATTGGCTGATGCTCATGCATTGCGGTCTGGTTTCCTGTCGTGGAAGTCGGCTGTTCCAGCGCAGGCAGCTCCCCGTGCTTCTTAATAGCATCGGTTGATCCGCTGAATCTGCTCCAAGTCGTTCGGATTGAGGTCGTGCATAGAGGCTTCCCTTTATGGATGTCCATATTGCGAGTAGTAGAAGCTTCCACAGCTGCGGCTAATCGATAGGTAATCACCTCCGGAGTGCGACCAGCCAAAAGCAATGGGATTGGACCCGGATAGCGGCTTTATTTCTCAGGCATCTATTCGAAATACTTATTTTGACCAAGCCTCCGTCAGCTGCTCGCGATTACGATAGAAGAACTCCTCGAGCATGACCATAAATGGGGCTTGAACATAGCGGAACACGGGTTCAAGCGCTGCAGCTTGTGGTGCAAGACACTCCACCAATCGGAAGCCAGTAGAAGCATAACCAGCCATACAGGCCAGCCTGAAGTACGCACAGACGTATAGGAAATCATCAAAAATCTGCAGTTCAGGCCCTTGCGCTGATCCTCCTGTCGTAGCTGCTGGGGGAACGATCCTGTCATTCCAGAAATATTTTGCCAACTGAGGAGGAGTCACCTCTTCCTCCAGGTAGGGCTCTAACTGGTCACCAGACGTGTCTGGCTGAAAAATCATCCATAAAGGATGGTCCAGCCATCGGGTTGCATGTTTCCCGCGTGGGTCACGATCTACTTCCGTGACTAAATCAAAGCCATATTTCCCACGTTCCCCCCTGGTTGGTGCACGTCTCCCTTGAAGGTACTGGTACATGATTTTTGAGTTGGTCGGCTCCTTCTCTTCGGGACCGGGGGGCGAGAATTTCTTTGATGCACCTGAGGCGGTGTACCCCGTGTAATGCAACACCGCGTATGCCCAGGCCATACCTCGCAGCCCTTCAATCCTTCCCTTCAAATCCTTCTGCTTTAGTTGGTCGGCAGACGCCACAGTCAAGGCTGACTGGACCCCACTTGCTTTCTCGGCATTGCTCACCTGTCAATCCCTAGTGGTGTAATCAGCTGCATTCTGAATTACACAGCACTAAAGTGCAACCAAGCGTGACTACCCGTAATCTGGCGTCACTTCTTCAACGGAAGCAAACGTTCCTAGTGCGAATTATTCCGTTGATTCCCTGCTTGTTGAAAGGAGATAACAACACGTGAGCAGCAGAAACCTCTCCAAGAGTCAGACATACAACGACCTCTATGCACGGCATGGTCCACTTATTGGTGGTGCCGATCTAGCAAAAGTCTTGGGGTTTAATTCGACGGCAGCATTCCGACAGGCCCTTCACAAAGGAAACCTGCCGATCGAAGTTTTTGAAGTACAAAACAGAAAAGGGAAATATGCCCTGACCAAGGATGTCAGCGATTGGCTTGAAAGCTTAAAGCCTGGCAAGGATCCAAAATAGTAGTTCCTGATCTTTAACAATTTGAATGCAAGGCACTAACAACCGAGAGCGTTACCCATATGCTTTATGGTTGCCGCAAGGAAGGATAAAAAACGTGAGGCGGTAAGCCCTCATTTTTTAATTAGGCAGATTAAAGAAAGGAGAATACACATAATTGCCATGGTCATATTGAAAACGGCCTGAGTATTGGCGTACTCAGGCCCGTTTTCACAGTGTAGATGCTCTCTACTTCCCTGTCAATTCAACATTCCCTACATGGCAGAGGAGTAGCTGACCTCTCTGCGATCTACGTTACTTCGGTCGCACGGCAGCATTTGTGTACGCATTATGAAAATTATTCACAACAGCATTTTGCTTGCAAAACAGTGTCAGCTCACTATCACTTTTCCTGAAAATGGGAAAATCCGTTCCAGAAAGGTAGTTACTCGATCGCGAGCGAGGGCAACCGGTAAGTTTCCGAGCATGAAAATGATGCGAGCGATGCAGTGGGAATCGCCACATGAATTGAATGCATTCAGGCTTCTTGAGGCTAACCCGGCGGTTACGCACTTTCAGGAGCAGCCATGTGTGTTGCAGTTTATCTTGAATGGTGAAATCCGTAGGCATTATCCGGATATTTTGGTGGTGACACGAGAGACCAAAGAGTTCTGGGAGGTTAAGCCTGAGGAAGAAGCTAGCCGACCGGAGGTTGTAGAAAGGACTGCACTCCTTACGAAGGTGCTTCCCGCTCTTGGATATCAGTATCGCGTTGTTCTTGGTGAGGATCTAGCAAAACATCCACGAATAGAAAACGTTAACTATTTGTTGGATTATGGGCGAAAGGAAATTACTCCCATCATCAGGGAGCAAGTTCGCTTACTCTTTAACTTCTCAAAGCATCAACGATGGCGGGATGTCATCAAAGCAGAAAATGGCAAAATTAACCGCGATCATCTCTGTCGTCTAATTTTGGATGGTGATCTTCACATCGATATTGATCAAAAAATATCGGATGCGACAGTTCTTTCATGGAGAGAGGTTCCTCTTTCCGAAACAGGCTGGAGGAGCGGGAAATGACAACCTTCTCCATTCAGAGCAATGTTGATGTTTCTATCAAAGGAAAGCCGCTCACCATTATTCGCGAAGTTGGCAATAGCATCTGGCAGCTAGAAGAACAATCAACAAGGCGTATCTATGAGTATTCTCACAGAGAATTACTGGATCTATATACCCAGCGACAATTGAAGTTCAAAAGTGGTCGCCAGCTTGAGCGTGCGCGAAGAGATGTTGGCGAAGTTGATTTTGTTGTTCAGGCTGATTCGCAGCTGATGGATGATGCCAAGCTTCGACGTTTATACGCAAAGGCCGTACTAGGGATTCCTGCCTCAAAGGCAGTGATGGTGCCGATCATTCACCAGACATGGGAAAAATTAGGGATGCCAAATGAGCCCCCTCACTTTTCTACAGTCTGCCGTTGGCGAAGGCGTTTTCTTGAGAGAGACCAATCAATAGTAGGGATTATTGCCCAAGATCTGAAAAAAGGAAACCGGGAGCGACGATTTCCGGAGGAGGTAATTAGTATTGCTAATGACTCTATAGATATAACTTACTTAACATCGGAGCGGAAAACCCAGCAGGACGCACTTGATCATGCCGAAAATATTGTCAGGCAAGAGAATAAACTGAGGCCTATCAGTAGACAGCTTCCAATTCCAACGCGGCGACTCATACGGTCGTTAATCAGTGAAATACCCGCCTATGATCGTTGTGTCGCTCGCTATGGCAGGGAAATTGCGACCAAGTTATTTCGATCAGTGGAGGCTCATCGAACAACACTTCTTCCTTTGGAACGTGCCGAAATTGATCATACGCGGCTGGATATTATGGTCGTAGATGACGAAACCGGCATGCCACTTGGTCGTCCCTGGCTATCTCTCTGTGTAGATGATTTCACCCGTTGCATCCTTGGGATTCATGTCAGTTTCTCTCCGCCCAGCTACCTGAGCGTAGCCAAGTGTATGCAGCATGCTTTGATGCCAAAAGCAGGATTGAAAGAGCTATACCCCTCTGTTAGCCAAGACTGGTTTTGCTTTGGATTAATGAGGGAGTTAGTGGTTGATAACGGCACTGAGTTTCATAGCAAAAGCCTAGAGTCAGCATGCTTGATGTTTGGCATTGAAATTCATTACTCACCACGAAAGACGCCATGGTTTAAAGGAAAGGTTGAACGAGTTCTTGGGACGCTAAACAGGGGAGTCGCCCACGGTAACCCAGGAACGACTTTCAGTAACATATTTGAAAAGGGGGATTATGATCCCGAGAAACATGCTGTCGCACGACTAAGCGCTCTGCAGGAAGCCATTCATATCTGGGTTGTCGATCACTACCACCAAAAGGAACATCGAATACTAAAAACTCCACCGAAGTTGGCCTGGGAAAATGGGATCGCAGTTGAAGATATTCGTCTCCCTGATAATCCAGACCTTTTCGATGCAATTGTTGGTAAGGCATATCCACGCCGTTTGACTCACAAGGGTATTGAATATAACGGCTTGTTTTACAATTCACCTGAGCTTGCCAATCTACGGCGTAGGCATGGCGAGAAGTTGGATGTTGAAATTCGTGTCAATCCTGAAGACATTGGTTCTATTCATGTTATTTCTCCAGACAAGAGGCAGCTTTTTAAAGTCAATGCAATTGCGAGAGAGTATGCACAAGGGCTGACTGAGTGGCAGCATGAGCTTTGTAAGAAGTATACGGCTCGTCAACTTCACAAAGCACCCGACCCATCGATATGGCTGGAGGCAAAGGAAAAAATCCGCCTGATCTTCGACGCAGAGAAAAAATGGAAGAAAAAGGTTGTGCGCCAACAGCGAGCTTCTGAAAAGAAAGCTCGTAATAGCATTAATGCCCAAGTAGTCAATGCTGAACCAAAGATTTTCCAGGCTGCCCCCCTTCCGCTGGAGATTACCCCGGAGGGTACTCCGGATATCGCTGTCGAACAGAGAGTGGTGAGAGCTAAGCCTATTAAACGATTTTCCCCTATTCAGCAAAATAGAAGCGAAATTACGCTTGCCAAAGAAAGGAATAGTCATAATGAATAATGTAAAAACTATTGTTGAGAACACTCTTGTTCCGCATACGGCTTTTGCCAATGCGACTACACAATTGGAGCAGTGTTTTCTTTATGCCGAAAATGCAATCGAACCTATTTGTATTCCAATTCTTGGCGAATCCCGTACAGGGAAATCTCGCTCCCTTGAGAGTTTTATGATGGAACATGAGAAATCTAGAAGTGAGAATGGTGCAATTATTCCAATCTTTGCAGTAAGAACACCGGCTAAGCCTACAGTAAAGGGATTGGCAGGGATGATGCTACGAGCCCTTGGCGACCCCAAATTTGACAGTGGTACTGAGCAATGGAAAACCCACCGTTTACAAAAATTGATGTCTGAGTGTGGTACTCGCATGGTGATTATCGACGAATTCCAGCACTTTGTGGATAAGGGGTCCGCTAAAATTAGCTACCATGTTGCGGATTGGCTCAAAATACTGATTGACGAATCAAAAGTGGCACTTGTGGTCGCAGGTCTTCCTTCATGTATACAGGTTTTGGAGTCAAATGAACAACTTGGAGGGAGGTTTCTCGCTCCTATTATGATGCCTAGGTTTGACTGGAGGAATGAAGAGCACCGTGAAGAATTTATCGCGATCCTAGATGCCTTTGAGAATAGTTTGTCCTCTCACTTTGATTTCCCCCAGTTTACTTCCGATGAGATGGCATTTCGCCTCCATTGTGCTAGTGGTGGATTGATCGGTTATCTTGCAAAAATATTGCGCACCGCAGTATGGCAGGCGGTTGATGGTGCGAAAAAAATAATCTCTATTGCTGATCTGCAAGTGGCTTTTCATAAGTCTGTCTTAACCAATTCTCTAAACTCAGGCATTCCGGATCCATTCGCAAGTAACTTTTCTGTCCAGCCCACTAGTGAGATTCTTGATTGCTTTGCCAAGTTAGGAACTCGTACTGAACAAGCCACTAATCGGCGTGTTACCTCTCGCCGTAAGAAGGTAAATGAATGAAATTACTTCTTGTAACTCCTGCCCCGAACGTTACTGAAAGTCTTTTGGGGTACGTTCTGCGTCTTTCGGAGCGAAATGGTTATGATACGCCTTGGCATATCCTATCATTTGCCGGATTTAATCAAAGTGAGATGAAAACCGCCGGGTTCCCAATTCAGAAGCTTGCTTCGGTATTGGGACGTAGCACTGCAGAGCTGGAGCCATTGTCCTATCGTGTCCAAGATGGCTCCAAGTCATTCAAGCTGCTTGGGCAGCCATTGGGGGGCTCACTGACGTATCGGCCGCTACGCCTGAGCATGCCGGCATTCTGCCCTGCATGTGTGGATGAACTGGGATTTATTGATGCATTTTGGGATTTGAGAGCTGCAGTAGCTTGCCCAAGACATGGCCACCGATTGCTGGAATCCTGCTCGGTATGTGCTAATCCCATCACGTGGTACCGCCCTGGTTTGTTCCAATGCAAATGCGGAGCAGACCTCCGTGATGTTCCGCTTGAGCCTGTCGAACCTGCGGTAGTGGAGATGATGCAGATCATCGTTTCTAAGGTGCATGGCCATACACAGCTGCCAAATCTTATTAGCCGATTGCCCGTTACAGCGCTGTGGAAGCTTTCCCTTAGATCATTACTGGATTTACTGAACACATTAGGTAACTACGCGATTGCTGGAAATAATTTAGATAAGCTATCTGGTACTTGCATAGTGAGTGCTGCTGTTGCTGTGTTAGACAATTGGCCATTGAATTTCCATACGTTCTTACGTAAATTGGATCAGTCACAGGTGTCGGGTATTGCCAAGCTGACTCTTAGGAAAAGATTTGAGGTGTTTTATGTTTCCATGTTCAAAAAGCGAAAGAGTGCGGTAGATTTCACGTTCCTAAAGAAAGAGTTCATTCATTTTGGCGCTACTGAATGGGGTGAAGGGATCGTCGATCAACGAATGATTGATGGTATGGAAACCAAGCAGCGCTTCATGTCAAAAAGCAAATTGGCTGAGTTTGTTGGTGTCGATAAAAGAACGCTCACTACTTGGGCGAGCCAAGGGAAAATTCAAATTAAATCAGTAAATGTAGGTGGCCAAACGCGTTACATCGCCGATGCCGCGCCACTTGCGTCCCCTTCAATAGTTGAAGGGCGCTACCTTGATGAACGCGCCGCGGCAAAATTTTTGGGGTTACCGGTAACGGCCCTGTCGTACCTGAAGGCCTCGGGGCGCTATGTGGTTCGGCATATGCCGGTGTTCAAGCGTGGCTATCATCAGGCTGATTTGATGTCTTTCCAGGAGGAGCTGTGCAGTAAGAGTGTACTGATTGCACCCATGTCATTGGGGGAAGACACCCTCTCCCTCGAATATGTTATGCAGGAAATCAGGTTTTGGTCGAGAGACGGTAAGGGGGCCTTTATCGCGGCTTATCTTGATGGGGAGATATCATCTCCAGGGCGAACAGGGGATGGTATCGGGACAATCTGTTTTTTGAAAATAGATGTTGTGGCTTTTGCCTCCCTGTTCAGGATGCAGGCCTCTAAGGGGGCCATTTCCCTTCAGGAGGCCGCAAAGATCATCGGTTGTACTTCTCAGGCTGTGAAAGACCTCATTGGGAAAGAGTACTTGGAAAGCAGCCCAGCCCCGGCAGGGTTGCGAGTTACCCGTGAGTCCGTGATGCGTTTTGTAGGAAAATATGCTTGTCTTCATGGCATGGCAGGTGAACACCGTACCACAGTAGCTCGTCTGAAACGGCTCTGTGATCAGTCAGACCTGGATGTGCTCAGTATTGAATGTCAAAATACTAGTCCCTCCTTTTATGTGTTCAAGGGGGGCTGTGCGCAGCTCGAGAATTTGTTGAGCAATGATCGGCCTAAAAAGCAGGTCTCAGCGGTTGAGTCGCTCAAACGTTATTTGGAGAACCTTCAAAAAGATGATGTTTTGCTTCCAAGGAGAGCCGGGTCTCCTAATTTGAAGGCCATTGCAGCCGCATGCAATTTTGAGCGCAGTGTTTTTTATAAAAATCTTGATGCTCAATCAATGTTGTTGGAATTTTCCAAAGGTGAGGCACTGCGTCATCGAATTCGCTTGCAGTGCAGGCCCATTGACGCACTCAAAGCATATCTTGCTAATCTAACGATGACAGGCACACCGCTGCCAAGGCGCGGAGCTCGGCCAAACATGCGTCTTATTGCTGAAGGCTGTGGATTCAAGCGCGATTTACTCTACTCGTCAAGTGAAATGCAAGCGCTGATTGAGGAGTATAGCGGTGATTGATATATGTAGTGGATTTTTTGGGGAAAATTTATTATTTTATTTTCCATCATTTTTGATGGTAATTCTTAAGGATATAAATGTCCTTCCCGAACTGTAACGCCAGTGTATTGGGGATTGGAACCCGGTTTGATGAGGTAGGCTTTTCCACTCGTGGCTAGTTCATAAGGTGCGCCATGCCAAAAAAAGGTAGCCTTGTTGCCAAGATGCTCAAGGAGATGATTGGTTGTGGTTGCGCTCTTCTTGATGTCCAAGCGAACCGGTATGTGTTGATCATCATGAGAAAATGTTTTCTTTGATGTTACAAAAATGTATTGCTTCCCATCACCAATACTTGCCGCACCAAATATAATTTTTCCTTGGTAGTCGAGCTGTGTTACATCATCACTTGCATTAGCAAGAAAGCTGAATGCAGTTTGGTAGGTCAGGCGCTGGTGACCAATCTGAAGCGGGTGCATGGATCGCTCAGGTGATGTCATGGCTACCCATGCACTGATGACTTCTTCAAGGGTGCCTGGGTGCATCAATGGTAATGATTTGGCCTGCCTTGCCAGCGTAAGGAGATCCGCTTTT
The DNA here is from genome assembly GCF_015291765.1 of Chromobacterium sp. Rain0013. NCBI lineage: Bacteria > Pseudomonadati > Pseudomonadota > Betaproteobacteria > Neisseriales > Chromobacteriaceae > Chromobacterium > Chromobacterium sp. Rain0013. The sequence goes on from NZ_CP031514.1 coordinate 2,663,514, forward strand.
GTCGGTGTGCTTTTTTGTCGTAAAACTGGCCCGGGGCCAAGAAGTGTTGGAACAGGATCTACTGGTGAGGGGGGGGGCTTGGGCTTGGAAACTTCTGGAACTGGCGATGATTCAACTTTCTCTCCTTCATTCATACAATCAGGCTCATGCCGAGTAGGCGCATAGAAATAAACATTCTTTAGCTTCTTTGGCCGAACTTCAACAAGGCAATTCTCGTCTGGGCAGAAAAAAGTTAGATGCTGTGCCTTATGAGCATATATAGCAGAAATTTTTGCATCTAATTCCCAGCATAGTGCTTCAGTTATGAGTTCTTCGTGCATTTTATTGGCCCGTAGAAATTTTCTATAAGGTTTTAGAGGAAGTCCTGATCGTGACTGCTTTATGCCAAAAGTTTACCCGGAATGATGGACCCTATGACTTGTTGAGTAGGGCCCATCATTGTACTGTAGGGAGTCAGGTTACTATCGAAAGAGCTTCCGCGTGATGTATTGAATTATTACAGAGGCCCCTCAATGACAAGCCACTCTGATCTGCCCCCTCCAGCCATACCAGCGATAAGGAGAGAAGTCCTAGGTTTGCATGGTAGTGGTACTGCTTGATAGTTCGGTGGTCCGCTGCTGGCGATAGCGTGCCGCAAACACTGCTGGTGGTATGCGGCCAATCGAACCGTGGGGCGCACCTGGTTGTAGTCGTCCCGCCAAGCCGCAATGATCTGCCGCGCTTCTGCCAACGAATCGAAGACATGTTCATTCAGGCACTCATCGCGGAATCTGGCGTTGAAACTTTCAACGTAACCATTCTGCATCGGTCGACCCGGCTGAATCAGAATGTGCCGGATACCATGCGTTCGCGCCCACCCCATAAACACACGACTGGTGAACCCTGGCCCATTATCCGTCCTGACTGCCAACGGATAGCCGCGAAATTGCGCCACCTGATCCAGCATGCGCGTGACGTATTGGCCAGACATCGAGAAATCTACCGCAACCTGCACCGCCTCGTGGCTGAAGTCATCGGCTACCGTCAGGCATTTCAAGCGTCGGCCACAGGCTAACTGGTCGCTGACAAAATCCATGCTCCACACCTCGTTCAACTGCGTGGCCGCCTGCAGTGGCGTACGCACGCCAGTGAGCTTGCGCCGGCGGTTGCGTCGCCTGATGGCCAGGCCTTGCTCGCGGTACAAGCGGTAAACCCGTTTGTGATTGATGCCAGGGAATTCGTGACGCAGCAGATCATGTACCCGCCGGTAGCCAAAACGGCGGCGTGTCTGCGCGATCTCGACGATGCGAGCCGTCAGCTGACACGTCAGCGCATCCGCCTGTGGCGGATGTCGCCAGGCATCTCGGGAGAGCCCCACAAGCCGGCAGGCGCGGCGCTCTGAGAGCGCTAATCCACTGCTCAACATCACGCTAATGGCCTGCCGCTTAGCCTGCGGGGCTAACGCTTTACCCCGAAGGCGACCTTGAGGGCTTCGATGTCGAGATGGGCCTCGGCCAGCAACTTCTTGAGACGGGCGTTCTCGGCCTCCAGATCTCGGGCGCGCTGAAGCTCGGCGACATTCATGCCGCCGTATTTACTGCGCCACTTATAGAAGGTGGCCTCGGAGAAACCGCCCTGCCGGCAGACCTCTTTGATGGCCATGCCCAGTTCGGCCTGCTTGAGAAAGCCAATGATCTGTTCTTCGGTGAATCTGCTCTTCTTCATGTCCGTCATTCTCCTTCAGTGACGGACTTCTCTCTACTTTTGATTGGTAAGGCCTAAGGGGAGCAGATCATTGGGAAGAAATTCAATCTTCATGGCTTAAAAAAATACGAGAGTCGTAAAAGAGAAAATCATGAAACAATGATGGAACAGGTTGAACAGGTGTTTGAAGGGAAAATCCCTCCTGCAACCCCGGACAGGGATGCCTATTTTTGTTCAGAGTTTGTAGTGTCTGCCTTTATTCGCATTGGCCTCATAGGGAAAGAGGCAACAGTAGCATTTAGGCCTGAAACATTATCACCAGAAGACATGGCCAAAGATAAGGTTTTTGGTTTTTTTTGTGGCTATATCATCCCATATGCTGGCTATAAAATTCCGGAAGACGACTATGGACTGACCTGACAACGGTAGACACTTCCGGCTTATGAATGGACTGACCTGGCTCCTGTAGGCATTCCTGCCTTATGATTTGAGCATAGGAGGATGTCCATGAGCACACCGCGTTTCACCCCAGAATTCAAAGAGGAAGCCGTCAAACAAGTCACCGAGCGTGGCTACTCCGTGGCCGAGGTTTCCGCTCGGCTTGGGGTTTCTAGCCATAGCCTGTACAAGTGGGTGAAAGCAGTCAGCCCGGATAACTCGGAGAAACAGGCTGCCGAGCTGATCGAGGCCAAGAGCGAAATCCTTCGCCTGAAGGCGCAACTGCGGCGCACAGAAGAAGAGCGCGATATTCTAAAAAAAGCCGCGCGGTACTTTGCCAGGGAGTCCGAGTAAGGTACCGCTTCATGAACGAGCATCGACATACCTGGCCGCTGACGACCATGTGCCGTTTGTTGCAAGTTGCGCGCGCCGGCTTCTATCAATGGCTACACCGCCCAGAATCTGATCACGCCAAGGAAGATGCCAGATTGCTGGCGTTGATTCGCGACTCCTGGCGAGTCAGTGGTGGGGTGTATGGGTCGCGTCGAGTTCTGGGTGACCTGCGCGAGATCGGTGAGGCATGCGGCAAACACCGTGTTGCCCGAATCATGCGGCAACACAATATCAAGGCTCAGCGCGGTTATAAGGCACCACGGCCTATTGCTGGTCGCCCTTCCTTGTTGGCCCCCAACCATCTGAACCGCGAATTCACGACATCACAGCCTGACCAAGCCTGGGTCACGGACATTAGTGTGCCGCAGCAAGCGGCGTAGGAGATGAGGGTATGGCCCCTCGCCATCGGCTTGCAGGAGCGGGTGGCAAACCACCATGAGCGGCTTGGGTCAAAAGCCCCGGTCGTGAGCGTCATGGAAAAGGCGTCGTAAAGACGTCAGGTATGGATTATGGAAGACGAACAACCGTGAACTGCTGTTCAAGTGTCGAAAGTACTCAGATGACATCAAAACCGGGGAGTGATGTTGCCCCGCGATCAGCCAAGACGATACCTGCTTACGGTCCTGGCGGTGTCCGGCATAGAGGCAGCGTCAGCCTGATCCGGGCTCTTACGTTGAACTGCGGGAACCTTCGGTGGCGATGCCAAGCGAAAGGCACAAGCCCTAAAGGCGAGGCCGACAGTAGCGATGTGCCACCAAGGGGCGGAGCAGCTCGTAGTAGTGTTGAAGCCGCTGTAATGGTGGTGGAGCGAAGGGGCTGCGTCATCCCGGTCTGTAGTCGTGTCAACTGCGTGAGCAGGAGGAACACGGCCGCATGACCAAACCGTTTGACATTCCTAAAGCGTTAATCTGGAAAGCATTCCAATGTGTCAAAGCGAACGGCGGCGCCGCAGGCGTCGACCGTGAATCGATCGAGCAATTCGAAAGTCGCTTGGGCGACAACCTGTACAAGCTATGGAATCGACTCTGTTCCGGCAGCTACTTACCGCCGCCGGTCAAAGGGGTCCCCATTCCGAAGAAGTCAGGTGGTGTGCGTATGTTGGGCGTGCCCACGGTTGCTGACCGGGTGGCGCAGACGGCGGTCAAGCTCCTGCTGGAGCCGCAGATCGACCCGATGTTCCATCCAAACTCCTATGGCTATCGACCTGGGCGCTCTGCCCATGACGCGATTGCCTTGGTGAGACGGCGAAGCTGGAAGTACGACTGGGTTGTGGAGTTCGATATCAAGGGTCTTTTTGACAATATCGACCATGATCTGCTCATGCGCGCGCTTAAGAAGCACTGCCAGACCCCATGGGTTCTCCTGTACGTGGAACGCTGGCTGAAAGCGCCAATGCAGACTGCGGACGGGGCTCTTCTGGAACGGACGCGCGGCACGCCGCAAGGCGGCGTCGTGAGCCCGTTGCTGGCCAACCTGTTCCTGCACTACGCCTTTGATGTTTGGGTCGCTCGCAATCTCAGAAGCGTACGGTTCTGTCGCTATGCTGATGACGGAGTGGTCCATTGCAAGAGCTTGGCTCAGGCCAAGCTGGCGTTAGACAGGATCGGCGAGCGGTTCCGCGAATGCGGCCTCGAATTGCATCCGGGCAAGACAAGGATCGTCTACTGTCGGGACGTCAATCGGCGGGCAGCGCATCCTGATGTCCAGTTCACCTTCCTGGGATACACCTTCCGGCCGCGAAAAGCGGTGGACAAGTATCAGCGGGTCTACGTGAACTTCGCCCCGGCGGTTAGCCGTGACGCCCTCAAGGCAATGCGGCAGACTATCCGGGGATGGCATCTGCAACTGATGTGTGACCGCGAATTGGGCGATCTGGCGGCCATGTTCAATCCGATTCTGAGGGGGTGGCAGCAGTACTACGGTCGCTTCCATGGTTCGGCGATGTCGGTGATCTGGAAACACATGAATGACTACCTGGTGCGCTGGATGATGCGCAAGTACAAGACCCTCGCTCGCCATAAAACGCGAGCGAGACACACCCTCGGGCGGCTTGCGCGTCGATTCCCGACTGCCTTTGTGCATTGGGGAATGGGATGTCTTCCTGCGGTTGGATGATGGGAGCCGGATGAGTCGAGAGGCTCACGTCCGGTTCTGCGAGAGGCTGGGGGTGAAATTCCCCCGGCCTACTCACCCGTATATCCGCACACATGAGGGGTGGCTGTACTTGGCGGTGGTGATCGACTTGTTCTCACGCAAGGTGGTGGGCTGGTCAATGAAGCCTACGTTGAACCGCGAACTGGCGTTGGATGCCCTGCTGATGGCGCTGTTGCGGCGCAAGCCTACTGGTCGTGTGCTGGTCCATTCAGATCAGGGCTCGCAATATGGCAGTGATGATTGGCGCCGATTCTGCCTCTCCCACAACCTTGAAACCAGCATGAGTCGACGTGGTAATTGCTGGGATAATGCCGTGGCAGAGTCTTTCTTCAGCAGCCTGAAGAAGGAACGAATTCGCAAGCGAATTTACAAAACCCGCGACTTGGCCAAGTCAGATGTATTCGATTACATCGAAGCTTTTTACAATCGAACCCGCCGCCATAGTCACCTGGGCGGCATCAGTCCCGAGGCCTTTGAGCGGGCCTCGGCGTGAGGCGGGAGTTTGTCTACTGCACCCGGGACAGTCCAGAATCGCCCCTCGTTTGCTAAATACTTATGTGGCTGCTTCCAATGCGAAAGTAGCCATCTTTCATCTGGCATGCGAAGGACCGCTTTGGCCGAGTTGCACGAGTAGGCCGTTAGGCAGTTTTCCTATGAGTTCCGGCGCTGGCGTCGGAGCTGGTCATGTACGGTCCAACGTCAGTGCAGGAGAGACCATCTGATTCGGATGCAAACTGTTCCATTGCTGTGCAGCCAGAGCTTCTAACTCGTGATCTTGCATCCCCATCCGCCTAACTACACCAGGCGCACGGCCACAGTTGTCATGTTGAACGTATGCCGTCCCTGGGTGCGTGCAGAGAGCAAAACCGCTCTTTACGCCGCGGCGAGGACACGGCCCGAGTGAATCCAAAATTTCGCGATTAGTAGACATGACATATGGCTCTTTTCCGGCTATTGGATGATCGGGTAGGTGCGCAACTTTTCTTAATTGAATTTCCGGTTCGGCATAGCATCTAACGATGATGTCATAAAACCCTGTCTTGCCACCTTGGTATGATCCCATCAACATACCTCATTGCTTGCTTGCTTGCTTGGCGAATCTATTGCCTTCATCACAATCACCTGCGCATCAGCTCCCCAACCAAACGACTTGCTTTGTCTTTGTCGATGCACCGTATTACCTCCACCCGTTATCGCTAGTGACTAGAGTCCAAAACTGATATCGACATTTTTGCTAAATTTTTTATTTTAAATCATATGGTTATTGTATTTTTTTGGCAAAAGGATATTTCCCATGGGGAAAATCGCAACTTATGCGTAAATTGCAGGAGAAAATCGCAGCTTTTGCCGGCAGTTGGTAGCAGATTATGCTGACAGGGATGAGAATAAGTTATTGATTTTAATGGATACCTGGTAGCAGCTTATGCTGTCACCCACAGGCCCCGGCGTTTGCCGGGGCCATTGTCGTTTGGAGCAAGCGTCAATACAGCCCGTGTTGAACCGCCTTGCTCCGGCACAGCACATAGGGCAGGCCGTTGGGTTTTCCCGGGAAGGGATAGCTTTCGCCCACCTTGCTCAACATCGCCGCGCTGCTGCTTTTGCGCTGGGTTTTCTTGATCGCGCTCTTGATGGCGGCGGCGTCGCCGTCCACGAACAGGGCCAGGAAACCGCCGTCCGCCTCGGACAACTGCGCCGAGCGAATCGGCAAATCGCCGTAGTCATAGCCGCTGGGCAAGGCCAGCTCATGTTCCCATACCTGGTTGGGCGTTGAGCCGGTGGCGGCGGCCAGCAGTTTGGCGACGCCGTTGTCGCTCAGATTGAGATTGTGGCAGCTCAGCTGCGCCGCCAGGGCCTTGTTCTTGCCGGCGCCGGCTTGGGCGCCAGCGGCAGTTTTGGCCTGGCGATAAACGCCGTCGAAGGGCACATCGCCAAAGGTGCTGGCGCAGCGGTCCATCTGCACTTGCACTGCGGCTGTTTGGGGCTGCACGCTCATCGTGCAGATGCCCTCGCTATAGCGCCACTGCCCGCCATTGGCCTGCAATTGCCCCCTGCCGGAACCGGAGCGCAGTTGGCCGGGTTTGCCTTTTTGCATGACTTCCAGTTCGAACTTGCCGTTGGGGCGTATGGTCAGCGTGCGTTCGAACTGTTTGTCGGAGCCGTCGTAGACACCGGGGGTAAGCGGGGCGGCGGCGCCGTCCGCGGCGGGGTCTTTCTGCAGCGCCTTCTTGATGCCGTCCTTGAGGATGGCGCCCAGGTCGAAGGTTTCGGCGTGGACCGCCAGCGGCAGCGCGGCAGCCAGCGGCAGCGCGGCAGCCAGCGCCAGCGCGGCGGCGAAGCGGTTACGGTTTGAATGGGTCATGAAAGAGGCCGTTTAAGTGGCGTTGCGATGAAATGAGGTGCTGGCGTATGCCTTGATTATTTAAATTTATCAGGACACTAGCATGCTGAATCGCTAAGAACAACTTGGCGGCAGCGTGATAAAAACCACGAAGCGGACAAACTGGCCTAAGTGCGTGTTCAAAGTCTCGCGCACATACGGTGCGCGCCCGGCAAGTCCTCATCCAGAGGATGGGCTTGGCGGGCGCGGTTTGCGGCGGCGCGTGGTAGCGCGCCGGAAGGGGGGCGCTTAGGCCAGGTCGGAAATCACCAACATGGCGATGTTGAAGTAAATCACCAGACCGGTGCCGTCGATGAAGGTGGCGATGAAAGGCGCCGACACCACGGCCGGGTCGATGCGCATTTTCTTCAGCAACATCGGAATAATGGAGGAGACGATGGCGCTCCAGATGGTGATGGCGATTAGCGTCAGACACACCACCAAGGCCACTTCGTTGCCCACCCCCAGCATCCAGGCCCGTATCCAGGCCACTATGCCGATGGCCAGCGCGATCATGAAGGACGTGGTCACCTCTTTGCGCAATACCGTGCCGATGTTGCGCAGGCTGACTTCGCCCATCGCCATCGCGCGCACCAGGGTGGAGGTGATCTGGGTACCGCTGTTGCCGCCGGTGCCGATCAGTAGCGGGATGAAGAAGGCCAGCGCGATGGCGGCTTCCAGCTGTTCTTCAAACACTTGCAGGATGGTGCTGGTGTAGGCTTCCGCGAAGAACAGCAGCAACAGCCAGGGCAGGCGCTTTTTCCACAAGCTCCATGGGGAGCTTTCCAGGTAGGAGGTTTCCAGCGGCAGGCTGGCGCCCTGGCGTTGAGCGTCGTCGGTGCCTTCGTCGCGGATCAGCGCGGCGATTTCCTTTTCGTAGAGGGCGCCCAGCAGTTTGCCGCCGCTGACCACCGGCGCGAGATCCACGCCCTTGTCTATCAGTTCCGGCACAATGTCGCGGCGCTGTTGGTTAGGCTCGACGACAAAGGAGGTGGGGCCCATCAGCGCGGAAACCGACAGATTCAGGTCCGTTTCGGTCAGCAGGCGCTTGACCGAGAGCTGACCATGCAGGAAGCGGCTGCCGTCTATGACGAAAATCTGGGCGGGAATGTCTTCGTCGCGCAGCTGTTTGAGCATGTGCTCGCGCGCTTCGCTGACTTTCATGTCGCGGCTGAGGGTGATCAGCGAGTCGCTCATGTAGGAGGCGACGGTTTCTTTCAGATTGACTTCGTTTGCCTGAGCGGTAGGCAGGGTGATGCTTGCAAAAGACATTTTGAGGTATTCCCCGTTAGCTGTTTTATAACCACAAACAGTTGTCACAATGGGGGCGTAAACCAGAAGAGAGAGTGCAGAAAAGCTATCTCCGCGTCTAAGTTTTGGCACTATGCAACGTATCCCGCTTGCATGCGGGAAGTCACTTTGGGCTATACCTTAATCCGATAAAGCCTGTCCTAACCTTGGGCGTCTCTCGACGTCGTCAGATCAGTGACCTGTGTTTGCATAGGAGCCTCGCCGAACGAGACACTGCATCTGAGAACCGTTGATTTTTGCCCGCAGGCCGTGTGGCGGCTTGGGCTGGATCATGTATGCGGCTCTGAATGGAAGGCCGGGCTTGCTGCCGGGCGGTTCCTGCGCCGGACTCGACACCGCTCTAGTGGCGGCGCGTCGCGTTGGGCGCGGTTTTACTGGATGATCACCTCCCTGTTTTGTAGAACCACGGTTTAGAACCTGTTCAATGCCAGCCGCGCTTCGTGAGACATGGCACGGTGAGTGCAGTACCGAAATGCAGATGTACCGCATGTGCATTCCGCTTTTTCAGCCACATCGCCTTATCTCGTTCCTGCTCAAGAGACTTTGAACACGCTTTATAGGGAGCGCGGGCGGGCGGCGTGCGCCGCCTGCCTGCGCCGTCTTCGTCGCGACGGGTGTCATGGTGCAGTGCAATAGCGCCGCGACGAATAACGGTTATGAAAGAATGGTTATCAAGTAGTTCCGTAATTTTTCACAGTTTGTGTAATAAAACTGGTTTGCATGGAAATTTTCCACAAACATGCCATGCGGCCGCAGGTCTGATGCCAATTACATGTGTTTTTCAAATTGGCTGACCAGGCGGCGCAGATCGCTGGCGGTGGTCTGCAGCTTCTGCGCCACCTGCAGGGTAGCGGCAATGCTGTGGCTGTTTTGTTCGGTGAGCGTGCTCATGGTTTCCATGTTCTGAGCCACTTCGGTGGAAGCGGATGACTGCTGTTGCAGCATATTGGCCACGCTGGAGGACGACTCCGCCACCTTCTCATTGGCGTTGCGGATTGCCTCCAGCCCTTGGGCGGCGGCTTGTATGGTTTCCTCGGCGGTGTGGACTTTGTTCACCGCGGCCTTCACTTCTTCCAGCGCCTCCTGCGAGCGTTCGCGCAGGAAGGACACCGATTGTTCGATCTCCAGCGTGTTGCCGGCGGTGCGTTCCGCCAGCTTGCGTACTTCGTCGGCCACCACGGCGAAACCGCGGCCTTGCTCGCCGGCGCGCGCCGCTTCTATCGCCGCGTTCAAGGCTAATAGATTGGTCTGGTTGGCGATGTCCTTGATCACGCCGGTGACGGTGTTGATCGATTCCACCGATTGCTCCAGCTTGATGATGATGTCGCGCGTGCAGGACACCTCGCTGACCACCGCCTGAGCCGCCTGACGGGTGTCGCTCATCTGAGCTTCGCCCTGGCTGGCCAGCTCGGTTGCTTGGTCTGCGAACTCGGCGCCGGTGCGGGTGGACTGCGAAATCTCGTTGACCGACACGGACAGCTGCTGCAAGGCGGCCGCCACCCGGGTGATGCCCTCCAAAGTGGTTTCACCGCGGGCGTTCAACGATTCGGCTTCGGCGTGGGTGGCTGTGGCGGCCTCGCTGACGTCCTCGGCGCCGGCGACGACATCGGCGAGAATGGCGCGCAAATGGATGCGCAAGGTTTCCATTTCATCCAGCACCGCGCGGGGTTCGCGCGGGCCGGAGGCCGGTATCTGGGTACTGAAGTCGCCTTCGGCTAGCCGCATCAGCGCGTGCCGCGCCGCGTCTATCGGCCGTGCCAGCCAACGCCCGGCCAAGTAGGCGGCGGCCAAGGTCCATGCCGCCGCCAGCGCCAGCAGCGTCAGGCGCAAGGCGCCGTCGCTAGCCGCGCCGCTCAGGATCAGGGCCGCTGAGGGCAATTGCGCGCATAGTAAAAGCCAGGCGGTTGCCGGCGGGGCGGCGTGACGAGTTTCCGGAAACGCTTGGCGGCGCTCGCGGACACGGGCGTAAAGTTGTTCGGCGTCGATGGTCTGTTGTTTGGACGGCGCGCTGCGCACCGACATATAACCCACCGGCCGGCCGCCTTCGCAGATCGGCGTGACGTAAGCTTCCACCCAGTAGAAATGCCCTTGCTTGGTGCGGTTCTTGACCAGTCCCTTCCATGGGCGGCCGGACTTGATGGTGGTCCATAGGTCGTCGAAAGCGGCTTGCGGCATGTCCGGGTGGCGCACGATATTGTGCGGCTGCCCAATCAGCTCTTCTTCGCTGAAACCGCTAATGTCGATGAAGGCGCGATTGGCGTAAGTGATCTGGCCTTTTAGATCGGTCTTGGTGACGATGGGGCGGTGGGGCAGCAAGAATACCTCGGTGCCATCCACGGGAAGGTTGTTTCTCATTGCCGGACCTCCTGCTTGACGTAGCCGGAAAACGGCGCGGGAGGCGGATCGGCGTGACGGTCCGCCAGCGGCGCCGGTGGTGATCATTCAATTCGGGTCAACCCAGGCGAAATCCGTTGTTTGCCGCGCTATTTGATTGATTGAGATGAAGTTTCGCCTTGGCGGCCCCCAATGGTGATATAGAACAAAAGCGCAGCGTCATGCGGCAAAGTTTGATGCGGTTTTGATAAAAGTGAAAATCCATGTCTGAAAATTTCATGGCAGATTCAGCATCTTCCTATTTCTTTCGCTGGAGCCGGCTGAGGAGAATAGCGCTCCAACTGGGACAGAGAACATGCCATGGAATCTATAAGCTCCAAACCCGGCCCGGCGCCGATGCGGGTCTTGATCGTGGACGATCACGACGTGCAACGCTGCGCCCTGAGCCAGGCTTTGCGCCATGTGGGAATCGAGCGCATCGATGAGGCGTGCGACGGCGCCGGCGCGCTCGAACAGCTCAAGCGGCATCGCTATGATTTGATGATCAGCGACCTCAACATGCCGGGAATGGACGGCATCCTGCTGCTGCGTCATCTGGCCGACTTGCAAGCGGTGCCGCCCATCGTGTTCAACAGCTCGCTGTCCAAGGACATGCTGATGGGCGCTTATCGCGTGGCGGCGTTTCACAATCTGCCGGTGATAGGCAGCTTGAACACCCCTTTGTCCATGGAGCAATTATGCAAGCTGTGGCTGACGGTGGCGCGGAAGCCTGCATGGGACGGCGTTACGCCGAGGTTTGACCGGCAGGAGCTGGAGCGGGCGCTGCGGCGTGGAGAAATCCTGCCCTGGTATCAGCCGCAGGCGGACCCGGGTTTGTTGAGAGTGATGGGGGTGGAGGCGTTGGCGCGCTGGCATCATCCCGAGTTGGGCTTGCTGGAGCCGTCCGCGTTTTTGCCCGGTCTGGAGCATTATGGCCTGGACGAGGACTTGTTTTTCGCTATTTTCCGCTTGGCGGCGGAAGATTATCGTCGTTGGAGCGGGCAAATGGCCTTGTCCGGTTTGAGGGTCTCGATCAACCTCACCGCCAGCCAGTTCTGTAACCCTGAACTACCGTCCAGCCTGGCCGAGGCGGCGGAAGAATTGGGCATGGCCCCGGCCCTGTTGACCTTGGAGCTGACTGAAACCCAGCGGCTCAAAAACATCTATCAGGCGCTGGAAAACGTGATACGGCTGCGCATGGCCGGTTTTCGCGTTTCCTTGGACGATGTGGGCTGCGGTTACAACGGTTTGGAATATCTGCGCGAGCTGCCGGTCAGCACGATCAAGATAGACCGCGCGCTGGTGGCCGGCGCTGCCGGCGACAGCGTGGCGAGAGAAATCCTTGAATCCACCATCCGGCTGGCCAAGGACCGCAATATCCAAGTTGTGGCGGAAGGCATTGGCGAAGAGACGGATTTGCGATTGATGCTGCGCTTGGGGGTGGATTACGTACAGGGCTATCTGCTGGGCTGGCCGATGCCGGCAGACGAAGTGCCCGAGTATTTGCGTCGACGCGGACAAGGTTAGTTCAGAGGATCAACCCGGTTTGCCGTCGGCTCGCCGCCGCCAGTAGCTGGGCATGAAAGCGCGGCCCCAGGCCGCCAGCGTCAACAGCCAGCCCATGGCCGCCGCGCCGTACAGCCAGCCGGACCAGACGCCGGGCAGCATTTCAGTGGCTACCCGGGTCAGCGCCAACCAGTGCGCGGCCAGGTAGAGCCGCCACAAGCCGGGGCCGGCTTGCAAAGGCTGGCCGGAGTGGCCCAGCGTCACTCGCGACACAAAGGCGATCATCATGGTCAGAAAGAAGCCGACGGTGACGGCGTGCAACGCCGCCAGCGCCAGGCGCGGGGAAGCCAGCCAGCCGTTGAGCGCGTACAGGCCGAAAGCGATAGGCAGCCAGGCGAAAGCCAGATGCAACATGCCCAGCAGCCGCACCCGCAGCGCGGCCGCCAGCCGCCAACGCCAGCTGACATAGGCGAACAGTACGGCCAGCGCCGCGTCCAGCGGCCAACTGGGCAGGCCGAAGCCGTCCAGCAGGCCATGGCCCAGGGAGCCGGCCAGCATGGCGGCTAGCAGCCAGCCCGGCCGCCAGGGCTGATACTGCGGCAACGCGTTGGCGGAGAAGAAGGGCAGCATGCGGTGGCAGACGGTGAGGAACACGGGCAACAGAAAACCCCACAAGGCCAGATTGCGCATCCACAGCCAGGCCTGACCATCCTGAAAGATCAGCCAGTAAGCGCCGGCCAGCAACGCCAGGGTGCCGCAGAGCAGGGCGGCCAGCACCGCGCAGGCGTGGCGGCGGTCCTGCTGCGGGCTGGCCAGCAGCAGGCAAGCGAAAGTCAGCGCCAGGCCGCTGAAGCCCAGTGTGTACAAGGCGTGCCCGGTCAGCGTCCAGGCCATGCCCCGCCACAGTCCGGCCAACCACAACAGCAGCCCGCCGACCATCAGCGCCGGCACGCCGACGAAGACGATGCGGCCGGGCGGTTCCACGCCCAGCCAGCGCGGGCCGGCGGTGAATAGAAAACCCGTCATGAACAGCGGGAAGAAACCGAACAGCATCAGGAAGCCGTGGGCAAGCGAAGAGGGCACCGCCAGCGCGGCGTGGACGCCGAGCAGGCGGCTGACCAGTTCGGCGCTCCAGGCGGCCAACAGCAGGATGGCGAACAGCATGCCGGGCAGGAAGGCGGCGCGATGCGGCGCCTGAACCAGCATCGCCGCGGGGCGGGGGTGTTTCATCGCGAACTCGGGAAAGGTGTGGGCGCCTCAGTATCGCCGCGCCGGGGCCGGCGCGGACATGATTTGGATCAAGGCTTTCCCGGCTCAAGCCCGCTGCTGCAGCAGCTCCGATACATCGCGCACCACTTGCACCACTTCCTTGGCGCCGGCTCGGATCTCGGCGATGGAATCGCGCGCCTGCTCGGACAACTGCAGGCTGGTGTCGGCCAGGCCGCGCACCTGTTGCATGGAGGAAATGGCGGACTTGGAGTCCTCCTGGATGCTGCGCACGATGCCGGATATCTCGCCGGTGGATTGGCTGGTGCGCTCGGCCAGCTTGCGCACCTCATCGGCCACCACGGCGAAGCCGCGGCCCATCTCGCCGGCGCGCGCCGCCTCGATCGCCGCGTTCAAGGCCAAGAGATTGGTTTGGTCGGCGATCTCGCTGATGGTGCTGATGATGGTGCCGATCTGACCGGAGCTGTCGCCCAGCTTGGTGATGATGATGGAGGAGCTTTCCACGCTGGACGCCACTTTGGTGATTTCGGTGGCGGCCTGCTCCAGCACCGCGCTGCCCTTGACCGATAGTTGTTCAGTGTTGACCGAGACTTCCACCGCCGATTGAGCGTTTTCCGCCTGGGCCTGCAACTGCTGTACCCGACGGGTGATGTCCTGGGCGAACTTGACCACCCGCACCGGCTTGCCGTTAAGGTCGTATACCGGGTTGTAAGTCGCCTCCAGCCAGATGGTTTGCCCGTTTTTGCTCAGGCGCTTGAACTGGCCCTGGAAAAACTTGCCCTGGCGCAGCTGGCGCCAGAACTCCGCGTAGTCGGGGCTGGCGGCGTAGTCGGCGTCGCAGAGCATGCGGTGGTGCCTGCCGCGGATTTCAGCCAGCGTATAACCGAAGGTGTTGAGGAAATTCTCGTTGGCGTCCTGGATGTTGCCGTCCAGATCAAACTCGATCTGAGCCATGGAGCGGCTGATGGCCAGGCGGATGGCCTGATCGTTCTGCTCTCTGTGCACTTGTTCGGAGATATCGGACGCCACCTTGACCACGCCGCAGACCTGGCCGTCGCTGGATAGTATCGGTGTGTAGCTGGCTTCCAGCCAGATTTCCTCGCCGTTCTTCGCAAAGCGGCTGAAGCGGCCGTTGACCGGTTCGCCGCGCTTCAGTTTTTGCCAGAACTCGGCGTAAGCGGGACTGGATACGTAGTTCTTGTCGCAGAATATCCGATGGTGCTTGCCGATGACTTCCTCGCGCTGGTAAGCCATGGTGCGCAGGAAGTTCTCGTTGACGTTGGTGACGATGCCGTCGGGAGTGAACTGTATCATCGCCATCGAACGGTCGATGGCGGACAGCATGCCGCGCAGGTCGTCCAGCTGGCCGGTCAGCTCGTTGAGCTGCTCCTTGAGTTTTCCAGAAAAAAAGGGCATGGCTGCCTCCATAGTAATTGCCATCCAGGAGTGCCAGTGGAGCACGCCAAGCTCATTTCAAACTAATACATTCCATATCATTTGGAAGGGAAATTTATTTTTGCATGAATGTTTTATCGCTGGGCGGTGTTAGCCATGGACACGGATGAACGGTGTATCCAGCCGTGGCGTCAACAAGGTCTCGCCATTGATTAATGGCTGATTTAAGACAAATGCAAAAACCGGGCTTATCATGGGCGCGCAAGCCACCCGCCAACTCATGGAGCGCGTATGAGTGATTTATCCGCCTTTCCCATTACCCGAAAATGGCCGGCGCAATATCCGGACCGTATCCAACTGTATTCGCTGACCACGCCCAACGGAGTCAAGGCGTCCATCATGCTGGAAGAAACCGGCCTGCCTTACGAGGCGCATCTGGTCAGCTTCGACAGCAACGATCAGTTGTCGCCGGAATTCCTGTCGCTGAACCCCAATAACAAGATTCCCGCCATTCTCGATCCGGCCGGCCCGGGCGGAAAGCCGCTAGCCTTGTTCGAATCCGGCGCCATCCTGCTGTATCTGGCGGAGAAGAGCGCCCGGCTGTTGCCATCCGATCCCGCCGCGCGCTACGAGGCCATACAGTGGCTGATGTTCCAGATGGGCGGAATTGGTCCGATGTTTGGACAAGTGGGCTTCTTCCATAAGTTCGCCGGCAAGGATTACGAAGACAAACGTCCGCGCGACCGTTACGTGAACGAGGCGCGCCGCCTGCTGGCGGTGCTGGATCAACGCTTGAGCGGCCGCCAGTGGGTGATGGGCGAGGAGTACGGCATCGCCGACATCGCCATCTTCCCCTGGGTGCGCAATCTGGTTGGTTTTTACGAGGCCGGCGAACTGGTGTCGATTGCGGACTTCCCGCAGGTAACGCGCGTATTGGACGCCTTCCTGGCGCGGCCGGCGGTGCAGCGCGGGCTGACGATTCCTGCAAGATCGTAAGCCGTTTCCAGGGGCGTTCGCCCTCCCAAGAAAAAGCCCCTGTTTGGGGCTTTTCGCGTGTTTAGTCCACCGGGTTGACCTCGCCCGGCTGGCTGGCGCGGGCGCGGATCACCTTGCCGGTGGCGCTGTTGCGCACGCGGATGATTTCGCCCTGGCGGCCGTTGCCCAGCGCCTCGCCGGCGGCGACTACCTCGATGCCGCTATGGCGCGCCACGATGCGCACTTCCTCGCCGCGCTTGACCAGCAGGCTGGCTTCCAGCGCCTTGAGCCGCAGCGGCTGGCCCTGGCGCAGCGCGGTGCGGTTGCTCAAGCCTTCCAGCTTGGTCTTGGCGCCCACCATGTCGGCGGGGTCCAGCACCGGGCGCTCCTGCCATTCTATGTCGCCGGCGTCCAGCAGGCTGCGCGCCGGGATGTCGCGCGCCGCCACCGCCACGCGGGCGCTGATCTCGGCGCGGACGATGAATTCCGCGTCCCAGCCGGCGGCGTCGCAGCGCGCCTGCAGCCGCATGCGGCTGGGCGCGCGTTCATCCAGCGCGGCGACGCGCACCGGTTCGGGGCAGGGCGGGGCGTTGAAGCCGCGCGGCGGCAGCGCTTTGACGTTGACGCGAGCCGCTTCCAGGCCGGCTTTTTCCAGTTTTTTCAGCAGCAGCGCGCGCGCGGTCTGCTCCACCGCGGCGGCGGCCGGATAGGGGGTCGCCAGCGCCGGAACGCTGGTCAGAATGAGCAGCGCAGCCAATAGCGGCGCGGCTTGATGCCGAGAGGGTGTGAAAATTCCCATTAAAGATGACTTGGTAATTATCCCGTATACGCGAGAGGGTGCGGTTATTAGTATCGCTTTTCAATCGAGCGGCCATTTAATGTGAATTAGATAGCCGATGTTTAAACATGGTAGAGAACCGCATGGGTCTAGGCAATGGGTTTGCACCTTGATAAGGCATTGAGCGTCCACCCTGCTGCCTTGCAGTTGAGGGCGGAGCGCACCCGCATTCTGGCGTCCAACATCGCCAACGAGAACACGCCCGGCTATCAGGCGCGAGACATCGACTTCAAAACAGCCTTGGCCGCTTCGGCGGACGACGCGGCGTTTCCGCTGGATTCGCCGTCCGGTGAATTGCAATACCGGCTGCCCAACCATCCCGCGCGCGACGGCAATACCGTGGAACTGGGCGTGGAGCAGGCCGAGTTCGCGCAGAACGTTTCCGAATTCCAGACCAGCCTCGCCTTCCTGAACATGAAGTTCCGCGGGCTGGCCAAAGTGATAGCAGGTCAGTAAGCCATGTCCTTTCGCGATATTTCCCGCATCGCCGGCTCCGCCATGACGGCGCAGACGGTGCGTCTCAACACGGTGGCCAGCAACCTGGCCAACGCAGACACCGCCGCCAGCAGCGAGCAGGCCGCCTATCGTTCCCGCAAGCCGGTTTTCGCCACTCAGTACCGCGGTGGCGACGGCTTCGACGGCTGGCGAGGCGCCAGCGTGGGGGTGTTGGACGTGGTGCAGAACCAGGAGCCGGTGCGCAAGGCGCACGAACCGGGCAATCCGCTGGCCGACGCCGACGGCAATGTTTTCTATTCCAATGTGAACGCGGTGGAAGAGATGACCGACATGCTGTCGGCCTCGCGCGCGTTCCAGACCAATGTGGAAGTGCTGGCCCGAGTCAAGGGCATGCAGCAGGACCTGCTGAAACTGGGAGACAACGCATGAGCGTGAACGCCGCGCAAAACGGACAGCAGAACCAGTCCGCCGCCTCCAACGGCGCCAATCCTCCGGGCGTGGCGCCGGCCGCCGGACAAAATCCCGGCATGGACGATATGTTCATGAAGCTGCTGCTGGCTCAGATCCAGAACCAGAACCCGCTGGACCCCACCGACGCTTCGCAGTTCGTCAGCCAACTGGCGCAGATGAGCCAGATGAAGAGCTCCGCCGACATGCTCAAGCAATTGCAGGGCAACGCGCTGATGTTGCGCGAGCTGCAGGGCGTGTCGCTGGGCTCGCAAGTGGGACGCCAGGTGCTGGTGCAGGCCGATCAGGCGCACCTGAGCGGCAAGGATGCCTTGTCCGGCCGCGTGACTCTGTCCGGCGAAGAGCAGCAGGTGTCGCTGGTGCTGACCGATGCGGGGGGCAAGGAGACCGTGATCGAGCTGGGCAAGCGTCCTGCAGGCGAGTTCGATTTCAGCGTGGACCCAAGCAAGCACGGCCTGGTGGAAGGCGATTACAAACTGGAAGTGCGCACTGCGTCCAAGTCCAAGGCCGGACTTGAAATGCAGGCTACCGTGTCCGGCGTGCGCCTGCCCATCAACGGCGGCGAGCCTACGCTGACACTGGCCGGCCTGGGCGAATTCCCCGCTTCAGCCATTACTCGTTTGCTGGGCAAGACCCAGGCCTGAAGCGCCGATTCAAGACACCTAAAACTTTGGAGCGACCATGAGTTTCGACATTGCTTTGTCCGGCATCAACGCCGTCAACAACCAACTGGGCAATATCAGTAACAACATCGCCAACACCGGCACCTACGGCTTCAAGTCCAGCCGCACCAGTTTTTCCGCGGCCTACGCCGGCGCCCAGCCGATGGGGGTGGAAGTGGTCGGCCACAGTCAGAACATGGCGCGCAACGGCAACACCGTGCGCACCGGCCGTCCGTTGGACGCCGCCATCGACGGCCGCGGCTTCTTCGTCAGCCGCGATCTGAACGGCGGCATGGCTTATTCGCGCGTCGGCATCTTCACCGCGGATAAGGATGGCTACCTGGTGGACGGATTCAACCGTCGCGTACAGGGCTACGGCAAGGCCGACGGCAACGCGCTGGGCGCCTTTGGGGACATCAAGATCCCCAACGGCAACATCCCGGCCAAGGCCAGCGACAAGCTGCAATACGTCGGCAATATGTCGGCCGGTTGGAGTGTGCAGACCGTGCCGTTCGACAAGTCGCAGAACACCTTCAACAGCTCGGCGGTGTCCACGGTTTACGATTCCCTGGGCAACAAGCTCAACCTGACCCAGTACTTCTGCAAGACCGGGCCGAACACCATCACCGTGCACTACACGCTGGACGGCAAGGATCAGCCCACCACCGCAACGCTCACATTCGACACCGACGGCAAGCTGACCAGCCCCACCGCGCCGGTGGCGCTGGACCTGGGGACGCCTCCCGGCGCCTCCCCGCTGGCGGTGAACCTGGATTACACTGGCACCACTCAGTTTGCCGGCGAAAGCAGCCAGACCCTGAACGCCAGCAACGGCTACGCGTCCGGCTCGATGACTGGCACCAGCCTGAACGACAACGGCGACGTGGTGGCGGCTTACAGCAACGGCCAGAAGCAGGTGGTGGGCACCTTGGCCATCGCCAACTTCCCTAACGAATCCGCGTTGCAAGCCACCTCGCAGACCAGCTGGGTGGAAACCGCCGGCTCCGGCACCGCTGTCTACTCGCGCCCGGGCGCAGGCCTGTCCGGCAATTTGCTGGCTTTCACCCTGGAGCAGTCCAATGTGGACATGACCTCCGAACTGGTGGATCTGATGACCGCGCAGCGCAATTACCAGGCCAACACCAAGGTGATTTCCACCGAAAACCAGACCATTCAGGCGCTGATGCAGGCGGTGTAAGGCGGAGCAAGAGTAAATGGACGCACTGATCTACACCGCGATGAGCGGCGCCGACCGCATGCTCAAGGCGCAGCAGATTCACGCCAACAATATCGCCAACGCCGAAACCGGCGGTTTCCGCGCCGACATCGGCGTCAGCACCAGTCAGACCGTGCCCGGCTACGGCTACGACGCCCGTCACCTGAGCCAGAACGGCGCCAACGCGGTGGATGTGCGCAGCGGCGCGGTGGTGGAGACGGGGCGCGATCTGGACGTGGCGGTGAAGGGCGACGGTTTCTTCGCCGTGCAGGGGCCGGACGGCAACGAGGCCTACACCCGCGCCGGCGCCATGGTGGCGGATGTGGACGGCAAGTTGAGCGTCAACGGCCATCCAGTGCTGGGCGACGGCGGGCAGATTACCTTGCCGCCGGACTACGTCAAGTTGCACATAGGCAGCGATGGCGTGATCTCGGTATTGGCCGCCGGCGAAAGCGAAATGCAGCCCATAGACAAGCTCAAGCTGGTCAAGCCGCTGCCGCAGGACATCGCCAAGGACGCCAACGGCCTGGTGGTCAGCCGCCAGGGCGGCGCGCTGGCCGCCGACGACACCGTCAAGGTGCAGGGCGAGCATCTGGAGCGCAGCAATGTGTCCGCGGTGGAGGAGATGGTGGCCACCATGACGCTGAACCGCAATTTTGAAATGCAGATGCGCTTGTTCAACTCCGCCAGCGACATGGTGGAGGCGGGCAACCGCCTGGTGCGCGCCTGATCCGGCATTCCAATAACAGCGCCGCGGCCAAGGCCGACGGGGCAAACCATCGGGGAATCGAAACATGAATCCAGCAATGTGGGTGAGCAAGACCGGCATTCAGGCGCAGGACGCGCGTCTGACCGCCATCGCCAACAACCTCGCCAACGTCAACACCGTCGGCTTCAAGCGCGACCGCATGGTGTTCGAAGACCTGTTCTACCAAGTGGACCGTCAGCCGGGCGGCAAGACCGACCAAGACAACGCCGCGCCGCTGGGCGTGCAGTTGGGTAACGGCACCCGCTTGGTGGGCACTCAAAAAGTGTTTACCCCGGGCTCGCTGACCACTACCAATCAGTCCTTGGATCTGGCCATCGTCGGTCAGGGCTTTTTGCAAGTGAAAATGAGCAACGGCGAAACCGGCTACACCCGCGCCGGCCAATTGCAGCGCAACGACCAGGGCGCCATCGTCACCCCGCAGGGCCTGCCGCTGGAGCCGTCCATCACCATCCCGGCCGACGCCTCCTCGGTGACGATCAGCGAAACCGGCACCGTCAGCTACACCCGCGGTAGCGGCAGCACGCTGGAAACCGCTGGTCAGATCGAACTGGCCAGCTTCGTCAATCCGGCCGGCCTGTTGGCGCTGGGCGATAACCTGTTCCAGAAAACCGCGGCCAGCGGCGAAGCCACCACTGACGCGCCGGGCTCCGGCTCCTTGGGCAAGCTCAAACAGGGTTCGCTGGAGGGTTCCAACGTCCAGGTGGTGGAGGAAATGGTGGACATGATCGCCGCTCAGCGCACTTACGAGATGAACACCAAGGTGTTGAGCGCCGCCGACAATATGATGCAGTACCTGGCGCAGTCGGCCCGATGAAGCTGCTGGCCCTGAGCTTGTTCGCGCTGCTGTTGGCCGGCTGCGCGCAGCCGATCCCGCCGCGGACCACGCAGGAATTCGCCTTGCCGGAATTGCTGCAGCAGCCGCAGCGCGGCAAGGGCGGCGGCGTGTTTACCGTGGCGGGCGCGCAATCGCTGACTTCGGACAGCCGGGCTTTCCGTCCCGGCGACGTGCTGACCGTGGTGCTGGAAGAAACCACTCAGGCCAGCAAGAAGGCCGGCACCAGCTTCGGCAAGAAATCCGGCGCCAACATCGCGCCGTCGCTGCTGGGCAATACCACCTTCCGCGCGCAAGTAGGCGTGGACGCCGGCCGCGACTTCAACGGCTCCTCCACGTCTACTCAGCAGAACATGTTGTCCGGCGCGCTGACCGTAGTCGTGCACAAGGTGCTGGGCAACGGTCTGCTGGAAGTGAAGGGCGAAAAGCAGCTGGTGCTGAACCAGGGCGAGGAATTCCTGCGTCTGGCCGGCTATGTGCGGGTGGAAGACATAGACACCGACAACCGCGTGTCCTCGCTGCGCATCGCCAACGCCCGCATCGGCTATTCCGGGCGCGGAGCCTTGTCGGACGCCAACGAGCCCGGCTGGTTGATGAAGTTCTTCGCCAGCCCGCTGATGCCGTTCTGAGCGGCGGGGCGGCGAGGAGTCCGGGCGGGACAACAGGCGGGCGCTGACAGGCGTCCGCCGTTCGCGTATGCGGCCCTTGGGGCGAGCATGCGCAATCACAGAATCATTCAGGGCGGATCATGCACGGTTTTATCAAGCAAATAATGGGATGGACGCTGCTGCTGACGGCGACGCTGGCGACGGCGTTGCCCTTGCGCAATCTGGTGACGGTGGAGGGCATCCGCGAAAACCAGTTGATCGGCTACGGCATCGTGGTGGGTCTGGACGGCACCGGCGACAACTCCCAGGTCAAATTCTCCGGCCAATCCGTGGCCAACATGCTCAAGCAGTTCGGCCTGAAAATGCCGGAACGCACCGATACCAAGGTCAAGAACGTAGCGGCGGTGATGGTTAGCGCCAGCCTGCCGCCGGGCTATGGGCGCGGCCAGACCATAGACGTCACCGTATCCTCGCTAGGCGACGCCAAGAGTCTGCGCGGCGGCACTTTGCTGCTGACCCAACTGAAGGCGGCCAACGGTGAAATCTACGCCTTGGCCCAGGGCAATGTGGTGGTGGGCGGCGTATCCGCTCAGGGCAAGAGCGGTTCCAGCGTCACCGTCAACACGCCCACCTCCGGCCGCGTCCCCAACGGCGCGTCGATCGAGCGCGAAATTCCCAGCGATTTCGAAGAAGGCGACAGCGTGCGTCTCAGCCTGCGCCGGCCTAATTTCGAAACCGCCACCAATATCGTCAAGGCCATCAACGCCAGCTTCGGCCGGGTGGCCAGCACGCGCAACGCCACCACCATCCAGGTGCGCGCGCCGCTGGATCCCACCGAGCGCGTCGCCTTCGTCGCGCGGCTGGAACGAGTGAACGTCGGCGTGGGCAGCGAAGTGCCGCGAGTGGTGTTCAACTCGCGTACCGGCACCGTGGTGATCAGCCAGGGCGTCACCGTGCGTCCGGCGGCGGTGTCCCACGGCAGCCTGCGCGTGGTGATCTCGGAAAACCCCAGCGTCAGCCAGCCCGGACCGTTCAGCAACGGCCAGACCACGACCGTGCCCAACTCCACCGTCAACGTGGATCAAGGCTCCGGCCGCATGTTCCAGTGGCCGGCCGGCGCCAGCCTGCGTGCCATCATCGACACCGTGAACAGCACCGGCGCCACGCCGGACGACATCATGGCGATACTGCAAGCGCTGGATCAGGCCGGCGCAATCGACGGCGAACTGGTGGTGATCTGATGGAAAGCAACAAAATACAAGGCGCGCTGGCGATGCCGGCCGACGCCAAGGACGAGCCGGCGGTGCAGCCGGCCTCGCCGGAATATCGTCGCAAGGCCGGCGCGGCGGCGGAGCAATTCGAGGCCCAGTTTGTCCGCGAGATGTTCAAGCAGATCCGCAAAACCACGCGCGAGATCGCCGGCGAAGACAGCATCTTCGCCAACTCCATCAACGGCGACATGATGGATTTCGCCGACGGCGCGGTGGCCGACCAGTTGGCCAAACAGCGAGTGTTCGGCGTGGCCAACGCCATCCTGCGGCAACTGCTGCCGGAGCAGGGTGGCAATATTCACCTTAAGAACGGCGGCGCGCCGGTCGCAAGCGATAAACAGATCCCCGGCCCGCTGCCGGACGCGCAGGGCCTGGCCGCTTTCGCTCCGCCCCTGCTGCCGCTGAATAAAAGGTAAGAACCGCCATGCGCATGATAGACAACGCGCTGACCGGCGCCGTCGCCTCCCAGGCCGCGCTGAACGCCGTCAGCCAGAACATCGCCAACCAGATGACCCCGGGCTACTCGCGTCAGGGCGTGGTCTTGACCGCGCTGATGCCCGGCAGCGGCGACCCATACAGCGCCGGCTCCGGCGTGGTGGTCAACGCGGTGCGCCGCTTCAACGACGATTTCAAGAACCTGCAACTTTGGCAGGCGGCTTCCAATCAGGGCGAGCTGGTGGCGCAGAATCCTTACTTCGGCCAGTTGGAGCAGGTGATGGGCCGCGACGGCAGCAGCCTGTCCGCCGGCTTTGATCAGTTTTTTCAGGCGCTCAGCGCCGCCAGCCTGTCAGGCGACGCGATGCGCGACCCGGTGATCCGAAGCGCCGAAGCCTTGGCTCAGCGTTTCAACAATCTGGATAAAGTGTTCGGCTCGCAACTGGCCGCCATTGCCGAGCAACGCTCCGCCACGGTCACGCAGATCAACAGTTCAACGTCCAATATCGCCGATCTCAACGCCAAGATCGCGGCCGGCAAGGCCGTCGGCACCAATACCTCCGGCTTGGAGGATGAGCGCGACCGTCAGATCGATGCGTTGTCCACCCTGGTGGAAGTGCGGGTGGTGTCGCAGCCGGACGGCAGCAAAAACGTCAGCCTGAAGAGCGGCCTGCCGCTGGTGGCGGACACCCAGGCGGCCACGTTGAGCAATACCAGCCAGCCGGACGGCAGCCAAGTGCTGACGCTGAACTTCGCCAAGGACAAATACACCCTGGCCGGCGACGGCCTCGGCGGCCAGTTGGGCGGGCTGAATCAATACGAGCTGCAGACGGTGCGCCCGATGCGCGCCCAGGTGAAAACCCTGGCCAGCGAAGTGGCTCAGCGCATCAACGACCAGTTGGCGCTGGGCTACGACAGCAACGGCCAACCGGGTAAGCCGCTATTCGTCTACGACGCTTCCGGCGTCAACGGCATTTTGAAAACCAGCGGCATCACCTCCGTTGAATTGGGCTTCTCCGGCGATCCGGCCAAGCCCGGCGACAATAGCAACCTGCTGGCGGTGATCGGACTGCAACAGCAAAAGATCACCATGCCCGGCGTCGGCGCCGTCACCATTGGCGACGCTTACTCGCAAATGGTGGGCAAGTTGGCGGTTAGCAGCAAACAGAACAAATCCGGTCTGGAAAGCGCCAAGGTGATCCGCGCCGAAGCGGAAAAGAGTTGGCACAATACCAGCGGCGTCAATCGCGATGAAGAGGCGATGAACCTGCTGGAGTTCCAGAAAATGTACCAGGCCAATATGAAGGTGATCAGCGTGGCGAACCAGCTGTTCGAAAGCACCTTGTCCATCTTGTAAGGAAGACAGCATGCGCGTTTCCAGCAATCAATACCTGTCCACCATGCAATTGGCGATGCAGACCAGCAACTCCGCGCTGGCCGAGTTGCTGCAGCGCATGTCCAGCGGCGATCGGCTGCTGGCCCCGTCGGACGACCCCATCGCCAGCGTGCGCCTGTTGCGCTTGCAGCGTGAAGAAGCCGCGCTGGACCAGTATCAGCAAAACATCGGCGCGCTCAGCTCCGCGCTGTCCAAGAACGAATCCATCCTGGATAGCATCAGCCTGGACATCCGCGACGCCAAGGACCTGCTGACCGCGGCCGCCAACAACCCGCCGGAGGACGATCTCAAGGCGATGGCGACGCCGCTGCGCAGCCTGCGCGAAAGTCTGTTCTACTCGGCCAATACCAAGGATGCCGAAGGCCGCTACATGTTCTCCGGCTCCAAGCCGGCTGTGGCGGCCCTCGCTTACGACGAGACTAAGCCGGTGGGCAGCCGCTACAGCTTTACCGGCAACACGGATAAGCAGCAAGTGGTGGTGGGCGACGGCATTACCCAAGCCTCTAACGTCACCCTGGAAAACATGGCGGACATCCTCAATCAGCTGGACAAAACCATAAGCCGGCTGGAAGACCCCGCGCTGGACAATAAGGATCCAACCGTCGCCGCTGACATCCGCAGCGCGATGAACGCCAGCGACAAGGCGCTGGAAGGCATCTCCAGCAAGATCGCCCAACTGGGCGGCACGCAGAACATCATGAAAACGCTGGCGCTCAATCACGATAACGTCAGCCTGTCCAATAAACAGACCATGACCAAGTTGGGCAGCCTGGATTACGCCGACGCTTTCATTCAAATGAACGGCTACACCATGGCGCTGCAAGCCAGCCAAAAAGCCTATGGCCGCGTCAGCCAGTTGTCTTTGTTTGACGTGATTTGATCGAGAGCGGCATGAACACCCCGATTTCCTCCGTCAACGTCAAACAAAGCGGCAAACGCTGGGGCAAGGACGCCGGCGCGGTTGCCGCCGCCAGCGTGATTGAACGCGCGCCCGCGTCGCAGGCGCAACCTGCCGCGCAAGTGCGCGGCGCGCCGGCCTCGGGTTGGCGCTATAGCGCTCAGCTCAACGAGCAACTGACCTCGGCGCAGCAGGCATTGTCCTTTGTCGATGGCCTGATCGATCAGCTGGAAGGCGTTAAGTCCGGGCTCAGCCGCGAACTGACTCAGCGGCAGCTGAATCAAGGCGATTTGCAGCGCCAGTTGGAGCAACTCAACGAACAGTGGCGCAAGCGCCAGACCGTTAGCGGCGGCAGCCTGGACGGACAGTTGCGTTTCCATCTGGCCGCCGACGCGCGCCAGAGCTTCACCGTCAAAGGCTTGGAACTGGCGGCCTTGTCCGGCGGGCAAGCGGAAACCCTGGTGTTCTCCACCGGGGAGTCCGGCGTAGCCCCGGCGTCGGTGCAAGTGGGCGGGGCGTCCGGCGAAGAAGATATTCTGCGTCGCTTCAATCGCGGTCTCGCCGCCAGCGGCGTGCGCGCTGAGCTGAATGAAGATGGGCAACTGGCGTTCAGTGTGCCGGAATCGCAATGGGAGGCGCTCAGCGAGCGCATGACCGTGCGCGGCGGGGGCGTTCGTTTCCCCGGCGGCATTCCGCAGCGGCTTAAACTACAGCCCGAGGCCGAGGCTTTTCAGCCGGAGCGCTGGAAGGTAAACGATCACGCCCAAGTGCGTCAGGCTTTGCAAAGCGTGGTGCGCTCCATCGGCCAACTACAGCAAACCCGCGCGGCCATCAATGGCGCGATCGCAGAGGCGCAACACTCCATCGAGCAGTTGTCGCATATGAATGAACAGAGCTGGGCTAGCCAGTTCGTTTCCGACTTCAACGCCCGTCTGAATCAGCCGGATGGATATCGCAACTTCTATGAGTTGGTGCCGGCCCTGATCGGCGTCAGCCGCTACCGGGTGGTGTCCCTGTTGTCGCTGAGCTAGGGGAGCGTTTCATGTCCGCCGCGCTTGGCAATATATAGAAGCGATGCCCGGCGGACAGCGCGTTCCAAGGGCTCCGACGATTGCCGGGGGCATTGACTCCGGTTCGCGATCTTCACACAATCAGCCATTCCCACCTCAAGAACGGGTTGGCCATTCATGACTTCCCGCGGTAACAAGCCGGCTCGGCGCGTAGAGGTAGGGGGTCGCAGCGTCTATCTTCACAGCGTGCCCCGCCACTCCCTGCAAGACCTCTACCATTTCTGCATGACCATCAGCTGGCCGCGCTTCTATCTTTTCATCGCCGCTGCTTTCATCGCGCTGAATCTATTGTTCGCCGGCCTCTACCAGGCGAAGGCGGGCGGCATCGCTAATCAATATCCGCCGGGTTTCCTTGGCGCCTTCTTCTTTAGTGTCGAAACGCTGGCCACGGTGGGCTACGGCGATATGCACCCGCAAAGCCTTTACGCCCACTGGGTTTCGATGCTGGAAATCTTCATTGGCATGATGAGCATCGCGCTGATCACCGGCGTCACCTTCGCCCGCTTTTCGCGGCCCAGGGCGCGTATCGTTTTTACCCATAGTCCAGTTGTGCGCTTGTTGGACGGCAAACCCGCGCTGATGCTGCGCGCGGCCAATGCCAGAAATAATGTGATCATCGACGCCAGCGCCCGCTTGCGCTTGTTGCAGCATGAAGTCAGCGCAGAAGGCGTGAGCTTCCGCAAGCTTCATGACTTGGAGCTGGTGCGAGACGAGCATCCTATGTTCGTGCTCGGCTGGACGCTGGTGCACAAGCTGGAGGAGGGGAGCCCCTTATATGGGCACGACGCCGAATCGTTGGCGGCTGTTCGCGCGCAGCTGATTCTGTCCATCAACGGGATCGACGAAACTACCGTCCAACCGATGGTGGCGCGCCATACCTTTTCGCATCAGGACATCCGCTGGAACCATGCTTTCGCCGATCTGATCTATACCGACGCGGAAGAAAACGATCATGTTGACTACCAGAAGCTGCAGGAAGTGAGGCCGCTGCCGCCGGGTTCCGACCGGTTTGGCTCAGGCTGAGCGCTTGCAGTTGTTGGCGGTGTTATTGAGATTCAATGACTTAGCTGAAAGCGGTGGTTTTTTGTGTAGAAAGGTGTTGACGGGTTTAGGGGCGTGACGTATAGTTCGCCTCCTCAGCAGACAACGCAGCGACGGAAACGAAACGCAGCGATCTGCACCGATCTTTAACAGAACGAATAACCGATAGGTGTAAGTGCTCGGTCGATGACCAAACACTTGCACTGCAAGACGAGAAATGTCTCGATGTTTCTTTGATCTTGCGTGCCAGAAAATTTGCTTGGAATTGAACTGAAGAGTTTGATCCTGGCTCAGATTGAACGCTGGCGGCATGCTTTACACATGCAAGTCGAACGGTAACAGGGTGCTTGCACCGCTGACGAGTGGCGAACGGGTGAGTAATGCATCGGAATGTACCGTGTAATGGGGGATAGCTCGGCGAAAGCCGGATTAATACCGCATACGCCCTGAGGGGGAAAGTGGGGGACCGTAAGGCCTCACGTTATACGAGCAGCCGATGTCTGATTAGCTAGTTGGTGGGGTAAAGGCTCACCAAGGCGACGATCAGTAGCGGGTCTGAGAGGATGATCCGCCACACTGGGACTGAGACACGGCCCAGACTCCTACGGGAGGCAGCAGTGGGGGATTTTGGACAATGGGCGCAAGCCTGATCCAGCCATGCCGCGTGTCTGAAGAAGGCCTTCGGGTTGTAAAGGACTTTTGTCCGGGAGCAAATCCCAGTGGTTAATACCTACTGGGGCTGAGAGTACCGGAAGAATAAGCACCGGCTAACTACGTGCCAGCAGCCGCGGTAATACGTAGGGTGCAAGCGTTAATCGGAATTACTGGGCGTAAAGCGTGCGCAGGCGGTTGTGCAAGTCTGATGTGAAAGCCCCGGGCTTAACCTGGGAACGGCATTGGAGACTGCACGACTAGAGTGCGTCAGAGGGGGGTAGAATTCCGCGTGTAGCAGTGAAATGCGTAGAGATGCGGAGGAATACCGATGGCGAAGGCAGCCCCCTGGGATGACACTGACGCTCATGCACGAAAGCGTGGGGAGCAAACAGGATTAGATACCCTGGTAGTCCACGCCCTAAACGATGTCAACTAGCTGTTGGGGGTTTGAATCCTTGGTAGCGAAGCTAACGCGAGAAGTTGACCGCCTGGGGAGTACGGCCGCAAGGTTAAAACTCAAAGGAATTGACGGGGACCCGCACAAGCGGTGGATGATGTGGATTAATTCGATGCAACGCGAAAAACCTTACCTGGTCTTGACATGTAACGAACGCTGCAGAGATGTGGCGGTGCCCGAAAGGGAGCGTTAACACAGGTGCTGCATGGCTGTCGTCAGCTCGTGTCGTGAGATGTTGGGTTAAGTCCCGCAACGAGCGCAACCCTTGCCATTAGTTGCCATCATTAAGTTGGGCACTCTAATGGGACTGCCGGTGACAAACCGGAGGAAGGTGGGGATGACGTCAAGTCCTCATGGCCCTTATGACCAGGGCTTCACACGTCATACAATGGTCGGTACAGAGGGTCGCGAAGCCGCGAGGTGGAGCCAATCTCATAAAACCGATCGTAGTCCGGATCGCACTCTGCAACTCGAGTGCGTGAAGTCGGAATCGCTAGTAATCGCAGATCAGCATGCTGCGGTGAATACGTTCCCGGGTCTTGTACACACCGCCCGTCACACCATGGGAGTGAGTTTCACCAGAAGTGGGTAGGCTAACCGTAAGGAGGCCGCTTACCACGGTGGGATTCATGACTGGGGTGAAGTCGTAACAAGGTAGCCGTAGGGGAACCTGCGGCTGGATCACCTCCTTTCTAGAGAAGGTTGTTGATCGAGTACTTACAGCCTATCGGTTATTCGCGAGTTTGAGTATCGCGATCAGAGTGCTTAATGAGTACTGTGATCGCGTTGTTTAAACGCACTGATCTTTAACAAACTGAAGAAGCCGAATATATAAAGACGGCGAGAAAGACGATGGAGTTAAGTCTTCATTGGCTGGATCGTCATCTTGGGTATTTGATTGTATCTAGGCTACGTCGCCATATCAAAAGGGGCGGTGTAGTCGTCGCACAAACACAACTTGTTGTTTTAGTGATCCAGGTTACTGAAATGATAGGGTCAAGCGACTAAGTGCATCTGGTGGATGCCTTGGCGATCATAGGCGAAGAAGGACGTGTAAGCCTGCGAAAAGCGCGGGGGAGTTGGCAATAGAGCTTTGATCCCGCGATGTCCGAATGGGGAAACCCCTCCGCAAGGAGATCCCGTGCTGAATACATAGGCACGAGGAGGCGAACGCAGCGAACTGAAACATCTAAGTAGCTGCAGGAAAAGAAATCAACCGAGATTCCGTTAGTAGTGGCGAGCGAACGCGGAAGAGCCTGTACGTGTTATGGATTGTGTTAGTGGAAGGTTCATGGAAAGGACTGCCATAGTGGGTGATAGCCCCGTACACGAAAACGCATTCCAAGGACTAGGCGTACGATAAGTAGGGCGGGACACGAGAAATCCTGTCTGAAGATGGGGGGACCATCCTCCAAGGCTAAATACTCATGATCGACCGATAGTGAACCAGTACCGTGAGGGAAAGGCGAAAAGAACCCCGGGAGGGGAGTGAAATAGAACCTGAAACCGGATGCATACAAACAGTGGGAGCGGACTTGTTCCGTGACTGCGTACCTTTTGTATAATGGGTCAGCGACTTACGTTCAGTAGCGAGCTTAACCGAATAGGGGAGGCGTAGGGAAACCGAGTCCGAATAGGGCGATTTAGTTGCTGGGCGTAGACCCGAAACCGAGTGATCTATCCATGGCCAGGATGAAGGTGCGGTAACACGCACTGGAGGTCCGAACCCACTAGTGTTGCAAAACTAGGGGATGAGCTGTGGATAGGGGTGAAAGGCTAAACAAACTCGGAGATAGCTGGTTCTCCCCGAAAACTATTTAGGTAGTGCCTCATGTATCACTTCCGGGGGTAAAGCACTGTTATGGCTAGGGGGTCATTGCGATTTACCAAACCATGGCAAACTCTGAATACCGGAAAGTGCGAGCATGGGAGACAGACGGTGGGTGCTAACGTCCATCGTCAAGAGGGAAACAACCCAGACCGCCAGCTAAGGTCCCAAATGATCAGTTAAGTGGTAAACGAAGTGGGAAGGCCTAGACAGCCAGGATGTTGGCTTAGAAGCAGCCATCATTTAAAGAAAGCGTAATAGCTCACTGGTCGAGTCGTCCTGCGCGGAAGATGTAACGGGGCTCAAACTGATAACCGAAGCTGCGGATTTGCACGTAAGTGCAGATGGTAGGGGAGCGTTCTGTAGGTCTGAGAAGGTGTCTCGTAAGGGATGCTGGAGATATCAGAAGTGCGAATGCTGACATGAGTAGCGATAAAGCGGGTGAAAAGCCCGCTCGCCGAAAGCCCAAGGTTTCCTACGCAACGTTCATCGGCGTAGGGTGAGTCGGCCCCTAAGGCGAGGCTGAAAAGCGTAGTCGATGGGAAACGGGTTAAAATTCCCGTACTTTTATGCAGTGCGATGTGGGGACGGAGAAGGTTAGGTCATCAGACTGTTGGAATAGTCTGTTTAAGCCGGTAGGCTGGGGAGGTAGGCAAATCCGCCTTCCCTTAAGGCCGAGACGTGATGACGAGGGTCTACGGACCTGAAGTGACTGATACCACGCTTCCAGGAAAAGCCACTAAGCTTCAGCTGCATAAGAACCGTACCGCAAACCGACACAGGTGGGCAGGATGAGAATTCTAAGGCGCTTGAGAGAACTCAGGAGAAGGAACTCGGCAAATTGATACCGTAACTTCGGGAGAAGGTATGCCTCTTAGAGTGAATCCCCTGCGGGAGGAGCTTTGAGAGGTCGCAGAGAATCGGTGGCTGCGACTGTTTAACAAAAACACAGCACTGTGCCAACACGAAAGTGGACGTATACGGTGTGACGCCTGCCCGGTGCTGGAAGGTTAAGTGATGGGGTGCAAGCTCTTGATCGAAGCCCCAGTAAACGGCGGCCGTAACTATAACGGTCCTAAGGTAGCGAAATTCCTTGTCGGGTAAGTTCCGACCCGCACGAATGGCGTAACGATGGCCACACTGTCTCCTCCTGAGACTCAGCGAAGTTGAAGTGTTTGTGAAGATGCAATCTCCCCGCTGCTAGACGGAAAGACCCCGTGAACCTTTACTGTAGCTTTGCATTGGACTTTGAACAGACTTGTGTAGGATAGGTGGGAGGCTATGAAGTGGGAACGCTAGTTCTCATGGAGCCGTCCTTGAAATACCACCCTGGTGTGTTTGAGGTTCTAACCTTGGTCCGTGATCCGGATTGGGGACAGTGCATGGTAGGCAGTTTGACTGGGGCGGTCTCCTCCCAAAGTGTAACGGAGGAGTTCGAAGGTTACCTAGGTACGGTCGGAAATCGTGCTGATAGTGCAATGGCAAAAGGTAGCTTAACTGCGAGACCGACAAGTCGAGCAGGTGCGAAAGCAGGACATAGTGATCCGGTGGTTCTGAATGGAAGGGCCATCGCTCAACGGATAAAAGGTACTCCGGGGATAACAGGCTGATACCGCCCAAGAGTTCACATCGACGGCGGTGTTTGGCACCTCGATGTCGGCTCATCACATCCTGGGGCTGTAGCCGGTCCCAAGGGTATGGCTGTTCGCCATTTAAAGTGGTACGTGAGCTGGGTTCAAAACGTCGTGAGACAGTTTGGTCCCTATCTGCAGTGGGCGTTGGAAGTTTGACGGGGGCTGCTCCTAGTACGAGAGGACCGGAGTGGACGCACCTCTGGTGTACCGGTTGTGACGCCAGTCGCATTGCCGGGTAGCTAAGTGCGGAAGAGATAACCGCTGAAAGCATCTAAGCGGGAAACTCGCCTGAAGATGAGACTTCCCTGAGGGCTTGACCCTCCTGAAGAGTCGTTCGAGACCAGGACGTTGATAGGTCGGGTGTGGAAGCGCTGTGAGGCGTTAAGCTAACCGATACTAATTGCTCGTGAGGCTTGATCCTATCATTTGAGTGGCTTGGGAGACTGAGCGACGAGATGTGGGTGTGCGACACAATTGAATACCGAATATATGTGGGCTGATCAAAGATCAGCCTAGGCTTCTTCTAGTTTGTACCAGTTTATGTCTGGTGGCCATAGCGAGGTGGTCCCACGCCTTCCCATCCCGAACAGGACCGTGAAACGCCTTAGCGCCGATGATAGTGTGGCATTCGCCATGTGAAAGTAGGACACCGCCAGACGCCCTATACGATAACGCCAAGTCCAAGACTTGGCGTTTAGCTTCCCAAGGGAAGCAATACAGTTTATGCCTGGCGACATTAGCGGGGCGGTCCCACGCCTTCCCATCCCGAACAGGACCGTGAAACGCCTTAGCGCCGATGATAGTGTGGCATTCGCCATGTGAAAGTAGGACATTGCCAGGCGCCCCATGTAAAAGCCCAGACCAATCGGTCTG
Organism: Chromobacterium sp. Rain0013; assembly: GCF_015291765.1. NCBI lineage: Bacteria > Pseudomonadati > Pseudomonadota > Betaproteobacteria > Neisseriales > Chromobacteriaceae > Chromobacterium > Chromobacterium sp. Rain0013. The sequence goes on from NZ_CP031514.1 coordinate 2,696,752, forward strand.
GGCTTTTTGCATTTGCCTTGCGGTAGGCGTTTAGAAACTGAGCGTTTTGTCCGCGGAGAGTGTCCACTCCGCCAACTCCGGCATGGTGCCGATCTTGACTCCCGTCAGCAGCAAGTCCTCGTGAATTCCCCTTGCATCGGCGCAAGTGCGGCAGACTCGCGCCTCTGCGCCCAGTTCCACCGCTTCGGCCAACATGTCTCCCAGGGTGGGCGCTTGGGCGGTCTTCTGATTTTTCAACGCGGTGACTACGGCGTCGGACAGCAGGAATAGCCGCACTCGGCAGCGCTCGGCTTGCTGCGCCAGCGCAAGCGTCAGACGTAGCGCGGAGAGCGCGCGTTCGTCGCCATAGGGGCTGGCGTTCAAAGTGATCAGCACGGTTTGCATGATGGTTTGCCTATGATGAAGAGGGTTAGGGCGGCATTGTGGCACGTTGCGACGGTCTTGGCATGTGCGGTATGGACGCTTGGCGGCGATTCTAAGTTGTTGGCATGCAACAGTGAGATGGGGGCGATGGCGGAGTCGAGGGGGCTAACTACTTGTTCGAGTTGAATTTGTTTGTAATGAGATTGTGGACTGAAAAGTTTCCTTCACATTGTCCAGCAATCTATTTGTATTTGTATACAATAGACAAATTTTCCGGGCACTAATGAAAAGAGATAGCCCGGCGCTGCAAACTACACGGAGATGATTCATGCAATTCGACGCATTTGCCCATGGCCAGTCGGCGCTGCGGGACGCCATTACTTCTGCCTATCGCCGCGACGAGCGCGAGTGTGTGCAGGCGCTGTTGCCGCAGGCGGCGATGAGCGAAGGCGAAGTCAAGGCGGTTCAAGACCTGGCGCGACGTCTGGTGGCGGAGGTGCGCCGCGAGCGCACCAAGTCCAGCGGAGTGGATGCCTTGATGCATGAATTTTCTCTGGATAGCGCCGAAGGCATCGCCCTGATGTGTCTGGCTGAAGCGCTGCTGCGCATCCCTGACCGCGAGACAGCGGACAAGCTGATCCGCGATAAGATTTCGCGTGGTGATTGGAAAGCCCACTTGGGCAATAGCGCCTCCTTGTTCGTCAACGCGGCGGCCTGGGGTTTGCTGGTGACCGGCAAGCTGGTGGCTTCGCACAGCGCGAATGGTTTGTCGGCGGCGATGACCCGTTTGATCGCCAAAGGCGGCGAACCGCTGATCCGCAAGGGCGTGGATATGGCGATGCGCATGCTGGGCAAGCAGTTCGTCACTGGCGAAACCATAGAGGAGGCGCTGGCCAACGGCCGAGAACGCGAGGCGCGCGGCTATCGCTTCAGTTACGACATGCTGGGCGAGGCGGCGATGACCGAGGCCGACGCGCAGCGCTATCTGCAAGACTATGTGACCGCCATTCACGCCATCGGCAAGGCCTCTGCCGGCCGCGGGATTTACGACGGCCCCGGCATTTCGGTGAAGCTGTCCGCCATCCACCCGCGCTACAGCCGCATCAAGCACGAACGGATGATGGCCGAGTTGCTGCCGCGTCTGAAAGGCTTGTTCCTGCTGGCCAAGCAGTACGATATCGGTTTGAACATCGATGCAGAAGAAGCCGACCGCCTGGAAATCTCCATGGATCTGGTGGAGGCGCTGGCCAATGATCCGGACCTGGACGGCTTCGAGGGTATCGGCATTGTGGTGCAAGCCTATCAGAAACGCTGTCCCTATGTGATCGATTTCCTGATTGATCTGGCGTGTCGCACCAATCACCGTTTCATGGTGCGTCTGGTCAAAGGCGCTTACTGGGACGCAGAAATCAAGCGTGCCCAGGTGGACGGTTTGCCGGGCTACCCGGTCTATACCCGCAAGGTCTACACCGATGTGGCTTATCTTGCCTGCGCCAAGAAGTTGCTGTCCGCGCAGGATGCGATCTACCCGCAGTTCGCCACGCACAACGCTTACAGTCTGGCCGCAGTGTTCAACCTGGCATCCGGCAAGGATTACGAATTCCAGTGCCTGCACGGCATGGGTGAAACCCTGTACGACCAAGTGGTGGGCAAGGACAAACTGGGCAAGGCCTGCCGCATCTACGCGCCGGTGGGATCGCATGAGACCCTGCTGGCCTACCTGGTGCGCCGTCTGCTGGAAAACGGCGCCAACAGTTCCTTCGTCAACCGCATCGTGGACGAGGCGGTATCCATAGACGAACTGGTGGCGGACCCTGTGGCCGAGGCCGCGCGTCACGGCGGCCAGCCGCACAAGAAAATTCCGGCGCCGCTGGAGCTGTATGGGCAGCAACGCAAAAACTCCAAGGGCCTCGATTTGTCCAGCGAGCACGTGCTGGCCACTTTGCAACTGGGCCTGCAAGCGTCCGAGAAGCAGCAGTGGGGCGCCTTCCCGATGCTGGGCGACGGCGACGTCACCGACGGGGAAGTGCAGCCGGTGCGCAATCCGGCCGACCACGACGATCTGGTAGGCCGCGTGATCGAAGCGAGCGCGGCGGATGTGGACCGCGCGCTGAACCTGGCGCAGCAGGGAGCGGCCGATTGGGCCGCCACGCCGGTGGCCGAGCGTGCCGCCTGCCTGAAAAGAATGGCCGACCTGATGGAAGACCAGATGCCGGCGTTGATGGGCCTGGCGGTGCGCGAGGCAGGCAAGACCTTGGCCAACGCGATTGCCGAGGTGCGCGAGGCCGTGGACTTCTGCCGTTACTACGCGGCGCAGATCGAAGACGAATTCGACAACGCCAGCCACCGTCCGCTGGGCCCGGTGGTGTGCATCAGCCCGTGGAACTTCCCGCTGGCCATCTTCATCGGCGAGGTGGTGGCCTCGCTGGCGGCCGGCAACGCAGTGCTGGCCAAGCCCGCGGAGCAGACCAGCCTGATCGCCGCGCATGCTGTGCGTTTGTTGCACGAAGCCGGCGTGCCGCGCGCGGCGCTGCAATTGCTGCCGGGCCGCGGTGAAGTGGTGGGCGCGGCGCTGACCGCTGACCCGCGCGTTCAAGGGGTGATCTTCACCGGTTCCACCGAGGTGGCGCAGATCATCAACCGCACGCTGGCCAAGCGCGGCGGCGATCCGGTGCTGGTAGCCGAAACCGGCGGCCAGAACGCGATGATCGTGGACAGCTCGGCGTTGCCGGAGCAGGTGGTCACCGATGTGCTTAGCTCCGCTTTCGACTCCGCCGGCCAGCGCTGCTCGGCGTTGCGCGTGCTCTATCTGCAGAACGACATCGCCGACAAAGTCATCGCCATGATCAAGGGCGCGATGGATGAATTGAAGGTGGGCAACCCGGCCAAGCTGGATGTCGATGTCGGCCCGGTGATCGACGCCGAGGCTCGGGCCGGCCTATTGGCTCATATCGAAAAAATGAAGGCCAGCGCCCGCGCCACTCACCAGATCAAGCTGGACGGCAGCTGCGCCAACGGCACTTTCGTGGCGCCCACCCTGTTTGAAATCGCCGATCTCAAGCAACTGAAGCGCGAAGTGTTCGGTCCGGTATTGCATGTGTTGCGCTTCGAGGCCAACGAGCTGGACAAAGTGGTGGCCGAGATCAACGCCACCGGTTACGGCCTGACGCACGGCATCCACAGCCGTATCGATGAGACCATCGACAACATCGTCAGCCAGATCAAGGTCGGCAATGTCTATGTCAACCGCAACATCGTTGGCGCGGTGGTGGGGGTTCAGCCCTTTGGCGGCGAAGGCAAGTCCGGCACCGGCCCCAAGGCCGGCGGCCCGTTCTATTTGTATCGATTGAGCCGCGCGGCCTGGACGCCGAAACTGGCGGCGGAAACCTTGCCCTTGTCCTTGCCGGCGCTGGACGCGCTGGCGGCGGCCGGCAGCGGCCTGGGCTTGGCTTTGGAGTCCGCTATCGCCGCAGCGCGGAAGGAGAGCGCGCTGACCTGCCTGGTAGATCTGCCGGGCCCCACCGGCGAGCGGAACGCGCTGCAATTCGCGCCTCGCGGGAAGGTGGGATGCCAAGCCGCCACCGCGCAAGCGCTGGCGGAACAACTGGCGGCGGTTTTCGCCACCGGCAACCGCGCGGTGCTGCCGGCCAATGAGGCTGGCCAAGGGCTGGCCGCCAAGCTGGGCGCTCTAGTGGAGCTGGACGCCGATGTGCTGGCGGCGGATGTCGGCGCGGTGCTGTTCTCCGGTTCCGAAGCCGAGGCCGAAGCCGCTCAGCGTGTGTTGGCGGAGCGCGACGGCGCTCTGGTGCCGCTGCTGCGCGCCGACGCGCAAGGCCATTACAATCTGCACCGTCTGGTGGTCGAGCGCGCGGTTAGCGTGAATACTACCGCGGCGGGCGGCAACGCCAGCCTGATGAGCATCGGAGACTAAGACCGGCTAAGCCAATCCCTGATCCAGCGTTGCGCCGCCTTGTCGTACTACGTGTACTGCCTGCGCCGGCGCGCCTTGGTTCAGGTTCTCTGCGAGCTTTTGTTAGCAGTTCTAAAGGCAAGGAGGGTTTCGATGACGAAAGCCCTCCCTCCTTGCAAAACCGCGTGTTAAACGAATTTTCCCATGCGTCGGCGCGCATGGGGCGGCAGGAGGCTTGTCCAACAAGCCACTTGCCACAAGCTGGCGGCCTTGAAATAATGCCGCCAGCCGCCGCTCTCGCCTCCCTATGCGGATAGGGCGGGATGTACATAACAACATTACACAGGTTCCGCAAACTCCCATTCCTGATGATTGACGGATGGGGATCTCTGGAGAAATAGAGGAAACATGATGCAAGCAAACAAACTGACGACTCTTTCCCTGGCCGTAGCCGCTGCTGTCGCCTTGTCCGCATGTGGCAAGAAAGAAGAGGGCGCGGCGGGAGCCGGAGCCTCCGCCGGAGCTCAAGCCGCCGCGGGCGGCGTGGTCAAGATCGGCTTCGCGGCGCCGCTGACCGGCCCGCAGGCGCACTATGGCGAAGAATACAAAAACGGAGTGACCCTGGCGATCGAAGACGCCAACGCCGAGAAGCCCACCATCGGCGGCAAGCCGGTGACCTTTGAACTGGAAGCCCAGGACGATCAGGCCGATCCCAAAACCGCCACCCAACTGGCGCAGAAGTTCGTCGACGAGAAAGTGAACGGCATCATCGGCCACTTTAACTCCGGCACCTCCATCCCGGCTTCCAAGATCTACTCCGATGCCGGCATCCCGATGATCGCGATGGCCACTTCGCCGGCCTTCACCGCGCAGGGGTTCAAGAACACCTTCCGCTCAATGACATCCGACACCCAGCAAGGCTCGGTGATGGGTAAGTTCGTGGTGGAAAAGCTGGGCGCCAAGAAAGTGGTCATCGTTGACGACCGCACCGCATACGGTCAGGGCCTGGCCGACGAATTCGAAAAAGCCGCCAAGGCCGCCGGCGGCAATGTAGTCAAGCGTGAATTCACCAATGACAAAGCCACCGACTTCGCCGCTATCCTGACCTCGATCAAGGCCGCCGCGCCGGACGTGGTGTTCTACGGCGGCGCCGACGCGCAATCCGCGCCGATGGCCAAGCAGATGAAGCGCTTGGGCCTGACCGCGCCGTTGATCTCCGGTGAAATGACCAAGACCCCGACCTTCCTGCAACTGGCTGGCAAGGAAGCCGACGGCACCATCGCTTCGCTGGCCGGCCTGCCGCTGGATCAGATGCCCAAGGGCAAGGACTACGAAAGCCGCTACAAGGCGCGTTTCAAGATGGACGTGGCCACTTACTCGCCGTACGGTTACGACGCCACTCGCGCCTTGATCCAGGCGATGAAAGACGCCAACTCCACCGATCCCAAAGTCTATCTGCCGGTGCTGGCCAAGATCGCGCATTCCGGCGTGACCTCCAGCAGCTGGACCTACGATGCCAAGGGCGACCTGAAAGACGGCGGCATCACCGTCTACAAAGTGGTGAACGGTGAGTGGAAAGTGCTGGAAACCGTGGGTGGCGGCGCTGCGTCCAAGGACGCTTCCGCGGCCAAATAAGCCGGTTTGGCGCTAGGCAACAAGGCGACGCTTTCTGCGTCGCCTTTTTCTTTGCCCGTTCAACGCAAGAGGCCGATCTTCTTCAGCAAAAAAATCAGGATGGCGGCGCCGGCAATACCGAAGGCCAGGCCGGGCAGCGAGAAAGAGCCGGCGGCCGAAGCGGAGGAAATGCCCAAGAGGCGGCCAAACAGCCAATGGCCCAGTGCCGAACCGATGATGCCGATGATGATGTTGGCGATGACGCCTTCGCTGACGCCCATGACCTTGCCAGCGAGCCAGCCGATCAGGCCGCCGGCCAACAGTGAAATGAGTAATCCCATATCCTCTCCTTATGTTAGTTTGTGGATAAATAGTTATAGCCATTTATTTAATATGGCGCCATGTTTTTTGGAGCTCCGCTGCGAAAAACAAAAACCCCGGCATGCGCCGGGGTGGTGAGGGGAGGCGGGAATGCCGGTGTTTACAGGCCTACCCACTGACCTTTGCGCAATTGATACAGCGACACGGTGCCATGCTGAATGTCGCCTTTATCGTCAAAACGGATCTCGCCGGTTACACCCTTAAAGTCGGTTTTGGGGAGTTCGCCCAGGTACTTGGCCGGATCGGCCGAGCCGGCGCGCTTCATCGCGGCGATCATGACCCGTGCGGCGTCATAGGTGTAGGGAGCGTAGGCCTGGATGTCGGCGTTGAATTGCTGTTTGTACTTGCCGTTGAACTCGGCGAAGCCCGGCATCTTGTCTTTTTGCGCGCCGGCGCTGGAGGCGTAACTGCTTTCCGCGCTGTCGCCGCCCAACTTGGAAAACTCCGGCGTATTAATCCCGTCCGCGCCCATGAAGGCGGCTTTCAGACCCAGCTTGTTCATCTGCTTGACCATGGGCGCGGCCTGCGCGTCCATGCCGCCGTAGAACAGCAGGTCGGGCTTCTGCCCTTTGATCGAGGTGAGGATAGCCATGAAGTCGGTGGCGCTGTTGCTGGTGAACTCGCGTTTGACCACCTTGCCGCCAGCCGCTTCCACCGCCTTGGCGAAATCGTCGGCCAGGCCCTGGCCGTAAGTGGTGCGGTCGTCGACGATGGCGATGCGGCCGGCTTTCAGCGTCTCTATCGCGTATTTTGCCAGCGCTTCTCCCTGCTGGCGGTCGTTGGCGATGATGCGGAAGGTATTCTTGAAGCCCTGCTGGGTGAAGCTGGGGCTGGTTACCGAGGCGGCGATCATCGGAATGCCGGCTTGGGAGTAAATGCGCGAAGCGGGGATGGCCGCGCCGGAGGTGAGGTGGCCGATGATGCCCGCCACCTTGCCGTCCACCAGGCGTTGCGCTACCTGGGCCGCGGTTTTGGGGTCCGCCTGATCGTCCTCGGACACCACTTCGAAAGTGACCGGCTTGCCGTCCAGAGTGAGCTTTTCGGCATTGGCCTCCGCCACGGCCAGCTTGACGCCGTTGTCCGCGTCGCGGCCCCAGTGGGCAAAAGGCCCGGTCAGTGGGTTGGCGGAGCCGATTTTCACCACAACAGAGCCGGCCTCGGCCGGCGCGCTGCCGGCGCTTTGTTCGGATTTGCCGCAGGCGGTCAGGGCCAGGGCGGCGCAGGCGATGAGGCTAAGATGCGTTTTCATGAGTTTCTCCTGATTTCTCTTTGTCTATTTAGCTTTGTCTATTTGGATATTCGCCTCAGGAATAAGGCGGTGGCCCATTTTTGGTGCATAAACGGATTAGCGTCAACCCCGGCGGCGTCTCGGCGGCGGCTTTGCGCTAAAATGGCGGACTGATTTCGCGATATATATGGATTTTTAATGACAAAAGGGTATCCGGCTCCCGCATCGCCCTGTGTCGGCCTTTGCCGTCTCGACGAGGGCGGCGCCTATTGCCTGGGTTGCCTGCGCACCTTGGATGAAATTGCCGGCTGGTCCGGCTTTGACGACGAGCAAAAGCGCGCGGTGTGGCAGCGGCTGATCGCCTTGCGGCCCAAGGTAAAGGACAAGCGCTGCGAGCGTTGCGGCGCGGTGTTCCGCTGTGGAGAGGGCGGCGCCAACGGCGCTTGCTGGTGCGTGGATCTGCCGCAGGTGCTGCCGCTGCCCTACGGTCACGGCGACTGTCTGTGCCCGGAGTGTTTGCGCGGTCATCTGCGAGAAAGCTATTTGGCGCGTGGGTTGACGCCCCCTATATAGCGCTCAGACATGCGCGAACGCACTGAATGTCAATTGCGTATTATCGCCGCGAGGTGCAACCAAAGACCATGACTCGCGGTCCTAACGTCTTTTCCTCCTTTCCGGTTCGGCTCCTAACCTCATGACTCTTTGGAAGCGTTGGATTCGTAAGTTGTTGTTGCCCTTGTTTTTGATTGGCTCGTTGCGGGGTCGAGGCCGCGTCAGCCTAGGCCGGAGGCCGTGGCGCAACGGCATCGCGCTGGCCGCGGTTTTGGCGTTGGCCGGCTGGGGGCTCTGGCTGTGGCTGGCGCCCAAGCCGGCGCCTCAGGTGCTGACCGCGGAAGTCACGCGAGCGGACCTGGAAGACGTGGTGCTGGCCAGCGGCGTGCTGAAACCGCTGCGGCAGGTAGATGTAGGCGCCCAGGCCAGCGGCCAGCTGAAAACGCTGAATGTGGAGGCGGGCGACCGCGTCACAAAGGGCGAGCTGTTGGCCGAAATTGATCCGGAAAACAGCCTCAACGACCTGAAGGCTTCCGAGGCGCAATTGGAGTCCCGCGTGGCCCAGCTGCGCAGCAAGCAGGCCACGCTGCGCCAGGCCGAGCGCGAACTGGCGCGCCAAAAGCAGATGATGGGCGAAGGCTCGACCTCGCAAAAAGACCTGTTGACGGCGGAAACCAACTATCAAACCCAGACAGCGGAGCTGGACGACCTGCAAGCGCAGATTCGCCAGAACCGTTTTCAGATCGACAAGAATCGAACCACGCTGGGCTATACCCGCATCACCGCGCCGATGGATGGCGAGGTGATAGAAATCGTCACCCAGCAGGGCCAGACCGTGATTGCCAGCCAGACGGTACCGGTCATCCTTAAGTTGGCGGACCTGAGTACGATGACGGTGCACACCCAGGTGGCCGAGGCCGATGTGATTCGCGTCAAGGCCGGGCTACCGGTGTATTTCACCGTGCTGGGCGCACCGGATCGGCCTATCCGCGGCAAGCTGCGCGCGATTCTCCCCACGCCGGAAAAAATCAACAATGCCAACTTCTACAAGGCGCTGTTCGATGTGAAGAATGTCGACGGCAAGTTGCGCGTGGACATGACCGCGCAGGTCAGCATCGTGCTGGCGGAGTCCAAGCAGGCTTTGAGCATCCCGCTGAGCGCCTTGGGCGCGGCCGGCAAGGATGGTCGTTACAGCGTCAAGGTGCAGGGCAAGGACGGTCAACTGCATGAACGGCAGGTGCGGATCGGTTTGAAGACCGCTACCCGGGTGCAGATTCTGGATGGTTTGAAAGCCGGCGAGAAAGTGGTGACCAGTGAAGGCGGCGGCAAGGAAGAAGAACCCAGCGGCGGCGTGATGGTGAGCGCATGAGCGGAGCCAGCTTGACGTTGTCCGGAGTGTGGCGGCGTTTTCCGTCCGGCGACGAAGAAGTGGCGGTGCTCAAGGACGTCAGCCTGGATATCCGCGCTGGCGAGATGGTGGCCATTATCGGCGCCTCCGGTTCCGGAAAGTCGACGCTCATGAACATCCTGGGCTGCCTGGACCAGCCCTCCGCCGGCCACTACCAGGTGGGCGGGCGCGATGTGGGGACGCTGGACAAGGACCAATTGGCTACCTTGCGTCGTGAGCACTTCGGCTTCATCTTCCAGCGCTACCACCTGCTGCCGCATTTAAGCGCCATAGACAATGTAGCGATGCCGGCCGTATACGCCGGCATGACGCAAGAAGCACGGCGCGAGCGCGCGGGCCGTTTGCTGGCACGGCTGGGCCTGGCCGGCAAGGAAGACTACCGCCCGGGCCAGTTGTCCGGCGGTCAACAGCAGCGGGTGTCCATCGCGCGGGCGCTGATGAACGGCGGCGACATCATCCTGGCCGACGAACCCACCGGCGCGCTGGACAGTCATAGCGGCGAGGAAGTGATGAATATCCTCAAGGAGCTGCACGCCGCCGGCCACACCATCATCATTGTGACTCACGACCCGTCCATTGCCGCGCAGACCAAGCGCATCATCGAAATCCGCGATGGCGAGATTCTGTGCGACAGCGCCGCCGACGCATCGCGCCCGGCTGCGGACGCGAGCGAGCCGCGGCGGCCCAAGCCGGGGCCGGCCTGGCGTGAACGCATGAGCGAAGCCTTCAAGATGGCCATGCTCGCCATGCTGGCCAACCGGCTGCGCACCGTGCTCACCATGCTGGGCATCATCATCGGCATCACCTCGGTGGTATCCATCATCGCGGTGGGCGAGGGCGCGCGCAATTACGTGTTGAACGACATCCGCTCCATCGGCACCAACACCATCACCGTGTATCGCGGCAAGGATGGGGGCGACGACAAGGCTGACGGCGTGCGCACCTTTCTGCCTAGCGATCTGGCGGCGCTGAGCGAGGAGCCCTATGTCGACAGCGTGTCGCCGGTTACCACCAACAGCCTGCGCATCCGCTACCGCAATGTTGACGTCAACGCCTCGGTGTCCGGCGTGGACAGCACCTTCTTCCGTGTGCGCGGCTTGAAGCTGGTCGCCGGCCTCGGCTTCAGCCGCGACGATGTGCGCATGCAGCGCCAGGTGGTGGTGGTAGACAACTACACCCGCCGCAAACTGTTCGCCGATGCGGAAGCCATCGGCCAGGTGGTGCTGGTGGGTAGCGTGCCGGCCACCGTCATCGGGGTGGTGGAGACCAAAGACAACGGCTACGGCGGCAAATCGCTGCAAATGTGGATGCCCTACAGCACCGCCGGCAGCCGTTTGTTCGGGCGGGCCTATTTTGACTACATGGTGGTGCGCATCAAGGAGGGCCAGCCCACTGCGCTGGCGGAGAAGGCGCTCAGCCACCTGCTGACCCTGCGCCACGGCAGCAAGGACTTCTTTACCGTGAATATGGACGAAGTGCTGAAAACGGTGGAAAACACCAGTCGCACGCTCGCTCTGCTGTTGACCTTGATCGCGGTGATTTCACTGGTGGTGGGCGGCATTGGCGTGATGAACATCATGCTGGTGTCGGTGACCGAGCGTACCCGCGAAATCGGCATCCGCATGGCGGTGGGCGCGCGTCAGTCCGACGTGTTACAGCAATTTCTGACCGAGGCGGTGCTGGTTTGCCTGGTGGGCGGAGCCATCGGCATCGGCCTGTCCTACGGCATCAGCTTTGTGTTCGCGCTCTTGGTCAGCAAATGGAAAATGGCGCTATCGCTGAAAGCCATCGCCCTGGCGGTGGCATGCTCCACCACTATCGGCGTGGTGTTTGGCTATCTGCCGGCGCGCAGCGCGGCGCGTTTGAATCCTATCGATGCCTTGGCTCGGGAGTAAGTGTTTGACGCTTTGGAAATCCAATCTCACTGTTTTGGGTCTGGCCCTGTCGCTTGCCGCTTGTCAGAGCACGCCTTATCAGCGCCAGGCGCTGGAGACCCCGGCGCAATGGCACAGCCCCACGGCTCAATCGCAGACGGACATGAGCCGCGAGCGCTGGTGGCAAGGTTTTGGCGACGCGGGCTTGCTGGCGGTGCTGGAACAGGCGCGCAGCCGCAACCCGGATTTGAGCATTGCCTTGCTCAAGTTGCGCAAAGCGCAATTGGCGGCTGGGCTGGAGCGTAGCGAGGCCTTGCCCTCCTTGAGCGGCGATTTGAGTGCCGGAACCAAGCGCACGCTGGGCGAATCCTCGACCTGGAGCCGCAGCAGCGGCGGCAGCTTGAGCACCAGTTACGAGTTGGATCTGTGGGGGCGGGTGGACGCGCGCTTGCGCGCGGCGGATCAGGAGTTTCGCGCCAGCGCCTATGATGAAGCCGCCGCCAGGCTGCTGTCGGACAGCGCCGCCGCCGGCTTGTACTGGGACATTGCCGCGCTGAAGACACGACAGAGGCTGGGGCAGGCGGACCTGATGGACCTGCGCCGGATTCAGGCGTTGGCGGAAACTAAATGGCGTGCCGGCGCCACGAGCGAGCAGGATGTTACTCAGGCGCGGAGCGCGGTGTTGAGTCAACAGACGGAACTGCTGACGCTGGCAGACGAACTCGGGCAAAAGGAAAACGCGCTGGCCTTGTTGCTGGATCATCCGCCCGGCGCGGCGCTGCCGCCTATCGCCGAGTTGCCGCTGGAGCCGGCTTTGCCCGCGATAGACGCCGGCCTGCCCAGCAGCCTGCTGGAACGTCGGCCGGACTTGATGGCGGCGGAGGCGCGCTTGCGCGGCCAATTGGCCAAGGTGGATCAGCAGCGCGCGGCCCTCTTCCCCACGCTGAAGCTGACCGGCTCGCTGGGCTCTAGCAGCAGCGTGCTGAGCAGCCTGGTGCAAAACCCGTTGTTGACGCTGGGCGCTTCTCTGTCCTTGCCCTTCCTGGAATGGCGCAAACAAGGCTTGCAATTGAAGAGCAGTCAGGCCGATTACGAGCTGGAAACCGTCAATTTCCGCAAGACCTTATATAGAGCTTATCAGGAGGTGGACAATGCGCTGAGTGCGCGTCAGCGGCTGCAAGGCTCGGCCCGCTTGCAAGCGGACGCGCTGGCGTTGAGCCGGCGCAGCGAGCAACTGGCGGAAAGCCACTATCGTGCCGGCGCGGTGGACGCTCAAACCTGGCTGGACGCCGTCAAGGCGAGGCGTAGTAGCGAGTCCGCGCTGGTCCGGCTGCGCCAGGAGCAATTGAAAAACCTGGCGGACGTTTACAAGGCCCTGGGCGGCGCGCCGGCGGCTTGAGCGGCGAGGGCGCCGATCGGGTTTTTCAGGGACGGGGTTAAGGCTCGAGGTACTCTTCGCAGGCTGGAATCGGCTTGTCCGGCGTGTAGGCGCCGCTCTCCGGCCGCCACGTCAGCAGGCGCTGGAAGGTGCAGGCCCGGTCCACCACGGTGGCGATGTCTTTTTTCCGCAAACGTTTGCCCCGCGAGGCAGGGCCGGGAAAGCTGGTGGCACGGGTACGGTAGATCAGGCGTGGGAAGCCGGCTGTGACGTCTTTGTCCAGCTTGATGTTGGAAGAAAAACGGTACTCGTCATGACAGGCTCTGCGACGGTCGGCGTAATCCCGCTCCGAAAAGCACGCGCGTATCATCAGGGAACTGGCCAGCGGCAGCGCCAGCACCTCGCGCATCTCGAATCCCGCGCCCTTGGGAGAGACCTGCAGCAGGTGCAGCATGCTGAAAGAGCCGCCGCCGCCGGAATACATGGTGCTGACGTCCTCGCTGACGCCCACCAAGATGCCCTGATCGGAAGCGGCGAGCCTTACCACATAAGGCCATAGCGCTAGACCGCGGCGGTTGTCCCACAGCGCGTCGGCCTGTAAATCACGCAATTCCAGCTGTGCGCCAGCGCTCTGGTTGGCGGTGGGCCGGACTTTGAGCATGGGCGGCGCGTCCTTGGTCTGCGCCACCAGCTCAAGACACAGCTGGCGGTCCGGAGTGCAGCCTTGCTCCGACTCCGCCGACTCTGGCCTTGATTCCAGCGTCAAGATCTTGATGCTATTGCCGGCCAGGTCAACATCGGCTGGTCGAGCGGCGGCGGCCGGCTGGATAGAGGCAAGCGCCAAGCAGACGGTGAGCGCCGCGAGCTTGAGTACATGGGAAACGTCATTGGAATGCTGCTTCATGACCTGCTTTTTGTGATGAGAGGGTGCTAGATCACCGCCCACAGCCCGCAGATGGCGAATAGGATGAGCACCCCGGTCAGAATCTGAGCCGTGGTGCGTTCTTTTTGCAGCGCTCGTTTCAGGTTGTCGTGCACGCTTTCCAGTTTTTCCAGCCGCTGCTCCAGCTCGGCGCGGGTTTCATCCTGCCGCGCCAGGGATTGCAGCATCGCTTCACCGCCCACCTCGGTGATCAGCTCCTTGTTCCATACCCCCAGCAGCTTGTTGACCTTGTCCTTGAAGTAGAGCGCGGAACGCTGATTGGCGTCCTGCCATTCAAACTCAAAACCCTGGCTGGCGTAGAAGGCGTTGCGTTGCAGCCGTTCTTCTTCCGAAGAGGTCTGGCTCATGCTGATCATGCCGGGGCTGATGGCGTGATCCGGACAAATCCCCTTGGCCCATGAGATGACGCTGGCGAACAGAAAAGTGTCCAGTCCGGTGCCGACAAAGCCTGGACTGGCTTGCACGCCGCTTTTGGGGCCGAAGGTGACGGTACGGCTGGGCCGGTCCACCCGCACCCAGGCGCAGTTGTGGGCTGCTTGGAAATGGCTGTCCTCGCCTTCGAACAACTGCCAGCGGTGACCGTCGGCTCGGGCATAGCCGCGGAACTGCAGCCGGAAGAAGTCGGATTGTTCCGTCATGGCCCGGCTGCGCTGCAAAATGCCATAGATGGGCGTGCCGTTGGCGGTCAGCGTCAGAATGGTTTCGCCCAGCGGAATAGCCAGCGTGGCCAGGGTATTTTCGTTTTCCGGGGCGCGGAGCACCGGTTCTTCGGCTGTAGGCGCCGGATTGGCTGCCTGGTTCGGACTGGTCATCTGCTGCCTATATTTGGGGGGATTCTTAGAACCTGTTCAAAGCTTGCTGCGCTTTAGCGATACGGCGTTGAAAACCAGCTCAAAATGCTCATGTACCACTTGACCATTCCGCTTTTTCGCTCGTTTTCGCCTTGTCTCGCCCTTGCTCGCGAGACTTTGAACAGCCTCTTAGCGCCTGTTCAAAAGCCGCCGTCATGCGGCTGCTTATTGTACCAATCTAGACGGCTGGGGGAATCCTTGCTCGCATGTCCTGCGACATTTGCACAAGTGGGCGCTAGCCCAGGCCGGGGCAGAGAGGTCATCCAGTTTGGTTTGAGTATTAAATGCTTGCTCAATCTATCGTTGCGGCAGGCACTGGGCATGGTGCAGAGCCTGCTGAAATTGGCCGAGCTAGACTGGGCAGTACCGGATCACACCACCGTTTGCCGCCGCCAGCACACCTTGGCAAGACGCCGCTGTTCTACGCGGCGGAGGCGCGCAATGCGCCGGCGGCGAAGTTGCTGCTGGAGCATGGCGCGGATGTGAATGTGTCGACGCGTTTTTCGCAGATGTCGCTACTGATGGCGGCGGTGTTGAGCGGTGTGCCGCAGCTGGCGGCCGACCTGATCAAGCACGGCGCTTCGCTGGAGGACAGGGATAAGTACGATCAGTCGGCGCAGGACTATGTGGCCAAGCTGCCCAAGGCCCAGCGGCCGGCTATGCTGCGGGCGCTGGGCCGGGCGTGAAGTCCTGTTCAAAGCCCGTTGCGCGTCGTGAGGCGTGACGGAGTGAGTGCCGTACTTTGAACAGGCTTTTGGCCGCGCTTAGTTAAAGCCGGTCAGCCGTTTGAAATTGATCTGGCGCGAATCGCGGTGAGACTTGAACCGGGAGCTCTTGCCGCGCCGGAGAAAGGCTTCGGCCTGCGGCAGCGGGGCGAGGCTATCCTGTTCCAGCTTGGGCGCGGCGTGTTCGGAGATGCCATGTTCGGGCGCGTGGCTGCGAAGATAGTCGCAGCGGGCTTGTTCCAGCGTGTCGCGCAGCGTCAGCGGGCTGAGCTGTTGCAGTCTGTTGGAGAGCTGGGCGGCACAGTGTTCCACCAGTTGTTTCAGCGCCGCCTGATGCTGCGGGTTTTTGTCATTCAGCCCGACCTTGGTGCTGATGGCCCTGAGGTGGTTGTTAAGCAGGCTGGGGCCGGCTTGTTTGCGAAAGTACTCCGCCTGGCTGGGGAAGCGCGCGGCGGCGGTATCAATGATGAAGGCACGGTAATGTTTGGCCTGTTCCGCCAAGCGGCTGCTGGGCGCTTGGGGCAGGCATTGCTTGACGGTGGCCTCGGCGCTGTTGTCGATATGATCGTGCACCATGGAGGTGTAGTAGTTGCGCAGCAGATTGTGAGCGTCTTCCTGTGTTCGGCTGGCCAGCCACAGGCTGAACTGGCGCTGCGATTGCGCCAGAGCGGCTTGCAGTGTGTCCGGAGCCAGGCGGCGCAGCGCATCGGCCGGTTGCGCGTCGCGCGGGGTGGCGCGGCCGACGCTGGACGGTCGCTCGCTATTATTGGCCGCGCTGCGGATGTCCGCGGCCAGCGCGGTTTGCGGCGGGGTGTCCGGGTCGGCGCAGCCGCGCGGGTGGATGCGGCTGAGCATGTCGTTGGTTATTTTCATTGGGCGCTCCTGAGCAAGGGAGGCGGCGTCAGGCGCCGCCGTGGTTGGGATGCGGCGCAGTGTGCCCAAGCCTGGGAATGCTCAATATAAAGAATTGGTCATGTCAAATGCATGGCGTCACAGCAGCATCACCAGTTTATACTCTGGCGCCTGGGCCAGTTTGAGGGTGATTTGCTGGTGTTCGATGCGGCCGGCGCTGGGGTGGTGGAACACGCGGCTGCCGCCTTCGCGGCCTTGCACGTCTTGTTGCTGCCAGTATTGGCGGAATTCCGGACTTTTCGTTTCCAGTTCCGCAATCATCCCGGCCACGGCGGGCTGGTTCAGCCGCGGACTGAGGTCGGCGCGCAGTTCTGCGACGATGCGGCCGGCGCGTTCCTCCCACTGATCGATGAAGCTGCGCGCTTCCGGCGCCAGGAAGATGAAGTCCAGCAGGCTGCGGCTGGCGTCCGGCCGGCCCAGCCAGTCCCGGAACAGCCTCTGTGCCGGCGGGTTCCAGGCCACGGCGCGCCATTCGGCATCCAGCACGTAGGCGGGGGAGTCGATATGGGCGGTGGCTTGTTTCAACAGGGCTTTTGCCTGTTCGGACGGGCCGCGCCATTCCGGTTCCGGGTCTTTGAGCCCCGCCAGATTGAAAAGGTAGTCGCGCTCGGCGGCGGTGAGGCGCAGCGCCTCGGCCAGACGGGCCAGGGTGGGCGCGGACACGGATTGGGTGCGGCCCTGTTCTATCCAGGTCAGCCAGGTGGTGCTGATGTCGCACAAGGCGGCCACTTCTTCGCGGCGCAGGCCTTTGGCGCGGCGGCGCTGGCCGGGCGGCAGGCCGGCTTGTTCCGGGCTCAGGCGCTCGCGGTGGGCGCGGATGAATTGGCCCAGCGGCGCGCTGTCTTTGCTGGCGGTCATGGGGTAGGGCTATGGGTATTAGTATCGCTACTAGTATAAGCAACTGGCTTGTTGCCGGGAAAGTTTGGCTCCAAGATAAGCCCACGGAGCAGAGCCTTGTGACCGGCGCGCGGAAACCCGCGGCGTCGGCGGCAGTCTCAAGTTGAATAACCGGATTCGAGCAAACACCATGACCGCACAAACCTTGTACGACAAATTATGGAATAGCCACGTGGTGCGCCAGGAAGCGGACGGCACGGCTTTGCTGTACATCGACCGACACCTGGTGCACGAGGTGACCAGCCCGCAGGCGTTCGAGGGGCTGAAGCTGGCGGGCCGCCCGCTGTGGCGCGTGGATTCGGTGGTGTCCACAGCGGACCACAACACGCCCACTGATCATTGGGACGAGGGTATCAAGGACCCGATTTCGCGCCAGCAGGTGGAAACCCTGGACGCCAATATCAAGGCCTTCGGCGCGCTGGCGTATTTCCCGTTCAAGGACAAGGGTCAGGGCATCGTGCACGTGATGGGGCCGGAGCAGGGCGCCACGCTGCCGGGCATGACGGTGGTGTGCGGCGACAGCCACACTTCCACCCACGGCGCTTTCGCCGCGCTGGCCCACGGTATCGGCACGTCCGAGGTGGAACATGTGATGGCCACCCAGTGCCTGGTGGCCAAGAAGTCCAAGAATATGCTGGTGCGGGTGGACGGCCAACTGGGCCGCGGCATCACCGGCAAGGATGTGGCGCTGGCCATCATCGGCAAGATCGGCACCGCCGGCGGCACCGGTTACGCGATCGAGTTCGCTGGCGAGGCCATCGAGAGCCTGTCTATGGAAGGCCGGATGAGCTTGTGCAATATGGCGATTGAGGCCGGCGCGCGTTCGGGCATGGTGGCGGTGGATCAGAAGACCATCGATTATGTAAAAGGCCGGCCGTTCGCGCCCAAGGGCGAGCATTGGGAGCGAGCGGTGGCGTATTGGCGCACTTTGCGTTCCGATCCGGGTGCCGTGTTTGACGCGGAAGTGGTGTTGCGCGCCGAGGACATCCGGCCGCAGGTGACTTGGGGCACCTCGCCGGAAATGGTGGTGGATATCGACGGCGCGGTGCCGGACCCGGCGCGGGAAAGCGATCCGGTCAAGAAAAGCGGCATTGAGCGCGCGCTCAGCTATATGGGCTTGCAGGCCAATACTCCCATTCACGACATCGCGGTGGACATTGTCTTCATCGGCTCCTGTACCAATAGCCGCATCGAGGATTTGCGCGAGGCCGCCAGCGTGGCCAAGGGCCGCCATAAGGCCGCCAACGTGAAGCAGGTGCTGGTGGTGCCGGGCTCCGGCCTGGTGAAGGCGCAGGCGGAGGCCGAGGGGCTGGACCAGGTGTTCCTGGCCGCCGGCTTCGAGTGGCGCGAGCCGGGCTGCTCGATGTGCCTGGCGATGAACGCGGACCGTCTGCAGCCTGGCGAGCGCTGCGCGTCCACGTCCAACCGCAATTTCGAGGGTCGTCAGGGGCAGGGCGGCCGTACGCATCTGGTCAGTCCGGCGATGGCGGCGGCAGCCGCCGTCACCGGTCATTTCGTCGATGTGCGTTCGTTGTAACCGTTCCAAGGAGAGAATCATGCAAAAACTGCTGTTGTTGGTACTGGCCGCGCTGACCCTGAGCGCTTGCAATACGGTGAAGGGCGTGGGCCAAGACGTGTCCAAGGGCGGGCAGGCGATTGAAAATGCCGCCAAGGACGTGTCCAACAAAATGTGATGCGGCGGTCCGCCCCCGGCGTCCGCCGGGGCGGTCGTCTCCTCGCACTCTCTAATGAAGGCGGGCGCTAGCGCCCGGAAACGGCATTGACGATGAAAGCATTTACCACCTTGACCGGTTTGGTCTGTCCCTTGGATCGCGCCAATGTGGATACCGACGCCATCATTCCCAAGCAGTTCTTGAAATCGATCAAGCGCTCCGGCTTTGGTCCCAATCTGTTCGATGAATGGCGTTACCTGGATCACGGCGAGCCGGGCATGGACAACAGCAAGCGGCCGCTGAATCCGGACTTCGTACTCAATCAGCCGCGCTATCAAGGCGCGCAGGTGTTGCTGGCGCGCGAGAACTTCGGCTGCGGTTCCAGCCGCGAGCACGCGCCGTGGGCGCTGGACGACCAGGGCTTCCGCGTGGTGATCGCGCCCAGTTTCGCCGACATCTTCTTCAACAACTGCTACAAAAACGGCCTGCTGCCCATCGTGCTGGCGGCGGACTCGGTGGATCAGCTGTTCCGAGAATGCGCGGCCGCCGAAGGCTATCGGTTGACGGTGGATCTGGCGGCGCAAACGGTGACGACGCCGGCCGGGCAGGTGTTTGGCTTCGATATCACAGAGCATCGCAAGCACTGCCTGCTGGGCGGCCTGGACGAGATTGGCCTTACCCTGCAGCACGCGGATGAAATCAAGGCTTTCGAAGCCAAGCGCCGCAGCGAACAGCCGTGGCTGTTCGCCTGAGCAAAGGAGGCTGAGTGAACACGCCACAGCAGGGCGGCCACGGGCATAAACAGCATGTGGAGCAGCAGTTCGGCGGCCAGGCCGCCGCCTATTTGAGCAGCCAAGTGCATGCGGAGGGCGCGGAGTTCGCCGAGCTGCGCCAGGCCGTGGCGGAGCATGGCGCGGCGAGGGTATTGGACCTGGGCTGCGGCGCCGGCCATGTGGGTTTTCAGGTGGCGGAGGCGGCGCGGGAGGTCGTGGCTTACGATCTGTCGGCCGCCATGTTGGAAGTGGTGACGGCGGAAGCGGCCCGGCGCGGTCTGGACAATCTGAGCACGCGCCAGGGTTCGGCGGAGCGTCTGCCTTTCGCCGACGGCGACTTCGACTTGGTGTTCAGCCGTTATTCCGCCCATCACTGGGGCGATGTGGGCCTGGCGCTGCGCGAGGCGCGGAGGGTATTGAAGCCGGGCGGCCGATTAGCGCTGATAGATGTGATGTCGCCGGGCCTGCCCTTGCTGGATACGCACTTGCAGGCGGTGGAAGTGTTGCGGGACTCTAGCCATGTCCGTAATTATAGCGGCGGAGAATGGTTGACGATGCTGGCTGAGGCCGGCTTCGTGGTGGACAGCCTGCGCCGTCAGCGGCTGCGACTGGCCTTCGACGCCTGGACCGCGCGCATGCGCACGCCGCCGGAGATGGCCGCGGCCGTTCGCCTGCTGCAACAGCGCATGGGCAGCGAGGTGCGCGATTACTTCGCCATCGAGGCGGACGGCAGTTTCAGTTCCGACGTGATGGTGTTGTGGGCCAGAACATGAACGCCGTCCGCAGCGATGGCCGGCGCGGCGCGATGGCCTGGTTGCATCGCCACCCCTGCTGGGCCTTTGCGCTGCTGGGTTTGAGCTTTCTGGTGTTCGGCGCGGGCACGGTCAATCTGGCCCTGTTGTTGCAATTGAATTTCAAGCTGTGGCTGGACGCCGGTTGGCAGGCGGCGATGGACGGCGCGCTGCGCCAGTTGCTGGAACTGCTGGTGTCCGGCTATGCCGCGATGGCGGCTTATATCATATTCAAATGTTGCGAGCGGGCGCTGGTGGAGCGGCTGACCCGGCGCGGTCCTCAAGACTGAAAAGGAAAACAGTATGAAAATCGCCATTCTGCCGGGTGACGGCATCGGTCCGGAAATCATCGCTCAGGCTCAGCGCGTGCTGGAAGTCTTGCGCAAGGACGGCCTGCCGATCGAAACCGAGCAGGCCCCGCTGGGCGGCGCCGGCTACGACGCTTTTGGCCAGCCTTATCCCGAGTTCACCCAGAAGCTGTGTCGCGAATCCGACGCGGTGCTGCTGGGCGCGGTGGGCGGCCCGGCCTACGACAAGCTGGAGCGTCCGTTGCGGCCGGAGCGCGGCTTGCTGGCCATCCGCAAGGATTTGAACCTGTTCGCCAATCTGCGGCCGGCCATCCTGTACCCGGAGCTGGCCAACGCTTCCACGCTGAAGCCGGAAGTGGTGTCCGGTCTGGACATCATGATTGTGCGGGAACTGACCGGCGACATTTACTTCGGGCAGCCGCGCGGCATCGCCGTCAACGAACTGGGCGAGCGCGAGGCCTACAACACCATGCGCTACAGCGAGGGCGAAGTGCGCCGCATCGCCCACGTCGCCTTCGGCATCGCGATGAAGCGCAACAAGCGCTTGTGCTCGGTGGACAAGGCCAATGTGCTGGAAACCACCGAGTTCTGGAAAGAGGTGATGATAGACGTGGCCAAGGAGTATCCGCAGGTGGAGTTGTCCCACATGTATGTGGACAACGCGGCGATGCAGCTGGTGCGCAACCCCAAGCAGTTCGATGTGATGGTGACCGGCAATATCTTTGGCGACATCCTGTCGGACGAGGCCTCGATGCTGACGGGTTCCATCGGCATGCTGCCGTCGGCCTCGCTGGATGAAAACAATAAGGGTCTGTACGAGCCCTCGCATGGCTCCGCGCCGGATATCGCCGGCCAGAACCTTGCCAACCCGCTGGCCACCATCCTGTCCGCGGCGATGATGCTGCGCTACACCTTTGGTCTGGAAGACGCGGCGCAGCGGGTGGAGAACGCGGTGAAGGCCGTGTTGGCGCGCGGCCTGCGCACCGCGGACATTTACGAGGCCGGTTGCGAAAAAGTCAGCTGCTCGGCGATGGGAGATGCGGTGGTGTCGGCGCTCTGAGACCGGACGGTACGCCCGGTTTTCGCGGGGCGAACCGTCTGTTCTGATTTGAATACAATAAAAATGAAATACCCCATTGCTTGGTGCTTTATCGCGCTGCACAATGGGGTGACAACATTACAGCCGCCCGCCGCATAGGCGGGCGCGACGATTTGACAGACAGATACCAGGAGAAACCCCAGTGAGAGTAGGTTTTGTAGGTTGGCGCGGCATGGTGGGTTCCGTGCTGATGCAGCGCATGCGCGAAGAGAACGATTTTGCGGTGATTGCCGAGCCGGTGTTCTTCACCACCTCCAATGTGGGCGGCAAGGCCCCCGACATCGGCCGCGACACCCCGGCGCTGAAAGACGCGAAGGACATCGCCGAACTCAAATCCATGGATGTGATCGTCACCTGCCAGGGCGGCGATTACACCAATGAAGTCTATCCGCAGCTGCGCGCCGCCGGCTGGAACGGCTATTGGGTGGATGCGGCTTCCGCGCTGCGCATGGAAGACAACGCCATCATCATCCTGGATCCGGTCAATAAAGCGGTGATAGAGCAGGGCCTGGCGCGCGGCGTCAAGGACTACGTCGGCGGCAACTGTACCGTGTCGCTGATGCTGATGGCCTTGGGCGGCTTGTTCCAGAACGATTTGGTGGAGTGGGCCACTTCCATGACCTACCAGGCCGCCTCCGGCGCCGGCGCGCAGAATATGCGCGAACTGCTGTCCGGCATGGGGGCGATCAACGCCCAGGTGTCCGGCCTGCTGGCGGACCCGGCTTCCGCCATTCTCGATATTGACCGCAAAGTGTCGGACTTCCTGCGCGCGGACGATTTTCCCTGCCAGAATTTTGGCGTGCCGCTGGCCGGCAGCCTGATTCCGTGGATAGACAAGGATCTGGGCAACGGCCAGTCCAAGGAAGAATGGAAAGGCGGCGTGGAAACCAACAAGATACTGGGCCGCTCCGCCAATCCAGTGCCGGTGGACGGTTTGTGCGTGCGCGTGGGCGCGATGCGCTGCCACAGCCAGGCATTGACCATCAA
Source organism: Chromobacterium sp. Rain0013 (assembly GCF_015291765.1). Classification (NCBI taxonomy): domain Bacteria; kingdom Pseudomonadati; phylum Pseudomonadota; class Betaproteobacteria; order Neisseriales; family Chromobacteriaceae; genus Chromobacterium; species Chromobacterium sp. Rain0013. The sequence continues at coordinate 2,719,419 of NZ_CP031514.1, forward strand.
GCTCAAGCGCGATGTGCCCTTGGACGAGATCGAAGCCATGCTGGCCGCGGCGAATCCGTGGGCCAAGGTGGTTCCCAACACCCGCGAGGCCTCGATGGCCGAGCTGACCCCGGCGGCGGTGACCGGCACGCTGGCCACGCCGGTGGGCCGCCTGCGCAAGATGGCGATGGGCGGCGAATACCTGTCCGCGTTCACCGTGGGCGATCAACTGCTGTGGGGCGCGGCGGAGCCGCTGCGCCGCATGTTGCGTATCCTGATCGAGCGTTGACAGGGTAGAATGGCGGCAGCCTGGGGGCCGCGTTGGCGGGCTCCTACTGCCGGGCCGCTCTTACGAGTCTGTTCATCGCCTGCTGCGCGTCGGCGATACGGCGTTAAAAACAAGCTCAAAATGCTCATGTACCACATGACCATTCCGCTTTTTCGCTTGTTTTCGCCTTGTCTCGCTCTTGCTCGCGAGACTTTGAACAAACTTTTAGAAGCGCGGCCGAGTTGAAAAGGGCACCTAGGTGCCCTTTTTTGCGTGCGGTATTCTGTTTGCAATGATTGATTGAGAAAGTAAAGCGATGTCGAACTCTATTCAGCTCGCCGTAGTCGGCGCCACCGGCCTGGTGGGCCAGGCGGTACTGGAACTGCTGGCCCAGCGCCAGTTGCCCGTGGGCCGGGTTTTTGCCGTGGACACGGCGGACAAGGAAGGCGAAACCGCCGCCTATGGCAACCTGGAACTGGATGTGCATCCGATCGACGGTTTTGCCTTCGAAAACGTGGCGCTGGCCATCTTCGCCGCCGGCAGCGAACTGGCGCGCGAGTACGCGCCGCTAGCGCGCGCGGCTGGCGCGGCGGTGGTGGATTTCAGCTCCGCCTTCCGCGAGGACGACAGTGTGCCGCTGGTGATTCCCGCCATCAACGGCGCCTTGCTGGCGGACGCCGGCGAAGCCGCGCTCGCCTCCGTGCCCAATTGCACGGTGACGCCGCTGGCGCTGGCGCTGGCGGCGCTGCGCCCGCTGGGCTTGCAGCGCGTGTCGGTGGCCACTTATCAATCGGTGTCCGGCAGCGGCCAGGCGGCAATGGAAGAGCTGGCGGATCAAACCACGGCGCTGTTCTCCCAGCGCGAGACGGAAAGCCGGGTTTACGACAAACGCATCGCTTTTAACGTGCTGCCGCAGATCGGCGCGCTGGACGCGGACGGCACCTCCGAAGAAGAGCGCTCGGTGGAGCGCGAACTGACGCGGCTGTTGGCGTTGCCGCAATTGCAAGTGGAAGCCACCTGCGTGCGGGTGCCGGTGTTCTTCGGCCACGCGTGGGCGGTGAATGCGGCATTCGAACATGAATTTGACATGGAGCAAGCGCGTAAGCGTCTGCTTGCGGCAGGCTTGCAAGTGGTGGCCGCTGACAAGTTGGGCGGCTATGTGACGCCAATGGAAGCTACCGGCAATGAAGCGGTGTGGGTCAGCCGTTTGCGCGGCAAGGGCCGGACGCTGAGCTTCTGGCTGGCCGCCGACAATGTGAAGGCGGGGGCGGCGCTCAATTGCGTGAATATCGCCGAAACGCTGTTGAAGCAGAATGGTTTGATCTGATTTAAGCGGTTTGGCCGAAGCCGCGCATGGCGCGGGCAGAGGGCGGCATTCGCGAGAGTGCCGCCCTGTTTCATGGCGGAGTCGAAAAACGCGCGCAAACGGCGTCATTATGAAATCTAGCTAAAAACTGCGGCAGGGCCTAAGATTGCAACAGTTACCGTCTGCGCCCGCTGGGCCAGCGCAAATAAAATCAAGATAAACCGTGCCGGAAGGTTGACAGTGACACATCAGGCAAAAATCAGAATCGGCGTTCTGGCGGTGGCTTTGGCCTGCTCCGCCAGCGCCTGGGCAGGGCTGGGGAAAATCAACGTCAGGTCCAATCTGGGCGAGCCGTTCCGCGCCGATATCGAATTGACCGGGGTAAGGGCGGCGGAGTTGGAGAGCGCCAGGATAGGGCTGGCCGGGGCGGATACGTTTCAGGACTTGAACGTTGATTACGCCACCGTGCTCAATATGCTGCGCTTCAGCGTGGCGCCCAGCTCGCGCGGCGCGATGATACGCATCAGTTCTTCCGGACCCATCAACGATCCCTATCTGCGTTTCGTGGTGGAAGCCAAGACTTCATCGGGACGCGCGGTGCGCGAATACACGGTGTTGTTGGATCCCAGCAACTACTCGATGGCTTCTCCGTCCGCCAACATCGTGCAGGACGTGCCCAGTTACGCCGACAGCAATCTGTCCAGCCGCTATCGCGGCAACGCCGCGCCCATCGCGCGGCCGCAGCCAGGCATTCTCAAAGTGAAGTCCGGTTCCACCCTGCGCGGCCTGGCCGGCAAGGTGCGGCCGCGCGGCGCCACGCTGGACCAGACCATGGCCGCTTTGGCACAGGCCAATCCAGACGCCTTCGTCGACGGCGACGTCAGCCGTCTCAAACTGGGCGCGGTGCTGAAAGTGCCCGCCAGCCGCAAGATCAAGTCCCTGAGCGCCGCTCAGGTGGCCAACATTCTAGGCAGTCAGCCAGCGGCTCCGGCTGCCGAAGACAAAGCCAAAGCAGGCTCGGATGTGCTGAAGCTGGTGCCCAGCGAGCCGGGCGGCGGCAAGCTGACCGAACTTGAGCAGCAGGTGGCTGCGCGCGAGCAAGCGCTGAAGAGCGCGGAGGCGCGCATCAGCGCGCTGGAAGAGCAATTGAAGGCCCTGCAGGCGGGCAAGCCCTTGCCGCCCATGACTAATTCCAGCCCCAGTTCCGCTCCGGCCGCGACGGCGGCGGAACCCGTCGCCGCCAGCGCTCCCGCGCACGCCGCCAGCGCGCCGGCTCCGGCTCCTGCGGCCAAGCCCGCTCCGGCGGAACACAAGCCCGCGGCCAAGCCGGCGGCTCCGCCTCCGCCGCCGGAGCCGTCGTTGCTGGATAAGGTGATCGATCATTTGCCGCTAGTGGGCGGCGGCGTGGCCGGCCTGGGCCTCTTGGGCGCGTTGGGCCTGTTGCTGGCGCGTCGGCGCAAGGGCGGCAAGCCCTTGTCGCTGTCCGCCAACAATACCAGCGCCGCCTTGAGCCGCGGCGCGTCTTCCGGCATGGAGCCGCCGTCGGTGGGCGGCGGCCACTCCTTCATGAGCAATTTCACCCAGGCGGCCGGCGCCATCGACGCGGCCGAGGTTGATCCTGTAGCGGAAGCCGAGGTGTATATCGCCTACGGCCGCGATGTGCAGGCAGAGGACATCCTCAAGGACGCGCTGGCCAAAGACCCGTCGCGCCAAGAGGTGAGGCTGAAGCTGATGGAGATCTACGCGGCGCGTCCTGACGTCGCCAGCTTTGAAAAACTGGCGCGGGAAATGCACGCCACCTTCGACGGCCATGGACCGATCTGGGCCAAGGCCGCGGCGATGGGCCGTTCCATAGACCCGACCAACTCGCTCTATCTGTCCGACGGCGAGGGCGAGGACATCGAAGCCGCGCCCGCGCCGGTGTCTAGTCCGGGCGGCATCGATCTGGATAAGGAGCTGTTCGGCGAGCCTGAGGCAACGCCGCCGGCTGCCGCCCCTGAACCCGTCGCCGCGCCGGAAGCAGCGGTTCCAGAGGATGATCCGCTGGCGGCGCTCTTCGCCGAGCCTCAGCCCGAAGAGGCGGAGAAGCCGGAAGAAGCCAATCTGCTCAATTTCGATCTGGACGCGGAGCTGACGGCGCCCGCGGAGCCCAAGCCGGAGGCGACTCCCGCGGCCGCGGCGCCGGCGGAAAACAATTTGTTGGACTTCGACTTCAATCTGGAGGGTATGGCGGCGGAAACGCCGGCCGCCGCCGAAGCGCCAGTTGCGTCAGCGGCCCCAGCGGCCGCGTCCGCGGGTTTCGAATCCCTGTACGAAGACATGCTGGCGGAGACGCCGGCCGCAGAGGCGGAAGCGCCGGCGGCGGCGCAGGCCGAAGGCATGTCGGTGCTGGACGATCCGCTGGCCACCAAGTTGGATCTGGCTAAGGTCTACCTGGACATGGGCGACCGCGACGGCGCCAAAGAAGTGTTGCAGGATTTGATCGCCGAGGCGCAAGGGCCGCTCAAGGCGGAGGCCGAGGCCTTGCTGGCAACGATTAGCGCTTGAGATAGAGGCGACGGCGATGCGCGGCGGGACGGGGCAACTCCTCCCGCCGTTTGACGATCCGGCTCCATCACGTGGTTTGAGGCGAATGGCATGAAAATGTGTGGCTTTTTTGGCCATTGCCTGGATGCAATGAGGCAAGGATGCCCGATTTATCCTCGCTAAGTGGCTGTTGTGTTGTTTCGTTGCAATAATTAAAACGTTATAAGAATCTGTTGGCGACCTGCTGCGCGGCGGCTTCGAAGAATGAGGGTGGGGAAATTCGTTCATGTCTTTCAAGACACGCATGAGTCAAATCGCGTTGCTGCTGGCCGGTCTGGGCCTGGCGGCGGCGGCTACGGCCGGTTTGGGGCCGATCCGGGTGTTGTCCGCCGATGGAGAGCCTTTCCTGGCGGAGATCCCAGTGGTGGACGAGGAACCCTCCGACAATGTGCTGGTGGGCCTGGCCGACCGCAACCGCTATCCGCTGTTGTCCACTTACAGCAGTTCCGCCGGCAATCTGCAGTTTTCCATCGTCCGCAAGCCGGATGGCAGTGTTCAAAAAATCCAAGTGAAGGGCGCCGCCAGTTATCCGGAGCCGCTGTTGCGTTTCGCCGTGGATCTGAGTTGGCCGGCTGGCAGGCTGGTGCGCGAGTTCGAGGTGGATTACCGCCGCGACGGACCGCGCAACAAACCCGCGCCGGCGCGGGAGGAGGGCAAGAAGCCGCTGGCCGGCGTCGATGTCTCGCCGCGCTTGGATTCGCTGGGCCTGAGCGACGCCCGGCTGCGTTCCCGCCTGGGCGAACCCTTGCTGCTGGAACTGACCTTGCAGGGCAGCGCCTTGGAGCAGGCGGAGCCGCCGCGGCTGGCGTTGTTCGCGGTGGCGGCTCAGGGCGAGCCCAGCGCTCAGCAAGTGCGCTTGGTGGCTTCCATCGTGCCCCATATCGAGAAAGTGGCCAAAGGCCGCTTTAATGTGCAACTGCGCACCGAGCAGCCGGTAAGCGAGCCAATGTTGGCCTTCCGGTTGGAAGTGGCCGCAGGCAAGCTCAAGGCGCAGAAAAACTACTCGGTATTGCTGGACCCTCATTCGGCGGCCAAGCCGGTCCCCGCCGTCAAAACGCAGGGCTTGAAAGTGTACCGAGTGCTTAAGGGCGACACGTTGTCCGGCATCGCCAGCCGCGTGCGCGGCGGCGGCGAGGCGGGCGGGGTGGCGCAGCAACTGCTGCGGGACAACCCAGAGGCTTTCATCGCAGGCGATGCCAATCGCTTGCGCGCTGGAGCGGCCCTGGAGTACCCGGCCGAGTGGCAGTTGCGTGGCCAGGGCGTTGCCCGTGGCGCGGAGCCTAAGCGGCCGGCGACGTTGACCGAGGCTCACGCGGTTCAGAAAAGCGCGGAGCCTGAAGGCAAGCTCCAAGAGCGCGCGCCGGAGCGCAAACCTTTGGAGCATAAGCCGGCGGAGTCCAAGCTGCAGGAACACAAAGCCCAGGAGCAGGTTCCCAGAGAGGCTGCGCCGAAGACTAAGCCCGTCATGCCGGCCCCGCCTGTTGCCAAGGAAGCGGCCAAGCCGGCCCCGGCCGCAGAGGCCGCGCGGCCTGCTGCCGCGCCGTCGCAGCAGGAGCGGAACTTGCAGCAGATGCTGCAGCGGCAGGATCAGGCGCTGCAGCAAGCCGAACAGCGCGCCAAGGCGCTGGAGCAGAAAATTCAGGATTACCAGCGCCAGCAGGCGGCGGTAAAGGCAGCTGTGCCGGCCCCGGCGGAAAGAGAGCCCGGCCCCGAGTCCGCGCCTGAACCCAAGCCGAAACCGGAACCCAAGATAGCAGCCGTCAGTTCGATGCCGGTCGCGGCGGCGTCCGCGCCGCAGGCGGCTAGGCCGGAACACGTAGGGAAGACCCAGGCGCCCGAACCCGCCGCGCCGCACGAGCCGCCCGCAGCCAAGCCCGCCGAAAGCCATGCTCCGTCAGCCACCGTGGCGGCCAATAGCTGGACGGATGAACTGGGCGCTCTCTTGTCCGATGAGTCTATGCGCTGGAAGCTGGGCGGCGCGGCGGCGGCTTTGGGTCTAGTCGCCTTGCTGCTGGCGCGACGCAAGCGCAGCGGCGATAAGGCCGAGCCCGCGGCGCCGGCCTTGAGCGGAACGGCGACGGGCGCTTCGATGCTGGGGCCGTTAACGACTTTGATGAGTTCTTTGAAGAAGGGCGATGGGATCGACCTGTCTTCGGTGGATCGGGTTGCCGAGGCAGACGTCTATCTGGCTTACGGTCGCGATGATCAGGCGCTGGAGATTTTGCGTGAAGGCCTGGCTCATGAGCCGATGCGACAAGATTTGCGCTACAAGCTATTGGAGGTGTTGTCCACCCAGCCGGACAAGCAGATGTTCATTGCCGAGGCCACCACGGCGAAGGGCGTGTTCGGTAAGGACAGCACCTTGTGGATGAGGGTGTGTGAGATTGGCCAGACCGTCGAGCCCGGCCATCCCTTGTTCGCGCAAACCACACTCGAGCCAAAGGCGGAAGCGCCGGCGCAGTCGCTTGCGGCCGCAGAGCCCGCCCCTGTTGCCGCACCCGCACCCGCACCCGCACCCGCGACGGCGACGGCCGTAGCGGCATCGCCTGCGCCGGCAGTTGCGGCGAGTCCTGATGAGGAGAAAATGGAACTAGCCAAGCTGTATCTGGAGATGGGCGACAAGGAAACTGCGGACGCTTTGATGAAGGAGGCCGGCCGCTGAGGCGTCCATCGCGCATTGCGAGTCACAGGGGCCGGCGCGCTTATCGCGAGCCGGCCCTTTCGTTTTACGTCGACGGCGTCTTATGCCGTGGTTGGCCGCTTTTCTCGCGTGTTCGCAGCAGACGTCATCGTTTGGTCGTGGCGCAAACCGGGCAGGATAAGGTAGAGTGAGTGCTTTATTGCTGAAACGACGCGGTGCGCCGCGTCGGTGTTTGAAGAAGGTGTGGGCATGAGGATAGCGCTCGGCATCGAGTATGACGGTCGGGCGTTTTCCGGCTGGCAGACTCAGCCGCATGGCAATACGGTTCAGGACAGATTGAATCAGGCGATCGCGCAGATCGCCGGCGTGGCCGACATCGGCACCTTGGCCGCGGGCAGGACCGACGCCGGGGTGCATGCGGCCATGCAAGTGGTGCATTTCGACTGCTTGACGCAGCGGCCGCTGAATGCTTGGGTGCGCGGCGTCAACGCCTTGCTGCCGCCGGAAGTGGCGGTGGTGTGGGCGCGAGAGGTGCCGGAGGCGTTTCATGCTCGTTTTTCGGCGTTTTCCCGCAGTTACAGCTATTTCCTGCTGACTAGTCCGGTGCGGCCTTGTTTGCTGGCTGGCAAGATGGGCTGGTTTCATCAGGCGTTGGACGTTGAGGCGATGCGGGAAGCGGCCGCCCACTTGTTGGGGCGGCATGATTTTTCCAGCTTTCGAGCGTCCGAATGCCAGGCAAAATCGCCGCTCAAGGATTTGCAGCGCTTGGACATCAGCGAGCAAGACGGCCTGATCCGCTTCGATCTGCTGGCGGACGCTTTTCTGCACCATATGGTGCGCAATATCGTCGGGGCGCTGGTCTATGTCGGCAAGGGCGCTTTGCGCGCGGAGGACATGGCGGGGCTGCTGGCGGCGCGCGACCGCACCTTCGCGCCGCCCACCTTCATGCCGGATGGTCTGTATCTGACCGGCGTGGGTTATCCGGAAATATACGATTTGCCGTCGCAGGCGGACGCCGCGCGGCTGGCCTTGTGGAGATGAGAGTGGGCGGCACAACCCGAATCAAAATTTGCGGCATTACTCGGCCGGAAGACGGCGCGGAAGCCGCGCGCTTGGGCGCCGACGCCATCGGTCTGGTGTTCTACGCCAAGAGCCCGCGTCATGTCGGCATCGAGCAGGCGCGCGCTGTAATCGCGGCGCTGCCGCCCTTCGTCAGCGTGGTGGCTCTGTTCGTCAACCCGGAACCGGATTATGTGCGCGCAGTGTTGGCGGAGTGCGCAATCGACATGCTGCAGTTCCACGGGGAGGAAGACGCCGTTTTCTGCCGCTCCTTTCAGCGGCCTTATTTGAAAGCGGTGCGGGTGAAGCCAGGCATGGACCTGGCCGAAATCGCCGCGCAATACCCGGACGCGCGCGCGGTGCTGACAGACTCCTTCGTTGAAGGCGCGCACGGCGGCACCGGGGCCACCTTTGACTGGAGCTTGCTGCCGGAGGCCTTGCCCCTGCCGTTGATCCTGTCCGGGGGGCTGGACGAACACAATGTGGCGGCGGCGGTGGCGCAGGTGCGTCCGGCCGCGGTCGACGTCTCCAGCGGTGTGGAGGCGTCCAAGGGAATCAAAGATGCCGCCAGAATGGCGGCGTTCATATCAGGAGTTAGACATGGATCGTTATGACTTGCCGGACGCCCAGGGCCATTTTGGCCCGCATGGCGGCGTCTATGTCGCCGAAACCTTGATGGCGGCGCTGGACGAGCTGAAAAACGAGTACGCTCGCGTCAAGGCCGACCCGTCGTTCTGGGAAGAATTCCGCCATGAGCTCAAGCATTACGTTGGCCGCCCCAGCCCGGTCTACCACGCCAAGCGCTGGTCCGAGCAATTGGGCGGCGCGCAGATCTATTTGAAGCGCGAAGACCTGAACCACACAGGCGCGCACAAGATCAACAACGCCATCGGCCAGGCCCTGCTGGCGCGTCGCATGGGCAAGAAACGGGTGATCGCGGAAACCGGCGCCGGCCAGCACGGCGTGGCTTCCGCCACCGTGGCGGCGCGTTACGGCATGGAGTGCGTGGTGTATATGGGCGCGGAGGACATCAAGCGTCAATCGCCCAATGTGTTCCGCATGAAGCTGCTGGGCGCCACTGTGGTGCCGGTGGAGTCCGGCTCCAAGACGTTGAAGGACGCGCTTAACGAGGCCATGCGCGATTGGGTGACCAATGTCGACAGCACTTTCTACATCTTGGGCACCGCGGCGGGCCCGCATCCCTATCCGATGCTGGTGCGCGATTTCGTGTCGGTGATCGGCGAGGAGGCCAAAGTGCAGATGCCGGAAGTCATCGGTCGCCAGCCGGATGTGGTGGTGGCGTGCGTGGGCGGCGGCTCCAACGCCATCGGCATGTTCTATCCGTATATCGGCGTTGACGGCGTGCGCATGGTCGGCGTTGAGGCCGGCGGCCTGGGCTTGGCCTCCGGCAAGCACGCGGCGCCGATTTCCGGCGGCGCGCCGCTGGGCGTATTGCACGGCGCCAAGAGCTATCTAATGCAGGACGAGAACGGCCAGGTGGTGGAAACCCATTCGGTGTCCGCCGGCCTGGACTATCCGGGCGTGGGGCCTGAGCACAGCTATCTGAAGGACATCGGCCGCGCCGACTACGTGGCGATCAACGACGACGAGGCCTTGCGCGCCTTCCACGATTGCTGTCGTTTCGAGGGCATCATCCCGGCGCTGGAGTCTAGCCACGCGCTGGCCTGGGCCGCCAAGGAAGCGCCGAAGATGGGCAAGGACCAGGTGATCTTGGTCAATCTGTCCGGCCGCGGCGACAAAGACATCAACACCGTGGCCGGCCTCGCCGGCATCACCCTGTAAGGAGGCGCTATGTCACGTATCGCCCAATGTTTTGAAGCGCTGGCCGGCGGCAAGGCGCTGATTCCCTTCATCACCGCCGGCGATCCGTCGCCGCAGTTGACCGTGCAGCTGATGCACGGCTTGGTGGAGGGCGGCGCCGACATCATCGAGCTGGGGGTGCCGTTTTCCGACCCGATGGCCGACGGCCCGGTGATCCAGCGCGCCTCGGAGCGCGCGCTGGTCCACAAGGTGGGTTTGCGCCAAGTGTTGCAGATGGTAGCGGAATTTCGCCGCGACAACGATCATACCCCGGTGGTGCTGATGGGATATCTGAATCCCGTGTTCGCCATGGGCTACCAGGACTTCGCCGCCGCGGCCAAGGCCGCCGGCGTAGACGGCGTGTTGACCGTGGACAGTCCGCCGGAAGAATCCGCCGATCTGTCTGCGGCACTGACCGCCAACGGCCTGGATCCGGTGTTCCTGATCGCGCCCACCACCCCGCCGCAACGTGTGGCGGAAATCGCCAAACTGGCGCGCGGATACGTCTATTATGTCTCTCTGAAGGGGGTGACCGGCGCCGGGCATCTGGACATTGACGACGTAGCGCGTAAAATTGCTGCCCTTAGAGAATATTTGACCGTACCGATCGGCGTCGGCTTTGGCATTCGCGACGGCGCGACCGCCAAGGCGATCTCCGCCGCCGCTGACGCGGTGGTGGTGGGCAGCCGCTTGGTGCAGGAAATTGAGGCGGCGACACCCGAAACCGCCAAAGAGCGGTTAACCCGTCTGGTGGCCGAACTGAAGGCCGCCATCCGATAGAACATTGCGGGGGCTTAGCCCCCGTTTTACTGTGCCCGCCGTTTGACGGCGGGTCCAAGAATCAAGGAGTCAGCATGAGCTGGTTGAATAAGCTCCTGCCGCCGAAGATCAAGCGCGACAACCGCGCCGATAAACCTTCCGCGGTACCGGAGGGGCTTTGGAGCAAGTGCCCGGAATGCGAGGCCGTGTTGTATTACACCGACCTGGAGAGCAATCTGCAGGTGTGTCCCAAGTGTAATCATCATCACCCGCTGACCGCGCGCGAACGTCTGAACCTGCTGCTGGACGAAGAGGGCCGGCGCGAGCTGGGTGAAGAGGTCAAGCCGGTGGATATCCTGAAGTTCAAGGATAGCAAGAAGTATCCGGACCGCTTGACCGCTGCCAAAAGCGACACTGGCGAGGACGACGCGCTGGTCGTCATGCAGGGCAGCATCGAATCGATGCCGGTGGTGGTGGCCGCGTTTGAATTCAAATTCATCGGCGGCTCCATGGGGTCGGTGGTGGGCGAGCGCTTCGTGCGCGGCGTGCGCGCCGCGGTGGAAGCCAAGGCGCCTTTCGTTTGCGTGGCCGCTTCCGGCGGAGCGCGGATGCAGGAAGGCCTGAATTCGCTGATGCAGATGGCCAAGACCAGCGCCGCCTTGCAGCTGCTGACCGACGCCAAATTGCCGTTCATCTCGGTGTTGACCGACCCGACCATGGGCGGCGTGTCCGCTTCTTTTGCTTTCCTGGGCGACGTGGTGTTGGCCGAGCCCAAGGCGCGCATCGGTTTTGCCGGCGCGCGCGTGATCGAGCAAACCGTGCGCGAAACGCTGCCGGAAGGCTTCCAGCGCGCAGAGTTCCTGCTGAGCAAGGGGGCGGTGGACATGGTGGTGGATCGTCGCGAACTGAAGCGCAAGCTGGCGGAGTTGAGCGCATTGCTGATGAAGGAGCCCGCTCCGGTCTAATCCGCAGCCAAGCCGCATTGAAAAGCCGCCATCATCTGGCGGCTTTTTATTTGGCGCGGCAGCCTTGCACCGCGCGATTGAATTGCGTCAGGAACTGCGGCGACTCGCGGGCGAGGAAGGCTTTGCCGAAGTAGACGCCGAAGGGTAGGCTTTGCGCCAGCTCGCTGCGCAGTTGTTCCTGCACGCCCATTTTGGCGATGAGCGCGTCCACCACGTAGGCATTGCCGAGAATGGCGTCAACACGGCGGCTCAGCAGCATTTTCACCAATTGCTCGCTGTTGGGCGGGGTGGAGGTGAGTTGATAGCCGTGTTCGCGCAGCCAGTCGTCCATATTGGAGCCGCTGAAGGCGGCGGTGCGGCCCTGGCGCTTGAAATCGCTGCTGGTCGGGGTCTGCGGGTTGTTCTTCAGCAGATACCAGCGTCGCTCATAAGGCAGGATGGGGGCGGACAGCACCGCGTAGCTGTCGCGTTCCGCCGACGGCGTGGCGGTGAAAAAGGCATCGGCTTGTTGGTGCTGCACCTGCCATTGCGCGCGGGGCCATGGCAGGAAGGAGATGGAGTAGGGACGTTGTAGCTGCTTGAGCGCGCACTGCACGATTTGCACCGCCAAGCCATCGGGGGCGCCGTCTTCTTTGCTGAAGGACAGCGGAACTTGCTGATGGGTGTTGAGCCGAATGGGGGGCTCGGCCGCGGCGGCGCCGGCGATCAGCAGGCCGGCGAGCAGAACGCGACGTATGGGCGACGGAAATGCGGCGCGGCGGGGAGGGGCGCGCGGGGTTTTGCTTAAAAAATAGGCGGCAGTCATTTGTTTTTTGCAATCATGGAGTTGCCGGTTTTATCCACATGCTGTCACCAGATTTGCTCATTGGCAAGGTGGGAAAGTTCCCTGATTTTGCCTTTTTTATGAGCGTAAGCGGCAAGTGGCTAATTGCAAAAGTTTTTTTGGCGACGGATCGGGGTTATCCACAAAGTTATCCGGCGATTGCTGTGGAAAACCCCGGCCGTTGCCGCCGTTATTCCGCCTGTTCCAGCGCCTCCAGCTCGGCCTGGGCTTCCAGCCAAGCCTCCTCCACTTCCGCCAGGCGGGTCGCCACTTCCCCTTGGCGACGCACAGCGTCGGCCAGCCGTTGCCGGTTGGCATCCTCATAGGCGTCGGCGGAGGCCATGAAGCCGTCCAGCTCCGCTTTCGCCGCGCTGAGTTGGTCCAGTTCCTTTTCCAGCTTGTTCAGCTTGTTCTGCAGCGGTTTGCGCAGTTGGGAGAGCCGTTGCCGCGCTTCCGCTTCTTGGCGCTTCTGTTCCTTGCGGTTCAGGCCCTGAGCGTCTCCGGAGGAGGGCTTGCCGGCGTCGGCCAGCAGGGTCAGCCGCCATTGGCGGTAATCCTCTAGGTCGCCGTCGAAGGGCTGCACCTTGCCGTGGCTGACCAGCCAGAAAATATCGGTAGTGGCTTCCAGCAAGCTGCGGTCATGGGACACCACGATCAGCGCTCCGCTGAAGTCCTGCAGCGCCATGGTCAGCGCGTGGCGCATTTCCAGGTCCAGGTGGTTGGTGGGTTCGTCCAACAGCAGCAAGTTGGGTTTTTGCCAGACTATCATCGCCAGCGCCAGCCGCGCCTTCTCGCCGCCCGACATCGGACCCACTGGATCGGTGGCGGCGTCGCCGCGGAAGTTGAAGCCGCCAAGGAAACTGCGCAGTTCCAGCTCGCGCGTGGTGGGCGCCAGCCTTTGCATGTGTTGCAGCGGCGTTTCGTCTTCGCGCAGGGTCTCCAGCGTGTGCTGGGCGAAGTAGCCAATCTTCAGGGTTTGGGCGTTGACGATCTCGCCGCGCAGCGGGGCGAGGTCGCCGGACAAGAGTTTGACCAGGGTGGATTTGCCGGCGCCGTTGACGCCGAGCAGGCCGATGCGCGCGCCGGCTTCCACCGATAGGTTCAGTCCGCTGAGTATGGTGGCGGAGCCGTAGCCGACATCGGCCTGTTCCAGCTTCAGCAATGGATTGGGCAGGTTGTCCGGGCTATCGAAGTGGAAGTCGAACGGCGAAGCCACGTGGGCGGGAGCGATGCGTTCCAGTTTTTCCAGCGCCTTGACCCGGCTCTGCGCCTGACGCGCCTTGGAGGCCTTGGCCTTGAAGCGGTTGACGAAGGACTCCAGGTGGGCGATCTGGCGCTGCTGTTTCTCGTACTCGCCTTGTTGGCGAGCCATTTTCTCCGCGCGCATCACTTCGAACTGGCTGTAGTTGCCGGTGTACAGCGTCAAGTCCTGGTTGGCGACTTCAACGATGTGGTCACAGACGCTGTCCAGAAAGTCGCGATCGTGGGAAATCATCAGCAGAGTGCCTGGATAGCCTTGCAGCCAATCCTCCAGCCACAGCACGGTTTCCAGATCCAGATGGTTGGTGGGTTCATCCAGTAGCAGCAGGTCGGAGCGGCACATCAGCGCCTGCGCCAGGTTCAGGCGCATGCGCCAGCCGCCGGAGAAGCTGGCCACGGACCGTTGCTGAGCGTTGACATCGAAGCCCAGGCCGGTCAGCAGTTTGCCGGCGCGCGCCGGCGCGGCGTAGGCGTCGATGCGCGCCAATTCTCCGTGCAGGTGGCCGATGGCGTTGCCGTCGTGGCGTTCTTCCGCGTCTTGCAGCTCCTGTTCCAGCTGGCGCAGCTCATGGTCGCCGTCCAGCACGTAGTCCAGCGCGGAGCGTTCCAGCGCGGGTGTTTCCTGCGCTACGTGAGCGATGGTCCAGTGAGGCGGCAGCAGCGCGTCTCCGCTGTCGGCGTGAAGTTCGCCCATCAGGAGCGCGAACAGGCTGGACTTGCCGGCGCCGTTGGCGCCGGTGAGGCCGGTCTTGTAGCCGGGGTTGAGGGTCAGGTTGGCGCCTAGCAGCAATTCTTTCAGGCCGCGGCGCAGGTTGAGGTTTTTGAGTTGAATCATAGGAGTCCGAAGCCGCGCCGGCGTTTGCGGTCGGCGCGGCGCATGGGGGTGGGTCAGGCCGGGGGCAGCGTGCTGAGGTCCCAGCGCGGCTTGATCGAGTAGCTGCCGGGCGGCTGCGCGTGTTGCAACCGCATCGCGCCGGCGAAGGCGATCATCGCGCCGTTGTCGGTGCACAGCGCCAGCGGCGGATAGAACACTTCGAAGCGGCGGCGGCGAGCGGCTTCGTCCAGCGCGGCGCGCAGCTGCTTGTTGGCGCCGACGCCGCCGGCCACCACCAGCCGTTTCATGTCGCACTGCTTGAGCGCGGCCAGCGATTTCTTGGTCAGCACTTCGACGATGGCTTCCTGGAAGGCGCGGCAGATGTCTTTGCGCGTCTGCTCGTCGATGTGGCCGTCGGCGTCCGCCACTTGTTTGCTCAGCGTCAGCACCGCGGTTTTCAGGCCGGAGAAGCTCATGTCTAGGTCGCCGGAGTTCAGCATCGGCCGCGGCAGGGTGAAGCGGGCCGGATCGCCTTCCTCCGCCAGCCGGGACAGCAGCGGGCCGCCGGGGTAGGGCAGCCCCAGCAACTTGGCGGTTTTGTCGAAGGCTTCGCCGGCGGCGTCGTCCAGGGTTTCGCCCAGGATTTGATAGTCGCCGACGCCGCGTACAGCCATCAGTTGGGTGTGGCCGCCGGAAACCAGCAAGGCCAGGAAGGGGAACGCCGGTTTGGGCTCGGCCAGCAGCGGCGACAGCAGGTGGCCCTCCAGGTGGTGGACGCCCAGCACCGGAATGTTCAGGCCGAAGGCCAGCGCGTTGGCCACGCTGGCTCCCACCAGCAGCGCGCCGCCCAGGCCGGGGCCTTGGGTATAGGCGATGGCGTCGAGGTCGGCCAGCGTTTTGCCGGCTTCGGCCAGGCAGGCTTCCGTCAGCGGAATGGCGCGGCGGATGTGGTCGCGGCTGGCCAATTCAGGCACCACGCCGCCGTATTCGGCGTGCATGGCCATCTGGGTGTGCAGTTGGTGGGCCAGCAGGCCGCCGTCTGTGTCGTACAACGCGACTCCGGTTTCGTCGCAGGAGGATTCAATACCAAGTACCAGCATGTTTGGGCGCAGCTCGGATATAGCGGGACAATCTTTCTATTTTACCGGTGAATCTTTGTTCGCCCAAATCCGGATGTTAGGCTAGGCCGTTTCGGGATTCCGACTACGAGGAGAAGCAAGGATGAAGGCCAGGCTGAAGTGGGTGGACGGCGTGTGTTTCCTGGGCGAGAGCGGCAGCGGCCATGCGGTGGTGATGGACGGCGCGCCGGAAGGCGGCGGAAGGAATTTGGGGCCGCGGCCCATGGAGTTGTTGCTATTGGGCACCGCGGGTTGCACCAGTTACGACGTGATCACTATTTTGAAGAAGGCGCGACAGCAAGTCAGTGATTGCTGGGTGGAGATCGATGCCGAACGCGCGGAGGAGGAGCCCAAGGTGTTCACCCGCATTCATTTCCACTTTGTGGTGACTGGGCGCGATCTGAAGGCGGAGACGGTGGAGCGGGCGATCAAGTTGTCGGCGGAGAAGTACTGTTCCGCCTCCATCATGCTGGGCAAGACCGCTGACATCAGCCACGATTTCGAATTGCGCGACGCCTGATGACGCTGCCGGCGGCCGGCGGGCCGGCCAGCAGGTCCGCCGCCAGGCTCAGCGCTGTCTCATGGTCCGGGCGGTGGCGCAGCGGGTAGCCCCAGAACTTTTCGAAGCGCGGCGCGAACTCGTCAAGATAGCGCTGTTGCTCGGCTTGCGGAGCAATCACGATCGTGCCGCGTATCAATTGGCGGATCTGCAGCCGGTTGTCCTTGACCCACAGCGCCGCCATTTTGCGGATGATGCGCGCGTGCAGGTCCAGTTCGGTTGGCGCCGGTTCTTTGGCGATGAATACGAAGGGGCGTTGCTGGAGCAGCAGCTGGTCCAGGGTGGCGAAGATGTCGGTGGGCTGCTGCCCATCCGGGCGGCTGCGGTCCAGCCAGACGATGGGGAAGTCTTGAGCGTGGAATTGCATAGCTTTTTTGAAAATGATAATCAATATCATTATATCGTCAGCCACCTGACTTGTCATCTAGGTGGCGGTTGCGGCGCGGTCTTGAGATTCGCGCCGGCGGCCCCCATCTTTCCCGAGTCCCGCCACGGGAGCAACGCTTGGGTTGCCGGGCGTAAGCCGATACAATAGGCGGTTTTGCGCGGCTGCCGCTCCGGGGCCGCCATCGACGAAAAAGGCGCAGGGATGACTACCATCGTGGCGGTAAGAAAGGGCGATCAGATCGCGATCGCCGCCGACAGCCAGACCACTTTTGGCGACGACCAGAAGCTGTTGGCGGGCTATGACTGTTTCCACAACAAGATTTTCCAGCATGGGGACAGCTATTTGGCCATCTCCGGCTCGGCCGCCCACGATCTGGTGTTGCAAGGCGCGCTGAAAGAGTTGAAGAAAAAAGACCTGAGCAGTCGCCAGGGAATTTTCGAGACCTTCCGCAAATTGCATCCCAAGCTGAAGGACGGTTTCTACCTGCGTCC
Source organism: Chromobacterium sp. Rain0013 (assembly GCF_015291765.1). Classification (NCBI taxonomy): domain Bacteria; kingdom Pseudomonadati; phylum Pseudomonadota; class Betaproteobacteria; order Neisseriales; family Chromobacteriaceae; genus Chromobacterium; species Chromobacterium sp. Rain0013. The sequence goes on from NZ_CP031514.1 coordinate 2,736,256, forward strand.
CGAAGAGGACGAGGAAGATCCGTACGAATCCAGTCAGATGATGGTGGTAATCGCCAACCGTCATGGGATTTTCGGGGTGTATCCGATGCGCGAGATTTACGAGTTCTCGCGCATCTGGGCGATAGGCTCCGGCCGCAAGTTCGCGATGGGCGCGATGTACGCGGTGTATGACCAAGCGCTCAGCGCGCGCGAAATCGCCGAAATCGGCGTGCGCGCAGGTTGCGAATTCGACGTCAGTTCTTCAATGCCAATGACGGTCTATACCGTAGAACTGGCGGCGGACAAGGAAAAGAAAGACATAGCATGAGCACACAAGACAGATTGCAACGATTTTTGTTTGACGGCGCGCCGGTGCGCGGCGCGCTGGTGAGGTTGGACGGTGCCTGGCAGCAGGTGCTGGCTCGCCGCAGCTACCCTCCTGCCTTGAAGAAGATTGTCGGCGAAATGATGGCGGCGGCCGAACTGATGGCCGCCAACCTCAAGTTCGACGGCGCGCTCATTCTGCAGCTTCACGGCGCCGGCGCCCTGAAACTGGCGGTGGTGGAGTGCAACAACGACCGCACTATCCGCGCCACCGCAAAGTGGGACGAAGGCATTTCCGATGGCGCGTCCATCCAGTCTTTGCTGGGAGCTCACGGACGCTTCGTGGTGACCTTGGAGCCGCGCGTGGACAAGGCGCAAACCTGGCAGGGCATCGTGGCGCTGGAGGGCGACAGCATAGGCGAAATGCTGGAGAACTACATGCTTCGCTCCGAGCAGCTGGAAACCCGGCTGATCCTGGCCTCCAGCGACGAAACCGCGGCCGGCATGCTGTTGCAGAAGCTGCCGGAAGGTCATGGAGATCCGGAAGGCTGGGAGCGCATTCAGATGCTGGGCGCCACTTTGAGTGCGGACGAGTTGCTGAGCTTGCCGGCCGAGGATGTCCTGCATCGTCTGTTCCATGAGGAAACGGTGCGGGTTTTCGATCAGGAAACGGTGAGTTTCGCCTGTAATTGCAGCCGGGAGCGCGTCGGCGACATGTTGAAGATGCTGGGCGGCCAGGAAGTGGGCGAGGTGCTGCTGGAGCAAGGCAGCGTGGAAATCGTCTGTGATTATTGCAATCAGCATTACGTTTACGACGAAGACGATGCCAACAAGTTGTTCGACTACGATGTGGTCGCTGCCGCGCGCGAGGCCAGGCACTGACGCATTACCGTTAGTTTGGCAACAAACTCTATTCTAAGCCGCATATGCGGCTTTTTTTACGCCCTTTTTTCGACTAAAAACAGGGTAAAAATACCAATGTTGTAATTATGGTTTAAATTGAAGATTTTATTTTAAACTAAATTTTCATGACGTTTGCTATTCGATATGATTTGACGTTCGCATTTCATTATTGATGCGACATTATCAATGTCTTGGATAGCGTCATGATAAAAACAGCTTCGCTCAGCAGCGTGCGCGCACTGAGTCTTTCCGTGATGGCCGCCGCCTTATTGGCCGGTTGCGTCAGCGATTCCGAAAAAACGGCAGTCAGCCAGCCGGCGCCGCAGGCCAATCTGCCTCAGGCCGGCCACTCTTCGCATTCTCCGGCTTTGTCGGAGAAACCATCCTATCCGCACGGCTTGCCGCCCGGCGCGCCGGCCGACGGCGCCGGTCCCGGCGCCAAGCCGCAAGGGCCGATGCAGCAGACCGGCGCGCGTCGCGCCAAGGAGGCCGCGGCTGTGCCGCGGTATGCCGACTGCGACGAAGCCAAGCTGGGACAATTGTCCGGCGCGGCCTTGGCGCGCTATGTCGCCAGCGTAGAGGGCACTTGCATGAACCGCCTGTTCCAGGCGGACGCCTTCAGCTACCGGGTGGTGTCGCCGGCGAATATGCGCGAAGTGGCGGTCGAGGCCCGCGCCCGCGCGCAAAGCTGGGACGGCAAGAGCGTCAACGGCCTGTGGCCGCTGGCGGTGTTCCTGAAAGCCGGCTATTTCACCCAGTACAGCCACGCTGGGGAAGTGGGAGATTACGGTCGTCCGGTGGACGAGCCGGTGATGCAGGTCGTGAGCGCGCTGGCGGAAAACCCGGCGCTGTGGAGCGAGCCGGTGCGCGACGGCAGCGGCGATCGCGACGCCTGGTATCTGGCGACCGATCTACGCCAGTCCGTGGCGGAAACCATGATCCTGGCGGATTCGGTGCGCAAGCCGGAATACGCTTTGCCTTTGTTGCAGCGCTTCTTCGGCCGCTACAACGCCGCGGTGAAGAACAACTGGGCGCGCATCGCGCTGCATCCGATGCAGACCACGCTGTTCAATATGCATTACACCGAGGGCTTCGCCGCCAAGGCGGGCGCCGGGCAACTGGATGCGCTGGCGACCAGCCTGGCAGGGCTGACCCGCGCCGGCCAGTCGGCCTTCGCCGATGAACAGATGTATCTGAACACCGTGCGCGAGACCGGCCGTTTCATGCAATACCCGCGTACCGCCAAACTGGCGGAGGACGCGGTGGCCGGCCTGCTGGGCGGCGAGAAGTTCGGGGCCTCGTGGGCGGAAGCGGTGTACGCGCTGAAGAAACTGGGCAAGGTGCCTTGCGAGCGCTACGGTATTTGCCAGGCGGAGCAGGAACTGAAAACCCATTTGTTCCCGCATAGCTGGAGTTTCGACAACGGCAATCTGGTGTTCGAAACCCCGCTGGCGCTGGCCGAAGTGGAGCCGCTGTACTACGCGATGAAGCAGGTGCAGGCGCAACTGGGTCGGGTCAGCGGCATCAGCCAGCCAGTGAGCGGCGACACCAACGCCAAGCTGCGCATGGTGATTTACGGCAGCAAGACCGCCTACCAGCGTTTCCAAGGCCTGCTCAATGAATTGTCCACCGACAACGGCGGCATTTACATCGAAAAAGACGGCACCTTCTACACCTTCCAGCGCGAAGTGCCGCGCGAGAGTTATCTGAGCCTGGAAGAACTGGTGCGCCACGAGTACGTGCACTATCTGTCCGGCCGCTTCATCCAGCCGGGGATGTGGGGCAGCTCCGAGTTCTACCGCGACGACCGCCGCATGGCTTGGTACGACGAGGGCTTTGCCGAATTCATGGCCTGGAGCACATCGCGCGACGGCATTAAGGTGCGCGGCCACGTGGTGGACGTAGTGGCCAATGGTTGGCCGCAAAGCTATCTGGAGCCATCCCGCATCATGCGTTCCAGCTATAGCGACGGTTGGGACTTCTACAGTCATTCCGCCTTGTGGTTCTACTATCTGAACCAGCAACAGCCGGGCCGCATCGCCGAGATCCTGGCTGCGCTGCGCGCCGACGATGTCAAGCGCTTCGACGCCTTGGTGGCGGAAATGGGTCGTGACGCCAGCCTGGCACAGGGCTTCCAAGACTATGTGGGCCGTCAGGTGGAGGCGCAGCGCGCCGGCCAGTTGGGCAATACCTCAACCGAGCTGGGTGTGGACTGGCTGAAGCAGGCGCAATGGCAGGCCGGCGACGTTGCTGTGATTGAAGGCGCGATGCGCCGCTATCTGCCGGTGGCGTGCCGAGTGTGGGCCGACGGCGAGCGCAGCGCTCTGCGTCGCTTCGAATGCGACGGCGTGCTGCCGCTTCGTTCCGGCACCGCCACGCTGGCGCGTCAGGAGTTGGACAAGACCTTGGACTCCGCCTTGCAGAACCTGCTGCGCGGCAGCGGCGTCAACAATATGATGGCGCTCAACTGCGCGGCTACCGACTACGACTTCAAAGCCAAGCGCGCCGCGCTGCGTTGCGAAGGTCCGCTGGGGCCGGCCGCGTCGCAGCCGTCGCAACCCGGCGGCGGCGACGCTCAGCTGGGCCTGGCCAAACTCAGCTATTCCAGCCCTGTGCGTTGCTTGCGCGGCCAGTTGCAAGGCGTGGGCGAGCCGGACGGCTATAGTCTGGTGAGCGGTCCCAAGTTAGGCCGCGCCATCATGGCCGACCACGGCGCGTTCAACTACCGGCGCGATCAGGACCAGCCGGGCGTGGCCGACCAGATCACCGTGCGCGTGCGCAAGGGCGCGCAAACGCGGGACGTGGTAGTGCAGTTGCTGGCGACGCCGGTGAATATGCCGGAAGAGGAGTGCTGGGCTCGCGCCGGTTGAGGCGTGCTCAATGTCTGCTGCGCTTCGGCGGGCTAGTTAGACAGGCGCGTTGAAAACATCTTCAGAATGCTCATGTACTGTATGACCATTCCGCTTCTTCAGCTGTTTTCGCCTTGTCTCGCCTTTGCTCGCAAGACATTGGAAGGGTTCTGAGCTGTGAATGAAAAGAGCCGGAAGATTCCCGGCTCTTTTTGTTTTAGAGTGTTTGAACCTGGCCCAGGTCCGGCCGCTCCAACCACGCCATGAAGGCATCCCCCAAGCGTTGGCTCTCAGCGGTGGCTTGGCGCCAGAAACGCTGGCGTTGCTCGTCCCGGCCCAGGTAGCGGTGGAAGTCGTTGCGGTCCGGCAACTTGCCGCCGGGCAGCCGCGCCAGGTAATCGCGCGACGGCGAGATCAGCACGGTGTTGGCGTGGTGGGTCGGGTTGGGCCGGCGCCAGGGCAGGAATTTGTCGAACCAGCCGGGCACGATGCGCTCGGTGAAGTGAGGGTACAGCACGATGTCGTCGCCCTGGGCAAAGGGGAAGTCCAGGTGGTAGTCGGTCAGGCCGCCGTCTCGATAAGTGGCCGCCGGGGCGCCCGGCAGCTGCACGCCGCTGAGCACGCCGGGAATGGCGATGGTGCCCATCAGCGCGGCGTCCAGATTGTCCGCCTCCAAGGGCTGGCACAGCGTGGGAATGCCGTCCTCGGGCTTGAAGCGCAAGGCGCTGCGGGGGTCATGGCAGATCACTCGGCTGAAAGCGTGGCGCAGCAGGCCGCGCGACACGGTGTTGAGCGCGGCGCTCAGCGCCAGGCCGCCCAGCAGCGCGGCGCGCGCTTCGCTGGCGAGCAGGCCGTGGGAACGCACCAGCAACAGGCTAAGCTGATAGTGCGGGTGGTCTATCAGCGCGCTGCGCGCCGCCGGCGGCAGTATCTCATCCAGCATCAGGCGGGTCTGGCGGGTGATGTCGGTCACGCTGGAGTCTGCCGTGTAGCTTTCTTCGGTATAACGCGCGGCCAGGCGCGCCAGCGCTTGGCTCGGTTCGGCTTGCATCGCGCAGGCGAATCGCCAGCCGCCGATGGAGGCGCCGACCAGTTCGCGCCGCCGTGGGTTGCGGTTCAGCCATTCGAACACCGCCTGATCCAGGCCGGTGATGCCTATCGCCTTGGGCCCGCCGGCGGCGCCGGGCAGGGTGGCCACGCTGGCGGCGGGCAATCCTTGGCGCGCCAGCAGCTTGCGGGCGTGCGCGCCGGCCTTGATCACGAGGGGCGAGTAGGGGATATGGATGGCGGGCATGGGCTTGTATTCCGGACTGGGGTTGGCCAGCGCGGGGCGGTTTTTGGTATCCTGCTGGGTTTCGATATTCATTCGCATCGGGCGGCGCGGCCGCCTTCAGGAGCACTGTCATGATACCCGTAAGCCAACTGGCCGACTATCTGCGCGAGCAGAGCCTGGAACTCGATCGCACCGAGCTGCAGATCGCGGTGTTGACCCTGTCCGCGGTGTTGAACGCGGACAAGCCGGCGGCGCGGCAGGATCTGTATCGTTACCAGGTGCCCAAACTGAGCGAAGATGGCAGTTGTTCTTTGTTCGAAGAACTGGCCGACGAGCCTTATGATCTGGCGCCGCTGTTCGGCGGCGAAAGTCCGGAAGCCACGGCGGCCTTGCGCAATCTGCACGCGCTGGTGGAGTCGGTAAACCATAAGGTGGGCGCGGACTGGCTGGGCGTATATCGGAAGATCGGCAAAGGCCAGCAGGCCAAGCTGGTCAAGCTGGCCTACCAAGGCGTGCCCAGCCGCGCCGAGTTTCCTTTGACCGAGGCCTTCGCCGAGTACAGCAACAACAGCCGGGTGGGGCTGACCGGCTGGGCGGTGTTGATCGAAGACGTCAAAGCCTGGCGCGCCGAGGGCGGCGGCTATTACGAGTGCGATCCCAAGGTGATGAGCGAGGTGTGCCTGCCGGTGCTGGGGCCGGACGATAATGTGCTGGGCATTCTGGATGCCGAGGCGTCCAGCGCCGGCTTCTTCACGCCGGAGCGGCTGGTGTGGCTGGCAGCGCTCGCCATCGTGTTGGCCGAGCCCTTCGCCGCCTTGCCTTTAGCGCTTGAAAATCCGGAAGCCGACCACAGTTAATAAAGATTATTGCGCGCGGATTCAGGCGTGCTTATCAGGTTTAGCGGAGAAATAATGTCATTGCCTGCTGTCGAGCTCAGCGCGGATGAGCCGAGAATGGAATATGTCGCCAGTTGCAAGCTGCCCACCCCTTGGGGTGAGTTCACCATGCATGGTTTTGAGGAAGTGGGCGGCCGCGAGCACGTTGCGCTGACCCTGGGCACGATAGACGACGGCGAGCCGGTGTTGTCGCGCTTGCATTCGGAATGCCTGACCGGCGACGCCTTGTTTTCGCTGCGCTGCGATTGCGGTTTCCAACTGGAGGCGGCCTTGTCCGCCATCGCCGCCGAAGGCCGCGGCGCGCTGCTGTATCTGCGTCAGGAAGGCCGCGGCATCGGCCTGATCAACAAGATCCGCGCCTACCAGCTTCAGGACGGCGGCGCCGACACCGTGGAAGCCAACGAGCGGCTGGGCTTCCCCGCCGACATGCGCGATTTCCGCATCGCCCGGCACATGCTGGAGCAGTTGGGCGTGTCGCGGGTGCGGGTGATGACCAATAATCCGCGCAAGATCGAAACCCTGCGCACCGCCGGCATCGATGTGGTGGAGCGGGTGCCGCTGGAGGTGGGGCGCAATCCGCACAACGACCGTTATCTGGACACCAAGGCCAGCAAGCTGGGTCATATGTTGTTCAAGTGAACGGCAGCGTCTCAGCGGCGCAAACAGGATGTGAACGAACGGGAGCCGATGGCTCCCGTTTTTCATGCCAGCGCCGCGGTCAGTTCCGGCCAGCGGGCGGCCAGCTCGTCCGCCTCCAGCGCGGCGGGGAAGGCCAGGCGTCGGCGCGCGGCGGCGATCTCATAATCAATGCCGTGGCAATCGGCGCCCAGCAGTCGGACGCCGGCGGGAAGCTCGGTATTTTGTTCCAGCAACTCCGCTTCTTGCTCCGGCTCCAGCGCCGGGCCGTCAAGCCACTGCTCGGCCTCCAGCCAGCCCATGCGGCCGAAGCCTTCGATATAGCGCAGCCGTCGCGGCTCCAGCCGGTAGAAGGTGAAATCCAGTTGTAGCCAGTTTTCGGCCTCCGGCTGGTAGCGCAGGTGGCGGGCCAGCTCCAGCGGGGTGGGCTGGAAGGGCTCCATATCGCCCAGCAGGGTCAGGCGCGCGCCGCTCTGACTGGACTCCGCCGCCGGGTCCAGCAGCGCGATGCTGCAGCGCGGGTCGGCCCGCAGGTTTTTGCAGTGTTCGGCCAGCGCGCTGAGACAGAGCGTGGGCCGGTGGCGGGCGTCGGGCACGCAGGGTATCGGCGTGGCGTAGGGGTAGCCGTCCAGTTGAGTGCTGTGAGTGGCCAGGCTGGCTTGGGCGCAACGGTGAAGTAGATGGATGGCGGCTGAGGGCGGGATTTTCATGTTTGGTTTCCGGCGCGAAGTGGGCTCATCTTAGCCGGCGATGGGGCTAGGCGCAAAAAAGCCCCGGCGGACCGGGGCTCAAGGCGAGAGAGCGTTGCGCTTAAAACCCAGGGGTCCTGGCGATGAAGGCGTTCAGGTTGGCGATGTTCAAGCTGCCCCAGCCGGTGGTGTAGTCCCAGCCCTTGGCGGCGCTGTAGGCGCCGTTGCTGCCGCTGGTTACGTCGTGGTACAGCGAGGGGTTGGCCTTGAAGTATTTGTAAATCGACGGCGCCGGCGAGTGGATGTTGTTGCCGTTGGCCGATTCGATCCGCGCCCAGAAGCCGGTGAACAGCGGCGCCGCCAGGCTGGTGCCGCCGATCTGCGAGGTGCTGCCGTTGACCAGCACCAGCGCGCCGCTGTTGGGGTCGGCGTCGAAGGAGACGTCGGGCACGCCGCGCTTGGTTTTGGAAATGGTCAGCACGCCGGCGCTGGTCTGCCAGGCGGGAGCGCTCTCGGTATAGCTGGGGCCGCCGCCGCCGCCGTTCCAGGTGGTTTCAGACAGATAGCCGGTTTTACCGCTGGTGGACAGCGTGGTGCCGCCCACCGCGATCACGTAGGGCGATACCGCCGGGTAGCTCTGGCGCGCGGTGCGGCCGCCGCACTCGTAGGAGCCGGAGTCGCCGGTGGACACCGAGAAGGTTTGGCCTTGGGCCACCGCCGCCTGGAAGATCTGGTCGGCGCTGGCCGTCATGCCGTCGCTCTGGGCGCTGGTTTCGCATTCGCCCAGCGACACGTTGATCACCTTGGCCGTGCCGTCGCTGACCGCGGCGTTGAAGGCGGCGGTGATGTCGGCATTGGTCATCGACGGCGCAACGTAGAAGTTCATCTGTTGAACCGCGCCGCCGGCGGCGGCGAGGATGTCCTGGCTGTCCAGGTTCCATTCCTCGGTGCCGGAGGTGTCGCTGGTGGGCGTGCCGCTATTGATCACCGAGGTGGCCACCGTGCCGTAGCCGACGCTGCTGGCGAAGTCCTGCAGATCGCTCAGCGTCTGGGTCAGGTCGCCCTCGGCGATGATGCCGACCGTGGTGTTGCTGGCCGGGGGCAAGCTGTTCGCATTGTAGATGGACGGGAAGTCGGTGGGGGAGTGGCCGCTGACGCTGGCGGTCTTGAAGGCCTGCGGCGTGGGGTGGCGCAGCGCGGTGTGGAACTGGTGAACATTTTGCAGGCCGTGCACGGCCAGCACGATGTCGGCCAGCTGGTTGGGCACCTGAGCGTTGGCGACATTGGCGAAGGCTTGGCGACCGTTGATGTTGTAGCGGTGCAGCGAGGTCTGGAAGCCGGCCTTGACGGTGGCGGCGCTGCCGTCTGCGGTGATCAGCAGGCGGTTGGGCGCCACTTTGATGTTGCGGAAGCCGTTGGCCTGCAAATGCTTGACCACGGTCTGTGCCTGCGCCTCAGTGGGCGAGAAACGGTCCAGGAACTCGGTCTTGCTTAAGTAGTGCTTGCTGCCGCCTTGCAGGATGCTCTGTGTGAGCGTGTCCAGTTGCGCTTTGTTGCGCACTTTCAAAGCCACCGCGATGTGCACGCTCTGGCCGGCGGCGACTTCGCCGCTGTCCTGTGCTTGCGGGATCAGCGATTGGACCGGATGGGCCAGGGTGTTGGTGGATTGCCAGTTGAGGGTTGTTGCTTGCGCCGCGATGCTGAAGAAGGCGGCGGACACCAGTGCGGCAGTGTATTGCTTGGCAAACATTCACTTCTCCTCTGAAGAAGTACCGCGCGGGCCTGCTGTTTGGCATGGCCCTTGGACCAGGCTTGTAGTCGCTCGATGGCGCGCCTTTGGTCCAGGTTGGTTGCCCTTGGTGCGGAAGGGCTGCTCCCGATGGGGAACGCTGAATGTGTAATCCTTGATGTCGGTCAATGACAAATAAATTTGCGCAAGTGGGGAAAACTGTAGGGAAAACGCAAATTTATGACGTTTGCAATGCTGTTTGCTGGTGTCAGCAATGAGTGGAGCGAATGAATGGGCTTGGCTTGAGCTGCTCAGAGCCTTAGCGCGGCCATCAGCGCGTTCTCCAGCGCCAGCACCGTCTTATCGTCGTTGAGGCCGGGGCCGGAGATCAGGAAGGAGTCTTCGGCGCGGCTGCCCAGGGTCATGATCTTGGCGGATTGCACATTCATCCGGTAGTCGGACAGCACTTTGGCGATGCGCGCCAGCAGGCCGGGGCGGTCCCCGGCGACGATGGATAGCACGTAGAAACTGGCTTTGTCATCCGGGCGAATCAAGATTTGCGGCGTGATTGGGAAGTGTTTGAGGTGGCGGCTGATCCGGCCGGAGGCGGGCAGGCTCAGTTCGCCCTCCTGGCGCAGGCACTCGGCCAGTTCGAACTCGATGAAATTGATCATGTCGCGATAATCGCCGTCATGATGCTCGGGCACGAAGACGTGGAAAGTGTCCAGCGCGTAGCCGTGGCGGGTGGTGTAAACCTTGGCGTCGGCGATGCTGTAGTGGGTGCGGCCGAAAAAAGCGCAGGCGCGGGCGAACAGTTCCGGGCGATCCCGGGTGTAGATCAGCACCTGGATGCCTTCGTGGTCGTCGGACAGCCGGGCGCGCACCAGCGGCCCGTCGGCATGGACGAAGCGGTTGAGCAGCCGCGCGTGCCAGGCGATCTCCTTGGCTTCGTGGCGCAGGAAGTAGACAGTGTCCAGCTCCTGCCACAGCGCGGCCTCCACGCCGCTTGGCACCGCGTGCAAGCGCAACAGCGCCTGGGCCTGGTGTTTGCGCTCCTCTAGCTCAGAGGCGACGTCTAGCTGGCCGCCGCGCACCAGCTGGCGCATCGCCGCGTGGTAAAGGTCTTCCAGCAGCTTGGCTTTCCACGCGTTCCAGACTTTGGGGCTGGTGCCTCGGATATCGGCCACGGTCAGCAGGTAGAGCGCGGTCAGCCGGCGCGGCGTGCCGGCCAGTTCGGCGAAGCGGCGCACGGTTTCCGGGTCGTAAATGTCTTGCTTCTGCGCCACGCTGGACATGGTCAGGTGCTGGCCCACCAACCAGACCACTAGTTCGCCATCCTCGGCCGGCAAGCCGTGCTGGCGGCAAAAGTCCGCCGCGTCCGCCATGCCCAGCGTCGAGTGATCGCCGCCGCGGCCCTTGGCGATGTCGTGGAACAGGCCGGCAAGGTACAGCGTTTCCGGCCGCTCGAAGTCGTTGATCAGCCGGGACATCAGCGGATATTCGTGGGTAAAGGCGCTGCTGGCGAAGCGGCGCAGATTGCGCACCACCATCAGGATGTGCTCGTCCACGGTGTAGACGTGGAACAGGTCGTGCTGCATTTGGCCGACGATGTGGCCGAAATTGGGCAGGTAGCGGCCCAGCACCCCGTATAGATTCATCCGCCGCAGGCAGCGCGTCAGTCCGTTGGGCTCTCGGAATAACTGCAAGAACAGCTCGCGGTTGCGCGGGTTGTTGCGAAAGCGTTCGTTGATGTGGCTGCGCGCGTGCCACAGCGCGCGCAGCATGCGCGGGGCGAAACCGCTCAGTTCCGGGTTGCGCTGCAGCATCAGAAAGGCTTCCAGGATGGCGGACGGGTATTTCTCGAACACATCCGGCTGACGGATGCCCAGCATGCCGTTGACCGAGTAGAAGCGCTCGTTAAGGTTCTGAGTGACGCGCGGCACTTGGGAGTAGATCCTGCCGCGCAGATTGGGCAGCAGGATGCCGTTGAGCTGGTTAACGGTCTTGGCGGCGCGGTAATACAGCTGCATCGCTTGTTCGCTGGCGCGCTTGGCCGGTGTGTCCTGCAGGCCCAGCGCTCGGCCCAGTTGCTGTTGCAAATCGAATATCAGCCGGTCTTCGCGCCGGCGCGCCAGCAGGTGCAGTTCGATGCGCAGGCCCAGCAACTGGCGTTCGCTGTGTTTGATCAGCCGCGCCTCGGCCAAGGTCAGGATGCCGCGGCGTACCAGCGCGTCCCAATTGTCGCCCAGGCCGATGGCTTTGCTGATCCACAGAATGGTGTGCAGGTCGCGCAGGCCGCCCGGGCTTTCCTTGATATTGGGCTCCAGATTGTTGCCGACGCCGAAGTGGCGAGTGTGGCGCTGCTGCTGTTCCTGGGTCTTGCCTTCGAAAAAGGCCAGCGGGTCGCGCTGGCGGTCCAGCAGCGCGCTCATGCGCCGCCAGGGCGCGGCATCGCCGGCGATGAGTCGGTTTTCCAGCAGATTGGTTTCAATGGTGATGTCGCCGCGCGCCTCGGACAGGCATTCTTCGACAGTGCGCACGCTGTGGCCTATCTCCAGGCCCACGTCCCACAGCTGGCTGATGAAGGCGCCGACGCGTTCGCCCAGCTCCGGCGACGGTGGCTGGTCCAGCAGCACCAGCAGGTCGATGTCGGAGTGGGGGAAAAGCTGGCCGCGGCCGTAACCGCCCACGGCGATCAGGCTGGCGGCGCCGTCCAGACCGGATTGCGCCCACAGCGCCTGCAAGGCGGCGTCCACCGTCTGGCTGTGCCGCTTCAGATATTCCTGAGGATTGCGCTGCTGACGGTATTGCTCGGTCAAAGCCTGACGTTTGCCGGCCAGTTCCTGGCGCATTTGGGCGAGGGAGTCCGCGGCCGGCGAGTTCATGTCAGCGCCTTTCCTGTCTGGCGATAATGGCGACGCCGGCCACCAGGAACAGCAAAGTGGGCAGCGTGGCGGACAAGATGGGGTTCCAGTCGTACAGCAGGCCCAGATGACCGAACAGGCGGTTCACGAAGTGAAAGGCGATGCCCAGGCAGATGCCGCCGAACAAACGGATGCCCAGTTGACCGTGGCGGCGTTGCTGCGGGGTGAAGGCCAGCGCCACCAGGGCCATCGAGATACAGGCCAGCGGATAGAAGAGCTTGCTCCACAGCGCGATCTCATAGCGTTGGGTCTGTTGCTTGTTGCTGCGCAAGTGCTCCAGATAGGTTAGCAGCGCGCTGGCCGACATCTGTTCCGGCACGACCAGCAGCACCGACAGGATTTCAGGCTCGACGATGGATTTCCAAGACAGCTCCGGATAATGGCGGCTGACCGACTGATCCGCGCCCAGCGTGGTTTCGCGCACATTGATCAGGCGCCATTGCTGCTCATCCTTGGAGAATGAGCCGCGTTCGGCGTAACGGGTGCGCACCAGGCGGAAATCGTTGTCGTAGGTGTAGATGCGCACGCCCAGCAGCGAGGTGTCCGGCAGCATCTCATGAACATTGATGAAGTTCTGATTGTCCTTGACCCAAATACCGGAGCGGAATTCCTGCGCCACCATCGAGTGGGTGGCGGACAGCTTCAGACTTTGCGCTTGCTGGCCGGTGCGCGGCGCCAGCACCTCGCCCAGCAGCACGGTGAGCAGGGCGAAGCCGAGGCCGAACTTCAGCAGCGTGGCGGCGATTTGCGGCAGCGTCACCCCGCTGGTGCGTATCACTGTGTATTCGCTGCTGGTGGCCAGCTGGGTCATCGCCACCATGCCGCCGATCAAGACCGCCAGCGGCATCAACTCATAAGCGTGGCCGGGCATCAGCAGCGCGACATAGCCCAGCATCTTGCCCAGGGTGTAGCTGCCCTTGCCCAGGTTGGGCACTTCGGCCAGCAGGTCGAAGAAGCCATACAGGCCCAGCAGGGCCAGCAGGGTGAACAAGGTCGCCTGGCTCAGAGTGGCGACGATGTAGCGATGAATCAGTTTCATGACGGGATCAGGATTTCCGGAACAGCAGGGACAAGGCCTGGCCGATGGGACGAGCCGGCCGGTTGCGGTAGCTCAACAGCGCAAGCGCCAACGCCAGCATGGCCAGGTGCACCAACAGCACCAGCCAGACGCCGGCCTTGCCCTGGGCCACCCAGTTGCGGGCCACGGTCAGTCCGTTCTGATAAACAAAGAAAACCAGCAAAGACAGCAGTAGATTGTAGGTCTGGCCGCTGCGCGGGTTGAAATAGGACATCGGAATCGCCAGCAGCGCCAGAATCACGCAACTGATCGGCATCGACAGCCGCCAGGCCAGTTCGGCGCGGTAGTCGGCGGAGTCCTGGCTCAGCAATTGGGCGGTGGGAATGGCCTGGCGGTTGCCGGAGGGGCCCGGCATCTGCTGGCTTTCGCCGATGCCGGCGGTGTAGCGCTGAAATTCCGCCACCTCGTAATTGGCGCTGCCCGGCTCGCCTACATAGCGCTGCCCATGTTCCAGCACCACCACGCGCTCCCCGTCCGGCTTAGTGGTAATAAAACCGGATTTGGCGAAAATGGTGGCCACTTTGCCGTCGGTGATTTCCTGCATGAAAATATTAGTGGCCGCGCCGTGCTCGCCAGAGTAGTTCTCAATAAAATATACCTTGTTGGACGAGGCGGATTCTTTGAACACGCCGGGGGAGATTGCGGAAACCTCCTCGCGGCGTTTGATCTGTTCGGCATAGTCTTGGCTGCGTTGGTCCGCCCACGGCCCGATGAACAGGGTGACGCCGGCGATCAGCATCGCCAGCGGCAGGGTGAAGCGCATCACCGGCCACACCCAATTGCTCAAAGACAGGCCGGAACTGAGCCAGACCACCATCTCGTGATCGCGCCAAATACGGGTCAATACCACCAAAATGGTGGCGAAAACCGTCAAAATCATCAATACCGGGAAAAAGCCCAGCGTGGTGAAGCCAAGCACCGCGGCAACGGCCTCGTTGGCCATTTGTCCTTCGGCCGCGCGGCCCAGAAGATTGACTGCCTGAGTGGAAACGATAATCGCCAGGAGCACGATGAAAACGCCTAATGCGCTCAAAGTCAGCTCGCGAGTCAGGCTTTTTTGAAAAACCATTTATTCAGTGCCTTTTTGACTTTTCATGAAAAGCATTGTGATAATTCCGGGGACCATCCAGAAACGTCAAAAACGGACGATTTCGGAATCAACAACAAAATCCGTCTTCACCGGAAGGCCGGGCCGTCAGGATTCTACCTGCGCATCGACGGCCGGTTAAGAGGTGTAGCTACAGACACTCGCTCTACACGGGAGTTCTCAATGGAATTTAACATAAAAAGCGGCAGTCCGGAAAAGCAACGGGTAGCTTGCGTTATCGTCGGCGTATACGAATCCCGCAAGCTGACTTTCGCGGCGGATCTGCTGGATCGCATCTCCAACGGCTTCATCAGCGACGTGCTGCGTCACGGCGACATGGAAGGGAAGCTGGGCAGCACGCTGGTGCTGCACTCGGTGCCGCACACCCTATGCGACCGGGTGATGTTGGTGGGCTTGGGCAAGGAGCGGGAGTTCCGCGCCAAGGAATACCGCGAGGCGGTGCGGGCCTCGATCAAGGCCTTGACCCAGACTTCCGCGGTGGAAGCGGTCAGCTACCTGAGCGAACTGACAGTCAAGAAGCACGATGTAGAGTGGATGATAGAGCAGGCGGCGGTGGTGACGCTGGACGCCTTGTACCGTTTCGACCGCTTCAAGAGCAAGGTGGACGAATCCGTGCGAGAGCCGCGCAAGCTGACGCTGGCGGTACCGCGCCGCAGCGATCTCGCCGACGGCGAAAAGGGCTTGCAGCGCGGCCTGGCCATTGGCAGCGGCATGAGGCTGGCCAAGGATCTGGGCAACCTGCCGGGCAATGTTTGCACTCCCAGCTATCTGGGCGAAGAAGCGCGCCAGATGGCCGCCGCTTTCGGAGCGGACGCCGAAATCCTGGGCCCCAAGCAAATCGCCGAACTGGGCATGGGTTCTTTCCTGTCCGTGGCCAAGGGCAGCACTGAAGAAGCGCGGCTGATCGTGCTGCGCCATCATGGCGCCAAAGACAAAGGCGACAAGCCCATCGTGCTGGTGGGCAAGGGCATCACCTTCGACTCCGGCGGCATTTCGTTGAAGCCGGGCGAGGGCATGGACGAGATGAAGTACGATATGTGCGGCGCGGCCACCGTGCTGGGCGCTTTCCGCGCCGCGGTGGAAATGAACCTGCCGCTGAACCTGGTTGCCATCGTGCCCACTTGCGAAAACATGCCCAACGGCAACGCGTTGAAGCCGGGCGACATTGTCACCTCGATGTCCGGCCAGACCATCGAGATTCTGAACACCGACGCCGAAGGCCGACTGATTCTGTGCGACGCGCTGACCTACGCCGAGCGTTTCGACCCGGCCACCGTGATCGACGTGGCCACGCTGACCGGCGCCTGCGTGGTCGCGCTGGGCCATATCGCCACAGCGCTGTACAGCAACCAGGACAGCCTGGCGCGCGAGCTGCTGGCCGCCGGCGAGGAAGTGGCCGACCGCGCTTGGCATATGCCGCTGTGGGACGAGTACCAGGACATGTTGAAGAGCCCGTTCGCCGATATGGCGAATATCGGCGGACGTCCGGGCGGCAGCATCACTGCGGCCTGCTTCCTGTCGCGCTACGCCAAGGCTTACGATTGGGCGCATTTGGATATCGCCGGCACCGCCTGGAAGGGCGGCAAGGACAAGGGCGCCACCGCGCGTCCGGTGCCTTTGCTGGTGCAGTTCCTGCAAGACCGCGCGGACATCGCGTTGGGCAATGTGGTGCGACGCGGCCGTCCGCGCCGTGAAACCCCTGAAACGGTGGACGATGAGCAGGATTGATTTTTACACCAAAGTGGCCGATCCGCAGGGCTTCGCCTGCCTGCTGGCGGCCACGGTGATGCGCAAGGGGGAGCGGCTGCTGGTCTGGTTCGACAGCGAGCAGCAGCTCGATACCTTCAGCCGACAGCTGTGGAGTTTTGGCGATACCCGCTTCGTGCCGCACTGCCGGCTGGGCGCAGACGAGGCGGCGGACACGCCGATCTGGCTGACCGCCCGCCTGCCGGATGCGTTGGAGCACCCGGTTTTGTTGAATCTGGGATCGAATTTGCCGGAGCGGATGGAGCGCTTTGATCGTATTCTGGAAATAGTCGGACGCGACGAAGCGTCGCTGGAGACGGCGCGCCTGCGGTTCAAGGCGTATCGCGAGCGCGGTTATGCAATCGAACATCACGACATGAGCAACAAGTGACCATGAGCGAGCCGTCAAAGCCCAAAGAGCCTGACTGGTCCGGCCTCAACCTGCCGGTGTTGACCGAGGTGGTGGATGAGTCGCAAGTGCCTACCTTGGGCGACGAAGTCATCGACATTCCCGATTTTGATTTCTCCAGCGAACTGGACGCGCTGGCCGACCAGTTGGGCGAACCGCCGCAGGATTTGCCCGCCGAGTTGGAAATTCCCGAACTGAGCCTGGAAGAACTGATCGCCGCCCCTGTTGCCGGCGAAGAACCGTTGCTGGACCTGGCTTCGCTGCCGTCGCTGGATCTGGACGACATACCTGCCTCCGAGCTTGGCATCGAGCAAGTGCTGCCAGGTTGGAGTCCCGCCGCGGCCTCGCCGGAAGCGGCGCAGCCGCCGGCGGCGGAGACCGGTGATTTCGAATTCTTGTTGCAGCCGGCCGGCGAGGAGCAAGCAGCGGAGGCCGTGGCTGACGAACCCGCGTCTATCGCGGAAGAAGCGCCGGCGGCGGTTCCTGCTTCGGCGCCCGTTGCCGAGCCGCTAATGGCCGAAGCTGAGCCGGCAAGGGGCGCCGCGCTTGCGGCCGCTGAGCCGGAACCCGTTGGTATAGAGATTCCGGACGCGGTGGCGCCAACCGCCGAGCCATCCGCGCCGACGCCTTTCACTTCCATTTCCTTGGATAGCTTGCCCACCGGCGTGCTGGGCGGCGGAGTCGGACCGGAAACCCAGGTGGACAGCTTGCTGCCGAGTTGGCCGGAGAGCGCGGCGCAAGAACCCGTGCCCGTCTGGCCGGAATCCGCCGAGGCCCCATCCGTCGGCGCGCCGGAAGCGGCGGCGGAAGGCCCAGAGCCATTTGCGCCGCCTAAGGGCGATAACGCCGCCGACCCCTTCCTGGCGCCGCCCGAGGCGGATGAACTGGCCGCGTTGGCGCTGGAACCCGCGCCGGCGTTTGATGATGCGCCGGCCGTAGCGCCCGAGGCGGTGTTTGAATCGGCGATGGCGTTTCCCGATGGGATGATTTCGCCGGAGTCCTCCGCCGTCCCTGAGCTTGACGTGCCGGGAGAGGAGCCCTTGCTGGCCGAGATCGACCAGGCACTGGCGGGGTTGCAGACGGAGCCCGTCATGGCGATGCCGGAAGCCGTTGAGGCGGATGCGCCGATGATGGATTCCGCGTTTTCCGCACCGGTGGCCGAGCCTGTGCTGGACGAGGCGCTGGAGCTACAAGCCGCAGACCTGGACGTTCCACAGCTGGATGCAGTGTTTGCCGAGCCGGCGAAAGCCGAAGCGGTGCCTGAGCCTGTGTTGAACGAGGCGTTGGAACCACAAGTTGCTGAACTGGACGTTCCGCAACTGGATGCCGCATTTGCGGAACCAGCGAAAGAAGCGGCGCCTGAGCCTGTGCTGGACGAGCCGCTGGGGCCGCAAGCTGCAGATCTGGAGGTTCCGCATCTGGACGCTGCGTTTGCAGAGCCGACGGAGGCCGAAGCGGCAGCAGAGTCTGTGCCGGAAGAAGTGCTGGAGCCGAAAGTCGTCGAATCAGAGGTTCCGCAGCTGGACGATGCGTTTGCGGAACCGGCGGAAGCCGATGCGGTGGCCGAGTCTGTGCTGAACGAGGCGTTGGAACCACAAGTTACTGAACTGGACGTTCCGCAGCTGGACAATGCGTTTGCCGAGCAGACGGAGGCCGAAGCTGCGGCAGAGTCTGTGCCGGAAGAAGTGCTGGAGCCGAAAGTCGTCGAATCAGAGGTTCCGCAGCTGGACGATGCGTTTGCCGAGCAGACGGAGGCCGCAGCGGCGGCAGAGTCTGTGCCGGAAGAAGTGCTGGAGCCGAAAGTCGTCGAATCAGAGGTTCCGCATCTGGACGCTGCGTTTGCGGAACCGGCGGAAGCCGAAGTGGCGGCAGAGTCTGTGCGGGACGAGGCGTTGGAGCCACAAGTTGCTGAACTGGATGTTCCGCAGCTGGGCGCTGTGTTTGCCGAGCCGCCGGTAGCCGAAGCGGCTGCCGAGCCTTTGCTGGAGGACGTGCTGGGGCAGCAAACCACCGAAACGGCGGCCATGCCGGAGCCGGTAGCGGCCGAGCCGGAAATGTTCTTGGAGGATGTCGAGCCCGAGTCGCTGGCTCCGGCTATGGCCGAGGGCGAGATACCCGAACTGACGGTGTTTGAGTCCGAGTCCGAGATGGGTGGAATGGGGGGCGCGGAGTTGGCGGCGGGAGCCGGGGCGCTGGCAGCCGCAGGCTTGGCGCTTGCCGTCGGCGCGGAGTCGTCGGCGGGCGAGGCGGAACAGGGGCCGGTCTCCGAGGCGGCGACGGCGCGCGGCGTGGAGGTCTTGAAGGTGTCCGAGGTGGCTTCGGCCGCCGCGGCCGCCGCGATGATGGCGCCTCAGGCGGTGAATGCGCCGCCGGGCACGGTGGCGGTGATAGACGAACAGGCCTTGCTGCAGTCCATGTACGAAAAAATGCTGCCGCGGATGAAGGTGGAACTGTCGCTGTGGTTGCAGGACGCTTTGGAGCTGCAGGCCAAGCAGATGCTGTCGGGCGTAATGCATCAGCTCAAGGAAGATTACGAGATGCTGTTTGGCGAAGCCTTGAAGGAGAGTCTGCGTCAGACAATCAACTCTTTGGGCAAGATTGAAAAGGATGGGAAACGCGATGAGTGATCGATTGTCGCATATCGTCACCAGGACCGGCGACGACGGCAGCACGGGTCTGGGGGACGGCAGCCGGGTGGGTAAGGACAGCTTGCGCATCCGCGCGTTGGGCGAGGTGGACGAATTGAACTCGGTGCTGGGAGTGTTGCTGGCGGAAACGCTGCCGGACGAGGCCAGAGCCTGGCTGTCCGAGACCCTGCACGATTTGTTCGATCTGGGCTCGGAGCTGGCGGTGCCCGGCTACAGCGCTTTGGGCGCCGAGCACGTGCAGGCGCTGGAGGCTGTAGTGGCCTTCCTCAACGAGGATTTGCCGCCGCTGCAAGAGTTCATCCTGCCCGGAGGCTGCAGGGCGGCCGCACTGTCGCACCAAGCCCGATCGGTGTGTCGCCGCGCCGAGCGCGCAGTGGTGGCGTTGGCGCAGCAGGAGACAGTGTCAGACGCGGCGCGCCGCTATCTGAACCGCCTGTCCGACCTGCTGTTTGTGCTGTCGCGTTATCTGAACCGGCAGGCCGGGGAACCGGACGTGTTGTGGCGGCCGGGGCGCAAAACCGGCGAAGTCTAAAAACCTGTTCACGATCTGCCGCGCGTTGCGGAGCGTTACACGCTGAGTACGCGTTCGGCAAAAAAAAACGGCAATCCTTTGGGATTGCCGTTTTTTGTGAGGGTGGCGTCAGGCCACTTCCGAGACCCGCGGCCGGTAAGGGCTGTTCTGCAGCAGGGACTGGGTGGTCTGGTACTGAGTGACCGCTAATTGGCCGCTGGCGTTCTGTTGCTGGGAACGGGCCACCGCATTGTTGTTGGTCTGGTTGGTCTGCTGTTCCGCTTGATTGTTGGCGGCTTGCTGCTCATTGGCCGCCGGCACCGTGGTCGGGCGCGGAGGCGTCGCCGGCGGCGCGCTGGCGGCGCGATTGGCGCTTGCCGTTTCCGCGGCGCGCTGTTGAGCCCGCGGGGTGTCGTTGGCCGCGGCGGCCGGAGCGGCTGAGCTGGCCAGGGCGGCGGTTTGGGCCTGTTCCTGGCTAACCCGTTGCTGGTCGCCGTTGCGGGTTTGCGCGGCATTGGCCTGCGCGGTGTTCAACTGACGTTGCAGTTGCTGCTCGACGCGGGCTGTGTCGGGGTTTTGCCGGACCGCGGCCTGGCTGACGTTTTGCTGTGAAACCGCAGGAGTGGCGGACCGCGGTTCTTCCAGCGTCTTTTGCTCAGGCCGCGTGTTCTGCAGCGATTGCAATTGCTGCAGAGAGTTGAGGCTGCCTATGCTGCCGGTGCTTGCCATATCGCTCTCTCCAAACCGTGGTTGCCGTTGCCGTCGCCCAGGACGGTATAGAGCCCAGTTGCCCTATATCGCTGATTCTAGAATCTTTTTCGGTGGATTGCCGAATTTTTTCTGGTCCAATGGTCAGGTTTGTGGCAGTAATACCAAATCCAACATGCGTTCGGCCAGCTGATCCACGCTCAGCGGGCCTTCGGAGCGGTACCACTGCACCGACCAATGCAGGCTGCCCAGCAAGGTGCGGCGCAGCAGCGCGGTGTCGGGTTTGACCAGTCCGGCGGCGGCGGCCTCGTCCAGCGCTTGTTGCCAAAGCGCTTCGTAGCGGTCACGCAGCACGATCAGGCCGGGCCTGGCGGCAGCGGACACGCTGCGCCATTCGTACAGCATCACTTCCAGCGCCGCCTGATTGTCCCCCAGCAGAGAATTGAGATGGACGCGGAACAGCGCGGCCAGCTTGGCTCGCGGCGATCCGGCTTCGTCCAGGGCGCGCTTTAATTGCTCGGTGGTGCTGGTGATGCCCAGGGCCATCACCGCGACCAGGATTTCTTCCTTGGTGCGGAAGTGGTAGAACAGGCTGCCGGATTGCATGCCGACCGCGTTGCCCAGGTCGCGCACTGTGGTGCGTTCGTAGCCCTGGTCGCGGAACAGTATCGCCGCGGCGCGGACCAGTTCCATGCGGCGGCTGTTTTCTTCGACGGGTGCGGTGTTGTCTGTGCTCATTATTGTGTTTTTTCTTGGGAGTGGACGGGCAGCAGCGGAAGCGCGGCTTGCCAGACCCGATCCGGCTCCATTTTTTCCAGGCAATCGGTATGACCGTAAGGACAGGTCCGCTCGAAACAGGGGCTGCAGTCCAGGTTGAGGGAGACGATGGCGGCCCGCGTCGACAACGGCGGCGTGAAATCGGGGCTGGAGGAGCCGTACAGCGCCACCAGCGGTTTGTCCAGCGCCGCAGCAACATGCATCAGGCCGGAATCGTTGCAGACGGCGAGCCGGGTCAGGCCGATCAGGTCTATCGCTTCTTCCAGGCCGGTGGCGCCGCAGAGGTTGACGGCCAGCCCGCCGGAAAGGCGGCTGATGTCGTCGCCCACTTCGCGGTCCTTGCCGGAGCCGAACAACCATACCGCGTAGCCGGCGGCGTCGAAGCGGCGCGCCAGCTGGGCGAAGTGTCGGGCCGGCCAGCGTTTGGCCGGGCCGTATTCGGCGCCGGGGCAGAAGGCGACCGCAGGGCGGCTGGCGTCGAGCTTCAGTTTGTCCAGCGCCGCTTGCTGGCTGGCATTGGTCAGCGCCAGCCGAGGATGGCTGAGCGGCCGCGGCAGCGGCGCGCCCTTGTCTTCGGCCAGCGCGCAAAAGCGTTCCACCATCATCGGCAGCGCCTGTTCGTCCAGTTCGCGCGCGTCGTTGAGAATCCAGTAGCGCGATTCGCCTAGGAAGCCGGTGCGCAAGGGGATGCCGGCGAACAGAGGGATCAAGGCGGATTTCAGCGAGTTGGGCAGCACGATGGCTTGGTCGAAGCGTTCGGCCGCCAGCTGGCGGGCCACCTTCCAGCGTTCGCCCAGGCGCAGGGCGCCGTGGCCGAAGGGGTTGAGGTGGGCCTTGGCCACTTCCGGCATCCGCGCCAGCAGCGGCAGGGTCCAGGCCGGCGCGAATACGTGCAACTCTAGATTGGGGTGGCGTTGGTGCAGCCTTTGGTACAGCGGTTGCGCCATGACGCTGTCGCCGACCCAAGAGGGGCCGATGACGAGGATTTTCTTCTTCATTGCAGATGTTCCGATTGCAAACCGAAACCGGGTCGCGGCGGCCCGGCTTGGGTTTGCAGACGGAGGCTGCCGGGCAAGCAAAAAAGGTGCGGCTCGCGCCACACCTTAGCTGCGTTGCCGGCGCGGGGCCAGGCTCAGTGGTGGCCGCCTGCCGGACCGTTCAGTTTGTAGCGGGTGCCGCAATAGGGGCACAGCGCTTCGCCGGTCTTGTGCACGGGCAGGAACACGCGCGGGTGGGAGTTCCAGGACACCATGTCCGGCATCGGGCAATGCAGCGGCAGGTCGTGCTGGGTGACTTCGATCACGCGTTGAGTGTTTTCTTTCTGTTCAGCCATTCTGTATTCCTTGCGGAGCCGCCGCGCGGGCGGCTCGTCTTGCTTAGTTGACGTAGGTCAGCCAGTGCTGGTGTTCGGCATCCAGTCCTTTGACGATGTCGAAGTAGCGCTTCTGGATTTCGGCGGTGATGGTACCACGATTGCCGTCGCCGATCGCGCGTCTGTCGAGCTCGCGGATCGGGGTGACTTCGGCGGCGGTGCCGGTGAAGAAGGCTTCGTCCGCGCTGTAGACTTCATCGCGGGTGATGCGCTTTTCTATCAGTTCCAGTCCCATTTCCTTGGAGATGTGCACCACGGTGTCGCGGGTGATGCCTTCCAACGCGCTGGTCAGGTCAGGAGTGTACAGTTTGCCCTTGCGGATGATGAAGATGTTTTCGCCGGAACCTTCCGCCACGAAACCGTCCACATCCAGCAACAAGGCCTCGTCGTAGCCGTCGGCGGTGGCTTCGTTGTTGGCCAGGATGGAGTTCATGTAGTTGCCGTTGGCCTTGGCCTTGCACATGGTGATGTTGACGTGGTGGCGGGTGAAGGAGGAGGTCTTCACGCGGATGCCTTTTTCCAGGCCTTCGTCGCCCAGGTAGGCGCCCCAGGGCCAGGCGGCCACGATTACGCGGACATCGTTCTTCAGCGGCGCCACGCCCAGTTTTCCGGAACCGTAGAAGGCCATGGGGCGGAAATAGCAGGACTTGAGGCCGTTGGCTTTGACCACGTCCAGGTGGGCCTGGCTGATCTGTTCCGGCGTGAACGGCAGCGTCATGCCCAGGATCTTGGCGGAGCGGAACAGTCGCGCGGAGTGGTCTTCCAAACGGAAGATGGCCGGACCTCTGGGGGTTTCGTAAGCGCGCACGCCTTCGAACACGCCCATGCCGTAATGCAGGGTGTGGGTCAGAACGTGGGTGGTGGCGTCGCGCCAGTCCACCAGTTCGCCGTCATACCAGATTTTTCCGTCACGATCAGCCATCGACATCTTGGTGTTCTCCAATATTGTGTTTTCGCTTTGCGGATAGGGTCGGATCTTGTCCGACCGTATCCAATGAGTTTATCTCGCCCTTATGACGCTGTGAACCGTTTGTCAGGAAAAATTGAGCGCTTGCTCGAATACGAGCCGCCACAGCGATCGGCATAGGCTGTAGTCCTGCTGCAAAGCCGCGTCCGGCGTGACCGTCTGTTTTTCGTTGAGCCGGGCGGCGTGCTGGAGCCGGCGATAGTGACGATAGGCGTTGCGCGCCGCTTCGGCGTCGGCGGCGGGGATCAGTCCGGCCTCGGCTGCTGTGGCCAGCAAGGCGATATTGCCGGCGTTGGCGGTCAGCGCCGGGAGCGCGTGGGCATGGGCCAGGATCAGGTATTGGACGATGAATTCGATGTCTATGATGCCGCCGCGCGCGTTTTTCGGGTCTTCGTCGCGGGCGGGGTGGCTGTCCAGCATGCGTTGGCGCATCGCCAGCACTTCGTCGCGCAGCACGCTAAGCTCGCGCCGGCGGGTGAGGATGGCGTGGCGTTCCTGTTCGAATTGGGCGCCGACGTCTGCGTCGCCTGCCACGTAGCGGGCGCGGGTCAGCGCCTGGTGTTCCCAGACCCATGCCTGCTGTTCCTGGTATTGGCGGAAGGCATTGACCGAGCTGACCAGCAGGCCGCTGGCGCCGTTGGGGCGCAGCCGCAGGTCGATGTCGTAGAGCACGCCGGCGGCGGTGGCGCTGGTCAGCCAGGTGGACATTTTGCGCGCCAGCCGCGAGTACAGTTCGGCGGCGTCCGGGTGCTCGTCGTCGTAGAGGAAGATCAGGTCCAGGTCCGAAGCGTAGCCCAGCTCTTTGCCGCCCAGCTTGCCGTAGCCGATGATGGTGAAACGCGGCGTGTCGCAGTGGCGGCTGGGGATGTCCAGCCAGGCGTGGCGCAGCGTGGCGGCCAGCACGATGTCGGCCAGCAGCGAAAGCTGGTCGGACAGCGCCTCCACCGTCCACATGCCGGCCAAATCCTGCGCCACCAGGCGGAAGGATTGCGCGTGCTGGAAGTGGCGCAGCGCGTCCATCTTGGCTTCCACGTCGCCGTCGGCCTGGCGCAGCTGTTGTTCCAACTGTTCCGCCAGTTGTGGCCAGTCCGGCGTGGCGTAGAGCACGCGCGCGTCCAGCAGTTCGTCCAGCAGGATGGGATGGCGGGTCAGGTAGCCGGAGACCCAGGCGCTGGACGAATAAAGCGAGGCGAGCCGTTGCAGGGTTTGCGGGTATTCTGTCAGCAGCGCCAGGTAGGATGCGCGGCGGCTGATCGCCTCCATCAAGGCGATGATGCGCGTCAGCGTGGCATCGGCGTTGTCGAAGCGGGAGGCGACCTCGATCAAGGCGGGCATCAGTTGGTCGAACTGCTTGCGGCCGTTTAACGGCATCTGCTGGTAGCGCTGTCCTTGGGCCAGGCTTTGCAACTGGCGCGCCACTTGTTCCGGCTCGGCGAAGCTCATCCGCCGCAGCCGCTCCACCGGCAACTCGTCTGCGATGTCGCGCCACAGATCGGCCAGGGGGTGGTCGGTAGCGCCCTCGGTGGGCAGGATGAACACTTGCTCGAAGTGGCGGGTGACTTTGCGGCGCTGCTGGTTAAGCCGGTTCATGAACTGGTCCCAGTCGGCGCAGCCCATGCTGGCGGCGATGCGGGCGCGGTTGTCGGCGCCGGCGGGCAGGGTTTGGGTTTGCTGGTCGTCCAGGTATTGCAGCCGATGTTCCAGATTGCGCAGGAAGGCGTAAGCCTGCAGGAGTTCGTCGACGGCGGCGGGCTCCAACAGCCGCAGCTCGCCCAGCCGGCGCAAGGTTTCGCGGGTGCCGCGCAGTTGTAGGCTGCGGTCGCGGCCGCCGCGTATCAACTGGAATACTTGTGCGATGAATTCGACTTCGCGGATGCCGCCCGGTCCCAGTTTGATGTTTTCAGCCCTATCGCGGCGGGCCACTTCGCGGCGGATTTGCGCGTGCAGGTCGCGCATCGCGCCGTAGGCGCTGTAATCCAGGTATTTGCGGTAAACGAAGGGGCGCGCCGTGTCGGCCAGCGCCGCCGCGTCGCCGCTGAGCGGCCTGGCCTTGATCCAGGCGTAGCGTTCCCATTCCCGGCCCTGGCTCAGCAGGTAGTTTTCCAGGGCGGCGAAGCTCATCGCCAGCGGGCCGGAATCGCCGTAGGGCCGCAGCCGCATGTCGACGCGGAATACCTGGCCATCGGCGGTGACGTCGTTGAGCAGGGCGATCAGCCGCTTGCCCACCTGGGTGAAGTATTCGTGGTTGCTGATGGAGCGGCCGCCGCGGGAGGCGCCGTCGGTGTCGCCGCTTTCCGGGTAGATGAAGATCAGATCGATGTCGGAACTGACGTTGAGCTCGCCTCCGCCCAGTTTGCCCATGCCGATGACGATCAGTTGCTGAACCTCGCCGCTGTCCTCGCCTATTGGCTCCCCGTAGTGGGCGAGGCCGGCGCGCGCGGAGGCCAGGGCCCGTTGGACGGCGAAATCGGCCAGCGCGCTAATGGTGGATACCACCTCGTCCAGATCCGCCAGGCCGTTGAGGTCGCGGCAGATCAGCCGCGCCACCACGGCCTGCCGCAGCCGCCGCAGCGCCGGGGCCAGTCTTTCGGCATCGGTCAGCGCTTCCCAATCGGCGAAGGCGTTCATCTCCGCGGCGTCGAAGCGGTGGCTCAGCCGGCTTTCCAGCCTGGCCAGCTCGGCGGGCTGGGCGGTCAGCAAACGTTGCAGATAGTGAGAGAACTCGCGGCTGCGGGCAATGGCAGCGGCCGTGTTTGCTGGCATAATAGGCCCCTACGGCATGTCAATTCTTGATGGCCACATTGTAACGGTTTGCCGCATTTGGAAAAGCTATTCTCCGTTCTGTCCCATATCCATGTGGTCAAGGTCCTGAAACGGACCTGTGCGCTGTTGGGAATGGCCGTCGCCACCGCCTTGACGCTGCTGCTGGTGGCTTTTTGCGCGTTCACTTTTTGGTTATTGCCCAATCTGAACCAGTTTCGCCAGCCGCTGGAGCGTTATCTGAGTCAGTCGCTGGGACGGCCGGTGCAGGTGGCGGCCCTGTCCGGCGAGTGGCTGACCGTCGGTCCGCGCTTTGAACTGGGCGGTGTCACCATCGCCAATCCGCAGGACGGCAAGGCGCTGACCTTGCGCCAGGTATCGCTGGAACCGTCGTGGCGTTCGCTGCTGGCGCTGGAGCCGCGCTTGTCCAGCGTGGTGGTCAAGGGGCCGGCGGTAGAACTGCTGCGTTCGCGCCAGGGCGTGATCTATCTCAACGGCTTCGACCTGAGTTCCGGCCCCGCGGGCAGCGGTCTTGGCAACTGGCTGCTGCGCCAGTCCAGCCTGGAGATCATCGATGCGCGGCTGAGCTGGCAGGATGAACTGCTGGGGCTGCCGAGGCTGGACCTGAGTCAGGGCCAGCTCAAACTGAGCGCGGGTCTGTTCGGCCACGGACTGAAGCTTTCCGGCCAGCCGGCGGCGTCACTGGGCAAGGGTTTCGATTTGACCGCTTCCTGGCGCGGCGACGACATCGCCGCCTGGCAGCAGTGGTCGGGCTCGATCAAAGTGGCGCTGGACGGCGCCCGGGCGGGTTCGTGGACGCGCTATTTGCAGCAGCTGGGCATGTTGCGCAGCGGAGAGGGCAGCGGCACGGTGGAAATGTCCTTCTCCGACGGCGCCATCGACGCCTTGAAAGCCAGCGTCAACGTCCACGACGCCGCCTACACGCCCCCGGATTCGCACGAACTGGTGTTGCCGCGTCTGCAAGGCGAGTTGCAACTGACGCGTCAGCTCAGCGGCAGCTATAAGGTCAAGGCCAGCCGGCTGAGCCTGGCCAGCGCCAGCGGGCTGGCTTTCGACAACTCCAATATCGACGGCGAGTGGCGCTACGGTGAGCAGGGCTTCGGTCAACTGACGCTGGACAACGTCGACCTCAGCCATCTAACGCCCTTCATCCACGCGCTGGGCGCCGATCGCAACCCGCTGTTCGCGCGCTTTTCGCCCAGCGGCGCCTTGCACGACCTGACCGTCAGCTGGAAAGGCGCGCTGGAAGCGCCCAGGGCCTTCAAACTCAAGTCCCGTTTTGAAAAGCTGGCTTGGCAGCCGTTTGATGAACTGCCTGGCGTGGCCGGGGTCAGCGGCGCGATCAGCTTTGATGAAAAGGGCGGCCGCTTGCAGTTGGATACCGGGAAGTCCCAGGTTAGCTATCCGTCGGTGTTCGTCTCGCCGCTGGCTTTCGACAAGCTGACCGCCGATGTGGGCTGGCAGCGGCAGGGGCAGGCGGTGGCTTTGGACTTCCGTCAGGTCGCCTTCTCCAACGCGGATCTATCCGGCAGCCTGCAAGGCAGCTATCGGCATCAGGGCGGAGGCGCAGGCATCGCGGATCTGCGCGCCAGCATCGCCGGGGTGCCGGCGGCCAGGGTGGCGGAATACCTGCCGCATGAAGTGGGCGAGCACACTTTGCGCTGGCTGCGCCAGGCCTTGCAAGGCGGGCAGCTGCGTCAGGCTACGATGAAGCTGCGCGGCGATCTGGACCAGTTCCCTTTTGCGGGCGGCAAGGGCGGCGAGTTTCTGGTGGAGGCCGAGGTGGAACGGGCGCGCCTCAGTTACCAGCCCGGCTGGCCTCGCATCGACGACATCGACGCCCAACTGCTGTTCCGCAACGAGCGGATGGAAGTGAACGCGCGCCGCGCCACGACGGTGGGCGTGCCGCTGAGCGGCGTCAAGGCGGTGATAAACAATCTGGGCGCCGACGTGCCGATGCTGGCGGTGGAGGGCCGCGCGGCCGACCGCCTGCAGCGCATGCTGGCCTTCACCACGCAAAGCCCGGTAGACGGCTGGCTGGACGGTTTTACCGGGCAGATCGAAGCCGGCGGGAATGCCAGCCTGGACCTGAAGCTGGCGATACCGCTGGCGGGCGAGCAGGGCGTGGGGGTGCGCGGCGATCTTCATTTTGCCGACAACGCCCTGCAATTCAAATCCTTGCCGATTCCTCCGCTGAGCAAGGCCCGCGGCCGGTTGACCTTCACCGAGCGCGGCGTGGACAGCCCCGGCCTGCAGTTCAGCGGCTTCGGCGGCGCGTTCCAGTTGAAGGCCAGCACCGGAGCCGACAAGCGCATGCGTTTCGAACTGGCAGGCCAGGCTGATTCTCGCCAAGTATTGAAGCAATATCTGCCAGCCCTGGCGGAGCAAGCGGCGGGCAAGTCCGGCTATCGCGCGCAGTTCGTCGTCAAGCAAGGTCTTGAGAGCCTGACGGTGGCCTCGGACCTGCAGGGCACCGCCTTCGACTTGCCGCCGCCCTTGGCCAAGGCCGCGGCGACGGCTTTGCCGCTGCAACTACAGTTGCGGCCGCAGCAGATGCGCGGCGCGCAGACCCTGCGGCTGGATTTCAGCCTGGACGGCATGCTAGGCGGACGCTTGCGTTTGAACGAGCACGGCGACTTGCAGGCCGGCGCCTTGGGCGTGGGACGCGCGCCGGGCGAGCCGGCGGCGTCCGGACTGACGGTGCGGGTGGCGCAGCCCCGGGTGGTGTTGGATGATTGGTTGAAACTGGCCGACGGCGCAGCGCAATCCAGCGGAGGCGGCGGGCCGGGAGCCTTGTCGGCTTTGCCTGCCTTGCAGCTGGAGTTGGAAACGCCGGAGTTGGCATTGCCGGGCCTGAGCCTGCACAAGGTCAATGCCCGGCTGGGCAACCGTGAATTGTCCAAGGCTTGGACCATACAGCTACGCTCCAACGAGATGAGCGGCGACGCCAGCTATCGGCCGGAAGGCAACGGTTTGTTGCAAGCCAATCTGAGCCGACTGGCCTTGACGTTGCCGGCGGACAAGAAGGAGGGCGCGACCGAGGCCAAGTCCGGCGGCGAGACCTCAATGCTGAACCGCAAGCTGCCAGAGATGAAGGTGCGCGTTGGCGAATTGGTGTTGCAGGGGCGCTCGGTGGGGCGGCTGGAACTGGAAGCGCGTCGCGACGGCAGCGTCTGGCAGATGGCGCCGTTGCGGCTGACGACCAACGACGGCACGCTGAAAGCCACGGTGCGTTCGGATGCGCGCGGCGCCGGCAATGTCGACGCCCGTTTTGAATTGAATGTCAGCGACGCCGGCAAGCTGCTGGCGCGGCTGGGCCAGGGCGAGATTTTCCGGAACGGCCAAGGCTCGCTCAGCGGCCGCTTGAATTGGCCCGGGGGCTTGGGCGATCTGGATTTGGCCAAGGTGTCCGGCGAATTGGCGCTAGACTTCAAGGATGGGCGCTTCGCCAAAGTGGATCCGGGCGTGGTCAAGCTGTTGGGCGCGCTCAGTTTGCAATCGCTGCCGCGTCGCATCCGTTTGGACTTCACCGATGTGTTCAGCGACGGTTTCGCCTTTGATAGCCTGAAAGGCGAGGCGCAGGCGCGGAACGGCCTGTTCACGTCTCCCAAGGTGGAAATGAAGGGGCCGGGCGCCGACGTGGCGATTTCCGGAGAGCTGGATCTGGGCAAGGAAACCCAGACGCTGAAAGTTCATGTGATGCCGCGCTTGGCGGAAAGCGTGGCGTTGGCGGCGGGCGCGGCCTTGCTCAATCCGGTGGTGGGCATCGCCACGCTGGCGGCGCAGAAAGTGCTGCGCGATCCGGTGGGACGCATCTTGTCGGTGGATTACGAAGTGAGCGGTTCGCTGCGGGATCCTAAAGTGGTGCGCACGGCGATCGGTCCGATACATCAGAACAAAGGGGGAAAACCATGAAGCAAAAATTCCTGGCGGCGGCGGTGCAGATGGTGTCCGGCTCCGACGTGACGGCCAATTTGCAGCGCGCCGCGCATTGGGTGGCGGAAGCCGCCGCCAAAGGCGCGCGGCTGGTGGTCTTGCCCGAGTACTTTTGCCTGATGGGAAAACAGGAAACCGACAAGGTGGCTGTGTGCGAGGCCTACGGCGACGGCCCCATCCAGCGGGCGCTGGCGCGGATGGCGAGCGAGAACGGCGTGTGGCTGGCGGCCGGCACCGTGCCCTTGCGCAGCCCGGAGCCGCAGAGGGTGCTGAACACCACCTTGCTGTTCGACCCGAATGGCGAGGTACGGGCCCGCTACGACAAGATCCACCTGTTCGGCTTTTCCGGCCTGGGAGAGACGTATTGCGAATCCAATACCATCCGGCCGGGCGAGCAGCCGGTGAAGGCGGACCTCGGCTTTGCCGAGATGGCCTTCGGTATCTGCTACGATCTGCGTTTCCCCGAGCTGTTCCGCCAGCTGTCGCCCTATGATCTGATGATTCTGCCGGCAGCCTTCACCGCCACCACCGGCGAGGCGCATTGGGAGCCGCTGCTGCGCGCGCGCGCGATCGAGAACCAGAGCTATGTGCTGGCCTCCGCGCAGGGCGGAGAACACGACAACGGCCGCAAGACCCACGGCCATTCGATGATTATCGATCCGTGGGGGCGCGTGCTGGCGGAAATAGACAAGGGCGAGGGCGTGATCCTCGCCGAAATAGACCCGACATTGATCCAGTCGGTGCGCACCCGCCTGCCGGCGCTGGCGCACCGCGTACTCGCGTGAAAGAACCCGACATTATGCAAGATGCTTTCTCCGCGGCAGACAGCCTGCTGCTCAAGCCTTACGGCCTGGACGAGGCGGCTTTGGAGGCCACGCTGGCGCGCATGCGCCACCACGCCATCGATTACGCCGACCTCTATTTTCAATACACCCGCAGCGAGGCCTGGAGCCTGGAAGAGGGTATCGTCAAGTCCGGCAGTTTCAGCATTGATCAAGGCGTGGGCGTGCGCGCCGTGGCTGGCGACAAGACCGCCTTCGCGTATTCCGACGCCATCAGCCTGGAAGCGCTGAGCCGTTCCGCCGACGCGGTGCGCGCCATCGGCCAGGCGGGCGGCGACGGTTCCGCCGGACGGCAAACGCCGCGAGCGCCTAAACCGCTGTATCCGGCGCTGGACCCTTGTCACAGTCTGGAGGCGGCGGCCAAGGTGGCCTTGCTGGAAAAGGTGGAACGGATGGCCCGGGCGCTGGACCCGCGGGTGATCCAGGTGATGGCCGGCATGGCCAGCGAATACGATGTGGTTTACGTGGCGCGCCACGACGGCGTGCGCGCGGCTGATGTGAGGCCGCTGGTGCGGGTGTCGGTGATGGTGATCGCCGAGCAAAACGGCCGCCGCGAGCAGGGCTCCAGCGGCGGCGGCGGTCGCTTCGACCTGGCCTACTTCGACGACGAGGTGTTGGAGCGCTATGCGCGCCAGGCGGTGCATCAGGCCTTGACCAACCTGGACTCGCGTCCGGCGCCGGCGGGGCAGATGACCGTGGTGTTGGGCCCGGGCTGGCCCGGCGTGCTGTTGCACGAGGCGATAGGCCATGGTTTGGAAGGCGACTTCAACCGCAAGGGCACTTCCGCTTTCTCCGGCAAGATCGGCCAGCGTGTGGCGGCGCCGGGCGTCACGGTGGTGGATGACGGGGTCATGGAGGAGCGCCGCGGCTCGCTGGCGATAGACGACGAGGGCAACCCCACCCAGCGCACCGTGCTGATAGAGGACGGCGTGCTTAAGGGCTATATGCAGGACGCGATGAATTCGCGGCTGATGCAGGTGGGCGCCACCGGCAATGGCCGCCGCGAGTCCTACGCCCATATTCCGATGCCGCGGATGACCAACACCTATATGTTGGCCGGCCAGCACGATCCGCAGGAAATCATCGCCTCGGTCAAGGATGGCCTGTACGCGGTCAACTTTGGCGGCGGTCAGGTGGACATCACCAGCGGCAAGTTCGTGTTCTCGGCGTCGGAAGCCTGGCGCATCGAAAACGGCAAGCTTAGCTACCCGGTCAAGGGCGCTACCCTGATAGGCAACGGTCCCGACGTGCTCAACTACGTCAGCATGATAGGCAGCGATCTGCAGCTGGATCAGGGCGTGGGCGTTTGCGGCAAGGAAGGGCAGAGCGTGCCGGTGGGCGTGGGCCAGCCCACGCTGCGCATAGACGGCGGGCTGACCGTGGGCGGCACCGGCGGCTAAGAACCTGCGTAAACAGCTTCTTTGAGAAAGGCGAAGCGCTGGAGCTTCGCCTTTTTTTACGCCTATTTTCAAATTGAACAAGCAGATCATACAAATATAGAGCCAATTATCAAATCCCATGGCCGGCGACACAATGTGCTGGTCCGGTGTCGCTGTGTTGGCGACGCCGCAATCGGGAGACGATGATGAAAGCTTTGACCTTGGCGCTGGGCTTCGGCCTGGCCTTGTCCGCGGCCTTCGCCGGCGCGGCGGAAAACCTGCCGCAGCCCGCGAGAGTGTGGGCTGACCGCCCGGCCGGCAGCGCGGCGGCGATGAAACTGGCCGCGCTGCGCTACGCGGCGTTCTGGAACAGCGGCGATCCGCGCTACGCCGAGCTGGCGTTGGACCCCGACTTTGTCGACCACACCTTGCCCGCCGGCCGCCAGCAGGGCGTGGCCGGCCCCTTGCAGGCTTCGCGCCAGTTCCGCGCCGCGGTGCCGGATTTGAAGGTGGACGTCACCGATATGGTGCTGGCCGGCGACCGCGTCGCGTTGCGCCTGCATTTCCAGGGCCATTTCAGCGGCCGCTTCGGCGACGTGCAAGGCCAGGGCCAGCCGGTGGAATTCCAGGCTTTCGACCTCTACCGGGTCAAGAACGGCCGCATCGCCGAGAACTGGCACCTGGAAGACAATCTGACCCTGATGCAGCAATTGGGCGTGGTGAAGCCATGAACGCGGCGGCCTTTTCTTTCCACGGCCAGACCGTGGCGGTACTGGGCGGCGGCTCCGGCATCGGCCGGGCGGTGGCGGACGCGGCCGTGGCGGCCGGCGCTCGGGTCTATGTGCTGGGGCGTACCGTCCAATCCGAGGAGGACCGCGAGGGGATTCAGGCGGACATGACCGACAGTCTGACATTGGCCCGGGCCTTCGCAGATATCGGCCGCATCGATCACTTGGTGCTGACCGCCGGCGCGCGGGTTGGCGCGCCGGCGCTGGGCGAGCTGAGCGAGGAAGCGTTGCGGCAGACTTTCGACGTCAAGCTGTTCGGCAGCCTGCTGGCGGTGCGGGAAGCCTTGCCTTATCTGACGGAGCGGGCGTCGGTGACCTTCACCTCCGGCTTGTTGGCGCGCAAGTATTCCAGCGGCGGTTTGCTGAAGAGCACGGTCAACGCCGCGCTGGAGGCGGCGGCCAAGAATCTGGCCAAGGAACTGGCGCCGCGCCGCGTCAACGTGGTCAGCCCCGGCGTGGTGGACACCGAGTTGTGGGGCGAAGCCGGCTCCGCCGCGCGCCAGGCGACGCTGGCGCGCATCGGGCAGGGCCTGCCCGTCGGCCGCGTCGGCCAGCCGCCGGAACTGGCGCAAGCCTATCTGTTGGCGATGGCCAATGGTTTCATCTCCGGCTCGGTGCTGGACGTGGAGGGCGGGGCCTTGTTGTAGGCCGCGCCGAAGAGAACAAGAGGACTTGAGATGTCCGATACCCTACCCATCAATCGTCGCCAGTTCCTGGCCGGCGCGGCCGCGGGCGGCACCGCGCTGATGCTGGCGCACGGCGCGGCGCTGGCGGCGACTGGAGCAAGCAAGATGACGGCAAATACAGCAAGCGGCGGCGCCTTCTGGCCGAACGGCGCGCGCCTGGCGATTTCGATTTCCATGCAGTTCGAGGCCGGCGCTCAGCCGGAGCGCGGCGCCAGCGGGCCGTTTCCACCGCTGGACCCCAAGTACGCGGACTTGCCGATGCAAAGTTGGTACGACTACGGCGTCAAGGAGGGCATTCCGCGGTTGTTGGACCTGTGGGATCGCACTGGCGTGAAGGTGACTTCGCACATGGTGGGGCAGGCGGTGGATCGCAGCCCGCAGCTGGCGCGCGAGATCGTGGCGCGCGGCCATGAAGCGGCGGCGCACGGCCAGACCTGGGAACCGCAGTACTCGATGACGCCGGAGCAGGAAGAGGCGGCCTATCGCGCCAATATCGCCAGCATAGAGCGCGCCACCGGCGCGCGTCCGGTGGGCTTCAACGCCTTCTGGCTGCGCGGCACGCCCAATACCCTGGGCATTCTGCAGCAACTGGGCTTTCTCTATCACATCGACAACGTCAGCCGAGACGAGCCGTTCACGGTGCCGGTCAAGGGCAAGCCCTTCGTGGTGGTGCCTTATACCTTGCGCAACAACGACATCGTGCGTTTTGATTCGCCGGCTTTGAGCAACGAGGCTTACCTGTCCGATTTGAAGGCTGAGTTTGACGTGCTGTATGCAGAGGCCGGTTCGCGGCGGCGGATGATGTCGATCAGCACCCACGACCGCATTTCCGGCTCGCCGACGCGGGTCAAGGCCTTGGAGCAATTCATCCGCTACGCGCAGAGCCATGCAGGCGTCGCCTTCATGCGCAAGGACGAGATCGCGCGCTTCGCGCTGCAGGTGGACAAGGTGCCGGCGGACTGAACCGCCGAGCCATGAGACGCACCCTAAAACCGCGGAACGGCCATTGGCCGCGCCGCGGTTTTTTTACAATTGGGAGCCGGCCTCCGGCAGCAGGGTGGTAGCCGGCAGCGCCGACAGCCGCTCGCGCAGGAAGTCGATCAGCCGGCGGATGCGCAGCGGTTGGCCGCGCTGGACGGGGTAAAGCAGGTGTAGCGGCGCGCTGTCGGTGAAGTACTCGTCCAGCACCGTGAGCAGGCGGCCTTGGCGCAGATCGTCGGCGATGTCCAGCAGCGATTTGTAGGCGAAGCCCTGGCCTTGCAGCGCCCAGCGGCGGATCACCTCGCCGTCGTTGCTCTGCTGCGCGCGTTCCAGCCGCAGCGCGCGGCGCTGTCCGTGCTCGCGGTAAGGCCATTCATGCATCGGCCCGTCGCCGGTGACCAGAGTCAGCGTCGGCAGTTCGGCCAGCTGCCGCGGATGGCGGGGCGTGCCGGTGCGCGCGAGCAGCGCCGGCGCGGCGCAGACCACGCGGCGGCTGGCGGCCAGTTCGCGCGCGATCAGGCTGCTGTCCGCCGGCTGGCCGTAGCGGATGGCGATGTCGATGTCTTCGCCGATCAAATCGGCCGGGGTGTCGTCCAGTTGCAGGGCGAAATGCACCGCCGGATGCAGGCGACGGAATTCGTCCAGGCAGTCCAGCAAGGCGTGTCGGCCCAGATCCGACGGCGCTGACAGCCGGATCAGGCCGCTGAGTTCGCTTTGTTCCCGCTGCAGCCGGTCCTGGCCTTGCTGCAGGGTGTCCAGCGCGCGCTGGCAGTGGTCGCGGAAGATTTCTCCTGCCTCGGTCAGCCGCAGTTGGCGAGTGGTGCGTTGGAACAAGCGGCTGCCCAGCGCCGCTTCCAGCCGCTGGATGCAGGCGCTGGCGGCGGCGGGGGATAGGCCCTGCTTGCGGCCGGCGGCGGAGAAACTGCCCAGTTGGGCGGCGTCAAGGAAGAGGCGTAGGTCGTTGAGTCGATCAAGCATGTGAATGGCCCAGGCGCGGGAGCGCCCGGGCAGCGAGGGGTCTAGATGGTTTCAGTATTGGCCAGCAGCCATTCGCGCGCCGCGCCGTCCACCAGCGGCAGCAAGCGCGCGCGCACCTCGGCATGGTACTGGTTCAGCCAGTCC
The DNA here is from genome assembly GCF_015291765.1 of Chromobacterium sp. Rain0013. Taxonomy (NCBI): domain Bacteria; kingdom Pseudomonadati; phylum Pseudomonadota; class Betaproteobacteria; order Neisseriales; family Chromobacteriaceae; genus Chromobacterium; species Chromobacterium sp. Rain0013. The sequence goes on from NZ_CP031514.1 coordinate 2,772,297, forward strand.
ACCTCGGCGCGGGATAGCAGGTTGAAGTCCAGGCAGCGGGTGTCGATAGGGCATAGGGTCAGGGTTTCGAAGCGCAGGAAGTCGCCGAATTCATTTTGCGACGAGGCCACGTTCAGCACCAGGTTCTCTATGCGCACGCCCCAGCGGCCGGGCCGGTAGACGCCGGGTTCGATCGAGGTGACCATGCCTTCCTGCATCGCCATATTGGCGTCCGGCACCGCGCGGGAAATGCTCTGCGGGCCTTCGTGAACATTGAGGAAGTAGCCGACGCCGTGGCCGGTGCCGTGGCCGAAGTCGATGTCGTGCTGCCACAGCGGCGCGCGCGCCAGAGCGTCCAGCATCGGCGACAGTGTGCCGCGCGGGAAATGCGCCATGGACAGGCCTATGGTGCCTTTCAGAACCAGGGTGAAGTCGCGCTTTTGCTCGGCGGACGGCGTGCCGACCGCCAGCACCCGGGTGATGTCGGTGGTGCCGCCCAGGTATTGACCGCCTGAGTCGATCAGCAGCAGGCCGTCGCCCTTGATTTCGCTGTGGGCGGCCTCGGTGGCGTGATAGTGCGGCAGCGCGCCGTTGGCGTTGAAGCCGGCGATGGTGCCGAAACTAGGCGACACGAAGCCGGGGCGACGCGCGCGCGCGGCGGTGATTTCCGCGTCTATGGTCAGCTCGGTGACGCGGCTGCGGTTAACCTCGCTTTCGAACCAGGCGAAGAACTCGCACAGCGCCGCGCCGTCCTGCTCCATCGCACCGCGGATATGAGCGGCTTCTTCCGGCGTTTTGCAGGATTTGAACAAGGTGCTGGGATTGATCGCCTCGATCACGCGGGCTACCGGATTAACCGCCTGGCGCAAGCCCAGGGTGACGCGGCGCGGGTCCAGCAGCAGGCTGGCGCCGGCCGGCAGCGCGCCGAGCGCCGGCTTGGCCTGGGCGTAGGGCTGGACTTCGACGCCGTCGGCCGCCAGTTGGGCGCGCAGTTCGGCGGAAACCTTGCCTTCGCCGACGAAGAGGATGGCCTGTTGCCGGCCCAGCAGCGCATGGCTGATGAACACCGGGTTGTAGTTGACGTCGCTGCCGCGCAGATTGAAGCTCCAGGCGATGTCGTCCAGCGTGGACAGGAAGTGCCAATCGGCGCGGGCTTCGGCCATGGCGGCGCGCAAGCGCGCCAGCTTGTCCGCGCGGCTTTGCGGCGCAAACGCCGCCTCATGTTGATACACCGGCGCGTCCGGCAGCGGCGGGCGCTGCGGGTTGATGACGTCTATCAGATCCAGGTCGGTGCGCAAGCGAGCGCCAGCCTGTTCCAGCGCGGCTTGCAGCGCTTTGGCAGCGGCCAGGCCCAGCGAATCGCCGTCCACCGCCAGCGTCTGGCCGGCGCTCAGCGTCTTGGAGATCCAGCCAAGGTGGTCGGCGCTGGCTGCGCTGACGATCTTGACCAGCTGAATGCCGCTGCCGGCCAGTTCGGCCTCGGCTTGCACCCAGTACCGGCTGTCGGCCCAGACGCCTGCGAAGTTGTGGGTGACGATCAGCGTGCCCATGGAGCCGGTGAAGCCGGACAGCCATTGGCGGGCTTGCCAGCGCGCCGGCAGATACTCCGACAGGTGGGGATCGGACGAGGGCACCAGACAGGCGTCGACTCCGGCGTTCTTCATGGCGGCGCGCAGGGCGGCGATGCGTTGCGGAATGGTGTCCAGTTGAGGGGTTGCGAGGGTGTTCATGCCGGCTCCGGGGGATGTATGCCATGCATTCTGTGGCTAATGAAACCGAGGCGCAAGAGTATGAGCATAGCTGATGATTGCCATGTCATTTTAGGCGGGGGCGGGCGTGGGGCGCCCGCCTTCGCTCAAGACTCGCTGTTGTCGAATTGAACCGTGGGCACGGCTTTGCGCAGGCCGCGCGTCAGGCACAGCAAATACGCCACGCCCGCGGCGAGCCAGCCCAGGCCGATTTGCAAGGTGAGCGCGGACAGGCTGGTCCACAGCCAGAGCGTCAAGGCAAATCCAATCGCCGCGGGCGAGCCATAACGCAGCCAGGCGCTAAACGGATGCGGTTTGCCATCCAGCAGATAGGTTTTGATCACCGCCAGGTTGACCACCGAGAACGCCACCAGAGCCCCGAAACTGATCAGGGAGGCCAGGGTGGCCAAATCGATCACCAGCGCCAGCATGGAACAGAGGGATACCACGAGTATCGACCAGATCGGGGTGTTGAAGCGTTGTGACAGGCCGGCAAAGATCCGGTGCGGCAAGACACGATCCCTGCCCATGCTGTACAAAATGCGCGAGACCGAGGCTTGGGAGGCCAGTGCCGATCCAAAGGCGCCGGCCACATAGCTGGCGGTGAAAAAACTGACGAAATAGGGGCCGGCGATGCGCCGCATCACCTCATTGGCGGCTGAGTCCACATGCTGGAACCTGCTGCCGGGGAAAGCCAGCTGGCTGATGGCCGCCAGCAGGATGAACAGCAGTCCCGCTCCTATTGTCGTGATGATGATGGCCCGCGGGATGTCGCGGCGCGGTTCCCGCGCCTCTTCCGCCAAAGTGGACACCGCGTCAAAGCCTAGAAAGGACAAACACAAAATGGCCGCGCCGGCCAGCACCGGCGCCATCCCGATGGCGCTGCCGTCCCCCTGCCAGGGCGCCAGCAGATCCACGCTGGTCTGAGTCATGATCTGCCGGGCCGCCAGCCCGACAAACACCAGAACAAAGACTAGCTGCGCGGCTATCAGCACATTGCCGAAACGCGACACTGATTGAATGCCCAGCACATTCAACAGCGTGACCAGCGCGATCATCGTCACGATAAAGCCCCAGGCCGGCACTTGAGGAAAGCTTTGATGCAGGTAGATGCCGATCACCAGGTAATTGATCATGGGTAAAAACAGGTAATCGAGCAATAAAGACCAGCCTGCCAGAAAGCCCGTCACCGGACCAAAGCTTTTACGGGCATAAGAATAGGCCGAGCCTGCAACCGGGTAGCGGTCGACCATGCGGCTATAAGACAGCGCGGTGAAAAAAATGGACAGCAAGGTGAGCAGATAAGCCAAGGCGGTGCGGCTGCCGGTGACTTGAGTGACCACGCCATAGGTGGTGAATACGGTCAAGGGCACCATATAGACTAGGCCAAACAAAGTCAGCGCCGGCAGCGATAACACTCGGCGTAGCGATCCGGCGTAGGGAAGGGGCTGCGCGGGCTCCGTTACGGGGAACGGGGGATATCCTGCCATCATGATTCTCCTTTAGCGCCGCAAACAAAACCGCGCAGCGTACCTGAGCCAAGGCGCGCCGACGCAGGCAGTACCAGGCGTACGACAAGTCGGCGCAACTCAGGATCAGGGGTTTTGTCAGCGGGTCTTATTGCCGGCAAGTTCTTTGAGCCTGCAGGGAGTCTGCTGCGCGTCGTTAACAGGCTCTTGGGGCCGGCTATTGTTGTCTATGCAAGCCGCTTGATCTCCATGCGGGTTACCGTAGCAAGGCTTTCTCCGCGGCTTCGATGGCTTGCTCGAAGGTATTCGCGATGAGCTCGGCCTGCTCCATGCTCAGCGTCAAGGGCGGAGAAATGATGAAAGTGTCCGCCAGATTGCGTATCAACACCCCGTGTCGACGGCAGTAATCGGAGATATACGCGCCGAAGCCCAGGTCCAGATCAAAAGGCTGTTTGCCGACGGGGTCGGCCACCAGTTCCACGCCTATCATCAGGCCCAAGCCGCGGACATCACCCATATGGGGATGCTTGCCCTTTATGCTTTTCAGGCGCTCCAATAAATGACCGCCTACCTTGGCCGCGTTTTCCGTCAGGTTTTCCCTTTCGATGATCTCCAGATTGGCCAGCGCCGCCGCGCAGGCCAGCGGATGGCCGGCATAAGTGTTGCCGTGATAGAAGGCCGCCGGGCTGAACTGGCGGGCGTCGCTTGAGTGAAATGCCGACTCCACTCTTTGATTCATCAAGGTGGCCCCCAGCGGGATGTAGCCGCTGTTGATTCCCTTGGCGAATACCATGATGTCCGGCTTTACCCCCCAATGCCGGCTGCCGAACAGGTTTCCAATGCGGCCGAAACCGGTGACCACTTCGTCCGCGATCAGGAGCACGCGATAGCGGTCGCACACCTCGCGCACCAAGGGCCAATAATTGGGGGGCGGGACAATGACCCCGCCGGCGCCTTGCACCGGCTCGGCAATGAAGGCCGCCACGGTGCCGGGGCCCTGATGGAGGATTTCCCGCTCCAGCAATTGCGCGCATAAGCGGCCTAGGGTTTCTGAATCGTCGGTGTAGGGGTTGCGGTATAGATGGGGGGTGTCCACTTGGCTGAAGCCCGCCAGCAAGGGTTCGTAAGCCTGGCGATAAGCGGTGCTGCCGTTCGCCGACAAGGCTCCCAGGGTCACGCCGTGGTAAGCCTGCTTCAGCGAGATGATTTTATGGCGCTCAGGCTCGCCGCATTGCCGCCAGTACTGGCGGGCCAGTTTAAACGCCGCTTCATTGGCTTCCGAGCCGCCGGAAGAGAAAAAGGCGGCGCTCATGCCTTCGGGCTCGGTCATCCGGCATAAACGCTCAGCCAGCGCCATGGCCGGCTGCGTGGTGGTGCCGCCAAAAATCGAATAAAAACCCAGCTGGTTTAATTGTTGGGTGATGGCCTCCTTGATTTCTGGATGGTCGTGCCCGACGTTGACATTCCACAAGCCGCCTTGCCCATCTAGATAGCGTTTCCCGGCTTGATCGAAGACATGGCAACCCGAAGCGCGATCGATCCGCAGCGGCGGATGCGCGGCAATATGGCTGGCATTGGCGAAGGGATACAAAAGATGGCCGGTAGGATGGCGATTTGCCGTGCTGGTCATGATGTTTTCTCCTCGGTTTTACGTTGCGGCGCCGGCTTGTTCCGATGGTCGGCGTTCTGTTGTCCTATTGCTCCTGGTTCAGCGTCATCCACACCCCCTTGGTCTGGGTGTAGGCCAGCAAGGCGTCAAAGCATTTGTCGCGGCCATTGCCGGACTCTTTCCAGCCGCCGAACGGCAGTTGCATATCGCCGTCCATATAGCTGTTGACGTAGACCATGCCGGCTTCTACCTCGCGCGCGAAGCGATGCGCATGGTTGAGGTTTTGGGTCCAGATGCCCGCCGCCAGGCCAAAGGGGCTGTCATTGGCGATGGCGATGGCCTGGTCCAAGCCGGATACCGGCATCACGCAGGCCACTGGGCCGAAAATCTCTTCTCGCGCTATGCGCATGCCGTTGTTCACGCCGGCGAACACGGTGGGGTTGACGTAGGCGCCGTGGTCCAGATGGCGCGGGGTGTCGCCGCCCAGCAGGCATTGCGCACCGGCCTGCCGGCCCAGCTCAATGTAATCCAGCACGCGCCGCTGCTGGCCGCGGCTCACCAGCGGGCCCATGCTGGTGGCGGGGTCCAGCGGGTCTCCCGGGATGTGATGCGCGCGCGCGGCGTTTAGGAAGGCTTCGAGAAAATCGGGAAGAATGCTTTGTTCCACCAGCAGGCGGGAGCCGGCGCAGCAGATCTGGCCTTGATTGCCGAATACGCCCATGGCCGCCCAACGCGCGGCGGCCTCCAGGTCCTGGACATCGGCCAAAATCACATGGGGGGATTTGCCGCCGCACTCCAAGGACAGTTGCTTCATATTGGACTGGCCCGCGTAGCACAGCATCAGCTTGCCCACTTCCGCCGAACCGGTGAAGGCGATCTTGTCGACATCCTGATGCAAGGCCAACGGCCGGCCGCAGCCAGGTCCATCGCCGGTCAGCACATTGAGTACCCCGGGCGGGGCGCCCGCCTCAATGAAGAGCTTGGCCAGCCATAAAGCGCTGAGCGGAGACTCTTCCGCCGGCTTGAGCACCACGGAGTTGCCGGCCGCCAGCGCGGGCGCGATCTTCCAGCAGCTCATCAGCAAGGGGTAATTCCAGGGCACCACGCAAGCCACCACGCCCAAGGGTTGGCGCAGCACAAAGCTATGGATGTGGCTGGCGGTTGCTCCCACCGTGCCCAGTACCTTGTCGATGGATTCCGCGGTAAAGCGCAGGCATTGTACGCTCAGGGGCACGTCCACCGTCAGCATCTCGCTAATTGGCTTGCCCATGTCCAGGCAGTCCAGCAAAGCGAAAGTGCGTTGATGTTGTTCGATCAAATCGGCAAGCCGATTGAGGACGGCCATACGCTCCCGCGGCGGTCGTCTGGACCAGACGCCGGACTGAAAAGCGCGCCGAGCGGAATTGACGGCGATATCCACGTCCTGGCCATCGGCGCTGGGCAGCTCGGCCAGGGTTTCGCCATTGCTTGGATTGACGCTGGCGAAGCGCCGGCCGGAACGCGCCTGACGAAAGTCCCCGTCAATGAACAGCCCCTGTTCCAAGGGCAGTGCCTTGGCCAGGGCGCGCCAGTCGTCGGCTAGGAGAGGTTCAGCGGACATATTCGGCTCCTGAGTCTAATAAGTGGGGAAAGGCGCCCAGCGATTCAAACTGACCGGCCAGCGACAGCAATTGCCGGTCCGCCCCGCGCGCGCCGATGAATTGCAGCCCAACCGGCTTGCCTTCCGAGCTCAGGCCGCAGGGGACGACGCAGGCGGGATGCTGGCTTAGATTGAGCGGGAAGCTGAAACCCGCCCACTCTGTCCAGGCAGCGCCATCGCCGGCCGGCTGTCGCGAGGCGATGGGGAAGGCCGTCAAGGGGGTGGCCGGCGCTAGCAGCAGATCGAACCGGCTCATCGTCTGGTCCATGAAGGCGCCAAATTCGGCGCGCCGGGTTTGAGCCGCAACCAAGTCCGCCGCGCTCAGGGCCTGGCCGCGCTCGGCTATTGCGACAAAGCCAGGGTCCAGTTGCCCGCGCAGAGCCGGCTCCACCATGGACAGGCGGTTGGCCGCGCCGCTGAACCAGTGTTTTTGGAAAACATCGAGCAGATCGATATCGGGCAGTTCGAATGGCTGGATCTCCACTCCCAATGAGCGCACCAGATCCAAGGCCCGCTCTATGACCGCGGCCACTTCCGCTTGCAGTTGGCCGCAGGCCGGGGTGGACCAGTAAGCCACTCTGGCCCTGCTTAGCGCCAAGGGAGGGAAAGAGGGCTCGCCGCCGATGGGCTGATGCCAGTCACGCAAGTCGCGGCCGCTCATCGCGTCCAGCATGGCGCTGACATCGCCGACGCAGCGCGCAATTGGCCCGATATGCGCCAAGGTGCCGAAGGCGCTGCCGGGATAGGCCGGCACCCGGCCAAAGCTGGGTTTGTGTCCAACCAGACCGCAGAAGGCCGCCGGGATGCGAATGGACCCGCCGCCATCCGTCCCCAGGTGCAATACGCCCGCGCCGGCCGCGGCGGCCACGGCCGCGCCGCCGGAAGAGCCCCCCGGCGTCAGTTCAGGCCCCCACGGATTGCGCGTAATCCCGTGAAGCGGATTATCGGTGACGGCTTTCCAGCCGAATTCCGGCATGGTCGTCATGCCCAGCAAGACGGCGCCGGCGGCGCGCAAGCGAGCAACCGACGGAGCGTCGCTGCCGCAAACCGCCGTGCTGCTGCTGCGGCTGCCATAGCGCACGCTCCAGCCTTGCACTTGAACGATGTCCTTGATCGTGGCGGGCACGCCATCGATGGGAGACAAGGGACGCCCCCGCCGCCAACGCTCATCGGCCGCGGCGGCGGCGTCGAGCGCGCCGGCGCTGTCGATAAAAGCGAAGGCGTTGTATCGGTCTTGGACTGCCGACGCCCTGGCCAGCGCCGCTTCCGCGACTTCAAGCGGAGAAAGGCTTGCCGCGGCGTAGCGGCTGGTCATGTTTTGCACGTTCAGCCGGCAGAGCGGCGACGCGTCCGCCAGCGGGAGTGTGTGGATGGATGACATACTAAGCCCCCAAGGTAAGGTGCGGCGTGGCCGCTATGGCATGACTGGGCGGTGGTGTTGTTTTGCGATGATGGTAAGCAAACGAGGCGGCGCGGAAAAACGCATTTTTCGCGGCAAGTTGCGCTGTTTTTATGTGTAAGAGCCTGTTACGCCGCTGAAGCACGGCAGACTTTCAACAGGCTCCCAAATGCCAGCTTAGGGGAGGGGACATGAATATTTCGATTAGACAAATACGTTATGTCTATGAAGTGGCATTGACGGGAAGCATCGCGGCGGCGGCGGAGGCGATACCGATTTCCAAATCCGCCTTGCTGAGCGCCATCATTCATGTGGAAAACCAAATAGGGTTTCGGATTTTTGAACGCCGCCCGGCGCGTGGCGTAAAAATCACTCCGGCGGGCAAGCAGTTCATGCTGGCGGCGCAGGATATGTTGGAAGCGAAGTCGGCGTTTAATCGTTGCATCGCCAATCTGACGCGGCCGGGGACCGTTCAATTGCGGATTGGCTGTTTTGAGCCGTTTGGCGCCTTGTTCATGCCGGATGTGCTGAAACGTTATATACAGGGTCAAGGCGAAGTCGACATCCAGCTGCGGGAAGGAGACCAGTCGCAACTGCGCAGCTGGCTGGCGGCCGACGAGGTGGATTTGATCGTAACCTACGATATCGGCTTTCATTTGGACGAGGAGGTTAGCCGTATCTGCAAGGTGCCCTGTCATGCCTTGCTGTCGATACAAGACCCGCTGGCGGAGCAAGAAGCGGTCTCGTTGGCGGATTTGGCGCTTCGGCCGCTGGTGTTGCTGGATTTGCCGCAGACGGCGGCGTATTTGTTGGCCTTGTTCGAAATATCGCCTTGTCAGCCTCATGTGCGCTTCAGGACGCGTTCGTATGAAACCGTGCGCGCGGCGGTTTCCGCGGGATTTGGCTGTTCCATCCTGAATATGTGCCCGTCCGGCAGCGCCACTCGGGACGGGCCGGAGTTGATACGACGGCCGTTTGCCGATTTCAGCTCCGCGCCCACGCTGATTGTGCAGGATAAACATGGCCGGGAAAAACCTGCTTTCATCCAGGACTTTATTACCGCGACGCAGCAGCATTTTCGCCAATTGGGGCCGGAGGGTTTCGCCGTGGCGACCCCGGCTTTGGCGGCGACTCTGTTTCAGGTTTGAGTATTCATTCAACCATTTAGAGCCGCTGACAAAACCTTGCGGAGAACCTGAGCCAAAGCCTGCCGACGCTGGCATTACTTGGGTACGGCAAGCCGGCGCACCGCGGCATCAGGGGGTTTGTTAGCCGCTCTAAAAAGCGATTGGAAACCGCCGCCCATGCGCAGAGCTTGACGCCCGGATGGGTATTTTATCTCCATGGCAAGCCCGGATGAGGGCTATACTGGAGCCGGCATCGGCACCGCCGATGCATGCCAAGGAGCTGATCATGAGTAAATCAAGACACAGCAGCAAGGAAGCCAAGAAGCAGCCATTGATGACCCCCAAGGAAAAGCGGGCGGCCAAACATCAGAAGAAACACGGGCCCGACGGGGCGCCCATTATTGTCCCCCACTAAGACGAGCGCTGCGGCGATGCGGCTGGCTTGATGTGCTGAGCGCCTCGCTGGTTTTGATCCATGCGCTGTTTTCCTTCACGGTCCCTCCGACCGTCTACGCCGGCCAGCGGGCCGGCCAATCGTCCAGACCTCCTGCCATCGCGGCCAGGAGGTTTTTGTTTGGCGGGGACGGTTTCAGGGCGTGGACATGTGTCCGGGTCGGAATATGCCGTCTTGATTTTTTGCGGCGGGAACGATAGCTTTACAGGCTTTGTTCGGGTCCAGTCGCCGTGAGCGCGGACTTAGAATCTGTTTACGATCTCGCGAGCAATGGCGAGGCAAGGCGATAACGGCTGAAAAGCGGAGTGTACACACGGTACATGATCATTTTGAAGCCGCTTTCAACGCCGTATCGCCGACGCGTAGCAGATCGTAAACAGGTTCTTAGAGCATGGGAGCAAACGATGCAGCAGGCATTCGAGGTGACGGGCTATCACGCCCATGTCTATTACGACGCAAAGCAGCAGCCGGCGGCGCGGCGGCTGCGCGAGGCAGTGGCGCAGCGCTTCGAGGTGGAGTTGGGGCGCTGGCGCGAGCAGGCTTACGGGCCGCACCCGGTGGGCGCTTACCAGATCGCTTTTGCGCCGGCTTTGTTTGGCCAAATCGTGCCGTGGCTGATGTTGAACCGGGAGGGGCTGAGCGTGCTGCTGCACCCGCTGACCGGTGACGATGTAGAGGATCACAGCGATTTCGCCATGTGGCTGGGCGCGCCGCTGGAACTGAATATGGCATTCCTGCTCCAGCATGGCGACAATGCGCGCTCAGGCTGAACCTGCCCGCGAGTACAAAAAAACCCACCGGAGCCGGTGGGTTTTTTGTTTGCGCGAAACGGCTTAGCGACGTTCCACCGCCAGCGCCACGCCCATGCCGCCGCCGATGCACAGCGTGGCCAGGCCCTTCTTGGCGTCGCGGCGCTGCATTTCATGCAGCAGGGTGACCAGCACGCGGCAGCCGGAAGCGCCTATCGGATGGCCCAGCGCGATGGCGCCGCCGTTGACGTTGACCTTGTCCGGGCCCCAGCCCAGTTCGCGCGCCACGCCCAGCGCCTGAGCGGCGAAGGCCTCGTTGGCTTCCACCAGGTCCAGTTCCTCCACCTTCCAGCCGGCTTTGTCCAGCGCCTTGCGGGTGGCGGCCACCGGGCCTATGCCCATGATTTCCGGCGCGCAGCCGGTCAGCGCGTAAGCCTTGATCGCGGCCAGCGGCTTCAGGCCCAGCTGGTCGGCCTTCTGCGCCGACATCAGCAGCACCGCGGCGGCGCCGTCATTGATGCCTGAAGCGTTGCCGGCGGTGACGGTGCCTTCTTTCTTGAAGGCGGCGCGCAGTTTGGCCAAGCCTTCGGCGCTGGCGTCGTGCTTGATGAACTCGTCGTTGTCGAAAGCGACCGGATCGCCTTTGCGCTGCGGCACCAGTACCGGGGTGATCTCGTCCTTGAACTTGCCGGCTTTCTGCGCGGCGGCGGCGCGTTGTTGCGAGGCCAGCGCCAGCGCGTCCTGCTCTTCGCGGCCGATGCCGTACTTCTCCGCCACGTTTTCGGCGGTGATGCCCATGTGATAGGCGTTGTAGGCGTCGGTCAGGCCGTCGTTGACCATGGTGTCGATCAGTTGAGCGTTGCCCATGCGGAAACCATCGCGCGAGCCGGGCAGGATGTGCGGCGACAAGGACATGTTTTCCTGACCGCCGGCGATGACGATGTCGGCGTCGCCGTTGGCGATGGCTTGAGCGCCCAAGTGAACGGCGCGCAGACCGGAGCCGCAGACTACGTTGAGAGTGGTGGCCGGAGTGGTGACGGGCAGGCCGGCCTTGATCAAGGCCTGGCGAGCCGGGTTCTGGCCGCTGCCGGCGGTCAGCACTTGCCCGAGAATGACTTCGCTGACGTCTTCCGGTTTCAGGCCGGTTTGAGCCAGCAGCGATTTGATGACGGTGGCGCCCAGTTCCGGGGCCGGGATCTTGGCCAGCGCGCCGCCAAAGCTGCCGATGGCGGTGCGGGTTGCTGCGACAATCACGACTTCCATGTTTTTCTCCGTCTCTCTTCAATGTGACCGCGAAGGTCGGTGTGTCGGCCAACGCGCCGCCGGCGTTGGAAGCGGTCGGCGGCGCGTCTTTGGAATGACTGACAAAACTTGGTTTTACGGCTGTGGCAAGGCGCGTCGGCTTGGGCGGTGTTCTAGTTTCTTGACCCTATCCCGCCGACGCGTTGCCGATCGTAAACAAGCGTTTACTGCAGGCTGGCCACCACGCTGGGCATGGCCTTGGCCAGCACATAGCTGCCCGGCGCCGCTTGCAGCGGCGGGAAGTCTTTGCTGCCCAGGCTCTTGGGTGCGGCGACTTTCTTGCCGGATTGCGGAGCCAGCCAGGCGTCCCAGTCCTTCCACCAGCTGCCGGGGCGGCTTTCCGCGGTTTCCAGCCAGGCGTCCGCGTGTTCCGGCAGCTTGTCGTTGACCCAGTAATTGCGCTTGTCCTTGGTCACCGGGTTGATCGAGCCGGCGATATGGCCGGAGGCGCCCAGCACGAAGCGCCGGGACGGCGCGCCGGTCAAGTAGTGAATGCCGGAGTAGGCGGAACTCCACAGCACGATGTGGTCTTCGCGCGCGGCGAAAATGTAGACCGGGATGTCGATCTTGGAAACGTCGATGGGCACGCCGCACAAGGTGATGGAGCCTGGTTTGGTCAGCGCGTTGTTCATGTAGAACTGGCGCAGCATGAAGGTGTGCATCGGCAGCGGCAGGTCCACCGCGTCGTTGTTCCAGTATAGGAGGTCGAACGGCGCCGGCGTTTTGCCCAGCAGGTAGTTGTTGACCACGTAGTTCCACACCAGGTCGTTGGCGCGCAGGCTGGCGAAGGTGCGGCCAATTTCCTTGCCGCTGATGATGCCGCCGGCGGCGATTTTGGCTTCGCGGCTGGCCACCAGGTTCTCGTCGATGAAGTAGGAGATCTCGCCCGGCTCGGCGTGGTCTATCAGCGAAGTCATGAAGGTGGTGGAGTCGAAATACTTGAGCCCGCGGGCCTGCAGCACGCACTGGGTGGTGGTCAGGATGACGCCGCCGACACAGAAGCCCAGCGCGTTCATGCTGTCCTGCTTGCTGATCTTGCGCACGGTTTCCGCCGCGGCGATTACGCCTTTCTCGATATAGCTTTCCCAGGTGAAATGCTTCATCTCCGGTTCCGCCGAGCGCCAGCTGATCAGGAACACGCGGTAACCCTGGGCCACGAAGTGGCGCACCATGGAGTTGTCCGGCTGCAGGTCCATCAGGTAGTACTTGTTGATGCAGGGCGGCACGATCAGCAGCGGCTTTTCGTAGACTTGGCCGGTGGTGGGGGTGTACTGGATCAGTTCGATCAATTCATTGCGGAACACCACTTGGCCCGGGGTGACCACGATGTTCTTGCCGATCTCGAACTGGCTCTCGTCGGACATCGAGATGTGCCCCTTCTGGAAGTCCTCCAGCATGTTCTTCATGCCGTCGACCAGGCTTTCACCCTTGGTCTCTATCGCCCGTTTCATTACGTCCGGGTTGGTCAGCATGAAGTTGCTGGGGGAGACCGCGTCCAGGTATTGGCGGGTGGCGAAGGCCAGCTTGTCCTTGGCCTCTTCCTCCAGCTGGGCGTTGTCCACCAGCTCGGTCATCCACTTGCTGGTGAGCAGATAGCCCTGCTTGAGGAAGTGATAGAACGGGTGTTCGTCCCATTCCGGAGAGGCGAAGCGGCGGTCGCCCTTTTTCGCCGAGGCGTCGCCGTTGGCGGCGGGCGCCTGGCCCAGGAACTGAGACCACAGATTCATCTGCTGCTGATACAGGCTGCTTTGCCAGGCGAACAACTGACCGGCGTTGCTGAGCATGGCGCCCCAGGCGTTGGCCAGCGGCAATTCAGCATTTCCAGGTTGTGGGGGCAGCGGCAGGTTGTTGACGAACTGCTGCATCCATTGTTGGTTGGCCTCGGATAGGCTGGCGAAGAAACTATCCAGCGGGTTTGTACTTTCTTGGGTCAAAGCTGTCTCCTGAAACGTGCCGAAGCGTTATCGAAGCTTTCCTGCATTGGACCGTGTAACAAAGTGTGCGGTCGCAAGGTACGCCATGACTGTAACAGGGTTGCATGACATTTTCACCGGGAGGAGGACGATAAGGCGCGTCGAAAGTGGCATCTTGTTGCCGCAGTGCACAATCTGCCTAGCTGTCCTTTCGGCCTGGCATGCCGGGAGGATGGAAATTATGGGATAATCGCGAAGATTAAATTGACGTTGGACTGAACGGGAAAGGATGGTCATGTCGGCATTCAAGGCGCGCTTGGGCGAAGAGGACGTCGCGGTGGGCAACATCTTCTGCATTGGGCGCAATTACGCCGCGCACGCGGCGGAGTTGAACAACCCGCTGGAAGACGAGCCGCTGGTGTTCTTGAAACCCACTTCGGCGCTGGCCGGCGAGGGCGAGCCGTTGCGTCTGCCCGACTATTCCAGCGATGTGCACCACGAGTGCGAACTGGTGCTGCTGATAGGCAAGGGCGGCCGCGATATTGCGGAATCGGAAGCGCTGGATCATGTGGCCGGCTATGGCATCGGTCTGGACATGACGGCGCGCGATGTGCAATCGGCGGCCAAGAGCAAGGGCCATCCCTGGACCAAGGCCAAGGGCTTTCCCACCGCCGCCTGCCTGTCCCGCCTGACACCGGCGGCTCAGGTGGCCGACCCGCAGCGGCTGAGCTTCGAGTTGCGCGTTAACGGGGCGCTGCGTCAGCAAGGCGATACCGGGCTGATGTTGTTCCCTGTGGCGGCCATCATCGCCTATCTGTCGCGGATCTACGGCCTGCAAGCCGGCGATCTGATCTATACCGGCACGCCGGAAGGCGTGGCGGCGGTGCGTTCCGGCGACAAGCTTAGTTTGAAGCTGGATGGATTGGCCTCCGCCGAATGGAGCGTGCTCTAGATGGCGGCCTCGGGCGAGGACGCTGGCAAGGTCCGTCTCGACAAATGGTTGTGGGCGGCTCGTTTCTTCAAGACCCGGCAACTCGCGCACGAAGCGCTGGAATTGGGGCGGGTGCAGGTCAACGGCGACAGAGTCAAGGCGTCGCGGGTGGTCAAGGAGGGCGACCAACTGGTGATGCGCATCAATCAGCTGGAGTACCGAGTCGAGGTGCTGGCGCTGAGCACCCAGCGCCGCCCGGCGCAGGAGGCGCGGCTGCTCTACCGCGAGGACGAGGTTTCGCAACGCGCGCGCGAGGAGCAGCAGTTGCTGTTGAAAGCGGAGCGCGCCAGTTTCCCGCACGGCGATGGGCGCCCCACCAAGAAGGCGCGGCGGGAGATCGGCAAGTTCAAAGGGCAGTTCTGAGAGCCTGTTCAAAGTCCGCTGCGCTATTCCGCGCGCCGTTTTACGTTTTCAACCAGGAGTCCGCTTAAGGGCCGAGCTTCACATCATGCCGTCTTCCGCGTCACCCGCTGTATCCCTGTTGCCGTTCAGCCTGTTCTATTTCAGCTATTTCGCCTTTCAGGGCCTGTTCAGCCCGTTCTGGGGGCTGTATCTGGAGTCGCTGTCCTTCTCTGCCTGGCAGATCTCGGTGTTGATGGCCTTGTCCACGTTGGCGCGTATTGTCGCGCCGGGCTTTTGGGGCTGGTTGGCGGATCGGCGCGGACGCCGGCGCGCCATCATCTTGACGACTTCTCTGTTGTCGGCGGCGGCCTTTCTGCTGGTAGGGCTGGACCGCGCCTTCTGGTGGGTGTTCGTCAGCCTGGCCGTGTCGCATTTTTTCTGGGCGGCGGCGCTGCCCCTGGTGGAGGCCAGTACAGCCCACCTGACGCGCGCGCAGCCGGGGCGTTACAGCCGGGTGCGGGTCTGGGGCTCGATAGGTTTTGTTTGTTTGGCGATGAGCGGCGGCTTGCTGCTGGACCTCATCGGCATCGGCAATCTGCCGTGGGCGCTCTGCGCGTTGTTGGGGCTGGTGGCGGCGGCGGCCTGGCGGGTGCCGGAGGTGGCCGCTGAACGCAAGAACGGGCAGCCGACATCAATGGCCGCTACGCTGCGGCGGCCTGAGGTGATGGCCCTGTTTGGCTGTTGTTTCCTGATGGCCTTCGCTCACGGGCCTTACTACACTTTTTTTTCCATCGGCTTGAAACAGGCGGGCTACGAGCAAGGCGCGATCGGCATGCTGTGGGGCCTGGGCGTGGTCAGCGAGGTGGCGGTATTCCTGCTGATGCCCAAGATCATGGGGCGCGCGCGCCTGGAAACGCTGATGCTGTTGTCGCTAGCGGCGGCGGTGCTGCGTTTCGCGCTGATCGCCGCCGCCGCGCAGCTGGCGTGGGTGGCGATCAGCGCGCAGTTGCTGCACGCGCTGACTTTCGGCCTGCACCACGCGGCCTCGTTGGGGCTGATCCATCGTATGTTCGACCCACATCATCACGGTCGCGCTCAAGGCTTTTACATCATCGCCTCGTTTGGCGTCGGCGGCAGCGCCGGCGGTCTGATCGGCGGGCTGGTGTGGCCGCATGGCGGCATGGCGACGACGTTCGCGATGTCGGCCGTTGCCGCCGCGCTGGGCGTGTTGCTGTGCCGGCGCTGGTTGCGGCCGGCGGCGTTTCAGGCCGGCTGATCCAATATGGGCACGATCTGCTGCGCGTTGGCGATACAGTGTTGAACACGGTTTCGAATTTCTCAGCCGTTTTCGTCTTGTCTCGCCTTAGCTAGCCAGATCGCGAGCTGGCTTTAAGAGCTCAGGCGGCACGAAATAGCAGCTGTCGTCGTCAATGCCGGGCAGTTCGATCCGGCCCTGATAACGCAGGCCGATTTTCTCCAGCACGCGGATGGACGCCTGATTGTGCGGCGCGGTGATGCCGACCACCACTTCGTGCCCCAACTGCTCGCGGCCATGTTCTATGGCGGCCTGCGCGGCTTCGCTGGCGTAGCCGCTGCCCCAGAATTGTTCCAGAAAGGCGTAGCCGATGTCCGGATAGGCCAGGCCTTCGCGCTTGACCAGACCGCAGATGCCGACTGGAACGCCGTCCTCCAACCGCTCCACCAGCAACAGGCCGTGGCCGTGCTTGCGGTAGCTGGCTTGCGGGCCCTCCTCGATATAGCGCAGCGCGCCGAGCAGGTCGTGGGCGTTTTTGTCGCCGATATTGGCGATGAAGGCCGGCTCGTTCAGCAGCTTGAGCATGAAAGGGGCGTCGCTGGCGTGCAGCGGGCGCAGTTGCAGTCTGGCGGTGGCGATGTGATGCATGGCGGGTTTGTGTTTCACGGGATAAGGTCGTAAAAAAAGCCGACGGCGCGCAAGCGCCATCGGCTTTGATGCTAACAGGCCAGCGGCTCAGCACTCAACAATATTCACCGGCACTTCGATGACGTTGATGGCCAGGCCGCCGCGAGCGGTTTCCTTGTACTTGGTGCTCATGTCCATGCCGGTGTCGCGCATGGTCTTGATCACCCGGTCCAGCGACACGAAATGCTGGCCGTCGCCGCGCAGCGCCATGCGCGCCGCGTTGATGGCCTTGACCGAGGCCATCGCGTTGCGTTCGATGCAGGGCACTTGCACCAGGCCGCCCACCGGGTCGCAGGTCAGACCCAAATTGTGTTCCATGCCGATCTCGGCGGCGTTTTCCACCTGTTCCGGGGTGCCGCCCAGCACTTCGGCCAAGGCGCCGGCGGCCATCGAGCAGGCCGAGCCCACCTCGCCTTGGCAGCCTACTTCGGCGCCGGAGATGGAGGCGTTGAGTTTGAACAGCACGCCGATGGCGCCGGCGGTGAGCAGGAAACGCACGATGCCGTCGTCGCTGGCGCCGGGCACGAAGCGGGCGTAATAGTGCATTACCGCCGGGATGATGCCGGCCGCGCCGTTGGTGGGCGCGGTCACCACGCGGCCGCCGCCTGCGTTTTCCTCATTGACCGCCAGCGCGTACAGATTGACCCAGTCCATGACCGTCAGCGGGTCGCGCAGCGCTGCTTCCGGCGAGGCCAGCAGTTTGCGGTGCATGTCGGCGGCGCGGCGTTTGACTTTCATGCCGCCGGGCAGGATGCCTTCGCGCTCGCAGCCGCGCTTGACGCAGTCCTGCATCACTTGCCAGATTTTCAGCAGCTCGGCGCGCACTTGTTCCTCGCTGCGCCAGGCCAGCTCGTTCTCCAGCATGATCTGGCTGATGGATTTGCCGTGGCGCTGGCACAAGGCCAGCAATTCCGCCGCGCTCTTGAACGGGTGCTTGAGCTCGGTGACCCCCGGCGGGGTAAAGCCGGCGTCGATGGCGGCCTCGTCGACCACGAAGCCGCCGCCCACAGAATAATAAGCGCGCTTGGACAGGCTGGCGCCGGCGGCGTCGAAGGCTTCGAAAATCATGCCGTTGGGGTGGTAAGGCAGGGTTTTCTTCTTGTGCAGGATCAGGTGCTCGCCCTCGACGAAGGGCACGGTGTGCTTGCCCAGCAGCGCGATGGCCTTGCTTGCGCGAATGGCGGCCAGCATGCCGTCCACCGCGTCGGTGTCTACCAGGTCGGGTTGCTCGCCCTGCAGGCCCAGCAACACCGCAACGTCGGTGCCGTGGCCCTTGCCGGTCGCGCCCAGCGAGCCGAACATTTCGGCGCGCACACTGGCGGTTTGCGTGAGCAACTCGTCTTTTTCCAGCCGGGCGATGAATTGGCGCGCGGCGCGCATCGGTCCAACTGTGTGGGAGCTGGATGGGCCGATGCCTATCTTGAACAAATCAAAAACACTGATGGCCATAATGCTTCTCTTTAAGGGCTGTGTCCCGGTAACCGGGTTGTTGTGAGGATGGCCTGGGCCGTCCTTATTATTGTCGTTGTCATGGTTTCACATGGCTGGGGCGCCGGGCATGCCAGCGCACCGCCATCTTGCGGCAGCCGGGCAATCTAGACAAGCTGGAGGCCGCTGTCAATTTAGAATTATAGAGTCAGGACTAAGTTGCGTTGGGGGGTCGGCGAGTTGAAACCGCTTCGCATTCGGACGGCATGGGCCGGGCGGGCGGGAGGCCCTTTGCGCAAGGCGAGGAGGGGGCAGGGCATGAAAAAGCCCGGGCGAGCCGGGCTTGGGGTTTAGACTGCGGCGGCGGTGAAGCGGCGGCGCAGATGCTGTGGTTTTTCCAGCTCGTCGACGATGGCCACGGCCAGGTCTTCCACGCTGATGTCAGCCGGCTTGTCGCCGTTGAACAGCAATTGATCGCCGCCCAGCCGGTATTTGCCGGTGCGCTCGCCGGGATGGAGGAAGGCCGGCGGTGAGACGAAGGTCCAGTCCAGCGTGCTTTCCTCGCGCAGGCGACGCAATGCTTCGCGCACGCCCAGCGCGCCTTCTTTCCATTCCGCCGGAAATTCCGGAGTGTCCACCAGTTGCACGCCGGGCGCCACTTCCAGGCTGCCGGCGCCGCCCACTTCCAGGAAGCGCTTGACGCCGGCTTGCTTGACGCCGGCGACGATGGCGTCGTGGCCCTTCACCGCCAGCGCCTGGATATCGGCCTTGTCCCAGCCGGGGTTGAAGGCGCTGACCACGGCGTCGTGGCCGGCTACGGCGGCGGCGATCTGGCCGGCTTGGTAGGCGTCGGCGGCGACGCCGCTCAACTGCGGGTGTTGCGGCAGTTTGGACAGATTGCTGACGATGGCGCTGACTTGATGGTTGCGGGACAGCAGTTCTTGCAGGATGGCCGAGCCGACAAAGCCGCTGGCGCCGATCAGTGCGATTTTCATGGGATTCCTTTTCGCGATAAACAGGGGGCCGAAAACCCTGACGTAATGGTTTTACGAGGGCCCCAAACATAATGAAGTTTGATGGCGTTCAGAATAGCAGCTTGATTATAGGGCGATAATCCAGCAAAAATGGCATTGATAGTTTAGTTGGGCTTAATAAATGGATGCATTACGACGCATGGCGGTTTTCGCCATGGTGGTGGATAAGGGGTCGATGAACGGCGCGGCCCGCGAGCTGGGCATGACGCCATCGGCGGTGAGCCAGCATATCAGCAAGCTGGAGCAGCAGCATGGCGTCAGTCTGCTGCACCGGACTACCCGCAAGTTGACGTTGACCGAGGCGGGCAGCCTGTTCTATCAGGGCTGCGCCGACATGCTGGCGGCGGCGCAGCTGGCCGAGCAGCGGCTGCTGGAGCTGCGAGACGCGCCGGTGGGCGAGCTGCGCATCGCCGCGCCCACAGGCTTTGCCGGCGCCTTATTGAGCGAGGCGCTGACGCCTTTATTGAGCGCGCACTCGGGTCTGAAGCTGCGGCTGTTTTTCCACGATGAGATGATAGACCTAGTGGACAACCGCATCGATCTGGCGCTGCGCGCCGGGGTGCTCAAGGACTCCAGCCTGGTGGCGCGCCATCTGGCGGACTGGCCCAATGTGCTGTGCGCGTCGCCGGCTTATCTCGCCCGCCAGCCGGCGATCACGCGGCCTGAGCAATTGTCCTCGTTGCAATGGGTGGCTTTATCGGATCGCAAACTGGGTTGGTTGGCGTTCGAGCATGCGGATGGAAGCCGCTTTACCCTCGAGCCGGACGCGAGACTGGTCAGCAACAACATCGTCGCCGCACGCCAGTTCGTGCTGGCCGGCATGGGCGTGGCGGTGCAGCCGGAACCCGAGATACGGCAAGAGTTGGCCGACGGTCGTCTGCTGCGGGTATTGCCGGAGTGGGGCCTGCCGCCGCTGGCGATCTACGCAGTGACGCCGCGCCGCGACATCCAGCCTGCGAAAGTACGCTATGCGATTGAGGCGTTGCGCGCCAGCCTGTGCAAATGAAAAACGCCGCCGGCAAGGCCGGCGGCGTGATTGGAACGCAAGTTGTTCAGGATCAGAAAGCGATCTTGAAGCCCACGCCGAAGGCTTGCGGGTCGTTGCCGGCGGTCAGAGCCGCATCGCTGGTGCCCAAACCGGTATCGTATACCGGGTTGTTGGCGAAGTTGGCCTTGGCTTTGGCGTTGTTGCTGATCTTGGTGTAGTAAGCCAGCACTTGGGTGGTTTTGGACAGATTGTAAGTGCCGCCCAGAGTCCATTGCTTGGCCTTGAAATCGTCGCCGTTGACGCCGGCGCCTACATTTTTCAAGGTGCCCAGCTGGCCGTAGGACAGCTTGAGCGAAGCTGCGCCAAAGTCCTGGCCCAACGCGATCAGCCAGTTGTCCTGCTTCAGCTGACCACCGCCGACTTGGTCGAAGGTGCCCCATTCGTAGTTGCCGCCGACGAAGGTGCCGAAGTCGAACTTGTAGCTGGCTGCCAGGCTGTAGAAGGTGACGTTCTTGCCGGAGTTCAGCGACAACACCGCCGGGCTGTTGCTGCTGGAGGTGTTGTAGGAGTTGGTGTTGGCTTTCACCGCCGTATCGTACTGGCGATCCCAGCCAGCGGCCAGGTTCAGGCCTTGCCAGGTGTAGCCCAAGCCCAGGGAGATGCGCTTGGAGTCGTTGCCGGACACGCGGTTTTCATCCACGCCCCAGGACGCGCCCAGCTTGAAGCCGGCCCAGCTCGGGGAGAAGTAGTGAACCGAGTTGGCCAAGCGGGCTTCGCCGCGGCTGTTGACCGAGCTGCTGCCGAAGTTGTCGGCGGTGGTGTTGACCAGCAGGTCGGTACCCAGCGCGCTGTTGCCGCTGCCGGTGAACATCTTGTAAGCGGAGTCGTGTTGGCCCAGCAGTACGCGGCCGAAGTCGCCGTTGTCGATGCCGATGAAGGAGTTGCGGGTGGCGAAGGACGCGGTTTGTCCCTTGTCGTTGGTGCCGCCTTGTTCGAAGTTGCGCAGGCTGTTTTCCACCTGCCAGATTGCCTTGGTGCCGCCGCCGATGTCTTCAAAACCCTTGAAGCCGATGCGGGAGTTGTGGTCGACGATGCGGGTGCGGCTGCTGTACTCGGAACCGCCGGAGCCGGTGGCTTTGGACGATTCGATGCCGCCGCTCAGGAAACCGTAGATGGTCACGTCAGCGTGGGCGACAACGGGCAAGGCGAACATCGCGGCAACCAGAGCTGCCAGATTTTTCTTTTGCATCATGAATACTCCAAGTCTGTTTTGCTTTAATTAATCCGGGTGTCGGCTCCATGTCGCGCAAGGTTTCTTAACAAACCAAACTGCGGTGTCGCCACAACACTTGTCTTAGTTTAGCCACAAAATATGACGTGGATGTTGCTAATCTGTTGCTTAAAGATAAATCGGACAGGTGTGGTGTTGTAATTACGCCAAGAATTGGTTCGGGTAGACCTCGTCCAGCAGGGTGCGGCAATCGACGATGCGCAGGTCGTTGTCCTTGGCGAAATCCATTAGAAAGCAAAACACCTGGGGGCTGATTTTTTCCAGTTTCTTATCCACCGCCACACAGCGCACGCCATCCAGCATCATCGGGCGGACATGGGCGTGGTAGTGCAGCTTTTGATCGTCGAAGGAGGCTAGGATGCCGGCCAGGCGTTCGGCCCAGTCGCTGGGGCGAAAGGTGCGCCCTTCGGAAGTGATGCCCTGGATGACTATTTCGTATGGATTGCAGATCATGGCGGTGGACCGGAGTGTTTGCTTTTGGTTTAGCCTGTTTTTTATCGTCTGCTAAGCGATTTGCGCTTGGCGTTTTATGTTCAGGCGTTTTGTTTGTTGCTGAATATTTAGTATTTTACCCGAAAATCAGATGCGCTTGAATGGCGGCAGCGAGGCGAGCAGCCGCTTGCCGTAGCTTTGTTTTTGCAGCCGGTTGTCCAAAATGGTGACGCGGCCGTAATCGCGCTCGGTGCGAATCAGGCGGCCGACGGCCTGCACCAGCTTGATCGAGGCTTCCGGCACCGTCAGTTCGATGAAGGGGTTGCCGCCGCGTTTCTCTATCCAGCGAGACAGGGTTTTGCCCACCGGGTCGTCCGGCATGGCGAACGGCAGCTTGGCAATAATCACGTGCACGCAGCTTTCGCCGGGCAGGTCCAGCCCTTCGGAGAAGGAGTCCAGGCCGAAAATCACGCTGGGCTCGCTCTGTTTCAGTCGTTGATGGTGTTGTTCGATCAGCAGGCTCTTGGGGATTTCGCCCTGAATCAGCAGCCGCTCGCGCAGCGCGGCCGGCAGGCCGGCGGCGACGTCTTGCATTTGTTTGCGGGAAGAGAACAGCACCAGGGTGCCGACCGGCTCCTTGAGGTCGATCAGTTTGGGCAGCCATTCGACGATTTCGCGGGTATGACCGCCGGCGTCCTTGGGGCTGGCCAGCATGGGGGGCAGATAAAGCTCGCCCTGTTCGCCGAAGTTGAACGGGGAATCCAGCGCCACACAGCTGACTTCCGGCATCCACTTGAGGCCGGTTTGCGACAGCAGCAGTTCGAATTCGCCTAGCGAACGCAGCGTGGCCGAAGTCAGGATGGCGCCGGCGGCGCGGCGCCACAGGTTGGCGGCCAGGCTGGCGGCGGCACTGACAGGCGATGCGGAGAACAGGTAGTCCCCCTTGCCTTCGGCGCGGCGGGTGATCCATTTGGCGATGGGCGGGCTGGTGGGCTCGGTTTCCTTCTCGAACAACTCCCACACCGCCAGCAACTGCTCGGCGCGCGCGGTGAGAAAGCCGAGGTCGGAAGCGGTCTTGTCGACTTGCGCCGCCTCGCCGCCCTTGTCCTTGCGCGCTTCGCCCAGCGCGTCGGTGAGCTGGCTCAGTTGCTTGAACAGGGAGCGCGCCGAGGTGGCCATATTGGCGGTGGGGCCCTGGAAGCGTTCCGGGAGCACGCCGTCTTCTATCAGCCAGGTGGGTTCCAGATTGTCGCTGGAGGCGGCCAGCGCGTCTTCGCCTTCCAGCAGCCACAGCCATTCGGTCAAGGTTTCGCTGCAAGCGCTGGCGGCTTCAATCGCCTGACTCACGATGTCCACCTTATTGGTCAGCGCTTCCACGCGGATGGCGGCGGCGGCCACTTTGTCCAGCCAGGACATGGCTTGAGCCAAGGAGTGTTCGGCGGAAAACTGGTTGACCGCCTTTTTGGCCAGGTGGTGCGCCTCGTCGATACAGTAGTAACTTTCTTCCGGCGCCGGCAGGATCACGCCGCCGCCCATGGACACGTCGGCCAACATCAGGTCGTGATTGGCCACCACCACGTCCACGTTTTCCAGCACGTCGCGCGCCAGGTAGAACGGGCATTCCGGCCGGTTCGGACAGGCGGCCTTGAGGCAGCCGTGGCGGTCGTTGGTGACGCGGGACCACAAACCGTCGTCTATCACGCTGTCCCAGGCGTCGCGGTCGCCGTTCCAGCGGCGGTAGTAGAAGGCGTCGGCCAGCTGGCGCAGGGTTTCGATTTCGCCGGCCTCCGGCTTGCGGTCCCACAGCGCCAGCGTCGGGTCCAGGTCCAACAGCTGGCCCTGGGCGTTTTCAGCGGTTAGCGCGTAGATGCGTTGCGGGCACAGGTAGCGGCCGCGGCCCTTGGCCAGCGCGAAGGTGAGCGGCAGGCCGCTGTTCTCGACGACGAAGGGCAGGTCGCGGTTGACCAGCTGTTCCTGCAAGGCGACGGTGGCGCTGGTGACCACCAGTTTTTTGGCGCGGGATTTGGCCATCACGCCCCCGGCCAGCAGATAGGCCAGGCTTTTGCCAACCCCGGTGGGGCCTTCGATTACGGTGATGCTTTCGCCGGCGCGTTCCGGCCAGTCGTCGCCTTCCTTATCCTTGCTGCGCGACAGGGCGTTGGCGATTTCCGCCAGCATGCGGCGTTGCGCGGCGCGCGGGCGAAAGCCCGGCAGGTTGTCGGCTATGGTCCGGTAATGGTCGCGAATGGCGTCTTTTTCAGCAGGGGTCAGCATGGCGGCGATTGTACCGCAAGGGGGGCTGCCTTGTCTGGCCGCGCCGAGCTTGCGTTGAATATGGGGAAACCCTGATGTGCGACTGCAAAATGACGCCGACGCACGGATGTGGATAGGATAGGCAAATATAAAAACAAGCGAAATTGCGCGAGCGACTTAGGCAGACAAATCCATTAATAACAGCGCAAAGCAACATCAACAGGAGAAACCCAATCATGACACCCGTTAGCCGAGTGCTGGTGGTCAGCGACGACGCCAAATGGCAGGCCGATGTGCTGGCCGGACTGGGCGCCGCCGCGGTCCGGCTGGAAAACCCTTACGGTCTGACCTTCGTCGGCGTTGCGCGCAGTCAGGACGCGCTGGATTTGATCGCCCGCGATGGCGACGTTCAGGTCGTGCTGGTGGACAAGCAGTTGCAGGAAAAGGGCGTCAGCCAGCCGGCGGCCCAATTGGCCAACCGCATCAGCGCCTTCCGTCCGGAAATTTCACTCTACGTTTTGTTGTTCGACGATGACGAGCGCGCGTTGGTGGAGGACCTGGCCAGCCACGCGGTGGACGGTTACTTCTATCGCGACGAGCTGGATTTTCACGGCTGGTTCCGCATTCTGTCCGCGGAGTTGGCGGAGAAGTCGGCGACGCCGTTCTACGACAAACTCAAGCAATACGTGCGCATGGCCAAGGATTCCTGGCACACGCCCGGGCATTCCGGCGGCGATTCCTTGAAAGGCAGCCCCTGGGTGGGCGATTTTCATGATTTCGTCGGTGAAAGCATGCTGCGCGCCGATCTGTCGGTGTCGGTGCCGATGCTGGATTCGCTGCTGCACCCGACCGGCGTGATCGAGGAGGCGCAGATGCTGGCGGCCAAGGCCTTCGGCGCCAAGCGCACTTACTTCGCCACTAACGGCACCTCCACCTCCAACAAGGTGATCTTTCAGACCCTGCTGGCGCCCGGCGACAAGTTGCTGTTGGACCGAAACTGTCACAAATCGGTGCACCACGGCGTGATCCTGTCCGGCGCGCTGCCGGTGTATCTGGATTCCTCCATCAACAAGCAGTTCGGCATTTTCGGCCCGGTGCCCAAGGAAACCATCTTCGCCGCCATCGACGCCAATCCCGACGCGCGGGTGCTGATTCTGACTTCCTGCACCTACGACGGCCTGCGCTACGACCTGAAGCCCATCATCGAGGCCGCGCACGAGCAGGGCATCAAGGTCATCGTCGACGAAGCCTGGTACGGCTTCGCCCGCTTTCATCCGGCGTTTCGGCCTACGGCGCTGGAATCCGGAGCCGACTATGTGACTCAGAGCACGCACAAGGTGCTGTCCGCGTTCTCCCAGGCCAGCATGATTCACGTCAACGATCCCGGCTTCGACGCCCACCTGTTCCGGGAAAACTTCAATATGCATGCGTCGACCAGCCCGCAGTACAACCTGATCGCCAGCCTGGACGTGGCACGCAAGCAGGCGGTGATGGAAGGTTACCGGCTGCTGGATCGCACGCTGAAGCTGGCGCAGGAGTTGCGCGACAAGATCAACTCCACCGGCGCCTTCCGGGTGCTGGAGCTGTCGGATTTGCTGCCGGAGGAGGTACGCGAGGACGGCATCCAACTGGACCCCACCAAGCTGACCGTGGACATCACTCAGTCCGGCTTCACGGCGGACGAGCTGCAGCAGGCGCTGTTCGAGCGCTACAACATCCAAGTGGAGAAATCCACGTTCAGCACCATCACGCTGCTGCTGACCCTGGGCACCACCCGCAGCAAGGTATCGCGGCTATATGACGCGATGCTGCGCCTGGCCAAGGAAAAGCGCCCGCCGCGGCCGCTGGGGCGGATGCCGGAGATACCGCGGTTTTCCCGGCTGGCCAGCTTGCCGCGCGACGCTTTCTACGAGGCCGGCGAGCGACTGCCGCTGCTGGACGACGACGGCCGTCCCAACGCGGCGCTGGTTGGGCGCGTCTGCTGCGACCAGATTGTGCCGTATCCTCCCGGCATTCCGGTGTTGGTGCCCGGTCAGGTGATAGACGACACCATCCTCGCCTATTTGGCGCGACTGCAAAAAACCCAGAAATCCATAGAAATGCACGGTTTGGCCGAGGACGGCGGGGAGTTTTTGCTGCGGGTGCTCAAAGAAGGGGAGCTGGCGCAACTGCCGGGACGCGCCTTGTTCAAATGAATGCTTGTCAGACAGGCTGATTTCCGATAAATATAACTCTTGTCGCAATTATGTAAATCATGCGCTTTGCGTAGACGTGTTTGCGACGCCTGTGAATGACTTGAGACCAGCGTGTAGTAATGTGCCATCGCGCATGAAGGACACTGAAATGGTGTCGAACGCGCGGTGGCTTTTTTTTTGAAATGGAGCACCATGACGTCCCCTAGGCATTACCTGCAATTCAGCGACCTGACCCACGAGGAATATCGCCACCTCTTTGAGCGCAGCAAGGTCCTGAAGCGACGACGTAGCGACGGCCAGTTGTACCAGCCGCTCGTCGGCAAGGTGATGTCCATGGTGTTCGAGAAGAATTCCACCCGTACCCGCGTGTCTTTCGAAGCGGGCATGGCGCAACTGGGCGGCCACGCGATGTTCCTGGATTCGCAAAGCTCGCAGATGGGCCGCGGCGAGCCCATCGAGGATACCGCCCGCGTGCTGTCCCGGATGAGCGACATCATCATGATCCGCACCTACGAGCAGGCGCTGGTGCAGCGTCTGGCCGCGCACTCCAAGGTGCCGGTGATCAATGGCCTGACCAACGAGTACCACCCGTGCCAGATCCTGGCTGACATTTTTACCTTCATCGAGCAGCGCGGCTCGATAAAGGGAAAAACCGTGGCCTGGATAGGCGACGGCAACAATGTCTGCCGCACCTGGCTGCAGGCGGCCAAAATCCTGGGTTTCAAACTCAAGGTGGCCACGCCGGTGGGCTTCGAACTCAAGGCTTTGGATGGTCAGCACTACGGCCCCGAGCATTTCGAACCCAGCCATAGCGCCATCCACGCGGCGTCCGGCGCGGATTTGGTGACCACCGATGTGTTCACCAGCATGGGTTTCGAGGCGGAGAAAGAGGCGCGCCTGGAGGCCTTCCGCGACTATCAGGTGACGCCGGAGCTGATGAAGCTGGCCAAGCCGGACGCGTTGTTCATGCACTGTTTGCCGGCGCATCGCGGCGAGGAAGTGGCCGCGGCGGTGATAGACGGGCCGCAGAGCGTGGTTTGGGACGAGGCGGAAAACCGCATGCACGTGCAGAAGGCGCTCATCGAGTTCCTGCTGCTGGGCCAGCGTTACGACTGAACTCACGATGCGGGCGAGCGCCCGCCGTTCGAACGATTCGGCGAGACCGCGCAGCGCGGGCCGAATCCGGTAATCAATGGATTTGAAAGAATACAAAATGTCTGACATCAAGAAAGTGGTATTGGCGTACTCCGGCGGTCTGGATACTTCAGTGATTCTCAAGTGGCTGCAAGACACCTATCAGTGCGAGGTGGTGACTTTCACCGCCGACATCGGTCAGGGCGAAGAGGTGGAGCCGGCGCGCAAAAAGGCGGTGTCGCTGGGCATCAAGCCGGAAAACATCTTCATCGACGATCTGCGCGAGGAGTTCGTCCGCGACTTCGTGTTCCCGATGTTCCGCGCCAACGCCATCTACGAAGGCGAATACCTGCTGGGCACCTCGATTGCGCGGCCGCTGATCGCCAAGCGCCAGATTGAGATCGCCAATCAGGTGGGCGCCGATGCGGTGTCGCACGGCGCCACCGGCAAGGGCAACGACCAAGTGCGTTTCGAACTGGGTTATTACGCGCTGAAGCCGGACGTCAAGGTGATCGCGCCGTGGCGCGAATGGGACTTGCTCTCGCGCGAGAAACTGCTGACTTACGCCGAAACCCACGGCATCGACATCAGCAAGAAGAAGGGCGGCGGCAGCCCGTACTCGATGGACGCCAACCTGCTGCACATCTCCTACGAAGGCACGGTGCTGGAAGATCCGGCGGCGGAGCCGGAAGAAGATATGTGGCTGTGGACGGTGAGCCCGGAGAACGCTCCGGATCAGGCCGAATACATCGAGCTCAGCTATGAAAAGGGCGACATCACCGCCATCAACGGAGTGGCGATGAGCCCGGCCCAGGTGCTGACCGAGCTGAACCGCCTGGGCGGCAAGCACGGCATCGGCCGGCTCGACATCGTGGAAAATCGTTACGTGGGCATGAAGTCACGCGGTTGCTACGAAACTCCGGGCGGCAGCATCATGCTCAAGGCGCACCGCGCGATCGAGTCCATCACTCTGGACCGCGAAGTGGCGCATCTGAAGGACGAACTGATGCCCAAGTACGCCCAGCTGGTCTACACCGGCTACTGGTGGAGCCCGGAACGTCAGATGCTGCAAGGCATGATCGACGCCTCCCAGGCCACGGTCAACGGCTGGGTGCGGCTGAAACTATATAAGGGCAATGTGATCGTGGTGGGCCGCGAATCCAAGACCGATTCCTTGTTCGATCCCACCATCGCCACCTTCGATGAAGACGGCGGCGCCTACAACCACGCGGATGCGGCAGGCTTCATCCGCCTGAACGCGCTGCGGATGCGGATTGCCGGCAACGCCAAACTGAAACGCGGCTAAAGCTCCGCGCTTGGTCCGAAAAGCCCCCGCTGGGGGCTTTTTTTAATGAAAACTCGATATGGAAACCAATAGTCGATCCAACGCCTGGATTCCCTGGGCCTTTGTGCTGTTGTGGAGCACCGGCTTCATCGGCGCCAAGTTAGGCCTGCCTTTCATCGGCCCGTTCACCTTTTTGGCGATACGGATGGGGCTGACCCTGCTGTGCTTCGGCGCGCTGATCGCCTACTTCCGTCCCGCCTGGCCCGGTCTGGCTGCGGCCAAGCACCAATGGGCATGTGGCGCCATGCTGCACGGCCTCTATCTGGGTGCCAGCTTCGCCGGCATCAAGCTGGCGGTGCCGGCCGGCATCACCGCGCTCATCGTCGGCCTGCAACCAATACTGACCGCGGTGTTGAGCTGGTTGATGGGCGAGCAGAGGCTGAGCCGGATGCAGTGGCTTGGTCTGGCGATAGGCTTTGGCGGCGCGCTGCTGGTGGTGTTGGGAGGCAAAGGCTTGCAGCTAGGCGCCAATCCGGGTCTGTGGCTGACAGCGCTGGCCTTGTGCGCAATCACCGCAGGCACCCTTTACCAGAAGCGTTTTGGCCAGGGCGTGCATCCGCTGACCGGCGCCTTCCATCAATACCTGGCGGCCTTCCTGATCACCGGCGCGTTGGCCCTGAGCCTGGAACGCGGCGCGGCCATCCATTGGAACGCGCAGCTAGCGCTGGCCTTGGGCTGGAGCGTGTTGGCGCTGTCTGTGCTGGCCATCCTGCTACTGATGCGGATGCTGAAGGACGGCGAAGTCAGCAAGGTGGCCAGTTACTTTTATCTGACGCCGGGCCTGGCTGCGGTGCAGGCATGGTGGCTGTTTGATGAACAGCTGAGCGCGTTGGCGGTGGGCGGCATGTTGTTGGCCGCGCTGGGCGTCGCCCTGGTGTTGCAGCGGCTGCGCTGGCGTCGATAACCGTGCGCGGGCATTGAGCCAGCGGGCGATGGCGAGTATCTTATTACGGTTAGGCGGAGCTGAGATTCAAAGCCTCCGCCGGCTCGTTATCGGCTGTGGACGCAAAGGAAAACAAGTGTCGGAAGAACAATTCACCAATATCTCGATGATCGTGTGCTTGGGCGGCCTGATCATTTTCATGGGCTTCATCATCTGGGACCTGGGCAAGAAGGCTCAGGCCGGCAAGATGGGCATGTTCATCCTGTTTCTGGTGCTGGGTTTCGGCGTGTCCGGCTTCCTGTTCAAGAACGTGCTGGTGGAGTTCCTGATCCAGAAGTAAGAACCTGTTCACGATCTGCTGCGCTTCGTGAAACTTGGCACGGTGAGTACCACTTCGAAATGCTCATGTACCATCTATGCATTCCGCTTTCTCAGCCGTTTTCGCCTTGTCTCGCCCTTGCTCGCGAGATCGTAAACACGTTCTAAGGCTCGCGATACCGCGAACAGCCGGCAAGCTTGCTTGCCGGCTTTTTTATGGCATCCGGAGAACCCCTGGCTTCTAGTGGCCGCGGCCCAGAATCAGCTTCAAGCCCAGCAGAATGAATACGCTGCCGGCGGCGCGGTCCAGCCACTGACTGGCGCGGCGGCTCTTGGCCAGCCATTGGCCGATGGCGCCGGAGAAATAGCCGAGGCAGCCGAAAATCAACGCGCCTTGCAGCGTGAAGACCAGGCCGAGCACGGCGATTTGCAGCCCGGCAGGGCCTTGAGCCGGGTTGACGAATTGCGGCAGGAAGGCGAGGAAGAACAACACCACCTTGGGGTTGATCGCATTGGCGATCAGGCCTTTGCGGAAGGTGGCGGTCAAGGGTGTGGCGTTCTGATTGGCGGAGGCCCGGAAGTGGGCGCCGGGGCTGCGCAGGGCCTGCCAGCCCAGATAGATCAAGTAGCCGCCGCCGGCAAACTTCAGCAGGGTGAAGGCCAGCGGCGAGGCGGCGATCAGCGCGCTGACGCCAAGCGCGGCCAGCACCGTGTGGTTCAGGCAGCCCAGCGCGCAGCCCAGGCCGAAAGCCACGCCTTGGCGGCGGCCGCGGGCAATGCCCTGGCTCAGCACCATCAGATTGTCCGGACCGGGCGACAGCGTGATCAGCATGGCGGCGGCGGTGAAGGCGAGCAATTGTTCCGGGGTGACGAGCATGGGCTTCTCTGGCGGTGGTTCGTGTCCGGATGATTCCGTATTTGCCGTCGGGAGACAAGCGCTTTGTCCTGCCGCGCCGGTCTCCCGCTTGGACTTGGCGTTCAGCCGGCCTCGTCCAGCGCGCTTTCGATTTCGCGGATATGCGCCTGATGGCCTTGGATGCGCTGGCCGGTGGGCGGCCCCTTGAATTGTTTGCGCACGCCCAGCGCGAACCAGAACAACGCCAGCATCAGCAGCAGCGCGATGGTCAGGTAGAGCACTTTCTCGTTGGGCGGCTGCATGCCGACGAAGACCAGCACCGCGCCGCCCAGCGTGGCCAGCGCGGCGATGGGTTTGGAGGCTCTGCCCAGATTGAACGGTCCCTTATGGGTCCAACTGCGGCCTTCGGCGAATAGCCCGGCGGCGGAGGGCAGGATGTAGGAGATGTACAGGAACACCGCCGCGCCGGTGGACAATACCAGGAAGGCGTCGCCGTACAGGGTGACGGCGATGGCCAGCACGGCGCTGACCCAGATCGCCGGGCCCGGAGTGCGGTGCTGCGGGTGCACCTGGCGCAGCCAACGCGAGGCCGGCAGGCCGCCGTCGCGAGCGAAGGCGTACATCATGCGCGAGGTTGAGGTCAGGCAGGCCAGGCCGCACAGATAGTTGACCAGGAAGATGCCTATGCCCAGCGCCGCTTTCAAGGCCGGCGGCAGCGCGTTCAGCAGCAAGTCGAAAAAGCCCATTCCGGCTTTGACCCCGGCGCTCAGGTCCGGCAGCACCAGCACGAAGGCGCAGATCATCAGATAGCCGAATACGCCGGACCACAGCACGGAGCGCAAAATGCCCTTGGGCACGTTGCGCGCCGCCTCGCGGGTTTCCTCCGAGGTGTGAGCGGAGGCGTCGTAGCCGGTCAGGGTATAGACGGTGAGCAACAAGCCGGCCAGGAATACCATCACGGTGTTGTCCATCCGTGGCCAGGCGCCGCCGTCGGCGCCGCTGAAGTTGTGGAAGGTCCACAGTCGGGAGAAGTCCAGCGGCCCGGGCGCATAGATCAGCAGCGAGACTACCAGCGCCAGGGTGACGATGAAAATCAGATAGCCGGACAGATCGGTCAGCCTGGTGGTGAGCTTGATGCCCAGGTGATTGAGCCAGGCCTGGCTCAGCGCCACCACGGCGAGGAATGCGGTCTGATGGCCCCAGCCCAGGTGTTCCGGATTGAGGCCCAGCAGCGGCGCGACCAGAGTTTTGAAGAAGGGATCGTAAACGCCGAAGTTGACTGCGGCGGTGACGAAGATCAGCCCCAGCAGATTGATCCAGGCGGTGGTCCAGCCCAGGCCCTTGCCGCCCAGGATGGACGCCCAGTGGTAGAGCCCGCCGGCGGTAGGGTAGGCGGAGGCGATCTGAGCCATCGCCGCGGCGACGATGGCGGCGAACAAGGTACCCACCGGCCAGCCTATGCCGATGGCCGCGCCGCCGCCGGCGCTAAGCCCGGCCGGGAAGGCGGTAATGCCGCCGGCCAGCACGCAGATGATGGAAAAGGAGATGGCGAAGTTGGAAAAGCCGCTCATGCGTCGGGACAACTCCTGAGCGTAACCCATGCTGTGCAACAGTTTTTCGTCCTCGCCGACGGGCGCGGACTCATGCCGGACTGGTTCCATGATGTTCCTCTCTCATTGTGTATGTCTGTGGTTTTCCGCCTGGGCGCGCGTACGCGCCGGCGCCCGAACGGCGGCGGAGGCCGGCCGGGTCCTGGCCCGGTGATCCGGGCTTCGTGTCTATGTCTGGGGCGAGGTGCGGCTACGCTCAGCCGGGCGGCGGACCGCCGCTCATGGTGACTAGCGCGTCGAACAGTCTTTGCTGACCGTCGTCGCGCTCGGCGGAGAGTTCGGGGTGCCATTGCACCGCGATCAACTGGGGGAAACCGGCGATTTCTATCGCCTCGATCACGCCGTCAGGCGCCCAGGCCACCGGCACCACTCCCTTGCCGGGGCGGTCTATCGCCTGGTGGTGCCAGGACTGGGTGAGGACTTCGGTGCCGATCAGGCCAGCCAGGCAGGAGCCGGCGGCGACGCGCACCGGGTGAGGGGTTGGCGCGCGCGGCGGCGCGCGATGGGGCACGGCCTCGCCCACCACGTCCGGCAGGTGCAGGTGCAGGCTGCCGCCCAGCACGGTGTTGAGGATTTGCAGGCCGCGGCAGATTGCCAGCGTTGGCAGTTTGCGTTGCAGCAGCGCGCGCGCCAGCGCGGTTTCAGTGGCGTCGCGTTCCGGGCTGAGGTTGTAAATGGTGGGATGGCCGCCGCCGTCGAAGCGGGCGGGGTCGATGTCGCCGCCGCCGATCAGCACCACGCCGTCCAGCTTGTCCAGCCAGCTGTCCACCATGTCGGGGCCCAGCGCCGGCAACTGCACCGGCGCGCCGCCGGCGCGCGCCACCGCCACCACGTATTCCAGGGGCGTGTGGTAGCCGTGCTCGGGCGCCGCCGGATAGGTGGTCAGGCCGATCAGCGGGCGCCTCATCACAGCCTGCCTTGCTGCGCGGCGAGGAAGATCGCGCGGTAGTCGTCGGCGGACAGCGGAAGCGGGTTGCCGCCGTCGCTGGGGTCGGCCTTGGCCATGCGGCCGATGTCGGCGGCGGCGTCCGCGCCGATGCCGATCTCCGCCAGGGTGTGGGGAATGCCCAGGCTGGCGCGCAATTGCAGCACCCAAGCCAGGAAACCGTCGAAGCCGGCGTCGGCCAGGCCCAGGTAGCGGGCGGCGGCGGCTAGCCGTTCGGCTATCGCCGGCCGGTTGCGCACCAGCACATAGGGCAGCAGCACGGCGTTGGCCAGGCCGTGATGGGTATCGAACACCGCGCCTATGGGGTGCGCCAGCGCGTGCACGCCTCCCAGGCCTTTCTGGAAGGCGGTGGCGCCCATGATGGAACAGGACAGCATTTGAGCGCGTGCCTCCAGATTGCCGCCATCGGCGTGGGCCGCCGGCAGCCAGTCGTGCGCCAGCCGCATCCCTTCCAGCGCCACGCCCTGGGCGATGGGGTGGTAGAACGGGGAGCAGAAGGCTTCCAGATTGTGCACCAGCGCGTCGACGCCGGTGGCGGCGGTCAGGGCCGGCGGCAGGCCGGCGGTCAGTTCCGGGTCCGCCAGCACCAGCTTGGGCAGCATGGCCGGGTGGAAGATGATGACCTTGCGGTGCGCGGCCTCGTCGATGATCAGGGACGCGCGGCCCACCTCGGAGCCTGTGCCGGCGGTTGTGGGCACCGCCAGCGTGGGCGCGACGCCGGCGGGGTCCACGCGCAGCCAGTTGTCGCCCACGTCCTCGAAGTCCCACAGCGGGCGTTTTTGTCCGGACATCAGCGCGATGGCTTTGCCCACGTCCAGCGCGCTGCCGCCGCCGACGGCGACCACCCCGTCGTGGCGGCCGTCGCGGAAGGCGGCGACGCCGGCGTCTACGTCGCGGCCCACCGGGTTGGGGCGCATATCGCTGAACAAGGCCGTCTCCAGGCCGGCGCCGCTCAGCAGGGACTGCAGCCGCGCCAGCATCGGCAGCCTGGCGAGGCCGGGGTCGGTGACCAGCAGCGGGCGGCGCATGCCCAGTTCGCGGCACAACGCCGGCAGTTCGGCGGCGCGGCCTGCGCCGAAGCGGATGCTGGTCGGATAGTTCCAGTTGCCTTGCAGTTGCATCGCCTTACCCCTTGAGATGGAAAGATTTGACCCGGGTCAGTTGCTGGTAGCCCAGCGTGGACAGGGACACGCCGCGGCCGGTGTCTTTGACTCCGGTCCAGGCCAGCGCCGGGTCAAGGTAGTCGCAGCGGTTCATGAACACGGTGCCGGTTTCCAGTTGTTGACCGAGATGGACGGCGGCGTCGCGGTCCGCGGTCCAGATCGAGGCGGTCAGGCCGTAGGCGCTGTCGTTCATCAGCCGCAGCGCCTCCTCGTCGGAGTCCACCGCCATGATGCCGATGACCGGGCCGAAGCTCTCCTCGCGCATCACGCTCATGGAGTGGTCCACGTCCACCAGCACCTGCGGGGCCAGATAGGCGCTGCCGGGCGCGTCGGCGGCGAAATGGCCGGCCGGAATCAAGGCGCGCGCGCCGGCGGCCAGCGCCGCCTGGATCTGTCCGCGGACGAAGTCGGCGGCGCCGGCGCGCACCATCGGTCCCAGATTGGTGTCCGGGTCCAGCGGATGGCCGAAGCGATAGGTGCGGGTCAGTTCGACGAAGCCATCGACGAAGTCGCGGTAGCGCCCGCGTTGCACATAGATGCGTTCGATGCCGCAGCAGGACTGGCCGGAGTTGAAAAAGGCGCCGTCCACCAGATTTTCTATCGCCGCCGGCAGGTCGGCGTCGGCGCGCACATAGGCCGGATCCTTCCCGCCCAGTTCCAGGCCGACGCCGATGAAGCGCTCGGCGGCCGCCCGCTGCACCGCGCGGCCGCCGCTCACCGAACCGGTAAAGGCGACGAAGTCGATTTCGGGCGCCGCGGTTAGTTTCAAGGTGGCGGCATGGTCCAGCTCCAGGGTCTGGAACACGCCGATGGGCAGACCGGCGGCGGAGCAGGCCTGGCGGAATAGGTCGGCGATCAGCGGGGTTTGCGAGGAGTGCTTGAGCAGCACGCAGTTGCCGGCGGCCAGCGCCGGCGCGATGGTGTTGACGGCGGTGAGGAAGGGGTAGTTCCATGGCGCCAGCACCAGCACGGTGCCCAGCGGTTCGCGGCGCAGCCAACGCTCAAAGCCGGGCTTGGGCGCGGGGTGGAGATCGGCCAACGCCTCCTCGGCGATATCCAGCATATGGCGGGCGCGCTCGGTCAGGCCGCCGATTTCGCCAGGGGACTGGCGGATGGGGCGGCCGATCTGGCGGGTGATGGCGTCGGCGCAGTCGCTCTTGTGGGCGATCAGCCAGTCCACCGCCCGGTTGATCAAGGCCTTGCGTTCGGCTAGCGGGGTGGCGCGCCAGCCCGCCTGGGCGGCGCGGGCGGCGTCCAGCGCGGCCTGGGTCTGGACCGGGCTGGTATAGCTGCGCTGTAACAGCACGGAGCCGTCCAGCGGGGTGATGACGGAGTAGTTTGCGCTCATTTAAATGATCTCGAAGTAGCGTTTCAATTCCCAGTCGGTGACGTGGCGCTGGAACTCGCGTTCTTCCCACTCGCGGGTGGCGGCGAAGTGGTCGACGAAATCGTCGCCGAACCAGTCGCGGGCCGCGGCGGAGGCGCGCAGCGCCTGAGCGGCTTCCCACAAGGTGCGGTGCAGTTTCAGGTGGGGCGGGGCATCCAGCAGATAGCCGTTGGCGCTGACAGGTTCTTCAGGCTCAATACGGTGTTCGATGCCGTAGAGGCCGGCGGCCAGGCCGCTGGCCAGCGCCAGATAGGGGTTGCTGTCGGCGCCCGGCAGCCGGTATTCGACGCGTTGCGACTTGGCGCTGCCGGGAATCGCCCGGATGGCCACAGTGCGGTTGTCCACGCCCCACAGCGAGCTGGTGGGCGCCCAGTAACCGGGCACCAGCCGGCGGAAACTATTGACCGTGGGCGCGGCCAGACTCATGAACTCCGGCATCAGCCGCTGGATGCCGCCGATGAAATGACGCATCGCGTCGCTGATCGCGTGTTCGCGTCCCGGCTGGTGGAAGGCGCTGTCGCCGCCGTCGCGGCGGCGCAGCGAGATGTGGATGTGGCCGCCCTGGCCGGATTGCTCCTGGTGCCACTTGGCCATATAGCAGAGCATGCGGCCCTGTTTTTCCGCCAGCACCTTGGAGAAGGTCTTGAAACAGACGGCGTTGTCGGCGGCGCGCAGAGCGTTGTCCACGCACAGCGCGGCTTCCAGCGCGCCGGGGCCGGTTTCCTCGTGCAGGCCTTCGATGGGCATCTGCATCCGCTCGCACAGATCCAGCAAGGCGCGGTAGAAGTCGGTGTTCACCGAGCTGCGCAGGATGGAGTAGCCGAAGGCGCCGCTGCCCAGCGGCTTGGGGTGTTGATAGAGGCGCTGCTGCAACGCATCGTTGTCTTCGTCCACCGCCAAAAACTCGTACTCGAAACCGGCCAGCACATCGAAACCCATGCCGCGGGCGCGCTCCAGCACCCGGCGCAGCAGGCCGCGCGGACAGAGGCTTTCCAGCCGGCCCACCACCTCGCCCTGGACGAAGATCATATCGCCTTCCAGCGGCAGGTCGCGGCAGGATTCGGGGATCAGCCGCACCTCGGCGTCGCCGTAGCCGCGGCCCCAGCCGGTGAGCAGGGTGTTGTCGTACAGCTTGTCGCCCACGTCCCAGCCGAACACCACGTCGCAGAAACCGAAGCCGCCTTCCAGCGCGCACAGGAATTTGTCGCGCGACATGTATTTGCCGCACATCACCCCGTCCATGTCCACCAGGCCCACCTTGATCTGACTCAGGCGGCGTTCTTCGATCAAAACCTTCAAATCCGCGATTGTCTTTACGTCGCGTGCTTCCATCGCTGTCTCTCCCTGATTGCCGCGGTCTAATGTCCCCGATACCGGCCGAGCGTTCATCGTCTGGCTTGCAACTATCTGTTTTGATAGCGGTTTGTGGCTGACTTTTGGGCCATCCCTGGTCGCCGTCATGTTGTTTGGGTAGTATTATTCGTTAAAAAAAAATGAATCAAGCCAAATTTGTAATAAATATTAGAATCTGGGGCGCAGTGTGGGCGCAATGACACAATGCCGTTTTTACACTGGCGCTGTTATGCTGCGCGGCACGATGTCAGTCGTGCATTGCCAAAGGGGCAACAGAATGAGCCAAAGCCGCTCGATCGCGGAACAAGTCCGCGCGCTGTTCGAAGCGCTGACCCCCACCGAACGCAAGGTGGGACGGGCGCTGCTGGCCAATTATCCGGTGGCCGGCTTGGAAACCATCGCGCAATGGGCGCAGCGCGCCGATGTCAGCGGGCCGACGGTGCTGCGCCTGATCGGCAAGCTGGGCTTCGACAATTACGCCGCTTTTCAGGGGGCCTTGCGCGCCGAACTGGAGCTGCGGCTGCAATCGCCGTTAATGCGGCACGACCCGGGGCAACTGCAGGGCGATCACGATTTTCTGGCCAGTCACGCGGAGCGCATCGCCGATTTGATGCGCCAGACCGCGGCTCAAGTGCCGCGCGCCGAGTTCGACGGCGCGGTGGACTTGCTGGGCGAACGCAAGCACCGAATCTGGCTGCTGGGCGGGCGGCTGACCGACCCACTGGCGGCTTATCTTTGTCACCATCTGAAAGTGGTGCGGCCGGACGTGGTGCATTTGCGCGGCGTGCCGGCGAGTTGGGCGGATTCGCTGGTGGACATGGGGCGACAGGACGTACTGGTGATCTTCGACATCCGCCGTTATTGGGACGACGCGCTGCGCATCGCGGAAATGGCGGCGCAGCGCAAGACCAGCGTGCTGCTGTTCACCGACCAATGGCTGTCGCCGGTGGCGCGGGTGGCGCGCTACACCCTGGCGGCGCACACGGCCGGCCCGGCCGGCTGGGACAGCAACACACCGTTGATGATGTTGGTGGATGCGGTGATCGCCGCCTTGAACGCGCGGCATTGGGACCGCATCAGCGGCCGGCTCAAGGAGGTGGAAGCGATGCGGGCGCGGCTGGGCGAAGGCGAGGAGGGGGCGGTCGAGTGACAAGGGCGGGGCCAGCCTCTAAAATGGCGGCATCAAGCATTATTAGGAATATTTCATGCCGTCTTTCGATATCGTGTCCGAAGTGAACAAGGTGGAAGTGCGCAACGCCGTGGAGCAAGCCAATAAAGAAGTGTCCACGCGTTACGACTTCAAGGGCAGCGACGCCCGTATAGAGATCGGCGACAAGGAGTTGACCTTGTACGCCGACGCCGAATTCCAACTGGATCAGGTCAACGATATTCTGGTCAACAAGCTGTCCAAGCGCGGCGTGGATGTGCGCTGCATGGAGTACGGCAAGCTGGAAAAGGTCAGCGGCAACAAGGTGAAGAAAGTGCTGACGGTGAAGGAAGGGCTGGAGTCCGATCTGGCCAAGAAAATCGTCAAGCTGATCAAGGACGCCAAGCTCAAGGTGCAGGCCAGCATCCAGGGCGAGGCGGTGCGGGTGTCCGGCGCCAAGCGAGACGTGCTGCAGGAGTGCATCGCGCTGATGCGCAAGGAAATCGCCGACGACAAGGAAAACGGCTTTCCGCTGCAATTCAACAACTTCCGCGACTGAACGCCGTTGTTAGATGTGAAAAAGGAGCCTGTCGGCTCCTTTTTTCATGGGCTGCGCTTAATAGGCGGCGGCGCGACGCAATTGCAGCCGCTCCCATACCAGCCGCGCCTGTTCCTCCTCGGCGGCGCCGGTGGGCGGCAACGGCAGCCGGCATTGCCCTACCGGCAGGCCCTGCACCCGCAGCATGGCTTTCACCGACATCGAAAACACCGAGGCGTCGGTGTTGGAGAAGGCGAAGGACTCCTGCAGGCCGGCGTTGACGCGCCGCGCCAGCGCCGTGTCGCCCTGTTCAAAAGCGGCGATCATGCGCGTGAACTCCGGCCCGGTCCAGTGGGTGGAGGTGCCGACCACACCCACAGCGCCCACGGCCAGCAAGGGCAGGGTCAGGGCGTCGTCGCCGGAATAGAGCGTGAAATGCTCGCCGGCCGTGGCCACCAGCGCGGCGGCCGCAGCCGGGTCGCCGGTGGCGTCCTTGAAGGCGACGATATTGTCCACTTCGCGGAACAGCCGCAGCAGCACGTCGGCGGCGATGCGGCGGCCGGTGCGGCCCGGCACGTCGTAGACCATCAGCGGCAGCCGGGTGGCCGCGGCCACCGCGCGGAAATGAGCCTCGATGCCGGCTTGCGGCGGGCGGTTGTAATAGGGGCCGACCACGAAGACGCCGGCGGCGCCGAGGTCGGAGGCTTCGCGCGTCAGCGCGATCGCGTGTTCGGTATGGCTGCTGCCGGTGCCGGCCAGCACGGGGATGGTCACGGCTTCGCTGACCGCGCGAACCAAGTCGCGCCGTTCCTGGTCGCTCAGCGTCGGCGCTTCGCCGGTCGTGGCCGCCACCACCAGGCCGTCGCTGCCGTTGGCCGCCAGATGTCTGGCCAGTTGCCGCGCCGCGTCCAGATTTAGCCGGCCGGCCTCGTCGAAGGGCGTGACCATGGCGGTCAGCACCTTGCCCCAATGTTCTGTCATTTTGCTTCCTTTGTTCTTCTTGGCCGCCTTGACGGCGGCTGAGGCCGATTCTACTCCTTCTCGCGCAGCCTTTCCCGAGGTTTCAGCCCAGGCAGGCGTTGAGCGCCGCCTCCAACTCCAGGCGCAAGGCCGGCAGGTCGGCGGCGGACCCCTGGCTCAGCAAGGCTTGGGAGATTGCGCCGTAGCAGAGGCAGTGGGCCATGCGCGCCGCGGCCTCCAGACGCGGAGGCGGCTCCACGGCGCCGGCCAACGCGGCGCGCCAGATGTCCACGTATTGCTGGTAGTGGCGGCGGTAGGCTTCCAGCGAGGACACTCTCCGCTCCAACTGGAACAAAGCGCTCCAGGCCGCCGCCTGACGTTGCACCGTGTCCAGTTGCAAGGCCAGCAGCGCGGCGGCGATCTCGCGGCGGTCCGTGCCGCGGCAGGCGGCGGCTTTGCGACGCAAAGCATCGGCCAGGGCATGCACATGCTGGTGGATGCTCAGCGCGGCCAGGCCGTCCATATTGCGCACGTACTGATAAAAGGTGCCGACCGCCACGCCGGCGACGGCGGCCACTTCGCGCACCGTGGTCTTGGCGTAGCCGCGTTCCAGCAAAACCTGAACAAAGGCTTGTTGCAGCGCGATCAGGCTGGCGCGCGAGCGCGACTGGCGCGGCCGCCGGCGCGTGGCCGGCGGGGCCTGCTCGGCTTGCTGCGCCGCGGTAAGGGAAACCCGAACATGTCGCATCGCCGCTTTCCTTATACTTTCGTCATGGCCGCTGTGCGGCGCGAGGGAGACGGAACGATGATCTGGCAAACCCATGAAGTGAGCAACCAGTACGAAGAACTGGCGGATTACTCGCTGTACGACAGCGATCCGGCCTTGCGCGAGGTTCTGCTGCGCGCCGACGCCGGCTGGGCCGAGGCCGGGCTGCGCGCTTACGGCGAGCGCCTGGGGAGGCCGGATAGTTTCGAACTGGCGGAGCAGGCCAACCGCCATGTGCCGGAGCTGCGCGCTTTCGACCGCCGCGGCCGCCGCGTCGACCAAGTGGACTCCCACCCGGCCTGGCACCAGTTGTTGACGCTGTATCGCGAGCAGGGCCTGGTGAGCATGCCTTTCGACAGCGAACGGACAGGCCGCTGGAGCGCGACGATGGCCGGAATCTATCTGCATGGCCAGGTGGAGGCCGGCAGTCTGTGCCCGGCCACGATGACCCAGGCCGGCATCCCCTTGCTGCGGCGCGAGCCGGGGTTATGGGCGTCGTTGGGCGACAAGCTGTTCAGCCGCGTTCACGACAGCCGCGATTTGCCGCTGGAACGCAAGGCGTCGGCGTGGATAGGCATGGGCATGACCGAGAAGCAGGGCGGCTCCGACGTGCGCGCCAACACCACGCAGGCGACGCCGCTGGGGGCCGGAGGCCGAGGCGGCGAATACCTGCTGCGCGGCCACAAATGGTTCTGGTCCGCGCCCATGTGCGATGCTCATCTGGTGGTGGCCAAAACCGTCGACGGCGCGCCGTGCTGCTTTTACGTGCCGCGCTGGCGGCCCGACGGCGAGCGCAACGCGGTGCGGATCCAGCGTCTGAAGGACAAGGTGGGCAACCGCAGCAACGCCGGCTGCGAGGTGGAGTTTCAGGACGCCTGGGGCGTGTTGATTGGCGAGGAGGGGCGCGGTATTCCCACCATCATCGAGATGGCCGGCTACACCCGGCTCAACTGCGTGATCGGCAGCGCCGCGCTGTTGCGCCAGGGCGTGGTGCAGTCCTTGGCCTACGCGCGGCGGCGCATGGCCTTCGGCAAGCGCTTGGCCGAGCAGCCGCTGATGCGCGCGGTGCTGGCGGATTTGGCCTTGGAGAGCGAGGCGGCGCTGCAGGTGGCGGCGCGTCTGTCTGAAGCCTTCGAGCGCGATGACGCGCCGGCGCAGCGGGGGTGGAAACGCATCGTCACGCCTGCGGCCAAGTTCTGGGTGTGCAAGCGGGCGGTGGAGTTCAGCGGCGAGGCGATGGAGGTGTTTGGCGGCAACGGCTATGTCGATGGGCCGATGGCGCGCGCGTATCGCGAAGCGCCGCTGAATTCGATCTGGGAGGGCTCGGGCAATGTGATGTGTCTGGATGTGATCCGGGCGCTGCAGCGCGAGCCACAAGCCTGGCAGGCTTTATTGGAGGATTTGGCGGTTCTGTCCGGCGGCGATCCGGCGCTGGCCGCGGCGCTGGCGCAATTGCGAGAGCTGGCCGCCAGGCCGGCCGAGCTGGAGCCCCTGGGCCGGCGCTTTGCACAATTGCTGGCGCTGACCGCGCAGGGCTGCCTGCTGACGCGTTATGCGCCGGCGGCCTTGGCGCAGGGTTTCGTCGTCAGCCGTTTGAGCGATGGGCAGTGGGGGCGGGTGGCCGGCGCGCTGGATGCGAATCGCTTGCAGGTCGACGCGATCTTGCAGCGCGCCTTGCCGGCCTGAGCCGGTCTCAGAACGTGTTTGCGATCCGCGAGCAATGGCGACGCAATCTCAGAGCGCGTCGCCCGGCACCCGCACCCAGCCTTCCATCAACACCCGAGCGCTGCGGCTCATGACTGCCTTGGTTACCGTCCAGGCCCCGTCTGCCTGGCGGGCTTCTGCGCCGACGCGCAAGGTGCCGGACGGGTGGCCAAAGCGCACCATCCGACGTTTGCCGCCGCCGGCGGCCAGATTGACCAGGGTGCCGGGAATCGCCGCCGCGGTGCCGATGGCCACCGCGGCGGTGCCCATCATTGCGTGGTGCAGTTTGCCCATGGACATTGCCCGCGCCAGGAGGTCGATGTCGGCGGCGCGCACCGGTTTGCCGCTGGAGGAGAGGTAGTCGGCCGGAGGCGCGACGAAGGCGATCTTGGGCGTGTGCTGGCGGCTGGCGATGTCGTCCAGCGTCTTGATCA
This sequence comes from Chromobacterium sp. Rain0013, assembly GCF_015291765.1. Classification (NCBI taxonomy): domain Bacteria; kingdom Pseudomonadati; phylum Pseudomonadota; class Betaproteobacteria; order Neisseriales; family Chromobacteriaceae; genus Chromobacterium; species Chromobacterium sp. Rain0013. Next base: position 2,815,125 of record NZ_CP031514.1, read on the forward strand.
GGCCCATCTTCAGCGCGCCGTGGGCGCGTATGGTTTCGAAGCGCGCCAGCGCCGCCGGATCGGCATTGATCGCGTCCTGTAGTTCAGTGCCGCTGTAGCCGATGTCGGCGGCGTTGACGAAGATGGTGGGAATGCCGGCATTGATCAATGTGGCCGGGAAAACGCCGACGCCGGGCACGTCCAGCGTGTCCACCAGGTGTCCGGTGGGGAACATCGCGCCGCCGTCGCCGTCGCCGTCGCCCTCATCGGCCGGATCCAGGAACTCCAACGGCACCTCGGCGGCGGGGAAGGTGACGCCGTCCAGTTCGAAGCCGCCGGTCTCCTGCACTTGACCGTTGACGATGGGGACATGGGCGACGATGGTCTTGCCGATATTGGCCTGCCAGATACGCACCGCGCACACGCCGTCGGCGGGAATGCGCGCCGGATCGATCAGGCCGCCGGCAATGGCGAAGGGGCCGACCGCGGCGGACAGATTGCCGCAGTTGCCACTCCAGTCTACGAAGGCCTTGTCTATGCCGACCTGGCCGAACAGGTAGTCGACGTCGTGGCCGGGACGCGAGGAGGAGGACACGATCACGGTCTTGCTGGTGCTGGACGTGGCGCCGCCCATGCCGTCTATCTGCTTGCCGTAAGGGTCCGGACTGCCAATCACTCGCAGCAGCAGCGCGTCGCGCGCCGCGCCCGGCTGGCGCGCGGCCTCCGGCAGGTCCTGCAGCCGGAAGAACACGCCCTTGCTGGTGCCGCCGCGCATATAGGTGGCGGGGATGCGGATCTGGGCTGGGTGGTTCATGTGCTTGTTTTCCTGTGTTTGTGGCGGCTCTGTTATCGGTGCGCCGCTGTGTTCATTGTGTCCGGGCGCTTAGAACCTGTTCAAAGTCTGCGGCGCTTCGTGAAGCCTTGTACGGTGAGTACAAGCTCAAAATGCTCATGTACCCCTCGCACATTCCGCTTTTTCGCTAGTTTTCGCCTTGTCTCGCTCTTGCTCGCGAGACTTTGAATCGGCGCTTAGCGCTTGCCAGGTCGCTTCTAGGACGGCGTCCTGGTTATACAGAATATCGTTGTTCCAGAAACGCATGACTCTGAAGCCTTGCGCCTGCAGCCAAGCGTCGCGCGCGGCGTCGCTGCGGCTTTCGTGATGCTGGCTGCCGTCCGCCTCTATGATCAGCCGCGAGCCGAAGTGGACGAAATCGACGATGTAGGGGCCGATCGGCTGTTGGCGGCGGAATTTCTCGCCGTTCAGCCGGTGGGCGCGGAGCTGCTTCCAGAGTCGCTGTTCGGCGTGGGTCATATTGCGCCGTAAGGACTTGGCGAAATCGAGCTGGCGCATACCCCTCTTCCCTTGAGGGAGAGGGGCCGGGGGAGAGGGGTTCAGCCTCCCGCGCCTTCCAAAAAGTCCTGAGCGAAACGCTGCAACACGCCGCCGGCTTCGTAGATCGACACTTCTTCCGCAGTGTCCAGCCTACAGGTCACCGGTACTTGCGTGGTATCGCCGTTCCGGCGGTGGATCAGCAGCGTCAGTTCGGCGAGCGGCTGGCGTCGGCCTACCACGTCGTAGGTCTCGGTGCCGTCCAGCGCGAGCGTCTTGCGGTTGACGCCGGGCTTGAATTCCAGCGGCAGCACGCCCATGCCGATCAGGTTGGTGCGGTGGATGCGCTCGAAGCCCTCTGCGACGATGGCCTCGACGCCGGCCAGCCGCACGCCCTTGGCCGCCCAGTCGCGCGAGCTGCCCTGGCCGTAGTCGGCGCCGGCGACGATGATCAGCGGCTGCTTGCGCTCCATATAGGTTTCTATCGCCTCCCACATCCGCATGGTCTTGCCTTCCGGCTCGACGCGGGCCAGTGAGCCCTGTCTCACCGAGCCGTCTTCGTTCAACACCATTTCATTGAACAGCTTGGGGTTGGCGAAGGTGGCGCGCTGCGCGGTCAGGTGGTCGCCGCGGTGGGTGGCGTAGGAATTGAAGTCTTCCTCCGGCAGGCCCATCTTCGCCAGATATTCGCCGGCGGCAGAGTCCGGCAGGATGGCGTTGGACGGCGACAAGTGGTCGGTGGTGATGTTGTCGGGCAGCAGGGCCAGAGGGCGCATGCCGCGCAGCGTGCGCTCGCCGGCCAGCGCGCCCTCCCAGTAAGGCGGGCGACGGATATAGGTGGACTGCGGCCGCCAGGCGTACAGCGGGCTGGCCTTGGCGGCGGTGTCGCGGCGGATGGCGAACATCGGTTCGTACACCTGTCGGAAATGCTCGGGCTTGACCGCCTGGCGCAGCACCGCGTCTATCTCCGCGTCGTCCGGCCAGATGTCCTTGAGCCGGATCTCCTTGCCGTCGGCGACGCCGAGCACGTCTTTTTCGATGTCGAAGCGCATGGTGCCGGCGATGGCGTAGGCGATCACCAGCGGCGGCGAAGCCAGGAAGGCTTGCTTGGCGTAGGGGTGGATGCGGCCGTCGAAGTTGCGGTTGCCGGACAGTACCGCCGTCGTGTACAGGTCGCGCTCCACGATTTCCTGCTGGATCTTGGGTTCCAGCGCGCCCGACATGCCGTTGCAGGTGGTGCAGGCGAAGGCGACGATGCCGAAGCCCAATTGCTCCAGCTCGGACAACAGGCCGGCTTCCTTCAAATAGAGTTCGACTGCCTTGGAACCCGGCGCCAGCGAGGACTTCACCCACGGTTTGCGAATCAGGCCCAGGCGGTTGGCATTGCGCGCCAGCAGGCCGGCGGCGATCACATTGCGGGGGTTGGAGGTATTGGTGCAACTGGTGATGGCGGCGATGATCACCGCGCCGTCCGGCATCAGGCCCTGGGCCTCTTCTGCGCGCGCCTGCGCCAGGTTCACGGCGATGCCGCGTTCGGCGAGAGCCGATACCGGCAGCCGCTTGTGCGGATTGGACGGGCCGGCCAGATTGCGGCTCACGCTGGACAGGTCGAAGCGCAGCACCCGTTCATACGCGACGTTTTGCAGCGTGTCGGCCCATAGCCCGGCGGTCTTGGCGTAGGTTTCCACTAAGCGCACCTGCTCGTCGCTGCGGCCAGTCAGCTTCAGATAGGCGATGGTCTGTTCGTCGATGAAGAATAGCGCCGCGGTGGCGCCGTACTCCGGGGCCATATTGGAAATGGTGGCGCGGTCGCCCAAGGTCAGCGCCGCCGCGCCCGCGCCGTAGAATTCCAGGTATGCGCCCACCACCTTTTGCTGGCGCAAAAATTCGGTCAGCGCCAGCACCACGTCGGTGGCGGTAATGCCCGGGCCGGGTTTGCCGGACAGTTCCACGCCGACGATGTCCGGCAGCCGCATCCACGATGCGCGGCCCAGCATCACGTTTTCGGCTTCCAGGCCGCCGACGCCGACGGCGATCACACCCAGCGCATCCACGTGGGGGGTGTGGCTGTCGGTGCCGACGCAGGTGTCCGGGTAGGCCACGCCGTTGTCGGCGTGGATGACCGGCGACATCTTCTCCAGATTGATCTGATGCATGATGCCGTTGCCGGCCGGGATCACGTCGACATTGTCGAATGCGTTCTTGGTCCATTCGATGAAATGGAAGCGGTCCTCGTTGCGCCGGTCTTCGATCGCTCGGTTCTTTTCGAAAGCCTGCGGGTCGAAGCCGCCGCATTCCACCGCCAGCGAGTGGTCGACGATCAATTGCACCGGCACCACCGGGTTGACCTGGGCCGGATCGCCGCCCTGGTCTGCGATGGCGTCGCGCAGGCCGGCAAGATCCACCAGCGCGGTCTGGCCCAGGATGTCGTGGCAGACCACGCGCGCCGGAAACCAGGGGAAGTCGCGCTCGCGCTTGCGATGGGCGATCTGCTCCAGGCATTCGCCCAGCAGCGCCGGTTCGCAGCGGCGCACCAGGTTTTCGGCGTGGATGCGGCCGGTATAGGGCAATTGCTCCCAGGCGCCGGGTAGGATGGCGTTAACGGCGGCGCGGGCATCGAAGTAGTCGAGGCCCGTGCCGGTCAGAGCGATGCGGTAAGCGGTATTCATAAGGCCTCTTTTGCTAGCTTTTGTTTGGAAGTGCTGGTGTTTTGAGCGAGGGTTTTGCTTGGGCTGAATATCTCTATTTCGCTTTGCGAAAGGGCTGCCAGGGCGTTGAAAAATAATGCGGCAATATAAAATATAAATGCATTGTCTGGAGAGGATATGCCTAAAGATATGCCCGTCCAAATCGCAAGTACATCGGCTACTAGGCTAAAGTAAATTTCTGATAATTTTCGCGGTGTCTCGTATTTGAAGCAAAGGGCTGGTATGAAAATTGGGAATATATAAAAAATAAATTGTAGTATTGTCCCTGAGGTGAAGCTGTTTATTGCAATTTCAATTGAGTGTCTGATTTGTATGTTTTTGCATTGTTCATATTGAGATATTTGTCTGATTAGTCCGAATATTATGTACCCCGCAAGAACATATTTTAATTTTAAATAAGTAAATTTTATGGAGCCTAGTGCAATTTTTGAAGGGGTCATAGTTTTGTTTGCTTGAGTTTGCTCTTCGGAGAGAAGGGTGTAATGCAGAGCTTCCCATTCATGAAACCCTGCATCGACTCGCTCTGGCGTTGGGCCGTTAGCGTTTGTCCAGCGGCACGAATATCTGGTCTTCAGGGCCAATGTAATTGGCGCTGGGTCGGATGATTTTGCCGTCCTGACGTTGCTCGATCACGTGCGCGCTCCAGCCGCTGGTGCGGGCGATCACGAACAAGGGGGTGAACATGGCGGTGGGCACGCCCATCATGTGGTAGCTGACCGCGGAAAACCAGTCCAGATTGGGGAACATTTTCTTGATGCCCCACATCACGGTTTCCAGCCGTTCGGCGATGTCGAACATCTTGCTGTTGCCGGCGGACTTGGACAGTTCGCGCGCCACATCCTTGATCACCTTGTTGCGCGGATCGGAAAGGGTGTAGACCGGGTGGCCGAAGCCAATGACCACTTCCTTGCGTTCCACGCGCGCGCGGATGTCCGCCTCGGCTTCGGCCGGGGTTTCGTAGCGCTGCTGAATGTCGAAGGCCACTTCATTGGCTCCGCCGTGTTTGGGGCCGCGCAGCGCGCCGATGGCGCCGGTGACGGCGCTGTATAGGTCCGAGCCGGTGCCGGCGATGACGCGGGCGGCGAAGGTGGAGGCGTTGAACTCATGTTCGGCGTACAGATTGAGCGAGGTGTGCATTGCGCGCACCCATTCCTGCGGCGGCTTTTCGCCGTGCAGCAGGTGCAGGAAGTGCCCGCCTATGCTGTCGTCGTCGGTTTCCACCTCGATGCGCTTGCCGTTGTGGCTGAAGTGGTGCCAGTACAACAGCATGGAGCCCAGGCTGGCCATCAGCCGGTCGGCGATATCGCGCGCGCCGGCCTGGTTGTGGTCGTCTTTCTCCGGCAGCGCGCAGCCCAAGGCGGACACGCCGCTGCGCATCACATCCATCGGGTGGGCGCTGGCCGGAATCGCTTCCAGCACCGCCTTCACCGCCGCCGGCAGGCCGCGCAGCGATTTCAGCTTTTTCTTGTAGCCGACTAGCTCGGCCTTGTTCGGCAGCTTGCCGTGCACCAGCAGATGGGCTACTTCTTCGAACTCGCAGCGTCCGGCGAGGTCGAGGATATCGTAGCCGCGATAGTGCAGATCATTGCCGCTGCGGCCTACTGTGCACAGCGCGGTGTTGCCGGCGGCCACGCCGGACAGAGCCACGGATTTCTTGGGTTTGATGCCAACAACGGTTTCGCTCATGCTTTTCTCCTTATCGCAGACCTGCGGAATAATTATTTTTCGTAGAAAACAGCCAGCCAGACGCTGTCCTGCCCCGGCGCGGTCCAGGCCACGCGGTGGCGGCGGCGCGCCGCGATGGACACGCAATCGCCCGGCGTCAGCCTGAGACGCTGGGGCGGGTCCTGGCATTCCAGTTCGGCCGCTCCGGACAGCAACAGCACCCATTCTTCTTCGTCCTGCTCATACCAGAACCCGTCCGGCGAATAATGGCCGCGCGAGACGATGCGTTCGACGCGGAATCCTTTCACGCCGCTGAATAAAGTCTGCAGCAACTCTTCCGGCAACTGGGCCGGAATGTCGTCGAACAGATTATTCGGCACCATGGCCTTCCTGGCGGAACAGCGCGTCCAGCTTTTGTTCGTAGGCGTGATAATCCAGGTGGCGGTAAAGCTCGGCTCGCGTTTGCATTGCGTCCAGCACCGCTTGCTGGCCGCCGTCGCGGCGAATCGCGCCGTAGACGCCGAGCGCGGCTTGGCTCATCGCGCGGAAAGCGGACAAGGGATAGAGCACCAGCCCGACGCCGTGTTCGCCCAGCTCGCGGGTGTTGAACAGCGGGGTGGCGCCGAACTCGGTGATATTGGCCAATACGGGCACCTTCACCGCTTCGGCGAAGCGACGGTACATCGCCAGCTCGGTCATCGCCTCCGGAAAGATCATGTCTGCGCCGGCCTCGACGCAGGCGACGGCGCGCTCGATGGCGGCGTCCAGCCCCTCGACCGCCAGCGCGTCGGTGCGCGCCATGATCACGAAGTCGTCGTCGCGACGCGCATCCACTGCGGCCTTGACGCGGTCCACCATCTCCGCCTGGCTGACGATGGCTTTGTTGGGGCGGTGGCCGCAGCGCTTCTGCTGTACCTGGTCCTCTATGTGCACCGCGGCGGCGCCGGCTTTTTCCAGGCTGCGGACCGCGCGGGCGATGTTGAAGGCGCCGCCCCAGCCGGTATCAATGTCCACCAGGAGCGGCAGTTCGGTCACGTCGGTGATGCGGCGCGCGTCGATCAGCACGTCTTCCAGCGTGGTGATGCCCAGGTCCGGAATGCCGCAGGAGCAAGCGGCCACGCCGCCTCCGGACAGATACAGGGCTTTGAAGCCGGAGTGCTCGGCCAGCCGGGCGGCGTAGGCGTTGACCGCGCCCACTACCTGCAAGGGCTGTTCTTGTGCTACCGCCTGACGGAAGCGTTGGCCGGGTGTGCTCATCGCGTTGGATTCCTTTATTGCGGGCAAAGCCAAGGCCCGGAAGGGCTTGCGCCGGAAGCGAGAAAACGATTCCGGGAACTATTGGCTTTGATTGTTATCTCTATGTCATTCAAGCAAGTGCTTGGTAGGAGTGTAAGGGCTGGTTTGCGCGCTGGCAATACGGTTAAAACAAATGTTCAAGTTTTGTTCGAGGTCTGTTATGTTTCGCAGCTGAATCGCGTGGGGGAACTCATCGCAAGCGCGGTGGTCTAGTCACAGTCCACATAAACGACCACAAACACGACCAGTGGGCAAATCAGGGAGCATAACAACGACATGAGTGATCGGGATCTCGATCAACAGTTGGTGGAGCGTGCCCAGCGAGGTGAAAAAAGAGCTTTCGATCTGCTTGTTGCCAAGTATCAGCGACGTCTCGCCAGGTTGTTGTCGCGGTTTATCCGCGACGGCGCTGACATCGAGGATGTGACGCAAGAAGCGTTTGTCAAAGCGTATCGTGCCTTGCCGTCGTTTCGTGGCGAGAGCGCGTTTTACACATGGCTGTACAGAATCGGCATCAATACTGCCAAGAATTTCCTTAGCGCCTCCGGACGTCGTCCGGTGGTCAACAGCGAGATAGAGGACGAGGACGGTGAAAGCTTCGACATGGCGTCGCAGCTGCCTGACCTGAACACGCCCGAAACCGAGCTGATGAACAAGGAGATTCTGGCAACGGTCAATGCCGCCGTGGAGGCTTTGCCGGAGGAACTAAGAACCGCAATTTCGCTCAGGGAAATGGACGGTCTATCCTACGATGAAATCGCCAAGGTGATGGATTGCCCGATAGGCACCGTGCGCTCGCGGATTTTCCGGGCGCGCGAGGCGATTGCTGCCGAGCTCAGGCCTTTGCTGGATACGGCCAAGAACAGAAGGTGGTAGGTATGAAAGAAACGATATCCGCGATGATGGATGGCGAACTGGACGACACTGACATAGCCAGAGCCATCGCTTCCATTTCATCTGACAAGCAACTGGATGCCGCCTGGGGCGAGTATCACTTGATTGGCGACGCGATGCGCGCCAACCGCATGGTTGCGCTCAATGTGCGAGAGCAGGTCGCCAGCCGGCTGGCGGACGAGCCCACGGTGCTTGCGCCGCGGCGCTGGTTGCGCCCGGCTCGCGCCCGCACCGCCGGCGCGGTGGCGCTGGCCGCCAGCGTCAGCTTTGCCGCCGTGGTGGGCTGGCAGCAGCTGACGCATCGCGGCGAGCCGGCCTCGTTGGTGGCGGACAAGGGCGTTCCGGTGCAAGTGGTCCAACCGGCGCAAGCCAGCCAGCCCGAGCGCGACGACCCCTATCTGCTGGCTCATCAGGAAGTCACCTCCGATCAAGGCAATATGAAAGTATCCTACGGAAACGGAGCTCGCCGTTAAATGCGTGTAATTCCTCTGATCAGCTTGATGGTTGTGGCGGCGGCGCCTGCCGCCCATGCAGAGGATGACTGGCAGCTGCTGCGCAATGTGGCGGCTGCCGGACGCCAGCAGGCGCTGAACGGCACCTATCTGCACCAGATGAACGGCACGCTGGAAACCTTCCATATCGTCAGGGAAGGGCAAGGCGACGCCATGCGGGAAAAGCGGACCTCGTTGGACGGGCCTTCCCGCGAAATTGTCCGCAAAGGCAATGAGTTGGCCTGTTTCGCGCCGGACAAGAAAGCCTTGAACGCGGCCAAAATCAGCGCGATGCGCTTGTTTCCGGCCTTGCTGCCGGAAGACATGAGCGAGATCAATCAGTCGTATTCGCTCAAGCACGTCGGCAGCGACCGTGTGGCTCAGCGCGATTGCAATCTGCTGGAACTGCGGCCCAAGGACAGGCAGCGTTACAGCCTGCGCATGTGCGTGGAGCCGCTGACCTCCTTGCCGTTGAAAATGGTGACCCTGTCGCCCAAGGGCGAAGCGGTGGAGCAGTTTACTTTCACCGACTTAGACCTGACCGGCCCCAAGGATAAGCGCGCCTATCGGCCCAAGTTCGCGCAGAAATTCCTGTTGCGTTCGGGCGGCGCCTCCATGCCGCAGGCCGGCGCGCAGGTGGACAACGATGTGTCCGGCCTGCCCAATGGCTTCCACCTGCTGCGTTCGGTACAGCGCAGCTTGCCGGGTCAGGCGGGCAAGTCCGTGCGCCACATGGTGTATTCCGACGGCCTGGTGATGTTGTCGCTGTTTGTCGAGACGCAGCCGGAAGGCGCGCGTCTGGAGCGCAGCAGCAACCTGCACGGCGCCATCAATATGGCTACCGGCCCGCAGGGCAGCTATCAGCTGACCGCGGTGGGCGACATGCCCGAGCCGGCGATGATGGGGCTGTTGAAAGGGTTGAAGGTCAGCCTTAAGCCATGATGGCCAACCCCGTCGACGTTTCCGCAAGCCCGTCCGGAGGTCTGGTCTCCGGCGGCGTGCTTGCGCGGAGCGGCCCGGACGGGGCTCGAGCCGGCGTCTTGTCGCCGGCTCGCCTGTTTTTTCTGGCGGCGAATCTCGCGGCTGCGCGCCTGGCGCGCGGTCGATTCGACGCCGAAATCCGTCAGCCGGCATTCGCCGGCACGTCTTAAACCACAACACATCAAGATGGAGCGCTCATGCCGGTTAAAAAACTGATTGTTTCCGCCATGCTGGCGGCCTCTATTATGGCGGGCTCGGCGCCCGCTGCAATGGCCGCGGAACTGCCTGACTTCAGTCAGATCGTCTCTAACGAGGGCAAGGCGGTGGTCAATATCAGCACCAAGTCCACGGTGCGAGAGGTCAGCAACGATTTGCCCGAGGGCATGAGCGGCGACCCGTTCTTTGAGTTTTTCCGCCGTTTCGCGCCGCCGCGCGCCCAGGAGCGGCAAGAGTCGTCGCTGGGTTCCGGCTTCATTATTTCCGCCGACGGCTACGTGTTGACCAATGCCCATGTGGTGGCCCGCGCCGATGAAATTACCGTCAAGCTGACGGATAAGCGAGAGTACAAGGCCAAGGTGATAGGCTCCGACGCCCGCACCGACGTGGCATTGTTGAAAATTGAAGCCGACAAGCTGCCGGTGGTGCGCCGCGGCGACGCCAATACGCTGAAAGTGGGCGAGTGGGTGCTGGCCATCGGCTCGCCGTTCGGTTTCGAGAATACCGCTACTTCCGGCATCGTCTCCGGCAAGAATCGCATGTTGCCGGATGAGACTTTCGTGCCCTTCATTCAGACCGATGCCGCGATTAATCCCGGCAACTCCGGCGGCCCGCTGTTCAACGCCAGGGGCGAGGTGGTGGGCATCAATTCCCAGATATTCAGCCGTTCCGGCGGCTTCATGGGTATTTCCTTCGCCATCCCCATCGACGTGGCGATGGATGTGGTTGGCCAGCTGAAAGCCAAGGGCCATGTCAGCCGCGGCAAGATCGGCGTGGTGATTCAGGAGCTGAGCCAGGACTTGGCCGCCTCCTTTGGCCTGGCCAAACCGGCCGGCGCCTTGATCAACGCGGTGGAACCCAACGGTCCGGCGGCCAAGGCCGGCGTCAAGCCGGGCGACATCATCCAGCAGGTGGACGGAAAGCCGGTGGAGTCCGGTTCCGATCTGCAGCGGCTGATCGGCAGCATCCCTCCCGGCAAGCCGGTGACCTTGGGGCTGTGGCGTACTCGCGCGGCCCTCTCCGTCAAGGTGGTGCCGGTGGAGCAGCAGGACCAGGATCCGAGGCTGGCGCAGCGTGAATACCGCGGTTCGCAGCAGGAGCGGCCGGCCGAGCAGAGTTTCTCCCAGATCGGCCTGCGGCTGCAGGTATTGAACCCGGCTCAGTTGCAGCGCGCCGGCATCAAGTACGGCTTGTTGGTGCGCGGCGCCAATAATGTGGCGATGCGCGCCGGCATTCAACCGGGCGACGTGATCGTGGGCATCGGCAGCGAACCGCTGGCCAATGTCGAGCAGCTGAAGTCCGCGTTGTCCGCGGCCAAGAAGGGGTCGTCGATCGCGTTGCAAGTGCTGCGTCAGGGGGTTACCCAGTTCATCCCGTTGCCGGTGGGCGACGGTAAGTGAAGCTGACGCTGTATTTTCGCGAGTACTGCAGCTTGTGCCATCAGATGCTGGCCGAGCTGCAGCCTTGGCGCGAACGTTATGGCTTTGAGCTGGATGTGGTCGATGTCGACGCCGACCCGGAGCTTGAGCGGCGCTTTAACGAGCTGGTGCCAGTGCTGATGGAGGATGAGACCGAAATCTGCCATTGGCGTCTGGATCAAGCCGCATTGGCTGCACATTTGGGCGAAATCGGCTAAAATCCGCGCCAGTGTGAGTTTATGTCGGGGGCACTTGGGTGCCCCCGCTTGCTGGATGGGCTGTTAACGGCTTTAGAGGTCGCAATCCTGATGATGAGCCGCTTTCATCAGGCCCGCGGCTTCCATCGGCAGTTCCGGGCACGCTAGCGTGCCCTTATCTTTTGCTGGATATCATGAAAAACATTCGAAATTTCTCGATCATTGCCCATATCGACCATGGCAAATCGACCCTGGCCGACCGCTTCATTCAATTCTGTGGCGGCCTGGAAATGCGCGAAATGAGCGCACAGGTGCTGGACTCGATGGACATCGAGAAAGAGCGCGGCATCACCATCAAGGCGCAGACCGCGGCCTTGAGCTATAAGGCTCGCGACGGCCAGGTCTACAACCTGAACCTGATCGACACCCCGGGGCACGTGGACTTTTCCTATGAAGTGTCGCGCTCGCTGTCCGCCTGCGAGGGCGCCCTGTTGGTGGTGGACGCCTCGCAAGGCGTGGAAGCCCAAACCGTGGCCAACTGCTACACCGCCATTGATCTGGGCGTGGAAGTGGTGCCGGTGCTGAACAAGATCGACCTGCCGGCGGCCGAGCCGGAGCGCGTCAGCCAGGAAATCGAAGACATTATCGGCATCGAGGCGGCGGACGCGGTGCGCGCTTCGGCCAAGTCCGGCATCGGCATCGAGGACATTCTGGAAACCATCGTGACCAAGGTGCCGCCCCCGGTGGGCAAGGCCGAAGGTCCGCTCAAGGCGCTGATCATCGACTCCTGGTTCGACAACTACGTCGGCGTGGTGATGCTGGTGCGCGTGATCGACGGCTCGCTGAAGCCCAAGGACAAGATCAAGTTCATGGCCACCGGCGCTGAACATTTGTGCGAGCAGGTGGGTGTGTTCACGCCTAAATCCGTTCAGCGTCAGAGTCTGAACGCGGGCGAGGTGGGCTTCGTCATCGCCGGCATCAAGGAATTGAAATCGGCCAAGGTCGGCGACACCATCACCCTGGTGTCCAAGCCGGCCACCGAGGCGCTGCCGGGCTTCAAGGAAGTGCAGTCCCAGGTGTTCGCCGGGCTGTATCCGGTGGAAAGTCATGACTACGAATCGCTGCGCGACGCGCTGGAAAAGCTGCAACTGAACGATGCTTCGTTGAAGTACGAGCCGGAAGTGTCGCAGGCGTTGGGCTTTGGCTTCCGCTGCGGCTTCCTCGGCCTCCTGCATCTGGAGATCGTGCAGGAGCGTCTGGAGCGCGAGTTCGACATGGACCTGATCACCACCGCGCCCACGGTGAACTACGAAGTGGTGATGAAGGACGGCACGGTGGAAGTGGTGTCCAACCCGTCGCGGATGCCGGAAGCCGGCAAGTACGACGAGTTGCGCGAACCCATCATCACCTCCACCATCCTGGTGCCTCAAGATTATGTCGGCGCGGTGATGACGCTGTGCAACCAGAAGCGCGGCGTGCAGCGTAATATGCAGTACATGGGCCGCCAGGTGATGCTCACCTACGATCTGCCGATGAACGAAGTGGTGATGGACTTCTTCGACAAACTGAAGTCCACCAGCCGCGGCTACGCCTCGCTGGATTACGAGTTCAAGGAATTCCAGAGCGCTGATCTGGTCAAGCTGGACGTGCTGGTCAATGGCGAGAAGGTCGACGCGCTGTCGCTGATCGTGCACCGCGCCTCCAGCGTTTACCGCGGCCGCGAACTGGTGTCCAAGATGCGCGAACTGATTCCGCGCCAGATGTTCGACATTGCGGTGCAGGCGGCCATCGGCGGCCACATTATCGCCCGCGAGACGGTCAAGGCCTTGCGCAAGAACGTGTTGGCCAAGTGCTACGGCGGCGACATCACCCGTAAGAAAAAGCTGCTGGAGAAGCAGAAAGCGGGCAAGAAGCGCATGAAGCAGGTGGGCAACGTGGAAATTCCGCAGGAAGCATTCCTGGCAATTCTTCAAGTAGGGGACAAATAAGTGGGCGGAAATCTGTTCTGGGTGTTTGTCGTGGCGGTGGCGATCGGCGGCATGCTGATCGCTTTTGGCGGCAAGAAGCAAGAGGGCGCCAAGGATTGGCCGCAGGCGGTGCAGTGGGGCTACCTGGCGGTGCTGATCGGCGGTTTTGGCTTGCTGTCCAACTACATGAGCTTCACCGCGGTGATGCTGGTCTTTGTGCTGATCACCGGCGCGGTATGGCTGGCGGACAAGCTGGTGTTGGCCAAGCGCCGAGCCGCCGAGACCCCGGCCGGTCATTTCGTCGATTATTCGCGCGGTTTCTTTCCCGTGATTCTGGTGGTGTTCCTGCTGCGCTCTTTCATTGCCGAGCCGTTCCAGATCCCCAGTAGTTCGATGCGTCCGGGCCTGGTGGTGGGCGATTTCATTCTGGTGAACAAATTCACCTACGGCCTGCGCGTGCCGGTGTTGAACACGGTGTTCGCGTCGGTAAACAAGGTGGAGCGCGGCGACGTGGTCGTGTTCAATTTCCCGCCCAATCCCAAGGTCAACTACATCAAGCGCGCCATCGGCCTGCCGGGCGACGTGGTCGAGTATCGCGACAAGCGTCTGACCGTCAACGGCAAGCCGCTGCCGGACGCAGACGACGGCAACTACGAGTATCTGGAGCAGGGCCTGATGATGGTCAACGCCAAGCGCTACAAGGAAACCATGGGTCAGCGCACTTACTCGGTGCTGAACAACGAAGGTTCGCCTACAGTAGCCTTGAGCCAAGTGCAGGACTTCCCGTTCCGCGACAACTGCCGCTATGATGACAATGGTTTTGTCTGCAAGGTGCCGGCCGGCCATTACTTCATGCTGGGCGACAACCGCGACAACAGCCTGGACGGCCGCTACTGGGGCTTTGTCGACGACAAGCTGATGGTGGGCAAGGCCTTCATGATCTGGATGAACTTTGGCGACCTGTCGCGCATTGGCAAAACCATTCACTGATAAACGCAAGATCGCAAGCTCGGAGCGCATTATGCATTTCAGCCGTGAGAAGGGCCTGTCGCTGTTTTCCGTGTTGCTGGTGATGATCGTGCTGGGCGCGGTCCTCGTACTGGGCATGAAGGTGATGCCGGTGTACTCGGAGTATGCCGAGGTGCGCCAGGCTATCACCGCCTTGTCCGCACAGAGCAATGTCGGCGAGTCTTCGATTCGCCGGGATTTCAACCAGCGGGCCGGCGTGGCCGGCATCGCCTCGATCAAGGGTGAAAACCTGGTAGTGGTGGCCGGCGGTAATTTTGTGTACATCCGCGCCGCTTATCAGCGCGAAGTGCCTTTGTTTTCCAATATCAGTCTGCTGTTCAAATTCGACACCCAAGCGGGCCAGCCCCCGCAATAAGCCAAGTGATACCAACCGACAATAGATTCCGGCGCCTGTGTCAGGCGCTGGATTACGCATTTCAGAAGCCGGAGTTGTTGCGTCAAGCCTTGACGCACCGCAGCTACGGCGCCGGCAACAACGAGCGTTTTGAATTCGTGGGCGACAGCATCCTCAACTACACGGTCGCCCGCATGCTGTTTGATCAATTTCCCAAACTGACCGAGGGCGAGCTGTCGCGGCTGCGCGCCAATCTGGTCAACCAGAACACCCTGGCCGAGATCGCCCACGAGCTCAAGCTGGGCGATTACCTCTACTTGGGCGAGGGCGAGCTGAAGAGCGGCGGTTTCAACCGGCCATCCATTCTCGCCGACGCGCTGGAAGCCACCTTCGCCGCGGTCAGCTTCGACTCCGATTTCCTGCGCGCGGAGCAGGTTGTGCGCCGGCTCTACGCTGAACGCGTATCGTCCATCGACACCACTCGTCAGGCCAAGGACGCCAAGACCCGCTTGCAGGAAGCGCTGCAGGCGCGCAAGCTGGCCTTGCCCAAATACCGGATACTGTTGCAAAGCGGCGAAGCCCATGAGCAATGGTTTCGCGTGGAGTGCGACTTGGGCGAACTGGCGATAGGCTCCACAGGCGAAGGCGGCAGCCGCCGCGCCGCCGAACAGCAGGCCGCCGAAGCGGCGCTGATCCTGCTGGAACAAAAACTCGCTGCGAGTAAGAAACGTATATGACTGAGATCCAATACCACTGCGGCTTTGTCGCCATTGTCGGCCGTCCCAACGTCGGCAAATCCACGCTGATGAACCATCTGATCGGTCAGAAAGTCAGCATTACCTCGAAAAAAGCGCAAACCACGCGCCACCGCGTCACCGGCATCCACACCGAGAACAATGCCCAGTTCATCTTCGTAGACACCCCTGGCTTCCAGACCTTTCACAAGGGCGCGCTCAACGAGACCTTGAACAAGAGCGTCAAGGATTCGCTGGGCAACGTCGATTGCGTGCTGTTTGTGCTGGAGGCGATGCGCTTCACCGGCGCCGACCGCGAAGTGATGGCCTTGCTGCCCAAGCGCAAACCGGTGATCTTGGTGGTGAACAAGCTGGACAAGGCCAAGGACCGCGACGCGTTGCAGGCCTTCATCGCCGAGGTACAGGCGGAATTCGCCTTTGCCGGCGTTGAGGTGGTCAGCGCCAAACACGGCCAGCGTTTGAGCGAGCTGCTGGAACAGGTGCGTCCGCACCTGCCGGAATCGATGCCGCTGTATCCGGAGGACATGGTTACCGACAAGAGCGAACGCTTCTTGGCCGCCGAGATCGTGCGCGAGAAGCTGTTCCGCTATCTGGGCGAAGAGCTGCCCTATGAAATGAACGTGGAAGTGGAGATGTTCGAGATGGACGGCGACTTGCGCCGCATCCATATCGGCGTGCTGGTGGACAAGGAGAACCAGAAGCCCATCGTTATCGGCCGCGGCGGAGAGAAACTGAAGAAGATCTCCACCGAGGCGCGGATGGACATGGAAAAGCTGTTCGACGGCAAGGTTTTCCTGCAAGTCTGGGTCAAGGTCAAGTCCGGCTGGGCCGACGACGTTCGTTTCCTGCGGGAATTCGGCCTGGACTGAAGCTCTCATGCACTATCATTTGGCGCCGTCCTGTTGGACGGTGATTTTTTCTCTGCAGCAAGGCCAGGAGATGCCCGGCAGCCGCGAGCTGCTGGAACGCATCGCCCGACTGGCGGCTTGCCAGGCCGGCTTTCTTGGCCTGGAACGCGGCGAGCCGGGGCGGGACACCGTGTCCTACTGGGACAGTGTCGAGGCCATCGCCGCCTGGCGTCAGTGCGCAGAGCGCCTGATCGCGCAGCGTTACGGGCCGGAAGCCTGGTATCGGGTGTTCGCCTTCAACGTGAGTGCGGCCGCCGCATGTCCGCGGCCGTCGGCCGGCGGCGCCTGATGAGTCAGCCGGGCAGGGTAGATCGCCAACCGGCCTATGTGCTGCACGCGCAGCCCTACCGGGAAACCAGCTTGCTGGTGGAGGTCCTCAGCCGCGACCATGGCCGTTTCTCGGTGGTGGCGCGCGGGGCGCGGCGACCTCGGGCCGATCTGCGCGGCCTGCTGCTCCCGTTCCAGCCCCTGACCCTGTCTTGGTTCGGCAAGGGCGAGCTGCGCACCCTGCACAGCGCGGACTGGGACGGCGGCGTGCCGCAGCTGTCCGGCCTGCCGCTGATCTGCGGCTTTTACCTGAACGAATTGATGATGAGGCTGACCGCGCGCGACGACCCCGAACCGCGCGCCTTTGCCGTCTACGACGCCGCGGTGCGCGGCCTGGCGCGCCAAAGCGGCCTGGCGGCGGTGTTGCGCCGTTATGAGTTGAGGCTGACCCAGGTGTTGGGCTACGCGCCCAGCCTGCTGCGCGACGGCGACGGCGCGGAAGTGGACGCGAGCGTCAGCTACTGGTGTCAGGGCAACGCCGCGCCGGAGCGCGACGCCGGCCAGAGCCTGGAGCGCGGGCTGCGGCTCAGCGGCGCCAGCCTGTTGGCGATAGAGGCCGACGACTACGCGGAGGCGTCCACCCGGCTTGAAGCGCGGGCGCTGATGCGGGTATGGTTGACCGCTTTATTGGGCGAGGAGCCGCTGGCTTCGCGCGAGCTATTGCAAGCCGTCAATTCCTTGTCGGATTGAGGCGAACCTAATCGGGAGTGAATATGATTCTGTTGGGCGTAAACATCGATCACGTCGCCACCTTGCGCCAGGCGCGCGGCACCCGTTATCCCAGCCCGGTGGAGGCTGCACTGGTGGCGGAAACCGCCGGCGCCGACCTGATCACCCTGCATCTGCGCGAAGATCGCCGCCACATCCAGGACGCCGACGTAGTGGCGATGCGCCAGACGGTCAAGACCCGGGTCAACCTGGAAATGGCGATGACCGAGGAAATGCTGGCCAATGCGTTGGCGGTGAAACCGGAGGATGTGTGCCTGGTGCCGGAAAAGCGCGAGGAAGTCACCACTGAGGGCGGCCTGGACGCCATCGGCCACTTTGCCGATGTGAGCCGTTATACCCGCAGCTTGCAGGAAGCCGGCATTCGCGTGTCCATCTTCATCGACCCGGACCGCGCGCAGATTCAACGCGCCTGGGACGCCGGCGCGCGCGTGGTGGAGTTGCACACCGGCGCTTACGCCGACGCCCATGACGCCGCGGCGCGCGACGCCGAACTGGCGCGCATCCGCGATGCCGCCGCTTTCGCCGCCGAGCTGGGCATGGTGGTCAACGCCGGGCACGGTCTCAACTACCATAATGTGCAGCCGATCGCCGCGATTCCGCAGATCGCCGAATTGAACATCGGCCACGCCATCGTCGCTCAGGCGCTGTTTGTCGGCTTCGCCGAGGCGGTGAAGGAGATGAAGGCGCTGATGGCGGCCGCTCGCGGTTAAGCGCTGTGCCCACCGTCGTTACCCACGCCTTGGCCGGCGCCACGCTGGCCGGTCTGTGCGCGCCGCGGCCGCTGCGCGCGCCCGGCATGGCCGGGTGGCTGTTGCTGTGCGGCGCGGCGGCGATGCTGCCGGACCTGGACGTGATCACTTTCAAGCTGGGCATTCCCTACGCCAGCCCCTGGGGGCATCGAGGCATCTCTCATTCGCTGACGCTGGCCTTGATCGCCGGCGGCCTGCTTGCCGCCTTCGGGCGGCCTTGGTGGCAGCGGCTGGAACTGGGGCCGCTGCGCGCCTTCGCGGTGTTGTGCCTGGCGGTGTCGTCCCATGCGCTGTTGGATATGTGGACCGACGCCACCCATGGCCCGGCGTTGGCGATGCCCTGGCACCAGGGGCGTTTCTTGTTCGACTGGCGGCCGATCGAGGGCTCGCCGTTGACGCCCAGCCGTTGGCTGGGCGCTAAGGGTCTTCGGGTGTTGAGCTCGGAGTTGCTGTACGTCTGGCTGCCTTGTCTGCTGCTGTGGATGGCCCGCGCGGCTTGGTTGCGAGGACGCGGGGAGGGCGGGCGATGATTTACGGCATTGGCACTGATCTGGTGGAAATCGAGCGCATGCGCGCGATGTTCCAGCGCTGGGGCTTCAAGCTGGGGCGGCGGATGCTGGCGCCGGCAGAGCAAGGGCCTTTTGCCGACAGCGCCGATCCGGCGCGCTTCCTGGCCAAGCGTTTCGCGGTGAAGGAGGCCTTGGCCAAGGCCTTGGGCACCGGCGTGCGCGCTCCGGCGCTGCTGACGGCGATCTGGGTCGAGCATGATGAATGGGGTAAGCCGCTGTTGGCGCTTAGCCCCGAATTGGAAGATTTTTTAAGCCAGCGCGGCGTGGGCGCGCGTCATCTGTCTATCAGCGACGAGCGTGGTCACGCGCTGGCTTTTGTGGTGCTGGAGCGCTCCGCGCCCGGCTAGATAGAAAGTAAACCGATGCAGCAGACTCAACAGAGCGCGGCCTTGCCGCGCGGGCCGGTGATGGCGGGCGTGGCCGGCCTGCGGCTGACGGACGAAGAGAAGCGGCGCTTATCGCATCCGCTGGTGGGCGGGGTGATCCTGTTCCGCCGCAATTTCCAGGACATTGAACAACTGAAGGCGTTGACCGCGGAAATCCGCGCGCTGCGCAGCCCGCATCTGCTGATTGCGGTAGATCACGAAGGCGGCCGGGTGCAGCGCTTCCTCGACGGTTTCACCCGCTTGCCGCCGATGCAAGTCTTGGGCCGGATGTGGGAGCAAGACCGTCCGGCAGCGCTGGCGCAGGCGGAGAATGTCGGCTACGTGCTGGCGGCCGAGTTGTCCGCCTGCGGCGTCGACTTGTCCTTCACTCCGGTGCTGGACCTGGATTGGGGGCGCTGCGCGGTGATTGGCAACCGCAGCTTCCACCGTGATCCGGCCATCGTGGCCGAGCTGGCCGAAGCGCTGCAGCGCGGTCTGGCGCGCGGGGGCATGTCCACCTGCGGCAAGCATTTCCCCGGCCATGGCTTTGTCGAGGGCGACAGCCACCACGTGATGCCGGAAGACGGCCGCAGCCTGGCCGAACTGGAAGCGGACGACTTGGTGCCTTTTGGCCGTTTGGCGGCGGCGGGCATGGGCTCGGTGATGCCCGCCCATGTGTTGTACCCGGCGGTGGATGCGCAGCCAGCCGGTTTCTCGCGGGTTTGGCTGCAGGATGTGCTGCGCGGTCGGCTGGGTTTCGACGGCGTGATCTTCTCCGACGCTTTGGACATGGAGGGGGCGGCCGGCGCCGGCGGCTTCGTGCAGCGCGCCGATGCGGCGCTGGCCGCCGGTTGCGATATGGTGCTGGTTTGCAATGATCCCCGGCAGACCGACCTGATTCTGGCCAATCTGCGGGCGCCGGCGCAGCCGGACTTGGCGCGGCGGCTGGAGCGCATGGCCGGCAAGGCGGCGGATTGGGCGGCGGAACTGGCCGGCCCGGCTTTCGCCGCGGCGCGCGCCCAGGTGGAGCGTTTGAACATGCCGGCGGACGCGATGCGCGGGCCGGATGTGGGCGAGGCGAATTAGAGCCGTCGACAATGATCGGCGGAAAGACGGCCCGGACGCATGGACGCCCGGGCCGTTGTCGTTTGGAAAGGGCGTTTAAACAAACTGCACAGGCACGTAGAAGTCGCGTCCAGGACGGCTGACCAGCACTTGCGGCTGGCCCTGGATCACCGCGCGGAAGGCGCGCGGCAGCCGGCGCCAATCCATGAACTTCATCTTGATGCTGTCGTATTGCGCTTGAGTGTGTTCCATGGTGTTCTCCCGAAGGTTCAGTCCACTTTGTGGATGACGTTGGTGACGACGCCCCAGATATGGAAGGCGGCGTCTTCCGGCACCGGAATCGGCTGAAATTCCGGGTTTTCCGGCAACAGGCGGATGCCCTTGGCGGTTTTTTCCAGCCGCTTCACCGTGAGTTCGCCGTTGAGCGCCGCTACGACAACCTTGCCGTTGCGCGCTTCCGCCGCGCGGTCCACCACCAGCAGGTCGCCGTCGTGAATGCCGGCGCCCAGCATGGACTCCCCCTTGACCGTGACGAGGAAGGTGCTGCCCGGCCGCGGCGCCAGCCGGGCGTTGAGGTCCACGTCGTCTTCCTTGAGGTCGTCCGCCGCCACCGGCGAACCGGCCGGCACGCTGTTGGCGAACAGCGGCAGCGATAGTTCGCTGAGGTGGCGCGCCAGCGTGCGCACGTCGTCGGCTTGGGCGTTGTGGGCGGTGCGCCAGCTGCGGTAATCGTGCAGCCAGTCTTCCAGCACCGGCTTTAGCGGTTCCGGCACGCGGATGGCTACGGTCTTGTCGCCGCCGTAACTGGACTTGCGGCCGGCGCCGCTGCGTTTGCCCCCGTGGCTCATGGCTAATCCTCTGTAATGCAAGCAGATTTGATTGTGTACATTATCAAGCGACAGGGCAAGTTTTTTTTGCGAGTGGCGGCGGCGAGCGCAAAAAAAGCCCGCTGACGCGGGCGGGTTTCGGCGAGCGGACGGAGCCTTCAGAGCCGGTAGAAGCAACGGGCGCAAACCGCGCGGTAGCGGGCGTTGCCGCCGATTTCCACCTGAGGGCCTTCCTTGACGCGGCGGCCGTCGGCGTCGATGCGGATGTGCATGGTGGCTTTTTTGCCACATTCGCAAATGGTCTTGATCTCTTCGATTTCGTCGGCCAGGGCCAGCAGCATGCCGGAGCCGGGGAAGGGTTCGCCGCGGAAGTCGGTGCGCAGGCCAAAGCAGATCACCGGAATGTTGCGGGTGTGAGCCAGCTCGTGCAGCTGATGCACTTGTTCCGGCGTGATGAACTGGGCTTCGTCTATCAAGATGCAGGCGGTCTGTCCGAAGTCCTCGGCCAGGAAGTTCAGTTCCGGCGAGAAGGTGCGGGCGTCGCGTTGCAGATTAAGGCGCGAGGTGATTTTGCCGAAGCCGTAACGGTCGTCCATGGCGCTGGTGAACAGCGCCACGGTCTTGCCCATGGATTCGTAGTTGTTGGCGATTTGCAGCAACTGGGTGCTTTTGCCGCTGTTCATCGCGGCGTAGCGGAAAAAGAGTTTTGCCATCGATGCGTTCTCGGTGGGGCTTAAAGGTCGCCGCCGGTTTCCAGCACATAGCTGGCGCCGGCATCTTGCGCCAGATGCTGGGCGAGGTAGGGCAGCACTTCGCGCAGCGTCTGCGGCAGCGTCCACGGCGCGTTGAGGATGAACATGCCGCTGCCGTGCATGCCGAAGCCGTCGCTGGACGGCTTTTGCACATGCAATTCGGCGCGCAGCCAGTTCTTGGCGCCCAGCTTCTTCATTTCCTTGGGCAGTTCCTTCATCTCCGCGCGCTGCAGGCAGGGATACCAGACGGCGTAGACCCCGGTGGCGAAGCGCTTGAGGCTTTCTTTCAGAGCGGTGATTACGTGCTGGTAGTCGCGTTTGTCCTCGTAGGGCGGGTCGATCAGCACCAGCGCGCGGCGCGGCGGTGGCGGCAGAATCGCCTTGATCGCCTCGAAGCCGTTGGCCTGCTGGATTTGCACGCGGCGGCCGGCGTCGGCGAAGGTGTCGGCCAGCAACTGGTGATCGGTGGGGTGTAGTTCGAACAGGCGCAGCTTGTCGCTGGCCGGCATCACTTCCGCCGCGCACCACGGCGAGCCGGGGTAGAGCTTGAGTTCGCCGTCGGCGTTCAGCGTGCGCACTACCTCGACGTAGTTGGCGACCGCTTCCGGCAGATCGTCGCGCCGCCACAGCCGGGCGATGCCGGATTCGAATTCGGCGTTCTTGGTGGCGTAGCCTTCCACCAGCGAGTAAGCGCCGGCGCCGGCATGGGTGTCGATATACCAATAGGGCTTGGCTTTCTGGCCCAGGTAGTTCAGGAGTTCGATCTGGATCAGATGCTTGAGCACATCGGCGTGGTTGCCGGCGTGAAAGGCGTGGCGGTAACTGAGCATGGCTGCGGGATATGGCGTTTGTCAGCCGCGGATTGTACCGGATTCGGCGTGGCCGCGCAGCGCGTCCTCCAGCGCGGCGCGCCAGCCCAGCTGTTCCGCCAGCCGCATGAAGTCGTCCGCCGGCGGCGCTTGCAGCAAGAGCGGCTGGCCGCTGTCCGGGTGGCTCAGTTGCATGGCGACGCAGGCCAGCAGCAGGCGCCGGCTGCCGAAATGTTCGGCGAACATGCGGTTGTGCCGGCCCTTGCCGTGGGTGGCGTCGCCGATGATGGGGTGGGCGATGTGCTTCAGATGGCGGCGCAACTGGTGGCGGCGGCCGGTGTGCGGCGTTAACTCCAGCAGGCTGTAACGGCTGCTGGGGTAGCGTTCCACCTCTATCGGCAGTTCGATGCGCGCCAGCGTGCGGTAGTCGGTGACGGCGGCCTGCGGCGCGGTGTCCACGGTCTCGCCTATCCATTCCAGGTCGTCCGGGCGCCGGCTGAGCGGGTAGTCGATATGGCCGGCGTCGTCGGTGTGGCCGCGGACCACGGCGATATAGCGCTTGTCCACCTGCTGGCGTTCGAATTGCCAGCTCATCTCGCGGCACATGTCCTTGTCCAGCGCGAACAGCAGCACGCCGGAAGTCCCCTTGTCCAGCCTGTGCACCGGGTAGACGCGCTGGCCGATCTGGTCGCGCAGCAACTGCACGGCGAAGCGAGTTTCGTTGCGGTCCAGCGCGGTGCGGTGCACCAGCAGGCCGGAGGGCTTATGGATGGCGATCAGGCGGTCGTCGCGGTAGAGAATGGGCAGCATGGAGCGGGTGGAAACGGGTGGGGAGGCCGGCATTGTAGGCGCTGGCGGGCCGCTTTGGAAGGCGGGCGATGCCGCTGTGCTGTAGTTTTATGTCTTGTGCTTCGATTACGCGAAAACAACAAGGTTTTGGCATGCTATTGGCGTTTTTGTGCGCGGGCTCGGGCTTTGCCGGCTTTCGTTGCGACATGATATTTCAAAGTAGAGAGGAAGTTGTTTACAGTCCATGGGTGCGTCATTACAATTCGGCGCGCTCAAACAAGAATGACAGGGCGGCGTCTGTGCCGATTGCGATCCCGTTTGCCACGGGATTGCGGCAGGACCGCATCCGCGCAACCTGGCGTGTAGTTGCGACGCTACATGACGAGGGGCTGGCGGACGCTTTGCTTCGCTGCACGGCACGGGAACCACAGGGGGTGATCGGCGTGCGGGTTGACCAACAAACTCCATAGAGTCATAGAGATGAAAATCCAGCTGAAACGAATGAGCTTTGCCGTAGCGGCAGCGGTGCTGTCCACCTCCGCCTTCGCCAAAGAGTTCTCGCCCGCCGTGGTTTACGACATGGCAGGCAAGTTTGACAAGAGCTTCAACGAATCCGCGTACAACGGCGCCGAGCGTTTCAAGAAGGAATTCAAGATCAACTACCGCGACGGTCAGATCGCGTCCGAAGCCCAGAAAGAGCAGCTGCTGCGCAATATGGCGCGCCGCGACGCCGACATCGTGGTGGCGATCGGCTTCTCCTTCACCCAGGCG
Source organism: Chromobacterium sp. Rain0013 (assembly GCF_015291765.1). Lineage (NCBI taxonomy): Bacteria > Pseudomonadati > Pseudomonadota > Betaproteobacteria > Neisseriales > Chromobacteriaceae > Chromobacterium > Chromobacterium sp. Rain0013. The sequence goes on from NZ_CP031514.1 coordinate 2,839,045, forward strand.
GTGGAAACCGTTGCCAAGGAATTCCCCAAGGTCAAGTTCACTCTGATCGACGCGGTGGCCAAAGGTTCCAACGTGCAGAGCATTGTGTTCAAGGAACAGGAAGGCGCCTTCCTGACCGGCGTGGCCGCGGCGATGGCGTCCAAGAGCGGCAAGGTGGGCTTTGTCGGCGGCATGGACGTGCCGCTGATCCGCGCCTTCGGCTGTGGCTATGTGCAGGGCGTCAAGTTCACCAACAAGAACGCCAGCGTGATCCAGAACATGACCGGCACCACTCCGCAGGCCTTTAACGACCCGGCGCGCGGCACTGAGCTGGCCAAGAGCCAGTTCGACCGCGGCGTGGACGTGGTGTTCGCCGCGGCCGGCGGCACCGGCCTGGGCGTGCTGCAAGCCGCCAAGGCCGCCGGCAAGTACTCCATCGGCGTGGACAGCAACCAGAACCACCTGTACCCGGGTTCGGTGCTGACTTCCATGGTCAAGCGCGTGGACGTGGCGGTGTTCAACACCTTCAAGGACGCCAAGAACGGCTCTTGGAAGCCGGAAGTCAAGATTCTGGGCCTGAAGGAAGCCGGCGTGGATTGGGCGCTGGACGCCAACAACCGCAAAGTGATCACTCCGGCGATGGAGAAGAAGATCAACGCGGCCAAGGCCGACATCATCGGCGGCAAGATCAAGGTGGTGGATTACCGCTCCAACAACAGCTGCCCGGTGCAATAAGCTGAGTTGAGTTTTCCCTGATCCGTTTCGGGGACGCAGGCACGATGAACTTCATCGTGCCTGTTTGTTCATGCCGGAGCGGAATCAGACTGACCCTAACCAGGGAATATGAATAAGCATGACCGAGTTTGCCATTGAGCTGGCGGGCATCAACAAGAGTTTTGGTGCCGTCAAAGCCAACCGCGACGTCTCGATGAAAATCGCCAAGGGCACTGTCCATGGCGTCATCGGCGAAAACGGGGCCGGTAAATCCACGTTGATGAGCATTCTGTACGGCTATTACCAGGCCGACAGCGGCGCCATCCGGGTGAACGGCAAGGAAGCGCCGATCCGCAACAGCCAGGAAGCCATTGAGCTGGGAATCGGCATGGTGCATCAGCATTTCATGCTGGTGGACACCTTTACCGTGCTGGAGAACATCGTGCTGGGCGCCGAAGGCGGCCTGGTGCTGAAAAAAGGGCTGGACGAGGCCCGCGAGCATCTGAAAGAGCTCAACCGCAATTACTCGCTGGAGGTGGATCCGGACGCGCTGGTGGGCGATCTGGGCGTGGGCCTGCAGCAAAGGGTGGAAATCCTCAAGGCTTTGTACCGCGGCGCCGACGTGCTGATCCTGGACGAGCCCACCGCGGTGCTGACGCCGCAGGAGGCGGACCACCTGTTCCACATCCTGCGTTCGCTGAAGGCGCAGGGCAAGACCGTGATCCTGATCACCCACAAGCTGCGGGAGGTGATGGACATCACCGACGGCGTCAGCGTGATGCGCGCCGGCACCGTGGTGGCCAACGTCGCCACCTGCGACGTGGACAAGGAAAAGCTGGCGGACCTGATGGTGGGCCGCAAGGTCAGCCTGAAAGTGGACAAGGCCGAGCGCGAGCCGGGCGCGGCGGTGCTCAGCGTCAAGAATCTGTGCCTGACCGACGCGCGCGGGGTCAAGCTGCTGGATCAACTGAATTTCGAAGTGCGAGCCGGAGAGATCGTCGGCATTGCCGGCGTGTCCGGCAACGGCCAATCCGAGCTATTGGAAGTGCTGGCCGGCATGCAGGAGCCTAGCGCCGGCGAGATGGCCTACAAGGGCGAGGATTTGCTGCGCCGCCGTTGCGGGGCTCAGCCGCGCGCCGCGCTTTACCGCAAGCTGGGCATTGCCCACGTACCGGAAGACCGCTCGCGCGAAGGCCTGGTCAAGGCTTTCTCCAGCTATGAAAACGCCATCCTCGGCTATCACGGCGAAACCGGCCTGGGCCGCGGGCCGTGGTACTCGCGCAAGCGGCTGTTGGCGCGCACCCGGGACTTCATCCAGCAATTCGATATTCGTCCGGGCAACCCGCTGCTGCGCGTGGGCCTGCTTTCCGGCGGCAACCAGCAGAAAGTGGTGCTGGCGCGTGAAATCCACGCCAACCCCGACCTGCTGCTGATCGGCCAGCCGACGCGCGGCGTGGACATCGGTGCGATTGAATTCATTCACAAGCGGCTGGTGGAACTGCGCGACGAGGGCAAGGCCATTTTGCTGGTCTCGGTTGAACTAGAAGAAATCCTGGCGCTGGCCGACCGCATCCTGGTCATGGCCGGCGGACAGATCACCGGCGAAGTGGCGGCCAAGGACGCCGACACCATTTCGCTGGGCCTGCTGATGGGGGGGCACAAGCATTGAAATTCGGACAACCTTCCACCTTGCCGCGCTGGGCGCAGCTAACGGTGCTGCCGGCGCTTAATCTATTGGCGGCCTTGCTGGTAACGGGCCTGGTCACCTGGTTGATAGGCGAAGACCCTTGGGAATGCCTGAAGCTGCTGATCAACGGCGCTTTCGGCTACGGCGAGGGCATAGGCTACACCCTGTTCTACACCACCGGCTTCATCTTCACCGGCCTGGCGGTGGCCACCGCCTTCCACGCCGGTCTGTTCAACATCGGCGGCGAGGGCCAGACCTACCTGGCCGGCCTGGGCGTCACTCTGGTGGTGCTGGGCTTCGACCACAGCCTGCCGCCGGCGGTGCTGGTGCCGCTGGCCATTCTGGCGGCGATGGGCTTCGGCGCGGCCTGGGCATTTGTGCCGGGCTGGCTGCAGGCCAAGCGGGGCAGCCACATCGTGGTGACCACCATCATGTTCAACTTCATTGCTTACTCCTTGATGTTGTACCTGATCAGCCATCATTTGATCGAAGCCGGTTCCCAGAACCCGACCACGCGCGAATTCGGCCAGGCGGCCTGGATTCCCGCCATCCATGAATTGGCGGCGCGCTTTGGCGTGGAGATTCCCACCTCGCCGCTGAACCTGACTTTCGTGATGTCCTTGCTGGCCGCCGCGCTGTTCTACCTGGTGGTGTGGCATAGCCGCTGGGGCTTCGAACTGCGCACCGTGGGCACCAGCGAACCGGCCGCCCGCTACGCCGGCATGAGCGTCAGCCGCGTCATCATTATCGCCATGTGCGTGTCCGGCGCGCTGTCCGGTCTGGCCGCGGTCAACGAGCTGATGGGCTCCGCCCACCGGATGAACGTGATGTTCACCAACGGCGTCGGTTTCGTCGGCATCGCCGTGGCGCTGATGGGCCGAAACCACCCGGTGGGCATTATCTTGTCCGCGCTGTTGTTTGGCGCCTTGACCCAGGGCGGCTCCGATCTGTCCTTCGAGAAGCCGATGATCACCCGCGAGATGATCATCTTCATTCAGGGTCTGATCATCCTGTTCTGCGGCGCGCTGGAAAACCTGTTCGAGCCGTTCATCGCCGGCCTGTTCAAGCGCAAGGACGACAAATAATGGAAATCTTCTTCAGTCTGCTCGATTCCACGCTGCGCGTGGCCACACCGTTGATCCTGGCCGCGATGGCCGGCATGTTCTCCGAGCGCTCCGGCGTGGTGGATATCAGCCTGGAAGGCAAGATGCTGGTGGCGGCTTTCGCCGCCGCGGCGGCGGCTTTCGCCACCCACAACCCGTGGATAGGCATGGCCTGCGGCATTGCCGCCTCGGTGGCGATGGCGATGATCCACGCTTTTGTGTCGGTCACGTATAACGGCAACCAGCTGATTTCCGGCATGGCGCTCAACACCGTCGCCTCCGGCATCACCCCGGTGTTGGGCCTGGCCTGGTTCCAGCAGGGCGGCAACACCCCGCAACTGCCGGACGAGGGGCGTTTCCACGAGATCGCGCTGCCGTTCGCCCATGAGCTGCGCGACGTGCCGCTGCTGGGCCAGCTGTACAGCAAGCTGCTGTCCGGCCATAGCATCCTGGTGTATCTGACCTTGTTCTTGATTGTGCCGCTGGTGACCTGGGTGCTGTACAAGAGCCGCTTTGGTCTGCGTCTGCGCGCGGTGGGGGAGAACCCGCACGCGGCGGACACCGCCGGCATCTCCGTGGCCAAGGTGCGCTACACCGCCTTGTTCTGGGGCGGCGTGCTGTGCGGCATCGCCGGCACCTATCTGTCCGTGTACCAGACCGGCAGCTTCATCAAGGAAATGACCGCGGGCAAGGGCTTCCTGGCGTTGGCCGCGCTGATTTTCGGCAAGTGGAAACCGCTGCCGGCGGTGCTGGGCTGCCTGGTGTTCGCTTTTGCCGACGCCATCCAGATCCGCCTGGAAGGCGTGGCGCTGCCAGGCATCGGCCAGATCCCGTCGCAAGCGATCGCGGTCATCCCCTATGTGCTGACTGTGTTGCTGCTGGCGGGCTTCGTTGGCCGCGCGGTGGCGCCCAAAGCGATAGGCATACCTTTCGTCAAGAGCCGTTAACCGGCTTTTGAGACAGGCTAGAAACCGCCGGCGGGCTTTGCCCCTGGCGGTTTTTTGTTTTATATCGCATACGGGAACCTTGCCGTCGTTTGTTATTCATAGTGATTCCCAATATCAATTGCCATTGTGTTGCCTGGCGGTTGTTCAGAAAATTTGAATCTTTTGCGCTAATAATTTCGCTATGACGGCAATGGCCGCGCTTTTATGATTAACCGGCATGACAGGTTTTAATTTGCCGCTCATTTGTAATAAGGAATTCGATGCAACGCTACAGTCCCACACAGATTGCCTTGCACTGGCTGATTGCGCTGTTGATCATTGCCGCCCTGATCATGGGCTGGTACTTCAACAGCATGCAGATCACATCGCCGGCCAGCTTCAAACTGAAAGCCTCTTTGATCGCCTGGCACAAATGGGTGGGCATCAGCGTGCTGGCGCTGGCCGTGCTGCGCCTGATCTGGCGCGCCCGTCGCGGCGCGCCGGCGCCTTTGCCGGGGCAGCCGGCCTGGCAGCTTAAAGCCGCCGGGCTGATTCATTTGTTGTTGTACGCCTTGATGCTGGCGATGCCGCTGGTGGGCTGGCTGATGAGCTCCGCCAAAGGCTACCCGGTCGTGTGGTTCAACCTGGTGCAATTGCCGGACCTGGTGGAAAAGAACGAGGCGCTGGGCCATGTGTTGGGCTGGAGCCACGCGCTGATGGCGTACGCCATCGTCGCCATCGTCGGCCTGCATGCGCTGGCGGCCTTGAAACATCACTTTATCGATCGCGACGCCACGCTGGCGCGGATGCTGCCGTCCTGTCGCAAAGGAGATCCTCAAGCATGAAATTTCTGACTTCTCTCGCCCTGAGCGCCGCCGTGGCGTTGGCCATGGCGCCGGCTCAGGCCGCGCAAACCCTGAACGCGGCCAAGAGCACGCTGGGCTTTACCTTCAAGCAAATGAACGTGCCGACCGAGGGCCGCTTCAAGAGTTTCGCCGCCAACGTCAGTTTCGACGCGGCCAAGCCGGAAGCCACCAAGGCGGTGTTCACCGTGGACCTGGGCAGCGTGGACGTGGGCAGCGCCGACGGCAATACCACCGTGCGCGGCGCGTCCTTCTTCAATATCGCCAGCCTGCCCAAGGCGACTTTCACCGCAAAAACGGTCAAGGCCTTGGGCGGCGGCAAGTTCGAAACCCGAGGCACCTTGAGCCTGAAGGGCATTAGCCGCGAGGTGGTGTCCACCTTCACCGCCGCCAGCGCAGGGAATGAGACCACGCTGCAAGGCAGCTTCCCGCTGAACCGTCTGCAATTCAAAGTGGGCGACGGCGCTTGGGACGACACCGAAGCGATCGCCGACCTGGTGACCGTCAAATACAAATTCGTTCTGACCGGCAAGTGATCTTGCCTTTCCTTACCCTGGAGAAAACCGACGTGACGACCAAAATGAAAACTCTGTTTGCCGCCGTGATGACGTTGGGTGTGCTGGGCAGCGCGCAAGCCGCCCCGGTCACTTACGAAGTGGACAGCTCGCACACCCATGCCGGCTACTCGCTGAGCCACCTAGGCTTCTCTACGCTGAGCGGCCGTTTCAACGACACCAAGGGCACCGTGGTGCTGGACCAGGCCAAGAAAACCGGCTCGGTGGACATCGTGATCAAGACCGCCAGCCACGACAGCGGCTGGGCGGCGCGCGACAAGCACATCGCCAGCCCGGATTTCCTGGACGTTGAAAAGTACCCCACCATCACGTTCAAATCCGACAAGTTCACCTTCAACGGCGACAAGCTGGCGGCGGTGGACGGCCAACTGAGCCTGCACGGCGTGACCAAGCCGGTGACGCTGACCGTGACCAACTTCAAGTGCGTGGATTCCCATCCGATGGCCAAGAAGCCGTGGTGCGGCGCTGACGCTACCGCCACCATCAAGCGCAGCGAGTTCGGCGTTGGCGCTTACGTGCCGGCGGTGGGCGACGATCTGCAATTGACCATTGCCATCGAAGCCGGCAAGAAGTAAGCGAATTCGATAAAGCGCCGGAACCCGTGTCCGGCGTCAAAAAAAACCCGAGTCCTTCGACTCGGGTTTTTTCATGCCGGCGACACCGTTCAGGTCAGGCTCAGCACGATGGGGGCCAGCCAGTCGGACAGCCACATCACCAACAAGGGGCTGATTACGGTCATGCCGCCGAACACCGTCCAGGGCAGGCGCGCTTCCGGCTGACGGCGCATCACGAACAACAGCGCGCGGTAACCGGCGTAGCTGACGACCATGATCAGCGGCGGGGCCATCAGGTAGGACAGCAGCGGCCGCCAATCCAGCAGCCGCGAAAACGCGACGATGCCAAGATGCAGGCTGAGCTGGCTGGCCATCAGCGCCGCCAGCTGCGGCTGGCGTTCGGGGAAGGCCAGGCCAAGCCGGCTGACTTTCAGGCTGCTGGCGGACCATAGCACGGCCGTGATGCCCAGCCAGGCGTAGGCGTAGCAGAAGGGCAGCAGGACTGGCGACAAGGCGGTGAGGAAAGGGTCCGCGCGGAAGATCAGCGCCAGGATGAAGAAAGACGACGCGAAGCACAGCTGGGCGATGCCGTCGCGGCTGGCGATCAGCCGCCACAGAATGTGCAGATAGAACAGCGCGACCAGGGAGAGCAGAAACCAACCAGTGGGCGTTGCCGTCATTGAACCTCCAACACGCGAGTCAGCGCGGCTGACACTTGCTCGCCTATCTGGGCCAGGTAGTGGGTGTGCATGTCGAAGGTGAAGCGTTGCGGATCGTCCGACGCCAGGGCCAGCAGGCCGAAGGCCTGGCCCTGGCCGTCGCGCAGCGCCAGTTGAGCGAAGGACTGCAGCACGGGCGCGGCGGGGAACCAGGCCAGCACGTCGTCGTTGACGTAGGGGCCGCAATAGGGCGCGGAGAGATTGCGCGCCAACGCGGCCACCTCGCTGCGGGCGTCGTAGGCCGGGCCGGCGGATTCCGCCGCCGGATGCCATAGCCGCAACGCCACGCGCTTCAGCTTGAAATGCTCGGCGAAGCAGGCGGGCAGCGCGTTCAGCACGTCTTGCAGACTCCGGCAGGCCTGAAGCGTCAGCCCCAGTTGATGAGCGCTGGCGATGATGCGGTCGTTGGCTTCGCTGTGGCGGATCAATTGCTGCAAGCGGGACTCCAACTGCCGGTTGCGGTCCTTCAGGTCCAGCATTTGGCGTTCCGCCAGCGAGACCACCACGCGGTCTTGCGGCGCGCCGCCCGGCTTCAGGCCAAGCCTTTCGGCGTGATGGGCGAGAAAGTCCGGGTGTTGGTCCAAAAACGCCAGCACATCATCTGTCTGCATAATTCATAACCCCTTACGGCTGTGTTGTTGTTGCGAGCCCGCTGCCGCTCTGAGCCGAGCGGGCCGTTAAATCTCGATTTCGCCCTGGAACACTGTGACGGCGGGGCCGGTCATGGTTACCGCGGCGTCGTCGGCCGGCCATTCCACCGTCAGCTCGCCGCCCCGGGTGTGCACCCGCACGCGCCGGTCCAGCAGGCCGCGGCGGATGCCGGCCACCACCGCCGCGCAGGCGCCGGTGCCGCAGGCCAGCGTTTCGCCGGCGCCGCGTTCGAACACGCGCAGGCGGATTTCATCGCGCGCCACCACCTGCATGAAGCCGGCGTTGACCCGTTTCGGAAAGCGGGGATGGTTTTCGATGGCCGCGCCGAGGCGCGTCACGGGAGCCAAGGCTACATCTGCGACTACTTGCACCGCGTGGGGGTTCCCCATCGACACCACGCTGACCGACAAGGTCGCATCCTCGACTTGCAAATCATGGCACACCGCCTCGCGCTCGGCCTGGAACGGAATCTCGTCCGGAGCGAATCGCGGCCGGCCCATGTCCACCCGCGCTTGTCCGTCTCCCAGGTATTCCGGCGCGATCACGCCCTTGGCGGTTTCCACCTGGATTCGCGATTTGGCGGTCAGGCCGCGGTCGGACACGAACTTGGCGAAGCAGCGCGCGCCGTTGCCGCATTGTTCCACCTCGCCGCCGTCGTTATTGAAGATGCGGTAGCGAAAATCGTTGTCCGGAGAGTGTGGAGGCTCCACCAGCAACAACTGATCGAAGCCGATGCCGAAGTGGCGATCGCCCAACTGACGGATACGTTCCGCGTTCAAGGGGACGGTTTGACTCACGCCGTCGACAACCATGAAGTCGTTGCCGAGGCCGTGCATTTTGGTGAAGTGCAATTTCATTGGCGCGCCAGATTCTGCGTGAACAATCGGCCCGTTGCCGGACCGGCGGTCGGGCGGGGAGCCGTGCGCGCCAAAGCGCGGACGGGGCTCCGCCGCCAATAAGGCAGGTTAGCACAGTGGCGTAGATAGAGGTACAGGCGCGCGCTCAGGCGCTGGCCAGCGGCTTGCCGGGCGCGGCTTCGGTACCGGCGTAGGCCTGCAGGGCCGCGCTGGACGCGGCGGTTTGCGGCATGGCCTCGTCGCCGGTCTGGACGCGGCGGTTTGCGGCATGGCCTCGTCGCCGGTCTGGACGGCGGCGGCTTGCGCGTCGGCAGCGGCGGTCTGGCTGATATCGTCGATCAGCGAGCCGGACGAGGACGCTAGCGCATCTTGTCCGGTGGCCAGCTTGAGCGTGTCTTCGGCGGCGTCGCCGGGCTGGCTGAGCTTGAGCTGCATTTGCATCAGCAGCAGCCGTACCAGCGTGGCCATGTCCAGGCGGGGGCGGTCAGCCTGCGCCGGCTGTTGAGCCGGCTCAGGAGTGGCCGGCGGGGTCGCGGAGGGGGTGAAGGCGGCATCTGCCGGCGCTGTCGTCGCTTGAGCGGGGATGGGCGGCTGGAAGGAACTGGAGTGAACTTTCATATCAGTGTGCGCAAGAGTCAATGAAACAGGCCCGGCGCAGGGCCAGGCCTGGGAAGATGGCGGGCTCAGCAAGCGCTGCTATTAGCCTGGTAGGCATTCAGCGCAGCCTGAACCTGGCCGCCGCCATGATGATGATGGTGGCGATGATGAGCGGGCTGGCTCTGTCGCGAGTTGGCCTGCAAGTCCTGCTGCAATTGCTGATAATCCTGCCGCGCCTGGTTGAGGTTGCTGCTGTTCAGGTCCTGACCCAGATTGCTGAACAGCGCGCTGGGCGAAGTGGCCGCCGAGGCGCCGGTCAGCGCGCTCAGCGCGTCGTCGGTATCGCCGTCGCTGGCGCCGCCGAGGCTGCTCATCTGCAACTGGCTCAGCATCTGATTGAACAGAAGGGTCATGTCGTTGCCGGCGCTGGCGGAGCTAGTGCTTGAACTGCTACCGGCGCTGGCGACGCTGCCGTCGGTCTGCATGGAATTGATCAGGCTGGCGAAATCCTGGGCGCTGCCGCTCTTCGCGCCGGTGCCGCTGGCTGCGCTCGCATTGGGCAAGTTGGACTGCAGGCTGGCGAGCGCCTGCTGCGCGCCGCTGAGATTGCCTTGCCGCACATCGTTGATCATGGCCAGGAAATCTTGGTGGCGCTGCTGGTGAACGGCCCGCCGTTGTTGCCAGGCGTTGCCGCTGGCGTCGATGCCGCTTGTGTTGCTGACTGACATGGATAATCTCCCGCAAAGTCTATGGTGGGGTGTCGGTCGTGAGCTTCACGGAGCAGCTCGACTCCCATTCGCCGCCCCGGTTTCGATGTTTGCCGGCACGGCCGGCAATCCATGCCGCTGTGGCGGACAGGATTGCCACAAGGCGGCGGGTTTAGCCTGTTATCGCGTCAAAACAAGGGTTTGGCTAGCGGGTAGATGCAAGCGGCGTGCCAGCGGGCAGGCGAGATTCTGTTAATTTCCATTAGGTGTCCTGCTGGGCATGGATGGTCTTGATATAAACAAATCAGCCCTCTAAATTGCCGAGATGCCGCCATGCGTTTTGCCATTACCTTGTCCGACCGCTTCAAGCCGGTACTGGACGTCTTCCTGCATGCCGGCTGGCAGCCGTTGAAGCTGTTCTGCACCCCGGTGGACCATCGCATGCATCACCACAAGGAGTCATTGGAGGCGGCGGAGCGCTTGGGCGTGCCGGTGCAATTGTCGCGGATGCGCGAACGCGATTTGCTGGAGCTAGCCGAGCAGGACTGCGAAGTCTTGCTGGTGGCCAGTTACAACTGGCGGGTGCCGGACTGGGAGCCTTATCTGAATTACGCGGTCAACTTCCATCCGTCGCCGCTGCCCATCGGCCGCGGGCCTTACCCCATGGTGAGGGCGATTCTGGACGGTCATCGGCAATGGGGCTGCAGCTGTCACCAATTGACTCGGGAAATGGACGCCGGCGATGTGCTGGCGCAGGAACAGTTCGCGCTGAGGCCGGACGAAACCCATGAATCGCTGGACGCGAAACTGCAACTGGCGCTGTACCGGCTGGCCGGGCGGGTGGCCGGCGACTTCGCTTCTTTGTGGGAGCAGGCGCAGCCGCAAGGAGAGGGCAGCAGCTACTGGCCGCTGTGGAGGGACGAAGAGAGGATGCTGGATTTCAATCTGTCGGTGGAGGACATCATGCGCCGCGTCCGGGCCTTTGGCGATTTCGAATGCATGGCCACGGTCAACGGCGTCACCGTGCACGTGCACCGCGCGCAAGCCTGGCGCGAGAGCCACGCCTACCCGCCGGGGTCCTTGATTTTGTCCAATGCGCTGAGCCTCTTGGTGGCCGCCGCCGACGGCATGGTGCTGATCAGCGAATGGAGCTTGAACCCGCCCGGCGGCGTCAGCGGCCGTTTGCGCGGGTGAGGCGCGGCCCTTCGGCCGCGCCTGTTCCCATCTTATTTCTTCACGTTAAAGGCTTCCAGCGCCGCCCGCGCTGCGGCGGCGATCACTTCGTCGCTGTGCTTGGCTTCTTTCTTGGCGTGCTTGGTGTAGACCGCCAGCACGATGGGCGCGCGCTTGGGCGGCCAGATCACCGCGAAGTCGTTGGCGGTGCCGTAGACGCCGCAAGTGCCGGTTTTGTCCCCCACTTCCCAGCCGGCCGGCACCGCGGCGCGGATTCTGGCGTTGCCGGTGGTGTTGCCCTTCAGCCAGTCCGCCAGCTGTTGGCGTTGCGGTTCCGGCAGCGCCTTGCCCAGCGCCAGTTTTTGCGCGCTTTCCGCCACCGCTTTGGGCGTGGAGGTGTCGCGCGGGTCGCCGGGGATGGCGGAGTTCAGTTCCGGCTCCAGACGATCCAGGCGGAAGCTGGCGTCGCCGATGGAGCGCATGAAGGCGGTCAGCGCGGCGGGGCCGTTGATTTCCTTGAGCAGCAGATTGGCCGCGCCGTTGTCGCTGTATTGCACGGAGGCGGCGTTGAGCTCGGCCACGGTCATGCCGCTTGCCTGGTGTTTGGTGGTAATCGGGGACCAATTAGGCAGAGCCGTCTTGCTGTAGCGGATGCGTTTGTCCAGCAGGCCGGGTTTGTCTTGGCTTTGCGCCAGCACTCCCGCCGCCAGAAAGCCTTTGAAAGAGCTGCACAGGGGAAAGCGTTCGTTGGGACGGTTGGCCACGGTGGCGCCGGAGCCGGTGTCGATGGCGTAGACGCCGATGCTGCCGCCAAAGTCGCGTTCCAGTTTGGCCAGCTTGTCGGCGGCGACGGCGAGCGGATCCGCCGCAACGGCCTGGGTCAGCGGCGCGGTTAGAGACGCTAATAAAATCAGATGCTTGAACATGGTTTTGGTCCTTTTGCCTGGTTGGAAAGTGTGGCGCTATCCTGATGGCGAAGGGGTAGTCTGTAAATCGCGAAAACTGTAACTTGTGTAACTTTATGAGGCGGACCGGGGATTGAGGCGGGGGCGTTAGAACCTGTTTTCAACGCTGTATCGGCGACGCGTAACGGATCGTAAGCAGGTTTGGAGGCGGAGAGTTCATGCCGGCTTGAGCCGCTTGCGCGTTGGGCGATGGAGGACTAGCCCGGCGTGCTGGACAATGTTCGCGAGAAGGCGGCCACGGCCTTGAACCATGCCGTGTGAGAGGGAGGGCGCGGGCTGATCTTGCAATCTCGCGACCCACGGTGAAAGGCGCGCTGCTGGAGCAGGTGAAGCCCAGAAACCGCTGGGGGTATCGCCTACGGCTCCTCCCGCCCTGCGTGTGGCCGCGTGCTACGGGGCGGGCGTTATCTCTTGCCAGCCGCCGCCCAGCGCGGCGATCAGCGCCACGCTGCTGGCGTATTGCCGGTTTTTCACGTTCCACAGCGTGGTTTCCGCGTTGATGCGGCCGCTTTGCGCGCTCAGCACATTGAGATAGCTGACGGTGCCGGCGTGGTATTGATTCAGCGCGATGGTTTCCGCGCGCCGGGCGGCGTCCAGCGCGGCTTGTTGGGAGGCTGCTTCCTCGCCCAGCAATCTTTGAGCGGCCAGATTGTCTTCCACGCTCTGGAAGGCGGACAGCACGGTCAGGCGGTAGCCGGCCACGCTGGCGTCGTAGGCGGCGATGGCTTGTTCTTTCTGGGCGCTGCGCAGGCCGGCGTCGAACAGGCTGAGCGCCAGCGCCGGGCCCAGCGACCAGACGCGGTTGGGCAGGCTGACCCAGTCGGCGAAGCTGGCGCCGCGGTAGCCGCCGCTGGCGGACAGGGTGAGGGTGGGGAAGAAGGCGGCCTGGGCCACGCCGATTTGGGCGTTGGCCTGCGCCACCGCGCGTTCCGCGGCGGCGATGTCCGGGCGGCGCTCCAGCAGTTGCGAGGGCAGGCCGGCGGGGATGCTGGGCAAGCGCGGTTCGGCGCCGGCCGCCGGCAGGCTGAAGCTGGCCGGCGTCTGCCCCAGCGCGGCGGCGATGGCGTGTTCCAGCTGGGCGCGGGTCAGTTGCTTGTCCGCCCGCTGCGCCTGAGCGCTTTGCCATTGGCTTTCGGCCTGGGCCACGTTGGCGTCGGAAACGATGCCGGCCTGATATTGATTGCGGGTCAGCTTCAGCGTTTCCGCCAGCGCTTGTTCATTGGCTTGTAGTTGCCGCAGTTGCAGGTCGGCGACGCTGATCTGCAGATAAGCTGTGGCCAGCTGCGCCTGGGTGCTGAGGCGTATCGCCGCCAGTTGCGCGGCGCTGGCTTGGGCTTTGGCGGAACCGGCTTCCACCGAACGGCGCAGGCCGCCCCACAGGTCGAGTTCCCAACTGGCGTTGGCGCTCAGATTGTAGCTGGTGGAAGCGGCTTGGCCGGGGGCGTTGACGCCGCGGCTTTGGCCTGCGTTGAGCCCCAGGCTGGGGAACAGTCCGGCCTCGGCCTGTTTCAGTAGCGCCTGGGCCTGACGGTATTGCGCTTCGGCCTGGGCGATGCTGGGGTTTTGCCGGTTCAGGGTGTCCATCAGTTGGTCTAGCCGCGGGTCTTGATAGATGCGCCACCAGTCGCCGCGGGGCAGGGCATCCTGCGGTTGGGCGCTTTTCCAGCGGCCATCCTCTTTATAGGCCGCCGGCACGTCCAGCTTGGGTTTGACATAGTCCGGGCCCAGCGCGCAGCCGGCCAACAGAAGCGCGCAGGCCAGCGTAAGGCTTTGTGTTTTCATGGGTTTCATTCCTCGGCTCCGCGGTTCAGCGCGGCGCGCGCGGGCCGCCAGCGGCGGCACCACAGCCGGAAGCGGTCCAGGTACAGGTAAACGACGGGGGTGGTGTACAGGGTCAGCAGTTGGCTGAGCAGCAGGCCGCCCACGATGGAGATGCCCAACGGAGTGCGCAGCTCGGCGCCGTCGCCGCGGCCCAGGGCAAGCGGCAACGCGCCGAACAGCGCGGCCAGCGTGGTCATCATGATGGGGCGGAAGCGCAGCAGGCAGGCCTGGCGTATCGCCTGTTCCGGCGTTTGTCCCTCTTCGCGCTCGGCGCTGAGCGCGAAGTCTATCATCATGATGGCGTTCTTTTTGACGATGCCGATCAGGAGCAGCACACCTATCAGCGCGATGACATTGAATTCGCCGCCGGTGGCGATGATGGCGAGCAGGGCGCCGACGCCGGCCGAGGGCAGGGTGGAGAGAATGGTGACGGGATGCACCACGCTTTCGTAGAGCATGCCCAGCACGATGTAGACGGCGATCAGCGCGGCCAGGATCAGCAGCGGCTGGCTGTCCAGCGAGGCCTGGAAGGTTTTGGCACTGCCCTGGAAGCTGCCGTGGATGCTGCTGGGCAGGCCGACGCCGGCCAGCGCCTGGTTGATGGCGTCGGTGGCGTCGGACAGCGCGGCGCCCGGCGGCAGGTTGAAGGAGACGGTGGCGGCGGCGAACTGGCTTTGGTGGTTGACCGACAGCGCGGTGTTGCCGGGCGCCCAGCGGGCGACGGCGGACAGCGGGGTGGGCTGGCCTCCCGGCGTTTGCAGGAAGATGCTGTCCAACCCGTCCGGCCCTTGCCAGTATTGCGGAGCCACTTCCATCACCACGCGGTATTGGTTGAGCGCGTTGTAGATGGTGGAGACCTGGCGCTGGCCGAAGGCGTCGTTGAGCGCGGCGTCCACCTGGGCTTGGGTCAGGCCCAGCCGCGCCATGGCGTCGCGCTCGAAGACCAGCGTGGTTTGCAGGCCTTTGACTTCCTGGTCGGTGTTGACGTCGGCCAACATGGGCAGCTTCATCAGCGCTTGCTGGACTTTGGGCGTCCATTCGCGCAATTGGGTCAGATCGTCGCCTTGCAGGGTGTATTGGTACTGGGCGTTGCTGGCGCGGCCGCCGATGCGGATGTCCTGCACCGCCTGTAGGAAGAGCTGGGCGCCGGGTTCGCGCGCCAGGGTTTTGCGCAGGCGGGCGATGACTTGGTCCGAGCTTTCCTTGCGTTGGCTCAGCGGTTTGAGGCTGACGAACATATTGGCGCTGTTGCGCTGGCCGCCGCCGGTGAAGCCGAGCACGGTGTCCACCGCCGGGTCACGACTCACCACGGTGATGAAGCGCTGCAGCTTTTGCTGCATGGCCTGGAAGGAGATGTTCTGGTCCGCGCGTATCATGCCGTTGAGCCGCCCGGTGTCCTGTTGCGGGAAGAAGCCCTTGGGCACCGCCAGGTAGAGGTAGACGTTGAGGCCTATGGTGGCGGCCAGGATCAGCATCATCAGCGGGCCGTGGCGCAAGGCCCAGTCCAGGCTGCGGCGGTAGCCGTCCAGCATGGCGTCGAAGACGCGCTCGCTCCATTGAAACAGCCGGCCGGGCGGCCGTTCTTCGCGCGGTTTGAGCCAGCGCGCGCAGAGCATGGGCGTGGTGGTCAGCGAGACCAGCAGGGATACCAGGATGGCCACGGACAGGGTGACGGCGAATTCGCGGAACAGCCGGCCGATGACGCCGCCCATCAGCAGGATGGGGAGGAAGACGGCGATCAGCGAGACGCTCATGGACAGCACGGTGAAGCCGACTTCGCGCGCGCCGCGCAAGGCGGCCTGCATCGGTTTCATGCCGTCTTCGATGTGGCGGGCGATGTTTTCCAGCACCACGATGGTGTCGTCGACGACGAAGCCGGTGGCGATGGTCAGCGCCATCAGGCTGAGATTGTTGAGAGAGAAGCCGGCCAGATACATCACGGCGAAGGCGCCCACCAGCGATACCGGCACGGTGATGGCGGGGATGGCGGTGGCGCGGCCGTTGCGTAGGAACAGGAAGACCACCAGGATCACCAGGGCCACCGAGATCAGCAGCGAACGCTCCACTTCCCGCAGCGAGGCGCGGATGGTGGGGCTGCGGTCCATCACCACTTGCATCTTGATGGCGGCGGGGATGGAGGCTTGCAGCTGCGGCAGCAGCGCCTTGACCCGGTCTATGGTTTCGATGATGTTGGCGCCGGGCTGGCGGAACAGCATCAGCATCACCGCCGGCTGCTGGCCCAGGAGGCCGGCGTTGCGCAGGTCCACTACGGAATCCTTGACCTCGGCCACGTCGGCGATGCGCACCGCGGCGCCGTCTTTGTAGCTGACGATCAACGGCAGGTAGTCGCTGGCCTTGGTGGCTTGGTCGTTGGCCTGCACCTGCCAGTGTCGTTCGTCGTTTTCCAGAAAGCCCTTGGGCCGGTTGGCGTTGGTGCCGGCGATGGCGGCGCGCACGGTTTCCATGCCGATGCCGTAATGATTGAGCTGGCGCGGGTTCAGCTCCACCCGCACCGCCGGCTGCGCGCCGCCGCCCACGTTGACGTCGCCTATGCCCTCCACCTGGGCCAGCTTCTGGCCGAGGATGGTGTCGGCTGCGTCGTACATTTGGCCGCGGCTCAGGCTGTCCGAGGTCAGCGCGATGATCATGATGGGCGCGTCGGCGGGGTTGACCTTGCGGTAGGTGGGGTTGGACGGCATGCCGGTGGGCAGCAGGGCGCGCGCGGCGTTGATGGCGGCCTGCACGTCGCGCGCGGCGCCGTCGATGTCGCGGTCCAGCTCAAACTGCAAGGTGACGCGGGTGGACCCCAGCGAGCTGGACGAGGTCATTTCCGTGACGCCGGCGATGCGGCCCAGCGCTCGTTCCAGTGGAGTGGCTACGGTGGCGGCCATGGTTTCCGGGCTGGCGCCGGGCAGGCGCGCGCTGACGGAGATGGTGGGGAAATCCACTTGCGGCAGCGGCGACACCGGCAGCAGCTTGAAGGCCAGCAAGCCGGCCAGCAGGATGGCCAGGGTCAGCAGGGTGGTGGCCACCGGGCGCCGGATGAAGGGGGCGGAGGGGATCATGCCTCGCCCTCGGCGCTCAGTGCCGGCTTGGCCTTGCGGCGGAGGCGGCGCGCCAGCCGGTCAAAGGCCAGGTAGATCACCGGGGTGGTGAACAGGGTGAGCACTTGGCTGAGCAGCAGGCCGCCCACCATGGCCACGCCCAGCGGCTGGCGCAGTTCTGAGCCCATGCCGCCGCCCAGCATCAGCGGCAACGCGCCCAGCAGCGCGGCCATGGTGGTCATCAGGATGGGGCGGAAGCGCAGCAGGCAGGCCTGGTAGATGGCGTCGCGCGGGCTCATGCCGTGTTCGCGTTCGGCTTCCAGCGCGAAATCTATCATCATGATGGCGTTTTTCTTGACGATGCCGATCAACAGAATGATGCCGATGATGGCGATCACCGACAGATCGTTGCCGGACAAGAGCAGAGCCAGCAACGCGCCGATGCCGGCCGAGGGCAGGGTGGAGAGAATCGTGATGGGATGAATATAGCTTTCGTACAGCACGCCCAGCACGATGTACATGGTGACGATGGCGGCCAGGATCAGCCACAGAGTGTTGGACAGCGAGGCCTGGAAGGCCAGTGCCGCGCCCTGGAACTTGGTGTCTATGCTGGCCGGCAGGCCCAGCTCGGCCTCGGCCTGGCGGATGGCGTCCACCGCCGCGCCCAGCGAGGCCCCGGGGGCCAGGTTGAAGGACACGGTGGCGGTGGGGAATTGCCCCAGGTGGTTGATGGCGAGCGCGGCGGGGCGCTCCTCTATGCTGGCCACCGCGTCCAGCGGCACCGGGCCGCCGTTGGCGGTGGGCACGTACAGGCTTTTCAGCGACAGCGGGTCTTTCTGGTGCTGAGGGTCCACTTCCAGCACCACGCGGTATTGGTTGGTCTGGGTGAAGATGGTGGAGATCAGCCGCTGGCCGAAGGCGTCGTACAGCGCGTTGTCTATGGCGGCGGTGCTGACGCCCAGCCGCGCGGCGGTGTCGCGGTTGATGTTGACGTAGGCCTGCAGGCCCTTGTCTTGCAAGTCGCTGGCCACGTCGGCCAGCTGCGGCAGCCGGCGCAGCTTTTCCACCAGTTTGGGCGTCCAGGCGGACAGATCCTCGGCGCTGGTGGCTTGCAGCGTGAACTGGTACTGGGTGCGGCTGACGCGGGAATCTATGGTCAGGTCCTGCACCGGCTGCAGATAGAGTGCCATGCCCGGCACCGCGTCGGCCTGGTGTTGCAGCCTGCTCAGCACGGTGCGGATATCGTCGCGCTGTTCCTTGGGTTTGAGGTTGATCAACAGCCGGCCGTTGTTGAGCGCGGCGTTATTGCCGTCCACGCCGATGAAGGAGGACAGGCTGTCCACCGCCGGGTCTTTGAGCAACTGCTGCGCCAGCGCTTCCTGCTTGCGCGCCATGGCGCTGAAGGAGATGGACTGCGAGGCCTCGCTGACGCCCTGGATGGCGCCGGTGTCTTGCAGCGGAAAGAAGCCTTTGGGCATGGCCAGATAGAGCGCGGCGGTCAGCGCCACGGTGGCCAGCGCCACCAGCAGGGTGAGCGTCTGCCGCTCCAGCACCCAGGTCAGCATGCGGCCGTAGCGGGCGATCACCCGGTCGAAGAAGCGGCCGCTGGCGTGGTAGAAGCGGCCTTGCTTGTCTTCCGGCACGTGTTTGAGCAGGCGCGCGCACATCATCGGCGTCAGCGTCAGCGAGATGAAAGCCGAGATCAGGATGGACACCGCCAGGGTGACGGCGAATTCGCGGAACAGCCGGCCCACCACGTCGCCCATGAACAGGAGCGGAATCAGCACGGCGATCAGCGAGATGGTCAGCGAGATGATGGTGAAGCCTATCTGCTTGGAGCCCTTTAGCGCCGCGGCCATCGGCGTTTCGCCGTCTTCGATGTAACGCGCGATGTTTTCTATCATCACGATGGCGTCGTCCACGACGAAGCCGGTGGCGATGGTCAGCGCCATCAAGGTGAGGTTGTTGATGGAGAAACCGGCCAGGTACATCACGCCGAAGGTGCCCACCAGGGACAGCGGCACCGCCACCGCGGGGATGACAGTGGCCGGCACATTGCGCAAAAACAGGAAGATCACCATCACCACCAGGGCGATGGCCAGCATCAGTTCGAACTCCACGTCCGCCACCGAGGCGCGTATGGTCACGGTTCGGTCGCTCAGCACCTTGACGTCCACCGCGCCGGGCAGGGAGTCGCTTAGCTGCGGCAGCAGGCTCTTGATGCGGTCAGCCACCTGGATCACGTTGGCGCCGGGCTGGCGTTGCACATTGAGAATGATGGCGGGGGTGGCGCCGGCCCAGGCGGCCAGGCGGATGTTTTCCGCAGAATCCACCACTTGGGCCACGTCGGACAGGCGGATGGGCGCGCCGTTGCGGTAGGCGATGATGACGCCGCGGTATTCATCGGCGGATTTGAGCTGATCGTTGCCGTCTATGGTGGAGGCCTGGTGCGGGCCGTCGAAGCTGCCCTTGGCCTGGTTGACGTTGGCGCTGGCGATGGCCGTGCGCACGTCTTCCAGCGTCAGGCCCAGCGAGGCTAGCTGGCGCGGATTGGTCTGGATGCGCACCGCCGGGCGCTGGCCGCCGCTGATGCTGACCAGGCCCACGCCGGGCACTTGCGACAGCTTCTGCGCCAGCCGGGTGTCGACCAGGTCTTCCAGCTTGGTCAGTTGCAGCGTGGGCGAGGTGACGGCAATGGTCATGATGGGGGTGTCCGCCGGATTGACCTTGCTGTACACCGGTGGATTGGGCAGGTCGGACGGCAACAGGTTGCCGGCGGCGTTGATGGCCGCCTGCACTTCTTGTTCGGCCACGTCCAGGCTGAGTTCCAGGCCGAACTGCAGTGTGATCACCGAGGCCCCGCCGGAACTGGTGGACGACATCTGCGACAAGCCGGGCATCTGGCCAAACTGGCGTTCCAGCGGAGCGGTGATGGAGGAGGTGATCACTTCCGGGCTGGCGCCTGGGTATTGGGTGACCACCTGGATGGTGGGGTAGTCCACCTCCGGCAGGGCGGACACCGCCAGCATGCGCCAGGCGGCTAGGCCGGTAAGCAGAATGGCCACCATCAGCAAGGTGGTGGCCACCGGCCGCAAAATGAACAGGCGCGAGGGATTCATGCCGTTTCTCCGCGCTTATTGCGCCGCCGAGGCGCGGCGTTTGCCGGCCGCGCCGCTGCCGTCGCGTTTGTGGCGTCCGTTTTTGCCAGCGGCCTGGGCTGCCTGGAGGTTTTGCGCGGCGCGGTCCACCACCGTGACCTTGGCGCCGTCGCGCAGTTTGTCCAGGCCGTCCACCACCACGCGCTGGCCGGGCTTCAGGCCTTGTTCGATGACGACGATGTCGCCGACGCGCGCGCCGGCGCTCACCTGGTTCAGGCTCACGCTGCTATCCGCGTTGACGGTATAGACATAGCTGCCCGCCTTGCCCAGCTGCACAGCGGCGGCGGGCACGGTGACGGCGTTTTCCTGTTCGCCCAGGCTCAGGCGCACATTGACGAATTGATTGGGGAACAGGGCCTCGTCGGCGTTGGCGAAGCGGGCCTTGAGGTTGACGGTGCCGGTGCTGGTGTTGAGCTGGTTGTCTATGGCCAGCAATTTGCCGTCGGCCAGCTTGTTGCGGTTGTCGCGGTCCCAGGCTTCCACCGCGAGGCCGGCTTGGGCGCGGCTGGCCCGCAATACCGGCCCCAGGCTGACTTCCGGCACGGAGAACAGCACGTTGATGGGCTGGGTTTGGGTAATCACCACCAAGCCGTTGGCGTCGCTGGCGTGGACGATGTTGCCCGGGTCCACTTGGCGCAGGCCGGCGCGGCCGGACACCGGCGCGGTGACGCGGCTGTAGCTGAGCTGCAGCCGGGCGTTGTCCACAGCGCCCTGGTCCAGCTTGACCGTGCCCTGGTACTGGCGCACCAGCGCCGCCTGGGTGTCCACTTGCTGTTTGGCGATGGAGTTCTGTTCCAGCAGTTGGCGGTAGCGGTTCAGATCCAACTGGGCGTTTTGCAGCAGCGCCTGGTCACGCAGCAACTGGCCTTCGGCCTGGGCCAGCGCGGCCTGGAATGGCCTCGGGTCCAACTCCGCCAGCAACTGGCCTTGTTTGACCGGCTGGCCTTCTTCGAAATGCAATTTGTCCAGCTGGCCGTCCACGCGGCTGCGCACGGTGACGGTGTAAGTGGAATTGACGGTGCCCAGCGCGCTGATCTGCAAGGGGACGTTCTGCCGCTGCGCGGCGGCCACGCCCACGGCCGCCGGCGGCGCGGCGCGGCGTTGGCCCGCGGGGTCCGCGGTCGCGTGTTGCCGCCACCACCAGCCGCCCAACGCGAGCGCGACGATAAGGCCCCAGCACAGCGGAGAGCGGTAAAAAGGGCGGCGAGGCGCGGCGGATTGGGTCACGGCGGGGCTCCAGGAGTGCGGCGTTGGAGCGGCGAGGGCCGCTCCGGATCGTTCAAAGGCGACCGCCGGCATGGATGGGCGGTGAGGGGCGCCGCAGCAGGCCGAGGGTCGATGCTTACGGCATTATGCGCTCCTTGTTTGAACCGGGCTTTGCTTGCGCCGGCGATTGTATGTCGAATTGTTGCAAGACTTGTCGAAATGTAAGGTGCGGGCGGGTGGCGGCGAAATGCCAGGCCAGTTGCTGCGCGCGCTGGCGATAGGACGGTTTTGACAGCATACGCCGCAACAGAGGCGGCAGCCGGCCGGTTTCGATGTGGTGGCGGCGCAGCATGACGCCGGCGCCGTAGGCTTCGATATGCCGCATTGCCAGCAGCTGGTCCATATTGGACGGGATGCCGATCACCGGGCGGCCTTGTTGCAGCGCCTGGTAACTGGTGGGGCTGCCGCCATTGCAAATCACCAGGTCCGCGCGGGCGGCGGCGGCCTCGCCGGGCAGGAAGTCGGCGCTGAACAGGCCGGAGCGCTGCGGCAGCCGCTGGCGGCGGCCGGTGCTGGCGATGACTTGCAGCCCTTCGCCCAGCAGTTGATCTATCAGGGTGGGCAGCAGGGCCAGATTGCCGGAGGAACCCAGAGACAGGTAGACGGTGGGGCGGTCTTGCAGTTGCGTCCACCAGTCCGGCAACGGGCCGCCCGGCGACCAGGTGACCGGGCCCAGATAGTGGTGGTGGGCGGGCAGCGGGCCCAGCGGCACCAGCTCCGGTGAATCGTAGTACAGCACTTGATCGCCGTGGCTCCAGGCTTCGAAGCAATTGGCGAACGGGGCCAGGCCGTAGTGGGCTCGGGCGCGGTTGAGCGAGCGCGCCAGCAAGCGGGTGGCCAGCGGGGTGATCCAGCGCATCAGCGGCGTCATCACGGGCAGGCGGTGCAGATTGATCTTGGCCAGCTCCGGCACCGGCAGCGGCTCCGGCCGGCGGTGGGGGCTCCAGTAAGCGTTGATCAGGTTGATCAGCGGTTTGCCGGAGAGCGCGGCGCTGATGCCCAGCGAGTGGCGGAAGTCCCCGACGATGATGTCCGGGTCCAGGCGTTCGATCAGGCGCAATTCTTCTTCGGCGTAGGCGATGATTTCCTCGCGGCGGTACAAGGCCTTGCCGTTGTCCACGGCGTGAAGAAAATCTTCGCAGCTCTTGGTGAGCAGCGGATGGTAATGGATGTCCTGGCGTTGGTAGAGGTAATCGAAGCGTGGCGCGGCGGCCAGATGGATAGCGTAGTCCGAGGCGGGCAGCGCGGCGGCCAGGGTATAGGGGCGGGCGACATGGGCCAGGGTGACGGCCTCGCCGACGAAGAGGACTTTCTGCTTGCGTGGGTTCATGGCGGTTTTCGGGGGATGGGGGGCGATGCCGCCCGGCGGAGCCGGACGGCGCGGGGCGGGCCTTAGAACGTGTTTACGATCTCGCCCTTGCTCGCGAGTCTTTGAACCGGTTCTTGGCCTTTGTGGACCTGGACACGCCACAGCTCGCGTCCGCGCGAGGCGCGTGTCATCGCGCGGCGGCCGTGCAGGCTGTTGTAGTTGTCGATCAGCACTAGATCGCCGTCGTGCCAGTCGTGCT
The DNA here is from genome assembly GCF_015291765.1 of Chromobacterium sp. Rain0013. Lineage (NCBI taxonomy): Bacteria > Pseudomonadati > Pseudomonadota > Betaproteobacteria > Neisseriales > Chromobacteriaceae > Chromobacterium > Chromobacterium sp. Rain0013. The sequence continues at coordinate 2,861,972 of NZ_CP031514.1, forward strand.
CAATCAGGTTTTCCGGCGCGTAAGCCCGTTCCAGCAATTCTTGGACCAGGTTGGGGTAGTCGTCGGCGCGTTCTTCCACGTCGACAAAGAACTTTTGCAGTTCGGAGTTGCTGTTCTCCTGGAAACGCAGCACCGCTTCGCCGGTGTCCGGGTGGGTTTCCACCAGTGGATAGACGCGGGCGTCGCCGCCGAAATAGGTGAACTTGGTGTGGTAACGGATTTCCAGCCGCTCCCATTCGGCCAGCGTGGCCGTCGGCACTTGGCGCAGGATGTTGCGCGCGTCCACCAGCGTGGTCTGGCCTTCGCCGTGTTGCGGCGCTGTCTTGCAATACAGCGCGAACAGGCTGGCGCTGAAGCGCGGGTTCTTGCGCACGAACTCATTGTCGGCCGGCAGCATGCTCAAATCCCAGTGCAGCGGCAGATCCTCGAAGGAGTGGACGAAGCCGTCGGCGTCTTCCTCCGGCTTGACCTTGTGCACCGCGCCGAACTGCCAGATGTAAGGGGTGCCGAACTGGGCGCTGAAGTCGATCAGATTGTCCTCGTCCTCCACGGCGAAGCCGCGCAGCGCGACGAAGCCGAAGAGCTGAGCCAAGCGGGTCAAGGCCGGGCGCGGCAGCGACAGGCAGTTGGCGCCGGGGCGGCGGTTTTCGATCAACAGGCCGAAGCGGCCGGCCAGCATGACCGATAGTTCGCAACCTTCCCATTCCGCGCCGGCTTGTTCCAGGTAGAGCCAGGGGTGGCCGTCGAAGCTCACCGCCTTGGCGCGGCGCGCGTCCAGCGCCTGGCGCTTGGAGACCAGCTCGCCGCGGCCGGCCAGGTTCAGCAGGTAGACGCGGTGCCAGGGCAAGGCCGCCTCGGCCTGGGCCGGTGACAGGCGGATGGGGAATTTGCCGCCGGGCGAGCCTGATGGGTGAATGGTCAACCGGATGGCTTCCGGGAAGTGTTCGGCCAGCATCGCGTCCAGCGCGATGCCGCGCCAGGCCAGACGCAGCGCGCGCCGCGGCCAGTCCTCTGCCTCGGCGATGCCGCGCGCCGCATTGTCTTCGCGCAGCAAGTTCAGCCATTGCGGCTGACGTCCGGCCTGGTTTTCCGGCAGCGGCTGGGAGAAGTCCGCGGCCGCGGCGGGCAGGTAGCGGCGCAGCACGCTTTCCGCGCGGTCGCGCTGGCGGTCGAAGCCGGGCTGGACGCTGGCGTAGTCATGCCAGCGCAGCACCGGGCTGGCGTAGAGCGCGCGCAGCCGGCGGTGGTAGTCGTTGGCCGTGTCGCGCGGGATGTCCAGCAGGTCGTGGAAGCTCAGGCCGTCGCTGAACAGCTCCAGCGTGCAACCGGCCGGGTAGACGCGGCCGACGGCGCGGCACAGTTGGTCCAGCCGTTCCAGCGCCGCGTATTCGGCGTAGTCGGGGCGGTCGGACGCGGTTTTGTCGCGGGTGTTGGGGGATTTCAGCGGAAAGCCCGGCAGCAGCAGTTGCAGCGGCTGTTGCCGGCGCACGAAGCGCTCCACTTGAGCGCTCAGCGCCTGGCGGTAGGACTCAAGCTGCGGGTGGTCCGCGTCGCCCTGGAAGGCGTCGAGCAAAATGGAGACGATGGAAGCGACAAGGGGTTCGTTTTGCATGGCGATACTCGAAATAAACAATAAGGGGAGGGGCTTCAGGCGGCGGTGGCGATGAAGTGGCTTGGCCGGCCGTCGACAAAGACCAAGGCGGACTGGTTTTCGTCGATGTCGCTGCGCTTTTTCAACATCACGCCGTGCTCGTGCTTGATCGCGGCCGCGTGCCAGGGCGTCAGCCAGGCATCGACGCTGTCCACCAGCCGCACGCCGATCTTGGATGACACGCGAAATTGCGGATGGATGGACAGGCGCAAGCTGTCTGGAAACGCGCGTTCCAGCAGCCGGCTCCAGGCGTTGCTGCGCTGAATCACTCGATAGGCGTTGGCGCGCGCCATTTTCTGCAAACTGGTCTTGCTGTGGCCGGCAAAGCGCTCCATGCCTTGCGCGTCCTCGAACAGGAAGCGGGTAATGCCCTGGTACATCGCGCGCATCGCAGGTTCGTCCTGGCATTGGCGTTTGATCTGCTCGATGGAGTCGCTGTAAAGAATCAGCAATTCTTCGCGCTGCGAATCCAGGTCGCCGATATAGCTGAAGTGATCTTTCAAGTCGTAAAAGCGAAAGCTGTCTCCATGGCGCTGCCGCGCATAGCGAATCAAGTCGTCCATATAGGCGGCGACTTCCGCGTCCGGGATATACACCACGTCGGAAAAACAATATCCATCCGAACAAATGGCGACTTGAGCGCCCGGCGGGTAGATGCTTTGAATGTCTCTGCAAAGCTGATGCAGATTATCCATCGCGTGGCGCTCGGCCAAATCGGGCATCACGCCCAGGGTTTTATTACGATTGGGCGATTTGCCGGGGAAGGCCGGCAGAATCATTTGCAGCGGCTGGCGGCGGGTTACGGCGGCTTGAATCTTGGGAAGGTGAGGGGCCATTTCCGCGTCCAGATCTTCCGTTGCGGTTAGATCCTCCGGGTGAATGCGGCGCAGTTTGAAAACCAGCCCCAGTATTTGCCGGGCCAGATCCGCCGCGGAAACTCCAAATGGTTGAAAAACAGGGTCGACAATGGCGTTCATGGTTTATCTCAATTGGTTGTGGAATCAAAAGCGATGGAATTGCCACTTGCCCGCGTTCATGCGCGAGCGTTTTGCTTATCGTTATGTGGTAACCAAAATAATGGAAAGAACACGATTTGCTTTTAGTAAGCGTGGCCATTTTATGGCAGATGCCGAGCGTGGGCGAACAAATTAGCCGCTATAGAGTTATGAGCAATCGTTATATTGATATGGCGAAGGGATTGAACGAATAAGTCGGGGGCGGTTTTTTATTCGATTGGATTAGTGTTTTATTCAGTGCGGGGGTGTGAAAATTGTAAATACGATTGTGACGGTGTGTGATGTTTTATTTGTTTTAATTTGGATTAAATTTAAATTTATCTTTGTATGACAAGGTTTTATTTGTCATTTTTGCAAATGAGATTCATTATTGTTTGTAAACGAAGCAAGACGGCTGTCGACTGTGAGTTTTCCCATGAAACCACGGTGCGACGACTCGGTCGCGCCGCGCTTTAAACCGCGTGCTGGAGCGGGCGGGACGGGTGAAAACTGTATGATTCCTGCGACAGATCAATCGCGAGGGGCTTGCGGGGGCGCGTCACAGGCTCTTGGTCGCAGTCCAACCGGGTGCGATATTCCTTTGCGAACATGACATTTTCGTTTTTTAAGCCCCAAAGCCATGTTTGACTAGTCAACAGTCGTGGTTGCTGTCATTCTTTTGCGTTTCGATTACGACTGCCTGTCGTTGCGACAACAGGCCGCCGGCTGGCCGCAGCGAGCCGAAAGCAATGTCGCCGAGCAGGCGCACTTGAGACAAAGAGATGGAAAAAAAACAAGAGAGCCAAGAGCTTAGGCGCACCTTGCAGGCGCGCCACCTGTCGATGATCGCCATCGGCGGCTCCATTGGCACCGGCCTGTTCCTGGCCTCCGGCGCCACCGTGGCGTCGGCCGGCGCCGGCGGCGCCTTGATCGCCTACGCCCTGATCGGCCTGATGGTTTACTTCCTGATGACCAGCTTGGGCGAAATGGCCGCCTTCATGCCGGAGTCCGGCTCCTTCCAGGTTTATGGTTCGCGCTTCGTCGATCCGGCCTTTGGTTTCGCCCAGGGTTGGAACTACTGGTACAACTGGGCCATCACCGTGGCGGTGGAGTTGGCCGCGGCCGCCATTATCATGCATTACTGGTATCCGGCGGTGCCCGGCATCGTCTGGAGCGCCGGCTTCCTGTTGATCATCTTCGTGCTCAACTATTTCTCGGTGAAGGGCTTTGGCGAGGCCGAGTTCTGGTGCTCGATGCTCAAGGTGGCCACCATCGTCGCCTTCATCATCATTGGCTTTTTGATGATCTTCGGCATCATGACCGACCCCAACCCGCAGCGCATCGCGCCGGGTTTGTCAGTGATGCAGCAGGGACAAGGCCCGTTTGTGGGCGGCCTGGCCGCTTTCGTGGGCGTGGCCATGATCGTGGGTTTCTCCTTCCAGGGCACGGAGTTGATCGGCGTCGCCGCTGGAGAATCCGCCAATCCGGGCAAGACCATCCCGCGCGCGGTGCGGCAGATTTTCTGGCGCATCCTGATGTTCTACATGCTGTCCATCCTGATCATCGGCCTGATCCTGCCGTACAACGATCCGCTGCTGCTGAAGAACGATATGAAGGACGTGGGGGCCAGCCCGTTCACTCTGGTGTTCAATCGCGCCGGCTTCGCCATGGCGGCCAGCCTGATGAACGCGGTGATCCTGTCCGCCATCCTGTCCGCCGGCAACTCCGGCATGTACGCGTCCACCCGCATGCTGTACACCATGGCGCGCAACAAGATGGCGCCCAAGCGCTTTGCCGAGCTGTCCAGCAACGGCGTGCCGCGCAATGCCTTGTACGCCACCAGCGTGATCGCCGCGCTGTGCTTCTTGACCTCGCTGTTTGAAACCAACGCGGTCTATCTGTGGCTGCTGAACTCCTCCGGCATGACCGGCTTCATCGCCTGGTTGGGCGTGGCCATCAGCCACTACCGCTTCCGCCGCGCCTATGTGAAGCAGGGCCATGATCTGGCCGACCTGCCTTACCAGGCCAAGTGGTTCCCGCTGGGGCCGCTGTTCGCCTTCGCCTTGTGCCTGCTGATCATGCTGGGCCAGAACTACGAGGCCTTCATCGGCGGACATATCGACTGGAGCGCGGTGATCGCCACCTATCTGGGCATTCCGCTGTTCCTGGCGCTGTGGCTGGGCTACAAGTTCAAGCACAAAACCCGGATGGTGGCGCTGGAAGAGATTGATTTCAGCGAGGCGCTGGTCAAGGCTCGTTCCTTGCGCCAAGAGAATGAGAACGGCAAGCTGGCCGCCGCCACGCGCTGATCCGTTGTGAATTCTGCCGGCCTAGGTGCGGCAGTGAGTCAAACAGCCCGGCATTGCCGGGCTGTTTTTCGTAAGAGACTGATTGTTATGGATTCCGCGCGGGAAAGAGGCGCGCGCTCGATGCGCCGGAACCGGGGAGGGGCGCCGGAGTCCGAGCGAGAGCCGGTTGCAATATTGATGAATTGTGTAATATGGCGGCTGGCGCCGCGCCCGCGGCCGTTCTCGATCTGAATTTGATGGTTTCGGAGTCATTCCACCATGCAGTTGCTGACAATATTCATAACAAAGTTTCTGTTTGTGATGGCGGCCTTGCTGCCGATCATGAATCCTCCGGGGCTGGTGCCCATCTTCATCTCGATGACGGCGCGCAATACGCCGCAGCAGCGCCGTTACCTGGCGCGCCGCATCGCCATGTATTGCGCCTTGCTGCTGCTGGGCAGCATGTTCACCGGCGGCTATGTGCTGTCTTTCTTCGGCGTATCGCTGCCGGTGGTGCAATTGTCCGGCGGCCTGCTGATTACTTTCGCCGCCTGGCGCATGCTCAACGACGCGCCGCCGGAGAGCAGCCCCACCTCCACCGATCAGCCCATACAGGCGGAAAACCACGACGCGCTGAAGCAACGCGCCTTCTACCCGCTGACCTTTCCGCTAACGGTGGGGCCGGGCTCCATCTCGGTGGCCATCACCATGGGCGCTTCGCTGACCGATACCGGCAAGGGCATCGTCAAATACGCGATCTCGCCGCTGGCCGGCGGCTGCGCGGTGCTGGTGTGCAGCGTGCTGGTCTATCTGTGCTACCGCCACGCCGACAAGCTGCTGCGTTATCTGGGACAGACCGGCTCGGTGGTGTTTCTGCGGCTGTCCGCCTTCATCCTGCTGTGCCTGGGGGTGCAGATCATGTGGGACGGCTTCGGCGCCTTGATTGTCCAATTGGCGCAGGACGTGCTGCCGCACAAGTGAGCGGGATGATTGGACATCTTTTGATGTGAGGCAAATGCCGCATCGGCCAAAATAAGCATACTGCGCTTATGACAAATGTCTTAAGAACAGGAGCTTGCCATGGCGACCAGCGCTTTCTTCATCCCCTGCGTCAATCTGATGGGGGCGGGCTGTCTGCAACAAGCCGTTGAGACCATGCGCGGTTACGGCTACCGCAAAGTATTGATGGTGACGGACACCGGCCTGGTGAAAACCGGCCTGGCTGGCCGCGTCACGGAATTGCTGGGCGACGTCGGCATCGCCACCGTGCTGTTTGACGGCGTGCACCCCAATCCCACCACCGCCAATGTGGGCGCCGGCCTCGCGCTGCTGCGCGAGCACGATTGCGACGCCGTGGTGTCGCTGGGCGGCGGCTCGCCGCACGACTGCGCCAAGGGCATCGCGCTGGTGGCCGCCAACGGCGGCAAGATCCAGGATTACGAGGGTGTGGACAAGTCCGCCAAGCCGCAACTGCCGCTGGTGGCGATCAACACCACGGCCGGCACCGCCTCGGAAATGACCCGCTTCTGCATCATCACCGACGAGTCCCGCCACATCAAAATGGCCATCGTGGACAAGCACACCACGCCGGTGCTGTCGGTCAACGATCCGGAAACCATGGCCGGCATGCCGGCGTCGCTGACGGCGGCCACCGGCATGGACGCGCTGACCCACGCGGTGGAGGCTTACGTTTCCACCATCGCCACGCCCATCACGGACGCCTGCGCCTTGAAGGCGGTAACGCTGATTGCCGGCCACCTGCGCCGCGCGGTGCGCCACGGCCTGGACATGGAAGCGCGGGAGCAAATGGCTTACGCGCAGTTCCTGGCCGGCATGGCCTTCAACAACGCCTCTCTGGGCTATGTGCACGCGATGGCGCACCAGTTGGGCGGCTTCTACGATCTGCCGCACGGAGTATGCAACGCGGTGCTGCTGCCGCATGTGCAGGCTTTCAACGCCAAGGCGGCCGGCCAGCGTCTGGCCGACGTCGGCGCGGCGCTGGGCGTGGCCGCCAACGCGGAAGCGGCGATCGCCGCCATACGCCAATTGGCCGCCGATGTAGGCATTCCGGCAGGATTGACGCAGCTGGGGGTCAAGGAAGAGGATATTCCGGAGCTGGCCGCCAACGCCTTGAAGGACGCTTGCGGTCTGACCAATCCGATCCAGGCCAGCCATGAAGAAATCTGCGCGATCTTCAAGGCCGCGCTGTAATAGCATGGCCGCGGTGCAAAACACCGCGGCTTAAGACCCGCTAACAAAACCCCTGATCCTGCGTTGCGCCTCCTTGCCGTACTCAAGTACTGCCAGCGTCGGCGCGCCTTGGCTCAGGTTCTCTGCGAGGTTTTGTTAGCGGCTCTAAGAGCCTGTTCAAAGTCTCGCTCTAGCTCGCAAGACTTTAGAACAGCTTCTAATGGCGGCCCAGCCGCCTTTTTTTGACCATTAAATATCGTAATACGATATTTCTGACGACGCCGCACCGCCTCCGCCGCCAGATGAAATTAAGGAGTGACGCAATGGACGCAACAATCCGCCTGTTGCCGGTGAGCGAATACCGGCCGGGCCTTGAAAACGCTTTTCTGATTGAGGAAACCTGGCCAAAGGGCCTGCCGCGGCAGGCGCTGGACGCCGGCCACTGGCTGAAAAGCGTGGCGCCGGCGCCCGGCCTGCTTAACTGGCTGCGTCAGGATGAACGCCATTGGTCCACATTCTGTGAAGTGTATTGGGCCGATTTGGCGGCAAACCCGCAGCGCTGGTGGCCGCTGTGGAAGGCCAGCCGCAGCGGCGGCCTGGTGCTGCTGCACGCAGGCGGCGGCGAGAGGCAGCCGGCGCAGGCCTTGGCGCAGTTCCTGGGCGACAAGTTGGATGAGATAAAACGCATCGAGGCGGGGGAGCTGGCTTCACCGGTGTGCTACCGCGCTTTGCTGGATGGCTGAGCCGGAGGAGGTGCCTCGCGTGTCTGGCCCCCAGAGCTTTTCCAAGCAGGATTTCGAACGTCTGGCGGATTTCCGCTACCGCTTGCGCCGTTTCCAGCGTTTTAGCGAAGAGGCGGCCCAGCGCCATGGCATCACCATGCTGCAATACCTGCTGTTGTTGCAGATCAAGGGCTTTCCTGGGCGGGACTGGGCCACGGTGGCCGAGCTGGCCGAGCGGCTGCAGTCGCACCACCACAGCGTGGTGGGTCTGATCAGCCGCTGCGAGCAGCAACAACTGGTGGCGCGCAGCCCGGGGCGGGACGACCGCCGCTGCGTGGAAGTGCGGCTGACGCCCAAGGGCGAGGCGCTGGCGGAACGCTTGGCGCGCGAGCACCGCGAGGAGTTGCAGGCCCTGCGGCGGCTGGGCGACGTGCTGTCCCTAGACCACCTGCTGCAAGCTCAGGATTGACGCCAGCGCGGTAGATTTTGCCATGGCGCTCTGGCATGATTTTGACATTGCTTTGGCGTGCGGAGACATCCCGTGAACATATTGTTGGTGGAGGACGACCTGGCATTGGGCGAGGCGCTGGGGCAGGCCTTGCGCCAGGCCGGTTTTCGCACCGTCTGGGTGCGGAGGCTGAAAGAAGCGCGCACCTTTCTGGCCGATGAGCCGCAGGACGCCTTGCTGCTGGATCTGGGGCTGCCGGACGGCGAGGGCCTGCATTTGCTGCAGGAGTTGCGCGGCAACGGATCGACGCTGCCGGTGATCATCCTGACCGCGCGAGACGCGCTGGAGAGCCGGCTGACCGGCTTGCACAACGGCGCCGACGACTATCTGGTCAAGCCTTTCGCCATTCCGGAACTGCTGGCCCGGCTGCAGGCGGTGACCCGGCGCAGCAGCGGCTTCGTGTCGGCCAATTGGCAGATCGGCGATTTATGCATCAACGCCGACACCCGCGAGCTGTCGATGAACGGTGCGGCGGTGGCCTTGTCGCCATCGGAATTCGCGCTGATGTTCGAACTGGTGCGCAAGGCCGGCAAGGTGGTTAGCCGCGAGCACCTGGTGGAGCATCTGTGCTGCGAGTCCGACAACGCGCTGGAGGTGCATGTCCACAATTTGCGGCGCAAGCTGGGTTCGGACTGGATCCGCACCATTCGCGGCGTCGGCTATCTGTTGCCCAAGCCGGCATGATCATTCCCTCGCTGGCGCGGCGTTCGCTCTACCGGCGGCTGTTATGGACCAGCCTGAGCTCCCTGCTGGCGGTATGGCTCGTCCTGTTCGCCTGGTTTTACTGGGAAGTGACCCGAGTGGGGTCCGGCTATCTGGACGGGGATCTGCGCGGACTGGCGCGCACGCTGGCCACTGTGTACAGCGCCGACGTCAAGCCCGGGGAGCGCGTGCGCATCGTCGATCAACTGATAGGCCAGTTTGGCCATGGTTATAGCGAAAAGCCGCCGCTGCGCAGTGAGCTGGCCTACCGCATCGTCGACAAGCGCCAGCATTTGCTGGCGGTGTCCAATACCTGGCCGGAACTGGCGCAGCCTGTCAGTGCCGACGCGCCGGCCAACCAGGGGCGCTGGCGCATCCTGGTGGTCGACGCCGCCGATGCGCCGGTGCAGGTGCAGCTGGCGGTGGCGCGCAGCTTCGTGCAGCGGGTGCAGGCCGAGATCTTGGTCTTCTTTCTGATGCCGCTGATCGCGGCGGTGCCCATCATCATGTTGCTGCTGCGCGTCGGCTACGGCCGCGCCTTGCAGCCCTTGGCGACGCTGGCCACCACCATTACCTCGCGCGATGTGCAATCGACGGCGCCGCTGGCCTGCGCCGATCCCGAATACCAGGAACTGCGGCCGGTGTTCAATTCCGTCAACGAGCTGTTGTCGCGGCTGGCCACCTTTCGCGAAGGAGAGCAGCGCTTCTTCGCCGACGCCGCGCACGAACTGCGCACGCCGCTGGCGGCGATTGGCGCGCAAGTGCATTTGCTGGCGCGGGCGGAGTCCGAGCAGGAGAGGGCGGCGCTGGCGGCCTTGCTGGACGCCAGCATAGGCCGCAGCGGCGAACTGGTGGGCAAGCTGCTGACGCTGTCGCGGCTGGACGCGGAGTCGGCGCGGGTGCGGCCGGTGTCCTTCGACCTGGCGGCGTTAGCGCGCGCGGCCTTGGCGCGGCATGTGCCGCGGGCGATGGAGCGCAACATCACCTTGGCTTACGACGGCGCGCAGACGGCGGCTTGCTGCGGCGACGCCAGCGCGATGGACAGCTTGCTGGATAATTTGCTGGACAACGCCATCCGTTACTGCCCGGACGGCGCGTCCATCAATGTGGAAGTCAGCGAGGGGTTCTCCAATCTGCGGCTGGCGGTGCTGGACGACGGTCCGGGCATCGAGCCGCAGTGGCGCGAGCAGGTGTTGAAGCGTTTTGTGCGCCTGCCCGACAACACCGTCACCGGCAGCGGCCTGGGGCTGGCCATTGTCAAGCGGGTGGTGGAGCTGCACGGCGGCAGCCTGCTGTTGACCGATGGCCTGCACGGCAACGGCCTGGGGGTGGAAATCCGCCTGCCGCGCTGCGCCGAGCCGGAGGCCCCGGCCGCGGAGCGCGGGGCGCAGCCGGCATAGCTCAAGGCGTGGTCTTGTCCGCGCCCTCCCAGCCGCCGCCCAAGGCGGCGATCAGATTGGCCGCCGCCAGCAGCTGCTGGCGGCGCGCGCCTTGCACGCCCTGTTCCGCCTGAAGCTGCGCCAGCTGTGCGCGCCATTCCGCCTGGCCGTCGCTGAGGCCCACGCCGCGAGCGTCGCGCTCGGCGCGCAAGCGGCGGCTGGCGTCCACGTATTGCCGCTGCTTGGCTTCCTGGTCCGTGCCGGCGAAATGGGCTGCGGCGGCCGCGTCTTCCACCTCGTACACCGCGCGGGTGACCGCGCCGCGCCAGGCCGCGTATTGTTCTGCGGCGGCAAAGTGCGCGCGCTGGGCTTCGGCTTTGCGCTTGCCTGCGTCGAACAGCGGAATGTCCAGCTGGGGCAACAGCGACCAGTTCAGCACCTTGCTGCCGCGCAATGCGGACCAGCTGCCGGCGCTGATGCCCAGGCCGCCGTTCAGCGTCAGCGACGGCCAGCGAGCCGCCTCCGCCTCGTCGATGCGCGCGCGCGCGGCGTCGTAGCGGGCCTGGGCCGCGCTGAGGTCCGGCCTGCGTTGCAGCAGCCGGGCCGGCACTTCGCCGCCCACTTCCGGCAGCCTGAGTTCGCGCAGCGGCCGCGCCGGCGGCAAGCCGCAGGCGTTCGGCATCTGGGCGGCCAGCTGGCACAGGCTGCGTTCTACCCGCTTCAGCGCGTCGCCTTGCTGGGCAAGCAGGCGGGCGGCTTCGCTGGCCTCGCTGTCCGGTTCCAGCAACTGCCTGCCGCTGGCCAGGCCGACGCGGCGTTTGGCGGCAACCCCGGCCAGCAGGCGCTGGCGCAGCCGCGCGGCCTCCCGGAGCAGTTCGATGTCGGCGGCCAGCTCCGCCCGCGTCAGCCACAGTTCCGTGGTCTGCCGCGCCAGGCTCAGGCCCAGCGCGTCGAGGTCGCCGCCGCTGGCCTTGAGATCGGCGCGGCCGGCGCGGACCGCGGCGCTGACCCGGCCGCGCAAGTCCACCTCATAGCCCAGCGCCAGCCGCGTGCTGTAGCGGGTGCTGGGGTTGGCGGTGTCTTCACCCACTTCGCCCAAATCGAACTTGGACAGCTTGCGCCGCTCCACCGATTGTTCGAAGTCCAGCTTGGGGTAGCGGTCTGCGTTGAGCACGCCCAGTTCGGCGCGCGCGGCGTCCAGCCGCGCCAGGCTGGCGGCGAGGTCGATGTTGCCCTCGCGCACCGTCGCGATCCACCGGCTGAGGCCGGGATCGCCGAAACCGTCCCAGGCTTGGGCGTCCGGCGCATGGCCGGGCAGAGCCTGGCTGTAGCGCTCCGGCAGCGCCGGCGCGGGGCGCGAAGGTTCCATCCCAGCGCAGCCGCCAAGCGCCAGGAGCAGGAGCAGAGCGATGGGCCGCATCATGGTTTGCCCGCCTTGTCTTGTCGGGAGATGCGCACCAGCACCCGCTGGCCAATGCGGATTTCCGGCGCGTCCACCAGCGCCAGCACGCATTCAATCACCCGCACATCTTGTTTCTCGTTGGGGTCGTCGTTGTCCGGGCGGTTGCCGAACACCTGGCCCAGCCGCAGCACCTTGGCTTTGTAGACCTTGGTTTCGTCCGCCTCCAGCGTCACTTCCGCCGCCTGTCCGGGCGTTACCACGCTGACGTAACGTTCTTCCAGGTCGGCGCGGACGATGCGCGGCCCGTTGGGGGCGAACATGAACAGCGGCGTCACGTTCAGCGTGGAGGTGCCGTCGCCGGGGCGGGCCTGACGGCGGATGATGCGCCCGGCCAGCGGTGCGCGCACCACGTGCTGGTCCACTTCCAGTTTGCTGGCGGCCACTTGCGCGTCGGCGGTGGCTACCGCCGCCTGCTGACGAGCCAGTTCGGAGGCGCTGAGCCTGACCTGATCGCGGGCGTTGTCTTTTTCCTGTTTGGACACCACCTCGTCGCCGCTTAGCGCGGACACACGTTGCAGCTCGCGCTGAGCGATGGCGTGCTTGACCTGCAGCAGAGCCAGCGCTTGCCGCGCCTCGTCGCGCTCCTGCTCGCGCACCTTCATCGCCAGATTGGCTTCGCGGTCGTCGATCCGGGCCAGCACCGCGCCGGGTTTGACCTCGGCGCCTTCCTCCACGGACACCTCTCGGATAATGCCCGCGCGCGGCGCGGCGATATTGATCACTCCGCCTTCTATGCTGACGCGGCCCTTGGCGATGGCGGCCCAAGGGGATTGCTGAACCGGCGCGGGAGGCGGCGGTTCGGAGCAGCCGGCCAGCAGCAGGCCCAGCGCCGGCAGCAGGGCTAGCCGGCAAGAATTTTTGGAGGGGGCTCGGAAAACCGCCGCGAGCGGTTCGAGAGCGCGGAGCAACGCAGCCATCGGGCCGCGTAGCGGGTTTTGCGAGGTCCCCTTGGACGCGTGGCTGCTCATGCTACCTCCATCGGCGTGTTATGGACGCGCAGATCCTTGACCACCTGGCCGTCTTCCAGGGTGATGACGCGGTCGGCGTGCTTGATCAGGCGGTTGTCGTGGGACACACCCAGCACCGTGGTGCCTTGTTCCTGGGCGATCTGGTGCAAGAGGTCGATCACCACTTGGCCGTTGTGGCTGTCCAGCGCGCTGGTGGGCTCGTCGGCGAACATCAGCTTGGGCCGCTTGACCAGCGCGCGGGCGATGGCGACTCGTTGTTTTTCGCCGCCGGACAGCTCCATCGGCCGCAGCTTGGCGCGCGGGCCCAGGCCCACCAGCTCCAGGGCTTCTTGCGCGCGTTTCTCGGCTTCGGCCTTGGTGATCTTGGGGCCGTAGTTCAGGGGCAGCAGCACGTTTTCCAGCGCGGTCAGCGAGGCGAACAGGTTGAAGCCTTGAAATACGAAACCGCAATGTTCCAGGCGGAAGCGGCTCAATTCTTCTATGGACCGCTTGGTCAGTTCCAGCCCCAGCGCGGTGACGCGGCCGGAGCTGGGCGGCAGCAGGCCGGAAAGCACGGACAACAAGGTGCTTTTGCCGGATCCGGACGGGCCGATGATCAGGGTCAGTTCGCCGGGCAAGATGGACAGCGAGATATTGGTGAGCACGGTTTGCTCGGTCTTGCCGTTGCTGAACGAACGGTTCAGGTTTTCGCCGACGATGGCGGGAGAGGCGGACATGAGAGTCTCCTTATCGCAATAGGGTAGAAGGCTCGGCCTGGTTCAGCGCGCGCAGCGCGGACAGGCCGGAGAGCAGAGCGATGCCCAGCACCAGGGTGCCGGTGGCCACGCATCCCCACAGCGGCACCTCCAGCGCGATGTGGGCGTGACGAGCGGCGGCCACCAGCAGCGCGCCGACCACGGCGGTGATCACCAGGCCGGCCAGGCCGACCCAGAACGATTGCTCCAGAATCACGGCGCGCAAGGCGGAGGAGGACACCCCCAAAGCCCGCAAGGTGGCGTATTCGCGCAGCGCGGCGACGATGGCGGCCATCAGCGTTTGGCTGGTGATGACGATGCCGACCAGCAGGCCCAGCGCGGAGGAAAACAGGAAACCGGAGCCGGCGCCGGACTCGAACAGCCAGTAGGTTTGCGACTGAGCGGAGAATTCCTCCGCGGTCCAGACCTGGAACGGCTTGAAGCTGCCGCTGGGTTGCAGTTGGTCGCGCACCTGCTCGGCGCGGTTGGGGTCGCGCAGCCGCGCCAGGAAGTAGTCGGTGGCATCGTTGCGCAGATTGGGATCGATGCGGCGGGCGGTGTTCAGCGAGGTCAGGATGTTGGCGCCGCCCATTGCGCGCATGCCGTTGACGGTGCCGCCGATACGCACCCGCTTGCCGCTGAGCTCGGCGTAATCGCCTATCTTGACCCCCAGTTTTTCCAGGTCGCTTTCATCCACCAGCACGGTGCTGGGCACCGTCAGTTCCTGGCGCAAGGCCGGGGTCAGCAGGGTGGCGAAAGTCATCGCCTGCGGCCGCGGGTCAATGCCGATCAATACCGCGCTGAGTTTGCCGCCGCCGGGCCGCTGCCAGTCCGCCATGGTCCAGGTGAAACGTTCCACCGCGGTGACTTCCGGGTGCGCCCACAGGTTGTTCTCGGTTTTGCCGGGAATGGGGCGGGCCAGGTCCACGCTCTGGGTGGCGGGGTAGCCCACCCAAAGGTCGGCGCTGGAGCGGTCGATGTAGACGCCTATCGAACTGAACATGCCGAGGAGCAGGCTGAGTTGCACCTGAACCAGCAGGCCGGCGAAAGCCACCGCCAGCACCGCGGGCAGAAAGCGGCGCCACTCGTAAATCAGCGAGGCGCGAGCGAGGGAGACCATGGTCAGGTCTCCACGCTGAGGCCGGACAGGCGGAGGGAATAAGTAGGCTGGGGCATGACTGTCTCCGGAATGAAATGGAGGCAGTATGCCCATTCCTGCTTAGGGTTTTCTGAGCGTTGCCAATGGTAATTAAGAGAAGGGAGGCGAATAGGATTTTCGCCGATTAATACCACTGGTATTGGTTCGGACGTTGAATTTAAATGTCGCGCCAATTAAGGCCCTGTTCTTATTGCTTGCTCAGACTCTCCTCAGTTTTCTTTTTTATGACCGCAAATTTTATTTTTCATTAAAGGATTTCACAAAAAATAATGACTTTGGCATTGGTGTGTCAATAAAGATACATTATAAAAATCAATAACTTATATCGTTGTGTATGTTTTTTCTCCAGATCTGTGGAGGTAAATCAACCAACTGCAAGAAAGCGCTAAGGAAACGCTAAGATTTCAACGTCATAATTTTCCAAAACCGGATTTGGCAGCTTGGTTGGTAAAGATTTTGTCAAGTTTTTATCGCGGTTTTTAATGTGGTTTGGGTAATGGGCAGCAGGCGCGTGCGACGTTTGGTCGGGCGCGAATTCGATCCAGGCTTTGCGTGCGGGACCGGATTTAAAGAAAGGCAGTCGACCCTGGCCGTGCGGCCGGCGATTGCGCTTCCCGGTTGGTGCGCGGCGGCAAGCGAATGATGCGAAACAGCAGGTTCACCGCGGGAGGAGCAATGAGCAAGACCTTATCGAGCAGGATTGGACCAGGGACGTTGGATATCGCGATTGTGGGCATGGCCAGCCACTTTCCCGATGCGGCCACCTTATATGATTTCTGGACCAATATCGTCGACAAGAAGGATTCCCTGACCGACATCGACCAGAAAGACGGCGATGAGTACTGGCGCAAGGAAGACTATTACAGTGCGGACCCGAGCGCCGCGGACAAAACTTACGGCCACCGCGCCGGCTTCGTGCCGGCCATCGATTTCGATCCGGTGGAATTCAAACTGCCGCCGCTGATGCTGGAGTCCATCAGCACCGCGCAAATCTTCGCGCTGCACGTGGCCAAGCAGGCAATGCTGGACGCCAGGCTGGTGGGCGAGGACGCGCTGCCGGTGGACAAAGACCGGGTGGGGGTGATTCTGGGCGGCGCCGGCAACGGCAACACCTCGTTCTCGCTGGCTTTCCGGCAGCAGGAGCCGTACCTGCGCAAGGTGCTGAACCACGCGGGCCTGCCGGGCGCGGTGGCCGACGAGGTCATCGATCGCGTCAATCACCTTTACCTGGAGTGGAATGAGGACAGCTTCCCCGGCTTCCTCGGCAATGTCGCCTGCGGCCGCATCGCCAGCTATTTCGATCTGGGCGGCACTTCTTACATGGTGGACGCCGCTTGCGCCAGCAGCCTGGCCGCGATCAAGGCGGCGGTGGGCGAACTGGTGGACGGCAGCTGCGACGTGGTGCTGACCGGCGGCGTCAACTTGGAAAACTCCATCTTCTCCTTCCTGTGCTTCAGCAAGACTCCGGCCTTGTCCAAGAGCAACCTGTCGCGTCCCTTCGACGAATCTTCCGACGGCATGATGCTGGGCGACGGCGTCGGCTTCCTGGTGCTCAAGCGCCTGGAAGACGCCGAGCGCGACGGCGACCGCATCTACGCGGTGATCAAATCGCTGCAGGCTTCCAGCGACGGCCGCGCCAAGAGCATTTTCGCGCCGCGTCACGAAGGTCAGGTCAAGGCGATGCGCCGAGCCTATGAGCGCGCCGGCATCTCGCCGGCGGAAATTCAGTTGGTGGAGGCGCACGGCACCGGCACCCAGTCCGGCGACGAGACCGAGATCAAGAGCCTGCGCGCGGTGTTCGAAGCCGGCGGCGCCCAGCCCGGCTCGGTGGCCATTGGCAGCGTCAAATCGCAGATCGGCCACACCCGCTGCGCCGCCGGTGCGGCGGCGATGATGAAGGCGGCGCTCAGCCTGTACCACAAGGTGCTGCCGCCCACCATCAACGTCAGCCAACCCAGCCGCGAACTGGCGGACAGCGCCAGCCCCTTCTACGTCAACATCGACAGCCGGCCGTGGTTGAGCCCGGTGAGCGGCGCGCCGCGCCGCGCGGCCTTGAGCGCTTACGGCTTCGGCGGCACCAACTACCACGCCATCATGGAGGAGCACCAGGCGCGGCCGCAGGGCGATTTCCGTCTGAACCTGCGCCCGGAAGTGGTGTTGTTGCACGCGGACGGCCCGGAACAACTGCTGGCGCTGGCCGAGCACAAGCTGGAGTCCTTCCGCACCGCAGACGCCGGCTATCAGTTCCGCCTGCATCAAGGCGCCGCGGCGCGGGCGCCGGCCAATTCCGCGCGCCTGGCCTTCGTCGCAAGCTCGGCCGAACAGGCCGCCGGTTTGCTGGACGAGGCGATCAAGCTGCTGCGGGCGCGTCCGGATCAGGACTGGGAGCACCCGCTGGGCATTTATTACAAGCGCGAGGCGGCCCCGTTGGCCGGCCGCGTGGTGGCCTTGTTCCCCGGCCAGGGCGCGCAGTACGTGAATATGGGCCGCGATATCGCCAACGATTACCCGGCGATGCGCGAAACGCTGGAAGGTCTGGACGCCGCGGCGCACGCCGACGGGCTGCCGTTGCCGTCCGCGTCCATCTTCCCGCCGCCGGCCTTCGACGCGGAAACGGCGGATCGCCAGATGGCGGAGCTGACCCAGACCCGCACGGCGCAGCCGGCGATCGGCGCGATCAGCGCCGGCTACTACAAACTGTTGAGCGGCCTGGGCCTGCGTCCAGACTTCCTGGCCGGCCACAGCTACGGAGAAGTGACCGCCTTGTGGGCCGCCGGCGTGCTGAGCGACGAGGACTTCTACCGGACGTCGCTGGCGCGCGGCGCGGCGGTGGCCAGCCCGGTGCCGGGCGGCGAGCCGGGCGCGATGCTGGCGGCTTCGCTGCCGGAGAGCGAGGCCAGCGCGGTGCTGGAACGCTTCCCGGAGCTGGTGGTGGCCAATTACAACTCGCAGCAGCAACTGGTGTTCGGCGGCGCCAGCGACATCATCCGCCAGGCCCATGAGTTTCTGAACGAGCGCAAGGTGCGCAGCCAAGTGCTGGCAGTGTCCGCGGCCTTCCACACCGACTTCGTGCGCCACGCTTGCGCGCCGTTTGAAGCCAGCTTGGCTGGGATTCCGTTCCAGGCGCCGCGGGCCGCGGTGTACTCCACCGCCAGCGGCGAGCGCCACGCCGACGACCCGGCCAAGATCAAGCAGTCGCTGATCAGCCAACTGGTCAGCCCGGTGCGCTTCCAGCAAACCATAGAACGCATTCATCAGCAGGGCGGTTACTTGTTCGTCGAGATCGGTCCCAAGGGCATCTTGGGCAAGCTGGTGGCGGACATTCTCAAGGACAAGCCGCACGCGGTGGTGTCGCTGAACCCCAGCGCCAACGGCGAGGAAGCCCTGCAATTCAAACGCGCGCTGGCGCGGCTGGCGGTGGAGGGCGTGGAGCTGAGCTCCACCGATCCGCAGGCGGCCTTGCCCTTGGCCGCGGCGCCGAAGAAAAAGTCGCTGACTTACAAAATGAGCGGCGGTTTCTTCTACTCGGAGAAAGCCAAGCAGCGCCGCGCGCACGCCATGCGCAAGGATACGCGCGTCATCGACGCCTTCATCGACGAGCGGCTTGCCGCCAGCTCGCCGCCGCGGGCGCCGGAGACGGAGCGGGATAGTAGGGTAGTGGTGGAAACTTTGGTCGACAACAGGGACGACATGATGTGGCTGGAGCCCATCCATGTCATAAGCGGAGAGGGAATCATGCAACGCAGTAGCTCGGACAACGAAGTATTGAGCGTATTGGACGCGCAGATCCAGGCGCAGAACATGCTCAGCCAGGTGCATCAGCAGTTCCAGCTGAATCAGAAGGATTACATCCAGCTGCTGGATTCGCTGATGACCAAGCAATACACCTTGCTGGAGAAATTCCAGGGCAGCCAGCAATTGACGGAGGTGGTGGCCAGCCTGGGCCAGAGCCTGCAGCTGCTGGACAAGAATCAGGAGCTCTACCACGTTAATCACGAGCACTATTTCGACAACCAGCAAGCCTTGCTGGGCGCCGATGTCGCCGCGCGCGGCGGCCAGGTGGCCGCGCGTCTGCAACAGCGCGCGCCGCTGGAAGTGAGCTTGCCGACCCCGCGCGCCGCGGTGGAATTGCCGGCGGCCGCTCCCCTTGCGCAGCCTGCCGTCGCTCCTTCCGCGCCGGTGGCCGCCGTGACCGAGGTTCAGGCGCCCAAGCCGAAGCTGCAGGACATCCCGCAAGCCGTTGCCCTGGCCGCGCCGGCGCCGGTGGCCGCGCCCGCTCCCGTAGCCGCCGCGCCGGCCGCCGTCGCGATCAGCGCCGAAGACCAGGCCCTGATTCAGCGCTTCGAGGCCTTGACCGAGGCCGACCTGATCAAGCAACTGATCGACATCGTCAGCGACCGCACCGGCTACCCGGCGGACATGATCAATGAAGAAATGGACCTGGAAGCGGACCTGGGCATCGATTCGATCAAGCGCCTGGAAATCTTCGGCGCCATGTTCGACCAACTGTCCGCCGAAGTGCCGCACTTCCAGGACATGGAAAAACAGAAGGACATGGAGACCTTCGACATCGACGCCTTCAGCAACATTCGCAAGATGGGCGGCTTCTTCAAGCAAACCATCTCCGAACTGCTGACCGAACTGAAGCAGGGTTCCGCCGCCGCGCCGGCCGCGGAAGCCGCTCCGGCTCCGGCGGAAGCGCCGGCCCCGGTTTCCAGCGAACCCGCCTTGCACGAAACCCCGGCGGCGGAAGCCAAGCCCTTGCGTCAGCTGGGCGTGGTGTCGTCCACCAAGAAACTGGTGGCCGACGTTGCCGTGGAGGACTCCGCAGCAAAAAAATCCCTAGCTGAGCCCCGGGAGACGGCATCTGCCCTCGCTCAGCAATCCCCTGTAAGTGATGCCCATACGGTAACCGCGTCCATCCATCGTTTTCAGGCGCGGAAACAGGCTTTGCCCAAGCCGGACCTGCTGGAGCTGGCCGCCGGCCGGCTCTGGCTGCTGACCGACGACGGCAAGGGTTTAAGCGAAGAAGTGGCCAAACAGCTGCTGGCCCACGGCCAACAGGTGGCGCGGCTGGTATTCAAGTGGCAGCAGGCCAAGGGCCAGCGCAAGGCGATCAAGCACGTGAACGACTACGTGCTGGAACGCGCCGACGAGCTGGCGCTGGAGGACGTGCTGTCGCGCATCGCGGTGGCCGAAGGGCAGGTGGGCGGCTTCATCCATCTGCAGGCGCCGGCCGGCAACGTCAAATCGCTGGCCAACGCCTTCCCCGCGGCCGAGTACGACACCGCGCAAGCGCTGTTCCTGCTGGCCAAGCTGCTACAGCCAGCGTTGGCGCAGCCCGGGCCGGGACGCGCGTGCTTCTTCGTGGCCAGCCAGCTGGACGGCGAGCTGGGCACCGCCCGGTGCGCCGCCTTCCCGGTGGCCGCCGCTGGCGTCAGCGGCCTGAGCAAGGCGCTGAACATCGAGTGGGAAGACGTGTTCTGCCGCACGGTGGACTTCGATCCCAAATGCGGCAAGAGCGCCATCGCCGCGATGTTGCTGGAAGAGCTGCGCGACGTGCAGTCCGACGTGGCCGAAGTGGGCCGCGGCGTCAAGGGCGAGCGGATGACGCTGGGCTTCGAGGCGGCGCCGACCGATCCTCAGGCCGTGGCCAATATCGACGCCAAGACCGTGTTCCTGGTCACTGGCGGCGCGCGCGGCATCACCGCCGAGTGCGTGATCGCGCTGGCTAAGCGTTATCCGGCCCGCTTCGCGCTGCTGGGCCGCACCCGCATCGACGCGCCGCTGCCGGAGTGGGCGGAAGGCGGCGGCGAATTGGCCGAGCTCAAGGCGCGCGCCATCCGCCACCTGCAGCAGCAGGGCGAGACGGTGACGCCGGTCAAGGTGGACGCCTTGCTCAAGGACGTGCTCCAGCTGGCCGAGGTGCGCGCCACCATCGCCAGTATCGAGCAGGCCGGCGGCCAGGCCATCTATCTGGCTTGCGACATCGGCGACGCCAAGGACGTGGCGCGGGCGGCGGCGGAGGCGCAGCGGCAGCTGGGGCCCATCCGCGGCATCATCCACGGCGCCGGCAACCTGGCGGACAAGCGCATCGAGAAAAAGACCCCGGCGGATTTCCGTTCGGTGTTCCACACCAAGGTGAAAGGGCTGGAGAACCTGTTGGCGGCGGTCAAGCCGGACGGCTTGCGCCACCTGGTGCTGTTCTCTTCGGTGTCGGGCTTCTTCGGCAACGCCGGCCAGACCGATTACGCGATGGCCAACGACGCGCTGAACAAGTTCGCCTACCTGTACCAGACCCTGTACCCGAAACAGCAGGTGCGCAGCATCAACTGGGGTCCGTGGGACAGCGGCATGGTCAACGACGTGCTGAAGAAGGCCTACGCCGACCGCGGCCTGGCCATCATCCCCACCTCCGTCGGCGCGCAGTTTTTCGTCGACGAGTTCGCCGCCGGCCTGGTGCCGCAAGTGATCGTGGGCGGCGGCAGCTACAAGGTGGGGCGCAAGCAGAAGACCCTGCCGGCGCTGACCCGGGTGGAGCGCGAGCTGGACCCGGCCGTCAACGGCTTCCTGGCCGATCACGTGGTGGGCGGGCAGCCTGTGCTGCCGGCCACCGCCGCGGCCGGCTGGATGGTGCAGCTGTGCGAAGACCTGCTGCCGGGCTACCGGCTGGAGACGCTGACGGACTTCCGCGTGCTCAAGGGCGTGGTGTTCGACGCCGGAGAGCAGCGGCGCTTCATCGCCGAACTGAGGCCGGTGGACGAAGCCGGCGGCAACGGCGACCGCCACACGCTGGACGTGAGCATTTTCAATCAGGTGGACGGCGCCGCGCTGAACCGCTACCAGGCGCGGGTGACCATGACCCGGCTGGCGGCGGAGCAGCCGGCGGACGGGCCGAAGGCGCCGACCGGCGCGCCGCTGGAGCATCCGCCGCTGTACGGCGACATGCGCGACGGCGCCTGGCTGTTCCATGGCCCGGCCTTCCGCGGCGTGCAGACCTTGTTCCGTCTCGACGGCCAGGGCCTGCAAGCGGGCGGCCGGCTGGCCGCCGCGGCCGGACAGGGGCAGTTCCCGGTGAACTCCTTCAATCCCTACCTGGCGGACGTGGCGTTGCAAACGCCGCTGGTCTGGCTGATGTCGCAGTCGGACAAGGCGGGGCTGCCGCTGCAGATCGCCGAGTGGCGGCAGTACGCGCCGCTGGCTTTCGACCAGGCCTTCTATCTGAGCATGGCGGTCACGGCGCAAACCGCGACCACTCTGCTGGCCGACGTCATCGTCCACAGCGCCGACGGCAAGGTGTACAGCAAGCTTTCCGGCTTGCAGTTCACCGTGTCGAAGAAGCTGCGGCAGTTGATGTGTGACCCGGAGGCCAGCGTGGCGGTGTGACGCGAGCAAGGCCGCGCCCGCGGGCGCGGCCGGTCCTACAGCCGAGGCGCGGCGGCGGAGCGTTCGCCTGACCGCCGCCGCACTCGAAATCGGCCCGCGCCGGTTCAATCCTGATCCCGCGCCGCCGCCCGCCGCTTCAACAGCGGCCGGCGGTGGAGGGGGACGGTTGCGCCCAAGGTTTGGGAATGTTGGCTCTACTTTCAGGATCTGTTGACGTTTGTTTTTCTGTTGCGTTCGCTCCCAGGCGGATGCAGCGCGCGAAGCCCGCCTCGCCGCAGTGTCATTCACTGCCAGAGGCGGGCGACAAAGCGAGGCGCCGGCTGGGAGCGAACCCAGGGGCTGACCGGGAAAAGAACCCTCTACGGCGTTGTCAGGCTTGGCCTTGGTTCACCAAGGCCGGCGCCCTCCGCCTTGTAGAACGCACTTTTCTCGGTCCGCGCAGCGAGAAAAACAAACGTCAACAGATCCAAGACACGGAAGCTTTATGGAAGAAATTGCCATTATCGGATTAGGCTGCCTGTTTCCAGGCGCCGAAACGCCAGAACAGTACTGGCGCAACCTGCTGGAACGGCGGGATTGCACCTCGGAATTGAGCCGGGAAGAGCTGGGCGTGGACCCGGCGCTGTATCGCCATCCGGTGCCGGGCACCGCGGACAAGATCGCCTACAACAAGAACGGCCATGTGCGCGGCTTCAAGCTGGACGCCGGCCGCTACCGTCTGCCCGCCGCGCAACTGGAGGCGCTGGACCCCTTGTTCCAATGGACGCTCTACGCGGCGGAACAGGCGCTGATCGACGCCGGACAGGGCGCCGCCCACAGCGCCGAGGCGCTGGAGCGCTGCGGCCTGATCATCGGCAATATCGGCATGCCCACGCACGCCGGCAAGAAACTGCTCAACGGCTTCTATCAAGGCATCCTGGAGCCCTACGTCCAGGAGCTGCTGCAACGCGACGATTTCCATTTCCGCCAGCCCTGGCAGGCGGAAGGCTTGTCCGATCTCAATTTGATGACCGGCAGCCACAACGCCACGCTGGCGGCCCAGGCGCTGGGCCTGGCCGGCCCCAGCTTCGCGCTGGACGCGGCCTGCGCCTCGGCGCTGTACGCCATCCGCGTGGCCAGCTATTACCTGCAAAGCGGCAAGGCCGATCTGATGCTGGCCGGCGCGGTTTGCCACGCCGACCACATCTACATCGATCATGGCTTCAATGTGCTGCAGGCCTTCCCGGCGGACGGCCAATCGGTGCCGTTCGACCGCAACTCCCAGGGCCTGAAGGCGGGCGAGGGCGCCAGCGTGATCGCGCTCAAGCGCTACGCCGACGCGGTGCGCGACAAGGACCGCATCTACGGCGTGATCGAATCCATAGGCCTGTCCAACGACGGCGGCGCCAAGCACATTCTGGTGCCGGACCTCAACGGCCAGTTGCTGTCCCTGAAACGCGCCTACGACGGCGTGGACAAGAACATCGATTATCTGGAATGCCACGCCACCGGCACCCCGGTGGGCGACCAGGTGGAGCTGGGTTCGGTGGAGACCTTCTTCGCCGATCAGGCGCAGCGGCCGTTGATCGGCGCCAACAAGGGCAATATCGGGCATATGCTGACCGCCTCCGGCATGGCCAGCATTCTCAAGGTGCTGCTGGCGATGCGCAGCGGCGTGATTCCGCCGACGCTGAACGTGGAAGACATGGTCAGCACCCCGGGCGGCCAGCTGGACATCCGCCACGTGGTGCGCGATACCACGCCGTGGCCGCAACGCGGCCAGGCCAAGCGCGCCGGCATCAACGCCTTCGGCTTCGGCGGCGTCAACGGCCACATGGTGCTGCGCGAACACCGCGCCGACGCGCCGGCGGCCGCCTGGCCGCGGCTGCCGGCCGAGCAACAAAGCCTGGCCATTGTCGGCGTGGGCGTGGCCCTGGCCGACACCGAAACCCCGGACGCCTTGCTGCGGACGGTGGCCGAGGGCCGCAGCCACTTCCGTCCGCTGCCGCGCACCCGCTGGCTGGGTCTGGAGGGGCGCGCCGACGTGCTGGGCGCGCGCGGCTACCGTCAGGCCCCGGCGGGCGCCTATATCGAGCAGTTCGATTTCGACTGCAAACGCTTCAAGCTGCCGCCCAAGGTGGTGGGCAGCCATCTGCTGTCGCATTTGTTCCTGATGCCCATCGCCGAGCGCGCCTTCTACGACGCCGGCTATCAGCTGGACGGCCGGAAGCGCAATATCGCCGTCATCGTCGCCGGCGACGTGGACTACAGCTGCTCGCGCTACCAGGCGCGCAACGAAATGGCCTGGCAGGTGCGAGACAGCCTGGCGCACAGCGGCATCTCGCTGAGCGAGGCGCAGACCGCGGCGCTGGAAACCATCGTCAAGGACAGCTTGTTCCCGGAGCCGTATCCGGAAGGCATCACCGGCGGCATCGGCAATGTGGTGGCCAGCCGCATCGCCGCCCACCTGAAGCTGGACGGCCCGGCCTTCTCCTTGTGCGCGCATGAAAACGCCGCCTTCAAGGCGATAGAGCTGGCGCAATTCATGTTGTCCGAGCAATTGGTGGACGCGGTGATCGTCGCCGGCGGCAGCTTCGCCGGCGGCCTGGAAAACGTGTTGTGGGCGCCGCGTCGCGGCGCCGGCCATGTCGACGCGCCGGTGGGCGAGGGCGGCGGCGTGGTGGTGCTCAAGCGCGAGCAGGCGGCGCTGGACGCCAAGGACCGCGTCTACGCGGTAATGCGCGGCCTGGCCATCGGCCACGCCTGCGGCGACAGTACCGAATTCCAACCCGTGGCGGACGCGGTGGCGCGCTCGGCGGCGGCGGCCTTGCGCCAAGCCGGCGCGGATCCGGCGTCGGTGGGGTATCTGGAGCTGAGCGGCGGCGCGCTGGCCAGCGACAACCAGGTGGAGATCGACGGCCTGTCCCGGGTGTACCGCGACAGCGGCGCCGCCGCCGGTTCGGTGGCCGCCAACTACGGCCAGCTGGCCTCGGCCCAAGGCATCGTCAGCGTGATCAAGGCCGCGCTCTGCCTGTATAGCCGGCAACTGCCCGGCGCGGCGGCGTTGGCCGCCTATCCGGAGGACGCGCTGCGCGCCGTGTTCCGCGCCGGAGAAACCGGCGCGGCCTGGCCGGCGCCGGCCGGCGGCCTGAGGCTGGCGGCGGTCAACAGCCTGGGCCTGGACCGAGGCTACGCCCACATGATTCTGCAGGAGCCCGGCGAGGCCAATCGCCGGGAAGCCCGGACGCCGACGCCGCCGCAGACGGGCGGTCCGGCCCTGGTCGCCACCGTGCACACCGGCCGCGAACACACCATCGCCGAGATGATAGTCAATGACGCCAACCGCGCGCTGTTCGGCAACGTCACGCCCTGGCGGCGTCCGCAGCCGGCGGCGCAACAGGCGCAGCCGCTGCCCGCCGCCGCCGTGTCGGCGGACAGCGAGGCGCCGGTCTTGCAACGTCAACAGAGCCGGCAGGCGCAAACCCAGCTCAGCTATCTGCAGGCGGAACAGCGATTCTACCAGCGCATCGCGCAACTGCTGGGCGCCGGCGTGCCGGCCGGCCGGCCCCGCGCGTCCAAGCCCAAGGCGGCGCCGCCGCGTCCACGCCCCTTGTTCGACGAAGCCCAGTTGGTGGAATTGACCGACGGCTCCATCGCCAAGGTGCTGGGCCCGGATTACGCCGAGGCCGACAGTTATCCGATCCGCACCCGCATGCCGTCGCCGCCGTATATGTTCGCCTCGCGCATCACCGCGCTGTCGGCGCAGCCGGGCAAGCTGGAGCCGTGCTTCATTGAGTGGGAGTACGACCTGCATCCCGACGCCTGGTACGTGTCCGACGGACTGGTGCCGGCCTTCGTGTCGCTGGAAGCCTCGCACGCGATGATTGTGGCCTTCACCTATATCGGCTGCGACCAGCTGTTCAAGGGCCAGCTGCGCTACCGGGCGGTGGATAGTCAGACCACGGTCTACGGTCCCTTGCCCAAGGCCGGCGAAGTGCTGCGCGGCCGCGTCAACATCAAGTCCTTCCTCAAGGTGGGCAAGAACGTGCTGATCGCCTACGAGTACCTGTGCTACGTCGGCGATAGGCTGAGTTTCAAGCTGGAGGCTAATTCCGGCTTCTTCCTGCCCAAGGACATCGAAAAGTCCAAGGGGGTCAACACCGCGCCCTATCTGACGGCCAAACAGCCGGCGGAGCCGTTCCAGCCGCCGCTGCGCTGCGGGCGCGATGCCTTCGACAACAGCCATATCGAAGCCCTGCAGCGCGGCGATTTCGTCGCCTGCTTCGGAGACGCCGCCTATGCCGCGCCGCGCGCGCCGCGTTTGTACGCGCCGGCGGCCAAGATGCTGGACCGAGTGGTGTCGATCTCCGCTTCCGGCGGCGCTTTCGGCCTGGGCGAAGCGGTGGCCGAGCGCGATATCGACCCCAGCCACTGGGTGTTCCGCGCCCACTTCAAGAACGACCCGGTGATGCCCGGCACCTTCCTGGTGGAAGGCTGCGAACAGCTGGTCAAGTTCTACCTGTGCTACCTGGGGCTGTACTCCTTGCCGGGACTGGTGCCGCACGCGCTCAGCCCGCACAGCTACAGCGCCAAGTTCCGCGGCGAAGTGAAGTGTGAGGCGGACGCCCTGCGTTACCGGCTCACCTGCAAATCCATTCACTGCGACTACCAGGCCGACGGCCAACTGGAGCGGATGGCGCTGGTCTTCGTCGCCGAGATCATTTACCGCGGCAACGTCATCGGCATTTGCGACAACCTAGGCGCCGGCTTCAGCCGCGCGCCGGCAGCGGCGGGCGCATCCGCGCCGGCCCTGACAGCGATAGAGGCATGAATGAACCAAGACAAGCTTTGCGTGGCGCCGCGCTTTGCGGCCCCGGTGTACAAATGGCAGGGCCATGCCGGCAAATTCCAGCAGACGCCGGAACAGGCCCAGGCCCAGCTGCTGGATCTGGCGCGGCCGCTGCACGTGCTGCGCCAGCAGGACGCTGTGTTGCTGGAACCCGCCGGCGGTCTGGCCGGCAACGGCCAGGTGGATTGCCTGGGCATGGTGCCGGCGATGTTGCCGGAGTACTTCGGCGATCCGTCCTTCCTGCATGACTACGGCGTGCGCTTCGCCTACTACGCCGGCGCCATGGCCGGGGGCATCAACTCCGAGGACATGGTGATCGCGCTGGGGTCGCGCCGCATTCTCAGCGCCTTCGGCGCCGGCGGCCTGACGCTGGAGCGCATCGGCAGCGCCATCCGCCGCATCAAGCAGGCGCTGCCCAACGGCCCGTACGCCATCAACCTGCTGCACAACCCCAGCCAGCCGGACTGGGAGATGAACTGCGTCAAGCTCTTCATCGAGCAGGACGTCAAAGTGGTGGAGGCTTCGGCCTACGTCAACCTGTCCGCCGCCATCGTCTACTACCGGGTCAAGGGCCTGGAAGCCGGCGACAAGGGCGCGGTGATCCGCCGCAACCGCGTGATCGCCAAGGTGTCGCGCCGCGAAGTGGCGCAGCACTTCCTCAGCCCGGCGCCGGAAAAAATCGTGCGCAAGCTGCTGGCCGACGGCCTGATCAGCGAGCGCCAGGCGGAGCTGGCCAAGAAAGTGCCGATGGCCGACGACATCACCGTGGAGGCGGATTCCGGCGGCCACACCGACAACGGCCTGCTCAGCTGCATCTTCCGCTCCATCGCGGAACTGCGCGACGAAATCTGCGCCGGCCAAGACTACCCGTTCACGGTGCGCGTCGGCGCCGCCGGCGGCATCGGCAGCCCGCACGCCACGCTGGCGGCGTTCTCGCTGGGCGCGGCCTACGTGGTCACCGGCTCCATCAACCAGGCTTGCGTGGAAGCCGGCACCTCGGACCCGGTCAAGCAATTGCTGGGCAAGGCCAAGATCGCGGACATGGCGATGGCGCCGTCGGCCGACATGTTCGAACTGGGCGCCAAGGTGCAGGTGCTCAAGGGCGGCAGCATGTACGCGGTGCGCGCGCAGAAGCTGCACGGCTTATACAAGCAGTACCCCGGCCTGGAGCACATCCCGGCCGCCGAAGTGGCCAGCCTGGAACAACAAGTGTTCCGCCAGCCGCTGGCCCAGGTGTGGGCCGACACCGAGGCTTTCTTCGCCGGCCGCGGCAATCAGGCGCTGATAGACGCCGCCAACGCCAATCCCAAGAAAAAGATGGCGCTGCTGTTCCAGTGGTATCTGGGCCAATCCTCGCGCTGGGCGATCTCCGGCGTGGCCGAGCGCGCGGTCGATTACCAGATCTGGTGCGGCGCGGCGATGGGCGCGGCCAACGAGTGGCTGCAGGGCAGCGAACTGGCGCCGGTGGCCAAGCGCAAGGTGGCCGACATCGCGGTGGAGCTGATGGCCGGCGCGGCGTATCTGAGCCGCGTGGCGGCCTTGCGTCAGCTAGGCGTTTTGACGCCGCCGCGGCTGGACCGTTACCGCCCGCTCAGCGCCCGCATGGCGGCGCTGGACGAAGACGACATCGGACCCGAACCCGAATTGAACGACATCCCTTCATCAACCGTAGCACCAACCGCAGCATCACAGGGCAAGCAAGAGGAGAGCAGGAATATGGAAGGCAATACCAAGCTGTCGCTGATCAAGTCCAAGGATTTTTACAAGCAATGCTGGGAGCTGCTGCCGGGCGGCACCCATTACAACTTCGGCGACCCGGAACGGCCGCTGGTGGTGCCGTTCAACCGCGGCCGCAATTCCCGGGTATGGGACCTGGACGGCAACGAGCACCTGGACCTGTTCTGCAAATTCGGCGCGCTTTTCGTCGGCCACCACAACGAGGCCTATAACGAAGCGCTGATCCGCTACATGCAGAAAGTGACCTCGGTGGACACTTGCGACCTGGAGGTCGAAGTCTGCGAACTGATGGTCAAGCACATCCCTTGCGCCGAGATGATCCGCTTCTGCCTGAGCGGCACCGAGGCGGTGCAGAACGCGCTGCGCCTGGCGCGCGGCTTTACCGGCAAGCAGCGTTTCATCCGCTTCCACGGCCACTACCACGGCAACGCCGACAACATCATGGGCGGCCGCAAGCGCCAGGACCTGAGCTTCCCGGTGCCGGAAACCTTCAAGGGCGACCTGCTGGACACCCTGGGCCGCGCCGACGGCGCGCTGGAAGACCAGTCCTTCATGCTGCCGTGGAACGATATTCAGGTGCTGGAAGCCACCATCGAGCGTTACCACAATGAAATCGCCGCAGTGTTGATGGAGCCGATCTGCGTCAACGGCGGCGGCATCTTCCCGCGCGAAGGCTATCTGGAGCGCGCCAAGGAAATCTGCGAGAAGTACAACATCGTGCTGATCTTCGACGAGATCATCACCGGCGTGCGTCTGGGCCTGTCGGGCGCCCAGGGCATCCTCGGCGTCACCCCGCACTTGTCCACCTTCGGCAAGGCGCTGGGCGGCGGTTCGATGCCGATCTCCGCCATCGCCGGCCGTCGCGACATCATGGATCTTTACACCCGCGGCAAAGTGATTCACGCCGGCACCTTCAACGGCTACCCGTTGGGCCTGGCCGCGATCAAGAGCACTTTCGAACTGATCGAACAAGACCCGGGCTGCTACGAGCGGATGGGCCGCTTCACCGAGCAGATCTCCGACACCTTCATCAAGGCCGCCCACGCCAACGATCTGCCGCTGGTGGTGCAGGGCATGCCCACCGCGCTGGTTTACCACTCGCAGGACACCATGGTGGACCGCTCCGAGGGCTATAGCGACAAGGTCAAGTTCTGCGACATCATCATCCGCGAAATCTCCAAGCGCTACGGCATCCAGTTCTCGCCGCTGTCGCGGATCTACTCCAACTTGCTGATGAATCAGGACGACGTGCGCTTCTTCGAGGAACGCATCTTCGACGCCATGGCCAACGCCCGCAAAGTGATCGACATCGCCTTCAAGGAAGGAGAGGTGGCGTGACCCGGCAAGTCGCCGTCGTCACCGGCGCGGCAGGCGGCTTCGGCAGCGCCATCGTCAAGTCGCTGCTGGAAGTGGGCTACGCGGTAGCCGCCACGGATGTGGACGCGGCGGGGCTGGAGCAGCTGGGCCGGGAGCTGGGCTGCCCGGACAGCCTGCGCGGCTTCGTCATGGATGTGACGGATTCCGCCAGCGTGGACGCGGCCAGCGCCGCCATCGTCGAACGCATGGGGGCCAACATCACGGTGCTGGTCAACAACGCCGGCGTCATCGGCCGCGGCTACTGCACGGCGGAGAAGAGCGGCGAGCTGGCGCGACGGGTGTTCGACGTCAACCTCAACGGCGCTTTCAACGCCACCGCGGTGTTTTCCCGCCACATGGCGCGGCTGAAATACGGCCGCATCATCAACATCGCCTCGGTGGCCGGCATCTGGGGCGCGGCCGGCGGGTCGGCGTACGCGGCATCCAAGGCCGGCCTGATCAAGGCGTCGGAGTCTTGGGCGCGGGAGCTGGGGCCGCTGAACATCTGCGTCACCGCGATCGCGCCGGGCATCTGCAAGACCAAGATGCTGGGTCAGTTCGTCGACCGTCAGATGGTGGAGCACTCCGACGAGACCATCGTCAAGTCCATCGTGCCGGTGGGGCGCTGGGGGCTGCCGGAGGACATCGCCGAAGTGGTCACCTTCCTGGCCACCTGCAAGACCAACTATCTGAACGCCACCGTTATTCCCCTGGATGGAGGCATGAGGGTAGGCACCCTGTAAGAACCTGTCCAAGGCTTGCCCCGCTTCGCCGATACGGCGTTGAAACCGGTTTCGCCTTGTATCGCTCTAGCTCGCGAGACTTGGATCAGGTTCTACAACATCGCGAGACGCAGAACCGGGGGCCGGCTATGCCGGGCCCCGGCTGGAATCAACCAAAGGGGACCTCGAAAAGCCGTAGCGAGCACGGAGCAACGCAGCTTTCGGGCCACGCGGTAGGTTTTTCGAGGTCCCCCAAATCAGAGGTGAAGTCATGGATTACCGAGCCAAGACCAGCGTCAAGAACATCGTGCTGACCGGCCCCACCGGCGTGCTGGGGGGCCGTTTGCTGCAGGAAATACTGGCCACCACCGACGCCAACGTCTATTGCGTGGTGCGGGCCGAGAACAAGGACGCCGCGCGCGCCCGCATCGAAGACGTGCTGTATTGCTACGATGAAGGCCGCAAGCTGTCCACCGAGGCCTGGCGCATCATCCCGGTGCTGGGCGACATCAGCCAGCCCATGCTGGGCCTGGACGCCAGCGCCTACCGCGACCTGGCCCACCTGGCGGACCTGGTGCTGCATTGCGCCGCCAACGTCAGCCTGGTGGCCTCCTACAACAAGATCGCCCCGGTCAACGTGGGCGGCACCGCCAACCTGATCGAACTGTGCCTGGCCGGCAAGGCTCCGCTGGTGTTCACCTCCAGCTTCAGCATGGTGGGCGACAAGCTGTATCAGCCGGACTTCGTGCTGCGCGAAACTGATCTGGACGTGGGCCAGGGCTTCGTCAACATGGATTACGAGCGCTCCAAGTTCACCGCCGAGCGCATGGTGCACGAAGCCGGCGAGCGGGGCCTGAACTGGGTCATCGTGCGTCCGGGCAATATCTGGGGCGATAGCCGGACCGGCTGCTACCCGCTGAAGCAGACCAAGGTCAAGGGCATCTACTACGAGATGCTCAAATCGCTGGTGGAAACCGGGCTCACCTTCGCCTCCGACGAAGCCTTCGATATCTCGCCGGTGGACTACGTGGCCCAGGCCACGCTGTTCGCGGCGATGAATCTGCAATCCAGCAATCGCCGCACCTACAACCTGACCAATCCGCGCCCGATCAGCTACGACGGCATCGTCGCCCGCCTGCGTGGCTACGGCTACATCCTGCGCGACGTGCCGTCCAAGGAGTATTTCGAAGCGCTGCAGGAAGGCCGCATACACCGCGGCGGCGCCGGCTACCGTTCCACCTTCACCGATCTGATGGCCATCTTCTACGACGGCAGCGATTGCAAGGAACACGCCAAGTACGACACCAGCGAGATCCAGGAACTGCTGGCCAATACCGACATCCGCTGCCCGGACTCGGACCAGGCACTGTTCGGGCGCTATCTGGACTACGCGTGCAAGGTGGGCTTCCTCAACGCCCCGTCGGCGCAAACCCCGCTGGCGGAAATCAAGCGTCACACCAGCATGGCCGGCGGCTATATGGAGAGCCTGTACGACGCCGACCTGAGCGACGCGGCGGCGGTGCGCTGAGATGCTGGCCGACGAGGACGCGCTGATTGAAGCGCCGGGGGAGCTCGAAAAACCGTCGCGAGCGGTTCGAGAGCAAGACGCGCCGCGCGCAGCGACCGAGATAGTACAAGGAGTACAGCGAGGGAGCCTGTGGCTGAACGAGGCTGTCGCCTCGCACGCCAACGGAGCAACGCAGCTATCGGACCGCGCAGCAGGTTTTTCGAGGTCCCCACCGGTCGCGGAACTGCTGCTGGACTACCAGGTGCTGAGCAACGGCGAGCCGATAGGCCGGTTGCGCACCGAGCGCCGCCGCGGCTGGCTGGACGATCTGCCGGTGCTGCAGGTCAGCAACCGCATGGACCTGCGCTGCAGCGGCCTGTGGTTCGACTACTCGCTGCAATCGGACGAGAGCATGGACTTCGGCGCCGACGGCCTGTGCCGTTACGCCGGCGTCTCCGACGAGGACGGCGACAAGACCGTGATCAAGGGCCGGCTGCGTCAGGGCGTGCTGACCCTGCGCCTGCACGACGGTCAGCTGGAAGTGCGCCGCTTCAAGCTGGGCGATTTCGACGCCAGCAGCGAAGACGCCGCCGAGCGCTTTCTCGTCGGCGGTGAGTCCGAGGCCACGCTGCGGGTGCTGGATTTGGAGCACTTCGACATCGACGAAGTCCGCTATCAGCGGCTGCCGGACGAAACGCTGGACCTGCTGGGCCAGCCGCGGCGGACGAGGGTGGTGGCCTATCAATCCAAACGGCGCAAGATCAGCGGCACCGGCTGGTATCTGTCCGACGACGGCGGCGAAGTGCTGGTGCGCCAAAGCAGCCGCGAACGCGGCGACCACAACGAAGTGATATTGACCCATTGGGAAAGCAAACCATGCCAAATCAAGACTTAGCCGTCACCCTGGTGCAAAGCGACATCGCTTGGGAGTCGGTGGATCAGAACCTGCAGCGGATGGAGCGCCACCTGAGCGCGGTGAACGACAGCCAGTTGATCGTGCTGCCGGAAATGTTCACCACCGGCTTTAGCATGCGGCCGGAAAAGATAGCCGAAACCATGGACGGCAAGGCGGTGCAATGGCTGCGCGACACCGCGCGCGCCAAACGCGCCGACCTGGTGGGCAGCGTGGCGATACAAGACCAGGGCCGCTACTACAACCGCCTGTTGTGGGCCAAGGCAGACGGCAGCCTGTTCAGCTACGACAAGAAGCATCTGTTCAGCTTCGCCGGCGAGCACGAGCACTACACCCCCGGCGACGCGCCGCTGATCGTCAAGGTGGACGGCTGGTCCGTGGCCGCCTTCGTCTGCTACGACCTGCGTTTCCCGGTCTGGTCGCGCAACAACAAGAGCCAATACGACCTGGCGCTCTACATCGCCAGCTGGCCGGAACGCCGGGCCAGGCACTGGCAAACGCTGCTGCCGGCGCGGGCGATAGAAAACCAGGCCTTCGTCATCGGTGTCAACCGCGTGGGCGTGGACGGCAACGACATCCGCTACAGCGGCGACTCCATGCTGATAGACCCGCTGGGCGACACCCTCTACCACGGCCGCCAGCTGGAAAGCGTGTATCAGGCCAAGCTGTCGCGCGCGCAGTTGGACGATGTGCGCGCTCAGTTTCCTTTCCTGAAGGATGCGGACCGTTATCAACTCGTTTGACAGGGCGGCGGCAGTGAAAAGAGGCGGATAAGCCCTGCGGCTGCGCGGGGTTTTCCGCTGCTTAGGTTCTCCTTCGGCTCCTACGGAAAGTGAAATGCACCAAGCCACAACAAGAGAAAAAGTCATCGAATTCCAATCGGTGACCAAGCGCTTCAACGACTACACCGCGGTCAACGACGTGTCGCTGGACATCTACCGCGGCGAATTCGTCGCCCTGCTGGGCCCCAACGGCGCCGGCAAGACCACGTTGGTGGAAATGCTGGAGGGGCTGAAGCAACCGGAGGCCGGCTCCATCCGCATCCTGGGCCGCAGCTGGCAGCAGGACGAAAGCTATCTGCGCCACCGGCTGGCCGGGGTGCTGCAGGAATCCTTGTTCATCAACAAGCTGCGGGTGGACGAAACCGTCAACCTGTTCGCCAGCTTCTACGGCCGGCCGCGCAGCCGCGCCTACGAGGTGCTGGAACTGGTGGAGCTGATCCCCAAGCGCAAGGTCATGGTGGAAGGGTTGTCCGGCGGCCAGCGTCAGCGGCTAGCCCTGGCCATCTCCATTCTCAATCAGCCGGAAATCCTGATCCTGGACGAACCCACCACCGGCCTGGACCCGCAAGTGCGGCGCGGCACCTGGGATATCCTGCGCAAGCTCAACAAGGAGCTGGGCTCCACCATGTTGCTGACCACCCACTACATGGAAGAAGCCGAATACCTGTGCGACCGCATCTGCATCATGCATCAGGGCCGCATCCTGACCCAGGGCACGCTGGACGAGCTGCTGGCGGCGCACGAGCCGGGCGAAGTGGTGGAATACCGGGTGAAGAGCGGCGCCGGCGGCGCCGAACCCAAGCACAAGGACAACATCATCAGCTACAGCTACGACCAGGCATCCGCCAAGGCGCGGCTGCTGGTGCGCAACGGCTCCGCCTTCCTGTTCCGCCTGTCCGAGTTCATCCGCGAACAACAAATCGACATCGACGAAATCATCGTGCGCAAAAAAACGCTGGATGATTTATTCCTGTCACTGGCCGGCCGAGGTTTCCATGAATAACGCCTTGCTCAATCTGATCATCACCCAATTCCGCCAATACCTGCGCGAGCCGCAAATCCTGTTCTGGTCCTTTGGCTTCCCGCTGCTGCTGGTGTGGTTGCTGGGCGTGTCCTTCTCCGGCGGCGAAATCAAGGAACGGACCATAGGCGTGGTGCTGCCGGCCAATGTGCAAGAACAGGCCGCGGTGCGCGCCTGGATCAGCAAGGTGGAAGCCCGCAACCAGCCGCTGTCCAGCGTCATCAACGCCGACGAGATCAAGCGCGGCCACCTGATCCGCATGAAATACCGCTTCCAGTACTACCCGGACCGGGAATCGGTGCTGCGCGGCCTCAAGCGCGGCGACGTGCAAGTGTTCATGGAACCCAGCGCCGACAGCGGCAAACGCATCTACTACCTGGACCCGCAGAACAACGAGGCGCTGCTGACTTACTTCTTCCTCGGCGACGACCCGGACGCGCTAAGCCAGGCGGTGGACAAGAATATGTCGGTGCTGGACAGCCCCGGCCTGCGCTATATCGACTTCCTGGTGCCCGGCCTGGTGGCGATGGCGGTGATGGAAACCTGCCTGATCGCCGTCGGCTGGTCGCTGATCGAAAAGCGCGCCACCCGCGTTACCCGGCAGATGCGCATCACCCCGATGCGCAAGACCGATTTCCTGCTGGCCCATGTGCTGGCCTGCCTGGTGTTCAGCCTGCTGGAGACCCTGGTGCTGTATCTGTTCGCCAGCAGTTATTTCGACGTGCACGCCCAGGGCGGGGCGCTGCCCTTCATCGTGCTGCTGCTGGCCGGCAATGTCTGCTTCGCCGGCATCGCCATCCTGGCCGCCTCGCGCGCCACCAAGGCGCAGACCGCCAACGGCCTGCTGGAGATGACCATTCTGTTCCTGGTGATCTTTTCCGGCATCTTCTTCAGCTACAAGCACTTCCCGGACTGGATGGTGTCGGTGATCGAGGTGCTGCCGCTGACGATACTGGCCGACGGCATGCGCATGATTTTCGTCGAGGGGGCCGGGGTGCTTGAAATCGCGCGCTCGGCGGTGGTGCTCACGCTGATCGGTATCGCCGGCTTCGTCAGCGGCGCGCGGGTGTTTCGCTGGTACTAGGGGCATGAGGCATCCGCTGCGCGGATGATGGTTTTGATTGCCGGGGCTGCCCGGCGAGCAGGGAGAGGATATTTGCTTGGCCAAATATCCTCTCCACTCCTAAAGGCCACCCTGCAAGCCTGGCCTGCGGCTTCCCGCCGGGGCCCGTCAGACCCGAGGCGCGGCTGAACTCGCGATTTGCTAACGTCAAATCGCTCAGACAAAGCAGCCGCTTAAGACCTCGGGCCTGGCACCCGTCGGCAGTCTTGAAGGGACCTGGGGCGCGTCGGATTCGTGTTTGTCTTCGCACCCAACAAGCGACTAAGGGCGCATCACTTGAGTCACTCGCCAGGCTGCAGGAGCAGGGGAGCCGCTGTGGCTGCAGCGCCATGAACGCATTGAAAGGAGGAAGGGTAGTGAAACGCTTGATCCTCGCCCTATTGGGCATCGCCATGCTGTCCTTGCTGACGGCCTGCGAACTGGACGACGACGGCAAGCCGCGCGGCAGCCAGGTGCTGTGGGACCGCAGCGGCGTGCCGCACATCTACGCCGCTCGCGCCGACAGCCTGGCCTACGCCTTCGGCCGCGCCCAGATGCAGGCGCATCCGGAGTTGCTGCTGAGGCTGTACGCCCAGGGCCGCGGTCGCGGAGCTGAGTACTACGGCGCGGTGTTCGAGGCCGGCGAACCCTTTCCCAGCAATATGGCGGAAGTAGACCGCCTAGTGCGCGCCATGGGTTTCCCCGAGCGCTCCAAACAATGGCTGCAACAGCAAAGCCCGCGCATGCGCGCCTACCTGGACGCCTTCGTCGCCGGCGTCAACGACCAGGCCGCGGCCAGCGGCGGCCTGAGCCCGGCGGCGCGCGCGGTGTTGCCGGTGCGCAGCGAAGATGTGCTGGCCCACACCCTGCGCATCTTCTTCAGCTATCTGAGCGGCGCCACCGCCACCGGCGCGGCCAATTGCTCACTGATCTACCCGGACGCGGTGGCCACGCCCGTCAATCTGATCGGCGGCTCCAACGGCTGGGCGCTGGGGCCGGCCAAGAGCCGTTCCGGCAACGCCATGCTGCTGGCCAACCCGCATTTGCTGTGGGGCGGCAGCCACACCTGGTTCGAAGCCCAGTTCAAGAGCCCGGAATACGATATCTACGGCGCCACCCTGGTGGGCCTGCCGGTGATGCGCATCGGCTTCAACCAGCGGCTGGGCTGGGTGCATACCGTCAACACCCAGGACGGCTGCGACCTCTATCAACTCAAGCTCAGCGGCCGGCAATACCTGCTGGACGGCGTGGCGCGCGATTTCGAAACCAAGCGCGAAACCCTGTATATCCGCCAGCCGGACGGCAGCCTGCAAGCCGAGCAACTGACCTTGCGCCGCGCCGAGCAGGGCCCGGTGTTCGACAAGGACGGCCAGAGCTACGCGCTGCGCATCGTCGGCGTCGACCAGCTGCAGACCCCGGGCGTGCTGGAACAATGGTGGGACATGGCGCAGGCGCCTGACTTCCTGGCCTTTCGCAAGGTGGTGGCGCGGCTGCAAAATCCTTACCACAACATTATCTACGCCGACGCCCAGCGCAATATCTGGGCGGCCTTCGGCGGCCTGACCCCGCGCCGAGCCGGCGGCGACGCCGCCTACTGGGCGCAGCCGGTGGACGGCAGCCGCAGCGATCTGATTTGGCGCCAGGCGCTGCGCCTGGACGAATTGCCGCAGGCGACGAATCCGGCCAGCGGATGGGTGCAAAACTCCAACAGCGCGCCCTGGTATATGAGCAAGCCGGCGCTGGACCCGGCCGCCTACGCCGCTTATCTGTCGCCGCGGATCTCGCCCTTGCTGCGCGAACAGCGCGGCATCGAGCTGATCGAACAGACTCCAAGCTTCACGCTGGATACGCTGCTGAGCGCCAAACACGACACCCGGCTGCTGCTGGCGGACCGGGTGCTGGACGATTTGATCGGCTATGCGCGCGCTTCCGGCGACGCCGGCCTGATTGCCGCGGCGCAGGTGCTGGCCCAATGGGATCGGCGCAGCGACGCCGCCAGCAAGGGCGCGGTGCTGTTCGCCGCCTGGGTGGCGGCCTCCGGCGGCGAAGACGCCTTGCCTTACCGGCAGAAGGCGGACCCTGCGCAGCCCTACAGCACGCCGGCCGGCCTGCGCGACGCCGGTTTCGCGCTGAGCAAGCTGGGCACGGCGGCCCAGGGGTTGCAACAAGCCGGCGTGCCGCTGGACGTCGCCTTTGGCGAGGTGTACCGGCTGCGGCGCGGCCCCGCCGGCGGCGCGGCGCGGCTGGACCAGCCGGCCAGCGGCGGCGCCGAGGGCCTGGGGGCTTTCCGCACCTTCAGCTATATCGGCGATAGCGACGGCCGCCAGCGCGCCATCTTCGGCGACACGTTCACCGCGCTGGTGGAGTTTGGCCGGCCGCTGCGCGCCAAGGTGATCAACACCTACGGCAACAGCAGCCAGCCGCAATCGCCTTACTACGGCGACCAGTTGCCGCTGGCGGCGCAAAACGGCATGCGCGACGCCTTGCTCAAGCGCGAGCAGGTGGAGGCGGCGCTGGCCAAGCGCGAGTGGTTCCGCCGCTAGTCGGCCGGCAAACAGGCCGGAGGCGGGCAAGCGCCTCCGGCTCCGCATGACGAGAGACTAGGTTTGCGCCATTGAGTCCGGGCTGGCACAATGGCGCCGTTGTCATTGGGGAGTAGCCATCTTCGGCCCCGCCGAAGAGGCCGCGTCAACAAACTTGAGGAGCTTTCCTCATGGCGCGGTCAGCGGCCGGCATTGCCGGCGCCGCCAAGCGAGACCTTTGGCCACGATGCGTTTGCCGCCGGGCAAGCCGCGTCGTTGCGCCATTGTCCATTCGCTTGCCCGGCCCAAGACCATCCATGCTGTTGACCCTGTTGTTTCTGCTCGGCCTAGCCGTCCTGATCTATCTATCCTGTCAATACTTCGTCAACGCCATCGAATGGTGCGGACGCCACTTGAACCTGGGCGCCAGCGCCGTAGGCACCGTGCTCGCCGCTTTCGGCACCGCCTTGCCGGAGAGCGCGGTGACTTTGACCGCAATGGCCTTTGGCGACACGCCGCAACATAAGGACATCGGCGTCGGCGCGGCCTTGGGCGGGCCGCTGGTGCTGGCCACGCTGGCTTACGCGGTGGTGGGCTTTGCCCTGTGGCGCAACCGCAGCCGGCTGGGACGCGGCGATTATTTGCTGCGCGTCGATCATCGTCGGCTGGCCGGCGACCAGTTGGCCTTCCTGTTCGTCTTCGCCCTGAAGGTGGCGCTGGGCTTGGTGGCCTTCGCCGTCAAGCCCTGGCTGGGCGTGTTGTTTCTGGCCGCTTACGCCGCCTATGTCTGGCGCGAGATCCGCAGCGCGGACACCGCGCCGGAAGAGGAGGAGCTGGAAGCCTTGAAGCTGCGCGCCGGAGGCGGCCTGGGCTGGGCGGCGACGCAGGCCTTGTTGGCCCTGACGGTGATCGCGGTAGCGGCGCACGGCTTTGTCGCGCAGCTGGAAGCGCTGGCCGGCCATTGGGGCGTGGCGCCGCATTTGGTGGCCTTGCTGCTGAGTCCGGTGGCCACCGAGCTGCCGGAAATCATGAATGCCTTGATCTGGCTGCGTCAGGGCAAGGAGCGTTTGGCCTTGGCCAATATTTCCGGCGCCATGATGATTCAGGCGACGATTCCCAGCGCTTTCGGCCTGTTCTTTACCCCGTGGATGTTCGATAGCGTCTTGCTGTGGTCCGGCCTGGCCACGATGGCCGCGATTGCAGGGCTGTGGCTGTTGTTCCGCCGCGGCTGCGTGGACGGCCGCTGGCTGCTGGGCGCGGGCGCGGTGTATCTGGTGTTTGCCGGCTGTTTGGTGTGAGCCGGGTTGAGCGCTTGCTCAACGCCGTATCGTCAAAGCGCGCAGGCGCCAGCCGGCGCTTTGGCGGAACGGGGCCGGGCCGGGCTGTGAACCTTTACGCTGTCGGAGTTGGTGTGGCTGGAGTGTTCCAGCCGCCGCTCCTGTGCCGGCGCGCTGGCATGGCGATAGCGGTGCGGGGCTTTGGCTTGAACCGGGGAGGCAGACAGGGTCAGGCTGAGGCCCAGAAAGCCGGCGATGCGCCGCCGGATCGGCATGCGGAACTGAGCTGGATTTTTCCTGTCATTCGATTGTTTAATGATTCATTAAAGCTGCTTGAATCTGTCCATGATGCTTTGACGTGTCGATTCAATGAATTCAAGCCAAAAAATAGATACTACATTTTAGTTCATTGTCATTTTGCGGGTAGGGGCAATGCGCATCGGGGGAACTAAACCGCGATGGCCGGCCGTGTCATCGGCCGCGTCGTCATACCGATCTGGGGATGGAACTATGAATTATTTCGCGCAGCGGCGCGCCTTGCTGGCGGCCTTGGCCGCCTCGCCTTTGATTTTGGGTTGTGCGCGTCCGCCCTTGCGAGTGCCGGGCGATGCGCCGACGGCGCGGCAGCTGGCGGAGCTGGAACGCAATGCGGGCGGCCGCATCGGCGTGTTCGCGCAAGAGGTGGACAGCGGGCGGAGCCTGGCCTATCGCGCCAATGACCGCTTTCCGATGTGCAGCACTTTCAAATTACTGCTGGTGGGGGCCCTGTTGCAGCGCAGCGCGACGCAGCCGGACTTGTTGTATCGCCATGTCAGTTACCGGCGGGAGCAGTTGATCGATTATTCGCCTATCGCCGAACAGTATGTGGAGCAGGGCATGTCGGTGAAAGACCTGTGCGACGCGGCGATGCGCTTCAGCGACAACACCGCCGCCAATTTGTTGCTGGAGGAATTGGGCGGGCCGCAGGAAGTGAACCGTTTCGCCCGCTCGCTGGGCGATGGCCTGACTCGTCTGGATCGGATCGAGCCGGAACTGAACCGCGCCGAGCCGGGCGATCCGCGCGACACCACCACGCCGGCGGCGATGACGGCCAATCTGCATGCCTTGCTGTTTTCCCCGCTATTGCCGGAGCGGCAGCGCGGGCTGTTGAACGACTGGCTGCTGGGCAACACCACCGGCAACCTGCGCATCCGGGCCGGTTTGCCGGCGGAGTGGCGGGTGGGGGACAAGACCGGCAGCGGCGGCCACGGCGCCGCCAACGATGTGGCCGTGGCCTGGCGGCCGGGCAAGTCGCCGTTGTTGCTGTCGGTGTTTTACTGGGGATCGCCGGCGATGATGGATGAGCGCAACGCGGTGATTGCCGCGGTGGCGAGGGTGGCCGCCGCCGAGTTT
Organism: Chromobacterium sp. Rain0013; assembly: GCF_015291765.1. Lineage (NCBI taxonomy): Bacteria > Pseudomonadati > Pseudomonadota > Betaproteobacteria > Neisseriales > Chromobacteriaceae > Chromobacterium > Chromobacterium sp. Rain0013. The sequence continues at coordinate 2,903,275 of NZ_CP031514.1, forward strand.
GCTTGAGCTGCCGCGCGTGGCGGGCAATCCTGCCGGAATGAAAAACGCCGCAACCAAGGTTGCGGCGTTTTTGCGCGCGGATCTACGAGCCTGTTCAAAGTCTCGCGAGCAAGAGCGAGACAAGGCGAAAACGAGCGAAAAAGCGGAATGGTCACGTGGTACATGAGCATTTTGAGCTTGTACTCACCGTGCAAGGCTTCACGAAGCGCCGCAGACTTTGAACAAGCTCTAAGGCAAGCGCGCCGGCTCCACCACGATGCCGGCGCGCAGGCCGGGCTTGACCGTGGGATTGGGAAACAGAATGCGCTCCTCGCCGCCGACGGCCACGTAGCGGTGCTCGCCGTCCTCGGCAATCAGGAAACCATCCGGCAGCGCGGTGAAGTTCTCCACGTCGTCGGCCAGGTGCAGGCGGAAAGCCTCGCTGTGTTTGACAATGTCGTACTTGGCCTGGAACAACGGCAGGTCGCCGTCGCGGTAGCCGGGCAGTTCTTGTTCCGGCTCGGACAGCAGCCGGCGCAGCGCCTGGTCGATGCCGGCGAAGCGGGACAGGTCGTTCTGGCCAAACGGCCGCGCCTTGCCCAGCTCCAGCGTGAAGGCGTCCGCCTGGCAGTGGCGGCTGGTGAAGTAACTGAAGGTGTTGGCCGGCTGGCTGTGCAGCAGCACGGTTTCCACCTGGCAGCTTTTCAGCCAGGCCAGTTGCTCGCGGCTGTGCGGGCGTTCGTGGATATACGGATAGATGGCGAACTTCTCAAACACGGAGCCGCGGATGGCGGTGTGCAGATCGTAATGCCAGCGGCGGCCGCGGGCGGAGGCGAAGAAGCCCGCCGCGGCCTGTTCCAGCCTCGCCGCGCGCGCCGCTTCGCGCGCGTCCGGTTGGCGCGCGTGAGCGCCGTTGAACAGCCGGTTCATGTCGTAATCCAGATAACGCTTGCCCAGCCGCATTGCGTCCAGATTGCCGAAGATCACCAACAGCCGGCAGCGCAGCGTCAGCTTGCCGCCGGCGATATCGGCCAGGATGGCGTTGAGCACCTCTATCGGCGCGGTTTCATTGCCGTGCACGCCGCTGGACAGCAGTAGGGAGTCGTCGGCGGCGTCGACGGGCTCCAGTTCTACGACACCGTAGTCCAGCCAGCGCGCCCGCACGCCTGAGTGGAGCAGCCATTCGGCGGAGGCCGAGGAGGCGGGGTTCATGGTCCAGGACAGAAAATCGTGGTGATGCTCGCGCATGGGCTGGCTCGTGCTTGCGGCTAGTGATGACCGGGGCATTGTAACCAGAGCCGGCGCGGCTGGTGGCGGCGTGTGGCGCAGATTTGAAAAAACATGCCGTGTTTGGCTTAAAAGCCTTGTCTGGCGAGGCTTGGCGAGCCAGATCGCGCTGTGGTTTTTTTTTAGAGGGCGGCTTAGGGGGCTGGGCCACGTTGTTGTTGAATATTTTGGACAAGCCCATTGTCCGAACAACAAGGCCTTCGCCCGGAGAAACGGCCGCTGGCCGGCATGAGGAAAATATAGGGGGCTGTTTTTGCTCAAGCCTTGCCGGACAAGGCTTGCCGGGCTACCCGGCGCGGGCTTGTCGATTAAATTGGACATGTGGATTTTTATACATTTTTTTACTTGTCAAGCAGCGTGATGTTGTTACAATCCGCGCTCGTTTGCAGCTTTGCAAACCTACAATTCAATTGTTTCGCTCCGACATCCCAGGCCCACATAAAAGCTGTTCAGCCCGAAAGCCGCGCACTAAGGAGCGGGGTTATCCATCATAAGGATGCTCCTGCGGCTGGCTCATCGCTTTTTCGGCGGCGGCCTGGGCGCGTCCTTTGGAAATCCCTGTCCACCCACCGCGCGGGGTTCAGGGCTTTCCGTCAGTTCTTGAGGGGAAAACTCATGGCTTGGTCTGTGGCTGATAGCCGGGCGTTGTATGGCATCCGGCATTGGGGAGCGGGGTACTTCGACATGGGCGCCAACGGCAATATCGTTGTGCGTCCGAATGTGCGCCAAAACAAGGAAATCGACCTGCATCGCCTGGTGGGCGAGCTGTCCGGCAAGGGCCTGGACCTGCCGCTCTTGGTGCGGTTTCCCGATATTCTGCAAGACCGCGTCACCCGTTTGTGCGCGGCTTTCGACAAGGCCATAGCCGAACAAGGCTACGGCAATCGTTACACCGCCATCTATCCGATCAAGGTCAACCAGCAAGAAGCGGTGGTGAAGAGCATCATCGCCACGCCGGACGTGTCCATCGGCCTGGAAGCCGGCTCCAAGCCGGAACTGATGGCGGTACTGGCGCTGTCGCCCAAGGGCTGCACCATCGTCTGCAACGGCTACAAGGATCGCGACTACATTCGCCTGGCTCTGATGGGCGAGCGCCTGGGCCATCAAGTATTCATCGTTATCGAGAAAGAGTCGGAAGTCGAGCTGGTGATCGATGAGTCCCGCAAGCTGGGCATCCGTCCCAATATCGGCATGCGCGTGCGCCTGTCCTCGCTGGCTTCCAGCAAATGGGCGGACACCGGCGGCGAGAAGGGCAAGTTCGGCCTGTCCGCCGGCCAGCTGATTTCCGCCGCGGACAAGCTGACCGCCGCCGGCCTGGCCGATTGCGTGCGCCTGATGCACTTCCACATGGGGTCGCAGATCGCCCATATCGGCGATTACCGCAGCGGCTTCGGGGAGGCCATCCGCTACTTCGCGGAACTGCGCGCACTGGGCCTGCCCATTGATCACGTGGACGTGGGTGGTGGCCTGGGTGTGGATTACGACGGCACCCATTCCCGCAACGACAGCTCGATCAACTACGACATGGACGAGTACGCGCATGTGATTGTGTCCATGTTGTCCGAATTCTGCGGCGAGAACGGCATTCCGCATCCGCGCATCCTGTCCGAATCCGGCCGCGCGATGACCGCTCACCACGCGGTGCTGATCATGAACGTGACCGATGTGGAGCGCCTGCCGGACGAAGTGCCGCAGGTGGCCGACCTGGCCGCCTTGTCGCAGCCGGTGCGCAAGCTGTTTGAGCTGCTTCAGCTCAACGACGACGATCTGGTCACTGAAATTTACTACCGCGCCAGCCACTATGCGTCGGAAGTGACCGACCTTTACGCCTCCGGCCGCCTGTCGTTGAAGGAAAAAGCGCTGGCGGAAGACGTGCACGCCGCCTTGTGCCGCCGCTTGCACCGCCAGCTGCAAGCCAGCCAGCGTTCGCAGCGTCAGGTGTACGACGAACTGACCGACCGCCTTGCCGACAAGTACTTCTGCAACTTCTCGGTGTTCCAGAGCCTGCCGGACACCTGGGCCATCGATCAGATTCTGCCGATCACCCCGCTGCACCGTCTGAACGAGCAGCCCACCCGCCGCGCGGTGCTGCAGGACCTGACCTGCGACTCCGACGGCAAGCTCAAGCAGTACGTGGACCAGCAGAGCATTGAATCCAGCCTGTCCGTGCACGAGGTGAAGCAGGGCGACGAGTATCTGATCGCCGTGTTCTTGGTGGGCGCTTATCAGGAAATCCTGGGCGATATGCACAATCTGTTCGGCGACACCGACTCGGTCAACGTCTATGTGCGCGACGGCGGCGAGCTGGAGTTCTCCGGCGTGGAAGAGCATGACACCATCGAAGACATGCTGCGTTATGTGCACCTGTCGCCGGAAGACATCCTCAACCGTTACGAAGCCAAATCGCGCGCGGCGGACCTTAGCAGCGAAGAGCGCAGTCTGTTCTTCGCGGAGTTCTGCCGGGGTCTGAAGCAGTCGTCCTACTTGTCGGTCTGATTTGACGCTCAAGAGCACGCGCCTGTAAGACTTCATGATTTGGTAATAGTTATGCCTCGGCTTCGGTCGGGGCATTTCTATTTGGGCTGACGCGACAGGCGCTGGGCCAGGGGACTTAATACGCCTAATTGTCGCGGCAGTTCCCGCGCTGGCTCATGCCAGGCGCCCAATGGTGCGCTTTCAGGAAGTCCTGCCAGTCATCACCACTGAACCGACTCTCCTGGTCGGAATGCACCAGCGCGTTCTGCTTTGGCTGGCGTGGCCATACCGCCATCAACAAGGCATCCAGCACCAACTCTCCATCGATGCGTGATGGCATCAACCAGCCAATGGCCTGCCGCCAGAGCCGGTCCAGCACCACGGCCAGGTCTAGCCAGCCCTCATGCGTTCGGGGGTATGTGATGTCAGTCACCCGGGCTTTATCGGCGCATCCTGCGTCTCCAGTTGCTTATCCCACTACCAAAACCGAATTCCTGCTGGAGGCGTTCCCAAGGCACGCCTGTGGTGAGAACAAGCAGGATGTCGTTGAGCGTTCAACATCATCCTGTCGGGTCGCCCGCCTCGGCGGCGGAGGCGGCTGTAATCACTTCCGGAATTTCTGACTGACAATTTTCCGTTTTATCTCCGCTAGATGCGGGCATGTGCACCCAGTGCCAACAGGCTTTGTTCGCGGGTTTCAAGGTTTGAGGCGAGGGAGCAGGGGGCGGCGTGCGGGGAGGATGACGCCGGTTATCCGGTGGAGGAAGCCGTTCATTGCCAAGGGGCGGGATTCATCACAGGAACTTAATAGCGTGGGCGCTCGGCCGTGTTTTTATCGCGATTTGGCCTGTTTTGGGACGGTTTATCGTTCCAGTGAGCACGATGTGACGAATATGCCACAGTAAGCGGGACGGTGATTACAGTGACGCGCGTCTTGTCTGGTGAGGCCGGGCGTTGGCGCGGTTTTCATTTGTAATAATTTTAAACTAATTGTGATTTGTGTTGTTTCGTATGTTTATTTATATTGCTCGTCATGCATTTGGTTGTACTTGTGAAATCTGATTAAAGCATTTGTTTTCAATGTGAGAGAACGGAAGCAGAAGATCAGATGGAGCCGATGCTTTCCCGCCTTGGGCGGGAAAGCTAGATAGCGGGTTTTCGCCGCGCTGGCGCGACGAAGCTATGGGAGCGTCTTTCCACTTGGAAGGACGCGCATTCGGACGCGATAAGCGCCCGGCAATCGCAATGGAGCATGAGCAATGAAGAAGCTTGTTACCGTACTGGCCGCCGGCCTGAGTTTTTACGCCGCGGGCGCGTTGGCTGCCGACGGCACCATCACCATCAATGGCAACATTGTCGCCAATACCTGCACGATCAACAGTACCGGGGGGGCCAGCTTTACCGTCACCCTGCCCACCGTCGGCGTATCTTCGCTGGCGACTGCTGGTCAAACCGCGGGCTCTACCCCGTTCAGCATCAATCTGAGCAATTGCCCCGCCACACTGAAAAACGCAGTGACCCACTTCGAAATCGGGCCGACGGTGGATGCCGCTACCGGCAACCTGAAGAACGCCGGCGCGGCCACCAATGTGGAAGTGCAGCTGCTCAACAACACCCTGCAGGCGATCAACCTGGCCAACAACACCAACTCGCAGATAGTGCCGATCAGTTCCGGCACAGCGACGCTGAACTACTACGCGCAGTACATCGCCACCGGCGGCGCGGCCGGCGCAGGCGCGGTGAATACCAGCGTGCAGTACTCGATGACTTATCAGTAAGCGACGTGGGCAGTCGTTGCCAGCCGCGCTGCGCGCGGCTGGCGTTTCAAGTCAGAAAATAGGCAGAAGTCATGACAGCATTCGTAGTCCGCGGCGTTGCGATCTGGGCCGCCCTTACTTTCTTCACCAGCGCGGTCGCCAACGCTGGCGTGGTGATTTCCGGTACCCGGGTGGTGTACAACGCCGCTGACCGCGAAGTGACCGTCAAAATCAACAACCCCGGCAAAGCGCCTTCGCTGGTGGAGGTGTGGGCCGATGCGGGCAACGAGAAGTCGACGCCGGATACCGCGGATGCGCCGTTTCTGATCATGCCGCCGATTTTCCGGGTTGATCCTGCCAAGGGGCAGACCCTGCGAATCACCTTCACAGGCGCCGATCTGCCTCAAGACCGCGAATCGGTGTTCTGGCTGAACGTGCTGGATATTCCGCCTTTGCCCAAGAGCGCCGAGGAGCAGCGCAACTTCATGCAGGTTGCCTTCCGCTCGCGGATCAAGTTGTTTTACCGCCCCAAGGGCCTGCCCGGTAGCGCCGACGACGCGGCCGACAAGCTGAGCTGGTCGCTGCAGGCCGAGCCCAACGGCAAGGGCTATCTGTTGCGCGCCACCAATGCGGAGGCCTACAACGTGTCGCTGAATCGCGCGGTGCTGACGGCAAACGCCCGTTCCTACGAGACCGACAGCGGCATGGTGCCGCCCGGCGGCAGCAAGGATTTCCCCCTGAAGGACTTGAAGTCAAAGCTTGGGGGCAAGTTGCAGTTCAGTTACGAGAGCATCAACGATTTTGGCGCGGCAGTGATGCACGACGCCGCTCTGGCCCCCTGACCATTCGGGCGGCCGCCTGTTGTCCGGTCGCCTGCGCAGCAAAACGGATTGCGCGATGAAACCTTCCTCGACTCGATTACAGGCTGAATGCTGGAGCCTGTCGCTTCTTGCCTCGCTTATTTGCGGGTTGTTCGGCGGCCCTTTGGCCTGGGCCGATGCGCCGGCGGCGCCGACATCACCGCCGGACGATGTACAGTTCAATCCGGCGTTCTTGACCCGGCCGTCAGGCATGCCGCCGTTGGGACTAAGCCGTTTCAACCAGGCAGGAGGGGCGCTGCCCGGCAATTATCGCGCCGACGTGTACGTCAACGATGCCTGGATCGGCCGTCGCGACGTGCTGATGAAGGAGCGTGATGATCACAAGGTGTTCGCCTGTTTCAGCCGAAAGGCGCTGGAAGAGATGGGCGTGGATTTCAAGCGTCTGGAGCAGAAGCCGGAGAGCGCGCCGATGCAGGACGAGCCCTGTCGGGATATTGCCCAACTCGTGCCCGGCGCCTTCTCCGGCTTCAATAGCGGCGATTTGCACCTGGACGTCAGCGTGCCGCAGAAATACCTGCGCGCGCATGCTCGCGGCTATGTCGATCCCCAATACTGGGACGCCGGCGCGCCCTTTGCCGGCTTCCTCAACTACAACGCCAACGTCTACCGTTACGACACCGGGTCCAATGGCGCGTCCACCCAATATTATCTGGGCGCCAACGCCGGCCTGAACCTCGGCATGTGGAGGCTGCGCTATAACGGCACCGTTACCCAGCAGGATGGCGGCAACGGCAGCCAGCGTCATTACCAGGGGACGTCGGCCTACGCCCAGCGCGACATCACCGACTGGCGCTCGGTTCTGACCGTCGGCGACAACTTCACGCCGTCGGACTTGTTCAACAGCGTACCCTACCGCGGGGTGCAGCTCAATTCCGACGACCGCATGCAGCCGGAATCGATGCAAGGCTATGCGCCGGTGGTGCGCGGCGTGGCGGAGACCAACGCCAAGGTATCGATCCGCCAGAACGGCAACCTGATATATGAAAACACCGTGCCGCCGGGCGAGTTCAGCATCGACGATTTGTACAACACCGGCTTCGCCGGCGATCTGAACGTGACCGTGACCGAGGCCGATGGCCGGGTGCGCACCTTCGTCGTGCCCTACGCCTCGGTGCGGCAGCTATTGCGTCAGGGTCAATCGCGCTATTCGGTGACGGCTGGGCAGTGGCGGGACAGCACGCTGAGCCAGCATCCGGACTTCATGCAAGCCACCTACCAGCGCGGCGTGAATGGCAGCTTGACGCTGTACGGCGGCGGCATCGCCGCCGAACATTACCAGGCCGGCATCTTCGGCGCTGGGCTCAATACCGCCATCGGCTCTCTGGCGCTGGACGTCACCCAGTCCTGGGCCAACCGCCTTCCCAATGTCGCGGGCAGCGAAAACATGAGCGGTCAGAGCTATCGCCTGGCTTATAGCAAATTGCTGGAAAGCACCAACACCAACTTCACGGTAGCGGCGTACCGCTACTCCACCACCGGTTATCTGCAGTTCCGGGACTATGTCAATCTGCTGAATCAGAACGGCATGGTGTACCGCACCCGCAACCAGTTTCAATTGAACGCCGACCAGCCGCTGCCGGCGGGCTGGGGCCATGTGTACATCAGCGGCTCGACGCAGGACTACTGGAATCAGCGCGGCCACGACGTGACCTATCAGGTTGGTTACAACAACCGCTTCAAGGGGGTCAACTTTAGCCTGTCCGCTGGCCGGCTGCACGATACTCTGGGCAACAACGTCAACCAGTACACGCTGAGCGTGTCGATGCCGCTTGGCCGCGCAGCGCACGCCCCGCTGCTGACCGCCAGCGTCAACAGCAATAGCGATCACAGCGGCAGCACTCAGTTAGCAGTCAGCGGCACCAGCGGCGAACTGAGCAACCTGAGCTACAACGTCTACGCCAGCGATACCCGCGCGCCCTCAGGCAGCAGCAGCGGCGGCGGTGGAGCCAGCGTGCAGTACGCCAGCTCGGTGGCCACGGTCAGCGTCGGCGGCAGCAGTGTGGGCCATTCCTCGCAAGTCAATGCCGGGGTCATGGGGGCCCTGGTGTTCCATCCGGGCGGCGTCACTGCGGCGCAATCGGTGGGCGAATCGTTCGCCGTCATCAACGCGCCGGGCGCGGCGGGCGCGGCGGTCAACAATACCAATGGTGTGCGCGTCAATCAGGACGGTTACGCGGTGGTGTCGTCGTTGATGCCGTACCGGCAGAACGAAGTCTCGCTGGACCCGAAAGGGATGAGCGAGAACGTCGAGCTGCAGGAGACCGCGCAACAGGACGCGCCGCGCGCCGGAGCCATCGTGATGCTCAAATTCGCCACCGAACAGGGCAAACCCGTCATCGTGACGTTGAAGCGGGCCGACGGCAGCGCCGTGCCGGTGGGGGCGTCGGTGCTGGCCGACAACGGCGACGTGCTGGCGATGGTGGGGCAGGGAAGCCGCGCCTTCCTCCGAGGCATGGAAGGGAAAACCTTGCGGGCCAACTGGGGTAGCGCGCGGGATCAACAGTGTCGCTTCCATTATCCGCCCTCGGCGCGACTGAATGGCGCGGGTTATTCGATAACCGAAGCAGTATGCGATGCCGAGTGAAGGCTAGCGATCAGAAAGCGAAAGAATGATGAGCCAATCGATTATCCGCGTGCTGCGCGCCTGGCTGTGCGCGATCTTGCTGTGCCTGCCGGTGACCAGCCATGCCCTGGCTTGCTGGAATGGCGCCAGCTCCTCAGGCAGCGTGACGTCCACCTTGAGCCTGCCCGGCAATCTGTACGTTTCCGCGGCCGTGCCAACCGGCACGGTCATCTGGCAGTCGCCCTTGCAGACCATCAGCGTCTATTGCCAGCAGAGTCTGGGCGAGAATGTGTATTTTTGGGTCAATCCCAAGAAGGCGGCGCTGGCGGCCGGCCTGCAGGTCGGCATCATCTTCAACGGGCAGACTTACACGCAGTCGAACGGAGCGATCAATACCGGCATCTTTGTGCCGGTTGCGGGCACCATCTCCACGACGCTGCAATACTCCATCGTGCTGCTCAAAACCTCGGGCGCGCCGTCCAGCGGTACCGTCGCGGTTAGCCAGTACTCGGTGTTTCAACTGGACGGGGTGGGGGGCTTGAATGGTTATCCCGGGGTCAACTACAACCAGTTGATCAACGGCTCGGTGACGTTCACGCCTGGCGGCACTTGTAATCTGAGCACGGCGGATGTCAACCGGGTGGTGACCCTGCCAACGATAGGCGTCAGCGCCCTGCCTGCGGTGGGCAGTGCGGCGGGTAGCGTCAGCTTCACGATTACCGCGAACAACTGCTCGACCGCGCTGCATACCGCCACCTTCAGTTTTTCCGGCACGCCGGATGCGAATAACCCCATCCTGTTCGCGAATACAAGCGGCACGGCCAAAGGCGTGGGGGTTTTCATGGGAACGCTGGCGGACGGGCGGAATATAGGAGCGAACAGCACCAATAACACCCGAGTTATGAATATCCAGTCGCAGACGGCGCAATTGCCTGTGTTCGTCGAATACATGCGGACAACGACGGTGGTGCCTGGCACGCTGCAATCGGTGGTGACGCTCAATATGCTGTATCAGTAATCTGACTTTACGGGCAAAGCAAACGCCGCCGCCGCGGAGTGTCCGCGGCGGCGGCGTTTTTGAGTTCTCACGGCGCTGAGAACGTGTCTACGGTCTAGCGAGCATGAGCGAGACAAGGCGAAAACCGCTGAGAAAGCGGAATGTACAAGTAGTGCATGAGCATTTCGAAGCGGTTTTTTTAACACCGTATCGCCGCAGCGCGGCAGATTGTAAACAGGTTCTTAGTTGTATACGACGGTAACGATCTGGCCTTCGGTGAACTGGCTGGTCTTCACATTGCTGATCGTCACGGACTGGGTGTTGTCCATGCCGGAGCAAGTAGGGCCGGACGAAATCTTGCGAGCGGCCTGATACAGTTGCGGATGCGAAGAGTAGCGGACCAGTGTGCTGGCTTCCTGCGCGCACGGCTCTTTAACGATGGCGCCGGAGAAGCCGATGACACCGCCTTGGGCAGCCAAGGTCAAGCCGGATTGCATGGCCGCCAGCGCAGCCAAGGTGGTGATGAATTTGTTCATATTGAGCCTCTACTGGATTCGTTTTGCTTGTTTCAAGCAGATTGCCGGCCCGCTTGTCGCTGTTTTGATCGCTACCTTGTTTAAACTGAAGGTAATGATCTGTAAAGTTTTATGAATACCGAGTGTAGTTGTCGGGCTTGTTAAATTCAATATTGAAAATTGTTTAATTATTGGTAATCAATTGTTTAATATGAGAATTTGGCGGAGACGGTGGTTGACTGCAGAAGGTTTTGGCCGGATTGGTCTGATGGCTAAGACGGAGATGCATGCGGATTTTGCATGATTGTTTGGGTGAGAACTGTTGCGCGCAGGATGCAGTCAGTCGTTGAGCGCCGGCTGGGGCGTATCAGTGATGTTCGAGGTGGAAAACTCAACTCAGCTGGCAGGTGGAGGCCGCCTCGAAGGTGTAGCCCTCGCTGTCGAAATTGCGCAGCGCGGCCGGGTTGGTGACGCCTCGTCTGACGGCCCTGCGCGCCATCGGCCCGCGGGCGCGTTTGGCGTAGAAGCTGATGATCTTGCACCGATCGTTCTTCTTGTCTTGGAAGAACGGTGCGACGATGGCGGCGTTCAACGCTCTTGGTGAGCTACTCCATATGGCGCATGCCCGGCTGTTTTCGTTGGCGTCGCCTGCACGCGGACAGACCGTTCTTCAGTGGACGAATTTAAGCAATTTCACCTAGCGGCGTCTAAGTCAGTGTTTATGATGGGGTTTTTGGGTGGATTTTAAGCCGGGCGCGGCTCGTTTCGGGCGCGCGCTTGCAATACGGGGAAACCTTGCTAGTTTGAGAAAGCCAATAATTGATTGGCATAAAAATGGGGGTTGCCATATGTCTTTCTCTAGCGTTCCTTACTTCCTTACCTATAGCCAGAACATCTCGCTGGGCATTACCGCCAAAGATTCGATGAGCGGTTCCCAGCTGTACCTGCAGCCCATTCAGGGCAACTTCCTGTCGCTGTTCAACATCGACTTCGCCAACGGCGTGTTTGCCTTGGCCACCAGCGGCAACCAACTGGTGATCGACATTTCCGACCTGTCCAGCGGCAAGCCCTTGGTACTGCGTCCGTACAATCCATCCTCACTGAGCCAGCAATGGGACCTGTTCTCCCGTCCGGGCTATATTTCCAGCCGTCAAAACAACAATCTGGTGATAGACAACCAGAGCCGTGGCGGCGTGGGGAGCCTGATCTGGCTGTACGAGTTCAACGCTTCGCCGGCACAGCAATGGGCGCTCAAACCGCTGACCTCGGCTCAACGCTCGGAGCTGGTGCTGGAAACCGCTTAAGTAAGCGAAGGGCACGGATTGCGGCGGCGGGCGGTATGGCCCGCCGCCGCTTTTGGGTTTTACGGAAGAAGTAAAGGAGCAAGAAATGGGTTTCAGCAGCACTTCGTATTTCATCACCTCGGCCTATTTCCCGGATTACGCCATCGTGGCCGACGATTCAATCAAGGGCGCTCGGCTTAGTCTGCAGCCGTTCCAGAACAACTTCTCCGCCTTGTTCAATATCGACTTCGATCGAGGCTTGTTCGCGCTGGCTACTAGCGGCAACCAATTAGTGATCGCCGCCAATGAAGCGGCCGATGGTTCGCCGTTACAGTTGGATCTGTTGCCGGAACCGGCCTTGCCCAATCAGCGTTGGGATGTGTTTTCGCAGCCGGGAAATATCGTCAGTCTTGCGGATCGTTCCCTGGCTTTTGGCTTCGGCATGGAAAAAATCTTTCCGCCGACGCTGCGCTTGCGCAAACTGCATCCCGGCCGGCCGCCGATGTGGATTCTGCGGCCGATGACGATGCCCAGCGCCTGAGTTCTCGCCATCCCCCGCGCGGGGCTTGCCCGCGGCGCGGCGGCGTAGTCATGAGCGCAGCAGCTGCTCGCGCACCCAGACGGCGGCCATGCCCAGCGGCCGCCGTCGCGACCACACCAGATCAATGTGGCGCGCCTTGGGCCAGCCCGGCGCGCGCAGCTCGCGCAGCCGCTCCGCGCCGAAGGAGTCCGCCAGCCAGCGCGGCAGCTCGGCCCAGCCCGCGCCCAGAATCGCCATCTCCAGCAGCATCAGATAGCTGGGCGCGAACCAGCAGCGCCGGCTCATGGTTTCCGGTTTGCTTTCGGTATAGGTGTTGAGCCGCAGTTCGCGGTGGCGGCTCAGCGCCTGCCGGTCCACCTGTTCCAGCGCCGCCAGCGGATGGCTGCGCGCCACATACAGGGCCACTTCGCTAACCTCGCCCAGCGTGGCGTGGCCGATATCGGCCGGGTACTGCTTCTGCGCCGCCATGCAGCCCAGGTGCGCGCGTCCGGTCTGGATCAAATCCAGCACATCGTCCTGTTCGCCCACCAGGCATTCCAGTTCCAGCGCCTCGAAGTTCTGTTCCAGTTGGCGCGTCACTTCCTGAAAACGCGAAGACTGATACGTGTCCGACAGCACCAGGGTCAGCCGGGGCTCCAGCCCGGCGGTCAGCAACTGCGCCTGCTGATTCAATTCATCGCCAATCGCCAGCATCTGCCGTGCATAGCCCAGCAGGTGGCGGCCGGCCTGGGTCAGCGTGGGCTGGCGGCTGCCGCGGTCGAACAACTGCACCGCCAGGTCTATCTCCAGGTTGGCGATGGCCTCGCTGATGGTGGACTGACTTTTGCCCAGCCGCCGCGCCGCGGCGGAAAAAGAGCCCAGTTCGGCGGCGTTGGCAAACGCCGCCAGCGCGTCTAGCGACATACTCATATCGGTTTCTCCGATTAAAACTATCTTTATCCTATCCGAAAAACCAATAAAAATCGCGTCATTGTCTTGCTAATCAAGCCGCGGCGCAGCAGATCGCAAACTGCTTCCAAACGCCGCGGCGGATCAAGGAGAATCGATGCATGTAAAGAAATCCTGGCTGGAACGCGCCTTCTACGCCGTGACTTACGAACTGTGCGCCATCAGCCTGCTGATGTTGTTGGCTACGCTGCTGCTAAAGCAGGACACCGCGCAGATCGGCATGCTGGCGCTGATGATGACCAGCGTGGCGATGTCGTGGAACATTGTGTTCAACAGCCTGTTCGAACGCTGGGAGCGCCGCCGCGGCTGGGCGCGCACGCCGGCGCTGCGCGTGGTGCACGCGCTGCTGTTCGAGGGCGGGCTGGTGACCCTGCTGGTGCCGCTGGCGGCGTGGTGGCTGCAGATCAGCTACTGGCAAGCCTTCTTGCTGGACATCGGCTTCTTCCTGTTCTTCCTGCCCTATACCTTCGTCTTCAACTGGCTGTACGACGGGCTGCGCGCCAGCCTGCTGCGGCGCCTGAGCCGCGCGCGCGCCGGTCTGGCTTAATGCATCGGTTTTACCGATGGTTATTATTTTTCAACCATCCGAAAAACCAATCAGAATAGCGGCTGTCTTTAATACGGTCATGATTGGGAAATAACATGAACAAACAAAAATCCTGGCTGGAGCGCGGCTTCCACGCCGTGATGTACGAGCTGTGCGCGATGGCCATGCTGGTGCCGCTGGCCTCCTTGGTGATGGAGCAAAGCCTGCTGCATATGGGCGCGCTGGCCTTCATGATGTCCACCGCCGCCATGATGTGGAACGTGGTGTTCAATATGTTGTTCGACCGCATGGAAGCGGCGATGGGCTGGAGCCGCACCGTGGGCGTGCGCACCTTGCATGCGCTGATGTTCGAAGGCGGGTTGGTGATCATGCTGGTGCCCTTGGCGGCCTGGTGGCTGAACGTCAGTTACTGGCAGGCCTTCCTGCTGGATTTGGGCTTCTTCGCCTTCTTCCTGCCTTACACTTATATATTCAACTGGCTGTACGACTCGCTACGCGCCAAACTGCGCATGCGCGGCGGCAAGCCGTGCGCTGAACTGGAGTCTTGAATGAAAACCTGGTTGTTCCTGGCCGTCGCCATCGTCAGCGAGGTGATCGCCACCTCCTCGCTGAAAGCGTCGGAAGGCTTTACCCGCCTGGGCCCGTCCTTGCTGACCGGCGCCGGCTATCTGCTGGCCTTCTACATGCTGTCGCTGACCCTGCGCCAGATCCCGGTGGGCGTGGCGTACGCGCTGTGGTCCGGCGTCGGCATTGTGCTGGTATCCATCGTGGGCTGGGTTTTATATGGGCAGAAGCTGGATGCGCCGGCAATGATAGGCATGGGCTTGATCGTGGCGGGGGTGTTGGTGATGAATTTGATGTCCAAGTCCGTGGCGCACTGAAAACCTGTTTACGATCGTCAGCCCGTTCTTGGCTTGTGAGACTATGAACAGGCTCTGTGAAGGCCGGGCTCCAATCCGAGTCCGCAACGCAAAAACCGGCCGGGAATCCCGGCCGGTTTTGTTTTGCGCGGCGGGCGCCGCTCAGTGGGTGTCGGGGTTTTGATAGACCGGCTTGCCGGCCAGCCAGGTTTGATGGATAGGAATGTCGCGCAGCGAGCCGGCCGGCACCGACGGGTCCAGCGGATCCTTTTGCAGAATGACCATGTCCGCCAGCTTGCCCGGTTCCAGCGAGCCGACGATGTGGTCCATATGGCATTGCCATGCGGCGTCCAGCGTCACCGCGCGCAGCGCGGAGATGCGGTCCAGGCATTCCGCCGGGTTCAGCGGCTGCCGTTCCGGGTCCGCCTCCATCACCCGCGTCACCGCCTGCTCCATCATCCGCAGCGTGCCCAGCGGCGACACGAAGTGGTCCGAATGCAGGCTGATGCGAAGGCCGGCCTTGAGGGCGGACTGGCAGCGGTCCAGCATCTGGGCGCGCTCGCGGCCCAGAATGGTGGTCTTGAACACCTGGCCCCAGTAGCCTACGTGGCCGATCAGGAAGCTGGGCGACAGTTTCAGCCGCGCCATGGTGGCGATGCTGGCGTCGCTCAGCAGCGAGCAGTGCTCAATGCGCGAGCGCAGCGCCAGTTTGGGATTGGGCGTGCCGTCCTTGGCGTTTTCGTCGAACAGCGCCAGCTCGAAGCTAGCCAGCACATAGTCCACCGCCTGATCGCCGTTGGCGTGCACCAGCACCGGCCAGCCGGCGTTCAGCGCGGTTTGCAGCCGGGTGGCGAATGTGGTCGGCGGCGTGAAGTTGAGCAGGCCGCGCGGCGAAACGCCGGGCACGTGGTGCTCATCCGCGCAGCAATAATCCTGCGATTGGTAGCCGGTCAGGCCCTGATTGGAACCGTCGGCTATCAGCTTGAGCGCGCGGACGCTGAAGCGGTCGTCATCGTGCTTGTTATGGTTGAGCTGATAGGTTTGTAGCCACTGCTCTTGCAGCCAGTCTGGGTTGCCGTACAGCGCAGCGCCTATCCGAACCGGCGCCAGCGGGCTCTGGGCGAAGGCGCGCATCAGCGTGATTTCCAGCGGCCCCAGGCCGGCGCCCAGGCCGGCATCGAATAGCGTGGTGATGCCGTTGGCGGCGGCGTCGTGCAAAATTTCCTGCACCTTGGACAGCACATGCGGCGCGGCCAGGCCGGGGATCACCGCCAGCACCTTGGCGACGTCGGACTCGGTGGTCACGCCCTTGCCCTTGGGGTCCAGCCCGGCCAGTTTCACCGCCGCGGAGTTGGCGTAGCCCAGATGGCCGGAGGCGTTGATCAGGAAGATAGGCACTTCCGAGCTGATGCTGTCGAGGAAGTCCAGATCCGGTTCTTCCCAGGTGCTCATCAGCGACGGGTCCACGCCAAAGCCGGTCAGCCAGCGCGGCTCGCCGTTGAGGGTGTGGCCGCTATGGCTGGGCAGTTGGCCGCGCAGTTGTTCGCCGACCCAGGCCAGATTGTAGCCCGGCCGCAGGATCTGGCCCTCGAAGGGGCTCAGGTTGATCCAGTTGCGGTACAGCGCGCTGGGCAAGATGTGCATGTGCGGATCTATCATGCCGGGCAGCAAGGTTTTGCCGCGCAGATTGATAAGCTCGGCGCGCGGCTGCGCGCGCATATCGGCTTCCACCTGCTGCAGGCTGCCCACGGAGATCACCTTGCCGTGGGCGATGCCCAAGGCGTCCACGCGGCTGGGCTGGCCGCCTTGCAGCGTATAGATGGGCCCGCCGTGAAAGATGGCCGCGTCCTGATGCAGCGCCAGCTTGGTGCGTTCTACGGCAGTGCGGACCAAGCTGGCCAGGCTCTCGGTCCAGTTATGGTGTTGCAGTTCATCCAGTTGCGAGGACAAGCTGGGCAGAGTGCAACACGCGCAGCCGGGTTGATGGGGTAGGGACATGGGGCGCTCCTGTGCATGGCGTCGGGACGGCGCGGCGACGCCGCGCACAGGGTGAATTATATGCCAATGGCAATCTTGCGGGGCTGACAAAAGCTGAGCAAGGCCTCGCCTGCGCTGGGCCCATGCGGCGCCGCGCGCCTCAGAACCTGTTCAAAGCCTGCTGCGCTTCGTGGAGGGTTGCACGGTGAGTGCACGCTCAAAATGTTCATGCACCCCTCGACCATTCCGCTTTTTCGCTCGTTTTCGCCTTGTCTCGCCCTTGCTCGCGAGGCCATGAACAGGCTCTCAGGCCGGCGGCGCGGATTCCGTCGCGCATCCCAGCTTGGCATGCAGATACACCGGCGCGCCGGAGCGCCAGGTTTGCAGCACCGCGATATCGCGCAGATTGCTCACCGCCGGGTCCAGCGGGTCCTGCTCAAGCACTACCAAGTCCGCCAGCTTGCCCGGTTCCAGCGAACCGACGATATGGTCCATATGGCACTGCCAGGCGGCGTCCAGCGTTACCGCGCGCAGCGCGCTGAGCCGGTCCAGCCGCTCCGCCGGGTTCAGCGCCGGCTTGCCGCCGGCCTGTTCCGGCGCGGCCTCCATCACGCGGAATATCGCCTGCTCCATCATGCGCAGGCCGCCCAGCGGGGTGACGAAGTGGTCGGAGTGCAGGCTGATGCGCAGGCCGGCGCGCTTGGCGGACAGGCAGCGGTCCAGCAGCTTGGCGCGCGCCTCGCCCAGAATGGTTTGCTGGAAGGCGCGGCCCCAATAGCCGACGTGGCCTATCAAAAAACTGGGCGACAGCTGAAGCTGCGCCATCTGGGAGATGTGCTCGTCGGTCAAGAGCGAAGCGTGCTCGATGCGATGACGCAGCCGCGTGCCGGCGCAATCCGGCCGCAGCGGCGCTGAGGGGTGGTTGAGCGCGTGTTCGTATGCCTGCAGCACCTCGTCGATGGCGCGGTCGCCGTTGGCGTGTACCATGGCCGGCCAGCCGTGCTCCACCGCCTGCCGCAAATGCGGGGCGAAGGCGCTGGGCGGGCGGAAATTGAACAGCCCGGTGGCCGGCACATTGGGCACCTGGTGTTCCGGATAGCATTTGTAGGCCTCGGTCTGAAAACCGGTCAGCCCTTGGTTGGAGCCGTCCGACACCAGTTTCAGCGCCTTGATGCTGAAGCGCTTGTCCTCCATGCCGTCCAGGTCCGGGCGGAACAAGCGGGTCCACTCGTCCATCTGCCGGGTTTCGTTGGAAAACAGCGCGGCGGCGATGCGCACCGGGTTCAACGCGGTCTGGGCCACCAAGTCCAGCAGCAAGACCTCGAACAGCCCTTTGCCGGACCCCAGGCCGGCGTCGAACAGCGTGGTATTGCCCATCTTGGCCGCGCCGTGCAGCACCTGGCTGATGCTGGAAAGCAAGGCGGCCGGGGACGGGGAGGGCAGCGCGGGCATCATCTGCAGCACCTGCTCCTCCACCAGCACCCCCTTGCATTCCGGGCTGATGCCGGCCTTGGCCAGCGCCGGCGCGTTGGCGTAGCCGATGTGGCCGGAAGCGTTCATCAGGAAGATCGGGAGTGAGTCGCCAAACTGGGCAAACCAGTCCAGGTCCGGTTCGGTCCAGACCCGCATCAGCGAAGGATCCAGGCCGAAGCCCAACACCCAGGCCGTGCCGTCCTTGGCCTTTTGCTGTTTTTTGGGATCGGCCAGCGCCGCGCGCACCGTGTTTTCCACGCCCGCAATGCCGTAATCCGGCGTCAGCGTCTGGCCGGAGAACGCGCCCACGTACTGCCAGGACGAAAACAGCGCGCTGGGGAGGATGTGCATATGGGGATCGACGAAACCGGGTAGCAAGGTAGCGCCTTCCAGCGACATCTCCTCCGGTTTTTTATGCCCGGCGGCGGCCATGGCCTGCCGCACCTCCTCGCATGAACCGGTGGCCGCAATTCGGCCCTTGGCGATGCCGATGGCGTCCACCGTTTGCCGTCCGCTGCTGGCCAGGGTATGGATGGGCCCGCCGTAAATGATCAGCGTCTGAGGCGGCGAGGGCGGCAGCAAATGTTTTTCCTGTTGGCGGATCAGCCGCTTGGCCTCGTCCTGCCAGTCGGGCCGCTCGGACAGCTCATCGTGCAACTGAGCCAACAAAGGAAGAGTGCAGCAGGCGCAGCCTGGACCGTGCGGGTGATGATGGCTCATGGCGGATATCCGGTTGAAACGCCGGCTCCGGGGGAAGCGCGGGGCCGCGCGGAAGGAACGGAAAAAGCGATGTCATTATAGGCGGCGTCCCGGCGCAAACAAACGGCGAACTGGCCATTTGGGCGGGGGGCGGCCAAGAGCGGGGCAAAGCGGCAAAGCGCCGGCTATGACGCTCTTCAGCCGCCGCACACCTGATTGCGGCCATGCTGTTTAGCGTGATACAGCCGTTCGTCCGCCAGCTTCAGCAGCCGGCTGACCTCCGGCATGTCCGACGCGGCAACGCCAATGCTCACCGTATAGCGCAGCCCGCCCTTGGCGGTGGTCAGGATGCAGCTCTCTATCGCCAGGCGCAGGCTCTCCAGCCGGCACACCATGTCCAGCTCGATGGGGCTGGGGCTGAGAATCACAAACTCCTCGCCGCCAAAGCGCGCCACAATGCCGTCCGGGAAAAACTGCTCCATCAGCCGCGCGGTGTTGCAGATCACCTGATCGCCCACATCGTGGCCGTACTGATCGTTCACCCGCTTGAAGTGGTCGATATCCAGAACCGCCACACCGTAGCCGTTCTTCAACTGCATCACCTGTTCAAAAAAGTGCCGGCGGTTGGATAAATTGGTCAGCGGGTCGCGGTCCGCGGTTTCCTTCAGGGATTCCAGGTTCTCCACAAACTCCACATTGCGGGTGACGCGGCAGAAAAACTCCTCAAAATTAAACGGCTTTTGCAGAAAGTCGTCCGCCCCCGCCTTGATGAAGCGCGTGGTCATGGTGGGGTCCTGGTTGCCGGAAATGCCGATGATGGCCAGGCGGTCGTGATCCAGAAAGCGGCGTATCGTGCTGGTCATCCGCACCCCGTCCATGCCCGGCATGTCGTTGTCGCTCAGCACCAGCTTGATGTGCTTGTCGCGGTGCAAAATCTCCAGCGCCTGCTTGGCGTCCTCCGCCTCCAGCACCTGATAGCGGTGGCGCTCCAGGTTTTCGCGCAGAAACTGGCGGTAAGAAGCGGAGTCGTCCACCACCAGCACCTTGATGCCCGGGTTCTTGCGAATGCGGGTCAGCATCCGCATCACGTAATCGAAGGCGGCCGGGCTTTCCTTGCTCACGTAATCCACCACCGGCAGCTGCAAGATGCGGTCGCGCACCTCGCCGTCGGTGCGCGAAGTCAGCACGATGGTGGGAATCGCCTGCTGGAACAACAGCGGCAAATGCTCGCCGGCGGGAGAGTCCGGCAGGTTGTAATCCGCCACCGCGGCCAGGAAGTGCTGGCCGGAGGCCAGCGCCTCGCGCACCTCCAGCTGCGAGCACACCGGCAGCGGCGATAGGCCGATTTCCTCCACCATGCGGCACAAGGGGCGGATCAACACCATGCTGTCTTCAATCACCAAAACGCGCGTTTCTTCGCTCATCGTCCGCTTATCCCTTGGCTACCGCCTGATTCGCCCGCGCCGGCTCTCGGAGAACACTCCAAAACCGGGTATAATCGACCCATTTTTTCCATTCTAGAAGAACTACGATTCATCACCATGGAACTTGCCAAAAGCTTTGAACCCGGCGACATCGAACGTCGCTGGTACGCGCAGTGGGAACAGGCCGGCTACTTCAAGCCCAGCATGGACACCGCCAAACCGTCCTTCGCCATCCAGCTGCCGCCGCCCAACGTCACCGGCACCCTGCACATGGGCCACGCCTTTAATCAGACTATTATGGACGGTCTGACCCGGTATTACCGGATGAAGGGCGACAACACCGTGTGGATTCCCGGCACGGACCACGCCGGCATCGCCACCCAAATCGTGGTGGAGCGCCAACTGGCCGAGCAGGGCATTAACCGCCACGACCTGGGCCGCGACGCCTTCACCGCCAAAGTGTGGGAATGGAAAGAACAATCCGGCGGCACCATCACCAGCCAGATGCGCCGCGTGGGCTGCTCCGTGGATTGGGGCCGCGAATACTTCACCATGGACGACACCCGCGCCGAAGTGGTGACCGAAGTCTTCGTCCGCCTGTTTGAACAAGGCCTGATCTACCGCGGCAAGCGCCTGTCCAACTGGGACTCCAAGCTGGGCACTGCCATCTCCGACCTCGAAGTGATCTCCGAGGAAGAAGACGGCCACATGTGGCACATCAAATACCCGGTGGTGGGAAGCGACGAGTTCGTCACCGTCGCCACCACCCGTCCGGAAACCCTGCTGGGCGACGTGGCCGTGGCCATCGCCCCGGACGACGAGCGCTATCAGCACCTGCTGGGCAAGCAGCTGGAACTGCCGCTCACCGGCCGTCAGGTCCCGGTGATCGCGGACGAATACGTGGACAAGGAGTTCGGCACCGGCTTCGTCAAAATCACCCCGGCGCACGATTTCAACGACTACCAAGTGGGCAAGCGCCACAGTACCCAGCTCATTAACGTGATGAGCCTGGAAGCCAAAATCCTGGCCAAGGCCCAGATCTTCGGCTTCGACGGCAGCGCTCAGGGCACGATAGAACTGCCGGCCGCCTACGCCGGCCTCAGCACCCAGGACGCGCGCAAAGCCATGCTGGCGGACCTGCAAGCCCAGGGCTATCTGCTGGACACCAAGCCGCACAAACTGATGGTGCCGCGCGGCGACCGCACCGGCACCGTGATCGAGCCGCTGCTGACCGACCAATGGTTCGTGGCCATGGACAAAGTGGCCCTGGACAAAGACGGCAATCCGGATCCCACCGGCCAATCCATCGCCGCCAAAGCCATTGAAGCCGTGGAAAGCGGCGAAGTGCGCTTCATCCCGGAAAACTGGGTCAACACCTACAACCAGTGGATGAAAAACATCCAGGACTGGTGTATCAGCCGCCAGCTGTGGTGGGGCCACCAAATCCCGGCCTGGTACGACGAAGACGGCAACATCTACGTGGCCCGCAGCGAGGCCGACGCCCAGGCGCAAGCGCCGGGCAAGACCCTGCGCCGCGAGCAAGACGTGTTGGACACCTGGTTCAGCGCCGCCCTGGTGCCGTTCTCCACCCTGGGCTGGCCCAACGACACCCCGGACCTGCGCGCCTTCCTCACCTCCAACGTGCTGGTGACCGGCTACGAAATCATCTTCTTCTGGGTTGCCCGGATGATCATGATGACCAAGCACTTCACCGGCAAGGTTCCGTTCCGCGACGTGTACATCCACGGCATGGTGCGAGACCACGAAGGCAAGAAGATGTCCAAGTCCGAGGGCAACGTCATCGACCCGGTGGACCTGATCGACGGCATCGCGCTGGAACCGCTGGTGACCAAGCGCACCACCGGCCTGCGCCGCCCGGAAAAAGCCCCGGCCATCGCCAAGGCCACGGAAAAGCTGTTCCCGGAAGGCATTCCGGCTTACGGCACGGACGCGCTGCGCTTCACCATGGCCAGCTACGCCACCCTGGGGCGCAGCGTCAACTTCGACTTCAAGCGCGCCGAAGGCTACCGCAACTTCTGCAACAAGCTGTGGAACGCCACCCGCTTCGTAATGATGAACGTGGAAGGCAAGGACTGCGGCCAGGACGAAAGCCTGCCGCTGGAATACAGCTTTGTTGACCAGTGGATCATCGGCCGCCTGCAACAGGCCGAAATCGACGTCACCAACGCGCTGGAAACCTACCGCTTCGATATCGCCGCCCAGACCATTTACGAATTCATCTGGAACGAGTACTGCGACTGGTACGTGGAACTGGCCAAGGTGCAGCTGCAAACCGGCAACGAAGCCCAGCAGCGGGCCACCCGCCGCACCATCGTCCGCGTACTGGAAGTGGCGCTGCGCCTGACCCACCCGCTGATGCCCTTCATCACGGAAGAGCTGTGGCAGACCGTGGCCCCGCTGGCCAACGCCAAGAGCGCCCCGTCCATCATGCTGGCCCCGTGGCCGGCGGCGGAAGCCGGCAAGATCAACGCCGCCGCCAACAGCCGCATGGACGCGTTCAAGGACATGGTCAACGCGGTGCGCAATCTGCGCGGCGAAATGGGCATTGGCCCGGCCGTCAAAGCCCCGCTGTTCATCGAAACCGGCGATGCCACGGTGGCGGACTTCGTGCCCTACCTGAAACTGCTGGCGCGGCTGACCGAAGGCTCCATCGTGGCCGCGCTGCCGGAAGACGACGCCCCGGTGGCCATCTCCGGCGACGCCCGCCTGATGCTGAAAGTGGAAGTGGACAAGGCCGCCGAAACCGCGCGCCTGACCAAGGAGCAGGGCAAGGCGGAAGCCGAACTGGCCAAGCTCACCGCCAAGCTGGAGAAGCCGGGCTATGTAGACAAAGCCCCGGCCCACCTGGTGGAGCGCGACAAGGCGCAGTTGGCTGAGCTGAACGACAAGCTGGACAAGATCAAGGTGCAGTTGGCTAAGCTGGCTTGAACCTAAGCCTGATCTGGACGTGAAGAAACCCGCCGCGAGGCGGGTTTTTTTCATGATTAATCACTAGATTGATCCGTGTTCTTGAAATTTTTATTATTTTGTCATATTGTTTTGTGTGATATTTCGGGGGCAATATGCAGAGTCAAGATAAGCTAAGTATGGAGTCGGCTAAATCAAATTGGTGGGAGGGCTATATTATTAGATATAGCCTTGGAACTTTGGTTTGGTCTCTGATTTGTTGGTTTTTGGTTTTGAATCTGGCCGAAACATCACAAATAAGATCATTTGTTTTTTCCAAAGAAACAGTTGTGAATTATGTGATTGTGGCTTTTATGGGATTGACCTTTTGTTATATCGCAAGTGCTCCAATGTTGGTGCTGCATGTTTCTCGCTATCAAGAAAGAAAAAAATTAATTGGTCGATGCTTTGATAAGATTGGGTTTTTGGTGTTATTCAGTTGGCTAGCTTTGACTAGTGGGGTCCTTTATTTTTGCGGTTACTTTGATGTGGAATTGACTGGGCATCAGTTTAAACTAATGTCAATTTTGGGTGTTGTTGTCTTTGTTCTGATTGTGGTGCAAATGGGGGTGCAGCCAAAAAGTGAGGATGATATCGTTGATGTGTTTGATTTTTATGATAAATTGACATTTTTAAGGTTTTACACTTTTAGCGATATCATGACTTCTTATCGGCATCTACGGGAGCATGGAAATGCGTATGCGGTTCTTTTGCTTGAGCTTCTGCTGGGGTTTACGTTGTGGTTGGCTTTAAAGTTGCATATATATCTTGTTCCTATGGTTGTTGTTGCCTGGGTCTTTCCTGCTGCATATTCTTGGCAGGTAGGGACTAATATTGAAAAAATGTACATTAAAAAACATCATGAAGCAGCGGTAAAAAAGCATAGACATACTATTTACAATGGTAGAGTGAGAAAATCTGGTAGGCCTTATTGTTTTCCTTGTCGAAGGTAAGGTTTGGGGTCGAGTCCGCTGCGCGGATGATGATTTAGGGCCGGTTCCGCCCGGTAAACGGAAAGGGGAATTTGCGCGGCCAAATTCCCCTTTACCCCAAAGGCCGCCCTGCAAGCCTGGCCTACGGCTTCCCGCCGGTTCCCGTCAGGTCCGAGGCGCGGCTGAACTCGCAGCGCGCTAACGTCGCGCTGCTCGAACAAGCAGCCGCTTAAAACCTCGGGCCTGCCACCCATCGGCAGGCTTGAAGGGAGTTGGGGCGCGTCGGATACGTGGCCAGCTTCGCAGCTAACAGGCGAGTCGATCTCGTTTGCTATGAACCGGAGCCGCTCTGGCTTGACTCCCCCCCACCATCTAGCCAACAATGGCCCCGCGCTGCCATACAAACAGCGCCGGGACTGGTCTCCTGTATGTCTCCCCCGGCGGACACGCCGCGATTTCGCGGCTTTTTCGTGTCCGGTTGCTATTGCTTTGCCTGAATCTGGGCGGGCCGTGGCAGGGGCGCCTACGGGCGCGCCGGTCCGAGGGAGCGGTGAGACCAGCCTTGTCATGTGCCCGCCTTGCCGCGTCTAGCGGCCAGGCCCTTCATTTAAGGAGGTTGCAATGGCGAAGCCAGTCCGTCCGATGCCCCACATCGAATCCACTCCATCCCATTCCAAGGATCCCGCCGTCCAGCAGGACAGCGTTTCCCCGCAACAGCCGGCGCTGCGGCGCTCGCAGTACCGCTGTGTTTCCGTGGAAACCAAGGCAACCCGCCTTCCTTTTGTCCGCTTTATTCCGGGCCGCAATCATCCGCATTACTGGCAACCGGCCGAACCCGAGGATTACGCCGAGGCCTGCATGCTGGGCCGCCAGTATGCCGCGCACTTGGCGCAGTGGCTGAAAAGCAATGAGCTGGACGCCGGCCGCGGCTTGCTGCTGCGCATTGCCAGGGATATGGACCACAGCGACCGCAGCCACCGCAACGGCTTGCGCCGCGGCTTTTTCAACTATCTGGAGACCTTGCTGTGCGTGGCCGGGCGGCAGTTGAACTTGTATCGCCACGTGGAGGCGATGCACCAGTTGCAGCGCAGCCGGGATCTGATGGCGTGCCTGGAAGGCAAGCGTAGGCGTTGAGCGGATTTAAGCGCGGCCTGGCCTGGGTCAAACCGCGCTTGAGCTGATTGTAAAATGCCCCGCCTGCTGACGCTGGCGGGGCATTTTATTGAAAAAGAACAGGTGTGAGCGGAGCCGCTCATACGGCTTCATGCCTAAGCCTCCCTCAGCCAACTGACGGGATGCTTCCCGCCGCGCGAGCGCGAACGCCGGGCCGCCAGACGCCAACCGCTGCGGTGATCACGATCAGCAGGATGTTGAGCCCGCCGCCTATGGCTTCGCGCAAAGTCGCGGCGTGGAAGTCCGCGCCCAGCGCGCCATTGAGCAGCGCGGCTTGGGCCAGTTGATTGGCCATATCCACCACCGGCACCACCACGAAAGAGGCGTTGAGCAGAATCAGCAGCGTCAGGCCCAGCTTGAGCTGGAAAAAGCGGTTGCGCGGGCCGTAGCGCCGGTAGCCCATCAGCAGGCCGCTGATCAGCATCAGCCACAGGCCGGGCACGGTCAGCACCCAGGTGCCGATATGGATTTGCTGCCGCGTTTGCGCCAGCAGGGCCGGCGTGGCCGGGCCGGTTTCGGACAGCACGACCCAGGCCAGGATGCTGCCCAGAAACAAGGCCAGCGCGATGAAGTGAATCAGTTTGAGCGTGCGATTCATGACTCTTCTCCAATTGGGGGGCTGAGCGTGTCCAGCGTGCTCAGCAGTTGTTGCAGGGTGTGGCAGGCAGCGTCGAAATCCGCGTCGGGCAGGCGCCGCGCCAGTTGCTCCGTCCATTGCGCCTGGCTGCGCTGGGTGCCGGCCACGGTGCGTTCTCCCTTGGCGCTCAGCCGGTACAGCGGGGAGCGGGCGTGTTGAGGGTTGGGCAGCACGTCGAAATAGCCTTCCTCCACCAGCTTGTGCAGTTGCTTTTGCGCGCCTTGGCGGCTGATGCCCATGCGGGCGGCGATTTGTGGCGCGGTTTGCGCTTCGCCCGCCAGGCCCGCCGCGCCCAGCACTTGCCAGCGCGCGCTATTGATACCCAGGTGGGCTACCAGTTGGTCGCCTCTGTCCAGCAGGGTGCCGTTTAGGCGGAAGATCAGCAGCATCAGATCGGTGATGCGCTGTGGGCGATGGCTTGGTTTTGATGGCATGCGGCCTCCTTTTGACAACTGGTTGCCATTATTGACAACTGGTTGTCAAATTGCAAATCTATTTTGATCCTGTCGTGAATACGGTTGCTTGGGCGTGGTCGGGCATGACGGCGCAAGGTGGGGCGCCAGCGGTGCGGGCTCGAAAATTGAGCGGCAAATGATGATAAATGCGTATGTTCTTGTAAATATAGTCAAAAATGAAAATGTAATTTCTATGTTAGCATCGTCGGCTTTCTAAAAAGCTCAGTTCAAATCCAATGAAAAAACTCTTGCCCTTCTTGATGTTGCTCAGCCTGCAAGCCCATGCCGACGATGAGGCGCTGCGCCAGATATTCAATTGCGACGGCAGTTTCTTTCGCTACATCGCCCAACCGGGCAAGGCTATTCCCGGCCTGCCGGTGACGGTGGAAAACGGCCGTGCCGCATTGCGGATGCAGCCTATTCGCGATCAAGCTCGGGAGATGGAGGAAGACGTCAGCGGCGCGTCCGAAGGTTTGACCTCGCTGCTGCGTTACTCCGCAATCGAGGAGCCGGTAGCGCTGACCCCGCAATGGGCCTTGCGTAATTACGTGGAAGAGCACTACCACTTCACCAATAGCCCGACAGACGTCAACGGTGTGTCGGAAGCCTATAACTGGGGCTTTCGCTTGCTGGGTCAGCGGGATATGACGCTCAAGCAGTTCGTGGCTCAGCGGCCGGATCTGAAATTCACCTGCTCCAAGGAAAAGGGTGGCGTTTGTACGTTGTTCCGCCAATGGGACAAGGGCGCGTGGAAAACCATCAAGCCTTCGCAGCAGTACGCGGATGTGCCGCGTTTGTTGCTGATCGCTTCCAAGTCTGATCCTAAGCATTTCTCGCTGGAATGCTCCTTGCTGGTGGAGGGCGAACGCCTGCCGTCGCAGTTGATCAAGGATTTGCAGCCGGATTGGGCCTTGAATTTTTAAAGTCTCGCTCTTGCCTGCGAGACTTTGAACAGCCTCTGAGTATTGGCTCGCGATGTGCGTAGTCAGAGGCTGGCGAGATTCCCGTTTCAGCCCCTTTTTGGGGCTTTTTTCATGGGCGCGAGGCTTGGCCGGCGACGCCAATGGCCAGCTCAAAGTCTGTTTGGCGATATTGAAATGATAAATGGGAATTTAGTTTTAAATATGAATTACGTAGTAATAACTAAATCCTTGCCCAGGCGCGGACGCCCCAGCTATACCGGCATTGGGCGGGGCGGGCAAAGCTGGCTCCGTGTTGTTTCCAGTGTTGGATAACTCATTACGGGAGCATGACATGTCTGAACAATTGCTGGGTGGTTGGTCCGGTTTCCGGCCGGTGGATGAAAAGGACCGCAAGGTTTTCCATCAGGCCACGGAAGGTTTGCTGGGCGTGAAATACGTGCCGTTGGCGGTGTCCACGCAGGTGGTGGCCGGGGAAAACTATATTTTCCTGGCTAGCGCGGAGGTGGTGTATCCCGGCGCGCAGCCGCATCTGGTGGCGGTGTACATCTATCAGCCGCTGGGCGGCAAGCCGCCGCATGTGACTCGCATCGAGAACGTGCGTCTGTAAACCCTCAGCCAAGACGCTGTTGCGCAACAAGCCCGCCGCCCGGCGGGCTTTTGTTTTGGGCGGCCGCGGCTTGTTCCAGCAGCCATTGTTTGAAGACGCCCATTTCCGGGTCGCGCAGGAGGTCCGGGCGGTGTATCAGGTAATAAGCGAGGTCGCTTCGCAGCGGCGGCGCGGGGAGTTCGCGCAGCCGGCCGGCGGCCAGTTCGGCTTGCAGCAAGGAGCGCCGCGCCAGCGCGTAGCCGCGGCCGGCCAGCGCGGCTTCGATGGCGGCGTTGGAGTCCACGCAGACCACGCCTTGGTCGCAGTCCAGTTCCAGGCCGGCGGCGCGGCTCCATAGCCGCCAATCGCCGCGGTGTTCGTCGTGCAGCAGCTGTTCCCCGCTGAGGGCGTCCAGCCGCGCCGGCAGCGTGGGCGCGCATACCGGCGTCAGTTCGTCGTCCAGCAGCTTGCAAGCGTTGAGGCCGGGGTAGTCGCCCAGGCCGTGGCGCACGGCGAAGTGGATGTTTTCCGAAGCGAGGTCGACCACACGGTTGCCGGTGCTGACGTGGACGTCGATATGCGGGTGCTCGCGCATGAAGCCCTGTAGCCGGGGCAGCAGCCATTGCGCGCCAAACGATGGGGTGCAACTGAGCAGGATCACCCGGCGAGCGCCGGTCAGCCGCGCGGTGGCGTGGTCTATCAGGTCCAGCGCTTGGCGGCAGGCGTCCAGGTAGTCGCGGCCGGCGGCGTTGAGCGCCAGGCCGCGCGCGCGGCGTTCAAACAGGGGCTGGCCGAGGAAGCTTTCAAGTTTGCGCAGTTGCTGGGAGACGGCGCCGGGCGTGACGTGCAGTTCTTCGGCGGCCTGCTTGACGCTGAGCCGTCTTGCGGCGGCTTCAAAGAAGCGGAGGGAGTCCAGCGGTGGTTTGGGCATATTCGTTTAGATTTTCTAAATCATCAAGCAGGAAAAATTGTTTGTTCGCCGCATCTTTGCGGTTGATGATTTCAGTATCTGGTTTAGCAAAGTTAAATACAAGGCGAAGGGAGAGGCATCATGGGGATGGCGAGCTTGAGTCGTTTGCTGCTGTTGGCGGCTTTGTGGGGCGGCAGTTTTTTGTTCATGCGCATCGCCGCGCCTACGCTGGGCGCGTTGCCCACGGCGTTTGGCCGGGTGGCGCTGGGGGCGGCGGGCCTGTTGGGGTTGATCGCCTTGCTGCGGGTGCGTTTGTCCTTCAAGGGCAAGCTGGCCGCCACCATGATGCTGGGGGTGATCAATTCCGGCCTGCCTTTTCTGCTGTTCGCGCTGGCGGCCCGGGTGTTGCCGGCCGGTTATAGCGCGATCTTGAACGCCAGCACGCCGCTGATGGGGGTGTTGATCGGCGCGGCGGCGTTTGGAGAACGTATTACCGCCAACAAGCTGGCCGGCGTGTTGATTGGTCTGGCGGGCGTGGCGGTGTTGACACGGACGGGGCCGGCCGCGGGGCCGGAAGCGCTGTGGGGCGTGGCGGCTTGTCTGACGGCCACCGCCTGCTATGGGCTGGCGGGGTTTCTGACCCGGCGCTGGATAGCGGACCGGGGCGGCCTGGATAGCCGCGTGGTGGCTTTGGGCAGCCAGCTGGGCGCGGTGGTGTTGCTGTTGCCGTTCATGGCGTGGCAGGCAAGCGCGCAGCCCTTGAGGTGGCCGGCGGCGGGAGCGGAAGTGTGGCTGGCCATGCTGGCCTTGGGCCTGCTGTGTACTTCGCTGGCCTATATCTTGTACTTCCGCTTGATAGCCGACGTCGGCCCGCTGAAGGCGTTGACGGTGACGTTCTTGATTCCGCCCTTCGGCATTTTCTGGAGTTGGCTGGCGCTGGGCGAGACGGCGACGCTGTCCCAGGCCTTGGGCGGCGGTTTGATCGCGCTGGCGCTGTGGCTGGTGCTGCGGCCGGAAGCGCCGGCGGCGCGCGCCGCCGCGCCGGACGAGGATTGGTCGATCTAGCGGCGGCGCGGGGCGGGCTTAGTTAAGCAGCAGATAGTTGATCGGGCTTTCTCCGCAGGCCGCCAGGCCGCATTCGAGGAACACGGACAGGGCGTTGCCCAAGAGCAGCAACATGGTCAGGGCCACGCCGGCTCTGGCCAGCCGGCTCAGTTGCGCCGGGGGCTGGCGGTCGAAGCTGTGTTCTCGCTGGCACAGCATCAGCAGCAGCCCGCTGCCGATGAAGACGGCGAAGAAGGCGATGGCGGCCCAGGTGTAGAAGTGCAGGCCCAGGACGGGCGGGCCGAAGCCGGCGTCGCCGGGGGAAATGTGCAACAGCACTTGGCGGCCGGCCACGGCGAAGCCGGCGGCGGCGGCCAGCAGCATCATGCCGTAATGGCCGGGCTTGTCGCCCAGCAACACGTTGGCGGCCAGGGCCACCGCTATCGCGCACAAGGCCACGCGTTGCAGCAGGCAGAGCGGGCAGGGCAGTTCATGCTGGGCGAACTGGAAGTAGAAGGCGACGAGCAGCATCAGGTTGATCAGCAGCAGGCCCAGCTGGTTTAGTTTGCCGGTGAGGTTTTGCGTCATGTCGGGTTCCTCACAGGGAAATGGGCAATGTGCTGGTGGCGTGGAACTTGAACCAGTACAGCGTGAGCGCGAAGGCCAGGCCCCAGCAGGCGTAGGCCCATTGGCGCTTGCGCAGAATCAGGGCCAGCAGGGAGGCGGCTAGCAGTAGAAACAACAGGGTATCCATCGGGAAGTCCTTAATGTGGCGGGTCGGCGGGGCCGGCCTGGGTGGTGGTTGCCAATGAATATTAGCGCTTGCTTAATGTTGTGTGAATAGCTTGTTTACGGGCGGTGCAGCGAAATTCTTTACGCAATCAGTACATTTATGATTCGTATCGTATAAAACGGGCGTGGCCGCACGCGATGCCGCGCCGCCGAGCTTTACGGCCCGCGGCGGCCATTGGCAAGCTTTTTGCATTGAAGCTGTTGTTAGCATACGCTCAAGGCCGCCGCCATGTCCGCCTCCGATCCCGCGCCGCTTTACGCGGTGAAAGTCCGTCGCGATTACAACAGCTGGGTAGCGTGCGAGTCGCTGGAGGATTTTGCGCTGCGTTATACCCCGCACAGCTTCCGGCGCTGGTCGCCGTGGCGAGTGGCGCACACCGCGCTGGGCGGCGCCGCCGCCTTTCTGGTGTTGGAGGCGGTGGGCGCGGCGATGCTGACGGCGGGAGGCTTCGTCAACGCGGCCTGGGCCATTCTGGCGGTGGGGTTGGTGATTTTGCTGGTTGGCCTGCCGATCAGCGTCTACGCCGCCCGCTATGGCGTGGACATGGATTTGCTGACCCGCGGCGCCGGTTTCGGCTATCTGGGCTCCACCGTCACTTCCTTGTTGTACGCCGCCTTCACCTTTATTTTCTTCGCGCTGGAAGCCGCCATCATGGCGTATGCGCTGGAGTTGGGGTTTGGCCTGCCGCCGGCCTGGGGCTATCTGCTGTGCACAGTGGCGGTGCTGCCGCTGGTGGCTCACGGGGTCACCGCCATCAGCCGGCTGCAAGCCTGGACCCAGCCGCTGTGGCTGGGCTTGCTGCTGTTGCCTTACGGCTTTGTGCTGGCGCGCCAGCCGGAGGCGCTGAGCGGCTTCTGGCACTATGCCGGGGCGGAAGGCGGGGCGGGCGGTTTCGATCTGCGCCGTTTTGGTGCGGCCTTCGGCATCGGCATCGCCTTGATCGCCCAGATGGGGGAGCAGGCGGACTATCTGCGCTTCATGCCGCCGCCCGCCGCCGGCCAGCGCCGCCGCTGGTGGTTGGCCTGCCTGGCCGGCGGGCCGGGATGGGTCTTGCCGGGCATGCTGAAGATGCTGGGCGGCGCGCTGCTGGCCTGGCTGGCCTTGGATCACGGCCAGACGGATGGGCCGGCGCCGGATCCGGCTCGCCTGTATTGGTTCGGCTATGTCCAGGGATGGGGCGACGGCCGGCTGGCGCTGGCGGCGACGGTGCTGTTTGTGCTGCTGTCGCAGCTGAAGATCAATGTCACGAATGCCTACGCCGGTTCGCTGGCCTGGTCCAATTTCTTTGCGCGGCTGACCCACAGCCATCCGGGACGGGTGGTGTGGGTGGTTTTTAATCTCTTGATCGCGCTGTTGCTGATGGAGCTGGAGGTTTTCCAGGCGCTGGCGCATGTGCTGGCGCTGTTCGCCAATCTGGCGATCGCCTGGATGGTCACCGTGGCGGCGGATTTGGCCATCAACAAGCCGCTGGGGCTGAGCCCGCCGGGCATAGAGTTCCGCCGGGGCTATCTCTACGACGTCAATCCGGTGGGGCTGGGTTCGCTGGTCTTGGCCTCGGCGGTTTCGGTGTCGGCGCATCTGGGGGCGTTGGGCGAGCAGATGCAGCCGCTGGCGCCCTTCCTGTCTTTGCTGACCGCCTTGCTGGCCACGCCGGCGCTGGCCTGGCTCAGCGACGGCCGTTATTACCTGGCGCGCCGGCCGGCGTTGCCGCCGGCCCCGCCGCAGCGCTGCGTATTGTGCCGCCGCCAGTACGAGCCGCCGGACATGGTGAGCTGCCCGGCGTATCGCGGTTGGATCTGTTCCTTGTGCTGCACGCTGGACGCGCGTTGTGACGACCGCTGCAAGCCCAAGGCGCGGCTGGACGAGCAATGGCGCGCATGGCTGAGCCGGCTGTTGCCGAGCGCTTGCCGGCCGTATCTGCAACGAGGCCTGGCCGATTATCTGCTGCTGATGACGCTGTTGCTGGCGGGCTTGGGCCTGTTGTTGGGCGGCTTGTTTTGCCTGGCGCGGAGCCGACCGGGCTTGGACGCGCTGGCGGCGCGGCTGCCGCAATTGGGCGCGGGCCTGCTGTTGGGCGGCAGCGTGCTGGCGTGGTGGCTGGTTTTGCTGCGCCAGAGCCGGCAGGTGGCGAGGCAGGAGTCCAAGCGGCAGACCCAGCGCTTGTTGCGGGAGATCGCGTCCCACCGCCGCACCGACGCGCTATTGCAAAAGGCGCGCCGGGCCGCGGAACAGGCCAACCAGGCCAAGAGCCGTTATGTGAGCACGCTCAGCCATGAGCTGCGCACGCCGCTGAACAGCATGTTGGGCTATGCGCAGATCCTGGACGGGGACCCTGAGATTCCGCCGTCGAAGCGGCCGGCGTTGGCGGTGATCCGCCGCAGCGGCGATCACCTGCTGTCGGTGATCGAGGGCACGCTGGATCTGGCGCGGATCGAGAGCGGCCGGCTCAATCTGGAGCCGCGGCCGCTGGATTTCGCTGAGTTCATCCGCCAATTGACGGCGATGTTCCAGTTGCAGGCGCGGGAGAAGGGGCTGGGCTTCCGCTTCCTGCCGCAAGGGGAATGGCCGGCCATGGTGCGCGCCGACGAACGCCGGCTGCGACAGGTCCTGATCAATTTGCTGGGCAACGCGGTCAAGTTCACCGCGCATGGCGAGGTTAGCCTGGGCTTGCGTTATCAGGGCGAGGTGGCGTATTTCGAGATTGCCGACACCGGCCCCGGCATCGCGCCGGAGGAGGCCGAGCGCGTGTTCGAGCCGTTTGAGCGCGGCGGCGGGGCCGCCGGCCAGGGCGGCAGCGGGCTGGGCCTGACCATTGCGGGGATGTTGACCTCGCTGATGGGAGGCGAGCTGAGGCTGGACAGCCGGCCGGGCGAGGGCTGCGTGTTTACGCTGCGCTTGTTCCTGCCGCGATTGGGCGCCGCGCCGGCGCCGCCCTTGTCGGCGCGCGTCGGCTATCAGGGCCGGCGGCGGCGGGTGCTGCTGGTGGATAACCATGCGCAGGATCGGGAGATGCTGGCCAGCGCCTTGCTGCCTTTGGGTTTCGAGGTGGAGCAGGCCGCCAGCGGCCAGGCTTGCCTGGACTGGCTGGAGCAGGCGGCGACGCTGCCGGACCTGGTGTGCATGGATCTGGCGATGCCGGGTCTGGACGGCTGGGAGACCTTGAGGCGTATCCGCCGGCGGCATGGCGATGCGCCGGCGTTGGCGGTGATTTCCGCCAACGCCTTCGAGCAGGGGCAGGACAACGACGCGGGCATCCGCGCCGAGGATTTCTTCGTCAAGCCCATCCGGGTAGAGCGCCTGCTGGACTGGATAGGCCAGCGCTTGGAGCTGGAGTGGCTGAACGGCGCGGAGCCGGCGCTGCGCTGGCCGCCGGAGGAGGCGCTGGACGAGCTGCGGCAGGCGTTGCGGCGCGGGTATCTGCGCGGCGCGCGCGCCGCCTTGCAGCGGCTGGAGGTGGGCGCGCTGGGCGCTGACCCTGCTTACGCGCCATTCCTCGCACGGGCGCGAAGCCTGCTGGACGGCTGCCGGCTGGACGAGCTGCTGCAATGGCTGCCGGGAGCGCCGGTATGAGCGCGCCCTGGGCGGAGCGGGCGACGGCGCTGATTGTCGATGATCAGCCGGAAAACCTGGCCTTGCTGCACGACGCGCTGGATTCTGCCGGCTATCGGGTCTTGCTGGCCACGGACGGCGCGGCGGCCTTGCGACGCGCCGCCGAATGCCGGCCGGACATCATTCTGCTGGACGCGGTGATGCCGGGCATGGACGGTTTCGAGACGGCGCGGCGTTTGAAAGCGGAGGCGGAAACGCAGGCGATTCCCATCGTGTTCATGACCGGGCTCAGCGACAGCGAGCACGTGCTGGCGGCGTTTGCCGCCGGCGGCGCGGATTACGTGGTCAAGCCGCTGCGGCCGGCGGAGGTGTTGGCGCGGCTGGCCGCCCATATCGGCAGCGCGCGTCAGCTGTGCCGGGCGCGGCAGGCGCTGGAGGCGTCGGGCCAGGCCTTGCTGGCGGCGGACCCGGCCAGCGGCCGGCCGCTGTGGTTGACCGAGCGCGCGCGCGGCCTGCTGCGCGCTCACGGCTGGTCCGAGGCGGCGCTGGCGGAGCGCTGGCGGCTTTGGCTGGGCCAGGCCGAGGCGGGCGCGAGCCTGGCGTTGGAGGGGGGCGACGGCTCGGGCCTGCTGGCGAAGCGCTTGGCCGGGGACGAGTGCTTGCTGGCCTTGAGCGAGGGGGGCGAAGCCGCGGCGCCGCAGCGCCTGATGCGGGCGCTGGGGCTGACTCCACGTCAGGCCGAGGTGCTGCATTGGCTGAGCCTGGGCAAGACCAATCGCGACATCGGCGACATCCTCGGCATGAGTCCGCGCACCGTCAACAAGCATCTGGAGCATGTGTTCGCCCGCCTGGGGGTGGAAACCCGCACCTCGGCCGCGGCGCTGGCTTTGCGCAGCGCCGGCGGCGGGTGAGGGGGCATACGTCATGTAACGTATTTCGGCCGGGCGGGCCGGGGCTTAGTCTGATCCTGCAGTGCAACAATTTCCAGCCGGGCCGGCCAGACGGCCTCCCGGCGTTTCAGGATCGCCCCAGGAGCTTCCCATGTTCATTCGCCCTCATGTCTTGCCTACCCTTGCGCTGAGCCTGGCGCTGGGCGGCCTCGGCGCCGCGCCGGCCCTGGCCGCCGGCACCATCAAGGTAGGGGTGCTGCACTCCCTGTCCGGCACCATGGCCATTTCCGAAACCTCGCTCAAGAATATGGCGCTGTTCGCCATCGACCAGATCAACGCCGATGGCGGGGTGCTGGGCAAAAAGCTGGAGCCGGTGGTGGTGGACCCGGCATCCAACTGGCCGCTGTTTGCGGAGAAGGCGCGCCAATTGCTGAGCCGAGACAAAGTGGCGGTGACCTTCGGCTGTTGGACTTCGGTGTCGCGCAAATCGGTGTTGCCGGTGTTCGAGGAGTTGAACGGTTTGCTGTTCTACCCGGTGCAGTACGAGGGCGAGGAGATGTCGCCCAATGTGTTCTACACCGGCGCGGCGCCCAATCAGCAGGCGATCCCGGCGGTGGAGTACCTGATGAGCAAGGAGGGCGGCGGCGCGCGGCGCTTCTTCCTGCTGGGCACCGATTATGTCTACCCGCGCACCACCAACAAGATTCTGCGCGCCTTCCTCAAAACCAAGGGGGTCAAGGACGCGGACATCCAAGAGGCCTACACCCCGTTTGGCCATAACGACTACCAGACCATCGTCGCCAATATCAAGAAGTTCGCCGCCGGCGGCAAGACCGCGGTGGTGTCCACCATCAATGGCGACTCCAATGTGCCGTTCTACAAAGAGCTGGGCAATCAGGGCCTGAAAGCGGCCGAGGTGCCGGTGATGGCGTTCTCGGTGGGCGAGGAGGAGCTCAAGGGCATGGACGCCAAGCCCTTGGCCGGCCATCTGGCGGCCTGGAATTACTTCATGAGCGTTAAGAACCCGGTCAATGCCAAATGGACGGCGGACTACCGCGCCTGGGCGCGCAAGAAGGGCATTGCCGGGGCGGACAAGCTGGTGACCAACGATCCGATGGAGGCGACCTACGTCGGCATCCGGCTATGGGCGCAAGCGGCGCGCAAGGCCGGCAGCACCGACGTGGCCGCGGTGAGCAAGGCCCTGGCCGGGATGCGCCTGGACGCGCCGTCGGGCTATCCGCTGGAGATGGACGCCCGCAACCACCATTTGCGCAAGCCGGTGATGATTGGCGAGATTCAGCCCAACGGACAGTTCTCGGTGGTGTGGAAAAGCCGGAGCGTGGTGCGCGCACAGCCGTGGAGTCCGTACCTCCCAGGCAACGACAAACGGCCGGATGCCCCGGTGAAGAGCAAGTGAGCCGAGAAGGAGTCCGCGATGTCCTGGTGTAAAGCCTTGTCTTGGGCGCTGGCGCTGTGGTGCGCGGCGGCCGGCGCCGGCCCCTTGGCCGACCTGGCTGGCGCCGATCCGGCCGAGCGCGCCGGCTTGATTGAAAGCTGGGCGCCGCGTCCGGACGCGGAGCGCCGCGCGGCGGTGGCCGCGTTGGAGGAGGGCCGGCTGTTGCAGTCCGCCGATGGCCGGCGCGTGTTGTGGCTGCGGCCGGACGGCGCGCTCGGCGATGCGGTGTCCGGCCAGCCGGCGGCGGGCGACGCCGCCAGTCTGGAGCCGCTGCCGCTGAACAACCGGCTGCGCGGCGCTTTGGCGGTGTTTCACGCGGTCGACGAACTGGCCGCTGCGGATGCTGTCCGGCGGCTGGCCGCGGTCCGTGTGCTGGCGGACAGCGCTAACCCGGCCTTGCTGCCCTTGCTGCGGAACCGGCTGGCGCGGGAGGGCGACGCCGAGTTGCGGCGCGCGTTGGAGCAAGCGTGCGCCCGCTTGTCGCTGGCCAGCCCGGACCCGGCGCAGCGGAGAGCCGCCGCCGCGGCGCTGGCGGACAGCGGCGATCCGGCCGCCTTGGCCTTGCTGGCGCCCTTGACCGACGCCGCCAGCGAAAGCGACGCCGGGGTGCGCGACGCCGCGACGAGTGCGCAAGCGGCCATCCGCGCCAGCGTGCAGGTGGACAATTTACTGGGAGCGGCCTTCGCCGGCCTCAGCCTGGGCTCGGTGCTGCTGCTGGCGGCGTTGGGCTTGGCCATCACTTATGGCTTGCTGGGCGTGATCAATATGGCGCACGGCGAGATGCTGATGCTGGGGGCCTATGTCTCTTATGCGGCGCAAAGCCTGTTTCAAAGCCGCTGGCCGGCCGCCGCCGACGCCTATCTGGCGCTGGCGTTGCCGGCGGCCTTCCTGTTCACCGCCGGCGTGGGCATGGCGCTGGAACGGCTGGTGATCCGCCACCTCTACGGCCGGCCGCTGGAAACGCTGCTGGCCACCTGGGGCATCAGCCTGGCGCTGATGCAGTTGGTGCGAACGCTGTTCGGCGCGCAGAACGTGGCGGTGGCCAATCCCGGCTGGTTGACCGGCGGCTGGGTCTTGAGCCCGGCGCTGACGCTGCCCTACAACCGCATCGCCGTCATTTTGTTCTCCGCGCTGACGCTGGGCCTGGTCTGGCTGGCGCTGAACCGCAGCCGGCTGGGTCTGTTTGTGCGCGCGGTGACCCAGAACCGGAGCATGGCGGACAGCCTGGGCGTGGCGACCGGGCGGGTGGACATGCTGGCCTTCGGCCTGGGCAGCGGCATCGCCGGCCTGGGCGGGGTGGCGCTGAGCCAGATAGGCAATGTCGGCCCGGACTTGGGCCAGGGCTATATCGTCGACAGTTTCATGGTGGTGGTGCTGGGCGGCGTGGGCCAGTTGGCCGGCGCGGCGTGGGGCGCGCTGGGCCTGGGCGTGGCCAACAAGCTGCTGGAACCGGCGCTGGGCGCGGTGCTGGGCAAGATTCTGATCCTGGCCGGCATCATTCTGTTCATCCAAAAACGTCCGCAAGGCCTGTTCGCCCTCAAGGGCCGGGCCGTGGATTAGGAGCCGCCATGCATCTTCCTTACTCTTTGAGGCTCATGTCCGGCCTGAGCCGCAGGCGTTGGGGCGCGGCGGCGTTGGCCCTGGCCTGGCTCGGCTTGCTGGCGCTGCCCTTGCTGCATGTGTTCGCGCCGGCGGACAGCGGCTGGCGGGTGTCGGCTTATGTTCTGACCCTGGCTGGCAAGATTCTGTGCTACGCGGTGCTGGCGCTGGCTTTGGACCTGGTCTGGGGCTATGCCGGCTTGCTCAGCCTGGGCCACGGCTTGTTCTTCGCGCTGGGCGGCTACGGCATGGGCATGTATCTGATGCGGCAGATCGGCAACGATGGCGTCTACCAGAGCGCGCTGCCGGATTTCATGGTGTCGCTGGACTGGCGGGCGCTGCCGTGGTTCTGGCAGGGCAGCGAGCACCTGGCCTGGGCCTTGTGCCTGGCGGTGGGCGCGCCCGGGCTGCTGGCGCTGGGCTTTGGCTGGCTGGCTTTCCGTTCCCGCATTCGCGGTGTGTATTTTTCCATCATCAC
The DNA here is from genome assembly GCF_015291765.1 of Chromobacterium sp. Rain0013. Classification (NCBI taxonomy): domain Bacteria; kingdom Pseudomonadati; phylum Pseudomonadota; class Betaproteobacteria; order Neisseriales; family Chromobacteriaceae; genus Chromobacterium; species Chromobacterium sp. Rain0013. The sequence continues at coordinate 2,941,873 of NZ_CP031514.1, forward strand.
CCAGGCGCTGACCTACGCGGCGATGCTGCTGTTCTTCCGCAACGAGACCGGTTTTGGCGGCAATAACGGCTTTACCGGTTTCAAGCGCATCCTGGGCTTCGGCATTGCCGAGCCGGCCACCCGCGCCTGGCTGTTCATCCTCAGCGCGCTACTGCTGTCGCTGTCTTTGCTGGGGGCGTTCTGGCTGATGCGCGGCAAGTTCGGCCGCATTCTCACGGCGGTGCGCGACGCCGAATCGCGGCTGATGTTTTGCGGTTATCGGCCGCAGGATTACAAGCTGGCGATATGGGTGTTGTCCGCCATGCTGTGCGGGCTGGCCGGCGCCTTGTACGTGCCGCAGGCCGGCATCATCAATCCGGGCGAGATGTCGCCGGGCAACTCGATAGAGGCCGCCGTCTGGGTGGCGGTGGGCGGCCGCGGCACCTTGATTGGGCCGGTGCTGGGCGCGGTGCTGGTCAATGCGGCCAAGAGCTGGTTTACCGTGGCCTTGCCGGAGTACTGGCTGTTCTTTCTGGGCGGCTTGTTCATTGCCGGCACCCTGTTGCTGCCGCGCGGCTTGATGGGTTTGCTGGCGCGAGGCCGCGGCGCGTGAAGCCGCCGCGCAGTTATTTATTTTCCGGATATGCGACATGAATGCAACAAGCGAAAATCCTGCTCCGCGCGGACAGTGGGAGGGCGAGGCGGTGGGCTTGTCCCGTCCATTGACGCCGGGACTGGACATCCGGCACGGACAGATATTATATCTTGACGATGTCATAGTTGATTTCGACGGTTACCGCGCCTTGAACCGCTTGACGCTGTCGATCGCCGTCGGCGAATTGCGGGTGGTGATCGGCCCCAACGGCGCCGGCAAGACCACGATGATGGATGTGATCACCGGCAAGACCCGGCCCGACGCCGGTAGCGTGTTCTTCGGCCAGACCATAGACCTGCGCCGGCACGACGAAGCCGAAATCGCCCAACTGGGGATAGGGCGCAAATTCCAGAAGCCCACGGTATTCGAGGCGATGACGGTGGCGGACAACCTGGAGCTGGCGCTGGCCGGGGACCGATCGGTGCACGCCAGCCTGCGCGCGCGGCTGGGCGCGGCTCCGCGCCGCCGCATCGACGAACTGCTGGAACGGGTGCGGCTGCAGGATCAGCGCGGCCGGCTGGCCGGCCTGCTGTCGCACGGCCAAAAGCAATGGCTGGAGATTGGCATGCTGCTTGCTCAGCAACCCAAGCTGCTTTTGCTGGACGAGCCGGTGGCCGGCATGAGCGACGCCGAAACCGAGCAGACCGCGGAGCTGCTGCTGAGCCTGAAAGGCGAGCACTCCCTGATGGTGGTGGAACACGATATGGATTTCGTCGCCAGCCTGGGCGGCAAGGTGACGGTGCTGGCCGAAGGCGCGGTGCTGGCGGAGGGGACGCTGAGGCAGGTGCAGGCGGACGAGCGGGTGATCGAAGTGTATCTGGGGCGCTGACATGCTGGAAATCGACGGACTGGAACAGTATTACGGCGGCAGCCGCATCCTGCGCGGGATCAGCCTGCGCGCCGAGACTGGGCAGATCACCTGCCTGCTGGGGCGCAACGGCGCGGGCAAGAGCACGCTGCTCAAATGCCTGAGCGGGCAATTGCCGATACGCGGCGGGCGCATGCTCTGGCGCGGCGAGGACATTGCCGCGCTGGCCCCGCATCAGCGCGCGGCGCGCGGCATCGCCTATGTGCCGCAGGGGCGCGAAATTTTTCCGAGGCTGACGGTGGAGGAAAACCTGCGCTTGGGGCTGGCTCGCTTCTCCGGCGCGGCGGGCCGGCGCTTGCCGGACAGCGTGTTCGAGATGTTTCCGGTGCTTGACGAGATGCGCGGCCGCCGGGGCGGCGACCTGTCCGGCGGCCAGCAGCAGCAATTGGCGATTGGCCGCGCGCTGGTAGGGCGACCGTCGCTGCTGATGCTGGACGAGCCGACCGAGGGCATTCAGCCCTCCATCATCAAGCAGATCGGCGCGGCGATCCGCCAACTGGCGGCTGGACGCGAGATGGCCATTTTGCTGGTGGAGCAGTATTACGACTTTGCCGAAGCGCTGGCGGACCGCTATCTGGTGATGGCGCGCGGCGAAGTGGTGCGCAGCGGCCTGGGCGGCGACATGCAGGCGGACGGCGTGCGCGGACTGTTGGCGATCTGAGCGATGCGCCGCGACTCCGCCGCCATCGGCCTGCCGCCGCCCTGGGCCGCCGAACTGGAACTGGCTTACCAGCGCCGCGACGGGCGCACCATTCCGGTGCGGCGCCGGCATTGCGGCCCTTTGAGGGTGCAACGCCACTTCATCGACGCCGCCGGCCAGTGCCAGCACATCATCGTGCACCCGCCGGGGGGCATGGCGGGCGGCGACAGCCTGAATCTGGCGGTGAGTTTGGAGGAGGGCGCGGACGCGCTGCTGACCAGCCCCGGCGCCGCCAAGTGGTACGACGGATTCGGCCGCCCGGCCAGCCAGCGGCTGGAGCTGAGCTTGGCTCCCGGCGCGCGGCTGGAATGGCTGCCGCTGGAAACCATTCTGTTCGCCGGCGCGGAGGTGAGCTTGCAAGGCCGCGTCCGGCTGCAGGGCGACGCCGCGCTGCTGTACGGCGATGTGCTCTGCCTGGGGCGTCCGGCCTGCGGCGAGCGTTTCGACCGAGGCCGCTGGCGGCAAAGCCTGGACATTGAACGCGACGGCCGGCTGATTTGGTGCGAGCGCGCCGCCTTGGCCGGCGGGGACCGCATGCTGGACGCGGCGGCGGGGATGGGCGGCCAGACCGTGGCCGGCCTGCTGCTGTGGGCCGGGCCGGCGCTGCCGGCGGCCTTGCACCAGGCGATCTTGGAACTGCCGCTGACGGGCCGCGCCGCCGCCAGCCAGTTGCCGGATGTCTGGCTGGCGCGCTTCATCGGGGACAGCGCCGAAGCCGCCCATCATTGGCTGCGGCGGGCCCGGCGTTTGCTTTACCCGTTCACCCATGGCCGCGCGGCGCAGGAGCCGCGCATCTGGGCGACTTGACCCTTCAATGAGAAATGGGATTTCACGATGGAATTGACGCCCAGAGAAAAAGACAAGCTGCTAATCTTCACCGCCGGCCTGCTGGCGGAGCGCCGCCGCGCGCGCGGCCTGAAGCTGAACTATCCGGAGGCGGTGGCTTACATCAGCGCCGCCATCATGGAGGGCGCGCGCGACGGCAGGAGCGTGGCGGAGCTGATGCATTACGGCGCCACGCTGCTGGGCCGCCAGGAGGTGATGGACGGCGTGGCCGAGATGATCGCCGATATTCAGGTGGAAGCCACTTTCCCGGACGGCACCAAGCTGGTCACCATCCACCAGCCCATTGTATGAGGACGCCGCGATGATTCCGGGACAGATCCAGGCCGCCGAAGGCGAGATCGAACTCAACGCCGGCCGCCGCACCGTGACGCTGACGGTGGCCAATACCGGCGACCGGCCTATCCAGGTGGGCTCGCACTATCACTTTGCCGAAACCAACGACGCGCTGCAGTTCGACCGCGCCGCCGCCCGCGGCTGCCGGCTGAACATCGCGGCCGGCACCGCGGTGCGCTTCGAACCGGGACAGACCCGCAGCGTGGAACTGGTGGAACTGGCCGGCCTGAGGCGGGTGTTCGGCTTTCAGGGCCGGGTAATGGGGGGCTTATGAAAATCAGCAGGCAGGCGTATGCCGAGATGTTCGGCCCCACCGTCGGGGACCGGGTGCGCTTGGCCGACACCGAATTGTGGGTGGAGGTGGAGCGCGACTACACCGTGTACGGCGAGGAGGTGAAGTTTGGCGGCGGCAAGGTGATCCGCGACGGCATGGGTCAAGGGCAGGGGCTGGCGGCGGAGGTGGCCGACACCGTGCTGACCAATGCGCTCATCCTGGATCACTGGGGCATCGTCAAGGCCGACATCGGCCTCAAGGACGGCCGCATCGCCGCCATCGGCAAGGCCGGCAACCCGGATATTCAGCCCGGCGTCGACATCGTCATCGGCGCCGCTACTGAAATCATCGCCGCCGAAGGCATGATCGTCACCGCCGGCGGCATCGACAGCCACATTCATTTCATCTGCCCGCAGCAGATCGAAGAAGCCTTGATGTCCGGCGTCACCACCATGATAGGCGGCGGCACCGGGCCGGCCACCGGCAGCAACGCCACCACCTGCACGCCGGGGCCATGGCATCTGGCGCGGATGCTGGAAGCGGCGGAGGCCTTTCCGATGAACCTGGGCTTCACCGGCAAGGGCAACGCCAGCCTGCCGGAGCCGCTGCGGGAGCAAGTGCGCGCCGGCGCCATCGGCCTCAAGCTGCACGAAGACTGGGGGAGCACCCCGGCGGCGATAGACAACTGCCTGACGGTGGCGGACGAGATGGACGTGCAAGTGGCGATCCATACCGACACCCTGAACGAATCCGGCTTCGTCGAAGCCACGCTGGCCGCGTTCAAGGGTCGCGCCATCCACACCTATCACACCGAGGGCGCCGGCGGCGGCCACGCGCCGGACATCATAAAAGCCTGCGGCTACGCCAATGTGCTGCCCAGTTCCACCAACCCCACCCGGCCGTTCACCGTCAACACCATAGACGAACACCTGGACATGTTGATGGTGTGTCATCACCTGGACCCGGGCATCGCGGAGGACGTGGCCTTCGCCGAAAGCCGCATCCGGCGCGAGACCATCGCCGCCGAGGACATCCTGCACGACCTGGGCGCCTTCGCGATGATGTCCTCGGACAGCCAGGCGATGGGGCGGGTGGGGGAAACCATACTGCGCTGCTGGCAGACCGCGGACAAGATGCTGCGCCAGCGCGGCCCCTTGCCGGGCGACGGCCCCGGCCACAGCAACTTCCGGGTCAAGCGCTATCTGGCCAAGTACACCATCAACCCGGCGTTGACCCACGGCATCGCCCATGAGGTGGGCAGCGTCGAGCCCGGCAAGCTGGCGGATTTGGTGCTGTGGCGGCCTGCCTTCTTCGCGGTCAAGCCCAGCCTGATCCTCAAGGGCGGCGTGATCGCCGCCGCCGCGATGGGCGACCCCAACGCCAGCATTCCAACGCCGCAGCCGGTGCACTACCGGCCGATGTTCGGCAGCTGCGGCGCGGCGGTGGCGCGCGGCAGCGTCACTTTTGTATCGCAGGCGGCGCTGCAGGCCGGCATCGGCGCGGAACTGGGCCTGCGCAAGCGCTTGGTGGCGGTGCGCGGCTGCCGCCATCTGCGCAAGACGGACCTGATCCACAACGATTATCTGCCGCATATCGAGGTGGACCCGCAAAACTATCAGGTGCGCGCCGATGGCCAGCTGCTGTGGTGCGAACCGGCCGAGCGCCTGCCGCTGGCGCAGCGCTATTTCTTGTTTTGAGAGGATGCCATGTTGCTGCTGACACGCCGCGCCGACGATGCGAGCGCCTGGGACGATGAGCTGCTGATGAGTTGCGAACTGCGCGGCAAGCGCCGGCTACGCACCCGCAGCGCCGCCGGAGAAGACTGCGGGCTGTTTCTGGAGCCGGGGCCGCCGCTGGCCGACGGCGAAGTGCTGCAGGCAGAGGATGGCCGCCGGGTGCGGGTAGTGGCCGCGGCGGAAGCCTTGCTGCATGTCAGTTGCGCCGACGCCATGGCCTTGACCCGCGCTGCTTACCACCTGGGCAACCGCCATGTGCATCTGCAAGTGGGCGACGGCTGGCTGCGGCTGCTGGACGACGAGGTGCTGGCGCGGATGCTGGAGCAGATGGGCGCGCAGGTGCGAAAAATCGACGCGCCGTTTCAGCCGGAGGCCGGCGCTTACGGCGGCGGCCATCACCACTCCCACGGCAAAGAGGCGGCCTTCCAATATCCGCCGCGGCTGCACCAGTACGGCGCGGCATGAGCGCGCTGTCGCGGCTGCAACTGCTGCGGCTGGCCAGTCCGGGCCTGCCTATCGGCGCGTATAGCTACTCGCAAGGGCTGGAGAGCGCGCTGGAGCTGGGCCTGGTGCATGACGCCACCAGCGCCGCCGCCTGGCTGGGCGATGTGTTGCAAGGACCGCTGGCCCGTTTTGAAGCCGCTCTGCTGGCTCAGGCCTGGCGCGCGCTGGCCGCCGACGATCAACCGGCGCTGGCGCGGATCAATCAGCAATTGCTGGCCAGCCGAGACAGCCGCGAATTGAGGCAGGAAACCGTGCAGATGGGGTATTCGCTGCGCCGCTTGCTGCAAGCGCTGCCGGAGTGCGCCGCTTTGCCGTGGCCGGCCGGCCTGGAGCAGCCGGAGTTGGCGCTGCCGGCGGTATGGGCGCAGGCGGCGCGCGCGCTGGGCGCGGACGAGGCCGGCGCGGTGGATGCTTATCTATGGAGCTGGCTGGAAAACCAAGTCACGGTTCTGCTCAAGGCGATGCCGATGGGGCAGACGGCCGGCCAGCAATTGTTGTCGGCGCTGTTGCCGGCCGTGGCAGCGGCCGGCGCCGAGGCGAGACGGATGCCGGCGGAACAACTGAGCAATTTCGCCCCTGGCCTCGCCTGGGCGGCGATGAAGCATGAAACCCAGTACAGCAGGCTGTTCCGGTCTTGAGCCGGCGGCCGCGATCTCAAGGAGAAAGCGATGAACACAACAGGACTCGCCAAGGGCCGCGGACCGTTGCGGGTGGGCATAGGCGGGCCGGTGGGCTCCGGCAAGACCCACCTGACCTGGGCGCTGTGCGCGGCGCTGCGCGATAAATACAATGTCGCCGCCGTGACCAACGACATCTACACCCAAGAAGACGCGCAATTCCTGGTCCAGCATCAAGCGCTGGAGGCGGACCGCATCATCGGCGTGGAAACCGGCGGCTGCCCGCACACCGCCATCCGTGAGGACGCGTCGATCAACCTGGAGGCGGTGGCGCGGCTGAACGCCCGCCATCCCGGCCTGGATATCATCTTCATCGAAAGCGGCGGCGACAACCTGGCCGCCACTTTCAGCCCGGAGTTGTCCGATCTGACGCTGTACGTGATCGACGTGTCCGCCGGCGACAAGATTCCGCGCAAGGGGGGGCCGGGCATCTGCAAGTCGGACCTGCTGGTGATCAACAAGATCGATCTGGCGCCGTTGGTGGGGGCCTCGCTGGACGTGATGGCGCGCGACGCCGGCCGCATGCGCGGCGAGCGGCCCTTCGTTTTTTCCAATCTCAAGCTTGGTCAGGGTCTGGCCGACATCATCGCCTTTGTCGAAACCCAGGGCATGCTGCAACTCAACGTCACAGGAGCCGAAAATGACTCTCTTGCGTAAACCTCCGTCGGCCGCGCTGGCCATATTGCTGGTCAGCGGGCTGGCCCAGGCTCACCCCGATCACGCCGTCGCCGGTTTCTCCAGCGGCCTGGCGCATCCGCTTGGCGGGCTGGACCACCTCTTGGCCATGCTGGCGGTGGGCTTGTGGTCGTGGCGGCTGGGCGGCGCGGCCCGATGGCAAGGACCGCTGACCTTCATGGCTTTGCTGGCCGTTGGCGGCGTCCTGGGCTGGTTGGGCGTGAGCGCGGCGGCGCTGGAAAGCGGCATCGCCGCCAGCGTGATCGCGCTGGGCTTGCTGCTGGCCTTCGCCTTGCAGCCGCGACGGGGGCTGGCCTTGACGGCGATTGCCGGTTTCGCCTTGCTGCATGGCATCGCCCATGGTCAGGAGATGCCGCACGACGCCTCCGGCTTGGCTTACGCCGCCGGTTTCGTGCTGGCTTCCGGCCTGTTGCACGCGGCCGGCTTGTTGTTGGGGCGAGCGGAAGCGCGCTTTGCGCTGGGCGAACGGCTGGGCCGCGTTGTCGGCGGCGGCATCGCCCTGTGCGGAGCGCTGATGCTGGGCGGCTGGGTCTAGCGGCGCGGCAAGGCAGGGCGCCGGCGGGTAAGCGGCCATCTTGCCAATGAAAAAACGCCGGCAAACCGGCGTTTTCCGCTGAGACGGCCAGGGGCCGGTTCAGGCCTCCGCGTTGTGGTGGGCGACTACGTTGAAGCCTTCCTGCGGGCTGGGCGGCACGAAGTAGCGGGTGATGTGGTCGAACTCCGCCTCGCTGACGCTGAACGGGTGGGCGCCCTTGGCGTTGCGCTGACGCAGCCGCGCCTTGCAGGCTTCGTCGCTGACGTCCAGCAGGTGCAGCTGATGCGCCGCACCGCTGGCGTCGATCAGCTCGCGCATCCAGCGGCGGCTGTCCAGTGTATTGGCCGGCATGTCCAGCACCACGGACAGGCCTTGGCGCAGCAGGGCGGCGATGTGGGCGGTCAGTGCCTGTTTGAGCGACTGCGAGCGGCGCACGTAGTCGGTCATGGTACGGATCTCGCCAGGGTAAAGCTGGGCCAGCCATTCGTCCTCGCTGATCAGTACGGTGCGAGCTTGTTTGGCCAGGTTGCGGGTCAAGGTGGACTTGCCCGCGGCGATCTTGCCGCAAACCAGATGCAGCGTCGCCGCGGCCGTGTCTTTGGATTGTTCATTGCTAGGCATGGCAGTCTCCTGGTGGTGGCTCATATGAAAAAACCCGCCGGGTGGGCGGGTTGCCGGGCTTCGTCTGGCCGCGCGCTAACCCGCCCCGAAACGGGCGTCGATCCAATCTTGGCTGGCATAGGGGACGAAACGGCGCATAGTGGGCTTATGGTCGCCGCTTGAGGCTTGCTTGTCAAACCGAGGCGGCGGGCCGGCCGCCGCAATATCCGGTAAACTGCGGCGATGTGCGTCAACTATCTATGTCCCAATCCCGATCAACTGCCGCTGTTCGGCGTGGAGCCTGGCGGGCTGGTCTGGCAGGAAGAGGCCTGGCAGGACTACGCCGCTCCCTTCATCGTGGCCGGCCGCCAGGGCCTGGAGCTGCGGCTGGGCAATTACGGGCTGGTGCCCAAGCGCCATCAACCGGACGGCCTGCGGTTGTCCACCACCAACGCGCGCTCGGAAACCGTGGCCGAGTTGAAAAACTTTCGCTACCCGTGGCGGGCCGGTCAGCGTTGCCTGGTGCCGATGCGGGCCTTCTTCGAACCTTCGTATGAAACCGGCCGCGCGGTGCGTTGGCGAATCGGCTTGGCCGACGATGCTCCGTTCGCGGTGGCTGGGTTGTGGCGGGCGTGGTCGGAGCCGGACGGCTCAATCAGCCACGCCTTCACTCAGTTGACGGTAAACGCCGAGGCGCACGCGCTGATGCGCCGCACGCATAAGCCGGAGGACGAAAAGCGTTCGCTGGTGATTGTCCGGCCGGGGGATTACCTGGCCTGGCTGACGGCGCGCCGCCCGGACGACGCGCATCGCTTGCTGCGGCTGTTTCCGGCGGAGGAGATGCGCGCCGAGGACGCGCCGCTGGCGCCGCGCCAGGGCGGGTCCAAGCCGGCGCCTCAGCCGCTGCCGCGTACATTGGGTTTATTCGACTGAGCGCCGGCAGCCTGTTCAAAGTCTCTGAATAGAGCGGAGTGTGAGAAAATCCAGAGGTGAGAAAAGGCTACCCAAGTGATATCAGTCGCGAACAATTTGAAGTGATCAGACCACTTCTGGAAAGTGCGCGTAAGAGAACAAGCCCCCGTCGAGTGGACTTGTATGGAGTGTTTTGTGCCGTGCTGTACCTGCTCCGAAGCGGCTGCCAATGGCGAATGCTTCCTGAAGCGTTTCCCAAATGGCGTACCGTCCATTCGTATTTCACCATGTGGAGTGAGCCGCGAGAAGGGGGCAGCCTGCTGGAGCAGGCGCTTAAAAAATCAGGTTGGCGCGGCCCGAGAGAAACTGGGGCGGAACGCTTGCAGCAGGTTCTTGATCGTGGACGCGCAGAGCGTGAAGAACACTGATACCACAGGGTTAAAAGGCTACGACGCAGGGAAGAAGGTCTCGGGTATCTAGTGCCATATTGTTGTGGGCACGCAGGGCCTGCCACATGCGGAGGCCGTGACTACCACGGAGGTAACAGACCGCAAAGGGGCGCTACAGGCGCTACGGCAATGTAAATCCAGATTGATTGGGGCTCAGAGCCTGCTGGCGGATAGTGGCCATGTCGGCAAACCCTTTGCTCAAGGCGTGAGCGAAATTCTGGAGGCGGACGTGACGGTGCAGATTGCCAAACGGAGCGAGCTACATACCTTCAAGGTGATGCCCAAACGCTGGGTTGTTGAGCGCAGCTTCGCTTAGTTGGAAAAGAGCAGAAGGCTGTGGAAGAACTGCGAGCGAAAACTCAATACCAGCTTGTAGTTCATACATTTAGCCTTCGTCGTCCTGCTGCTCAAAAGATCGTAAACAGATTCTTACTCCAGCCAGATCAGGCTGGCCATGCGGCCGGTCTCGCCGTCGCGGCGGTAGGAGAAGAAGCGCGCGCGGTCTATCACCGTGCATTCTTCGCCGCCGTAGATTTGTTCCACGCCGGCGGCGTTCAGGCGCTGGCGCGCCAGCGCGTAGATGTCGGCCAGGTATTTGCCGTCGCCAATGTCGCTGAAGGCGGCCGCGGCGGCCGGGTTGCGTTCCATGAAGGCGGCGCGCACTTCCGCGCCCACTTCAAAAGCATCCGGGCCGATGGCGGGGCCCAGCCAGGCCATCAGCCGCGCCGGGCGCTCGTTGCAGGCGGCCACGGCGGCTTCTATTACGCCGTCGCACAGCCCGCGCCAGCCTGCGTGGGCGGCGGCCACTACGGTGCCTTCGCTATTGCACAGCAAGAGCGGCAGGCAGTCCGCAGTCATCACCGCGCACACCGTGCCGGGCTGGCGGCTGAAGCTGGCGTCGGCGTCTGGGGGCTGGGCGCCCACCTCGGCCGCGTTCAGCACTGTCACGCCGTGCACCTGATTCAGCCAGGCCGGCTCCGCCGGCAGTTGTTGGCGCAGCAGCGTGCGGTTGGCGGCCACGGCGGCCGGATCGTCGCCCACGTGCAGGCCCAGGTTCAGGCTGTGAAAGGGCGCGGCGCTGACGCCGCCGTTGCGGGTGGTGATCAGGGTGCGCACATTGGGCGGCGCCGGCCAGTCGGCCTCCAGCCAGTCCGGCGCTTGCTTGGCGGACAGCTCAGCGGACATAGATTACCTCCACGTCGCCGTCGTCTTCTTCGTCCTCATCGTCCCATTCTTCGTCTTCCGCCTCGTCCAGCAACTGCGGCATCGGCGCGGCGTCGGCGGTGTCGCCGTCTCCGCGCAGCATGTCCAGCAGGTGGCGCAGGTCGTCCGGCAGCGGCGCTTTCCAGTTGCGCTCCTCGCCGCTGGCCGGGTGCACCAGGGTCAGCGAGTAAGCGTGCAGCGCTTGGCGGCCCAGCGCCTTGACCGCTGCGGCGATGTCTTCGTCCATCTTGTGCCGCAGGTTGCCGTAGATCGGGTCGCCGGCCAGCGGGTGGTTGGCTTCGCGCATGTGCACGCGGATCTGGTGGGTGCGGCCGGTTTCCAGCTTGCACTCGATATAGGAGTGGCTGGCGAAGCGCTCCAGCACCCGCACATGGGTGATGGCCTGTTTGCCGCCAAACTTCAGCACCGCCATTTTCAGGCGGTTGTGCGGGTCGCGGCCCATCTGGGTTTCGATGGTGCCGTCAAACGGCACGTTGCCGTCGGCGATGGCGCGATAGATGCGCTTGACGGTGCGCGCCTGCAATTGGCGGACCAGTTCGGTCTGGGCCGGCAGCGTCTTGGCCACCACCATCAAGCCGCTCGTGTCCTTGTCCAGCCGGTGCACAATGCCGGCGCGCGGCACTTGGGCCAGCGCCGGGCAATGGTGCAGCAGGCCGTTGAGCAGAGTGCCGCTCCAGTTGCCGGAGGCGGGGTGCACCACCAGGCCGGCCGGCTTGTTGATCACCAGAATGTGGTCGTCTTCAAAAATGATGGGCAAGTCCATGGCTTCCGGCTGGAAGGCCATCTCTTCGTTGCTGCGCATCAGAGTGACATCCAGCTTCTCGCCCCCCAGCACCTTGGTCTTGGGCGCGGCGGTTTTGCCGTCCAGCAGCACGTGGCCATCTTTGATCCATTGCGTAAGACGGCTGCGCGAGTATTCCGGCATCAATTTCGCCAGCGCGGCATCCAGCCGTTCGCCGCCCAGCGACAGCGGAACATCAAGTTGTTGTGTAGCGGATATCTCGTTTTCCGAGATGTCGCTATAATCGTCCGGGTCAAAGTAAGGATCAGTCATGAAAAGATACGTTGTCGCTGCAATGTTGGTGATGGGGCTTGCCGGTTGTGCAACCACGGAAACCTACGATGAGACTCGCGGCTGGACCGTGGAAAAGCTGTATTCGGAAGCGCATGATGAGTTGAACAGCGGCAATTATACCCGCGCTGTCAAGCTCTACGAAACGCTGGAAGCGCGTTTCCCTTACGGGCGTTACGCTCAGCAGGCGCAGATGGACCTGGCTTATACCCATTACAAGGATAACGAGCCGGAGCAGGCCATCGCCTCCGCCGACCGTTTCATCAAGCTTCATCCCACCCATCCAAACCTGGACTACCTCTATTATCTGAAAGGCTTGGTGTTTTACAACGATGATTCCGGCTTGCTGGCCAAATGGGCCGGCCAGGACATGAGCGAGCGCGATCCGCGCGCCGCGCGCGAGGCCTTCACCGCCTTCCGCGAACTGGTGACGCGCTTCCCCAACAGCATTTACAAGGAAGACGCCTCCAAGAAGATGGAGCGGCTGCTGGATGCGCTGGGCGGCAACGAGATGCACGTAGCCCGCTATTACATGAAGCGCGGCGCTTACCTGGCCGCCGCCAACCGCGCCCAGGGCGTGGTGAAGAACTACGCCAACACCAAGTACCCGGAAGAGGCGCTGGGCATCATGGTGGCGGCTTACGACAAGCTGTCCATGCCGCAACTGCGCGACGACGCCAAGCGCGTGCTGGCGCTGAACTACCCCAACAGCGAATACCTGAAAGAGGGCTGGTCCATTGAGGACATGCCGTGGTGGAAACTGTGGAAGTAAGCTGGCCTTGAATGGTTTGAAAGCCCCCGGATTCCGGGGGCTTTTTGTTTGATGCCGGGCAAGTTGCGCGGGGCCATGGTTTGAGGGCGATGCTTTTGGGATGGTAGGATCTCGCTCTTTAAGCTGATAATCATAATTAGTCATGTCCAAAACCTTCGCTTCCCTGTTGGTGCTGGCCGCCTTGTGCGCGCCGGTTGCCGCCGCCACAAAGCCAGACGTCGTCCTACTGAAAGAGCGTTACCCGGAAAAGCTGTCCTACGACGGCTCGGCGCAACTGCTGAGCGCCGGCGACGGCGAACTGAACGATTCCGTCATGGGCTTGATTGATGCGCTCAAGCTGCGTTTCCCTTGGCATGAGCTGTGGGCGTTGCGTTCGGCCAACGGCTTGACCTTGCGTCAGGGGCGAACGGAGGCGGCCTTGCCTTTGCCCAAGGGCAGTTATTTCACCACCAGCTATATGGCGATGTCGCGAGACGGCCTGACCTTGGCTTTTGGCACTGGCCGGGACGGCAAACTGGAGGCTGTGCGCTGGCGGCGCGGCGGCGCGCTGGAGACGCTGGTGCCTGCGGGCCAAGCCTGGCTGTCCGGCGTCACAGATATCAGCGCCGACGGCCGCACGGTGATTGGCTGGCTGCTGAGCGACGAAAAAGCGATGCTGCGCGGCTTCCAATGGGTGGAGGGCAAGGGGTTCAGCTTGTTGCCGGAACCCATGAGCCTGCCGCTGGTGCTGAGTGCGGACGGGGGGGTAACGGCCGGTCTTGCCTTGCGAGGCAATCTGGACATGTTGCGGCGGATGCGGCGCATGCAAGATTTCATGAACGAAAGCCCGCTGATGAGCGATGACGAGGTGACTAAGCTGCAAGTTTCCGGCGTCCATCCGGGGCGCGGGGATGTGGCCGGCTACTTCAAGCATGCCGACACCGGCGTTTGGCACGGCTTTGTCTGGAATCCGGACGAGGGCAAGCCAAGCCGGCGCGAGCCCTTGCCGTGGCAGGCCGAGGCGGAAGGCAAGACGGCTGACGCGCAAGTGCTGGCCTGGGCCGGCATGGGCGGCGAGGATGGCAATATCTTCATGGAGAGCGACGCCGTGCGTTGGCGTGCGGGCGAGGGCGTCAGCGTGATCCGCGCCAAGTCCGTGCTGGAGAGTTTGTCCGCGGATGGGCGCACGGTTTTTGTGTCCTTTAACCGGGAAAGCGACCATAGCCGCGCCTTCGTGCAAGTCTCGCCGGAGGGCGAGGTGGATCTGGAGGCGGCGGTGCGCGCGGAAACTCGCAAGGAGAGCCTGGGGATGTTCTTGCGCTCGGTCTCCGAGGATGGCCGCTACTTATGGCTGAACTCGTTCACGGCAGACGGGACGTTCCCGCTGCGCTTGGAAAACGGCAAGCTGGCGCCGTTCTCGCCGGTGATCGATGATCTGACGTTGACCGCTTTTAGTCAGGACGGTCGCGTGGTGGCGGGTACCTCCACCCAGCCGGAGCAGGGCGGCTACGCCACTTTACGCTGGCGTTTTGGCGCGCCGAAGACACAGCGCCTGTTCTGCCCGGGCGAGGAGCGGAGCAGCAGCCATATCGTCATGTCCGGTGATGGCAAGGTGGTGGCAGCGGGTCAGGAGAAGCACGGCAAGGTGCATACTTGCCTGTTCGGGCCTTTGGATTAAATGACAAGGCCCCGCGGAACGGGGCCTTGGAGCGTGGGTTCCAGCGCTTGCCGGTGGACTTAGATCGCCTGCTCGTTGGTTTCGCCGGTGCGGATGCGCACCACTTGCTCTACCGGGGTGACGAAGATCTTGCCGTCGCCTATCTTGCCGGTGCGGGCGGTGGCGACGATGGTTTCGATGGCGCGTTCCACCAGGTCGTCCGGCAGAATCACTTCCACTTTCACCTTGGGTAAAAAGTCCACCACGTATTCGGCGCCGCGGTAGAGCTCGGTATGGCCCTTTTGGCGGCCAAAGCCCTTGACCTCGGTAACGGTCAGGCCGTTGATGCCCAGTTCGGACAAGGCTTCGCGCACCTCGTCCAGTTTGAACGGCTTGATCACGGCTTCAACCTTTTTCATGCTGGAAGCTCCTTGCTGATGAGATGAAATGCTATTCGGATGAGGATTATTTTATTAAGCGGCGGGCATCCGGGCAATTAGCCGCTTAAAACAAACAGTGAATTGCTGTATTATGACGCGCTTTCCTGATACTTGTCGCGGGTGTCTAATGTCTTACCTTACCAAGCTCCGTGGCGGCGTTGCGCTGTCGCCGTTCCGTCTTGAAAAACTGCTTTCCGCAGCCGCCGAAGCCGGGCTGCCGGATCTCAGCATCAGTGCCGAATTCTGGCATTTCGCCGAAAGCGAAACCGAACTGACGTTGGAAGAGCAGGCCACCTTGGGCAAGTTGCTGAGCTACGGCGAAGCGCCGTTGGCCGGCCAGCCGGATGGCGAACTGTTTCTGGTGACGCCGCGATTGGGCACTTTGTCGCCCTGGGCCTCCAAGGCCACTGATATCGCCCAGCACTGCGGGCTGGGAGGGATTCTCCGCATCGAACGCGGCACCGCCTTCTGGGTTAAGTCCGCACAATCATCTTTAAATGAAGAGGCTCGTCATATTTTGACGGGCCTCTTGCACGATAGGATGACGGAAACGGTGCTGCCGTCGCTGGACGACGCCGCGCGCCTGTTTGTCCATCAAGATCCGCAGCCGATGACGTCGGTGGACATCCTCGCCGGCGGCCGCGCGGCGCTGGAGGCAGCCAACGCCGATCTGGGCCTGGCCCTGTCCGAGGACGAAGTGGATTACCTGGTGGAAAACTTCACCAAGATGCGGCGCAACCCCACCGATGTGGAATTGATGATGTTTGCGCAGGCCAACTCCGAGCACTGCCGCCACAAGATCTTCAACGCCAAATTCATCATCGACGGCGAAGAGCAGGAAAAGTCGCTGTTCCGCATGATCCGGGACACCCACGACGCCAATCCGCAAGGCACGCTGGTGGCGTACAAGGACAACGCCTCGGTGATCGAAGGCGCTTTCATCGAGCGCTTCTACCCGCAGCCGGAAGGCCACGCTTACGCTTACCACAGCGAACCCACCGATATCCTGATGAAGGTGGAGACGCACAACCACCCGACGGCGATTTCACCGTTCGCCGGCGCATCCACCGGCAACGGCGGCGAGATCCGCGACGAGGGCGCCACCGGCCGCGGCTCGCGCCCCAAGGCCGGCATGACCGGCTTCACCGTGTCCAACCTGAACATTCCGGGCTTTGTGCAGCCGTGGGAGCGTTACAGCGACACGGCGGCGCAGTACGGCAAGCCGGAGCGCATCGCCTCCGCCTTGCAGATCATGCTGGAAGGCCCGATCGGCGGCGCGGCGTTTAACAATGAATTCGGCCGCCCCAATCTGACCGGCTATTTCCGCACCTTCGAAGAAGAGGTGGAAGGCGAGATGCGCGGCTATCACAAGCCGATCATGATCGCCGGCGGCCTGGGCAACATCCAGCAGCAGCAAATTCACAAGAACGAGATTCCGGAAGGCGCGCTGCTGATTCAGCTGGGCGGCCCCAGCTTGCTGATCGGCCTGGGCGGCGGCGCGGCTTCGTCGATGGACACCGGCGCCAACAGCGCGGACTTGGACTTTGACTCCGTGCAGCGCGGCAACCCGGAAATCGAACGTCGCTGTCAGGAAGTGATCGACCGCTGCTGGCAGATGGGCGACGCCAACCCCATCGTGTCCATTCACGACGTGGGCGCCGGCGGCCTGTCCAACGCCTTTCCGGAGCTGGTGAACGACGCCGGCCGCGGCGCCGTCTTCCATTTGCGCAAAGTGCATCTGGAAGAAAAGGGCATGACGCCGATGCAGATCTGGTCCAACGAGTCGCAGGAGCGCTATGTGATGGCGGTGCTGCCGCAGGACCTGGAGCGCTTCAGCGCGCTGTGCGAACGCGAGCGTTGCCCGTTCGCGGTGCTGGGCGTGGCTACCGACGACGGCCATCTGCAAGTGCGCGACGATCACTTCGACAACAATCCGGTGGACATGCCGCTGGAGGTGCTGTTGGGCAAGCCGCCGCGCATGACCCGCGACGTGACCACCCGCGAGCGCGATTTGAGCATCTTCGATGCTTCGCGCTTTGAACTGAAGGAAACCGCGTTGCGCGTGCTGCGCAACCCGACGGTGGCGGACAAGTCCTTCCTGATCACCATCGGAGACCGCACCGTGGGCGGCATGACCGCGCGGGATCAAATGGTGGGTCGCTGGCAGGTGCCGGTGGCGGATGTCGCCGTCACCACCATGGGCTTCAACACCTATCGCGGCGAAGCGATGGCAATGGGTGAACGCACGCCCACCGCCTTGTTCGACGCGCCGGCCTCCGGCCGCATGGCGATAGGCGAGGCGTTGACCAATATCGCCGCGTCCTTCGTCGGCCACCTGGGCAACGTCAAACTGTCCGCCAACTGGATGGCCGCCGCTGGCCACCCGGGCGAGGAAGCGCGTCTGTACCGCACGGTGGAAGCGGTGTCCAAGCTGAGCCAGGACCTGGGCATCAGCATCCCTGTGGGCAAGGATTCCTTGTCGATGAAGACGGTGTGGGAAGAGGCCGGCGAGAAGAAGGCCGTGACCGCGCCGCTGTCGCTGATCATTTCCGCTTTTTCCCCGGTGGAAGACGTGCGCAAAACCGCCACGCCGGAGCTGAAAGAGGACAAGGACACCGACCTGATTCTGATCGATCTGGGCTACGGCCGCTGCCGTTTGGGCGGCTCCATTTACGGCCAGGTGTGGAAAGCGATGGAGGGCAAGGCGCCGGACGTGGAGAGCCCGCACCAGTTGGCGGCCTTCTTCAACACCGTGCAGACGCTGTTGCGCGACGATATGTTGCTGGCCTACCACGACCGTTCCGACGGCGGCCTGTTCGTGACCTTGTCGGAAATGATGTTCGCCGGCCATATCGGCGTCACCATCGATCTGCAGGAACTGGTGATCGAGCGCAAGAACACCCAGCGCATTATCGACGACTTCGTTCAGCCTACTCAGGAAGCCGCCACCCATGGCCGCCTGATGCGGGTGCTGTTCAATGAAGAGCTGGGCGCGGTGTTGCAGGTGAAGAAATCCGACACGCCGGAGGTGATCTCGCGCTTCATGAAGGCCGGCATCGGCCGCGAGCTGTTTGTGATCGGCCGCGTCAACAACAAGGATCGCCTGGTCATCAAGCACCGCGGCGTGGAGCTGTTCAACGAGAGCCGTTCCGATCTGCATCGCGAGTGGTCCGAGACCAGCGCCCGCATGCAGCGCCTGCGCGACAATCCGGCGTGCGCAGACAGTGAGCATCTGCTGCGCTCCAGCCCGAAAGCGCCGGGCCTGAGCGCCAAGCTGAGCTTTGACGTGCACGCCGATCCGGCGGCGCCTTTCATCGCCAGCGGCGCGCGTCCGCGCCTGGCGGTGCTGCGCGAGCAGGGCGTCAACGGTCAGTTGGAGATGGCGGCGGCTTTCGACCGAGCCGGTTTCGACACCGTGGACGTGCACATGAGCGACATCATCAGCGGTCGCGTGTCGCTGGCGGACTTCAAGGGCTTGGCCGCCTGCGGCGGCTTCAGCTACGGCGACGTGCTGGGCGCCGGTGAGGGTTGGGCCAAGAGCATTCTGTTCAATCCGCGCGCGCGCGAGCAGTTCGAGGCCTTCTTCGGCCGCGCCGACACGTTCGCGCTGGGCGTGTGCAACGGCTGCCAGATGATGTCCAATTTGTCGTCCATCATTCCGGGCGCGGAGCACTGGCCGAAGTTCCATCGCAACGCTTCCGAGCAGTTCGAGGCGCGCTTCGCCATGGTGGAAGTGACGGCTTCGCCGTCCATCTTCTTGTCCGACATGGCGGGCAGCCAGCTGCCGGTGGTGGTCAGCCACGGCGAAGGCCGCGCGGTATTCGCGCCTGGCGCGCAGGAGCAGGCGCTGACGGCGTTGCGCTACGTCGATTTTGACGGTCGCGCCACTCAAACCTATCCGCTGAACCCCAACGGTTCGCCGGCCGGCATTACCGGGGTGACCACGGCCGATGGCCGCTTCACCATCATGATGCCGCATCCGGAGCGGGTGTTCCGCACGGTGCAGAACAGCTGGCATCCGGCGGACTGGGGCGAGAACGGCGGCTGGTATCGGATGTTCGCCACCGCTCGCCGCTGGGTGGGCTGAGCGGCAAGCTCACGGCGGGCCGTTTGTCCGGCCCCGCCTGGCGTTATATGCGAACGGAAGCTTTGGCTTCCGTTTTTTTTTGGTTTCAGCGCGCCTTAAGCCCGTGGCCGGCGTCGCGGGCGGCCGCGCGCACGGCTTCCAGCAGCAGCCGGGCTTTGCGCGGGATGCGGCGGTTGGCGAAGACGGCGTGCATTTGCGGGTTGTCGCCGTGGCTGGAGACGATGCGGTAGTCCGGGCACAGCCGCAGTAGTTGGCCGGAGCGGACCAGCGGCTCGGCCAGCCAGTCTCCCAGGCGGGCGACGCCCAGGCCGGCCAGCACGGCGTTGAGCACGGCGCTGCCGGAGCTGACGCGGTGCCAGGGCGTGAGATTGAGGCTGAGCTGATGGCCGGCGGAGATAAAGTTCCAGGCTTTCAGCACGCGCGGCGCGGAGTGGATCACCACCCGGTGTTCCGGCAATTGTTCCGGCGTTTGCGGAGCGCCATGGCGGGCGACATAGTCCGGGCTGGCGTAGAGGTGGCGCTGATAATCCCACAGCGGGTAGCCGATCAGCTCGCTGGAGGCGGGGAAGGCGCCGCGGATGCTGAAGTCCAGCTTTTCACGGATCGGGTCCAAGATGGTGTCGCTGTACAGCACGTCGAAGCGCAGTTCCGGGTTGGCGTCGGCCATGCGCGCCAGCACCGGCGGCAGCAGCGCGTGGCTCATCGCCTCCGGCGCGGAAAAACGCAGCAGGCCGCGCGGGGCCTCGCTCAAGGCGGCCAGCTCGTCTTCGGCTTCTTCCTGCAGGTCCAGCATCTTGCGCGCGGAGACGTAATAGCTTTCGCCGGCCAAGGTCAGGTTGACCTGTTTTTGCGAGCGCGCCAGCAAGCTGCCGCCCAGCGCTTCTTCCAGCGCCTGTACCGCGCGGGTGACGCTGCTGGGCGAGGTGCCCAGCTGGCGCGCGGCGGCGACAAAGCTTTTTCTTTCCACCACCGCGCAGAATACGCGCAATTCCCACAGCGATTTCATCCCGACCTCGGTCACCTTGATTGCGATTTTCGCAATACGGTATTGCAAACACGGGCCGCTGGCAAGGCATAGAATCTTGTCCTAACTGTAAGCGGCACGGAGCCGGGAGAAGTGAATGCTGTTGACCTTGAGTTTTCTGTGTGTGATTTCCTTTGCCGCCGGCCTGGTGGACGCGGCGGTGGGCGGCGGCGGGCTGATCCAGATTCCGGCCTTGTTCAGCGCCTTGCCCAATCTGGCGCCGGCCACGGTGTTCGGCACCAATAAGCTGGCCGCGGCGATGGGCACGCTGTCCGCCGCGCGTTCTTATCTGAAGCGGGTCCGGGTGCCGTGGCGCTTGGTGTTGCCGGCGGCGGCGGCGGCCTTCTTCATGTCCATCGCGGGCGCGGCCACAGTCAGCTTGATCGACAAAGCGGTGTTGCGGCCCATGGTGCTGGCGCTGCTGGTGGTGATGGCGGTGTACACCTTGTGGAAGAAGGATTTCGGTTCCCTGCACAAGCCGGTGGCGATAGGGCGGCGCGAGATGGCGATAGGCATGGCCATCGGCGGCGCGATCGGTTTTTACGATGGCCTGTTCGGCCCCGGCACCGGCAGCTTCCTGATGTTTTTGTTTATCCGCTTTTTCGCCTTCGACTTTCTGCACGCTTCGGCATCGGCCAAGGTGGTGAACCTGACCACCAACTGCGCCGCCTTGCTCTTCTTCATTCCCGCCGGCCACGTGCTGTTCCAGTACGCGCTGCCGATGGCGGCCTGCAATATGGCCGGGGCGATGGTGGGAAGCTGGGTGGCGATGAAGAAAGGCACGGGCTTTGTGCGGGTGTTGTTCCTGTTGCTGACCAGTACGCTCATCCTCAAGCTGGGCTGGGACATCTTCCACGGTTGATCCGCTGTGCAAGGCTGGCCGCGCTTTGGCGGTACGGCTTGGGAAGGGCGTTAAACGCCGCTTTCCCGGCCGCCTTGTTTTTGTCCTCGCGACCTTGAGCAGGCATCGAGGCCAAGCCTGCTTTTGAACTCTGGCGCGGCGTCCTTTATCATGCGGGATGTCCTGACCCTCGCCGAGAGTTTATGCACCCATCACGTTGTCCGCCCCCCGCGCGGGCGCGGCATTTGCGCGAGCTGCCCAATATCGGCCCCAGCCTGGCCGACGACCTGCGCCTGCTCGGCATTGAGCTGCCGTCGCAGTTGCGCGGCGCCGAGCCTTTGCGACTTTATCATCGTTTGTGCGAATTGACCGGAACCCGGCAGGACCCGTGCGTGCTGGATACGCTGATGTCGGTGGTGCACTACATGGACACCGGCGAGGCGCGGCTGTGGTGGAGCTTTACCGCGGAACGCAAGGCGAAGGGCGGTTACTGATGTCGCGGCCGGATGCGGATTCCAAACTGGCGGCCTGCCATGATTGCGACTTGCTGATGCGGGTGCCGTTGAGGGGCGAGGGGCGGGCCTGCTGCCCGCGCTGCGGCGCGCTGGTGCGCCATTACGGCGCGCAGCGACAGGATGCCGAACTGGCCTTGCTGTTGACCGGGGTGATCGCCTTTCTGTTGGCCAACGTCTATCCGGTGGTGACGCTGGAGGCCGCCGGGGCCCGCAGCGCGGCCACCTTGTGGCAGACGGTGGTGGCTCTGGAGCGCCAGGGCATGCTGTCGGTGGCCATGCTGGTGATGTTCACCGGCATTGTGATGCCGTCGCTGGAGCTGGGCAGCATGCTTTACGTGCGGCTGCCGCTGGCCTTCGGTCATGTGCCGCGCGGCTTTCCCTGGCTGATGCGGCTGAAGATATTGACCCGTCCGTGGTGCATGGTGGAGGTGTTTCTGTTGGGCATCCTGGTGTCTTTGGTGAAGCTGGTCAGCCTGGCCACCGTGCACGTGGGCGTGGGCCTGATGGCCTTGTTCGCCTTGATCATGCTGATGGCGGCCACCGCCAGCCGTTTCAATCCGGAAGATTTGTGGGAGCGTTATCAGCAATGTCGGGCTACCGCGTGAAAACCGCCGTCCAGTCCGGCCTGTGGCTGTGTCACGGATGTGGCTTGTTATGCCGCGCCGGCGAAGGCGCTCAATCCTGCCCGCGCTGCCATGCCGCTCTGCACTCGCGCAAGCCGCACAGCCTGCAGCGCAGCTGGGCTCTGCTGCTGGCGGCGATGGTGGCCTATCTGCCCGCCAACCTGCTGCCTATCATGGAAACCTCCACCATCATGGGCATGCAGAACGACACCATCATGAGCGGGGTAGTGTATTTGTGGAAGTCCGGCTCCTGGCCGCTGGCGCTGGTGGTATTCACCGCCAGCGTGCTGGTGCCGCTGTTGAAAATTCTGGCCTTGTTGTTATTGCTGGCGACGGTACAGTTGGGTTCCGGCTGGGCGCCGCGGCAGCGGACGCGGTTGTATCGGGTGGTGGAGGTGATAGGCCCGTGGTCGATGTTGGATATTTACGTGGTGGCCCTGATGGTGGCATTGGTGCAATGGCAGTCGCTGGCGTCGATCAAGGCCGGGCCGGGGGCCATAGCTTTTGGCGCGGTGGTGGTGCTGACCATGGTGGCGGCGATGAGTTTCGATCCCAGGCTGATCTGGGATCAGGTAAAGGAAGACGATGAGCAGTGATCAACCCGAAAACCCGGCCGCAGCCGGCGAGGATTTGCCGGCCGCGGTGCCGGTGAAGCGGCGGCGCTGGTCGCCGTCGCTGGTGTGGCTGATTCCTGTGGTGGCGGCGGTGATCGGCGGCTGGCTGGCGGTGAACGCGGTCTTGTCGCGCGGGCCCACCATCACCATCGCCTTTCAGAACGCGGAAGGGCTGGAAGCCGGCAAGACCCGGATCAAGTACAAGGACGTGGAGATCGGCGAGGTAAAGGCGGTGTCGGTGAGCCCGGATCGTCAATCCATTCTGGTGACCGCGGAGCTGAGCAAGAAGGTGGACGATTACCTGGTGGCGGACAGCCGCTTCTGGGTGGTTCGGCCCCGTATTTCCGGCGGCAGCGTGTCTGGTCTGGGCACGGTGCTGGGCGGCTCCTACATCGGCATGGACGTGGGCAAGAGCAAGGAGCGCCGCACCGAGTTCAAGGGTCTGGAAGTGCCGCCCATCATCAACGCGGACTTGCCGGGCAAGATGTTCGTGTTGCGTTCCGACAACCTGGGCTCGCTCAACGCCGGCTCGCCGGTCTATTTCCGGCGCGTGCCGGTGGGGCAGGTGGTGGGCTATGAACTGGACCCGGCGGGCAGCGCGGTGAAGCTGTCGGTTTTCATTAACGCGCCTTACGATCACTTCGTTACCGTCAACAGCCGCTTTTGGCACGCCAGCGGCATCGACGTGGCCATCGGCGCCAACGGTTTGAGCGTCAATACCCAGTCATTGGCGGCGATCGCCTTGGGCGGCATCGCCTTCGAAACTCCGCTTAGCGATGGGCCGGACAAGGGGCCTGACGCCAAATACTTATTCTTGCTCAACGAAACCCGAGAGAAGGCGCTGCAGAACCGCGACCGCGAAACCCAATCCTTCCGACTGAAGTTCCGTCAGTCGGTGCGGGGCCTGACCGTGGGCGCGCCGGTGGATTTCCGCGGGATTACATTTGGCGAGGTCACCGCCATCGGCATCGAATACGCGCCGGCGCGCAAGGACTTCGACATGACGGTGGATATCCGCACCTATCCCAGCCGGCTCAACACCCTGTCCGGCGACCACAGCCTGTCGGCCAAGATTTCCGTGGAGTCGCTGGTGCGCAACGGCCTGCGCGCTCAACTGCGCTCCGGCAGCCTGATCACCGGTCAGCTTTACGTGGCGCTGGACTTCTTCCCCGAGGCCAAGCCGGCCAAGGTGTCGGTGCGCAACGGCATGACCGAGCTGCCGACGCTGCCGGGCGACCTGGAAGAGCTGCAGCGGGTGTTGCAGCGCATTGCGCGCCGCCTGGACAAGGTGCCGTTCGACAGCATAGGCGCGGAATTGAATCAATCGTTGAAATCGCTGCACCAGACGCTGGACGGCATGCGCAAACTGTCCGAGAACATGGACGGCAAGGTGTTGCCGCAGGCGGTGAAAACGCTGGAGGACCTGCAAAAGACGTTGGAAAGTACGCGTCAGGCGATGCAGGCGGATTCGCCGCTGCAGCAGGACGTGCGCGCCGCCGCGCAAGAGGTGTCGGAAACCGCGCGC
The DNA here is from genome assembly GCF_015291765.1 of Chromobacterium sp. Rain0013. Taxonomy (NCBI): domain Bacteria; kingdom Pseudomonadati; phylum Pseudomonadota; class Betaproteobacteria; order Neisseriales; family Chromobacteriaceae; genus Chromobacterium; species Chromobacterium sp. Rain0013. The sequence continues at coordinate 2,966,010 of NZ_CP031514.1, forward strand.
AGCTTCCGCGCACTGGCCGATTACCTGGACCGCCATCCGGAGGCGTTGATACGCGGCAAGGGAGAGAAAAAATGAAGTCCATCGCGTTGAGTCTGATCATGCTGGCGCTGCTGAGCGCCTGCGCCTCGCCGCCCACCACCTTTCACCAGCTGCGGCCGGCGCTGCCGGCGGCGGCCAATCCCGCGCAAGGCGTCAGCGTCATGGTGGGTCCAGCCTCGCTGCCGGCCGGGCTGGAGCGGCCGCAACTAGTGGTGGAGGATGCGGTAGGCAATGTCGAGTTGCTGGATCTGCAGCGCTGGGCCGGGCCGCTGGACCGCATGCTGACGCAAGCCGTGGCGGCGGATGTGTCCCGCGCTCTGGGCTTGGCCAGCGTGTACGCTTATCCGCAGCCGGGCATGGGCGGAGGGGATGTCCGCTTATTGCTGGATGTGCGCCAACTGCGGCTGAGGCCGGGGCGCGACGCCTCGCTGGAAGTGGCGTGGCAGGCCCTGCCGGCACAGGGCGACAAGAAACCGCTGGCCAGCGGTTATTTCCAGCAGAGCCGGCCCTTGGCGACGAATGACGCGGCAGCGGCCGTGGCCGGCCTGCAGGCGCTGGTGACCGAGCTGAGCCGCCGCGTGGCCGACGAGCTGGGGCCCGCCCTGGCGGGATTCAAGGGCTAGGCGGCGCCGGCGGACGCCGGTGCGCCCATGGACGCGCCTGTTCCAGCTGGCGCGCGAGTTGAAGCAGCGTGAGATCGTCGCCGCAGCGCGCGACGAATTGCACGCCTATGGGCAGCCCCGCCTGATTCCAGTGCAGCGGCACGCTCATCGCGGGCTGTCCGCTCATATTGAAGGGAATGGTCCAGCCCAGGTACTCCATCAGGCGGCGCGAGATGGCCGGGATCAACTGACCGAAGCGCAAGGTCCAGTCCCAGCCCAGCTTGCCCAGCATCCAGCGCGAGATCGCGGCCTCGGCCGCGCTGGGCCCCAGGCCGCCGACCAGGGCGGGCGGCTGATTCAGCGTAGGGGTCGCCAGCACGTCGTAGCGCTGATGAAAGGTCTCCATGATCCTGGCCTGCTCCCAGGCGAAACCGCGCGCCCAGGCCAGCTCACCGGCGCTGAGGCGCTCGCCGTAGCGCGCCAGCGCCCAGCTGGCCGCCTCCAGTTGCTCGTGACGCGCCGGCTTGCCGGTGCGGTGCTCGATGTCGCGCACCAGTCCCGCCATTTCCCCGCAGATGATCGTCAGCATGGCGCGGTTGTACTCCTCCGGAGACGCCAACGGCGGCGCCGCTTCTTCCACCTTATGCCCCAGATCGGCCAGCAAGGCCAATGCGCCGTCCAGCGCGGCGGCGCAATCCGGGTGCAGCGCGCCGCCCAGAATGGGGCGCTTGCTCCAGGCGATGCGCAGTTTGCCGGGCTCGCGTTGGTGCGCGGCGAAGAAGCTTTGCTCCGGCGCAGGCCAGTAATAAGCCTCGCCGCCGCGCGGACCGCCGGCCAGCAAATCCAGCATTGCCGCGCTGTCGCGCACGCTGCGCGTCAACGCGTGTTGGCAGACCAGGCCTTGCCAGCCCTCGCTGTAGTCCGGCCCGGCCGGGCCGCGGCCCCGGGTGGGCTTGAGGCCGAACACGCCGCAGTTGGAGGCGGGGATGCGGATGGAGCCGCCGCCGTCGCCGCCGTGGGCGATGGGCACGATGCCGGCGGCCACCGCGGCCGCCGAGCCGCCGCTGGAGCCGCCGGGCGTCCGGCTCAGATCCCAGGGGTTGCGGCTGAGGCCGTAGACTTCGGATTCGGTGTAGGGGCTGAGGCCCAGTTCCGGGGTGGCGGTTTTGCCGATGAAGATCAGGCCGCCCTGGCGGTAGCGCTGGATAATGTCTGCGTCGCGCGGCGCGGTATAGCCGTCAAACAGGCGGCTGCCGTTGCGGGTGGGGACGCCGGCGATATCGGCCAGCAAGTCCTTGATCAAGACTGGGCTGCCAGCGAGCGGGCCGCCGCCCTGCGGCTGCGCCAATTGCGTTTGGGCTAGTTCCGGCAGCGGCAGGCACACCGCGTTCAGCGCCGGATTCCACCGTTCCAGCCTGGCTTGGGCGGCCGCCGTCGCCTCGCTGGCGGCAATCTCGCCGCGGGCGATCAGCTGGGCCAGGCCGATGCCATCGTAGTCTTCATATTCTTTGAAACAGATCATGTCTGCCTCCTGAAATTTGCATGGAATGGTGGGGCCTTTTCGCTGTTTGCCATTGTAATGAAATGTTGTGCATTGTTGTTCAGGCCGCAACAAAATAAAATCGAATACGCATATTGTTTGGTTGCTTTAATGCTTTTTAAATTAGAAGGGGGTGGCAATGCCGAATGGAAAAAGGCGCTCTTGCATTGCTCTTATGCTGGCCATGCTGGCGACCGGCGCGCTGGCTGCCGAGACGCCCCGGCGTTTGCGCGCCCAAGGCAAGGAGTCTGTGTATGCGTATGCCGAGTTGGCCAAGGGCAGGGAGGTGTTTGACGCCTTCCGCGCGCTGGCTCCGGGCGCCGAGCTGCGCTACCGCCTTTATCCGCACCCGCCGCGGCAGGGCGTGAGCCTGTCTTGGCGCGATGGCGGCAACATCAGGGGGCTGGTGCGCCTGGCCGGCGACAACAGCTTCACCATGGCGCAACTGTCGGGGCTGGAACGGCGCAACGCCTGGCTGGTGGCCAGCTTGTCGCCCGCGGAGCTGAGCTGGCGGCCGGTGGTGCGCAGCAGCGGCCTGCCGGCCAACGTCCGGCGACTGGGCGATTTGCGGTTGGAGTGCCTGGTGGGCGCGCAGGGTCGGGTCAGTCTGCGCGATGAGCGCAAAATAGCCTGCCTGCCGCCGCCCAATGCCACGTGTCAGGATGATGTGGTGGCGTGCGCGCGGCGCGCCTCGGTGGTCTTGGGCGAGGCCATGCTCAAAGGGCTGACGCGCTTGCAGGGGGAGAAGAACCCCTATGAGCAAGGGAGCGCCCAGTATCTATTCATCGCGGACAAGCCGGTGTTCAGCGTCACGCTGCAGGAGGGCGGCCGGCAGTTCACCCTGCCGGCGATCTGGCTGTATGGCCGCGCCGAACCGTTTACGCCGTTTTTCCAGTGGCCGTATCCGCGCGAATATTTGTACTCGGTGCCGCTGGAGGTGGGCGAGTGGTCCGATGACGCCCTGGTGGAGCTGGAACCCATGGTGGCGGAGGGCGGCAAATGAGGTTGGGATGGATATTGGCCTTGGGTTGCGCTTGCTGGCTGAGCGCGTGCGTCAGCAACGGCAGCCAGCATTTGGAGGGCGTGGATGAGCCAGCGGTGAAGCGCGTGTTGCAGCGCGGCGGCGGGCGGCACGAAGTGCTGGCGGCTTTTGGCGAGCCGCAGGACAAGATCAAGTTCGCTAATGAGCGCGAACTGTGGGTCTACAGTTACATCCAGTACCGGGCGCAATTGCAGAACTTCACTGATCTGGCGCCCTTGATCGGCGCGCAGAATCGCTTCGACAAAGAGCTGGTGCTACTGTTCGACCCCGGCGGCAAGGTGCTGCAATGGCGGCTGTCCACCCGCGAGGAAGTGCGGGGCACCGGCTTGCTGAACCAGCCGCTGCCGGACGAGCGCTGAAGGGCGGCGCGGATGCCGCGTAGCCAGTTGCGGCGGCATCCCCTACAATACGGCCAAATGCAACAGCGGACTTGCCGGTGGTTGCGGGTTGCCCGGTCGCCTGTCTTGGGTTGAAGAGACGGGGCGGGCGCCGCAGCGGTCGCAAGCCGCTTTTTTTATTACGGAACGAAATGATGGAACCAGTGCGCCTGTCGAAACGCATGGCCGAGTTGGGGCTGTGCTCGCGCCGCGAGGCCGATAGCTATATCGAACAAGGGTGGGTGAAAGTGGACGGCGAGGTGGCCGTTCTCGGACAGAAAGTGCTGCCGCACAATCTGATCGAGGTGGATAAGAAGGCCCAGGACGCGCAGGCCTCGCGCGTCACCATCCTATTGAACAAACCCATGGGCTATGTGTCCGGACAAGCCGAGGACGGCTACGAGCCGGCGGTGGTGCTGGTCAAGCCGGAGAACCAGTGGACGGAGGACAAGAGCCGTCGCCGGTTTTCCCCGCAGCATTTGAAAGGGCTGGCGCCGGCCGGCCGTCTGGATATCGACTCGGTGGGCCTGCTGATCCTGACCCAGGACGGCCGAGTGGCCAAGCAGCTTATCGGCGAGAACTCCAGCGTGGACAAGGAGTACCTGGTGCGCGTGGAAGGCGAACTTTCCGACGAAGGTTTGCGTCTGCTCAATCATGGTCTGGAGCTGGATGGTAAAAAATTGCTGCCTGCCACGGTGGCATGGCAGAACGAGGACCAGTTGCGCTTTGTGCTGCGCGAAGGCAAGAAACGCCAGATTCGCCGCATGTGCGAGCTGGTGGGGCTGCGCGTGGTGGGTCTGAAGCGGATTCGCATCGGCAAGGTCAAGCTGGGCAATCTGCCCACCGGCCAATGGCGCTATCTGCGCGACGACGAATCATTTTAATCCGGCCGGATGGTCGGCTGTTAGAACGTGTTGACGATCTTGCGAGCAAGGGCGAGACGGCGTGCGCGCCGCGTCGCGAAGCGGATCGTGAACAGGTGCCTAGAGGGGGACGCATGTTAGGGCGCTTGTTGCAAAGATGGGGGCTGGATGCCGAAAGCCGGCAGCAGCAGCGGGAGTTGACGCAGGCGATAGAGTGCCTGATCGACGGCACGGACAAGCGCTTGCGCCTGACTCCCGGCTATCTGGAGGCGCTGGCGCCGGGCATGCGCGTTACCCAGGCTTATCTGTCCGAGTTGCCGAACCGAATGCCGGAGCCGCTGGAATTATCCTTGCGCGGCTTTGCGCAGGACCCGAGGTTGGGTTTGTTGTTTTCCGGACCGGCCAGCCTGCTGTCCTGCCTGCGGCAGAGCGAGCCCCTGCGCAACTTTTTCTTGTCCGCCAGCCAGGGCGACGAGGCCTGGGCTTTACTGTCGATGGTGCGCAGCGAAACCGGCCGCCTGGGCGTGGCGATGGAGGGGGGAGAGTTGCGGCGCGAGGTGCCGCAGCAAGTGGTGAGCTTTGACGGCCATCGCTTGGCGATGCCCTGCGCGTCGCGCGAGCTGCTGCGCGAGAGCAGCGCGCGGCGCAGCGAGGAGATGCTGACCACGGTGATTGCGCGGCGCTTGAGCTTGCTGGAGCAGCTGCGTCAGACGCTGGACAACGAGATGTCGCGGCTACAGTTGCGTTTGAGCGTGCTGCGTTGCGAGGCCGGCACCGTGGTGGATGGGGCCTCGGATGGATCTCCTCTGCCTGACACCTGCGAAGGGGTGCAGCGACGCATGGAAGAGATCAAGCCGCAGTTGCGCGAGGCGCGCGGAGCGCTGAGTCTCGAGGGCCTGTTGGAAACCGTGCGCCATGTGTTGGAGCATCCTGCGGATTATTTCCGCTTGGAATGGCGGACCTTGTACTTGAACCGCATGGGGGTGAAGCAGGATGCGCCCGGCGAGGACGCCACCAAGCTGGAGTTCGAGGAACTGGTGCTGGGGCAGGCTCAGCCTTTGCGTCGGGCCTTGATGCCGGTGCGGGTGACGCGTCAGGCCTTGGCGGAACTGGAGCGGGAGTTCGGCAGCGACTGAAACAGATCCTGCTTCGTCAAAGCGGGCTGTGCAAAGCCGAAACAAGGGCTATGCTGGAACTGTAGAGTCGCTTTCGATCAGCCTTCAGGGCGGCTGATTGAGTCTGCCCCGGCACCAGGCCGGGGTTTTTTTGTGCCGGCCGCATCGCGATGGGATATTTTGCGGCCGGAACGCGCGATATGCCCGTCAGGGCTTGCTTTGTGCTATCCTTGCGCCCCTCTTCAGCAACGACTGTGACCCGTCACTCAAGCCATGAAAGATCCTTGCGATCACTACACCTTCGATCTGATTGGCGGCGTCCGCAAAAAGCCGGGGCGCAAGCCCTTGGGCGAGCGCGCGATGACCGTGGCCGAGCGCAAGCGCCGCAGCCGCGAACTGCGCCGCAGTCGTCTGCAGGAGCTGTCGGTGACGGTGGAGCTGAGCCGCGACGCGCAGAAGTCCCTGGACAAGATGATAGAGTGGTGGGGCGTCAGCAAGAAGGAGGCGATCAATCGCGCGCTGATGATAGCCTGTCAATCGCAAACCGGGCGCACCGCTCAGCTGTTTGAATTCGAGCTGCCGCCGGAGGCGCGGCGCAAGGGTAAGAAGGCGGCGGGCGGCAAGCCCGATGCTTGAAGCGGAACGGACATGCAAAAGGCCGGGCAAATTGCCCGGCCTTTTTCTATTGAAGCATGGGTTTGGCGTCTGTTTGAGATTTTGCCCCTGCTCGCGAGAGCGTAAACAGGTTCTTAGCCGTAGCGTTTAGCCGCCTCGATCGCCAGGCCGCTGCCGATGCTGCCGAACAGGTCGCCCTCTACGTGACGGGCTTGGGGCAGCAGGCGCTTGATGCTGTCGCGCAGCGCCGGCACGCCGCTGGAGCCGCCGGTGAAGAAGACAGTGTCGATGTCGCCGGCCTGGGTGCAGGCGTCCGTTAGCAATTGCCGCACGGTGGCGCCAATCTGGGTCAGCATCGCGTCGATGCTCTGGTTGAACTGATCGCGGCTCAACTCGCAGCGCAGGCCCGCTTCTATGTGGCCGAGGTCCAACTGGTGGAAGGCTTCGTCCGACAGCGCGATCTTGGCGGCTTCCACCTGCATTGCCAGCCGGTGGCCGGCGCGGTCTTGGATCAGGCGGAACAGTCGATCCAGAACCTGGGGTTGCGCGGCATCGCGATGCACGTCTTGCAGGTCCATCCAGGCTTTGCGGGTGTAGGCGAAATTGATGGTGTGCCAGGTGGCCAGGTTGAAATATTGGCTGGACGGCATCTCCGCGTTATTGCGCAAGCGGCTTTTGAAGCCGAACAGGGGCATTACGCCGTGCAGGCTCAATTGCTTGTCGAAGTCCGTGCCGCCGATATGCACGCCGCCGGTGGCGAGGATGTCGTCGCGGCGCTCGTCCAGGCGATGGCGCTCGGGCGCCAGCCGGATCAGGGTGAAGTCCGAGGTGCCGCCGCCGATGTCGACGATCAGCACCAGCTCTTCGCGGTCCAGCCGGGCTTCGTAGTCGAAGGCTGCTGCGATGGGTTCGAACTGGAAGGACACTTCTTTGAAACCGACCTGGCGCGCAATCTCGCCCAGCGTCGACTCCGCTTCTGCGTCGGCCTTGGGGTTGTCGTCGACAAAGTGGACGGGTCGGCCCAGCACCACTTGTTCGAACGGGCGGTCGGCAGCGCGGTCGGCGCGCAATTTCAGCTCCTGGATGAACAGGCTGAGCAGGTGGCGGAAGGGAAGCGCCTTGCCTTGCACTTCAGTCTGGCTGTCGATCAGGTTGGAGCCCAGCAGGCTTTTCAGCGAACGCATCAGTCGGCCTTCGTAGCCTTCCATGTATTCCTGAAGCGCCAGCCGGCCGAACACGGAATGATCCTCCTCGTAGTTGAAGAAAACCACCGAGGGCAAGGTGATCTTGCCGTCCTCCAGCGTCAGTAGAGTGGCTTGGTTCGGGCGCAGCCATCCCACGGTGGAGTTGGATGTGCCAAAGTCAATGCCGCAGGCGCGGGCCGTAGTCTGCGTGTTCATATTCCCTCCCGTAAAGCGAGGCGCGATGGTACGCGGATTGACGCGGCAAGGGAAGGCTTTAGCTGCCGAATCAAGCGTTTTGTCGCGCAGGCGTCGTCGATTGCGCCTGCCTTTTGGCCGGGGCGCGCGGTGGCCGCGGCGTAATGGGTATATGCTGAAAGCGCGTTCCGCATGAGCTGGCGCGGATAATGGACTGAATGGAAAGGATCCGGGCATGAATAAACTGATCGTGATGTTTGTTGCATTGGCGCTGGGCAGCGGCAGCCTGTCCGGCTGCGCGAATATGTCCGAAACACAGAAGGACACCGGTGCCGGCGCGGCAATTGGGGCCGTGGCCGGCGCGGTGCTGGGCGGCCTGACCGCGGGAGGCAATCCGGGCCGTAGCGCGGCCACCGGGGCGGCCTTGGGCGCGGCGCTGGGCGCTGGCGGCGGTTATTTGTGGTCCAAGCACATGCAGGAGCAGAAGGCCGCGATGGAGCAAGCGACCAAGGGTTCCGGCGTTAGCGTCAGCCAGACCGCCGACAATCAACTGAAGCTGGATATTCCCAGCGATGTGTCTTTCGACGTGGGGCGTTACGATATCAAGCCCAATCTGCGGCCGATTCTCGATCGCTTCGCCGCCACCTTGAATCAGAATCCGGTGACCACGGTGAGCATCGTTGGCCATACCGATAATACCGGTTCCAATGCGGTCAACGACCCGCTATCGCTAAACCGTGCTCGTGCTACGCGCGACTATCTGACCGCGCGTGGCGTGGCCGAGGGGCGGATCAGCATTACTGGCCGCGGATCGCATGAGCCGGTGGCTAGCAACGCCAGCGCGGCGGGGCGGGCGAAGAACAGGCGAGTGGAAATCTTCGTGGGCGAGGCCGCGCGCGGCTAAGAACCTGTTTACGATCTGCTGCGCGTCGTGAGACGTCGCATGGTGAGGGCCGTTTCGAAATGCTCATGTGCCACGAGTACATTCCGCTTTTTCGCTCGTTTTCGCCTTGTCTCGCTCTTGCTCGCGAGATCGTGAACAGGTTCTAAGGCGAGGGGTTAGCAGGAGGGGTGGGCGTCGCCAGGCGACGCGCCGCCCTTTTTCTTTTGCCGACTCTTGCCGTGCATGTGAGCGCCAATTGTTAAATTTCAAATGTAATACGTAATATATTTTAAAGTGCCGCTTTGCTAGAATGTCGGCCACGATAAACGAGCATTTTCAGGCATGGCGACAGACATTTATTCGCGTATCCGGCAGGCGGCGTTCGAGCTGGTGGGCGAGGGCGTATGGCCGACGGTGCTGGAGGTTCGGGCCAGAATCGGCGCGGGCTCCAACACGACGATCAACAACACCTTGAAAGAATGGCGACAGGAGTTTTTGTCGCGGGTGGCGATCTCGTCACGGCGGCCGGATTGGCCGGCCGGCCTGGCCGAAGCTTTCGAACAGGTATGGCAGCGGGCCTGCGACGAAGCGGACGGGCGGCTGGAGTCTTTGCGTCAGGACGCGGAAACCGCAGTGGCGCAGGCCGCGGCGGAGACTCGAGAGCTAAAGGATAGCTTGGCTGCGCGCCAGGCCGAGCTGCAATCCGCCTTGCGTGAGCTAGAGTTGCGGGCCGCGCGGCTGGCGGACCTGGAAGGACGCTTGCAGGGAGAGGAAACCCGGCGTCAGATGTTGGAGCGGGCGGGGCGGGAGCAGGAGGCGAGGCTGGAGCAGGCCCGGAAGGAAATGGCCGAGGTCAGGCGTCAGGCTGAGCAGCGTCAGCAGGAGCTTGAGGAGCGCGCGGAGCAGAAGGTGCAGGAGGCGCGCGAAGAAGCCGCCAGACGCGAGTCCCTGGCTTATGAGCGTCTGGAAGGTTTGCGGCTGAGGCTTTACGAGCAAATGGAAGAGGAGCGCCGGGCCATGCAACAGGCGCAGGCCCGCCAGGAAGAGGCTTTGCAACAAAGCCGGCGCGAGCGGACTCGACTGGAGGGGGAGTGGCGCGACCGCCTCGCGGAGCGCGAGCGAGACAACGGCAGGCTGGAGGCGAGGCTGGAGTGGCTGGAAGGGCGCAACGCGGCTTTGGAGCAGGACGCGCTGAGGCAGGCTGTGCAATTGGAACAGACCTCGGCACGCTTGCTGGACATGGCCAGCGAGAACAGCCGGCTGGCCGGAGAGATGAATCTGGGCGCCGAGCGGCAACTGGCGCGTCTGGTGGAGTTGCTGGCCGTCTCGCGTCAGGAGCTGTTGACGTTGGACGAGGCCGGCTTGCGCGAGTGGTTGGGCCGGCAGCTGCAATTGCCCCTATTAGGCTAACTGCGCTCCGGACGCGTGTTTCTACTAAGTGCTTGCCACGATGTCGCTTGTAGCGGGCTTTGTTAGTTTGTCGAGATAGGATTGTCTTTATTGGAGGCAATATGACTTTCGGCGAATACTACCGCGCCCCGGCGCTGATCTCCTTGCTGGCCTTGTTCGTGTGGTGTGGATTGTGCTGGGCGGACGCTGGATCTTTCTGGCAGGGCTTGCTGGCTATGGTTACGGGCAAAAATCTGTCCATTCTGTCCGGTCTGGTCGTGTTTTGGATTTTGGAGCTGGCGGGGCGAGTTTGGTTGCGGCCTCGGGAGGGGCGCGATTCAATGCGTTTGCAGCTCTAGCCGGTTAAGCCGGTCTGATAATGAAAAAGCGCGCCTGTCGGCGCGCTTTTTCATGGCCGGAAGGTGTTTCCAGCGCCTTATCACTGAAGCGCGGCAAGCGCTTGGAGCCTGTTTGCGATCTGCCGCGCGTCGGCGATACGGCGTTGAAAACCGCTTCGAAATGTTCATGCGCCACCTGTACATCCCGCTTTTTCGCTCGTTTCCGCCTTGTCTCGCCTTAGCTCGCGAGATCGTAAACAGGTTCTTAGAGCCGCTAACAAAACCTCGCAGAGAACCTGAGCCAAGGCGCGCCGACGCAGGCAGTGCAAGTGGTACGACAAGGAGGCGCAACGCAGGATCAGGGGTTTTGTTAGCGGGTCTTAAAACAGGCGGGTAAGACCCGCCGCGATGCGTTCCAGGTATTCGGCGTCCACCGCGTCGAAGCTGGCTAGTTCGCTGGAGTCCACGTCCAGCACCGCGACCACTTCGCCGTCGGCGTTGCGGACCGGCACCACGATTTCCGAGCGCGCGCTGGATGAGCAGGCGATATGACCGGGAAAGGCGTCGACATCTTCCACCACCAGGGTGGCGCCGGCCTGCCAGGCGCTGCCGCACACGCCTTTGCCGAAGGGGATGCGGGTGCAGGCGATTGGGCCCTGGAAGGGACCTAGCACCAATTGTTTGTCCTTGACCAGATAAAAGCCGGTCCACAGCCAATCAAAGCTGCTGTGCAAGGCGGCGCAGAGATTGGCCAGCGCGGCGATTTGGTCCGTCTCGGATTCAATCAGCGCCAGCGCCTGCGGCAATAGGGTTTGGTAGCGCTCTTGTTTGTCTGCGCCGTGGACGATCAGGTGTTCTGCCATGGGTATGTCGGGGTGTGGCTTGGGAAGGCGATAGCATACACAGCGGACGGACAAAAAGAAAACGCCGCCCGGCGGGGCGGCGTCGCATGGCGGGCGGCGGCCCGGTTTACATCATGTGCTGGCCGCCGTTCATCGCCACGTTGGCGCCGGTGATGAAGCCCGCCTGTTCGGAGGCGAGGAAGGTCACCAAGGCGGCGATTTCCTCGGGCTTGCCCAAGCGGCCCACCGGAATCTGGGCGATGATCTTGTTGCGGACGTCTTCCGCCACCGCCATCACCATATCAGTGGCGATGTAGCCGGGCGAAATGGTGTTGACGGTCACGCCCTTGCGCGCCACTTCCTGCGCCAAGGCCATGGTGAAACCGTGCATGCCGGCCTTGGCCGCGGAGTAGTTGGTTTGGCCGAACTGGCCCTTCTGGCCGTTGATCGACGAAATGTTGATGATGCGGCCGAAGCCGCGGTCGCTCATGCCGTCCACCACCGGTTTGGTCATATTGAACAGCGAATCCAGATTGGTGCGCAGCACCGCGTCCCAGTCTTCCTTGGTCTGCTTCTTGAAGCTGCAGTCGCGGGTGATGCCGGCGTTATTGACCAGCACGTCGATCGGCCCCAGGTCTTTGGCCACCTTTTCGGCCAGTCCCTTGCAGGCTGCGGTGTCGGTGACATCGCATTGATAGGCGTGGATATCCTTCAGTCCCAGCCCCTTCATGTCGGCGAGCCAGGCTTGCTCTCGGCCAGGCTTGCTGTAGGTGGTGACTACGATGTGACCGCTTTCAGCGAGGGCTTTGCAGATGGCGGTGCCAATACCGCCCATGCCGCCGGTTACGAGTGCGATTCGCTTAGTCATGGTGCTGGCTCCTTATTAGCTGTCTGTCTGGATATGCTTATGCGATACGACTTTCAGTTTTTTAGGATAAATGAATTACCCGTGTATGTGAATGGAAAGTACGCATACCTTTCGTCACGGCTTGGATGGTGAAAGTTCATCCGTTAGACGCTGCAGCAAAGACAGCCGGGACTTGACGATGGCGCCGGATTCACATGCGGTCATGATGGCACAGTTCGGTTCCACGCGGTGCGAACAATTGTGAAAGCGGCATTGACCTATCAGCGGGCGCATTTCCGGGAAGTAACGGGTCAGTTCCGCGGCCTTCAAATGCTTGAGGCCAAACTCTTGCAAGCCGGGGGAATCAATCAGGTGGCTGTCCGCGTTCAGATGGTAGAGCGTGGCGTGGGTGGTGGTGTGGCGGCCGGAGTCCAAGGCGGTGGAGATGTCGCCGATGCGGGCGTTGGCGTCCGGCAGCAGCGCATTGGTCAGCGTGGATTTGCCCATGCCGGACTGGCCGACGAAAACGCTGGTCTGGCCTTGCAGCAGCGGCAGCAACGGCGCGACATCCTGCTTGGCGGACAGGGTGACCACCTGGTAGCCCAGGCGCCGGTACAGGTCCAGTTTGAGCAGCAAGCTCGCGGTTTCCGGCAAGTCCGCCTTGTTGACCACGATGACGGGGTCGATGTCGCCGGCTTCCGCCGCGATCAGGCAGCGGCCCAGCAACTCCTCGTTGGGGCTGGGCACCGCGGCGATCACGAACAGGATGCGGGTTACATTGGCGGCGATGACCTTGGTTTTCCAGTCGTCCTGGCGATAGAGCAGGCTGCGGCGCTCCTGCGAGCGCTCGATGACCGCCTGTTCCTTGTTTTGCACCAGAATGTCCACCCAGTCGCCGCAGGCGAAGTCGACGCGCTTGCCGCGGGTGGTGCAATCGTAAACTTGGCCCTCGGATTCGACGATGAAACGGCGGCCGTGGCTGCGGATGATTTGTCCAGTCTGACCTGTCATGGGCGAGCCAGAAGCGCTTCGGTCTTGGCCGCGCAGATGAAGTCGTTCAGTGTCAGGCCGCCGGCGTCGTGGGTGCTGAAGTTGACGACGACGCGGTTGTAATGCACGGACATGTCCGGGTGGTGGTCTTCGCGATGGGCGATCCAGGCCAGCGCGTTGACGAAAGCCATGGTGTCGTGGAAGTCGGCGAAGGGGAAGGTTTTGGTTAGTTCGATGCCGCGGATGTTCCAGTCGGGCAGCGAGCCCATCAATTGATTGACGGTGCTGGCGGCCAGCGGGTTGGCGCCGTGTTGGGCTTCGCAGGACAGTTCAAGCAGGTTCATGTCAGCGGTTTCCTTGTAGATGGTTGATGCGCAGCGCGGCGGGCGGGTGCGAGTCGTAAAAGGCGGAGTGCAGCGGGTCCGGCGTCAGCGTGGACGCGTTGTCGCGATAGAGTTTGACCAGGGCCGACACCAGTTTGCCTGCGTCGGTTTCGTTGGCGGCAAATTCGTCGGCCTCGTATTCGTGGCGGCGCGACAGGCTGCTGGACAGCGGCGTGAACGGAAAGGTGAAGGCCGGTACTGCGGTGAAGAACAGGATGAGCGCCATTGCGGTGCTGGGCGTGGAAACGCCCAGGCCGGCGTAGAACCACGGCGCATCCAGCAATTGGCCTAGCAGGAACAGGAAGCCCAGTGACAGCGCAAAGGCTAGCGCGATGCGCTTGGCGATGTGGCGGCGCTTGAAGTGGCCCAGCTCATGCGCCAGCACCGCCTCGATCTCTGCGTGGTCCAGTTGCCCCAGCAGGGTATCGAAAAACACAATGCGCTTGCCGGCGCCGAAGCCGGTAAAGTAGGCGTTGCCGTGGCTGGAGCGGCGCGAGCCGTCCATCACGAACACACCCTGGCTTTTGAAGCCGGCGCGTTGCAGCAGCGCTTCGATGCGAGCCTTGAGTTCCAGGTCTTGCAGCGGTGAGAACTTATTGAACAGCGGGGCGATCAGCGTGGGGTAGAGCGCCACCATCAGTAGCTGGAAGCCGGTCCAGACCAGCCACACCCACAGCCACCACAGCGGACCGGAGATGTCCATCAGCCACAGAATCAGCGTCACCAGAGGCAAGCCGATGGCGGCGCCTAGCAGCAGGCCCTTGATCTGGTCGATGATGAACAACCTGGGCGTGGTTTTGTTGAAGCCGAAGCGGGCCTCGATGCCGAAGGTGGAGTATAGGCTGAGCGGAAAGCTGATGCAGCCGGTCAGCACCGATACGCCCACGATCAGTAGCAGGCCGGACAGCAGCGGCGAGGCGCTGGCGTTGGCGGCGATGCCGGCCAAGTACTGCAGCACGCCGCCAAAGGTCAGCGCCAGGATCACCAGACTGTCCAGCAAGGCGGAAAACAGGCTGAAGCGAGTTTTGGCGATGCAATAATCGGCGGCCAACTGATGTTGTTGCAAGGTGATGGCGTCGCGGAAAGCCGCGGGCACTTCCGCGCGGTGGCGGGCGATGTGGCGGGCATGACGCCAGCCTAGCCAGAGTTTTAGCGCGAGGGTGGCCGCCAGCGCGGCCAGGAAGAGAGAGCTGAATGCCTCGGTCATCGGAGTCCGTTATCTGCTGTCAGGTTTGCCGCCAGCGCGGCAATGAAGGAAAATGGCAGGGTTTTGCAAAGATTGGCAAGTATGACACAAGATCAAATGAACCTCATCTGGCTCGACATGGAAATGACGGGCCTGAATCCTGAGACCGACCGCATCATCGAAGTCGCGATGATCGTTACCGACAGCCAACTGAACGTGGTGGCGGAATCGCCGGTGCTGGTGATCCACCAGCCGGACGAGGTGTTGGACGGCATGGACGACTGGAACAAGAACACCCATGGTAAAAGCGGCCTGATCGAGAAGGTCAAGGCCTCCACCTTGGGCGAAGCCGAGGCCGAGCAGATACTGCTGGACTTCATGGCTCAGTACGTGCCGCCGCGGATCACGCCGATGTGCGGCAACACCATTCATCAGGACCGCCGATTCATGGTGCGCTGGATGCCCAAGCTGGAGGAGTATTTCCACTATCGCAACCTGGATGTGTCTACCTTGAAAGAGCTGTGCAAGCGCTGGAAGCCGGAAGTGGCGCGCGGCGTGGTCAAGCGCGGCAAACACGAGGCGCTGGCGGATATTCTGGAATCCATTGAGGAGTTGCGTTACTACCGCGAGCATTTCCTCAAGCTCTAAGAACCTGTTTACGATCTGTTGCGCGTCGTGAGACGGCCCATGGTGAGTGCCGCTTCGAAATGCTCATGTACCGTGTGTACACTCCGCTTTCTCAGCGGTTTTCGCCTTGTCTCGCCCTGGCTCGCGAGATCGTAAACGGGTTTTAAGAGTCAGTGCCAAGCGGCTCAAGCGGTAATCGGGGGCGGCTCCATGATGGGGCTTGCTCCTTTACTTTTGGCGAACTTTATTCCATCGGCAATCTACATGGCTTCGCATCGCACGTCCGACATTAACTCCACCCGGGTCTGGGCCCGTTTGCATCAACATCAGCGCGCTACCCGGCACATGCATATGCGTGAGCTGTTCGACGCCGATCCGCAGCGCTTTCAGCGTTTTTCGCTGGAATTGGACGGCCTGTTGCTGGATTACTCCAAGAACCGCATCACCGAACGCACGCTTGAGCTGTTGTTCGAGCTGGCGCGGGAGGCCGATTTGGCCGGCTGGATGGAGAAAATGCGGAGCGGCGAGCGCATCAATGTCAGCGAAGACCGCGCGGTGTTGCACACCGCGTTGCGTTTGCCGGCTGGGGCGACACTGGTGCTGGACGGTTGCGAGCTAGTGACCGAGGTGCAAGCGGTGCTAGCGCGGATGCGCGCGTTCAGCGAGCAGGTACGCGGCGGCGAGTGGAAAGGCTTCAGCGGCCGGCGCATCCGCCACGTGGTCAACCTGGGCATAGGCGGGTCCGACCTGGGGCCGCTGATGGTGAAGGAAGCGCTGGCCGCGTACGCGACGCCGGAGCTGGACGTGCATTTCGTCTCCAATGTGGACGGCGCGCACGTAGCGCGCACGCTGGAACGGCTGGACCCCGCCGAAACCTTGTTCATCATCGCCTCCAAATCCTTCACCACGCCGGAGACCTTGCTGAACGCGCAGGCTGCGCGGCAATGGTTTTTGCAAGCTGGAAGCGAGGCCGACATCGCGCGCCATTTCGTCGCGGTGTCCACCAATCAAGCGGCGGTGGAGGCTTTCGGCATCGATCCCGCTCACATGTTCGGCTTTTGGGATTGGGTGGGCGGCCGCTATTCCACCTGGTCCGCGATTGGCTTGCCGGTGATGTTGGCGATAGGTTTCGATCATTTTCAGGACTTCCTGGCCGGCGGCCACGCGATGGACCGGCATTTCTTTTCCGCGCCGTTCGCCGCCAATATGCCGGTGCTGCTCGCCTTGATAGGGGTTTGGTATAACACCTTCTACCGTGCCCACACCCATGCCATCATGCCTTACGACCACGGCTTGCGGCGCTTGCCGGCTCATGTGCAGCAATTGGACATGGAGTCCAATGGCAAGCGCGTCGGACGTTACGGCGAGGCGCTGGATTTCGACACCGGCCCGGTGATCTGGGGCGAGGAGGGCGCCAACAGCCAGCACGCTTTTTTCCAGTTGCTGCATCAAGGGACGCGGCTGGTGCCTTGCGACTTCATCATTCCGATGCGCAGCCATTACCCGGTGGCGGACCAGCACCAGGTTCTGGTGGCCAACTGCCTGGCTCAGACCGAGGCGCTGATGCGCGGCAAGGGCGAGGCCGAGGCGATGCGTGAGCTGGCGCATCTGCCGGGCGAACAATTGGACATGTTGCTGCCGCAGAAGCTGTTCCCGGGCAACCAGCCGTCTAACACCCTGGCGCTGGATGAAGTAAGTCCGTACAGCGTGGGCATGTTGCTGGCCCTGTATGAGCACAAGGTGTTTGTGCAGGGAGTGATCTGGGGGGTCAACTCTTTCGATCAATGGGGGGTGGAGTATGGTAAGCAGCTGGCGCGCCGGATTTTGCCCGAGCTGATGGCCGATGACGACGCGCTGGCGCACGATAGCTCCACCAACGGCTTGATTCGCCATTTCAAATCGCGGCAATCTTAAGAGAAAGCGCCATGCAAGAAAGCCTGGAGTTGGCCCGCCGTTTAGGCGAGCGTTTGCTGGCGGCGGGCGAGAGTGTCGCCGCCGCCGAGTCCTGCACCGGCGGCATGATCGCCGCGGCGCTGACCGACATTGCCGGTAGCTCGGCTTGGTTTGGTTACGGCGTGGTCACTTACAGCAATGAGGCCAAGCAAGGTCTGCTGAAGGTGGAAGACAGCGCCTTGCGGGAGCACGGCGCGGTCAGCGAGGCGGTGGTGCGGCAGATGGCTGCCGGGGTGCAAAGCCTGTCCGGCGCGGATTGGAGCGTGGCGGTGTCCGGCGTGGCCGGCCCCGGCGGAGGCACGGCAGCCAAGCCCGTGGGGCTGGTTTGGTTCGGCATTGCCGGTCCAGATGGCTGGAATGAGGCGTTCAGCTGTCGCTTTGACGGCGATCGAGGCCAGGTGCGCACGCAAACGGTGATGCGCGCCTTGCAGCGCTTGGATGAGCTGGTGGCCGAGCGTAGCCGCTTGGCTTAGACCCGCTAACAAAACCCCTGATCCTGCGTTGCGCCTCCTTGTCGTACCACTTGTACTGCCTGTGTCGGCGCGCCTTGGCTCAGGTTCTCTGCGAGGTTTTGTTAGCGGCTCTTAGAGCCTGTTCACGATCCGCTGCGCGTCGTGAGACGTCTCGCGTGAGTGCGGCTTCGAAATGCTCATGTGCCATTTGTACATTCCGCTTTCTCAGCCATTTTCGCCTTGGTTCGCTACATCGTGAACACGCCCTTGGCTCGCAGGGCGTTTAATCCTTTTTTTCCGGCTTCTTGCGCGCACGCGGATGTGCGCCATCGTAGACCTTTGCCAGGTGTTGGAAGTCCAGCGCGGTATAGATCTGAGTACTGGACAGATTGGCGTGCCCCAAGAGTTCTTGCACTGCGCGCAAGTCGCCGGATGACTGCAGCAGGTGGGAGGCGAAGGAATGGCGAAGCATGTGCGGATGCACGTGTTGCTGCGCGCCGGTCTTGATCGCCCAGTCCCGCAAGCGTTTCTCCACCTGGCGGCCGCCCAGTCGCCCGCCGTGACGGGCGATGAACACCGCGCGCTCGTCCGGCGCGGCCTGACGCTGCGCCAGCCAGCGCTGCATGCAGACGCGCGCCTCGGCGCCCAGCGGCGCGATGCGCTCCTTGCCGCCTTTGCCGCGGATGCGCAGCAGGTCGTCGGAAAAGTCCAGGTCCTCCAGGTTCAACCCCACCGCTTCGGATAGTCGCAGTCCGCAGGAGTAAATCAGCTCGAACAGCGCGCGGTCGCGTATGGAAAGCGCGTCGGGGTCGTCGATGCGGTCCAGCAGGGCCGCGGTGCTGTCCACCGGCAAAGCCTTGGGCAGCGGTTTGTCCTGTTTGGGCGCGCGCAGGCCTTGGCTGGGGTCGTCCGCACGCTGTCCGCTGTCCAGCAACCATTGGTAGAAACGGCGCCAGGCGGAGAGCTTGCGCGCCAGGCTGCGGCTATGCAGGCCCTGAGCATGTAGTTTGGCCAGGGTTTTGCGCAGCTGCGCGTGCTCGGCCCGTTCCAGAGGAGCGGGCTGAAGCAGGGCCGCCAGCTGTTCCAGGTCGCGCAAGTAGGCGGCGGAAGTGTGGTTGCTGCGGCCGGCCAACGCCAGCGAGGCGGCAAAGCGCTCCAGGGTTTCCATCTTAGCGGCGCAGCTTGGCCATCTGCATCAGGCGCTCGAATAATTGCAGGTCCTGCTCGCTTTTCAGCAGCGCGCCGGCCAGCGGCGGCGGGGCGTTGTCCTGATGGCGCTGCTTCAGCGCCGAGGCGTCCATGCCTTCCGCCGATAATAATTTCAGCCAGTCCAGCAGTTCCGAGGTGCTGGGTTTTTTCTTCAAGCCCGGCAACTCGCGGATGGAGAAGAACACTTCCAGCGCTTCGCTGACCAGCTGTTGGCGCAGCGACGGGAAGTGAGCGTCGATGATGGCCTGCATGGTGTCCCGGTCCGGGAAGCGGATGTAATGGAAGAAGCAGCGGCGCAGGAAGGCGTCCGGCAGTTCTTTTTCATTATTGGAGGTAATGATGATGATGGGGCGCTGGCGCGCGCGCACGAATTCCTGGGTCTCGTGCACGAAAAACTCCATCTGGTCCAGTTCCCGCAGCAGATCGTTGGGGAATTCGATATCGGCCTTGTCGATCTCGTCAATCAGCAGCACCGGCGCGGAGGCGGCGTCGAAAGCCTGCCACAGCTTGCCTTTGACGATGTAGTTGCGGATATCGTGCACGCGGGCGTCGCCCAGTTGCGAATCGCGCAGCCGCGACACCGCGTCGTATTCGTACAGGCCGTGCTGGGCCTTGGTGGTGGATTTGATCGGCCAGACAATCAGTTCTCGGCCCAGGCTGCGGGCCACTTCCTCGGCCAGCATGGTTTTGCCGGTGCCGGGCTCGCCCTTGATCAGGAGCGGGCGCTCCAGCGTGATGGCGGCGTTCACCGCCATCATCAGGTCTTCAGTGGCGATATAGTTGTCTGTTCCGGAAAATCGGGTATTGCTCGTCATGGGTGCGGAAGGCTTCGAAATGGCCAAAGCAGCCGCGCAAACGGCTGCTTTGGCGGGGAAAGAGGTCAACGGGCGAATTCGCGTTCCAGGTCGTCCAGCGAAATGCCCCAGCTTTTCATCATGTGGCTCAGCAGCGCCATTTCCGGCTCGCTGATGGTGCCGTCGGACTTGCTGATGTCCATGGCCAGCACGCAGGCCAAAATGCGTTTTCGGTGGTCGCTCACCTCGGCCAGCAAACCGTTGATGCGCTCCGCGTCCAGTAAGTGGATGGTGCCGTCGTCGTTGGCTTCGTCGGAGACGTCGTCGCAGTAATCCACCAGCACCTTGGTGAACTGCTTGCGCGGCAGGCCGATCAGGTCGTAGACGTGGAGTTTTTCCAGCAACTCCAGCTCACGCGGGTCCATATTGCCATCCGTGATCATAAACATAGCCAGCAGGCGCGCCATTGCTTCCGGGCTATTGAGTGCGTATTTTCTCATGACGCCTTTCCTTTATTCTGATGTGACGCTCAGCCGCTCCAGAAACGCTGGGGGCATGGCGGCAAGCTTGCGGCTTTCGTAATCGAAGAAGACTAGGCCTGTCTTCAATCTTGCCACTTCTTTCCCGGTTTTGTCATTGCTTGCCTGATAGAGCAAATCGAAACCGCGCGGACCAATGTCGTCCACCGCCAAATCAAAGCGCAGCATCTCGCCGTGGAAGGCTTCCGCGCGGTAGCAGATTGCGGTGTCCGCCACCACAATGCCCAGGCCCTCGATGCTGAGTTCGTGCGGATAGCCTAGACTTTGTAAAAAGCGCAGACGCGCCTCGTGGGCCAGTCTCAACACGGCGTCGTTGCCTAGATGGCCGGCGTAGTTGACGTCGCCGATTCGGATGTCGATGCGGGTTTCGAAGGCGAAGCGCTCAGGCATGGCAAGCTGGATTCTGGGCATGATGTGGGCTTTGGGCGAGTGGTTTGGCTGAGTTGTTTGTCTTAACCTGAGTCAACAGGACAGTGTCTTGGTTTGATAGACTGCAAGTGTAAGGCAAATACAACAAGGAGCAGAGTCATGTATCAGCGCATATTCGTACCGGTGGATGATAGCGAGACCTCCAATCTGGCGTTGCACGAAGCTTGCCACCTGGCCAAGGAAGTGGGCGCCAGCCTGAAGTTAGTGCATGTGGTGGACTTGGCCCAGTTCGGCTGGGGCGGGACTGAGTTTCTGGACGCGACCGAACTGCAAAAGTCGATCAAGCAGGCGGGAGAGCAGGTGCTGGGGCAGGCCGGGGCCAAGGCCAAGGAGTTGGGCGTGACGGCGGATTGCAAAATCCTGGAAAGCTGGGGGGATAAAATCGCCGCGGTGCTGGTGGACGACGCCGGCGCCTGGGGGGCGGATTTGATAGTGATGGGTACCCATGGTTGGAGCGGTTTGATGCATCTGCTGATGGGGAGCGTGGCGGAAGGCGTGCTTAAACTGGCGGACGTGCCGGTGTTGCTGGTGCGCAACCCCGGGGACTAGGCTGATGGCATGACGGGCGCGCGGCTAGAGCGGGATGTGGCGCGCCGTTGCTTGTCGGACAATCCTTAGAGTAAAAATAAAGCCAGCCGGCATTGCTGCGGGCTGGCTTTCCTCGCGGAAGAGGGTCAAGCAGCGGTGGCTTCCACGCTGCCGTCCTGAGCTTCCAGCTTGGTGCGAACCGCTTTGCGCAGGCTCTTGTACAGGTCCGGGTGGGTTTCCTTCAGGTACTCGACGATTTCGAAGTCTTCGCGGCGAACCTTGGACAGGTCGATCTGCTCAACGTGAACCAGGCGCAACAGTTCGCGCACCGGCTTGGGCATGTTGCGGCCGCTCTCGTAACGGGAACCGCCGGACTGGGTCACGCCGATGCGGCTCCAGAACTCTTGCTGGTTCAGGCCGAGCTTGCGGCGGATTTCACGCGGGTTGGGGATCTTTTCAAACAGTTTCATGAGTGTTCCTCTCAGTATCAAAGAATATTGGTTCTAATATTTTTTAGGTTTCGTGCCCTGCACCCTAAAAATAGCAAAAAAAATCCATCAGGAATAATTCTGATGCAAAAAAGTTCATGAAGTTCCGTTAAGTGCCAACTTCGTTTTTTGCAATGTTAGTGGATTCTTATTGTCAAGGACAATGGGATTTGAAGGGCGAGACGCGAAAAGATACTGTGTGGTCGCTTTTTTGTAAAGCGTTTTGGCGTTTGAGACTGAAAAAAAGGGAGGGGCGGCGAGCCTGACCCCCGGCACTTGCGCTAAATAACTGTGGCTGCTTCCTTCCGGACCTGACCAGGTTCGCTATCGCGCAATGCGGGGAGACCCGCCTCAAGAGAAGACGCATTCTAACGATAAGCAGTCGTTTTGCCAAGCGCGACGTGCGTTTTTGTCGCTGGGGCTGGGGCGGCGTTGGTTGCCGAAGCTTAGCCGCGCAGGCAGACTGGGCGGCATCTATCTCAAATACCGCGGCAAGCGTGGGAGTGTGTAATGACGCAATCAGCGCAAGAACTGTTGGCGGAACTGGTCCGCTTCGACACTACCAGCCGGCATTCCAATTTGCAGCTGATCGAATGGGTGCGCGCTTATCTGCTGAAACTGGGCGTGGAGTCGACGTTGACCTTTAACGACGATGGCGGCAAGGCCAATCTGTTTGCCCGCATCGGCGCGCCAGAAACGCCGTTGGTGGTCTTGTCCGGCCATAGCGACGTGGTGCCGGTGGATGGCCAGGTCTGGAGCAGCGATCCCTTCGTTTTGACTGACAAAGGAGAAGGGCGGCTGTATGGCCGCGGATCCGCCGACATGAAGGGCTTCATCGCCTGCGTGCTGTCGCTGGCGCCCTGGTTTGTCGAGCTGGCCCAGCGCGGAAGTTTAAGGCAGGGCATAGGCATCGCGCTGTCGTACGACGAGGAAGTCGGCTGCCTGGGCGTGGGGCGTCTGATAGACCGATTAGCGGCGGACGGAGTGAAGGTGTCCGGCTGCATCGTCGGCGAGCCCACCAGCATGCAGCCGGTGATCGCGCACAAAGGCATCGCCCATTTTCTGTGCAAGGTCCAAGGCCGCGCGGCGCATTCCTCCCTAACGCCGCAAGGCGTCAACGCTATCGAGTTCGCGGCGCGACTGATTACCCATATTCGCAAGCTGGCCGACGCGGAGGCTTCGTTTGGTCATCGCCAGGCCTTATATGATGTGCCGTTCACCACCTTGCAGACCGGCACCATCCATGGCGGCACCGCTTGCAATATCGTGCCCAAGGATTGCGAGTTCATGTTCGAGTGCCGTTGGCTGCCGGGCGACGGACCTGAGCGTTTTGTCAGCTCTGTCAGGGACTACGCGGCCACCTTGCTGTTGGAGATGAGGGAGGTGGCGCCGGAGGCGGAGATAGAGATTGAGCAGGTGGTGTACAGCCCTGCCTTCGAGTCGTCGGAAAACAGCGAGGTGCGCCGCACCGTGGCGCGCTTGTGCGGCTGCGACGGCGGCAAGGGCGTTGCCTACACCACCGAGGCGGGCCTGTTCAGCGAGGCCGGCATCGCCTGCGTGGTGCTGGGGCCTGGCAACATCGAACAGGCTCACCGGCCCGATGAATACATCGAGATTGAACAACTGGAGCGGTGCGTGGCCTGGTTGCGGCGTTTAGGGGATGAGCTGGCGCAAAAACCATGAAGATTTTTTTGCGCTGATGGCCGAATAGCAGCAAAATCGCTGCCGGCGACAAGCCGAACACTCAAGTTGCCCGCCAGGGGGATCCCTTAGGCGGGCTTGTTTTATGGTGGCGTTAGAAGCCGCTCAACGTCCGGTCCAAAGGGGCTGTGGGCGTTGGCGCGGCGGTTGTCAGAAAGAAAAAATAAATGAGTCAGAACGTGGGATCTGTGCGGCAGGGAGGCGCGGCCAAGTCGCGAGACGGCTTCACCTCCAGCTTTGGCGTATTGGCTGCGACTCTCGGTTCCGCCGTGGGTCTCGGCAATATCTGGAAGTTTCCTTATCTGACCGGCACCAATGGCGGCGCCGGTTTTTTGGTGGTGTACGTGCTGGCCACATTGCTGGTGGGCCTGCCGGTGATGATCGCCGAGATCATGCTGGGTCGCAAAGCCAAGACCGATGCGGTGACGGCGATGAAGACGCTGGCGCCCGCCGGCCAGCCGTGGTGGCTGATCAGCGCCTTCGGCGTGCTGGCCGCCTTCCTGATTATGGCTTTCTATTCGGAAGTGGCGGCCTGGGTGTTCGCCTACGTGTTCAAATCCTTGGGCGGAGGCTTGTTGTCCAGCGACCCCAAGGCCACTTCGCAGGCGTTCAGCGCGCTGATTTCCGATCCGTTGCAGTCCTTGCTGTGGCAATGGCTGGTTTTGCTGTTGATCGGCGGCATTCTGCTGATGGGCGTGTCCAAAGGCATTGAGGCGGTGACCAAGAAGCTGATGCCCTTGTTGTTCCTGCTGTTGTTGGTGATCGGCGCGCGCAGCCTGATGCTGCCCGGCGCGGCCAAAGGGTTGGACTTCCTGTTTACCCCTGATTTTTCCAAGATCAGCGGCGCGGTGGTGCTGACCGCCGTGGGCTTGGCCTTCTTCAAGCTATCCATTGGCATGGGCACCATGATCACCTATGGTAGTTATTTTCGCGATGATCAAAATATCCCCGTCACCACATTCAGGGTGATGTGCGCGGATTTGTTTGTTTCCATTCTGGCCGGCATCGCCATTTTCCCCGCCGTGTTCGCTTTCGGCTTCGAGCCGGCGGCCGGGCCGTCGCTGTTGTTCATCACAATTCCGGCGGTGTTCGCCAGCATGCCGCTGGGCAATGCGTTCATGGTGGCCTTCTTCGTGCTGGCCGCGATCGCGGCCACCGGCGCGATGCTGTCCATCCTGGAGGTGCCGGTATCGGTTTTCAGCGAACGTTTCGGCATCAGCCGAGTCAAGGCCACCGTGATCAATTTGCTGCTGTTGGCCTTGGTGGGGGCGGGCTGCGCCTTGTCCAACAGCACGCTGTCCGGCTTCAAGCCTTTCGGCATGACCTTGTTTGATCTGTTCGACTTTGTGACTTCTAACCTGCTGATGCCTTTGGGCGGCATCTTCCTTTGCCTGTTCGTTGGCTGGGTATGGGGTTTCGAACGGTTGAAGCAGGCGTTGAGCAATGAGGGCGAGCTGAAGAACGAGGGCTTGTTGAAGGCGCTGTTCTTCGTGTTGCGCTATGTGTCGCCGCTGTTGATTCTGGTGGTGATGCTCAAGGGCCTGGGCGTGATCTGAGAACCTGTTTGCGATCTGTTGCGCGTCAACGATGCGGCGTTGAAACCGGCCTGGAAATGCTCATGTGTCACGCGTGCATTCGCTTTCTCAGTCTTTTCGCCTTAGCTCGCGAGATCGTGGGCTCGTTCTGAGCCGCGGCTCAGGCGCGCCTCGGATGCTGATCGGAACGCAAATAGAAAAGGAGCCAACAGGCTCCTTTTTCATTTTTGCGCAAGCGGTCAGGGCTGGGCGACGTCGTCTTCCGGTATCACCACTGGCGGAGGCGTGAAGCCATTGATTTCTCTGGCATTTTTTTCCAGTAGCAGCACAATGCTGGTGTTGAGCGCGCCGAAGGCCCAGCTAATCAGGAAAAACACCGAGTAGGCCGAGAGCTTGTCGTTGAAGAGGATTTTGCCGTGCAGACTGAGCTCGGCAGGGTCGAAAATGGAAAAGAATACCCCAGTCGCCAAGATGGCGATGATGAAGGAGGGCCAGAACAGCAAGATGCCTTTTTTCATGAGTCATGCTCCTGTGGCTACCGCAACGGAATGCTTGGGTGGCTAATGTCAGGGTAATGGCCGGGCGTCGCGCTGTCAAAACGCTGCGGCGACGGATGGCGGCCCGGAGAACGGCTCTCCATGTTAGACTGTGGCCATCCGGTTTTTCTTGTCCAGCCGGCCAGGGCGCGCGCTTTTGGCCGGTTGTTGCGTAAAGTAATGGAGCCTTGCATGACCTCTTCGATCTTCTCCGCCGTAGAACTGGCGCCGCGCGACCCTATCCTGGGCCTGAACGAAGCATTCAACGCCGATACCCGCACCACTAAGGTGAATCTGGGCGTCGGCGTGTATTCCGACGACAACGGCAAGATCCCGCTGCTGGCGGCGGTGAAGGCCGCGGAGAAGGCTCGTCTTGAAACCATGCCGCCGCGCGGCTACCAGCCGATCGAAGGCGCTCAGGCTTACGACAGCGCGGTGCAGAACCTGTTGTTCGGCGCGGACAGCGAGTTGATCAAGGCCGGGCAGGTGGTGACCGCTCAGGCCTTGGGCGGCACAGGCGCCTTGAAAATCGGCGCGGACTTTCTGAAGCGCCTGAATCCGGCGGCCAAGGTCTACATCAGCAACCCGAGCTGGGAAAACCACCGCGCGCTGTTTGAGTCCGCTGGCTTCGAAGTGGAAAACTACCCGTATTACGACGCGGCCACCCGCGGCGTCGATTTCGACGGCATGCGCGCTTTCCTCGCGCAGCTGCCGGCCGGTTCCGTGATTGTGCTGCACGCCTGCTGCCACAACCCCACCGGCGCCGACCTGTCTGACGCGCAATGGGCCGAGGTGGTGCAAGTTTGCCGCGAACGCGGCCTGGTTCCCTTCCTGGATATGGCCTACCAGGGCTTTGCCGACGGCATCGACGCCGACGCCGTGGCCGTGCGCCTGTTCTCGGCCTCCGGCCTGCAGTTCTTCGTGTCCAGCTCCTTCTCCAAGAGCTTCTCGTTGTATGGCGAGCGCGTGGGCGCTTTGTCCATCGTCACCGCCGGCAAGGAAGAGTCCGCGCGCGTGCTGTCCCAACTGAAGCGTGTGATCCGCACCAACTATTCCAACCCGCCGATTCACGGCGGCGCGGTGGTGGCCGCGGTGCTGTCCAATCCGGAACTGCGCCAGCTGTGGGAAGACGAGCTGGCCGGCATGCGAGATCGCATTCGCGCGATGCGCGTTGGCTTGGTCGAGGCGATCAAGGCCGAAGGCGTGGCTCAGGACTTCTCCTTTGTCGCCCAGCAGCGCGGCATGTTCTCTTATACCGGCCTGAGCGCGGCCCAGGTGGAGCGCCTGCGCGCCGACTTCGGCATCTACGCCGTATCCACCGGCCGCATCTGCCTGGCGGCGTTGAACAGCAAGAACCTGGCCTATGTGGCTTCCGCCATCGCTCAGGTGGTGAAAGCGGGCTAAGCCTGGCCGGTTTTGTTATCAAGCATCGCCAAAGCCCCGCCTGTCGGGGCTTTTTTTCAATCGGCCGATCGCCGGCCGTAGTCAAGGAGCAGATTCATGCAATTGCACAGCCGCAGCTTTCAAGACGGGGAACGCATTCCGGGCCGCCTGGCCTTCTGCGTGCCGGACGCGGGCAGCCATGTGGCGCTGTCCGACAACCTCAACCCGCATCTGACCTGGAGCGGGGCGCCGGCGGGGACGCGCTCGTATGCGTTGGTCTGCCATGATCCGGACGTGCCGTCGCGCGGAGACGACGTCAATCAGGAGGGGAGGGAAGTGCCGGCGGATCTGCCGAGAGTGGACTTCTACCACTGGCTGCTATTGGATATCCCCGCCGGACAGAACGAGATCGCCGAGGGCGGCCACAGCGCGGGTGTGGTCGCGCGCGGCAAGAGCGGCCCGGGAGCCCCGGGCGGTTTGCGTCACGGCGTCAATGACTACACCGGTTGGTTCGCCGGGGATGCGGCGATGGCGGGGGACTATTACGGTTACGATGGTCCCTGCCCGCCGTGGAACGACAGCCTGGAGCATCGCTACGTCTTCACCGTATACGCTTTGGACGTGGCCAGCCTGCCGGTGGCCGGGGCGCTGACGCCGGCCAACATCATGGCGGCCATCGACGGCCATGTGCTCGCATCGGCAAGTCTGACCGGGCGCTATACGCTGAATCCGCGTTTGCTGTAACTGTTCCGCAATGTAAGTAAGTGGCAAAAAGGACAGTTTGTCTCTCTCCCAACGCAGAGGCTTCTGGCAAGGGATTGCAGTGAGCCAATGAAATGCAGCATGATGTTGCGGCGTTTACCGTCTCCGCGGCTGATTTGCTTAGGCGGCCGCGTCCATGCGGCGCTTTGAACCGCGGCCGGCCAAAAGCGGCAAACGATAACAACATCAAAGGGGATTAACTGTCATGGTTGCAAACACTGTTAAAGACAAGCTGCCGGCCGCCGTGTTGGCGACGGGGGCTTTTGACGCGGACGATGCCGATGTGCGCAACAATCTGGGGCTGATGGGTTTGTTGGATGTGAATTCGGGCGATGGCCGTTATCGCCTGACCGCAACGCTGGAGCCGGAGGTTGAAGGCGTGGACGATGTTCAAGCCTGGGTCTTGGAAATGGAGCTTGTGACTTTGGCCACTGGGCAGGTTTTGCGTTGCAAACAGGCCGGCGTCGCCTACGCCGGACCGACGCCGGGCAGCCATCTGCGCCGCCTATTGGCCAACGGCCAACTGCAGGGGTACTTGCAACTGGCCGCCTAGCCCGATTTCGCCGTCAGCAGGAATTAAGCCGCCGCGTCACGCTGCGGCTTAATTTTTTTCACTTACGGGCATTCATCGTCTACGAGCGCCTGCCGCGAACACTATAAAAAACGGTACAATCGCCGCAGTCGGGCCGACATTGGATTTGGGCTCGGCCGTTAATTTTCGACATCGTCAGAGGTTGTGAACTGTGTGGTTTGTGCTGTGTGTGCTGCTGTTGATGCTAGGTGCGCTGGCTTGGCTGGTGTATACCGGCCGTGTCGTCTTGTCCGAATGGACCCAAAAGCTGGATCGCTTGTTGGGCATGTCGCCGTCGGAGCGTCATGAGCCGGACTACTTCGCTGAAGAGGCCGACGCCGGATTGAGCGCAGCGGAGTCCCGAACCGGGCAGCGAACCGAACCGACGGCGTCCCGCGAAGCGGCTCCCGCCGCCGAGCCGGAGCCGGCAAGACCCGCCGCGCCGCAGCCTTCCCCGGAGCGTGAAGCGCCTTTGGCCATGCCCGAGCGTGAAACCATCGTGTTGCCGAAACGACAGACTGCGCCGCCTCAAGCCAAGCCTGAGTTGCCTACGCTGGAACTGTCTCGAGAATATCGCAAGCGCGTGCGGCAGCCGTCGGCGGATCAGCCGCAGGCCAAGGAACTGCCAGTGATTGGCTTGCATGAGCTGCAGCATAATTTGCAGTCGGACTATCGCCGCCGTCAGGCCTCCCGGGTGCTGACGCAGAGCATCAAGGAGCCGGGCGCGTCCGCCTTGCCGATGATTGAGCCCAGCGAGGTGCGCGAGCAGTTGCGCCATATTCATTCCAAGCGCGGCAAAAGCATGGCCGCGCCCCTTCCGGCAGCCATGCGTCCGCTGACCGTCAAGCCGCAAGAAGAGGCGGAGCCGCAAATCGTGCCGCCCCCGGTGGTGCGGCATGAGTTGCCAGCCAGCGCGCGGCCGGCTCAACACGGCTGGTTAGCGCCAGCGAGGCCGTCAGCGCCGCCGGCCGAGCCGAAAATCGTCGCCGCTGTCGAGATGCCCGACATGCTTGCAGAGATGTCCGTGGAACTTGAGGTGGCTGCGAGCGCGCCGGATGCGACGCGCCCGGAGCCAGAGGCGTTTGTCGAATCCGTGTTCGACGCGCGGCCGGGGCCTGAAGTCGTCGCTGCGGTCGATTTGCCCGCGCCAGGGCCTACGACGCCCGACACCGCTGTTTTGGCCGAGGCGCAGACGCCCCCGCCCGAGCCGCCGCCGGCTGTCATGGCCGCAAGGACGCCAGATCCGGTTTTTGCCGAGGCGGATGCGCCGCGCGCTGCCGAGCCGGCGCCGTGGCGCTGGCCGCAGACCCGTTCGGTACTGGTGCAGGACGAAGAAAAGCCGGCCGTGGTGCAGCGCGAGAGCGTGCCGGCGGAGCCGCCGTCGGTGGCTGCCGCGGCGCAGCAACTGGCCGCCAAGCCACTGCCTTGGGTTTTGATCGAGCCCCCCGTCGCCGCGGCGCCGGATGAGGCGCCAGCGGAGAAGGCGCTGCCTTGGGACGCAGCGCCTGAGTCCGGCAGTTGGGCGCAACAGGCGCAGCAGCAGGTGGAGCTGGCGGCCGAGCCGGCGCCACCCAAGCCGCGGCCGGTATACGATGATTACGGCTTGCCGGGGCTGGATTTGCTGCGCCCGGCGGACGAGGCGACGGTGACTTGCTCGGAAGAGGAACTGCTGGAACGCGGCATCGTCATCGAGGAGAAACTGGCCGAGTTCAAGGTCAAGGTCAGCGTGGTGGACGCCTACGCCGGCCCAGTGATCACCCGCTACGAAGTGGAGCCGGCGGTAGGCGTGCGCGGCAACCAAGTGGTCAATCTAATGAAAGATTTGTCGCGCGCGCTGGGCCTGGCGGCGATCCGGGTAGTGGAAACCATACCCGGCAAGACTTGCATGGGTTTGGAGCTGCCCAATCCCAAGCGTCAGATGATCCGCTTGTCCGAGATATTCTCCTCCGAGGTATTCCAGCAACCGCGATCGCGTCTGACTCTGGCGCTGGGAAAGGACATTACCGGCCAACCGGTGGCGATGGACTTGGCCAAGGCGCCGCATCTACTGGTGGCCGGCACCACCGGCTCGGGCAAATCGGTGGGCGTCAACGCCATGATTCTGTCCATGCTTTACAAGGCGCGGCCGGACGAAGTGCGTTTCATCATGATAGATCCCAAAATGCTGGAGCTGTCGGTGTACAACGACATTCCTCACTTGCTGGCGCCCGTGGTGACTGATATGAAACTGGCCGCCAACGCGCTGAATTGGTGCGTGGGCGAGATGGAGCGCCGTTACCGGCTGATGAGCGCGCTGGGTGTGCGTAATCTGGCCGGCTACAACGACAAGGTGCGCGAGGCCGAGGCCGTGGGTCAGCGCATCAGCAATCCGTTCAGCCTGACGCCGGAAACGCCGGAGCCCTTGGAGGCGCTGCCCTTCATCGTGGTGGTGGTGGACGAGTTCGCCGACTTGATGATGGTGGCCGGCAAGAAGATCGAGGAATTGATCGCGCGTTTGGCGCAGAAGGCGCGCGCGGCCGGCATCCACTTGATCCTGGCGACTCAGCGGCCGTCGGTGGATGTGATCACCGGCCTGATCAAGGCCAATATCCCGACGCGGATCGCCTTCCAAGTGTCCAGCAAGGTGGACAGCCGCACCATTCTGGATCAGATGGGGGCGGAAAGCTTGCTGGGTCAGGGCGATATGCTGTTCCTGCCGCCGGGCACCGGCTATCCGCAGCGCGTGCACGGCGCCTTCGTCACCGACGACGAAGTGCATGCCGTCGTCGAGCATCTGAAGCAGTTTGGCGAGCCGGATTATGTGGAAGGGTTGCTGACCGGCGAGAGCGAGGCGGAGGAGGAGTCAGCCGCCGCCACGGCGAAGGCGCAGGCGGCCAGCGAGAGTGATCCGTTGTACGACGAGGCGGTTGAAATCGTGATGCGCACTCGCAAGCCGTCGATTTCCTCTGTGCAGCGCCACCTGCGCATAGGCTATAACCGCGCAGCGCGCCTGATTGAGGAAATGGAGGCCGCGGGCATCGTCAGCCCGATGGAAAGCAACGGCAACCGGACGGTGCTGGTGCCGCAGCGCGAGCTGTGAAAATCTCTGTGCGATCATAATGAAAAAGCGCGCCGGTTGCGGCGCGCTTTTTCCTTTCTTCTGCTTTGGGCGGGGGTCAGCGACGGCGCTGGTCCTGATCGTTGCGGATGCGGATCGGAGCCAGTTGGTCCTGGTCTTCCACCGGGCCGCTCAACATCTTGGCGACGACGACCACAGCGGCGATGAGGGCGAATAAAAGCAAAATTTCCATGGCATGGCTCCCCGAGGCTTGAGTACGAAGTATTGATGATGACGATTGCCGGCGAACAAGCCTGGAAGCAAACTCGTCTATGGCGGCCCCCTGTGATTTCATTCTGGAACACAAGCCGCCGCAAGCTCAAGTAATAATTTGTGTCGGAAAGTTAAAATTCAAGGCGCGCTGCGCTTTAGCGCGCGCATGGCCTGATCGATGCCCTGCAGTGTCAGCCCGTACATGCGCCCGGACATCAGCTGACGCAGCATGTGCAGCGACTGGGTGTACTCCCAGTGCGCCTCCGGCACTGGGTTGAGCCAGGCGGCGTGTTTGAAGTGGTCGAGCAGGCGGCGCAGCCAGATTTCGCCGGCTTCCTGGTTCATGTGTTCGACGCTGCCGCCGGGGTAGCTGATTTCATAAGGGCTCATGGTGGCGTCGCCGACGATGATCAGCTTGTAATCGGAGCCGAAAGTGTGGATCAAGTCCCAAGTGGGGAAGGTCTGGGTGTGGCGGCGGGCGTTGTCCTTCCACACGGCTTCGTAGACGCAGTTGTGGAAATAGAAATACTCCAGATGCTTGAACTCGGACTTCACCGCCGAGAACAGCTCCTCGCAGGCCTTGACGTGATCGTCCATCGAGCCGCCGATGTCGAACAGCACCAGCACTTTGACCGCGTTGCGCAGCTCGCGCTGCATGCGCAGGTCCAACATGCCGGCCTTGCCGGCGGTGGCGGCGATGGTGGCGTCCAGGTCCAGCACTTCCTCTGCGCCGTCGCGGGCGAATTCGCGCAGCCGGCGCAGCGCGATCTTGAGATTACGGGTGCCCAGTTCGACCGAGTCGTCGAAATTGCGGAATTCGCGTTGATCCCATACCTTCACCGCGCGACGGTGGCGCGACTCATGCTGAGCGATGCGAATGCCGGCCGGATTGTAGCCGAAGGCGCCGAAGGGGCTGGTGCCGCCGGTGCCTATCCATTTATTGCCGCCCTGGTGTCGCTCCTGCTGTTCTTGCAGCCGCTGGCGCAGGGTGTCCATCAATTGCTCCCAGCCCAGCGCTTCCAGCCGGCGCTTGTCTTCTTCTGACAAGTGCTTTTCCACCTGTTTGCGCAGCCAGTCCTCCGGAATGCCTGTTTTCAGCTCGTCCAGTGTCTGCGACAGGCCTTTGAAATGCTTGCCGAACACCTGGTCGAAGCGGTCGAAGTGTTTTTCATCCTTGATGAGCGTGGTGCGCGCCAGATAGTAGAACGCGTCCACGTCGCCAAAGGCGACGCGCTTTTGCAACGCTTCCAGCAAGGTGAGGAATTCTTTCAGCGTGACCGGCAGGCCGGCGTCGCGCAGGGCGTAAAAAAAATCAATCAACATGGCGCGGCAAGAGGGTGACAGCGTGGGTGGGCGATGATATTCTTGTTTTAGAGCTACGGCTCTAAACAATCGTTCGGATACTGCTATCCTAGGGATAATACAATGAATGCCGCCGCCATGCCCATTTGCCGGGATGATCTTCTGCAAGCGGAGTTTTCCCGCCTGCATCGCCTCAGCCGGACCTCCGCGTTTCCGCCGCTGGAGCTGCGCCAGGATTGGCTCAAACGCCTGGAGAGCATGTTGCAGGAGAACCGCCAGGCTTTCGTCGACGCGATCAGTCAAGACTTTGGTCATCGAAGCGCGGTGGAAACCAGGCTGGCCGAGTTGTTCCCCTCGCTGGAGGCCATACGTTACGCGCGCCGACGGCTGCGCCGCTGGATGCGGCCGGAGCGGCGCGGAGTGTCGCTGTGGTTCCAGCCGGCCGGCAATAGCGTGATGCCGCAGCCCTTGGGCGTTATTGGCGTGGTGGTGCCATGGAACTATCCCTTGTTCTTGGCGCTAGGGCCGGTGGTGTCCGCGTTGGCGGCGGGCAACCGGGTCATGGTGAAGATGTCGGAATACACGCCGGCCACCGGCGCGCTGCTGCAGCGCCTGACCGAGCGCTATCTGGGGCCTGATGTAATCGCTGTGGTCAATGGAGACGCCCAACTGGCGCAGGATTTCACCCGGCTGCCATTCGACCATTTGTTCTTTACCGGCTCGACTTCGGTGGGCCGTCACGTGATGCGCGCGGCGGCGGAGAACCTGACGCCGGTGACGCTGGAGCTGGGCGGAAAATCGCCGGTGATCGTCGCCAGGGGCGCCGATTTACGCCACGCGGCGGAGGCCATCGTCGCCGGAAAGATGTTGAACGCCGGCCAGACCTGCGTGGCGCCGGATTATGTGCTGGTCAACGACAAGGACCGAGAGGCCTTGCTGGAAGAGTTGCGCCGCGCGGCGCGCCGGGCGTACCCAAGCTTGGCGGACAATCCCGATTACAGCGCCATCATCAACGAGCGCCATTGCCAGCGTCTGCTGCAATGGCTGGAAGAGGCGAGCGCGGCCGGCGCCGAGGTGGAGCAGATTAACCCGGCGGCGGAAGACTGGCGGCCCAGCCGCAAATTCCCGCTCACCCTGGTGCAGGGCTGCCCGGAGGATGCGACCCTGCTGCGGGAGGAGATTTTCGGGCCGATTCTGCCGGTGTTGAGTTACGACAAGTTCGACGAGGCGTTGGCCTACGTCAACGCGCGGCCGCGGCCGCTGGCCTTGTATTTATTCGACAACGATGCGCTGCGCATCGAGAAGACCTTGCGCGAAACCGTATCGGGCGGGGTGGCGATCAACGATATCGCCCTGCAGGTGGTGCAGGAGGATCTGCCTTTCGGTGGAGTCGGTCCGTCCGGCATGGGGCATTGCCACGCTAAGGAGGGCTTCATGGCGTTTTCCAAGCTCAAGCCAGTGTTCCGGCAAAGCCGCTGGGCCGGCACCGCTTTGACGCGCGCGCCTTACGGGGCCGGCGTGGAGAGGTTGTTGAAATGGATGTTGCGCTGAGATGCCGAGCCGTCGTGAGTTGCTCAAAACCGGCCTGGGCGGTGCCGTGGCTTTGGCGCTGGCCACCTTGCTGGCCTCGCCGCAGCCGGAAGGCCCGGCGGAGGGTTGGGTCGCGTCCTTGAAATTACGCGCCCTGACGCCGCTGGACGCGCAGTTGTTGGCGGCGATCGCCCCGGCCGTCTTGGGCCCGGGCGTCGCACCGCCAGAGGACGTGGTGCGCGGGGTGGATCGCGCGGTGGCCGGCTTGCCGCCCGCCATGCGGGCTGAGCTGCGTCAGTTGCTGGACCTGCTTGGCAATCCTTGGGGACGGCGCTGGATCGCCGGCGTGGCCACGCCGTGGAGGCAAGCGTCGGCGGAGGACGTCGCCGCCTTTCTGCAGCGCTGGCGAGGCAGCGCGTTTCCCTTGTTGCGTAGCGGTTACCAGGCCTTGCACCAATTGCTGAACGCGGCCTGGTACGGCAGTCCGGCTAGCTGGCCGGCACTGGGCTATCGGCAGCCGGCGGCGGTGATGGAGATGCTGCCGTGAGCCGCGCGACGATACCCGACCCGGTGGCGGCCGGCGTCGCCGCGGGCTGGAAGGCGCAGGACGGCGCGACCTTGCCTGATCTGGAACTGCGGGCGGATGTCGTGATTGTCGGCAGCGGGGCAGGCGGGGGCATGGCGGCCGAGCAATTGGCCGCGGCCGGGCTGGATGTATTGCTACTGGAAGAAGGTGGTTTGTATAGCTCGCGAGACTTCCGCCTGCTGGAAGCCAAGGCCTATCCTGAGCTGTATCAGGAGTCCGCCTGTCGTAAAACAGCGGACAAGGGGATTTCCATCTTGCAGGGAAAAGCTGTTGGGGGGAGCACTGTGGTGAACTGGACCAGCTCCTTCCGCACGCCGCCGGACACCTTGAACTGGTGGCGGGAGCGGCATCGGCTGGGCGGCGTCAGCGAGGAGACGATGCGGCCGTGGTTCGAGCAGGCCGAGGCGAGGCTGGGCATCGCCGACTGGCTGCCGGATCCGAATCCCAATAACGCGGTGCTGGCCCGCGGTTGCGAGGCTTTGGGCATTGCCTACAAGCGCATCCGCCGCAATGTGCGCGGTTGCTGGAATCTGGGCTATTGCGGCATGGGCTGTCCCACCAACGCCAAACAGTCGATGCTGGTGACGGCGATACCCGCCGCGCTGGAACACGGCGCCAGGCTGATCAGCCGCGCGCGGGTTGACCGCTTGCGCGCCAATGCCGGCAGGACTCGGCTGGAGGGGCTGGAAGGACGCTTTCTGGCGGCGGACGGGGTGAGCGAAACCGGACGCCGTTTCAAGGTGACGGCGGCTCAGGTGGTGCTGGCTGCCGGCGCCATCGGTTCGCCGGCCATCCTGCTGCGCAGCGGCCTGATCGATCCCGGAGGTCATACCGGGACACGGACCTTTCTACACCCCGTGCTGCTGTCCGCGGCGCTGATGCCTGAGCCGGTAGAGCCGTTCAACGGCGCGCCGCAGACGGTGTACAGCGACCACTTCATGCATGAGCACGCTTTGGACGGCCCTTTGGGGTACAAGCTGGAAGTGCCGCCCATCCATCCCTTGCTGGCCAGCATCACTTTCCCGGGTTTCGGCGCGGCGCAGTCGGCTTTGCTGCGTCGCTTGCCGCATCTGCACGCGACGCTGGCCTTGTTGCGGGATGGTTTCCACTCGGAAAGCCGCGGCGGCCAGGTGCGTTTGCGCGGCGACGGTTCGCCGGAGCTGGACTACTCCTTGAACGAGGTGGTGTGGGAGGGCGCGCGCCGTGCCTGGTTGAGCATGGCCGAGATTCAGTTCGCGGCCGGCGCGCGGCAGGTGCTGACGGTGCACGAGCAGGCCGGCCTGGCCCGTAGCTGGAGCGAGGCTAGGACAACGATAGCGGGGCTGGCGCTCAAGCCCTTGCTGGCCAAGGTGGTCAGCGCTCATGTGATGGGAGGGCTGGCGATGTCGGGCGACGCGGATTCCGGGGTGGTGGACGAGTGGGGACGGCATTGGCAGCTGGGCAATCTGACCGTGGTGGACGGCTCCGTGTTTCCCAGCAGCGTCGGCGCCAATCCGCAGTTGTCCGTCTACGCTTTCGCGCTGCGTTCAGTGGCGGCGCTATTGCAACGCATGCGGGGTGCGGGGGGCTGAGGCAAGAAAAAAGGGACCGCGAGGTCCCTTTTTGCAGGTCGCTGCCAGGCAGCGGCGAATCAGGCGAAGTTTTTGGCGACGAAGTCCCAGTTCACCAGCTTCCAGAAGCTGTCCATATAGTTCGGGCGGCTGTTGCGGTAATCGATATAATACGCGTGCTCCCACACATCACAGGTCAGCAGCGGCTTCTTGTCGGTGGTCAGCGGGGTGGCGGCGTTGCTGGTGGATACCAGGTCCAGCGAGCCGTCGGTGTTCTTCACCAGCCAGGCCCAGCCGGAGCCGAAGGTGCCAATGGCGGTTTGGGTGAAGGCCTTCTTGAATTCGTCGTAGGAACCCCATTTGGCGTTGATGGCGTCGGCCAGCGCGCCGGTGGGCTTGCGCTCTTCGCCGGCGTTGGGGGCGAAGCCCAGCCAGTAAAAGGTGTGGTTCCATACTTGGGCCGCGTTGTTGAAGATGCCGCCGGAGGATTTCTTCACGATCTCTTCCAGGGAGGCGTTTTCGAACTCGGTGCCCTTGATCAGGTTGTTCAGGTTGGTGATGTAGGTCTGATGATGCTTGCCGTAGTGGAATTCCAGGGTTTCCTTGGAAATGTGCGGGGCAAGCGCGTCCAGCGCGTACGGCAGTTCCGGCAGTTTGTGTTCCATTATGCTCTCCTTGTTGAGAAAGTAAGCCGCATAAGCGGATGCTTTAGCCGCAAGTTTACTGGATTAAGCCGTTGGTCGCCAATAGTTGACTAAAAAAGTAAAGTAAGGATGAACGCCATTGCAGTATGATGTTATTGTCATCGGGGCCGGCGCCGCCGGCCTGATGTGCGCGGCCACGGCCGGCCAGCGCGGCCGGCGCGTATTGTTGCTGGACCACGCGCGCAAGCTGGCGGAGAAGATTCGCATTTCCGGCGGCGGCCGCTGCAATTTCACTAATCTCCACGCCCGTTTCGACTGTTATCTGTCCGCCAATCCCCATTTCTGTCGCTCGGCGCTGGCGCAGTACACGCCTCAGGATTTCATCGCCATGGTGGAGCGCCACGGTATCGGCTATCACGAGAAGAAGCTGGGGCAGCTGTTCTGTGACGACGGCAGTGAGCGCATCATCGCGATGCTGGACGAAGAGTGCCGGCTGGGCGGGGTGGATAGGCGCATGGAAACGCAGATTCTGAAAGTGAGTCGAGAAGCGGACGGCTTCGTCTTGGACACCGGCGCCGGCTGTTTCCGAGCGGCCTCGCTGGTGGTGGCCACCGGCGGTTTGTCGATTCCGCAGATCGGCGCGACGCCGTTCGGCTACCAGCTGGCCGAGCAGTTCGGCCTGGAACTGACGCCTCTGACGCCGGCCCTGGTGCCGCTGACCTTCCACGTGGAGGACGCGGAAGCGTTCGCGCCGCTGGCCGGCGTGTCGCTGGAGGTGGAGGCGCGGGCCGGCAAGGGTCGTTTCCGCGAGAACGTGTTGTTCACTCACAAAGGCGTGTCCGGGCCGGCTATCCTGCAAGTGTCGTCTTATTGGCAGCCTGGCATGACCCTTGAGCTGGATTTGCTGCCGGATGCGGACGCGGCCTCTTGGCTGGAACAAAAGGCCGGCAGCGAGCAATTGATTTCCAACGCGCTGGCCGAGTTCGGCTGGGCCAAGCGCTTCGCCGAGGCCTGGCTGGAGCGCGAGGGATGCAATAAGCGGCTGAAGGATTTATCGCCCAAGCAGCGCCTGCAGTTGGCGGAGCGGTTGCACGGCTGGCGCGTCAAGCCTAACGGCACTCAGGGCTACAAAAAGGCCGAGGTAACGCTGGGCGGGGTGTCTACCAAAGCCTTGTCGTCCAAGACCATGATGGCCAACGCGGTGCCCGGCCTGTTCTTCATTGGCGAAGTCGTCGATGTCACCGGCTGGCTGGGCGGCTACAATTTCCAGTGGGCCTGGTCGTCGGGCTATGTGGCCGGGATGCATTGCTGACTTAGAGTGGCTGATAAACCCCTGATGCTGCGCTGCGCCGACTTGCCGTACGGTACATGAGCATTTCGAAGCAGTTTTCAACGCCGTATCGCCGACGCGCAGCGGATCGTAAACAGGTTCTTAGTCCGCCGCCAGAAACCACACGTTCTGGATCTTGCCGTCAATGATTTCATAAACGGCCGCCACCTCGAAGGGCTGCTCGGCAACGCCGCTGACGCGTTCGTGGTCGATCACCTTGTTGCCGAACTCGATGCGTTTGACCAGCTCCGCGTGCAAGCCGGGCAGGGTGAAGCGTTGGGTGGCGTAGAAGTCGCCCAGAGCGGCTTTGCCGCGCAGGCTGGGCTCCGCGCCGGGCAGCCGGTACACCGTCACGTCGTCGGCGTACACGGCGAGAAAGCCTTTCAGCTGGCGTTGGTTGTAGGCGTCGAGTTGCTGTTGGACGAGGGTGGCGGGCGTCATGATTGCTCCTGTGGAATGAGCTTTCGATGCTGGGGCCGCGCGGGGGGCTTGTCAACGCATGCTCAGCCAGCGACGGTTTCGGGTTAAAATCCGGTTTTTGCCTGATCCAGGCTTGCTTTATTCGCGCGGCTAGTCCGCGCCATCACTCCGAGTCTACATGACTGAATCGTACGAGAATTTTGACAGCGAGATGGCGGCGATTCGCACGCCGCCTCATTCGATTGAAGCCGAGCAATCGGTGCTGGGCGGCTTGTTGCTGGACAACAGCGCCTGGGACAAGATCGCCGACGTAGTGTCCGAGGCGGACTTTTATCGCCATGACCACCGGTTGATCTACAAACATGTGGCCAAGCTGGTGGAACTGGCGCGTCCGGCCGACGTGGTCACCGTTTCCGAAAGCCTGGACAAGAACGGCGAGCTGGGCAATATCGGCGGCCTGTCCTATCTGGCCACGCTGGCGCAAAACACGCCGTCCGCCGCCAATATCCGCCGCTACGCAGAGATCGTGCGCGAACGCTCCATCATGCGCCAGCTGGCGCAGGTGGGCACTGAGATCGCAGAGGCCGCCTACGCGCCGATGGGGCGCGACGCCTCCCAGCTGCTGGACGAAGCCGAGGGCAAGGTGTTTCAGATTGCCGAATCCACCGCCAAGGCCAAGCAGGGCTTCCTGGAGATGCCTGGCCTGTTGAAAGAGGTGGTGGAGCGTATCGACATGCTCTATAGCCGAGAGAACCCGGACGAGGTCACCGGCGTGCCCACCGGCTTCATCGATCTGGATGCCAAGACCTCGGGCCTGCAAGCGGGCGATCTGATCATCGTCGCCGGTCGTCCGTCCATGGGCAAGACCGCGTTCTCGATGAATATCGCCGAGCACGTGGCGGTGGAGCAGCATCTGCCGGTGGCGGTGTTCTCGATGGAGATGGGCGGCGCGCAGCTGGTGATGCGTATGCTGGGTTCGGTGGGGCGGCTGGATCAGCATACGCTGCGCACCGGCAAACTGGGCGACGACGACTGGCAGAAGCTGACTTACGCGATAGGCAAGCTGTCCGAGGCGCCGATGTACATCGACGAAACCGCGGCGCTGACCGCGCTGGAAGTGCGTGCCCGCGCGCGCCGTCTGGCGCGCCAGCACGGCGGCAAACTGGGCTTGATCGTGATCGACTACTTGCAGCTGATGTCGGGCTCGGGCCGCGGCGACAACCGTACCGCCGAGCTGGGCGAGATTTCGCGTGGCCTGAAAGGCCTGGCCAAGGAGCTGCAGGTGCCGGTGATCGCGCTGTCCCAGCTGTCTCGTGCGGTGGAGCAGCGCCCCAACAAGCGGCCAATGATGTCGGACTTGCGGGAATCCGGCGCCATCGAGCAGGATGCCGACTTGATCGTCTTCATGTACCGGGAAGAGTATTACAACCCTGAGAATCAGGAAGTGAAGGGCTTGGCTGAGGCCATCATCGGCAAGCACCGTAACGGCC
This sequence comes from Chromobacterium sp. Rain0013, assembly GCF_015291765.1. Taxonomy (NCBI): domain Bacteria; kingdom Pseudomonadati; phylum Pseudomonadota; class Betaproteobacteria; order Neisseriales; family Chromobacteriaceae; genus Chromobacterium; species Chromobacterium sp. Rain0013. The sequence goes on from NZ_CP031514.1 coordinate 3,006,109, forward strand.
CTACCGGCGCGGTGCGGCTGGCCTTTGTCGGCAAGTACGCCAAGTTTGACAATGCCGCTACCTTGGGGGTTAGCGGCTGGGCCGATAGCGACTCCTAAGAACCTGTACGATCTGCCGCGCGTCGGCGATATAGCGTTGAAAACCGCTTCGAATTGCTCATGTACCGTGTGTACACTCCGCTTTCTCAGCCGTTTTCGCCTTGTCTCGCCCTTGCCCGCGAGATCGTAAACAGGCTCTAAGAATCTGTTCACGAGAGATACTGATGAGCTTTTTCGACAAGCATGTATTCATTTGCTGCAATCAGCGCGCCGGCTGCGAGGATTGCTGCAACAATCATGGTTCCAGCGAACTGCTGGGCTACATGAAGGACAAGGTCAAGGCGCTGGGCCTGTCCGGCGAGGGCAAGATCCGCGTCAACAAGGCCGGCTGTCTTGGGCGTTGCGACGACGGCCCGGTGATGGTGGTGTACCCGGAAGAAACTTGGTACACCTTCGTCGATAAGGAAGACATCGACGAAATTGTCGCCGAGCATATGGTGGGCGGGCGCGTGGTGGAAAGGTTGAAGATCTGATGTTGAAGGCAATGAACAAGCAAGTGGTGGCCGGTCCGGCCGGGGGGCTGGAAACCATCGTGGTGGCTGCACAGGGTGAGACGCGCGGTGTCGCGGTCATCTGCCATCCTAACCCGCTGCAGGGCGGCACCAACACCAACAAGGTGGTGCAGACCGCGGCCAAGGCCTTGTCGCAGCTGGGCTATGTCTGCTATTGCCCGAATCTGCGCGGCGTGGGCGATAGCGAAGGGCAACACGATTACGGTATCGGCGAAGTGGAGGATGTCATTGCGGTGGTGGATCATGCTCGCCGCGAGCAAGGCGACCTTCCCTTGGCCTTGGCGGGTTTTTCCTTTGGCGGCTTTGTCGCCGCGCGCACCCGCGCGCGCATTGAGGCGGATAAATTACTGCTGATGGGCGTGGCGGTGGGTAAGTACGAGACGCCTACGCCGGAGGTGCCGGCCGACACGCTGGTGATTCACGGTGAGGAGGATGAGGTGATTCCGCTGGCTGCGGTGATGGATTGGGCCCGGCCGCAAGGTTTGCCGGTCGTGGTGTTTCCCGGTGCGGGCCATTTCTTCCATGGCCGGCTGGTGCAGCTGGCGCAAACGATTCAACGCTGCTGGTAAGGCGTCGCCAGGCTCCGGCGCAAAAAAACCGGTCATCCATGCGATGGCCGGTTTTTTTATCAGCGGTGCAGTTCGCCCGCGGCTTCTGGCTGGTAGGTGACTTCCAGCACCTTCAGGCGAATGCTGCCGGCCGGCGTTGGCCAGTCGATGCTTTGGCCAACGGACAGACCCAGCAAGGCGGCGCCAATGGGCGCCAGCACCGAGATCTTGCCCTGTTCGCTGTCCGCTTCGCGGGGGTAGACCAGGGTCAGGGTTTTCTCCTGGGCGTCGTCCAGCTTGACCCGCGCGCAGCTGTTCATGGTGATGATGCCGGCGGGCATGGCGGAGGGCTCCACCACATCGGCGCGCTCCAGCTCGGCTTCCAGCGCGGCCGCGGTGGGGTGGCCGCTCTCGCAATCCTCCAGCAGCGCGGCGAGGCGCTCATAGTCCAAAGAGGACACCGTGATGGCCGGGCTTGTCGACATATGCAACTCCTTCAGATAGACAAAGGGCACCGCAGGGTGCCCGATGATTTAGTGCGCGAAAAGCGTGTGTGCCAATGATATCGCTTGTAACCGCGTGTAACAAGGCTTGGCGGCTCAATCGCCAGGAATACTGGGCTTTGGGCCGGGCTTGTAATGCGGCGTAAGAACCTGTTTGCAATCTGCTGTATCTCGGCGATAGGGCGTTGAAACCCCCTTCAAAATGCTCATGTGCCGTGTGTGCATTCCGCTTTTGCAGCCATTTCCGCCTTACCTCGCCCTTGCTCGCGAGATCGTAAACAGGCTCTAAGCGTTCAGCCCAGCAGCGATAGCGCCGCGCGGGGGCCGATATTGGCCTGTGCCTGGGCGGCGAGGCCGGTCTGGCCCAGTATCTGCTTGGCGGCCAGTTGCGCCGTGGCGGCGGCGAAGTCGGTGTCGCTGATACGGCTATTGGCGGCGGCGGTGTTGACCGAGGCGGTTTGCAGGTTGTTGATGCTGGCCTCGAAACGGTTGCTGATCGAGCCCAGGGTGCTGCGGGTATTGGCCAAGGTGTTCAGATCGGTGTTGGTGCTTTGCTGCGCGGCCAGCGCGCCGGCCTGGGTGCTGATGTCTATGGTGCCGGTGGCGTTCAGATTGGCGTTGTAGCTGTTCAAGCCGCCGCTGGCCGGCGCGGCGGCCAGATTGACGCCGGATATGTTCACTTGGTTGTCCGCGCTGCCGTTGGGGCCCACCTGAAAGGTGGTGGTGGCGTTGCTGTTCAGCAAAGGGGTGCCGTTGAATTCGGTGCTTTGCACAATGGCGGAATTGGCCTGGGTCAGTTGGTCGACTTGCTGCTGCAACGCCTGGCGATTGCTGGCGCTGAGCGCGCCGTTGCCGGCCTGAATCGCCAGCTCTTGGATTTGCTGGGTATTGCTTTGTAGCTGGTTGAGAGCGCCGTCGGCGGTCTGAGCCAGCGAGATGCCGTCGTTGGCGTTGTTGATTGCTTGATTGTTGCCGTTGATCTGGGCTAGTAGCGCTTCCGAGATGGCGGCGTTGGCCGGGTTGTTGGCGGCGTTGTCGGTGGTTTTACCGGCCGAGAGTTGGGCCAGCAGCTTGTCTTTGGCTTTCTGGGTCTGGTTCAGCTGGTTCTGCCCCTGCAGCGCGCTCAGATTGCTATTGATGGTCAGTGCCATGGCCGGCTCCCGCTGGATGTGGTTTCACTTCTTCAGTGTAAGAAACCGCGCGGGGCAGGGCAAGCCGGGTTTCGGGTAAATTCGCTTCGCGTCCGATGGCGCGGGCATGGGCGTGAAAAAGCCCGGCGGCGCCGGGCTGATGATTGAGCATTTCTTTTATTTGCCGGGCTTGGGCGGCGTGCCGGCGGACTGAGTCAGGATTTCGTAGCCGCTGTCGGTGACCAGCACGGTATGCTCCCACTGCGCCGACAGGCTGCGGTCCTTGGTGACCACGGTCCAGCCGTCGCCCAGCATGCGCAGGTGGCGTTTGCCCTGGTTGATCATCGGCTCGATGGTGAAGATCATGCCGGCCTGCAATTCCAGCCCGGTGCCGGGGCGGCCGTAGTGCAGTACTTGCGGTTCTTCGTGGAATTTTGTGCCGATGCCGTGGCCGCAGAATTCCTGCACCACGCTGTAACCGGAGTTTTCCGCGTGCTGCTGGATGGCGTAGCCGATGTCGCCCAGCGTGGCGCCCGGCTTGACCTTGTCGATGCCGCGCCACATGCATTCATAGGTGACGCGGGACAGGCGGCGGGCGTGTTCGCTGACGTTGCCCACGTGGTACATGCGGCTGGTGTCGCCGTGGTAGCCGTCCTTGATCACGGTGACGTCCAGATTCATGATGTCGCCGCTTTTCAGGGGCTTGTCGTTCGGGATGCCATGGCAAATCACGTGGTTGACCGAGGTGCATACCGATTTGGGATACGGATTGTGGCCGTCCGGCGCGTAGTTCAGCGGCGCCGGGATCGCGCCCTGCACATTGACGATGTAGTCGTGGCAGAGCTTGTCGATGGCTTCGGTGGTGACGCCGGGCTTGATGAAGGGGGTGATGTAGTCGAGGACTTCCGACGCCAGGCGGCCGGCAATCCGCATCTTTTCGATGTCTTGGGCGGTTTTTAGTTGGATGCTCATGGGATTCTGGTGATGTGCGTGTCTGCGGCTAATGAGACGTATTCTAGCAAAAACGCCCCCGGCCCGGCAGTGCTTGTCGGGCCGGGGGCGCGTTGGCGTTCAAATCAGGCGCATCTTGAACTGCTTGCCCTTGATCTTGCAGGCGGACAAGCGCTCCAGCGCTTGCTCGGCGATGGCGCGGTCCAGCGCCACGAAGCTGGCGAATTCAAAGATGTTGATCTTGCCTATCTGGGTGCCGGCAAAGCCGGCGTCGCCGGTCAGCGCGCCGAGGATGTCGCCGGGGCGCAGCTTTTCACGCTTGCCGCCGGCGATCTCCAGCGTGACCATGGGCGGCAGGAGTGGACCGCCAGGGGCCGGAGTCAGCTGGTCCAGCTTGGCCCAGGTCAGCGGCGCCTGCTGATAGCTTTCAATCAGCGCCAGCCGCTTGTCGTCGTTGTCGGCGGCCAAGGTCAGCGCCAGGCCCATCGACTCGCCGCGGCCGGTGCGGCCGATGCGATGGATGTGGATTTCCGGGTCGTGGGTGACGTCGACGTTGATTACCAGGTCCAGTTCCTTGATGTCCAGGCCGCGCGCGGCCACGTCGGTGGCCACCAGCACGGTGGCGCTCTTGTTGGCGAAGCGCAGCAGGATCTGGTCGCGTTCGCGCTGCTCCAGGTCGCCGTACAGCGCCAGCGCGCTGAAGCCGCGGGCCTGCAGGTCGCGAACCAGCTCCTTGCAGCGTTCCTTGGTGTTGCAGAAGGCCAACGCGGAAGTCGGACGCAGGTGTTGCAGAATAGTGGTGACGGTTTCCAGCCGCTGTTCCGGCTTGATCTTGTAGAACCATTGTTCGATGCGTTCGCCGCCGTGCAGCGACTCCACCTGGATTTCCTGCGGGCGACGCATGAATTGCGCGCTGATCTTGCGGATGTCTTCCGGGTAGGTGGCGGAGAACATCAAGGTTTGGCGCTGGCGCGGGCAGGCGCGGACGATGCCGACGATTTCCTCGATAAAGCCCATGTCCACCATGCGGTCGGCCTCGTCCAGCACCAGGGTGCCGACGCCGGACAGATTCAGCGAGCCGCGGAAGAGGTGGTCCTGCAGCCGGCCAGGGGTGCCCACCACGATGTGGGCGCCATGCTCCAGCGAGCCGATCTGCGGTCCCATCGGGCTGCCGCCGGTCAGGGTCACTACTTTGACATTGTCTATGCTGCGCGCCAGCCGACGGATTTCCTGCGCCACTTGGTCGGCCAGTTCGCGGGTAGGGCAGAGCACTAGTGCCTGCACGCCAAACCAGCGCGGATTCAGTCGCGCGAGGATGCCCAGCCCAAAAGCCGCCGTTTTGCCGCTGCCGGTCTTGGCCTGCGCGATCAGGTCTTGGCCGTCCAGGATCGCCGGCAGGCTGGCGGCCTGGATGGCGGTCATGCTGTGGTAGCCCAGGCTGTCCAGATTGGACAATAGGGCGGCGGGCAGGGGCAGGATAGAGAAAGCGGCTTTTTTCACAATGACTTGGCGTATTACGGTATCGGGCTGCGAGTGTAACAGGCCGGCGGCCAACGGCCAAATCGGATGTCCGCCGCCGGCACCGTTCAGACTGTGAAGCGCGATACCGATTCCGTCAGCCGCTGCGCCAATTGCTCCAGTTGCTCGGCGGCGTTCACGGTTTGCCCGATTTCTTGGTCGTTGGTTTGAGCCATCTCCGCGATGGCGTCGATGCTGCCGGTCACGGATTGGCTGGCGGCTCGCTGTTGTTCGGTGACGGCGACGATCTGGCGCAGGCCCTGGCGCACCTCGGCTACGGACTGGTTGGCCGCGTCCAGCACGCTGGACACGCTGTCGGCGGACTGGCGGCTGGCGGTCAGCGAGGACAGGCCGGCGTTGACCGCGGCGCGCACCGCGTCGGTTTTCTGGTTCAGCGCGCCGGTCACTGCGTCGATCTCGCTGGCGGAACGGGCCGATTTCTCCGCCAGCTTGCGCACCTCGTCGGCGACCACCGCGAAACCGCGGCCTTGCTCGCCGGCGCGCGCGGCCTCAATCGCCGCGTTCAGCGCCAGCAGATTGGTCTGTTCGGCGATTTCACGCACTTCCTTGGTCATATTGGTGATGCTGGAGGTGGAGCTGGCCAGTTCGGTTTCCGCCTGAGCCATCAACCGCACCGCTTGCTCCACTTGGCTGATTTCGCGTTGAAGCTGGCAGAGGCTGGAGCGGCCGTCCTCGGAGCGTTGCAGACTCTGGTCGGCCTCGGCGCTGACATCCTCCGCCTTGCCGGCGATTTCACCGATATGGCTGGCCAGTTGCTCCACCGCGTCGGCCGCGGATTGGGATTGACGGTTTTGCCTGTGAGAACTTTCCGCCAGGTGGGCGGCGCCGTCGGCCAACTGGCGCGAGGACTGCGACACCGCGCCGGCGGAAGCGCCTACATGGCGCACCAGCTCCGCGATGGCGGCCAGCATCTGGTTGAAGCGTTGCGCGGTATCGCCGATTTCGTCGCGGCTGCGCACCGGCAGCCGCCGCGTGAGATCGCCTTCGCCCTGAGCCAGCTCCGCGAGGCCGGTCGACATCGCTTGCAGGGGTCGGGTGACGAGGCGGCGAGCCAGCAGGAACACCACCGCCATCAGGGGGAGCGAGGCCAGGATGGCGAACAGAATGCTTTGATCGCGAAAACGGCTGACGGAGGCGTAGGGTTTTTCCAGTGAGATGCGCATGCTGACCACGCCCAGCGGCGTCTTGTCCGCCACTTGGTGGCACATCATGCAGTTCTTGCCCAAGTAGTTGCGCGACGCCAACGCAGGGTAGACCACGCGCAGGTGCTCGCCCAGCGCCGGGGTGGATTCGATCTGGATATGGGGCTTGCCGTCGCGCAAGGCCTGTTGTTCCACCGTGTCGCCGCTCAGGCTCTTGTCGCCGGCGTTGCCGGGGCCGAACTGCTTGCTGACGGCCGGGCCGCGTATCACGCGCAGGTCGCGCACCGCGGAGAGTTCCTTGATTTGGTCCAGAAAAACGTCGCGCTGGCCCACGGTGCCGGTAATCATCATGCCGGTGAGTCCGGCCATGGTCATTTCGTTCATGCTGTGGGCCAGGTCTTGCGCCTGCTCCACCGCGATGTCGCGGCTGACGCTGGTTTCCCAGGCAATCAGCCCGCTCCAGGCCAGGACCAGGCAGCACCATACCGCCATGGTCAGTTTCAGCCAGATCGGCCAATCGGAAAATTTGCGCATGCGTGTGCGGACGGCGGGTCCGTTCTCCTGGTGTGTTTGTAGAATCGCGCGATTGCCGCTATAGGTTTATTGAAATGGGTCGCAGCGCGATGGTAGTGATTTGATGACGTAGGAATGTTGGTTTAAATCAAACTTATAGTTAAAACGATTAGGCTTGGGTTTGAGGCGGTTTTCTGTGAAAATCCCGCCCTCGCCGCAGTTGGGCATCTTCATCACCATGGATTTCAAGGAGCGCAGTATATGGGTGACACAAGCGGACGCCGCGTAGCCATCATCGGCGGCGGACCGGCCGGCCTGGCCGCCGCCGAGCAACTGGCGGCGGCGGGCGTGCGGGTCGATGTCTACGACGCGATGCCGTCGGTCGGCCGCAAATTCCTGCTGGCCGGCGTGGGCGGCATGAACATCACCCATTCCGAACCCCACGCCAGCTTTGTGCAGCGCTACGGCGCGCGCAGCGCCGAGTTGCGGCCGATGCTGGACGTATTCAACGGCGAACATGTGCGGGCCTGGGTGCACGGCTTGGGGATAGAAACCTTCATCGGCAGTTCCGGAAAGGTGTTTCCCAAGGAGATGAAGGCGGCGCCGCTGCTGCGTTCCTGGCTGACGCGTTTGCGCGAGGCGGGGGTGAGCTTCCATGTGCGTCACCGTTTTCTGGGCTGGGACGAGCGCGGCCGCCTGCGGCTGTCGGCGCCGGACGGCGAGCGCTTGGCCGAAGCCGACGCCGTGGTGTTGGCCATGGGCGGCGGAAGCTGGCGCAAGCTGGGGTCGGACGGAAGCTGGGCGGCGATGCTGCGCGAGCGTGGCGTGGAGGTGTCCAAGCTACAGCCGTCCAATTGCGGTTTCGACGCCGGCTGGAGCGAGTATTTCGCCGACAAATTCGCCGGCGCGCCGTTGAAGTCGGTGACCTTGCAGTTCCATCCGGCCGTTGGCCACCCGTTCAGCCGCCGCGGCGAATTCGTCGTCACCGCCGGCGGCGTGGAAGGCAATCTGATCTACGCCTGCTCCGGCGCCATCCGCGATGAAATCGCGCGCAGCGGCGCGGCCTTGTGCTATCTGGATCTGATGCCGGATTGGAGCTTGCAGCGCATCCTGGGCGAAGTGGCGCGGCCGCGCGGCTCGCGCTCGATGTCCAGCCATTTGCAAAGCCGGCTGGGCCTGAAGGGCGTGCGCATGGGCTTGTTGCGCGAATGCCTGGACAAGGAGGTTTTCAACGACCCGGCCAAGCTGGCCGAGGGCATCAAGGCGCTGCCGCTGCGCCTGTTGGCGCCGAGGCCGCTGGATGAGGCGATCAGCACCGCGGGCGGCGTGACTTTCGGCGCGTTGGACGAGAACCTGATGTTGCAGGCGATGCCGGGCGTGTTCTGCGCCGGAGAGATGCTGGACTGGGAAGCACCCACCGGCGGTTATTTGCTGACCGCCTGCTTTTCCACCGGACGCGCCGCCGCGGGCGGCGTGCTGCGCTGGATGAGGCAGGGCTGAGGCCTGTTGCGTCCACGCCAGCGCAATAGGCGGCGACTGCGTGTTTCTACGGAGCGTTGCCTGCATTTTTTTTGCAAGCCTCTATACTTGTAGTGTCGCGCGGAACGCGCGGCCACATCGTTGTCGAGAAAGCCGCCCACTGCATGGATTGTCATGATGCGAAGGCGAACGCCTGAGGAGAACAGCGCGATGAAGCTTGACGATTTCAACCAGGTGGCCGATCTGATCGGCCTGAAAAAACGCTCACGCGAAGCGGTGTGGCTGATGGAGGTGGAGGGCATGACCGGTTACTTCGCGGCCCAGCAAATGGACATCAGCGAATCCACCGTGTCCCGCGCGCACAGCCGATTCCGCCGCGCGCTGCAAAAAATCAACTCGCTGGCGGGCCATCTGCCCTTGTAAAGCTCGCCGTCACGGCGGCAACGAAGCCCGGTCTTGGCCGGGCTTCGTTGCGTTCGGGCTGTTCCTTGTGCCGGGAGGCGTTGGCGACGCTGCCTCCGTTCACCACATCTGGATATACTGACGCGCAGTCTTCCCCTCCTAAGGAGAGCTTCATGGCTTTGCGTCACGGCGTCGATTTCGACAAGGCTCAAGCCCTGCACCGGCAGGAGCTGGCGATGTTTTCCGAGCGGCGTCCGCGCTCGCGGCAGCTGTCCGCCGCCGGCGGCGAGCATTTGCTGTTCGGCGCGCCATTGCATTGGATGGCGGATTGGTCCACCCCGTTCAATCTCTATGTGGAAGAGGCTCGGGGCGCGCGGCTGCGCGACGTGGACGGCCATGAATATCTGGACTTTTGTCTGGGCGACACCGGCGCGATGTTCGGCCATTCGCCGGAGCCGGTGGCGCGCGCCATCGCCGATCAGGCCGCGCGCGGTTTGACCGCGATGCTGCCGTCGCCGGATGCAGTGTGGGTGGCGGAGGAACTGGCGCGACGTTTCGGTCTGTCGCACTGGCAATTCGCCCTCAGCGCCAGTGATGCCAATCGCTTCGCGCTGCGCTGGCTGCGCGCCGCCAGCGGCCGAGACCGGATCATCGTGTTCAACGGCTGTTACCACGGCACGGTGGACGACGCCTTCGTCGATCTGATCGACGGCCGGCCAAGGCGGCGAGCCAGTTTGCTGGGGCAGACGCATGATCCGGCCACGTATACCCGAGTAGTGGAGTTCAACGACCTGGAGGCATTGGATCGGGCTCTGAGCGATGAGCGGGTGGCCTGCGTGCTGGCCGAGCCGGTGATGACCAATATCGGCATGGTGTTGCCGGAGCCTGGCTTCTGGAGCGCGGCGCAGGATTTGATCCGCCGCTACGGCAGTTATCTGCTACTGGATGAAACCCATACCATCAGCAGCGGGCCGGGCGGTTACGGCGCGGCTTACGGCTTGAAGCCGGACGCGCTGGTGCTGGGCAAGCCGCTGGGGGGCGGGCTGCCGTGCGCGGTCTATGGGTTCAGCGCGGAACTGGCGGAGCGGGCGCAGCGCGCAAAGCGCTCCGCCGCGCCTGGTCATTCCGGCATCGGCACCACGTTGAGCGGCAATATGCTGGCCGCGGCGGCGATGCGCGCCAATCTGGCCGAGGTGATGAGCGATGCCGCCTACCAGCGGATGTTCGCGTTGGCGCAGCATCTGGCGGACGGTTTGCAGGACTGGATAGAACGCTGGCGGCTGCCGTGGTGCGTGAGCCGCGTCGGCGCGCGCTGCGAGTTCCAGTTTTCCCCGCGCCCGCCGCGCAACGGCGGCGAGGCGGGCGCGATGCAGGATGAGGCGTTGGAGCGGGTGATTCATCTCTACCTGCTCAACCGCGGTTTCCTGATCACCCCTTTCCACAATATGTTGTTGCTATGTCCGGACACCGAATTTGCCGACGTTGATCGCCTGCTAGAGGTCTTGGACGGTTTTGCCGGCGAGGTGGTTTAAGTTTGCTGGAGCGCCTCGCGGAGACGCAGCGGCAAGGCGCGCTTTTGAGCGCGCCTGACTAAAATCCCGCCGACGCGAAGCAGATCGTAAACAGGTTCTTAGCGCGCGGCTTGCTGGCGAATGGCCAGCAAGGCCTGGTTGCGCAAGGTTTTCAGCAGGCTGAGTTGCTCCGGCGCGATGGCCAACGATCCCGCTTGACGGCGGTCGCCGTAGAGTATGCCCAGCTTGCGTTTGTCCAAGGACAGCGGCAGCAAGATGAAGGTGTGGGCCACGCTCATTTGGCGATACCAGGCCGGGATGTGCTGGGCGATGGCCGGCGCGTCGATGTCGTCTATCAGCATGTCGGCGTTGCGCTCCAGCGCCTTGCGGAACAGGCTGTCGCCGCTATCGATGTCGGCGCGTAGCGCCGGCAGCAGCAATTCCACCTTTTCGCCGAAACCGAAGCGGGCTTGCAGCGGCAGGTCGGTCCCGCTGCGCGCGCAGATCAGCGCGTGGTCGAAGCCCAGGCCGCGGTACATGGTTTCCAGAATGATGCGCAGCAGGTCATTGAGTTTGTAATCGCCCAGCAGGGTGTTGGTGATGTCCTGAACGCCGGCGGACAGCACGGCGATCCGGCCGGCGGAGCCGGCGGTGGCTTGCAGCCGGGTGGGGTCCGGCGCCGTTGGCGGAGGCGCGCTGGCGGCGGGCGGCGGCGCGCTCTTGTTGAGTCTGGCCTGGCGCAAGGCCTGTGAACGCGGCCCTTGGCCGGCCTCCGGCCCCAGCTCCACCAGATAGGCGGATAGCAGGGTCTGCGCCTGCGCCAGCTGCTGCTCCAGGGGCGCCCACTCCAGCGCCAGCGCCCGGCTGTAGCGTTGCAGCAGCTTGCGGCTGGCCTCGGCTTGATCAATGCCGCTCTGAGTCAGCTGGCAAACCAGTTCGCGGCACAGCGAACTTAAGGCCTTCATCCGCATCTCGCTGGTTTGCGGCTGACGCACCGCGCCGGCCGGCATCGGCTCCATGCCGGTCAGAATCCGTTCCGGGAAGCGCCACAGCGCGGCGGTGGCGGCGCCCAGGTCGGCGTAATGGGCGCCCAGCGTCTGGTGCGCGGCTTGGTCGACGCCGGCGCCGGCGTCGATCAGCATTTGGATTTGCCGGTATTCGTCACGGAAATAATTGACGCACAGCAGTTCGCCCAAGTTTTGCAGCATGCCGCAAATCAAGGCCTCTTCCGCCTCGCGCACGCCGCAGGCCGACGCCAGCGAGCGCGCCAGCAGGCCGGTGAACAGGGTTTTGATCGCCACGTCGCGGATCTCGTCGGCATGGGCGCGGTTGTGCAGGTGTTCGAACAGCAGCAGGCTGAGCGCCAGATTGCGTATGGTGTCGAAGCCGAGGATCACGATGGCGCGGGAAATGGTGCTGACCGCGCCGCCGTACTGGCTGAAATTGGCGGAATTCACCACCTTCAGCAGTTTATTGGTCAGCGATACATCCTTGAGGATGGCGCTGGACAGCGCTTGCAGCCGCTCGCTGTCGGCGTTGTTGCTCTTGTTGATGGCGGCGATCGCCTGCGACAGCGCCGGGAAGTCCGGCGAGTGGCGCATGCGTTGCAGCAGGTGGTCCAGCGCGGCGCGGCCGCCTTCCTGGCGATTAAAGCGCTGATGGCGGGCCAGCCAGTCTTGCAGGCCGGCCAGCGCGCGGCGGCAGGCGCCGGCGTCGGCCGCCGGGTCGCGCAGCGCGGCCAGCCATTGCTCCAATTCCGGGTCGCACTCTCGTTCCGGCGCGCCAGCGCTGATTAGCCAGCGCAGCAATTGTTCGGCCTGCAGCAGTTCCTGACGCAAGCGTTCCGGGCTCAACGTCTGGCAAGCGTGCTCGCCTAGCAGCGCGACGCGTTGATGGATGTCGGCCAACACCGTTTCGGGGTAGAGCCGCCCCAGGCATTTCCCGCTGGCGTGCAGGTGGATCAGCGGTTCCAGGATGTCGCACGCCAGGCCGATGCGTTCGGCCAGCGGCAGCGCCTGCAGCGTTTTCAGGCGCAAGGGCTGTAGCGTGTCCTGTCGGTAGACGGCGTAGTGTTTGTCGTCGAGGCGGACTTGTCCCTGCCAGGCTTGCAGCAAGGGGTGGCGGAAGGCCGGGCGCGGCGGCGTGTCCGGCAACTCCGACTTGGACTCCATCAGCGCCAGCGCCTCGCCGTCGCGGCTGACCAGCAGCACCGACAAGCCATCCGGGCAGTTCAGCGTGGCGACGATTTGGTATTCCGGCTCTGCGGCGGCGCTCATCGCTGTCTCCGTGCGGCTTGCGTGTTTGTACTAATGTAGACAGTTATTGGGGCGCGAGCCGAAGATTCCTCTGCGGTTGCTTGGGTATTCTTATTGCCCTTTGGACTAATTGTTGATTTGCTAAGAGCATATTGATATATCCAATCGGTTTTGATGCGCCGATGGGCTTTCGGTAGATTTGAACGCATCTACAGGATGGGCAGGAAGCATGGACATCGGTCATCAGAGGCTGACTCACCTCAAGCAGTTGGAAGCGGAGTCGATTCACATCATTCGCGAAGTGGCCGCGGAATTCGAAAACCCGGTGATGCTGTATTCGATAGGCAAGGATTCGGCGGTGATGCTGCATCTGGCGAAGAAGGCTTTTGCGCCGGGCAAGCCGCCGTTCCCCTTGATGCACGTGGACACCACCTGGAAGTTCAAGGAAATGATCGCGCTGCGCGACAAGCAGGCGCGCGAGTACGGCTGGGACTTGATCGTCCACGTCAACCAGGATGGCGTGGACGCCGGCATCAACCCGTTCACCGCGGGCAGCGCCAAGCACACCGACGTGATGAAGACCGAGGGCCTGAAGCAGGCCTTGAACAAATACGGCTTCGACGCGGCTTTCGGCGGCGCGCGCCGCGACGAGGAAAAGAGCCGCGCTAAAGAGCGGGTCTACTCCTTCCGCGACCGCAATCACCGCTGGGACCCGAAGAACCAGCGTCCGGAGCTTTGGAACATCTACAACAGCAAGATAGACAAGGGCGAGAGCATACGGGTGTTTCCGCTGTCCAACTGGACCGAGCTGGACATCTGGCAATACATCTTCCTGGAAAATATCGAGATCGTGCCGCTGTACTTCGCCGCCGAACGGCCGGTGATCGAGCGCGACGGCACGCTGATCATGATAGACGATGAGCGGATACTGGAATATCTGAGCCCGGAAGAGAAGGCCGGCATCGAAACCAGGCAGGTTCGTTTCCGCACCCTGGGCTGTTATCCGCTGACCGGCGCGGTGGAGTCCCAGGCGGCCACGTTGCCCGACATCATCCAGGAGATGCTGCTGACACGCACCTCCGAACGCCAGGGCCGGGTGATAGACCACGACAGCGCCGGCTCGATGGAAAAGAAAAAGATGGAAGGATATTTCTGATGACCCACCAATCCGATCTGATCGCCGGCGATATTCTGGAATACCTGCGCCAGCACGAAAACAAGGACCTGCTGCGCTTCATCACCTGCGGTAATGTCGACGACGGCAAATCGACCCTGATCGGCCGGCTGCTGCATGATTCCAAACTGATTTTCGAGGATCAACTGGCGGCGATAGAGCGAGACTCCAAGAAGTACAACACCACCGACCAGGAGATAGACCTGGCCTTGCTGGTGGACGGCTTGCAAGCGGAGCGGGAGCAGGGCATTACCATCGACGTGGCTTATCGCTATTTCAGCACCGACAAGCGCAAATTCATCATTGCCGACTGCCCGGGCCACGAGCAGTACACCCGCAATATGGCCACCGGCGCGTCCACCAGCAATCTGGCCATCATCTTGATCGACGCCAGGCGCGGGGTGCAGACTCAGACCCGCCGCCACAGCTTCATCGTCAGCCTGTTGGGCATTCGTCATGTGATTGTGGCGGTGAACAAGATGGACCTGGTGGATTACGACCCGGCGGTGTTCGAGCGTATTCGCGACGAGTACCTGGCCTTCGCCGAGGGCCTGGAGATCCCGGACATCCGCTTCGTGCCGATTTCCGCGCTGCGCGGCGACAATGTGGTTGGCCGTGGAGAGGGCGCCCCCTGGTATCAGGGGCCGACGCTCATGCAGCTGCTGGAAACGGTGGAAGTGAGCAGCGACGTGGCGCTGGAAGCCTTCCGCCTGCCGGTGCAGTACGTGAACCGGCCCAATCTGGACTTCCGCGGCTTCTGCGGCACGATCGCCGCAGGCGAGATCCGTCCCGGCGACGAAGTCGTGGCGCTGCCTTCCGGCCGCCGCAGCAAGGTCAAGGCGCTGGTGGCCTACGAAGGCGAACTGGCCGCGGCCGGCGCCGGCGAGGCGATCACGCTGACGCTTGAGGACGAGATCGACGTGTCGCGCGGCGACATGATCGTGCGCGCAGATCAAGCGCCTCCGGCGGTGACCGGAAGCCTGGACGCTCATCTGGTGTGGATGCAGGATGCGCCGCTGCGCGCTGGAAAGGAGTACGGCTTCAAGCTGGCCGGCAAGTTTGTCACGGGCCGTGTGGAGGCCATCCTGCACCAGGTGGACGTCAACACCCTGGAGAGGAAGCCTGCGGAGGCGTTGCATCTGAACGAGATTGCGCTATGCCGCATCAGCTTGAACGCGCCGGCGGTGATAGACGCCTACGCCGCCTGTCGCGGCACCGGCAGCTTCATCGTGATAGACCGGTTGAGCAACGCCACCGCCGGCGCCGGCATGATTGCGGAGGCCAGGACAGAGCAGGTTGCCGCGCCGCAGGACGAATTGCAGCGGCTGCGCGCCTTTGAGCTGGAGTTGAACGCGCTGGTGCGCAAATACTTCCCGCACTGGGAGGCCAAGGACATAGGCCAGCTGTTCCCGCGCTGAGCGGGCGTTGCGGGTTGTCGATGGCCCGCCGTCCTGGTTAGAGACTGTTGAACGTTTCGCGGGCAAGAGCGAGGCAAGGCGAAAGCGGCTGAGAAAGCGGAATGTGGGCGTGGTGCATGAGCATTTCGAGGCCGTTCTCGCCGTGCAACGCCTCACGAAGCGAGTAGATCGTAAACAGGCTCTGATGGCGGGCTGTCCGTTTTTCGACCTGTTGTTGCAGGAATCGGCCACGCCGGTTTACAGCCGGCGGCGGTCTGCCTACAATCCGGCAGCTTCAATTGGCGCGTTGTATCCGCTGCGGTTTTCGCAGCGGCGTGGTTCTGTTTCGTCCCGTCTGCTTAGGCAGCCGCGGTCCACTCGGTTTCCCCCTCCGTCTTTCGCTTGAAGCGCCGGCAACGCCGCCCGCGGCGCTGTCGCATCGACTGTAATCCACATAGAAAAGATAAAACATGACGTTTGCGCTGAAACACATCGCAGGCGCAACCGCTGCCATCTTGCTGGCAGGTCCGGTTGCAGCCAAGGATTTCACTGTCGCCGTGATCTACGATCAGGCCGGCAAGTTCGACAAGAGCTTCAATGAAGCGGCATTCAACGGCGCCGAACGTTTCAAGAAAGAATTCCACATCAACTACCGCGAAGGCCAGGTCAGCAACGACGCTCAGAAAGAGCAGATGCTGCGCAATATGGCGCGCAAGGGCGCCGATCTGGTGGTGGCGGTGGGCTTCGCCTACACCCAATCCATCGAGACCGTGGCCAAGGAATTCCCCAAGGTGAAGTTCACCCTGGTGGATTCGGTGGCCAAGGGCCCGAATGTGCAGAGCATTGCCTTCAAGGAGCAGGAAGGCTCCTTCCTGGTGGGCATGGCCGCCGCGCTCAAATCCAAGAGCGGCAAGGTGGGCTATCTGGGCGGCATGGATGTGCCGCTGATCCGTGCCTTCGGCTGCGGCTACGCCCAGGGTGCCAAGTACGCCAATCCCAAGGCGGTGGTGATGCAGAACATGATCGGCACCACCCATGCCGCCTTCAACGACCCGGCGCGCGGCGGCGAACTGGCCAAGAGCCAATTCGATCGCGGTGTGGACGTGGTGTTCGCCGCGGCGGCGCTGTCCAATATGGGCGTGATCCAGGCGGCCAAGGGCGCCAAGAAGTTCTACATCGGCGTGGACAGCAACCAGAACTATCTGCAGCCGGGCGTGGTGCTGACCTCCATGGTCAAGCGCGTGGACAATGCGGTGTACGAAACCATGCGCGACGCCAAGAACGGCGCGTGGAAGCCGGACGTCAAGCTGATGGGCCTGAAGGAAAACGGTGTGGACTGGGCGCTGGACCAGCACAACCGTTCGCTGATCACGCCTGAGATGGAGAAGAAGATTCTGCAGGCGCGCAAGGACATCGTCAGCGGCAAGATCAAGGTGGTGGATTATCGCGCCGCCAATCGCTGCCCGGTGAACTGATCAACCGGAGCCGCGCAGCGCTTGGCGCGGCGACGTGAAAACGGGCAAGACCATTTGGTCTTGCCCGTTTTTCTTTGTGGATCGTGAATAGGCACGTAAGAACCTGTTCATGATTTTCCCAGTGCGTTGAGGCTTTGTTGGCTAAATAGGAAACCACGTATCCGATGCGCCCCGGGACCCGGCGGGAAGCCGTAGGCCAGGCTTGTAGGGCGGCCTTTAGGGGACTACGTGCGAATCTTTGATTCGCTCAGTGACAGGGAGATTTGGCCGCTCAAATCTCCCTTTCCGTTTTATTCCCTCGCGACGCTGCGCTTGCCTCGCTCGGTCACGGCGGAACCGGCCCTAAATCATTATCCGCGTAGCGGACTCAATGTTTTGAGGCAATGGTCCCACTCGGAAAGATCGTAGACCGTCCCTCAGATCCCCAGCGTCGCGCCGCCGTCCACATACAGATTATGCAGCGTGATGTGGCGCGCCTGATCCGACAGCAGGAACAGCGCGGCATTGGCCACATCCTGCGGCGTGGCGATGCGGCGCAGCGGGATGCCGGTACGGTACTGCTCCAGCGAGCCTTGCAGGATGGCCGGCGGGATGGCGTCGTCGCTCCACAGCTGGCGCTGCATCGCGGTGTCGGTGGAGCCGGGCGACACGATGTTGCAGCGCACGCCGAACTCGGCCAGCTCCAGGCCCAGGCACTTGCTGAACTGGGTGGTGGCGGCCTTGGACGCGGCGTAGGCCGCCATCTGGGTGCGCGGCACTTCGGCGGCGTTGGAGCCGACGGTGACGATGCCGCCCTGGCGGCGCGCCTGCATGCGCCGCGCCACCGCGCGGCTGAGGAAGAACACGCCGTGGGTGTTGACGGCGAAGCTCTGCAGCCAGTCCTCGTCGCTGAGTTGCTCCACCGTGCCCAGGCGCAGCACGCCGGCGACATTAGCCAGCATGTCGATGGCACCGATCTCGTCCTCGATGCGCGCCACCGCCTGTTCCACCGCCGCGCCGTCGCGGATGTCCAGCGGCAGCGGAATGATGCGGCCGTCGGCGTGAGCCGGCGCGTGCAGCGCCAGCTGCTGCAGGCCGTCGGCGCGCAGGTCCAGGGCCGCCACGCGGCAGCCCTGGTCCGCCAGCGAGCGCGCCAGCGCCGCGCCTATGCCCTGGGCCGCGCCGCTGACCACGGCCAGCCGGCCGCGGAATTCCGGATAGCTGGCGCTCATGCGGCCACCCTGTCCAGCTGGCGCGCCAGCAGCGCCTGCCAGGCGTTGACGCTGGGTTGTTGCGCCAGCTCGATGAAGTCGATTTCCGCGCCCAGCGCGCGCCACTGTTCCAGCAAACTCATCAGGCGGATGGAGTCCAGACCCCAGTCCAGCAGATTGTCGTCCAGGCCGATGTCGCTGGCCGGCTGTTGCAACAGCTCGGCGATGGCGACGCGCAGCGCTTCAGCGCTGGGCGCGGCGCTGGCCGGAGCGGCCAGTTGATTCAGCAGGCGCTGGCTGTCCAGGGTCACGCCGCAGCGCTGGGCGACGTATTCCAGCGCCATCGCGTGGCGTTCGGCGGAGAAGTCGGCCAGGCCATCGGCGACGAAGAAGGGCTGGATGTCGTACATGAAGGCGTCCAGCGCGGTGCTCATGCAGCCGATGTGGGCGTAGATGCCGCAGATGATCAGCTGATCGCGTCCTTGTTGGCGCAGCAGGTTGAGGAAGGGCGAGCGCTGGAAGGCGCTGTAGCGCCACTTGGTCAGCACGGTGTCGTCGGCGGCCGGGCTCAGGCTGGCCACGATGGGGTGGCGTTCCGGGCGCGCCGGCAGGCCGGGGCCCCACATATCGTTGAGCAGGCCGCGGTCGCTGTCGGCCTGTTCCGCCGGCTGGGCGGTGTAGAACACGGGGATGTTGAGCTCGCGGCAGCGCGCGCGGATGGCGGCGATATTGCGCAGCGCGGTGGCCACAGGCTCGGCGTCTCGATCATAGAAATCCAGGAAGTATTCCTGCATGTCGTGGATCAGCAGCGCGGCGCGCTGCGGCGCCACCGTCCAGTTGACGCGGTTTTCCGGCAGTTGGGACGGGATGGCGTAGGGGGCGATGCGGGGAATGCTCATGCTTGTGACCTTTGGGTGGGCTGTGCGGCCAGTTTCTGTTCCAGCATCTGGCGCAGGGTTTTCTTGCTGACTTTGCCGACGCTGGTTTGCGGCAGGGTGTCGACCAGCTCCAGCCGGTCCGGAATCTTGTAGGCGGCGAGGCCGCGCTCGCGCAGGAAGGCCGCCACTTGGGGCAGGCGGATCGCCTGTTGCTCGCGTGGGATGATGAAGGCGCAGGAACGCTCGCCCAGATAGGGGTCGCTCATCGCCACGATGGCGACGTCGCGCACCAGCGGGTGGGCCAATAGGTGGTTTTCCACTTCCTCGGCCGATATCTTTTCGCCGCTGCGATTGATCTGATCCTTCGCGCGGCCTTCCACCGTCAGATAGCCGTCGGCGTTCATGCTCACCAGGTCGCCGGTGCGGTAGAAACCGTCGGCGGTGAAAGCGCGCTGATTGTGGTCGGCGGCGCGCCAGTAGCCGCGGATGGTATAGGGGCCGCGTGTCAGCAGATGGCCGACTTCGCCCGGCGCCACCGGCTGGTCCTCGTCATCGACGATGCGCACTTCGTCGTCTGCGCTGATTGGCCTGCCCTGGGTGTGTAGCACCCGTTCCGGGCCGTCGTCGAGCCGGGTGTAGTTGACCAGGCCTTCCGCCATGCCGAACACCTGCTGCAGTTTGCAGCCCAGCGCGGGCTCGACGCGGGCGGCGAGCTCGGGGCCGAACTTGGCGCCGCCCACCTGCAGCAGGCGCAAGCTGGCCAGCTTGCCCGGCTGCTTGGCGGCGGCGTCCAGCCACAGCGGCACCAGCGGAGGCACCAACGCGGCGATAGTGACGGACTCGGCCTCAATCAGCTCGAAGGATTCGTCGACGCTGGGGCCGGAGGCCAGTACCACGGTGCCCCCGGCGTGGAACACGCCTAAGCTGCCGGGCGAACTCATCGGGAAGTTGTGGCCGGCCGGCAGCACGCACAGATAGATGCTGTCTCGGCTCAGGCCGCAGATTTCGGCGCTGGCGGCGAAGCTGTACAGATAGTCGTCATGAGTGCGCGGAATCAACTTGGGCACGCCGGTGCTGCCGCCGGAAAGCTGGAAGAAGGCCAGGCCGCTGGCATCCGGCTCCGCGGGCAGCGGCTGGTCCATCAGGTAGAGGCTGTTGAGCGGGGTGTAGTCGCCGGCGTCGCCGGCCACGATCACGTGTTGCAGCGAGGGCGCCAGCGGCAGCAGCTCGGCCGCCAGCGTGCGGTAGTCGAAGCCGCCGTGCTGGTCGGCGCAAATGTAGACCGCGGCGTCGGTGTGCTGGCAGAAGTAAGATACTTCGGCGCGGCGATGTGCTGGCAGCGCGAACACCGGCAGCATGCCGAGACGGAACAGCGCGAAAGCGACGATGAAGAACTCGGCGCAGTTAGGCAGCTGCACCACGGCGCGCTGGCCGGGGCGCAGGCCGCGGGCGTACAGGCCGGCGGCCAGGCGTTCGGCGTAGAGCTTGAGTTCGCGGTAGTTCAGCCGCTGCTTGCCGGCCACCAGGGCCAGTTTTTCCGGCTGTTGCTCGGCCTGGGCCGCCAGCATGGAAAACAGGGTCTGGCCCTGCCAATAGCCGGCCTCGCGGTAGCGGCGGGCAAAGTCTTCCGGCCAAGGGGTCCAGTCCAGTTGTTGCTCGCTCATGCCGCCTCCGCCAAGTCTGCCAGGCCCATCGCGCGCAGCATGGTGCGGAACTTGGCCGCGGTTTCAGCCAGTTCGCTTTCCGGCAGCGAGCCGGTGACGATGCCGGCGCCGGCGAACAGACGCAGCGTGCGCTCTGCGATTTCGGCGCAGCGGATGGTGACCGCCCATTCGCCGTCGCCGTTGCCGTCGCACCAGCCCACCATGCCGGTGAAGAAGCCGCGGTCGAAGGGTTCGATCTCGCGGATCAGCTTGCGGGCCGGGTCCGCCGGGAAGCCGCATACCGCCGGGGTGGGGTGCAGCGCGCGGGCCAACTCGAAGGAGCCCACGGTCGGGTCGATCAGTTCGCCGCTGATGCGGGTGGACAGGTGCCACATGGTGGCGGTAGACACCAGGGACGGGCCGGCCGGCACTTGCAGATTGCGGCAATACGGCGCCAAGGCCTCGACCACGGCGTCGATCACCAGCTTGTGTTCGTACAAGTCCTTGCCGGATTCCAGCAGGGCGTCGGCGCGGCGGCGGTCTTCAGTCGGGTCCGGACTGCGCGCGGCGGAGCCGGCCAGCGGATTGGTGATCACTTGCCGGCCGTAGCGCGCCAGCAGCAGCTCAGGGCTGGCGCCCATCAGCGCCCGGCGCGGCGCGTCGTCCGCGCTCAGCTGCACCGCGAAGGTGTAGCCGTGCTGGTTCTGGCTGGCCAGATTGAGCAGCAATTGACGCTGATCTATGGCTTGTTGGGCGGAAAGCTCTAAGGTGCGCGACAGCACCACCTTGTCCAGCGCGCCGCTGCCGATGCGGGCCAGCGCGTCGCTGACGCCTTGGCAGTAAGCGGCCGGCGCCGGCTGCGGGGTCAATTGGCAATCGGCCTGCAAAGGTTGGCGCAGAGCGCTGCGTTGTTCCTGTTTCAGCGCGTCGGCGCGGCGCACGCGCCGCGGCACGAACAACCAGGGTTGTTGTTCCGGCATGAAGGGAATGGCGCCTACCACTACGGCCTGAGCCGGGTCCGGCTGGGAGGCCAGCGCGGCGGCAATGGCGGCGCTGGGGTCGGTTTCGGTGATCACTTGCTGGATGCCTTCAGCCAGGAGAGTGTGGCATGGCGAGGCGAAGAAGAAGGCGGAATCGGCCTGGTAGGCGGCCAACAGATTGTGTTCGCCGCTATAGGCTGGATCGAGTGAGGTTTGGTTCATCGCTGTTCCTGAGTCCACTGGGTAGGTGGGGGATGGCTCGTTTTGAGCGTCGATGGCGAATATAAATGATAATCGTTATCTATTGCAATACGGTGATATTACGCACAGATGATATTGATTTCACATTTTTGCTCTAGAACTTCGCAGGGGCAGAGGCTAGGTTTTGGGCGTCTTCGTTAATGTTTACGCCTTTTTCTGTTGCTGCGTGGGGGTGGCGGGGATGCAAAGGGGCGCATGAAGTCAGGCAATGCGAAGGCGAAAGACGGGGTCTCATGCCGGGCGATTGGACTAATTTTGTTAAAAACGCAATTGACAATCATTCTCAATAAAAATATCGTAGCCGCCAATTGAACCGCTTGCATGGCAGGCGCAGGATGGAGAATGACAATGTATTCCGAAGGCAGCGACAGCATGGACGGCGTTCCCGATAGTGCGCAGGCGGCGGAGCCGATGAGCTTGCGGCGTTTACCCTCGCCGCGCGAACTGATGGCCGACGCGATGGCGGACGATAGAGCGCGGGAGACGGTGACGCGCGGGCGCCGCGCGGCCCAAGCGGCATTGGCCGGAACCGGTTCGCGGCGCCTGCTGCTGTTGCGTTTGCCGCTGCCGGCCTTGTTGGAGCAGGCAGGGCAGTTGGCCGCGTGGCAGTTGCGAGAGGGGGGCTGGAGCGTGCTGGTCCAACCGCTTGCCGGCGCGACGACGGGACGCGGAAGGCAGGCGTTGTTGGAGCAAAGAAGGGTTTATTTGCAATGCTTGGCCGCGGGCGTGCCCTTGGCGCATGTCTTGATTCAACTTAATGAGATGGCGTATCTGAGTGATCTGGTCAGCGCGGCGCTGCTGCCGCCAACCGTGATTGAGAGCCAGATTCACCGCGAGCTGGCATCGGCTCTGCCTTGCCCGGTGCTGCTGGAGCCTGGCGACGCCGACAAGCTGCAGATCGCGCGCGACGCTCGCCAGGCGGTGGCCGCCAGCCATCGATTCCCGATGCTGTTGAGCGAGGGGCGGGTGGGCCTAGTGGAAAGCGCCGGCAATCCGGACGGCGCGGTGCTGTTGGGGCCGGGCATGGCGGCGGGAGACGCCCCGCACTTGCTGGCCTTCGACGACGCTCCGGAACGCGGCGAAGACTGGGCGCCGGCTTGCGGCGGCCTGACGCTGACCGCGTCCAGCGTGACGGCGGCCCAGCGGCGTTTCGAGCGCTGGAGAACGTCTGATCTGTTGGCTACGGCCGGCTGAACTTAGAGCTTGTTTACGATTTGGCCGATGCGGGCAGATCGTAAACAGGCGCTTAGCGGCTACTGCTTAAACAATCGCGTCCACTGCCCTTGGCGTGGTAAAGCGCCTCATCGGCCCGCGCGTAGCAACTGGCGACGTCGTCGTCTGGCCGCAGTTCGGTCAGCCCGATCGAGCAGGTGTAGCCTAGTTCCGGTTTGGCCGCCAGCGGACGGTCCCGCCGCGCGGCGGCGAGAATCCGTTCACAGCACTGTTCGGCTTCAAGCAGCGAGGTTTGCGGCAGCAAGAGCATGAATTCCTCGCCGCCCAAACGCCCAAAACCGTCTCTTTGCCGTAGCTGAGCGCGCACGGTCTGAACGAAGCTGCAGATCACCTGATCGCCGGCTGGATGGCCCTCCAGGTCGTTGATGCGTTTGAAGTGGTCCAGGTCGAGGATGGCGAGGCAGGCCGGCGCCGAGTGCTCACGCCTTTGCTGCAGCAATAGTTGGAGCAACTGCATCAAATGGGTGCGGTTGCTGATGCCGGTCATTGGATCGGTCTGGGCGGCGCGCAAGGCCACATCGCGAGCCTGGCGCAGCTCGCGTTTGTCAGCCCGCAGCTCGGTGATGTCGCTGGCTTGGCATAGCATCCAGCCGTCCGCGCTCATCGTTTCCGTCATCCACATCCATCGGCCGTCGCATAAATCAGCCTCGAAAGCGCGATAAGGCAGCTTGCCGCGGCGCGAACAGGCGGAGCGCAACCAGGCTTCGATATCGTCGGTCTCTATCCGCGAGCCTTGTTTTTGCTGGTAGTTCCGTCGCATCAGTTCCGCCCAGCTCAGGCACTCCTCCTGCGTTAGGAAGAAGCTTTGTCGAAAGGCGGTGTTGGCGTAGCGCAGCATGTCGTGCCGGTCGAACAGCGCGACAAGAGCCGCGCTGTTGTCCAGCATTGCAAGCAGTGTGATGCAGAGGGCGTCCGTCATGGAGGTGGGCTACTCAAGCGTGTTTCAGTGAGTATCGTACCCGGCTGCCGTGCTTGCCAAGGCGCATGCTGCGCGTCACAACATGGTGAAGGCCGCCATGCCCACCAGCGCGCCGGTGGTGCCCAGTATCGTCTCCATCAGCGACCAGGTTTTCAGAGTCTGAGCCTCGTTGGCGCCGGTGAATTTACCGAATAGCCAGAAGCCGGAGTCGTTGACGTGGCTGAGCACGATGGAGCCGCCGGCGATACAGATGGACAGCGCGGCCAGCTGCGCGCCGGACAAGCCCATGGTCTCGATGGCCGGCAGCACCAGTCCCACCGTGGTCAGGCAGGCGACAGTGGCGGATCCTTGAATGATTCTGACCGCGGCCGCCAGCGCGAAGCAGGCGACGGCGATGGGCAGGCCGGCGCCGATCAGCGCGTTGCCCAGCGCCGGCCCCACGCCGGAATCTACCAGTACCTGTTTGAATACCCCGCCGGCGCCGGTCACCAGCAGAATGATGCCGGCCGGTTGCAGCGCGGCGTTGCAGATGCGCATGACCTGCTCCGCCTCCATGCCGCGACGGACAGCCAGGCCATAAATGGCGATCAGGCAGGCGGCCAGGATGGCGCTGAACGGATGGCCGATGAACTGCAGCCAATGGAAGACGGTCGAGCCCGGCGTCGCCAGATGGCTGCCCAGGGTTTTGCAGGCCACCATGACCAGCGGAAACAGCACCAACGTCAGGCTGAAGGCGAAGGAGGGCATGCGGTCGCGCTCCAGCGTCGGCTCGCTGATGTCGTCCGGCAGGGCCAGGCTGACGTGCCGGCTGATGAAACTGCCGAACAGCGGGCCGGCCAGCAGCATGCCGGGAATCGCCGCGGCCAGGCCGATGACGATCATCCAGCCGAAGTCCGCCTGCATCTGCGAGGCCAGCAGCATGGGGGTGGGGCCGGGCAGCAGGAAGGCCGCCGAGGCGGCCACGCCGGCGAACAGCGGCACGGCCAGCTTGACCACATTGCCGCCGGTGCGGCGAGCCACTGCGAACACCACGCCGATCAGCAGCACAATGGCGACGTCGAAGAACAGCGGCAGCGCGCAGACCAGCCCGGCCACGCCCAGCGCGTAATGCGCGCGCCGTTCGCCAAAGCTGCTCAAGAGCCGGCCGGCGATCTGATCGAGCGCTCCGGTTTCATGCAGTATCTTGCCGAACATCGCGCCCAGGGCCACCACCACGGCGAGGAAGCCTAGGGTTCCTGCCATGCCTTTTTGCATGGTGTCGGCGATTTTTTCCACCGGCATGCCTGAGGCCACGCCGGCCCCGATCGAGACCAGCATCAACGCGATGAACGCATGCAAGCGAGCCTTCATCACCAGCAACAACAACAGGGCAACCGAGCCCAGCGCGGTCAATACGAGGGTTGCAATGGACATGTCAGCGCTCCTGGCGGGACTGGATCAGGCGCATCGCGTCGGCGACGACGCGGTTCAGCTCGGGGCGGATGTCCAGAGTATGGACATCGGTTTCGTCCGGCCCGGGTTCCTCTAGCGCGGCAAATTGCGAGGCCAGCATATCGGCCTTTTGAAAATGGCCTTGCCGGGCTTGCAGCCGTTGCAGGATCAGGTCGAAATCGCCTTTCAAGTAAAGGAAGGACAACTGCGGGTTGCCGGCGCGCAGCTGGTCGCGGTAACGCCGTTTCAGCGCGGAGCACACGATGATGGACAGCGCGTTGCTGCGTTGCATGGCGTAGGCGGCGTCGCTGAGCGCGTTGAGCCAGGGGTGGCGATCGGCGTCATCCAGCGGCGTTCCTGCGGCCATTTTGTCGATATTGGCGCGAGGATGCAGGAAGTCTCCGTCCAGTACGGCGCATGTCAGGCGCCGGGACAGTTGCGCGGCGAGCGCGGATTTGCCGCAGCCGGAAACGCCCATCAGCACGTAAACCTGATGTGGTGTGGAATTCATGAAGCCACTCCAATGAGTTGTCGAATTGTTTGAAGGCGGATCGTGATTGTTACCGGTAACATTACGCCGATAACAATATGTCGGCTTTGCAAGGCGCAGGCAAGCGTTTTGAGCGCCGGCCTT
Source organism: Chromobacterium sp. Rain0013 (assembly GCF_015291765.1). NCBI lineage: Bacteria > Pseudomonadati > Pseudomonadota > Betaproteobacteria > Neisseriales > Chromobacteriaceae > Chromobacterium > Chromobacterium sp. Rain0013. The sequence continues at coordinate 3,031,907 of NZ_CP031514.1, forward strand.
GACTCGGCTGTGGCGATTTGTGGTTTTTGTATTGATAAATAAAGGTTTTTTTGAGGGGCGAGTGTCGTATTCCGGCACGGGCCTAGACGCTGCCGCCCAGGCTTAGGGTGTAACCCAGGTCAATGACGGGATCGGTGTAACGCTGGCCGTGGATACGGCCTAGCAAGCGTTGCGCCGCCAGCCGGCCAATCGCTTCGCGCGGCGTGACCACGCTGGCCAGCCGCGGATGCAAGGCGGAGCCGATATCCAAGGCGTTGAAGCCGGCGACGGCGATACGCTGCGGCACGGCCATGCCCATGGCCTGGGCTTCCAGCAAGGCGCCGGCGGCGATGTCGTCGTTGGTGCAGAACACGCCGTCCAGGTCCGGCGCGGCGGCCATGGCTTGGCGCAACATCTCACCGCCTAGCTGAAAGCTGGAGTGTTGCTCGGTCTGTATCTCCAGCGGAACCAGTCCGGCTTGTTCCATCGCCGCCCGGTAGCCGGCGGCGCGCAGCCGGGTGCGGCGGTCGAGGCGGGCGGCCAGATAGGCGATGCGCCGCTTGCCCCGCGCGATCATGGTCCGGGTCATGTCTTCGGCGGCGGCCTGATGGTCCAGGCCCACGGCCAGGTCTATGGGCTGGGACGGCAGTTCCATCACCTCCACCACCGGAATCGCCGCCACTTGCAGCATGCGCAAGGTGCGTTCGGAGTGGATGGTTTCGCACAGGATCAACCCATCCACCTGGAAAGACAGCAACTGCTCCACTTGCCGGGTTTCTTGTTCGACGTCGTAGCAGTAATGACCGTACAGCGTATGGTAACCGGCTTCCCGAGTCACGGACTCGACGCCGTGAACCAGGTTGGAGAACACCTGATTGGACATCGACGGCAACAACACGCCGATGGCGCGGCTCTTGGCCCGGGCCAGCAGGTCCGGCACCCGGTTTGGGATATAGCCCAATTGCTCCATCGCGCTGGAGATGCGCTGGCCGGTGGCGTCCGATACCAGGCTGGCGTTGCGCAAGTAACGGCTGACCGTCATTTTGGAAGTGCCTACCCGGTCTGCGATGTCCTGCAGCGACGGGCGCCTCGGCTTATCGCTCATAGCGCGGGTCCGGCGAGGCGGAAGCGGCGGCTTCCAGTGATAGGGCGAACGGCGCGAAACAGGTCATGCGGACATCGGCTCCCATGGCGGCGTGGTAAGTCAGGCAAGCCGCGATTGTAGACCGATTTCCGTCAAATGAGCTATGGCTAGTGGATGGCTGTGGCCGTGTATCTCAGTTTTTTGGCATAAAAGCGCGCTTCGTCGCCGACGTCGCGAGGTTTAATCAGCCGGCAAGCCCAATAAGCGACGCAGATTGTTGATCACCTGCTGACGTTTTGCCTGCTCTTGCTGGTAGTCGCGGTCGGCGGCGGCGATGTCCGCCGAGCAGTGCTGGCAACAGGTTTCGTCGGGGTGGATGTATTGCTGGCATTGCCGGCACAGCGCCAGCTTGGCCGGCGGCTTGCCTTCGCGCGGCGCGGTTTTGCCCTTGTTTTTCCAAGTCAGCGCGATGACTTGGCCGCTGCGGCTGATTCGGCTGACTTCCTGGCCGCTGGCGATGTCTTCGGTGATCAAGTCGAATCGTCCAACGGCGAAGGAGGCGGGCGCGGCGTCCTGTAGTTTGACGATGCGCTCGCGCAGGCCCTGTTTTTCCAGCTCCAGCGCGCGGTAATGACAGTAGGGGTTGTTGCCGGGCTTGCCCAGCAGGGAGTGGGAGGTCCAAGTGCACCCGCCTCGGCAGATGTCGTTGTAGTAGCAGCCGCGGCAATAGCCCCATAGATCCTCCACCGAGCGCAGGCGGCCAAAGTGGATGCCCTCGCTGTGGTGCCAGATGTCGTCCAGGCTCATATCGCGAACATTGCCGCCGGAAAAGCCGACGGTGGCCAGCGATGGACAGCCCTTGACGGTGCCGTCCGCCTCCAGCGCCAGCACGGTCTGGCCGGCGGCGCAGCCGCTCCAGTGAACCCGCTCGTCGCCAAATCCGCGCCACAGGCGCTCGTACGGGCCGTAGTATCCGATATTGTTGCCCACATTCATCAGCAGGCCGCGCTCCACGCCTTCGCGGTAAAGCCGCGCCAGCAAGGGCATCAGTTCCAGCAGTTGGTAGGGTTGCAGCAGCAGCTCGTCATTGTCCACCGCATTGCCCATCGCCACCGTCAACTGGATCTGCCAGTGGGTGGCGCCCAGTTCGATGATCTGGTCCATCAGCGCCGGCAAGTCCGGCATGGTGGCCGCGCCGATCTGGGTATTGACGCTGACGGCGAGGCCGGCCGCCTTGGCGCGGCGCAAGGCGTCCACCGCCTTGTCGAAAGCGCCCGGCACATTGCGCACCTTGTCGTGCAAGGGCGCAAGGCCGTCCAGCGATACGCCGACGCCGTTGAGGCCGGCGTCTATCGCCTGTTGCAGGCGGGCCGGGTTCAGATTTCGGCCGCCGGTCTGGATCGCGCAATACATCCCGTGGCCGCGGATGGCGCGGATCAATTGGGTCCAGTCCTTGCGCAGATAGGCTTCGCCGCCGATCAGGGTGATCTCGCGCGTGCCCAGCGCCGCCAGCGCGTTTATGACCTCCAGGCATTCGGCGGTGGACAGCTCGTTGGGGCGGCGGTGGCCGGCGCGGGAGCCGCAGTGCAGGCATTTCAGGTCGCAGGCCAGCGTGATTTCCCAAACCACGTGCACCGGGACGTAACGCTTGAAGTCTTCGTCGTCCAGATAACGGGCGGGACGGACGGCGGGGCGGTCATCGAGCATGAGCGGGTCCTTGGAAGGGGGGCGAGGAGCGTCCGCTGGACGCCCCTGGACTTTGAACTGCTTAGAACCTGTTTACGATCTGCTACGCGTGGTGAAACGTGGCTCGGCGAGTGCAACTTCAAAATGCTCATGTACCGTGTGTACACGCCGCTTGCTCAGCCGTTTTCGCCTTGCCTCACCTTGGCTCGCGAGATCGTAAACACGTTCTTAGCGTGCGGCGCCGTTCAATGCCGGCCTTCTAGGCGGGCGATTTCCGCATGCAGCTGCTTCAGCGCGGCTTCGATATTGTCGTGCTGCTTCAACTGCTCTTCCGCCTGAATGGCCAGCGACTTCATCTGCGCCAGATTGTCGCTGGAGCGGGATTGCTGAAGCGCAGCGGCGTAGAGCGGAATGGGGTGGGGGTAGGGCTTGCTGCCGGAGCGCGGCTCCGGATGCACGGCCGGGGCCTCGGTCACGATGGCGTGCGCCACGGTGTGCCAAGTGTTCTGGTAGAAGAAGCGGTAGCTGGCGTGGCCGTCCTTCCAGTTCTGGTCGAGAATGCCTTGCAAGTGGAAGGTTTCGGCGATCTGACTGTTGGGAGAGCTGGGGCTGCCGTCCAGCGACAGCACGATGTGGTGCTCGGCGGACGGGTCCAGTTTGGCTTGGCTGTAATGGCCCCAGACATTGGCCTGGAATTGCAGCGGCGGGCTGACGCTTTGGAAAATGCTGGCGTGGCCGCTGACCTTTTTCTGCGGCGTGTTGACCAGCAGGTCCAGGGTCAGGACCGGTGCGCCCAGCACCGGGGCGGAAACGATGTAACGGGTGTGGAACAATCCTGTTGCTGACATGGAGCACTCCTTGGCGGATGGGGGAGAGACGGCGCTAGCCTATTTGCGTTCCAGCTTGGCGATTTCCGATTTCAGCGCGTCCAGTTCCTTGCGCAGTTGCGGCTGAGCGTCCAATTGCTGGCGGGCGTAGGAGGCCAGCGTTTTCATGTGGGCCAGGTCGCCGCTGGCGATGGCGCTTTGAATCGGCACGCCGTACAGCGCATTGATGGGCGGGTTGGGAAGAATCACCGGTCCGGGTCCCAGCGGCAACGGGAAATAGCGCGATTTCAGTTCCGGGTTGAGTTTGGCCGGCGCGTTTTCCACTTCCACCCACGCGGAACCGTTCAGATAGCTGTAATTGGCCACGCCCTGTTTCCAGTCCTGGCTCAGAACCAAGTGCAGTTTGAAGTTGACCGTGTTGCCGCTGTGGCCTTGGGCGGTGATCAGAACGCGGCCTTCGCTGGGCGGCATCACCGTCAGGTAGGTGTAGTCGCCGTGAACGTGGGAGTGAACGTCCAGCGGCGGATTGGTGGCCTGGGTGATGTGGGCGTCGCCGGTCACGGCGCTGCGCGGCGGCGCGACCAGCAGGTTCAGCGTAAGCCGTTGCGCGCCGTCCATGCCGGTGCCGATGAGGTAGCTGACGGGAAACAAGTCGATATCGGTTTGTGCGGTGTCTGACATAAAACCTCCGGAGAGTTAGGTGATGTTCCTGCCTGGCGAGCCGAGCGGGCTCGCGGGATCGCGAGAGTGTTCTTAGCGTCGTTCCAGGCGGGAGATTTCCTGCTTCAACTGATCGACGGCGGCATGCAGATCGCCGTATTGGCGCAAGTGCTGTTCGCCTTGTTCCAGCAGGGTTTTCATCTGCGCCAGATTGCCTTCCGCAATTGCTTGGTGAATAGCGACGCCGTAAGGCAAGACTTGATGCGTGGGAAGATGGCTCATGAGTCGACCTGTTCCTTGAGAACCTGTTTGCGATCTGCTGCGCGTTGTGAGACACGACACGGTGAGTGCCGCTTCGAAATGTTCATGTGCCGTATGTGCATTCCGCTTTCTCAGCCGTTTTCGCCATGTCTCGCTTTTGCTAGCGGGATCGTAAACACGTTCTTAGCGCTGATTAACGAGATGACGGGCGGATGAGAGCGGGCCGCCCGCAAAGGGCTGCCGGACAAAGCCCGGCAGTGTTTATCGGTGTAGCAGTTGGGGGCGGCGGCAAACTGAACTTAAGGTCAGTTTTTATGGAGAACAAATACTTAAGTGGAAGTACCGAGCCGCGCGAACGCAGCCCGGAGCAAGGAAGAGAGGCTTAAAACCGATTGGAGGGGCGAGCCAGATAGAACCACTCCTGGCCGCTTGGCGATTGAGGGTTGGGGAAGACGATGCGACCGTCGTCTATGGCCGTCACCGGGCTGCCGTCGGCGCGCCAGCCGATAAGTTCGCCTCTGCTCACCGGATCGAAGCTGGTCCAGTCGCGGGCGAAGCGGTCGCCATCGTCAAGTTTGTCCACCACTTCATACAGGCTCAGCGCTTCCAGAGGAGCCGGCGTGGGGGGCGGCGCGTCCATCATGCCCAGATGGGCCAGCGTATTGACGATGGCCTGGTAGGCGACATCCGGCGCGGCGGGGTCGTCGTGTTGGCCGCATTCCAGCGTCAGCGCCCAGCCGCCTTGTTGGCGCATGTATTCGGTGGTGCCCACGCCGTATCGGGCATCGCCGCCGGCGGTCTTGCCGCGGCGGCTCACGCCCAGGGCGTAAGTGGACAGCCAGCCGTCCACTGCGCGGGCCACGCCCAGCCGCTGCGCCAGAGCCTCTTCCCGCGCGGCCAGGGCGAAGGGTTCGAGCTCGCCGGCGTTGTCGCGCGGGCCGAGGAAGACGAAAGGCCGGCCGGGGGACTGGAAGGAATGCAGGTCCAGCAAAACCTCATGTTCCGACAGCAAGGGGCACAGCCAGTTGGCGACGTGATCTTCGAAGTCGCCCGGCGCGTTGCTGGGCGCGAGATTGCGGTTCAGGTTACGTTCGCCGCCGCGCTGACCCAGCTGGAAAGCCAGCGGATTGACCACCGGAACCAGAGTCAGCCGGCCGGCGCGGAGCGCCAGCGCGCCTTGTTCCAGTTCGGCCATCACGCGACGGATGGCCAGCGCGCCGCAAACCTCGTTGCCGTGCACGGCGCCGGTGACGATCAGGCGCGGGCCGGCCCGCAAACTCTGGTAACGGTGGCTGGCGAAATGGGTGGGCCAGGCCGGGTTTATTTGAGCCATACGTCCTCGAAGTCAAAAGAGCCATTGGGATTCATCACGAAACCCTGCACATTGTTGCGCATCGGAATGTAAATGCGCGAATGGGCCATGGTGATCCAGGGGCGTTCGTATTTGAAAATTTCCTGGGCTTTCAAATAATACTGAGTGCGTTGCTTCTGCTCGGTGGCTTGCCGGCCGAGCAGCAGCAGCTTATCGAACTCCTGATTGCAGAAGCGCTGACCGCCCTTGCTGACGCTGCAGGACAGGGCGTTCCAGAGGAAGTCGTCCGGATCGCCGGAGTTGCTGGTCAGGCCCGACATATAGACATCGTGTTCGCCGGCGGCGGCGCGTTTCAGGTACTCGCCCCATTCGTAGGACCGAATATTGGCCTTGACGCCTATCTTGGCCCAGTCTTGCTGGATCATCTGCGCCATCAGTTTGCCGTTGGGATTGGTGGGCCGCTGCACCGGCAGCGCCCATAAATCCAGGGTGAAGCCGTTGGGGTAGCCGGCTTGGGCCAGCAGCGCCTTGGCCTTGGCCGGGTTGTATTCATTGCGGGTTTTGGGGTTCCAGCTCCAGGTGGACGGCGGATAGGGGTTAACCGCCTGAGTGGCGCCGCCCTTGGGGAACATCGCTTTGAACAGGGCATCGCGGTTGATGGCGATGTCCAGCGCCACGCGCACTTCCCGTTTGGCGAACTGCGGCCGTTTCAGATTGTAGGCCAGGTAGGAAATATTGCTGGCGCCGGTGGCGGCGATCTTGATGTTCTTGTCGGTGTTCAAGGTGTCCAGATCGGACTCGCGCACCGCCGCGGCCACTTGGCATTCGCCCGCCTTTAGCTTCTGGATGCGTACTTGCGGGTCGGTGACGATGGCGAAGATCAGGCTGCGGGTTTTTTGCGGCGCGCCCCAGTATTGAGGATTGGCCTCATAGCGCACGGTCGAATCCTTGGCGTAGCTCTTGAAGCGGTAGGGGCCGGTGCCGATGGGCAGTAGGTTGATCTGCGCGGGCTTGCCGGCCTGCAGCAGCTGCTGGGCGTATTCAGCCGACTGCATGCCGGCGAAGCCCATCGCGAAGAACGTCAGGAAGGTGGCGTTGCGCTCCTTCAGCCGGATCTTGACGGTGTGAGGATCCAGCTTTTGCACCGAGGCTATCAGTTTGACGAGGCCGTAGCCGTCCGGGCCGGTCAGCGGGGTCTTGAACGCCTGATTGAACGGCAGGTCCGGCCGGATCCAACGGTTGACGGTGAACACCACGTCATCGGCGGAGAAGTCGCGGCTGGGCTTGAAATACTCGGTGTGATGGAATTTGACGCCACGGCGCAGTTTGAAGGTGTATTCCAGCCCGTCCGCCGACACGCTCCAGCTTTCCGCCAGACCTGGGCGCAGCGCCACGCCGCCGCGCTTGAATTCGGTCAGCCCCTGGAAGACGGGCTTGACGATGTTGTAAGTGGAGGCGGTGTCCCACATCGCGGGGTCGAAACCTTCCGGCGAGGCTTCCGCGCAAAAGACCAGCGGCTTGGCCGCCAGCGCGGCGGCAGGCAAGGCGCCGGCCAGCAACAGGGAAAGGGAGAGGATCGATTTTGTCATTTACGCTATCCTGAATTCTTGTTCGCGGCATGCGAATTGTCCGTTATCTACCGCTGTCGGTCCAAGACCATGGCAATTGGTTCCCGGCGCGGGCCGGCTTCGCGGTTTCGACGGACTTTGCGAGGGGGCGGTGATGGGGGGATCGAGAGTGTTTGTCGTGGGCGCCGGCGTAATTGGCCTGTGCAGCGCATGGCGGCTGGCGCGGGCGGGCTGGCCGGTCACGGTGTTGGAGCGGCGCGGCGAGGCGGCGGCCGGCGCCAGCCACGCCAACGGCGGTCAGCTAAGCTATAGCTATGTCGCGCCGCTGGCCGATGCGGGCGTGCCGGCCAAGGCGCTGGCCTGGCTGTTGAGCGCGGATGCGCCTATGCGTTTGCGTCTAAGCTGGGACGCGGCTCAATGGCTGTGGTTGTGGCGCTTTTATCGCGCTTGCAACCGTAAAGCCAATCGCGCCGGCAGCGCTCAGTTGTGGCGTTTGGCGCAAGAAAGCCGCGTGTTGCTTGAAGGGCTGCGCGAGGAGGGGTTGGGCGGCTTTGCCTGGCGGCGCAACGGCAAGCTGGTGCTGTACCGCAGCGCGGCGGCGCTGGAGCATGCGCGTCAAGGCGTGGCGGCGATGAGCGAGCTGGGTGCGTGCCAGCAGCTGCTGGATACGGATGCTTGCCATGATTTGGAGCCGGCCTTGGCCGGACTAAGCGGGCCGATAGCCGGCGGCGTGCATACCCCTGACGAGGAAGTGGCGGATTGTCGGCTGTTCTGCCTGGCCATGCAGCGGCGGATGCTTGAGGAAGGCCTGGATGTTGAGTTCCGCTTTGGTCGGGAAGTTAGCGGTTTCGAAATGGCTCAGGGGCGAGTGCGGCAAGTCTTGCTGTCCGATGAGGTCTTGCCCTGCCGGCATCTGGTGCTGGCCGCCGGCGTCGGCGGCGCGGCGTTGGCGCGCAAGCTGGGCCTGCGGCTGCCGCTCTATCCGCTGAAGGGTTACAGCCTGGACATGCCCGCGGGAGAGTGTTTGCCGGTTCTAAGCGTCACAGACTTCGAACGCAAGACCTTGTACGCGCCGATAGACGGGCGTCTGCGGGTTGCGGCGGCGGCGGATCTGGTTGGCTACGACGAAAGCCCGGATCCGCGGCGCGTGGCCGGCTTGCGCCGGCAAGTGAAGCGCGATTGGCCGCGGGCGGGCTGTTTGGAACAGGCTACGGAATGGGCCGGCTTGAGGCCGGCCACGCCGGACGGGGTGCCCATGATAGGACGCGCGCCTGGCGGACCGGCTAATCTCTGGCTGAATCTCGGACACGGCGCCTTGGGCTTTACCTTGGCCCTGGGCAGCGCCGAGCGGCTGGCGCGGGAGATGGCTGGAGGATAAATGAAGGGGAGTGGGAAGAGAATGAAAGCGGTCATCGCCATGGAGGAGTTGGCGGCGCATCCGGAGTACCTGTCGATTGCGGATATCGACGGGGTAAGACTGGACCTGCGCTATGCCTGCGCCAATAATTTTGTGGGACGGAATCTTTACGGCGACGCGGCGCCGGCGCTGTTGCATCGCCGCGCCGCCGAGCGCCTGGCCATGGCCGCGCGCGAGTTGCGCAGGCAACGGCCGGGTTTCCATTTGCGGGTTTTCGACGCGCTGAGGCCGGGGAGGGTGCAGCGAGTGTTGTGGGACATCGTCAAGGACACGCCGCAACGCATCTACGTCGCCGACCCCGCGCGCGGCTCGATTCACAGCTTCGGCATGGCTGTGGACCTAAGCGTGGAGGATGACGGCGGGCGCGAACTGAACATGGGCACCGGCTTTGACGACTTCACCGAGCTGGCGCAGCCGCAGCGCGAGTCGGAGTTGCGGCGGACGGGGAGGCTGAGCGAGGCGCAATTGGCCAATCGCTTGCTGTTGCGCCATTGCATGAGCCAAGCCGGCTTCAGCGGCATCGCCACCGAGTGGTGGCACTTCGAGGCGGCGGATCGGGATTGGGTACGCGCTCATATGCTGTTGATCGAATAATTAAGTGGATGCTGGCCTGCCTAATGCCGCCGGGCCGGCGGCTTTATGCCCGGCAGGCATTTAGCAAACGGCGGGTTTTCAGGCAATATGGGCGCTGGCTTTATCTTTGAAGCACCCGTAGAGACTCTTCAATGGCATCCGACAATACCGAACAAGCCTGTTGGCACCCGGAAACACTGGCAATCCGCGGCGGTCGCGAAATCAGCGAATATCGCGAACATAGCCAAAGCCTGCATCTGACTTCCAGCTTCACCTACGATTCGGCGGAACAGGCCGCGGCCATGTTTCTGGGCGAGCTGGACGGCTATACCTACTCCCGCTTCACCAATCCCACTGTCGCCGCCTTTCAGCAGCGCTTGGCGCTGATGGAGGGGGGCGAGCGCGCCATCGCCACCGCCACTGGCATGGCGGCTATCCAGGCCATCATGATGAGCCTGCTCAAGGCCGGCGACCACATCTTGTCTTCGCAAAGCCTGTTTGGCTCCACCACCAATCTGTTCGCCGGTCTGCTGGCCAAGTTTGGCGTGGAAACCACCTTTGTCGACGCCACAAACCTGCAAGCCTGGCGCGACGCAGCGCGGCCCAATACCCGTTTGTTGTTTCTGGAAACGCCGTCCAATCCTTTGACGGAAATCGCCGACATCGCCGCCATCGCCCAGATTGCGCATCAGCGCGACGCCTTGCTGGTGGTGGACAACAGCTTCTGTTCCCCGGCCTTGCAGCAGCCGTTGAAACTGGGGGCGGATCTGGTGATGCATTCCGCCACCAAATATCTCGACGGGCATGGCCGGGTGATGGGCGGTGCGGTAGTGGGTAGCGATGCGTTGATCGAACAGATTTATCTGCATGTGCGTACCGCCGGCCCCACGCTGGCCCCGTTTAATGCCTGGACGCTGCTCTCCGGCATGGAAACCCTGCATTTGCGGATGGAAAAGCACAGCGCCAGCGCGCTGGAGTTGGCGCGCTGGCTGGAAGCCCAGCCGGCGGTGGAGCGGGTGTTCTATCCGGGGCTGGCCAGTCATCCGCAACACGAGCTGGCGCTTCGCCAGCAAAGTGGCGGCGGCGCGGTGGTGTCCTTCGTGGTCAAGGGCGGCAGGGAGGAGGCTTGGCGAGTGGTTGACCGGGTGCAGTTGATTTCCCGTACCGCCAATCTGGGCGACGTCAAATCCACCATCACCCATCCGGCGTCCACGACGCATGCCCGCATCACGCCGGAGGCCAGAGCCAAGGCCGGGATCGTGGAAGGCCTGTTGCGGGTAGCCGTGGGCCTGGAGCATGTCGAAGACCTGAAGCGGGATTTGGCACGCGGCCTTGACTAAACGCTTTCAACATGTGTTTCATTCAAACGGCAGTCTAAAATACGGACTGCCGCTTTTGTTGCCGCCCTGTTGAGTTTGGCCCGAGCGCTGTCGAGACATGTCTTGACATTCATCAAATTAAAACGTAAGTTTGAAACGCTTGTTCGAAAGCTGAAATGAGCAAGACCATAAAACCAGCAAATACAAAAAAGGCACTGGAAAACATGGAAGCAAGCCGCCCCGATACCGCCACCCGCATTCTGGACGTTGCAGAACGCTTGTTTGTGGAGCACGGTTTCGAAGCGACCTCGCTGCGCATGATTACCCAGCAAGCCGAGGTAAACCTGGCCGCGGTGAATTACCACTTCGGCTCCAAGGATGCGTTGTTCGAGTCCGTGTTCATGCGCAGGCTGGCCCCGTTGATAGCGGACTGCCTGGCGGAACTGGATAAGCTGGAGGCGGAGGCCTCGGAGGAGAAACTGTCGGTGGAAGGCTTGGTGCTGTCGTTCATACGCCCTTGTCTATCGCTGTCCAAGGATCCGTCGCGCGGCGGGGCGATGTTCGTACGCTTGTTGTCGCGCACCTTGGTGGAAAACCATCGTCTGTTGCGTGAAACCATCTCCCAGCAGTACAGCGTGTTCGTCCAGCGTTACAGTCGCGCGTTTCAGCGCGCCTTGCCCTTGCTGGACACGGAGCAGTTGGCCTGGAGAATGCATCTTGCGTTCAGCGTCATGTTCAATGCCTTTGCAGGCAACGATGTGTTGAAGATCTTTACTCGAAGTCAGATCGTCAGCGCGCGGGATCCGGACATGATCGTCAAATACCTCGTGCCCTTTGTCATGGCTGGCCTGGTCGCGCCCATGGAAGGCTGATTCCGGAGCGCAGGGCAGGACGTGCCGATCGCGGCCGCGTCCCTTGCTGTTGCCGCCGGAATGGAAGGGTCAACACGAGGGTAAAACAAAATGATATCTGCCGTTGTTCTGGTCGTGCTGCTGGGCGCGCTGGCGTATTTCCGCGCGCCTGTTCTGGCCTGGACCGTGGGGCTGGCCGCCTGGCTCGCCGCGCTCCAGTTTATCTTCCACTGCCCGCTGCCGCTGGCGGCCTGGGCTGTTTTCGCGGTGGTCGCCGCCGTTCTCAATCTTCCGCCGCTGCGCCGCGCCGTGTTCACCGGCCCGGTGTTCGGCGTGTTCAAGAAAATCACGCCGGCGATGTCCCAGACCGAGCAGGAAGCCATCAATGCCGGCACGGTATGGTGGGATCGCGACCTGTTCTCCGGCAAGCCGGACTGGAATCGTCTGCTGTCCTTCCCCGATCCCAAGCTGACGCCGGAAGAGCAGGCCTTCATCGACGGCCCTACCGAACAGCTGTGCGCGATGATCGACGACTGGAAGATTACCCACGAACTGAAGGATCTGCCCCCGGAAGTGTGGCAGTTCATCAAGGACAACGGCTTCCTGGGCATGATCGTCAAGAAGCAGTACGGCGGTCTGGAGTTCTCCAATTACGCCCACGCCAAGGTGGTCACCAAGATCGCCACCCGCGGCGGCACCGCCGCGGTGTCGGTGATGGTGCCCAACTCTCTGGGGCCGGGCGAGCTGCTGCAACACTACGGCACGGAGGAGCAGAAGGACTATTACCTGCCCCGTCTGGCCAAGGGCCTGGAAATCCCGTGCTTCGCGCTGACCAGCCCTTATGCGGGTTCGGACGCCGGCAGCATCCCCGACTACGGCATCGTCTGCCGCGGCAGCTACACCCATCCGCGCACCGGCGAGCGTTTCGACGATGTACTCGGCCTGCGCGTCAGCTGGGAAAAGCGCTGGATCACTCTGGCTCCGGTAGCCACCATCCTGGGCCTGGCGTTCAAGATGTACGACCCGGAGCATCTGCTGGGCGATAAGGAAGACCTGGGCATCACTTGCGCGCTGGTCCCCACCGAGCACGAAGGCGTGGCCATCGGCCGGCGCCATTTCCCCGGCGGCGCGGCCTTCATGAATGGTCCGACCTGGGGCAAGGACGTGTTCATTCCGCTGGACTGGATCATCGGCGGCCGCGAGTTCGCCGGTCAGGGTTGGCGCATGCTGGTTGAATGCTTGTCGGTGGGTCGTTGCATCTCCCTGCCGGCGATGTCGGTGGCTTCCGGCAAGATGAGCACCTTCGTCACGGGCGCCTACGCGCGCATCCGCGATCAGTTCGGCCTGCCCATCGGCAAGTTCGAGGGCGTGGACGAGGCGATGGCGCGCATCGGCGGCTACACCTATCAGATGGAGGCCTCGCAGGACTTGGCGCTGACCGGCCTCGATGCCGGCGAGAAACCGTCGGTGTTGTCGGCCATCCTCAAGTACCACAACACCGAGCGCATGCGCAAAGCCATCAACGACGCGATGGACATTCATGGCGGCAAGGCGGTGGTGCTGGGGCCGCGCAACTACCTGGCGCGAGCTTATCAGGCGATTCCGATCGGCATCACAGTGGAAGGCGCCAACATCCTGACGCGCTCGATGATCATCTACGGTCAGGGCGCCATCCGCTGCCATCCCTTCGTGTTGCGCGAGATGAAGGCGGCCATGGCCAACGATGGCAAGGAATTCGATGCCGCCATCACTGGTCACATCAACTTTGTGATCAGCAATGTGGTTCGTTCCTTGTGGCTGGGCTTGAGCGGGTCGCGTTTCGTCGGCGCCCCGCGCGGCGGCGAAGTGGGGGTTTACTATCGTCGGTTGACTCGTTTCTCCAGCGCTTTCGCCTTGCTGTCCGATATGGCGATGTTCAGCCTGGGCGGCAGCCTGAAATTCCGCGAGAAGTTGTCCGCGCGTCTGGGCGACATGCTCTCCGGCCTTTACATCGCCTCCGCCTGCTTGAAGCGCTTCGAGCGCGACGGCGCGCCCAAGGAAGACCTGGCGGTCTTGCAGTGGTCGGTGGAAAACGCTTTGTACGATGTGCAGCAGGCGATGGACGGCTTCCTCGCCAACTTGCCCAGCCGCATGCTGGCCGTGGTGTTGCGCAAGCTGATCTTCCCGTGGGGCCTGACGCTCAAGCCGGCGTCCGACCGCGTCGGCACCCAGGTGGCACGCGCGATGATGGAGCCCGGCGCGACGCGTGAACGGCTGACGCGCGGCATGTATCTGCCAAAAGAAGAGGGCGATGCCGTGGGCGTGCTGGCTCACGCGCTGGAGGCCGTGCTGGCCACCGAGCCGCTGGAGCAAAAGCTGCGCAAACTGGCGCGCGACGGCAAGTTTGTTTCCGTCACCGCGCGCGAGCGCCTGGCGGAAGCCTTGGCGGCCGGTTTGCTCAATCAGGCCGAGTTCGACGCCGTCAGCCGCGCGCGCAAGCTCAAGCGCGACGTGATCATGGTGGACGACTTCGACAAGATGCTGGAGCAACATGATGACAAGCTGTTGCAGCGCTTGATCTTCTGAGCGTAAGGGGTAAGATTTGCCGGGATTCGTCCCGGCATTTCACGCCAGCGGCTGCGATGACGGCCGCTGGCGTGAAATGACGAAAGTCGCCAAAGCCGAGCGACGAGCAATAACAAAGGAGTGAGCATGGACCGCCCTGAAGTCCGGATTCCCACGCTGCGCGTGCGCGCGCTGCCAACCAGCACCAATGCTTACGGCCGAGTCCAGGCCGGTTGGCTGATGAATCAGATCGACATGGCCGGCAGTCTGGACGCCGAGCGCTTGTCGCGCGGCCCGGTGACCACGGTGGCGGTCAATACCTTTCAGTTCGCCGCTCCCATTCTGCTGGGCGACGTGGTGGACCTTTATGTCGAGCGGCTGCGAATCGGCCAGAAATCCATCACCTTGAAAATCACCGTCGAGGCGGAGCGCATAGACGGCTCGCATGAGGCGATTACCGAAGTGGTTGCCACATATGTGGCGATTGATAATGATGGTAAATCGCGTATTTTGGGTGAAATTTAGCGTTGTTCGACGCTTTTTAATGTGCTTGTTGCAGAAATGTCTCATTAAACGCTTGTTTGGAACAAACACTCCAAAACCTTGTGGAATTGCTCTAATTCTCTGGTAGCATCAAATATGACCACTGCTTTTTATTGGTCATCTAACACCTAAGAACACTATAGCAACGCCAAAGAGAGAGGGAGAACATGAAACTCAAGCACCTCAGCCTGTCCGTGATGGTCATGGGCGCAACATTCGGTCTAATGTCCACCCAGGCCGTGGCCTCGGGTTATCAGTTTGGTTCGCAGAGCGTGTCCGGCCAGGGCACGGCGCATGCCAACGGCGCCGAGGCCAACGATCCTTCCACCATTTTCGCCAACCCGGCCGGTTTGTCGCGGTTGGAGGGCACCCAGATTTCCGGTGGCGCCACTCTGGTGGTGCCGCATTCCGAGTACACCGATAACGGCTCTACCAATATTCTTGGGAAGCCGACCGGCGGCGGAAATGGCGGTTCCTTTGCGCCCAAGGCCGTGGCGGCGCCCAACTTCTACCTGTCGCACAAACTGAACGACAAGATCAATCTGGGTTTGGGTGTGTTTGTGCCCTATGGCGCCAAGCTGGACTATGGTTTCGACTGGGCGGGCCGTTACGCGCTGAAAAGCGTGAATCTGCAGTCGTTCAACATCAACCCGTCGATGTCCTTCAAGCTGGATGATCGCCATTCCTTCGGTTTTGGCATCTCCGCACAGTATATGGATGCCAAGCTGCAGCAAATGGCGGATGCGACTTCTGGTTTGGCCTTAAAGGCAGCCGCAGCAGGTGGAATTACTGGTCCTTTTGGGCCTGGTGGAGCTACGGTGACGGTGACGAATCCTGCGCAGATATCTGCGATTATGCGCGCAGGAGGAATTGGGGGGGATGGTCTGGCCGATGTGGAAGGCAATGATTGGGGATTTGGTTGGAACATCGGCTATATGTTTCAGTTGAATGAAAATACCCGATTTGGTTTGGCTTATCGCTCGAGCATCAAGCAATCGCTAGCGGGGTCATCTACTTGGACCTTTAATAATGTTAAAGGAAATGTGACGGTGGGCGGGGTGACTCTGCCGGCTGCTGTGGCCGCTAAGCTAGCCCACCCCAATGCTTCCGCCAAGGTGGATGTCACCACTCCGGAAACCGCATCCGCCAACTTCTTCCATCAGTTGAATCCGAAATGGGCGGTGATGGGCGATGTGACCTGGGTGGCCAACTCGCAGATGAAGAATATTGACATCCAGCAGTCCACGGTGGGCGGTGTGGCGCAGGGCGATATGGTGATTCATCAGAACTGGCGCGATACCTGGCGCGTGTCCTTGGGCGCCAACTACCAGTACAGCGATGCTTGGCTGTTCCGCGGAGGCGTGGCTTGGGAGCAGTCGCCGTTGCAGTCCGACAACGATCGTCACCCGGCGCTGCCGGATAGTGACCGCTTGTGGCTGTCGCTGGGCGCCAACTACAAGATCAATAAGCAAAGCTCGGTCGACTTCGCCTATAGCTTCATCAACTTCACCAACGCCAATGTGAACTATACAGACGGCTGCAGTCCGACTGGCAAGAGCCCGACAACCGGCGCGGCTTGCACCGGCAACGGCGGCACGGTGAAAGGCAGCTACAAGACCTATCTGCAGTTGGTCGGTCTGCAATATAACTATCGGTTTTAATTGAATCGGCGCCGCAGGGCGCGCGGATTTCAGGTCGGGCGGGCGCGGTGGCGCTCGCCCGGTTTTTACGTTTGCGGCGCGTCGAGTTTTCCTCCTGTTTTCTCCCTCTATTTTTCCATTTACCCCCTGTTTTTTTGCCCAAATTGGGTTAGACTTATTTGTGAGAAAAGCGAGTGTTTGATATTTTTCAATACAGGCTTTTTCCAGCTGCGCTTGAGTCGCCGCCATAGTGGCTGCCAGCGCGGTTTTTCAGTAGATTGACGGATATCCATCGGCGATGAGGCGATGCCTTCGCCGCCAGGGTTCCGGGCGGGCCGGGCTTTATCATAATCACTTCCCGGCCGGTCAGATGTGCCGGCTGCAGCGGCGGCGCGCCGCCGACTCAGCGCAAGGACGAACAACGCCCGTCCTTGAAGCAGGCTGAGCAGGCGAGAGGGGCCTGTCTCATGTTGTGTTTCAACAAAACGAGGAAACCATGTCTCAAACCAAGTTCAACGTACGCAAGGTAGCCGTGCTAGGCGCTGGCGTGATGGGGGCTCAAATCGCCGCCCATCTGGTGAATGCCAAAGTACCGACCATCCTGTTTGACTTGCCCGCCAAGGAAGGCGACAAGAACGGCATCGTGCTCAAGGCGCTGGAAGGCTTGAAAAAGCAGAAGCCGGCCCCCTTGGCCAATAAGGATGCCGTCAACCACATTCAGCCGGCCAACTACGACGACCACCTGCACCTCTTGAAGGATTGCGACCTGGTGATCGAAGCCATCGCCGAACGCATGGACTGGAAGGCGGACCTGTACCACAAAGTGGCGCCGCATCTGGGCGAGCACACCATTTTCGCCACCAATACTTCCGGCTTGTCGATCAACACGCTGGCGCAAAGCTGCCCGGACAATGTGCGCCCGCGTTTCTGCGGCGTGCACTTCTTCAATCCGCCGCGCTATATGCATCTGGTGGAAATCATTCCCTGCCTGACTTCGGACGCGCACATTCTGGATAATCTGGAGCGCTTCCTTGTGTCCAGCCTGGGCAAGGGCGTGGTTCGCGCCAAGGATACCCCCAACTTCGTCGCCAACCGCATCGGCGTCTTCTCGATGCTGGCCACCATCGCCAACGCCGCCAAGTTCGGCATTCGCTTCGACGTGGTGGACGATCTGACCGGTCCGCGCCTGGGTCGCCCCAAATCGGCCACCTTCCGCACCGCCGACGTGGTGGGCCTGGATACCTTCGCCCACGTGGTCAAGACCATGCAGGACACTCTGCCGCAAGATCCGTGGCACGGTCTGTTCCAGACTCCGGAGTGGATGCAGAAGCTGATCGCGGCCGGCGCGCTGGGCGCCAAGACCAAGGCCGGCATCTACAAAAAAGACGGCAAGCGCATGCTGGTGCTGGATCCGGCCAAGGGCGAATACGTTGGTGCCGGCGAGAAGGGCGACGACGCGGTCAAGGACATTTTGAAGATCGCCAACCCGGCGGAAAAATTCCAGAAACTGCGCGAAAGCAGCCATCCGCAGGCGCAATTCCTGTGGGCATGTTTCCGCGATGTGTTCCATTACATTTCCCACCATCTGGCCGATATCGCCAATTGCGCGCGCGACGTCGACTTTGCCATCCGCTGGGGCTTCGGCTGGAGCGTGGGTCCGTTCGAGACCTGGCAAGCCGCCGGCTGGCAACAAGTGGCCAAGTGGCTGGACGAGGACGTGAAAGCCGGCAAGGCGCTGAGCGCCGCCGCGCTGCCGGCCTGGGTATTGCAGGGCGACCGCGCCGGCGTGCATTTCGCCGAAGGTTCTTTCGACCCCGCCGGCAACAAGTTGGTGGGCCGTTCCACGCTGGATGTGTACCAGCGTCAGCTGGCGCCTGCCAAAGTGCTGGGCGAAGCGTCCGCTCCGCTGGGTGAAACCGTGTTCGAGAACGAGGGCGTGCGCGCCTTCACCACCGGCGACGAGGTTCTGGTGGTGTCGTTCAAATCGAAGGCCCATGCCATCGGCCCGGCTGTGATCGAGGGCTTGAACAAAGCTATCGATATCGCCGAAGACCGTTTCAAAGGCTTGGTGATCTGGCAGACCGAGGAGCCGTTCTCCGTCGGCGCCGATTTGCAGTCGATGATGCCGGCCTTCATGATGGGCGATTGGGACGCGATTGACGCGACGGTGCGCCGATTCCAGGAAACCTCGATGCGCCTGCGTTACTGCCAGGTGCCGACGGTGGCCGCTACCCAGGGCTATGTGTTTGGCGGCGGTTGCGAATTCGCGATGCACTGCGACAAGACCGTGGCGGCGCTGGAGTCCTACGTTGGTCTGGTTGAGGTGGGCGTCGGTCTGCTGCCGGGCGGCGGCGGCTGCAAGGAGTTCGCTCTGCGCGCCGCGCAAGAAGCGCGCGGCGACGTGTTGGCCGCATTGAAGGATTACTTCATGGCCATCGCCACCGCCAAAGTGGCCACCAGCGGCTTCGAAGCGCAGGAAATCGGCTTCTTCCGCAATGGCGACCCGGTCGTGTTCAACGCCTACGAGCTGTTGCACGTGGCGAAGCAGCAGGCGATCGCGCTGGCCGAAGCCGGCTATCGTCCGCCGCTCAAGGTCAAGGGCTTCCCGGTAGCGGGCCGCAGCGGCGCTGCGTCGGTCAAGGGCCAGTTGGTGAACATGCTGGAAGGCAACTTTATTTCCAAGCACGACTTCTTCATCGCCGGGCTGATTGCCGACGTGATGACCGGCGGCGACGTCGAGGCGGGCACCCTGGTCAACGAGCAGTGGATTCTGGACCTGGAGCGCAAGGCCTTCATGACCTTGCTGAAAAACTCCAAGACTCAGGACCGCATTGCGAATATGTTGACTACCGGCAAGCCGCTGCGCAACTAAGTGCTTGGGGACGATTCTGCTGCGCGAGCCGATATCGAATGCTGTGATGCTCGCCGTACCCCATGTACGGCTGCGCTTCTCGCTTCGATCTCGGCCCGCTCGCGACGAATCCTCCCGCAAGCGCGGCCAATAGCCAGATGAAAGGCCGCTTGATCGCCGCAAAGCCGATCAGGCGGCCGACAGGAGAATCGAAAATGAGCAAACAAGTACAAGAAGCTTACATCGTCGCCGCCACCCGCACCCCGGTGGGCAAGGCGCCGCGCGGCATGATGCGTCATGTGCGCCCGGACGATATGCTGGCGCACGTGATTACCGGCGCGCTGGCCCAAGTGCCGAATCTGGACCCGAAACTGATTTCCGACTGCGTGGTGGGTTGCGCCTTCCCGGAAGCGGAGCAGGGCCTTAACATGGCGCGTATCGGCGTGCTGTTGGCCGGTCTGCCCAATACCGTGGGCGGCATTACGATCAACCGTTACTGCTCGTCCGGCATCAACGCGGTGCAGATGGCCGCCGATCGCATCCGCCTGGGCGAGGCCGACGTGGTGATCGCCGCGGGAGCCGAG
This sequence comes from Chromobacterium sp. Rain0013, assembly GCF_015291765.1. Taxonomy (NCBI): domain Bacteria; kingdom Pseudomonadati; phylum Pseudomonadota; class Betaproteobacteria; order Neisseriales; family Chromobacteriaceae; genus Chromobacterium; species Chromobacterium sp. Rain0013. Next base: position 3,051,606 of record NZ_CP031514.1, read on the forward strand.
TCGATGTCTCTGGTGCCGATGATGGGCAACAAGGTGTCGTTGAACCCGGAAATCTTCGCCAAGGACGAAAACTACGGCATTGCTTACGGCATGGGTCTGACCGCCGAGAAAGTGGCGCAGCAGTGGGGCGTGTCGCGTGAAGATCAGGATGCGTTCGCTGTGGAATCGCATCGCCGCGCTCTGGCCGCGATTGACGGCGGCAAGTTCAAGAGCGAGATCACGCCGCTGGAGGCGACGTATCGCACGCCCAACCTGGAAACCGGCGAAGTGGCGGTTAAAACCCGAGTCCTGGACACCGACGAAGGTCCGCGTCGCGAGACCACGCTGGAGGGCCTCGCCAAGCTGAAAACGGTGTTCGACGCCAAGGGCTCGGTCACTGCCGGCAACTCTTCGCAGATGTCCGACGGCGCCGGCGCCGTGATTCTGGTGTCCGAGCGCGTGCTCAAGGAGTTCAAGCTGACGCCGCTGGGTCGCTACGTCACCTTCGCGGTCAAGGGCGTGCCGCCGGAAATCATGGGCATTGGTCCGAAAGAGGCGATTCCCGCCGCCTTGAACCAGGCCGGCCTGAAGCAGGACGATCTGAAGTGGATCGAGCTGAACGAGGCGTTTGCGGCTCAGGCTTTGGCGGTGATCCGCGATCTGGAGCTGGATACTTCCAAGGTGAACCCGCATGGCGGCGCCATCGCCCTGGGCCATCCCCTGGGCGCTACCGGCGCCATCCGCACCGCCACCTTGGTGCATGGCATGCGTGACGCCGGGCAAAAGGGCTATGGCATGGTGACCATGTGCATCGGCACCGGCATGGGCGCCGCCGGCATCATCGAAGTGTTGTAAGCTGGATTTGCCCGCTTAAAAAAACCGGCTTGCAATCGCAAGCCGGTTTTTTATTGCGCGCCACCCCGTGGCGGACAAGGCTTAATCCACTTTGGACAGGGTGTCGAAGTCGCTGTGGCTGCAGTCCTCGTATTCGTGCTGGGGCGTTTTGAGGCGAATTTGATAGGACTTGCCCTGCGCAGCCAGCACCAGTTGCTTGTCCGGCTGCGTCAGCGCTTTGGGCATCAGAAAGTAACGCTGGCCTTTGCGGGAATTGGGCTGGGTAATGTAGATGGCGGTGGAAGGCGGCGAGTCCGCATGCTCAGGGTCCAGCAGCGATACGCCAACAGGGTTTTGCCCGAGGATTTCTATGCCAACCTTGGTGCCGTTGCTCTGGCGTAGAATGCGGCGGATCACGCCCAGCAATTGAGGATGGTTGTCCGCCTTAACCAGGATGACGCGGCCGATGGCCAACTGCTCCACCGCCTTGCCGATGAAGGTGAGGCCCATGCCAGTGGAGCTGATGTCGTTGATGCGCCAATCGCTGGCGCGCTCGGGGTCCTGCGTCGGCATGTCCTGAACCTTGACTTGATAGGCGACGCGTTCAAAGCCGATGCTGACATGGGCGTTGGACGCATGCAGGGAGCGCTCCGACTTGCGCAGCGACTTGCCGCCGTCGGTAGACCAGCGGATGGCCAGTTTTTCGCATAGAATGGCCCATTCCTCGCGTTCCAGGTCGCCGTTCATGGCCTCTAGGGCGGGAGGGATCCGCCTGTCCAGATCAAACATCAGATCCGCCAGCCGGCTGGTGATTTCGTAGGCGGACCAATAGCGGTGCCATTTGCCGGCCATGCCGCGCAGCATGGCTTGCGGCGGCTCGGGCATCGACAGGTTGTACACGAAAATAGGTTCTTCCACCGGAGGTTGCTTGTCCAGCGGAATGCCCTGGCTCAGCATCATCAGCAATTGGTCGACCGCGACGATTTCCTTGTGCAGCATATTGTCGGTCTGCGCCAGGAACAGCATTCCGGCCTGAATCAGCAACTGTTCACAGCTGAACTCATCCGGGCTGTTCAGGTAAAGCTTGATAGGCTGTCGGGAAAAGCCGCTTTCCTCGGCTTGGCTGAAAAAGCGGAAACCGTTTTGCCACGCCGCGCCTTCCGGCTTCAGGTAACGGAGCGAATTCCAGGCGATCAGCCGCATCTGATGATGCAGGCCGCGGATGGTGACGATGCGGATTTCGTCTTCCGGCACCGCGTTGGGGTGGCTTTTGTACAGCCGCAAGCAAATCTGGTAGGCGGAGGACAGTTCGTGCCAGTAGGCCAGGATGGTGGGAAGATAGCCTTTGCTGCCGCCTTTGGACTGCAAGTAGTCCTGGCACAGCTGGCGGTGGATATTGTTGGCCTTGTCGTCGACGTAGACCAGGGTTTTGACCCGCTCTTTCAGCGAGATCTCGGTGTCGGTATTGATTTTGGCGACGGCTTTGATGATTTCCACCAAGGCGCCGAAATATTCGGCTTCGGGCAAGTCGCGCACTAATAGGGTTGCGGACTGCGCCACTTCGGAGGCAGTCGTGTTTTTGTTCAGTAGGGAACTGACAAGTGATTTGAAGTCAAACATTTAGCCCGGCTTTATAGGAAATTATGTTTTCATTGGCATATTGCTATATCTTACGCCACGCGCAGGCGCGGGTGAAACGGTAATTCTCATTATTTACCCATATGCTTACAAATAACAATCGCTGGAATCAGCGACAGTGGCTGGCCTCGCTGCTGTTGCTCGGGGTTTTGTCGCAAACGGCCAGGGCGGACGGAACAGAAGAGCTTGGCGTTTATCCGCCGCAGGGTGTGGGTTTGGTGCTGGGCGGCGGCGGTGCGCGGGGTTTTGCCCACCTGGGGGTGCTGAAGGAGCTGGAGCGTTTGCGGGTTCCCATCGCCTGTATCGCGGGAACCAGCGCGGGGGCCCTGATTGGTGGTATTTATGCAAATGGACTGCCTTTGGCGCAGATGGAGCACGAATTCGACGCCGCTGATTGGGATACCTTGTTGTCCGGCAAGCCGACGCGGGCGGACGTGCCGTACGACCGCAAGCGTGATGATTACAAGAACTATCTGGACATTACCTTCGGCCTGAAAAAAGACGGGCTGAAAGTACCGCGCAGTGCGATCAACTCGCAGGAAATCGAGCTGTACATCCATAAGCTGACACGTGACCGCGTGGTGGGTAGTTTCGATCAGCTTCCCATTCCGTTCCGGGCTGTCGCCACTGATCTGGCAACTGGCGAGCCGGTGGTGTTTTCCCAAGGCTCGCTGGCGCGAGCGCTGCGCGCCAGCATGGCGGTGCCGGGATTGTTCGATCTGATCGAGGACGACGATGGCCGCTTGCTGGTGGACGGCGGTTTGGCGCGCAACTTGCCTATTCAGGATGTCAAAGGCCGCTGCGCGGACCGGGTGATCGTCGTCGATGTGTCCACGCCCTTGATGAAGGCGAAAGAGATCAATAGCCTGTTCGATGTGGTGGCGCAGACCTCCAATTTGATGGTCAGCCGCAACGCCAAGGAACAACTGCGCAAGCTGGACAAGCGCGATCTGGTGATCAAGCCGGATCTGAGCGGCTATACCTCGGCCTCCTTCAGCGAACACCAGGCCATCACTCAGCGAGGGGAGGAGGCGGCCAAGGCGCTGGCCAAGCAGTTGTCGGCCTATTCGGTATCCGAAGAGGAATACGCGGCGTGGAAACGCCGACTGGTGCGGCCGCATTTCCCCTTGATCGACAAGATCCAGGTGGAGGGCAAGCCCGGCCAGTTCACCAAGCCGGAGCAATTGGCCAAATCGCTGGCCTTCTCCTCGGTGGTGGAGCCGATCAGCAGCGCCCAGTCCCGCCTGCGCGGCGTGTTCGCCGGAGGCGATTACGACCGGCTGACCTACCGCGTGGACAATGTGTCCGGCCGCAATGTGATGACGGTGTCGCCGCTGGAACGCAGCATTGGCCCTAACTTCCTGCGTTTTGGCTTGAACCTGAACAGCGCGACGCCGGGCGAGAGCAATTTCAACTTTTTGGCCTCACATGAATGGCGCAACGCCAACAGCGCCGGCGGCGCCTGGCGCAACGATGCGTCCATAGGCCAGAACAAGCTGTTCAAGACCGAGTGGTACCAGCCGCTGTACGAGGGCAGCCCGGTATTCGGCGCCGTGTCCTTGGGCTATCGACAGGACTTTCTGCCGATTTATAACGCTGACCATTCGTTGAATACAGAGTGGAACAACGATGTGGGCAGCGTGCGGCTGGATGGCGGCGTGGCTTTGGGGCAGTACGGCGAGTGGCGGATTGGCGCGTACCGGGACGATAATCACTTCGGTTCCCGAGTATCGTGGTTTCCCGGCTTGGTGCCGCCAAACTTTCGGGATACAGGGGTGGGCACCAGCCTGATAGTCGACCAGTTCGACAACCCGCGCTGGCCGCGCTCCGGCTACTTCTTCAGTGGCCGGTTGACCAAGAGCATTCCGTCCTGGGGCAGCGATGTCAATCTGACCAGTTACAATACGACCTTGGAGTACGCCAAGACGCTGGGCAGCATCACAATAAGGTTGAGCGCCAAGAACAAGGGGGCTTTGAATCTCAAGGACAGAGAGGATGCCCAGACCTTGCCCAGATCGCTGGGCGGCTTTTTGAACCTGAGCGGTTATCAGGAATCCGAACTGATCGGCGATCGCTCGTCCCTTTTCCGCTCCATGCTGTATTGGCGAGCGTCCAGCCTGCCGTCCGCCATTGGATCTGGCGTTTACGCTGGCATCTCGATGGAGCTAGGCAAGATTTGGGGCCGAGTGCGGGCTGAAGATTTAACGTCGCAAGATACTAACTGGATCCCCGCCGGCTCGGTTTTCCTGGCCGCGGACACCATTATCGGGCCGTTCTTCGTTGGCGTCGGCACGGCGAGGGGCGGCAAGCCCACTGCCTATCTGTACTTGGGTTCCGACTACTGAGCGAAGTCCGGGCAGCGCTCGGGCAAACCAAAAACGCTATATGGCTGCGGCCATATAGCGTTTTTTATTGTGCAGCTGTCTGTTTAGTCAGCTGGTTTCTAATCTTTTGGACGGTTGAATTTTTAAGTTGTTGTATTTTCTGTTGTTGATGTGTGACGTAAAAATACAAACGTTTGAATAATTCTGGTGTTTTCAGCGGCTTTCCCCTATTAACAATCTTGGGCATGCAAATAAGAGCAAATACTCAGCCCGCATTTCATCGACTAGAGGAGAAACACCATGAAGAAGTTGCTTCACGGAGCATTGCTGTGCCTGGGACTATGGCTGCCGCTGTCCACGGCTTACGCCGCCGGCGGCTATACCCAGACCCGCTATCCCATCGTGCTGGTGCATGGTTTGTTCGGCTTCGGCCAATTACTGGGAGTGGATTACTTCTACCAAGTGCCGGCGGCCTTGCGTTCAGACGGCGCGCAGGTGTTCGTGGCCGAAGTGTCCGCGCTGAACAGCAACGAGGCTCGCGGAGAGCAGTTGTTGCAACAGGTGCAAAAAATCATTGCCATCACCGGCGCCGCCAAGGTCAATCTGATCGGGCATAGCCAGGGCGCGCCAACGGCGCGCTACGTAGCTGGGGTGAGGCCGGACCTGGTGGCATCGGTTACATCGGTGGGCGGCGTCAACAAGGGGTCGGTGGTGGCCGACATCGTACGCGGCGTGGCGCCTTCGGGCTCGGTGTCCGAGGCCGTGGCGGTTGCCGTGGCGAAGGCTTTGGGCACGGTAATTCAGTTCTTCGCCGGTACTTCAGGCCAGCCGCAATATCCGGTGGGCGCCTTGGATTCCTTGACCACCGCCGGCTCCGCCGCTTTTAGCGCCAAATTCCCGCAAGGGGTCCCGACCAGCGCTTGCGGCGAGGGGGATTACCAGGTCAACGGCATCCGTTATTACTCTTGGACCGGCTCGGCCACCGTCACCAATATTCTGGACCCGCTATCGGCGCCGATGGGCGTGCTGGGCCTGGCTTTTGGTTCCACGCCCACCGATGGCCTGGTCAGCGCTTGCTCGGCGCGGCTGGGGCAGGTGATCCGCGACAATTACCGGATGAACCATATGAATGAGATCAACCAGAGTTTCGGCCTGGTCAGCTTGTTCGAGGTCAGTCCGGTGAGTTTGTATCGGCAACAGGCCAACCGCTTGAAGAATACGGGGCTATGATGCGGCGCGCCTGGGTGGGCTGGGCTTGCGCGCTGCTGTTGGGCGGGCTGGTCTGGCTGGGGCGGCCTGGCGCTGATGAGGCGGCGGCCCAGGCCGGAGGCTCCGCGCCGCAGGCGGCGCCGTCGTTGCGCGGCACTCAGGTCGACGGCCGGGCGAGCGCGGAGGCGAGCGGGGCGCTGAGGGTGGACGCGGAACTGAGACGCTTGTTCGATTACCAATTGGCGGCGTTGGGGGAGCGAGATCTGCCCGCGGTCCGCAAGGCGGTGCAACAGGTCTTGCAGTCGCAATTGAACGGAGCGGCCCTTAAGCAGGCGCTGGAGTTGTTCGACCGCTATGTCGCCTATCGTCGTGCTTTGAGCGATGGCAAGGCGGCGGCGGGCGGCGTGGCCGAGCGTTTGCAGCAGATGAGGGCGCTGCGTTTGCAGTTCCTGTCGGAGAGCGAAGTGGCCGGCTTGTTTGGAGAGGAAGACGTTTACGACGACTTCACCGTCAAGCGGTTGCGCATTGCCGCCGACGTCAGCCTGAGCGCCGAGCAGAAAGCCGCGCGGCTCAAGGCCTTGGAGGCGGGCTTGCCGGCTGATCTGCGCGCGGCGCGCTTGGAACCGGTCAAGCACTTGACCTTGGCGGAGGCGGAGGAGGCTTTGCGGAAGAAGGGCGGAGGCGAACAGGAGCTGTACGCCTTGCGCGCCGGCATGGTGGGCCAGGCCGCCGCCGATCGTTTGTCGCAGTTGGATCGCGAGCAAGCGCAGTGGAAGACCAGGGTGGAGGCTTACCGCTTAGAGGCGCAGCGCTTGCAAACGGTTGCCGGTTTGGACGCCGCGCAGAGGCGGCAGGCCTTGGCCGGCTGGCGCGCCCAGCGTTTCAATCCGCAGGAGCAATTGCGGCTGGACGCTATCGTCCCGCCGCAATAGTCGGCCGCTTAGCGGTTTTCTTCGTTCTGAAACAGCCGGGAGAGACCTTCTCCCGGCTCTTTTTCCCGCATGAAGGCTTCGCCCACCAGGAAGGTGTGGACCTGGTGGCTGCGCATCAGCCGCACGTCGTCGATGGTGGCGATGCCGCTTTCCGTGATGGCGATACGGCCGTTCTCAATTTGAGGCAGCAGTTTCAGCGTGGTGGCCAGGCTGACTTCGAAGCTGCGCAGATTGCGGTTGTTGACGCCGATCAGTTCTGTTCTCAATTGCAGAGCCTGTTCCAGTTCGTCTGCGTCGTGTACTTCGGCCAGAACCGCCATGCCCAGTTCCATCGCCAGGACTTCCAACTCGCGCATCAGCGGCAACTCCAGCGCGGCGGCAATCAGCAAAATGCAGTCGGCGCCCATCGCGCGGGCTTCGTACACCTGATAGGGGTCGACGATGAAGTCCTTGCGCAGCACCGGCAGGCGGCAGGCGGCGCGGGCTGCCTGCAAATAGGCGGCGTCGCCTTGGAAATACTGGCGGTCGGTCAGCACCGACAGGCAGGCAGCGCCGTGTTCGGCGTAGCTGGCGGCGATGTCGGCCGGACGGAAGTCTTCGCGGATCACGCCTTTGCTCGGGCTGGCTTTCTTGATCTCGGCGATGACCGCGGCTTGGCCCAGCGCGTGTTTGGCGCGCAGCGCGGCGACAAAATCGCGACGATCGCCGCTGAGCGCTTCCGCGGCGGCGCGCACCGCGCTCAGAGGCCGCTGCGGCAAGGCTGCGGCGATTTCTTCGCGTTTGGTGGCAATGATGGTGTTGAGTATGTCTGACATGCTTGAGTCTGCAATCCGGGCAAGTCGAAAGAAACGACCATCATGCAGGAACAGCCGTGGCGTTGACAAGCCGTGTCGTTCAGTCCTGCTCTGCTGGGTTTTGTCTGCGGGGCACGTCGACGATGCGCGGCGGGTGGCCGGTCAGGTCCAGAAAGCGCATCAGTTCGTCCATGGGCAGCGCCAGCGTGCTGGTATTGACCAGCGGATGGCAAAGGATGGCGTCCCGGCGGCTCAGCGCCTGATCGATGACGACGGAGACCTGACGGTCGCGGTCATTGAAGGCGGCCAAAAGCGTCACCGAGCCCGGCGTCAGGCCCAAGCAACGTTGCAGGCGGTCAGGCGAGGCGAAGCGCAGGCCCTTGAGTTCCAGCAATTCGCCCAGGGCCTTGATGTCGACCCCAGCGTCGGCAGGCACCGCCAACAGCACATGTTGGCGGCCCTTGGCGTCGCATAGAAACAGGTTTTTGCATTCCGCGCCGGGCAGGCCGGGCGCTAGGCGCGCGGCCTCTTCGCAGGTGTAGACCGGGGGGTGGTCGAAGCGCTGGCGGCGGATCTGGTGTTGGTCGAGAAAATCGTACAGAGCATGTTCCATGCTCCGCAGGCTAGCATGACGGCGGCGCGTGCTTCAATGGTCGCGCCGCCAGCTTTGGCTCAGTCGCGCCAGCGGTCTTCAAACACCAATTGCTCCAGAGGCTGGCGGCTGGCCCACTTTTCTTGTTCCAGCATGGGTTGGGCGTAGAACTCGGCGACATGGCCAAGACACAGCACGGCAATGGGTTTTGCGCCCTCCGGCATGCCCAGCAGCGCGGAGAGCGCGGCCGGGTCGAACAAGGACACCCAGCCCATGCCCAGGCCTTCGGCGCGGGCCGCCAGCCACAGGTTCTGGATGGCGCAGGCCACCGAGGCCAAGTCCATTTCCGGCAGAGTGCGGCGGCCGAACACATGGCGTTCGCGGCCGTCCATCAGCGCGGCTACCAGCACTTCGCCGCAGTCGCGGATGCCTTCCACTTTCAGGCGCAGGAATTCTGCTTGGCGCTCGCCCAATTGATCCGCGGTGCGCAGGCGCTCGGCGTCCACCAGTTTGCCTATTTCCTCGCGCAGGCTGCGGTTAGCGATACGGATGAAGCGCCACGGCTGCATATAGCCGACGCTGGGCGCGTGGTGGGCGGCTTCGAGCAGCCGTCGCAGCAGGGCCGGGTCTACCGGGTCCGGCAGAAAATGGCGCATGTCGCGCCGTTGTTCTATCACCCGGTAGATGGCGGCGATGTCTTGATCGGGATAGCGGTGCATGGGGAGGCCTTTCTAAAGAACCTGTTCGAGATCTGCTGCGCTTCAGCAATACGGCGTGGAACACAAGCTCAAATGTTCATGCATCGCATGGCCATTTCTTTTTATTAAGAGTGGCTAACAAACTCCTGATGCTGCGTTGCGCCGACTTGCCGTACTCAAGTACGGCCTGCGTCGGCGCGCCTTGCCTCAGCCGTAATACTGAGTTTTGTTAGCTGCTCTAAGCGGTTTCACCCTGTCTTGCTCCAGATTGCGAGACTTTGAACAGGCTTTGGCAAACGGACGAGAGGGATTTTCAGTGTCGGAGGATAGCGGCTTTGTCACAGCTGGCAAATAGCATGGCCTTGCTTGCAGGAGGACTCATGACTTCGGTCAAGCGATTCAGCGGATTAGACGCTTTTGGCATGAGTTTCCCACATGACGCCGCGCATGCGGGCGTGATAAAGTGGACAGTCTGAATTCCAACGTTGCCGCGCCGGGCGCGGCGCGTTCGGCCATAGCCCGAACCGCTATCGCATCTTGATGATTTAGAGGACTTTCCGTGACCCGAATTGCAGAACTAGAACCCAAAGTCGTCTGGGAGCATTTCCAGACCTTGTGTGAAATCCCGCGTCCGTCCAAGCATGAGCAGCAATTGCGCGATTACCTGAAGGGGTGGGCGGAACTGCGCGGCCTGGACACCGTGGTAGACGAGGTCGGCAACCTGATCATTCGCAAACCGGCGACCCCAGGCTACGAAAACCGCATCGGCGTGGTGTTGCAAGGCCATCTGGACATGGTGTGCCAGGCCAACACCGGCACCGAGCACGACTTCTTCAAGGATCCGATTCGTCCGGTGCTGCAAGACGGCTGGCTGGTGGCGGAAAACACCACGCTGGGCGCCGACAACGGCATCGGCGTGGCGCTGGGCATGGCGGTGCTGAATAGCGAGGACGTGCCGCACGGGCCGATCGAGGTGTTGCTGACACTGGATGAGGAAGCCGGCATGGGCGGCGCGCTGGGCTTGGGTACCGGCCTTTTGCAAGGCCAGTACCTGATCAATATCGATACCGAAGAGTGGGGCGAGTTCTACATGGGCTGCGCCGGCGGCGTCGATGTCAACGTCAGCCGCGGCTATGCGAGCGAGGCCGTGCCCGCTGGCTATCAAGCCGCCAGCCTGGTGATCAAAGGCCTGCGCGGCGGCCATTCCGGCGCCGATATTCATCTGGGCCGCGGCAACGCCAACAAGATTCTGATTCGTCTGATCCGCGAGCTGGAAGCGGAAACCGATCTGCGCGTGTCTTCGTTCAAGGGCGGTACCGCGCGCAACGCCTTGTCGCGCGAGGCTTTCGCCGCAGTGGCTTTCCCGGCCGCGGATGCGGACAAGGTGGCGGCCAAGCTGGATGCGTTCCAGAGCCTGCTGCGTTTTGAACTGGCTGGCGTCGACGAGGGCGTCACCGTGGTGCAGGAGCGGATCGAGCTGGACAAGGTGATGTCGCGCGCGGATCAAGGCGCGATCTTCGCTGCCTTGCACGCGGCGCCGCATGGCGTCAAGCGCATGAGCCAGCGCGTCCAGGGCGTGGTGGAAACCTCCAACAACCTGGGCGTGGTGGTGGTGGAAGAGGGCAAGTTGTTCGCCAACCTGATGGTGCGCTCCTTGCTGGATTCCGGTACCTGGATGCTGGCGCGCGAGGTGGAAAGCCTGTTCCTGTTGGCTGGTTGCAACGTCGAGATGGAAGGCGGCTACCCGGGCTGGGCGCCTAACCCGCAATCCAAGCTGCTGGCCTTGTTCCAGCAAGTCTATGCGCGCGAGTTCGGCGACGAGGCTCAGGTGCAAGTGATCCATGCCGGCCTAGAGTGCGGCATCTTGGGTTCCAAGTATCCGGATATGGACATGGTGTCCTTCGGGCCCAACATCCGCGGCGCGCATGCGCCGGGCGAGCGGGTGGAGGTGGAGTCGGTGGGCAAGGCCTGGCATTTGCTGAAGGCAGTGTTGGCTGCGGTGCCGGCGCGCTGAATCTCTGTTAGCTAAGTTTTGAAGCGAATACCGGCCAGCGTCAGCTGGCCGGTTTTGTATTGGTCGAGCCGGTTTTGCCCTATGATCACAACAGCCGCGCCGCTGTTATTTCGCATGGAGACTAGCGATGAACGATTCCATAAAGCGATTGCTGCTGACCGGCGGCCTGATTGTGTCGCTGGCCATGGGCATACGCCATGGCTTTGGTTTCTTCATGCCGCCGATGACCCAGGCCTTCGGCTGGAGCCGGGAAGCCTTCGCCTTCGCGCTGGGCCTGCAAAACCTGGTATGGGGCCTGGCTCAACCCTTCGCCGGCGCGCTGGCGGACAGGCATGGTTCCGGCAAGGTGCTGCTGGGCGGCGCCTTGCTTTATGTCGCCGGCCTGGCTTTGATGACGGTGTCCGGCACACCCTTGCTGTTTTCCCTGTCGGCCGGCGTCTTGCTCGGTCTGGCCTTGTCCTGTGTCACTTATAGCGTGATTTTTGGCGTGGTGGCGCGCAGCGTGTCGCCGGCCTACCGTTCGCGCGCGATGGGCATCGTCGCGGCGGCGGGGTCTTTCGGCCAGTTTGCGATGATCCCGGTGGAGCAAGGCTTGATCGACGGCCTGGGCTGGCTGCCGGCGTTGCTGATCCTGGCCGGCTGCGCCGCACTGATGCTGCCCTTGTCCGGCTGGCTGGCGCGCGAGGACCGGCCGGCGCAAACCGCCGCGGCCCAGCATTTGTTGCGCGGGATGGCGGACACCTTCGCCGCCGCCTGGGCGGAACGCGGCTTCCGTCTGCTGATGGCCGGCTATTTCGTCTGCGGCTTTCAGGTAGTGTTCATCGGCGTGCATCTGCCGGCCTATCTGCGCGACCACGGCTTGGGCGGCGGCACCGCCAGTCTGGCGCTGGCCTTGATCGGCCTGTTCAATATATTCGGCACCATGGCCTTTGGCGAGCTGGGCAGCCGTTGGTCAAAGCCCAGCCTGCTCAGTTTCATTTACCTGATGCGCAGCGTGGTGATCGCGGTTTTTCTATTGCTGCCGCTCAGCGGCGTTTCTGTGGCGGTGTTCGCCGCCACGATGGGTTTTTTGTGGCTGTCCACGGTGCCGTTGACCAATGGGGTGATCGCCGGCATGTTCGGCGTACGTCACCTGGGTCTGCTGTCCGGCGCGGTGTTTTTCTCGCACCAGGTGGGCAGTTTCCTGGGGGTGTGGCTGGGCGGGGCGCTCTATGACTTGCTCGGCAATTACGATCTGGTATGGATGCTGGCGATAGCCCTGGGCCTGCTGGCCGCCGCGGCCAATCTGCCGGTGCGCGAAACGCCGTCGGCCGGTTTTTCCAAGGAGGACGCATGAGGGCTGTGCTGTTGTCCGTCGGCGCGGCGCTGCTGCTGGCCTGGCTGACCGGGATGTATTTGCGCGCCGATTTCGTGGTGGACCTGGCCAACCGGGTATGGACTTGTTTTGGTTAAGAACCTGTTCACGAGTTGCTGCGCGTCGGCCGGGGAGTTAGACAGAGGCGTTGAAACCCGCTTCGAAATACCCATGGGTCGCGTATGCATTCCACTTGCCCAGCTCTTTTCGTTTTGCTTCGACGTAAGTCGCGCGGCTTTGAAGAGATTCTAAGAGTTGGTTGGTCTCTTGCGTTTTATCGCGACAAAGGCTTGCGAGCGTGGCTCATCTCGCGGAAACTGGGTGTTTCGGGAGCCGCGTGTTCAAACCCGGACGCGCGCGTCTCTACAGGATGCATGCAATAGAGAAAGACTGGAAGCCGTGTCGGAACATTTACTTAAACAGCACCGCGATGCCATCGACAACATCGATGTGGAAATCCTCAATCTGCTGAACCAGCGCGCCACTCACGCGCGTGAGATCGGCGAGATCAAGGGCGGCGGCATCATCTATCGGCCCGAGCGCGAGGCGCAGGTGTTGCGCCGCGTCAAAGAACTCAATCCCGGACCTTTGCCGGGCGAGTCGGTGGCGCGCTTGTTCCGCGAGGTGATGTCCGAATGCCTGGCGCTGGAAAAGCCGCTGTCCATCGCCTATCTGGGGCCGGAAGGTACTTTCAGCCAGTTGGCCACGCTCAAGCATTTCGGCCACGCCGCGCGCACGGTGGCCTGTAGTTCGATCGACGAGGCTTTTCGTCTGGTGGAGTCGCGTGGTCTGGATTACGTGGTGGCGCCGGTGGAGAATTCCACTGAAGGCGCGGTGGGCCGCACGCTGGACCTGATGGTCACCAGTCCGTTGAAGATTTGCGGCGAAGTGGTGCTGCGCATCCACCACCATTTGCTGCGGAAGGTGGAGGGCCTGGACGGCATCCGTCGCGTCTACGCGCATGCTCAGGCGCTGGCGCAGTGTCATGAGTGGCTGAACAAGAACCTGCCGGAAGCGGTGGAGCGGGTGTCGGTGGCCAGCAACGCCGAAGCGGCGCGGCTGGCGGCCGAAGACGAGGGCGCTGCGGCGATCGCCGGTCAGGCCGCGGCCGAGCGCTACGCGCTGTTGAAGCTGGCGTCCAATATCGAGGACGAGCCCAACAACACCACCCGTTTCCTGGTATTGGGGCTGCAAGACGTGGGCGTGACAGGCCAGGACAAGACCTCGGTGGTGGTGTCCGCGCCCAACCGCCCTGGGGCGGTGCACCAGTTGCTGGCGCCCATAGCCGGCAATGGGGTGTCGATGAGCAAATTCGAGTCCAGGCCGTCGCGCGCGGGCCTGTGGGACTATGTGTTTTTCATTGATATGGAAGGGCATCGAGACGACGCCAATGTGCAGCAGGCGCTGGCGGGGCTCGCCGAGTGCACTTCCTTTGTCAAAGTGCTGGGCTCTTATCCGCTCGCGGTGCTTTGAATTTTAGGATGAGGATGCAAGCGGGCCGCGCAGCGGCCCGTTGTGTTTTTGACGTTAATGTTTGATAGGGGAAAAATAAGAATGAAAGCTATCTGCCTGTTTTGCGGCTCCAACAAGGGCGTCAAGCCCGAATACGAAGCGGCCGCCCGGGACTTTGGCCGCACCTTGGCCGAACAGGGCATCACTCTGGTCTACGGCGCCGGTAAAGTGGGTTTGATGGGCGTGGCCGCGGATGCCGCGCTGGCGGCCGGCGGCAAAGTCATCGGCGTGATTCCGGAGTTTCTCAAGGCCAAAGAAGTGGCGCATACCGGCTTGACGGAAATTCATGTCACCGAAACCATGCACCAGCGCAAGGCGCTGATGGCGGAGTTATCCGACGGCTTCATCGCGCTGCCGGGCGGCTTCGGCACCTTCGACGAATTGTTCGAGATCTTGACCTGGGGTCAGTTGTCCTTGCACGGCAAGCCGGTGGGGCTGCTGGACGCCGCCGGCTATTATCAGCCCTTGCATCGGATGATGGAGCACGCGGTGGCGGAGGGCTTCGCCCGTCCCGGCAATATGGACTTGTTCCGCATCAACGAAGACTTGTCTGCGCTGTTGTCGGATATGCGCGCTTACCAGCCGCGGGAGGTCGTCAAGTGGCTGGACCTGGCCAAGGCTTGAGTCGGCGCTGAAGCCAAGATGCGGGCGAGAGAAACGGCGGCGCAGGGCTGGCGCCGGCTGAAACGGGTGTTGACCTGGCCGCTGGCCTTGCTGGCGGCCTTGATCATCCTGTTCGAAGAGTACGCCTGGGACGAGCTGTCCGCCGCGCTGGGGCGCTTGGCGGCCTGGCCGCCGCTGGCTGCGCTGGAGCGGCGCATCGCCGTCTTGCCGCCGTGGGCTGCCCTGGCGATATTCGCGCTGCCGGCGGCCTTGTTGCTGCCGGTGAAACTGGCGGCGCTGTTCCTGATCGGGCGGGGGCACGCGCTGCTGGGCGTGCTGATTATTCTGCTGGCCAAGGTGGGAGGCACCGCCCTGGCGGCGCGGTTGTTTACGCTGACCCGGCCGACGCTGATGCGAGTGTCCTGGTTTGTGCGGCTGTATAATGGCTTCGTTTACTGGCGCGAGCGAATCTTCGAGCGCTTGCGGGCCTCGGCTCCGTGGCGGCTGGCGCATGCGCTGGCCGGGTTTGTCCGGCGCGGCGCGCAGCGGCCGTCGTTCTGGTCGCGGCTGGGGCGTCGTTTGGCTGGGCGTTGGCGCAGGCGGCCATGAAGGGTTTTGAACGGGATAGCGGATGATCATCATCATGAACCGGCTGGCGCCGGAAAGCGAAGTGGCGGCCGTGGTGGCCAAGATACGAGGCGCGGGGCTCAGCGAGCATGTGTCGCGCGGCGCGGAGCGCACCATCATCGGCGCGGTGGGGGACGAACGCAGCTTGTCGCCGGAAATGTTCGAGTCGATGCCGGGGGTGGAGCGGGCGATGCGGGTGGTGCGCGAGTACCGCATCGTCTCCCGGGAGACTCACCCGCAGAACAGCGTGGTGCAGGCGCGAGGTCTGGCCTTCGGCGGCGAAGCCTTGCAGGTGATTGCCGGACCGTCCGCGGTGGAGTCGGCACAGCAGATCGCACAGGCCGCGACAGCGACGCGGGCCGCCGGTTGCCGGTTGCTGCACGGCGGCGTGTTCAAGCAGCATCCCAGCCCTTACGGCTTCCAAGGCCTGGGGGTTGAGGGCATTGAGCAGTTGATCGCCGCCGGCCGCGCCGAGGGGCTGCCGGTGGTGTCCGAGTTGGCCGATGTGCGCATGCTGGACGTGTTTTTGGAGCAGGGCGTGGACATCATCCAGATTGGTTCGCGCAGCATGCAAAACGTCGAGCTGTTGAAGGAGGTGGGGCGCTTGAACAAGCCGGTTATCCTCAAGCGCGGCGTTGCCGCGACCTTGGGCGACTGGTTGATGGCCGCCGAATACATCGCAGCCGGCGGCAACCACAACATCGTGTTCTGCGAGCGCGGGATTCGGAGTTTCGAGCCAGCCTATCGCGCCACGCTGGATGTCAGCGCGATTCCCTTGCTCAAGCGCGAAACTCATTTGCCGGTGATTGTCGACCCCAGTCACGCCGCCGGCAAAGCCTGGCTGGTGCCGGCGCTGGCCAAGGCGGCTTTGGCCGCCGGTGCGGACGGCCTGCTGCTGGACATGCACCCGCAGCCGGAGGCCGCCTTGTGCGAAGCCGATCAGGCCTTGACGCCTGAGGGGCTGGCCGCGCTGATGGCGGAGCTGCGGCCCTTGGCGGCGGCCTTGGGGCGCAGTCTGTAATCGGATTCCAAGCGTCGATGCATGAAAAAAGCCGCGTTTACGCGGCTTTGCTTTTTCCGGCGCCGGCGATCAAACCTTGTGGCGTTCGCACAGCGCGCGGAAGGCGCCCATATACTGATCCTGCACATAGGGTTTGAGCAGGGCCAGTACCTGCAGCACGCCTCGGTGACCGGATTCCTCGGTGATCGGCGCTTTGGGGCGCGCGGTTTGTTCGAAAGCGAACCAGAACTTCACCACCAGCCAGATATTGATGCTGACCGGTTCGATGTCTTCCTCGTCCATTTCCAGCAAGCCCAAGCGGATGAATTCGCGGAAGTGTTCGGCCAGGATGTTTTTCAGTTCGGTGTTGACGAACTGATGGTACTCCGACTGCATTTGCGGGTTGCGCGCCAGCATGCCCGGCAGGTCGTAGAACATGAAGCGGAACTGCCACATCGCCAGGAAGGCGGTATCCAGGTAGTTAACCAGATCGTCCACCGTCATTTCTCGGTTTTCCGGCACCGCCAGGCGCTGGTTGATGAACTCGCGGTACATCAGGAAAATTTGATAGACGATCTCTTCCTTGTTGCGGAAGTGGTAGTACAGGTTGCCCGGGCTGATGCCCAGATGCGCGGCAATGTGATTGGTGGTGATGCTGCGCTCGCCCTGCTCGTTGAACAGCTTGAGGCTCTCCTGGATGATGCGGTCGTAGGTTTTGATTCTGTTTTTGCTCATGATGCGCTTGGGCTGTTCAATGACATTCGGGATGCGCCATTCTAACGCAAATTTGGAGTTCTTGCTCTAATTATTTGCGCGCGCGCTTCCCGCTGTCTTAGGCCGGGGCTGTATCGCCCTGTTCGGGAAAACATTGCGCCAGAAAGTGGTGCAAGATGGTCTGTTCGATACGATGCCGGTCGCGGGCCGGTATCGCGATGCGCAAGATCAACTGATAGCGTTTTTCGTCGATGGGCTGTAGCGCGATGCGCGGTTCCACTGACGGAATGTCCACCAGATTGCGCTTGGCCATGTCCTCCATGTGCTGGCGCGCCACTTCCAGATGAGGCTGGCAGGATTCTTCCGCCGCCGCCATCAGCAGGCGCTCTGCGCGAATGGGCGGCACGGAGTAGGCCATGGGGACGTTGACGATGTGCATCACATAGTCGCCCATGTAGTTTTCGCGAATCACCGGCGTGGATAGCAGCAGGCTGTTGGGAAAGGTCAGCGCCCGCCCGGTCATCTGGTGCGAGCTGTGATTGGGTCCGATCTCCATCACCGTGGTGGACAGCAGGCCGATGTCCACCACCCGCCCGCGCACCGTGCCCACTTCGATATGATCGCCCAGGCTGTAGCTGTTGGAGGTCTGGCGCACCAGGCCGCCGGACAGGCACATGATCAGTTCCTTGGTGGCCAGGATCAGCGCGGCGGCGAAGGCCAGCATGGATACCGCGATGGTTTGCAGCTCGCTGGCCCAGATCAGGCCGATGCCGGCCAGTCCGGAGACGAAGAGGATGTTGCGAGTGTTCACCGACCAACGCCGCTTCGACTCGATCGCTATGCTGTTGTTGGCCGCCAGCAGCCGGTCCACCACCAGGCGGATGATAAGCAGGGCGGCGATCAGGATCAGCGAACGCGCTATTTCGTGCGAGTAGTTGTCGCGCAGATAGCCTATCAAGTCGAACAAGGTGGCCTTGGGCTCCATGGGGTCGTCGGTTTCAGCTTCAGTCGTTGAGTTTGACCGCGTGTTCGCGGGTTTCGTGGAATACGATGTCCGGCCAGCGTTCCTGAGTCAGTTGCAGGTTGACGCGGTTGGGGGCCAGGTAGGCGAGGTTGCCGCCTGCGTCGGTGGCGATGTTGATCTGCAGCGCTTTGACGAATTCGTCCAGCTTCTTGCGATCGTCGCAGCTGAACCAGCGCGCGGACCAGATGCTGGCGGATTCGAACATCGCGTCCACGCCGTATTCGGCCGCCAGGCGCGAGGCCACCACTTCAAACTGCAGCACGCCCACCGCGCCCAGAATCAGGTCGCCGCCGCTGTGCGGCTTGAATACTTGCACCGCGCCTTCTTCGCCCAGTTGCTGCAGGCCCTTTTGCAGTTGTTTCAGCTTCAAAGGGTTTTTGATGCGAACGCTGCGGAACAGTTCCGGCGCAAAGAAGGGAATGCCGGTAAAGGTCAGGTCTTCGCCTTCGGAGAAACTGTCGCCGATCTGGATATTGCCGTGGTTGGGAATGCCGATAATGTCGCCGGCAAACGCCTCTTCCACGATTTCGCGGTCGTGGGACATGAAGGTCACTACGCTGGAGGCCGCGATGTCGCGGTTCAGGCGCAGGTGTTTCATCTTCATGCCGCGCTCGAACTTGCCGGAGCACACGCGCAGGAAGGCGATGCGGTCACGGTGCTTGGGGTCCATATTGGCCTGGATCTTGAACACGAAACCGGAGAACTTGCCTTCGGTGGGGGCGACTTCGCGCACGGTGGCGTCGCGCAGCTGCGGCGCGGGCGCCCAGTTGATCAGCGCGTCCAGGATTTCGCGCACGCCGAAGTTGTTGATGGCGGAGCCGAAGAATACCGGGGTCAGTTCGCCTGCCAGGAATTCATCCAGATTCCACTCGTTGGATGCGCCCTTGACCAGTTCGATCTCCATGCGCAGTTGTTCCATTTCCAGCGGGAACAGCTGGTCCAGACGCGGGTTGTCTATGCCCTTGATTACTTCCACGTCGGTGATCAGCTTTTCCGCGCCCGGTTCAAACAGGATGACCTCGTCGTTCAGCAGGCTGTAGACGCCGCGGAAGGCCTTGCCCATGCCGATGGGCCAGGTGATGGGCGCGCAGCGGATCTTCAGCACGTTCTCCACTTCGTCCAGCAGCTCCAGGCTGTCGCGCACCTCGCGGTCGTACTTGTTCATGAAGGTGACGATGGGCGTGCTGCGCAGGCGGCAGACGTTCAGCAGCTTGATGGTCTGCTCCTCCACGCCCTTGGCGGCGTCGATCACCATCAGGGCGCTGTCCACCGCGGTCAGCACGCGGTAGGTGTCTTCGGAGAAATCCTGGTGGCCGGGGGTGTCCAGCAGGTTGACGGTGTGGTCGCGGTATTCGAACTGCATCACCGAGGACGCCACCGAGATGCCGCGCTGCTTCTCGATTTCCATCCAGTCGGAGGTGGCGAACTTGCCGCCTTTCTTGCCCTTGACGGTGCCGGCCATCTGAATGGCGCCGGAGAACAGCAACAGCTTTTCGGTGAGCGTGGTCTTACCGGCGTCAGGGTGGGAGATGATGGCGAAGGTGCGGCGGTGGGACACTTCTTCGGCGATGCGGGCGAGTTCGGCGGACATGGGATTGCTTGTATTGGAATTCGATAAAGCCGGGTATTTTACCGGACTTGCCTTACGGTGGAAGTTTTATGTTAGTATTGATAATGATTATCATTAACAAAATAAAACCGTGATGCCTTGCTCTCGTCTTTCTCCGCCTTGCCCCGATTCTATTTTCCGTGCCCCCAATCCGCCGCGCTTCCGTCCCAAAGCTCTGGTTCTGAGCCTGGCTTGCCTGGCTGCGCCAAGCGTCTGGGCCGCCGAAGCGCCGGCGCGCCTGGATACCGTTCACGTCACCGCCGACGGCCCGCAGGCGCGGGTGGGCAGCAATAAGCTGGACCGCGAGGAAATCGAGCGGCCGCAAGCCCGTTCCCTGGCAGAAGTGCTGGACGCGTTGCCCGGTGTCAATGCCGGCGGCTCGCCGCGTCCTGGCGGTCAGACCATCAATGTTTGGGGTTTTGAGTCGGTCGAGCATGTGCAGGTGTCCCTGGACGGCGCGCCGCAGGGCTTCGACAAGTATCAGCAGGGGACGTCTTTTATCGATCCGGAGTTGCTGGGTTCGGTGGAGGTCCTCAAGGGCGGACATTCTCCGTTCTACGGCAACGGCGCGTTCGGCGCTGTGGTCAAGGCGGAAACCAAGACCGTGGCCGAGCTGCTGCGGCCGGGCAAGTCAGTGGGCGGCTTCGCCAAGCTGATGTATCAGGACAACGGCAATCAGTTCGGCCAGTCTCTGGCCGCCTATGCGGGCGGCCCTGGCAGCAAGGCCGACATCCTGGCCTATATGACCCGATCGCGCGCCGGCGACGGCAAGAAGGGCGATGGCACTGGCATGATGTTTTCCGGCAATGATCTGGAGGGCGGCATGCTGAAGCTGGCCTGGCGTCCAGCGCCCGGCCATCGACTGCGCTTGGGTTGGGTGAGCCAGGAGGAGGAGCGGCGCACGCCGTGGGCGGCCAAGCGCGGGGATATCCCGGCGCCAAACGCCGCCGACATCAAGAAGTACGGCTGGGAAGGCGCTTGGCTCCGCCAAAGTGTGTGGCGCGAGCAGCAAAATGAGACGGTGAGCGCGGATTGGACCTTCGTCAGCGATTCGCCCTGGCTGGATTTGCAGCTTAGCTATGCGCAGTCGCGGCGTTATCAGCACGATACCCGGCCGCCAACGGCAAGTATCTACGCCTTCTCATCCTTGTTCGGGAACGAGAGTTGGGTGACTCAGCGCGACCGGCGCCTTGAACTGCGCAATATCGCCCGCTTCGGTTCCGGCTGGGCGCGTCAGGAAGTCACTATGGGCGTGAGCTGGGCGCACAAGACGCTGGATGCGTTGTTTTACCGCCCGGATAAGCGTAAGGATCCGGCTTACAACTATGGTTATCTGAATCCGCGCTACCAGCCTCCGGGCGAGGAAACTGTGCGATCCGCCTATTGGGTGCATCAGTGGCAGCCCTTGGAAAGCCTGACGCTGACGCCTTCTCTGCGCTACGACCATGTATGGATACAGGGGCGGGAAAACCTGGCTTCCGCGTATAACGATCCAGCCAAGGGACACGATTACAGCGGGTTGGCGTATTCCGGCTGGTCGCCGCGCTTGGCCGCGCGTTGGAACTTCCGTCCGGGCTGGACGCTGGACGCCGGCTATGCCCGCACCTGGCGCGCGCCGGGCGTGGACGAGGTATACGATACCCAGACTTTGGGCCGCACGACGGCGACTAGCCGCCAGTTACAGCCGGAAACGTTGAACGCGGTCAAGCTGGGGTTAGAGTACGAGCGCGGCAATGTGCTCACGTCCGGGGACAATCTGTCCGCAGCGTTGACTTGGTATCGCCAAACCGTCAAAAACGATATCGCGCAGCGCCTGGGGCCAAACCGGGGAGATGCGCCGGGAGCGCCGCTGCCGCCAGTGATTGGTTTCTATCGCAATATGCCTGGCTATGTGATTCAGGGCTTTGAGCTGGAAGGGCGTTATCAGGCCGGCGGCTGGTTCGGCAGCTTGTCCTTGTCGTCGACCAAAGGCGAACGCAATCATAGCCTGATGGACCCGTGGGGCAGGGACGAGCCCATCACCAATATCCCGCCGCGCAAGGCGGTGGCCAATCTTGGCTATCGCTGGAACAAAATCGGCCTGTCCTTGAGCGGGCAGGGCAAGTTCGTGCGCAAGCAGGACCGGGTATTGGTCAATTCGCCTTATGCTTATCCCGCGCAGCACGGCTATTCGTTGTTCGGCCTGTCACTGGGCTGGCAGCCCAAGGACCGGTTCAAGGGGCTGGAGGCGCGATTGGCGGTGGACAATCTGTTCAACACTCAATACATCCCTTATCTGACCGAGGGCGCGGAAGGCATGGGGCGGGCGATCCGCACCAGCGTGTCCTGGCGTTTCTGAGGGAACGCGGCTTGCGTTTGATTTGAGACTAGGAGGGGCCGCGCGCCCCTCCTTGCGTTACAATGGCGCTCCAAATCCCTCGCAAAGGAGCGTCTTCGTGTTTACCGGTATCGTCCAAGGGGTGGCGGAAGTGATCGCCATCACGGAGAAGCAGGACTTCCGCACCCATACGCTGCGTTTGCCGGCGGCCTTGCTGCCCGGCCTGGAGTTGGGCGCCTCGGTGGCTCACAACGGCTGCTGCCTCACTGTCACCGCCATCAACGGCGATCAAGTTTCCTTCGATCTAATGCGCGAAACCCTGCGCGTCACCAACCTCGGCCTGTTGCAAACCGGCAGTCTGGTCAATATCGAGCGCGCCGCGCGCTTTGGCGACGAGATCGGCGGCCATGCGATGTCCGGTCATATTCTGTGCATGGCCAAGGTGGCCCGGGTGATCGATCTGCCCAATAACCGAACCGTATGGTTCGAATTGCCGGCGGAACACATCAAATATGTGTTCGCCAAGGGCTATATCGGTATTGACGGCATCAGCCTGACCATAGGCGAGGTGACGGACAACCGCTTCTGCGTGCACCTGATTCCGGAAACCCTGGAGCGCACCATCATCAAGTCGCGCAAAGTGGGCGACTTGATCAATATCGAAGTTGATCCGCAGACTCAGGCCATCGTTGAGACGGTGGAGCGGGTGCTGGCCCAGCGAGGAGCCGCGGCGTGAACATGGTTGGCCGGCGCGTGCTGGCCTCCTGGAGCGGCGGCAAGGATTCCTGCCTGGCGCTATGGCGCGCGGTGCGAGCTGGCGCCCATCCGCAAGCCTTGCTGACGATGGCGGACGAGCGCGGCGAGCGTTCGCGCTCGCACGGCTTGCGCCCGGAGGTGCTGGAGTTGCAGGCGGCGGCGCTGGGTTTGCCCTTGCGAGTGGGGCGCGCAAGTTGGGACGGCTATGAGGCCGAGTTCATCGCCCGGTTGGTAGAGGCCCGCGCCGACGGTTGCGAGGCCGCGGTGTTCGGCGACATCGATCTGGACGCCCACCGCGAGTGGGAGGAAAAGGTTTGCGCCGCCGCCGGCCTGCAAGCGTGGCTGCCGCTGTGGCAGCAAGCGCGCGCCGCTTTGGTGCGAGAATTCATCGATGCCGGCTTCCGCGCCCGCATCGTGGTGGTGAATACCCGGCTGGCCGGCGAAGAGTGGTTGGGACGGGAGCTGAGCCACGAGTGGGTGGACCGGATGTTGGCGGAAGGCATGGATCCTTGCGCCGAGGCCGGCGAGTTTCACACCCTGGCAATGGCCGGGCCTTTGTTCGCCCAGCCCTTGCGCTTGCGCGACGGCGACATCCATCGCCATGGAGATTATGTCAGCCTGGACCTATTGCCTGGCTGAGAGCCTGTTCAGAGTCTCGCGAGCAAGTGCGAGCCTTTGAACAGGCTTTGAAAATGAATTCAGGCGGGCGGCGGCCCGCGCCAAAAACAAGTGCTTACGAAGGAAGATGGTATGACTATTTCCCCGATTCAGGACATTATCGCCGACATCAAGGCCGGCAAGATGGTGGTGCTGGTGGACGCCGAGGACCGCGAGAACGAAGGCGATCTGGTCATGGCGGCGGAGTTCGTCACCCCGGAGGCGATCAACTTCATGGCCAAGTTCGGCCGGGGTCTGATCTGTCTGACCCTGACGGAGGAGCGTTGCCAGCAGTTGAACCTGCCGCTGATGGTCAGCAATAACGGCACTCCGTACAGCACCAACTTCACCGTGTCCATCGAGGCCGCCGAAGGCGTGACCACCGGCATTTCCGCGGCGGACCGAGCCCGCACCGTGCAAGCCGCGGTGGCGCGGCTGGCCAAGCCGGCGGACCTGGTGCAGCCGGGTCACATCTTCCCGCTGAAAGCGCAAAAAGGCGGCGTGCTGATCCGCGCCGGCCACACCGAAGCCGGCTGCGATCTGGCGATGCTGGCGGGTTTGGAGCCGGCCGGCGTGATCTGCGAAATCATGAATGACGACGGCACCATGGCCCGCCTGCCCGAACTGGTGGAGTTCGCGCGCGAGCATGGCTTGAAAGTGGGCACCATCGCTGACTTGATCCAATACCGCAGCCGCACAGAATCGCTGGTGGAGAAGGTGGGGCAACGACCGGTGGACACCCCGTTCGGCGCCTTCGACTTGCATGTGTTCCGCGACATCACCACCCGCGCCACTCACTTGGCCCTGGTCAAGGGCGAGATTGAGGCGCAGCGCGAAACCCTGGTGCGCGTGCACGAACCCTTGTCCGTGATCGACGTATTGGCGCCCTTGTGCAGCCAGCATTCCTGGACAGTGCCGAATGCGCTGGAAATGATAGAGGAAGCCGGCCACGGCGTCGTGGTATTGCTGTACCGCGATGAAACCGGCGAGGACTTGGCGCAGCGCGCGCTGGGCCTGGAGCAGCAGAAGCAGCGTTGGGACAGCAAGACCTTCGGCATCGGCGCGCAAATGCTCAAGGCGCTGGGCGTGGGCAAGATGAAGCTGATGACCGCCCCGGTGAGCTTGTCGTCCATGACCGGCTTCGACCTGGAAGTGACCGGCTTTTGTCAGCCGCGGGCCTTCCACGTGGACGAGGAATGAGCGGCGGCGCAATGGCTAAGGTCCGGGGATTGAGGTAGAATCTCCGGTTTTCCGTAGTGATTCCGCCGCGAGGAACAAGATGCTTCAAGCTATCCAGCGTATAGAACCCGATCTGATGGGCAAGGGCCTGAAAATCGGCGTTGTGATGTCGCGTTTCAACACCCCGGTTTGCGAAGGCTTGCGCGATGCCTGCCTGGGCGAGCTGGCCCGGCTGGGCGTGGCCGCCGAGGACGTGACCCTGGCCACGGTGCCGGGCGCGCTGGAAGCGCCGCTGGTGTTGCAAACCATGGCCAAGAGCGGCCGCTTCGACGCGCTGGTGGCGCTGGGAGCGGTGATCCGCGGCGAAACCTACCATTTCGAACTGGTGTCGAACGAATCCGGCGCGGGCGTGACCCGCGTGGGGCTGGACTTCGACATCCCGATCGCCAACGCGATTCTGACCACCGAAACCGACGAGCAGGCCGAAGTGCGCATGGAAGTCAAAGGCCGCGAGGCCGCTGCCGTGGCGGTGGAGATGGCGAATCTGCGGAAGCGCATCCTGCGCGGCTGATCGGCTCCCGCCAAGATACCGGAGCCGGGCGTGCCCGGCTCACCGCTCTTTACAAGGAACACCTCTATGAAAACCGCTCGCCGCCGCGCCCGCGAATTTGCCATCCAAGGCATTTACGAATGGGAGTTGAACCCGGATCGTCCGGCCTCCCTGATCGAAAAGCATCTGCGCGAGAATGAATACTTCGCCAAGGCCGATGAGGCCCTGTTCCGCGAAATCCTGTACGGTGTGCTCAGAGACGTCGGCACGCTGTCCAACCAGATTGGCCGCTACTACGAGCGCGCCGAAGACGAAGTCAGCCCGGTAGAACGCGCCGTGCTGTTGATGGCTGCGCTGGAACTGACCCAGCATCCGGAAACCCCGTATCCGGTGATCATCAACGAAGCCATTGAAATCACCAAGACCTTCGGCGGCACCGATGGTCATAAATTCGTCAACGGCGTGCTGGACAAGCTGGCCGCCGAAGTGCGCGCCGACGAAGTGGCGTCGCAGAAGGCGCGTCGCCAAAACTGAGGCCTTGTCGCCGGCGCCGTCAGATTGGAACACACCCGCGACCGCGGGTGTTTTTGCATCGGCCGAGCAGAAAGATCGTGATGAATGAATTTGAATTGATCCGCCGCTATTTCACGCGTCCGGCCGGCGGCGCGGTCCTGGGCGTTGGAGACGACGCCGCCATTCTGCGGCCGACGCCGGGTTGCGATCTGCACGTATCGGTGGACATGCTGGTGGAAGGGCGTCATTTCTTCGCCGACGTCGAGCCGGAGGCGCTGGGTCATAAAACGCTGGCGGTGAATTTGTCCGATATGGCGGCGATGGGCGCCGCGCCGCGCTGGGTGGTGTTGTCGCTGGCTCTGCCGGCGATGGACGAGGCCTGGGCCGCCGGCTTCTCCCGGGGGTTTTTCGCCTTGGCGGAGCGTTACGGGGTCGATGTGATCGGCGGCGATACCACGCGCGGCCCGCTGACGCTTTCGGTCACCGTGGGAGGGGAGACTCCGCGAGGCCAGGCGCTGCGCCGCGCCGCCGCCCGCGTGGGCGACGATGTTTGGGTTAGTGGCGAGCTGGGTTTGGGGGCGATAGCGGTGCGCAGCCGGCTGGGCAAGATCGCGCCGCTGCCGGACGGTTTGCGCGAGGCGGCCTGGCGCAAGCTGGAATACCCGGAGCCGCGCATCGCCCTGGGCCTGGCTTTGCTGCCGCTGGCGCATGCCGCCGCCGATGTGTCCGACGGCCTGCTGTCGGACCTCGGCCATATCGCCGCCGCTTCTCAGACGGCGGTGGAAGTATGGGCGGACGCCTTGCCGTCGCACCCGCTGGCGGAGGCCGCGCGTGAGCAATGGCTGGATTGCCTGGCTGCGGGCGGCGACGATTACGAACTGGCATTCACCGCCCCGGCCGGGCGCCGGGCTCAGATCGAAGCCTGCGCCGAGACGGCGGGCTGCCGCTTGAGCCGCATCGGCCGCATCGCGGCGGGCCAGGGCGTCAGCCTGCTGGACGGTGCCGGCAACATCATTCAACTGGAAAGCACCGGCTATGACCATTTCAAATGAGACGGAAACCCTGAAGCTGCAGCCGAACTGGCGCTTTGTTCTGAGCCATCCCGCCCATTTCCTGGCTTTCGGTTTCGGCAGCGGCCTGGCGCGCAAGGCGCCTGGGACCTGGGGCACGGTGGCCGCCTATCCCTTGTTTTTTGTCCTGCACGCGCTGGGCGTGCAAGGTCTGGTGCTGGCGGCGTTGTGTCTGCCGCTGTTCATCGCCGGGGTCTGGATCTGCGGCTACAGCGGCCGGGCGCTGGGCGTGCACGACTACGGCGGCATCGTCTGGGACGAGATCGTCGCCATGCTGCTGGTGCTGGCCTTCGCGCCGGCCACGCCCTTGGCCTGGCTGCTGGCTTTTGTCTTGTTTCGCTTTTTCGACATTCTCAAGCCCTGGCCTATCCGTTGGCTGGACCGTCACGTGGGCGGCGGTTTCGGCGTGATGGTGGACGATCTGCTGGCCGCCTTGTTCGCGCTGGCGGTGCAGTGGGGAGTTTGGCGTTTGCTGTAAGAAGCTGTTCAAAGTCTGCTGCGCTTCAGCGATACGGCGTTGAAAACGTCTTCGAAATGCTCATGTACCCCTCGTACATTCCGCTTTCTCAGTTGTTTTCGCCTTGTCTCGCTCTTGCTCGCGAGACTTTGAACAGGCTCTAAGAGCCTGTTCAGGCGCATTGCCGAAGCATGAAAGCATTGAGCCCGTTCGCCCAAGGCGGCTAGCGGGTTTCAATTCAAACGCGTACCATGCATCGTTTTTTGATGTCGATGTTCTTTTTGCCCGTGCGATAAGCTTGGGCGAAGGATGATTGAGCCAGGGGAGGCGAGGCATGCGTTGGGATGGCAACCGGGAAAGCGATAATGTGGAAGACCGCCGAGGCGAAGGCGGTAACGGCGGCGGGGTGATCGGCATTGGCGCCGTCCTGATCGGCCTGGTGGCCTGGTTGGTTTTCGATGTTAATCCGATAACGGTGATCAATCTGATCAGCGAAATGGAGCCGGCGGCCGAGCAACAGGCGCCGGCTCGGGCGAGCGCGGCGGACGACCGCGACGCCAAGTTCATCCGCGTGATGCTGGCCGATACCGAGGATGTGTGGCAGCCCTTGTTCGAAGCTCAGGGCCAGCGTTACCGGCCGCCCAAGCTGGTGATGTTCAGCGGGGCGACACCCACGGCCTGCGGCCGAGGCGACGCGGCCATCGGTCCGTTTTACTGTCCCGGGGATGAGAAAATCTACATCGACTTGTCGTTTTTCCAAATGCTGGGCCGTGAATTGGGCGCGCCAGGCGAGTTTGCCCAAGCTTATGTGATTGCGCATGAGGTCGGACATCATGTCCAGCATCAGCTTGGCATTTCCGCCAAGGTGGACGAAGAGATGGCGCGTAGCGACGAGCGGCGCGCCAATGCTTTGTCGGTGCGTCAGGAGCTGCAGGCGGACTGCCTCGCAGGGGTGTGGGGACGCCACGCCGATCAGGCGAGGCAAATTCTGGAGCAGGGCGACCTGGAGGCGGCGCTGAACGCCGCGGCCAGGATAGGCGACGACGCCTTGCAGCGTTCGGCTGGCCGTGAGGTGATGCCGGACTCCTTCACTCACGGCAGCGGCGAGCAGCGCGTGCGCTGGTTCCGCCGTGGTTTCGACAGCGGGGATATGGCGCAGTGCGATACCTTCCGAGCGCGGCGGCTGTAAGAACTGGTTCAAAGTCCGCTGCGCTTCGTGAAGCGTTGTGCGGTGAGTACAAGCTCAAAATGCTCATATACCCCTCGACCATTCCGATTTCTCAGCCGTTCTCGCCGTGTCTCGCTCTTGCTCGCGAGACTTTGAACAGGCTGTAAGAGTCTGTTCAGCGTGGACATGAAAAGGGGCCGACGGCCCTTTTTTTCATCGCCGCCGCGAACTCAACGCACTACCACGGTGCAGGTGGTGCCCGCCACCAGAACCTGTCCAGCCGGCAGCGTGTCCAGCTCAATGCGCACCGGCACCCGCTGCGCCAGCCGCACCCAGTTGAAGGTGGGGTTGACGTCGGCCAGAAGTTCGCGGCCGGTGCCCGCGTCGCGGTCGGTGATGCCGCGGGCGATGCTGGCGACGTGGCCGCGCAATGTCGGGCCGCCGCTGAGCAGGGTGATCTCCACCTTGGCGCCGGGCTTGAGCAAGGGCAGCTTGGTTTCCTCGAAATAGCCTTCCACGCGATAAGAATTACGGTCTATCAGCGCCAGTTTGGGCGCGCCGACGGCGGCGAAGTCCCCGACGTGGACATTGAGGTTGGTCACGTAGCCATCCGCCGGGGCGCGCACCACGGTGCGCTCCAGATTAAGGCGGGCCAGATCGCGGGCGGCCAGCGCCGCCTGGTATTGGGAGCCGGCGGCGGCGGCGGCGAAGCTCGCGGTTTCCCGGTTTTCGGCGGAAACCACGGCGCTGTCCAGGCTGTCGCGTCGCGCCGCCTCCTTGCCGCGGCGGTTTTTCTCGGTGCGCTGGCCGTCCAGCGCGGCTTCAGCCTGGGCCAACGCCGCCGCGTAGCGGGCGCGGTCCACGACGAAGAGCACGTCGCCTTTATGCACGGGTTGATTGTCCTTGACGGCCACCTGGGTCACCAGGCCGGCCACGTCGGCGGAGAGGGTGATCACGTCGGCGCGCACGCGGCCGTCGCGGGTCCATGGGGAGTGCATGTAGTGGTCCCACAGCGCCTTGCCCAGCCAGACGGCGAGCGCCAGCAGCAGCAAGGTGGTCAGATAGCGGATGAGGGTGTTGGTTTGCATTTTGATTGTCCGAAATAGGGTTTCAGCGCTTGTTCAAAGCCCTGCGGGCCAGGCCTGGGCGAGCGGCGCGTTCAATAGAGCAATAGCGCCAGGCCGCTGAACACGCAGATCAGCAGGCTGAGGCGGAACAAGGCCGGGTGCCATACCCGGCGGTAGACGCCGGCTCGGCCCAGCAGCCAGTCCAGTCCGGCCTGACACAGCAGGCTGAACAGGAATAAGGGCAGCAGGGTGGGAATCAGAATGCCGAACACGGCGATTTCACGAGTCATGGTCAGTTCCTTGCGCTGCGCTTGCGGCGGCTTCGGCCACATCCAGCAATGAGGTGTGGATCAGGTGCAGATCGGCCAGCGCGCGTTGAATCCGCGCGGCGCGTTCGGGCTCCGCCAGCGCCAGATGGGCGCGCAGAACCGGACCGGCCGCCCGCATGGTGGCGATGGCCTGTTGCAGCCGCTCCGGCGACGGCGAGGCGAAATAGCGCGCCAGCTGCGCCACGGTATGTTCCAGGTCGGCGCGCAACTGCGGCGACGGCGATTCCGCGGTCAGGGTGCGCAGATTGATGACCGCCAAGCCCAGTTCCAACAGGGTGATGGCCTGCGCGGTGATCGCCTGCTTGAGTTCCGCCTGGGCGGGGCTTAGCGTGTTCAGCAGATTGAGCAGATCGCGGATACGGTTCTCGTAGCGCTGCTTCAAGTGCGGCAGCTTGGCGTCGCAGGCGCGGCGCGCCTCCCGCCACAAGGCGGCGGCGATGTGACGCGGCGAACCCATGGTGTGTTCGGGCAGCACCAGTTGGAAGAAGGCCGCCGCCAGCGCCAATCCCAGAATGCGGGCGATGCCGTTGTTGAGAAAGGCGACGATGTCGTAATTCATCTGGTTTTGCGGGTTGATCGCATTGGC
This sequence comes from Chromobacterium sp. Rain0013, assembly GCF_015291765.1. NCBI lineage: Bacteria > Pseudomonadati > Pseudomonadota > Betaproteobacteria > Neisseriales > Chromobacteriaceae > Chromobacterium > Chromobacterium sp. Rain0013. Next base: position 3,081,712 of record NZ_CP031514.1, read on the forward strand.
CAGCACGATGGTCATGCCGGCGCCGACGCCGGCGTACTTGGGCAGGCATTTCAGATAGCTGCCCAGCGCCAGAAAGGGCAGCAGGCCCAGCATCAGCATTGGAAAGCCGTTGCCCTGGCTCAGCAGCCAGAACAAGCTGATATAGGCCAGTGGGGTGCCCAGCGCGAAGCCGGTCAGGAACTGTTTCACCATCAGCACCGGCCGCGGCGAGGAGGCCGCCAGGCCGCAGAGCACGGTAGCCAGCAGCACGGCTTCCAGCGCGCTGGGCCAGGCCAGCCAGTACCAGGCGATGGACAGGGTGCCCAGGGTCAGCGCCGCGCGCACGCCGCCGGCTACGGCCACCGGCAACGGGGTGCCCGGCACATAGGCCGCCAGCGAGCTGATTTGCTGCGGCGTCTTGCTGGCGAAGCCGTGGTAGACGCCGACGAAGGCATGCATTTCCTCAATGAAGCGGGTCAGAAGCTCGGTGGCGGTGTCAAAGTCTATGCGCCAGTGCTCGGCTTGCTCGCCGCCTGGCAAGTGAGCGCGCGCGGCCTCGATGCGGCGCGGCCAGCCGGCGCGGAGGCGCCCTAACTGCTTCTCCGTGTCCTGGGCTTCCGAGGCGTTGCGCGCAGGGCCATCGGGACCGCTGAGCACGACGGCTACTTCGGAGAACAAGGGCAGCAGCAGGCCAGGCAGCGGCGAATCGGCGTCGCGGCGCAGCCGCTCCATTTGCCGGTGCAGAGTGTGAAAAGTGGTCAGCGCGGCCATGAAGGTGGCGTTGAAGGCGTGCAGCTGGTTGCTGCGCGAACGCACGTTGCCGGCTTCGAAGAAAGCGGTGGCGCGGCCGGCCTCCAGCGCGGCGATGTCGGCGGCGAATTTGAGCTGGGCCTGTTCCAGGTCGCGGGCGTGCAGTTTTTGCGCCAGTGCGTCTTGGCACAGCAGAATGAATCGCAGATAGCGGCCGCGCACATTGCTGACCACCTGTTCGGCCTGGTAGCGCGGAAACACGATGTCGTAGACCACCGCGCTGCAGATCAGGCCCAGCGAGATTTCCGAGACTCGGGTCACCGCCAGATCAAACACCGTCAGAGGATGGCCTATGGCCGGCAGCGCGATGATGCAGGCGGTATAGCCGGCCAGCACGAAGCCGTAGGAGCGCGAGTTGCGATACAAGGTGGCGCAGCCGGCGCACAGTCCTATCCATAGCGACAGGGCCGCCAGCAGCAAGATCGGCTGCGAGGCCAGCATGCCGACCAGAATCAAGGCCGCGGCGCAGCCGGCCAGGGTGCCCAGCAACCGGTAAAAGCCTTTTTCCAGTACCAGGCCGCTTTGCGGCGAACCGACGATGAGCACGGTGATCAGCGCGGTGCCCGGCGAGTCGAAGCCCAGGCGGAAGGCGAGCCACAAGGCGGCGAAACCGGCGAGCAGCGTTTTGAGGATGAAGATCCAGCGCTCGCCCTCCAGGCGCAGCCAGTCTTGACCTGCGCTGCGTAGCGCTCGGCCCAGCAAACGACCCCGGGCGGCGAGGCTAGCCGTGGTCATCATTGGATACCGCACGGTTCAGATTGCCGAGCTGGCGCAGATAGAACTGCTCCTGCTGTTGCATCTCCTCGGCGCTGAAGCCGTCGAAGGTATTGCCCAGATTGCCCCATACATCGGGCAGCAGTTTGCGGATGCGATCGCGGCCGGCCTCGCTGAGGGTGACAGTGACCGCGCGGCGGTCGTCGCTGAGCCCGCCGCGACGGATCAGGCCCTGCTTTTCCAGATCGTTGCAGATGCGGGTCATATTGGCCGGTTTTTGCGAGCAGGTTTCCGCCAGCGAGCTGGGCGTCATCGTTTCTTGTTCGGAGCCGTAGAGCACCGCCAGCACCAAGTAGCTGCTTTCGGTCAGCCCATGTTTGCGCAGGGCGGCGTTGGTCAGGTCCTGGATGCGCTTTTGCACGTGATAGTTCAGCCGCGTCAGTGTGAGCAGCGATAGCGGGAACTCCGGAATCCTGGTCTTGACGCGTAGCAGGCGCTTGCGGGTTTCTTCGAAGTGACTCATTTGACTTCTCCGTCGGCGATGGGGGTTTGGGGTTCAATGCCGCCGCCCAGCGCGGCCATCAACGCGGCGTAGCTGTCCAGGCGCTGGGTTTGGGCCTGCGCGCGCTTTTGCCGGGCGGATAGTTCGCTCAGCCGCAGCTGTCGCACCGCGCTCTGATCGTTGAGTCCGGCGCGGTAAGCCTGCTCGGCCAGTGCCCGCTCGCGGCTGGCGGCGTCTAGCGCCTGATCGGCCTGCCGGCTTTGCTGGTCCGCGGAGCGGGCGCGGACGATGGCGCTGGCGGTTTCGCTCAAGGCGTTGATCAAGACGGCGTTGTAGCTTTCCACCGCCTGGTCGTAGGTGGCGGTTTGGGCGCGCAATTGGCCGCGCAGGCGGCCGCCTTCGAATATCGGCAGGCTGATCGCCGGCGCGAAGCCGCGCAAAGCCGCGGCAGGAGACAACAGATCGGCAAAACCTATTGCCTGATAGCCGACGAAGGCGCTGATGTTGATGTTGGGGTAGAAGGCGGCGCGCGCGACCTTGATGCGCGCGGCCTCGGCCTCTACTCGCCAGCGTTGCGCGCTCAGGTCCGGCCGGCGGCCCAGCAATTGGGCCGGCACCGCGGCGAGCGGGTCCAGCGGCTGATCCAGGCGCAGCGTTGGGCGTCGCGGACGGTTTTGGGTGTCGGGCGTTTGGCCGCTGAGCGCGGCCAGCTGGTTGCCCAATGTGGCGATGCGTTCGTCGATCTGTTCCAGCTGGGCGCGGGCGGCCGGCAGCTTGCCGCGTTGCTGCTCCACTTCCGGTTGCGCGGTCAGCCCGGCGGCCTTGCGGCGCAGGCTGAGATCCAGCAGCGCCTGCTGTTGTTGCAGCGCGGCTACGGCCAAGTCTTTTTGCTGGTATTGCTCGGCCAGTTGCAGATAAGCGCGGATAACCGCGGTTTCCAGGTTCAGCGCGCTCAGCCGGGCGTCGGCCGCGGCCATCTGCGCGTCGCTCAGCGACGCCGACAAGGCTTGGCGTTCCCGTCCCCACGCGTCCAGATCGTAACTGAGATTGACGGCGGCGCGGGTTTGCCAGTCGTAATTGCCGTGGCCCGCCGGCGGGACAAGATTTTTTTCAGCATGCAACTGCCGGGTGCTTTGCCATTGCGCGTTGATTTGCGGTTGGACGGCCGCGGCGCTGACCTCGCTTAGCGCCTGGGCCTGACGCAGCCGCGCTTCGGCGGCGCGCAGGCCTGGATTGTCTTGCAAGGCCAGGCGGATCAGTTGTTCCAGCTGAGGATCCCGCCATTGCCGCCACCAGTCCGCGGAGGGCATCCCGGCCCAGGGCGCGTTCAATGCGGGCGGCGTTTTAAGCTGAGATGCAGGTTTGACGGCGTCCATTTGGGCGCAGGCGCTAAGCGTGAGCGCGCCGGCAAGGGCGAGGGTGGCGGGAAACGGCTTCATCTGTTCATCCATGTTTTACATCTGTGTATATTTTATTTGTTGATATTACATTTGTAAAACAAAATTTGATGGGCGCGGCAAAGCCATGCTCCCCATATTCCTGGCCATGCCATCTCCGACTGACGCAAATCAAGCGCATGGCATTAAATATGGTCGGCAGAGTAATGACGAGTGTATTATTTGGGTTTGCTTAATAAATACGGCGGATAAACCGGGCCGCGCGGCGAGCTTGCGCCCGGTTTGCCGCATCGTCGGCGATTTTTGGAGACACCATGCGAGCGGGCCTTTCCTTGAAGCAGCGTTTGTTGTTATTGATTTTTAGCGTGATTGCGTTGACTTGTCTGCTGGGCGGCCTGGTGCTGCGCAGCATGCACCAGCAAATGATGGCCGATCGGCAGGATTTGATTCGCGGGCAGGTGGAAAACGCCTTGAGCCTGGTGGCCAATTACGAGGAGCAGGCAGCCGCCGGCGTTTTGCCGGAGGCAGAGGCGCAGCGGCAGGCTCTGCTGGCGCTGACCCGGCTGCGTTTTGCCGGCAAGGAGTATTTCTTCACCTTGGACAAGGGGCTGATCTGGCTGGCGCACGGGGTCAATCCCAAGTTGGTGGGCAAGGACATGCACGCGGTCAAGGATTCCAGCGGCAGCAGCCTGGGCGACAAGTTCGACCTGACCCTGCGTCAGGGGCAGGGCAAGGGCTTTGCGGAATTTGTCTGGGACAAACCCGGCTCGGCGGAGCCGCAACCCAAACTGGCGTATTTGCAGTCCAGCCCGCGCTGGGGCTGGGTGGTGGGCACCGGCTTGTATATGGACGACGTATGGGCGGCTTTGCGTGTGCAACTGCTGGGCGTGGCGGTCCAGGTGCTGTTGATCGCCGCGGTGTGTGGCGGTTTGGGCTGGTGGCTGTTCCGCAGCGTGACGCGGCAGCTGGGCGCGGAACCGGCGCAGACCGCGGCCGTGGTGCGAGAAATCGCCGGCGGACGGCTGGATGTGCCCGTGCCGGTCCGGGCGGGCGACAAGGACAGTTTGATGGCCAATATCGCTCATATGCAGCAGGCTTTGCGGCAGATGGTGGCGGACATCGTGGCCAGCGCCGGTGAGCTGGGGCGTTTGAGCGAGGAGGTGGTGTCCGGCGCGCAGGCGGTGGCGGACAACTCCCAGCAGCAAAGCGAAAGCGCCACCTCGATGGCGGCTTCGATCGAAGAGCTGACAGTCAGCATCAATCACATCTCGCAATACGCTCAGGATGCGCGCCAGGTATCGCAGCAGTCCGGCAGTTTGTCGGACGAAGGGGGCGAGGTGATCGCCAAGGCGGTGGCGGAGATGAAGGGCATCAGCGAGACGGTGGACCTGACCGCCGGCGCGATTTCTGCGCTGGCGGACAAGACCGCCACCATCTCCAGCATCATGCAGGTGATCAAGGATATCGCGGACCAGACCAATCTCCTGGCCTTGAACGCGGCCATCGAGGCGGCGCGCGCGGGTGAAACCGGCCGCGGCTTCGCGGTGGTGGCGGATGAGGTGCGCAAGCTGTCCGAACGCACCGCGCAGGCCACGGAAGAGATCGCCGGAATGATAGACGAGATCCAGCTCAGCTCCGACCAGTCGCGCGCCAATATGAGCCAGACCGTGGAGCGGGTGCGCGCCGGGCTGGCGCTGGCCGAGCAGGGCGGAGAGATGATTCAGCAGATACGGGGCAGCGCCGGTCAAGTGGTTCAGGTGGTGCGCGATATTTCCCATGCCCTGCAGGAGCAAGGCATTGCCAGCCAGGACATCGCCCGCCATGTGGAGCAGATCGCCCAAGTGGCCGCGGGCAACGCCGCCGCCGCCACCCAGGCGTCCAGCGGCATCCAGAGCATGGACGAGGTGACCGGCGGCTTGCGCCAGACGGTGGCCGGTTTCCAGGTGTAGCGCCGGAAGGGAACGTGGATTTTTAGAGCCTGTTCAAAGTCTCGCGAGCCAGGGCGAGGCAAGGCGAAAACACGCGAAAAAGCGAAATGGTGGAGAGGTAAATGAACATTTCGAGCTTGTAGTCGCCGTGCAATGCTTCACGAAGCGTAGTAGATGCTGAACAGGCTTTTACGGGAAGTTTGCGTCTAGGTGATAGGGACGGGAGCGGTTTGCAGCTACAATACCGCCTCGTTGAATAGACACCAACCCGTACTGGAATTCAAGATGTTGCGCATTACCGAATTGAAACTGCCGCTGGACCACGCCCCGGAAGAACTTAACGTCGCGATCGCGGCTTATCTGGGCGTGCCGGAGCAGGATATCCGCCAGGTCATCGTCTTCAAGCGCAGTTACGATGCGCGCAAGGGCATGATGAACCTGGCCTACATCGTCGACATCGACGTGGCCAACGAAGCGCGCCTGCTGGCCCGCTTCAAGTCCGACAAGCATGTGATGCCGACGCCGGACACCCAATACCACTATGTGGGACAAGCGCCGGAAAACCTGGAACGCCGCCCGGTAGTGGTGGGGTTCGGGCCCTGTGGCATCTTCGCCGCGCTGCTGTTGGCGCAGATGGGCTTCAAGCCCATCGTGCTGGAGCGCGGCAAGAAGGTGCGCGAGCGTACCAAGGATACCTGGGGCCTGTGGCGCAAGAACGTGTTGAACCCCGAATCCAATGTGCAGTTCGGCGAAGGCGGAGCCGGCACCTTTTCCGATGGCAAGCTGTACAGCCAGATCAAGGATCCGCGTCATCTGGGCCGCAAAGTCCTGACCGAGTTCGTCAAAGCCGGCGCGCCGGAGGAAATCCTCTACGTGGCCAAGCCGCATATCGGCACCTTCCGCTTGGTGAGCATGGTGGAAAAAATGCGCGCCGATATCGAGGCGCTGGGAGGCGAAATCCGTTTCCAGCAGCGTGTCGTCGACATCCATATGGAAGACGGCCCGGACGGGCGCAAAGTGGCGCGCGGCCTGACCCTGGCCAGCGGCGAGCAGATCCGCGCCGATCACATCGTGCTGGCGTTGGGCCACAGCGCGCGCGACAGCTTCGAGATGCTGCACGGTCACGGCGTGTACATGGAGGCCAAACCGTTCTCGGTGGGCTTCCGCATCGAGCATCCGCAGACCTTGATCGACAAGGCGCGCTGGGGCAAATACGCCGGGCATCCGCTCCTGGGCGCGGCGGATTACAAACTGGTGCATCACGCCAGCAACGGCCGCGCGGTGTACAGCTTCTGCATGTGTCCGGGCGGTCAGGTGGTGGCCGCCACCTCGGAAGAGGGCCGGGTGGTGACCAATGGCATGAGCCAATACTCGCGCGCCGAACGCAATGCCAATTCCGGTTTGGTGGTCAGCATCAGCCCGGACGACTACCCGGGCGATCCGCTGGCCGGTATCGCCTTCCAGCGCGAACTGGAGAGCCGCGCCTATGTGCTGGGCGGCGGCACTTACGAAGCCCCGGCGCAGCTGGTGGGCGATTTTCTGGCTGGCCGGCCGTCCACTCAGGTGGGCTCGGTGCCGCCATCCTATCAGCCCGGCGTGCATTGGACGGACCTGGCCGGGGCCTTGCCGGATTATTGCATCGAGGCGATGCGCGAGGCGCTGCCGGAGTTCGGCAAGAAGATCCGCGGCTACGATATGCACGACGCGGTGCTGACCGGGGTGGAAACCCGCACCAGCTCGCCGCTGCGCATCACCCGCGGAGATGACTGCCAGAGCTTGAACGTGCGCGGCTTATACCCGGCCGGCGAGGGCGCAGGCTACGCCGGGGGGATTCTGTCCGCAGGGGTGGACGGCATCAAGGTGGCGGAGGCGGTGGCGCAGGCCATTTTGGACGAACGTCGATAAAACCGGTTTTCAAGTTTCTGAGCCGGCTGCGCCGGCTTTACGCCCTGACGGCCCGCTTATGCGGGCCGTTGGCTTATGAGTTGAATTTGGCGCCGGAGCTTAGATCGCAGGCAGGCGTTTACGCCCTGCGGGCCGTAATGGCTTTGGAATGAACGGGGTGGTTGGAGCGCTGTCCGGCCGGCGTCGCTCCAGCAACAGCCAAAGGCCGACGGTCGCCATCATCGGCAGGTGTCCTGGCCCCGCGAGCAGCGGCGGCAGCATCCATACGCCGCAGGAGGCAACGCACCAGCCGCCGCTGGACAGGCCGTAGCGCAAGGCCGCCGCCGCCGCAGGCCAGCCGAAGGCGGGTAGTTGGGGCTGACGGTGGCAGGCTTGAAGGCAATGTCGGCGCGGCGGAGACGCTTGCCACAGCCAGGCCGTGCCGCAGGCGACGGCGAAGGCCAGCCAGGGCGAGGGGCTGAAAGTCAACAGCGCTAGACCGAACAGATGCAGCGGCAGCCCCGCCGCCAGCCAGACCAGCGCATAGCCGCCGAGAAACAGCGCCAAGGTCTGCGCCCGTTTGCGCGCCAGGCTGCGCAGCCACAGCAGCCGCAGCGGATCGGCCAGCAACGGCGACATCATCGCCAGCAGCATCAGCGACCAGGACGGCAGCAGCAGCGCCGGCGGATTCAACCACAGCGCGCTCAACACCGCCTCCCAGCCGCCTCCGGGGCGGCTGGGCGTCCAGACGCCGCAATAGCCGGGCGCGGCCAGTTGCCGCTCCAGGCCGATCAGACCGAGCCAGCCCAGGACGCTGGCGCAGCACAGCGGCCAGGGCAAGTCCCTGAACGCCGCGACAAGGGTTTTGACGGGCATGAGGCCCCCGGTGGCGGAAGGAGGAGGCCCGGCCGCGAGGGCGGCCGGGAATGAGCGCTTACTGGCCGTGGCGGTAGACGCTGATGCGGCCTATCGTCACCTCGTCGTCGTCCTCTATGTCGGACACCGGCACCAGTTGCACCCCCATCGGCGCCGTGTCCAGCGTTTGGTTTTGGCACATGCGGTCCACGATGTCGGTGATTTCCAGCGTCTGGCTGACGCCGTTGCCGCCGTGCTCGGCCAAAGAGGCCTTGCGCGCGCCGAACAACGCTATGGTGCCGGCCAGGTTCTGAGGGTGCTGCGCCGGGTCGGCGCCCTGAGGCAGGCCGACATAGACGTTGAACGTGCCGCCGTCCACTTTGCAGCGGATGTTTTCCAGGCTGAGAAAAACACGGTCCGGCTCTTGCGGCGCGGCGCCTGGCTGGGCCTTCAATTGGCTGGCGGCGGCTTGGCTGGCCTGGAAGCTGCTCAGCACCTTATTCTTCGCGTCGTTGTCCAGTTGCATCTGCGCGTGAACAGTGCTGTTGCCCAGTTTGATCGCCGCCGCGTTGGCGCCCAGCAGTTCGGTTTTCGGATTATTAGCCATGGTGCTTGCCGCTGCGATGTCGGGATGGATGGCCGCCAGCGTCTGCATGCGCTGCGCGACACGGCTGGCGCCGCCGAGAGGATCCGAAACGTCTTGGTAGACATAGTTCAGATTGGGCGCCTGAGTGTTGAGCACATCCTTGGCGACGAAGGTGTAACCGCTGCCGTTGGGGCGCGGCATCGCGAACTTGCGGTTGACCGGGCCCTCCAGCCAATTGTCGCTGCTGGGGTTCTGGTGGGCGGGGTTGCGGTTGAGCCATACCTGCCATAGCCGGTCGATATTGGAATGGTGAATCCAGAACACCGGGTCCAGGCCGGCCAGGTCCGGGTCCGACATCAAGCCGTTGCGGCCGCCGATATTGGTGTGCACCGGGTTGTGCGGCAGGTTTTCCAGCCCGCCGCTATTGCCGCCGCCGTGCCAGAACGGCGTTTGCGGCCCGCCGTAGCCCGGCGGGATGCCGCTGGCAGTGCCGACGAACTGCGCGTCTTTCAAAGCGGTGAGCTGTACGGTTTCCGGGCGCAGCGTGATGTGATTGGGTTGATTGTTCCAGCCGTAGCGTTGGGCCAGCCACAGCGGGTTGGCGCTGCCATTCGGCAAGGTCTTGGACTGGAAACAGGTGGGCAGGTCGCGCGCCTTGGCATTGGCGCTGTCGCTGTAGTTCCAGTAGGGCAAGGCCCAGTCGGCGGGGCCGCCTAGCTTGACGATCTCCGCCAGCACAATGGCTTCGAAGGCGGCCAGATAGCCGCGGTGCCAGGGCATGAAGTACCAGCTCTGGTGCTGGCATTGCCGCCAGTAGGTGTTCTGGTCGGCGGCGCTGGGCAGCGCTTCACCGGCTTGCAGGTAGCCGTGTTGCTGCCATAGCTGGGGGTCGAAGCCGTGAATGGCGGCCAGATAGCGCCAGCTGGTGGGATCCTTGATCGGCCGTTTCTGCATTTCCCCCACTGCGCGTGCGTACCACAGCACGATGGGGTCCCAGGGGTTGCTCATCTTCAAGATGTCTTTGCGGACGCGAGCCATGTCGTTCTCCTTGATGCGAACGCCGCTCCGGCGCGGCCGTGGCGGGAGGAGCTAAGGCTGGCGGTGAGGCGGTGTATTCGGATTAGCAAACCGCGACGGCTTCGAACTGTCCTAAAGAATGGTTTTTGTCTCGGGGCAACTACTTATTTGAAGCGGCGCTTGCAAGTGGCGGTCTGTATGCGCGGGAAGGACTTGAAAACGGGAGGAGCCGGCGCGTCGAACTGGTATCCTTGAGCGGTTTTGATTCGGATGGCAGACATGAAACGATGGCATTTCCTGTGGGGCGGCGGCTTGGCGCTCTGCTTCCTCTTGTCGGCGGCGCTGGCCGCGGCGGAGCCGGCCTACGGCCCTTTGTTCACCTTCAGCAAACAAGGCCGCACCCATTATCTGTACGGCACCATGCATGTGGGCCGTCCCGGCTCCGACGCGCCGGACTGGGGCTTGAAACAGGCGATGACGCAGAGCGAGGCCTTGGTATTGGAGCTGGATGTGGACGCGCCGGGCGCGTCGACCGAGGTGCTGGCGCTGGCGCAGCGAGCCGCCGCCCGGCAGTGGCGGCAACTGGGCCCCGACAGCCGGCGCTTGTTGCTGGCACAGTTGAGGCGGATCGGCGTTGAGCGCGCGCAGGCGCAGAGCCTGGCCCCTGCGATGTGGCTGATGCAGTTGACGCTGAACGATTATCAGCGGCTGGGTCAGGCGGCGCAAGAGGGCAGCGAGACGATGTTGCTGCAGATGGCGCGGCGGGCGTTGCGCCCGGTGTTGGCGTTGGAGACGACGGGCGAGCAGGGGCGCATGCTGTTTGAGATGTCGGCGGCGGCCTTGCGCGAATGGGTGCGCCAGACCGCGGATTGGGAGGACAAGCCTGAAGCGGAGCGTTACTATCGCGAGCTGATCGCCGCCTGGGAGCGCGGCGATCTGGACGCCCTGCAGGCCATGGTGGCGCTGCCGGGCTATCCGCGGCTCAGCGCCTGGACTCAGCATGAGATGCTGGACCGCCGCAACCTGACGATGGCGCGCCGCATTGATGAGCTGGCGTCTTCACGGCGGCTGTTGGTGGCGGTGGGGGCCTTGCATCTGGCCGGACCGCAGGGGCTGGTCAAGCTTCTGCGGCAGCGCGGCTACCAGGTAAGTTCGGCGCCGCGCGCGCCGTGAGCGGGCTTTAGCTCGCGTTTTTGAGGTTCTTGGGCCCGAAGGCGCCCGGCAGCAGCACTTCCAGCGTGGTGTCTATCAGGTCCTCGCCGTCGCAGATGGCGCGCACGCGCATGGCCGGGCCAAACTCGTTCAGTACCTGACGGCAGGCGCCGCAGGGCGGCGTGGGTGTGGGGGTGGGCGTGTAGATGCAGACCGCCAGCACATCCTGGATGCCGTGGTTGGCGCGCGCGGCGTAGACCGCGGTGCGCTCGGCGCAATTGGTCAGGCCGTAAGAGGCGTTCTCCACGTTGCAGCCGATATGGATCTTGCCGGCGCCGTCCAGGATGGCGGCGCCGACGGCGAACTTGCTGTAAGGGACATAAGCCTGGCGAGCGGCCAGGCGGGCGGCCATTTCCAACTCGGCCCATTGCTCGTTGTTGGGTGCGTTGCCAGTCATATTGCCTCCGTTGCTATTGGCGTGGCATGTTGCGCCGGGCGCGGCCGGGCTGTCAATATCCGGCCTGGCGCAAGCGGCCTCGACTGATCATTGGCGCAGGTGCGCTTGGCAATGCCGCGCCATCGCGTCGGCCAGCGCCTGAGACAATTCCGACTCCACCCTCCAGTGGTGCCAATACAAGGGAATGTCCAGATGCTGTTGCGGAAACAGATCGATCAGCCGGCCGGCGGCGATGTCGTCGTCCAGCATCAGCTCGGGCAGCAGGCTGTAAGCCAGGCCCTGGCGGGTGATCTCGACGAAGCCCTGCGGCGTGGGCACGGTCAGATAGGGAAAGCCGCCGTGATAGGACACGGTGTGCAAGAGAAACTCTCGATGCACATCGTCCTTGCGGCTGTACAGAATGGTGGGCGCGGCGGCCAGTCCGGACTCGGTGACGCCGTCCGGGAAATAGCGGCGGGCGAAATCGCGGGTGGAGACGCAAAGATAGCGCATGTGGCCGAGGAACAAACTGTCTCCGCCCTGAATCGGCTGCGGCCGGGTGCTGACGCAGCCGACCACATGGCCGGCGCGCATCAACTCGTGGGTATAGTCCTGATCATCCACCATGATGTCCAGCAGCACTGGCTGGCTGTCCAGCACCGGCCGCACCGCCGGCAAAAACCAGGTGGCCAGGCTGTCCGCGTTAACGGCGATGGCGAGAGTGGTGAACTCCTGCCGCGGACCGCTGGGCAACAGGGTGTTCATCAAATGGTTTTCCATCAGGCTGATCTGGCGGAAGTATTGCAGCAGCTGGCGGCCGGCCTCGGTGGGCTCGGCTGGAATGGTTCGGGTCAGCACCGGCTGGCCCAGCTGTTCTTCCAACTGACGGATGCGTTGGGAAATGGCGGACTGGGTCAGGAACAGCTTTTTGGCCGCCTTGTCGAAGCCCCCGGTTTCGGCTACGGCCGATAAGGTTTCCAGTTGTTTAGGATCAAGCATGTATTGACGTCCTCGCCGTGATAATTCCACGGTGTTTCTTGCCTTATCGCCGCCACCTATGGCATGTTGTGCTGCTTCGTCCGAACACGGACGGTGCAAAGGTTTGCCTGCACGCGGTGGCGGCATAAAAATAATTAGAGCGGCTGGCGGCGACGGTTCTGATCGGCTGGCGCCGGCGGCTCATGGCCAATGACAGGCATGTTGAAGATGCAAGCAGATAATAAGGCACTATTGGATGGCATGTGCCGTTTTATCGGGGTTCGGGCGGATCATATGGCGAAGCTTACCGTCCATGCTCCGCTCTTGTTGTCGCGCAAGGAGGCTTTGGGCAAGGAGTTTTACTGGTACGCGTTGAAATGCCCGGACACGCTGGCGCTGCTGAGCGAGCGCCTGCCGGGCGGCATCGACTCCCTGGTGGACGCCTTGTTGCAGTATTGCGAGCGGATGCTGACCCGTCCTGTGAGCGGCCGCGCCGCCTGGCGCGTGGTGGAGCAGGGGCGCTTGATGCGCCAACTGGGCGTGGGGCTGATGTGGGTGGTGGGCGCTTACGAGCGCTGTCAGGCGCATTTCCTGGCGCGGCTGGCCGAGGCCGGGCTGGATCTGGACGAGCTCGCCGCGCTGTCTAGGCTGCTGCGCAAGCGCATTTTGCTGGACCAGATGCTGCAGTTGCACGGCCACCAGCAGTCCTTGCAGGAAGCGGTGGACAGCAAGCACCGCCATTTGCAGACCATGTCCGGTTTGTACGCCACTCTCAGCGGCGTCAGCATGGCCCTGGTGCGCTGTTCCGAGCGTCGCGAGCTGTTTCAGGCGATTTGCGACGTTTGCGTCCGCGAGGGCGATTTCTCCCATGCCTGGGTTGGCCTGCTGGACGCCGAATCGCAAAGCGTGCGTCCCGCCGCGATGGCCGGCGCTCACGCCGAAGCCTTCATCCCCTGGCTGCAAGTCTCTGCGCATTCCGAAAGCCTGCATGGCCGCGGGCCCAGCGGTCGGGCCATCCGCGGCCTGGCGGTGCAGGTGGTCAACGATTGCGGCGAAGATCCGTCGATGCAGCCGTGGATGCGCGTGCTCAACGCCCGGAATGTGCGCAGCGCGCTGGTGGCGCCGTTGACCTTGCGCGAACAGGTGATCGGCACTTTATCGCTGTATTCCGGTTTGCCGGGCTTTTTCGACGATACCAAGGTGGCCTTGGTGGACACCATGGCGAGGGAGATCAGCCGCGCGCTGGAGCGCCAGGACGCGCTGGAGCGCAGCCATCGTGCCGAATCCGAACTGGCTTTCCTGTCTTTTCACGATCCGTTGACCGGCCTGCCCAACCGTCACCTGATGAAAGAGCACATCAACAAGCAGTTGCAGATCCGCCGCGCTAACGCGCAATTGGCGGTGCTGGTGCTGTCCATCGAAGGTTTTCACGAAATCAACGCCCGCCTGGGCCACGAGGGCGGCGACGCGGTGTTGTGCGAGGTGGCCAATAGGTTGCGGCGCTGCATCTATCCCTACGGCTACGTCGGCCGGGTGGGCGCCTCGCGCTTCGTCGCTTGCAGCGACCGTCACGAGCGCTTGGACCAACTGGTGGACAGCCTGATGGGCAGCCTGCAGCAGCCGGTGGATTGCATGGGCGTGGTGATTCACACTCGATGCAGCATGGGTATTGTGGTGGAGCCGGTGAGCGACCGCAGCGACGCCTCCGCGCTGCTGCGGCGCGGCGAGCTGGCGTTGAGCCGGGCCAAGGAGGCGGGCGGCGGCCATTGTCGTTATTACCATGTGACCATGGACGAAGAGATCCAGCACATGCACGCGGTGCGCAACGCTTTCGCGCAGGCCATCGCCCGCGATGAACTGGCGCTGTTTTATCAGCCCAAGATCAATCTGCGCAACAACCGCATCGAAGGCGTGGAGGCGCTGGTGCGCTGGCGCCGTGATGGCCGCTTGGAAATGCCGGGGGCCTTCTTCCCCGCGATAGAGAACACCGACTTGATGCGGGAACTGGATTGGTGGGTGCTGCGCGAGGCGCTGCGTCAGTCAGGCGAATGGCTGGCGGACGGCCGTCACATTCCGGTCAGCGTCAATCTTTCCGCCATCACTTTGAAGCACGAGGGCTTTGTGCCTGGCATCCAGGCTTTGTTGCAGGCTTATCCGCTGCCGGCCGGCTACCTGGAGCTGGAAGTGCTGGAGAGCGTGACCCAGCAGGAGGCGGAGCAGATCACCGCCAAGTTGGAGCATTGCCGCGATCTCGGCCTGTCCATCGCCTTGGACGATTTCGGTACCGGGGCATCCTCGCTGGTGCATTTGCAGCAACTGCCCTTCGACACCATCAAGATAGACCAGCGCTTTGTCCGGCTGCTGCTGGATACGCCGGGTAACGAGGCCATCATCCGCAGCATGGTGTCCTTTGCCCACTACACTGGCCGCAAATTGGTGGTGGAGGGGGTGGAAAGCCGGGCGATCTGGGACCGTCTGCTGGAAATAGGTTGCCTGGACGGGCAGGGCTACGAGATTTCGCCGCCGGTGGACCCTAAGCAGTTACCGGAGTGGATGGCGGATTGGGAGCGGCGAGCAAGTATTAATTCCACTTATATATAATAATTTTTATTAGTTTTACTTTGTTATGCCGCTCCTTTAGTCTGTGTTGAAAATTTCCGGGAGCGGCTTTTGTTCAATTTTAGCGTTTATCTGTCTGCCCTTGGGCTATCCATCGGGCAGATTGTCGGCATTGGGCCGCAGAATGCCTTCGTATTGCGGCAGGGCATAGGCCGCAGCCACATCCTGCCCATTGTGGCGATCTGCATTGTCGCGGACGTGTTTCTGATTGCCTGCGGGGTAATGGGCGTGGGCAAACTGCTCAATGCGATTCCCGGCTTCATTGTCACGGTGACCTGGCTGGGCGCGGGCTTCATCCTGTGGCTGGGCTATAAAGCCTTTCGTTCCGCCTTGACGCCTGGGGCGATGTCGCTGGCGGGCGGCGTGGAGAAAGATCGCAAGCGCGCCATTCGCACCGTGCTGGCGGTGACTTTGCTCAATCCCTATACCTGGCTGGACACCGTGGTGCTGATCGGCGGCGTGTCCGCCATTTATGGAGAGAGTGCCGCGCCATCCTTTCTGTTGGGCAGCCTCAGCGCCTCCGTGCTGTGGTTCGGCGCGATCGGCTGCTTCGCCGGTAAACTGGCGCCCCTGTTTCAGCGTCCGCAAAGCTGGCGGGTGCTGGACTGCGTCATCGGCCTGGTGATGCTGTTCACCGCGTTCATGTTGTTGCGCAATTACGGTTTCGAGGGGATGGCCTGAGCGGCTGGGATGGGAGTTGGCGCCTTATTTTGAAAGTGATGGCTTGCTTTTAAGCAACCCATCACTTTTTCATATGCCGTTAGTCGTGACAAGGTAATTTTTCACCGCTTATTTATGCATATGGAATTGCAAAATAATTTTGTAAATACCAAATCATTTACCATAACTAAATCTCCGTTGTGAACAACATAAGGAGAGTTAGTCATGAGAAGTCTGATCCAAGCCGGTTTGATTGGGGTTTCTGTATTGGCCGGCGCATCCGTCCAGGTTGCGGCCGCTCCGGTGAACAACAGTTACATCCAGTCCAGCGCCAACGAGATTCGCGGTTTTCTTGGCGGCTACGCGCGGCCGACGGTCTACGTCAACCAGTACGCTTGCCGCGAGTCTCAGCTGAGCGCGATGGCATGCGGGCCTTACACCATTAGTGTGGGCACAGGCTTCCTGCAGCAGCAGGAAAACAGCTATGGCAATTACGTGGCCAAGTTCATCCTGGCGCATGAATGGGGCCATTCCATCCAGTTCACCCACAATATCTACCGCCAGGCGCCGATGCAGGAGTTGCAGGCCGATTGCGTGGGAGGGACGTTCGCCAAGTACGCCGAAACCAATCTGCGTTATCCGAGCTTTATCGAGAACGCGGTGGCTTCGGCGCGCAACGCAGCCGATTACGGCGAACATGGCACACCGTCTCAGCGCGATTACTATTCGCGCTACGGCCACGCCAATGGCCTCAACGCTTGCCTGAACTCGATCTGATCGACGATGGGCAAGCGAGCGTGGGGGCTGGCCGGCGGGCTGGCTCTACTGGGCCTGGCCTGGGTCAGCCTGCCTGAGCCGGTTCGCGCGCGCTTGGGCCTGAGCGCTCCGGCCCCGGCGGCTTTGGTCGCCGGGGCGGCGGGGACAACCGCTCAGCCGGTCAAGAGGGAGGCGCCGGCGCGGGCTTACCAGGGGCTGAGCTTCGCGGTGGGCGACGGGCCGGCTCCGGCCGCCGCTCCGGCGGAGCCCTTGCCGGAGAGCCCGGCCGAACGCCAGCGCAAACAGGCTTTGCGCCAGCTGGGCTACGCCATCGACGAGCGCTTCTACCGGATGTCGCTGGCCGAGCTGCGCAAGCTGGCGGCCGCCGGCAATGTCCAGGCCTTGACTCACCTGGCTGAGCGCTATCTGTTCGAGCTGGACGGCAAGCCGCGGCGGCCGGACTTTGAGCCCGAAATGCGTTACCGCGAGGAGGCGCGCGCCGCTTTGCAGCAGGCGTACCGCTTGGGCAACCGTCATGCGGCGGCGATGATCTCGGAGAGCTATCTGCTGGAGCGGCAGCCCTTGGAGGCCGCGGCCTGGAACCTGGTGGCGCGGCGGGCCGGAGACACGTTGAGTGCGGACTGGTTTCTGACCACCAAGGACTACCGGCAGTTGAACGCCGGGCAGAAAGCGGCGGCGACGGAACGCGCGGAGCAAATCTGGCGCGAACTGCATCCGGGAGCGGCTGAGTCCAAAGGCTAGCGGTCGCAAAAAACCGGCGACCCCCGCAAGGGGGCCGCCGGTTTTTCGTTTGGCGAAGCTTGGCGTTTTAAATGCGCTCATCCACTATGCGCTGAAACGCAGTGGACTTTGAACTGGCTTTACTGAGCGTCAGCGGCCAGGCCGGCCACCAGATCCTCGCGGGTGATCAGGAATACGAAGCCGTCGCCGCTCTCGGTTTCCATCCACATGAAAGGCAAGGTGGGGAAGCATTCTTCCAGCATGTCGCGGTTATGGCCGATCTCCACCAGCAGCACGCCCTTGTCGTTCAGGAAGTCCGGCGCGCGGCGCAGGATTTCGCGGGTGGCATCCAGACCGTCTTCGCCAGAGCCCAAAGCCAGTTCCGGCTCGTGCAGATATTCCGGTGGCAGCGCGTCCACCGATTCGGCGTCGACGTAGGGCGGATTGGAGATGATCAGGTCGTACTTTTCCTCTAGGCCCTCGAACATATCGGTGTGGATCAGCTGCACGCGCTCGTCCAGGCCATAGTTCTGCACATTGATGGCCGCCACTTCTAGCGCGTCCAGGGAAATATCCACCGCGTCGATTTCCGCGTCCGGATAGTGGTGCGCCAGTTGGATGGCCAGGCAGCCGGAGCCGGTGCACAGGTCCAGCGCGCGCTGGACCAATTCCGGGTGTTCGATCCACGGTTGCAGCGGCTCGCCCAGCAGCTCGTAGATGAAGGAGCGCGGCACCAGCACGCGCTCATCCACGTAGAAGTTGAAATCGCCTTGCCAGGCTTCGTGGGTCAGATAGGCCACCGGCACGCGCTGCTCGGCGCGGCGCTCGATCATGTCGACCACGTCCTGGACCTCGGTGGGCAGCAGCTTGGCGTCGAGGAAGGGCTCGAGCTGATCCATCGGCAGCTTTAGCGCGGACAGCGTCAGGTAGGCGGCTTCGTCGTAGGCGTTCTGAGTGCCGTGGCCGTAGAACAGACCGGCGTCGTTGAAACGCGACACGGCGAAGCGCAGCAGGTCGCGCAAGGTGTTGAAGCTGGATGCAGCCTGGGCGTACATGGTTTTCCTTTCAATACAACAGGGACATGGCTGCGGCCATGTCCCCGGCGGTGTTGATTCGCGCTCGCGAGGAGCGCGGGCAATGCCTTTGAACGGCGGGCGTCAGAACGGCAGCTTGGCGTCGGTGGCGGTGCCCAGCACACGGCGGAAGTCGCCCTTGATGCGCTCCAGCGCCGCGTCGTTGTCGGCCTCGAAGCGCAGAACGATCACCGGCGTGGTGTTGGAGGCGCGCGCCAGGCCGAAGCCGTCCTTATACTCCACGCGCAGGCCATCCAGGGTGTTGACCTCCTCTGCGCCGTCGAAGCGGGCGGAAGCCTGCAGCTTGGCGATCAAGGCGTGGTTTTCGCCTTCCTTGGCCATCTTCAGGTTCAGCTCCGGCGTGGACACCGCATTGGGCAGCGCATTGAGCAGCTCGCTTGGGTTTTCCACGCGAGACAACACTTCCAGCAGGCGGGCGCCGGCGTACATGCCGTCGTCAAAGCCGTACCAGCGTTCCTTGAAGAATACGTGGCCGCTCATCTCGCCGGCCAGCAAGGCGCCGGTTTCCTTGATCTTGGCTTTAATGAAGCTGTGGCCGGTGCGAGCCATCACCGGCACGCCGCCGTTTTGCTTGATCCACGGCTTGAGCAGGCGGGTGGACTTCACGTCGTAGATGATCTTGGCCTTGGGGTTGCGCTCCAGCACATCGGCGGCGAACAGCATCAACTGACGATCCGGCCAGATGATGGTGCCGTCCTTGGTCACCACGCCCAGGCGGTCGCCGTCGCCGTCGAAGGCCAGGCCGATTTCAGCGTCGGTTTTCTGCAGCGCGTCGATCACGTCCTGCAGGTTTTCCGGCTTGGCCGGATCCGGGTGGTGATTGGGGAAGTTCCCGTCCACATCGCAAAACAGTTCGCGCACACGGCAGCCCAGGCGGCGGAACAGCACCGGGGCGAAAGCGCCGGGCACGCCGTTGCCGCAGTCCACCACGATGTTGAGCGGGCGTTCCAGCTTGATGTCGGAGGTGATGCGGTCCAGATAGGCTTCGGCGATGTCGTGGGTGCCGTAAGCGCCTTCGCCGCTGGCGAGATCGCCGTCGACGATGCGCTGGTACAGTTTTTGGATGTCGTCGCCAGCCAGGGTGTTGCCGGCCAGCATCATCTTGAAGCCGTTGTAGTCCGGCGGGTTGTGGCTGCCGGTGACCATCACGCCGGACACCGAGCCCAACTCATGGGCGGCGAAGTACAGCATTGGGGTGGCGACGCGGCCGACGTCGATCACGTCGACGCCGGCGGCCTGGATGCCTTCGGCCAGCGCTTGGCACAGGTCCGGGCCGGACAGGCGGCCGTCGCGGCCTACCACGATGGTTTTCACTTTGCGGGACTTGGCTTCGGAACCGATGGCCTGGCCGATCTGGCGGGCTACGTCGTTGGTCAGGGTCTTGCCGACGATGCCGCGGATGTCATAGGCCTTGAAGATATCTTTGGACAATTTGCTCATGGCGTTCTTATGCAATCGAAATGAAGGATGGGCGCGGAGCGACAGCGCTCCGCGTCGGAAATCGGGGGCTCAGGCGGCCAGCGCGGCGCTCAGGCTGATCAATTGGTCCAGCTTGGCGCGGGCTTGTCCGGAGTCGAGCGCTTCGCGCGCCATGGTAACACCGTCGGCCAGGGTAGGGGAAACGTCGGCCGTGTAGATGGCGGCGGCGGCATTGAGGCAGACAATGTCGCGCGCGGGGCCGGTTTCGCCGTCCAGCACCGCCAGCAGGATGTCGCGAGAGGCGGCTGCGGTGTCTGCCCGCAGTTGCTTGAGTTCGGCGAAATCCAGGCCCAGTTCGCGCGGATCCAGCTGGTATTCCTCGATCTGCCCGTTCTTTAGTTCAGCCACCATGCTGGGGCCGGACAAGGTCAGCTCGTCCAGGCCGTCCAGGCCGTGCACGATCAGCGCGTGGCGGCTGCCCAATTGTTTCAGCACCCGAGCCTGAATGCCCACCAAGTCCGGGTGGAACACGCCCATCAACTGATTCTCGGCGTCGGCCGGATTGGTCAGCGGCCCAAGGATGTTGAAGATGGTGCGGGCGCCCAGCTCTTTGCGGATGGGCGCCACATGGCGCATCGCAGTGTGATGGTTGGGCGCGAACATGAATCCGATGCCGATTTCGTCGACGCAACGGCCCACTTGTTCGGCGCTCAAGCTCAGTTTGACGCCCAGCGACTCCAGTACGTCGGCGCTGCCGGAGCTGGAGGAGACTGAACGGCCGCCGTGCTTGGCCACGCGCGCGCCTGCCGCCGCGGCTACGAAGGCGGAGGTGGTGGAGATATTGAAGGTGTGGGATTTGTCCCCGCCGGTGCCGCAGGTGTCTACCAAGTGGTCGCGCTGGCTGATGGGCACCGGGGTGGCGAACTCGCGCATCACGGTGGCGGCGGCGGCGATTTCCAGCACCGACTCCACCTTGACGCGCAGGCCGATCAGGATGGCCGCGGTTTGCGCCGGCGTCAGTTCGCCGCGCATGATCTGGCGCATCAAGTCCAGCATTTCGTCATAAAACAGTTCGTTGCCGTCGATCAGCCGGTTCAGCGCGGCCTGCGGGGTAATCATCGGGAAGTCCTTTTGCTTGCGTGGGCGGCGCCGCGTGGAGGCGCGCCGTCCGGAGATTCAATGGCCGGCGTGCGCCGCCAGCTGGGAGAGGCGCTGCTCGATCAGGTCGGCGCGGCAGGCGGCTTGCGCCTGGTCCGCGCCGTTGCCGCTGGCGTAGCTGCTCGCCACCCAGCGGCATTGCTTGTCCAGATAGGTCTTGAAGGCGCGCTTTGATTGGCTGAGCGCCAGCCGGGCGCGGTAGCGGTTGCTGGTGATATGGTCTAGCTCGCGCATCGCGGCGGAGGCGCGGTTTTCACTTTGAGTCAGTTCGGCTTCGGCTTTGCTCAGCCGCTGTTGCAGGCAGGCGGATACCGCCGGAGTCTGCGCCTCGGTCCGCATGCAGTCGTCCAGCGCGCCGGCCTGCGCCGCGCTGGACAGCGCCAGGGCGGCGCTTAGCATCAACACCCTCTTCATCAGGCGAACTCTTTCAGGAAGTTGTCCAGCATCGCGTGGCCGTGATCGGTGAGGATGGATTCCGGGTGGAACTGCACGCCCTCGATCGGCAGCGTTTTATGGCGCACGCCCATGATCTCTCCGTCGTCGGTCCAGGCGGTGACGTCCAGACAGTCCGGCAGCGTCTCGCGTTCGATCACCAACGAATGGTAGCGAGTGCAGGTCACTGGGTTGGGCAGGCCGCGGAACATGCCGATATCGCGGTGTTTAACCGGCGACACCTTGCCATGCATCAGTTGTTTGGCGTGGACGATGCGGCCGCCGAAAGCCTGGCCTATGCCCTGATGCCCCAGGCACACGCCCATGATGGGCAGCTTGCCGGCGAAGTGCTGGATGGCCGGCACGGACACACCCGCCTCGTTGGGCGTGCAGGGGCCGGGCGAGATCACCAGGTATTTAGGCTGCAGCGCTTCGATTTGCTGCAAGGAAATTTCATCATTGCGGTACACCTTGACCTCTTGACCCAGCTCGCCGAAGTATTGCACCAGGTTGTAGGTGAAGGAGTCGTAGTTGTCGATCATCAACAGCATGATTGGCTTAAGTCCTTGATTTTGCTGTGGGCAAGTGACTTGCCGTGTGTTTGATACCCCCGTTTGTACCCCCAAATGGTTTTGCTGGGCTTTTAAGACTGCTGCTGGGGGTTGGGATGAAAAACACTATACCGGATGATCGGGCTGTTCGCAGCACCTCATCAAAACGGTTTGGCCGGCCTGCCGCCCAGCACCGTCTTATACCTCTCTTTAATATCGCAACCCGCAGCAATGCCACCTCCGCCATAGCATCCACGTTGTCGACTCAAACTGCCGCCCGTCTATCAGGCAATCGGGTCCAGGTCCGTCGCCGCGGCCAGGCGGCGCTCCGCGCGGGCCAGATCGACAACGGCCTGGATGGCGGCCCTGGCTTGCGGGCTGTTGTGCCAGCAGCTGGAGCCCATCATGTCGGCGATCTGGCGCGTCAGCAAGGCCGGGTCCTGGTCCGCCAACTGCGCCAAGGAAGAAAAGCCGATTTGCTCCAGTCTGGACACAACGGTGGCGCCCACGCCTTTCAAAGCCACCATCTTGTTTTTTTCATCTGAGCTGAAACCCATGCGTCCTCCCTGTCTTGATTGCGATCCACGCCACAGGATACACGCGCCGCGCGGTTTGAATGATAGGGCGCGGATATATTTCGCATCAGGGGATTTGCCGTTCTTACTCCCAACTCATCGCCCAGGCGTATAGCGCAATCATCATCATGACCTCCATCATCAGGCTGCCCAGTATGAACAGCAGGGGCATGAACAGCAGCGAGCCGTAGTGCAGCACCAGGGCGGCGGCGAAGTAATGCAGCGGAGCCTCAAGCAGCAAATAGGCCAGGGAGACCCCGGTGAGGGCAAACTTGTGCCAGAGCGGTTTTTCCAGCACGTGAAAGGTCAGCGCGTGCACCCAGGGCATCAAAAACAGCAAGGTGAGCACAAATGTCAGGCAGGAGCTGTGATATTCGGGAAGGGAGTGGTTGAAGGCCGCCGGCAATAGGGCAAAGTAAACGCAGGAACAGCCATGGATGATGACGAACAAGCGCAGCAAGTAGCGCATCGGCATGTTTTCCGGGCTGACCAAAAACGACAGCAACAGCAGCAGCAGGCCGGCGAGACCGTTGCCCCACCATTGCCAGAACGAGGGCACCGAGGCCGGCAGATCCAGCCACGGCAACAATAAGCCCGGTATTTGTCCGTTCAGTATCTCCAGGCTGGAGAGCTGGGCCGGCACGCCGGTAACCGCTATGCTCCATTGCGTGACGAGCCGCCATAGCGCAAGCGTTTGCGGCAGGAAGGCGAGCAGCAACAGGTTGAACAGCAGCGGAATGCCGAGGATCTCCAGCCAGCGAAGACGTTGGAAGGATTCTGTGCGCATGGCCCGGTGCAGGGAGATGAGTTCGCCCCCATGGCCGGTGTGGCGCAGCGCCTTGAAATGTTTCAGACGTTCTTGAAGGCTCATGGCAGGTTCCAGAACACGGCGGTAGTGATGCCGGTACGCTCGTAATAGGGGCTGTGGTAGCGTTCAACGGCGGCATGGATGCCCCAATGCGTGCCTATCCACTCCCTCCAGCTCAGTTGATAGAGCTGGCTGTCGAAGCTCTGCTTGGGCTGATTGACCCCGATTGGCATATAACCCTCGCCGCCAGCGTTGATGGCCAGAGTGATCAGGCGCCAGCGGTCGCGCCCATAAGTCACCGCGCCGTAACCCTGCATGGAGCTTACGCTGCCGGGGTTGCTCAAGGTGCGGTGCACGCCGCCTTCCACGACCCAGGGCGCGTCGAAGTAATAGGCCATGCCCAAGGTCAGAATGCGGTCGCTATAGCCTTGGCGATTGTCGTTGTAGGCCAGGCCGAAGGTGGTGACCAGATTGCGGTTGGGCAGCCATTTCCGGTTGATGGCCGCGCCGTAGTGGGTGCCGGGCCAGAAGGTGCCGCTGCTGCTGCGCCCCAACTCCAGCCTGCCGTACCAGTCCGGGTTGATGTCGTGGTTCCAGCCGCCGTTCAAGGCCATGCCCCGTTCGCCAAAGCGGCTGTCCTGCTCTGCGGTCCAATCGAAGACGTTGCCGGCGTCGGTTTGCCAGACGCCGGACAGATAAACGCCATCCCAGGCAGGGTTGTTTCCGGTGAGACGGGAGTGTTGCGCGCCGATCTCGATGCTGCGCGCCCATGAGTACGGCTCCGGCGCTGACGGCGGGGACTCTGTCTCGACATCTGCGGGAGCGGGCGCCGTTTCCGGCGCATCAGGGGCCGCCATCTCGTCGGCGTGCGCTTGGCCGGTAAGACACAGTGCCCAAAGGCAGATTTGCGCTAGTCGTTTACTGAGCATGGCGGCTCTCCAAAGTGTTGCTCGCTGTTTGCACGTATTCAAATCTAAGGTCCTGCCCGGATCGGGCGGTGATTCGCCAAGCGTCCGGCAGCGCTTCGATATCGGCCTGGCCGGACCGCAGCACGGGCGGCGTTGGGGTTTTGGGCAGCAGCCAGCTTTGCCGCGCCAAGGTCTTTGGGTTGTGCGCGCTTACGCTGATCCAGGACGCGTCCCGGCCTTCCGCCGGCGCGGCTTGCCATTGGGTCAGTTCTCGTTGGGACAGGAAACGGGACAGCTCGGTCATCGTGTACCAATGAAACACGCCCTGTTTGCCCAAAGTCCGGGTTTGGGCCAGCCATTCGCGGACGGTTTGCTGATAGAAATAGACACCCGGAGGGTGAAAATAAACCAGGCGCGCCACACGCTGTTGCACCGCGAAGCGTGTCATGTCCTGCAGCCAAAGCGTCATCTGGGCGCTGGGCAGTTTATTGCGCACGGCTTCTTCGAAGGAGGCGATGCCGCCGTTGGCCGATACCGGGAAGGCCCAGGGCCGGCCATGCATGTTGGCCGGATCGATATAGGCTCGAGTGGGCCCCATGGACAGGTCGCCCACGTAGTAATAAGCCAGCACGCCGTGCTGGCGCAGCCAAGCGGTTACCCAGTCCGGATGGTGGCCGTTGGGCGCGGAATACTCGGTGAGAGGTTGTTGGGTGAGCTTTTCAAGATCTTTCTTGTTGTTGGCGAGATAGGGTTCCCATCGTTTGCCGTTATGTTCATTGATGTTGAAGGCGAAGTAGTTGTGCGCCCAGCCGCCGTGCGCGCCGATTTCGTAACCCCGCTCGCTCAAGCGACGAACCCAGTCCTGAGCCTTCGGGTTATGGGCGAGGTCCATGCCTCGGTGGTCTCCGGGCTGATTGGTGTCCGGCCCGGTGGTGAAATGGACGGAATAAGGGCCTTGCTCAAGAAAACCCAGTTTTTTGAGCAAGTCCAGATAGGGAATGGCGTTGGCGTCGTCGACGTGCCAGTTCATTACCAGCCCGCCCACGCCGTCCGGCACGGAGGCTAATTGGGGCAGATGTAGAACTTGGCTATTGAAGAAGTGCAGGTAGGATTGCAGCCACAAACCGTCGGTGCGTATTTTGAGAAAAGTGACCGGCAGGTTGACGAACAAGACCTTGCCGCGGCCGTAATCGCGCACGCCGGCAATCAAGGTGCCGTCCGGCCCTTGAGCCAGCACGCGTCCCGGGAAGCTGCCGCGGGTCGCCAGGTAGCTGAACGCCGCCTGGTCGTAACCGTAGGTCGAGGCTTGCAGCAAGGCGGATTTGCCGTCCGGATAGGGCTGGAAGCGGCCGGGCGTGATGCCCAGCTCGGCAACGGCGGAGGGCGGCATCAACATCAAATCTCTGCGCACCATCTGCTTGCCCAGCTCCCGGTACAGCAGATAGTCCACGCCCACCAGGCGCGAGAGCGCCGGTTTGTCCAAAAAGCGGCCGCCGGCGTTTTCGCTGGCGGCGTCGTAATTGATCCATAGAGCGCCGCCGGCCTGCACGTACTCCTCCAGCACTCCGGTCAGCGCCGCATCGACATAGCGGTGTATCGTGTCCGGCAAGATGATGCCGCGGAGACGAGCGCGTTGCTCCGGTTCCATGTCCACCAGTTGACTGGCGGTGATTTGCATCATCGCCACGCCGCCTTCGCTGGCGGCGTCTTGCCATGCCAGCGAGTATTTGCCGCTGGCCGGTTTGTCCGGCAGCAGCAAGGCGATGAAGGCTTGAGGCGGTGGCGTTTGTTTTGCGCGCAAGCTGTGCCAGATCGCGCTTGCCGCCAGTATTAGCCCCAGCAGCAGGATGATGAACACCCAGCGGGGGCATGATCGAATCTTATTCATTTTTCCAACCTTTGTTCTTGCTCCGCCGTTGTGGCCAGACGGCGCTCTAATCCTTGAAAAACCGCCTCCTCCAGCACATTCCAGCGCGGCGTTCCTCGCGCGGGCGCCGCCTTCTGCAACCAGGCGCGCGCGGCGTCCTCCCGGCCGTCTCTTAACGCGGCCAGGGCCAGCACGCCCCATGGGAAGTCCAGATGCGCCTTGTCCTGAGCAAGCCAGGGCCGGCCTTCGCCCTGCAGCCAGGCGTCGAAGGAGGCTTGCCCCGGCATCGCCGGCATGCCCTCCATTTTGGGGAACAGTTGCGCGGCGGCTTCCGGGTAGAAGGCGACAGGGGGAAGGTCGCGGCTGGCTACGCGCCAGCGTCGGGTTTTCGTCTCCCAAAACGCTTTGGGAAGCGCTGCGGCCAACTGCCGCATCCTCCGGCAACTGGCGCCTGTTCTGGCGCAGTCGTCGCGCAGCGCGGCGTAAACTTCGACGTTGTCCATCAGGTAGCCCAGCTTGACGCCCGCGGCATAGTCATAAATGCCGCTGCGGGTTTGCCTCAGCCGCCACAGCGCCCGCCTGGCGCGCGCCAGCGATGCCTGAAGCGGCGGGGGCATCTCCTGTTGTCCATACCGCCGGCTCAGCAGGGAAATCCACATGGCCAGCGTGGAGTCGTCGGCGTCGGCGTCGGCCGTTCGGCGCCAGGCACCGTCCGTTTGGCGCTCGAAGCGGGGAAAGCTGCCGTTGCGCTCCTGCCTGGGCGCCAGCCACGCCACCCAAGCGTCCGTGGCCGGAGCGATGGACAGCCCCAGCTCCTCGGCCGTCAGCAAGGCTTTCATGGCGAAATAGGGGTCGACATGGCGTCCATGCGCTTGCAGCAGAATGGCGCCGTCCTCGTCCTGGTAGCCAGGCAGCTTGAATGCGCTGTCCGCGGCTTGACTTGTTCCGCAACACAGGGCCAGCAGTAAACATAGATGCTTCATCGGCCGCGTACCTTGCCGCGGATGCGAGCCCAGATAGTGCCGTGAGCGATCAGGGGCGGCGTGAGCAGCACCAAGCGCGAGGAAACGGTATTGGGCGAGTCCGGCGCGCCCAATACGGAGTGGGCGCCAATGACGACAATCCGGTCGGCCACAACCGGGCCCAGCAAAAGACAGTTCTCGCGGCAGATGATGGAGTCATCGGAAACAACGGCGCCGTCCACGACCACTCCTCTGGCCAGGCGGACGGGTCCGCTGGCTTTGACGCTGCCCTCGATCCGGCAGCCGGGGCCGATGCTCAAGCCGCCGCGCACCACCAAGTGTCCGCGTAGCAAGCTGTTTTCCGGCAGCAGGAAATCGCCGTCCATTACCGCGCGGCGCATTTCCGCGTTAAAGGGGTGGGGCGTTTCCAAACTTTCGATATCCACCTCTCGCAGCGGCGTGGCCGGGGGCTGATGGCGCGGGGTTTCTCCCATGCGGATGGTTGCCGCCTGGAGGCGTTGGAAGCGGACAGGTCCCGAAATATCCAGCGTGTCCTCCGCTACGGTGCGCCCGAACAACAGGCTGTCCGGCTCGATGCGGACGTTCCGGGCGCCGGCCCAACGCAGAATCGAACTGCTCCGTCCCAGGTTCAGATCGCCGTCGGCCAAGACGCTGCGCAGGATCACGCCAGGACCGGTGACGACATTGTCGTCGCAATGGATTTCTTTCAGGAAACTGAAGCGCGCCGGAATGCGCAACTCGCCGGCGGCCAAGACCTCCTCGTCCACGACCGGGCGGTTTTCCGGCCCGATGGCGTCCAGGCGAGCGTTCCAGTCCTGCCGCCGCTCGCCCAAGTCCAGCGTTTCCAGCCGTTGCCGGTAGTTGCGGGCGAAGACGTCGGCGGTGCCGGTGTGCAGCCGGTTGATGCCCAGCGCGGAGGCGTCGGTCTTGCGCAGCAACTCCAATAGACCGGGCAAGAGCGGCAGCGCGATCAGCGGCGCCACGCCAAGCACGTAAAGTATGGCCATCATCCCGGCTGTCTCCGATACCGCTTGGTTTTATCCCAATGCAGCGTTCTGTTTTTCTTGAAGGGCTCGACCAGCGACTGCTGCAGCGTGGCGCGGGAAATGGTGACCAGGCTGACCAAAAAGCCAAGAATGGCGAAAGGCAAAATACGCAGTCTTTTGCCGTTGCCGTCCAGATAGCAGGCGGCGCCGATCTCGAAAAAGGCGGCGAAATTGCCCATCGCGCTGTAGCAGACCAGGGCCAGGATCAGCAGGAGGCCAGGGGATGGCAGCATGCTGTCGAAAAAGAACAGCACCAAGGTGATGGCCCAGCCGAGCAGCAGCAGCGGAGACATGGCGTAAGTGCCCAACAGCAGGAGCCCGTCCAGTTTTTCCCGCCGCTGCACTCCTCGGGTGCTCAGCAGACGGCCGACATGCCGCGCCAGCGCCTGATTATGGCCGCGCGTCCAGCGCATCAATTGCCGGATGCGAACCGGCCAGCTCTCCGGCACCTCCTCGTAGCACTCGGAGCGATTGGTGTAGACCGTGAGCCAGCCGCCGATCAGCAGGCGGTAGGTCAAATCGGTGTCTTCCGCCAGCACGTCGTCGTGCCAGCCGCCGACGCTGTTGAGCGCGGCGACGCGTATGCCGCCGACCGTGCCGCCGTACTGCGGCACCAGCTTCATATTCATCCTGGCCTGCTGGTCCACCTGATAACCGCCCGCGCGTTCCATGTCCAGCATGCGGGTCAATAGGTTGGCGCCCGGGTTCAAGGGCACCACGCGGCCCATCACGGCGCCGACTTCCGGATCGAAAAACGGCGCGATCAATTGTTTGAGCAGGCCGCGGCTTGGCAGGTAGTCGGCGTCGAAGACGATGAAAATCTCGGTGTCGATCAAGGCCGTCGCATCCTTCAGCGCCGCGGCTTTGCCGGGTTTGCCCTGGGTGCGGTGAAACGGCTTGATCGCGTCCGGTCTGCGCGCCGCGATGCGGTCTATGATGGCGCGAGTGCCGTCCGTGGAGCGGTCGTTGACGGGCATGATGATCATTTGCCCAGGCGGATAGTCGGACTCAAGCAGCGCCTCCATCGCATCGGCAATCACGGCCTCTTCGTTGTGCGCGGCGATGAAGACTGTGACCTTGGGCCATTGCGCGGTTTCAATGTCCAGATAAGGATGGCGCTGGTGGCCGAACAGCCGGTTCAAAGTGAACGCCATATGCCGCGCCGCGTACACCACGACCAAGAGCACCACGCCGTAGAGCATGAAGCTCAGCGCGCGCAAAGGCCAGATGAACGGCGTTGCGGTTTCGCGCCGCAGCAGGGGGTCGTCCTCCTGGCTGACGGTACGGTGACGGGCTTCTTCGATCTGATCCAGAATCAACTGCTGGGTATGGCGCAGATCGGCGTTGTCCGAGGCCCCCTTGATGCTCACGGTGGGGCTGACAGAGGAGGGGCGTTCGTCTGGGTCTATGGGCAGAGCCGCCATGGCGGCCTGGCTCTCCTTAGACGTGGCCGCGCCGTGGCGATGCGGGTGGCTGGCGGCCGGTTTGGACGGATCCACGGCGGACCAGGCGGGGTAGCAGCACATCAGCAGGATCAGCCAGAGTAGGAATCGCGGGGGCATGCTTATCTCCCCGGTACGGGAGCGAGCGCATCGACGGTCCGACTGGCTGTGTTCGCCGCCTGCCGCCGACGCGGCAGCGACGAGAGAATGCCGGCGATGCGTCTGCCGGCGTCGCCGTCGCCATAGGGGTTATGGGCTTGAGACATGCGTTGATAAGCCGCCTCGTCATCCAGCAAGGCGCTGGCGTGTTGGACGATGAGCGCGGTCTCCGTGCCCACCAGCATGGCGGTGCCGGCCGCAAGCGCCTCCGGTCTTTCCGTTGTGTCCCGGGTGACCAGCACCGGTTTGCCCAGCGCCGGCGCCTCTTCCTGTATGCCGCCGGAGTCGGTGATGATGAGGTGGCAGCGGGCCATCAGATAGACGAAGGGCAGGTATTGTTGCGGGTCGATCAAATGAATGTTGTTCACCTTGGACAGCAGCGCGTACACCGGCTTGCGCACATTGGGATTGAGGTGCACCGGGTAGACGATGTCCACGTCGGGGTAGCGCTCGGCCAGCTGCACCAGCGCGCGACAGAAGCTTTCAAACCTCTCCCCCAAATTTTCCCGGCGGTGGCCGGTGACCAGTATCACTCTGGCCTCCGGGCGCAGGAAGGTAAACTGGGAGGCGATGTCGGCCTTGAGATCCGGCTGTTGTTCCAGCCTCTTTACCGCCAACAGCAAGGTGTCGACAACGGTGTTGCCAGTGATGAAGATCCTATCCGGGTCAACCTTTTCATTCCGCAGGTTGAGCTGGGACTCCTCCGTTGGAGCGAAATGCCAGGACGCCAGAATGCCGGTGACGCGGCGGTTCATTTCCTCAGGCCAAGGCGAATACAGGTCTCCGGTGCGCAATCCCGCTTCAACATGCCCAATCGGAATCCGGCGGTAAAACGCGGCCAGGCTTGCGCCAAGCGTGGTGGCCGTATCGCCATGCACCAGCACGACATCGGGTTGGGCTTCCTCCAAGACTTTGTCGACAGCGTCCACCAGCCTGGCGGTCAAAGACGCCAGGCTCTGTCCCTGTTGCATCAGCTTCAGGTCGAAGTCCGGGTGAATTCCGAAAAAATCCAATACCTGATCCAACATCTCGCGGTGTTGGCCGGTCACGCATACCTTGGACACCACGCCCTGGCAGTCTTGCAGCGCGTGGATGACAGGCACCATCTTGATGGCTTCCGGACGGGTGCCAAAAATTGTTAGTACGGTAAACATATTATCTCCATCACAGCGATTCACGAGCACACAGCAGGGCTTGGTTTTGTTTGTTTTGTTAAAACCACTATAGTACGGTAGCCATATTATATCTATCACGGCTATTCACAAGCACTTAGCGGAGCTTAACTTTGTTTGTTTTGTTAAAACTACTATTTCACATTATTTAAATTAAAGTAGCACACCTCCTATAAGAAATAAAGTTAAATATTTGTTTTAATTAAACGGTTTAATATTGGCGTGCGTTGGAGCACCATTCACAAGCCTGCTGGAGCGCCATTGCGCCCCGGCCAGGCGAGTGCGCGCCGGCAGGCAATTCCATTGGATTGCACCTGGCCAAAGCGCTAGTGCAAGAGTCGCGACGGCGATGTGAAACTGCAATGGCATTTCTTTGTTAGCATGTCAGGACGTACGCATGGGGAGCGTCAATCATTTGGGAAGCAGCTCTAAAAGCGCCGGCGAGCGTGGCTGACCTCCACCTGGGGAGAAGTGCCAATGGAAAAGAAACAGTGCCTACACTGCGGATACTTGCGCGGGGATTCGCCGCGCGACCAGCGGGCGCCGGACTACGCATGTCCGCTGTGCCAGACGCCGTATCTGGAAATGTATCCGCAGCCGCTGCCGCGGAAGGAGCCGGAGCCCGCTTCCCCTTTGCAATGGACGCATGTGGGCGTGGTGCTGGGCGTTTTGCTGACCGGTACGGCGGGGCTGGCGTACACGGTTTGGCCCAATCAGCAGATGGCAGCCGCCAGGCATGAGGCGGAGCTCGAGGACATTGCCGGCGTGGTGTTGCCGGGCGCCGAGCAAGCGGCAGGAGAGCTTTGCGGCGCCGAGTCTTTCTCGGGCGGCGCTTTCTGCCGCTGGGCGCCAGCGTTGGCAGAGGTAGGGCGCAAAGCGACACTGGTGCGCGACTGCATGGAAGTCACGGCGATCAGACTGCACCCTGGCAGCAAGAGTCCGGAGCAACCGGACTTCGCGGTAAGCTGCCGGGACGCCGCCGGGGAGATGATGGAAATGAGTTTCAATGAGGGAGATTTGGGGTTTGGAGCGGATGGCGCCGCGCCGGCGCGATGAGAACCTGTTTACGATCTTGCGAGCAAGAGCGAGACAAGGTGAAAGCAGCTGAGGAAGCGGAATGTACGCCTGGTGCATGAGCATTTTCAAGCGGTTTTCAATGCCCCTTTCTATTCATTCCGCCGACGCACAGCAGACCGTAAACAGGTTCTACAAGGCAGCGGTTAGCGGAACCTGCGTTGGTTCAGGTCCAGCAGTAGGGCGACGGCGATGACAGCCGCCGGAAAACAGCAGAGCGCTGAAAATGCTCCTGGGCTTGGTCGCGCCGTTCCCCTTGGGCGAACAGATGCTGGGCGGCCTGATCCGCGACACGGTGACGGACGAGGAGGACAGCCAGCGGCTGCTGGACGGCAACGCGCGGGCCTTCTTCCATCTATAGCGTGGCTCAGCTCAGCAGCCAGCCCAGCAACAAGCCGCCAAACAACAGCCATTTCAGCGCGTAATAGCCAAGACGGCTCTGCGCCTTGATGCGCTTGCCAAACAGCCGCACCGCCTGCACATAGCGGAACAGGCGGTTGAGCGCGCCGGTGCGGTCACCGTCCTGATTGGGGGAACTGGCGGCGCCCAGCAGCAGGCGGCTGATCAGGCGGTTGACCCACGCCGCAAGCCGGAAGCGCATTGGGCGCTCGATATCGCAGAACAGGATGATGCGCTGCTCAGCGGTGGCGTTTTCCGCGTGGTGCAGATAGGTTTCGTCGAACATCACCGCCTCGCCGTCGCGCCAGCTGTAGCGTTCGCCGTCCACCTCTATGTAGCAGGCCTCGTTTTGCGGTGTGGACAAGCCCAAATGGAAGCGCACCGAACCAGCAAAGGGGTCGCGGTGGCGCACTAGCCGGCTGCCCGGCGGCAAGCTGGCGAACATCGCCGCCTTGACCGAGGGAATGCTTTGCAGCAGCCCGGTGGTGTACGGGCACAGCTTGGCCGCCGACGGGTGCGGCTGGTCGTACCATTTCAGGTAGAAACGCTTCCAGCCGGTCTTGAAAAATGAATTGAAGCCCAGGTCGTCGTAACGATCGGATGCCTTGATCGCGCCGTCGTCGGACAAGGCCAGCGCCTCGGCGCGGATACGTTGC
Organism: Chromobacterium sp. Rain0013; assembly: GCF_015291765.1. NCBI lineage: Bacteria > Pseudomonadati > Pseudomonadota > Betaproteobacteria > Neisseriales > Chromobacteriaceae > Chromobacterium > Chromobacterium sp. Rain0013. The sequence continues at coordinate 3,114,469 of NZ_CP031514.1, forward strand.
CAGTTATCGTTCAGCGTCCGCAGCTCCGGAAAGCGCTGCAGCGGCAAATAGGGGCGCGCGGGTAGGGTGGAGAACAGGTAGCAGAAGCAGTTGATCGGCGCCATGAAGGTAGAGTGGTCGGTCAGCTGCCGCCAGAACCCCAAGCGTTGACGGCCGCGATAATGGATGTAGACGGTGCAGAGCGCAAAAAGAAGGAGGATGGATAGTTTGATGTACGGCATTTTTGCTCTAGCCCTTGAAATAATATGCTTAATTTCAAACAAAAACAGAATTTAAACGACTGGCCATTGGTTTAGTTGAGTAGGATATGACCAGGTTTGGCGGTCGCCACGCAAAGCGGCTGCCCTCCGCTCCAAAACAGCCGAAACTGGCTGCCGCCGTCGCCCCATACGACCGACGCGGGCCCAGGGCGCTGCCTAGAATGGTTCGAGCGAGAACGGCCCCGCGCCGTCCCCATCAACCATCCGGTTGCTGGGCCGCCTGACCAAGGAGCCTGCCCATGCATTTCACCCATGCGATCACCCGCCTGCCTGCCGACACCGTGGCCGGCGGTTTGACCACCGCCAATATCGGCGCACCGGACCCGGCGCTGACGCGCTCCCAATTCCGCGATTACGTGGATATCCTGTTGCGCCTGGGTTTGACCGTGAGCACCTTGCCGGCACAGCCCGATTTCCCCGACGCCCATTTCGTTGAAGACACCGCGGTGTTGATGCCGGAACTGGCGGTGATCACCCAGCCGGGCGCGCCGGCCCGCCGCGGCGAGGTGAGCAGCATCGCGCCCTTGGTGTCCCGCTTCCGCCACGCGGTGTGGATGAACGGCGACGCGCGCATGGACGGCGGCGATGTCTTGATGATAGACAAGCGTTTCTTCGTCGGCCTGACCAGCCGCACCAACGAGGCCGGGATCAGCCAGTTTGCCGCCGCGGTGGAAAAGTTCGGTTACGTCGTCACCGCGGTGGAAGTCAGCGCCGGCCTGCATTTGAAGTCCATCGTCAACTACGTGGGCCGCAACACGCTGATCTTGTCCGAGGACCGCGCCGACGATCCGGTATTCCACGGTTATCAGCAGATCGTGCTGGCCAAGGACGAGGAATACGCCGGCAACACCTTGTGGATCAACGACACCCTGATCACGCCAAGCGGTTACCCCGACACGTTGCGTAAGCTGAAGACGCTGGGCCTGCCCATCATCGAGACCGACACCAGCGAAATCCGCAAGATGGACGGGGGCTTGACCTGCATGTCCCTGCGTTTCTAAGAACCTGTTTACGATTTGCTGCGCGTCGGCGATACGGCGTTGAAAGCGGCTTCAAAATGCTCATGTACCGTGTGTACACTCCGCTTTTTCAGCCATTTTCGCCTTGTCTCGCTCTAGCTCGCGAGATCGTAAACACGTTCTAAAAGCAGCGTCGTTTCATTCGCCACTGGCCGCAGAGCCGGGGAGATTCAGAACCTGTCGCCGACGCGTAGCCGGCCATGAACAGGCTCTCAAGGAGAAAAAGATGAAAACCATCAAGATTGCGCTTTTGCTGGCGCTGAGCGCAGGCCCTGTACTGGCCAAGGACATCAAGCAGATCCGCTGGGGCGTGGACGGCGGCTACCCGCCGTTCGACGTGCTGGCGCCCAACGGGGAGATCACCGGCTTCGATCCGGACATCGCCAAAGCCGTCTGCGCCGAACTCAAGGCTCGCTGCGTCTTCGTCAAGCAGCCGTTCGACAGCATGATTGCCGCGCTCAACGCCAATAAGTTCGACGCCGTCATCGCCTCGTTGAACGTAACGGCGGAACGGCTAAAACAGGTGGACTTCAGCGATAAATACTACACGTCCGCCTCTCAGCTGGTGGCGCGCAAGGGCAGTCCGTTGCGGCCCACGCCGCAGTCGCTGGCCGGCAAGACGGTGGGCGTGCAGTCCGGCTCGGTGCATGAGCAGTACGCCAAGGCCAATTGGGGGGGCGGCAAGGTGAAGATTGTTACCTACGCCAATCAGGACAACGTCTATCTGGACCTGGCTTCCGGCCGCATCGACGCCGCCTTGCAGGACAATATCCAGGCCGAAACCAGCTTTCTACGCACCGAGCGCGGCAAGCAGTTCGCTTTCGCCGGCTCTAAACTGGGCGAATCCAACCCGGTGGCCATCGCGGTGCGCAAGAGCGATCCGGAACTGAAGGTGGCGATCAACCGCGCCATCGCCGCCATCCGCGCCAACGGGGTGTATGAAGGCGTGCGCAAGAAGTACTTCGGTTTCGATATTTACCACTAAGAACCTGTTCAAGGTCTGCGGCGCTTCGTGAGACTTGCAACGGTGAGGGCAGCTTCGAAATGCTCATGTACCACTTGTACATCCCGCTTTCTTCGCAGTCTTCGCCTTGTCTCCCCCTTGCTCGCTAGGCTTTGAGCCGCGTGCATACGTCCGTTTCCCCGGCCGGCGTCCGCCGGCCGTTTCACAAGGAGGGCGGCCATGGTGGCGTCCTATTTGCCCCTATTGCTGACCGGGGCCTGGCTCAGCCTGCGCGTGGCGCTGGCCGCGCTGGGGCTGGCGCTGCTGTTCGGCCTCGCCAACGCTTGCGTCAAGCTGTTTGGCCCGCGCTGGCTGCGCGCGGCGTCCATTGCCTACACCACGGTGATTCGCGGCATTCCGGAGCTGGTGATGATGTTGCTGCTGTTCTATGGCGGCGAGAAGGTCTTCAATCTGTTGCTGGCGGTGTTGGGGTTGCCCGCGGTGGAGTTCGACAAATTCCTGGCGGGGGTGCTGACCATAGGTTTCATTTTCGGCGCTTATTACACCGAAACTTTCCGCAGTGCTTTCCTGGCGGTGCCGCGCGGCCAGTTGGAGGCCGGCGTCGCTTACGGCATGCGGCCGTGGCAGCTGTTCCGGCGCATCCTGTTTCCGCAGATGCTGCGCCACGCCTTGCCCGGCATCAACAACAACTGGCTGGCGTTGATGAAGTCGGCGGCGCTGGTGTCGTTGATTGGCCTGGAAGACATGGCCTGGCTCGCCGAGCAGGCCGGCCGCGCCACCCAGATGCCTTTCCTGTTCTATTTCCTGGTCTGCCTGGTCTATTTGCTGTTCACCGCCGCTTCCGGGGGCGTGTTCCGCTGGCTGGGGCTGCGTTACAGCCGCGGCTTGCTCTGAGGGGAAAACAATGACGCTCGACGAAATCCTGCGCGCTTTGCCCGGCTATCTGTGGGGAGACGGCGGCCAATGGAGCGGCCTGGCGGTTACCGCAAAGCTGTTCCTGATCTCCGGCGGCTTGGGCATGCTGCTGGCGGTGCTGCTGGCCTTGCTCAGGGTCTACGGCCCGGCGCCGTTGCGATGGGCGGTGGCCGCGTTCAGTTATTTCTTTCGCGGCACGCCCTTGTTCATGCAATTGATGCTGATCTACTACGGCGTGTCGCAATTCAGTTGGGTGATAGACGGCTGGCAGGCGGAAGACCCGTTCTGGCTGCTGTTTCGCGACGCCACCTTCTGCGCCGTGCTCGCTTATGTGTTGAACACCGCGGCCTACGCCCAAGAGATTCTGGCCGGCGCGCTCGCGGCCTATCCGCGGGAGGAAATCATGGCGGCGGAGGCCTTCGGAATGTCGCGGGCGCGAACCATACGCCGCATCGTGCTGCCCGGCGCGCTACGGCGCGCGATACCGGTGCTCAGCAATGAAATGGTGTTTCTGCTGCACGCCACCGCCTTGTCGTCCACGGTGACGCTGCTGGACGTCACCGGTGTGGCGCGCGCCTTGTACGCGGCCACTTACGCGCCGTTTTTCCCGTTCCTGATGGCGGCTGCGATCTACCTGGGCTGCACCTTCGCGTTGCTGGCGAGCTTCCGCCAGGCGGAGCGGCGCTGGCTGAAATTCCTGCAGCCGCGCTCAGCCTAGAGGGGCGGCGCTGCGCTTGATCTCCTGCAGCTCGGTGATGGTGATGATCTTGTCGATCTTGAAGGCGGAACTGGCCAGCCATTGTTCGGCCAGCTCGCGGTACTGCTGGATGTCGCGGCAGCCGATGCGAACCTGAAAATCGAAGCTGCCCGCCACCAGCCAGGCATCCAGCACGGCCTCGCTGCGCTGCAGCTCTTTGATGAAGGCTTGTTGCGACAAGGCGTGATCGGCCAGCGCCACCTGGGCCGCCACGATGACGGGGTAAAGCGGCGCCGGCAATTGCACCACGGCGCGGTAGCCGCGGATCACGCCGGCTTTTTCCAGGCGGCGAACGCGCTCCAGGCAGGGGCGCGGCGTCAGGTTGACCTGCTCGGACAGCCGTTGAAAGGACATGCGGCCGTCTTCTTGCAGGGCGGCGAGAATTTTCAGGTCTATGCGGTCCAGGCTCGGTTTCTTCTCATTCATGGCGGGCTTCGGGATGGGTGGGGCTGTCCGTTGATTTGAGCCTTGGCGGGCGGTGGTGTCAAGGCGGCGCGACCACCATGGGTTTTTCAATTGAACGGCATGAAAAAGGAAGGCGCTTTATGGAAATCGTCAGCCGGGTTTTGCCGCAGGCCAGCATAGGCCTGCGGCGCGAACTACTGAGTCTGCACTACGGCCGGCGCGGCGACGGGCCGAAGGCTTATTTGCAGGCCAGCCTGCACGCCGACGAGCTGCCCGGCATGCTGGTGATCCACCATCTGCGCCGGCTGCTGGACCAGGCCGAGGCGGGCGGCCTGCTGCGCGGCGAAATCGTGCTGGTGCCGGCGGCCAATCCCATCGGCCTGGCCCAGGCCTTGTTACAGCAGCAGCCGGGGCGTTTCGAACTGCGCAGCGGCGAAAACTTCAATCGCCGTTTCACCGATTTCCACCCGCTGCTGCTTGCCGGTTTGGAAGCCGGTCTGGGTCACGATGCCAACGTCAATCTACGGACGGTGCGCGCCCGGATGCGCGCCGCGCTGGACGCGCAAACGCCGGTGACGGAGCTGGACGCTTTGCGTCTGGAGCTAAGCCGGCTGGCGCTGGACAGCGATCTGGTGCTGGACCTGCATTGCGACAGCCAGGCGTTGCTGCATTTATACGCCGACGCGCCGTTTTGGCCGGCGCTGGAGCCGCTGGCGCGTTATCTGGGCGTGGCCGCGGTGGTGTTGAATGAGGCGCCGGGCGGCACGACCTTTGAGGAATCCTGCGGGCAGAGTTGGTGGCGGCTGGCTGGCGAACTGGGGCCGGCGCAACCGCTGCCGCTAGGCTGCGTGGCGGCCACGGTGGAGCTGCGCGGGCAAGGCGATCTGGACCACGGCCAGGCGCGGCGGGACGCGGAGGCGCTGTACGCCTATCTTCAACTCCGGGGCCACATCGGCGGCGCCGCGCCGGCTGTGCCGCCGCCGGTGCCTGAGCCGTGGACCTGGCGAGGCATGGCCAGCGTGAGCGCGCCCACGCCCGGCCTGGTGCTGCGCCATTGCGCGGTTGGGGCGGAGGTCAAGCGCGGCCAAGCGCTGCTGGAACTGATAGACCCGCTGGAAAACCGCGTCACGCCGGTGCTCAGCCCGGCTGCGGGCCTGCTCTACGTCAGTCACCCGCTGCGCTACGCCCAGGCCGGCATGGAGTTGTGCCGCATTCTGGGCCGGGCAGACGCCGGCGCGCGCGTGTCGCTTGCTTGAAAGTTAGCGTCATGTTTACGGCATGGCCGGAACGCGTACTGTCAGTAGAATGATTTGCCGCCCGCGGGCGGCCATGCAACCACCCACCCAAGAGTCGCCCACCATGCAAGCCCAAGCTATCGCCGCCGCAGATGCGGCGCCGCAAGAAAATCTGGAGCCGCTCTGGCTCCGCGCGAGACAAGGCCAACTGGCGCGCGCCGTTGTGATGGTGCGTCCTCACGACTTCGCCTTCAATGAGCAAACCGGGGCAGACAACGTGTTCCAGCACCGGCTGCAACTGCCGGCGGCCCAGATCACCGCGCTGGCGCTGGCCGAATTCGACGCCATGGCGCAGCGGCTGCGCGATCACGGCGTCGAAGTGCTGGTGCTGGAGAAAAGCCCGGACGGCTATCCGACGCCGGACGCCGTGTTTCCCAACAACTGGTTCACCACCAGCGCCGACGGCAGCCTGCACGTCTATCCGATGCACACGCTGAACCGCCGTCGGGAGCGGCGAGTGGAAGAGCTGTGCCAGTTGCTGTTGAACCATGGTTACGACGTGGAGCAAGTGGTGTGGGCCGGCCATCCGCTGGAAGAGGAGTTGATTTTGGAGGGCACCGGGGTGATGGTGTTCGATCACCCGCGCAAGCGTGTGTACGCGGCGCGTTCACAGCGCTGCCACCCGAGCGCCTTGTATCGTTACGCGCGCCGGCGCGGACTGGAGGCGGTACACCTGTTCGATACCGTGGACAGCCGCGGCGTCCCCATCTACCACACCAATGTGATGATGAGCGTGGGCGAGGGCTTCGCGGTGATCTGTTCCGAAAGTCTGCACCGGCCGGAGCAGCGGCGGCAAGTGCTGAGCGCGCTGGGTGAGCATCACGAGGTGATAGATATCAGCCTGGCCCAGGTTGAACGCAGCTTCTGCGGCAATATCCTGCAGCTGCGCGGGGCCGGCGGCCAGCCGCTGATCGCGATGTCGGAGCAGGCTTGGAACGGCTTCACGCCTGCGCAGCAAAAAGTGCTGGAGCGCCACGGCCAGCCGGTGGTGAACCCCATCCCCACCATTGAAGCAGTGGGCGGAGGCAGTTGCCGCTGCATGCTGGCCGAATTGTTTCTGCCGCGCGTCCGCTAGCGGCTGTCCCGGCAACGGCCAGCGACACTCTGTGCTGGCCGTGAGGGAGCGTCAAGGGTTTGGGACAGCTGGCGTAGTTGGGCGGCAGGGGGGACGAAAGTCGATGGGGAAAAGGGAGTCATTGCGGTCTCCAAGTCAGCGCTTGGAAACCTGTCCGGCGATGCTTGGACAGGCGCGTGACAAGGTTGGAAGACGGGCGTACACGATTAAAGACCGGTAACTCACTAGGCGTTCCCTGCCACGGCCTATCCGAATGGACACAGCGTGGCAGCAGACGTGGTTGCGCCAAAGCGGACACAACGAGTCTGTAATCAAGTGTGATTGAGCGTCCAAACCCTGCGCGGCGTGATTGGGCGCTGCGCGACACAAAGGGTACTGAGGCAGGGTGGAGTATCAAGCTGCTGGTTGTGTGGATTTTCCAGGTTGAAGGCGTGGAAGTGCTTGTCTTCGACGCGCAGTGGAGTTCGCATGTCGAGTGCCAAGTTCAAATTCTGCTTGCCTGCATGAGCCGCCACGGCGTAGCCAAGAAACTGTTAATATTCTCGTCATTTTTTAAGGGGAAAAGACATGACGGATATTGACTTCACCGCTGACCACGCCGCGCCGACATATAAATTGAATAGTCCGGCGGCGGTAGCGATTGCTACTTTTATTGGCTCCAGCTTGGCAGGCGCTTGGCTGATGGCGGAAAACTGCAAGATGCTGGGGCAGCGCGATCAGTTGAAGAAGGTCTGGGGTTTGGGTGTCGGCCTGCTGTTTGCGATGCTGGCGCTTAGCCTGGTTTTGCCCGACAGCGTGCCTGGCATGGTTTTTACCGTTGCGCAGACGGTGGTCATGCAAATGCTGGCCAAGCAACGTTTTGAGACGACGCTGGCCGCGCACGGCGCAAGCGGCGGCTTGGTGTTTTCCAAATGGCGGGCAGCCGGAATTGGCCTCTTGTTCGCGCTGGCGCTGCTTGCGGTATTGATCGCCATCATCGCCGCGATGATGCAGTTGAGCGGTTTGACGTTATCGGAGTTGTTGGCAGCGGCCGGCATGTAAGCGTGGCCTAGATGGGTTTCAGGGCGCCGCCCGGCGGCGCCCTGGAGCGGGCTTACTTCACGCTTACGCCGGTAAACTCATAGTCGCCGAACGGGCTGATCTTGAAGCCGATCACTTCCTTGCGCATAGGCTGGTTGACGATGGAGTGGGCGATGGTGGTCCACGGCAGGTCGCGTTTGAAGATAGTTTGCGCCTGCGAGTACAGCTTGGCGCGTTCGGCCTGATCGTTCAGGGTGCGCGCCTTGACCACGAGCGTGTCGAACTCTTTGTCGCAGTAGCGCGAGTAGTTGGAACCGTTCACCGCCTCGCAACTGAGCAGCACGCCCAGGAAGTTGTCCGGGCTGGCGTAATCGCCGGTCCAGCCCATCAGGCCGGCATCGTGCTCGCCGCGCTTCATCCGCTTCAGGTATTCGCCCCATTCATAGGACACGATCTTGGCCTTCACGCCTATCTTGGCCCAGTCCGACTGGATCATCTCCGCCATCAGCTTGGCGTTGGGATTGTACGGCCGTTGCACCGGCATCGCCCACAGGCTGAGCTCGAAGCCGTTGGGGTAACCGGCCTTGGCCAGTAGCGCCTTGGCGGCGGCCACATTGTAGAGCGCGTTCTTCAGGCTCTTGTTGTAGGACCACAGCGAGGACGGGAAGGGATTGCTGGCGGCCTGGCCTTGGCCCTGGTAGACCGCGTCTATGATGGCCTGGCGGTTGATCGCCATGTCCAGCGCTTGACGCACCTCGCGTTTTTTCAGCTGCGGCTTATCCATGTTGTAGCTGAGGTAGCCAATATTGAAGCCGGGCGCGGTCAGCATCTTCAGCTTGGGGTCGGTCTTCATCACCGCCAGATCGCTGGGGCGCGGGTAGGACATGATCTGGCACTCGCCGGCTTTCATCTTCTGGTAGCGCACCGAGGGATCGGTGGCGATGGCGAACACCAGATTGTCCACCTTGACCGCGCCCTTGTCCCAGTACGCCTTGTTGCCGGCGTAGCGGATTTGCGCGTCTTTCTGGTAGCGCTTGAAGATGAAGGGGCCGGTGCCCACCGGCTTTTGGTTGATGTCGGCGGCGCGGCCGACCTTGAGCAGTTGGTCGGCGTATTCCGCGGACAGGATGGAGGCGAAGGGCATGGCGATCTTGATCGCCAGGTCGGCGTCCGGCTCCTTCAGCACGAAGCGCACCGTTTGCGCGTCCACTTTTTCCACCGCGCTGACGTTGCTGGCCAGGCCGGTGTCCACCGCGTAAGGGAATTCCGTGTTGTAGGCTTTGCGGAAGGGGTGGTTCTTGTCGAACATGCGCATGAAGGTGAACACCACGTCGTCGGCGTTGAAGTCGCGCGTCGGCTTGAAATAGTCGGTGGTGTGGAACTTCACGCCCTGGCGCAGCTTGAAGGTGTAGATCTTGCCGTCCGGCGAGGCGCTCCACGAGGTGGCCAGGCTGGGAATGGCCTTGGTCGAGCCTTTTTCAAAGCCCACCAGGCGGTCGAACATGGCGTGGCCGGCGGCGTCGAAGGTGGTGCCGGAGGTGAACTGGGCGGAATCGAAACCGTCCGGGCTGGCTTCGGAACAGTAAACCAGGGTGCCGGCGGCCTGAACGGATACGGCGAAAGCGGCGCAGCAGGCCGCGGCCAACAGTTTCGGTTGGGTCATTTTCATTTCTATTTCCCTATTTGCAGAGCGATGAAGGGCGGCGAGCGCCTTCTTCGAGAGTGCTTGGCAGGCCCTTTAGGGCTTTCTATTTGTTTATCTGTCCAATTCCCGCCGTTTGGCGAACCGACATGCGTTTGGGTGGAGTTCAACGCAGGGAACGGCGGCCGAGGAGGGCGCGGAAGACTTTGCCAGCATATAGATTGTTCGCCCGGCGTCAATCGTGCGCTGCGGCGCGGGCGCGTCCGCATTCGCAATGCGCCGTTTCGATGGCGTCGCTTTATTTTAAAAACCTCATTTAAAAACAGTTATTTGTGTCAGTTTTTTGCCGTTTCTGCGGTGCGGCGACAGGCATAAGATAGGAGAGCCTGCAAAAGGGCGTTTTTGTTTTCTCTTAAGCCAAGGAGAGCCAAATGCAAGCCAGCACGCAAGAAGCGGTGGTCGTGGTCAAACCCCGCAATCCGCGTCCGGTCCTGGTACCGGTTCACTTGTAATCGGGTATCGCGGGGCTGCCGTTTCAGGCGTAAAGCCCTGACCGACCCGGATTCCGCGCCGCCGGCTTGCCGGCGGCCGCGCCTATCTTTCAGAGGAGACGTCCTCGTGTCCCATCCGTCCGATCTCCGTTTTTGCCTGAACGGCGAGGTCATTTCGCAGGCGCCGCTGGTGGTCAAGACCGCCGGCGACGAGGAGTTGGAAATTTCCGCAGGCCTAGCCAACGCGGAGGAGGTCAGCGCGCTGATGGCTAGGCTGGCCGGGGGCTGCAGCCAGTTGGACGCGGAGCGTCTTCTGCCGCGTCAATCCGCCGACGAAGTGCGGCGTCTGCTGGTCAGCCTGGAAAACTATGGTGTCATCCGCCCGCTGGCGCCGGCCCGCGGCAAGACTGGGCTGGAGGTGCTGCTGGAGGTGGAGGACCTGTCCAACCGCCTGTTGTACCAAACGCTGTACCGCAATCCATTCTGGACCCACTGCCAGAACGCCAGCCAGCCGGGGGACATCCCGGAGCGGGTGTTCCATGGCATGGTGATTGAAAACTATCACTTTTTGTTCCGCGAAAGCTATTTCGACGCGCCGGTGCTGTCCTATGTGCCCAATACTCAGGTGCGGCTGGCGATGAACGCTTTCTTCGCCGAGGAATACGGCCACGACGAGCTGCTGTTGCAGGCCTTGAACCGCATCGGCGTCAGCCGCGAGGATCTGGCGCACACCGTGCCCCTGCCGCAGACCATGGCGCTGTGCAACGCGCTGGCGTATTGGTCGCACAACGATCCGCTGTTCTTCTTCACCACGCTGGGCATTCTGGAAGGCAAGGACATTCGTCAGGACTCCTTCCTGGACGCCGCCTACCGTTTGGGTGTGGACGCGGAGTTTCTGCGCCCGGTGAAGGCGCACTCGGACATCAATCTGAAGGGCGAGCACGGCAGCCTGACCCGCAAGATATTTGCGCAGATTCCGGTGGTGGATCAGGAAACGGCACGGCGCTTGTTGGCGCAAACCCATTTGTTCGTCGAACTTTACGACGCTTTCTACAGCGCGGTCTGGCGGCACTATCTGCACGCCGACACCTTGCTGCGCCGCATCGAGCACTACTGAGGAGGCAATATGCACGGACCCAGCACCCATGACCTGTTCCGCTTTCCGGCGCTGCGGCCTGGGGTGGAAATCCAGCAGCAGGACGGCGGCGTGGCCTTGCTGTACCGCGAGCAGTCCTGCGATTTGCAAGTGGCCGACGAAGGCCGTCTGCAATTACTGGCCTTGCTAGACGACCTGCAGCGCGCGCCGGCCAGCATGGCCGCGTTGCGCGCCGCGCATCCCGAACTGGCGGGGACGATTCCCGGTCTGCTGGAAGAGCTGGACCGCCTGGGCCTGGTGACCGAGGCGAGCTTTGAATTGCCGGACGACGCGCTGTCCGGCTGCGAATTCAACACCCGGCTGCGCAACTTGGCGCAGCGGGCGATGCGCAAGCGCGGCCATTCCCGGCTTTACGGCATGTTGTCCGACGGCAGCGCGCCGCGCAATGTGCTGATCGGCTACGCGCTGGAGTATTACTATCTGGTGCGCGCGGCGCCGGGCCTGATCGCTTCGGCGCTGTCGCACGCGGACAGCCGGCAGAATCAGCGCAGCATCCAGCGCTTCCTGGTGTCGGAACTGGATCACGACCAGATGCTGGCGGAAAGCCTGGCGAGCGTGGATATGGAGGTGGAAGGGCTGGACCACCTGCAGCCGCTGCCGTCCACCTTCGCCTTGTGCGCGGCGCTGGGCGTGTTCGCGCGTCAGCATTTGTTGTCGTTCAAGAGTGTGTTGTTTCTGTTCGAAATGCCCGGCGACGAGTTCAACCGCGCGCTGGTGCGTTGCTGCGAGCGCGCCGGGCTGGACAAGGGCTTTTGGGAGCCGCTGCTGCGCCACGCCTACCTTAACGACACGCTGGGGCACGACGACATCACCGCAGAGTTGTTGCAGGACATCAGCGCCATCAGCCGCGAGGAGCAGCTGGTAGTGGAGAAAAACCTGGTGCTGACCATAGAAACCATGGCGTTGCAGGATGAGGAAATCGTTGATTACTACAGCCGGCCGGACGCCTTGATGCCGCGGCTGTATTTGTAAGCCCCCGCAGTAGCCCCCGAGACGGCAGTCAAGGAGAGAGCGATGGAAGCCTGGCAAGTCACCCATTATCGCGCGCCGCATCTGGTGCCGTTCAGCGCTCACCTGGCCGACGACGGCCAGACCGTGGTGCTGGCGGCGGATGCCAAGGAGTACGAAATCCAGTTTTCCGGAGTGGAAGGCGGCCGGGTGCTGGACAGCGTGCTGGCCATGGCCAATCCGGACGCGGAGATTTGGTTTGACATCCACGCCGGTTCGGCGCCGTCCTGGCAGCTGTCGCTGGCGGAGCAACTGGACGCCTTGTCGCTGATCCGGGACGCGCCGGCGGACCCGGCGGCGCTGGAGCGGCAGCGCAGGCAGTGGAGCGAGTTGATCCGGCGCTGCGTAGACAAGTTGTTGGCGGCCACCGCCGCGGACGCGCGCGGCGCTTACGCGCCGGTGGTGCTGAGCATGCTGCGCTTGCTGGATGAGCCGGCGCCGCGGGCCGACGCTTTTTGCATTGACGATGTGGGCGCGCCGGAGTGGCGTGACAATTTCGCGCTGCAAACCTTCTATCTGCAAAAGCTGTATCTCGCCGACAACCTGCCGCAGGCGCTGACGCTGTGGCGGCGGGTGCTCAACGGCTTTGCCGACGGCGCCGGCTTTGTCGGGCTCAGCCGCCGGGAGGCTCGCGCGGAGGAAGACCCCGCCAGCGACGGCTTCTACTGCCTGGCGCATCTGGAAGCCTATTTGCTGTGCCTGGCGGACTTGCTGCTGCTGGCGCCCAAGCCTCAGGCGCGGCGTAGGCTGCTCAGCCGGGAGCCGGCGTCCACGGTGGACAGCGGCGTCAACTTCATGCGTCGCGCCGAGCAGTTTGCGCTGGACGGCCTGGCTCAGCTGGGCGAATCGCGCTACGTAAGCCGGGTGAACGCCGAGGACGCCGGCTTCGGTCCCTTGGTGCAAGGCTTGTTCATCGAGCAATACCATGTCACTCAGCGCTTCGTCGAAATCATCGCGCCGTTGATGACCAAGCGGCTGCGCAGCCCGCTGAAGCAACGCGTTTACCGTTACTTCCAGGAAGAGTTGGGCCATGAGGTCTACGAGCGCGCCACCTGCGAAGCGTTGGGGGTGCCGCCGGCCTGGCTGGATCAGGCGTTGCCGTTGCCGCTGTTTCAGGCCTATGTCGACGCCTTCACCGTGCTGGGCCGCTACGATCCCATCGGCTATCTGAGCTCCATCATGGTGACCGAGGGCATGCTGGGCGTGGACAACCCGGTACACGAGCGGCTGGAATCTCTGGTGGAGTTTCGCGCCGATTACCAGCGCGTGGCCAAGCGCCACGACGATCTCAACGTCGAGCTTAACCACGCGGCGTTGTCGCGGTTGTTCTTCCGCGAAATCAGCGCCTTGTCGCCGCTGACGCAGCAGCGTGCGCTAGCCAATCTGGCGTATCTGCTGGAGCTCAATCTGCGGGCGATGGACCAGGTGGCGGATTTTTACGGCCCGCAGTCGCAACTGGCCGTCTGCTCGCTGGACAGTTATGCCGTCGCCGGCTGAGCGCGAGGCGACGCAAACGGCCTACGCGGCCAGCGTCAACCCGGCTTGGCTGGACGTGTTGCGGCAATGCGGGCTGGACGCCCGGCCGCTGGAGGCAGAGGGCTGCTGGCTGCGGCTGGAGGACGGCCGGCGTTGGCTGGACTTCGTCGCCGGCTACGGCGCGGCGGTATTGGGCCATCGGCCGCAAGCCTTGCTGGCCGGCTTGGCCGAAGACCTGTTCGATCCCGCGCCCAATCTCCATCCGCTGGGGTTTTCCGGCTTGGCCGGCGATCTGGCGGCGGAACTGCTGGCGCTGGCAGGCTTCGCCGACGGCAAGGTCCTGTTCGCCAGCACCGGCGCCGAGGCGGCGGAGGGCGCGCTGAAGCTGGCGCGCATGGCCAGCGGCCGCCGGCGCGCGCTGAGTTTCGACGGCGGCTTCCACGGTCTTACGCTGGAGGCCACCAGCCTGGCGGGCAGCGATTTCTGGCGGCAGGGGCTGCCGAGGAGCGAGGACTGTGCGGTGCTGCCCTGGGGTGATCTGGCCGCGGCTGCGGCCGAGCTGTCGCGCGGCGACGTGGCCGCGGTGCTGTTGGAGCCGGTGCAGGGCAGCGCAGGGGCGCGCGCTTGGCGCGGCGAGGCCTTGTTGGAGCTGGCTGAACTGTGCCGCCGCCATGGCGCGCGGCTGATTTACGACGAGGCCTTGTCCGGCCTGGGCCGCTGCGGCGCCTGGTTTGCTTACCAGGCGCTGGGCGCGCCGGCGCCGGATATGCTGATTGCGGCCAAGGGCCTGAGCGGCGGCGTGCTGCCGGTGTCGGCGCTGTTGTTTCGCGAAGATATTTACCAGGCGGTGTTCGCCCGGCCCGGCTGCGCCAAGATCCACGGTTCCACCTTTGGGGGCAACCGGCTGGCGTTGTGCTGCGGACTGCGCATGCTGAGCCTGCTGCGCCAATTGGACGCGCCGGCGCGGGCGCGGGAGCGCGGCGAAGCTTTGCGGCGACGCTGGCGCGGAGCCGGGCTGGAGGACTTTGAGCTGGAGGGCGTGGGGTTGATGCTGGCGCTGCGCGCCGGCCCGGCGGCGCAAGAGCGGCTGGGCGAGGGCGCGGCCGGCCTGCTGTGGTTGCAATTGCTGCAAGAAGGGGCGCTGACGGCGCCGGCGGCCCACGACGCCGCCGCGTTGCGCTTGCTGCCGCCGCTGAACGTGGCGGAGACGGAGTTGGATTTTTTCCTGAAAGCTTGCCGGCGCGCGATCGCCGCGCTGGAGCAAGAGGCGACGACATCATGAAGATAGGACACGTATTGCTGGCGGTGCTGGTGGCGGCCATCTGGGGCCTCAGCTTCATCGTGGTGAAGATAGGCTTGACCGAGTGCCCGCCGCTTTTGCTGGCGGCCTTGCGCTTCGTGGTGGTGTTCGCCGCCGGGGCCTGGTGGTTTTCGCGGCCGTCCTTGCCCTGGCGCTGGTATTTGCGCGCCGGGCTGTGCCTGGGGGTGATCCAGTTCGCCTGTCTGTTCTCCGCCATCAAGCTGGGCATGCCGGCCGGCATCGTGTCGGTGCTGGCCCAGTTGCAGGTGTTCATCACTTTGCTGCTGGCCAGCCTATTGCTGGGCGAGACGCGATCCAGGTTGCAAAAGGCGGTGATGGCGCTGGCGCTGCTGGGCGTGCTGCTATTGGGCTACGCTCGTTATCATGACGCCTTGCCCTTGCTGCCGCTGGCGCTGGCCTTGATCGGCTCGGCCGGCTTCGCCTGGGGCAATGTGGAGCTCAAGCGGGCCGGCAAGGTGGACATGTTCGCCTTCACCGTATGGATGAGCCTGGTGCCGCCGCTGCCTCTGCTGCTGCTGTCCTTCGCGCTGGAGGGCGGCCCGGCGGCGGCTTGGGCCGCGTTGGCCGGCTTCGGCTGGACCGCCACGCTGGCGCTGTTGTTCCTGGCCTTGATCGGCACGCTGTTCGCGCTGGGCAGTTGGGGCAAACTGCTTAGCCTGTATCCGGCCACGCTGGTGGCGCCGTTTTCGCTGCTCAGCCCGGTGTTCGGCCTGCTGGGCGGCTATTTGATCCTGAACGAGCGCTACGACGCGCTCAGCATCGTCGCGTCGGCCTTGATCGTGGCGGCGCTGGCGCTGAACACCTACGCGGGCAAACTGGGCGTCTTGCGCGCATGGCTGGCGCGGGTCCACCTGAGCAAGGGAGCCGCGCCGCGATGAGAAAGCCGGAACTGGACATCTCCACCGACAAGCACAGGCTGGACGTGGCGCTGATCCATGCTTTTCTGCATGATCACGCCCCCTGGGCGAAGGGCATTCCTCGCGCCACCGTGGAGCAGGCGATTGCCGGCTCGCTGTGCTTCGGCGCGTATCTGGACGGACGGCAGGTGGGCTTTGCCCGCGTGGTGACCGATCTGGCCACCTTCGGTTATCTATGCGATGTGTTCGTGGTGCCGGAATGCCGCGGGCGGGGTTATGCGCGGCAGTTGATGCAATGCGTCGCCGCCGAGCCGGCCTTGGCCAGGCTGCGGCGCATCGTATTGGTGACTTCCAACGCGCATCCGGTGTACCGGCCGTTCGGCTTCGCCGCGTTGGAGCATCCGGAACGCTATATGGAGCTGCACCGGCCGGATGTCTATCAGGGCTAGCCGGCCAGCGCGTCCAGAGACTCCGGCAAGACCTGGCCTCCATCAACGATCAGAGTTTGGCCGGTGATGAATCCCGCCTCCTTGCTGGCGAAGAACAGCGCGGCGTTGGCGATGTCGTCGACGCTGCCCAGCCGCCGCAGCGGCACCGCCGCGGCCATTTTGTCCAGGTAGTCCTCGCCCAGCTCGCGTAAACCTTCGGTCAGCACATTGCCCGGCAGCACCGCGTTGATGGTGATGTCGTCACGCGCCAGCTCCAGCGCCGCGCTGCGCATGAAGCCCAGTTGCGCCGCCTTGCTGGCGCCGTAATGGCTCCAGCCGGCGTAGCCGGTGACCGGGCCGGTGATGGAGGAGGTCAGGATAATGCGGCCGTATTCAGCTTGACGCAGATAGGGCAGCGCCGCCTGCACGCAGAGGAAGTTGCCGCGCACATTGGTGTGCTGCACCTGGTCCCACTCCTGCGCGCTCATGCTCTCCAGCGGCGCGGACGGGAACACGCCCGCATTGCAGCACAGCACGTCCAAGCCGTTTTGCGTCGCGGTGTCCGCCATCAGGCGGGCGACATCCTCGGGGCGGCCCACGTCGGCGATATGGCCGGATGCGTTCCGGCCTTCGGCGCGCAGGAGGGCCAGCGCGGCGTCCAGCTTGTCCCGGCTGCGGCCGCTGATGGCCACGCGCGCGCCGGCGCGGGCGAAAGCCCGGGCCAGGCCCAGGCCGATGCCGGCGGTGCCGCCGGTGATGAGTACGGTTTTGTCCTTAAGCGGGGTCAACATGGGTAGGTCTCCTTGAACGAGTGAGAAGAGAGGCGATGGCGTTTGTTTGAACCTGTTTTCAATCTGCTGCGCGTCGGCGATACGGTGTTGAAACCCGCTTCGAAATGCGGATGTACCACTTGTACATTCCGCTTTCTCAGCCGTTTTCGCCTTGTCTCGCCCTTGCTCGCGAGGCTTTGAACAGGCTCTTAGCGCAGTTCGGGGTGGCCGCGCAGCCGCTCCGCCATCAAGTCGATGAAGGTCCGGGTTTTGGCCGAGGCCAGTCTGCCTTCTTGATGCAGGATGTGGATGGGCTGGCTGGCGTCGTCGTATTCGGCCAGCACCTGTTGCAATTGGCCGGCGGCCAATTGCGGCGCCACTTGGTAAGACAGCAGGCGGGTAAGGCCCAGGCCCGCCACCGCCGCGGCGATGGCCGCCTCGTTGTTGCTGACGATGAGCCTGGGCTTGAGACGCACGCTCAGCGGTTTGCCGCCGTCGCTGAAACGCCATTCGTGGCTGGAGCCCACGCCGCGAGAGGCGATCAGCGAGTGCCGCTGCAAGTCCGCCGGCGAGCGCGGCGCGCCGCGCTGAGCGAGATAGGCCGGCGCCGCGCAGACCACCCGCCGCACTTGGCCTACGCGCAGAGCGTTCAGGTTGGAGTCCGGCAAATCGCCGATGCGGACGGCCACGTCCACGCCTTCTTCCAGAAGGTTGACCACGCGGTCCAGCAGCAAGGCGTCCACCGTCACCTCGGGATGGCGCAGCAGGTAGTCATTGATCCCAGGCATCACGTAGCGCAGGCCGAACAGCGCCGGCGCGGTGATGGTCAGCAAGCCGCGCGGCGGCGCATTCCCGCCGGAGGCGGCTTCGTCGGCCTCGTCCGCCGCGGCGATCACACGGCGAGCGTCTTCCAGATAGCGCTGGCCGGCCTCGGTAACGCGCACATGCCGCGTGCTGCGGTTGAGCAGGCGGGCTTGCAGCCGCGCCTCCAACGCCGCCACCGCGCGCGTAGCCGCCGGCGGCGACATGCCCAGTTTACGCGCCGCGCCGGCGAAGCTTTCCGCTTCCGCCACCGCGATGAATACAGTCATCAAATGCAATCGATCCATATTTTTTGCCGTGATTGTTGCAACGGACGAAACAGCGCATTCTGGCTTCGGGGCCGGGCGGCGGCAAGTGGCCGTTGGGACGGCGCGGGCGGCCCCAACGCGCGCGTACCTTATAGGGCTGGGCGAAGGAGCGCGGCCAAATTATCTATTTTGTTTGATGTGAACAAAAAGAAAGATTGCTTTTTCAATGCTTTGCCCTTTCTCTTTAAGTGTTGTCGTGAACATTAGAAAATTTGCATGTTCGATACAAACAGTGTTATAACTTATTAGGTTTTTCATCAGGCGCACACCGCGCCACTCAAAATCGACGGTTTCGCGCCGTCGAGCCTCGCGTTTAAACGCACCTCATGTCCGGCCCGCGCCGGATGTCTATTTACTGGCAGCTCTCTAGTTGTCGCGATCATTACAGCGGATCGCCGTGGCCTTGCCGGCCATTGCTTTCGCCAAGGAGGACGCAGATGCACAAAAGAGCGTTTAGCAAGCGCAGCATGATCGGGCTGATCCTGGTCGCCGTAGCGGCGGCGGGATTGATTTACGGTGTAAGCCCAGCCGTATGGACCGAGTACCGGGAAGATCTAATCTACCTGGGCCGGCAACATCTTTATCTGGTGGGCGTCTCCATGGCGCTGGCCCTGGCCGTGGGCTTGCCCAGCGGCGTGTTGCTCAGCCGCCAGCGGCTGCGGGGCAGCGCCGAGCACTGGATGCAGATTTTCAATATTGGCAACACGTTGCCGCCCATGGCGGTGTTGGCGCTGGCGATGGCCCTGATCGGCATCGGCGACGCGCCGGCCATCGTGGCGCTGTTCCTGGCGTCATTGCTGCCCATTGTGCGCAACACCTACGCCGGCCTGGCCGGCCTGCAGCCGGCGCTGCTGGAAGCCGCCGACGCGCTGGGCATGACCCCGCGTCAACGGTTGTGGCGGGTGGAACTGCCCAACGCCTTGCCGGTGATACTGACCGGCGTGCGGGTGGCGCTGGCCTTGAACGTCGGCACCGCGCCGCTGGCCTTCCTGATTGGCGCCAGCAGCTACGGTGAGCTGATCTTCCCCGGCATCTATCTGAACAACCATACCGCGCTGCTGCTGGGCGCCGGCGGCACCGCGCTGATCGCGCTGACGCTGGACATGACGCTGGCCGGCCTGGGCCGTCTGGCCGCCGCCCGCGGCTTGGCCTGATTCGAATACCCCCCTGTCGCCCGTTCCGGCGGGCGCTCGCACGGAGGACATCTATGACTCAAGCACTTTTCTTCTCGCCCTGGCGCAAGCTGGCGCGTCGCGCGCTGACGCTGGCGGCCTTGCTGAGCGCCGCGCCGGCCTTTGCCGCCGGCCTGGTGTTGGGCAGCAAGAACTTCACCGAACAGCACCTGCTGTCCGATATCACCACGCAGTATCTGGGCAGCAAGGGTTACCAGGTCACGCAAAAGGCGGACCTGGCGACGGTGATCCTGCGCAACGCGCTGGAGAACCGCCAACTGGATCTGGTGTGGGACTACACTGGCACCGGCCTGATCATTCATCACGGCATCCAGAAGAAAATGAGCAACGAGGAGGCTTACGCCACGGTCAAGAAGCTGGACGAGCCCCTGGGGTTGATCTGGCTGAACCCGGCTCCGCTCAACAACACCTACGCGCTGGCGATGAAACGCGAGCGCGCCGAGGCCGAGGGCGTGCGCACGCTGTCCGATCTGGCGCGGCGGGTCAATGAAAACAACGGCGGCTCCAAGCGCTGGCAGTTGGGTTTCGACATGGAGTTCGCCGGACGTCCTGACGGCCTCAAGCCGATGCAGCAGCTCTACGGCATGGAGTTGAGCCGTCCGCAAATCCGTCAGATGGATCCGGGCCTGGTGTACAACGCCATCCGCGACGGCTTCGTCGACGCCGGCCTGGTCTACACCACCGACGGCCGCGTAAAAGGCTTTGATCTGGTGGTGCTGCAGGACGACATGGGTTATTTCCCGGCCTACGCCGCCACGCCGGTGGTGCGCCGCGACACGCTGGAGCGCAACCCCGGCCTCGCCGACGAACTGAACAAGCTGGCGGCGTTGCTGGACAACGACACCATGTCCGAGCTCAACGCCAAGGTGGACATCGAACACCGTCCGGTGAAGGAAGTCGCCAGCGAGTTCCTGCGCCAGCGCGGCCTGATCTAAAGGAGGCCGCATGGAAACCCTATTGCAAACCTGCCAGTTCATCTGGCAAAACCTGCCGCAAATCGCGGTTTTGGCCGAGCAGCACCTGAGACTGGTGGGCATCGCCGTTGGGCTGGCGGTGCTGCTGGGCGTGCCTTTGGGCGTGCTGATCGTGCGCTTCCAGGCGCTGGCCGGCCTGGTGCTGGGCCTGGCCACCGTGGTGCTGACCATTCCGGCCATCGCCTTGTTCGGCTTGATGGTGCCGCTGTTTTCCATGATCGGGCAGGGCATCGGCGCGGTGCCGGCCATCACCGCCGCCTTCCTGTATTCCCTGTTGCCCATCGTGCGCAACACCCATACCGCGCTGACGCATCTTGAACCCGGCGTGCGCGAGGCCGGCCGCGGCCTGGGGCTGACCTTCTGGCAGCGCTTGCGCTGGGTGGAACTGCCGCTGGCCACGCCGCTGATCTTTGCCGGCATCCGCACCGCGGTGGTGCTGAACATCGGCGTGATGGCGATAGCCGCCATCGTCGGCGCCGGCGGCTTGGGCACTCTGATATTGCACGGCATCAGCCAGAGCGACATTCGCAAGCTGATTGCCGGCGCGGTGGCGGTGAGCGTGCTCGCCGTCGCGATGGATTGGTTGCTGCTGCGCGCTCAGCGCGCGCTGACCCCGAAAGGAATTCGTTGATGATTGAACTGCAAAACCTCTGCAAGCAATTTACCCAGAAAAACGGCCAGGTCTTCCAGGCGGTGGACAATGTCAATCTGCATGTGCCGGAAGGCGAGATCTGCGTGTTGTTGGGCCCGTCCGGCTGCGGCAAGACCACCACGATGAAAATGATCAACCGCTTGATCGAACCCACGTCCGGCAAGGTCTTGATCAACGGCGAGGACACCGCCGGCATCGACAGCGTGACGCTGCGCCGCCAGATCGGCTACGTGATCCAGCAAATCGGCCTGTTCCCCAATATGACCATTGAGGACAACATCACCGTGGTGCCGCGGATGCTGGGCTGGGACAAGAAGCGCTGCCGCGAGCGCGCGCGCGAACTGATGAGCATGGTGGCCCTGGATCCCAACCGCTTCCTGCAGCGTTATCCGCGCGAGATGTCCGGCGGCCAGCAACAGCGCATCGGCGTGATCCGCGCGCTGGCGGCCGACGCGCCGGTCTTGCTGATGGACGAACCCTTCGGCGCGGTGGACCCGATCAACCGTGAGCAGATCCAGAACGAGTTCCTGCAAATGCAGCGGCAGTTGGGCAAGACCGTGATGCTGGTCAGCCACGATATCGACGAAGCGATCAAGCTGGGAGACCGCATCGCGGTGTTCCGTCAGGGCCGCATGGTGCAGTGCGCCGGCTCCGACGAGATTCTGGCGCGTCCCGCGGACGATTTCGTCGCCAGCTTCGTTGGCCAGGACCGCACGCTCAAGCGCCTGCTGCTGGTGCAGGCCGGCGAAGTGGCCGATCAGCAGGAAACGCTGACCGCGCGTCTGGATACGCCGCTGGCGGCCGCTTACGCCCTGATGGACGACAACGACCTGATGCATTTGACCGTGGTGGACGAAGACGGCCAGCCGCTGGGCTTTGTCCGTCGCCGCGACGCGCGCGGCGCGGACGGCGTGTGCGCGGACAAGATCAAGCCGGTGAGCGTGACCGCGGCGGCGGGCGAGAACCTGCGCGTGGTGCTGTCCCGCTTGTACGAGCACAACCTGACCTGGATGCCGGTGCTGGACGGGGACGGCCGCTATAACGGCGAAGTGTCGCAAGACTACATTGCCGGTTATTTGAATTCGGGCCGCACCTCGGCGCGCGGCGCGCGTCAGACAGCCCGCTGACGCGGGCGGGCGGAGAGTCAGACCGACGGCTCTCCGTCCGCCGGGTCCGCTTCCCGCACGTGGGTCAGTAAATCGCCTGGCTGGCAGCCCAACTGCCGGCACAGCGCGTCCAGCGTATCCAGGCGCAGGCTTTTGACTTTGCCCAGTTTCAGTAGCGACAGATTATGCGGCGTGATGTCGATGGCCCGCGCCAGATCCTTGGATTTGATCTTGCGTTGCGCCAGCATGATGTCCAGCGTGATCACAATAGCCATGCCGGTCTCCCCAGGGCTTGTAATGTCTTTTCCAACAGCGGCTTATCAGGCTTATGGGGGAAAACATACTCCGCTACGCCGCTTCATGGCAATGCGGACGGTTGCGCTTGCGCTGAGTAGTTTTACCCATGGGCAAGCGGGGTGGCCGGTCCTATGTTGGTAAGGCGGTGTTGCATATCCACTGCGCCCGGAATATGGGCGGATGCGGCCAAATCATCGTCATGCGGTAATTAATCATTGTTTTTGTCTGTTTGAGTGGAAACCGGTGGATTCACGCGCGGGCCGGCTGCTCGCCGCGCTTGTCTAACCCGATTCCGGCTCCTTATAGTGATGGCCATGCAGATGTTCAGCGCCGCGGCGACAGCGGACAAAGAGGGGGCTCTTGGCATTTTTTGCGGCATATGGCCGCGCAGGAAGTGGAGGACGCGGACCATGGCGATCCGGACAGTAAGTGAGTTGCGCAAGCGGGCTGCGGCCGGCGAAACCCTGGATTTTCTGTTTTTCTGGGGGCATAGACCTAAACATGAACACAGTGTTTGCAAGAGCTGTTTGAGTCAGTGGTTCCCCGCTGGTTTTGAACTTGACGGAGTGGGGTATGCCAGCGCCGAGCATTACATGATGGCGGAAAAAGCGCGTTTGTTCGAAGACGGGGAGATTCGGAGCGGGATACTGGCCGCGGCCACGCCGGCCGAGGCCAAGGCCTTGGGACGCCAAGTGCGGGGCTTCGACAGCGCCTTGTGGCGGCAGTGCAGCTGCGAGGTGGTGATGCGGGGCAATCTGGCCAAGTTCGTGCAAAACCCGGCGCTGGGGGACTTTCTGCGCGGCACCGGCGACGCCATTCTGGTGGAGGCCAGCCCGGTGGACTGCGTCTGGGGCATAGGCTGGGCCGAGGACGACCCGCAGGCCAGTCTGCCGGACATGTGGGACGGCAGCAATCTGCTGGGCTTTGTGCTGATGGAAGTGCGCGAGCGCTTGCGCTAGCGCCGGCGGCGAACAAGAAAAACCCCCTGTCGGTTTCGACAGGGGGTTTTTGTTTGGCGCGCGCTTACCGCTGTTCGGCGTGGTAGGCGGTGACGCGTTCCACTTCTTCCTTGGAGCCCAGGAACACCGCCACCCGCTCGTGCAGCTTCTGCGGCTGGATGTCCATGATGCGCTGATGGCCGTTGGTGGCCGCGCCGCCGGCCTGTTCCACCACGAAGGCCATCGGGTTGCCTTCGTACATCAGGCGCAGCTTGCCGGCCTGATCCGGGGTGCGCGCGTCGCGCGGGTACATGAAGATGCCGCCGCGGGTCAGGATGCGATGCACCTCGGCCACCATGGACGCCACCCAGCGCATATTGAAATCGCGGCCGCGCGGTCCGGTGCTGCCGGCCAGCAGTTCGTCTACATAGCGTTTCACCGGCGCGTCCCAGTGACGCATATTGGACATGTTGATGGCGAATTCGCCGGTGCTTTCCGGCACTTTCATGTCCGGGTGAGTCAGCACGAAAGAGCCTTGTTCGCGGTCCAGCGTGAAGCCGTGGACGCCGCTGCCGAAGGTCAGCACCAATAGAGTTTGCGGGCCGTACACGGTGTAGCCGGCGGCCACTTGCTCAGTGCCGGGCTGAAGGAAAGCGCTCTCGGTGGCGTGGTCGATGCCCTGGGGGCAGCGCAGGATGGAGAAGATGGTGCCCACCGAGATGTTGACGTCGATGTTGGATGAGCCGTCCAGCGGATCGAACATCAACAGGTACTCGCCCTTCGGGTATTCGCCGGGGATGTGGTAAGGCAGCTCCATTTCCTCGGAGGCCATCGCCGCCAGGCTGCCGCCCCATTCATTGGCGTCCAGCAGGTAGTCGTTGGCGATCACGTCCAGCTTTTTCTGCGCCTCGCCCTGTATGTTGCCGGTGCCGGCTTCGCCCAGCACGTCGGCCAGCGCGCCCTTGTTTACCGAATAGCTGATGGCCTTGCAGGCGCGGCCAACGGTTTCGATCAGCAGGCGCAGCTCGGGCGGCAGCGTGCCGGCCTTGCGTTGCTGTTCGATCAAAAAGCGGGAGAGGGTGATGCGGCTCATGGCAATCCTTAGCTTTGGGTGGGTGCGCGAAACAAATGCTCGATATGCCGGCTGCGCCGGCTTGACCGCCTTATTATAACGGATAAGCGTCTTGAGGTCGTCATGCCCCTGGCGGCGCGGCGGGGGGCGGAAATGGCCGGCAGGCGACGCGTGAAACGGCTATGAATAAAATCGGGTTCACGCGGTACGGGGAAAGATCATGGCTAAGGGTTTATTGGCGCTGCTATTGCTGCTGGCGGCATGGCAGGCGCGGGCGATCACCATTTACACCGAAGACTGGCCTCCCATCACTTTCCAACACAACGGCGTGCCGGACGGCATGGCGGTGGAAGTGGTGCGTGAAGTCCAGGCGCGGATGCACGACAACAGCGCCATCGACGTGGTGCCCTGGGCGCGCGGCTATAAGGAGTTGCTGACTACGCCGGGGGTGATGCTGTTCACCGTGGGGCGCAACGACACACGGGAGAAGCAGATGACGCTGTTGGGGCCCATCGCCATTTCTCAGACCGTGTTGCTGGCGCGAAAGGGCGAAGCGGCCGGCTTGCTGGCCTTGGGCAACGGCATCTATCACCGGCCGGTGGGCGCTTACCGCGGCAGCATTTTCGCCGACGCGGCGATTGCGGCCGGTTTTGTGGAGGTGGACCTGGCGCCTACCCCGCAGATCACCGCGCAGAAGCTGCTGGTGGGCCGCTACGATATGTGGTCGGAAGGCGGGTTTGTCGTCGCATCGGTACTGAAAGACATCCATCAGCCGCCGGAAGCGGTGGAAGTGGTGCGAGTGCTGGAAACGCTGGAGTTGTATCTGGCGTTTTCCCGCGGCACCTCGGCGGCGGAGGTGAAGCGCTGGCAGACCGCGTTCAGCGCCGTCAAGAAAGACGGGAGCTTTAAACGCATCTACAACAAATGGCTGCCGCGCGACGTTGCGCCTATGGATGTCAAACTGATTGGTCTGCAGCCTGGTTCCGGGCGTTGATCTCGTTCATGCTCGCGCGGCTTTGAACATGCGTTCAGATTGCGTCGGGGCGGGTGGCCTCGTTCTCCAGCCAGCGGCAGAACGCGGCAACGGCGGCATCCTCCGCCGCCGCGCGCGGCGCCACCCAGCAGTAATCGCGCACCGTGGCCACCGGCGCCGGCAACGGCGACAGCAGCACGCCCGCGTCTATCTGCGCCTGTGCCATTGGCATGGGGCCCAGCACCACCCCCAGGCCGTCCATCGCCGCCTGCAAGGCCAGCGAGAAACTATCGAAGTGCAGGGCGCTGGCCGGTTTCAGCCCCGGCACTCCGGCCAAGGTCAGCCAGCGCGGCCAGGCGGTGGGGCGGGTGTCGGCGTAGAGCAGGGTGTGGCGCGCCAGATCCGCCGGGCTGGCGATGGGCGCGGCGGTCAGCAGCGCCGGGCTGCACAGCGGAAGCTCCCATTCTTTCAGGAAGGGCTTGGCGATATGGCCGGGCCAATCGCCGGGGCCGCGGCGGATGGCGATGTCGAACGGGCTGTCCAGCCGGCTGATGTCGCGGTCCGATGTGGCCAGGTGCAGTTCCAGTTCCGGAAACTGCTCGCGAAAACGGCTCAGCCGCGGCAGCAGCCAGTACATGGCGAAGGTGGGCGTGGAATTGATGCTGACCCGGCGCCGGCTATCCGCTTGCAGCAGTTGGGAAGTGGCGTTGGCGATCAGGTCCAGGCCGTCTTGCACTTGCACCAGATAGCGCCAGCCGGGGTCGGTCAGCTTGACCCTGCCGCCGCTGCGCTCGAACAGCGGCACGCCCAGCCAATCCTCCAATTGCTTGATCTGCTTGCTCACAGCCCCATGGGTGACGAAGAGTTCGCCAGCGGCGGCGGAAAAGCTCTCCAGCCGGGCCGCTGCCTCAAAAATACGCAGAGTGTTGAGAGGGGGGTAAGTGCTCATGCTGTGATTTTAACTCACAATCTATGTTGCGATAACTCGTTTGAAAGCGGACGGCTAACAGCGTAATCTTCAGGCATGAAATCAAGGCCGCGCCAATGGGTGTTGCAGCGCGGCCTTGGTGGCCGCAGCCATAGCCTTACCCCATTGTCCCGCAGCGTCGGAGTCCCGGCCTTGCCGGGGACGCTGCCAACAACCCAAGCCATAAAGGTCTAAAGTCATGCTGGAAGCTTACCGTCAACACGTGGCCGAGCGCGCCGCGCTGGGCATTCCGCCGCTGCCGCTGTCCGCCAAGCAAGTGGAAGCGCTGGTGGAACTGCTGAAAAATCCGCCCAAGGGCGAAGAAAGCACCCTGGTTGAACTGATCACCCATCGCGTGCCGCCGGGCGTGGACGACGCCGCCAAGGTCAAGGCTTCCTTCCTGGCCGCCGTGGCCGAGGGCGACGTCCAATCCCCGCTGATCTCCCGCGAGCTGGCCACCCAGTTGCTGGGCACCATGCTGGGCGGCTACAACATCAAGCCGCTGATCGACCTGCTGGACGACGCCGCCGTGGCCCAGATCGCCGCGGACGGCCTGAAGAAAACCCTGCTGATGTTCGACGCCTTCCACGACGTGAAGGAAAAAATGGACAAGGGCAACGCCTTCGCCAAGCAGGTGGTGGAGTCCTGGGCCAACGCCGAATGGTTCACCAGCCGCCCGGCGGTGGCTGAGAAGATCACTGTCACCGTGTTCAAGGTCACCGGCGAAACCAATACCGACGACTTGTCCCCGGCGCCGGACGCCTGGAGCCGCCCGGACATCCCGCTGCATTATCTCGCCATGCTGAAAAACGCCCGTCCCGGCATCACTCCGGAAGAAGACGGCAAGCGCGGCCCGATGCAGTTCATCGAGGACCTGAAGAAAAAAGGCCACCTGGTTGCCTACGTAGGCGACGTGGTGGGCACCGGCTCCAGCCGCAAATCCGCCACCAACAGCGTGATCTGGGGCACGGGCGAAGACATCCCCTACGTGCCGAACAAACGCTTCGGCGGCGTGTGCCTGGGCGGCAAGATCGCCCCCATCTTCTTCAACACCCAGGAAGACTCCGGCGCGCTGCCGATCGAAGTGGACGTGTCCAAGATGGAGATGGGCGACGTCATCGACATCTACCCGTATGAAGGCAAGATCGAGAAGGCCGGTCAGAAGATCGCGGACTTCGCGCTCAAGTCCGAAGTGATTCTGGACGAAGTGCGCGCCGGCGGCCGCATCAACCTGATCATCGGCCGCGGCCTGACGGGCAAGGCGCGTGAAGCGCTGGGCCTGCCGGCGTCCACCGAGTTCCGTCTGCCCAAATCCCCGGTTGATTCCGGCAAGGGCTTCAGCCTGGCTCAGAAAATGGTTGGCCGCGCCTGTGGCCTGCCGGAAGGCCAGGGCGTGCGCCCGGGCACTTACTGCGAACCGAAGATGACGACCGTCGGCTCGCAGGACACCACCGGCCCGATGACCCGCGACGAACTGAAAGACCTGGCCTGCCTGGGCTTCTCCGCCGACCTGGTGATGCAGTCCTTCTGCCACACCGCCGCTTATCCCAAGCCGGTGGACGTGAAGATGCACAAAGAACTGCCGGCCTTCATCTCCACCCGCGGCGGCGTGTCGCTGCGTCCGGGCGACGGCGTGATCCACAGCTGGCTGAATCGACTGCTGCTGCCGGACACCGTGGGCACCGGCGGCGACAGCCACACCCGTTTCCCGATCGGCATCTCCTTCCCGGCCGGCTCCGGCCTGGTGGCCTTCGCCGCCGCCACCGGCGTGATGCCGCTGGACATGCCTGAATCGGTGCTGGTGCGCTTCAAGGGCAAGATGCAGCCAGGCGTGACCCTGCGCGATCTGGTCAACGCCATCCCGCTGTACGCGATCAAGCAAGGCCTGCTGACCGTGGCCAAAGCCGGTAAGAAAAACGTCTTCTCCGGCCGGATTCTGGAAATCGAAGGCCTGCCGGAGTTGAAGGTGGAGCAAGCCTTCGAGCTGTCCGACGCCTCCGCCGAGCGCTCCGCCGCCGGCTGCACGGTGCACTTGGACAAGGCGCCCATCATCGAATACATGACCTCCAACATCACCCTGATGAAGACCATGATCGCCAACGGCTATCAGGACGCCCGCACGCTGGAGCGCCGCATCAAGGCGATGGAAGCCTGGATCGCCAACCCGCAGTTGCTGAAGGGCGACGCCGACGCGGAATACGCGGCGGTGATTGAAATTGACCTGGCCGACATCCACGAGCCCATCGTGGCTTGCCCGAACGACCCGGACGACGTGAAAACCCTGTCCGACGTGGCCGGCGCCAAGATCGACGAAGTGTTCATCGGCTCTTGCATGACCAATATCGGTCACTTCCGCGCCGCTTCCAAGCTGCTGGAAGGCAAGCGCGACATCCCGGTAAAACTGTGGGTAGCGCCGCCAACCAAGATGGACGCCGAACAGCTGACCGCGGAAGGCCATTACGGCACCTTCGGCACCGCTGGCGCGCGGATGGAAATGCCGGGCTGCTCGCTGTGCATGGGCAACCAGGCGCAGGTGAAGGAGGGCGCCACCGTGATGTCCACCTCCACTCGCAACTTCCCCAACCGTCTGGGCAAGAACTCCAATGTTTACCTGGGTTCCGCCGAACTGGCCGCGATCTGCTCCCGTCTGGGCCGCATCCCGACCAAGGAGGAATACATGGCCGACATCGGCGTGCTCAATCAGAAGGCCAGCGAAGTTTACCGCTACATGAACTTCAACGAGATCGCCGATTACCAAGAGCTGGCGGACACCGTGAAGGTGTAATCAAATCAATGATTTGATTGTCTGAGTCCTGGAGAGGCGTCCGGAGCGTATCATTGAATACCCCTGGACGTACCCCCAAAAGAATACCCCGCGCAAGCGGGGTATTTTTATTGGATGCAAGCCTGATTTAGCGCAGCGGCATTCGATAGAACACCACTCTCTCCGTCTCCTCGAAGCCCAAGCGGGCATGCATGCTTTGTGAGGCGAGATTGTCCAGCGGCGCGTCGGACGCTAGTTCCATGCAGTCGTGCTCCAGGCCCCAAGCTTGTACCGCCGTCACCAATTGTCGGGCGATGCCGTTTCGCCGGCAGGCGGGCAACACGAAAATGCCTTCCAGGAAGGCGACCGGGCTGTTGGCGCAACCATTGACGTAGTCGTGCCGGATCGCGGCATCGGCGAAGCCCACGGCCTGGCCGGCGGCGTCCCGCGCCAGGAAGGCGGCAAGATGGCCCGACGCGAGAATGGCCTCGCCGTCTTGGTAGTGGCTGGTGGGGGCATGGTGCGGCCAGAGTTGTTGGCGCAGCGCCACCCAGTCTGGCAGGGCGGCGCGGTCCAGTTTTTGAATCGGCATCGGTATTCCTGTGCCGGCGCGGAGGCGCCGGGAAAAACAAAGGGCCGGCATGGCCGGCCCGCTGTGTGGTCGAAGGCGGCGTGTCAATCGGCTTCGCCGCAGAGCTCGCAAGGTTGATCTGTTTCGCCATGGATGGCCAGGATGCCGACATCGCTGGCGCAGTGCTCGCAGAGGGTGAGCAAGGCTTGGGTGTTTTCCAAGGACTCTTGGCTCATGCTGCTCACAACTCGATACTGTTGCATGTCTCAGCCTTTCATTGCTTGGATGGAGCCCGTACCCTAAACCGTTATGGCGCGGGTCGCCATACTCAGATAGGACAGGTTGCAGGCGGCGGCGTGTCATAAAAGCGTCACTGAACGCCGCCGCGGTTTATCAGGCGGTGGTCAGCACCACCACCGAGGAAATCACGACCGCCATGCCCACCCAGCCCAGCGGCTTGAGCCGCTGGCCAAAAAAGATGCGCGCGCCGATGGCGGTGCCGATGATGCCCAGCGCGCCCCACAGCGCGTAAGCCACGGCAAGGTCGATGCCCCGCACCGCCTGGCCCAGAAGGGCGAATGCCACCCAAACCATGGCGATGGCGCCGAAGCCCCAGGCCTTGTTGCGGAAGCCGTTGGACTTTTCCAGCATCAGGTTGGCGGCCACTTCGATCAGGGCCGAGGACACCACGAATAAATAGAATACGGTTTTCATGCGCTTTGCTCCTGGGCTTGTTCATCGGCTTCGCCGGACACCACGCAGGCAATGCCCGCCACGGACAGACCCAGTCCGATGATTTCCTGAGTCAGCAAGGTTTCGCCAAACAGATAGACCCCGATCAAGGCCAGGCCGGCCAGGCCCAGGGCTTCCCAGGCGGCGTAAGCCACGCCCACGGAGATGGTGCGGATGGCGAGAGACAGGAAGTAATAGGACAGCGCCAATGCCGCCGCCATTACGCCATAGCCCCAGTAGCTTTCGGTGCGGGCGGCGTAAGCCATGAAGGATGTGCCCAAGATCTCCGTGCCGATGGCCACCAACAGAAAAGCCCAGCCCAGCCAGGGGTGGGGAGAAGATTGAGTTTGCATGCTACGCTCCTGTGATTGGAAATCCGGAAGCCACATGCGCTAGAGGCGCAACAACGCTCCGCGAAAAGCGCGGATGACGCCGTCAGCAAAGACAGTCGGTCGCTTAGACCGCCCCGTAAAACCGTTTGGGGCAGAAGGGTTGTTTATCGCATTGAAGCGCAAGATAAGCGCCAAAATGGCGTGGCGCTTATGGTGGCTGTTTGAAATTTTGAACAAATATAACACATCGCTAATGGATGTTCAATTTAATTGATAGCAAAAACTTTCAAATGCTATTTGCAAGCAGCCAGCCGGACGTTGTAGCGGCGCGCCAGACGAGGCAACGTGCCGTCGTGGCACAGCGCGTTCAAGGCTTGGTTGAAGTCCGCCACCATGCCCGGTTTGACTGACTTTAACGGGAAACCGTAGAGGTAGGTCAGCGGTTGGATGGTGGCCAGCGGGCGGAGGCCGCTCAGCGCTTCGCGGCGGATGATATAGCGAGTAACGTCTTCATTGGCAAAAGCCACCGCGTCCGAGCCGTAACGCATGGCGGCCAATTTCTTTAACACTGTTTCCTGGTTGTTTTCCACGGAAATGTTCATATTGGGCAGGCCGGCAATCAGCTTGTCCAAGGCGTTCTGCGTCACCGATGGGCCGTATACCGCAATGCGGTGGTTTTGCAGATCCTGCGCTTGCTGGTAGCGGAAGGTGGAGCTGGCGGTGGCGAACAGGCCGTAGCTGCTGTTGTACACCGGCGCGCTCAAGGCCAGCGATATCCTGCGCTCCGGCGTGTCCTGGACTGGAAAGATGCCGTCCACCTTGCCTTCCTCTGCCAGCAACAAGGCGCGGCGCCACACCATGGCCTGAACTTCGCAACTCCAGTTCAGCCGCTGGCATACCGCCACCAGCGTGTCCACCATCAGGCCCTGCGGCAGGGGTTTGTCGGTCACTTCTATGAAAGGCGGGAAATCCTGGGTGACGAAGTGCAGGGTGGCCGCGTCGACATGGAGCGGCAGAGACAAGGCCAGCGCGGCGCTGCTCAGCAATTTCAGCATGTGCGGGCTTCTCCCCAATGAACGGCGCTGGACCGGCGGCCAGGTTCGGATGCCTTGTTACATTATGGTTGAGTTTCCATGCCGGTTTAACGCTTTATCGGCCAGCCAGGCGCTTTCTTGATGCGGAGAGCGGGGAGCCGCCTGGCCGGCGCGACTTGAAACGCGTTCACGATCTTGCAAGCAAGAGCGAGACAAGGCGAAAACGGCAGAGAAAGCGGAGTGTACACGCGGTACATGAGCATTTCGAAGCCGTAATCACCGTGTCGCGTCTCACGAAGCACAGCGGACCGTGAACAGTTTCTTAATAGCCCATCGTGGCGCCGTCCGGGTTCCGCGGGTCGGAGTAACCGTACAAGCCGCCGTCGCGCAGTTGTATGGTTTGGGTCCGGCCCATGCTGGGCTTGAGCGAGATCTTGTAACCTTGCTCGCGCAACAGCCGCAGCGTGTCCGGACTCAGGCCTTTTTCCACTCTCAGCTCATCCGGCAGCCACTGGTGGTGAACTCGCGGCGTGGAGGCGGCTTCGGCCGGATTCATGCCGAAATCGATGGCGTTGACGATGGTTTGCAAAGTGGTTGTGATGATGCGAGCGCCGCCAGGGCTGCCGGTCACCAGCCAGGGTTTGCCGTTTTTCAGCACCAGCGTTGGGGACATCGACGACAAGGGCCGTTTGCCGGCCGCCACTGCGTTGGCGTCGCCGCCGATCAGGCCAAAGGCGTTGGGCACGCCCGGCTTGACGGAAAAGTCGTCCATCTCGTTATTGAGCAAAATGCCGGTGCCGCCGGCAATGATGCCGCTGCCGAAGTTCAGGTTCAGCGTGTAAGTCACCGCCACCGCGTTGCCTTGCTTGTCCACAATGGAGTAGTGGGTGGTCTGGTCGCTTTCATAGGGCTGCGGCTTGCCGGGCTTGATCTCGGCGGCGGGCCTGGCCTTGACCGGGTCTATCGTTGTTGCCAATTGGTCGGCGTAGCGCTTGGAAGTCAGTCCGGCCTGCGGCACTTTGACGAAAGCCGGGTCGCCCAGGTATTCGGAGCGGTCGGCGTAGGCCAGCTTCATCGCCTCGGCCAGATAGTGGATGGTTTGCGCGCTGTTGGGGCCGTAATCGGCCAGCGGATAGCGTTCCAGCAAATTCAGGATCTGGACGATGTGGATGCCGCCGGAGCTGGGGGGCGGCATGGACACCACTTGGTAGCCGCGGTAGCTGCCGCTGACCGGCGCGCGCTCTTCCACCTTGTAGCCAGCGAGGTCAGCCTTGTTGATCAGGCCGCCGTGGCGCGCCATTTCCGCCACGATCTTGTCGGCGATGCTGCCCTGATAAAAGGCTTTTGGCCCTTGTTTCGCGATCAGGCGCAGAGATTGTCCCAAATCGCGTTGCACCAGCTTTTCGCCTGCGCGCAGCGGGCGGCCGTCGCGGAAAAACACCGCACGGCTGCTGTCCCATCGGCCCAGATTGTCTTTTTCCACTTCCAGCATTTCCGCCAGCGTCTGCGACACCGCGAAGCCTTGCTCTGCCAACTTCACCGCCGGAGCAATCACCTTGGCCAGCGGCAGGCTGCCCCAGCGTTGCTGGGCGTGAGCCAGCCCGGCCACCGTGCCGGGCACGCCCACCGCCAGGTGGGTGTACAGCGACCGGCCGTCAACCACCTTGCCCTGAGCATCCAGATACATGTCGCGGCTGGCCTTGGCCGGCGCGATCTCGCGGAAATCCAGCGCAATGTTGCGGCCGCTCTTGGCGTCGTGCAAAACCATAAAGCCGCCGCCGCCCAGGTTGCCGGCGTTGGGCAGCGTCACCGCCAGCGCAAAGCCCACGGCCACCGCGGCGTCTACCGCGTTGCCGCCCTGGCGCAGGATGTCCAAGCCCACTTGGGTGGCCAGGCCTTGCTCGGTGGCCACCATGCCGTTGCGAGCGTAGACCGGGTGGAAAACATCGTAGTCGTAATCGTATTTGACTTGCGGCGCCGCCGGCGGGCTCAGCGCCAGGGCGGGGGCGTTGAAGCCCAGGCTCAAGCTTAGGGCCAGGGCGCTCAGCAGCAGTCTTGGGCGGGGACGGAATGGCGTCATGATAGTTCTCCTTTGTTGTTTGTGTTTTATGAATGTTGTGATTGCGAGAACATTCTACGGTGCCGGCGCAAGTCGCAAAAGCCTGATTTTCCATGCCAAATGATTTGAAAACTCCAAGGAAGCAAGCCTATAAAGAATCGAGCTTCATAAGTGATGAATCTAGGGGGTTACCATGAGCATATCCCAGCGCTTGCTGCTGACCTTGGCGGTTGCCTTGCTCGGCTTGTTCGTTGTCGGCGGCTTCGGGCTGCTCCAACTGCATCGCGCCAACGAACGCTTCGATTATCTGCAGATCAATTCCTTTCCCAGCATCCAAACTTTGGATCAGGCCCTGCAAGCGCAAACCGATATGCGGGTGCTGACCTATCGCCACGGCATCAGCGAAGACGCCAAGGTCAAGGCGGACATCGAAGCCAGCATCGCCGAGCTGGACAAGCAGATGGACACGGCGTTGGATCGTTATCAGAAAGAACTGGTGTCCGACGACGAAGACCGGCGGCTGATAGAAAAGGACCGCGCGGACATACGGGTCTACCGCCAGCAGCGCGACAGCGTGTTCAAGATTTCGCGCGAGCAGCCGCCGGAAATCACCCGCAAGGAGCTGGTGAACGGGCCACTGCTGCCCGTGGCCAAGGCCGTGGTCAAGGACATCAAGGACCACATCGACTACAACTACAAGCTAGCCAAGCAGCTGTCCGCGGACAACGCCGTGGCCTACGAGCAGGCCTTCGTCTCCTCGCTGGTGGCCATCGTGGCCGCCTTGATCCTCAGCGGCGCGCTGGGCATCGCCTTGTTCCGCAGCATCCGCAGCAGCCTCAACCAGATAGGCGAAACCCTGGATCAGGTCAGCGCCAGCAAGGACTTCCGTCTACGCGCCCAAGTCTTGCGCAAGGATGAGATTGGCCGCACCGCCGCGGCGTTCAACCGCTTGCTGGAAGACCTGCAACACAGCTTCCGGGGCATACGCGACAACATTTCCGAGATAGACAAAGCCACCTCCGGCCTGGCGGCCAACACCAATCAGATTGCGCGCAGCTCGGAGGTGCAGAGCGAATCCGCCGGAGCCATGGCGGCGGCGGTGGAACAGATGACGGTGAGCATCAACCATGTGGCCAGCAACGCGGTGGAGGCGCGCACCCAGGCGCAGCAGGCGGGCAGCATGGCCAACGAGGGCGGGCAGG
This sequence comes from Chromobacterium sp. Rain0013, assembly GCF_015291765.1. Classification (NCBI taxonomy): domain Bacteria; kingdom Pseudomonadati; phylum Pseudomonadota; class Betaproteobacteria; order Neisseriales; family Chromobacteriaceae; genus Chromobacterium; species Chromobacterium sp. Rain0013. The sequence goes on from NZ_CP031514.1 coordinate 3,149,324, forward strand.
TGATTTCCGCCACCGTGCTCGGCATTTCCGAGGTGGCGGGCGCGATCAGCGACGCCTCGCATCGCATTGGGCAATTGAAGGAGGATAGCGCCACCATCGCCTCGGTCATGGGAGTAATCAAGGACATTGCCGATCAGACCAACCTCTTGGCCCTGAACGCGGCGATCGAGGCGGCGCGCGCCGGTGAAACCGGCCGAGGCTTCGCGGTGGTGGCGGACGAAGTCCGCAAACTGGCCGAACGCACCGCCAGCTCCACCACGGAAATCGCCACCATCATCAACAAGATGCAAAGCAGCACGTTGGAAGCGGTGCAAAGCATGGAAAAAGTGGTGGAACAAGTGCATCAGGAAACCGACAACGCCCGCGAAGCCAGCAATGTGATTGAAAAGATTCAGGACAGCAGCGGCCAGGCGATGGAGCTGGTCAAGGACATTTCCGGCAGCATCAACGAGCAAAGCAGCGCCAGCAATACCATTGCTCAGAAGGTGGAGCAGATCGCGCAGATGGCGGAAGAGAACGCGTCCGCCTCCAGCGCCTCGGCGGACGCGGCGGAGCAATTGCAACAGCAGGCCAAAAACATCCTGGACACCGTGACCCAATATCAAGTGTAAAGCCGCGCCGCCGCTGATTTGTATGTTAAGTGGATATTCTTATTTAGTACTTTATTCTGTTTTCTCGCTATGCCTATAACAAAGCTACATGCGGCATCGGGTGAAGAAACGGAGAATAAGGATGAATATCTCACAGCGGCTTATGCTGACCTTGATGGTGGCCATGCTGGCCTTGATCGGCGTCGGCAGTTACGGCCTGTGGCAATTGCACAGCGCCAATGAACGTTTCAACTATTTGAAAAACAACACGTTCCCCAGCATACAAGCGCTGGATCAGGGCTTGCAGGCCTTAACCAAGATACGCGTCGCCGCGTATCGCCACGGCATCGCCGTCGACGCCAAACGCAAGGCGGAGGCCGAGGCGCAGATCGCCGAAAGCGATAAAGCGCTGGATCAGGTGTTGGCCGTTTATGAAAAAGACCTGCTGTCCAATGACGCGGACCGCAAGCTGTTGCAGCAGGACCGGGCGGATCTGCAAACCTACCGTAATAACCGGGAGAGCTTTTTGAAAGCTTCGCGCGAGCATCCGGGCGCGGAGGCGCAAGCGATGTTGGTGGCAGGGCCGGTTCCGGACTCCGCCAAGGCGCTGGCCAAGGACCTCAACGACCATATCGACTTCAACTACGCATTGGCCGACAGCCTTTCAAAAGACAATGCCGCCGCTTACAGCATGGCCTTCGGCAGCTCCGTGGCGGTGATCGCGGCTTGTTTATTACTGAGCGGCGGCCTGGGCTGGCTGTTGTTCAGCCATATCCGTCTGAGCCTGCATCAGATTCGCTCCACCATGTTCAATGTGAACCAGCAAAAAGACTTCACCTTGCGGGCGCCGGTGGGGCGCATGGACGAGGTGGGGGAAACCGCATCCGCCTTCAACCAATTGCTGGAGAATCTGCAACGCAGCTTCCGTGACATCCGCGATAGCATCGGCGCCATTGACGGCGCGATGTCCGGCCTGGCCAACAACACCCATGAGATTGCCCGCAGTTCGGAAATGCAAAGCGAATCCGCCGCGGCGATGGCGGCGGCGGTGGAGCAGATGACGGTGAGCATTAATCATGTCGCCTCCAGTGCGCAGGAGGCGCGGGGTCAGTCGCAACAGGCCGGCGAGATGGCGACCGAAGGCGGCCAAGTGATCTCCGCCACCGTGCGCGGCATCACCGAGGTGGCCGGCGCGATCACCGACGCCGCGCAGCGCATTGGACAATTGAAAGAAGACAGCGCCACTATCGCCTCGGTGATGGGTGTGATCAAGGACATCGCGGATCAAACCAATCTGCTGGCTCTGAACGCGGCAATCGAAGCGGCGCGCGCCGGCGAGATGGGACGCGGCTTCGCCGTGGTGGCGGACGAAGTGCGCAAGCTGGCGGAACGCACCGCCAGTTCCACCACCGAAATCGCCGCCATCATCAACAAGATGCAGGGCAGCACGATGGAAGCGGTGCAGAGCATGGAAAAAGTGGTGGAACAAGTGCACCAGGAAACCGACAACGCCCGCGCCGCCAACGACGCCATAGACCAGATACGGAACAGCAGCGGCAAGGCGATGGAACTGGTGCGCGATATTTCCAACAGCATTGCGGAACAGAGCGTGGCCAGCAACACCATTGCTCAGCGCGTGGAGCAGATTGCCCAGATGGCGGAGGAAAACTCTTCGGCGTCCAGCGGCTCTGCGGACGCCGCTGGGCAGTTGAGCCAGCAAGCGCGGGTGATTTTGCAGACGGTGTCGGCTTATCAGGTGTAAGGGCGGCCCGCCCGTCAACACGTTCCAAGGGCGGCGCGGCGGAAACGCCGGCGCCGCCCTTGGACGAAGCCGCAGGCCTATTCAAGGCCTTGGCGGAGTTGCGCGTCAGGCTTATTCAGCTTGCTGCTTTTCGGCCTTGTCCCGCTTGGCGCGTTTTTGTTCCTTCTTCTTGGTCGGCTTGTCGGTCATCGGATGCTTCAGCACCTTGGCGGCCAGCTTTCTAGCCGATTTAGTGGCCTTCTTCTGTCCGCGTACCTTGTCCGCCAACGCCGCCAGTTTTTTTGCGGCGCGTTTGATCTTGGCCATTCAGACTCTCCTTTACGGATTGATGAATCGAACCCCCATGGTACTGCGTGGGGGGGAATAAACACCGGGCCTTTCAGATCGTTGACAGCGGGGAGATGAACGCGAATGCAGTTAGAACCTGATTACGATCTGCCGCGCGTCGTGAAGCGTTTACGGTGAGCGCGTCTTCAAAATGCTCATGTATCACGCGTGCATTCCGCTTTCTCAGCTGTTTTCGCCTTGTCTCGCGTGATCGTAAACACGTTTTTAGGGGCGCGGAAACCAGGGGGGAGGTGAAAATGACAAGCATTTCGGCTGGGCGAGTCACCCGCCTGTGGTTTTTATCCGGCACCAAGAGGGAGGGTGAATGGATCAAACAGGTGACTCGCGCAGCCGCCTTGCCAGCGTTGCACAGACAAGGATTTCAGGCTTTTTACCATAGATTGCCCACGCCAGCTATCGTCACATTCCCTATTGTGGCGTCGAGGAGTGGCCCGGACAAGGATGATCCGGGCGCTAAGAGCTTGTTCAAAGCCTGCCGCGCATCGGCCGGATGGTTTAGACAAGGGCGTTGAAACCGTCTTCGAAATGCTCATGCACCACTCGACCATTCCGCTTTCTCAGCCGTTTTCGCCTTTGCGCGCGAGATCGTAATCACGTGCTTAGGGGCGTTGGGCTTGCGCCTCCGCGTCGCTTTCGTGCACATGGGTGCCGACGGCGATCAGCACTTCCAGTTGATCGAAGAAACCTGCCCAGGCGCCGCGTTGCGGGCTGAAATCGAACAAGTTCATATCATGGGCGATGCGAGAGAGCAGGCCGTGGCCGGCGTGGTCCGGGTATTGGCGGAACAGATCAACCAGCGCACTGCCGTAGCGTTCGCCCAGCGCGTAGGCCTCCGAAAAGTCCCGGCACCGAGGTACGCGCCAGTAATGCGGATGGCTGCGGTCCGGCGAGGAGCCTACAAAGGGCAGTTTGGCTTCGCGGGCCTCCAGCAAGCGGTAGAAGGCGCGCAGTTCTTCTTTGGATTTACTCATGGCGGGCCTCCTGGTTGAAACAGGCAAGCGCCGATGCGGGGGAAAACCGGGAAACGGAGCGGGATACGCGCCTAATGGATGTCGACATTGCTACCTCCTCAAGCGGATGCCGGCCTGGCCGCGGGGCGCGGCTAGGCGGGCGCATGACAAGGTTGGACTACCGGACGATACCCCGAAACCGGCGCACCCATGGGGTGCCCTCGCCATGGCCCGCCCGAATAGGCAAAGCAGTAGCGAGACAGAGCGCGGTGAGGCCGCAGTCTGCCGGGGTATCGTGTATCGGGAGTCCAAGCCCGAGCGCCGCAGTTGCAGCGGCGCGGGGCTATTGTTGGCGAGGCGGGCGCGTGCTGTCAATGCAGGGACGGCAAGGATGAAAAAACCGCCCCGCGGACCAGGCCGGCGGGGCGGGGGATGAAGCCGCTTGATTGTAGAACCTGTTTTCCGCCGACGCGCAGCGGATGGTAAGCCGGTTCTTAAAGTTTGAAGGCGAGGGTGGTCTGCTGTAGCCGCTCCGCTACCACCGCCAGCTCGCGGGTGGCTTGAGAGAATACATCTACCGCTATGCCGTTTTCCTTGGACATTTGGGCGATGGCCTCCACGCGGCCGGCCAGATCGGTGCTGGCCTGGCGCTGCTCCTGCATTGCCATGGCGATGTCGCTGATGGCGCCTACCACGCCTTCCGCGCTTTGTTCCACCGAGCTAATGGTGGTGGACACATGTTCCGAGGACTCCACGACCTGGCTGACGATGTGGCGGCTGTTGCGCATGCTGTCCACCGCCTCCTTGGCCCCGGCCTGGATCTTGGCAATCATCTGAGTGATTTCGGTGGCGGAGCCGGTGGTGCGTTCCGCCAGCTTGCGCACTTCGTCCGCCACCACGGCGAAGCCTCGGCCCTGTTCGCCGGCCCGCGCGGCCTCAATGGCGGCGTTGAGCGCCAAGAGATTGGTCTGGTCCGCCACTTCCTTGATGACGGTGGCGATGCTGCTGATCATCTGCGCCTGCTCGGACAAGGATTCCAGGTTGTTGGCGGAAGCGGCCACGCTGTCGTTGACCTTGCGCACCTGTTGGGTGGAGTCCTGCACTTCCTTATTGCCTATCTTGGCCTGGCTGCCGGCTTCGCTGGCCTGGGAGTCCGCCAGCGAGGCGTTATTGGAGCATTGGTCGATGCTGACGGTCAGCTCTTCGATTGACGCGGCGGCGCTGGAGGTGGCGTTGACCTGCTGGCCGATGCTGGCGCTGACTTGTTCGGTGGAGGCGGCCAGTTGCTCGGCGGTGGCGGCCACGCTGGAAGCGGAATTGATGATGTCGCCCACGGTAACGCGTAGTTTTTTCTGGGTGTCGGACAGCGATTGCATCATCTGGGCCACTTCGTCCTTGCCCTGTACTTCGATCTCGCCGGTCAGGTCGCCGCTGCCCAGCTGGAACAGTGCCGCCATGCCTTTTTTCAGGCTGCCGACGATGCCGTTTTGAATCATCACGCCCAAGGCCAGCAGCACGATGATGGCGGCTACCAGCACGCCGATGACCACGTTGCGCGCGCGTTCATATTTGGCCGCGGCGTCTTTCAAAGCCTGGTCAGCCGACTTGACGTTGATGTCGACGATCTGGCTCATGATGTCGTCGGCGATCTGGAATTTGGGCCGGCATTCGGTACGCATCACTTCCAGCGCCTTTTTGTTGCTGACGCCGTCGCCGGTATCGGCGTAACTGAGGTCGCGCGCTTTTTTACAGGCTTCCTCCATGGCCGGCCAGGCGGCGTCAAAGCGCTTAAGCGCGTCCACTTCCGGCGGGGTGAGTACGGTTTTGCGATAGAGGTCCATCAGCCGGTTCATTTCCGCTACGTACTTGCTGCGGTTGGCCGAGCCTTCGTCCTTGCGCTTTTTGTCGGGTTCGGAAATGAAGCGATAGTCGGAGCGGCTGACATAGATGGCGTATTGGTTGGCCACCGCCACCCAGTAGACGGACATCAATAAATTGTCGTGCATATCAATGGTGAGGTCGTTCATATCCGACGTGCTTCTGACGCCCACTCCACCAATAATCACGCTGGCCAGCACGCCAAGCACGATCAGCCCAAATATCTTGACCTTGATGCTGAACTGCGCAAGAAAGTTTCCCATCACTCGCTCCCTAAACTTCCGCCGATGACCACACATTGTTTTCTAGCTACTGTTATAAGTGTGTAGTGCAGCTGTATGCATCTTGCAATGCTTGATGTTGGATATTTTTCAGTAGCTCAATACTTATTAAAATAATTGTTTTGAGTGACCAGCATGAGTGGGCGCGAAGATTGAAATTACGCCGTCAGCGCTTATCTTTGAAACTGAGGCGCGGACAATGGGCGTGGGGAACGGGGCTTGCGGCCGGTGGTCTGAGTTAGCTTGTTCACGGGGCAGTTAAAAGCGGCGGGCCGAGCGCCCGCCCGATAAAGAAGCATATCCTATGAAAGCCATTACCGTAGCCACTTACAACATCCACAAGGGCATGTCGCCGCTGAACCGCCATGTGCGGCTGGGCGATATGGCTTCCGCGCTGGAGTCCATCGACGCCGATGTGCTGTTCTTGCAGGAGGTGCAAGGCAAGAACATCGAGCGCGCCTTGCAGCATGCAAGCTGGCCCAAGCTGCCGCAGCATCATTTCCTGGCGCGCCGGCTGGATCACAAGGCGGCTTACGGCCTGAACGCGGCGTATGAGCACGGCCATCACGGCAATGCCTTGCTGACGCGTTTCCCCATCAATACCTGGTGCAACCGCGATATTTCGGTCAACCGCTTCGAAAGCCGCGGCCTGCTACATTGCCAACTGACGCCGGCGGGCTGGAAGCGGCCGGTGGTGACGCTGTGCGGCCATTTCAATTTGCTGGCGCGGGACCGGCGCAAGCAGTTCCTGGACCTGGCGCGTTATGTGCGCGAGAACGTGCCGGAGGATGCGCCGCTGATTTTGGCCGGCGATTTCAACGATTGGCGGGAGGAAGCCACCGACCATCTGATGGACAGCTTGGGCTTGGTGGAGGTGTTCGATCAGTTGTTTGGCCGCCATGCGCGCAGCTTTCCGGCGCGGATGCCGATGCTGCCCTTGGACCGGATCTACGTGCGCGGGTTGAAGCCCCTGGAGGCGGAGGTGCTGAAGGGCGCGCCGTGGTCCCGTTTGTCCGATCATCTGCCGCTGTCCGCCAGCCTGGTGCCGGCTTAAAACCTGTTCACGAAGCGCGGCAGGCTTTGAACGGGTTCTGAGGGCCGGCGCTATTTTCTGAACGTCAAAACCAACAGGGCTCCGCAATGCGGAGCCCTGTTGGTTTGCGTGGAGCCGGGTTCAGAGATGGAAGCGTTCCACCACGTTTTTGAGCTTGCTGGCGTGGCCGTTCAGTTCGCTGAGGGTGGCGCTGGCGTCTTGCGCCACTTCCGAGGTGCTGCGGGTCATGCCGTTGATGTGCTCGGTGGTGTGGGCAATATTGCCCACGGCGGTGGATTGCTCGCGGGTGGCGTGGGTGATCTGGGTAAAGGTGTCCACCACTTGCCGCATCAGGCCGCCGATGTTTTCGATCTCGCTGGCCGCGCCCTGGGCCAGGTCCACGCTCTGGTCCACGGTGGAGCGGGCTTGCTGCATGCTGGCGACGGTGCCGGCGGTTTGCTGGCGCATGCCTTCGGTCATATTGGTGATTTCGGTGGTGGCCTGGGCGGTGCGCTCGGCCAGCTTGCGCACTTCGTCGGCCACCACGGCGAAGCCGCGGCCCATTTCCCCGGCGCGGGCCGCTTCGATGGCGGCGTTGAGCGCCAGCAGGTTGGTTTGATCGGCGATGTCTTTGATCACGTTGACGATGGAGCTGATCTCCTCGGAACGGGTGCCCAGGGAATGCAAGGTGTCGCTGAGGGTGGACATGGCCTGGGAAAGTTTGCCCACTTCGGCGGACACTTGGTGCATGGCCTGGCGGCCGCGTTCGGCGCTGTTATTGGCCTGGGAGATGATGGCGTTGGCGTCGGCGGTGGTGTCGGCCACATGGGTGACGCTGACGGTGATTTGCTCAATGGTGGCGGCGCTGGAGCTGATGGCTTGGTTGACCTGGTCCGCGTCTTCGCTGATCCGGCTGGTGGTCTGGTGCAGAGAGCCGACGGCGCTGACCAGTTCTCCGGCGTTGTTGTTGACTTCGCCTATCAGCCGGCGCAGCCGCTGGTTCATCACGCCGATTTGCCCCAGCGCGCTGGCTTCCGGCGCTTTGGGCACCTCCACCGCTAGGTTGCCGGAAGCGATTTCCTGCAGCACGCCTTCAATTTCAGTGACGGAGCCGCCCAGCTGGGTATGGATCTGGCGGCGACCCAGCAGGATCAGCAGCAGGATTTCGCCCACCAGCAGCACGATGGCGGTAAGGAACTGCAACTGGGCATTGGACAGCCTGTCCTTGGCCTGCGCCAGAGCGGCGTTGGTGCGCTGGTCCAGCAACACGAAGAAGTCGTCGATGGGCTTCATGATCTGGGCTTTGAATTGGTGGTATTCCTTGCTGTGCACCAGTTTGCGCGCCAGTTCCATGTCCGGCTGTCCGCTGACGGTGTACTGGCCCTGGGCGTCGGCGAACTTGCCTTTGACCGCGTTCATCGCCCGCACTTCCAGCTTGACCAGACCGTCGGAATTAGCTTGAGCCTCTTTGAGCTTGGCGAACTCGGCGTCGGTGAAACCGGCTTGTTGCATCAGGGTTTGCAAGGGCACGGTTTCGCTGTCCGGCCTGGGTTTTTCCTGGCCGGCGGCGACAAAGTCCCAGTAGATGCGGTTGTATTCCTGCGGGCGCGGCGCCTTGCCGTTGCGGATGTCCAGCACGCGGTTGTATTGCTGCTCATAGCCGGGGTCGCCGGTGACGACATAGGTGCGGCCCAGCCGGGTCAGGTCGTCCGAGCTTTGTCGCAGCTCGGAAGCCAGCAGGTAGGAGTGGTAGCGGCTTTCGCTGGCGGCGCTCATCACGTCCACCGCCTGGCGCATGGAAACAAAGGTGTAGATCACGCCGATAAAGGTGAGCGCGATGAGCAGCAGCAGGCCGGTGATGGCCTGATTTGCGCGTAGGTTTTTCATGTTGGAGATGTCCTCTCAGTGCGGCTGAACGATGTGTTGATGGCCGGTCAATGACGGGGCGCATGGCCCGCGGGGACGCGGCCGGCGGCGCTGGTTTCTCCTCTTGCAGGGGGAGCGGGGGCGGCATGGAAGCGCTGGATCTGGGCGTGTACTTGGTCCGCATGGCCGCGGCTGTCCGCCGAGATGGCGGCGAGCTCTTCCACCAGGCTGGCGTTTTGTTGGGTGGCGGCGCTCAGTTGCTGGATGGTGGCGTTGATTTGGCCGACGCCTTGCGCTTGCTCATTGGCGGCGATGGCGATTTCCCGGATCAGGCTGGCGGTTTTTCCGCTGGAAGCAACGATGGCGGCGAGTTGCGCGCCGGCTTGCCCGGCAAGCTGAACGCCGCTTGTGGTCATGCCGCTGATTTCCCTGGCGGCTACCTGGCTGCGTTCCGCCAGCTTGCGCACTTCCTGGGCCACGACGGTGAAGCCGTTGCCTTGCGCGCCGGCGCGGGCGGCCTCGATGGCGGCGTTGAGCGCCAGCAGGTTGGTTTGGTAGGCGATGTCGTCGATTACCGAGATGTGTTCGGCGATGCGCTCCATGCTGCGCACGGTGCGTTCGACGATTTCGCCGCCCTGGCGCGCGTCGTCCGCGGCCTGGGCCGCCATGGTTTCGGTGAGCGTGGCGTTGTGGCTGCTTTGGTTGATGGCGGAGGAGATCTGTTCCAGCGAGCAAGCGGCCTCGGCCAGGCCGGCCGCCTGTCCGCTGGTATTGAGGGAGAGTTGCTGGGAGCTGTGGCTGATCTGGGCCGACATCATCGACAGATGGCCGGCGCCGCGCTGGGAGTCCGCTATCGCGCGGCTCAGCGTGGTGACGGTCTGGAGTATGGCCTCCGCCAGGCTGTCCGCCGGGTAACCGCCCGCATCAGTTGGGTGACGCGCAGCGGCTCGTCTCCCAGCATGGCGAACAGGCGGCGGTAAATGCTCCAGAACATCAGCAGACCCAGCGCGCAGCAGGCCAGCATCAGCCCGATGACGATGGCCAGCCATAAGCCAGCCTGGGTTTGAGCCTGGGCGACGGCTTGGTTGGTGCGCTGTTCCATCAACTGGTAGAACGCGTCAACCGGCTGCATGATGGCGGCTTTGTCCAGATGATATTGACGGTCATGCAGGATGCGTCTGGCCAGCTCGGGGTCGGGCGGCCCTTGCCGGGTGAAGCCGCCCTGGCCGTCGGCGAAGCGCCCCTTCATCGCGTTCATCGCCACGGTTTCGGTTTTGACCAGACGATCCGAATTGGCCTGGGCCAGCCCGAGCTTGTCGAATTCCTGCTGAGTGAAACCGGCCTGCCGCATCAGCTGTTGCAGGGGGACGGCCGGGCCGTCCGGCTGCGGCTTGCTGTCGTTAGCGGCCATGAAGTCCCAATAGATGCGATTGTAGTGCTCAGGGCGCGGCAGCTGGCCGTTGCGGATGGCCAGCACGGCCCAGTATTGCCGTTCATAGCGAGGGTCCCCTGTTTCCGCGTAGGTGCGAACCAGGCGGGTGAGGTCGTCCGAGCTTTGTCGCAGCTCGTTGGCCAAGAGGTAGCTTTGATTGCGTTGCGATTCCACCTGGGCTTGCAGGCCCAACTCATGCCGCAGGCGCAGGGTGCAGAGCAGGAGCAGCAGCAAGAGCACGGCGAAGACGCCGGCGCTGGCCGTCAGCAGGGATTTGATGCTCAGTTTCATAGGCCTCCCGCCATGCTGCATTTGCCCTGTCCGCGCCGCCGCGCGCCAGGACTGGTTACTGTTTTGTATAAAACAATCTGTTTCTTGACTACTTTTAGTGTGGACACTTAAGTAAAAACATTGAGTGAACACCCGCTTGGCGTTTGGTCTGGGGGCGGAATGACCTTGCATGTCGAAACCGGCGAGGGTTGGGCCAAGGCCAGCCTGAGCGGCGAATTGAGCATTTACACGGCGGAGCAACTGAAAAGCGACTTGCTGCCGCTGCTGGCGCACGAGGCGGTGTCGCTGAGTTTTGCCGGGGTGACGGAGGTGGACGGCTGCGCGGTGCAATTGCTGCTGGCGTTTGGGCGGGAGTTGCGGCAGCTGGAACTGCTGGCGGACAACCCCTTGGTCAGCGAGGCGTTTCAGTTGCTGGGCGTGGCCTTGGCCGCGCCGCCGGCGGGAGGCGAGGATGGACTGGAGTAAGGCCAGGGCGATTTTCCTGGAGGAATCCCGCGAGCTGTGCGACGCGCTGGAAGGCGCGCTGCTGGACCCCGCGGTGTTTCCCTCCGACGCCGAAACCTTCAACCTGTTGCTGCGCACCGCGCACACCATCAAGGGCTCCGCAGGTACTTTCGGTTTCGACGCGCTGGTGGCTTTCGCCCATGCGATGGAGAGCGTGCTGGAATGGCTGCGCCGCGGCAAGCTTGCGTTGGGCGAAGACCTGGTCAGCCTGTTATTGAGCTGCAACGATCATTTACGACGAATGCTGGAGGCGGTGGAGGCATCCGCGCTGGATGCGGAGCCGGTTTGGCCGGATGGGGCCCCGCTGTTGCAGCGTTTGCAGCTGTTCCTGCTGGACGGGGCGGCCTGCGCGGTGGCAGGCGAAGACGCGCTGGACGCCGCCGCCACGCCGCTATGGCAATTGTCGCTGCGTTTTTATCCCGATTTGTTCCGAGACGGCTTTGATCCGTTGTCCTGCTTGCGCTTTCTTAGCCAGTTGGGCGTGCTGCGAGAGGTGGAGTTGGTCTGGCCCCCGCTGCCGGCCTTCGCGGAGTTGGAGCCGACGGATTGTTTCATCGGCCTGGAGTTGAGCCTGGAGTCCAAGGCCGGCCTTGAGCAGGTTCGCGATGCTTTCGAGTTTGTGGCCGAGGGCAGCTTGCTGGGCATTCTGCCGCCTCACGCGCCGCTGGCGGCGTTCCGCTCGCTGGCGGAGCGCCTGGGCGAGTCGATAGAGCCGCAGCTGTCGCGCTGGGTGGCACGCGGGGCCTTGACGGCGGCGGAGGCGGAGCGGGTGCGCGAGGCGCCCTGGCGGGCGAGGGCGGAGAGCGAGGCGCGCGGCGAGCCGGGTGCGGCGACGGGCAGGGCTGCCCGCGGCGACAGTCACTATATCCGGGTGGAGGCCGGCAAGCTGGACCGGCTGATCAACCGGGTGGGCGAGCTGGTGATTGCGTCCGCAGGCACCAAGCTGATTGCGCAGAACCGTTGCGACGCCGAGCTGTTGGAGTCGGTGGCCATCATCAACACGCTGGTGGAAAGCATACGCGACGACGCGCTGACCTTGCGCATGGTGCCGGTGGATGAGGTGTTCTGCCGTTTCCCGCGCATGGTGCGTGAGGTGTCGCGGCAATTGGGCAAATCCATACAGCTGACGATTCAAGGCGCGGACACCGAGATCGACAAATCCATGGTGGAGCGCTTGACTGATCCGCTGATGCACTTGGTGCGCAACGCGGTGGATCACGGGCTGGAGACGGCGGCGGAGCGGCGGGAGGCCGGCAAGCCGGAAACGGGCAAGGTGACGTTGAACGCCTTTCACGACGCCGGATCGGTGGTGGTGGAGATCCGGGACGACGGCCGCGGCATAGACCGCGACAAGGTACTGGCCAAGGCGCTGGAGCGCGGTTTGCTGAGCGAGGGCCGCCAGTTGAGCGAGCAGGAAACCCTGCAGCTGATTTTCCTGCCCGGCTTTTCCACCGCACACGCTTTGAGCGATCTGTCCGGCCGCGGCATGGGTCTGGACGTGGTGAAGCGCAATATCGAGCTCTTGCGCGGCGAGATCGAAATCTTTTCCCTGCCGGGCCAAGGTACGACGTTCCGGCTGCGGCTGCCTCTGACGCTGGCCATCATCGACGGCTTCCGGGTGGAGGTGAACGATTCGTCGCTGGTGATGCCGCTGGACATGATGATCGAGTGCGTGGACATGCCGGAGGAGGCCATGCGGCAGAACGCGCGTCAGATCAATGTGCGCGGCGATTGGCTGCCGTTCGTGTCCTTGCGCGAGCTGTTCAATCTGCCGCCGGCCGCGCAGCCGGAGTACGTGGTGATTGTGCACTACGGGGAAAACCGCGCCGGCGTGGTGGTGGACCGTTTGATGGGAGAAGTACAGGCGGTGATCAAACCCTTGGGCGAGATTTTCCGATCGCTGCGCGGCATCAGCGGCTCCACTATCCTGGGCAACGGCAAGCCGGCGCTGGTGCTGGATATTCCGCAGTTGATTCATCACGCCTGCCGCCGCGAGCGCAGGCGGATTCGCCAGTCCAGCGAGGCGCAGGCGAGCGACGTTATTTAGCGCGCTTGCGCGCGCCGGGAGGTAGGCCATGCAGTGGTTTCACAATGCGCAGGTCAAGACCAAGCTGGGTCTTTCGTTTGGCGTGGTGCTGTGCTTTTTGCTGGCGCTGGGCTTTGTCAGCTACACCGCCACCGAGCGCATCACCATGGTGATGGTGAATCTGTTCGATAATCAGCTGACGCCGATAAAAGATATCGGCAACGCGGCGCGCTACGCCATGGCGAGCAACCGCTCCTTGTACCGCTATATCGCCGAAACGGATACCAAGATGATGGACGCGGTGGAGCTGGAAATGGCGGGCTTTGACAAAAGCATGAACGCCAGCCTGGACACTTACCGCAAGACGGATTTGACGCCGCCGGAGGTGGACGCGCTGCGTCGCTTTGACGCCGCCTGGGCCATTTACCAGCCCTACGCCACCGAGGTGAAACGGTTGTCTTACACCGACCGCGGCGACGGCGAGAACAACAAGCTGGCGCTGAAGCTGATGGCGGAGAAGGGCTGGCCAGCCTTTCAGGCCGTAGACGCGGTGCTGACCGAACTGGTGAACCTGAACGCCAAGCTGGCCGACAACTCATTGGTGGAAACCAAGGTCATCAGCACGGACGCCTTGCGGATGTTGGTGGGCATCGCGGTGGCGGCGGTATTGTTGAGCATTGCGCTGGGGGTGATGGTGACGCGCAGCCTGCTCAAGCAACTGGGCGGGGACCCCTCCTATACGGTGCAGGTGGTGAGCCGGGTGGCGGCAGGGGATTTGTCCGTGCCGGTGAAGCTGCATCCGGACGACACCTCCAGCCTGTTGTATTCGATCAAGTCCATGGCGCACCGATTGTCCGAGACGCTGTCCGAGGTCAGCGCGATGTCGGAGGCGATAGGCTCGGCGTCCGAAGAGGTGTCGTCCACCGCCAATTCCCTGGCGCAAACCTCGTCCGAGCTGTCGTCCAGCATTGAGCAGACCAGCGCCTCGGTGGAGGAGATGGCGGCCACGGTGACGCAGAACGCTGACAATGCGCGCGTAACCGAGGGCATTGCGTCCAAGTCCGCGTCCAGCGCGACTCAGGGCGGTAGCGCGGTTAGCGATATGGTGCACGCGATGAAGGAGATCGCGTCGCGGATCACGGTGATCAACGATATCGCCAACAAAACGGATTTGTTGGCCATCAACGCGGCGATCGAGGCGGCGCGCGCCGGCGAGCACGGCAAGGGTTTCGCCACGGTGGCGGTGGAGGTGAGAAAGCTGGCGGAGCGCAGCCAGGTGGCGGCCAGGGAGATAGGCGATCTGGCCAGCCGTTCCGTGAGCGTGGCGGAAAAGGCCGGCACGCTATTGCAAGAGATGCTGCCCGGCATAGACCAGACCGCCAGCCTGGTGCAGGAGATTTCCGCCGCCTCGCGCGAGCAGCGCTCCGGCATCGATCAGATCAACAGCGCGGTGACGCAGATCAGCAGCGGCATGCAGTCCTCGGCCACTTCCGCCGAGGAGTTAAGCTCCACCTCCGAGGAATTGAGCTCCGCGGCGATGCAGTTGCAGGAGCTGATGCAGCAATTCAAGCTGCGCAATACCCGAGGGCGCAAGTCCCGCATGGTGCACATTGGCCACTTGCACGCCGGCAAGGCCGCGCCGCCCCCGCCGATGGACGACGATGACGATCTGGACCTGAGCGTGGACGAGGATAAGTTCTCCAAGTATTGAGAGGAGCGCGGCGATGAGAAACAGCGAGCAGCCGGCCGGCCAGGACAGCGGGGGCCAGAAATTCCATTGCGTCACTTTCATCCTGGGCGAGGATTTGTTTGGCATCCAGATCAACTTCATCCGGGAAATCATCGAGTTCGACGGCATCACCGAGGTGCCGATGATGCCCAATTTCGTGCGCGGCATCATCAATCTGCGCGGCGCGGTGGTGCCGGTGATCGATTTGTCGGTGCGCTTCGGCCGCGGCCAAACCGCCCTGAAGGCGTCCACCTGCGTGGCCATTTTGTCGCTGCCGGGACTGGAGGGCGGTTACGCGGACATCGGCATCCTGCTGGATTCGGTGTGCGAGGTGCTGGAGATCCCGCAAAGCGAGATCGACCCCTCGCCCAGCTTCGGCTCCAATATCCGCAGCGACTTCATACAGGGCATCGCCACCATCAATCAGCGCTTCGCCATTTTGCTGAATGTGCGCCAGGCGCTGTCGGTGTCCGAGCTCAGCGAGATGGCGGAGGCGGTGACTCAACAGTTTCTGAGCGACGACATCGAGGCGCTATAGATGCTTGCCCTGGAGGAGTCGCTGCTTGCCACGCCCTTGCTGACGGATGGGGAGTTTTTCCAGCTGCGCCGCTTCATCTACCAGACCGCCGGCATCTCCATGCCGGTGAGCAAGCGTTCGCTGATTCAGTCCCGGCTGGCCAAGCGCATCCGCCATTTGCGCCTGAACAGCTACGCGGCTTACTGGCGCTTGATTTCGGACCCGGCCAACGAGGCGGAACGGCAATATGCGATCAATCTGCTGTCCACCAACGAAACCTATTTTTTCCGGGAACCTGAGCATTTTTTCTGGCTGCGGCAAAAAGCGACGCGCCTGCAGGGCAACGGCGAGTTCCGGGTGTGGTCCGCGGCCTGTTCCACTGGCGAGGAACCGTACACGGTGGCGATGGTTTTGGCGGAGGCGCTGGGCTTGCAGGGCAACTGGCGGGTGTACGCCTCCGACATCAACACCCGGGTTACCCTCCTGGCCCGGCGCGCGGTCTACTCGGTGGAGCGCGCGCGCAAGACTCCGCCGGAACTGTGGCGGCGTTATTTTCTGCGCGGCCGCGACGAATACGCCGGCATGGTGAGAGTGGCGCCGGCGCTGGCGAAGAAGGTGAGCTTCTCCAATTTGAACCTGCTGCACGCTTCTCACTTCGCCCATAGCCATTTCGATGTGATTTTCCTGCGCAATGTGCTGATTTACTTCGACGAGGCCACCAAGCTGAGAGTGCTGCTGTCGCTGTGCGACAAACTGCGGCAGGGCGGGCATTTGATCATCGGACATTCGGAATCCATCCGGCACCTGACGCTGCCTCTGGCGCAAGAGGCGCCGTCGCGTTACCGGCTGGATTCTCACCTTGCGAGCGGAAGAATCGATGAGCATCAATGTTCTGATAGTTGACGACTCCGCGGTGGCGCGCGAGATGCTGAGCCAAATGCTGGCCACCGCGCCGGACATCAAGCTGCTGGGCGCGTCGCCGGACCCCATTTACGCGATGAATCGGATGAAAATCCGCTGGCCGGACGTGATCATTCTGGATCTGGCGATGCCGCGAATGGACGGGCTGACCTTTTTGCGTCAGGTGATGGCGGAGCGGCCCACGCCGGTGGTTGTTTGCTCGGCCTTGACCACCGAGGGCGCGCGGGTGTCGCTGGAGGCGATGAGCGCCGGCGCGGTGTCCGTGTTGCTCAAGCCGCTGGTCAACGCGAAGACGAATTTCGCCGAGAACGCCAAACGGCTGGTGGACGAGGTGTACGCGGCGGCGGGGGTGAGGGTGGAAGCGCTGAAGCAAGCGGCGCCGTCCGGCTATCCGGCGCCCAAGCTGACCGCCGACGCCATCCTGGACGCGCCGCCGGAGCGCCGCCGGCCGGCGCAGGGCACGGAGCGCGTTATCGCGCTGGGCGCGTCCACCGGCGGCACCCAGGCGCTGGAGTTCCTGCTGCAACGCTTGCCGCCGCACTGCCCGGGCATGGCGGTGGTGCAGCACATGCCTGAGGGGTTTACGTCTATCTTCGCCAGCCGCCTCAATGAACTGGCCCAGGTGGAGGTGAGGGAGGCGAGAAACGGCGACGTGGTCAGCGCCGGCAAGGTGTTGATTGCGCCGGGGGGCCAGCATTTGTTGCTGCACCGCCGGCAGAAACAGTTTGTGGCCGAGGTCAAGGGCGGGCCGCCGGTGTCGCGGCACCGGCCATCGGTGGACGTGCTGTTTCGTTCGGTGGCCGTGAGCGCCGGGGCGAATGCGGTGGGGGTGATTCTTACCGGCATGGGGGACGACGGCGCGCGCGGCATGCGCGAGATGCACGACGCCGGCGCGCGCACGCTGGCCCAGGACGAGGCCTCCTGCGTGGTGTTTGGCATGCCGCAGGCGGCCATTGCTCGCGGCGGGGTGGACGAGGTGATGTCTTTGGAGCGCTTGGCGAGGTTGTTGCAGGGTTTGCGCGCCTGAGAGCCTGTTGACGATCGTAAACACGTTCTGAGACCCGTGAAGCTGCTTGCCACCCGCCGGGCGTCGGGGATACGCAGGGCCTGAAGATAGATACAGCGGCGATAGGTGTTTTTACGTAAACACCATGGTTTGCCGACGCTTATTTATAAAATATCCTTTAAAAACAAAGCGGGGACGAGTCGCTTTATCTGGAGAAAAAGCGATTATGCACTTGCTATGTGCAAACTACCAAAGCCCCTCGCATTGATTCGCGTTTAATTGGCGTTATCATCACTTTCCATATTCAGCGCTCGCCGCCGCAACGGGCCGCATGTCCCCGCGCGCCGCCGCCTGTCTATCTTTCCCCGCTCGCTCCGCACCACTTTGCGGCGTCGTCATCGCCTCTTGTCGATTACTGAATGATCCACTGCCTGGACTTGCGGCGCCGGTCCGGCGCGTCCCGGATACACCGCCGGCGGGGAGTTGTTTTTGGAATGAATGTCGAGGGAATGCATCCGTATGAGTGTCTTGAACAAGGACTGGGGCTTGCGGGCCAAACTATCCGCCGCTTTTACTTTGGTGAGCTTGCTGATTGTGGCGGTTTATTCGATCTACGCCTATCGCAGCACCGTGGACTCCGAAATGAAAGGCGTGGATCAGACCTTGCTGACCGCCGCCTACGCGGCGCGCCAGATGGTGGGCGAGAATTTCCACGATCAATTGCCGGACAGCAATCCCAATAGTCAGGTCACCACCAAGCAACTGACCGATTTTGCGAGGGACAGCGGCTTGGCTTACGCGTATTCCACCATTCAGCGCGGCGGCCGCGTGCTGTACACCAGTTCTTCCGCCAGCCCGAACGAGGTGAAGTCCGGTCAGTACCAGCAGTGGTTCCTGGCGGAATACAAGGATGTGCCGACCGGCCTGGCCGCGGCCTTCAATAGCGGCAGCGTCCAGTACGAGGAGTACCAGGGCGAGTTCGGCCTGTTCCGTTCGGTGTTCGTGCCGTTCACCTCGGCCAGCGGCATGCGCTACGTGGTGGGAGTGGACACCTCCTTGCAAAAAGTGGAGGCCTTGCGCACTCAGGTGTTGTGGCAAAGCGGGGCGGTGGGCCTGGGCCTGTTGCTGATGTCCCAGCTGGTGGCCTTGCTGTTGGCCAATCGCATGGTGCAGCCGGTGAATGAGTTGAACGTGGCCTTGCAACAGCTGGCCGGCGGCGACTGGAACCTGGCGCGCAGCATGCCGGTGCGCAGCCGAGACGAAGTGGGCCGAATCGCGTCTTCGTTCAACACCTTCATGGAGGCGCTGCGTCAGCGCCTGCTGGAGATCCGCGGCGAATCCGACGCGGTGCAGAGCGAGTCCCAGCATATAGATCAACTGGTGGGCGGCGTGGCCGCGCGTTCCGGTCAGCAGGCGGAAGACGTGCGCGGCAGCGCGGCGGCGGTGGAAGAGCTGGCGGTGAGCATCGCCCATGTCTCGGAAATCGCCGAGGACGCGGCCAAGCTGATGTCTTCGTTCGAAGGACAGACCCAGACCACGGTGCAATACATTCAGAACGCGGTGGAGGGCATGCGGACGGTGCAGCAGGAAGTGACCCAGCTGGCGGGCAAACTGGATCAGCTGGATTCGCGCACCAATGAGATCAATATGATTGTGGCGGTGATCAAGGATATCGCCGATCAAACCAATCTCTTGGCTCTGAACGCGGCGATCGAGGCGGCGCGGGCCGGCGAACAGGGACGCGGTTTCGCGGTGGTGGCCGATGAGGTGCGCAAGCTGTCCGAGCGCACGGCCAATGCGACGGTGGAGATAGGTTCGATGATTGATTCCGTGCAGCAGGATTCCGCTTCCGCCATCTCCGGCATGCGCGCGGCGGTGAACCGCGTGGACGCCAGCGTCAATCACGCCGGCGAGGCCCAGGACACCTTGCAGGGCTTCTCGGTGCAGATTCAAGGCGTGTCGCGCGGCATGGGCGATATCTCCGCGGCGGTGCGCGAGCAGGCCAACGCCTCCCAGCACTTGGCCGGCAGTGTGGAGTCGGTCAGCAGCTCGGCCGAGGAAAACCGGCTTGCGGCGGAAGAAGCGCAGCAAGGCGTGGTCAATCTGTTGGAGCGCGGGGTGTCGCTGCGCGGGGTGGTGCAGCAGTTCACTCTCTAGAACCTGTTTACGATCTACCGCGCGTCGGCGAACTGATGAAAACGGTTTCAGGTCGCCGCCGGCAAGCCAGCCGCCCTCCGGGGCGGTTTTCTTTTTGTTCTCGAAATGACATTGACTTAAAATGCCTTGTCGCAATAGCAAAAGGAGGCAGGCGATGAGCCAGGAGCCGCCGCACGCCGGCGCGGATTCGACGCGCGGGCCTTTGATCATCGTCGCCTCCAGCGGCACCGGCGGGGACATGCAGCCTTTCATCGCGCTGGCGCGCGGTTTGAGCGCTCGCGGTCACCGCGCGTTGCTGATGGCGCCGGCGCTGCAGGAGGAGGCGGTGCGCGCCGCTGGGCTGCCGTATCGGCTGTTCAGCAGCCGCGAACAAGGACAGGCGGTGCTGGACAACCCGGATCTATGGCATGAGCGCAAGGGTTGGGATGTGATCTGGAACGGTTTGATTCCGGACCTGGGCGCTTTGTGCGAGTTGGCGCAAGACCTGCCGGACGCCGAGGATTGCGTGGTGCTGTGCCACCCCCTTCTGGTGCCGATGGCGGCTCTGGCGCGGGCGGCGAGGCCGGGTTTGCGTATCGTGACGGCGTATCTCGCGCCGTCCAATCTATGCAGCCGCCACGATTTGCGCACCATGGGCTCCCTGAGAATTCCCCGCTGCTTGCCGCCGGCCGGGGTTGGCTTGTTGTGGCGGGCGCTGCACCGCTGGTTCAACGCCAGAACGCTGCCCGGTTTGAACGCGGCGCGCGCCCTGCGCGGTTTGCCGGCGGAGCCGCACTTTTTCGAGCATGTGCTGAGGGCGCCCAACGCCTCTGTCAGTCTGTTTCCGCGCTGGTTCGCCGCCATGCAGCCGGACTGGCCGCGTCCGTTCTCGCAGGGCGACTTTGTGCTGCCCGCGGCGGCGGAGGGGCCGGGGCTGTCCCGCGAACTGGAGGCCTTTCTTGCCGCTGGCGACCCGCCCATCGTATTCACGCCGGGTACCGGTCATCGGCACGCGGCGGCTTATTTCGCCGCCGCGCTGCAGGCTTTGAAGCGGATGGGACGGCGCGGGCTGTTCATCACCTCGCATGCGGCTCAGTTGCCGCCGGCATTGCCGGAAAGCGTGTTGTGGCAGGCGCACGCGCCTTTCGCCGCGCTGTTGCCGCGGGCGGCGGCGCTGGCGCACCACGGCGGCGTCAGCACGATGGCGGACGCGATGCGCGCCGGGATTCCGCAGCTGATCGTGCCTTACGCCTACGACCAATTCGACAACGGCCAGCGAGCCAAGAGCCTGGGCGTGGCGGAAGTGTTGCCGGCGCGGCGCGTGTCCGCGGGGAGGATGGAGCGCTTGCTGGGCCGGCTGCTGGCGGAGCCGGGCGTGGGTCGAGCCTGCCGCGAGCTGGCCTTGAGAATGGCGGCCGAGGAGGGCGCGACGCGGGCGCTGGATGAGGTGGAGAAGGCCTTGCTGGGGCAAGCGTCCCATTCAACCTGCTCATAACGAGCCGTCAGTGGTCACTTTTTTCCGCGGCATTGGCCTTTAGAGCCCGTTCAAAGCCTCTCGAGCAAGAGCGAGACAAGGAGAAAACGGCTGAAGAAGCGGAATGTACATACGGTACATGAGCATTCTGAAGCGTTACTCACCGTGCCACGTCTCTCTACGCGCAGCAGATTATGAACAGACTCTAAAAGTGGCTAACAAACCCCTGATGCTGCGTTGCGCCGACTTGCCGTATCAAGTACCGCCTGCGTCGGCGCGCCTTGCCTCAGCCGTAAAACTGATTTCTGTTAGCCGCTCTTAGCTGAACAGCGTGCGCGCGCCTTCGTAACGGGCCGCGAAATAACTGTTGTCCAGCCGCGCCACGCGGATGGAGCTATTGGTGCGCGGCGCGTGCACGAACTTGCCGTCGCCTATGAAGATGCCCATGTGGGAGAACGGGCGGTTCATGGTGTTGAAGAACACCAGGTCTCCTACCCGCATCCGGCTGTCCGGGATGGGGCGCGCCACGCTGGCGATTTCGGCGGCGGTGCGCGGCAGCGTGACGCCGACGGCGTTCTGGTAGATGTAGCCGACCATGCCGCTGCAATCCAAACCGGCCTCGGGATTGGTGCCGCCGAACTTGTAGTCCAGGCCCAGCAGGCCCAGCGTGTAGATCAGGATTTCCCGGCTGGCGCCGTCGGCTTTCAATCCGGAGAGGCTGAGGTCGCCGGAGGGGCGGGGTTTTCGGCCGCCCGCCACCTTGGAGGGCGTGGTGCCGCAGGCGGCCAGCAAGCCGGCCAGCGACAGCAGCGCGGCGCCGCGCAGCAGCGCGCGCCGGTCCAGCGGCGAAGAAGGCGAAGGCGGCAGGGTTTTGCTCATTGTTGCTTTGACTCCAGTTCTTCCCAGCGCGCCAGCTTGTCCATCAGCAATTCGTCGATTTCCTCCACCCGGCGCTGCCAGGCGATGGCCTCCTTGGGCGTGTCGCGGTAGCAGTTGGGGTCCAGCAATTGCTGATTCAGGCTGGCTTGCTCGGTTTCCAGCGCGGCGATCTCGTCCGGCAGCGCGGCGAGCTCTCGCGTCTCATTGTAGGACAGTTTGTTGCGCGCGGATTTGGGCTTGTCCTTGGCCTTTTCCTGCGGAGCGGCGGCTTCCCGGGGCTTTTCCGTGGGTTTCATCGCCGCCATGCGCGCCTTGGTGTCGATCCAGTCCTGGTAACCGCCTGGATATTCTTCCAGCCGGCCGTTGCCTTCGAAGGCGATCACCTGGGTGACCACGTTGTCGAGGAAGGCCCGGTCGTGGCTGACCAGGAACACGGTTCCCGAATATTGAGCGATCACGTCTTCCAGAAGTTCCAGCGTGTCGATATCCAGGTCGTTGGTGGGCTCGTCCAGCACCAGCACATTGGCCGGGCGGGTGAACAGCCGGGCCAGCAACAGGCGGTTGCGTTCGCCGCCGGACAGAGAGCGCACCGGGCTGCGCGCGCGTTGCGGCGAGAACAGGAAGTCTTCCAGATAGCTCATCACGTGTTTCTTCACACCGCCGACTTCCACGAAGTCGTTGCCCTGGCTGATGATGTCGGCCACGCTGCTGTCTTCGTCCAGTTGCTCGCGGAACTGGTCGAAATAGGCGATCTCCAGCTTGCTGCCCTGCTTGACGCTGCCGCTGTCCGCGTCCAGCTGGCCCAGAATCAGTTTGAGCAGCGTGGTTTTGCCGGCGCCGTTGGGGCCGATCAGGCCGATCTTGTCGCCGCGCAGGATGCGGGTGGTGAAGTCGCGGATCAGGGTTTTGCCCTCAAAGCCCTTGCTGACGTGCTCCAGCTCCGCCACCAGCTTGCCGGAGCGCTCGCCGGCGTTAAGTTGGAAGTTGACTTGGCCAACACGCTCCCGCCGCGCCGAACGCTCGCGGCGAATGGCTTCCAGCCGGCGCACGCGGCCTTCGTTGCGGGTGCGGCGCGCCTCGATGCCCTTGCGGATCCACACTTCTTCCTGGGCATGGAATTTGTCGAAGATGCGGTTCTGCTCTTCCTCTATGGCCAGTTCTTCCGCCTTGCGCACATGGTAGCTGGAGAAGCTGCCCGGATAGCTGCGCAGAATGCCGCGGTCCAGCTCCACGATGCGGGTGGCGACGTTGTCCAGGAAACGGCGGTCGTGGGTGATCAGCAGCACGCTGCCGCCATAGCTCTTGATCAGGGTTTCCAGCCATTCGATGGCGGATACGTCCAGGTGGTTGGTGGGCTCGTCCAGCAGCAGCACGTCCGGCTTGGCGGCCAGCGCGCGCGCCAAAGCCACGCGTTTTTTCCAGCCGCCGGACAGTTCGCTGATCCGCGCGTCCGGGTTCAGGTTCAGATGCGAGAGCGTGGAGGAGATCAGCGCGTCGAACTGCCAGCCGCCGCGGGCTTCCAGTTCGTGCTGGATATGCTCCATCCGCGTCAGCGCCTGTTCGTGGTCCGCGTCCGCCTGGGTCAGTTGATGGGTGACCTGATGGTATTCGGTGAGCAGGCTTTTCAAGTCGCCCAGGCCTTCGGCCACGGCTTCGAACACCGTGTGCTCCGGGGCCAGTTCCGGCTCTTGCGGCACATAGGCTACCTTGACGTCGCCCTTGATGTTGACGCGGCCGTCGTCCAGCGCCACCGCGCCGGCCACGCTTTTGAGCAGCGAGGACTTGCCGGCGCCGTTGCGGCCGATCAAGCCGACCACTTCGCCCGGCTCCAGCGCAAAATCGACGTTATCCAGCAATGCGTGGTGACCAAAAGCCAGGCAGGCTTTTTCGACGGTAATCAGAGCCATGGTGCGTGTTGTTTTCTGTATGGAAAAATGCACGGATTGTAACATGCCGGTCACGCTTCCACGCTTAGCGCCGCGCGGTTTGTGCTGTTACAATGCCGGCCAAACTTGAATGAAAGGCATGCTATGTACTTCGTTGACCGCTCGGTGGCCGTGATCAAACCGAAACAACCGTTCCTGGATTGGCTGAACCAGGCTCCGGACAACGACATGGATCTGGCGCTGGACAGCCTGCGCACCGACTGCACCGTGATCCTGCTGCCGGAGTTCGACGAGCCGGAAGAGGGCGTCGCCTACATCGACGAAATCTATGAACAATTGTTCAAGATGGAACTGGCGTCCTGGTACGAGGACGAAGAAACATGGCCCAAGGATCTGTCCTTGAAGGCCTTCTGGGAGTGGTTCGATGTGGAGATCCATTCCACGGTGATAGACAGCGTGGACGCCGATATCAGCAACAACCCGGCGCTGGATCTCTAAGCAATGAGCCGGCGGCAGCGGCTGGAGCCTTTCGGCTTCGAGTTGAGGCCCTCCCGCCTCTGGCTGTCGCTGGCCGCCGCCGCCGGCGTGCTGCTGACCTGGGCGGTGGTCCGCTATCTGCCGACGCCCTGGCTGGCCTTGCTGCCGGTTGCGGCCTTCTTGCTCTGGCGGGCCTTGCACGCCGACGGCTGGGGCGACGCCGGCCGTTTCAGACGGCTGGAAGTGGACAGCCTGGGCCGTTTGACCTTATGGCGCGAGTCCGCGCTGCCGGCTAACCCGCTGGACGACTGCTTCGTCACCCCGTGGCTGACGGTGTTGAATGTGAGCATAGGCGGCCGCCGGCGCGCATTGATGTTGTGGCCGGATTCGGCGCCGGCGGACGGCCGCCGCCGCTTGCGGACTTATTTGCTGTGGTTTCAAGCCTCGGACGATACTGAGACGAAATGACTGGACACAAGACTCTGGCCGAGTGGCTGAGCTGGCAGGAAAGCCTGCACGCCACCGCCATCGATATGGGCCTGGCCCGCGTGGAGCGGGTGCGCGCCGCGATGAAACTGCAACCGTCGTGCCCTGTGGTGATGGTGGCCGGCACCAACGGCAAGGGATCGGTCTGCGCGATGCTGTCCGCGATGCTGCGTTGCGCCGGCTTCAAGGTGGGCACTTACACTTCTCCCCATATCCTGCGCTACAACGAGCGCATCGCCATTGATCTGGCCCCGGCCAGCGACGAGCGCATTGTCGCCAGCTTCGAGGCGATAGACGCCGCGCGCGGCGACACCTCCCTGACGTATTTCGAGTTCGGCACCCTGGCGGCGGTGCACAGCTTCGTTGCGGAAAAGGTGGATGTGATCGTGCTGGAAGTGGGGCTGGGCGGACGCCTGGACGCGGTCAACATCTTCGAGCCGGACGTGTCGGTGGTGGTCAGCGTGGATATCGACCACCAAGCCATCCTGGGCGACAACCGCGAGGATATCGGCTTCGAGAAGGCCGGCATCTACCGGGCCGGCAAGCCGGCCCTGTGCGCGGACCCGAATCCGCCGCGGCGTCTGATCGAGCATGCGCGGGCCATTGGCGCGGATTTGAAGCTGTACGGGCCGGATTTCGGCTATCAGCGCATGGACAACCAGTGGTCCTTCCATATGGGCGACGCCCACCGCCACGCCTTGCCTCTGCCGGCCTTGCGCGGAGGTTATCAGATGATCAACGCCTCCGCCGCGCTGGCGGCCCTGGAGTGCTTGAAGCCTCGTCTGCCGGTGAGCCTGGGCGCGGTTAAGCGCGGTTTGCTGGAGGTGGAGTGGCCGGGCCGCTTCCAGGTGCTGCCGGGGCGACCGGCGGTAGTGCTGGACGTGGGCCACAATCCGCACGCGGTCAAGGCGATGACGGCCAGCCTGAAACAGCTGCCGTTCGCCCGCAACCGGCTGGCGGTGTTCTCCATGCTGGAGGACAAGGATCTGGAGCAGGTGGCGTCTTTGGCGCGGGAGGAGTTCGACGCTTGGTTCGTCGGCGGCCTCGACATGCCGCGCGGGCAGAGCGGCGAGCGCATCGCCGCCAGGCTGGCGGAAATGGGCATCGCGCGGGTGCAATCCTTCGCCACGGTGGCGCAAGCCTGGTCGGCGGCCTTATCGCAGGCGGAGGAGAGTGATAGAATTGTCGTTTTTGGTTCCTTCCACACCGTTGCCGAGGTGATGGAAGCCCGGCAACACCCGGCTTGAGGAAAGCATGGCTTTATCCACACACGAGGAGTTGATCCTGTTGCGCAAGCGCGCCAGACGCCGTCTGGTGGGCGCTGTGGTATTGGTTACCGTCGCCACCGTCGTTTTGTGGAATGTAGTGGGCCGCCTGCCCGAGCAGCAGATGAAGCCGGAATCCATAGAAGTGCTGGGCGCGGGCGCTTCCGCGCCGGCGGCCAATCACGCCGAAGCGCCTGCGGGCGCCGTGCCGCCGCCGGCCCAGCCGGCCTCCGCGGCGCTGGCCGAAGTCTCGCCCGCGTCCAAGCCAGGCGCCACCGAACTGGCGGCCAACCTGTCTTCCGTGACGCCGGCCATGCCGGCGGCGCAACCCGTCCCAGCGGCGAAGCCGGAGCCCAAGCCGGAAGTCAAAGCCGAGCCGAAAGCGGAAGCCAAGCCCAAACCCGAACACAAGCCGGAGCCAAAACCGGCCAAGCCCGAAGCCAAGCCCGAGCATAAAAAGCCTGAGATCAAGCTGGATGAAAAGCCGGCGCGCAAGCCGGACCCGGCGGCCATCCTTGAGGGTCGCTTCGACTCGCTGGACAAGCCCGCGGCGAAGAAAGAGGAGCCCTCCGCCAAGAGCGAGGGTAAATCGGTCATCCAGTTGGCGGCGCTATCGGACCCGGAAAAGGCCGACGCCTTGAAATCCAAGTTGTCGTCGATAGGCGTGTCCGCCCATTTCAGCAAGGTGCAGACCAGCAAGGGCGAAGTGACCCGAGTGCGGGTGGGGCCGTTCAACAGCCGCGCCGAGGCGCAAGCCACTTTGCAGAAGCTGGCCAAGGCCGGCGTTAACGGCATTATCGTGACCAAGTAGCCGTCATGACCATCTTCGACTATATTGCCATCGCCATCATCGCCGGTTCCATTCTCGTGGCGATGATGCGCGGCTTGGTGGCCGAAGTGCTGTCGCTGGGCTCCTGGCTGATCGCTTTCTGGTGCGCCAAGCAGTTTTCGCCTGTGGTGTCGGCGTTTTTGCCCGGCGAACTCAGTTCGGAAGGCTTGCGGCTGGTGGCGGGTTTCGTAGCGGTGTTTTTCCTGGCCTGGCTGGCCACGGCCTTGCTACGGGTCACGCTGACCGGCATGCTGGACAGTGTGGGCCTGGGCGGGATCAATCGATTGTTTGGGGCGGTGTTCGGCCTGGCTCGCGGGCTGGTGCTGGTGACGGCCCTGGTTTTGGTGGGCGGCTTGAGCGATCTGCCGCGACAACCCATGTGGAGGAATGCCGTGCTCTCGGCGCCATTTGAATCGGTGGCCTTATCATTAAGGCCCTGGTTACCGGCGATGCTGGCCGATAACCTCCACTACACCGGGTAGCTGGTGAACAAGGCGGAATATCTTGATATCTTCACTTCAAGATTCCGCCTTTTTCTTTGTCTTGTTTTTTTGTCCGTTTCTTTAGTTGTAGGGAAGAGAGCAAAAGATGTGTGGAATTCTAGGCGTGGTCGGTCAGGCTCCGGTCAACCAGTTGCTGTATGACGGTTTGCAGGTGCTGCAACATCGAGGTCAGGACGCCGCCGGCATCGTGACCACCAATGGCAAGACCTTTCACATGCACAAGGGCAGCGGCATGGTGCGAGATGTGTTCCGCACCCGCAATATGCGCTCCCTGCTGGGCACCGCCGGCATCGCCCACGTGCGCTATCCCACAGCGGGCTCCGCCTCCTGCCTGGCCGAGGCGCAGCCGTTCTACGTCAATTCGCCGTTTGGCATTGTGCTGGCGCACAACGGCAACCTGACCAATACCGAAGAGCTCAAAGCGGACATGTTCCGCCACGATCTGCGCCACATCAACACCAACTCCGACTCCGAGGTGCTGTTGAACGTGTTCGCCCACGAGCTAACCCAGCGGCTCAGCGGCAACGAGTTGAACGTGGACGCGGTGTTCGGCGCCATCGAAGCGGTGCATCGCCGCGTGCGCGGCGCCTATGCGGTGGTGGCGATGATCGCCGGTTACGGCCTGGTGGCCTTCCGGGATCCCAACGGCATCCGCCCGCTGGTGATAGGCACTTGCGTCAACAACGGCAAGACCGAATACATGTTCGCGTCCGAGTCCGTGGCGCTGGACTGTTCCGGTTTCAACCTGCTGCGCGACGTACAGCCGGGCGAGGGGGTGTTCGTCGGCTTCGACGGCGAATTCCACGCCCGTAGCTGCGCCAGCGATACCCGTCACGCGCCTTGCCTGTTCGAATACGTGTACTTCGCGCGGCCGGATTCGGTGATTGACGGCGCCTCGGTTTACCAGGCGCGCATCGTGATGGGCGAGAAGCTGGCGGAGAAAATCCGCCGCGCCTTGCCGGAACTGGATATCGACGTGGTCATGCCCATCCCGGACACCAGTCGCCCCAGCGCTTTGCAGTTGGCCAACCACTTGGGCCTGCCGTACCGCGAAGGCTTCATCAAGAATCGCTATATCGGCCGCACCTTCATCATGCCGGGCCAGGCGGTGCGCAAGAAATCGGTACGTCAGAAGCTCAATCCGGTGGCCTGCGAGTTCAAGGGCCGCAACGTGCTGCTGGTGGACGACTCCATCGTGCGCGGCACCACCTCCAAGGAAATCGTGCAGATGGCGCGCGACGCCGGCGCCAAGAAAGTGTATTTCGCCTCGGCCGCCCCGGCGGTGCGTTTCCCCAACGTCTACGGCATCGATATGCCGACTCGCGCGGAACTGCTGGCAACGGGCCGCAACGAGGCCGAAATCGCGGAAGAAATCGGCGCCGATGCGGTGATCTATCAGGATTTGTCCGCGCTGGAAGAGGCGGTCAGCAGCGTCAATCCCAAGCTGAGCAGCTACGAAACCTCCTGCTTCAACGGCGAGTACATTACCGGCGATATCACGCCGGCCTATCTGGACGCGATCGAGGCCGATCGGCTGGACGGCAAGGCGGGAGCGGAGCGGAGCGGCAGCGAGCAGATGATTGACTTGAACCTGAACGTGGCCGAGCAGAATCTAATGTAATAGGGATTCAATTTCCGAATGGCGGCGGGCATTGCCCGCCGCTTTTTTGTTTGTCGCCGCGACGCAATTTGGCGACAGCCAGGCTGACAATGCCTGAGCCTTGCGGTATTTCGCTTGCCAAACCCGTTTCCCATATTGAATATTTGATGCCATAAGCCGATAAAAACCCGGCGTGATAAAGCAGATGCGTAAACTGGTCTAAATTAATATGTATTTAAAACTGTTTACTTGTTAGTCTGCCTTTGACGCGCCTGATATTGAGGAGTGGATATGGATGACATTCTGGAGATGCTGGTTGCGCGGCAAGCCGCGCTGGAGAGAATCATCGAAGGCCTGGTGCTGACCATGAGCCAAAGCGGCGCCATCAAGTTGCAGGACTACCTGAAAATAGGGCAGCTGATGCGGCTGAACAGCGCGGTCACGGATTCCATCGACGTGGCCGACAGCCTGCGCCGCATCAACGCGCGCTTGCAAACGCATGCTCAGGGTGGGCTGGATTCGATGAACGCCTTGCTGAGGGAGACCATGCTGTTCGCCCAGGCCGCGCCGCCGCAGCGCGACGCGCTGCAACAGGGGCTGGGCGTGAAGGCGTCGCTGGAAATCAGCGCTCAGTTGGAAGAACTATTGCAGCGGCGCGCCAGGCGGCCGCGAAAATCGACTCGGGCCTAGCGCCGCGTCAAACCCGATCTATCGGAACCTGTTTACGATCTGCCGTGCGTTGTGAAACGTGGCGCGCGTCGTTTTCTCAGCCGTTTCCGCCTTGTCTCGGCTTGGCACGAAAAATCGTAAACCGTTCTAGGGGAAACGCGTTGCCGGCGCGTCTCCCGCCGGCGCCAAGCGCAGATAAGAAGCGCGAGACGGATCATGGCGGTCCACCATGATTTCCACTTTCTCGCCTGCTCGCGGCATATTGCCCAAGTCTATCAGTTGTTCAATCGTCAGTTCCCGGCTAAAGCCGTCCTGCCATACTTTCAATTCCAAACGCATCATAGGCACTTGGTTGACCAGCAAGCCGGTTTGGCGGATCGACAGCACGTCGGCATTGAGCCGGATACCGTCTTTCACGCTTTCGCGCTGCCATGGACCGGGCAGGCCGCGCAGTTGCGAGGTCCAGTCGAAAGAACGAAACAGCAGAAAGCCGGTGATGGCCAGCGACAGCACAGTCACTCCTATAGATAGGAGCACGGAAAAACGGATCCAGGATTCAAACATTCGGTTCTCCCTTGAGGCCATGCGTCCGGATGAAACTGACTATATTAATCACTATTGGTGGGGTGAGATTGGTTGGCATGGACAGAAGTTCCCAAATGCATGAATCCGCGTTACCCGTCGGTTTGCCGGCTCAATCGCCTATAGTGATCGCATGGAAGCCGTCCATCCTGGCATGCGCGGTAAAAACAGAGGAGAGCGTTGATGACGATTGTGCAAAGAATAGTAATGCTGCTGTCGGCCAGCTTGCTGGCGGTGCTGGCGGTAGGCGGCTACGGCCTGTGGGAACAACAACAGGCCAAGCATCGTTTCGACGATGCCTTGGGCAATCTGATTCCCAGCGTGCGAGACCTGAACAAGGCGACTAGCGGCTTCATCGATATGCGTAGCGGGATTATCCGCCATGTATTGGCCAGCCGGCCGGAAGACAAGCGGGCGGCCGAGGACATGGTCAAGCAAGCAGACCAGGTACTGGACAGCGCCTTCGACACTTACGGCAAGAGCGACGTTTACGATGAGCGCGACCGCAAACTGCTGGATGAAGACCTTCGCACCTTGGCGCAACTGCGAGAAGGCAGACAGAAATTATTCGCCATCTCCAACACCAATGATATCGCCGCGACCAATAAGGAGTTCATCAGCGGAGCGATAGGGGTGAGCACCAAAGCGTTTCGCAAGGCGATTGACGCGCACGTTGCCTTCAATATGCAAGTGGCCGCCGAAATCCAGAAGGCGAACGAAGCCGCCTCTCAGCGCACACTCTGGATGATGGCCGGTTTCATTGCGCTCGTGGTGGCGCTGGTGGCCTTGTTGGGCGGTCAGGTGCTCTCGGTGATCCGCCGCGGCCTGGCGCAGATACAAGACACCATCCAACTGGTCAGCGCACAGCTGGATTTCACCCGTCGCGCTCCGGTGGCGCGCATGGATGAGATCGGCGTAACCGCCAGCGCCTTCAATGATTTGCTGGGCCGCTTGCAGCAAAATCTCGGCGCCATTCTGTCAGGCGCCCAGGAGGTGGCCGGCGCTTCTCAGGCGCTGAACCAGACTGCCGAGCAAGTGGCCACGGCGGCAGCGTCCCAAAGCAGCTCTTCGGCCAATGTGGCGGCCACCATCGAACAGATGACGGTCAGCGTCAACCATGTGGCCGACCGCGCACAGGAAACCCACAGCTTGGCCAGTTCCGCCGGCACCATGGCGATGGAGGGTTCCACCACCATCAGCCAGACCATCAACGATATCCGTCAAATCTCTCGGGCAGTGGACGAAGCCGCCGGCAGCATTCGCGAACTGGAAAAATTCAGCGGCCAGGTCAATGCCGTGGTCAGTGTGATCAAGGATATTGCCGATCAGACCAATCTGTTGGCGCTGAACGCGTCTATAGAGGCGGCGCGCGCCGGCGAGATGGGGCGTGGCTTCGCGGTTGTGGCGGACGAGGTGCGCATGCTGGCGGAGCGCACCACCAGTTCCACTCAGGAAATTTCCAGCACCTTGTCGGCGATGCAGGAGCGCTCGCGCCAGGCCAGCACCCAGATGCAAACCGCGGAAGATCTTGTGAAAAACAGTGTGGAGAGGGCGGATGACGCGGATACCGCCATCCGTCAGATAGGCGGGGCCACCGGCGACACCGTGCGCATGGTGAGCGAGATTTCCGCGGCGATCAAGGAGCAGGGCAGCGCAACCAACAATATCGCGGTGCAGGTGGAAAGCATTGCCCAGATGTCGGAGGAAGCCAGCTCAGCGGCGCAGGAAACCGCTAGCAGCGCGCAGCAACTGGACCGGTTGGCCAAGGAACAGATCGCCACCCTATCGCAATACCGCTTGTGAGATGCCTGACTCGGCGTTAAAACCGCCAGTCGCACAGCCCGCCGCCGGCGGGTTTTTTCATGGCCTGGCGCTGCTCTGTTAAACCCAATGTCATTTTATTCATGAATAAATAAGTGTCGAATGATTAATACATATCTCGCCATAAGAAAATGGCATAAGTTTGGGAACTCCGCCCGATACTAGCTATCACAAATGTTTGCTTACCATAGAAGAAAGCATATCTTCAAAATGTTTTAATTAGCCCTTTCGTCGCTGGCGTCATGCCCGCGACGGCGGGCGGTAAGAACCTGTTCAAAGGCCCGCGAGCTAGCGCGAGACAAGGCGGAACGGATGAGAATGCGGAGCGTACATCAAGATGCATGAGCATTTCGAAGCGGTTTTTACCGCCGTATCGCAGACGCGCAGCAGGCTTTGAACAGGTTCTAAGGGCTCCATACCGCCGCCAGAGCGGGGAGCATGGTGACACCGCCGGCGGGCTGCCTGTCCGGCGCAGCACACATCGGCCAAGGCCAGGGGAAGAGAATCATGCCAAGACGTCCGTTGCTCTCGCCATTGGAGCGCGCCAGCTTGCTGGAGCCTCCAGAGGACGAATACGAGCTAAATCAGTTAACCGCTTTCAGCGAACAGGATTTCGCCTTGATCCAGCAGCACCGCGGTAGCGCCAATCGGCTGGGGGTGGCTGTACTGCTGTGCTATCTGCGCCACCCGGGCATCGCTTTGGACGAGGGCTGCCAGCCGGCTCCCCGGCTATTGCGGCGGGTGGCGGCCGCATTGGGGGCGAAGGAGTCGGACTGGGATCGCTACGCCACCCGCGATCAAACCCGGCGCGAACATCTGGTCAAGCTTTACGCTTATCTGGGCTTGAGACCTTACCGAGCCGAGGACGGCCAGGCGGCATTGCGCCATCTGACCAGGCTGGCCAATCAAACCGACCAGGCGTTGACCTTGGCGCAAGCGATGGTGTCCTGGTTGCGCGAGCGCCGCATTGTTTTGCCGAGCATCGGGGTGATAGACCGCAGTTGCGCGGCCGCGCTGACCTTGGGCTCGCGTCAAGTCTACGCTCGGCTTAACGACGCTTTGAGCGCCAGCCAGCGCGAACGGCTGGATGCTTTGCTGGAGTTGAGGGAGGGCGGAAAGCTGACGACATTGGCCTGGCTGCGGCTGAATTCTGAGCGCGCGCGCGGCGCCGCGCCGCAACTGGAGCGCTTAAGGGTGGTGGAAGCCTTGGCCTTGCCTTCGAATTTGACTCAGTTGGTGGGGCCGAGACGGATGCTGGAGTGGGCGCGCTCGGGCGACGGCATGAGTTGTCATGATCTGGCTGAGCTTGAACCGCAGCGGCGCATGGCCATGCTGGTGGCCATTGTTTTGCAGGCGCGCGCGGCTTTGCTGCGGATGCTGCAGAATCTGGAAAAGCTGAAGGCGATAGATGCCTTATCGCTGCCTACTGGCTTGCAGAACCTGGTGTCGCAACAGCGAATGGGCAAGCTGGCGGCGGAAGGGCGGCAAATGAAACCCAAAGATCTGGCTAAGCTGGAGCCGCGCCGGCGCATGGCCACTTTGCTGGCTTTGGTACTGGAACTACGCGCGGCTCTGGTCAAGGAAATTCTCGATCTGCGTGAGCGCTTGGTGGGCAAGTCGCTGGAGGCCGGCGAGTTTGTTTGAAAAAACGTGATCGCGTGCTGGATTAGGTCTGAACGCAAATCTAATAGGCGATTGCTGGCAATAATAAACCCCGTCAATGACGGGGTTTATTATTTTGATCGCCGGCAAGAATTTTAATAAAAATATCTAAACACTTTCAAAATTAAACAATCGTTTATTTTATTGCGCAAGATTAGGGACAACCCTAATCTTGTTTTTGATTTATGCCGATAAGGCCTTAAGACGTGCCCAATCATCTAAATATGCTAACGTGCAAAAATGGCGCCATTCCCAGTCGGTGGGTTTTGTGTATCAAATGCAACAATGTTTGACCGGAATGTGAATTTGCACCTTGCGCTTTTGAGCGGGGCACAAGCTGGGGTACATCGATTTTTTAAGTATTGGCTTAATAAAACCGAAATGCGAGGCAAGTTTTCAGCAATCCGGGGGTTTATGCCAATTTACACTAAGTAAATCATAATATAAAAAACTTTTCTCAAAATTATACTAATAAGTATGTATTTTTCACATTGCCCAAGGCTGTCTCACCATTTTTTAGAGGGCCCGCAATACGGATGAAGATAAAGGCCGAGGCTATGCGGGCCGGCACGCAAGCATGCCGGGCCCGCGCAAGCGCGCGTCCGCCTTCCTCCGATGAAAGTGCAAATAAAATCCGCAGCTTGTGAACGAGGCGTATGTTTTTAAAGCCTCATTGAAAATAGACTGCGATTAAACTTTTCGCAGCATTCCTGTCTTGTCTTCTTTGTCTCTCGCCACCCCTTCGGCAAGCCTTGTCTTCAAGGGTCCGCTAAGCCATTCGCTGATGGAACGCATGCGCGTCTGTCATGAAAAGCGTGGCATGCATTTGTATTGCCGTGCGATTTTTTTCCATTTCCCCTCTGTTTTTCCGCAAGCCAATCGTTGGCCTTTTTGTTTGGACAGGCTCAAGCGTTTGCTTATAACTTTGTTCTCGAGTTTTTGAGAAAGAGGGCCAGGTATTTATCGGCGCCTTATTCAAAATATTGAGACTGTCCTATGCAGGGCAGCAGCCGGGATCAAACTTTCGCCATGAACGCTGAAACCATGAGTTACGCCATCGCTGATATCGCCTTGCCGGAAAGTCCGGTCTTGGACGAGTTGGATTTCGACGCCGATTTTGCCCGCGTCGATGCCGCGATCTGCGAATACGACGCGGTGGGCCACGTTCCTCTGCGCAAGGGCGCGGAACCCTTCCACTGGACCAGCGTGGAAAGCGCGTGCCGCACTTTGCTGAGCAAGGCGGCCGATGTGCGGGTAGGGGTGTGGCTGCTGCGCGCGGCGGTGGCTCAGAGAGGGCTGGCCGGCGCGGCGGAAGGCTTGGCGGCGTTGGGAGCGATAGCGGCGCAGCCGCTGGAAAATATCCGCCCGGCCGGTCAGCCGGACGCGCCGGCGGGCGAAACCCATGCTTTGCACCTGGCCTGGCTGTGCGGGCCGGCCTTCCTGCATCAACTGGCGCACAGCCGGCTAAGCGCGGACAGCGAGGTCAGTGTCGGTCAATTGGCCAAGGACCCCGCCGCAGCCGGGCCGGCGGCGCGGGAGCGTGCGCTGCGGGACCTGTCCCGGCTGCGCGTCGGCCTGGCGGGCTTGACGGCGCTGAGCGAGAGCGAAGGTTTTGCCGAGCAGTTTGACTGCGCTGGTCTGATCGCCTTGCTGGACGAGCTGGAAGCCGCGCTGACGCCGGCGTTAGCCGCGCCCCCCGATGAGGCGCCCGCCTTGAGCGAGGCGGTCCCGGCGGCAAGGGCGCTGCCTGCCGGCGCCTTAAAGAGCCGGGAGGAGGTGGCGGCGGCGCTGGACTTGATCGTCGCGTATTTCCGCGAACACGAGCCAGGACATCCGGCGCCGATTTTTTTGCTGCGCGCCAAGAGGATGTTGGGCGCGGGTTTTGAGGAGTTGATGGCGGAGTTGTTCGCCGAATCGGATGCGCTGGTGGCGAAATTGGATCGCCCCCGGTCTTCACAAGGGTAGTCAACCAATATCAGGGAAAGGACATATGCCATGGCGCGACAGAAGGATGCGCAGAAGTTCATTGGGGAAAGCCGTGCGCCCCGCGTGCAAATCGAATACGACGTGGAAGTTTACGGTTCGCAGAAAAAAGTGGAGCTGCCATTTGTGGCCGGGGTGTTGGCGGACTTGTCCGGCGACAACACCGAGCCGCTGGGCGCGGTAGAAGACCGTCGTTTTACGGAAATCGACGTGGAGAACTTCGACCTGCGGATGGCGCAGATTGCGCCGGAACTCAGCTACCACGTGAAGAACGTGATCACCGACGACGGAACCTTGATCCCGATCGACTTGAGCTTCGATTCCATGGAGTCTTTCGAGCCGGCCGAAGTGGTGAAAAAGATCCCTGAACTGGCGGTGTTGTTGGATGCGCGCAGCCAGTTGAAGGAATTGTTGACTTATATGGACGGCAAGGTGGCGGCCGAGGAGTTGATCGAGCAGCTGCTGAAAGACCTGCATTCGCCCGCGGACGACGCCGCCGCGCCGGGCGACGCGGTCCAAGCCGACGGGGAGGCGAAATGAGCACCCACGCCGAGATGCTGGCGCCGGCCGCGGCCGGGCAGACCGAAACGACGGTAGACGACGGATTGAAGGACATCCTGCGCCGTTCTTTCCGACCGCGCACCAATGAAGCCGCCGAAGCGGTGCAAAGCGCGGTACAGACCTTGCTGGCCTATGCGCGCCGCAGCCGGGTGGTGGTGCGCGAAGACGTGGCGCAGACGGTGGAGCAACTGGTGGCCGAACTGGATCGGAAGATCTCGGAACAGCTCACCCTGG
The DNA here is from genome assembly GCF_015291765.1 of Chromobacterium sp. Rain0013. Taxonomy (NCBI): domain Bacteria; kingdom Pseudomonadati; phylum Pseudomonadota; class Betaproteobacteria; order Neisseriales; family Chromobacteriaceae; genus Chromobacterium; species Chromobacterium sp. Rain0013. Next base: position 3,185,505 of record NZ_CP031514.1, read on the forward strand.
TATTGCACAACGAGCATTTCCAGAGGCTGGAAGGCGCCTGGCGCGGCCTGCATTACCTGGTGTCCAACACCGACACCACGGAGAACCTGAAAATCCGCTACCTGAACGTGTCGAAGAAAGAGCTGGGCAAGACCCTGCGCCGTTATAAGGGCGTGGTGTGGGACCAAAGCCCGATCTTCAAGATGATCTACGAGCAGGAGTACGGGCAGTTCGGCGGCGAGCCCTTCGGCTGCCTGGTTGGCGACTACCACTTCGACCACAGCGCTCAGGATGTGGCCTTGCTGACCGAGATGTCCAAGATCGCCGCCGCCGCGCACACGCCCTTCATCTCCGCCGCCGCGCCCAGCTTGCTGCAAATGGACGACTGGAGCGAATTGGGCAATCCGCGGGACGTGTCCAAGATCTTCACCTCCACTGAATACGCTTTCTGGCGCCGGCTGCGCGAAAGCAACGACTCGCGTTACCTGGCTCTGACCCTGCCGCGCTTCCTGGCGCGGGTGCCCTACGGGCCCAAGACCCAGCCGATAGAGGAGTTCGGTTTCGAGGAGAAGGTGGATCCCAACCGCGCCAGCGATTTTTGCTGGGCCAACTCCGCTTACGCAATGGCGGCCAACATCACCCGCGCCTTCAGCACCTACGGCTGGTGCACCAAGATCCGTGGCGTGGAGTCCGGCGGCGCGGTGGAAGTGCTGCCCAAGTTCGTGCTGCCGTCGCAGGACAAGGAAGTGGAGCTGCATTGCCCCACTGAGATCGCCATCTCCGACCGTCGCGAACATGAGTTGTCCGAATCCGGCCTGATGCCTCTGGTTTACCGCAAGAACTCGGACATGGCCGCCTTCATCGGCGCCAAGACCGTGCACCGTCCGGCGGTGTACGAGGACGACGACGCCACCGCCAACGCCAATCTGTCCTCGCGCTTGCCCTACATCTTCGCCACCTGCCGTTTCGCCCATTACCTCAAGTGCATCGTGCGCGACAAGATCGGTTCCTTCAAATCGCGGGAAGACACTCAGCGCTGGCTCAACGACTGGTTGATGAACTACGTGGACGGGGATCCGAGCATTTCCAGCGAGATCACCAAATCCAAGCGTCCCTTGTCCGCGGCCGAGGTGCTGGTGGATGAACTACCGGACAACCCGGGTTATTACCGCGCTCAGTTCTTCCTGCGGCCGCACTTTCAGCTGGAAGGTTTGACCGTGTCGCTGCGGCTGGTTTCCAAACTGCCGTCGGCCAAGCAGGAGGGTGCCCGCTGAGAAGCCGCTCCAGGTTCGCCGCGTGTTGGTGAAGCCGCGTTGGAAGCCGTTTCCAAAGGCTCAAGCGTCGCTCGCGCATTGCGTTTTTTCAAGCGTTTTCGGCTCGTTTCTCCCCAGCTTTCGAAGCTGTGAGCGGGGTTTGACGGCGGCCGGTTTGGCGCGGGGCGGGAACGACCTGAGTCGCCCCGGCGCTTGCATTCCATTTCAGGTCTGACATGTCCATCACTTTTTTTCGGAGTATCGCAACATGGCAAATGCATTGGTTGACTACTTTCTACAAATTGAAGGAGTCGAAGGGGAATCAACTGACCAGCAGTACTCGGGCCTGATCCAGATCCAAAGCTGGCAATGGGCCGAGGAGAACTCGGGTAAATGGGGCTTCGGCAGCGGCGGCGGCGCCGGCAAGGTGGAAATGAAAGACTTCGAGTTCCGCATGGTTTCGAACAAGGCCTCGCCCAAGCTGTTCCTGATGTGCGCCACCGGCGAGCACATCCCGCGCGCCAAGTTGATCTGCCGCAAGTCCGGCAACGGGCAGCAGGACTTCATGATCATCACCTTCGCCAGCGGCCTGGTGTCCTCGTTCCGCACGCTGGGCAATATGCCCTACGCCATCATGGGCCACGGCAGCGGCGATGTGGAAAGCGTGCTCCCCACCGACGAGATCAAGATCAACTTCGCCAAGATCGAGTTCGAATATCGCGAACAGCGTAACGACGGAACCATGGGCGCGGTGATCAAGGCCGGTTACGACCTGAAGCTGAACGCCGCGGTTTAAGCCATTTGAGCCGGGTCTTTCCGGCCTTCTTCTCTATCACTATCGGGACGGCGCCGCTCAGGCGGCGCCGGGCAGCCATGACGCCACGATTATTCGACCAACTGTCCGCCCGCGCCGGGCGAGAGACGCTCGCCGTCAGCATCGCGCGCGATCTGGCGCACTTGATGAACGCCGCGCTGCGCGGCGCGCGCCTGCCGCTGGCGCCGGGCAGCCAGCTGGAGACTTCGGTGTGGAACTATGGGCGGCCGCCGCTGGCGGAGAGGAAGTCCAGCCTGATCGACCCGGCGCGTGTCTGCGCTCACATTCGCGACGCGATCCGCCGCTTCGAGCCGAGGCTGGACCCGGAGCGCGTGGAAGTGAGCGCGCGCGCCGGCAGCGGGCCGCTTGCGCGGCAACTGCTGTATTTCGACGTGGCCGCACAGACCCGCGAAGGCGGAGAAACATTGCGGCTTTGCCTGACGCTTAACTATCTGGACGGCTATTTTGGCCTGCCGCGCACGGCGGAGGCGGGGGTAGCCGGATGAATTTCCTCGATCACTACAATAATGAATTGCGCCATCTGCGCGAAGCCGGCGCGCGTTTCGCCCGCGAGCATCCGCAGATCGCTCCGGCGCTCGGCTTACGGCCAAATTCGGTAGCGGACCCCTTTGTCGAGCGTCTGCTGGAAGGCGTGGCTTTTCTGTCGGCCCGAGTGCAAACCCGGCTGGACTTGGAATGCGCCGAATTCGCGCGTCAGGCGCTGGCCCAGGTCTGCCCGCTTTATCTCAGCGCCACGCCGGCGATCAGCAGTTTCGCCTTCCATCCGGACTTTGCTTCGCCTGAGGCCTTTCGCGGCCGCAGCATGCCGCGCGGCACGCTGATCCAGGCGACGCTGCCGGGCGCGGCCCGGCCCGTCACTTTCTCCACCGGGCGCGAAGTGACGCTGTTGCCGCTTAGGTTGGAACGAGCGGAATGCGGCCGCGGCTTGGCCCGGATATCCGCCGAACTGGCGCGGCGGCTGGCCTCGTCCCAGGCCGCCTTGCGACTGAGCTTCAAGCTGGAGGGCACGGTGGCGCTGGGCGACCTGGCCGCCGTGGAAGGCGGCGCCAAACCCTTGCAATTGAGCTTGGCCGGCGATCTGCCGCGCGCTTACGCGCTGCACCGGGCCATGTTGGCCGACGTCGGCGCCTGGTACGCCACGGCCGACGACGGGCGCGGCGGCGAAGTCCTGCTGGAGTTGCCGCTCAGCGGCCTGCGCCTGTCCGCGGCCGACGAGGCCGAGGCGCTGCTGCCCGCCGACGCGGGCGGTTTGCCGGGCTTGCGGCTGCTGCGCGAATACTTCGCCCAGCCGGCGCGGCTGCTCAGCGTGGAATTGGACGCGCTGGCGGCTTTGGCGGCGCGGGCGCCGTCGGCGCGCGGCTTCGAGCTGATCCTGGCTTTGCGCCAGGCGCCGCTGGATCTGATAGGCGAAGTCGACGCGGACCAGTTCCGTCTGTTCGCCACCCCGGCAATCAATCTCTACCCCAAGCGGCTGGACCCGGTGCCTTACGACCCGAACCAGACCGAACAATGGATTCCGGTGGACCGGATGCGGCCGGCGGAGCACCACTTGTGGCGCTTGCTGGAAGTCAATGTGTGCGATAGCAACGGCCGTTCTCGCGAAGCGCGGCCGGCTCTGGACGCCGGCGGCTACCAGAGCGGCCCGGCAGCGGCGCGCTACTCGTTGCGCCGCGAGCCGGCGCTCCAGAGCGAGGGCCCGCGACAGGCGCGCCCCGACACACTGGGCAGCCACGATTTGATCACCATTTCCGCCTGCGCCGGCGACATCGGTCTGGACGACATCGCCACGCTGACCGGGCGCGCGCTGGTGGCGGACCGCGGTTGGCGGCCAGAGGACTTGCCTGCCGCGGAGCTGCGGGCCGAGGGCGGCGCGGTGGCGCGGCTGGAATGCCTGTGGCCTGCCAGCGCGCCGCGGCCGATCCCGGACCAGGAGCGCTGCTGGCAAGCGGTGGCCCATATCGGCTTGAATCCGCTCAGCTTGCGCGGCGCCGGCCGTCAAGACATCAGCGCTCGGCTGACAGAACAACTGCGGCTGGCCGCTCAGCCGGAGCTGGCGCTGGACCGGCAGCGCATAGACAGCCTGAAGGCCGCGCATCTGCAAGCCGGCTTTTTGCCCGCAGGCCGGAGCTCGCCGCAAGCCCTGGTGCGCGCCGCCCTGGTGGACATCGACATTGCCGCCGTGATGCACGCGGACCGAGGCGGCTGGCTGTTCGGCCGGCTGCTGGCGCAGGCCCTGGCCCAGGCGGTCACGCTCAACGACGGCATCGAGGTCAGCCTGCGGCTGGACGGCGAGCTGGTCAGCCGGCATGGCAATACCCTGCGCCCAGACGGAGAACTGCAATGAAACGGCAGCAGATGATCCGGGAGCTGAGCCCGCAGCGCACTTTCTTCGAACTGATGCGCCGCGTCGAAACCTGGCAATGGCGTTTGCCGGACGCGTCCGCGGCAAGCCGGCTGCGCCGCCGGCCGGACTGGCTGGGCCTGGAGCAGGCCGCCGACATGCACTTCGCCAGCAGCGAAATCAGCGGGGTGAGGGTGGAGGAAGCTGAGGACGACGCCGCGCCGCGCGTCAGCGTGGTGTGCCGCCATTTCGGTCTATTCGCGCCCTACGGCCCCTTGCCGCTGCACATCACCGAGCACGCGCTGCACGAGCGCCGGCTGGAGCGCAACGCCGCCTTCGAACGCTTCGTCAATCTGGCTTGCGGCGATCTGGCCTGGTTGCATTACGCCGCCCGCGCGGCGATGCACCCGGCGCTGGGCTACGAGCGCGGTCGCCACCCCTTCGCTGAACGCGTCGCCGCATTGGCCGGCGCCGCGCCGGACGCGGAGTCTCTGTTGGACCCGCACGCCGCCGCCTGCCGTCGCAGCCATCCCGGCGCTTATCACGCGCCGCGCCGTTCGTTGGCGGACTTGCGAAAAATCCTGGCCGGCTATTTCGGCGCGCCGGTGCGCCTGTCCCCGCGCCAGGGGCGCTGGATACCGCTGCGCGGCGTCGGGGGGCCGCGCCGGCTGGGAAACTGGCGCGTCGGCAGCCGGATCTGGGACGCCCAGCACGCGCTGGACATCACCATAGGGCCGATCGACGCCTCCGAGTTTGCCCGCTGGCGGCGCGGCTCGCCCGCGGTGCTGGCGATGTTCGCCGTCGCCGCCGATTTCGCCGATGGCCGGGCCGCTCCGGTCATCAAGGTCCAGGTCCGCACCCGGCCGGAACTGGCAGGCAAGGTGGGGCGCATGCGCCTGGGGGTGGACGCATGGTCCCGCCCCGGCGTCTCGCTCCGGACTCTCACCGTGTATGAATCATTCCAGGATCCGCTGTGAACCGAGAACGCATCTTCGGCCGCTTAGGCCCAACCGCATACGACACCTTGGTGGAAGCCACCGCCTTGGGGCGCTCGCGCCGGCACGCGCTGGTGGATTTAGATCATTGGCTGCTCTGCCTGCTGCGCCGAGGCGGCGGCGACGTCGCGCTCTTGCTGGAGGCGCTGGATTGCGATCCGGCCGCCGCGCTGCAACGCGTGGGCAAGGCGCTGGAGGCCGCCGAAGCCGGCGGAGAATCGCTGCGCGACATCTCGCCGGCGCTGGAGCGCAGCGTGGCGCCAGCCATCAGCTGGAGCCAGGTGGCCGCGCCGGCCGCCAAGGTGCGCAGCGGCCATCTCTTGCTGGCCTGGCTGGACGAAGAGCCGACGCGGCGCTGGCTGCAGCATAGAGTGGGCCAGGCGCTGGCGAAGTTGTCGCTGGACGATATTGTCGAGCGTTACGAGGCGCTGGCCGGCGCTTGGCCGGAAGCGTCCGACGCGCTTGTCTCGCAAGCCGCCGCCGGAGAAGCCGCCGACCCGGGCGCGGTGCTGCGGCAATGGGCGGTGAGCCTGAGCGAGCAGGCGGCCGCCGGCGAGCTGGATCCGGTGATAGGCCGCGACGCCGAATTACGCGCGGTGATCGACGTGCTGTCTCGGCGCCGGCAGAACAACCCCATCCTGGTGGGCGAGGCCGGCGTGGGCAAGACCGCGGTGGCCGAGGCGCTGGCTCAGCGCATTCATCGGGGCGAAGTGCCGCCCGGCCTGCGCGGCGCGCAAATCTGGGCCCTGGACGTGGCCAGGCTGCAAGCCGGCGCCGGCGCGCGCGGCGAGTTCGAGCAGCGGCTGCGCTCGGTGATAGACGCGGTGATCGCGTCCCCGGCTCCCGTGATTCTGTTCTGCGACGAAACCCATACCCTGATCGGCGCCGGCGGCAACGCCGGCACCGGCGACGCCGCCAACCTGATCAAACCGATGTTGGCGCGCGGCCAGCTGCGCATGGTGGCCGCCACCACCTGGGCGGAGTACAAGCAGTTCATCGAGCCGGACGCCGCCCTGGTGCGCCGTTTCCAGACCGTGGCGGTGGACGAGCCGGACGACGATACCGCTGTGGACATGCTGCGCATGATCGCGCCGCGCTTCGCAGGCCATCACGGCGTACGCATCGCCGACGCCGCCTTGCGCTCGGCGGTGACGCTGTCGCGCCGTTATCTGCCGGCGCGGCAGTTGCCGGACAAAGCCATCAGCCTGCTGGACACCGCTTGCGCGCGGGTGGCGATGAGCCAGAGCTGCCAGCCGGCGGCGCTGGACCGGCTGCGTCACCGCGCCATGACGCTGGAACAAGCGCTGAACTGGCGCGCCAGCGATGCGAGGCTGGGGCTGTCCACGCCGGAAGACACGGCGGAACTGGAGCGGGAACGCGCCGACACCGCCGCGCGCGCCGACGAACTGGACGCGGCCCTGAGCGAGCAGCGCGCCGAAGTGGGCGCCTGGCTGGGCGATCTGGAAGCGGGCGCCGGCGATTCTGAGCGGGCCGAAGCCCTGAGCGGGGCCGATCGGCTGGTGCGTCCTTGGGTGGACGCTCACGCCATCGCCGAAGTGCTGTCGGAGTGGACCCAGGTGCCGGTCACTCAGATGGCGCAAGACGAGGCGAGACGCCTGATGGCCCTGCGCGAAGGGCTGAACCAGCGGATACGGGGCCAGGAGAGCGGCCTGGACGCCATCGTGGAGGCGCTGCAAGTGGCGCACTCCGGCCTGGGCGATCCGCGCCGGCCGCTGGCGGTGATGTTGCTGGCCGGCCCCACCGGCACCGGCAAGAGTCAGACCGCTGCTGAGTTGGCGCAGGCGCTGTTTGGCGGCGAGCGCAATCTCTTGCGCTTCAATATGAACGAATTCCAGGAAGCCCACACTGTGTCCACGCTGAAAGGGGCGCCGCCGGGCTATGTCGGCTACGGCCGAGGAGGCCGGCTGACCGAGGCGGTGCGCAAGAAACCCTACAGCGTGCTCTTGTTGGACGAGTTCGACCGCGCCCACCCGGACGTGCACGAAATGTTCTACCAAGTGTTCGACCAGGGCTGGATGGAGGACGGCGAAGGGCGGCACATCAACTTCCGCAACTGCCTGATTTTGCTGACCAGCAATCTGGGCGACGCCGAAATCGAGGCTGCTTGCGCGGCGGAGCCCGAAGTCTCGCAGTCCCGGCTGGACGCGCTGGCGCGCGAACGCTTGCAGCGCCGTTTCGCGCCGGCCCTATTGGCTCGGATGCGGGTAGTGGCCTTCCGGCCGCTGGACGAACCGGCCTTGGCCGGCATCGCGCGCCAGGCTTTGGACGACATCGGCTTGCGCCTGAGCGCCAATGGCCTGGCTTGGCGCGCCGACGCCGAGGCCGCGGACTGGATCGCCCGCGCGGTGGCCAGGCACCCGGCCAGCGGCCGCGCGGTGGGCGACTTGCTCCGCCAGCGAGTGATGCCGGCCATCGCCCGCGGCGTGCTGGAAGCGCGCGCCGCCGACCGCGCCTTGCGCAGCGTGCGCTTGAGCGCCGCCGACAAGCTGGAATTGATTTTCGACGACGGGGAGGGCGTGCCGTTGCCGCCGCCCGCGCCGGCCGAATCCGCCATCCCGGGAGAAACCGCATGCGTTTGATCGAACTGCACAGCCCTTTGCTGGAGGCGGACAGCGTCGCGCTGAGCTTCAAGGCGGACGAACGTCTGTCGCAGGAACCCAGCTATCAGCTCGACATCGCCTGCGCCGATCCGGCGCTGGACCTGGACAGCCTGCTCGGCTCGCAACTGACCGTGGACATCGACCTGGGCGATGAAGGCGTCCGGCCCTTCCACTGCCAGGTGCTGGGCGGCTACGACAGCGGCCAGACCCAGGACCGCTACACCTACACGCTGGAACTGGGCAGCTGGCTGTCCTTCCTGGCCGAGAACCAGAACTGCCGGGTGTTCCAGCAACTGACGGTGCCGCAGATCGTCGAGCAGGTGTTCGGCGAGCATCAGCGGCCGGACTTCCGCTTTGAGCTGGAGCACGCCTACGAACCACGCGAATACTGCGTGCAGTTCCTGGAGTCCGACCTCAACTTCGTCAAGCGGCTGCTGGAGGACGAGGGCATTTACTTCTGGGTCGAGCACCAGCCGGAGCGCCATGTGGTGGTGCTGTCCGACACCCAGCGTTTCGACGACCTGGCCGCCGGCTACGGCCGGCTGCGCTTCCTGCCGGACGGCGACGAATTCCGCCCGGTGCCGGGCCGCGAAGGCGTGCAGCGGCTGCAACGCACGCGGCGGGTGAGGCCGACCAATGTCGCGCTGCGCGACTTCGACTACCACGCGCCGTCCAACCGCCTGGACAGCGACGCCCAGGAGACCCAGACCAGCCTGGACGGCATCCGGCTGGAGCACTACGACTACGGCGCGGGCTATAGCGATCAGGCTGGCGGCGACCGGCTGGCGCGGCTGCGGCTGGAGGCGCTGCAGGCGGATTCCCACCAGCTCACCGGCACGGCCAACGCCCGCGGGCTGGCCACTGGCGGCGCTTTCACGCTGGAGGGCCACCCGGATGCGGCGCGCAACCGCCGCTACTACGTGGCGGCCAGCGAGCTGACCTTTTTGCAAGACGGGCCGGACAGCAGCGGCCAAGGCCGCAATGTGATGTGCGTGTTCCGCGCGATGCGGGATGACCGGCCGTTCCGGCCGCTGCGGCTGACGCCCAAGCCGATTCTGCCGGGCATCCAGAGCGCGACGGTGGTGGGGCCGGTGAACGCGGAAGTGCATACCGATAAGCTGGGTCGCATCCGCGTGCACTTCCACTGGGACCGCTACAAGACGCAGGAGGAGGACGCCTCGTGCTGGATTCGGGTGTCGCAAGCCTGGGCCGGCAAAGGCTGGGGCGTGCTGGCGATGCCGAGGGTGGGTCAGGAAGTGCTGGTCACTTATGTGGACGGCGATCTGGACCGGCCCATGGTGACCGGCATCGTCTACAACGGCGACAACCCCACGCCGTATGACTTGCCGAAAGACATCCGTTACACCGGCCTGGTGACCCGCTCCTTGAAGCAGGGCCGCTACAGCAACGCCAGCCAGATCACTTTCGACGACCAGCGCGGCGCCGAGCGGGTGATGGTGCATGCCGAGCGCGACATGCAGCAGACCACCGAGCGCAACAGCTCGGAGGCAGTGGGCCAGGACAAGAACATCGATGTGAAAGGAACCACGACCTCGGTTACCGGCGCCTCGATCAGTTTCACGGGGGTGTCGGTGTCCTTCACCGGCCTGTCGGCCAGCTTTACCGGGGTATCGACCAGCTTTACCGGCCTGTCCACCAGCTTTACCGGGGTGTCGACCAGCTTTACCGGCGTTTCCACCGGTTTCACCGGGGTGGACACCAGTTTTATCGGCGTGTCCAACAGCTTCACTGGAATCTCGACGGGGTTCACCGGTGTATCAACCAGCTTTACCGGTGTGTCCACCAGCCTGACCGGCACCAGCACCTCGGTGACTGGCACCTCTCAGAGCATGACCGGCGTGTCCACCTCGATGACGGGCACCAGCGTGTCGGCCACCGGCATGTCGCAAAGCTTGACCGGCGTGTCTTCGTCCTATACCGGCACCTCTACTAGCGTGACCGGCAATAGCTGCTCGGTCACCGGCACCTCCAAGAGCGTGACCGGCACTTCGATGTCGGACACGGGCTCGTCCACCAGCATCACCGGCACCTCGATGTCCACCACCGGCTCGTCCACCAGCGTGACTGGCTGCTCGATGTCCACCACTGGTTCCTCCGCCAGCGTGACCGGTTGCTCTGTGTCCACCACCGGTGCTTCCGTCAGCGTGACCGGCTGCTCTGTTTCGGCCACCGGTTCGGCCACCGGCGTCACCGGTTCCAGCATGTCCACCACCGGCTCCTCGGTCAGCAGCACCGGCTCCAGCCTGTCCAGTACAGGCTCCAGTTGCTCAACCACCGGGGTCAGCTATTCCTATACCGGCGCGTCCTACTCGGACACCGGCGTGGATCTGAAAAAGCTGGGCATGCAGGTGAAAAGCTGATGACGCGCCCAAGCCTTGGACACCGAAAAGGAGAGCGGACATGCGCTTGATCGAACTGCACAGCCCTTTGCTGGAGGCGGACAGCGTCGCGCTGAGCTTCAAGGCGGACGAACGTCTGTCGCAGGAACCCAGCTATCAGCTCGACATCGCCTGCGCCGATCCGGCGCTGGACCTGGACAGCCTGCTCGGCTCGCAACTGACCGTGGACATCGACCTGGGCGATGAAGGCGTCCGGCCCTTCCACTGCCAGGTGCTGGGCGGCTACGACAGCGGCCAGACCCAGGACCGCTACACCTACACGCTGGAACTGGGCAGCTGGCTGTCCTTCCTGGCCGAGAACCAGAACTGCCGGGTGTTCCAGCAACTGACGGTGCCGCAGATCGTCGAGCAGGTGTTCGGCGAGCATCAGCGGCCGGACTTCCGCTTTGAGCTGGAGCACGCCTACGAACCACGCGAATACTGCGTGCAGTTCCTGGAGTCCGACCTCAACTTCGTCAAGCGGCTGCTGGAGGACGAGGGCATTTACTTCTGGGTCGAGCACCAGCCGGAGCGCCATGTGGTGGTGCTGTCCGACACCCAGCGTTTCGACGACCTGGCCGCCGGCTACGGCCGGCTGCGCTTCCTGCCGGACGGCGACGAATTCCGCCCGGTGCCGGGCCGGGAAGGCGTGCAGCGGCTGCAACGCACGCGGCGGGTGAGGCCGACCAATGTCGCGCTGCGCGACTTCGACTACCACGCGCCGTCCAACCGCCTGGACAGCGACGCCCAGGAGACCCAGACCAGCCTGGACGGCATCCGGCTGGAGCACTACGACTACGGCGCGGGCTATAGCGATCAGGCTGGCGGCGACCGGCTGGCGCGGCTGCGGCTGGAGGCGCTGCAGGCGGATTCCCACCAGCTCACCGGCACGGCCAACGCCCGCGGGCTGGCCACTGGCGGCGCTTTCACGCTGGAGGGCCACCCGGATGCGGCGCGCAACCGCCGCTACTACGTGGCGGCCAGCGAGCTGACCTTTTTGCAAGACGGGCCGGACAGCAGCGGCCAAGGCCGCAATGTGATGTGCGTGTTCCGCGCGATGCGGGATGACCGGCCGTTCCGGCCGCTGCGGCTGACGCCCAAGCCGATTCTGCCGGGCATCCAGAGCGCGACGGTGGTGGGGCCGGTGAACGCGGAAGTGCATACCGATAAGCTGGGTCGCATCCGCGTGCACTTCCACTGGGACCGCTACAAGACGCAGGAGGAGGACGCCTCGTGCTGGATTCGGGTGTCGCAAGCCTGGGCCGGCAAAGGCTGGGGCGTGCTGGCGATGCCGAGGGTGGGTCAGGAAGTGCTGGTCACTTATGTGGACGGCGATCTGGACCGGCCCATGGTGACCGGCATCGTCTACAACGGCGACAACCCCACGCCGTATGACTTGCCGAAAGACATCCGCTACACCGGCCTGGTGACCCGCTCCTTGAAGCAGGGCCGCTACAGCAACGCCAGCCAGATCACTTTCGACGACCAGCGCGGCGCCGAGCGGGTGATGGTGCACGCCGAGCGCGACATGCAGCAGACCACCGAGCGCAACAGCTCGGAGGCGGTGGGCCAGGACAAGAACATCTCGGTCAAGGGCACGTCCACTTCGGTCACTGGGGCTTCGATCAGTTTCACGGGGGTGTCGGTGTCCTTCACCGGCCTGTCGGCCAGCTTTACCGGGGTATCGACCAGCTTTACCGGCTTGTCCACCCGCTTTACCGGGGTGTCGACCAGCTTTACCGGCGTCTCCACCGGTTTCACCGGGGTGGACACCAGTTTAAAGGGTGTTTCCACCAGCTTCACCGGAATCTCGACAGGGTTCACCGGGGTGTCCACCAGCTTTACCGGTGTGTCCACCAGCCTGACCGGCACCAGCACCTCGGTGACCGGCACCTCTCAGAGCATGACCGGCGTGTCCACCTCGATGACGGGCACCAGCGTATCGGCCACCGGCATGTCGCAAAGCATGACCGGCGTGTCTTCGTCCTATACCGGCACCTCCACCAGCGTGACCGGCAATAGCTGCTCGGTCACCGGTACCTCCAAGAGCGTAACCGGTACTTCGATGTCGGACACGGGGACTTCAATCAGCGTGACCGGCACGGATATGTCGACGACTGGCTCGTCCACCAGTGTCACCGGCAGCAAGATGTCCACCACCGGGTCCGACGCTAGCGTCACTGGCTGCTCGATATCCACTACCGGCGTGTCGGTGTCCCTGACAGGCAGCGACACCTCGCTGACCGGTTCTGAAATCAAAGCGGTGGGCAGCAAGATGTCCAGTACAGGTTCCAGCATCAGTTCCGTGGGCTCGGAAGTCAGCTGCAAGGGCTTTAGCAGCTCCACCACCGGTTTCGAATACTCCTACACCGGCGCCTCCTACTCGGACACCGGCGTGGATCTGAAAAAAGTCGGCATGGAGGTCAAAAGCTGATGCCCTTGCGTCATATCAAACCCCAGGCGGCGCTTGTTTCCTCGTCGCGCACCCAGATCGGTTCCCAAGCCATGTTGCGCATCGGCGTCGGCATCGGTTTCCGCCTGAGCGATCCCTTCATCCTGGCGCACGAGGCCGCGTGCTGGGAGGCGATCAAGGCGGCCAAGCCGGCGCTGCCGCTGTTCGAACCGGCAATGCCCAAGCTGCGCGCCGAATGGCTGCTGCTGGGCAGCGCGCATTATCGCGGCCCGGCGGCCGGCGTCGGCGTATTGGACTGGCTGGCCGAGGCCGAGCTGGGCGGCGTGCGCAAGATCGCGAGCTGCCGGGCGCAGCCGCGTATGGACGGCGGACGCGTCGAGGCCAGCCTGGCGCTGGACCCGCGCCAGGCGGCGGCCGGCCTGCAAGGCGAAAATCCTTTCGGCCAACGCCACGCGTCGCCGCCTTTGCAACGGGTCCGCGGCTTGAACGTGAGCCCGGCGCCGCTGGCGGCGATGGGGCCGTTGGGCAGCGATTGGCCGGAGCGCCGCCAATGGCAGCCGCGCTTCGCCGGCTCGCCGCAAGCAATGGCGGACGACGGCAGCCATATGGGATGGCCGGCGGCCACCGATCTGCGCTTTTTCCAGCAGGCGGCGCCGGACCAGTGGTCGGACCAGGCCTGCTGGCCGGCTCAAGCGCCGTTCGCGCTTAGCGGCTTTCGCGGCGGAGAAGTCCAGGGACGGTTGCCGGCTGTGCGGCCGCTGTTGCTGGCGGGGCGGGGGGACGGCCCGCTGGACGAACGGCCGGAACTGGCATTGCAAACCGTGTGGCTGCTGCCGGACGCGGACCTGGGCGTGATGTGGTGGAACGGCTTTCTACCGCTGGATTATGTATTGGACGACGGCGTCGGCCGGCTGGCGCTGGGCTTCAAGGACGCCGCCGAACCTGAACGGCCGGCGGAGCTGGCCGCCTTCGCTGAGCGCCGCTCCCGCTTGGACGATCAAGACCCCTTGCTGTTGGCCGATCACGCGCTGATGCCGGATCCAGCGCGCGGCTGGGTCTGGGAGCAGATACTCGACTCCGCTGACCATCCGCGCTTCGCGCCGCCCGCGCGCGACCGCGCCGAGATCCGCGCGCGGCTGGAACAAAATCACAAGGCCTTGCGCGAGGCGCAGGCGGCGCAAACCCGGCTGCAGTCCTTTGTTCGCGCCAATGAAAACGCCTTGGCCGGCCTGCCGCAAGCGGCGGCCGACGGGGAGAACTGGCGCGAGCGGCTGCAAGGCGAACGCGGCCCCTGGAGCGAGTTGACCATATGCGACGCCGACCTGAGCGGCCTGATTTTCGACGGCCACGAGCTAAGCCAGGTGCGCTTCGAACGCTGCAAATTGGACCACGGCCGTTGGCGGCAATGCCGGCTGGAACAGGTGCAGTTCGTCGATTGCTCGCTGGCCGGCACCGTGCTGGACGCGGTGCGCTGGACCGGCGGCGGTCTGAACCGCTGCAATCTGGGCGCCAGCGTTTGGAATGGCGTCGAACTGGCGCAGTTGGGCATAGAGGATTGCCGGCTGGACGACATCGCGATTAACGGCGGCGCCTGGCGCGCGGTCACGGTGCAGGGCGAGGGCGGCGCCGGCGGCCGGGTTGGCCAGCTGCGTTGGGACCAGGTCAATTGGTGCCGGGTTCGCGCGGAGGATTGGCATTTCACCGGGGTACAAGCCGACGGACTGGGGCTAGTGGAGTGCCAACTGCCGCGTAGCGGCTGGCGGCAATGCCGGCTGTTGAAGTTCAGCGCGCTGGACACGGACCTGTCCGCCAGCGTCTGGCAGCGCTGCCAGCAGCGTTTCGGCGTGGTGTCCCACGGCAGCTCGCTGCGCCAGGCGCGGCTGGAAGACTGCGAGCTGCTGTCTTGCAGTTGGCAGGATCTGGACGCTGCGCAACTGCGGATTGAGCACTGCGCCTGCCCGCAACTGCACGCGCAACGCTTGCGGGCGCCGGATTCGTTGTGGCGGAGCTGCGCGCTGGACGGCCTTAACGCCACCCACGCCAAGCTGGAACGAGCCCGCTTCGAAGCTTGCGCGTTGAAGGACGCGCTGTTCTACGGCGCAAGCCTGAGCGAGAGCCGGATGGAGGGCTGCAATCTGATCGACGCCAAAACCGCCTGGATGCAGCCGCCGTCCAGCGGGGGCTGGCGCGGCAATTTGGAAACCGGGCGCCAGGATTGGCCGAGGAGGGCGCAATGAGCGCGGCGCGGGAGGCCTCGTTGCGGGAGCTGGCCGGAGCGTTGCCCGCCGTGGTGGAAGGGCGGCGATTCGACGCGCCGCCGGCGGAGACGCTGAGCCGCGTGGTCTACATCGATTGCAGTTTCGAGCGCGTGCACTGGCGACAGTGCCGCTTTAAGGAAGCGCGCTTCGTCAATTGCCGCTTCGAAACCAATCGTTTCGAGCGTTGCGTCTGGCATGAGATGGGTTGCGCCGACAGCCAGTTCATCGACTGCGTCTGGGAGGAGTGCGAGCTGGAGCGGGTGGGCTGGCAGCGGGTGATTGCGTCCGGGGCCCAGTGGCGAGGCGGGCGGCAACGGGATTTTTCCTGCGTGGAATTGGACGCCGCTGGCTGGCGCGTCAGCGATGTTCGCAGCGAGCACGGCTCTTTCGTCGACTGCCGGCTGCGGGAATGGCGGCTGCAAGGCGGCTGCTGGTCGGACAGCGCCTGGATACGCAATCAGCTGGACGGCTTTAGCGTGGAGGAGGCCGAGCTGCACAACTTCATTCACGGCCAAAGCCAGGCGCGGCGCGTGGCGCTGAGCGCCTGCCGCGGCTTGAACGCGCGCTGGATAGATTGCGAACTGGAGCATATGGCGCTGGACCACTGCGAACTGAAACAGGCGGCCTGGTCGCACAGTGTCTGGAACGGCGGCGCCATCCGCTCCAGCCGCCTGGTCGGCGCCAGTTTCGACCAGGCCCGGCTGCGCCGAGTGCAGACGCGCGAGGCGGATCTGGAGCAGGCCATGTTTGACGGCGCGCGCTTGGAGGATTGCGCTTTTGAGCAATTGAACGCGCCGCGGCTATCGCTGCGGCAGGCGCGGCTGGAGCAGGTCAACCTGTCAGGCGCCAATCTGCGCGGACTGGACGCCAGCGGCGCCGCGCTGCAGTCGGTGAAGTTGTCCGGCTGCGACTGCCGCGGGGGCCGGCTGGTAGGCCAGCCGCGCGGCGCATGGAGCGCGGCCGACACCGCCGGCGCGCTGTTCGACGATAGCAAACTTGAGCAAGACCGGGCTTGGCGGCAACAGGCGCAGCCCGGACCTAGAGGAGCCGCATGATGACATGGATGCAAGAAAGCGCCCTGGCCTGGGCCGAAACTCCGGCCGAGTCCGATCCAGTGCTGCGCGCGCTGCGCGTGGGCACGCCTACGCAGCGACCCAGCCAGGAATGGCTGCCGGCGCGGGTATGCGCGCAAGGCGAGAAGGACGGCGAATGGCTGGTCCGGCTGCCGTCCGGCGCGCTGCGCCAGGCGCGCGCCGCCTTCAGTTGCCTGGTGCGGCCGCAACGCGGCGATCTGGTGCAACTGGCTGCGGCGGATGAGGCTTGCTGGGTGTTGGCCATCCTGGAGCGCCCGCAGCCGGGCGGGGTTTGCCGCTTGGAACTGGGCGCGGCCAGCGTGCAACTGCACGCCGCCGAACTGCATCTGTGCGCCGACGGCGAGCTGAGCCTGAGCGGCCGGCAGCTCAACAGCCGCGCCCAGGCCATCGCCACCGCGGCGCAGGAGCGGCAGACCCATATCGGCGGCACCGACGCCGAGCACTGCGGCAGTCTGTTGCTGCACGCGGACCGCCACATGGGGCTGCACGCCAAGAGCACGGCGCTGAGTTCGGCTTCGCTGTTGAAGCTCGACGCCGGCCAGATTCACGTTGCCTAAAGGAGAAATGCGATGTTCGCCAATTGTTCCGCCGGCGGCATGGCCCTCGCGGCTTCCGACGTCTGCAAGACCCCGCCGCTGGGGATTCCGTCCACCTACGCCAATATCGCCAACAAGCCGGAGGCGGTGCCCAATGTGCCGACCATCATTTACGCCGGCGGCCCGGTGCACAACCTCAACACCATCATTCCGATGACTCACGGCGACGAGGGTGGCTCCATGGGTGGGGTGGCCTCCGGCACGGTGGCGGCGCTGTCCCGCCACGTGACCGGCTCCGGCAAGGTGCTGATCCAGGGCGCGCCGCAGACGCGGCTGACCGACACCAATCTGCCCAATAACCAGAACACCGCCGGGCAGACGGTGGCGCCTTCCCAGACCATCACCATGACCTTGAGCTAATGATCTCTTTTCCCTTTGTCCGGCGCGCGCTGCTGCTGTGCGCGCTGGCTGGTCTGGCAGGCTGCTCTTCGCTGTTTTCCTCGCGCGGAGACGACGGGCCGCGCCAGTTGCACGTCACCCTGGTGGGCGGCGGCCAGCTCAACAACAGCGGCGGCGGACCGCGGCCGGTGCAGGTCTGCCTGTACGTGGTGCGAGAAGCCAACTGGCTGCCGCCTGCCGGGCTGGAGGATTCCAGCTGCGCCCAGCGCGGCCGGGAAGTGGCGGCCGAATCCCGCCACGTGGTGGCGCCCAACCAGGTGCAGCAAGTACTGCTGCCGGCGTCCGGCTCGGACCCGGTCTGGCTGTTGGCGGACGCCGATTTCGCCAACAAGCCGCCCGGCTACGCGCCGCTGCGCATCCGGGTGGACGGCCGCCAGCTGATCCATTTGGCGGTGCTGCTGGAGCGCAACCGCATTGTCGACGCTCTGCGGCCCGCCGCCGCCCCATTGGCGGACGTCTCCGCGTCGGCCCCGGCCACGTCGCCGACGCCGGCCAAGCCCTCCCGCAAGCCTTGGCGCAAGACGCGCAAGGCGCCCATCGCCCATTTGGAGGAAAGCCCATGAGCGCTTTGCCAGTAGGACCCGTCGCCTGGAGCGACGGCATGTTGATAGAAACCCAGCATTTTCAGCAGCAGGAACGCCACTTGGCTCATCAGTTCGGCCTGCGCCTGCGTCAGACCTCCAACCATGGCTGGGGCTTTTCCCTGCTGGATGTGGACAGCGACGGTTTGGGGCTCGGCCGCTTGGGCCTGCGCGCGGCCGAAGGCATTTTGCCGGACGGCACCCCGTTCGCGCTGCCGGCTCACGACCCTTTGCCGGCCCCGCTGGACACCTCGGACGCCCAGGCCGGCGACATTGCCTGCCTGGCGCTGCCGGCCGCCGGTTGCGGCGGCCCGGAAATGGCCTTTGGCGACGCGTCTGCGGCCGCGCGCTACCGCGCCGCCGCCACCGAGGTGCCCGATCTCAGCGTGGGCCTGGACGCGCCGGGCTCGCCGCGCCGCCTGACGCTGGAAACCGGCCGCATGATGACGCGGCTGTGCTGGCAATCGCAATTGCGCGCCGAGGAAACCGCCTTGCCCTTCGCCCGGGTGGCGGGGCGCAGCAGCGCGCTGACGCTGTTGCTGGACCCGCGTTTCATCCCGCCGCTGTTGGACAGCCGCGCCCACCAGACGTTGCGAGCGCTGATCGAGGAGTTGCAAAGCACGCTGCAAGTGCGGCTGGCCGGCAGCGCCGGCTTGCGAGTGCTGTCCGCCGGCGGCGGCCTGGCGGACCTGGTGGAGTTGATGCTGCGCCAGGGCATCGCCGAATACCGGATGCGCTTGGCTCACCTGGACGCCTTCAACCCGCTGCCGCCGGCCTTGCTGTTCCAGGAGTTGATCGGCCTGCTGGGCCGGCTCAGCGTGCTGCCCGGCGTGGACGAGGCATTGGCCGAGCGGCAGTTCGCCTACCGCCACGATGAGCTGCAAGCCAGCTTCGAGCCGTTGGCCGCCACCTTGCGCTACGCGCTGGCCAGGGTGATCGAAACCCCGGTGCTGCCGCTGAAGTTTGAGGACCGCGGCGACCAAGTGCATGTCTGCGTGGTGGACCGCCAGTGGAAGCTGCAGAAGATGGTCTTCGCCTTCTCCGCGGCGATGCCGGCGGACAAGCTGCGCCAGCTCTTGCCGCAGCAGGCCAAACTGGGCGCGGTGGAACAGATCCAGAAGCTGGTGGACTTGCAATTGCCGGGCGCGCGGCTGATCCCGACGCCCAACCCGCCGCGCCAGGTGCCGTACTACGCGCAGAGCGTGTACTTCGAAGTGGAGTCCAGCGACCCGTTTTGGGCGCAGGCCTTCGCGGGCTCGGCGCTGGCGCTCCGCATCGTCGGGGACTTCCAGGATATGCGGTTCGAGGCCTGGGGGCTGCGCGAAGGCAAGGTCGCTTAGAACCTGTTTGCGACCTGCCGCGCAGCTTAGCGGGGTCGTAAAACAGGCTCAAAACCAAATAGCCGAAAGAGTGAACGAAAATGAATCTGCTGCACAATTTTTCCTCCATCTTCCGCCGGGCCTCCGCCGCGCACCTGAACAGCGGCATGCTGGAGGGCGCGATGCGCAGCCGGCTGGAAAACCTGCCTTTGCTGATGCCCGGCCAGCAAGTGTCCACCTTGGAGGCCGAAGCCGAACCGGAAGCCTTGAACGCCTTGCCGCTGGCCCTCCCGCCCGCCGCGCCGCCGACGGCGGGCGCGGGCAGGGCGCAGGCGGAGACCGACGACGCGCCGGTGATCTATCAGCGCTCCGGCGCGCGCGGCGGCCTGCTCAAGGCCGGCTTGCAACAAGCGCAATGGGACAATCCCTTCATCTCCCATGCCTTGCCGGCGGTGCTGCAATTACAGCGGCTTCAAGGCGGCGCGGCGGAGAGCCAGGCGCAGATCCGCGCCCAATTGGGCCTGGAACTCAAGCTTTACCGAGAACGGCTGGCCGCGTCCGGCTGCGAGTGGCAGCAGGCTCAGGACGCCTCCTATCTGCTGTGCACCTATCTAGACGAAGTCTGCAACGATGCGGCGCGCGGCGCCGGCCAACAGCCCTACGACGGCGAGCGCAGTCTTTTGGTGGAGTTCCACGATGACGCCTGGGGCGGGGAGGACGCCTTCGCCGACCTGCAGCGCTGGCTGCGCCACGAGCCGGCGCCCACCCCTTTGCTGGAGCTGTACGAGTTGGTGCTGGCCTTGGGCTGGCAGGGCCGCTACCGGGTGCTGGAGCGCGGCGAGGCGTTGCTGCAGGATTTGCGCTCGCAGCTGCATGCCGCCATTTGGCGCCAGCGGGAGCCGGAGCCGCTGGGGGCGGAATTGATCGAGCCCCCGCCGCCCCCGCCGCCGCCGGAGCCCGAAGCGCCCCCTCGCCAGCGCTGGCTGACGCCCTTGCGCGGCGGCGCCATCGCGCTGGGCGTGGTGGCGCTGGCCTACGGCGCGGCCAACATCAGCCTGGATCTGCTGGGCCGGCCGATACGCGAAGCCTTGGCGGCCTGGACCCCGCCGCTGCGGGCCATCAATCTGGCCACCACCTTGCCGCCTCCGCTGCCGCAGCTGCTGTCCGAAGGCTGGCTGGTGGCCTATAAGCACCCGCAGGGCTGGCTGCTGGTTTTCCGCAGCGACGGCGCCTTCGACGTGGGCAAGGCCGAGGTGCGGGCCTCCTTCCAGAAAAACATCGAACGGCTGGGCCAGGCTTTCGCGCCGTGGCCGGGCGATCTGGAGGTGATAGGCCACACCGACCGCCAACCCATCCAGACCAGCGCCTTCCCCAGCAATCAGCGCTTGTCCGAGGCGCGCGCTCGCTCGGTGGCGGACTCTCTGCGCCAGACCGCGATCCCCGGCGGCGCGCAAGCGCCCGACAACGCGGTGGCGCGCCGCATCGACTCCTCGGGACGCGGCGACAGCGCGCCGTTGGACGCGGCGCAGACCCCTGCCGCCTATGAACGCAACCGCCGCGTCGACGTGTTGTGGAAAGTGGCCGACGCCGCCAAGGGCGCACAGGCCCAGCCGTCCGTCCCCCAAGCCCAATCCCCGCAGACGCCCGCCCCGCTGGCGCTGGCGCCCGGCGTCGGCATAGGCAACGGACCCAGCCCGCTTGAGCCCGGCTATAAGGAGCAACAACCATGATCCGGCAAAGTATGCGCGTGTTGATCGCGCTGTTGATCGCGCTAGCGATCTGGTGGATAGGACCGCTGATTTCCATCGGCGTCTACCGGCCGCTGGGCTGGGCGCTGCTGCGGCAAATCTTAGTCGCGGCAGCGTTGATCTGGGGCTTCTGGCCGCTGCTGAGCTGGCTGTGGGGCCGGCTGACCGCCGCGCCGCGTTCCTTCCGCCGCGCGCCCAAACCGGCGCCCGAGCCTGAGCCGGACCCCGGCCCGCCGGACTACATCAGCGACACTTTGCAGCAACTGGAACGCCAGCTGAGCCGCCGCGGCGGCGCGCCGCTGCCGTGCTATCTGCTGTTGGGCGCCGCCGGCAGCGGCAAAAGCAGCTTGTTGTCCTGGACGCTGCGCGATGGAGCGGAGCCGGCGGCGGCGATAGGGCAGGGCCTGGGACTGGACTTCCGCCTGTCCTCGGACGCGGTGTGGCTGGATACCCAGGGACAGTGGAATATCGGCGAAGGTTACGACCAAGAGGCCGCGGCGGCCTGGGACAAGCTGCTGGCCGGCCTAGTCGCTTTGCGCGACAAGATCCGCGTCAGCGGAGTGGTGCTGTGCGTGGGCGGCGACGATTTGATCTCGATGGCGTCCAAACGCCGTCAGCAAATGGCCGCCACTTTGCGCCAACGCCTGCTCAAGCTGCGCGACGGCCTGGGCCGCACCCCCAACGTCTACCTGGCGCTGACCGGGACGGACCGGCTCGACGGCGCGTTGGCGATGCTGAACCAGATGCGGCCGGAGCGCTGGGCGCGCGGCATCGGCTTCCCCTTGCCGCTGGACGCCGGCGCGGACGCTTCCGGCGCTTGGGCGCCGGCCTTGCATAGCCTGGAACAACGGGTGCAGCGCCAAGTATTGTTTGCCGCGCCCTTGGCCGGCGAGGTGGAGGCCAACCACGCCCAGCTGCGTTTCGTGGAGGCGCTGGGCCGGTTGCGCCAAGCGCTGCAAGGCTTGCTGCCGCCGCTGTTCGCCCGCGACGGCGACGAAGACGCCGCCCATTTGCGCGGGCTGTGGCTGGGTTCGGTGGCGGAAGTGGCCGACATTGAAATCGACGGCCCGGAGCCGACGACGCGGCCCTTGGGCGAGCTGTGGACGCCCTTGCTGCGGCAGGTGGCCGTGGAACGGCAATTGATGGAGCAGAACCTGACCGCGGCCGAACGCCAGGCGCGGGAACGGCCGGCTCCGCCCGCGCCGCCATCGCGCAAGCGCCGGTTGCTGAACGCGCTGCGCTGGGCGGCTTTGCCGGCGCTGGCGCTGGCCTTGCTGGTCTGGGTGGCCTGGGGCTATTTCGCCGAGCGCAACTATCTGGAATACGTCTGGGCTCAGTTCAGCGAGGGCAAGACACTGGCGCGGGAACAGGCCGGCAGCGCGCCCAGCGCCGGATCGCCGTTGCTGGCGGTGGCGGCGCAAATGCGCTACGCGCAGGCCCAGGCTGAAAGCGCCGAGCGCGGGATGAGGACGCCGTACTTCGAGCACCGCCGCGTGGCTGAAACCGCCACCGCCACCTATCACCGCCACTTGCAGAAAACGCTGATGCCGGAACTGTACAACGAGGTGAAGCGCACCTTGCAGGCGCAGACCGAAGGCAGCCCCGGCGACATCTTCCTGACGCTCAAGGTCTATCTGATGTTGTGCCGGCCGCAGTACCGCTCCGCCAGCGCGGTGGAGCGTTGGATCTCCGGCCGCTGGGAAGCGCTGTCCGAAGGGCAGTACAACGACGAGGACCGGCGCATGCTGATCGCCGACGCGCGCGCGCTGATCACGCTGCCCGGCCTGCCGGCGGCGCCGGAGGACGCCAACCTGGTGCAGACCGCCCGCGCCCGCGCTTCGCAGATTCCGGTAGTGACTCGGGTGCTCAACCATGTGCGGGAGCAGGGCCTGCCGTCCCAGATACAGGACATCTCGCTGGCGCGCGCGGCGGGCTTTGGCTCGGCGATGAGCTTGCGCATGCGCAACAACGTGCCGGACACCGACAGCGCCGTTTCCGGTTGGTACACCCGCGCAGGTTATGTGGATGCCTTCCTGCCTCGGCTGGAGCCCAGCGCCCGCGCCATGCTGGAGGAGCAGAGCTGGGTGCTGCGCAACGAGCCGCTGCGCGGCAATGGCTTTGAGATCGACAGCCTGGTGCAGAAGCTGGCCGACAGCGCCCGCAATCAATATCTGCAGGACTACATCACCGCCTGGCAAAGCTTTTTGGCCAATGTCAGCGTGCGCTCCGTCACCGGCCTGGACGACGCCGCGCAGTTGGCGGCATCGATGATGAACTCGCAATCGCCGCTGGCCAATCTGCTGCGTTTCGCCGGACGCGAAACCATGTTGACCGGCAGCTACGACGGCGGCATGGATAGTTGGATAGATCGCCAGAAGGCGCGGCTGGAAAAAAGCCGCCGCTCTCTGGTGGGCGAGATCAACGGCGAGCGCTACCGCACCACCTTGCTGCCGGAGCACGCGGTGGAGGAGCACTTCCAGGCCTTGCGCCAGATCGCCAAGCAACTGGAGAAGAACGACAACAGCGGCAGCAATCCGCTGGCGCGGCTGTTCGATTCTTTGTACCGCCAGCTGGGCCTGGTCAACGGTGCCCTGCAAACCGGCCAAGTGCTGCCGGCGCAATACGATGTGTTCACCAAGCTGCGCGGCGACGCCGGCCTGCAGCCGGAGCCGGTGCGCGGCATCATGCTGGACCTGATCAACAACGGCAGCGCCGCCACCTCCAGCCAGACCCAGGCGGTGCTGAACAAGGGCGCGGCCGGCGCCACGCGCAGCGCCTGCGATCAGGGCTTGACCGGCCGCTACCCGTTCCGCCGAGGCGCCGGCGCGGACGCCAGCGTTGAGGGCTTTGAGCGGCTGTTCGCCCCCCAGGGCGCGATGGCGGTGTACTTCCGCGAGCATCTGGCCGCCTATGTCGATACCTCGGTGACGCCGTGGAAGGCGCGCAGCGTGGACGGCGGCAAGCAGGCGCTGCTGAGCCAAGAGGTGATTGGCGCTTACGAAAGCGCCAGCCGCATCCGCGATGCGATGCTGGACGACGGCGGCCGCTTGCGGGTGCCCACGGTGTTGCGCTTCCTGGACATGGACCCGCAACTGGCCGAGGTGCAGTTGGACCTGGCCGGCCAGACTCTGCGTTTCGCCCACGGCGCCACCACGCCGCAGCGCATCGACTGGAACGGTCAGAGCCAGAAGTTGGCGATACGGCTGCAAATGAAGTCGGTGGACGGCCGCGTCAACACCTTGCAATACGACGGACCATGGGCGCTGTTCCGCTTCTTCGACGCCGGCCGCGGCGTGGGCGGGAGCGCGGACCGCCGCGAGCGCCTGTATCAGGGCAGCCTGGGTTCGGTGCGCATAGAGTGGCAGTCGCTGTCCTCGCCGTCGCCGCTGTGGTCCGGGCTGATCCAGTCTTTCCGTTGCCCGCAAGGCGGCTGACGACGGTTCAGGGGCCGGCATTGCCGGCCCCGACAAGAGGGAGCCCGTTCAGCACGGCGGATTTTGAACGGGCCCAGGCGGGTTTTTCCGCTGTTTGTTTCGTTCCATTACCCACTGAAAGGAAACACCATGACCAAGGCTGCAGAAAACATGATCAACCCGGCGGAAATCCTCAAGGCGTGCAGCGCCGCCCACCAGTACGGCCAAAGCGCCGGCGGCTCCATGGCCGAGCCGTTCATGAACGCGGTGCCGGGCATGAATATCGCCTCCGGCAGCAACGCCAGCAATTTGATAGGCAATGTGCAGGACGTTGGCCGCCAGATGCTGGACCACATGACCGCGATCAAGTCCTCGGTGGACAAACAGGTGGCGGTGCATCAGGACCAGCAGCGCCGGCAGAAGACTTATGATTTCCAGCCGGACATGTCCGACCTGCGCCCCAGCGACGCCAAAGGCTTCCCCACCGAAATGCCGGAAGCCTTCTTCGCGCCTTTCATGAAGAAATAGGCGCGACGGACAGGCAAGCGCCCGGGACGCGCGCATCCCGGGCGTTTGCGCCGACGCTCGTTTAGCCGCCGCTATCGGCGAATTTTTCCAGATAGAGATTGAGATGCTCGCAACCATGACGGCGCAGCCAGTCGCGCACCGCGTCCACCATCGGCGGCGGGCCGCATAGATAAATGTCGGCGGCCTGGGCGCGCAGCGCGTCCGCGTCCAGGTGCTCGGGGATCAGCCCGCGTTTGCCGCTCCAGCCGTCTTCCGCCGCCATCACCACCGGATGCCAGGCAAAGCCGGGCAGCCGTTCGGCCAGGCCGCGCAGCCGCGGCTGCTCGCATAGGTCGCCTTCGCGGTTGACGCCGTAGTACAGAGTCACCGGCTGGCCGCAGCCGCCTTGTTCGGCCAATTGCTCCAGCATGCCCAGAAAGGCGGACAAGCCGGTGCCGCCGGCCAACATCAACACCGGCTTGTCGATGTGGCGCAGGTAGAAACTGCCCAGCGGCGCTTCCAGTTCGATGCGATCGCCGGCCCGCCAGCCACTGCGCAGATAATTGCTCATCGCGCCGTCCGGCAACAGCCGCACCAGGAAGCGCAGCTGCTTGTCCGCGGCAGGGGCGTGGGCGAAGGAGTAGGCGCGCCATTGCTCGCCGCCGGGCACGCGCAGCCGCGCGTATTGGCCGGGCAGGAAGGATAGCGCGCCCTCGGCGGCCGAGGCGTCCAGACACAGCACGGCGCAACTGTCCGATACCGGCTCCACCCGGCTCACCACGGCAGAGATGCGGGCTGCCGGCGCGCTCCGGCACAGGCTGGAGTCGAAGTCGAAGGAAAAAGCGGCGTTGGACAACACCCTGGTCTGGCAGGACAGGATGCGGCGCTCCGCCAGCTCCTCCGCGGACAGCGCCTCGGGATCGACGTAGTCCTGGCTGTAATCGCCGCGGTCGCAGCGGCCGCGGCAGGTGGCGCACACGCCTTCCCGGCAATCCATCGGGATCTTGATGCCTTGGCGCAGCGCGGCGTCCAGCAGCAGTTCGCCTGGCTTGGCCTCTAGAAACAGGGTATGGCCGTCGATAAAATTCAAAGCCACTTGATGCATTTCGGTGTTTCCGCTTGGAGATTTCGAACAGGTTCACGATCTTGCGAGCTAGAGGCATTGCGGCAGAGAAAGCGGAATGTGCTGACGGCACATAAGCATTCCGAAGCGCAACCCGCTCTCGGCGCGCGGCAGATCGTAAACAGGTTCTCAGAGATGGTAGAAATCCAGCACCGCGTTCACGGTATCGTTCAACAGCAGCACATGCTGACGCCGGATCCGCCACCCGTCGCCGTGCCGCTCCAGCGTGTACGCGGCGCGGCCGTAGAAATAGCCGGTCTCGCCAAAGCGGGTGTAGAACGTGGCCCAGTTGACGCGGGCTTCCACCAAACCGTCTGCGCCGCGTTCAACGCGTATATTGGTCAGCTGGTGCAAAGTGCGGGGCATCGGGTTGCAGGCGGCGGATTTGCCGGTGCGTATGCGGAACACCCTGTCCTCCAGGCCGGCGCGGCTGGCGTAGTAGATCAGCGACATCTCGCGCTTGGGGTCGGTGGTATAAACGTGTTCGGAGTCCCATTGCGGCACGTGGTATTCGCAGTCCGGCGCGTAATCTGCCAGGTAGGCGTCCCAGTCCTGGCTGTCGCACCGCTCGGCGTGACGGTAGAGAAACTGTTCCACTTGGTAATGAAGTTCGATGTTCATCGCTAGGCTCCCTCGGCGGCGGCGCGCCGCGCCAGCCCTTGCAGCAGGAACTGCCGCCAGGCGCTGTGCTGGTTGACGTACAGGCCTTCATGGGTGATTTCCGTCCCGGTCAGGCAGGGGGCGATGCCCAGGGTTTCGCTATTGGGCGTGGCGCCGGTCTGCCAGCGCGGGTGGCCGCGTGAGATGTCGCTCCAGCGCTCCAGCCGCGCCTGGAAGCCGCGTTGCGCTTCGCGGAACTCGGTCAGATCATCCGGCGTGCCCATGCCGGACACATTGAAGAAGTCCTCGAACTGACGGATGCGGTTCTCGCGGTCGGCGGCGGATTCGCCCTTGACGCCCAGACACTGGCTTTGCACCAGAGTCTTGTTCCAGGCCAGCGGGCGGATGATGCGCAGCTGGGAGCTGATCTGGTCCATGAAGAACAAGCTGGGATAGATATTGAGGTTGCGCAGCCGGTGCATCATCCATTCCGCCTTGGCCTGACCGTGCTCGGCCACCAGGCGCGGCATGATGCCGGCGTAGCCGGGCCGCACCGCCGGGTTGGGCATGTCGCTGAATAGCACGCTGTGGCCGTTGGGGAAGGAGAACCAGCCGTCGTCGGTGGCGGCGTCGCCGGCGCCCAGCTTGCTGTAGTCCAGCGTGGCGGCCTGCGCCTCGCCTTGCTGGCGGCAGACCTCCTGGCGGTGCTGCACAGTGGCCACGTAGTTGTAGTGCACGGTGCTGACGTGATAACCATCCAGGCCGTTTTCGTTTTGCAGCTTCCAGTTGCCATCGTAGGTATAACTGGATTTGCCGGGCAGCACTTCCAGCTCGCCGTTGGGAGACTGCGCCACCATCATGTCGAAAAAGACCTTGGCGTCCCCCAGATAATCTTCCAGCGAGTCCGCGCCGTCCGGGTCCAGGCTGACGAAGACGAAGCCCTTGTAGCTGGCGACCCGCGCCTGTTTGAGCGACCGGGCGGCCTTGTCGAAGTCCGCCGGGTATTCGCCCGGGGCCTTGACCTTGAGCAGACGGCCGTCGTTCTTGTAACACCAGGCGTGGAACGGGCAGGTGAAGGTGGATTGATTGCCCTTGCACTGACGCACCAGGGTGGCGCCACGGTGCTGGCAGGCGTTGATCAGCGCGTGCAGCCCGCCGTTGCCGTCTCGGCTGACGATTAGCGGCTGACGGCCCGCCTGCACGGTGATGAAATCGTTGGGTGCGGCGATTTCGCTTTCATGGCAGGCGTAAATCCAGACTTTCTCGAAGATCAGCTCCATCTCTAGATCAAACAGCTGCGCGTCGGTGAACATGTCGCGGGCGATGCGGTAGATGCCGTCGTCCGGGCGAAAGTCCAGGCAGCCGCTGACGAAGCTGCGCCATTGCTCCGTGGTGCGGAAGGTTGTGCTCATCGTAATGTCCTTATCTGAGAACCCGTTCAACGTCTGCTCCGCGTCGGCGGTGCGGCATTAACCACCCGCGCATTCCGCTTTCTCAGCCGTTTTCGCTTGTTTCGCCTTGGCTCGCGAGACTTTGAACAGGTTCTGCGTTCCGGCTGGCTCGCCGCGCGAAGCGGCGAGCCGCGGTTTCAATCGGCGTTAGACTTGGGCGCGGGCGCGGCTTACCTCGGAGGAGGGGACCGGCGCCGCTTCGCGGTGCAGAGTGAAGTTGAACTCGATGCGGGCGAAAGGCTTGCCGACGCCGCTCTGACGCAGTTCCTCCGGCGCGCTGACGCGTTGAATGTCAGGCACCAGCCCTTCCCGCGAGCCGAAGGCGAAGTCATCCCACAGATACGGATCGTCCTGGATGTTGATCTGGGTGGTCAGTTTGCGAAAGCCCGGTGCGGAAACGAAGAAATGCACGTGAGCCGGGCGGTGGCCGTGGCGGCCCAGCTGCCGCAGCAGGCGGTCGGTGGGGCCGTCCGGCGGCACGCTGTAGCCACAGGGCATGATGCTGCGGAAGCGGTAGCGCCCCTGGTCGTCGGTGCGGATGCTGCGGCGCAGGTTGAAAGCGCTCTGGGTCTGATCGAAATAGGAGTAATTGCCCAGGCTGTTGGCGTGCCACACTTCCACCAGAGCATGCGGCACCGGTTGGCCGGCGCTGTCCAGCACCTGGCCGCGCATGAACAAGGGCTCGCCGTCGTCCGTGCCGTCGTCCAGCCGCGCTTCGCATTCGCACAAGGGCGCGCCGGCCACGTAGAGCGGGCCTTCTATGGTGCGCGGCGTGCCGCCGAGCAGCCCGGCCTTGCGCTCCGCCTCGTCGGCGCGCAGGTCCAGGAAATGTTCCAGCCCGAGCCCGGGCACGATCAAACCCAGTTCTCCGCTGCGGCCGGCGTCGGCCAGCAGTCCCACCGCGCTCCAGAACTCCGACGGCTGGATGTCGAAGTCCTCGATCGCGTAGCACAGGTCGCGCATTAAGCGATTGACGATGGCGCGGGTGCGCGGGTTGGCCTGCTCGGTGGCGGGTTGGTCGAAGCGTTGCAGCAAGGCGTCGATTTCGGCGCGTTCCATGGTGTTTCTCCTTTGTTGACGGGCGGGGATGTTGTGTTTTGATTCCGCCGTGGTGGACCAGCTGGGCGGGCGCCTAGCGGTCGTCGGCGTGGATGCTCGACGGATGCCGGTTCATGGGCCGAACCTCAATGCGCATGAAGGGGAACAGCGGCAAGCTGGACAGCAGTTGATGCAGCTCCTCTGCGTCGGCGACATCGAATACGCTGATGTTGGCGTACTGGCCGCTAAGCCTCCACAGATGGCGCCACTGGCCGCTACGCTGCAGAGCCTGGGCGCGTTCGCGCTCGTCCAGTTTCAAGGCCGCGGCCCGTTCCGGGTCCAGGTCGTGGGGCAGGTTAACTTGCATTTCCACATGAAACAGCATGAAGGTCTCCTTGGCTTTTCAAAGGCTTGTCGGGTTCAGACCGCATGCAGCCGCGGCGCGGTCCGGTCGCGGCGCAAGGTCGCCAGCTTGTCCGGGTCCGGTCGTACGCCCAGGCCGGGTCCGGAAGGCAGGTGCAGTTCGAAATCCCGGTAGCAAAGAGGCTCGGTCAGCAGTTCCTCGGTCAGCAACAGCGGGCCGAACAGTTCGCTGCCCCAGTCCAGTTTTTCGAAAGTGGCGAACAACTGGGCCGAGGCGATGGTGCCGATGCCGCCCTCCAGCATGGTACCGCCGTAAAGGCCCAGACCATTGACGGCGGCGATCTCGGCCACCTGCCGCGCGGCGAACAAGCCGCCGGACTGAGCGATTTTCACCGCGAACACGTCGGCGGCGTCCAGGCGCGCCAACTGGTTGGCGTCCGCCGGGCCGTGCAGGGATTCGTCCGCCATGATCGGCACCTCGAAACGCCGCGCCAGCCGGGCCAGCGCGGCGGGGTGTTCGCGCGGCACAGGCTGTTCGATCAGTTCCACGCCGCCGTCCTGCAGCCGGGCGATGGCGCGCTCGGCCTGCATCTCGCTCCAGGCCTGATTGACGTCGACGCGCACGCTGGCGCGGCCGTCCAGCGCGCGGCAGATGGCCAGCACATGGGCCACGTCGTCTTCCGGCGCGCGCAGGCCTATCTTCAGCTTGAACACGCGATGGCGGCGCCGTTCCAGCATGTCCTCGGCCTCTGCGATGTCGCGGCCGGTGTCGCCGCTGGCCAGGGTCCAGGCCACTGGCAGGCTGTCTCGCACCCGGCCGCCCAGCAAGTCGCTCATCGGCACGCCCAATCTTTGCGCCTGGATATCCAGCAAGGCGGTTTCCAGCGCGCATTTTGCGAAACGGTTGCCGCGGGCGCCGCGACGCAGCTTGACCAGCAGTCGGCCCACGCCGCGGGCGTCCTCGCCCAGCAGCAGCGGCGCCAGGTGGCGGTCGATATTGGTTTTGACGCTTTCCGGGCTTTCCTCTCCGTATTGCAGCCCGCCTATGGTGGTGGCTTCGCCCCAGCCTTCCCGCCCGTCGCGGCAGCGGATGCGCACCAGAGCCAGCGTCTGGCTGCGCATGGTGGCCACCGACAGCTGGTGCGGGCGGATGGTGGGCAGATCGACCAAGATGGTCTCCACCGTGTCTATCGCGGTATCAGGTATCAAGATTGCGCTCCCGTGGTTTCGGATATCATGCAAGCCTGTAGAGCCGCGGGTCCAACACCGTTTTCGTCTGCTTTCATACCTGTGAGGTATTGAATGGAATTGCGCCATTTGCGCTACTTCGTCGCCGTCGCCGAGGAACTCAACTTCACCCGCGCGGCGGAAAGACTGCACATCGCCCAGCCGCCGCTAAGCCGACAGATCCAGCAACTGGAGGAGGAACTGGGCCTGTTGCTGCTGGACCGCGGCGCGCGGCCGCTGCAGCTGACCGAGGCCGGCCGCTTCTTCTACGCCCAGGCGCGCAATCTGCTGGCCCAGGCCCAGGGCATGCGCGCGATGACGCGCAAGATCGCGCTGGCGCGCCGCCAGCTGGTGATAGGTTATGTCGGCTCCACTCTGTACCGGCCGCTGCCGGAGGTGATACGCCGTTTTCGCGCCATCCATGCGGACATTGAGCTGTCCTTGCTGGAAATGACTTCGTTGGAGCAGGTGGAGGCCTTGAAAGCCGGGCGCATCGACGTCGGCTTTGGCCGGCTTTTGTTTGACGATCCGGCGGTGGAGCGTGAGGTGCTGGCCGAGGAAGCCCTGTGGCTGGCGCTGCCGCTGGAGCATCCGCTGGCAAGGCTGGAGGCTCCGTTGCACCTGCGCGACGCGGCGGAGGAAACGGTGCTGATCTACCCGCGCCAGCCTCGCCCCAGTTACGCCGACCAAGTATTGGCCGCCTTCCGCCAGCGCGCGCTGGAGCCGGCTTACACGCTGGAGGTCCGCGAACTTCAAACCGCGCTGGGCCTGGTGGCCGCCGGCATGGGCGTGTGCGTGGTGCCGGCGAGCGTGTTGCGGCTACGCCGAGACGATGTGGTTTACCGGCCGCTAACGGACGAGGGCCTGGCGTCGCCGCTAATCATGAGCGCGCGGCGCGGAGACTGTTCAGAAGAACTGGCCCTGATCCGGCGCTTGCTGCGCGAGCTGTTGCCGCGCGAGGAGGCTCTGGAGAAATAGAGGGTGGGCTACTGTTTCGACATTCATTTGCAGGGCGAGAGGGAGAGTGTGTTTTTCGTTTCGTGACGGTGAGCGGTCCGCAATAAGCGTTCGCGCGGCGAGGTTTTTCAATTCAATGACAGGGGGAGCCATGAAGAAAATATGCATCATAGGCGCGTCCGGCAAACTGGGCCAATACATGGTTCAGCATGCGCTGGACCGGGGTTACGAGGTGGTCGCGGTTTGCCGCGCGGTCAGCGCACCCAAGCTGGAGCGCTTCAAGGACCGCATCACGATCATGCCCGGCGCCAGCGACGATCGTCAGCTCATACAACGGGCCGTGGCCGGCTGCGACGGTGTATTAACCGTGCTGGTGCCTTGGGGTATGAAGCATTACTCGTCGGGCACCGCTCGGGCTGTGCTGGATTTCGCCCCGGTCGGCGCGCGGCTGGTATTTTCCTGCGGCTGGCACATCAGCCGCGACGGCCAGGATGTCTACCCATTGTCCCTTAGGTTGGCGGTGTCGATAGGCGGCTGGCTGCTACGCTTGTTTCGCGTCGGCGAAATCGAGGATCAAGTTCGGGCTTGCAACTTGATCTTCGCCAGTGACACCCAGTGGACCGTGGTGCGCGGCAGCAATCTGGAAGAGGGTGTCAGCCAGGGCCTGCCTTTGTGGAGCGAACATGTTGGCGATGCCGTGTTGAACAGCAATCTCACGCGCCGAACAGACTTCGCCCTCTTCATGGTGACGGCGCTGGAAGATGAGGCTCTGATCCGGCGGGCGCCGGCCATCGTCGGCCGCCAAACTCCATCGGCGCAGGCCGCCATCGCCGCAGCGGCGGACTGACGCGTCCTTGCCGTTGGATGCTAGCCGGCTAGGCTGCTTTCTCTTGCAAATAGTGAGAGGCTATCCGCTTCTGTCCGACCACCGCAATCAACGCCATCAGCGCGCCGGCGGCCAGAGTCACGCCGAAGCCGGCGCGCACGCCGGCATGATCCACTACCCAACCCGTCACCGCCGCGCCCAGCGCCACGCCGCTGGCGAGACCGGTGATCAGCCAGGTCAGGCCCTCGGTCAGTTGCGTCGGCGGGACCATCTCTTCCACCAAACCCATCGCAACGATCATGGTGGGAGCGAAAAACACGCCTGCCAGCAAAACGCCGGCGGTCAGCAGCCAGAGATTGGAGACCAGCAGCAAAGGCAGGGTGGCCAAGGCGGTAGCGGCGGCGGCCCGAACGAAGAGCCGCGGCAGCGGCATGTTGAGCTTGCGCGCGCCAAACAACAGGCCGGCCAGGCAGGAGCCGATCGCGTACACCGATAAGACGATGCTGGCCGCCGCCGGCTGCCCCTGCTGCTGGGCGAAAGCGACGCTGATCACGTCCACGGCCCCGGCGATGGCGCCCAGCGCCACAAGGGCCAGGATCAGCACCTGCATGCCGGCCAAGGAAGCGACCGAGCCGTGGCGCTCCCCCGTCTCTGGATGCACCGGCGGTTCGGTGCCGGCTTGCGCGCAGAAGGCGGCGACGCCGCCCGCCAGCAGCACAGCGGCCAGCAAGGGCCCGGCCTGTGGAAACGCGGCCACGCTCAGGCCGACGGCGATGGGCGGGCCGACGATGAAGCAAACCTCATCCAATACCGATTCCAGGGAAAACGCGGTGTGCAGTTGCGGCGAGCCGCGATAGATCTCGGTCCAGCGCGCGCGAGCCATCGCCGACATGCTGGGCATGCAGCCGGCGAGGGCGGCGGAAACAAACAAGGTCCACACCGGCCATTGCGCCCAACTGCAGAACAACAAGCCCAGCATGGCCGTCACGCTGAGCGCGGTGGCCGCCGGCAGCACCCGGCGCTGGCCGTAGCGGTCCACCAATCTAGAGACCTGAGGCGCCAGCAGCGCCATTGAAAAAGTGAAGGTGGCGGCGACGGCGCCGGCCAGCCAATAGGAACCGGAGGTTTGCGACAACATGGTGATGATCCCGATACCCGTCATGGAAATCGGCATCCGCGCCACCCAGGCGGCGGCTGAGAAAGCCAGGCTGCCGGGATGGGAGAACAGGCTAAGGTAGGGGTTGGCCATCGGGTTTCCTTGTGACGGGCGATGTGAATACAGCTCGTCTGCTGTTTTAATATACGCGACGTATGTTAAACTAATCGACATACATCCCGTATGTCAAATGCGGTGTGACGACCCAGGCGGAAACAGGAGAACACAATGGCAGGCAAAACGCGCAGCGAAACCATGGAGGAAACCCGGAACCGGCTGCTGCAGTCTGCGCGCCGCAGTTTTGGCGCCGATGGCTACGCCGCGACGGTGATGGACGAGTTGACCGCCGCCGCCGGCGTGACCCGTGGCGCGCTCTACCACCACTTTGGAGACAAAAAAGGCTTGCTGTTGGCGGTGGCCCAGGCGTTGGACGCCGAGATCGAGGCCGGCCTCGCGCGCGTGGAGCGCGAGGCGGCAGACCCATGGCAGGGTTTCAAGCGACGTTGTCGCGCTTATCTGCAAGCGGTCACACAGCCGGAGGCGCAGCGCATTTTGCTGCGCGATGCGCCGGCTGCGCTGGGCGCCGCATATGTACAGGCCGGTCAGCGGCAGTGCGTCAGCGCCATCGCCGAGCGCTTGCGCGCGCTGATGGACGCCGGCCTGATTCGCCACGCCAATCCCCAGGCGCTGGCGCGCTTGATCAACGGCGCGCTGCTGGAAGGCGCCTGCTGGGTGTCCGGCGCCGAGCAGCCGGAGGCGCTAGCTCAGACGCTGGACGCGCTGGAGACCTTGCTGGAGGGGCTGCGACTAAAGGCGTAGGGCACCCTGAAGAGCAGTCTTGGCAGGTTCTATAGACAGCTTCGTTTCAGCGCGCGTCTAGAAAAGCCAGCACCGCCTGTTCGAAGGCGAGCGGGGCTTCCAGATTGGACAGGTGGGAGGCGGGCAGCAGCGCCAGCCGGGCGTTCGGCATGCACTCGGCCATGGCTGCCGCTTCCGCCGCGGTGGTGACCGGATCATGCTGGCCGGCGATCAGCAAAGTCGGCGTGGCGATGCGCGGCAAGTCCGCGCGCAGGTCGGCGTCGGCCAGCGCCTCGCAGAAGGCGGCGTAGCCGCTCGGCGAGGTGGCCGCAAGCCAGGCGCGCGCCTGCTCGACGGTGTCCGGCGCCTTGGCGCAAAAATCGGGGCTGAACCAACGCAGATGGGCGCTGGAGGCCAATTCCGCCATGCCGTCGGCACGCACTTGGGCGGCGCGCTGCCGCCAGGCTTCGCTTTTACCTATCTTGGCCGCGCTATTGCTGACAACCAGGCATTGCAGGCGTTCCGGCGCGTACGCGCCCAACCACAGGCCGGTGAGGCCTCCCATGGAAATGCCGCAAAAGTGCGCGCGTTCGATGTCCAGCGCATCCAGCAGCGACAGTGCGTCGCCGGCGAGGTCTGCCAGCCCGCACTCGGCGCTGGCTGTGCTGGCGCCGTGGCCGCGGGTATCGTAGCGCAGCACGCGGTAACGCCGGCTCAAGGCCGCCAGTTGCGGCCGCCACATGTCCAACGTGGTGCCGAGGGAGTTGGACAGCAGCAATGCCGGCGCGGACGCAGGGCCGTCCAGTTGGTAGTGCAGCGAATGGCTGGCGAGTTTCAGCATGGGCATGACGGGCTCCTTTACCTATGTCTGGGATTTCAAAACCGCAGGCGCCGCATCCAGCCGCGCCATCGCGAACAAGGCTAGCGCGCCGGCCAGCACCGGCGCGGCGGCCCAAGCGAAGAAACCGTGCGCCGAACCCGCTGTGGAAAGCAGCAGAGCGCCGGTCATCGAGCCGATGATGGAGCCGGCCCAGCCGGTCCGCCACCGGACCGAAGGCGAAATTGCCTACCAGCATGCCAAACAAGCCGGCTCCGAAAGCCGGAGCCAATTGATTGCGGGTAATACCCCATTGGCCAATCAGCTCCGGCGCGATGTAACCGATGGCGGCGGTGTCGAAACCGTCCAGCAGCACGATGAGAAAACACAGCGTCAGCACCATGACTTGATAGCGGGACAGCGGGCTATCGTCGATGAACTCGCTGATATCCATAGGCTTGTTCTGCATGGGAGGCTCCTATGAGAGTGGGCGCGCGGTCGGCTCTCGCCGTGTAGCGCTAGCCGACGCGCGGTGGACGGCGAACAGGTTTTCAGACGCGCTCGATGATCAGCGCGATGCCTTGCCCGACGCCTATGCACATGCTGCACAGCGCATAACGACCGCCGTTGCGTTGCAATTGGTACAGCGCGGTGGCGGCCAGGCGCGCGCCGCTGGCGCCCAGAGGATGGCCAAGGGCGATGGCGCCGCCGTTGGGATTGACGTGTTCGGCGTCGTCCGGCAAGCCCAGGTCTCGCAATACAGCCAGCGCCTGGGCGGCGAAGGCCTCGTTAAGTTCGATTACGTCCATTTGGTCGAGGCGCAGCCCGGCCAGAGCCAGGACTTTGCGGATGGCCGGGGCCGGGCCGAAACCCATGATGCGAGGCTCGACGCCGGCGCAGGCCATGGCCAGTACGCGCGCGCGCGGCGTCAGCCCATGGCGTTTCAGCGCGTTTTCTCCGGCCAGCAGCAGCGCCGCCGCGCCGTCGTTGATGCCGGAGGCGTTGCCGGCGGTGACGCTACCGTCGGTCCGCACTACGCCCTTGAGCCGGGCCAGCGCTTCCAGCGAGGTGGCGCGCGGGTGTTCGTCGCGCGTGAAACTCAGCGGCTCGCCCTTGGCGCGCGGAATCAGCACTTCCATCAATTCATCGTCCAGCCGGCCGGCTTCCTGCGCGGCGGCGGCTCGCAGCTGGCTGCGCAGCGCGAAGGCGTCCTGATCCGCGCGCGAGATGCGGAACTGCTCGGCCACGTTTTCCGCGGTTTCCGGCATGGAGTCCACGCCATAGCGCTCGCGCAGCAAGGGGTTGACGAAACGCCAGCCCATGGTGCTGTCTTCTATGCGCAGATTACGGGCGAAAGCGCTGTCCGCCTTGCCCATCACATAGGGCGCGCGACTCATGCTCTCCACGCCGCCGGCGATCAGCAATTCGGCTTCGCCGCTCTTGATGGCGCGCGCGGCCTGGCCGATGGCGTCCAGGCTGGAACCACAGAGGCGGTTGACCGTGCTGGCAGGGGTGGACGCCGGCAGGCCGGCCAGCAGCGCGGCCATGCGCGCCACGTTGCGGTTGTCTTCGCCGGCCTGGTTGGCGCAACCATATAGCACATCGTCCAACAAGGCCCAGTCCGCGCCCGGATTGCGTTGTTGCAAGGCGGCCAAGGGCAGGGCGGCCAGGTCGTCGGCGCGCAAGGCTGACAACGCGCCGCCGTAGCGGCCGAAGGGCGTGCGGATGGCGTCACAGATATAAGCCTGTCTCATTGGACATCTCCTTGGCGAGCGTCGGTCAGCCGAACCGGAGTCAGCCGCTGCAATTCATCGAAATCCAGGCCAGGCACGCATTCGCGCACCAGCAACTCTCCGTCGCGGAGGTCTATCACCGCCAGGTCGGTGTACACACGGTGTACGCAAGCCACGCCGGTCAGAGGGTAGCTGCAGGTTTCCACCAGTTTGCATTCGCCCTGTTTGTTCAGATGCTCCATCATCACGAACACTTGCTTGGCGCCGATGGCCAGGTCCATCGCGCCGCCCACCGCCGGGATGGCGTCCGGCGCGCCGGTGTGCCAGTTGGCCAGGTCCCCGCGTCTGGATACCTGAAAGGCGCCCAACACGCAGATGTCGAGATGACCGCCGCGCATCATGGCGAAAGAATCGCCATGATGGAAAAAGCAGCCGCCCGGCAATAGCGTGACCGGCTCCTTGCCGGCGTTGATCAGATCCGGGTCCGCCTGACCTGGAGCCGGCGCCGGCCCCATGCCCAGCAGGCCGTTTTCACTGTGCAGGAAGATGTCCAGCTCCGGCGGCAGATAGTCGGCCACCCGGGTGGGCAGACCAATGCCCAGGTTGACGTAGGCGCCCTCCGGGATGTCGCGCGCCACCCGCGCCGCCATCTGCTCGCGATTCAGTCGTTTATTCATGCCGGCCTCCTTGCGTTAACTGGCCACCGACGCAAACCAGCTTGTGAACGAAGATGCCCGGCGTCACCACGGTTTCCGGGTCCATTTCGCCTAGCGGCAGCAACTGCCCCACCTGGACGATGGTCTGGCGCGCGGCGGCGGCCATGATGGGGCCGAAGTTGCGCGCCGCCTTGCGGTATTGCAGATTGCCCCAGCGGTCCCCTCGGCAGGCCTTGATCAGCGCGAAGTCCGCGTGGATGGGGAGCTCCAGCACATAGTCGCGGCCATTGATCCGGCGGGTTTCCTTGCCTTCCGCCAGCAGAGTGCCGTAGCCGGTGGGCGTGAAGATGGCGCCCAGCCCGGCGCCGGCGGCCTGGATGCGCGCCGCCAGATTGCCCTGCGGCACCAATTCCAGTTCGATGTCGCCGGCGCGGTAGAGCGCGTCGAACACCTGTGAGTCCGCCTGGCGCGGAAACGAGCAGACGATCTTGCGAACCCGGCGCGCCCGCAGCAAGGCGGCCAGCCCGGTTTCGCCGTTGCCGGCGTTGTTGTTGACGATGGTTAGATTGCGCGCGCCATGGTCTATCAGCGCGTCTATCAATTCCGCCGGCTGGCCGGCGACGCCGAAGCCGCCAATCATTACCGTGGCGTCGTCGTGGATGTCGGCAATGGCGGCGGCGGGCGAGCTTACCGTTTTATCTATCATCGACTGTCCTTTGCGGGCTGCGTGCAGCCATAAAAGAGATTGTGCGATTATCGAACCAAATAACTTTAATCGCGC
This sequence comes from Chromobacterium sp. Rain0013, assembly GCF_015291765.1. Classification (NCBI taxonomy): domain Bacteria; kingdom Pseudomonadati; phylum Pseudomonadota; class Betaproteobacteria; order Neisseriales; family Chromobacteriaceae; genus Chromobacterium; species Chromobacterium sp. Rain0013. Next base: position 3,223,782 of record NZ_CP031514.1, read on the forward strand.
ATTCAGCATGCTTGCCGGCCAGCCGCGGGGTCAATACGATGATCGCAATAGTGTGCGGTAATCGCTCAACATGAAAAAAAGGAGACAAGATGCAACAACGGCAAGACCCCATTTCCGAAGAAGGCGTGGAAGAGACCTTTAGCGGCGACCCCAACTACATGGCCTCGCTGGCGCGGGGCTTGGCGGTGATTCAGGCGTTCTCCGCACAGCGGCGCCTGCTGTCCACTTCGCAGATCAGCCAGCGCACCGGCATTCCTCGCGCAGCGGTGCGACGCTGCTTGTACACCTTGAACAAGCTGGGTTTCGTGGACAGCGAGGACGGCCGCCATTTCGCCCTGCGGCCGCGCATTCTGGCGCTGGGCCACGCCTATCTGGGCTCAACGCCGTTGGCGCGCGCCGGCCAGCCTGTGCTGCGCCACGTCAGCAGCAGCGTCAACGAATCCAGCTCTATCGCCATCCTGGACGGCGACGACATCCTCTATATCGCGCGTGCCTTCACCAGCCGAATCATGACGGTGGATCTGGATATAGGCAGCCGTTTGCCCGCGACGTGCACATCAATGGGCCGAGCGATGCTGAGCCGGCTGCCCGCCGCCGAGCTCGCTCAACTATTGGACCGGGCGAGGCTGGTCCAGCACACGCCGCACACCATCGTAGAGCGGCCGGAGTTGGAGGCGGAGCTGGCGAGGGTGGCGGAGCAGGGCTACGCCTTGATAGATCAGGAACTGGAAATCGGTCTGCGTTCCATTGCCGTGCCCATCATCGGGGGCGATGGCCGCGCCGCGGCGGCGATCAATGTCGGCGTGCAGGCCGCGCGCGTCAGCCGCGAGGATTTGTTGCTGCGCATCTTGCCGGTGCTGCGCGAGGCGGCGGCGGAACTGGCCTTGCTGCTTGCCTGAGCAAAGCGTTGTCGATGAAGCGGATAGGACATCAGAATTAACAGCGCTTGAGAAAACCCTATGCTAAACCTACAGCAATAAAACATAGGTGAAAGCAGGGCGAGATGTCGTTCAAATTTCCGGAAAAGGTTCCTGCCGCGGGCGCCGCCGGTAATGCCGGACTGGCTTCCGTCGTAGAGGCCGCCCCGGTGGGCGTGTTGGTGGTGGCGGCCGATGGACGCATGCTCTACGTCAACAGCGCGCTGGAAAACATGTTTGGCTACAGCAAGGCCCAGCTTCTTGGACAGCCGGTGGAAATGCTGTTGCCGGCGGATATTCGCGAACGCCATCTAGATTTTCGTCAGCTGTTTTTTGCCAATCCCACCCCCAGAACCATGGGCAGCGGCCGCGAGCTGTTTGCCCAACACGCAGATGGACGCCAGTTCCCGATTGAAATCGGCCTGGGTTCGATGCCGCACGACGACGAAGTCTGCGCGGTGGCCTTTGTCAGCGACATCACGCCGCGGCGCCGGCTCGAGCATCGCTTTTCCAAAGTGGTGTCTTCACTGCCTATCGGCCTGCTGATGGCGGGCGCGGATGGCAGGATTTCAATGACCAATCAAGCACTGGACGCCATGTTTGGTTATCCGCCAGGCGAGCTGGTCGGCAAGCCGGTGGAGGTGCTGCTGCCGCAGCGCGTGAGAAACGGCCACCCGGCTTTGCGCTCCGCCTTCGCCAAGGCGCCGGAAGTGCGGGCGATGGGCTCCGGGCGCGACCTGCTGGCCCAGCACCGGGACGGCAGCGAATTTCCGGTGGAAGTGGGGCTGACCCCGCTGGAAACCGAAGGGGAGCGGCAGGTGTTGGCCGCAATCACCGACATCTCTTTGCGCAAGAAATTTGAGGAAACGCTGCAGCAGGCCAATGCTCAACTGGAGGAGTTCACTTATGTGGCCTCCCATGATTTGCGCTCGCCTTTGCGCGGCATCGCGGATCTGATTTCGTGGATTCGCGAAGATTTGGATCCGTCCCAGCTCAGCGCGGACATAGAGAAAAACTTTGCACGGGCCGAAGAGCGCATCGCCCGCGCTGAACGCATGATAGAAGACTTGTTGGAATACGCGAGGGCAGGGCGCCAGGATGAACGAATCGAAGAGATCGACCCCGGCAAACTGGTGCGCGAAACCCTGGAGCTTCTCGATATTTCCCCCGATTTCCGGCTGGATGTTGAAATCAACGCCAGGCCGTTTCCCGCCGCCCGCACGCCGCTGTCCTTGGCGATCCGCAATTTGCTGTCCAATGCCTGCAAGCATCACGGGGGAGGCAAAGGCGTGATTCGCATCACGGTGGAGGAAGAAGGGCGCTTTAATCTGTTCACTGTGGAAGACGACGGCGTTGGCGTGCCGGAGGGCTCTGAAGAGCGTATTTTCAAGTTGTTTCACCGCGCCAGCAGCCAGGCGGCGGGGCATGGCGTTGGACTGGCGGTAACCCGCCGCATGGTCAACAGCAATGGCGGCACCGTGGTTCTGGATCGAAACGGCACGCTGGGCGGCGCTTGTTTCCGTATCCGCTGGCCGCGGTTTCCGCTCAAGGAGATGGAATGATGGCAAGCGCGGTGATATCAAGCGACATTACGGTTCTACTGGTGGATGACGATGACGTGGCCATTGAAGGCGTATTGCGCGGCGTGCGCCGCCAAGGGCTTGAGTGCAATATGGTGACCGCCTGCGATGGCCTTGAGGCCTTGCAAATCCTGCGGGGAACGCACGACAGCAAGCGGATCACCAGCCCCTTTCTGATTTTGCTGGATCTCAATATGCCGCGGATGGACGGTTTTCAATTTCTCGAAACCGTCCGCGCCGACAACCAGTTGCGCAATTCGGTGATCTTCGTGCTGACCACCTCGTCGCGGGACACGGACCGCATGCGCGCTTACGAGGAAAACGTGGCGGGCTATATGATGAAATCCGCCGTGGGTCCGCAGTTCGTGAAACTGATGGATCTACTGCATTCTTACGCCCAGTCCGTGGTTTTGCCGGCCCGGTAATCGCAATGATCGACGATGTCGAGTGCCTGCAAGAGGCGCCGCAGCAAGTCAGCGTGCTGGTAGTGGACGACGACGACGTCGACCGCGAGCGCATCATCCGCCTGCTGCACAGAAACGCCTTATGCTCTCAAATCCTGGAAGCGGACTCCAAGGCCAGCGCCTTGAGTCTGCTGGGCCGGGAGCTGTTTGACTTTGTTTTTCTGGATTTCAAACTGGACGACGGCGACGGGCGCGAACTAGTGCCCTCAATCCAGCAACGCAATCAATCCTGCCTGATCGTGGCGGTCACCGGCACCGGCAATGAGCGCATTGCCGCCGAGGCCATCAAACTGGGGGTATACGAATACCTGCCCAAGTTCGAGCTGACCGAGGACCGGCTGCGCCAAACCATCAGCGACGGCGTGCGGGTGGCGGCGATGCAAGCCAAGCTGCGTGAAACCGAGCTGCTATTGCAACACCGCAGCCTCTACGATTCGCTAACTGATTTGCCCAACCGCAATCTGTTTCTTGATCGCCTGGAGCAGTTGTGCGCATTGCACGCTCGCAATCAGTTGCCGTTTGCCGTGTTGATGATAGATCTGGACCGCTTCAAGGAGGTCAACGATAAACTCGGCCATCAGACCGGCGATTTGGTACTGCGGGAAGTGGGCACGCGCTTCGCCAGCCTGCTAAGAGGCTCGGACACCATCGCTCGCCTGGGCGGCGATGAGTTCGCCGCCTTGCTGCTGGAGGTGGATGGAGCGGAATGCGCGTTGGCCTTGGCGGAGAAGGTGGGGCATACGCTGGACGCGCCGATTCTGGTGGGCGAACACGCCTTGTCGATAGGCGCCTCCTTCGGCGTGGCAATGTGCCCGCAACATGGCTGCGACCCTGTCCAGCTGTTGTCTTGCGCCGATATCGCGATGTATCAGGCAAAAAGCAATCTCGGCTCAGTTGCCTTGTACGCGGGCGAAAACGACAAACCCTGGCCCAAATCGGGGCAAACCACTCAGGCCTTGATTACCCAGCTAACCCGGGCGCTCCAGCACAAGGAACTGGAAATGCATTACCAGCCCAAGGTCCGGCTGGACACCGAGGAAGTGGTCGGCTTCGAAGCCTTGGTCAGATGGAATAGCCCGATACAGGGACAGGTAAACCCCGATGACTTCATGCCCACGCTGGAATCTTGCAATCTACTGAGCCGTTTCACTTATTTGACGCTGGAACTGGTGCTGTCCCAGCAACAGATATGGATCAGCCAGCTGCGGGAACCCTTCAAGGTGGCGGTGAATATTTCCGCGCGGATGCTGGAAGATAGTCGGTTTGTGGAAGAGGTGATGGCGCGGCTGGCCAGCTACAAGATCCCACCCAGTCTGCTGGTGTTGGAATTGACGGAAACCGCGCTGGTCATCAACCCGGTCAAGGCTAAGGCGATGATAGAACAACTTCACGCCCATGGCGTGTCATTGTCGATAGACGATTTTGGGGCGGGCTTCACTTCTTTTACCTACCTGAAAAACTGTCCAATCACCGAGATCAAGCTGGACAAAGCCTTTGCGCAGGGGCTGGAACCGGGTTCCTTCAACGCCTCGTTGATTCAGTGCATGGCGGTATTCTGCCAGAGCCGCGCCATTGACTTTATTGTCGAAGGCGTTGAGCGCAAGAAATATTGGCCAGTCTTGATGCGGCTAGGCTGCTATTTGGGTCAGGGCTACAGCATTGCCAAACCCATGCCTGCGGCTAAAGTGTTGCCGTGGCGGGAAATGTGGGAGCGCGGCAAGAGACGAGCTTGATTGGCGTTCACAACGGAAGCCGTACTCGTTGGGAACGCTGAAAAACAAAACAATGTCGATTTTATTGTTAAAGTAAAGCTCTTGCAAATTGCCTTGCTCATTTAAACAAGGGCAAAGCTTCTATCTCTGGCTTGGCGTAGTAAAATCCTTGGTGCCAGTTTATTCCAATCGTCGAAAGAAACTCAGCTTCTCCTTGGGTTTCTATTCCTTCGGCTATTATATTTATATTTAACTTTTTACATGCAAGCGCAATGGCCTCCACAACCACCTGCCTGGTGTTGTCCAAGTGGATGTCTCTGGTGAGCTCCATGTCGAGTTTTATTATGTGGGGTTGAAATTGCACAAGAAGATTCAAGCCTGAATAGCCCGCCCCAAAATCATCAATGGCCGTCATCATCCCTATGCGACGATACTCGTCGAATATTCTTTTTAGGTGAGCGCTGTTTGAAACCTTTTCCCCTTCAGTGACTTCAAATATCAACCTGGAGTGGGGTAGGCCAAATTTTTTCGTGGCCTCCATGGTGGCGCGAATGCAAGCGGATGGGTTGTAAATTGCGTTTGGCAAAAAATTAATGCTTAGCTTGCAGCTTGAATCTTTTGCCAGGCCTAGGCGAGAGGCCAGTTCAATAGCTTTTACTCGGCAAGATTGATCGAATCGATATCGATTCGTATCATCAATTTTTTCCAAAACGCTTGATGCGGATTCACCATTTATGCCTCTCACAAGGGCTTCAAAAGCAATCGGCCTCATAGTCTTGGCATCTAAAATTGGCTGAAAAGCCATGGTGAAATCAAAAGAAAGAGCGGTAAGGCTTTTACAATTCGAACAACCAAAATCATCGAGCATTTCGGTACTTCCCATGGATTTTTTCATTGAGCTTGATATGATATTTTTCCTGCAACAGTGGCTAAATTTTTTGCACGCAAACCCATGCAGGACTCTCTATAAATACTGGCGACTGTAGCGGTTACTTGGCAATCAATATCAGTATAGTACCCGGCGGCATAATTTCAATTTTTTATAATGACAAATGGGATTTATGTTCTTGAAAAATATAATTTTTGCCTTGTAAACCCAATAACTTGTTCAAAATTTAGGGTCGCTTTTGCAGGCGACAATTTTTGGGGGCGGTGTTTTTAAATGCACTTAACCCGTTTTTGCGACAGTTTCTAATAATTTTTTTAGCAATGGCGACAATGAGCGCCGCTGCACGGTAATGGCATAAAAGGTTTCTTCAACTTGCGGTACTTCACAATATTGCTGTAGCAGCCCTTTTTCCAGTTCGTCTTTGACCACGATGGCAGGCAGCAAAGCTACGCAGCCCGCGTCACGCGCGAGTAGTCGCAACATGGCCATGTCATCTACTTCGGCGCGGATAGCGGGCTGTAGGGTCAGCTCTTCGCACAGTAGGTCAAAGCGCAAGCGAATCTCGCTCTTGCGGCTAGGCACCAGCAGAGGCAGCGTCGGCAGGTCGCGCTCGAAGTGGAAGGGCAGCCCCTCCGGCCGAGGCGGCCCCACCAATACTACCGGCTGGCGCGCCAGCGTGCGGCAGCGCCAAGATTGTTTGTCGTCGCCAAGCACCGGCCGGTTGGACAGCACCACGTCCAGTTCGTGGCTCTTGAGCCGCTGAAGCAATTCATTCAGGCTGCCAGACTCAAGTACTAGCCGCACATCGGCTTCTTTCAGCACCGGCTGTAAAAACCATTCTTGGAAATTACGTGACAGCGTCGCCACGCTGCCTATGCGCAAGGTGCCACGCCCTTGGCCTGAAGCCGCGACGGCCAATAGTTCGTTGCCCAGCGCGAAAATCTCCTCGGCGTAGCGCAGCACCACCGCACCTAGCTCCGTCAACTGCAGCTTGCGGCCTTCGCGCAGAAACAGCGGCTGGCCTAGTTGCTCTTCCAACTGACGGATTTGCGCCGATAGCGCCGATTGCGAAACATGCAGTCTCTCCGCCGCACGCGTCAGATGCCCTTCGCTGGCAACAGCCCAGAAATAATGAAGATGGTGGTAGTTGAGCCGGCTCATCGTTCTAAAATAAAGAATAAAAAGTGATATTTAATCTATTTTACTGAACACAATTCGCCAGGCAAAGTGCAATCAGCTTAAACAACGGAGCTCATCATGCCCCAAACCCTGCTGGCCGCGCTGCCGTTCGCTATCGCGCTGGCCTGGTTGTTGCCCACCCTGTGGCCTGGCCGCGCATTGCCTCGCCACTGGCGAGCAGCCGAATTTGCCGCCATCGGCGGCGGTCTGTTGCTGCTTGCTCCGATATTCATGTCACAGCCTGCGCCCTGGTTTTCCGCCGCTTGGCTCATGCAGGCGCTGATCCAGTTGCTGGGTTGGATGGTACTGCGCTATTCGCGCCGCTATATGCAAGGCGAGCCGGGTCAGGCGCGCTTTTTGCGCGCCATCGGCAGCCTATTGGCGGCAGTGACGGTGGTGGTGCTAGCCAACCATCTCATGCTGATGGCGGCGGCCTGGATAGCTTGCAGCCTGTCTTTGCAGGCGCTGCTCACTTTTTATCCTGATCGTCCAGCCGCACAACTGGCCGCGCGCCGTGAATGGCGCGCAAGCCGGCTGGCCGAACTGCTGTTGTTTGGCGCGCTGTTGTCATGGTCCTACGCCGGGGGCAGCTTGAGTTTGTCGCCGGACGCGCAGACGCCGCTGGCAAGCGACGCTCAGGGTTACGCGGCGGCGGCTGGATTGCTGCTGGCCTCGGCGGTAGTCATCAAGGCCGCCCAGCTGCCTTTTCATGGTTGGCTCACTCAGGTGATGGAAGCCCCGACACCGATTTCGGCGCTGCTACACGCCGGAGTAGTCAATTTGGGAGGCGTGGTGTTGATTAAAGCGGCGCCGATACTGCAGGCCGCGCCGCAAGCCAATATCCTGCTGATGCTGTGGGGAGGCGCCAGTGCGCTGCTGTGCTGTGTGGTCATGCTTACGCGCATCAGCATCAAGCTGCATTTGGCCTGGTCCACCTGCGCGCAGATGGGCCTCATGCTGCTGGAAATTGGCATGGGTTGGTATTCGCTGGCCTTGCTGCATCTGCTTGCTCACTCGTTCTATAAGGCTCACGCGTTTCTATGCACGGGTGAGGCCGTGCGCAACACCACAACGCAACATATGCGAGGAGAGAAAGCCGCCGCAAGTCTTTGCGCCTACTTGGCAAGGGGACTGCTGGCGGTGCTGTTGCTGGGCGTCTCGCAATGGCTGTGGCAGCGCTGGATATCCGTCGCGGCGTTGCCTCCGTTGTTTTGGTTGGTGATAGGGCTGGGCATGGGTGCGCTGCTGCGCGGCTGGGCTGGCTGGATAACCGCCATAATCTTGACCCAGTTTTATCTGTTTCTACACATCCTGGCAGCCCAAATCCTGCCGTTACATGGCCCGACTCCGCCGGAGTGGGCCCAAAGCTTGCTGGCCGGGATGTTCCTTTTCGTTTTTCTGTTGCAAGGCTGGCTGCTGCGCCATCCGCAAGGCGCGCTGGCGCGTCGGATCTACCCGCGGGCTTTCGCCGGTTTTTACTTGGATGAATGGTGGTGCATGCTGGGCCGCCGCCTTCAAGGTCCAGCCGCTCCCTTGCTCCTGAAATGGCCCCAATTGCAGGAGAGCCGCCGTGACTGAGCATGAACAAGCCATAGCCCGAGCCCTGGCCGCTATCGCGCCGGCCTGGCCGCTGGATAGCCTGGTGGCCAGTTCGCCCTACTGGGGTCTGCGAGACCAGCCCTTTCACCAAGCTGCCGATACCTTGCGCCAGGCAGCGAATAGTCCGCTGCACCTGCCTCAAAATGAATATATGGATGCTTGGCGACGTGGTGAAATCAGCCCAGACGCATTGGAGGTTGCGCTATCGGAAACGGGGTGGACCGACGGCGTGCAAGCCTGGCTGGACGCCGCGCCCCCCCAAAGCGACAGCGATTCGCTCTCGTCGCCGGGTGCGCTGGCCACTTATCACCGCGAAGCGGCCGGGCCGCTTAATGTGCAAAGCTGGACAGATGTCGTTATCCAGCAAATCAGCCAGTATTGTGCGGCTTGGTTTGATCGCGATCAGGCCAACTGGCACCTTGACCATGAGCATGGCTTTTATGCGGCTTGGCTGGAACAGATACGCCAACCTTACGGTCTGAGCGTCTTGCCGGAACGGCGGGAACAGATCCGCCTGCGTGCCAAGCAGCTGCCTGGCGACGCGGAAGCCATGCTGACGGTTGGTCTCACGCAGCTGCAACCGGAGTCATCATGGCTGACGACTTGGCTGCAGGCTTTATTGATGCGCAATAATGGCTGGGCGGCTTGGTGCGCCTATCTAAACTGGCAGGCAGGGCTGAACGGCGAAAGCGACGGCCACCTGCGCCAGCTGTTAGCCATCCAGATAGCCTGGGAATGCTTGCTCGACGACGGCATGCGCGCCCCGGACAGCCCCTGGGCGGCCTGGCGCCGCGATTGGGATCGGTGCCGGCATGGCCGCGCCGACGCGCGCTTGCTGATCTGGCAGCGAGCCCATGAGCTGGCGCTGCATGGTCCGTTAACCCAGGCGTTGTGCCGTGAATCGTCTATGGAAGACGCCATGCGTCCGGCAATGCAAGCGGTGTTTTGCATCGATGTGCGTTCCGAACCGCTGCGCCGCGCACTGGAGGAAACCATTCCTGAAAGCCGCACTTATGGTTTCGCCGGATTTTTCGGTCTGCCGCTGGCTTACCGTGTACCAGGCAGCGAGACGGCCCAGCCGCGCCTGCCGGTGCTGCTAGCGCCGGGTTGGGAGGCGAGCACGCCGCTTGAGCCTAAGTCCCTTATAACGCGACACGGCTGGCAGACCTTCCAACGCTTGCCTCTCTCCGGCTTCGCCATGGTGGAAAGCGCCGGTCTTGGCAAGCTGGCCGCGCTGATCCGACGCAGCAAAACGCGCAGCTATCAAGCCACGCTGCCTCAGCTCGACCCCTGGCTTACGACAGAGGCGGCCAAACCAGTGCCGCAAGACCAACTGGGCCTGGAAAAACGCGTGGAAATTGTCTCTGGCCTGCTGCCCGCCATGGGGCTGTCCGGCGTGCTGGCGCCTTGGGTGCTGCTGACCGGCCATGCCAGCCACGCCAGCAATAATCCGCAAGCGGCGGCGTTACAATGCGGCGCTTGCGGCGGTCATGGCGGTCACCAGCATGTGCGGCTCCTGGCCAACTGGCTCAACGATCCCGCCTTGCGCGCGCGGCTGGCGGAGCAGGGCCAGCCCATCCCCGCCGACACGGTATTCCTGCCCGCGCTACATCTTACCCACAGCGACGAAATCCTGTTGCTGGATACCGACGCCCTGCGCGCGGAGGCGCACGCGCGCCTGCCCGAGCTGCAGGCGAAGTTGCGGGCGGCCTCTGCCTTGGCGCGGCGGCGTCGCGCGCCGCTATTGGGTCTGGAGCCGGCGGCGAGCGACGCCATTTTGCTGAAAAAAATGCGACAGAAGGGCGACGACTGGGCGGAAACACGGACCGAATGGGCGCTGGCGGGCAATGCGCTGTTCATCGCCGCATTGCGGGCCAAGACGCGGAAGCTGGACCTGGGCGGCCGAGCCTTCCTGCATGAATACGACTGGCGCGCCGATCCGGACGGCAAAGGACTGCAAGCTATCCTTGCCGCGCCCATGGTGGTGGCTCACTGGATCAATATGCAATACTTCGCCTCCACGGTAGACCCGCGCCGCTTTGGCAGCGGCAACAAGCTGCTTCACAATGTGGTGGGCGGCCGCATCGGCGTGTTCGAAGGCAATAGCGGCGATTTGCGCATTGGCCTAGCCTGGCAGTCCGTCCATGACGGCCAGCGCCTGCGCCACGCTCCGCTGCGGCTGGCCGCTTGCATAGACGCGCCGCCGGACAAGCTGGCGGAAGCGCTGGCGGCGCAGCCCATCCCGCGCCAACTGGCGGAAAACGGCTGGCTGCACCTGTATTGCGTGCACGGCGACACGCCGCTGCGCTGGCATGCCGACGGCGAATGGAAACATGACTGAATGTCACGCCGCCTTGCTGACCCGGCACGGCAAGCATGCCGCCATCGCCCCCAAACTTGACGGTATTGGCTGGGGCCTGACGCTGGTGGATAGTTTCGACACCGACAGCCTGGGCACTTTTACCGGCGAAGTTCCGCGCGCAGGCAGTCAGCGAGACGCAGCGCTGGCCAAGGCCAAGTTGGCTTGTGAGTTCAGCGGCTTGCGCTATGGCATTGGAGCGAAGGCAGCTTCGGCGGCGACCCGTGGCTGGGTGCTTGCGGCTGGGGCGCCGAATTATTGCTGTGCTGGGACGCGCAGCGCCAATACGCGGTGGAAGCCTGGGTGAACGGTCCAGAAACCAATTTCTGCCACTGGACGCTGAGCCATCTGGCGGCTTTGCCCGACATTCTTCGCCTATCAGGCTTTCCGACACACGGTTTGATTGTCGGCCGACCCGGCGAGGCAACCTTCCATAAGGGGTTAGTAGAAGAAGCGGCGCTGCGAGAGCATCTTGCCCTGTATCTCGTCGACGGGCCTCTGCATCTGGAAAGCGATATGCGCGCCCATCGCAATCCAACGCGCATGGCGATGATCGCACGCTGCGCCGCTGTATTGGCGGAAAGACTGATCTGCACATGTCCAGCGTGCAAGGCGCTGGGTTTTGGCGAAATCTCCCCACTAGCCGGCACCCCATGCAAAGACTGCGGCGCGCTCACCAGCCAAGCCAGTGTTCGCCGCTGGCAATGCCCATGCTGTCAATACCGGCGTGAACAGCGATTACATGCAGCGGTTTCACCGCAATACTGCGACAACTGCAATCCCTAGCCTTATAAAACCTGTTCACGATCTGCTCCGCACCGTTAGAGACCTTGTGCGATAAGTGCCGGCATTCAAAATGCCCGCGTGCCGCGCGAACATTCCACTTCCTCAGCTGTTTTCGCCTTATCTCGCCTTCTACGACTTTTTTGGCTTGACTGCTGATTGCTCGTGGCAATGGAAGGCAAGAGGCGGTTGCCGTTCGCCTCTCATGTTAACCGCATATGACTGTCAAATAATAATGCCTTTCGTTTTCTTGATGCACATGGCAAGTCATTTGTATTTATTTTTATTTTTGGAATAATTTTTCAATGGATTAATGTGACGAAGGATCAGTAATTGCGATTGGGTAATGTTGCTTGAGGCATAAAAAGTTATCGCTTTAAGGAAATCCTTATAGATGCATTTGTTTTAAATACGTATTCTCGACGCCACTTGCTGCGGTAGTGAAGCGGGATTTGCTGCTGGTGACAGCAAGCTTTTTGCAATAACAAAGCATCATCTGAGGTGACGCTGAATTATTGCCAATTTTTCATGTGGAGGTTTTTGTGAAATATAAAAGTTTGCTTTTGGTGTTGGGGGTTGCATTTTCTGGGGTGTCGCAATTGGCTTCGGCAAATAGCGCGGATTTGCTGATTACCGGCAAATTGGTGCCGCCTTCGTGCACGCCGACTTTGAGCGGCGGTGCGGTCATCGATTATGGCGATATTCAGGTATCCGAACTGGGCACTAACGCGGCGACCACGCTGGAGGATCGAAAAGTCAGCCTGACAGTAACCTGCCTGGAGGATACCGCGCTGGGCATTCGCATCACCGATGCACGCTCGGAGAGCAAGCCCTTGTTGATAACCGAAATTCCTATGCCAACTAATCCTGCCGGCAGCCATGCGGTAGCCTTTTCCAACAATCAAACCATGGGTTTGGGGAACGATGTGGCAATGGGAAAGCTGGGCGTATGGTGGCTGAGCATGGAGTTCGGCAAGCTGAAGGCAACCAATAAAGCTAATGATGAAGTGGGCGAAACCGGAAAACTATTGTACTCAATTAATAATGGCGTTTCTTGGGGAGAGACGACTACCACCCCACTTGATCCGCATTACGGCGGCAACAATGTCACCACTTTTGCCATCAAAGGAAAAGCGACTAATACCCCTGCGGTAGCCACCGTGCATGAGTTCCCCATGGTGGTGGCAGCGGCATTGAACATCAAGGGACGCTTGAATGTGAAGGACGACACCAAACTGGATGGCAAAGGTACTTTCACTATTTATTACCAGTGATTTGCTTGAGCGAATCAGCGCTGAATAAGTCTTGAGTCAGCGCGCTTGAATACGGGCCGGTGGCATGCTTGCCGGCCCGGTTGATACGGTTTGGCGCGGTGAATAAACGCCGTCCTTGATAAAAAGAGTTTCATATGATGCATGCGCTGAATGTATTTGCCGTTGCGGTCCGCGGCGGCGCAATGGCCGGCGCCTTGGCGCTGACCCTGCTGCCCGCGGCGGCCTGGTCCGCCGGCGTGGTGCCGGAAACCTCGCTGGTGGTGGTGGAAGAGGGCGATGGCGAGGGCGTGATCAACGTCAAGAATACCGACGCCCACGCCAGCCTGATGTATGTGCGGCTGGAAAACCTGCCAGAAGACCCGGAGCAGCTATTGCTGGCGACGCCGCCAATTTCCAGGGTGGAGGGTGGGGAGAAACAACTGGTCCGTTTTTTGTTGAAATCGCCGCAGCCGCTGCGGACCGAACGGCTGATGCGGGCGTCTTTCGAGGGGATTCCTGCGGTGTCCGCTGATAAGGGACATCGCATTCAGATGACTTTCAATCAGAACCTGCCCGTGCTGATCCGCCCCAAGGGTCTGCCGCGTGAAAGAGAGCCATGGACCAAGTTGCAATGGAGCCAGGCGGAGAACGGCAAGTTGGAAGTCAAGAACGACAGCCCCTATGTGGTGCGGCTGTCCACGCACAAGGTGGAGTTACAGCCTGGCAAGCAAGCGCTGGAGCTGCCCAAGGCCTATATCCTGCCCGGCGAGCGGCTGCAACTAGAGTCGGCAGACCAGGCGCTGCCGCTGGATGCCACTCACGTCAAGTTATGGCCGGCAACTAGTTACGGCTATGCGATGGATTCATTCACCGCGTCCTTGAACTGAACGGTGAGGCCTGGCCATGAACATTAGCCAAGCGATTACCGCGGCGATGCGCGTTTCCATGCTGGCCGGGCTGCCGTGCATACCGGCCCTGGCGGCGAACGCGCCATTCGCGATGACGGCCGAGGTGGTGCCCCCCAGCTGCACGCCCAGTTTTTCCCATAACGGCGTGGTCGATTACGGCCTCATCCCCTGGTCGGCCTTGAATCCAGGTGCGACGCTGCTGGGCGAGCGGGAGATCAGCTTGCATGTGCAGTGCGATCAGCCGGCGTTGGTGGGTTTGAGCATACGGGACAACCGCGGCGACAGCCGCGCCACCATCGCCGTCATGGGCCGGCTTCAGCCGACGGGAGGAGGGGCGTTGCCGTCGCTGCCGGCGGAGGCGGAACAGACCCTGGGGCTGGGCCTGGATAGCCGAAAGCAAGCGTTGGGCTATTGGTGGCTGAGCCTGATCGAGGCCCATGCGGACGAGCATCCAGCGACGCTGATGCGCAGCGCTGGCCGGCAGGAGGGCTGGTTGCAAGCCAACGCCGAACCGTTGGATTTGCGTTACGGCTATGCACTGGGCTCGCCGCAGCGCCAGACCTTACAACCGGCCCGCTCCCACGCGTTCAAGCTGCGCGTCGGCGCGGCGCTCAGGGGGCGGCAGACACTCAGCGCGCGCGAACCGGTTAACTTGGACGGTCACGCCACCATCACGGTCTTCTATCCCTGATCTCTCCATCCAAATCTTGGGTCCTGTTAGATGAAGTATTCAATTGAATGGCTGCTCAGGCCCATCCCGTTATTGCTGTGGCTGGCCGGAACGTTCCCGACGGCGGCACTGGCGAAGAACGAAGCCCGCGACATAAGCGGCGAGGGCGTGCAGTTTGACTTGGGCGTGTTGAAGGCGAGCGGCATCGACCCTGGGGTGGCGGAGTACTTCAGCCTGGGCGCGCGCTTTGTGCCGGGCAGGAATCGGGCGTCCTTATCCGTCAACGGCGCGGATCGCGGCAGCGCCGAGGTGCGCATAGACGAGGGCGGCCGCCTGTGCGTCGACGACGGATTCTGGACGGCGGCCGGTTTGCAGCCCACGGCCGGGCCGCCGCCGGCAGAGGCCGGCTGCCGGGAGTTGACGGCCTTTTATCCGCAGGCGGTGGTCAAGCTGCGGCCAGAGCTGGCACGGGTGGATATCCTTGTGCCCAGCGGCGCCTTGCGGCGCAAGCAGGAGCAACTGGGCGCTCACGATAGCGGCGGCACAGCCGGCGTGTTCAATTATGAGGTGTTGGCCATGCGCAGCAGCGGAGGCGGGCGGAGCCAGCAGTATCTGCAAGGTTTTACCGAAATCGGCTTCAATTGGCAGGACTGGATGGTGCGCAGCCGGCAAAGCTTCGCGCACAACGGGGCGAGCAATCGTTTCCAGTATCTCTACAGCTATGCGCAGAAGACCCTAGTGGGCAGCAAGGCTATCCTGCAAGTGGGCGAGTTATCGCTGAACAACCCCTTGTTTGCCGGCGTGAACTTCTCCGGCGCGCAGTGGCTGCCGCAAGGGGCCTTGCTGCCGCGCGGCAATCTGCCGCAGGTCAGGGGCATCGCTCAGAGCGAGGCTCGGGTGGAGGTGAGGCAGGCAGGTGCTTTGGTGTACAGCACGCTGGTGCCCCCCGGCGCTTTCGAACTAAATGATGTGCCCATCCTTTCGGCGGGCTTCGACCTGAATGTCACCGTTACCGAAAGCGATGGCGGCCAGCACGCCTTCACTGTGCCGGTGGCGGCGTTTTTTGCCAGCCCGGGCGGCGATGTAGAGGGTTTCAATATGGCGGCGGGCAAACTGCGTCAGTTCAGCGGCCAGGATGGCGACACGCCTTGGTTGTTCTCCGGCAGCCGCAGCTGGCGGCTGGGCCGGGAACTGGATCTCAGTTTGGGAGGAATGTGGTCCGAACGCTTTCATTCCATCGGAGGGGCCTTGTCTTATCTGTTAAGCCCTGGAATGGTGGCCGGCATGCGTGCCGTGACCTCCCGCGACGGCGAGGCGGGAAGGAGCGGCGCGCAATACAGCGCGTCCTTGAGCGCGAGCTGGAGCGAGCGCCTCTCCGGCGCGCTGAACCTGAGCCGGCAGAGCGCCCATTTCCGCACGCTGTCGGATTATGCGGCTCGTCGGCAAGAGGCGCCGGCCGCGCTGACGCAGTACGGTCTATCCCTGTCCTATAGCCATGAGTTCTTGGGCGTGTTCAGCCTGAGCGCCACGCGCTCGCATAACGGAGGCGATGCTTCCCCGCGCTTGAATGGAGGCTGGTCACGGCGAGTGTGGGACGCCAATATTTCCTTGAACGTGGGCCGAGATCTGAGCCAGGGCTCTGGCGCGCATCGTAATCAGTTTTACTTGAACGTCGATCTACCGCTGGAACGCGCCAGCTTAAGCGCTTATCTGCAACGCTATGGTCAAAGCCAAACTTTGGGGACCAGCTACCGAGAAATCGTCAGCGACAGCTTGAATTACGGCGTGGCGGTGGATCGCGACGCCGACCAGAACAGCACCGGCTTCAGCGGCAATTTGCACTGGATTCCGCGTTACGCACAGCTGGGCCTCGGCATGAGCCAGCGCGGCGGCACCCAGTCGTACAACGCCAGCCTGCGCGGCGGAGCGCTGCTGCATGAGCGCGGCCTGACCTTCTCGCCCTATCCGCTGCGCGACAGCGTCGGGGTATTGTCGGTGGGCGGCTTGCCCGGCGTGAAGTTCAGCACGCCCAGCGGCCCGGTGTGGAGCGATAGCGAAGGCCATGCGGTATTGGCCAATCTGAACGCTTACGCCGACACCCGAGTGGAGTTGCAGACGCCTAGCCTGCCGCGCAATGCGGATGTGAAGAACGGCTTGAAAGTCGTGCGCGCCGGGCATGGCTCGGTCAGCCGGGTGGACTTCTCGGTGCTCAAGACCCAGCGTTTGCTGATCCAGATCGCGACAGAGGACGGCGAGGCCTTGGCATCCGGCCTGAGCGTGGTGGATGGGGAAGGGCGCTTCATCACGATCACCGGGAGCGGGGGCGAGGTGTTTCTGGATCAAGCCACGGTGCAAAACGGGCTGTATGTGGAATCTCCGCCAAGACGGCGTTGCCGCTTGGACTATGCCTTGCCGGAGGAGGACATTTCCGTGATCTACCAAACCATCAGGGCGCGATGCGCGCCGGGCGCGCAGCTCGAAGTGGACGCATCGGACCGCAGGCTCGCTGGCTGAGATGCTGTTCACCGCCAGCGACAGGAGTAAGTATCCATGTGCCGAAGGAATAAAGACATGAGAAGGAACAAGTGGATTTTCATCGTGCTGACACTGCTGAGCACCGGCGTCGCAGCCGAGGAGCCGCCGTGTGTATTGACGTTGAGCACGCCCAGTCTGGACTATGGCGCGGTGCCGTTGGCCGCACTGCGCGAGGATTTTGATCGGAGTGCGCCGAGCGGGGGCCTAGAGGCGCGGATTTTGAGTTTGCAAGCCGTCTGCGAGCGCCCCCAGGCGCTGGCCCTGCGTTTCAATGGTCCGGCGGCGGATGCGGCATCCTATCGTTTCGGACCTCAGGGCGTGGTGCGCCTGATCCTGCGCTCGGCTACGCTGGATGGTCGTGACGCTTACTTCCTTGATGAAGGGGGGAGCGGCGGTGAGCGCTTGCGCTCCGTACAGTTGCGTCCTGGTCAACTGGTGCATATCCATCCCGACAGCGGCGGCTTGGGCCGGGCTTTGCAGTTGGAACTTGAGGTCCTGCCGGCCTTGCCGATTGGTACGGCGCATGCCCGCGAACGTGAGCGCTGGCAAATGAACGGGGTGTTCGAACTACAGGCCTCCGCCGCGGAATGAAGCGCTGGCCTCCGCCGTTTACGGTAAGTGCTGCATTGCGCCGGTTAGCATCGAATAAGGTCCCGACGCCACCTTCTGCGACCGCATTCTGGTAACGGTAAAACGTCTAGCCATGGGGTTACTCCTGCGTTTGCGCGCTGTTTTGATGAAGATTCGCACCTCTATCAAAACGGGTAATCCCACCTTCCGGCAAGGCCTGACTGTCAGATCAAGTCTGAACTTCTACATTTTTTACTACCCGATGGGCGTGAATGTCACTGTTGCCGATCCCGTATTGTCAGCAGAATTGACTTGATCGACAATAAATGCATAGACCGGTTGGTTTTCTTCCGCCTTAATAATACAACCTTCAGTTGTATTCAGCACATAAAACCACTTTTCGTAGTCGCCCGTATTCAGGGGCGCACAATTGAACAAGATGGCTTGCTGGCAAAAAACCGGGCTGCCGTCGTGGTAGTTGACATCCGAAGTCAAGGTTACCGCATATTTCCCAGATGGCAATTTAATACTCGGCGCACTGCCACCAGCAGAAATATTGCTCAGGTTGATAGCGCCCGTACCCTGGATCGTCAGTTGTTTTGCTGCACTCATATTTCAATCTCCAAGATCATTGTGTAGCTACAAGTTTGGGATGTATCTAAAAAAAACACCCCCTCCCTTGAGCAAAATTAACCATGTCAAATCGCCCAAGGAGCTGGCTTCAGCCCCCAATCACCCGATCTGAGCGAGTAAGGAATCACCCACTCAAGGCACGTTATAGATCAAAATATTGCTTTGTGATACCAATTTTCATTTTTATTGAAAATTGCATATCTCGATCACATGCTCACGTTATGTAGCCCCGCGCAGCGCCTCTAGCCTTGGTATTTTGGGTCACTCTTGAGCCTGGCTTGCGCACATTGGCGTCTTGCTCTCTGTCCCGATACGCCCAATTTTCTGGCGTTTTGCTCGCTACCTGATGCGAAAGCATCTGATGCCTAAACACGAAAAATCATCACCGTAACGAAAAAATCACTACTCAAAAATAAACCCGGGCATAACCCCGGGCTTTGATGCAAAAACATCTGTTTAATCCTAGATTCGACATCCATTTTCATGCATTTCTTTCTGGACGTCCCTGAGCTTTTGCATCGTATCTGGTTCTTTATTCATCCCAGGCTCTAGCATTCGATCGTAGTAGTTCCGTATTTGCTTGAGCATTTCACAGCTTCTTTTCACCTGGATCACTGGCGCTGAATTTTGTGACCCTTGTGCCGCAGCGATACTGGGATCTCGCGTGTTGAAGTTAATGCCCTTGAAACGTGTCCCGGCCGGGCAAAACTGCGCGGTCGTATACATGATTTGTGATTCGCTAACATAGCACTCCAGAACCCCCGCCTGCAGATTGGGGCGTCGAGTAGGCTGCTGTGCAGCTCTGGGCGCTATGGGCCTAAGCAAGTCGTCCCCTTGAGCTTGGCCCTGAGTCATCTGTCGTTTAAATGTTGTGCCAGGAGGGCAGGTGGCCTCATTGGTGAGGTGGCTTTTCCCGTCCTTTGTTTTGCACTCAATCACGCCAGCCTGCGCCGTGGCGGCCCATGTCACGATCAACACAAGACTCATTCGCTTCATGCCTTTGCTCCAGCTATCACCCGGGTTCATGCTAAACAAATTTTTCACTGAAGGGCTAGCGGCAGGGCATGAAAATACCTCCCGGTAACAACCGTCAGGATTTTGCATTTAATCGTTACCGTAACGAAAAATCTTCTGCGGAGCCGTGGACCGGGCGAGGATCTGAGCCCTTGACGCCATGACCACGTAAAACCCTCCGGGCTGTGCCCGGGGATTGAGGGCTTGCCCGAGCATCCCGGGGACTGCCTCCCGGCGAGGGGCTTTGTCTTTTTTGGCGCTGAATGCCATAGGGCAAGCCTGCGAGCTAATATCCGTCTTTTGTTTCATTCTGGGCTGCTAGGCGTCACGCATTGCGGTACTCGCTCAGGAAGGCGACTCTGATTCTTCATAAACAAACATCCAAGCTCGTCAGGGCTGCATTTAAACTCACACCACGGATTGCTGCGTTTCATTTCTTGAACTGAATGTTGTTGTCGGAACATCCAAAAGACAGGTATTTGAGTGCCTGGAGCAGGCCGATGGCCCTGCGTCGCATATTTGCTAATTTGACATAATATACATTGCCTCAGGAAATTTGAGGCTCATCAGGGCCGTTCCTATCATCAGAATCATGATCAACATTGGCACGAGTACCAGCCCTTTTTCGCGTTCTCGTGCTGTCCGAAAATCCCGCCAGAACTCCTTTTTCTCTTCCGATTTTTCCCGCTCTTCTTGAGCGGCAGCAATGATTTCCATCGGATCGATGCCAAGAACTTGGGCGACTCGGATGCAGTGATAGTCGTCCATTTGGCTTTTGCCGTTCATGTAGTTCGAGATGTTAACTGTGCTCGTTTTGAGTTCTTTTGCCAGCCTGTAGTCGCTGCTGCATCCGAGTTTTTCTTTTGCCTCTAGCAAGTACTCTACCGACCTTTTCATGACTAAACCCCTTGAATGGTTCAATGCCTTGAGCTAGCCTCCGAACAAATAGTTCAAGGTCTTGAGCGTTTCAGGCCTTTACGTATCGGATTATAGCTAGAGGCAACCCATGGCACGCAAGTTCCGACAGCAGGAAGCTGTGAATCTTCGTAAAGAGAAGGGCGATGAACCGCGCTATCGCGCCGTTTATGACTACGGTGTGACTGTCGTTGTTGGTCCTTCTGATGACGAACTGCGTCCCATCGTTCGGGATTTGCGTTACTGGCTGTCGATGCCTCGTTTTGCCAATCTGTCCCGTCCGGCCTTGTATCCGGCGGGAAGCTGCGCGGCCAGTGGTGACGCGCGCCAGCGCGGCACGCTGGCGGCGCTGCTCCCCCCCACTAGTAACACGGGGGGAAAGTTGCCGCAGGCGGCCCAAGCTACAGATCGACCGGATTTAAAAAATATCGAACTCGTGATGGAAAACGGTGAGTTGAAAATTGTCACGGTACGGGCTTATGGCGTTGGCGATGATCTCGCGCATGTCGATCAGGTGTCGTTCACGGTCCACGAGTCAACGTGTCATGTGATTGCCGGTCACCGGATGGTTGCCGACGATGACTACATCGTGACGATGTCCCGCAAGCTCATGCAAATCTTTGGTTTCGGCATTGCCACGAAACGTCCGAAGGGTATGAACTTCTACAGGGATACATGGGTGCTCGGTCAGGAAGATGTGTGTTATGGCCATCTGAGCTTTGGCGGTCAGCGCAATACGATTCTTGTCCAACTCACTGCAGTGGGTTGCCTAGCTGCAAATCCTGGTTGGGAGCAACGTCTCTACGATTTCCTGACTACTGACGCCGAAAATCCGCGGTTGACTCGTGTTGACTGCGCGTTTGATGACTTTGAAGGCTTGTACAACGTCGATTTGATGAATGATGACGTTAAAGCGGGTCTTTTCAATTGCGGTGGCCGCAATCCTTTTGTTGAGCGTCGTGGCGATTGGGATCATCCGGACGGCTCCGGCCGGACGCTGTATATCGGCAAGCGGCAGAACGGCAAGTATACGCGGGGCTACGAAAAGGGTAGGGAACAGGGAAGCCCAACTTCTGAATGGTTTCGCGTTGAAACCGAGTTCAAAGCCGTCGATCGCATCATCCCATTCGATATTTTGCTCAATGCCGGTGCTTATCTGGCCGGGGCCTATCCCGCTTTTGATCGCTTTGCGGGTAAGAAAACACCTGAACGCATCCAGACAATCGTCAAACAGCAGGAATATGCGTTTGATCACTACGTCCACTATGCGGCGCTTCAGGTCGGTCGCTTGGTCAACTACATGCAAGAGGTTGCCGGCTGGACTGCCGACAGCATCGTATCCCACCTGGCTCGTCCTGATGCCGGCTATCCCCAGCGCCTGAAGCTCGCGAATGTCTCTTGCGAACTGGCGAATCAAGATTTTGTTCATGACTACGCCTGCGTTGATTACGACGCTGACGAATTTGCGCGTGTAGCCGCAGAGCCTGCGCCTGTTGATCTGCCGACTACGTCGGACGGCTGGCGCCAGTTCTGCATGAAAACAGCGTTACGGTAACGAAAATTCATCCCCCGGAATTAAGGCGGATTTCGGAAAACGGGACAAACGCCATTGGAGAACTGACATGCAATTCGAATCGAATCTGAAAATCATCGGCGCTAAGCGCTTCAAGGACACCGTGGACGGCACGCTCTACGACAACACTAAGTTGTTTGTAGAGGTGCAACTGAATGACCAAAACGGCAATGCCGTTGGTTCTGCTGCGTCGGAAATGCAATGGGGTACGTCCGATAACTTCGCCAAGATTCAACACCTTTCCTATCCGTTCGTTGCGAAATGCACGTTGGAAATGGTCACGAACGGCAAGACGACGAAAACCGTCGTTCTTAATGTTCAGCCAGTTCAGGCTCCCCAGTCCGCAAAACCGGCTCAGCAGGGTTAATCATGATCGGGCCTGTGTGGGTGGTACAGGACCGCGACACGGGCCTTTTCCTGTGTCCCGATCCGAATGGCGATGTCGGTTTTACTCGGTTTCTAGGTGACGCCGGTCGGTTTGATAACGCTGAATCTGCGATTGATACCGCTCGGTTTGTTTTGGGCAATTCCTTTGTTGTATCGAACTTTTTCGATGATTTGGAGCGTTGCCATTGATTTATCTGGGTGTTGCGTTGGCTACGCGCTGCATCTGGTTCTTGTTGTAGCCATGGAGATTGAAATGAAACACATGAATGTTGCCCGCAAGTTCGCCCTGGGTCTGTTCGCAATGGCTGCTGCTGCATCGGCCAACGCTGCTGTCTCCGAGGAGATTACCAAGGCCATCAAGGATTCCGGCGCTGACGCCGCTGTCGTTGGTGGCTTGGTGCTCGTTGTGATGGTTGGCATTGCCGGCTTCAAATGGCTGCGTAAGGCGGTGTGATGGGCTTCGCTGTCGGCTATGCCTGCTATTCGGATCAGGCGTCGGCAGCGGACGCGCTTTATACGTCTACTGCTCCGCGCATTACTGAGACTGGCTATCAGGCTTTTGAGAAGAGCGGGCATAGCTGGCAGCTAAATAACTACCGTAACAGCCCCGATGGGGCTGTTTTAGTTTCTAGCTCGCTTGTTGTGCCTAAATTTGCTGAATGTGATCCTCAGCAGCTTATTTTTGATGGTGTCGCATTAGGTTGGCTGGTTTTGACGCCGGCAATTATTGTATGGGGCATTCTTGTTTTAAAAAGGGCGCTGACATGATTTATTTTGCTGCCGGTTTCATTTCTATTTTGTTTGTAGGAATGGTGCTATTCAAATGAATATAATGCGCCTGTTTCTTTATTTTCTAGTGGGCGTCATGATTTCGGCGGCGGCTAGTTTTTCTTTTGCGGGAAGCTATAGGGTTGGCACCTATTATCGTTACGGTGATTCAATTACTCGCAAAGTGACATCCGCTTCTGACGCCCAAAAGCTATCTGATACCGTAATGAAGGTTGCTTTAGACGATGCTAAAAATGCGCGGGTGACTACGCAAATTGCTGTCAATATGGAGTCCAATCTAGTTCAGTCACGTATTCTTGATCAAATACCTATTCCCGCCGCTGCGGCTGCTGCTGCGGCTGCTTCAGCGCTTAAAAAGGGCCGCATTAATCCCGGTGCCATTGTTGCTAACCTTTTAGCTGATTATGCTGTTCAAAAAGGTTGGGAGATGATGAAAGATGCTCAATGTGAAATGAAGGCTGGCGGATGCTGGAATGCGCCTGCAAGCGGCATTAATGAGTCTAATGCTTCTGATTGTGATATGTATTCACTCGCTTGGGGTCAAAAGGGTACTTTTATAGTACATATTCCAGGTTGGGTTTGTATTCAAACTACGGGCGGCGGTCCTTCTTTTAATCCTGATAAATGTTTCTACAGAAACAACATTCCTGTCGGTGGCGGAGAGTATGCGGGTTATTACTGGTGCAGAGAAACGACGCCCGTCAAATATTCACAGAGTTCACCCGCCACTCAAAACGATATCGATAATTTAGCCAAAGAATATTATTACAACTACACGCAACCTCTTTTTGAAGGATTTATGAAAGAGGGGACTATTTTTGAATTGGATGACAATACGCCTACAACGACTTCCGGCGATCCAGTAACTGGCCCTAAATCTGTTTCAGCTTCAGGCTCTACTAAGAATGCTGATGGCACTGAATCGCAATGGCAGACTGAAAAGCAAACGACTTACACGCCTAAGGGAGATGGCAAAGCCGGTGGCGAAATCAAGATAGACAAGTCTACGACCACGACCACAACGACAAATACTTGTACTGGTGAAGGCTCTTGTCGCAGCAGTTCGAATACGACTACAACAAAGCCGCCAGAAGAACAAAAGACCGATTGTGACAAGCACCCCAATTCTATTGGTTGTTCGGAATACGGAGACCCTCCGACAATTACCATTCCGGAATCCACACAAAATGTCTCATTTGAATGGAATCCTTTTTCGCTTCCCGCTTTATGTCCGCCCGATTATGTTTTTACGCTATCGAACGGGATGACGTACCATTATTCTTTTGAGTGGTTTTGTCGATATGCTTCGGCGATGAAGACGGTTATTCTTTTGGCTGCATTTGTTGCTGCTTATTACATTTGCTTTGGCGCAAGGAAGGGTGAGTCATGAATCTTGCAAGCTTTTTAATTTCGATGGTGAAGCCGCTTATTGCTCAGATTTTAGTGAGTCTTGGCTTGTCGATAATTACTTTTGGTGGCATTCAAATGATTTTGACGCAACTAAATGGCTATATTCAAAATAGCTTGAATGGCCTGCCCGTTGTTGTATCAAATTTATTTGGCTTGGCCGGTGTAGGCGAAGCGTTAGGCATTATTGTCGGTGCTTTTGCTTTTCGCTTGTCTATGGGTTCGTTTAAGCGCATTGACTTTAAGAGCAAATAATTATGTTGACTCTAATTACTGGTGATCCTGGCACGGGCAAATCAGCGTTAGCTGTTTCTATGATGCTTGAAGAGCAGGGCGAGCGTCCTTTGTTTGTGATGGGTATTTCAGATCTAAAGATACCGCATGAAGTGGCACCGCCGGTTGCAGAGTGGACAAAGCTCGTGCCTTTGCCGGAAGACCCTTCAATCCAGCGTCCTGTTTTCCAATTTCCGCCTAATGCAATTCTTTTAGTCGATGAAGCGCAGACCGTATATAGGCCGCGTGCGGCGGGTAGCCGCGTTCCTGACCATGTTGCGGCGATAGAAACCCATCGCCATACCGGCATTGATATTTGGCTCATTACACAAGGCGTTCACTTAATTGACTCAAATGTACGTCCGCTTGTTGGGCGACATGTTCACATTCGTGCACTGCCTTTTGGTCGCAAGCTTTATGAGTGGTCAGAGTGTGGAGACCCAAAGAGCAAGACGTCTCGTGACATTGCCGCAAGGCGAAACTACAAATTACCCAAGAAAGTATTTGGGCTTTATAAAAGCGCTAGTCTTCACGTTAAAGTTGATAAGCGAATGCCTACTTATGTGTGGGTTATTGGCTTTTCTATTGTTATTGCTTTGCTTTTGGCCTTTTTTGCGTATCGTTCTATTAATCGAAAGATGCACCAGGGTGAGCAGGCTCAGCCCAGTTTAACTCAGCCGGATCGGACGCCTGGGGTGGCGACGACGGCTCAGCCGGCGGCGCGTCCTCAGGCGGATGTGACGGCGGTTTCGATTTATGAGGCTGAGCATCCGCGTATCGCTGGACGTCCTGAGACAGCGCCGCTATATGATGCTCAGCGCTCTGTAAAAGCTATGCCTATGGTTGTGGGTTATATCGCCAGCAAAGGGCGTTGTAGGGCGTTCACACAGCAAGGGACGGTAGTTGCGATGTCGAATGAGCAGTGCTTGTCTGAGATGGAGCAGCCTCGCTATAACCCGTATCTTGATCAACAGGTTTCGCCGCCACAAACGACAAACATCAAAACCCAACAGATAGAGGTTAAGAAATGACTTATTTGTTTTGGTTATTAATGCTAGCTTTTTCAGCGTATGGTCTAGTTCTTATTTTTAAGTTTTTCCTACGGGGTTAACTAAAATGCAAACGATTGAAATTTTTGACATTCTTAAGCTTTGTTTAATTGTTTCTTTTTTTGCCTTTTTCTCTGGTTTTGGAGTTTCTAGCTTTGCTGGAATGTTATTTAATTCTAGGCGAATAGAAAGATTCTTCGACGGTTTAATTAATCCGCCTTCAAAAGATTTAATTGCCAGGGCTTTAAAAATAAGAGTTGTTAAATTGCAACGGAGAATAAAAGAATTGGAGAATTCCAATTAAACGACTTCCATTATTCGTTACTATAACGGATAATGAATTATCTAAACGGAGGTTACGCAAATGGCTAAAGACATGAATGACAGCGCAACGCTTGAATTGATTCCGGCTGCTAAGAAACGTGGCCGTCCTGCTAGTGCCAATGCATTAACTAATGCTCAGCGTCAGCGCCTGTTTCGTGAAAGAAAAAAGGACAGGGTTCAAATAGATTTGTCTGTAGATGATTGGGCCAAGCTTTCCGCATCGCTTCAAGTCCTTTATGAATCTGACTCAGGTTCTATCCGTCAGCTTCAATACGCGCACCTTGTTGAGCACATTTACCGTGCTGGCGTTAAGTGCAATAAAATGCCGGACTGGTTTGAAAAAAATCGTTATAAAGAAACCGTTACCGTAACGGAAAATCAACCCGTTCAAGAAAGCGTTACCATAACGGAAATTGAGGATGTTGAGGACAAACCCGTTACCGTAACGAAAAAGCCCCGCGTCAAGAAGTCGCTGGCCCAGATTCAGGCCCCGTCAAAAGAACCCGTTACCGTAACGGAAATTCCCGATGCACCTAAAGTCGTTACCGTAACGAAAAACAATTTTCAGGTGCGCTACGCTCATCCGGATGAACCTATGTTGACCTGGACGGGTAGGGGACGTCAGCCTGTGTGGGTTAAAAACTGGCTTGATGGTGGCGGCCAGCTTGCCGATCTGGATGTTTGAGGGCTTATCCATGAACACTATTGTTATGGTTTTGATGGCTGTATCGATTATCTCTTGCCTGCTTGCCGCTACTCTTTTACTTATCCTTTTGGTAAATATTAAAGTTACGTAACGGAATTTCTGCTCGTAAAAATGTCCAGGTGTGCGCCCTGGGCTTTTTTGTGTCTTTACTTATCGTTACCGTAACGAAATTATTTGGCTACGGGATTATTTTCTTGCATTTTTGATTTATGTGTTGCATAATTCAAGTAACAAAACGCCGCATGGAGCAGAACATGGAACTGTTTCACACCTCGCCGCAAGCCATCAGCCAGATCAATACCCACGGTCGCTATGGCTCGTTCCTGTTCTTCTCCAGCCATGTTTATGCAATGACTGCCGGCAGCTTCAAGGCTTACTCCATCGAACTGGACGAATCGGAATGCATCGCCGCCGGTGAACTGTTCTGTCACGACGCCGCCGCTAAGTTGGAAGGCCTGGTAGCAGAGCTTGCCACCCGCTACGGGATTGACGAAGACACCGCCGAGGCGCTGATTGCTGAATCGAAATCCATCTACGACATCGAATCCAACGTAGAACCGGAAGACCTGGGCGACGCCTCTTGGGACATCCAGTACGCCACTGCCCGTGCCGCCGCGCAGCTGGGCTTCCGCGCGGTACGCGTGTCCGACGAACAAGGTGCCAGTTATATGGTGGAGATGCTGGGCCGTGAGCATGAGCTGAAGGAGGTGGAAGCGTGAAAGCCAGTGAGTCCCAATCGATCCGCCGTCCAGCAGATAATGAAACAGGCGCGGTTCTTCATGGCGGCGCGCGCCCAGGGGCAGGTCGCAAGGCTTCGAAGAATCCAGCCAAGTCCGGCAGCATCCGCTTGACCCCGGAACGCTGGGATAAGCTGAGGGCGCTGGGAATGGAATGGCTCAGCGGCCAGATCGACGCGGCCACATTGCCGGAAAGCGGACGAAAATGAAGGCTGCATGGACGCCGGTTTGTTCCTTACTTTAATGTCACTGTAACGAGAATCATCAGCCAAGATCGATGCGCTCCTGCTTTCCTGCAGACTTCCCTTAGCTTTCTCACTCGCTCGTTTCCGTAGCCCCGCGCTCGCGCGCCCCTAGGGGCCCCGCTGTGGCGTTTTGTGCCACAGAAGGGGGTAGGGGGACTAGCCCGGCCAGCGAGCCGGGCGTAGTAGGGCGTCTTATGCTGTGGTCAGTGCAGGTTTTTGGGGTTCTGGTCTGGGGTGCGCTTGCTTTAGTGCTTGTGCGAGATTGTCGATGATTGTTTGATCGGGATTTGGCTTGAGACGTATTGCCATTAGCCCGGCCTCCTGGATGATGTTGTCTCGGATTTTGTCATCTTCCTTTTTCTTGTTGTGGGATCTGTCGTCCAGTTCAATAACCGCGATCATAGACATGTCGATCTTGCAGACGACAAAGTCGGCTACCTTTTGCTTGATCTTGCTGCGTGCGCTTTGATTTTCGCCGTAACTGCCGCCGGTTGCGTCAATGACTTGGCTTAGTGCGACTTGAGGGAAAACCAAGAAATCGGGCGCTAGGCTGCGTCTGAGCTTGTGAAAGCATTCTTCTTCGTGCTTTGTGAGTAGTGTTTTGCGCTTGAGAGTGTATTTTGTCTTTGATGATGTGGGCGCTTGTTCCTGCGCTGGTTCGGTCTTTTGCTTCGCCTTCTTTGATTTGCTCGTGATTGCAAGTACTGCGATCAGCCCAAAGAAGAGCAGGACGGCGATAAAGGTCATGTCTGTCTTTCGAGTTGTTACTGTGCCGCAATGCTAACGGAATAGACGATTTAGCATCAGTCCGAATTTGGCTTGCCGGTGGCAGTTTTCTTTGTAGAAGTCGCGTTCTGCCATCAGTCGCTCAATCAGATCGGCTTGTTCCTGTGCGAGTCGATGGGCTCGCCGGTACTCTCTCAGCTCGTGCCATTCGTTGACGTGTAATGACTCGCCCCAGGGGGATATGATGCGTTCGCCGTCGACTTGATAGCCTTTCCACGGCCCCATGTCTTGGATCTGTTTTCTTTGCTTGAGATAAAGCCAAACTAGCTTTGGCACTGGCTCTGCGCCCGTTTTCCACGCCCGCCATTCCGTTACGGTAACGCCAATCTCCTTTGCTGTTTTGTCGTCGTCGTGTGTGAACATTAGCTTGGCCAGTTCCAAGCTGTCGCATGCGAACTTTGCCCATGGGCTGAACTTTTGTTTTGACATTGCCGAATGAGTAGAGGCCCTTGCGGGCCTCTCTATAGTTGTTGTTGGCGTTGTCATATTACGTGTTCGGCATGAGTGCATGACTGTTGCAAATCAACGACAGTTTTTTCTTCTTTCTGCGATTTGACATAATATACATTATGCGAACATTGGTTCATTGAGTCTGCCCGTACTCTTGAGTTAAGTTGGCTCATGGATTAGTTTGGCTAGGCCTTTGCCAGATTTGTGCAACAACGCCTTCTCTGCCGTACGCTTGACTCTTTTAATCTTCAGAGCACTTCAATTGTTGCGGCTTGCCGGGCCTTTTGGTCTATCGCCCCAACAATCAACTGATAGAGCGCGGGTGGCAAGTCGTGCCCCATCCCGTCAAGCAGCATGAGGTCTGCATTCGGGATCGAAGTGGCGGTGTCCTCTCCGCAAGCTGGAAGAATGAGCGGATCTTCTGTTCCGTGCACGATGAGCGCAGGCATCCTAATAGTAGCCAGTCGTGAACGTCGATCCCCTGTGACGGCCATTGCCGCGATCTGTCGCCCGGTTCCACTAGGGTTGTATGCGCGCCGGGCTTCTTCTAGAGCAAGAAGACAGTAAGCTTCTTTATCCAACGGGTATCTAGATCCGGCGATGCGTTGTGCAAAGGTGAAGGTGTGCGTTAAAAATTCCGATTCGTCGGTGAAAGGATTGGGTGCGGGACGTGTCAACATCGCCATAATGTCAGGCTCGGCCTGCGGAAGCGCAGGATTACCCGAGCTCGACATGATCGAGGTCATGGATAACACTCGGTCAGAATAGTCGCTTGCCATAATCTGCGCGATCATGCCGCCCATGGACCGACCAACGACATGTGCCCGATCAAATGTGCCCGATCAATGGAGAGAGAATCAAGCAGACTGATTGCATCTGCAGCCATATCGTCGAGAGTATAAGGAACGTCCGGTCGCTGTCCTGCCATTAGCGTAGCTGCCAACACGCTGAAATCCAGTGGAGGATATTGGCTGAAATGGGTCGAACAACCGGTGTCACGGTTGTCGAAACGAATCACGCGGTAGCCTCGCGCGGCTAGTGCTTCGCAGAATGGCCCCGTCCATCGAATCATCTGCGTTCCCAACCCGGCAATGAGCAGGATCGTGGGGCTGGCTTCGTCGCCAAAGCTTTCGTAAGCCAGCTTAATGCCGTTTGCTTGTATGGTTTTCATCGTCCTGACCCGGATCAAGTTGGGAGCTGAAGCTAACTCAATGGTGTGCTGCGCCAGCCAAGTGCTACTGCGTGGTCGCGCACATCTTCAGGCCAATTCGCGGTAATTTCGTTAAATCGTATGTGGTCATCGGCAAATAGCGCACGCGTAGATTCTTCAAATCCGGGGAGATCCCCAGCGATCGCGGAGATGAAGTGATACGCTCGTTCGTGCGCAGCGCGGCGATTGTCCCGTGGATTATGCGCACGTCTGGCTTCCTCGACGAGCTTCCGCAATGCCACTGACGCTCCTCCTGGCTGCGCCGAGAGCCAATCCCAATGCCGTGGCAACAGCGTGATCTCACGCGCCACGACTCCCAGTTTTGGACGACCCCTGCGGCGAAGCACGCCATGTTCTGACTCTCTGCTAGATCCGTTAATACAGTTGGAGTCTGTCGCTGTCTGTGTGATGCGTGAAATAATTTCATCGTCTGTGCCACGGAGATCGACATCGGTTGTGCGGCCCGTCGCGTTGTCGAAGATCAAAATGGGCTCCGTAGAGCCATTCTCCATCACGCGCTTTACCGCCAGTGCGACTGATGCGAGCAGGCCGGATGCGATATGTCGATGCCCATCAAACGCGGTATAGGACGGCAATGTGGTAGCTGAGTCCATATATCAGTCACCAGAGTTAAGATGCGGCCAATTTACACCCGGGTAAAATTTCTGTCTATATTACCCGGGTAAATATCGCCATTGTGCGGCACTGCGCGTTGTTCTATCGCTTGGCCTCTGGCTTGTGAAAGCAGTCCGGCGGCGGGTTGCCTTTGATGGCGGCTCTGTAAATTTTCCTGGCCAGCGCGAAATCGGGTTCGCCATAACGCGCCGGATCGGCCTTTAGCGCCTGCTCCAGCATATTGGTCAGGTGTGCCCACTCTTTATCATTTAACGTAACGGTGACGGTATTTGCCCGATACTTGCGCTGCCGTTCAGCACCGGACATCGCTAGGCCTGTGGTTGGCCGGCCGCGTTTTTTGACGGTAACGTCGGACTTTTCTTGCAACGGCTCCGTGTTCATCGTGTGCCCTCCTCTGCTTGTCTGAGCTCATTATGCGTTACGGTGACGGAAATTAAAAATTACCGTCACCGTAACGTAAAATATCTGCTGAGTTGCTCCGCCACGTAGCGCTTGTGCCAGTCACTTCGCCCTGTATGCATAATTAATTCGAAGGATATATGGTATTGAGATGCTATTTTTTTTGTTTTTGGATTAAAATTTGGAATAAAGTAAATATGTGACAGGTATTTGCATGGCATTTTATTTGTCGAGTTCGCCCGCTAGAGCGATAACCAGCAACACTGGCTGCGCGCAGCCGGAAGCAACGATCTAAATGACCAACAAAAACATAAAACTACATAATCAACGGCTGCCCCAGCACCTGCTGCGGGCACGAGAATCGGTGATGGCCTACTTCCGTCCGATCCTCAACCGTTACGGGGTGACAGAGCAACAGTGGCGCATTTTGCGAGTTCTGGAGGACTTTGGAGATCAAGAAGCCGGCGTGATCGCGGACCGGGCTTGCATCTTGCCGCCAAGTCTGACCGGCATCTTGGTCCGCATGGAAAAAGCGGGGTTGATCCATCGCCAGCGTGATCATATTGACAGCCGGCGGCTGATCATTTCAATGTCGCGGGACGGGCGCGAGCTGATTCAACAGATCTCTCCGTTGGCGGAAGACTGTTATCGGCAGATCGAAAGCCACTTGGGCCAGGAAAAACTGACGCAGCTGCTGGGCTTGCTGGATGATCTGGAGAAACTGCCGGCTCCGCGGGTCGGCTGAGTCAGCGCTCGGGCTCTGGGGTGGGCACCCCCTCGGGTTCGGGCAATCTCCTTGCCGGGTCTTGCCGATAGAACAAGGCAAGCTGCTCATAAAGCTCCGGGTAATCCAGCTTGAGATGATGCGGCAGCTCGAAAAAAGCCTCGCTTAACACGGCGAAGAACTCCGCAGGGTTCTCTGCCGCATACGGATCCAGCCAACCAGGATCGATTCCGCGATCCAGCATGCGGCACAATAAACGATAACTTTGAGACCAGGCGCGGCTCCATTGCGCCTGGTTCATTCCTTTGTGCAAAGGTGGCGACCCGTTGGCCGGACCGCTTAACATGTCCAGTTTGTGCGCCACTTCATGGATCACCACATTCCACCCGTCCAGTTGCTCAGAGGCTCGCGCGTCCGGGAGCGACAGCACTACCGGGCCGTCCTGACGAGCCTGGCCTATCAGCACGCTCTCGCTTTCATGCTGCAGGCCAATGCCATCCATCCAGATGTCGCGCGCGACAAACGGAGACGGGTACAGCACCACATCGCTCCATCCGCTCAAGGCGGATTTGCCCAGGTTCATGGCAGGCAGCGCCATTTGCAAGGCCACGCTGGCGCAAGAACGGGCGCCTAGCCGCACCCCATCCTGTCCGGAAAAGCTTTTGCTGCGCAAAATCCAGGCGGCCAACTCTATCAAGCGCAACAGCTCCGCTTCGTCCAAACCGGACAGCAGCGGCATGCGCGTAGCCTGTTCTCGCAGCACGGCCATCGTTTCCGGAGCGGTTTTGCCGGATAACGCGCGGCGAATCCACTCAATCGCCATGAACTCTCGTCCCGTTTTATCGTCTCTCCTACTCTGAGGGCGATTTTGCGCATTTCAATGCGCGCCCCATCCGATCTGTCGCAAGACGTCAATATTCCGCTTTCGCTGCGCCGGCCCAAGCTGGCGCAACAGTCAAAATCATAAAATAAACGGGGGAATTATCATGAGCCTGCCTTGGCAAACGCTGGCGCTCAATCCTTTGGCGGCATTCGGCGTGCTGCTGTCGCTGGGGGTGATAGGCGGCCAGATCGCTGTGCGGGTGGCGCGGCTGCCCGCCATCGTCGGCTATGTGTTGACCGGCTTGCTGATTGGGCCGCACAGCCTGCGGCTGCTGGACGAGCAGCTATTGCAGCAAGCGTCCATTTTCGTGCACTTGGCTTTGGGCATCGCATTGTTTGAAGCCGGCCGCCGCGTGGATCTACGGTGGCTGCGGGTAGAACGCACCTTGTTGCTGACCACCTTGTTCTATTGCCTATTGACCCTGCTCGGCCTGTTTGCCGCTTTGCAGTTGTTTGGCCTGGGGCTGGCGGCCAGTCTGATGTTGGCGGCGCTGGGCGTGGCCACTTCTCCGGTGGTCACTCTGGAAATCGTACGGGAATCTAACGCGGACGGTCAGGTCAGCGAGCGTCTGTTGGTGGCCACCGCGCTGTCCAATCTGCTGGCGCTGCCCTGCTTCGCACTGGCCTTGTCTTATGGACACCTCTCCGGCAACAACGGAGTGGAAAGCGGTATTTTGCTGCCGGGCTGGCTTACGCTGGCCTCCTGTGCGCTGGGCTTGCTGGCCGGCCTTGCGGCAATCCAGCTTAATCGTTGGCTGGGCGGCCGGCAGCGCGAATCGCAAAAGGTCATGCTGTTCGGCTTGATCGCGCTGGTGGTCGGGGTGGCGGACATGCTGCAGGTTTTGCCGTCTCTGGCCTTGCTCACGGCGGGCCTGGCCACTCGCAATCTCAAACACGGCCACACTGTGACCGAACGCGGCATCATGTCGTCGGCCCATATCTTTACCGTGGCGTTCTTCGTGGCCGCCGGCGCGCAATTGGCGCCGCAGTCGCTGGCGCAATTTTGGCCGGTGGCTGCGGCCTGCCTGCTGCTGCGAACCGGCTTTGCCGTATTGATTTGGTGGCTGGCCGCCGGGGCCAACGGCCTACCCAAGCGCCATGGCGCTTGCCTGGGGCTGGCGCTGAACTCCTGGTCCGGAGGCACTTCGCTGCTGATGAGCCTGGGCGCGATTTCCCTGGGAGCCGCCGCGGGCAACTTCAGCGGTGTGATGATGGCCATCTTGGTGATCAATGAGCTGTGCGCGCCGGTGTTGACCCGCCTGGCCTTGAAGCTGGCCGGCGAAACCCGGCCGCAGGAGTAAGATGATGCTGGAATTCAACCGCAGTCAGCCGCTAACCCTGGGGGTGGAGCTGGAGCTGATGATTCTCAATCGGCGAGATTACGATTTGACCCGCGGCTCGGACGATTTGCTTCTGCAGGTGAATCGTCAGCAGCACGGTTTCGACATCAAGCCGGAAATCACTCAGGGCATGATAGAGATCGGCACCGCTGTGCACAGCGACGTCAACATGATGCTGGAGGAAATTCTGGCTATCCGCGAGCTGCTGGTCAACAGCGCGCGCAAACTGAACCTGGGGCTGGCCGGTGGAGGCTCGCATCCGTTTCAGCATTGGGACGAGCAGCGCATCTACCCCAAGGAGCGTTATCACCTGGTTTCCGAGCTGTACGGCTATCTGGCCAAGCAATTCACTGTCTACGGCCAGCACATTCACATCGGCTGCCCGGATGGCGACAGCGCAGTGCGGCTAACCCATTATCTGGCGCGTTACATTCCGCACTTCATCGCACTGTCCGCCTCCTCTCCTTTTTACCAGGGCGTGGATACGCTATTCCAAACCTCGCGACTAACTAGCGTCAACGCTTTTCCGTTATCCGGCTGCATGCCTTGCGTCAATAATTGGGAGCAGTTCAACGACTATTTCCGGCGCATGGCCAATCTGGGCATTGTCGCCAGCATGAAGGATTTCTACTGGGACATCCGACCCAAACCGGAATACGGCACGGTGGAAATCCGCATTTGCGATACGCCCTTGTCGGTGGAGACCCCGGTATTGCTGGCGGCTTACGCGCAGATGCTGGCGCATCGCTGCCTGGGCGAGCAGCAGGACGAGGTGTGTCAGGAACATTATCTGACCTATAGCTACAATCGCTTTCAGGCCTGCCGCTTCGGTTTTGACGGCATGTTGGTGGATGCCGGCAACAATAGTCAGATCGGACTGCAAGAGGATTTGCTCAACACGCTGAATCAGTTGGAACCGCAGGCCGAGGCTTTGGGCAATCAGGCGCAGCTGGTCGCCTTGCGGCAACGGGTGCTGAAGCGACAGTCCGACAGCGCTTGGCTGCGTCAAGTGTTCGACGGCAGCGGTTCTTTATCCGAAGTTGTGCGGCAACAAAGCGAACACTGGATGTACGCGGCGCCGGGAGTGGGCGTAAACTAAGCGGCTACGACTTTATCACTAGCCGCCATGCCATTCGACCTGCCCGCCCTGCCCGACCCCGCCCTGCCTGCCCGTTACTGCATTTTCGAAGGGTCCAAGATTCTGCTATTGGATCAGGCCTTGCCGGATGAGCGCGCGCGCGGCTGGCCTCTGTCCCAGCAACTGTTCATCGGCGTACATGATGGTCACAATCTTTATTTGGCGGAACTAGTGGGCGCGCCGCCGGCCGGCTGCAACTGGCTGGCTCTGCGGCCGGCCTTGCTCAGCCTGCCCTCCGGGCTGACGCCCGCCATCGCCCGCGCCGCGCAGATCCGCCAGTTTCAGCGCACTCATCGCTATTGCGGCCGTTGTGCCGGGCCGCTGCTTCAGCGGTCCGGAGATAGCGGCAAACGCTGCTCCAGCTGCGGCCAGCTTTACTATCCCAAGCTGTCGCCGGCGATGATGGTGGTGATTCATCGCGGCCGAGAATTACTGCTGGCGCGCAGCCCTCACTTCGTTCCCGGCGTCTACAGCGCGCTGGCCGGCTTTGTCGAACCCGGCGAAACACTGGAGGAATGCGTGCACCGCGAAGCCTTCGAGGAAGTGGGCGTTCGCATCAAAAATCTGCGCTATGTCTGCTCGCAATCCTGGCCCTTTCCGCACTCGCTGATGTTGGGCTTTACCGCCGAATACGACAGCGGCGAGATCCTGCCGCAGGAGGGGGAAATCGAAGACGCCGGCTGGTTCGACATCGACGCCCTGCCGCAAACCCCAACGCCCATCTCCATTGCCTATCAATTGCTGAACCATACCGTGGCTTGGTTGCGCGAGAGGAATGAGGGACGGGGCTAGCTGGATAGCCCCATGGTGGACCCTGCCCGCCCCTCCGCCACACGACATTCATCCTTCCATGGCAAGCAGGTCGACGCGCCTGCTTGCTTCCATGCTTCGTTTTTGTGACAAAGACGACAGTCCTCTCCTGGCGCCAGAACGGCGGCAACCCTCACTTTCTGATTTTGCCAAGAACGCAGACATCCTGGCCCAAGTTAGTTTCGCGAGGCGGCAAGCAAGTTTGACACGAAGACCCGCGCCAACACATTTGAACTGTATTCGCCTAGGTAAAGAGAGCGCTCGTCAGGTGAAAGGATTATTTCACGGGGAAACTCTCCAGCACGGAATGAACGCAGAACGGCGGTAGAGCCTTTGCCGGCCAACGCAGAGGGGGCGCTCACCACACTTAGGCTCCCTATCTGCCCCGTCGTGAATCGGTTGCTATTGGCAACGGCGATATAGCGGCCGTGGTCGAATAAAGCCAAGCCTACAGGGGAGGTTCCAACTGGCGTCGTTGAGATCAATGCTTGCCTGCCTTTGTCTGCCAAGCGGCCGGTACGCAACGCCAGAACCGTATTGTCACCTCGCGCCGTAACCCACGCGACGTCTTCGTCTTTGGATAGCACAACACGTACTGGCTGGCAGCCTGCCGCCAATTGGGTTTGCACTGCCTGCTTCGGAAAACTTTGAGCAAGGCGCAGGTCAATCACGCTCAGGCTTCCCTGTCGCTCCCTTTGAGTAGGCGAGCCAAGGCGTGGGCATGCATTCGGACTGCTGCCGTGCAAAGACGGATCAGCAACTTGGCTTGTGACATATAGAAGGTCGCCATCATTGGAAACTGCCATACCGACAGGAGCCGTCCCAACCCTGATCGACGATATCAATGCATCAGTGCCCGCCAAGGCCTTTCTGAGGTCCACGATGGCAACCTGGCCCGAGGTTTCCTCCGCCACAGCCAGCAAGTCCCCGTTCGGCGTCCATACCACGTTGATGGGCCCGGACTTGGGCGGCAAGCTCACGGAAGCCACCGGGGCCAACAACTTGCCGGCCGCCAATTGGCCGGCATCAAAAATCAGCAAGGCCGGCGCGTTGTGGTCATTCACCACCGCCGCCAAGTAGCGCCCGTCTCGACTTAACGCTACCCCGAATATCGGCCCATTGGTCTTCACTACTCTTGCAAGTTGAAGGCTGCTAGTACGTGTGTTCACGATGGCAATGCCATTGACCGCGCCACTCAAACCGACAAATAGCCAATGAGAATCAGTGCTGGCTGTAATCCCAAAAGGTGAGCCAGGCAGTGTCAGCAACTGTGCTTGTGGCAGCGTTGGCCCAGCTTGCACAACGGCTTGGCAAGCAGCCATGCCAAGCGTAGTTGCGATGATTGAAAACGTGCTCGTCAGGCGAACTTTGCGCCAGGCATGTTTGAGTTTCATAGCATCACTCCTCTTGTTGCGGCATCCCGACGCCCGAATAGCGTCAGCAATGAACTAAGCACCTGCGATCTTGGCAAAACGGTTTAGAACCTGTTTGGATACGCTGCGCGTTGACGGGATAGTCAGACAAATGCGTTGCAACCGTCTTCGAAATGCTCATGCACTGAGGCGTACATCCCGCTTCCTCAACCGTTTTCGCCTTGCCCCACTTAGCGGATCAAACACACCGCAGCCGGGGAAGCATTCACGCCGGAGGCGCTGCTCGCGTTGGCAAAGGTCGGCCTCGCTCTAGACGCGTCGGTGTCGAGCACCGGCACGTGCTTGTGCAGCTCATCAAAGTAGGCGCAAGCCTTGGCCTTGTTGCCGCCGGGCTGTTTCAGCACATCCCCCGGCCGCCAGATAGTTCCAGCATGCGCCGCCGAGGTTTTGGGGTTGGGCGTGATCACCTAGACGCCGGGCTTGATCAGGTTGTCCCAATCGCGAACGCTCTTGAGGTTGCCCTTACGCACTAGGAGCACGATGGTGGAGGTATATGGGGGTGCGTCATGGCATGGCGACATCCTGAAGCTGCAAGTGATGTTTGCATCTAATCAGAAATGTCATATCGCCAAAAGTGATTATTTATTATCTTTAAATTCCAATTGGATCTATATGGATATGATTTTTAAATAGATGTGTGAAATAGCATTTTCGTTAGAAATCATTTCTGGAAATATAAAAGTCGGCATTACAGTGCGAGCCCCCCCCTTGAGGAGCTCAACGCACAGACCGCACCAGCCTTGCCGTTTCCGGTAAGGATGGCCACAAGCAACATTCCGCGCCAAAAACGTCGGGGGGCTGCATCAATGCTGAGCCGCCAGTCTTTTGGTCAGTTCTAACGGGCATATCCCATGCCTATAACAGGCTGTAGCTGGCACCCTCAATGTCAGCCTCCTGTTATGACCATGCCCCAGCCAACTTTGGCTGGGGTCTTTTTATGTCTTTGAACCTGTTTACGATCTACTACACGTCGTGGACGCATTACACGGTGAGCACGTCAAAGCTTCGCGAGCCGAGGCTCGCGAAGCTCTAGTTACAGATTAAGATCTGAGCAATTACAAATTACTGCATTGTCCAGTCACACCACTCCGCCAAGATTTGCCGCCGGCATTCTTGCAGTTGTGGGCATGCTGGTGATTTCCAATAACCTTACCTGTGCAGTTCTTTGCGGAGAAGCATTGCCCTGGTTTCCTTGGTTGGATTTGATCCATTAGAGCACTTGGGGATAGATTGCTATCATTCTTGCTGGCTTGTTGGGTGGCAGAAGTGACTTGGTTGGCTTGAGTGGAGCCGATAGATGATGCGCTGGCAATAGAGGAAGCCAGCAGAAGAAAAGCGGCAAAAGGAATGGTTAGAGCGTTGATGGTCTTCATGACTCAAATCCTTTAATGTGCGAGAAAAATGCAGCAAAACCGCAAATTTCTATAGTGACGATAAAATTTAGGCAACAGGAATAGTTAAAGGCTCTCGCCTCAACACCCACATTAAGCCTTGATTAAGAAAGTCAAAATAAAAATAATATTAACAATGGAGTTAATATCAATGCGGCCGCACACTGTAGGGACTTTATGAGGCAACTACAGTTCACAGACCTTTTTAGGTATTATTCACATTATTTGGAAAACTTAGGGACGGTCAAGCATTGCTAATTAGAAAATAATGAAAAATATTCAGACGATTTGACTATGTGTCGGCGCTCATTTTCCCTGTGACCTAATCTAGAGATTTCCGGCCTCAAGGTGAGAAATTCGGAACTCGATCGGAGTTTGGTAGCCCAGCGAACTTCCTTTCCACAGACTCGTATCTTTGCGCGAAGGCAAAATTTGCGCACACACTGAACTACTGTCCATCACTTCAATGGAGTAGATTTGCTGGGTTTCCGAATCGATGCCCTAATGTACCCTTACGCAATTGCCTGCGATATTCCGCTCAGTGCTTCCTGGTTTTTCACTCACCTTCGCCCAACATATTGATGCCGGTAGCTCAGCGCGCCTGAATTTTTCTGGTAGTGAATTTGGACCTGCAGCATCTGCTATCCCTTGGACAGCGTGCAGTAGCCCGGGACGGCCCTGCCAGCTTGAACAGGCTTTGCATGATACCGATGGCCTGTCGCAACCCCGGCCGGAGTAGGTTCGTGACGGTTAAAACGAAGTGACCGACAACCTGTGTTCATCAGTGGCGCAGCTTCAGATTTAGCGCACGGGAGACAGCGTGTAGCGCGCAGGATCGGTCGCGCGTGCGCCGGCGACCGAGCAGAAGGCCGCCTAATCCACGTGCCCAGATTATTTGCCTAGGCACGTTCTCGTGCGCGGACGTCGCCTAGCTCTTGTTCCTGGGTATCGAGTTGGTGCAGTAGATCTACACCGAAGCTGTTAACACCGGACTGCTGCGGTTTGTATGTACAAATTGACAGCAAAAGATACACAAGAAAGTGGGGAAGTAGCATAAATCAAACTGATATAGTCTCGACGGCAACTATCAATTGCCCGGCCGCCAGAGGCAAGCATATATAACGCGCAATAAGCGTATGGCTACTTCTGGCACTTGTACATGTCAGACAACTACACTGGGGATGGCTAAATGAATTATTTCATGTCCATACTAATATTGATGAGCGTCATATCATTTAGCACCGAGGCTTCAACAATCCAATGGCAAAATTGCTCAGGCTTAAAGTTCCGTCACTGGTTTAAAGACCCTCCTAATTCCGAACTGCAGTGCGGGTACCTAGACGTCCCATTGAAATACATCAGTGGAACAAGTCTTAATGAACAGGGTGCCGGAAATGTAGTCAGGCTTGCTCTGACCCGGCTTCCTGCCAAAGGGGTGAGTAAGGGTTCTCTTTTGGTTATCAGCGGAGGACCTGGTTATTTTGGCCTTAACCCATGGGTAGATATAGAAGGATCCGCCAAGAAAATACATGAATCTTGGGACGTCGTGGGATACGACCCTAGAGGGGTTGGGCAGTCTAAGCCCATAATTGACTGCACAATGATAGAAGAGCCTTCTACCCCCGAAAATTACAACAAAGACCTGATCAATGCCTGTGTTAAATATACAGGCATTGATGTTCTAAAACATATGGGTACTGACGAAGCTGCAAGTGATGTGGATCGTATTCGGCAAGCTATAGGCGATAAAAAACTAACAGCACTAGCATACTCATATGGAACTCAAGTCGGCTTGATTTATGCAGAGCGTTTTCCCAATAACGTCCGGGCCATGGTACTTGATGGTGTTGTAGACATTGATGAAGCAAAAGATAGTTATCTCATGCGAGAGAATCAGGAAAGAGGATATCA
This sequence comes from Chromobacterium sp. Rain0013, assembly GCF_015291765.1. Classification (NCBI taxonomy): domain Bacteria; kingdom Pseudomonadati; phylum Pseudomonadota; class Betaproteobacteria; order Neisseriales; family Chromobacteriaceae; genus Chromobacterium; species Chromobacterium sp. Rain0013. Next base: position 3,264,362 of record NZ_CP031514.1, read on the forward strand.
GGCGACTTTTGAACGATTTGCTGCATGGTGCGCAAAAACCAAAAAATGCCCGCTTTCTGCCGATAAAGCTGTAGCAACTCAACAGTACATTGATCTGCTAAACAAGTTGCATTCTTCGCCACTATCCAGGTCAGATGGTCAGCAGGTATCAGCCAATGAGCTGAGATCGCTAACCGCATCACTCCTAATATGGCATTCATCCTGGCCCGATTTGGCCACAGTAGTAAGACAGCTAAGTAAAGGCGTTGTCGGAAAAAAGGTAGAAAAAATTTTGAGCCAGCAGGAATCTGATTCAATTTCAAACCTATCGGAGGATGCTCTTAATGTCATATCTTGTGTCGATTTTTCTCCCGCTGGACTCAGTCGGGATGATATCCTTTATCGGAGACGAAAAATAAAAGAAGCGTTCCCTGCAATCAATTTCCAGCCCCAAGAACAAGATCCTGTTGAACTGTGCGATATGTGGCCTTGGAAGAGCAACTTTCATTCGAGACGTCCTGCTAGCACACCCGTCTTGCCTCAGTTGCTTTTTGTAGCCCAGCGATATGACCCTACGACTCCATGGCAGAATGCAAAAAATATGGCGACTCAATTTAAAGGTAGATTAATTACTCTAGAAGGAGATGGGCACACTCTAGCATTATCGGGAAAGGAAAAATGTGTGGACAAGGCGATTATCGACTATCTGAATGCGCCTGATAAAAAACAAGATGATATGACTTGTCATAGGCAGCGTCATTAATCGCAAAGGTTGTCTATAGCGCCCCTTTAATGTGCCAATCTTAAATTTTTCTTTCTCGTTACTTACCATTTAACCCCCGTTCATGAAAAATGACAGGGGTTTTCTTTTTGGAGAAACGAATGGGCCCGCAACGCCTGCATGACTAGGCGTGAGCTTCCTCTTGGGCCAGGTTATGTTTTAGCAGTGCAGCGCTGGGCAGAGCTTGAGAAAGCAAAGATACCGGCCATGGCGCTTCCTACTTTCAAGGATCTGGCAGATAAGTACATGCAAGATGCCATTCCATTAAAATCTCCGAGGACGCAAATTGAAAACCTACGGCAGATGAAAAATTTGCTGGAGTTCTTCTGCAGTTCTGAACCTGCTCAGCTTGAGGACATAGAACCCGTACATGTGCGTCAGTATATGTGATCTGCTCCTCTTAGGCCTTACCAATCAAAAGTAGAGAGAAGTCCGTCACTGAAGGAGAATGACGGACATGAAGAAGAGCAGATTCACCGAAGAACAGATCATTGGCTTTCTCAAGCAGGCCGAACTGGGCATGGCCATCAAAGAGGTCTGCCGGCAGGGCGGTTTCTCCGAGGCCACCTTCTATAAGTGGCACAGTAAATACGGCGGCATGAATGTCGCCGAGCTTCAGCGCGCCCGAGATCTGGAGGCCGAGAACGCCCGTCTCAAGAAGTTGCTGGCCGAGGCCCATCTCAACATCGAAGCCCTCAAGGTCGCCTTCGGGGTAAAGCGTTAGCCCCGCAGGCCAAGCGGCAGGCCATTAGCGTGGATTAGCGCTCTCAGAGCGCCGCGCCTGCCGGCTTGTGGGGCTCTCCCGAGATGCCTGGCGACATCCGCCACAGGCGGATGCGCTGACGTGTCAGCTGACGGCTCGCATCGTTGAGATCGCGCAGACACGCCGCCGTTTTGGCTACCGGCGGGTGCATGATCTGCTGCGTCACGAATTCCCTGGCATCAATCACAAACGGGTTTACCGCTTGTACCGCGAGCAGGGCCTGGCCGTCAGGCGACGCAACCGCCGGCGCAAGCTCACTGGCGTGCGTACGTCACTGCAGGAGGCCACGCAGTTGAATGAGGTGTGGAGCATGGATTTTGTCAGCGACCAGTTAGCCTGTGGCCGACGCTTGAAATGCCTGACGGTAGCCGATGACTTCAGTTACGAGGCGGTGCAGGTTGCGGTAGATTTCTCGATGTCTGGCCAATACGTCACGCGCATGCTGGAACAGGTGGCGCAATTTCGCGGCTATCCGTTGGCAGTCAGGACGGATAACGTACTAACTGCAAGTGGTTTGTCCATCGCCAGGCAACACTGATCCTCAGACGAGCAATCGTCTGTAAAAACACTTTTCGACGCACACAGTGCCCCCCGTGCTTCCACCCTTTGACGGGAATCCCGCTGACCATAATAAACATAGGATCCAGCCACCCGCAATGGATGATTAGGCCTGAGCACCGGCAAGGAGCAACTGAGCGAAGTTGAAGGTGAGTATTAAAAAGACTAACGCAAGCATTCCAGCGCCAATCGCCTTTGTAATGCTTGCCTGGAAGTACTTTCGGTAGGCATTCCAGCAGGCAATGCTCCAAGCGACCATTACGAAAAAGGTAATAAATCCCCAAGCCCAGTAGCCGTGAACCCCATACGTCGTTTGCATTCCCTTCATGAGAAAGATTGAAACGGGAACGATTGGCAAAAATGCTCCGAAGAAATACAACAAAAGGAGCATTGTGGGTTTGAAACTCGCCTCGACCCGGACAATTTTCCAAGCCAGTGTGAGTAATCCCGCAAGCGGCATGAGGATTACAAGTTGAAACAGGAGATCACGAGCAAGCTCTAGACTGTTCTCGATGACCGCAAAACCTATGACCATAGTTACTAAGAAGGCGCCGGCAAAGAACTTTAGAGACTCCTTCGTGCTTGACGGAGATGTCAATGCTTTTGACATGGCAAACTTCGTAGGATCCGACACGACGACTAGGTACCGGTTGAAGAACCACGGAAACACCTTAATGTATTCCTTCACTACTTTGTACATCGGTACCGCTCCTTAGGATAGTCGTCAAAGACTTTGTGGCGTGATAATCAAACAGAATTGAACAATCGTAGCTCTATTGTCGATTTTTCCTACATCAATCTTTATCTCTCCGAACAATCCACCCGTGAAGGCAAGATTAGGCAAAGCAATAAAAATGGAAAACAATAAATATCTCGTAAAGCTCTCCCACATGGCTTCAGCGACCAATCCTATAATTGACTATTAATGTTTACATTACTAATAACTTGGATTTCAATACGGATGAATACTTAGTTTCTTGTAGATTGCTTCCTTATGATTGCTTTGATTTTTGCTCGAACAAATACAAATATGCATTCTTTATTTCGCAATCTTTTTTGAATATCTATACGAATATCAATATCAACGTGGGCGCGTACAATTTCTTTTTATGAATTGCTATGATCTAGCTAATTTCTGATAAATAAGTCGGAATTTTGGCTTCGAAATCAACTAAACCGTTTTCTTGACTCACGACCTCATTCCGCAGCCAACCAATAGTCTTTGCCAGCGGCACCTCCAGCGTGAAATATGCTTGCATCGGCAGCTCCAGCAGGCGGGTAGTGGTCTTGCCGTAGCGGTGCTGGGTGGCATGGTGAACGCCGTGGCGGTCACCCAGGTCAAGACAGCCGGTCCCTCGCCGGTCGACCACTTGCGGACGATGTCCAGGTTGGTCTTGTAGCCGTATATGCAGGGCGTGTGCGTGGTCAGGTAGACCATCTCGTCTCGCACTCGACGTGCAGAGCCCACAGCAAGGCACGCGGCACGAACACCGGCGCCAGCGTCTCGCCGGCTTTGGCTCCGCGTTGGGCCATTGCTCACCTCATTTTCTTTGCCGTAGAAATGAAAAAAGCCGCATAAGCGGCCTTCCCGGGTTCTTGCAACAGTCACAACTTTGACAAAATGCTCTGTTTCTTCTCTGCGTATTCTTCATCTGTTATCAGGCCCTGCTCATGTATTTGCTTGAGCTGTGCCAACTTACTCCCCAACGCATCACTTCCTTGCTGTGCGCCTGTAGGTGGCGCGATGCTGACCACGGGCGGCGCCGATCCTCCTTTAAGCGTTGTGGCGGCAGCCAAGATGCAACCCACCAGTGCCCCGCCAACCGCGCCCCAAAATCCGAATATGATATAGCCAACAAACCCACCAGCTAACCCAAAAATGGTTCCTGCTACCATGTATGCTTGGTCTTTTGATTTATCTCTTTGGCAGTAAGGGCACACATTCCCCGAAAACGGTATGTCTTTTCCGCATCCAGAACATCGCATCTATCTCTCCAGGTGAATTGATAACCTACTTCCTGATGAGATTCTACCACTAATATTCTGTCTGGCTGGCGCCAACCTCGACACCACAGCATCCACTAGTTAATACCACTTGGTCGTTTTGATGCTTTTTTGCCGGGGGAATACCGGTCCCTGTTAATACCAGTTGCGTTTCATGAGCAAGTGGTTTCACTCGGAAGGCTTATGGACACCTATTGCAATTCAAACCCGACTCGACAGATAATCATTACTCGCATGGCATATGCAACAAGCGCCCACGCTTTGGGCATTTCATGGGGGTAAAATGGAAGATACAGATGTAGCGGTAGTTTCGATTCCGGCAGGCAACAGTCTTCGCGCCTTTGATAGCTTAGGCAATGTATGCGCTATCGCGTCGGGGGCATATAGCCACCGTGGAAGTTTGGCCGGAACAGGACACTCCTCTCCTCGCGCTTCTCCCTCATCCGGGGTTCCTGCCAGCTGATGGGAGCTTGCCAGCAGCGACGATTTTCGTTCCATTTGGCCCGAATCAGCTCGAACTAAGGCACAAGAAACTCCACCCTGACATCTACATTGAGCACTTCATCACACAAACCATAAAAACTGCCTGAGTAGGCAGCCTACACTATCAGAACTTGCATGCACTCCATCGCGATGGTCACGGCGCGCTTATGAATCACTTCCATCCGGCGCAAGCTGATAGGCTGCTCGGCGTACTCGGCCACCAGGGCCTTGATCCGCTCATCCGCGGTCGCGCTGTCGAACTGGACGCAGGCTGTGATGGTGCCTGCGCGGATGGGTTCGAAACTGGGTGAACAGCTTTGCCATCTTCATCGCTGATTGTGAGTACCTTGGCTTCCATCCTTTAAATGACTCCGCCGTCGCCATCGTGCGTTCGCAAATGGGCAAGAATCAGGAATATGTTTTCGCTTACAAGGGAAGCCCTATTGTTCAAGTCAATACTAAAGCATGGCGTGCGGCGCTCGTTCGTGCGGGCATCGAAAACTTTCGATGGCATGACTTAAGACATACGTGGGCGTCTTGGCTCGCACAGGCAGGAACGCCTATGCATGTTTTGCAGGAGCTGGGGGGCTGGGAGTCGCCGGAGATGGTGCAGCGCTATGCCCACTTATCCAAGGAACACTTGGCAGAGTACGTGGGGAGGCTTCACGGTACAAATTCACCTACATCGGAAGCAGAAAGGAAAACGGGCTAGACGCCAGAGGCATCTAACCCGTTGTTTTCCTTACTAAATTCTGGTGCCGGCGGCAGGAATCGAACTCGCGACCCCCTGATTACAAGTCAGGTGCTCTACCAACTGAGCTACACCGGCGAAGAGAGGCGTATTATGTCGCGCCTCAATGGCTTTGGCAAGCCGTTAACGCGTCTTTTTCTGCACTTTTTTATGCGGCTTTTTGGCGCTCTTGCCAACCACTTTGTTTTTGCTGGTTTTTTTGGCCGAAGCTTTATGCGCAGGGCGCTTTGCGGCTTTGGCTGAGTGACGCGGCTTTTTGATTGTCGATTTTTTAACAGTCGATTTTGCCGCTGGCTTGGCTGCCGCCTTGCCGTGGCGCGCTTGTTTGGCGCTGATAGCCTTGGCTTGGCGCTTGCCGTGCTTGCCGGGCTTGCCTTTGGCCTGACGCGCCGGCTTGGCTTGTTGGCTGGAACGCACCGGTTCGGCCGTCTGAACGGTTTTAGCGGGAGCCGCCTTGCGCGCGGGCTTGCTCACCGGGGCCATCTGCACATCGCCCGGCAGCGGCATGTCTTCTGGTTCGGCCAGGCTGGCCGGGCTGATCAGCGCCAGGCTTAAGGCCAGCGCAATGGTGTGCGTTGCGAATTTCATGATAAGGGATCTAATGCTCTCTGGAATGAAACGGGCCGCGCGTTGCGCCGCCAAAACCCGCATACTAGCACGGTGTTTCCCGCGTTTAGGCGGAAATTGATCGCAACGGACTGCTCTCACCCACGAGGCGGACTGATTTTTCTTGCCGCAGCGCGCCATCGGCGCGCCCCGTATGCTATACCCACAGTGCAATGCCAGTGTAATTGGCCCTGCCGTCGCTTTCTCCGCTCGCTTTCCCTTTCCTGACACGCAATGGAAACAGCATGCCTCAACCCAAAATTTTGTTGGTGGACGATAGCGCCACCAATAGCCTGATGGTCCGTACCTTTGTTGAAGACCTGGGGTATCAATGCGACCTTGCCTGCAATGGCCGGGAGGCCGTCTCCATATGCAAGGAAGTTGGTTACGACCTGATTTTGATGGACATCATCATGCCGGTGATGAACGGACTGGAAGCCACGAAGGAGCTGCGGACACTCTTCGGCGAACACTGGGTTCCCATCATTTTCCTGACGGGCCTGAGTCAGCAAAAAGATCTGATAGAGGGGCTCAAAGCCGGCGGCGACGACTACCTGACCAAACCGGTCAGTCCGGACTTATTAACGGCCAAGATCCAGGTATTCTTGCGCATCGCCCAAATGCAGCGACAGATCAACCAGGACGCTGTGCGCCTGGAACGCTACTTCCTCGACAATGAACGAGAACAAAGCTACGCGCTGGAACTGATTGAGCGCCTGAACCGGCAGCAATTGGAACTACCCTCGCATGTCTGGCGCCATTTGCGGCCCGCCTCGCAGTTCAACGGCGATCTGGTCTGCTATGCGCGTTCCGGCGGACGAGAATACTTGATGCTGGCCGACTGCACCGGCCACGGCTTGACCGCCGCGATCAGCGCCATTCCCGCAGTGGAGTGCTTTTACGATCTTGCTCAGGAACAGGCCGCGCTGGGCGATATTGCGGCGGCAATCAACGACAAGTTGCACCGCCTGCTGCCCTTTGGCCGCTTCGTGGCCGGCATTATCATTGCGATCGACGCGGCCTCCCAATGCCTGCAAGTCTGGAACGGCGGCATTCCTTGTGCATTGATGTTTGATCCGCAGGGCCGCAAGATCAAACAGTTCCGCTCCGAGCACCCTCCTTTGGGGATTTTGGCGGCGCGGCAGTTCGATCGTTCGTTGGAAACCAGCGTGCTGCGTCCGGAGCATGCGTTGATCGTTTGCTCGGACGGAATTACCGAGGCCCAGGCTGAGAATGGCCGAATGTTTGGTCTGGACGGAGTCATCAAAGCGGCTGAGGCCGGCTGGCCGGGCCGGGTTGGCAATACCATACTGCAAGCGCTGCAGCGGCATCGTCAAAACGAAGCCATGCTGGACGATGCATCGTTGTTGGTGGTTCGTTCCCCCGTGCAAGCAAGCAAACCTGAGGGGGAGACCGGACACGAGACAAAGGACCGCTCTCGCTGGCACGATGCCTAAAAACCAGCTCAAATCTGCCGCGTTTCGGCGATGCGGCATTAAAAACATACTCAAAATGCGCCTGTAGCACCCGCGCATTCCTCTTTTGCACTTTTTGCATTTCCCTCGCTCGCGCGGCTTTGAACAGGCTAAGAGCCCCTCCCCGCCTTGATTCGATGGCGTTATGGCAACATAATCCGCTTTTTCATAAACGGCTTCTCATTTATATGACCAAGGAATTTGAGCGCCAACCGCTGCCCTTGCCGGGCGGCCATGAAAAAGTGCTGCTGCACTCCTGCTGCGCGCCCTGCTCCGGCGAGGTCATGGAGGCCATGCAGGCTTCCGGCATAGACTTCACTATTTTTTTCTACAACCCAAACATCCACCCGCTGAAAGAGTACGAGCTGCGCAAGAACGAGAACATCCGCTTTGCCGAACAGTTCGGCATTCCTTTCGTGGATGCGGATTATGACCGCGACAACTGGTTCGCGCGCGCCAAGGGCATGGAAAACGAGCCGGAGCGCGGCATCCGCTGCACCATGTGCTTCGACATGCGCTTTGAACGCACCGCTCTGTACGCGCATGAGCACGGTTTTCCGGTGATCACCAGTTCTTTGGGAATTTCGCGCTGGAAGAATATGCAGCAGATCAACGACTGCGGCGTGAGAGCCGCCGCGCGCTACCCCGGCCTGATCTATTGGGAATACAACTGGCGCAAGGGCGGCGGCTCCGCGCGCATGATAGAAATCAGTAAGCGCGAACAGTTCTACCAACAGGAGTATTGCGGCTGCGCCTATTCCCTGCGCGATAGCAACCGCCAGCGCCGCGAAGCCGGCCGCGCGCCCATCCGTCTAGGCGTCAAATACTATGGCGATGAAGACGACCAGGCTTGAAGCGCCGCTGCCTCATTCCTCAATTTCACGCGCATAGCGCACCAGCGCCTGCAAGAGCTGGGCGAAGCGGTGCGCGGCCAGGTTGCCGTCCGAAGGCGTGAGCCAGGTGCTGCTGATTTCCAGTTGGATGGCCGGCACGCCCAGCCGGGAAGCGAACTTGGCGATGGTCTGGTGCTTGGACGCGGCAAAGTAATTGTCCGAAACATTCAGCACGCCCTGTTGCCGCAGGCTTAGCTCCAGTCGTTGTTGCAATTCCGGCTTGCCTAGCAACGAGGCCCCGTTCAAGGTGCCGAAGTCCACGTCGTAAGGCCGGTATGGATGGCTGCCGTGCAGGTCCAGCACCAGCAGCGGGCGTCGATCCGCAATCAACGCAGCCAGCTTGCGCTTGAAGGCGTTGTCGTCGTCGTAATTGGGATCGGCCGGCGCGGCGCGGGTGGTATAGATCGCGGTGGCGCCGGCCAGTTGATGCAGCATCGCCGCCAAGGCCGCGGTGCCTCCGCCATCGGAGAAACGGTATTGTCCTTCGCGGAACGGGCTGGTGGCGTGCGGCGCGGTCACGATGATGGGACGAGCGCCTTCCCGCACCACAAACCAAGGCTCGTCGTTTTGCGGCGGTCTGTCCTTGGCGGCGTCCGCCTCCTGTTGCAACTGGATGGCCTCTACAATATGAGCGGGTTCGATGATGGCCCGCGCAGGCGGCGATTTGCCGATGGCGGGCGCCATCGACAGCGCCAGGACCAGAACCCCTACTGCCAGCTTGACTCTCACCGCTCCCCTCCCCGTGAATACGAGCCGCATGCTCGACCTTTGCTGGACCGGGCCGGCGCCGCTTGGTTCTGCGCACCGGCCCGGAATAGCGGCGCTAGAGCACAGGCTTCCGCGCGGTGAGCAGCAACAGGGCCGGGCGGCGCGCGTGCGGGCGCAAACCGTCCTGCCGCGCCATCGCCCCCTCATCCGGCGCGGGCTCGCCCAGATGAAGCAATTGGAAACCGGCGCCTGACAAGCCGGCCACATAGCTTTCCACCGTGCGGTGATGCTTGATCACGCCGTCGACAAACCAGCGGGTTTCGCGCGCGCCCTGCTGAAAATACGCGTCCAGCGTCCAATGCGCCTGCCGCCCGGCCTCGTCCAGCGCCCAACCTTGCGAGCTCGCCGTGCAAACCGGATGCTCCACCGTCAGCGCGAACACGCCGCCGGGCCGTAAAGCGGCGAACACGCGCGCCGCCACGGCGGCGTAATCCGCCACGTAATGCAAGGCCAGCGACGACACCGCCAGATCATAAGCGCCCGCAGGCGGCTGAAAGTCCTCGATGCCGGCGCACAGGTATTGAATGCCGGAATCCCGAGTGCGCGCTCGCGCCTGCTCCAGCATGCGTTCGGACAAATCCACCGCGGTGACGCTGGCCGCGCCTTGGGTGCGCGCCCAACGGGCGAAATCGCCAAAGCCGCAGCCCAGATCCAGCACGTCGGCGCCGGACAGCGGCGGCAGCGCATCGCGCAAGGCGGGCTGTTCCAAGGCGCCGTTCAGGCCGCTATCGTTGTCGCGCAAAGCTTGATATTGGGAGAAAAAGACAGGATGGTCATAAATGTTTTGCTGCATTTGGAGGCTCCGTAAAGACTTAAGGGAAGCGCTCCAGGGCGACGCGCGGCTATGCCGACGCGCAAAAGCGAGCCCAGCCGTTCACGGCTTGGCGCGCGTCTTCTCTCATCCGGACTTTCACCGTCGGCTTCGGCTTCGCACCGAATCTGCTGACCCGCGCATCGTGGAAACGATGGCGCGGCGCTCGCGGGCTCGCCGCCGGCATGCGCCGCGGCTTACCGCCGGTGGGGAGTTTCACCCCGCCCTGAAGACGGGCACAGGATAAAGGCGGGGCCAGGGTTGGACAAGCCCGGCCGCATCGCGCATAGTCTGCGCATTCTGATTGCGATGGAGCAAGGCATGACCCTGAAACCGCCAGTCTGGCTGGCTTTTGTCCTGAGCGCCGGCACCGCCTTCGCCGCGCCCGCGCCGGCAGCCCAAACCGAGATCAATCACCTGCTGGACTATCTGGCCAAATCCGGATGCGAGTTCAATCGAAATGGCAGTTGGTACGGCTCCAAGGAGGCCCGCGACCATCTGAACGACAAATACCAGTATCTGCTGAAAAAAGACTGGGTCAGCAACACGGAAAGCTTCATCGAACGTGCCGCCACGCAGAGCAGCATCAGCGGCAAGGCCTACCAAGTGCGTTGCGGCGCGGCGCAGCCGGTGGCCAGCGCCGCCTGGCTCAAAGCGGAGCTGAGCCGCTATCGTCAGCGGAAATAGCGGGCAGGCCGGGAATCCCGGCCTGCCGCAGCGCCACGCAGCTGTTATAATCGCCGCTTTCCTGTAATCCAGTGTTCTTTTCCCGATGACTGCTGCCCAGCTGCTGGCCCAACTCAAGGCCGACCTGCCCTCCTGTCTGATCCGCGATCGCCACGTTTTGCGCCGCAAACTGAGCGACGCCGCCGAGCGACTGAAGAAAAACCAGCCTGCGGACAAGCAACTGGCCGATATTCAGGCTCAGATCGAACGCTCCGCCGCCAAGGTGGCCGCGCGCCGCGCCCACCTGCCCAAGCCCGACTTCGACGACGCCTTGCCGGTCAACCAGAAACTGGCCGACATCAAAACCGCGATCGAGCGCCACCAGGTGGTGATCATCTGCGGCGAAACCGGCTCCGGGAAAACCACCCAACTGCCCAAAATCTGCCTGGAGCTGGGCCGCGGCGTGCACGGACTGATCGGCCACACCCAGCCGCGTCGTCTGGCCGCGCGCTCAGTCGCCAGCCGCATCGCTCAAGAGCTGAAATCCACGCTGGGCGAACACGTCGGCTTCAAGGTGCGCTTCACCGACAAGCTCTCGGAAAAGTCCGTGATCAAGCTGATGACCGACGGCATCATGCTGGCGGAAACCCAGACCGACCGTTACCTGGAAGCCTACGACACCATCATCATCGACGAGGCGCACGAACGCAGCCTCAACATCGATTTCCTGCTGGGCTATCTGAAACAGCTGCTGCCGCGCCGGCCGGACCTGAAGGTGATCGTCACCTCGGCCACCATCGACGCCGACCGCTTCTCCCGCCATTTCGACGGCGCGCCCGTGATTGAAGTCTCCGGCCGCACCTATCCGGTGGAAGTGCGTTACCGCCCGCTGGCGCAGCGCGACGAAGACGAGCGCGAAGTGGAAATGGAAGGCGCCATCGTCGACGCCGTCGACGAACTGTCGCGCCAGGGCCCGGGCGATATGCTGGTCTTCCTGCCTGGCGAGCGCGAGATCCGCGAAACCGCGGAAAAGCTGCGCAAGGCCGGCATTCGCGGCTACGAGATCCTGCCCTTGTTCGCGCGGCTGTCCAACGAGGACCAGCAGAAGATATTCAAACCGTCCGGCGGACGCCGCATCGTGCTGGCCACCAATGTGGCCGAGACCTCGCTAACGGTGCCGGGCATCAAATACGTGATCGACACCGGACAGGCGCGCATCAACCGCTACAGCCCGCGCGCCAAGGTGGAACAGCTGCAAGTGGAGAAAATTTCCCAGGCGGCGGCGCGTCAGCGCGCTGGCCGTTGCGGCCGTGTCGAGGCCGGCATCTGCGTACGCCTGTACAGCGAAGACGACTTCAATCAACGCCCGGCGTTCACCGATCCTGAAATCGTCCGCTCCAACCTGGCCGCGGTCATTCTGCGCATGGCCGCGCTGCGGCTGGGCAAGGTGGACGCCTTCCCCTTCCTGGAAGCGCCCAGCAGCCGTCTGATCGCCGACGGCTACCAAGTGCTGACCGAGCTGGGCGCGGTGGACGACAAGGGGGAATTGACCAGCGTGGGCAAAGAGCTGGCGCGGATTCCGGTGGACCCCAAGGTGGGCCGCCTGCTGCTGGCCGGCCGCGACTTCGGCTGCGTGCGCGAAGTACTGATCATTGCCGCCGCCTTGAGCGTGCAGGACCCGCGCGAGCGTCCGTTCGAAGCGCGCGAAGCGGCCGAACGCGCCCAAGCGCGTTTCAACGACGAGAAGTCGGACTTCCTGTCCTTCCTGCACCTTTGGGATTTCTTCTCCGACGCGCTCAAGCACAAGAAATCCAACCGTCTGCTGATCAACACCTGCCACGAGCACTTCCTGTCCCACCTTCGCCTGCGCGAGTGGCGGGAACTGCACGCGCAGCTGGCCGACATCGCCAGTGAGCTGGGCCTGATCAAACGCGAGCAGGCCCACGCCGACGCCGAACAGCCGGATGCGCAAATGACGCAGAAGAAGCGCCAGCAGCTGGACGCCGTCGCTTATGAAAACCTGCACAAGGCGCTGGTAACCGGCTTGATCGGCAATCTGGGCATGAAAAACCAGGAAAGCGACGACTACCAAGGCACTCGCGGCGTTAACTTCCACGTGTTTCCCGGTTCCGGCCTGAAAAAAGCCAAGCCTAAATGGCTGGTGGCGGCGGAACTGGTGGAAACCACCCGCCTTTACGCCCGCTGCGTGGCCAAGATCGAGCCTGAGTGGGTGGAAAAGCTGGCGCCGCACCTGATCAAATACCACTATTTCGACCCGCACTGGGAAAAGAGCCGCGGCGAAGTAGTGGCCAGCGAGCGCGTCACTCTCTATGGCCTGACCCTGGTGCCGCGCCGGCCGGTGAGCTATGGCCGCATCGCGCCGGTAGAAGCGCGCGAGCTGTTCATCCGCGGCGCGCTGGTGAACATGGAGTACGTCAGCAACGCGCCCTTCTTCCAACGCAATCAGCAACTGATCCGCGAAGTGGAGCAGCTGGAACACAAGGCCCGCCGCCAGGACGTGCTGGTGGACGAGGAAGCGCTGTTCGCTTTTTACAGCGAGCGGATCCCGGCGGAGGTGGTGGACGCGGCCAGCTTCGAAGCCTGGCGCAAGGAAGCGGAAAAGACCGACGCCAAGCTCTTGCATCTAACGCGCGAAGAACTGATGCGCCACGCCGCGCAGCATGTCACCGAAAACCAGTTTCCGGAATGGCTGGAGCTGGAAGACGGCCGCCTCAAGCTGCGTTACCGCTTCGAACCCAATCACCCGCTGGACGGCGTCACACTGGACGTGCCTCTGGCCATCCTCAACCGCTTGCAACCGGCGGCTTTCGAATGGCTGGTGCCCGGCATGGTGCGCGAAAAGCTGCAACAGCTGATCAAGGGCCTGCCCAAGCAAATCCGCCGTTGCTGCGTGCCGGTGCCGGACTTCGTCACCCGTTTCCTTAGCGGCAACCCGGACCCACAACAGCCTATCGCGCCGCAGCTGGCGCGCTTCATCCTGCGCGAGACCGGCGGCGTCAAGGTGGACATCGACGATTTCCGCGCCCAGGAGCTGCCGGCTCATCTGCTGTTCAACTTCCGCGTCATCGACGACGGCAAGCAGGAAATTGGACTGGGACGCGATCTGCTGGCGCTGCAAAAGCAGTTCGGCCAGGCCGCCCAACTGACTTTCCGCGATACGAGCGCGGAATTCGAGCGCGACGAGGTCAGCAGCTGGGACTTCGGCGAACTGCCGGAAAGCATACAGTTTGCCCGCGGCCGCCAGCAGTTGACAGGCTATCCGGCCTTGACGCTGGAACAAGATAAGGTGGCGATTCGACTGTTCGACACTCAGTTGGTAGCCGAGCGCCATCACCGCCAGGGCGTGATCCGCCTGCTGCAACTGCAGTTGAAGGAACAAATGAAGCAGCTGTCCAAGGGCCTGCCCGGCATGACCCAACTGGGCCTGCAGCTGCGCGCAGTGGCCAATGTCGACGAATTATTGGCCGACGCCATCGCCTGCATCTGCGACCGCGCTTTCATTGGCGACGACGCGCTGCCGCGCAACGAGAAAGCCTTCAACGACCAGAAAACCCGCGCCCGCACTCGCTTGCCGGCTGTCATTCAGGCGGTGACCCAGTACCTGGGTCAAGTGGCCGCGGAATACGGCCCCCTCAGCGTCAAGATGCAGAAACACAAGCTGGGTTACGAGTTGCAGCAGCAATTGGCCAAGCTGGTTTACAAGGGTTTCCTGGCCGCCACGCCGTGGAGCCAGCTGCCCCATTTGCCGCGCTATATGCGCGCGATGGGCCTGCGCATGGACAAGCAGCCGGCCAACCCGCAGCGCGACGGCCAGCGCGGCGCGGAAATACGCGATCTATGGCAGAAATGGGAAACCCGGGTGGCAGAGGAAAACGAGGCGGAAGGCGCGTCTCAGGCCCTGCTCGATTTCCGCTGGCAGATCGAAGAACTGCGCGTCAGCCTGTTCGCCCAGGAGTTGAAAACGCCCTACCCGGTATCCGCCAAACGGCTGTTGAAGCTGTGGAGCGAGCTGCCGCGCTAAGAACTTGTTCAAGGTCTGCTGCGCTTCGGCGATACGGCGTTGAAAACGGCTTCGAAATGCTCATGTACCGTATGTGCATTCCGCTTTCTCAGCCGTTTTCGCCTTGTCTCGTCCTTGCTTGCGAGACTTTGAACAGACTCTGAGCCCCAGAACCCGAACTCGCACGACAAAACGGCGGCGTCGATAAGGACGCCGCCGTTTTTCCATGCGCGCTTCAATGCACCGGATGGGACAAGCCCGGCTTATCGCCCCAGGCCAGCAAAAACAGGCCCATCGCCAGGCCAATCAGGCAGAAAATCATCAGATAGCCAGCCAGCGCCAGCGAACTCGCCTCCATCCACACCGACAGCAGCACCGGCGTGAAGCCGCCCACCACCGCGTAGGCCACATTGTAGGAAAAAGACAGGCCGCTAAAGCGGATGGGCGCGGGGAAGGCGCGCACCATCAGATAAGGCACCGCGCCAACGATGCCGGCGGCAAAGCCGGTCAGCGTGTACAGCGGGCGCAGCCAGCTCGCGTCCTGCCCCATGGTCTGATAGAAACACCAGCTGCTAACGCCTAACAGCAGGCTGCCCACGGTAAACACCGGCCCGCCGCCAAAACGGTCCGCCGCCAGGCCGGCCACAATGCATCCCACGCTCAGCGCGACAATGGCCAGGCTGTTGGCGAACAGCGCCTCCACCGGCGGCACGCCAAACTGTTTTTGCAGAAAAGTGGGCGTCATCAGGATCACCACCACGATGGTGACCGACAGCATCGCGGTGGCCGCCATGGACAGAGCCATGCCAAGCCGATGACCCCGCAGCGCCGCCTTCAGGGGCAGCTCGGCGGACAGCGCCTTGCGCGCCTGCATTTCGCTGAACACCGGAGTCTCGTGCAGCCAGCGGCGCAGATACATCGCCACGAGGCCGAACACCCCGCCTATCAGGAAGGGAATCCGCCAGGCGCCGTTCTCCAGCTGCTGCGGCGTGAAAGCCAGGTTCATCGCCATCGCGATCAGCGAGCCAAACAGAATACCTATGGTCAGCCCCGAGGTGATGATGCCGCAAGCCAGACCCGTGCGGCGCGACGGCGCGTGCTCCGCGACGAAAACCCAGGCGCCCGGCACCTCCCCGCCAATGGCCGCGCCCTGCAACACGCGCAGCAGGAGCAGCAAGATCGGCGCCCACACCCCTATGCTCTGATAGGTGGGCAGCAGGCCCATCGCCAGCGTAGGCAGCGCCATCAACACGATGCTGAGCGTGAACATGCGTTTGCGGCCGAACAGGTCGCCGAAGTGCGCCATGACGATGCCGCCCAGCGGACGCGCCAGATAGCCGGCGGCGAAGATGCCGAACACCTGCAATTGACGCAGCCAGCCCGGAATGTCCTGCGGGAAGAACAGCTTGCCCAATACCAGGGCGAAAAACACGTAAATGATGAAATCGTAAAACTCAAGCGCCCCGCCCAGCGAGGCCAGGCCCAGCGTCTTGCAGTCGTTGCGGTTCAGTTTTCGCGTGTGCGCCGCTTCGGCGCTCGCGGTTTGAGTCATATCGGGTCCTTTCCGCGACCAAGATCGCAATCGCCCTCCCCGCCGCGCGGCGCGAAGGGCTGCGCGTTTATTTTTTGAAGGGGTTGATCGTCGGCGCGTCCTCGTGCTGGACAATGCCGAAGCTGCTGCGGATCAGCGAATTGAGCATGGGCTGGCGATGGCGTATCCACAGCGAAGTCGGCACCGGCCGGCAGCCCATTCTCGCCTTGGGCTCCAACGCGGTGCGCCCGAAAATCACCCGCCGTCCGCCGGCGGCCAGCGCCGACTCAATCGCCGAATGCAGCAGGCGCAGATAGAGCGGCAGCTCCTTGGCCGCGGCGCGATCGAAACCGATCTGCGCGGCGGTGATCTCCTCGCCATTTTTCAGGATCAGCAAAAAGCCCAGCAGCGCGCCGTCGCGCCACAGCCCGCGCAGCTCCGCCCGCTCCGGCCCCAGCGCGGCCATCCGCCGCCAGTATTCCGCACTCACCGTGACCGGCCGCAATGTGGCGTTGTCTTGCACCGCCAGGTAGAGCTACTGCATCCGCTCCGCCTGCGCGTCCACCTGCTGCGGCGTCATCACGCCGATTTCGCAACCGGCGGCTTCTATCGGTTTGAAAATCTGCTGACGGATGCCGCTGCGGTATTTGGAGGTCATGCCGGCCAAGTAGTCGTCGTAAACGCGCCAGCCCTCGGCCAGCGGCAGCACCATATTGGGCTCTGTTTCCAAGGTACTGTAGCTGAGCTTGCCCAGCGCCCGACTGTCTTCTCGCGCTGTTTCGTCCATGTCCTTGACCAGCACGAAGTCGATCTGGCCGTTGAGCTTCTCCGCGCGGCGGATGCGGTAGAGCATCTCCGCCACCGCCTGCCAACGGGTCTGCAGGTCCAGGTCCTCGGCGAAAGCCGCGCCGTCCAGGCCGTAGCTGAGCATATTGCCGCAGACCAGCAGCCGTTGCCGCAGCTTGGGCTTGAGATTTTGCGCCAGCGTGGCGCGCAGCGAACCTTCCGGCCGCGGTCCGGGGTGAGCGTGCATGGTTTCCAGGCTCACTTCCAATAGCTGCATCGCCACCGCCGCCACCGGCTCGCCGTCGCGATAGGCCAGCGCGTAGCGCAGGTCGAAGTTGGCGAGCCCGGACTGCTCCAGCGCGCGCCAGTAATCGCGGGACATCAGCAGCCCGTGCCGGGCCGCCAGTTGATCCCAGTGCTGTCCGTTCAGGAAATCTATACGTTCGGAAAAGGCGAAATTCAGCGCGCTGGCTTGCCGCAAACGGCGGCGCAGCGTCCAGCCGTCGCCCAGTTGGCGGGCCAGTTGTTTGATTTTCTTGCTCATGGCTTGGGGCGTAGAAGACTGGTTCTATGATTGACAATCATTCCAGTGTGCCGCAATGCCAAAAGGGCAACAAGCATTCCTCAACGCGCGCCATCGGCCAGCAAGCGTCGGTAGCGCTCTGGGGAATAGCCCAGTTGCTTGTTGAACATCGCGATGAAGGCCGACGCGGTGCCATAGCCCAGATCGGCGGCGATGTCCTGCACCGGACGCCCTTCGCGCAGCCAGGCCAGGGCCCTGAGCAAGCGCACCCGGTTGCGCCACTGGACAAAGCTCATGCCCAGTTCGCGTTGAAAATGGCGCGCCAGCGTGCGCTCGGTGCCGTGCACGCGCTGCGCCCACTGCGCCAAGGTGGCCGCATCGGCCGGATTGTCCCGGATGGCGGCCAGGATGGGCGCCAATTGACGATGGCGGCTATCCGGCAGATAGCTATCCTGGTGGCCGGCCTGGGACAGCCGCGCCAGCAGCAGCTCGGCCTGGCGCCGATCCCACGGATCCTGGATCGAAGTGACGCCGCGCTGGCAGAAGTCATCCAGCAGCGCTCGCAGCAAGGGCGTTTGCGGAATCAGGCAGGGATGGGCGGGCAAGCCGGCGGCCTGCTCGGCGCCGACGTAGACCGAGGTGTAGCGCATGGCCTGGCGCACCGAAGCGGAATGGCGAATCCCGGCCGGCACCCAGATCAGGAACTCCGCCGGCGCCGCCAACGCGCGCTCGGCCTGACCAGGCTCGATCAAGCTCAGCTCTATCACGCCCAGACTAATGCAGTTCAATTGCCCCCAGGGATGGCTGTGCGGCGAAAACTCCGTTTGCGGCGTCAGCTGGTCGTAGCGCAGATGGATGGGCGCCGGTTCCGGCAAGCCTTGGTCCAGTTCTGAGTAGTCCAATTTGTCGGTTTCCCGCTATCGTCTTGTCTGTTTTGCATTATATGCATTGAATCAGACAGCGGTACACTGCCTACCGTCAATGCTTTTCTGTACTCTCTACCGCGCGTCGGAACGAGAGCCGCATCCGGAGCCCTCCCATGAACTCATTGTTTCCCATGCTGGCAGTGATGATCTGGTCCGCCAACACCGTGGTGTCCAAAGCCGCGGCCCAGGCGCTGGATCCCGCCGCCATTTCCTTCTACCGCTGGCTGTTGGCCGCCTTGATTCTCACCCCGCTGAGCCTGCGGCCGATGCTGCGCCAATGGCGCGCCATCCGACCCTGGCTGGGCCGCTTCGCCATATTGGCCGCACTCGGCATGGTGATGTACCAATGTCTGGCTTATTACGCCGCGCACAGCACCAGCGCCACCAATATGGGCGTGATCTGCGCCTTGATCCCGCTGCTGGGTCTGGCGCTGAACGCGACCGTCTTCCGTCAGCCCACCGGCGCGCACGCGTTGTTCGGCGTGGCGGTGTCCTTGCTGGGCGTGCTGTATCTGCTGGGCCAGGGGCGGCCGCTGGACCTGATTAGCGGCGGCGTGAACCGCGGCGACGCGCTGATGCTGGCCGGCTCCGTCTCCTACGCGCTGTACGGCATTCTGCTGCGCCGCTGGGCGCCGCCCTTCGGCAGCTGGACCAATCTATACATCCAGGTATTGCTGGCCGTGCTGATGCTGGTGCCGGTGGCGATGAGCGCGGACAGCCTGGCGGTGCCGCCGCAAGGCGCCGGGCTGGTCGCCTTCGCCGGGATCGCCTCCTCGGTGCTGGCCCCGTATCTGTGGATGCGCGGCATCCAGAACCTGGGCAGCGAGCGCACCGCCATCTTCATGAATCTGCTGCCCTTGTTCACCGCCTTGATCGCCAGCGCGCTGCTGGGCGAAACCATCCACGATTACCACTGGCTGGGTGGCGGGCTGATCTTGCTGGGCGTCAGCCTGAGCCAGGGCGGCTGGGCCAAATTGCGCAGTCTCGCCCGTTCCGCGGCCTGAGAGCGCGTTCACGATCTCGCGAGGAAAGGCGAAAACGAGCGAAAAATCGGAATGGTCGAGGGGTACATGAGCATTTTTGGCTCGTACTCACCGTGCAACGCTTCACGACGCGCCGCAGATCGTAAACAGGTTCTGAGCGCCCATTCCGCCGCCGCGTCCGGGCTCCACGGCCGGCGCGGCGGGATTGCCGCGGCCCCGCTTATCGCCTAAGCTCTGTAACAAAACCGCAGCCGGCGCGGCCGGCCATGACAACCTCTCTACCGTGGAACCCAAAACCATGTGCCAGTTAATGGGCATGAATTGCAATACTCCAACCGACATCCTGTTCTCCTTTGAGGGCTTTCACCGTCGCGGCGGCCAGACCGACCACCACGCCGACGGCTGGGGCATCGCCTTTTTCGAGAACAAGGGCTGCCGTATCTTCCTGGACGACAAACCGTCCGTGGAATCGCCGGTGGCCCACTTGGTGCGCAACTATCCGATCAAGTCGGAAAACGTGATCGCCCATATCCGCAAAGCCACCCAAGGCGAGGTCAACCTGGCCAACACCCACCCCTTCATGCGAGAAATGTGGGGTCGCTACTGGATCTTCGCCCACAACGGCAACCTGGAAAACTTCCAGCCCGAGGCCGGCAGCCATTACAACCCGGTGGGCAGCACCGACTCCGAACGGGCGTTCTGCCACCTGATGGAGCGGCTGCGCGCCAAATGGTGCCAGCAACCGCAGTTGGACGAATTATTCGCCGAAGTGGCGCGGCTGGCGGCGGAGATCTCCAACCACGGCGTGTTCAACTTCATGCTGAGCAACGGCGAGGTGTTGTTCGCCCATTGCTCCACCCATCTGCACTACATCATCCGCCAGGCGCCGTTCAACACCGCGCATTTGGTGGACGACGACGTCAGCGTGGATTTCGCCTCTGTCACCACCCCGCACGACCGCGTGGCGGTGATCGCCACCCAGCCGCTGACCGACAACGAAAACTGGACGCAACTCGCCCCCGGCGAGCTGCTGCTGTTCCGCGACGGCTCCCCGCTGTCGCAACACCTGCCCGGCTGAACGCCCGCCGACAAGCCATTGCCGCCGGTGTTATGCTGGCGGCAATGTCTTGTTCTACGAGGCCGCCATGCAGCGATTCGACTTCAGCTACGCCCCATTCGACGCCCTGAGTCCGGACGAACGCCTACGCCTGGAGGCTTGCGCCGACATCCTGTTCTACGCCAGCGAACAAACCGTGCTAACGCCGGATGCGCCGGTGACGGCTCTGTACGTGGTGATCAAGGGCGTGGTGAGGGAAATGGCCGGCGACGAAATCGTCGCGCTGTACCGCGCCCAGGACGGTTTCGATGCCCGCGCCACCGCCGCTGGCCAGACCTCCCACAGTTTCATCGCGCAGGAAGAGGCGCTGCTCTACAGCCTGCCGCGCGCGGAAGTGCTGTCGCTGACCGAGAGCAACCCGCGCTTCGGCGCCTACTTTTACGCCAGTGTGTCGGAAAAGCTGGGCCGGCTGGCGCAGCGGGCGGGCCAGCGCGAACTGCAAACCTTGCTGGCGGCCACCGTTCGCGACGTCGGCGGCCGCCAGCCGGTGTTCGTGGATGGCGGCGCCAGCCTGCGCGACGCGGCGGCGGCGATGAAAGCGCACAAGTCCAAGTCCGTGCTGCTGCTGCGCGGCGACGGGCGGCTGGGCATCCTCACCACCACGGACTTTCGCGACATCGTGCTGAACGGCGTGCCCTCGGACGCGCCGGCGGCGGAATACTGCCAGTACGAGCTGCTGACCATAGACATCGACGACTTCCTGTTCAACGCCCTGCTGCTGATGACGCGCCGCAATCTACGCCGCCTGGTGGTAACCGAACACGGCGAGCCGGTAAGCATGCTGGCCCAGGTGGACGTGCTCTCCTACTTTTCCAACCACTCCCACCTGATCGCGCAGCGGCTGGAACGCGCGGCCACGCTGGACGAACTGGCGGAAGTGGCGGAGCAGATTCCACGGCTGGTGCGCATCCTGTCCGGCCACGGCGTCAAGGCGCTGCAACTGGGCAGGCTGGTGCAAAGCCTCAACGCCCGGCTGTTCGCCCGCGCCTGGCGGCTGATTGCGCCGCCGGAGCTGGTGGCCAACAGCTGCTTGCTGGTGCTGGGCTCGGAAGGGCGCGGCGAGCAGATCCTCAAAACAGACCAGGACAACGCGCTGCTGCTGCGCGACGGCGCGCCATGGCCGCAACTGGAAGCCAGCTGTCAGGCCTTTTCCGCCGCGCTGGCCCGTTTCGGCTACCCGCCCTGTCCCGGAAACATCATGCTCAGCCACCCTGATTGGCGTTTCAGCGGCGCCGAGTTGCGCGATCGCCTCCACCGCTGGGTGCACCGCCCGGACGGAGACGCCTTGATGCGGCTGGCCATCTTCGTGGACGCGGAAGCCGTCTGCGGCGATCCTGCCCTGCTGGAGGACGCCCAAAACTATCTGCGCGCCACCCTGCGCGACGACGCCGGCCTCTTCTCCCGTTTCGCCCGCGCCATTGAACAGTTCGACACTCCGCTGGGCCTGTTTTCCCATCTGCAAACTCGCGACCGTGACGGCCGCGCCGCGCTGGACCTGAAAAAAGGCGGCATTTTTCCTCTGGTGCACGGTATCCGCGCGCTGGCGCTGGAATATGGCGTGAGCGAAAACAACTCGCAGCAAAGGCTGCAGGAACTGGTGGCGCAGGGCCGGCTGGAGCCGGGTTTGGCCGAGGACGTGGGCGAGGCGCTGTCCTATCTGATGCAACTGCGGCTGGATCAGGGGCTGGAGCGGCTTGCCGCCGGCAAACCGGCCGACAATCTACTGGAGCCGGAAAAGCTGTCCTCGCTGGAACGGGACCTGCTCAAGGACACGCTGGGCGTGGTCAAGCGGTTCAAGGCGCAGTTACGCCACCATTACCGGCTGGGCAGCTTCTGATGCTCACCGCCCTGCTGCGTCAATGGCAGCGACGCCGGCTGCGCGACCCGGCTTACGCCGAGATGTATCGGGAGCATCCGGACGAACTGGTCAGCCTGGACTGCGAAACCACCAGCCTGAATCCGGCGGACGCCGAACTGCTATCCATCGGCGCGGTCAAGTTGCGCGGCAACCGCATCCTCGCCAGCGAGGCGCTCTACCTGCTGGTGCGCCCGGAACAAGCGCCCCAGGCGGACAATGTGCGCATCCACGGTCTGCGGCCTATCGATGTCAGCCAGGGCCTGCCGGCCCAGGACGCCGTGCGGCGGCTGCTGGATTTCATCGGAGGCCGGCCGCTGCTGGGCTATTACCTGGAATACGACCTGGCGGTGCTCAACCGCTACGTCCGCCCCTGGCTGGGCGTGCCTCTGCCGCAGCGGCGCATCGAGATTTCCGGACGCTATTACGACTACAAGCTGAGACAGAACCCGGACGCCCACATCGACCTTAGGCTGGCCAGCATCTGCCAAGATCTGGACATGCCCGCGCCGCCGCGCCACGACGCGCTCAACGACGCCATCAACGCGGCCATGCTCTACCTGGCGCTGAAACAACGCGGCTATGGCTGAGGAGGCGTTTCAACGCCACCATGCCGCGAACCTGGCGGACCTTCCCGTCTACACGCCCGCCTCCACCTGCATCACCTTCACGCCCGCCTGCTGCAGGCCGGCCAGGTAGTCCGAAGGAATGCCGGTATCGGTAATCAAAGTATCGATCCGGCGAGTGTCGAGAATCTTGTGCAAGCTGGTGCGGCGAAACTTGCTGGAATCGGTCACCACCACAACGCGGTCGGCCACCTCGCACATGCAGCGGTTAAGCCTGGCCTCCGCCTCATAATGCGTACTGACTCCATGCTCCAAATCCAGCCCGTCCACGCCGAGAAACAAGAGATCGAAATGATAGTCCCGCAGGGACTGCTCGGCCTGGGTGCCGTAGAAAGACAGCGACGTGCGGCGCAGCTGGCCTCCCGTCGTGAATAGCTCCACGCCTGGCGCATCCGCCAAGACATTCGCGATATTCAGCCCATTGGTCATGACGATCAAATCCTGATGCGAGCGCAGGCAACTGGCGATTTGCTGGGTCGTGCTGCCGGAATCCAGAATGACGCGCGTGCCCGGCGCAACCAGGCTGGCGGCCAGTTGTCCGATTCGCTGCTTGACGCCGGCATTGAGCAGGCTCTTGTCTGAAATGGCGCGCTCCTTGGGCGCGGGCATCGAATCAAACACCAGCGCACCGCCATAAGAGCGGGTGGCTACGCCTTGCTTTTCCAAAAACGCCAAGTCATTGCGAATGGTGACCGACGACACCTGAAACTGCGCGGCCAGTTCGGAAACCTGCACGCTGCCGTGCTTGTTCAATTGTTGAACGATGCGCTCGCGGCGCTCGCTGGTGCTGACACTGTTTTTGCTTTCTATCATCTTGCGCTCCCGCAGTACGCAGTTTCGGTTTCTTTTCTTTTGACGCGACTCAAAATCAGCGCCTTCCGGCTGCCCTGCCGCCATTATTCCACAGCCTGCCGCGCCCGCCCACTTCGGCAAAAAAGCAACAAACCAAAATCTTTCTTTTCCTTTCTTGTTTTGGCTATTGAAATCACCAATGCATTTCGTTTAGCTTAAAAAGCATGAAAAATACCATAAGAAGAAACAAAACGAAATCAAAAATCGTTCCCATTAACTAGCGAGACAACAAATGAACCCCCTGCTACAGCTAGTGCGGCGCCACAGGCAAGGCGAGCACGTAGGCATCTTTTCCGTGTGTTCCGCCCACCCCCTTGTGCTGGAAGCCGCACTGATACAGGCACGCGAAAATCAGACTCCCCTGCTGGTAGAGGCGACGTCCAATCAGGTGGATCAGTTCGGCGGCTACACCGGCATGAGACCCAGCGGTTTTAGCGAACACCTGATCCAACTAGCGCAACGCTGCGGCTTCCCGGTCAACAAGCTGATTTTGGGAGGCGACCACCTCGGCCCCAATCGCTGGCAAAGCCTGCCCGCCGCTGAGGCGATGGAACATGCCCGCGATTTGATCGCCGCCTATGTGGCCGCCGGCTTCCAAAAACTGCATCTCGATTGCAGCATGGCCTGCGCCGATGATGAACTCCCGCTGGACGACACGCTCGTCGCCGCGCGCGCGGCGGACCTCGCCTGTGTGGCGGAGGAAGTTGGCCGGCATTTGTATGGCCGCAGCGAGATTCTATACGTGGTAGGTACCGAGGTGCCCACACCCGGCGGCGCGCAGGAACATCTGGATGAGCTTGCAGTCACGCGGCCGGAAGCCGCCGAGCGCACGCTTCTTGCGCACCGCGAGGCCTTTGCCGCCGCGGGCCTGAGCGATGCCTGGCCGCGCGTGATCGCGCTGGTGGTGCAGCCCGGCGTAGAGTTCAACCACATCAGCGTGGCCAATTACCAGCCCGCCGCCGCCGCCGCGCTCAGCCGCATGATAGAGGAACATCCGGGCCTGGTTTACGAAGCCCACTCCACCGATTACCAAACTCCCGCGGCCTACCGTCAGCTGGTCCGCGATCATTTCGCCATCCTCAAGGTCGGCCCGGCTCTTACTTTCGCGTTGCGCGAGGCTTTGTACGCGCTTGCCGGCATCGAAAACGAATTGCTGCCGGAAAAAGAGCGCTCCCATTTACGCAAGGTTCTGGAGCAATCGATGCTGGAGCGCCCCGCCTTCTGGCAAAGTCATTATCACGGCAGCCAGACAGAATGCCGGCTGGCCCGCAGTTTCAGCTATTCGGACCGCATTCGTTATTACTGGCCCATCCCGGCGGTCGAGGCCAGTTGCCAGACACTGCTCAACAACCTGTCCGCCGTAACCCTGCCCGAAACCTTGCTCAGCCAGTATCTGCCCGCCCAGTATCAGCGCGTGCGCGCCGGCACGCTGGAGGCCAAGCCCAAGGCGCTGGTCATTGATTGCATCCAAGAGGTGCTGCGCCCCTACGCGGCCGCCTGTCGGGCGGAGACGGAGAAACAGCCATGATTCTGGGACATAGCCGTGAAGGCCTGGTGAAGGCGGGAGGGCTGGCCACCGCCCAGGAGATCGACCAGCAGCCGCTCGCCTGGGCCGATACACTGGACATCGTCGAAACCGAACGACCATCCATCAGCGTCTTTCTTGCGCCGCTGCTCGCCCACCCCAATTTGCGCATCATTTTGACTGGGGCAGGCAGTTCCGCCTTCGTCGGCGAAACGCTCGCGCCCTATCTCAGCCGCCATCTTGGCAGGCAGGTGGAGTCCATCGCCACCACCGATATCGTCACCTCCCCCGCCAGCTACTTCAACGCCAAGCGCCCCACTCTGCTGGTCTCTTTCGCCCGCTCCGGAAACAGTCCGGAAAGCCTGGCGGCCATAAAGCTGGCAGACAGCTTGCAACCCTCCTGTCGCCACTTGGTGCTGACCTGCAGCGAGCATGGCGAACTCTATCGCGGCAGCCTGGAGAACCCCCGCGCGCTAAGCGTGCTGATGCCACCGGACAGCAATGATCGCGGCTTCGCCATGACCAGCAGCCTTAGCTGCATGTTGCTTGCTTGCCTGGCCATTCTGCTGCCGCGACGCTTCAACCCCGCGGAATGCCTGGACATGCTCCAGCGCGGGCGGCATCTGATAGACGCATTGCCGCGGCAATTGGCTGGCTGGGCGGCTGCTCCGCCAAAACGCGTGGTGTATCTCGGCAGCAACGAACTCAAGGGCATCGCGCGCGAAGGGGCGCTCAAGATGTTGGAGTTAAGCGCGGGCCGCATCGTGGCCTTGTTCGATTCCGCCATAGGCTTTCGCCATGGGCCCAAATCCGTCATTGACGAGCGGACGGTGGTGATACAGCTGATTTCCAACCAGCCGCATGTGCGCCGTTACGAATTGGACCTGCTGAAGGAGCTGCGCCGAGACGCGCGAGCGGAACAAGTCGTGGCGCTGGCCGACCGCCGCGATCCCGTCATCGATGCCGGCGAACGGCTGTATCTACCGCCAGGAAGAGAAGGCGACGATATGAGTCTGGCTTTTTGCTATCTGCCGTATTTGCAGTACATGGCTTTTGAAGCCTCCTTGCTGCTGGGCATCTCTCCGGACTCGCCTTCTCCCGACGGACATGTCAACCGCGTGGTGCAAGGCGTCACTATTTATCCCTATTCCGAGGCTTAGGAGGCGAAATGCCGAATATCGTATTGAGTCGCATCGATGAACGCCTGGTGCATGGACAGGTGGGCGTGCAGTGGGTGGGTTTCGCCGGCGCCAACCTGGTCATGGTGGCCAATGACGAAGTGGCTGAGGACACCCTCCAGCAAAACCTGATGGAGATGGTGTTGGCCGAGGGCATCGCCATCCGGTTTTGGCCGCTGCAAAAAGTGATCGACCAGATTCACCTGGCCGCGGATCGGCAAAAAATCCTCATCGTCTGCAAGACTCCCGGGCACTTTCTGCAATTGATCGAAGGCGGCGTGCCGATCAAACGCATCAATGTCGGCAATATGCATTACGCCAACGGCAAGCGTCAGCTCTACAAAACCGTATCGGTAGACGAACAGGACGTGCGCGACTTCCGGGCGCTGCGCGAAAAAGGCGTGGAATGTTTTATCCAAGGCGTGCCCACCGAGCCGGAACAGGACGTCTATCCCTTGTTGCAAGACCAAGAAGAAAGAGAGTCATGATGGAGATCAGTCTGTTACAAGGCCTGGCCTTGGGCCTGCTCGCCTTTGCCGCCGGGCTGGACCTGTTCAACGGCCTTACCCATTTTCACCGGCCCGTGGTGCTGGGACCCTTGGTTGGCCTGATTCTGGGCGACGCGCACACCGGCATTCTGGTGGGCGGCACGCTGGAACTGGTGTGGATGGGGCTTGCCCCGCTGGCCGGCGCGCAGCCGCCCAACGTCATCATCGGCACCATTGTCGGCGCCACTTTCGCCATCACCACCGGAGTCAAACCCGAGGTGGCGGTTGGCGTGGCGGTGCCGTTCGCCGTGGCGGTGCAGATGGGCATCACCTTTCTGTTTTCCGTGATGTCCGGCGTGATGTCACGCTGCGACAGCATGGCCGCCGCCGGCGACTACAAAGGCATTGAACGGGTGAATCATCTGGCCTTGCTGGCCTTGGGTTCTTTCTATTTTCTCTGCGCCTTTCTGCCCATCTACTTTGGAGCCGAGCACAGCAAAACGATGATCGACATGCTGCCCAAGCGTCTGATCGACGGCCTTGGCGTCGCTGGCGGCATCATGCCCGCCATCGGCTTTGCCGTCTTGCTCAAAATCATGATGAAAAACGTTTATATCCCCTACTTTATCCTCGGCTTCGTTGCCGCGGCCTGGCTCAAGATGCCGGTATTGGCCATCGCCACCGCCGCGCTGGCCATGGCGATGATAGACATCATGCGCAAAGGAGGCGGTCAAACGCCGCCGCGCGCGCCTCAGGAGGCAGCGGAAGATGGCATCTAACACTTTGACCCAACCCTTGCCGCAGCAGGCGGAATCCCGTGCCGCGGACATGGATGACGACCGCTACGAAGACCAGAGCCTTGGCGCGGAATTGACGCGGCAAGACATTAATCGCTTCGCCTGGCGCTCCCTGCTGTTGCAGGCCTCCTTCAACTACGAACGCATGCAGGGCGCGGGATGGCTGTACGGCCTGATTCCAGCGCTTCGCAAAATCCATACCCACCCAAGGGACTTGGCGCGCGCGATGAAGGGGCATATGGGCTTCTTCAATACCCACCCCTTCCTGGTCACCTTCGTGATGGGCATCGTCCTGGCGATGGAACGCTCCAAACAGAGCGTCAACAGCATCCAGAGTGCCAAGATCGCGCTGGGCGCCCCGCTGGGAGGCATCGGCGATGCGATGTTCTGGCTGACCTTGCTGCCTATCTGCGGAGGCATCGGCGCCGATCTCGCCTTGCAAGGCTCCGCGCTGGGCGCCGTGCTTTTCTTCGCCTTGTTCAACACCGTGCACTTCGGCCTGCGCTTCTCCCTGGCTCACTACGCGTACCGGATGGGCATCGCGGCGATTCCCTTGATCAAAGCCAACACGCTCAAGGCCGCTCACGCCGCCTCCGTTGTCGGCATAACCGTGATCGGCGCCTTGGTCGCCACTTACGTGCGCCTCTCCACCCCCTTGAAAATTACCGCCGGCGACGCGGTGGTCAAGTTGCAGGCCGACGTGATCGACAAGCTGATGCCTGCCTGCCTGCCCCTGGCCTACACCCTGGCGATGTATATGCTGGTGCGCCGCGGCTGGAGTCCTTTGCGGCTCATCGTCATCACCCTGGCCTTGGGCGTGGCCGGCACCTTTGGCGGCTTTCTGTAAGTATGACTTGCCTCGTATCGGCGACCACCACGCCCGTCCTTGTCGCCTCAGCACGGCATAAGCATCAACCACGGGGCCTTGGCCCCAGCAACCGGAGCAAACCGATGTTGAACGTCATTTTCTGTGGTCATGGCCGCTTCGCCAGCGGCCTGCTTAGCGCCGCCGAACAAATACTGGGCGAACAGCACAACTGCATCGCCATAGACTTCCCCTCCACCTCCTCTACCGCGTTGTTGGAGCAGCAATGCCGCGATGCGCTCGCTTTGCTGGATCATGTGCAAGGCGTGGTGTTCTTCACCGACCTTCTCGGAGGCACGCCGTTCCGCATCGCCTCCACGCTGGCGGTGCAAAACCGCCATGTGAAAGTGGAGGTGTTGACGGGAGTCAATTTGCAATTGGCGGTGGAAATGCTGGGAGAACGTAACGGCAAAAACCTGGAAACCTTCCGCCAGCAAGCGCTGGACTGCGGCCGTCGCGGCTTGACCAGCCTTGCCGATGAACTGCAGAAACCAAGCAAGCCGCGCTGGCTGGATAGCGCGCCCGGCGCCGGCATCTGAGCTTAGAACCTATATGCGATCTGCTGCGCGTTGAGAGGCGTGGCACGGTGAGTACCGTTTCGAAATGCTCATGTACTGCTTGTGCATTCCGCTTTCTCAACGGCTTCCGCCTTGTCTCGCCTTAGCTCGCGAGATCGTAAACACGTTCTAGAACCTGTTCAAAGCCTCGCCAACGAGGCAGGTTTCAAGGCCCTCGCCTAACGATCTCGCCGACGCGCAGCAGATCGCAAGCAGGTTTTAGCCCGCATCAACCGGAGTTCACCATGAGCAGCATCATCCGCGCACGCCGCTTATTGACCGAGCAGGGATGGCGGGAGCATCAGCTTCTTGCCCATGAAAACGGCGTCATTACAGCGATAGAGCCCCTTCCGTCCGCTCACGAGCGGTACGACGCCGAGTGGCTGGTTCCCGCCCTGATCGATACTCATGTGCATGGCGGGCGAGGCGTGGACGTGATGGATTGCCGCGCCTCTTCGCTGCGCGCATTGTCGGCGGCCAAGGCCGATGAAGGCGTGGGCGCATTTTTGGCCACCACCGTCACCGCCCCGCTGCCAGCGTTGGAACAAGTGCTGGCCTTGATCGCGGACGTACTCCATGAAACGCCGCCCGGGGCGGAAATCCTGGGCAGCTATCTGGAAGGCCCCTACTTTACCCCCCGCCACAAAGGAGCGCATGAAGAGCGCTGGTTTCGCGAATTGGACATCGCGGAGCTTTCCCGCCTGAACGATTGCGCGGCCGGTTCGCTCAAGGTAGTGGCGCTGGCGCCGGAGAAGCCGCATGCCATCACAGCCATCCATTACCTGAGCGCCTTGAACGTGCGGGTCATGCTGGGACACTCCGGCGCGGACTACGCCACAACCCAAGCCGCGCTGGACGCCGGCGCATCCGGCCTTGTGCACTGTTTCAACGGCATGAGCGGCCTGCACCATCGCGCGCCGGGCATGGCCGGCGCGGGTTTGGCTCACCCCAAGGCCTGGCTGGAGCTGATCGCCGACGGCCACCATGTTCACCCCGCCGTTTTGCGATTATGCCGCTGCTGCGCCGGCGAACGCCTGCTGCTGATCACAGACGCGATGCGCGCAGCCGGCATGCCGGACGGCGCTTATGAACTGGCCGGCAGCATGGTGGAAATGCGGGGAGGCATTGTGCGGACAGCCAGCGGCAGCCTGGCCGGCAGCACTCTGGGGCTGCTGGATGCGGTGCGCAATATGGTGGAGCTGGCCGGCACGGACTTGGCCTCCGCTATCGAAATGGCTTCCCTGCACCCTGCCCGGCTATTGGGCATGGATCATGAACTGGGATCCCTGACGATAGGCAAACGCGCCAATGTGCTGGCGCTGGACGCCCGGATGCAACTGCAGGCGCTATGGGTTCGGGGCCGCCAAGTGAGAGGCAAGATATCCGCCCCGGTTTCAGCGTGAACTGCGAAATGCGCGGATAGAAAAACAAGAAGGATGCGGGGCCGCATGTTGTCGTTGCTTGACCTTCCGTTTCAACACCCAGGTTCTTGACTATCGCAAGCCAATATAAGGAATCGACATGTCCAGCATACTCTCCCGTTGCAGCCTGCTGCCCATTCTGGCGCTGCCCTGGTGCAGCCTGGCCGCTCCAGCGCAGCTCTTGGCGCCGCTGCCTCCCATGGGCTTCAATAACTGGGCCAGGTTTCAGTGCGTTCCGCAGAAACCGCTAGACGGCTCTAACCCGGCGGCCTACTCCTTCCAGCGCTTCATGGAGGACCAGGGCCGGGCGCTGCACGACTCCGGCTTGAGCGCGGCCGGCTACAAAACCGTTGTGGTCGACGACTGCTGGATGATGCGCAACTCGGCGGGCTACTTGCATGGCGACACCAAGTGGTCCGGCTCTCAACAACCTGGCTTTGATTATGAGCTGACCGGCTATATGAACACCCTGCACAATCTTGGCCTGCTGGGCGGCGTATACAACACCGCCGGCGCAAAAACCTGCCAAGGACAGCCAGCCGGCGCGCAAGGACATCAACAGGCCGACGCCAACTCCTATGCGTTCTGGGGCGTGGATTTTCTCAAGTTGGACAACTGCGGCGCAGAGGGCGGCGTGTCCCTGGAAACATTGGATACGCAGATGCAGGCGGCGCTGAAAAACGTCAGCCGGCCCATTGTGTTCGACCCCTCCTTGCCGGCGGGCCAATACCCTCAATCTCCCGCCAAATACACCGCGCTCGCGCTGGCCAAAAAACTTGGCCAGATGTGGCGGGTGGGACCGGACATCAAGATCACGCATGATACGGCGCCCCCGGTTTCCCCTTGGGATTTCAAGGAGGCAGGCTATGAAATCGGCGTCTATCAAAGCTACGACAGCACCATCGCCTTGTCGCGCTATGTCGGCCCTGGCAGTTGGAACGACGCAGACCAACTCATGCTAGGCGATAACGGCCTGTCCACCAGCGAAGAAAGAAGTCAAATGGGCCTGTGGTCCATCATGGGCGCGCCTCTGTTCATCAGCGCGGACGTCCGCAAAATGGTCAACCCTCAAACCGCGCACCTCAAGAATTCGCTCGCCATCTTGAGCAATAAGCGCGTGATCGCGGTCAACCAGGACCCCCTAGGCGCCGGCGGTTACCGCGTCCTGCGCG
Source organism: Chromobacterium sp. Rain0013 (assembly GCF_015291765.1). Classification (NCBI taxonomy): domain Bacteria; kingdom Pseudomonadati; phylum Pseudomonadota; class Betaproteobacteria; order Neisseriales; family Chromobacteriaceae; genus Chromobacterium; species Chromobacterium sp. Rain0013. The sequence goes on from NZ_CP031514.1 coordinate 3,296,123, forward strand.
ACAACCCCGCCACCAACGCCGGCTTCGACGTCGTCGTCAAACCCTTGAAGGACGGTAGCCTGGCCGCCCTGGTCTTGAACAAGAACGCTAGCGAGCAAACCTATACGCTGAAACTCGCGACACTGGGCCTGGCACCCGCGGCCAACGGCGCTTACACCGTGCACCACCTGTGGACCGGGGCAAGCCAGTCCTCGGTGAAGGCCGTGACGATGCGGATCGCTCCCCACGACAATATGATGCTCAGAATCGTAGGCGGCGGCGCGCTGACCCCCACCGGCCAGATTCAGACGGTTCAGCCCAGCTTTGACGTGGCCGCCAAGTGCTTATCGGTGGAGGGCTCGGCCAAGCCCGGCGCGGGCATCATCATCGACAACTGCTCTAACTCAGCCAAACAACAATGGCAGCGCCAGGCCAATGGCAGGATCAGGCTCTTGGATTCCAATCTTTGTCTGTCCGCCAATAATGGGCCGGTTAACTCAAGCCACTCGCAATGGGCGAAGCTGGACGCCTGCAATCCAAACGACCGGAAGCAAGCCTTCACCTACACCATGACCGGCAATCTGAAAAACAGCCAAGGTTGTTTGGGTGTTTTCCGAGGCACGGTCGCCATAGCCGGCTCCCGCGTCAATATGTATCGCTGCGCGGCGGAGACGGCCCCGCAAGTCAATCAGATCTGGTCCGCGCCTCACGGCGCCAAGCTGTAAGCACTCGCTCAACATCTCGTAAGCAAGAGCGAAAAAACAAAACCGCTGAAAAACCTGGCTGGCCTGCCTTGGCAGGCCACGCCCGTTCTATCTCGGCGCCTGCTTGCGCCGACGGTACACTGTGCTGCGCGCCACGCCCAGCTCCGCCGCCGCGCGGCTGACATTGCCCTGGCAACGCGCCAGCGCCCGCTCGATCAACTCGTCGCGACCCACCGTCAACGTAGGGCAAGCTCGGGGGGCATCGACCCGGCAGCCGGACGGCAGGTCCTCTTCCCCCAGCACCACCCCATCGTCGGCCAAGGCCAGCATGGTGCGCAAGGCGCTGTACAACTGGCGCGCGTTACCCGGCCAGCTGTAGGCCTGCAAAGCCGCGCGCAGCGGTCCACCCAAGCGCACGCCGCGTTGTTCCGCGCCCAGTTCGTCCCACATCTCGTCGATCAGGCGCGGCAGGTCGTCTCGCTCGCGCAAGGGCGGCAGCCGTACCGGGTAGTCCTGCAAGCGGTAGAACAGATCGGCGCGGAACTCGCCGGACGCCGTCATCGCCGCCAGGTCGCGATGGGTGGCGCAAATCAGCGCGAAGTCCACCGCATGCGTTTGACCTCCCCCCAAGGGCGTGACTTCGCGCTGCTGTAAGGCGCGCAGCAAGCGCGCCTGCATCGCCGCCGGCATATCCCCCACCTCATCCAGGAACAACACGCCGCCGCTGGCTTCGCGCAGCTTGCCCACCATGCCCTTGCGCCTCGCGCCGGTGAAGGCGCCCTCCTCGTAGCCAAACAACTCCGATTCGATCAGCGCCTCGGGGATCGCCGCGCAGTTGACGGCGACGAAGGGGCCGCGGCCGCGCCGGCTGGCGGCGTGCAAAGCGCGAGCGAACACCTCCTTGCCCACACCGGTTTCGCCCAGCAGCAATATCGGGATGTCGGCGTTCAGCACTTTGACGGCGCGCTGCAACTCGGCAGAGGGCCGCGCCGCAGCCTCGGTCTTGGGCGTTTGCCATTCGGCCAAGGCCTTGCGCGCCGGAGGCGTGATGCGCAAATGAAAATGCTGGCCGCGCCGGCTAAGCCGCGGCCGCAAGCCGTCGGCCGGTTCCAGCTCGCCGTCGAACAGCTGGCCGAAGCGCACCCGGCCCAGGTCCGCCCAAACCAGGCCCAGCCAGGCCAGCGCGCAGCTGTTGGCTTCCACCAGCACCTCATCGGCGAAAACCAGCACGCCTTCGCGCGGCGACCCCAGCAAAGCGTGGTTCAAATGGAAGCGCACCAGCCAATGCTCGGAGGCCGATCGGGCCAGCCAGCGGTGTTCAATCTGGCGCGCGGCCAGCCTCACCAGGCCCAGCGCGTGCGCGTCATGGGCGCGCGCGTCGCTGCTGATGTTCAGCGCGCCGGCCAGGCGGCCGTTGGGCGCGAAAATGGGCGCGGCCGAGCAGGAAATCCCTCCGTTGCTGGCCAGATAGTGCTCCCCGCCGTTCACCTGCACCGCCGCGCCCAAGGCCAGAGCGGTGCCGATGGCGTTAGTGCCTCGGTCCCGCTCGCCCCAGGCCATGCCGGGCAACAAAGCCACCTGTTCCGCCTTGGGCAAAAAGCCGGGGCAGCCGGCGGCGTTGAGAATCACGCCGTCGGCATCGCTGAGCAGCACGATGCCGCGGCGGTCGATGACTTGCTCCCCCAGCCCGTCCAGCTCGGGCTGAGCCAGCCGCAGCAGCAGCGAGTTGGCCTCGCGCAGCGCGTTCAGCGCCGCGCCCTCCAGGCCGTCCTCTTGCCGCGCGGCCTGCGGCGGCAAGGCTTGTTGTCGGCAACGCTGCCAAGACTGGGCGATTTCGCCCCTGAGCCCCGCCGGCGCCAGCCCTTGCTGAAAGAAGCTGCGGCGCGCCCGTTCCACGGGCAAAGCGATGGGATGATCCATGGTGAACTCCCTCCGGTCATGAAAGCCGGCGCAAGGTCTCGCAAGTGCCGCGAGACGGAACGAAGACGGTTGCGACGGCGGATGAACCCACGCGTCACCTTAACATGCGGCACGCCGGCACCCATGTCGCATCAAGCGCGACACTGTAGCGTTTTGCAACAGCTTGCGCCGCGTCCAATGGGACAGGTGGCCCGCCTGGCGCTTGCCGAGCCATGCCGCGCCGCAACGCGTGATGGGCAGAATAGCCGCATACGCTGGGCATACTGTGTTTTGCACTGCAACATGCACACCAGACCTCCGCCATTGGCACGCTTTCTGCTGAGCCACTGCCGCCGCCGCGCGGCAACCGGCCTATTCATAACAGGAGAAACACCATGCGTTACGCTCACCCCGGCACGCCCGGCGCGCTGATCGCCTTCAAGCCTCGCTACGGCAACTATATCGGCGGCGAGTTCACGCCTCCGGTCAACGGTCAGCATTTCACCACCACCTCGCCGGTCAACGGTCAGCCCATCGCCGAGTTTCCGCGTTCCGACGCCGCCGACATCGACAAGGCGCTGGACGCAGCCCACGCCGCCGCCGATGCCTGGGGCCAGACCTCGGCGCAACAGCGTTCCTATCTATTGCTGCAAATTGCGGACCGTATCGAGGCCAATCTGGAAGTGCTGGCCGTCACAGAGACTTGGGACAACGGCAAACCGGTGCGAGAAACGCTGAACGCGGATATCCCGCTGGCGGCCGACCACTTCCGCTACTTCGCCGGCTGCATCCGCGCCCAGGAAGGCACGGCGGCGGAGATAGACCACAACACCATGGCCTACCACATCCACGAACCCTTGGGCGTGGTGGGCCAGATCATCCCGTGGAACTTTCCCATTTTGATGGCCGCGTGGAAACTGGCGCCGGCGCTGGCCGCCGGCAACTGCGTGGTGCTGAAGCCGGCGGAACAAACTCCGTTGGGCATTGCCGTGCTGATGGAGGTGATAGGCGACCTCCTGCCGCCGGGCGTGATCAACGTGGTGCACGGCTTCGGCAAGGAGGCCGGCCAGGCGCTGGCCACCAGCAAGCGCATCGCCAAAATCGCCTTCACCGGTTCCACCCCGGTGGGCCGCCACATTCTGCAATGCGCGGCGGAGAACATCATTCCGTCCACCGTGGAGCTGGGCGGCAAATCGCCCAATATCTTCTTCGAAGACATCATGCAGGCGGAGCCGTCCTTCATCGAGAAAGCCGCCGAGGGCCTGGTGCTGGCTTTCTTCAACCAGGGCGAAGTCTGCACCTGCCCGTCGCGCGCGCTGGTGCAGGAATCCATCTACCCGGCCTTCATGGCCGAGGTGATGAAGAAGGTAGCGGCGATCAAGCGCGGGGACCCGCTGGACACCGATACCATGGTGGGCGCCCAGGCTTCGCAACAGCAATTCGATAAAATCCTGTCCTACCTGGACATCGCGCGCCAGGAAGGCGCCGAGGTGCTGAGCGGCGGCAAGTTGGAGCCGCTGGAAGGCGGGCTGGCGCAAGGCTATTACATCCAGCCCACCCTGCTGAAGGGCAATAACAAGATGCGGGTATTCCAGGAAGAGATCTTCGGCCCGGTGGTCAGCATCACGACCTTCAAGGACGAAGCCGAAGCCATCGCCATCGCCAACGACACCGAGTTCGGCCTGGGCGCCGGCGTGTGGACCCATGACATCAACCGCGCCTACCGCGTTGGCCGCGCGATCAAGGCCGGCCGGGTGTGGACCAACTGCTATCACCTCTACCCGGCCCACGCGGCCTTCGGCGGTTACAAGAAGTCCGGCATCGGCCGAGAAACCCACAAACGCGCGCTGGACCATTACCAGCAGACCAAGAACCTGCTGGTGAGCTTCGACCGCAAGCCGCTGGGTTTCTTCTAGTCCTTCCATCAATAAAAAAGGCGGAGCCGATCGGCCCCGCCTTTTTCGTTCGCGCCATCCGTTCAAGCCGGCGGCGTCCACTGATCGCCCACTGCCGCCCCGCCCATCGCCGGGTCGCTGTAGCCGTCGCGCCCGGTTTCCACCCGTCCGGCAAAACGGCGGCTGAAGCCGGGGAAGATCGGCGCGCTGACGCTAACGTCGTACCAGCCGTAGCTATCCTTCAAGGTCCAGTTCAGCACCGCTTCGCCTTGTGGCCCCACGACAACGCGCTGCGCGTCGGTCTTGGCATAAGCGTTGGCGCGCACCCAGAACTCGCAGTTCTCGCGGCCGCTATTGTGCAGCTTCAGATAAACGTCGCCGGCGGCCGGATCGTAGCAGACCTGGATTTCCGGCTGCGCCTTGCTCACACGGCCCAGTTGGCCGGCGTCGCCGGTGAAATGGCGATGGAAGCCGTTGGGCCCCAGCACCCACAGGTCATAAAGATTAGCGTCGTAATTCACCCTCCATAACCCGGACAGCTGCTTGCCGGCCTCCACCGCGTAGCGGCGCGGCGGCGCGTCCAGATGACGGCGGTCGTAGACATGGAACACCGCCGTTGCCTGGCCGCTATTGGCGAAGATCAATTCCACCGTGCCGGCGTTGCCGTCCACGCGCGCGCTGGCGTGCAATTCGTAGGGCAAGGCGCGCGAGCGGCGCAGGCCGCTGGCCTGGACCGGCAGTTCCGGCAGCGCCGGCGCGCTGGGCTTGGTGCGGCCGGGCAAGGCTCGCGCCCGCGCCGCCAGCGCGGCGGTGGCCGGGAGTTTGGGCAGTTCCGCGTTGGGGTTGACGAAGTCGAAACAGGACAGCAGATCGCCGCATACCGCGCGTCGCCAGGCGCTGATATTGGGTTCCTTGACGCCGAAGCGCTGCTCGATGAAGCGGATCACCGAGGTATGGTCGAACACCTGGGAATTGACCCAGCCGCCGCGGCTCCACGGCGAGATCACATACATCGGCACCCGCGGCCCCGGCCCGTAGGGCACATGGATCAGGTCCGCGCGCTCGTTGCTGGTTTCGCTGCTGCGCAGATGGTGATATTCGCCGTCGGTGGCCACGGTGGAGCCGCCGGCCAGCACCGCCTTGGCCGGATCCGGATCCCAGCTTAGATAGCTGGGCGCGGCAGGCGGCGGCACGTGGTCGAAGAAGCCGTCGTTCTCGTCGAAGTTGACCAGGAACACCGTCTTGCTCCACACCTCCGGATTAGCGGTCAGCGCGTCCAGCACGCGGGCGGTGTAATCGGCGCCCTGCGCGGGGCTGGACGGCCCCGGATGTTCCGAGCCGTCGGCGGTGGCGACGATGTAACACACTTGCGGCAGGCGGTTGGCCAACACGTCCTGGCGCAGATCCTCCAGCGTCCAGGTGGACAAGCCCTTGCTCTTGAGCGCGGGCTTGGCGCCGGCCTCGCCGAAGTAAGCGGCGCGGAAGCTGCGGAAGCCGGCCACCGGGTTGTCGGTGAAGTTATCGGCCATGTCCTGATAGATCTTCCAGCTCACCCCGGCCGCTTCCAGCCGCTCGGCGTAGGTGGTGAAGGTATAGCCGCCCTTGGGGTTGTAATCGACAGAATCGTAGGCGTTCGCGATCACCGGACCCTTGCCCTGTTGCAGCGGGTCGTTGCCGCCGCACCACAGGAACACGCGATTGGGATTGGTGCCGCCCTGGAAGGCGCAGTGATAGGCGTCGCACAGGGTGAAGGCGTTGGCCAGCGCGTACTGGAACGGCAGGTCAGCCTCCTTGAAATACCCCATGGAGTGGTTCTGCTTATAGGTGGGCCAAGCGTTCATCGCCCCCTTGCCCCAAGCGTATTGCGCGTCCGACCACACATGCGGCGTGCCCTCCACCCGCATATAGGCGAAAGTCTGCGCGGTGTTGAGATGGAACGGCGCCACCACGCGCGGCGGGGTGGCGCTGTTTCCCTGGTTGGTCTGATACCAGACGGTCTTGCGCTTGAGCAAGGCGCTGTCGGCCAGCGGCAGCGGGAAGCGGTCGCCGAAGCCCCGCACCCCGGCCAGGCTGCCGAAGTAGTGGTCGAAGGCGCGATTCTCCTGAGTCAGGATCACGATGTGCTCGACATCCTGAAGCGTGCCGGTGCGGTTATTGGCGGGAATGGCCAGCGCGCGTTGAATGGAGGCCGGCAACAAGGACAGCGTCAGTGAGCTGGCGGCCAGCGCGCTGCCGCGCTTGATGAACTGGCGGCGGGAAGTGGAAACGGGGGTATCGGTCATGGCGGGCTCGTACGGGTTCAGGGCGCGCAGCGGAGCTTGGCCGGCGGCTTGGTTTGATCGGAATTGCCGTTGCCCGGTTGGCCGGCGTTGTCCTGATTGTCGCCCAGGCAGCCGGCTAGCGCGGCCGCCAGCAGACAGGCAAGCAGCCGGCGCGCCCAACGGGCGGACCTTGGCGAAAGAGTCGTAAGCGTCATCGGAGTGCAGTCGTCGTGTGGCGGCGCGCCGCGCCGCGATGAAAAACCAAGGGCCCGGAAAGCGGAATCCGGGCCCTTGCCCAGCCCGGCTGCGATGCCGGGCGGGAAAACGATAGCGAGAACGCGTTACCTGATGATGGCGGTTTTGTGAAACCGAGAAATCATGATGTCGTCAAGGCTGCGGCGGTGCCGGCGGCGCCTCCTCGCTCCGCGCGGAGAAGCGATACCAATCCAGCCGCCGGGTCAACGTCATGATGGCGGTCAGCGCGGCGAAGAGCAGCAGGCTGCCCAGCAGCAAGGCGTTGTCCTCGGACTGCAGCAGGCCGTACAGCACCGCGTACAGCAAGCTGAGCAGTCCGGCGAAACCCAGGCCGCGCTTCCAGCCGCCCAGAATGTGGCTGACGTAGAAGCCGATCTGGCCAACGCAGGCCGTCGCCGCCAGCAGATAAGCCGGCCCAAAGCCCAGGTGCTCGGACAGCGCCAACAGAATCAGGAAGAACATGACCAGCGCCATGCCCACCAGCACGTACTGGATGGGATGCACGCGCAGGCTGCGCAGCGTTTCCAGCAGGAAGAAGGACAAGAAGGTCAGGCCGATGAACAGCACCGCGTATTTGACGGAGCGCTCGTTCTGCTGATATTGGTCCACCGGCTGCACCAAGCCAGTACTGAAGGACGGCAAGGCGCTCAAACCGGATTTCCCGTCGCTGAAGGCGGCCTGCTGAAAACGGTCGTTCAGATTATTGGCGAACCAGCTGCTCTCCCATTGCGCCTTGAAGCCCTTGGCGTCCACATTGCGCTGCACCGGCAGGAAATTGCCAATAAAGCTGGGATGCGGCCAGTTGGACGCCAGGCTCAGCGTGCTGCTCTCGCCCACCGGCACATAACTGATGCTGCGCGTGCCTTGGAGGTTGAGTTGAAAAGCGAACGGCAACGTCTGCGCCTTGGCGAAATCCAGCAACTGCGGCAGCGGCGCGTGTATGCCCTCGCTCATCCGCGGCAGCCCGGCGCCGGCCGCGAATGGATGCGCTTTGCCGGCTGCGCTCAATTGCGGCACTTTACCAATGCCGCGCGGATCGCTGATGCCCACCGCCAGATAGGGTGTTTTCAGTTGAATCGACGGCTTGAGCAGCTCGGGCTGCGACGGAATCTCGAAGTGCCCGCTGAAGCCGGCCTCGCTGCCGAAAATCAGCGCCTGATAAATGCCCAGCGAGCGCGGGCTGACCTTCAGTTTGCCGTCTATCGCCAACTGGCGCGGCAGCACGTAACGCTCCAGCTCGCGCTTGACGCTTTGCGTCTTGCCGTTTTGCTTTTCCTCCACGGTTTCCACATAAGGGATCACCAGCACCGGACCGATCACGGTTTGCTCGCCGCTGGTGCTGGCCACCACTTTCTCCACCGCTTCTTCCTGGTAATGCTTGCGCTCGGAGATCAGGTTGCTGATCGCGCTCACCGGCACCAGCAGCGCCAAAGACAGCGCCAGCAGGATCAGGATTTTGGTCAATAAGGGGTTTTTCTTCATCGCTTGCCTCCGGGTTTCATCACGGGAGACAGCGTAAGCCTGGAGAGTGAAGCGGAAATGGGCTGGTGTGAAAAGCGTGTGAAGTCCGCGCGCCTCAGCCTAACGGCAGCCATAGCCGAGCCTCGGCGCCGCCGTCGGCGTGATTAAGCAGTTCGGCGCGGCCGCCATGCAACTGCGCCACCTCCCGCACCAGGCTCAAGCCCAGGCCGGTGCTTTTGCCGCTGTCCGGACGCGGCAAGGAGTAAAAGCGCTCGAACACCCGCTCCAGCGCGTAATCCGGGACGCCTGGCCCGTGATCGCGCACTCGGAGGAGATACCCCCCCCCTTCTAGCGCGCCGTGCAGTTCGATCACGCCGCCCGGCGGGCTGAACTCCAGCGCGTTGTCCAGCAGATTGGACAGCGCCTGAGTCAGCAGCAGGCGGTCTCCGTTCAGGCTGGCCGGGGTCAGCCTACGCTCTATGCGCGCGTCGCGCCGGGCGGCGGCCAGCGCCTTGCCGTCGGCGGTTTCCTCGATCAAGGCCGGCCAATCCAGCGGCTGAGCGTCCGGCCTCAGCCGGGACTCCACCCGCGCCTGCCACAACAGCCTTTCGATCAACTGCTGCATGCGCAGGCTTTGCGCCAGGATGTTGTCGACGAAGCGGCGACGCGTTTCCGGCGGGGGATCTTCCCGCAACAGCTCGCCGGCGCCGCGTATCGCGGCCAACGGGCTTTTCAACTCGTGGCTCAGGGTGTGCACATAGCCTTCCACATAGGCCTTGCCTTCCAGTTTGCGCCGCATCGCCTCCACTGCCTGGCCCAGGCTGTCCAGCTCCGGGCTGCCCAGCCTCGGCACATTGGCCGGCTGGCCGGCCGCCACCGCTTCGGCATAGCCCACCAGCCGGCGGATGGAACGGTTGATCCACCACACCATCACCGCGCCTATCAGCAAGGCGGCGCCCAACAGCGCGCCGCCGGCCAGCATGATCTTGCGCTCGCTGCGACGGATCACCGGCTCCATCGTCACATTGGGCTTGGACACGGTCAGCGAGCCGACGATGCGCCCGTCCAGCCGCACCGGGGCGGCCACGTGCATCACGCTGCTGTTTTCATCGTCCGGCTTGCTGCGAGTGCTGCGCGCGCCGTATTCGCCGCGCAGCGTACGGTAAACATCATTCCAACGCGAGTAGTCGCGCCCCAAATCGCGTCCGCTGGAGTCGAAAATCACCATGCCGCGCGCGTCGGTGACGTAGACACGGAACTCCATGGCGTTTTTGACGATGCCGGAAATATTGGCGGCGATGGGCGGCCGCGCTTTGTCGCGAAAGGCGCGGGCCAGCCGTCCGTTGGCGATGTCGCCGTCCGCCATGTCCGCGGCGGCGATGCCGGCCAGCACATTGGCGCTGTCCACCAGCGTGCCCTCGGTGGCGCGACGCACGCCTGGCTTCACTTCCTGGGTGAAGATGGCCAGCACGAACCAGCCGGCCACCGCCACGATCAGGAAATAACCGAGGAACAGCCGCAGGCCGAAGCGCATACTCACTCGCCCAAGCTATATCCCAGGCCGCGGTGGGTCTGGATGGGCTGGGCGTCGGGGTCGATATCGCGCAGCTTGGCACGCAGCGTTTTGACGTGGGTGTCCACGGTGCGGTCGAAACTGTCCTCGGCGTCGCGCCACACCCGCTCCATCAATTGCTGGCGCGAAAACACTCGGCCCGGCTCCGCCAGTAGGGTTTTCAGCAGCAAATATTCGTAGCGGGTCAGGTTCAGCTTGCGGCCGGCGAAATGGATGCAGGCTCGCGCCTCGTCCAGCTCGAATCCGGCGGGCGCCGGAGCGGTGACCGGGGCCTGCCCCTTGGCGTAGCGCCGCAAGATGGTGCGCGCGCGGGCGCTGACTTCACGCGGCGAAAACGGCTTGGCCACGTAGTCGTCGGCGCCGATCTCCAGGCCGATGATGCGGTCCATTTCCTCGCTGCGCGCGGTCAGAAACATCAGCGGCAGATCAGCGCGCTCGCGCAGCCGGCGACACAACTCGAAGCCGTTGATGTCCGGCAGGCCCACGTCCAGGATGCACAAGGCCGGGGCGGCGTGATCCAGCCGCTCCAGCAGGGGCAGGCCGCGCTCGAACCACTCAACCGCGAAGCCGTCGGTTTCCAGCGTGTAGATCAAAGTGTCCGCGATGCCGGCCTCGTCCTCGGCCAGCCAGATCAAGGGCTTCATGGCCGCGCCGCCACCGGCGCCAGCTTTTGCGACAGCATCCGCAACGCCTCGGCGTTGGACGGAGAAAACACCTTGTCGGCGGCCTCGTCCCACGGCAGCCATTGCTGGGCCAGATGCTCGCGCGGCGCCAGCGTCACCGCCACCGGCCGCTCCAGGCACAGCCCGAACACATGCTCGTCGTTGTGGGTGACGCCTTCCGGATAACGGTGGCGCCAGTGCGGATAGATTTCGTAGCGGTTGACCAGGCCCCAGTCGCTGAGCCGGGGATCGTCCCGCGTCAGGACCAGGCCGGTTTCCTCCGCCAGTTCGCGCAGCGCGGTGTCGCGCAAGGCTTCCTCGCCCTCTCGGCTGCCGGTCACGGATTGCCAGTAGCCGGGCTTGTCGGCGCGCTCGATCAGCAGCGCCTGGCCGTCTACGGTGTGGATCACCACCAGCACCGATACCGGTTGCTTGTCGCCCATCAGCGCTTGCCTCCGTTGGCCGGGCTCTGGCTGGCCAGCAAGCCGGCCAGCTCCACCGCGGATTTGACGCCCATTTTGTCGAACACGCGAGCGCGGTGGACTTCCACCGTTTTCATGCTGATGGTCAACTCTTCCGCAATCTGTTTGTTCAGCTTGCCGGTGAGGATCAGCTGCATCACCTCGCGCTCGCGGTCCGTCAACAAGGACAAGGCCGCGGACACCTTGCTGCGGCGGCCGTGGAGCAGACGGTTCTGCTCGTCGCGCAGCACGGCGGCCTCGGCGCGCTCCAGCAAGCGCTCGTCGTCAAACGGCTTCTCCATGAAATCCAGCGCGCCCAACTTGAGCGCCGCCACCGCGTGCGGCACGTCGCCGTGGGCGGTGAGCATGATCACCGGCGGACAGTAAGGCCAGCCCGCCAGCTTTTCCAGCAACATGATGCCGCTCATGCCGGACAGCCTCAGGTCCAGAATGATGCCGTTGAAGTCGCCGCCGTCCGGGCAAGCCAGGAAGTCCTCCGCGCTGTCGAAGCCGCTGGCCAGATAACCCTGGCCGTCCAGCAGCCATACCAGCGACTCCCGCACCGCGGCGTCGTCGTCTATGATTGCCAAGCGTTTGCCTGCCATGGCGGCGTCTCCCCTGCCTTATTCTTGCGGCTTATCGTTGAGAATGCGGATTTCCCGCTGCGGGAACGGCATTTGAATGCCATGTTGCTGGAACAAGCGCCAAATTGCCATATTCAAATCGGATTTCAAACCCATGAAGCCGTTTTCCGGGTCCGCCACCCAAAAGCCCAGCTCAAGATTGATGCTGCTGTCGGCAAATAAAGTGACGAAACCTCGCGGCGCCGGGTCCTGCTGTACCCGCGGGTGATTGGCCGCCTGCTTGAGCAGCTCCAGCGCCTTGTCCAGATCGGTGCCGTAAGCCACCGACACCGGCAGGCTGGTCCACATGCTCTTGTCGGAATACGACTGATTCACCACGGTGTTGGACATCAGCGAGTCGTTGGGAATCAAGGCCTCCGTGCCGTCCGCCCCCTTGAGCACCACATAGCGCGAGGTCATCTTGGTGACGTAGCCCACGCGGTTTTCCACCATCAAGCGGTCGCCGATGCGGATGGAGTGGTCCAGCAGGATGATGAAGCCGGATACGAAATTACTGGCGATCTTCTGCAAGCCGAAGCCCAAACCAATACCCACCGCACCGCCGAACACCGACAGCACGGTCAGATCGATGCCCACTACCGGCAGCGCGATCAGCACCGCGGCGATCAGCAGCCCGGTGCGGGTGAGCTTGGCGAACACGATGCGCAGGCTGGGATCCAGATGCTTCAGGTTCATCAAGCGCGATTCGATCAAGCGGCTGGCCCACAAAGCCACTACAACGATGATGGACACCCACAGCAAGCCGTTCAGTATGGTCAGCATGTTCAGGCGGCTCTTACCCACGGAGAACGACATCGACTCCAGCCACTCGATCACCACCATGTCGAAGCCGATGGCCCAGCTGACAAAGCCCAGCCACAGCACCGTGGCGAGGAAATGCTCGGTATGGCGTTCGAAACGGCCCTTGGGCAGCGCCTGGCGCACCACCGCGCAACACAACCGGATCAGGGTCAGCCAGAACAGCATCGCGCTCAGCAGATGCAGCACCATCGCGCGCTCGTGCAGCAAGTGCACCCAAGCGGAGCGAGACAGCATCACCAAGGCCTGCGCCGCCACCGGCAGCACGAGGCGGAAGCCCACATAGGGCAAAAAGCGCTCATAGCGCTCCGGGTTGTGGTCGAAAAACTGCTTGAAGGCGAAACGGGCCAGATGGAAGGCGATGAACACGCACAACACGCCTATCGCCGCCTCCATCATGCCGGACGAGGTTTGCAGGATGTCCAGCAAGGCATCGAAGTCGATTTCTTCACGCTTGAACAGCAAAATAATCTCCCTTTTGGAGTCTAGATTTCGAATGTTAAGCCGGCTCGCCCGCGGCGCGCTCCGTCTCCGCCAGCTTGCCTTCGTTCAACCGCAGCATGCGCTGCGTACGCGCGGCCAGCCCCAGATCATGGGTCACGATGATCAGGCTGGTGCCCAGTGTGCGATTCAGCTCCAGCATCAAATCGAACACCTGCTTGGCGGTGTGCACGTCCAGGTTGCCGGTGGGCTCGTCCGCCAGCAGGCACGCAGGCCGGGTCACCAACGCGCGAGCAATCGCGGCCCGCTGACGCTCGCCGCCGGACAGTTCGCCCGGCTTGTGCTGCAAGCGCTGCCCCAGCCCCACGCGGCCCAGCATCTCGCTCGCCTCCCGCTCCGCCTGCTTGCGCGGCATGCGGCGAATCAGCAACGGCATCATCACGTTTTCCAGCGCGCTGAATTCCGGCAACAAATGGTGGAACTGATAAACGAAGCCCAACGACGCGTTGCGCAGCTGGCCGCGCTCGGATTCCGACAAAGTCGCCAGATCGCGCCCCAAGACCTCCACACGGCCGGAACTGGGCGTATCCAGCCCCCCCAGCAAATGCAGCAGCGTGCTCTTGCCTGAGCCGGACGCCCCGACGATGGCCAGGCTGGCGCCCTTCTCCACCGTCAGGCTGACATCGGACAACACTGTCAGTTGCAACTTGCCTTCGTTATAGGACTTGCCCAAACCCTGGCACGACAACACATTACTCATAGCGCAAAGCCTCCGCCGGTTGGGTACGCGCCGCGCGCCAGCTGGGGTACAGCGTGGCGAACAAGGCCAGCAGCAGGGAAATCAGGGTGATGGTGGACACATCATTCCACTGCACGTCCGAAGGCAGGTAGTCGATCATATACACCTCGCTGGACAAAATCTTGCTGCCGATAATGCGTTCGATCAGCGGCACGATCACGTCCAGGTTCAAGGCGATCAGCACGCCCGAGGCCACCCCGGACAAGGTGCCCAGCACACCGGCCACCGAGCCCTGAATCATGAAGATTTTCATGATGCTGGCCGGGGACGCCCCCAGCGTGCGCAAAATGGCGATGTCCGCCTGCTTGTCCGTTACCACCATCACCAGCGTGGACACCAGATTGAACGCCGCCACCGCCACGATCAGCGTCAGGATGATGGTCATCATCCTTTTCTCGATCTGCACCGCGCGGAAATAATTGGAGTTGGTGTCGGTCCAGTCCGTCACCAGGTTTTGCGGCAACTTGGCGCGCAGCGCCTGCTTCACCGTCGGCGCCAGCATGGGATCGTCCAGCTTGAAGCGCACGCCGCTGACGCTGTCCCCCATCCGCGACAATACCTGAGCGTCGCGCAGGTGCACCATCGCCAGCGTAGAGTCGAACTCAAACATGTCCACCTTGAAAATGCCCACCACGGTGAACTGCTTGGAGCGCGGCAGCATGCCCGCCGGCGTGATCATGCCCTGCGGCACAAAGAGCATCACCTTGTCGCCCAGGCCCACATTGAGCTGGCGCGCCAGCTCCGCGCCCAGCGCCATGCCAAACTCGCCGGGACGCAAGTTTTCCAGCTTGCCGGCCACCATGTGACGGCCCACGTCCACCACCTTGTCTTCCAGCGCCGGTTCGATGCCGCGCACCAGGCCGCCGCGCACATTGCCGTAAGCGGTAAACAGGCCCTGGCCGTTGACGAAGGGCGCGCCGGCCAACACATGCGGCTGCGCGCCGCCCACTTGGGCCACCTGCCGCCAATGATCCAGCCGGCCGTCGTAAGTGCTCACTTCCAGATGCGAGGCCACGCTCAGGATGCGGCCGCGTATTTCCTTCTGGAAGCCGTTCATGACCGACAACACAATGATCAGCGCGGCCACGCCCAGCGCAATGCCAACGATGGAAATCAGGGAAATGAAGGAAATGAAACCGTTGCGGCGTTTGGCCCGCAAGTAACGCAGGCCGATAAAGGCTTCAAAAGGCCAATGCATCAAAAAAGCCCCTTTCCGGAGCGAATCGCGGGCTCGCCGCGCGCGGCGGCCAACCCGAGGGGGTGGATGAAAACGGCGCTCAGCGCCCTTGATAGGGGTTGTGCAGGCTTTGCATCACCTGCACCAGGAAATCCTTGACCTGGCCTTCGTCACAGCCCATCAGCACAGCGTCTTCCAACGCGTCCTGCGCCAGCTGTGCCAGTTCTTCCAGGTTCTCCTGCATCACTTTCAGTTTTTCCACGCAAGCCACCACATTGCCTTGCGGGTCTTTCCACACCGGAATAGTCACGTTCAATGCCATCATCTCGCTCCAAAGCACATTGCCCGCAACGCGGGCAATGTTGTTCCTGCATCTTTATCAGCTTAAGCCGCCAATCAACGCTTGGCTTTTTTCTTGGCGCCGCCGGCGGCCTTGCCGCCCTTCTTCGCCGTCGCCTTGCCGGCGCTCTTGCCCGCCTTCTTGGCTTCCGCCTTGCCGCCTTTTTTGGCGGCCACCGGCTTGCACTTCTTGCCCTTGCGGCACTTGACCGCCGGGGCGCTTTCCGCCGAGGCCTTGCGCGTCGACACCGCCACGTTCAGATCGTCGGACGTGTCCGCCGACTGCGCCGCCGTGCTGCGATTCACCCGACGCGCGCCGTTGAAACGGCCGTTCCAGTAACTCTGGTTGATATTGGCCACTTCGATATTCTTGCCGGTGCGCGGCGCGTGAATGAATTTGCCGTTGCCCATGTACATGCCCACATGGGAATAACTGAAGCCGCGGGTGTTGAAAAAGACCAGATCGCCGGGCACGAGTTCGCTGCGATTGATGGATTTCCCCACGCGGGCCATTTCAGCCGAAGTGCGCGGCAGGTTCACTTTCAGGGATTTTTGAAACACATAACGGATAAAACCGCTGCAATCTAGGCCGTTTTCCGGCGAATTGCCGCCAAAACGATAGGCCACGCCCAAGAGGCTCATGGCTTGCAACAGCAGATCCCCCACCGCGTCTTCCGCGGGGGAGGAGAATTTCGAGATGGGATCGTCCTGGCCGGACTGCGCGCTAGCTTCCGCCGCGGGGCGCCCCTCCGGAGGGGCCTTTTCCGGAGCCGCTTCAGCGAATACCATAAAGCCCGCCAGCACCAGAGTCATTAAGCGGAGTTGCAATTTCATAGGCCGAACTCTATCGGACGGGGGCGGCAGTGTAAAGCCGCAGGCAGGCCGTTTCCAGCGCTTTGGGCCGGCCCGCTTGAACCTTGGACGAGACAGCCCGCACTAATGGCGTACAATCCATCGCATTGGCATGGCCGGCGACCACGCCGCGCGGCGGGACGGTGCCGGCGCGCCCGGACGGCAAGCCTTTGTTTTTGAGCGAAAACCAATGCCCACAAGGCAAAACCGATGCTGAGAGAAACCCTGATCGCCATGCGCGACCTGCCGCGACTGAAGGAAATCAGCGGCATCCTGATCCGTCACGGCCTGGGCGAATTCGCCCAAAGGCTAAAATTACCGCGCGCGGTGGAAAAAGCCGGCCAATGGCTGAACCTCAACCTGCCGGAGCCGGAAAACCGCCCGCCCACCCCGGTGCGGGTGCGTCTCGCCTTCGAAGAACTGGGCCCCACCTTCATCAAACTGGGCCAGATCCTCTCCACCCGCGTGGATGTATTCCCGCCGGACTGGATCGCCGAATTTGAAAAGCTGCAAAACAAGGTGCCGCCGGTGCGTCCGGAAGCGGTACGCCGCCTGGTCAAGACCGCGTTGGGCGACGAGCCTGAAACCGTGTTCGCCCACTTCGATCTCAACCCCATAGGCTCCGCCTCCATCGCCCAAGTGCACCGCGCCACCCTGCACGACGGCACCGACGTGGCGGTCAAGCTGCGCCGCCCCGGCATTGTGGAGAAAGTGGAAGCGGACCTGCGCATCCTCAACCACCTGGCCGGCCTGCTGGAACTGGAGTTCCCCGATGTGCGCCGCTTTCAGCCGGTGGAAATCGTCGGCCAGTTCGCCCGCTCGCTCAAACGGGAGATGGACCTGGCGGTGGAAGCCCGCAACTCGGAGCGCTTCGCCCGCGACTTCGCCGACGATCCGGAAGTGCGGGTACCCAAGGTCTACTGGGACTACACCAACGCCGCCGTCAATGTGCAGGACTACATCGCCGGCGTGCCGGCCGCCCGGCTGGAACAACTGGCCGACAGCGGCCTGGACCCGGTGCTGCTGGCCCAGCGGGGCGCGGACGCGGTATTGAAGATGATCCTGATCCACGGCTTCTTCCACGCGGACCCTCACCCCGGCAACGTTTTCTTCCTGCCCGAGCACCGCATCGCCTTCATCGACTTCGGCATGGTGGGCCGCATCAGCCACGGCCGCCGCGACGAAATCGTCGATCTGCTCGCCGCCGTGGCCAACCGCGACGAAGCCGGCATCATCGACGTGCTGATCGAATGGACCGGCAACACCCCGGTCAACGAGCGCCAATTCGCCCACGATGTGGGCGAATTCCTGTTTCAGTACGAACACGTGCCCCTCAAGGGCATCAACATCAGCCAGCTGATCGCCGACATCATGGCACTGATCCGCGACCACTCCATCCTGCTGCCGCCAGACATGGCCATGCTGTTCAAGGCGCTGATCACACTGGAAGGCCTGGGCCGCCAACTGGACCCGGATTTCCAGCTCATCGCCCACATCACCCCCTTTGTACGCGAGCTTTCCATCGCCCGCTACCACCCGGCGGCCCTGCTCAAACGCGGCCGCCACTCGCTGGGCGAAGCGCTGGCCATGCTCTCAAGCCTGCCGCGAGACCTGATGCGCATGGGCAAGGACATGCGCCACGGCAAATTCCGCGTCAACCTGGACCTGCAGCGGCTGGACAGCTTCGGCCGTCAGCTGGACCGCAGCGCCAACCGGCTGACCATGGGCATCGTCACCGGTTGCCTGATCATCGGTTCCTCCATCGTGATGACCGTCAACGCCGGGCCCAAACTATTCGGACTGCCCTTCTTCGGCTTTGTCGGCTTCATGCTGGCCATGTTCAACAGCGTGTGGCTGGTATGGGCCATCTGGCGCTCCGGCAAGGATTTGTGACATGAAATCAAGCAAGACCACCCTGATCGCGGCCGCGCTGCTTGGCCTCGCCGCCGCCGCCAACGCCGCCGACGTCATCACCCTCAACTGGCGCGACGGCGACGAAGTGGCCGCCGCCCTGCGGCCGCAACTGCGCGAGGGCGAAAAACTGGGCGCGCTGGGCAACCAGCTAATCCTGGACGCCCCGCCCGGCCGCAGCGCGGAACTGCGCAGGCTGATCCGCCAGCTGGACGTTAAATCCTCATCCCTGCTCGTGGAAGTGGCCCAGGATGGCGTGAGCCGAGAAAGCAAATCCGCGGTGCAACTGGGCGGCCAGGTGCAGGGCGGCGGCTACAGCATCAGCACCGGCAAGCCCATGACAGTGCGTCCTGGCAGCCAGGTAGTGATTGCCGGCGGCGCCAGCCAGTCCAACACCCGGCTACAAGCCAGCCAGGCCTTGCGCATGCTGGACGGCAAAACCGGGTTCATCGAGATAGGCAGCAGCCGGCCGCTGCCCTGGCTGATGTTCGGCGCCGACGGCCGGCCGGTAGTGGGCGTGCGCTACCAGGACGCCGTCACCGGCTTCTACGCCCGCCCTCGGCTGCACGGCCAGCGCGTGACGCTGGAACTGGCCGCCAGCCAGCAAGCCTTCAACGGCCAGAACCTGGACAGCGCCAAATTGGCCACCACGGTGGAAGGCGCCGTGGGAGAATGGCTGACCGTGGGGGGCATCGGCCGCGACCAAAGCGGCCAGGAAACCGTACTCATCGGCGTCAGCCGCAGCAATGTGCAGCTGGAGCGCAGCATCAAAGTGAGGGTGACGCCGCAGTAAGAACCCGCTTACGATCTCGCGAACAAGGGCGAGACAAGGCGAAAGAGGATCTCTCTAGCCCAACTGGCCTAACCGGCCGGCGGCAACCAACGCACCCAGTCCGGCATCTCGTCGCGGTCATGCTCGCGGCGCGGGCCACGGCCTGCCCGGTCACCGTCGCGCGTCACCGTGCGCGGAGAATCATAAGCCGACGCCGGCCGCTCTAGTCTCGCTTCCAGCTGGCCGTCCCGCCAGGTCCACACCATCGCGTTCAAACGGTTGCGCTGCTGGCGCGCGCGCCAAACTCCGTCATCCGAGTTGACCGTCATGACCTCACTCTGATTGCAACTGGCGACTAGGGTCCAACTCTTGACCTGATAATCCCGCACACTCAGCAAACGATAGGCCGGCGCGCACTCCGCGTCGTCCGCGCGCAGCAGCACCAGCAAATCTCCACCCTGCTCGCTGGCGTTCATCACCCGCACCTTGCTCCAGCGCTCATCCAAGGGCACCACCAGCTGCCGGTCGTAGAACTTCAGCTCATAACGCCCGGACAAGGCCGACGAGCGCAGCACCAAGTGATTGCCGGCCAGCGGCACGTCCTGATGCACAAAAGACAAAGCCTCCTGCACATCCAGCCTACGGCTGAGCGCGCCGTCCGCGGAGCGTTGCATGGAACAAGCGGACAAGGCCAAAGGCAACAAGACCGACCAGATAAAAACGCGACAACCCGTCATGCCGGCCTTTCTCTGAGCATATTTGCTGAGCGATCGATACTACCATCAAATATTGCATTGCAAGAAAACGCAATGCGAAAGAAACCCAAGCCTTGCCTGTGCGATCCGGCCGGCAATAAAGCGGCCGCGCTTGAGATTACAGGCACCGGGATTGCAGAGCCCGTTCTGCACAGATTCCCTGCTCTTCACCGCAACCGGCCCCATTGCTACGCCCAATTTTCCCTGGGCTGGCTTCTTCCCCCGGCTTGAACAAGTATTGATGCAAAACATCGCGCCGCTGGACGTGTTTGAATGTATTGACCGGCTCAACACCTACGAACTCTCGCTGCAGCAGATCTTGCGTAAAACACTGCCTCAAACTTAATACATGCACAAAGTCGGCCATGGCCGCCTTGCCCATTTCACCCCGCCACCGGCCGGCTGGTTTCAAAACTCGTTACGGCCCGGCTAGTCCGCACGGCAACAGCCTCTCCCTCTGCGAGAGCGATCGCCTCGCGATGGCAATTCCGCAACAAGCCGCGGCTAAAACAAAGCGATCTCAGGCTAAATTTTCGCGGCAAGCGACACATCGGCCAGCCGACGGCTTAACATGGACAAACAATCCATTTTGCATAAATCGACGCCATGCAATGCCGCGTCGGCGAAAACCAAAGTAGCTCTTTTTTATTTGAGGATGATGAATATGCGCACTATATGCGTGGGCTTGTCCGCTTTGCTAGCGGCTCAATTCGCAATGGCGGACCCGATACCGGAAGAAAACGGCTTCTCCGGCAGCATCGGCCTGGGCGTGGGCGGCAACCGCGTCAAATCCAACCTTTTCAAAGGGGACAAAAACCAAAGAACCAACAGCCTGAACAGCGCGCCGGAATCCCACAACGACAGCTTCGCGCTGCCAGTGCTGAGCCTTAGCTACACCCTCGCCGCCAGCCGCACCCAGATCGTGTTCGACAGCCAAATCCACGACCCGCTGGGCATGGACGACACGCTGGAGCTGGGCGTGCGCCAGCAAGTGGGCAACAACGGCATCGTCTCCGCCGGCCTGCTCTACGGCGGCCTCAGCAAGAACACCTGGACCGACCCCTATGCCGTGGGCGTGGACCGCGACGGCACCAAGCGCAAATCCACCGGCGTGTTGCTGGGCTGGGAAAACATCATGGGCACCGGCTTCAAAGCCCAGCTTACCCAACGCAACATCAAGATAGACGACGAGCGCAGCGGCCAGAGCGTGGCCGGCCTCAGCGCGGCGGACCGCGCCACGCTGAACCGCAACGGCGACGCCACCTTGCTGAAAGCGGGCTATGAATGGGCATTCGCCCCCAATCAAACGCTGACCCCCGGCCTGACATGGGGCAAGGACAAGCTGGACGGCGGCGCGATGAGCAACAAGAGCTACGGCTTGAGCCTGGACTACGCCTACAGCAGCGACCTCAACACCTTCACCGCCAGCCTGCTCTACCGCCAGCAACGCTTCGACCAGGCCAACCCGCTGTTCAGCAATAAAAAAGCCGATAGCAAGGCCTACGCCGTCGATGTCGGCTATCTGCGCCACCAGTTGTTCGACTACAAGGCGCTGTCCGCCTTCGTCAGCGCCGCCTACGGCAAATCCAACGCCGACATCAGCTTCTACGACGCTGAAATCCGCTCGTTTGGCGTGGGGCTGATTTACTCGTTCTAAGAACGTGTTTACGATCTCGCGAGCTAAGGCGAGACAAGGCGAAAACCGCTGAGAAAGCGTGATGTACAAGTGGTACATGAGCATTTCGAAGTGATTTTCAACGCTGTATCGACGACGCGCAGCAGATCGTAAACCGGTTCTAAAACCATCGCGCGCCCCTGGCTGTTCAAGGGGCGCGACATGGCGGCTCCAGCCTTACTCCGTCATCAGCCGATAAAACGGCTCCTCGCGCAAGGCCTGGCTTTGCGCATCGCCGCCCTCCCGGCCGCTGCGCAATTCATTGCGGTAGCTGGCATAACGCCAGTTTTCCGGACGAACATCGGACTCCGGATGCTGCCCCGGCTCAATCCCGTGCTCGGACAAGGTCGTTTCCAGGCGTTCCACAAACTGACGCACCTGGCTCAAACCTTGTGCGCTGTACTGGGAGTCCGCGCCATCCGGCTTCACATACAAGGTCAACTGCGCGCCGGCGCCGACTCTGGCCTCCGGCTCCACGCGCGCCATATCCGTCACTTTCCATTTATCAATCGGGCTGGACTCCGAAAACAATAGCCCAGACAAAGCCTGAAACGCCTGCGGCACCAAGTCCCGCTGCACGCTGAGATGGAATTTATCGCCGGCGAATTCGCCCTGATTCTGCGGCTGCTCACGCCTGGCATGCATGAACACATCCTGCCCGCCACTGCTCAACATAAAGCCGTGGCTCATGCAGGCGAAACCGCTTTGCCGCATGCCGGCATAGTCCGGAGCATGCTGGGCCTCGCGAAAATCAGCGGGCGGCATCGCCCGCAGTTGCTGACGCAAGCCTTCCATTGGCGCGAAGATGATCAGCACTGGACGGTGCTGGTGCACTGGCGGCAGGCGCGCCCATATTCAAAGGAGGGAGATTCAGTTTAAGGCCGGGGCGTTGAATGGGCATGGTGGGAGCACACAGGGAAAAGCGCAGACGCGCGACACCAGCACTTTCGCATAGGCTCCGGAGGGCGAGCTTGCAAAAACTGTTCAGTAGCTCACCAACGGCGAATCAAGTGCAATTCACCTCTACGCTCCTGAGACTAGTCTTACACTTCTAGGCTAGAGCAACTAAAAACAACAAAGGGCTGAACCCTTAATGAGAAGTTGCTTTTGGCCCCACCATAAAATATTTCGGCACACAGAAATTCTCCAATCGCATCCTTCTTAATTTCAAAACATGCAACACACTCATACAAACACCTAGACAGCTCACACCCTTGAAGCTCTAAAACCACCTGTATCCAGCCCGCCACTTCACAATAAGAAAAAATAGCAGTGACATTGTTGCCATCCGTGTATTGAAATGCAAAATGTAGGTCTTGCTTGTTTTCAAAAAAGGGGCCAGATCCAAAAAAGGCCAAAAGATCCAGGTCTTCTGGGACCGATCTAATAAACATGCTTTTCCTTTTTTGTATTGCCATTACAAAATTTTAATCACCCTAAGCGCTCAGTGGAAAGTATCTCCCCATTCACTTTACAACCTCACACCCCCACTTCACAACGTCAGGCACGACACCATACAAGCCGGCAATACCGACACCAGCATCTTTATGAATATTAACATGCACATTCCTGTCATCAATACCAAGAATCCAGCTAACCTCATTAGAAGCACAGACGCATTGTTTACAACAACGGGGGCGACACCCAATGCGACAATCCAACTGGCATGGCCGCCAAACGGTCGGCCATAACTAGTAAGATATCCTACCCAAGGATTCTGGCTGCCCCACATCTTACAGAAAAAGTACACTTTTCCTCAACAGGCAACCCTTGCCCCCGATGCCAGCTTATTCATTAAACATCAATTTCTAGCCCATATAAAATACAAGGCTTTGTTTATTTTCAAAAAGTAGGAATTAGTCAAAAACCTAAGCCATCACAAGCTAGAATATCGTGCGCTTATTTTCTCCATATAACGTTCAACCGCCTGCTTATCCTCTACATGCCGCTCCACATAAGCCTTTGAAATACACGACATAGCCATTAAAAATTCAGAAACTTTTAAAGTAGAGCTTTCAAAATCTCCAACAAAAAAAGCAACCTCATCAAAATCTTCTGGAAAGTCCCAGTCTTGATCTAATGAATACCCTAGTCCTTCATGAGCATAGCACCCATGCCCCTCACTTGCACTAGCAAGAAACTGCAAATAGTTCATTTTATTTTCAAACAAAATAGTGCTTAGAACATGATACAAATCCTCCCCCCCCCCGTACCAAAGCCATCCAAGCACTCTCTAACCTCACAAATCCATTGCTTATCAATCTCATTCATGCCAATCTCTTCTTGGCATTATTATAAACACATTATTACATTCTGTTAGCATCACCCAATCTCTCACTTGTTTTATCAAAAACCTCTTTTACGACCCGCTCATCCTCCGGGTGATTTTTTATGTATTTTGCACACGCAACATTAATCAAGCTCAAACAAACGTCTAGACTTACAATCACTTCATCATCATCTCCATCCACCGAGTAACCATAAATAAATTTAACCCCTTCAAATCTATCATCATCGTAAAAACTATCCATAAATGGGAAATGACAATAAGCACCATCCACACTCAAGCCGACTCCATCTGAGATAGATTCAATCGCCTCGATAAATTTGCCATCATTGTACATTCTATCCAAATACGCCAACACAACCCAATTTGTATCGCACTCATCATATGGTTGGCCAAAGAGTTCTACATTCATAAATCACCAACATCCACATATTACATATAAATCAACTAGGCAGTGGATTCCATGGAGACCTAAAGCTTGCAAGACTCTGGTCCGACAACATCTGCGTCAACACAAACTCATGGAACAGTTGAAGCGCCACGAGGATGTCACTGCAAATAGTACGTGCATCCCATTCATGCTCGGCAAAGAATTCTTTGCCGTTGTAAGGCGCATCCTGACTCCCCCACCACTCCAAAAGCTCACTCTTTGGGTCTTCCGAGTTTGTAAGCAAAACAATTCTAAATTTTCCAGCAATAGCTTTAAGATTTATCGAACTAATAAATAATGCTGTCGGCGGCTCTACCTCTATCTCTACAAACCCATCAAATTCATATACTTTTTTAATGACTTCCTCCACTACGCCCCAATTTGGATTCACAACATGATTGGCAGGTGGCGGCATCGATTTATCAAGCGAGCGCATTTTCAAACCAGCCTCATCAAAAGACAATGCCATCACCGCCACTTCCTTTCTCGTTGACTTTTGCTTAAACAGTTAGACAAGCCGGAAAAATGTATCGTTTACTATGAAACTTGCAGCCAGTCACACTCAACCCAAAGCCACGACAACAAGATAGATCAAATATAGGCTTATCAAGAAGACACATTGTCATGACACCATTTTTAAGCAACTCCAAGTAAATAAAAGACCATCCAGATGCAACCTAAATTCACGCCGCCAGCATAGCTAGCACCAACAAGCCCACATAATTCACAGCAAAAAAAACCCGCAGCCGCGGTTTTTTTGCAATGCAGTTCATTCTATACAACACTTAAAGGTCGCGATCCGTTCGTGGCCTTGATGAGCTTACTCCTCAATAAACGAAGTTGGTATGAGCTTTACCATTAGCATCTATAGACAACACAAACTCTTTCCAAGACCCACCAGTATGCTGCCGCATGAGCTCGTGTAGTTCATGTACCAGCTGGGAGGTGCGATCATTTGGATCATTCAAAAACTCAGCCCTACCAACCCCTTGCAAAACATAGGAAAAACTAGAGCCAACAGTCCAGTCTTTTTCCGAACATTCATAATCAAACTCGCAGCGGGCCTCGCTATAACCCTCACTAGCCGACTCATGCACAATCCGAGCCAACTCAGTCAATAATTCCATCTGCCTTTCAATGCTCATAGCCTTCCTAAGTTAAGCTCATTCTTTTACTTTAGGCGTGCGCCTCACACCACCGGGCGGCTTTCAAAACCAGTAACCACCTGATAACTTGCACCAAGCTCCCTTTGCAGCTTCTGCTGCACCATGATACCTACACTCCAAAATGCAGCTTCTTCTTGTTGATAAAAAAAGGCGGAGTTAGCTGGATACTCATCGCAGTCGGTCGACTGATACCAAGCCCCCCAATTTTCCACAGTTACAGTCCTGCCATTTAGCCCAATAAATCACATTACCTAAGATTGCCTTGCTGGTTCATCATTTTCTAAAATATGCAATTCAAACCCTTGGGCCTCCACGTTAATTGAAACTGACGATGAAAAACCGTGGAGACTCCCTTCTAAAATATACTCTTTTAAGTCTTCAGTCACATTGCCTTCGTAGCTTGTGCACATAGGATCCCTCCAAAACAATTTCCCACCTTCACCCTTATGAATCAACGTCACTTGAAAATCGAATTTTCTCACTCCGGTAAATACAAGTTTACAGTGCCCCACATACCCTTCGTCATTTACTCGGGAAAATTCATGATATAGCTCACGGCTAGGAGCCAGCCATTGGTTTACATAAATTTCCGCTGTTGAATCAAAAAATACATGAGCCCCATATTGACAGTTGTAAGTATCTATCTTATCCCAGCAATTTTTGAAAATTTTCACTTGCAATCCTTATGGTTTTTTTACTAACACAACCGACTTCATTGGCGCCGTAAGTACTGAGCCATCCGTTCTCAAGAATGTCATACCTTGAAACTGGGGGAGCAGTGGGCCCTGATACTTAACTGACAAACCTAGTACATCAAGCTGCACCTGCGTCGGCATATTGGTTAAATACTTATTAGCGGGAGTGCCATTAATAATAATTTCTCCTCCGGGCTGAGTGATACGAGCGGCCTCAGGTAAGTAATCCATCATAGAGCCGGTTCCTCCTGCGTTTGGTGGAATAAATAGATTATTCGCAACTACAGTTGCCTGGCTGTTACTGGGAATATTTGGCATCCTCATTGCATTTGACCCAACTGCATTTGGCGTTGTCGGCCCAACTGCCACTGCTCCCGGAACTTTGGCACCTGAAGCATCTGTAAACAATTCAACAGTGCCACCTTGCGTGATCGCAGGTTTTATCCCTGATCCAGGAACAAGTACAGTTCCACTTGGGGTAACCGTATCAACGACCAACGATCCGGACTTTGCAGTACCCTCAGGGGTAATTGCTTTCGGCCCCTTCAACCCTATCAACCAACCAAAATCACCAACCGCAATTTTAACGATATCCAGAACCCCGCCATAACGCACGGCTGCATTACGTATTGCACCTCCGGCCATATCATTGGCGCACTCAACTGTGTTACATGTCAATCGTGCCTGTAGCAAGCTGTTTGCAACCTCAGTAACACACTGACTATCTGCCTTGCAAATTGAGGACACACTAGACATTGCATTATTAAATGCGGTATTGAATGCCTTTTGGTACTCTGGGCTAAAGTTATTTCGCCGATCACTTTCTTGAACTGCAACTTTAATTAAGTCATTTTCACACAATGACTTAGCTGCACCTTGCTTCCCTCCAGACTGAGTTGCAAGCTTTCTTCCCAAAGCATCAATTTCTTTGGGCTTTAGTGTATTGTTCTCTACTTCATTCTTGGCCGTCTGTGCCCCTGCCAGCGCTCCAGCACTATCACCGCCAGCCAGCGAGCCCGCCAGGCTGCCCGCCATCGTCGTCAGCGCGGAAATGGTCTGTTTCTGGGACTCGTTGAGGTCCTCAACTTTTTTCCCAGGGTATAGCTGAGTTAACAGCAATTCTGCCACGATGGGAGCCGCTGCGCCGCCCGCGGCCCCTGCTGCCGCACTCTCGCCCTTGAGCTACGCCAGCGTCGCGCCCAACAAGGCATGCGCCATCACATTGGCTTCTTTGTTGCCGTCGGTCAGGTTTTTAACTACGCCGGCCAGGTAAGGCGCGGCGGCGCCGCTGAGGGCCGCCTGCACATTGCCGCCGGCCAGACCTTGCAACGCCGCGGTGGCGGCTTGCGCCGCT
Organism: Chromobacterium sp. Rain0013; assembly: GCF_015291765.1. Classification (NCBI taxonomy): domain Bacteria; kingdom Pseudomonadati; phylum Pseudomonadota; class Betaproteobacteria; order Neisseriales; family Chromobacteriaceae; genus Chromobacterium; species Chromobacterium sp. Rain0013. Next base: position 3,323,368 of record NZ_CP031514.1, read on the forward strand.
CTTTGGAAGTCGCTGCCGGTGCCCCACTTGTCGTTCAGCTCCTTATATTCTTTGCTGTCCGCATATGCGGGGTTCCGTCGCAACTCCTCGTTCGCCTTCATCATCATCTCAGTGGCGACGATCTGGGTGGCTTGCGCGCCAATCTGTCCAATCAGCTGCGCTTCCTGCAAACGGTTGAGCTCCTTCTCCTTGTCGAAGATCGGGCTCAGGCCGTTGGCGGCATGTTCGGCGTCGCGGCTCAGTTCTTTCAGGTCTTGTTGTTTGCCCTGGTCGCGGACCTTGATCGCGCCTTCGCTGACCGCGGCGTAGGTGGTGGATTCGGCGTGGCCGCTGCTGTTGCCGCCTCCGCCTGGTTGTGCTGATTGCTGAAGCCTAGCGTGCCGGTATCCAGCGTGTTTTTGTCCGCCTTGGCGGTACTGGCGATCACCGCGCCGTCCAGCTGGGTGTGGCGGCCCACCTGGATATCGAAGCCGCCCTGGCCGGCGTAGAGGCCGGTTTGCTGCTGCACGCTGACAAAGTCGCTGTCCGCCTTCTGGCGGCTGCCGCTGATGGAGGCGCTGCCGTTCATGCTGCCGAAGGTGAAGCTGGCGCCGGCGGAGAGATTGCTTTGCTGGCTGTGGTAGTAGTCGCGGTCTTGCTGGCTTTGCAGCGTCAGGTTGCGGCCGATATCCACCACCACTGTCTTGCCGCTGGCTTGCGCGCCGGTCAGGCGGGTATCGCGGCCGCTTTGCAGGTTCAAGGTGTCGCCGGCCCAGTTCAGGCATTTATCCGCATCTGCTCCTTGCCATCGGCCTGGCCCCGGCTTTTATTGGCGGCGAGGTTGAGCATCAGACCATGGCTGCCGATGCAGGCTAGCCGTTCATCTGGTGGAGTCTGAATCAACATGGTGGGCCGCATTGGCACATCGCCTTGGCTATTGCCCCGGAGCGGGCAAATCATAGAACTTGCCCACCCTACTTGCTACAAACTTGCGTAAAGAATGACTTGGGATTGATTGATATCTTCCGCAAGCTGCACACCTTGTCCGACAGCTTTCAACTTTTCCTGCACCCCTTCAAATTTCTTTTCAATGGTACTTACAATATTTCCACTGCCATCATATTTATGCACAAGCACCACGCCTATTTTTTTATCTTTCCATTTAAACCAACCATTGACCGTTTTAAACTTTATCTCCACACGAGAGAAGGGAAGCTCCAACAAAGTCTGCTCTCTCTTTAGATTCATTAGGCCTCCTTGCAAATCAAATATGGCCTTTAGAGGCTTTATGAAACACACTCAACACTCTTTCCAATCCTACGGAGATGCCCTTGTACTTTAGGGGCGCTTTACAATACACATCACTAAAATACGCTTCTTTGCCTGGGCTGAAATTGATACATTTGGTCGTTTTCAACAATATTGATGTAGGGCTCAGAACTTGAGGTGACAAATATTCAGACATAATAAAGGAAGAAAAAAACAACAATGACACCTGTTGCACTTCAAGCATCTTCGATTTTTTCTATACTTCTTATGCCATATTTTGCATTTCCTTAAACGGGAACATCTATGATGGATACTATCAAAACCGAGCCTGCCGTGAAACTTTGCACTGCAAGCCGATGAAAGATCAAATCGAATTGGCAATAAGGACTAAGAGTACTTTACGGGAGTAAGCTAAATTTCTTCATTGAGCGGTTCTTATGGAGAAAGAGGCAATTGTGTTATGCCCGCTTTTGTGCTGCCATTGCCAGTGATTCCTCATACTTCTCATGATCGATAAAGCAAACTGCGCTTGATGCACTCTGACTGTGAACAGCAGGTCTCAAATGTGCAAATATGGCTGCAGCATAAAATGTCTAACAGACCGATTGTAATAACTGCAGACAGTTTGGCATTCACCACAACCTCTTTACAATAGTCAATTTAAAAACACAACCCAATGATTTTAGCAAGATACCGAACTACGACTGACACTCTTGAGCCTTGGTAAATTTTTTACAATATGGGCTATTTATACGAGTTTCCTTACTAGGTGAAATATCCTCTACGCTCACTAAACAAGCAGGAGGAGCGGGTATTTTTCCACAAATCACTTTCTCAACCCCATAGCTGCCCCTGATAATTTTTTTTGTATAACCGGCATTCCTTATACATTTTTCAACGATAACTTTTTGATTTTCATTCAAATAAAAACCTAGCTCTCTAGATTGAAATGTATAGCTGTTATTTACATTCTCTGGCGATGCTCCACCACACTCAAGGATTACCATTTTGATTTCAAGCAATGTTTTATTGGGGGCCTCCCATACTTCGTAGGAGTATGGCAATGGTTGGAAGCTTGCCCTGATACTACATCCAGCTAAAAGAGTTAAAGCCACCAATCTAAAAAACATAGTTACTTTATCTTTTCAAAAGAGTCAGTTACCCTATGAGAGCTAACAAGCCCATCAGCACTATCATGCCAATAACTACTACATCCTTCTTTTCCCACACCATAACAACTATGCGCAGTTCTATCTCCATTAAATATATTAATCCACTCCTTGATCTTGTTTGACCCTTCCGGCGTCGTCCCTCCTGTCGCAGGATTCCCCCCAAGTATTCTCCCCACAAAATCGTCCTTATGGTTCTGCAACATCAATTCCGCTAAAACTTGCTGCTCCACCGTCATGTCTGTCCGGTTTTGCAGAAATGACAGCCGCTGATTGGTTTTATCAGCATTCGCCGCCGGGCCAAACAGCCCAACCCGAGTACCTGACAATGCCCCTTTGTTTTTCTCCTCTCTTGCTAGAATGTCCAGCGCGTTGTACAAGGTCAGCGAACCACGGCTATGGGCATTGACTTGCAATGGGTCCATGCCATTCGCCAACAAAATATTTCGTAGCTGAACCGTCGAAGTGCTTAACCCCATTACCTCACTCTCCAGAAACTTCTGATAACCAGCAATCATGAGTTCGGAGATGATGTTGTTGGCTTCCGGGAAGTGGATGTAGTACTGGGTGGCGGAGTCGTCCTGATTATGCTGACTAGCATAATTGCCCGCAGCCACCTCATTATTAAAAATTCCGTTAATGCTGATGCTCAGCTTGCCATCCGGCCCTGGCTTCAAGCTACGCATCTCCTCCTCGCTGGCCAGCACCCACTTATCCTTGCCCTCCGCATCTTTCTTCTTTTTGTACAAGGGGTGCTGTTGCAGGAATAGCTTGCGGTAGGCTTCATCTGTGAATTTCACTGCCTCAGCGTACAGTGCGGTCTTAATAGCGGTTTCGGCATCCACCTTTTCAGCCAAGCGTTCTAAGTCCTGACGGAAAGCCGCTTGATGACTGGTCTCTGCATTGCGGTTCAATTGACGCACGGCTTCCTCGGCACTTCTTCCTGTCAGTACCTGTTGTTTGACTTCGTCGGTAATGAAGATTTGCCCCTGGCTGATCGCGCTCAGGGTCTGGCCCTTGGAATCGCCGCTAGCCTCGGTCTCATTTGCCAAAGCTCCGGTTACGCCCTTAGCCGCACCGTATTTTCCCTGGTTCAACATGTCAGTGCTGAGACTGAGGCCGCTATTACTTGCCCGTACCTCGGCACGATTTTCGATATCGCTAGCGGTCAGCGTACCGGTAGCGAGTAGATTGTTATTAGCTACAACCGCGCGGGAACTGCTGCTGATCGTCCCGCCCTTCAGATCGGTATTATTCTGGACCTCGATCTGGAAACCACCATCTCCAGCCTTTAAGCCGGATTGATCCACCACCCCATCGTAGCGACTATAACGCTTGCTCTGGTTGTAGGAGGCTGAGGCACTCGGTGTGCCATAGCCAACCGACAAGCCTAAGCCGATACTGTGCTGGGTGCTGTCATAACGGCTTTGCTCTTTCAGGCTTTCGATATTCAGATCACCGCCCACCTGGGCTACCATCTGCCGGCCACTGGCTTGAGCACCTTTCAGATTGGTGTCCTGACCCGATACTATACGCAGTGTCTGACCGGCTTCGATGCGGCTATTCGTCCAGGTCTTGTCCTCACCGTCCATCTTGCCACGCCCAGCATTGGCTCCCACGTTGAGCGTCAAACCATCAGAACCGAAACTTACGCCCAAGCTCCCACCACGACTGCTATTGCTACCCAGTTGTGAGACCATATTTTGCGAGGCAAGCAAATTGACCTGATTGTCTGCTCTCAGAGTGATATTCCTGCTGGCATTTACTTCGCTGCCCTGAATGTTTATATCGCTATTTTTACCTGCACCGCTGGCAACCATGGTGATATTGCCGCCAGCTACCACCATCGAGCCTACACTTTGATCGCGGCTGTGCTGGCTACGGCTCTTATTACTGCTGCTCCCCACGCTAATGCTGACATTCACCCCCCCCACCTTATCCGTCGCATTCGCGTCCCGCGTGATAGCATCACGATTACGGTCCAACCGACCTAAATCAATCTGGTTCTCCTTGCCGCCAATAGTTGCACCCTGGCTTTCTTTGATTCGGTTGTAAGCGTCAAAACCAGTCATAGCCGAGGTCAGCGCGGCCAGAGCTTTCATTCCTTCGCTGTCAGTCTTGCTCGCTGCCTGGCTCATGCGTCTAGCGGTATTCACTGAATCCACCACCGGGTTCGTCACTCCAACGCTAAGGCCGGACTTTAGGTATTGAGTTTCCATCTGGCTTTGCTGCATTTCCCTCGCTGCTTCGATCGTAATGCGCTCGGCGTTGACATTAATGTCTCCCTTGATTGCCAACACCGCGCTGCCAGTTTGCTGAACGTTGCGACCGGCCCGGAGGGTTACATTGCCATCGCTGCTGCCCAGCAGGCTGCCCTTCGAAATGCTACTGGTGTTTTGCTGGTCCAGGCTTTGTTGCTGCCTGCCAAAGGAGAAGCCGAGGCCGCTGCCGCCCATCAACCCGCTGCGACGAGTCTGGCTGTGACTGCGGCCTTGGTGGTTGTCTTCCGCTGCAACGAGGTTGACGTCCCGGCCGGCGAGCAGGTCCACATCATGGGTCGCGGCCACGCTGCTGCCGGCCACGGTCAGATCCTGTCCTGCTTGGATACGAATGCTGTCGCCGGACAAGCTGCTACCCTTGGCTGTCGTTTGCCAATTATCGGTCTTACCCTGGCTTTGCTTGCTGCTGACCAGGCTCTTGCGGGTGCTGCTGGATTGTTCCTGGAAGCTGTAGCTTTCTTCCGCCGCACCCACTTGGATGTCACGGGAGGCGCTGAGCTTGAGGTCTCCTTTATCGCTGACGATATCGCTTCCCAGCACTTTGATATCAGTATTGCGCGCCTGGATGGTCACCCCTTGCTGACCGCCAATCTGGCTGCCCTGCGCTTGCGTGTCGCGAATGGCTTGCTGGCGCTGGCTGCGGGTCTGGCCGATGTGGTTGTTTTCGGCATCGTCGATTTCCACATGGCGCGCCGTCGCGCCGATATCCACTTGCGTGCCGGACAGCAGCACCTGGCCTTGATCGCTGGCGACGCGGCTGCCTTGCACGCTCAGCGCCTGGCCGGCCACGGCGACCACGCCGGCCCCGCCGCTGAGCTGGCTGGCCATCAGCGTATCGGCCTGATAGCGCGCCTCCACGCGTGAACTGGCGCTGTCGGCGGTGAGCGTGGTGTTGTTGGTGGTTTTGTCGGCCAACACCGACAGCCGGTTGCCGGCGCTGACATTGAGCTGACCCTTGGCCTGGGCGCTGGAGCCGCTCAGCGTCAGATCCTTGCCCGCGCTCAAATTGAGCTTGCCGCCGGATTGCAGGCTGCTGCCCTGCGCGTTCTCCCACACGCCGCTGACGGTGGCAACGCCGCTGCCGCCTACGTCGGGGCCCAATGTGGCATCGCGGTTGCCCATGCTGCCGGCGATCAGGTCCACGCTGCCTTCCTTGCGGCTGCGCGCGGTGCCCAAGGTCAGATTGTTGCTGGCGCTGAGGCTGAGCAGTTCGGTCGCGTCGATCTTGGCGCCTTTCAAGGCGATATCCGCGCCGCTCAGGCTGATGTCGCGCCCGCTGACGGCGGCCTGACGGCCAGCATTCTGCAGATCCGTGTCCAGCGTTAGGCTGTCCGCCAGCAGCTTGACGGTGTCGGCCTGGATCAGGCCGCCGGTGTTGCGGATCACATCGGCCTTGGCTATCAGGCTTTGATCGGCCTGCAGCCTACCGCTGTTGCTCAGGCTGGCGGCGGACAGGCTGAGATCCTTGCCGGCGATCACCGCGCCGTCGCCGGTGAGACCCACGGTGTTGTGTGCCAGATAGACGGTGGGCACCAGCACGGTTTGCGGCCCGTTGGCGGTGTGGACGGTTTCGCGGACCATCCAGACGATATCTTGCTGCAAAGCGGCGATTTGCGCCGGAGTCAGCGACACGCCTGTGGTGAGCCGGAAGTCCTTGGCCACGCTCACGCCCTGGTTCATCAGCGCCTTGAATTGCTCGGTGGCGTCTTCGCCGCGCAGCGATGGACGGCCGGTTAGCGCCAGGATCTGATCACGCACCAGCTTTTGCTCGTAATAGCCGTCGCCCAGGCGCTTGTGCACGCCGGCCGGGTCGTAGTTCAACTGCTTCAGCATGTAGTCGCTGCTGACGAAGTTGCTGTACTCGGTAAAGCGGCTGTCGGTCTCTATCAGATAAGGCGCTGTGGGACTGGGGTTTTGCTGGAACAGCTGGTTGTTGGGCAGGCGGTCCAGCAAGCCGGGCTGGGCGGGGCTGCCCTTGAGCGGATGCGTTTGCGCGCGCGGCTGGGTCGTGGCCACTTGCGCGGCGACGGGGGCGCCGCCGGCCTGGGCATGGGCCAGTTTGGCGCCTTCAAGCGCCGGGCCGACGGTGGATGGGTTTTGTTCCATCTTGACTTGCTGAGCCGCCGTGCCGGCTTGCACCGCGGCCACCGCGTTATTACCGGCACTTGGGGCGATGCGTTCGCCCGCGCCCAAACTTAAGGGCAAGGCTTCTCCGCCGGATTGCACCTGGCCCAGACGACCGGCTTCCGGACCTTGGCCGCCTCTAGCTTGACCGGCGTTGGCTGCGGTTTGCGAGCCGTCCCAGGCCGCTTGCTCCGCTTGAGCGGCGGCCTTGGCCGCCTCCGCCGCGCTAACCTGGGCCGGGTTGATGGTGATGTTTTCTATGCTGGGCGCGCGCACGCTGACGCCCTGGTGGCCGGCGATGGTGGCGTCTATGGTCTGCAACGCCACCGTTTTGTCCAAGGTGTATGTGGGAAACCAGTGACGCGTGTTGCGGTCGTAGTGGTCGGTACCGGTTTCCTGAATGCGCTCGTTGACGGAATAGGCGCGGTTGATCACGCGCGCGTCTCCACCTCCATTGTCCGCCCCGTTGATGGTGATGCCGCCATTGGCGGCAATGCGGCTGGCGTCATTCAAGAGCTGGCCGCTGATGTTCACTGTCATATTGCCGCCTGCGCTCAGGCTGGCAACCTCGCCGACGGAGATCAGTTTGTCGCGGGTCTTGGTGCCGCTGGCAGAACGGTTCCGCAAGTTGAACTTGTTATTGGGATCGACAAAGTCCAATTCCAGCGGATTGATGTGGATGGCCGGGTTCCATTGCTCGTTGCGGCCAGACCACACCTCGCGCCACACAGTGTGCTCATAAGGACAGGCCGCCCCCTGGAAGCAGCTGTAGCCTTGGTAGAAGGTCATGTCGTAGCCGCCGCTGTCGTTTTTCTTGATGGCGTTGTAGTTAACCCAACGTTCCTGAGTGCCTTGAAAGCGGACCAGAGCCTGCTTCTTGGCTTCATTCACCTGCAGGATGGTGCCGTAACGCGTCTTGGCCGCTTCAGCGTCGTTGACGGGCAGGGATTTGGTGACGGCTGACCAGTCCCAACCGCCCACGCGTTCGAACACGTCCCAATAGTAGTTGTACTTGTACCAGCTATAGTTTTCGCTTTCCGCCGCGCGCTTGATGTCGACATGAGTGCGCTGGTTGTTGAGCCGGCCAGCGCGGATGGAAACATCGCCTTCGGCCTCTATGGTGGTGGAGATGTTTTCAATCAGGTCGCCGCTGCTCAGGCTCAAGGCGCCGCCGCTGTAGATGTAGCCGCTGTCGCGGTTGCTCAGGCGGCTGCCTGCATTGAGGCTCAGGCTGCGGGTGGCGGCCAGCACCGCCTGGCCGCCGTGGTTGTCGATGACGCCGCCGTTCACCGTGACGTCGCGGCCGCTGATCATGCCGGTGTTGTCCAGCGCGGACGCGGTCAAGCTCAGTTGCTCGGCGTCCAGCCGGCCCTGATTGAGCGCCTGGCCGGCGCCATTGATGTCCAACTTGCCGCCCGAGACCAGCTTGGCGCCGGCGGCGTTGCTGAAGCTGGCGGCTTGCAAACTGACATTGCCGACGTTGGCCCATTTTCCCTCATTGCGCAGGCTGCCGCTGGTGCGCAAACTCAGCGGCCCCTGGCTGGCCAGGGTGTCGCCGTCGCGGAACACATAGTCCTGCTGCAGGTCCAGGCTGAGGCTGGTCTGCCCCACCATATTGCCGCTCTGATTGTTCAATTGCCCGGCGTGAAGACTCAAGGCCTGGCCGCTGCTGACTGCGCCGCCTTGGTTGTGCAGCTGGCTGGTGCGCAGCCGCTGGTCGCGGTCGGCTATCAGCTTGCCCTGGCGGTTGTCGATCTGGCCGCTCAGTTGCGCCTCCAGTGCGCCCGCGGTCTGTACTTGGCCATATTGATTGTCGAAGCCGCTCAGGCCCAGCTTGATGTCGCCCAGGCTCAGCAGGCTGCCGTAGCGGTTGCCCAGTTCGCCGGCGCTCAGCGATAAAGCGCCGCGGCTGCTCAGCATACCGCTAGCGTTGTTGACCGCTGCGGCCTTCAACTGCAGGCCTTGGTCCGTGATGATCTTGCCCCGGCTATTATCCAGTGCGCCGCTCAGGCTCAGCTGCGCCGCGCCGCCGCTTTGCAGCTCGCCATCTTGATTGAGCAACTGCGTCAGCTGATAGCTCGCATCGCCGCTGCTGATCAGCTTGCCGTGCTGATTGCGCAGCGCGCCGGCACCCACGCTGATGGCCTGGCCGCTTGAGATCAGACCGCGCTGGTTGTCCAGTTCGCCGGCGCTCAGTTGCAACCCTTGATTCGCCACCAGCTTGCCGTCCTGGTTGTTCAGCAGGCCGACGCTGTTCAGCGTCATTTCGCCTAGGGTCTGCATCTTGCCGTCGCGGTTGTCCAGCGCGTCCAGCGTCAGGCTCAGACCGCGCTGGCTGGCCACCGCGCCATTCTGATTGCTCATCTGGCCTGCGCGCACGGTGATGTCTTCGCCGCCGGCCAGCGTGCCTTGCTGATTGCGCAGCGCGCTGCCGTCCAGCCGCATGGCGCGTTGGACGCTGATGCGGCCCAGTTGGTTATTGATCTCGCCTTGGCTGAGCAAGGTCAGCGCGCCGCCGCTTTGCAGTTTGCCGCCGCGGTTGTCCAGTTGGTCCGATTGGATCACGCCGTCGCCCAGGCTGGTGATCCGCCCGCTCTGGTTGCTGGCGACGCCGGTTTGCAATTTCAAGGCGGCTCGGCTGACGATATCGCCGCCGTCGTTGTTCAGGCTGCCGGCTTTCAAGCTTTGCTGCTGGTGGCTCAGCAGCAAGCCTTTCTCATTATTTAGCCGGCCGCTGGCGCTCAAGGTCAGCGCGGCCTCGCTTTCCATTGCGCCGCCTGCGTTGTCGATATTCGCCGCTTGCGCCGTCAAACCTGCGCCGGCACTGATATTGCCGGCCCGGTTGTCCAGGCCGTCGTTGGTCGATAGCTTCAGCGCGCCACGCCCGTCGATAACGCCGCCCTGGCTATTGTCCAGCAGCTTCGCGCTGGTGTTCAGCGCGCCGCCGGACAGTAGTTTGCCGCCCTGGTTGTCCAGCTTGCCGGCCTGGCTATGCAGCTCCATTTGCTTCAGCGCGCTGAACTGACCCTTGCGGTTCTGAATGTCGCCTTGCGCCTGTAATTCCAGCTTGCCGTCGCCATGCACTTTGCCACCGGCATTGTCCAGGCTGGCCAGCTTGAGTTCACCCTCGCCCAGGCTGAGGATTTCGCCGCCGCGGTTGCTGACAGCGCCGCTTGCCAGCGTCAAGCCAGCTCGGCTGCCTATGCTGCCCTTGTCGTTATTCAGGCTGGCGGACTGCAAGCTCTGCGCTTGCTCGCTCAACAGTTTGCCGCCGTGGTTGTCCAGCGCGCCATCTACCTTAACTACAAGCGTGGTCTTGCTTTCCAGCGCGCCGCCGGCATTGCTCAAGCCGCCGGCCGTCACCGCCACCGCCGCGCTGCCGCGGATGCGCCCGCCATCATTGCCCAGTTGACCGGCGCTGTTCAGCGTCAGCTTGCCGTCGCCGTCGATGACGCCGCCCTGGCCGTTGTTCAGCTGTTGCGCGCTAAGCGCCAGCGTGTCGCCGGCTTGCAGCTTGCCGCCTTTATTGTCTATTTTGCCGTCGCCACTATGCAGTTCCAGTTGCTTCAGCGTGCTGAGCAGCCCTTGATGATTCTGAATATCGCCCTGTGACCGCACGCGTAGCTTGCCGTCGCTAAGAACTTTGCCGCCGGCATTGTCCAGGCTGGCCAGTTGGAGCTCGCCATCGCCCAGGCTGAGGATTTCGCCGCCGCGGTTGCTGGCCGCGCCGCTTGCCAGGGTCAAGCCGGCGCGGCTGCCTATGCTGCCGCCATCGTTGGCAAAGCAGCCTGCCTTCAGTGTTTGCGCGCGGCCGCTCAGCAACTTGCCCTGGCTATTGTCCAGCAAGCCTTGGGCGCTGAGCCTCAGTTCCCCCTGGCTTTCTATCGCGCCTTTGGCATTGCTCAGCGCCCCGGCGCTGACGGCGACATTGGCGCTGCCCGCCAGCAGGCCAGCCCGATTGTCCAGTAGACCGGAGGTATTCAAGGCCAGACTCCCGCCGCCGTCAACGCGCCCGCCATCGCGGTTGTCCAGGCTGCCCGCGTCCAGGCTCAAACCCTCTGCTGCCAGCAGCTTGCCGCCACGGTTGCCTGCCGCGGCATCGATGCGCAATGTAAGGCGACGCGCGCTCTGCACGGCGCCGCCGGCGTTGTCCAAACTGCCGACGTTCAAACTCAGGTTTCCGTTGCCGCCGATCAAGCCGCCCCGATTGCTCAAACTTTGCCGCACGCTCCAAGACTGCGCCGCGTCGCTTAAGGCCAGCAACTTGCCGCCGCCGTTGTCCAATTGGCCAAGGCTCAGCGCCAGGCTGTCGGCCTCGATGCGGCCGCCGCGATTGTCCAGCAGTTGGCCGATGCGGAAGTCGCCGCTGCCCTGGCCTATCTGCTCCCAAACGCCGCCCAGGTTGTTGAGCGCGGCGGCGCTGGCCTGCCACTGACCCGCTTGCAGCGTGGCCGCGTCGCTATCGATGCGGCCGCCGGCCTGGACCTCCAAGCGGCCGGTGTTCACGTTGGCGCGGCTGAGACCCAGCCCGTTCTCCGCCGTCAGCGTCACGCTATCGTTGGCGCGCAGTTTGGCGTCGGCGGCGTTCATCGCCGCCGCGTTGAGGTTCAGGCTGGAACCGGCCAGCGCATGGCCGCTCAGTTGCAGGCTGTCGCTGGCTTTCAAACTTAGCGCGCCCGTCGTGCCCACTTGCGCCTTGTCATCGCTGCCGGCCGCGAAATCGCCATTAGCGACGATGTCGCGCGCGCTGACTTTCACATCGCCGGCCGCCGCCAGGGTGCCGCTCTGGCGCAAAGCGGCGTCGCCGCTCACTTCCAGCTTGCCGGGGCTGTAGCTGGCGCCGCTGTGTTCGATATTGCCGGCGGCACGGTATTGGATATCGCCGCCGTTTTGGCGGCCGTTCAGAGTCAGTTGGCCGGCGCTGTCCAGCTTCAGCTGCTCGTCGCCGCTCAGTTGTCCACTGCTGCGCACGCCGACGCCAGCCTCGGTGGCCAGCAGGCGGATCTTGCCGGCGTACATGCCGCCCAGTTGCGCCACGTCGATGGCGAAGCCGGGGCGGCCGGCGCGGTCCGCCGCCAGGGCCTGTATGTTTTGGTGATCGGCGCTGATGCGGTTACGGCCGGCGCTGACGCTCAGCTGCGGCGCCCAGAGGCCGGCTTGCACTTCCACCGCCCGCGCCATCAGTTCGGCGTATTCGGTGCTGCCGGCCTGCATGCCGGCTCCCTCAATGCGGATGACTCCGCTTTCCACGCGGTAGCCGGCCAGGCTCCCGTCTGGATTCAGTTCCGGCCGGCCGGTGGTCAGGGTCATGCGCCCGGCGTTGATGGTGCCGCAGCCGTCGCAGAGAATGCCGGAAGGGTTGGCCACAATGACTTGGGCGCGGCCGCCTGCCACTTCCAGGAAACCGCGCAGCTGGCTGGGGTTGGCGCTGTTAACCTCGTTGAGAATCACCCGCGCCGGGGCGGCTGGATTGAGGTTGGGGTTACCCTGAACCCACCCGCCCAATTGTGTCTGCACGCTGGTGCCGCTGTTGTTGAGAATGGCTCCGCGCTTGTCGACGTCGAACTGGCTATATTGGTTGCGCGACACCCCGGCGGCGCTGGGCGCCTGAATGTTCACCTGCGGCAGACCGTTGGCAGTATTGATCACGTTGGGCCGCTGGGCCGCTGGCGCGTTCGGGTCCGCCACGATGCCGCCGGCCAGCGCGGATGCTCCAGCCAACGCGCACCAGCTGGCCCAAACAATGCCGCGCAAGATCACACCCAAGCGCCGGCTTGCCGCCACCGACGCGGCGGAGCGGCCGCCGCCCGCTCCCATCGGCTTGACGATCTCGGCGACGGCCATGATCAGGCCCCGCGCTTGATTGAAAACCAGACGATAGCAAAGACGGTTCATGTCCCACTCCCCCAAAAAATTAAGATATTCAGAATTGAATATTCAAGCTGAATCCTGACGCGGCGCCGGTTTGGAAGCCGGCGGGTTTCTGAATAGGCCAAGCGGTGAACATGTCGTAGGACAGTCGCTTGAACAAACTGCCGCGCATGCCGACTGCGCCGCCCGCCAGCTGACGGCCTATCAGCAGAGCGCTGGCGGCGCCGCTGACGCGGCCCAGATCCAGCCCCAGATACAATTCCTGGCCGCTGGGGCCCATTGCCCAGGACAACTCGTTGCGCCACAGCCAGCCGCGCTCGCTGGACAGGCTCAGATCGCCGTCGAAGCCGCGCACGGTGTAGCGTCCGCCAATGACGAAGCGGTCCTGCGGCACCAGCGCGCCCTTGCTCCACTGGCCGCGCCATTGACTGTTGATCCGCAGCTTTTGCGCGCCGATTTGCAGCGGCTGGTTGTAACTCAGGTCCACAGTCGCCACGCTGGGACGAGAGCCGCCGCTGCCCGTTTCCTCCTCCGGCGCGGGCAAGGCGCCCAGCATGGCGGTGCCGCGCCGCCAGTTAAGGCCGGCGTCCAGCGTGGCGTCGCCCAGATAAGAACGCTGGTTCAGCCCCAGCTCCCAACCAGCAATTTGCCGGTGCTGCAGGCGGATTTCCGTGTCTTCGACGAAGTTGCGCGATTTGCGCTGGTAGGCGCGCAGGCTGAGCGTGGTCTTGTGCGCCTGGCTGCGGAACACCACCCGCGACAGGCTCAGCTGGCTATTCTCGCTGTCGCCGCGATACAGGTATTTCTCGTTAGCGCCGGCTATGGTCTGGTGGTAGCGGTAATCATTGAGAGTCAGGCCCAGTTGCCAGTAACCCAAGGGCAGCGAGTAATGCAGCGAACGGCTTTTAGAGCCCAACGGGTCATGCTGGAACAAGTCCTTGCCCTGGCTGTAATAGAACAGGTCATTGACGGTGAGCAGATTGTCCAGCGACAGCGTGGCGCTGCCTTGGTAGCGGCCGGTGGCGTCGCTGCCGCCGTCGTCCAGGCTCAAGGATAGGCGGATGGGCAAGATCTCTTTCCAGGCAATCACCAGGTCGCTTTTACCATCGGCGCCCGCCGGTTCGATCTGGATATCGGCATCCGCCGTCGGCACCCGCTTGAAGTTTTCCAGCGCTTGTTCGATATCGCGCAGATTGAGCACATCCCCCGGCCGCGCCGGCAGAGCGTTTGACCAGCGCGCGCGCCACGACGCCGGTTCAGCAAAGCGGATGGACTGGATGCGGCCGGGAATCAACGTCAGCGTCAGCACCCCCGGCTTCAAGTCCTGCGGCGTGACCAGTACCCGGGTAGTCACATAACCCTGGGCGATCAAGGCGTTTTGCACCCGCTTCATCGCCAGATTCACCCCTTGAGCGCCCAGGCAGCGGCCGACGGCGTCGGCGGCGGCCAAGGCCCATCTGAAGCGCTCGGCCAGTTCGCCAACCATACGCAGTTCGTGAATGGCGAAACACGGGGCCTCGCTGGCCGGATAGTCCGCTAAAACGTCGGCCTGCCGCGGCAGACGTACATCAGGCGCCGCCGGCAGTACCTGCTCTTGCAAGACACGCTCGCGCTCCTGTTGCAGGATCAGCGCCTGATCCGGAGAGGGATGGGTATTGGACCAGGCCCAAGAGCTATGGACGCCGGCCAAGATACAGACCAGGGCAACAGGCCAGTGTATTGATGACATATCCAGATTTCACTATCTGTCTGCTGGGTTTCAGCGCATTGACATGAAGTCCGGACCGTAGCATGACTGCCTGGGTTTGTTGTGTAGGATTTTTCCCAAAAATAACAAGAAAAATCATGAGATTAAAATAAAACCCATCAAAATCAGCAATAACTAAATAGAGCTTATAGCGAGACAAGCACGCTTTTTTCAATGCGCCCTCAACCCGTCAGAATTCTTGACGCCCCACCAGTCTGTTTAGCTTGTACAGAGCGCTGTGATCCATCACACGGCGCCCGGCGTAGAAGCCCATAAAAACCTTTTTCAAAATGACAATGATCTGCGTTTCACTCAGAAAATCGCAGTGAAATGGTAAAAACCACTCGTTTGTGTTCGGCTTTTAATACTCCTTCCAAAACAACAAACAAAGATTGCAGCTCTTCCACGCTCAAGCGCAGGCCAGCCGCGTATAATCGCCATGGTATTTTCCGGAGCTTCGCCCATGTCTTTGCCATTCCGCCTTGCCCCCGCTCTTTTGAGTTTCGCCTGCGCCGCCGCTCTTGCCGCCGGCGTCACCACCTTCAGCCCACAGGGCGAAGTCAAAGAAGTGCAGCAGGTGCGCGCCACCTTCAACAGCAGCATGATTCCACTGGGCAATAGCGCCGCGCCGGCGCCGTTCGCCTGGAGCTGCAGCCTGAAAGCCAAGGGGCATTGGGTGGACGACAAGACCTGGGTGCTGGACGTATCCGAAACCCCGGCCGCCAATACCGATTGCCGCTTCACGCCCAAACCCGGCCTCAAGGACTTGCAAGGCAATGTCGTGGGCTCCGGCCTGAGTTTCCGCTTCTACACCGGCGCGCCAGTGGTGGTCGAACGCTGGCCGCACAGTGGCCGCATCGAGGAAGACCAGGCCTTCGTGCTGCAATTCAACGGCGTCGGCGTGCCGGCTTCCTCCTTGTATTGCCAATCTTCCAGCCTGCCGGAACGCATCCCGGTCCAGCCCTTGCCGGCCGGGGAGCGCGCGGCGCTGCTCAAGCATCTGAAACTGGAACAACAATCCGCCAAGGTGCTGACGTTGCGCTGCGGCCAGCGGCTGGCGCCGGACAGCAAGCTCACGCTGGTGCACCAGCGCGGCGCGGCCACGCCGGACCGGCTCAATTACCAGGTGCGGCCGCCGTTCACCGCCAGCATGAGCTGCCTGCGCGAGAACGCTAAAGGCGCATGCATTCCGTTCAAGCCCATTACCCTCAACTTCAGCTCGCCGGTGCCAGAAAAACTGGCAATGGCGGTGCGCCTGAGCGGCGCCGGCGCCGAGCGCCCGCCGCAGGCGGAGGCGCGCAGCAAGGGCGAGCCGGTGGACAGCATCAGCTTTGCGCCGCCGTTCCCGCCCTTGGAAACGCTGACGCTGAAGCTGCCCAAGGAGTTTGGCGACGAGGTGGGCCGGCCGCTGGTCAACGCGGAGCGCTTCCCGCTGGCCATCAAGCTGGCCGACTACCCGCCCTTGGCCAAATTCGCCGCCGCGCCCTTTGGCATCATAGAGTCCGGCGCGGACGCGGCGCTGCCCATCACCCTGCGCGGGGTGGAGGGCGACCTCAACATCAAATCGGTGCAATTGGGCGGCCAGGCGCTGCGGCTGAACAAGGACCAGGACATGATGACCTGGCTGGCCAAGGTATTGCGCTATCACGAAAGCTATCTGCCCGCAGGCAAGGACAAGACCATAGAAAGCCGGCGCCTGTCCCTGCTGGCCAAGGAAAAGGCCGCTCAGCCGCTGAAGCTGCCCAGCCAGCCGGACAAACAGGGGAAATGGCCGTTTGAAGTGGTGGGCATCCCCCTGCCCAAGCCCGGCCTCTACGTAGTGGAAGTATCCTCGCGGCTGCTGGGCAAATCGCTGCTGGCCAGCTCCAAGCCCATGTATGTGCGCACCGCCGCGCTGGTCACCAATATGGCGGTGCACTTCAAAAGCTCCAAGGAAAACGCCGCGGTGTGGGTGACCACGCTGGACAAGGGCAAGCCGGTGCCGGCCGCCCGCGTCAACATCTACGATTGCAAGGGCAACGCGCTGTGGTCCGGCAAAACCGACTCCAAGGGGGTGGCCACGGTCAAATCCGTGCTGCCGGCCGGCAGCTGCGACAACGAGGAGCTGTCCGGCCTGTTCATCACCGCCGCCGCCAAGGACGCCAACGGCAACGACGACGTGTCCTTCGTCCGTTCCAGCTGGAATCGCGGCATCGAATCCTGGCGCTTTCCCTTCCCCACCCAGTGGAGCGACAGCCCCAACATCCTGGCCCACACCATCCTGGATCGCGCGCTGTTCCGCGCTGGTGAAACCGTATCGATGAAGCATCTGCTGCGCACTCAGGTCAGCCGCGGCCTGGCCCAGCTCAAGCCCGGCCAGCTGCCGCAGCAACTGCGCATCGTCCACGACGGCAGCGGAGACGAAATCAGCCTGCCGCTAAGCTGGCGCAACGGCCGCTACGCGGAAAGCAGCTACGCCCTGCCCAAGGAAGCCAAGCTGGGCGAATACACGCTGTATCTGGAACGCAAAGGCGCGCGCGGCCCGGACGACAAGGACAAACCGTCCAGCCCGGAGCTGGACGGCTACTCGCTGCGCAGCGGCAACTTCCGAGTGGAGGAATTCCGCCTGCCCACCATGACTGGCCGCGTGTCGACGGTGAAGAACGCCGGCATCGCACCCAAGCAGTTGCCGCTCAACGTATCCCTGTCCTGGGGCAACGGCGGCCCGGCCAAGGGCTGGCCGGTGGAAGTCAGCGCCATGCTGGCCGACGCCTACCAGCGCATCAAGGGCTATGAGGATTACAGCTTCTCGCCGCCGCAGCGCCAACGCGACCAGGCCGAATCCTCGCTGGACGGCAAAGTGCTGCTGGACAAGGCCGCGCTGCAACTGGACGCCAACGGCAACGGCAAGACCACGCTGGACAAGCTGCCCAAGCTGGACCGCCGCTATGACCTGGTCACCGAGGCCGCCTACCGCGACCCCAACGGCGAAGTGCAAACCTTGACCCGCCGCATTCCCCTGTGGCCGGCCGGCCTGCAAGTGGGCATCAGCGTGGACAGTTGGATCACCGCCGGCCGCGCCTTGCAGCTCAAGGCCGTGGTGCTGGACACCGCCGGCAAGCCGCTGGCCGGCAAGAACGTCAAAATCAGCCTGCGCGAACACCGCTACCTGTCCAGCCGCAAGCGGCTGGTGGGCGGCTTCTACGCCTGGGACCACAACGAAGAGACCGACGACAAGGGCAAGGTGTGCAGCGGCAGCACGGACGGCCGCGGCCTGATGTTCTGCGAAGTCAATCTCAAGGACGCCGGCGACATGGAGCTAATCGCCGAAGCCGCCGACGACAACGGCAACCTGGCGCAAAGCTCGCAATCCGTCTGGGTCAGCAAGCACGACGAGCTGTGGTTCGACGTGGACAACAACGACCGCATCGACATCCTGCCGGAAAAAATCAGCTACGCCCCCGGCGAAACCGCCCGTTTCCAGGTGCGCATGCCCTTCCGCAAAGCCACCGCCTGGCTGGCGATTGAACGCGAAGGCGTGATCGAAACCCGTGTGGTGGAGTTGGAAGGCAAGAACCCGGTGATCGAACTCAAGATAGAACCGGGCTGGACGCCCAACGTCTACGTTTCGGTGCTGGCGGTACGCGGTCGCGTGCGCGAAGTGCCTTGGTACTCCTTCTTCACCTGGGGCTGGAAAACGCCGGGCGAGTGGTGGGACGCCTATTGGAACGAAGGCGGCGACTACACCCCGCCCACCAGCATGGTGGACCTGTCGCGTCCGGCCTTCAAATACGGCATTGCCGAAATCCAGGTGGGTGACGCCGCCAAACGGCTGGATGTGACCGTGAGCCCGGCGCGCAAGAACTACGGCATCCGCGAAACGGCCGAAGTGGCCATTCAGGTCAAGCTGCCCGGCGGCAAGCCGGCGCCGGCGGGCACCGAAGTGGCCTTCGCCGCGGTGGATGAAGCGCTGCTGGAACTGCAGCCCAACCGCAGCTGGGAACTAATGCAGGCCATGTACCAGCGCCACAGCTACGGCGTGGAAACCGCCACCGCCCAGCTGGAAGTGGTGGGCAAGCGGCATTACGGCCGCAAGTCGCTGCCGCCGGGCGGCGGCGGCGGCAAGGCGCCCACCCGCGAGCTGCTGGACACCCTGCTGCTGTGGCAGCCGCGCGTGGTGCTGGACGCCAATGGCAGCGCCCGCGTCAAAGTGCCGATCAACGACGCGCTGACCCGCTTCCGCCTGGTGGCGGTGGCCGATGTGGGCAATGACCTGTTCGGCACCGGCGAAGCCGGTTTCAACGTCACCCAGGACCTGCAACTGAGCTCCGGCATCCCGCCGCTGGCGCGCGAAGGCGACCAGTTCAGCGCCAGCGTCACCGTGCGCAACGGCGGCGACAAGCCTCTCAAGGTCAAGGTTCAGGCCGGCGCGCCCGGCCTGCCGGCGCTGCCGCCGCAGGAAGTCAGCCTGCCGGTGGGCGAGGCGCGGCTGTTGAGCTGGCCGGTGACAGTGCCCAACGACGTCAAGGAACTGAAATGGAGCTTCAGCGCTCAGCAAGTGGACGGCAAGGCCGCCGACAAGCTGGCTGTGCGCCAGGAAATCGAACCGGCGGTGCCCATCACCGTGGAGCAAGCCACGCTGCAGCGCGTGGCGCCGGAGCTCGGCATCCCCGTCGCCTTGCCGCCGGGCGCCCTGCCCGGCCGCGGCGGCATCCGCGTCAGCCTGCAGGCCAAACTGGGCAATGAACTACCCGGTGTGCGCCGCTGGTTCCAGGACTACCCCTATGTCTGCCTAGAACAGCGCAGCTCGGTGGCGCTGGGCCTGGCCGACGCCAAGCGTTGGGATCAATTGATGAGCGAACTGCCGCTATACCTGGACGGCAGTGGCCTGGCCGCCTACTTCCCGCTGGCCGAAGGCGCGCCGGACCGCGGCAGCGACATCCTCAGCAGCTACCTTCTGGCCGCCGCCCACGAAGCCGGCGTTTCCATCCCCGAAGCCCAGCGCGCGCGGCTGCTGGACGGCCTTTCCGCCTTCGTCGAAGGCCGGCTCAAACGCGATCTGCCGCTGGGCCGCCAGGACGCCGACGCCCGCCGTCTGAACGCGATGGATGCGCTGGCGCGTTACGGCCGCTTCCGTCCGGCCATGCTGGACGTGCTGGACCTCAACCCGCAGAAAATGAGTACCGCCATGTTAGTGGACTGGCTGGCGCTGCTTAACCGCGCCGCCGACATCCCGCAGCGCGCCGCGCGGGTGAGCGAGGCGGAAAACCTGCTGCGCGCAAGGCTCACCTACCAGGGCACCCGCATGGGCTTCAGCACCGAGGCCAGCGACAACGCCTGGTGGCTGATGGGCAACGCTGACGTCAACGCCGCCAAGCTGCTGCTGGCTGTGCGCAAGCTGCCTGGCTGGCAGGCGGACATGCCCCGCCTGCTCACCGGCCTGCTGGGCCGACAGCAAAAAGGCCATTGGGGCACCACCACCTCTAATCTATGGGGCAGCCTGGCTGTCGCGCAATTCTCGCGTCAGTTCGAAACCACGCCGGTCAGCGGCCAGACCAGCGCCGCGCTGGGCAGCACCAAGCTGAACCTGGCCTGGCCGCAGGACGGCGTCAAGGCGCTGGGCCTGCTGCCCTGGCCTGCTGCCGGCGGCAGCCTGCAGCTCAAACACGCCGGCGGCGGCGCTCCATGGGCCACGGTCCAGGCCGAGGCCGCCATTGCGCTCAAGGCTCCGCGCTACGCCGGCTACAGCATCAAGAAAACGCTAAGCCCGGTCAGCCAGAAAACCAACGGCCAGTACCAACCCGGCGATGTGGTCAAGGTCACGCTGGAGATCCAGGCGCAAAGCGATATGACCTGGGTGGTGGTCAACGACCCGATCCCAGCCGGCGCCACCATCCTGGGTTCCGGCCTGGGCCGGGATTCGGCGATCGACGCCAAGGCGGACAAGGACGGCGACCCCGCCGACTATGTGGAGCGCCGCTTCTCCGGCTACCGCGCCTACTACGGCTACGTGCCGCGCGGCAGTCTTAAAACCAGCTACACCATGCGTCTGAACAACCCCGGCGTCTTCAAGCTGCCGCCGACGCGGGTGGAAGCGCTGTACGCGCCTGACGTGTTCGGCATGTTGCCCAACCCGGCATTCAAGATAGTCGATGGCAAATAGAGCGGGATGGACCTGGCTGGCGGCTCTGGCTTTCAGCGCCGCCGCCGCGCCGGGGCTGGCTCAGCCCAGTTTTCAGCAGGTTAAAGCGGAGTGGCGTCCGTCGGACGTTGTGGTACTGGACCGCAACGGCCAACCCATGCAGCGACTGCGAGTGGACAAACAAGGCCGGCGGCTGGACTGGGTGGGCCTGGCGGACACCTCGCCGGCTTTCCGCCACGCGCTGGTGGTATCGGAAGACCAGCGCTTCTACCAGCACAGCGGCGTGGACTGGTCCGGCGTGGCCGCCGCGGCCTGGGGCAATTTGTGGAACACCCGCACCCGCGGCGCCTCCACGCTGACCATGCAACTGGCCGGTCTACTGGATAGTGATCTCAAGGTGGGCCGCAACGGCCGCAGCCTGTGGCAGAAGATGGGCCAGGGCTGGTCCGCCGCTTGGCTGGAAACCCATTGGAGCAAGGCTCAGATCCTGGAGGCCTACCTCAATCTGGTGGGCTTCCGCGGCGAACTGGTGGGCTTGTCCGCGCTGTCCGCCACCTTGTTCGGCAAGATGCCGGCCGGCCTTAACCTGGAAGAATCCGCCATCGCGGTGGCGCTAATCCGCGCGCCCAACGCCGCGCCGGACAAAGTGGCCACCCGCGCCTGCCGCATCCTGCAAGACATGCGCCGCCAGCCCAACTGCGCGGCGCTGGCGGTGCGTGCGCGCCAAGCGCTGGCGCAAAGCCGCGCCGCCAATCCGCTGGCCGAGCAGGACGCGCCCCACTTCGCCCAAAAACTGCTGCAGCGTCAGCCGCTGGCGGCCGGCAGCCGCATCGGCTCCACACTGGACCTGGGCCTGCAACGCTACGCGGCGTCGGTGCTGCGCCGGCACCTGGCCGCGCTGGCGCAGCGCAATGTGCAGGACGGCGCGCTGGTGGTGCTGGACAACGCCAGCGGCGACATCCTGGCCTGGGTGGGCTCCAGCGGCCGCGGCCTGTCCAGCGCGGCGGAAGTGGATGGCGTCACCTCGCTGCGCCAGGCCGGTTCCACGCTCAAGCCCTTCCTCTATCAACTGGCGCTGGAACGCCATTACCTGAGCGCCGCCTCCTTGCTGGGCGACAGCCCGCTGGACCTGCAAACCGGTTCCGGCCTTTACGCGCCGCAAAACTACGCCAAGGACTTCAAGGGCCTGGTGTCGGCGCGCACCGCGCTGGCCTCCTCCCTCAATGTGCCTGCGGTGCGCGCCATCGAAATGGTGGGCCCCAACGCACTGCGCGACCGCCTGTACCGGCTGGGCCTGAGCAGCCTGCAACAGGACGGAGATTACTACGGCTACAGCCTGGCGCTGGGCGCCGCCGACATCCGCCTGCTGGAACTGGCCAACGCCTACCGCACCCTGGCCAACCAGGGCCTGGCCAGCCCGACCCGCTGGACGCTGGCGGACCCCAAACCCAAGCCGCAGCGTCTGCTGAACGCCGCCAGCAGCTTCATCATCGCCGACATCCTGTCCGACCGCACCGCCCGCGCGCGCACCTTCGGCCTGGAAAGCGCGCTATCCACCCGCTACTGGAGCGCGGTCAAGACCGGCACCAGCAAGGACATGCGCGACAACTGGGCGGTGGGCTTTTCCCGCCAGCGCACCGTGGCGGTGTGGGTGGGCAACGCCGCCGGCGAGCCGATGTGGGACGTGTCCGGCATGCACGGCGCTGCGCCGGTGTGGCAGGCGGTGCTGGACCGTGCCCAACAGGGCGCGCCGGCCTCCCTGCCGCCGACTCCGCCGCCCGGCGTGGTGAGGCAGAACGTGCGCTACGAGGGCGATGTCGAGGCCAGCCGTCGCGAATGGTTCCTGGCCGGCACCGAGCGCGCGCTGATCGTGCCGGAACGCGGCGGCGCCGCCAGCCAGACGCCGGGCATCGCCGCGCCAGTGGACGGCAGCGTCTACGCGTTGGACCCGGACATCCCGCCGGCCAACCAGCGCCTGCTGCTGCGCGCGCGCGGCGTGGCCCGCCCGCAATGGTGGCTGAACGGCAAACGCCTGGGCTCCGGCGCCAACCTGCCCTGGTTCCCCTGGCCCGGCCGCCACGCGCTGGAACTGCGTGACGCCAAAGGTCTAGTGGTGGAGAAAATCCGCTTTGAAGTGCGCGGCGCCGTGATTACCCCTGGCCAGAAGACCGGTAAAATGGGCTCTGCCGCCAAAAAATAGCAGCAAACATTGCTCCATGCCATAAACATAAACGGCAGATCGTTTTTACCTCAACGACAAGGAGCAACACATGAAGTATCCATTCGAAAACCTGGCCCTGTCCGGCGGCGGCGTCTGGGGCATCGCCTATCTGGGCATGCTGGAGGAACTGGAGAAGGCCGGCGCGCTGGGCCAAATCCAGCGCGTGGTCGGCGCCTCCGCCGGCGCCATTTCCTCCATGCTGATCAGCTTTCAGCTCAGCGCGGCCAAAACCAAGGAGCTGGCGGACACCCTGGACTACCGCAAAGTCCCGCAAAAGACCACCGAGCCGCGCTCGGTGCAACTGGACGCCGCCTACCACGCCTTCCAGACCCATGCGCCGGGCATCACACCTGAAGACTTCATCTGCCTGCTTCGGCTGATCAACAAGAAGGGCTGGTACTCCAGCGAATATTTCTACGGCTGGCTGCAAGGCGTCGTCGCCAGCCAGTTCAAGGACGGACGGCCGGGCAAGAAATACACCTTCGCCGACTTCGCCAACCCCGCACTGCACAAGAACGAACAAGCCTTCCGCCAGCTCCATGTGATCGGCTGCGACGCCAACACTCACCAGGCCAAGGTGTTCTCCACCGAACTAACCCCGGAGGTGGAAGTGGCCGAGGCAGTACGCATTTCCATGTCCATCCCCTTCTTCTTCGAGGCGCAGAACTTCATCTACCCCCCGGAAGAGAAAGCCGACGTGTTCGTGGATGGCGGCACCATCTGGAACTACCCGATCAACTTCTTCGACGACAAACATCGGCCGGAGGCCACCTTAGGCGCCCGTTTCGATTCGCAAGAAAGCAAGCCGTCCCGCAACAAGGACAACAATCTGCTCCAGCACATCAAGGACATCACCCAAAGCGCCTGGCAGGCGCAAAACCTGAATTATCAGCACTCGCCGCTGGATCAGAAGCGCAGCATCAGCATAGACACCGGCTGCATCGACGCCACTGAATTCAACATCAGCCCCAACGACGACGACTATCAGCGGCTCTACCTGGCCGGCAGGGCCGCTACCTGCGCCTTCCTCTCGCGCTGCGAGCGCTAAGAACGAGTCTACGATCTCGCGAGCCTGAGCGAGACAAGGCGAAAACGGCTGAGAAAGCGGAATGTACGCGTGGTACATGAGCATTTCGAAGCGGTACTCACCGTGCGTGCAGCAGAAACAGGCTCTCAGCCGGTCCCCCGCGCCCATGGCTCTTGAGCGCGGGGGTATTCGCTCACTCCGCAGCCAGCAAGCGCCAGCGCTGATTCGCGCCGCCGTGACAGGCCCATTGAATCAGCTGCTGGCCGGCCTGGACCGAGCTGTTGGCGACATCCACGCATTTGCCAGCCTGCGCGCCCACCAGGCTATAACTTCCCGCGCCGTCCGCCTTCAGGCTGAAACGCTGATTGGCCAGACCGCTGCACGGCCACTGAATCAACTTGCCCCCGTCCTGCTTGGAGCCGCCCTCCACGTCCAGGCATTGCCGGGAATGCGCGGCCGTCAATTGATAGCCGTCCCCGTTGGCTGCCAACTGCCATACCTGGCTCTGACCAGTCGCCGTTTGCTGGACAACCGCCGTTCCGGAGGCCGCGCTATTACCCTTGACCGTCAGCCACAAGCCGCTGCTCAAGGACTGCAACCGGTAAGACTTGCCCAGCTGCGGCCCAACGGCGTTGCTGTCTATGACTTTGGCCGCGCGCGCGTCGCTGCGGTCCAACACGTCGGTCAGCGTCAAGCTCACCTGCAGCTTGGCCGGCGTCGTTGCTCCCGCCGGCAGCTTCAAGCTGGCCGTGCGGCGCTCGCCGGAGATTTCGCCGCCTTGGGCCAAGGTCTTGCCGCTGACCGCGTCTCCGACGCTGAGCTGGTATTTGAACTGCGGCGCCCCATAAGGGCTGGTTTGCCAGCTCACCGTCACCACGCGCGCGGCGGCGTCGTATGCGGCGTTCAGTTGATCGATCTTGGCAGGGTCCGCTTCCGGCGCGGCAGGGCGCCGGGCAGTGGAAATGAGCGGCGATTGAAACCCTGCTAGCGGCGCGCCCTGCTGCATCACGAAGCGCCCCAGCGCGGACACCGCATGCTGCTTGGCCTGCGCAGGCGTCAATTCTGTGACGGTGGGCGTGGCTCGGTTAATCGCCTGCCAGCCCTGCGTGCCGCGCGCCCATACATCGTAGTACTCGGCGGTGCGGGTCACCTCCTTGGCCTGACCGCTCCAGTTCTCGATGAAGCTGTTGGCGGACTGAGCCGCGAAATCGACATTGGCCACCGGGAAATCAAAAGTGGCGTGATGGGTCCAAACCCGCGTGGCCGCGTCCCGCGTCCACATGCCAAAGTAAGTGTGGCCGTTTTGCTGCCAGTTGCGCACCAAGGACGTCACCGGCTGGCCCAGCGTCCACTTGGTCTGCAAATCGAAATATTTCAGCCCCTCGCCCTCGCCGCCAAAGCGCTCCACCTTGGCGCCGGGCTTGGCATACACAGCGCGAATGGGCACGCCATGCACCGACACCGGGTCCCAAATCGAAAAGATATAGGCCGGCGCGCCGTTGTTGTGGCTCTGAATGCCGGTGTAGCCGCCCGCATCGCGGCCGCCGTTCCAGCCCAGTGTTTCGTAATACGTGTGCTGGTGGGTATTCAATACCTTCACCGTCATCATCAGGATGTCGGCGGAAACGTTGGGGTAATTGAGATGGGCGGAACCCGTGCCGGCCAGCGCCGACGCAACGGGAATACAGGACAGGACCAAGCCGGCGACGCCGCGGCTGAATGAGTACATGGCAACACCTCTATTCAATGAAGGGAAACCAAGGCCGGCCGCATACGACAACGGCCTGCCGCCAAAACACTTAATAAGTGAGTGAACGACAGGCCGCCCGGTTCCGCCTCCACGGCGGAATGGCACTATTTACACAAGCTCAACGCTGGATCAGATAGCGTATCGTCGGGCCGTCCTGCTGGATTTCCAGCACGGTGTAGCCATGGTTCTTGGCATCCAGCGGGATGTTGTTGATGGACTGCGGGCAATCGGTCACCACTTCCAGAATTTCTCCCGGCTGCAGCTGCGGCATCGCCTCCAGCGTGGCCACCGCCGGATAAGGGCAAGGCTCGCCCATCATGTCCAAACGGTAATTCGGGGTATAACTCTGCTTGCTCATGCCGCCTCCTTGCTGAATCTAGCCGCCTGCGCCTTATTGGCGAAGAAGCGCTTTTCCCACCACATTACCGCCAGCATCGCCAGCGCCAACATTCCGTAAGTCAACACCAGGCCGCCTTGCGGGCCAAACACCGCCAGCAGGTTCACCTTGGCGTAATCAGTCGCCACCGCCGGCGCAATATCGTCCCACCACGCCGCCAGCAAGGTGGCGCCGACGATATTGCCCAGCCCCACCCACCAGTAATGCACCTGGCCCTCCACCGCGCGATACATCCAGCCGGTTTCGCAGCCGCCGGCCAGAACGATGCCGAAGCCGAACAACACACCGCCTATCACCGCGTTGGGGCCTGCCCACAGGATCTTGGGCGGCACGCCCAACTGCACATAGCTGTACACGCCGATCACGCTCACCGCCATGCCGGCAATGATGGCCTTGGCCATCTGGGTGCGTCCGGTCAGCCACAGGTCGCGGAAGGCCGAGGTAAAGCACACCTGCGCGCGCTCGATGATCAAGCCGAAAGCCAGACCGAACAAGGCCGCCAGCCCCAGCTTGGGCATGGAGAAGGTGCGGGCCAGCGCCCACAGCGTGAAGGCGACGAAAATCAGCATGCCCAGGCGGAAGCGCCGCCGCGCCTGATCCTCGCGCTGCTGCAAGGGCTGCGGCGCGTTCACCTTCTGCAGCTTCACCGGAATGCGGAACACCGGCAGCATGGTCACGCGCGCGCCAAACCAGGAACCCGCCGCCGTGGCCAGCGCAAACAACCAGGCATGCAGGGAAAACTGCGGAATGCCAGTGAAGAAGGCCGCCAGATTGCAGCCCATGGCCAAGCGAGCGCCAAAACCGGCGATCAGGCCGCCCAACACCGCCTGCGCGATGCGGATACGATGATGCGGCATGCGCAGCTTGACGTTGTTGGCCCACAAGGCAGCGGACAAACAGCCGGCGAACATGCCGATGATCATCATGCCGTCCACTCGGTCCAGCGGCGTGCCTTCAAGATGGATCACCTTGAAATAACCCCAGGTTTCCGGATGAAAGCCAAACAACTGCAAGACGTGGCCGCCCCAACGCGTGAACTCCCCGGTCACCGCCCAGAAAGTGCCGGTAATGCCGAAATAATAAGCGGACAATACCCCAGCGGCGATCACCGCCGGGACCGGCGCCCAGAAGCGCACCAAGTATTGCGTCTTGAAATCCTGCCAAGTCATGGCTCAGGCGTCTCCCAATAAAAAAACCTGCTCGCAAGCAGGGTCAAAAGCACAAGGCTGGCATTGTAAAACAACACGCCGGCCTTTTCAGACGTGAATTGTCGCACCG
The DNA here is from genome assembly GCF_015291765.1 of Chromobacterium sp. Rain0013. NCBI lineage: Bacteria > Pseudomonadati > Pseudomonadota > Betaproteobacteria > Neisseriales > Chromobacteriaceae > Chromobacterium > Chromobacterium sp. Rain0013. Next base: position 3,350,600 of record NZ_CP031514.1, read on the forward strand.
GGCCGCCATCCGCGGCAAACCTTATATAGAACCGGCTCATGATTGGATACGCATCGACAACCCGTAAATGATTTCAATTAAAACCAAATTCCTTTGGCATCAAAGTCTTTGTGCCAAGCAGTAAAAACACATAGAATAAGCTCGCTTTTTAATAATAACTATCAACAGCTATCGCGTAAGCCACGATGCCGCCGCTACGGCGCCTGAACACTTACTCGCAAACCTTCGCCAGATAGAGCCCTGAACCCATGGACTTAAGCACCCTGCTCGCCAGCTTCGCCTCCGCCTTCAACCAAGACCAACGCCTGCTCACCCTCAGCCTGGGCGACGGCAGCGTGGCGGCCGAGCAACTACTGCCCCTGAGCCTGGCCGGCGAAGAAGGCGTGTCCCGGCCCTACGCCTACCTGCTCACCTGTCTGTCCCCGGACGGGGCCATCGAACTCAAGACCCTGCTCGGCCTGCCGGCCCGCATCGGCATCCTCGACGCCGCCGGCGCCGAGTCCTTGCGTTGTGGCGTGGTCTCCAAAGTGGAAAGCCTGGGCTCGGACGGCGGTTTCAGCCGCTATCAGCTCACCATCGAGCCGCCGTTCGCGCTGCTGCGTCATCGCGTCAGCTCGCGGGTGTTCCAGGACCTGACGGTGCCGGACATCGTCAAACAGATTCTGGCCGAGCATCAGCAGGCCAACCCGGTGTTCGCCCGGGTGCAGACGCTGGAATTCAAGACCGGCGCGGCGTCCCCGCGCAGCTACTGTCTGCAATACCGCGAATCAGATTACGACTTCATCGTGCGGCTGCTGCACGAAGAGGGCTATGCCTGGCGTTTCGATCACCTCGACGGTGACACTCCCCAGGTGCAACTGGTCGCCTTCGACGACCCCTACAGCCTGCCGCCGGCCAGTGTGGCGCGGGTGCGCTTCCACCGCAGCGACGCCACCGAGGCCGAAGACGGCCTGACCGAGTGGAACGCCCAGCGCCAGATCGTGCCCGGCGCGGTGGCGCTGGCCAGCTTCGACTACCAGCCGGTGCAAACTCAGCACAGCGGCGACGACAGCCGCATTGATCAAGGCCAGAACGGCAAGGCGCTGCAGTCTTCTTTGCACGACTACGACCCGCAATCGCTGTACTACGCCGGCGACGCCGACCAGCTCAGCCACTACGCCCAACTGCGCCAACAAGCGCATGACCTCAAGGCCAAGCAATTCAGCGGCGGCGGCAGCGTGCGCGGCCTGGCCGCCGGCCAATGGTTCCGCCTGGACGACCACCCGGCCCACGACGGCGACAGCAGCGAACAGCGCGAATTCGTCGTCACCCGCCAAACCCTGAGCGCGCGCAACAACCTGCCGGCGGACCTCAAAGCGCTGGCGGGAGAGAAAGACGCCCAACCCTTCCGCGCCGAGTTCGACGCCCAACGCCGCGGCGTGCCGCTGACCCCGGCCTACGCCCACACCGAGCTGGCCAAGCCCAAATCCCGCGGCGTGCAGACCGCCACCGTGGTGGGGCCGCAAGGAGAGGAAGTCCACACAGACCAGCACGGCCGCATCAAGGTGCAATTCCACTGGCAACGGCCGGACGAACACCCGAGCATCGGCGCCAACCTGGACGACACATCCTCCTGCTGGCTGCGCGTGGTCATGCCCAGCGCCGGCGCCGGCTGGGGCCACCAATTCATCCCGCGCATCGGCCAGGAAGTGCTGGTCGATTTCATCGAAGGCGACATCGACCGCCCGGTGATCACCGGCGTGCTCTACAACGGCAGCCACCCGCCGCCGGACTTCAGCGGCGCCGGCGCCTTGCCGGCCAACAAAACCCTGTCCGGCATCAAATCCAAAGAACACCAGGGCGGCCAGTACAACGAACTGCTGTTCGACGACACCCCCGGTGAAGTCAGAACCAAGCTATCGAGTGAACCGGGCAAAACCCAACTCAACCAGGGCTTCCTCACCCACCCGCGCAGCAACGGCAAGGCCGAGCCGCGCGGCGACGGCTTCGAACTCAGAACCGACCAGCACGGCGCCATCCGCGCCGGCCACGGCCTGCTGCTGAGCACCGAAGCGCAGAACGGCGCGTCCGGCAAACAGCTGGCGCGCGAACAGGCGCAAAGCCAGCTGGACGCGGCCCTGGCCCTGAGCCAAAGCCTGGGCGACACCGCCACTGGCCAGCAGGCCGACACCATGGAAACCGGGCCGGAAGGCATAGGCGACGACAATAAGCGGGAAGGCAAGCAGCTGATCGGTCATCTGCAGCATCAGCAAGCGGCGCTGAAAGCGTGGGAGGCGGAAACCAATACCGACAAAGAAGGTAAAACCGGCCAGGACATCTCCGGCCGCCAGCCCTTGCTCATCCTGTCCGCGCCGGCCGGCATCGCCAGCCTGAGCCAACAGAGCCACACCCTGGCCGCGGAAACCAATCTGGACCTGGTGGCGCAGCGGGACACCAACCAAACCAGCGGCCGGCGCTGGATTCACAACGTCGGCGACAAGATCAGCCTGTTTGTCACCGGCCTGCAAGACAAGATCGCGCTGAAGCTGATTGCCGCCAAGGGCAAAATTCAAATGCAGGCGCAAAGCGACACTATCGAAGTGACCGCGGACAAGGACGTGACCATCACCTCCTGCAAGGAACGCATCGTCATCACCGCCAAGGAGGAGATCCTGGTCACCGCCGGCGGCGGCTACATCCGGCTCAAGGGCGGCGATATTGAAGTGCACTGCCCCGGCACCGTGACGGTGAAAGGCGCCAGCCACAACCTCAGCGGCCCCACCAGCCTGAACGCGCCCTTGCCCAAATTCAACAAAGGCTGCGAGCAAGCGCTGGACAGCGCCGCCGCCACCCAATCCGCTACCGTGCGCCTGGGGTAAGCCATGCAAACATCCAATCAACACGCCGCCATTCTGCGGCAGTTGCAAGCCCGCCAGCAGGCCGGCGCGCAACTATTGCTGGCCTTGGACGCACCCAGCCGCCCGCTGGCGGGAGCCGAGGCCGAACTGGACGCTCAAGTCCGGCAGCAAGGCCTGCCCGTGCCGCTGAAACACACGCAACTGGACCCGGCGCGCCAGCCGGCCTGGCTGCCGCTGATCGCTGGCGCGCCGGCGCTGGCCGACAGCATCGCCCAGGCGCAGGCGGAAACCGAGCCGGACGCGCTGACGCAGGGGCAAGGCCGGCGCGTGGCCGGCTGGCTGGAAATCGCCGGCTCCGCCAAATTGGCAGCCGCCCATATCGGCCGGCAAATGATACGTCGCACGCCCAATGGCGAAACCCATCTCTTGCGCCTGCACGACCCGGCGGTAAGCTGGGCGCTGTGGCCGCTGTTGAACGCCGCGCAGCAGCGCGGCCTATTGGGCTCGGTCAGCCGCTGGTGGCTGTTGGACCCAGCCGGCGAACTCATTTGCCTGGAGCCGACGCAAACTGTCGCGGGCGCGCCGCGCCCGCTCTCGCGCTGGGAACCCGACCTGTGGGAAGACATCGCGCGCATCGGCCCGCTCAACCGCGCGCTGCTGGCCTGGCGCGAGCTAGCGCCGGAGTGCGACGACGGCAAGCTGGAAAGCGCGCGCCTGCACGCCTTCACCGCCTTGCGCCATGCCAGCGCGCTAGGCTTTGACGACGAGGAGGACTTGTCCCGCTTCGCCCTGCACGCCATCACCGTTCATCCCCGTTTCTATCTGCACCCCCGCGTGCAAGCGCTGCTGGCGGGGCGCGAGGCGGACGACTTCTACAGCGGGCTGACGGATTCGCTCAGCGAAACGGACTGGGCGGCCATCGCCGCCAGCGCCTGAGCGCAGCCAACATCACGCACCCCATATCCCGGACCACAGCCAATCATGAGCCAACTGTGTAAAGCCTGTCAGGCCAGCGGCCTGCCCATCATGCCGGTACGCTACGCGCCGGTGCCCAAAACGGTAAAAGCCACCCTGCCCGCCTGGGCCTGTGCCGACAAAGTCAAAGACATCGCGCTGGACGCGGACTTCCATTACGCGCTGCGCACCCTGCGCGCCGGCTTCGTCTACTTGTTTTATGCTAAGCACGCGCGTGGCTCCAATCTATGGGAATGCTATAGCGTCACCGAAGACGGCGTTCTGCTGAAACAGCCCTCGCCCAAGGCGGCGAAAGCGGCCGGGGAAAGCGTGGTTTGCAGCACCGCCGGCCACAGCAATAGCCGGCTGCACCACCTGATCATCGAACAGCCGGAAAAATGCGGCCCGACTTGGATCGCCTTCAGCGAATACAAATGGGGTGACCTGACACTGCAGCGCTACGCCCAGGACGCCAAGCTGCGCGCCGCCCGCATGCAGGCGATAGACCCCAAGGCCATGGCCACCGGCAGCTCCAACGCCCACGGCACCACCGCCAGCAAGGCCGCGATCGAAGCGGTGATGGAATACCACCCTGGCTACCAGCCCGCCCAACTGGCCTACAACCCCAAGACCGAAGCCTTCAGCAAGGAAGACGGCAGCTACGACAAGGCCCGGGTGGACAAAAACTATACACGCTACCCCATCCACGCGCGCCGCGGCAAGGCCGAGGAAAGCCTGCAATTCATGCAGGCGCGCGCCAAGAAAAGCGGCGGCAGCAATACCCCGCACATCCTGGCGTTGTGGGACGCCATCGGCACCGCCCAGGAGCTTAACGGCTATGTCAACGACAGCGCCGGCCTGGCATTGCTATTTGCCGAGGAACGCGGCTTCCAATTGCACACAATCCAGGCATTGGAAAACATCCGGCAATCACTGAGCGCCCAGGCCCAGGAAGGTCAGGAGAAATTCCAGGACGACATGATGCGGCGCGATACCTCCACCTGGTACAACCCGGCCGTTATGGCTCAGCGTCGCTCCGCCATCGCCAAACTGCAAGACCCGGTGCTGAAGCGCCAGCGCCTGGAAGTGTGCAACCTGCTAGACCAATGGGCTGGCTGGCAAATCCCGGCCTCTATCGCGCCCAACGAACTGGACGCCATCGATCTGCGCCGCGTCCCAGAACCGCAACGCAGCCAGCAGATTGCCGCGCTCAAAGCCAAGGTGGCCGCCTTCCGAAGCAAACGCGGCGAAAACTACGACAATAACATCGAACAAGCTGGCGACCGCAGCTGGCCCAAATATCGCAAGAAAATCGACCCGGACCGCCTGTCCAACTTCCAGAAATTCCAAAACGAGCTGGACACCGCCATCCGCGAGCGCCAGAACAAAACCGTGGGCGCCCTGCTGCGCTGGCTGCAAGCGCCCTTGTTCCTGGATACGCTGGAGGACTACCACGACGCCGATCCCAAGGACGGCATCGAGTTCGAAGCCGTCATCGGCCACGCCATCAGCGGCATCAACGTCACCATCAGCGGGCAGGCCAAACTGGAAGCCTGGGCCAAGGACGTGGCGATAGCGCGCAACAATGTGCTTTATCGCGCTCTGGCGCTCAATCAGAAGAAAATAGCAACCGAGCTGAAAACCGCGCTGAAGGACGCCAAGCAGAACCAGGACACGCCGTATAGCGACGCGGCGGTGCACACCATAGAAACCACCAAGAACTATTTCCAGAAGCTGCTGGACATGTACAAGGAAAATGCCGCCTTGTACGAGAACAACCTTGAAGCCCGCAGCCCCCAAGGCAAAACCGCCTTCGGGGTCAGCCTCCTCACCGCGCGCACCGGGCAGATAGACCACGTAATCGTTACCGCCGGCAACTCCATCATCAAGGCCTTCGCTCCAGCCGCCGGCCGCGCCGGCGCAGCCCTAAAACTGGACAAGGCCGAGATCTATCTGGGCGAAAAGCTGCTGCAAATGGTGTTGGCTTGCCGCGCGCTGGTCAGCACCGCCGACATCAAGGCCTTGGTGGCCGCCGAGTATGCGGATTTCCGCCAACGCGCAGACCTCAACAGGAAAAAAGAGCCAAGCCAACGCACCAAGAACAAACGCTTGCAAAAAGCATTGCGCAAAGAGGCTGAATACCGCCGGACTCAGGGGGCCAAACTGCAGCAGGCCTACAATAAGCTGCGGGTGGAGAAGCCCAAAGACCATCTGTCCGTGGTCAAGGACGCCCGCCTGACTCTGCTCGTGATGATGATAGAAGGGGTCTACCTGGGACGTTTGTTGCTGCAAAACGAGAAGGACGGCGCTGTCTACGCCAGCCTGGCCGCCTCTGGCCTGGCCTTGACGGCCCAGGCCATCGATATCATGAGCCTGCCCCTGAGCAAGGTCATGCAGGGCGGCGAGCAAGCCCGCAGCATACAGCGCCTAAAACTGATGGGCGGTTTGTTGATGGCTGCAGCGAATGGAATCGGAGTCATTCAAGATGCACAGGGAGCAGAAAGCGCCTACAAGAAGGGACAAAATTCAATAGCCTATCTTTACACATTTAAGGCATTTATTGGATTTGCCGGACTAAGCGTATCTGCCCTATCAACATTCACCTATGCAGCGCCTATAGTTATGCGAGTAAGCAGCAATGTTGCGATTGCAGAAACTTCTGCAATCATTGGAGCACGGGCTACCGCAATACTGGCGAGCCGCATCATCTTCATGACTGTAGGAAGTTGGATCACATTAACTGTTTTTGTTGTACAAGGTATCATTTGGGCATTAGAGGAGGATGATCTACAGATATGGATCAGCCAAACACCATTTGGTGTTGATCACAAAAATCCCAAAGCACCAAACAATATTACCAACCTAACTCAGTCTTTGGACAAAATCCTCACCAAGCCAAAGACAGCTGAACAAGTTTAGGATAAATCATCATGCTTGTAGATAGCACTATCAACCACAACCCAGACACTGGGCTAAGTAAAATCAGCGGAAAAATTTCCCACTACAGAAAAACCAGAGACCTAGCCAACTTCTTTTTTACCGACCATGATCGCAGCATCATGGGTTTAGCCGCCATAGCAGGGGCTCTAGCTGGCGCAGCTGGCATGGCGGCAAACACGGCTAGAGATGCAGCAAATCTACGCGAAGAGGCTGACTATGTTGAAATGAACGTTGATGGCCAGCTGGCGAAAGGCTGGGTCTGGTTTAGCCCCTTTCAAGCAGGAGATGAAGTAGAAGTCATTGGAACACAACAGGAGGGTTATTTTGAAATTATCGCCATCTTAAGGCCAAAAGATCGGATCATTGCACTCTACCCCCATTGTTCCAGAGGGAAAAATTCACATATAAAAAATATTATAAAATGGTGGGCGCTCTCTGTATCTTTTATGTTATGGATCGCATTCCCGGCCTTCCTCTTTATTGTCGACCTCTTTATCTCATCTGAGCTGTTTAAATCGCTCATCAACTTTAATTACATATACATCGGCATTGCTTCCTATGCATTATTTGGGATATATTCATTTGTGACTGGAAAAAAATTCATGATGTTTGTCAAAGCCGCAACACAAGTTTTTAAAACAATGAAACTTCCAGACCCCGATAACACGGACTTACCCAAGCTCACTAAACGTAAACCAGGTGATCCTGGCGCATTCGGCGTGATGTATTTCAACTACTAAGCCCCAGATATGGCTGCGTCATCACCCAACAGCTTAGCGCCCCTTACCTCCTCTACAGAGCTAGGCAAAATCCGCGGTAAAATTTCCCGCTACAAAAAAACGCGAGAGATGGCCAACTTCTTCTTCACCGACCGCGACCGCAACATCATGAGCCTGTCAGCCATTGCAGGAGCCTTGGCAGGAGCTGCTGGCATCGCGGCCAATACCGCCAGGGATGCAACCAACTTACGCGAGCAGGCCGACTACGTTGAGATGGAAGTTAATGGGCACCCCGCAAAAGGCTGGGTATGGTTTAGCCCATTTAAAAATGGAGATGAAGTAGAACTAATCGGTACATTCCAAGAGGGCTACTTTGAAATCATCGCCATTGCGAGACCTCAAGACTGCACCATTGCCTTATACCCACATTGCTCTCGCGGCAAAAAATCTCACATCACCACCATCAACAAGTGGTGGTTTCTAGCAACAACTTTCTTGGCGACCATATTTATCCCGATATTATTTACAATATTTGATCTTATCGGGGGAAAGAGAAACTGTTCTCTTTTTTTGGAGCAGAGTATTTGTATGCGACTATATTTATGTATTATCTATTCCTAGGAACATACTCGCTCGTCACTGGAAGAAAATTTATGATGTACGTGCACGCGGCCACGCAGGTTTTTAAAGCATTAGGATTGCCAGACCCCGACAATATCGACCTCCCCAAACGCACAAAGCGCAAACCAGGTGACCCTGGTGCATTTGGCGTAATGTATTTCAACTACTGAACCCAATCTAGACGGGCATGACGTCCATTACTCCCTCACAACCATGGAATATACCGGCTTATATCAAAAATACGCCATCAACCGCCCCTTGACCCGTTTAGAGCTTGAGCACGCTCTGAACATCCACCAAAAACTGGATTTACCACTGGCTTATCAGTTGGCCGTAATCAGGATCAACAGCACTTATCTAGAACTGGTGGACAAGTATTTCCGCTGGAAGGGCGTGATGAGTAGCGTGCTGCTGGCCATCTTCTACATCGTTCCCATAGGCTGCGCTACTATCGCGCTGGATTTCATCCTGATTGCCAGCGGCGCCAGTACCAGTCCCTATTATTCCCAGCAACAAGCCTGGACCCAGGCGGTGTTGCTGCTGCTGTTTGGCCCCGGCTTGATAGGCAGCATCTTGATCTGGCTGTTAAGAAAAGAGGCCTTCGCGCTGACCCACTACCCGATCCGTCTAAACAGGAAATCCAGGAAAATATTCGCGTTCCAACCCGGAGGAAAGATCGTGGAGTTTGACTGGGACCACAGTTTTTTTGCCTGGGTCTGGGCAAAAGCAATACCTGGGAGATTCAGGCCCACAAGCTGGATGCGGAAGGCAAGGTGTCCGCCACTTTCGCCTTCTCAGAGTTGGCGGTAGGGGCGAAAGACCGGGAGCTGCTGAAACAGCATTGGGAGTTCATCCGCCGCTATATGGAGGATGGCCCCGCCAGCGTCATCCAGGAAGTCAAAGCTTGCCTGCCGATTGCTAAGCAAAGAGAAGCATTTTGGTTTGGTGTGCAGCGCAATGATTTTTATGTAAACACCATGCCCTTGTCGGTGAGGCTGGCGTTTTTATTGATTTATATAGCTACCTATCCTGATAGATGGCTTGCAATGCGAACAAGTAACATCCCTGTCTGGCCCGAGAGTGTGGAAAAGCAATGCCTAGTCCCCCCTGACGACCCCTATTATCGCGATGCCTCAATGAACCCATGAACCTATACAATCTTTTAAACATTAATGGCTAAACAAAAAAACATAAGGCCATCGCCAAACGCGCCTTCCAAGGCGGCAATATTTTTTTCATGGCTGATGGTTCCCTCTGCTCTGGCCATGACCTATAAGGCGAGTCATTCAAACGTCAAAACCTCATGGACCATAGCCTCAGTCTACCTCGCCATCGCCATAGTTCTCACAGGAGTTAATCTCTGGGTCATGAAGGCTCAGAAAAAAACCATTGTCGCCAGAGCTATTTCCTTCGTTACACTCGCTCTATCAGCGCTGCTTTTTCCCAGCATTTTCATTATTTCCGCCTACTACATTGGCAGACCCTCCCTGTCCGCCATGGCTTGCTGGTTTTTGTTTTTACTCATTCCCATTAATAGCCTTAAGATCCACATTCAAAAGTTTAACGAAGCCGTCATACTGACCACCAGCGAGTTTTCTAAAAAGGGGGCGCGTCTATTTTTCTCATTGTCAACACCATTACTGATCGCAAAGCCTTTTTTATCAATAAGCTAAGCCAGAGCGGGCCAAGTATCGCGATGCAGCTTATATTTTTTGTCTCGATACTATCCGGGTTTTTATTAAGAAACTATCACCCTACCGCTTCCTCACATCTTGTTGCATTAGGGATGTCTTTTGCCTCCGCCCTGATTATGGAAGGCTTATTCGCCGCCTTGTTTTACTGCGTAGTGTTCATTTCCGCTCAGAATAAGCTCGCTTGCCGCATACCCCCACTTTTTCATTCCCCCAAACAAGAAAAACAGCTACTCAAGAACGTGGCCCTGGCTCACTTCAAGATGAGGCCCTGAACAGGCTTCAAGGCCGCCCGTCATCTCATCGTCACCATTCCGTCATTCGCCGCGCCTAAGCTGAGTTGTATTCCATCATGTCGGCCGCGCGCCATGAACCACACCATTACCCAGCAGCAATACGGCTCGGACCAGGCCGGGCTGATCTGCGGCTTTCGTTTTCATCCGGATTGCGCCGGCGAAGAGATCGATTCCGCTCAGGCGCAAGCCTGGCTGCGCGCGCCGCCGGACGGCGACGCCTTTCTATGGCTGCATTTCAATCTGGCCAATGCCGCCAGCGAGCGCTGGCTGCGCGCGGCCTTGCCGCTGCAGGAGGATTTCTTCGAGGCCTTGCGCGGCGGTTCCAACTCTACCCGCATCGAGTTGCTGGATCTGGCCTTGCTGGCGGTGATCAACGATGTGGCCTTCAGCTTTGGTCTAGCCTCGTCGGACATCGCCACCCTGTGGGCGCATGCGCAGCCGCGGGTGCTGATCACCGCCCGCGTCAAACCGCTGCATTCGGTGGACCGGCTGCGCGCGGCGGTGCGCGGCGGCGCGGTTTTCCGTTCGCCGGCGGCCTTGCTGGTGCATTTGCTGCAGAACCAGGCGGATGCGCTGGCGGGCATCGTGCGGACCAGCGGCGCGCAAGTGGATGTGCTGGAGGACCGGCTGCTGGCGCAAAGGCTGGACGATCAGCGCGCGCAGTTGGCGGCGATGCGCCGCTCGCTGGTGCGCTTGCAGCGCCTGCTGGCGCCGGAGCCCAGCGCGCTGTTCCGCCTGCTGAACCGGCCGCCGGCCTGGCTGGACGCCGCCGATGCGCAGGCGCTGCGCCAGTCGTCGGAGGAGTTCGCGCTGACGCTGAACGACCTGTCAGCGCTGGTGGAGCGCATCAAGCTCTTGCAGGAAGAGCTGGCCGCGCGCCTGAACGAGCAAAGCAACCGCACCCTGTTCACGCTGACCTTGGTGACGGTGCTGGCGCTCCCCATCAATATCGTCGCCGGCTTCTTTGGCATGAATGTGGGCGGCGTGCCCTTGGCCAATCACCCGCACGGTTTCTGGGTGCTGGTGCTGCTGGTGGCCAGTTTCAGCCTGCTGGCCGGCTGGTGGGCGTTCCGCCGTCAGCGCGGCGTGTAGGCTTCGCGGCCGCGGTTCCGTCCGGCGGCGCGAACAGCCGCTGGCATAGAAAATCGACAAAGACGCGCAGCTTGGGCGACAGCTGGCGGCTGGATGGCCATACCACGTGAAACAGGCCGGTCTGGTTCAGGTAAGGCGCCAATACGGTTTGCAGCCGGCCGGCGGCCAGCGCGTCGCGCACGATGAAATCCGGCAGGTAAGCCAGGCCCTGGTCCTGGCTGGCGGCGCAGATCAGCGCCTCGATATTGTTGCAGCTCATGGCACTGCTGGGCGGCCAGTCCTGACCGGACGGCGTGCCGTCCAGCGCCCAGGTTTGCAGCTTGCCGGTACTGGGAAAGCGGTAGCGCAGGCAGGCGTGCTGTGCCAGCTCCTCCGGGCTTTGCGGCGTGCCGCGCTCACGCAGATAGCCAGGCGAGCCCACCACCAGCAGGCGGAACGGTCCCAGCGGCCGCGCCATCAGCCGGGAATCCGCCAGCGGACCGCTGCGCACCACCGCGTCCCAGCCCTCTTCTATCACGTCCACCATGCGGTCCGAAAAGTCCAGATCCAGCTCCACTTCCGGATAGCGCTGCATGAAGTCCGGCAAGATGGGCAGCAGCATCCGATAGCCTATCACCGGCAGGCTGACCCGCAGCTTGCCGCGCGGCGTGGCGCGGCTTTGCGCCAATTCGGCCTCGGCGTCGTCAATGTCGTCCAGAATGCGGCGGCAGCGTTCGTAGAACAGCTCGCCCTCCGCCGTCAGCCGCACGTGGCGGGTGCTGCGCTGGAACAGCCGCACGCCCAGCTTCTCTTCCAACCGCGCCACGCTCTTGCCCACGGCGGACGAGGACACCCCCAGCGCGCGGCCGGCGCCGACGAAGCTTTGCGCCTCGGCGGCGCGCACAAAGGCGGCCAAGCCGCTCAAACTATCCATGAAACGCCCTTATTGCGGAGTTTTTGTCCGCCTAGTTTGGACGAATAGCCTATTTTTCGTCAATTGCCGCCAAATTATCATGTTTTCGCCCAATGACCATCCGTATCCGCCCGCAAGCAGCGCGCGGGCGCTTGTCCCACTCTTTGAAAAGGCGAACTCATGCAGCTTTCCAAACCGGCGCCCTCCCAAGGCGCCCATCTTCTAACCCTGGCCGCCGTATGCCTAGCCGCCTTGACCATGCCGCTCAGCTTCACCGGCCCGGCGCTGGCGCTGACGGCGATAGGCCGTGAGCTGGGCGGCGACGCGCTGGCGCTAACCTGGGTCACCAACGCGTTCATGCTCACCTTCGGCGGCAGCCTGATGGCGGCCGGCGCGCTGGCCGATCAATACGGCCGCAAGCGGGTGTTTCTGCTGGGCGTCGGTTTGTTCTCGCTGTCCTCGCTGGGCTTGTTCCTGGTGGGCAGCCTGCTATGGCTGGATATATGGCGCGCGGTCCAGGGCCTGGGCGCGGCGCTGTCCTTCGCCAGCGGACTGGCGGCGCTGGCGCAAAGCTTCGCCGGCGCGGCGCGCACGCGCGCCTTCAGCCTGATAGGCACCACCTTCGGCATCGGCCTGGCCTTCGGCCCTTTGCTGTGCGGTCTTCTGATTCAGGCCTTGGGCTGGCGCGCGATTTTCGCGCTGGCCGGCTTGGTGGGGCTGCTCGCCTTGGGGCTGGCCGCTTATTGCATGCGTGAATCGCGCGATCCGCAGGCCACTGGCCTGGATTGGCCGGGCGCGCTCAGCTTCACGCTGGCGCTGAGCCTGCTGACTTACGGCGCGCTGGCCGCGCCGGAGCGGGGCTGGAACAGCCCGCTGGTGATTGGCCTGCTGCTGGGGTCCGCGGCGGCGTTCTGGCTATTCGTGACGCTGGAGCGCCGCGCGGCGCGCCCGATGCTGGACCTGAGCCTGTTCCGTTACCCGCGCTTCGTTGGCGTCCAATGCCTGGCCGCCGCGCCGGCTTACGCCTTTGTGGTGTTGCTGGTGCTGTTGCCGCTGCGTCTGGTGGCCGCGGAGGGCGTTAGCGAGGCGGAGGCCGGCCGGGTGATGCTGGCCTTGTCCGCGCCCATGCTGGCGCTGCCGTTGTGCGCGGCCTGGCTGACGCGCTGGTTTTCTGCTGCGGCTTTGTCCGCCGGCGGCTTGCTGCTGTGCGCGCTGGGGTTGTGGTGGCTGAGCCGTTACCCGCAACTGTCCGCGTTGCAGCAGACGCTGTGGCCCTTGGTGCTGATAGGCGTGGGCATCAGTCTGCCCTGGGGCCTGATGGATGGCCTGGCTGTCAGCGTGGTGCCCAAGGAGCGCGCCGGCATGGCCGCCGGGATTTTCAGCACCACGCGGGTGGCGGGCGAAGGCATTGCGCTGGCCCTGGTGGGCGCGCTGCTGGCGGCGCTGCTGCAACAGCGGCTGGCCGCTGTGTCCACGGTGGAGCCGCAGACTCTGGCCGCGGCCGCCAGCCAGGGCGCCTTGGGCAAACTGTCCGCCACCGGCAAGCTGTTGCCCGGCCTGTCGCCGGAAACCTTAAGCCAGAGCTACGCCGCCGCTTTCCAGCGGCTGTTGACGGTGCTGTCCGGCCTCACCGTGCTCAGCGCATTGGTGGTGGCGCTGTTCCTGCGCGGCGCCGGCCAGGCGCAAGCGGAGCAGACGGCCACGGATCCGGCGCTGGATTCCGCCGGCTCTTGAGCGCGGGCGCCGGTTTGCTCGCCCATGAACCGGCGCTCAGAACGTGTTTACGATCTCGCGAGCCAAGGCGAGACAAGGCGAAAATGGCTGAAGAAGCGGAGTGTGCAAGTGGCGCATGAGCATTCTGAAACGGTACTCCCCGTGCCACGTCTCACAACGCTCAGCGGTTCGTAAACAGGTTCTCAGGCCATTTCATTGACAATGGCGATGGAAAACCCGTCCCAACCCTTGACGCCTACCGTCTGCAGCGCGGTTGCGGTCAGCCGCGGCTCGGCGCCCATGTCTTCCAGGAAACGGCGTACGCCGCGCACGCTGGGGTCCTGGCTGACCACATTGGCCACCGCGCCGCCGCGCGCCACATTGTCGCCGACGATGGCGGCGCCGGGCCGCGCCAGCCTCAAGGCCCACTCCAGATAAGCCGGATTATTGGGCTTGTCGGCGTCGATGAAGATCAGGTCGAAGGGTTCGCCCCCGGCCAGCAGCGGCAGGCTGTCCAGCGCCGGCCCTTCGCGCAGCTCAACCTTCTCCGCCACGCCGGCGGCGGTCAGATTAGCCCGCGCCGTGTCCGCATGCGCGGGATTGGCTTCCAGCGTCACCACCCTACCGCCGGGCGGCAGCGCACGCGCCAGCCAGATGGTGCTATAGCCGCCCAGGGTGCCAATCTCCAGCACCCGCTTCGCCTGCATCAAACGCGCCAGGATGTGCAGAAAGCGCCCTTGCAGCGGCGACACGTCCTGCGCCGGCAGGCCGGCGGCGGCGTTGGCCGACAAGGCGCTGTTCAAGGCGCTGTCCTCTACCTGCAGCGCCGCGGTGTAATAGCGGTCCAGGCCGCTCCATTCTGCTTGCATCGGCTTCTCCTCTCGCAGCCGCCCTGGGCGATGGCCCGTCTTGGCCGCGCATGGTTGAAGCCACATGATAAGCGCATTGCGGGCTCAAGCAACGCCGAGCCTGTCATTGCGCCCAGGGGGTTTTCCCTCATGGGAAAGGCTATGACCGATATCAAGGCGACGAGGATCGGCTAGTCCTGGAGCAAGGGCGCGCAGGCGCGCAATTGCGCGCGCAGCCAATCATGGGCGGCGCTGCGGCCGTGCCGGGCGTGACTATAGACCTTGAGGGTGTAGGACGGAATATCGAAAGGCGCGGGGTGGACGACGATGGGCGCGGCCTGGCTCAAGGCCTCAGCCGCCAGCCGCGGCAGGGTCATGACCCAGTCTGACTCCGCGATGATGAAAGGCGCGGCCAGCACCGACGGCAGTTGCAGCGCCACGTCGCGGCGCAGGCCCCGCCGCTCCAGCGCCCGATCGATGCCGCCGCGGGTTTCGCCCCACGGCGTCACCACCACGTGGCGCGCCGCCAGGTATTGCTCCAGGCTGAGGCTGCCGCGAATGTCGGGGTGGGCGCGGCTGACGATGGCCACGTAGCGGTCCTCCAGCCAATCGAAGCTTTCGATCCCGGCAGCGGGTTCCGCGATGTCTTCTACATAGCCCAGGGCGAAGTCGATGCGTCCAGCGGCCAGATCCTCGGCGGACTCGCGGCCGCGCGAGTGCACCAGCTTGAATCGCAGCCGCGGCGCGGCCCGCTGCAAACCCGCCAGCAGGCGCGGCATCACCGCGAAGGCGGTGTAGTCGGTCACCGCCATCACGAAGGCGCGCTCGCTGCGTTCCGGCTGAAAGCCGCCGGCCTGAGCCAGCCCTTGCGACAGCGTTTCCAGCGCGGCGCTCACCGCGCCGGCCAGCCGCTCGGCGTAGGCCGTGGGCTGCATCGCATTGCCGATGCGGACGAAGAGATCGTCGCCCAAGGCGGCCCGCAGCCGCGCCAGCGCGTGGCTGAACGCGGACGGACTCATCGCCAGTTCGTCGGCGGCGGCGCTGACCGAGCGCTGGCGCAGCAGCGCGTCGAAGACCAGCAGCAGGTTGAGATCCAAACGGCGCAGATCGGAATGCAAAATGTTCATCATGAATTGAAAACAATGCAGCACATGCAGTTTGTCTTGGCCGTAGTATAGCGGTTTATCCGTTCACTACGATTCAGGCCCTGCCCATGTCCATCCACATCCGTCCCGCCCAGGCCCAAGACACCGGGCTGATTCTGCGCTTTATCAAGGAGCTGGCCGTTTACGAACGCGCCGGCGATCAGGTTGCCGCCACCGAGGCCGGCATCGTCGCCAGTCTGTTTGGCGCGGACAGCCCGGCGCGGGCGTTGATCTGCGAAGTGGACGGCGAGCCGGCCGGCTACGCCGTCTACTTCTTCAGCTACTCCACCTGGCAAGCCAAGAAGGGGCTGTACCTGGAGGATCTGTATATTTCGCCGCGGCAGCGCGGCGGCGGCGCCGGCAAGCTGATGCTGCGCCGCCTGGCACAGCTGGCGGTGGAGCAAGGCTGTGGCCGCTTTGAATGGAGCGTGCTGGACTGGAACCAGCCGGCCATCGATTTCTACCTGTCCATCGGCGCCAAGCCGCAGGCGGAATGGGTGCGCTACCGGATGGACGGCGCCGCCCTCTCCGACTTCGCCTCCGGCTAAATCTGCCCAATAGAACGCCTTTAGCTCTCGCGAGCAAGAGCGAGGCAAGGCGTTCTACGCGAAGCAGACCGTGAACGGGTTCTCAGCCGCTTACCGCCAGCACGGAGCAACCGGCGCCGCCCGCGCGGCTGACCCGGATCTGCACCGGGATGCGCTCCTTCAGCGCCTCCACATGACTGATCACGCCTATGGTTTTGCCGCCGGCATTGAGCGCGTCCAAAGCGTCCAGCGCCAGTTCCAGCGTTTCGCCGTCCAGGGTGCCGAAGCCTTCGTCCAGAAACAGGGAATCGATCGAGGTTTTGTGACTGGCCAGGTCGGATAGCGCCAGTGCCAGCGCCAGGCTGACCAGGAAACTTTCCCCGCCGGAGAGGGTACGGGTGTCCCGCGCCGCATCAGCCTGCCAGCTGTCTACAATTTCCAACTCCAACTCGCCGTCTGCGCGGCGGCGCAGCCAATAGCGGCCGTGCAGCCGGCTCAAATGGCGGTTGGCCAGCGTGACCAGATGCTCCAACGTCAGGCCTTGAGCAAAGCGGCGGTATTTGTCGCCGGCGGCGGAGCCGATCAAGCCGTTCAGCCGCTGCCAGACATCCGCCTCGTCGCGCAGGCCGTCGATGCGGGCAAACAGCTCTCGCTGGCCGTCACGGCGCGCGGCATCGTTGTTCAGCAAGGCGCGCAAGGCCCCGTCCTCGCCGGCCAGGCGTTGCCTCTCGGCGTCCAGCGCCTCCATTCGCTGGCGCAGCTCCGGCTCTGGTTGGTCTGAAACGTTTTCCCGCTCCAGCGTTTCCAGCCGTTCCGCTGCCTGCTGCCGCAACGCCGCAGCGCGTAGCCGCTCCTGTTCCAGTTGTCGGCTCAATGCGCCCAAACGCTCGCGCTCCTCCTCCGGCAAGGCCGCCGCCAGGAAGGCGGCGGCGTCCGCAAACGGGCTGGCGTCCAAGGTCCTGTCCCAAGCCTGCTCCGCCTCCTCCGCGCGTTGCCGTTGGCGCACGGCGTCGCTTTCCGTCCGTTCCAGCGCACCCCGATTCCGGGCCAAGCTCCGCGCCAGCGCCTCGCAATCCGCGACGGCGGCCAGCCAAGCGGCCTCGACGTCGGCATCGTCCGGCAAGGGCGCGCCGTCCGGCAGCTCCAGCTTCCGCCAACGCGCTTCCCAATCCGCAACGCGTTCGCCGGCCAACCGATGCGCGGCGGCCTGGACCTTCGCGTCTGCCTCCCCTTGCCGGCGGGCCTGCTCCAAATCCTTCCAGGCTTGCCAGTCGGCGGCGCGCTGTTCCAGCCAGCCCGCCTCCCGTCCGGATTCCGGCGCAACAAATCCCGCGGCGACGATGTCGGCGTCGCGCCCATCGGCCAGTTCCCGCAACTCGGCCTCGCGCTGCGCAAGCTCGCCCCGCAGCGTGTGCAGGCTTTGCTCCAGATTCTGCAGACCTTGTTGTTGCAACACCCGCTCCTGGCTCAGCGCCTGGACGGCCTCGCTCTGACGCCGCGCGTCCCCGCGCGCCTGTTCCAGCGCCGCTTCCGCCTGTTCCGCGGCGCGCAGCGCGCTTTCCTGCCGCTGTTGCAGCCGCTCGGCATCCTGGCTGACTTGTTCCAGCCTGGGCCCGCTCCAGTCCCCGTCCGTCAGCCCCCAGGGCGCGCCCTCGCTCAGCCATTGCTCAGCCAAACGCTCGCGGCGCGCTTGCTCCTGTTCCGTCGATTCATCCAACTGCCGCAGCCGCGCTTCGTCTCGCGCCAGTTGCGCCGCGGCCTGCTGGCCTTGTTCGCGCAGGGCTTCAAGCGCGGCCTCCTTGGCGTTCAAAGCCGCCTCGGCGGCGCCGATGTCCAGGGACTGATAAGCGGCCACCGCCGGGTGCTCGCTGGCGCCGCACAACGGGCAGGGTTCGCCCGGCCGCAAAGCGGCCCGGTGCTGCTCCAGGCTGAGAATACGCCGTTCCTGTTCCAGCAACCGCCGTTTGTCCGCCGCTTGCTCCTGCGCCTGTCGATAATCGGCGCGCAGCCGCTGCAAGTCCGCGTCATGGCGGGCATGTTCGGCTTCCAGCGCAGCCCTCTCCTCGCGCCGGCCGGCCAGCCGCGCTTCCAGCGGCTTCAGTTCGGCGGCCAACGTCGCCAGGCCGCGCAAAACCGTGGTTTGCCGCAGCGTAATCTGCCATTGCTCGCGCCATTCGGCCAGGCTGCGGCCGTCCAGCGCCGCGCGCCCGTTCTCTTCCACCCGCCGCAGCTGGTCGGCGGCCTCGAGGCCTCGCCGCTCCTGCGCCTCGACTTCCGCGCTCAAGGCCGCCAGATCCCGCCGCTGGCGCAGTGTTTGCGCGTCCAATTCCGCAATGCGCGCGGCGCAGCCGTCGCGCTGTTGGCGCAACCGTTCCTGTTGTTCGAAGCCGGCGCGCCAGCGTTCCAGCAGTTCGCCCAAACAAGCGTGATGCCCCAGACGCCGGGCGGCCGCCTCTTGCTCATCCGCCACGGCCTTGAGCGCGTCCAGACGCGCGCCTTCAGTCCGCTCCAACCGACGGGCCAGGCTCAAGGCTCGCCAGTGGCCGGCCTGCCAGTCGGTGTTCAACGCCGCTTGTTCTTGCCGCAGCGCCTGGCTCTCCGCCTCCAGACGCCGCAGTTCCGCCCGCGCCTGTTCCATTTCGCGCCACTGCGGCTGGATGCGCCGCGCCGGTTCGTCGCCACGCAAACGCGCCAGCTCCGGCTCCGCCTGCGCTTCTCGCTCGCAGGCTTCCCGCCATTCGCCGTCGGCTTTCGCGCTCTGACGCCGCGCCTGCTCAAGAGCTTCGCGCCACTGCCACTGCTTGCGCGCCAATTCCCAATCCGCCTGCGCCTGGCGCGAGGCCGCGCCAAGCTCGGCCAGCCTCGCTTCCATTTCCTCACGCTGCTCCGGCGCCAACAGTTCCACCCCGTCGGCGCGCGCCTGCCATTGCTCCAGGGTTTGACGGGCATCGCGGGCGCGTTCAAACACCTGTTGCGAGATCAACCCGTAGATTTCGCTGCCGGTCAGTTCCTCCAGCAATTCGGCCCGCGCATTGGAGTCGGCATTGAGGAAGGCGGCAAAGCCGCCTTGCGCCAACAACATGGATTTGGTGAAGCGCTCGTAATCCAGCCCGGTGATGGCTTCGATGCGCTTGAGCTTGTCCGCCACCTGGCTGCTGAGGATCTCGCCGTCGGCTTCGGCCAGCTCCACCTTGGGCGCCTGCAGCGCGCCGTCCGGCTTGTCGCGCGCGCGGCGCTGACTCCAGAAGGCGCGGTAACGCCGGCCTTTGACTTCGAACTCCACCTCCGCCAGGCAGTCCGCGGTGTGCCGGCTCATGATGTCGTTGCTGCCCTGGGTCACGGCGTCCAGCCGCGGCGTCTTGTGGTAAAGCGCCAGGCAGATGGCGTCCAGCAATGTGGATTTGCCGGCGCCGGTGGGGCCGGTGATGGCGAAGAGCCCGCTGCCGGCGAAGGGTTCGGCGCTGAAGTCCAGCTTCCACTCTCCTTGCAGCGAATTGAGGTTTTTCAGGCGCAGGGTCAAGATTTTCATGCCTGTTCCTCCTGCAGCGAGGCCAGGATTTCGCGGTAGCGCAAGCGCAATTGCTCCTGTAACGGCGGCTCCAGCGTTTCCAGCGCCAGCCGGCGCTCGAACACGTCCAGCGGCGTCAGCTCTGCCAGGGTTTCGCCGGCGGTCGAGGCTAGTCCTGAGGCGGCCTGCCCGCGCTCGCGCCGCACGCGCAACAGCTCTAGCGGCAGTTCCGCGCACATTGCCTGCGCGCGGGCGGACAGGTCGCTCAAGTAGTCGTCGGCGCTCACCACGACTTCCAGCCACACCGGCCGTTCGGCGGAGCCGGCTTCAACCGCCTCGGCCAACAGCGCCGGCAGCTGCGCCAGGCTGCCGCGCACCGAACGCAAGGGCTGGAAGCAAGGCACCTCCAGCGGCGTCACGCCGCGCAAGCCCTGGGCGTCCAGCTCCACCAAGAGCACCTCCTTGCCCTGGCCGGCTTCGTCGAAGCTCAGCGGGATGGGAGAGCCGCTGTAACGAATATGTTCGTGGCCGCCCACTTTCTGAGGCCGGTGGATGTGGCCGAGGGCAATGTAGTCAGCAGGCGGGAAGGCGTTGCTGGGGAAGGCCTCCAGCGCGCCAACGTAGATCTCGCGAACGGATTCGCTGGCGTTGGCGCCCACCGTGGTCAGATGGCCGCTGGCAATAATGGGCAGCGGCCGGCCCAGCCGCTCGCGCAGGCGGAGCGCCTGCCCGTACACCTGCTGGTAGCGCTCTCGGATGGCGTCCTGCAAGGATTGCTGCTTTTGCTCCGCGCTCTGGCCCGCCTGGCTGCGCAACACGTCGCGCGGGCGGATATAGGGCAGCGCGCACAGCAACGCGCCCGGTTCGCCGTCTCGGCGTTTG
Source organism: Chromobacterium sp. Rain0013 (assembly GCF_015291765.1). Lineage (NCBI taxonomy): Bacteria > Pseudomonadati > Pseudomonadota > Betaproteobacteria > Neisseriales > Chromobacteriaceae > Chromobacterium > Chromobacterium sp. Rain0013. The sequence goes on from NZ_CP031514.1 coordinate 3,371,265, forward strand.
AGGATCAACACTTGTTCTGCAGGGTCTTCGCTCAGGGCCGGCACCACGCAAGCGGACAGATAGGACAGCAGCGCGCGGCTTTCCGCCAGCGTGGCCACGGAGTCGTGGTTGCCGCCCAACAGCACCAGTTGCACGCCGGCACGGTGAGCCTGGGCGATCAGGCCGTTGTAGAGCTCGCGCGCATAGCTGGGCGGCGCGCCAGTGTCGAAGATGTCTCCGGCCACCAGCACGGCATCGGCCTGGCGACTTTCCGCCTGCTCCAGCAGCCAGTGGATGAAGGCCTGGTGCTCCGCCAGGCGGGTTTTGCCGATGAAATGCTGGCCCAGGTGCCAGTCCGAGGTGTGGAGAATGCGCATGCCGGCCGCTCAATGGAATCAATGCCCGGCAGTTTACCCGCTTGCCGGGCCTCGTCCAGCCCTGGGCCTCGGCTCAGTCGCCCCACTTGAGGCTGAGACCCAGCCCCTGGCAGTTTCTATCGTCCGGCGCGCAATTGCTGCTGCGGGTGTGCAGCTGCAACGCGCTGTCCGCGCACTGCGGCGCATAGGGGTCCTGGTCGCAGTGCTTTGCGCTGCCCATGGGCGAGCGCGGAGCGGGAATGTGGCTGCGTTCCGCGTTCTTGGGCTCGCAATAGGCGTAGCCGGGATGGCTTTGGCAATCCACGGGCGTCTTGGGCTCCTGCTTGCTTTGCAGCGCCTGGTCCGCCAGCCTGCGGGTTTGTTCGGACGGCGGATAGCTGAAGCGCTTGCTGTCATACCCCTGGCTCCAGCCCGGCAGCGGCTTGACCGCCGGGCTGGGCGCTTCGGTCGGAGCCGGTTTGAGATCCAGGTCCAGCGCCAGGCTGGGGCCTGCCAGGCCCAGCGCGGCCAGCAGCAGACCAAGGGTAAGGGTGGGAGATGCTCTCATTGGAACCTTTCCCCGTTCCGCGATATTGATTTCCCGCGCCATAGGCGCGACGGGAACGGTGTGAATGAAGACAGGGGACGGGCAAGCAGAATAGAGCCATGAAACACCGCCAAGTTCCGCCCGAGCGCGCGATCCATACACACAGACGCCATGCTGTAGGCATGGACAGCGACAGCCATCGCGCCCAGAATGCCGCTGATTCTTCAACTACCCTTGCCCAGCGCCATGCATCAAGCCGAATCCTTAGCCCTGCTGCGCCGCATTGATCGGCGCGTGCGTCAACAGTTGGCGCCGCAGGCGGCCGCCATCGACCAACAAGCGCTCTACCCCCAGGCCATGCTGCGCGGCCTGGGCGAGGACGGCGCCTACGCCGCCCTGTTGCCCGCCGAGCAAGGCGGCAGCGGCCTGGGCCTGGCCACGCTGATGGCCTCAATCTCCGAGGTGGGCGCGGCGTGCGGCAGCACCGCCTTCCTCGCCTGGTGTCAAAGCGCTTGCGTCTACTTGCTGCGCCATGCCGCGCCGCGGGAGGAGTTGAGCGCGATGCTGTCCGAGCTGGCCGCCGGCCGCAGGCTGGGCGGCCCCGGCCTGTCCAACGCCATCAAACACCTTGCCGGCCTGGAAGCTATGCGCTTGCGCGCCGAGCTCTGCCCTCGGGGGTATCGGATCAGCGGAGAACTGCCGTGGGTGTCCAACCTAGGCGCCGGCCATCTGTTCGTCGCGGCGGCAAGCTGCTCCGACGGCGGCAAACTGGTTTTCCTCGCAGACTGCGATGCCCCAGGGGTACGGTTGAACGCCGGCCCGCCCATCGCTGGCATGAGCGGTACCCGCACCTTGTGCGTGAAGCTGGATCAGGTGTTGATTCCTTCGGAACGCGTACTGGCAGAACCGGCGGCCTTCGTCGGCTTCATCCGCCGCGTGCGCCCCGGCTTCGTACTGGCTCAAGCGGCGGTAGGCCTGGGCATCGTGCAGGGTTGTCTGGACGACATCCAGGCCGCCAACCTGCGCGATGGCGAGCAAAACCGCTGGTTGGATCATTCTTATGAGGAGTTGGCGGCGGAACTGGCCGCGCTGTGGCGCGAGGCAAAAACGCTGGCGCCGCTGGCGGAGGCGGGCCAGGCCGCGCCTCCTCGCGTGTTGCGGCTGCGCGCAGAGGTCAGCGAACTATGCCTGCGCGCGGCGATGTCGGCCCAATTGCACGCCGGCGCCGCCGGCTATTTGCTGTCGAGCCCGGCGCAACGCCGGCTGCGCGAAGCCAGCTTCATCGCCATCGTGACGCCTACGCTGAAGCAGCTGCGCCGCGAGATTCACCACGCGGAACAGCCGCAGCCGGCTTAGAACTGGTTCAATGTCAGCCGCACATCGACGGCGCAGGCTTTGCGCTCAAAATGTTGGGTTGGCGCTTAGAACCTGTTCATAGTCTCGCGAGCAAGAGCGAGACAAGGCGAAAACCAGCGAAAAAGCGGAATGGCCAATTGGTACATGAGCATTTTGAGCTTGTACTCACCGTGCAACGCTTCACGAAGCGCAGCAGACTTTGAACAGTTTCTTAGTGGCGCAGGTAAGCAAACAGCGCCACCAATGCGATACAAGCGATCAGCGCCGCATGCAGCAAAACTTCCTCTTGCCGGGCGCTGAGCCTCCATTTGGCCTGGCGCTTGGCGCCAGCCAAGGATATATGAGGCGAAAAATGCTGATAAAACGCGTTGGGACTTCGATCCGCGGAGTCGGAATGGCCGCTTTTCATGAGAAATAACTCTGAAGTTGTCGGGTGTAAGCAATTTTACACCCGCCACTCTATGCTTTTTACATTTTTTTCACAAGCTCGGCTTGCCGACAGCCCGTCCAGCGCTTTATTCGCAGCCGGACTGACCCAGGTCAAACACCAACACCGCCCGCCTGGAAGCCCGCCAGCACATTCACCGCGTTGACGCCGATGTCGTCCACCATATAGCCCCCCTCCATCACAAACAAGGTCGGCAGACCCAGTTCGGCTATGCGCGCTCCCAAACGCAGGAAGTCCTCGCTCTCCAGACGGAACTGACTGATCGGATCATCCTTGAAGGTGTCCACGCCCAACGAGACCACCAGCGCATCCGGCGCATAGGCGGCTATCCGACCGCAAGCATGGTTCAAGGCTTCGCTGTAGGCCGGCCAACCGGTGCCATGCGGCAGCGGGTAATTGTGATTGAAGCCCAGGCCGGAACCCGCCCCGGTTTCGTCGCGATGGCCGGAAAAATACGGATAGGAATATTTGGGATCGCCGTGCAGGGACAGGAACATCACGTCCTCACGCTGGTAGAAAATGCTCTGCCCTCCGTTGCCGTGATGGTAATCCACATCCAGCAAAGCCACCTTGCCGGCACCGCCGTCCAGGCAGGACTGCGCGGCGATCGCCGCATTGTTCAGATAGCAATAACCGCCCATATACTCCGCCGCCGCGTGATGGCCGGGCGGCCTGCACAAGGCGAAGGCGCTTCTCTCGCCTGCCAGTAAAGCATCCATTCCGGTCAAGGCTACGTCGGCGCTGGCGCGCGCCGCTTTCCAGGTTCCCGCGGTGATCGCCACCCCGGCGTCCATCGCGTAAAAACCCAATTTGCCATCGATAAACTCCGGCTCGATATCGCCGCGCAGATCGCGCACCGGCCAAATCAACGGCAGCGCATCATGGCTGCGCCCGCTTGCTGTCCACTCATCCCAGGCCCGCTCCAAAAAACGAACATAGCGCGGGCTGTGAACCCGGGCGTAGCGCGCGCTGTCGTATTCACGCGGCGCGGCCACCGGGCCCAGCCCCGTCGCCCTCACGCGCGCCAAGATGGTATCCGCCCGCCCCGGTTGCTCAAAACAAGGCATCAACACCCCATCCTTCAACTCGCAACCGTGATGCAGATGGTGCGCGTCACTGTAAATTGTCAGCATCGTCAGCCCTCCTTGCTTGCTTTTCGAATAAATAAGGAAAGACCCAGTATGCGCCGCGGCCGCTGGAATAGTTTTGCTTTTACGCCGCCTCAGGCGCTAATCTGGAGCAAGAAATCAACGATATTGTCGGAAATTGAGTATGAACAGACTCAAAAATTCACTAGATGAAACGGATCTAACTCTTCTAAGGCTGTTGCAACAGGATGGCGCCATGTCCAATCCCAAGCTGGCCGAGCGGCTATCCCTCAGCGTAACTCCATGCTGGCGCCGCCTGAAACGGCTGGAGGAAGCCGGCTACATCAAGGACTATCAGGCCAATCTGGACCGCCGCAAACTGGGCTACGACGTACTGGCCTTCGTCCGGCTCAGCTTCGGAGAACACGCCGATGATGCCCCCAACCGCTTTGAAGATCAGATGCGAGAGCGCCCGGAAGTGCTGTCCTGCCACAAAATCACCGGCGACGCCGACTACCTGCTGCAAGTAGTCGCGCCCAATCTGGACGCGTACAGCGACTTCATCGAGACCGTGTTGCGCCGCACGCCGGGCCTGCACTCCATCCATTCCAGCCTGGCGCTGCGCGAAGTCAAAGCCGGCAGCCGGCTCCCCATCTAACAAGGAGAACCGCCCATGATTACCGTCCATCACTTGAACAACTCCCGCTCGCAACGCGTGCTCTGGCTGCTGGAGGAGTTGAATCTTCACTACCAAATTCAACACTACCAGCGCGATCCGTACACCTGCTTGCTCCGCCGGAACTCAAGGCGATACATCCGCTGGGCAAGTCTCCGGTGATCAGCGACGGCGAACTGAGCTTGGCCGAGTCTGGCGCCATCGTCGAATACCTAGTGGACACCTACGGCTCAGGACGGCTCAAACCCGCCTCAGCCGCGCCGGAACACAGCGATTACCTGTTTTGGCTACATCACGCCGAAGGCTCGCTGATGCCGCCGCTGGTGATGAGCCTGGTGTTCTCGCGCTTGGACCAGCCGCCGGTGCCTTGGCTGCTGCGGGCATTGGCGCGCAAATTGGCAGACGGCGTCCGCCACGCCTATTTGAAGCCTCAATTGGATGCGCTGTTGAGTCATGCCGACCGCAGCCTGGCTCGCAACGGCTGGTTTGCCGGCCCCGTTTTCAGCGCCGCCGACATCCAGATGAGTTTTCCGCTGGAGGCGGCGCGCGCGCGCGGCCTTCTGACGCAAGAGCATCCTCATGTGCTGGACTTCCTGCAACGCATCCACGCCCGCCCGGCTTATCAAATCGCGCTGGAAAAAGGCGGACCTTACGCTTACGGCGCCGATTGAAGGCGTGATATTAATTAACGTCAAAGCCAGAGAATATCTCCAACATGGGCCGGCTTGCTCAAGACAATGCAGCCCGCGTTTTCATTTCCCTCCATGCTCACGGCTTATTTAGTGTTGCGGCGCACACAAAAATGTAAAAAAGTCTGATTAAGGATTGCCTATCCTCTCAAAGCCCCCTATAATCCGGGCATCTCAAATACTGCAAAGGTTCATCGTGGACAACGACGGAAGTAGTCGATCTTGTATCGCAACGCCGTCTTGCAGGATTTAGCAGAACCTTTTCTCTGCCACATCCTGCAATGACAGGGTGTGGTGTCTAAAAATTCGGCAACAACGCACATCAGCGGCGCGCCTATTGCGCAGTCCAGTGCGAGCCGGAACCCAGGCCAAACGGCCTCCCATTTCAGACATCCCCAGATTCGCGCCGCACGGGCGGTTTGCCGCCTCATTGCGCACGGATTCCCTTTGACGGCGCTTGCCTTCGGATCTTCGTCGCGTCCTCCTTGCATCGCCAACGGGAGGAATCATCATGCGCTTGATCACCAAACTGGCAGCCTTGCTGCGCCCAGGCAAAACCATCGCCCCGGCCGCCGTTTATCAGTTGAACATTTTTTGCGTCCATGCGGACCTGACCATGCTGCGCGTACAAGCAGCCAAACAGCTGCACGCCCGCGGCCTGGAAGTGGAACGCATCGCCCTGACCGCCGGCGACAACGACCTGGCCTGTTTGAGCGTGCTGTTCGCTTGCCCCGATGTGGCTAGCCGTTGCCTGAATCAGCTCGCCGCGCATTTTTGCCAGCTGCCGCAGGTGAACCGAGTTCACTGGGCGCGCCACGCACAGCGCCCGCGCGTGCCCAATCGCGCCTTTTTGCTGGCCCAACGTGCCCACTTGGCACACTGACCAGCCCCAATTCTTTCCGGGCGCGGGCAAATCCGCGCGCATTCTTGAAACGCACACGCTGCCAGCCAGCAGGAGGTTCTGATGTTGATTGAAGACCCTGAACCGCGACCGCGCCGGCCTTTGGCGTATTGCTGATCTGAGCCTCTCCCTTATTGCGACAGCGGGACCGGCCAATTAGCCGCCGCCGACCATCGCAATCGACCCTTGAATATATTTTCATTTCTGCGTCTATAAAACACAGAAAGGGAATAATGCTGTCTGTCGCATTTTCAAAATGAAAATGAGGGAGTGAAACATGCGCCACAATAAACTGGCTTGGTTATTTAATTATCTCGCGCGCACCCCAAGCAAACGCCAAGACGAAACCAGCTGCCATCTGAATGTGATTTGCGACATCCCGGTGATTACCGCGCTGCGCAAACAATTATTCTGGGAAATGCACACTCTGGGCCTGACGGCGACCCACGTCACCATCACACCCGCCTCCGCCGCAGGACAAGCCTGCCTGAGCGTACGGCTGGATTGCCCTGTGGCCCTGCGCCGCGCCTTCAACGAAATGGCGCTGCGCCTGAGCAAAATACCGGAAATCCATCGAGTGCGCTGGGGCCGTCGCAAGCCGGAGACGCGGGCAACGCCCCGTCGCTGGGCGGCCAGCGCCTGAGCATTCGATCAATGTCCGCCGCGCTGTTGCGCGCCGTTTAACCCTCTTCGCCACGAAAGGCCAGCCATGTCTGAAGAACCGGAACCCCGATCTTGCAGACCCGAGGCCGCCCGCACCGCCTGATCTCCCCCGCCTGACGGCGGCGAGATAGGCTCGCGCGCCTCGCCACCGTCAAACACAACCCTGTCATTGCCTGCATGCCGTAAGGCAGGGACCGGCACGTCCTCACACGACGGAAGCCGGATTGCAAGGAGATCGCCATGAACGACATCATCCGCCACAACATCCGGCCGCAGCGTTATCAGCTGTCGGTCATCTGCCCCACGCAAGCGGTGAAGGCCGCCCGCCGGGAAATCCGTGCCGCCGCGCAAGGGCACGGGCTGAAAGTGTCCAGCTGGAACGAAACCCTGCTGGTGGGCGAGTGCCAGGCCTCCGGCGCGCCCGCCAACTGGATGCTGGCCACGGAGTTCCGCTCCCGCAGCGACGCCTCCATGCACTTTCTCGAGGCCATCATGCAAAGGCTAGGCAATCTGCCGCTGGCCCGGGTCCGACTGGACATTTTGCCCGGTCAGGTCCGGCCAGAGTGGTCCGCCGGGGTCCGCCCTCTGGCTCAACCCTGATTCATCGTCCCACGCCGGCCTCCGCTCTTCCGCGGCGGCGCGGGATTTTCAAGCTCCCATTTCTTACAAGGAAACACCATGACTGACGACAGTTACCCGCGACCGCCCGCCCTGCACACACAGACAACAACGCAGGCGGGCGCCCACCTCGAACCTAGAACACCCGCAACACCCCCCGTGCTGCGTCCGCCAGATATCCGGCCGGCCTGAAAAGCCCCAGCCGTACTGCGCGGGACACGCGCGCAGGAGACGAAACAATGACGAAACACACTAGCAGCCGACACAAGCTGAAAGGCTATGTAGCCACCCCTAGCGCAAAACAGGAAAAACCGGTCATCCGCGCGGTACAGGAAGCCGACAGCTCCGTAGAAGAAACCCTGCAACGCGTACGCGGCCACCAAGACGGCCTGACCATGGCGGAGGCGCATCAGCGCTACGCCCAGTTCGGCCCCAACGAAGTGGCTCACGACAAGGCGCCGCACCCGCTGATTCAACTGGCGCAAGCCTTCAAGAACCCCTTTGTCGTCGTCCTGATGGTGCTTGCCGCCATCAGCTATTTCACCGACGTCTATTTCGCCACCCCAGGCGACGAAGAGTGGACCGGCATCATCATCTTGCTAACCATGGTGGGCATCAGCGGCCTGCTGCGGTTCTGGCAGGAATTCCGCTCCGCCAAGGCGGCGGAAAAGCTCAAATCGCTGGTGCGCAATACGGCCACCGTACAGCGCCGCCCGGCCAACGGCAGCAGCCCCATTCGCCAGGAAATCGCGATGAGCGAACTGGTGGTCGGCGACATCGTCCACCTGCAAGCCGGCGACATGATCCCCGCCGACATCAAGTTGCTGGAGTCCCGCGACTTGTTCATCAGCCAGGCAGTGCTGACCGGCGAAGCGCTGCCGGTGGAAAAGTACGACACCCTGGGCGCGGTGGCGGAGAAGTCCGCCAACGGTCAAGCCAATGGCGATACGGACCTGCTAGACCTGCCCAATATCTGCTTCATGGGCACTAATGTGGTCAGCGGCAAGGCCTCCGCTCTCGTAGTGGCCACCGGCACCGATACCTATTTCGGCTCGCTGGCCCGCAGCGTGGTCAGCCACAAACGCGTGGAAACCAGCTTCGACCGCGGCGTCAGCAGCGTATCCTGGCTGCTGATCCGCTTCATGCTGGTGATGGTGCCCGTGGTATTCATGATCAACGGCTTGACCAAGGGCGACTGGATGTCCGCCCTCACCTTCGCGCTGGCGGTGGCCGTGGGCCTGACCCCGGAAATGCTGCCCATGATCGTGTCCGCCAACCTGGCCAAGGGCGCGGTGGCGATGGCGCGGCGCAAGGTTGTGGTCAAACGCCTGAACTCGGTGCAGAACTTCGGCGCAATGGACGTGCTGTGCACCGACAAGACCGGCACCCTGACCCAGGACAAGATCATCCTGGAGCACCATTACAATATCCATGGGCTCAAAGACGAGGGCGTGCTGCAACTGGCCTGGCTGAACAGCTTCCACCAGAGTGGCATGAAGAACCTGATGGATATTGCCGTGGTGGAACACGCCGACGAACTGGGTGACCGCGTCAAACCCAGCGGCTACAGCAAGGTCGACGAAATGCCGTTTGATTTCGTGCGCCGCCGGCTGTCGGTGATCGTGGAAAACCAGCGCGGCCGCCAGTTGATGATCTCCAAGGGCGCGGTGGAAGAAATGCTGGCCGTCTCCAGCCATGTTCAGGACGGCGAACAGATCAAACCGCTGACCGCCGAGGAGCGCGCCGCCCTGCTCAAGCGCAGCCAGGACTATAACGCCGAGGGCTATCGCGTGTTGCTGGTCGCCACCCGCGACATTCCGGCAGAAGAAGCCAAGCGCAACTACAAAACCAATGACGAAGCCCAATTGGTGGTACGCGGCTTCCTGACCTTCCTCGACCCGCCGAAGGACTCCGCGGCTCCGGCCATCCGCGCGCTGAAGGAATACGGCGTGGCGGTCAAAGTCCTGACTGGCGACAACCCCATCATCACCGCCAAAGTATGCCGCGACGTTGGCCTCAGCCCCGGCGTGCCCTTGGTAGGCAAAGACATCGAGGCGATGGACGATGTGGCGCTGTGCAGCGCGGTCAAACACACCACTATCTTCGCCAAACTGACCCCGCTGCAAAAGTCCCGCGTGGTCAAAGCCCTGCAGGCCAACGGCCACACCGTGGGCTTCCTGGGCGACGGCATCAACGATGCGCCGGCGCTGCGCGACGCCGACGTCGGCATCTCGGTGGACAGCGGCGCGGACATCGCCAAGGAAACCGCGGACATCATCCTGCTGGAAAAGAGCCTGATGGTGCTGGAAGAAGGCGTGATCAAGGGCCGGGAAACCTTCGGCAATATTCTCAAGTACCTGAACATGACCGCCAGCTCCAACTTCGGCAACGTGTTCTCGGTGCTGGTTGCCTCGGCCTGGCTGCCGTGGGAGCCGATGCTGGCGATGCATCTCTTGATCCAGAACCTGATCTACGACGTATCGCAGATGGTCCTGCCGTGGGACAAGATGGATCCGGAGTTCCTGAAAAAACCGCGCAAGTGGGAAGCCAACAACATCAAGCGCTTCATGCTGTGGTTGGGGCCCACCTCCTCGGTATTCGACATCACCACCTACACGCTGATGTGGACGGTGTTCGGCGCCGGCGCGGCCTACTACGCCGGCCTGGCCCACGGCGTCAGCGACGGCGGCGCCAACATCATGCACTCCGGCTGGTTCATCGAAGGCCTGGTCTCGCAAACCCTGGTGGTGCACATGCTGCGCACGCGCAAGATCCCCTTCCTGCAAAGCACCGCCTCGCTGCCGGTCATGCTGTCCACCTCGGTGGCCATCGCCATCGGTTGCTACCTGCCGTTCTCGTCGCTGGCGGAAAGCATTGGCTTCATCAAGCTGGACACCAGCTACTTCTGGTGGTTGCTGGCCACCATGATGGGTTATATGACGCTGACTCAAATCGTCAAAACCATTTACATCAAACGCTACGGCCGCTGGTTCTAAGAACGCGCTTACGATCGCGAACAGGCTCTAAGCGCCTTGACCTCGTAACTCCAGCCCCGCTCTCGCGGGGCTTTTTTACGCCGTCTCCCGCCATTCCCAGCGTCTTGCCACACTGGCACAATCCCTTATCCCCACCATAAGGAAACCCCATGCGCCTCCCCTCCCTGCGCCGCGCCCAGCAATGCTTTAAAAGCCTGCTCGCGCTTTCCATCGCCTTGTTCGGCTTGCTGGCCGCCAGCGGCAACATTCTGGACTACGACAGCAACTGGCAGTTTGTCCGCCACGTGCTGGCCATGGACAGCATGGAACCCTGGTTTAACGGCCAAGCGCTGAAAGGCCGCGCCGTCACTCACCCGGGCTGGCAGCAAGCCGCTTACCTGGCCATCATCGCCGGCGAACTGGCCTTCGGCTTGATATGCGCCTGGGGCGGCGGCGCCATGCTGCGCGGCGCGCTCTGCGGACGCGAGGAAGCTTATCTGCGAGGCAAGACGCTGTTCACGCTGGGCTGCATTCCGGCGCTGCTGGTCTGGTACACCGGTTTTGCGGTGATAGGCGGCGAATACTTCGCCATGTGGGCCAGTCAATGGAACGGCCAGATGAAGGCCTACGCCTTCATCGGCTTCATCCTGCTAAGCCTGGCCTACCTGTCGCAGCCGGAAGCCGCTGAGCGCTAGCCCTCCCGGCAACGGCGGCGGCCCTCGTATATCATGAACCATGCCGACTCCCCCATACGCGCCATGATGTCCCGCCGCCTAACCCTGCCCGCCCGCATCAGCCGCTGGCTGTTGATCGGCGTCGCCGCGCTGCTGCCGCTGGCCGTCATCACCCCCATTGTCTATTGGCAGGAAAGCAACCGGCTGCGGCAGCAGGCCACCTTGCAAACAGGCCAAGCGGAAAGCATGCTGGACTTGATGCTGGACTATGCGGCTCAGGCCGCCGACAGCGTGGCCCCGCTCACCAACCAGCCATGTCCGCAAATAGAACAGGCGCTGCGCAAACAAGTCACCGTGGTGCCCTTCATCCGCAGCGTCACGCTGGAGCGCGGCGGCATTCTCTACTGCTCCTCGTTGTTCGGGGTCTACCACAGACAGATCTCCTCGCCGGACAAACCCCGCCCGGAAACCGAGCTGCGCCTGAAGTCCGGCAACGAGCTGACCCCGGGCCGTCCGCTGATCATTTACCGCAAGCAATCGGGGCCGACGGCGATCTACATCGCCATTGACGGCGTGCACCTGCAATTCAGCCTGGACATGGCCAGCGACTACAGCCCGGTTTACATGCGCGTGGGGCCGCTCTGGATAGGGCCGGATCACGCGGTACACCCCAACCCCAGCCCGCCCTTCGACCTGCTTACGATAGAACGCGCCTCCTCCCGCCATCCCTATACCCTGATTAGCGGCTTCAACCGCCGCGACCTGTACCACCAGATGGCCAGCAGCTATGAACTGGTCTTCCTCAGCATGGCTGCGCTGGGGCTGGCGCTGGCCGCGGCCCTGCGCTGGCAGCTAAGCCGGCCGGCGTCGCCCACCGTCGAACTGCAACGCGCGCTGGACAACGGGGAATTCGAGCCCTTTTTACAACCAGTGGTGCGTTCCGACGGGCTGGGCTGGCAAGGCGCGGAAGCGCTGATGCGCTGGCGTCACCCGCGGGATGGACTGATCCGGCCGGACCTGTTTATTCCACGCGCCGAGGATTGCGGCATGATCGTGCCGATGACGCGTCAAATGATGCGCCAGTTGGCGCGTACCCTGGGACGGAGCCGACTGCCGCCTCAGTTCCATCTGGGCATCAACATCACCGCCGCGCACCTGCGGGACGACGCCTTACTGGCGGACTGCCGACAGTTTCTCGCCCACTTCCCGCCTGGGGAACTGAATCTGGTACTGGAACTGACGGAGAGGGAGATACTGGAGCCCACCCCCGAAGCCTGCGAACGGCTGGCTCGGCTGCGGGAACTAGGTGTGAAGATAGCGATAGACGATTTTGGCACAGGCCACTCCAGCCTGATCTATCTACAACAGCTGCCGCTGGACTGCATCAAGATAGACAAGAGCTTCACCGCCAGCATCGGCGCGGACGCGCCGTCCAGCCACATCGTCGACAGCGTGACCGAGCTGGCGCACAAATTGGAACTGGAAATCGTGGCGGAAGGGGTGGAGACCGAAGCCCAACGCGCCTACCTGACCCGTCTGGACGTGGGCTGGCTGCAAGGCTATCTGTTTGCGCGGCCAATGCCGCTACGCGAGTTCCTGCTGCGTCCGGAACTGGACGCCGCGCGCGCGGCGGCGTCCGACACCGGTCCGGCGCTTTAGCGGCGGCTCTCCTTGCAGTCGTCCAGCAAGGCCTTGTCGGTGATTTCGTCACGCAACGAACCTTCCGGCCCCTTGGTCCACCAGCTGTATTGCTCGGCCGCGTATTTGGCGCCGGAACCGGACACCACATTGCTCAACAACATGGTCTTGCCCTTGATCGGCAATACCGCGAAACTCTGCCCGTTTTTGACGTTGTAATACTTGACCGTCAACTTGGCGCCATCGGCGCAAACGTAGCGGACGACCTGCCGCTGACCAGCCGGGATATCCGGCAAGGTCAGCGGCTTGGCCAGCGCGGCGGCGCTGCTCAAGGTCAGTACGGCGAACAAGATGGATTTCATGTTTTAACTCCTAGAATGACGGACTGCGGCTTGCTCTTGGCAAATGGGGATAGACCGGGCTCCCTCGGTTTTGTTCTGCGCAGTTCAGCGGGCGCCCGCCTCCGCCAGCAAGGCGGCAACGCCGGTCAGCCCTCGGCGGCGAGCATGCTGCAAGGCGGTTACGCCGTCGCGATCCGCCAGATTCAGATCCGCCTTGGCCGCGATCAGTTGCCGGACGATGTCGCGATGCTGCGCGCTGTCCGTTCCCAAAATCGCCACTTCCAGCAAGCAGGTCCAACCCAGCCGGTTCACGTGATCAAGCTTGACCCCGGCTGCAATCAATTGCCGCGCCGCTTCCGCGTGCCCTCGCTCGCAGGCGGGGATCAACGCCGTGCCCTGATAACGGTTGGTGCTGGCCAAGTCCGCGCCGTGCCGCAACGTCATGCTCAGGATGTCATTCCTGCCCTGAGCGCCGGCCAACAGATAGGGGCTGTCCTGCTGTTTATCCTTGGCGTTCACATCCGCGCCGCCCTCAATCAACAAGCGCGCCGCCTCCGGATGATTGCCCCAAGTCGCCAGCAGCAAGGGCGTGCGCTGACTGGCATCGCGGACATCCACCGGCGCGCCCGCGCGCAACAAGCGCCGCACTTCAGGCGCGTCTCCGCGTCCGGCCGCCGCCAGCAAGGCTTGGCCGCTGCCGGCTCCTGCGGGGATGGAGACGGCCAAAACCGTCGATAACAGGATTTTAGCTTGCCAATGCATTGCCCTCTCCTCGCTCCTTGCAAACGATTCAAATGGAAGCGCCACCGTAGCATGGCATGCCGCGCCAAGCCAGCCGGACAAAAACAAAGCCCGCCGACCGGCGGGCTATGACAGAACTGCAGCGAAAACTCAGCCGTGCATGCGGGCGAAGTCCTGCATGAAGTTGGCCAGCGATTTGACGCCCTCTATCGGCATCGCGTTGTAGATGGAGGCGCGAATGCCACCCACCGCGCGATGTCCCTTCAGCTGGATCAAGCCGTTTTTGCGCGCTTCCAGCAGGAAGGTTTCTTCCAGCCCCTCATCCTTGAGCCGGAACACCACGTTCATCCGCGAACGGAACGGCGCGTCGATATGGGTGTGATAGAAGCCCTCGCTGGACTCGATCACATGATTGAGCAGGCCGGCCTTCTCCTCGTTGCGGGTGGCGATGGATTTGACGCCGCCTTGCTCCTTCAACCATTTGAACACCAGGCCGGAGATGTAGATCGGAAAGGTGGGCGGAGTGTTGTACATCGAGTCGGCGTCGGCGTGGACCTGGTAATTGAGCATGGTGGGCAGATCGGCGCGGGCCTTGCCCAGCAGATCCTCGCGCACAATCAGCACCACCAGGCCGGACGGGCCGATATTCTTTTGCGCGCCGGCGTAGATCAGACCAAACTGGCTGACGTCCACTTCCCTGGACAGGAAGTCCGAGGACATGTCGCAAACCAGCGGCACGTCCGGCAGGCTTTGCGGCACGAAGGGGAATTGCAAGCCGCCTATGGTCTCGTTGGAGGTGTAGTGCAGATAAGCCGCCTTGGGGTCGCGCTGCCAGCCGGCTTCGTCCGGCACGTAGGCGAAGTTGCGGTCCTCGCTGCTGGCCGCCACATTGACCTTGGCGTAGCGACGCGCTTCTTTGATCGCCAGCTTGGACCAGTGGCCGGTATTGACGATATCCACGCTGTCGCGCTCGCCCAGCAAGTTAAGCGGCACCTGGGCGAACTGCTGCGATGCGCCCCCCTGCAGGAACAGCACTTTGTAGTTGGCGGGAATGCCCATCAACCCACGCAGGTCGTGCTCAGCGTCATGGATGATTTCCATGAATTCCTTGCCGCGATGGCTCATTTCCATCACGCACATGCCGGAGCCGTGCCAATCCAGCATTTCGCTTTGCGCTTCGGCCAGCACCTGATGAGGCAGCACGGCGGGGCCGGCGGAGAAGTTGTACACTTTGGCCATGTTCATCCTCTATTTGCGTTGACAGCCCTTGGCGCCCGCACCGGCGAACTCCGGGCCTTGGTATGCGAAGGCCCGATCGCTAAGCGCCGGGCCTTTGTTATAGTTTACTGACTGAGCAGGAAGTGGGCTCTCGCCACGGCAACCGGCTTTCGCCGGTCTTCTTGCCAGGCTTCGATCAGCACATTGGCCACCCGCTTGCCCTGCTTGGTGATCTCGCACTTGGCGTACAAGGTTTGCGGCCGGCCCGGGCGCAGATAGTCCAGCGAGAAGTCGACGATCTTAGGCGTTTCCTGCGACTCCCGTATCCACATTAGATGCAGCATTGCCGCGCTTTCCAGAAAACCGCCGATCAGCCCGCCGTGCAATGCCGGCAGAGCGGTATTGCCGACATTGCGCTCGGAGAACGGCAACTGGAACAGCAACTCGCCGGCGTCGTCCTCGCCCAATTCCACCCCCATCAGCTTGATGTAGGGCAGCTCGTCCACGATGAGCGCATAGGCTTTTTGATCGCGCAAGGCGTTGAAACGTTCCATGAAGCGGCTCATGCGGCGGCCTCCGGCAGCATCGGCGTCCGGCTGGATTCCCGCATGAAGGTGGCCACGCCGTGGGCGATCGGATCGCTGGGCGATTCGTGATAACACACGGCGCGGGTAAAGGCGATCTGGCTGGCCAGGCGATAGCATTCCGCTCGGCAGAAGATAGGCTTTCCCGGCGTGGCCGCCCTCAGATAGTCGATGCGCAGATCCAGCGTGGCGATGGTTTCCAGCTCAGGCAGATGCGCCATCACCGCCACCGCGCTGCAGGTATCCACCAGCGAGGTGATCACCCCACCGTGCAAAGTGCCGGTGACCGGGTTGCCGACCAGATCCTCGCGCCAGTCCACCTTCAAAGTGGGCCGGCGTCCCTCGGTTCCGATGTATTGGAAACCCAGAGTGCGACAGTGCGGAAAGGAGACGAAAAGCTGGCTCATCGCCTCCAGCACTTCGGGATTGGCCGGCGTTGGAATCATGCCTCGCCGCCCTCATCCGCGGCCTCGACGCCGTCCTCGCCTTCCAGCGCCTCCGTCTCGTCGTCGCTATCGCCCTCGGCCACTTTTTCCAGGCCGATCAGCTGCTCGCCTTCGTCCAGATTGATCAGGCGCACACCCTGAGCGGAACGGCCGGTTTCGCGCACTTCGGACACCTTGGTGCGGATCAGCACGCCGCCGGTGGTGATCAGCATCACATCGTCGGTTTCTTCCACCAGGCTGGCGGCCACCAGCTTGAGGCCGGTTTTGTCGGTCAGATCCATGGCGATCACGCCCTGGGTGCCGCGGCTGGTCAGACGGAAATCGCCAATGCGGGTGCGTTTGCCGTAGCCGCCGTTGCTGGCGGTCAGCACCATCTGGTCTTCGGAATTGGTCACCAGCAGGGAAATCAGCTTCTGGCCTTCGCCCAGCTTCATGCCGCGAACGCCTCTGGAAGTGCGTCCCATCGGCCGTACCTGGCTTTCGCTGAAGCGGACCGACTTGCCGGCGTCGGAGAACAACATGACCTGGTCGCCCTCAAGCGGCAGACCATCCTCGATCAGTTCGCCTTCGCCTGCGATGTCCTCCTCGACGATGGCCTCGTCATCTTCATCGCCCTGGCCTGCCACGCTCTTGCCGCAGGTCAGCGCCACGCCCACCAGGTAATTGCCCTCGTCCAGATTGATGGCGATGATGCCCGCCGCGCGCGGCTTGGAGAAGGCGCGCAACGGCGTCTTCTTCACCGTGCCGTCGGCGGTGGCCATGAACACGTACTGGTCGTCGCGGAACTCCTTGACCGGCAGCAGCGCGTTGATCTTCTCGCCCTCTTCCAGTGGCAACACGTTGACCATGGGCTTGCCGCGGCTTTGACGGCCGCCCTGCGGCAGGTCGTAGACCTTGCGCCAGTAGCAGCGGCCGCGGCTGGAGAAGCACAGTACGAAGTCGTGGGTATTGGCCACGAACAGAGTGTCGATGAAATCGTCGTCCTTGGTGGCCGCCGCCTGCTTGCCTCGGCCGCCGCGGCGCTGGGCGCTGTAGTCGTCGATGGGCTGGGCCTTGATGTAGCCGGTGTGGGAAATGGTCACCACCATGTCCTGCGGGGTGATCAGGTCCTCGATATTGATATCGCCGCCGAAAGGTTCGATCTCAGAGCGGCGCGCGTCGCCGAACTGGGCTTTAACAGCGGACAACTCATCGCTGATGATCTGGTTGATGCGTTCCGGCTTGGCCAGGATGTCCAGCAAGTCCAGAATCACCGCCATGATGTCGCGGTATTCGGCGACGATCTTGTCCTGCTCCAGGCCGGTGAGGCGCTGCAAGCGCATTTCCAGGATGGCCTGGGCCTGGGCGTCGGACAAACGGTAGCCGTTGGCCTTGAGGCCGAACTCTTCCGCCAGCCCGTCTGGACGCGCCTTGTCCTGATCGACGCGGGACAGCATTTCCTCCACCAGAGGCG
Source organism: Chromobacterium sp. Rain0013 (assembly GCF_015291765.1). Taxonomy (NCBI): domain Bacteria; kingdom Pseudomonadati; phylum Pseudomonadota; class Betaproteobacteria; order Neisseriales; family Chromobacteriaceae; genus Chromobacterium; species Chromobacterium sp. Rain0013. The sequence goes on from NZ_CP031514.1 coordinate 3,388,656, forward strand.
AGCGCCATTCGCGGTCCATCAGCGCGATCTTGGCTTGCGGCGGAGTTTCCGAGGCTTTGATCAACGCGATGATTTCATCGACGTTGGACAGCGCCACGGCCAAGCCTTCCAGGATATGGCCGCGTTCGCGCGCCTTGCGCAGTTCGAAGATGGTGCGTCGGGTCACCACCTCGCGACGGTGACGCAGGAACTCCACCAGGATCTGCTTCAGGTTCAGCAAGCGCGGCTGGCCGTCCACCAGCGCCACCATATTGATGCCGAAGCTGTCCTGCAGCTGGGTCATCTTGTACAGGTGATTGAGCACCACTTCCGGCATTTCGCCGCGCTTGAGCTCGATCACCACGCGCATGCCGGACTTGTCGGATTCGTCGCGCAGGTCGGAAATACCTTCGATCTGCTTGTCGCGCACCAACTCGCCGATGCGCTCCAGCAGACGCGCTTTGTTCACCTGATACGGGATCTCGTCGACGATGATGGCCTGGCGATCGCCCTTGCCGATGTCTTCGAAATGAACGCGCGCGCGCATGATCACGCGGCCGCGGCCGGTGCGATAGCCTTCCTTGACGCCGGCGGTGCCGTAGATGATGCCGGCGGTGGGGAAGTCCGGCGCCGGAATGATGTCGATCAGCTCGTCAATGGTCAGTTCGCTGTTGGCCAGCAAGGCCAGGCAGGCGTCCACCACCTCGTTGAGGTTGTGCGGCGGAATATTGGTGGCCATGCCCACGGCGATGCCGGAGGCGCCGTTGATCAGCAGATTGGGGATTTTGGCCGGAAGGATCAACGGCTCGTGCTCGGAGCCGTCGTAGTTGGGACCGAAGTCCACGGTTTCCTTCTCGATGTCGGCCAGAAGCTCATGGGCGATGCGCGCCATGCGGATCTCGGTGTAACGCATCGCGGCGGCGTTGTCGCCGTCCACCGAACCGAAGTTGCCCTGACCATCCACCAAGGGGTAACGCAGCGAAAAGTCCTGCGCCATGCGCACAATGGTGTCGTACACCGCGGTGTCGCCGTGCGGGTGGTATTTACCGATCACATCGCCAACGATACGCGCCGATTTCTTGTACGCGCGGTTCCAGTCGTTGGACAGCTCGTGCATGGCGTACAGCACCCGACGGTGCACCGGCTTCAGGCCATCGCGCACATCAGGCAAGGCGCGGCCCACGATCACGCTCATCGCGTAATCCAGATAAGAGCGGCGCATCTCCTCTTCGAGGCTGATGGGGATGGTTTCCTTGGCGAACAGGTTATCGGTCATAGTTTCTTGATTCGTAAGGATGAACAGGCCGCCCTGCGATTGCGGGTGCATTCACGCGCCCGCCACAGGGCGGCCAGCATAGGTAATGACAACTCGTATTCTATCACGAAACGGTCATCTCCAACCGACTTCCGTCAGTCCGGGCCGGGCTCTCCCGCTCCTTCCTCGCCCTCGTCTTCCATCGCGCCCAGTTTAAGATGCTGCTGTAGTTGCTTGTTATTGCGCACCCCCAGCTTGCGCAGACGCTCGGCGCTGGCCACCAGATTGCCGCGGCCTCCGGACAGCTGCTTCATCGCGTCGCCAAAACTGTCGCGAGCCACGTCCAACTGCTTACCCAGTTTTTCCAGATTGGCGGCGAAGCCGACGAATTTGTCGTACATCGCCCCGCCCTGGCGGGCGATCTCCTGCGCGTTTTGATTCTGGTATTCGTAGCGCCAGATGCTGGCCACTGTGCGCAGCGTCGCCAGCAAGGTACTGGGGCCGACGATCATGATGCGGCGCTCGAAAGCCTCGTTGAACAAACTCATATCCTGCTGCACCGCCAACAGGTAGGCAGGCTCCACCGGAATGAACATGAACACGAAGTCCAGGGTGTTCAAACGATACAAGTCCTGGTAACGCTTTTCCGACAGCGTGCGGATGTGGTTGCGGATGGCCGCGACATGGGCCTTCATTTCCGTCGCCCGTTCCGCCTCGCCCTCTGCGGCGGTGTAGCGCACATAGGCGTTCAGCGATACCTTGGAATCCACCACCAGCTGCTTGCCTTCCGGCAGGTCTATCACCACGTCGGGCTGATAGCGGCGGTTGCCGCCTTCGCCGGCCACCACGTCGGACACTTGCACCCGGTACTCGCGATCCTTCTGCAGGCCGGAGGTTTCCAGCACCCGTTCCAGCACCATCTCGCCCCAAGAGCCCTGCGCCTTGCTGCTGGCGCCGGTCAAGGCCTTGGTCAGCGCGATGGCGTCGTCGCCCAGCCGGCTATTGAGTTCTTGCAAGCGCTTGAGCTCCGCCTCCAGCGACAAGCGCCCCTGACTGTCTTTTTCATAACTGTCCTGCACCAGCTTGCCGAAATCTTGCAGCCGCTGCTGCAAGGGCCCGAGCAGATGACCGAGGTTCTGCTGATTCTGCTCGGTGAAACGCTTGGCCTTCTCTTCCAGGATGTCCCCGGCCAGCGCCTTGAACTGCCCAGCCATGCTTTCGCGCGCCTCGGTCAACAAGGCCAGCTTCTCGGCGTTCTGGCCGCGCTCCTGCTCCAACAGCGTCATCAGCTCCTGCTCGCGGGCAGTGAACCGGGTCAACTCCGTGTTCAGTTGCTCCAGCCGTTCCGCCTGCCTGCTACGCTGCTGACGCATATCCTCCAGTTGCTTGACATGCTCCTGCATCGCCGACCAATAGGCGGCCGCCTGCTGTTGGGCCTCCGCCAACTTCCCTTCCTTATGCCGCGCCTCCTGCAACAACTCCTTGCTGCTTTCCAGCTGCGCCGTCAGCGTAGCCAGACGCTGCATCCAATCCTGTAATTCCGATTCGCGCCTGCGTGCGTCCACAATCCTGGCGGCGGCCCAGCCCCCCAAACCAGCGACTAGCGCAGCCAATATCGCTACCAACGGCATGCTCATTACCGCGCTCTCCATAAATGAATCAAGGCGGCGCCCCAGAACAACAATGCCAGAACGAGAAACACGCCGAATAGTTGCAAGGGCTGGCGCCAATTGCCCTCGGCCGAGGTGAACCACACACAAACGCCGAAAGCTGTGACAAGAACGCCGCCCCCCCATTTAAGCGCCGCGCCGAACCGCCCCCTACTCAGCAAACCCCAGGCCATCAGCAAAAGCAGAATAGCCAGCACCAACGGCCAAGCCAGGAAGGCAAGCATCCACACCAATTCCCAAAGGGCTAGACCGCTAAACACCCAGCCCCTCCCTCTCCAAACCCACCGCCGACCAATGCTGCAAATACACTTGCAACTCCTTGCGGCCCTGCCATTCATTAGCGATCAACTGATACACCGCGTCGACATTGTCCGGCAGCCATTCCACCTGATTGAACAACATGGCGTCGAACTCCTCTCCGTCGCGCGCCAAGCGCAGCTTCAAGTGCTTGTCGCCAACCACGCGCTGGCTCATCACCGCGAAACGGTCGTGGAAGTAAGGTACGGGGAAGCCCTGGCCCCACACCTCGGCCGCCAATTGCTCGGCGAAGACCAGGTTCAATTCGCGCGGAGCCAGGCTGCCGTCGGTTTCTATGGTGCGGGTCAGATGGCGCTCTTCCAACAACTCGCGCGCCACTGCCTCGAAGGCGTGCTGGAACTCGTCAAAGCGCGTCTGTTGCAGGCTAAGGCCGGCCGCCATCGCGTGGCCGCCGAACTTGAGAATCAGGCCGGGATGCCGCTTGAACACCAAGTCCAGCGCGTCGCGCAGATGGAAGCCGGGAATCGAGCGGCCGGAGCCCTTGATCTCGCCGTTGTCTCCGGGCGCGAACACGATGGCCGGCCGATGGAAGCGCTCCTTGAGCCGGGAGGCGACGATGCCGACCACGCCCTGATGCCAGTCGTCGCGGAACAGAGTCAGCGTGTAGCGGTTGTCGGCATCGATGCCGGACAACGCCGCCAGCGCCTCGTCCTGCATGCCGTGCTCTATGCTGCGCCGTTCGCGGTTGAGCTGGTCCAGCTGTTGCGCCAGCCGCATCGCCTGTTCCTCATTGGCGGCCAGCAGGCAGGCGATGCCCAGGCTCATATCGTCCAGCCGGCCGGCGGCGTTCAAACGCGGGCCCAGCGTGAACCCCAGGTCAAAAGTGTTGGCCTTGTAATGCGCGCGGCCGGCGACGCGGAACAAAGCGGCGATGCCTGGCGCCATGCGGCCGGCGCGCATGCGCTTGAGGCCGTTTTCCACCAAGGTGCGATTGTTCTGATCCAGCCGCACCACGTCGGCCACCGTGCCCAGCGCCACGTAGTCCAGCAGCTCTCCCAGATTGGGCTGACTACGCTCGTCAAACACTCCGCGCCGGCGCATTTCGGCGCGCAGCGCCAGCAGCACGTAGAACATCACCCCCACACCGGCCAGGTTCTTGGACGGAAATTCGCAGCCGGGCTGATTGGGGTTGACGATCAAGGCCTCCGGCAACACGTCGCCGGGCAGGTGGTGGTCGGTGACCAGCACTTCAATGCCGAGCGCCTTGGCGGCGAGCACGCCGTCCACGCTGGCGATGCCGTTGTCCACGGTGACAATGATGTCCGGGTTTTGACGCGCGGCCAGTTCAACGATCTCCGGCGTCAGGCCGTAACCGTACTCGAAGCGATTTGGCACGATGAAGTCAACGCGCGCGCCCAGCATGGACAAGCCCTTGACCGCCACCGCGCAGGCGGTGGCGCCGTCGGCGTCGTAATCCGCCACCACCAACAGGCGTTGACGGCCGGCGATGGCGTCGGCCAGGCGCTCCGCCATCGGCTGGATGTTTTTCAGGTTTTGATAGGGCAGCAGCGCCTTGAGGCCGTAATCCAGCTCGGCGCAGTCGCAAATGCCGCGCGCGGCGTACAGCCTCGCCATCAACGGGCTCAAGCCCTGACGCAGCAATTGTTCATGAGTATCGGCGGGAATGCTTCGGGAAACGATTTGGGACATGTTTTCTCAATACAAGGCGGACAACGGCAGCGGCCGCTTCCAGAATTTCCACAGGTCGTTGCGGCGCACCTTCAGTTCCAGCCCGCCGTGACCGTGCGTGCGCAAGACCAGGCTATCGATCCGGCCCTGACGCAGCGCCCGCAACAAGGGAGCGAACCAGTCGCGCTCCAGTCGTTGCAACGCTTCGCGCCAGCCCCAGGCGTCGCGGTACTGCGCCGCGGCCTGCAAGGTGTCCAGCGCCACCAGGCAGTCGCGGACGCAGGCCTGCTCGACGAAGCCGGCGAAGTCGTAAGGCGCCGGCAGGCACGACGCGCCGGCCTCGGCCGCGATCCAGCCCAACCAGTCCTCGTCGGCGAACACCTGTTCCGCCGGCGCGCGCCAGCCCGGCTCTACGCCGCCGCCCCACAGCCATAAGCTGTTGACGCCGAGTTCCCCGCGCGCCTCGCGCTCATCGTTCAGCGGATGGGCGTACAGCAGCATCTGCAACTCGTTCAGCAAGCGGCTCCAGTCCAGGCCGCGCTCGCCCTGCGGCAAATGCGCGTTAATGTCCTCGCCCACCACATCCGGCAGCGGGCTGAAGCTGGCCGCCGCGGGCGCGTCCAGCTGCAACAGCCAACGGCCCGGCTCCAGCGGATGGATGCGCCAGCCGTCATCGGCGAAATGGCGATTCGCCGCGTCGGCCAAGGTCTCGGCTTCGGCCTGGCTCAAGCTCATCACGCCGACATCAGCCAGCAAGGCGCGGTCGCGATCCACGCGCACATGCACCGGATCGGCCAGCAGCCAGTCCCCTTGTTCCGCCGGCAAGCCGGCCTGGCGCGCCCGAAGCCTCGCCAGGCCGCCCACGGAGCCGCGCCACGGCGCGGTCAAGAGTTCGCTCAGCGTCGCCGGTCCGGCGGCGCGTTCTCCCTGGCCCAACAAGCGCTGCAGGGCGGGAAGTTCCAGCCCCTTGCACACATCGGCGCCGTCGTGGCCGTCCAGCCAAAGCAGACCGGGCAACAACAATGTCAATTTCATTTATCGCTACACTTGGATGACGAGATCGAAGTAATATCAAAGCCTTGCAAAAACGCCCTGGCATGGGCGCCCGACAAAATCAGGCGGATAGCATCCGGAATCGCGGCTATAATTTACAGTTTGCACAGGAACTTATGCCGCGCAAGCTCCCCAAATGTTGAGACGCGGCCGCAAGGCCTGTGATTGGCAAATACGGAATTTACAAAGGTTGGCCCAAGGCCAGCCTTAATTATTGTGAACGATGGATTATCGCAAACTGCTACATATCCCGCAAAAATGCTTCCACAAGCTGATGAACCACCATCTGAGCTTGATCGGCGCGGCGGCCTCCCTGCCCTTGTTCGGCATGGCCACCGCCTTCGCCGTGGCTCAGAACGGCGCCCAGCCCGCCAAGCCGGAAGTTTTGCAAAAAGAAGTGACCGAGCAGCTGACCCTGCCGGCTTTTTCCTTCAATGAGAGCGCCACCCGTTACTGGCGCGACGAGGCGATCAAGCGCGGCGACACCATCGCCCGCGTGCTGAACCGGCTGGGCATTCGCGACAGCGAAGCCAACCGCTTTCTGCACTCCAGCCCCCTGTCCAAGGACCTCCTCAAGCTGAAGACCGGCGCCACCCTGTCGGTGCAAACCAACGACCTGGGCGAACTGTTCGGCCTGCGTTTTCTCAATGACGACGAAAACGGCGAGCAAGTGCTGGTGGCCATCGAAAAGGTCAACGGCGAATGGCAGGCCAGCGCCGACCCGATCGCCACCGAAGCGGTGCAGACGGTGCGCTCGCTGCTGATCACCCGCTCGGTCGGCGCCGCGCTGGCCAAAGCCCAAGTGCCGCGCGACATCCGCGCCCAGTTGACGGAAATCTTCGCCGATCAATTCAACATCAACTCTCTGGGCAAGGGCGACCGCATCAATCTGGTGTACGAAACCCTGCTCTACAACGGCGCGCCCATCGCCGCCGGCAACCTGCTGGCGGTGGAAATTCAACGCTCCGGCAAGCTTCACCAAGCCTTCTACTTTGCCCACGACAGCGAGTCCGGCGCCTATTACGACGCGCTGGGCAAGCCCATCAAACAGGGCTTCAGCCATCAGCCGGTGGCCAACGCACGCATCAGCTCCGGCTTCGGCTTCCGCAAGCACCCGATACTGCGCTCCTTGCGCCTGCATTCCGGCGTGGACTACGCCGCCGCCAGCGGCACTCCCATCATTGCCCCTGCCGACGGCACCATGGTCAAGGTGGAACGCCAAAACGGCTATGGCAATATGGTGGAAATCCGCCACAATCAAAAAATGACCACGCTGTACGCGCACATGAGCCGCTTCGCCCCTGGCGCCCGTTCCGGCAAAAGCGTCAAGGCCGGCGAGGTGATAGGCTACGTCGGCAGCACCGGCCGCTCCACCGGCCCCCATCTGCACTTTGAGGTGCGGATCAACGGCCAGGCGGTGGACCCGGCCACCAACGCCTTGCCGACGCCGGGCCTGAGCGCCACTCAGCTGGCCGAATTCAAATCCGGCAACCAGGCGCTGACCGCGCACCTGAAACTACTGCGCGAACTGCCCACCAACATCGCATTGCTAGACTGATGAATCAACGCTTGATCGGACTGATGTCCGGCACCAGCCTGGACGGCGTCGACGCCGTGCTGGTGCGCTTCAACGAACAAGGCGCGCTCCGCGTCGAAGCCGACTACTTCGTCGCCTACCCGCCGCGACTGCGCGAACAGGCGCTGGCGCTGCAGGCCATCGGCGACAATGAGCTGGATCGCGCCGCCCGGCTGGCCAATGAGTTGGCCGAGCTCTACGCCCAGGCGGTTAACGGCCTTCTGGCCGCTGAAGAGCTGAAGCCGGCAGACATCGCAGCCGTCGCCAGCCACGGCCAAACCATACGCCACGCCCCGGACGCCGGCTACACCTGGCAAATAGGCAATATGGCCCGCCTTGCCGAGCTGACCCACATCGATGTGATCGCCGATTTCCGCAGCCGCGACCTGGCCGCCGGCGGCCAGGGCGCGCCTCTGGTGCCCGCCTTCCATCAGGCGGTGTTTGGCGCGCCGGAGCAAAACCGGGTGATTCTCAACATCGGCGGCATCAGCAACCTGACCCGCCTTCACCCAAACCAAGCGGTGATCGGCTTCGACTGCGGTCCCGGCAATATGCTGATGGACGCCTGGTGCCTACGCCATCAAGGCCATCCTTACGATGCCGACGGCCAATGGGCAAGCCAGGGCGTGGTGGAGTCTTCTCTGCTGCAGGCGCTACTGGACGAACCCTTCTTTCGTCAGCCCCCGCCCAAAAGCACCGGTCGCGACCTGTTCGACTTGCCCTGGCTGGAGCAAAAACTGCTGGGCCGCCATGTGCCCGCCGTCGACGTGCAAGCCACGCTGCTGGAGCTGAGCGCGCGCGGCATCGCTCAGGCCATCACCCTGCATTGCCCGGCAAACCAGGCTATCTTCGTCTGCGGCGGCGGGGCGCGCAACGGCGCGCTGATGCGTCGCCTGAGCGCCTTGCTGCCGGAACAACACATCGCCGGCACCGCCGCGCTGGGCTTGCCCGAACACCAAGTGGAGGCCGCCGCCTTCGCCTGGCTGGGCTGGCGCTTCCTGCGCCGCCTCGCCGGCAACCTGCCGGAAGTGACCGGCGCCGCCGGCGAACGCGTACTCGGCGCGCTATACCCCAAATAAGCGCCTCAAAGCCTGTTCTAAAGCCTTGCGTGTCAACACAACAGACTTTGATACACAGTCTCTAAAGGGAACGCCATCAAGACTTGTCAGCAAAGCTGAATACATTCCGACACGCTTAAACGAGGCGTGTCAGGCTATAATCAGCGACAGTCATAGCCGAACATGAGAAAAATGCGACTTTTCAAGCGCAAAGCCGTAGTCAAAAACAGCCAGACCCCGTTGCCGCCGCAGCTGGCCTCGCTGCTGCGCGAGGCGTGGTGGTTGCTGATGGCCGTATTGGCCGTCTACCTGGTGCTGGTGCTGGCAAGCTACTCCCCGCAAGACCCCTCCTGGTCCCATAGCTCCTCAGATCCCACCGTGCGCAATTACGGCGGCGCTTTCGGCGCTTGGCTGTCCGATATGTTGCTCTACGTATTCGGCTTGTCGGCCTGGTGGCTGGTGGTGTTCTGCTTGGTGGCCATCGCCTGGGGCTATCAGCGCATGGAAACACTGGGCTTCAAGCTCAACCCCATCACCGTCGCCGCCATCGGCGGCTTTCTGCTGCTGCTGTTTTCCAGCGCCAGCATAGAGGCCATCATCCTGGCGGAAAAAGCGCTCAATCTGCCCCTGTCCGCCGGTGGCATGCTGGGGCATTTCATCGGCCTCGGCATCGCCCACGGCCTGGGCCTATCTGGCGCCTACCTCTTGCTCAGCGTGCTCGCCGCCATCGGTTTTTCCCTGTTCACCGGCCTGTCTTGGCTCGACATCATGGAGCGGCTGGGCGGCGCGCTGGAAGACGGCGCCTTGAAACTGTGGCACAACTGGCAGGCGCGCAAAGATCGCGAAATCGGCAAAGAGATCGCGCAAAAGCGCGAAGCCAAGATCACCACCGAGAAAAAGAAGAACGAGGAGAAAATCCCGCTGCGGATCGAGCCTCCAGTGCTGGACGTGCCGCTGTCCACCAAGGCCCAAAAGCCAGTGCAGCAATCCTTGTTCGCCGACCCCAAGGACGGCGCGCTGCCCGGCCTGACACTGCTGGAAGCGCCCAAGGAACAACAGGAACCGGTGTCGCAGGACACGGTGGAATACACTTCGCGGCTGATCGAACGCAAGCTGGCCGATTTCGGGGTTGACGTCAAAGTGGTGGCGGCCTATCCCGGCCCGGTGATTACTCGCTACGAGGTGGAACCGGCGGTGGGCGTAAAGGGCGCTCAGGTCGTCAATTTGATGAAGGATCTGGCGCGCGCGCTGTCACTGGTTTCCATCCGGGTGGTGGAAACCATTCCCGGCAAAACCTACATGGGCCTGGAACTCCCCAACCCCAAACGCCAGATCGTGCGCCTCTCGGAAATCGTCGGCTCCGACGGCTACCAGAACATGGCTTCCAAGCTGACCATGGCCTTGGGCAAGGACATCGCCGGACAACCCGTGTCCGCCGACCTCGCCAAGATGCCGCACGTGCTGGTGGCCGGCACCACCGGCTCCGGCAAATCAGTGGCCATCAACGCGATGATCTTGTCGCTGCTGTACAAGTCCACGCCCAAGGAAGTGCGGCTGATCATGGTCGACCCAAAAATGCTGGAGCTGTCGATCTATGAAGGCATTCCTCACCTGCTGGCCCCGGTGGTCACCGACATGAAACAAGCCGCCAACGCGCTGAACTGGTGCGTGGCGGAGATGGAGCGCCGCTACAAGCTGATGTCCAAGCTGGGCGTACGCAACCTGGCCGGGTTCAACCAAAAGATCAAGGACGCGGACAAGGCCGGCGAAAAGATCCCCAACCCCTTCAGCCTGAGCCCGGAAACCCCGGAGCCGCTTGACACCCTGCCTTTGATCGTGGTGGTGATAGACGAGCTGGCCGATCTAATGATGGTGGCCGGCAAGAAGATAGAAGAACTGATCGCGCGCTTGGCGCAGAAGGCCCGCGCCGCCGGCATCCACCTGATCCTGGCCACTCAGCGGCCGTCCGTGGACGTGATCACCGGCCTGATCAAGGCCAATATCCCGACGCGAATCGCCTTCCAGGTGTCCAGCAAGATAGACAGCCGCACCATTCTGGATCAGATGGGCGCGGAAACCCTGCTCGGTCAAGGCGATATGCTCTATCTGCCGCCGGGCACCGGCTATCCGGTCCGGGTCCATGGCGCCTTCGTCGCCGACGAAGAAGTCCACCATGTGGTGGAGTTCCTGAAAAGCACCGGCGGCCCGGACTATGTGGAAGGCATTCTCACCGGCCAGAGCGACAGCGAAGACGGTTCGCCCTCCGGCCTTGACGGCGAGGCGAACGGCGAAGCCGACCCGCTTTACGACGAAGCCGTCGCCATTGTGCTCAAGACGCGCAAGGCGTCGATCTCCTCTGTGCAGCGCCATCTGCGCATAGGCTACAACCGCGCCGCGCGACTGATTGAGCAGATGGAATCCGCCGGCCTGGTTTCGGCGATGGAAAGCAACGGCAACCGCGCAGTGCTGGCGCCGTCCCGCGAAGACTAAGAACAGTTTACGATCTCGCGAGCTGAGGCGAGACAAGGTGAAAACCGCTGAGAAAGCGGAGTGTGCACACGGTACATGAGCATTCCGGATGGCGCACTCACCGAGCCTCGTTTCACGACGCGCGGCAGATCGCAAACAGGTCTTAAGATCACCCGGCCGCTGCCCCCCTAAAAACCCAACCGGGCGCAACGCCGCCCGGCACCAACCAAGAGGTCACGCATGGCGGATTTCAAGCCCGAACCCCCTTTTCGCCACGATTACACGCCCAAAACCGGTGTGCTGCTGATGAATCTGGGCACGCCGCAAGCCCCCACCGCCAAGGCTCTGCGCCCCTACCTGAAAGAGTTTCTTTCCGACCGCCGCGTGATCGAAATCCCGCGCGCGCTCTGGTGGCTGATCCTCAACGGCGTCATCCTGAACACCCGCCCCGCCCAATCCGCCAAAAAATACGCGGCGATCTGGGAGAAGGACGGTTCGCCGCTTTATACCCACACCCGCAAGCAGGCTGCGTTAATCAAAGGCCAGTTGGGTGAAATGGGGCTGCGCGACTTAGTCGTGGATTTCGCCATGCGCTACGGCGAACCCTCGGTGGAAAGCGTGATCGCCCGCATGCGAGAACAAGGCGTGGAACGTCTGCTGGTGGTGCCTTTGTATCCTCAATACGCGGCCTCCTCCAGCGCCACTGCGCTGGATCAGGTATTCCGCTCCCTGATGAAACTGCGCAATATGCCGGAGCTGCGCACCGTTCGTCATTTTCACGACGATCCCGGCTATATCCGCGCGCTGGCGGAACAAGTGCGCTCGCATTGGCGCCAACAAGGTCGCGGCGACAAATTGGTGATGAGCTTTCACGGCGTCCCCCGGTTCACCCGCGACAAAGGCGACCCTTATCACTGTGAATGCCAGAAAACCGGCCGCTTATTGGCGGAAGAATTGGGCTTGTCGCAACAGGAATACCAAGTGTGCTTCCAAAGCCGATTCGGTCGCGCGGAATGGCTGCAGCCTTATACCAGCGAAGTATTGACTCAACTAGGCAAGGAGAAGACCGGCAAGCTGGATATTCTCTGCCCCGGCTTTATCGCCGACTGCCTGGAAACGCTGGAGGAAATCGCGATGGAAGGCAAGGAAACCTTCCTCAGCCACGGGGGCGGCGAATATCGATACATTTCGTGTTTGAACGAAAACCCGCAATGGATTCTCGCAATCTCGACTATGATCAAAAAGAATCTGTCGGGATGGTGCGAAGCGCCGGAGGAAAACGCCCTGCTGCGCCAGCAGCGAGCCCAGACGTTGGGCGCCAAGGCCTGAAACAAGACTGCCGGCAAAAATCCGAACAAGTCTTTTAAATTCAAAAACTTGAAATACAAGAAACGCCCCCTGGCAATTATTCCAGGGGGCGTTTGCGCTTTAGACACACCATTGGCGAAGAAGTTTACAAATAGTTGCATCCCTCCCCGGTTTTGACATTGACACTCGCGCAAACAGCTACCCATAATCAAACGCAACCAACGGTCATTTCACCAAAATGCCGTTGGCCACAAAGAGATGACTAGAGTCTACAGAATAGAGAATCAGGGGATACATCACATGAACAAATATGTCCGCCTCAGCGTCATTGCCGCTGCCGCCATGACCCTGGCCGCCTGCGGCAAGCAGGAGCAACCAGCCGCCAATCAGGCGGCTTCGGCCCCGGCTCAAGCCGCTGGCGACGGCGCCGTCGTCAAGATCGGCCAGGTATCGCCGATGTCCGGTCCCATTTCCCATTTGGGCAAGGACAACGAGTACGGCGCCAAACTGGCCATCGCCGATCTGAACGCCGCCGGCGTGGAGATAGGCGGGAAGAAGCTCAAATTCGAACTGGTGTCGGAAGACGACCAAGGCGACCCGAAAATCGGCACCCAAGTGGCGCAGCGCCTGGTTGACGCCGGCGTCGCCGGCGTGGTGGGGCACTTGAACTCCGGCACCACCATCCCCGCGTCCAAGATTTACTCCGACGCGGGCATTCCTCAGATCTCTCCCTCCGCCACCAACCCGGACTACACCAAGCAAGGCTTCAAGACCACCTTCCGCGTGATCGCCAACGACGTGCAGCAAGGCCGCGCGTTGGGCGAATTCGCCGCCACCGGGCTGAAGGCGAAGAAGATCGCCATCATTGACGACCGCACGGCTTATGGCCAAGGCCTCGCCGATCAGTTCGAGGCAGCGGTCAAGGGCAAGGGCGCCGAAGTGGTGAAACGCGAGTTCACCACCAACACCGCCACCGACTTCAACGCCATCCTGACCTCGATCAAGGCCAGCAAGCCGGACCTGATTTTCTACGGCGGCATGGACGCGCAAGCCGGCCCCTTGGCCAAGCAGATGCAGCGCCTGGGCCTCAAGGCCAAACTGATGGGCGGCGACGGCTGGCAGACGCCGGAATTCATCAAACTGGCCGGCGAGGCCTCCGACGGGCAATACGCGTCCAGCTGCGGTGTGCCGCGCGACAAGATGCCCGGCTTCGCGGCGTTCAACGATAAGTTCAAGAAGCAGTTCAACACCGAGGTGCAGATCTACGCGCCGTATGAATACGACGCGGTAATGGTGCTGGTGGACGCGATGAAGCGCGCCAAATCCACCGACCCCAAGACCTATCTGCCCGAAGTGGGCAAGACCGGCTACACCGGCGTGACCGGCAAGATCGCCTTTGACGACAAGGGCGATATCAAGAACGGCGCCGTCACCGTGTATCAGGTCAAGGGCGGCAAGTGGGAAGTGGTGTCCACCGTCGGCGGCGAAGCCGCCGCCGCGCCGGCCGCCAGCGCCGCTCAGTAAGCGCTGCCGAACCCGCTTGACTCAAAAAGAGGCGCTCCGCGCCTCTTTTTCTTTGCCCGCCGCCAACGACAATGGCGCCCGCAGGCGCCATTGCGAACAGACAACCCGCGCTCAGTCGCGGAACTGCGCCGCGTGGCCGGTCAGGATGGCCATGCCGGCCTTTTGGATATCCTCGGAGATCAGCATCGCCGCGTTCCAGCTCGCCACATAATTAAGGCCGTCCGCCACCGAATGGTCGCGGCTGTAGTTAAGCACTTCCTTGCAGCCGCGCATCGCCAGCGGCGACTTGCCGGCGATCAGCCGCGCCGACTCCAGCACCGCTTCCAGCACCGCGGCCGCATCCGGCAGCACGCGGTTGACCAGACGCATCGCCAGCGCCTCTTCCGCGGCCACGTCGCGGCCGGTCAACGCCAGTTCGCGCGCCATGCCCTCGCCCACCACGCGGGGCAGCCGCTGTAGCGACCCCACGTCCGCCACCATGCCCACGTCGATTTCCCGCACCGAGAACACCGCGTCCGCGGCGGCGAAGCGGAAATCCGCGGCCAGCGCGATATCCAGTCCGCCCCCGACGCAAGCGCCGTGCACCGCCGCGATCACCGGCTTGCGGCAATGTTCCAGGCTATTGACGCAGTCCTGCAGCTCCAGAATCAGCCTACGCAGCTTTTCGCGCTTGCGCGCCTCGCAATCGTCGGCGATCTCCGCCTGCACGCCCATCAGCATGCCCAGGTCGATGCCGGAACAGAAATGCCTGCCCTCGCCGGCCAGCACGCCCACGCGCGCCTCGGGAGTGTCGTCCAGCCACTCGAAAGCGGTGCGCAAATCCCGCCACATTTGCCGGTTCAGGGCATTGGCCTTATCCGCGCGGTTAAGACGAATCAGCGCCACATGTTCGTTCAGTTCGATCCGCATCGTTTCCAGATTGATCATGCCGCCGCTCCTTGTTCCGGGCGCTTCTTGGGAATCCACGCCCACAGCATTTCGCATTCGATCGGCGATTCGCCGGATTCGTCGGTGACAAGCACCGGCACCAGCACCTCGCCCTTTTCCGTGTCGTGCATCAGTTGGATCTGTTCCGCGTTCAGGCTGGCCACCGCACGCATATCGCCTTGCGAGCGACGCACGTAGTTGACCTTCATCGACTTAAGCAGCATCAGCTTATCGTCCGGCATGTTCATGCCGACGACAAAGCCGGTTGAAGTCTCCGCCAGCAAGGCCATCGCCGCGGCGTGCACGCCGCGAATGTGGTTCTGCACCTTCTTGCGGTTGCGGATGGACACCGTCAAACGCTGATGGCCCACTTCCTCGAAACGCAGGCCGGCCGTGGATAGAAACGGCACGATCTTGCCGAACATCATACTCAATACGGTGCTGCGCATTCCCGCCGGCAACTTGCCCACTTTGTCGGCAATACGGCTCATGCTGTTTTTCTTGTACTCCATGTAGCGCCCCTCTGTTGTTGTCGTGATTCCGGCACTCAATGCCCGTCCAGCCCCAGCACCGAGCGCACCTGCTGCTTGATGGTCTCCAGCGCGTGCTGGTCGATGCGCGCCAGTTGCAGCGCGCCTTGCAAGGCGGAAAACAACATCATGCCAATTGCTTCCGGCGTGCCGGCGTAACGCATCTGACCGCAGGCCGCCCCCCGCCGGGTGATGTCCACCGCCCATAGCCGCATCTCGTCGATGAAGGCCGCCGCCTCTTGCTGCATGTCTTCCGGCAGCGTCAGGAACTCCGTGCTGAGAATGCCACTGGGACAGATCTGCCGATGCTGCAGGTAATAGCTGTCGCTCAAGCCGAAGTAGGCCTCCAGCTGCGCCCGGGGATCCAGCTCCGCCTGCTGGTCGATGAAGCGTTGGAAACGCCGGCGGTAACGCTGGATCAAGGCCACGCCCAGATCGCTTTTCTTGGGAAAGTGATAATGAATGGCGGCATTGCGCACGCCCAGCTCCGAGCTGATGTGCTGGTAGCTGAAAGCGTTGAAGCCCCGGCTGAGCAGCAACTGCTCGGCGATGTCCAGAATGCGCTTGCGGGTGTCGGTCTTGGGATCGGAGCTTTGAGTCATGCGAAGCACTCTACTTACTGGTCAGTAAGGTGTCAATTGCGTGATTTTGCAAGCAAAGCTGGAAACTGAATCAATCGTCCCCATCTCTAAATCCCAATGCCGATTCCACGCGCCTCGAAGCAGGCGCTCGCGCCGCGCCGGAAAATCCAGCCGCTTGCGCCTACCATTAAGGTCGTAGGCCGGAGTCGCGCCCCCCACCACTCACTTTCATCCAAACCAGCACCCTAGATGAGCGAAAACATTCAGTCCCCCAGCCTGGAACAGGCCTTGCGCCAGATCAGCCAAGCGCCGGCCCAGCTCGACGCCCTGTCCGCCCTGCTGCAGTGCCTGCGCCCCGACGACGCCGGCAAACCGCAACAAGCGGTGGTCAATCTGCAAGCGCTGTCCTATCTGCTGGAGCACCATTCCGATTACCGCGCGGCCTTGCGCAAGGCCTTGCTGCAATTGCTGACCGAAACCCGGCAGATTCCGCTGTATACCGAATGCGGCATCCTGGCCAACGAAGGTTTCGGCTCCACCTTGCTGCGCCGCGTCGGCGAGCGCATCCTGCCCATGCCTTATAAGGCGGATTCGCTGCAAGACCGCTTCAGCCGGCTGTTCAGCTGGAAACAAGACTACATTTGGCTGGCGGCCATCCCCAACGCCACCTGGCACGCGCTGTGGCGGGCGATGGCCTGGCAGGAGAACGACAACGCCGATGGCTGGCAGCAGACCCGGCTGCAATTGTTGGAGTCGGTGCAAGTGCTGTCGGCCCAGATCACCGCCATCGGCCTGGAGCCGGAGCTGGTGCGCATCAATCCGGACATCGAGCGCTTCGAATCCCCTTTTCTCAACCTGAACGCCGAGGTTCAGCGCTATGTCGACGGCTACCGCCGCGATCTGGTGGAGGGCCTGCCGCGCGCCGAGGACGACAAGCACGTGCTGGTGCTGCTGGACCAGTGTGAAAGCATTCTCAACAAGGTGCGCAAGAATGCGCGGCGCTTCGGCATCTCGGTCAACCTCACCTACCACGGCCTGCGGCTGGCGCAGAGCATCGCCCGCATCCGCGCGCTGCTGGCGATACTGGACCCGGAACACGACCCGTCCGCAGAGCCGCATTTGTTCCAGCTCATCGTGACCTTCGCGCGCGCGGAGAACCGCAAATACAGCCTGCGCGATCTGTTCAAGTCCAATGTGGAGCTGCTGGCGCTGCAAGTCACCGAGCACGCCGGCCGCCACGGCGAGCACTATATCGCCGAGAGCCGCCAGGAGTGGTCAACCATGGCCAAGGCGGCGATGGGCGCCGGCCTGATCGTCGGCTTCATGGCGCTGATCAAGCTGATGCTCAGCCGCGGCCATTTGCCCCCGCTGTGGGAAGGCATCGCCTTCGGCCTCAATTACGCCATAGGCTTCATCATCGTGCAGATCCTACACCTCACCATTGCCACCAAGCAGCCGGCGATGACCGCCGCCCGCATCGCCGCGGTGCTGCATGAAAACCACGGCCAGAAGAAGCAGCTGGAAGACCTGGCCGACTTGGTGGTCAAAGTGATGCGCACTCAGTTCGTCGCCATCCTCGGCAACGTGTTGCTGGCCATCCCCACCGCCGGCCTGATCGCCTTCGCCTGGCAAGCCGCCTTTGGCGCGCCGGTGGTGAACGTGGCCAAGGCGCAAAGCCTGCTGCACGATATCGACCCCATTCACAGCCTAGCGCTGCCGCACGCCGCCATTGCCGGCGTCTTCCTGTTTCTGTCCGGCCTGATCGCCGGCTACTACGACAACAAGGCGATCTACCGCCGCATCCCGGAACGCATCGCCTCCCACGCCGGCCTGAAGCGGTTGCTGGGCGAGCACCGCGCCTGGAAGCTGGGCAGCTATATCGAGCACAATCTAGGCGCGTTGGCAGGCAACTTTTACTTTGGCATGTTCCTGGGCCTGACCGGCACCATAGGCTTCATCCTCGGCCTGCCCATCGACATCCGCCACATCACCTTTTCCGCCGCAAACCTGGCCTTCGCCACCGTGGCGCAGGACTTCCAATTGCCCTTGGCCACCGTGCTGCTGGGCTGCGCCGGCGTGGCGCTGATCGGCCTGACCAACCTGGCGGTCAGCTTCTCGCTGGCGCTGTGGGTGGCGCTGCGCTCGCGCAAGCTGTCCGGCAGCCTGCTGTGGCCTCTTGTGCCCATGCTGTTCAAACGCTTCCTCAACGCGCCGCTGTCCTTCTTCCTGCCGCCCAAGAGCCCTCCGCCGGAAGACGGGGGCGAAACCGGCGAAGCCGCCGAACTCAAGAACGGTTCGTGACGGCTCGAGCCGCGGCGACGTCAACCCGCCGCCGCGGCCCGCGTTATGACGGAAACCGCCCCGCCGGCTCATTCACGCGCGCCGCGCTAAAGTCCGGATGGGAATGGTCGATAAGGTTTCATCAACGCGCAGCGCGCCGCCTTCTACAATGGAAGTTGCGGCGCAAGCTCGCGCCGGCCTGGCAGCCGGAGGCTCAACCGTGACGGACGCATTACGACAATAAAACTCTTGAATCTCTAGCATTGCAGCGCGCCCATGGCAGCGGATCGCGCGGGGAGAAGTCGTCATGGCATCCATTACCACCAGCGTTGGGCCGCTGGACGTTCAAAGCATCGTCAGCCAACTGATGTCGATTGAGTCCCGGCCGCTGGCCCAAAGCCAAAGCCGGGTCAGCAACTATCAGTCCCAGCTCAGCTCCATCGGTCAGATCAGCTCGGCGCTGTCCGCCTTGCAGACCTCGGTCACCGCCATGGCCTCGGGCAGTTTCCTGCAACAATTCCAGGTCACCTCCACCGACAACACCATCGCCACCGCCAGTGCCACCTCCGGCGGCGTGGCCGGCAATTACGCGCTTAACGTCACCCAACTGGCACAGCCGCGGCAACTGGTGTTCGACCAAACATCCGGCGGACAAGCCATCACCGACCAGAACGCGGCGCTGGCCGGCGCCCCCAGCGCACTGAGCTTCACCGTCAACGGCACCACCAGCACGGTGCAATTGGGCCAGAACGGCTCCACCATCTCGCTCTCCTCAATCGCCGACAACATCAACAGCGCCGGCATCGGCGTCAACGCATCGGTGGTGCAGTACAACAACCATTACTCGCTGGTGCTGGCCTCCTCGCAATCCGGCCCCGCCAACGCCTTCAGCATTTCCGCCGGCGGCAGCGATAGCGGCGGCACCTCGGGCAACACCCTGGCCGGCCTGGGCCAGAGCAGCGCGGCCGCCAGCGAATCCGCGGCCGCTCAGGACGCGTTGCTGACCGTCAACGGTGTCAACGTGTCCAGCAGCAGCAACACCCTGAGCAATGTGATCAACGGCGCCTCCGTCAACCTCAACAAGCTGGGCCAGGTAACACTGAACATGAGCCAGAACACCGCCAATGTCACCTCGACGCTGCAAAGCTTCGTCAGCGCTTACAATCAGGTGATAAGCGCCAGCAATTCCGCACTGGGCGGCAGCATGAAGAACAATAGCGATGTGATCGGCCTGCAAGAGCAATTAGCCGGCCTGCTCAGCACCCCGGTGCCAGGCGTCAACGCCACCTCCTCTTACGCTTACCTGGCCCAGGTCGGCATCACCCAGCAGGCGGACGGCACGCTGAAACTGGACTCCACAGCCTTCACCTCCGCGCTAAAAGCCGACCCCGGCGCCGTGGCCAATCTGTTTGGCAATGCCAAGAACAACGGCTACGCCAACACCTTCAATACCGCCATCAATAACCTGCTGGGGCCCAACGGCATGATCACCACCGAACAAGGCGACATCAACACCAAGATCAGCGACGAGAACAATCTCCAGTCCCAGCTCAACAACCAGTTGGCCAATGAGAAAAGCTCGCTCCTGCACCAGTACACCTCGCTGAACAGCGAACTGTCCGCCATGCAGCAGTCCACTTCCAGCCTGGCCAATCTGCTTGCCTAAGGACCTGTTCATAGTCTGCTGCGCTTCAGCGATACGGCGTTAAAAACAAGCTCAAAACGCTCAAGTACCACTTGTGCATTCCGCTTTCTCAGCCGTTTTCGCCTTGTCTCGCTCTAGCTCGCGAGATCGCAAATAGGCTCTATGAGCCTGTTCAAAGTGCATCACGACGGCGGCGCTCAGCATCGTCGCCGCGTTTGCCGTATACTGGCGCAACTCACGCAGCCTAGCGCTGTCGAACCTCGTTTGCACCAGCCCTTACCGGCCCCGGACTCAATGACTGCCCGCATTCAATACTCTCGTCGCCAACTACTCCAGATGGGCGCGCTCAGCGCCGGCCTTGGCCTCTTGCAAGGATGTCGCACCATGGTTGACCAATCGCTTCCCGCGCCGGCCGCCGCCGGCAGCAGCCTCTATTTCACCGCCTGCTCCGGCCCGCTGCCGGACGCGCGCCAAAAACAGCAAGCCGTGGAGCGGCTGCGCTTGGCCGGTTACCAGCTTGAAAACGTCCAGGCCTTGGACCGCCGCTACCAGCGCTTCGCCGGCAGCGACGCGCAAAGGCTGGGCGACCTCAATCAGCTGATCTCGCGCCGCCGCGCGCCGCAGTTGCTGGTGGCCGGCCGTGGCGGCTACGGCGCCACGCGGCTGCTGCCTCATATCGACTACGGCCGGCTCTGCCCGCTGCTGCGTGAATCCGGCAGCCAACTGATCGGCTACAGCGACTTCACCGCCATCCAGCTGGCCTTGCTGGCCAAGGGCGGCCTGGGCAGCTTCGCCGGCCCCATGGTCAGCGACTTTGGAGCCAAGCAGCTCAGCGCCTTCACGCTGAATGAGTTCTTGACCACCACCACCACGCCCAACCGCCAACTGCGCGTCGACACGCCGCAACGCCACAACGCCAGCGGCGAAGGCATTTTCTGGGGCGGCAACCTCAGCGTGCTCAGCAGCCTGGTCGGCACCCCCTACCTGCCGGAGATCAAAGGCGGTCTGCTGTTCCTGGAGGATGTCGCCGAACAGCCCTACCGCATTGAGCGCATGCTGCAGCAATTGCATCTCGCCGGCGTGCTGGCTAAACAACGCGCCATTTTCATCGGCGATTTCAATATGAACCGCCAAGTCGACATTTACGACCCCGGCTACACCCTGGACGCGGTATTGGAAGAAATCCGCCGTCTGACCGGCGTTCCGGTGCTGACAGGCATTCCTTTTGGTCATGTCCACGACAAGACCACGCTGCCTCTGGGCTTCCCCGCCCGCTTCAGCGCGGACGGCGGCGGCCTGACGCTGCAGTTCTTCGACTACCCGGTGACACCGGCAAATCCGCAGCAAAAAGAACTGCTTAGTACCGCCTCGCCGCTCTAGCGCGCACTCGGCCGCCGCCGCGCGCGCGCGGCGCGCCTTGACGCTCCGGCAAGACTAGGGCAAGTTTTTTGACTTGCCCGCCATTCTTCGCCAGGAGTCCCGCATGTCCCTTCGTTCCCCGCTGTTGACCGGCGCGCCGCTCATTGTCGGACTGTTGGCCGCCGCGCCGCTCAGCGCCGCCGAGCACGGCTATCAAACCCCGCCCGCGGAGCTGCAAGCGCTAGTGGACGCGCCGCGCCCTCCCTTGCAAAGCCTGGGGCCCAAACGCCGGAACTTGCTGCAAATCCATCGCCCCGGCCTGCCCGGCATCGCCGACGTCGCTCAGCCTGAACTCAAACTGGCCGGCTTGCGCCTGAATCCCTCGATGCGCGCCGCCAGCCGTTTCGACTTTGGCAACGCGCTGACCCTGCTGGATGTGAAACAAGGCCGTGCCCGCACGGTGCGCGGCCTCCCGGCCGGCGCCCGCATCGCCGATACCGCTTGGTCCGCCGACGAAAGCCGAGTGGCCTTCAGCCTATGGGGCGTCAAGGGCGTGGAGCTGTGGCTGCTGGATGTCGCCGACGCCCGCGCCCGCCGGCTGGGCGATTTCCACCTCAACGCCGCCACCGGCTCCGGCTTCGCCTGGTTCGGCGAACAATTGCTGATCAAGCGCGTGCCCGCGAAGCAAGGCCCCGCGCCGCAGCAACCCCAAGCGCCCAGCGGCCCCAACATCCAGCAAAGCGAAGGCGGCATCCTGTCCCAAACCCGGACCTATCCCGATCTGCTCAAGACCCCGTACGACGCCGACTTGCTCGACTATCAACTGCAAAGCCAATTGGCGCTGGTCGGCCTGGACGGCAAGCTCAGTACGATCGGTCAACCGGACCGCTATCTCAGCGTCAGCGGCTCTCCCAATCGCCAATACCTGCTGGCCACCCGCCTGCAGCGCCCCTACTCCGGCCTGGTGCCGATATCCCGCTTCCCTAAACGCATCGATGTGCTGGACCGGCATGGCCGTATTGCGCACACCGTGACTCAGCGGCCGCTGCTGGAACGCATGCCGTCCGGCAACGACGCGGTGGAGGCTGGTCCGCGCGAAATCGCCTGGCGCGCCGACGCTCCAGCCTCTCTGTTTTGGGTTGAGGCGCTGGACGGAGGCGACCCCGGCCGCGCAGCAACCGAACGCGACGCGCTCTATTTGCAAGCCGCGCCGTTTCAACAAGCCCCGCGGCTGCTGCTGCGGCTAGCCAGCCGCTTCGCCGACGTCCGCTGGGGCCGCAGCGACCTGGCTCTGGTGCGCGAGCACTGGTGGAAAACCCGTGAACTGAAAGTCTGGCGCGCGCGCCCGGATCAGGATGTCGCGCCGGAGTTGTTGAGCAGCCGCAAATCGGAAGACCGCTACAGCGACCCAGGCGAGGCGGCCATGGTCAGCAACGCTAACGGCCAATCCGTGCTGCAAACCACGCCGGACGGCAAGTCCGTCTATCTGCTGGGCGAAGGCGCCGGCCCCGACGGCGACCGCCCCTTCGTCGACCGCTACGCTCTAGCCGATAAACGCGCCACGCGGCTATGGCAATCGCAAGCGCCCTGGTTTGAACAGCCGGCCGCACTGCTGGACGACGCCGGCCAAGAGCTTCTGCTTAGCCGCGAATCCGTCGACCAGCCGCCCAATCTCTACCGTCTGACGCTGGGGCACGCCGCCGAACCGCTGGCGCTAACGCATATGCCGCACCCAACACCACAGCTGAAAAACGTCTCCAAAAAGCAGCTGCGCTACCAACGCGCCGATGGAGTGAAGCTGACCGCCACCCTCTACCTGCCGCCCGGCTACGAGGCCAAACGCGATGGTCCGCTGCCGCTGCTGATGTGGGCCTATCCCACCGAGTTCAAAACAGCCGCCGCAGCCAGCCAGGTGACGGAGTCCCCTTACCGTTTCAACCGCGTCAGCTATTGGGGGCCGCTGGCCATGCTGGCGCGCGGCTACGCGGTGATGGACGACCCGGGCATGCCCATCGTCGGCGAAGGCGACAAAGAGCCGAACGACAGCTACCTGCCGCAACTGAAAATGAACGCCCAGGCCGCCGTGGACGAAGTGGTTCGACTGGGCGTGGCCGACCCGGCCCGCATCGCCGTCGGCGGCCATTCCTACGGCGCCTTCATGACCGCCAACCTGCTGGCTCACACCCGGCTGTTCCATGCCGGCATCGCCCGCTCCGGCGCCTACAATCGCACGCTGACACCCTTTGGCTTCCAATCGGAGGAACGCAATTTCTGGCAGGCCAAAGAGGTCTACCAAGCCATGTCGCCGTTTAACTTCGCCAATCAGATCAAAGACCCGCTCTTGCTGATTCATGGCGAGATGGACAATAACCCCGGCACCTTCCCGCTACAGAGCGAACGGCTGTATCAAGCGCTGCAGGGGCTAGGCGCCACGGCGCGGCTGGTCACCCTGCCGGCGGAGAGCCACGGCTACCGCGCGCGCGAATCCATACTGCACATGCTGTGGGAGCAGGACCGCTGGCTGGAGCGATACCTGGGCCGCGCCGGCACCGCGCGGAGGCCATCCTAAGTACCCGGTTCAAAGTCTCGGAACGAGACATGGCGAAAACCGCAGAAAAGGCGAAATGCACATGGGGTACATGCGCATTTCGCAAGGAGCACTCGCCGCGCCACGTCTTACGATGCGCCGCGGACTTCAAGCCGCTAACCAAACCTCGCGGAGAACCTGAGCCTAGGCGCGCGGACGCAGGCAACGACAAAGAGGCGCAAGGGAGGATCAGATGTTTGCTTAGCGGGTCCTAGAACCTGTTTACGATCTGCTGCGCATCAGCGATACGGCGTTGAAAACCGCTTCAGAATGCTCATGTACCACTGCACACTCCGCTTCTTCGGCCATTCGCCTTGTCTCGCCTTAGCTCGCGAGATCGTAAACAGACGCTTAGAACAGGTTCTAAGCGACCAGGCCGCGCGCGGCTTGCGCGGCCATCGCCAACCCAACCAGCAACATCAAACCGGCAGATAGATAGGGCGCGCGCCGCGCCCATTCGCCCAGCCCGCCAAAGCGGGCACTCGCCTGACGCACGCCCCAGGCCGCCAACACTCCAACGCTGACCAGCGCCAAGGCCAGACCCAGGCTGAACGCAGCCACCATGGTAGCCCCCAGGGAAAAGTGCTTCAGGTGCAGGCATAGCAGCAAAATAGTCACCGAGGCC
Organism: Chromobacterium sp. Rain0013; assembly: GCF_015291765.1. Lineage (NCBI taxonomy): Bacteria > Pseudomonadati > Pseudomonadota > Betaproteobacteria > Neisseriales > Chromobacteriaceae > Chromobacterium > Chromobacterium sp. Rain0013. The sequence goes on from NZ_CP031514.1 coordinate 3,413,029, forward strand.
GGGCACGGTATCAAGCCCCCAGTCAGGCCAAACAACGCAATCTGAGCGTTGCCAACCTCCTTGCCAGCAAAGCGCCGCTGAATCTGTTCCGCGTGCGCGCGTTCGTGCGCGTCTTGATAAACGGGCAGCGCCGCCGACGCGCGACGCGCTCGTTGTGTCGACCCCGCGCCCTCCGCCCGACGGTAGGGCCCGGCGCGCTCGGCGCCGCCCATTGCCTCCAGCTGCAAAGGGTAGCGATGAGCGTGACCGCCGTGACTCAAGAGCAAAGCGCTTACAAACGCTCCAGCGGGCAAACACGGGCTGAGCAGATACTCCCCCTCAGTTTCAAAACCTAGCACTCCTTGCTCTTCGCCGCGCCGCCAAGCCAGCGACAAGCCACGTCCATCAGGCTTCAGCCGTCGCAAACCGGTGTCGTACTGGTACAAGGCCACGCGCAGCCCCTCCTCACGCATGGACAGCGCCTCCATCAAGCCATGGCCGGTGTTTATCATGCGGCCGCCCTGAGGCGGCTTCAGCATGGCCCGAGCGGCTAGATTGTCTCGCCAAGTACGCCATAGCATCCAGGCTGCCACCACCATGACCACGACAGCCGAAAACAGCATCAGATAAGGCTCCGCCTGCTCGGCAATCAACTGATTCCCGTACTTGAGCGCCAGCGCAGCCAGCAGCCAAACGATCAGCGAATGCGACAAGGCCGCGCACAGGCCAAGCAGCACGGCCTGGCCGATGCTGCCGCGGATAGCAATGATGAAAGAAGCCATCATGGTCTTGGAATGCCCGGGCTCCAGCCCGTGCAGCGCCCCCAGCAGGATGGCGGAAGGAATGAACAACCAGAGATTAATACTTCCTTGTTGAATCAGCTCGGCGATTGGCGGCATCTTCAGCCTTCTTTTACAATACGTTCATGCCGGCCTCCCCGCTCTCGGAGGGACAAACCGGCGACACCGCAGCAAAGCTGCGCCCATATACTATACCCCAGTATATTATCAACAATAAGGGACGTCCACTCGCATGCCGCATACCGTGAAAGACAAGAAGAAGTTATTGACCCGCGTCCGGCGCATCAAAGGCCAGGCGGAAGCGTTGGAACGCGCACTGGAACAGGAAGTTGATTGCTCGGCGATTCTGCAACAAATCGCCGCAGTACGTGGCGCTGTCAATGGACTGATGATGGAAGTGATCGAGGGCCATCTGCGCGAGCACCTTGGCCCGGAGGCTGTCGACCCCGCACAGCGCGGCAAAGACTTGGAACAGGTGACGAGTGTGCTGCGCTCCTACCTGAAATAAGAGCTCCTAAGAGCCTGTTCAAAGTCTCGCGAGCAAGGGCGAGACAAGGCGAAAACGAGCGAAAAAGCGGAATGGTCACGTGGTACATGAGCATTTTGAGCTTATGCTCACCGTACAACGCCCCACGAAGCGCGGCAGACTTTGAACAGGTTCTAAGCGCGCAAAAAAATAGGGAGGGCTAAGCCCTCCCACCAAGTCTTGTAGCCAGGAGTGTTACAAGAAATCCTGCGCCGCCGGCCGTTGGCCGGCGCGCGAATAACAATCTCGCTTACTTCCAGTTCTGCGGAAGCTTGTAGCCAGCGTATTTCTGCTTGGCGAAAGCCTTGAACTCCGGCGAGTTGTAAGCCGCCACCACGTCCTTGGCCCAGGGCTTGCTCAAGTCAGCCGTGCGCACCGCGCCCCAGTTGACATAGGCGTAGCTCTTCTCCTGATAGACCGCCTCGGTCAGCTTAATGCCGGAACTGGTGGCGTAGTTGCCGTTGATCACCGAGAAGTCGACATCACTGCGCGAACGCGGCAATTGTGCGGCCTCCAGCGGAATAATCTTGACCTTCTTCACATTGACGGCGATGTCGCGCTCGGAAGCGGTCAAGGGGTTGATGCCCGGCTTCAGCTTGACCCAGCCCAGATCGGCCAGCATCACCAGTGCGCGGGCAAAGTTGGACGGATCATTGGGGGCAGCCACGGTGGAACCCACTTTGACGTCTTTCAGCGCCTTGATCTTGCCAGCGTAAATGCCCAGCGGCGCGGTCGGCACTTGGAAAGCCTCTTTCAGGCTCAATTTGTGCTCTTTGACGAAGTTGTCCAGATAGGGCTTGTGCTGGAACACATTCACATCCAGCGCGCCTTCCTGCAAAGCCAGGTTCGGGCGGACATAGTCGGTGAACTCCACCAGCTTGACCTTGTAGCCCTGCTTTTCCAGAATCGGTTTGATCGACTGCTTGACCATGTCGCCGAAATCGCCGACGGTAGTGCCAATCACGATGTCCTTCTTGGCCGGGTCCGCCGCCAGCGCCGCGCCCGCCGCCGCCAATCCCAATACCGAAGCCGCCACTGCCTTGATCACGAATCTACGCATTTTTTTCTCCTGCTTTGTCCATTGATAGGTAAAAGGTCCACCATGCCGGCGCCAAGCGCCGGCGAATGTCAACGTTTGTCGAGCTTGGCCGCCAGCCGGTTGCCCAGCAGTTGGATGATCTGTACCAGCACCACCAGCATCAGCACCATGGCCACCATCACATCGGTCTGATAACGGTAGTAGCCATAGCGGATGGCCAAGTCGCCAATGCCGCCGCCGCCCACCACCCCCGCCACCGCGGTATAGCTCAGGAAGCTGATGGTGAGGATGGTCAGACTGGAAATCAGGCCGGAGCGCGCCTCGTTGAGCAGCACCTTGCAAATGATCTGCAGCGGGCTGGCGCCCATCGCTTCGGCCGCCTCCACCACTCCGCGAGGAATCTCGCGCAGCGTCTGCTCGACCAGACGACCAAAATACGGAATCGCGGCGAAGGCCAGCGGCACCGAAGCCGCCACCGGACCGATGGTGCTGCCCACCAGCGCCCGCGTCAGCGGCACCAACGACACCATCAGAATGATGAAGGGGAAGGAACGCACCAGGTTCACCACCCAGCCCAACACGCCGTTCAACGCGCGGTTGGCGAACTGCTGGCCCGGCTGGGTCAGGTAGAGCACGATGCCCAGCGGGCCGCCCAGCAAGACGGCCGCGCTCAGGCCTATGCCCAGCATCACCAGCGTTTCCTGGAAGGCCTGCCAGATTTCCGGCCCCATGCTCGTCAGGTTTTGCAATGCTTCGTTCAGGGTTGCGGCATCCATTACGCGGCCTCCAGCAGCGAGCGCGCCAGATCGGAATCCGCCGCCACTTCGTTATCCGACACATCCACCACTTCCACCACTCGGCCGGCGTCCAAAGCCGCCGCGCGATGGCAGATCGCCCGCACCACGCCCATCTCATGAGTGACGATGACGATAGTGACGCCAAAGCGTTGATTAATGTCTTTCAGGCACTCCAACACGGCTTGAGTGGTTTTCGGGTCCAGCGCCGATGTGGGCTCATCGGCCAGAATCACCTTGGGGCTGGGCGCCAGGGCGCGGGCAATGCCGACGCGCTGCTTCTGACCGCCGGACAATTGGGCCGGGTAGTGGTTGGCGCGGTCCAGCAAGCCCACCACTTCCAGACATTCGTTGACGCGCTTGTCTATGTCCGCCTTAGCCCAGCCCGCCACTTCCAGCGGGAAGGCGACATTGCCGGCCACGGTGCGGTTGGCCATCAAATTGAACTGCTGGAACACCATGCCGATATTCTGGCGCGCGCGACGCAAAGCCTTGGCGGACAAGCTGGTCAGGTCTTCGCCATCGACGATGACCGCGCCGTGGTCCGGGCGCTCCAGTAAATTGATCAGGCGCAGCAAAGTGGACTTGCCGGCGCCGGAAAAGCCGATCAGTCCGAAGACTTCGCCCGGACGAATGGTAAGAGAGGTGTCCGTGACCGCGTCGAACCAGCCACCCTCGGGATGACGGAAACGCTTACGAACATTTTGCAGATGAATCATTCCAAACACTCCAAAAACACAAGGCCCGCCAATGAACTTGGCGGGCCTTGCATGGGAATCTTCGGAATCACTGCTGAATCGAGATTACTGTAAGCAGATGCTGGTTTGTTTCCTGGGTCTGCTTACCCACGCTTTAGCTGTTTTACGCCCGCAAGCTGTGTTCAAATCGGCGACTAAATTTGTTTATGATTGAACATCTTTTTTCGTTTTCAGTCAATAGCCCCGCCCCAAAAAACATTGAAATTGTCTCATCCAGTTCAAAAAAACGTCTCTCTTAGCGGGAATAGCTATAAACAAATCAGCGCAAAACATATGAAAAACCGCCGCCAGCAAGCGCTGACGGCGGCGATGAGACAACTCCAACACGGGTTTATTGAGCGTCGGACAAACCCTGCTTGCCCATCGTCACGCTGTACTTCTGACGCAGCGTGTCGAGATAGCTGGACAACTGAGCGTTGGCGTTCATCTCGCCCAAAATGGCGCTCAGTTGGCCGCGTTCGGCCTCGCTGGCCGCCGGCGCAGGAATCACCTTGTCGATGCGATAGAGCGCGTATTCTCCGTTATCACGCTTGGCGCCGGCGAAGGCCGGCAGCTTGCCCGCCTGAGCGGCGAACACGGCGCGCGCGTCGGCAATCGGCAACCCGGCCGGATCGCGGCGCAGCAGGGTCTTGGATTCGCCCCAGGCCTTGCCATCGCCCTTGCCCGCCTTCAGCTCAGCCAACAGGGCCTGGCCCTTCTTCTCGGCCAGCTTGGCGCCTTCCTTGGCCACCAGTTCGGCCTTGATTACATCGCGCACTTCGTCCATCGACTGCTGACGTTCCGGCTGATGCTCGGCCACGCGCACTACCAACAGGCGGTTGTTGCCGATATCCACTGGCTCGCTATTGTGTTTCTTCTTCAGCACGTCCTCGCTGAACGCCGCTTCAAGCACCTTGGGGCTGTTGAGCAGAGGGTCCGCCGCCGGCTTGCCGCGGCTCAGCCAATCCGAATGCTGCGGCTGCAGCTTCAGTTGCTCCTGCAGAGCCTTCAATGAGTCGCCCTGCTGGTAAGCCAGCTCGGTCAGCTTGTCGGCCTGGCTGCGGAACAGGCTGCCCGCCTGCTGACGCTGCAGCTTCTCGGAGATAGCCGCCTTCACTTCGGCGAAGTCCTGCGCCTTGACCTCGTCCAGCTTGATGATGTGATAACCGAACTCGGTCTCGATCACTTCGCTGATCTGGCCCGGCTTCATCCGGAACACCGCGTCGTCGAAAGGCTTCACCATCATGCCATGGCCGAAGAAGCCCAGATCGCCGCCATTGGCCGCGGAACCCGGGTCTTGCGACTTGGCCTTGGCCAACTCCGCGAAACGAGCCGGATTGGCGCGAACATCCTTCAACAACGCCTCGGCTTCCGCCTTGATCTTGGCCTTCTGCTCCGGCTTGGCGTCCTTGGCCACCGTCAGCAAGATGTGAGAAGCACGGCGCTGCTCATTGCTGAACTCGGCCTTGTGTTCTTCGTAGTACTTCTGCAGCTCGGCGTCGCTGGGCTTGACGCCTTGAGCCAACGCGTCCTGGGACAGCAGCACATAATCGAGCTTGACCCGCTCCGGCACGCGGAAACGCTTCAAATTAGCGTCGTAGAAGGCCTTGAGCGATGCTTCGTCGGTTTTGACTTCAGCGGCGAAGTCCGCCGGCTTCAACAGCAAGGAACGCACTTCGCGGCCCTCGCCCAACAGGCCGGCCAAGCGATTGACCACCGTGCCCGCGACGAACTCGGTTCCGGCGATGCCGGTCAGCTGGCTTTGCAGCACGAGGTCGCGTTTGACCTGGGTTTCGAATGCCTCAGGCGACGGGTAGCGGTTTTGCAGGAACTCGCGATAACGTTCCGGGCTGAACTTGCCGTTGTCCTGGAAGGCGGGAATGGAGGCAATGACTTTGCGCAACTGCTCGGGGCTGACGGTGACGCCGCGGTCGTGTGCGTCGGACAGCAGCAGCTCTTGACGAATCAGGTTTTCCAGCGCGGCCTGACGGCTGGCCGGATCGGTGGGCTGGCCTTCCAAGGCTCGATCCAGATCGCGCTTGTAAATCTTGGAGGAACCTACCTTGGCGAGATAAGGGTCGTCGGAAGCTGCTTCATAGCTGCCCACGCCGAAGCCCACGAAGGTCAACGCAACAGCTCCCAATACAACCTGAATGAAGACTTTATTGTTCTGGACAAACTCGAACATGGCGATTGGCTTGAGCCACCCTTGTCAAAAAAAAAGGTGAACGCTGAATTTCGTTCACCTTTTTGTGAGTTCTGGCGGAGCGGACGGGACTCGAACCCGCGACCCCCGGCGTGACAGGCCGGTATTCTAACCAACTGAACTACCGCTCCGGACTGTGGTGGGCGTTGACGGAGTCGAACCGCCGACATTCTGCTTGTAAGGCAGACGCTCTACCAACTGAGCTAAACGCCCCTCGAAACACCTTGCCAGCCGCTAGGGGCTGCCAAGGCCGCTAATTATAGCGCGTCTTTCAGTGCCTTGCCAGCACGGAACTTCGGCGAACGAGCTGCCGGGATCTTGATGGTGGCGCCGGTCTTCGGGTTGCGGCCGCTGCGTTCAGCGCGTTCGCCAACGTAGAAGGTGCCGAAGCCCACCAGGGTCACGGTGTCGCCCTTTTTCAGAGCGTCGGTTACAGCGGCCACCATGCCGTCCAGCGCCTTGGCGGCGGCGGCTTTGGAGATATCGGCCTCAGCGGCAATAGCGTCAATCAGTTCAGACTTGTTCACGTAAGTCCCCTTTCGTCGTTCTCGGTCTACGTAATTCGGATAAAAACCGCTTGCTTTATAGCAAGGGCGAAATCCTTGTGTCAAGCGGCTTTGACGGGCATTTTGCCATTTCGCAAACACGCTGGAAAGCCGCTTGCACACAAGTTATTCAACGTTCGGCTAAGGCCATGATTCTTAATGCTTCATCACGGACACGCCTTGCGCCGCTTCCTGCGTCGCTCGCAACTCCTCCGCCGGCTTGTCCTCCTCCGGCAAAGGCTCCGGCTGCCGCTCCAACGCCAAGGTCAAGACCTCGTCTATCCACTTAACGGCATGGATTTCGATTTTATGCTTGATATTGGCGGGAATTTCAACCAAATCTTTTTCATTGCCTTTGGGGATCAACACATGCTTGATCCCGCCGCGGTGAGCGGCCAGCAGCTTCTCCTTCAGGCCACCGATGGGCAACACCTCGCCTCGCAGCGTGATCTCGCCGGTCATCGCCACGTCGGCGCGCACCGGAATGCCTGTCAGGATGGACACCAGGGCCGTGGTCATCGCAATGCCGGCGCTTGGCCCGTCTTTGGGCGTCGCGCCTTCCGGCACGTGGATGTGCATATCGCTCTTCTCGTAGAAGTCCGGCTTGATGCCCAGCGAACGCGCGCGGCTACGCACCACGCTCATCGCCGCCGTGATGGACTCCTGCATCACCTCGCCCAGTTGGCCGGTGCGGATGATGTTGCCCTTGCCCGGCAGCGACACCGCCTCGATGGTCAACAGTTCGCCGCCCACCTCGGTCCAGGCCAGCCCGGTAACCTGGCCGATGCGATTCTCGTCCTCGGCAATGCCGTAGTCGAAGCGACGCACGCCCAGGTATTTGTCCAGATTGCGGCCGCTGACCGTCACCTTGGCCGCCTTGCCCGCCTTCAGCGAGGCGCTGGTCACCACCTTGCGGCAGATCTTGGCGATCTCGCGGTCCAGACTGCGCACGCCGGCCTCACGGGTGTAATAGCGCACGATGTCGCGCAGCGCGGACTCCTGCACCGCCAGTTCGCCCTCCTGCACGCCGTTGGCCTTCATTTGCTTGGGCAGCAGGTATTTGGTGGCGATATTGACCTTCTCGTCCTCGGTGTAGCCGGCCAGGCGGATGATCTCCATCCGGTCCAGCAGCGCCGGCGGAATGTTCAGCGAGTTGGCAGTGGCCACGAACATCACGTCGGACAAGTCGAATTCGACTTCGGCGTAGTGATCGATGAAGGAATGGTTCTGCTCCGGGTCCAGCACCTCCAACAGCGCCGACGACGGATCGCCGCGGAAATCCGCGCCCATCTTGTCCACTTCGTCCAGCAGGAACAACGGGTTTTTCACCGCCACCTTGCTCATGTTCTGCAGCACCTTGCCCGGCATGGAGCCGATATAGGTACGGCGATGGCCGCGGATCTCGGACTCGTCGCGCACCCCGCCCAGCGCCATGCGCACGAACTTGCGGTTGGTGGCGCGCGCCAGGGACTGACCCAGCGAGGTCTTGCCCACGCCCGGCGGCCCCACCAGGCACAGGATGGGCGCCTTGAGCTTGTCGACGCGCTGTTGCACCGCCAGATACTCCAGGATGCGTTCCTTGACCTTTTCCAGACCGAAGTGATCCTCGTCCAGCACTTCCTCGGCCTTGGCCACGTCCTTGCTGATCTTGGTTTTCTTCTTCCACGGCAGTTCGAGCAGGGTGTCGATGTAATTGCGCACCACGGTGGCTTCGGCCGACATCGGCGACATCATGCGCAGCTTTTTGAGCTCGGACATCGCCTTCTCGCGGCCTTCCTTGCTCATGCCTGCGGCTTTGATCTTGTTTTCCAGCTCGTCGAGGTCGCTGACCTCGTCCATTTCGCCGAGCTCTTTCTGAATCGCCTTCACTTGCTCGTTCAGGTAGTACTCGCGCTGGCTCTTTTCCATCTGCCGCTTGACGCGGCCGCGGATGCGCTTTTCCACCTGGAGAATGTCGATCTCCCCTTCCAGCTGAGACATCAGGTGTTCGAGGCGCTGCTGCACATCGAACATCTCCAGCACTTCCTGCTTCTGCTCCAGCTTCAGCGGCAGGTGGGCGATGATGGTGTCGGCCATGCGGCCGGCGCGGTCAATGCCGGCCAGCGAGTTCAAGACCTCCGGCGGAATTTTCTTGTTCAGTTTGACGTACTGCTCAAACTGGGCAAGCAGCGCGCGGCGCATTGCCTCGGTCTCGGTCGATTCTTCGGCTTCCGGGCTCAGCGGCTTGAAGGCGCCGACAAAGCACTCGTTTTCCTCGCCTACGGATTCGATCATCGCGCGCTGACGGCCTTCGACCAGCACCTTGACGGTGCCGTCCGGCAGCTTGAGCATCTGCAACACCGAAGCGATGGTGCCGACTGGGTACAGATCGTCGGCGGACGGTTCGTCCTTGGAGGCGGAACGCTGCGCCACCAAGAGGATTTGCTTGCCCTCGTCCATCGCCAGCTCCAGCGCTCGAATGGACTTGGCGCGGCCGACGAACAGCGGGATGACCATATGGGGGAAGACCACCACATCGCGCAATGGCAGCAATGGCAGCGTGGATTCTTCTTTGAGTTCTGCGGGTTGCGGCATATCACCTAACCTTGCTTGTGAAACAATGCTTGGGAGATGGGGGGCGGACAGTAAAATTCAACACCCCCATACTAAATCAGATTTCCGGCTCTACAAATAAAAAACCGCCCGGTTTGGGCGGTCTCCGGATTCGCGGCGAACAATCAGGCCGATTGCGCCTTGTCGTCCTTGTCGCGATAGATGAACAACGGCTTGTCGCCCTTGTCGATAACCTTTTCATCCACCACCACTTTTTCCACATCGGCCATGGACGGCAGCTCGTACATGGTGTCGAGCAACGCCCGTTCCAAAATGGAGCGCAAGCCGCGCGCGCCGGTCTTGCGGATCAGCGCCTGCTTGGCGATCACGCGCAAGGCGGACGGACGAACCTCCAGCTCCACCGACTCCATCGAGAACAGCTTCTGATACTGCTTGATCAGCGCGTTCTTCGGCTGGGTCAGGATGGTGACCAGCGCTTCCTCGTCCAGCTCCTCCAGCGTTGCCGCCACCGGCAGCCGGCCGATCAGTTCAGGAATAAGACCGAAACGGATCAGATCCTGAGGCTCCACCTCCTGGAACAACACGGACAAGCTCTTGCCATCGTCCTTGGAGCTGATGTCGGCGCCGAAACCAATGCCGCCCTTCTCCGAGCGCTGGCGAATAATCTTCTCCAGGCCGTCGAAAGCGCCGCCGCAAATGAACAGGATGTTGGTGGTGTCCACCTGAATGAATTCCTGATTCGGATGCTTGCGGCCGCCCTGCGGCGGAATCGAGGCAACGGTGCCCTCAATCAGCTTCAGCAGCGCCTGCTGCACGCCCTCGCCCGACACGTCGCGGGTGATGGACGGGTTTTCCGACTTGCGCGAGATCTTGTCGATCTCGTCGATGTAGACAATGCCGCGCTGGGCCTTGTCCACGTCGTAATCGCATTTTTGCAGCAGTTTCTGGATGATGTGCTCGACATCCTCGCCCACGTAACCCGCTTCGGTCAGCGTGGTGGCGTCGGCGATGACGAAGGGCACGTCCAGCAGACGGGCCAGCGACTGGGCGAGCAAGGTCTTGCCGGAGCCGGTCGGGCCGATCAGCAAGATATTGCTCTTGGCCAGCTCGACATCGTTCTTGCTTGCCGGGCTGCTCAGGCGTTTGTAGTGGTTGTACACCGCCACCGACAGGGTTTTCTTGGCGAAATCCTGACCAATGATGTACTGGTCGAGATCCGCGCGGATTTCCTGAGGCGTGGGCAGCGGACTGTCTTCGGGGGCGGACGCGGCATCGCCGACGCCCTTCTCCAGCTCCTCGCGAATGATGTCGTTGCACAACTCGACGCATTCGTTGCAGATGAAGACCTGCGGCCCGGCGATCAGGCGCTGGACTTCATGCTGGCTCTTGCCGCAGAAAGAGCAGTAGAGAAGCTTTTCATTGCTGTTCTTGTCAGCCATTGGCGGATTCCATCACTCCTTAAGCTTTCACGTCCTTGTGGGACGTCAGCACTTTGTCGATCAAGCCGTAGGCCTGTGCCTCGTCGGCGGACATGAAGTTGTCGCGCTCGGTGTCGGCCATCACCCGCTCCAGCGGTTGACCGCTGTGCTTGGCCAACAGCTCGTTCATCTTGGCCTTGACCTTGACCAGTTCGCGAGCGTGGATCTCGATATCGGTGACCTGGCCGGACAGACCGCCGCCGTACAGCAGCGGCTGGTGAATCATCACCCGGCTGTTGGCCAGCGCGAAGCGCTTGCCCGGCGCGCCGGCGGCGAGCAGGAAGGCGCCCATGCTGGCGGCCTGGCCGATACACAAGGTGGAAACATCCGGCTTGATGAAGTTCATCGTGTCGTAAATGGACATGCCCGCGGTAATCGACCCACCCGGCGAGTTGATGTAGAAGTGAATATCCTTGTCCGGATTTTCCGATTCAAGGAACAACATCTGCGCCACAACCAGGTTGGCCGACTCATCCGTGACGGGGCCCACCAGGAAAACGATGCGCTCCTTCAGCAGACGCGAGTAGATATCATACGCGCGCTCGCCGCGGCCGCTTTGTTCCACCACCATGGGCACCAGGCCCAGACCTTGAGGTTCCATCATCGATTTCATCGGCCACTCCAGCTGTTATCAGGCGTTGTTGCCCATCAGGGCGTCGAAGGACAGTTCTTTCTCTACAACATTGGCCTTGGACAGCACAAATTCAACCACATTGTCTTCCAGCACCATGGAAGTCGGGCCTTCCAGGCGGTCCGGGCTGGCGTAGTACCAGGTCAGCACTTCAGCCGGATCTTCGTAGCTGTCGGCAAACTCGGTGATCATGGCCTTGACCTGCTCCGGCTTGGCTTCCAGCTTGTTGGATTCCACGACTTCAGACAGGATCAGGCCCAGAGCCACGCGGCGCTCGGCTTGTTGAGCGAACAGCTCCGGCGGGAACGGCATGTCCTTGACGTTCATGCCGCGTTGCTGCATGTCGCGACGGGCTTGCTCGACCAGACGGCCGATTTCCAGGCTGACCAGGGCTTTCGGCAGTTCGATCTCGGTGGAGTCCAAGAGCACCTGCATCACGTTTTCCTTGGTGCGGGCCTGCAGGCGGCGCTTCACTTCGCGCTCCACGTTCTTGCGGATTTCAGCGCGCATTTTCTCTACGTCGCCGTCGGCAATGCCCAGCTGCTTGGCGAACTCTTCGTTCACTTCCGGCAGCACGGCTTCGGCCACATTCTTCAGCAGGATTTCGAACACGGCGGTTTTGCCGGCCACGTCCTTGCCGTGGTAGTCCTCGGGGAAGCTCACTTCCACGCTCTTGATGTCGCCTTCCTTCATGCCGGCAACGCCCGCTTCAAACTCGGCCAGCATCTGGCCCTGACCCAGCACGAACGGGAAGTTCTCGGAGGAACCGCCTTCGAAGGCCACGCCGTCGATGGCGCCCTTGAAGTCGATGATCACGCGGTCGCCGGTAGCGGCTTCGCGCTCAACGCGGTTGTAGCGAGTGCGCTGTTTGCGCAGGATATCGATGGTTTTCTCGATTTCGGCGTCAGTCACCGGGGTCAGCGGCTTTTCCACTTCCTTGCCGGCCAGTTCGCCCAGCTTCACCTCCGGGTAAACCTCGAAAGTGGCTGCGAACTTGAAGTTTTCCTTGTCGTCGCCAGCGGCTACCGGCTCGAAACGCGGGTAACCTGCGACACGCAGCTTCTGCTCGCTCACGGCGGAGTAGAAACCCTGTTGAACCTGCTCACCCATCACTTCTTCACGCACCTGGGCGCCGTAGTTCATTTCCACGATCTTCAACGGAGCCTTGCCCGGGCGGAAACCTTGAATCTTGGCGTTGCGGGCCACGCGCTTCAGGCGCTCGGCCACTTGCGTGTCGATAGCCGCCATCGGCAGGGCGATATTCATGCGGCGCTCAAGATTGCTCAATGTTTCCAGCTGTACTTGCATGTTAAATCCTTAAGTGTGTGACAGGTTTAGTCATCTGGGACGGTACGACGCCACGGATCGGCAGACTCGAAGGACATTGCCTCACCTTAGACTGGCGCTGCGTGGAGTTACACCACGCACCCAACGCGAAAGCGGACAGTATAGCACGCGGCCGGCGCTGGCAAGTAGCCGCCACGCGGCCGCGGCGGGCCAAGCGGACCCAGCCCCGCCACGAATTCCGGCATGAGGACGGCCCGAGAAACGGCAAGCTTTTGAATCAACGCGTGAATGCGCAAATGATTTTGACCTGGACCAAGCCCGGCCAATAGGACGGCCTGGACGGGCGATAAAGGATTTCAATCAGCAATGTTGAATATTCCAATCACGCCGGCGCTTAACCTTGCCTCGCCGCTCTTGTATATTGTCAGCCGAAACGGTCGCCGCCGCGCAGGCGCGGCCGACGCCGGCGGGCGTCAGGAGCTTGGATTCCGCCGGCTTGGCTCCATACTTCAGTACTGAACGGCGCGTTCTCGGCTCCAAGCACTCCGCCCCGGACCGTCGCCATCGGTTCTCTTACCGCTTCTCACACAGGAAAACATCATGACCACGACTCGCCACAGCCCCCTGCTGATTCTTGGCTCCGGCCCCGCCGGCTACACCGCCGCTGTTTACGCGGCGCGCGCCAACCTGAAGCCGGTGCTGATCACTGGCCTGGCGCAAGGCGGCCAGCTGATGACCACCACCGATGTGGACAACTGGCCCGCGGACGCCGCCGGCGTGATGGGCCCGGAATTGATGCAGCGCTTTCAGCAACACGCCGAGCGCTTCGGCACCGAAATCCTGTTCGACCACATCCACACCACGCATCTGCACGAAAAACCGATCCGTTTGGTGGGCGATGCCGGCGAATACACTTGCGACGCGCTGATCATCTCCACCGGCGCTTCGGCCAAATACCTGGGCCTGGCGTCAGAAGAAGCCTTCAAGGGCAAGGGCGTGTCCGCCTGCGCCACCTGCGACGGTTTCTTCTACCGCAACCAGGACGTGGCGGTGATCGGCGGCGGCAACACCGCCGTGGAAGAGGCGCTGTACCTGGCCAATATCGCCAAGCACGTCACCCTGATCCACCGCCGCGACACCTTCCGCGCAGAGAAAATCCTGATCGACAAACTGATGGACCGCGTCAAGGAAGGCAAGATCAGCCTGAAGCTGAACGCCACTCTGGACGAAGTGCTGGGCGACGACTCCGGCGTCACCGGCCTGCGCCTGAAATCGATGCAGGACGGCGCCACTGAAGAAATCAAGGTGATGGGCCTGTTTGTCGCCATCGGCCACCAACCCAACACTGAAATCTTCAAAGGCCAGCTGGAAATGGACGCTACCGGCTACCTGATCACCAAGAGCGGCCGCGAAGGCAACGCCACCGCCACCAGCGTGGCGGGCGTATTCGCCGCCGGCGACGTGCAGGACCATATCTACCGCCAGGCGGTGACCAGCGCGGCCTCCGGCTGCCAGGCCGCCCTGGACGCGGAACGCTATCTGGACAGCCTGAAGTAAACGCTTGAAAGCCTTCAAGAAAGCCTTGCAAGGCATGCGCCAGCAGGTGCGCGACTCCCGCGCGCCTGCTGGCGTTTCCGTTTCCGCCGCGCCGCAGGCCGAGCCGGAGCCGGATTTCCGCCAGCTGTTTCGCGACGTCAAGCCCATGAAGCCGGATGGCCGTCACGCCAGCCCCCGCCCCAAGCCCAGCCCGCATCCGCGCCGCCGCCATCAGCACGGCCAAGCGTCGGAAGCAGTGCAGCAGGCCTTGTTGCAGCACATGGTGGGCTGGTTCGAACCCGCCGAGGTCGACGCCCATTTCGCCCGACCCGGCATGCCTTCGGCCACGCTGAAGAAGCTGCGCGCTGGTTTCTGGCCGGTGACGCGTCAGCTCGACTTGCACGGCTGCGACCGCTATCAGGCACAGGACGCGCTGGCATTGTTCCTGCACCAGGCGCGCCGACACGGCCCCTGTGTGCGGGTGATACACGGCAAGGGCTTCGGCTCCAACGGCCAGCCAGTTCTCAAACGCATGGTGCGCGCCTGGCTCAAGCACCACCCCGACGTGCTGGCCTTCTGCGAGGCCGGCGAAACCATGGGCGGCGCCGGCGCGCTTCTGCTGCTGCTGCGGCGCGAACACGCGCCGTGAAAATTTCGTTACCCATTCCCATTGTCTAACCGGGCGGGAATCCGCTAATCTCAAAACAAGGCGGACGCACCACCCAGTTCCACCACAGGAGTTACTGCATGTCCGGCACTGCTTGCCCCGACTTCACCCTGCCCGGCACCGCCGGCGTCACGTTTCAGTTGTCCTCCAGCCCCAAGCCGCTGGTGATCTACTTCTACCCCAAAGACAACACTCCCGGTTGCACCAATGAAAGCATGGACTTCCGCGACCTCCATGCCGAATTCGCCGCCGCCGGGGCCGCCATCGTCGGCATTTCCCGCGACAGTCTGAAATCCCATGAAAATTTCAAGGCCAAGCTGGAGCTGCCGTTTGAACTGCTGTCCGACACAGAGGAGACCGTCTGCAATTTGTTTGGCGTCATCAAGATGAAGAATATGTATGGCAAACAAGTCAGAGGCATTGAACGCAGCACCTTCGTGATTGACGGGAACGGTGACATCGCGCGCGAATGGCGCGGCGTCAAAGTGCCCGGACACGCCGCGGCGGTGCTGGACTTCGTTAAGACGCTCTAAAAACCGCGTCGGGGCGGCCGGCCACCGGCCCGCCCCGCGATAAAACCAGGGGATCATTATGGCCAGCCGCAAAAAAATCAGCGCCAGCAAGCTGTTTGTTCTCGACACCAACGTGCTGCTGCACGACCCCACCTGCTTGTATCGTTTCGAAGAACACGATGTGTTCATCCCCATCATCACGCTGGAAGAATTGGACACCCACAAGAAGGGCATGTCCGAAGTGGCGCGCAATGCGCGCCAAGCCAGCCGTTTCCTCGATGAGATCGTCAGCGGCGCCGAAGCCAAAATCGAATCCGGCATTCCGCTGAAGAACGCCAGCCGCGACGCCGCCACCGGCAAGCTGATCCTGCAGACTCAGGCGATACACAGCGTGCTGCCGCCGTCGCTGCCGGTGGGCAAGGCCGACAATCAGATCCTCGGCATCGTGATGGCGCTGAAGGAACTGCAGCAGGGCCGCTCGGTAATCCTGGTATCCAAAGACATCAATATGCGCATCAAGGCCCGCGCGCTGGGCCTGGACGCGGAAGACTATTTCAACGACAAGGTACTGGAAGACACCGACCTGCTGTACACCGGCACCCGGGAGATTGACGAGAGCTTCTGGGAGCGCAACGGCAAGGACATGAAATCCTGGCAGGAACAAGGCCGCAGCTACTACCAGGTCAAAGGCCCGGACGGCCAGAATCTCTACGTCAATCAGATGCTGTGGCAGGAAGGCGCCCAGCCGCTGCAGGCGCGAGTGACTCAGGTGGAAGGCAAGACCGCGGTGCTGCAGACGCTGAAGGACTACAGCCACCACAAAAACAATGTCTGGGGCATCACCGCGCGCAATCGAGAGCAGAACTTCGCCCTCAATCTGCTGATGGATCCTGAGGTGGACTTCATCACGCTGCTGGGTCAGGCCGGCACCGGCAAGACGCTGCTGACGCTGGCCGCCGGCCTGGCGATGACGCTGGAACAGAAGCTGTACTCCGAAATCATCATGACCCGGGTCACCGTGCCGGTGGGCGAGGACATCGGCTTCCTGCCGGGCACCGAAGAGGAAAAAATGGCGCCGTGGATGGGCGCGCTGGAGGACAATCTGGACGTGCTCAACAAGAGCGATGACGACGGCGGCGACTGGGGCCGCGCCGCGACGCGCGATCTGATTCGCTCCCGCATCAAGGTCAAATCGCTGAACTTCATGCGCGGCCGCACCTTCCTCAACAAATACCTGATCATAGACGAGGCTCAGAACCTGACGCCCAAGCAAATGAAGACGCTGATCACCCGCGCCGGCCCCGGCACCAAGGTGGTCTGCCTGGGCAATATCTCTCAGATCGACACCCCCTACCTGACCGAGGGCAGCTCCGGCCTGACTTATGTGGTGGACCGCTTCAAGGGCTGGGGCCATTCCGGCCATATCACACTGCAACGCGGCGAGCGCTCGCGGCTGGCCGACCACGCAGCAGAAGTACTATGATGCACCCCCGCCTGGAGCTGCTCCATCAAGCCCCAGCCACAACGGCGGCGCGCCATGCGCCGCCGTTGTTGTTCATTCACGGCGCCTTCTGCGGCGCTTGGTGCTGGCGGGAAAACTTCATGCCCTGGTTCGCCCGGCAAGGTTACGATTGCTGGGCACTAAGCTTGGAAGGCCACGGCGGCAGCGAGGGCCGGGACTACCTGGCCGCCATCGGCATCGACGACTATGTGCGCAATCTGGACTTCGCGCTCAAACAGTTGCCGGCCGCGCCAGTGATGGTGGGCCACTCCATGGGCGGCTATGTGGTGCAGCAATATCTGAGCCGCCACAAGCTTCCGGGCGCGGCCTTGCTGGCCTCGGTGCCGCCCACCGGCCTGGCCTCTTCCAGCCTGAGGCTGCTGACGCAGGCGCCCGCACTGTTTCTCAAGCTCAATATGTACCAGCACGGCCTGTACGACCCGGAGTTCATCGAACTAAAAGACATGCTGCTATCGCCGGACGCGCCCGAATCGGCCGTGGAGCTGCTGATCAGCCGTTGCCAACAGGAAAGTCAGCGCGCATTAATGGACATGACCCTGGTCAACCCGCTGACCAACCGGCCGCTGACGAGGCTGCCGGCGCTGGTGCTGGGCGCGGCGGAAGACCGGCTGGTGGGGCCTGAGGACGTGGTGGCCACCGCGCGCCGCCTGGACGTGGCGGCGGACATCCTGCCCCATCTTGGTCACATGATGATGCTGGACACCCGCTGGGAGAGCGTGGCCGAATGGCTGGCAAACTGGCTGGAACGCCAATTCCCCGAGGATTGGGATCAGGCGCTCAGCGCTTGAACGCCCACAATCCGTAATAAAAAAAGCGGCCAAGGCCGCTTTTTCAGTTCCCGCGCCGGATCAGGCGCGGGTATCGATGTTCTGCCCCAGATGGGCGGGATTGCTGGCCTGGGCCTGCGCCATATTATCGGACGCGCCCTGCACCAGGCTCAAAGCCGACTGCGCCGACGCCGACATGGCTTTTTTCAATGCGTAGATCTGGAGGCTGTTGGATACGCCTTGCCCGCTGATCTGACTCAATCCATCCATACTTTGCCTCCCTTTGAAACACGCACAATGCGCATGGCTATAGTCTAGACGCATTGCCTCAGGCTGTCATCGCAGAATTTAGTCTTTTGTATCCAATACACTACAGCGCCGAGCACGCCTCGCCATTTCCGCGCACAACCATCGCTCCCCTCATTCTCCCCCATCCATGCGCTTGCACAGCCTATACCTGATCGATTTCCCGCTCATCCATCCAAGCGTTTCACTGGCGTTCCGCGATGACTCGCCGCTCATGCAAGTGAATGAAGAACAAGAACAGCCGGTCGCCATACTGCCTCAGCGCGGCCGGCGTGATCACCGTCTCATCTGCCCGCGACTATCTCCATGGGAAGTGCGCCGCCCTTGACCCGCGACATGCCAAAGCAGTAATATCGGACAAATGTTTGCAAAACGGACAAATGTTTGATGACAGAGCGGGAACAACAAATCCTCGCCCTGCTGCGCCGCGATCCGCTGATTCCGCAGCAGGAGCTGGCGGATCAGCTGGGCATCAGCCGCTCGGCAGTGGCTGGGCATATCATGAATCTGGCGCAGAAGGGTCACATCCGCGGCAAGGGTTACATCCTGGCCGAGCAGCGCTATGTCGCCGCCGTCGGCGGCGCCAATATGGACATTGTCGGCAGCGCCGCCGCCGCGCTGCGCCACGGCGACTCCAATCCCGGCCAGGTACGCTGTTCGCCCGGCGGCGTGGCTCGCAACGTAGCGGAAAATCTGGCGCGCTTGGGCGCCGACTGCCGGCTAGTTTCGGTGGTGGGCGACGATATCCACGGCCGCTCGCTGTTAGAAGCCACCCAGCGCGCCGGCGTCGACGTCCGCGGCTGTCTGACGCTGCCGGACGCGGCCACTTCCACCTATCTGTCCATCCAGCAGGCCGACGGCGACATGGCGCTGGCCATCAACGATATGGACATCCTCAACCGGCTGACACCGGAACGCCTGCAAGCGCAACGCGATCTGGTGCGCCATGCGGGCGCGGTGGTGGCGGACACCAATCTGAGCGCAGACGCGCTCGCTTGGCTGATAGCCGAAAGCGGCGAGAAGCCGCTATTTGTCGACCCGGTATCCGCGTTCAAGGCGGAACGCATTCGACCCTGGCTGTCTCGCATACATACGCTCAAACCCAATCGCCTGGAAGCCGCCGCCCTGTCCGGCCTGCCGCTGGAGCGGGCGGAACACGCGCCGGATGCGGCGCGCTGGTTCCATGGCCAAGGCGTACGCCGTGTGGTGCTGAGCATGGCCGGCGCCGGCATCTATTACAGCGGCGAAGCCGGCGACGGCTGGCTGGACGCGCCGGACTGCGCCATCGTCAACACCACCGGCTCCGGCGACGCGCTGATGGCCGGCCTGGTCTGGGGCTGGCTCAATGAATTGTCGCTGGCGGACAGCGTGCGCTTTGCCCGCGGCTGCGCCGCGCTGACACTGTCCTGCGCCGCCACCAACAACCCTTCTCTGTCGCGCGCGGCAGTGGATGCCTATCTGAACGCCTGATCTCGTCATCAACAAGGAGCACGCAATGCACAACGCCCATCTCGATATCCACCCCGAAGTAGCCGCGGCACTGGCCGCCAACCGCCCGGTAGTGGCCCTGGAATCCACCATCATCTCCCACGGCATGCCCTATCCGCAGAACGTGGAAACCGCGCTGCAAGTGGAAGCGGAAATCCGCGCCCACGGCGCGGTGCCGGCCACTATCGCCATCATCGACGGCCGCTTGAAAGCGGGCCTGAGCGCGGAGGAGATCGAATACCTGGGCAAGGGCGGCCGCGACATCGCCAAGGTCAGCCGCCGCGACCTGCCCTTCATCGTCGCCGGCAAGCGCAGCGGCGCCACCACGGTAGCCTCCACCATGATCATCGCCGCAATGGCCGGCATCCGCGTGTTCGCAACCGGCGGCATCGGCGGCGTGCACCGCGGCGCCGAACGCAGCTTCGACGTTTCCGCCGACCTTCAGGAACTGGCGCAAACCCCGGTAGCCGTGGTCTGCGCCGGCGCCAAGTCCATCCTGGACCTGGGCCTGACGCTGGAATACCTGGAAACCCACGGCGTGCCGGTCATCGGCCACCGCTGCGACCACCTCCCGGCCTTCTTCACCCGCGACAGCGCCTTCAAACTGGATCACCGTCTGGACGAAGCCGCCGACATCGCCGCCGCAATGCAGGCCAAGTGGAGCCTGGAGCTGCGCGGCGGCATGGTGGTGGCCAACCCGATTCCGGAGCAGTACGCGATGCCGCGCGACAAGATAGACGCCGCCATCGAGCAGGCCTTGCGCGAAGCCGAGGAGCAAGGGGTAGCCGG
The DNA here is from genome assembly GCF_015291765.1 of Chromobacterium sp. Rain0013. Lineage (NCBI taxonomy): Bacteria > Pseudomonadati > Pseudomonadota > Betaproteobacteria > Neisseriales > Chromobacteriaceae > Chromobacterium > Chromobacterium sp. Rain0013. The sequence goes on from NZ_CP031514.1 coordinate 3,433,191, forward strand.
CAAGGAGTCCACCCCCTTCCTGCTGGCCCGCGTCTGCGAGCTGACCGGCGGCAACAGCCTGGCCGCCAACATCCAGTTAGTGCTGAACAACGCCCGCCTGGCCTCCGCTATCGCCGCGCGCTACTGCGAGATGAACGCAGGCTAAGCACCTGCCAAGAGCGGCTAACAAACCCCTGATGCTGTGTTGCGCCGACTTGCCGTACTCAAGTACCGCCTGCGTCGGCGCGCCTTGCCTCAGCCGTAAAACTGATTTTTGTTAGCCGCTTTAAATGGCCAGCTTGACGACAACGCGGATTGGGGCTGTAATCCCATGCCCCAATCCTTGCCGCCGCCATGAACGCCATCCTCCCCAATGCGACTATCGACGTCTGGCGCGCCCGCCTGATCGACCTGCTGCAACAACAGCCGGGCGACGACGACGGCGCCCACGACCTGAACCATTTTCACCGTGTCTGGGCCTGCGCCCGGCAGTTGCTGGACGCCCACCCCGCCGCTGACGCGCTGACCGTGCTGGCCGCCTGCTATCTGCACGATCTGGTCAACTTGCCGAAGAACCACCCAGAGCGCCACCTGGCCTCGCGCCAGGCCGCCGCGCGCGCCCGCGCGCTGCTGGCCGCCAGCGATTTTCCGGCGGACCGGCTGGACGGTGTCGCCCACGCCATCGAGGCGCACAGTTTCAGCGCCGCCATACCGCCGCAAAGCCTGGAGGCCCGCATCGTGCAGGACGCCGACCGCATGGACGCGCTGGGCGCCGTCGGCTTGGCGCGGCTGTTCTATACCGCCGGGCGCATGGACTCCGCGCTGGCCCACCCTCTGGACCCGCTGGGCGAGGCCCGCGAACTGGACGACCGCCGCTGGGCGCTGGATCACATCGAGGTCAAACTCGCCAAATTGCCGGCCATGATGCAAACAGAAGCCGGCAGAAAAATGGCGGAACTGCGGCTGCAATGGTTGCGCGACTTCCGCCGGCAATTTTGCCAGGAATGGCTAACCGGCTAGCCCAGACGGCGCCGAACTCGGTAAGCCATTGATAGTCAAATCAAAACAATTCTAGCTTTGAAACTATCAACTCAATGACAAAACCATGGGCATGGCGCAAAATAAACGCACCCCACCCCCGAGTTCAAGCATGATTCTGAAGCTGCAAAGCAATACCCATGGCCGAGACTGGGCGGTTGGCGACATTCACGGATGCTTCCGCCAATTGTCGCGCTTGCTGAAAATGGCCGCGTTCAATCCCGAATGCGATCGTCTGCTGTCGGTTGGCGACATGATAGATCGCGGCGCCGACAGCGCAGCAGTGCTGGAGTGGCTGGCGCAACCCTGGTTCTATGCGGTGCGCGGCAATCACGAGCAACTGGCGATTGACTCGCTGCTGGGGGACAAGCAAGCCGAAGTCCGCCATGTGAACAACGGAGGCTCCTGGTTGCTGACGCTGCCGGCCCCTCAGCGGCAAGCCTGCCTGACTGCTTTTCAGCGCCTGCCATACGCCATTGAAGTTACCGATGCGGACGGCGGCAAGATCGGCGTGCTGCACGCCGACTGCCCGGACAACGACTGGGAAGCGCTGACTTCCGGCCTGGAGAACGGCACCCTGCCGGAGACCAGCCGCAACGTCACGCTATGGTCTCGAGAACGCGCGCGCCACGGCCGCGGCGGCGTCGTGCGCGGGGTGGACCTGCTGCTGGTGGGCCATACCCCGCAAACCAGCGCCACCCGCTTTGACAATGTGCTGAACCTGGATACCGGCGCCGTCTACGGCGGCAAACTGACTCTATTCTGCCTGAACGACTTCGTCGAACTGTCTCTGCCCAGTGAAGACGACGCTCTGCTAGGTTTCCACCTGCACGAATAGCGCGACGGTGGCGCGCCGCGGCCGGGATGGCTAGAATGCGGCGCTCTGTCTTTTATCCCAGGAGTTCAAGATGGCCAGCAAGAAAGCCGCGACCAAGCCCCAGGCGCAGCAACGCCAGCAACAGGACAAGCGCTGGAACGCCGCGGAACAGGCCTGTCGCGAAATCATGAGCTTGCTGGAGGCTTTGGAGCCCAGCTTGGCCGCACAGCAAACCTCGGCCCAATACGCGCAGATGGCGGCCGTATACTACAAGAAAATCCGGAATGGCCGGGTGATGTCGCCCGGCGACTTCAATCTGGCCGCCGATGTCGCCGCCAGCGCCCGCCGCGCCTTGCAGGCCTTGGCCCCAAAGCTGGACTTTGCTCCCTTGCCGCAAGCGGCCGACTGCCAGCGCATGCTGACGCTGGCCGACGGCGTCTTGGCGGCGATGAGCGAATTGAAGGCTGCCGGCCGCCGCCAGCCCTGAGCCTGTTCAAGACCCCACCACCGGCACGCGGCAGACTCTGAACAGATTCTCAGGCCTCGTCGGCCGCCGGCTGCTCGGTCTGCTGCAAGCGCCACATCTCAGCGTAGCGGCCGCCGCGCTCCAACAGTTCCCGGTGCGCGCCCTGCTCCAACACACGCCCGGCCTCCATCACCAGGATCTGGTCGGCGTCGACAATGGTCGACAACCGGTGGGCGATGATCAAAGTGGTGCGGTTGGCGGAGATCTCCGCCAGCTCGCGCTGGATCGCCTTCTCGGTCCTGGAGTCCAGCGCACTGGTGGCCTCGTCGAAAATCAGAATGGGCGGGTTCTTCAGAATAGTGCGCGCAATCGCCACCCTTTGCTTTTCCCCGCCGGACAGCTTTAGCCCTCGCTCGCCCACCATTGTGTCGTAACCATCCGGCAGACCGCTGACAAAGTCATGGATATGCGCGGATTTGGCCGCCTCTATCACCTCTTCGCGGCTGGCTCCCGGCCGGCCGTAAGCGATGTTGTAATACACTGTGTCGTTGAACAGCACGGTATCCTGCGGCACGATGCCGATATGGGCGCGCAGGCTGTCCTGAGTCAGTTCGCGAATGTCGCGGCCGTTGACCAGAATCCGCCCCTGTCCAACGTCGTAATAGCGGAACAGCAAGCGCGACAGCGTGGATTTGCCGGCGCCGCTGGCGCCGACCACAGCCAGCGTCTTGCCGGCCGGAATCTCGAAACTGACTTCGCTTAGAATCCGGCGCTTGCTTTCATAAGCGAAACCCACCTGCTCGAAGCGCACCCCGGCCGCCCGCGCGGCCAAGACCTCAGCCCCTGGCGCGTCCGCCACCTCCTCGTTGGCGCTCAGCAGCGCGAACATGCGCTCGATGTCGGCCAGAGAATGCTTGATCTCGCGATAGACAAAACCCAGGAAGTTCAAGGGCGCGTACAACTGGGTAATGAAAGTGGCCACCAGCACCACGTCCCCCACCGTCATCCTCCCGGCCACGACCTCGCGCGCGGACAACACCATGATCAAAGTGACGCCGCTGGCGATGATCAGGCCCTGGCCGGCGTTGAGCATGGACAGAGATACCTGGTTCTTGATCGCGGAAGCCTCCCAGGCCGCCAGATTCTTGTCGTAGCGCTCCGCCTCATAGCCTTCGTTGTTGAAGTATTTCACCGTCTCGTAATTCAGCAGCGCGTCGATTGCCTTGGCGTTGGCCTTGGAATCCAGATCGTTCATGCTGCGGCGGTAAACGGTGCGCCACTCTGTCACCACCAGAGTGAACGCAATGTAGACGGCGATGGTGCCGAAAGTCACCAACGCGAACGGCCAGGCGTAACGGTGTAGAAGAATGGCGGTGACCATGCCGATTTCCAGCAGCGTGGGCAGGATGTTGAACACGGTGAAATTGAGCAGAAAGCCTATGCCCTTGGTGCCGCGTTCGATGTCGCGGCTCATGCCGCCGGTCTGGCGCTCCAGGTGAAACCGCAACGACAGCCGCAGCAGATGCTGAAACACGCCGCCAGCCACGCTGCGCACCGCGCCCTGTATCACCCTAGCGAACACCGCGTCGCGCAGTTCCCCCAGCACGCTGGACAACAAGCGGGCGCAGCCATAGCCGGTCAGCGCCAACACCGGCAACGCCAAGAGGGTGGCCGGCACCGAAAGTTGATCAACGATGTCTTTCAGATACAAGGGCACACTGACCGCGGCCACCTTGGCCAGCACCATACAGGATAGCGCCAGCAGCACCCGCCACTTGAACACCCACAAATAGGGCAAAAGCGTTTTGAGGGTGGCGACATCGTTTCGGCGGCTAGGAGCCGGGCCGGAATGGGTAAAGCGCATATTCGGGATTGCCTGTTGGGTCAAGCTGTTCCAAAGTGAGAGTTGAGCTGTTTTGCAAACATCATCAACGCTCGCCAGGGGGCGCGGACATGTGGATATTATTGCTGGAAGCGGCGATTGCCGGCGGATTGGCCACCTTCATCGTCTGGTGGACCTGGCCAAGGGAAAAATAACGCCGCCGGCTTTGTGAAGCCCCGGCGCCGGTTCAAAGTCTAGCGAGATGGAGCGAAGCAAAGCGTTGAGGCTGACGGAAACGGCATGGTCAAGCGACGCATGAGCATGCCGGCTCCGGCTTCAACGCCGCGTCGCCAACGCGCAGCGGACATGGAACGGACCATCAATGCAGCACGCGCGGCGCCACCAGGTTCATCTCGGGGATTTCGGCCTCGAAACGCTTGCCGTCGTCGGCCAGGAACTGATAGCTGCCCTTCATTGAGCCGTAGGGCGTTTTCAGATGGGTGGCGCTGGAATAGTCGAAAGACTGCCCCGGCTCGATGCGCGGCTGCTCGCCCACCACGCCCATGCCCCGCACTTCCTGCACCTGCTCGTTGGCGTCGGCGATGATCCAGTGGCGGCTGACCAGTTGCGCCGGTTCGCTGCCGGTGTTGGTGATGCGGATGCGATAGCCGAACACATAGATGTCGTTGGCCATATTGGACTGTTCTTCGATGTAATGCGGTTCGGCTTCCACTTCGACACGGTAGGTTTTTTCCGCCATGTTCAGCGCTCCTTTTGTTGTTTGTGCTTCATTTTATCCCGCCGGGACGCTTTTGGCGCGGTAGAATGTGGCCATCCCGTGTTCATCCTTGCCCAAAGCAACGCCCTATGCGCACTTTCCGTATCGCTCCCAGCATTCTTTCCGCCGATTTTTCCTGTCTTGGTCAAGAGGTTCGCGATGTCATCGCCGCCGGCGCAGACATCATCCATTTCGATGTGATGGACAACCACTACGTGCCCAACCTGACCATAGGGCCTATGGTGTGCGAAGCCATCCGCCCGCACAGCGCCGCGCCCATCGACGTCCATCTGATGGTGAAGCCGGTGGACAGCCTGGCCGCCGCCTTCGCCAAAGCCGGCGCGGACATCATCACCTTCCACCCGGAAGCCTCCGAGCACGTGGACCGCACGCTGGGCCTGATCAAGGACGCCGGCTGCAAAGCCGGCCTGGTGTTCAATCCGGCCACCTCGCTGTCCTATTTGGATCACGTGATGGATAAGATAGACATGGTGCTGATCATGTCGGTGAACCCGGGCTTCGGCGGGCAGAAATTCATCCCGCACGCGCTGGACAAGGTGCGCGAGGCGCGCCGCCGCATTGATGAATACACCGCCAAGCACGGCGGCGAAATCTGGCTGGAAGTGGACGGCGGCATCAAGGCCGACAATATCCGCGCGGTGGCCGAGGCCGGCGCCGACACCTTCGTCGCCGGCTCCGCCATCTACGGCCAGGACAACTATAAAACCGTGATCGACGCGATGCGCGCCGAGCTGGCCCAGCTTAGCTGAAGCCGCCCCCCTTCCCAGGAGCACAGAATATGCATGCCTTCATCGTGACCGGCGCTTCCCGCGGCCTAGGCTTGGCGTTGACCGAAGCCCTGCTTGCCGACGGCTACCGCGTCGCCGGCCTGGCGCGCGGCGCCGTGGACGCGCTGGCCCCGCTGGCGCGCCGCTATCCGGAACGCCTGATCGCCCTTGACGTCGATCTCTCCGACGCCGCCGCGGTGGCCCCGGCCATCGCCGCCGCGGTAGAACAACTGAAACCGGCCGATTGCGCCAGCCTCAACCTGATCAACAACGCCGGCGTGGTCACCCCCATTGCCCAAGCCGGCCATTACCCGGCCGAGGACGTGGTACGCGCCTTGGCGATCAACCTGGCGGCGCCGATGCTGGCCACCGACGCGCTGCTGCGCGCCAGCGCCAGCCTTAAAGCTCGCCGCCGCATCCTCAACATTTCCTCCGGCGCCGCCGCCAAGCCCTATCCGGGCTGGAGCGTGTATTGCACCACCAAGGCCGGGCTGGACCACTTCAGCCGCAGCGTGGCCGCTGAGCAGGCTGGCCAGGACAATGCCGCGCAAATCGTCTCGCTCTACCCCGGCGTGGTGGACACCGACATGCAGGCCAGCATCCGCGGCAGCGACGCCAAACAGTTTCCGCAAAAAGCACGTTTCGACGCGCTGAAAGCCGACGGCGAACTGAGCACCCCGGCCGCCGCCGCGCGCCGCATCGTCGACCACCTGCTGTCGCCGGCCTTTGGCCTGCAAGCCGTGGTGGATATCCGCAACCTGGGCTAAAGCCTGCTCACGATCTGCCGCGCAAACGCGCGCGGCAAGCACCAAACAGCGGCCAAGGCCGCCGCACTGAAACGCATATGAACCTGAAACACATCAAAGCCGTCGCCTTCGATCTGGACGGCACCCTGGTAGATTCCATCCCAGATCTGGCCGCCGCCGCCAACGCCATGCGTGAGCACCTGGACCTGCCGCCGCTGCCGGCCCTGCGCATTCAAGAACATGTCGGCGACGGCATCGCCAGCCTGGTCCACCGCGCGCTGACCAATGAACGCGACGGCCAGGCCGATGCCGCGCTGTGGGAACGCGGCTATGTTTTCTTCATTCAGTACTACCGCGAACACCTGAGCGACCGCACCACCGTCTACCCCGGCGTTAGCGAGGGCCTGGGCCTGCTGCGCGCGCTGCAATTCCCGCTGGCGGTGGTGACCAACAAATCCGAGCGGCTGGCGCTGCCGTTGCTGGAGCAGCTTGGCCTGCGCGACCACTTCAGTCTGGTCATCGGCGGCGACACCCTGGCGGAAAAGAAACCGTCGGCGCTGCCGCTGCAACATGTATGCCAGGTACTGGGCATCGCACCGGAGCAGATGGCGATGGTGGGCGACTCCGCCAACGATGTGCTGGCCGCTCGCAACGGCGGCTGCGCCGCCATCGCCGTCAGCTACGGCTACGCCGACGCGGCGAGCCTGGGCGCCGACTTGATAGTGGCTAATATTGCCGAACTATACGATTTGATGAAGAATAGCTGATCAGCTGATAATTTCTTTTATGGATGACGTCTTCATGAAAAAGCAAGGATACCGGCGTGGATGCCGATGGCGTCGCTCAATGCCTGTTTAACAAGCCGCATTCGACCTCACCACGACCACAAAAGCGCAGGACCCGCCATGACCCATGAAGAATTCAACCGCCTGGCCGCCGCCGGCTACAACCGCATCCCGGTCAGTCTGGAGTTGTTCGCCGACCTCGACACCCCCATGTCGGTCTATCTGAAGCTGGCCAACCAACCCTATTCCTATCTGTTGGAATCCGTCGTCGGCGGCGAACGCTTCGGCCGCTATTCCTTCATCGGCCTGCCCTCCACCACCCGGCTGCGGGTCAGCGGCCAACAGGTACAGGTGGAATACGGCGACAAGGTCATCGAGCGCCACAACGGCGACCCGCTGGCCTTCATTGAAGCCTTCCAACAGCGCTTCCACACCCCGCCTCAACCCGGCCTGCCGCGCTTCACCGGCGGCCTAGTGGGCTATTTCGGCTACGACACCATCCGCCATATCGAAAAACGCCTGGCGGTGACCAGCAAGCCCGATACCATAGGTACGCCGGACATGCTGCTGATGGTGTCAGAGGAGTTGGCGGTGGTGGACAACCTGTCCGGCAAGCTTTATCTGATCGTCTACGCCGACCCGGAAGTGCCCAACGCTCTGCTCAAAGCCGAAGCGCGGCTGGCGCAACTGCGCGCCCGCCTGCGCGCGCCGCTGGAAGCGCCCTTGTCCTTGCCCGGCCAAAGCACGCAATCGGCGTCCGAATACGGCGAACAGGCCTTCAAGGACGCGGTGTCCGCCTGCAAGCGCTACATTCAGGACGGCGACATCATGCAGGTGGTTTTGTCGCAGCGCATGCAGATGCCGTTCGCGGAGTCCCCGCTCAGCCTCTACCGCGCGCTGCGCAGCCTGAACCCATCGCCCTATATGTTTCTTTATCATTTCGACGACTTCCACGTGGTGGGCGCCTCGCCGGAAATCCTGGTCCGCCGCGAGCAAGACACCGTCACCGTGCGTCCTATCGCCGGCACTCGCCCGCGCGGTCAAACCCGCGAGCAGGACGAGGCGCTGGCCGCGGAACTGCTGGCCGACCCCAAGGAAATCGCCGAGCATGTGATGCTGATGGACCTGGGCCGCAACGACGTGGGCCGCGTCGCCGCCACCGGCAGCGTGCGCGTCACCGACAATATGGCTATCGAACGCTATTCCCACGTGATGCACATCGTGTCCAGCGTGGAAGGCAAGGTTGGCCCGGAAGTGTCGAACATCGATGTGCTCAAGGCCACTTTTCCGGCGGGAACCCTGTCCGGCGCGCCCAAGGTGCGGGCGATGGAAATCATCGATCAGTTCGAACCCAGCAAGCGCGGCATCTACGGCGGCGCGGTCGGCTATCTCGGCTTCAACGGGGACATGGACCTGTGCATCGCCATCCGCACCGCGGTGTTGAAGAACCGCATGCTCTACGTGCAAGCCGGCGCCGGCATCGTCGCCGATTCCTCGCCGGAAATGGAGTGGCAGGAAACCCAGAACAAGGCGCGCGCGGTGCTGCGCGCCGCGGCGCTGGCCCAGCAGGGGCTGGACGCCTGAGCCAAACGGCCCGCCAAGGCGGGCCGTTTTAGCTGGCGCTAAGCAATGAAGCCATGCTCCACCACCCACGTCCTGCCGACTTCAGGAGCGAAACTCTGAGCCAGCCCACCACCTTACGCCCTGTCCAGCTCGCGGACCTCGCCTTCCTCCTAGCTCTGCGCCGCGCCAGCATGGGCCCGCACCTGCAAGCGGCGAACATGCCCAGCGATGAAGACGCGCACCTGAGCCGCATCCACTACGGCCTCCAACATGCCCAAATCATCATGGAGGGCGAGCGGGACATAGGCCTGCTCAAAGTCGCGCGCCAGCCTGCCGCCTGGCAGTTGATCCAGCTACAATTACTGCCGGACCGGCAAGGCCACGGCCTGGGCTCACAATTACTACGCGGCTTGCAGCGCGAGGCTGAACATGCCGGAGCCGCTTTGGAACTCCGCGTGCTGGAGCGCAACCCGGCGCGGCGGCTCTACCTGCGCCTGGGATTTGTCGACATCCAACACGCCGACGGCGAATTCCTGATGCGCTGGAGCGCCAGCCCGGCCTAGGCCGCCGGCCACAACACCGGAAACCAATCCTCGCGCAGCCTCTGGCCCGGCTGCATGCCATGATCCGGATAAGGCGGCGAGGTGCGGCCCGGGCGCTCGACGTAGCGCGCATCGTCGCCCAGCCAGCGCAATGACAAGGCTCGCCGCCTACCGCCGCCGGGATTGCCCCGCGCGCCGTGCACAGTGCGGAAGTCGAACAGCACCGCGTCGCCGGGTTCCAAAGCCCATTCCAGCACCTCCATGCCCGGCTCGCGATCCGGGTCCGGCGCGTCTCGATATCGGCGCGCGTCGCCTTGATAAAAACTGGATTCATCTTTCCAGCGCAGCGGCCGCACCCACTCCTGCCAGCGGTGCGAACCAGCGATCAAGCGCAGCGTCGCCTCGCTCACCGGGTCCACCGGAATCCAGAAACTGACAGTCTGCTCGCCGTCGACAAAGTAATACGGGATGTCCTGATGCCAAGGCGTGGGTTTGTGCGTGCCCGGCTCTTTGACCAGCACATGTTCATGGAAGAATTGCGCGGTGGCCGAGCGCATCAGCGCGGCGGCGCCGGCCGCGGCCGGCGATTCCGTGACCACCGCCTGGAATTCAGGAATCCGCCGCCAGTTGCAATAGTCCTCAAAGAAGGAACCCGGCTCGCCGGCGGCCACCACATTGCCGGCGTACGGCCCCGGAGCGCGCAAATTGCGCTCGATGCCGGCGGCGATGACATCGACCCAATCGCGGAACAGCCCGCGCAGGCAAACCGCTCCGTCGCGCTGGAAGGCGGCGATGTCGTCGGCGGAAATCTCGGGACAGGCAAGCATGGCGTTCTCCTCTTTCCAGGGTTCAAAGTCTGTCACGCCTCGTGAAGCGTTGCACGGCGAGTACAAGCTCATTTTTCGCTCGTTCTCGCCTTGTCTCGCCCTCGCTCGCGAAACGTTGAACAGGCTCTAAATGCGTGTGGGCGCCGCCGCTGCGGGCGCTTGTCCTCACTATCGCCGCAAACCCATGCCAAAATAAAATAATATGTTTTGATTATCCTCCTCGGAAAAAGCGATGAAGTTGACCCTGCGCCAATTGCGCTACGCGCTGGCCGTGGCCCGCCACGGTGGCATCAGCGCGGCGGCCGAGAGGCTGAACGTGTCTCAACCTGCCGTGTCCGCCGCCGTTGGCGAGCTGGAAAACACCCTGGGACAAGCGCTGTTTGTCCGCACCCGCGGCGCCGGAATGGCGACGACGCCGTTTGGCAGGCAGGCCTTGGCGCAAGCGCGACGGACCGTGGAAGCCGCAATGGCGCTGGAGGGGCTGGCCAATGGCGCGGACGCGCTGGCCGGGGAGTTGGCGCTAGGCTGCTTCGAGGACTTGGCGCCCTACTGCTTGCCGCCTGTGTTGCGCGCGCTGCGCGAACGTCACCCCTCTCTACGCGTGGAGGTGCGTGAATGCGGGTTCGACCTGATCGGTCCACAGCTGCTTCAGGGCGGGCTGGACGCCGCCATCAGCTATGATCTGGCGCTGCCACCCACGCTGGCCTTGACCGAACTGCGCACGCTGGCGCCCCACGCGCTGCTGGCGGTTGACCACCCGCTGGCGCAAACCGAAAAGGTGATGTTGAAGGAGCTGTGCGAATGGCCGCTGCTGCTGACCGAACAGGCGCACAGCGGCCCGCACTTTCTGGACTTGCTGCGCATGCACGGGTTGCGACCGGCGCGGCTGGAGTCGGTCCGCAGTTTTGAACTACAGCGCGGCATGGTGGCCCACGGTCTGGGCGTGGCCATCGCTTACACCCGGCCCAGCGGCGACCACAGTTACGACGGCCGGCCACTGACGCTGCGGCCCATCGCCGAACCGTTGCCGGAGCAACGCATTGTGCTGGCCTGCCTGCGCGAGCGGGCGGAGACGCCGGCCATTGCCGCGCTGCGTGAACGCGCGCTGGACTGGTTCTCGGCCAGGCCCGCTTTTGGGGTCGGCGCGGCCGGCAACGATACATGACAAGACATTTAAAGGCGGTGTTCACTCTGTCGCGTGACCGCGAAGCGCGGCAGATCAAAAACAGGTTCTCGGAACGTGTTTACGATATCGCGAGCTAAGGTGAGACAGGGCGAAAACGGCTGAGAAAGCGGAGTGTACACACGGTACATGAGCATTTCGAAGCCGTATTCACCGTGTAACGCTCCACGACGCGCAGCAGATCGTAAACAGGTTCTCAGCCAGCCTGGGCCTGCAAGTACTGACTTATCTTGGCGGCGCTGATCTTCTGCATGCCGCACAATTGGCTGTGATCGGCCAGCCGCGCGCCGTAGCGGCGGCTGAGCTCGCCCTGCAAATGGCACAACAGTTGCGCGGCCATTTCCGCGTCGGCCAGCGCGCGGTGGGCGCGGCCGGTGTCCGGTAAGCTCAGCCAGCGCGCCAAAGTGCCCAGCTTGTGGTCCGGCGCCTGCGGCAGCACCCGGCGCGACAACAACAGGGTGCAGGCGAAGTCCTGCTTGCGCGCCAGACCCAGTTGGGACAGCTCGTAATCCCAAAACTTGCGGTCGAAACTGGCGTTGTGAGCGGCCAGCGGCGTGTCGCCGACGAAGCGCGCCGCTTCGGCCATCGCTACCGCCGGCGGCGGCGCGTCGCGCAACATCGCGTTGCTGATGCCTGTCAGGCGCTCGATCATCGGCGGAATCCACACGCCGGCGTTGATCAGGCTTTGATAGCGGCCGACGATGCGGCCGTCCTCCAGCAGCGCCACGCCGATTTCGGTGGCGCGGCAATCGCGCCCCGGAGACGCGCCGTTGGTTTCGAAGTCGATGACGGCGATGCGTCTACTCATTTCAGCGCCGCCCGCGCCGCCTCTTCCGGGCTCAGGCCATCGTAGTACTGATCGGTGTACCACTCCGCCTGTTCCTCGATATGCTCCTGCGCCTCCGCCACGGTGGCGCCGGCCGCCACCAGGTGAGTCTCCACCTCGGCGCACCATTCCAGCAGCGCGCGGGTTTCCTCGTCCAACTCGTCTTGTTTTTGCTTCTTGGCCATGGCCGTATCCTCACATCGCTTCCGCGTGCCGAAAACTGCGCATTCTACCCGCGCAGGCGGCAGCGGCCAAACCGCTCACACCCGCATATGGCGGATGGATTCGCTCAGCTCGCCGAAATGGCCGCGCAGTTGCACCAATTCGTCTTGCACTTGTCCCACCGAACGGCTGGTAATGCCGGCGTGCTGGGTTACTTCGTCGACGTTGGCCAGGATCTGCGCCCCGGCCGCCTTCTGGTTATCCAGCAGCCGGGAGATATTGCGGATGCGCTCCTCCGCTACGCCGGCCTGGCTGCCGATCTGATCCACCATGCCGCCCAGCTGCTTCACCAGTTCCACGCCCTGCTCCACCTGGCCCACACCGTTTTCCATGCTGCTGACCACTTGCTCCGAGGTGGCCTGCAACTGGGAAATGACGTTGACGATGTCCGCCGTCGCCTGTGCGGTGCGCTCCGCCAGCGCGCGCACCTCGTCCGCCACCACGGCGAAGCCGCGGCCGGATTCGCCTGCGCGCGCGGCTTCGATGGCCGCGTTCAAGGCCAGAAGGTTGGTCTGATCGGCAATACCGCGGATTGCATCCACCATGCCCCCTATCTTACGGATGTCGCCCTCCAGCAATTGCACACTGTTAGCGCTGTGATGAATGGTTTCGGCCAGGTTGCCAATATTGCCCACGGTCTGCTGCACCGCCTTGCTGCCTTCGCTTGAGCATTGCCCCACTTCGCCGGCGATGCGCAAAGTGCTGTCGGCATGCTCGGCCACGCTGGCCAGATGGTCGGCTAGTTGCTGAATGGCGCCGGCCATGGACTGCGCCGAATCGGTTTGCAACCGGCTGGCCTGTTCCACGCTTTGGGTGAGTTGGGCGATCTCGTCGACCGACTCCCCAAGCGCGCCTGAGGTCTGGCCCACTTTGCCCACAATGCCCTGTAGGGTGTCCATCAGGGTATTGAATTCTCCAATGGCGGCACCCAGCTCATTACGCCGCCCCACATGAGCGCGGATGGACAAATCGCCGCTGCGTTCGATACGTTGAGCCGCATCCTTGAAACGCTCGATAGGCGGCAGCACCGATCGCGCCACCCACCAGCACAGCAGGGCCATCAGCAAAGCCGCGGCCAGCGCCGCCACAATGATTATCACGGCGGCCACGCCCACCTGCGCCACCGTGCTGTCATTCTGCCGGCGCGAACCGCTGTCGATGGCGTCAGCCAGTTTTTCCATCTTGTCCTCCAGCAGCGCGAAATCCTGCTGGAAGTCCTTCAGCTTGGCCGCGGCCTGCTCCGGCTGGTCAAAGCCAGCGGCTACGATGGCGGCGGCCGCTCCGGTATAGCGTTCCACCACCGGCAGAATTTGCTGCAGCAAGGAACGGGCCTCGGGATCACTGATCTTGTCCTGGTTTTCCTTCATCGCACCGAGAAAGCGCTTGCTGTGCTCGTCCACGTCCTTGCGGATTTCGGCCAGCGCGGCGCGATCGCCATTTTTCTGCGCCAACATCAGCGCCAGAACATCGCCGTGCACCGCGTCGTGCATCATGTCGGCATCCATCTGTCGCCGCACCTCGCCCTGGCTGTCCAGCAATTCATTGATACTGCGCACCAAGTGCACTGTACTTTGGTAGCCAACCGCGCCGATCAGCAGGCAGGATACCACTACGCCGAAAGCCAGCAGCTGCAGCTGCACCCGAATCGTCAAGCCTTGCATAGCGGTCCCCTTGCCTTAGCGCTCATGTCTATAGCATTAACACTAATACATTCCCAAGATTCCGCCGAAGCCGTTGCTGCCGGCTACAGATCCACCTTGCCGCGCAGGGACTTGACTTCGCCGCGCCGCGTCTTGCCGGCCAGCCGGCGCTGCTTGGAGCCGTAAGTGGGTTTGGTCGCGCGGCGCGCCTTGGGAGTGTGGCTGGCGGCGTCGACCCAGGCTTGCAGGCGCTGAAGCGCGTCCGCGCGGTTCAATTCCTGGGTGCGGTGCTGCTGGGCCTTGATCACCAGCACGCCCTCTTTGTTCAGGCGCTGGTCCGGCAAGGCCAGCAGCCGCTCCCGCAGCCATTCCGGCAGGGAGGAGGCCCGCACGTCGAAGCGCAGATGCACCGCCGACGACACTTTGTTGACGTTTTGCCCGCCCGCGCCTTGCGCGCGCATCGCGCTGAATTCCACTTCGCGCTCGCTGATCGGATACCGCGGCTTATCCATGATGCAAACCAACAATCAAAAGAAATAATTGTAGCGCACGCGCCGCATCCCTTGGCATGGGGCGGCGTTTTATTTCAGAGTGAAATTGTATGAATATCAATAGACTGCTATTGTCGTCGGCTTGCCTGGCCGATACCCTGCCGGACGCTCTTTGCCCATAGAACACGATGTCACTTTTTCTCGACCCTCGGACTACACTGGCTTGCACCGCCGGCTACAGCCTGGTCATCTCCCTGGTCACTTTCCTGTTCTGGCAGCGCAGCCAGCGCCAACCCGCGGTGCTGGCGCTCGCCATCGGCGGGTTGCTGGACGCGGCGGCCGGCCTGCTCTACCTTGCGCCGCTGGATCTGGACCCGGCCTTGATTTCCATCAGCGCCAAGCTGCTGATCCAGTTGGCGGCGCTGCACGTTCTGATCAGCATTGAGCGTTTTTACAAGCACTCCAGCCACTACAGCCTGCCCTTGGGCCTGGCCCTGGTCTTCATTCCCCTGCTGCTGTTCATCCACGAAGGCCTGGCGCATTCGGCACTGGCCCGCCACGCCATCTTTTCGCTGGGCGCCTGTCTGCTATGGGGCTTGATCGCCTGGCGGCTGTGGCAGGCGGAACAGGACTCTCCCCGCGCCGGCAAATCGCTGGCCTCGGCGCTGGCGATGCTGACCCTGCTGCTGGAGCTGGCGCGGCTGGCGCTGGCGCTATCCGCCATACAACCGGACATCGAAGTCGCCGGACAGCGTCAGAACCTGCTGCTGCTGATGACACAGTGGTCCGGCTACGGCGTGGTGGTATGCCAACTCTATCTGGTGTACGAGCGGGCGATGGATCAGTTGTTGCAGCAATCACGCAGCGACAGCCTGACCCGCTTGCTGAACCGGCGCAGCTTCGATGAAGAGGCGGTGGCCGCCTTCCGTCTGGCCCAGCGCGAGCGGCGGGCTCTGTCCTTGATCGTGCTGGATCTAGACCATTTCAAAAGCATCAACGACCGTCACGGTCACCTGGCCGGCGACCAGGCGCTGACCGCGCTGGCCGACTGCCTGCGACGCCAAGCGCGTCAAACGGATCTGATCGGCCGCCACGGCGGCGAGGAGTTCTGCATTCTGCTGCCGGATACCGGCAGAGAGCAGGCGGGCCAGGTGGCGGAGCGGCTGCGCGCCGCCATCGCCCGCATTGAACTGCCGCTGCCGGACGCCGGCGCGCAGCTGCGCTTCACCGCCAGCTTGGGCGTGGCCTGTCTGAACAGCAGCCACGCTTCGCTGGAAAGCCTGTTCTGCGAGGCCGACGCCATGCTGTACCAAGCCAAGCACCACGGCCGCGACAAAGTGATGCTGTCTGCGCTGCCGGCCGCCGCGGCTTGATTCAAGACCGGGCGGACTGCGCCAAACCCTCGCACACCGGCTTTTGCGGATCGCCGGCCGGCAGCTTGCCGCACACCTCGTCCAGCTGTCCGGCCAAGCGCGCCAGCGTCGCCGCCTGCTGTTGCTGCCGGCCCCAGGCCTTGAGCCGGTTTACGGCTTTTTCCAGCGAGCGCCGGTTGCGTTCGTAGAAGGCGCTGGGCGTGCTGCCCGCTTCCTTGAAGATTGCGCTGGCGGTGCTCTCTATTCGTTTTTCATCCCCCGGCGCCAACTCAATCGCCCCGCTCAAATAGCTGACGCCCCATTGCAGACGCGTAGCCGGGCCGTTGGCGGCTTCGTAGGCCTGGCGATACCAGTCCAGCGCCGCGGCCTTGTCGCCTCGCTGCTTAGCGTTGGAAGCCAGGATCAGCATATGGTAATAAGGCGCGTGCGAACGGCCCAGCTCCGCCTTGAGCAGCGCGTCGGATTCGTCCAGCCAGCCCGCTTGCGTCAACAGATCTGCGCCTGCGGTGATGACCGCTTGGCGTTCGTAGGGATTTCCGGTGGCTTTGTCCGCCGCCGCCACTCGCTGTTTTACCTCCTCGCGCAAGGCGCGCGGCAATTCGCCCTTGGGCTGGTTCAAGCGAGCCAACGCCAACCGCGACGACAATGCGCCCAGGCGATCCGCGGTGGACAAGCCCGCGTCCACGGCCAGTTTGTCCAAAGCGGCGTCCCATTGCGCCGCCAGCGCCAAACGCTCAGGCCCCTCCGCGCTCAAGGCCTTGACGATGTCGGCGGCGCTGTTGATCAAGATGTCGGCGTTGACGCGCGGCTGGGCCAAGGCTGCGCGCGCGACTGCCAGCCCTTGCGCGCGCTCCGTCACCGGCGTCTCCTCGCCGGCCGCGGCGGCCAGCGCTTTCAACTTCAACCGCAAGGCAGTGGCCGTCGGCCGGGCCGGAACCTTGTCCGCCAGCCACGCCAAAGTCGCCGCCACTTGTTTCTCCGGCACGATCTGCGCCTGATCCGTGTCCCAGGAATAGTCCGCCAGCAATTGCCAGTCCCCATCCGCCAACACATCGCCGGCCAGGGCAGACTGCAGCAAGACTTTCACCGGCCGCGCCGCCGCCAGGCCCAGTTCCAGCGTGCGCAGATAACGCTCCGGGTCCACCTCGCCCGGCAGGCGGGTGATCTCCGCGCCGTCCGGCCGAAACAGAATCATGGTTGGATAGCCGCGCACTTTGAACTCGCTGCCCAGCTTTTGCGCGTCCGGGCTGTCGCCGTCCAGGTAAACCGGCACGAACTGGCGAGTGCGGGCGATGAAATCCTGGCGGTTGAAAATGGTGGCCTTGACCTGGTTGCACGGCGGGCACCATACCGCGCCCCAGTACAGGAACAACGGCTTGTTTTCCGATTTTGCCTTGGCAAAAGCGGCCGGAACGTCGCCCTGCAGCCAGGCAATGCCGGGAGGCAGCGCGTGGCCGTCCGCAGGGGCGGAGGCGGCTTCTGCCGGCAGCGCCAGGCTGGCGGCGACAAAGGCCAGCGAGATCAAGGTAAGCTTCATCGCAGAATTCTCTTATGGTTGGGTTGTCGAACCATGCTAACGCAATTATTCGAACGTAATAAAGTGCGATCGCTTCTGTGCTTAGCGATAAAAAATCCAATGTCGCGTTTCCACTGCGCGACACCGCCCCTTTCGCCGCAAGGACACCACGCATGACGACTCCCCCCGCTTACTGGCTTGGCCCTCTATTGCTGGAAAACGGCTTCGAACGCGACGCCGCCGGCCAAGTCGTCTCCACCGCCGCCCGCCGCGCCCATCTGCTGATCGCCGACGGACGCATCGCCGAAATGCGCTTCGACTCCCCTCCTGACGACGGCCGGCCGCGACGCGACGCATGCGGCTGGCTGGCGCTGCCGGCCTTCGCCGACATGCACATCCACCTGGACAAAGGTCATTACGGCGGCCCCTGGCGCGCCGCGACCCCCTTCATCAGCGTGGCTGAGCGCATCCGCGAGGAACAGGGCTTTCTGCTCGATTTCCTGCCGGACACCCGGCGCCGCGCCGAAGCGCTGCTGGACCTGATTGCAGCCAGCGGCGTCGCCTTCGCCCGCGTGCACTGCAATGTGGACCCGGTGGCCGGCCTCGCCACCATGGAGCAAGTTCGCCTGGCGCTGGACAGCCGCCGGCATTGGCTGGATTACGAACTGGTGGCCTTTCCGCAACACGGCCTGCTGGCCGGCGACACGATCAAACTGATGGACCAAGCGCTGGCCTCCGGCTTCGACGTGGTTGGCGGAGTGGACCCGGCCAGCGTGGACGGCGACATCGAACGCTCGCTCAACGCCACGCTGGAGCTGGCGGTCAAACACGGCGCGCCGGTGGACTTGCATCTGCATGATCGCGGCGAACTGGGCGCCTACACGCTGGAACGCCTGGCGCGGCTGAGCGAATCCGCCGGCCTGGCCGGCCGAGTCAGCGTCAGCCACGCCTACTGCCTGGGAGAACTGGAGCCGAGCCGGCTGGATCAGGTGTGCGCGGCGCTGGCCGCCAGCGGCATCGCCATCGTGTCGGCCGCGCCCATCGATGTGCCCATGCCGCCGCCGCAAGCCCTGGCCGCGCACGGCATTCCGCTGAGCCTGGGTAACGACAACATCAACGACCACTGGACGCCGTACAACAGCGGCAGCATCGTCGAGCGCGCCAGCCGCTTGGGCGAACGCCACGGATGGAACGACGAATACGCGCTGAGCCGCGCGCTGCGCCATATCACCCGCGGACTGTCGCCGCTGGACGACGCCGGCCGCCGCGTATGGCCGCAGGTCGGCGACGCCGCCAACCTGACACTGGTGGACGCCTGTTGCTCCGCCGAGCTGATCGCCCGCCGCAAACCGGTGCGCGGGGTGCTTCGCTGCGGCCGGCCCGGCTGGTGGGCCGAGGGCTAGGCCCGGCCTAGCTTCGCCGCCTGAAAAGCGGTTAGAACCTGTGTACGATCTTTCGTCCGTGCTTTGAAACACGGCTTGATACACAGGAAGCCACGTATCCGACGCGCCCCAGGCCTCTTCAAACCTGCCGTCGGGTGGCAGGCCCAGGTCTTAAGCGGCTGCCCTGTTTGAGCGATTTGACGGCGGATTCAGCCTTGGGTCATGACCCCTCTCGAAAAGATCGTGAACAGGCTCTTACAGCAACTCCAGCGCCATCGCGGTGGCCTCGCCGCCGCCTATGCACAAACTGGCCACGCCGCGCTTGCCGCCGCGCTGGCGCAACACCGACAGCAGGGTGATGATGATGCGCGCGCCGGAGGCGCCGATGGGATGGCCCAGCGCGCAGGCGCCGCCATGCACGTTGACCTTGTCGTGCGGCAGGCCCAAGTCGTGCATCGCCGCCATCGTCACTACGGCGAAGGCTTCGTTGATCTCGTAGAGATCCACATCGCCGGCGCTCCAGCTCGCCTGGGCCAGCAGCTTGCGGATCGCTTCCACCGGCGCGGTGGTGAACCAGCCTGGTTCCTGAGCGTGGGTGGCGTGACCCACGATGCGGGCCAGCGGACGCAAGCCGCGGCGCGCCGCCTCCTCCGCCGTCATCAACACCAGCGCGGCGGCGCCGTCGGAAATGGAGCTGGCGTTGGCCGGCGTCACCGTGCCGTCCTTCTTGAACGCCGGCTTCAGCGTCGGGATCTTGTCGACGTTGGCCTTCAAGGGCTGCTCGTCGGTATCCACCACCTGCTCTCCCCCGCGGCCGCTCACCGTCACCGGAGTGATTTCATCGCGGAACAGGCCGTCGCGGATCGCCGCCTGAGCACGATTCAGCGAGGCGATGGCGAAAGCGTCCTGAGCCTCGCGGCTAAAGCCGTACTTCTCGGCGCACCATTCGGCGAACACCCCCATCAACTTGCCCTTGTCGTAAGCGTCCTCCAAGCCGTCCAGGAACATGTGGTCCTTGATCTCGCCATGGCCCAGCCGCAAGCCGGCCCGCGCCTTGGTCATCAGATAGGGCGCGTTGCTCATGCTCTCCATGCCGCCGGCCACCATCACCCGCGCGCTGCCTGCGCGCAGCAGATCATGGGCCAGCATGGCCGCCTTCATGCCGGAACCGCACATTTTGTTGACCGTGGTGCAGTTCACCGCCAGCGGCAGGCCGGCGCCCAGCGCCGCCTGGCGCGCCGGCGCTTGGCCCTGGCCGGCCGGCAACACGCAGCCGACGATGGCTTCGTCGATGTCCGCCGCAGGCACGCCCGCGCGCTCCACCGCGGCCTGGATCGCCGCCGCGCCCAGCTCCGCCGCCGTCTTGGCCGCCAAAGCGCCCTGGAAGCCGCCCATGGCGGTGCGCGCCATGCCCACGATCACGATGTCTTGCTGTTGCATTGCTTACTCCTCATGTCGATTGCCGGGCATCCGTGCCGCGCCTGTCCAGCGTTTTCTCGCACTGATGCCGTAATTGGGAAATTTCGCTCAATACCACCTTGATGTCTTCCATCTGCTCCAGCAACTGCTGTTCCTTGCGCTGCAGGATGCGGATGAATTCGTGCAGCTGAGGCGCGTCGTCGCTGGCCGCGTCGTACAGCGCGAAGAGCTCGCGGATTTCCTGCAGGGACAGGCCGATGCGCTTGCCGCGCAGGATCAGCATCAGCCGCACCCGGTCGCGCCGGCTGTAGATGCGGCGCTGCCCCGCCCGCAGCGGTTCCAGCAGTTGCTGATCTTCGTAAAAGCGGATGGCGCGCGTGGTCACGTCGAACTCCTGCGCCAACTCGGTAATGCTGTAAGTCTGCTCCGCCATCTCCCTCTCCCGCCCTCCCCGGCGCCGCCGGACCATTCGCGCAACATTCGCCGTTGCGCTTGTCATTGTTGATTGACGTTAACGTAAACGTCAAGCTATCTTGAATACAGCATAGAGCAAATAGTCGAGGAAACAACATGCAAGCCAAAATCGCAGTGGTGGGCGCCGGCACCATGGGCAACGGCATCGCCCAGGTCTTCGCCGCCCATGGTTACGAAGTGCGCCTGGCCGACGTCAGCCAGGCCGCCCTGGACAAGGGCCTGGCCGCCGTCGCCTCCAGCCTGGCGCGGCTGGTGAAGAAAGGCCAGTTGGCCGAAGCCGATGTCCCCGCCATTCTCGCCCGCATCCAGACCACGACCCGCCTTGCCGACCTGGCCGACCGCGATCTGGTGGTGGAAGCCGCCACCGAGAACGCCGCCGTCAAGGAAAGCATCTTCCGCGAGCTGGCCGCCGTGGTGCGCCCGGACGCGGTGCTGGCGTCCAACACCTCTTCGATTTCGCTAACCCGCATCGCCAGTTGGGTCAGCCAGCCGGAACGCGTGGTGGGCATGCACTTCATGAACCCGGTGCCCGTGATGCAGTTGGTGGAGATCATCCGCGCGCTGCAAACCGGCGACGCCGCTTACCGGCTGGTCTATGAATTGAGCCAGGCCTTGGGCAAAACCCCGGTCACGGTCAAGGACGCCGCCGGCTTCGTCTCCAACCGGGTGCTGATGCCGATGATCAACGAGGCCGCTTTCACGCTATACGAAAACCTGGCCAGCGCCGAGGACATCGATACCGTGATGAAGCTGGGCATGAACCACCCCATCGGCCCGCTGGCCTTGGCGGACCTGATCGGCCTGGATACCTGCTTGTCCATCATGGACATCCTCTACACCGAATTCCGCGACAGCAAATACCGCGCCTGCCCGCTGCTGGCCCAGCTGGTGCAGGCCGGTCACCTCGGCCGCAAGAGCGGCAAGGGTTTTTACAGCTACGCCTGAGCCGGCGCCGTCGGCAACGGGCTTTCATCAAGATCAGACGGAGGCAGCACCATGACCCAGGCAGTCCCCACCATCAAATTGCTGATAGGCGGCGAATTCGTCGAATCCCGCAGCGCCGAATGGCGGAACGTCGTCAACCCGGCCACCCAGGAGGTACTGGCGCGGGTGCCGATGGCCACCCAGGACGAAGTCGACGCCGCCGTCAGCGCCGCCAAGACGGCCTTCGCCAGTTGGAAGAAAACCGCCATCGGCGCGCGCGCGCGCATTTTCCTGAAGTATCAACAGTTGATCCGCGAGCACATGAAGGAACTGGCGGCGCTGCTGACCGCCGAGCAAGGCAAGACTCTGGCCGACGCCGAGGGCGACATCTTCCGCGGCCTGGAAGTGGTGGAGCACGCGTCCGCCATCGGCAATCTGCAACTGGGCGAATACGCGGAGAACGTCGCCGGCGGCGTGGACACCTACACCGTGCTGCAACCGCTGGGCGTCTGCGCAGGCATCACCCCGTTCAACTTCCCGGCGATGATTCCGTTGTGGATGTTCCCGATGGCCATCGCCACCGGCAACACCTTTGTGCTCAAACCCTCGGAACAAGACCCTATGGTGACCATGCGCCTGGTGGAGCTGGCGCTGGAAGCCGGCATCCCGCCCGGCGTGCTCAATGTGGTGCACGGCGGCGAACATGTGGTCAACGCCCTGTGCGACCACCGCGACATCAAGGCGGTGTCCTTTGTCGGCTCCACCAAGGTGGGCACCCATGTGCACCATCGTGCCAGCCTCAACGGCAAGCGCACCCAATGCATGATGGGCGCCAAGAACCACGCCATCGTGTTGCCGGACGCCAATAAGGAACAGGCGCTGAACCAGTTGGCCGGGGCCGCTTTCGGCGCCGCCGGCCAGCGCTGCATGGCGCTGTCGGTGGCGGTGCTGGTGGGCGAGGCCCAACAGTGGATTCCGGAACTGGTGGCCAAGGCGCGCGGCCTGAGCGTGGGCGCCGGCAAGGACAACCCGGACCTGGGCCCGCTGATCTCCTGCGCCGCCCGCGAGCGCGTGGCCGGCCTGATCGCCCGCGGCGTGGAAGAAGGCGCGCGTCTGGAGCTGGACGGCCGCGATATCCAGGTGGCCGGCTACGAGCGCGGCAACTTCGTCGGCCCCACCATCTTCTCCGGCGTCAAACCGGAAATGAGCATCTACCACCAGGAAATCTTCGGCCCGGTACTGTGCCTGATGGCGGCGGACTCGCTGGACGACGCCATCGCCATCGTCAACGCCAACCCCAACGGCAACGGCACCGCGGTGTTCACTCAGAGCGGCGCGGCGGCGCGCAAATTCCAGGAGGAGATCGACGTCGGCCAGGTGGGCATCAACGTGCCCATCCCCGTTCCGGTGCCGCTGTTCAGCTTCACCGGTTCGCGCGGCTCCAAGCTGGGCGACCTCGGCCCTTACGGCAAACAGGTCGTGCTGTTCTACACCCAGACCAAAACCGTCACCAGCCGCTGGTTCGACGACGCCGCCAGCGGCGGCAAGGTCAACACCACCATTTCGCTGCGCTAACCGGGAGCCCGCCATGGATTTCGCACTGACTGAAGAACAGATCGCTTTTCAGGACAGCGCCCGCGACTTCGCCGCCAGCGAACTCGCGCCGCGCGCCGCCGAATGGGACGAAGAGGAAATCTTTCCGCTGGAGGTGATCCGCCGCAGCGGCGAGATGGGCTTTCTCGGCCTGTACACCCCCGAAGCCTACGGCGGTCTGGGCCTGCCGCGGCTGGACTCCGCCATCATCTTCGAAGAGCTGGCCGCCGGCTGCACTTCCACCGCCGCCTATCTGACCATCCACAATATGGTGGCCTGGATGATAGCCAGCTTCGGCAGCCCGGAGCTGGCTCAGCGCTGGGTGCCGCCCATGGTCAGCGGCGAACTGCTGGGCAGCTACTGTCTGACCGAGCCCGGCGCCGGCTCCGACGCCGCCTCGCTGAAGACCCGCGCCGAGCGCAAGGGCGACCATTACGTGCTCAACGGCTCCAAGATGTTCATCTCCGGCGCCGGCAGCACCCAGGTGCTGGTGGTGATGGCGCGCACCGGCGGCCCCGGACCCAAAGGCGTGTCCGCCTTCGTTGTACCGGCGGACGCGGCCGGGGTGCAATACGGCAAGAAAGAGAAAAAAATGGGCTGGAACAGCCAGCCCACCCGCGCCATCACCTTCGACAATGTGGAAATCCCCGCATCCAACCGGCTGGGCGAGGAAGGCCAAGGCTTCGCTTTCGCGATGAAGGGACTGGACGGCGGCCGCATCAACATCGCCACCTGCGCGGTGGGCACCGCTCAAGCTGCGTTGGCCGCCGCCCAGCGCTATGTGCAGGAGCGCCAGCAATTCGGCCAGCCGCTGGCCGAGCTGCAAAGCGTGCAGTTCCGGCTGGCGGACATGCTGACCGAACTGGTGGCCGCGCGGCAGATGGTGCGGCTGGCGGCGTGGAAACTGGACCAGGCCAGCCCGGACGCCAGCGCTTATTGCGCCATGGCAAAGCGGCTGGCCACCGATTTGAGTTTCAATGTGGCCAACAACGCGCTGCAACTGTTCGGCGGCTACGGCTATCTGAAGGACTTCCCGCTGGAACGCCACGTGCGCGATCTGCGCGTGCACCAGATCCTGGAAGGCACCAATGAAGTGATGCGGATGATCGTGGCGCGCAAACTATTGCAAGACGGCGCGCTGGAAACACTGCGCTGATCGAAGCCGGAAAATCCAAGATGCGGCCTTGCGCCGCCTTGCCTCAGCCGCTTCGCTGGATTTTCCCGGCCTCGCTCAATCAAAACCGAATCCATAAAGGCAAACGCCATGAACAACTACTCCCACCTGAACGTGGAAAAACGCGGCCACACCGTCGTGGTCACCATAGACAATCCGCCGGCCAACACCTGGAACCGAGATAGCCTGAGCGCGCTGAAACGACTGGTGGCGGACCTGAACGCCGACCGCGACATCTACGCGCTGGTGATCACCGGCCAGGGCGAAAAATTCTTCTCCGCCGGCGCCGATCTCAATCTGTTCGCGGACGGCGACAAAAAGGTGGCCACGGAAATGACCATGCTGTTCGGGGAGGCCTTCGAGGCGCTGTCCGCCTTCCGCGGCGTCAGCATCGCCGCCGTCAACGGCTATGCGATGGGCGGCGGCCTGGAGTGCGCGCTGGCCTGCGACATCCGCATCGCCGAGGAGCAGGCGCAAATGGCGCTGCCTGAAGCCGGGGTCGGCCTGCTACCCTGCGCCGGCGGCACCCAGAACCTGCCCTGGCAGGTGGGCGAAGGCTGGGCCAAACGCATGATTCTGTGCGGCGAGCGCATCGACGCGCGCACCGCCGAGCGCATCGGCCTGGTGGAAGAAGTGGTGGCCAAAGGCCAGGCGCTGGACGCCGCGCTCACGCTGGCGGCAAAAGTCGACCGCCAATCGCCATCGTCGGTGGCGGTGTGCAAGCAGCTGGTGCAACGCGCGCGGCTGCAGCCGCCGGCTCACAATCTGATCCACGAACGCGAAGGCTTCATCAAGCTGTTCGACACGCAGGATCAGGGCGAAGGCACCCGTGCCTTCCTGGAAAAACGCGCCCCTCAGTGGAAGAACGCCTGACCTTCACCCAAGGACGAATCCGCCATGTCCCACCTGGTACTGTTTGAAGAACTGCCGGTCCGCGGCGGCCAGCGCATCGCCATCGCCACGCTGAACGCGGAAAAATCGCTGAACGCGCTGACGCTGGAGATGATACGGCTGCTGGACGCGCGCTTGAACGCCTGGGAGAACGACGACGCCGTGGTGGCCGTGCTATTGCGCGGCGCCGGCGACAAGGCCTTCTGCGCCGGCGGCGACGTGCGATCGCTGCGCGCCGCGCTGCTGGAAGACGGCGACGTCTATCCCAACCCGCACGCCGTCGCCTTCTTCAGCGAGGAATATCGGCTCGATTATCACATCCACCGCTACCGCAAGCCGCTGATCGTCTGGGGCGGCGGCATCGTGATGGGCGGCGGCCTGGGCCTGATGGCCGGCGCCAGCCACCGCGTGGCCACCCCGGCCACCCGCATCGCCATGCCGGAAATCACCATCGGCCTATACCCGGACGTGGCCGGCAGCTGGTTCCTGCAACGGATGCCGGCCAAGCTCGGCCTGTTCCTCGGCCTGACCGGCGCGCCGCTGAACGCCGGCGACGCGCTGCTGTGCAATCTGGCCGACCACGTGCTGCCTGCCGACGGCCAGCCGGCCTTGCTGACGGCGCTGCGCGAACTGGCCTGGGAACAACCGGCGGAACGCCACCACGGCCTGGTCAGCGCCTTGCTTAACGAGATGGAACGCGGCGTGGCGTTGCCGGAAGCCAACGCCGGCCGCAACCTGCTGGCGGTTCACCAACTGATGAACCGCGGCAGCCTGGACGCGGTGGCCGCCGCGCTGCACGACACCGCCTTCGAAGACCCGTGGCTGGCCGCGGCCGCCAAGAGCTTTACCCACGGCTGCCCCAGCTCCGCCGCGGTGTGTTGGGAAATCTTCCAGCGCGCCAAACACCTATCCTTGGCCGAGGTCCTGCGCATGGAACTGGCGCTGTCGGTCAACTTCTGCGCCAAGCCGGACTTCCGCGAAGGCGTGCGCGCGCTGCTGGTGGACAAGGACCGGGCGCCGCAATGGCACTACCGCGAGCTGGCCGACATCCCTCCAAGCTGGGTGGACAGCCATTTCGATTCGCCGTGGACGACGGCCGAACACCCGCTGGCCGCGCTCCAATAACAATAGAGGAGACAGAATATGCAAACCATCGCCTTCATTGGCCTGGGCAATATGGGCGGGCCGATGGCCGCCAATCTGCTGAAACACGGTTATAAGCTGAACGTCTTCGACCTGTCCGCCGACGCGCTGGCCAAGTTGGCCGCCGCCGGCGCGCGCTCGGCCTCCTCCGCCGCCGACGCCGTTCGCGGCGCCGACGCGGTGATTTCCATGCTCCCGGCCGGCCGCCACGTGGAAGGCTTGTACCTGGGCGAGTCCGGCCTGTTCTCGCAACTGCCGGCCGGCACCCTGGTGGTGGACTGCAGCACCATAGACGCCGCCACCGCGCGCAAAGTGGCCGCCGCGGCCGACGCCGCCGGCCTCAAAATGCTGGACGCGCCGGTGTCCGGCGGCACCGCCGGCGCCGCGGCCGGCACGCTCACCTTCATCGTCGGCGGCGCCGCCGCCGAGCTGGAACGGGCGCGGCCCTTGCTGCAAGCCATGGGCAAGAACATCTTCCACGCCGGCGCCGCCGGCGCCGGCCAAACCGCCAAGATCTGCAACAATATGCTCTTGGGAATCCTGATGGCCGGCACCGCCGAGGCGCTGGCGCTGGGCGTGAAAAACGGGCTGGACCCCAAAGTGTTGTCCGATATCATCAGCCAGAGCTCCGGCCGCAATTGGGCCACCGAGCTATACAACCCCTGGCCCGGCGTGATGGAGAACGCGCCGGCCAGCAGAGGCTACAGCGGCGGCTTCATGACCGAACTGATGCTGAAAGACCTGGGACTGGCCGAGGAAACCGCGCTACACAGCCACGCGGCCAATCCGCTGGGCTCCTTGGCGCGCAATCTGTACGAGGAGCACGCGCAAGCCGGCTTCGGCAAGCTGGATTTCTCCAGCATCCTCAAGCACTTCCACCCGCTGGATTGAGTTAGACCGCGCGGCCCCTAAGCTGGTGGCCGCCGTGGACCACGCTTAACTGTCCTGAGAACCTGTTTACGATCTCGCGAGCTAGAGCGAGGCAAGGCGAAAACGGCTGAGAAAGCGGAATGCACACAGGGTACATGAGCATTTCTGAAGACGTACTCACTGGGTAGCGCTGCACGACGCGCAGCAGATCGTAAACAGGTTCTGGAAAACTTGGCCCAAGGCCGTAATGGGTCAGTGCTTGGCCAAGCCAAAGAAGCGTCTGATCTTGTCCACCAGTTCCGCCCGTTGCGGCAAGCCGTTGCCCTCTTGCCAATCCTGCGGCAGCTTGCGAGTTCGTTCCGCCAGCCGCTCCGCCAGAATCGACGAAATCGCCTCCGCCAACTCCTTGCGCGAGCTCAGAATCGCCTGAAAAGCTTCTTTATCCAGCCGCAGGCACTCCACATTGGAACGCGCGATCACGGTGCCGCTGCGCGCCTCTCCGGTCATCAAGCCCATTTCGCCGAAGAAGTTGCCGCCCTCCAGCACGTCCACCAGCTTTCGGCTGCCGTCCGGCAGATTCACCCACACTTCCACCTCGCCGTTGAGCATGATGTAGAGCCAGTGCGCCACCGCGCCCTGGTGCATGATGATGTCGCCGGTGACGAAGGGGGTGAACTTGAGTTGATCGGCCAGTACCACCAGCTCCTCGTCGTTGAGGCTGGACAGCAGTTCCACCTTGCGCAACGCCTGCACCCGTTCTTCCAGGTGCTTCTTCATGCGCGCTTCCATGTACTTTTCATTGTCCTTGATGGTCAGCACATTGTAGTGCGGCGAGGACATTTTCAGATTATGGCGGCGCAAGGCGGCGTCGATATGGGTGCGCACCACGGAATCAGTCAGATCGTCGGCTGCGAGGTCGGTCAGCCAGTAACGCACTGCGTACTTGCTATAGCCGTTCTCGAAACCCATCAGAATGCAGTTGGGCTCCGGCGACAAGGCCACGCCGGGCAACTGGGCCTCGCGCAAGGAGCGTTCCACCACGGTGATGATCTGATTGGGCAAGGTATCCCAGTTAATGTTGAACCACACCCAGCGCCGCCATTGCAACGGCGCGCCCTGGTGCTTGCCCAGGATGGCGAACTGCCCCTTCATCAGCTGGCTGTTGGGAATCACCACGGTTTCCCAGTTGCGGGTTTCCACCAAGGTGGCGCGCCAGTTGATTTCCACCACCCGCCCGGACAGCTCGCCGGACTTGATCCAGTCTCCCACCTCCACCGAATTGTCCAGTTGCAGC
Organism: Chromobacterium sp. Rain0013; assembly: GCF_015291765.1. Taxonomy (NCBI): domain Bacteria; kingdom Pseudomonadati; phylum Pseudomonadota; class Betaproteobacteria; order Neisseriales; family Chromobacteriaceae; genus Chromobacterium; species Chromobacterium sp. Rain0013. Next base: position 3,461,757 of record NZ_CP031514.1, read on the forward strand.
GACAGGCCGGCCAGAATATTGCCCAGCGTATCCTGCATGGAGAACGCCAGCACGCCAGTGATCACCGCCGAAGTGGTGACGATGTGGCTCAGATCCAGGCCAGCCAGACGCAGCAGCGCCAACCCCCAGCCCACGCAGCCCAGCACCAGCAGGATGTCCTCCAGAATGCGCGGCGGATGCAGGCGGAGCAAGGGCAGGAACAGCCGCATCAACATCATCGCCCATAGCCGGATCAAGGCCAGTCCCAGTACGATGACGGCCACCTGCTTGATCCACTCCGCCACCGCCTGGCCGTCCTGAGGCCCCAGATTGATCGCCACCAAGGCTAGGGCGGCGGCCAACAAAGAGCGCAGCGTCGATTTGCGGGTTTCCGGCCGCAGCAGGTAGAGCAAGGCGGCGCAGGCGGCGGTCAACGCCACAAACAGCGTCAAGCTGTCGTGCCACGCCTGAGGGATCAGCTTTTCCAGCCAGCTAACCGTCGGGGCCGTATCCATGCCGCCTCCGCGATGAAGTCTTGATGGGAAACCGCCGATGGCGGCGCCGCTGCGGCAGGGAACAAAGAGGAAACAACAGGCCGGCCGCTTTTCATTGATAGTCCATCGCGGCGGATAAAAAAAATCCCTCCCGTATAGGGAGGGCTGCAAGGTATCGGGGAAGTGTAATCGCCGGAGCTGGGGAGCCGCCGGAATCACAGCGCCCTGCTATACCAGTGCAGCGCGCAATTGAATGCTACACATTCCCATAGCATTTAGATATGAGTACATTTACTTAGCAAGCATGTCTCGCAGTACAGGCTCCACTTCGTCCGGCGTGGTCAGCCTGCGGATGCGCTCAAACAAGGCGCCGGCCTCCGGCCAGGTTCGTTTCAGTTGCCCCAGCCATTGCTTGGTGCGCGCCACCGGGTAGCGTCCATCCTCGGACTGGACGCGGCCCTGCAGGAACAAGTCCAGCACCCAGGGCTGCATCTCGTTCCAGGGCATGGGTTCGACACCGTCCTGGCGCTTGATGCGCAAAGCCAGGTCCGGGCAGGCAACCAGGCCCCGCCCTATCATCACCGTGTCGCAGCCGCTTTGCTCGCGGATGGCGCGGTAATCGTCCAGCGTCCACACTTCGCCGTTGGCCACCACGGGCACCGCCACGCTCTCGCGGATGCGGGCGATCCAGTCCCAGTGCGCCGGCGGGCGGTAGCCCTCCACCTTGGTGCGGCCATGCACCGCCAGTTCCTGCGCGCCGCCGGCCTCCAACGCCCGCGCGCACTCCAGCGCCCGGCTCTTGTCTTCATAGCCCAGCCGCATCTTGGCGGTAACCGGTATTTCGGCTGGCACCGCCGCGCGCACCGCTTGCACGATCTGGAACAGCAGTTCAGGGTCGTTAAGCAAAACGGCGCCGCCGCGATGGCGGTTGACAGTGGGAGCCGGACAGCCGAAATTCAGATCTATGCCCGGCGCGCCCAGGCTGGCGGCCTTGGCCGCGTTCTCGGCCAGGCAAACCGGGTCCGAACCCAGCAATTGCACTCGTACCGTAACGCCGGCGCGGGTCTTGCCGCCGCGCGCCAGCTCCGGCGCCAGCCGCATGAAGGTGCGGGAGGGCAAAAGCGCCGAGGTGACGCGGACAAACTCGGTCACGCACAGATCAATGCCGCCCACCCGGGTCAGCACATCGCGCATCGCCTCGTCCACCAGGCCCTCCATCGGGGCAAGAACCAATTTCATTGCAAACATCGCCGGAAAAAAGGCGAATATTGTACCGCAAAGCGGGGAAAGGCATTCAATGCAAATCGCTATTCGCCAGGCCGACGCGGAGTCCGTCGGCTCATGGCTGCCCTTATTTCTGGCCTATCTCGATTTTTATCGGACAACGCAGCCGGCGGAGGCCTGCGCCGCCTTTCTGGAACAGCGGCTGCGCAAGGGCGAAGCGGTGGTTTTCCTGGCCGAAGACGCGGCCGGCGTCCAAGGCTTCGCCCTGCTCTATCCTGGTTTCTCCTCGCTAGACTTGCGTCCGCACTGGTTGCTGCACGACTTGTTCGTATCGCCGGCCTCTCGCGGAGGCGGCGTCGGCCAATTATTGCTGGAACATTGCCAGCGCCATGTCGCCGCGCTGGGCGGCGGCGTCACGCTGCAAACCGCGCACGACAACCTGAACGCGCAGCGGCTGTATGAACGATCAGGGTTTAAACTGGATACCGAATTCAGAGTCTATGAATGGAGCGAGCCCTCGTCGTCAGCGCCGGCCGCGCCTTGACGCGCCGCCAAGCGCTGCGGCATCCTTCGCCCCCTTGATGACATTGCCCATTGGAGCCGACATGAAACAGCACCGCGTCATTTTCGATACGGACCCCGGCCTGGACGATGCGGTCGCCATCCTGTTCCTGCTGGGCGCGCGCGCTGACATCGAGCTCTTGGGGCTGACCACGGTGGCCGGCAACGTCGGCGTGGAACTGACCACCCGCAACGCCCGCATGGTCTGCGAATGGGCCGGACGCGGCGACGTGCCCGTCTACGCCGGCGCAGACCGGCCGCTGGTCCAGCCCTACCAGGGCGCCGAACATGTGCATGGCGCCAGCGGCCTGGACGGCGCGCCGTTGCACGAACCCGTGATGCCGGTGCGCTCAGAGCATGCGGTGGACTTCATCATCGACACGCTGCGCCGCGAACCTCCGGGCAGCGTCACCCTTTGCCCGGTGGGGCCATTGAGCAATATCGCGCTGGCCCTGCGCCGGGCGCCGGACATCGCCGCGCGCATTGGCCGCATCGTACTCATGGGCGGCGGCTATTTCGCCGGCGGCAATATGACCCCAGCGGCGGAGTTCAACATTCATACCGATCCGCACGCGGCGGACATTGTGTTGCGCAGCGGCGCGCCCATCGTCATGTTGCCGCTGGATGTCACCCACCAGGCAACCACCACTCCGGCGCGCGTGGCGCTGCTGCGCGACCTCCCCAACCGCTGCGGGCCGCTGGCGGCCTCGCTGCTGACGTCTCTGGAGCGCTACGACGTGCAAAAGCTGGGCCAGGACGGCGCGCCGGTGCACGACCCCTGCGTGATCGCCTACCTGCTGCGCCCCGATCTGTTCCGCGGCCGCATCGTCAACGTGGTAGTGGAACTGGCCGGCCACTACACCACCGGAGCCACCGTGGTGGACTGGCACGGAGAATCCGGCCGCGAGCCCAACGCGCTCTACCTGACCGAGGTGGACGCCGACGGCCTGTTCCAACTGATGGCCGAGGCCCTCGCCCATCTGCCGTAAACCCAAGGAGGCCCCATGAAAATCGCTCCCGGCATTTATCGCCATTACAAAGGACCGCTCTACGAAGTATTGGGTACCGCCACCCACTCCGAAACCGGTGAACTGCTGGTGATGTACCGCGCGCTTTACGGCGAGTTCGGCCTGTGGGCGCGCCCGGCCGGCATGTTCGAGGAAAGCGTCGCTCACGAGGGCCAGACCCTGCCGCGTTTCGCCTTGGTCAAAGCCTTCTGAGCGCCGCGATGCGCATTTTCCGCACCGATCAATTTCCGCTGCCGCTACCGCCCGGCCATCGCTTCCCCGCGCAAAAATACGCGCTGCTGGCGCAGGCGGTGGCGAGGTTCGCCGCCGAAGCAATGGACGCCGCGCCGGCGGCCAGCCGCTACGAGTTGGCGCAGGCCCACGACGACGCCTATCTGGACAAGGTGTTCAACGGCGCGCTCAGCGCCGCCGAGCAGCGCGAGATCGGCTTGCCCTGGAGCCCGCAACTGCTGGAACGCAGCCGTCGCTCGGTGGGCGCCACCATCGCCGCCGCCCGCTGGGCGCTGGCGCGCGGCTGCGGCGTCAACCTGGCCGGCGGCACCCACCACGCCGGCCGCGCGATGGGCAGCGGATTTTGCGTGTTCAACGACATCGCCGTGGCCGCGCGGCTGATGCTGGACGAAGGCCTGGCCCGACGCGCGCTGGTAATAGACCTGGACGTGCACCAGGGCGACGGCACCGCCGCCATCACGCGCGGCGACGACCGCATCTTCACCTTCTCCATGCACGGCGCCGGCAACTTTCCCTTCCGCCGCGAAGCCAGCAACCTGGACATAGAACTGCCGGACGGCGCCAGCGACGAAGCCTATCTCGCCATTCTGGCCGAGCAACTGCCGCGCCTGTTCGCCACGGACCCGGACCTGGTGTTCTACCTGGCCGGCGCCGACCCCTACGCCGGCGACCGCCTGGGCAAGCTGGCGCTAAGCTTCGACGGCCTGGCCGCACGAGACCGCATGGTGCTGGAAGCCTGTCGTCAGGCCAAGGCCGCTGTCGCCGTCGTCATGGGCGGCGGCTACGCGGTGCCAATTGAGGACACCGTGGCGATCCAGACCGAAACCGTGCGCCTGGCTTGGCAAATTTTCGGCGCCGAGGGACAGATCCCTCTCCCCGACACGACTCATACTCATCCCACCCGTCAATGGAGCCAAACATGAAAACCGCAACCTTCGCAGGCGGCTGCTTCTGGTGCATCGAAAGCGCCTACAACCGCTTGGCCGGCGTCCACAGCGCCATTTCCGGCTATACCGGCGGCCCCGGCGCCAACCCCAGTTACAAGGAAGTCTGCGGCGGCCGCAGCGGCCACGTGGAAGCGGTGCAGATCCGCTACGACCCGGCCCAGATCGATTACGACACCCTGCTGCGCGCCTTCTTCGCGTTGCACGACCCCACCACCCTCAACCGCCAGGGCAACGACGTCGGCCCCCAATACGCGTCGGTGCTGTTTTACCACGACGAAGAACAGCGTCAGGCGGCGGAACGAAAGCTGGCGGACCTGGCCGGCGACTACCCGGCGCCCATCGTCACTCGGCTGGAGGCAGCGGCGCCTTTTTATCCGGCGGAAGACTATCACCAGCAATACTTTGATCAACATGGCCACGAGCCCTATTGCCAGATGGTTGTAGCGCCAAAATTGGCCAAGTTTCAGCAACATTTTTCTGTTTACTTGAAGAAATAAGCCACACCCTGCCAGGGGCGAACCCAGCTCCCGGCTTGGTTCGCGCGCCCCGGGCATCGCCGCTATAATCCGGCACAGTAGCGGCGATGCCCAGATTGGCTGCGCGCCGGACGAACCCAACCTCCCCATGGCAGACAAGCACAGCATCATCACTGCATTCCGCACCGCCTTCACCCGTCACCTGGACCTGTTGCGCACCGCCTCCCCCCGCGGACGCCTGGCCTGCGCCGTGTTGTGGCTGCTCACCTTCGCCCTGTTGCTGGGCCAATCGGTGGCGCTGGACCTCAATCAGCAGCATCAGGAACACCAACAGGTGCACAGCCTGATTCTCTCCGGCCTGCAGACCCGCCTGCAGGAAAGCGAGATGCTGCAACAAAGCGTGGTCGACATCGTCGATCAGGAAAACAGCCTGCGTGAAGCGCGCATCCGCCTATTGGTGGAGTCTCTGGCGCGCGAACAGCCTCAGCTCTACTTCATCGGCTACCAGCCGCTGGTCAGCCACGCTTACCGCCGCGAATTCGAACGCATGCGCAGCCAGCTGCAAGGCCAGCCCTACCGCATCCGCGACTACCAGCACCAGCAGGACAACGCCTGGGACCAGCAACAAGCCTGGCGGCTGGCGGCTAAACGGCCGCGCTACCTGCCGCTGAGCATGGCCGAGCCCGGCCTGGCCTCCGACGATTGGCGCGAAATGGGCCTGGACCTGCTGGCCGACACCGTGCTGGCGCCCACCGTCCACCGCGCGATGGGTCAGGGCGAGGCGGTATCCCCGGTGCTGCGCCTCAACAACGGCAAGCAGGCCCTGGCTTTCTTCTCCGCCATCTACAATACCGAAGCCCCCTCGCCAGTGCCGCTGGTGCGCAGCGAGCAGACCGCGGGCATGGTGGTGCAGGTGCTGGCGCTGGACAAGCTGGTCAGCCTGACCCCCAATATGGCGACGCGCTACAGCGTGGCCTTACAGCGCAAGGACAGCGCGCCCAGCGGCTACGACCCGCTCATCTACCGCCATCAGCAACAGGACCAGCCCGGCTGGCTGGCGCAATGGCTGCTGCCGGCCCTGGAAATCCGCAAGAGCCTGGACACGCCCTACCTGCCCTATGAACTGACGGTGCGCCGCCAGCTCAGTTTCGACCGCACCGCTCCGCTGGAACTCCTGCTCAGCGCCGTCTTCTCCATGGTGCCGGCCTACCTGTTGCTGGTCATCCTGGCGCTGCGGGCGCAAAACCGCCAGGCGCAGGAACAGGCGCAAGACAAGCTCCACCGCGAGCGCGAATACGCGATGGTGGCGCTCAGCGGCATCAGCGACGCTGTGATCAGCATCGACATCGACCTGAGCATCCGCTACCTCAACCCGGCGGCGGAAACCCTGCTTGGCCTCAAAGCCCGGGACGCCGCGCAACGCAAGCTGCATCAAGTGGTGAGGCTCAACTACGAGTTTGCGCGCCAGGTAGAGGAGGATCCGGTGCACAAGGCCATCCAGCGCCGCGAAACCGTGCTGCTGGCGCAAAACTGCTATCTGATGCGCAGCGACGGCGAAAAACTGCTGATCGAAGGCTCGGTTTCCCCGCTGCCTGGCCGCGACGGCCGGCTGATGGGCGCGGTGCTGACCTTCCGCGATACCGCGCCGATCCGCCGCCGCATGCTGGCCGCGCTGGAAGCCAGCGAAACCCGCCTGCGCCAGCACGAAATGGAGCTGGCCCGCGTCGCCCGCATCAACACCATGGGCGAGATGGCCTCCGGCATCGCACACGAGATCAACCAACCGCTGTCCGCCATCATGAGCTACTGCCAGGCCGGCCTCAGCCTGCTGGAAGACGAAGAGCCGGACATGGCCATGCTGCGCCGCGCGCTGGATTCCTCCGTCACCCAAGCCAGCCGCGCCGGTCAAATCATCCAGCGCCTGCGCGAATTCGTGATCAAAAAAACCCAGCAATTCACCCCCATTGATCTGAACCAGGTGGTGGACAATGCGCTCAACCTGCTGGAATACGAACTAAAAACCCACGATATTCATATTGAGCAGAATATTTGCCATGATCTGCCCTTGGTCTACGCTGACAACATACAACTGGAACAAGTGGTGCTGAACCTGATGCGCAACGCGCTGGACGCCATGGAAACCGTCGCCCCCTGGGGGCGGCTCAGCATCGCCACTAGCCTGAACGGCCGCTGGATCCGGCTCAGCATAGGCGACAACGGCGCCGGCATCGCGCCGGAATTGCTGGATCGCATCTTCGCGCCCTTCTTCAGCACCAAAGCCAGCGGCATGGGATTGGGCCTGGCCATCTGCCAGACTGCCATAGAAGCGTTTGGCGGCAAGCTGAGCGCACGCAACAAATCAACCGGCGGCGCGGAATTCATCATTGAACTGCCGCAAAGGGACGCGCCGCCGTCAACGGGGTAACCGGCAGGAGTCAAAAACACAATGCAAAACACCACGCCAACCGTCTACATCGTCGACGACGATCCGGCCGTACTGGATTCGCTGGCCATGCTCATCGCCGCGCAAGGCATGCGCACCGTCACCTTCCCCAACGCGATGGAATTTCTCGCCCACTACGGCGGCAACGACATCGCCTGCCTGGTGCTGGACATCCGCATGCCGCAAATCAACGGCCTGGCGCTGCAGGAGCAACTGATCAATAAAAACGTGACCTTGCCCATCGTTTTCATCACCGGCCACGGCGACATCGAACAATGCCGCCGCGCCTTCCAAACCGGCGCCATCGACTTTCTGACCAAGCCGATAGACCAAGCGCGGCTGATCGAAAGCCTGCGCAAGGGCATACGCCTCAGCATCCTGCAACACCGCAAGGAAGAAGAAACCCAGGAAGTGATGGGCCTGCTCGCCCGCATCAGCGGCCGCGAGCGCGAAGTGCTGGAACTGGTGGCGGACGGCATGTCCAGCAAGGAAATCGCCCGGGTGCTGGACCTGTCTCCGCGCACCATAGAAGTACATAGGGCCAACCTGTTCAACAAACTCGGTGTAGACTCTCTGGCGGACCTGGTGCGCTTCTACCTGAAAGCGCTGGAAGCCACCGGCAAGAAACCCAACGACGACAGTTTTTTGAACGATACGCCCACCCCTTACTGAAACAACGCCATGGAACGACTGTTCAAACACGTCTGCCTGGTGGCGCGGCACAGCAAGCCCGCCATCGTCGAATCCCTGCGCCGGCTGGCCGACCACCTGTCCGCCTCCGGCGCCACCGTGCTGATCGACAAAGACAGCGCCACCCAGCAAGAAGCCGGCCCGCACGCGCTGATAGACCGCAACGACATGGGCAAGCTGGCCGACATCGTCATTGTGCTGGGCGGCGACGGCACCATGCTGTCCATCGCCCGGCTGCTGGCCCCCTATCGGGTGCCGCTGATCGGCATCAACCAGGGGCGGCTGGGCTTCATGACCGATATCCCGCTGCACGAGATGTTGGACTCGGTGGACGCCATCCTGCGCGGCGATTTCGTGCCGGAAGACCGCATCCTGCTGCAAGCCGCGGTGATACGCGAAGACGCGGAGGTGGCCAACGCGCTGGCGTTCAACGACGTGGTGTTCAGCCGCGGCGCGATGGGCTCGATGATAGAATTCGAAGTCTTCATCGATAACCAGTTCGTCTACAGCCAACGCTCGGACGGCCTCATCGTCTCCACCCCCACCGGCTCCACCGCCTACTCGCTGGCCTCCGGCGGCCCCATCCTGCACCCCACGCTGCAGGCCATCGCCTTGGTCCCCATCTGCCCGCAATCGCTGAGCAACCGCCCCATCGCGGTCAATGACTCCTGCGAAGTGGAATTCATGCTCACCCGCGGCCTGGACGCGCGCGTGCACTTCGACGGCCAATCCCATTGCGACCTGATGGAAATGGACCGCGTGCTGATCCGCCGCTACCGCAACCCGCTGCGCATCCTGCATCCAGTGGGTTACAACTACTACGACATGCTGCGCCACAAGCTCCACTGGGGCGAGCGCCTGCTCTGACACCTGACGCGAACACCCATGCTCCTATCGCTGACTGTTAAAGACTTCGTCATCGTCGACAGCATCTCGCTGGACTTCCAAGCCGGCTTCACCGTGCTCACCGGCGAAACCGGCGCCGGCAAGTCCATACTGCTGGACGCCTTGAGCCTGCTGCTGGGCGACCGCGCAGAAGGCGCCCAAGTGCGCGAAGGCGCCGAACGCGCCGAGATCACCGCCGAATTCGACACCCGCGGCCGCCCGGAAATCGACGCATGGCTGGAAGAAAACGGCCTCAACGGCGACGACGACGTGCTCCTGCTGCGCCGGCTGCTGGATAAATCCGGTCGCTCGCGCAGCTTCGTCAACGGCCAGGCCGCCACCCTTAGCCAACTCAAGCAGCTGGGCGAATTTTTGGTCGACATCCACGGCCAGCACGCCCACCAGTCGCTGATGAAAGCCGACGCCCAGCGCCAGCTGCTGGATGCCTACGCCGGCTCCACCGCGCTGGCCCGCGACGTGCACAAAGCCTGGCAGGACTGGCAAGCCGCCCGCCGCGCCCGCGCCGACGCCGAACGGCTGTCGCGCGAATCCGAAGTCGAGCGCGAAAGGCTGAACTGGCAGATCAACGAACTGAGCGAACTCAATCTACAACCGGACGAATGGAGCGCGTTGAACCAAAGCCATTCCCGGCTGGCCAACGCCGCCGAACTGGCGCAAAGCGCACAGCTGGCGGTGGACACCCTGTCCGAGATGGACAACAGCTGCCTGACCATGCTGTCCCAGGTGCAAACCCGGCTCAGCAAGCTGGCCAACCTGGACCCGCGGCTGGCGGACACCCTGTCGCTGTTGGACTCCGTGGACGCCGAACTGCGCGAAGTGGTCTACAGCCTGCGCGACTACGCCAGCGACATCGACGAAAACCCCGGCCAGCTGGCCGAAGTGGAAAGCCGGCTCGACGCGCTGATGAGCATCGCGCGCAAATACCGGGTTCAGCCGCAAGACCTGCAGGAAAAACTGGACGACTGGCAGCAACAGCTGCAAGCACTGGAAGCCTCCGCCGACATCGAAGCGCTGTCCCTGGCGGAAACCTCCACCTTGGCGCGCTACCGCACGCAGGCCGAAGCGCTGTCCGGTAAACGCCGCCAAGCCGCCAGCGAGCTGTCCGCGCGCATCGGCGCGGAAATGCAGCACCTGGCGATGAGCGGCGCGCGCTTCGCCATCGAACTGGCGCCCCTGTCCGAGCCCAGCGCCCACGGCCTGGAATCCATCGAATACCTGGTGGCGGCCAACGCCGGCACCAGCCTGCGCCCGCTGGCCAAAGTGGCCTCCGGCGGCGAACTGTCCCGCATCAGCCTGGCCATGCAGGTGGTGATCAGCCAAGTGGCCAGCGTGCCCACGCTGATCTTCGACGAAGTGGACGTCGGCATCGGCGGCCGCGTCGCAGAAGTCATCGGCCACATGCTGCGCCAGCTGGGCCAGCGCTACCAAGTGCTGTGCATCACCCACCTGCCGCAAGTGGCCTCCTGCGGCAGTCACCACTGGCAGGTCAGCAAGAGCGAGCACAAAGGCCGGGTCAAGAGCCACATCGAACCGCTGGACAGCGAACAGCGGGTGCTGGAAATCGCCCGCATGCTGGGCGGCGTGGAGCTGACCCAGACCACGCGCGAGCACGCGGCGGAAATGCTGGCGTCAAATGCGCCGGCCCTCTAGTCAAAGCGGCTAAGACCCGCTAGAATTGCGCCCTCTTACCGAATCGGGAAGCGTGGCAGAGTGGTTTAATGCAACGGTCTTGAAAACCGTCGTGGGTGCGAGCCCACCGTGAGTTCGAATCTCACCGCTTCCGCCAAAACAATGGCCCAAGCAGATGCTTGGGCCATTGCCGTTTCAGAACCACCAGATCGTTGATTTCGCTGGCCACCCTGGCCTTGGCACACATGATCCGCCGTCGGCTACACTCAAAGAGCATTGCCTCGCCGGAGAACCCGATGTCCACGCCGCCGCGCCACCTCAGCGTCAGCATCGCCTGTCCTTTTGCCCGCGCCTACGCCTTGCTGGCGCCGCCGGAAAATTTTCCTCTGTGGGCGTCCGGCCTGGCCGGGGCCTTGCGCCGCGACGGCGATGGCTGGCTGGCGGAAACGCCTCACGGCGTGATGCCCTTGCGCTTTTCGCCGGCCAACGCCTACGGCGTGCTGGATCACTGGGTGTCGCCGCCCGGTCTGGCGGAAATCTACGTCCCCTTGCGCCTGCTGGCGCGGGACGAGGGTTGCGAGCTGCTGTTGACGCTGTTCCGCCAGCCGGGTATCGACGACGCGCAATTCGAAGCCGACGCCGACTGGGTGGCGCGCGATCTGGCCGCGGCCAAAGCCTGGCTGGAGCGGGACTGAGCGGCCGCGTTCAGTGCGCCGCCCGCGCCGCTTCGGCGGTGAAGCAGTGCAGCACGTGCCGGCCTATGCTGCCCGCCAGATATGTGCGCTCGGTACTCATAGAGGTCGGGACGGCGCTCCAGGCGGCGCGCCCACTCTGAAAACGTGTTTACGCTCTTGCAAGCAAGAGCGAGGCTTTGAACGGACTCATGAATATTATTCGGAACGCATGCAATGCGCAGTCTGTTTTCAGACCAAAGGGGCATGAAAAGTGAAAGTTCCGGCGCAAAAACCACACGGACAGCCACGAAAAACTTGGTTGCGGCTACCTTTTAGCGGCTTTGATCGAATACATCAGTTCATCGCCCTCCGCCAGTAAGGCCTCGATGGAGAAATGGCGCTCCGCGTCCAGCTCCACGATGCCGACGGAAAACGCCAGCGGATACGGCTGCCCGGAGCTGGCGTTGTAAGCGTCCAGATGGCGTGCGAATTTGGCCATCGCCGCCTGCGCCCGCTCCTGCCCGACATCGGACAGCAACACCACGAACTCGTCTCCGCCTAGCCGCGCCAGCAAGTCCGCGGATCGAAAAGAGCCATGCATCAGCTCAGCGAAGGCCGCCAGCGCCTGGTCGCCGGCGGCGTGACCGAAGCAATCGTTGATCGCCTTGAACTTGTCCAGGTCCATAAAAGCCAGGCTGACCGGCAGGTTTTGCCGCGCGCAGAAATTGAGGCTGTACTGCGCCAGCAGCCGGAAACCTCGCCGGTTGGAAAGGCCTGTCAGTTCATCCGTAGTGGCGGCCTGAAAGGCAATCAGTTCCGCCTCCACCATGCGCGCCAGATCGTGCAGCGCCTGTGCGTCGTCGTGATCGAACTCCCGCGGCTGGACATCGATCACACACAGAGTGCCCACCTTGGCACCGTTGGCGGCATGCAGCGGACAACCGGCGTAGAAACGGATATGCGGCGCGCCCGTCACCAGCGGATTGTCGGCGAAACGTTCGTCCGCCAAGGCGTCCGGGATGTAGAAGATGTCATCGCCCAGAATGGCGTGGCCGCAAAAGGAAATATCGCGCTCTGTTTCCACCGTCGACATGCCGACGCAGGACTTGAGCCACTGGCGGTTTTCGTCCACTAGGCTGACCAAGGCGATAGGCACCCGGAACAAGCGCTTGGCCATGCGGGTTAGCCGGTCGAAACGCTCCTCCGCCGCCGTGTCCAGCACGCCCAACGCGCGTAGGGTCGCCAAACGCTGCGGCTCGTCCGCCGGAATGTCCGGTGTCTTCATGCCCGCCTCCTGCACGTCGATTCGCCGCCGGGGCGGCCACACAATGATAATAGCATCACATGGCGCAAACCCAATGCAGGAGCCTGACGGACCTGCGGCTTAGAGCCGCTAACAAAACCTCGCAGAGAACCTGAGCCAAGGCGCGCCGACGCAGGCAGTACAAGTAGTACGACAAGGAGGCGCAACGCAGGATCAGGGGTTTGGTTAGCGGGTCTTAACGCGGACGCCAGCCGCTTTCCCTCAGCGCGCTCAGCAAGCGCTCGGCCTTAAGTCCATGCGCCGCGTGACCGTGGTTGCCCGTCAGATCTCCCGCCGCCAGCAAGGCGTTGACGATGGCCTCTTCCACCGCTTCCGCCGCCGCCTCGAACAAGGGCGACAGATGGTCCGCGTTCACCATTTCCACCGCGCAGGTCAACTCGCCCTTGCCGGCGTAATCGGTCATCGGCAAGCCCTGATTGCCAGTGGCGAAGGCCACGAAGATGTCGCCGCTGGAGTCCTCGGTGCCGCCGCCAGTGCGGGCGATGCCGATGCCGGCGCGCTGCGCCAGCCGCCGGCATTGATCCGGCAACAAGGGTGCGTCGGTGGCCAGCACCGCCACGATGGAACCCATGCCGGGCTGCGGCAGCCGTCCGGTTTCAAACGGCGAGGGAATCTCCATGCAACTCAGCTGGCGGCCTACCGGGTAGCCCTCCACCAATAGCGAGCTTCGCTTGCCATGATTGGCCTGCACCAACGCCCCCACGGTCCAGCCGCCCGCCTCCGCCGGCAGCCGCCGCGAGGCGGTGCCGATGCCGCCTTTGAATTCGTGGCAGATCATGCCGCTGCCGCCGCCCACGCTGCCCTCGGCAGGCAAGCCGCCGCTGGCCGCCTTTTGCGCGGCGCGCGCGTGCTCCGCCGTCACGTGGAAGCCGTTGATGTCGTTGAGCAGGCCGTCAAAGGTTTCCAGCACCACCGGCATGGTCCAATACAGCTGAGGCTCTCCGGCCACCGCCTCGCGCTCGCTGGCGATCAAGGCGTCTCGCACCACGCCCACGCTGTGGGTATTGGTCAGCGCGATCGGCGTGCTCAGCACGCCGGCCTCGCGCAGCCACTCCAGCCCGGTGGCGTCGCCGTTGCCGTTCAAGACATGCACGCCGGCAAAGCACGGCCTGCGCCGCGCCAAACCCGGCCGCGGCTCAATCACCGTGACCCCCGTGCGTGCGCGGCGGCCGTCGTCGAAATCCGCCCAGGCGGCGGCATGCCCCACCCGCACGCCGGGCACGTCCGTAATCGCGTTCAAGGGGCCGGGCTCGCCCTGGCCGATGCGAATGCCCAATGCCCTGGCTCGTTTCAACATAATCACCTCTCTTTCTGTTCTTCAACGATCAATACCGCGACGGGCTGCTTACGGCCCGCCAGCAAGAGCCCGGTCAGCGCGATGCCGCCGATAATCCACCAGTCGCGCGCCGGCGCGTCCCGCAGCACCGCCCACAACAGGGCCAGGCTGCCAACCGCCGCCAGCAAGGGCGGCCACGGCCAGCCCGGCATGCGGTAAGGGTGAGGGTGCAGGCCCAGGCGGCTGCGCAAGGCCGCCAGCGCCAGCAATAAGTAGTTCAGCATCAGGATGATTACGGTGAAGGAAGCCAGATCGCCCAAGCTGGAATGAAAGGTCAACAAGGCGGATGGGATGGCCAATGCCAGCGTGGCCACCCAGGGCGTGCCAAAGCGCGGATGGATGCGCTGCAGCGCCCGGCTCGCCGGCGCCGGCCATAAGCCGTCCCTGCCGCTGGAGTACAAAAAGCGGCCGCTTTGCACCACGATGGCGATGATGGCGTTGAATACCGATAAAAAGATGCCGCCGCTGATCACCCGCGCCAGCGTCGGGCTGCTCAAATGACTCAGCACGTAGTTGATGGGGTCAGCCTGCCGGCTCATCTCCGCCAGCGACGGCGCCCCCAGGATCAAGGCGGTCACCGGTATCAGCTCCACCAGTACCACGATGGACAGCGCAGCCAGCACCGCCCGCGCCACCGGCCGGCCGCTTTCTCGCATGTCCTCGGCAAAGTACACCGCCCCGCCAAAACCGTTGTAAGCGAACACGGCCGTCCCCACCATGGCGAAGATTGTCGCGGCGGACACCGCGCTCGGGCCGCCGTCGGCCCCCGCCTTTACCGGCTGCCACAGCACCGTCGCCGGCTGTTGCGCCTCGCTGAAACCCAGCCAGGCGATCAAGGCCAAGGCGGCCAGCTCCAGCAGCAGGAAGGAGCCGGTCAGCCAGGCGTTCAGCTTGATGTCCAGCACCGCGATGCCGAAGCACAGCACAATCATGGCCAGCGCCACTTCAGCGCCGTCCAGCCGGGTGCCCAGCGCGGAATTCAGATAGGGCGCGGCGCCGGTGGCCAGCACCGCGGGAATGAACAGCAGCAGACACAGAATCAGCAGATACATCTGCAGGCTGAGCGCTCGGCCGAACACCCGTTCGATGATCACGTATTCTCCGCCGGCGTTGGGGTGGGCCGCGCCCAGCTCGGCGTAGCAAAGCGCGAACGCGACGGCCAGCGCCGCCGCCAGCGCGAAGGCCAAAAAAGCCCCGCTGCCGGCGCCTTGCAGCGCAAACGGCGCAATCACGAAAATGGAACTGGCCGGCGTCACGCCGGATACGGTAATCAACACGACATCCGTCACGCTCAACGAGCGGCGCAATCCCGGACTGCTTGCTTCTTGGCTCATGCTGTTCTCCTCTTGTCGCTATGGTCTTGTAGTCAGACTTGCGGAAGACAGTGTATTTTGACGCGAGAAGGTGCCCAATCACCGTGATGGGTTACCCCAAGCGGGGATTGCCGGATGGAAGCTTTGTTGAAGGAACTGCCGCTGCACCATCATCTGGCTCAGCTGATGGCGCAAATTGGCCTGCCCGGGTTTTGGCGTCAGATGGTTTTGCTGTTGCGCGGCGGCGTGCCGCTGGACAATGCGCTGGCCGCCTGTTACCACACGGATGCGCCGCCGCGGATTCTGGAAGAGTGCGATTTTCAACATCAAGCCGCGGCGTCGCCGATGGCGCTTTACTGCCAGGGGCTGTACCTGCTGGACCCCTTCTATCAATACACCCAGCACCCCTTTGTCGACGGCATCCACCACTTACCCGACATCGCGCCGGACCACTTCCGTCAAAGCGAATATTTTCAACGCTACATGAGCGGCGAAGTCGGCGTGGACGAGGTTCAGGTGCTGCTGCGCGTCGATGCGGGACAGGTCTTGTCATTGTCGCTGGGCAAGGCCAGCGAGTTCGAGCCGGCCGACATCGGCAAGCTGCGCGTGATGCAGCCATGGCTGCTGTCCGCAATGCGGCGCCACTGGCAGTTGAGCTCCGCGCCCGCACCGCCTTCTGCCCGCCTGTCCGACCAACTGACTCAAACGCTGAGTCATTTTGGCCACGGCAAGCTGTCAGAGCGCGAAGCCGAGGTGGCGCGGCTGACGCTGTGCGGCCTGTCCAGCAAGGCCATCGCCCAGCAATTGGCCATTTCGCCGGAAACGGTCAAGGTGCACCGCCGCAATCTGTATCTGAAGCTCGGCGTGGCCAGCCACGCCGAGCTGTTCAATTGCTATATCGAGCAACTACGCGGCAGTGAAACTTAGGACCTGTTCACGATCTGCCGCGCGTTGTGAGACGTGACACGGTGAGTACCCCTTCGAAATGTTCATGTGTAGCGCTTGCACATTCCGCTTTCTCAGCGGTTTTCGCCTTGTCTCGCCCTAACTCGCGAGATCGTAAACACATTCTTAGATCCCGCTTAGTTTCCCAGCCACTTGGCCGACAAGCCGGCGAACTCGCCGTTTTGCAGTGTCTGGCTCAGCCACTGGTCCACCCAGGCTTTCCAGCGCCAGTCATTGGGCAGCAGATAGGCTTTTTGCGAAAAGTCGAACGGCTTGTCCGGGTGTACCGCACACAGCTCCGGGTGCAGCTTTTGCTGGTAACGGGTTTCCACCGCATCGGTCACCATCAGATCCGCCTTGCCGTCCATGATCTGCTTGAAAATGGTCACGTTGTCCGGATGCACGGTCAACGCGGCCGCCGGCAGGCGGGCGCGAGCGAACTTTTCATTAGTGCCGCCCGGGTTGACGATCAGTTTGACCTGAGGCTGGTTGATCTGGGCGATGGTCTGGAAACGCTGGACGTTTTCGCAGCGGGTGATCGGCGTCTTGCCGTCGTTCAGATAAGGCAAGGAGTACAGCGCCCTCTTCTGCCGCTCCAGATTGATCGACACCCCGCTCATCGCGATATCGAACTTGCCGGCAGCGTGGTCGCGCATCAGCGTCGGCCAGCTGGTGGCCACCAGCTCCAACTTGACGCCCAGCGCCCGCGCCAGGCTCTGGGCCATTTCGATATCCAGGCCGCGGTAGTCGCCGCCGGAATCGCGTTCGCTGAACGGGCGGTAGTCGCCGGTGGTGCCCACCCGCACGCTGCCGCGTTGCAGGATGTCGTCCAAGCGGTCCGCCAGCGCCGGCTGGCCCGCCATCAGGCTGCCCACCAACAGGCCGCCCAGCATTTGTTTTTGCTTCATCATGGTCGTTTTTTCTTGTGATGTTTACTCGGCGGGCGCTGCCAGCACCCGGCTCGAGCTATCTGCTGGCCCGCAGCAGATCATGAACAGATTCTCAATAAGCCAGCGGGAAGGCGAAGACTTCGCGCTGATAGGTTTCCACCACCACGCTGAACGGCGCGTTGTCGCTGCCGCGATACAGCACGGCGCGGTGTTGCAGCACTTGCTGGGCGATATCCAGCCCGGCGGCGGCGGTCTCCGAAGCAGCGGCTTTCATTTCCCAGCCAGCCGGCAACGGAGACCACAGCAGCTTGACCTCCTCGGTCTGCCTGCGGAAATTCAGCGCGGCTACCGCGCGGCCAAACGGCACATCGCTGCTGTCCAGCAGGCGGTTCATTTCCGCGCTCAGCTTGGAGGGCAGATACCAGTTATCGGCCTCGGACAGCACGTGTTCGCCGCAGGCCAATTGCACGCGGCGGTAGGCGATGCGTTCGCCCGGCCGCGCCTGCAACTGGGCTCGCACTTCCGCGCTGGCGTCCTTGTGGTCCGCCGGATTGCGCAAGGCGCGAATCTGGGCCGGCGACGCCATCCGGTGATCGGCGCACCACTGCTGCAAAGTGCGGGTGGCGCTGCTATTGCTCAGCAAGGTGGCGTTCAAGGTTTGCAACAGAGCCAGCGCCTTGACGCGGGTGTCGCGGCCATCCTGCCAGCCGGGATAGGACCAGGCCTCCGCCAAGACCGGTCCGGCGGTCAGCCACAAACAGCCTGCGGCCAGAAGCGTTTTTTTATGCATTGGGATTCCCAAGTCAATCATGGAGCGGAAAATAATAAAGCAAAAACTTTAAGTTTGATAGCAAGCGGTCGCTGAGCATTCTGTCTTCATTTGCGCGCCGCCCCGCCTGCTTCCCGGTGCGCTCCCGCCGCCCGCAACTGGGCGAGAAAAGCCGGCGCTTCCCGTTGCCGTTCCAGTTCCGCCCAGATTCTGCCCGGCAGGCCCGGCTCGCGGTACGCCAATTGGCGAGACAGTATCAGAAAATAAGGCTTCTCCTCCAAAGGCAGCCGGCAGCGCTCTATCGCCTCCGCCAGTTCGGGATGGTCGTGCAGAATCTGCTCCGCGCGCGGCGTTTGCAGCGCCGCGCCGCTTAAGCGCCGCAAGCGCAACATTTGCAGGATGGCCAGCGGATCGCGGTTGCTGTCGTCTATCGCCACCTGCTGCTTGCGCAGGAAAACACCGATGGAGAAATCGGTCTGCATGCCTATCGGCGCCATGCCGCTGGACAGACGCGCGCCGTCCCAGTCCACCGTGGTGCCCTTGAGCCGGTACAGGGAGTAAGTGGCGCTATGCAGCCGCTGGCTGGCGTCCGGCTCGCCATCCGACAACATGGGGTACACGCCCCATTGCAAGCGCTCGGGCAGGAAGCTGGCGGCGAAAGCGCCGTCCATCTTGCCTTGGCGCAGCATATTGATGCAGCGCCGCCACGGCATTGGATGCAGGGACAGCTCCCGTTTCAACCCGCTCTGCAGGTGTTTGATCAGTTGAATGTCCAGCCCGCCGCCGCGGCCGTCCAGCCAGGGATAGGAGGCCTGGTCCTCATAGCAGAGCAGCAAGGGCTCCGCCGCCGCCGCGCTCAGCGGCCAGGCCAGCGCCAACACCGCTCCCGCAAGACTTAATCCCCGCCTCTTCATTGCCTTGTCCATTAATGAGCGATGGTTCCTTTATCGCTCATGCCGCCGCCGCATGCCAAACCGCCTATTTCCGGGGCAAGACCTGCTGGCGCTCCAGCAAGTCGAAGATGCCTGGGCGCGCCGGCTCGCCATCGTAATACGGCGCGCTTTCCAATCGCCCCACTTGTTTCAGATGGCGCACCAGCACCTTGCCGCTATCCGGATACACGCAAACCTCGTGCGGGTCGTTGACGCCGATGCCGAGGTAGACCAGGTCTTGATCGAAGGGATTAGCGATCTGATGCGCGACGCCGGTGCCCGCAGGGCAGGAAATACAGTCTCCTGGACCGATTTCCTGCAGACTGTCGCCCAGGCGCAGCACTCCGCGCCCGGACAACACATAGAAGATTTCATCCTCGCGGGCATGGGAATGAAAGGGACAGCCCGCGCGCCCGGGCGGCAGGCGGGTCAGATTGGCGCCCAGCCGGCCGGGCAAGGCGTCCAGCGCCGGCGTCAACGGCTGATAGCTGCCGCCCCACCCATCCCCTTCCCGATAGTCCACGGCTTCCACCTGGTCGATATTGACCACATGCGACGGCTTGCTCATCTTGCGCTCCTTAAAACCGCTCACAAAACCCCTGACCCTGCGTTGAGCCTTCTTGTCGCACTCAAGGCCTGAGTCGGCGCGCCTTGGTGCAGGTCTCCGCGAGGTTTGCTTAGCGGCTCTTAGAACCTGTTCACGATCTGCTGCGCGTCGGCGATACGGCGTTGAAACCGTCCTCGAAATGCTCATGCACCACGCGTACATTCCGCTTTCTCAGCCGCTTTCGCCTTGTCTCGCTCTTGCTCGCAAGACTTTGAACAGGCTCTTAAAATGGCCCGCCGCCGGTAAATGTCATCATCATCCTGTAAATCCGTTCCGCCAGACAAGCGTCAATCCAATCCGCGCAGCAAATCCGTCATGGCTCGCACGGTTTCGACACAAGTTTCCATCCTGTCATACTCGTCCATGCCCGCCGCCCCCATGCTCACCCCGGCTTGGCGATAGCGCATCGCGCTGCTCACCCGGCTCCGAGCAGAGGCGTGGAATTCACGACAACCAGTGGCCCGCGCCAGCTCGGCCAACGTGTCCGGTCGCACGCCGCTGCCCGGCATCAGGATCAAGCGCTCTCCGGCCTGACGACGCAAGCGGCCGATCAAAGCCGCCCCTCGCAGCGCGTCCGGCGCCTGACCGGAGGTCAACACGCGCCGGCAGCCGCTGGCGATGACCTGCTCCAGCGCCAGTTCCGGATCTCGCGCCATATCGAAGGCGCGGTGGAAGGTGGTTGTCATCGGCCCCGCCAGCCGCACTAGCTCGCGCGTGCGCTCCACATCCACGTCGCCGTCCGCGGTCAACAAGCCCAGCACCACCCCGTCCGCGCCCAGTTCGCGGCAGGCCAGCACGTCGCGGCGCATGACTTCGAATTCGTCGTCGGCATACAGAAAATCACCGCCGCGCGGACGCACGATCACATGCAGGCCGATGTCCAGCCTCTGCCGCGCCAGTGCGATCATGCCCGGCGACGGCGTGACCCCTCCGGTTTCCAGGCTGGCGCATAATTCCACCCTGGCCGCCCCGCCCCGCGCGGCCGCCAGGCAGGACGCCAGCGAGCCGGCGCACACTTCCAACTGTCTATCTTGCGACAAAATATCCCCCTTGCCAGGCTGAATGCCTTGCGGATTTTGACCCGTTTCGCCGGCCGCGTTAAGCTGCGCGCTCGAGGTGACGCGAACGTAAGTCGATATGCTCTATTTTGAAGATTTGAAAGCGGGACAATTGTTCCACAGCCCCACCCACGTACTGAGCGAGGAAGAGCTGATCGGCTTCGCACGGCAGTATGATCCGCAGCATTTCCATACCAACCCGCAAAGCGCCGCGGACAGCCTGTTCGGCGGCCTGGCCGCCAGCGGCTGGCAGACCAGCAGCCTGAGCATGCGGCTAGTGACCCAGACCGAGCTTGGGAAGATGGCCAACGGCCTGATCGGCATGCAGATCGACAAGATGCGCTGGCCGCAGCCCACCCGCGCCGGCGACGCCTTGCGCGTCGCCGTGGAGGTGTTGGACAAGCGCCGCTCCAACAGCCAGCCTGGCTTCGGCGTGGTGAAAGTGCGCTGGACCACCCTCAATCAACGCGACGAGGTGGCCATGCAACTGGAGTGCTCGATCTGGGCGCAATGCCGCGCCCAGCCGCAAGAAGACGCGCCCCGTCCGACGACGCAGCACGCCTGAGCCGAGCAGCCCGGATCAGCGGCGAACCTGGATCAGCTCGGCGTTGCGCAAGGCCTGCAAGGTGTTGCCGCCGGCGTAGCTGATCGACGACTGCAGGTCTTCCTTCAGTTCGCGCAACAGCTTGCCGATGCTACCCTTGTACTCCACCAGGATTTTCTTGCCTTCGACGTTGACGTAGGCGCCCTTGTTGAACTGAGAGGCGCTGCCGAAGTATTCCTTGTAGTGTTTGCCGTTGATCTCAACGATCTCGCCGGCGGATTCGTCGTAACCGGCAAACAGCGAGCCCGCCATGACCATGCTGGCGCCGCAGGCCAGCGCCTTGGCGATATCGCCGTGCTCGACGATGCCGCCATCCGCGATCACCGGCACTTTGACCGCGGCCACGCAGTCCTGCACCGTGGAAATCATCGGACGATGGAAGCCGGTCTTGTTCTTGGTGATGCAGACGCGGCCGCCGGCGATGCCGGCCTTGATCGCATCGCAGCCCCAGCTTTCCAGGTCGCGCGCGGCCTCGGCGGTGGCGATGTTGCCGCCGATCAGGAAAGTATCGGGGAAGAGCTGCTTGATGTGCTTGATCATGCGCTCCGCCTTCACGCACCAGGCGTTGGCGATGTCGAGCGTCATGTACTCAGGGGTGAGCCCCGCTTGCTTGAGCGCGTCCAGTTGTTCGAGGGTGTCTTCGTTGACGCCTACGCTGATGGAGGCGAACAGACCTTTTTCCTGCATGGCGCGGGTGAAAGCCACCGCGTCCACATTGAAGCGGTGCATGGTGTAGAACCAGTTCTGAGCGGCGAAGAGCTCGCTGGTCTCGGCGCTGACCACCGACTTCATATTCGACGCGTAGACCGGCATGTCGAAACGGCGCGGGCCGAACTGCACCGAGGTGTCGCACTCCTTGCGGCTGTCCACTACGGTTTTTTTCGGCACCAGATAAACGTCGCCGTAATTGAGTTCTGTCTTGATCATGCGTGTGCTCCCAAAGCGGAAATAGAGTCAAAAAACGAGGGGCCCCAAATATAAACGGGAGCCCCGACGGCTCCCGTTTACAGTGTCCCCTGCGACGCCTCGTTTGGCTCGCACGCACTTACCGGCACACCTTACGCCGCCGGTTTCTTCACGTCAAGCCATTTTATTTCAGATCAAGACAAAACATTTCACTTGTCGCACCAGCTTTCGTCCCCCTCGCCCAGCCAGTTGAGCAGCGGCTGCCAGGCTTCTCGGTCGCGCTGGGTGCGCGACGGCGGCAGATCGAACAGGGACAGCCCGCTGGAAGCCGCCTGCACGTAAAGTTGGGTGTCGCGCAACCAGGTCAACACCGGCACTTCGTGGTCCGCCAGAAATTTCTCCAGCTCGCGCGCGGAGCGAGTGCGAGGGTCCACCCGCATGCCCACCACCGCCATAAAAGCCTTGTTCTTCCGAATGGCCTTCTCTTCCAGCAGTTGCTCGAAAAAAACCTCGCTCGCCCACATATCGAACGGCGACGGCTGAATGGGCACCAGGATGCGGCTTACCCGGGACACCAGCGCCGCCAGCTTCTTGCCGTGCAGGCCCGCCGCGCTGTCCAGCACCACCACCTCGGTGCCCTTGGGCGGCCGCGCGGCCTCGCCGGCCTTGACCTCCCAACCCGCGATGGAGGGCAGCGCAGCGTCGCGTTGCGCCAGCCAGCCCAGCGAGGATTGCTGCCGGTCCACATCGCCCAGCATCACGCGTTTGCCGCGCGCGGCGTAATAGCCGGCCAGATTGGTCGCCAAGGTCGATTTGCCGCTGCCGCCCTTGGGATTGGCTACCAATACCGATTGCACATCCGCCTCCTCTGCCGTTTGCGATGGGACACTATACCAGAGGGCGAGCGCTTGCCGCAGCCGGGCTATAGGCGTATGGTCGAAGCCCGGAAAAGGAGTCCGCATGCCGCAAAATTATGACGCTATTCTGCTCGACATGGATGGCTTGATGATAGATACCGAGAGAATTTCCATGGAGTCCTGGCGCCGAGCCGCCGACGAGCTGGACATGACGCTCAGCGATCAGCTGCTACTGGACATGGTGGGCCTGTCCATGCGCCGCTGCACCGAATTCCTCAGCGAAAAGCTGGGCAATCAAGACGACGCCGTCGCGCTGCAGAACGTGGGCCGCAGGCATTACTGGCAGATGCTGGAACATGAAGAGATTCCGCTGAAGCGCGGCATCGAGGCGCTGTTGGACTGGGCGCTCGCGCAGAGCCTGCCCCGCGCGGTGGCTACATCCACCCAGCGTCAACTGGCGGACATCAAGCTGGGCCGCACCGGGCTCTCGCGTTATTTCGACACTGTGGTGGCCGGCGACGAAGTGGCCCACACCAAGCCGGCGCCGGACGTCTACCTGGCCGCCGCGCGCAAGCTAGGCGTCGACCCTCAGCGCTGCTTAGTGCTTGAGGACTCGATTTACGGCCTGCACGCCGGCGTTGCCGCCGGCATGCGCGTGATTCTGGTGCCGGACCTGGTGGCCCCGCCAGCGGACCAGACCCATCACGCGCTGGCAGTGTGCCAAGACCTGCATCAGGCCCTGGACGTACTGCGCCAGCTGGCCTGACGTTTAGCGCCTGTTCAAGATCTGTTGCGCTGGCTCGCGCTTGCTCGCAAAGTCGTTGATGGGCGCCGGCGCCCGTTTTCTCAGCCGTGGCCGCGGATGCGCGCGATCAACTCATCGCGCACGTCCTCGGCCTGGTCGTTGCCCACCTGGCAAGTGCCGGCCGCCTCGTGTCCCCCGCCGCCGTACTGCAGCATCAGCGCGCCGACATTGGTGCGCGAAGTGCGGTTAATGATGGACTTGCCCACCGCGAACACCGTGTTCTGGCGATTGACGCCCCACAGCTGATGGATGGAGATATTGCAGTCCGGGAACAGCGCGTAAATCATGAAACGGTTGGTCGGGTGAATCACATCTTCATGCAGCAGATTCAACACCACCAGGTTGCCATAGACGCGGGAACAGCGCCGGATCTGCTCCTTGGCCAACGCCTCGTGTTTGGCGTATAACTCCACGCGCTCCTGCACATCCGGCAGGGCCAGGATCTGATCGATGCTGTGATCTCGGCAATAACGGATCAAGTCCAGCATCAACTGATAATTGCTGATGCGGAACTCCTTGAAGCGCCCCAGACCCGTGCGCGCGTCCATCAGGTAATTGAGCAGCACCCAGCCGGACGGGTGCAGCACTTCCTGCAGCGTGTACTGCGCGGAATCGGCCTTGTCCACCGCCTCCATCATCTCGTCGCTGATATTGGGAAACGCCTGCTTGCCGCCAAAGTGGTTGTACACCACCCGCGCCGCCGACGGCGCCTTGGGGTCTATCACATAATTGTCCGCGCTGGAGTTGCGCAGGGTTTCGGAAAGATGATGGTCGATGACCAGATGCGCCGCCGCCACGTACGGCAGGTTGGTGGTGATGTCGTTCTCGGTGATCTCCACCTTGCCGTCCTGCATGTCCTTGGGGTGGGCGAACTTGATCTCGTTGATCAGATTCAGCTCGTTGAGCAGCACCGCGCACACCAGTCCGTCGAAATCGCTGCGCGTCACCAGGCGATATTGCTGTTGCGACATGAGTTCCCTCTCTCCAGCTCGAAGGGCCGGCGCGGCCCCGCCCGCGCCGTACGGCGCCTCAGTCGACCGGCGACACCTCCAGCGCGCCGGCCATCCCGTCCGTCAACGCCGCCAGCAGGGCCTCCGCCTCGGCGAGAGGCAAGCTCAGCCTCAAGCTCACCCGCTCGCCGTAACTGGGGGCCGACACCGGCACCCCCAGCTCTTGGCATAAATGGCGCAGACGCGCCTCGCCGGCGAAATCCACCGTCGCCTCGTAATCTCCGCGCGGCACCACCGCCACCAGGCTGGCCGCGTCCATCGCGGCGTTAACAGCTTGAGTGTAGGCTCTGACCAAGCCGCCCGCACCCAATTTTATTCCTCCGAAATACCGCACCACCACCGCCAGCACATCGCAGACGCCCTTGTGCCTAAGCACGTTGTACATTGGCCGCGCAGCAGTGCCGGAAGGTTCGCCGTCGTCGTCCAGCATGGAGTCCGCGCCGCATAGCAAGACCGCGCAGTAATGACGCGCATCCGGCCATTGGGCGCGGATCTCCGCCAGCCGCGCCTGCGCCTCTTCCCGGCTGCTCACCGCTTGCACAATGCCGATGAAACGGCTCTTCTTGATTTCAACCTCGGCCTGCGCCAACGCTTGCAAATGGAACATTCCGTCCCTCTGGGTGTCTGAAGGGGTGGATTGTACCTCTATCGCCGGCAAAGCACCGGGGCAAGCACTACAATGAAAACGGGAATGCGCCTTGTTCACCTTAAAGGAGCCAAAGCCATGATCATCCTGCTCGTCGTGCTCGCTTCGCTGCTTGCCGTAGTCTGGGTCATGCTGGACAAATTCTGGCTGGATGACGAGGAAGAGGCTCGCCTGTCCCATTATCTGCCGGACAAAGATCATGTCTAAAGAACCGGTTTGATGTCCGCCGCGCTTCGGCAACGCGGCATTGAACCGACTCTTGAGAGCGCATTCGTTTTTGAGGAGCGCGCTCCCGCTCGCTTGTCATTCCGCGGCGATGGCATGAA
Organism: Chromobacterium sp. Rain0013; assembly: GCF_015291765.1. Lineage (NCBI taxonomy): Bacteria > Pseudomonadati > Pseudomonadota > Betaproteobacteria > Neisseriales > Chromobacteriaceae > Chromobacterium > Chromobacterium sp. Rain0013. The sequence goes on from NZ_CP031514.1 coordinate 3,487,367, forward strand.
AATGAGCGCATTAATTTGACAAGGGCATCGTCTTGCCGCTAACCGCCATCTGGATTGCCAGCGCGCTGATCGCGCTGATCGCCGAGTTCTACTCCGGCACCTTTTACCTGTTGGTCGTCGCCGTCGCCATGTTGTGCGGCGGCGTGTCCGCCTGGCTGGGCGCGCCCGAAGCCAGCCAATACGTGATCGCCAGCATCGCCGGCGTGGCCGGCGTGGCGCTGGTCTACGGCTACAAACGCCGACATCCGCCCCTCCCCGCCCAGCCGCGGGCCGACGACCCGGACCTGGGTCAGCCGGTGCAAATTCTCCACGCCCCCGCCTCCGGCCACGCCCGCGTGCAATACCGCGGCGCGGCCTGGGACGCCGCCCCGGTCGACGGCGCGCCGCTGGAAACCGGCGCCACCGCCTACATCGTCGGCCGCGACGGCAACCTGCTCAAAATCAGTTCAACCCAACCGGAACAATAAGACCCATGGAACTCCTGCCCCTGATCCTGCTCGCCGCCGTCATCGTCTTCGTGTTCAAATCACTGGCCGTGGTGCCGCAGCAGAACGCTTACATCGTCGAGCGCCTCGGCCGCTACCACGGCACGCTGGCTCCCGGCCTCAACATCATCATTCCCTTCATCGACCGCATCGCCTACAAGCACAGCCTGAAGGAAGTGCCACTGGACGTGCCCAGCCAGGTCTGCATCACCCGCGACAACACACAGCTGAAAGTGGACGGCATCCTCTACTTTCAGGTAACCGACGCCCAGCGCGCCTCTTACGGCACCAGCAACTTCATCATCGCCATCACCCAGTTGTCGCAAACCACGCTGCGCTCGGTGATCGGCAAGATGGAGCTGGACAAGACCTTTGAGGAACGCGACGAGATCAACCAGACCGTGGTGGCCGCGCTGGACGAAGCCGCCGTCAACTGGGGCGTGAAAGTGCTGCGCTACGAGATCAAGGACCTGGTACCGCCGCAGGACATCCTGCACGCGATGCAGGCGCAGATCACCGCGGAGCGGGAAAAGCGCGCGCGCATCGCCCAGTCCGAAGGCTTGAAGATGGAGCAGATCAACCTGGCCAACGGCTCGCGCGAAGCGGCGATCCAGAAATCCCAGGGCGAGATGCAAGCCACCATCAACAATTCCGAGGGGGACAAACAGGCCGCCATCAATAAAGCGCAGGGCGAGGCCGAGGCGCTGCGCCTAGTGGCGGACGCCACCGCCGACGCGATCAAGCGCGTGGCCAGCTCCATCCACACCGAGGGAGGTCTGGAAGCGGTCAACCTGAAAGTGGCGGAGCAATATGTCGCGGCCTTCGGCAAACTGGCCAAGGAAAACAACACCATCATCCTGCCTGCCAACGTGGCCGACGTAAGCTCGCTGGTGGCCAGCGCAATGAGCGTGGTCAAGCAAACCCAGCGCTGACGCTGCCTTGCAACAGGCTCGCCCAACGCGCGGACGCCGGGCGAGCCACCGTTTCGCATTGAACTCTTCAACCCTTGCCCGGCTTGAATATCCGCCGGGCCGCCCCCATAATCGTGCGCATGAAATTCTTCACTGACCTATTTCCCGTCGTCCTGTTCTTCGCCACTTACTGGCTGAGCCGCGACATGTTCATCGCCACCGGCGTCGCCATCGCCGCCACCACCTTGCTGGTGGGCTGGACCTGGCTGCGCCACCGCAAGGTCGACACCATGCAGTGGGTCAGCCTGGGCCTGATCGTGGTGCTGGGCGGAGCCACCCTGCTGTTGCACGACAAGCACTTCATCATGTGGAAGCCCACCGTGCTGTACTGGGTGATGGGCGCCGGCTTGCTGATCAGCGACTTCCTGGGCAAAAACGGCCTGAAGCTGATGATGGGCCAACAGTTGCAGCTCCCGGCGCCGGTATGGCGCAAACTGACTTGGGCCTGGGTGGGCTTCTTCGCCTTCATGGGCGCGCTCAATCTGTTCGTCGCCTATCGCTTCAGCGAAGACGTATGGGTCAATTTCAAGCTGTTTGGCGGCCTGGGCCTGATGCTGGCCTTCGTCATCGCCCAAAGCCTGTTCCTCTCCAAATACATTGAGGAAAAGAAATAATGCTTTACGCCATCATCGGCCAAGATCACGAAGACTCGCTGCCACGCCGGCTGGAAGCCCGTCCGGCCCATCTGGCGCGCTTGCAGGCGCTGCAGGACGCCGGCCGCCTGGTGCTGGCCGGCCCCTGTCCCGCCATCGACAGCGCCAGCCCCGGCCCCGCCGGTTTCAGCGGTAGCCTGATCGTCGCGGAGTTCGAATCACTGGATGCCGCCCAGGCCTGGGCCGACGCGGATCCCTATGTGGCGGCCGGCGTCTACGCCGGCGTCAGCGTCAAGCCCTTCCTCAAGGTATTGCCTCAATGAGCGCCACGGTTGAACTCCTCCGCGCCGCCTTGCAAGCCTTAACGCCGGAACACCTGGACATCCAGGACGACAGCGCGCTGCACGCCGGCCACGCCGGCGCGCGCGACGGCGGCGGACATTACACGCTTACCATTGTCAGCGCCCGCTTTCAGGGGCTGAGCCGCGTGCATCGCCACCGGCTGATCTACGAAACGCTGGGCGACTTGATGCAAACCAAGGTGCACGCTCTGGCCATCAGAGCGTTCACGCCTGAAGAAATCTGAATTGATTCCATCCAAGGGGTACCCCATGAAGCTTTCCCGCATCGCCGCCGTCGTGTTGGCCGCCACCATCGCCCTGCCCGCCGCCGCGGAATCCATCGCCGTGGTCAACGGCGTAGCCATCGACAAGAAAGAACTGGACGCCGCAGTCGCCAACATCGTGCAAAGCAGCGGCGGCAAGGCTCAGGACAATCCGGAATTGCGCGAGCAGTTGAAAACCTCGCTGATCACCCGCGAAGTCATCCTGCAGGAAGCGCGCAAGCGCCAGTTGGACAAGCAGCCGCTGTTCACCCAGCGCCTTGATGACATCCGCAATGAAATGCTGCGAGAAGCGCTGTTCGCCGACATCGCCAAACAAGCGCCGGTGAGCGACGCCCAGATCAAGAGCGTCTACGACAAGCTCGCCGCCCAACAGACCGGCAGCAAGGAAATCCACGCGCGCCAGATCACGCTGAAGAGCGAGGCCGACGCACAGAAAGTGATCGCCGATCTGAAAAAAGGCGCCAAGTTCGACGAACTGGTGAAAACCCGCTCTATCGACCCCAACGCCAAGCAAAGCAACGGCGAAATGGGCTGGGGCAACCTCAACCGCATGGACCCGCCGCTGGCCGCCGCGCTGAAAGACATCCGCAAAGGCCAGACCAGCAGCAAACCGTACCAGTCCCCGCTGGGCTGGCACGTGTTCAAGGTGGAAGACATTCGTGACGCCAAGCTTCCGTCGCTGGATGAGGCCAAGCCGCAAATCGGCCGCCAACTGCAAGAAGAAGCCATCGCCAAGGCAGTGGAAGACCTGCGCGCCAAGGCCAAGATCCAATAAACCAAACCTTCAGGACACCTAAGAATATGCGTAAACTCCTGCTGACCAGCGCCCTCGTCGCCGCCTTCGCCGGCAGCGCCATCGTGGTTGCCGGCCCGGTCGTCAACGGCCAGGCCATTTCCGACGCCCGCATCGACGCCGTGGTCAAGATGATGGAAGCCCAGGGCCAGCCGGCCAACCCGCAAGCGCGCGACATGGTCAAGGATCAACTGGTCACTGCCGAAGTGCTGCGCCAGGAAGCCGTGAAGAAGGGTCTGGACAAATCGCCGGAATTCGCCGCCGAACTGGCTAATATGCAGGCAATGGCGCTGGCCAACCGCCTGATCAAGGACTATGAAAAGTCCAACCCGGTCAGCGACGCCGACCTGAAAGCCGAATACGACAAGCTGGTGGCCAGCGTGCCGGAAACCAAGCAATACCACGCTCGCCACATCCTGGTGAAAACCGAAGCCGAAGCCAAGGCGGTGATCGACGCGCTGAAGAAAGGCAAGGCCTTCGACAAGCTGGCCAAGGAGAAATCCCAGGATCCGGGCAGCAAGGACAAGGGCGGCGATCTGGACTGGCAGGAAGCCGGCACCTTCGTAGCGCCGTTCTCCGAAGCCATGACCAAGCTGTCCAAGGGCGAAGTGACCGCCAAACCGGTGAAAACCGAGTTCGGCTGGCACGTGATCAAGCTGGACGACGCCCGCGTGCAACGCAATGTACCGGCGCTGGACGACATCCGCCCGCAACTGACCCAGCGCATCATGGGCGGCCGCGTGGAAAAGCTGATCGCCGAGCTCAAAGCCAAGGCGCAAATCCAGAAGTAAGCCGCGCGCCGCGGCAAAGCAGATCAAGCGGACCCCGGTCCGCTTTTTTCATATCTTTCGCATAATCCGCGCCGCCAGGCCGCGCCCCCACCCGCCTTGCCTTCGCCTGCTTCATGCCCATGGTTTTCCGCAAGGTAGCAAAAACGTCTCCAAAAATTTTATCCGCTGTCCTATAAGTAATTATTCACTTTTTGATCACTTCATAAATATATTAAATTGGAAGCACCACAATAAAGACACTACGGGACAAACTGATGAAAAACCTGCGCATTGGACAAAGACTCGCCCTCGCCTTCGGCGCGCTGATCGCCCTGGTGCTGATCATGAGTGTGGTCATGCTCAACGGACTCTCCTCCATCAGCGACGGCATGGAGGACATTACCGACAACCGGCTGGAGTCCCTGCTGATAGTCGCTCAGCTGGACCACCACTTGCAGCAGCAGCGCATCGGCGCGCGCGATCTGATCATTGAAACCGATCCAGCCAAGATGGCCGAGATCAAGGCGCAGACCGACCAAACCATCAAGGCCTTCAACAACGCCGAAAAAGCGCTGGAAGACCACTTCACCAAGTTTCCGCCCATGCCCGCTACCGCCGCCCTGCTCAAAGACGTGGGCCAGGCACAGGAAGCGCTGGACGCGCCCACTAAAAAGCTGATGGCGCTTGCAATGGCCAACCAGAACAAGGAGGCCGAAGCCTTCATGGTCAACCAGCACCGTCCGCTGATCCACCAATTGGAACAAAAGGTGGAAGCGCTGAGCAAGGCGCTGGCGGACCGCGCCCAAGACAGCCGCAAGGACGCGGAGGCCAGCGCCACCGCCGTGCGCGCCACCTCGCTGACCATCACCGCCATCTGCCTGGTCGCGGCCGCGCTGATAGGCTGGCTGCTGACCCGCTCCATCACCCTCCCGCTGAACAGCGCCGTAGAGGCCGCGCGCGAAGTGGCCGCCGGCAATCTGCGCATCGAGTTGAAGCCGGACGGCAAGGACGAACCCGCCCAGGTGATCGCCGCGCTGGCCGATATGCGCGAGCAGTTGGTGCAAGCCATCGGCAACGTCCAGCAAGGCGCGGAAGAAGCCAATAGCGTGGCCAGCCAATTGTCCGAATCCGCCGAGCAAGTGTTGACCGCTTCCCACCAGCAAAGCCAGGCCGCCGCCAGTTCCGCCGCCGCGGTGGAAGAACTGACCGTCAGCATCAGCCATGTGGCAGAAGCGGCCCAGGAAGTGCGTGAGCACGCGCAAACCAGCCTGGTCACCGCCAAGAACGGCACCGCCCAACTCAGCTTGCTGGTCAAGGAGGTCAACAATGTCGAAAAAGCCGTCAACGGCATTGCCGAAGCGGTGAAGAACTTCGTCGCCAACACCCGCAAGATCACCAGCATGACCAGCCAGGTGCGCGACATCGCCGACCAAACCAACTTGCTTGCGCTCAACGCCGCCATCGAAGCCGCGCGCGCTGGCGAACTGGGCCGCGGCTTCGCGGTGGTGGCCGACGAAGTGCGCGTACTGGCCGAACGCTCGGCTGAATCCGCCAAGGAAATCGACCAGGTCACTCATGTGCTGGGCACCCAGTCGGTGGAACTGGAAGACGCCATCACCAGCAGCCTTGCTTCGCTCAGCAGCAGCCAGGCCTTTGTCTCCACCGTGGAGAACGCCTTGCAGGAGGGCGAACAAGCGGTGGCCAAGTCCACCGACAGCACCGGCACCATCGTCAGCGCCGTGCAGGAGCAGAAGCTGGCCAGCACCGAAATCGCGCAGAACATGGAAAAAGTGGCGCAGATGGCAGAGGAAAATACCGCCATCGTCAGCAATGTGGCGGACAGCTCCCACTCCATGTCGGACATTGCCCAGCGCCTGCATCAAGCGGTGCGTTTCTTCCGCATCTGAACCGCCGCGCCGACCCAGTCGAAGCCGCCCTCCCGGGCGGCTTTTCATTTGCGCGCGCTCAGATTTTTTCGTCGAAGCCGAACACCGGCGTGCCCTTCTTCAATACCTCGCCGCGGAAAAAAGCTGGATATTTACGATACATGTACAGCATGACCAGCAAGCCCGTCAGCGCCACTGTCACGCCCAGAATGAACACCAGGCCCAGGCCGCCGATATGAGAACCGCTGCCGAAGGCCGGGTCCATGCTGTCCAGCGTGGTGCGAACCAGCGCGACGAACAGCAGGATGCCGCCCAAGCCCGGACACAGGCCGCGCAACAGGAAATGGCGTGCCGAAGTCAGCGCCTGCTTGCGGAAATACCAGACGCAGGCAAAGGCCGTCAGGCCGTAATAGAAGCACACCATCATGCCCAGCGCGGTAATGGTGTCGGACAGCACGTTCTCGCTCACCACCCGCATCACCGCATAAAACACAGAGGCCACCAGCGCAGACACCACGGTGGCGTAAGCCGGCGCCTTGAAGCGGGACTCCACCACCGCGTACTTGGCCGGCAAGGCCTGGTAATGGCCCATCGCCAGCATGGTGCGCGCCGGCGACATAAAGGTGGACTGCAAGGACGCGGCGGAGCTGGACATCACCGCCAGCGACAGCAAGATGGCCGCCGGCCCCATCACGGGCCCGGCCAGCGCGGTGAACACATTGGCCGCGATAGCCGGGTTGGCGAGACCGGTGGCGTCGGTGCCCACCCCGGCGAAGGACACCACCGCCGCGCTAATCAGCACATAAGAGCCCACCAGCAGCACCATCACCAGCGTGGCGGCCTTGCCGGATAGATTGGCGCGTTTGTCGCCCGTGGTTTCCTCGCTGATGGTCACCACCGTGTCCCAGCCCCAATAAGCGAAGATGGACACCGCCACCCCGGCGGCGAATTGGGAAAAGCTCTCCACCGCGAAGGGGTTGAACCAGCTCCACTCCACCGGTATGGAATACGGATGGCCGCCGTCGGCGGCGGCGCTGAACGCCGCCCAGGCAAACCAGGCCAGCACCAAGGCCTGGAACGACACCAACACATATTGCACCCGCTTGGTGGATTGCAGACCGCGACAGGAAATCCAGGTGGCCACGGCCATGAAGCTGAGGCAGGAGGCAATGTTCACCACCGCGTCGTCAGGCAGCGCTGCGATGTCCGGCCGCTCCAAGGCCTGTCCCAGCGCCAGATACATGAAGTCCACCGCCACCGCGGCGGTGTTGGACAGAACCAGCACCGTGGACACCACCAGCCCCCAGCCCGCGACCCAACCTATCCATGGCCCAAAAGCCCGCGTTGCCCAAGTGAAGGAGGTTCCGGCGTCCGGCATCTCGCGGTTCAGCTCGCGGTAACCTATGGCCACCAACAGCATGGGAATGAAACTGACGAAAAACACCGCCGGCATCTGCTTGCCCACCTGAGTGGCCGCGGGGCCCAGGGAGGCGGTCAGCGTGTACGCCGGCGCGCATACGGAAATCCCAATCACCACCAGTCCGAGAATGCCAATGGAACCGGCGGGCAAGCCCTTGGCGCTCAAGCCTCCCCCGTCCGGGGCCGGCAGCGCGTTGTCAACATTACGCATGGTGCATCTCCTTTGCTCCGGGACCCCGCCGCAACGTCGGCCCTCGCCTTGTTATCTTTGTCCGCGCCGGCACACAAGCACCGGCGCGAATGCGCGCGTCCCGCCGTGTCCGCCGGCCGGCCCCGCTTATGACAGGACCGCGCGCGTCAGGCGTGGTTGCATGGAGTACGCAGATAATTAACACAAAAACATCAAATGGCAAAAATAATAGACGCAACTCGCATGGGGCGATATGCTGGCTCGGCAAGATCCGGCCCGCGCCGGCGCCTTGCGCTAGAGCCGGGCTCACCGGCCACCGCATAAGAACCCGTTCAAAATCCGCGGCGCTTCGTGAAGCGTTGCACGGTGGGTACAAGCTCAAAATGCTCATGCACCCCTTGTGCACTCCGCTTTTTCGCTCGTTTTCGCCTTGTCTCGCCAGTGCTCGCGAGACTTTGAACAGGCTCTAAAAGAACCACGCAAAGAGAGAGAAGGAAGAGAATATGAATACCTGGAAGCACTGCCTACTAGCGCTCGGCCTCGCCGCGGGCGCCCATGCCCAAGCCAATACCGTCAACGTCTACAACTGGTCCGACTACATCGCCCCCACCACCGTGCCAGGCTTTAGCAAGCAAACCGGCGTCAAGGTCAATTACAACGTCTACGACAGCATGGAAACCCTCAACGCCAAGCTGATGACCGGCCGCTCCGGCTTCGATCTGGTGGTGCCGTCCAACAATGTGCTGGGCCTGGGCATCAAGGCCGGGCTGTTCCAGCCGCTGGACAAAACCAAGATCCCCAATTACAAGAACATAGACCCCGCGCTGCTGAAAATGATGGAAGTGTCGGACCCCGGCAATAAATACGCGGTGCCGTATTTCTGGGGCGTGATCACTCTGGGCATCAATGAGGAAAAGGTTAAAAAAGCGTTGGGCGGGAAGCTGCCGGCCAACGAATGGGACCTGCTGTTCAAACCGGAATATGTATCCAAGCTCAAATCCTGCGGTGTCAGTATCCTAGATTCCCCATCCGAATTCTTCCCGATGGCGCTGCACTACTTCGGCAAGGATCCGGGCAGCACCAAGGAGGCCGATTACCGCGCTATCATGCCCCAGCTCAACGCCATTCGCGCCAGCGTGACCCGCATTTCCTCTTCGGGCTACATCAACGATATGGCCAGCGGGGAAGTCTGTCTGGCCATGGGCTACGGCGGCGACCTCAACATCGCCAAGCGCCGCGCCGTGGACGCCAAGAACGGCGTCAAAGTGGTGCCGCTGATGCCCAAACAGGGCGTGGCCATCTGGGTGGACAGCATGGCCATCCCCAAAGACGCCAAGAACGTGGCCAATGCGCTGTCCTTCATCAACTACAGCCTGGATCCCAAGATCGCCGCGGACAACGCCAACACCGTGACCTTCGCCCCCGGCAGCCTGCCGGCGCGGCAGTTCGTCAACAAGCAGTACTTGAACGACCGCTCCATCTTCCCCAACGCCGAAGACTTGAAAAACAGTTTCATCCAAAAGAGCGTGGGTCAGGAAACCCTGCGCATCTACGGCCGCTTGTGGCAAAACTTCAAGCTGGGCCGCAGCTGAATCCACGCCGCGCCGCCAATGAACAACAGCCGCTTTGAGCGGCTGTTGTTCATTAAGCGCCGTTCAAAATACGGCGCTCAGGCCAGCAACTGCCTCAATACATAAGGCAGGATGCCGCCGTGTTGGTAGTAATCCACTTCCACCGGCGTGTCGATGCGCAGCAGCAAGGGCAGTTCACGTTCGCCTCCGGCGGCGTCGCGGATCAGCAGGCGCACCCGCTGCCGCGGCTCAATGCCGTCCTCCAGCCCGCGCAGCTCGAAGGTTTCGTCGCCCTTGAGGCCGGCTGCGCTGTCGCCGTCCAGGAACTGCAGCGGCAACACCCCCATGCCCACCAGGTTGGAGCGGTGGATGCGCTCGAAGCTCTTGGCCACCACCGCGCGCACGCCCAGCAGCCGCGTGCCCTTGGCGGCCCAGTCGCGGCTGGAGCCGGTGCCGTACTCCTCGCCGGCGAAGATCAGCGTCGGCGTGCCGGCGCGCACATAGGTCATCGCCGCATCGTAAATCGACATCTGCTCGCCCTCCGGCTGCAACAGGGTCAGGCCGCCTTCCACCGGCTTGCCGTCCGCATCCGGCGCCAGCATCAGATTGCGGATGCGCACGTTGGCGAATGTGCCGCGCATCATCACCTCGTGATGGCCGCGGCGCGAGCCGTAACTGTTGAAATCGCCGGGCGTGATGCCCTGCGCCTGCAGATACAGGCCGGCCGGCGAGCTGGGCTTGATCGAGCCGGCCGGGCTGATGTGGTCTGTGGTCACCGAATCGCCGAAGATTGCCAAGGCGCGCGCGCCGCGGATGGGCGGCTGCGCCGTGGGCTGCATCGCGAAATCCTGGAAGAACGGCGGCTCCGCGATATAGCTGGACGGCTCCCAACCGTAGACCTCGCCCACGCTGGCGGCGATGTCGTTCCACAAGGGGTTGCCGCTGGCGAAATCCTGGTACAGCCGGCGGTAAGTGGCCGCGTCCGTAGCTTGCAGCAAAGCCTCTCCCACTTCCTGCTGGCTGGGCCAGATATCGCGCAGGTACACCGGCTTGCCATCCACGCCAACGCCCAGCGGCTCATGTTCCAGATCGATGTCCACCCGGCCGGCGATGGCGAAGGCCACCACCAGCGGCGGACTCATCAGGAAGTTGGCTTTGATTGCCGGATGGATGCGCGCCTCGAAGTTGCGGTTGCCGGACAAGACCGAAGCGCAGATCAAATCCTGACCGCTGACCTCGTTCTCCAATTCCGGATCCAGCGGGCCGGCGTTGCCGATGCAAGTGGTGCAGCCGTAGGCGGCCACGCGGAAACCCAGTTGCTCCAGCGGCGCCAGCAAATGCGCCTTGCCCAGGTAGTCCGTCACCACCCGCGAGCCGGGAGCCAGCGAGGTCTTGATATGGCTGGCCACGCTCAGCCCTCGCGCCACCGCCTTTTGCGCCAGCAAGCCGGCGGCCAGCATCACCCCCGGGTTGGAGGTGTTGGTGCAGGAGGTGATCGCCGCGATCAGCACCGAGCCGTGGCGCAGCTTGCCGCTGAAACCGCCTGCCTCGTTCTTGCCGTAGCCGCCGGCCTTGGCCGGCTGATGCAAGAGCTCGGTGAAACGCGGCTTCAGCTCCGGCAAGGCGATGCGGTCCTGCGGACGGCGCGGCCCGGCCACGCTGGGCACCACCGTGGCCAGGTCCAGTTCCAACACGCTGCTGTAATCAATCTCGCCCTCTTGCGGCATGCCGAACATCTGCTGCGCCTGGAAATAGCGGCGGAACGCGTCCACCTCCGCTTCGCTGCGTCCGGTGGCGGTCAGATAGGCGGCGGTCTGCTCGTCCGGCGGGAAGAAACCCATGGTGGCGCCATACTCCGGCGCCATATTCGCCAGCGTAGCCCGGTCCTGCAAGGTCAACGAGGCCGCGCCTGCGCCGTAGAACTCCACGAACTTGCCCACCACCTGCGCCTTGCGCAGCAGCTCGGTGACGGTCAGCACCAAGTCGGTGGCGGTCACGCCCTCGCGCAGCCTGCCCTTCAAATGCACGCCCACCACGTCCGGCGTCAGGAAATACACCGGCTGGCCCAGCATGCCGGCTTCCGCCTCGATGCCGCCCACGCCCCAGCCCACTACACCCAGGCCGTTGATCATGGTGGTGTGCGAATCCGTGCCCACCAGGCTGTCCGGGTAATACACGCCGTCCTTGCTCAACACCCCGCGCGCCAGATATTCCAGGTTCACCTGATGCACGATGCCGATGCCCGGCGGCACGACCTTGAAGGTGTCGAAGGCCTGCATTCCCCATTTGATGAAACGGTAGCGCTCCGCGTTGCGGCGGAATTCCAGTTTCATGTTAAGGTCCAAAGCGTTGTTCTCGCGGAAGTGGTCGACTTGCACCGAGTGGTCCACCACCAGATCCACCGGCACCAGCGGCTCGATGCGCTTGGGCGGCTTGCCGAAGCGCTCGGCCACCGAGCGCATCGCCGCCAGATCGCACAGCAGCGGCACTCCGGTGAAATCCTGCAGCACGATGCGCGCCACCACAAAGGGGATCTCCTCGCTGCGCGGCGCCTGCGGCCGCCAGCCCGCCAACTGGCGCACATGTTCCTCGCCGACGCGCTGGCCGTCCAGATGGCGCAGCAAGGACTCCAGCACGATGCGCAGCGACACCGGCAGCCGGCTGACATCGCCGATACCCAGCTCCGCCAGGGCCGGCAGCGAATGAAATTGACAGGACTGGCCCGAGGCCAGGGTAAAGGAACGCAAAGTGGATTCGGAACGAAGCGACATGGTGGACTCCTGTTGAAAGCCAAGATGCAAGCCAAGAACCTGTTTACGATCTGCTGCGATTCGTCAGACGCGACACGGTGAGTACAGTGTCGAAACGCTCATGTACCCCATGTACGTGCCGCTTTCTCCGCTGTTTTCGTCTTGTCTCGCTTTTTCTCGCGAGATCGTCAACACGCTCTCAAAGGCCAAAACGATGGGAGCACCTCGAAAAGCGGCCAGTCCGAGGTGCTCCGCCTTGTATTCAGACCCTGAAACAGGTCAATGGTTCAGCCCTTGCCTTGCATTTGGCATACAATCGAAACCTCATTCCCGTGCGAAAGGCATGCCATGACACACAGAATAGAACACGATTCCTTCGGCGACATTGAAGTTCCGGCCAATGCGCTGTGGGGCGCGCAAACCCAGCGCTCGCTCGGCCACTTCGCCATCTCCAACGAAACCATGCCGCAAGAACTGATCCTGGCGCTGGCCCAAGTCAAGCGCGCTGCCGCGCTGACCAACCGCGAGCTGGGCAAGCTGCCGGCGAACAAGGCCGACGCCGTCGTCGCCGCCGCCGACGAAGTGCTGGCCGGCAAACACCCGGACGCTTTCCCCTTGTCGGTATGGCAAACCGGCTCCGGCACTCAAACCAATATGAACATGAACGAGGTGCTGGCCAACCGCGCCTCGGAACTGCTGGGCGGCGAGCGCGGCCCCGGTCGGCTCGTCCACCCCAACGACGACGTCAACCGCGGCCAATCCTCCAACGACATTTATCCCACCGCCATGCACGTGGCCGCCGCGCGCGCGGTGCATGACCGGCTGCTGCCGGCGCTGAGCCGGCTGCGCGCCGCGCTGGTGGACAAAGCGGCCGCCTTCGCCGACATCGTCAAGATCGGCCGCACCCATTTGCAGGACGCCACTCCGCTGACTTTGGGCCAGGAGCTGTCAGGCTGGGTGGATCAGCTGGAGCAAGCGGAACACGCCGTCCGCGCCGCGTTGCCCGGCCTCTACCAACTGGCCGTGGGGGGCACCGCCGTGGGCACCGGCCTCAACACCCACCCGGAGTTCGGCCCGCGCGTGGCGGCCGAACTCAACCGCGCTTGCGGCCTGCCCTTTGTCAGCGCCGGCAATAAATTCGCCGCGCTGGCCGGGCACGACGCGCTGGTGCACTCGCACGGCGCGCTCAAACAACTGGCCACCGCCTTGATCAAGATCGCCAACGACATCCGCTGGCTGGCGTCCGGCCCTCGCAGCGGCCTGGGCGAACTGCTGATTCCGGAAAACGAACCGGGCAGCTCCATCATGCCGGGCAAGGTCAACCCCACCCAGTGCGAGGCGATGACCATGCTGTGCTGCCAAGTGCTGGGCAACGACGTGGCGCTGTCCATCGGCGCCGCTTCCGGCAACTTCGAGTTGAACGTGTTCAAGCCGCTGATCGCGCACAACTTCCAGCAGAGCGTGCGCCTGCTCGCAGACGGCATGGACAGCCTCAACCATCATTGCGTGCGCGGCATGCAGGCAAACCGCCCTCGCATCGAGCAATTGCTGGAGCAATCGCTCATGCTGGTCACCGCGCTCAATCCGCACATCGGCTACGACAAGGCCGCCGCCATAGCCAAGCTGGCCCACGCCAACGGCGGCACCCTCAAGCAGGCGGCGCTGGAGCTGGGCTATGTGACAGCGGAGCAGTTTGACCAGTGGGTGGATCCGAAGGCGATGATCTAAGAACCTGTTTACGATCTTTAGAGCAGCAGGACGACGAAGGCTAAATGGATGAACTGCAAGCTGGTATTGAGTTTCCGCTCGCAGTTCATCCATTTAGCTGTAGAAGTTCAGATCAAGTCTGAACTTCTACACATCAGCAGGTACGTTACCCGCCCAATTGGCGCGCTTACTGGAGCAGTCGAGGCTGTTTGTGCTGCCACCACGCAGACCAGACCGACATTGCCCGCGAGTCGTGAAGAACAGGGCGCACAAATATCCAACGAAAAATGCCAGTCAGCGTTAACTGACTGGCATTACGCCTTGGCGGGCTTTTCATTGATTGCGCGGTCAGACAGGCCAAAAACCCAACACACCAATTACGCACCACTTTCCTCCAACTCAGCACTGCCCGCGCTATGATGCAAATCCACAACATCTGGTGGCCCGCGCCGCTCACTGCGCTGCGGCTTGTTTCAACAAGGTTTCTTGGCTACAGAATGAAATGTGTCGGCCGGCCAAAAAAAATCTCACGCCCCGCAAAGCCAGCAACCACGGGCTTTCGCCCGCCATCCTCTCCAAAACAGCCATTAAATCTTCCGCTGTCAAGACTTGTACTGCCCCATACTCAACACTAGAATTTGGGTGTTCCGCGAGCTACAAACAATACATATTGTGTTTACCCACAGCTCGCGCACAGCTTTTCAACAGATTTGTCCACAGCCGGCCTGCCCCATGGGAAACGCAGTAACGGAAGGACGCAACCACCCACCTTATCGAGGGCTACATGCAATTGACCACCTTTGAAGGGCAGACCGCCGCAGAACTCGGCCGCGCAGCCGCGCCCAAAGCCGATTTCAGCCAGTACAAAACCATCCGTCGCAACGGTGCGGTGGTGCCGTTCGAACCCGTCAAGATCTCCATCGCCATGACCAAAGCCTTCCTGGCGGTCATGGGCCACCAGGGCGCCACCTCCGCCAGCCTGCGCGAAAAAGTCGCCCAGCTGAGCGAACAAGTGGCCAGCGCCCTGATGCGCCGCAAGCCGGAAGGCGGAGCCATCCACATTGAAGACATCCAGGACCAGGTGGAACTGTCTCTGATGCGCTTTGGCGAGCATGATGTAGCCCGCGCCTACGTGCTGTACCGCGAACAGCGCTCCCAAGAGCGCGCCGCCCGCGGCGAAGCCCTGACCCAGGTGCAGATCAACGTGGTACGCAAAGACGGCCGCAAGCTGCCGCTGGACGTGGCCCGCCTGCGCGCCACCATCGAATCCGCCAGCCAAAACCTGGCAGGCATCGATATCGACGCCATCCTCAGCGAAACCCTGAAGAACATTTACGACGGCGTCAGCGAAGACGAAGTCAACAAATCCGCCATCCTGGCCGCCCGCTCCATGATTGAGCAGGACCCGGCTTACGATTACGTGACCGCCCGCCTGCTGCTGAACAACATCCGCCTGGAAATCCTGGGCGAAGCCGTCAGCCAGGAAGAAATGGCCAAGCAGTACGCGCTGTACTTCCCCACTTTCATCAAGAAAGGCATCGACGCCGAACTGCTGGATGAAAGACTGGGCGAATACGACCTGAAAAAAATGGGCGCCGCGCTGGACGCCAACCGCGACCTGAAGTTTGGCTACCTGGGCCTGCAAACCCTGTTCGACCGCTACTTCCTGCACGTGGACGGCACCCGCATCGAAATGCCGCAGGCCTTCTACATGCGCGTGGCCATGGGCCTGGCGTTGAACGAAGTGAACCGCGAAGAGCGCGCCATCGAGTTCTACAACGTGCTCTCCAGCTTCGACTTCATGTCGTCCACCCCCACCCTGTTCAACTCCGGCACCCGTCGCAGCCAGCTGTCCAGCTGCTACCTCACCACCATTGCCGACGACCTGGACGGCATCTACGAAGGCATCAAGGAAAACGCCCTGCTGTCCAAGTTTGCCGGCGGCCTGGGCAATGACTGGACCTCCGTGCGCGCCATGGGCTCCCACATCAAGGGCACCAACGGCAAATCCCAGGGCGTGGTGCCGTTCCTGAAAGTGGTCAACGACACCGCCGTGGCGGTGAACCAGGGCGGCAAGCGCAAAGGCGCCGTCTGCGCCTATCTGGAAACCTGGCACGCGGACATCGAAGAATTCCTGGAGCTGCGCAAGAACACCGGCGACGACCGCCGCCGCACCCACGACATGAACACCGCCAACTGGATTCCGGACCTGTTCATGAAGCGGGTGATGGAAGGCGCGGACTGGGCCCTGCTGTCCCCGTCCGAAGCCCCGGACCTGCACGACCTGTACGGCGCGGCCTTCGAGAAGCGCTACAAGGAATACGAAGCCATGGGCGAGCGCGGGGAGCTCAAGGTGTACAAGCGCATCCCGGCGCTGTCCCTGTGGCGCAAAATGCTGACCATGCTGTTTGAAACCGGCCACCCGTGGATGACCTTCAAGGACCCGTGCAACATCCGCAGCCCGCAGCAGCACATGGGCGTGGTGCACAGCTCCAACCTTTGCACCGAGATCACCCTCAACACCAATGAGGACGAAATCGCGGTCTGCAACCTGGGTTCCGTCAACCTGTCCGCCCACCTGAAGGCAGACGGCAGCCTGGACTCCGAAAAACTGCAGCGCACCATCCGCATCGCCCTGCGCATGCTGGACAACGTGATCGACATCAACTTCTACCCGGTGAAGAAGGCGCGCAACTCCAACCTGAAACACCGTCCGGTGGGCATGGGCATCATGGGCTTCCAGGACTGCCTGCACCAGAAGCGCGTGCCCTACGGCTCCGACGCCGCGGTGGAGTTTGCCGACGAATCCATGGAAATGGTGGCCTACTACGCTTACTGGGCTTCCACCGAACTGGCGGAAGAACGCGGCCGCTACCCGTCCTACAAGGGCAGCCTGTGGGACCGCGGCATCCTGCCGCACGACAGCATCAACCTGCTGGCGGCCGAACGCGGCGGCTTCCTGGAAGTAGACCGCAGCGAACGCATGGACTGGAACGCGCTGCGTGAACGCGTGAAAACCCACGGCATGCGCAACAGCAACTGCCTGGCCATCGCACCCACCGCCACCATCGCCAACATCATCGGCGTGTCGGCAAGCATCGAACCGACCTACCAGAACCTGTTCGTCAAATCCAACCTGTCCGGCGAATTCACCGTCACCAACGAATACCTGGTGCGCGACCTGAAAGCCGCCGGCCTGTGGGACGAAGTGATGGTGGCCGACCTCAAATACTTTGACGGCAGCCTGGGCCAGATCGACCGCGTGCCGGCCGAACTGAAAGCCATCTACGCCACCGCATTCGAGCTGGACCCGCGCTGGCTGGTGGAAGCGGCCTCCCGCCGTCAAAAGTGGATCGACCAGGCTCAGTCCCTGAACCTGTACATGGCGGGCGCTTCCGGCAAGAAACTGGACGAGCTGTACAAGCACGCCTGGTTGCGCGGCCTGAAAACCACCTACTACCTGCGCACCCTGGCCGCCACCAGCGCCGAGAAATCCACCGGGCGCGGCGGCGAACTGAACGCGGTGTCCAACAGCCACAGCCAACCGGCCGCGGCTCCGGAAGCCGTGGTGGACAACACCCCGGCCACCGACGCCAAGTTCTGCAGCATCGACAACCCGGATTGCGAGAGCTGCCAGTAAGGCGGAAGCAGCCATCCTGGCTTGAACGGCCGGCCCCTCGGGGCTGGTCTAGCCTGGCCCCGGCCAGGCTCCATCTCACAGCCCTCTGCCCGCAGCAGGCTGTGAAATGGCCCCACAATCCGGCCGCCCCACCCATTGGCCAGCCGCCTGCCCGTCCAGACGGCTGGCCAATGGGGAACGCAGCAACAAACCGCGCCAGACCGTAACGGCAGCGGACGCAGCACACATGCAAAACCAGGGGAAACCGGATGAATATAGAAGAATTTTTCAACAGCTACGCAGTGGGCTACAGCCAGCTGGACGTGCCCCAAGTGACCGCGCACTTCACCGTGCCCTTCACCGCCATCCATCAGGGAGACCTGAGCAGCTGGGACAACATGACATCGCTGCGCGACACCACCACCGCCTTGCTGGAGTGGTACCGCAGCCAGGGCTTCATCAGCGCCAGTCACCAACTGGACAGCGTGCTGAATTTTGGCGAAGACGCCGCCAGCGCCCGCGTGCGCTGGACCGTACAGCGCCAGGACCAGCCGGCCTGGGAATACTGCACCGGCTACCACCTGAAACGGGTGAACGGCCAGTGGAAGATTTACGGCCTGGTGCAGTACCAGGACGCGCCGCAGCAGTAAGAGCAGCTAACAAAAATCAGTTTCACGGCTGAGGCAAGGCGCGCCGACGCAGGCAGTACTTGAGTACGGCAAGTCGGCGCAACGCAGCATCAGGAATTTTGTTAGCCGCTCTAAATAGTGCCCAGCCTCAAGCCGCTTGCTCCCAGGCGGCTTCGGGATGGAAACGCCGGCCGGCCCGCGATGCGGACGGACGGAAACAGCTCAAGACCAAGCAAGCGAGCGCGGCGGGTGTTGAGCGGGTTCCAGGAAGACGAGGCCCACGGCCCCGCCGCCACCAGCAAGGCTTCAGCAGGAGGTCAGATGCAAGCGTTTGAAAATATCCGGATCAACGGGTTTTGCGAACAAAGAACCCACAACCCCGACAAGCAGTTTGTGCTGTTCAATATGTACCTGACGCTGAACCAGGCCCCGCCCTGCGAATGGAAGGACCTGTTCAACGAAGCCCGCCGCCTGCCGCGCCAGAAAGTGTGGCGCAAAGCCTGGGTGGAAGCGGACGCGCTGGTGGTGTACTGCCAGCCGGAAGAACTGCAGCAGCAAATAGAGCTGCTCAAGCAAGACATAGAACAAGCCAACCGGCAATACCGCCAGTTGCTGAAGCTGCGGCAGCCGCGCGGCAGCCAGGTGGAGCAGGAGGAAAGCAGCGAACGCCAGCTAATCCACCGCCTCAGCCAACAGCTGCGCTTCTGAAAGGACGCCGCTCATGAGCGCCACCGCATTCTGTATCGCCCGCCATGGCGAACATGGCAAAGACGCAGGCTACCGAAAACTAGGCAGCCTGCACGTGGACCTGGACCCGGTGCCGGCACTTGCCGCCGCGCCGCGCCAGATACAAATACTGCGCAAAAGCAGCCTGCCGCTCAGCCCCAGCCTGGCTGGCGACAAGCAGCCGCTGCCGCCCCAAATCACCGCGCCGGACGCGGAATAAATCCAAACAGGAGCCCTTAATGCTGAACTTTGACGACACCATCGAAACCAAACCGGCCGCCCCCTCCGCGGGCGCCATCGCCGCCGGCCGCGTCAACGTGGTGGACAAAAAAGTGATCAACGGCACCACCGACGTCAACCAACTCGTGCCCTTCAAACACAAATGGGCATGGGAAAAATATCTGGCCCAATGCGCCAACCACTGGATGCCGCAAGAAGTGAACATGCAGCGCGACATCGAACAGTGGAAAACCGGCCAGCTGACCGAAGACGAAATGCGCATCGTCAAGCGCAACCTCGGCTTCTTCGTGACCGCGGACTCCTTGGCAGCCAACAACATCGTGCTGGGCACCTACCGCCAGATCACCAGCCCGGAATGCCGCCAGTTCCTGCTGCGTCAGGCCTTTGACGAAGCCATCCACACCCACGCCTACCAATACATCGTGGAAAGCCTGGGCCTGGACGAAGGCGAAGTCTTCAACGCCTACAACGAAATCAAATCCATCCGCGACAAAGATGAATTCCTGATCCCCTTCATCGACGTACTGTGCGACCCGGCCTTCAAGACCGGCACGCTGGAAAACGACCAGAAGCTGCTCAAATCCCTGATCGTGTTTGCCTGCATCATGGAAGGCCTGTTCTTCTACGTGGGCTTTGTGCAAATCCTGGCGCTGGGCCGCCAGAACAAAATGACCGGCGCCGCGGAACAGTACCAGTACATCCTGCGCGACGAGTCCATGCACTGCAACTTTGGCATCGACCTGATCAACACCATCAAGCTGGAGCAACCGGAAATCTGGACCGAAAGCTTCAAGGCCGAGATCACCGAACTGTTCAAACACGCGGTGGAACTGGAATACGCTTACGCCGAAGACACCATGCCGCGCGGCGTGCTGGGCCTGAACGCCAGCATGTTCAAGGAATACCTGCGCTTCATCGCCAACCGCCGCATGCAGCAGATTGGCCTGGACCAGCTCTACCCCGGCGTGAACAACCCCTTCCCGTGGATGAGCGAAATGATCGACTTGAAGAAAGAGAAGAACTTCTTTGAGACGCGGGTTACGGAATATCAGACGGGTGGGGCGTTGAGCTGGGATTGATAGCTGTTGTCAGAAATCGGAAAGGTTGAAATTTTGTAGTCAAAATTTGCAATTTCCGATAGCCAAAGCATGAAATTCCGCTTGGCATCAAAAAAAGGGCCACAGTTGCAGGGCCTTTATCATGCGCTGGAGATGTAGACGACGCCGACACGCAGGAGGATTTATGGCATTGCATGGTGAACTTCCTAAAGGAATCCATCGTTTTATCAAGCTTCCATCGCAGGAGTTGGGTGAACTCTGGGATTCCATCGTCTTGAATCAGGCTATCAAGGACCAGTTGGTCGGCCAGGCCATTGTCAATTTCACCGTCCGCCAGTCGGTACCGCGTGATGTGCTGCCCCTGCACGGCACTATCTTGTTAGTTGGAGAGCCCGGCACCGGCAAAACGTCTCTTGCCAGAGGGCTGGCGCACAAATGCGCCGAATGCTTCTCTGGAGCACCGTTCACCCTGCTTGAGGTTGATCCTCATGCACTTGGTAGCGCGATGATGGGAAAGACACAAAAGGCGGTGTCGGACCTGTTTGGCCAGACCATCGCAGAAGCGGCCATGTCTGGTCCGACCATTGTGTTGCTCGACGAAGTCGAAACGCTGGCGGCTGATCGCAGCAAACTCAGCCTGAGCGCGAACCCGGTGGACATTCATCGCGCCACCGACGCCGTGCTGGTACAGCTGGACCTGCTGGCTGAAACGCATAAGAACCTACTCTTCATCGCGACCTCGAACTTTCCCCAAGCGGTGGATGAAGCATTCATGTCGCGTTGCGACCTGGTGCTGGAAATTCCACCACCGAACCCACAAGCCTGTGCGGAAATCCTCACTTTGTGCTTGAAAGGCTTAGGTGCGCAGTTCAGCGCCATTGGCAAGTTGCCGCAGGCAAGTGGCTTCGACTCATTGGTGCAAGAGGTCTACGGTCTGGACGGTCGGGCGATCCGCAAGGTCGTTGCCAGTGCGCTCACCTTGAGGAAGGACGTGGCGGTGAACCCCAATGGGTTGCTCATTCCCGATCTGCTACAGGCTGCAAAGGCCGCAAAGGCTGCGAAAGCCGTCTGGACGGAAGGGAAGCAATGAGCACTGTTGTAAGTCGAGTTGTGAGGAGTTCGCCCCACCGAAGCACCAGCGATACGTGGGCCTTCATTGTTGACCTGCTCACGCAAGGTAAGGATGGGGAGGCAAAAACAGAGCTGTTATCGGTGTCCGGCATCGCCAGTTCTGTCATCGCCGAACAGGCCCCGAAGGATGCCGCCATCGTTGTCACGTGTGAAGGGCCACGGACACGCGTCTACTGCTTGTATGACGACGATGCAATCGAAGGTGGCGATGCCAAAGAAGACGCGCTCGGTTATGAGGCCCTCAAGGGGCAGTGGGCCGTCTCGTTGCCATGCGCGAAAGACGACCTCGAATGGGTGCAGCGAACTCTGAAAGTCAAGAGCAGCCGTATCACCGCCCGTGACCAAGCGCAAAAGCTCGGTGAAGAAGCTGAGACGACCAAGGCCGCTGCCGGCGGCCTGACGTTGAACGTAGAAAGGTTCCTAAAGTCATGAGCTCGGTAGCCGTCTACTCCTACACCCAGTCGGTCACTTATGTAGCCGACAACATCCTCAAAAGCTTGAAAGACATCATTCGACTGAGCGGTCTTGACCCCTCAAAGCTGGTGGGAGAGTGGGAGGTCCTACTGCGCGGCATCAGTTCTTGGATCGAGTCCAAACATCTTGAAACGGTAAAGCTCGAAATCTATGACCCAAAGTCAGATGGGCTGATTACACGGTGGGACATCTCAGTTTCATACACCTGGGACATCTCCGCCGGCACCTTCTGGACCGACACCGACCAACTACGCTATGCCATCAAGAAGGCTGGGCTTGCCCCTTCCGAAGCTGCGTACCGTGTGGTTGTGACCAACAAGCCTGGCCGGCCTGATGTCACCGGTTGGAGTACGTGTAGCCTGCGATCTACGGACGGCATGGTCCGCCAAAGCCTGGGAACAACCATCGAACACGGCGGGTTGGGGGCCAACTCGGCCTACTGGAGGAAAGCGTAATGCTGACCATCGACGAAGCATTCCGGAAGTTCAAAAGCCGTTTGGAACTCAACGAAAAAGAGCAGAAGAACGCAACAGACCGGCATACGGAAATACGAACTTACGTGCGCACGAAGTTTAGCATCGACCGCGATTTTCTGACCGGTTCGTACGCGCGCTACACCAAGACCAAGCCATTGAAGGATATCGACATCTTCTTCGTGATGAAGGACTCGGAGAAGCACTACCGTGACAAGGCTGCGGGTGTAGTTCTTGATGACTACAAGAAAGCCCTTGTCGAAAAATATGGCGAACAAGCAGTTCGCCGCCAGAGCCGCTCTATCAACGTGGACTTTGGAGTGCAGATCCAAGACGAAGACAAGACAGACTACAAGGTGCTGAGTATTGACGTCGTTCCCGCCTTCGCCTGCGGTGACAACTACGAGATTCCAGACGGGGACACTGGTAAGTGGATCAAGACGAACCCTGAAAAACACGCCGAAAAAGCAACTCAGGCTCACCAGGCCTATGGCAACGAATGGAAGGGTCTGGTGCGCATGGCCAAGTATTGGAACAACAACCCCAAGCACGGTGAGAAGCCGGTGAAGCCCTCATTCCTCATTGAGGTCATGGCACTGCAATGCCTGTACGGTGGATGGGGTGGCCAATTCGATCGCGAAATGCAGAGTTTTTTTGCGACGATGGCCGATCGCGTCGGTGATGTTTGGAACGACCCTGCCGGCTTGGGCCCGCCGATTAGCAATTCGATGGACGCACAGCGGGTTGCTCGAGCAAAACAAGCATTGAACCAAGTTGTCGCTCAATCAAACGAGGCCATCCATCTTGTCCGACAGGGGCGCAACGGGGATGCGCTGCGAAAATGGAGAGAGATCTTCGGTCCGATGTTTCCACTGAGTTAAAAACCGATGACACAAGCCGTTGTCACGCGCCGGGATGGCGACGTTTTTCAGGCCCGGATGTTTTGGCTGCACGCTGCTCGACTCCTTGATGATGGGGGGCCTGTGGTGCGTGTCGGGTTTGAGTCCGGGCCTAGGGGATTCGACGACGTGTGGGTTGAATACGATCCTGCAAAAGCCCCTCAGGACCACCTAGGCAATTCAGTCATCATTGATCGCATGCAGTGCAAGTGGCATGCGACACCGGGAATGTTTACCCATGAGGATCTGACGCGTCCGGAATACATCAACGCCACCTCGACATCCATGTTGCAGCGCGCGTTGGCAGCCCACAGAGCAGACAGGGCGACAGGCCTTGTGTCTCGGCTGACTTTAGTGACCAACCACACCGCTAACCCCCAAGACACACTCTATCCCTACATCCGCTTAAAGCATCTCACCTTGGATGTAGGCGGCATCTTTGGCGGCAAGACTGCTCGCAGCGCCACAGGCAAGTTGCGCAAGCTCTGGCGGGAGCATTTGGCGGTTGACGATATCGAGCTCCGTTCTCTGTGCAATTGCCTGGGTTTCAATCTCACCCGCGATTCACTTGACGCACTGCGCAACTTGCTTGACGACGCATGCCGTGTCAATGGCCTTGTCCGCCCGGCATCGAACGCAAGTTCAATCATCTACGATTCGAACATCTTCGAGTGGGTCGGTCAGAAACGTATGGTTTTTGACCGCAAGACCTTCAAAGAGAAATGCGCTCAAGAGGGGTTGCTTGTAGAGAAATCGCACGGCAATAGGCAACTCTTTGGTGTAAAGACTTTTGAACACACACTGGATCGGTTAGAGAACCGCTGCGTGGACGTGCTTAACTTCCTTTCCGAGTTTGATGAGCGGACCATCCTCGATACCAACGCATGGCGGAATACGCTGCTCCCGCGACTTAAGGAGTTCTTGCTGCGGCTACCCGCTCCAGATGGCCGACTGCGACTAGCCATTGAAGCTCACGCCACCATGGCGTTTGCTGCTGGGGTCGTACTCGACACCAAGTCTGGCAGGGTCGTTGAACTAGAACAAAGGGCACCCGTTCTCAAAATTTGGGCTCCTGATGACCAGCTGCTACAGAACGACAGCCCAACATGGGCTTTCGAAGAGCATGAACTTGACCCCTCCGGCGAGGGGACAGCATGTGCCGTCAGCATCACAAGAGACACTGGGGGCGCGATCAGGCATTACTTGCAGGCAAATCAACTGAAGTTCAGGCGACTGTTGGTGGCCCAACCAACCTGCGGGCCTTCTGCTAGCGCTGTCATATCCGGTTCCCACGCAAACGCATTGGCCGAGCAGTTAGCTGCGCGGATCAAGCTAGACCGAGAGGCTAATGCCGCAGCAAGAGCAGAGCGATACCACTTGTTCATTTCTGCTCCTAACGCATTCACGTTCTACCTTGGGCGCCAAGCCGCTATGATGAAACCTTTAACGTTGTATGAGTTCGATTTTGGATACCAAGTCGATGGATCTTATAGACCTTCGCTCTCATATCCAGACATTGTCCCCACTGGCACAACGTCTGGCTCAGGGGCTTGACGCAAAGCGGCGCCGTACACTGCTTGCAACAACGGTGTTCGGCTCGGCTAGATGCTGAGTGGGGTACTTGTCGAGTCGTCGGACGAGCTGTCGGCATCGCCGGATTTGGTGGTGGGTTGGAATCGGACTGCTTGTCGGCATTGAGCCAGATTCAGTGGCGGAGTTGGGGGGGACTAAGAGCCGCTAACAAAACCTCTTGATGTCAGATGCGTATGCCCTCACCTGGCGAAGATGCAACGAAAAGTCGTCAGCCAGAAGCTTTGGAAGTCATTGCAGCCGCTACTCTCCCCGCCGCCGCGTTCCCGCCGGGGTGGGAGGCCGCGGCTGGATGATTTTGCTGCCCTCAACGGCATCTTGTTTGTTCTCACTACCGGCATTCCTTGGGAGGACCTCCCGCAGGAACTCGGTTTTGGCAGCGGGATGACCTGCTGGCGAAGGCTGCGGGATTGGCAAGCGCAAGGCATTTGGGACCGCCTACACCTGGCTCTGCTGATACAACTGCGCCAACACGATCAAATTGATTGGAGCCGGGCCAGCATTGATGGGGCTAGCGTTGCCAGCCCCCGGGGGGCCAAGAGACCGGCCCCAACCCCACCGATCGAGGTAAATGCGGCAGCAAACGGCACATCATCGTAGATCGCCGAGGTTTGCCATTGGCGCTGAGCATTACCGGCGCCAATCGGCACGACTCCATGGTCTTCGAAACTTTGGTCGATGCGATTCCTACCGTTCCTGGCTTGCCAGGACGGCCCAGACAAAAGCCTTACAAGCTGCATGCTGACAAAGGCTATGACTACCGCCGTTGTCGTGCACACCTGAGCCGACGCGGAATCTTGGTGCGAATTGCTCGGCGCGGGGTGGAAAGCAGCGAGAGATTGGGCCGCCACCGTTGGGTGGTGGAACGCACCCATTCTTGGCTAGCTGGCTTCGGCAAGTTGCGCATCCGCTTCGAACGGCGGCTGGATACGCATTACGCCTTGCTCAAGCTGGCTTTCTCATTGATATGTCTGCGATTTATCGACAGGTTTTGTTAGCGGGTCTAAGGCTTTTTGCAGCCGGGGAGCCCGTGCCGCATACAAATGCACCTGACGCACGGCTGGGCAGTCTGCTGGGCAACTACAAGAAATCAGAGGACCTTATTGGTGAGAACGGCTTGCTCAAGCAGCTCACCACGCTGCTGCTCAAGAAAGCGCTTGATGCCGAGATGGCCACCTCGGCCACACACAGTAAACATGGGCAGGAGCTCAACCCCGCCGGCAACACTCGTAACGGTAAGAGCGGCGCCCCCCCCAAGGGCGAGTTCGGCGAATTCCCTACCGAGGTGCCACGAAACCGCCAGGGCACCTTCGAGCCACAACTCATCCCCAAGAACCAGACTCGTTAGACCGGTTTCGACGACAAAGTCATCTCGCTTTACACCCGGGGCATGACTGTTCGGGAAATCCAGGTCCATCTGGAAGAGATGTACGGCACCGAAATATCATCCAGCCTGATTTCCTATATCACCGATGCTGTCAGCGAAGGGGTCAAAGCATGGCAGGCTCGCCCCCCCCCATGGGTTCGCTCTACGCGATCATCTACCTCTACTGTTTCCAAGTGGTGCGTGAGGGGCCATGCGCGTGAAGACCGTCTTTCTCGCCATAGGCATTACCCTGACTGGAGAGAAGGAGGTACTGGGGATGTGGCTGGCTCAGACGGAAGGAGCCAAGCTCTGGTTTCAGGTCGTGACCGAACTGCGTAACCGGGGCGTACAGGACATCTTTATCGCCTGCGTCGATGGCCTGAAGGGTTTTCCGGAAGCTATCGAAGCTGTCTTCCCGAAAGCGGCTACGCAGTTGTGCATGGTGCACATGGTGCGGCACAGCTTTAACTACGTATCGTTAAAGCAGCGTCCTGAAGCCGCCGATCTGAAGCGAATCTACCAATCGTCCACTCTCGACAAAGCAGAGCAAAGACTAGGCGAATTCAAGGCAAAGTGGGATGGGGAGTATCTGCCAATTGGCCAGTCCTGGCGGCGCAACTAGGCCCGGTTGACCATTCAGTTCGAGGAAGGCATTCCCACAGGCGTAACCCAAACCCCTTTTTCACAAAAATTAGGACAGGCCCAACTTAGACAAGTTAAATTTTTCTCAACGATATCCAGCGTGACTGGGTGTACGCTTTCGTGCCGTAATGAGGGGATAACCGTGGCTCAAGGACCAAGCCTCTAGTGTGAATGATTACTTTTCACCTGATGAAAAAATGGAATGCAACGCAGCAACCATGCGTTCCACCTCGTCAGCGCCAGCAGCTTGCGCGCTACGCATAATCTGACTTCGCATCTCCTCCACGGAGGGGCGGCCGTCGAAATCGAAGAAATCCTTCAGTTCCAGCTTCATAGCGTTGGCCAACCGCTCTAGCGTCTCAATGGCGGGGTAATGCGCGCCGCGCTCTATGCGGCTCAGCGATTTAGCGTCAATGCCCACCATCTCTGCCAAAGCATCTTGGGACAGACCTTTGCGCTTGCGCAAAATCTGAACTTGCCTGCCAATCTTGATTTTTGTGTCCACTTTTCTACTCTACGTGTACTTTCTCCTTATTTAATCAACGCACACTGTTTACAATAACCACGTACAGGGTAGAATTAATAAAAAAGTAAACCGAAAAATCACAAAGAGGCATACAATGACTCACTTCCGCAGTCCTGCCCCCCACCCCCCGCCATCCCAAACCCTGGCCGCCTGCGCTCTGGCCTTGAACTGCCTTGCCACCCTGCGTCACGCGCTTGACGCCTTCCAGTTCCACGCCACACAAACACTGCAGCCCCGTTTGGGGCATCTGGCCTGTGCCACCACCACGGTGCTGGACGACTTCGCCAGTCAGTTGCACAGCCTTTGCCCCGACGCCGCTCCATGCCCCCCGACCGATAGGTGTCCAACGCTGACTTGGGGACCGAAATGACGCCTTCCCTCTTTTTCTCCACTGCGACAAAACCGCCTCCAGCAGCCCCTCCTGCCGGGCGTCTGCCCCTGGCTGTTTCGAAACGATATATTTTTAACAAATTAAGTTGTATTTTTTGCCACCCAATGGTTCCATCCGCTGACGACAGGCCAAGCCGTCAGGTTTTTTTGTTTTCAGGATGCGCGCTATGAAAATCAGCAAAGTCTTGAACAACAATGCCGCCCTCGTGTTGGATGAACACCAGCATGAGCTGGTGGCCATGGGCTGCGGCCTGGGGTTTCAAAAGCGGCCGGGCGACGCGCTGGACCCTGCGCTGGTAGAAAAACTCTTCGCCTTGCAAAACCATGAGCTGATGTCCCGCTTGAGCGAAGTCTTGAGCGCCATCCCCACCGAGGTGATGGCGGTCTGCACCGACATCCTCAACCTGGCGAAAAATCAATTGGGCAGGCTGCCCGAGGAGGTTTACCTGGCTTTGCTGGATCACTGCCATTTCGCGCTTGAACGCCATCGTCAGGGCATTGCCCTCCACAACGCGCTGCAATGGGAAATGCGCAGGTTCTACCCGAAAGAATTCGCCATTGGCCTGCAAGCGCTGGCGCTGATAGAGCAGCGATTGGGACTGACCCTGCCGGAGGATGAGGCCGGTTTCATCGCCTGGCATTTGGCCAACGCCCAAATGAATAGCGAGGCTCCGGAGATGCAAGCCATTACCCAGCTGATGCAGCAGGTGCTGCGGATCGTCACCTATCAGCAAGGGCATGAGCTTGACCAGCAAGCGCTGAGCTACCACCGCTTCATTGCCCACCTGAAGTTTTTTGCGCAACGCGTGTTGTCCCAGCAGTCATTGCCTGCTGGAGACACCTGTTTGCATGCGGCGGTGAAGGCAAGCTACCCGCAAGCATGGCGCAGCGCGGAGAGCGTTGGTGCTTATGTTTGGGAGCAGCACCGGAAGGAGCTTGAGTTGGACGAGATGATGTTCCTCGCCATTCATATTAGCCGTCTATAAGCCTGATCTTTACTCACCGGCTGGTTTGACCAGTCGAGACATCAACAGGGTTGTTACTGTCTAGAACAGGCAAAACCTGGCCATGCCTCCCCCGTTTCGGGTAGGCGCGGTCAGGTTTTTTTTGAGCGTTTGCTAGCCATAGGGAGGAGAACCATGGACACACTTGCCAAACAAATCGTCGCGGGAGTGGGTGGCAAGGACAATATTCTGAGCCTGGTGCATTGCGCTACCCGGCTGCGCTTCAAGTTGCGCGATTCCGGGCGGGCCCAGGCGGAAACCTTGAACCGTCTGCCCGATATTCTGATGGTGCTGGAGAGCGGCGGGCAATTTCAGGTGGTGATCGGGAACCTGGTGGCTGAAGTCTACCAAGCCATTTGCCGGATCCTTGAACAGGACGACGAGGCTCCGCCAGCGGGCGAGACCAAGAAAGAGGGGCTGCTGAGCCGTTTCATTGACGTGGTCTCCGCTATTTTCACGCCCACCCTCGGCATCCTGGCCGCCTCCGGCATCCTGAAAGGCTTGTTATCGCTGGCGCTGGTGAATGAATGGTTGAGCGAGACCGGCGGCACCTATTTACTGTTGTTTGTGGCCAGCGATGCCCTGTTTTATTTCTTCCCCTTGGCCTTGGGGTATACCGCCGGCAAAAAGTTTGGCGGCAACCCTTTCACGGCAATGGCCCTGGGCGGCGCGCTCACTCACCCGCTCTCCATCGCGGCGTTTAATGCCGCTCAGCAGACTGGCGCGGCGTCCTTGGACTTTGTCGGCATTCCCATCGTTTTCATCAATTACAGTTCTTCGGTGATCCCCATCATTCTTGCCGCTTGGGCCAGCAGCCATCTTGAAGCCCGCTGCAAGCGGATCCTGCCCGCCGCCATCAAGAACTTCCTGACCCCGCTGCTGTGCTTGAGTCTGATCGTGCCCATGACTTTCCTGCTGATCGGACCAGCCGCCACCGGGCTAGGCCGCTTGCTGGCCAATGGTTTTCAAATCCTCTATGACTTGGCTCCGATGTTGGCCGGCGCGGCGCTGGGCGGCTTGTGGCAGGTGTTGGTGATCTTTGGCCTGCATTGGGGCCTGGTGCCGCTGATGTACAACAATTTGAGCCTGCTGGGCTATGACACCATGGGCGCGCTGTTGCTGCCGGCGGTAATGGGGCAAGTGGGCGCTACGCTGGGGGTTTTCTTGCGCACCCGCGATGCGCGCCTGAAATCATTGGCAGGCTCCGCGGTGAGCTCTGGGCTATTCGGCATTACCGAACCCGCCATCTACGGGGTGACGCTGCCGGCAAAACGTCCCTTCCTCTTTGGCTGCATCAGCGGCACCTTGGGCGGCTTGATCCTGGGTTACGCGCGCAGCAGCGTCTACTCGCCAAACCTGCCCAGCATTTTTACCTTCCCCCAAATCATCCCTCCCAGTGGCGTCGATTTCTCCGTCTGGGGCGCGATTGCCGGCAGCCTGCTGGCAGCCGGCCTCGCCGCCCTGCTCACCTTCTTTTTTGGCCTGCCCAAAGCCGAACCAGCCACAGCCGCCACGGCGGCGGATGAAGCGCCGGCCGCAGCTGAGGACCCCTCGTCTTATCAAATCCCTTTACCTATCCACGGTCAGGTTCAGCCGCTCAGCACGGTGTCGGACCCCGCTTTTGCCAGCGGCGTGCTGGGCAATGGCGTGGCCATCCTGCCGCACAGCGGCCGGGTGGTGGCGCCGTTTGGTGGTCAGGTCAAATCCCTGTTCCGCGCTTGCCACGCCTTGGCGCTCGTCGCCGACGACGGAACCGAAATGCTGATCCATGTCGGCATCAATACCGTCAAGCTCGATGGCCGCCACTTCCGTGCCCATGTGCGGACAGGCGACTCAATCGCGGCCGGCGATCTGCTGTTGGAGTTTGACCGCGCCGCGATTACCGAGGCCGGCTTCGATATGACCAGCCTGGTGCTGATCTGCAACCCCGGCTGCACGCAAGTGCGGCCCATTCCCACGGCCGAGGTGGAGGAGTTGGCTCCCCTGCTGGCCGTCAGCCGTTAACCACCGCAATCAGGAGATGAGAGATGACATTATTTCCCGCTGATTTTCTATGGGGCGGCGCCCTGGCCGCCAATCAGGCGGAAGGCGCTTACCTGGCCGATGGCAAAGGACTGTCCACCTCGGATGTGCTGCCGCAAGGCGTTTTTGGCCCCATCGTCGAGCGCGTGGCCGGCGACAGCGGCCTCAAGGACCAGGCCATCGATTTTTACCACCGCTATCCGGAGGACATCGCCCTGTTCGCTGAGATGGGTTTTAGCTGCCTGCGCGTGTCCATCGCCTGGAGCCGCATCTTCCCGCAAGGCGACGAGGACGAGCCCAACGAGGCCGGGCTGGCGTTTTATGATCGCCTGTTCGACGAGTTGACCAAGCACGGCATTCAGCCGCTGGTCACGCTGTCGCACTTCGAAATGCCTTACGCGCTGACTCAGCGTTACGGCGGCTGGGCCAGCCGCCAGACCATCGCCTTTTTCGAGCATTACGCCCGCACGGTGTTCACCCGCTATCGCGACAAGGTCAAATACTGGCTGACCTTCAATGAAATCAATATGGCGCTGCACGCGCCGTTTACCGGGGTCGGCCTGCCGCCGGGCAGCGACAAGCAAGCGGTTTACCAAGCCCTTCACCACCAGTTGGTGGCCAGCGCGCGCTCCGTTACAGCCTGCCATGAGCTAATCCCGGACGCCCGGATCGGCAATATGTTGTTGGGGGGCGTTCGTTACCCGCTAACGTGCCGGCCGGAAGACGTTCAGGAGGCCCTGCGGCAAAACCGAACATGGCAGTTTTTTGGCGATGTGCAGGCAAGGGGCGCTTACCCAGCCTATATGCGGCGTTTCTTTCGCGAGGCCGGCATTGAGTTGGACATCCGCGCGTCCGACCGAAAAGACCTGCGCGCCACCGTGGATTTCATCTCCTTCAGCTACTACATGTCCGGCTGCGCCAGCGCCGACCCAAGCTTGACGGAACAAGCCGGCGGCACGCTGGGCATGGTGCCCAACCCTCACTTGCCCAGTTCGGAATGGGGTTGGCAGATCGACCCGCAAGGCCTGCGTTATCTGCTCAACCTGCTCTACGACCGCTACCAGAAACCGCTGTTCATCGTGGAGAACGGTCTTGGCGCGCGCGACGAAGTAACGCCGGACGGCCGCATCCACGACCCCTACCGCATCCAGTACTTTAACGATCATCTGATCCAAGTGGCCGAGGCCCTGGACGACGGCGTCGAAATCCTCGGCTACACCAGCTGGGGGCCGATTGATCTGGTCAGCGCGTCCAAGGCGGAAATGTCCAAACGTTACGGCTTCATCCACGTCGATCTGGACGACCAGGGCCATGGCAGCCTGGAACGACGGCGCAAGGATAGCTTTTACTGGTATCGCGACGTGATCCGCAGCCGGGGGCAGACGCTGAAGCCGGCCGGCTAAGCCCAACTGCAAAAACCCCTAGGCCTGCCAGCGGCAGGCCACACCCACAACAGGCGCTGTCATAGGCCAGGGGCTGGTTTTGCCTGCGCCTATGCTGCCGCCTGAGTATCAGGAGACCAACATGCCTATCCTGTTCTCTACTACCGACCCGCGTTCCCTCCCGCTGGCCTTGGGCCTGACCATGGGCGTTTTGCTAAGCCCGGCCATCGCGCAAGCCGATAACGGCCGCGATGACATCCCCGCATGGGATGGCACGGTGCTTGGCTTCGAACCACAGGCCGGCGATTTGCTCAGTACCGATACCGGCATTCGCAACTGGCTGGAACGATATGGTTTTCGCTATCGCCTGGCCCACGTCAGCCAAACCGCCTACAACGCCAAAGGCGGTTACAACACGGACAAGAAAGCCGAATACATCGATCAGCTTTCGCTGACCTTCACCCAAAGCCTGGAAGCGCTGACCGGCATTCCCGATGCCGTGATTGAGGGCAATATCATCAACCGTAATCATGACAACAACCTGACCACCTCGCGGCTGCAAGACCCCCGTATCGGTTTTAACGACCTGGCACAGGAAAGCTGGGGCGGCCAGTCCATTACCCGGCTGGGCTGGCTGAATTTCAGGAGAAGCTTTCTTGACGGCAAGTTGCAGTGGCGGATAGGACTGATGAACAAGGTGCAGGACTTCGACCAGATCATTCCCTGCGACTTCCAGATGCTCAGCCTGTGCGGCGGCAAATCGGCGGACTCCGGCACCTGGTACAACTGGAACGTGCATTACTGGGGCAGCACCTTGCAGTACCGACTCACCCCGGAACTGACCCTCTTGACCGGCTTGCTGGAGCAAAACCCGCAAGCGCCGTCGCGCAGCCACGCCTGGAGCGTGTCCACCGACGGCAGCCGGGGCATTCTGCTGCCGCTGGAAGCCGAGTGGCGCACCCGGCGCTTCGGACTGCCGGGCATTTACAGCCTGGGTCTGCTGTACACCAATGCCAAGCAAACCGACCTCTA
Organism: Chromobacterium sp. Rain0013; assembly: GCF_015291765.1. Lineage (NCBI taxonomy): Bacteria > Pseudomonadati > Pseudomonadota > Betaproteobacteria > Neisseriales > Chromobacteriaceae > Chromobacterium > Chromobacterium sp. Rain0013. Next base: position 3,520,330 of record NZ_CP031514.1, read on the forward strand.
CCTTGGCCAGTCCGGCGGCCCCGGCACCGTTGATCCAGCGGGCTATCGCCAGTACCGCAACACTTGGTTCCTGTATACCGGCTTCAACCAGCAACTGACTCGCCACGCCGATAGCGCCAACCGGGGCTTGAGCCTGGCCTGGAGCCTGGGTTTAGCGGAGCAGCGCAGCAATAAGTCCCGTTATTCCACTGCTCTGGCCCTGCGTTATCGTGGCCCTTTCGACGCTCGGCCAAACGACTGGCTGGCGCTAGGCGTAGCCAAAATGCAAGGCAGCTCCAATTTTCGCCGTAGCCAGAACTTCCTGAACCAGCAAAGCGGAGTCGAAGACTATAGCGATCCGCGTTATGCACCGTTGCTGGAGTCTTCCGTGAATGCCGAGCTGTACTACCGTTTCAAGGTGACCCCATGGCTGGAGTTACAACCCTTGATCCAGTATTGGGGACGCCCTGGCGGCATTGCCCAAACTTCCGACGCCTGGGTAGTGGGCCTAAAAACCGCTATCAACTTCTAATTCAAGTTGGTCAAGCCAAGGGAATACCGCGATGAATACTGCCTTGCCCGCCATGGAGCAATTAAAGCTGTTGAACCAGAAGCTGTTCGACGCCCAGGATCAGACCACATTGCCACACTTGGGCCAGCAATTGGCCCAACAATGCGAAGAGATGGACGCCAGCCTGATGCAAGGCTTGATCGACATCCGCGCAGCCCATATCAGTCTGCAAGCCATCCTGACTCTGCTGCAACGCCGAGACGAACCCTTGCTGTTGAGCAGCGAGGACGCCGCGGCACTGTTGGAGCCGGTGCTGCAACGCCTGTGTCAGGGCTTAAGTTGCATTAACCACTTGGTGTAGGCTGAGGCCCCAAGAAGCGCCCGCGCTCCTTGGGGCGCTGTACGTCAAGAACCGGCGCTGCGCAAACGCGGCCGCCTTAACGACTGCCGGCTTTTTTAAGCCCTTCGGCAATCATTCCCAGTTCATAAATGGACTTCACCGCTTTCATGAAGGGCATGCCCCACACATTGGCATGCGCGGCGCCATTGAATGGCTGCGCAAACACATACTCCTCTTGCATCATCACATTCCACACAATCCCGCCAAACCATGCTCAGTTATGAATCGGCGTATAGACACCATGCTTCAAGAGTTCGATTACGCCGCCCCGGCGCCAGCGGACATCCCTTCAAAACAAAGCTGCAGCATGTGCTTGATGATGTCTTCATCCTGGTATTTCCCGTACACGCGCAGGTACTCCACCGCTGGGTCACAGGTTCGAGAGTAGTAGCTGAAAAGGATGACATCCGTTGGCATCTCCGCCTTCAATTCACCTTGTTTCTTGGCCTGCTCAACGATGCCTTGCAAGGTCTTGTGCAATTTAATGACCCGACCAACGTAAGTCATGCTGCGCGTCAACATGCTGCGCACTTGCGGGCTAGCTGACGGCAAGAAGGGCAATCCGCCAGCCAGCCGCACCCTTAGCGCCCAGTCCAAGAGGTCTCGCAGGCGGGCCAGTGGGCTCAACCTTGAGTCTTGTCGCGCCAAATAGCGCAGGGCATCGTCCAGCAAACGGATCATCACCTCGGTGGCCAGCTCATCTTTGGATTTGAAATGCTTGTACAGGCTGGGTTTGGAAATACCCGCTTCGTTCGCCACATCGTCCATGGTCATGAGATCGAAGCCCTTGCTCGCCAGCATGCGCGTCGTCGCGTCCAACACCGCCTGTTCACGCAGCTTGAAAGCCTGATCTTTAAAGCTGAGCCTGCCCAAAATACCCATTGGTAACACCTTTTACTGATTGGTAGCATTTTTTCCAAACCGGTTATATCCTGAATATAAAGCACCGCCCAGCGGCTGCCAAGTTATCCCGCTCAACCCATACGCCCACAGGACGCATCGGTGAATACTCAGCAGCGACAACACATCGCCGTCATTGGCGCCGGCATCTCCGGTTTGGCCTGCGCGCACTTTTTGGCCCGCGGTCACAACATTACCCTATTCGAAGACGCCGATTACCTGGGCGGCCACGCCCATACCGTCGACATCACGATTGACGGCGTCCGCTTTGCCGTGGACACGGGCTTTCTGGTGTACAACGATCGCACCTACCCTAACCTGATCGCGCTATTTGCCGAGCTGGGCATCGTCAGCCACCCCAGCGACATGTCATTCAGCGTTTCACTGGACCAGGGCCAGCTGGAATGGGCGGGCAGTAATCTGGACACCGTGTTCGCCCAACGCCGCAATCTGTTGTCGCCCGGATTTTGGGGCATGCTGACCGACATTATCCGTTTCAACCGCGCGGCGCCCCGCAACCTGAAACGGGCCGTCGAATCACCGCTCACGCTGGGCCTGTTGCTTGAAGCGGACCGCTATGGCGCACGCTTCCGCGATCACTATCTGCTACCGATGGCCGCGGCCATCTGGTCCAGCCCCTGCCGCGATATCCTGTCCTTCCCCGCGGAAACCTTTCTGCGTTTCAGCCTCAACCACGGCCTCTTGCAGTTGAGCAACCGGCCGCAGTGGCGGACGGTGCGGGATGGCGCGCGCCAGTATGTGGAAAAAATAGCGGACGGGCTGGATGATATAAGGCTGTCCACCCCGGTACTGCGCGTCTGTCGGGAGGATGGTCAAGTGCGCGTGCAGACCGCGCATGGCGAGGAATGCTTCGACAGCGTGGTATTCGCCACCCACGCCCCTCAAACGCTGGCGCTGCTGGCCGATGCCGACGAGCGCGAACGGTCGCTGCTATCCGCGGTGCGCTACCAAGCCAATGAGGCCGTGCTGCACTCCGATGTCTCCTTGCTGCCGCGCAGCCCTCGCGCCTGGGCGGCCTGGAACTTCTTGGCCGAAGGGAAAGACGATGGACGCGCCGTGGGCGTGAGCTATCTGTTGAACCGATTACAGCCGCTACCGGTGGAAACCCCGGTGATGGTCACGCTTAATCCAACACAAGAGCCGGATCCGGCCAAGGTGCTGGGCCGCTACCATTACGAACACCCGCTGTTGGACAACGCCGCCATCGCCGCGCAAAAAGCGCTATCCAAAATCCAGGGGCGACGCGGCTGCTGGTTCACCGGCGCCTGGACGGGCTACGGCTTCCATGAGGATGGCCTGAAATCGGCTTTGCGCGTGGCACAGGATTTTGGCCTGGCACCCGCCTGGGCGAGGCTGTAAACATGAGCACAGCCTATCTGTTGACCGGACACGTGATGCACCATCGCCTACGCCCGGCCGCCAATCGCTTCGTCTACCCTGTGTTTTGCTTGCGGCTCAAGCTATCCGCGCTGGAAAACATGCGCGGGCCATGGTTTGGCGTGGACTGCCGCCGGCCGCTGTCGCTGCGCACACGCGACTACGGCCCCCGCGACGGCTCGCCGCTATTGCCCTGGATACGCGCGCGCCTGGACGAAGCCGGCCTTCCCTGCGATGGCGAGGTCTGGCTGCAAACCTTCCCGCGCGTGTTCGGCTACGTTTTCAACCCGGTTAATTTCTGGCACTGCCACAACGCCTCTGGCCAGTTGATCGCCGTGCTGGCCGAGGTGAACAACACCTTTGGCGAAAGACATAGCTACCTGCTCAGCCAAACCGACGGAGGGCCCATTAGCGCCTCCAGCCAGTTGGTCTGCCGCAAACTGCTGCATGTCTCCCCGTTTTGCCAAGTGGAAGGCCATTATCGATTCCGCTTCGTGGAACAAGCGGGCCGCGCGCTGACACGGATCGATTATCACGACGCCAACGGCGCTCTGCTTCACACCTCGATATCCGGCCGCTTGCGCGCCTTGAGCTCGGCCACAGCGGCGGCCGCCTTGCTGCGCCAGCCTCTGCTCACCCTGGGCGTCATCGCCCGCATTCACTGGCAGGCGCTGAAGCTTTGGCTAAAACGCGTACCCTTTTCCCGCAAACCCCATCCCCCCGCCACCGCCCTCAGCCGTGGCCAGGAGCTGAAACCATGAGCGCGAGCCAACCCCTCTCCTTGTCCCACCCCAAGTTTCCGGCGGCGGGGCGCGCGCTGCTCGCCATACTGGCTCAATTGCGCCACGGCAGCCTTAAAGTGGTCACGCCAGATGGCGAGACCTTATGGTTTGGCGCGGCCCAAACGCACGTCAGCGCGGAGTTGACGCTGCGGGACTGGCGCGCCTGCGCCCGCATCCTGTCCGGCGGCGACATCGGCTTTGCCGAGGCCTACCGCGACGGCTGGTTGGACTGCCCGGACCTGACAGGGCTGCTGCAACTGATGCTGCGCAATGAAGACGCCTTGCAATTGGGGGCGCTGGGCCGTTGGGCCGCGCGTTTGTGGCACAGGCTGCGCCATCTCCTGCGCGTCAACAGCCGCCGCGGCAGCCGCCGCAACATCCATGCCCATTACGATATTGGCAACGATTTTTACAAACTGTGGCTGGACCCCAGCTGGACTTACTCCAGCGCATGGTTCGACGGCGACTACAGCCAGCCCTTGGCCCAAGCGCAGGCGCGCAAGTACCAACGCATCTGCGAGCAGTTGCAGCTACGCCCCGGCATGCGGGTGCTGGAAATCGGCTGCGGCTGGGGAGGATTCGCCGAACACGCAGCCGGTCTCGGCGTCTCCGTGCACGGCATCACCATTTCGGATGCGCAACTGAGCTTCGCCCGCCGCCGCCTGGCCAAGGAACCGCTGGTCACACTGGAACACCGCGACTACCGCGACCTGAGCGGCCAATACGACGCCATCGTGTCGATCGAAATGTTCGAGGCGGTGGGCGAGCGCTACTGGCGCGGCTATTTCGACACCCTGCGCCGCTGCCTCAAGCCGGGCGGCCAAGCGCTGGCGCAAAGCATCACCATTGATGAATCCCGTTTCGAGGCCTACCGCGCCAGCACCGATTTCATCCAGGCCTTTATCTTCCCCGGCGGCATGCTTCCTAGCCGCGAGCGTTTTGAACGCGCGGCGCATCAAAGCGGACTGACTTGCCGCAAGCGCCTGGATTTCGGCGCGGACTACGCGGAAACGCTGCGCCGCTGGCGCGAGGCTTTCGAGACCCAACTGGACGCCGTTCGCGGCCAAGGTTTCGACGAGGCCTTCATTCGGCTGTGGCGGCTTTACCTGTGCTACTGCGAAGCGGGTTTCGATGCGGGACGCATCGGCGTGTCGCAGTTTCTGCTGCAAAGGGGGTAACCATGCGCGCCCCCCTCTGGCTCGCCGCCATGCTCCTGCTGGCTGGCTGCGCCGCTCCAACGGTTGGAGATTACGCCGCCAACCGCCCGCCGCTGGACCCCGGCCGGTTTTTCCTTGGCCAAACCAAGGCCTGGGGCATATACCAGGACCGGCAAGGCCGCCTGCTCAAGCGCTTCACCGTCGACATGGACGGCGAACGCCACGGCGACGAGTTGGTGTTGACCGAGCGCTTTCTTTACAGCGACGGCAGCCGACAACAACGCGTCTGGCGGCTCAAGCCCATCGGCCAGGGCCGCTGGCGCGGCCTGGCCGACGACGTGGAGGGAGAAGCCATTGGCGAGACGGCCGGCAACGCGCTGCGCTGGCGCTACACGCTGAAGTTGCCGGTGGAGGGCGAGGAATACCTGGTCCAGTTCGATGACTGGATGTTCCTGCAAGACGAGCGCAGCCTGCTCAACCGCGCGGTCATGAGCAAGTTTGGTTTCCGCTTGGGCGAGGTCACGCTGTTTTTCCACAAACCGGAGTCAGGATCATGACACTCCGCCTTAACCCTCGCATCGCCGATTGGCGCGCGCGCCGGGTATGGGTGATAGGCGCGTCCAGCGGCATCGGCGCGGCATTGGCCGACGAGCTGCTATCGGCCGGCGCCCAAGTCATCCTCTCCGCCCGACGCGCCGAGCCGATGCGCATGCTGGCGGCAGAGCGCCCAGGCGCACAAGTGGAAACGCTGGACGTGACCGATCCGGCCGCCTGGCGGGCCGCTTGGTCGCGCCTGGAAGCCGCCGGCGCGCAGCCCGACCTCGTGGTGTTCTGCGCGGCGGACTACCGTCCGCAAACCTGCCTGGATCTGCACGCCGATGAAACCCGCGGCCTGCTCGACACCAACCTGCTGGGCGTCTACCACGGCCTGGAAGTGGTGTTGCCGGCGCTGGCGGAGCAAGGCCGCGGCGGCGTGGCGCTGATCGCCAGCGTGGCGGGTTATGTCGGCCTGCCGGGCGCCGCGGTGTACGGCCCCGGCAAGGCGGCGCTGATCAATCTGGCGGAAATCCTCTACGCGGAACTCAAGCCGCATGGCGTGGCGGTTTATCTGATCAACCCCGGCTTCGTGGCCACACCGCTCACCGCCAAAAACGATTTTTCCATGCCGGCCCTGCTCACGCCGCGTCAGGCGGCTCGCGACATCATGCGCGGGCTGGCCAGCGGCGCGTTTGAAATTCACTTTCCGTGGCGCTTCACCTTATGGCTCAAACTACTGCGGCTGCTGCCTTACCGGCTGCGGCTGCCTTTGCTCGCGAGGTTGGCTCGACCATGAAACGCATCCCCACTCAAGCCGATTGGCAAGCTTTGCTCGACTGGTATCAAACGCTGACACCGCAAACCTTGCCGGACATCGCTCGCTTTTACACTGAAAACGCGCGCTTCAAGGACCCCTTCAACGACGTGCGCGGCGTGGCCAAAATCCAGGCGGTGTTTCACCACATGTTCAAGACGCTGGAACAGCCCCGCTTCACTGTCATCCACGCGCTACGGGATGGCGACCAGGCATTCATCACCTGGGATTTCGATTTTGCCTATGCCGGACGCAAGGTCAGCATTCACGGCGGCAGCCATTTCCAGTTCGATGCCGACGGCAAAATCATGCTGCACCGCGATTACTGGGACGCCGCCGAAGAATTGTTCGAGAAAATTCCCCTGCTTGGACTGCCGGTGGCCTGGCTGCGCAAAAAACTGAAGGTAGCGTGATGGCGCGGATATTCAAGGGGAATAAGGCGGCACTGCCATCCAAACGCTGCGCCGCCTGCGGCCACCCCATGAGCTGGCGCAAAAAATGGCGCAATAATTGGGATGCCGTCCAATACTGCTCAGAACGCTGCCGCCGTCAGAAGGACATGGCCCAATGACTCTCTTGCGGCTGATTCTGGGCGACCAGCTCAACCCCAACCATAGTTGGTTCACCGCCCCCGACCCCGAGGTGGTGCATGTGATGATGGAAATCCGCCAAGAGACGGATTACGTACGCCACCACGCGCAGAAAATCCTGGCCATCTTCGCCGCGATGCGTGATTTTGCAAGCCAACTGAAGGCCTTGGGGCATCGAGTGCGCTACATTGCCATCGACGACGGAAGCAACCGCCAATCGTTAATCGGCAATTTGGATGCGCTGATCCGCCACTACGGCGCGACGAGGGTGGAATACCAGGCTCCGGACGAATGGCGGCTGGACCATCAACTCGCCCGCTGGGGCGCGGATTTATCCATTCCATGCCACATGGCGGACAGCGAGCACTTCTACACCGCTCGCGGCGATGCCGCCGCGTTCTTCGGCGCGCGGCGGCAATGGAGGCAGGAGACCCTATATCGTCACCTGCGGCGCAAGCACGACATTTTGGTGGACGAGAACGGCGAACCCGCCGACGGGCGCTGGAATTTCGATGCCGAGAACCGTCAGCGCTGGTCCGGCAGCCCGCCGGAACCCAATGACTCTCGCCCTGAGCATGACCACCGCGGGCTGTGGCAAACCATAAACGACGCCGGCGTGAACAGTTTCGGTCAGCCTCAGGCCGAAGCGCTGCGCTGGCCGCTCAAGCGCGCCGAGGCGCAGGCCCTGCTGTGCGACTTCATCGAGCGGACGCTGCCGCACTTTGGCGCTTATCAGGACGCAATGAGCCGGCATGCGCGGCGCTTGTTTCACTCCCAGCTTTCCTTCGCCCTCAATGTAAAAATGCTCAATCCGCGCGAGGTGGTGGACGCCGCCATCGCCGCCTGGCGCGCAGGCCGCGCTCCACTGGCCGCGGTAGAGGGCTTTGTGCGGCAGATACTGGGCTGGCGCGAATACGTGCGAGGCGTCTATTGGGCCAAGATGCCCGGCTACCGCGACAATAACGCTCTGTCGCACAACCTGCCGCTGCCGCGCTGGTTCTGGGACGGCGAAACAGGCATGCGGTGTCTTGCTCACGCCATCGGCCAATCGCTGGAAGACGCCTACGCCCACCACATCCAGCGGCTGATGGTGATCGGTAATTTCGGACTGATAGCCGGGCTGTCGCCGCAGGAGCTGCATGAATGGTATTTGGGCGTCTACATCGACGCCTTCGAATGGGTGGAGTTGCCCAACACTCTGGGCATGAGCCAGTTCGCCGACGGCGGGCTGCTCGGCAGCAAGCCCTACGCCGGCAGCGCCGCTTATATCGGCCGCATGAGCGATTACTGCGCCGGCTGCCGCTACCAGCCCAAACTGCGCATTGGCCGGGACGCCTGTCCCTTCAATGCCCTGTACTGGAATTTTTTCCAGCGCCACCGTGCGCGGCTGGCGGCCAATCCGCGACTCAGCCTGGTCTATCGCCAGCTGGACAAGCTGCCGGATGCCGAACAAGCCGCTATCGCCGCTCACGCGGCGACGCTGCAAACCAATCTCGACACACTGTGAGTCTGATATGTTGAAAAAACCTTTGGTCCTGCTGGCTCTTACCCTATTGCCGCTCACCGGCTGCAACACTCTGCCGCCGCCGGACGTCACCCCAGTGCAAAGCTTCCAACTGGAACGCTATCAGGGGCGATGGTATGAAATCGCCCGCCTGGACCACCGTTTCGAACGGGGCCTGCAAGCGGTGAGCGCCGACTATAGCCGCAATACCGACGGCAGCATCCGCGTGGTCAACCGCGGCTTTGACACCGCCGCCGCCAGCTGGCGCGAAGCCGTGGGCAAGGCCTGGTTCAACGGCCCCGCCGACGTCGCCTCGCTGAAAGTGTCCTTCTTTGGCCCGTTCTACGGCGGCTACCACGTGGCGGAGCTGGACCCCGACTATCGCTGGGCGGTGGTGGTGGGACCCGACAAGAACTACTTGTGGCTGCTGTCGCGCGACAAGCAGCCCGCCCCCGAGGCCAAGACCGCTCTGCTGGCGGTGGCGGCCAAGTTGGGCATACCCGCGGAGAAGTTGATTTGGGTGAGTCAGAATCGTGGCGACAACTAGGCGGCTCAACCCGGAAAAATTGCTGCTGAGCAAGTGGACCGCCGCCGTGCCGCGCGACAAGGAAAAACACTTCCTGGTGGTGGCGCTGGGACGGCCCGCGCCCGACAGCCCGGTAGACACGGTGACGCTGGAGGCGGTGTACACCCGACGCCAGCAAACCGTGCCGTGGCAGGTTCTGCGCGACGACAAGCAATGGCGGCAAGGATGGAAATAAACGCCTAGTCGTAATCACCAGGTTGACGCTTGCCTCATGCCGGCAATCTTTTTATCTTTAGAGTGGCTAACAAAACGCAGTTTCACGCGTGAGCACCTGTTTACGATCTCGCGAGGCAAGGCGAAAACCGCTGCGAGCTTGTTCAAGGTCTGCTGCGCTTTGGCGATGCGGCGTTGAAAACGAGCTCAAAATGCTCATGCACCGTGTCACGTCTCACAACGCGCAGCAGATCGTAAACAGGTTCTCCGCCGCTCTTGATGTCTATCTTCGCGTCCATTGTCATGGAGTGTTGCCGTGGAGTTATTCGATACCTTGTCCGCTCAAATCCGCCATATGCGCCTGCCGCTATTCGCGGTCAGTCTCAGCGCGGTGCCCTTTCCCGATACCCCCTTGCTGTTGATGCTGCATTGGCATGGTTTCCGCCGCCCTGAGCCCGACCGCGGCCAAAATGGCGAGCCCTTGCTTCGGCAAGTGCCGGCATCGGCCTTGCAACTGACGCGCAGATGGGACGCCCTCTCCCTGATAGAAGAAGACATTCTGGACGCGGCCTGGCAGCTGGGCGCCTGGAACCTGCTGCGCGACGAGCGGCGCGGCTGCAACACCATAGGCGCGGCCGCGGGGGAAGAGCTGGCCTGCCGCCAGGCTTTCGGCGATCTGCCACCTATCGCTGGAGAGGAAAGTGTCTTGATGGAAGCGCCCGACGGCCCGGACCTGATGCGGCTGGCCTCCCGCCGAGGCTATGTTTCCTGGCAGTTCCGCCCTGTACACGGCGGGCTATGGCGCGACCTGGCCGAAGACGACACCCTGGGCGAGGAAGGCCTGCGCAAACCACCCTGCCCCCTTAGGCCGCGCGTCTGCCATGGAGGCAAGGCAAGCAGAACTGAGTACCGTTTTGGCCGTGTCGAGCGCATCATTTTGTAGTCTCGTTTTTTCTGCAAAAAACCTCTTGAAAAGTTTTTGGCCCGCCCTTACTTCGTCTTTGGTCAGCCGTACCGGCTGACTTTGACCGGTAAGCGTGGGCCATTTCGCGCCTGCCGCTCGGTCTTACCAACCGTTTCCAATGATCTGAATCGCACAGGAGATTGATATGCAAATCCGTCCTCTGCACGACCGGATTATCGTCAAGCGGATCGAGAAAGTCCGCCAGACTGCTTCCGGCATCGTCATTCCCGATAGCGCCGCTGAAAAACCGGAACAAGGCGAAGTTCTCGCCGTGGGCCCTGGCAAGCGTCTGCAAGACGGCACATTGTTGCCGATGCAGGTACAAGTGGGCGACCTGGTTCTGTTCGGCAAGTACGGCGGCCAGACCGTCAAGCTAAACGACCAGGAATACTTGGTGCTTCGCGAAGAAGATGTCTTCGGGGTCGTTGAAGACGCCCCTCAATCCGGCCGCAAGGCTGCCTGATTTCCTACAATCATCACAGGAGTTAAACCATGGCTGCGAAAGAAGTCCGCTTCCACGACAACGCCCGTGAGCGCATCGTCAACGGCGTCAATGTGCTGGCTAATGCCGTCAAAGTCACCCTGGGCCCGAAAGGCCGCAACGTACTGTTGGCGCGCAGTTTCGGCGCGCCGCACATCACCAAGGATGGCGTGTCGGTTGCCAAGGAAATCGAACTGAAGGACCCATTCGAGAACATGGGCGCCCAGATGGTAAAAGAAGTGGCGTCCAAAACCGCCGACGTGGCGGGCGACGGCACCACCACCGCCACTGTGCTGGCCCAAGCCATCGTGCAGGAAGGCATGAAGTACGTCGCTTCCGGCATGAATCCGATGGACCTGAAGCGCGGCATTGATAAAGCCGTCCAGGCCGTAGTGAAAGAGCTGCAAACCCTGTCCAAGCCGGTGACCAACAGCAAGGAAACCGCCCAAGTCGCCGCGCTGTCCGCCAACTCCGACGAGTCCATCGGCAAGATCATCGCGGATGCCATGGAGAAAGTGGGCAAGGAAGGCGTGATCACTGTGGAGGACGGCAAATCCTTGGACAACGAGTTGGCCGTCGTCGAGGGCATGCAGTTCGACCGCGGCTATCTGTCGCCCTACTTCATCACCAACCCGGAAAAACAGACCGCCGTTCTGGAAGACCCGCTGGTGCTGCTCTACGACAAGAAGATCAGCAATATCCGCGATTTGCTGCCGGTGCTGGAGCAAGTGGCCAAGGCCGGCAAGCCGCTGCTGATTGTAGCCGAAGACGTGGAAGGCGAAGCGCTGGCCACCCTGGTGGTGAACAGCATGCGCGGCATCCTGAAGGTGGCCGCCGTGAAGGCGCCTGGCTTTGGCGATCGCCGCAAGGCCATGCTGGAAGACATCGCCATCCTCACCGGCGGCACTGTCATTTCCGAGGAAACCGGGCTCACGCTGGAAAAAGCCGGCCTGCCGGAGTTGGGCAGCGCCAAACGCGTGGAAATCGGCAAGGAGAACACCACCATCATCGACGGCGCGGGAGACAAGGCCAAGATCGATGCTCGTGTTCAGACCATACGCGCCCAGATCGATGCGGCCACTAGCGACTATGACCGCGAGAAACTGCAAGAACGCGTGGCCAAGCTATCTGGCGGCGTGGCGGTCATCCGCATTGGCGCGGCCACCGAAGTGGAAATGAAAGAGAAGAAAGACCGCGTGGACGACGCACTGCACGCCACCCGCGCCGCAGTGGAAGAAGGCATCGTTGCCGGCGGCGGCGTCTCCCTGCTGCGTGCTCGAGCCCACATCAGCGGCTTGAAGGGCGACAACGCCGACCAGGATGCAGGCATCCAGATCGTGCTGCGCGCGCTGGAAGCGCCTCTGCGCGCTATCGCCGCCAATGCCGGCGACGAGCCCTCGGTGATCGTCAACAAGGTTCTGGAGGGCAAGGGCAGCCATGGCTACAACGCTGCCAGCGGCCAGTTTGGCGACTTGGTGGAAATGGGCGTGATCGACCCCACCAAGGTGACTCGCACCGCGTTACAAAACGCCGCTTCCATCGCCAGCCTGATCCTGACCACTGACGCCACCGTGGCCGAAGCGCCGAAGGACAGCAAGGAGAAAGTGCCGACCGAGTTGGATTATTGATCCGCTGACCTGGTCCTCTTCCATCATTTGCCCGCGCTCACGCGCGGGCTTTTTTATTCCCAAAATCTCAGTGCTACCGTGGGGTCTGATCGATATCTGCGCAGCTCGTATCGGCCAGCATGCCATCCCGCCCCTGCTGCCGCGCCTGTGTCAGGACTTAAGCCACATCAACAGTCTGCTTTAGAGCTGTATAACCATGCAGGGCATTGGTGCTATGTTGCCGCATGATCCTGGCCGCGCGGTATTTACCCCACTTCTCACCACTCCCACGCAAACCACCCAACTCCCGGCAAAAGCCAGACACCTCGCCACTGGCCCGCCATGAGTCGCGAATGAATACCAACAACCCGACATCATCTGCAGTGCTTCACTCGGCCCCCTGGCAAAGTCGCGTCCGAGTTAAGCCAAACCCTGCCCCACTGGTACGGCTGTAGCCGCCCCCCTCGTCGCGCGGAAACCTCCGCTACAGAGTCCGGGCTCTCGATGATCTGTTTGACGGCTGCTTCTTTGAATTCAGAGAGGAACGCCGTGTGCTCCTGAACCTCCACTCATGCCCATAGAGCAGGAATGCCTACGGAATCGGAAGAATCCACCTATGTTCACAAGCAGCGCAGAACACGGCGAGGCGCATCTTTTTAGGATAATTCCTATGTAGAAGCAAACAGCCCATTTCTACCATAGGGACTTTTATCGACGAGCCCCCAATGAAAATTCCTTCATCATTTATAGGCATATTTGCTGTAGACAAATCAATACAGGATCGGCCCAGCCACGCAGTCACATTCATCAGTGGACATTCTGTAGTTAACGACATCATGCCCCCCGAGAAACTTATCGCTCCCTCTGTTCTTCATCCTGTATTTCACGATGAATGCCATATGAGATTTTGGATAAACACACCAGGCATACCTGCCGCATCACAATAATCGCCCACCTCAAAAATGACAATGCAGTGCCAAATAATGGCATGAAAAACCATAGTCATTATCATTCACCGTTCGCAAACAAGGATTGGCAGATTGTGAGATGGGGTGACTTTTTTACATTACGGTCTACCCACGCCACAAACCCAATAAAAACGTGCGAAAACCTCCAACCCAATAACTCCAGTAACCAAAAAGAAAACGATATGAATAATATAAATGTAATGATAGTAGATGATCACCCATTGGAAAGCGCGCATGTTTGCCGCATTTTTCAGGACTGCGGCATTAACCAGACATTCAACGTCAACCACATATCAGATGCAATTAATATTATTAAGCGAGAGAATGTAGATTTATTGATATGCGATATTCTGATGCCCAATGGCGGCGGCGCAAAATTAATCTCACAGCTGCACAACCTATTGAAGCAACAAACCATATCTTCATTACCCATTCTTGTTTGGCTGAGTTCAATGAATAAAGTGCTACTGCACTCGCACACCCAATTGGCGTATGAGGCCAATTTTCGACACGTCAATTCAATAAGCAAGCCATTCAATAAGCAAAATTGCATGCACATTCTCTCGCATGTCAAAAATGTATTCAGCCTATCGTCCCGCTCTCCATCTGCACCAACAGCCTATGGCTTTAAGGAGCAGGAAATCATAGAGGCACTATTTTCTAAAAACAGCATTTCAATTGCCCTACAGCCTCAGGTTCGCCTCGCCGATCGAAAGATCGTTGGAGCGGAAGCTTTAGCACGCTGCCGGCATCCTATACTGGGCAATATCGCACCGGATGTATTTTTGCCCATCATTAACAAACTGGGGCTAGATCTACTTCTATTTTTCCACGTACTTAGTCGCATCATCGCCACTCAACAGGTGCTGGCGCGAAACGGAGTTTTTCTACCTATCGCAATCAACGCCTCCGCCAGCACCCTAATTTCTCCCAGCTTGACGGAAGAAATCATTAAACGCTGGGATCTGACAGGACTACCCAGATCACTGCTGGTAATTGAGTTGACCGAGAATGTTGAACTTGAACACGGCTTGGACCTGATGGTGGCTCTTAATCAGCTGCGTGCCAATGGCTTCGCCATTGCCTGTGATGACTACGGAATTGGCATATCAACCCTAAAGATTGTTTCCCGTATGCCATTCACCGAATTGAAACTTGACCGGGAATTTGTCGCAGCCATGCCACGCAGTGCCAAACACCGGGAAATAGTGCGCTCATCGATTTTATTGGGAAAAAAATTAAAACTAAAAATCATCGCGGAAGGCATTGAAGACGAGGCCTGCGCCGACTCTCTACTGAAAATGGGCTGTGAAATCGGCCAGGGCTTTGGCTTGCACTTTCCAATGCCACCAGAGAAATATTTAGAACACATCCTACATCAGCACGAGAAGCTAGAGGAAGTGGCAGAAGAATGTACAGAACTGGTGCATATCATGCACAGAATCGAATTTAAGAGCACCTGATTCAGATTTGTACCATATTGAAAGCACGAGGCGCAGCGAAACGCTTCTCGAGTCAGTCACTTTATGGCAATGTAATTTAAATTGACAAAAGCATGCGGAAAAAAATAAGTATAATCATACTAGATGATCATGATTTGATCCGGATTGGGTTAGAAGTAAAGTTAATGGCATACCCAGATCTGAAAATTACGGGAAGCTATGCGAGCAGCCAACAGCTACTGGCCGCATTGCGGGAATCTATACCAGATGTATTGTTGATGGATTTTACGCTGAGCGACAACGAGATAGATGGCTTGAATCTAATTCAATCCATCAGAGTGCGCTATCCCAGTTGCAAAATCCTCGTCCTCTCCGCCAGTGATCTACCCGGTACCATCAACATTATGCTAAAGGCTGGCGCACGAGGTTTTTTCAGCAAATCCCAACCCGTGGAAGCTTTGGCTGCCGCCATTCGCACCGTCAATGCCGGTCGCATCTATCTAACTCCACAGGTCATGAGCGAACTCAACATTCTGCTCTCCGACACCATCTTTAAAAAAGATGTTTCCACGCTAGTTAAAAAAGATGTTTCCGCTCTAGACCCTTTTGCCAAACTATCACCTCGCGAACGTGAGGTAGTAAGGTGCTGTCTGGACGGAATGGGCACTAAACAGATTGCGGAGAAGTTTTCACGCAGCATTAAAACCATCAGCACGCAAAAGCATGCTGCATTTCAAAAGCTGGGAATCCAAACTGATCAGGAGTTGTTTGTCCTGAATGCGAAGCTGAGGTGATGGTGCAAAAATACTACCGGGGTCTGTGCTTTATTCTACTGACTCAATTACAAGCCTGCGGAATAGATGGACTGCATACCAACCTCAATCAAGAAGAAAAAGACTGGATAGCCCAGCACAGGGAGGTCGAGGTTTACCTGCTCCGCACCACTCCGGTTCTCCGCAACAAAAGCGGAGAAGTACGTTTCCGCGGCATTGAATACTATTACCTGAAACACATCGAGCGTCAAACTGGGCTACGTTTCAAATTCACCCTCCAACCTTCAGCCAAGGAGTGGGTAACGACGCTTGCCAGCAGCAAGCCCCCCATGCTTGCCAGTGTCAATCAAGACACAATAAGCCAGCTTAGCCTGAATAAGAACTACTATTTCACTCAACCCTACTCCACGCAGTCATTGATGGTGATAAGCCGACGCAATCAAAAGCCCATCTATAATGCCAACGATCTACAAGGTCTGACTCTGGCTTTTATCTTCAACGACAACTCGCGCTCATGGATGGCACGCGATGGCCTAAATGTGAGTTTCTATCCCGTTGATACTTCGACCATGACTCTTCGCTCATTGGTTGACATGAAAGCAGATATTGCCCTAGTTCCAGAAACCTATGCACGCTTCATGCTCAATCACCGTTTCCCCGAACTCAAAAGCTCGGGGTCAATGCCTGGCTATTATGCAATCTATAGCTTTGGCATCAGTAAAAGTCAGCCGCTGCTGTACCGTATCATCCAGAAAACCATGGATAACATGACCGCGGATGACGTGGATGATGTTCGCACCGACTGGGAAAACGAAATTGCGACAAGACCTACCGCTTACACAGTGATGCGTACTTACGCTGGAGAGGGCGCCATACTATTACTCGCCTTTTTCTTGCTATTGTGGACCGTGCGTCGCGCCAATATTTTGATGCGCAAAGCACAAATGGGCGAGGAGGCAAAAAGCGAATTTCTTGCCGTGATTAGCCACGAAATCCGCACGCCAATGAATGCCATCATCGCTGCGGGTGAATTGCTGCATGCCATGCCAATGAGCGAGAAACAGCACCAGCTGGTTGTACAATCCAACTTGGCCGCAAATAGTCTACTGCAACTATTGAATAATATTTTGAGCACCTCACGGCTAGACGCCGGACAGGAAACGCTGGAACTGTCCTTTGTGGATGCTGGCAATATCCTAAATGGTCTCTCAACCTTGTATCGTCTGGCAGCCGAGACCAAGGGGCTGCAGATGCACTACGCAACCGAGCTACCCTCCTGTACGCTGCTACTGGATCCTTCTCATCTTCAGCGTGTGCTGCACAACCTTCTGTCCAACGCGATCAAATTCACAAAGCAAGGCAGCATTACTTTGCAAGCGTGTTTCCGCATGGATAGCGCGAAGCCAACGCACGGAATGCTCATCTGCCGGGTTAGCGACACCGGTATTGGCATTAAGGAGGAGGCTCAAAAAGCGGTATTTTCCCCATTTGTACAGGCGGACCCCAGCATCAATCGCCAGTTTGGCGGAAGCGGTTTGGGGCTGGCCATCAGCAAGCGCCTAGTCGAACTGATGAAGGGGCGGATTAGTCTATACAGCGACGGGCACTCCCGCACGACGTTCACCATTGAAATTCCAACGGAAATCGGTGGGCCTTTGAACAAGGAGCCTATCGTTCCCCTTGGTGAATTAAGTGGATCAGAGATCGGCTACAACCAACGAGTGTTGGTAATAGAGGACCATCCCGCCAATCAGCAGCTGATACGTGATCAACTGTTAGAGCTAGGCTGCGAGGTCTCCATTGCCAGCAACGGCATGAGCGGATTGTCAATCCTGCGTGAGCTATCGGACGTCAAGCTGATCCTGCTGGACTGCCACCTACCTGATGTGAATGGCTACGAGGTAGCGCAACGGATTCGAGCAGAAGAAAAAGCGGAGAACTTACCGTTGACTCCCATCATTGCCATTTCCGCCACCAATGATTATCAGCATCAGGAAAAATGCATGTCCAGCGGTATGAATGGCCTGCTGGTGAAACCGCTAAGGCTGGCTGATCTGCAAAAAATTCTTTCCATGTGGTTAACGGATGTTTCGGTAGAAAAAATAGCCAAACCGCCCTCCTCTTATGATGCCAACCTGTGGGATCTGTTCATCGAGTACAACGAGGCAGACTTTGCAGGTGTGGACTCCGCCATCAAACAACAGCAATGGGACGTTGCCCGCCAACACGCTCATCGAATTTACGGCTTGGCACTCAGCATGGACGTTCCTGAATTAGTCACTGTCGCCGGCAAGCTGGAACAGCTCCTAGTGGAACACCAAGTGGATGCCTTGGCTCCCGCCTTAGCTCAACTACGCGCCGCACTGGATGCCATTGCCAAGAACATCTCGGAGGGTGAAAGCTAGCCTTTCATTTCCTTGCCGGTGAAAGGCCTGCCAAATCATCGCTCACACCTACCGATAGTTAATCAGAAAAGTTGCCGTAGCATTGATCTGCCCCGGCGTCACCACCGGTTTGGTCTGACGCATGCGCGCATGAAAAGACAGCACGGTCTGCTTGGCATTCGACCTGATACCGGTATCCAGCCAGTTCGTGGTCAAATCATTCGCACGCAACAGCGTCTGTCTAGTATTGGCATTACTTTGCAACAGCTCCACAGCCACGCCGCTGGCGTTCCCTGCACCCGCTAAATTACCGATCAGATCTAGACTGGAGGAGTCGGCATAGTCGGTTGAGAAACCATAGTACACCCGGCCCGTGGTTGGCATTGACGGGCAATTGATGCTCACCGTAAACGGCACGCTGGGCATGACCGTATTCACCCCAGTGAAACGCTTCAGCGGGTATGACCCCAGATCCAGAACAGGTCGAGAAATGGAGACAGGATCGCATGGCGCGATCACTGAGCGTGTCGCGGACAAACGAAACAGCCCCAACAGCTGGCTGCCAGTAGAAGTGGCCCCCCAATTGGTATGCTGCATTCGCATGCTGACTCGATCGTAACCACCAAAATTGGCGGCGCTACCTGTATTCGCGTTCTTTTCCAGTTCCACCGTCACCACCATCGGCGTCAACGCTTTCAGCTTGTTGATGGTGACACTGTAAGTTCCTGGCGCCCCCACCGTGTTAGGGGCGCTGGGATTCAACGCCTCTCCCTGATCCCCCACAGTCACCGCATTGGGAATCAGGATCGTATTGCCGGGACTTTTCACCGACATCCACATTGAGCTATTACTGGTGTCATACCCGTAAACAAAGCGGACATTAACCGCATTGGATAGCGTTTCTATGAATCCCGACGAACCGCGTGGGTTCGGAGCTGTCCGATCCGCCATTACCAGCAACTGCAGGTCCCCCGGTTTTCGGCATAGCAAGATCACTTTGTCGCCATCAGTCATGCCGGTGGGAGCGGGCGCCGACCACTGCGCGGTTTGGAAGATACTGTACAGCGGCAAGCTATAAGGGATAGACACCGTGGATGGCATCTGCACCACATTGGTGGTATTGGAACCCTTCCAGGAACACTCCGCGAGGGCCGCGTGACAGCTACTTGAAACCAGCAGCAATAGTACGCCGGCAAGTTGATATCGGCCTATGCCTTTGTTTTGCGAACTATTCATCAATTCACCTTCTCTGGGGCGCAAATCGCTGAGGCAAGTGCTAATGCCCCACGGTTTTCGGCATGCGCCAAGTCATAATCCAGTACACAGCGCTGAGCGAGTTGCTCACCCCATTTGATCCTCAGCCGGCCATGGTCTGCGCTCGCCCGGAAATACGCGCGACTACCCTGCCCCACCACTCCGATAATCGCACCACCCTCATCTAAAACATCTGAGCCGATGGGCAGCGGGTTGCCCGAGGCCTGTTGAAGTTCCAGCAATACACTGCGACCACTCTGGGTTTCAAACTTAACGTGGACCACCGCGCCTCCCAAGGGGACCGCCATTTTGCTGGTCTGTTTCAGTTCAATCTCACTGCCCATGCCTTCCGGCGACAAGGCAACCTCATTCATCCGAAATGGAGTCAAGTACGGCACGATAGCGAATCCCCTGCTATCCACCTGCACATTGCGCGTATTCAGCACGCCGGCACCCGCGGCACCCGGCGCCTCGACAATGGCGAATGATTCACCCAGTGATTGCCCGAAAGAGAGCCCACCGCGATGCGCCACCACGCTGCCAGCCGCACCTGCCGAGTACTGCTTATAGCTACCGGACTGAGAGAGTGAGCCCTGTAAATTGACGCTACTGAACTGCTTCTGCGCATTCGCTCCCCAGTTGGACTGTCGACCTTGGCTGTCGTAGCCGGCGTAAGCCCCGAGCGTCACGCTATCGTCTTGCGGCAGGCTGCCATTCAAAGCGGTCTGTAGCGTAAAGTCCCCCCCATTGCTGCTTACGCTGCTGACACTGTTCAGCTTGGAGCCGGACGAATGGTCGAATGGAATCGTCACCCCAACGAATAATTGATTAGCCGCTTGATTGGCATCATTTAATGTTCGCCCAATACTGGCTGTAAAATTGTAGTGTTTATACGACCCAGAGTAGCCAAGCTGGTACTGTGTGCTCCTTCCAGAACCCGCCCACTGGGTTTGCGTGCTGCCTGAAAGGTAAAGCTGTCCGTTGCTACCCAAGGCCTGACTCATAGTGATATCAAAACGATTTTTCTGGCGGGGAAATTGCAAAGCCATATCTCTATTGGCGATAGAATCGTTGGCGTAAGCGAAGTCGCGCAAGGACAAATACCGTTCAGTGGAGTAACGGTATGCCGCCAGGGAAAAACTGGTGTCCGTCGCCGTGAGACGATAGCTGTGACTCAATTTAAAACTCATGCCACTGTAGGCTTCGCCATTCCATAACCGCGCTTGTGAACTAGTCACATCAGCCGAAATCGCCCCCAGAAAGGTATTCCAGCCCACCCCAAGCAAACCGGAGGCATAATTTTGGGCTAGTTGACCTGCCCCATAAGCGGTGACAAAGCTGTTCACTCCAACGCTATATGACAACTGAGCGAAATAGGGTTGGCTCCGTATGGAAGGGTCGCGCAACTGGCCTGCTGTCAGGCTGTAGCGACTCACCCCCTCACGCAACATATCTGGAACCGCTGAATATGGAATGGAGTAGACGCGCACCTTGCCGTCCGCCTCAGTGATTTCCACTTGCAAATCCCCGCCGTAACCAGTCGGGTACAAATCATCAAACTCAAACGGCCCAGGCGGCACCGAGGTCTCGAAGAGAAGATAGCTGCCCTGGCGAACAGCCACTTTCGCCTGGGTCATCGCAACTCCTCTCACCACCGGCGCGTAGCCCCGCTCCGAATCCGGCACCATGCGCTCGTCTCGGCTCAACTCCACGCCAGTGAACCCCACAGCATCAAAATATCGGCCGCTGGTGAAGGCTTGCCCAACAACATAGCGGCTCTGCCAATTTGGCAAACTACCTTGCAGATACGAGCGCACACTCTGCCAACGATGGTCGCCGTTCGAACGTCCCGTATAGCTCGCCTCAGAACGAAGCTGCATTCCCGCCAGATTGATGCCACCGGTCAGATTAAGATAATCACTGCGTGAGCTACCGCCACCTTGCAGTTCGGAATAGTAGGTATTCGCGCGGTAGTTGGCGAAGGCGACATTCAGACCAGTATCCCATTGCGACGGGTCCACATAACCACGGCTCCGCCTGGACAGCGCCATCTGTGGCAAGCTAAGGTTAAGCCTTTGCTGCGCGCTGTCATATTCGCTGCTAGCGTCAGGCCACAGCGAATTAATGGCTACACAGTCATCGGCTTTGCTGAACAGAGCCTTTTGATCCGCGTTGAATTTTTCTACCGCCACACCCAATGCCTGCAAAGTGCTTTGCGAAAAACAGGGATAGGCATTGCTCTGTCCTGGCTGCTTGACGAAAAGAATATCTCGAGTCTGCATGCCGACGTTGTTTACATAGAGTTCAACACGATGCAGGCCCGGTTCAATCGGGGTTTCCGTAGCGAACCGGCTGACGTCCACTTTATCGCTGCCAAACAGGAAAACATCATTAAATATGACGGCCTCTTGTTTATTTTCAGCCTGAGGCGGGGAATTCCGCGCGGAAGCATCACCACAAGCGAACACAATAAGACAGGCGGATATTTTACGGTGAGCAGGCTTCATCTTCCGGTCTTTCAATTCTTATTTTTATCCTGCAGCGTAAATATACTGAAAGCGTTCGCCCCAATATCGTTTATCAGGTTAAATTCCACTTTCTCCATATCCACGTTTCCAGGCACCTGCGAGGTGAAATGAAAGATACGCGTTTCTCCTGGACCCAACATATTGGTTTCCAAGCTGTGCCGCTTGCCCTTTGCCTGAACACTCGCATTCGCAAAAGACGCATAAAAGCCAGTAGGGTTAAGCACCTCCAAGGCGGTAGCCCCATTTTCTTTGACCAGCCGCCACTTCAGCTTGCCACCCAAATCTTTAGGCCCTTCGGCCAAGGCTATTGGACGAAAGAATACTTTCACGCGACTGCGCAATGCCAGTTGCAAGGTATTCTGTCCATTATCAATTTTTGGCTTGGGAGGTATTTCCAAAACATTCAAATAGAAAACCGATTCACGATCTTCCGGCAAGGCCTCTCCCGTATATTGCATACGTAAAACTTGCCCCTGCCGTGCAGACATGCGAAATACCGGCGGCGTAAGAATGAATGGCACCTTCTGCTCCGCAACTGCCTTTTCCACCCCATCATCCAGCCAAGCCTGAATCAATAAAGGGCTGTCGCTTTCATTGCTCAAGCGGACTAGTTGCTCCCGCTTTCCCGCATCATAAATGACACGGGTGCCATACAGCATGACGGCTGCCGTGGCAGAATTTGCGTGCAGAAAAAGCAGAATCAACCAGACGGCACCACTAAGAACTTTCATTTTCAAACCTCTCCGGACCTCACAAGCGCATTCCGCGCATACCTATTCCTTCCAACACAGATGTGTGGCGATCAATACCAATGTCAGCGAAAAGGCTGCCCAGCCTAATAGCGCGTGATGGCAGCCTCGGCTTACGCCGTGAAGCATCCGTTTAGATCATGGAAGCGCCTTATTCATACGCCAAGGTATAAGTCGCCGCAGCATTGGCAGTGCCCACCGAGGCCACTCCGGTGGCAACGTACCACGCGCTATAGCGCAGGGTGGCGCTGCCGCCGATGATGTCCTGATAAGAAGAGGTTGGCGGCGCTTGGCCAAACTTGTTCTCCGCGTCAGCCATATCGTAGATGGCGATCTGTACGTTCTTCGCCTGATTAACATCAGCGGTTAGCCCTAGTCTGCCCGTGCTCAAATCCGCGGTTCCTGATTCAAACTTGGCGGCAACCTTAGCCACGCCTTCCGTACACCCCGTCAGCGCAATCTCAAACCGTGTCTGGCCTGCACGCGCGCCCGGAGTTGCCAGCGCACTGGCAGGTACGTCGCCCATGTCGATAGTCAGATCAGGAGAGTTAATCACGCAGGTATTGGCTGTCACATTGCCGGTAAAGCTCATGTTCCCATCCGCGGCCAAGGCCAGACCGGGAACCATTGCGCCAGAAATCAATGCGAGAGCTACTGCCTTTTTCATATCGTTACCTTAAAAGTGTTGAACTCAATGCCAACCTGAACTCAGGAGGCAACAGACCAGACGCAATCGCTACCGGTTCTGCATAGGCGGATACTATCCAGACCCTTACTTTGGCCACATAGGATTAATCCTAAAAACAGCCCATGCCGCAGAGCCCGTTTGGGGCTGTCTTCGCCCCGGATATTCGTTCTGCGCTTGGTTTTCGGAGGGTTTTGTCCGCTAATTCCAATGACATACATGGAAGCTGCTTCTCTACACGAGAGGTGCACGAACCACTGGAAGTCGCTGGCTGTTGGCGCCACTTGGCCGTGGCGCTGGATTTGTTCGCTCGTCGGGTGACGAGCAGGGAGAGGGGTGGTCGGATACAGACTTCATCCACGCGCTTGAGCATGCGCATAGATAGCTTGGCGGTCCCAAGCCCGTGTTGCTTCATTTCGACCAAGGCGGCCAATACGGCAGCAAGAAACTCGACCAGCTATTTTGGCGTTATCAGATGAACCAGAGACCACCGCGCAATGGGATAACGGCGACTATTTGATGAGCGGATACAACTAGCGACGGCCCCTCCGTCGCAATGCCGGTTTGCCGCCGGCGGTCTAATCACCACCGGGATCTCGCTACAGCTCTTTTGCACCTAGATAACCGCCGCGCCTAACTTATAAGCCACAGAACCGGCTTCTTCAGTAAATTGGCTATTGCGAGGAGAACGACTGATATGGTCCGATAGCATTCCACCATACCGCCATGTCATGACCTTCTTCCTTGATCGATTTGCACGCCTAGACTGCTCCGTTGATAACGGATGAAGCGACCACTCAAATAGCTAGCCTGCGGAGGGCTTGATCGGCCGCGTGGAAGCACCGAAGAGAAAGAGCACGACCTAGAACTGGTGTCGGGCGCGCGCGGGACGCTGCGGGCGGCTCTCCTGCCTGCGCCCGATAAGCATTGCCCCCAGATACCACGCTGTCTTTATTGCGTACGGTGACCATCCCGAAAGGACGGTACGAAAGCTCCGTACATCGAATTATGAACAAAGGGTCCAAACAGCATGAAGCTCCTCGATCTGACGCGTTTCGATCTCAACCTTCTGGTTGTCCTTGAGGCGCTGTGGGCCGAAAGGCACGTCGGCCGTGCTGCCGCAAGGTTGCATTTGTCTCAATCTGCAACCAGTCACGCCTTATCGAGGTTGCGTACTGCCTTTGATGATCCGCTTTTCACTCGTAACCCACGTGGGATCGTGCCGACGCCTCTGACTATAGAGCTAATGCCAAGAGTGGCGGCGGCACTCGAGTCGGTCAGGCTCGTTGCCAGCCCACGCGGCCCGTTCGACCCAGGCCGTTTGCAAGCGACGCTCTCCGTAGCGGCTACCGATCATGCCATCTTGACCGTCATCGCCCCTGTTCTCGCCATGATCCAGGCCGCGGCACCGGACGTCGTACTGAAGCTCAGGCCGGCCGATCGCGAATCCGCCTTGCGCATGTTGGACGCCGGTGAACTCGATATCGTACTGGGGTCGGGCTCTTTTGCTCAGATCCCGCAGCGCTTTGATTGCCAGCTTGTTCATAAGGAGCGTTTTATCGGCATCGCACGCAAGGGTCATCCAGCTCTGATCAAGCGAGGCAAGACGCTGCACATGGATCTGGATGACTTCGCTCGCCTGCCTCACCTTCTGGTATCGCCGCGCGGCGATACACGGGGCGCTGTCGACGATGCTTTGGAGCGTCTCGGTCATACCCGCAAGGTGAGCGCCGTCTGCACGAGCTTTCTGGCTGTTCCGTTCATGGTAGGCGCTTCGGAATCGATTGCCGTTGTTGCCGAGCGGGTCGCAATACGGATGCAGGAGACCGCCCAGCTTAGCCTTTTTGAGCTGCCCTTGGCGCTACCAACTTGGGAGGTGCTCGTTATTCGAGCCCGCGGGCGCGCCAACGAGCCCTCCGTTGAGTGGATTACAAACATGATGATCGCCAGCTAGACATCGGCGGGGGCTTGCTGCGGCCGGTGCCGCGCCATGAATCTCGTGCATCGACATGATGCGTAGATGCCATTGGATCGAATGCCGTAGTCCTCCTAGAGTTGGGTCGTCGTTTATTCAACTCGCCAGAACACCCCATGAAAACTGAGCCCACCTTGGTCATGATCCCTTGCTTCGCAGGGGCCCCGTGGCAGCTTAACCAACTGACCTGCTTGCGGGGTCGCGCCATGCGCACCCTGCGCTTGCCGGACGATGTCTACGAACTGGAAACATTGGCCGATTTTATTATTGACCAGGTGAAGGACTTGGAGAGCTATGTCTTAGTTGGCGACTCCTACGGCGCAGTCTCCTCAATCGCGGTGGCGACGCAACAGCCGAAGGGCCTTAAAGGTCTGGTGATCTCTGGCGGTTTTGCAAAGAGTCCGATCACGTCGCCCTTGCTCAAGACGCTGGCAGCGCTTGCTCCATTCTTCCCCGGACCGTTTTACCGACTGATAACCCTTCGGGTTCACGCAGCGCAGCTGGCTTCATCGTTTGACAAGGAGGGGGAGATTCCCTGGTCTACCGGGAAGACTCGCGCCTTCTTCGTCAAGGAAACGCCTCACAAAGCCTACGTCAATCGCATGCGCTCAATCGAAAAGGCGGACTATACGGCACGGCTGAAGAAGATCAAGGTCCCCACGCTGATCCTGACGCCCGGGGAAGACAAGCTGATCGGCGAAGAGGCCGCGAAGATCCTCCTCAACGGCATAAAGGGCTCGCAGGAAGTCATCATGCCGCACACCGGCCACATGTTCAGGTTCTCGCATCCTGGCGCCTACTCGCTCGAGATCAGGAAATTTCTGGAACGGGCTTCGCTTTAAAGCGTATGTATATCCTGCGTTCCTAGGACTCAGTTCTGGTATGGATGATGGACTCGAAGCGCCGGGCTCCAAACGGGAAGCCTTCCGACACTATGGCGCCTGGAAAGAGCGTATCCAGGCGGCAAACGCCTCCGCCGGCATTGGCGAGGCGATGAAGAACCCCTGCGCATAATCACAGCCCATTTCGCGCAGGCTCTGCCAATCCGCAGCGGATTCCACGCCCTCCGCTACCACCAGCCGCCCCAGATCGTGCACAAGTTCGATGGTGGATTTCACGATCATGGCTGAGTCTTTGTCCTGGGACATGTTCATCACAAAGGACTGATCAATCTTGATGTAGTCCACCGGCAATTTTTGTAAATAGCTTAACGACGAGTAACCTGTGCCAAAATCGTCCACATACAGTGCGGCGCCGGCGCATCGCAGCTCTTGCAGCAAGGCCAGCGCCAACTCCGGATCCAGCATCATGGAGCTTTCCGTGATTTCCAGCTCCAACAAACCGGTGCGAATCGAACGCTGCTCCTGCCAAAGTCGCAGCTTGTCCGGCAAGGTGTCATCCTGCAGATTGCGCACCGACAGGTTCACCGCGATGGGCAGCATTAGCTGCTGCCGCTGCCAAACTTGGAGCAAATCCAGCGCCGCGGTCACGACCCACTCGGTCAACGGGTGGATTAGGCCGGATCGTTCGGCGATATCGATGAAGGCGCTGGGCGCCAACAAGCCGTGCCGCGGATGCTGCCAGCGCACCAGCGCCTCGGCGCCACAGACCTGGCCGTCGGCCAGGCTGACCTTGGGCTGCAGATAGAGTCGCAGTTCGCCCTGCACTATGGCGTGGCGTAGCTCTCTGGCCAACACCAGCCGCTCGGCTTGCGTCTCGGCCTTGCCCGGTTCGTACAAGTAATAAGCCACGCCTCGCTGCTTGGCCTGCTGTGTCGCCTTGTCCAGGTGACGCAGCAAATCGTGTACATTCCTCCCATGTTGAGGGAACAGCACCATTCCCACTCTTACGGCAACATCCAGCGTCAGCCCCGCCACTTCAAAAGCGGTAGTCATCGCCCAGTTGACCGCAGTGACCAATACCAGTGCCTCCTGTCCATCCGCGCCGGGAAGCAATACCGCAAATTCGTCGCCTCGCACGCGCGCGGCCAACGCGGCAGCCGGCAGGCAGGCCGTCAGGCGCGCGCCGAACTCACGCAAGATTTGATCTCCCTGAGCAAAACCAAGCACCTCATTGATTTCTCCCAGACGTTCGATATTGAATTGCAGCACGGCCAGCGTGCGGTCCTCCTGGCTTGCGTGCACAAGCTCCAACGTCAGCGCCTCTTCAAACTGCAGCATATTGGGCAAGCCAGTCAGTTGATCATGGCGCAGCATTTGCTGCATGGCGATGCGGGCCTGCTCTCGTTCCCTCTGCGCCCGCAAGGAGCCGATGCCGAATGCCAGGTCGGCACTGGCTTCGATCAGCAAGTCGATCTCGTCGTCGTCAAAGGTATCCGCCTGCCTGTCGTAAATGGTCAATGCGCCGATAACGCGGCCATCCACCTGCAACGGGCAAGCCAAGCCGGATGCCGCCCCATGCAGCAGGGCCCGCAGCGCCTCATACCGGATATCGCTTTGCATATCGCGCGCCAGTTGAACCTTACCGGTGCGCACCGCAGTGGGCGTGATGCTGATGCCGCCAGCAGCGTCCGCCCTGCCCAGAACGATGCCCGCCAGCTCAGTCAGCTCACCGGCAAAACCGCATTGAGCCATCGGCTGTATGCCTTGCGCATCTGCGTCGCCATACCAGATCACCGCCGTGCTATAACCGCCGGCCTCAACGATGGCCCTGCAACTGCTATCCAGCAATTGCTGCTCATCCTTGGCCCTCAGCATGGCGCGATTCCCCGCGCTCAGGGTGCGCAGGGCGCGGGAGACATGCTCTAGCTCATGCACTTGCCGCGATAGCTCGCTGTTCAGCTGCTGGATATGTTCCTCTGCCGCCTTGCGCTCGGTCACATCGATACCCAGCACATAATAACCAACGACCTCCTCCCGCTCGTTGCGCTTGGGCACATAGCGGATGTTCTGCCAAATCCCTGGAAAAGGCTGCCAATCATAGTTAAGCGGCTCGCCGGCCAGCACTTTGTCAATGCATGGACAGGCTATGGCATAACGTTCCGCCCCTAGAATCTCGCTTACTGCGTAGCCGGTGATGTCCGCATGCTGGGGGGCAAAGCGCAGCCGATACTGCTCATTGACATACACATAAAGGCGATCGACATTGACATAGGCGATCAGCACCGGCACGGCGCTGAGGATGGCGTCCAAATGCGCTTCGCTTTCGCGCAAGCGCAAGGATCGGTCCTGGACCCGCTCGGCAAGCAAGGCATTATGCGCAAGGATGGTCCGCCGGACATCCCGCTCCGCAGTGCAGTCGCGGAATACAACCACCACGCCGTTCACCAGGCCGCTGCTGGCCATAATCGGCGCTACGGTGTAGCTGATCGGACGCTGCTGGCCATCGCGCGCCACCAGTTCCCCATTCCAGGACTCCGGTATGTGCTGGGCCTGCGCCACCATTCTTGTCCCGCATGCGAACAAGTCGATAGACCGTTCGTCTTTATCCCGGCATACGGTTAATACGTGTGACAGCGGCAAACCGGCAGCCTCGGCGGCAGGCCAGCCTGTGAGGAATTCGGCTACCCGGTTGCAATGGGTCACCAAGCCACTGGCATTAACGGAGATTACCGCATCTCCAATCGAATGCAGCGTGGCGGCCAGGTTTTCCTCGCTGGAGGCAAGCGCTCTTCGGCTAATGCTGAGGGCCCGCCATTGCCGCCGCACCATGAAATAAGTCCCGCCCAACAACAAAAAGAGCGTGATGCCGCTCAGGCTGTTCCACCATATTTGCCACTGCTGTGAATGCTCGTAATCAACCAGCCGCCCCTCTAGCACGCGGTGCTCTTCATTGTCCATTTCGTCCAGTAAGCTATATACCTGCATGCGAGTGGAGCGTAGCGGCGCGCTCGTAGCGTAGGCGTTGGCGGCGGTTCCACCGTACTGACGGTACAAACGCTCCACCTCACGAGAGATCGCCACCCGCTGAGTGACAACCCTGCGCAGCGCCATCCACCGATCAAGCTGCCTGGGGTTGTCGCCGATTAGGGTGCGAATCTGCGTCAGCAACCGTTCGCGCGCCTCAATTGCCCTATCGCGCTCTTTTAGATTGGACTCATCACCTGTCAGGCGAAAATTCTGGGTGCTGATTTCCGCATGCACGGTAAAGCCGCGGATGTGCGCCAGCTTGTCCGCGACCATCACGCTGTTCGTCAGCCAGTGCGCTGCTTGCTTAGCGCTATCCACAACCTTCCAGATAGAAAACGACAACGTGGCTACAAACAACATGGAGACGGTAATGGCTACCCGCAGCTTGGCTTCAAATCGGTCTGGCAAGATATCCACTCCGGCATGCATACACCTATCGATATCTTCTATAGATAGTAAAGTTCACCCCGCTAAAACAAGACTCCGGGTAGAGGTTTTGGACGGCTCAGGCTCCCGTGGGCACCCCGGGTATCAGCCTTGGAGGCATTCACTCTCCACGGGCAAAATCTAGTCACTGTAGTTGCCAAAGCAGCGCTAGATTCCCGCATTGCGCGGGGCGGCGGATAGAATAACCTTCCTGCACAACGCTGGTGCGACAATGCCTGCATTGTCTATACCGGAGAAAAGCCCCTGCGGCTCATTGGCACAGCGTGAAGAAGCTATTGAAAATGGGGAGGTCATGCTCAGCTCGTTTTTCATTGACGCTTACCAGTCCTATTTGTTTTTGCCAACCAGATACAACTTGTGGCTGGTGGCGCTCTCCTTACTGGTAGCCATATTTACCTCCTGCTTGGCGCTGCAGATAGCCGGCCTGGCTCGCGAAGCCAGCGAGCGCTGGCTGCGCTGGGTCGCTCTGGCCACCGGCTCTTGCGCGATGGGCGGCGGCATATGGGCCATGCATTTTGTCGGCATGCTGGCCTTCAGCGTTTGCAGCACAATCCAGTACGCGCTGCTTCCCACTCTCTTGTCCATGCTGCCCGCCGTCGCCGCCTCGTTCATTGCCCTGCACTTGCTGTCTCAGCCCACAATCAACGGAAAACAGCTGTTGATCAGCGGAGTGCTGGTGGGAAGCGGCATCGGCACCATGCACTACTCCGGCATGGCGGCCATACGCATGACGCCGCTGCTGCGTTACGATCCCTTCTGGTTCGCCGTTTCCATCTTGCTCGCCGTGCTGCTAAGCACCTTGTCGCTGTGGATACGTTTTGGCCTGGACAATAAGAAAATCGGCAAGGGAGGGATGACGCTGCTCAGCGGCGGGGTCATGGGGGTCGCCATTGCGGGCATGCATTATTTCGGCATGGAGGCAGCCCGCTTCATCGGCACGCGGGACCCGGCTTTCCGCAGCCCCTTTGAAGACAATGCGGGCTTGGCGGTCGCCATCGCCATCACCGTGCTCATGCTTGGCAATATCGTCTTCGTGTGCAATGTGTTGTTGCGGTACCGCCCCTTGTATCAAAGAACGCTGAGCAACGAACTGAAGCTGCAAGCCACGTTCAACACCTCGCTGGACGGCATCATCACCTTCGACGAGAAAGGCGGCATCTTGAGCGCCAACCCCGCGGTGGAGCGGCTATTTGGCTGGAAGGTGGAAGAGTTGCTGGGCAAGAACATCAATTTGTTGATGCCGGAGCCGTACCACTCCAAACATGATCGCTTTCTTGCCGATTACATGGAAACCCAAATCGCGAAATTGATTGGCCAGGAACGCGAGGAGATGGCGCTCAAAAAGGACGGCAGCCAGTTCCCCATCCGCTTATCGATAGGCAAGGTATTGCTGCCCGAGCAGGTGATTTACGTCGGCTTCATCAGCGACATCAGCGCGCGTCACCGCATCCAGCAGGAGCTGGAAGAACGTGAAAGTCAGTTTCGCACCTTGATCGACAACATCCCCGGCGTCGCCTTTCGCAGCCACTTCCAGGAGCCGTGGAAAACCATATTCATCAACGAGAACATAGAAAAACTATGCGGCTGGCCAGCAAAATCCTTCTTGGACGGCCGCATTCAGTTACTGGACATCGTTCACCCGGATGACAAGGAAAGGGTGCGTGAAACCATTCGCTACGCTTTGGAGCAGCATCAGCTTTATGTCGTCGAATACCGCCTGCTCGGCCTGAATCAAGAAGAATGCTGGGTATTGGAAAGCGCCCGCGGCGTATACGACGACGACGGCGCGCTGCTGTTGATTGACGGGGTGATACTGGATATTTCGGAGAAAAAAGCGGCGGAGTTCGCTTTGATTGAAGCCAAAAACCGCGCGCTTTCGGCCGTTAAATCCAAAAGCGCCTTCCTGGCCAATATGAGCCATGAAATCCGAACGCCGATGAACGCCATCATCGGTTACACCGATTTATTGCAAGACACGGAGTTGGACGACAAGCAGAAAGGCATGCTCAAAACCGTCAACCACTCCGCCAAAAGCTTGCTGGGCCTGCTCAACGATGTTCTCGACACGGCAAAGCTGGAGCAAAACGCGCTGGAGTTGGAAGAAGCGCCCTTCTCTTTGCGCGAAGTGGCGGAACAGGTGATCGATATTCTGCAACTAAGCGCCAGCAAAAAGGGCATCTCCCTGCAGCTGAAATACCCGGACATTATCCAGCAGACCTTTATCGGCGACGCTTTCCGGGTGCGGCAGATCTTGATGAACCTGGTGGGCAACGCCATCAAGTTCACCGTTCAGGGCGGGGTCTGGCTGACGGTGTTGTCCACGGAAGAGAACGTGGTGATCATTATCCGGGACAGCGGCATTGGCATGAGCCAGGACACCCTTGCCAAGTTGTTCGAACCCTTTTCCCAAGCGGACGCCTCAACCACCCGCCGCTTTGGCGGCACCGGCCTGGGCACCACCATCGCCTTGCAGTTGACCCAGAAAACGGGCGGCCGGATAGAGGTGCAAAGCGCCCTCAACAAAGGCTCGGTCTTTCAGGTTTACCTTCCCCTGCGCCCGGCGCCGCTTGACGCCTTGCCCTGCCTGGAGCCGCAGGATGCGAAGCCCATGCCCGCCCCTCCGTCTCCCTTGAACATCCTGGTGGCCGATGACGATTTAATCAATTTGGACATCGTCACCATCCTGCTCAAAAAACACGGGCACCGGATTTACACCGCATCCAATGGGAAAGAAGTGATCAACGCGTGGCAGCACCATGATATAGACCTCATTCTGATGGACGTTCAAATGCCGGTGATGGACGGCATCACCGCCTGCAAGTTCATCCGTCAGGTGCACGCCGACAGCGACAAGCGCGCCACGCCCATCATCGCGTTGACGGCCGGGGCGTTTCAGGAGGACCGCGAAGCGGCCATGGCCGCCGGCATGGACGGGTTCATGACCAAGCCCATAGACGTTGTCCGGCTGCAGGATGAAATCGAACGCGTGATGAAGCGCATGGCGGGCTAGCCGCCGGCATTCCGCCGCCACTGCGCGGTCTCCCCGCCTGGCACCGGCTCACAAACCGCCCAGCGAGCCGTCGCGCAGGCTCTTGGCCATGGTTTTGGAAGTATGTAGAAAAGCCGCCACCGCCGGGCTGACGTGCTTCCGGCTGGGCACCGCCAGACCCACCGCGCGCTTGACCTTCGGCGCCAGCGGCTTTTTCACCACTCCGGGACACAACGCCAGCAAAGGCGCTGGCACCGCGAGATCGGCGACGATGGACACACCCGCCCCGTTTTCCACCATTTTGACGATGGTGATGATCTGGGCATAGCGATGCTTGACCATGGGCCGCAATCCGGCGTTTTCAAACAGTCTCTCAATCAGCGTGGTATTGCCCGCCAAGGTCATGATGAAAGGCATGTCGCACAAATCCGCCAGCTCCACCGCCGGCTGGCCGGCCAGCGGATGGTCTGCCGGAATCAGGGCCACGAACTGGTCCTCCACCAGCGGCAAGGTGTCGAAGCGCTCGTCCGGCAGCACCACGAAGCCCACGTCCACCCGGCGCTCGCTAACCCACTGCGCCACTTCGTCGTCCTCGCCCTCTTCCACGAACACGTCGATTTCCGGATAGGCGGCGCGGAACTGTTCGAGAATGCGCGGCAACAACAACAGCGACGATGTCGTGCCGAAGGAGCCGATGCGCAGCACGCCGCGGTTCAAGCCGCGCGCCGCCGACGCTTCCTGACGAATCGCCTCGGCCACGCCCAGCAGCTCGCGCACGCGCAACAACAGACTGTTTCCGGCCTCGGTAGCTTCTATGCCGGCCTGGCCGCGCGTCAGCAGCGTCAGCCCCCATTCCTTCTCCAACTGCTTGATCGCGTGCGATACCGCCGATTGGCTAATGCCCAATTTGTCCGCCGCCGCGGTAAAGCCGCCCAGCTCCGCCACCAGCGCAAAAATTTCCAACTGCGTAAAGGTCATGACCGTCTCACCCGCCCATGAGCAAAAGCTCATTTTTCCATGAATTGAAACAATCAATAGTATATACGCACCCACATAGCATCAGGAGGCCGGACGTCTTGCCCGGCGCCCACCATGACCCACCCAAGCTCTATCGCCATCGCCGCGCAGCCGGCGCGCGGGCACGCCGCTCTCAGACCGGCCCTGACTTTTAAACTGGCGCTGACCGCGCTGTTCTGGGGCGGCACCTTCATCGCCGGCAGAGTGCTGGCGCAGTCCATGCCCTTGATGACCGCCGCCTTCGGCCGCTTCCTGGTGGCCGCTCTGCTGCTGGTACTGGTGGCTTACAGGCTGGAAGGCGGGCTG
The DNA here is from genome assembly GCF_015291765.1 of Chromobacterium sp. Rain0013. Taxonomy (NCBI): domain Bacteria; kingdom Pseudomonadati; phylum Pseudomonadota; class Betaproteobacteria; order Neisseriales; family Chromobacteriaceae; genus Chromobacterium; species Chromobacterium sp. Rain0013. The sequence continues at coordinate 3,554,079 of NZ_CP031514.1, forward strand.
CCGCGGCTGAATCGCTCTCAGATCGCCGTCACCGCGTTTCTGGGCTTCACCGGCATTTTTCTCTACAACGCCTGTTTCTTCGGCGCGCTGGCGCGCATACCCGCCGGCCGCACCGCCTTGTTCGTCAGCCTCAATCCCATCATGACCGCGCTGGCCGCTAGCCTGATTTTCCGGGAGCGTCTGGGTCTGCGCCGCTGGGCCGGCATCGGCGTGGCCTTGCTTGGCGCCATGGTGGTCATCACCCGCGGCGATCTTGCCGGCACAGTCCACGATTTCAGCCAGTCCTTCGGCGCCGGGGAGGCGCTGATGAGCCTGGCGGTGCTGAGCTGGGCGGCCTACACGCTGGGTTCGCGCAAAGCGATGGAAACCCTGAGCCCGATAGCGGCCACCACCTACGCCACCCTGTGGGGGCTGGCCTTCCTGTCCCTGGGCGCGGCCGGCGAAATCGGCTCCGTTCCGTGGGCTTCCTTTGGATGGCGGATCTGGCTGTCCATGCTCTACTTGGGCGCCATAGGCACCGTGGTGGGTTTCATCTGGTATTACCAGGGCATCCGGGAAATCGGCCCGTCGCGCGCCGCCGTGTTCACTAATCTGGTACCCGCCTTCGGCGTGATCTTGTCAGCGGGGCTGCTGGGGGAACCCATCTTGGCGTCCATGCTGGCGGGCGGCGCGCTGGCGGCGGCGGGCGTGTCCTTGACCAATCGAAAATGAGCGCCCGGCCGCCTCCGTTCGCGTCGGGCGCGGCCATCGGGCAAATCCTTAGTACGAATACCTAAGCCAAGGCATTTGACTTGCAAAACGAATAAAATCACATTGACAGTCAAAGTCGCGCTGCTAGGCTTCAATTCCCAAACCCCTTAGGGAGAAGCTCATGGCCAGCCCGCTCACTCTGCTGATGCCGGTCGTCCCCGGCACCAGCTTGCAAGCCATCGCCGCCACCTTGGCGGAATACCAGCCTAAATTGCATGAGGCGCTGACCTCCATCGGCACAGTCCATTACGCGCGCACCCTGCTGCTGGACCGCTCCGCCGCCAATTTGCAGCCCACCGGCCAAGCCGGCGACAACTACGTCATCGCGGTGATCACCGAATACGACGGCAACTTCGACGCCTACATCAACGACTTCGTCGCTCAGGTGGGCACCGTCTTCGACGCCTTGCTGCAATTCGTGGTGGGCGGCAAAGCGCTGACTCCGGTGGCCAATAATGTGGCGGCCTTCCAGGCCTTCGTCACCAAGAACGACGCCTCCCAGCAACCGCCCAACAACGGCGACGGCACTCAGAACGACAACGGTTTGTACCAGGCCTACCCGTACACCGTGCAGACCATACTCGCCGCGCTCGGATAACCCACCTTCGCCAGGCGCAGGCGGCCCCCGCTTGCGCCGCGCGCGGCCCGGTCCACGCCCGCCCTTGCTGAAAGGCCCGCCATGAACAGCCCCGTTCTCCAATACGACGATATCCAAGGCACGATTTTGCGCGGCTACCGCGTGGACCTGGCACGGCACTTCGTCCTGAGCATTCGCGATCCGGCCGCCGCCGGCCGCTTCATCCGCAAACTCGTGACCGGACAGGACGGCCTGCCGCGCGTCACCACCGCGGAACGCTGGCTGAAAAAACCCGGCTGCTTTCTGAACATCGGCTTCACCTGTCCCGGGCTGGCCGCGCTGGGCGTCGACGCGGAACAGTTGGCCAGCTTCGATCCGGCCTTCCAGTTGGGCGCCACCAGCGCGGCCTCCGCCAGCGCCGTCGGCGACGTGGGCGACAGCGCGCCGGCACAGTGGATAGGAGGCCTGGCCGATGGCGGCCGGGTGCATGTTTTGCTAAGCCTGTGGGTGGCCAAGGACCCGGCGCTGCTGGAAAGCCTCAGCGCGCGCCTGCGCCAGAGCTTCGACGGCGGTTTCAGCGAGCTGTCCGCCCACGACGCGCAAGCGCTGCCGGACAACCAGGTGCACTTCGGCTATCGCGACAGCATTGCCCAGCCCACCATCGCTGGCGCGCCGGCGCGCAAACGCCAAGCGCCGGATGATCAGGAGGTCGTCGCCACCGGGGAGTTTCTGCTGGGCTACCTCAACCAAAGCGGCGGCGTGTACTCGGTCAAGCCCGAACAGCTCAGCCGCAACGGCAGCTACGCCGCCTTCCGCATCCTGGAACAGGACGTGGCCGGCTTCGACGCGTTTCTGAACGAGTACGCGGCCAAGGCGGGCATAGACCCCGAGCTGCTGGCGGCCAAGGTCTGCGGACGCTGGCGCAACGGCAACCCGCTGACGCTGCGGCCGGACGAGGCCGGCGCCACCTTGCCCGCCGACCAATTAAACGACTTCAACTACGTCAACAGCCAACCGTCCCAGGACGACACCCTGGGCCTTAAATGCCCGATAGGCTCGCATATCCGCCGCAACAACCCTCGCAACGGCGCGGTGGTGGGCACAGACAGCGCGCATCACCGCATCGTGCGTAGGGCCATGCCTTACGGCCCGGCTTACGACCCGCTCCGCCCCACCCAGGCGGCGCGCGGGCTGATCGGCTACTTCATCAACGCCAGCCTGAGGAATCAGTTCGAATTTCTCAGCAGCCAGTGGAATCTGCTCAGCGACTTCGTCAAATCCGCAACCGAACCGGGCAACCCTGACGCCGGCAACGCGGTGTTCAATATCAGCGGGGAAGATGTGTTCCTAGGCGTCAACAACACTGCGGACAGCAGCTTCACGCTGGCCGCGCCCGGCCGCATGGGCAAGAACAACACCGTGCTGAAGGGCTTCTCGCGGATGGTCACCACCCGCGGCGGCGCATATTGCTTCTTCCCCGGCATCGGCGGCCTGCGCTATTTAGCGGACCTGGCCGCGCCCTGAAGCTTGGCCGGCCTGCCGTATTGCTCGCGGATAAAGTCCGTCATATGCGCGGCCAGGATCTGGTGCACCTCCTGACTGGGGTGCACCTCGTCGTGGAACAGGTGGCGGTGCGAGCTGTCCAGCGGCCTCGCGTCGCCTGTGAAGCCAAGCACGCGCGGCAGGTCGATATAGCCCTCGTGCTTATTGTGCATTGTGTCGTACTCCACCTGTTCCGCCAGCTCCATCAGGTCATTCAGTTTGGCGCTGATGTCGAAGAAACGGATAGTCACCCCGTCATTTATGCTGCTTGCCTGTAGCGTGTCCACCGCCTCGCCCAGCAGCCGGTTGTGCTCCTGCGACAATAACTTCAACTTGGCGGCCTCCTCTGACGGCTGCTTGCGTGCGTTCACGGTTTTCGACAAGTCCGGCGCGCCCACCACCAGAATGTCCTTCACCCCCTTGGCCAGCAGCTTGTCCACTTGCTGCTTATACGTCCGGATCACCTTGCCCACATCGGTCTTGCCGAAGGTCATATAGTCGTTGGAGCCCAACGCCAGCACCGCCATATCGCCCTGCTGGAAGTCATGCTTGTTGATCTGGCGCTCCATATGGGAAATGAACATGAAAACGGGGTTCCACTTGGAGTATTTGCCGGCTACCGCGCCGCCTTCGGCGTAGTTCACCAGCGGTTTGCCCAGGTAGGCCTTGGAGGCCAGGAAGTCCGGCCAGGCGAAGCCATTGGTGAAACGCCCTTCGTAATACTGACGCGATGAGGGCATCACCCCCAGGCTCTTGCTGAGCATGCGGCCTTCGGAATCAGACAGGCTGTCGCCTATCACCACCAGCCGCTGGATATGATCCAGGTGCTTGCCTTCTCCGGCTGCGCTCACCGGCGTCTTGCCCGACACCGCCTTGTTCTGTTCCAGCTGACTCTTCAGCGCCAACGCGAACAAGGCCTTCTTGTCGACACCGCCCGAATCCACCGAATCCACCCGTGACAGCGTGGCGGCATCATGCCGCCATTGCCGCAGCTGCTTGATCAAGTTGGAGGCCTCGGCAAGCCTTAGCTCTTCACGCTGGGCGCAGTTTCTGGGCACTAGCAATTTACCGGGGGGAGCGACTCTCATGGCGTGTGATTTCCTGTGCGTGATTCAGTGACGCACAGAGTGCCAAACATCAATGGCATGGTCTTGCGCAAAACGATCATGCCAAAGGCTTTAGCGCCATGAAACACGCCGTTCAACGGCCCTTGCCATGCTGAAACGCCAGTAGCTCGCGGACATAGCGCCGCTGTTCCAGCAGAAAAATCTGTATTCCCTGCCGCATCGCCACCGCCATCTCCGGGCGCTGCTGCGGCTTGCAGATATAGGTCCACAGGAAATCTTCCTGCGTATCGGGCTGGATATCCTCCATCTGCGCCTCCTCGAACGCCTGCTCGCTTGAGGCGCCGTCCACGTCGAACCGCACCGTCAGCGGCATCGCCAGCAAGCGCTGCTTGCAATGCACCTCGTACAGCGACTGCCGATAAGCGTAAGCCTCCACCGGCTTGCCGCGCTCGAAACGAGGCGCGCACAAGGCCCAGAACTTGACCGTGCCTTCGGGCGTTTCGGCAATGCTGTCGCTGTCGATGAACAAAGCGCCCTGATCGGGATTGAAATAAGTGAAATCCCAGCTTGAGGCATGGGCAGAGGAAACGAACAAGGCCAAAACAAACGCAATAACTCTCAACATTTTGATTCCCAATATTTTTCCAGCCGGCACGACTAAAGCCCCAGCGGCCCGGATCATACCAGTTCCTGTTTTTTCTTGGGAAATGCCGGACGCGGCCGCCCCTGCCGCTGGCGGGGCGGAGGGGAAAGCCTTCACACCTGTTCACGATCTGCTGCGCGTCGGCGATGCCGCGTTGAAAACGGCTTCGAAATGCTCATGTACCACGCGGACATTCCGCTGACGCGGACGCTGCGCGTCGCCGATCTACAGCCGCAATCCTTCAATGCCCGTTGGAAAAACCTGGGCAGGCTGGGCGCATATTACAGCTGGGGATTCACCCTGAAGACGGGCCGACAGGCCACAATGGACAAGCTGCTGGTCCTGCTCGAAAGCGCGGCCCACAGCACAACGCCGGCTCCGGCCACGACATCCACAGCGAAAGCCTGGCCCTGGATGAGCAAGGGCGGCCGGATGCGCCGGTGTTCGGAAGCATCATCGGCGCCACCCGCACCATGCGGGAACTGCAAATCAAACTGGACCCGGAACTGAAACGCGCCATCGTCTCCTGCTCGCTGCAAGGCAAGGCCTCGCCGGCCTTGATCAGCGCCTCTCCCTCTCTGGGCGAGCGGATGGAGAACAGGCTCTCAACGCCAATACACCCGCTTGGGCTTTTCCCACGCGCTCTTGGTCCACACCTTGACGCCGAAGCGGCGGGCCAGTTCCAACGCATGTTGCTTGTCCGCCGCAGCCAGCCGGTGGTAGCGCACCGGGATATCCTTGGAGCCGCAGCGCAATAACGTCATCCAGTGCGCTTTCCACAAATGACGCACCACCACCGCGCTGGGCGCCTGCCGGGTCAATACCCACTCGTCGCCCAATAGCATCACCCCGTCCACCTGCTCCACCGGCATCGAATGCCAGGCCTCGGCCACCGCCCGCCAGCCCACCAACAACAAGATGCCGGCGGCCATCACATAACCGGGAGTCTCCCTGCCGTCGCTTTCGCCACTGGCGATGAACAACAGAAAAAAACCCATCAATAACAGCGGGCTGTTCTTCAGCAACAAACCCGGCAGCAAGGTGCTCACATCCACCGCCGGGCGCACCAGCAAACGCGCGCCGGCGGCCTCCCGGCCTTGGTCCCGCTCATTATCGTCTTGCAAACCATCCCCCCTGTTCTGAAGCGCGCCCCAGACCGAGCCCCGATGCGGAAAGCCCGCATTCTACGATCAGCCCGTGCTCAGCAAGGCAAACAGCGACAGCGCCGCCTTGCCTTTGCTCAACATCACCGCGGCTCCGCCTCTGGCGCGGCTTACTGGTCCAACCAATCGTCCAGATGGCAGGACTCGCCAGAACGGATCGCCTCGATTTCCTCCACCCTCAAGGCCGGCTTGCCGTCCCGTTCCTCAAACTCGCCCAAGATCCGGGCCGAGGTTCTGGCCCTGTCGTCCAGCGCCTGCGGCGACACGCCCGGCCATTCCGTCAACGGCCGGCCTTCCCGGCTCAGCAGCAGATAGACAGGCTTGCCGATGCTGCAGCGAGTCAAGCGCATGGCCCCCTCGTTCATGCTCAACATGCCGATATAAATATCCGCCGCCATTGCGGCAAACGGCGTCAGCGCGCCCAAAACCGCCAGCATCACCTTTCGCGAAAACATGCTTGTCTCCTTGCGGCCGCCATTGGAGCGACGGCCAAAAAATCGATCGGCATGTTAACCGTTCCCTCGCGAATAGACCAGTCTCGCCGGGAGCGCGGCTAGCCGTCGCCGGCCGCTCTTGCTATATTGGCGGCCTTCCGTCCTAAGCCCACTCGCCGCCCATGACCCTCCCCGCCCGTTTCCTCTTCGCCAGCTTGGCTCTGGCTCTGACGGCCGGCTGCAAGCCGCAGGCGATGCAGGCCAGCTACCACTGCGCAGATGCCACCCGCTTTCACTTCAGCCGCCAGAGCCAGACGGTGGAGTTGATTCGCGGCGAACAGCGCTTTCAGGGTTATATGGATGAGCGCGGGCTCCTGACCTGGCCGCGCGGCAACACCGGTTTGCCACTGCCGGACAGCTTCTTCATCACCCGCAAGCAGCCGGACCAAATGAAGCTGTACGGCGGTTTCGCCGGCACCGGCCTCGCCTGCGAACTGGATAGATGACAGTTTCCCGTTTTGACGGCGCCCGATTGTCAACTCAAGCGGTAATCCGCCCCACACAAAGCACCGCACCCGGCCAGCTTCTGGTTCCGATCACGCCTATCCACATGGTTCTCAAGAACAGTTTCCATGCAACGACAGGTCATGCTGACGGCCCCGCCGCAGCGCAGCGGATCGTGAACAGGTTGAAAGCCGGCAGCCCCGCTCAGGGGCCGCTGCCCTCATCCGCGCCCCTTCCCCAACGCCAGCCTCCCCCCCGGAACCGCCGCTTTTCCTACAGCTTCGCCCTCAATGCTGCGCCGCCAACCAGGCCAGAGCAGCCTCCCTACCGTCAAACACGCGAAACTGCCGGCCCTGGCGCGCTTCGTTCAGGTACTCGCCAAATCTCTCCCCATAAGCGGCGCTGTCTGCGAACATGCCGGCCACGGCGAGGCGGTAGTTGACCAGCTTCTGGATGAACTCCCCGGCAAAACGGCTGCTCAAGTCAAAAAAGGCCGGCGGCAAGGCTTCTTCCGCCAGCAGCACGCACGGCGCGTCGTGCTCCGCGCATAGCGCCACCAGTTCCAGCGCCTGATCCAGGCTTTCCACGCCGGCACGGCATTCAATCCACCTTGCCTGTTTGACGGTCATCACTTGAGCTTGCATTTCCGCTGCCTCGCTTGCCGGAAAAGACAAATAATGCCAAATCAATATACGGTGCGGCAAGCGCCATTAGATCATTCATGCGGATTTTCAATATCGTGGTAGTACCTATATCGGCAGTCTGATCCTTAAACCATATTGATGTCTGTCCGACCGAAAAAGGAACGGGCCAGCGGCCTTCCCGTCCGGCCCGCCGCGGCGCGCACTCAATGCCAGCAAGGGGTCCTGCTCATGAATCATCTCAGCCATATCATCATGCCAGTCCTGCGGGATTTGCCCGCCTCCCACCTCAAACGCGAGCTGCTGGAAGCCTTTGAACGGCACGGCCGCCACTTTGAAGCAATCGAAGCCGGCTTTGCGCGCCTGACCGCCCAGCGGCAAAGTCCTGAGACCTTGCGCCGCTTTTTTCAAAGCTGGAGCCAGACCAACAATAGCGCGATGACGGTGGCCGGCATCAGCAACCGCATGACCTTGCTCATTCACACCGGCCGGCCGGTGGCGGACCGCGAAGCTTTATTGGCCGCCATGGTCTGCTTGAACCGCATCGTGGACGAGGATCTGGCGGTCACGCACAAGATTCTGCACGCCCAGATGTACTACAACATGGCCACGGGCATTGTCGGAGATGACCAGTGGCTGTCCCATGCCTACCTCCACCCCAGCGCCAAGGCCTTCAAGAGCTGGAAGGACCATCAGTCGCTGCGCGAGCCGGACCTGGCCATTGCGCTGCTGACCACGCTGACGCACGAGATCTACACTCACGGCGAAGTGGAGTTCATCCTGCCTTTGTTCCGCCGCTGGCTGACTCAAACCCTGGGCTTCGCCGAGCGCGACGCCACTCGTACGCTGGGCTGGATCAGCGTGCACTGCGGCCCCACCGAGAAAAACCACTTCTTTCACGCCATGAACGCCATCCGCCACTACGCGCGGGCCATGGCGCTGGATTTGGAACGCTATAGTCTGGACGGCATCGTCGGCGCTTACCTGGAGCAAAAGGCGGCGGTGCTGGAAACGGTGGCGCTGGACGTCGCGGTGGAAGCGCTGTGAGCGGAACCGAACCGCCGCTCTTGCGGCTGGCGGACCAGGCCGCCGCCGCGCCGCCCGCCTGGCCGCCGGGCACGCCGCCGCTATTCGCCCCGGAGCAGCTGGCGCGCGCCCGCGTGGAGGTATCCGCCGGCTATCTGAGCAGCCTGCATCGTCTGAGCGCGCTGCTGGACGCCGCGTTCCGGGCCATCGTCGGCCGCTATTTCCTGGACCCTCGCATCCGGGCGCTTTATCAGTTGCCCAAAGCGATGGAGGCGCTGCTGCTGCACGCTCACGGCCGGCCTTACCGCGTGGGATTTTACCGCCCGGACTTCATTTACGACCGCGGGGGCCTGCCGCGCATCTGCGAGGTGGGCGCGCGCTATCCAATGAACGGATGGATGATCAGCCACTGGCTGGGCCAGGCTGAGGGAGACGACGCCTTCTTGCAAACGCTGCGTCAATGGCACCCGCCCGGCTGCGTGGTGGCGCTTGTGCACGCCCGCGAGCCCGGCACCGAGATTTTTCTGCTGGCAGAAACGCTGCGGCGCGACGGCGCTCACTTTCTGTCCGCCCGGCCGGAAGCGCTCAGCGTCCGCAACGGCAAACTGTGGCTGAACGGCCGCGCAGTGGATCGCTGCATTCTGGAAATGGACCGTAGCGAACTGCCACTACTGCCGGACAAAGCGCTGGATCAGTTGCTGGATAGCGGCGCTTATTTCAACGACATCCGCACGCTGATCCTGGTGCACGACAAGCGTTCTCTGGCGGTCCTTAATCGGGAGGACATCATGCGGGACTGCCTGGACACCGATGATTACGCCGCCCTCCGGCCCTTTCTGATCCCCTCCTTCGCGCCGGCTTCGCAGGAGGAGGCCGAAGCCCTGTTGGCGCTTCCCGGCGATTTCATCGCCAAGCCCAGCAGCGGCGGACGCGGCCTGGGCTCGCTGGTGCGCTCCGCCTGCGGTGAAGCCGCCTGGCGCAAGCTGGTGCGGGAGCAATGGCCGCGGTACATGTTTCAAAACTATATTGAACAAAGCGAATTCGAGGACCCGGAAAGCCGACAGCTCATCCGGCTGGTGGGCATGCAGCTATGCCGCGACGCGGAAAGTTACGGCCCCGGCGTGTTTCGCGGTTCGGACGAGTTGATCATCAATCTGCACCAACGCCGCGGCAAGCTGTACTCCGCCGCCGCCGCGGCCTGAACCGGTTTGCACAGGGGGCTTCATGCGGCATTCCGTCATTATTCCGCTGTACAACAAACGAGCCTACATCGGTGAAACCATCGCCTCGCTGGCGGCGCAGGAGAAAGCGCCGCACGAGATCATCATCGTTGACGACGCCAGCACCGACGACAGCGCCGAGGCGGCGGAACACGCCTTGCGCCACCACGCTCAGGATTTAAGCCATACCCGCAGCGTGCTGCTGCGGCTGCCGCGCAACAGCGGCCCCGGCGCGGCGCGAAACGCAGGGCTGGCGCTGGCGGGCGGCGAACTAGTGAGCTTTCTGGACGCGGACGACTGCTACCGCCCGGACTGCCTGCGCTTGCTGGAGCAAAAAATGAACGAGCACCGGCTGGACCTGGCGGTGCTGGGCTATGACAGCGTGCCGCAGGAGGAGCGCTTCCCGCAACTGGACGCCCTGCGCGCGGAGTGGGAGCCCCTGGAGGACGAAGTTTTCCTGCTTCCGCGCCCGCTGCGCACCGCCGGCCATCCTGATTTTTTCATGGGCCGGGCCAGCAATGTGGCCGCGCGGCGGCAATGGCTGCTGACGCAGCGCTACGTGGCCGGCGCGCGCTTGAACGAGGGCATCGATTTCTGGTATCGGGTGCTGAAGGAGATTGTCGCGCACGGCGGGCGCGCCGGAGTGCTGTCCGCTCCGCTGATTCGCTTCCGCATTCTGGCGGACAGCCTGTCACACCGGCCGTGCCGGGATTGGCGGCTGCTGGCCACCCCGCCCACCGTGCTGCGCTATGCCGGCAGCCAGGACGCGGACGAGCTGCGCCTGGCTCGCATGCTGGCGCAGCGCTGGCTGGATTACGCGCAAGAATCGCTGCCGGACGCGGCGCAGCGGCGCGCCTTCCTAGCCCGCCATCGCCCGTTGCTGATCCAGCTGGGACTGCCGCAAACAGACGCGGCGAGGCTGCCGGCATGAACGCGCCGCTGACCCAGCCTTCCGCGCCGGCCCGTCAGCAAGCCTTGTTGCGAGAGTGTTTCGAGCTTGCCCGCGCCCATCCCTTCTATCAGACGCTCTACCGCGGCGTAGACTGCGCCGACGCCGCGCAGCCGCTGGAAAAAGCGGTTCTGCAAGCCGCGCTGGCGTCGTTTGCGCCGGAACGGGAAGCTTCCGGCCTCTATCTGGTGCGCTCCGGCGGCAGCACCCAGGCGGCGCTGACCTTCCCGGTGGATATCGCGGAAAACCTGGCCCAACGACAGGCGCTGGCGGACCGGCTGCGCGCCGACGGGGTGTTCGGCCCCGCCAGCATCGCCCTGAATCTGTTTGGCTACGCCAACCTCTACCGCACCGCCGCCATCGTCGACGATGTGCTGGAGCGCTGCCAGGCCACCACCCTGCCGATGAGCGCCCACGCCGCCGACGCCGACATCCTGGCCGCGGCGCGGCAGTTCCGCCCCAGCCATATATTGGGCACCCCGTCGCGGCTGGCGCTGTTCGCCGCCCACCTGGAGGCCGCGGATGAGCGTTTGGAGATTCCGCAACTGCTCTACGCCGGTGAAACCCTGCACGCATCCACTCTCGCGCGGCTGCGCGCCGCTTTGGGCGCGGGTCAGGTCTGGTCACTATACGGCGGCGCGGAAACCGGCATCTGGGCCTGGAGCGACGCCAGCCGCCGCCCCGGCCTGTTTCGGGTGCTGCCGCGGGTGGCGGTGGAGATCCTGCAGCCGGACAACGCCGGTTACGGCCGCATTGCAGTCAGCAACGCCTGGCGGCGGCGCTTTCCGGTGTTTCGCTACTGCGTGGGCGACATCGGCCGCTGGGTGGAGCGCGACGGTGAACGCTGGCTGGAATTGCGCGGTCGCGACGGCCGCTCCTTCCGCCTCAATGAAACCACTTACGAACTGGACGACTTCGCGAAGCTGGCCGGCGCGGAAGACGGCTTCCAGATCCAACTGGACCGCGACCCAAGCGGCCGCGAGCGGCTGACCCTGCTGCTGGCCGGCCCGCTGCCCGCCCCCGCGGAGGCGGCCTTGCGCTCGCGCCTGACGGCCTTGCTCGGCCAGGCGGACGCCTGCGCCGTCGCGCTCATACCGGCGACGCGAGCACAATGGCGGCTGGACCCCATCACCAGCAAAACGCCGCCCATCGTGGACCTGCGGGCCTGAACGCCTGTTCAACATCCACCGACTTCGAACAAGCTGCCCCCGGCGGACCGCCATCCCGGCCGTCCGCCGTCCTCGCCCGCCCCCTCACAAGGTCTGGAAATAGAAGCGGTAATCGCCCTGCCCGAACAGCATCGACATACTGGTCAGATTGCTGTTGGCCGGCGTGCCCACCAGGGTCAGGATGGGAATGGAGTCGTGACCATATTGATACGCCTGGGTCTGCGGGTTGTAGCCGAACTGGTAGAAGGTGTCCACGCTGCCCACCTTGAAGGCGTACAAGCGATAGGTGCTGCCGTCGAACAACATCGACCAACGGTGGAAATCCGTATCTCCCGGCGCGCCGGTGACGTTCAAAGTGGGAATGGAGTTATAGCCGTACTCATAGTGGTTGGTGGAACGGTTGAAGCCAAACTGGTACAGCACCGTGGGCGCGCCCAAACGCCGCAAATACAGCCGATACGTGCTGGTGCTGCCATCGTAGAGCATGGACACGCTGCTGGCGTCCGCGTCCGGCGGCGCGCCGGTGATCTTCAACTCCGGGATGGAGTGGAAGCCGAACTCGTACTTGGACGTGGCCGGATTGAACGCGGCCTGATACAGGGTATCCGCGCTGCTGCCCTTGAAGAAATACATCCGGTAGTACTCACCGTCGTTGAGCATGGTCCAACGCGCCCAATTGGTATCGTTGGGCATATTGGCAATCGCCATATTGGGAATGGACCCGCCATAGGCGAATTTGTAAGTGCTGGTATTGGGCACATAAGCAAACTGATTGACTGATGGCATGACACTTTCCTCCATAAAGGTAAGTCAGCTGCCCCAACGCCGGCGCAAAGCCGGCGTCCTCCATACGGCAACAGCAGCTGGCAAAACCTGCGCAAACGACAACGCGCCGCACCGCCTCAGGGCGCGGGCTTGCACGTTCAAGCGGGTTTTGCCAGCGGTTCTACCTCTTGCTCTGCATGTGATAGAGCATGAGTCTCTCCTCCTCTCCGTGCAGCGGCACGGGCGAAGCGGACGAACAAACAGCCACTAAGTCGTCAATCAGGGGCGGGCGCCTTGGCGCAGACGAGGCGGGGCCGATAATGGCGGCGATAGGGACTTCAACTAGCCAGTAATAGCACCTCAAAAACCGGGCACGCCTGTACTTTTGGACTAGACCGTCTCAATCGGTTACAGCCGTTACAGATTGCGCGCTATGCCGCCGGCTTCCGCCGCCCATAAAATGCATGCCATCGACAGCGCCGATGATGCGCAGCCTCACCCAAGGGAAGCACGATCAATGAGAACAAAGGGATTCATCAGCCTGGCCCTGGCCGCCCTGCCGGCCGCGAGCCTGGCCGCCATGCCCATCGCCCAACTAAACCAGCACGCCGAGCGCATCTTCAAAGACAGCCAGGCGGTGGGCATGGTAATGGTGGTGATAGACAAACAAGGCAGCCTGCAACGTTTTTACGGAGAAACCCGCCCCGGCAGCCGCCAGACGCCGGACGCCAACTCATTGCTCCGCATCGCCAGCCTGAGCAAACTGATGACCAGCGAAGTACTGGCGGCCATGGTGCTGGATCAGCGGCTCAAACTGGACGACCCGTTGCAAAAGTTCGCGCCGGCCGGCGCCCGGCCAGCCAAGGCCTTGGGCGGCCAGCCCATCACCTTGCTGCACCTGGCCACCCACACCAGCGGCTTGCCCCGCGAGTTGCCGGGCGTCAAACCGCGCGACACGCCCGTATTCGTCTGGCCCAATCAGCAACAGCGCTGGCGCTGGCTGGTCAAGACCAAGACCCGATTCGCGCCAGGACAGAGCGCCCAATACTCCAACCTGGCTTACGATTATCTAGCCGACGCGCTGGCAGTCGCTGCCGGCAAGCCCTATCCGACCTTGCTGCGCGACACCGTCACCGGGCCGCTGGCCATGCGCGACACCACCTTCAGCCCCAGCCCCGCCCAGTGCGCGCGCCTGCTGCGCGGCGTGGAAACTAGCCCCTGCGTCAATACCAGCGCCGCCATAGGCAGCGGCGGCGTCTATTCCACCGCCGCCGACATGCAACGCTGGCTGCAAGACTTGGTGCGGCCGCAGAACGAGCAACGCAAACGCCTGTATCAGCAAACCTTCCAGATGCGCTATCAGCGCGCCGAGCTGCGCAGCCTTACCGGCATGGACGTGCCCGGCAAGGCCGATGCGTTGGGTCTGGGCTGGGTGGCTCTGCGCGAACAGCCGAACGCCCAACCTTTCCTGCAAAAAACCGCCGGCGGCGGCGGCTTCTTCAGTTATGTCGCCATTGATCCTCAACGGCAGACGGCGGTATGGGTGGCGCTGACCCGCGGCAAACAGACGCGCTACCAGGCCATGAGCGACGGCGTCAATCAATTGCTGCTGGCACTGAACCGCTCCTGACCACCTGTTTACGATCTCTGCTGCGCGTCGGCGATACCGCGTTGAAAACGCCTTGTCTCGCTAGATCGTAAACAGACTCCAAGCCCTGGCCCAGACAAGCCGGAACGGCAGAGGCGGCGACCGCGGCCCGGCCTCCGTCGCGTCCGACGCGCCGTTCTTTCTCTTCCCATATCTTGATGGAGGCATCGTCATGCCCTTAATCAATCGCCGCATCCTGCCGCTGTTCTGCGCCGCACTATCCGCTCACGCTCTGGCAGCCGCGCCTTCGCCCCAGGCCGCCGTGGACGCGGAGATCCCGGCGCTGATGCGCAAAAACGGCATACCCGGCATGGCGGTGGGCCTCGCCGTCGACGGCGGCGTCCAGGTCTACAACTACGGCGTCGCTTCTAAAACCGACCAAAGGCCGGTGACGAGCGCCACGCTGTTCGAGATCGGCTCGCTCAGCAAAACCTTCACCGCCGCGCTAGCCAGCTACGCCCAGACCGAGGGCCGGCTCTCGCTGGCCGATCCCGTGACCCAGCACCTCCCGGCACAGAGCGGCGGCGGCCTGGAGCGGGTCACGCTGCTGAACCTGGGCACTCAGACCTCCGGCCTTCCCTTGTTCGTGCCGGACAACGTCGACAACGCCGGCCAGTTGCGGCGATTCATGCGGCGCTGGCGTCCCAAACAGCCAGTGGGCAGCCAACGGATCTATTCCAATATCGGCATCGGGGTCCTGGGCCAGATCGCCGCCGCCAGCATGCGCATGCCCTATGCGGCGGCGGTGGAAGGCAGACTCTTCGCCAAGCTGGGCATGGACAACAGCTTCGTCAACGTCCCTTTCCAGAGAATGCGCGACTACGCACAGGGCTACGACAAGAACGACCGGCCCGCGCGGCTGACTCCGGCCGTGTTGGCGGATGAAGCCTACGGCGTCAAGTCCAGCGCGGCAGACTTGGCCCGCTTCCTCAACGCCAATATGGGCCTGTTGCCCATGGCGCCCAAGCTGCAAGCCGCGCTCGAGGACACTCATATCGGCTACTACCGCGCCGGAGAATTGACCCAAAGCCTGATCTGGGAACAATATCCGTATCCGGTGGCCTTGCCCCGGCTGCTAAGCGGTAACTCTCCCGCCTACATCTATCAGGGCATGCCGGCACAGCGCCTGGATCCGCCGCTGCCGCCGCAACCGCGGGCCTTCATCAACAAGACGGGTTCCACCAACGGCTTTTCGGCTTACGCCGCCTATATCCCGGAAAAGCGGCTGGGCATCGTGCTATTGGCCAACAAGTCCTATCCGCTGGCCGAACGAGTGAGCGCAGCTTACCGCATCCTGGCTCGGCTGGACCGCGGGCTGGCGCCGGGCGCCCAACCATGAGCGTGCGATAGCCGGCGGTCTTGAGCGCGACGATGGATGCGACCAGCGGCGACAGAGAGGCAAACTCCTTGTGGCTCTTTTTATCGCCCCAAAACAAGATGCCGGTCACCACCGTGCCCACCACGCCAATCCCGGTATACGCGGTATCGACAATCGACATTTCCATGGTTTTCATCGCCAGATAGAGTAGGAATAAGGAGCTGCTCAGGCCCAGCGCATACAATGCGCAGCCTCTGGCATGGCGTTTCAACGCAATGTCCCGGACACCCACCACTGCCAGGATTTCAAGCACGCCCGCCGCTAACAGATAAAACTAATCCATATCAATCTTTCACTTGCTTGAGTTGCACCACTGAAAACAAGATCGCCGCGATCGCCAGCATCGCGGCCAGACGAACCGGCTTGCCGAACAGGGCGACAGCGGCGTGATGGCGACAACCGGCCGCTCTGATTGCGCCGCACTGACCGTGGGCGGATCGCCCAAGAGGCTCTGCGCGCAAACACCAAAGGCGTCCACAAGAGCGAGCAAAGGTTGGACGACATTCGCGCCGCGCTGCTCAAGGCATACGCCGGCGTGGCGCCACCAACGCCATGAGCCACCTCCCCATCTCGCCCTCCCTCATCCTCCGTTCAAGCCCTCCTCGCTTCGCGGCAAAGCCGGCTCGGAGATGCATCCACGTCCCTCTTTGCAACTTCCTTCGATTTATCCGACGCTTGAAAGCCCAGAGCCAGGTAATGGACATTCCATCCCTTCTTGCGAGTCCATATGCTATAAAACAGCAAAATATGATTGCTTCATAAACACGAAATCCGTTGATGGATGGAGCTTCGACATATGCAGCAAACGCCCGCCTCCGGCAACGACGCATTCGAATTTCTATCCACTCTGCCGCCCAGCCCGACGCAGCGTCGGATGGCGCTGGCCGCCATTCTGGTATCCATACTGGTGTTTCTCTGCGTGCTGCCTTTCACCAAATTGCCCCTGCCCAAAGTGCCCGCCTTCATTCCCGCGTATCAGGCGGCGATGGCGGTGTGCGATCTGGTCACCGCGGCGCTATTGTTCGGCCAATACGCGATCTTGCACGCCCGCGCCTTATTGGCCCTGGCCACGGCCTATCTATTCACCGCGCTGATGGCGGTGGCGCACGCGCTGACCTTTCCCGGCGTGTTCGCGCCGGGCGGCCTGCTGGGGGCCGGCCCGCAAACCACGGCCTGGATGTATATGTTCTGGCACGGCGGCTTTCCGCTGATGGTGCTGGCTTACGCGCTGCTAGCCCAACGCGACGACGGCCCAAAACGCTTTGCCAGCCCGCTGCCGGCGGTACTGGGCTGCGTCGCCGGCTCGCTGGCGCTGATGGTGGCGCTGACGGCGCTGGCTACGCTGGGCCACCCCTGGTTCCCCCCCATCATGCAGGGCAGCCGTTACACGCCCATCATGTTTGGCGTGGTGTCCGCCGTTTGGGGCTTCAGCGCGCTGGCCTTGCTGCTGTTGTTGCGGCGCTGGAAGCGCACCTTGCTTGATGTCTGGCTGGTGGTAGTCATGACGGCCTGGCTGTGCGATATCGCCTTGTCCGCCATGCTAAACGCCAGCCGCTTCGACCTGGGCTTTTACGCCGGCCGCGGCTACGGCCTGCTGTCCGCCAGCTTTGTGCTGATCATTCTGCTGCTGGAAAACGGCCTGCTCTACGCGCGCCTGGCGGACACCGCAGGGCAATTGCGCGTGGCCAAGCAGCAGGCGGAGCACGCCACTCAGGCCAAGTCGATGTTCCTGGCCAATATGAGCCACGAAATCCGCACGCCGATGAACGCCATCATCGGGATGTCTTATCTGGCCCTGAAAACCAAGCTCACCGGGCAGCAGCGCGACTACGTCAGCAAAATCCACAACGCCGGCACCTCGCTGCTGGGCATCGTCAACGACATTCTGGACTTTTCCAAAGTAGAAGCCGGCAAGCTGGAAATGGAAGCCGAACCGTTCTGGCTGGACGATATATTGGAGGCGGTGTCCCCGCTGGTGGCGCAAAAAGCAACCGACAAATCTCTGGAATTGCTGTTCGAAGTGGGCTCTGACGTGCCCAAAGGCCTGGTGGGCGACGCCTTGCGGCTCAGCCAAGTACTGATCAATTTGAGCAATAACGCGATCAAGTTCACGGACAAGGGCCAAGTGGCCATCATCATCCGCCGGCTGGAACAAGTGGGCGACAAGGTCCATCTGCGTTTTTGCGTGCACGACACCGGCATCGGCATGAGCGAGGAACAAGCTGCGCGGCTTTTTCAGCCTTTCAGCCAGGCAGACGGCTCCACCACGCGCCGCTTTGGCGGTACCGGCCTGGGGCTGACCATCGCCAAGCGGCTGGTGGAACTGATGGGGGGCTCGATCCGGGTGGAATCCGCGCCCGGCTGGGGCAGCCTGTTCATGTTCAACGTCTGGCTGGGCGTGTCCTCCGCCGTGGACACCCGCCGCCAGGGCCTGCCCCGAGAGATCAAGGGCTTGCGCGTGCTGGTGGTGGACGACAACGCGTCGGCGCGAGACATCTTGTCCGACCAACTGCGGTCTTTGGGCTTTTTCGCTCAAACCTGCGCCTCCGGGCCGGAGGCCGTGGCCGCGGTCGCTCAGGCCAATCTGGATCGGCCGTTCGACGCGGTTTTCGTGGACTGGATGATGCCGGGCATGAACGGGGTGGAAACCATCTCCCAGATTCGCAGCATCAGCCGCAGCATCAAGATCGTCCTGGCCACCGCCTTTGGCCGCGACGACGTTCGCGCCCAAGGCGAGCTGAGCGGCTGCGACGCGGTCCTGATCAAACCCGTCAGCCTGTCTTCGCTCTACGACGTGGTGCTGGCGATGTTCGGGCCCCATCATAACAAAGGCATAGTGGCGCTCACCGAGGAATTGCCGCGCCTGGACGGCGTGCGCCTGCTGTTGGTGGAAGACAACCTGGTGAATCAACAAATCGCCGTAGAGCTGCTGGGCGACGCGGGCGCGCTGGTGACCTTGGCCAATCACGGCGGCGAAGCGCTGGCCCGCCTGGCCGCAATGGGCCCGCAGGGCTTCGACGCGGTGCTGATGGATGTGCAAATGCCAGTGCTGGACGGCATATCGGCCACCCGGCAAATCAAGGCCGACCCGCGTTTTTCCTCCTTGCCGGTGCTGGCGATGACGGCAGACACGCTGTCGGAGGAGCGGGAAGAGTGCATGAACGCCGGCATGGACGACTACATCGCCAAGCCGATTGACCCGCATGCGATGTTCCAGACCTTGCTGCGCTGGGTCAAACCGATACCGCCGGGCACGGAGCTCCGTCACGCCGTCTCGTCCGCGCTGGCGCTGCCGGACATCCCCGGCCTGGATCAACAAGCCGGCTTGAAACGCGTAGCCGGAAAACGCGAACTCTACCTGCATCTGCTGCGCCAATTCGTCGCGGAAGAGGCGGACGCAGCCGCCCGCCTGTCCGCAGCGCTGGCAATTGGAGACTACGTCCAGGCCGAACGCACTGTGCATACGCTAAAAGGCGTCAGCGGCAATGTGGGATGCGTGCAACTTCAGGATGCCGCCACCGCGGTGGAACGCGATTTGCGCTCGCGCGGCGCCGTTCGGCTGGCCCCGCTGGAAAACGCTCTTGAACAGGTGATGACGGCGCTTCGCGCCTGTCTGGAGGCGGAAGACCGTTTATCCGGCGCCATCGCGCCGAATGCGGACGCGCCGGCCGGTCCGGCGCTGCTGCGGCGGCTGGCGGCCCTGCTGGCCGCGAGCGACGGCGACGCCCTGGAACTCTTCCTGCAACAGGCGCCGGTCCTGCGCACTCTACTCGCCCCGAATGAATTCGCCGATTTCGAAAAAGCGCTGAATCAGTTCGACTTCGTCAGCGCTCTGACCTTGCTTCGCCACGCCGCGGCTGCCCAGCGCATCCCTTTGCCGGAGGACATAAGATGACGGACTCCGCACCGGCTGCGCCGCGCCAGACTGTTCTGATCGTGGACGACATGCCGGAAAACCTCACTTTGCTTTACGGTTTGCTCAAAGACCAGTACCGAATCCAAATCGCCAACAGCGGCGAACGCGCGCTGGAACTGTTGGAGGCCGAAACACTGCCGGACCTGCTGCTGCTGGACATCATGATGCCCGGCATCGGCGGTTTTGAAACCTGCCGCCAGGTCAAGGCCAACCCACGCACCGCGCGGATACCGGTGATCTTTCTGACCTCAATGGGCGAAAATGAAAATGAACAAGCCGGCTTCGACGCCGGCGCGGTGGATTACATCATCAAACCCATCTCTCCTCCCATCGTGCTGGCCCGGGTCAAAACCCATCTGCGGCTCAAAGCCGCCGCGGACTTTCTGGAAGACAAGTCCGCTTTCCTGCAAAGAGAGGTGGAGCGCCGTACCCACGAAGTGCAAGTCGTCCAGGACGTCACCATCCTTGCCCTGGCCTCGCTGGCGGAAACCCGCGACCATGAAACGGGCAACCATCTGCGCCGGACGCAAAACTATGTTCTCGCCTTGTGCACGCAATTGCGCAACCACCCGCGCTTCCAAGCCGCGCTGGATGAGGAAACCATTCAAGAACTGTTCAAATCCGCGCCCTTGCACGATATCGGCAAGGTGGGCATTCCGGACCATATCCTGCTCAAGCCGGGCAAGTTGACGCCGGAAGAGTTCGAAATCATGAAAACCCACACCACGCTGGGGCGCGATACCATCGCCTCCGCGGAGAGGCTGCTGAACTCTCCCAGCAGTTTTCTGCGCCACGCCAAGGAAATCGCGTACAGCCATCAGGAGAAATGGGACGGCAGCGGCTACCCTCAAGGCCTTGCCGGGGACGACATCCCCGTCTCCGCCCGGCTAATGGCGGTGGCGGATGTTTACGACGCCTTGATTTCCCGCCGCGTCTACAAGCCACCCCTCCCCCATGAACAGGCAGTCTCCATCATCCGCGAAGGCTACGGCAGCCATTTCGACCCGGACATCGTCGCCGCCTTCCTGGCCCTGACGGAAACTTTCCGCGCCATTGCCGAGCGCTATACCGACTAAGCATGCCTAGCGAGCAAGCAAAAACGCGTCGACATTCACCCGACAATAAGAAAACAGTCCGCGTCGAATAAACGACAAGAACTGTTTTACATTCAAATCAAAGCGCCAAGGCCGCCATCAGCGCTTTTCATTCACGGGAGCGCCGCTTAGGAAAGCAGGGATTTAACGGTGCTGCTGGTTTTATGCTCCACCAGCAAAGGCTCCATGCTGTCTCTTTTAGTCACGTCCAGATCATGCTTGGAAATAATTTCCTTCAACTGACAAGCCAATTCCGACATGCTGTACGAGCCTGCCTCAATATCAATCAGCAGGCCATCCACCCGGCTGCGGCTCAAGCGGTTGCTTTTCCACTTGCGCTCAAACCCCCCGGCGGCGGCCAAGCTGGACAAAGCCGCGGCGATTGAAGTCAACACGGTGGAATAACCTTTGAGATCATGCCCTTGCACCTGCAGCAAGCCCCCCACCACCACGCTGCAAAGAATCGATCCGAAGATGGCCGTATGATGGGCGAAGCTCCAAAGCCGCTGACCTTTGCTAAACCAGTTTCGCCATCTCATGGCTTCCTGCCTGAGCGCCTCTTTATCCATCATATTTCCTCCTCGCTGAGAAGTACGCATTTGCGGCCAGTCATGAAGTCAACATAGTCAATCCAACTGAAGTTGCAAATGTTCACGCGTAAAAAGGCCATTAATTTGAAATTGGCCTCTCCACATTCAGCCCTGATGGAAAAACCCTTAAACACTAAAGTTTTTTGGAAAGCGCATTCCGCTCATGAAAACAGGATAAACGAAACCCGGAGCGTTTCAGTCCATTGCTCATCAATAAAACTATCAATCTAGACTACCGTCTTGGTTTCCGACAGCCTGACTTCGCCTTTTCTTTAAGACATTGGCTTGCGCAAGAGAAACGCTAAATCTGTTTCAAGCAGAGCCATATGACAGGCATCATCCCTAGCCGACCTGGCCTTCCTCCCCGCCCGACAGCGGTTGAATTCGTACAAAAAAGGCCGCGGAACTAGCCTTGCGCGCCCATTGTCTATATAATCTGAATTCTTATCTGGGGGCGACCTGGTTTCGACGAGGGTTGCGAAGCAGATGAGGGCATACCGGGATTTCAGTCACCCCGTAAAACACTGAGTTTATTTAGTCGCAAACGACGAAACTTACGCTCTGGCAGCCTAAGGGCTAGCTAGACACTACAACGGTTCGCAGATGGGCCGGGGGCGTCAAAACCCTGTAGTGTCACTTTACATCTGCTAGTGCTATGTCGGGTTACTTGGCATAGTGCGAAACAATAGGTAACTCGCCAAAGTCCAGCCTGTCCGTCGGCGTGGCAGCGGTTAAATCCAAATGACACGACTAAGTATGTAGAACTCACTGTAGAGGACTTTCGGACGCGGGTTCGATTCCCGCCGCCTCCACCACAACACCATTTCATGACGCGTCATGAAAACTTGAAAACCCCGATAGCTCACGGCTTTCGGGGTTTTTTGTCGGTTTGCGCCACCCTTTTCGCAATGCGCCCCAATACGCAGCCAATCTATAACCCTATCGTCCCTCCCCCCGCCTACGTCCAGCGCGTCAACGACAATTTCGGCCCCTCCGGCGCGCAACCCGAAGCGGTGGTGAAGCGCGCCGGCCAGGCACTTTACCGCGCCAAGGCCAATGGCCGGAACCAAGTTGCGCTGGACACAAAGAGCGGAGCACCTTGAAGCCCCCCCAGCCGATACCATGACAAAGACATCACAATCGGCGTAGACTGCCCTCCGCCTCCATTCCAAGGATGTGAACATGAAAGAGCAAACGCTATCCGCGAAATACCGTGTTGAGGTGGGACGCGGCGACACGGCCATGCCGGCCGGCATGGCCAAGGTGCTGGACATGCTGGGCGCCTCCATCCAGCCGCCGGCGAACAAAGCAATGGGCGTCGAAGAGGCCGATCCGGCGGCGGACGCAAGCAGAGAAACCAAGGTCGGCAAAGCACCCGCCGCGCCTTGAACGCCCCCGCCATCCCCGGCCCCCATGAAAAATGCCGCCGGCGCGAAGCGCGGGCGGCATGCTTGAGCCGGAAAGACCGGTTTACATCGAATCCAGCACCTTGATGCCCAACAGATCCAGACCGGTTTTCAGCGTCTTGGCGGTCAGCGCCGACAACTGCAGACGGCTGGCGCGGACGTCGCCCTCGCTCTTCAGGATGGGGCAAGCCTCGTAGAAACGCGAGAACAGCGTGGCGATGTTGTACAGATACTGGGACAAGTAGTGCGGATAGCAGCCGTCCACCACCGCCTGCAAGGTATCCTCAAACTGAGCCAACGCGGCGGCCAGGTGTTTCTCCGCCGGCTCGGTAATGACGATGGCGGCATTGGCGTCGTAGTCGCCGGCCTTGCGGAATACGCTTTGCACTCGGGTGTAAGCGTATTGCAGATAGGGCGCGGTATTGCCCTCGAAGGCCAACATGGTGTCCCAGTTGAAGATGTAATCGCTCATCCGGTTCTTGGACAAGTCGGCGTACTTGACCGCGCCGATGCCCACGGCCGCGGCGATCTCGCGGCGCTCGGCTTCCGGCAGGTCCGGATTCTTCTCCGACACCAGCGCGAACGCGCGCTCTTCGGCCTCCTGCAACAGCTCGATCAGCTTGACCGTGCCGCCGGAGCGGGTCTTGAACGGCTTGCCGTCGTCGCCCATCATCACGCCGAAACCGACATGTTCCAGCTTCATGCTGTCCGGCGCGAAACCGGCCTTGCGGCAGATGGAGAACATCTGGGCGAAGTGCTGGCTCTGGCGCGCGTCCACCACGTAGATCACGCGGTCAAGGTTCAGAGTTTTATGGCGATAGCGCACCGCGCCCAGATCGGTAGTGGTGTACAGATAGCCGCCATCCTTTTTCTGGATGATCACGCCCATGGGCTTGTCTTCCTGGGTGCGGAACTCTTCCAGGAACACGACTTGGGCGCCGTCGTCCTCGGTCAGCAGGCTGGCCGCGCGCAACTCCTCGACGATGACCGGCAGATCGTCGTTGTACGAGGATTCGCCGCGCACATGCTCGCGCTTGAGGCCGACGTTGAGCTTCTGGTACACCGCTTCGCAATGCTTCAGCGATACGTCGACGAACTGCTCCCACAGCTTGAGCACTTCCTGGTCGCCGCCTTGCAGCTTGACCACGTAGTCGCGGGCGCGGTTGGCGAAATCTTCGCTTTCGTCAAAACGCACTTTGGCGTTGCGATAGAAGGTTTCCAGATCGGACAGCTGCAGCTCGGCGTCGCCGGCGTGGCTGGTTTCCACCAGGTAGGCGGTCAGCATGCCGAACTGGGTGCCCCAGTCGCCCACGTGATTGGCGCGCACCACGTCGTGGCCGACAAATTCCATCACACGGGCCAGCGCGTCGCCGATGATGCTGGAACGCAGGTGGCCGACGTGCATTTCCTTGGCCAGGTTGGGCGAGGAGTACTCCACCATCACGCGCTGCGGCGCAACGCGATGGATGCCTAGCTTGTCGTCTTTCAGGGCGGCTTCGCTTCGTCGGGCAAGATATTCAGGGGCTAAATGAATATTGATGAAACCCGGACCGGCGATTTCCACCTTGTCGGCGATGCCGGCAAGATCCAGCGCGGCAACCACTTTCTGGGCCAGTTCGCGCGGGTTGGTCTTAAGCTGCTTGGCAGCGCCCATCACGCCGTTGGCTTGATAGTCGCCGAATTCCGGCTTGGACGCCGGCTGCACCACGGCGGGCGCGTCCGGCGCGCCGGCTGCCGCCAGGGCGGCCTGCACCCGTTGATTGATCAGTTGAAGAATAGTCATTAGAGCCCCAAGAATTGCCGCGAAAACGAAAATTAGTCTTCGCTTCTGAAAAAAACTACCTGTTGATTGTATTCCCGCTTGCCATCAGGGGCAATGCTTGCAGCCAAGCCGCATCGGTAAAATAAGCCTCAAACGACGACGTTTGGGATTTACTGCCAAGATCGGACTCAAAACCAGCGTGTTTCGCCCATGGCCGGCCGTTGAAAGACCTCCGGCGAGATATTCCATAGCGCTAGCGCGGCGGCAAGATCGTCCTGCGGGCGATCCAGCGGCTCGTCGGTAAGGATGAAGCTGCCCCAATGCACAGCCCAGGCGGCTCGCGCCCCGGTGTCCAGCAAAATTCGCACAGCCTCCTCCGGATTCACGTGCTGCGGGCTGAGAAACCAGCGCGGCTCGTAAGCGCCTATCGGCAACAAGGCCAGATCCACCAAGCCGATGCGTTCGCCTATCAGCCGGAACAGCTGGTCCTGATAACCGGTGTCGCCTGGATACCAGAACTGCAGCCCATCGCCGCGCACGGCGAAGCCGCCCCACAGCGCGCGGTTTTCGTCGCCGAACATCCAGCGCTTGCTCCAATGATGGGCCGGCGTCAATTCCGCTTCCACGCCGTCCAGACGGTAACACTGCCACCAGTCCAGCTCATGGATGTGCGACACAGGCACGCCAGCGCGCCGCAAGGTCGCCCCCACCCCCAGCGGCGCGGCGAAATGCGGGCAGCTTGCCGGCTGGCGCGCCAGCCGGCTGACGGTGTTGAAGTCGAGATGGTCGTAATGATTGTGGGTAATCAGCACCAGATCGATCGCCGGCAGTTCCTGCAAAGCCATCGGCGGCGGCAACTGCCGTTCCGGTCCCGCCCACTGGAGCGGCGAGGCCCGCTGCGACCAGATCGGATCGATCAATATGTTCTTGCCGCACAATTGGATGAAGCTGGTGGCATGGGCCACCCAGGTCAGCGACGGCCGGCCCCGGTTGGCGTTCAGCGCGGCCAAGTCCGGTTCTTGGCGCGGAATGCGTTCCAGCCGGTGACGCACCACCGGCATGCGGCGGCGCTGCCATTCCCAACGCAGCACGTCCAGCAGCCGCGGTTGCTGGAAAGGAAATAGATTGTGGTAGCCATCGGCCCCATGATGGGCTTGCCGCGGATCGGGCCGATAACGCGGTAGCGGCCAGCGGTCTTGCAGCCAGGGTTTCAATCGCGACATGACATGGCGGTAACGAGGAAGGGATGGGCATTGTCGCCCATGGCCGGGCAAAACAAAAGGCGGCCCGCGCCGGGCCGCCCGTCCTCGCTCCTAATCAGAAGCTGTACACCGCCTGCGCGCCCAACATATCGTTGCTGCGACGGAAGCGACCGTCGTTGCGCAGGAACACGTCCTGGCTGGCCCAGTCGTGCCGGTACTCGAACTTCAGCGTCAGTTGGTCCGTCGGATAGAACAACAAGTCCGCGGTCAAGGCCTGGCGATTGGCGCCCTTGCAGTCGGCCACGCCGCTGGCCACGCAAGCCTGCGACACGCCAAAGCCGTTGACGCCGTCGTAGCCGTTGGCATTGAGCGCGACGCCGCCGCCGCCGCCTCCGTTCTTGCTGTTGTTCAGGTAGTCGTAACGCAAGGTGGCGCCCATCTTGCCCAGGAGATCTGTCACCCATTTGCGGTGCCCAAGCAACGAGACCCCATACCATTGCGCCGCGCCGCCGTTCCAGGCGGCGTTCTGCTGCCGTCCGTAATCGAACTCGGCGTTGTACTGGATATCGTTCAAGGTGTAGCTGGCGTCGACTTCGGTATAGAAGTAATTGCTGTATGGGTCCTTGCTGACGCACTGGTAGCCAAAGCCGCTGTTGCCGGCCAGACAACCGTTGCTCACCGGAGCGGGATTGCTGGCGGACTGGGCGGCGCTGGTCAGCAGCGTCTGGCGGCCGGCGTTGAAGGACCAGCCCAGGTCCAGCGCACTGCTCCAGGTGTAGTCAACCCGGCCGGTGAGCGTGGGCGTGTTGTTGCTTTTGACGATGGGGTTGCCGGTATCGCCATTGCTGCCGGTGGAGGCCAGATTAGCATGAGTGCGGTATTGCTCATTGCCCAGCATGAACTTCCACGCCCAGTCGCCGTGCGCCCAGTTGAAGCCGGCGCCGACATAGGAGCCCGGCACGCTGAAGTCGTACAGCAGGCCGTGGGTCAGCGTGGTCATCTGGTTGGATTGCTGCATTTCATAACCGCCGAAGCTGTTGACCAGGCCGGCGGTCAACGACCAGGTGTCCGACAGCGGATAGGTGAACTGCGCGGTGTTGATAATGTTGTTGCCGCTGCCGCCATCCAGCAGGGTGTTGCCGGAACCGCGGTTGGGCATGATGCTGATTTCCGCGCTGGGGGCGGTGGGTCCCACGCCAAAGGTCTTCTTGATGTCGAGATAGACGTCGCCAAAGGTGCTGTTGCTGTAGGCATAGGTATTCTGATGATTCAGAAACTGGAAGCCGGAGCTATTGTTGGCGCGGTTGTAGATATAGGTTGGGTCCAGGTAGCCGGTGACGCTAAGTCCGGCCAGCGGGCCGTCGGTGGCGGCGTTGTTGAGCTTGTCCACCTTCAGCTCCATGCCGGCCACCCTCTCCTTCAGGTCTGCGTTGGCCTCGTCCGCCGGCGCCTTGGCCTCGGTCGCCGCGGCCACCGCTTGCTGCAAGGCCTGCATCTGGCTCTGCAGCGCTTGTAGTTGCGCCTTGAGCTTGGCGAGCTCGTCCGCCTTGGCATCGGCCAATGCCATGCCAGGCAGGCCGGCTATCAGCGCGCTGATCAGTATTCTCTTCATTTCCCACTCCCTTGTTGCATGACTTTGGATACAACATTCGAGAACCGCCTGCGCTCATCCACGGACGCTCCGGCGCGGCAACGCCGCGCCGGCATGCGTGTTTTATATTTTTATGCAACGCCAGGCTCAGGCCTGGGCAAAGGCCAGTTTCATCTCGCGCTCACGCTTGCGCTCCGCCATGCGCATATAGATGTTGGCCACCACCACCCCGGCCGACACCAGCACGATGAACAGCGTTGCCAGCGCGTTCATCTCCGGATTCAGCCCCAGGCGCACCCGCGAGAAGATCACCATGGGCAAGGTGGTGGAACCAGGGCCGGACAGGAAGGCGGTCAGCACCAGGTCGTCAAGCGACAGCGTGAACGACAGCAGCCAGCCCGACACCAGCGCCTGCGAGATCAGCGGCAGCGTGATCACGAAGAACACCTTCAGGGGACGCGCGCCCAGATCCATCGCCGCCTCTTCCAGCGACAGATTCAATTCGCGCACCCGCGACTGCACCACGATGGCGACATAGGACACACACAGCATCACGTGGCCTATCCAGATGGTGAACACGCCACGTCCTTCCGGCCAGCCGAAGGCCTGTTCCATCGCCACGAACAACAGCAGCAGCGAGATGCCCTGAATCACCTCGGGAATCACCAGCGGCGCGTTGATCATGCCGGCGAACAGGGTGAACATCCGGAAGCGCCCGAAGCGGGCCAGCACGAAGCCGGCCCAGGTGCCTATTACCACCGAGGCGGTAGCGGTCATCAGCGCGATCTTGACGCTGAGCCAGGCGGCGTTGATTAGCTCGTCGTCCTGCAACAGCGCGGCATACCACTTGGTGGAAAAGCCGGACCATACCGTCACCAGTTTGGACTCGTTGAAGGAGTACAACACCAGCAGCGCGATCGGCAGGTAGAGAAAGCCGTACCCCAGGCCCAGCACCAGGAAGGACAGCGTCTTGTTGGGCTTGATCATCTCGCGGCCTCCATATTCTTGACCTGGTAGTGCTGGAACAGCGCCATAGGCACCAGCAAGAGCAGCACCATCGCGCAGGTCACCGTCGCCGCCATCGGCCAATCCATATTGTTGAAGAACTCATCCCACATCACGCGGCCTATCATCAGCGTGTCGGAGCCGCCCAGCAGTTCCGGAATCACGTACTCCCCCACCGCCGGAATGAACACCAGCAGGCTGCCGGCGATGATGCCGTTCTTGGACAACGGCAAGGTCACTTGGACAAAGGCCTTCCACGGTCTGGCGCCCAGGTCGTAGGCCGCTTCCAGCAGCCGCAGGTCCATTTTCACCAGGTGGGCGTACAAGGGCATGATCATGAACGGCAGGTAGGAGAACACCATGCCGATATAGACCGCCCAGTTGGTGTGATAGAGCCGCAGCGGCGTATCGACCACGCCCAGCCACAGCAGGAACTGATTGAGGAAGCCGTCGTTTTTCAGGATGCCGATCCAGGCGTAGACGCGGATCAGGTAGGACGTCCAGAACGGCAGCATCACCATCATCATCAGAGTGTTGCGCGCGCTATCCGAAGCCCGGGCGATGTAATAAGCCATCGGATAGCCGATCAACAGACACAGCACGGTGGAGACGAAGGCCATCTTCACCGAACTGATATAGGTGGCGAAGTACAAATCGTCACCCAGCATGAACTTGTAATGGCCAATGTTCAGCGCAATGGTGAAAACATCGTTTTCCAGCTTGGTGAGCGGGGTGTAAGGCGGAATGCCCAGTTGTTGCTGCGAGAAGCTGATGCCCACCACCAGCAGGAAGGGCAGCAGGAAGAACACCAGCAAAAACAGGAACGGCATGCCGATGACGGTGGTTCTGCCCGACGGCAGCCAACGGCTTAGCTTAAGACTTTTCATGTCAGCACCACATGGCCGGTTTGATCCGGCTCGCTTGCATTGCTTTTGCGCCGTCCCCCAGGCCCGTCTTGGAAGCGGTTCAAAGTCCAGCCAGCTGGAGCGAGGCATGGCGCAAACAGCGGAGAAAACGAATGGGCATGGAGTGCATGGACATTTCGAATTCGGCGCTCGCCAAGTCGCAGCTCACTACGCGCAACAGAATTTGAACAACTTATAACGCGGGCTGCCGGTTGAACGGCCTCCTCTTGAACTCTTCTCCCGGATACCCACGGCCGCGGCGGCCGGACATCGCGCCTTCCCTCCTCCTGTCACATACGAACCGGCCGCGCGCGTGCCCGCCGGCCTGACTGGCCAGCGGCGCGCTTGCGCTCGGATAGACTCAGGACAGCCGCCGGCCCGGTTCAGGCTGGCGCGGCGGCGTTGTTGGATACCTGGCTCAGCGCCCTGTCTTCAACTGCGTCCACAAGCGGTTTTGCAGACGCATGATGTCGGATGGCAGGGGCTTGAGCAGGAACAGCGTTTTAACGACGGACTCCGGCGGATACACGCCCGGGTCGTTAGCGATTTCCGGCTTCACGTATTTGCGCGCGGCGGCGTTGGCGGTCGGGTAGAACACCTCATTGGTGATCGCGGCGTTGACTTCCGGCGACTGGATGTAGTTGATCCACTTAAGCGCGGCCTCGGGATGCGGCGCGTCCTTCGGCACCACCATCACGTCGAACCAGAGCGGCGCGCCGCTCTTGGGAATCACATAGGCCAGTTGGTACGGCCGCTTGGATTCCTGAGCGCGGTGCTTGGCGATGTTGACGTCGCCGGAAAAGCCCAGCGCCATACAGATGTCGCCGTTGGCGAGGTCGTTGATATAACCGGAGGAATTGAACTGGGTGATGTAGGGGCGGATTTTCTTCAGCGCTTCGAAAGCGGCCTGGTAGTCGGCGGGGTTCTTGCTGTTGGGGTCTTTGCCCAAGTGGTGCAAGGCGACGGCGAACACGTCGTTGGCCTGGTCCAGCACCGATACGCCGCAGCCCTTGAGCTTGGACACATATTTGGGATCAAACAGGATGTCCCAGCTGTCCAGCGGCGCGTCCTTGCCCAGCACCGCCTTGACCTTGGTCAGATTGTAGCCGAGACCGTCGGTGCCGTAAGCCCAGGGCACGCCGTGGGCGTTGGCCGGGTCGGCGTCCACGATCTTGGCCATCAGCGCCTTGTCCAGATTGGCCAGATTGGGCAGCTTGGACTTATCCAGCTTCTGGTAGATGCCGGCCTCGATCTGCTTGGCCATGAAGTTGGAGGTGGGCACCACGATGTCGTAACCGGCGCGGCCGGTCAGCATCTTGGCCTGCAAGGTGTCGTCGCTGTCATAGACGTCGTACTTAACCTTGATGCCGCTCTGTTTTTCAAATCCGGGAATGGTGGACTTGGCGATATAGTCCGACCAGTTGTAGACATTGAGCACCTTGTCTTCGGCTTGCGCCGCCGCGACCGGCAGCAACATCAGCAACGAACACAGCGCTTTGCGAACCAGCTTATTCTGCATGACAGGCTTCCTAATGGAACGGACCGCGCTGTCCGATGCCGGGCCTGCGGCCAGCGAGCATCGGGCGACCCGATAACGGCAACCTCAGCGCCACGCTTCCCGCCCGTTGCCGGGCCATGGCGCTGCTCCATTTCCCCCGGCCGCCTGGGCGGACCTGGGTCGAATGCGGCACGAGCTTGCGGCTGGCGGACCGGTTCCGGCGCCGCCCATCGCGTGCTGCTCATGCCAACTTACACCCCGCAGCGCGTCATGCCATCTGTCCGCGCGTAACGGTTTGCAACTTTCGAGGTGCTAAGGGTCGTGATTCAGGCCGTTGCGCCCCGCGTTCTAAGTGGCGGGTGTCGATAAACGGCCAGGGAAACCTGCATGCGAAGCCTGAGCCTCCATGCCGATGCGCGACCGCCAGGCGGCCATTGCTGCTCACATCGTCTCCTCTTGTCTCCACGCTCAGCGAATGTTTAATAAAATTTACATTTCTCTCTGATACGTCACTACTTTTTAACCATATTTTTTTATGCACGCAACTTTTATTGATCTTGCAGTGCAAAAAAATAAACACTTACGCCACACACCAATTCCAAACGTTCACTATTATCAACAATCCGAGGTGAAGTTCACCCAATCCACAGCACTCAAAACGCACGATCACGGCATAGAGTTGACCGAAAACGTCGCAATCACGAAAAAAAACAGGCGGCCATTAGCCGCCTGTCTTGCTCCATTGCTCCCTTCTGGGTCAGAACAGCCGCGCCAGCAGCGCTTTCTCCTTGCCCTGCATGCCGGGGATCTTGACCTGCATGCCGTTGCCGGCCGCCACGCTCACCGGCTGATCGTTGCGGGTCATCTGGGCCAGTTCGATGATCTGGTTGCCGCTGGGATGAATCACTTCGATGCGGTCGCCCACCGCGAAGCGGTTTTTCACCTCGATCAGCGCCCAGCCTTCGGCATCCACGGACAGCACGTCGCCCACGTATTGGCTCTGCTTGGCCTTGGAATGGCCGGTGATGTAATTCTGATATTCCTGCGTCTGGTGGCGCTCCAGGAAGCCCGGGGTGTAGCCGCGGTTGGCGAGGCCGTCCAACTCAGCCAGCAAGCCGAGGTCGAACGGGCGGCCGGCCACGGCGTCGTCGATGGCCTTGCGGTACACCTGAGCGGCGCGCGCCACGTAGTACAAGCTCTTGGTGCGGCCCTCGATCTTCAGCGAATCCACGCCGATCTTGGCCAGCTTCTCCACCTGCTCCACCGCGCGCAGGTCCTTGGAGTTCATGATGTAGGTGCCGTGCTCGTCTTCAATGATGGGCATCAGCTCGCCGGGGCGGCTGCCCTCTTCAATCAGATAGGTCTTGTCCGCCAACGGATGACGCTCGGCGCCGCCGCAGGAGGCGAAGCTCTGGTTGGCCTCTTCCAGGGCCTTGTTGAAGTCGAACTTGATGGTCTGCACATCGCCGGCATCATCGCCCTGGGTATCATGCACCTTGTAATCCCAGCGACAGGCGTTGGTGCAGGTGCCCTGGTTCGGGTCGCGATGGTTGAAATAGCCGGACAGCAGGCAGCGGCCGGAATAAGCGATGCACAGCGCGCCGTGCACAAACACTTCCAGTTCAATGTCAGGGCATTGCTGGCGAATCTCGGCGATTTCGTCCAGGCTCAGTTCGCGCGACAAAATGATGCGCGACACGCCCAGCTTCTGCCAGAACTTGACGCCCATGTAGTTGACGGTATTGGCCTGTACCGACAAATGGATGGGCACTTCCGGCCACTTCTCGCGCACCATCATGATCAGGCCTGGATCGGCCATGATCAGCGCGTCCGGCTTCATCGCGATCACCGGCTCCATATCGGCCATATAGGTCTTGATCTTGCTGTTGTGCGGCAGGATGTTGCTGGCGACAAAAAACAGTTTGCCGCGCGCGTGGGCTTCGTCTATGCCCTGCTTCAGCTCTTCCAGCTTGAAATCGTTATTACGGGCGCGCAGGCTGTAGCGCGGCTGGCCGGCGTAGACGGCGTCGGCGCCAAAGTCGTAGGCGGCGCGCATCTTGTCCAGCGTGCCGGCCGGCAGCAGAAGTTCCGGTGCTTTCATTGTTTATTCTGGTGGGGTTCGTTGAGCGTGGGCTCAGTGCAGCAAACAGGACATCGGCAACGGCTCGCGGTCCGGCTCGACAAAGCCTTTGCGCGCCGAATCGTCGTCCAGGCGCTCTGAAGAATAGTGTTGCAGGATCACCGCGCGGGGGTCGGCCAGCATGTCCGGGCAGTGGCTGGCGAACGCTTCCCAGTCTTCCAGCAACTGCGGCTGGCTGGCCATCCGGCTGTACAGAATCACCAGGATGGCCATGGTCAGGGTGTGGTGGTACTTCATCGCCGCGCCGTTCACCATGGCGAAACGGGACAGCGCGCGCGCGCAACGGGCGGCAGCCTCCGGCGCCGGGTATTGGCGACGATAGGCCCAGGCGGCGTACAGATGCGCGCGATGGTTGAAGTCGGATGCAGGCAGCGCGTTGGTTTCCAATTGGCGCAGGAATGCCTGATGGTCCATGACTCGGTTTCTCCGAAAATTCCAAAAAGCAAAGGCTCCACCCAATGTGGAGCCCTGACCCTTATCGATACGGGGGCGATTATGCGCGGCCTGCCGATGCCAGTCAAGTCCGTGCGTGGTCCGCAATCAACACTTTAAGCCGCTGTTTTAAAAATCCTTTTTTGGTTTAAGGTCTTTTCGCCAATGCCAGCAAAGCGCTGAACTGGCAGATCAAGGCCAGCAGCATCGCCAACGGACACAAAATGGCCAGCAACGGGCCCGGGCCGCCGTCAAAGCCGCGCCACAGGGCCGAGCTGAGCGCGAAGATCAAGGTGCTGAGCAGCAGCACCGTCATGGCGAAGCGCCGCTGCTTTTGCATCTTCTTAAACAAATTCAATAGCATGTTTCGTCGTTCCAGGTAAGGCCGCCGGCAGTCTAGCCGGCTGAAGCGGTGTCGTCTTCACACAAGGCGCGCAGCGCTTCCAGCTCCCTGGCTGAAAACCCCGCCCGCTCGCGAGCGGCCAGATTATAAGCCCCGCGGTAAAGCTGGACATCGTGGCGTCGCAGCAGTTCCTGAAAACAGGTCTCCGGCTCCAGGCCGCGCTGTCGGCACAGCCGGCCAAACCAAGCGTTGCCGATGCGCACATGCCCCACTTCCTCGCGCAAGATGATGTCCAGCACCGCTACGCTCGCGTGATCGCCGATGCCGGCCAGCCGACGCTGTATGCCCGGCGTCACGTCCAGGCCGCGGGCTTCCAACACTCTGGGCACCAGAGCCATGCGCGCCAGCGGATCGTAATCGGTCTTGCAGCTCATCGCCCACAAACCGTTGTGGGCCGGGAAATCCCCGTAGTCGTGCCCCAGTTCCCGCAGACGCCGCAGCAACAGGGAAAAGTGGCGCGCCTCTTCCGCTGCAACCTGCAGCCAATCGCTGACGAAAGCATCCGGCATCGCGCGGAACCGCCAAGCGGCGTCCAGCGCCAGGTTGACGGCGTTGAATTCGATGTGGGCGATGGCGTGGAGCAAGGCGGCATGCCCCTGGCGCGTGGACAGGCTGCGCTTGGGCACCTTGGACGGATGCACCAGCTCCGGCAGCGGAGGACGCCCAGCCTCGGGCAACGGGTATGGCGGCGGCGCATCCGCGCTGCGCGGCAGCGCGTCGACGCGCCAGCCGTGCAAGGCCTCAACCGCCAGCGCCATCTTGCGCTCAACGTCGCGGCACAGCAGCGCCGCTTCCAACTGTGGGTAAAGTGATGTCGGCTCGCTCATGGCTGGACATTTTAGCCGACCTTGGCGCGCCTCTGTACTTGTTCAAAGTCTAGCGAGCAAAGGCGAAGAACGACGGACAGAGCGGAGCGGGTAAAGCAGCTGTTCTCGATCTCGCGAGCTAAAGCGAGACAAGGCGAAAGCGAGTGAAAAAGCGGAATGTACGAGTGGTTGATGAGCATTTCGACACGCTACTCATCGCGCCATATCTGACGAAGCGCAACAAACGACAGACCCTCATGCCAAATTGGTTTCATTCTGCCGGGCCATCCAGGCGTCAAACTCGGCCAGCGCCGCGTCGAAGGCCGGCATCAGAGCCGTCACCTGCTCCAGCGACTGGGCCTTGCCCGCCTTTTCCACCGCCTCGGCGGCAGCGCCCAAGGCATTGACGCCCACCATGCGGCTGGCGCCCTTGACTCGGTGGGCGGCAAAGCTGACGC
This sequence comes from Chromobacterium sp. Rain0013, assembly GCF_015291765.1. Lineage (NCBI taxonomy): Bacteria > Pseudomonadati > Pseudomonadota > Betaproteobacteria > Neisseriales > Chromobacteriaceae > Chromobacterium > Chromobacterium sp. Rain0013. Next base: position 3,588,763 of record NZ_CP031514.1, read on the forward strand.
GGTCGCTCGAGCCTTCTGCGATGGCGCTGCGCAACTCGCCCACGTCCTCGGCGTTGCCTTGCTGGAAGTCTCGCAGGATCTCCAGCTCAACTTGCAGGTCGCCGTTGCTGTACACCTGCAGAACGGAGCGGTCCACCGGCCCGTCCTCAGGCCCTGCCGCGGCAGGCGGCGGAGGCGCGGCTTCCGGAACGCTTCCCGTCGTCGTCCATTTTTGCAGGGCAGCGGACAGCTCCGCGATCGACAACGGCTTGGTCAGAAAATCATCCATGCCCGCGTCACGGGTCTTGTCCAGCTCCTCCTTGGCGGCGTTGGCGGTGCAGGCGACGATGGGAATATGACCCCGCGCCGGCTCTTCTTGCTCCTGTGCGCGCACCAGCCGCGCCAGTTGATAACCGTCGATGCCCGGCATGTGGCAATCGGTCAGAATCATCGAGTAGCGGCCGGTTTGCCATTTGGCGAAGGCCTGCTCGCCGTCCTCGGCCCACTCCGCCGAATAGCCCAGCTTTTCCAGTTGCTTGAGCGTGAGCTTGCGGTTGGTCGGGTTGTCCTCGGCAAACAGAATGGGCAGCACGCTTTGCTCCGGAGAAGGCGCCGCGGTTTCGATCTCCTCTTCGCGCGGCGTCTCCGCCGGCACGTGAACCTGGGGCAGGCTGACCGGCGCCACCACCTGTTCCGACCACTCCGCTTCCAGCAACAAGCGCGCGCAACTGCCCTTGCCCAATTCGCTTTCCAGCTCCACGTGACCGCCCATCAGTCCGGCCAGCCGTCGGCAGATGGCAAGCCCCAGACCGGTGCCGCCAAAGCGCCGGGTAGTATCGGAGTCCGCCTGGGTGAAAGGCTGGAACAACCGGGACAAACTCTCCTCGGTCATACCGATGCCGCTGTCCTCCACTTCAAAACTGAGCGACTGATAATTGGCCATGGTGCTAAGCACCTTGACGCGGATGATCACGCCGCCCTGCGCGGTGAACTTGATCGCGTTGCTGATGAAGTTCTGCAGAATTTGCCGTAAGCGCAAGGGATCCAGCACCAGCGTCGGCGCCAGTTGATCATCCACTTCCAGCTGAAAATCCAAGCCCTTCTTATAAGCGTTTTCCTGATACAGGCTGCGAACGCTCTCCAAAAACGGCCGCATCGCCGTGGGCGCGGTGACAATCTCCAGTTTGTCGGCCTCGATCTTGGAGAAATCCAGAATATCGTCGATCAAACGCAATAACGTATGCGCGGAGTCGTGTATCGTGGCCACCGCGTCCCGCTGCTCGCCGTCCAGCCGGGTCATGTTCAACAACTCCAACATGCCCAGCACTCCGTTCATCGGCGTGCGGATCTCGTGGCTCATGGTGGCCAGGAAGGCGCTCTTGGCGCGGTTGGCGGCATTGGCCTGGTCTCGCGCCATGCGAAGCTCGAACTCGGCCATCTTGCGTTCGGTGATGTCCAGGCAGGCCAGGATCATCACCCCCTCCACCGTTTCCGTCGCCACCATCTGGCCTTCGAACAAGACCCAGATCGGGAGGCCGGCGCCGGTAAAACACTCCAGCTCACAATGAACGCGCGTACCTTGCCGCATTTGCTGCAAATGCTCGGTCAGCTCGATCCAGCCCTGATCCGAAGCCATCAACTCCATCAAGTGCATGCCAACCAGGCCGTAAACCCCAACATCGAAAATCATTTCCGCCGTTTGATTGGAGCGGGAAATCTGCAATTGCTCGTTCAGGCGCAGCAAGCCCACCGGGGACGAGGCGAACACCGCCTCCTCTTCCTGAAGCACGGTGCGCAACTGCGCTTCCGACACCTTGCGCCGCGCCTCCTCATCGTAAAATCCCAGAATATTGGCGTAAGCGCCGATCAGAGGCTGCATGCCTACGCCCAGCCGGTACACGTCCGGCTGTTGCATGCACACCGCGGCGGCGACATCGCCGCCCAGCATCACCGGCAGGGAAATCCAAGTGGATCGCTCGCTGAGCAGTTGGAACAATTGACTGAGCGGGGCGGCCGCATACGCCACTTCCGACAACGGCGGCAACTCCGGCGGCCATTGGCCGGCCTGCAAGCACAGGGACTGCCCGCCCTCGTCCAACGGCGACCAAGCCACCAGCAGACATTCTCGAGCGCCGGTGTGGTGGCAGAACACGCGATGCAGTTCTTCAAACACCTTGTCCCGCGGCTCTCGCGCCAACAGCATGCCTTCCACCACCGAAATCGCGGACAACAATTCGACGCTGCGCTCCAGCGTGGTTTCCGCCTGCCGTCTCTGCTGTTCGTTGCGCACCGTGAGCATGCGCCAGCCGTGGTCCCGGCTGTTGCTGAACTGGCTGAGGGAAATCGTCACATAGAAACGCTCGCCGTTGGCGGACAAGCCCTCCCCGGCCAATGCTACCGTTTCCTGATCGTTCAAGGCCTGGGTCAGATGCGCGGCCCCGCCCGGCACCTCCAGCAAGCTGTAGACCGACATGCCATGCAGCGCCGCCTGAGGATAAACGAACATTTTGCCGGCCCCGGCGTTGGCGATCTCGATCCGCCCGTTGCTATTGACGATCAGCACCGCGTCGCCGGAGGCGTCCAACATATGTTTCAAGGCGGACAGCGGCCGCAGCACCCGGCGCACCATGTAGTACAGCAACACCACCATCAGGCCAAGCGCCAACAAACCGAACAAGCCGTCGCGCACCATGCGGAACAAATTGACTCGCCGGCTCTCGTCAATACGATCGGCCGTCATCTGTTCCACCATGTCGAAGACGCGCTTCAACTCGCCGTCCAGTTCCGCCAAGCTGGCCCGAAAATTCGTGGCCTGACTAAAGGGCTGGGCTCCGTCGATCTGCTCAAGCTGCAGCTTGACCACTAACTGCAGCTTCAGCGTCAACGTGGCCAGATTGGTGAACTCGGCTTTCAATGCGTCGTCGCGCACCCCCAAAATCACTGGCCGCAGCTGCTCCACCATCAACATCGCGGAGCTTAGCCGGAAGGCCAGGTCGTCCTCGATGTCGCGGTTCATTCGATGTCCCAACTGCTCCCGCATGATCAACGCCACCACGTTGCCGCGCAATTGGCCGCCCAACTGCCACAAGCTTTGCTTGATCATCATCAGGCTGTTGAGGGTGGGGTCGCCCTGGCTTGCCAACTGCGCCGTGTCCGCGGCCAGAATGCCGCCGGCCTCGTTGCGCATCCGCGCCGTGACCAAATACAGCAAGTTGCTCAAAGACTCATTCTGAAAATCCGGACGGCGCAATTCCGCGTAAGACTCCTCTCGCAGCACTTTGAAATCGTGGGCCAGATTGCGCATGCGTGTCTGGCTGGAGGCATCCATCCCGGTCATGACGGGAATGGAGGCCAGCGCCACACTGAACTTGGCGTCCGTATTGCGGGCCAGCCAGCTTAGCTCTTCTCGCTGTTGCGGCGTAGGCGGGGATTTCGCCGTCAACAACAAGCGCAGCTTGCTGCTTTCCAGGTTTTCCGAGCTAACCGCCTGATACAAGGCGGAAATATCGCGGTTGAGTTCGGCCACGTGCCTGGCCGTGCGATAGGAGTCCCAGGACTCGTTCAACAAACGCAGAATGGCCATCGCCTGCAGCACGCCCAGCAACAGCACGATCAGGATGACCGCTCGGCGGATGGATTTGATATGGTCCTGGCGCGGCCTGGCGAACTTCATCGACGGCACTCAATGTTCTCGGGACGACTCGGCTTCGGTCTCGGAAATCTCCTCGACGAAAAGCCGCAACACGCCGTAGCGATCGCTGAAATCACGCAATACCGTGATCTGGTTGGCGGAAATGGCGGCGCCGCGCGGCAGCAACAAATGGCCGTGCTTGCTGAACAGATCCTGGGCCAGCACCGCCCCGGCCTTGACCGTCAGCAAGCTCACCGCCGTGCCCGACGGCGCCTCCGGCAACGCAGGAGCGTCGAACAGCCGGCCAAAGACCTTGCGGTCGTATTCGGTGCCGGTGGCCACGCCGTAGTAGCTGAACGGGTCGATTTCCGGCCGCTTGCGCTGCATTGCCGCCACAATCGCTTTCTCGACATCGGCAGGCTTAGGCGGTTTGACCACAAAGCCGTCGGCGTGGAGCTGACTGGCCAGCACCACATTGCTGCGGTCCGCATGGCCGGACAAAAACACGAAAGGCAGGTTGGAAGGATTCATGGTATGCCCGCAGCGCAATTCCTTGAGCAAGTCCATGCCGTTCATCGGCGCCATCTGCACATCGCACAGCACCAGGTCCACCATGCGGATGTCCAACAACCGCATCGACGCGGTGCCGTCCGCAGTTTGAAAAATGGCGTCCGAACGCATGCCCATGGTCTGCAAGGCCTGGCTGATCAATGAACGCACCAGGGTTTGATCGTCCACGACCAATATCCGCATCCGCGAAAAATCCACTGCCGCAACGCTCATCCCGCGCCTCCTTCCGCCGCCGCGGTTTCTTGGCTCCGCCGCAAATAGTCGCTTAACTCGTTTTCGCGTACCGGCAAGGCCATACAAGCGCCCTGCACGCGAGGACATCCCATCTCCTGAGCCAGCGCGACGTCCTCCTCCTCATCGACGCCGCTTACGGTAATCGCCCCCGGCGGCAAGCCGTAAATACGCAAAAAGCGCAACGCCTGCGGATCCGCTCCCAGCATGGTTCTTATCCATCGCAGGGATTCGATGGGGATGTTCACATGGTCGAACGGCAGCTTGAGCATATTGCTCTGGGTCAACGAGCCGGTGCCGAAGTGATCGGCGATCAGGCGAAACCCCAGATACTTGATCTTGGCGACGTTCTCGAAAGCCTGAGCCGGCGATTGCGGTCCCAGGCCTTCGGCCAACTCGAAGCCCAGCAAACGCGGCGGCACGCCTCGCTGCTGCAACAGGGAATGACAGTGATCAAACAGGTTTTCACTCTCCAGGCAGGCTTTGTCGATGCGGGCGTTGAAATCGCACTCCTCACCCAGCCCTTGCTGGCGCAAACCAGTCAGCAAATTGGCGATGCGCGCCACCAACTCCTCCAGCACCAGGGCGGAGATTCCCTTACGCCGCGCCAGCACATTGAACAGCCCCGCGCTCCACTCCACCCGCCCTTGCGGGCGGATCAGCGCCGTCACGTCGAAGCCTGCAAGCCGGTGGCCGGGCAGGCTCAAGACCGGCTCAAGCTCCAGCTTGAACTCCCCGGAACACACGTCGGCGAAAAAGCTCTCCACTTCCAGTTGCTGCACCTGATAGGCGCGCTCCAGATCGTTGAAGATACTGTTGAGCGCGGTGAGAAAGGATTCCGCCGAATACGGCTTGGATAGGAAACGGGTACTGCCTATGCCCAGGCTGCAGGCCATCTCGCTGATGGTGTTCAGAGTCTTGCCGTCATAGCCGGAGATGATCAGCAGCGCCGCCCGGTAACCAAGCAAGGCCACATGTTTGATGAAGTCGATGCCGTTCATGCCCGGCATGCCGATATCGGTGACAATCAGGTCGTAGCGGTTTTCTCCGATGCTGCGCAACGCCTCAGCCGGGTCGCTGAACTCATCGATGGCCACTTCGTAACGGCTAAAGAAGCTGGCCTGACGAGAAATCAATTTCCGCAATACCAACTGATCTTCAAGAATCAGAAACCGCTTTGCTGGCAAGCCCATGGGATCTCCCCCTTAGCATCGCGCGCGGGCACTCTGCCGGCCGGCCGCAACCCAATTAAAATACGACATTCGAGTAATATTGATATAGGTTGTTAAACCCGCGGCCACAACCACAGCTTGCAATCTTCTCCACCGGCGGGGTTCCGCTTGTGCAATTGCCGCCGTCGCCATGCATAATGAGAACATTGTCACGCCAGGAGGCACGCCATGCGGTTCCAGTCCAGCCAGCTCGGCCAAGTCGATATCGACGAGAGCACCGTCATCACTTTCCCGCGCGGCATTCCCGCGCTGGAAAACTGCACCCGTTTCAAGCTCTTTCACAACGCCACTCAGGCGCAGCCCCAGGTATTCTGGCTGCAATCGCTGGACGACCCTGGCGTCATCTTCAGCATCACCACGCCGGAAGCGCTGGACATCCGCTACGAGATCGAACTGGACGACGCCGAGGTGTCCGAACTGAAATTGCAACAGCCGCAGGATGTGGCCATCCTGCTCATGCTGAGCAATCAGGCCGACGAACAACATCCCGCCTTATCCACGATGAAGGCGAACATCCGCAATCCTCTGGTGATCAACCTGCAAAGCCGCACCGGCTTGCAAAAAATGGGGCTGCAGTGCGACATCCTGCTGCATAACCGCTGATGCCCGCCCCAACCCGCTGCGCCTGGTGCGGCGACGATCCCCTCTACGTCGCTTATCACGACGAGGAATGGGGATGTCCTGAACACGACGACCGCAAGCTGTTCGAGATGCTGATTCTGGAGGGCGCTCAGGCCGGCCTGTCCTGGATTACCATCCTGCGCAAGCGCGACGGCTACCGCCGCGCCTTTCACGGCTTTGACCCGGTGAAGGTGGCGGCGATGGACGACGGCGACGTTGAGCGCCTGATGCAGGACACCGGCATTGTGCGCAACAGGTTGAAGATCCAGAGCGCCATCCGCAACGCCAAGGTGTTTCTGCAGATGCAACAGCAACACGGCAGCTTCGCAGATTGGCTGTGGGGGCATGTGGACGGCCGGCCCATATTGCGCCGTCGCGACGACGAGAGGGTGCTCGCCAGCACCGAACTGTCCGACCGCATCAGCAAGGCGCTGAAGAAAGCCGGCATGAATTTCGTCGGCAGTACGGTGATCTACGCCTATCTGCAAGCCTGCGGCGTGGTCAATGACCATATGTCCGCCTGCTTCCGCCACCCTGATCGCGGCTGACGTCGCCGCGCAAAGAAAAAGCCCGGATAACCGGGCTTTTTTCATGAGCGGGACATGCTCAGGCGAAGCTCAGACGGCCGTCGCGCGCCTCCACCATAATGGTGGATTTCGGCGGGTACTCTCCTGCCAGGATGGCTTTGGCCAGCGGATTCTCCAACTCGGACTGGATAGCCCGCTTCAAGGGCCGCGCGCCGTAAACCGGATCGAAGCCGGCTTCGGACAACAGCGCCAACGCCTCCTCGCTGATCTGCAAATCCAGATCCAGCTTCGCCAGCCGGCCTTCCAGGCTCTTAAGCTGGATGCGGGCGATGGACTTGATATGCTGCTCGCCCAGGCCGTGGAACACCACCACCTCGTCGATGCGGTTGATGAACTCCGGCCGGAACTGGGTTTTCACCTCCGCCATCACCGCCAGCTTGATCACCTGGTAATCATCGGTGTCCATTGCCTGTATCTGCTGGCTGCCGATATTGGACGTCATCACCACTACCGTGTTCTTGAAATCCACAGTACGGCCCTGTCCGTCGGTCAAGCGGCCGTCGTCCAGCACTTGCAACAGGATGTTGAACACGTCCGGGTGCGCTTTTTCCACCTCGTCCAGCAGGATCACGCTATACGGCTTGCGTCGCACCTGCTCGGTCAGATAGCCGCCCTCCTCGTAGCCGACATAACCCGGCGGCGCGCCGATCAGCCGCGCCACCGAATGCTTCTCCATGTACTCGGACATGTCGATGCGGATCAGGTGGTCTTCGCTGTCGAACATGAATCCGGCCAATGCCTTGCACAGTTCGGTCTTGCCCACGCCGGTCGGCCCTAGGAACAGGAAGGAGCCGTAAGGCTTGTTGGGGTCGGCCAGGCCGGAACGGGAGCGGCGGATGGCGTCGGCCACCGCGCTGACCGCTTCGTCCTGCCCCACCACGCGCTGATGCAACACGTCCTCCATGCGCAGCAGCTTGTCGCGCTCGCCTTCCAGCATCTTGGACACGGGAATGCCGGTGGCGCGGCTGACCACTTCCGCGATCTCCTCCGCCCCCACCTGGGTGCGCAGCAAGCGATTGGGCTTGGCCTGCTCGCCGGCGCCGGCGGCCTCCGCGTCCTTCAGCCGCGCCTCCAGCTGCGGCAGCTTGCCATACTGCAGCTCCGCCAGCTTCTGCCAATCGCCCTTGCGCTTCAGGTCCTCCATTTCCACCTTGAGGCGCTCGATTTCCTCCTTGATGCTCTGCGAGCCCTGTTGCGCGGCTTTTTCCGCCTTCCAGATTTCGTCCAGATCCGCATAAGCGCGCGACAACTCGGCGATCTCGTCCTCGATCAACTTCAGCCGCTTTTGCGAGGCTTCGTCGCTTTCCTTGTTCACCGCCTCCCGCTCGATCTTCAGTTGAATCAGCCGGCGGTCCAGCCGGTCCATTTCCTCCGGCTTGGAATCCAGTTCCATCTTGATGCGGCTGGCGGCCTCGTCGATCAGGTCGATGGCCTTGTCAGGCAGGAAGCGATCGGTGATATAGCGCTGCGACAGCTCCGCCGCGGCGACAATGGCCGGGTCGGTGATGTCCACGCCGTGATGAATCTCATACTTTTCCTGCAAGCCGCGGAGGATGGCGATGGTGTCCTCCACCGACGGCTCGCCAACCAGTACTTTCTGGAAGCGGCGCTCCAGCGCCGCATCCTTTTCAATGTAACGACGATACTCGTCCAGCGTGGTCGCGCCGATGCAATGCAGTTCGCCGCGCGCCAGCGCCGGCTTCAGCATATTGCCCGCGTCCATCGCGCCGTCGGCCTTGCCCGCGCCCACCAGAGTGTGGATTTCGTCGATGAAGATCAGGGTCTGGCCATCGTCCTTAGACAGATCATTCAATACCGCTTTCAGCCGCTCCTCAAACTCGCCACGGAACTTGGCGCCGGCGATCAGCGCGGCCAGATCCAGCACCAGCAGGCGTTTGTTTTTCAGGCTTTCCGGCACTTCGCCGTTAACGATGCGCTGAGCCAGACCTTCGACGATGGCGGTCTTGCCGACGCCGGGTTCCCCGATCAACACCGGGTTGTTCTTGGTGCGCCGCTGCAAAACCTGGATCGCGCGGCGGATTTCGTCGTCACGGCCGATCACCGGGTCCAGCTTGCCCTGACGCGCGCGTTCGGTCAGATCTTGGGTGTACTTTTTCAAGGCTTCGCGCTGGCTCTCCGCATCCTGACTGGAGACGTTCTCGCCGCCGCGCACCGCGTCAATCGCAGCCTGAATCGCCGCTGGCTGGCCTCCATGCTCTTTCAACAGCCGAGCGGCCTCGCCCTTGTCCTGGCTCAACGCGGACAGGAACAGCTCGCTGGCGATGAACTCGTCGCCCAGCTTCATCGCGGCCTTATCACTCAGGTTCAACAGATTGGCCAAATCCCGCGACACGGTGATCTCGCCGCCGTTGCCCTGCACCCGCGGCAAACGCTGTAAAGATTGGTTTAGCGCGCCCTTCAGGCCGGGCACATTGACCCCGGCGCGCGCCAGCAGGCCGGCAATGCCGCCGTCGGCGTCGTCTAGCATGGCCAGCAGCAAATGCTGCGGCTCGATATAGGCATGGTCTTGAGACAGGGCCAGGCTCTGGGCATCCCCCAGCGCCTGCTGGAACTTGGTGGTCAGCTTGTCGAATCGCATGGAGTGGCTCCTTCGGAACGTTGATATGCACTATTTGGGCATGGCCAGTTGCTTTTCAAGCCTCTCTATTGTCGATCTTGAACCCAATTTTCAACTTGGCGTCACTGCCCCATGGCATTGCCGAAAAACTTAACTCATGCATTAAGAGCGGTATCCAGCCAGGCTATGACAAAAGGCCTCGAGTCTTGAGCCGCCCGCCCGATGACATCGCCTAACAAATTCTAAAACAGCCAATGCAGCGGGAAATATGGAGACTTCAACGGAGAAAACCCTGGCCTGGGGCTGGAATGGTCGCCCGGCAAGGCTAGCGCAGCGAGCGCACCACCGCGCTGACCACGCCCCAGATCTCCACACCGGCCTCCACCGGCAAATCGGCGCAGCCTGCTTGCGCGGCGCGCAAGCAGGCATGAGCTGGGCTCAGATGCAGCCGGCGCACCAGAAACTCGTCGCCCACCACCGCCACAACCACGTCGTTGTGGCGCGGCGGCGGCAGGCGATCGACGATCAACAGATCTCCGTCGAAAATGCCGGCCCCGGCCATGGCGTCGCCGGAAACGCGCACAAAGAAACTGGTGTCCGGATGCTGGATCAGAAAGTCGTTGAGATTGAGCGAACGCTCAAGATAGTCGTCGGCCGGCGACGGAAAGCCCGCCGCCACGCTGCCGTCGAACCACGAAACATGAGTGTCGCCGGCGGCGGGGCCGCGCGCGGCGCTTACCCGGCCCGGCGCAAGCCGGGCCAGTTCCGTCAAAGGCCGGTCGCGGGCAACCAGCGACGGGCTCTTCGGCTTTTCGTCGTTCATCTCGCGCCGCTCAGCGGACGATGACGCGAGCCTCGCCCGCGGCCAGCCTGCCGATCTTGGCGGCATAGCCGAAGCCGGCGCGTTGGAAGCGCACCAAAACCTCGTCCGCCTGCTCCGGCGCCACCGCGGCCAGCAAGCCGCCGCTGGTCTGCGGATCGGCCAGCAGGCACAGTTGCCACTCCGGCAGATCCGCGCCGAAGTCAACGTGCTCGCCGAAACTGGCCAGGTTGCGCTCAATCGCGCCGGGACCGCAGCCTTGTTCCGCAAAAACGCGGGCTTCCTCGATCACCGGCACGTCGGTCATATCGATGTGCGCCGCCAACTTCGCGCCCTTGCATACTTCCAAGGCGTGGCCGAGCAGGCCGAAGCCGGTCACGTCGGTCAGCGCGTGCACCCCGTCCATGGCCGCCAACTCCGCTCCCACGGTGTTCAACTTAGTGGTGGAGGCGATCAAGGCCTGGTAGCCCTTGTCGTCCAACTCCCCTTTTTTCATCGCCTGCGCCAGCACGCCAACGCCCAGGCCCTTGCCCAGAATCAGCACGTCGCCATCTTGCGCCTCGCTGTTGCGCTTGAGCTGGTCCGGATGCACCACGCCCAAAGCGACCAGTCCGTAAATAGGCTCGGGGGAATCGATGGAATGACCGCCGGCGAGCGGAATGCCCGCGGCATGACACACCGATTCGCCGCCAGAAAGAATGTCGCGGATGGTCTCCACCGGCAACACCTTCACCGGCATGCCCACAATGGCCAGCGCCATGATGGGCGTCGCTCCCATCGCGTAGATGTCTGAAAGCGCGTTGGTGGCGGCGATGCGACCAAAGTCATAAGCATCGTCTACGATGGGCATGAAAAAATCAGTGGTCGCCACGATCGCCTGCGAGGCGTTCAATTGATACACCGCGGCGTCGTCGCTGGTTTCCGCCCCCACCAAGAGATTGGGAAAGGCCATTTTTTCCTTGGCCGTCGACAAAATGGACTCCAGCACCGCCGGGGCAATTTTGCAGCCGCAGCCGCCGCCGTGAGACAATTGCGTCAATTTGATTTCAGCCATTTGCGGACTCCGCCATATTTATGCTTTTCAAGGTCGCGAACGTATCACAGCTAGGGCAGTTTGACGAGATCATCGACGTCCGTTCCCCGGCAGAATTTGCCGAGGATCATATTCCTGGCGCCATTAACTGCCCGGTTCTGGACAACGATGAGCGGATTCGCGTCGGCACGCTGTACAAACAGGTTTCTCCATTCGAAGCGCGCAAAGTCGGCGCGGCGCTGGCCGCCAAGAATATCGCCCGGCACATCGAAGAGCGCTTCGCCGACCGCCCCAAATCCTGGCGCCCGCTGATATGCTGCTGGCGCGGCGGCCAGCGCTCCGGCTCCATGGCGCTGATTTTCGCACAGATAGGCTGGCCAGCGCATCAGTTGGAGGGCGGCTACAAAGCCTACCGCCGCCAAGCGCTGCAATGGCTGGATGAGCTCCCGGGACAGCTCAAACTGCGCGTGATCTGCGGCCCCACCGGCTCCGGCAAAAGCCGCTTGCTGCATGCCTTGGCGCGCGCCGGCCACCAAGTGTTGGATCTGGAGCAGTTGGCCAATCACCGCGGCTCGGTGCTCGGCCGCCTGCCGGACTTGCCGCAGCCGTCGCAAAAATGGTTCGACACCTTGCTGCTGCAACAGATTCGCGGCCTGGACCCCATGCGGCCCGTCTTCATCGAGTCGGAAAGCAAGAAAGTAGGCTTCGTCACCCTGCCCGACGCGCTGTATCGTCAGATGCACCAAGGCGACTGCCTGCTGATCGACGTGCCCTTGGCCGAGCGTGTGCGCTTTCTGCTTGAGGATTACGCCTTCTACCTGCAAGACCCAGAGACCTTGATCCGCCAGTTGGGTTTTTTGAAGGGTTTGCACTCAGGGGAGCAAATGGAGGCCTGGAACCAGATGATCCTAGACCGCCGCTTTGATGCGCTGGTAGCGGATTTGCTGGCCAAACACTACGATCCGCTCTACTACCGTTCGCTGGGCAAGCATTACCCGCAACTGGCCGAAGCCGTGCCTCTACAGCTGGACAGCCTGGCACCGGAACAGCTGGACCTGGCCGCTTCTCGCATCGCCTGAGGCACAACGCTCCACGAAGCGCAGCAGGCTTTGAACAGGCTCTGAGAGCCGGCTCAGCCGCTGTCTCGAGGAGCGGCGCTGATCGCAGCGCGAAACTACGGTATCATCAGAACATCCTAATTCATCAGCGGCGCCGCGCCGCGCCCCGACTCCGCGCGCATGACCCCACACGCTCAACTTGACTGGCAAGACGGTCAACCGGTTTCCCTCGCATTCGGCGATGTCTATTTCTCCCGCGCCTCCGGCCTGGACGAAACCCGCCATGTTTTCCTGCGGCACAACCGCTTGGCCGAACGTTTCGCCGAACTGCCCTCCGGCGGCCACTTCACCATTGCGGAAACCGGCTTCGGCACCGGACTGAATTTCTTGTGCGCGTGGGAATGTTTCCTGCAATACGCGCCGGCCGACACGCGCCTGCACTTCATCAGCGCGGAGAAATTTCCACTGACCCCGCGCGATCTGACCCAGGCGTTGGCGCTCTGGCCCCAGCTCGCCGGCCTGGCCCAACAATTGCTGGCCCAATACCAGGCCCTGCCCCCTGGCTGGCACCGCCTGCTGCTGAATCAGGGACGCGTCACGCTGACCTTGCTGATCGGCGACGTTCTGGAAGTGCTGCCGGAGGTGGACGCTCGCGTCGACGCCTGGTTCCTTGATGGCTTCGCTCCGTCCAAGAACCCGGACATGTGGCAAGCGGAGCTGTTCCAGGCCATGGCGCGGCTCTCGGCGCCCGGCGCCACCTTCGCCACATTCACCAGCGCTGGTTTTGTGCGCCGCGGTTTGAGCGAAGCCGGCTTCGCCGTCAGCAAAACCGCCGGTTTCGGCCATAAGCGGGAAATGAGCCACGGTCATTTGCAAACCCTGCCCGCCGGAGAGTGGTCGCCGCCGTGGTTCGCGCGCCCGGCGCGGCGTCATGGCGAACGCAGCGCCATTGTCATCGGCGGCGGCATCGCCGGGGCCGCCAGCGCCTACAGCCTGGCTTGCCGCGGCTGGCAAGTCACCGTGGTGGAACGCCTGCCCGAACTGGCCCGCGGCGCCTCCGGCAACCCGCAAGGCGTGTTGTACACCAAGCTGTCTCCACACTTCACCCCGCTGACCCGCCTGATCCTGTCCGGCTACGGCTACAGTCTCCGCACGCTGAAAACCCAGTTGCCGGAAGACGACGCGAACTGGCGCGGATGCGGCGTATTGCAATTGGCCTATGACGCGGCCGAGGTGGAACGCCAGCAAGGCCTGGCCTCAGCCGGTTTTGGCGCCGATTTCCTGCGGCCGGTCGACGCCAGCGAGGCCAGCGAGCTGGCCGGCGTCGAACTGCAGCACGGCGGCCTGTTCTTTCCGGAGGGCGGCTGGATCAACCCGCCCGCCCTGGTGCGCAAACTGGTGGAACATCCCAATATCCAGGTTCGCACCAGCCGCACCATCGTGGAGCTGGATTACAACCCGTTGGACAAAAGCTGGGTCGCTATCGGCGATGAAGGCTCGGTGGCCATCGGCTCCGTGGTCATTCTGGCCGGTGCGGCGGAAACCGGCTCCTTCGACGCCACCCAGCACCTGCCCTTGAAAAAGATTCGCGGCCAAGTCACGGTGGCGCGCGCAACCGAACACAGCGAAGCGCTGCGCACCGTACTGTGCGGCGAGGGCTATATTTCCCCGGCCCGCTTCGGCGAGCACTGCCTGGGCGCCACCTTCAAATTCAATACCGAAGATCTCGGCGTCAATCTGTTCGAGCATCAGGAAAATCTGCAAATGCTGGCGGGGCTCGCGCCCAGCCTGTACCAGGCTTTGGGCGGAGAAGGCCTGCTGGACAAAGCCCTGGCCGGGCGCGCCGCGCTGCGCTGCACCAGCCCGGACTACCTGCCCATCGTCGGCCCCGTCGCCCACGCGCAAAGCCTGATCGACGCCTATTTGCCCCTGAGCAAGGACGCCTCGCTGAAACTCAGCGCATCAGCGCCCTGGATAGACGGTCTCTACGTCAATACCGCCCATGGCTCGCGCGGCATGATCACCGCGCCGCTGTCCGGCGAAATCCTCGCCGCCCTGCTGGAGGACGAACCCGCCCCGGTGGCCCGCAGTCTGATGCAGGCCACCCACCCCAGCCGATTCCTGATCCGCGACCTGATGCGCAACAAAGCCCCCCAGCAAGGCTGACGCGGGTCACCAGGCAAAAGCCCCCGACGCATCAGAGCGCCGGGGGCCAAGAACAGCGGCGGGAGTCTCAGAGCTTGTTCAAAGTCTGCTGCGCTTCGTGGAGCGTTGCACAGTGAGTACAAGCTCAAAATGCTCATGTACCCCTCGTACACTCCGCTTTTTCGCTCGTTTTCGCCTTGTCTCGCTCTTGCTCGCGAGACTTTGAACAGGGTCTCAGACGGCGGATTTGGCCGCCGTCTCCACCGCTTCGCGGATGTCGTCGGGAATGGAGACCGACTTGCCCGCCTGGTAGTCCACCCACACCAATGTTACCTCGCCGCTGGCGTACACTACGCCGGGATCGTCGCGCCGATAAAAATGATGGCGCAGCTTCAAACTGCTGCGTCCCAGCTTTTCCAGTTCAATGGTAATGTCGAGCGTGGCCGGATAGGTGATCTCCTTGCGAAACACGCAGGAAGTGCCCGCCAGCACCGGCCCGCAGCCGGAAGGATCGATCCCGTGCCCCAGGCTCTCCAGCCAATCCAGGCGGATCTGTTCCAGATAACGGAAATAATAGGTATTGTTCAAATGCCCGACGGCATCCATATCGCCCCAGCGCATCACGATGCTGCGAGTGTCGATTACCGGGTAATGCTTGTCCACGCTGTTCCCCTTGAAAGACGAGCCGGCGCGGCGTCCATCAAGCGCCGTTCACGGCCGGCGCGCCATGATTGTTTGCACTGCGTCATGATAACGGCCAATCCCTTCCGGGTCACATAGCGTCACATAAAACACAACAAATCCAAATATCCGCCTTCGAAACAAAACGGCATACTGGTTTCCGTCAGCAGCCAGGGCTCGCGAGAGTCCTGATCTGGCATGATCAACGCGCGGGTTCTGTTGGAAATTACCTACCCCTTCTGGCCAGCGCGTTGGTCTCCTGAGCGAAGGTGCAAATTGGGGCCCCATCCGGGGCTCTTTTTTTATGCGCCGCGGCCCCGCATCAATACAAAAGCGCAAATTCATTGCGCAAATGTTAAGCCTACCCCGATTTCATCACAGCCCGTCACACAAGCCCCCAATAATCACTCTATTTGACCCGTTCCGGCAGGCGCATACTGCCTCCATCGAATTCGCTCTCCCCCGAGGGCGGTTTGATACGATCGAAGCGCTGTTCGCTGTGGATACACGCCCTCCGGCAGCTGCGTAGATCACCTGAGCGAAGGTGCAATTCAGAGCCCCCTTACCGGGGCTCTTTTTTTATCTTTCCTCCACAGCGGAGTGACCCCACCTCCCCTATGCTTTTGTGATAAACTCCCGGAAGCGAAGCAAAAAAAGAGGCCGCACGAAGGCGGCCCAAACGGGGATCTCAATTCACTAAAGTGTCCAAATACAAGCTTGGCGCGTCAAAACTAAAGCACAGACGGACGACGTCTACATAACACAAGCTCAATCGAAGGTCCTACAAGCGGCTTGAAGCAAGAAGTAAAAACCCGCCTGCCGAACCCTCATGCCAGCCTTGAAGCTGCATGGCTCGTATACTAGCGGCTACGCCGCCGGACAAATATAAGATTTTTCTTAAAATTTTCGTGTTTTATTCCAAAGCCCTGAAGGCGGCCCGCAGCCTTTCTTGACAAGCGCGGCGAACGCTTTTCTAATCGCAAATTTCCCGCCTTTGGGCGCCCCCTCGTTCACTATCACAGGAAACCTCCATGACCATTCGAGTCAACGGCATCGAAATCACCGAAGACATGGTGCAAGCGGAACAAGCCCACTACGCTGACGCACCGAACCCGCACGATGCCGCCGTTCAGGAGCTGATCCTGCGCGAACTGCTGCTGCAGAAAGCCAAATCCATCGGCATCGACACCGCCGATCAAGGCACCGCCATCGGCGCCCTGCTGGAACAGGAGCTGCAGGTTGACGCTGTCGACGAAGCGGCATGCCTGGCGTTCTACAATCAATACCCCGAGCGTTTCAGCAGCGGCGAATCCGCCGTGGCCAGCCACATTCTGTTCCCGCTGGGCGAAGGCCTGGCCGGCAGCCTGGCCAAGGCCAAGGCGGAAGGCGTTCTGGAGGAAATCAAAGCCAACCCGGCCCGTTTCTCCGACCTGGCTCGCGAACACTCCACTTGCCCGTCCGGCCAACAAGGCGGCAGCCTGGGCCAGTTCGGCCGCGGCCAGATGGTGCCGGAATTCGAACAGGCGGTATTCAGCACCGACGCCGGCCAGATCGCGCCGGACCTGGTGCAGACCCAGTTCGGCTACCACATCATCCAGGTACAGGAACGCCACGAAGGCGGCAAAGTGAGCTTTGAAGAAATCAAGGACCGCTTACAGCAATATCTGAACGACATGGCCGGCAACAAGGCGATGCAGGCCTATCTGGGCCAATTGGTAGCCGCCGCCCAAATCGAAGGCTATGCGATGCCGGCGCTGTAAGAACCCTCTCGATCCAAGACTTTGAACAGGCTCTCAAGCCCGGTCCAAGTCCATCAAAAACCGAGGCGCAGTCGCGCCTCGGTTTTTTTCTGCGCCTCAGTTGCGACCGCGCAGAGACGCCGCCACCGGCCGCGAGAATGGGAAACCGTCCTTGCGGTCCCAATTGATCGACCAGCTCATCACCCCACGGAAGGTCGGGTAGGCCTGATCTGGTTTGACTACGCCGCAGTTCTTCAAGGCCATCAGGCAATCCAGTGATTTGACGACGGTATCCGCGCTGACAAAACCAGAGTTGGCGGAACTACGTCCGGAAGGCACGCCAAAGGCCACTTGATCGGGCCTCAAGCCCTTGAAACTGCCCGAAGCGCCGTAAGCCAGGGGAAAGCCTTCAATCAACATCTTGCTGCCTCCCACCAGCATGTCCACGCTACCTTCCGCCAAGGCGGCGGTGGAATACGGCGTGTTCAGCCCGCCGTTGTTGTAGTACTGGACATGAATCACGCTCAAATCGTCGCGCAAGGCGTCAATGATGGGCAGATAAGCGCCCCAGATGCTGCCGTAGGCTACGTAGCCGCCCTGAACATAGGGATGTTCCGGCGCCATAGACAGGTAGAAACCCGCACCCACCTTGGTTTTCAACTGTTTCACGGCGCTGATCAGGTTGCCGATGATGGGCGCGCCCTGCGACACCCCGCTTTCCAGATCCAGATCGATGCCGTCGAAACCGTATTTGACGATGATGGCGTGGAGGCTATTGACGAAATTCTGCGCCTGCGCCGAAGTGTTCAGCGTGACCGAGCCATTTTGTCCGCCCAGCGACAGCACCACCTTCTTGCCTTTGGCCTGCTTGGCGCGAACATCCTGGATGAACTGCGCCTCGGACCCGGCCTTGGGATCCAGCGTGAAGCTGAGATTGCCGTTGCCGGCATCGTCGGCAAAGGCGACGACGATCACATCCCAATCGTCGCTAACCTGGCTGAGCGGATAAGTGTCGCCGCTGGGATTGGCGAAATTGTGCCAATACCCAACCAGCGCATGCTTGGCGAACGGCGCGGACGGGCCCGGGGATGGAGATGGCCCTGGGGACGGAGTCGGCTCCGGCGCCGCGCCGCAGCTTCCCCCAGCCTGCCACAGCGTGGGCGTGGACGGCGGATTCCAATTGGCGCCCACATAGGCGGTATGCGCCGCGCGCGCTGTGTAATTGGCCGCCGCATAGGCCACCACATCGCCCGCCTGGTAAGTTGAGCCCTCTCTCCAATCCGGACACGCGGCGGCCAAGACCGGCCCTGCGCCCAACACCATTGCGCATACCGGCGCCAACAGCACGGCTTTCCCCTTCGAGTACATGCGGCATCCTCCTTTGCGATACGACAACACGCGCTGCCGGCGGGATGCCGGACTGGGCGCAAGCTGGTATTTGATTGGTATTACATCAAACACGCAATGTCAAAGGCATTTTTGAAACCGCTCCGGCAGCCGGGTCAATTTTCTACAATACGCCCCTCCCCGGCCCAGCTACTTTGTCCGCGACAGCCAAAGGCGGATATCCGGCCGCCGCGCTGCCCACCTCAGGAGACATCATGAATCAGACTCTCGCCATGGCCGGCTTCGCGCTGGCCGCCTCCATCACGCCGGGCCCGGTCAACCTCGTCGCGCTCAGTTGCGGCGCCCGCTACGGCGCGCGCGCAGGCATGCGCCATGTCGGCGGCGCCACCGCCGGCTTCACCCTGCTTCTATTGCTGACCGGCCTGGGCCTGGAGCAGACCTTGCGGCAATGGCCGGCGCTCACCCAGGCTTTGCAATGGGCCGGCGTGACCTTCTTGCTCTATATGGCGTATCAATTGGCTCGCAGCGACGGCTCGCTGGATATGGACAAGAACGGCGCCCGGCCAAGCTGGTGGCGCGGCGCGGCGATTCAATGGCTGAACCCCAAGGCCTGGATCGCGGCGCTGGCGGGCTGCGCGGCCTTCACCTCCGGCCAAGACGCGACGGCGTTATGGCGCTTCGCCGGGCTCTACTTTCTGATTTGCTACGCCTCAGTCGGAGCTTGGGTGGTGACCGGAGCCTGGCTAGGGCAAAAGCTGGAGTCGCCCAAGCGGCTTCGGCTCTTTAACCAGACAATGGCTTTATTGCTGGGGCTAAGCGCGCTGGGCTTGCTGAGCTGAGCCGGCGCGGTACTGCCCCGGCGTGGCGGCAACATACTGTTTGAAGATTTTCTGCAGATGGGCCTGGTCGGAAAAACCAGCGGCCTGCGCCACTTGCGCCAAGGGCAGCCCGCCGCGCACCAGCCGACGCGCCAGCTGCACTCGCTGATTCAGTAAAAAGTCGTGAGGCGTGACCCCGTAACGCCGTTTGAACGCGCGAATCAGATAGGAGGCCGACAAGTCGGCCGCGGCGCAGATCTCCTCCAGGCGCAAAGCCTGGTCGCAATGCGCCGCAATATACTCCGCCGCGCGCGCCAAACGCTGGCTAGACTCCGCCGCCGGCTCTACGGCCAAGCCCAAGACTCGGTGCGCGCCGCCGAAAAAGGCCGTAGCCGCCGTGTCCTTCTCCAGAAACTCCCGTCCCTCCGCGCACAGCAAGTCGAACAAAGCGTTGAATCCGGCGAACAAACGCGGATCCTGGCTCGCCGTGTCGCCAAAAGGACGAAAGCCGCCGCCCTGATCCAGGCCAAGCGTTTGCTGCAAACCCCCGAGCCAGGCTACATCCACATACAACATGCGATAAGACCAGGCCTGTGCCGCCACGGGGTTGCAGGCATGGGTGTCGCCCGGGTTCATCAACACGAGGGAGCCTTGCTCGCTACGGCGCACTTTGCCGTTGAAGTAGTCGCAGGCGCCCGCGGTGATGACGCCAATGGAAAACGTCTCATGCGCGTGTCTGGCGTAACAGACGCGGCGGCCGTCAGCCACCGAGCGAGCCTCGAACTGCGGCAAAGCCGCATCTCGCCAGAAGCGATGATCCACCTTATGTCTCCCGGCCGGGAATAGGGACGCGGCGAGTGGTTCCGGCATCGCTCTACTCTCCTTTCATCCGGTAAAACAAGATGCCCAGCCACTCCCGCAGCGCGGCGTGACATTCCTGCATCGACCGTCCGCTGGGCAAAAACCAGGCCACGCCGCCTCCATCGTAACGGATGAAGGCGGTTGGGGCGGCCGTCACGTCCAGAGCCTGGCGCTGGAAAAACGGCAAGGCCCGGCGCAAATGCCAGCCCTGGCTGACCAACGCAATCCGCTTGACCCCGGCTGCATGCAACAGGCCGGCGGAATATCGAGCGTTTTCCAGCGTAGTGTTGGCGCGCGCCTCCACCCAACGCGGGGCAATGCCGTACTCCTCGCGCAGAACCCTGGCCATCACCTCGGCCTCAGCTTCCCCGCCCATCGGCGCGCCGCCGGTCAGCAGGATCGGCTTGCCGCTTTGACGCGCCAACCGCGCGGCGTAACGCAGCCGCGCCAACGAATCCGCGCCGGGCTCCATCCCGCCGTACTCGGGCGCCGGCTTCTTGCCGCCGGACAACACCACAATAGCTTCCACCCGGTTCAGTTGCTCGGCGCTGATCACCGGATAACGTTCCAGGCTGCGGTTCAGCCACATCGCGGTTATCGGCGTGCTCAAGGCGTACAGGCCGACCATGCCCAAAGTCAGCAGGCAGGCCCCCAAGCGCCGCCAGCGGCGACGCAGCCACAGTCCTAGCGACATCAGCAGCAACATGTTCAGCGGCGGCAATAACAAGGAGCCCAAGACCAAGTGGACCAATACTTGCGTGGAAATCGAGGAAA
The DNA here is from genome assembly GCF_015291765.1 of Chromobacterium sp. Rain0013. Classification (NCBI taxonomy): domain Bacteria; kingdom Pseudomonadati; phylum Pseudomonadota; class Betaproteobacteria; order Neisseriales; family Chromobacteriaceae; genus Chromobacterium; species Chromobacterium sp. Rain0013. The sequence goes on from NZ_CP031514.1 coordinate 3,609,468, forward strand.
CCATGGGAAATGACAATGCGTTGACTTGGCGCCAGTTAAACATGCGATGCCCGGCAAATCAATGCCGCGGAAACCAGATGGCCGCATAGGCGCGGCGGTAACCGTTGTCCGGGTCGTAGCCAATGCTCAGATAACTATCGCGTATCGTCCGTTTGACCAGCAAATGCGGCTGGGTGATGTAAAGACTGGGCGGCTGCCCGGCAAAGGCCCGGTTCAGCTCGTCGGCCATCTGCCAACCATGCAGATGCAAGGGTTCAGCAATGGTCGCCTCCTGCATCAAGCCCGCTCGAATCCGTCTCATCGCACTCAGCGAGCCGTCCCCCAGCGAGATATTCACGACGGAGGCGTTAAGCTTCCCCAGCGGATGGCCGATGGAATCGTAATACAAGTCGTTGATGCCGATGCTGTGGGTCCAGGCCTTGCCGTGGCGCTGGTACAGCTCGGCCACCTTATCCGGCAGCAGCTGCTGGACCTGGGCCAGCGAAATGTCCTCCACCGCCAAAACCTTGCAGCGCTGGCACGCTTGCAGTTGCCTCACCGCTTGCCTGGTTTTGGCGGTGGCGATGGCGAAACGGCTATCGGTGAACAACACCACCCCGACCGGGCCGCGGCTGCTGGCCACGATGTAGTCGGCGGCGGCTTGCGCCGCGGCCAAGGGGCTGGTTGAGATATTGGTGAACAACACACCGGGCAAGGGGCCGGGCTTCTCGCCGGCATGCCAGCCAAGCACAATCACGCCTTGCGCATGCAAGCGTTGGATCTGCGGCAAAAACTCCTGAGCGTCGAAGCCCCCCAAGGCCACGGCGGCCGGCCGTTCCCGTTGCGCGCTTTCCAGAAACTGGAGCAGCGAACTCCGCTGCCCCTGACCATCCAACAGCGTCAAGCGCCAACCCAATAAACGTCCGGCCTCGGCCAACCCCCGGTACACCCCAACCACGCCGCCGTTGCGCAGATCCGAGGCCAAAAACCAGACGCTGCGGCCAGGCTCTGCCGCCGGGCCGCTGACCGGACCATCCCACTCGATCCACTCCCGCGCCGGATTTTCCCTCGCTTGTGGAGCGTCAACGCCGGCATCCGTAGAGCCGCCGACGGCGAAGTCCACGCTAAGCAGACACAGAAGCAGCATGAGAAGGCGCAACATGGACCCACTATAGACCACAGCCGGGTCAAAACGGCACGCCATTCCCCGCCAGCAATTGACCGGCCACTTCCGCCGCCACGGCAAACAGCAGCGGCGACAGACGCTGCGCCTGCAAACCCGTCGCGCCATGCCGGCTGATCGCCAACCCGCTCCATGGCATGCGCTCGCCGATCAGGCAGGCGGTTAGCTTGCCGCCCCCTCGCTCAGCCGCGGCCTCAATCTCCGGCAGACGCCGACGCAAGGCGCGACACACCTCCCCCTCCGCCACAAAGGCTAAAGCCACCCCGGCCGCCACGCGCCGGATGCGCAGGCAGAATGCGCCGATTCCCGGCACCGTCAGCCATAGCAGCAGGTCCAATTCGTCCAACTCCGGCTCGGACTCGCGCTCCAGCGCATCCTCCACGCTCAGCGTCAGCGCCGGTCCGCCCCATAGCCAGAATGGCAGCGTCAACGGCAGGGGCGGCTCGCCAGCGGCATTGCGCACTCCGGCCAAGGCCAGCTCCGGCAATTGTTGCAGCAAGGCTCCAGGCAAATGGCTGCCGCCTGCCTGCTGGAATTGCGCCGCCGCCTGCGTCAGCCGTCCCAGCAAAGCCTGCCGCCAGGCTTGGGCCAGCTCTGCGGCGGCCGGCTGCGGCCTCTCCAGCCTGGGCATGGCGGCCTGCTCCAGCTGCCAGGCGCGCGCCGGCGTTTCGCCTTCAGGCGCCGCGCCCTGACGCTCCAACTGCAGCGACAGCTTCAGCTGCGGCTGGGTGGCCAGCACCAGCACTTTCAGCACCGTGCCGGGCGTCAGCTCGGCCGCGCCTTGCGGCCAGGCCGGCAGCGCCAGTTGGATGCCGTCGCCGCTCAACAGCGGCCGGCCGTCGGCCGCTCGGCTCAGCACCGCCTGCCATTGCCGGCCTGGCGTCAGTTCCGCGCCCGGCTGCGCGCCGTTCGAAATCGGCGCGCTCGGCGTGACCGGAGCCGCCGCCGTGATCGCTCGGATTGAAATAGCCTTGCTCCTTCAAAAAAACCGCTCACATGACGCAAAAAAGCCAGCCGCATACGCAGCTGGCTTTGGATACGCGCCGGATAATCGACGCGGAGTCGCGATTACTGCAGCAGGGACATGGCCAGGCTGCTCATGCTGCCGCTTTGCTTCAGCATGGAAGTGCCGGCTTGCATCAGCATTTGCTTGGAGGTCATGCTGGCGCTTTCGTTGGCGTAGTCGGTGTCCATGATACGACCCTTGGCGGCCAGGGTGTTATTGTTCACGTTGGACAGGTTGTTGTTCACGTGGTCCAGACGGTTGGCGTTGGCGCCCAGCGCGGAGCGAACAGTGCCCACGGAAGCCAGCGCGGTGTCCAGCAGGCCGATGGCGGCGGAAGCGCCGCCGGTCAGCTCGGTGCCGGGACCGGCCGCGGAGGTATCGTAAGTCTTGGCTGCGGCTTTGAGCGCGGTTTCCATCGCGGCCATACCGGCGGAAACGTCCATGGTCATTTTTTCAGCGGCAGTAGCGCCGATCTGGAAGTCCACGGCGGCGGACAGTTTGCCCGGAGTGGAGGCACCGGCGGCTGCCAGCAGCTTCTCGCCGCCGAAAGAGGTGTTGCCGGTGATATTGGCCAATTCTTTGCCCAGCGCGTCGAATTCGGCCTGGGTGGCGGTTTTGTCGTTGGTGGTGGCGGTGCCGTTGGCGGACTCGGTGGCCAGGTCCTTCATGCGCAGCAGGATGTTGGACACTTCGTTCAGCGCGCCTTCGGCGGTTTGCAGCATGGAAATGCCGTTCTGCGCGTTCTTCATCGCCACTTGCATGCCGCGGCTTTGCGCGTCCAGACGGGTGGCGATCTGCAGGCCGGCTGCGTCGTCCATCGCGGAGTTGATGCGCAGGCCGGTACCCAGACGGGTCATCGAGGTGGACAGACCGCTCTGGGTGCTGTTCAGGTTGGCCTTGGTGTTCAAGGCGGCGATATTGGTGTGCAGGCTCAGCATGTCTATGTGCTCCAGTATTCGTTGGTTGGTCCGGCATCGCTGCCGTCATCCTCACAAGGCGGCCACCGCGCGACAAACTTAAACCCGGCGGCCGTGAATAATCCCATCGCGCACCCGCATCCAAATAAAAAGCCAGCCGCATACGCGGCTGGCTTTGGATACGCGCCGGATAATCGACGCGGAGTCGCGATTACTGCAGCAGGGACATGGCCAGGCTGCTCATGCTGCCGCTTTGCTTCAGCATGGAAGTGCCGGCTTGCATCAGCATTTGCTTGGAGGTCATGCTGGCGCTTTCGTTGGCGTAGTCGGTGTCCATGATACGACCCTTGGCGGCCAGGGTGTTGTTGTTCACGTTGGACAGGTTGTTGTTCACGTGGTCCAGACGGTTGGCGTTGGCGCCCAGCGCGGAGCGAACGGTGCCCACGGAAGCCAGCGCGGTGTCCAGCAGGCCGATGGTGGCGGAAGCGGTGGCAGTCAGTTCAGTGCCGGCGGAGCCCGCGTCGTAGGACTTGGATGCGGCTTTGAGCGCGGCTTCCATCGCGGTCATACCGCCGGAAACGTCCATGGTCATTTTTTCAGCGGCAGTAGCACCGATCTGGAAGTCCACGGCGGTAACCAGTTTGCCGCCACTAGCTGCCAGCAGCTTCTCACCACCAAAAGAGGTGTTGCCGGTGATATTGGCCAATTCTTTGCCCAGCGCGTCGAATTCGGCCTGGGTGGCGGTTTTGTCGTTGGTGGTGGCGGTGCCGTTGGCGGACTCGGTGGCCAGGTCCTTCATGCGCAGCAGGATGTTGGACACTTCGTTCAGAGCGCCTTCGGCGGTTTGCAGCATGGAAATACCGTTCTGCGCGTTCTTCATCGCCACTTGCATGCCGCGGCTTTGCGCGTCCAGACGGGTGGCGATCTGCAGGCCGGCTGCGTCGTCCATCGCGGAGTTGATGCGCAGGCCGGTGCCCAGACGGGTCATCGAGGTGGACAGACCGCTCTGGGTGCTGTTCAGATTGGCCTTGGTGTTCAAGGCGGCGATATTGGTGTGCAGGCTCAGCATGTCTATGTGCTCCAGTATTCGTTGGTTGGTCCGGCATCGCTGCCGTCACCCTCACAAGGCGGCCGCCGCGCGGCAAACTTAAATCCGCCACCACTGTGAAAAATCACATTGCTTGACGAAGGGGCGCGGGCTGTTGAAAGATCAATGTCATAAGCACAGCCTCCCCACCGCCATGACCACACTGAACGGCCAACAGGCCCTGGCCCAGCTCTGGGCCGCCGCCGCCCTCGACCCCTCCGCGCTGGAGCGCGCCCAGTTGCCGACTGGCCCGGCGCCGTTGCCTTCCTCTTTCGCGGTCGGCGCCTTGGCCCAGGCCAGCATTGCCGCCAGCGCGCTGATGGCGGCGGAGTTCTGGCGTCTGCGCGGCGGCGCGGCTCAAACCGTCACAGTCGACCTGGCTCACGCCGCCGCCGAATTCCGCAGCGAACGCTATCTGCGCGTCGATGGCGCGCCGGCGCCTGAACTATGGGACGCCATTGCCGGCCCCTATCGTTGCGGCGATGGCCGCTGGGTGCGCATCCATACGAACTTCCCTCATCATCGCGATGGGATCCTGCGCTTGCTGGGTTGCCGTCATGACAAGGACAGCGTGGCCGCCGCCTTGCAAGGCTGGCGGGCTTTCGAGTTTGAACAGGCGGTAGCCGAACGCGGCCTGGTGGCCACGGCGATGCGCAGTTTCAACGAGTGGGACCGCCACCCGCAGGGGCAGGCCGTCGCCGCCTTGCCCTTATTTGACATAGAGCGCATCGGCGATGCGCCGCCGCTGGCACGTCCCTTCGCGCCACGCCCCTTGCAGGGCATACGCGTGCTGGACCTGACCCGCATCATCGCCGGCCCGGTAGGCGGCCGGGTGCTGGCAGCGCATGGCGCCGACGTGTTGCGCGTCACTTCGCCGCGGCTGCCGTCCATCCCGCCTCTGGACATCGACACCGGCCGCGGCAAGCGCAATGCCGAGCTGGACTTGCGCCAGGCCGCCGATGGCGAACAGCTGCGGCGCCTGCTGGCCGAGGCCGATGTCTTCATCCAAGGCTATCGGCCCGGCGGCCTCGCCGTGCTCGGTTTCGGCCCGGAACAGGCCGCGCGCCTGCGTCCGGGCATCGTCTACGCCTCGCTGTCCGCCTACGGCCACACCGGCCCCTGGGCCGAGCGGCGCGGCTTCGACTCCCTGGTTCAGACCGCCAGCGGCTTCAATCACGCCGAGGCGAAGGCTTTCGACGACGAGCGGCCGCGCGCGCTGCCGGCTCAGGCGCTGGACCATGCCGCCGGCTATCTGCTGGCTTTCGGCGTCATCGCCGCGCTTGCCCGCCAAGCGCAAGAAGGCGGCAGTTGGCAGGTTAGGGTTTCACTAGCGCAAACCGGACACTGGCTGCGACAGCTTGGCTCAGACAGCGCCGGCTGCGCCGCCGCGGACCCCGGCCTTGAGCAGATCGCGCCCTTGCTGGCCGACTACCCGTCCGGCTTCGGCGCCTTGCGCGCCGTCCGCCATGCCGCCCAACTGTCCTTAACGCCGGCGCATTGGGTGCTGCCTTCGACGCCGCTGGGCAACCACGCCGCAGAATGGCTGCCGCGCTAAAACGACGGTGGCGCTCGCCACCGCAACTTGTTATCGTCGGCGCACCAGCCTAAGCGCCAATGGAGCATGCATGGATATCTCGTTCGCCGAACTGATCAGCCGATACTGGTCTACCCCCAAGTGGGAAATCAATCTGCTCATCACGCTTAACTTGCTCGGCGGCCTCCTGCTGGGCTGCTTGGTGGGTTACGAGCGCTGGTTCAACGGCCGCGCCGCCGGCATGCGCACCTATGGCCTGGTGTCCATGGCCTCCGCCGCGGCCATCAGCATCGTCGGGTATTCCGGCTACTGGTACGGCGGGCTCTACCCCGACATGACCCACGGCGACATGACCCGCGTGGCCCAAGGCGTCCTGACCGGCGTCGGCTTCCTGGGCGCCGGTATGATCATGAAGGAAGGCCTGTCCATCAGCGGCCTCACCTCCGCCGCCTCGATCTGGATGTCCTCGGTGATTGGCATCCTGGTCGGCGTCGGTTTCTATGCCGCCGCCATCGCCATTACTTTACTGTGCGTGCTGTGCATGCTCTCCATCAATCAGATGGAAAACCGGCTGCCGCGCCGCTTCAGCCTGTTCATCGTCATCCGCTTCAAGCCGGAATACCAGTGGACGGTGCAAACGCTGAGCGCTGGCCTGCTTCGCTTCGGCGTGCGCCTGCACGAGGACAGCATTGCGCTGAACGCCGGCCCGGACGCCACCGAATGGAGCTTTCTGGTCTCTGCGCAAAACCGGCGGGACCTGGTCAATGTCGTGGACCTGTCGCGCGAGATCATGCAGATCGACCATATCGAAACCCTGAGTATCCAGCCCGCTCGCAATTGAAACCCCTGACCTAGCCGCCCCTCCGCCGGCTAGGTATTTTCACGCCATCAAGTTCCGTTCCGGATTGACGATATCAGTTCACCTACACTTCCGTTCCGGAGCCTGCAATGCGAGTCGCGTCCATGGCGCTGTCGATGAGCAGCCAATACAGTTTCAGCCAAAGCCTCAGCGTTCAACAACAAAGCCGCGCCTGGGCCCAGCTCCCCCCCACCCCGCCGCCGTCAAAGCCTTCCTCCGATGTCAGCCTGAGCTCCGACGGCGTCAACGCCAGTTCTCAGGACAAGGCGTTCTCCGATGGCATGACGCCGATGCTGGGGCTGATCAAGGACATTCTGGAAAAAGTGCTTGGCGTTAAATTCAAAGTGGTCGACGGCACTCTGCAAAGAGACGACGGCAAGGACGCGCAATCCGCCGACTCCCGCCCTGTAGGCTCCGGCCAATCTTCGACTGCTCCACAGCAGTTGCTCTCCGGCGGCGAACTCAAACAAACCGTCGACTACCAAGAAAGTGAAAGCCTGGCGTTTTCGGCCAAAGGTTCGATCAAGACCCAAGACGGCCGCGAGTTCAACTTCGCTCTGGACGTGCAAATGAGCCGCAGCTTCGAATACCACAGCAGCAGCACTCTTCAGTTTGGCAACGGCCACGCCACCGACCCCTTGATGTTGAGCCTGGGCAACGACGCCGGCAGCTTCAGCGGCGCCAGCGTCAGCTTCGACCTGCAAAGCAACGGCAAACAAAGCCAACTGCCCTTCATCAACAACGGCGGCTGGCTGGCGCTGGACCGCAATGGCGACGGCAAGATCAACGATGGCAGCGAGTTGTTCGGCACTCAGTCGGGCAACGGTTTCGCCGATCTGGCCAAGTTGGACAGCAATGGCGACGGGGTACTTGATGACGGCGACGCGGCGTTCGCTCAATTGAAGCTCTGGTCCGGCCGAGACGGCGACAAGGATCAATTGATGGGCTTGAAGGAGTTGGGCATTGGCGCCATTCTGCTGCCCAGCGTGGACAGTCCGTTCAGCATCAAGAACGCCGACAATCAGTCCCAGGCCGACATCCGCCGTTCCGGCGTCTATCTGACCGAAGACGGCCGCGCCGGCCGTGTCAGCCAGGTGGATGTCTACGGTTGAATCCGCCAGCGGAAAATAGCAAAAGGCCGCTTGCGCGGCCTTTGTCGTATCCGGCGGACGCCGGTCAGGAGATATAGTTGAACAGCGAGAGCTGAGTCACCTTGTTATAGGTCAGCTGGCTGTATTTCAACGAAGTCTGCGCCAGGGTGAAATCCGAGATCGCCTGCGGCATGTCCAGATCCTGCAAATCGCCAATACTGCTGGCGTACTGCAGCTTCAGGCTCCCACCTACATTCTGCATATTGTCGTTCTGCTGACCGCGGGCGCCGATGGACGCCAGGGACAGAGAAAACTGCTGCTGGGCCGAATCGATGGCGTTGATCGCGCTGTTCAGCTGCGTGCCGAAGTTGGCCGGCTTCGGGTTTTGGCCCAGCAGGGTGTTTAGTTGCAGCAAGGCGTCGAAGGCAGCCGTAGGGCTGCCGCTAGGCGTGCCGAACACCGTGCTGCCCGGATCGGAAATCGTCATTTGCTGCGAAGCGCTGATCTGCACGCTGCGCTGGCCGGTATCGCCCTGGTAAGTGGCCGGCGGCACCGCCGACAGGCTCACCACATAAGGCACCGTGTCGGTCTTGTTGCCGCTGAACAAATAGTTGCCGCGGCCGTCGGTGGAGTTGGCGTAGGTGGTCAGCTCGGTGATGCCTTCCTGCAACTGCTTCTGAATCGCCTGCAGTTCGGTTGGGCTCAACGCGCCGCTGCCGGCGGAAATCGCCAGGCTCTTCATGCTGGCCATCAGGTCCGACGAACTTTTGATCGCAGTCTCGGACAGCGACAGCCAAGAGCTGACCGCCTGGGTATTGGTGATGTACTGGCTGTTCTGGCCCTGCGACTGACTGAGCAGCAGGATACGCGCCGCGGCCACCGGATCGTCGGCCGGCGTTACCACCCGCTGCTGATTGTCGATCTGCATGGTGAGCTTGTAAATGCTGGCCTGCAAGCTCTGCATATTATTCAGGCCGGACTGATAGATGGTGTTGGAGCTGATACGCATCGGTCTCTCCTTAGCCCATCAGGTTCAGAATGCTGGAGAAGGTGGTTTGCGCCACTTGAATCACCTTGCTGCACGCCTGATAGGACTGTTGATACTTGATCAGATTGGCCGCCTCCTGATCCAGGCTCACCCCGGTGACATTGGACAGGCTTTCCGTGGTTTGCTTCAACGTGTTCAGCATGGCCGCTGACTGCAATTGCGCGGTATTGGTCTGATTGCCCACCGAGGCCACCAGAGTCGAATAATAAGAACCGTAAGACTGATTGCCCATCAGTTTAAGGTTCTGCTGCGCCAGCAACTCGCGCAAATTGGTGTTGTCGCCCGGAGGCGGCTTGGTACCGGCCGGGGCCGGCCCCACGGTAAAAGTCTGGCCGTTGATCGGCGCGCCGGACAGCTGAAAGCTGACGCCCACGTCCACCGGAGGCACCGCCGTTGTCTGCAACTTGAAGCTGTTGCTGGCCCCGCCACCCACCGGAACCACATTGTAAGGTCCGCCGCCGTTGGGGCCGGCAATGGTGGCGGTCATCGTCGCCGGAGTACCGGTGGCGGTAATGGTCATTCCGGTCATGCCGATGGAGGGGTGCGTGCCGGTGCCGGGAAAAACCGGCGGCACGCTATTGAGGCTCCCCGCGTAACCGCCCGGCAGCGTGGCCCACACGCCGCTCATGGTGACGCCGTTGCCGCCGGCGCCGCCGGTGGACACCATATTGGACGCGGTAGCCAGTTTATTGGGGTCGCCCATCAATACTTGCAGATTGCTCGCCGCATTCTGCGGATTGGAGGCGTAGCTGCTCAGATCATTGAAAATGGGCTGGCCGGCCCCGCCTGTGTTATCCACGCCCAGCTGATTTTGATAATTGATTGAAGCGGCAAAATTGATCGCCATCGTGCCCAACTGCTGCCGGGCCTGCAACAGGGGCCCATCGCGAAAGTTCAGCAAACCGCCTAGTTGGCCGCCGGAGACCAGATTGTTCGGAATCGCCGTCACCGTGCCGTTGGGGTTGTTGAACACCAACTGCAAGGTAGTGGGATCGCTGGGCAAGGGCTGCGTGGCCAGGGTGTTGGTCTGGCCGCCGGTCACCAGGGTCTGACCGTTGCCTATGTACACCGAGTAAGTCCCGTCCGCTTGCGGCACAGCCTTGGCGCTGACCAACTTGTTCAGCTCCAGCATGGCCTGATCGCGCTGGTCCATCAGCGTGTTGGGTTGCGCGCTCAGTTGATTGCCGCCGGTCAATGCGGCGATTTCGGTGTTGAGGCTGGCGATCTGCGAGGCCAGCGCGTTGATGCTGTCCACCGTGCTCTTGATCTGACCGTTGGCGCCGGACTGCAGCTGTTGTAACTGTCCGTCGATGGTGGCGAACTTGGTGCTCAAGGCCTGAGCCATGTTCAACACGGTCTGCCGGCTGGGAAGGGCGTCCGGCTGCTGCGACAGCGTCTGCATCGCGCCAAAGAAATCCTGCAAGGCCGGAATGATGGAAACATCGGTGGACGCCATCAGATTGTTGATCTGATTCAACTGCTTGACCTGGGTGCTGTAATAGCTGCTGTTGGTCTGCGCGGTTTGCACCTGGCCAGACAGGAATTTGTCATAGGTGCGCAGCACATTGGTAACGTCCACGCCCTGCCCCAGAAAGCCGAAGCCCGCATATTGCGGCGCGCGGCCGGCCTGGGTGATGTATTGAACGTTGTAACCCGGCGTGGAGACGTTGGCGATGTTATTGCCGGTTACCGACAAAGCCGCTTGAGCCGCATTCAGTCCGCTCACGCCGATCGAGAAAATATTGGAGCCCATGATTTACCTCTGTTTGCTTTATCGGCCCGGCGCGCGGAAACTTGACCCTAAAACACAAGTTCCGCCGCCGCAGCCTTGTCCTCAACTGCGCGTGGTTTGCTGCGCCAATGTCGCCGCCACGTCCACCAGCTTGCGCGCGTAGCGCGGATCAGTGGCGTAACCGCCGGATTGCAGCGCATGCGCGAAACCATACATGTTCCGTCCCTGGTTCAACGCGCTCTTGTAGCGAGGCGAATCCTTCAGCAGACGGGCATAGTCGCTGAAAGCCTCGGCGTAAGAACCGTAGGCTCGGAATTTTTCCACTCGCTTCTGCGCAACCCCGCCTTCGTATTCGGTAGTCATCACGCTAACCGTGCGCCCCTGCCAATCCCCGCTGGCCTTGATGCCGAACAGGTTATGGCTATTACTGCCGTCCGGGTGGCGGATCGCCCGCTTGCCCCAGCCGCTTTCCAGCGCCGCATGCGCAACCACGGCTTCAGGCGCCACGCCCAACTGCGCCGCGGCCGTTCGGGCGTGCGGCAACATCTCGGCGGCGAAATCGCGGCCGCCGCCCTTGCCGGCCGCTTCGGCCTTGGCCTGAACCGCCGGGGCCGTCAAGGTCAGCGCCGCGCCTGCGATCTGCTGCGCTTCCTGGTAAGCCTGCAAGGCCTTGGCGCCGCTGGCCGGACGCGCGGCCAGTTGCGGGCCGGGAGCGGCGTAAATCGTGTGCGTGCTTTTGTCGTCCGGATCGAAATTCGACTGTTTGGCGATCTGGCGATACAGCATGTCGCCCAAGCCCAAACCGCCATTGGAACTCAAGGCCTGAGTCAGTTGCTGGTCGTACAAGCCCTGGTAGGTGCTCAAGCCGTTGGACTCGCCTTCCGGGTCAAACTTGGTCTCGCGCATGTTCTTGAGCAAGGTATTCATCAATAAGGCCTCGAACTGAGACGCAACTTGCCGGGCCGCGCCCTTCGGGTCCTTGATCGCCTGTGCCCGCAGTTCATTCAGCTGGCTCGGATCCACAGCCAACTGCCGGTTTAGCAAATCGTTGGCGCTCATGGCGCCCGCATTGATGGACTGAATCGTCATTTCTCGCTCCTGGAATTCATCCAAAAGCAAAATTCGGGCCAGAAAAAAAAGACGGCCGCTTGGCCGTCTTTTTCCTTCACTCCCAAAGCTCAGATGATCTGCAAGTCCGCTTTCAGCGCGCCGGCGGACTTCATCGCCTGCAAAATGGAAATCAGATCTTGAGCATTCGCCCCCAGCGCGTTCAGCGCCGCCACCACTCGCGACAGATTGGCGCCGTTGGGCACGTTGATCAGCTTGCTTCCTGGGGTATTGATGCTGATGTCCGTCTGATTGGTCACCGTGGTCTTGCCTCCGGACAGCGGGTTGGGCTGGCTCACTTGCGGCGTGTTGCTGACGGTCACGGTCAGGTTGCCGTGCGACACCGCGCACGGCGCCAAGGTCACCGCCTGATTCATCACGATGGAGCCGGTACGGGCGTTGATAATGACGGTGGGGGAAACATCTGCCGGGTCGACGGCAATATTTTCCATCTTGGCCAGAAACTGCACGCGCTGGTCCGGATCGAACGGCGCGCGCACTTCGATCAGCCGGCCATCCACCGCTCGCGCAGTGCCCTGCCCAAACGATTTGTTGATGGCCTGCACCACACGGTTGGCGGTAGTGAAGTCGGACTCGCGCAACTCCAGATTGATGAACTCGCCGGAGCCCAGCGCAGTGGGCACTTCGCGCTCCACTGTGGCGCCAGCCGGAATGCGGCCCACGCTAAGCTGATTTATCTGGGCAGAGCTGCCGCCCGCCGAGGCACCGGCGCCGCCGACAACCACGTTGCCCTGCGCCATCGCGTAGATCTGACCGTCCGCGCCTTTTAGCGGCGACAGCAACAAGGTGCCGCCGCGCAGGCTTTTGGCATCGCCGATCGACGAAGCCGTCACGTCTATCGCCTGCCCCTGCCGCGCAAACGGCGGCAAGGTCGCAGTCAGCGTGACCGCGGCGACGTTCTTGGGATCGAGCTTGGTGCCAGGGGGCACTTGCACGCCCAACTGGTTCAGCATATTGGACATCGCCTGACCGGTAAACGGCGACGAGGTGACCTTGTCGCCGCTGCCATCCAGGCCCACCACCAGGCCATAGCCTATCAGTTGGTTGGGACGCACCCCGCCGACATTGGTCAGATCCTTCAAACGTTGCGCCGCCAAGGCCGGGAACAACGCCAGCGCCAACAACATCCCTAACATCAATCGCTTCATTTTCCGCCCGCTTTCAGCCCGCCGCGCCCGCCAAGCGGCCGCGCCCGGCCGGTAATCCGTTAAATCGGCAATATACTCATGAAAAACTTGGTGAGCCAGCCCGGCTCATTGTACAGCCGGTGCGTGCCCTTGGTCTGCTGTTCGATGCGGGCGTCCGCCACCTTGAGCGAAGACACGCTGCGATCCGCGCTGATATCGCGCGGGTTGACCACGCCGGACAGGCGGATCGACTCGGTATCGCTGTTCACGCGCACGACTTTCTCGCCGCTGATCGACAGATTGCCGTTGGGCAACACCTCCAACACCGTGACAGTGATGGAGCTGACAAAGGAGGTAGCCACCTTGTTGTCGCCCTTGCCGGTATTGTTGGCCGAGCCCGTGCCGCCAAAATTGGCGCCGGCCAAGCCACCGGCGGCGCCGCTGGGCAGGAAGGGAATCTTGATCCCGGCGTTGATGCTGCTGTTCAGACCCGAAGTGCGGGTATTGGTTGTCTGCTCCGATGCCGACGTGGACGAGTTTTCCTGGATGTTCACCGTCAAGGTGTCGCCGACATAAGCGGGCATCCGGTCCTGAAACAACGGCCTGTAGCTGGCCACCTGGAAAATCGACCCATTGGTGGGCATGCTGACCGGCTGCGGTTGCGGACGCGCGCTGGTGGGTTGCTGCACAAGCGGCGGCTCCTGGGTCACGCAAGCGCTTAGTAGTGCGGCCAGCATCGCCGCTATCGCCATCGCCTTCATCAAACACCTCGTCAATTCAAATCTCGATCGGCCGCCTTCCACCGGCGGCCCGCTTCCGCTTACAGCTGGCTCAGTTTCTGCAGCATCTGGTCCGCAGTGGTGATCGCCCGCGAGTTCATTTCAAACGCGCGCTGCGCAGTGATCATATTGACCAGCTCCTCGGTGACGTTAACGTTGGACGCCTCCACGAAACCAGAGCGCACCGCGCCTCGGGTATCGGTCTGCGGATCCCCATCCTGCGGATCGCCGGAGGATGCGGACTGCAAATACAGGTTGTTGCCCACGCTCTCCAGGCCCTGCGGGTTGATGAAGGTGGTGAGCTGGATGGTGCCCGCGGTTTGCGCCGCCGGGTTATTGGGCAAAAAGTACTGCACCACGCCGGCAGTGGACACCGTAATCTGGTTGGCGGTGCCGGGGATGTTGATATTGGGATTCAGCGGATAGCCGTCCGGATTCACCACGTCGCCGTTGGAGTTGCGCTTGAACTCGCCGTTTCGGGTATAAGCGGTGGTGCCGTCCGGCAGCTGGATGCGGAAGAAGCCCTCGCCGGCGATCGCCATGTCCAGCGGCTGCCCGGTCTGAGTCATATTCCCCTGGGAGTGGATGCGGGCGGTGGCTACCGCCGCCGAGCCGGTCCCCACCTGCAGACCGGTGGGCGTGGTGTTGCCGTTGGCCAACTGCGCGCCGGGCTGACGCAAGGTCTGGTAATACAAGTCCTCGAAAATGCCGCGGCTGCGCTTGAAACCCACGGTGTTGACGTTAGCCAGGTTATTGGACACCACGTCCAGTTGAAACTGGCTGGAATCCATGCCGGTCTTGGCGATGTACAGTGCGCGCATCATGGCTTGTTTACCTCGTCTCCAGAACCGCGCAGCCTCTACCGGGCCGCCGCGGCGAAATCTTGTCTTATTGGTTTAACCGTTTGTGGACAACAACTGAGCCGCCTGCTGATCGCCTTGCTGCGCGGTCTGCATCAATCGGACGTTGAGGTCGTACTGGCGGGCGTGGGAGATCATCTGCACCAGGCTTTCCACCGAATTGACGTTACTGGCCTCCAGCATTTCCGGCACCAGCTTGACGTTGGCGTCGGCTGCCGCGTTGCCGCCGCCGTTGATGCGAAACAGACCGTCCTCGCCCTTGTACACGTCCTTGGGGCCGGGGTTGACCATCTTGATCTGCCCGACCAGCTGCGGCGTGCGCACCACGCCGGACAGCGGAATCGCCATGACCGAACCATCTTCGCCCAATTGAATGCGGGAACCTGTAGGGACAACGATGGGGCCGCCGTCGCCCATGATGGGGAGGCCGGAGCGGGTGCGCATCATGCCGGTGGCGTCGAGCACATAGCCGCCGTCGCGCGTATAGGCTTCGGCGCCGTCCGGCGCCTGTACCGCGAAGAAGCCCTTGGAACCGATGGCGAAGTCGCTGGCGTTGCCCGTGTGCATCAAGCTGCCCTGGCTCAGGTCGTGGCCCACGGTGTTGTCCACCACATAGGTCCTCGTCGGCGCGCCCTCGCCCACCACCGGCAAGGCGCGGAACGCCACCACGTCGGCCTTGAAGCCGTTGGTGTGCACATTGGCCAGATTGTTGGCGGTGGTGGCTTGCTGCCACATCACGTGCTTGGCGCCGTTCATCGCCAGGTAAAGCATTCTATCCATCGCGCGCGCTCAGCTCATCAGATGTTCAGCAAGGTCTGCACCAGGGTGTCCTGGGTTTTGATGGTCTGCGCATTGGCCTGGTAATAGCGCTGCGCGGTAAT
Source organism: Chromobacterium sp. Rain0013 (assembly GCF_015291765.1). Lineage (NCBI taxonomy): Bacteria > Pseudomonadati > Pseudomonadota > Betaproteobacteria > Neisseriales > Chromobacteriaceae > Chromobacterium > Chromobacterium sp. Rain0013. The sequence continues at coordinate 3,624,679 of NZ_CP031514.1, forward strand.
CATATTGACCAGCTCCGAGGTCAGGTCGACGTTGGAATCTTCCACCGCGCCGGCCTGAATGGTGCCGGTATTGCCCGCGCCGGGCGCGTTGTAGGAGGCGATGCCGGAATCGTAAGTCTGCGCCCACAGATTATTGCCCTTGGACTGCAAACCTTGCGGATTGATGAAGTTGGCGAGAGCAACCTGACCTATGGTTTTGGTCTGCCCGTTGGTATACGTCGCCTGAATGATGCCCGAGGACGAAATATTGATGCCCTTCAGATTGCCAGGAGCGGAACCGTCGATGATAGGCGGGGTGGTCACGCCGAAGTTCTGCCCCACCTGAGTGGAACCGGTAAAGCTGAAGGCCACGGTCTGCGGCACCGCCGAACCGTTGAGCGGGTTGGGGGAAAAATTGATGTTGAACGGTCCGGGCGTGGTCAGCACGCCGGAGGTGTTGAAAGTCAGCGAGAAATTGTTGCTGTTGGGCGGCGTGTTATTGGCCGGATTGCCGTCGACATAAGCGGTCGCGGTCCAGGTTCGGCCGGTGGCGGTGGGCGCGCCGGCGACATAGTACATGGTCACCTGATGCGGATTGCCCAGCGAATCGTATACCGTATTGGTGTTCGACCAGTTATAGGAGGATGAATTGGTCGGGTCCAGCGGCGTAACGGTCGGCACCGTGCTGCGAGAATCCAGATTGACGCCGAGGGTGGCCTTGGTGGTGGCCTGCGGCGACACCAAGTTGGAGTTCAGCTGTATTTTGCTCACCGGCCCCTGAGTGATGTTGCCTGCGGCATCCGCCTGCCAGCCCTGCAGGAAGTTGCCGTTATTGACCACATACCCCTGATTGTTGATCTGGAATTGGCCATTGCGGGTATAGGACAAGGTGCCGTCCGGCTGGGCCACGGTGAAAAAGCCGCCATTGTTGATCGCCAAATCAAGGCTGCGACCGGTGGTGGTCACGTTGCCGTTGCTCATGTTCTGCGTCACCGCGGCCACCTTGACGCCAATGCCCGGCGTAGTGGTGGCGATGCCGTACAAGGTATTGCCGTACATGTCGGCAAACTCCGTGCGCGAACTCTTGAAGCCCACGGTGTTGGCGTTGGCTACGTTGTTGCCGATGGTATCCAGTTGGGTGGAGGCGGCGTTCAAGCCGCTCAAACCTTGTTGAAAGCCCATGATGTCAGTCCTTGAAGTCGAATGAGGTCAGCAGGATCAGGCGGTCATTTGCGCCACGTCGCCCAACTGGGCACGGCTGCCGTCCGGCAGCACCAGCTCGGGAATGCCCTGATCCCAGGCCACTGCGGTTACTGTCTGCGTGTTGTAGGCCACGGCCTTGGTGCTGCCGTTGGCGCTGGCTTGCGTCACGTCGGCGCTAAAGCTGTATTTGCCGGCCGGCACCACTTCGCCCTTGTCGTTCTTGCCGTCCCAGCTGAAGGTGTTGACGCCGGCCACCGGCTTGTCGATGGTCATGGTGCGGACCACATTGCCGTTGGCGTCCTTTACGCTGACTTTCACCGTCTGCGCCGGGCCGTTCAACAACACGCCGGCCGGGGTGGTACCGCCATCCGGCGGCTTGGGCAGGCTGCTGCCGGCCACCAGCACTTTTTTGCCTATCATGCTGGACGCCATCAGAGACTGTGACGCCGCCTGCGCGCCGATCAGCGCCTGCATAGACTGGTTCAGCTGCTGAATGCCGCCCACCTGGCTGATCTGCGCCATCTGGGACGTCATCTGGCTGTTGTCCATCGGATTCATCGGGTCTTGGGAACGCATCTGAGCCACGAACAGTTTCAGAAAAGTGCTCTGAATGTCGTTGGCGCTGGAGCCGACCACGCCGGAATTGCTCTTGCTGCCGTTGACGCTGCTGTTCGGGTTGGTCTGAGTCTGACTATTCAGTACGTCGTAAGGATTTGCGCTAGCCATTGCCGTTACTCCTCTCGCCTTACTGGCCCAGCTGCAGCACTTTCTGCTGCAGCGTCTTGGCCGTATTCATGATTTCGACATTGTTCTGATAGGCGCGGGAGGCGGCGATCATGTCGGCCATCTCCTCCACCGGGTTCACATTGGGCATCGTCACGTAGCCGCGCTGGTCGGCCAGCGGATTGCCCGGGTCGTACTTGAGCCGCGGCGGGGTCTGGTCTTCTACCACCGCGGTCACGCGCACGCCGGCCACCTGCGGCTGCGCGGCCGTCACCGGGATCGCGGTGAACACCGCGTGACGCCCCTTGTAGGGTTCGCCGGTGGAGCTGGTCGAACTTTCCGCGTTGGCGATATTGCTCGCCACTAGGCTGAGGCGCATCGACTGCGCCGACATCGCCGAACCGGAAATGGCAAACACATTGGACAAAGACATCAGCTATTGCCTCCCTGGCCCTGGATCGCCGAACTCAGGCCGCTGATCCGCTTGTTCAGAAAAGTCAGCGTCGACTGGAAGCGGACCGCGTTGTCGGCGAAAGCCGCGCGCTCCACGTCCATGTCCACGGTGTTGCCGTCCACGCTGGGCTGCACCGCCGCGCGGTACTGCAGGGCGGCGCCGTTGTTTCCCGCGCCGCCGGCGCCTGCAAGATGCCGGGCATCGGTCAGGTTCATCGCCAAACGACCCTGCGCATCCGTTTGCGCCTGCAAGGCCTTGCCGAAGTCGAAATCCACCGCTTTGTAGTTAGGGGTTTCGTCATTGGCGATATTGCTGGCCAGCACCTCGGTGCGATAGGCCCGCAAATTCAGCGCTCGCTGCTGAAAGTCGAAATGTTTGGCGATTTTGTCTAGCATGTCAGCCTCCTTGAGGCGACGTTAAAGCAGGAAGTGTGCCAAGCCACCGAACCCCGACAGCCCTTTGATTTTCCTGATCAATACGCCACGCCCTCGGCCACAGCGGCCCAAACGGCAACAATGAGCGGCAAGATTTGCCGCCTCCGGCCCAAGCGACAGATTTTGCTTGCCGCACCGCGCAATTCGTGCCAAACCAACATAAGAACCATTGAAGACGCGCCTGGGATCGCCGACACTTACGCATTGGCCGGCGGTCGCGGACGGCTTTGACAAAATAGAGAATACAGGCGGGGGAAGAGGCATGCTGGAAGTACAACATTTAATCATCTCGCTGGCTGAGCCTTCGCATGTGCAGGCGCAGATCATCAGCAAGGCGCTGGGGGAGATGGGCATCTCCAAAGTGGAGGTCCACCCCAACGGCGAAGCGCTGCTCAGCCGTGCGCGCGAATCGCGCCCCGACTTAGTGATCAGCGCCTATTACCTGCCGGACATGACGGGCCAGCAGTTACTGCAACAGATGCGCGAAAGCGCCGACCTCAGCGGCATGCCTTTCATTCTGGTTTCCAGCGAAACCAATCCGGAACGGCTGGAACCCATCCGCCAGGCGGGCAGCCTGGGCATCCTGCCCAAGCCCTTCACCAATGGCCAACTGGACGAGGTGCTGGCCAACGCGCTGGACTTCATCAACACCGAGAGCCTGGCCATGGAGGTGGACACGGATCTGGCCAATGTCCAGGTGTTGATCGTAGACGACAGCCATACCTCGCGCCGCCATGTGCGCGCCGTGCTGGAGCGCCTGGGCTTCGAACACTTCACCGAAGCCGCCAGCGGGACCGACGCGCTGCCGCTGCTGGAGAGCGAAAGCTTTCAGTTGATCATTGTCGACTACCACATGCCCGGCATGGATGGCTGCGAACTGGCTCGCCACATCCGACAAAACAGCACTCAGGGGCGCACCCCCATCCTGATGATCACCAGCGAGACCGATCACGACCGGCTGGCCGAAGTGGAGGCGGCTGGCGTCTCGGCCTGCTGCGACAAGCCCTTCTCCACCAACAAGCTAAGAGACACCATCCGCGAACTGCTGCAGGAATACTGAGAATCTGTTCAAAGCCCTTGCTCGCGAGACTTTGAACAGACTCTAAGCCGTCCTTTCTTACTTGGGCGCCACCCACACCAGCCGCGAATTGGCCTTGGCTTCGCCAAACGCCTGCCGCCGCCAGTAACCCTGAGTCGCGTAAGCCTGCGCGGCGTCCAGCTCGGGAATGCGGCAGAAGCTCACCTCGCTGAAGCCGGCCTTCAGCAATTGGCTGCGGCCGCGCTGCCGAGTTTTGGCGCAAGTCGGCGCGCCGGCCTGCTCCACCCATGACTCCGGCGCACCCGACTGCCAGGACAGCTCTCTCTCCAGCTTGGGCTGAGTCATCATGGCAAGGCCATTGAGCACCGCGGCCAACAAGGCTTGCCAGCGCTCCGCCACCTCCGTTATCTGCGGCGCCAGTTCGCCCGGATAGGTGACCAGCAAAGCTTCCACCGCGTCGGACTCATGCAGCCATTGCGCGGCGTCGCGCGAAAACCCTTCCTCCACCAAGGTCAGCAGCAAGGCCTTGCGCTCCGGCTGATGCGAGACGAAAGCCCCGCCGCCTCCGGGCACATGCAGAAAGAAGGCGTCGGCCGGCAAATTCAGCGTATCCGGCAATTGCGAGGGCAGCCGAGTGTGGGCCAAGGCCCGCACCAAGCAGTCGTCCAGATGGGAAATCACGCGGCCATGACGGGCGAAACAGCCCCAGGACTCCGCCAAAGCCAGTTCAGCGACGATGGTCTGCTGCCTCACTGCAAATACCTGGGCGGCGCGCTCCAGTTCGCGCTTGATCACTTCCTTCATTTCCTTGCGCGCCGCGGACGGCTGCAAGGCCTGAACATACAACTGGCTGACACGCTTGGCCCAAGGACGGGAGGCCGCATAACGCTGCACGGCATACATCATTCCCTACTCCTTTCCTGAAACAAAAAAGGGCGCATTGTAACAAAGCGCCCCCGCGTCCCCAAGCCGCGAGCCGGCCTCACCCATCGCCGCCCCTCTTGCCCGCCGGGCGGACCCGGCTTTCCGCAATGCCTGAATACAGCCACTGCCGGAAATGATTCAAGGTCATCGGCTTGCCAAAATAAAAGCCCTGTAAATACTCGAAGCCCTTCACATTCAGATAGCTTTGCTGACCCTGGGTCTCCACCCCTTTCACAATGACCTGCACCCCCATCTCGTTGGAGGATAAAAGCAGGCCATCCAGAATATTCCCTTTCAGGCTGTCCTGGCCCAAGGCCGACACGTAACCTTTCTCAACCTTCAGATAGTCAAAGCCCCAACGGCTCAGATAAGCCTTGTCGGCATAGCCGGCGCCAAAGTCGTCCAAGGCTAGCCTCACGCCCATCTGCCGTAAGCCGTTGATCACCTTTTGCGCGCCGGAAGCCTCTTGCAATGGAGCCCTCTCCGACACCTCCAGCACTAGTTGAGCCTGCTTTTCACGCAATAGATTAACTAGCGGCCGGCAATCTTCCAGCAGTTCGGGCAAAGCCAGGTGATCTGTAGAGATATTGACCCCAACCATAAAACCGGGAGGCAATACGATCTGCTTCAACTCCTCGGCCACCCTCCGCAGCATATAGCGCGTCAGCGGCACAATCATGCCGGCCTCAATCGCGGTCTGAATGAAGAGTTCAGAGCGCACATTGCCCTGCACCGGGTGCCGCCAGCGCGCCAGCACCTCCACTCCGACGCATTCGCCGCTGGCCGCGGTGACGATGGGCTGGTAATGGGCGAAAAACTCTTTTTGCCGAATCCCCTCGGATATCTCCCACCCCGTCGCCTTGCGCCCGCCGGAACCGCGGCGCGCTCCCCAAGCGACGCCGCCCCCCAAGGCTGCGGCCGCCAACAAAGCCAACCATTGAGTTTGCAGCGCCAATAAGGGCGCGGCCGCCCACTGCGGCGCCGCCAGCACGCCTATGCGCGCCGGCGCGGACGGCACCCACGCCACCTCTCCGCCCGTGTCCGCTCCCTGATCCCTCACCTCGCCGTTGGCGGCCAGCGCCCGCCCCCCGGCCAGCAAGCTCACTTTCAAACCATCACGCTCGGCCAACGCCAATTGAGCCACCAAGGGCCCTGCGTCCAACTCAATCACCCCTGCGGCATGCCCCAACCGCAACCCCGGCAACAGCTGGCCATTGCCGGCCGGCAACAAGCTCGCCCCATTCTCAAACCCTGCCGCCCCCTCCGAAACGCCGCGCCGGGAGGCACACTGCGCGCCGCCGGCGCCGCGCGCCAAGGCGAAGCGCGCCAGCGACGTGCGCTGAACCAATTCAGCCAAAGCCTGGGTTTGAGCGCGGCAATCCGGCTCCGGCGGCGGCAGCCCGTCCAATCGCGTCAGCGCGGCGAACGCGGGCGACAACTGCCAGGTCAGCTGCCCGACAACCAACTCGGCCCTCTCCCTGGCCGCCGACTGCATCCGCCACGCCGTCAACGCCAGCGCCAAGACCATCGTCAGCGCCAAGGCCAAACCGACGCAAACGGCATAGGCCGCGCCAGAGGAACTGGACATCAGCCAGGCATGCGTCCGGTCCGTGCTTGCGAATCTGTTCTTTCCACTCATTGCCAGCCCTCAACGAAGGTGTCACGCATGGCCCGTCATCGTTGAAGTGTAGTTAGAACCTCGCAAATCTCCACAAGCCAACGCCGCGCTTCCGGAGCCGAGTCCTCACCCGCCATCGCAGGCGGGCGACAGCTTTTTTGGAAAACCGTCACGGCAAGCGGCAAACAATCAAATACTTAGCCGGCATGTTTTTAAAAAACAGTTGTAAAGCTGTCCGATTTACCGTATAGTCCGGCCTCTTGTGTTTCCACCGGGCATTCCAAACCACGCCTCAGCCCGAGTGAGATTGCTTCATCGTCCCTGACCATTTCCAGGCTTCGTCCACGCTTATAATGTCGCATCAGACTGGACCGCTGTTCGCCGCTTGTCAGGTTAGTGCCGATGATTTACGGCTTAAAGGCGCCGTATAACCGACCGCCACCAACCTGGCTATTAAGTGACGCCGGCAGTAACCGGCCTGAAAGGACATCATGCATTTTTCCGATCTGGGCATCGCCCCGACCATCCTGCGCGCTCTGGAAGCCGCCGGCTATTCTTCCCCTACCGAAGTGCAGGCTCAAGCCGTGCCCGCCGCCATCGCTGGCCGCGACCTGCTGGTATCCGCCCAAACCGGTAGCGGCAAGACCGCAGCCTTCCTGCTGCCGGCGCTGACCAAGCTGTCCGAGCGCTCCACCGGCAAGGGCCAGGGCCCGCGCGTGCTGGTATTGTGCCCAACCCGCGAACTGGCTCAGCAAGTAGAAAAGAACGCGCTGGAATACGGCAAGGACCTGCGCTGGATGAAGACCGCCTGCTTGGTAGGCGGCGCATCCTTCGGCTACCAAACCCGAGCGCTGTCGCGCCCCATCGACCTGATCGTGGCTACGCCCGGCCGTCTGATGGATCACATGCGCTCCGGCCGCATCGATTTTTCGCGCCTGGAAATGCTGGTGCTGGACGAAGCCGACCGCATGTTGGACATGGGCTTCATCGAAGACATCGAGACCATTGTCAAAGCCACTCCGGACACCCGCCAGACCGTGCTGTTCTCCGCCACGCTGGACGGCACCGTAGGCCGCATGGCTGAAAAGATGACCCGCGATCCGCAGCGCATCGAAATTGCCCGCACCGAAACCTCGGGCGGCACCATCGAAGAACACCTGCTGTACGCCGACGATCTGAACCACAAGCATCGTCTGCTGGATCACATTCTGAAAGAATCCGGCTTCGACCAGTGCGTGATTTTCTCCGCCACCAAAGCCTACTCCGAAGAACTGGCCGACAAGTTGTCCGACCAGGGCTATTCCGCCGCCTGCCTGCACGGCGACATGCCGCAAAGCTGGCGCAACCGCACGCTGAACGATCTGCGTCGCGGCCGTATCAAGATCCTGGTGGCCACCGATGTGGCCGCCCGCGGCATCGACGTGCCCAGCATCACCCACGTGGTGAACTTCGACCTGCCGAAACAAGCTGAAGACTACGTGCACCGCATCGGCCGCACCGGTCGCGCTGGCCGTGACGGCACCGCCATCACTCTGGCGGAGTCCAAGGAGTTCCACAAGGTTCGCCGCATCGAGCAATACCTGAAGCGTCAAATCACCGAAGGCGTGATCGAAGGCATGGAACCGACCCGTCGCCCGCCGAAAGGCCCGCGTCGCAACACCAGCGGCAAAGGCGGCTACGGTGATCGCCGTCCGGGCAGCGGCGGCGGTCGCGGCGGCTACGGCAATCGTCGCGAAGGCGGCTACCAAGGCCAACGCCGCGAAGGCGGTTATCAGGGCAACCGCGGCCCGCGCAGCACCCAACAGCAGTAAACGCAGGCCGCCCCCGGCAACGGGGGCGCCGCAACAGAACGCCATCGGCTTGCCGATGGCGTTTCACATTTCAGCCTTCATTCGCCCGCCGGCGCAAAGCCAGGGCCAGAAACAGCCAGGCGCCATGCGGCAACCATTGTTCCGTCCAACGCCAGGATTGGCCGATATCGGTTTCTTTTGGGCTCAGAAAAGCAATACCTTCATCCGCGCCCGGCGCGGCGGTAATCCCATTGCACACCCCTCCGCAGGCATTGTAATAGCCCGGCTCATAGCGCGGATTATTACGACCCCAGCCCTGCAGCATGCAAACGTCGAAGGGATTGCGTCCCAAAATCCAGTCCAGCGCTCCCTGGGCATAAGCCCGCAGGGGCTCGCCCTCCTCTGGCGACTCCTGTTGCGCCAGGCCGCAGGCCGCCGCCGCCAGCGAGGCCAGCCGCGCATTTTCCCCCTGCCACCAGTAGCCGCTGCCATTCTGCTGCGGCATGAAAAAGCGCGCCACGCCCTCCTCGCCGTTGCGGGCCACCCATTGCCGCGGATAAGCGAAAGGGTTTCCCGCCGCCGCCGTCAGCGTCATTTCCGCCTCCATCCCGCGCCGGACCGCCCGTCGCGCATCGCTTGCCAGCGGCGACGCCGGCAATACCGCGGCGAAGCGCAGCAAGGCCAGATAAGGCAGGCCGGCTTCGACCGCGTGAAAATAGCTATGCCGCCGCTGCGCGTCCATCCAGAAACGACCAGCCTCGTCCTGCTGCGCCAACATGCGCCGCGCGCGGCGGTCGGCGGCATCGGCGAACACCGGCTCGCCGCTAGCCGCGTATAGTTCGCAGGCGGCCAACAGCGCGCAGTAATCGTCGATCAGGTTTTCACAGCCATCGTCCAGATAACGCGCGTTGTATTGCTGTAGATGGGCGAAGCCGCGCCGCGCCGCGGCCAGATAATCGCCACGGCCGAACTCCCCGTCGCGCGGCAGTTCCGCAGCGCGCGCCAGCGCGGCGATCGCCAGGCCTCCCCCCTGGCGAAAACCGGCCTGGAAGGCGCCTGATCTGACACCGCGCTGAGTGGTGAAAGCACACAGCTCGCGCTGCTCCGGCGCCTTGCTCCAGCCATCGAACAAGGTCATGTAGAAAAAGCCGGACGAGTGCTGCATGCGCAACAGAAAATCCGCTCCGTGCAAAGCCTCGTCCACCATGCGCTCGTCGAACCAGCGCGGCTGCGGCGGCAAAGCGTCGCGGCCCGCCATCAGGCACCAGGCCAGCAGCGGCGTCTGCTGAGGATTCATGAAGTTGGCGTAGGATAGATGGGACAGATATTTGGAACAGTCGCCGGAAGCGTCGAACCAACCGCCGCGCGCATCCCGCCGCGCCTCTCCGCCCCACTCCGGCGCGGTTCGATCCGCCTGGTCGTAAAGACCGGTGCAACGCTGCGACTTAAAATAATGCAACAGATCGGACAGCATCTGGCTGCCCAGGCAATCAGGCCCCACCTCGAACTCGTGACTGATCACCGGCGGCGCGCTGTCCCGTAACCACAGCCGGTAACGTCCCGGCTGCGTCCAGCCGCTGAAATCCGCCAGCCAGTAGTGCCATTCCGGCCAGCCCTCCGCCATGCCCTGCGGCCTCAAGGGAATGTCGGCCGCGATCCGTCCCTCCCCATCCAACAGGGCTAGCGTCGCAGGCCCAGCCCCGGCAGGCGCTTGCAACAAGGCCTGCTTGGGGGCTTGGGGTTCAAAACCAACATGATTCAGCAGAATCTTCATGGCGCGTCTCCCGGCTAATAAGTAAATCGTTTTGCCTTAATGACGGGCAATATTTACGCGCCGAGACGTCCAGGTCAAGCCATTGACATAAAAAGACGCCGCATCAAACCTTGAGCAGCACTTCGTACTGCGGATTGAATTCATCAAAGATGGGCAGCGCCGCCGCGCCCAGCGCCACCGTGTCGCGGCCGGCGCTCCCCAGCAGCACGCGCGGGCCGCAGCTTTGCCGGATAGACCCCGGCAGCGGATGCAGCCGTTGCTCCAGTTGCTCTAGCAAGGCTGGCGGCAGGAAACCGCCTATCACCACCGCCTCAATATCCAACAGGCTCTCCAGGATATTGATCGCCTGGCGTAGCGGCGGCGCGGCGGTGGCCAGCCAGCGTTCCATGCCGTAGCAGATCTCCGGCGTCGGCCGCTCCAGGCTGAGCGCAGCCAGCTCGGCGTCGTCGGCCAGCCCCAAGGTTTCGTACAATGCGCGCAGCGATACATAACGCTCCAGACAGCCATGGTTGCCGCAATCGCAAGGCCTTCCATCCGGCATCACGATCATGTGGCCGATCTCGCCTGCGTTGTGGCGGACGCCCGCGTACAGCCTCCCGTCCAGAAACAAGCCCGCGCCCAGCCCGGCGCCGATGAACAGATAGACGAAATTGCGCAGCGCGGCGGCGCGGCCGTACAGCCGCTCCCCGATGGCCGCGGCGGTAGCGTCCTTTTCAAGCAAGACCGGCAGATCCAGCCTGCGCTCCAGTTGCGCCGCCGCATCCACCTCTTCCCAGCCCGGCAAGGTGGTAGGGCCCACCGAACTCATGCCCTCAACGCCGAACGGACCCGGCATCACCAGTCCCAAGCCCAATACCCGCCCCCAGTCTATTCCGGAGTCCGCGCGCAACCGGCCCACCACCTCTTCGATCAAGGGCAGGGCCAGCTGCGGATCCGGCCGCTGCACCGGCGCCTCCACCCGCGCGCGGCATTGCCCGGCCAGGTCCACCGCTACCGCGATCAGCGACTGGGTATCCAACTGAATGCCCAGCGAGTAGGCGCCGTCGGGATTGATGCTCAGCGGTATCGCCGGCTGGCCGCGCGCGCCTTCGCGCATCGGCTCCCCCGCCAACAGCATGCCGCCGTCCAGCAATTCCGCCGCGATATTGGACACCGTTTGCGGCGTCAACGCGGTCAGCCGAGCCACCTCGGCGCGGGTCAGCTGCCCGTTCAGGCGTATGGTTTCTATCACCGCGCGGCGGTTGTGCGCGCGGGCGTGTTCCAGATTGGTCCCCGCCACCGTGCGCGAGTCCCGACCTGCGGGAATGGATTTCATGGAGGCAGTATGGCGACCCGGCGCAGGGCGGACAAGCGCGCCGGCAAGGCCTGTTGCATCGGCGGCGACTGCCGGGCCGTGTCGTCGACACAATTAAATAAATCAACTTGACGAAATGCCATTGTAATGATTGAATTTCCAAAAACGCCAATGGCATCGCATCGCGACAATGCAAATCACTGATGTTTCAGTGATTTGCGCCGAACGCACGCATTTGACCAAGGACAGCATCGTGACTGAAGCTTTTGAATATCGCTTGGGCGTCGATGGCGGCGGCAGCGGCACCCGCGTCTGTTTGAGCGACGCGCGCGCCCGCCCGCTGGCCCACGCGGAAGGCAGCCCCTCCGCCTTGTCGCGCGGCGTGCCGCAAGCCTGGGCCGCCGTGAACGAAGTCATCGCTCGCGCCTTCGGACAGGCCGGCCTGCCGCTGGCCCCGCCGGCGCAATGCGCGATCGGCCTTGGTCTGTCCGGCGTGCACAACGCAGGCTGGGCCGACGCCTTCCGCGCCGCCGATCCCGGCTACGCCCGCTTGCGCCTGGCCACCGATGGCTACACCACTTTGCTGGGCGCCCATGGCGGCCGCCCCGGCGTGATCGTGGCGCTGGGCACCGGCAGCATAGGCGAAGCGCTGTATCCGGGCGGCGGCCACCGCGAAGTCGGCGGCTGGGGCTACCCCAGCGGCGACGAGGCCAGCGGCGCCTGGCTGGGCCAGCGTGCCGCCCAGTACGCGCAGATGGCGCTGGACGGCCGCATGGAGCCGACGCCGCTGACGCGGGCGGTGCTGGAGCATGTGGGCGGCGACTGGCAGGCGATGATGGCCTGGAACGGCCGCGCCACCCCGACGCTCTTCGCACAGCTGGCGCCGCTGGTGGTGGCCAACGGCCGCCGGGATTCGCTGGCGGCCGAACTGCTGCGTCAGGCCGGTCGCGACGCCTGGTCCATCGCCAAGGCGCTGGACCCGGATGAAAGCTTGCCGGTGGCGCTGTGCGGCGGCCTGGGCCAAGCGCTGCGCGACTGGCTGCCGCCGGAATTCGCCGCCCGGCTCAGCCCGCCGCAGGGCGACGCCTGCGCAGGCGCGCTGCTCTTGCTGGCTGCCTGATCTCCCTCTCTCCGAAAAGGACTCCCCATGCGCCTTTCCCCGCTGCTGCTCGCCGGCTTGCTGGCCCTGGCCGGCCCGGCCCGCGCCGACAAAATCGTGGTCGAATACTGGACCGACTCGCTCAAGCCGCAATTCGACGCCTATTTCGCCGCCGCCAAGAAACAGTACGAGGCGCAAAATCCCAATGTCGAACTGCGCTGGGTGGATGTGTTCAACGAGGGCTTCGAGACCAAGCTCAACGCCGCCATCGCCGCCGGCCGGCCGCCGGCGCTGATTAACCACGACGTGCCCCGCTTGTATAAATACGCGCAGAAAGGCGCGCTCTTGCCGCTGGACAGCTCACTGACAGCGGACAAGGTCGCTTATCTGCCCAATGCGCTGGCCGACCTCAGCGTGGGCGGCAAGCTCTACGCCTACCCTTGGTACAACAACGTTAATGTGCTGGTGCTCAACGGCGAGCTGTTCCGCAAGGCCGGCCTGGATCCGGCGCGCAAGCTGGCCAGCCTGGAGCAGCAACTGGCCGCCGCCAAAGCCATCCGCGTCAAGACCGGCGTGCCCGGCCTGCTGCCCCAGTTGGGCCAGATCGACGGCATCATGCTTGGCCGCGGCTTGCCTCTGCTGCAAAACGGCAAGGCGGTCTTCAACAGCCCGGCGCATGTGGCCTTGCTGCGCCAGTACGCCGACGCTTACAAAGCCGGCGCGCTGGCCAAGGAGAACCTGTTCGCCGATGACAACTACCAGGCCAGCGTCAAGCTCTACAACAGCGGCCGGCTGGCAATGATGGAAACCGCGCCCACCGCGGTGAGGCGCACCCAGACCGACGCCCGCGCCATCTTCGAGGTCAGCCGGGTACAACCGGCGCCGCTGGGGCCCACTGGCGTGACACAGGGCGGCTACCAGTTCGGCTGGGCAGTATCCAAAGGGCTGCCTGCGTCCACTCAAGCCGAAGCGATCAAGTTCGCTCGCTTCCTCACCAGCGACGCTCAGCAGCTGGCGTTCTCCAAAGTCACCGGAGCCACCTTCCCCTCTACTCGCGCAGCGCTGCGCGACCCTTATTTCACCCAGGCCGGCGGCAGCCTGGTCGACGTCGCCCGCGCCCAGGGCGCCAAGGCTGCGCCGGACATCCGCACCTTCAGCCTGAGCGGGGTGCCGCGGCTGGCGGACCTGAAGAAAAAACTGGTGGACAGCGTGGAAGCCGCGGTCACCGGCCGCAAGGACGCCCAGCTGGCGCTGGACGAGGCGGTCGTGTTCTGGAACCGGCAGTTGAAGTAAGCGTGCGACAATGAAATCCAGCGCCCGCAACGCTTGGCTGTTCCTGGCTCCGGCTCTGTCGCTAATGGCGTTGTTCACCTTCTGGCCCTTGCTGTTCGGCGCTTACCTGGCCTTTACCCGCTATGACCTGCTGTCGCCGCCGCAGTGGGCGGGCCTGGAAAACTTCGAATTCCTGCTGCAGGACGAGGTGTTCTGGCGCGCGATGCGCAACTCCCTACTCTATCTGCTGGTGGTGCCGGCGATCCAGCTGGCCGCCATTGCGCTGGCACTGCTTGCCAACCGGCCCTTGCGCGGCATCAAGTTGTTCCGCGCCGCCGTCTACCTGCCGGTGATCACCACCGTAGCCGTGGTCGGCATCATGTGGAACTGGATGTACGCCGATTACGGCGTGCTCAACAGCGCGCTGCGCTGGCTGCGGCTTTTGACCGCGCAACAGGAGATCGGCTTTCTCAGCGATGAGGACATCGCCCTGTTCTCGGTGATGTTCGTCACCTTCTGGCGCGGGATCGGCTACTACATGGTGCTCTACCTCGCCGGCCTGCAGGCGATTCCGGCGGAGATGCAGGAAGCGGCCGTGCTGGACGGCGCCAATGCCTGGCAGCGTTTCTGGCGCATCACGCTGCCGATGCTAAGGCCCACCATCTTGTTCTGCAGCCTGATTTCCACGCTGGACGCATTGAAAGCCTTCGAAGAAGTGTTGGTGATGACGCGCGGCGGCCCGCTGAACTCCACCTACACCGTGTTGTATTACATGTTCCATCAAGGCTTCGATCAGTTGGACTTTGGCCGCGGCGCCGCCGCCGGCTTACTGCTGACCGGCGTGTGCTTATTGCTGGCCGGCCTCAACTTCCGCCTGCTGCGCCCCGCCCACCGCTAGCTTTCAGGACACTCACCATGACCGCAGCCTCAAGCCTACTCGCCCGCCCCGCCCGGCAAGCCCGCGCGCGCGCGCTCCGGCGCTTGCCGGACTACCTGTTGCTGCTAGCGCTGGCCTGCGCCGCCTGTTATCCGTTTGGGTGGACGCTGATGATCGCGTTGGGCAACGGCGAACAGGTGTTCGACTTCCCTCCGCGCTGGCCGGAGCCCTTGTCGCTGACCCACTTCCGCGAAGTATGGGATCAGATCCCGATGGGACGGTTTTTATGGAACTCCGCTTTGATCTCCGGCCTCTCCACTGCCGGCACGCTGCTGGTTTCAAGCTGCGCGGGCTTCGCACTGGCGCAGCTGCGCTTTCGCGGCCGGCAATGGGTGTTTTACGCCATCATCGCCACCTTGCTGCTGCCCAGCGAAACCAATGTGCTCAGCAATTACGTGACCCTGTCCTGGCTGGGGCTGGACGACAGCCGCGTCGGAGTAGCGCTTCCAACATTGGCCGGGGCTTTCGGGATTTTTCTGATGAAGCACGCCTTCGAGGAAATTCCCGAAGAAATCATTGCCGCCGCGCGCATGGACGGCGCCGGCGACTGGCAACTGTTCTGGCGCATATGCCTGCCGCTGAGCCGGCCCTATCTGGCCACCTTGGCCATCTTCACCCTGGTATGGTCCTGGAACAGCTATGTCTGGCCCAGCGTGGTGCTGAAGACCCCTGACCTCTACCCGCTGTCCGTGGGCGTGCAGTACTTGAAAGGCGCTTTCGCCACCTCCACGCGGATGGTGGCCGCCGGCGCGGCGCTGACCATCGCGCCGGTATTGCTGGTATTTCTATTTTGTCAGCGCTATTTCATGCGCGGCATGGACGGCGCGGTCAAATAACGCCGCCCGGCCGCGGCGCTCAAGCTCCGCACAGCTCTGCCAAGCGCTGCGGCTCCGCCACCAGGAAATTGCCCTCGCCCTGCAATTGGACGATGCGCGCGTCGCGACGTCGCTCCCAGGCGTTCACCGGGTACTGGCGCGCCCAGGCGCACATGAGTTGCTGGTCCTGCCGGCTCATGCGCAGCTGATAGCGCGCATGCATGTAAAGCGTGATGCGCGCCGCCACGCCGCGCACTTCTTCACGCGGCTGGAAGCGTTTGTTGCCGAAATCCGTTACCGATTGGCATTGACCGTACATCGTCGTCGGCTTGCGACTCCACGCGCCGTAGGCGAAGTTGGCTCGATCGCCGTTGACCTCGCCCACCGCCGGCACCAGATTGTTCAAATCGCCTTCCGCCATGCGGAAGACAGGATCGCTGGCCGCACAGTTCTTGCGGCCGCCTTGCTGCCAGCATTGACGCTGATGGCCCAGGTTCCAGGCCGGCACCACGTGCTCCCACTCGATGCGGCTGGCGCGGGTTTCCGATTTTCGCGGCACATAGCCGCAGGAGGCCCAATCCACCGCCTTGCCGCGGTAGTCGCAGCCGCAATAGAAATCCTGCTCCATGCCGGCAAACACCCGCGGCAATACTTTCTTGGCGTTGGAAAAATCACGGTGTCCTACTTGCTTGACGCCGCTCACCAACTGCGCGGCCTGTACCCGGCCCGGCGCGCCCGTGTCGGCGGCTGGCCGCGTCACCTGTTCCAGCTGGCGCACCACGGCCGCTCCGGCCTTGGCCAGGATTTTGACTTCCGCTGATTGACTGATTTTGGAAAATTCGGCCGCATCGCAAGCGGCCAGCAACAAAATAACGGGGAGGAGGATGGGATAACGCATGGCGGGCAGTGTAAGTACCCGCCGTGTTCACGACAATAAGATCCAAAAAATATTACAAATGATAATCCATATAAATTTCAACAAAAACAACAACGTCATTAACCGGGACGCAAGGGCTGCCGGTGCAGCCGGACGATGGCCTCGCCGGTAGGCGCGGCCATCATATCGCGCAGCGTATACTGGTCCAGCGTCCGGAAAAACGCCGCCAAGGCTTCGTCCAGCGCGCCCTTGAGTCTACAGCCTTGCCGAAGCGCGCACGGCGGATCCGCACAATCTATCAACTGCGACAGCCCTTCCAGCTCGCGCACCACCTCGCCCACCCGGTACTGCTCCGGCGCGCGCGCCAGCGCCAGGCCGCCGCCCTTGCCGCGGCAGGTCTGCAGCCAGCCCTGCTGCGCCATGAAATGGACAACTTTGACCAAGTGGTTGCGCGACACCTCGAAACGGGCGGCGATTTCCGGAATGGTGGCCAACTGCCCCTCTTCCTGCCAGGTCAGATACATCAGCACGCGGAGGCCGAGGTCGGTAAAACGGGTCAATTGCATGGTCTTAAAACCTGTTCCAAGCCTAGCGATCAAGCACGAGACAAGGCAAAAATGACTGAAGACGCGAAGTGTACACATGGTACACGAGCATTCTGAAACTGTTTTAAACGTCGTATCGTCGACGCGCAGCAGACATTGAACAGGTTCTGAAGCGGAGCCCGGCGGCAAGCGCCGCCGGCTCAATGGCTTAAGCGCCGACGGCGTTGGAGCCGAACACTTCGAAATGAATCCGCTCCACCGCCACGCCCAGGTCCAACAAGCTGGAGCGCTGCGCCAGCATGAAGCCCACCGGGCCGCACAGATAGTAGTCAGCATCCGGCAACAGCGTCATTTCACGCAGTTGGTTCAGCTGTAGACGGCCTTGTTGCTGATAGTCCCGGCCCAGTTTGTCCTCCGCGCGCGGCGCTTCATAGCAAACATGGGCGCGCAGCTGCGCGTGGCGTTCCTGCATCTGCCGCAAACCGTTGCGCATCGCATGCACGCCGCCGTGGCGAGCCGCGTGCAAGTAGCGGATTTCCCGGCGGCTGCCGGTTTTCAGCAGGTGCCACAGCATGGACAACATCGGCGTCTGGCCGACGCCCGCGCTGATCAGCACCACCGGACCGCTACGCTCTTCATGCAGGAAAAAATCGCCCTGCGGCGCGCTCAGTTCCAGAATGTCGCCCTCCCGCTTTTCCGCATGCAACAGATTGGACACTCGTCCCGCTGGCTTGCCGTCACCGCCCGCTTCTCGTTTGACCGAAATCCGCAGATGTTCGCGATTGGGCGCGTCAGACAGGCTGTACTGGCGCGGCTGAGCCAGCCCCCATTCCGCAACAAAGCACTTGACCGAAACATACTGACCGGGACGGAAACCCGGCACCGCGCCGCCGTCGGCCGGCACCAGATAGAAGGATGTGATTTCCTCGCTCTCGTCCACCTTGCGCGCAATGCGGAACGGCCGCCAGCCGGCCCAGCCGCCCTCGGTGTTGGCGGCGGCAAGATACAGCTCGCGCTCCTCGGCGATCAAGATATCCGCCAGTTGGCCGTAAGCGGCGGCCCAGGCGTCTATCAACTCAGGCGTTGCCGCCTCGCCCAGCACCTCCTGGATGGAGGCCAGCAAATGCTTGCCGACGATGGGGTAGTGCTCGGCCCGAATGCCCAGGCTGACATGTTTGTGCGCCACTCGGGTCAGCACAGGCGCCAACGGCGATGGGTCGTCGATGTGCTGGGCGTAGGCCAATACCGCCATCGCCAGCGCCTGCTGCTGTTGACCGGAATGCTGATGCCCTTGATTGAAGATGTTTTTCAACTCCGGATTGTAAGTGAACATGCGGCGATAGAAATGGCTGGTCAAAGCCAGGCCGTGTTGCTGCAACGCCGGAACAGTGGCTTTGACAAGGGCGCGGATTTCGGGATTCAGCATGGAAGACCCCTAAAGATGTTTTTTACATACATTTTAAAGCGGGTAAAAAATGCCGGTTGATCCCCGGTCTCCTTTAAAGATGTAAAAACTATACATCTTTATCGCGGTATTGTCATCGTCCTGGGCAAACATTCGCTCTGGGCAGTCTTGACCCAAGTCAACACCCCAACCATACCGCTTGCATAAAATCTTCACATTCTTACGGCATAACCTGGCGGCGGCGCTTCCATTGCGCAGCCGGCTTGATGAGGCGGCTTATGGCATTGGTGCTTTACGACGACGGCAATCACAAATGCGTCGCCTTCACCGAACTGGTGCAAGGCGAAGGCATACAATCCAACCAGTTCGCCATCATCGACCAAGGCGAGGGCATTTTGCTGGATCCGGGCGGCAACCTCACTTACAAGCACCTGATCGCGGAACTGGCCGACTACTTCCTGCCCTCGCACACTCGCTACATATTCGCCTCTCATCAGGACCCGGACATCATCGCCTCGGTGGGCGGCTGGCTGCTCATCACCGACGCTCAGGTGATCATCGCCGAAGAATGGACCCGCTTCTTGCCCCACTTCTGCATGCGCGGGGCCACAGCCGGCCGGCTGGTGGCGATTCCGCCGCGCGGCATGTGGCTGAGGCTGGGCGGCGCGGAACTGCAAATCGTCCCGGCCCATTACTTGCACACCGTCGGTTTTTTTCAGATCTACGATCCAATCAGCAAAATCCTGTTTTCCGGCGATATCGGCGCCTCGCTGATGGACGGGCACGCCGCCGGCTTGCCGGTCAGCGATTTCGATGCTCATCTGCATGACAGCCACATGCTCGCCTTTCATCGGCGTTATATGTCCAATAACAAGGCTTGCAGGCTATGGGTGGAAATGGTCCGTCAGTTGGACATTGAGTGGATCGTGCCGCAGCACGGCGCTTCCTTTCAGGGCAAGCCTATGGTGAAGCGCTTTCTGGACTGGTTCGAAACCCTGGAGTGCGGCACCGACCTGATCAGCCCCGCCGATTTCACGCCGCCGCCTCGCGAGGTGCCCTCTCATGACTGACTGGCTGCCGCAGAGCAATTTCGACCTTGTCGCCGGCCTGGCGCTGATCATGGGCCTACTGAGCTTGCTGGCCGCGCTGCGCTGGCAAGCGCGCCGCGACCGCGCCGCGCAAGCGCGGAACGCCGACATCCAGATGGCGGAACCGGAGCCTGCGGACACCGGCGACGCCGAGCTGCCCTATCAGGTGGATGAGCTCGATTCGCTCGCCGAGGTCGACATCTTCATCGAGTTCGGCTATCTGGAACAAGCCGCGCAAGCCTTGCGCCACTACGTGGACCGGCTGGCGCCGCACTCCGGCAAGCAGCTTCAAAGGCTGGCCGGCCTATACCTGCAAACCGGCGCGCTGGACGACTACGCCTTGATGCTGGAACGCCAGCACGATCTGGCGCTGATAGGACGGGAAGCCCTGGAGCAGGCGGTGGAGGCCGGGCTGCGCGTCGAGCGCAACCACCTGTCCCTGCGAGTATTGGCGGAGCAGCGACTGGGCTGGGGGCCGGAGGAGATCGGCCTGCGTCTGGGCGACGACGCGCCGGACCTGTCGGAAGAAGCCACGGAGGAGACAACGGCGGCCATCCTCCCCTCCCGCCCGTCGCCGTCGCCATCCATCGATGCCAAACGGCCCCAAGCCTTGCTGCATGGCTGCGCCCCGCTGTTCCCGCTGAACGAAAGAGAGAAAGACGTCATCGCCGCGCTCTTGCCGGCCGAACGCCGGGCCAAAGTCTGGCTGCGCTGGCAAGAATACGCTGCCGCAACCACGGCGTTAGAGCAGACGCTGGCCTTGCGGCCTCACTCGCTGACGCATCTACTGGACCTGCTGTATGTGCATTACCGACAGCGCCAATTACCGCGCTACGCGCGGACGCTCTGGCGCTTCCACTTGGCGCTGGGCGAGCATGGCGTAAGCCTCAAAGAACAATTGATCCACGCGGGTTGGCTGCTCGGCGCCCACCCGGTGCTGGATCTGCTGGCGCAACGCCCCGAACGGCCGGAGCTGGAACGCATCGGCCGCAGTTTCGGCTTCAGCGGCGCGCGGCGAGGCGGACGCCTACCTCAGCGAAGGTCAGGTCGATATGGCTATCCAAACCTTGGAGCAGGCTGTGCTAAGCCAGCCGGAGGACGCCGCCAACTATCCGCCTTTGCTACAGCTTTACCGTCGACAAGACGACCGTGCTCGCTTCCATTGGCTTTTACAGCAGCTGCGCTCGCATGTGACGCGGCTGCCGCTGGAGGTCAGCGCGCAACTGGCCGGTTTCGATGCCGACGCCGACGCCGCCCATCGGCGCATGCTGGCCGCCTGAGCAAAACGCCCATGCCGCGCCCCACCCCGCCCGCCTCCGATATCGCCGTGCTCGCCGTCGGCATGGACGACCGCAAGCTGGCCCTGCTTCGCATGGCTTTTCGTTTGCACCACAGCATACGCTACCGCTTGCTGGAGTCCTCGTCCGGCGAACACCTGCCGGACCTGGCCATCGTCGATATCGACAGTCCAATCGGCTGGCAAGCCTGGGAAGAGTTCCGCCTCCGCCACCCAGAGCTGCCCGCCTTGATCGTCGCCTCTACGCCGCCGGAACACGCCCCGGCTCCGACGCTGACCAAACCGCTGCGGGTGGAATCCCTGTTTCCCCAACTGCAAGCGGCGCTGAGGCCCGCACCTATTCCGACACGCGCTCCGGCGACGGACCCGCTTCCGGCTACGGCGCCCCGGTTCGAACCGGCCGCCGCGCCGGCTCCTCCGTCTTCCATGCCGCCGATCTCCATCGCCCGTTTCGACCCTCGCCGCGGCCTGCTCGGCGCGACCACGCGGCTGGCCCGCCAACCGCGGCCGGCGCTATTGCTGGTGGAGGGCCGGCCGCTGCTATGGCTGCGTCCGGACCGCGCACAAGCGCAATGCCTGCAGCCCGCGGAGCAATTGCGCGAGCTGTGTCGGCAGGATGCGCCCGCATTGCAGGCGCAGGCCGCCGGCGCCAGCGCCGGCGTCGTCACCCAGCCGTTACCGGCGCTGCTATGGCAACTGGCGATTTGGAGCAGCCAGGGGCGGCTGCCCGCCGGCATCGGCGCCGACACCCCCCTGCGGCTGAGGCAATGGCCCAATCTGACCCGGTTGGAGGCGCTGCCGGATGCGACGCGCCTGAGCGCGCTGCTGACCAAAACGCCGGCCACGCTACGCATCATCATCCGGCTGCTTCGCGTGGACCCCGAACACGCCTGCACCTTCCTGGCCGCGGCCCATGCTTTGGGCCTGCTGGACTGGCGCAGCGATGCGCCGCCTCTGAAAGTGATATCCAGCGCGCCGGTGCGGCCCGGCTCGACGCCGACCGGCCCCCTGCGCCCAGACGGCGCCGGCTTATTGTCCCGACTCCTGCAAAAAGTGACCCGCTTGTGAGCCTCTCGACCTTCCATCATGCGCAGCCCCGATAACAAAATCCTCTTCGCAGGCCCCGTGGGCGCAGGCAAGACCACCGCCATCGCCGCCATCAGCGACATCGCCCCGATCCGCACCGACGCCAAGGCCAGCGACATGACCCTGCATCGCAAGGACCACACCACGGTAGCCCTGGACTACGGCATGCTGCGCCTGGACGCCGACACCAAGGTCCACCTCTACGGCACCCCCGGCCAGGAACGCTTCGACTTCATGTGGGACATCGTCAGCCGCGGCAGCATCGGTCTGATCCTGCTGTTGGACCACAGCCGCGCCAACCCTCTGCAGGATCTCAGCTTCTTCCTGCGCGCCTTCGAACCGCTGCTGCGCCGCGCGCCGCTGGCGCTGGGCGTCAGCAAGACCGATCTCGCGCCGCTGTCCGCCACCGACGTCTACGCCGAAGCCCTCGCCGCGCGCGGCTTGAACGCGCCGGTGTTCGAAGTGGACTGCCGCCGCCGCGAAGACATCAAACAACTGCTGCTGGCGCTGCTGTACTCGATAGACCCTGGTCTGGGAGAACCGCAATGAACGAAGAACTGCGGCTGAGCGGGCCGCTCTACCCGATGGCCACGCCGGCCGGCGCCTTTTACGCCGTAGCGGGAGCCGAAGCCGACCTGACCCGTCGCCTGCTGTTCAACATCCTGCGGCTTGGCCATGCGGTGCCGCTGAGCGAACCCTTGCTCAGCGAATGGTGCGACGACGAGTTGGAACAGGCGCTGGCCACCCTTTATCGATTGCAACGATTGGAATTCGTGCACGGCACAGCGGAACCGCGGCCTGCCCTCGCCGGCAACCTGGAAAGCCAGCTGCCGGAGCTTCTGGAGGCTTTGTCCGGCAGCGGTCAGGCCTTGCTGGCCGACGATAACGGCCTCTATTACGCC
Source organism: Chromobacterium sp. Rain0013 (assembly GCF_015291765.1). Taxonomy (NCBI): domain Bacteria; kingdom Pseudomonadati; phylum Pseudomonadota; class Betaproteobacteria; order Neisseriales; family Chromobacteriaceae; genus Chromobacterium; species Chromobacterium sp. Rain0013. The sequence goes on from NZ_CP031514.1 coordinate 3,647,234, forward strand.
ACCGCAGGCTTCCACCACGAAACCGCCGAGGAAATCGCCGCGCTGGCCGGCGATTTGATGTCATTGAGCCGCCGGCATCATCTATTGCTCAAGAACCATCTCAATCTGGGCAGCGCCGCCTGGGCCGCGGTGGACCCGGCCGGCCGCAGCCAACTGGCTTTTTACCCCCTGCACGTGGCGCAGCAGGCCTTCGCGTTGATCATAGGCGGCGAACCTCGGCTGCAAAGCGAAGCCTTTGTGGGCTTGGTGGAGTTGCTGGCGCGCCGCTACGCCTGAACCCCGGCCGCGCTACGGCCGGCGCATTGAACAAAACCCTGGAGAACACCATGCGTGAACAGATGCTCAAATCCATCCTGAGCGACCTCAACGGCGCAACCGCCGACATAGAAGCATCCGCCATCATTTCCGCCGACGGCCTAACCATGGCGGCGCTGCTGCCGCAGGAGGTTGACGAAGACCGGGTCGGCGCGATGGCCGCTGCGATGCTCTCGCTGGGCGAGCGCACCGCGCGAGAACTAGCGCGTGGCGGGCTGGAACAAGTGATGGTCAAGGGAGAGCACGGCTACATTCTGATGAGCCACGCCAGCCCGGACGCGGTGCTGACCGTGATCGCACGGCGCGAGGCCAAGCTGGGTCTGATTTTTCTCGACGCCAAACGCGCGGCGCGCAGCATTGCCGAAATTCTCTGAGAACCTCGCGAGCAGGGTCGAGACAAGGCGAAAACGAGCGAAAAAACGGAATGGTCGGGTGGTACATGCGCATTTTGAGCTTGTACTCACCGTGCAACGCACCACGAAGCGCAACAGACGTTGAACAGGTTCTAACAAGCAGGCCTATGCTTGGCGGCACATGGCCGGCACAATACGGTTTTGCTTCCGCGCAAGACTCGACTCCATGTGGAAAACCATACTCGCCATCTCCGTCGGCGCAGCGTTGGGCGCCTTGTTGCGCTGGGCGCTGGGCGTCAAGCTGAACAGTCTATGGCCCAGCCTGCCGCCAGGCACGCTGGCCGCCAATCTGATCGGCGGCTACATCATCGGACTAGCCGTCGCCTTCTTCGCCAGCGCGCCGGGGGTGTCGCCGCTATGGCGGCTACTGGTCATCACCGGCTTTTGCGGCGGCCTGACCACCTTCTCCACCTTCTCCGCCGAAGTCATCGCCTTGCTGCAGCAACAACGGCTGTTGCCGGCGCTGGCCGCCGTCGCCGTTCACGTCGGCGGCTCGCTGCTGGCCACCCTGACCGGCATCGCCAGCTGGCACTGGCTGCGCGCGCTCAAGGGATGATGCCGTCTAGTGCGTCGCCCCGCCCGTCTCGACAATGTCCTCCGTCGCGGTCAAAGCCGTTTCCAAGGCCAGCCGCAGACCCGCGACTATCATCTCCAGGCTCATGCTGGGCGCGCCCGGATGCGCGGCGGCCTGCTCCGGCAAATAGGGAATGTGGATGAAACCGCCGCGCGCGGGCGCGCCGGTCAAGGCGTGCATCAGGCCGTAGAACACATGGTTGCAGACAAAGGTCCCCGCGCTTTGCGACACGGCCGCTGGAATGCCGGCGGCGCGCAAGGCCGCCGCCTGCGCCTTGATCGGCAAAGTGGAAAAATAAGCGGCTGGCCCCCCCGGCACCACCGGCCGGTCTATCGGCCGATGGCCGGCATTATCCGCGATGCGGGCATCGTCCACATTGATCGCCACCCGCTCCAAGGATAGCTCGGGGCGTCCGCCCGCCTGACCCACCGCCACGACCAGCGCCGGCCGCAATGCGGCCATTTCTCCGCGCAAAACGCTCAAGGCCTCGCCGAACACGCATGGCAGCCGCCTCGCAGCTACCACCGCGCCCATCAACGACTCTCCATCCAGCCGGCTCGCAGCCTCCCATGACGGATTCACGCTCTCGCCGCCAAACGGTTCGAAACCCGTCAACAACACGATCTTGCTCATTCAAGCTCTCCCTCGTCCAAAGCCAGCAAGGCGAAAGTCCCCAGCCAATGCTCCCCAGTGTAATGACCACTGACCACGTGCGGCAGGCCCGCGTCCAGATGCGCCCGCGCGCTTTGGCCCAACAAAGCCCCCCAAGCGTCGTCCGCCGGCAGCGCCGCCGTCAACTGGCGCAAACACCAGGCGCGGCTCAAATTCAAGCCGATGAGATGGCCGATCTTGGGGTCCGAGCCGTTACTGACCTTTACCGGACTCAGCAAGACAGCGTTTCGCGGCAAATCGGGCAAGAAAGCGCGCAGCCAATCGCGAAACGGCTCCGCCAGCAACAGCCGGCTAAGCAACAAAGCCTGGCATAAGCAGGGCGACAGGAAATCATCGCCGTTTGGCTCCAAGCGCGCCGGATAATCCGCATCGGACAGGAAATAACGCCGGGCTGCCGCCTCCAGCGCCTGCGCCAGCTCGGCATCGTCGGCGGCGCGTGCATAGTCCAGGCTCAGCAACAAGGCAAAGGCAGTGTTGGCGTGCCCGCCGCTGCGGATCGGATAATCCTGCAAAGGGAGAAACGTAAGCCAGCGCTGACGGATCAAAGTCAGCAGCGGCCGCATCGCCTCGCGCCATTGACCGGATTGAGGCGCCTCCCAGGCCTCAAGCTCTTGCGCCAAGGCCAGCAACCAGGCCCAGCCATAAGGCCGCTCATAGCTTGTACGGCCCGGGGCGGCGAAGTAGTCCGCCTCTGCCTGGAAAGCCTGCGGCGAAAAATGGCTGGCGAATAGAGCGGCGATATCAGCCTGCTCCGGCAAACGTGGAAAACGACGCGCCAGGCGCGCCAACAGCCAGAAGCCATGCACGGCCGAGTGCCAGTCGTAGCAACCGTAGAACACGGGATGCAGGCTGCGCGGCGTGCGCGCATCATCCGGCCCGTTCAGCAAGTGGCTCAGAAAGTTCGGATACTCCCGAACCAGGCCGGCCAGCGGCAGCGCCGCCAGCGCGGAAGCTTGTTGCGGATTCATTCAGCCTCCTTTAGGCCTGTTCACGATCTCGCGAGACAAGGCGAAAACAGCTGAGAAAGCGGAATGCACACATGGCACATGAGCATTTCGAAGGGGTTTTCAACGCCGTATCGCCACCGCGCAGCAGATCGTGAACAGGTTCTTAGCGAAACACGATGAAATACATCAACAGAATATTCACGCCCAGCAAGGCCAGCGCGGTGGGAATCTGAGTCTTGATCACCAGGTATCTGTCCTTCAGTTCCAGCAAGGCCGCTGGCACGATATTGTAATTGGCGGCCATGGGCGTCATCAGCGTGCCGCAATAGCCGGAATACATGCCGATGGCCACCAACGGAGCGGCGTCGGCATGCTGGCCGACGATCAGGAAAGGCAGCGCGATGCCGGCTGTCATCACCGGAAACGCTGCAAAGGCGTTGCCCATGATCATGGTGAACAGCGCCATGCCGATACAGTAGATCGCCACCAGCAGAAAACGGTTGTCCGGATCGACAAACAGGCCCACCACCTCTTGCACCGCCTGGCCGGTCTTGGCGGCGACGAACACCCCTCCCAGCATCGCCAGCATTTGCGGCAGGATGGCGGCCCAACCAATGGAGTCCACCAGACGACGCGATTCGCGCACCGCCTGCAGCGGGGTGCCTCCAGTCAGCTTCCATCCCAGCAACAGCGCGCAGACGCAGGACACCGCCAAGGCGGCCAAGGTCAAATGCTTCTGATCCAACAAGGCCGCGCCGCCAATCCCGACATCCTTCAGCAACACCGTGCAAGCCACAGTCAACAGCGGAATCAACAAGGCGGGCAGGAAAATCTTGTTGCCCAGGCGGCTGGCGGCCTCCCGTCGCTGCTGATCGCTGCTTTGGCTATAACTGCCGGACGCCAAACAGCCGGCTCCGGCCAACAGGGCGAGCGCGATCACGATGAGGCCCACCAGGCGATAGGCCATCGCCTTGCCCAGAACCGCCGTTATCAAGTCGCCGAACAAAAAGGTGGAACCGAACAAGAACCAGAACAAGGCGGTGGTATAGCGCTTGGGATTGCCGCGGTCGCGCAGCGTCATGCCCACCAAGAGCATCACCACAATGCCGATCAGATAATAAATGTCATTGATGCTGAACCATGCCTTCATGCCGCAGCCTCCTGTTGAGCGCGCCAAGCGGCGATATCGCTTTGCAATCTGGCGTCAAGCCGCGCCAAGCGCGCCATATGGATGATCAACGCGCTGACGGCGGTGGGAATCGCCCACAGGCCGATGTGCAGCGGTTCGATATTGGCGATGCCGTTTTCCTTGAGGAAGGCATCCATCAACAACACCGCGCCAAAGGCGATGAAGATGTCCTCGCCGAAAAACACCGCGATATTGTCGCAGGCGGCGGCATGGGCGCGGATGCGGTCGCGCAAGACCGGCGGCAGCTCCCCCAGCTGATTGGCCGCGGCGCCCTCGGCCATCGGCGCCAGCAAAGGGCGCACAGTTTGGGCGTGGCCGCCCAGATTGATCAGGCCCAGCGCGGCGGTCAGCTCGCGCACCACGAAGTACAGCATCAGGATGCGCGCGGTGGTGGCGCTGCGAATGCCGGCTATCCATTGCTGTGCGCGTTCTTTCAGGCCATAGCGCTCCAACAGGCCGATCACCGGCAGGATCAGAATAAAGGTGGCCAATTGGCGGCTATTGAGGAATTTTTCGCCGAAGGTTTCCAACAGCGCGCCCAGATCCATGCCGACCGCCAGGCCGGTGCTCAGACCTGCGGCGGTGACCACCAGCAGCGGATTGAAGCGCAACGCGAAGCCCGCCACAACCACGGGAATGCCCACCAGGGGCAGGTAGGATGCAAGATCCATGCAGTTTCTCCTTTGTATGATGGAAATGGCCGCCTGCGGACGGCTCTAGTTTCCGGATAAGGCTCACAAAGCCATGATGCCCACGCCCTCCTGTTCCAAGCGCCGACGCAACAACCTCGCGAACTCCAGCGCGTGCGCGCCGTCTCCGTGCAGGCAAACGCTGTCGGCGCGAATCTCCAACTCCCCGCCGTCCAGCGTGGCGACTCGTCCTCGCAACACCAGCTCCAGAGTCTGGCGCAAAGCCTGCTCCGCATCCTCGATCACCGCGCCCGGCATTCCGCGCGGCGCCAGACTGCCGTCGGCCAGATAAGCGCGGTCGGCGAACACTTCTTCTATCGCTTGCAAGCCGTGACGCCTCGCGGCGCGGCCGGACTCTCCGCCGGCCAAACCCACCAGCCGCAGTTCGGGATCGAAATCCCTCACCGCTCGGGCGATGGCGTCGGCCAGCGCCGGATCGCGCGCCGCCTGGTTGTACAGCGCGCCGTGCGGCTTGACGTGGCGCAGCCGCGTTCCGGCTGCCCGGGCCATCGCATCCAGCGCGCCCACTTGGTACAGCACGTCCTGATATACCCGTTCCGGCGCGCGCTGCATCGTCTTGCGGCCAAAATGCTCGCGGTCGGGAAAGCCTGGGTGAGCACCCAGCGCCACCCCGCGTCGCGTCGCGTCCCGCACCGCCCGCCACATGGTTTCGGCGTCGCCCGCATGCCAGCCGCAGGCGATGTTCACCGAGCTGACCTGGTCCATGATCGCCGCGTCGTCGCCGCAACCCTCGCCGATGTCGGCGTTCAAATCGATCTGCATGCCTGACTCCAATCCTGTCCCTGCAACCACTGCCGCAGACGTAAGCGCGCCGCCGCCGCCTGTTGCGCGTCCACCATCTCGAAACGCAGCTTGGCCCCCGGCCGCGCTTGCGCCAGCTTCCACAAATCCGCTTCAATCACGCAGGCGATGCGCGGATAGCCTCCCGTCGCCTGCGCGTCCGCCAGCAAAACAATGGGCTGACCGCCCGGCGGCGCCTGCACTACGCCGGGGAGAACCCCGTGGGACGGCAAATCTCCGGCGGCCTCCCGCGCCAAGGCCTCGCCCTGTAAGCGATAGCCCATGCGATTGCTCTGCGCGGACACCGTCCACTCGCCTTCGCTGAACGCCTGCCGCGCCGCGCGGGAGAACTGCTGCCATTCCGGGCCCGGCAACGCGCGCAACAACGGCGTCCAGCCAAGATTGCGCCGGCCCAGCCGGCCAGACAGCGCAAGCGCCGGCCCCAAGGGCAATTGGTCCCCGGCCTCCAGCGCGCGCCCCATCCAGCCGCCAAAACCCGCTTGCAGATCGGTGGCGCGCGCGCCCAGAACCAGAGGCGCGTCGATGCCTCCGGCCAAGGCGAGATAAGCGCGCATGCCGTGACGGCAGCCACGCAAGAGCAAATGCTGACCCGCGCGGGCCGGATAGCGCCAGCCGCTCCACACCGGTTCGCCGTCCAGCTCCGCGCCGAAGTCCGCCCCCATCAACGCGAACCAGCCATCGCGCAGAAAGCGGACGCCAAACGGCCCTAAAGCCACCTCGATGCCAGCCGCGTCCGCGGCGTTGTCCAACAGACGGTTGGCCATGATCAGCGCCGGCGCGTCCAGCGCTCCGCTCTGCGCGACGCCGAGGTGACGCAAGCCACGCCGGCCCAGGTCCTGCACCGTGCTTTGAATGCCGGCCTGCGTAACTTCAATCATCTCCGTCCTCCCGCGGCACAAAACGCACGCAGTCGCCTGGCAGCAACAGAGACGGCTCCGCGCGTCGCGAATCGAATAATGTCAGGTGAGTCCGGCCTATGATCTGCCAGCCGCCGGGACTGGTCGCCGGATAGATGCCGGTCTGCCCGCCGCCAATGCCCACCGAGCCGACCGGCACCGCCAGCCTGGGCTCAGCGCGCCGCGGCGTGGCCAAACGCTCGGGCAGCCCCCCCATATAGGCGAAGCCGGGCTGAAAACCGAGGAAGTACACCACGTAGTCCGCCGAAGCATGAGCGGCCACCGCTTCCACCTCGCTCAAGCCGGCATGCGCCGCCACCACCGCCAGATCCGGACCGTGGCGACCGCCGTAGCGCACCGGCACATCCACCCGCCGCACACGCGGCGCGACCTCTTGCGCTTCCGCCCAGCCGCGGCGCAAGCGTCCCAGCCAAGCCTCGCCGTCGTCGGCGTCCGGGTCGAAGATCAGGGTGAGATTGTTCATGCCGGGCACCACGTCGATCAGCCCAGACGCACCCGTCAAGGTTTGCGCCAGCCACCAAATGCGTCGCTGACACGCCAGATCGGCCGGCCTAACGCTTTCCAATACAGCGGCCCGCTCGCCCAGCAGGTAATAGCGCATTGAGTTCGATGCCAAACCATTCTCCATTTGCAGCCGCCCGTCTCGCGGTGCGCATATTTGTTATTTTGCAGATAAAACATCTATAAATTATTTGTATTTATTGACTATGTCCAGCGCAAATGACGTTTTGTTATACTGGCCGGCCAAGCCACCTCGTCTCCGGACCCGTCCATGAACGCTCAACGCAACATCGTCTCCTCATCGCATCTGGTCTCCGAGCGTTGCGCCGAGCTATCCGAGTTCGAATTCGGCTTGATCGTGGCCAACAACGCTTTCAATCGCTGGATGACCCGCTGCATGGCGGCCGCTGGAGAGAGCGATATGACCGCGATGGAAGTGTCCCTGCTGCATCACGTCAACCACCGCGGCCGCAGCAAGAAATTGGCGGACATCTGCTTCGTGCTGAACATCGAGGACACTCATGTGGTGTCCTACGCGCTGAAGAAGCTGGTGAAAATGGGCTATGTCGGCAGCGAAAAAGTGGGGAAGGAAGCCTTGTTCGCCACGACCCAGGCCGGCATTGAACTGTGCCAGCGCTACCGCGACGTGCGCGAGCAATGCCTGATCAACGCGCTGATCGACAACGGCGGCCAACAGGCCGATATCGGCGACAACGCGCAATTGCTGCGCATGCTGGCCAGCTTGTACGACCAGGCCTCGCGCGACGCGGCCTCTATGTAAGCGCTGGTTGATCTGCGAACCGCCGCGCCTGGAGAAAAACTCGCGCGGCAAGCGCGGCACATGCTTGCCTCGCCATTTTGGGCGAACGCCGCCCTTGCCGCCGGCCTCGCCATGTCGCGCCGGCGCAGACTCTTCCCGTTCCCAGATACCAATCCAATCAAGCCAACGGCAAGCCCAGAGAAATTAGGCTATTCATTTATTATCAAACCTTCTCATCTAAAATAAACATTCGATATAGTTGTAAAAAATATTGAATAATTTCGAATGGGATGATAAAAACGCCATACACCAGCACTTAGACCGGTGAAATACCGCCCGTTGGCGGGTGCGCCGCGACAGGCAGACTCCGAATTCAACTGCGGCGTCGGCTCGCCGCTCGGGCCAGAGACGTCGGCGTCGGCGCTTGATGGGGACCATTTAGCCGCATAGTTACCATATTCATCAGCCGGAACCGCCATGAGGTCGAATACCGCCAACCGACAGCTGCTCTTTGTCGTGCTGCCCTTCTTGCTCATCGTCGTCATGCAGGTGGCGCTAAGCGCGTTCAGCCTCTATGTGGTTTCCACCGCCCGAGCCTACGTGGCGGGGGAAGGCTTATGGTCGAAAGCGCAGAAGGACTCCATCTACCATTTGACCCGCTACGCCCAGACCGGGTCCGACCACGATTTCCAACGCTACCGGCTGGCGATCTCCATCCAGCTGGGCGACCACCGGGCCCGGCTGGCGCTGGATCGCAAACCGCCGGATCTGGACACCGCGCGCCAAGGCTTCCTGGACGGCGGCAACCATCCAGACGACATTGAAAACATCATCCGCGCCTATCTGTGGTTTCACCGCATCAGCTACCTGGCCGAAGCCATCCGCTATTGGAAAATAGGCGATTACTACCTGCAGGAAATTCAGACCATCGGCGAGCAGTTGCGCCAAGGCTACGCCGACGGCTCCTTGAGCCAGGCAGACAAAGCCGCTCTCACCTCTCAGATCGTCGAAATCAACGAAGCGGTGAAAGCGCCGGCCCAGGGCTTTTCCCGCGTGCTGGGCAACGCCTCCCGCGAAGTCAGCCAGGCGGTCTGGAGCGCCAATCTGATGGCGGGGATGCTGCTGGTGCTGCTGACCATTTTGCAGATCCGCCGGCTGATTCAGGCCTCGGACAATTACAAAGCCGCCTTGCAAGCGGAGCAGCAACGCGCCGAGATCACGCTGCAATCGATAGGCGACGCGGTGATCACGCTGAACATGCAGGGCGAGGTGATCTATCTGAACAACAGCGCCAAGCACATGCTGAGCCACGTAGAGACGGAAAGCCTGGGCCTGCACTTCGATCAACTGCTCAGCCTGATCAAACAAGGGCAAGAAACCGACAGCACGCTGCGCTTCGCCGAGCTTTGCCGCCAGGACGAAACCAGCCGCACCTATCCCAAGCTGAACATGCTGCGTCACAACGCGATTCCGCTGCAGGTCAGCCTGGTGGCCGCGCCGATTCGCGACCGCCACGGCGAGCAATACGGCATCGTGCTGGTGCTGCATGACAATACCGCGGAGCAGCAATACATCAACGAATTGTCCTGGCAGGCCAGCCACGACGCCCTGACCGGCCTGGTCAACCGCAGGGAGTTCGAAACCCGCGCCATCAAGGCGATCAAACAACTGGACCAAGCCGAGGCGTCGCTGGCGCTGATGTTCATTGACCTGGACCAATTCAAACTGATCAACGACACCTACGGCCACGCCGCCGGCGACGAACTCCTGTGTCAGATCAGCCGCTCGGTGGCGCGGCGACTGCGCGCCTCGGACACGCTGGCGCGGCTGGGCGGCGACGAGTTCGGCGTCTTGCTCGGCAACAGCTCGGTGGAATCCGCCATCGCCAAGGCCAATAATCTGCGCCAGGCCATCATGGAATGCAGCTTCCAGTGGGAAGGCAACCAATTTTCCATCAGCGCCAGCATCGGCCTGGTCTGCGTGTCCGACGCCGACACCTCGCTGGCCGAGGTGATGCGTTCGGCTGACATCGCCTGCTACATGGCCAAGGAAAAAGGCCGCAATCGCATCCAACTGCACATTCCTCACAATTCCGAAGTGTCGGCGCGCTTTCACGAGATGGACTGGGTGCAGCGGCTGCGCCAGGCCCTGCGCGACGACAGCTTCACCCTGTACGCTCAGGACATCGTCCCCCTGGCCGCCCATCCGGAGCGCGGACGCTATGTCGAGGTGCTGCTGCGCCTCAACGCCGACGACGGCAGCCAGGTGCCCCCGGGCTTGTTCGTGCCAATCGCCGAGCGCTATGGCCTGATGACCGAAATCGATCGCATCGTGGTGGAAAAAGTGTTTCAGGAGCTGGCGCTCCTGCGCCGCGCCGGCAATCAGGACATTAGACACTGCGCAATCAATCTATCCGGCTCCACCCTGTGCGACGACGGCTTCCTCGCCTTCGTGCAGCAGCAGTTCCAACGCAGCGGCGTCCCCCCGGAACTGATCTGCTTCGAAATCACAGAGACCAACGCCATCGCCAACCTGGAAGCCGCACAGCGGCTAATCCACGAACTGCGCCGAATCGGCTGCCTGTTCTCGCTGGACGATTTTGGCACCGGCATGTCTTCCTTCGCTTACCTGAAGCACTTGCCGGTGGACTTCCTGAAAGTCGACGGAAGCTTCGTCCGGGAGATGGCGACGGACCCGATAGACCATGCCATGGTGGAGATGATCAATCACATCGGCCACGTCACCGGCAAGCGCACCATCGCCGAATTCGTGGATACGCCCGAGATCGTGGCCGAGTTGCGCAAACTGGGCGTGGACTACGCCCAGGGCTTCCACCTGAGCCGGCCGGAGCCCTTCGGCTTCCGTCATGCGCGCGGCGATCACCGAATGCGACAGCAATAGGCTACCGGCCTGATCGTCAGGCCGGATCAGGGCGGCCTACAGGCCGCCGCGTCTGGCCGGCTTGGCCCGGCCTTGCTTCTAAGGAAAGGGGACACGATGAGTAAAGAGATCGGTTTTGTCAGGAGCGGCCCGCTGATGGACCTCCACAGCTATCCGGAATGGACACGGGAGATGGTTCGTCACTGCGACGCCTTCAAGCGCCAGGTGGTGGAGCACGAGCTGTTCCGGCAGATGCGCGACGGCGTGCTGCCCGTCGCCGTCCACCAGGCCTTTCTGCGCGGCGGCTGGCCGGTAATCGAACAGTTTCCGCAATACATGGCCAAAAACCTGCTGAAAGTGCGCTACGGCCAACATCGCGGCCACGATATGGCGCGCCGCTACCTGATCCGCAATATCCGCGTGGAGCAAAACCACGCAGACCACTGGGTACAATGGGCCGCCGCGTCCGGCGTGGACGCCGACAGCCTGCTGCATAACCCCCAGGCTCTGGAAACGCTGAGTCTCAGCCACTGGTGCAATCAGGTCTGCGAGCGTGAATCGCTGGAGGTGGCGATGGCGGCCACCAATTACGCGATCGAAGGCGCTACCGGTGAATGGTGCGCCGCCGTTTGCTCCAAAGAGGATTACGCCCGGCAGTTTCCCAAGGAAAAGCGCGCCAAAGCGATGAAGTGGCTGGCGCTGCACGCGCATTACGACGACGAGCACCCGTGGGAGGCGCTGGAAATCATCGTCACGCTGGTGGGCGAAGACCCAAGCTCGCGGCAAGTGGCGGAACTGCGCCACGCGATCTGTCAGAGCCACCGCTACATGCGCCTGCTGCTGGATCATTACATGAGCCAGCCCGCGCAGGAAACTTGCCCGCGCGCCTGCGCTGAGCCGGCGCTGGCCTGACAGCCTGTTCAAAGCATCGCGAGCAAAGAAGGGGAAGGCTTTTAGGCAGCAAAGGCGGAACGCGCAAGACCGGCGCAAACATCCCGCAACCGTACTCGCCAAGCACAGCCGCCCCCGCGCAGCGGGCAATGACCGGAAACAGCGCCAGCCGTAAAACAAACCGCCCCGCAAGTCAAAACTTGCAGGGCGGTTTACTTTGCCTCTATGGACCGGTTTAGCCGCGCAGGCGACGCAACACCTCATCCTTGCCGATCAAGGCCAGCACCGCGTCCACCGAAGGGGTCTGGGTGGTGCCGCATACCAGCACGCGCAGCGGCATGCCCAGCTGGCCCATCTTGATGCCCTCTTCCGCGCAGAAAGGCTTGAACAGTTCGTGGATGGCTTCCGCGGACCAGGTGTCCAAACCCGCCAGCTTGTCGGCGAAACGCCCCATGCGCGCCACGCTGTCGCCGGACAAATGCTTGTCCACGTCGGCCGCCGCGGCTTCCCGCTTGCGATAGAAGTAGTCCACTTCCAGCGCCAGCGCGTTCAAATCCTGCACCCGCTCCTTGACCAGAGCGATCACGTCCTCGATGGCAGGCCCGCCGGACAGCTCGACGCCGGCGGCGGCCAAACGCGGCGCGATCAGTTCGGCCAGGCGGCCGTTGTCGGCGGTTTTGATGTGCTGGGCGTTCAGCCACATGAATTTTTCATGATTGAAGCGGCTGGCGGACGCGCTCACCGCCTCCAGGCTGAACCACTCGACGAACTGCTCCATGCTGAAGAACTCGTCGTCGCCGTGGCCCCAGCCCAGGCGCGCCAGGTAGTTCAGCAGCGCTTCCGGCAAAATGCCCTTGTCGGCGTAGTCCACCACGCTGACCGCGTCGCGGCGCTTGGACATCTTCTGGCCGTCCTCGTTGAGGATCATGGGCAGATGGCCGTACACCGGCAGCGGCGCGTTCAAAGCCTTCAGGATATTGATCTGGCGTGGAGTGTTGTTAACGTGATCATCGCCGCGTATCACGTGGGTGATCTGCATATCCCAGTCGTCCACCACCACGCAGAAGTTATAGGTCGGACTGCCGTCCGGGCGGGCGATAATCAGATCGTCCAGTTCCTGATTGGCGATCTCGATGCGGCCCTTGACCGCGTCGTCCCAGGCCACCACGCCGTCCAGCGGGGTCTTGAAACGCACCACAGGTGCCACGTCCGCGGGGATCGCCGGCAAGGTCTTGCCGGCTTCCGGACGCCAGCGACGATCGTAGCGCGGCTTCTCCCCGCGCGCTTCCTGCTCTGCCCGCATCGCTTCCAGCTCGTCCTTGCTGCAATAACACAGGTAAGCGTGGCCGGAGGCCAGCAGCTGCTGGATCACATCCTTGTAACGGTCGAAACGATGGGTCTGGTAGAACGGGCCTTCGTCGTAGTCCAGGCCCACCCAGTGCATGCCGTCCAGAATCGCCTTCACCGATTCCGGCGTCGAACGCTCCAGATCAGTGTCTTCGATGCGCAGCACGAACACGCCCTTGTTCTTGCGGGCGTAGGCCCAGGAAAACAGCGCGGTGCGCACGCCGCCGATGTGCAGATAACCGGTGGGGCTGGGAGCGAAACGGGTACGGATCATGGTGACTCAGGCTCGAAAACGTAAAACGGCTATTGTACGCCGGCTGACGAAGCGGCAGCAAACCCCAGGGTTTGTGGGAAACGCCCTCCCTGCCAGCGCAAGCCCCTTAAGAACGTATTTACGCTCTCTCGGGCTAAAAGTAGATCGCAAACAGGTTCTAAGCCAGCCAACGCCGGTGCAGACTGGCCGGCACCAAGGACTCCGGCTCGGCCAGGGCCTGACCTTCCAGCAAGGCCAAAGCCAATTCCAGGCTGCGCGCCGCCATCTCGCGGCTGTCCTGCACGATGGCGTCGACGCGCAACGGCAAGCAGTCTAGCAAGGAGTGATCGTCGAAGGTCAGCAGGCGCAGCGGCGCGTTGGCCAGGCCGCAGTGCTGATTGAGGAAGGCCAGCGCGCCCTCCAGCAAAGAGACCGAGGCGGTGAACAGCGCCTGCGGCAAGCGGTGATGCTGTTGCCGCCATTGCTGCATCAGTTCGAAACCGGAGCGGCGCAGGTAGTCTCGATGGCACACCCAGCCCGGCTTTTCCTCCACGCCATGCAGCGTCAAGGCCTGGCGGTAGCCTTGCAAGCGATCGCGGCTGGGCGACAACTCTGCCTGGCCGCCGAAGAACACCACTTCAGACACGCCCTGCTCCAACGCGTCGCCCACCAGCCGCTCCACGCTGGCGCAACCATCGGTCACTACCGACGGAATGCCGCTGCCGTCCACCCTGCGGTCGACAAACACCAGCGGCAACCGCCGCACCCATTTCTGGTAGGACTTGGCCTCGTGCGTGCACGGCACCACGATCATCGCGTCCACCTGCCGCGCCACCAGATGGGCCATGACCTCGGCCTCGCGCCGCGGGTCTTCGTCACTGGTCACCAGCAGCATCTGGTAGTCGCGCTGGCGGCAAAGCTCTTCCATCGCCTGGGCCAGCGCCGCGTGAGCGGAGTTGGTCAGATCCGGAATCACCAGCCCCACCGAATTGCTGCGCCGCGAACGCAAGGAGCGCGCCGACTGCGAAGGGTTGAAATGCTGCTCGCGCGCCACCTTCTCCACGCGCTCCACCGTCGCCCGGGAAATACGATAACGCTCGGCATGGCCGTTGAGCACCATGCTGGCGGTAGTGCGCGACACGCCGGCCAGTTCGGCGATGTCGTCTATGGTCAAACGCTTGTAGCCGCTCATCGACAGCCTATTCCTCATGCGGCGGCGCCATGCCCGCCGCCCGAAACTCAATTGCAAAACAGCCCCGGCCTGCGCAAGCGCGGGACGGGGCCGCCGATTGCTGGCAACCTTACCTCAAGCGGGCCGCCGTCGCCAGAGCGATGGCGGCCTCCCCGGCTTACTGCTTGACCAGGTTCAAAGGCACCGGGATGAATTTCTCCACCTGCTGACCGTCGATCAGCTTCTTGGCGGTCTGCACGCCGTACTGACCAATCAACTCCGGCTGTTGCTGCACAGTGGCCGCCAGCCCCCCCGCCTTGACCGAAGCCACGGCGTCGGCGGTGGCGTCAAAGCCCACCACCACAACGTTCTTCAGGCCCGCGGCCTGAATTGCTTTCAAAGCGCCCAGCGCCATTTCGTCGTTATGAGCGAACACGCCTTGCACGTCCTTATTGCCCTGCAGAATGTTTTCCATCACCGACAAGCCCTTGGCGCGGTCGAAATCGGCCGGCTGCTTGGCCACTACCTTAACCTCGGCCTTGCCGTCCGCCACCGCGTGGAAACCCTGGCCGCGCTCGCGTGCCGCGGAGGAGCCGGGGATGCCCTCCAGCTCTACCAGCCGGCCCTTGCCGCCCAGCTTCTGCAGCAGGAAGTCGGCCGCCATCTTGCCGCCGGCCACATTGTCGGAGGCAATATGAGCGCTGACTTCCGTGCCGTTGACGCTGCGATCCAGCGATACCACCTTGATGCCCTTGCTTACCGCTTCCTTCACCACATTGGCGACGGCGGAGGAGTCAGTGGGGTTGATCAGGATCACGCTCACCTTCTTCTGGATCAGGTCCTCAACGCTGGCTTGCTGCTTGGCGGAATCGTCCTGCGCGTCCACGGTGATCAGGCGCACGCCCTCTTTGGCCGCCTCGTCTTCCGCTCCCTTGCGCAGCGAGACGAAGAACGGATTGTTCAGGGTGGACACCGCCAGGCCCACCACCGGTTGGCCGGAGGCCGCGGCCGGCGCGCTGGCGCCAGCCGACGCGCCGTCGGCCGGACCCTGCTTGGTGCAGGCGATCAGACTGGCCGCGATGACACTGAAAACCAAAGGCTTGATTAAGCGTTGCATATCGGAACTCCCCTTGTGTAATGGTCGCTTGCGCTACGCGCCCGCCGGCGGCGGGCCCGTTCTCACTTCTTGCCGCTGCGGTCCAACAGCACCGCCAGCAGAATCACCACGCCCTTGATCACTTGCTGGTAGAACGAAGACACGCCCAGCAGATTCAGGCCGTTGTTCAATACCCCGATCAGCAAAGCGCCGATCAGCGTGCCTACAATCCAGCCGCGGCCGCCGGTCAGGCTGGTGCCGCCCAGCACCACCGCGGCGATGGCATCCAGCTCATAGCCGGCCCCAGCGGTGGGCTGCGCCGAATTCAAGCGCGAAGTCAGCACCGCGCCGGCCATCGCCGACAGCGCGCCGGACAAGGTGTAGACCCAGATCTTGACCCGATCCACCTTAACGCCGGACAGGCGCGCGGACTCCTCGTTGCCGCCGGTCGCGTAAACATGGCGGCCAAAAACGGTTTTCTTCAACATGAACCAGAAGCCGGCGAACATCAGCAGCATCCACACCACCGGCACCGGCACCACGCCGGCCACATAGCCGCCGCCCAACATGGAGAACATATCGCTGCCGAAGCCGGTGATCGGGCTGCCGTTGGACGCCACCAGCGACAGGCCGCGCAGAATCGTCATCGACGCCAGCGTGGCGATGAAGGGGGCCACCTTGCCCTTGCTGATCACCAGACCGTTGCAGCAGCCCATTAGCGCGCCGGACAGGATGCCCAACAGGGTGGCCAGCAGCGGATCCACGCCGGCCTGCAGCAGCATCGCGGTCAGCACCGACGACAACGCCAGGATGGAGCCCACCGACAGGTCAATGCCGCCCAGCAGGATGACCAGGGTCATGCCGAAGGCGATCAGCGCGTTGATGGAGACCTGGCGCATCACATTGAGCAGATTGCCCATGGTCAGAAAGTCGGCGCTCATCACCGACAAGCCGGCGCAGATCGCCAGCAGGGCGATGAAAGGCCCGAGTTTTTGCAGCGTTGCTTTTTGTTGCGGGGTCATCTTGCTTACCGTTTCCCTTGCTTGCGCCCAATGGGCGCGACCTGAATATTCAATGCGCGGCGGCGCTCAGTCCGCCGTCGCGCCGGCCGCCGCGGCCATGATGTCTTCCTGCGTCGCCGAAGCGGCTTCAAACAGCCCGGCCCGGCAGCCCTCGTGTATCACCAGGATGCGGTCGCTCATCGCCATTACCTCCGGCAGTTCGGACGACACCATGACGATGGCCACGCCGGCGGCGGCCAGTTGGTTGATGATGTGGTAGATTTCGGCCTTGCCGCCCACGTCGACGCCTCGCGTCGGCTCGTCCAGCAGCAGCAGCTTGGGCGGCTCCGCCAGCCACTTGGCGAACACCACCTTCTGCTGATTGCCGCCGGACAAGGATTTGACATCCAGTTCAGCGTCGCGGGTGCGGATGCGCAATTGCTCAATCAGCCGCTGCGCCTCTTCGTTCTCGGAGCGGCGGCTCACCACCCCCAGTCGCGCGTGGCGGCGCAGATGAACCAAGGTGGCGTTTTCCCGCACCGACATGCCCAACACCAGGCCCTGGCTCTTGCGGTCTTCCGTGACGTAGGCAATGCCGGCGGCGATGGCGTCGCCGGGACGGCGGATGTCCAGCTCCGCGCCGTCCAGCCGCACCCGCCCCTGCCGACGCGGTTTGACGCCAAACAATACGTTGAGAATCTCGCTGCGCCCAGCGCCCATCAACCCGGCCACACCCAGCACCTCGCCCGCGCGGACGTCGAAGCCGATGTCCCGAATCCTGCCGTCGTCGGCCAGACGCTCCACTTCCAAACGCACCGCGCCCGGCGCGGACGCGCGCTTGGGAAAACGGTCGCCGATCTCGCGCCCCACCATCAGCCTCACCACCTCGTCGAAATCGGTGGCGGCGATCTGACGCTCGCCGACGAAACAGCCGTCGCGCAACACGCTGATCTTGTCGCAAACGCGGAAGATCTCCTCCATCCGGTGCGACACGTAGACAATCGCCACGCCGCGTTGCTTGAGCTGCTCCATGAAGACGAACAGCGCTTCAATCTCGCGCTCGGTCAATGCGGCGGTTGGTTCGTCCATGATCAGCACCTTGGCGTTCAGGGACATCGCCTTGGCGATTTCCACCATCTGCTGCTGACCAATGGACAATTGCCCGGCCTCCGTCTCCGGATCGATCCGTCCGGCGCCCAGCTGCTGCAGAATCTGGCTCGCCTCGCGCCGCATGCCGGCGCGATTGATCACGCCAAAGCGGCTATGCTCGCGCTCGCGACCCAAAAACAGGTTCTCCATCACCGACAGCTGCGGAATCAGGTTCAGTTCCTGGTGGATGATGGCGATGCCGTGGGCCTCGGCCTCGGTGGTGGAGCGGATCGTCACCGGCCGATCATTGAGCAGCACTTCTCCGTCGTCGGCCTGGTGCACGCCGGATAGAATCTTCATCAGGGTCGATTTTCCGGCGCCGTTTTCGCCCATCAAGGCATGCACTTCGCCGCCCTTCACGGTGAAATCCACCGCCTCCAGCACCTTGACCGGACCAAAGGCCTTGCTGATGCCGCGCATGCTTACCTTCATTACCCGCCCCTTCAAAAGATCACGCCGGAATACAGGATCACATTGGCGTACGGCGTGCATTCGCCGGTGCGGATCACCGCCTTGGCCTCGCGGCAGCGGCGCTTGAACTCCTCATGCGGCACGTACTCCACCCCCACGCCGTGCGCGGCCATATCGTTGGCCAGCACTTCCACAGCCGGACTGTGTTCCAGGCACTCGGCGGCGAACAGCGCACGCTCCGCCTTGAAGTCCGCCAGGATGGAGTCCAACACGCTGGGGAACTCCGGCACGCCCAAGCGCAGGCTCAGGTCTATGCACTCTACGCCGGGCGGAATCGGCAGGCCGCAATCGGCGATGACTAGGCTGTCGGTATGACCCATGCTGGCCAATACCCGCGCGATATCGCGGTTCAGATGTCCCAGCCGCTTCATGCCTGCTCCTTCAACATCTGTTGCAGCGCGGCCAGCGTCGGCATGCCGCTTTGCGCGCCCGCGCGGGTCACGGACAAGGCCGCCGCGGCGCAGGCCAGTGCCATCGCCGCCTCGAGACCCTGCGGCCAGAACGCGGCCAAGGCGCCGTTGAAGGTGTCGCCGGCGCCGGTGGTGTCCACCGCGGACACCGCGAAGCCGGGTTGGTGATGCAGGCTGCCGTCGGCGCGGCAGAAATAAGCGCCGTCTTTGCCACGCGTCATCGCCACCCTTCCCGGCAGTTTGCGCATCAGCGCCTGCCAGTCCCCGCCACGTTCGTCCAGAGCCTGCGCCAACTCATGCTCGTTCGGCGTCAGCAAGGCGGTGCGCTCCAGCAAGCTGGGCGGCAGCGGATGGGCCGGCGCCGGATTCAACAAGAAAGGCTTGCCGTGGCGCTGAGCCAGTTCGGCCGCGCGCTCCACCGTGGCCAGCGGCACCTCCATCTGCGCCAACACCACGTCGGCATCGCAAAACGCCTGCTCGTCCTGATCCAGATGTTGCGGCAGCAACTCATGGTTGGCGCCGGGCACCACCACGATGGCGTTGTCCCCCTCGGCCAGGGTGATCGTCGCCAGCCCGGTGGCCACGTCCGTTTCGCGCAGGCGACCAATATCCACGCCCTCGCCCTGCAACGTCTCCTTGAGCTGAGAACCGAACATATCGCGGCCCACACAGCCCAGCAAAGTCACCTGCGCGCCCAGCCGCGCGGCGGCCACTGCCTGATTGGCGCCCTTGCCGCCCGGATAGGACGCAAAGCGCTTGCCAAACAAGGTTTCACCCAGCCGTGGATAGCGTTCCGCCTCCACCACCAGATCCATATTCACGCTGCCCACAACCAGGACCCGGGTCATAATTTCCTCATCGTTATCAAGCGACGCGCGCCTTAGTCGACGGCATCCATTGCTAAAACGTAATCAGCTGACGCTTTATAGCAGAGCTGCCTACAGGCAGGAAGCGATAAACTCAATCTGTTCAGCAAATGCAACAGTCCTCGCGAAGCGCATCGGCGACGCTTGACGGCGGCCGTGCTTCGATGTAGCGAGGCAACTACACGTCGAACGCTTAGTCCAGACGCAAAAAAAGCTCCCCTCAGGGAGCTTTTTTCCTGCCGCCGCAGCGGCGCTTGGAACGTGTCTACGATCTCGCGAACTAGAGCAAGCCCTTGAACAGGCTCTTAGTCGTCCAGCACCGCGGAAGTGTAAACATCCTGCACATCGTCCAGGTCTTCCAGCGCGTCCAGCAGTTTTTGCATGCGCACGGCGTCATCGCCGGACAATTCAGTCTCGTTCTGCGGCTTCATCGTCACTTCGCCCATTTCCGCCTTGAAGCCCTTGGCTTCCAGCGCGCTCTTGACGTCGGAGAACTCATACGGACCGGTGATTACTTCGATGGAACCATCGTCGTTGGCGACCACATCCTCAGCCCCGCTTTCCAGCGCGGCTTCCATCAAGGCATCCTCATCCACGCCCGGCGCGAACACCAGGTAGCCGCAATGGCTGAACTGGAAAGACACGCAACCGTCGGTGCCCATATTGCCGCCATACTTGGAGAACGCGTGGCGCACATCGGCCACCGTGCGAGTTTTGTTGTCGGTCAGGCAGTCCACCATCACCGCCGCGCCGCCTATGCCGTAACCCTCGTAGCGGCACTCAACATAATCGACGCCCTCCAACTGGCCTGTGCCGCGCTTGATCGCGTTATCGATATTGTCCTTGGGCATGGACTCGGCCTTGGCCTTGTCCACCGCCAGGCGCAGGCGCGGGTTCATATTGGGGTCCCCGCCGCCCATCTTGGCCGCAACGGTGATTTCCTTGATCAAGCGGGTAAAGATCTTGCCACGTTTGGCATCCTGACGACCTTTGCGGTGCTGGATGTTAGCCCATTTACTGTGACCTGCCATAGTTGCCTCTGTCTGTTGTCCGGTCCACTACGGACCTTTCAGTCAAAATTGGCGCCTATTCTATCAGAACTTGAGGGGACCTCGAATACCGTCGCAAGCGTCTCGAGAGCAAGGCGCACCGCTCACAGAGGCCTAAACACAAGGGGTACGGCGAACGAGCGCGGAATCAACGCTGCCAGCAGGCTTTTCGAATCCCCTGGAGTCTGGACAGGGGCGGCGGCCCCCGCTACTTGGCCTTGAGCATGGCCAGCATCATCTCGAAACCGGCGCGATACATCTGCTCCAGCACCGGCACCATCATCGGCAAGGTCAGGTAGATGCTGATGAAGCCTATCATCAGGGTCAGCGGAAAACCGAAAGTGAAGATATTGAACTGCGGCGCGGCGCGGGTCATCACCCCGATCGCCAGGTTGGTGATCAGCAGAGCCGCAATCACCGGCATGGCCAGCCAGACACCCCACTCGATCAGGTGCCCCCCCCACAGGGCAAGCGACTTGATGCCCTGGTCCGGCATGCTCATGCCTATCGGCAGCACCCGGTAACTTTCCACCAAGGTGGACAACACCACTTGGTGACCGTCGAAGGCCAGGAATAGCAAGAAGGTGAACAGGGTCAACAGCTGCGACACCACCGGCACTTGAGCCGAGTGCATCGGGTCGAAGAACATGGCAAAACCCAAGCCGGTTTGCGAACCCATGATGAAACCCGCCACTTCCACCGCGGAAATCACGATACGCATGACGAAACCCATCGACAGGCCAATCAACAACTGTTGCAACAGAATGGCCATTCCCTCCGCCGATACCAGCGGCACCGCCGGCAACGGGGGCAGCAAGGGCGCCAGCATCACGGTGAGGATCAGCGCGAACCCGGCCTTGAAGCGGCGCGGCACGCCGCGGTAGGCGAACACCGGCTCCACCAGCAGCAGGCCGACGATGCGCGCGAACGGCCAAACGAACATGGCCACCAGCGCGTTGATCTGCGCATCGGAAATGCTCAGCATCAGCCGATCACGTGCGGAATGCTCTGGAACAGCCGCGTGGTGTACTCAATCAGCGTGTTCAGCATCCACGGTCCGGCCAGCACCAGCACCAGAAACATCGCCAGCAGCTTGGGAATGAAGGTCAGCGTCATCTCGTTGATCTGAGTCGCCGCCTGCAGCACGCTGACTAGCAAACCCACCAACAGCGACACCAGCAGCACCGGCGCCGCGACGATGATCAGGATGTACAGCGCGTTCTGCACGATATTGATGATCAGCTCCGGACTCATGCCGCCCGCTCCTCGCCTAAAACGCCGGGCAGCGCCCGGCGACGTTTCCAGTCACAAACCATCATGCCGCCTCAGCCAGTATAGAAGCTCTGCACCAGCGAGCCCATCAGCAAGGTCCAGCCGTCCACCAGCACGAATAGCATCAACTTGAACGGCAGCGAAATGGTGACCGGGGACACCATCATCATACCCATTGCCATCAGGATGCTGGCCACGACCAGATCGATGATCAGGAAGGGAATAAATACCATGAAGCCGATCTGGAAGGCGGTTTTCAGCTCGCTGATCACATAAGCCGGCACCAGGGTCTTCATGGATACATCGGCCTTGGTCTGCGGCTTTTCCGATTGAGAAATCTCGATGAAGAAGGCTAGGTCCTTCTCCCGGGTTTGGCGCAGCATGAAAGCCTTCATCGGCTTGCTGGCCTCGTCCACCGCCTGTTGCAGGGTGATCTTATCGTCTGAGAACGGCACCCAGGCTTTGGCGTAGACTTGGTCGAAAGTCGGCCCCATCACAAACAGAGTCAGGAACAGCGACAAACCGACGATCACCTGGTTGGGCGGCGACTGCATGGTGCCCATCGCCTGCCGCAACAGCGACATCACGATGATGATGCGAGTGAAAGCCGTCATCATCAGCATCATCGCCGGGATGAAGGTCAACCCGGTCATGAACAGCAGCATCTGCAAGCTGAGCGAATAATTCTGCCCGCCGCCGGCCGCCGGAGTGCTGCTCATCAAAGGCAAGCCGCCGGCCGCGTCCGCGATCAACGGCGTCGCCAACAAAACCAGGGCGCCGTATCGGAAACAAGGCCTCATCGCGGCCCCGCCTTGCTATTGCGGCTCTTGTCCATCGCCGCCTTCAACCAGCGCGCGAAAGGCTCCGCCGCCGGCGCCGCTTCGATTTCCGCGCCTTCCGGGCGCGGCAGCTTGCTTAGCAGATTGACTTGCTGCGGCGTCACGCCCAGCACCAGCCACTCCCCCTCCAGCTCCACGATCACCACGCGCTCCTTGGGTCCCACCAGGGTTCCGCTGACCACCTTCAGGCGGTTGGAGGCGCCCAGCATGCCGCCGGAAAGCCGTTTGAACAGCCAGGCCATGCCAACGATGGCGCCCAGCACCACCGCCAGGCCGAACAAGACCTGCAGCAAACTCATGAACGGCGACGGCGCGGCCGCCGGAGACGGCGCTGCCGTGGCCGTGGCCGCAGCGGCCAGACCGGACGCCGCCAAATAAAAAGCGCCCTGCACAGCACGGCGCGTCATCGCAAACATGGCTGACCTCGTCATTTTTGCAAACGGCGAATGCGTTCCGCGGGCGTGATGATATCGGTCAGACGAATACCGAACTTGTCGTTGACCACCACCACCTCGCCCTGGGCGATCAGACAACCGTTGACCAGCACGTCCATCGGCTCCCCGGCCATGCCGTCCAGTTCCACCACCGACCCCTGCGCCAATTGCAGCAAGTTGCGGATGGCGATCTTGGTGCGGCCCAACTCCACGGTCAATTGCACCGGGATGTCCAGAATCATGTCCAGATTCTGCGGGACGCCCGCGCCGGAGGTGCTCGCGCCCAGTTCTTGGAACAAGTTTTGGGCCGGCACCGGCTCTGGGGCGGAATCCACCACTTCCTGCTCGGCCATTGCGGCGGCCCAGTCGTCCATCGACACTTCTTCCTCGCCGCCGGCTCCGCCGGCAGCGGCTGCCGCGGCGGCGGCCGCTTCGGCCTCCATCTGCGCGGCTTGCAATTCTTCTTCGCTCATTGCTCTTTATCCCCCAGAGGCTCGTGAAAATCATTCGCGCCGGCCAACACCTGCTCCACCTTCAGCGCATAGCGCCCCTGCACGGTGCCGTAACTGGCTTCGAACACCGGAATGCCCGATACGTCGGCTTCCACCCGCTCCGGAATCTCCAGCATCACCACGTCGCCATTCTTCAAATTCAAAATCTGACCCAAGGTCACCTTGGTCTTGCCCAAGGTCGCCACCAGTTCCACTTCCGCCGCCTGCACCTGATGCGTCATCAGGTTGACCCAGCGGTTGTCCACCTCGGTGCGGTCCGCCTGCATGGTGCTGGACAACACATCGCGGATAGGCTCCACCATTGAATACGGCAGACAAATATGGAAATCGCCGCCGCCGGCGCCCAGCTCAATATGGAAAGTCATCGCCACCACCACCTCGGTGGGCGTGGCGATATTGGCGAACTGGGTGTTCATTTCGGAACGCAGATAGACGAACTCGATGGGATGCACTGGCTCCCAGGCTTTCTGGCACTCGACGAACACCACATCCAGCAAACGGCGGATGATGCGCTGCTCGGTGGGAGTGAAGTCGCGGCCTTCCACCCGCACATGGTAGCGCCCGTCGCTGCCGAACAGGTTATCGACGATCAGAAACACCAAGTCCGGATCGAAAATCAGCAGCCCCGTGCCGCGCAAGGGCTTGACGTGCACCAGGTTCAGGTTGGTGGGCACCACCAGATTGCGGATGAACTCGCTATACTTTTGCACCCGCACCGGCCCAACCGAGATTTCCGCGTTGCGGCGGATAAAGTTGAACAGGCCGATGCGCAGATTGCGCGCGAAACGCTCGTTGATGATTTCCAACGTCGGCATGC
Source organism: Chromobacterium sp. Rain0013 (assembly GCF_015291765.1). Taxonomy (NCBI): domain Bacteria; kingdom Pseudomonadati; phylum Pseudomonadota; class Betaproteobacteria; order Neisseriales; family Chromobacteriaceae; genus Chromobacterium; species Chromobacterium sp. Rain0013. The sequence goes on from NZ_CP031514.1 coordinate 3,671,491, forward strand.
GGCCGCGCACGATGCGCTCTTGCCGACCGATGTCATAGCCGCGGACGCCTTGGGCGTCGCCGCCGCCGGCATCATCCTCATCCTCCCCGGAGACGCCCCTGAGTAGGGCATCTACCTCTTCCTGGGAAAGAATATCGTCGCCCATGCCGCTTACTGCTTCTGGATGATGAAGGAAGTAAAGAGCACGCTTTCCACCGGCTGCTCCTCGCCGGCGTCCATCGACTCATTGATGATCTGCTTGACCTGGGCCTTCAGGCGAACCTTGCCGTCAGGCGTGGCCAATTCCACGGCGGACTTGGACGACAGCAGCAAGATCAGCGCGCTGCGAATTTTAGGCGCGTAATCGGTGAATTTCTTTTTGGCTTCCTCGTCGGCCAGCTCCGCTTGCATGTCCACCTGCAGCAAGGAGCCGTCGTTACCGGCCAGGTTCACCACGAAAGTATCCAGTTTTTCGAAGATCGGGGGACCTTCTTTTTTCTTCTTGGGTTTTTCCTTGGTCTGCTCGGCGTGTTCGCCGGCCGCCGCCGGCTTATTCATATTGGTGAACATATAGGCGGCCAAGCCCCCCACCGCGGCCAAGACCAGCACCAGCAATATAATGACGATCAGCATCAATTTACCGCCGCCGCCCCCTGCTTTTTTCTCTGCTTTTTCCGCTTTTTTATCTTCTGCCATATATCTGCCCTGTTCACTGGGTGTTCATAGTGAAATCTTAAACGATTTCTTCACTATATTTTCTAATTTTAGATGCAAATTGAACAGGGGAGATTATCACAAATGATCAGGCGAAAATGCTGAGAATGCCGCGAGCCGCCTTGATGCTGCTCAATGCATCCATCGGCTCGGGCTCGGCGTTCTCGTTCTGGCGCTGCGATTGCCCGCGCTGGAACGCCTGCTGTTGCTGTCCGGATTGTCCGCTGGACACCTGCGCGTCGGTTAGCTGAATGCCGCCGGCGGCCAGCATGGAAGACAGACGATGCATATTGTTTTCCAGCGCCTCGCGCGTGGCCGGCACCGCAGCCGCGAACAACACCTGCGCCTGGTCGTTGCCGTTCATCTTCAGCGTCACCTCGATCGGCCCCAATTGCGGCGGGTTCAGCTGAATCTGCGCCTTGTCGGCTTTGAGGCTGACCATGCCCATCACCTGCTCGCTCATGGCCTTGGCCCAGTTGGGATCGGTCACAGGCTGTTGCACGGTGAACACCGGCGTGGGCGCAGTCGGCTTGGCCGCCAGCTGCTCATGCCCCTGAAGCGGCAAAAACTGCGGCAAGACTTTTCCGTCTTCCGGCAAATTTTGCTGCGCCGGCAGCGACAGATTACGGGCTTTGGCTAGCGAAGCGGGCAGCGCCGCCGCGATGTCGGGCTTGAGTTCAACGGGCTTGGCGCCGGTTGGCAGATCGCCATTGGCCCGCGGCGAGGTCGTCGCCTGCTGCTGAACGGGCTGCTGCGCGGCGCCCATCAGCGACATCCCCGGCAACGGCATCGCCGAAGTCTGATCATCCTCGCTCTTGGCCGGCTTATCCTTGTCCAGGCCTGCGTCCGCCAAAGCATCGGCGTTGGCGCCCGGCAAGAAGGAACTGCCCAAAGTGCTCATCTGCAGCCCCAGCAGGCTGGCGAACAGATCGCCGGCGCCGGTGTCGCCGGCAGTGGCCAGATTGCCCCCCGGCATATTGGCTTTGCCGCCAACCGGATTGGCCGCGGCTGCGTTCACAGGTGTCGTCATGGCCGACTCTCTACAAGTAAGACGCAAACAGTAAAGCAACTAGCGTGCCACGAAGCTTGAACAGGCCCTTAGCGCCTGTTTGCCACCTGCTGTAAACACGCTCTTACTCTTCGCCGTGGGTGCTGTCCCAAAACCGCCGGGTGGCGAATTCATCGCTGACCTTCTGCTGCACCCGCGCCTCGCGCACGGCGGCGCGCTCTTGCTCTCGCTGCAACAGCTTTTCATAGGCCTTGAGCTTCTTGTATTCATGCTGCCAGGCCTGGCGCTCCAGCAAGAAGCGCTGAGTGCAGCGCTCCACATCGCCCTGCTGCTGCACCATGGCCTCGTCCAGCCGAGCGAGAAAACGCTGGAAATCCTGATATTGCAAAGCACTGATGCCCTGCGCGCCGCGACTGGTCAGCCGTTGCCGGTACTCGCCGCGAAAAGCGTCCAGTTGCTCCTGGCGCGAACGGGCCTCCGCCAGCCTGCTTTGCGCCAGCCGCATGCGCTCGGCCGCCGCTTTCTGCTTGTCGTCGGCCAAGCGAATCAACAACAGGTATTTGCTTTCCGCCACGCCTCAGCCTCAGGACAACACGCCCTGCAATTGTTCGCAGCTGGAAGAGAAATCCTGCGACTCATGCATCGGCTGGGTCAAAAAACCGACCATGGGCAGCTGGCGCCGCATTGCGTCGTCCAGCACCGGATCCGAGCCTGGCACGTAGGCGCCGACGCTGATCAGGTCGCGGTTACGTTGATAGCGGGAATACAGCTGCTTGAATTGCCGAGCCAGGGCCATCTGCGCTTGAGGCACCACATCCACCATGACCCGGCTGATGGATTGCTCGATGTCGATGGCAGGATAGTGGCCAGACTCGGCCAGTTCTCGCGACAGCACAAAGTGGCCGTCCAGAATGGCGCGCGCGGAATCGGCGATCGGATCCTGCTGATCGTCGCCTTCTGACAGCACCGTATAAAAGCCCGTGATGGAACCGCCGCCCTCCGCGGCGTTGCCGGCGCGCTCAATCAATTGCGGCAGGCGCGCGAACACCGACGGCGGATAGCCCTTGGTCACCGGCGGCTCGCCAATGGCCAGCGCGATCTCGCGCTGCGCCATCGCGTAGCGGGTCACCGAATCCATCAGCAGCAACACGTCCAGGCCTTGAGCGCGGAAGTATTCGGCCAGCGCCGTGGCGTAGGCCGCCCCGTGCAGACGCATCAGCGGCGGCATGTCCGCCGGCGCGGCAACCACCACCGAGCGGGCGATGCCTTCGTCGCCCAGGATGTTTTCGATGAAGTCCTTAACCTCGCGGCCGCGCTCGCCAACCAAGCCCACCACCACCACATCGGCCTTGGTGAAGCGGGCCATCATGCCCAGCAACACCGACTTGCCCACGCCGGAGCCGGCGAACAGACCGAGGCGCTGACCCCGCCCCACCGTCAACAAACCGTTGATGGCGCGCACGCCGACATCCAGCACATCGCGCACCGGCGATCGGTCCAGCGGGTTCATCGGTTGGCTGTGCAACGGGAACCAGGCGTCCGGATGGATGGGGCCTTTGCCGTCCAGCGGCCGCCCCAGCGAATCCAACACCCTGCCCAGCAGGCTGAGCCCCACCGGCACCATGCGGCCGGACGCGCCGTCGGTGGCGGCCTGGGCTTGGGTCTTGCCGAATTGCGGCGGGTGCCGCGGCGTCAGCGGCATCACCGGCGTGCCCGGCAACAGGCCGTGGACGTTGCTCAATGGCATCAGGAACACTTTGTCGCCGGAAAAACCCACCACCTCGGCCTCCACAAGCTTCCGGTCCGCCAAGGCCACCTGACAAGCGCTGCCCACCGGCAGCTTGAGGCCCACAGCCTCCATCACCATGCCGGTAACGCGAACCAGCTTGCCGCAGGGCTGCCACAGCTTGGCGGCGCGCGCGCTGTCCGCGCAGTCGCGCAGCCATGCGCGTTGGCGCTCAATCAGCTGCGGGTGGCTCATCGTCCATTCCCAGCGCTTTGCGCATGGCGGCAATACGGGTGCTCATAGTCAGATCCAACCGCAGCGCGGCGGTGTCTATCACGCAGCCACCGCGCTCCACCTCGGGGTCTTCAATCCATTGCCATTGGGTTTCCGGCGTTTCCTGCGCCAGAAACTCTCGCGCCACCTCCAGATCCGCCGGGTTCAGACGCAAACGCGCCTGCGCCAGCGTGGCCGGCAAGTCCTCCAGCGCCTCGCGGAGCAGCTCCTGAATCAGCAAGGGGTTCTGCCGCGCCAGCCCATGGCTCAGTTGGCTGGCGAGCTCCAACGCCAAGGCCAGCCAATCCGCGGACAATTCAGTTTCAAAACGGGAAATCTGTTGCGCCAGCCCTTCCGCCAACTGCTGCAAGGGCTGCCAGGCCTCGGCGAAGCGAGCCTCCTGCTCTGCGCGCACCTCGGCCAAGCCCTGCTCTCTCCCGGCGGTCAAGCCTTCTTGGTAACCGGCCGCGCGGCCGGCTTCCTGCCCAGCCTCATGGCCGGACTGCCAGGCTTCCTGATGGATAGCCTCCAGTTCGGCAGCGGTGGGATAGCCGCTCACCGCGCGCTCGCCGTCCGCGGCGTCGGCAGCCTCCTCCGCCCCGGCCGAAGCGGACTCGACGGCGGACTCGGCCTGCGCCTGCTCCTGTTGACGGCGACGCTGTTGCGCCAGCTCCATCAGCTGCACCGGCGTCAGCCTCTGGGTCAGGCCGTCCAGCGCGTTGGGGCTCCAACTGCTCCAGCCCTCCAACTCTTCGCCGGGAATGATGGGATTACTCGACGAGACCTTCATCACCGCCCTTGCTGCCTAGCACGATCTGGCCGTCGTCGGCGAGCTTGCGCACCACCTTGAGAATCTCCTTCTGCTCGGCCTCCACTTCGGACAGTTTGACCGGCCCCTTGGACTCCAGATCGTCGCGCAGCATTTCCGCGGCGCGCTGCGACATATTGCGGAAAATCTTGTCCTTGAGCTCGGCGCTGGTGCCCTTGAGCGCGATCACCAGGGAATCGGATTGCACTTCGCGCAGAATGGTCTGGATCGAACGGTCGTCGATTTCCAGAATGTTCTCGAACACGAACATCTTGTCCTGAATGCGCTGCGCCAGCTCCGGATCGTATTCGCGGATATAGTTGAGCGCCGCGGCTTCCACGTTGGACCCCATGAAGTTGAGGATTTCCGCGGTCAGGCCAATGCCGCCGGCCGCGCTCTTCTTGATGCGGTCGGAGCCGGACAAGAGCTGGGTCAACACATCGTTCAACTCGCGCAGCGCCTGCGGTTGCACGCCTTCCAGCGTGGCGGTGCGGATCAGCACTTCGTTGCGCATCCGTTCCGGGAAGTAGGACAGGATGGAGCTGGACAGGTCCGGCTCCAGATGCACCAGAATGGTGGCGATGATCTGCGGGTGTTCGTTGCGGATCAAGTCGGCGGCGGAAGAAGGATCCATCCACTTCAGACTTTCGATCCCGCTGTGATCGTTGCCCTGCATGATCTTGTCCAGCAGGTTGGCCGCCTTGTCCGGCCCCAGCGCCTCGATCAGCACATTGCGCAAGTATTCGTCGGACGCGCCGATGCTGGCGCGCGCCGCGCACTCGCCCTTGAATTCGCTGACCACCTCGTCAATCTGCTCGTAGCTCAGATTATTGATCGCCGCCATCGCCAGCGAAATCTTCTGCACTTCCTTGGGGCCAAGGTATTTAAACACCTCGACGGCTTCCGCCTGACCCAGGCTGAACAGCAACACCGCGCTCTTGCGCACTCCGTTCTCACTCATCGGCGCTTATCCATTCCTTGATGATCTGAGCGGCCATGCGCGGATCGGATTTCACCATTTCACGCACCGCTTCCAGATTGGTGGTGTATTGCCGCATCTGCGCTTCGCGCGGATCGCCGCCGCCCGCGGCGCCGCCGGCGTGACCGGCCGCGCCTTCTTCGCCCTCTTCCCCGGCTACGCCCAGCAGGCGGCCGCCCGCGGCGGCGGCCTGCGCCGCGGCCTCTTCTTCGCTGCCCTTGGCTGGGGCCGGCGGCTTGACCAGGTCGCGCATGATGGGGCGCACCACGCCGAACAGCAGGTAAAGCACGGCAATGGTCAGCAGGCCATACTTGATCAGGCTGGAGCCGTTGCTGGTCACGTAGTCTGTGACTTTTTCCTGCAACGTCGCCGGCACTTCGGCGTCTGCGAAGGCGGCGTTGACCACGTTCAGGGTGTCGCCGCGCTGGGTATTGAAACCCATCGCCTCCTTGACCAGATTATTGATCTGCTGAACCTCCTGCGGAGTCAGCGGCGTCGGCTTCATCTCGCCGTTCTTGTCCGGCATGCGCCGGTAGTTGACCACCACGGCGGCGGACAGACGCTTGACGCCGCCCTGCGGCATCTTGGTGTGCTGTATGGTTTTGTCGACTTCGTAATTGGTGGTGATGTCGCGTTGCAAGGCGCCGGACGCGCCCATGGTCTGCCCGGACAGCGTGGCCGTGCCGGGCGCGGCGCCCGGCGGCAGCGTGATCGGCGCGGAAGCGGCCGACGGGGGCTGATTGGACAAGGCTCCCGGCACCCCGGACGGCAGCGCCGCGCCGTTATTCAGCTTTTCGCTGATCTGCTGGCTGCGGGTAGCGGATGGATTGGGGCTGGAATTGGGCTTGAAGGTTTCCGAGGTCTGCTCCACCTCGGCGAAATCGACGCTGGCGGTGACCTGAGCGCGCGAGTTGCCCTTTCCGAAAATGGGCTCCAGGATATCCTCAATGCGCTTGACGTAGCCCTCTTCGATCTGGCGCACGTAACCCAGCTGCCGCTGATCCAGACCAGAGTTTTCATCCGGGCCGCTCTGCTTGGATAGGAGATTGCCGTCCTGATCGACGATGGTGACGTTCTTGACCGGCAGATTGGGCACCGAACTGGACACCAAGTGCAGAATGCCGGCGATCTGCCCGGCGTCAAGCAAGCGGCCGCGGAACAGGGTCAACATCACCGAAGCCGTCGGTTGCTGCTGCTCGCGGACGAATACGCTTTGCTTGGGGATGGCGATATGAACCCGCGCGCTCTCCACCGAGCCCACCGCCTCAATGGTGCGCGCCAGCTCGCCCTCAATCGCGCGCTGATAGTTGACTTGCTCGGCAAACTGACTGATGCCGAACTTCTGATTGTCCATCAGTTCGAAGCCGACGCCGCCGGCCTTGGGCAAGCCTTGCGCAGCCAGCTTCAAGCGCGCGTCGTAAACCTTGTCCGAGGGCACGGAGATGGTGCCGCCCTCGCCCAGTTGGTACGGCACGTTCATCTGCTGCAGCGAAGCGGCCACTTGGCCGCCGTCGCGGTCGGAGATATTGGAGAACAGGATTTTATAGCTGGGCGTGCGGTTCAACACCACCGCGCCCACGATGACGGCGAAAATAGCGGCCACCGCCGCGAGGAACAGGACTTTTTTATTGTTGGGAAGCGCTTTGAAGCGATCGGACGCTTCATTCATGCGGCTTCGCCAAACGGGCGTAGCGTTTTCTTCTGCCAGGTCAGCCATACAGTGGTTTTAGGTTCGAGCCCACCGCCGCCGGCTGGTCGGGTCCGGCAGCGCTAGACTTGGGTATTCATGATTTCCTGATAGGCGGTGACCAGCTTGTTGCGCGCCTGAACCATGGTCTGGAACGACAGGCTGGCTTTCTGCAGCGACACCATTACGTCCTGCAGGTTGACCCCCTCGTCACCCAATTCAAATTGCTTCTGCATCTCCTGCGAAGTCTGCTGCGCCGAGTTCACCTGCTCCAAGGTGGACTTTAGCACAGCGGAGAAGTCCACCTGGGACGCTTCCGGGGCCGTAGCGGCGGGCTTGCCCGCGGCCAGGGCCGAGGCGGTGCGCAGCTCGCCCAACAGTTGATCGATATTTGGCACTGACATGGTTACTCCAAGCCATTTCCATCTGGAACCTCCTGACATCCGTCGGCAGCGTCTTCATCACGGTAACGCTGCAATTTATAGCGCAATGTGCGCTCGCTGATGCCCAGTTTTTCCGCGGCCAGCTTCTTGACGCCGCCCACCGCGGTCAAGGTTTCCAGAATATGGCGTTTCTCTAGCGTTTTCATGTCGGTTTCATCCGACACGGAATTGTCTTTTTCAGACGCTGTCCGGGTAACCTGAGCCGCGACGGAATCGTGATCCAGCAGTAGATCGGCGGCAAAAATTTCCGCCCCGGCGGCAAGAATGACCGCCCGCTGCACCACATTCTCCAGTTCGCGGATGTTACCCTCCCAACTATAGGCCGTCAAATGACGTTCCGCATCCTCGGACAGGATCAGATTGCTTCTTCCGGCGGCCTCTGCGTACTTTTTAAGCATGATTCGTGCCAGAGGCAGAATATCGTCGCGGCGCTCGGCCAGCGCGGGGATGCGCATCGGAAACACGTTCAGGCGAAAATACAGATCCTCGCGGAATTGGCCCGCATCCACCGCGGCTTGCAGGTCGCGGTTGGAAGTGGCCAACACGCGGATATCCAGCTTCAAGGTTCGCGTGCCGCCGACCCGCTCCACTTCCCGCTCCTGCAGCACCCGCAGCAATTTGGCCTGCAGCGACAGCGGCATCTCGGTGACTTCGTCCAGCAAAATGGTGCCGCCCTGGGCCTGCTCGAACTTCCCCGGCAAGGCCTGCGCCGCGCCGGTGAAGGCGCCGCGCTCATGGCCGAACAAGGTGGACTCCAGCAGGTTCTCCGGAATGGCCGCGCAGTTGACCGCAACGAAAGGCCCTTCGCAACGCTTGGAGTGCCGGTGAATGTAACGCGCCAGCACCTCCTTGCCTACGCCGCTGGGGCCGGAAATCATCACGCTGACGTCGCTGCCGGCCACACGTCCGGCCAGCGCGAACAGTTGTCGCATCGCGGCGGACTCGGCCACCACTTCGCCGCTCGCTTCGCTAGGCATGCGCAGCAGGTGCTTTTCCACTTCGGCGATCAAACTGGCCGGCTCGAACGGCTTGAGCAGGTAATGCGCGGCGCCCGCGCGCAGCAATTCAATCGCCCTTTCAATCACGCCGTATGCGGTCATCAAAATGAAAGGCACGCCGGGGTAACGCTTTTTCGCCTCCTCGAACAGCGTGTAGCCGTCCATCGGCGCCATTTGGGCGTCGGATACGATCAATCCCACCGGCGCTTCTTTCAATTTGGCCAGGGCCGCGGCGCCGTCGCCGGCCTCCAATGTGGGGTAGCCGGCCAGGCTCAAAGTGTCGACGATGGCTTCGCGCAAATCGGCGTCGTCTTCCACCACCAAAATAGGGAGATACTTCATGTTTTCTTGTTCTATCAGAGGGTTAAGCCGACCCGCCGGCTTGGTGTTGCTTTTGCGAGGCCAGCACCGACAGGCGCGTGGCGATGCTCTCCAAGGCCAGCACCTCATGCGCGCCGCCCATGGCGATGGCTTCCTTGGGCATGCCGAACACGACGCAGCTGGCTTCGTCCTGGGCAATATTCCAGGCGCCTGCCTGCTTGAGCTCCAGCATGCCGCTGGCGCCGTCCCGGCCCATTCCGGTCAGGATGACGCCGATGCAGTTCTTGCCCACCAGATTGGCGGCGGAGCGGAACAGCACGTCCACCGACGGCCGGTGCCGGTTGACCGGCGGCCCGGCATGCAGGCCGATGGCGTAGCCTATGGTGGGCGCGGGCTTGATCAGCAAATGGGAATGGCCCGGCGCGATATAGACGGTGCCGTTTTGCAGCCGCTCATTGTCTTCCGCCTCTTTCACCGTCAACTTGCACAAGGTGTTTAAGCGCGTGGCGAAGGAATGAGTGAACATTTCCGGCATGTGCTGAGCGATCAGAATGGGCGGCATCGAGGGAGGCAGCGCGGTCAGCAAGGTGCGCAAGGCCTCCGTGCCCCCGGTGGAAGAGCCGATGACGATCACCGCCTGGCTGGCCAAGGGCATTTTACCGGCCTGCTTGGGCAAGATGATATCCGCATTATGGCTGGGCACTACGTCCAGCGGCTTCTTGGCGGAGGCTCCCCTCGTCATCTGCCCCATACGCGTCCTTGGCTTTCTATGGTTATTGTAAAAACAGCCCGCGCGCGCGGCGTTTCCGTGTCAAACGGCTTCATGGCGCCGGCTCCGTCTCTGTGTCCGCAATGCGGGCCAGCCAAGCATCGCAAGCCGCTTCCACTAGATCCAGCACGGTATCGAAACCGCCAGCGCCGCCGTAATAAGGGTCAGGCACATCGCGGGGAGCGCCGGGGAGCGGCTCAAGTAGCAAATGCAGCTTGCCGCGATAGGATGGCGGACATTGAGCATTTAACAAAGCCAAATTTTGCCGGTCGGCGGCCAAAATCCAATCGAAACGCTCGAAATCGCGCCCATCCACCTGCCTTGCCCTCAAATCGGACAGGTCATAGCCGCGGCGCAGCGCCGCCTGACAGGTACGCCGGTCCGGTGCTTCGCCGACATGGTAGTCGTGCGTGCCCGCCGACTCCACTCGCATCCGCGCCTCCAGGCCCGCGCTCTTGAGCTTGGCGCGCATCACCCCTTCCGCGGTTGGCGACCGGCAGATGTTTCCCATGCAAACAAACAAAATGGACAAGCAATCGTTCTGGCTCATGGACGGCTTCGGCTCTCTATTTTTATTCAGTATGGGATTCAAGCACTGACTCGCCTCGATCTTATCACTTCCACCGCCGGCTACGCGCCCACGAGAGGCGCGCCGGCGATTTTCACGCAGCTTCCGCGACTAACGCAACGCCGGCAAGTCCATGCCGGCCAGATAGCCGGCCGCGATGCAGGCGCTGCGCGTCGAGTCGAACAGGAGCCCCACCCTTTCCGCCTCGTCGGCCAAGCCTTCCTCCTCCGCCAAGGCCAAACGCTCCAGTCCGGCGCAGGACCCTCCCAACGCGCTGAAGCCCAAAGTCAGCGCGGCGCCCTTCAAATTGTGCGAGTGGCGCCTCACTTGATCCCGCTGACCGGCCAGCGCGGCGGCCAGCAATTCGTCCACCCTGCCGACCTTGCCGGAGAAGAATTGCGCCACTAGCTCCCGGTATTTTTCCAGGGTCAGCATTTCCGTCATTTTTTCTATCATCGCCACGTCCAGCAAGGCCGGCAAGGTGGAGGGCTCGGCGCTGCGCTCCGGAGCCGGCCCATCGCCAAACTGGCGCTCCAGCATGGCTTGGAAATCTTCCACATGCAGCGGCTTGGCCAGAAAATCATCCAACCCGCCGGCGAGCGCTTTATCCCGCGTTTCCGCGAGCACGTCGGCCGTCAAAGCGACGATTTTCATCCCCGGCGTCATCGCGCGTTCGCGCAAATGCCTTGTCGTCTCGATGCCATCCATCTCCGGCATGTGCAAATCCATCAAAACCAAATCGAAAGGTTGCCGGGTTGCCGCCTCCACCGCTTCCGCACCCTCCTGAATCACGGTGACGAGATGCCCTTGCTTCTGCAGCATCGCTTGCATGTATTTGCGATTGACCGGGTTGTCGTCCACCACTAAAACGCGCAGCTGACGCCCCGGCTCTGCCGGACTCGCCCCGCCTCCCGGCTTGACCCGGCCTTCCGGCGCGCTCATCGCCTGCAAGGGCAGCGACAGCACAAAAACGCTGCCCGCACCCAGCGCGCTGTGCACGGTGATGCCACCGCCCATCAGTTGCGCCAGGTTTTGGGAGATCTCCAGGCCCAGGCCGCTGCCGCCGTACTGACGCACAGTGGAACTGTCGCCTTGAGAGAAACGCTTGAACAAACGCGCCAGGGTTGCGTCGTCCATGCCTATGCCGGTGTCCCTTACCGTGATCCGCAACACCGCCCCGCCTTCCGAGCCCGATTCCGCCGCTTCAGCCTGGATGGTCACTGCGCCTATCTCGGTAAACTTGATCGCGTTGCTAAGCAAGTTGAGCAGGATTTGCCGCAGGCGTGTCGGGTCGCACAGCACCCACTCGGGCACGTTCAAATCCAGCGCCATGCGCATGGCCAGCCCCTTCGCCACAGCCTGTCCGCGCATGAGGCTTTCGCATTGCAATAACAATTGCCGCAAATTGCACACCGTGGGCAGCAGGTCCAGCTTGCCCGACTCCAGCTTGCTGGCGTCCAGCACGTCGTTCAGCAAGGCCATCAGATGGCGAGCGGACTCTTCGGCGGTCTTGATGTAGTCGGCCTGCACCGGCGTGGGGGTGCAGTCTCCCAGCAAGGAGAGCATGCCCAAAACGCCGTTGAGCGGCGTGCGGATTTCATGACTCATATTGGCGAGAAACACACTTTTCGCCATGCTGCCGGCCTCGGCCTGCACCCGCGCCTGCTCCAGCACGTCGGTCAGTTCTTCCAGCTCGTGCCGCCGCCGCTCCAATTGCCGCAACTGCCGAACCACGATGGTGGCGAAGCCGAGAATCAGCGCCCATTCGAAGGCCATCAACCAATTGCTGACCACAATGTGTTGCTGCATGCTTTTGTTGCGCGCGTCCACTTGCTCCGCCATGCGCTGATTAGCCACCAGCGAGAGGTCGTGCAACGGTCCGTTCAGCAGGTCCAGCTCGGCGTCCAGCCGCCGCAAGCCGTCCAGCTCCAGCGCCGCTCCGGATTGGCGGCTGAAATAGGCGTCGGCCTTGCGGATGAAGGCGTCCAGCTTCGGACGCGCCTGCTGATATTCCTGCGTTCCATCCAGCAAACTGGAGTACAGGCCGTGGTCGACCACTCCCACGCGGCTGACGAAGATGTCGTAGCGCTCTTGCAGTTCCGCCCTGTCCTGCTGATGGTTCAGCACATGTTCTATCGTCGTCTGCAGCCTCATTGCCTCGGTTTCGAGCTGAAAATAGGCCCAGACGATGTTATCGCCTTCGTAGCGCGCGGCGGTGTTCAGCATATCCGCCTGACGCACCTGGATATAAGCCACCCCGGCGAACACGCAGGCCAGCGTCGCTCCGATCAAGATCAGGCTCCGCCAGGAGGAGTAGCTTCGCTGCGGCGTGTTCATCGCGCTCAATGTACCAGCAGGGATTTGAGCTGCCAGGCGGAACGGTTGTAATACAGTTCCGAACGCAACTCTTCTTGCGAGTCGTAGGGGTAAACGATGAACAAGGGACCTTTCTCACGCACCGGCATTGGCTTGCCGTTCATTTGCGTCGCCAGAATCACGTCGAATCGGCTGGCGTCGTCAAAGGGGATATCGGTCTTGTAATCGTTCAGCGCCACCGCTTTCAACAATTTGCCGTGAGCGCCGGCGGCGGCCAACACGTCGCGCAGCAACGGCCCGGAGAAGCGGGTCAATCCAGGGTACCAGGGGGTGTGGGTGCTGAAACTGCGCTGCGGCAGCTTGGCCAACATCGCCATATCGAAGGCCGCGGCGTCACCCTGGTTCTTTTGGCTGATGTTGCCGCTGATCACTAGCACCGCCTTGCCGGCGGGTTTGGCCAAAGCGTCGGCCGCCATGGCCAAGGGCGTCGCCACGGCCAGGCCGAGCAGCAGCAATAGGGTTCCCAATCGTCTCATGATTTTCTCGCTTAGGTAGGCGTTGCAATGAATATCCAATCCCGCGCTGACTGCGACACATCTCCCCCGCAACTCGCCAACCATTCCGCGAAAGAGGCCTCGTCTACCGGCGGGGAGATCAGGGAACCTTGAGCGGCTGACACGCCGAACTCCCGGCACAAGGCCCATTCGGCCTCGGAAGCCACGCCTTCGGCCACCACTTTCAGCCCCAGCCTGCGCCCCAGTTCGACGCTGCCGAGGAAAATGGAACGGTTGGTGGCGTTGCCCGCCGCGTCGATGACGAAACCTTTGTCTATCTTTAATTCTGTGAACGGGATGCGCGTTAGCCGGTCCATGCTGGCGAAACCGGTGCCGAAATCGTCAATTGCCAGGCCTGCGCCCTTCAAACGCAAGCGGGTCATGATTTCCAGCGCCGAGGCCGGATCCGCCATCACGCCGCTTTCCGTGACTTCAAACGTCACCCGGGACATCTCCAAGCCGGTTTCGCGCGCAATCGACACCAAGGAAGTCACCAGGCTGGAGTCCTTCAAGGACTGCATGGAAAGATTGACCGACATGTTCAGGCGTTTCCGCGCGTCCAGACGCTTCAACGCTTGCGCCGCATCCGCGAACAAGCGCTTGGTCATCTGCGTGATCAGGCCGCTCTGTTCAGCCAGTTCGATGAATTGCAGCGGGCCCAGCAAGCCCAGTTGAGGATGCAGCCAGCGCGCCAGCACCTCCACGCTCAACACCCGACCACAGGCCACGTCCACCTGCGGCTGGAAAAACGGCACCACCTCGCCGCGCTCTATGCCCAGGCGCAACTCTTCGCTGTTGATCCGCTCCATGGGCAGACAAAGCGCCTCTCCCGCTGCAATGGGCGCGGCCAGCATCGCCCGCAATTGCTCCGGATTCACCGGTTTGGGCAAGACGCCGCACAGACGCAGCGCGTACATCCGCGCCAGATCGGCCACGCTGTCCAACACCCTCTCGTCGAAACCGCTGGTGATCAGCAATTTGCCTTGGTAAGCCCTCTCCCCCAAATGACGCACGAATTCAACGCCATCCATCCTCGGCATATCCAAATCGCAAAAGATCAGGTCGAAAGCCCGGTCTCCTGCATCCAGCTGCATCAGCGCGTCCAGGCCGTCCACCGCCTCGGATATCTTGCTCATGCCCATTTGGCGCAGCACCGCGGTCAGGAACTGCCGGGATATGGCTTCGTCGTCAACCACCAAGATTTGCGGCATCGTCTTCCCCATCTAGCCCATCTCCTGCTGGCTGTTATCACGACCGGCACCCGTGCGAGCCTCCGCAACCAAGCCTCTCTGCGTTGTTTTTCGCCGCGCCACGGCTCAGGGCCGTTTTTGCTCCTGCTAGTATCTAAATAGCCTGCGGCCTTCGTCTTTTCCAGCAGGCGTCCCCGGCCATGACCGGCAAACTCAGCCGCCCCAAGCGGCGGGTCGTGCCACGGCGGCCAGTTCCGCGCGCATTTCCAGCGCCAGCTGCCAAACTTTCCGCGCCAGCGGCGACAAGGAACGGTTCGGTCGTTTGATCAACACAATGCGGCGACTTTCCACCGGCAGCAGCGGCAACACGCTCAAACCGCCGCCGGCGGGCAGCGGCATGGCCAGCCCCGGTGTGACGCTGAGGCCCAGGCCGGCCGCCACCATCCGAAACACCGATTGCGAGTGCCCCAATTGCTGCGTCACTTCGCACGCCAGGCCATGCTTGACCAGCAGTTCATCAATCAGCCGGCGGCTGCCGGAGCTGTGGTCCAGCAAAACCAGCGGCAGGCCGTCCAACTGCGCCCAATGCGCGGCCTCATGGGCGGCCAAATCGTGGTCGCTGCGGCACACCAGCCAGAAGTCGTCCTCCAGCAAGGGTTCGCTTTCCAGCGGAACAGCCGCGTCGGGCTCCACCACCAGGCCGAAATCCACCTCCCCGCTCGTGACCGCCTCGATGTTCAATCGTTGCACCTGATCGTGCAGTACCAGCGTCAATTGCGGGTAGCGCTGCCGACAACGCGCAATCAACAAAGGCATCAGACTGGCTGACAAGGTAGGGCTACTGGCCACTCGCACCACGCCGTGGGCCTGCGCACCCTCCATCCGAGCTTCGCTCAGCGCCTCTTGCAGCGCTTCCAGGACTCGCGTCAGCTTCCCCTGCAGACGGCGAGCCGCCGCGGTGGGTTCTACCTCCCGCGTGGTGCGGTCGAACAAACGCAAGCCCAAGGCCTGTTCCAACTCCCTCACCGCGCGGCTGACCGCCGGCTGAGTCAGGCCCAGCGCGTCGCCTGCGCGGCTGAAACCGCCCAGTTCGATCACGGCCTGGAAAACCCGCAATTGACGCAAAGTTACATTCATATCAATTACTCATGAATAGATCAGACAAATGCATTTGTATTCTTAATTGCACTGCGGTTCAATAGCGGTTTCTCCTGCCATCGCCGCATTGACGCACGCCCCATGCCCAAACTACTCGACGCCTTCACGCTGTCCCTGCTCGCCACCGTCGCCTTGGCCAGCGCGCTGCCCTGCTCCGGCGACGCCGCTGTCGCGCTCAACGTCATCACCAATCTGGCAATCGCGCTGCTGTTCTTCTTGCACGGCGCCAAATTGTCCCGCGAGGCCGTGTTGGCCGGTGCCTCCCACTGGCGCCTGCACCTGCTAGTGCTGGGCTGCACCTTCCTGCTTTTCCCGATTCTCGGCTTGCTACTGCAACCGGTGCTGCAGCCGCTGCTGACGCCGCAGCTCTACTTAGGCATCCTTTACTTATGCATGCTGCCTTCCACCGTGCAGTCGTCCATCGCCTTCACTTCGATGGCGCAGGGCAATGTGCCGGCAGCCATTTGCAGCGCCACCGCGTCCAACATCCTGGGCATCTTCATCACCCCACTGCTGGTCAGCCTGCTGGTGGTTAAACACCATGGCGCGGGCCAGGGCTGGGGGCCGGTGCTGGACATCGTGATGCAGCTGCTGCTGCCCTTCGTCGCCGGGCAGTTCGCCCGCCGCTGGATAGGAGACTGGGTGGACCGTAACAAGGGCTTGCTGCGCTATGTCGATCAGGGTTCCATCCTGTTGGTGGTCTACACCGCTTTCAGCGCCGCGGTGATCAGCGGGCTATGGCGGCAAACCCCTCCCCAGGCGCTGGCGGCGCTGCTGCTGGTCAACCTGGTTCTGCTTGGACTGCTGCTGGGCATCACCATGCTGCTGAGCCGCAAGCTGGGCTTCTCCCGCGCGGACCAGATCACCATCGTGTTTTGCGGTTCCAAGAAAAGCCTGGCCAGCGGCGTTCCCATGGCCAAAGTGCTGTTCGCCGCGCCGGCGCTGGGCTCCATCGTGCTGCCGCTGATGCTGTTCCACCAGATCCAGCTGATGGCTTGCGCGGCGCTTGCGCAGCGCTATCGCCGGCAGCAGCAGGCGGCAACGCTTCATTAAAAAGACGACGCCCCGCTCGAACTCGAACGGGGCGCCGCGCAGACAAAACAGCAAGACTCTTACAAGCGGTTCAAAGACTCGCGAGCAGGAAAAAGCCAAGGCGAAAACGGCGGAGAAAGCGGAATGCAAAGCCGGTGCATGCGCATTTCGACGCCGTGGCCCCGCAGCGCGGTGGACTTTTTAACAGGCCTTATAGGTCGTTGATCCAGGCCTGCTCCTTCAAATGCTTTAGTTGGTCGCGCAGGCCTGCCGCTTTCTCGAACTCCAGATTGCGCGCGGCCTCCATCATTTCCTTCTCCAGACGCTTGATTTCCTTGGCCAGGGATTTTTCGTCCATCATCGCCACTCTGGCGTTGTCCACCAGTTTCTTGCGCTCATTCTCCACGCTGTAGACGCCGTCGATGATGTCCTTGATCTTTTTCTCCACGCCTCTGGGCACAATGCCGTGTTCGGCGTTGAAAGCCATCTGCTTGGCGCGGCGGCGTTCGGTCTCGTCCATCGCCCGCTTCATCGAGTCGGTAATGCGGTCGGCGTAGAGCAAGGCCTTGCCATTGAGGTTGCGCGCGGCGCGGCCGATGGTCTGAATCAAGGAACGATCCGAACGCAGGAAGCCCTCCTTGTCCGCGTCCAGAATCGCCACCAGGCTGACTTCCGGAATGTCCAGGCCTTCGCGCAGCAGGTTGATGCCGATCAACACGTCGAACACCCCCAAACGCAAGTCGCGGAGGATTTCCACCCGCTCCACCGTATCGATGTCGCTGTGCAGATAGCGCACCTTGATACCGTGCTCGGTGTAGTAATCCGCCAGCTGTTCAGCCATGCGCTTGGTCAGCGTGGTGACCAGCACGCGCTCGCCCTTCTCCATCCGCAATCGGATCTCGGACAGCAGATCGTCCACCTGGGTGGCCACCGGCCTCACTTCCATTACAGGATCCACCAGGCCGGTGGGGCGTACGACTTGCTCCACGACCTGTCCAGCGTGTTCCTTCTCGTAGTTGGCCGGCGTGGCGGACACGAATATGGTTTGCGGCATCAACAATTCGAATTCGTGAAATTTCAACGGCCGGTTGTCGGTCGCCGACGGCAAGCGGAAGCCGTACTCCACCAGATTGGCTTTGCGCGCGGCATCGCCCTTGTACATAGCGCCCACCTGAGGCACGGTGACATGCGATTCGTCGATGAACATCAACGCGTTTTTCGGCAGGTAATCGATCAGCGTGGGCGGAGGATCTCCAGGCCCCCTGCCGGAGAAATGCCGAGAGTAGTTTTCGATGCCTTTGCAAAACCCCATCTCGTACAACATCTCCAGGTCAAAACGGGTGCGCTGTTCCAGGCGCTGAGCCTCCACCAGCTTACCTTCCTTCTGATACCACTCCAGTCGCGCGCGCAGCTCTTCCTTAATGTGCTCGCAGGCCCGCAGCACGGTGTCGCGCGGCGTCACGTAGTGGCTGGAGGGAAACACGGTAAAACGCCCCACTCGCTGTTTGGTCGTTCCGGTCAGCGGGTCGAACAGAGTCAGCGTTTCCACTTCGTCGTCGAACATGCTGACCCGCAGCGCGGTATCGCTGCTTTCCGCCGGATAGATGTCGATCACATCCCCGCGCACTCGGAAGGTGCCGCGGCCGAAGTCCATGTCGTTGCGGTCGTACTGCATAGTGGCCAGCCGGCTGATGATGTCCCGCTGCGCCAGCGTCTCCCCTTCTTTCAGATGCAAAATCATCTGATGGTAATCGGAAGGATCGCCAATGCCGTAGATGGCGGAGACGGTGGCGACAATGATGCAGTCCGGCCGCTCCAGAATGGACTTGGTCGCCGACAAGCGCATCTGCTCGATATGCTCGTTGATGCTGGAATCTTTCTCGATGAAAAGATCGCGGCTGGGCACATAGGCTTCCGGCTGATAGTAGTCGTAATAAGAAACGAAATACTCGACGGCGTTTTCCGGGAAAAACTCCCGCATCTCACTGTAGAGCTGCGCCGCCAGCGTTTTGTTATGCGCCATGATGATGGCCGGACGCCCGCTCTGGGCGATGACGTTGGCCATAGTGTAGGTTTTGCCGGACCCGGTCACCCCTAGCAAAGTCTGATAGGACAGACCGTCGCTGAGCCCTTCAAGTAATTGAGCGATGGCGCCCGGCTGATCGCCGGCCGGCTCGAATGGTTGATGCAGTTTGAACGGACTGTTGGGATAGGTGCGCAGCATGGGTCGAGACATCGGAGTAGATAGCCTGATTCTACGCGGTTCGCCCTTGCTTCACACCCCCGATGCGACCGCATATAAAAAAGCTGCGATTCAGGCTATACACAGTCAAAACATTGTTTAAAATACAGTCAGACCGAGCATAAAACACGGCTTGCGACGCAGACGTCGCGAGCCTATTTTTCGGTCCGAGATTTCGTTAAATCCGCTCTCCCTGGAGTGAAGCATGATCAAGAAAATTGCAAGCCTGCTGGTATCCGCGGCGTTAGCCATGCCGGTGCTGGCAGGTTCGCCGTCCAGCGTGATGGTGGCCTCGCAAATGGCCGACCAGTCCGTTCCGCGGCTGAATTCGCATTCGGTATTGGTGCTGAACGGCATCACCGGCGAACCCTTGTACCAGAAGAACATTCACCAACGCATGCCGATCGCTTCCATCACCAAACTGATGACGGCGATGGTGCTGCTGGATTCCGGAGCGTCGCTGGACCAAGAAGTGACTGTGTCCGACGCCGAGATCGACCGGGTGAAAAACACCTCCTCGCGCCTGGCGGTGGGCACCACTCTCAGCCGCAAGGAAATGCTGCTGCTGGCGCTGATGTCGTCGGAAAACCGCGCCGCCGCCACGCTGGCCCGCACCGCGCTGCCCGGCGGCACCGCCACCTTTGTGGAGCGCATGAATCGCAAAGCCCGTAGCCTGGGCATGAGCGAAACCATTTTTTACGACGCCACCGGCCTGGATATGCGCAACACCTCCACCGCCGCGGACCTCGCCCGCATGGTCCGCGCCGCGCACGGCTACCCGCTGATTCGCGCCTTCACCACCACGGAGAAACACCAGATTCAATCGGTGAGCCGCCGCGTGCTGCAATATAAGAACAGCAACGCGCTGGTGCGCGAAGGCGACTGGGAGATTTCGCTGCAAAAAACCGGCTACATCCAAGAAGCCGGCCGCTGCATGGTGTTGCAGGCCACGGTGGGGTCCCAACCTCTGATCATCGTGTTGCTGGCCGCCGGCGGTAGCGCCGCCCGCGTCAACGACGCCAAAAGCATCAAAACCTGGCTGGAGGCGCACCCCGGCAACTGGTTGGCCGGCTGAGCTTGCCGTTCCCAAATGAAAACGGCCCTTCCGTCAAATGACGGAAGGGCCGTTTTCATTACATCCGCTCACATATAACGCAAGTCGAACTGAGCCAGGCCGTTGGCCGAGCCAGGCTTGATCCCGCCTTCCTGCCCTTGCGGCACGGGTGCGCGGGTGGATTCGTACATCGCGTTGAAGCGCAGCGTGTTGCTGCCGTTGGTCAAGCCCACCAGCGGCGAATACTGACCCAGCACAATGTCCCCGCCGCCCGGCCCCATCAGGCGGATGCCCACGCCAGCGGCGCTGCCGTTGATCGCCATCAGTTCGCCGTTGTCGCGGTCGGCCTCTCCGTTAAAGCGGACCGCCACCGTTGTCATGGTGTCGATGGAGCACTCGGTCAACCGGATGTCGAAGGCCACCGGACGGGAACGGTCGCCGATTTTGCGAAACATTTGCGAGGACACCAGGCCCAGCCCCACTTCCAGGCTTTGTGAATTGGGATCCAGACCGCAGGCGCTCAATACCAGCTCGCCGAAAACGTTCAAGGTGCCGTCAGCCGCGTGCGCCAACGGCGCCGCCAGCGCCAAAGCCAGCACCATCGCCTTGAATTTCATTGCTCCACTCCTTACGCCACTTCAGTTAACCGTCTGATCATCAGAAGACCAGACGGCCCAAGCCGCTTAGATATAATCCAGATCGATATTAATCATGCCCTGAAATGGGCCCTCTTCTACTTTACCCATATTAGTGGGAACAATGGTTCCGTACATCGGCACGGTTTTCTGGCGATCGCCAAAACTAAAATCAGCCAGAAACTCAGATTGTCCAAAACGTAGTTGACGACCGTCATTAAAGAATAACTGCAAGCCTAAACCGCTATCAGAGCTATCCTTCTTTTTAACCAAAGTAGCCGTATAAGTATCCGTCAAGCCATTCTTCCCAGTGAAATAGCCATTAATTTTTACTGGGTCATCACAGGTTTTAACCAAATTTAGCCGGAAATCTTTTCGAGGCACAGCGGGCACGAGGCCTTTGACACTTCTGACAATACGACCAAAATCCAATGTATTGGAAGCAGGGTCTAAGCGCACTTCTACAGCGCATTGGATCGGCGTAATTTTACCCAACCCCACCACCTTGTAGACCAAGTTGGAATTTTCTTTATTATTAATACCCAGCTCGCCATCAAACTGAAGCACCTGAAACTCAGACATCCCTATACCACTTGTGGGAATCGTGCCCTGCTTAGCTATTACAACTTGAAAAGTAAGTGAAAAATTCACCTCCTTGCACTTATCGTAATTCCCTCCAAGATTACACTCGTCAATATAATAACCGGTTGGGATTCTATCACTAGCGTTAACCCCCCAATAAGTTCTGCCATTATAAACTACACCAAACTTTACACCTTTGGCATTGTTGTTATTACGAGGATTCGGATAAAAATAAACCTGTTCCCTCATAGAAACACTATTATCTTTGTAACATGTTACATTGACAGTCCTATCTTCGGAGTGCCAAATCTCTCTTCCATCCGGCAAGGTCACTGGAACCTTAATGGTAGAGCCAATATCCCTCGTAATCATGGCGGAGCCATTGCGCCCCCCTTCCTTGCACGCCAGAGCGTGGCTCAAGGCCGGCAGCATGGCCAGCGCGGCCATCAATAGCAAACGCGGCAAACGACGATTCAACATTGGCTCTCCCTGCGCTGTGCGCTTGCGGAATTATTTCTTGTCTTCGCGGTACTGGCATTGGCCGTCCGCGCAAACGAAGGTAAAGGTATCCTGAGCGCCGAAATCATTGATGTTGCTCAGCTTCAGGCTGGCCGGCAGCGCCTTCAGCGCAAAACGGGCCTCGCCCTTGGGCGGCACCATCAGGCCGTCCATATCGCGCGGCTTCTTGTCTCCCGGCAGCTCCAGCCCCACCAGGGTCAGGTGATACGGGCTAGGGTTCTTGAACACCAGCTTGCCGGCGGCGGCGTCGAAGCTCAGCTGCAGCTTGTTGGCCGGGTTTTCGCCACGCGGCAATTGAGCCTCCTTGGGACGGTAGAACACCTTGATGCGCGACTTGATCGCCAGTTGCAGCACATTGTCCTTGTCGCTCTTGGGCGGCACTTCCTGCACGTTCAGATAAAACAGCGATTCCCTGTCGGACGGCAAGCTGGGATCCGGAATGCGGCTCAAGCGCACTACGCCCTTCTCGCCGGCCTCGATACGCTGCAAGGGCGGCAACACCAGGAAGGGCGAAGCCAGGCGCTTGCCTTCGCCGTCGCTGAGCCAGGACTGAACCAAATAGGGTTGCTCAGGGTTCTTGTTGGTCAGCACCATGCTGACGTTCTTGTCCTGCTCCAGATAAATCATCCGGGTACGGTCCAGCAATATGTTGGCCTGGGCCGTTAGCGGCGCGGTCAATGTGGCCAAAACGCTCGCCAGCCCCAGTGCGCGATGAAGAGTTTTCATATCGATTCCTTATTCTTTATTCTGCGAGAGGCGTGCATGTCATGTCGCGGCCGCCCTGGCTCAGCTCGTAATCGGCCGGCAGCGGGTCCACGCGGCAACGCGTCTTGCCCCAGGAAATTTCCAGCTTGGGTGTCGGACTCAAGCCAGTGACGAAGGTCAAGCCGCCATCGCCCACCATGCCGACATCGCGCTTGCCGGCCACATCGCTCACGGTGGCGCCCAAAGGCGGCATTTTGCCATCTGGCAGCCTCACCGTCAGCAAGGCCTTGCGTCCCACTTTGACCGGAAACTCAGTGCGCCCCACCGCGCCTTCAGTCAGCACCACGCGGCGCACCACGGAACTGGCCTCTACGGAGTCCGGCATATTGTCGTCGTCCAAGCGCACGTCCTGGCTGTAGTACGGCGCCACGCTGCTCAGCATGGCGAAGCCGTTGCGGTCGGTTAGCGCCGGCACGCCGTACACCGGCACGCCAGCCACGCCGTCGGTATCCACCAACATGCGGGTTTCACCGCCGTAGCTGTTGCCCATGGTCAGGCCGCCGGCGTGCAATACCAGCGAGCTACCCATCCCGGCGGACACGCTGCTGTAACCGCCCTGCTGCTTGCTGGCCGAAACATCGGCCTGCATGACGCGGCCGGTGTAATGATAGTCGCCGGACACGAGCGGCTTGCCGGAGCGGGTATCCGCGCTCATCGCCACGTTGTAGCTGTGGTTGGGGGTGCTGCTGTCCGAATAGCGCACCGTGTGGCTGGTATTGCCGGCGCTGCCCTGAATGTCGTAGCCGATGCGGCGGTTATTCTCCAGCGGCATGCTCAAGCCCAGGTAAACACGGTTGCTGCTGCCGGTCTGATCACGCAGATTCTGCACCGACAAGTTGAGGCTGACGTTGCGCAAGGAACCGATATTGACGTCGCGGCTTAGCGACAAATCCACCCGCTGGGTGGCGGTGGCGTTCCAATAAGTGGATTTTTCCGCCGACAGAAACACATTGGTCTGGCCGAAAGTCTTGCTGGCGGTCATACCCACCCGCTGTTTGTCGCTGATATAGGTCTGGCCGTCCAGATCGCTGAGGAATTGACCGAAAGATCGGAAATTACGGTCCGAAAAGCGATAGCCGAACAGGCGGATGTCCGCGTTCAGGCTTTCAAACTTCTTGGCGTAGTTGAAACGGTAAGAGCGGCCGGCCATGTTCACGCCGCCTCGCATTTGAGCGTTGGCCTGCGTCATGTCGGCGGACAAAGCGCCCCAGCTGCCGAGATCCTTGGCGAAGCCCATCGCCAGCGAGCGATAGTCCGCGGACGCGATGAAGCCGCTGTACAGCGACAAGGTCTGCGTCAGGCCGTAAGACGCCTCGGCGCTGGCCACATTAGGGTGGGACACGCTGCCGTTCTGATCCGCCTGACCGATGGCCGCCTTATAACGCCACATGCCGTTACGCGTCAGGAAGGGGACCGAGGCGGTATTGACGGTAAAGGTCTGCTGGCTGCCGTCGGCCTCCTCCACAGTCACATCCAACTGCCCTTGCGTGCTGCTGTTCAGATCGCGAATGGAAAACGGGCCTGGCGGCACATTGGTGGTGTAAAGCACCCGCCCTTGGTTGCGAATGGTCACCTTGGCATTGGTTTTGGCCACGCCGTTGACCTGTGGCGCGTAGCCGCGCAGGCTTTGCGGAATCATGCGGTCGTCGCTGTTCAGCGTGGCGCCGCGCATGGAGAAGGCGTCGAAAATCTCGGAAGTCTTGAACACTTCGCCCAGGGTCAGACGCGCCTGCATGCCCCGCAGATCGCGATAAACCTGGGTATTGTTCCAGCTCAGGCGGCTGCGGTTAGTCGCGCTGTCGTCGTACTGGTAATTGGAACGCAGCCGCCAAGGGCCGGCGTTGGCGCCGGCCACGCCGTAGCTGGTGGTCTTGCTGCTGCTGGCGCCAAGGCCGTTGTCGGTGCGCTGATAGAACACTCGGTAATCCAGCATCGCGGCAGGCACGCCGTCGTTCCAGGTTTCCGGCGGCGCATAGTCTTCATCGCGATAAGCCAGTTCCGCTTGCGGCACCGAGATATCCAAGCGCGCATTGCTCTTGCTGTAACGCACTTTGGCGGCGCTGACCGCAGACAGATCAACGCACTGCTCGTTCTGCGGCCAGACAATGCCGGAGCGCAGGCCAAGCTGACGGATCAAATCCGGCGGCAGACAGGGACGCACCGCCTGATCGGGGCCTTCCGGGCGGAAATCCAGTTCCAACTGCTGCAAAAAGCGCTGGTTCAGGTATACATCGGCGATATAGCGGCCCGGCACGATATAACCGGCCTGCTCGAACTGCTCCAGGCTGACGCTGCTGCTCGGGTCCAGCTGCAAAAAGGCGTCGTTGAACTCCACCGCATGGGCAATGCAAGGGCCGAGCGTCAGCGCCACTGCCACACTGTAAATGCGATGTTTGTTCATGCCTGCGGATATCCCGATTAAGTGCATGCGCCGCCTCACGGCGGCTCTGCCAAAACACGCCGTCGCGTCAGATCGCGCCGGCCTTGATTCTGTCCCGCCAAGGAATGACGAAGCCGCGCCCATTTTCAGGCGCAGGTGTATGCCTTGGGGAATACTTGCAGATGACTATCCTCATGCCCTGGTTTGCAGACTACTCATTGCTGACAGCGGACAAACCAGGCCTGATCATCGCCTAAGCGAACAGACCGTCAGGGCACAAGGAGACAGGGGTCGGAACTTTGCTTGGTTCCGTTTTTGAATCGAACTGCGGATTACTTGTACTGCAGATCGAATACGGCGAAGGCATCAGCCTGACCCGGGGTCACGGTTACTGCGTCGCCGGCTTTGGCGCCGTCGGCTTCGTATGCGGCGCTGAAGTTCAGGGTGTTGTTGCCGTCAACCAGATTCACAGCGGTGCCGTACTGGTTCAGCTTGATCTGGTCGCCATTGTTGGTGTTCACCAGACGAACGCCCACGCCCTTAGCGCCGCCGCTCTTCAGAGCCATCAGTTCGTTGTTGGCGCCAGCGGTGCCCGAGAACATCACAGCCACGGTTTTCAGCGTGGTGGTGGTGCAGTCGGTCAGGGTCATCTGGAACGGAGTCGGAGCCGAACGGTCGCCCACTTTCTTGAACACATGGGTCGGCACTTTGCCCAGGCCAACTTCAAGGTTCACGCTCTTGGAATCCAGGCCGCAAGCTGCGGTAACGATTTCGCCCTTAACATCCAGGGTGCCAGCGGCGGCGAAAATAGAGGAAGCGGCAACAGCCATCAGGGAACCGGCAAATACAAATTTTTTCATTCTTGACTCCGACTAATAGGTAATCATTTTCAAACCGCATTGCAGCCTGGCATGCCACGTCGCGGACTATCCGCCAGTGCTGACATGCAGTACTGGAACGCAGACGAATAGTAGCAAGCAGACCCATTGAGTAGGTTTTTTTGTTTCATATTAAATTTTTTCTTTAAAATGAACGCAAAAAACCGCCTCGCTGACTTTAAACGATTTGATGAATCAATCTTGAATATTTGTTTTATTTCAGGGATTTGTTAAGGATTGAGCGATATTTGCAATAAAACAACACTTCAAATAAAGAAAACCCACACAATTCATGCCGTGTGGGTTTTTTGCTGATTTATTGAACAGATATGGGCTGAAATCAGAAGTAGTTGACCACCAGATTCACTGCGCCTGCCCGGGCGGTGGCACTGCGCAACAGATCGCGGCTGCTGAACTGGTTCTCGCCTTTGCGCACATTCAGACTAGCGATCTTGCCTTGCTGGGAGGCCGCCGCGCTGTCCAGCGTCAACGTGGCAGGGCTGGCGCATTGGTTGAGTTCCAAAGCGGGCTTGGCGCGGGCTGCGTCGGCGCTCGCCACTTCGTGAGTCTGGGCGCTGCAGCCGCCTTCAACGATGGCGCCATAAAAGTGCACCTGGCCGCCTTGTGCCATTGCAGCGGAAGAAAGAACGGAAAGCAGGGCTGCCAGTCCAAGTGCGTGCAGACGTTTCATTTTCGACCTTCCTTTCTAAATCCCGCCATTAGTAATCAAATGCTTTTAGGTTTTGGCTTTTTTTGTAAGCCAACCTAGTTCAATTGCATTCTAGTACAAGTGACATTTAAATTGAAAGGGCTATTTGATAGTTTTTCTTACAAGTTATTTTGTTTTAGAATTAACAAAAACTTACTAATAAATGCATGTTTAATTAGGTTTTAGTTAAACATATCAAATAACGACGTCTGACTATCGTTATGGCACAAACTTAGCGCGGTCGCCGTCAATACAATGGATGGGCGGAGCAGTCCCCCTCCCGCCTCCTGAAAAACAGTGATAAAAAAAGGGACGGCATGCCGTCCCTTTGATCCGCCGGCCTGCCGCCGGCGTTAATGACAAAATTATGCCAAGAGCCGCTAAGAAAACCTCGCAGAGAACCTGAGCCAAGGCGCGCCGACGCAAGCAGTACAAGTAGTACGACAAGGAGGCGCAACCCAGGATCAGGGGTTTTGTTAGCGGGTCTAAGAGCAGGTCCTAAGGCATCAGCGGCCAGGTATCGCTGCCCTTTCCATTGTCTTTTTTCGGCGGTGCGGCCGGCTTCGCCTCCAGCGCCCGTCCAGGCCGCGTCCGGTTAAAGTACTTTTCCAGCAAGGCGTCCAGAATCGCGGAAGTTTCGGTATCCGGCACGCCGTCATAACGCGCAGGCCGGAAATGCATCTGGAAAGCCGCCACCACCTCCTGGGTCTCTTTATCCAGCGCGCCGGTTTGCGGCGCTTCATAGCCGTAATCCAGCAAGCGTTTCTGCAAATCCCGTATATCTCCGCGATAAGGCACTTGCCGCAGGTAGAACTCCACCGCCTCGCGCTCCGGCCAAGCCCCGATGTTGTAGTCGCGGTACAAGCGCTCCCACGGGAACTTGGGGCCGGGGTCCACTTTGCGCCCCGGCGATACGTCGGAGTGCCCCACGACCTTGTGCGGCGGAATCTGATGCCGCGCGATAATGTCCGCCGCCAACTGCGCCACCACCGAGACCTGCGCCTCATCGAAGTCAAACCACTGCCGCCGCATCAGGGGCAGTTCGTCCTCTTCCGGGGATGGATAGCCCAGATTCACAATCTCGATGCCGATGGAACTGGAATTGATCAGCCGGTCTCCTTGCCAGTAACTGCGCCCGGCGTGCCAAGCTCTGCGCTCTTCCGGCACCAATTGGTACACCTTGTTGGACATGCCCAGCAAAGCGGCATCCGGCACCAGATAATGCGCACTGGCTCCGTGCTGGCCCTGCGTGAGCATTTCCAGCGCCAGAGCGTTGGGCACGGCGGTGTAATGGAATACCAGGTTGCGAACCCTGGAATCCTGATTTTCGGAAACCACGCTGGCGTCTATCCGATAGCTTTTGGCTGCTCCCGCCGCGCTGACGCAAGCAGAACTCAACACGCTGGCCGCCAACGGCGCCAGCAGGGGCAAAGCCCCTGTCCAACCCAAAATGTGTCTTCTACTGATCATTTTCCATTCAACCTTATCGTCAAGTATGCGCGCGGTCGTTTTCCCGGCGCACACTGCAAAGGTAGAGTTTTTAAACTAATAAATAGTTCCAATTAAGATATTGGCATGATAGATGCCATTTAATTAACATGGAAATACTCAGTTTCAGCGCTAAACCACGCATACAGGCTTGCCAACCTGCAGATCCTGCTTTAGATTGCGCAGCGACTCATGGGAAACCTGCATTGAGACTATCGGCATTCAAATCCATTACCCGGCTGGCCCTGCTGCTGTTCATTCTTTGGCAGGCCCTATCCTTGGCCAACGGCGCGGTTCGCGCCGACGACGCGCTTGGCCGCGCCAGCCCATCCTATGCCGCCAGCCAAGACATAACCACAATGCAAATCGCGAGCGGCAGCCATGTCCACTGCGGCGGCGAACAGGGCGGATGCGGAGAGTGCCAGGCTTTGCCATCCGCATGTCCAGGCTTAGCGGCAAACACGGTGGAGTCAGGCTGGCCCGGCTTCGCCACCGTCCTTTCACTGCGCCACCCGCCCGCACCTCCGCGCCGGCCGCCCCGCGCCTGAGCTCCTGTTTACGATCTGCTGCGCGTTGTAAGACGTGACACGGTGAGTGCTGCTTCGAAATGCTCATGTACCGCTAGCACACACCGTTTTCTCCGCAGCAACGCCTGGCCCCTCTCTCGCGAAAGCGAGGGCAGGCTCCAAACATTCCGCCTTCTTTAATCTCGCAAACGCGCCGCTCCCTCCGCGGCCCAAATCGCTTGGGACTCCTTCCTATGAATGTAATCATCGGCTACGTCGTCGTGATCGGCATGATCTTCGGCGCCTTCCTGATCCACGGCGGCGCCATCGGCGCCATTCTCTCCGCGATGCCCACCGAGATGATGGCGATTCTAGGCGGCGCGCTGGGCGCCTTCATCGTCGCGAATCAGACCAAGAACCTGAAAGCGGTGGCGCGCGCGCTGCCCGCCGCGCTCAAGGGATCGCGCCATGACAAGGCCCGCGCGCTGGATCTGCTCAGCCTGCTGTACGAGCTGCAGGTCAAGGCGCGCAAAGAGGGCATGATGGCCCTGGAGGCCGATGTCGACGCGCCGCAGCAAAGCCCTATCTTCAACAAGTACCCGGCCATTGCCGGCGACCACCACGCGCTGGGCTTTATCCGCGACTACCTTCGCATCATGGTCAGCGGCAATCTGAACGCCTTTGAAATTGAGAACCTGATGGATGTGGAGCTGGAAACCCACCATCAGGAGGGCATGGCGCCCATCGCCGCCATCCAGCGCCTGGGAGACGCCTTGCCCGCCTTCGGCATCGTCGCCGCCGTGTTGGGCGTGGTCAACACCATGGCCTCGGTCGGCGCGCCGCCTGCGGTGCTGGGCGGCATGATAGGTTCCGCCTTGGTCGGCACCTTCCTAGGCATCCTGCTGTCCTACGGCATGGTGACGCCGTTGGGCTCGCTGCTGGAACAGAAGCTGGACGAGGACAGCAAGGAATTGCAATGCATCAAGACCGTGCTGCTGGCCGGCATGCAGGGCTATCCGCCGCCCAGCGCCATCGAGTTTGGCCGCAAGGTGCTGTTTTCGAGCGAACGTCCGGAATTCGAAGAACTGGAAGAACGCATCAAGAGCCTGCGCTAAGCTCGCCCGGCAAGGGGATCAGCTCCTCGGCGTTCACCCCCAGGCCAAACTGGCCGCCTAGCCGCAACTCCGCGCCCAGGCTCGCCGCCTCGCGCGCGGACAGGCTCAGACTCAGACGCCCCGCCTGCGCGGCCACTTCCACGCGGGCGCCGTCCGCCAGCCAGGTCAGCGACTCAATACGCGCCGGCGGGTACTGCGGCCCCAACCGCAGCGCGCGGCCTGGCACCACAGCATGCTCCAGCACGTTTTCATAACCGATGAAGCGTGCCAGCCATGCGTTTGCAGGCCTAGCCAGCAGATGCCGCGGCGCGTCGCATTGCACGATGCGCCCCTGATGCAAGACGGCGGCGCGGCTCGCCATCGCGAACGCCTCCTCCCGGTCATGCGTGACCAGAATCGCCGGGATCCCCGACTCCGTCAGCAGCTGCGTGAACTCCCCTTGCAACTGGCCTCGCAAGTGCGCGTCCAAGCTGGAAAACGGCTCGTCCAGCAGTAATAGCCGCGGCCGGGTCACCAGCGCGCGCGCCAGCGCCACCCGCTGTTGCTCACCGCCGGACAAGGTCCAGACCTTGCGCCGCTGATAACCGCCCAACCCCAACCGCTCCAGCATCGCTTCCGCCTCGCGAGCGGCCTGGGCACGGAACTGCCCGCGCTCGATCAGACCGAACATCACATTGCCCGCCACGTCCAAATGCGGAAACAGAGCGAAATCCTGGAACATCAGCGCGAAGCCGCGCCGCTCCGGCGGCAGCCGGCTGATGTCCTCGCCTTCAAAACGAACGGCGCCGCCGTCCAGCGGCAGCAGGCCGACGATGATTTTGAGCAAGCTGCTCTTGCCGCAGCCGGACGGTCCCAGCAGGGCCAGAGTCTCCCCGGCCGCCACCTCCAGCGATACGCCATCCGCCGCCACCCGCGCGCCGAAACGCTTTTCAATTCCTATGAGCTCAAGCACACTGGTCTCCTTTCTCCGGCTCCCCCGGTCTAGCCGTCCCGCTTTCAATCACGGCAAAAGCCAGTGTGGCCAGCACCATCAGCAGGCCGGACAACAGCATCGCCGCGTCCGCGTTGGCCTCACCGGGCCGGCCCAGCTTTTGATAAATCAAGGTGGTCAAGGTCAGCCATTCCGGCCGGGACAGAAACAAGGTAACCGCGAACTCCCCCACCGCAGTGGCGGCGGCGAAGGCCAGCCCGCGCCGCAAAGCAGGTTGCAGCAAGGGCCAAACCACCCGCCGGAACACCTTCCAAGGGCTGGCGCCCAGGGAGCGCGCCGCCTGCGCCAGATGTTCAGGCATGCCGTCCAGCGCCGCGCCGGCGGCCTTGGCCACAAAGGGATAGGCCAACAAAATGTAGGCCGCCAACAGCATGGCCAAATTGGCGCTCCAGCTTGGGTACAGCAGCAACAGGCCAAAAGCCACGCATACCGGCGACACCACGAAAGGCAGGAACGCCAAGGCCCGCAGCCACAACCAACGCCCCGCCGCCAGTGCGTGGCACAGGCCCAGCAGCCCGGACAGCAGCACGGTCATCACAGTGAAGCGCGCCGAATTGAACAAGGCCAGCCGCAGTTCCTCATCCCACAGCGCGGGCAGCCCATCAAGCGAGGACAGCGCTTTCCACAGCACCGCCAGCAAGGGTAAGCCTGCGAAGATCAACAGGATGGCGAGGGCCACCGTCAGCCAGGCGCGGTCCACCCAGGTCCGCGCGGGCGCGGGGAGCAGCGGCTCGCAGCGCGCCGGCACGCCCAAACGCGCTTCCAGCCAGGCGTAGACCGCTGCGACGCTGCCGGCCACCAGTAGGCTCAACAACGCCAACGCGCCGGCGTCGGCCAGGTTCAGCTCATACGCCACCAGCGTGTAGATCTCGACTTCCACCGTGGCGTAACGCTGGCCGCCCAGCAACAAGGCCAGACCGAAGCCGGAGAAACAGTAGAGAAAGACCAAGCAAAGATTGGGCAGCAGCCAGGGCAGCGCCGCCGGCCATTCCACCCGCCAGAACGCGCGCCAGCGGCCGGCGCCCAGGCTGCGGGCAGCGGCCAGCCGGCTGGCGGGCACCTGAGCGAAGCCATCGGCGGCGGAGCGAATCACCAGCGGAAGATTGAAAAACAGATTGCCGTACAGCAACAGCCAGGGCGAGTCCTGCAGATTCAGCCCGCTCAATCCTCGCGGGCCGAACAGCGCCAGCACTCCTACCCCAGCAACCAAGGTGGGCATCACAAAAGGCAACATCAACAGGCGCAGCGCCAAGCCGCGCCCAGCGAAACGGAATCGAGCCAGCGCCCACGCCGCCGGAACGCCTAACAACAAGGCCAGCAAGCAAGTCGCGCCGCCCTGCAGCACCGACCACAACATGCGCCAGCGCAAATAGGGATCGCTCAGCAAACCGAAGGACAGCGGCTCTCCGCCCTCCTGCAACAAGCGCGCCAACGGCAAGGCGGACATGGCCAGCAAAAACAGCAAGGGGGGCGCCGCCAGCAATAGGCGGCTCCTACCGGTCAGCATCAAGACTGCGTTCCCTTCAACGGCCAACAGGCGGTCAACACATCCTCCACGCCATCCTCGTCCTCGCTTTGGCCCGCCTTGGCGAAGCCCAAAGCCTCAGCCAAACGTTGCGAAGGCAGGTTATCCGGCGCGATGGACAGCACCAGCCGCGGCGCGCCGGCCCGGGCCGCCCAGGCGCCCATCGCCAGCACCGCTTCGCGGGCGTAGCCTTGGCGGCGATACGCCGGGTAAATCGTATAGCCCAGTTCCACATCGCCGTAGCCGCCCAGATAAGGATGGCCGGGCAAGGAGTGAAAGTTGGCGTGGCCCACCATCGTCAGATCCTCGCGACGCAGCAAAGCGCGCACCGACCAGGGCGCGTAATCGGGCTGGCGTTCGATATCGTCCAGCCGCAAAGCCATCAAGTCCTGCTCGTTCAGCCATTCCGTCGCCAGCGGCGCGCCCAGCAGCTCGGCCGCCGTTTCCGGTTGGCCGGCCAGGCACAGCCACAGCGTTTGCGGGTCCAGATGACGCAACAGCAGCCGCGGCGTTTCGATGTCCGGAATCATTGCCCGCCCTTCAATACCACCCGAGTCCAGCGCGACACCCATTGGCGGGAGCGCTCGGCGATCACCTTGCTGTCCGGAGTGTCGTGCGCGGTCGGCTGCTCGGCGAAGCGGTAAACCGGATCCAAGGCCACCTTGTCCATCACCGGGTACATCCACATAGTAGTGGTCACATCCTTCTGCACCGCCTCGGAGCGCAGGAAGGCGATGAATTTCTCGCCCAGCGCCGCTTCCTTGCCGCCCTTGACCAGAGCCGCTCCTTCCACCTGACGGAACACGCCGCCTTTCAAGGGCAGATTGCCGGTGGGCGCGTCGTTCAGCTTCTGCTTGCTGTAGAACACCTCCGCGGCCGGGCTGGTGGCGTAGCTGACCACCAGCGGCCGGCTGCCGCCGTTTTTGGAAAAGTCTGTGTAATAGGATTCGCTCCAACCTTTGCTGACCTTCAGCCCGTTGTCGCGCAAGCGGCCCCAGAAGGCGAAGGCCTTGTCCTCGCCCATCGCGGCGACGGTGGACAGCATGAAAGCGAGCCCAGGGCTGGAGGTGGCCGGATTCTGCACCACCAGCAGGTTCTTGTAGGCCGGCTTGGTCAAATCCTCCAAGGTCTTGGGCAAGGCCAATTGACGCTGAGCGAACCAGGCCTTGTCGTAATTGAGCGTGACGTAGCCGTAATCTATGCTGACAGCGCCCGGCAAAGTGGCCTTGCCGTCTTGAGCCAGCGCCGCCGGCACCGGCGCCAGTACGCCGGCCTGCTGAGCTTTGCCGATCAGGCTGTTGTCGATGCCGAACACCACATCGGAGATGGGATTGGCCCGGGTCAGGATCAGCTTGTTCAGCATCTCGCCGGCGTCTCCGGCCTTGATGATGGACACCTTGGCGCCGTTCTGCTTTTCAAACTCCGCGAGCAGAGGCTTGGACACCGTGAACGAGCTATGCGACAGCACGCGCAGTTCGGCCGCCGACGCGGCCAGACTGACCGTCGCCAGCGTAACGGCGATCAAAGAGGGAAAACACTTCATGGACATCTCCGTACACAATGGCAATTGGCCGGAGCAAGCGGAATGCGGGCAGCGCCCGCGCATCACGCTCCCTCCGCTGGCATGACCCAGATCAGGTTGCAGGGTATTTTCTCAGCCCGCGCGCGGACACCCCTGGTGACAGCCGGCCAGTATACCCCAGCTGCCGCCCGCTGACAGCCAACACTCTTTAACAGAGTCGGCCGGCGCCTTAACACACCGATGACAAGCGCCTTCTAAGCTGAATAGGCTTGCGCCCGCTCCGGGCGCGTCGGGAGACCATGCTTGAATCCCATGCAAATCCTTTGCCGGCCGCTGACAAAAGCGGCGGGCGCCATTCGTGTCATCGCCAAGGCTGGAGTCTTGCTGGCCGTTCTCAGCTTGCCCGCTCTAGCCCAGGCCGGCATCGGCATCGCCGGCGCTCGCCACTTGCTGTCTCGCACCGGCTTCGGCGCCAACCCGGCTCAAATCGCCGTGTACGCGCCGCTGAGCAGAGAAGCCGCGGTGGACCGGCTGCTGGCCAATACCCGCGCCAGCGCCGACACGCCGCCGCCGGCCTGGGTGAACGAAGCCTTCGAGCGGCCGGGGCAGCCCAATCTCAGCGAAGAAGAGAAAAAAGCCTTGCAAAAGGCACGCGCCGAGCACGCGGTGGAACTACGCGGCTGGTGGCTGAACGAGATGCGCTACACCACATCGCCGCTCAGTGAAAAAATGACTCTGTTCTGGCATAACCACTTTGTCTCAGCGCTGGACAAGGTGCGCTCGCCGCAAATGATGTACCAGCAGAACCTGCTGCTGCGCCGCTACGCCCTAGGCAATTTCGGCGACATGCTGCACGCCATCGCGCGCGATCCGGCGATGATGCGCTACCTGGACACCGCCAATAATCGCAAGGGCCAGCCAAACGAGAACTTCGCTCGCGAGGTGATGGAGCTGTTCACTCTGGGCGAAGGCCATTACAGCGAACAGGATATCCGCGAGGCCGCCCGCGCCTTCACCGGCTGGGGCTTGGACCGCGACGACCGTTTCGTCAACCGCCCCAAGCTGCACGACGACGGCGATAAGTTGATCTTCGGCCAGCGCGGCAACTTCGACGGCGACGCCGTGCTGGACCTGCTGCTGCAACAGCCGGCCACCGCCGAATTCATCACCGCCAAACTGTGGAAAACCTTTATCTCGCCCAAGCCGGACCCGGCCGCCGTCAAGCGGCTGGCCAGCGGTTTCCGCAATGGTCGTTACGAGATCAAACCCTTGCTGCGCGCCTTGCTGCTCAGCCCACAGTTCTGGAACAGCCAGGGCCAGTTGGTGAAATCACCGCTGGAGCTGACCATAGGCATCCTGGTGACTTTCGACCTCAGCCCACCGGACTGGCGCGCGCTGGCCGGTCTTAATCGCCAGTTGGGCCAGGATGTGTTCGCGCCGCCCAATGTCAAAGGCTGGCCAGGCGGAGAAACCTGGATCAACAGCGCCACCTTGTTAAGCCGCAAGCAGTTCCTGGACCGTATCGCCCACGACGCCGCGCCGGCCCGCAACGCCTTTGCGCTGCCGGACGGCGGCATGGACGAAATGAAGGGGCGCGAGGCGCGCATCAACCGGCTGGCCGCAGCCGGCCTGCGCTCACTCAAGCTGCAACCTGACGAATGGAGCGCCATCTATCAGGTGCGCAGCGCTCAGGACACCGCCAGGCTGCTGCTGGCGCTGCCTCCGGCCAACCCTCTGCCCGAATCCCTCAGCGGCGCGCAAGCCATCGCACCGCTGCTGCTGGATCCGGTCTACCAAATTCACTGACAGGAGCCCAGCCATGTTCCAACGACGTCAATTTCTCAAGGCCATGGCCGGCGGCCTGATGGTATCGGTGCTGCCCAATCTGAGCTGGGCGCTGGCTCCCGCCGGCTATCGCCGCCTGCTGGTGCTGATCGAGCTCAAGGGCGGCAACGACGGCCTCAACACCGTGGTGCCCTACGCCAGCGCCGACTACTACCGGTTGCGCCCTGGCATCGCCATTCCCCGTGAACAAGTGCTGCCGCTGGACGAACGCCTGGGCTTGCACCCGGCCATGACCGGGCTGCTTCCGTTATGGCAACAGCGGGAGTTGGCGGTATTGCAGGGGGTTGGCTATCCCGACCCCAACCTGTCCCACTTTCGCTCCATCGCGATCTGGGAAACCGCATCCAATAGCCAGCAATATCTGAGCGAGGGCTGGCTGAGCCGGCTGTTCCGCGAACAGCCGACACCGCATGACTTCGCCGCCGACGGCGTGGTGCTGTCCAGCCAGGCGCTGGGGCCGCTGGACGGCGGCGCTCGCGCGGTGGTGCTGAGCAATCCTCAAGACTTCGCGCGCCAGGCCAAGCTGGCGGCGGACCAAGGCCACGCCGGCAGCGGCGCGCTCGGCCATATTCTCAAAGTGGAGGGCGACATCCGCCAGGCCGCCGCCGAGTTGGGGCAGCCGGCCAAACCGTTGGCCGCGGCGGATTCGCCGATGGCAGCGCCGCGGCCGACCGGAGCGTTCGCCCAGGCCGTCGCCACCCTGGCGGATACCCTGTCGCGCGGCGTGTCCATCGCCGTGGCCCGCATCACCCTGACCGGCTTCGACACCCATGGCAACCAGCCGCCCACCCAGGCGCGGCTGCTGGGCGAACTGGCAGATGGCATCGCGCTCTTGCGCACGCAATTGCAACAGCAAGGGCGCTGGGACGACACCCTGGTGCTCAGCTACGCCGAATTCGGCCGGCGGCCGCGCGAAAACGGCAACCGCGGCACTGACCACGGCACCGCCAACGTCCATTTCGCCAGCGGCGGGCGCGTGCGCGGCGGGCTGTACGGGCAAAGCCCGCAACTGGCCGGCGTCAGCGACGGCAACCTGCCCTACGCCATTGACTTCCGCCAGGTCTACGCCACCGCCATCCAGAGCTGGTGGGGCAAGGACGCCCACAATGTGCTGGGCGGCCGCTTCGCCCCCCTGCCCCTTCTCAAGACATGAGAAAGCCGGCCCGTAGGAACCTGTTTACGATCTCGCGAGCAAGGGCGGGACCAGACGAAAACGCCTGAGAAAGCGGAGTGTACACACGGTACATGAGCATTTTGAGGGCGTACTCGCCGTGTCATGCTCCACGACGCGTAGCAAATCGCAAGCAGGTTCTAAGGCGTAAAAAAAGCGGCCCGCCTGATTGGCGCGCCGCTTTCCATGTCCATTTGGAAGAGGTCCCTAGTCAAGGCATTCAATCATGCCTCAGCCGTACTTTCCAACTCCGGCAAGGCGATGTGGTGATCCTTGCTGTATTGATAGTCGTGAAACACGTGCTCGGCGCTGAGCAGTTGATAGCTGCCGTCTGCGCGCTGGACGGTGGTGTCTTTGAGACGGTAGGCGTTGTGGCCGCAGGTCCAGCAATCGAAATTGCGCATCTGCGTGCACAAACAGGTCTTGTCCCACACTTTGATGCGGCGCTCGCCGGGATGGGCGGCCACTTCGCGGTTGTAGGCCTCGATATAGGAACAACCGCCCTTGGCGTCCAGCAGGTAGCCGTAGGCTTCGCAATTAGGGCGAATGCCGTCGCCGATGGCCGGACAGTGCTTGATCATGCGCATCGGATAGCCGGTGGGCGACAGTTGGTTGACTTCGATGTCGTCCTCATTGGCTTTGAAGTATTCCTGCTGCACTTTCTCCGGCAAGCCGCATTCTCGCGCCACGGTGAAGCGAGTAGCCACCTGCACCGCGCAGGCGCCCATCTCCAGGAATTGAGTCGCATCGCTGCCGGTGAACACGCCGCCGGCGGGAATCAGCGGGATATCCAGTTGCTCGGCCCGCAGCCAGTCGCGGATTTCGGCCACGATGACGGCCAGGTCGTATTGCGCCCAATCCATGCCGAAGCCCAGGTGGCCGCCGGCCAGCGGGCCTTCCACCACCACATAGTCCGGCAGGCGGTTGCTGCGCGCGCTCTTTTTCAGGAACAACTGCAGAGCGCGCAGCGAGGAGACGATGATGCCGAGTTTGGCGTCGCGGAAACGCGGGTGATCTTCCATCAACGCGAAGGAGCCCAGATGCAGACCCGCGGCCAAAGTAATGCCGTCGATGCCGGCGTCCAGCGCGGCGTGCATGCGCGTGCGCAAGGTTTCCTTGGGCGCGTTCATGGTCAGCTTTTCCATGCAGTTGATGAAGACCAGGCCATCGCCGCGTTTGGCTTCCATGGTCTTGCCCACATGCATGCGGGTGGCTTCCGCCAGCAAACCCAAGTCGAACTGCACGACGGATTTGTCGCTGTTCTCGACATTGAATTTGTACTGCTTGAGCTTGTCTTTGACGTATTTGGTGTTGAAGCGGCGGTCGGTGACCGTGGGCACCATGGCGTCGGAAATATGCCCCACGCCGCCCAGTCTGGCTGCTTCCAGCGCCAGCGCCGAGGTGGAGATGTCCACGCCCATGCCGCCAATCATGATGGGCACCAGCTCCTGCTTGCCCAGCCGCAGTCTGAAATCGTCAACGCACTTCATTAAATCAGCCTATCTCTCCTGAATGCTGGCCGGCATTATCCCCCGGCCTTATGGGAAAATCCATTTTTTTAGAGTTTTTGCTCCGAGGACCCAGCCAAACCGCTCCCGTCAGCCCCAGCCAGTTCAAGCGCCCAGCCCTGGCCACTATGCGCCCGCCATATTGCAGCCATGCTACGCGCCGGCTCATTGAAAAAGCCGGGGGGTCCCGGCCTTTCCCTGCA
The DNA here is from genome assembly GCF_015291765.1 of Chromobacterium sp. Rain0013. Classification (NCBI taxonomy): domain Bacteria; kingdom Pseudomonadati; phylum Pseudomonadota; class Betaproteobacteria; order Neisseriales; family Chromobacteriaceae; genus Chromobacterium; species Chromobacterium sp. Rain0013. The sequence goes on from NZ_CP031514.1 coordinate 3,709,653, forward strand.
TGCCGGCGCGTGGCAGGCCGCAAACTACGGTCTTACCAAATACGGATGCGCTCGTCTTTCGGCTTGAACATCTTGTCGCCGGGCTTGACTTCGAAGGTTTCGGCAAAGGCGTCGCTGTTGCTCGCCGCGCCGATAGCCCGGAACTCTCCGGGCGAATGCGGATCGCTCACCAAGCGCGACAGCAAGGCCTCGTCGCGAATCTTGTTGCGCCACACCTGGGCGAATCCATAGAAGAAGCGCTGGTCGCCGCTCATACCGTCTATTGTAGGCGCCGGCTTGCCGCCCAAGGACAGTTGGTAGGCCTTATAGGCGATTTGCAGGCCGGCGTTGTCCGCGATGTTTTCGCCCAGCGTCAACTCACCGTTGATGTGCTTGCCCGGCAAGGGCTCGTAGCCGCTGTACTGCGCCACCAGCTTGCCGGTCAGTTGATCGAAACGGGCGCGGTCCTCCGCCGTCCACCAGTTGCGCATATTGCCGTCGCCGTCGAACTGGCTGCCCTGATCGTCGAATCCGTGGCTGATTTCATGGCCGATCACCGCGCCTATGCCGCCGTAATTAGCTGCGTCGTCGGCCTTGGCATCGAAGAACGGCGGCTGCAGAATAGCGGCCGGGAATACAATCTCGTTCAGCGACGGGTTGTAGTAAGCGTTGACGGTTTGCGGCGTCATCCCCCACTCCTCGCGATCCACCGGCTTGCCCAGGCGGGCCAGCATGCGGCGATATTCAAACAAGGAGCCGCGCTTGATATTGCCCACCAGATCGTCTCGCTTGATCGTCAGGCCGCCATAGTCGCGCCACTTATTGGGGTAGCCTATCTTCAGCATGTATTTGGACAGTTTGTCCTGCGCGGCCTTCTTGGTGGCCGGGCTCATCCAGCTTAGCGTGTCTATGCTCTGGGCGTAAGCTTTCATCAAATTGCCCACCAGCGCTTCCATCTTGGCCTTGGACTCCGGCGGGAAGTAAGCCTGCACGTAGAGCTTGCCCAGAGCCTCCCCCAGATTGCCCTCTACCGCTTTCACCCCGCGCTTCCAGCGCGGCTGCTGTTCCAGCGTGCCGGCCAGCGCCTTGCCGTGAAAGTCGAAACGGGTTTGCGCCAGGGCGCTGTCCAGATAGGGCGCGTAGGCGTCCAACGTCTGCGCCGTCAGATAGTCCTGCCAGTCTTGCAGCGGCCACTCGGCCGCCAGCTTGGCCCAGGCCTGAGCATAGCTGGGCTGGTTGACGTTGACCGCGCTGACGCCGCCGGCCCCGGCCGCCTCCAGGAAAGCTTGCCAGTCAAAGCCCGGCGCCCGCTTTTTCAGCTCGGCCACGCTCATCTTGTTGTACGTCTTTTGCGGGTCTCGGTTCTGCACCTTGCTCCACTGGGCTTCTGCCAGCCTGGTTTCCAGCGCGAACACGCGCTGGGCGCGCTGCTCCGGTTCGGCGTAGCCGCCCAGCTTGAACAATTTTGCGAGGTAGGCCCGATAGGCCTGGCGAGCTTTCTCGAAGCGCGCGTCCTTGCCCAGATAATAGTCGCGGTCCGGCATGCTCAGGCCGTTCTGATACAAGCCGGCCAGGTATTGACGCGCGTCCTTGGCGTCCGCCTCAACGTAAAAAGCCAAAGGCTGTTGCACGCCCAGACCCTGCGCCGCGCCCATCCAGGCCGCCATCGCCCGCTTGTCCTTCAAGCCGGCGATCTCCGCCAGATCGCCGCGCAGCGGCGCCAGGCCCAGTTTGTTCAGCGCGGCCTCATCCATAAAGCTGTGATACAGGTCGCCGATCTTTTGCGCCTCCGGCGATGCATTCGGCTTGGCTGCGGCCTCTTCTATCAGCTTGCGGCTGCGTTCCAGGCTCAAGTCGCGCAATTGCTTGAAGGCGCCGTCGCTGTCTTCGGACGCCGGCAGCACCGCGTGTTTGATCCAGCCGCCGTTGACCGCGTGATAGATATCGTCCTGCGGACGCACCGCGTTGTCGAAATGCTGTGTGTCGATGCCGGACACGACGCCGGCTTGTGCGTGCCAGGCCAGCAACAGACTTGCGGCCATCAGGGCTAACTTCATTTTCATCGGGGGTTCCTTTCACTCCATTTCTCTGCGGCCCTGTTTTCCTTGTTTTGGTTCCGGTGAAAATGCCGGGCCGGCTCACAACGACAAGAGAAAGGCAGCCCAAAGGCTGCCTTTTCCTCACAACGAGTCAAACATCCATTTCATGACAAAGACAATATATATCAACACAAGACATATATAAGGAATGGCTTGGTCAGGCCCGCGGGATCACTGCACAAACTGCTCGGACCCCACGATGCCCAGCTTGGTTACCCCCAAACGCTGCGACTCCGCCAGCACCATCGCCACCGGCTCGTAACCCGCATCCTTGTTCGGCTTGATGTGAAACTCCGGCTGCGGCACCCGCGCCGCCGCTTCCGTCAGCTTCTTCTCCAAAGCCTCCCGGTTCGCCAAACGCTCCCCGTTCCACAAGATACCGTTGTCCGGCCCAATGTCTATCTGCACCACCACCGGCTTCTCCATCGGCTTCGCCGGACTGCTCACCGGCATGTCCAGCTTCACCGCGTGCGTCTGGATCGGAATCGTGATGATCAACATGATCAGCAGCACCAGCATCACGTCGATCAGCGGCGTGGTGTTCATCTCCACCATCAGGTCGTCGTCGGACGAGCCTACGTTCATTCCCATCTTCCTGCCCCTCCTAGTTCCGCGGCGGCGGTTCGGTAATAAAAGCGATCTTCACGATACCCGCCTGCTGCACCGCCAGCACGATGCGGCCTATCGGGCTGTACTTCGCCCCCAGGTCGCCCCGAATGTGCACTTCCGGCTGCGGGTCCTTCTTCGCCTCCTTCACCAGCCGCGCCAGCAGCTCTTCCTGCGTCTTCACCGGCGTGGTGTTCCAGTAAATAGTGTTCCCGGTGTCCACCCCCAGCACGATGTTCTCCGGCTTGGTCTGCGTCGGAATGTTGCTTTCCTTCGGCAGCGCCATCTTCACCGTCTGCGTCACCACCGGCACCGTGATCAGGAAGATGATCAGCAGCACCAGCATCACGTCCACCAGCGGCGTGGTGTTGATCGCGGACATCACCGCGTCTTCGTCGCCCTTGCCGTGGCCTTGGCCGAATCTTGCGTTGCGCCCTTTCATCGTCGACGCCTCAGCGCGCGTTCAGCAGGCTGGCGTGCAGGCGGCCCGCCACCACTCGCACCATGTCCAGCACCAGCTTGTTGCGACGCACCAGCCAGTTGTAACCCAGCACCGCCGGCACCGCCACGCCCAGGCCGATCGCCGTCATGATCAGCGCTTCGCCCACCGGGCCCGCCACTTTGTCGATCGACGCCTGACCCGACATGCCGATCGCCGTCAGCGCGTGGTAGATGCCCCACACCGTGCCGAACAGGCCGACAAACGGCGCGGTCGAGCCGACGGTGGCCACCACCGACAGGCCGTTTTGCATGTGGTGGCTGGCGGAGTCCACCGCGTCGGAGATGGCCATCGACACCCAGGTGTTGAGGTCCACGCGCCCGGCCAGCTCGCCCTTGTGCTCGGCCGCCGCTTCAATGCCGGCCACCGCCACCGCGCTGAACATGCCTTCGTCGGCCAGTTCGCTGGCGCGCTTTTGCAGCTCCGCGCCGTGCGATTCCAGCAGTTCGCGGCCTTGCTTGAGCAGGCGGCGCTGTTCCAGCAGTTTGACGATGCCGACGTACCAGGTGGCCGCGGACATGATCAGCAGGATGATCAGGGTGCCGCGCGCCACGATATCGCCTTGCGCCCACAGGGCGTCGATGCCGTACGGGTTGCTGGTCACGTGCGCGGTTTCGGCGGCCAGCGCGCTCAGGCTGCTCAACAGGGCCACGGCGGCGAAGGCGGTGCGGGTGATTTTGCTCATGTTCTGGTTCTCCTAGAGATTGCTTGTTCCGGTCGAGGCGCGCTCGCGCTCATTCGCCGGAATCGAGTTTGAAGCCGAATTCCTGGCTCAACAGGCTGTTGGGTTTGCAGCTGTAGCCTTGCAGCGCGGCGCTGATCGCCGACTGGAAGCCGCTGCGGTAGCGCGGCGGGATGCCGCCGTCGAACGAAATATTGGCGATGTGACTGAAGCGGCCGTTGTCGCCCACCTGGAAGGCCACGCGCACCACGCCCTGGATTTCGTCCTGTTGCGCCTTGCTCGGATACTCCGGCGCTTGCAGCTGGCTGCAGTTGGCCTTGGCCGACACCGGTCCCTTGGGCGCTTCCACCGCCGGGGCGGGGGTGGGCGCGGGCTGCGGCGCTGGGTCCGAGGTGGTGGACTGGATGGCGTTGGCCGTGGAGGTGACCGGCGGTGGATTGACCACCGGCGGCACGTAGGCCTGCGGCTTGGGCGCGGCGGTGGGCTGCACCACTTTCTCGATCTTGGGCGGAGGGGGCGGTGGAGGGGGCGGCGGTTCGCTGATGACCGCCACTTCCACTTTTTGCTGGATCACTTTGACCACGCCCTGGGCCAGGCCCGAGACCAGCGCGTAGATCAACAGTGCATGGAAGACGACCACGCCGACCAAGCCCGCGATGCGGCGCTTGGGCGGGGGACCGCCGATTCCTCTGGCTGTGATGCTCGTCATGTTTATATCCACTGTCTTCTGATTCGCCCGGCGGCGGCGCGCCGCCGGGCCCGAGAACGGAGCGGAAACCAGTTCCGCTCCATCCAGTTTCCCGCCGCCTTAGAGCTTGTAATTAGCCCGGAGGAAGAAGGAACGTCCCATCGGATCGGTAAAGCGCGGATCGTAGTTTTGCTGCGTGGTGCGCGTCATCTGATTGGAGTACGGCGGCTCTTGATCGAACAGGTTCTTGATGCCGGCGGTCACCGTCAGTTGCTTGTTCCAAGCGTAGGTGCCGGACAGATTCCAGGTGGAATACGGTCTGACCTGATGGAACGGCTGCCCCTGCTTCAGATAGGGATTGGAATCGGTGTAGCCGGACTTGTAGTTCTGCGCCAACATCGTACTCCACGGACCATAGGACCAGCCCAGCGTCAGGTTGTGCTGCCAGCGGAAGGTAGGGGCACCATCCAGGAAAGTACCCAGATTGCTGTAATACGGGCCGTTCTTCTCGGTCTGATAGGAGTACTTGGACAGATAGGTGCCATCCAGCGTTGCCGTGAAGGTACCCACCGAAGTTTTGGGCAAGACCCAGTTCAGCTTGATGTCGACACCCGCGGCGCTCAGATTGCCCAGGTTGTCGTAGTCGTCGATGATATAGGACAGATTGCCGCTGCCATCCCGTACAAAACGATTCGCGTACTTGGCCGGGTCGGCGAAGATGGCGGTTTCGTCCAGGAAGCTGATCTGGCCCTTGATCATGGTCCACCAGAAGTCGGCGCTGGCGGTGAAGTCCTTGACCGGCTCGATCACCATGCCGAAGGACAAGGAGGACGACTTTTCCGGTTCCAACTTCTTGTTGCCGGCGATTCGTTTATTGCGCTGCATCTTGGTGCAAGCGGAACCATCTGCGCCCGGTGCCGGGTTGACGCCGTCCGGACAAGCGCCGTAATCAACATAGCTGCTGCTGGTCAGCTGCAACTGGTTGGGACGGTAGATGTTGTACAGCGACGGCGCGCGGAAGCCGGTGCTGGCGGAGCCGCGGAACATGACTTGCGAGCTGGGCTGGAACTTGAACGCGACCTTCGGATTGATCGAGCTGTCGGTATCGCTGTAATGGTCGTAGCGCACAGCCAGTTGCACGTCCAGGTTCTTCAATACCGGAATGTCCGCTTCGCCGTAGAAAGCGTAGGCGGAACGGCTGCCGCTGGAGTCTTCGGTCTTGTCCTGGCCAGTGCTCAAGGCATCACGAGTCACCGCTTTGTTGTAGATCGTGCTCAAGGACTCGCGGCGCACTTCCGCACCCAAAGCGATAGCCATCATCCCCGCCGGAAGCTGCAACACTTCGCGGCTGGCCTTGATGTCCGCCATGTCGATGGTGGACTTGGCTTCCTTGGTTTGACCGGTCATGCCCACCGAACGCCAGGCCGCCAGATTGTTGCCGGACAGATCGAACGGATCCAACGCGCCGCTGTTGACCGCGGACTGCATCTTGCTCTTGCTGACATAGCCGGAAGTCAGGTTTTCCTTGATCAGGTTTTCCGAACGCCCGATGCCGGCGCGGTAATCCCAACCGGCGATCAGGCCTTCCATATTCAACATCAAGCGCTGCGTCACCGAGTTGGCCTCGGTCTCGCGATTGCCCAGCGGGATGGTGCGCACATAGAGCTTGTCGAGCTTGGTCGGGTCCACCGCGTTGACGCGGGTGATGTCGCCAGCAGTGGGCAGCGGCGCGTTCTGCGCAGTGGTGATGGTCTCGGTGCGGGTGTATTGCAACGACAGTTCGTGATTATCGCCTATGCGCTTGGTGGCCTTGACCAGGCCGGAAATCTGCTCCACCTGCGGGATGATGCTGGGGTACAGAGAATAGTACTCCAAGCATCGGTTACCAAGCTTAGAGTCACTAACGTATTGGGAAAACGGCGGACGGCAATTTGGCGCGGACGGAGCCACCCACTTGCCGGTGACGCCATCGATATAGTTGCCCGGCCATGCACTAGAGCTGGTACCGGTGAATTTGTTGACTTGGTGGGCGTAGTCGCGCTGCCCCGCCATCACCATGTCCTGCTTCATGTAGTCAATGGCGCCATAGACGTTGAAACCGTCCTGGCCCAGATCGCCAATACCGTAGGAAGCATTGATGCGCTTTTCATCACCGCCGCCATGCTGCGGATTGGCCAGGCTGCCGCCGATGCTGAAACCCTTCAGGCTTTTCTTGGTGATGAAGTTCATCACGCCGCCGATGGCGTCGGTGCCGTAAATGGCGGAGGCGCCGTCCAGCAATACTTCCACGCGCTCAATGGCGGACAGCGGGATGGCGTTCAGGTCGGCGGACGTGCCGTCGATCGCCTGGTTGGCCATGCGGCGGCCATCCAGCAGTACCAGCGTGTATTGATTGCCCAGGCCGCGCAGGCTGGCGAAGGAACCGCCGCCGGAGGAGGAGCCGACAGAGGAGCTGGCGCCTTGCGACGACTGGTTGGCTGCGATGCTGTTGACCACCTGTTCCACGGTGGTCAGGCCTTGCTTGGCCAGATCTTCGGTTTTGAGAATGGTGACGGGCAGCGCCTTTTCCTGCTTGATGCTGCGCTTGATATTGGAACCGGTAACCTCTACCCGATCCAGCTGACCGGAGTTCGCCTCAGCGGCGAATGCGAACGGCGCATGGCTCGCCATGCCGGCCATGGCCAGGGCAAGCACTAGCTGCTTCTTTTGACTTCTCAACTTGATTTCTCCTTAACTGCACACGGAAACCAGCAGCGCTTCTGGCGAACGTTTGCTGGATACTGCAGGTCGTCGACAATCGAACGTCATGACCATGTTTCGAGTGTGTTAAGGATTGTTGCTTCTCGTCAATATTTGTTGAGGGACGATCCACGGTGTCCGGCGGTTTGTTCCAGCTCCCCGTTTGGCGGAGAAATGCGTAAAAATCATGTTAGCGCTTGAAAATCAATAGACTATCCCCCTGATTTTTGCCAGCAGCTTTTACAATCACCTGCTAATTCCATGTCATTTTTTATAGTGAACACCCCTTGCCATTGTTGCTTTTTTGCATTTTTACGACAATTTTGTACAAGAATTTCAGATTAGACTAATTTTGCAAAAACTTATGCATTCGTTTTTTTAATGGCTGGTATGAAAAAAGTCTTCCTCTCATAATCAAAGCCTCCCTGCCTGCCTCCCGCTCAAATAAGAAAAATAACTCTAAAAGCATAAAACCCCGCCACACCAGATGGTGCGACGGGGCTTGATCAAACGACTCTTGGCGAGGATTAGAGTTTGTAGTTGGCTTTCAGGAAATAAGCGCGCCCCACCGGATCCGCCACCACTGGATCAAAGCCATACTGGAAGGTTTTGGTCTGGTTGCTGTAAGGCGGCTCCTGATCGAACAGGTTGCGGATGCCGGCGGTAATGGTGAGCTTCTTGTCCCATACATAGCTGCCGGACAGGTTCCAGTTGGAGTACGGACGCACGTTATGACCTTCATCATTGGGATTCAGGTCGGTATAGCCGGACGAATAATTCTGCACCAGCACTCCGCTCCACGGTCCCCGCGCCCAGTTGAACGCCAGGCTATGCTTCCAGCGCAAGGTCGGCTGCAGAATATCCTTGTACCACCCGCCCAGCGAGCTCAAATAGGGTCCCTTCGGCTCCAACTGCTGCTGGTACTTGGAAGTGTAGGTGCCATCCAGGTTGACGCTGAAATTGCCCAAAGCATTCTTGGGCAAGCGGAAGGCCAGGCTGATGTCCACGCCGGCCGCGCTCAAGGTACCCAGGTTCTGAGTGGTGGTGATCACATGGTTGAGCGAGCCGTCCGCGTTGCGCACGAACTTGTCGGCGTACTTGCCCGGGTCGGCGAAAATCACGCCGGGGTCCAGCGAGTTGATGGTGTCTTTCACCGTAGTCCACCAGAAATCCGCGCTGGCGGTGATTTCCTTGATCGGCTCAATCACGATGCCGAAGGTCAGCGAACTGGCCTTCTCTGGCGACAAATTGTTGTTGCCGCCCTGCAAGGCTTCGAACTGGGTGTTGCAATCGTCCACCTTGTTGCCGCCGTTGGCCGGCGTGCCGCCCGGGCAACGCAAGGGGTCGTTGAACTTGTTGGCGGTGTAGGTCTTGCTGTTGGGCGTGAACACATCGTACAGCGTCGGCGCGCGGAAGCCCTTGCTGGCGGAGGAACGGAACAAGACCTGCGGGATAGGCTGGTACTTGACGGCGACCTTCGGGTTGAAGGAGCTGCCGAAGTCGGTATAGCGGTCGTAGCGCGCAGCCAACTGGGCGTCGAAGTTTTTGAAAATCGGAATATCCGCTTCCACATAGGCCGCGGTCACGCCGCGGCTGCCGCTGGTGGACTTAGAATCGGCGATGCCGGACCCCAGCGCGAACTGGGCGATGTCCTGAATCTGGCTGTCCAGTTTCTCGCGCCGGGTTTCCACGCCGAAAGCCGTCGCCATCATGCCGGCCGGCAGCTGCAACACCTCCTTGCTGACCTTGAAGTCCGCCATCACCGTCTGGTATTTGGCGATCCAGCCGTCGCCCTTCAGTTCAGTGCTCTGCCAAGCGCCGGGCGCAGAATCTCCAAAGGGATTGATGGTGCCGTCCTGGAAAGCGGCGGCGATCTTGTCGCCGTGCACATAGCCGGACTTGTAATTGATGGTGGTCTTGTTTTCGGAGTAAGCCACCCCGCCGCGGTAATCCCAGCCCGCCAGCAAGCCTTCGGCATTGAAAGCCAGCCGCTGCGTGGTGGATAGACTCTCGGTCACGCGCGGCCCCAGCGGCACCGAGCGCGAGTTGATCACCACGGCGCTGCCGTCGGTGGGCGTGCCGTCCGGCAAATGGGTGGGATAATACTTGTCGCCCGCCTTCAGGGTGGCGATCTTGCTTAGCGGCGCCGGCGAGATATGCGTGGTGCTGACGTTGCGCGCGCCCATGTACTGCAGCGACAGCGTGTGATCCCCAATCTGCTTGGTGCCCTTGACGAAGGCGGTCAGTTGTTCCACCTCCGGCGTCAGATCCATGTAGAGGTTGGCGTTTTCGCCACAGGAGTTGGCGTCTATCGGCTTGGCGTACGGTGGTTTGCAATTGGGCGCAGCCGGGTTGTAGGCGTTGCCCTTGTAAGTGAAGTTGGATGGGAAGACTCGGCCGCTCAGGTTGTCCGCGGTCAGGTATTTGTTGGCGAAGGAACGGTTCAGCGTGGTGATGGCGTCCAGCTTCTGGTAGCTCAAGGAGCCGTAAACGTTGTAGCCGTCCTTGTTCAAGTCGCCGATGCCGGCGGTGATGCTGGCGCTGCCGGTATTGCCGCCCTTGTGATCGGTGGACACCAGTTCGCCCCCCACCGTCACGCCTTGGTAACTCTTCTTGGTAATGAAGTTGATCACGCCGCCGATGGCGTCGGTGCCGTAGATGGCGGAGGCGCCGTCGCGCAGTACCTCGATGCGCTCAATCGCCGACAAGGGAATGGCGTTCAAATCCGTGGCGTAACCGCCAATCGCCTGGCTGGCGACGCGACGGCCGTCCAGCAGCACCAGCGTGTACTGCGACCCCAGACCGCGCAGGCTGGCGTAAGAAGCGCCGCCCGACACGGACTGCACCGACGAGGCGCCCACCATGCTGGACTGGTTGCTGGCCAGCGAATTCACCACCTGCTCCACCGTGGTGAAACCCTGCTTGCTCATTTCCTCGGTGCGCACCACCGTCACCGGCAGCGCCTTTTCTTGCTTGATGCTGCGCTTGATGTTGGAACCGGTGACTTCCACCCGATCCAGGGTGCCGCTGCTGGACTCCGCCGCCCAGGCGCTGCCGGCTTGGCCGCCCAGGCCTGCCAGGGCCAAGGCAAGCACCAACTTCTTCTTGCTAGTTCTCATGATTTCTCCAGTCATGTGCCTAACCTGCTTAGCGCGCTTCTCTAGACACGCTTTCAGCAGATCATCCAGCCACAGACTATTTGTCATATGGCCTGACACGATGCTTGAAGCATTTATTACAGACGGTCAATCAGCATCACGATTCGTCACATATGGCCTTCCCGCCCATGGCTGCCTCCAAAGCGGAAAACACCATGCCCCAACCTTCCGTAAAGACCGCCGGCAAAGGGTTTCATGCCATGAGCAAGCATGAGCCCTCGTTGTGAAAAGCGCAGCGGCGCGTTGCCTTTTTGCCAATAGGCTGCGCCGCGCAACACTTTCATGACATGTGTAAAAATCAGAAAGACGATTAAATCAATGCGTTTAACTCATATCTGTAGAGGACAGCGCCAAACACCGGCTCATGGCGCAAGACCCGGCTTGCAGTCCTCTAAAGAAACCGTGCGCTCCGGCTGTCCGGCCAACTGCGCTCGCATCGCCTGGCCGGCCAACTCGCGCCCTTCAAGCAAGCGCGGCTCCGCGCTGAAATTGACTGTCAGCCGGCTGCCGTCGGCGAAACGGGTCTGTTGAGCTAGGCGATCCGGCGTCAACCAGGCAAAGCCGGTCATGGCCTGAGTCGCCAGTTGTCGGTGCAAGGGCCGAAACACCTGATCCGCGCAACGCATCAGCGGCAGCCGCCTCGTCAGGCTTTCCGCGCTCACATGCCAGAGCGGCGGCGTGTTGTACAACCATTGCGCCAATAGATTGTCGGCATAGGCGTTGCTGAACTTCAGGTTGTCGTACAGCCAGTGATTGGTGGTGACGATGGAGTCGTGGAACACCGCCTGATAGAGCGGCAGCCGGTAGCGCGGCTGGTAGTAAATGTTCAGATAGGGTTGCTTTAAGGGTACCGAGCGGAAAAACACCTCGGGCTGATCCGCCGGAAACCAGCGGCCCAGGAAGTACGGCGACTTGGGGTTTTTCTGCAAATCGGGATCGCCCCACCCCAGCACCGGCACCTGCATGCCGTGCGCGAAGGCGATTCCTCGCGAGGTGGCCGCGTTGCCGTTCTCAGACCCCACCGGCACGCCGAAACGATCCCTCACCCAGGCCATGCTGCGTTCGTTGCCGGCCGCCACGTCGGCCTGGCTCATGCGCCGGCCCGGCGTGTAATCGTCAAACACCATGCCGGTGGCGTAGGCATCCAGAAACCAGCTGTTGAAGCCCAAAGCCTTATGCAGCGCCTGGCTGCGCTGACGCAACACAGGCCGCACGCATTCCGGATTGGTGTAATAACCGGACTGCTGGAAACCGCTCTTGCGCCGGCCGCTGGCCAAGGTGATGCCACAGTCTCGATACGCGGCGGCGCCCTGCTGCGCCGTCAGCCAGTCCTCGCGCTTCCCTGGCGGCGAGGCGGTTTGGTAGGAGTCGTAGGACGCCATCAGGTAGCCGGCGCGCACGCCCTCAGCCATCGCTTGCGGCTGCCACAAGCCCCCTTCCCAATTGTCCACCCCCAGCCATAGCCGCTCCAGTCCGGCCGCGCTCAAAGCCCGGAGCGTGCGGCGTGATAAGCCGCCGCCCCAATCGTCCGGCTGAGCCAAGGCTGCGCCGAACACCGCTCTCACCTCGCGCCGCAAGCGGCGGTAAGGCGCGGCCAGCTTGCTCCACTCCGGCGCGGCGCTCAGCCAATCGGCCCGCGCCTCCGCCGCGGCCGCCTGGTTGAACGCCGTCAACAAGACCCGACGCTGGTAAGCATCCGGCCGAGCCGAAGCCGCCCGCAGCGCCGCGACGGCTTCCGCGTCGAAGCGCCCTCTCAAGCGCCGCGCCAGCGCGCTGTCGCCGCGCAACAGGCTCACCCAGCGTCCCCAGTCGCGCACATCGGCCGCACCCAGCAAATCGTTGCCCCATAGATAGACATGACTGGCGCCCACCAGCTTGGCGGTTTCCGGCTGCGCGCGCATCTTGTCCGCCAGGCTTTCGAAGCGCCCCGCCTCGAACAACCATTGCCGATAACGTTTGGCTCCGGCCAAGGGGTCCCCGTCCGCCAAGTGCAACAGCAGCGTCATCGGTTCTTGTCGGTTCAAGACGTTGAAGTCATGACTCAGCGCCAGCCCCAGACCGGCGCCATCCCGGCTGACCTTCAAACGATTGTTGAAGGGGTTCAGCAGCAGCCAATGCAAACTGCTTGCGCCGTAATCCATGCCCCACAGAGGCAGGCTGAGATTTTCCGAGGTGTTGAGCCCGTCGCCGGCGAAGCGCGGCAGGAAATCCAGCCACAGCGGATCGCCGGCCGGCGCATAGCTGCCCTCCGCCAAGGGCAGCAGCAAGCCGCGCCCCATCGCCGCCGCCGGCTGCCGCAGCAGCGGCATGGTTTCCGCTGCTCCGGTCCCGGCCTGCACCGTCAACGTCAGGTCCGGACCATCCAGGCGCGCGCTCAAGCGATAACGATCGTGCTCCCAGGACCATGCCGCCCCGGCCGCGTCCGCGCTCAGGTTCGCCACTTCCCGCGCGGGGCCACCCGTCGACACCTCCAGCGGCGGTTGTCCGGCCGGCGTCGCGGTCACCGCCAGGGTGGCCGGGTCCAGCGCCACCCGCCACTGGGCGTTTTCCAAGCGGATCTGCGCCCAGGCGCTCAAGGGCAGGCTCATTGCCGCCAGCGCAAAAACAAGGGAACGGGGGGATATCGACATCGCGGGCACTCTCCATATTCGAATCAAGATGAAGAGATTAGAAAGGCAAAGGCCGTCGCGATTGTCAGGCGAATGTCAGGATTTCAACGCGGCCCGACCTGGCGGTGCGCCACCCTCAGAACCAATTGACCGCGCGCCTCGACGCGAACCAAGGCCACGCTCTGCCATAGCTCGCCCGGGCTGGACGGCCAGCGCAGCGCCTCGCCCAATTCCCGCCGCCGCCACCAGACAAAACCGTAATCGCTGCGCCTCAGCAGCGATTGCTCCAGCCAGGGCTGCGCGCAAGCCGCGCGCGGCGGCGGCAAGCGCGATACCGCCAGCGGGCTGCGCGACAGCCAGTCCAGATTGGCCACCTCCGGCAACGCCAGCTCGGCCTGCCATTGCCGGCCGGCGGCGCTAAGCTGCAACCGATAGGCCCCCGCCGCCAGAGGCCGGCTCAAATCCGCGCTTTCCAAGCGGAAATCTTGGCCGTCCTCCCGCTCCAGCAAGCCGCCGCGCAACAGATCATGCCCGTGCGCGTCCAATAAGCGCGCGTCCTCCAGCGCGCCGTGCCCGCTCAGCACGATCCGGTACGCGCGCGAGAGCGGCATGTCGCGCTGCGCCAGCTCCAGCGTCAAACGCGGCAGCCAGGCCGGCAGCGTCAACGGCGCGTCCTTGCCACAATGCTCGGCGCTCAGCGCCGCCAAAGCCTGGGTCCAAGCCCGCCGCTGCGCCTGGCTGCGCAGAGCCGGCCAGCTTTCGGACAGCGCGCGCCAGGCGGCGTCATCGTCCGCCCCCAGCAAGGCTCGGTTAAAAACAGCCAACGGATCGGCGCAGGCCGGCGCGGCCAGCGCCAGCCACAAGCACAATGCGCGCCGCATCAGAGCTTCTCCAGCCGGTAACCGACGCCGCGCACGGTTTCGATGCCAAGGCCGGGCAGTTTCTGCCTCAGTTGCAGAATATGCGTGTCCACGGTGCGAGTGGATGGGAAATGCTCATAACCCCAGACCTGGTTCAGCAATTCGTCGCGGCTCATCACCCGCCCGGCCATGCGCGCCAACAACGCCAGCAGTTCGAACTCGGTGCGCGTCAAGGCCACTTCCCTTCCCCGCCAGTTCGCCGACTGCCGGGCGGGCTGCAAACTCAAGGCTCCCAGGCTCAGGCTGCCGTCACCCAAAGGCCGCAGCTGAGCGCGAATCCGCGCCAGCAATTCCGCATGGGCGAAGGGCTTGCTCAGATAGTCCCGCGCCCCCGCCTCCAGCCCGGCCACCCGGTCGCCCACCTCCACCCGCGCCGTCAGCACGATCACCGGCAAGGCTTTCTGCGCCAGCCAGCCGGGCAAATGCCGCAGGCTATCGCCGTCCGGCAAGCTGCGGTCTAGAATGACCAGATCGGCGCGCAGCCACTGCGCGGCGGCCTCTTCCGCCCGCCGCAGCCACAGACAGCGATAACCGGCGTCCTCCAAAAAACGGCTCAGGCCATCGCCCAGCGTTGCGTCGTCTTCAATCAGCAGCAAAGTATTCATAAAGGGGAGTCCTGTTGCGGCGCTCGTTTGGCAGGCAGTTGCAAGCTAAACCGGGTGGGCGGCCCAGACAGGCGCAAGCGTCCGCCCAGCCGCGCCAGCACCCGCCTGACAATGGCCAGGCCCAAGCCCATGCCCTCGCCGCCGCTGCCCCGCCGCGTCAGCCGACGCAGCCGGTAATCCGCCAAACGGCCGCCGTCGCACACCGTCAGCGTCAGGCTGCGGCCGTCCCAATTCGCCAGCAATCGCCACGGCGGCCGGCCATGCCGACGCGCGTTGACCAGCAAATTGTCCAAGCACAGGCCCAACCAATAAGCAGGCAGCAGCAGCGTCGCGTCCTCGTTCAGGCAAAAAGCGGCCTGATGCCGCTCCGCGATCGCGTCCAGCCATTCCGCCAGCCGCACCGCTTGCCGTCGTTCGTCCAACCTGTCGGCGGACAAATAATGACGGCTGGCTTCGGCCAACTGGCGCAGGCGGCTGACGCCGCCGGCCAAATGTCCAAAATGATCTTGAGCGGAATCCGGCAAGCGATCGAAGTCCCGTCGCAGCCCTTCCACCACGCCGGCCAGGCCGGCGATAGGCGTGCGCAGCTCATGGGTCAGCATCTGCAGGGCGAAACGCCGCTCCCGCTCCAGACGCCGCCGCTGCCAAGCCAGCCAGCCGCCGCCGGCCAGCGCCAGCCCGGCCAGCCCCGCCCATAGAGCCCGCCAAGACCAGGCCGACGCCGGCGCGGGGTTCAAACACAAGCCGTCCAAACGCTCCACGCAGGCGCCCGCGTCCGCAGACACCCTCACCCCAACCGCTTCCGCTCGCTCCCGCCAGGCCGCGGCCGGGTAAACCCGCCAGTAGCCGTCGCGCAGCCGCCACAACGCGCCGTCCTGCCACAACCAGTGCGCGCCGGCCAGCAAAGCGTCCAGATTGTCGTCGGACAAGGCGCCCAACAGTCCCAGCTCATCGTTGCGCTCGCGCACATGCAGCCAGTCCGTCGCCTCCGCCTTAGGCCGCCCTTGCCGCCAATGCGCGGCGCTGCTGCCGCCCAGGGGGTGGACCGGATGCCGTCGCAGCCAATCATCCGGCAAACGCCCGTCCGCACAGCGTCTGCGTTCAAAATCACGCCATAGCGCCGGCACGGACGACACCTCGCCCTCGCAGCCGCGCTCGTGCGCCGCCAATTGCCGCAAGGCGCGCAGACCGTAGCGGGACCAGGCCGGCTGCAAGGAGGCCGGATCAATCAAGCCTTCGTCCAGCGACTGAATCCGAGCCAGCGCCAAAGACCGCGCCGGTGCGGATTCCGCCAAGACGGCGTCCAGCCTCGACGACAGCTCCCCGGCCCAGGCCGCATGACAGATCAGCAAGCAACAACACAGACGTAGCATCATGCGCCGCATTATACGGAAAACCCTCCACCGCTCGGCTGACAGCCCGTCGCGAATCCGCTAGCATGCGTTTCCGGCTCATGACACAAGATCGGCATCCACGTGAAAGCAGGCTTTTCCTTCTTCGCCACCCGGCGCTTCTTTCCGCTGTTCGGCACCCAGTTCCTGGGCGCGTTCAACGATAACCTGCTGAAAACCGCCATCGTGGTGCTGATCAGCTTTCACGGCCTCAGCCTGGCCGGCCTGCCGCCGGAACAGCTGGTCAACTTGGCCGCTGGCGTGTTCATCCTGCCCTTCTTCCTGTTTTCCGCCACCGCCGGCAAGTTGTCCGAACGCTACGACAAAGCCGTCATCGCCCGCTGGATCAAGCTGGCCGAAATCGCCATCATGCTGTTGGCCGGCGCCGGCTTCTTCCTTCACTCCGCCGGCCTGTTGCTCGGCGCGCTGTTCCTGATGGGCGCTCACTCCGCGTTTTTCGGTCCGCTCAAGTATTCTGTGCTGCCGCAATATCTGAAGGAACACGAATTGGTGGGCGGCAACGGTCTGATCGAAATGGGCACCTTTCTCGCCATCCTGATCGGCCAGATCGGCGGCAGCATGCTCACCACCGGCGGCCCCTACCTGATCACCGCCACCTTGCTGGCCACCGCCCTGCTCGGTTACGGCGCCAGCCGCGCAATGCCGCCGGCCCAGCCCGGCGCGCCAAAGCTTAAGCTGTCCTTCAATTTCCTCAAGGATTCCGTGCTGCTGATGCGCGACGCCTGGCGCATCCGCGACGTGCGCTGCGCCATCCTCGGCATTTCCTGGTTCTGGTTGATGGGCGCGGTTTACACCACCCAGTTGCCCACCTTCACCCGCCTGCACCTGGGCGGGGACGCCGGCGTCTACACCCTGCTGCTGGCGCTGTTCTCCATCGGCATCGGCCTGGGCTCGGTGGTCTGCGCCAAGTTGTCGCAAGGCAAGCTGCAACTGGGCATGGTGCTGGTGGGCAGCGCCGGCATGACGCTGTTCGGCGGCGATCTGGCGCTATCGGCCATGCAGCACTATCGCGGCGAGCTGATCGGCCTGAGCGAGTTCCTGGCTCGCGCCGGCAGCTGGCGCAATATGGTCGACGTGGCGCTGCTGGGCTTCTTCGGCGGTTTCTTCACCGTGCCGCTGTACACTTGGCTGCAAACCGCCAGCCCTGACGATTTCCGCTCCCAGGCCGTGGCCGCCAATAATATCGCCAACGGCTTCTACATGGTGGCCGCCGCCATCGGCAGCGCGCTGGCGCTGAAGCTGTACGACAGCATCGCCATCCTGCTGCTGGCCACCGCCGCGCTCAACATCCTGGCCACGCTGCATCTGCTGAGTGCCGCCCCGGTGATTTGGCGACAGCGGCTGGACTGGCTTCGGGCGCTGCGCGGCTGATTAGAGAAAACCACGCGCCTCTGCCCCCTCTCGCTCAGCCTCGTTGATCCCATGAAAAAAACCGCCCCGATGCCTCGGGGCGGTTTCACAATACGCTAGGCTTTCATTGCGGCGCACAGTAAGTCGGCTCCGCGGGACAATAAGAGCGAGGAAGACAACGCCCATCCCAGAACCATCAACCCGATTCCCGCCACGCACAGCGCCATACGTTCATGGTTCATGCATTTCTCCAAATAATTCACCGGCGATCTTGCCTGGCTTGGGGAGATGCACAACAGGCGCTGATAATCCGCTGCCTTTCACCAAACAGCGAGGCAAGGCGAAAACGAGCGAAAAAGCGGTTTGAGATGGTTTTCAACGCTCTTGCCTAAAATCTCGCTGAAGCACAGTGGACATTGAACAGGGTCTTAACGGCGGCGCCATAAAAAAGCCCGCCATGGCGGGGACCATAAGCGGGCGTGCGGTGCCGGATGCGGACCGAAACCGGGGCATCCAGCGCGGCAAGCTTTAAGCAAGCACCTTGGCCGCGGCGTCGCGCAGCGCGGTGCGCAGGCCTTCCTCTATCACCGGGTGGTAGAACGGCATCTCCAGCATCTGGGCGATCGTCAGGCCTTGCTGATGGCTCCAGGCCAGCAAGTGGGCCAGGTTCTCGGCGCGCGGGCCTATCATTTCCGCCCCTATGAAGCGGCCGCTGGCGCGATCGGCGTAAACATGCAGCAAGCCTTGGTTGACGCCCATGACCCGGCTGCGGCCCTGATCTTCGAAACTGACTTCGCCCACCACGAATTCGCCCTCCGGCAAATCGGCGAAGCGGCTGCCCACCATCATCATTTGCGGGTCGGAAAACACCACGGCGATGCTGGAGCGGCGCAGGCCGGGCCGTACCGCCGGATACAGCGCGGCATTGTCGCCGGCGGTCTTGCCTTCGTCCGCGGCCTCGTGCAACAGCGGCAGGATGTTATTGGCGTCGCCTGCGATGAAAACCGGCGAGTTCCCGCACTGCAGGGTCCGCGGATCAAACTTGGGCACGCCGCCCGCATCCAACTCCAGACCGGCGTTCTCCAGCGCCAGGCCGCGCACATTGGGCGCGCGGCCGGTGGCGGCCAGCACGTAATCGAAACGCTCGCAAACCTCCTCGCCGTCCAGGTTGACGTAGCGGATTTGCGCCTTGCCGTCGGCCAAACCCATTTCCAGTATCTTGGCGTCCGGGTCCAGATAAAACTCCCGGCCCAGCGTCAGGCTGGCGTAGTCGCGCACCGCCGGATCGGACAGCGGCCCAACGCCGCCTCCGCGACCGAACACGCGTACCTTGACGCCCAGCCGGGACAGCGCCTGACCCAGTTCCAGACCAATGACGCCGGGACCGAACACCGCCACGCTTTCCGGCAGCGTTTCCCAGTCGAACACATCGTCGTTGATGATCAATTTGTCGCCGAAGGCCTGAAACGGCGGCGGGATCAACGGCGAAGAACCGGTGGCGATCACGACGCGGCGCGCTTGCACCAACGTGTGTTCGTCTACCTGCAAAGTGGTGTTGTCGATAAAGCGGGCGTAACCGCGCAGCCGGTCTTGCGGCGGAATGCTTTCCACGCCATTGAGCACGAAGCCGACGAAACGATCGCGCTCCCGCTTGACTCGGTCCATCACCTCGCGGCCGTCGATGCGCACTTCGCCATCGATATGCACGCCGAAGGGCGCGCTGTGGCGCGGCTGGTGCGCGGCCTCGGCGGCGGCGATCAGCAGCTTGGACGGCATGCAGCCGACGCGGGCGCAGGTGGTGCCGTAAGGGCCGCCTTCAATGACCACGGCGCTGGCGCCGCGAGCCTTGGCGGCGCGGTAGGCTGCGAGGCCGGCGGTGCCGGCGCCGATCACGGCGACATCGATGTTCAAGGTATGCATCTCATTCCTTTCGGTATCGGGATACGGCACGGCACGCTGGGCATGCCGTCTCGTATCCCGGTAAAAAAAGGGCCGGACGGAGCATCCGGCCCGCAACAACTCCGGAGGCGTCAGGGCCCGAGCCACCGGGGGACGAACACGGTTGAGGCTTACTTGGAGAAGTACTTTTCCACTTCGTCGGCGGAGCCGATCAGCTGGCCGTTGATGAACACCTGCGGCGCGGTCATCTTGCCGGCTACGGCGCCCAGCACCTTGCCGCGCACCTTGTTGTCCAGCGGCACTTCAACGAAGTCGTAGCCGTTTTCGCTCAGCACCGCCTTGGCGCGCGCGCAGTGCGGGCAGCCCGTCTTGGAGAACACCACCACTTGGTCCGGCTTCTTGGCGCTGGGGTTGATGTAATCCAGCAGGGTATCGGCGTCGGACACCTTGAACGGATCGCCCGGCTCTTGCGGCTCGATGAACATCTTGTCCACCACGCCGTCCTTCACCAGCATGGAGTAGCGCCAGCTGCGCTTGCCGAAGCCCAGGTCCTGCTTGTCCACCAGCATGCCCATGCCCTCGGTGAAATCGCCGTTGCCGTCCGGAATCATCACCAGGTTCTGAGCTTCCTGGTCCTTGGCCCATTCATTCATCACGAAGGTGTCGTTGACCGATACGCACAGGATGGCATCCACCCCGTTGGCGAAGAAGGCCGGCGCCAGCTCGTTGAAGCGCGGCAGGTGGGTAGAAGAACATGTGGGGGTGAACGCGCCCGGCAGCGAGAACACCGCTACGGTTTTGCCGTCGAACAGCTCGGCGGTGCTGACATCTTTCCACTCGTTGTTGTCACGAACACGGAAAGTGACATTCGGTACGCGTTGGCCTTCACGGTTTTGCAACATGGCGAGACTCCTTGTTTGGATTGACTGACAGGTTTAATAAATCGATTGGTGCATTCTGATAGCTGACGGCAAATTCGTCTAATTGATTGTGCCAAGGCTGCTGATTTGCTTTTTTAATCGACAAGCAAGCGGCCTCACTAACCGTTAAAATTGCATAAACAAACCAACAATCAGGCCAACGCGGTGAAGATTCTGATTCTCGGCGGCGGACAGGTCGGCGCCAATGTGGCGGAGAACCTGCTTTCGGAAAACAACGACATCACGGTGGTGGATCAAAATGCCGCGCGGCTCAAGCAGCTGCAGGACAGGCTGGACATCCGCACCGTGGCCGGCAACGCCGCTCACCCGCAGGTGCTGGCCGAGGCCGGCGCGGCGGACAGCGACATGGTGCTGGCGCTGACCCGCGACGATGAAACCAATCTGGTGGCCTGCAAGATGGCCGAAGCCTGTTTCAACATCCCCACCCGCATCGCCCGCATCCGCTCCAGCGACTACTTGGCGTCCGAGCACGGCGACCCGCTCGCCCATTTCGGCATCGAGTCCGCCATCTGTCCGGAACAGATCGTCACCGACCACATCTATCAGCTGTTCGCCTACCCCGGCGCGCTGCAAGTGCTGGACTTCGCCGACGGCAAGCTGCAGCTGGTGGTGTCGCGCGCCCACTCCGGCGGACGGCTGCTGGGCATGCCGCTGCGCAATATCCGCGAACACATGCCGGACGCGGATTGCCGCGTCTGCGCCGTCCACCGCCGGGACAAACTTCTGGTGCCGGACGGCGACACCGTGCTGGAGGAAGGCGACGAGGTGTTCTTCGTCGCAGCGCGCGAACACGTGCAGGCGATGCTCAAGGAGCTGCGCTTCAGCGAGCGGCCCTTGCGACGCATCATGATCGCCGGCGGCGGCAACATCGGCTACCGGCTCGCCAAACTGCTGGAAAACGATTTCAGCGTCAAAGTGATAGAGACGCGGCCGGAGCGCGCTCAGTGGCTGGCGGAACGGCTGGAGCACGCGCTGGTGCTGCGCGGAGAAGCCACCGACGAAGAGCTGCTGGACGCCGAGAACGTGGACGAGATGGACGTGTTCTGCGCGCTGACCAACGACGACGAAGACAACATCATGTCCACGCTGCTGGCCAAGCGCATGGGCGCGCGACGGGTGGTGGCGCTGGTCAACCGCACTAGCTATGTGGACCTGCTGGAAGGCCATCGCATCGACATTGTGATTTCTCCCCACCTGTCCACCATCGGCTCCATCCTGGCCCATATCCGCCAGGGCGACGTGGAGGCGGTGCATCCGCTGCGCCGCGGCGCGTCCGAGGCGATGGAGGTCATCATCCACGGCGACGCGCAACAATCAAGGCTGACCGGCCGCCGCATCGATCAAATCGACATGCCCCACGGCAGCCACATCGTGGCGGCCATCCGCGGCGAACAGGTGCTGATGGCGCATCACGATCTGACGGTGGAAAACGGCGACCATCTGATCATCTTCCTATCGCGCCGCCGGGTGATCCGCCAGGTGGAAAAACTCATTCAGGTCAAACTGGGCTTTCTGTGACCATGCACCTCACCGGCTTGCACCACGTGGCGATCATCGCCTCAGACTACGCCCGCTCGCGCGACTTCTACCACCGCATACTGGGCCTGCCAGTGCTGGCCGAGCACTGGCGAGCGGAGCGCCAGTCCTGGAAGCTGGACCTGGCGATACCGGGCGGCGGCCAGCTGGAGCTTTTCAGCTTTCCGTCTCCGCCGCCTCGCCCCACGCGGCCGGAAGCCTGCGGCCTGCGCCACCTGGCCTTCGCCTGCTCCGACATCGCCTCCTGTCGCCAAAACCTGCTGGCCGAAGGCGTGGCGGTGGAGGATATCCGCGTGGACGAATACACCGGCGCTCGCTTTTTCTTCTGCGCCGATCCGGACGGCTTGCCGCTCGAGTTCTATCAGCCGCGGGACTGAGACATGCGCAAGATACTCGCCATCCTCTACGTGCTGTCCAAGCTGATCATGCTGTTTTCCTGCACCTTCCTCGCGCCGGCGCTGGTCTCCATCTTGTACCGCGACGGCGCGCTGGACACCTTCGTCACCGCCGCCGTGGCCGGGCTGGCCATCGGCCTGACGCTGTGGTCCGCCACCCGGCGTTACCAGCGAGAACTGAAGCCTCGCGACGGCTTCATTCTGGTGACAACGCTGTGGGTGGGGTTTGCCATTACCGCCTCCTTTCCCTTCATGCTGGCGCGTCCGGACATGCCGTTCAGCCATGCGTTCTTCGAAGCGATGTCCGGCCTCACCACCACCGGCTCCACGGTAATCAGCGGCCTGGACACCCTGCCGGCATCGCTCAACTTCTGGCGCCATTTCCTCAATTGGATGGGCGGCATGGGCATCATCGTGCTGGCGGTGGCGATACTGCCCATTCTCGGCATCGGCGGCATGCAGCTGTACAAGGCGGAAACGCCGGGGCCGATGAAAGACAGCAAGCTGGCGCCGCGCATCACCGAAACCGCCAAGAACCTGTGGCTGGTCTACAGCGGCTGGACGCTGGCGGTGGCGTTGGCGCTGAAAGCCGCCGGCCTGAGCTGGCTGGACGCGGTGTGCCACGCCTTCGCCGCGCTGTCGCTGGGCGGCTTTTCCACCCGCGACAGTAGCGTCGGCGCCTTCGACTCGCTGCCGGTGGAACTGATCCTGAGCTTCGGCATGATAGTCGGCGCGATGAACTTCGCCACCCACTTCCTGGCGCTGCGCCAGCGCTCGCTACGCGCCTACCTGCGCGACCCGGAAGCCAAGGCCATGCTGTGGCTGCTGCTGGGCAGCATCCTGGCGATGAGCGTCTACCTGTGGGCCCACCATGTCTACGACTTCCCCACCGCGTTGCGCCACGTCAGCTTCAACCTGATCTCCATCGCCACCGACAGCGGCTTCGCCAGCGTGGACTACGCGCGCTGGCCCATCTTCGTGCCTTTGTGGATGCTGTTCCTGTCCAGCATCACCGCCTGCTCCGGCTCCACCGGCGGCGGCATCAAGATGGTTCGCACCCTGATGCTGAGCAAGCAGAGCATCAACGAAATGACGCGGCTGCTGCACCCGGCAGCGGTGCGGCCGGTGAAAATCGGCGGCAAAGTGGTGCCGCAAGACGTCATGCTGTCGGTAATGGGCTTCATATTTGTCTACTGCATGTGCATAGTGATATTAAGCTTCGCGCTGATCGCCAGCGGCCTGGATTTTCTCAGCGCCTTCACCGCGGTGATCGCCTCGATCAACAACGCCGGGCCAGGGCTCGGCGTGGTCGGCCCGGCGTCGAACTATGCGTCGCTGTCCGACTTTCAAATATGGATTTGCAGCCTGGCCATGCTGTTGGGCCGGCTGGAAGTGTTTACCCTGCTGATCCTGTTCACGCCGGCCTTCTGGCGCAAATAGGACGCGAAGAATTTACCCGCCGCGCGCGGGTCTGAACCAAAGCGGCGCTCAGCGCCGGATAATAAAGACGAAACCGGATCATGAACCCTATGACATTCACCGCCCCAAGCCGCATGCTCGCCCTCAGCCTGGCGCTGACGGCCGCCCTGCCCGCCTTTGCGGGCGCCGACGACGAACTGATCGCCGCCCGCGACGCCTTTCGCGGCAACAAGCTGGGGCAGCTGGCCAGCCTGGCGGGCGGCATGCCGTCCAACTACCCGCTGAAGGACTACCCGGCCTACTGGCTGGCGCTCAAGGCGCTGGACAGCGACGACGACGGCCCGGCCCAAAACTTTCTGGCCCGCGTGGACGAAGGCCTGATGCCCGAGCGCGTGCGCAACGAATGGCTGAAAAAGCTGGCAGCTCGCGAAAGCTGGAGCCGCTTCGCCGCGGAATGGAAAAAACTGCCGCCGGAAGGCCGTGACGAAGAATCCAGCTGTTACGGCCAGCTCAACGAACTCAATCAGGGCAAGACGCCCACCGACCTGGACCGTTTCCTGGAAAGCCGGCCGCTGCCTGAGGGCTGCAACCGCCTGATCGCCGAGGCGGCGCGGCGCGGCGTCCTGAAACGGGACTGGCTGTGGCAACGCGCTCGCCTGCTGCTGGCCGGCAACTACCTGAGCCAGGCCCGCCAGCTGGCTTCCAATACCGGCTTGCCGCTGGACAATGCCGCGCTCAGCAAACCCGCCACCGCCGACCTGTCCACCCCCGGCGGTCAGGAAGCGGCCGTCTACGACATCGTAATCAAGGGCAAGGCCAATATCAGCAACGGCCTGGGCAAGCTGCTCGAACACGAAAAATCCTTAAGCAAGGAGCGCGCCGGCTTCGCCTGGGGCCAGCTGGCGCTGCTGTCGGCACGCAAACAGCAGGCGGCTCAGGCGCTGCAATGGTTCGACAAAGCCGACGCCGATCAACTGACCGCCGAACAATGGGAATGGTGGGCGCGCTCCGCCCTGCGTCTGGAGCAATGGACCCAGCTGGAGAAAATCATCCGCTCCATGCCGGCCAACGTCGGCGCCAAGCCGGCCTGGCGCTACTGGCGCGGCCGCTCGCTGCAACAGCTGGCCCGGCAGAACGAAGCCACGCCGCTGTTCAGCCAGGCCAGCGTAGGCCACAACTACTACGCGCTGCTTTCGCTGGAAGAGCTAGGCAACAGCCTGTCCACCCCGGCCAGCAAGAGCGGCCCCAGCAAGGACGACATCAAGCAGATGAGCGAGGAACCGGCGGTCAAGCGCGCGCTGGCGCTGCTGGAGCTGGCCGAACGCCACGTCAAGCCTGAATTCCGCGCCGACGCGCAGCGCGAATGGCGCTGGGCGATGCGCAACCGCAGCGACATCGAACTGCTGGCCGCCGCCGAAGTGGGCCGCCGCGCCAGCTTCTACGACATGGCCATCTACAGCGCCGAGCGCACCAAGGAAGAACACGATTATTCGCTGCGCTATCTGACGCCCTACCGCGATGTCACCCAGCGTTACGCCAAACAGTTGGATATCGACGACGCCTGGGTCTACGGACTGATCCGCCAGGAAAGCCGCTTCATCACCATGGCGCGCTCCGGCGTCGGCGCATCCGGCCTGATGCAACTGATGCCGGCCACCGCCAAATGGGTGGCCAAAAAAATCGGCCTGGGCCAGTACGCGGTCAACGACATCGAAACCAATGTGCAACTGGGCACCTGGTATTTGCGCTATGTGCTGGACAGCCTGTCCAGCAACGAAGTGATGGCCACCGCCGCCTACAACGCCGGCCCCGGCCGCGCGCGCGCCTGGCAAGCGGACCGTACGCTGGACGGCACCATCTACGCGGAAACCATCCCCTTCACCGAGACCCGCGACTACGTGCAGAAGGTGATGGCCAACGCCGCTTACTACTCCAGCACCTTCGGCCACGCCAACATCTCCTTGAAGAACCGCATGGGCGTGGTGCCGGCGCGCTGAAAACCTGCGCCGCCCCAAGGGCGGCGCCCTCTCCCACAAGCACCATAAAGAGCCTGTTCAAAGGCTAGCGAGCTAGAACGAGACAAGGCGAAACCATTGAGAAAGCGAAATCTACATGCGCTGTATGAGCTTTTCGAAATCGTTTTTTAACGCCGTATCGCCGACGCGCAGCGGGCTTTGAACAGGCACGAAGAAAGGGAACCCATGACGTATCAACGCATCTGCATCATCGGCGGCAGCGGCTTCATCGGCAGCTACATCGCGGAACGCCTGACCGAACAAGGCTGCCAACTGACTATCGCCACCCGCCGGCGCGAACGCGCCAAGGCCTCGCTGCTGGTACTGCCCGGCGCGCAGCTGGTGGAGGCGGACATTCACCACCCGGAAGCGCTGAAATCATTGATTTCCGGCCACGACGCGGTGATCAATATGGTGGGCATCCTGCACGGCAACGCCGCGCAGTTCGACAAAGCCCATGTGCAATTGACCGAAAAAGTCATCGCGGCCTGCCAAAGCCTGGGCGTGCGCCGGCTGATCCATATCAGCGCGCTGGGCGCCGATGAACGCGGCCCCAGCCTGTACCAGCAAAGCAAGGGCCGCGCCGAGGCCCGCGTGCGCGAGAGCGGCCTGGAGTGGACCATACTGCGGCCGTCGGTGGTGTTCGGCCATGGCGACAGCTTCCTCAATATGTTCGCCAGCCTGCTGCGCAAAGCGCCCTTTCTGCCGCTGGCCGGCGCGCATACGCGCTTCGCGCCGATCTGGGCCGGCGACGTGGCCCATGCGGTGGAGGCCAGCCTGTCGCGCCGCGCCGCCATCGGCCAGAACCTGGACTTGGCCGGCCCCGGCGTCTACACGCTGGCGGAACTGGTGAGCCTGGTGGGCCGCCACATCGGCAAGCCGCGGCCGGTGATCGCGCTGCCGCAAAGCCTGGCCATGCTGCAGGCCGCGTTAATGGAATGCCTGCCCGGACCTACGCTGATCAGCCGCGACAATGTGCGCTCGCTAAGCGTGGACAACATCAGCGATCAACCCTTCCCCTCCGCGTTGCTGGGCTTCAGCCCCACCGCCCTGGAAGCCTTGGCGCCGGGCTTGCTGGGCAGCGATGAATTCAATCTGACAATGTCCGCCTACCGCCGCCAGATTGCGCGCTGAACGGAAAGAATCAATGCAATGCTATATCGTCGGCGGTGCCGTGCGCGACCGCCTGCTGAAACTACCGGTAAAAGACCGTGACTGGGTGGTGGTGGGCGCCAGTCCGCAAGAAATGCTGGCGCTGGGCTACAAACCGGTGGGCAAGGACTTCCCGGTGTTCCTGCACCCGGACACCCACGAAGAATACGCATTGGCCCGCACCGAACGTAAAACCGGCAAGGGCTACCACGGCTTCGCCGTCTACGCCGCGCCGGACGTGACGCTGGAGCAGGACCTGGCGCGGCGCGACCTGACCATCAACGCCATCGCCGAAGCCCCGGACGGCAGCCTGATCGACCCCTACCACGGCCGGCGCGACCTCGAAGCCGGCGTTTTGCGCCACGTCAGCCCCGCCTTCGCCGAAGACCCGGTGCGTATTTTACGGCTGGCGCGTTTCGCCGCCCGTTTCGGCTTCACCGTGGCCGACGACACCATGGCGCTGATGCGGAAAATGGTGGCGGACGGCGAAGCCGACGCCCTGGTGGCGGAGCGGGTATGGCAGGAATTAGCCAAGGGTTTGATGGAGGAGCGGCCATCGCGCATGTTCCTGGCCCTGCGCGCCTGCGGCGCCCTTGCCCGCGTGCTGCCGGAAGTGGACGCACTCTTTGGCGTGCCGCAACGCGCCGACCATCATCCGGAGATAGACACCGGCGACCACGTGATGCGGGTGCTCGACTGCGCCGCCGCCGAAGGACTGCCGCTAACGGCGCGCTTCGCCGCGCTGACCCACGACCTGGGCAAGGCGCTGACGCCGGCGGAGGTGCTGCCGCGCCACATCGGCCATGAGGCCGCCGGCGAAGCGCCGCTGCTGGCCTTATGCCAGCGCTTGCGCGTGCCGGCGGACTGCCGCGACCTGGCGCGCATCACGCTATTGAGCCATACCAAAGTACACTGTGCTTTCGAATTAAAGCCAAGCACAATACTACGATTGTTCAAGCAAACCGACGCCTTGCGGCGGCCGGAGCGCTTCTTGCTGATGCTGGACGCCTGCCGCGCGGACGCGCGCGGACGCTTGGGTTTTCACGACCGGCCCTATCCGCAGGCGGACTATCTGTCCGCGCTGCTGGACGCGGCGCTGGCGGTGGATGCCGGCGGCATCGCCCGTCAGTGGGAAGACAAGCGCACCCTTCCGGAAGCGATAGACCGCGCCCGGACCCGCGCCATCGCCGTCCGCAAGGAGCAACTGGAGACGCACTGACATGGCCTCGATCTATCGCCTGCCGTCCACGCTGATGCGCGGCGGCACCAGCAAGGGTCTGTTCATCCGCGCCGACGTGCTGCCCGAGGATACCTCAACCTGGGAACGCATGTTGTTGCGCGCCATTGGCAGCCCGGACCCGCACGGCAAGCAGATAGACGGCCTGGGCACCGGCCGGGCCAGCACCAGCAAGGTGATGATCCTCAGCCCGTCGCGGCGCGAAGACTGCGACGTCGATTGCCTGTTCGGCCATGTGTCGATAGAACACGCCTTGATAGACTGGTCCGGCAACTGCGGCAACCTCAGCGCCGCGGTGCCGCTGTTCGCGGTCATGGAAAAACTGGTGGAGCCGCGCGACGGCGTGGCCTCCATCGGCATCTGGCAGGCCAATGTTGGCAAGCGCATCATCGCGGAACTGGAAATCATGCACGGCCAGCCCGTCTGGCAGGGCGACTACCACATCGACGGCGTCGCCTTTCCCGGCGCGCCGATCCGGCTGCGTTTCCTGGACCCTGCCGGCGGCAGTTCCGGCGAACTCTACCCCACCGGCAAGCTGGTGGACGAACTGGCGCTGCCGGACGGCAGCCGAGTGGAAGCCACCCTGGTGGATGCCGGAAACCCCACAGTATTCGTTCGGGCCCGGGATTTCGGCCTCAAGGGCGATGAGGAAATGGCTGCCCTGCAGGAAACCGCGCGCCACCGGCTGGAATGGGCGCGGGAAATCGCCGCCGTGGTCATGGGCTTGGCCCCCGACATCTTCGCCGCCCGGCGCGAACGGCCGGGCTCGCCGCGAATCAGCCTGCTGTCGGAAAGCCGGGACGAGGATTGCCAGATCAACGCCCGCATCCTGACCTCCGGCCGCTCGCTGCACCACGCCTTCACCGGCACCGGCGCCATCGCGCTGGCTTGCGCCTGCTCCACCGAGGGCACGCTGCCTCAGCAATTGGCCGGCGCGCCGGTGCGCGGCATGCCGCTGACCTTCAGCCACGCCAGCGGCAAGCAAACCGTGGAAGCGGTGCTGGGCCACTCCGCCGAATACGGCTGGACCATCAGCGAGGTGGTGATGACCCGCACCGCCAGGCCGCTGATGCGCGGCGAAGTTTACATTCCGATGGATTAGCGGCTTGCAGCGTCAAGGCTGCGCGGGCTCGGCGGCCTGCTGTTGACGCAACTGCGCCGCCAGCTCGCTCAAATCTTCGGAACCCAACGCTAGGCTCGCCTGATGCGCGCCAAGCGCCGCCGCCCCGGCCAGCGCGATGAACATCAACAACCGTTGCAGCGGACGCCGCTTCAATCGGTCCAACCAGCCCAGCACGCCCAGCGGCAGGCCGGCCAACAAGCCACCGATATGGCAGGCCTGGTCCACGCCGGACACCATGAAGCCCATGCCCAGATTCAGCAGCACCACTTGCGCCAAGGCCTTGCCCTGCGAACCGCCCATGTCGGCGTCGCTGAGGCCGGCCACGCACAAGGCGCCGGCTAGGCCCATCAGGGCGCCGGACGCGCCCACGCTGGCCACCAGGCGGATGCTGCTCTGCATCAGCAGATTGGTCACCGGATGCGTGCCGTACCACCAAGCGCTGACCAGGCCCGCCGCCAAGCCGGCGGAAAGATAAATCGCCAGGAAACCAACACCGCCAAAGCGCTTTTGCGCCAAGGGGCCAATCAGCAGCAACATATACATATTGAGCAACAAATGCATGGCCCCGCCATGCACGAACATGCTGCTCAACAGCCGCCAGCTATCGCCGCTCAAAGTGAACGGCGCCAAATTGGCGCCCCAGCTCACCAAGTGCTCGGGGTCGGGCTCGGTCCAGGAGACGCCAGAAGCGCCCATCCAGATGTATACCATCA
This sequence comes from Chromobacterium sp. Rain0013, assembly GCF_015291765.1. Taxonomy (NCBI): domain Bacteria; kingdom Pseudomonadati; phylum Pseudomonadota; class Betaproteobacteria; order Neisseriales; family Chromobacteriaceae; genus Chromobacterium; species Chromobacterium sp. Rain0013. Next base: position 3,739,429 of record NZ_CP031514.1, read on the forward strand.
GGTTGGCGAGGACTAGGGCGATAGTGACCCATTGTTGCTGCACAAGAGAGGACAGCCCGCCAAGGCGGGATGCGGAAGAGTCAAGCGCGGATTCATTCATATGTACTGGTTTCCCGTCTTTCAATTTGCCGTTTAAATATCACCGACGCATGATAAAGCAAACCAGCCAAAATAAAAACCAATCGCTACTCAATATTCATACGCGAAGACTCAAGCCATTGCCTCGCCGCGCAACAACTCCCGCTCCACCTGCCGCAGCATGCGCAGACGGATCAGGCCGCTAACCGGCCGGATCAAATACCAGTAGGGAGCAAACCGCAAACGGGTGGCCGCGTCGGGGCAATGCACGCGGGTTTGAGTCGATAGGCGAACACCCTCTGCGACGGTTTCGCAATGGAAACTCAACAACAGCCGGGCCACGCCCGGCTCGTTCAAAGCCATGAAATCCTCAAGGCCGCCGGTCTCGCGCAGACCGAAGTCCGCGCGCCAGAACGCACCCGCCAGACCCAGCGTCAATTCCCTATCGCCGTCGCGCGCCAGCGGCGTGAAACTGTGCATGCCGAACGGCGGCCGGTTGCCGGGCAAGGCGCCGCTCAGGCGGCCGGGCAGCTCGCGCAGCGCCATGAAGCGCCGCGCCCAGGGATCGTCCGCCGGCGCAATGCGCTGCACCGCGTCCAACACCGAACCCGACACCGCCGGCAAAATCCGGGAGTGGGTTTCAACATACTGATAGCTCGGCAGAATCCGCTCCGCCAACGCAAAACGCTCCACACGTCCCTCTCTATTTCTAGCGGCGGAGGGTGCGGCTCAACCGGCCGCCACTTCCAGCTGCCGTACCCGCTCGAATAAGCACACCGTCGCCGCCATCGCCACATTCAGCGATTCCGCATGGCCCGGCATCGGAATCCTCACCCGCGCATCGGCCAGGGCCAGCGCCTCGGCGCTGACGCCGGCGCCCTCGTTGCCAAACACGAAAGCCACCGGCCCGCGCAAATCCTGCGCGTACAGCGAGGTGGAGCCCTCCAGATGAGTCACTAGCTTGCGGCCGTCGTAGCGCGCCAGCTCCGCGCACAAATCGACTTGTTCATGGATGTTCAACACGAAGTGCGCGCCCATGCCGGCGCGAAGCACCTTGGGCGAATACACATCGACGCAGCCCTTGGAGAGCACCACATCGCGGACCCCCGCCGCGGCCGCGCAGCGCAAGATGGTGCCCAGATTGCCCGGGTCCTGTATATCCTCCAGCATCACCCGGGACGCGCCCGCCGGGCTGGGGCGCGGCTGCGGCCGTGGGCACAAGGCCAGCAACTCCCCGGCGGTAGCCAGTGCCGTGGCCTTGGCGAGCACGGTTTCCGGCACCGTGATCACGACAGTCGGCGCGCTCAGACGCCGCAACAAGGCTTGTACCTCCGGATGCGCTGCCGCCACCTCGTTGAGATACACCCGCTCGGGCACGATGCCGGCGTCCAGACAGGACTCGGTCAGATGAATGCCCTCCAGCAACATCGCTTGTTGCTTGCGGCGTTCGCGCGGGCTCTGCGCCAAGCGCGCCAATTGCTTGATTTCGTCGTTATGGGCGGAGGTGATGGTTTTGCTGATGTACGACATGTGTCCTATTGCGGCAGCAGGGTCAGGCGCGCCACTAAATCCTTAAATCGGTGATAACTGTCCTCGTCGATCGCCTGGCCGCTATGGCCGTTGTCGACATAGAACACGCCGGACAGCGCGTGCCCGACAAACAGGGTGATCAGGGCGAATTCATTGTCCCCGACATGCTCGAAAAACAGATCCTCGTAGCGCCGCTCCAACTGCTGGCGCACCGAGGCCGGCGCGTGAAAACTTTGCGGCTTGCTGGTCAACACCGCGAAGAAGGAGCCCGGCTCCAGCCCCAAGGACAGCTTGCGCAACGGGTGGCTATCGCCCAAGCCCAACTGATAACGCAGTTTCAACGCATGCGCGTCCTGATCATAGCGGTAATACAGTACCCGCTCGAACTTGAGGTCGTTGGCCAGGTGGCGGATGGATTCGCGTATCGCCTTCTCCATCTGCTCGACGTCGCTCAAAGCGGCGGTTTTCTGCAAACTTGGGCGCTTATACTCGCCTTCCAGCATCAACAGGCTGCGCACCGGGTATGTATAACCCACCGCCCTGGGGTGGCGCGCCACCGACAAAGCCGCGTGCACCACCGCCTGATGCGCCAGATACGGCGCGCAGCCTATCAGCTTGGCCGCGGCCTCCACCCCCACCTGCCAGGTGCTGCGCCAAGTGCCCTGCTCCAAAGAGTTGGCGGTGGCCATCGCCAGGCGCAGCAACTGGCGGCGCTTGGTCTGGCTGCCCGGCCCCAGCAAGGCGTTCAGGCCGGTTGGCAAAGGCATCAGCTTGATGAATTGCTCCAGCACCTGAGCGTAATCGCAATCGAAGGCGTTGGACATTTCCTGCAGCAGCGGGCGGTCCGGCAACTGATTGCGCTGCATCATGAACAAGCAGGCGGGCAGATTGTACAGCAAGGCGGCCACGAAACAGTCCTCCACCTTGTGATCGCCCTGCAAAGAGAGCCACTCCTTGATCAGCAAGGCCGCCACCCGGGAGCGGCCCAGCCAATCCTCCACGGCCTCCAACACCTCCACGTCCAGCTTGTCCGGCACCGCTTCCAGCGCCGCGACGCGGCCAAAGCGGTTGGTGACCGCCTCCAGCCCCATCAGCAGCAGCGTCTGCTCCACCGAGGGGATGCTCTCATTGCGTTGCAAGGCGCGCGAACCGCCCACCACCCGGACCAAGTCCAACAGCAGGAAGGGATCGGACAAACAGAGATTGGCAAGGTCGGTGAAATTGATCAGATCGCTGTGGCGAGCGCAGATGTCCTTCAGCTCGCCCAGCGTATTGGGCAGAATCGGCCAGCGCCGTTCGGCGATGGACTTGATCCAGTTAGCAAGCTCCATGAGGGTGGCGCCAGATCAGTAGTTCGGTTTGCAAAGCGCCTCCCAGCGGGATGCGTTCATCGGGTTCGACATCGGGAACGGCGAAAGTATTGCTGACCAGCAGGCTGCCGGGCCGTCCCTCAGCCACAAACTTGCGCCAGACGCGCGCCATCGGCTCCGGGGACAGAAACACATAGACCGCATCGTACTCTCCCCACGGCTCCCGCCAAAAACTGCGGCAGGAGAACTCCAACCGCCGCGGCCGCCGGGCCAACCACCAGCGCGCGCGGGCCAACAGCCAACTGCCCCAGGCGCTTTCCAGCGCCCTCACCCGGAGATCCGGCCGCAACCGGCACAGCCAGACCGCCAGCCTGCCGTCGCCGCAGCCGGCCTCCAGCAAGGCGGCCCGCCCCGGCAGGAGTTCGGCCAGGCGCTCCGCCGCCTGGGCCGAGGAGCGATACAAGGGCACACGCTCCAGCACGGCGTTGCGGCCCAGCGCGAAAGTCAGCGCCAACCCCAGCAAATACACCCAGGACGGCAAGGCCGCCTGATGCATCAAGGCCAGCGCGGGCACAAACAAGCCGTGCAGCAAGCGCTGCCAGCCGGGCAAACGCATGAAAATGGCCAAGGCCGCCGCGCACAGGCCTTGCAGGATCGCCCAACCCAGGGGCTGGGCGGCGGGCGCGACGAAAAACATCGCCGCCAACGCAGCCAGCAGTTGCAGGCCAAGATGACGCAAGCGGCTCAACAAGGCAACGCTCGCATCAGGATTATTTGGCCGGCGTTTCCGCCGGCGCGGCGGCTGGCTCGGCCCCGCTTTCCGCGGGCCCGCCGATCACTTCCTGGTTCATCTGCGGCTTGTAGCCGTCGTTGAGGATATTGCTCTCCGCTTCCTTGTTCAGCACCACGATGGCGATGCGCCGGTTTTCCGGGCTGAACACATTGGTTTTGACCAAGGGGTTGGCCGAAGACAGGCCCACCACGCGCAACACCTTGTTGTCCTGCAGGCCGCCGGCCACCAGTTCGCGCCGCGCCGCGTTGGCACGGTCCGCGGACAGTTCCCAGTTGCTGTAACCGCCCTGGCCGCTGCCAAAGGGCTTGGCGTCGGTATGGCCGGAGATGCTGATCTTGTTCGGCATCATGTTCAGCTCTTTAGCCAGTTGCTGCAGCAACACGCGAGTATGCGGCAGCATGCGCGAGCTGCCGGAGTCGAACATCGAGCGGTTCTGCTCATCGACGATCTGGATCTTCAACCCGTCAGGTGTGATCTCCAGCTTGAGCTGATTCTTGTACTCCTTGAGCAGTTCGCTGTGATCCACCGTGCTCTGGATCTTGTTCTGCAACTGCTCCATTGCCACTTTTTCCTGCTGCTTGCGCATGATCTCGTCCTGCGGCGAGCCCGACTTGTTGACCTGGCCGGTCTGTTTGGTCAAATCGTTGCCGCCGCCCTTGATCACGGAGGTGGCGTCGCCGGCGCCGGCGCCGCCGGACAGCGCCACTTTCAGCGGCGTCTTGAAGTATTCGGCGATGCCGTTCAGCGTGCCCTGCGAGGCCGAACCCAGCAGCCACATCAGCAGGAAGAAGGCCATCATCGCGGTCACGAAGTCGGCGTAGGCAATCTTCCAGGCCCCGCCATGGTGGCCGTGGCCCCCCTTCTTGATGCGTTTGACGATAATGGGCCGTTGCGATTCGTCAGCCATGATCGCGCCCCCGCTTATTTCTTCGCCTGTTTCACATGATCTTCCAGTTCCTTGAAGGACGGACGATCATGCGAAGCCAAGACTTTGCGGCCAAATTCCACCGCCACTTGCGGCGCGTAGCCGTTGAGGCTGGCCAGAATAGTCACCTTGATGGTCTGGTACACCCGGGTGCCGTCTCCCAGTTTGTGCTCCAGAATGGTGGCCAGCGGGCCGACAAAGCCGTAAGCCAGCAGAATACCAAGGAAGGTGCCCACCAGCGCGTGGGCGATCAGCATCCCCAGTTCGGACGGCGGCGCGCCCACAGACTCCATGGTGTGCACCACCCCCATGACCGCCGCCACGATACCAAAGGCCGGCAGGCCGTCGGCCAGGCCTTTAACCGCGTTGACGGGCACTTCGCCTTCGTGATGGTGGGTTTCGATCTCCACATCCATCAGGTTCTCGATTTCGAAGGCGTTGAGGTTGCCGCCCACCATCAGGCGCAGATAGTCACAGATGAACTCCACGACATGGTGGTCGTGCAGAACGGTGGTGTATTTGGAAAAGACAGGACTGGCTTCCGGATTCTCGACGTCGGCCTCGATGGACATCAGGCCTTCCTTGCGCACCTTGGTCAGAATCTCGAACAGCAGCGAGAACAACTCCATGTAAAAGGCCTTGCTGTAAGGCGAGCCCTTGAACACGGTGGGGAAAGCCTTCATCGTGGCCTTGAGCGGCGCGCCGCCGTTGGCCACCACGAAAGCGCCGAGCGCGGCGCCCGCGATCATCACCACCTCCAGCGGCTGCATCAACGCGGCGAGGTGCCCACCCGCAGCGACGAATCCCCCCAGCACGGAGCCAAGAATAATGAGGTACCCGATTCCGACGAACATGCGTCAAGTCCTGTCTTTGTGATTTTTCGGATCGCTGCGATTTCCATTACAGCACGACTTTTATTCTATTCATAATAGAAAAAGCGGATTGAATTGTATCAACCCGCTTTCCCAGCTGCAAAAAACATGGAGGGTGATATTCACTAGCGCTGAAAAATGACGAAACCAAGTCGAGACACTGCCTTTAAACCACTAAGACAAAGTCATTTTCAGGCAAGCGCCCGCCAAGCGCCGCAAGAAAAAAGCCGGAGCTTACCGCTCCGGCTTGATCCCAGCGCATGCGCGACCCCGGCTCAGACAAGGCCGCTGTCCTTCAGCTTGCGTTCGAATGTCTCCATGCAACGCGCGGCCACGCCCAGCATTTCATCGATTTCAGCCTTGCTGATCACCAGCGGTGGCGCGGACACGATGTGGTCGCCGCAGGCTCGCATGATCAGGTTGTTGCTGAAGAAGATGTCGCGGCACATCAGACCGACGTCGCCGAACTCCGGGAACAGCTCGCGCTTGCTCTTGTCCTTGACCAGGGTGAACGCCTGGATCAGGCCGACGCCGCGCACATCGTCCACGTGCTCGAACTGGCTAAAGGTCTCGCGCCAGCGCTTCTGCATATAGGGACCGGTTTCGTTCTTGACGCGGTCGATGATGCCTTCGTCGCGCAGGAGTTCGATATTGACGCGCGCCACCGCGCTGGCCACAGGGTGGCCGGAGTAGGTGAAGCCGTGGTTGAAATCGCCGCCGGCGATCAAACCCTGGGCCACGCGTTCGCCCACGAACACCGCGCCGATGGGCAGATAACCGGAAGACAAGCCCTTGGCGGTGGTGAAAATGTCCGGGCGGAAGCCGAAGTGTTCAAAGCCGAACCATTCGCCGGTGCGGCCAAAGCCGCAGATCACTTCGTCGGCCACCAACAGCACATCGTATTTGCGGCAGATGCGCTCCACTTCCGGCCAGTAAGTGGCCGGCGGAATGATCACGCCGCCGGCGCCCTGGATGGGTTCGCCCACGAAAGCGGCCACTTTTTCCGGACCGATTTCCAGAATTTTCTCTTCCACCCAGCGCGCGGCCACCACGCCGAACTCGTCCGGGCTCAGATCTTTGCCGTATTTGTACCACCACGGTTGCTCAACGTGGGCCATGCCCGGAATCGGCAGGTCGCCCTGCTCGTGCATATACTTCATGCCGCCCAGGCTGGAACCGCCGATGGTGGAGCCGTGATAACCGTTCCAGCGGCCAATTAGCGTCTTCTTGTCCTTCTTGCCTTGGACGTCCCAGTAATGGCGCACCATGCGTATCATGGTGTCCACCGCCTCGGAGCCGGAGTTGGTGTAGAACACATGTTCGTAGCCGGCCGGCGTCACTTGCGCCAGCAGGTGGGACAGCTCCACCACGGCCGGGTGGGTGGTCTTGAAGAAGGTGTTGTAGAAGGGCAGTTCGTCCATCTGGCTCTTGGCCACCTCGGACAGTTCCTTGCGGCCGTAGCCGATATTGACGCACCACAGGCCGGCCATGCCGTCGATGATCTTATTGCCCTCGGAATCCCACAGGTAAATCCCCTCGCTGCGAGTCATCACCCGCGCGCCCTGCTGGTTCAACGATTGGGTATCGGTAAACGGATGCAGATGATGCGCGGCATCCAGTTGGCGCCATTGTTCGGTCGTGCGTTGTTGATTCTGCATAGGACTTCCTTCCAGTATTCTCCAACGGGGCGTAGATGTTCTCTGCCGCCCCTCCTTCGCCATTGGCGTATTTTCAGTGCTTATCCTGGCTGTCCGGGCTGATTCTAACGGACAAATCAACCCAATGTCATAGCTAAATCACACGTGCAGCAGCAGGAACTTGCGCTCCCACGGGCTGATCACGCGGAAGTATTCGGAGAACTCCTTCTCCTTCATTCCCACGTACATGCTGACGAAGCGTTCGCCCAGCACCTCGGCCATTTCCTTGCAGGAAGCCAGTTGCTCCAGGGACTCCTCCGAGGAGTTGGGGAACTGGTAAGGTAGCTCATACGCGTCGGTCTGGCGCGGCTCGCTGGGTTGCAGCTTGTTGATGATGCCCAGGTAGCCGCAGGCCAGCGTCGCGGCCATGGCGATATAAGGGTTGACGTCCACGCCGGGCACGCGGTTTTCAATGCGGCGCGCCGCCGGCGAGGAATGCGGCACGCGCAGCCCCACGGTACGGTTGTCGTAACCCCATTCGACGTTGGTCGGCGCCGCGGTATAGCGCGACAAACGGCGGAATGAGTTCACGTACGGCGCAAACAACGGCATGGACTGGGGCACGTATTTCTGCAGGCCGGCGATGTAGTGGAAGAACAGGTCGGACGGGCTGCCGTCTTCATTGGTGAACACATTGCGGCCGGTGTTCTTGTCCACCAGGCTCTGGTGCATGTGCATGGCCGAGCCCGGCTCGTTTTCCATCGGCTTGGCCATGAAAGTGGCGTACATATTGTGGCGGAACGCCGCCTCGCGCACGGTGCGCTTGAACAGGAACACCTGGTCCGCCAGTTCCAGCGGGTTGCCGTGCAGAAAGTTGATTTCCATCTGCGCGGTGCCCACTTCGTGAATCAGGGTGTCCACTTCCAGATTCTGCGCGTGGCAGTAATCGTAGATGTCCTCGAACAACGGGTCGAACTCATTGACCGCATCAATGGAATAAGAACGGCGGCCGAACTCGGCGCGGCCGGTTCGCCCCACCGGCGCGGCCAGCGGGATATCCGGGTCCGGGTTGGGGGACAGCAGGTAGAACTCCATTTCCGGGGCCAGCACCGGCTCCAGACCCATCTCGTCAAACAGGCCGATCACGCGTTTGAGCACATTGCGCGGCGCCACGTCCACCGGGCTGCCGTCGGCGCGCTGACAGTCATAGATCAATTGCGCGGTGGGGTCGACGGCCCAGGGCACGAAGCGCAGGGTGTTCGGGTCCGGGGCCAGCACCATGTCCGGGTCGGTCAGGTCCAGCATGCTGTCGTCGGGGTAGTCCCCGGTCACGGTCTGGATCAGCACGACTTCGGGCAGGCGCATTTCCGGGTCGGACACGAATTTGTCCTTGGGCACGATCTTGCCGCGCGCCACACCGGTCATGTCGGGAACGATACACTCGACTTCAGTGATTCGGTGCTCTCGCAGCCATTCATTGATCTGATGGGTCATGATGTTCTTCCTCTGTGTGTGTTATTCCGAGTGGTGACACAAGGTCTCGGTTAATTGCGGCCCGCGTTGCCGCTGGTTGCGGCGTTGGCGGCAGGCGTCGCCAAATGCCTTGAAGATGGCCATGGACAGCGGGTTGTCCCAGTACTTCCATTCCGGATGCCATTGCACGGCGAAGGCGAAGCCCTTGGCGTCGCGCACGCGGTAGGCCTCCACCAGGCCGTCGTCGGCCACCGCCTCGCAGATCAAGCGATCGGACAGCCGCTTGATGCCCTGCTGGTGCAGGGAATTGACCATGGCGGAGTCCTGGCCGGTCCATTGCCGCAGCAGGCCGTCATCGGCGAAACGCACCGAGTGGGACAAGGCGTACATCGCGTCCACGTCCGGCGTGTCCGGCTCGCGGTGATCCCGCTTGCCCTCTTCTTCCTGCACGTGCTGGTACAGTTCCCCGCCCATCGCCACGTTGATTTCCTGAAAGCCGCGGCAGATGCCCAGCAGAGGGATGCCTTGCTCCAGCACTTGCTGGATCAACGGCAAGGTGGTGGCGTCGCGCATCGGGTCGTGCATGGTGCCGGGCCGGCTGGGCGCGCCGCCGTAACGGTGCGGTTCGACATTGGACAGCGAGCCTGGCAGCAGCACGCCGTCCACCAGCTCCAGCACGTCCTTCAGCGCGGTCTTGTCGCCCAGCGCCGGCAGCAGCACCGGCACGCCGCCGGCGCCGCCGGCCGCCGCGGCGATGTATTTTTCGCCTGCGGCGTGGAACGGCAACGGGCCTACCATCTTGATGTCACAGGGTATGCCGATGATAGCTTGCAACATTTCGAATCCTTGATACGGGTTAGGAAGCCGCCTTGATGGCTTCTATCGGGTCGATGAACGGGTGACCCAGCGCCTGAGCCACCGCCTGGTAAGTGAGCCGGCCGCGACAGACGTTGAGGCCGTTGCGCAGATGAGCGTTGTCCAGCAAGGCCTGGCGCCAGCCCTTGTTGGCCAGTTCCAGCGTGTACGGCAGCGTGGCGTTGGTCAGCGCCTGAGTGGAGGTGCGCGCCACGCCGCCGGGCATATTGGCTACACAGTAATGGACGATGCCGTCCACCACATAAATGGGGTCTTGGTGCGTGGTGGGCCGGCTGGTTTCAAAGCAACCGCCCTGGTCTATGGCCACGTCCACCAGCACCGCGCCGGGCTTCATGATCTTCAGCATCGGCCGCGTCACCAGCTTGGGCGCCGCCGCGCCCGGAATCAGCACCGCGCCGATCACCAGATCGGCCTCGCGCAGGCAGTCTTCGATATTGGCGGAGTTGGACACCAGCGTCTTGATGCGGCCGCCGAACACCATGTCGATTTCTTTCAAGCGCGGCAGCGATTTATCCAGGATGGTGACCTCTGCGCCGGCGCCCATGGCCATGCGCGCGGCATTCAAACCCACCACGCCGCCGCCTATCACCACCACTCGCGCCGGGGCTACGCCCGGCACGCCGCCCAACAGCACGCCGCGGCCGCCCTGGGCTTTTTCCAGCGCGTGAGCGCCAGCCTGTATCGCCATGCGGCCGGCCACTTCCGACATCGGCGCCAGCAGCGGCAGGCCGCCGCGTTCGTCGGTGACGGTTTCGTAAGCAATGGCAATAGCATCCGATTCCAGCAATAATTTGGTCTGTTCCGGATCCGGCGCCAAATGCAGATAGGTGAACAGGATCTGATCCCGGCGCAGCATGCGGCACTCCACCGGCTGCGGCTCTTTCACCTTGACGATCATGTCGCTGCGTTCGAAGGTTTCTTCGGCGCTGGAAGCAATGGAAGCGCCGGCCTGGATATACTGTTCATCGGTGAATCCGATGGCGAGGCCGGCCTGGGTCTGGACCAAAACCTTGTGACCGTTGGCGACTAACTCCCGGACTCCAGACGGGGTTAGGCCAACACGATACTCGTGGTTCTTGATCTCCTTGGGAACACCGATCAGCATGTCGCTCTCCTCACTTAGATTTGTTGCGGAAGTGCCGCGCAAGCGTTTAAGAAAATTCACAACACGCTTGCCCCTTGTTTCTGATTCTGACTATAAACCCCCAACGATGCAAAGATATTCGATTTTGCGTCGCAGCAAGTAGTGCAGAGTCCGTACAAAATAATTATCATAAAGCGTCTAAAATTATTAACATACTGACGGAGCAGGAATCCATGGACGTTGGCGCGAGATTACGCATGGTCAGGGATCGTTTCGGGCTGTCTCAGCGGGAGCTGGCCAAACGAGCCGGAGTCACCAACGGCACCATTTCGCTGATAGAGCAAAATCGGGTCAGCCCTTCGATCAGCTCGCTGAAAAAAGTGCTGGAAGGCCTGCCGATGACGCTGGCGGATTTTTTCACCTTCGATTCCGACCCGGAACAAGCCCGAGTGTTCTACCAAGCCCACGAATTACCCAATCTGGGCAATGAACAGATCCAGCTGCTGCTGGTGGGCACCGCCCACGACAAGCGCGACATCGCCATCCTGCGCGAAGTCTACGAAACCGGCGCAGACACCGGGCCGGACATGTTGACGCACGAAGGCCAAGAGGGCGGCGTCATCATCAAAGGCAGTATAGAAGTGACCGTGAACAACGAGAGCCGCATCCTGGGACCGGGCGACGCGTATTACTTCGACAGCCGGTTGCCGCATCGCTTTCGCAATACCGGGGCTGAAACCTGCGAAGTGGTCAGCGCCAGTTCGCCCCCCACATTCTGAGCATCATTGAGAACAAGAAGCGCCGGCAAGACCGCATCCGGCGACCAGCAGGCCATAAGGCCAGGCCGGGGAGCTTTGCCCGCCGCGCCGGCTCCAAGCCCACGACAGACGACAACGCAGTCAAACCCGCGTCAAGCGATACCGGCGCCGCCAACGAACGGCGCAGGATCAATCATAAGGAGAGAGTAAATGGCTAGAACGCATGCCGAATGGAAGCAATTCGCCGCTCAACTGAAGATCGAAGGGCGCGCCTTCATCGCCGGCGAGTACTGCGCGGCGCAAGACGGCAAAAGTTTTGCCTGCAACAACCCCGCCAACGGAGAGAAGCTGGCCGACGTGGCCTGGTGCGGCGAAGCCGACGTGGAGCGCGCGGTGCGCGCCGCCCGCCAAGCCTTCGACTCCGGCGCCTGGTCCGGCCTGCCGCCGCGCGAGCGCGGCCGCATCCTCAAGCGCTTCGCCGCGCTGATCCACGAGCATGGCGATGAGCTGGCGCTGCTGGAAACCCTGGATGTGGGCAAGCCCATCAGCGACACCCTCAGCGTGGACCTGCCCGGCAGCGCCTACTGCGTGGAATGGTTCGCCGAAGCCATCGACAAGATTGGCGGCGAAGTGGCGCCGGTGGACCCCAAGGTAGTGGGCCTGGTCACCCGCGAAGCCATCGGCGTGGTGGCCGCCATCGTACCGTGGAACTACCCCATCATGATGGCCAGCTGGAAGTTTGGCCCGGCGCTGGCCGCCGGCAACCCGGTGATCATCAAGCCTTCGGAAAAATCCCCGCTCACCGCCATCCGCCTGGCGGCGCTGGCCAAAGAAGCCGGCATCCCCAGCGGCGTGTTCCAGGTGCTGCCCGGCGCGGGCGACGTGGGCAAGCTGCTGGCGCTGCACATGGATGTGGACTGCGTCGCCTTCACCGGCTCCACCGGCGTGGGCAAGCTGATCGCCGGCTACGCCGCGCAATCCAACCTCAAGCGCGTCTGGCTGGAACTGGGCGGCAAATCGCCCAACATCATTCTGCCGGACTGCCCGGACATCGCCCAGGCGGCGCGCGCGGCCGCCGGCGGCATCTTCTACAATATGGGCGAAGTCTGCACCGCCGGTTCCCGCGTGCTGGTCCACCGCGACATCAAAGCGCGCTTCCTGCAGGAACTGGAAGCGGCCGCGGCCCGCTACTATCCGCAAGATCCATTGGACCCGGCCACCAATATGGGCGCCATCGTGGACCGCATCCAGTACGACAAGGTGCTGTCCTACATCGGCAAGGGCGACAGTGAAGGGGCCAAGAAGCTGTTTGGCGGCAAACCGGCCCACACGGATACCGGCCTGTTCATCGAACCGACGGCGTTTGACTGCCCCAGCGCGGACCTGACCATCTGCCGCGAAGAAATCTTCGGCCCGGTGCTGTCCGTCATCACCTTCGACGACGTGGAAGACGCCATCCGCATCGCCAACGATACCGAATACGGCCTGGCGGCCGCGGTGTGGACCTCCAACGTCAGCACCGCGCACCAGGTGGCCCGCCGCCTGCGCGCCGGCACGGTATGGGTGAATTGCTATGATGAAGGCGGGGACATGAACTTCCCCTTCGGCGGCTTCAAGCAATCCGGGAACGGCCGCGACAAGTCGCTGCACGCGCTGGAAAAATACACTGAGCTGAAGAGCACGCTGATCAAGCTGTAAACCGCGTTTACAGCGCCGCCGACAGGCTGCCCCTCCGGCAGCCTGTCTTGTTTTCATCTCCCTCGGCAAAGGATGCGACATGATCAAGTGCCTGACCGCCCTCCTCTGCCTTTACGCCGCGGCGGCGGCGGCCGGTTCCGCGGCGCCCGCCTGCCCGGCGGAAGGACTGAAGATAGGGTACTACCCAACGGCCACCGCCTATGAAGGCGGCAAGGGCTACGATGTGGATCTGGTCCACGAACTGGCGCGCCGGCTGGGCTGCAACATCCGCGAAGAGCGCGAATACCCGCGCTTGCGCGTGCTGTTGCTGGTGCAGCACGGCAAGCTCAACCTGGCCACCTCCACCATCCCGCTGCAAAAGCGGCTGCGCTACGCCTGGGTACTGCCCTACACCCGCGACCGCAACATGACCCTGCTCAACCCGGCGGTGCAAGGCAAAACGCCGGAGCAATGGCTGAACGACCCCAAGCTGAAATGGGGCGCCGTCATCGGCTACCGCAACAGCCCGCTGCAGGACTATTTCCTGCAACAGATGGCCAAGCGAGACAAGCTGATCTGCGCCTCCAACGAAGAAGACCTGCTGGACATGCTGCGTAGCGGCGCCATCTCCGCCGCCTTTTCCCAGCCTCAGATTTACGACCACTGGATCAACGGCCAACCGCGCGGACGGCTGCAAGTCAAAGTCATGGACCCCTTCCACGACAGCAGCCTGGAAAACGGCCTGGTCCTGTCCCACCGCAGTTTCAGCGAGGTCCAGATGCGCCGCTGGCAGGCTGAACTGGACAAAATGCGCGCTGACGGCAGCCTGCAACGCATTCTGCGCAAATACCTGAGCGAAGACAGCGTGCGCAGCATGCTGGAATAACCCTCCCCCTCTCGCGGCAAGACTCGGCGAATCCGGCTATAGCTAAACGGAACGCGTACGGGAGAACGGCATGAAAGCACACTGGGCGGCGCTGCTTGGCGGCGCGCTGGCCTCGATGGCGGCGCTGGGCGATTCGCCCTGCCCGGCGGATGGCCTGAAAGTGGGTTACTACCTGATTGGCAGCGCCTATGAAAACGGCCACGGTTACGACGTGGACCTAGTGCATGAGCTGGCGCGCCGGCTGGGCTGCAAAATCGTTCAGGAAGACGTTTACCCTCGCATCCGCGTGCTCAAAATGCTGGAACACGGCCAACTCAACCTGGGCACCTCCACCGTCCCCACCCCGGATCGCCGCAAATACGCCTGGATCTACCCCTACTTCTACAGCAAGAACATGATCTTGCTATCCAACCAGATTGGCGCGCGCACGCTGGACCAACTGCTGGCCGAGCCAGCCGTTAAATGGGGCGTGATCCGCGGCTACCGCCACAGCCCGGAACAGGACGCCTTTATCGAACAACTGACCAAACGCGGCAAGGTAGTGATGGCCAACGACGAGCGCGACCTCTACGCCATGTTGTCCCAGCGCATCGTCACCGCCGCCTTTGCCCACCCTTTCAGCTACGACAACTGGCTCAACTCCCCGGCCCTGTCCGGCCAGGTTGCGGTACTGGACCTGTTCCCCAGCTCGGAACGCATCGCCGGTGGCCTGATGCTGGCGCATAGCGCCTTCAGCCAACAACAGGCGGAACAATGGCAGACCCAGCTACAGCAAATGGCCAAGGACGGCTCCCTGCGCAAGATCTTCAGCAAATACTTGAGCGCGGACAGCGTGGCCCAACTGCAACTGCAGCCCTGACCCTAGGTCCAGCTTGCCGTCTGGCGCAAACGCGCGCGACACTGCGCTATGCTCACCACAGGAGTTATCCGATGAAAACCCTGAGTCGCCTCGCCCTGCTGCTCTTGCTTGCGGCCTCCCCCGTCCATGCCGCCAACGATGACGGCACGGTGCAAACCCTGGTCATGATGCGCCACGGCGAAAAGCCGGAAGGCGGCTACGGCCAGCTAGACTGCAAGGGCTTCAACCGCTCGCTGGCGCTGGCCAAGGTGCTGCCGCAGCGCTTTGGCAAACCGGACCAGATCTACGCGCCGTCCACCGCCAGCCAGGCCAGCGACCCGGCCGGCACCTTCAACTACATCCGGCCGCTGGCCACCATCGAACCCACCGCCATCTCCCTGGGCCTGCCGGTCAACACCAACTTCGAAACCGCGGCCATAGACGGCCTGCAGCAGCAATTAATAGACCCGCTGCACCATGGCAAACTGGTCTTCATCGCCTGGGAACACAAGCTTTTGCAAGTCCTCGCCAGCAACATCATGCGCCAGTACGGCGGCAAGAACGGCGCGAATCAGGTGCCCAAGTGGGACAAGAATGACTTCGACGGCCTCTTCATTCTCACCCTCGACTACAGCCACACTCCGCCCAAGGCGAAGTTCCGCCGCGAGCAGCAAGGACTGGATAAATTGTCGTCCACCTGCTGGCTGCCCTGAGAATATTTTTACCATCAACTGAGCATTGTGAGGCGACACAATGCGTACGTCTTGTCTCGCCTTCTGCGAGCCTGTTCAAAGTATCCTGAACACGAGCGAAGCAAAGCGGAGACGGCGGAGGAAACGGCATTTACAAGTGATAAACGAGCATTCCGAATGCCGTGCTCACCGTGTCACATCTCGCAAAGCGCAGTAGATTATGAACAGCTTATGAGAAGCTGCTGACGCAAAAACAGCCGGCCCATCCAGGGCCGGCTGTCTTCGTTTGCGTCTGGAGGATTACAGCGCCAACTTGGCAATGGCGTCCTTTGCCGCGTGAATGGCGGTGGCGCGCTTGTCTTCGCCCATGTTCACCGCTTCTGCGCGGACAAAGGCCACGTCGTTCACGCCCAGGAAGCCCATCACCGTCTTCAGGTAGTCTTCCTGGAAATCCATCAGTTGACCTTGCTCGGTGCTGTAAACGCCGCCGCGCGAGGACACCACGATCACCTTCTTGCCGCCGGCCAGGCCCACCGGGCCGTTTTCGGTGTATTTGAAAGTGCGGCCGGAGGCGGCCACGCGGTCCACCCAGGCTTTCAGCTGCGACGGAATAGAAAAGTTGTACATCGGCGCGCCGATCACCACCACATCCGCGGCCAGGAATTCTTCGATCAACTCATTGCTCAGCGCGGCTTCACTGCGCTGAGTGGCGGTCCAATCCGCCTCGGCGGTGAAGTTGGCGCCGATGATTTCGCCGGACAGATGGGCGATGGGCTGGCTGGCCAGATCGCGGTAGGAGGTTTCCACATTGGCGTGACGCTGGCGCAGGGTGTCGGCGACAACGGCGGTCAGTTGGCGGGAAACCGAGTTGGCGGCGAGGATACTGGAGTCGAGATGCAACAGTTTCATGGTCGGGTCCTTCGTGTCTTGGTAGAGAAAGTGATTGCATGATAGTTTTCCGCACCAATCCGCACTAGACTGCAAAAACCGGAAACATTGTTCCATCAGCGAGACAATCATGCAGGACCTGAACGATCTGCTCTACTTCGCCAAAGTGGTTGAGCACGGCGGCTTCATGGCTGCCGGCCGCGTACTGGGCATCCCCAAGTCCCGGCTTTCCCGCCGCGTGGCGGAACTGGAACAGCGGCTGGGAGTGCGGCTGCTGCAAAGGACCACCCGCCGCCTGTCCTTGACCGAAATCGGCCAACAGTACTACCAACACTGTCAGGCGATGCTGGAAGAAGCCGAGGCCGCGGACGAGGCCATCGCCCGCAGCAGCGCCGAGCCGCGGGGCCTGATCAAGGTCAGTTGCCCGGAGCTGCTGTCCAAGACCCTGCTGGCCCCGGCGCTGCCGCGCTTCATGGCTCGCCACCCGCTGCTGCGAGTGCAGCTGGATTCCAGCAACCGGCGCGTGGACCTGATAGAAGAAGGCGTGGACGTCGCCATCCGCGTGCGCAACGTGATAGAAGACAGCGCCAACCTGGTGGTGCGCCGGCTGGCCACCGCCCTGACATCCCTGGTGGCCAGCCCGGCCTTGCTGGCCGAGCGCCCCGCCCCCAGACATCCGGCCGACATGGCCGGCTGGCCGGCGCTCACCATGAGCCGCCCCGACGGCCGCGGCCAATGGGCCTTGCTGGACCAGGCCGGCCACGCCTACACCGTACAAATAGACAGCCCAAGGCTGATGACCGACGACCTGATCGTCCTGCGCGACGCCGCCATCGCCGGCCTGGGCGTGGCCGCGCTGCCGGAGCTGGTCTGCCACGAGGCGCTGCAGGCCGGTCAACTAGTGCGGCTACTGCCGGACTACGACATCCCCTGGGGTATTCTGCACGCCGCCTTCCCCACCCGACGCGGCCTACTGCCGGCGGTGCGCGCCTTCATCGATTTCCTCGCCACCGAACTGATTCCGCCGGACCACCCGGTTTATCAGCTGGCGCCTTAAGCCTGCTCAAAGTCTCGCGAGCTAATGAGCATTCCGAAGTTGCACTCACCGAGCCACGTTTCACGACACGCATTTACGATCACGCGAGCAAGGGTGAGACAAGGCGAAAACGAGCGAAAAAGCGGAATGTACACGTGGTACATGAGCATTTTGAGCTTGTACTCACCGTGCAACGCTTCACGACGCGCAGCAGATCGTGAACAGGTTCTTAGAGCCGCTAACAAAACCGCGCAGCGCACCTGAGCCAAGGCGCGCCGACGCAGGCAGTACAAGTAGTACGGCAAGGAGGCGCAACGCAGGATCAGGGGTTTTGTTAGCGGGTCTTAGCGCGCCTTGCCGGGCATACTCTCCAGACACGCCAAGGCCCGTGCCGCCAGCGGGGTCAACCCGCTCGCCGCGCCGGCAGCGCGCCAATGCCCGAGCAAGCCTTCCCGCATGGCGGGCGTCCAGAAACGCTTCAGATGCTGAGCAATCTCGAACGCTGCGTCGCCGCTCTGGGCATCCTCGAAAAAACGCGCGATCTCATTAAGCATCTTCACCAGCGGTTCCGGCCTCATCCCGCCTCGCTCCCCGCGCGCCGTCCGGCATCCAACAACCTTAGCTGCTCATCGCCAAAGCCCCGGAAATGGCGCTGCCAGTCCGATGGACTGGCAGTCTTACCCACTTCCACCGCAGTCACCTTGTACTCCGGGCAGTTGGTGGCCCAATCCGAATTGTCGGTGGTCACCACATTGGCGCCGGACTCCGGGTGGTGGAAGGTGGTGTACACCACGCCCGGCGCTACCCGCTCCGTCACCTTGGCGCGCAAGGCGGTGTCGCCGGCGCGGCTGCGCACCGCCACCCAGTCGCCGTCGACGATGCCGCGCGCTTCGGCGTCGGTCGGATGGATTTCCAGCCTGTCCTCGGCGTGCCAGACCCGATTCTCGGTGCGTCGCGTCTGCGCGCCCACGTTGTACTGGCTGAGAATACGTCCAGTGGTCAGCAGCAGCGGAAAGCGCTTTCCCGCCCGTTCCGAAGTAGCCACGTAACGCGTGACGACGAAGCGTCCCAAGCCGCGTGAGAAGGCATCGACATGCATCACCGGCGTGCCCTCGGGTGCCTCCTCGTTGCACGGCCATTGCAGGCCGCCCAGCCGGTCCAGCTTGGCGTAGCTGACCCCGGCGAAGCTGGGTGTCAGCCGCGCGATCTCATCCATGATCTCGGATGGATGACGGTAGGCCATCGGATAGCCCAAGGCGGCCGCCAACGCCGAGGTCACCTCCCAGTCCGCCATGCCGGCCAGCGGGCGCAGCGCCCGACGCACTCGCGAGATGCGCCGCTCGGCATTGGTGAAGGTGCCGTCCTTTTCCAGGAAGGAACTGCCGGGCAGGAAAACGTGGGCGTATTTTGCGGTTTCGTTCAGGAACAGGTCCTGCACCACCACGCACTCCATCGCCAGCAGCGCGGCGGCCACATGCTGGGTATTGGGGTCGCTCTGCACGATGTCCTCGCCCTGGCAGTACAAGCCCTTGAAACCGCCGTCCAGCGCCGCATCCAGCATATTGGGAATCCGCAGCCCCGGCTCTGGCGACAAGACGACACCCCAGTCCGCCTCGAAGCTCGCACGCACCGCGTCGTCGGACACATGGCGGTAACCGGGAAGCTCGTGCGGAAAAGACCCCATGTCGCAGGCGCCCTGCACATTATTCTGACCGCGCAACGGGTTGACGCCGACGCCGACGCGGCCAAGATTGCCGGTGGCCATGGCCAGGTTGGCGATGGCCATCACCGCAGTGCTGCCCTGACTGTGTTCGGTAACGCCCAGGCCGTAGTAGATGGCGGCGTTGCCGCCGGTCGCGTACAACCGCGCCGCCTCGCGGATCAGATCCGCCGGCACGCCGCAGAGCGCGGCGACACGCTCCGGCGCGTTGTCCGGCTCGACGACAAAATCGCGCCAGCGTCGGAAAGCCTCGGCTTCGCAGCGTTGAGCGATGAAGTCCTGATCCAGCAGCCCCTCGCTCACCACCACGTGAGCCAGCGCGTTGAGCACGGCCACATTGCTGCCGGGCCGCAGCGCCAGGTGCAGCGCCGGCCCCGCGTGCGGCGTATCGGCCAGGTCGATGCGGCGCGGGTCGATGACGATCAGCCGCGCGCCCTCGCGCAGCCGCCGCCGCAGCAAGGAGCCGAAAACCGGATGAGCATCGCTTGGATTGGCGCCTATCACCAGAATCACGTCGGCGCTCAGCACCGAGTCGAAATCCTGAGTCCCGGCAGACTCGCCCAGCGTCTGCTTCAGACCGTAGCCGGTGGGCGAGTGGCAGACCCGAGCGCAAGTGTCGATATTGTTGTTGCCGAAGGCCGCGCGCACCAGCTTCTGCACCAGATAGGTTTCCTCATTGGTGCAGCGGCTGGAGCTGATGCCGCCGATGGCGTCTCGGCCGTAGCGCAATTGCAGGCGGCGGAACTCGCTGGCCACATGTCCCAGCGCTTGCTCCCAGCTCACCTCCCGCCAAGGTTCGTGGATGCCGGCGCGGAGCATGGGTTTGACGATGCGGTCCGGATGGGTGGCGTAGCCCCAAGCAAAGCGGCCCTTGACGCAGGAATGGCCATGATTGGCGCGGCCGTCCCGGTCCGGCGTCATTCTCACCACCCGCTCGCCCTTGAGTTCGGCGCGGAAGCCGCAACCCACGCCGCAATAGGCGCAGGTGGTCGCCACGCTGCGCTCCGGCTGCCCCAGCTCCACCACGCTTTTCTCCACCAGCGTGGCGGTGGGGCAGGCTTGCACGCAAGCGCCGCAGGACACGCATTCCGAGCCGAGGAAGTCCTCGCCTCCTGCGGCGCGGACGCGGGAATCGAACCCCCGGCCGACGATGCTCAGCGCGAAAGTCCCCTGGGTTTCCTCGCAAGCGCGCACACAGCGGTTGCAGACGATGCACTTGGCCGGGTCGTAATCGAAATAAGGGTTGGACTCATCCTTGGCCTCAGCCAGATGATTAGCGCCGGTCAAGCCGTAACGCACCTCGCTCAGGCCCACCTGGCCGGCAACGGTCTGCAATTCGCAAGCACCGTTGGACGCGCAAGTCAGGCAATCCAGCGGGTGGTCGGACACATACAGTTCCATCACCCCGCGCCGCAGCCTGGCCAGCGTCTCGCTCTGCGTACGCACCGCCATGCCTGCGCTCACCGGCGTGGTGCAGGCGGCCGGGTAGCCGCGATGCCCATCGATCTCCACCATGCACATACGACAGGAGCCAAACGGCTCCAGGCTGTCCGTGGCGCACAGCCGGGGCAGGCGCACGCCCTGCAGCGCGGCCGCGCGCAACACCGAGGTGCCGGCCGGCACGGTGATCTCGACGCCGTCTATGCTCAGACTCACCGGCGCACCGGTACGCATTGGCGTGCCCAGGTCCACCGTGGGGGCAAGCTTGGGGTCAAACTGGCAGCTCATGGCGCATCCTCCTCGACGATGGCCGGGTCCAGGCCGAAATCCGCGGGAAAACCCCGCGCCGCGCTCAGTACCGGCGAGGGGGTCAAACCGCCCAGCGCGCACAGCGAACCGTGGCGCATGGTCTCGCACAAATCCCGTAGCAAAGTCCAATGCCGGCCCCGCTCCGTCGAGTCGCCTGCCGCCAGCAGCCGGTCTATCACCTCGACACCGCGGGTGGAGCCGATGCGACAGGGCGTGCACTTGCCGCAGGATTCGGCGGCGCAGAACTGCATAGCGAAACGCGCCATGCGCGCCATATCGGTGCTGTCGTCGCACACCACCACCCCGCCGTGGCCCAACATGGCGCCGACGGCGGCGAAAGCTTCGTAGTCCAAGGCGGTATCGAACTGCTCGGGCGTCAGCCAGGCGCCCAGCGGCCCGCCCACTTGCGCCGCCTTCACCGGCCGGCCGCTCGTGCAGCCGCCGCCGTAGTCCTCGATCAGCTCGCGCAAGCTCAGGCCAAAAGCGCGCTCCACCAGGCCGCCGCGCCGCACATTGCCGGCTAGCTGAAACGCCATGGTGCCGCGCGATCGGCCAACCCCGAAATCCCGGTAATACGGCGCGCCGCGGGCCAGGATGGCGGGCACCGACGCCAGCGTCAGCACGTTGTGCACCAAGGTGGGACGCCCGAACAGGCCGCTGATCGCGGGCAACGGCGGCTTGGCCCTGACCTCGCCGCGTCGGCCCTCCAGCGATTCCAGCATGGACGTCTCCTCACCGCAGATATACGCGCCCGCGCCCAAACGGAGCTCCAGCTCCAACTCGCGGCCGGAGCCCTGCAGATCTGGCCCCAGATAACCCCGCTGGCGGGCAATCTCCAACGCCCGCCTCAGCGTCTCCGCCGCAGCGGCGTATTCCGAGCGGACATAGATATAACCACGATTCGCCCCCACCGCCAGCGCCGCGATGCTCATGCCCTCGATCAACAGGAAGGGGTCGCCCTCCATCAGCATGCGGTCGGCGAAGCTGCCGGAATCGCCCTCGTCTGCATTGCACACCACGTACTTGCAATCCGCGGCCGCCTCACGCACGGTGCGCCATTTGATACCGGCGGGAAAGGCCGCGCCGCCCCGGCCGCGCAGGCCGGACTCCAGCACACACTCCAGCGTGCCCTCTCCGCCCAGTTCCAGCGCATGGGCCAGGCCGCGATAGCCGCCGTGGGCCAGGTAATCGTCCAGCGACAGAGGGCGGGTCAGCCCCGCACGCGCAAACAACAGCCGCTGCTGGCCGGCAAGGTAGGGCAGCCGTTCCAGCAGGCCCAATGCCAGCGGATGCTTGCCGTCCGCAGTCAACACGGCGTCGAGCACGCTGTCCGCCTGCTCCGCCGGCAATGGTCCAAAACCAGAGCGGCCTTGCGGCGTATCCATTTCCAACAAGGGCTCCAGCCAGTACAGCCCGCGCGAGCTATTGCGCCGGATCTCCACTTCCAGCCCGCGTCCCGCCGCCGCCGCGGCCAACGCCCGCGCGGTTTGGTCAGTACCCAGCGCCCGCGCAACGGAATCACAGGATAGATGGAAGGTCAGCATGCACCGCCCTCCTCCAAACAGCCGGCCAGCAAGACGTCCAGCGCGGCGGCGTCGACGCGCGCGTGCAATTCGCCATCCAGCAGCAGGGCCGGCGCGCAGGCGCAAGCGCCCAGGCAGTACACCGGCCGCAGCTCCAGGCCGCCGTCGGCGCTGCGGCCCGCGTCGTCCAGGCCGGTGCGCGCGCGCAGCCTTTGCGCCAGCGCCTCCGACCCCATGCTCTGACAGGCTTCCGCTCGGCATAGCCGCAGTTGGTGGCGCGCCGGCGGCTCGCTGCGGAAATCGTGGTAGAAGCTGAGCACACCACGCACCTCCGCCTGGCTCAGGCGAAAAGCGCGGGCGATGGCCGGTGTCACGGCGTCCGGCACATAGCCCAGTTCACCCTGCAAGGCGTGCAGCAAGGGCAGCAAACCGCCCGGCTGCGTTTGGTAATCCGATACCAGCGCGGCGATGCGCGACTGTTGTTCCGCGGTCAAGGACATGGCAACTCCAAGCAAGTGCGAACGGGTCTTCTGCGTCGCTTATCTGATCTGCTCGGCCAAACGCAGCAGCCAAGCTGAATTATAGGTTTGCCGCGCATCTGGGCCGGCCTCGTCCCATACTTTGAGGCTGTAAAGCTTTTGTCGGCTGGCCCAGCTCAACTCGGACACTCGCCTACCGGAGCGCGTGTTCCGGAGCTGGAAGCGGCCCGGATGGCCCCGCACTGTCGCGTTCATTTCTTCCTGCAGCACCAACACGCCGCCGCGGTCGGCGACAAAGGCCCATTCGCTCAACACCAGCAATACGCCGTCGGGCCGGGTGAACACCCAGTCGAAGCTGCTCCATGGCCCGCTCCGACCCCGCCCCTGCGGGATGATGCCTTCGAGACGATAAGCGCTCAGCTCGCTGGCGCTGATATCGCTGAGCCTGGATTTAGCCTGCGCCCGAACCACCTCGGGACTCAAGAGGCCGCTCCGGTAGATGTCGGCGTCCAGCGCGGCTTCGTCGGCAGACGGAGAGGCCCCGCTCGTCAACGACGTTTCGGGCAGCCCGGGGCCCAGGCTGGCTCCAGGCGCCACAATGCGCTGCCCGGGCGCAATGCCGCCGGGCAGCGGGCTGGTCGCGGACAGATCCCAGGCCTGCGCGTCCAGGGCCAGGCCGCCCATCCCCAGCCAACAAAGCAGCCTAACGCAACTGCCCATGCGGATCGATGACGAATTTCTTCGGCGCGCCGCCATCGAATTCGGCATAGCCCCTGGGCGCGTTGTCCAGACTGATGATCTCCACCCCCACCACTTCGGCGATATTGATGCGCTCCCACAAAATCGCCTGCATCAGTGCGCGGTTGTACTTCATCACCGGGGTCTGTCCCGTGAAGAAGCTGTGCGACTTGGCCCAGCCCAGGCCAAAGCGTACCGACAAGCTGCCCTGCCTGGCCGCCTCGTCCATGGCGCCGGGGTCGTCGGTCACGTAGAGCCCGGGAATGCCGATGCGACCGGCCTCCCGCGTCACCTCCATCAAGGCGTTGAGCACGGTGGCCGGGGCCTCCTGGCGCGAACCGGCGTGGCCGTGCCCGCGCGCCTCGAAACCGACGGCGTCGATCGCGCAATCCACTTCCGGCGCCCCCAGGATGGCGGCGATCTGCTCGCCCAGCGTCGCATCCTGCGATAGGTCCGCGGTTTCAAAGCCGACGGCGCGGGCATGGGCCAGCCGCGCCGGATTGACGTCGCCGACGATGACCACCGCCGCGCCCAGCAGGCGCGCGGAAGCCGCCGCCGCCAAGCCCACCGGGCCCGCTCCGGCCACGTAGACCGTGCTGCCCGGCCCCACGCCGGCCGATACCGCGCCGTGATAGCCGGTGGGCAGAATGTCGGACAGTCAGGTCAGGTCGCGGATCTTGGCCAGCGCCTGGTCCCGGTCCGGAAATTTCAGCAGGTTGAAGTCGGCGTAAGGCACCATCACGTATTCGGCCTGGCCGCCCACCCAGCCGCCCATGTCGACGTAGCCGTAAGCGCCGCCGGCCCGCGCCGGGTTCACAGACAGGCACACGCCGGTATGCTGCTCCTTGCAACAGCGGCAGCGTCCGCAAGCCACGTTGAACGGTACCGACACGAGATCGCCGATGCGTAGCGTTTCCACATCGCCGCCTGTCTCTATCACCTCGCCGGTGATTTCATGTCCCAGCACCAAACCGGCAGGCGCCGTGGTGCGGCCGCGCACCATATGCTGGTCCGAACCGCATATATTGGTGCTCAGCACCTTGAGAATGACGCCATGGCCGAGCTTGCGCCCGGCCGGGGACGCCAGTTCCGGAAAAGGTATGGGCTTCACTTCCACCTGTCCCGGCGCCAGGTACACCACTCCGCGATTGCCTGTCATCATCGTCTCCTCGCAGCCACGCCGGCGGGTTATCCGGCGGCATCTGCTCCCGATGCTAGGAAAGAAAGCGGCGCCGGCCTTGAGTCAAAGCGACCCCTTTGCGATCAAACGCGCCATATCGGCTCAGAACCTGTTCAAAGCCGGTTGCGCTTCATCGATATGGCGTTGAGAACGGCTTCGGCTTTGCTCATTTGCCACTTCTAATCCCCGCTTCCTCAGCCGTTCTCGCCTTGTCTCGCTCTTGCTCAAAATTCTGAACAGGCTGTCAGCGCGCCAGCGCCTGGCTTACGACAGGCAGCCCCGGCCGGCCGTCGAAGGTATTCACCCCTGCCAGCCAGCTCGTGAGCACGGCCGGGTTCTTTTTCAAATATTCCCGCGCCGCGGTCTCCGGCCTGACCTTGTTCATGATCGGCCCCATCACCTGGTTTTCCATATCGGTGCTGAAGCGCAGATTGCGCAACAAGCGGCCGACATTGGCGCAACGCGCCTCGTAATCCGGCGGCAGCGCGGTGAAGACCTTGGCCGCGCCGAAATTGGGACCAAACACCGCGTCGCCGCCGGACAAATAGCGCAGCTTGTGCTGGACGTTCATCGGGTGCGGCTCCCAGGCCAGGAACACCATCCATTTCTTCCGCCGCTCCGCGCGTTCCAGTTCGGCCAGCATGCCGGCCTCGCTGGATTCCACCAGCTTGAAGCCGCCCAACCCGTACTGTTGCTTGCGGATCATGCCGTCGATCAGGCGGTTGCCGTCGTTGCCGGCTTCGATGCCGTAGATCTTGCCGTCCAGTTGCGCCTTGAAGCGGGCGATGTCCTTGAAATCGCGCAAGCCGGCGGCGGCCACGTAGTCCGGCACCGCCAGCGTATATTTAGCGCCGCTCAGATTGGGCTCGGCCAGCACTTTGATCTGGCCCGCTTTCAGATAGGGCTCGATCAGCGGCGTCATCGACGGGCTCCAATACCCCAGGAACACGTCGATCTGCCGGGTCTTGAGCCCGGAGAAGGCGATGGGCACCGAGGCCATGGTCACGCTAGGGCGGTAGCCCAAAGCCTCCAATACCACGCTGGCCATGCCGGTGGTGGCCGCGATGTCCGTCCAGCCCACATCGGCGAAACGCACATTGCGGCAAGCGGCAGGCTCCAGAGCCGCCGCGCTGCCCGCGACGGCCAGCAGCAGCGCCGCGGACATTGCTTTGAATCGATTCATCCCTTCCTCCCGGGCAGCGATGATGGCGAGAGTCTGCCCGGCGGCCGCTGCCGCGCCGCCAACAGGTTCACTAATCCCGTTCAAAGTCTCGCAAGCCGGAGCAAGACCGGGCCTTGCGGCTGAAGAAGCAGACTGCTCTGTTGTGCCTGAATAGTCTGAAGCAGCACTCGCCGTACCACGTCTCACGCAGTGCCGCAGACCTTGAGATTTTCAGGCGATGGCCCCGGCCGCCACCAGGTATTGCTGCCGCTCGCGGCTGGGCGGATAGCCGAACAGCCCGCGGTAGGACTTGGAAAAATGCGAGGAAGACAGGAAGCCGCAAGCCACGGTGACTTCCATCACTGTCATATTGGTTTGCAACAGCAGCTCTCGCGCCCGCCGCAGGCGGAGGTCCAGATAATATTGCGCCGGCGTGGTGCTCAGATAACGCTTGAACAACCGCTCTAGATGGCGCAGCGACACGCCCAGCTCCGCCGCCAGATGTTCCAGCGAGCGGGGGTTCTCGATATTGCTCTCCATTGACAAGGCGGCGTCCAACAAGGCCTCGTGTCCGGTGCCAATGCGCGCCAGCAGCGGGATGTGCTGGCGGTCGCCATCGTCGCGCAGCCGGTCCACGATGAATTGCACCGAGACATCGGCCGCCAGACTCTTGCCGCCCTTGTGGCGAATCAGATGACACATGAAGTCCAGCGGCGCGGTGCCGCCGCTACAGGTGAAGCGGTCCCGGTCCAGCACAAACAGGTCCGAGGTGAATTGGGAGCGAGGGAATTCCTCACTAATGGACAGCAGGTTTTCCCAGTGGATGGCACAGCGGTAGCCGTTCAACACCCCGGCCCGGGCCAGCGCGAAGGTGCCGGTGCAGATCGATCCCAGCGGCACGCCCTGAGCCGCGAAACGGCGGATCAGCGCCTGCACCTTGTCTGTGGCCGCTTCGCGCACCTGACAGCCGCCACAAACGATCAGCATATCGTACTGCTGCGGATGGCCCGGCGCGGAGATCGGCGACAGACTCAGGCCGTTGCTGGCGCTGACCGGCTCGCCGTCCGCGGATAGCAAGCTCCAGCGATACAGCTTCTTGCGCGACAGGTAATTGGCCATGCGCAGCGGCTCCACCGCGTTGGAGAACGCGATCATTGAGAACTGATCCAGCAGCAAAAAGGCGATATGCGACAACGAGGCGATCTGTTGCGGTCCCATCACGACCTCCAGTGTGTGCGTTGCGAGGATTGTTGTTCTGCTCCAAAACGGTTCGCAGCCGGCCTTGAAAATCGCCGCGCATGCGTGTGTGCTTGTTTGTCCGTTGTTTCCGCCCTGTCCGCTCCCAGAACCTGTTCAAAGTCTCGCGAGCAAGAGCGAGATCGTGTACCGGCTCTCAGCCGTCGGCCGCGGCGCCCGCTTCCGGCGCGCGGCCGAAACTTTCTGTGATCCGGTCCAGGATGATGGCCAGCAGCACCACCGCCAGCCCGCTCTCGAAACCGAGGCCGACGTCCAGCCTCTGGATGCTTGCCAGGACATCGTTGCCCAGGCCGCCGGCCCCCACCATGGAGGCGATAATCACCATGGACAGCGCCATCATGATGGTCTGATTGACCCCGGCCATGATGGACGGCAGCGCGATGGGCAACTGGACCTTGAACAGCAATTGCCACGAGGTGCAGCCAAAGGCGTTGCCAGCCTCCACCTGCTCCCGATTCACCTGGCGGATGCCCAGGTTGGTCAAGCGCACCGCCGGCGGCACCGCGAACACCACGGTGGCCAGGATGCCCGGCACCCGCCCCAGTCCGAAGAACATTGCCGCGGGAATCAGATAAACGAAAGCCGGCATGGTCTGCATGAAGTCCAGCGCCGGCCGTACCAGGGCGTTGGCCAGCCGCCAGCGGGCGCAGCAGATGCCCAGCGGCACGCCCAACATTAGGCTGACGCAGGTGGCGGACAGGGTCAGCGCCAGCGTGGCGACGGTCTGGCTCCAGAAGCCGGTGGCCCAGATCAGGCCCAGCGCCGCGCAGACGAAGACGGCAAACTTCCAGCCCAGACGCCACAGGCCGATGCCAGCGAACAAGCCGGCTAGCGCCCATGGCGGCACGCCCTGCAATAACGCTTCCACCAGGGTAGCGAACCAGTCGATGCCGCCGCCGACGGCGTCGAAGGCGCCGGCATTGTTTTCCAACAGAAAATGGATGATCTGATTGACCCAGCTGCCTATCGGCAGCGGAGCCTGGGGGCTGGTGTCGGACATGCGGCGTGTTCCTCGTCTCGCCGGGCGCGCCAGGGACTGCGAGAGCCACGCCCCCGCGCCGGCGACGCCCGTTGGGGGTTCAGTGGTGGGAGGCCGCGCTTGGGCGGTGCTGGGACAACTTGCTGAGCACGCTGCTGGTGGTGATTACGCCCAGGCAGCGGCCGTCGCCGTCCCGCACCTGCAGCGGTTCGGCCTGTGCTTGAAGCCGCAACAGCACATCGGACAGGCTACAGGACGGCTCCACGTGCGACGCGGCAGCCAGGCGCGGCGGCGGCGCGGCTTCTATCAGGTCCTTGGCCTGCAGATAGCGCGAGGTGTCCACGCTTTTGAAGAAGTTGCGCACATAGTCGTCGGCCGGACATTCAATGATTTCGCGCGGGCTGCCCACCTGCACCAGCCGCCCGCCCTCCATGATGGCGATACGGCTACCGATGCGCAGCGCCTCTTCCAAATCATGGGAGACGAAGACGATGGTGCGGCGCTGCTCGCGCTGCAATTGCAGCAGCAAGTCCTGCAACTCCGCGCGCTTGAGCGGATCCAGCGCTGAAAAGGCCTCGTCCATCAGGATCAGCGAGGGATTGACCGCCAGCGCGCGCACCAGGCCCACCCGCTGCTGCATGCCGCCGGAGAGTTGATGCGGATACTTGCCGGCGAAGTCGGCCAGCCCCACTTGCTCCAGCACTTCCCGCGCCCGCGCCTCGCGGGCCTTGCGCCCGAGACCAGCCACTTCCAGGCCAAAGGCGGCGTTGTCCAGCACCGTGCGGTGCGGCATCAGCGCAAAGCTCTGGAACACCATGCTCATGTCGCGGCGGCGCAAGGCCACCAATTGCTTGGGCGACAGCCGGGTCAGGTCCTGGCCGTCCAGCCGGATCTGGCCGGCGCTCGGCTCCAGCAAGCGGTTGATCAGGCGAATCAGCGTGGATTTTCCGGAGCCGGACAAGCCCATCAGCACGAAGATTTCACCTGCGCGCACCGAGAACGATACGTCGTTAACGCCCACCACCGCCCCGGTGCGCCGAAACACTTCGTCCTTGTTCTCGCCGGCCCGCAGCAAGGACATCACTTCCGCCGGCTTGCCGCCGAACACCTTGTAGAGGTGGCTGACCTCGACCTTGATCGTTTGCATCCCCGCTCCCTTCGGCGCGACCGCCGACAATTCGAACAATGTTTAACGCAAATCAAGGTTCAAGATAGAAAGGAAGGGCCTCGCCAAGTAACGGTATTCCGACATCAAGCCGCTCAAATCCGACATCCGCGCGCAAAACCGGCTGGCATAGGCCTGGCCGCCGGCTCCAGTGCCGGCTTTCGTCTCCAGCCCGGCTGGCCGGTGTCGTAAAAAAACCGCAACCCTTCGTTAGAACCTGCTCAAAGCTTGCCGCGCTTCGGGGATACGGCGTTGAAAACAAAAACGCCCACCGTGGCCGGGCAGGCGTGGAGGACAGGGAGGCGACGGACGCGCGCTCAGACCTGTCAAAGGCTGCCGCGCTTCAATGGCGCCCTGTTGAAAACACACTCAAAACGCGCAATATCGCTTGTGCACCCCGCTTTTTAGCTTGCTCTCGCCTTGTTTCGCCGCGGCTCGCGAGACTTTGGGCAGACGCTCAGCGATCCACCACCAGATCGGTGAGCGGCAGGCTGCAGCAAGGCAGGAAATAACCCTGCTCCACTTCGCGCGGCCGGATGCCTCCCTGATGCCTCATGTCCACCCGGCCTTCCAACAGGCGGCTCTTGCAACTGCCGCACACGCCGCGGGTGCAGGACGCAGGCAGACGCATGCCCTTGGCCAACGCGGCCGCCAGCACGGTCTGTCCCGGCGCCACCGACAAATCGTCACCCGTTTTGGCGAAGCGCACATTGAAACCGCGGCTCTCGACGCTGGGCTGCGGCGTCCACCCTCCTTCGTCCGGCGGCGCGGCGCTGAGCTCGGCGAAATTGAAGCTTTCCTCGTGATAACGGCTCATGTCGAAACCGCACAGTTTCAGCAGCTCCCGCACCCCGGCCATATAGGGCGCGGGACCGCAGCAGAACACCTGGCGCGCGAGCAAGTCCGGCGCCATGCGCTCAATCAGCGTCCGATCCAACCGGCCAATCAGGCCGGCCCAATCCGGTTCGCCCGCCCGGTGTTCGCAAATCACCGCCTGGCTGAAGGTGGGATGGATGCTGGCCAGCAGGCTCAGTTCCTTGCGAAACACGATGTCGCGCGGAGAGCGCGCGCTGTGTACAAACAGGATGTCGGCGCCGGAGGCCAGGTCGGTCAACGCCCGGGTCATCGACATCAGCGGGGTGATGCCGCTGCCTGCGGACAAAAAGAGATAGGGCGAACCAGGGTGGCGCGCGTAGCTGAACTCGCCGGCTGGCCCCAATACCCGTAGCGCCATTTCCGGCCGCAAATGCTCATGCAGCCAAGAGGAAGCGACGCCGCCGGGAATGCGTTTGACGGTGATGGACACCCGGTCCGGCCGGGTGGGCGTGGACGACAGCGTGTAACAGCGGTTGACCGCAACTCCGTTGATGTCCAGTTCCAGCGTGATGAACTGGCCGGGCAAGTAATGGAAACGGCGCGGCGGTTCGGCGCGGAACACGAAGGTTTTCACATCGTGAGTTTCCTCCCGCGCCTGAACGCAGACGAGCAGGCCGTCCTCGCCGGCGCGCCACAGCGGCAGGTCGGCGGTTTGCGGAAGGGTGTCCAATAGGCTGACCGGCGGCGCGCTATTCATGGTCGCGCCGTTCCCGCTCCAGGCCGTCGCCCAGACGCTGCGTGTACCATTGAGTGAATTTCTCCACCAAGGACTCGGTATACGGCGAATAAGGACCGGGCCGATAGGCGGAGCCGTTGATGCCGCGCTGCGACTCCTCCACCAGCCGACGGTCCTGCTGATTGGTGGCCTTCCATACCCTGGTAAGGTTGTCCACTTCATAGTCCACGCCTTCCACCGCGTCCTTGTGCACCAGCCAGGTGGTGCGCACCAGCGTGCTGTCCACCGACAGCGGCAAGGCGGTGAAGGTGACGATATGGTCGGCCATGAAATGGTGCCAGGAGTTGGGCTGGGTCCAGAACGACAGCCCCCCGGACTCCGGATCGCTCAGATCGCCCAGCAGCTTGCGACAGGCCGCGCCGGTGTCCACGGTCTGAGACTGGCCCTTGCGGTCCAGCGGCATGCGCATCGCGCGGAAGCCGGACACCTCGGACAGGCGCTCGATCTCGACCGAGGGCAAGCCGCCGGCCTCCCAGCGCGCGTGGTGCTCGGCGACGACGCGCTGGTAGTCGGCCAACCCGGAGGCTTGCTCGGCCCGGGGCGCGAAGCCGTAGCTGTAGGCGTACAGCGAGACGGTCAGCTCCGGATGGTTGGCGGTACAGTGATAGCACTCGCGGTTGTTCTCCATGGTCAGCTTCCAGTTGCCGGCCTCGACGATGTCCACCTGGGCCGCCACCTTGCACTCGTCGATGCGGTGCGGCGCGATATAGGGCGCCATCCGCTCCATCATCTCGTCGATATCCTCCGGCGGCTGCTCGGCAAGGCAAACGAACAGCAGCCCTTCCAGGTTTTTCAACGCCACCGGCTTGAGGCTGTGATGCGTCGGGTCGAAGCCATCCTCCATATGGTCGGCGAAGATCAACCGGCCAGACAGATCGTAAGTCCATTGATGGTAGGGGCAGACCAGATTGCCCACTGAGCCCTGACGCTCGGCGCACAGCCGCGAGCCGCGGTGGCGGCAGACATTGTGAAAGGCGCGAATGGCCATATCGTCGTCGCGCAGGATCAGGATGGGGTCGCGCCCCAACTCCACGGTCAGGTAGTCGCCCGGTTCGGGTATTTCCGCGCTGACACCGACATAGATCCAGTGACGGCGGAAAATGTATTCAAGATCGGCCTCGAACACCTGCGGCGAGCGATAGAACGGCGCCTCCAGACTGTAACCGGGACGGCGGCGGGCCAGCAGTTCGCGCAGCGGCGCCGTGGTCGCAGCCGGGAAGGGAATGACGCTATGGGACATGTCTCGCTCCTCTCAATGGCAGACGGCTCAGAAATCGACGAGCCGATATTGGCGCAGGTAATCCAGCACCGCTTGCGCTTTCTCGACGGAATCCCCCTGTTTTACGACGCGCCCTCCAGCCGCCGCGTCGTCGCCGGCAATCGCCCCCATCAGGCGCTCCAGGCCGCTGCCGCGCTGCGCCGCCAGCGCCCGGGCGCGTCGCGCCGGCTCCAGCCTGGGCGCCGGCATGGCCTCCCCCTCCGCCGCGCGGCGCGTCACCACGCCGCGTTGCAAACCGGCCCAGGACCAGCGCGGCTCCGCGCCGTCCGGCTTGACGCTGGCCAGCAGCGGCGCCTGGGCTGCCAGCCGTCGCCTCCGCCCCCTGGTCAGGCCTTGCAGCGCCCGCCATTCTCCACCCTCTTCCGTCAAGGACAGCACGCCGGGCAAGAGCGGGCGCTCCAGGCCTTCGGCCAATAGATACGGCAGCAACGCCGACGCCTCGCCGCCCCCGGAGCGTTCGCCGCACAAAATCAGTTCGAAATCGCCCAGCGCGGCGATCAATGCCGGCGTCGGATCGCTGTCGGCCGGCAACTGCAACACGGCGATGGCCGCCGCGCCCTGGGCCAGATAGTCGGCCAGCGCCGTCTTGTCCGCGTCGCCGGCGTGCAATACCACGAAGGCGCGGCCCAGACGGCGCGCCAGCGCCAGCGCGGCCAGATCGCCCGGTCCGGCGCAGGGCCGCCCGCTGACCGGGTGCGGCGCCGGAGCCACCAGCACCGCCGTTTTCGCCGCAACGGCGGCGGAGAAAACCGTATCGCTCATTTCCCCATCTCCTTGCCCTCAAGCTCCAGCAAGGCTTGCAAGGCGTGAATGAAGGACTGGCAGTCGTCGATCACGCTGAGGTCCGCCCGCTTGACCATGGGCGCGGCCGCGTCCAGATTGACTGCGATCACATGGCGGCAAGCCTTGATACCTTGCAGGTGCTGCACCGCGCCGGAGATGCCCAGCGCCAGATAGGCACTGGCCTGCACGCTGCGGCCGGTGGCGCCCACTTGCTGGTCGCGACGGAAGCGTCCGTCGTCCACGGCCACCCGCGAGGCGCCCACCGCCGCGCCCATGGACTCCGCCAGCCGCAGAAAGGCCGGCACGTCGCTGACCCCGTTGCCAGCGGCCAGGATCAGGTCCGCCTCTTCCAGCGCCAGTTGCGAGGCAGGGCTGGCGACGCAGCCCAGATCCCGCACCCGTTCCTCCGCCTCCTCCAACCGGCAAGCCAGCCTCGCCCCCAGCCCGACGAAGGGCAGACGGACATCGGCCACGCCGCGCGCGAGCAAGAGCGCCTGGGCTCGCGGATGCACGCTGAAGCCCGCGCCCGGCCGGCGGCGGCGCACGCCGTCGGCGGCGATTTCCACAACGTCGGTCAACACCGACAGGCGCTCGCGGCAGGCGAAGCGCCGGCCCAGGTCGGCGTCCTCGCCGCGGTCGGCGAACAGGACATGACGCGGCTGCTCCCGCCGCCACAGCCGCTGCAACAAGGCCAGCTTGGCTTCCGGCGCAAAGCCCGGATCAGCCGGCGTCAAGACGCGATCCAAGGCCAGTTCCGCCAGTTCGGCGTCGGCGCACCCCTCCATGCCGAACAGCACCGCCAACACCTCCTCGCTCGGACCGGCCAGCAGCGCGGCGGCGGCGATGGCCTCGCGCGCCGCTTCATCCAGCTGACCGCGCTCGGTGTGCGCCACCACCAACAACCGCCCATCGAACGGCCCGGCGCTACGCAGCGGCTTGAGCTTGACCGCGCTCGCCGGCGGCGCTTCGCGAAGGCCGCCGTCCTCGCCCAGCACAATGCGCTTGAGCCCGCCCGGCGAAAGTATCCAGGGCCGGCGCGGGTCCACTCGCGGGGCGGTTGGCTTCATCTTCATGCTTCCTCCTTCACGGCCTGGCCTTGCTGCGCCGCGCCCCGCCCTTGCCCGGTTTCTGGGCCGGTATCCAGACGTTCCGCCACCAGTTCCGCCAATTCCACCACCTCCGCCCGCTCGCCGCTGACGCCCTCAAGCATCGCGGTGCAATTGGGGCAAGCCACCACGACGCGGCCGGCGCCGGCAGTTCGGACGTCGTCCATGCGCATGTCCGGAATCCGGCGCGACCCCGGCACGTCGGTAAAGGCCGCCCCGCCGCCCCAGCCGCAGCAGCGGGCGTCGCGGCCGGAACGGCTCATCTCCACCACCTGGATGCCAATGCCCGCCAGCACGCGGCGCGGCGCGGCGTAGCCCTCGTTGTAGCGGCCGAGGTAACAGGGGTCGTGATAGCTCAGCGGCTCCGTCGAGTCGCGAGAGCGCACGCGAAGCGCGCGCGTCTCCAGCAGCTGGTCCAGCAGCCGGCTGTGATGCCAGACTTCGTAATGTCCGCCCAGCGCCGGGTACTCATTGGCCAGACAGTGAAAAACATGCGGGTCCGGCGTGACGATGCGGGCAAAACGATAGCGCCCCAGCGTGGCGATATTGGCCAGCGCCAGCCGCTGAAAGCCCGCCTCGTCGCCCAGCCGGCGCGCCAGATCGCCGCAATCGCGCTCGGCTTCGCCCAACGCCGCGACGCGCAGACCGGCGGCCTTGAGCACGGTCAGCAAGGCGCGCAAAGCGCGCTGGTAGCGCATGTCGAAAGCGCCCTCGCCCGCCAGCAGCAGCCAATCGACCGACTCCCCCTCGCGCAGCAGCGGCAGATCCAGGTCTGTTGCCCAGTGATAGCGGGCACGCAGCGGATGACCGCCGACGGTGTCGGTATGCCGCAGATTAGCCAGCGCCGCCGCCCCCTTGCCCGGCAGTTCGCCCCGCGTCAGGGTCAGGTGTCGGCGCAGGTCGATCACCGCGTCGACATGTTCGATCAACATCGGGCAGTTTTCCACGCAAGCGCGACAAGTGGTACAGGACCATAAGGTATCCGCCTCCAACACGCCGCCGACGATCTCTCCATCCGCGCTCGCGGCCACGGTCG
Source organism: Chromobacterium sp. Rain0013 (assembly GCF_015291765.1). NCBI lineage: Bacteria > Pseudomonadati > Pseudomonadota > Betaproteobacteria > Neisseriales > Chromobacteriaceae > Chromobacterium > Chromobacterium sp. Rain0013. The sequence goes on from NZ_CP031514.1 coordinate 3,774,550, forward strand.
CCGGCCGGCCCGGATGCGGGCTGCCGGCGTAAGCCGGACCGCCGCCGGCCATGGCCGTCACCAGGTCCTGGATCAGGCGCTTGGGGTTGAGCGGCTGGCCGGCGGCAAAGGCGGGACAGGCGGCTTCGCATTTGCCGCATTGCACGCAAGCGTCGAAGGACAGCAGCCGGTTCCAGGCGAAATCGGCCGCCCGCGCCGCGCCCAGCTCGCCGACGGCCAGGTTCAAGGGCTTCAGATCGGCGGACTTGCCGACGAAACGCTCGGCGCGCGGGTGGAAGGCCAGGTGCAGCAAACCGGCCATCGCGTGTTTCATCGGCCGGCCCAGGCCTATGCCCAGGGCCAGTTCCGCGCCGCCCAACGCCAGCAGTGATAAAGCGACGGCGGCCAGCCCTTGTCCTGCGGCGCTCAACCAGACGTCGCCGCCGGCCAAGACTGCCGCCAGCAGCGCGCCCAACGCGAAACAGGCCAGCCGGGCCGGCAACCGCTGCCACTCTCCCTGAGACAGCCGGGCCGGCGGCGCGCGGCGGCGCGCGCGCATCAAGGCCGCGCCGATCAGCATCAGAACGGCCGCCGCCGCCAGCAGCAGGTCCAGCCAGCGCTGATGCAGCAGCAGGCCGTAATTGAGCGCGATCAGCAACAGCGCCGCCGTCCCGCCGCCAGCCGCCGCCACATGGGCCCGCGCAGCGGCCGGATCGCGGGCCACCACGCGGTGCAGGTCCACGAAGTAACGCTTGGGCGCGGCCAGCAGGCCACGCCAGGATGCCGGAGCGGCACGCCCTCGCCGCCACAACCCCGCGCGCCGAAGCAGGCCAGCGCTCAGCAGCAGCGCGCCCAACCAGAACAGGCCGCTAAGGAGGTAGGGAAAACTCATGTCAGAAATCCTTGGCCAGCCGCAGAGCGTCGTAGAGCGCGCCGTGGATGTTGTGCATGGAGACGCAGTCGCCTACGCGGAACAGCAGGAATTCCCTGGCCGCGAGCGGCCAGTCCAGACAGGGCTGCGGCTCGGCGGCGAACAACGCCCGCACATCGGCCTGACCGCGGTTTCGCGACAAGGGCTTCAGTTGCCCGTACAGGGCGTCGTCCGGCAGAACGCCGTTGTCTATCACCACCTGGTCCACCGCCCGCTCTTCCAGCGCTTCGGTGTACTCGTTGCGCAGCACGGCGATTTTCTTGTCGCCTTCGGCGTACACCCCCTCCAGCCAGACATTGGGGGTGGGGATGATGCCTTGGGCGTACAGGCGGCGGTAGAAGATGGGGAAGGTGGTGCCGCCGGTGTCGTCGCCCACCTTCACGTCCGGCGTGGCGATTTCCACCGAGCTGCCGCGGCTGGCCAAATAGTCGGCGACGCCGAAGCCGGCGTGGGTGCCCAGCGCGTCGTAAACCAGCACATTGCGAGCCGGCTCCACCTGGCCGGACAAGATATCCCAGCTGCCGACGGCCAGCCCCTCCGCCACGCCCCAGGCCGGCATCTGGCCGGTATGCGGCCGGCCGCCGGTGGCCAGTACCACGATATCCGGCCGTTCGTCCATGATCATGGAGCGGTCCGCTGTCGTGCTCAGCCGGCGGTCCACGCCCAGGCGCTGAGTTTCCATGTCCAGCCAGCGCACGATGCCGGCCATTTGTTCGCGCTGCGGCGCGCGCGCCGCCAGCAGGATCTGACCGCCCACCTGCGGCTGCCTCTCGAACAGCACCACCTCGTGGCCGCGCTCGCGCGCCACCCGCGCCGCCTCCAGCCCGGCCGGCCCCGCGCCCACCACCACTACCCGGCGCTGCCGCGCCGCCCGCGAGATAAGATGGGGCATGGTGGACTCGCGGCTGGTGGCGGCGTTCTGGATGCACAGCACATCCTGGCCGTAGTACTGGCGGTCTATGCAGTAATTGGCGCCCACGCACTGGCGGATCTGGTCTTCCTTGCCGTCGCGGATCTTGATCACCAAATACGGGTCGGCCATGTGGGCGCGGGTCATGCCCACCATGTCCACCATGCCGGCGGCCAGGATGCGCTCCGCCTGCACTGGGTCGCGTATGCTCTGCGCGTGCATCACCGGCACCTTGGACACCGATTTGATGCCGGCGGCCAGATGCACGAAAGGCTCGGGCGGCAGCGCCATCGGCGGCATGCAGTTGGCCAGGCTGTTGTGGGTGTCCGCGCCGGAGCCTATCACCGACAGATAGTCGATCAGCCCGGTTTCGGACATGGCGGCGGCAATCTCCTTGAGCATGTCGTGACTAAGGCCGTCTTCGTGGAATTCGTCGCCGCTCATGCGCAGACCGACGCAGAAGTCCGCACCCACCTCGGCGCGCACCGCTTGCAGCACCTCCATGCCGAAGCGCAGCCGGTTTTCCAGGCTGCCGCCCCATTCGTCGTCGCGCTGATTGGTGCGCGGGCTCCAGAACTGGTCGATCAAGTGCTGGTGGGCGGCGGCGATCTCGATGCCGTCCAGGCCGGCGGCCTTGACCCGCCGCGCCGCCAGCGCGAAGTCCGCGATCACGCGACGAATGTCCTCCACCTCCATGATCTTGGCGTTGCCGCGGTGCACCGGCTCGCGCACGCCGGAGGGGCTGAGCAGATGCGGCCAGTGCTCGCCCTGGAAGCTGGAGCGCCGCCCCATGTGGGTAGCCTGGATCATGATCTTGGCGCCGTGGCGGTGCATGGCTTCCGCCAGCCGCGCCAGCGGTTCTATCACCGCATCGCTGGTCAGGTTCACCGATTTCCACCAGCCCTGCGGGCTGTCGATGGACACCGGACTGGAGCCGCCGCAAATCGCCAGCGCCAAACCGCCCTTGGCTTTTTCTTCGTAGTAGCGGATGTAGCGCTCGCCCGGCAGGCCGCCGGCTTCGGCGTAGACCTCGGCGTGAGCGGTGCTCACGATGCGGTTACGCAAGGTCAGCCGGTTCAGGGTGATGGGTTCGAACAAATGCGGGTAAGACATGGCCGGCTCCTGGTTACAAAGGGTGGACCGAAAACGCGCAATACGGCGCGCCCTGCCCAGCGCACTGGCTTTCGCGGCTGACGGTGCGGTAGTCGCGCCCCAGGCTTTCCCCCACCCAGTCCATCGCTCCGGCGAACCAGCCGGCGAAGAGATAGCAGGCCATGTGCTCGCTTTGCGGCGCGCCGGCCTCGCCCTGGGCCAGCACGAAGCAGGAGTGGTCCAGCCGGATGTGGGCATTGCCGCGGGCAACATCCGCCTCCAAAAAGCGGAAGCGGCCCCAGCCGCGCAAAGACAGCCGGCTCAGATAGTGCTCGAACACCGCCAGACCGGTCAGGCCGTGGGTGGCCGCTTCGCTGGCGCACCAGTAGTGGGCGGAACGATGTCCGGCCTGGTAGAGCGCGTCCGCGTACGGGTAACGGCCCAGCGCGGCCTCCATGGCCAGGTGGTTGTTGATGAAGAAATGACGCGGCACGTACAACATGGGCAGGCCATTGGTGCGCCAGACGCCGCTGTCGGGGTCCACATCGATGGGAAGTTGCGGTTGCATGCCGTTCTCCTGGAAACCTGTTCAAAACCTGCTACGGTTCGGCGATACGGCGTTGGAAACGACTTCGAAACGCTGATATACCAAACATATATCTCGCTTTCTCAGTGGTTTGCGCCTTGTCTCGCTCTTGCCCGCGAGACTTTGAACAGGCTCCGAGCAAGCCGGGCACAGCCCGCCATTGCCGGCATGTTGCCGCAGGTCATCCCAAGCCGGCGCCCTCGGCGCGACCGGTTTTTGCCCATTGCCGACACCACGCGGCGCGGTCGCAAAAAAGGCGGACCGCGGTCCGCCAAGGCGAGGAAGAACAGTGAACACACGATGACTCAGGGCGCCCACTCCGCCACCCGCTCCGGATGGGCCCGAATCCAGGACGCCGCCGCGGCGGCGGGCTTGGCGCCGGTCTCCACCTCCAGCATCAGCGGGCCGATCTCCTCCGGCCGCCAGCGAAAGCGCTGCAGGAAGGCCAGCACCCGCGGCGCCTTGGCGCTCAGGCCGGGATGGGCCACATTGTTGACGTGTTCGGCCTCTCCAAACACTTTTTGCGGATCGTCGAGAAAGCGCAGCTTCCATTTGGCGAATATCCAGTGCGGTACCCAGCCGGTCACCACGATGGGCTTGCGCGCGCTGATGGCGCGCGCCAGCTCCGCCGTCATGCCCGGCCCGGAACTGGGCATCAGCGCAAAATTCAGCCGGTAGGCCTTGATCGCCGCCTCGGCCTTTTGCATGACTCCGGCGCCGGCGTCTATGCCGACGATGCGCCCCTGGTACGCCGCGCGGGCGGCGTTGAGATCGCCGATGGAGCGGGCGTCGACATAGTCCGGCACGACCAGGCCAATGCGCGCGTCGACGTAATTAGGCCCCAAGTCCAGTACCTTGTCCTTGAACTGCCGGTAATACGCGCCCTGCGTCACCGGCAACCAGGCCGACAACGTGGCGTCCAGATCTCCGCGCGCCACGCCCTGCCACATGATGCCGGCGGCTACCGGCATCAGTTCCACCGGGTGGCCCAGCCGACCGCGAATAATCTGGGCAGCCACTTGGGTGGTGACCACGCTGTCCGCCCAGCCTTCGACATAGCCGATCTTGATCGCTGGTTTGCCGGGCGTGGCCTCGACCGCCTGGGCCGGCGCACACAAGAGCAGCAGTAGGATGCAGCACCATTGCCTCAACATATTTGTTTCCTCCCTTAGAACCTGTTCACGATCTGCTGCGCGTTGTGGGGCCTTACACGGTGAGTACACCTTCGAAATGCTCATGTACCAGGTGTACATTCCGCTTTGTCAGCCGTTTTCGCCTTGTCTCGCCTTAGACCCGCTAACAAAACCCCTGATCCTGCGTTGCGCCTCCTTGCCGTACTGCTTTGTACTGCCTGCGTCGGCGCGCCTTGGCTCAGGTGCGCTGCGCGGTTTTGTTAGCGGCTCTTAGCTCGCGAGATCGTAAATACCCGGTCAAAATCCGTTGCGCTTCGGCGATGCCGCCTGAGGCCGGCGTGAGAATGCCCATGCGCCCCATTCGGCGTCTTCAAGCGCTCATTGAATCTGCTCCGGCCTCACCACCAGCCAGTTGCGGTCCGCCGTTGCCGGCTGGCCCAACTTGCGCTGCTGCTTGGCCGCTTCGCGGCTCCAGTTCCGGATCTGATCCCAATAACCCGCTTTGCGGTCAACCCAGAGCCGCAAGCCGCCCTTGGCCGTATCCGTGCTGTTCAGCAGCATGTAGCCATCGGACTGCGGCGTGTCGCCAGCCACCAGCACCGGCTTGCGCCATTGGTCTATCCAGCCCAGGATGGTCCCGGCCTTGCCCTCGTACCAGGTCATCGGGTTCATCAGATAAGGGGTCAGTTCCAGGTCCAAATTGCGTTCCGGCTCATAGCCGCCGCGCTTGATCTGCAAACGCGAGGTGGTGAGCGCGCCGCTGCTTCGGTCCTTCAGCAACAGGTTGACGCCCAACACGTTCTGCGGCGGCACCTGGTAGCCATAACGCGGGTCGCTGGCCACCATGCGCACCAGTTCTTCGCTGGCCGCGGTCATCACGTAGACCGCGATGCCGTTCTCCTGCAGCTTGGTGTAAAGCTCGACCATGCCGGTGAACACGCGCGGCGCCTGCACGCTTCCCTCCACCACCTTGCCCTGATGGAAATACCTGACGGGCACCGGGGAGCCGCTGGCCATCAGGGCGTCCACCTGCGTCTTGAGTTGGCGCAGCGTCAGCCCGGAAAACACTTGCGCGGCCCAGGGGTAGCAGATCAATTCGTCGATTTCGCACAGCCGCAAATAGTAGCTGTACAGGCTTTCCAGCCGGCCCGGCTCGTCGCGGAAGGGGATCAGCTTCAACGACGGGTCCAGCCGCTCTCGGCTCAGCAAGCCCTTGGCCTCCATATAAGGCAGCAGCGCTTCTTCCAGATCGTAGCGGTAGCTGGTGTTGTCCATATCGAACACCGCGTATTCGCCCTTATGAGCATTGGCCTTGATCATGGAGTTCAGCCGCTCCGCGATTTTGGGCGGCCAATGCTTCAGCTCTGTCTCCGCCGCGGCCGGCCTGGCCCAAAACACGAGCGACAACAACAACGTCGCCAACACTTTAAGTTGCTTCATAAACCCTCCTGAATGCGCTTTAGAACCTGTTTACGATCTGCTGCGCTGCGGAGATAGGGCCTTGAAAACCCCTTCGAAAGGGTCATGTACCCTGAGTACATCCTTCCGCTTTCTCAGCCTTTTTCGCCTTGTCTCGCCCTTGCTCGCGAGAGCATAAACAGGTTCTAAGCCCCCCATACCTCGCCGAACACCCTCAACCAGTTCTCCCCCAGCACTTTGCGAATCTTGCTCTCGGACCAGCCGGCTCTCTGCATCGCCGCTGTCAGATTAGGCGTTTCACCTATGGTGCGAATGCCTTCCGGGTTGAGGATGGTGCCGAAATCGGTCAGTCGGCGATACCGGCCTTTGTCGTGGGTGATCCAGTCGAAAAAAGCCTGATCGTAGCCCTGGGTGAAGTCGGTGCCGTAACCGACGCAGTCTTCGCCCACCCGCGCGATCACGTAATCCATCGCTTCCACATAGTCGTCCACGGTGGCGGCGATGCCACGGCGCAGGAAGGGAGGAAACATGGTGACGCCGATGAAGCCGCCGTGATCGGCGATGAAGCGCAGTTCCTCGTCGCTCTTGTTGCGCGGATGCGGCTTGAGGCCGGAGGGCAGGCAATGGGAATAGCAGACCGGCTTTTTCGATTCCAGAATGGCCTCGCGCGAGGTGAGACCGCCCACGTGGGACAGGTCCACCATGATGCCGACGCGGTTCATTTCCGCAATGACTTCGCGGCCGAAGCCGGACAAGCCGCCATCGCGCTCGTAACAGCCGGTACCGATCAGGTTTTGCGTGTTGTAGCACAGTTGCACCACGCGCACGCCCATATCGGCGAAGGCTTCGATAGACTCCAGCCTGTCTTCGAAGGCATGGGCATTCTGAAAGCCCAGGATGACGCCGGTGCGCCCCTCCGCCTTGGCGCGACGGATATCCTCGACGCCGCGCACCAAGGTCAAGAGATCGCCGTGCTCACGGATCAACCCTTTCATTTCGGCGATATTGTTCACGGTGTCCTGAAAGCCCTCCCACACCGACACGGTGCAATTGGCGGCGCTCAAGCCGCCACGACGCATGTCCTCGAATACCGGCCGCCCCCATTTGGCGATGATCAGCCCGTCTATCACCAACGCGTCTGTGTGCAAATCCATTGCAATCTCCTTCCAGCTTGTCCGCGCCTCTGTCCAACCATTCCGCTGCAGTGCAGCAGGCCGTAAACAGGTTTTTAAGAACTCTCGGTCAGGACAGCCGCCGGCGCTGGCCGCGCCAATCCCCCCCACAGCGGATGGCCGGCGTCGTCTTCCGGCAACTCGCATACCGCGAAGCCGTAAGGCCTGGACGCTCGCCGCAGCAGCAGCCAGACGTAGTCGGCAAAGCTGCGGCGGCACACCACGAACACTCCGTCACCGTCTAGGCGCAGCACCTGAACCGCCGCTTTGCCCAGCAGGGTGCAGACGCCCTGGCCGGGACGCAGCGCCTCGAAATCGTAGCCCCCCAGATGGCGCAACACGGCCAGATGCGGTTCACCGCACAGGTAAATGGCGGTGAAGCCGCCGCTGACATCCAGCGCCTGGGCGAACAGGCGCTGCTCGGCGTAGCCCCGCTCCAGCGCAGGCAGCCAGGCGGCCAGCCGCTGGCGGCGGCTGATCAGCAGCCATTCGTCCGGCGACAGCCACAGCAGCGCGCCGCCCTCCCCCTGGCTCAAGGCCTTGGGCCTCCGCGGCGGCTCCAGCCCAGTGACACGCGCCGTCAGCTCGAAAAAACCGGTCTCGGCGCCGTCACCGCGCAGCACCGCATAGCCCAGATTAGGCGCTTCATTGCCCCAAACGCGGCCGTCGGCGCGGCGCGCCTCGGCCGCTTCCTGCAAATCCAGATGCCGCAAGGGCGATTCCAGCACAGGCTTGAACGCGGATTCAGACATGCTGACGTTCTCCTTCCTTGTCGACGAAGACCGCGGACGCCACCCGCGCCGGCACGCTGCGGCCCCGCCACCAGACTTGCACGGTGTCGCCCTCCCGCCGGCTGCCATCCTTCAACACAGCCATGGCGATGGAACGGCCCAGGCATTCGCTGTGGTAGCTGGAGGTGACATGGCCCTGCATCGCCGCCGGCGCGGCGTCGTTGAGGTCGTTGAGAATTTGCGCGCCTTCCGGCAACACCAGCCGCGGATCCTCCGTCAGCAAGCCTACCAACTGCTTGCGGCCTGCGGCGGCGGTATCGGCGCGCAGCAAGGAGCGGCGGCCGAGGAAGCTGAACGGCTTTTTCATCCCCACCGCCCAGCCCATGGCCAAATCGTTGGGGCTCATCGAGCCGTCGCTGTCCTGACCGACGATGATGAAACCCTTTTCCGCGCGCAAGACGTGCATGGCCTCGGTACCGTAGGGCGTGATGCCGAACTCGGCTCCAGCCCGCATCGCCTCCTCCCACAGATAACGGCCGTAGCCGGCGTCCACATTGATCTCGTAAGCCAGTTCGCCGGAGAAGCTGATGCGGAACACCCGAGCCGGCACGCCGGCCACCGTGCCGATGCGGCCCTCCATGAAAGGAAAAGCCTGCGCGGACAGATCTATGTCCGTACACAGCTTGCGCAACACCTCCCGGCTTTGCGGCCCCACCAGCGCCGTGGTGGCCCAATGATCGGTGATGGAACTGAACCTCACCTTGAGCTCTGGCCATTCGGTCTGGTGCCAGCGCTCCAGCCAGCTGTACACCCGAGCCGCGCCCCCGGTGGTGGTGGTCATGTGGAAATGGTCGTCCGCCAGGCAGGCGGTGACGCCGTCGTCCATCACCATGCCGTTTTCGTCCAGCATCAGGCCGTAGCGGCATTTGCCCGGCTCCAGCTTGCTCCAGGCGTTGCTGTAGACGCGGCCCAGAAACTCCCGCGCGTCCGGGCCGCGCACATCGATCTTGCCCAGGGTGGAAGCGTCCATCACCGCCACCCCCTGGCGAGCGGCACGGCATTCGCGGCGCACCGCCGCGTGCAGGTCCTCGCCCGGCCGCGGAAAATACCAGGGCCGCAGCCACTGCCCCACCAGCTCGTACTCGGCGCCGCGCGCCGTATGGCTGTCGTGCATGGCGGTGTAGCGACGCGGGTCAAAGGTCTCTCCGGCATTGGCTCCCGCCAGCGCGCCGAAGCTGACCGGGGTGTAGGCTGGCCGATACGTGGTGGTGCCCACCTCGGCGATAGGCTTGCCCAGCGCCTCGGCGGCGATGGCGAAGCCGTTGACGTTGGACAACTTGCCTTGATCGGTGCCGAAGCCCAGCGCGGTGTAGCGCTTGACATGCTCGATGGAGCGGTAGTTTTCGCGCACCGCCAGATGGATGTCGGCGGCGGCCACGTCGTTCTGAAAGTCGACGAAAGCCTTGGCGCCGACGCCTTCGTGCCGTCCGTCCGGCAGACGGAAGATTTCGCGCGGCGCGGCCACGTCCTCCGGCTCTACTCGCGGCGCGGCACCCAGGCCGACCGGGCTTCCCGAGCCAAGCAGCCCCAACATGGCGGCATGGCACTGGGCCAGAGCTTCGTCCAACTCCCAGCGCCCGGTGACCGCGCCCACGCAGACGACGCCGGGCCGGCCCTCGTCCGGGCAGACGAAGGACAAACGGTCCGGGCGCCACAGCGGACGGCCGCCGTTGTGGCAGAACAGATGCACACTGGCGCTGAGGCCGCCGGAAGAAAGCACGCCGTCCGCCTCCAGCCGCGGCCCCTTGCCGGCCACGCTCCGGCCATCCGCGCCCAGCTTCACCAGTTCCACGCCGCTGACGCCGGCGCCGCCGTTCACCCTGGCGATACCGTAGCCGGCCAGCAGTTCCACGCCGGCATTCTGCGCGGCGCGGCTGCGCCATGCCGCCGCGCCGCCTGGACGGGCGTCGGCCAGCGTCACCGCCACGCCGGACAAGGCCAGCTCCAACGCCGCGTCGTAGGCTGCGTCGTTCTGGGTCTGCAACAGCAGCCGACGCCCCACCGCCACGCCGTAACGGTTCAAATAAGTATGGCCGGCGGCGGCGGTCATCACTCCAGGCAGATCGTTGTTGCCGAACACCAGCGGCCGTTCGATGGCGCCGCTGGCCAAGACCAGTTGGCCCGCGCGTATCTTGTGCAGACGCTGGCGCGGCTGGGCCGGATTGCGCTCGGATGGCGTCAGGTGGTCCTGCAACAGCTCCACCGCCAAGGCCAGATTGCCCTCATGCAAAGCGAACACGGTGGCGCGCGGCAAGAGCTGGACATTGGGCAGCGCAGCCAGCTCCTGCAAGCGCTGGCGCGTCCAATCCATCGTCTCCAGGCCATCAATGCGCAGCCGGCGCTCGCTCAGCAGCCAGCCGCCCATTTCCGCCTGTTCGTCCAGCAGCAGCGTTTTCAGGCCAGCGCGCCCCGCCAGCGTGGCCGCCCACAAGCCAGCCGCGCCGCCGCCCACCACCAGCAAGTCCACATGATGGTGCAGATGATCGTAATGCTCCGGGTCCGGCAGCCGCGGCGCTTCGCCGTAACCGGCGGCTTCGCGGATGCGCCGCTCGTAAAACGGCCAGGCCCGCGCCGGCTGCATGAAGGTCTTGTAATAAAAGCCCGCCGGCATGAAACGCTCCAAGCGGCCCAGCGCGCCCTTGAGCCTCATGCCCCAAGACCCGTCCCCCAAGCCGCTAAAGGCCTGCAAGCCTTGGTACAGCTCCACCTGAGTGGCTTTGAGATCCGGCGTGGTCAAAGCGCCGGTTTCCAGCTGGATCAAAGCGTTGGGCTCTTCCGCGCCGAAGCCTACGATGCCGCGCGGCCGGCCGTACTTGAAGCTGCGGCCTAGAAGGCGTAGGCCGTTGGCCAGCAGCGCCGAGGCCAAGGTGTCGCCGGCGAAGCCGTGATAGGCCGCGCGGTCGAAGGAGAAAGCCAGCGGTCGATTGCGATCGATGCGCTCGCCGGTGCGGTGGATGCGATAGCCGCTCACGCCTGATCCTCCTGCAAATAGCGGGCCTTGCCCTCGGCCAGCGTCCAGCTGCCGGCGATCTCGTAGCTGACGGTGTGACGCCGGACGGCGAACACCTTGCGGCAGCCGGCGGCGTGCTGCCATTGTTCCCAATGCCAGCCGCGCGGGTTCTTGCGGCCAAATAGATAATCGCCCCAGGCCTCGTCGTCCACCTGCTCCGGCGCCGCCGGACGGACGATGAAGGCTTCCCCGGCGTAGGCGAACTCCTCCTCCTCCCGCGCCTCCCCGCAATGCGGGCAATGAATCAACAGCATCGGCGTCTCCCTCAATGCGCCACGGCGGCGGCGCCGTGTTCGTCTATCAAGCGGCCGGAAGCGAAGCGCTCCAGCGAAAAAGCCGCGTTCAGCGGATGCGGCTGGTCATGAGCGATGGTGTGGGCGAACACATGGCCGGAACCCGGCGTGGCCTTGAAGCCGCCGGTGCCCCAGCCGCAGTTGAAATACAAGCCCTGGATCCGGGTCTTACCGATGATGGGACAGGCGTCCGGCGACACGTCGACGATGCCGCCCCACTGACGGTTCATCCGCAGCCGCGAGAAGGATGGAAACAACTCGACGATGGCCGCCGCCGTGTGCTCGATCACATGCGGGCTGCCGCGCTGGCCGTAACCCAGATAGCTGTCGATGCCGGCGCCAATCACCAGTTCGCCCTTGTCCGACTGGCTGATGTAGCCGTGCACCGCGCCGGACATCACCACCGTGTCCAGGCAGGGTTTCAGCGATTCGGACACAAAAGCCTGCAAGGGGTGGCTTTCCAGCGGCAGGCGCAAACCGGCCATCCGCGCCAGCACGGCGCTGTTGCCGGCGGCCACGCAGCCCACCTTGTCGGCGCGGATCTCGCCGCGCCCGGTTTGAACCCCTCGCACCCGGCCGCCCTCGATCAACAAGCCGGTGACCTCGCACTCCTCGATGATGTCCACGCCCAACTCGCTGGCGGCGCGGGCGAAGCCCCAGGCCACCGCGTCGTGGCGCGCCACCCCGCCTCGCGGTTGATAGCTGGCGCCCAGAATCGGATAGCGGACGTCGCCGCCGATGGCAATCAAGGGCACCCGCTCCTTGATCTCCCGCGGGGTCAGTACCTCGGCGTCCACGCCGTTGAGCAGATTGGCGTTGACCCGGCGCTCGATGTCGCGCATGTCCTGCAGGCTGTGGCCCAGGTTCATTACCCCGCGCTGGCTGAACATCACGTTGAAGTTCAGCTCCTGGGACAGGCCCTCCCACAGCTTGAGCGCGTGCTCGTACAGCCGCGAAGATTCGTCCCACAGATAGTTGGAGCGGATGATGGTGGTGTTGCGCGCGGTGTTGCCGCCGCCCAGATACCCTTTTTCCAACACCGCCACCTTGCGGACGCCATACATGCGGGCCAGGTAATAGGCGGTGGCCAGGCCGTGGCCGCCGCCGCCGACGATGATGACGTCGTAGCTGGTTTCCGGCTGAGGGCTGCGCCAGGCCGGCTGCCAGCCCTGGTGATGCCCGAGCCCTTGCCGGATCAGGCTCCACAGCGAATATCGGTTTGCCATCTGCGCTCCCGCCGCCGGGCCGCCATGGGCCCGCGCCGCTGCTGTCGAGGTTGAGGAAGGCCTCATTCTCAGGGCGACGCCGACGGTGCGTTTGGCTGGAAAGGACGGTCTCTTGCCCGCACGCGACACGGCAATGTCCAAAATCCACGCAAAGCGGACGCATGGCGAACAGCGTGCGCGCGGGACACGGCCTAGATTGGCACATGCCGCCCAACAACCCAGGACACGCCAATGACCTCAGACGCCCCCTCCTACGTGCTCAGCTTTGCCTGTCGCAGCGCCTCCGGCCAGGTGGCCGGCTTCTCCACCTTGCTGGAGCAGCAAGGCTGCTATATCGATGAACTGGCCGTGTTCGACGACGCCCGCAGCCGGCGTTTCTTTGTGCGCTGCGTATTCCACCCGGAGCGGCCGGACTTCTCCCCGGCGCGGCTGGCCGACGGCATGGCGCGAATGGGCGGCCACTATCAAGACCTGCAATGGCGGCTGCACGACCGGAGCCAACGCGCGCGGGTGCTGATCATGGTGTCCAAACTGGATCACTGCCTGAACGATTTGCTCTATCGCCAAAAAATGGGGGATCTGGACATGACAGTGGTCGCCGTGGTCTCCAATCACCGCGACCTCGCTCCGATTGCCGAGGCTTACGGCCTGCCCTTCCACCATCTGCCGCTCACCCCGGACAACAAGCCACGCCAGGAAGCGGCGCTGCTGTCACTCATCGACGACAGCCAAGCGGAGCTGCTGGTGCTGGCCCGCTACATGCAGGTGCTTTCCAGCGCCACCGCCGCCCGGCTGGCCGGCCGCGCCATCAATATCCATCACTCTTTCCTGCCCGGCTTCAAGGGCGCTCGGCCCTATCAGCAGGCACACGAACGCGGCGTCAAATTGATAGGCGCCACCGCCCACTACATCACCGACGACCTGGACGAAGGCCCGATCATCGAACAGGTGGTGGAACGGGTAGACCATGCCTACAGCCCGGAGCAATTGCAGACCGTCGGCCGGGACATGGAATGCCAGGCGCTTGCGCGTGCGGTGCGCAGCCACCTGGAGCAACGCGTCTTCATCGTAGAGCGACGCACTGTGGTGTTGCGCTGACAGTTGGGTGCCTAATAGGAACTTTGTCTATTGCAACGCAACAAAAGGAGGGTACAGTAGCCAGTTATCCGTCATACCAACCAAGAGGTGCCGTATGTGGTCGCAAACAGCCGTCTGGTCCAAGCTCTTCTCCTCCAACCCGGTCGCCGACTACTGGCGCGACGCCTGCGAGCGCAGCATCCTCTACTGGGACGTGCTGCATGACCGCGGCGCGGACTACCTGCGGCACGTGCAAAGCGGCAAACCGCCGGTGTTGGTGTTCGACTACAAGATCATTCTGGACGGCCGCGGCCTGCCGGACCCGGCCAACTACGCGCTGGCCGCCATCCTGCCGCCGGCCGGCTGCCCGGCCACCAATCCGGCGCTGCGCCCCTTTGTGGTGATTGACCCGCGCGCCGGTCACGGTCCCGGCATCGGCGGCTTCAAAATGGACAGCGAGATCGGCATTGCGCTGCAGCAGGGCCACCCCTGCTACTTCATCATGTTCTTCCCGCAACCGGTGCCCAGCCAGACCATAGAAAGCGTCAGCCGCGCCGAATACGTCTTCCTCAGCAAAGTCAACGAACTTCACCCGGACAGCGACGGCAAACCCTTCGTCATCGGCAACTGCCAGGGCGGCTGGGCGCTGGCCATGCTCGCTTCCGTGGCGCCGGAACTGTTCGGCCCCATCCTGCTGGCCGGCACCCCGCTGTCCTACTGGGCCGGCGTCACCGGCAAAAACCCGATGCGCTACTCCGGCGGCATGATGGGCGGCACTTGGACCGCCTCGCTGGCCGGCGACCTGGGCAACGGCAAGTTCGACGGCGCCCATCTGGTCAACAACTTTGAAAAGCTGGACCCAGCCAACACCCTATGGAAGAAGCCCTACAACCTGTACGCCAAGGTGGACACCGAGCGCGAACGCTTTCTGGGCTTTGAACGCTGGTGGGGCGGCCACTACCTGCTGAACAAGCAGGAAATGGAATGGATCTCCCAGCAGCTGTTCGTGGGCAACCACCTGGTGGAGGGCAAGATCGTCAGCAGCGACCAGCACCGCGTGGATATGCGCAACATCCGCTCCCCCATCATCGTGTTCGCCTCATGGGGCGACAACATCACCCCGCCGCAACAGGCGCTGAACTGGATACCCGACCTGTACGAGAACGCGGAAGACATCCGCGACAACGAACAAACCATCATCTACTGCCTGCACAACAAAGTGGGCCACCTCGGCATCTTCGTCTCCGCCGGCATCGCCAACCGCGAACACAGCGAATTCGCCAGCGCGCTGGACCTGATCGACGTGCTGGCCCCCGGCCTGTACGAAGCCATCATCGAAGACGTGGCCCCCGGCACCCCCGGTCAGGAATACATCAAAGGCCGCTACATCATCCGTTTTGAAGCGCGCGAAGTGGCCGACATCCTGGCCCTGGACGACGGCCGCGAAGACGAGCAAGCCTTTGAAGTGGTGCGCCGCGTCTCCGAGATCAACCAAGGCATTTACAACCGCTTCATCTCCCCCGTGCTCCAGGCCGTCAGCAGCGAAGCCAGCGCCCAATGCCAGCGCCAGCTCAACCCGGCTCGGCTGGAACGCACGCTGATCTCCCCGCTCAACCCCTGGCTCAGCTGGCTCAAGCCCGCCGCCGAATACGTGCGCGCCCATCGCCACCCCGTGAGCGTGGACAACCCGCTGTGGCGGCTGCAAGAACAATGGTCCGGCTGGATGGCGCAAAGCCTTGACCGCTACCGCGACCTGCGCGACGCCGCCACCGAACACTGCTTCAAAGCCGTGTACGAATCCCCGTGGCTGGCCTCCATCGTGGGCGTCCAGCCGGCCCGCGAAGCCCGCGCCGCCCGCTGCGACAGCTGGGAGAAACGGGAACGGCTGCAACTCAAGCGCCAAACGCTGGACCCCGCCTACGAAACCGGCACCCTGGCCGACGGCTTCGTGCGCTTGCTCACCTACGTGGCGATCGGCCGCGGCATCATAGACGAGCGCCCGTTCAACGCCATCCGCCGCATCATGCGCGACATCCGCCACGAATACCCGCTGACCCTGATGCAGCTGAAAGAAATCGCCCGCAAGCAAGTCTTCCTGGTGCGGTTGGACGAAGCCCGCGCGCTGGCCGGCCTGCCCAAGCTGCTGCCGGAAGAGCACCGCCGCCGCCAAGCCTGGCAACTGGCGCACGAACTGCTGGCGCTCAGCGGCGACATCGCTCCGGAACAACAACAGCGGCTGGACCAAGTGGCCCACGCGCTGCAACTGGACACCCGCTCGCCGGCGGCCCCGGCCATCCTTCCGCCCACCGAGCCAATAGCGGCAACCGCAGCCGCTCCCACTCCGGCCCCCGCCGTCAAGGCCAGCGCGCCGGCCAGGAAAGCAACCGCGCCGCGCAAACCGGCCGCCAAAGCCCCGGCCAAAGCAGGGGCTGCCGACAAACCCAGCGCCGCCACAACCGCCAGCAACACGCCGGTTGCGGCCAAGCCGGCTTCAGGCAAGCCCACGGCGGCCAAAACCGCCAAAGCGTCTGTCGCCAAGTCCGCAGCCAAACCAGCGACCGCCGACAAGCCCAGCGCCGCCGCCAAAACCGCCAGCAGCACGCCGGTTGCGGCCAAGCCCGCCTCAAGCAAGCCCACGGCGGCCAAAACCGCTAAAGCGCCTGCCGCCAAGGCGTCCGCTGCCAAAGCCCCGGCCACGCGCAAACCCTCCGCCGGCAACGGCGCGGCCAAGCCCAAGACGCCTAGCAACTAAGAGCCTGTTCACGGTCTCGTGAGCAAGAGCGAGACAAGGCGAAAACGAGCGAAAAAGCGGAATGCACGAGTGGTACATGAGCATTTTGAGCTTGTACTCACCGTGCAACGCTTCACGAAGCGCAGCAGATCGTGAACAGGTTCTAAGAACCAGCCAGCGCAAAAACGCCCGGACAGCCAAGCCGCTGTCCGGGCGTTTTCGTGAAGATGGCGCACTGCAACATTTTTGCCTTCCCCCATGTATACAGTCGTTGACTGAACAATACAGCAAACGCTAATATCCTTGCCTGCTGCGGGAGAGAGGGGCATACGCCCCCGCCGAAGACGCAAACTCCCATAATCGCTCAGGCCACAGTACCGCAGCCCATGGATACCAGCCGATTGGAGAGAGGCCCTAAGCGCCCGTTCATCATCTGCTACGCTTCAGCGACAACGCGTCAGATTATGTAACCGGCCCTTAGCCGCCCACCGAAGGGGCAAGTGACGCCCGGCAAAGCCCGCACACAGGCAGCGCCCGTCATCTAACTCTCAGGTAAAAGGACAAGGGGAGAGGCAATGCCGGCAACGCCGCGCTCATGCGCGGCTCGCCGGCCATGCTCAGAACGTGTTCACGATCTCGCGAGCAAGGACGAGACAAGGCGAAAACAGCTGAGAAAGCGGAATGTACTCCTGGTGCATGAGCATTTCGAAGCGGTAGGCGCCGCGTCTCGCGAAGCGCAGCAGATCGTGCACCAGCTCTCAAGGAAAACCCGTGTTCGAAACGCTTGCCCAGGCTGTGCGCCACCTGGCATGGCCCGCCCATTGCCAACCTATTTTCCCACCCGGCTTCGCCGCTCACCTCGGCGCCAGCCTGTTTGACCACTGCAACTACATGCTTACCCTGATCTATCTGATCGCCATCACCGCGGAAGCGATGACTGGCGCGCTGGCGGCCGGCCGCCGCAATATGGACATCTTCGGCGTCACCGTCATCGCCTTCCTCACCGCCCTGGGCGGCGGCACAGTGCGCGATATCGTGCTGGGCCGCTACCCGATAGGCTGGACCCAACACCCGGAATACGTCGGCCTCGTCATTGCCGGCGGCCTGGCCGCCGTGTTCGTGGCCCGCTACATGAAGCGCCTCAGCCGCGTCTTCCTGGTGCTGGACGCGCTGGGCCTGATCGCCTTCACCATCATAGGCTGCGGCGTGGCCCAGTCCATGGACTACCATCCGGTAGTGGTGGTGATGGCCGGCATGATCACCGGCATTGCCGGCGGCATCCTGCGCGACGTGCTGTGCAACCGCGTGCCCGTGGTCTTCCGTCAGGAGCTGTACGCCAGCGTCTCCTTCGCCGTGGCCCTGCTCTACTTGGGCCTGATCAAGCTGGGCGTGCCGCATGATCTCAACGTGCTGGCCAGCTTCGCCGTCGGCCTCACTATCCGCCTGGCCGCCATCTGGCGCGAATGGCGGCTGCCGGTGTTCATGTACCGGCACGACCTGCATTAACTAACCCTAGCTGTTTCACCGCTGCGCCAGGGCATCAGGATTAAATATCCGCCAGCAGCAGGAACAAGGCCGCCTGGCTGGAAACGCCCAGCTTGGCGTACAGATGGCGACGATGCACCTTGGCCGTTTCCAGTGAAATGCCCAGTTCACGGGCCACGCCCTTGGTCGAGTGGCCGCCGAGTATCAGCAAGGCCACTTCCACCTCGCGCTTGGTCAGCGGCGAGGAGCCCTGCGAGCGCAGCGCCTCCTCCCACTGCCGGCGGCTCTGCCTGCCCGCGTTCGCAGCCGGCTGATGCCGCCCTTCGTCCAGACGCGCGGCCAGCCGTGACAGGGGCAGCAACCAGGGTGCAAACAGATTGCAGACACCCAGATCTTGCTCGCTGAAGCGATGCTTGCAGCCCAGCGACAGGGACAGCACCCCCTCCGGCAGCGCTTGCAGGAACTGGATTTCATCCGCCACCACATTGCGCGAAAAGTAACGCCGAAAGTATTCCGTTTCCCTGAAACGGTCCGGTGCCACCTCGTCCAGCCGGTACACCCCAGCCGCCGGACACTTCAGCGCAAAGCCGTAAAACGGGTCCAGCAGATAGAGGCCACGCCTGTAGTCGGCGAACAGATCGTCATGAGCGTAATTCGCCGCGTGATCCGCCAGCACCAAGGGCGGGGCCTCCTGGCGAAACAGCAACACCACCCAGGTATCGAAACTCAGGTGTTCTCGCAGAAACGCGGCCAGTTGCTGCCAAAAGGCCGCATTGTCGACGCAGCCCAGCAAACGTCCCAATTGCTGGTGAAAAACCAAGTCCGCCACATTCAGCTGCATGCCAGCTACCTCGATCAGGTTAGTTTTACCCTCTGCCCTAACGCTTTCGCGTGATATCCACCGCGAAAGGGGCTGACTAGTATGGCTTCACCTTGCGCGACAAGACCAGCCACCACGTGAACACCCCTCTCCACCCGTCGCGCTGGTTGAATAGGAGTGATCGCCATGCCCTTGCAAGATCTGTCCTACTGGCAACGCCGCGCCGCCGATTTGCACCCGCCGTGCCAGGCCTTCATCAATGGCCAGTTCGTCCCTGCCACAGACCAAGGCACCTTCACCGACACCAGCCCGGTCAGCGGCCGGCCGTTGGCCGAAATCGCCCGCTGCGGCGAGGCGGATGTTGAACTGGCGGTGCGGGCCGCCCGCGCCAGCTTCGAATCCGGCGCCTGGTCGCGCCGCCACCCGCGCCAACGCAAGGCCGTGCTCCAAAAACTGGCCGCGCTGATCCGCGAACACGCCGACGAACTGGCCCTGTTGGACTGTCTGGACATCGGCAAACCCATCGCGGATGCGCGCAATATAGATGTGCCGGGCGCCGCCGGCGTGTTCGACTGGTACGCCGAAGCCGCCGACAAGCTGTACGGCGAGGTAGCCCCCGGGGCGGATAACGCGCTGGCCCTGGTCACCCGCGAACCGCTGGGCGTGGCGGCGGCGGTGATCCCGTGGAATTTCCCGCTGGACATGGCCGCGTGGAAGCTGGCGCCGGCGCTGATGGCCGGCAATAGCGTCATCCTGAAGCCGGCCGAGCAATCGCCGCTGTCGGCATTGCGTCTGGCCCAACTGGCGCGCGAGGCCGGCCTGCCGGACGGGGTGCTGAACGTGCTGCCGGGCTATGGTGAAGAGGTGGGCCGGCCGCTAGGCCTGCACCCGGACGTGGATAGCTTGAGCTTTACCGGCTCCACCGAAGTGGGCAAAGCTTTCCTGCGCTACGCGGCGGACTCCAATATGAAAAGAGTCGCGTTGGAATGCGGCGGCAAAAGCCCCAATCTGGTATTTGACGACTGCGATCTGGACGCCGCCGCCCGACACGCGGCCTTCGGCATTTTCTTCAACCAGGGCCAGGTGTGCTCCGCCAATTCCCGCCTCTTGCTGCAACGCTCCATTGCGGACGATTTTCTGGAACGCTTGCTGAGCGAGGCGAACGCCCTGCAACCCGGCAATCCCCTAGACCCAGCCACGCGCAGCGGCAGCATCGTCGACGCCCGCCAGGCCGGGCGCATCATGGATCACATCGACAAAGCCCGCCGCCAAGGCGCGCGCCTGCTCTGCGGGGGCGAGCGCTTCAGCATAGACGGCAGCGATTGCTACATCCGCCCCACCATCTTCACCGAGGTCCGGCCGGACATGGCGCTGGCGCGCGAGGAGGTCTTCGGCCCGGTGTTGGCCGTCATTCCCTTCGACACCGAAACCGAGGCCGTGGCCATCGCCAACGACAGCCGTTACGGGCTGGCCGCCTCGGTCTGGACCCGGGACCTGTCGCGCGCCCATCGTCTTGCGCGTCGGCTACGCGCCGGCACCGTCTCGGTCAATACCGTGGACGCCCTGGATCCCGGTCTGCCGTTTGGCGGCTGCAAACAATCCGGCTTTGGCCGCGACCTCTCGCTCCACGCCATCGACCACTACACCCACCTCAAAACCACCTGGGTGCAATTACAAAACGAGTAGCCGCCTGAGATCGGCCGTCCCGGAGTCACCACAACAAGACAATAGGAGACACACCATGCACAAGCCGCAAGCCCACCTTGCTCCGCCGCGGGCCGCCGCCCGCTCCTCCGCTCCCTTTCGCGCCAGCCTGGGGCTCCCCCCGCTGCTCGCCGTCGCCATCGGCCTCGTCGTGTCCCAAGGCGTCATGGTGCTGATGCTGCAAGGCGCCGGCATGGCCGGCATCGGATTTCTGATCCCGCTGAGCATGGCTTTCCTGCTGGCGCTCTGCTACGCCGTATCCTTCTCCGAGCTGGCGCTGATGATTCCCCGCGCAGGCAGCCTCAGCAGCTACACCGAAGTGGCCCTGGGACAGTTCCCCGCCATCCTGGCCACCTTTTCCGGCTATGTGGTGGTGGCCATGTTCGCCCTGTCGGCGGAGCTCCTGCTGCTGGACCGCATTGTCAACCAGGTCTACCCCGGCGTCTTTCCCCTCAACAGCGTCGCCTACGGCGTGTTGCTGATCTTCACCCTGCTCAATCTGCTGGGCATCGATGTGTTCGCCCGCCTGCAATCGGCGCTGACACTGGTGATGATCATCGCGCTGCTGGCGCTGGGGACCACCGCACTGAGCGGCGACGGCCCTCCCGCCCTTGCCCAGGCCGCCAATAGCGACTGGAACCCTCTGGGCGTTGGCGTGCTGACGCTGGGAGCGCTGGCGATCTGGGGTTTTGTCGGCGCAGAGTTCACCTGCCCGCTGGTGGAGGAAACCCGCCGCCCAGAACGCAATATCCCGCTGGCGATGATGCTGGGCCTCAGCGTGATCTTCATCACCATCGCCCTGTACTGCGTGGGCGCGCTCTATCACCTGCCGCGCGCCACCCTGACTGGCGCACCACTGCCACACCTCGAATACGCCACCGCGCTGCTGGGCCAGACCGGCAAGCTGACGGTGGTGGTCATCGCCTTCACCGCCACCTGCAGCACGCTCAACAGCTCCTTGGCGGCAGTGCCGCGCATGCTGTACGGCATGGCGCGCAACGGCCAGGTCTTTCCCCAGTTCAAACAGCTGAGCCGGCGCTACCGCACCCCATGGGTGGCCGTGCTGTTCGTCGCCCTGATCACCGGCGCGCCGGTGCTGCTGATGGGCGACGACCCTGACACCATCGGCCGGCTGTTGCTGGCGGCGGCCATCGCCTGGCTCCTGGCCTACATTATCTGCCACCTGGACGTGATAGCCCTGCGCCGCCGCTACCCCAAACTGGACCGCCCCTTCAAAACCCCGTTCTACCCACTGCCGCAATGCCTGGGCATCGTTGGCATGCTGATCGCCATTTACCACGTGTCTCCCAGTCCGGACATGAGCGTCGCTATCTTCGCCAGCGCCGGTATCGTGCTCGGCATCGTGTCCTTGATCGCCGTCCTGTGGATCAAGCTGGTGATGCGCAAACCGCTGTTCAGCCCGGAATCACTGGACCAGGCACTGACCCGCCAATAACCGAAAGCCGGGCTCAGCCCGGAGCATTCCTCATCAGGAGACCAGCATGAACACGACCGCCATGCCCCGCCGCAGCACCCGCGACTACCAGCAACTAGACGCCACCCACCACATCAACGCCTTTCTCGACCAGAAAGCCCTGAACCAAGAAGGTCCGCGGGTGATAGCCGAAGGCCGGGGCGTGTATCTATGGGATACGGACGGCAAGCGCTATCTGGACGGCATGTCCGGCCTATGGTGCACCCAGGTGGGCTACGGCCGGCAGGAACTGATAGCCGCCGCCGCCCAGCAATTGCAACAACTCAGCTATTACAATGTGTTCTTCCACACCACCCACCCGGCGGTGAACGAGCTCTCGGAACGGCTGTTTTCCCTGCTGCCCGGCGACTACCGCCACGTGATCTACACCAACTCCGGCTCCGAGTCCAACGAGCTGCTGATCCGCTGCGTGCGCCGCTATTGGGACGTGATGGGCAAGCCGGACAAAAAAATCTTCATCGGCCGCCACAACGGCTACCACGGCTCCACCGTGGGCAGCGCCAGCCTGGGCGGCATGAAGTTCATGCACGAGATGGGAGACCTGCCCATCCCCGGCGTGGAACACATTGGCGAGCCATACTGGTTCGCCCACGGCGGCGGACTCAGCCCGGAAGCGTTTGGCCGTCAATGCGCGCAAGAGCTGGAAGACAAGATTCTGGCGCTGGGCGCCGACAAGGTGGCCGCTTTCGTGGCCGAGCCCTTCCAGGGCGCCGGCGGCATGATTTTCCCGCCGGACAGCTATTGGCCGGAAATCCAGCGCATCTGCCGCCAGTACGACGTGCTGCTATGCGCTGACGAAGTGATAGGCGGCTTTGGCCGCACCGGAGAATGGTTCTCCCACCAGCATTTCAACTTTCAGCCGGACACGCTCAGCATCGCCAAGGGCCTGACCTCCGGCTACATCCCGATGGGCGGCTTGGTGCTGTCTCGCCGCATTGGCGAAACACTGGTGGAGCAAGGCGGCGTCTTCGCCCACGGCCTGACCTATTCCGGCCACCCGGTGGCCGCCGCCGTGGCGCTGGCCAACCTGGGCGTGCTGCAAGACGAAGGCCTAGTCGAGCGAGCCAGGACGGACACCGGCCCCTATCTGCAAGCCTGCCTGCGCGAAGTGTTCGGCAAACACCCGCTGGTGGGTGAAATCCAGGGCGTCGGCCTGGTGGCCGCCTTGCAGTTCTGCCGGGACAAAACCACGCGCCAGCGTTTCTCCGACGAAACCGACATCAGCTGGCGCTGCCGCAGCATAGGTTTTGATGAGGGCGTGATCATACGCTCCACGCTTGGCCGCATGATCATGGCGCCGGCGCTGGTGATCAGCCGCAGCGAAATAGACGAACTCATAGACAAGACCCGCATCGCAGTGGATCGCACCGCGGAGGAGATAGGGGCGCGCTAGATGGACGCATGAGCGGGCGGAAGGGGCGGCCAGGCTGCTGCCTGGCCTTTTCGTTTGGAACCCTAAACAATCTGACGAGAAACCCGCCACACCAAGCTATGGCCGCTTGGAACAGCGTTGCATCAACCGATGTCGCCTGGTGAGCGCGCCTTCAAAAAGCTCATGCACTGTGTGTACACTCCGCTTTCTCAGCCGTTTTCGCCTTATCTCGCCCTTGCACGCGAGATCGTAAACACGTTCTCAGCCGGCAGCGCTGCCCAATAATTGCAAACACAGCTCGCGCACGGCCTCTGCCTTGCGCGTCAGCCTCAAGGCCTGCGGCCAGGCCAGCATGATGGGTAGCCGCGGCACCTCGTCGGCGATATCCAGACAGGCCAGCTTGCCGCCGCCGTAAGCCATATCCACCTCCGGCCGCAAATTAAGCAAGGCATAGCCGAACCCCGCCGCCACCAACCCGCGCGCCAGTTCGAAATTGATGGTGCGCAGCCCCACTTTCGGCTCCAGCCGCTGCTGCCGGAACAAGGACAGGAAGTACTCGCGGCTGTGCGGCAGATCCAGCAACACCAAGGGCTCCGCCGCCAGTTCCGCCAGCGACACCGCGCCGCATCGCGCCAGAGGATGATCCGCCGCCACCAAGGCATAAGGGCGCGCGCCGGACAGCGGCATCTTGTGCAAGCTCTCCGGCAAACCCAGGTCATAGGCCAAAGCCAGCTCGATCCGCCCGTCCGCCAGCGCCTCCCGCAACTGCTGGGCGTCGCCTTCCAGCAAAACCACCTCCAGCTCGGGATAAGCGTCGCGCAAAGCGGACAACAGCCGCGGCAACAAGATGGGCGCGATAGTGGAGAAACAACCCAGCGTCACCCTGCCGCGCAAGGACTGGCTGATCTCCTGCGCCTGCGGCGTCAAATCCTCCGCATGCTTCAACAACTGACGCGCGGCGGCAATGAAGCTGCGCCCGGCTGGCGTCAGCGACACGCCGCGCGCGTGGTGGCGCATGAACAGCTGCAGACCGAACACCTCTTCCAACTGAGCGATGGCGCTGGACACGCCGGGCTGCGACGTGTGCAACGCCTTGGCCGCCGCGGTGACACTGCCATGATCCGCCACAGCGACCAGATAAGCCAATTGCCTCAGGGTATATTGCATAACTTAAAATTATCCAATGCAGAAGATATAACTATTTTCCGTATTCAGACTGGCTTCGTAGACTGCCCCTTGTCAAGCACGTAACAGGAGGCGTCAAGATGACAATCGAAAAAACAGACACGCTGATCATCGGCGGCGGCCAAGCCGGCATCGCCATCAGCGAACACCTGAGCCGCAACGATGTGCCCCACATCGTACTGGAGCGCCACCGCATCGCCGAACGCTGGCGCAGCCAACGCTGGGATTCACTAGTCTGCAACGGCCCAGCCTGGCATGACCGCTTTCCCGGCCTGGAATTCGCCGCTCTGGACCCGGACGCCTTCGCGCCCAAAGAGCGGGTGGCGGATTACCTCGAGGCTTACGCCAGGAAGTTCAACGCGCCCATCCGGACCGGAGTGGACGTGCTGAAAGTCAGCCGCAACTCAGACCGCGCCGGTTTCACCGCGGAAACCTCGGCTGGCGCGTTTGAAGCCGCACGCGTGGTAGCCGCCACCGGTCCCTTCCAAAAACCCGTCATTCCCTCTATCGCCCCCAAGGACCAGCCGCTGCTGCAAATCCACTCCGCCGACTACCGCAAGCCGGAACAGCTGCCGGAGGGCGCGGTGCTGGTGGTGGGCGCCGGCTCCTCCGGCGTGCAGATCGCCGACGAACTACAACGCGCCGGCAAACGCGTCTATCTATCCGTCGGCGCCCACAACCGCCCCCCGCGCAACTACCGTAACCGCGACTTCTGCTGGTGGCTGGGCGTATTGGGCGAATGGACCGCCACCGCCCCCAAACCGGACGCCGCCCACGTGACCATCGCCGTCAGCGGCGCGCGCGGCGGCCACACCGTGGATTTCCGTGCGCTGGCGCAACAAGGCATCACCCTGTTGGGCAGCACCCAATCGTTTGAACGCGGCGTGGCCCGTTTCGCCCCTGACCTGGCCGACAACCTCGCCCGCGGCGATGCTAACTACCTGGCTCTGCTGGCGGCGGCGGACGCCTATATCCAACGCAACCGGCTGGATCTGCCGGAGGAGCCGGCCGCGCGCCATATGCTGCCGGACCCGGAATGCGTGACCCAGCCCACTCTGGAACTGGACTTAGCCTCGGCCGGCGTCGCCAGCATCATCTGGGCCACCGGCTTCGCCACGGACTACAGCTGGCTGCAAGTCCAGGCGTTCAACGACCAAGGCCAGCCGCAACATCAGCGCGGCGTGTCCAGCGAGCCCGGCGTCTACTTCCTGGGCCTGCCCTGGCTGTCCCACCGCGGCTCCTCCTTCCTCTGGGGGGTATGGCACGATGCCCGCTTCATTGCCGATCACATCGCCACCCAACGCCAATACGCCGCCTACCGGGACGCCGGCCAGCGCGCCGCCCGCTAAAGGACACCATCATGACCCACACCCGCATCCGCCCGTTCAACACCCGGGAAACCTATCCGGAGCAAAACCTGGACAACGACCTGTGCCAGGCCGTGGTGGCCGGTAATCTCGTGTTTCTGCGCGGCCAGATTGGCCAAGACCTGGACAGCCGCGAATCCGTAGGCATAGGCGACGTGGCCGCCCAGGCCGAACAAGCGATGGCCAATGTGAAGCTGCTGCTGGAAGAAGCCGGCAGCGAACTGGGCGATATCTGCAAGATCGTGATCTACCTCACCGACCCGCGCTACCGGGAAGCCGTTTATCTGGTGGTGGGCCGATGGCTGAAAGGCGTCTACCCGGTATCCACCGGCCTGGTGGTGTCGGCGCTGGCTCGGCCGGAGTGGCTAGTGGAAATCGACGTCACCGCCGTCATCCCCGAGGAGCGCCGCCAATGACCTTCTCCATCGCGGCCCGCTGTCAGGACAGCGGCATGGTGGGCGTCGTCATCGCCTCCTCCAGCATCTGCGTGGCCAGCCGTTGCGCCCATGTGCGCGCCGGCGTGGGCGCCGCGCTGAGCCAGAACGTGAGCAACCCGCTGCTCGGCCCGCTGGCGCTGGACCTGATGGCTGCCGGCAGCGGGGATGCCGCGCTGAGCGCAGCCCTGCGCTCGGCGGATCCTCACCTGGAATGGCGGCAACTAGTGCTGGCCCCGCTGCAAGGCCGCCCGCAAGTCATCACCGGCCGGCATGCGCTGGGCCTGCATGGCGCCGCCACTGGCCGAGACTGCGCCGCCGGCGGCAACCTGCTGGCAACGTCCGAGCTGCCCCAAGCCATGGTAGCCGCCTACGAAGCCGGCGACGGCGGCCTGCCGGAACGCCTGCTGGCGGCGCTGCAAGCCGCTGTGGACGCGGGAGGAGAAGCCGGCCCCATCCATTCCGCCGGCCTGCTGGCCACTGGCGATACCGCATGGCCGGCCATCAACCTGCGCATAGATTGGAGCGACGGCCAGCCGGTGGCGGAACTGGCCGAGCTGTGGCGGCGCTACCAGCCGCAGATGGACGCCTACCTTACCCGAGCGCGATCGCCGCAGCATGCGCCCAGCTATGGCGTGGCGGGAGACCCATAATGCAACGCTACAGTTCGTTGGCCATGCTGAAACGGCTGGTCGGCTTCGACACCGTCAGCCACCGCTCCAACCTGGAACTGATTCACTTCGTGCGCGACTACCTGGCCGGCTGGGGCATCCCCAGCCAACTGATTGCCAACGAAGACGGCAGCAAGGCCAACCTCTACGCCACCATCGGCCCCGCGGACCAGGGCGGCGTGATGCTGGCCGGCCACACCGATGTGGTGCCGGTGGACGGCCAAGCCTGGAACAGCGACCCTTTCCGCCTCCAAGTGCGAGACCAACGCGCCTACGGCCGCGGCAGCGCCGACATGAAAGGCTTCATCGCCGCCGTGCTGGCCGCCGTGCCGGACTTCGCCGCCGCCCGGCTGCGCACCCCGCTGCATATCGCGCTCAGCTACGACGAAGAAATCGGCTGCATCGGCGTGCGCCGGCTACTGGACGTGCTGGGCGGGCTGCCGACGCTGCCCAGAATGGGCATAGTCGGCGAGCCCACGCTCATGCGCGTGGTGGCCGCCCACAAGGGCAAGCTCGCCTATCAAGTGCGCCTTCGCGGCAAGGCCGGACACTCCAGCCTGCCCCAGGCCGGCGTCAATGCCGTGGAATACGCGGCGGAGCTCATCGTCTTCATCCGCCAACTGGCGCGACAGCGCGCAACGGAAGGTCCGTTCGACCCGTTATATCCCGCGCCTCACACCACCCTTCATGTGGGCGCCATGCGTGGCGGCAGCGCTCTCAACATCATTCCCGAATACAGCGAATTCGAATTTGAAATCCGCCACCTGCCGGAAGACGAGCCGCAAACGCTGCTGGCCGCCATCATGGACTTTGCCCGCCAGCAACTGCTGCCCGCCATGCGCGCGGTGGACCCCGACGCCGACATCGTCTTCACCGAACGCAGCGCCTACCCCGGCCTGCTCACCGCGCCGGACGCCGAAGTGGTGCGCTTCGCGCAATCGCTGCTGGGCGACACCCGTCCGCCGGCCAAGGTCTCCTTCGGTACGGAAGCAGGCTTGTTCTCCCAACAAGTAGGCATCCCCACCGTGGTGCTAGGCCCCGGCAGCATCACCCAGGCGCACCAGCCGGACGAATGGCTGGCGCTGGAACAACTGAGCGCCTGCGACAGGCTGCTTGCCGTCCTGAGGCAGCGGCTTAGCGAGCCCGTTCCCTGACCGTAATGCGCCACGCCGGAACCTTCCCGCGCTTGCGGGGGCCTACCACGGTTACATCTCGCCCCGGACCGCCCCGCATGAAACCCGATACCCCCCAGGCCCAGCGCCTGAACGCCGCCATCGCCTGGGCGCACAGCCGCCCGGACGTGGACGCTCTGATCCTCACCGGCTCCTTTGCCCGAGACGACGGCAGCGTCGACATCCATTCCGATCTGGATTTGGAAATCATCAGTCCGAACCCGGCGGCGCTGGCCGACGACGACGGCTGGCTGCGCGACATCGGCCCCCTGATCACCGTGCTGCACCTGGGAGAAGGCCAAGCCTGGCCCACCCGCCTGGCCATCTACGCAGACGGCGTCAAAATCGACTTCACCCTGGCCGGCCCCGCCCGGCTGCAAGCCATGCGCAAGGACGGGCTGGACCCGCTGTACCAGCGCGGCTACCGCGTGCTGCTGGACAAAACCGGCGTGGCCCAAGGCCTGCCCGCGCCGCAAGGCCGCCCCGCCACGCCGGCCCTGCCCTGCGAGGAGCGCTTCCGTGAACGGGTGGAGGAATTCTGGTTCGAGGCCTTTCACATCCCCAAATACCTGGCCCGCGGCGAGCTGTTCGTCGTCAAATTGCGGGACTGGACCATGAAGGAACTGCTGCTGGAAATGCTGGAATGGCACGCCCACAGCCGCCCCGGCGCGGCGGCGGACTGCTGGCATATCGGCACCCGGCTGCAACACTGGGCCGAGCCTGAACACTGGCAGGCGCTGCAACAGGGGTTTGGCCGCTTCGACGCCGCCGACGCCGAACGCGCCTTCCACGCCACCCTGCGGCTATACAGCCAAGTGGCGCGCGAAGTGGCCGCCCGCGCCGGCTTCGACTACCCGGAAGCGGTGGAGGCCGGCATCCGCGACTTGATCCGCGCGCCGGCCTAAGAACCTGTTCAAAGTCTGCTGCGCTTCGTGAAGCGTTGCACGGTGAGTACGGCTTCGAAATGCTCATGTACCATTTGTACACTCCGCTTTCTCAGCCGCAACGCCTTGTCTCGCACTAGCTCGCGAGATCGTAAACCGGCTCTAAACCAACGGCGGCGCGGCGGCCCCCACCCGTCTCGCCAGGCGGGGGCCGCTTCCTTGGGCTTGACCTTTGGTCATGGTTAGATAGAATGCTCTATCTTTTAGGCGTTCGCTTCCGTTCGCCTTTCTCAGCCACGCGCCTCCTCTCAACGGAAGCACGCCAGCCAAGCCATACCGCAAACCGCCACGCCTCCCGTGGCCAGATACTTTGTCAGGAAATAAGATGCGTATCCACGCCCTTCTGCTGCCGCTAGCCCTTTACAGTGCGGCAGTTACCGCGGATTCATTCTCCCCCTCTCACCCGGCTTTTACCCAAATCAACAAGGCCATGACGGATAGTTTTCGCATGCAGCAACAACTGATGCGGATGCCCGCCCCGCCCGATAGGTTCAAGAGAGAGAATAAAGAAACACCGCCGCCTCAGGACGAGGCGGAGAAGGTTGATCGCCGGCAGGCGGAATCAGTAATAACGCCCCAACCACAGCCACGCACTGATGAGCAGAGCGATTAAAACAGGAGCGGAGTAAGCCCTGTCCCGCTTGGCGCCTTCGCCACCGGCGGCGCCGGGCTGAAACAGCGCCAAACGGGCACTTACAGTGGGGATATCTCGCTGACCTGATGCTGAAACACATAAGGATCGGACAACAGCTCAAACTGCTCATCGTCCGGATAAGTGACGGCGATATGGTAGTTGTCGCCGGCAAACGCCTTGACCGCCCCCAGATCCACCCAATTAAGAGCGGCTAACAAAAATCAGTTTCACGGCTGAGGCAAGGCGCGCCGACGCAGGCAGTACTTGAGTACGGCAAGTCGGCACAACGCAGCATCAGGAGTTTTGTTAGCCGCTCTCAAAGTGGCCAAAAAGAAATGCATCCACTCTCTCCGCACTTCCTGGCGGACAAAAGCGCCTAAATTGCCCTTGATGCTTCTGGAGTGCTGGACGCCAGTCCGTTCCAGATGCTCGGCAAACCACGCCTCACGCCCCAGGCATGCGCATCAACGCGCATGCCTGCGCTTTGCCATGCTTTAACGGCAGGTACATAGAGAGCGCTATGCACTCGCCGGTCGCAACGCTCGGTAATGCCAATCCCATCACGCGCCTGCCAAATCCTCTAGCGGATAGGCAGCTTGTTAATCTTGTTTCATCGCAGGAGTAACGACATGCCGCAATCTCTCTTCCCGCGCCGACGGCGCTACCGTACCCCGATCCTCGAAGCCCAGGAAGTTCTACTGCCCTTCGTCAGCCGCCTTCCCGGACGCACCTACCCGCACTACTGGCAAATGCCGCCCGCGCCGCCGAGGCCCACGCCTACGGCCGGGAATGCGCCGCCCACGTGCTGCAATGGTTCAAGGACAACCCGGCCTACGTGGGCCAGGGCCTGCTCAGCCGCATCGCTCGCGATATCGACTTCAGCCTAAGCGAGCAGCGCGGCTACTGGCTGGGCTTCTTCAATCATCTGGAATTGCTGATCTCGCTCAGCGCGCGGCGGATGAATGTCTACGCCTACACCGACCATCAACACCAGATGATGGACGCGCAGGTGGAGCGCTCCTTGCTGGAGCGACGGGTGTTGAAGAAGAGTAAGTAAAGGGAGGCCCCCGGCGAAAGCCGGGGGTTTGGTGTTATGGGCGCTTTGAGGTAGCACGTGCACTCGTCGGAGAAGCTAACTTTTCTTATGCTTTTCTGTATGAATGCACGAATCCCTTCCTCCCTGAACTGGCTGATCAACAAACGCGCCAGGCTCCTGAGTGACTTGCAGCAGTTAGAGGAGTCTCTCTCAGTGCAGCGTCAGTCGTTAGCGGCTGACGTACAAAAAGCCGAACAAGCTTTGGAGATGGCGCGCCATCGACTCCTGACTATGCCCGAGCACCTCGCAAGGGTGGTTGAAAATGCAAGGGCCAATCTAGCCGCAGTTGATGCTACCATTCGGCTGCATGAAGTGCAGATCGATCCGGAGATCATCCCACCTATCCGCAGTCATACGAAGAGAAGATGTTCCCGTTACGGCAACATGACAAGGATGGTCATTAATGTCCTACACGAAGCACAAACGACTCCCTTGACGACAGGCCAAATAGCGCTGTTGGTAGGGCCTGCCATGGGTGTCGAATTAGGCGGGAAGGAGTTCTCAGAATTTAGATTGAGTGTGCGATATCGTCTTAAGGACTTATGTAAGGAGGGACGGGTGCATCGAGTGGAACCGGGTCTCTGGATATTGCCAGGCTATCTCAGAGACCCATCCAGCTAACTAGCAATTAGCCTTTAAACAAAATTTCATTCTCACGATGATGGCCCTGCCAATATCCGCGCCACCATACGGATGGACCTTGATTGAAGAGTACAGTTAGCAGCAACTCCAGCTTTTGTCCGAATGCAACTCGCCGATTGTCTTCACGCCACGCAAACTCCGTTGCCCGATCTGCCATATATTTCGGCGTCGCCCGATGGGAAACCCCTTTGACCCATCTGCGCATCCGCGAGAAATAGCTTTCACACTGGTTATCATTCACCCCTTCGGGTGAAGAAAATTCAATTGAGTGATTAACAGTGCCATGTTGCCATTTTTTGCGCATTGCGACAGGGTCGACTTGATCGTCTAGCTTGGTATACGCAGGATTTTCGTCGGTCATGATATGCGAGCCAGGCGCAATATAACGATTCGCCAGGGCAGTGACATCAATCATATTTTCGCTTTTGCAGATGGCGGTAATGGTTCTTTCTCCGCCCTCTCCACGATTGAGTGATACCTGCCGCAATACGATCACAATCCGCCTATTTTTTCTGCATCGTTCCCAGTTTGTCCGATTGGTTCGCGAGCGTGGGGGCGTATCTTTAGCATTTCCCTTTTTCTTCTCGAACTTCTCTTTGACTCGGCCAGCAATTTCAACCAAACGATCAGATTTCCTGCGGCGCCGACCAAACCGTGGCATCCCACCAAAATGCGCGCCATCAATCTGGACAAGGCCAGATAGCGGCGTAAGATCTTGTGCCGTCATGAGTGCTTCTCGGATCTTTCCACCAAAGACGTGCGCTGTTTTGACCTGTACATCCATTTCATGGGATAAGCGATCGGTTGCAATGCCATTTGCGGCCTGTACGTACTGCATTAGACCTAACAACATTTTCTTATATGTCATTTTATGGCCATGGAGGGGCGTGCCAGATGTGACTGAAAAATAGGCATCGCAGTCTTTACATCGCCATTGGCGGCGTGCTTTGCGATAGTAATGGCGATTGATTGATCCGCAACTTGGGCAAACTTGCTGCTCGATAGATCGCCAGCGAACCTTGCAAAAATACTGGTGACATTCGTCTTCACTCATGTTTGCAACATGCATCAGGGTCAGGTCGCGAGCTGCGGCCGACTTAGTAAAAGGTTGAGCCATATCGATGTCCGGGAAAAATTATTCCTGGGCTGCGCGACAAACACAGCCACCCGCACCAGCGGTATCACCACTGGTGACCGGACCAGGTAGACGCGACAACGCGCATCGAGCGTAACTCGATGGTTGACATCGCATTCATTTGCACCGATACTAGTTCCAGAACGCCTCAGAAACGTTACTGAAACACCGCATCTAAAGCCCAGAGCTCCTCTGCAAAAGGAATTTGGGCTTTGTGCTTTCTGGTGTCCGGGTTTTGCGAAAAGCTATCTATCCGGATTACGTCATCCTGTTTTCCTCCCCTTCGTATCTTCCTGTCCTGCGGGTTCCGCGGCCCTGTTGGCCAGTGCTTCTAGCCAATCGGCAACCTCAGTAGTCAATGCAAACTTTCCACGCCTTCCAGGCACGGTGATAAGACGAACCTCTATCTGCTTCAGGCGTACAGCACGCCGAAATGATGCCGGCGAGGTAAAGCCAAGCGCCTGGTATAGGTCTGCCCTTCCAAGCAGCGGGCCATACCGCTCAAGAAGCAGCGCTCGGTAGTCAACTGACATATTCGCTCCTGTGCGTACGTTGACGTTCAAGCACGGCAACGAGTCCATTGAAGCAGGCAGCCCCTTCATCCGTCCTCCACTACATCTACGTCATTTCTGGTACTACTCATGTCACAGCACAAATCGTCAAAAACTCACTGAAAAATAAGGATAATTTTTATGACTTTGTGTTGGCGCGCCGGGGTGTATTTAGTATATTTATGTAATTTATGAACCCAAGCTAGGCGTAGATGGCGCAGCGGAAAAAGCAGGATTCAGAAGAGACCAAGAAAGGGCCGGCAGACAGTGAGTACTGGGAGTGGTTTGCCCCAGGCGCGGCCGAGCTTGAGCAGTTCGTTCAGCGCGCCAAGCTGCCTGGTGCGGCCCTGGCAGATGTGCATCCCGCCAAGCGGAGGCCTGGGCGTCGTCCAACTCCAATGCCGGAGAAGCTGCGGGCCTGGGTGTGGTATACGGAGGTACATGCTCGCACCCACCTAACGGACTATGCGCTCGATGGCCTTGTTAGCACTCGAAAAGGGGCCGATAGGGACAGAGTCTTCGAACGCATTAAACTTCGCGGAGCACTCCCCTCATCAGGTGCCGGCCAAATGCCAGGCATCTCACTTGGGAAGGAGATAGAAGCTTACCGTGATGATGAGGGAGGTCAGCCATTTGCGGGAACTTTGCCCCTCTTGGACTCACCTTTCTGGCATCTACTGTCCGATCAAAGGCTAGATCTGGCATGCACGAGGAATATCATTTCTAAGTGCTTGCTACTGAATGGGCTACAGCGTATTACAGGAAAATCTCGTGACTTCCTTGACTTGCAGCTCATCGGAACGGAGATTAAGGCTGGGCCAGGGGTGCCGAGTACACTACTTCAGCGTTACTTGTTCGTACTAGAGCAGGCGATGGAACGCATCCACCGTCCTCTGGATCGAGCTGGACTAGTCGGGGCACTCTTTCGTGAGGCCCATCTATTGTCCATCCTAGACCTATCATTTTGTCTGGCGGAGAAATTTCGAGAAGAGTTGCAGCGGCTTTGGGAGTTCCACTGGATGCAAAACTATGGCCAAGACCTTATCGATTATTCGATAAGGCAAGTCCTCTACCGAGAAATAGGGGCGCACCTAGACAGAACAGGCGGCGGCCTTCCCTCTTTTGAGACAGTAGTAGGCTTTATTGTCCCAAAAGAATAACTTTTCCTACGGGGGAATAGCACCTTAAAAAAACTATAGTTATCTGTGCGTATTCAGTGGCATGTACGACCATAGATTACACTGGTTCTATGCATGAGAGCGCATCACAGACAGTTGAAATCCGGTATGAAACAGAGAACAAGTTTGTATTCATCCTGTTCGGCCCCGCCATAAATTCGCAATATTCCTCGAACGTTTTGCACCGCTTTGTCGGGAAGTCGCCAGACGAACTCCGATAGCAGGCCTTCACAGTGACGCCCTTATCTAAGCGCTTCCTTTTGTCACGTGCATATCTCTCAAGAAGGCCACCGACAAATCCTTCTAGGGCTTGAGCACGAATCAAAACCCCATTTGAACCCTCATTACTACCTGCGGCCTCTGGGTACTTTTTATTCAACTTTCCCCAAATACTTGAGCGGAAGTCGTTTCTACAGAATGCTTTTTCTTCGATGATGCATACGTCGTCACTGGTGAGGAATCCTTTCTTGATGAACTGGATGATGCGGATTTTGCTGGA
Source organism: Chromobacterium sp. Rain0013 (assembly GCF_015291765.1). Taxonomy (NCBI): domain Bacteria; kingdom Pseudomonadati; phylum Pseudomonadota; class Betaproteobacteria; order Neisseriales; family Chromobacteriaceae; genus Chromobacterium; species Chromobacterium sp. Rain0013. The sequence goes on from NZ_CP031514.1 coordinate 3,809,284, forward strand.
GTTGTCGCTGGAGTTCGACACGAAACTGAATTCGCAGATGCTCAGCGCGCTTAGCCAAAGCTCGCCGTTCATCCATAACCCTCTCAGAGGCTCGCATTCCGTGCCAAAAGTGTACAGATTGTAGATGTCGCCGGGATAGTCTCTGCTGGCGAACAATGTGCCCGTTTCAGCAAGGCTTGGCACGGACAATGCCCTAGTTTGGACCGAGACTTTTGGCAGGCTGGAAATAAGTAGTCCCGACTTAACAAGTTTCTTCTTCGGTCTTTCCTCTGGTCGAATAAATGGTAGGTACTTCCAATCGAAACAATTGATCGTAAAGCTGAAAGCGTCGCTACGATTAAGCCTGTCGTTGTACTTCGGGTTAAGAGTGTTTATCAGATATCTCTCCTGAATTGTCATATCTGATTCGCTTAGGCATCTAGAATAAATGACTATTTCCGTCTCATTGTAGCATTCGTCAGGAAGATGACCGCTATCTGTAAAATGGGTGCTCCGAATTCGACCCGTTAGGTTTTTTGTCTTTCCGACGTAAAGTGTTTTTTGATTAACATCGAGAAACTGGTAAACGAAGAAATTTTCTTTTTTCGGCACTATCTTCAATTTAAACTTCCTTATGCATCATTCTCGAATGGCATACTCTAATGTATGTATTTTTTAATCATTGATTCACATAGTTCAAGGTGCCCATAGGGATACTCGGTATCCAGCATTGACCCATCGCTCCTGTACCACTCCAGCAGAAAATTTTGAAATAACATCCCACGCACGACGGCAGGGGTGGCCTAACTCGAGTGCATCGAGCGATGCGCAATAGACAGGGTACTGCTCGATGAACAGATCCTTGCGGGCTGTTCTAGGGTTACTGAGCTGCTTTTCAAGAATGTCGAGTGTTGGCAGAAGCAAACCTATCAAACTCTCAAACTGCCCGGCAATTGCAATACCAGCAGGATCTGCATCCATGAAGGCGAGCACAGGAAGTTTAACGTTGGAGAGGAAACTAAGGACGTTATCAAACCTACTCTCGAAAGGGTCTCCACGATAAATCACCAAGGGCGATTGGAATTCTTCTGGCAAGTCGAACAATGTTTCATGGATTCGATTGAAGTTTTCGTAGTTTTCAACCACCAAAATACACGTATGCCCAATCTTGTCGGCAATCGCAGTCCAATCTGTGTCTAAATGGCTGCTCGGAGGCAGGAAGAGTTTCCTGTCCCCGATAACCAGCGGAGCATCCCCTAGGGCTTTAATAGATACACGGCCCCGCTTCAATGGGCTGCCTCCTGCTTTTTCATTTGGCGTCACAGCCAAACGTTCTCCACGAGACATCTCGGACACGTCGATAGGCCTGAGCGCGTAACCCTTCTTTGAAAGCCAGTCGCGCATCTCGTCCTTATCTTTGGCCGTGAAGTAAGCAGACCGCCCCCGCTTAGTTCCGAGCCCGCTATCGATCAATTCTTGGAGCGCATTAGTCAATGTGAACCGTTCTACATCCCGGGACACAATGCGCTGCATGGTCTTAGCCATTTTCTCGCTTAACATCATGGGACTCTTTTCATAACGATGGCGTCGCTGATCAACACATTGCCATCGAACATGGAATCTGAGTGACTGATCAAGCGAAGCATCCAGTCGGCCTCTTTCCCCTTGGTGTCATGCTCGGCCAACACCCGGAGTAGCCAGATATCTTCCGAAAAGCCACCTAAAACATCTGGATTTGCCCCCCACCACTCTCTCGCAGAGACCCCCTCGATCGACTTGGCTGCTTCTCGGAAAAAAAGCCGGATTGCCTTGCGGATTGGAGATTCAGGAGCCTTGAGTGCCTCATTGGCCAAGTCTTCTTCGATAAAGCCCGCCGGTCGCGTTCTTCGGCTCTTGCCAGCGTCGACATATGGCACTGCTCGTGCGATTTCAGCGAGGAACTCTTCATTCTCTGGCGAGCTGACATCCGGGTGTGTGCTTAGATTCAGCGGATTAGCATAGGTCAGCCATTCGGCCGGATTAGCGTCCTCATCCCAGTTCTTCGGTTCCCAGTCTAGATTTCGGTTGAGGTAAAGCGCGAAGGCCCGAAGGCGTTTGGCCCGCTCCTCAATCTTTCGGAACTCAAACAGGTATTGGTTGAGCGTGCCAAGAATTGACCACAACGACTCGGTAAACGCTGGTATCCGATCAAGTAGCAATGAACGGAATGACAAAGATAGTTCTTCGTGGCCAGCAAGTTGAAGTCCGATATCAGAGAAATGGAAACTTTCCAGGAGATCTACAAGTTGTTGCGTACGGTGCTGATAATGGAGATTCTGCGCCTTCTTTTCAGCGATCGTAGAGACCGCCGCAAACTTGGTGGCAACTTGGGCTTGTAGCACTGTCAGTTCATCATCGATGGCATCGGCGATATCACTGATTGCTTCCCGCGTTTCAACTTCGTAACGCTCACAATCTGAATCACGCCCCTCATCGAAGGCCACAAAGAAGCCATCTACTAGCTTCGTAAATCGCTCAAATCGCTCCCCCACGTTGGCGCCAATGGAGAACAAACGCTCGGTATTTAACGCCGCATTGAGGAACTGCCGGAAACTGGCACGAAGCTGGTACTCTTCTCTAATGTATGGTGACAAAAGCCGGTTTTGCAGGAGCTTTGCGATGTCCTTACTGTTCTCGTCGGTCTTTTGGATACTGCCTTGATGGTACGCAGAAGCAATTGTCCCACTAGTGGCGCTAAGCTTCTCCATCAGCAGAATTACCGGATCGATACCACTCATAGCAAGTGCCTCTGCTCTGGGTCGACCGCTTCCTCCCCCGCTGGCTCAGTGATGCCTTCGTTTTCCATCAAGAAGTCGATCACCTGATAGTAGTAGTCGAGTTTGCCTGTGAACCGATATAAGAGTTGCTCACGACTAATCTGGATCAGGTAGCCCCACCTCTCCATCTGCAAAATTACCTTGTCCAGCATGCTCTTTGGCGACGCATCCGAAACGACAAAATCTTTTGACAGCGATCCGAATTCCCGCAGCATCTCCGCTAAATGTGGATTCTGTGTGGCCGCGCTGAGTAGCATGGTGTACTCAAGACGATCCCCTGGCACCGGGCTGCTGTCTTTCTTTTCTACTTCCATGCATAGCGTAAGGAACTGCACTAATGGCCGGATCGTTTGCTTGATGCTGGCGAATACGCGCTTTATCTCTTGGCGCTCTGCGGTAGACGTTCTTTTCCATGTGACATAATACGCTTGCCCATTTGGCGTCATGGCCAATCGTCGGCCAAGCCTTTCCAAGAAAGTTGATACCTCTTGCCGTGCCGAGTCTGTACTGAGCCACCGAAAAGCCTCCGGTGTTGTCGTTTCACAAACAAAAGCCCCTTCCAGTAACCGAGTCGTGACCAGTTCAAACATGACTTACCTCCTTGTTCTCGGTACTAACTTCATCGAGACTAATCATCCCGATTTTCCTGCCAGGTAGGATTTTGTAGTTCTTGCTAAACAACTCGGCCAAGTCAAGATCCACATCAGGAAATGCGGAGATCATGGTGATATGATTTTGACTCATGAGGCGAAGTAACGTTTTCGCATTTGGAAAACTTAAATCCTTCAGCTCATCGACGACAAATGGGACCACTACTGGTTCTGTACCACGGATACGGTTTACAAACCCGATCAGCACAATACAGAGAATAATGTACGAAAGACCATTGCTACTCATCTGGGCAAGCTCTTGCTCATTACTGGCAGTTTTGTTGCCCTGATTGTTCACATTAGCACTTATCTTCAGGCTAATAAGATCCACCGGATCGGCTATCAGCCCGGTCTCTTCACTGACCACTCGAGCAACCGCTCGGGCCGCATCCACAAAACTTGCTGGGGGCAACACATATGAACCGGCCGCATGCCATGCATCGTATTCTCGATGCAGGTTACCGACGGCTTCCCAATAATCTTGGGTATCGATATTCGCCCGGATCTCGGTGTTCACATCAGAGATGCTTGCAAAAGCGGAGCCCTGCCCGAGACTGTCACGTAGCTGGCTGGCAAAGATGCTGACATTTTTCTTGAAATCGTTGAGATTATTCCAGAAGGCAGAGATTTTCTGGGCCATGGTCTTGCCTTGCTGCAATAGGGAGTTTCGATTTACCACATGCTCTTCGTTGAACCAGCTACGGAAGACCTCTAGCCATTCGTACTCTTTGCCTGGTACGGGATACCCCAAACGGGTCAGCTCCGTAGTGTAAAATTTCTCCGGACCGGTGCCGGCGTATGCCGACATCTGCCGTCTTAATTTCTCGACTCCACGTCGAATAACATCTCGATGTTGAGATAATTCATCCTGTAGGCGCTTGCGTTGGCTGGAAATCTGGTCGATATCAAACTCCAGCACATCACCGGCCAACGATTCCAGGATGTCGATATCCAACGGCCAAGCAGAGAGCTCCCTTAGCTGATTCTGCGTTTTAGTCAATAGTGCGCGGGTAGTGACGATATGCTGCTCTATCTGATGGATCTTCTCCTGCTGTGCGCCTAGATCCTCATCGCGCTGCCTAGCCAGAGCAGTCAACCTCATCTCGCTCTGCACTTCTTTCCCTTTGGCTCCTTCTAGCTCCTTTTCCTTTGCAGTTTTTTGCGACCACGTGTGATCCAACCACTCCCGATACTGAGCCACTTCGTGGCGCAGATCCTGGGCTTCTGCGATGCGCCTTTCGAGGGTTCTAATCCTGTCACGAATACTTTCAAGAACGTCAGTGGCAACGCCTTTGCTTTTCAAGCTCGCGGTTCTATCCTGGTCGATTTGGGTGAGCCTCTCTTCCAGTTCACTCGCCAAAATGTGCTCTTGTTCCGTGATTTGTTCCAGTTCCTCCCTCTCTGATGCATTGAGTGCCCGTAATGCGGCATCATAGGATTGGCTGGCATCAATCAGTTCGGCCTTGTGCTTCTGCTTGATTTCCAGAACATGGGTGTTAGCCATCTCAAGGTTATTATTACAATTAGCTAACCTTTCTTTAGCCCCTGCAACGGCCAGGGCATGGCTTTGCTGTACCTTGATTGTCGCGCCCCTGACCGCTTCCTCGGCCGCTGTTCTGGCATTTTTAGCTGTCAGTACCTGAAACTCATGCTGGCCCAGGCTGGCTTTTGCATCTCTGATCAGCCCCCCTTTATCCTCTAGCGCCGCGTGTAGCGCATGGAGCTCTGCTGTTTTTACCTCGAGACGATTCTTTGCTAATTTGATTTCTTCTTGTATGGCTTCTTCGTTGCTGAAAAGCCCGGCCTGAAGTTTTTCGAGATCGATCGCTACACCGTAGAGGTTATCTCCTTCGCTCAAGGCAGGGGACAAGTCTGTCCGTAGCAGCGTCTCCGCAGACACCAGTCGGCCAATATTCGATGCCCAATCAGGCTTGTGATGCCGCAAGAAACCGAGAAGCGTGTGTTCTCCAGCATTGTCGGCGGCAAGTAGGTTATCCAGCTCTAGTTGGGCCTTCTCTATCGCCTGATTGTGTGTAGTGATCTGCTGCTCAAGGGAGCTAAATTCTCGAGTCAGCTTTTGATAGGTATTCCTTAGCGGCTCTTCCTGTTCGCGCAGCGCCTCGAGGTCGTACATAGCGGTCTGCTGACGCTCGCGAGCGGCTCCCAAAGCATCTTCAAGAGCAGATTCAGCGCGGGCATTATTCACTTCGCCTTCCAGGCGTGCCTTTTGGCCCGTCAGATCAGTGACAGCCTTCTGCGCCTTTTCCAACTCCACCACATGGGCTTCACGAATATTGTTCGTACTTTCCTTATCTGCCGCAGCGAGAGCGGTTTTCTCTTGGGAATATGCTGTAATCACACGACTTCGCGCTTGCTCAAGAGTGGATTTTCTCGCTCCTGAGACCGTCTTCGCTTGATCTGCCATCTCATCGAAGACTTGAGTGATCGACTTAACCTGGCTTTCCAGATCACTAAGTTGCTTTACAAGTGGTGCTCTCTCATCGTTGAGGCTGTCCAATGCATCGACTTTTACCACTTTGCCGGCAAGATTATTTTGGTCAAAGTAGGATTTTCGGGCCAAAAGCTGTGCAAGAAAATCTCGAATACTCTTGGTTGCGCCCTGAGCAAGGGACAATTGATCAGCCAGATGCTGGTATTCACCAGAATACTTGGACTGGCTCGCTGACAAATTATTTTTTGCGGTGAGCAACGAGCTCTCGGCTTCATCAATTTGCTGCCGGTAGTAGTCGTGTAACAGCTTTGTTTGCGAGTGGAGCTTGGTGAAACCGATTTCGGCAATGCGCCGGTGATGGTCCGATGTTTCAAGCTCAGACATCAAAGGTGACATTGCCATTAATTCAAAATGCGCTTCGTATTCAGCTACCCAATTGGTTAGATCCCGCCGCCCCGTACGTAGCATGAAGCCTTCGTCATTTGGCAGTACCGCTGAAACAATCATTCGCTTCAAGTCAAAGAAAGTGGTGGCTCGCTGAAGGATACCGGTAACAACCCGCTCAAGATGCGTGAGCCGGCCAGTGCCACCAGCAAATGAAAAGCGTGCAGCCAGGTTGCGAAATTCACGGCTGGCGGTGTTTTGGATGACCTGCTGGTATTGATGTAGAGACAGCGCCTTCGAAATGAACACACCCTGCTTGTCAACATGCCGATAGAGGTCGCGAGACTGGACAACCTGGCCGCTGTCCTTGAACAGCTCCAACTTGAAGGCGCTATCGATAAAGCGGTACTCGACCCCATCCCCAGTCTGTCCACTCGCATGGATGATGGCCAGGGCCTTCTGCCCTCGACGCTGATACTCGAAGACGACATAGGAGGCTGTCGTCGGGAAGTAATATCTTCCGAACCGCTCCGTCACAGCATTGCCTTTGATAATTCGCGACGGGCGCTCGCCAAAGAACATTGGCAGGAGCCGCAGCAATGTGGTCTTCCCGGCACCATTCTCACCATTGATCGTAATGTGGTCGCTGACATCAACCTCGGCAATACGATTCCGACAGTAAGAGTCAATGAGGATGATGCGCAGTAGTCGATAGTCCAAAGCCTGCCCCTTTGATGATACGATGTTATCGTATAAGATAAGTTATCGTATATGATAAATGCCAAATGCACAATGGGTGAAGTATGTCAAACAAGCCTGCGCTGAGAGATCATCGTTTGAGAATTATGGAGGGGGTGCTTGCCTGGGAGGGGGAGATCGGCAACACACGCGTTCGCGAGCTGTTCGATATTCAACCCGTCCAGGCTAGCCGCTTATTAGCAGATTTCCGGGCGCTGATGAGCAACCGAATCGTGGAAGATGGGCGAGCAAAGGTACTTAAGCCATCGGACAAGGAAGGATTGATGACGGACATCCCACTAGAGGATTACGTCCGACATACATCAGCTTTTGCAGACCCACGTCCATACATCATTGATGCCAGAGTCGACCTAACAGAGGTGAAGCCTGTCACTTTCGCCACGCTACGAAGTGCCGTCAAAAACGGGACTGGTGTAAAAATCCGCTATACATCAATGAGCAATCCAAACCAAAACGACAGAGTTATTTTTCCTCACTCGATTATTCTCATAGGCCGTCGATGGCACGTGCGGGCTTGGTGTGTAACTCGCCATGAATTCCGTGATTTTACATTAGGTCGAATTCTGCAAGCGTCGCCAGTTTATGATGCTGCCCCATTCGGGAGAAGAGAGGACAAAGCTTGGAATGAGATCGTTTCCCTAAAGCTCTTTGCACACAGAAAGCTTTCCCCCGAACAGCAACAAGTAGTAAGAATTGAGTATTTCAATGGCGAGGAGCATAGAATACTTCCTACTAGGGCTTGCTTGGTGCAGTATGTAATTCAAGACTTACGTGTTGCCATTAATCCAGAAAAAGAGTTGCCGCCAGATTTTCAGCTTGAAATATCGGCAAAAGAGCCTCTGATCAATTTCCTTTTTTAGCGATTCTTGGATTGTTTATAGACCTTGCCATCCACAAACACGATTTAAAGAATTTACATTTAAAGACAAACGGCGTATTTTCAATCCGGTGCCAGCGACAATCACAAGGATATTTTATGAAAGTATTCAAATTAAGACCTGAAGAGGATGACTGTATCGCATTAACCGATATCAATTATCGTCGAGCAACAAGCTCCGATGCTCCATGGGTAGTTTCGAAAAATGGTAAGCCTGCGCATTATGCAGTGTGTCCGGAATGTAGCAACCCAATTATTGTCATTGGTCTGGATGCCGACAACAGACAAGATAAGAATGGCAAACCTCTATCACTCCATGCAAGGCATTGTGCTGGTGATGTAGCACCGGTGGTAGCTCATTATCATCAAGATGCTTATGACAATTGCCCTTTGGCAAATCCAAAAGCCTTTACGGGTGACCCTATTAAACGAGAACCAGGGGCATTTTCGCAGGAAATATTGGAATTACTGCAAAATGAAGCTGACACAGTAAAATCCTTTATGGAAAGTAGCCTTGGCATCATATTAACCGATGAAGTTTTTCAACAGATAATTGAAAAATTTGTTGCGCAAGAAGGTTATCTATACCGTTCCATCGGCAAACTAAATCTACCATATGCTGTTTTGTTCATGGCAAAAAATCAGACAGTTGCCCCAAAGAAAAAAGCTTGCAAACTTAGAAGTAAAGGCGAGAACTCGCCGTTCAAGCAAGCGGTACTTCGTAGCAAGTATTTTGAAATTGACCAGAGCTATCATTTCATCAAAGCCAAAAAAGATGCTCCTCGTGGAGTGAGGCTTAACTTCTTCTTTGACAAGCATATTATTCCAGCCAGCGAGGATAGGCCGCAGGTGCTTGGGCTGGTGATAGAGGAGGAGTACAACGGCAATAAAGAATTTTTAATTCAATGCAATGTAGAATTTGATCTTTATTATTTTTACAATACGATTACAAAGAAACGGCGGGAGCGTAAAATTGCCGCAACCATTTTAAAAAAGCTACTAATAGCGCATTAAGGTTGTTTTGACAAAAAAGGGAAATATTCCTTAAATTTAATGGCTTGCGCCTTTGGCTTGTTTGGGTTTGAGATTTAGTCGCCCTCCATCTATCGTTTTGTTCGACCAACGCTTGCCAGAGCCAAGCCTATCTACATGCTTTTGTAAATCGCACCCCCAAGGATAACCACTACTAAGCCCGAGATCTCTGACAAGTCTGATTACTTTGACACGAGTACAGTGCAACAAGAAGTCATCGAGAACACTTGGGCGCATACCGCTAAGCATCACAACCAAATTGAATGCTTCTTCTACTGATTGACTCTTACCTATGTCGCTTGCCAACTCAACTAAAGCACGCTCAGGAATCGAGACCAGTACGCAGGGGTTACCGTTTGGTAATGGTTTGAGCCCCTTTCCACAATGGAGTGCATCATCGAACAGTTTGGTTGTTTGGTAAGTGAATGGCATGTACTTCACAACCCACGGAGGGAAGTCATATGGCCTTCCACCCCAAAGTCGAATTTGCTCGCGAAAGGCAATGTTGTGGCGGACGCCATGCCAGTTCAGGGCGGTTTTTCCACCAACATGTAAGTTGGGAATACGCTTACTCAAAAAAGCGATGATCCCATCTGTCGTTGGTGTATCACCTGCCAATAAGTAGGCACCACGTGACAGGCGTTGCAACCAACCAGCCCGAGCCAAGAGAGATGCTTGTGAGGGACTAATATCCATTCTGCGTAGCATCTCGACATCAAGAGGCTGTCCACGTGGTGCGGTGCGCATCAACTGCTGCACGACCTGATTAACCATTCCTGTGATCTGCGTTATTTATTTGGAGAAACTCCGGGAATATTTGTAATTTTTCAGAAAATTTAATGCATCGCCTTGCCGAGGCCCCATCCTCTTCCTTGTACGGTCGGCACAGCTTGTGCTCATCAGGTCATCCATTAGCGGACAGAGTCAATGTCCCGTCCATCCTCAAACAGAATCTCTTGCTGTAGAGCACCTAGCACCCGTCCTTCATGTGTATCTACCTTGAGAACGAAGGGATGACTGCCTCTGCACCCGAGAAAGTATGCCCCCTCAAGGTAGCGGCCAGTGAGCTGATACGGATCTGTATAGACATATGTCATGGCACTGACAATCCGGCTTTCATCGCGGATCAAACCATTCCCTGGGGCAAAAAGAGCGATCTCACCGCCACGACGTGAACACTTTGCATACGACCAGGCGAGCGATTCAAGCCCATTTACCATCAGGCTGTTGGCACCGAGTGTTTTGCCATCCAAACGTCCGTTAGGTGGCAAGTCATCTTGCTCATAAATCGCTTTGGCCTTTCCTTTCCATACAGGTGACTGACTGACAAATGCCTTAAACATGACGGGTTGCCGTTGCCCCATGAACGTGTTCCTAAGATTCGCAACGAGTTGGAACTCTTGGGCACATTCTGTTCCCCCGACCTTAAAAATATTCTCTGCGGCCTGCTTCCCATACAGTCGCTCAGAGGTGCTGATAACGCGTCCCGTCATGGCATCGTGGGTGTTATTTGTAAACATCCAGCCGGAGGAGCACACACTTGCCACCGCCTCATGAAACATGCGGTCGGTGACTCCATGTGGTGTGAATAAGGAGTTACTTCCTTTGGTCACCAGCGTCATCGTTCTACCTAGCGGTACAACGGACTCAACCTCAGGCAGAGCGGCAAGTGACTCGCGCAATGATGGGCTTGAGGCTACGGCTGGATGTGCTGCCAGCAGGAGGTTGGCCAGCAACAAGGTACAAGTTTTCGTCATAGACACCACGCGCATACGTAGATGGCCTAGTAGCAACCTTAGGCCATACGAATAAAAATGCTAATCGTAGTATGTAGAATCATGGTATGCAACAACGGACATTCAGAAGATGTCCGTCAAACCCAATCAATGTGCTCTGGTCGCCGTTTTTGCGGCAAACGTAAGGCGCAGGCGTCTCGAACTAGGCCTCTCTCAAGAAGAGTTGGCCGAAGCTGCTGGCGTGCATCGCACTTATGTTGGAATGCTGGAGCGTGGGGAGAAAAACGTTACGATCTATAACATTGAACGGATAGCAGTTGCGTTGGGGGTTGAACCGCCACGCTTGCTTGAAAAGCTCTAAGGAAGATCGAAGCCACCAGGGCCAAATCAGTTCACCGGATGTTGCAACCGATTGTTGTTGTCAGCCGGATGAGCGAGGAGTGTCACCAACGCTAATCTCGCGTCTGGCGAAAGAAATGGACGTGGAAATTAACTGCTTGCTAGCGCCTGCGGCCAGGCCTGTCTGACGCTCTCTTGCAGAGTCATGATCGATATTGGGCATAGCGTGCAGAGATGCGCTCGCCGGTTGAAGTCAGCTGCACGACACAGTTGTTCGGCGAGTCGACGAAGACGCCGTGCAGCATCTCCCCGAACTTGTCTTTCGAGTACGACATGTCTGGGCCGATGTCAGCAAGTGTGCCTGCCAGGTAGTCCGGTAGCCGGATGAGTGCATCGAACCGGTGCTGGCCTGTTTTCTCGGGGAGCTCGAAGAAGGTCTTCGGCAAGTCGAGTATCAAGTTGCCCTGGTCGCTGAGCTCCAGACCTGGCTGAGTTGATGATATGAGCACGAAGTAGAGGTAGGCCAGGTCGTACACGACGGTGTCATTGTGCTCAATCAGCTTATCCCGGTCAGAAATCCACCGCAGATAGCCAGCTTGGGTCGACTGCGTCACGAGATAGAACATCGTGGCCGCAAATCCAGAAGCCAAATGAATCTGGCGTGACAGCTTGGCATTAAGTCCTTTCCGGGCCAAATCTTTCTCAAAGATTTTAAGACGCTGAAGCACTTCATCGAAGTAGGCCGGGTTCAAGGTAGCGCTGGCCGGCGAGTTCTGTCGAAAGATTTCCACCAGTTCGCAGGCATCAGGGATGAAGCTCGCCATGTGTTCGACCCGCAAGTAGTCGCGCAGGAGCGCTGACTCCCGATCAATGACGAATGACACGCTAAAGGTTACCGGTTGGGGACACGTCAGGTACTGCATCAACCCCAGCGGTACTTGCCGGACCTTCTTAATGTCCCGCGGTGCCACGGCTGAGATGTACTCAATAATGTTCTCCGTCTTGTCGTGATTTGCAATAACCACAAACGAGAAAACATCGTTCTTTTTGCCATCGTCACCAACGCAGTAGTCCGAGACGATTGTCCAAGGCATACCTCTGGGATATCCAGCGAACCACTGCGCCATCAGTTGCTGCACCGTCTTTGTTGCAGTTATCAATACGGGTAGCAAATCAACCATTTCTGGACCTTCTTGATAGAGGCGCAGCATATCCACTTGCTGGGGGATGCGTCATTTTGGCGAATCAACCGGATCGTACTTCCCTAGCTTGCCTTAGAGACTGCAATCCAGCCTGCACGATGTGCGTGAGCATCATGCAGCGAGTGATGCCATGATTGGCCAGTAGTCGCATGATATGCGGCTACTGCGCGATCAAATACCGGATCGACTTGGCATTCTCGCAAATCGAACCAACCGGATAGGTTTTCGGGCCAAAGCCCATCCAGTACATCGGCCAGCAGATCGCGGTCATGTTGAGAGTCGCATGCCAACACCACACCAGGTGGAAGTGAATCGAACCACTCATGCAGCCTGCCAGGTAGAGCTGCTTTGCTTATGCTTGCCCCATCTATCTGGCCAAGCTGGGAGCACACGGCAGCCTGCACAAAAGCATTGCACTTCAAGCGATCGAAGTCCTGTACCTCCAGGTAGAGCACATGCTGGCCATCCTCACTGACCATGCCAATACTGATCAACTCGCAATCGATGAAGTCGGTGAACTCGGTATCTAAGAAGATCAACATGCGCTTCCCTCCTAACAAACCTGCTCGCTTGGCTGTGTTCCATGCACTCCTGACCGGGGCCAGTATGCAAGGGGTCTAGGGCCGGACTTATCGCCGGTACGACCTTCGTTCAATCTTTAACATATCAATGTCCTAATTGCCGTGTTCGGTGTCAGATAGACGGTGCACCAAGATGAACGTTTGACAAGTCTCTTCGGCTGACTTGATCAGAGTCAACGCTGGACCTCGAAGCTTCTATGCATGCATCACGGCTGCATGTAATGCCAATTGAGTTTTTATGGCTAACATTTTAAGCTGTGTAGGTCACTAAACGCTGATACTAACGCTTTAACTTTTTAGAACATTTGAATTAAGCGAGGCTACTTGCATGTTGACATGGCTAGACCAATTTTGCCGGCGCGCAATGGAAGAATGCGATGTGGAGAAACACGGCAATGATCCGCGTAAGGCGATGGCATTCATCATCATGCAGATAATCCATGCAGCTCAAACTGGCCGTCGCCCTTTCGAGGGCCTAGTCGACGAAGCGTTCTACACAATCCTGTCACCAATCGTCGCCCCCTATCTACCTAAAGAGGTAAGCTTCGGATTCAGCGATGGTGCTCCACCGGAACGACCGCTAGGCCTAGTTTTAACTAGACAGACTGCAAGTCTCTTATCCGCCGTCAAAAGCTTCGATGCCCCAGACGAGCTATGGCGCGAAAAAATTGGGACTCGACGCACAATTTATGTAGATATTCCGCACGGGGCGCTGACATTCGACGCTAACCCGGGAAAGAACGATATTGTGCAATTGAGAGCAATTCTCGCGGCACCTTATCTCCCACAGGATATGGATGGGCATACGTACTTTGTCGTGCAGCTTACTGAACGTGGCTCAGAGCAGGGACGAGGAAGGATCGCCGGTGTGCTATGCCCAGATGGAACTATTAAGCTATCTGCCAACGAGAACAAATTACTGGCCACTGACTTTGAGTTGCAACCGCCATTTGTGCACCCAGATTTGCACAAGGCAGTATTGGGGCGTGCCGGGACATTCTTGAGGTTGGTGTTGGCCTACTATCTTTTCGGCCCACCTGAAGTACGTGAAGACATCGCTGTTACACCTTCTGAACGTCTCAATAAAGGAAAGCCTCGCAACGGACAGGGCTTGTTTGCGATGACTAGGTTACAGCCGTCTGCAAAAGTCGGAAGACCTCAGAATACCATTCCATCTTCATGGTCGTTGTCAGAACGGCAGGAGGTGGATGGTCACTTTAAGCTTCAAGCCTATGGCCCACAGTGGTCTCAACGACGCATGATTTGGGTATCCAGCTATGAGCGCGGACCTACGGGCACGCCGGTTCGGGCCAAAGGGGTCCACATATAAAAAACATCCATGCTATTTGGAAGCGCTGACGATAGCGCAGAAGGCTTCCAGACGTTGCGTGAATCGGTGCCAATGAAGGTGTATCAGCGCCTGTTTAGCTCGTGCCACAGGCAAGTATCATCTGCCGGGCTGCATACAACTATTTGAAAGTTAAGATTGCGTTGTGCGACGCAGTCGATGGAACGGAAACGATGCTGCTGCCCGATATAGATTTCGCTTCAATCCGTCTTCACCGCAAAACCCAGGCAAGTGCCTTTGAAGAACTTTGCTGTCAGCTAGCCGGCGATGAGCAGTTAACCCCTGCGAGAGCCAGCTTCGATCGAAAAGGCCCCGGAGGCGATGGTGGCATAGAATGCTTCGCCACCCTGTCTGACGGGACCGAGACTGGCTGGCAGGTGAAGTACTATTGGGACATGGCAAGTGCTATCAAGTCGCTCGACGAGTCCCTAAGTCAAGCGCTCACCAAGCATCCGCGGATGACGCGGTTCATCGCATGCCTCCCGATTGATCTGGCCGATTCACGCAAAGCCGACGTCAAGACCGCACTGGATCGATGGAATGCTTGGAAGAATGATCGCATCGCCAAGGCCGCGCTGGCGGACCGAAAGATCGAGATCGACCGTTGGGATGCCTATGAACTCAAAAAGCGCTTAACGGCATCAAACCCTACCGCCGCTGGCCGAGTTGCCTACTGGTTCGACCAGACCCTTTTAACTACTGAGTGGTTTCGCAAGAGCTTCGAGCGGACCCGCATCGGGCTTGGTGAGCGTTACAGCCCCGAAAGCCACATCGACCTGCCCATTCGGCGCGTAATCGAGGCCACCGCGCTGGACCCCCGGCTCTTCACTGATTTGGCCAAATTCGGCCATGCCATTGCACAGAAGCTGGCGGAAACCAACCACGCCGACGTAGCTGCCGTCGCCGCTTGCAACGATGCCATCAAGGCGCTCATTCTGGCGGCTGTAACACCAAGCGAAACGATCTCTATACCTGCGCTGCGCAAGGCTGTTGAGGTGGCGCGGAACACGGTTATGATTTGGTATAGCGTCCAGAGGGATGCAATTCCTTCGAATCAGCCTAATCCTCTGGCGACCGCCATCTCGAATCTATTATCAATCATCAACAGTGTTACGCGTGAACTGGCCGAACAGCACTGGAATCATATCGACACCCGTGCGCTATTGGTGATTGGAGAGGCGGGCTCTGGTAAGTCACATCTTTTGGCTGATGTATGCGATCACGCAATTGAAGAAGAGCGGCCTGCCGTTATGGTTCTCGGTGGCAAGTTGCCGGATGCCGAACCTTGGGAAGAGATTCTGAAGGATCTAGGCCTACCGCGGGATCTTCAGGCTGGGACCTTCTTGGGGGCGCTAAACGCTGCTGGTCAAGCTGCGGGCGTTCGCACCTTGCTGATGATTGATGCCCTCAACGAAAGGAATGGTCATGCGATCTGGCCCGAACGCCTGGCTGGGCTGGTGCATGACGTAGGCCGATTTGAGTGGATTAGCCTGATTTTATCTTGTCGCTCGACTTACGAGCGCTTGGTCATCCCTGAGGAGCTGGGTAAGGAAAGACTGCCGAGAGTCAAGCATGGGGGCTTCTCGGAGCGCCAGGCGCGCCAATATCTCAAAAAGCGCGGGATCAGCTTGGCCGAGGAGCCCAACTCGATCGAAGAGTTTGAAACACCGCTGTTTCTGCGCATTTGTTGCGATGCACTTTTGCTTGAAGACCAGGCAATCTTGACGAGCAGGCTTGGCGGTGTCACGGAGATATTCAAGCTTTATACAGATGCCATAGTAAAACGCGTGACCAAACAGATCGGCGCCGCGCCCCAGCGTCGCTTTGCTGAACGTGGCATCGGCGCCCTCGCACAGGAGATGGCCGACACAGGGCGCGAAGAGGTGGCCGCTAGCCGTGCTTACGATCTCATTTCCGCGTTCTTTCCATCAACGATCGCAGCCGAACACGACCTCCTATTTCAACTTCAGAACGAGGGCCTGCTGACCGCGCAGCCATCTTGGACGGATGAGGCAGAGGAGGAGTATCGATTTACCTTCCAGCGTATGAGCGATCACGCCATCGCCAGCAACCTCCTTGATCGCAGCATTGTCAGCGGCAACGTAGTTGCGGCTTTCACAAGCGATACGGCGCTTCGTAGAGCTGTTGTGGATGCATACTCGTCGATAACGCTTGGCTTGATCGAAGCACTTGCCGTACAACTGCCCGAACGGTTCGGCGTCGAATTGAATGACATGCCTGGCCTACCGGATCGATGGGCAGTGTCCGCGGCTTTTGAAGAAAGCCTGCTAACTCGAAGCGACAAAAGTTTCAGCGATCGGACATGGACGCTAATTGAGGAAGTGGGTGGGGCTCGACTACGGTTTGAAACCCTTATTGCGCTATCGACTGATCCTGGGCGAGACCACAATGCGGAGTTGCTCGACAAGGAATTACTCACCTTGCCAATGCCTCATCGAGACGCCGTTTGGTCAACACATTTGGCCGAGCACAGCAATCAGACCAAGCGTCTCATCGATTGGATACGCGAGGCCGATCAGGAGGCGATACGTCCGGAACGTGCAGCCTTGGCAGGACTTCAACTTTGCTGGTTTCTGACCACCTCGGCTCGAACAGTGCGTGATACAGCCACCAAAGCGCTGGTGGTACTTCTAGCCAGCCGTCCAGAATTGGCAAGAAGCCTATGGTCGCACTTCAAGATCCTCGATGATGCATATGTCACCGAGCGATTGGTCGCTGCAATTTATGGTGCGGCCATGCAGGGGCGTTGGAGCGCCGATGAGCTTTTGGGGGTTGTCAAAAACCTTCATGCGGATCTCTTTGTCAGTGTCGACTTTCCGGCCAATATCCTGACTCGCGATCATGCGCGTGGTCTTGTTCTATATGCCGAACATCAGGGAGCTCTGCCCAAAGACTTCGATGTGTTTCTTGCCAATCCGCCCTACGGGAGCGACTGGCCCATAGAGTACGTCACCGAAGAACAGATCGACGCCTATAAACGGTCTTACCGTGGTGGAGCAAAGCACCGCGATGAGATCACGAGCTCTACCGTTTTTGACGGCGACTTCGCTCGCTATCAGCTTGACTACGCTGTCAGCGATTGGAGTGTGGCAACTAAGGGCTCGGGGCCTATCCCTACGGCAAAAGAGCTTGCTCAACGCTGGCTTGAGAGATTCTGCACAACGGCATCACCAGAAATGCTCGCCGCTCATGAGGCGCTTATGAGCGTTATGTCCGCAGTTACCAACGCCAACCATTGGGAGAAGCGCCAGGCTGTCGACCAAGCAAAAGCCGCTTTCCGAGCTGCCGTCGGGGAAGAGATATACGCCCAATGGAGTGCGGAGGCATCTGCCTGGCGTGAAGAAGGCATGTTCCAACGGATGGGCAATCGCCGTGATGAACCTGCCGAGTTCAATCTCGCTTGGGCTCGACGCTGGGTGTGCAAGCGTGCCCATGATCTCGGATGGTCCGAAACCCTGCACGGCGACTTCGATGCCTCAATCAGTAATGATCGCCACACTCATAGGGTGGAGCGCATTGGTAAGAAGTATCAATGGATTGCGCTTTATGAGCTCTGCGCGAGAATGGCCGATAACCTCCAGCCTTTACCAGGTAGGGATGATGCGGGCGACATCTTGCGCCTGCGCAACATTGATCCCTCTTTGCTAGTGACGCAAACCGAAGACGATGGTTGGCGTCGTTTTGATGAGGCGAGTTTCTGGCTCCCACCGGGGCCTGATTTCAAACCTGTAACGGTCAGCCAGGCGCTAGATTGGCTTGATACCAATCAAGATGTATTCGATGGACAAGATAACATTGAGGTTACCAATCCGGTCGATGGCAGGAGATGGCTGGTACTCAATGGGTTTGAAACGTGGCGTGGCGGTAGCGAAGCTATTGAGCGGGAAACCTGGCGTCGGATCGGGTGTTTTGTGGTCAGGCAAACCGATCTCAAGAAGGTTTTATCCCTGCTGGAGTACCAGCACTTCCAGGGCAGTGGTGATGTGCCTTCGGCCCGCAGCGGCGGCCTACATGCCTATTTAGGGGAGCATCCTTGGTCTTGGCGGTTTGATGACGACGAAGACAAGCCCGACGACGAATGGATAAGAGGGTGGCACCCCGTTAGGGGGGCAAAGCAAGCGATCAGAATCCGTCCAACCACGGCAGAATATTTGGCCGAGTCCTCAGGTTACGACGCCTCGATTAACCAGAACATCAACCTCAACCTTCCCGCTGGTTGGTTGATGGATGGCCTCGGGTTGCGCCTTACCGATGGTGTGACAATCAAGTATGTCGATGCAGATGGTAACGTGCGTTTCATGGACCCATCGGTGGCCATGACAGGGCGCAGTGCCGCGCTGATTGACCTCGAAGCTTTCCTAGCATTCCTGAAGCAGGAGAAGCTTGTTGCAGTCTGGTCGCTAGCCGGAGAAAGGAATGTGTATGGCGGAAGCCATGGCGAAGGCTTTGGTGGCCGGTGGACATTTACTCGTATCTTCCACTCCCATGGCGACAAGATAGTTGCTTTGGATCGCTATCAAACTTTCGAAAAGCCTAGTGCGAGCCAGCTTGATGCCCTACAAACGGCAGAAGGTAAATCCTAAGAACACTACAGTTATCCGGCCTCACAGCAGCGATGGTTACTATCATCACAGTCTGATTGAGTGATCAAATAATTATTAAAAGCGCAATAGGTAGGTACATTAGGTATCAATTTGTCAAAGCCTAGTAGTGCCAATAAAGAAATGCTTTTTTATTGATGCGAACCATTTCCTACAGATTTTAGGGGAAGAGAAACTGAATGCGGTTTATTGTTAATTTCAGAGAAGGCGAGTCCCCAAAAACTAACCGATATCCTCATGTCGTTCTCATTCAGGACAACTGGGATGACTACGGTTATAAGTCCACCTTTCA
The DNA here is from genome assembly GCF_015291765.1 of Chromobacterium sp. Rain0013. Classification (NCBI taxonomy): domain Bacteria; kingdom Pseudomonadati; phylum Pseudomonadota; class Betaproteobacteria; order Neisseriales; family Chromobacteriaceae; genus Chromobacterium; species Chromobacterium sp. Rain0013. The sequence continues at coordinate 3,828,353 of NZ_CP031514.1, forward strand.
TGCGACGCTGCACCTTTCTCCCGATGAAAGTCACGATCTCGGGAGTATAAAAATAATCCAGGTCGAAAAGACTGGCGGCTACACTCAAATGCCGCGCAAGCCGTTCGAGCGCCTCCCCATCGGCTATGCCTCATTGGGTGCCGATCTCAACTACTATGAAACGCTCTACAAGCTTGGTCGAGATATATTCCAGCCCTACCTCGAAGGCTTGCGAGATGTCGCATTCGATGACGAGGTGAAAGCAAGTGTTGAAGATACTGAGGGATATCGCGTTTCTTTGCTGAGGTTTGGAGGTGCGGAGCGGACAGTCGCTGACGCTGCGAGGCTGCTGCGTGCCCCAGTACTGCCGTCTAAGCGCCGCAACGCTGGTTTCCTAGTTAAATTCAAGACGAGTGTTGCCCGTGAAGCGAATTCCTTCACAGTGGACTTCGATTTTCGACGACGCAGTCGCCTTCCCAACAGAATCAACGCACTGATCGGTTACAACGGAACCGGTAAAACGCGTCTCCTCTCGAACTTGGCTATCGTCGCGAGCGGCTACGGTTACAACACCAAGGAGGATTTATTGCAGAGTGCCGCGGGGAGATTCGTTGGAACTCAGCCACCATTTAAGACAGTAGTCGTGGTTTCCTACAGTGCGTTTGACACATTCGTCATTCCTGGGCGGACTGACATTGAGAAACAGCGGCTTCAAGAGCGGGGGGAGTTATTCGGCTATGTCTATTGCGGTTTGCGTGAGTTGTCAGACGATAATGCGCCACACGGTAAACAAGCCTACCGCCTGCGCACACCAGACGAAATTGAAGCTGAGTTTCTATTGGCGCTCAAGCGTGTTCGTGAGGCAGGTAGATTACAAGATCTTCTTGAGGTGCTGAAACCTCTTCTGCGCGACCCCTCCTTTCAACGCATTGGGTTGACACAGCTAATTGCCAATCGTGATTACGATGAACTCGGCGATCTTTTCCGCAAGCTGAGCAGCGGGCACAAAGTAGTCCTGAAGATCGTAGTGGAATTGACTGCTCACATCGCAGGCTCGGAGCCGACGCTTGTTCTTATCGATGAACCTGAGACCCATCTACATCCACCGCTGCTCGCAGCGTTCCTGAAGAGTGTGCGCTCATGCCTCGATACATTCGACGGCTATGCAATCATTGCCACTCATTCCCCAGTCGTATTACAGGAGACGCCAGCCAGGTACGTGCGGGTTCTGCGTCGTGCTGCGGACCAAAGCAGAATTGTCGCAACATCGATTGAGACCTTTGCCGAGAATATTGGCGTCATCACTCAAGAAGTATTCAACCTGGGCGACGGATCGACGGATTGGCACGAGACGCTGAAGATTCTTGCACGACAAAATACCTTGGAAGATATTGAGGTGATGTTTGGCCACAAATTGGGATTCGCTGCGAGGTCCTATGTGCTAAGCATTCGCGACGAGCTTGAGGACTAGTGGATGCGTGCGATTCAACTACTAGCTGTTGATAATACGGCGATCTTCGATGATATAGCTTCTGCAAAACATCGTCAGAGGCGCGCCCAGTTGCGCGCCGCACGCGCTAACGTCCTCGCGGCATATCAAGATTATGAGAATGCCGTTCCTGAAGTCGGAGGGCTTGTGGAGGCTGTACTGACAGCAACACAGAAGGAAGCACTCCTACACGCCTACACGGTCGAGACCGCGCCGATGACCAAATTGCGTGGCGATCTTCTGAATCGAATTTCTGTAGCGCGTTGCCCGTTTTGTGGGATTAGTGAGTCCTCGACGCTCGACCATTATTTGCCTAAGGAGCGATATCCAGAATTTTCCGTCTTTGCAAAGAACCTCGTACCATGCTGTGCGGTTTGTAACACGCGGAAAAAAAATCGTATTCTTGAGGTGGGCTCGGATATACGGATGTTCCTACATCCATGTTTCGATGTTATTCCGGCTAGTGAATTTCTCGCTGTACGCGTCCGGATGGATGCTGATGCGTTGATTGTTACATATCGCCTGATGCGACCAGCGGGGATGACCCTAAGAACATTTCGCCATCTCCAATCTCACTTCACCGAACTTGATTTGGCAGATCGCTACCGCCGAATGGGTCTTGAGCATCTTGGTGGTCAATATCCGGCGCTCAAGAGAGCCTATGGACAAGGTGAAGATGCTGAGCGGGTAGCAGCGAAGCTGCTTGAAGGTTCGGAGGACTTCAAAGAGGTTTTTGGGCCTAACTATTGGTTGGTCAAACTCTATCAGGCGTTAGCTACCAACGATGAATTTTGCGATGGAGGCTTTGAGGTTGTGAAGGTGCAGACTCATCCTATCTAATCGTTTAGCATGCCGGAAAGGCACCTTGCTAAGTTTGGGCCACAAGATGCTCTTCGTCTGAAAACTTCAAAGCAAGTCACTGACCAGGTAGTGCAACTTGCAAAGATTCTGGATGGATCGGAAGTACCGTTTTTCAATAATGCTAAATGCGTAAAAATGGCGCGCCAAGATTTTGATCTGGCGCGCCATTTCTGCTTGTTCACTGCTAGCTCTTATTGTGCAAGTACTACCTCAAAGCGGTTATGGGGGGATTGTCGGTCATAGAGGATAGCCATGCCGATGTATTAGCATGACCGCTATCGCTCAGGAGCGGATACTCAGGGGGCATAGCGCCAGAACATTGGCCTCCCAGCTCCTTCCGGCATGGAGCGGATTTCTGCCAGGCGGTGGTTAGGTGGACGAATTCCCTGTAACAGCAAGTTGATGTCGTTGATCAGAGAACGGCTGGCAGCAAAGGTATCGTGATTCATCCCCAATATCTCCTCTCCCATAGTTGTTACGTCAATAGCATCGACGCCGGCCACGATAAGCGGCTTGCCCCCAACCACATCTCCGGCCCGCGACTGCTTGGCCAAGGCTCGCGAGATTTTCATCGCCTTATCGGCAGAGGATGCGTACAGGGTCATGCCGCTTACGATTTGGGACACTTTGGTCGCGGCCTGCTTATATTCGTCACCATCCACATCGGGTGCAGCCATAACTAGTTGGCCGATCTTGAGGGGGGAGGCCGTCTGCGCGTAGTTGTACAAGGCATCGAGCACCACCAGGTTGCCCATGCTATGAGCCAGCACGTGCACTTTCTTGATGCCTGCCTCCCGCTCCAGAAGTTTAATCAGCTCAATGAAATGGGCACGCGCAAAGAGTGCGCTGTTACGATCCCACTCGTACTGCAGCTTCTCGCCATAGGAAGGCCATGAGAACAACACCGCCGTACCTTTATACTGCAGATCCCAGACAACCTGGGCCGCCCGGAACACTGCATCAGCGAACGAAGTGTTGTAACCGTGCACAAAGACCAGCGCCTCATCCCCTTTATTCGCAGCAAGATTCTTCCACTGAGTACGATTAAGTAGCTCCACGCTCTTCAGGATGAAATGTTTTCGAGGGTCCGCCTGCTCCTCGCCGAAGGTAAGCCCCAACCACTGATACCCGCTGTCCGGCAGCTCGATGTTGCCGATACGGTGGTCGTCCGGCACATGCACTCGGACCAAGCCGAAGACCAGTGCGTCCGAGCGCTCCGGACCAAAATCCATTATCCGCCCCTGGGCCTTGCGCGCTCGATCGGTAGCAAACAAGAAGTCCACGGAGCGCAGGTCAGCGTCTTTTGCCAACTTGGTCGGTTCCACTGACTTACTAGATATACTCTTGGGTGACCTGTCTGGTCCCAGGTTCACCGTGGTAAGGCTTATCTCGTATCTCTTTGGATCGACTTCGCCAAACACAAAGACCTTCGATTCGGTCAACCTAGCCATACCAGTATTGACGCGGGTCATCTGCATCAGACCAGCCCGCGCGTTACTGAGAAAGCCCTTTGGTGCGCCCTGAGCCACGACCGTGTTGTCATAAATGTCGACGTTAGGGAACTGGTACTTGGCGTCGGTCAACAGAGCCTGCTTGGCATCATCAGAAGGTACAAAGCCATCGAACTGCAAACCATTTTTGAGCCGGCTAACAGTCCAAGTAAAAAGCGGAACCCTCGCCGGTGTGATGGCCAAGTTTCCGGCCTTCAGATCAGATGGCAGGCTTGCCTGGATCTCCACCATCAGCGTATGTGCGTTCTGATCCGAACGGGCCTGTCCTTCAATGGAAAACACACCTGCCATGATGCTGACCTGACCGTTGGCCAAGTGAGCAAGCTGCGCAAGTGCATAGCTAGCTTGCGCCCGGCTGATACCCCCCACCGCCACTTGCATGTTGTCCTGGATGGATTCGACTGGAAAGATTTGTCGCGCCTCACGGACGATAGCCCGCCGGGTCTTTGTATCGGACGCCCCCCCAAGGAGCCGGATATGGGCGTGGGCTACGTCGGACAAATTGTTCAGCTCGACTGGACTGCGTTGTACTATCCAAACGGCCTGAGCATCTCCGCCATGGGCATTGAGAGGCCAAGGCGGAAGTAGTTGCACGATGAATAGGCCGAAGAGAAAGCTGATGAGCGTTTTCATGATGGCACCCGCCTCCACTCGAGCAATCGATCACCATCCAATACTTAAGGCTCTTGCCCATGTGCGAGTCGCCATAGGTAACTGCCACACATACCATCTCACGAATAATGCAAAATGGATCAGTCGATGCAATATAGATCATCAGAACAGAAAAATGCCCGTTTATATGTGGCCCTGAGCAGATACTAAGAGCAGATAGTCTAGCGGACTGCTTTGGCAATGAATGTTCATTGCTATCACGCTCGACAGACGGTACACGACCCAAATGCTTCTAGGGAAACCATGGCAGTTCGAGGCCAGAGAGTTAGAACTGACCCGTATAAGTCTCTTCCGTATCGTGGCTCCCCTCGTCTTCCTTTTGTTCTTCGGAGAAAAGCAGGCCGTGCTCGTAGGAGCCATCCCCTGGGTCATGTAGTACCAATTCTTCGAGGTCGTCGAAGTCTAAATCGAAGAAATCGTTCTCGCTTTCCAGATTTTTGGCTTTCAATGCGACCGGCTTGACCTGGAACAATGGGGGAAGCTTCACCGTGTCATCGTAAAAGCGGACTCCCGCATTCATCAATATGGAGAAATACGGGTCGGCGGCCACATGCGTGGAGGTGAAGCCGCCCCAACCTCGAACGCCGGCCTCGTAGGATAGAAGCCACAGCTCACCCCAGAGGGCATCGGTAGTTTGATGGTTTCGCCAAAGGGTGGAGGGCGGTGCCTTTGGCAGTTTTCCCGCGGCGTCCATATCCATCAGCAACAACGCACACACCGAGCTGTTCATTTCAGCAATAGAGTCGACGTTTCTCATGGTTAAGACAAGGTCAAGCTCCTTAGCCATCCACAGGCTCCATGCGACTTCGCTGTGGTGCCCGAGAGAGGAATGGTCCTCGATTACCGCGGTGATCATGCGAGAAAGTCTACCTTTTCCGAGCGGATATCCGACTCGCGAATATGACAACAGGATTCTAGCTACGATTTGTAATGTGTTCGGATATGCCATCGCAACATGGCACAAGTGGGCCTCAAACGTATCCCAGTACTGCTTTCTGACGATAGTGGCAGACACACGCTTGAGAGCGTAAAGCATGACGCTCTCGTCGAAGTTCTCCCTGGCGAGGTCTTTGGCTAGTTCGAAGAAGTGATTCAGATCGGAGGCGTGCCGCCGTCCCTTCGGAGCGATGTCGAAGGCCCGCAGCTTATGTGTCCAAAAATCCTCAGTGATTTCTATGACGGGACAAGTCTTGGTCTTCTCGAAATTGATTTGGAGCTCGAACTCTCGAAGGGAGCGAATGAGCGCGGCCAATGCCCGCTCCGCATCCTTGGCCGTCTCGAAAAACAGGAAATAGTCATCCACATAGCGGAATCCAGCTGGCCAGCCCTTGAAATGTTTATGGAACTCGAGATCTACGGCTGTCGCCACCACCTCGGCGATAATGTGGGACGTATCCGGGCCAATCGGAATCCCGATAGTCTGACCATCCTGGCACTGTCGGAGATCCAAGTCTAGAAGGTTGCCAAACCATTTCGCGGTGAGCCCGCGATTCTTTTTTGCTTTGGACTTCGTGTGCACTGCCCAGGGAACTGAATGGGTGTAAATCGTCGGGAAGAACCGGGATAGATCAGTTTTCAACATGTACCTGTAGCCGGCCGACTTGGCGATTTTACGGTCATATAGGAACTGCATCGGGGTGATGCTGGTAGCGCGGCCGCCGTTCCGAAGGAATCGTGGCCGGCTAGCACTTAGTTTCGATTTTCTGTAGAGGGAGACAATCTTTCCCCAATGCTCGACCACCCTGAACGATATGTATGTCTGGGCAACGGGGTTGGGTAGGCTAATGGTTCGGCGCTGATGACCAACGCGCGCGACGCTGAAAATCTCGGCTTTCGTGTCAGGGGATTTGAGTGTGCCTTTTTTACCCTCCCTCTCAGGCACAAGAGCACTCCATTCGGTCATAAACGCTATGTAGTTCGAAGCAAGATCGCGCGTAGTGAATGAAGGGGGAAGTTGGGAAGGCAGATACCCGAGTTTCAGAAGCCGTTGCACTCTATCCATTGTCCGAATCCTTACCCTTGTATTTGTTGTCCTGTGTGCGCAGTACCGAAAGCACCCAGATATATCGCTCGTCATATTTTATGGCAAATCAAACCACCTGCTTCCGCTAAGCTCGCATGCGTACTAATAGAAGCACATCACGAATTGCTTTTCGAAGTTTCGAAATAGGAGATAGCTACCGCGTTGGGCTGCCCGACAGACCCACTCAAATATTTGTCATTAGCTCGATACTAAAAGGAGTGCTCGCTTACGGCTATGGATTCAGCCAGGGGCAACAATCTACACAACTCCGGCAGCTCAGCCCAGCAGTTACCAACGGCCGCTTTGGCCAATTCCGAGACCCTGAGCAACTGCTACTAGGCTTCCCCCTCAACTCTCCCCACTTAAGCCGCCCCAACATCTCCTGCCACAGCTCCCGGTACACCAGATTGCTTGCACCTTCTCCATGTCCAGGGTTGTTGGCATTGGGGCGGCGTATCGGTTTGTTCAACGCGAACTGGTGGTGCGCCGGAATGCGCATGGCCTTGTAGGCGATGCCGGATGGCCGAGGCAAAGTTTTCCTGCACGTGATAGGAGCCGAGCAGTCTGTCCGGCCGCGTTGCGCCGGGGGATCAATGGCCGACCTGTCTTGGACAGCCAGCGGCCAGCCAATGGACAATGGACAATGGCTTCCATTTTCTCCCCGATTAACAGAGTCCGCCTGCAGTGGAGCTCTCGCCAAGCGACGCCCCCTTCTTCACTTCTCCTCCCCCACCCAAGAGCCTGTCCAAAGCCAGTGAGGAGTGGCCCGTGCCCCTGTAGCCGCTACTTCTCTCACATGTCACGGAGGGTCACACCCCTGCTAAATGTGGCTTTATTTTCCTATTTCGGAACTTAAATCAAACAAATATTCCGAAAATGGAAAAATAGCTTTGACTCAAGAACATGACAGATTTAATCTGAACTCAGATCATCTCGTGGCGTGCCGGCATGCCGGCGCCTCATAACCCAAAAGGAAACCGAAGTGGCAGATGAATACAAGCTTGATGAGTTGGACCTGGCCATCGTGGAAGCACTCGGCGATAACGGCCGGCTCTCCCCCTCCGAGATTGCGACAAGAATCGGAGACATCTCGGAACGGACCGTCCGCACCCGTCTCGCCGCCATGATCGAAAACAAGCTCATCTATGTAGGCGCCATGCCGGACCCATCGGCCGTTGGCGCCAGCGTGCTGGCCGACGTCACCATCGATGTCGAGCCCGGCAAGGTGTCCGAGGTGGCCAACCGGCTGGTGGACTTTGAGTGCATCAACTATGTGGCGATCACCTCCGGCGGCCAAGCCATCGCCATGGCCATGTCGGCCGCCACCAACCTGGAATTGCTCGAGTTCGTCGACACGGTGATCGGGAAAATCCCAGGCGTACGCGCCACCAACGTAGTCATCCTGCTTTCCATCCTCAAAACCTTTGGCTGGAAGACCAAATCCGCCGAGAAATTGAGGGCCAAGCTGCAAAACCAACAATAAGACCCGCTAACAAAACCCCTGATCCTGCGTTGCGCCTCCTTGTCGTACCACTTGTACGGCCTGCGTCGGCGCGCCTTGGCTCAGGTTCTCTGCGAGGTTTTGTTAGCAGCTCTAAACGTATCGCAACGATCAATACGACATCGGCATAGAGGAAGTGTAATGTACAGAATCGGTATCGACGTCGGCGGCACCAACACGGACGCTGTCGTGCTCAAGGGCCAGCAGGTGGTGGAAAGCGTCAAGCTTCCCACTACCGAAGATGTCATCACCGGGGTCACCAGCGCCCTGGCGGTTGTGATGGCGAAGGGCGCTATCACGGCGAACAACGTGTCCGCCGTGATGATAGGCACCACTCATTTCCTGAATGCCTTGATTGAAGGCAATGGGCTGAACAAGGTGGCGGTGCTGCGCTTGTGCGGCAACGCCACCGCTTCCCTGCCGCCGATGGTGGATTGGCCGCCGGCGCTGCGCGAGCAAGTCTCCGGCTATGTGTCCGCATTGCCCGGCGGCGCGGAATACGACGGCGCGCCCATCGCCGAGCTGGACGTGGCCAAGCTGAAGGCAGCCTGCCGCGATATCAAAGAACTTGGCCTGACTTCCATTGCGATCTGTTCCGTGTTTGCCCCAGTCAAGGCCGACGATGAAGAACGGGCGCGCGACATCGTGATGTCCGAAATTCCCGGAGCCAGGGTCTCTCTGTCCCATGAGGTGGGCCGGCTTGGCTTGCTGGCGCGGGAAAGCGCCTGCATCCTCAACGCCAGCTTGCACCAGCTGGGCAAGAAAACCTTATCGGCGCTGTCCCAAGCCCTCGCGAGGCTGGAGCTCAACTGTCCGCTCTACCTGACTCAGAACGACGGGACCTTGATGAGCGCGGCCTATGCCGAGCGTTTCCCCATCTTCACGCTCGCCTCCGGCCCAACCAATTCCATGCGCGGCGCGGCGTTTTTGTCCGGGCTGAAAAACGCCATTGTGATCGATATCGGCGGCACCACTTCGGACATCGGCCTGCTGGTTGAGGGCTTTCCGCGGGAGCGGGTGCAAGGCGCGGAAATTGCCGGCGTGCGGACCAATTTCAAAATGCCGGATGTTTTGTCCGTTGGCCTTGGCGGCGGTTCCATCGTCAATAGCGCTGGAAGCGACCTCTCCATCGGCCCGGTCTCGGTGGGTTACCGGCTCAAGCAACAAGCCAGGATATTCGGCGGCGACACCCTCACCGCCACCGATATCGCCGTCGCGCACGGGATGCTGGTTCTGGGCAACCCCGCCATGCTGGGCGATCTCTCTCCCGCGCTGGTCGACCGCGCCGTCGACCGGATGCAAGACATGCTTTCAGCCGGCATCGAACGGATGAAGCCCGGCAAGCAGGATATCCCGGTCATTCTCACTGGCGGCGGCTCCGTGCTGGTCAAAGGCGAGCTCATCGGCAACTGCCGGGTGATTCGCCCTCCTCATTACGCGTCGGCCAATGCCGTTGGGGCGGCAATCGCTCAAATCTCCGGCGAAGTGGACAGGATCTTTTCCGTGGGGCGAGACCAACGCGCCGCGGCTCTGGAGGCGGCCAAAACCGAGGCCCGGCAGAAAGCCGTCGCCGCCGGGGCCAACCCCGACACGGTAGACATCGTGGAGGTGGACGAAACCCCTCTGGCCTACCTGCCGAACAATGCAACACGCATCCGCGTAAAAGCCATCGGAGATTTGCTGGCATGAAAAACTGGATTCTGAACGAACAAGACCTGGATTACATCGCCCTGGGGGCGGCCGTCTTGGGCACGGGCGGCGGCGGCAACTCCTACCTTGGAAAATTGCGCGCGCGCGAACAATTGCGCGCAGGCCGAACCATCGAGGTAATGTCGCCGGACGCGCTGAATGATGAGGACGCCATTATCTGTGTCGCCGGCATTGGAGCGCCAACGGTGGGCTTCGAAAAAATCGAAGAAGGGCAAGAATGCCTGCGTGCTTTCCGGGCGGTGGAGAGCGAGTCCAAGATCCAGGCCCGAGCCTTGATGACCGACGAAATAGGCGGGTCCAATTGCTTTGAACCGATGATTGTCGCCGCGCTCACCGGCCTGCCGGTTGTCGACGCCGACGGGATGGGCCGCGCTTTCCCTGAGATGCAGATGAGCACGCTTGCCATCGCCGGCTGTCCGGTTTCTCCCTTTGCGCTGTCGGACGACAAAGGCAATGTCGTGGTATTCCGCCATGTCATTTCCTTCCACTGGCTGGAAAAACTGGCGCGTGCCAGCACAACGGCGATGGGCTGTTCCGCCGGGTTCGCGCTAGCGCCGATGACCGGGCTGGAAATCAAAAACCACGGCGTCCATCACACCATCAGCCAGGCCTGGAGTTTGGGCAAACAAATCAGCGACGCGCGCGACAACAAAATAGACCCCATCAGCGCGCTGCTCGCGGAAAACAATGGCCGCTTGCTCTTCAAAGGCAAGATTTCGGACGTTAGCCGCGCCACCAGCAATGGCTTTGCTCGCGGCCAAGTTGAACTGGACGGTCTGGATGGTCATTCCGGATTGAGCATGGTGATCGACTTCCAGAACGAAAACCTGATCGCCCGCGTCAACGGCGAGGTCGTGGCCACCGTGCCTGATCTCATTTGCGTGCTGGACTCCGAATCCGGCCAACCGATAGCAACCGAGGAAATTCGTTTCGGCCTCCGGGTATCGGTCATCGTCCTGCCCGCCTCGCCGCTCTTGCGCACTCCGCAGGCGCTGGACGTAGTTGGCCCGAGAGCGTTCGGCTACGACATGGACTACAAGCCGGCGGCGGACTACATCAAACCGTTGCGGCGCCATGCCAACCCCAGTCAGCCGGAACGGATTGCCGGCTAACCCCAGGCATACATACGGCTTAGCTTTGATCCAATACCGCAGGGAGCATCCAAATGAAGCAATCCGCATCTCGTTTGACCGCCGGTTGGGTTTGCGCCGGTTTGCTGTCCTCTCTTCTGGCCATGAGCAACAGCGCCAGGGCTGGGGACGACAACACGCTTAACGTCTACAACTTCTCGATGAATATCGGCCGCGACACCGTACGCAAATTCGAGAAGGAAACCGGCATCAAGGTCCGCTACGACATTTACGATACCGACGATACGCTGCTGACCAAGCTGATGGTTGGCCACTCTAATTACGACGTGGTCTTTCCCAGCAGCAGTTACTTTATCAAAGAGGTGGGAGCCGGACTATTTGCCAAGCTTGACCAGAAGAAGATTCCCAACATCAAGAATATAGATCCGCAGATCAGCAAGGCCTTGATGAATGTTGACCCCAAAGCCAGCTACGCAGTGCCTTATATCTACGGCGTGACCGGTGTGGCCTACAACGCCACGGAAGTCCGGAAACGCCTTGGCAGCGAAGCGCCGGTGGACAGCTGGGATCTGGTTTTCGACCCCAAGTGGGTGGCCAAGCTGAAGGGCTGTGGGGTCTCCCTGGTGGACAACGGGGCGGAGACGGCAGCCGACGTCTTGCTCAAACTCCGCCTGAACCCCAACTCCAAATCGCCGGCCGACTATAAGGCAGCGTTTACGCATTTGAAGAAGGTCCGCCCTTACGTCACTCAATTCAACGCGACCACTTATATCGACGAAATGGCCAACGGCAACTTATGCGTTTCCACCGCGTTCTCGGGCGATGTATTAACCGCCAAACTACGCGCAAAGGAAGCCGGGCACTCCACCGATCTGAAGTTTGTGATCCCCAAGGAAGGCGCCCCCTTATGGATTACCTTGATGGCCATTCCGGCCGACGCGCCGCATATGGACAACGCCCTGAAGTTCATCAACTTCCTGCTGCGCCCGGATATTGCGGCGGAAATCACCTCTGAAATCAAATTCCCAAGCGCCGTGAAGGCGGTGCGAAACCTTGTCTCGCCCGATATCGCCAATGACACGATGATTTACCCCTCGGACGCGGACCGCAGCCGTCTGATTCTCGAACAGGATGTCCCCCCGGCGATCACTCGCCTGATCAACCGGGAATTCACCGAACTCAAAGCCGGACGCTAACCGGCGCTCCCTGAATATTTCAAGAATAACGCCCCCGCTGTCAGGCGGAGGGTGCGGGGAAGTCATGTCCTAAGAACCTGTTCACGATCTCGCGAGCCAGGGCGAGACAAGGCGAAAACGAGCGAAAAAGCGGAGTGTACGAGGGGTACATGAGCATTTTGAGCTTGTACTCACCGTGCGACGCTTCACGACGCGCAGCAGATCGTGAACAGGTTCCAAGACCAATAAGCGCAAAGGAGATGGAGATGGAGAAAGAGATGAAGGCACTGCTTGGGGCTGCGCTGATTGCAGCTTTGCCCCCGGTCGCATTGGCCGCCTCGGCCAGCGACAGCGACAGCGATGCGGCGGCGCGGCTGGAAGCCCTGCAGCATAAGGTCGAGGCTTTGGAGAATGCGCTCAAGAACGCCGGTATCACGCCTTCCGGCGAATCCGCGCGGGCGGACGAGAGCGAAGAGATCAAGCAGCGCCTGAACAAACAGGAATTGATGCTGCAGTCGCTCACCGATGCCGCCAGCACCGGCCCCATCGCCGGCCTGTCGGTCACCGGTTATCTGGACCCGGTCTACCTCTATAACGCCAACGCGAAAGACAGCGGCTTCCGCTTCCTGGACCACAGCAACAATTACAGCTACTACAACAGCTCAATCGGCGACGTATACCTGGACATCAAGAAAATTTTCGGCACCGGCCCCACCGCGCCCTTCGCCGAGATCCAGATCATGCCCAACCGCGGCGCCGGTAACGTCACCCTGGACGGCGGGTCCGGAGGCGGGCTATTCAACGCCGCCCAAGTCACCTTGCCCTTGAGCAGCACTCAGCAGATCATCGCCGGCCTGATGCCCAGCGTGTCCGGCTACGAATCTCAGCAGTCCAACATCTTGCCCACGCTAAGCCATAACCTGCTCTACGATTTCAGCGTGCCGGGCTATTTTGTCGGCCTGGGCTATACCGGTTCAACCGACAGCGGCGATTACACCTGGAAAGTGCTGCTCGGCAATGAGCAGAATCGCACCCATCCCCACTTGGCGGAGAATGCCGACGGCGGAGCGCAAAGCAACCGGACGCCAACGCTGACATGGCGGATCGACAAGGTAAAAGGCCTCTGGGACTGGGGCTGGTCCGCGGCGCTAGGGAGGCAATCGGTCTACTCCGGCAATGCGCAGAGCAGTTGCCCCGCCGGCCGCTACGGCTTGAACTGCCTGAGCGACAAACCGTTCACGCCCTATATGTTCACCGAGTTGGACGCCGCCTACGTGGCCGCCGATTTCACATTCAACGCTGAGCTGGACTTCGGCCGTCAAAAATCCGCGGCCTGGAACGGCGGGGACGCAAGCTGGTGGGGCGCCTCGCTGCTGGCCGTGCGCAAGTGGAGCTTCGCACCGCTTGGCCTGCTTGGGTCCGCTCTGCGCTGGGACTACCTGGATACCGGCCGCAACGGAGGCGGCGCCGGCACCACCTATACCGGCGGCACGGCGCTGAGTGGGATGCAGGCCTCCGCCGGCACCGATGGCGTCAACGGCTTCGGCATTGCCCCGGCCTGTTTGGCCGCTTCCAACAACGGCGGGCTGGATTGCCGCGGCGCCAGACGCCAGGACGTGGCGCTGGACTTCATGCTCTACCCCACCTCGCAACTCACCGTAAAGTTCGAATATCGACACGACTGGGCGGATCAGGCGGTGTTCCAGAGAAGCGACGGCAGCTGGAGCAAAAGCAACAACCTGATCGGCAGCAGCCTCATCTACACCTTTTGATCCGTGAGCGCCCCCGCGCATGCTTGCCCTGCATCCCCCGGATGCAGGGATTTTTTTCCCCACCGATTTGCAACGATGAATGTTAACAGCCCCTGCGTCCGCTTCAGGAAGACGCAAAGGGGCGGGCTGTACCTTTAGACCCGATAACAAAACCCCTGATCCCGCGTTGCGCCTCCTTGTCATACGACTTGTACTGCCTGCGTCGGCGCGCCTTGGCTCAGGTTCTCTGCGAGGTTTTGTTAGCGGCTCTTATTTCTATTAAAGAGAGGAGAAAAGATCATGATCATGCCCATGAGTCATCGAGAGAAGGAAGCCATCCAGGCATCGAAGGCGGATTTCGTTCAAATCATCGACGTCGTAAAGAAGTTCGGCGACGCGACTGCGGTCAATCATGTCAACCTCAGCGTGGCCAAAAACGAGCTCTTCGCTCTGCTGGGCAGTTCGGGCTGCGGCAAATCGACGCTGTTGCGCATGCTGGCCGGCTTCGAACAGCCCACCTCCGGCCGCGTGCTGATCGATGGCGACGACTTGGCAAAAATCCCGCCTTACCGGCGCCCGGTCAACATGATGTTCCAGTCCTACGCCCTGTTCCCGCACATGTCGGTGGAAGGCAACGTCGCCTTCGGCCTCAAGCAGGAAGGCCTGCCCAAGAACGAGATCCGCGACCGTGTAGACGCCGTGCTCGAACTGGTGCAGATGCGCAAGTTCGCCAAGCGCAAGCCGCACCAGCTGTCCGGCGGCCAGCAACAGCGCGTGGCCCTGGCCCGCTCGCTGGTCAAGCGCCCGAAACTGCTGCTGCTGGATGAACCCATGTCCGCGCTGGACAAGCAAATCCGCCAAGCCACTCAGATGGAACTGGTCAATATCCTGGATAAGGTGGACGTCACCTGCGTGATGGTGACGCACGATCAAGAAGAAGCCATGACCATGGCCAACCGCCTGGCGGTGATGAGCGAAGGCGCGATCATCCAGATCGGCACCCCGCATGAGGTGTACGAATACCCAAACAGCCGCTTTACCGCCGAGTTCATCGGCTCCACCAACCTGTTCAACGGCAAGGTGGTGGAAGATGAAGTCGACCACGTGTTTATCGAGGCCCCGGACCTCAAAACCCGGCTGTTCGTCAGCCACGGCATCACCGGCCCGCTTGGCATGGACGTGAGCGTATCGGTGCGCCCGGAACGCATCAACGTCACCCGCGCCAAGCCGGAGCAGCAATGCAACTGGGCGCGGGGCACGGTTTCCAACCTGGCCTACATGGGCAGCTACACGCTGTTCCACGTCACCCTGGAAAACGGCAAGGTGGTGATCGCCAACGTGCCGAGCCTGGCCCTGATACGGGACGACGCTCCGTCCTACGATGACGAAGTGTTCGTCAGCTGGGCCGAAACCAGCGCCTTGGTGCTGACCAAATGAAAAAGCCGACCCAACGCTGGCGGCCTTCGGGCCGCACTGGGGTGATCGCCATCCCCTTTGTGTTTCTGACGCTGTTCTTTCTGGTTCCGTTCATGCTGGTGCTCTGCATCAGCTTCGCCCAGCAGCGGATTGGCGTGCCGCCGTACACCTCGCTGTTTGAGATGCAGGACAACATCTTGCAGATCCAACTCAACCTGGACCACTACGTGTTCATGTTGCACGACGATCTGTATCTGGCCACTTACCTGTCCTCGGTCAAGATGGCGGCGGCGTCCACCCTGCTCTGCCTGCTGATTGGCTACCCGATGGCCTATTACATGGCGCGGGCGGACGCGAGCATGCGCAACACTCTGATGATGATGGTGATGCTGCCGTTCTGGACGTCCTACCTGGTCCGCGTGTACGCGTGGATCGGCATCCTGAAAAACGACGGTTTCCTCAACAACTTCCTGATGTGGCTGGGCGTGATCCATGAGCCGCTGTGCCTCTACCACACCAACTGGGCGGTCTACATCGGCATGGTGTTCTCCTACCTGCCGTTCATGATCATGCCGCTGTACGCCCACTTGGTGAAGATGGATCTGCTCCAGCTGGAGGCAGCCTACGACTTGGGCGCCAAGCCGTGGAAGGCCTTCGTTCAAGTGACCTTGCCGCTATCCAAGAACGGCATCATCGCCGGCAGCCTTTTGGTGTTCATTCCGGCGGTGGGCGAGTACGTGATTCCGGAACTGCTGGGCGGCTCCGATACGCTGATGATAGGCCGCGTGATGTGGGGCGAGTTCTTCAACAATATGGATTGGCCGATGGCGGCGACGGTGACCTGCGCGATGGTGCTGCTCTTGCTGGTGCCGATGGCCTTGTTCCAGCACTACCAGCTGAAAGAGATGGAAGGGGATAAACCATGATCAAGCCGAGCAAACCGCTGTCGTATACCGTGCTTGGACTGGGTTACGCCTTCCTGTACCTGCCCATCGTACTGCTGGTGATCTACTCGTTCAACGAATCCAAGCTGGTCACCATCTGGTCCGGCTTCTCCACCAAGTGGTACGCCGCGCTGCTGGACGACGAAGAACTGCTGAGATCTGCCTGGCTGAGCTTGAAGATCGCCCTGCTGACCGCCAGTTCTTCCGTGGTGATCGGCACCGTGGCCGGCTATGTGCTGGCTCGCTTCGGCCGCTTCCGCCTGTTTCCATTGTTCGCCGGCATGATCAGCGCGCCGCTGGTGATGCCGGAGGTGATCATCGGCATCTCTATCCTGCTGCTGTTCGTCAATCTGGAGAACTGGGTGGGCTGGCCGCAAGGCCGAGGGCTGACCACCATCTGGATCGGTCACACCGTGCTGTGCGTGTCCTACGTCGCGATCATCGTGCAGTCCCGAGTGCGGGAGCTGAGTCTGTCGCTGGAAGAGGCGGCGATGGGCCTGGGCGCCACTCCGTTCAAGACCTTCTTCGTCATCACCCTGCCGCTGATCTCTCAAGCGCTGGTGTCCGGCTGCTTACTGTCATTTACCTTGTCGCTGGATGATCTGATCACGTCGGCGTTTTTGTCCGGGCCCGGTTCGACTACCCTGCCGATGGTGATCTTCTCACGCGTGCGCCTCGGCCTGAATCCGGAAATGAACGCGCTGGCTACGGTCTTCATCACACTAGTGACCGTGGGCGTGGTGGCAGCCAATCGGCTGATGAGGGCACAGGAACGCCGCCGCGCCAAAGAAATGCGCATGGCTTTTGCACAAGATTGACAACGTACTCGGTCAATCAAGCAGGCGAGGATGGCGCTCTAAACAACATGGCTTTCTTATGCGGCCAGCCCCGCCTGCCCCCTATCTCTATCCCCGCTTAAGCTCTTCCAACATCTCCTGCCACAGTTCCCGATACACCGGATTGCTGGCGCCTTCGCCATGTCCAGGATTGTCGGCATTGGGGCGGCGTATTGGTTTGTTCAGCGCGAACTGGTGGTCCGCCGGGATGCGCATGGCGTTGTAGGAGAGGCGGATGACTGGGGCAAAGTTTTCCTGCACGTGATAGGTGCCGAACAACCTGTCCGGCGGCGTGGCGCCGGGGGCGGCATACCAGGAGGCGATGCGGTTGTTGGCGCGCATGTCCCAGCCGCCGGAAAAATCGATCACGCCTCTGACGACCACGCGCTTGGCGATGTAGGCGGCCATGCCGCCGCCTTGGGACTGCCCGGACAGCACGATTTTGCTCCAGTCTATGGCTTGCTTGTCCAGATACTGTTCCCAACGGCCTTTGGGATCGGTTTTGGACAGATAACGCAGCAGAGCGGCCAGTCTATGGACAATGGCGTCCTTGGGCTTGTCCTTGATCAGCGAGGTGGTGTTTTCTCCAAAGGCGCGCTTCTGACGCAATTGCTCCGCGCAGTCTGGATTAGCCGCCAACACCGGCCGGGTACAGACCTGAGAGACAGCCGGCGTATCGATATAGGACAGGATGATGAAGCGGTAGCCCTGGGCCAGCGCGGTGTCGATGAAGGCTTGCTCGTTTGTCGCCGTTCGCGTGGTTTCGCCGCCGGTTCCAGGCAGGAAGACCAGCAACGGCTCGCGCCCGCCCTTCTCCGCCGAAAAAACGATGTGCGGCCCGCTATCCGCCACAATCCCGCCATCGGTGTCCGCGGGGAGAATATCCTTGCGGACGGCGTCCGCCCATGCCGCCGAGACGGTACAGAGCAGCAACGCAGCAGCAGCTGCTTTGCCACCCCATTTGATCCAGACTGTCATTGCATTCCTCGCATACTAATTAAGTGGATTGAATTGCCCCGACGGCCTGGGCTTGCATGAGCCCTTGGCTAGTTTTTCAAAACCTGTTTACGATCTGCCGCGCGTCAGCGGGATGGATAGAAAGGGGCGTTGAAAACTGCTTCGAACTGCTCACGTATCATGTAATACACTCCGCTTGCTCAGCCGCTTTCGCCTTGTCTCGCTCTAGCTTGCGAGACCGTAAACACGTTCTGCGACTCTACTCGCCATACCCTGCGCGCAAAAGCGCGGCATGGCCGGTTTGCGCCAAGAGTTTGTTTACGATTGTTTCCATGAACAAACTTAAGATTTCGCGAGCCAGAGTGAAGTAGGGCGAAAGCCTTTGAGCACCGGGAATGCACAGGCGCCGGGCGACGAATCAGGGGGCTTAATCAAGACCTCAGGCGCACATCCCAAGGCACGTCCCGCACGCTGAGTATCCGGCAGGCGCTGGCGTCGGGATGGAGGGGATTGAGCAGGTAGTTGTGGGCATTGGGGGCCACCGCGCTGGGCACTTGCAGCGCGGCGGAAGCCTGGCGTTGCAACCAATGGCGGCCCAGGCTCTGGGTGAGCGCGGGTTGCAAGGTCCAGTCAGCAGGCAAGCTGGCCTGGTCCAGCACTTGCGCCAGGCGGTCCGGCAACTCCACTTGAAGCAGGGTGAAGGTGGCCGGCAGGCTGGCCACCTCCAGATGCACCAGCGCTTCCAGCATGGCGCTGGCCGGGTGATCCGCCAAGTAGACGATGGGCTGGCCGGCGGGGTGCCAACGCCCGGGCCAGCGCAACCCGCCCAGCCCGTTGAGGTCGGCGTAACGACTGATGCGCCAGACAATCACGCGGCGTAGCCTTCGTTGGCTTGGGCAATCAACTGTTCCACCAGCCGCGCGCCGGGCTCGGTATGGGCCATGTCCAGCGGCGATTTGCCCTCAAAACGATGCAGCGGCTTGCGTAGCCATTGGGCGGCGGCGTCCTTATCACCGAACAGCTCTTCCGCCAACAACAGCAGCTTGGCCACACGCACGCCCCGTTCGGACTCCTCGGTGTTCAGCGTCTGTCCCTTCTTGATGCGATGGGACAGGGTGCGTGGCGGGATGACGAACTCCAGTTCGCCGCGGCTGAGGCCGGCGTCCACCAGGCGTTCCAGCATGCCGGTGTCCACGCCCAGTTCCACCACTTTGGCCACATCGAAATCGTTGCGTATTTCCTGCCCCACCAACACGCTGAGTTCCTGCAACAGATTGTGTTCCACCATGGGCGGGACCGGTGTTTCCGGTACGAAGACTTGCAGCGCTTTCATGGCCCCTCCTTGATTTGGCAATTTGCCAATTAATTATCAGCATTTTGCCGAAGCAAGACAAGGAGCGCCGCGAGCGGCGACGATTAACCGCTCAGCCTTGCGAAAAAGTCGCGGTAGAGCTCAGGTTCACTGACTTGCTTGCTGCGGGAGTCGCCATTGCTGTCCCAAATGGTGCGCTGGAAGCGGGCTCTCAACCAGACACCCTGTCCGCCGACGGCCGGCCGCAGGGTAATCAGCGCTTCCAGGGTTTGGTGATCCGGTTTGCCGGGCAGGCCCATTTTCATTTTCAGCAGGCCGCGCAGAACTTCCCGACTGGTGCTGACCAGCTTTTCATGGCGCTCGGCGCGCAACAGGGAAAAGTCCGCGTCTTCCTCCAGCCGGCCGTAGCCCATCGCAGCCAGCGCCTTGCCGCCGGCGCGCAGCGCTTGCGCCACGGTAACGCCGCGCCAGTAAAAGTCCCGGGCCTGGTGATAAGAGGCGGTTTCGGCGGCGTCCAACTCCACGCGCACCTGGGTGGAACTGTAACGCAGCAGGCGGCCTCCTTCGCCCACCACTTGCTCGTTGTCCGCGGCGCACGCCGCGCCGCTCAGACTCAGCGCAGCCAACACAATGCCAGCCATCGCATAACGTCGGCTGGCCACAAGCGGGCCGCCGGCTTGGTTCAGTCCTTGCCTTGAGCGCAACGACTGATGCGGAAAGGATGTCTTCATCTCGTCAGTATTGTTTTGACATTTGAAAACTCTAACACAGACATTATGGCGTTTACATTGCCAAAGGCATGAAAACAACTCATGCCAGCTCCTTTACCTGGCCTTGGAACTCCCCCTGAGCCGTCCGCCTGGGCATACACCCTATATTGCCGCTTTGCGATGCAAAAATAACCATTAGGACTATCACGCGACGTGAATTATGATTGCGCCTATTCAATGAAGACGCACGCTTCCACTTCGTCACGAGGAGAGGCGCTGGCATTGAAACACTCCGTCGTTCCGGCCTGTGGGCCCATTCCTGATATTCCAGAGTCCCGGCCCCAGCTGGAGTCCATGCCAGCACGAAGCGCTGCGCCTTCACACCTTGACGCAATCGCCAGTTCACAGGCGTTTGCTATGAAAAAGACGAATACCGGCACCAATGGGGGGCATTATGTTAAGTCAATTCACTATCGGGCAGCGCATCGCCGCGCTGGCAGGCAGCTTGCTGTTTGCAGTGGCTTTGGTGGGGGGGTCCGGCTGGTGGTCGCTGAACCAGATGGACGGCGAGCTGACCTCGCTGTTTGACCAGAAAATCGCGTTCCGCTACCAGATGAACGCCATGCAAAGCAGCATGCTGCACATCCGCCAGGATGAGAAGAACATCTTCATCAGCATCGGCAACCCGGACAACTCGGACCAAAGCATCCAGACCAACAAACAATTGCTGGACAAGCACATCGCCGAGTTCAAGAATCAGGCCGGCGCCGCCAAGTCCATGGCGATGGCGGCGGATCACCAAAAAACCTTCGACAGCATGCTGGCCGGCATCTCCGGCTATGAGCAAGGCATGAACGGGTTGTACCAGAAGATCGCCAGCGGCGAAATCAACCGGGCCAATGTGGGCGACGCCGGCATCACGCCGTTCAAGCCCAAGCTCTATGAGGCGCGCGACGCGCTCAACAGCCTGAGCAAGCTGGCCGACGACTCGGCGCAATCCGCCGAGGACGCGCTGGCGGTCAGCATGAAAAACACCCGCAATATGATGCTGACCATCCTGGGCCTCGCCCTGGTGGTGGGCGTCGCCCTGGCCTTCGCCATCGTCCGCTCCATCACCCGCCCCTTGCAAGCCATGCAGCAGACTATGCGCCATGCGGCGGAGAAAAACGACCTGACGGTGTCGGTGGATCAGACCGGCCGCGACGAAGTCAGCGAAACCGGCCGCGCGCTGGCGCAGCTGCTGGGCAATCTGCGCGCCTTCCTGCAGCAGACCCGCGAGGACGCCAAGCAGGTGAACGACACCGCCCACGCGCTGTCCGGCGTATCCAAGCGCATCGCGGAGGCGTCCCAGGTGCAAACCGACGCGTCTTCGTCCACCGCCGCCGCGGTGGAGGAGATGACGGTGAGCATCAATCTGGTGGCCGAGCATGCGGTGGAAATGGCCGGCGAAGCCAAGAGCAGCATGAACGAAGCGGTGAGCGGCAGCGAGGTGGCCGGCCAGGCCGCGCAGCAGATGTCCGAGATCGCCAGCGTGATCAGCCGCTCAGAAACCATCATCATTGGCCTGAACCAGCGCTCCGATGAGATCGGCAACATCGTGGACGTGATTCACGACATCGCGGAACAGACCAATCTGCTGGCCTTGAACGCGGCGATTGAAGCAGCGCGCGCAGGCGAAACCGGCCGCGGCTTCGCGGTGGTGGCGGACGAGGTGCGCAAGCTGGCGGAACGCACCGCGCAAGCCACCGGCGAAATCTCCGAGAAAATCAAGGCAGTGCAAGGCGACACCACCACCGCGGTAGCCAGCATGCGCGAAGCCACCGAGCGGGTGGAAGCCGGCGTGGCGCTGAGCGGCACCTTGTCCGAACGCCTGGCGCAGATCCGCATGCTGTCCACGCGCCTACTCGAGAAAACCAGCGAGATCGCCGAGGCGATGCGCGAACAGAGCACGGCCAGCAACGACGCCGCCAAGAATGTGGAGCGCATCGCCAATATGGGCACGGAAAACGGCTTGTCGGTGGAGGAGTCCTCCGCCATGGCGCAGCAGCTGTCCGGCCTGGCTCATGGACTGGATGCGGCCATTAACCGCTTCCGCGCGGATTGAGATAAAAAGCGTCAGAACTTGTTCAAGGTCTAGCTTCTCAAGCGTGAGGGCGCGTCCGGCTTGGTCCGGCCGCGTCCTCATGCCACAATCCGGGTTTTCGCCCGCCCTCTTCCCTACATGTCCGTCCTCGAGCCGCTGTACGCGCCGTTCGTCTCCTCCCCCGCCGTGCTGCTATGGCCGGCGCTGTTCCTGCTGTTGAGCCGGCAACTGCGCAGACGCGCCTGGTTCTGGCCTTATGTGGCGCTGTCGCTGCCGGGCACGGCCTTGCACGAGCTCTGCCATTTTCTGGTGGGCTGGCTGCTGCGGGCGCGGCCCAGCCGCTTCAGCGTGTGGCCGCGCCGCAACGGCCGGCAGCTGACGCTGGGCCAGGTGGGTTTCACCCGGCTGACGTGGTGGAACGCGCTGCCCATCGGCATCGCGCCCTTGCTGTTGCTGCCGCTGGGCTGGGGCCTGCTGGCGCTGGCGGCCCGCTGGCCGTGGCTGAGCCCGGCGGCGGCCGGCCTGGGCTTTCTGGCGGCGCAGTGCTGGGACGGCTGCCTGCCCAGCAGCACGGATTTGAGCCACGCCGGGCGCTCGGCGCTGGCTTACGGCGCGCTGGCCTGTGCCCTGTTGGGCGCTTACGCGCTGCTGCATTACGGTTTCCGCGCACTGGCCGGACAATAAAAAAACCGCCGGTTTCCCGGCGGTTTCGTATCCAAGGCGCGCCGACTCTCAAGCCGGCGCCATCCCCACCCAGCCCTGCGGAATGGACTCCAACAGCTTCCGGGTATAGCTCTCCCGCGGCTCGCGGTAGATCTGGTCCGCGTCCGCCTGCTCCACCACTTCCCCCTTGTTCATCACCATCACTTGGTCCGAGATGTGTTTCACCACCGCCAGGTCGTGCGAGATGAACAGATAGGACAGGCCGTATTCGTCCTGCAGGTCTTGCAGCAGGTTCAGCACTTGCGCCTGCACCGACACGTCCAGCGCCGACACCGATTCGTCGCAGATCAGCACTTCCGGTTTCAAGGTCAGGCAGCGCGCGATGGCGATGCGCTGGCGCTGACCGCCCGAGAATTCGTGCGGATATTTCTGCAAGGCCCCCGCCGGCATCCCCACCTTGTCCAGCAGGGTTTGCGCCAGCTGGCGCCGTTCGCCGCCGTCGCGGCCGATGCCGTGCAGCTGCATCGGTTCGCTCAGGATCTGCTCCACCGTGAAGCGCGGGTTCAGCGAGGCGTAGGGGTTCTGGAAGATGATCTGGATGCGGCGTTTGTAGGCGTGGAAGGCCTTGGCGTCCATGCCCAGCAGGTCCTGGCCGTGGAAGAACGCCTGGCCGCCGCTGGCCTGGTGCAGCCGCACCAGGGTCAGGCCGACGGTGGTCTTGCCGGAGCCGGATTCGCCGACGATGCCCAGGGTTTTGCCCTTGGCCAGTTTGAAGGACACGTCCTTGACCGCGTGGAACTGGCGTTTGCCGAACAAGCCTTCGCGCACGTCGAAGGATTTGCTGAGGCCCCGCACGTCCAGGATGATGTCGTCGTCCGCCCGGTAGCCGCGCTCGCGCTGCGGCGGTTCCACGTAGCCGCCCGGTTGCAGGAAGTCGTCGATCACCGCCAGCCGCTGCGGCCGCCGGTCCAGGTGCGGCCGGCAGGCCAGCAGCGCCTTCGTGTAGGCGTCCTGCGGCGCGTCGAAGATTTGCTGCACATTGCCCTGCTCGCGGATTTCGCCATGACGCATGACGATGACTTCGTCGGCGAACTCGCCCACCACGCCCAGGTCGTGGGTGATGAACAGCACCGCCATGCCGTGCTTCTTCTGCAAGTCCGCGATCAGTTGCAGGATCTGCTTCTGGATGGTCACGTCCAGCGCGGTGGTGGGTTCGTCGGCAATCAGCAGCTTGGGTTCGCAGGCGATCGCCATCGCGATCATCACCCGCTGCTGCTGGCCGCCGGATAGCTGGTGCGGGTAGCTGTCCACCTTGCTTTCCGGTTCCGGCAGGCCCACTTCGCGCAAGAGTTCGATCGCGCGCCGGCGCGCGGCGCGGCGGCTCAGCTTGGCGTGCAGCATCAGGGCTTCCATGATCTGCTCGCCCACGCTGAACACCGGGTTCAGCGAGCTCATCGGTTCCTGGAAGATCATCGCAATGTCTTTGCCGCGCAGCGCGCGCATCTCGGCGCCGCTGGCCTTGAGCAGATCCCGCCCTTGCAGCAGGATCTGGCTGTCCGGGGCGATGTGCGCGTGCTGCGGCGACAGCAGCCGCATGATGGCCATCGAGGTCACCGATTTGCCGGAGCCGGATTCGCCCACCAGCGCCACGGTGCGCTTGGCCGGGATGTCGAAGCTGACGCCCTTGAGCGCCTGGAATTCGCCGCCGTTCTCCTGGCGGAACGCCACTTTGAGGTTGCGCACCGACAGCAGGGTCTGGTTTTGGGTCATAGTCTGTTCTCCCCCACTCACTTCGCCGCCGCGCGCGGGTCCAGCGCGTCGCGCAGCGCATCGGTCAACATGCTGAAAGCGGTCACCAAGGTGGACATGAACACCACTACCATGGCCAGTTGCCACCAATAGCCTTGCAACAGCTCTTCCGGCACTTCCGCCAGCATGGAGCCCCAGCTGACTTGGCGCACGTCCACGCCGAAGCCGAGGAAGGACAGGATCACTTCGTACTTGATCAGGCCCACCATCAAGAGGGAGAACTGCACCAGCAGCAGGTGGGAGACATTGGGCAGGATGTGTATGAACATGCGGCGGCTGTGGCTGGCGCCGATGGCGTCCGCCGCCTGCACGTATTCGCGCGAGCGGTTCTTGATGAACTCCGCGCGCACCAGGCGGAAGGTGCCGGTCCAACTGGTCAGCGACAGCACCAGAATGACGGTGGCGATGCCGCGCCCGGCCACGGCGGCGAAGGCGAGCAGCAAGAGCATGTCCGGCACCGAGGTGAACACGCTGTAAAACCACATCAGGAAGTCGTCCACCTTGCGGCCGAAGTAACCGGCCACCGCGCCCAGCGAGGTGCCGATCAGGATGGACAACAGCGCGCCGAAGAAGCCCACCAGCAGCGAGGTGGCGGTGCCCTTGATCACTTTGTCCAGAATATCTCGGCCGCGCTGGTCCGCGCCGAAGGGCAGCGACTCCACTTTTTTCACCTCAGGCTTGGCATATTGGGCCGCGTGGGGACGCGCGGCTTCCAGCCAATCGTGGATGGGGTCTTCCGACGGCTTCAGCCGTTCGGTGGGCACAATGGCAGTGGAAGGGCCTCCGGCGGCGGCTGTGGTGTCCTGCTGGCGGTATTGTTCCAGCAACAGTGTGGGCGGCGCGTAGGAAGCGGCGATTTCGTCGTTCCAGCCGCGGCCGGCCAGGTTGAGCCAGCCGGCGGCCGCCAGCAGCATGAAAGCCACCACTACCCAGAGCGAAACGAAGCCGATGCGGTCGCGCTTCAAGCGTTGCCAGCCCAGCGCCCACAGGCTGCGCGAGGGGGCGGCCGGCGCGGCGCCGGCGGTGTTTTGCAATGTTGTCATGTTTTGTGCTCCGCGCTTACTTGAGTTGCACGCGTGGATCGATCCACTTGTAGATGATGTCGGCCAGCAGGTTGAACACCATGGCGGCGGCGGCGATGGTCACGGTGATGGCTTTGATCACCGGGAAATCGCTCTTGTCCACCGCCATCAGCAGTTCATTGCCCATGCCGGGAATGCCGAAAAAGCGCTCCAGCAGCATCGAACCCAGCACCAGGAAGGGCAAGGACATCATTACCGCGGTGACCACCGGGATCAGCGCGTTGCGCAGCACGTGCTTGAATAGCACGGTTTTTTCCGACAGGCCCTTGGCGCGCGCGGTGCGCACGTAGTCGTGGCCCAGCTCTTCCACCACAAAGCTGCGGTAAAAACGCACATTGGGCGCCAGCGACACCAGCATGCCCAGGATCAGCGGCAGCGGCACGTAGATCAGCAGGCTGCGCAGTAGGCTGCCGTCGTCCCACCCCATCACCGGAAACCAGTCCAGTTTGAAAGCCAGCAAGTACTGGCCGACGATGATGTAGGCCAGCGAACTGATGGACATGGCCACAGTGCAGATCAGGGTCACCATGCGGTCGGTCAGCGTGCCGCGGTAGTAAGCCACGACGATGGCGATGGGCAGCGCGGTCAGCAGCTCAAACACCAGCAAGGTGCCGGTCAGCGTCAGCGAGGGGCCGATGCGCGAGGCCAGCGTGGCGGAGACCGATTGCTGGGTGGACCAGGAAGTGCCAAAGTCGAAAGCGGCCACTTGCTTGACGAAGAGCCAGAACTGCTCCGGCAGGCTTTTATCCAGGCCCAGCTGGGCACGGATATTCAGCAGCATTTCGGGCGTCAGGCGCTTGCCCGCCAGGATGTAGGTGGGGTCTCCGCCCACCCAGTTGAACAGCACGAACACCAGCAGCATGACGCCGAACATCGTCGGCACCATCTGCCAGATTCGGCGAATGATGAAATTGAACATCGGGAATCTCCAGCAGGTGGAACGCGCCACCTGGCGCATTTAGGTCAATCCAAGCCTCAAGGCCGCTGGCTCAGGTCAATATCGACATAGCGCCAGGAGCCGGCAACGCCATCGACCGACATAGGATGCACTTTCACGCCTTTCACGTACCCGTGGCTGACGATGTTGTTAAAGCGCGTCACCCCCGGAATCATCGGCTGATAAGCGGCCGCTACCCGGTTCATCCGATCAAACTGCTTATCCCGCTCCGGACCATTCGGCAGGATTTGGGATGCCAGGTAGGCCCGGTCATAATCCGGGTGGCTGAAAAACGTCTTGCTGCCCTGGCCGATCAAACCGCTCCATAACGACGAAACGAAGTCATCCCCGTCCGGCGTCGCCGCCGACCCGCCTAAAGTCCACATTTGCAGTTTTCCGGCATAAGAGGCCTTGAGGTTTTCGTTCCACTTGGCCACTTTGAAGACGACGCGCAGCCTGATGCTGTCGAAAGTCTTCTGCCATATCTGGTTGAACTGCTTGTCGAAAGCACTGCCCTGAGTGGCCTGAGTGATCAACAGCGGCTGACCGTTGGGCTGGCGACGGTAGCCGTCCGGACCGATCTTGTAACCGGCCTGATCCAGCAAGGCATTGGCCAGCGCCGGGTTGAAATCCGGCGCGCCACGGAAGTGCGGGTCATTGCCCACCATGTTCAGGGGCACCAGATTCTGCAACTGGATAGCCTGGCCGCTATACAGCAGCTTGATCACTTCCTGGCTGGGATAGGCCATGCCGATGGCGCGGCGCAAGGCGACCTTTTGCTTGCTGTAGCCGCCCACCACCGGGTCGCGCATATTGAAGAAGGCATAAGTCACATCCATGCCCAGATTGTGGTGCAAGCGGATGCCGCGCTGCGCCAGCATCGGATTGAGGCTGGCCTGGAAGGGGTTGGCCTCGCTGCTGTGCACGGTGGAGGGAATGGCGGACTTGGGCACGCCGGACACATCCAGTTGCTTGTTGAGGAAGGACAGCCAGCGCGGCTGCTCCTCTTCCAACACCTTGATATCGATGCGTCCCACGATGGGCAGGGTCTTGCCCTGTAAATCTCGCATGATTTCGGCATTGGCCGGATCTGCGGCGGCAACGCTGCTGAACACGTCCTTGCGGTATCCCGGATTAGCCTCCAGCATGATCCGGTTGCCCGGCTTCCAGTCTTTCAACATATATGGGCCGGTGCCCACCGGATGCGAGTTGGTATCCTTGGCGTAAGCCTCGATCGCCTCCCGCGCCACCGCGCCGGCGTTTTGGGCCGCCAGGGTATTGATGAAATTGAAGTTGGGCTTTTTCAACCGCAATTGCAGTGTGTAACGGTCCAACACCTGGATGCCTTCCATTGGACCGTCGTAATTGAATTTCCCGGTTTTGCGGGCCTGCTTTCCCGCTTCCTCCAAACCGATGATGAAATCGGTAAAGCCCGCCGGGCTGGGCGAGTTCACCACCGGATCGGCAAATCGCTTGAAGCTATAGGCGTAGTCCATAGCGGTCAGTTCCCGCTTTTTGCCTTTAAAAACGGGATCGTCGGCAAAATAGATGCCGGGCCGGATCTTGATGGTGAACACCTTTCCGTCAGCGGATACCTGAGGCAAACCTTGGGCCGTGGCCGGCGTCACGACAAGCGGCCGCGCCAAATAGTCGTATCGATACAAGGTATCGAAGATATTGTCGATCACCCCCAAAGAGTAGACATCGTACACTTTGGCCGGATCGAAACCGGACTCAGGCGCGACGAAAGTCACCCGTAGCGTCTTGTTCATATCGGCCGCCTGAGCGGACGCGAATAGGCCCGCCCCCGCCAGCAGCGGGGGCAGCCATTTCCAGCGATTCATCTCGCTTACTCCTTTGTGTCACGGAGCCGGGAAACCCGGCGTCTCTATTGTTATGCCTGCTCCAGCATGAGGAAATGCCATGAGCAAGTGCCGTGACTGTAAAGCGAATCCGCCGGCTAGATCAACAAGAAACTATCAAAATGGCATCAAAGAAAAAACATATCTATGCATAGAAAAACTCATGCTAAGCCAAGGACTTGGGTCCATCTCAAGTCGCCGCGCGCAAGGCCCAGTCAAAACAACGGGTTGGCAGCAAGCGGCGCAGCCACCAATACAGTTTGGTAGGAAAGGTGACCCGGTAGCGCGCCGCCGGCTTGGCCGCCGTGATGGCGCGGTGAACCGCCTCCGCCACCGCGCTGGCCGGCAGGGTGAACGGCGCGGCATGGCCCTCTTTCTTCAGCCGCGCCAGTTGCTGTTGGTAGGCCTCTTTATGATGGCTGGCGTCGATGTCCACGTTTTTCAGGAAGCGCGCCAGCGCATTGGGGCGGAAACGGCTTTCTATCGGCCCCGGCTCCACCAGGGAGACATGGATATTGGTGCCATGCAGCTCATGGCGCAGGGTGTCGCACAGGCCTTCCATCGCGAACTTGCTGGCGTTGTAGGCGCCGCGCCAGCGCATGGCGGCGAAACCGAGGATGGAACTGTTGAACACGATGCGGCCATGGCCCTGGGCTCGCATTACTTTGAGCGCGGCGTTGGTCAGCTCCCAGGGGCCGAATAGATTGGTCTCGAACTGCTCGCGCATCGCCGCTCGGCTGATGTCCTCCACCGCGCCAGGCTGGCCGAAGCCGGCGTTGTTGAACAAGGCGTCCAGTCGCCCGCCGGCCATCTCTACCGCCTGTGCCAGTCCTTCGCGAATGGAATCGGCGTCGTCCACGTCCAGCCGGATGCAAGCCATGCCCTCGCTGCGCAAGCGCTCCACGTCGGCGGCGGCGCGGCAGCTGGCGATCACGCGCCAGCCGCGCTGGGCCAGGATTACGGCCGTGTGGTAGCCGATGCCGCTGGAGCAGCCGGTAATCAGAATGGTTGGTTGCGAATGCATGCTGGCCCCTGTCGTTTTCAATTGGCGACACCCTACCTCAAATGCGGGCGACGGGGAATTGTCCGCTAGACGCGCTCGCTTTCCGCGCCGCTATCATCCCAACAGCATCCTTGCTTGCCAAAAGCGCTCAATCGCCTCTGTCGCCGCACCCGGTAATTGGACTAGAATGACGGCCTTAAAGAGCCGCCTGCGCCCACGCGACACCGACGGAGCCCGCACAGAGCGGCCACCACGAAAGCACCATAAGGAAAACGCCATGGCTAAAGCCAACAAAGCGCCGGCCAGTTTCGAAACCGCACTGGCCCAACTGGAAGACATCATCCAGGCGATGGAAAGCGGCGACATGCCGCTGGAAACGGCGCTCGGCTCCTACAAGCAGGGCATAGAATTGATCAAGTTCTGCCAGGCCAAACTGGCCGACGCGGAACAGCAACTGAAAATACTCGAAAACAACGAACTCAAACCACTGGAATTGTCCAATGGCCAATAAACCTTTCATGGCCTGGATGACCGAGATCCAGCAGCAAGTGGAAGGTGCGCTGGAACGCCTGCTGCCCTCCGATCAGCACACGCCGCAAAAACTGCACGAAGCGATGCGCTACGTCTGCCTGGGCGGCGGCAAGCGGGTACGCCCGCTGCTGGTGTTCGCCGCCGGCGAATTGGTGGGCGCCTCGGCCGACAACCTGGCCCGCATCGGCGCCGCGCTGGAGATGGTCCACGTCTATTCGCTGGTGCACGACGACATGCCCTGTATGGACGACGACGTGCTGCGCCGCGGCAAGCCCACTTGTCACGTGGCTTACGATGAAGCCACCGCGCTTTTGGCGGGCGACGCGCTGCAAACCCATGCCTTCGATACGCTGAGCGCGCCGCTGCCGGGCGTGGCCCCCGCGGCTCAGCTCGCCATGGTTCACACCCTGGCCCGCGCCGCCGGCCATGCCGGCATGGCCGGCGGCCAGGCCATAGACTTGGCCAGCGTGGGCAAGGCGCTGAACCAGCCGGAACTGGAATACATGCATTTGCTGAAAACCGGCGCGCTGATCCGCTCGTCGGTATTGCTGGGCGCCATGGCCGGCCGGCCGTTGAGCGAGGAGGAAACCGCCCGTCTGGACGTGTTCGCCAAGCGCATGGGCCTGGCCTTCCAGGTGGTGGACGATGTGCTGGACTGCGAGGCGGACACCGCGACGCTGGGCAAAACCGCAGGCAAGGACGCCGCCCACGACAAGCCCACCTACGTCAGCCTGATGGGGCTGTCCGAAGCCAAGCAGTTTGCCCGCGACTTGCGCGACGAGGCGTTTGCCGCGCTGGAAGGATTTGGCGATTCCGCCCAACGATTGAAGGAACTGGCCGACTACATCGTCGCGCGCTCGTTCTGAGAAGCAGAAAACTATGTATCCCTTGCTCGAGACCATTCAATGCCCTGCCGACCTGCGCAAGCTGTCGCGCCAGCAGCTTGCGCCGCTGGCCACGGAACTGCGCGACTTTCTGGTGGAAAGCGTCAGCAAGACCGGCGGCCACTTCGCCTCCAACCTGGGCAGCATTGAGCTGACCATCGCCCTTCACTATGTCTTCAACACCCCGGACGACCGCCTGGTGTGGGACGTGGGCCACCAAACCTATCCGCACAAAATCCTGACCGGCCGCCGCGAACGCATGGGCAGCATGCGCCAGAAAGGCGGCTTGGCCGGCTTTCCCAAGCGCGACGAATCGGAATACGACACCTTTGGCGTCGGCCATTCCTCCACCTCCATCGGCGCGGCGCTGGGCATGGCGGTGGCGGCCAAGACTCAAGGCATAGAGCGCAAAAGCGTGGCCATCATCGGCGACGGCTCCATGACCGCCGGCCAGGCTTTTGAAGCCCTCAACAACGCCGGCGCGATGGACACCGACCTGCTGGTGGTGCTCAACGACAACGAGATGTCCATCTCGCCCAATGTGGGCGCGCTCAACAACTACCTGGCCAAGCTGATGTCCGGCCGCTTCTACGCGGCGATGCGCGAAGGTTCCAGCAAGGTGCTGGGCATCGCTCCGCCGCTGAAGGAGATCGCCAGCAAGGTGGAAGAGCACGTCAAGGGCTTCTTCACCCCGGGTACCCTGTTCGAGGAGTTCGGCTTCAACTACATCGGCCCCATCGACGGCCACGATGTGGACGTGCTGGTGGACACCCTGAGCAATATCCGCAGCCTCAAGGGGCCGCAGTTCCTGCACATCGTCACCAAGAAAGGCCACGGCTACAAGCTGGCGGAGAGCGACCCGGTCAAATACCACGGCGTCACCAAGTTCGATCCCAATAACGGCCTGGCCAGCGGCAAGGGCGGCGGGAAGCCGCAGTACACCCAGGTGTTCGGCGACTGGATCTGCGACATGGCCAAGCGCGACCCGCGCCTGGTGGGCATCACTCCGGCAATGCGCGAAGGCTCCGGCCTGGTGCGCTTCGAACAAGAGCACGCGGACCGCTATTACGACGTGGCCATCGCAGAACAGCACGCGGTCACCTTCGCCGCCGGCCTGGCCTGCGACGGCGTCAAACCGGTGGTGGCCATCTACTCCACCTTCCTGCAACGCGCTTACGACCAGCTGATCCACGACGTGGCGCTGCAAAACCTGCCGGTCTTGTTCGCCATCGACCGCGCCGGCCTGGTGGGCGCGGACGGCCCCACCCATGCGGGCGCCTTCGACCTGTCCTTCCTGCGCTGCATTCCCAACCTGACGGTGATGGCGCCTTCGGACGAAAACGAATGCCGCCAGATGCTGTACACCGGTTTCCAGATGAACAGCCCGGCCGCGGTGCGCTATCCGCGCGGCACCGGCCCCGGCGCCGAGATCCAGGCGGAAATGGCGGCGCTGCCGCTGGGCAAGGGCTTGGTGCGCCGCCAGGGCGAAAAAGTGGCCATTCTCGCCTTCGGCAGCATGGTAACGCCGGCGCTGGCCGCGGCCGAGGCGCTAAACGCCACCGTGGCCGACATGCGCTTCGTCAAGCCGCTGGACGCGGAACTGGTGTGCCGGCTGGCGGAAAGCCACGATCTGGTCATCACCGTGGAGGAAAACGTGGTGATGGGCGGCGCCGGTTCGGCCTGTGTGGAGGCGATGCAAGCAATGGGCATCCTTAAACCAGTGCTGCAATTGGGTCTGCCGGACGATTACGTGGAGCACGGCGATCCGGCCGGCTTGCTGGCCGACTGCGGCCTGGATGCCGCCGGCATCGAGCGCAGCGCGCGCCAACGGCTGGCCATGCTGTAAGAGCCTGCTCACGATCTCGCAAGCAAGGGCGAGACAAGGCGAAAACAAGCGAAAAAGCGGAATGTACAAGGGGTACATGAGCATTTTGAGCGTGTTTTTAACGCTGTATCGCCGCTGCGCAGCAGATCGTAAACAGGTTCTCAGCCCTCTCCTTGCGACAACACAAAGCCCGGCTTGGCCGGGCTTTGTTTTACCTGAAACCGCCTTTGGAAACGCTCAAGACTCCAGCAGCTCCAAAATGCGCCGCGCGGTTTCCTCCGGCCGCTCCAGCGGGAACAGATGGCTGCCCTGCTGCATCTGCACCTGAATATTGAAGTGTTTGCGCATGAAGCGCAGGTCCGCCGGCTTGAGCACATCCGAACCGGCTCCCGCGATAAAGGCGGCCGGCACTTTCAATTGGCCGCGATAACGAGGAAAATCATGCGGCAGCGCGCAGTAAATCTCATGTTCTATCTGCGGACGGAATTTGAGCTTGCGCCCGCCCTGTCCGTCGTCCACGGTGCCGTGCTCGGCGTAGTCGGCCAGGCAGTCCGGATCGAAACGGGCAAACATCGGCTTGCGGGCGAAGTAGTCGTGAACCATGGCCACCGATGCCCAGTTATCGCGCCGCTTCAGGGTGTTGCCGCCCGGGGTGACGCGGTCGATGAAGCCCAGCTTCTTGGCCAGCCAAATGCCGCGCGAGCGGAACGGCCCCATCAGCGGCGAATCCAGAATCACAATGCGCTTGAACAACTCCGGCCGGCGCAATGCGGCATAGAACATCAAAAAGCCGCCCAGCGAATGGCCGACGCCGACGATGGGCCCTTGATAGTGGCTTTCGATGTGCGCAATGGTTTCCTCCACCAGATGGGGCCAGCAGTCTGTCACCGGATAGGCCGGATCATGGCCGATGGCATCGAGGAAGCCCACTTGGTGGCGCTCGCCCAACGCGGCTAGAAACTTGCGGTAAACCGAGGCCGGAAAACTGTTGGCATGAGCAAAGTGAATCGTTTCTCGCATGATGTATGGTGTTGCGCCCTAGTTTTTATATAAATATTCTATCTTACCGTTTGCCCGGAATTTGAATTTAATGCATATTGTTTTCGCATAGCAAGACGCGGCGGCAACCCAGTCCGCCGCCCTCCGCGCCCCGCCCGGCCGCCAAGGAACCAATGCCTGAGCGCGCCGGTCATTCAAACGCTAACGACCATAAACCATAGAGTCATCCCGTGCCAATCAACTTATCGCTACTCTCATCCCGGATCGTGGGCTTGCTCGCGGTCTCGCTGGCCTGCCTGGGCTTGAGCCTGCCCGCGCACGCCGTCAACCAGGACGATCTGCTGCCGGCGGAGCAAGCCTTCGCCGCCAAGGTTGAACGCGCCGGCGAACAGCTCAAGCTGACGCTGGACGTGGCTCCCGGTTACTACCTGTACCGCGACCGCACCCAGATCAGCAGCCAGCCGGCCAAGCTGGTGGGCGCGCCGCAGTTCCCGGCCGGCAAGGAAAAGAACGACCCGTACTTCGGCAAACAAACCGTATTCACCGGCAAAAACGTGATAACGGTGCCGCTGCAAGCCAATGCGCCTGCAGAGTTTGAGTTGCAAGTACGCCTGCAAGGCTGCGCCGACGCCGGCGTGTGCTATCCGCCTTACACCCACAAGCTCAAAGTGGGCGGCACGCCGTCCGCCGGCGGCAAGCTGGGCGAATGGCTGTCGGAGGCGCCCCCTCAGGGAAAGTCCCCGGCCGGCAACAATGAGCTGGCAGCCCAGGGTTGGCTGACCACATTGGGCACCTTTTTGCTGGCGGGCATCGGCATGGCGTTCACCGCCTGCATGTACCCGCTGCTGCCCATCGTCTCCTCATTGATTGCCGGCCAGGGCGCTACCCTGACCCGCCGCCGCGGCTTCCTGTTGTCCTTCACCTATGTGCAAGGCCTAGCGCTGACTTACACCGTGGTCGGCGTCATCGCCGGCCTCACCGGCGCCTTGCTCACCGTATGGCTGCAACAGCCGGCGGTGGTGCTAAGCGCCAGCGCGCTGATGGTGGTGTTCGCGCTGTCCATGTTCGATCTGTTCACCATCCAGCTGCCGTCGGCGCTGCAATCGCGGCTGGCCGACACCTCCAATCATCTGTCCGGCGGCAAATTCGCCACCGTATTCGCGATGGGCGCGCTGTCCGCGCTGATCATCGGCCCCTGCGTCGCCCCGCCGCTGGCGCTGGCGCTGGGCTATATCGGCAGCACCGGCGACGCCGCTCTGGGCGGCGCGGCGCTGTACGCGATGGCGTTGGGCCTGGGCCTGCCGCTGATCCTGATCGGCACCTTCGGCGGCCATGTGCTGCCCCGCGCCGGCGGCTGGATGAAAACAGTCAAAGCCGGCTTCGGCGTCGTGATGCTGGGCCTGGCCATCTGGCTGGCCACGCCCTTCCTGCCGGGCGCGCTGGTCATGCTGCTGTGGGCCTTGCTGCTGATAGGCAGCGCGGTGTCCCTGGGCGCGCTGGAGGCGCTGCCGAGCAACGCCGGCGCTCCGCGTCGCTTGGGCAAGGCCGCCGGGGTGGCTCTGCTGCTGATCGGCGCGGCGCAATTGGCCGGCCTGCTGGCCGGCGCCGACAACCCGCGCTACCCCTTGCGCTGGCTGGGCCAGGGCCAGGCGGAGGCCAAGGCCGCGGCGGCGTTCCAGCCGGTGGCCAACAGCGCACAACTGGATGCGCTGCTGGCCAAGGCCAAGGCGGAAGGCAAGCCGCTGTTGCTGGATTTCTATGCCGACTGGTGCGTGTCCTGCAAGGAGATGGAGGCGGAAACCTTCCCGAATCCGGCGGTCGGCCGCCAAATGCAGGGCTATGTGCTGGCCAAGGCCGACGTCACCGCCAACAACGCGGAGCACCAGGCTTTGCTCAAGCGTTTCGGCCTGTTTGGCCCGCCGGGCATTATCTTGTTCGACAAACTGGGGCAGGAAGCGGATCGCGTGATCGGCTTCACGCAGGCGGAAGCCTTCGCCAAGACCCTGGCGACGGTGAATCCGCAATAGCGACAAGCGCCAATTGCATTCACGCTCATTGCATTGCAGAATCAGCGGGCCGATCTTTCGATCGGCCCGTTTTCATTTTCCGAGAGCCCCATGGCCATCAATAAAGCGTTCTCCAATGTCAGCATCCTGGCGGTGTTTCAGATCGCCATCATCGCGCTGCTGGTGATGTCCTGCCTGCGCGTGATCCAACCCTTTCTCGGCGCTCTGACCTGGGCCGCCATCATTGCCATTTCCGCTTGGCCAATGCATTGCCGACTACGGCAAAAGCTGGGAGAGCGCCACAAATTGGCCGCCCTGCTCATCGTGCTGGCGCTGGCCTTGGCCCTGGCCATCCCCATCGGCCTGATGGCGCTGACCCTGGCCGACACCCTGCCCCACCTGTCCGGCCTCACCCACGACCTGACCCAGCTGACGCTGCCCAACGCGCCTACTTGGCTGGCCAATATCCCGGTGGTGGGCGAAAGCCTGCAAAAGCTGTGGGGCAGCGTGCAGGCCGACCTGCCCGGCTTCTTCGAAAAAATCCGCCCGGCGGTCAACCAAGGCGCGTTGTGGCTGCTGTCCGGCGGCGCCAATCTCAGCCTGAGCCTGCTGGAAATCGTGCTGGCCATCATTGTGTCCGGCTTGCTGCTGATCAATGGCGACCGGCTGTGGGACATGGTGGAGCTGATCGTGATCAAGCTGGGTGGCGCGCCGGCCGGCGAATTGCCGGACGTGATAGCCCGCACCATACGCAGCGTCACCACCGGCGTGGTGGGCACCGCGCTGGCGCAGACCATCCTGTGCGTGATCGGCCTTTTGATCGCCGGCGTGCCCGGCGCGCTGGTGCTGGGCTTCCTCTGCTTCATCGTCGCGGTGGCGCAAATGCCCACGCTGATCGTCTGGCTGCCGGCCGCGGCCTGGGTGTTTTACACCGGCAACACCGGCCTTGGCATCTTCCTGCTGGTCTGGGGCTTCTTGCTGATCAACACCATAGACAATATTCTGAAGCCCTTGCTGATCAGCCAGGGCGCGCAGATGCCGCTGTCGCTGATCTTTCTGGGCGTAATCGGCGGCCTGATCGCCTGGGGGGTGATAGGCCTGTTCATCGGCCCCACCCTGCTAGCGGTAGCCTTGACCATGTTGCGCCATTGGCTGCGCCCGGAATGCCCGGAGCCCAAGACCGGCGAGGACGACACCTGCGAACAGGTCGGCGCTTCCGAATAACGCATCAAAAGAGGCTGTTGACGATCTGCTACGCGTCGGCGCTGCGGCATTGAAAACGGCCTCAAAATGCTCATGCATCGTGTGCGCACTCCGCTTTTTCAGCCGTTTTCGCTAGCGCTCGCAAGAGAGTAAACACCTTCCAAATACAAAAGGGCTCGCATGCGAGCCCTTTTGTATTTGGCGCTCAAAACGCCGGACACTCCACTTCCCAGTCTTCCTCGCTCAGATGCAAATGGCAGGCCAGCCGCCAAGGCCGCGCTTCGGTCCAGCATTCGCTGGCGGCCAGGGCGGCGTCGATGGCGCCGGCGCGGAGCAACACGTTGCGCTCCTTGCGGCTGGGCCGCTGCTCCGCCTCCGGTGTCGCCAGCCTCACCTTGCAGGTGCCGCACGTGCCCTGCCCGCAACGCCAATGCAGGGGCACGTCCGCCAGCCGAGCCAGGTCCAGCAGGTTATCCCCAGCCGCCGCCTGCTGTTCGCCGAGCAGTGCGCCGTTTTCGTCGACGAAACGGATGGTGGGCACGGCTCACTGCACCAGCGGCAAATAGGGCAGCATATCGCCGCGCGCCACGGCCTGACCCGGCTCCAAGCGCACCAGGCCGTCAGCCCAGGCGCAGGACATCAGCACGCCGGAACCTTGCTGCGGGTACAGTTCCAGTTGCCAGCGGCCGTCCACGCACACGCGCCGCACGCGGATGAATTCGCTGCGGCGCGCATCCGGCCGGGTCCAATCAAAAGCCGCCGGATAAGGGCCTTCCGGCGTCAGCGCCGATACTGGCAGGCCGGCGCGCCGCTCCAGGAAGGCCCTCGCCAACACCTGGAAGGTGACGAAGCCGGACACCGGGTTGCCGGGCAGACCGATGAAATCCGCCTGCCCCACCTTGCCGTAGGCCAGCGGCTTGCCCGGCTTGATTGCCAGCTTCCACAGGTCTAGCGAGCCCTCGGCCTCCACCGCGGCCTTGACGTGGTCTTCCTCACCCACCGACACCCCGCCGCAGGTCATGATCACATCGGCGGCATCCGCGGCGTCTCGCAGCGCCTCGCGCGTGGCGCCAAGAGAATCGCGGACAATGCCCAGATCAATCACCTCGCAGCCCAGGCGCATCAACGCCGGCGCCAGCCAATAACGATTGGAGTTGTAAATCTGGCCGGCGGCCAGCGGCCGGCCCGGCTCCACCAGTTCGTCGCCGGTGAAGAATACCGCCACCCGCAACGGGCGGAACACCGTCAGCGTCTCCACGCCGATGGACGCAGCCAGACCGATGTCGGCGGGGTTCAGCACCTTGCCCGCCGGCAGGATTTCCTGACCGACGCGGATGTCTTCGCCGCGGCGACGAATGTTCTGGCCGGTGCTGGCCGGCTGGCTGAAACTGACTGTGCCGTCGTCGGCCGTTTCGGCCTGCTCCTGCATGATGACGGCGTCGGCGCCGGGCGGAATGGGCGCGCCGGTGAAAATGCGCGCCACGCTGCCGGCGGCCAGCGCTTGCGGCACGCTGCCGGCGGGCACTCGCTGCGACACCGGCATCGCCGCGGTTTGCTCCGCGGCGCGCAAGGCGTAGCCGTCCATCGCGCTATTGTCGTGCGGCGGCACGTCCAGCGTGGCCAGCACCGGCTCGGCCAGCACGCGGCCGGCCGCGGCCAGCAGTTCGACTTGTTCAGTGGCGGCCAGCGGCTGCGCGCGTTGCAGCAGCCAGTCGCGGGCTTGTTCAAAGCTCAGCATGGGACAGGTCCAATCTTGAAATCAGGAAGGCGGCGACAGCGTCCGCGTCGTCGCGATGAAACCAGGGGATGTCCAGCGCCTGCGGCAAGTCGCCGACCACGGCCAGCACTTGCGGATCGACCGGATGCAAGGCCGGCGCGGCCAAAGCGCTGTTGACCACTTCTATCTTGGGAATGGCTTCCTGTTTGAAGCCTTCGGCCAGGGCCAGGTCGCAGGGGCCCAGCATGGCCAGGTGGGCGGCCAACGGCAGCTCGTTGCTGTCCGCCAGTTCCTCCACCAGCATACGGCGACGGGCCGAAGCCAGCAGCACTTGCGCCGCGCCGGCCTGGCGGTGGCGCCAGCTATCCTTTCCCGGGGTGTCCCAGTCCACATCGTGGTGAGTGTGCTTGATCACGGCGACGCGCAGGCCGCGCGCCGTCAGCCGGGGAATCAGTTTTTCCAGCAAGGTGGTCTTGCCGCTGCCGGAATAGCCGGCGAAACCCAACACGCGCATGGCGCAGACGCCCCCATAAAGATTCAGGCGGCCATGATAGCATGGCCGCCCGCGGGCTTGACTCCTACCAAGGAGCTAGCCGCCTAGAGCGTATTTACGATCTTGCCGGCTAGAGAGAGACAGGCGAAAACAGCTGAGAAAGCCGAATGCGCATCCAGTCCATGAGCATTTCGAAGGCGGTTTTAACGCCGTATCGCCCAAGCGCAACAGACTTTGAACAGGCTCTTAGGCCGCATGAGCTAGCTTGCTGGCGGGCTCCGGTGTTTCAAAACGTTTCCAGTCCACGATCATCACCTGGGTCAGCCCGCAGTCCACCGCCAGCTGCGCCTCGATTTCCTCCAGCACCTGATGGCAATGGATCACGCCGTTGATCACCACTTCGGCCCGGCGCATCACGCTGTCGTCCGGCGTGACAAACCATATGCAGTAATGGCCCATATTCGCTCCCCCAGGTGGTTTCATCGCGACGACAAGCGCATTTGGCCATCGTCAACTACAAATATCGTCCCAGTTGCCGCCAAACTTCAAGTTTTCTGTCAAACGCCAGGGTATGCGCCGGGCTGGAAGATGGCAAGGCCAGGATGTCCAGGGCCAGCCCGTCCAGCTGTCCGGCCGCGCGCGCGGCGGTGGCGCCGTTGAAAGCGACCGCGCGCAGCCGCGGCAGGCTTTGCGCCAGCTCGCGCAAATCGTTGGACTGCTGATCGCGGATGTCGGCGTCCAGGCTGCCCCGGCGCCGCGCGCTGGCAATCACGTCCCAGAGCGCCACGCCGGCCTGCTGCAGCGCCTCCAGGCGCTCGGCGTAGGCCAGTTCGACCAAGCGCCGGCCAGTGATGACCTGCATCAGCGGCCAGAATTGATTGCGGGGGTGAGCGTAGTACTGGCCGGCCTGCAAGGAGGCGTCGCCGGGCAAGGAACCCAGCACCAGCACGCGGGCGTCCGGCCTCGCTACCGGCGGGAAGCAGGATTTGGCGCCCTCTCCGCTCAAAACAACTGCCCCTGCTGGCGCGCCAGCCAGGCTTTGACCGGACCAAAGCTCTTGCGGTGAGCCGTCAAGGCGCCGTGCCGTTCCAGCGCGGCCAGGTGTTCCGCGGTGGGGTAACCCTTGTGGCGAGCGAAGCCGTATTGCGGATAGAGAGCGTCCAGGGCCACCAGTTCGGCATCACGCGCGGTTTTGGCCAGAATGGAGGCCGCGGAGATGGCCGCCACCTT
Source organism: Chromobacterium sp. Rain0013 (assembly GCF_015291765.1). Classification (NCBI taxonomy): domain Bacteria; kingdom Pseudomonadati; phylum Pseudomonadota; class Betaproteobacteria; order Neisseriales; family Chromobacteriaceae; genus Chromobacterium; species Chromobacterium sp. Rain0013. Next base: position 3,868,618 of record NZ_CP031514.1, read on the forward strand.
GGCGTCGCCCTTGACGATGGCTTCCCCCGGCACCGGCAGCCCCTTGGGCACACGGTTGCCGTCGATCAGCGCGCGCGTCGCCTGCGGCTGCAGGCCTTGCACCGCGCGTGTCATCGCCAGCATGGTGGCGTGCAGAATATTGAGCTTGTCGATTTCCTCGACACTGGCGCTGGCGATGCACCAGGCCAGCGCGTCCCGCTTGATCAACAAGGCCAGCTCGTCCCGGCGGGCCTCGCTCAGCACTTTGGAGTCCGCCAGGCCGGCGATAGGCTTGGACGGGTCCAGAATCACCGCGGCGGCGAACACCGCGCCGGCCAGCGGGCCGCGGCCAGCTTCGTCGACGCCGGCGATCCTCTCCAGATCAAGCCCGCTCATTGCCGCCCCGCCACCTGCAACACCGCGTCCGCGGCCAGCGCGGCCGTGTCCTGACGCAGCGACTGATGCAGCTCGGTAAAGGTCTGCACCATCTCGCGGCGCGCGTCCTGATCTTCGTACAGCCTTTGCATCTCCGCCGCCAGCTTGGCCGGCGTGGCCTGTTTCTGCAGCAGTTCCGGCACCACGAAGCGCCCGCACAGGATATTGGGCAGGCCGACGTAGGGCAGACGGATTTTGCGTTTGACCAGGCGGTAAGTCAGCGCGGACAGCTTGTAGCTGATCACCATCGGCTTCTTGGTCAGCGCCACTTCCAGCGTGGCGGTGCCGCTGGTGACCAACACCGCGTCGCTAGCGATCATCGCCATCTGCGCGTGGCCGAACAGCTTGCGCAAGGGCAGATCCCAGCCCTTGTGACGGGTCAGCATGCGGTCGAACAACTCCATCGTTGGACGCGTGGCCAGCGGCACCAGGAACTGGCCGTCCGGATAGCTTTTCAGCAGCAACTTGGCGGTTTCGATGTACAGCGGCGCCATGTGCTCCAGTTCGCCGATGCGGCTACCCGGCATCAGGGTGAACACCGGCGCGCGCTGCGGCAGCCCCAGTTGTTCGCGCATCGCGCTCTGGTCCGGCCTCAACGGGATCTCGCTGGCCAACGGGTGGCCGACATAGGTCACCGGCACCCCGGCCTGGCGATACAAGGGAGGCTCCATCGGGAACAAGCACAGCATGTGACTGACGCTGCGGCCTATCTTCTGCACCCGCTCCGGACGCCAGGCCCAAACCGAGGGGCTGACGTAGTGAACGGTGGGAATGCCGGCGCGTTTGAGCGCGGCCTCCAGATCCAGGTTGAAGTCAGGCGCGTCAATGCCGATGAAAACATCCGGCTTCTCCGCAATCAGGCGGTCGCGCAGGGTACGGCGGATGCGCAGCAGCTCCGGCAAACGCTTGAGCACTTCGGCGTAGCCCATCACCGCCAGCCGGCTTTGCGGCGCATGGCTGACGAAGCCCCTGGCTTCCATCCGCGGGCCGCCGATGCCGGCGAACTCGATGTCGGGATAGCGCGCCAGCAGCGCATCCATCAGGTGGGCGGCAAGAAGGTCGCCAGAGGCTTCCCCAGCCACCATGGCGACCTTCAGTGCCCGCTTGCTTTTAAACAAAGTGTCGGGCATGGATCTTAGCGAATGATGCCTCTGGCGGACTGGCCAAAGAAGCGGGTGAACGGCGCCAGCTCGTCGTGGCCGACGGCGGCTTCCTCCAGGATGGCGGCCTTGGCGTCTTCGAAGGGCAGACCCTGGCGGTACAGTGTCTTATAAGCGCCACGCACGCGGCGGATCTGCTCTGCGCTGAAACCCCGGCGTCTCATGCCTTCGGCGTTGATGCCGGAGGGCACAGCGCGGTTGCCGTGGGCGGTCACAAATGGCGGGATGTCCTGAGCCACGGCGCTGGCGAAAGCGGTCATCGCATGCTCGCCAATAATGACGAACTGGTGCACGCTGGTGAAACCGCCCAGGAACACCCAGTCGCTGATATGTACGTGACCGGCCAGCGTAGCGTTATTGGCCAGGATGGTATGGCTGCCCACCTGGCAGTCATGCGCTATGTGCACATAGGCCATCACCCAGTTTTCATTGCCCACGCGGGTCACGCCACCATCCTGCACCGTGCCGGTATTAAAGGTGCAAAATTCGCGGATGGTGTTGTTGTCTCCGATTTCCAGGCGGGTCGGCTCGCCAGCGTACTTCAGGTCTTGCGGTATGGCGCCCAGCGAGCAGAACTGGAAGATGCGGTTGTTCTTGCCGATGGTGGTGTGCCCTTCGATCACCACATGGGGACCAACCCAGCTGCCGCTGCCGATGCTGACGTTGGGGCCGATGATGGAGTAAGGACCGATCTCGACGTCGTCGGCGATCCGGGCCTTGGGGTCGACGATGGCGGTTGGATGGATGGCCATGATCACACCTCGCGCTTGGCGCACATGATTTCGGCTTCGCAAGCCAGCTGGCCGTCCACCAGCGCGCGGGCGGAGTACTTGCCGATGCCGCGCTTGCTGGTGATCAGCTCCACTTCGAAGGTCAGTTGATCGCCCGGTACCACTTGGCGCTTGAAACGGGCGTTGTCGATGCCGACGAAGAAATACAGCTCGTTCTCGGCGCGCTCGCCCTGGCTGCGGATGGCCAGGATGCCGGCGGCCTGAGCCATCGCCTCGATGATCAGCACGCCCGGCATCACCGGATACTGCTCGAAGTGGCCAACGAAGAACGGTTCGTTGATGGTGACGTTCTTCAGCGCCTTGATGCGTTTGTTTTCCTCGAATTCGGTGACACGGTCCACCAGCAGGAAAGGATAGCGATGCGGCAGATAGCGCATGATTTCGCGGACATCAATGGTGATGGCGTGTTCAGACATTGGGGGATTCCTCCTGATTCTTCATTTCTTTGAGCTCACGTTCGAGCTGCTTGAGCCGCTTGGCCATATCATCCAGGTGACGGACGTGCACGGCGTTGGCCAGCCACTCTTTCATCGGTTGCAATGGGTAAGACGAGGCGTAAGTGCCAGGCGTCTTGATCGACTTCGACACCAGGGTCCCGCCGCCGATATGGGTTTTATCCGCTATTTCAATATGGCCGACGAACATCGCCGCGCCGCCCACCGTGCAGTAAGCGCCAATTTTGGCGCTGCCGGCGATGCCGACGCAGCCGGCGATGGCGGAATGCTCGCCGATCTGTACGTTGTGGGCGATCTGCACCAGGTTGTCCACCTTGGCGCCTTTCCTGATGACAGTGTCCGCCATCGCGCCGCGATCCACCGTGGTGTTGGCGCCGATTTCCACATCGTCCTCAATGATGACGCGGCCGGTTTGCGGAATTTTGAACCAGTGGTCCTTATCCCAGGCCAGGCCGAAGCCGTCCGCGCCGATCACGCTGCCTGAGTGCACGCCGACGCGGTTGCCCAGCACACAGCCGTGGTACAGCGTGACGTTGGGGTACAACACCACGTCGTCGCCCAACACACAGTCGTCTCCCACCACCACGCCCGGCAGCAGACGGCAGCGCTCGCCGATGACCGCATTACGGCCGATGCTGACGTGCTCGCGCACCTCGGCGCTGGCCGCTACCCGAGCGCCCTCGCCCAGCACCGCGCTGGGGTGCACGCCGGCTTGCGGCTGCGGCTGCGGGTGGAACAAGGCCGCCAGGCGCGCGAAGTAGAGATAGGGGTCGGCGGCGACGATCCAGGAGCGCTGGCTCCAGGCCTCGCTCTGCGCCAGCTCTTCCGCCATCTTGGGCGAAACGATCACCGCGCTGGCGTCGCTGTCGTCCAGCTGCTTGCGATACTTGGGGTTGGCCAGAAAGGCGATATCGCCGGCCGCGGCCGCTTCCAGCGGCGCCAGGCGGCCGACCGTCAGGTCCGGGCCGGCCCGCTCGCCGCCCAACCTTTCGATAATAAATGAGAGGGTATAAGCCATCAAAAACGAAAGCCGACCTGGGGTCGGCTTGCTCCCGTAATTATGTGTTGGCGCACCGGCCACAGCCGCGCACATCCGGGGCGGCCGTTAGAACCTGTTCAAAGTCTGCTGCGCTTCGTGGAGCGTCGCACGGTGAGTACAAGCTCAAAATGCTCATGTACCCCTCGTACACTCCGCTTTTTCGCTCGTTTTCGCCTTGTCTCGCCTTGGCTCGCGAAACTTTTAACAGGCTCTTAGGCCGCCCCGCCCTGCCTTCAGCGTTCCAGTTCCTTCAGAACCTTGGGCGTCAGGTCGTACTTGGGGTTCACATACACCACGTCTTGCAGGATCAGATCGTACTGCTCGCGCTCGGCAAGTTGCTTGAGCGCGCGGTTGGCCCGCTCCTGCACCGAAGCGAACTCCTCGTTGCGGCGCTGGTTGAAGTCCTCGGACAGCTCGCGGCCCTTGGCCCGGTAATCCCGGTCCAGCGCCGCGTACTCGCGCTCGTAGCGCTTGCGGTCGTCGGAATTCAAGCTGCTCTTGGCCAGCTGGGACTCCAGCTCCTTGGCGCGCGCCTCCATCTTCTTCAGCTCGTTGCGCCGCTCGGAGAACTCCTTGTCCAGACGTTTCTGGATGGCGATGGCCGGCGCGGCTTCGCGATAGATGCGCTCAGTGTTGACATAGCCCATTTTGAGTTCGGCCGCCTGGGCCGACATGGCGACTGCCGATACGATGGCGGCCGCCCACAGCAATGCTTTCATATAACAACCCCGTCAATTTTAGAACACGGTACCCAGCTGGAATTGGAAGCGCTGGACTTTGTCGTTGTCCTTCTTCTTCAGCGGATTGGCGATACTGAACTTCATCGGACCGATCGGAGACAGCCAGGTCAGCGCCACGCCCGCGGAATAGCGGATGCCGTCGCCGGCGGAACTGCCCGCCACAGACGGATCCCACAAGGTGCCGGCGTCGAAGAACAAGCTGGTGCGCACCGACTTATTGTCCTTCATTCCCGGGAACGGGAACAGCACTTCTGCGTTGGCCACCGCCTTGCGGGTGCCGCCCAGGTAGTCGCCGTTGGTGTCGCGCGGACCGATACTGCTGGTGTCGTAACCGCGCACCGAGCCCAGGCCGCCCATGTAGAAGTTCTGGAAGAACGGCAGGCGCGAGGTTTTGCCGTAACCGTCGGCATAGCCCAGTTCGCCGTTCAGCATCAGGGTGAAGGTTTTGCTCAGCGGGAAGAACCAAGTCTGCTGGTGAGTCAGGCGATAGTACTGCAGATCGCCGCCCGGCAGGCCGGCGTCCGCGCCCACCTTGATCACCGCGCCGCGGGTAGGCCACAGCGCGCTGTCGCGGGTATCCCGGCCCCAGCTGATGGTGCCCAGCAAGGTATTGTTGCTGCTGCCGTACTGGTTGACGAAGTCCTTGTAGCGCTGCGGACTGTTGTTGTAGGTGCTGATCTTGGTGTTTTCCGCGCCGATGCTGAAGTTGATGCGGTCGTACTCGGTCACCGGCACCCCGAAGCGCACAGCCCCGCCTATGGTGCTGGTCTTGTACGCGGAGATATTGGTGGCGTCCGGGTTGTAGACTCGGTTGTACAAGTCGTAGCCCAGGCTGACGCCGTCCGGCGTGAAGTACGGATCGGTGAAAGACAGCGAGATATTCTTGTTCACCTTGCCGGTGGACAGGCCCAGCGACATGTATTTGCCGGAACCAAAGATATTGCTCTGCGACAGGTTGGCGGACAATTGCACGCCCTCGCCCTGCACGAAGCCGATACCGGCGGATACGCTGCCGGTGGAGCGTTCCTTCAGGCTGATGTTCATGTCCACCTGGTCGGCGGCGTCGGGCACCGCCGGGGTTTCGATATTGACGTCTTCGAAATAGCCCAACAGCTCAACGCGTTCCTTGCTGCGCTTGATCTTGTCCGCGCCGTAAGGGGCGCCTTCCAGCTGGCGCAACTCGCGTCGAATCACTTCGTCGCGGGTCTTGGTGTTGCCGGCGATATTGACGCGGCGAACATAGGTCTTGCGGCCCGGATCCACGAAGAAGGTAAAGGCCACCGTCTGTTTGTCGTGGTCGATGTCCGGCAGCACGTTGACGTTGGCGAAGGCGTAGCCGGCCTGGCCCAGACGGTCGCTCAGCGATTTCACCGATTCGGTGATGCGCTCGTTGTTGAAAGTGTCCCCGGACTTGGCCTGAATCAGCTTGCGCAGGTCCGCTTCCGGCACTTTGAGGTCGCCGGCCAGCTTGATGTCGGAGATGGTGAACTTCTTGCCTTCGTGAATATTCACCGTCAGGAACATATCCTGCTTGTCGGCGCTGATCGACACCTGGGTGGAGTCGATGTTGAACTCGAGATAACCCTGGTTCTGGTAGAAAGCTTTAAGTTTCTCCAGGTCGCCGGTCAGCTTCTGCTTGGAATATTGGTCGTCCTTGGTTACCCACGACAGCCAGCCGCCGGTGGTCAGGCTGAACTGGTCGATCAGCTCGGACTGTTTGAAGGCATTGGCGCCAACGATGCGGATTTCCTTGATGCGCGCGGTCACGCCTTCGTTGATGTCCAGCGTCACCGCCACGCGGTTGCGTTCCAGCTTGGTGACCGAGGGAGTCACTTCCACGGAGTACTTGCCGCGGCTGTAATACTGGCGCTTGAGTTCCTGCACCGCGCCGTCCAGCAGCGCCTGATCGAAAATCAGCGATTCGGCGAAACCGTTATCCTTCAGCGCCTTTTTCAGTTGGTCCTTGCTGAACTCCTTGGCGCCGTTGATGTTGAGCTGGCTGACCACCGGGCGCTCTGCCACGGCCACGATCACCACGCTGTCGCGCGATTCGATGCGCACATCGTTGAAGAAGCCGGTAGCGAACAAGGCCTTGATCGCCTCGTTGGCTTTCTGGTCGTTAAAGGTGTCGCCCACCTTGACCGGCAGATAATTGAACACGGTGCCGGGTTCGGTGCGCTGCAGGCCCTCAACCCGGATATCCTTGATGACGAAGGGATCAACAGCCCAGGCCATGGAGGCCGTAGTCAAGCCCAATACGGCTGCTGCAAGCAATTTCAATTTCATAGATCGGTTTTAACCCCCAAATAGGCGGCTGAAATCATTCAGCAAGGCAAACGCCATCAAAGACGCCAGCAAGATGAAGCCAATTTTTTGTCCGAACAATTGCGCCCGCTCACTGACGGGGCGGCCTCTGATCAACTCCGCGACATAATACATTAAGTGCCCGCCATCCAGAACTGGAATCGGCAGCAGATTCAGCACGCCGATGCTGATGCTGATCAGCGCCAGAAACTCCAGATAAGGCGTCAAACCCTCGCGCGCGGTCTGGCCGGCGACATTGGCGATGGTCAGCGGACCGGACAAATTATCCAGGGAAGCCTGGCCCATCAGCATGCGCCCCATGAATTTGACGCTCATCCAGCCGGTGTCCCAAGTCTTGGCCAAGGCGGCCAGACCGGCCTGCGCCACCGAGTAATGCTCGGTGTACAACAGTTGGCGGCCCCAGACTGCGTCCGCCTGCGGCGCGGCGCCGATGCGCCCCACCACCTCGCCGTCCTGCTGGTGGGCCTGCGGCCGCACCTTGATGCTCAGGGTGTCCGAACCGCGCTGGATTTTCACTTCCAGATCCCTGCCGGGGCTGTTGCGCACCTCGGCGACCCATCCCTCCCAGTTGCTCAGCGGCTTGCCGTTGAGCGCCAGCAGTTTGTCGCCCGGCTTGAGGCCGGCGCTTTGCGCGGCGCCGCCCTCCTCCAACGCGCCGATCACAGGCAAAAAGCGCCCCGGCGTCAGACCGGTGCTGCCTTGCTGCATCGCGGTCACCGCCTTGTCGCCAAAACGTGCCGGGTCAATGCGACGTTCAGCCCGAGCGCCCGCCGCGGTCTCCACCTGCACCACGGTGGCGTCCGGCGACATTGCCGCCTCCACCAGAGCAAGACGGATCTGCTGCCAATTGGCCACGGGCTGACCAGCCACGTTCAGGATGCGGTCGCCGGGCGCGAAGCCGGCCGCCGCCGCCGGGGTCTGCGCCACCACGGTGCCGACCAGAGGCTTGATCTGAGTCACCCCCTGCCCCATCACCACCCAATACAGCAGCACCGCCAGCAAAAGATTGGCCAGCGGGCCGGCGGCGACAATGGCGATGCGCTTCAGCACATGCTGATTGTTGAACGCCTGCGGGCGCAACGCTTCCGTCACCGGGCCCTCGCGCTCGTCCAGCATGCGCACATAGCCGCCCAGCGGGATCGGACAGATGACCCACTCGGTGCCCTTGCGCCAATATGACCACAGCGGTTTGCCGAAGCCGATGGAAAAACGCAGCACCTTGACCCCGCACAACCGGGCCACCCAATAGTGGCCCAGCTCGTGAAACGTCACCAGCACGCCGATGGCGACCAGGAAGGCGAGCAGAGTCAGCATGCGGCCACCCGCTGCAACGCGAAGGCGCGCGCTTCCTCATCCTTGGCCAACAAGGCTTCCAACGAGTCGCTGCCTGCCAGGCTGACGCCGTCCAGAGCGGCGGACACCACCGCGGGGATGTCGACGAAACGCAGGCGTCCATTCAGGAAGGCGTCCACGGCGACTTCATTCGCCGCGTTCAACACCGCCGGCGCGTCGCCGCCCAGGCGCAACACGTCGAAAGCCAGTTTCAGGCAAGGGAAACGCTCCAGATCCGGCGCTTCGAAAGTGAGGTTGGACAAGGAGGAAAAGTCCAGCGAGCCCACACCGGCCTCGACCCGCTCCGGCCAGGCCAGCGCGCAGGCGATGGGGGTGCGCATATCCGGCGCGCCCAACTGGGCCATCACCGAACCGTCGCGATATTGCACCATGGAATGAATCACGCTTTGCGGATGCACCACGACTTCGATGCGTTCCGGGGGCGCGGAAAACAGCCAATGCGCCTCGATCACTTCCAACCCCTTATTCATCAAGGAAGCGGAATCGACGGAAATCTTGCGCCCCATCACCCAGTTGGGATGACGACAGGCGTCGTCCGGAGTGACGCGCAGCAAGTCCTCTGCAGAAGACTGACGGAAGGGGCCGCCGGAGGCGGTAAGGATGATCTTGCGGATGCCGGCGGCGTCCAAATTGCCGGCGTAGTCGTGCGGCAGCGACTGAAAGATGGCGCTGTGCTCGCTGTCCACCGGCAGCAGGGTCGCGCCGTGGCGGCGCGCCGCGTCCATGAACAGACGACCGGCCACCACCAACGACTCCTTGTTGGCCAACAAAATGCGCTTGCCGGCGCGCGCCGCCGCCATCGCGGACGGCAGGCCGGCGGCGCCGACGATGGAGGCCATCACCACATCGGCCTCGGGCAGCGCCGCCACCTGGACCAAGGCGGCCGGGCCGTGCAGCACCTCGGCGTTCACGCCAGCCTCGGCCAACCGGGCGCGCAAGGTGTCCGCGGACGCGGCGTCGCCGGTCACCACGTAAGCCGGCCGGAATTGCAAGGCCTGCTCGAACAAGCGCTCAATCTGACGATTGCCGCTTAGCGCCACCACCCGGTAACGCTCGGGGTGGCGCGCCACCACGTCCAACGTATTGGCGCCCACGCTGCCGGTGGCGCCGAGAACGACAATCCCTTGCGGTTTCGTCATTGAAAGTGTTCCTGCGGTTACATGCCGCCCAGAGCCCGCAGCGCGTTGCTGACGGCGAGGACGGCGATAAGACTGTCGATACGGTCGTACACGCCGCCGTGACCGGGCAACAAGCTGCTGCTGTCCTTGATCCCCGACGCGCGCTTGAACCAGGATTCCAGCAGATCGCCCATCACGCTGACCGCGCTCAGCGGCAGCGCCAACAGCAACAGCGCCCAAATCGGCAAGCCGATGTCTATCCAGCCCAGATGATCCACCAGCGCCACGTACAGGGCCACGCAGATCACGCCGCCGTACACCCCTTCCCAGCTCTTGCCCGGGCTGATGGACGGCGCCAGCTTGCGACGGCCGAAAGCCTTGCCGGAGAAGTAAGCGGCAATGTCCGCCACCCACACCAGGCCCATCACCGCCAGCAAGGCGAAGGCGTCCGCCGCGCCGGGATGCGGCCGCCATTCCAGAAAGGCGAACCAGGCCGGCAACATCAGCAGCCAGCCCAGCAGCCAGGCCGTCGCGCCCTGACGGATGCGCCAACGCTTGGCCAGCCAGCACGGCACCAACAACAACCAGAACGCCAGCGTCATCGCATGCTCAACCAGGCCCAGCCGGTAATGGCCGAACCAAGCCGCCGCGGCCAGCGCGCTGCTGACGGCCAGATACAGCCATTTGCCTGCGCCCGCCATGCCGGCCATGCGGCTGAATTCCCACAAGGCCAGCACGATGATCAGCCAGGAGAAACCGGCCCAGGCTTCAGCCGGGAATAGAAACAAGGCCGCCAGCATCAGCGGCAACAACACCAGGGCGGTCAGAACGCGTGTCAGCAGCATGGCTTAGCGCCCATCCCGGCGCAGATGCTCGGGCAATTGTTCGCTGGTGCGTCCAAAGCGGCGCTCACGGGACTGGTAAGAAGCGATGGCGGCTTCCAGCGCCGCGCGATCAAAGTCCGGCCACAGCGTTTCGGTGAAGTGCAGTTCGGAATAAGCCAACTGCCACAGCAGGAAGTTGCTGATGCGCTGCTCGCCGCCTGTGCGGATGAACAGGTCCGGCTCAGGCGCCCACGGCATCGACAGACGCCGGGTCAGCGCCTCTTCGTCGATATGAGTGACGCCCTCGGCGATCAGGCTATTGACCGCGTTGAGGATATCCCAACGGCCGCCGTAATCGGCGGCGATGTTCAAGGCCAGACCATCGTTGCCGGCGGTCTTTTCCTCGGCGCGCAGGATGCGTTCCTGCAGATCCGCGCTGAAACGCTCGCGAGAACCCAATACCCGCAAGCGGATATTGTTGTTGTGCAGTTTGCTCACCTCATGCTCCAGCGCGCGAATGAACAGGTCCATCAGAAAGGAGACTTCCTCCTGCGGACGCCGCCAGTTCTCGGTGGAGAACGCGAACAGGGTCAGACATTCGACGCCCAACTCCTTGCAGGCTCCGACGATCTCGCGCACGGTGTCCAGGCCGCGCTTATGGCCGGCCACGCGCGGCAAAAAACGCTTCTTGGCCCAACGACCGTTGCCATCCATGATGATGGCGATATGCCGCGGCACGGAACGCACCTCCGGCACATCCTTGGTAGAGCTTGCAAACAAAACGCGGGGCTCCTTAGACGGCCATCAGGTCGGCTTCCTTGGCTGCCAGGACCTTATCGATTTCGACGGTGTATTTGTCGGTCAGCTTCTGGATGTCATCCTGGCCGCGACGCTCGTCGTCTTCGGTGATGGCCTTGTCTTTGAGCAGGTTTTTGAACTCGTTGTTGGCGTCGCGGCGGATGTTGCGAACGGCCACGCGCGCGCCTTCGGCTTCTCCGCGCACCACCTTGATCAGGTCTTTGCGACGCTCTTCGGTCAGCATCGGCATCGGCACGCGGATGATCTCGCCCATGGAGGCCGGGTTCAGGCCCAGGTCGGAGTCGCGGATCGCTTTTTCGATCTTGGCCAGCATCGGTTTTTCCCAGGGCTGCACACCGATCGTACGCGCGTCCACCAGCGTCACGTTGGCCACCTGGCTGATGGGCACGTCGCTGCCATAGTAGTCCACCATGACATGATCAAGAATGCCGGTATGGGCGCGACCGGTGCGTACTTTGCTCAGGTCGGTCTTAAACGCTTCCAGCGACTTCTGCATTTTCTGCTCGGCAGATTTCTTGATGTCGTTAATCATGTCTACTCCAAATCGAAACTTAAAAAGACAAGGCGAAAACGGCCATTGCCGCTTTCGCCTTCAGCAATTTTCAAACTCAGCAGTGTACCAGCGTGCCTTCGTCTTCGCCAAGCACGACCCGGGTCAGCGCGCCGCTCTTGAAGATGCTGAACACCTTGATGTTCAGGTTTTGGTCGCGGCACAGCGCGAAGGCGGTGGCGTCCATCACCTTGAGATTGCGCGAGATCGCCTCGTCGAAGGTCAAGGTCTGATAACGTATCGCGTCCGGGTTCTTTTTCGGGTCGTCCGTGTACACGCCATCCACTTTGGTGGCTTTCAGCATGATGTCCACGTTCATTTCCATGCCGCGCAACGCCGCGGCGGTGTCGGTGGTGAAGAAGGGGTTGCCGGTGCCGGCGGCGAAGATCACCACCTTGCCCTCCTCCAGGTACTGCATGGCCTTGCCGCGCACATAAGGCTCCGCGATCTGCTGCATGGTCAGCGCCGACTGCACGCGCGCGATCAACCCAGCCTTGGTCATCGCGTCCTTCAGCGCCAGCGCGTTCATTACCGTCGCCATCATGCCCATATAGTCCGCGGTGGCCCGGTCCATGCCCGCAGCAGCCGGCGCCACGCCGCGGAAGATATTGCCGCCGCCGATCACCACGCCCACTTGCACGCCAAGCTCCACCACCTCCTTGATCTGCCCCACGATCTGCTCGATCGTGGTGCGGTTGATGCCATAGTTGTCATCGCCCATCAGGGCTTCGCCGGACAGTTTCAGCAGGATGCGTTTATAGGCAGGAACTTGGCTCATGGTAACCTCGGTTTGGCTGGATATTCGGTTTTTAGTTTGCAAAACGGCACCCTGCAGGCAGGGTGCCGTCAATACGTCTCGCGACTGAGATCTTACAGCTTGGCGGCTGCAGCCACTTCAGCGGCGTAGTCTACTACTTTCTTCTCAATGCCTTCGCCCACTACGAACATGGCGAACGCCTTGACGGAGGACTTCTTCTCGGCCAGCAGCTTTTCAACGGTCACGTCCGGGTTCTTGACGAAGGGTTGGCCCATCAGGGTCACTTCGGCCAGGAACTTGTTGACGCGGCCTTCCACCATCTTGGCGACGATGTCGGCCGGCTTGCCGGATTCGGCGGCCTGCGCGGTGTAGATCTTGCGCTCTTGTTCCAGAGTTTCGGCCGGAACCTGATCCTTGGACACGCAGATCGGCTTGGAAGCGGCGATGTGCATAGCCACGTCCTTGCCCACTTGCTCTTCGCCGGCGAAGTCGACGATCACGCCGATCTTGGCGCCGTGCAGGTAGGTGGCGATAGCGCCTTCGGTCTGGTAGCGAACGAAACGACGGATGGTCATGTTCTCGCCCAGCTTGGCGATGGCGGCCTTGCGGATGTCTTCAACGGACTGGCCGTCGATTTCCACAGCGGACAGTGCTTCCACGTCAGCCGGGTTGGCGATCACAACAGCCTTGGCGGCAGCGGCGGCCAGAGCCAGGAAGGTCGGGTCCTTGGCAACAAAGTCGGTTTCGCAGTTGACTTCCACCAGGGCGCCAACACCGCCTTCAACGAAGGAACCGATGATGCCTTCAGCAGCCACGCGGCCAGCCATCTTGGAAGCCTTGTTGCCGGACTTGATGCGCAGGATTTCTTCAGCTTTGGCTGCGTCGCCTTCGGCTTCCACCAGAGCTTTTTTACATTCCATCATGCCGAGGCCGGTAGCCGCGCGCAGATCCGAAACCATTTTTGCGGTAATTTCCGCCATACTTCGCACTCCTAATGATTTTGATTACGTGGGTCTAAAAAAAGGGGCTTGCGCCCCCTTTTCGTCTGCTTACTCGGCTTGAGCCGATTCAGCAGCCACGATCTCTTGCAGAGACTGGGCGCGGCCTTCCAGCACCGCGTCGGCCATGCCGCGAGCGTACAGGCGGATGGCGCGGCTGGAGTCGTCGTTGCCCGGGATCACGTAATCGATGCCGTCCGGGGTGTTGTTGGTGTCAACAACGCCGATAACCGGGATGCCCAGTTTCTTGGCTTCGACGATGGTGCCCTTCTGGTAGCCAGTGTCGATAACGAAGATGGCGTCCGGCAGGCCCTTCATATCCTTGATGCCGCCCAGCGAACGCTCCAGCTTGTCGACTTCGCGTTGCAGGTCCAGCAGTTCTTTCTTGTTGTAACCGGTATCGCCAGCGGATTCCAGAATGGCGCGCTTCTCTTCAAGACGCTTGATCGACTGCTTCACGGTCTTGTAGTTGGTCAGCATGCCGCCCAGCCAGCGGTGGTCAACAAACGGCATGCCGCAACGGGCAGCTTCTTCACGTACGATCTCACGAGCCTGACGCTTGGTGCCCACGAACATGATGGAACCTTTGTTGGCGGCCAGACGACGCACATAATCCTGGGCTTCCACGAACAGCGGCAGAGTCTTTTCCAGGTTGATGATGTGAATCTTGTTGCGGCTGCCAAAGATGTACTTAGCCATCTTCGGGTTCCAGAAGCGGGTTTGGTGGCCGAAGTGAACGCCGGCCTCAAGCATTTGACGCATGGTAACGTTGGTGGACATGCAAAAACTCCTTAAAGGGTTAAGCCTCCATCCGCGCAGACAACCTCGAACCGAGGCACCCTTTGGCGCGGATGTGCGTAATAGATGATTTTCCCCCGCCAGTATGGCAAGGGACGCGGGATTCTAGCACCGGACGGCGATCCGCTCAAGCCTCGTCGCGCGCCTCGCGCGCTTTTTCACGCTGACGGCGCAGTTTGCGCCGCGTCATCCGCGCCACAAAGAAGGTGGGCAGCACGCCCAGAAAGAACAAGATGGATAGCGAAGCCAGCACGCTGTGCTGCGCCACCGCCAGCATCAGCACCACGTAAAGCCAGCCCAGCAACACGATCAGCAGCATATTTAAACAATCGTTTGAATTTTCCGGCAAAGCCGACAACAATGACAGCGCCGGGTCCAGCCCATTGCGCCCGCCAACCCTCGACCGACCGATATTGTAAAGCGAGCCCCGCCCCATGCAAACCGCCATTACCCGACTGCTCGACATCCAGCGCCCGCTAATCTGCCCCGGCATGAGCTACATCGCCACCCCGGAACTGGTGGCCGCCGTCGGCAACGCCGGCGGCCTGGGCATACTCGCCACCGGCCCGCTGACGCCGGAACTGACGCGACAAGCCATCCGCCGCGTACGCGAACTGAGCGACCGGCCCTTTGGCGTCGGCTGCACGCTCATGATGCCAGGCGCCAAGGAAAACGCCATGGTCGCCCTGGAAGAACGCGTGCCTGTGATCAATTTTTCGCTGGGCAAGGGCGATTGGCTGATTGAACGCGCTCACCCCTACGGCGGCAAGACCATCGCCACCGTGGTGACGGAAAAGCACGCGCGCTCGGCGGAAGCCTCCGGCGCCGACGCCCTGCTGGTCACCGGCCACGAGGCCGCCGCCCACGGCGGCGCCGTCACCTCGCTGGCACTGATCCCGGCCATCCGCAAGGCCAGCACCTTGCCCATCATCGCAGCCGGGGGCTTTGCCGACGGCCAGGGACTGATTGCCGCGCTGGCGCTGGGCGCCGATGCCGTGGCAATGGGTACGCGACTGGCCATGAGCAAGGAAAGCCCTGTGCACCAGCGCACCAAGGAGATGATTCGGCAACGCGGCGTGGCCGACACCTTGTACTCCAAGAACTTCGACGGCCTGTGGTGCCGAGTGATGGACACCCCCGCCGCTCGCCAAGCCACGCGCAAGCCGCTTAGCCTGCTGGCCGCCGCCTGGCGCGCCAGCGCCGCCGCGCGCAAGCTGGGCATGCCCATCGCCAAAGTCGTGCTGGGCGGCCTGCTGAGCCAACCCCAAGCACTGCGGCAACTGGCGCAGTTCGGCGCCGCCACAGAATCCATCCGGCTAGCGATAGAGGACGGCGACCACGACAAAGGCGTGCAGCTGATTGGCCAGGCCCAGGGCCTGATCGACGATGTGCCCGGCGTCGCCGAGTTATTTGAGCGCATCCTGACCGAAGCACACACCTGCCGGCAAAGACTCGCCGCCCTGGACCTCTGACAAATAAAAAACCGCCGCCCCCATTAAGGGAACGGCGGTTTTTGCAAGGCCAGCGTGAATCAGGACGCGGCGTTGGCTTTGGCCATCTTGCGACGATCCGATTCGTTCAGATAACGCTTGCGGATGCGGATGGACTTCGGCGTGATTTCCACCAACTCGTCGTCGTCGATGAACTCCACCGCGGACTCCAAGGTCAACTTGATCGGCGTGGTCAAACGCACGGCTTCGTCGGTGCCGGAGGCGCGCACGTTGGTCAACTGCTTGCCCTTGACCGGGTTCACCACCAGATCGTTGTCGCGGCTATGAATACCGATGATCATGCCTTCGTACAGCTTCTCGCCCGGGGCCACGAACATGCGGCCGCGGTCTTCCAGCTTCCACAGCGCGTAAGCCACCGCTTCGCCGTTCTCTTGCGAGATCAGCACGCCGTTGTGACGGCCCGGCATATCCGGCTTGACCGGCGCGTAGTCGTCGAACACGTGGCTCATCAAGCCGGTGCCGCGAGTCATGGTCATGAAGTCGGACTGGAAGCCGATCAGACCGCGCGCCGGAATATGGTATTCCAGGCGAGTGCGGCCGTTGCCGTCGGATTCCATATTGGTCAGTTCGCCGCGGCGACGACCGATTTCTTCCATCACGCCGCCCTGGTGATCGTCTTCCAGGTCGATGGTCAGGTTTTCGTACGGCTCGCACTTCTGACCGTTGATCTCCTTGAACACCACGCGCGGCTTGGCCACGGCCATTTCAAAGCCTTCGCGACGCATGTTTTCCAGCAGAATGGTCAGGTGCAGCTCGCCACGACCGGACACGCGGAACACGTCGGAGTCGCCGGTGTCTTCCACGCGCAGCGCTACATTGGTCAGCAGTTCCTTGGTCAGACGATCGCGGATTTGACGCGAGGTCACGAACTTGCCTTCGGTGCCGGCCAGCGGCGAGGAGTTCACCATGAAGTCCATCGTCAGCGTCGGCTCATCCACGGACAGCATCGGCAGGCCTACCGGCTGCTCTTTGTCGCAAATGGTCACGCCGATGCCGATATCCTCGATGCCGGAGATGATGATGATGTCGCCCGCCTCGGCTTCTTCAACCGGAACGCGGTCCAGGCCCTGATAACCCAGAACCTGGTTGATGCGGCCGGAAGCCACTTGATCGTCATGGTTCATCACCACCACTTGCTGACCCGGCTTGATACGGCCGTTCAGCACGCGGCCCACGCCCAGGCGGCCAGTGTAAGTGGAGTAGTCCAGCGCGGAAATCTGCAGTTGCAGCGGCGCGTCGGCGCTGCCCGGCGGGGTCGGCACGTGCTTGAGCACGGTGTCGAACAGCGGGCGCATATTGTCGGACTCTTCTTCCAGCTCCAGCTTGGCGAAACCGTTCAGGCCGGAAGCGTAGATAATGGGGAAGTCCAGCTGTTCGTCAGTCGCGCCCAGCTTGTCGAACAGGTCGAAAGTCTGATCCACCACCCAGTCCGGACGCGCGCCCGGACGATCCACCTTGTTGATCACCACGATCGGGCGCAGACCCAGCGCCAGCGCTTTCTTGGTGACGAAACGGGTTTGCGGCATCGGGCCTTCTACGGCGTCAACCAACAGCAGCACGCCGTCCACCATGCCCAACACGCGCTCAACTTCGCCGCCGAAGTCGGCGTGTCCCGGAGTGTCGACGATATTGATGTGCACGCCTTCGTATTCGATGGCGGTGTTTTTGGCCAGAATGGTGATGCCGCGTTCTTTTTCAAGATCGTTGCTGTCCATTACACGCTCGTCCACCTGCTGGTTCTCGCGGAAGGTACCGGATTGACGCAGCAGTTGGTCTACAAGCGTGGTCTTGCCATGGTCGACGTGGGCGATGATGGCGATATTGCGAATTTGTCGGGTCATTTTTGGAGGAGGATGGATACAGAAAAATCGCTGGATAATAGCACAAAAAACAGTCCCTACCAAAAATTCCGGCGGGCGACAAGCGTTGGGCTTTTGCGTACACTGCGCGGCAAACCGATTTTCGACGAGGAAACGCGCTATGTACGACTGGAACGCCTTATGGAAAGAACACGAGGCCTACCGCACCGGCTACGCTGTCCAGTACAACGACGCCAACCAGTTGGCAGACGCCTTGTCCGCCACGCTGATCAAGCCGGCCGCGGACATAGAAGACGTGGCCGTCTACGACAATGGCGACCGCTACCTGCTGGCCGGCCACAAAGACGGCCTGCAACTGCTGGAGATCGCCAAGCACAGCCTGTTCGACATCACGCTGCGCTTCGTCACCGAGGACGAGGAGCAGGACATCGCCCCGCCCTACATCGAAATCCATGTCGACAACCTGGCCACTGAAGAGCAGGCGGTCTGGCGCGCCGCGGTCAGCCGCGACGAAGAAGGCCGGATCTGGGTAGGCAAGCGCGCGCTGGACGAAGGCGTGGTGCCGGCCATGCCCTTCGACGAACTGTCCTTCACCGACAACGCCCGCTTCCGCGAATCATTGACCCGCGTTTGGCACGAAGACCTGCCGCAACTGAAACCCGCCCTGGACGCTTGGTTCCAGCACGGCGCGCTGAGCGCTCCGGCCGACGAGCCCGCCCACTACGGCGACGCCGCGCGGGTACGGCAGATTTGCGACCGCTACGCCGAGATCGTGCGTCGCGAACAGGCGCTGCTGTCGCGCCAGTTCAGCGACCCGGAACTGCACCTGATCGCCCAAGTACTGAAAGGCGTGCATTTCGACGACGCCGCCGCCTGCCGCGGCGTGTGGCTGGCGGTGGAGGCGCGCATCATCGAGGAAGAACTGGATCAGCAGTGGAAAGTGGATGGGGAAAAGCTCCTAACCAAGATGAAGGCGCTCAGCTATGCGCAGGAAGTGGCGCTGATAGAAGCGCTGTCGCCGTTGCCGTCCAACTGAACACCTGAAACCGGAACGCGGGTAAAATGCCCCCGATCCGAGCAATCACTCCAATATATCCAAGCGACCGGCCCCGCCAGCACGCGCCGCGCCGGCCCTCATCGAGAAAGACTGAAAGATATGGCTCAAACAAGCGCCCTGAGACAACTTCCGCAAAGCAACTTGTTCCGCCCCGGCGACGTTTTCGTCTTGTTCGGCGAACTGTTCGGCCGCGGCTACGCCAACGGCCTGATCAATGAAGCGCGCAAGGCCGGCATGGACATCATCGGCATGACCGTGGGCCGCCGCGACGAAAACAACCAACTACGCCCGCTGAACGAGGAAGAATTGGCCGCGGCCGAAGCCAATCTGGGCGGCCGCGTGATCAATGTGCCGCTGATGGCCGGCTTTGACCAGGATGGCTCGCCGACGCCGACCGAGCTGCTGGCCTCCCTGACCCTGAAAAGCTGGCAGGACGACAAACTGGACTGGGCTCACATCGGACAATGCCGCCAAATCGGCGTGCAGCGCTTCAAGGATGGGGTTGCCAAGGCGATGGCCCAGCTGGACGCCATGATCGACGACGGCCGCAACGTGTTCTTCGCCCACACCATGGCCGGCGGCATTCCCAAAGCCAAGGTCTTCCTGGCCATCGCCAACCGCGTCTACAAGGGCCGCGGCGAGCGCTTCCTGTCCACCCAGGCGCTGCTGGACAGCGATCTGGGCAAGCTGATCCTGCAAAACTTCGACGAAGTCACCGCCAACACCTTCCAGCACCTGATAGACGGCAGCGCGGCGCTGCGCGGCCGGCTGGAAGCCGCAGGCGGTCAGGTGCGCTACACCGCCTACGGCTACCACGGCACCGAGATCCTGATCGACGGCGATTACCAGTGGCAGACCTATACCAACTACACCCAGGGCTACGCCAAGATGCGCCTGGAAAACATCGCCCGCGCCGCCTGGGAACAGGGCGTCAAGGCCACGGTGTTCAACTGCCCGGAAATCCGCACCAACTCCTCGGACATCTTCGTCGGCGTGGAGCTGCCGCTGCTGGCGTTGCTGCGCGCCTTGAAACGCGAGGACGGCGGCGCTTGGGCCGACGCGCAATGGCAAGCCTGCGCCGCCCTGCTGCAGGACGGCCACACGCTGGAAGAGGTACTGGAGAAGATAGACGCGCTCAATAGCGGCGAGGTGATGCGCGGCTTCCGCAATTTCGACGCCTGGCCGATGCCGAACAGCCCGGAGCTGGCCGAGGTGATGATAGGCACGTCCGACGCCATCGTGGATATGCACCAGGACAAGAAGGCCTTGATCACCGACTACCTGAGCAGCCTGGTGATCGACGCCACCGGCCCGCTGATGTTCCACGAAGCCGCCGCGCCCGCCGGCCCGGTGCTGTGGCTGAACCACGACATCATCGCGCGCCAGCTGAACCGGATGCACGGCTAAACCCGCTCCGCCCGAAGTCACACACAAACCGGCGCGCCCATCTGGGCGCGCTTTTTCGTTCAACGCGCCTCTCAGAGCGTGTTGACGATCTCGCAAGCAAGAGCGAGACAAGGCGAGAACCGCTGAGAAAACGGAATCGTCATGCGGCACATGAGCATTTCGAAGCGGCACTCACCGTGTCGCGTCTCACGACGCGCAGCAGATCGTAAACAGTGCCTCAGCCCGCCACCACCGGAAACAAGGTCAACACCACCTTCCCCAGATTGCGGTTGGCCTCCACGTAGGCGTGCGCATCGGCCACCTGAGTCAAGGGGTAGCTGGAATCCAGCGTCAGGCGCAGCTTGCCCTGCTCCAGCGCCGGCAAAATCCGGGCTTCCACCGCCCGCGCCAAGCGCGCCTTCACTTCCAAGGGCTGCGGCCGCAGCGTGGAACCGATCAGCGCGATGCGCTTCATCAGCAGCGCCCCAAGATTCAGCTCCGCCTTGGCGCCGCCGAGCAGGCCGATATTGACCAACCGCCCATCCGGCTTCAAGGCCGACAGATTATCGTTCAGATAGCTGGCGCCCACCGGGTCCAGCACCACGTCGACGCCTCCCCAGTCCTTGACCATGGGCCCGAAGGCCGGCGTCTGCCGGTAGTTGAACGCCTGGACCGCGCCCAACTCGCGGCAAAACGCCGCCTTCTCCTCGCTGCCCGCGCTGGCGTAGGCCTGCGCGCCCAATAGACCAGCCAACTGGATTGCCGCCGCGCCCACGCCGCTGGCGCCGGCGTGCACCAGCACAGTCTCTCCGGCCTGCAAGCCGGCTTTTTCCACCAGATTGAACCAGGCCGTCATCCAGGCCTCTGGCAGGCTGGCCGCCTCCACCCAGGACAGCCAGTCCGGCTTGACGATGGCCAGGGCCTCTTCCAGCACCGCGTATTCCGCGTAGCCGCCACCGCTGATCAGGCCGAACACCGCATCTCCGGGCTGGAAACGCGAACCCGCGTCCGCCTCTTCCACCACCCCGGCCACCTCCAGACCCAGAATGGGGCTGGCGCCCGGCGGGGGCGGATAATGTCCGGCGCGCTGCGCCAGATCGGCGCGATTGACGCCCGCGGCCATGACCCGCACCAATAGCTGCCCGGCGCCCCGAAGCGGCGGCGCGATTTCGTCCACCTGCAGGGTGTCGACTCCGCCTGGAGCCGACTGCACAACTGCCAACATACGTCCCCCTTCCACTGACAAACAACTGATTAGCAATACAAAACTTTGCCAAGCCGGGCTTGGACGAGTATGATTTCGGCCCTTGCCTGGATACCGTGCGTCGGACCGAGGCAGGACTACCGTCTCGCAACACTGGGTTCCCTCACCCCAATCCAAACAAAAAGGCCGACATCATGTTTAGCTTTACCCGCCAACAGCGGCTGTCCGCGCTGCTGTGGCTGTCTCTGTTCCACATTGCCATCATCGCGTCCAGCAATTATCTGGTCCAACTGCCCATCACCGTGTTCGGCTTCCACACCACCTGGGGCGCGTTCACCTTTCCGTTCATCTTCCTGGCCACCGACCTGACCGTGCGCGTGTTCGGCGCACAGCTTGCCCGTCGCATCATTTTCGCGGCGATGTTGCCGGCACTGGCTATCTCTTACCTGATCTCCACCTTGTTCTACCAAGGCGCCTGGCAAGGCGCCGCCGCGCTGGCCAGCTTCAACCTTTTCGTCGCCCGCATCGCCGTCGCCAGCTTCGCCGCCTACGCGCTGGGCCAAATCCTGGACGTGCAGGTGTTCAACCGCTTGCGACAGTTGAAAACCTGGTGGATCGCTCCGGCCTCGGCCATGTTGTTCGGCAATATCAGCGACACGCTGGCCTTCTTCTTCATTGCCTTCTACCAGAGCAGCGACCCGTTCATGGCCGCCAACTGGGTGGAAATAGCACTAGTGGACTACAGCTTCAAATTACTGATCTGCCTGCTGTTCTTCCTGCCCATGTACGGCGTGATCCTGAACCGCATCCTGAAGCAACTGAGCTTGCGCGGCGTGGAGCCGCAGCTGCGCGCGGCCTGAGAACGTGTCCACGATCTGAACCGCCCCGCCTTCAGATCAAACGCCCCCAGCAGATGGGGGCTGACACGGCCTTTTCCAACGCGCCGACACAAGCCAAACACGGCCGGATTGATTACAATCGGCCATCATGAGTGAAAACTGCTTCCATTGCGGCCTGCCGGTGCCGCCCGACGTCCAGTTCCCGGTCAAATACCGCGAAGTCGATCAGCCCACCTGTTGCGCCGGCTGCCAAGCGGTGGCGGTCACCATCATCCAGTCCGGCCTGTCCGATTACTACCAGCACCGCACCGAAGGGGCGCGCCAGGCCGAGCCGGTGCCGCGCGAGTTGCTGGAGCAGATCAAACTCTACGATTCCGACGAGCTGCAGCGCAGCTTTGTGCGCTTTGAAGCGGAAAACCTGCGAGAAGCCTCCCTCATGCTGGAAGGCATCACCTGCGCCGCCTGTGTTTGGCTCAACGAGCAGCACATCCGCCAGTTGCCCGGCATCGTCAGCGTCGACATCAATTACAGCAACCATCGCGCTCGCGTGCGCTGGGACAATAGCCGGGTCCAATTGTCCGCCATCCTGGAAGCGGTCAGCGCCATCGGCTACCGCGCCCACCCCTACGACGCCGAGCGCCAAGAAGCGCTGAACCAGAAAGAACGCAAGCAGGCGATCAACCGCCTGTGGGCCGCCGGCCTGTCCATGATGCAGGTGATGATGTACGCGGTGCCTATCTATCTGGCGCCGGACGGCGAGATCACGCCGGACTTTCTATGGCTGTTGCACTGGTCCAGCTTCATCCTGACTCTGCCGGTGGTGCTCTACTCCGCCGTGCCCTTCTACCGCGCCACCTGGCGCGACCTCAAAACCCGGCGCGTGGGCATGGACACCCCGGTGACCATCGGCATCCTCACCGCCTTCCTGTCCAGCTTCTGGGCGCTGATCAACAAAGTGGAACACGGCGTCTACTTCGACTCGGTGTCGATGTTCGTGTTCCTGCTGCTGGGCGGCCGCTACCTGGAGGGCATCGCCCGGCGCAAAGCCGGCGAGGCCACGGAAAGCCTGGTCAAGCTGATCCCCGCCTTCGCTCATCGCCTGACCGGCTGGCCGGATAACCGCCAAAGCGAGGAAACCACCGTGGCGCAGTTGCGCCCCGGCGACGTGATTCTGGTCAAACCCGGCGAGACCATTCCCGCCGACGGCCTGGTGCTGGACGGCCATAGCGCCAGCAATGAAGCGCTGTTGACCGGCGAAAGCCGCCCGGTGACCAAAGACGCCGGCGCAGCGGTGATCGCCGGCAGCGTCAATGCCGCCAGCCCGCTGGTGGTGCGGGTGGAACAGACCGGCCAGGACACCCGGCTGGCCGGCATCGTGCGGCTGCTGGACCAGGCGCTGGCGGAAAAACCGCGGCTGGCAGTGATCGCCGACCGCTTCGCCAGTTGGTTCGTCGCGCTGCTGCTGCTGGCCGCGGCCGGCACCTACCTGGGCTGGCACTACATCGAACCGGACCGCGCGCTATGGATCATGGTGGCGGTGCTGGTGATTTCCTGTCCCTGCGCGCTGTCGCTGGCCACCCCGGCGGCCTTGACCGCCGCCTCCGGCCACCTGGCGGCCCTGGGGGTGCTGACCACCCGCGGCCACGCGCTGGAGACCCTGCCCAAGATCAGCGACGTGGTCTTCGACAAAACCGGCACCCTGACCCATGGCGACATGCGGCTGCTGGACAGCTGGACCGCCCCCGGCCGCGACGCGGCGGCGGCGCTGGCCACGGCCGCGGCGCTGGAACAGGGTTCGGAGCACCCGGTGGCGCGCGCGCTGCTGGCCGCCGCCGGCGACGGCCCGCACCAGGCCGCGGAAGCGCTGCGCAACCATCCGGGTCAAGGCGTGAGCGGCCGGCTGAACGGCCGCGACTGGCGCATAGGCTCGCCGGAATTCATCGCCGCTCAGTTGGGCGGCTGCCCTCTTCCTTCCGCAGACTGGCACGGCGACAAAACCCTGATCGCGCTGGCTGACGAAACGGAACTGGTCGCCATGTTCGCCATCGGCGACGCCGTGCGCGCCGACGCCGCGCCGCTGCTGCGCCAGTTGAAACAGCGCGGCTTGCGCGTGCATCTGCTCAGCGGCGACGGCGACGGCCCTGTCTCCAATCTGGCGCGCCAGCTGGACATGGACGCGCATATCGCCCGCGCCGCGCCGGAGGATAAATTGGCCTACGTCGGCCGGCTGCAAGCCGCCGGCAAGCGCGTGCTGATGGTGGGCGACGGCATCAACGACGCGCCGGTGCTGGCCAAGGCCGACGTGTCCATCGCCATGGGCGGCGGCACCGACGTGGCGCGCGCCAGCGGCGACATGGTGCTGATTGGCGACCGGCTGGGGCTGATCGCCAACGCGTTCGAACTGTCTCGCAAGACCTTGTCTGTGATACGTCAAAACTTGTGGTGGGCCGCCGCTTACAATATCGTGGCGCTGCCCTTGGCCATCACCGGCCACGTTACGCCGTGGATCGCCAGCCTGGGCATGGCGTCCAGCTCTCTCATCGTAGTCGGCAACGCCCTCCGACTGGTCAAACGGAAATCCTGATGGAAAGCCTGTATCTGCTCATTCCGCTCAGCCTGGTGCTGGCCTTCGTCATCGGCGGCATTTTCTGGTGGGCCACCCGCAACGGCCAGTTCGACGATATGGAAGGCCCGGCGCATCGCATTCTGATGGACGACGACAAGCCCAAGGACGGCGGCGGCAGTGGCGATGCTCCGCGCGGCGATTAAAGCGCCGTCCACCCGTCCAAACCACTCCCGGCGCCGTCCGTGCGCCGGTTTTTTCCGACCCGCCGCGGTGCGCCCCATTGTCCCGCAGCGGACCGAACCCTCACCCAAATCGAATAAAATCAAGGACAAAGCGCTTCAATCGCTTTCGTTCTCCGATTTTTGCTGTAAAATCGCGCACCTTGAGCAATATTAGCTAATCATCATCTAATAATCGTTGGATCCGCCTGGCCCGGCGCCATGCGCCAGCCGGTCAGCTTCCGCACCTTCATCTCAGGGTTGTTCGTGAATACCTTACAAGCTCTCGTCGGCATGTTGTTCCTGCTGGGCACCGCCTATGCGCTGTCCACCAATCGCAAAGCCATCAACTGGCGCATCGTGCTGATCGGTCTGATCATGCAAAGCACGCTGTTCTTGGTCATCAACTACGTACCGGCCGCGCGCGCGGTGTTCGAAGCCTTCGGCTCCGGCTTCGCCAAAGTACTGACCTTCTCCGGCGAAGGCGCCACCTTCGTGTTCGGAGACCTGGCCAAACCCAACGGCAGCATGGGCTTCTTGTTCGCCTTCATGGTCTTGCCCGTGATCATCTTCTTCTCCGCCTTCAGCGCCCTGCTCTACCATCTGGGCATCCTGCAACGCGTGGTGGCCGGCATGGCCTGGGTGATGAAACGCAGCATGAAGCTGTCCGGCCCGGAAAGTCTGACCGTGGCGGGCAACATCTTTCTCGGCCAGACCGAGGCCCCGCTGCTGATCCGCCCCTATATCAAGCACATGACCCGCTCCGAGCTGGCCTGCGTGATGATTGCCGGCATGTCCACGCTGGCCGGCGGCGTACTGGCCGCCTATGTCGCCTTCCTCGGCGGCAGCAATCCGGCGGAACAAGCCAAGTTCGCCACCTATCTGCTGATGGCTTCCTTCATGAACGCGCCGGCAGCCGCGGTATTCGCCAAAATAATCTACCCGGAAACCGATCGCGGCCATACCTCCAGCGACAAGCTGGACTACAGCCAGGAAGACGATCAGGGCAGCTTCATCAACGCCATCGTCAACGGCGCGATGTCCGGCATGAAGATGGCCGCCGCGGTGGCCACCATCATCCTGGCCATTGTGTCCATGATCGCGCTGGCCAACTTCGTCGTGAAAGACGGCATCGGCGCGGCGCTGGGCGTCAACGAGATGATCAAGGCCTCCACCAACGGCGTGTTCGACGGGCTGACATTGCAATACCTGTTTGGCCAGGCCTTCCGCGTGTTCGCCTTCATGATGGGCGTGAGCTGGCACGAAACCCTGGAAGTGGGCAGCCTGCTGGGCCAAAAGATCGTGGTCAACGAGTTCATCTCCTACCTGGACCTGGCCAAGATGAAGGCCGCCGGCACCCTATCGCCTCAAGCCATCCTGATTTCCACCTTCGCGCTGTCCAGCTTCTCCAACTTCAGCTCGGTGGGCATTTGCGTCGCCGGCATCGGCGCGCTGGCCCCGTCGCGACAGAAGGAACTGGCCCAGATCGGCATGCGCGCGCTGGCCGCCGCGGTGATGGCGGGCTTCATGACCGCGACCACCGCCGGCCTGTGGATGTCCATTTTCTAAGCACCGGTTTACGATCTGCTGGGCGTCGGCGATACGGCGTTGAAAGCGGCTTCGAAATGCTCATGTACCACGCGTACATTCCGCTTTCTCAGCCGGTTTCGCCTTGTCTCGGGAGATCGTAAACCGGTTCTAAAAACAATCACCGCGTTTTGATCTAGTTGTAGCGTGGGCAAGCCCAAAGGACTTGCCCACGCTACGAACTCAGGCCTTTGTGCGCGGCGTCTTAATCTTTATGCAACCCCGCGCTCCATCGCGGGGTTTTTCATTAATCCGCGGCGGCGTGCTAAGCTGCCGCCATTTTCACGCGCGGCACCGCTAATGGAACGCAAACACTGGGATATCTTCTGCGCCGTGGTCGACAACTACGGCGACATCGGTGTCGCCTGGCGGCTGGCGCGCCGGCTGGCCCACGACTTTGGGCTGGAAGTGCGGCTGTGGGTGGACGACCTGGCCAGCTTCGCCCGTATCGCGCCCGATCTGGACCCGGCCCTGCCGGCCCAGCGCCTGGCCGACATCGACATCCGTCACTGGCCGGCGGACGGTCCGCCGGCCGACACCATGCCTGCCGACGTGGTGATCGAGGCCTTCGGCTGCCGCTTGCCGGAAGGCTTTGAACAGGCGATGGCGGCCAAGGCGATCAAGCCCGTGTGGATCAATCTGGAATACCTGTCGGCGGAAGACTGGACACGTGGCTGCCACCGCCAACCCTCTCCCCACCCGCGCTTGCCGCTGACCAAGCACTTCTTTTTTCCCGGCTTCGGTGCGGATACCGGCGGCCTGATTTGCGAGCAGGGCCTGCTAGACGTCCGCCGCCAATGGCAGGACGACACGCTAGCGCGCCGCGCCTACTGGCAGCTACTGGAGCTGCCGGAACCGGCCGCGGACGAATGGCGAGTCAGCCTGTTCGCCTATGAAAACCCGGCCATCACCAGCCTCCTGGCCGCCTGGGCGTTGGGCGAACGCCGGGTGACCTGCCTATTGCCGGAAGGCAAGGCGCTGCCGGACGCGGCCCGCGTCTTCGGCTACCCATTGCGCGCCGGTATGCTGGCGCGCCAGGGCTCGTTGACGGTCAAAGTGTTGCCGATGACCGACCAGGACAGCTACGACCTGCTGCTGTGGTCCTGCGACCTTAATCTGGTGCGAGGCGAAGACAGCTTCGTGCGGGCGCAATGGGCGGGCAGGCCGTTTCTCTGGCACATCTACCCGCAGGACGACGACGCCCATCTGGCCAAGCTTGATGCCTTTTTGTCACAGTACGGCGCGGCGCTGCCCGCCGGAGCGGCGCGAGCGCTGACCGCCGCCAGCCATGCCTGGAACCACGGCGCCGATATGGCCGCCGCATGGACGGAATTGGCCGCATGGCTGCCCGCATGGCGCGAACACGCCGCCATCTGGCCGGAAAAATTGCTGGCGGACGGTGATCTGGGCGACAGACTACTGCACTTTGTCCGGGAAATCGGCTAAAATACGCCGTTTTTCGGAAACCTTTTTTCCGACTTCAATCAAGAGTTTGGGACTTTTAGTAATGAAAACCGCACAAGAACTCCGCGCCGGCAACGTATTCATGGTAGGCAGCGACCCGATGGTCGTGCAGAAGGCTGAATTCAGCAAATCCGGCCGCAACGCCTCCGTTGTGAAAATGAAAATGAAGAACCTGTTGACCGGCGCCGGCAGCGAAGCCGTATATCGCGCAGACGACAAGTTCGACGTCATCGTGCTGGACCGCAAGGACTGCACCTACTCCTACTTCGCCGATCCGATGTACGTGTTCATGGACACCGAATTCAACCAGTACGAAGTGGAAGCCGACAACCTGGGCGACACGCTGAACTACATCGTCGACGGCATGGAAGAAGTGTGCCAAGTGACCTTCTACGACGGCAAGGCCATCTCCGTTGAACTGCCGACCACCGTGATCCGCGAAGTGGAATACACCGAACCGGCCGTACGCGGCGACACCTCCGGCAAAGTGCTGAAGCCGGCTCGCCTGGTGGGCACCACCTTCGAAGTTCAGGTTCCGGCCTTCGTCAACACCGGCGAAAAGATCGAAATCGACACCCGCACCAACGAATTCAAGAAGCGCGCCTAAGCGCCCTCTTGCTTCGCAGTGCCCAAAGCCGCCTCGCGCCAATGCGCCGGGCGGCTTTTGTTTTGAGCGATGTCGGACCGCGCCTCAGCACCCGATCGCAATCGAGGCCAGCACTTAGCCCTGCCCTGCCTGCAAGACCCGCCTCCGCGCAAAATCCAGCCACAGCTCCGCCACCTGGCGCGGCTGCTCCATCATCGGCAGATGACCCACCCGCTCCAACACCCGCTTTTCGCTGCCGGCGATGGCGGCGGCGAAGCAATCCGCGTCCTCCACATGCAGGATGCGGTCCTCGCGGCCCCAGACGATCAAAGTCGGCGCCTGGATGCTTGCCAGCAAGGGCCGCTGGTCCACGCTGTCTAACAGGTCGTCGAAAATCTTGCGCTCCACCTCAACGCGTTCCGCCTTGCGCGCCGCCGTCACCTCGATGGCGAAGCCGGGCACCGGCGGCGGCCGGTACATCGCCCAGTGCAGCATCGCCCGCACTCCGTCCGCGCTGCTCATGTCCAGCAGCGGGTTCTCGCCGCTGCTCTGCCACAGCCCAGCCATTTCACTAGCGTTGTCACCGTTGCCGGAACCGGCGCCGGCGGCGTTGAGCAGGGTCAGGCTGGCCACGTGCCGCGGATAACGCGCGGCGAAGTTGGCGGCGATGGCGCCGCCCATGGAATTGCCGATCAAGTGGACATGCTCCACGCCCCAAACCTCCAGAAACACGCGCAGCCGATCCGCTTGCGCCTCCACTCGGTAGCTGATGTCCAGGTTGGACATGCTGTCGCCGTGGCCTGGCAAGTCTGGTGCTATCAGCCGGAATGACTTGGGCAGGCGACGCGCCAGCATCGCCCAGTGGTCTTTTTCCGCGCCAAAGCCATGCAGCAGCACCAGCACCGGCGCGCCCGCCGGCGCGGCGCGCTCCAACCAGCTCAATTCACCCTGCTCCAGCCTGCGCCGTCGCGGCTTCAGCCCGGCCCAGCGCCGCTGCTGGCGCACTCCCCAGTCAAACAATCGTTGCTTGCCATTCCAGATCCAGCGTCGCCACATTGCAACCTCCTTGGAAATCCATCGATGGTGAATAGTGCTTAGAGTCTGTTCACAGTCTCGCGAGCAAGAGCGAGACAAGGCGAAAACGGCTGAGAAAGCGGAATGTACACGTGGTACATGAGCATTTCGAAGTTGCACTCACCGAGCCACGTTTCACAGCGCGCAGCAGATCGTAAACCGGTTCTCAGCCGCGCTCCAGCACCTCTGCCACCCTGTGCTGCAAAGCCGGCAGCAGTTCGGCCTCGAACCAGGGATGGCGGCGCAGCCACAGTTGATTGCGCGGGCTGGGGTGCGGCAAGGGCAACAGCGCCGGCCAGTGCTCGCGCCAGCGCTCCACCGCCTCGGTCAGCCGCGGATAACGGCCAGGCAGGTGATACCGCTGGGCGTACTGACCCAGCAAAATCGTCAATTGCAGATGAGGCAGGCCGGCCAGCAAGGGCTGACGCCAGGCGGCCGCGCATTGCGGAGGCGGAGGCAGATCCCCGGACTTGCCGGTGCCGGGGTAACAGAAAGCCATCGGCAGAATGGCGATGCGGGTCTCATCGTAAAACACCGTTTTGTCCACGCCCAGCCAATCGCGCAAACGCTCGCCGCTGGGGTCGTCGAACGGCAGGCCGGACGCATGCACGCGCCGCCCCGGCGCTTGGCCGGCAATCAGGATGCGCGCATCCGGATGCCACTGCAGCACCGGGCGCGGACCATGCGGCAGCTTGTCCGCGCACAGCCGGCAAGCTCTCACTTCTTGGAGCAGGCCGCCGGCGTTCATGCGCGTCGCCGTTTACAGCACCACGCCGGCCGGCGGCTGGTCGTGAGTCTGGCCGACGGACTGGTGCGGCAGCTCCAGATAGCTGCGTGACTGCATTTCGGTCAGCCGGCTGGCGGTGCGGAAGAATTCGCCGGCCTGCACCCCTTCGGTGTACAGCTGCTCCGGCTCGGCGGCGGCGGAGGCCACCAGCTTGACGCGGTTGTCGTAGAACACGTCCACCAGCCAGGTGAAGCGGCGGGCGATGGAGGCCTCGCGCGCGGTGATCTTGGGAATGCCGCTAACAAAGACGGTATGGTATTCGGTGGCGATTTCCAGGTAGTCGGTTTGCGCGCGCGGGCCGTCGCACAGGGCCAGGAAATCGAACCAGATCACCCCGGCGGCCAGACGCTTGACCGGAATCTCGCGGCCCAGCACCTGGATGGAGCGTTTCTTCTGCTCCACGCCGTGGCTCAGGCGCTGGAACAGCTGCTCCATTTTCTCCTCGCTGGCCGCGTTCGCCGGCACCATGAACAGCGGCTCGCGCGTCAACTCTCGCAACCGGTAGTCGTTGCCGCCGTCCACGTTCAGCACTTTCAGCTCGCGCTTGATCAACTCGATGGTGGGCAGGAAGTTCTGCCGTTGCAGGCCGTTGGGATAGAGGCCGTCCGGCGCGTAGTTGGAGGTGGTGACCAGCACCACGCCGCGCTCGAACAGCGCCGACAGCAGCCGGCCCAGCATCATCGCGTCGGCGATGTCGCTGACGTGGAACTCGTCGAAGCACAGCAGGCGGGTGTCGCGGGCGATCTTGTCGGCATAAGCCAGCAGCGGGTCCTTGCTGCCGGCCAGCGCGCGCAGCTCGCGGTGCACCTCGGCCATGAAGTTGTGGAAATGAATGCGACGCTTGCGGCGGTACGGCACGCAGGCGTAGAAGGCGTCCATCAGAAAGCTCTTGCCGCGCCCCACCCCGCCCCAGAAATACAGGCCCTTGGGCACATCCGGGCTGCGCAGGCTGCGTCCAAGGAAGCGGTTGCGCTTGTTCTTGAACTCCACCAGTTGGTGCCACAGCAAGTCCAGCTCCTCAATCGCCGCGGCCTGGGCCTCGTCGTGGATGAAACCGGGTTTTTCGCTGGCGGCCTGATACCAGGCCTTGGGGCTGAGATGGGCGTTCCCATCCGGGGAGAAAGTGTGCTGAGACATGGGCGGCGGAGTGTGCAAGCGCAATAAACGTACGGCCTGACATCATACCCCGTTTGCGCACGGGGGCAAAAACGATGCCGCCGCCCGAAAGGGGCGGCGTTCTTTAGAACAGACTCAGAACCTGTTCAAAGTCTCGCGAGCTAGGGCGAGACAAGGCGAAAACAAGCGAAAAAGCGGAATGGTCACGTGGTACATGAGCATTTTGAGCTTGTACTCACCGTGCGACGCTTCACGAAGCGCAGCAGACTATGAACAGGTTCTCAGACTAAACCGTCTCTTTGCGCCCGCACCTTGCTCAGCAAGGCGTCCAGCACCTCCCGCGTACGCTCCGGCGGGGCCGCGGCAATCGCGTACTTGCCGTCCACCACCAGCATGGGCGTGCTGAAGATCCGGTAATCCTTGGTGAACTGGGCGATAGCCTCCACTTGAGCCTTCACCGCGAAGGATCGATACACCGCCATGGTCTTGGCAACGTCCACGCCCGGCTGGCGGCGCAACCACTTCTCAAACTCCGCTTCCTTGCTCAGATCGACCTTGTCATGCTGCACCGCGCGGAAGGCCGCGCCATGCAAACGGTCCGAGAGGCCGGACACGTTCAAGGTGGCGAACACCCGCGCATACCCTTCCATCGGTTTGCCCCACACCACATGCTTGCGCACCACGCGCACGTCCGCTGGCTGGGTCTTCAGCCAGGCGGATATCGCGGCGTCTTGAGAGTAGCAATGTCGGCATGGGTAGGAGAAAAACTCCGCCACCTCAATCTGCTCGCCGCTGGACACCGGATGCGGTTTGGGCAACACCAGGTAATCCTTCCCTACCACGATCTGCGCTTGCGCCGCGCCCAGCGCCAGAACAAACCAACACAACAACAGTAACGCTCTCATTCACTACACTCCATTGATTCCGCCGTCGGGCTCCGTCTCAGTACATGCCTCGCGTTCAAGGGCGGGGTTAACTCTCAGGCCGTGGCCAACAAAGTCGGCACCTCAACCGCCTTGTCCACCTTGTTCAGCTTGATTTCGGATTTGGCCGGCCCACGCAGGCGCTGCAGCTCCTCCTTCAGCAGCTTGATTTCCTCTTGCAACCTATGCCGCATGTCCGCCTCCGCCTTGCGCACGTCCAAGCTCAGTTTTTTCTCCATTTCCGTTGTCAGTTTCTCATCGAGAAACGACTCGTACTTCTTGAACAGCTCATCGCGGTAAACATCCAGCTGCAAGCGCAGCATGAGGTTTTCCTCCTCCATTTCGGCCAATTTGTGCTGGAACTGGGCGGCATTCATATTGAAGTTCATGCGTTCTCCTGGCAGATGGCTCGCAAACGGCGCGATCAGCGCATGCCGACAGGCCGGAGCGGGGTTCCGGTTAAAAAAATATCCCTCTCCACGCAGGGAGAGGGAGGCAAACATGATGGGTTTGCAATAGACACTAGGCAGCTCAACACCGGGGGATCGGCGTGAGACCCTATGCAAAGAACGCCGCATAAGATGGGCAAAGTATGCGCAAACGCTCCGCGAAAAAATATCTGACCAGTACGAAAAGCCGGCTCAGCCACGCTTTATTGCGGGCGCGGAAGCAAGGCTCAAACCAGGCGGTTAAGACCGTTCAAGCCGTGATACAGACGCTGTTGCACCGGTTCCAGCAAAGCCACCGCCTCCTCGCTGCTAAACAGCAAGGGCTCGTCGCGGCGTTGCAGCAAGGTCAGGATGGCTTGCAAGCCGACATGAGCCGAACGAATCTCCATCAAGCCTTGCAACAGGCAAGCGTCCATTTCCGCGCACTGCTCGGCCATCTGCCGGCCAAGCTGAGACAACGCGGTCTGATCCGGCCGGGCCTCGAGCAAATCCTGATTCAGTTGTTTCAGTTGCTCCATCACGGGCAATTGGTCTTTCATCGCCGCTCTCCTTATGGGTGAGCCAGCGCGTGTTCAACGCCGGCGGCTATTTTCAAAATATGGGAGTCGCGGCCATGCAGCCCGCACACGCTCAAACCAATCTGATCCGTCAGCGGCAAGCTCACCGCGCAGCCGTCCAACAGATTGACGACGGCACTGTTGCGCAGAACCAGCCGGTTCAGGCGTGCGTAAACGTCCTCGTTCTCCAACTCCGCCAGCTTGGGCGGCAAAATCGCCACCGTGGGCATCAGCCAGGCGTCGGCCATGGACAAGCGATACGCGGCAGCGGCTTGCAGCTCGCGGCGTTGCTCCATCAGTTCCTGATACCTGACCGCGCTCAGGCCGGCCCCTTGTCGCAGGTCTCGGACAATGCGCCGGTCATAGCAAGCGCAGCCCTCGCCCTCCAGCAACGGGCCGTGGCACCGCCAAGCCTCCGCCGCCGCCAACCCGCCTTGAGCCTCCATGTCCGCAATCCGCTCCAACTCGGGAAAATCGAAACGGATAATGCGAGCGCCAGCCTGAGACAGGCGTGCCAGGGCGTCGTCAAAGGCCTGCGCCACGGCGGAGTCCACGTGCTCGGAAAGATAATCGTCAGTCACGTAGAAACGGCGTTTTTTTACATCGGGCGGCTGGCCGCGCGCGTGGGAGGGCGTCCAGCCGCCGCTGAGCACCGCGTCCAGGATGGCGCAGCAAGAAACCGAACGCGCCAGCGTTCCAACGGAGTCCAGCGACGGCGATAAAGGAAGGCAGCCCTGCATCGGCACCCGCCGCGCGGTGGGTTTAAAGCCAACCAGGCCGCAAAAGGCGGCGGGGATTCGCGCGGAGCCGCCAGTATCGATGCCCAGCCCGGCCGCGCTCATGCCCAGGGCCACGCTGACCGCCGCGCCGGAACTGGAGCCGCCCGCCACGCGCTCCGGATCTCCGGGATTAAGCGGCGTGCCGTAGTGCGAATTCAGCCCCAGGCCGGAGCATGCGAGCTCGCTCATATTAGTACGCCCCAGCAACACCGCGCCGGCGGCGCGCAGCGTCGCCACCACGGCAGCATCCCGGGACGCCGGCGGGTTGTGCGTGAACACGAGGGAAGCGGCGGTGGTGACCTGGCCCTGGATATCGAATAGATCCTTGACCGATACGGGAATACCCGCCAGCGGAGTGGGATAGACCCCGGCGGCGTCCACCTGCCGGGCCGTGGCCAGCGTGGCTTTGGCGTCCACCAGGGTGAAAGCCCGCTCGCCGGCCTCCTGGTGGCTGGCGATGGCGGCCAGCGCCTGCTCCGTCAGCGCCACGCTGCTGGTATTGCCTGACAGCAAGTCCCTGTGCAATTGCATCACGGTGGGCTTCATGACAAACGCCTTGCTGTGACACGTGGCAAACTCATGGCATTGCGACATAAGGCTCTCCTAAAGACGGCAGGCGATTGAACGCCTAGATTGAGCGCTTGAGGCCGCGAACGGACGCCACGGCCGTAGCATTGGCGCGCGCGCCTCCGCCGACGCTTGTCTGGAAAGGCAATGACGCCGCTCCCTGCCGCTCATCTTGAGCAGTGGAACTGAGTTGTCGCAGGCGAGCGGCGTAATCATCCAGCACTTCGATGGATAAACGCGTCAATACATATTGATGTGAGCCGGGAATGGACTTGGCCTGGAGTGCAGCCAAGGTGGAACGCAATAGAGAGAAGCCGTTCAAGGCCAGCGCACAAGCATCCAAGGTTTGGGACCGCAGGCGCAGTTGATCTTGTCCGTTGCCCGGAGGCGGTTTGGCTAAAGGAAGGAGGGAAAACAGTGGAGTCATTGCAGTCTCCAAGTCAGCTTTGGAAGCCTGCTCGGATAAGAGCAGGAGCGTGACAAGGTGGCAAGACCGGTTCCCTTATTAAGGCCGGCAGCTCCAAAGGAGCTCCCTGCCACGCCCTGCTCAGATGCAGATGCGTGGCAACAGACGTACGCAGTCCAGACGGACTTTGCTTGTCTGCGAATAAGGGAAAAATAGGCTTGCCTGCCCGGCGCGGCGTTATTTGGCGCAGCGCGAGGCAAAGAGTACTGAGACGGGGGCGGAGCGTCAAGCCGATGACACCCGCCCGGACAGGCTGCAAGCGGAATAGAGAGACTGTCAGAGCAGGTCTGAGCGTCTACAGCTTAGAACCTGTTTACGATCCGCTGCGCGTCGGCGATACGGCGTTGAAAACGTCTTCAAAATGCTCATGTACCGTGTGTACACTCCGCTTTCTCAGCTATTTTCGCCTTGTCTCACCTTAGCTCGCGAGATCGTAAACTCATTCTTAGGACTCCCCCTTCTCCAACAGCAAGCGCCCGCCACTGCTCAAATGCTCCACATCGCGGGCGCGCAGCGCATTGGCCGCCACTTGCGCGTCCACCCAGATTTGCGCCGTGAACAGCTTGCCGCGCGCCGGCTTGCCGTCCGCCACCGCCCATATTGTATGTTCGGCGTCCACCGCCACCTCCGCCGCGGCCGGCTCCAACGCCGCCTGTTCGGTGCGCGCGGCGGCCAGCAACACCGGCTGGCCGTCCAGCTGCGCCGCGCCCATG
Organism: Chromobacterium sp. Rain0013; assembly: GCF_015291765.1. Taxonomy (NCBI): domain Bacteria; kingdom Pseudomonadati; phylum Pseudomonadota; class Betaproteobacteria; order Neisseriales; family Chromobacteriaceae; genus Chromobacterium; species Chromobacterium sp. Rain0013. The sequence continues at coordinate 3,904,428 of NZ_CP031514.1, forward strand.
GTCATCCGGTAGTGGCCCTTGCCGCTCCATAACGCCATGCCCTTGGCGGCCGGCTCCGCCTCCAGCCGCAACCGGATGGCGATTGGCGCCTCGCATTGGATGCTCAGCGTCATCCGCCGCTTGCCCAAGGCCAGCATCCCGGCGGAGGAACGCGCGGTCTGGCCCTTGTTCAACACACCGTAATCTAGTTGCTCGCCGCTCAAGCGCATCACGCAGTTGCCGGCCAAGACAGCCTGGCACAAGAGCAGGCCGGCCAGACCGGCCGTTGCCCGCTTAATCATCGACTTCATTCCATGCTCCTCGCTCACGCTTCCGCCCGGCATACCGCGTCCAATTGCTCGTAAAACACCTGCTCGTCCACCGTCTCCGGCAGCGTGAAATCCAGCTGGCAACGGTTGCCGTTGGCCGTGGTCACGGTCAGCGCCTGTCCTGGCTCGGCATTGTCCAGAAACACCTTGCCGCCCTCCACCACGGTAGTGACGAAGCGATTGTCCGCCGTCAGCACCGATCCGCCGGCGCTCAGCGGCTGGCCCAAGCTATCCTTGACCTCCAACAACACGCGGCGGGTCTGGAACACATCGAATTCAACATGACGCACCGCGCCACGACTAACTTTCAGCTCCTTGTAGCCGTTCTTCAGCTCCACCGTGCGCGGCAGACTTTTCACATCCACTTCCAGCCGGCTGACGTCGTAAGCCGTCAAGCTGGGGATCACCGCGCGGCCGCCGGCATCGGTCCATACCGCGCCGCCCGGCGTGTTGACCCGCACCCCGGACACCTTGCCGGTGGACAATACGCCAAAGCTGTCCTGGATCTGCGCCGGGGAGGCGGTGACGCCGTCGCGGTGGAAGGCCAGGCCGCCGCTCAGCCCGGCGGAAAAATGGCGGCCGGCGTAGTTCTGCCCCATGCCCAGCCGGGCGCTGGCGTAACGCGGTTGCACGTTGACATTGGCGCTCACCCCGGTGCCGCGGCGGCTCTGTTCCGCGCTCAGCTGATAGCCCCAATACTCATTGACGGTTTCGCTGACCGAGGTATTCAGGCTGGTGTCGCCGCCGCTGCTGCGCACCGTGCTGTTGATGCGGCGCTTTTCCAGCGGCATGCTGAAATTCAGATACCAGGCTTGATAACGGCGGCCGTCAAAGGAATTGCGGCCGTTCTCCACGTTCAGATTCAGCGACATCCGCTTGAAAGACTTGCCCCAGCTGCCCAGCCAGCGGCTGGTGACATGTCCGTCAAAGCTGCGGCTGGTGGAATAGGACAGCCGGAAGCTGCCGGCGCGCTGATGGCTCCAGCCCAGGGAGGCCGAATACTGGGCGCGGGTGCGGCGCTTGCGCGCTTCGCCGGCCTGTTCTCGACCATAAGCCGTCGTCGCCTCGCCCAGATCGCGGTAGCCCTCGGACTGAAACGAGGCGGACAAAGACGCACTCATCGCCTCGCTCATCCGCGTGCTCATCGCCCAGTTGGATTGATGGCCAAACACGCCCTCTTCCCGCGCCAGGGAAGCCACCCCGCGCGCGCTCAAGCTGGTGTCCGCGCCCAGGCCGACATCCGCCCCCAGGCCCAGGGCCTGGTATTGCGGCGTGCTCAGCGCACCCAACGTCCCTTGCGCCCGTTGCCCCAGCGCCCAACTGCCGGAACCGGTCAGCAGCAAGGGTTCCACGCCGTCGTCGGCAACATCGCGCAAACGCCCCATGGCCAGCGAATAGCCCAGCGGCGCGGCCGCATCCAGCGCCAAGCTTGCCGCCGGCACGATGAAACGCCGCTCGCCGCCGTCGCTTTCCACCACCGTCACTTCCAGATCGACATGGCGGTTGTTGAGGCGGATATGGTCAAAAGAGAAGGGCCCGGCCGGCACTTGCGCAATATGGATCAACACTCCCGCCTGCCGCACCTCCACCCGCGCCACGCTATTGGCGATGCCCTCCACCCGCGCGCCGGGGCCGCCCTGCTCCAGTCCGCTCTCCGGCGTCCATTGCGCGCCCAGCAACTGGCCAGCGGCAAACAGCGGACTGTCGACATTGATCACGCCCAACTGCAGACGCGCGCGCTGGGAAACGAAGGAGCGTTGGGCGTAAGCGCCCAAGTCGCTGAACTGCCCTTGGCCGTTATTGGAGTAATAGAACTGGCGGCTGCGTACAATCCAGTCGCCAACGTTGAGGCCAGCCTCGGTGTCCAGCGACAAACTGCGACTGCCGCTGCCCAGTCCCTGATAGCTGCTCGCGCTGAGGTCGTAGTTCAGCATGCCGCCGACGCCGCCGCTTTCCAGCTGAATCTCTTCTTGCGGCCGCGGCAGGATGGCCGCGGTGGGTACCAACAGCGCCACCCGGTTCAGGTTGGGGTTCAACTGCACCTGGGTCTGCGGCCAAGCGCCGACAAAGTCGTAGCAGGCCGGCGCCACGGAGACGCCCTCCGCCTCATCCGGCGGCGGACCTTGCAAACGCGCCTGTTCCAACAAAGCCGGGCTGAAGCACAACTGGCCTTGCGCGTCGAACTCCGCCTCCACCTCGCCCAATGCCTCGCCATTGAGCGACAAGCTCACCAGCTGCCGGCCCTCGGCAAAGCGCGGCTTGCCGCGAAAGTACTCGGCCAAGGCCGGGTCCAGGCCGCGCGCGCGCAAGACATCGGCGTCGAACATCGCGTCTTCAGCCACTTCCGCGCCCAGCGCCAGCGACGGCGTCGCGCCCAAGGCCAACAGCAAGGCTGCCCACGCCTCCCCACGCCCACAGTAGGCCGGGAGCTCTTGCCAAACCGCCAATTTAGCCGGCCTTGGCCGTCAAAGGCGCGTCGTAGCTGTCCACCGTATAGCTATACAAGGTCGCGGGATACAGCGTAACCGCCTCGGCCTCTGTATCTGCTACTGGAAACGACAGCTTCTGCCCCGGCAGCACATAGTTATGCTCCAACTGCACCGCAGTACCCTGCGGCTTGAGGTGTACCACCTCTGCCATCCGCACCACATAAGGGCTGTCATTTTCCAGTAGCAGTTGCCCAGCTCCCATCGACCATTTCAGCAACTTCCATGGTTCGCGGTGTACCGCCAAATTCTTAGGATGAATAATCAATGGTAGGTTCTGACGTACAGAAATAGCCACTTGTGAAGAGTTTCCTGTGGAACCTTGAGGAATCCCTTCAAAAATTACCCGTTTCATTTGCTGGGTCTGCAGCCCCTTCTTATTCACCAACATAAATCGCACTTGCTGCTGATCACCAGGTTCAACGCGTGCCACCGGCGGCGTCAGCATTATCATTACGTCCTTTTCATTACGCTCTGGAAGATTTTCAATTTTGGAATACAAAAGCAAAGGATAATTATCCGTATTTTTCACCAAAATCGACCCACTACCATCCGTCTCATCCAGCAGTACCAATGTAGTTTCCGGCTGCATCCCTGCTGCCAGAACCACATTTACAAAAACAAAAAACAACATCGGCATTATTTTAATCATTTCTCACCACCCCCCCTTCTCCGTCAAGAAAACACAACAAGAGAAGGGGGTTAATAAAGGGCTCAGCAAAATCAGCACAAAGCCATTAATAACAAGAAAAATTAACTAGATGTCAATACCACAACTCCATAGTAACCGTCCCTCTAAATTCCTCTTCCTCAACCAACCCCAAACCCTTATTTAATGCAACAACCGATTTAATAGCTGTGGTCAGACTTGTAAATGGAACAGGCACGCCTTCCTGAGTTATAGGCGTATAGAAATTATCAGCCCACACCCAATCATGATTGAACCCAACCTTATGCCAATTATCTTGATTCTCACTACGCCCAAAGACAGCACCATCTACAGCGCCACTACTATCCGTAAGCACCGGGGCTCCTTGAAGTGAGAAGTAATGAATACCAAATTTTTTGTCATTAGATGTCTTATTCAAGCCAAACGCACCTTTACTTCCTTTGTTTTCAGAAAAGGCATCAACAAATTTGACACGAACACTAGTATCGCTATCACATTGTATGGTTATTTTTCGAGTATCGCCCTCCCTTCTAATAAATTTCTCCCCGCCACTTTCTGCATCAATCTCGCTACTAGCAATAATGCCATAATCCCAGGTATCCCCGCCCTCAAAAATCAATTTACACGCAGTCGGCTTAATAAGTCCCTTGACATGAAATTGAGTCGACTGTTGATAAACAGGGTCCTGCGCACTGGCCACTCCCACACAAAAAATGCTAGAAGTCACCACAACCAGTCCGATTAATTTCAACATAAAAACCTCATACTAAAGTTGATTGGAACCATGAAATATACACACCGACATCAAGAAAAAAATATGACTAGTACGAAATAATTACAGCACTATAAATACAGCGAGAATTAACCAAAAGCACATACTTATTTTAAACATTAAATAAATACGACGTCCGCTTTATGAAAAATTCATTAACCACGATCGTTAACAAATAGCATAAAAACACATCATCAATACGCACAAACAACAAACAGACAAGGAAAACAACGAGAAACTTATGAGAAGCTACTCAGCCGCTTCTGCCATAGTACGAATTAGCCCACCCCACTCAGCGCCAGCACGCCGATAACAACCATCATGATCACCACCTTGCATAAACAACTTGGTTTTAGGCTGCGGACTGAGTTGATATAGACGTTCACCCAACTCGATCGGCACCACCTCGTCGCCGGAGCAATGAATGAATAGCTTTGGCGCGGCAATGGCCGGCAGTTTGGAATAGGAGGAGAAGTTATGGCGGATCAGGGCGTCAAACGGCAGCCATGAAGCGGTATAGGATTTGGCGATGCCCGCGATGGACAAGAAGCCGCCGTCGATAATCACCCCGTCCACCCCCAGCGATACCGCGGCCAAATCCATGGCGATGGCCCCGCCCAAGGAATGGCCGTACACCAGATGCTTGGACGCCTCCGGCGATAGCTTCATGAACGCTTGCCAGGCGGCCCGGGCGTCGGCGTAAACCGAGCGCTCCGACGGCAAGTACCAGGCGCCGCCGCCGTAGCCGCGGTAGTCGATCGCCATCACCGCCAGGCCCAGCCGGCGCAGGCTGAGGATCAAATCAATATCGGTGTACAGCGTGCTGTCGTTGCCGTGTAGAAACAAGACCGCCGGCGCGGCGGGCGATTCGGCCGGCAACCACCATGCATGCACCAGGCCGCCACCTTCCGTCTTGGCAACCGGCAACCAGGTCTCCTGGTACGTCACGCCGTAATCTTGCGGGGTTTTGCCAGTTTGATACGAGGGACTAAGGATGAAGCAACGCTGCGCCAGCTCCCATAAGCTCAGCGTCAGCAAAACGGCGGCCAACAAGACCAGGATTTTTTTAAGCGTGCCCATGCGCACCGCCAGACTTTAAAACGCCACCCGCCATCAACAGAGCACCCAGTTCAATCTAAACGCCATGCTCGCCTGCCTGCCGTCTTTCAGGCCCAGGCGAAATCCAATCCGGCAGCTTAGCCATGCTCGGTGCGGGGGGATATTTGACCAGTACGAAATGCGCGCTGCTCAGCGGGGATCACACGCTAAAACGACTATACTGACCGGCCTATGCGTTAGCAGACAGGCAGGATGCGCGGGAACCCGCGGCGGGGAAGCGGCCCCAAGGAAGGGCCGCCGGGAGAAAAGGAAGGTATCAGGACTTGTACAGCAGCAAGAGGTCCGCGTCGCGTTCCGCGCCCAGTTTCCGCATGGCGCTGGCTTTCTGGGTGCTGATGGTCTGCTTGCTGCGCTTGAGTTTGGCGGCGATGTCGTTGACGGTGAGCCCGGCGACAAAGAGCCGCACCACCTCGGCTTCGCGCGCGGTCAAGGCACGCTTGTCGGCGGGTTGGGCCAGGTGGTCGACCTCCAGCAAACGCTCCACCGCCGGCGAGAAGTAGGCCGTTTTGGCCATGGCGCCGTAAACCGCCGGCAATAGGTGCTCAACGGCGTCGGATTTGCTCAGGATGCAGTGAATGCCCAAGCCGCGCAGCGAGCGCACCACCAGGGCGTTGTCCATCATGGTGAGCACCACGATGCCCAGTTCCGGGTACAGCCGGCGCAAGCGCTCGAACATGGCCGCGCCGTCGCCGGATTCACAGCCGGGCATGGAATAATCGGACACCAGCACGTCGCAAGGCTGACTGGCCAGCATGTCCCACAGAGCGGTGGCGCTATTGGCCTTGCCCGCCACGCGGATGGAGCGCTGCCCTTGCAAAGCGTGCTCCAAGCCGCTGAGCACTGAGGGGTGGTCATCCACCAAGAAGACTTTTATTTCCGCTGTCGCCATGTCGTTCACATGAAATTTAAACAATTGTTTTCAAGACATTCTATTTTTATAGCTAAGCAAATATCCTGAATATGGTCAACCGCCTAGCCAAGTCACCTTCCGGAAGCCGCATGCGCAACTCAAGCTCGCCCGCTCCCCAAAGCCAGCCCCTCAGCCGCTTGCGGCGCATCCAACGCGTCACGCTGTTTGGCGGCGGCATCGCCATTTCGCTGACCCTGTTGGCCTTGACCATGCTGACGCTCTGGCTTTCCGGCAAGGAGATGTTGTCCGACCGCCATCAGGTATTCGACGCGGAAAACACGGCCTTGAAGGTGGTGCTAAGAGGACATGCGATTGATCTCTACCACCAGGTGAGCCAGGCGGAGGCCGCCTGGTTAACCCTGCCTAGAAGGAACCCAACACTGCTACGCCAGTTCACCACGGGTAACGGTCAAGCTTGGCTGCAAGCTTCCCCCACTCTCCCCCCAACACTGGCCTTGGGCAAGCTATCCTCCCAGTATCCAGCGTCACGTTTCGAGCCTTATCTTGTCCTAGCGGAGCATGTCGCCAGCTCTCTATGCGGAGGGGACTGTGAATTGCGGAAATCCTTAACCGCATATCTGTATAGCCCGGACCAGCAGTTTCTGGCGATAGTCCCCCCTCCATTGTCGCCATTGGCGCAAAGTGATCAAAGAGCAAGAACTCAACTGTGGCGTGAGTTTTTCGCCAACATGACCATGCCGCCTCCCGTAGCAACCGCCGATAGCCAAAGCAAACGCCAACAAGTTTGGCTAGGCTCCGCCGCCACTCCACTGACCAAGCACCCCACTATTCGCCTGGCTCAAACCGCCATGGCCCACGGCAAGCCCTTCGCCGTGTTCGCCCGGGATATCCGCATCGATACCTTGCTGAACACCTGGCGCCCGGACATCAATGATGAAACCACCTTGCTCGCCAGCCCCTCGGGGGCGTTCTATTTAAGCATTGGCCACCAGGCGGCCCAAGGCGCGCAGCTCATCGCGGCACTGCGCAAAATGGCCTTGCCGGCAATCAGCAATTCAGTGTCGGACCTCCAATACCGCGATGGTCTATTCATCTTGCGCGCCCGCTTGCCCACACCGGGTTGGGTTCATATCCAAGTGTTTCCCTGGCATGGCTTGCTCAATGACGTGAGGCTGCCGCTGGTCATCAATCTCAGCGCGTTGCTGTTCGCCCTGATCTGCCTGTGGACCTTCATCCTGTTGCTGGACCGGAGAATCTTCAAACCCGCTTTTAGCAACGCTCAACGCATTTACGAAAGCGAGAACCTGAATCGCATCATGGTGGACACCTCGCCTTCAGGCCTGACTCTGCTGTCCATCGCCGATGGCTCTGTGCTGCTGGAAAACGAAGTGATGCGGCAGTGGACGCGGCAAGGAGCCATCTCCCGCCCGCCCCTGCACCTGCAGCTGCTGGACGCTCACCTGGCCGCGTCGCCGCTCGGCACCACGCCTTGCCACCGGGATATCCAGTTTGCGCTGGCAGACGGCAGCGCCATGGCCTTGCACAGCACCACGATGGCCACGCGCTATCAGGGCATCCGGGTCCTGCTGTGCAATGTAGTGGACATCACCGCGCGCAAGGCGCTGGAACGCCAGCTGGAAGCCGCGCGCCAAACGGCGGAAGCGGCCAACCAGGCCAAGTCCTCTTTCGTGGCCATGGTCAGCCATGAGATCCGCACTCCGCTGCACGCCATCGTCAGCAGCCTGGACCTGCTAGGCCGGGCCGGTTTGGCCGCGCCGCAGCAAGAGCGCTTGTCCGTAGCCAAGCACTCGTCGCAGGCGCTGCTGGCCATCATCAACGACATTCTGGACCTGTCCAAGGTGGAAGCCGGGCTGATGAGCGTGGAGAGCATCCCCTTTGATCTGGCCGCGCTCGGTCGCGAAGCCGCGGCCGTCATGGAGCCGCTGGCCCGTGCCAAGGGCCTGGAATTCTCCTGCATGATAGACGCGCACCTGGCGCCGGCTTATCTGGGCGACCCCGGCCGCGTCCGGCAGATCATGCTGAACCTGCTTGGCAATGCCATCAAGTTCACGCTCAGCGGCGAGGTGCAGCTGGAAGTCTACCTGCAGGACGACAGCCGCTCGGATTCGCCGGTGGTCATTGGGGTGAGTGACAGCGGCGTGGGCATTCCCGCCGAATATCGCGATCAAGTCTTCACCGAGTTCTCTCAGGCGGACCCCTCCATCACCCGCCGCTTCGGCGGCACCGGCCTGGGCCTGTCACTCTGCAAAAAGCTGGCGGAATTGCTGGCGGGGACGATTGAATTCACCTCCACCCCCGGGGTGGGCAGCACCTTCGTCGCCACCCTGCCCTTGCCGCCTTGCGCCGCCGCGCCAACCGTTAAGCCGCCCGCCGTCACACCGATCCCGGCAGCGCCCGCGGCCCGTGTCCTGGTGGTGGACGACCACCCGGCAATCAGGTCGCTGATTCAGGACCAGCTTTGTGAACTGGGCCACCAGGCGGACATCGCCGCCAACGGCGCCGCCGCGCTGGCGCTAGCCGCCCGCCAGGATTACGCCTTGGTGCTGACCGATCTGAGCATGCCGGACATCAGCGGCTACCACCTGGCCCAGGCCCTGCGCGACAACGGCTTTTCCGCCCCCATCGTCGCCATCACCGCGCAGGCCGGCAACGCGGAACAACCGCTCTGCGCTCAGGCCGGCATCGACGAGCTCATGCTCAAGCCCTTTACCCTGGAAGAGCTGGATCAGGTGATCCGCAAACACCTGGCGCTGAGCCCCCCCAGCGCCCAGCGTCCCACAGCCCCCACGCCTTTATCCGCTGTCCGGCGCGCCGAACTGCTGAACGCGCTGAACCATTCGCTCCTGCTGATGCGGCGGGCGCTGGAACCGATGGACAAGCCACTGTTGATGCAGCAGTTACACGCCACCAAGGGCGCTTTCGCCATGGCGAGGCTGGCGCCTGTGGCGGAGTTGTGCGCGAAGATTGAACAAGCGCTAGAAGCCGACCGACGCGAGGAAGCCGGCACGCTGCTGGATCAATTGGAGGCGTTGGCACGCGCGCGCCTGGCTCAAACGTGAAACGACTATCTTTGTCCGGGCGGCATAGGCGACAATGACCAAGCGCTTAGAACCCTTGCAGAGGAGCCTCCCATGAAAATATCCGACATCCCGTTTGGAATCAGCGACTGGTCCGCGCTGGAGCCCACCCGACACGACGGCGAAACCGGCTGTGCCTATTGGCGCACCCAGCGCTTCGGCGACATCCGCGTCCGCATGGTGGAATACACGCCGGGTTACAGAGCCGATCACTGGTGCGTCAAAGGCCACATCCTGTTGTGCCTGGAAGGGGAACTGCACACCACGCTGGCGGACGGCCGCAGCTTCACCCTGAAGCCGGGCATCAGCTACCAAGTGGCCGACGACGCCGAGCCGCACCTGTCCCATACCGAAACCGGGGCCAAGCTGTTCATCGTTGATTGACACCCACTAAGCCGCTTCCCCCGTCTTTTGCCGCATTCCCAGTATCTGCTTGCAGCGAGGGTAGTTAGGACACCCCCAAAAATCCGGGCGGCCGGCCTTGCCGGCGACATGGCGCATAGCGATGCCGCAGCCGGGACAGGTAGGGGTGCGGTAGTCGCCGGCAGTGGCGAACTCCAGCAATTGCTGCCGGGCAGCGCTTGGCAGGCGCTCAATCAGCGTCAACAGCATTTCGCCGTCGATCAACGTAATGCGGTTGCTTCGCGCAACAATCTTGGCGTCGTCGGAGAACCTGCCGCTAGTCATGAAAAAAGCCTTAGCGATTTTCTCGTGGGTCATTACCCCCAGCAGCTCGCGGATCGGCTTCACGCCAACATAACGCTCACCCCAAGCCTTGCATTGCACTACCGAGGTGGCGCGGCCGGAATCATCCTGAAACAAACGAATATCAATGCCGCCGTCCGGCCCAAGCTGCGTGGTTTCGGAACGGATGCCTTTTAATTCGTAGAACTTCTGGCAAACATCCTCGAAACGTTTCCATTCGATATCGCGAATCAAGGCCAGCGTCCATTGCGCCGGCCGCTCCGCACGGGTAGCCTCCGGCTCCTTCCACGCCCTATTCTCCCGTGGCGCCAGGCCCAACGGCGGCACACTTGGCCGCTCCACCGGATCAAGCTTGAAGCTGAACCGCGGTTTGGCGGTCCGTCGCAACAAAGACCACGCGGCTACAGCCAGGAAGAACAACGCAATGGGCCAGCTCAGCGCGGAAAAAGCATCGGCTATCGGTTTCAAAAACGGATTTTTAGCCCAGATCGCAGGTAGAACACTTTTCAAGCCCAGCAGGCTAAACCCGGCTAAAATCGCGCTGACGTACCAGGGCGCAGCGACGAGAAGCTGGACGAAGCTTTCCTTTCTTTTCCGATATTTGCGTGCCATGTTTCACCATCAAATTATACCAAATGCATTTTAACTGCCGTGCGCGCAATATCGCAAACTGAATGCACAGGGCCGCCTCCGCGGCAAGAACGTAACCTAATCTCTCCCCACTCCATGCCATACTCTTGGCTTTCGAATCCCGTTTCCAAGCATTTTGGCCTTGGACGCTCAAACTCCGTCACCTCAATCGCGATTAAGGGGCTCCATGAAAAAACTCGGCCTGCTAGGCGGCATCAGTTGGGTATCAACGCTGGATTACTACCGTTATCTAAACGAAGGCGTCAACGCCGCGCTGGGCGGCCTCAACTTCGCCGAGTGCGTCGTCTACTCCCTGAATTTCAACGACATTCAGCGACGTGGATGGGATGACTGGGACCATACTCACGCGCTGCTGCTTAATGGCTGCCTGCATTTGAAAGCCGCCGGCGCCGACGCCATTGTGCTGTGCGCCAATACCGCGCATGCGGTTGCCGATCCGTTGGAAACGGCAGTGGGCCTCCCCATCATCCATATCGCCGACGCGACGGCTCGGGAAATCTCGCGGCGACAGTTGCAAACCATCGGCCTGCTAGGCACCAAGTTCACCATGGAACTACCGTTTTTTCAGGACAAGCTAAGCCGGCACGGCATCCGCGCCTTGATCCCGGAGCAGCAGAATACGCGCGATTTCATTCAGCGCACCTTGCGCGACGAGCTGGGCCGCGGCATGGTTTCGCCGGCCACCAAGCGCGCCTATCTGGAAGTGATCCGGCAACTGATCGAACGCGGCGCCGAAGGCATAGTCTTCGGATGCACCGAACTGCCGCTGCTGTTGAGCCAGACCGACGTGCCGGTGCCGGTATTCGACACCACTCAGATTCATATCCGCGCCGCGCTAGAGTTCGCGCTCTCCGATACGGAGTAAGCGCAATAGGTGCTTGGAGCTGGTTCTACGCCTAGCTAGCAAGAAACAAGGCAAAAACGACCCAAAAAAGCGAAATGTACTCGTGGCACATAAGCATTTTGAAGCCGCTTTCAACGCCGTATCGCCGAAGCGCAGCAGACTTTGAACAGGTTCTTAGGTCGAAAGAGCTACAGGCGCGGCCCCCGCTTCTACATATACTGCCGGCAGATTGCCTATGGCGAAAACACACCCACCCATCCGACATCAAGGACACTCCATGCTCACTAGCGCCCGCAATCAATTCGCCGGCAAGGTCGCCGCCATCCATCCCGGCGTCGTCAATGATGAGATCGACATCGCCCTGCCGGGCGGCGACATGATCACCGCCGTCATCACCCAGCGCAGCACCGCCAATTTGGGCCTGACCGTGGGCGGCGAAGCCTTGGCCATCATCAAGGCGCCCTGGGTGGTTCTGGCTCATCCCGAGGCCGGCATCAAACTCTCCACCCGCAACCGCCTGGAAGGCCGGGTGTCGGCGCTGCGTCCGGGCGCAATCAATACCGAGGTTGAAATCCGCCTCAACGGCGGAGACGCCCTGGTGGCCATGGTCACCAAGGAGAGCGCGGATGGTCTGGATCTGGCCGTCGGCAAGGCGATCATCGCCTTCTTCAAGGCCTCGCACGTGATTGTCGGTGTCCGCACCTGAGCCCACCAGCCCTGCAGGGAAGTATCGCCCACGGCTCCACCCGCCCTACGCGCGGCCGCTAGCCATGTGAAGGAGAGATGGAGCGCGGCGATGCCCGCGCGGGAATTCCATAGGCTCCATGCGGCAAGCCATTGCGTCCTCCCGCGCGCCGCCGGACGCGGATGCCGCAGCCAGAACGGGGCCGTCTGACTGTCTCGGGCCAGAATGCCCAGCCTCACCCCATAAGGCCGTTCCGGCGCGGAAACCGCCATGCCGAAACTACCGCACAACTCCGCCGCCAGCCGCGCCTGCGGCTGTTCCATGCCCAACTCGGACTGGGCCGCAAAAAAACCCCGCCAAGGCGGGGTTTGTCGTTTGCTGCCGCGGATCAAGACTTGGCCGGTGTTTCCCAGCCGCCGCCCAGTGCCTTGTACAGGCCCACCACCGCGTTGAGTTGGTCCAGCTTGGCGCTGACCAGGCCCAGTTCCGCCTGGAAGCTGTTGCGTTGCGCGTCCAGCACGTCCAGATAGCTGGCGTAGCCGTTGTCGTAACGCAGGTTCGCCAGACGCAGCGATTTGTTCAAGGCCTGGAACTGCGTGGTCTGCGCCGCCTGGATGTCCCGCGCCGCGCTGTAGCCGGACAAGGCGTCCAGCGCGTCCTTGAACGCGCTCTGCACCGTCTTTTGGTACTGCGCCAGCGCCTGCTTCTGCCGCGCATTGGCCGCGTCCACCGCGTAGCCGGTCTGGCCAAAGTTGAACACCGGCGCCGCCAGGTTGCCGACGAAGCTCCAGGTCCGCGTCGGGCCGGTGAACAGCGTGTCCAGCGACAGGCTTTGCGAACCCAGCGCCCCGCTCAGGCTGATGCTGGGGAAGTAAGCCGCGCGCGCCACGCCGATGCGGGCGTTGGCGGCGATCAGCTGCTGCTCGCTGGCGGCGATGTCCGGCCGACGCTCCAGCAAGCTGGAGGACAGGCCCGCCGGCACTTCCGGCGGCGCGGACAGCGCATCCAGGCTTTGGCCGCGCTGGATGCCGCCGGCCACCAGCTGCTTGGGCGAGTAGCCGAGCAGCACGCCCAGCGCGCTTTCGGTCTGCGCCAGCGCGCTGGCGATCTGCGGCACCTTGGCGCGGGCGGAAGCCGCTTCGGCCTCGGCCTGCTGCTGGTCCAGCTCGGAGATCAAACCGCCCTTGAAACGCTTGGTTTGCAGCTTCAGCGATTCCTCGCGGCTTTGCAGCGTGCGCTTGGCGATGTCCAGCTGGGCGTCGTAGGCGCGCAGTTGGAAATAGGTCTGCGCGGTTTGCGCGGCGATCGCCAGCTTCGAACTGTCGCGGGCGAAGCGGCTGGCGGCGAAGTCCGCGCGCGCCGCCTCGTTGCCGCGGCGCAGCTTGCCCCACAGGTCCAGTTCCCAGGACGCGGTGAGGTTGGCGTTGCGCACGTCGCTGACCAGCGGCGCGCCCGGCGTGGTTGTCGCCGTGGAGGTGCGGCCGCGCTGATAGCCGGCGTTGGCGTTCAACGCCGGCAGCAACTGGGCGCGGGCGATGCCGGCCTGGGCCGCGGCTTCGTCGACGCGGGCGGCGGCGGCGGCCAGGTCCTGGTTGTGTTTCAGGGCCTCTGCGATCAGCTGGTCCAGCACCGGATCATTGAACTGTTTCCACCAGTCCATGGCGATGGCCGGACTCTGGGCCTGGGCGCTGTCCGGCAGCTCCAGTTTGGGGCGGCTATAGTCGGGGCCGACCGCGCAAGCGGTCAGCATCAGCGCCACCAATGAGGGAATCAGGGCGCGTTTAAACATGGTCGGCCTCCTCCGCCGCAACCGGCTTTTTGCGCCGCTCGGACGCCTGCATGATCAGCCGGAAGAACATCGGCACAAAGAATGTGGCGATGAAAGTAGCGGCCAGCATGCCGCCCACCACCGGGGTGCCCAACGCGCGACGGCTGGCGGAACCGGCTCCGCTGGATATCACCAACGGCACGCAGCCCAGGATGAAAGCCATCGAAGTCATCACGATGGGGCGGAAACGCAGCCGCGCCGCTTCCAGCGCGGCATCCATCAACGGCAAGCCCTGCTGACGCTGCTGCACGGCGAACTCCACGATCAAGATAGCGTTCTTGGCCGCCAGGCCCACCAGCGTGACCACGCCGATCTGGAAGTAGACGTTGTTGTCCTGATGGCCGATGACGGCGGCGAGCAAAGCGCCGAACAGCGCGAAGGGCACCGAGGTCACCACCGCCAGCGGCAGGCTCCAGCGTTCATACTGCGCCGCCAGGATCAGGAACACCATCAGGATGCCGAACAGGAAAGCCGTGGCGGCGGTGCCGCCGGCCAGTTTTTCCTGATAGGCGCTGCCGCTCCAGGCCAGCGCATAGTCGTTGCCCAACACTTGCCGGGTCACCTCTTCCAGCGCCTGGATGGCCTGGCCGGAACTGACGCCGGGCGCCGGCTGGGCCAGTATCTTGGCGGCATTGAAAATGTTGAAGCGGTCCACCAGCTCCGGCCCGTAGCTGGATTTGACTTCCACCAGGCTGGACAGCGGCACCATCACCCCCTCGGTGGAACGCACATAGATATTGGCGATGTCCTCCGGCCGCGCGCGGAAATCCGCCTCGGACTGCAACTGCACCTTGTAGGTGCGGCCGAACTTGTTGAAGTCGTTGACGTAAAGCTGGCCGAAGGTGGCTTGCAGGGTGTCGAACACCTGGTTGATGTCCACACCCAGCGCCTTGGTTTTTTCACGGTCCAGATCCAGGTATTTCTGCGGCACGTTGGCGCGGAAGGTGGTGGTCACGCTGGCGAACTCCGGCCGCTGCCGCGCGGCGGCCAGCAGTTTCTCCGCGGCCTGGCTGAGCTTTTGCGCGCCATGGTCGCCGCGGTCCTGCAGATAAGCCTCCAGGCCGCCGGTAGTGGACATGCCGATGATGGGCGCAGGGTTGAAAGCGCTCATCACGCCGGTCTGCACGGTGCGGCCCAGGCGATTGAACTCGGCGGACACGGAGAAAGAGTCCTCGCCCTTGGCCTTGCGCTGGTCCCAATCTTTGAGGGTAACAAAGCTGGTGCCGCGGTTGGTCTGCTTGGAACCGGACAGGATGTCGAAACCGGTGAAGGTGGTGACGCTTTCCACATTGGGGTTGGCCATCATCAGCCGGTCGAATTCCGCCGTGGCCTTGGCGGTGCGAGTCAACGCGGCCGCGTCCGGCAGCGCGGTGCTGGCGAACAAGGTGCCCATATCCTCATTGGGCACCAACGAACCCGGCACTTTCTGGTACAAACCGACCGTGGCCGCCAGAATAACGGCAATCAGGCCGAAAGCGACGCCGACGCGGCGGTTGAGAAACAGCACGCCCAACACATAGCGGCCGGTCAAGCGTTCAAAAGCGCGGTTGAACCATTGGAAAAAACGCGGCGGCTGATGATGGCCGGGCTTGAGCAACAAAGCGCACAATGCCGGGGTCAGCGTCAGCGCGACAATGCCGGAGATGATCACCGACATGGCGATGGTGACGGCGAACTGCTTGTACATCACGCCGGTCATGCCGCCCATGAAGGCCACCGGCAGGAAGACCGCGCACAAGACCAGCACGATGGCCACCAAGGCGCCGGACACCTCCCCCATCGCCAGCACCGCGGCCTCCTTGGCGCTGCAGCGCCGCTCGCTCATGATGCGTTCGACGTTTTCCAGCACCACGATGGCGTCATCCACCACAATGCCGATGGCCAGCACCATGCCGAACAGGGTCAACAGATTGATGGAAAAGCCCAACAGCAGCATGCCGGCGAAGGTGCCGATCAGCGACACCGGCACCGCGATGCAGGGAATCAGCGTGGCGCGGAAATTCTGCAGGAACAAATAAACCACTAGGAACACCAGCACCGTGGCTTCCAGCAGGGTTTCCACCACGCCGTGGATGGAGACCTTGACGAACTTGGTGGTGTCGAAGGGAATGGTGTAGTCCACCCCGGCCGGGAAGCGGGCCTTGAGCTCCTCCATCTTGGCGGCGATGGCGGCGGATACCTTGAGCGCGTTGGCGCTGGGTTGCAGATAAGTGGTGATGCCGACGCTGGGCTTGCCGTTGCGGGTGCCGAGCACATCGTAGTCGTTGCCGCCCATTTCCACCCGCGCCACATCCTTGACGCGGATCTTGGAGCCGTCCGGCATCGAGCGCACGATGATGTTCTCAAATTCCTTGGGTTCGCTGAGCCGGCCCTTGGCGTTGACCGTATAAGTAAAGCTGATGGGCGCGCTGGTGGGCTGAGCGCCGATCTTGCCGGCGGCGAACTGAGCGTTCTGCTCTCGCACCGCCTTGGCCACGTCGGACGGGGTCAGGCCCAGCTGGGCCATGCGGTCCGGCCGCAGCCACAGCCGCATCGCGTAATCCGTGCCGCCCATCATCGCCACATCGCCCACGCCGGGAATGCGCTTGAGCTCATCCATTACGTTGAGCAGAGCGAAATTGGACAGGTAGTTGCGGTCGTACTGGCCCGTGGGCGAGCCGATGGAGATCACGCTGAGCACCGAGGTGGACTTCTTGCGCACCGTGACACCCTGGCGCTGCACCTCGTCCGGCAGCTGCTTCATCGCCGCCTGCACCCGGTTATTGACGTCGATGGTGGCCTGGTCCGGATCGGTACCCACGGCAAAATAGACATTGAGGCTGAGCTGGCCGTTGGAAGCGGCGCTGGATTGCATGTAGAGCATGTTTTCCACGCCGTTGAGCTGCTGCTCCAGCGGCGCGGCCACGGTTTGGGCGATGGTTTCCGGCGTGGCGCCCGGGTAATTGGCCGACACCGACACCACGGCCGGAACGATCTGCGGATACTGCTCCACCGGCAGCGCGCGCATCGCAGCCAGGCCGGCCAGCACGACGACGATGGACAACACGCTGGCGAAGATGGGGCGATTGATGAAGAAACGCGAGAACATAAGCCTCTCCTTACGCCTTGGCCGGCGCGGCGGTCACCGGCTTGACCACCGTGCCGGGACGGGCTTGCATCAGGCCATCGACAATCACCCGCTCGCCGGCCTTGAGGCCGGATTCGATCACCACCCGGCCGCCCACCTGAGCGCCCAGCTTGACCATCCTGGCCTGCACTTTGTTGTCCGCGCCCACCACCATCAGTTGATTGTCCGCTTGAGCCTGAACCACAGCCTGCTCCGGCACGGTCAGCACATTCTTGCGCACGCCCAGATCCAGCAGCACGCGCACGAACTGGCCCGGCAGCAAACGCTCGTCCTCATTGGGAAATTGCGCCCGAGCGCTGATGGTGCCGGTTTTGGGATCCACGCGGTTGTCGCGGAAATCCAGCTTGCCGCTTTGCGCGTAGACCCGGCCGTCCGCCAGGCGGATGCGAACCGGGTGGAGGGTGCCGTCATCCGCGCTCACTTTGCCGGTGGACAGGCTGTGCTCGTAATTGAGGCTGTCCTGCTCGGAAATGGAGAAATTGACGTAGATGGGATTGAGCTGAGAAATGGTGGTCAGCGGCTCGGCGGCGTCCACGCGGATCAGGCTGCCTTCGGATTGCACCTGCTTGCTAGTCAAGCCGGGAATCGGCGCGGCGACGCGGGTGTAGTCCAGGTTGAGCTGGGCTTCCTTGACCTTGGCGTCAGCGGATTGTTTAGCCGCCTTGGCTGAGTTCAGAGCCGCCACCGCGTTGTCGTAGTCCATTTTGGAAACCGCCTGTTCTTGGTACAGCGGACGGATGCGCTCCAGATCGGCTTCGGCTTTTTGCAGCGCGGCCAACTGCACCGCCTGCGCGCCCTTCGCCTGTCCCAGCTGCGCTTGGTAAGGCGCGGGATCGATCTGGAACAGCGTCTGGCCCTGCTTCACCGGCTGGCCTTCCACATAGGTGCGCTTGAGCAAAATGCCGCCCACGCGGGCGCGCACCTCGATATCACGGTAACCGGCGGTTTCGCCCACCAGTTCCATGGTCATGGGCACGTCGCCGGGCACAGCGGTTTCCACGGTGACTTGCGGTACGGCGGCAGCCTGTTGCTGCGGCGAGCCGCAGGCGGCAAGCCAAACGGGCGAGGACAATAGCAGGGCAAACGACAATAGCTGTCGCGGCGAATAGCGCATTATTATTTCTCCATATGAGCGGGTATTCAGGATGGGCGGGCCAACCCAGGCGCAAGCGGAAACCTTGTAGGGTCAAGCGGACTGCTCTGAACCAGAGGCGCGGCAGTCCTGTTTGGAAGCGGCTGAAGACCCGCTAACCCCTCACGTTGAGCCTGCTTGCACTGCCTGCGTCGGCGTGCTTTGGCTCAGGTTCTCTACGAGGGCTTGTTAGCGGCTCTAAACCGCCTCCCATTAGAACAGCCTGTTATGAAGTGTTTTTTTTGAAAACAGCCGTTTTTGTAAATTGCGGGTAAATTCACGGGAAAACGGTGTAAAAAGTTGTGAATGCGAATCAAATCTATAATGACGATCGCGACGCGCTGTTTTTGCGGTTTCAAGCCGCGCCGCCAACTGTCACCATCGCTAAGAGCCTGTTCTAAAGTCTCGCGAGCCAGGGCGAGACAAGGCAAAACGAGCGAAAAAGCGGAGTTTACGAGGGGCACGTGAGCATTTTGAGCTTGTACTCACCGTGCGACGCTTCACGAAGCGCTGCAGACTTTGAACAAGCTCTATGGCAGAGGCTGAAAGGCTTTCAATAGACGCTCATAGCTGCCGTCCCGACGCATTGCGCTCAGGCCGGCCTCGAATTTCGCCGCGTTCTCACGGCCCTTGGGCCGCGCCTTGGAGAAAGCTAGCCAAAAGCCATCCTGGCTGATGCTCCCCACCTTGCGAATGCGGCCCGCCGCGGCGGGGTTGCCGCGGATGCGCAACTGGCCGGGACGCGTGTTCATCAAGACATAATCCACGCGGCGGGCCAAAAGCATGCGAATCAGGTCGTCATCCGAATGCGCCACGGATTTTATGATTTTGGAATCTCTCATGAAAGCGCTGGGATAGGTGTAGTCCTGAGTAATGCCCACTCTTCGTCCGGCCAAGTCCCGCAGACTCAGCCCGGCATCAGCGGCTGCAAGCGAAAAGATGGCCAGCTCCTCGGTGAACATCGGCGTTGGATGCCACCAGAACTGTCCGCGATTATCGTCGGTAATGGTGGCGCTGAGACACCCGGCAACGCGGCCAACCCGCGCCAACATCAAACAACGCGCAAACGGCACCAGTACGAAGCTGACCAAAACGCCCTGGCGGCGGAAGGCCTCCCGCGCCAGTTGCGGCGCCAGCCCCTGCGGCGCGCCATCGGCGCCGCGCTCCGAATACGGCGGCCAGTCATCCTCCATGGCGATAAGCAGAGACGGAGGCGATGCGTCCGCTTGCGCCGCCACGGCGAGCAGGACCGCACACAAGATTCGTCGAAACCACGCTTGCATCTGTATCCCCTTCTCCCCCGCAACGACACGGCCCGACAATGGACAAGCGCCGCTCGCCAACAATCGCCCACTGCCAACGTGCAGTTCCCTAGCCACGCTTAATATCGACAGCTTTTCCAGTCAAGACGCCCTCATCAGCACCGCGGCCTCTCCTTTCCGCGAAACCACGTATGAAAATCGCGAGTCCGCCGATCGAATCGCCCTGGAACCTTATGTGCTGCTGGATGCCGTCCATCTTCTATCTCACAGGGAACAACGGCCTTCCTGCGCCGCCGCCTAAGCTGAAGCAGGCGACGGTAAAGCGCTTGACCCCCGCGCGCGGGCAATGCCAAGATCATGAATCGCCCCGCCTTCATGCTAACCGCTGCCGCTTGAGGAGATTGGTTTGGAACCGTTTTGCCATCCGCTGGAAGTGCGCTGGTCCGACTGCGACGCCAACCAGCACGTCCGCCATACCGCCTACGCCGATTTCTGCACTCATGCCCGCATCGAATGGCTGCGCGGCCAGGGCTTCGGCTTTGAACAATTTCAGGCGCTGGGCTTTGGCCCGGTCATTTTCAAGGAGTGGACCGAGTATTTCAAGGAACTGCGGCTGAGCGAGCGCATTCATGTGCGCCTGGCCATCGCCGGCCTCAGCCAGAATGGCAAACGCTTTTGCATCCGCCACGAAATCTACAAAGAGGACGGCCGGCTGGCCGCGCGTCACGAAGTCAGCGGTTCATGGATAGACCTGACCCTGCGCAAGCTGACCACGCCGCCGCCGGAACTGAGCGCCATCTTCGCCTGGGCGGAGCGCACCGAGGATTTTCAGGCGCTGGATTGAGAAACGCCGAACGCAAAAAAGCCCTGACTGAAACAGTCAGGGCTTTTTGCTTGCTTTGGCGGAGAGGGGGGGATTCGAACCCCCGTTAGGGTATTACCCTAAACACGCTTTCCAGGCGTGCGACTTAAACCACTCATCCACCTCTCCGGAGGTGTCTTGCTTGTCTGCGCCGGCTGGACCGGAGCAATAAAAAAACCGCCAGGGCAGTTTTTATTGATTCTGGCGGAGAGGGGGGGATTCGAACCCCCGTTAGGGTATTACCCTAAACACGCTTTCCAGGCGTGCGACTTAAACCACTCATCCACCTCTCCAGAATCTCTGCGAAACAAGGCGCTTGGCGTTTCGTTCACAGAGGCTGCGCAGTATATAAGCCCTATCCATCCGGCGCAAGTGTTTTGTAAGCGGAATGAGAAAAAAGCGCGTCGACATACTCGCCCACCCCTTCTCGTTCGCGCCGCAGCCAGCCGGCGATCGCCGCGCGGAAACGCGGGTCGGCGATGTAATGGGAGGACCATGTCCGCTCCGGTTCAAAACCGCGCGCCAGTTTGTGCTCGCCCTGGGCGCCTCCTTCGAAGCACTGCAGGCCGGCGCGGATCGCGTATTCCAGGCCTTGGTAGTAGCACAGTTCGAAATGCAGGCAAGGAATATCGACCAACGCGCCCCAGTAGCGTCCGTACAGTACGCCGTCCTGCTCCAGACACAGGCTGGCCGCCAGCGGCGCGCCGTCCCGCTCGGCGACGAACATCAGGCAATGCGAACCCAGCCGCTCCGCCAGCAGCGCGAAGAAAGCCGGGTTCAAATAGGGCGCGGAGCGATGCTCCAGATAAGTCTGGCGGTAGCAGCGGTAGAAAAACGCCCAATCCTCGGCATGGATGGCCTCGCCGCGCAGGGCCCGCACATTGACGCCCGCCTCCGCCACCTTGCGCCGCTCCTGGCGGATTTTCTTGCGCTTGTCCCGGCTCAACGTGGCCAGGAAGGCGTCGAAGTCGGCGTAGCCGCGGTTTCGCCAATGGAACTGCACGCCCTCGCGCAACAGCCAGCCGGCCTCGCCCAGCGCTTGCGCCTCCTCCCGCGTGGGAAACAGCACATGGGCCGACGACAAGCCGTGCTCGTCCACAACCTGCTCCAGGCCGGCGATCAATTGCGGCCAGGCCTCCGGAGCGCCCAGCAACCGGCGGCCGCTCACCGGGCTGAACGGCGACGCCACCACCAGCTTGGGATAGTATTGCAGCCCGGCGCGCGCATAGGCTTCGGCCCAGGCCCAGTCAAACACGTATTCGCCGCGCGAATGGCGCTTCAAATAAGCCGGCGCCAGCGCCTGCAAGCGGCCCTCCCGCTCCACTGCCAGCGGCAAGGGCTGCCAGCCGCTGGCCTCGCCCACGCAAGCGGCCCTCTCTAGCGCTTCCAACCATGGGCGGCCCATGAACAGGTTGCCGCTCTCCCCCAGCCCGGCCCATTGTTCCACGCTCCAGGCGCCCACTCTCTCATGCAATTGCAGCGACACCATGATTCCTCTCGGGCGTTTGCGCCGTCTATCAGGTAAAATTCCATCTATCTCGAAACATTCGGTTCCCTATCAAGATGCGTATCGCGCTCGCCCAGTTCAACCCCGTTGTCGGCGATATCGCCGGCAACACCCGCAAAATCCTCGACCTCGCCCACGCCGCCATCGCCCAGGGCTCGGACGTGCTGGTCACGCCGGAGCTGGCCTTGACCGGCTACAGCCCGGAAGATCTGCTGCTGCGCGACAGCTTCTACCGCGCCTGCAGCCAGGCGCTGGACGAGTTGCTGGAGCTGGACGGCATCACTCTGGTGGTGGGACACCCTGCCCGGATGGGCGCGGAGCGCTTCAACGCCGCCACCGTGCTGCGCGACGGCAACCGCCTGGGCCAGTATCACAAAATGCTGCTGCCCAACGACGAAGTGTTCGACGAATGCCGCTACTTCACCCCCGGCGCGGCGCCTCTGGTGTTCCAACAGGGCGACGCCAAGGTGGGCGTGCTGATCTGCGAGGACGTGTGGTCCGTCGACCCGGCCGCCGAAGCCGCGGACGCGGGCGCGGACGTGGTGGTGGTGCTCAACGCCTCCCCCTTCCATCGCAACAAGATTGAAACCCGCCACGACGTGCTGCGCTTCCGCGCCGAGGAAACCGGCCTGCCCTTCGCCTACGTCAACCTCACCGGCGGCCAGGACGAACTGGTGTTCGACGGCGCCTCCTTCGCAGTCAACCGCGCCGGCGAGGTGGTGGCCCAGGCCGCCGCCTACGACGACGAGCTGCTGATCGTCGACTTCGACAACGGCGACCTGCTGCCCGGCGCCAAAGCGGCACTGCCCGGCCCGCTGGAAAGCGTCTACCGGACGCTGGTGACCGGCGTGCGCGACTACATCGGCAAAAACGGCTTCCCCGGCGCGCTGCTGGGCCTGTCCGGCGGCATAGACTCCGCGCTGACGCTGGCGGTGGCGGTGGACGCGCTGGGCGCGGACAAGGTGCACGCGGTGATGATGCCCTCGCGCTACACCGCGGACATCTCGGTGACCGACTCCCGCGACATGGTGAACCGCCTGGGCGTGAAGTACGACGAAATCGAAATCTGGCCGATGTACGAAAGCTTCGTTCAGGCGCTGGCGCCCAGCTTCGCCGGCCTGGCCGAGGACACCACCGAGGAAAACCTGCAGGCGCGCATCCGCGGCACCCTGCTGATGGCGCTGTCCAACAAGAGCGGCAAGCTGGTGCTCACCACCGGCAACAAATCGGAAATGACCACCGGCTACTGCACCCTGTACGGCGATATGGCCGGCGGTTTCGCCGTGCTCAAGGACGTGGCCAAGACCCTGGTGTTCGAACTGTGCCGCTGGCGCAACCTGCAAGGCGAGATCATCCCGGAGCGCATCATCACCCGCCCGCCGTCGGCGGAATTGCGCCCGGACCAGACCGACCAGGACAGCCTGCCGCCCTATGAGGTGCTGGACGCCATCATGGCGCGCTACGTGGAGGAAAACCTGTCCGCCGACGCCATCATCGCCGAAGGCTACGCCGAAGCCGATGTGCGCCGCGTGGTGCGGCTGCTGAAGATCAACGAGTACAAACGCCGCCAGGCGCCAGTGGGCCCGCGCGTCACCCACCGCGGCTTCGGCAAGGACTGGCGCTACCCGATCACCAATAAATTCAGCTGACGCACGCGGCCGGGGCCGCCGCGCCCCGGCGCCGCATGACATAGGCGATGCCGGATGCGTTAAAATGTCCGGCTCGCGCCGGATCGTCCCCGCCCGCCCCGCGCCGAATCTCGCTCAAGGAAACTCATGCGTCTGAAGAAATCGGGACTATGCGCCGCGCTGTGCGGCATCGCCCTGCTGACTGGCTGTGTCTCGCCCCTCGCCAACAAGAGCGCCGACCAGGCCGTCCGCAAGATCATGCTGCAAAACTGGAACAGCAAGGGCTACAACATCGACGCCGACATCGGCTTCGACGAACTGAAGGTCGCCGACGTCGACAAGGCCAAGGAAGACGGCGGCCAGCTGGAGCAGGCGGCCGCCTCCGCCGCCGATCAAATCGCCCGCAGCATGCGCCTCAACGTCAAGGCCGCCCTGGACGTGCCCGGCGGCAAGCTGGAACTGATTCCGGCGCTGCGCCTAGAACGCCGCAACTTGCTGACCAGCGTGCAATTGCCGCTGCAATTCCACGCCAAGGACCTGTCCTTGCTGGTGGACCCATCCGCCGCCTACCTGTTTGTACCGGAGATGCAAGCCTACGAGGGCAAGTTCCTGCGCGTGCGGCTGCCGCAGCGCGTGGCCGACAACTTCCCGCTCCAGGCCATGTACCAGGCCATGCCCAAACTGCTGGACGAAGCCTACGCCAAAGTGGACAAACAGGCGTTCAGCTTCCAGCCGCTGGACCCGCACGCGGCGGAACTGGGCGCGCGTTACAGGCTACGCATCGCCATGAGCCGCGCCCAGGAAAACCAGCTGGCTTCCCAGATTATCGCCGGCCTGATCCAGGTGGCGCGCCAGGAAGCCGCGCGCAAGCCGCAGATCAAGCCCGGCCCGCTGGGCAGCGAAAGCTTGCTGCAACTGATTGATAGCCTGATCAAAGCCTCCGACGCCAACCCGCTGAACAGCAATACCGTCAGCGATCTGTACGTCAGCCGGGGCGGCGACCTGCTGTCCATCCGCCAGACCATACGCTTCGACAGCCCGCGCGTCCGCGGCCAGGCCCATGCCGACATCCGCTACAGCCATCTGGGCAAGCCCGTGTTCGCCTTCCAGCCCGCCGAAGCGGACATCCTGGACTTGGAGCGCCTGGACAAGCCGGAATGGCTGAAATCGCTGGGTCTGGCCTTGCACGCGCTCAACCAGCCGCCGGCGGCCGGCGACGAAGCCGCGGCAGTGGAAAACGCCGCCCCGCAATAATCGCTAACAAACCAGCAACGCCGCCGGCGCGCTCGAAGAAACCCCGCGCCGCGCCGGCGGTCCCATCTTGGTCACGCGGCCCGGGCCGCCCACCGCAAGGATTTCCCCGCATGCAGATGAAACCGATCTCAGCCACACTCATCCTCGCCGCCCTGACGCTGCCAGCGGCCGTCAACGCCGCCGCCATCGCTCAGCTCAAGGCCTTCGTCGCCGGCAACAAAACCCTGAGCGCCGACTTCAAACAAGTGGTCAGCAACAAGAACAAGCGCGAGGAAGCCAGCGGCCGGCTGGAAATCGCCCGTCCCGGCAAATTCCGCTGGGAGTACAACAAGCCCTACGAACAATTGATCGTCGGCGACGGCAAGACGCTGTGGGTCTACGACAAAGACCTGGCGCAAGTCACTCGCAAGGCGCAGGGCGCGGCCCTGGGCTCCAGTCCTGCGGCGCTGCTGGCCGGCAACAACGCCATCGAACAGAACTATCAACTGAAGGAAGCCGGCAAAACCGGCGAGGTGGAGTGGCTGTCCGCCAGCCCCAAGCAGGCCGACAACAGCTTCAGCGCCATCCGCATGGGCTTCAAGGCCAATATGCTGGTGGAAATGGAGTTGACCGACAGCTTCGGCAACCACACCAAGGTCAGCTTCAGCGCGCCGCGGCAGAACCCGCCGCTGACCGCCTCCCGCTTCGCCTTCGTTCCGCCCAAGGGCGTGGACGTGGTCAGCGGCGATTAAAGCCCGCCAACAAAACCCCCGATCCTGCGTTACGCCTCCTTGTCGCGCCACTTTACTGCCTGCGTCGGCGCGCCTTGGCTCAGATTCTCTACGTGGTTTTGTTAGCGACGCTAAACCGCCCCTCTTTAATAGCCGCCTCTGGGCGGCTTTTCTTTGTAAACCGCCCCTGCCTTGCGCCAAAAACACCACAATCCAACACCGTTCCCGCAGCGTGAACTTGACTTTTATATATCTAAAAACATATCTTAAGATATATTTTCCATAGGAGAGCCGCCATGCCTCACCGCCTCGACACCCTTCTCCGCCACTTTGGCGGACGCCTTGCGCGTCATCGCCCCCACGCGACGGCCAGACACGGCCACGGCGGCTTCGGCGGCGGTGACGACGAAAGCATGACCCGCGGCCGCAAATTCAGCTCCGACGAACTGCAACTGCTCTTGCTGGCGATGCTGGAAGAACGGCCCAGCCACGGCTACGAACTGATCAAGGCGCTGCAAAGCCGCAGCAACGGCTTTTACAGCCCCAGCCCAGGCATGGTCTACCCGGCGCTGACTTATCTGGAAGAATTGGGCCACGTCACCGTGAGCCAGGAAGGCAACCGCAAATGTTATGCGCTGGCGGAGGCCGGCCGCGTGTCCCTGGAACAGAACCGCGAGCAAGTGGAATGGATGATGGCGCGGCTGCAGCACATCGCCCGCAAGATGAACTCCATCCGCCGCGCGCTGACCGGAGAAATGCCGCCGCCGGACGACGCCGCCGGAAGCTGGATTCCGGAGCTGACCCGCGCCCGCGGCGAATTGAAGCAAGCGCTGATGCGAACCGCCAACGTAGACGAGGATGAACAGCGCCGCATCGCCGCTATTCTGCGGCAGGCCTGTGAGCAAATTGTGGGCGACACCGGCTAAGACCCGCCAACAAAACCCCTGATCCTGCGTTGCGCCTCCTTGTCGTACCACTTGTACTGC
The DNA here is from genome assembly GCF_015291765.1 of Chromobacterium sp. Rain0013. Classification (NCBI taxonomy): domain Bacteria; kingdom Pseudomonadati; phylum Pseudomonadota; class Betaproteobacteria; order Neisseriales; family Chromobacteriaceae; genus Chromobacterium; species Chromobacterium sp. Rain0013. The sequence continues at coordinate 3,930,933 of NZ_CP031514.1, forward strand.
CTGCGTCGGCGCGCCTTGACTCAGGTACGCTGCGCGGTTTTGTTAGCGGCTCTAACCCCACGCGCCCAGCCACGACATCAAGACAGGACACCCGATGACCACACCCAATCTGACCGTGCAACGCCTGCGCCACCCGCTGCGCTTCCGCCTGCTGCAAGTGCGCGCCACCCGCCAGCTCGGACCTAAACTACTCCGCGTCACCCTGGGCGGCGAAGACCTGGCCGGTTTTACCACCGCCTCCTTCGACGACCACCTTAAAGTGTTCTTTCCAGAACACCCGGACGGCAAGCCCGCGCTGCCGACGCTGGTGGACGAAACCCTGATTTACCCCGAGGGCCAGCCCCGCCCGACCGCGCGCGACTACACCCCCTGCCGCTTCGATCCTGAGCGGCAGGAGCTGGACCTGGAGTTCGTGCTGCATGAAGCCGGCCCGGCCACCAGCTGGGCGGCTCAGGCCAAGCCCGGCCAATATCTGGGCATCGGCGGCCCGCGCGGCTCCTTCGTCATCCCGGCGGACTTCGACTGGCACCTGTTGATCGGCGACGAATCCGCGCTGCCGGCTATCCGCCGCCGCCTGGCCGAACTGCCGCCCACGGCCAAGGTTATGGCTCTGCTGCAAACCAGCGAGGCGGACGAGCGCTGCGAACTGCCGCCCCACCCCAACGCCGACATCCGCTGGGTACATCAGGACGTCGCCGACTCGGAACCGGCTCTGCTCTCCGCGCTCAAGCAACTGGCGCTGCCGGCGGGCGAAGGCTTTGTCTGGGCCGCCGGCGAATACCACGCCATCCGCGCGGTGCGCCTGCACCTGCGCGAGGAGCGCGGCATCGACAAGAGCCGCATCCGCGCCGCCAGCTACTGGCGCGAGGGCAAGGCCGCCAGCCACGAAACCCTGGAAGACTGAGCCGCGGCTCAAACGACAAAGCCCCCGAACGGGGGCTTTGCTCAACTGGAGGCAAGAGACCAAGCAAGCCCCGCCTCTCCGGCAAGGCTTGCCCAAACGGGCTCAGTTGCGCGTCACCGCGTCGCCGGGCGCGTAAGCCGCGGCGTCGATGGGCGAATGCGCGGCGATGTACTCGCGCAGCATCTCGGCGTCGACGAAGCCGGTGTTGACGTAACCCGGATGCTTGTTCATCAGCGGGTAGCCGTCGCCGCCCGCGGCGATGAAGCTGTTGATCGCCATCCGGTAAGTCTTGGCCGGATTGATGGGCTGACCGCCGATCAGCGCCTGCTGCAGCTGGCCGCCGACGATGCGCAGCTTGACGCCGGCAAACTGGCCGAAGGCGCCCGCGCCGGGCGTCATGCTCGCGGCGGCTTTCAAGTAGTCCAGCACCTCCTGGCCGTTCAGGTCCACATAGGCCAGGGTGCTGCCGAAGGGGAACACCTTCAACACGTCGCGGTAGTTGATCGCGCCGGCCGGCAACGAATCACGGATGCCGCCGGAATTGGATACGGCGAAGTCCGCCTTGACCTTGTCCATCATCACCTTGCCGACGAACACACCCAGATTGGTGGGCTGACTGCGCACCACGCCGCGGTCGCCGTCCAGCTTGGCGCTGGTCCGGCCCACCGGCACATCCAGCGCCGCCTGACCTTTGTTCTGATAGTTTTGCAGGAAGTTGCGCAACTTGCCGTCTTCCTCGATCAACTGGGTATACGGCACCTTCCGTTCCTTGCCGTCCTCGCCCTTGACGGTTTTTTTCAGATTCACCGGCATCAACTGATATTTGGAGAGCTTGAGCTTGCCGTTCCGGAACTCGAAATCGGCGCGGCCCACGTATTTACCCCACTCGTGCGCCTGCACAATCCAGGCGCCATTCTGGCGATCCGGCGCGCAGGGAGCGCCCGGCACGTAGGCGTCGTCGCGCTGATTCTCCGCCTTCATGCACACCGGGTTCTGGCTGTGGCCGCCCACGATCAGGTCCAGCCCCTTCACCGCGCGCGCCATTTCCACATCGCCCGGCGCGTTCACGCCGTGCTGGCCATCGGTGTAATGGCCCATATGGGTGGCGGCAATGACGATGTCGGCCTTCTGGCGCAGTTCAGGCACCAGTTTACCGGCCTCGGCGATCGGGCTGCGGAACTCGATGCCCTTGACCTGCTCCGGGTTCACCATCTTGGCGGTATCGTCGGTGGTCAGGCCCAGCACCGCCACTTTCACCCCGCCCAGATTGAACATCGCGTAGGGATCGAACATGCGCTTGCCATCCTGGTAGATATTGGCGGACAGCATGGGGAAGTTGATCCACTGGCGCTGCTTCATCAGCACCGGCACCGGCTTGTCGAACTCGTGGTTGCCCACCGCCATCGCGTCGTAGCCGATGCGGCTCATGCCGCGGAAGTCCGGCTCCGCGTCCTGCAGATCGGATTCCGGCACCCCGGTGTTGATGTCGCCGCCGGACAGCAGCAGCATGTAGCCGCCGTCGGCCTTGACCTCGGCGCGCACCTGATCCACCAGCGTCTTTTGCGCGGCCAGCCCGTATTCGCCGTCGCTATTGGGCCAGAAACGACCGTGGTGGTCGTTGGTGTGCAGAATTGTGATTTTGTAAGTCTTGTCTTCGACGTAATTGCCTTTGCCCGGCGTGGCGGCGCAGGCGGAGAGCAGGCCGGCGGCCAACAGGGACAGGGCAATCGGTTTCACGGATAGCTTCATCGTTAATCCTCGTTCTTATGCAGGCGGCGGCTTGCGCAAGCCGCAAAAATGGCGGACCCGCGGGCCCGCCATTGCTGGAAGTGATTCACCAGCCGGACGCGCAAAACATCCAGCCAGGCGCCGGCGCTTACTTGCTCCAGCTATCCTTCAGGCCCACGGTGCGGTTGAACACCGCCTTGCTGCCGGCCTGGTGGTCGTGGCGGTCGGTGACGAAGTAGCCCAGGCGTTCGAACTGGAAGCGGGACTCCGGTTCGGCCTTCAACACGGCGTCTTCGACATAGGCGGTGACGGTGCTCAGCGATTCGCCGTTCAGGAACTGGCGGAAATCGACATACTCGCCGTCTTCGCCGCGCACCGCGTCCGGGCGCGGCTCGGTGAACAGACGCTCATACCAGCGCACTTCGGCCTGGATCGCGTGTTCGGCGGACACCCAGTGAATCACGCCCTTGACCTTGCGGCCTTCCGGGTTCTTGCCCAGGGTGTCGTGGTCAATGCTGCACTTGAGTTCCACCACATTGCCGGCCGCGTCCTTGACCACTTCCTCGCACTTGATCACGTAGGAATAGCGCAGGCGCACTTCGCCGCCGGCGGTCAGGCGCTGCCACTTGGGCGGCGGCACTTCGGCAAAATCGTCCTGTTCAATCCAGATCTCGCGGGCAATCGGCACTTCGCGCTCGCCAAACTCCGGATGATGCGGATGGAAGGGCGCGCTGCGGCTGGCGGTAACGGCGGCGTCGTAGTTGGTCAACGTCACTTTCAATGGTTTCACCACCGCCATCACGCGCGGAGAGTCGTTTTCCAGCGTCTCCCGCACCGCGCCTTCCAGCACGCTCATGTCAATGATGTTCTCGCCCTTGGACACGCCGATGCGCTGAGCGAACAGGCGGATGCCGGCCGGGCTGAAACCGCGGCGGCGCATGCCTTCCACCGTGGGCATGCGCGGGTCGTCCCAGCCGCTCACCAGGCCGTCGTTGACCAGCGCCTGCAGCTTGCGCTTGGAAGTCAGCGCGTACAGCAGCTCCAGCCGCGAGAACTCGTACTGGCGCGGGTGGCAGCCGATGCTGATATTGTCCAGCACCCAGTCGTACAACGGGCGGTGGTCTTCAAACTCCAGCGTGCACAAGGAGTGGGTAATGCCCTCGATGGCGTCGGAAATGCAGTGGGTGTAGTCGTACATCGGATAGATGCACCACGCGTCGCCGGTGCGGTGATGATGCGCGCGGCGGATGCGGTAGATCACCGGGTCGCGCAGATTCACATTGCCGGAAGACATGTCTATTTTCAGACGCAGCGTCTTGCTGCCGTCCGGGAACTCGCCGGCCCGCATGCGGGCGAACAGGTCCAGGTTTTCTTCCACGCTGCGATCGCGGAACGGGCTGTTCTTGCCCGGCTCCGTCAGGCTGCCGCGGTACTGGCGCATTTCTTCGGCGTTCAGATCGCAGACGAAGGCCTTGCCGTTCTGGATCAGCTCCACCGCGTAACCGTAAAGCTGCTCGAAATAATCAGAAGCGAAACGGACGTTGCCGTCCCAGTGGAAACCCAGCCACTCCACGCTGTCCTTGATCGACTGCACGAACTCGTCGGACTCTTTCTCCGGATTGGTGTCGTCCATGCGCAGATTGCACTTGCCCTTGTAATCATCGGCCAGGCCGAAGTTCAGGCAAATGGATTTGGCGTGACCGATGTGCAGGTAGCCGTTGGGCTCCGGCGGGAAGCGAGTGACGATGCCGCTGTGCTTGCCGGAAGCCAGGTCCTCGTCAATGATGTTGCGGATGAAATTGCTGACAACCGGCGCGTTGTTTTCCGTGCTCATTGTTTTGTGCAGTGCGATTATGACTAATCGAAGATTGTAACCGATTTCGCCCCGACTGGGAGCGGACCGGCCACGCCCGCCTCCCGTTTGATCGCCTTACACCAAGACCTTGCCCGTCAACTGTTCCAACAGCGCCAGCGGCGACTGTTGCGGCTGCGCCATCTCCGCCGCCGGCAGCCAGAAAGTCTGCTCCAGCATGAACTGGCCGGACATCACCGCGTGAGACGCGTGATCGGAGAAACAGACCCAAGCGCAGCCGGGCGGAAACGGCATGGTTTCCTGCGGGCATTGGCGCTGGTAATCCAAATCCGCCTTCATCGCGTCGTGCAGATGCAACATGATGTGGTCGTAAGCGCTGCGCTTGCGCTTGGTGATTTTCAAGGCCGCCAGCAAGGCCGCCGAACCCGGCCATTGCCGCGGCACCCGCGGCAACATGCGCCGCGCCATGTCGACGAAGGGCTCGCCCACCCGCCACACTCTGGGCTCGCCATGCGGGTTGATATTGCAGAACACTCGCAAAATGCGTTCGCCGTAATTGGGGCGGGACGGAAACGCGTCCACGTGCAGCCGGCTGTCGTCCTTGCGCCAGGAAGTCCGGCGCTCCTCTACCCGCATCAGCCGCAGGCTGGTGGGCGCGGCGCGCAGCTTGCCTTGGTACTCCGGCAGCAGCCTCGAGGCCAGATCGGCGGCGGCCCGCTGGTAACGCGAGATCAAGCCGCGCGCCTCCGCCTCCCGCTCCGCTCCGCCCACCACGCCGTGCAAGGCGCCGTTGCCCGGCTCCAGGCTGATGTTCTTGCGCTTGGGGTCGGCGATGGCCGGGTCCAGCAAGCGCCCCTCCTCGGCCAGCAGCTGGAAGTCGAAACGGGGCAGATACAAAACCTTGCCCCGCTCCAATTCATCCACATAGCGGCCTTGCGCCGCTTCATCCACCAATACGATCTGGCTCGTCATATTGAGCTCCTGCCTAAAACAATCATTTCCTTCACGGAGGGAATGGCGGAAACAACGGAGCTGACGCCGAGGCCTGCCCGGTTTTACCCGCCCCCTCCTCCTCCGGCCGCGCCATGGCGGCTGCTCGGCAAGCCGTTTCCGGTCTGGCGAATGGGCCGCTAGGATACGCCCGCGGCAGGAGAATGTCATGCCGAAACCGTCGCCTCCCGTTCCTGCGGCCAGGACGCGCAGCGCCTTGATTTTGATGAGCAAAACCGCCCCTTCGGCAAAACCCTACTGCAACCAAGGCAATTCCCAATAAAAAACAAGCGCTTATTCCACAAGCAAGGCGCAACTATGGCATAATGTCGGGTTGCTCGAACTTCAGTCCATTGCCAGCATGACGACCGCACACGCCGCCAAACCGATCACCTCTTACCGCAAGTACTGGGCCAGCCGCTTCGGCCCCGCCCCGTTCCTGCCGATGACCCGCGCCGAGATGGACCAGCTGGGCTGGGATTCCTGCGACATCATCCTGGTCACCGGCGACGGTTATATCGATCACCCCAGCTTCGGCATGGCGCTGGTGGGCCGGCTGCTGGAAGACCAAGGCTTCCGCGTGGGCATCATCTCCCAGCCGGATTGGCACTCCGCGGACGCTTTCCGCGAGCTGGGCAAGCCCAATCTGTTCTTCGGCGTCACCGCCGGCAATATGGATTCGATGATCAACCGCTACACCGCGGACCGCCGTCCGCGCTCGGACGACGCCTACACCCCGCACGCCGCGGCCAACAAGCGCCCGGACCGCGCCGTCACCGTCTACGCTCAACGCTGCCGCGAGGCCTACCCCGGCGTGGGCGTGATGGTGGGCAGCATTGAGGCCAGCCTGCGCCGCATCGCCCACTACGACTACTGGAGCGAGAAAGTGCGCCCGTCGGTGCTGATCAACTCCAAGGCCGACCTGCTGCTGTACGGCAACGCCGAGCGCGCGTTGGTGGAAGTGGCGCATCGCGCCGCCAGGGGCGAAAAGCTCAGCGAGATCCGCGACGTGCGCGGCACCGCCTTCATCGTGCCGCACGGCTGGCGTCCGGACGAAGAATGGCAGGAGATGGATTCCAGCGTGGTGGATCTGCCGGGCAAGGTGGACGCCCACCTCAACCCTTACCAGGAAATCCCGGAACAGGCGGCCGAAGCCACCAAGGACCAGGACCCGTCCAAACCGCAAGTCATCCGCATCGAATCGCGCGAAGAGCGCCTGGCCAAGCGCCGCGCCGAACGCGCCAAGACCGTGATCCGCATTCCGGCCTACGAGGCCGTGGCCCACGACCCGGTGCTGTACGCCCACGCCAGCCGCACCCTGCACCTGGAATCCAACCCCGGCAACGCCCGCGCTCTGGTGCAGATGCACGGCGAGCGCGACGTGTGGCTGACGCCGCCGCCCATTCCGCTCACCACCGAGGAAATGGACCACGTCTACGGCCTGCCCTACGCCCGCAATCCGCACCCCAGCTACGGCGACGCCAACATTCCGGCCTGGGAAATGATCAAGTACTCGGTCAACATCATGCGCGGCTGTTTCGGCGGCTGTACCTTCTGTTCCATCACCGAGCACGAAGGCCGCATCATCCAGAGCCGTTCCGAGGAATCCATCCTCAAGGAAATCGAGGAAATCCGGGACAAAACCCCGGGCTTCACCGGCCACATCTCGGACCTGGGCGGCCCCACGGCCAATATGTACCGCCTCTCCTGCAAGGACCCGAAGATCGAGCGCTCCTGTAGGAAGCTGTCCTGCGTGTTCCCGGACATCTGCGAAAACCTGAACACCGACCACAGCCACCTGATCCAGCTCTACCGCAAGGCGCGCGCGCTGCCGGGGGTGAAGAAGATCAATATCCAGTCCGGCTTGCGCTACGACCTGGCCGTGCGCTCACCCGAATACATCAAGGAACTGGTGCAGCACCATGTGGGCGGCTATCTGAAGATCGCCCCAGAGCACACCGAGGACGGCCCGCTGTCCATGATGATGAAACCGGGCATGGGCGCTTACGACAAGTTCAAGGAACTGTTCGAGCGCTTCAGCCGTCAGGCTGGCAAGGAGCAATATCTGATCCCCTACTTCATCGCCGCCCACCCCGGCACCAGCGACGAAGACATGATGAACCTGGCGCTATGGCTGAAGAAGAACAACTTCCGCCTGGATCAGGTGCAAACCTTCACCCCCACGCCGATGGCGATGGCCACCACCATGTGGCATACCCGCCGCAACCCGCTCAAACGCTTGAGCCGCAGCTCGGAAAAAGTGGATGTGGTGCGCGACGGCTACCGCCGCAAGCTGCACAAGGCCTTCTTGCGCTATCACCATCCGGACAACTGGCAGATCCTCCACGACGCGCTGATCCAGATGGGCCGCGCGGACCTGATCGGCCACAGCAAGCACTGTCTGATTCCGCCAACGCCGCCGGGCGACAAGGCCGCCGCCGTGCGCCACCGCATGGGCGCGCCGCTGTCGCGCAACAAGGCGCCCGGCCAGCGCGCCGCGGCTCCCGCCGGACACGGTCAGCGCGGCAAACCCGCGCAGACCAAAACCGCGGCCAAGCCCCACGCCGGCCAAACGCCGGCCGGACGCGGCAAGCCCACGAAACCGGGCAGCAAACCGGCAGCCGCAGGCAAGGGCCGCAGCCGTTGAATCCAGCCGCCCACGGGCGGCTTTTTGCCGACCGGCGGCCGGGCACTTTACCCCGCCGCCGACGTCTCAGAACCTAATATACGATCTCGCGAGCCAAGGCGAAAACAAGCGGAAAAGCGGCATGCACAAGGGTACATGAGCATTGTGAGCTTGTTTTTAACGCCGCATCGCCGACACGTAGCAGATCGTAAATAGCTTCTCAACCCCATACCACGCCCAGCGAGCCCGCCATGATCCACATCGACTTCGACCACAGCTACGCCCGCGACCTGCCCGACGCCTGCATGCCGGTCAAGCCCGACGCCCCGCCCGCGCCGGCTCTGCTGTACTGGAACGCCGCGCTGGCGGAGGAACTGGGCCTGGACAGCAGCCAGGCCGACACCGCGAAGCTGGCCGCCGCCTTCTCCGGCGCCGCGCTGCCGGCCGGGGCCAGGCCGGTGGCCCAAGCCTATGCCGGCCACCAGTTCGGCGGACTGTCCCCCTCGCTGGGCGACGGCCGCGCGCTGCTGCTGGGCGAAGTCATGGACCGCAACGGCCAGCGCCGCGACATCGCCTTCAAAGGCAGCGGCCGCACCCCGTTCTCGCGCCGCGGCGACGGTAAAGCCGCGGTGGGGCCAATGCTGCGCGAACTGATCATAGGCGAAGCCATGCACGCTCTCGCCATCCCCAGCACCCGCGCGCTGGCCGTCACCGCCACCGGCGAAACCGTCTACCGCGAACAGGCGCTGCCCGGCGCGGTACTGACCCGCGTCGCCGCCAGCCACCTGCGCGTCGGCACCTTCCAGTTCTTCGCTCTCCGCGGCGAACGGGACATGCTGCGCCGGCTGGCCGACTACACCCTGGCGCGCCACTACCCCCAACTGGCCGGCGCCGAGCAGCCCTATCTGGCGCTGCTGCAAGCGGTGGCGGAACGCCAGGCGGAGCTGATCGCCCGCTGGATGCACGCCGGCTTCATCCACGGCGTGATGAACACCGACAATATGGCGCTCAGCGGCGAAACCATAGACTACGGCCCCTGCGCCTTCATGGACGTCCACCACCCGTCCACCGTGTTCAGCTCCATAGACAGCGGCGGCCGCTACGCCTACGGCAACCAGCCGGCCATCGCCCAATGGAACCTGGCCCGGCTGGCGGAAACCCTGCTGCCGCTGCTGGACCCGGACGAACCCAAGAACGCGGTGCCGACGGCCACCGCCGTCATCGAAGACTTCGCCGAGCGCTACCAGGCCCACTGGCTGCAACAGGCGCGCCGCAAGCTGGGCCTGAGCCAGGCCCAGGACATCGACCAGGAGCTGGCAGAAGACTGGCTGGCGCTGCTGGCGCGCCAGGACGCCGACCACACCCTGGCCTGGCGCCGGCTGGCCGACGCCGCCGAAGGCCGCGACCAGGCGCTGACCCAGCTCTTCAACGACCCCGCCGCCGCCGAACCGTGGCTGGCCCGCTGGCGCCAACGGCTGGACGCCGAGCCGCAAGCCGCCGCCGAGCGCGCTGCCGCGCTGCGCCAGGCCAACCCCCTCTATATCCCGCGCAACCACTTGGTGGAAGAAGCGCTGGCCGCCGCCAGCGATCATGGCGATATGGGGCCGACACTGACGCTGCTGGACGTATTGCGACAGCCCTTCACCGAACGCGCCGGCCTGGAGCGCTACACGCTGCCGGCCGCGCCGGAAGTGGCGCAGGGGTATCGGACCTTCTGCGGCACCTGACACGCATCAACAAGCCACACACGGCCAACCAAGCAAAAAGCGCAAGGCTCCCCGCCTTGCGCTTTCTTCATGGCGCGGCTCCCCACGCCTCAAACCAGCCGCTTCTCCATCACATAATCGTCCATCACAAAGCCGTTGCCGATATCAAACACCGCCTCCTCACGCACCAGGAAGCCGCGGCGCTGATACACCGCGATCGAACCGGCATTGTGTTTGTTCACCGTCAGCACCAGGGTATGGCAACCGCGCTGCCGCGCCGCCCGTTCCACCGCATCCAACATATAAGCGCCTAGGCCGCGACCGCGCATTTCCGCCAATAAATACAGCTGCTCCAGCTTCATCTCCCCCGGCGTCGCCGTCAGCGCGTAACTGCAATAGCCCACCGCCCGGCCATCCAGCTTCAGCAGGCAGAACCAGCGGTCCGGCGCGTCCAGATAGGCCGACAGCTTCTCCGGAACATAACGGCTGGCCAGCATGTATTCGATCTGCTCGCGGCTGATCATGCTGATGAAATGCTGATGCCAGATCTCGCCGGCCAGCGTGGCCAAGACGGGGAAATCGGCGGAGGTCAACGGCTCCAGACAAACGCTTTGGCTCATGCGCGGCACTCTCCAAGTGAACGGTCATACACGGGAAATGTGGGCGACACCTCTCGCTGACAAGTCCAAGGGCATTCGATTTAACCCGGCGGCTTCACCCGAACGGGCAAGACAGTTAGAATACAAACATCATAAAACGGCGCTAAAAACCAGCCGTCGCCACCTTCCCGCAGCGAGACCCCATGCACTTCATTTTCGATATCGACGGCACCATTTGCTTCAACGGTAGAACCATCAGTCCAACCATTCAGGGCGCGCTGGACGGCTTGCGCCGACACGGCCACCAGCTAGGCTTCGCTTCCGCCCGCCCCTACCGCGACATCCTGCCGCTGCTGGATGCCCGCTTCCACGACGCGCTGATCATCGGCGCCAACGGCGCAATGAGCCATCAGCAAGGCGAGCTGCGGCGGCTGACCCCTATCCCGGACCCGGTGTTCGCTGACATCACCCAACTGGCGCAACGCTTTGCCGCGTCCTATCTGGTGGACCTCAGCTGGGACTACCATTACAGCGGCGACGCCGGCCATCCCTTCCTGGCCAAAGTGGACCCAGGCAAGCTGGCCAGCCATGTCGGCGCGGAAGACATCCGCCAGCCGGCCAAGCTGCTGATCACCGCCTGCGCCGATGTCCCCGGCCTGCGCCGGGAGTTGGACGCTCACGCCGGCGTGGAACTGCACCACCATTCCGACGAACAGATCTTCGACATCACCGCCGCCGGCGTCAGCAAGATGGCCGCCCTGCGCCAATGCGGCATCGACGCCGATGAGCTGATCTGCTTCGGCAACGACAGCAACGACGTCAGCATGTTTCTGGAGGCCGGTCACTCGGTGCAGGTGGGCGCCCACCCGCGGCTGGCGGAACTGGCCAGCGAACGGCTGCCGCTGGATCAGGACATTGAAGCGCGGCTGGTGGACACCATCGCGCGGCTGAGCCGCGCCTCCTCGCCCGCGCGGCGGGATTGAAAAAGCAGGCTTCGCCAAGGATAAATAAGGTAGCGCCGCTCACAAAGAGGCTGCGTTGCGCCGGCTTGCCATACTCAATGAACCGCCTGCGTCAACCCGCCTTGCTCCAGATTATCTGCGAGCGGCTCCGCCATAACCCCTCCCGCTCGCCTCAACCCCATGGAGCGCTCATGCCCGCCACCCTGAAGCTGTCCGAACTGATCAGCTCGCTAAGCTATGCGCTGGACATCACCGAAGGCCAGCCGGAAGGCCATTGCATCCGCAGTTGCTGGATTGGCATGCATATCGGCCAAAGCATAGGCCTAGCCCCGCAGCCGCTATGGGATTTGTACTACGCCATCCTGCTCAAGGACCTGGGCTGCAGCAGCAATGCGGCGCGCATCAGCGAGTTGTACCAAACCGACGACCGCAGCTTCAAACAGGACTTCAAGCAAGTGGGGGCCAGCCTGCCGCAAATGCTGGGTTTTGTGTTCAAGAACACCGGCACCCACAGCGCGGGCTGGGCGCGGCGCGCGGCCTCCATCCTCAACGTGCTGCGCCACGGCAAAGCAATGGCGGACGAGTTGATCAACACCCGCTGCCACCGCGGCGCCGACATCGCCCGCCAACTGCGCTTCAATGAAAACGTGGCGCGCGGCATCCAATCGCTGGACGAACACTGGGACGGCTCCGGCAGGCCGCTGGGCCTGCGCGGCGACGCCATCCCGCTGAACTCCCGCATCGCCCTGCTGGCTCAGGTGATAGATGTGTTCCACATCACCCATGGCCGCCAAGCCGCGCTGGACCAAGCGCTGCGCCGCGCCGGCGGATGGTTCGACCCGGAACTGGTGGCCGCCTTTCGCCGGGTCAGCGCCAGGCCGGATTTCTGGCGGCAGCTGGAGGCCGACGACATCGATCAGGCGGTGCTGAGGCTGGAGCCGGCCCAATGCACGGTGCCGCTGGACGAGGATTATCTGGATGAAATCGCCGAAGGCTTCGGCCAGGTGGTGGACTCCAAAAGCCCCTTCACCGCCGGCCACAGCCAGCGAGTGGGCCATTACGCCGACCAGATCGCCGCGGAGCTGGAACTGGGCCAGGCGCGGCGGCGCTGGCTGAAACGCGGCGCGCTCTTGCACGACGTGGGCAAACTGGGCGTCAGCAACACCATACTGGACAAGCCCGGCAAGCTGGAGGCGGACGAATGGGAGGCGGTCAAACGCCACGCCGGCTACACCGAGGCCATTCTGGGCCGCATCGAACACTTCGCCGAACTGGCCTGGGTGGCCGGCGCCCATCACGAGCGCCCGGACGGCGGCGGCTACCCGCGCGGCCTGTCCGGCGACGCCATCGCGCTGGAAACCCGCATCATCACCGCCGCGGACATCTTCGACGCCATCAACGCGGAACGCCCCTACCACCCGGCTACCCCGGCGCCGCAAACGCTGGACATCATGCGCCGGCACCTGGGCAGCGCCATCGACCCGGCCTGTTTCGCCGCGCTGGAACAGGTGCTGCGCCAGGAAGGCGCCTTGTCTTGAGCGCATAAAAAACCGCCGGCGCAAAGCCGGCGGTTTTAATGGCGATCAGCGGTTTTCACTCCAGCTGTTCGTTCAGTTTGAGCTTGCCCACCAGCCAGGTGTGATCATAGCTGACGATCTCGAACGGGTTGCCGAAGGGGTCGACGAAGGACAGCGAGCAGAAAAAGCGATGGTCGCGCACGGAATCCCGAGCGATGGTCTGGCCGTCGCGATTAGTGACGCGTTCGCCGGCCAGCTGGTCTATCCACTCCAGAAAATCCTGGCCGCTCACCACAAAGGCGATATCGCCCTGATGGTTGGCCGCCCCGCTCTTGTCCTCGCTCATCGCCAGGCGCACCGCCCCGTTGGCGTTGGCCAGCATTACCGCTCCGTGCGGGCCTTCGCGCATATGCTTGTAGCGCGGGTCCGGGGCCATGGCCAGCACGCGCTGATACCATTTCAGGGCCTTGGGCACGTCAGTCACACGAATGTGGATGTGATCGATCTTGCCTAAAGTCAGCATGACTTCCTCATATTGTTTTTGATGCGATGGCCCTTGGGCAAGGCGCCGTCCACGGGGCGGCGACGCTGCTCTCCCCTTGCCGCCGCCGGTATTTCTTTATAACAGCAAGCTGTCTATCCGCGCATTGTACTTGATTGCCATCAGGCTTGCTCGCGCTGCAACAAGGGCTGCAGATAGCGCCCGGTATGGCTGACCGGATTGGCCGCCACTTGTTCCGGCGTGCCGGTGGCGATGATCTGGCCGCCGCCGGCGCCGCCTTCCGGCCCCAAATCTATCAGCCAGTCCGCGGTCTTGACCACGTCCAGATTGTGTTCGATCACCGCCACGGTGTTGCCGCTTTCGCGCAGGCGGTGCAGCACCTGCAGCAACAGATCGATGTCATGGAAATGCAGGCCGGTGGTGGGTTCGTCCAAGATATACAAGGTGCGGCCGGTGTCGCGCTTGGACAACTCCAGCCCCAGCTTGACGCGCTGGGCCTCGCCGCCGGACAGGGTGGTGGCGCTCTGCCCCAGCCGGATGTAGCCCAGGCCCACTTCCATCAGAGTGCGCAGCTTGCGCGCCACGGTGGGCACCACGCTGAAGAAATCCAGCGCCTGCTCCACCGTCATTTCCAGCACCTCGTGAATGTTCTTGCCCTTGTATTGCACTTCCAGGGTTTCGCGGTTGTAGCGCTTGCCGTGGCAAACGTCGCAGGGCACGTAGACATCGGGCAGAAAGTGCATTTCCACCTTGATCATGCCGTCGCCCTGGCAGGCTTCGCAGCGGCCGCCCTTGACGTTGAAGGAGAAGCGGCCCGGGCCGTAGCCGCGCTCACGCGACAGCGGCACGCCGGCAAACAGCTCGCGGATGGGGGTGAACAGGCCGGTGTAGGTGGCCGGGTTGGAGCGCGGGGTGCGGCCGATCGGGCTTTGGTCGACATTGATCACCTTGTCCAGCTGCTTCAGGCCCTGGATGTCCTGATAGGCCGCGGGCTCTTCGCTGGCGCCATTCAGTTCCCGCGCGGTGATCTTGTACAAGGTGTCGTTGATCAGCGTGGATTTGCCGGAGCCGGACACGCCGGTAATGCACACCAGCATGCCCAGCGGCAGTTCAAGGGTGACGTTCTTGAGGTTGTTGCCGCTGGCGCCGACCAGACGCAGCATGCGCTCCGGGTCCACCTTGCGGCGCTCCCCGCCCAGCGCGATGCGGCGGCGGCCGGACAGGTAGTCGCCGGTGATGGAATGGCCGCAGGCGGCCACTTCGGCCGGGGTGCCGGCCACCAGCACTTCGCCGCCGTGCTCGCCGGCGCCCGGCCCCATATCCACCAGATAGTCCGCGGCGCGGATGGCGTCTTCGTCGTGCTCGACCACGATTACGCTGTTGCCCAGATCCCGCAGCCGCATCAAGGTGGCCAGCAGGCGGTCGTTGTCCCGCTGGTGCAGGCCGATGGACGGCTCGTCCAGCACATACATCACGCCGGTGAGGCCGGAGCCGATCTGGCTGGCCAGGCGGATGCGCTGCGCCTCGCCGCCGGACAGGGTGTCCGCGGAGCGGGACAGGTTGAGGTAATCCAGGCCCACATTGTTGAGGAAGGACACCCGCTCGCTGATTTCCTTGACGATTTTTTCCGCCACCGCCTGCTTCTGACCGCTGAACGCCAGTTGGGCGAAGAAAAGCGCGGTCTCCTTCAAGGGCATCTGGTTGATCTCGTACAGGGTTTTTTCACCGACAAAGACGTGGCGCGCCTCCAGGCGCAGCCGCGAGCCCTGGCAATGCGGGCAGGGCTGGTTGTTCTGATACTTGGCCAGTTCTTCGCGCACGGCCGCGGAGTCGGTTTCGCGGTAGCGAC
Source organism: Chromobacterium sp. Rain0013 (assembly GCF_015291765.1). Lineage (NCBI taxonomy): Bacteria > Pseudomonadati > Pseudomonadota > Betaproteobacteria > Neisseriales > Chromobacteriaceae > Chromobacterium > Chromobacterium sp. Rain0013. Next base: position 3,946,129 of record NZ_CP031514.1, read on the forward strand.
GCTCCAGGTTGGGGATGATGCCTTCAAAGGGGTGCGCGCGGCTGAACTTGGTGCCCTTCTCCGACATATAGCTGAATTCGATGCTGTCTCGGCCAGAGCCATGCAACACCACATTGCGCACTTTTTCCGGCAGGTCTTCAAAGGCGAGCTCGGCCACGGAGAAGCCGTAATGCTCGCCCAGCGACATCAGCATCTGAAAATAGAACTGATTGCGCTTGTCCCAACCCTTGATCGCGCCGGCGGCCAGGCTCAATTCCGGATGCGCCACCACGCGGCGCGGATCGAAGAAAGTGATTTCGCCCAGGCCGTCGCACTTGGGGCAGGCGCCCATCGGGTTGTTGAAGGAGAACAGCCGCGGCTCCAGTTCCGGCAGGCTGTAGGAACACACCGGGCAGGCGAACTTGGCGGAGAACCAGTGCTCTTCGCCCTTATCCATTTCCACGGCGATGGCGCGGCCTTCGGCATGGCGCAGCGCGGTTTCGAAGCTTTCCGCCAGCCGCTGCTTCATGTCCTCGCGCACTTTCAGACGGTCTATCACCACCTCGATGGTGTGCTTCTTGTTCTTGTCCAGCTTGGGCACGGCGTCGATTTCAAACACTTCGCCGTCCACGCGCACCCGCACAAAGCCCTGGGCGCGCAGGTCTTCGAACAGGTCAAGATTCTCCCCCTTGCGGCCAACGATAACCGGGGCCAGGATCATCACCCGGCTTTCCTCCGGCAGCGCCAGCACATGATCCACCATCTGACTGACGGTTTGCGAGGACAACGGCACGCCGTGCTCCGGGCAATGCGGCTCGCCCACCCGCGCGTACAACAGACGCAGGTAGTCGTGGATTTCGGTGACGGTGCCGACGGTGGAGCGCGGATTGTGGCTGGTGGCCTTCTGCTCGATGGAGATCGCCGGGGACAGGCCTTCAATCAGGTCCACGTCCGGCTTTTCCATCAATTGCAGGAACTGGCGCGCATAGGCGGACAGGCTTTCCACATAGCGGCGCTGACCTTCCGCGTACAGGGTGTCGAAGGCCAGCGAGGATTTGCCGGAGCCGGACAGGCCGGTAATCACGATCAATTGGTGGCGGGGCAAATCCAGGTTGATGTTCTTCAGATTGTGCGTGCGTGCGCCGCGAATGCGAATGCTGTCCATATTGGAGCGTAACTCACCGTCGGTCAGGGAACCTGTTAATATACCTGACTTGGCAAGTCTGACTCCACCAGATCTTTAACGCGCGGCGTCATCCGGAACGGCGCCGGACCGTTACTAGAACCATGGGGCGCGGCCCTCAGGCCGCAGCCCGCCAGCAACACAAACGACGCACACAAGAATGAACGCAACAGAACTCCGGGCCAGCCTTGGCCTCGCCGGCATCTACGCCCTGCGCATGCTGGGCATGTTCCTGATCCTGCCGGTATTCGCCCTGTACGCCCAAACCCTGGAAGGCGCGGACAACCACACGCTGATCGGCATCGCGCTGGGCAGTTACGGCCTGACCCAGGCCCTGCTGCAACTGCCGCTGGGCATGCTGTCCGACAAGATAGGCCGCAAAAAAGTGATTTACGGCGGCTTGCTGCTGTTTGCGCTGGGCAGCTTCGTCGCCGCCGGCGCGCACGACATCACCACCCTGACCGTGGGCCGGGTCATCCAGGGCGCCGGGGCCATTTCCGCCGCCATCACCGCGCTGCTGGCGGACCTGACCCGCGAGGAAAACCGCACCAAGGCGATGGCGATGATAGGCATGTCCATCGGCACCACCTTCGCCGCCAGCCTGGTGCTGGGGCCTCTGCTGGCCAAGTACATCGGCGTCAACGGCATTTTCGCGCTCACCGGCGCGCTGTCTCTGGCGGCGTTGATCGGCGTGTGGCTGATCATTCCGGACCCGGTCAGCTCGCGTTTTCACTCGGACACCGAAGCCAACGCCAAGCGGCTGCCCGCGGTCTTGAAAGACCCGCAACTACTGCAGCTGAACTACGGCATCTTCGCGCTGCACGCGGCGCAGATGGCCATGTTCGTCACCATTCCCTTCGCGCTGATCAAGACCGCTCACCTGGACAAGACCCAACACTGGCAGGTGTACCTGCCTGTTACGGTAATCGGCTTCCTGTTGATGGTCCCGGCCATTATCTACGGCGAGAAAAAAGCCAGGCTCAAGCAAGTGTTTGTCGGCGCCATCGCACTGATGGCCGCCGCACAGATGGGCATGGCGATGGCGCTGGACAGCTTCTGGCAGATCGTGATCTGGCTGGGTTTGTATTTCATCGCCTTCAATATCCTGGAAGCCACGCTCCCCTCATTGATTTCCAAGATCGCTCCGGCCGATGCCAAGGGAACCGCGATTGGCGTGTATAATACCGCCCAATCCCTTGGCCTGTTCCTGGGCGCGGCGGCCGGCGGCTGGTTGTACACCCGCTTCGGCCCGGCCGGCGTGTTCGGCTTCACCAGCCTGCTGATGCTGACTTGGCTGTTGTGGTCGCTGGCCATGCGGCCGCCCAAGCCGGTGCGCTCGGTGATGTTCCACATCGGCGAGGACTGGCGGGGCGATGCCGGCGACCTGTCCCGCCAATTGGCCGGCGTGGCCGGCGTGCATGAAGCCGTGGTCGTGTTGGAAGACCACGTGGCCTATCTGAAGGTATCGCAGCAACAGTGGGATGAAGCGACGGTGCAGCGCCTGATCGGAGCCACCTTCTGAGCCGCGGCGACAGGCCAAATATTTAGATTTTTATTCGGAGACATCGATGAACAGCATCACCTTTGACGGCCGTCTGGCCGCCGACGCCGAACTGCGCTACACCCCCAGCGGTGAGCCGGTACTGTCGTTCCGCGTAGCCAGCGACATCGGCTTTGGCGAGCGCAAGAGCACCAACTGGTTCAGCTGCCAGGTATGGGGCAAGCGCGGTGAATCGCTGAAGAATTACCTGGCCAAAGGCCAGCAGGTAACCGTTTACGGCCAACTGACCCTGCGCGAATGGCAGGACAAGGAGGGCAACAAGCGCCTGTCCCCGGACGTGCGCGTCAACGAGCTGAGCCTGCAAGGCGGCCGCAATGAGATGGGCGGCTCCGGCGGCGGCATGAGCGGAGGCGGCATGGACGATGGCTACGGCTACAACGCCCCGGCCCCGCGCCAGGAGGCCCCGGCCGCGCCCCGTCGCCAAGAGCCGCGTCCGGCGCCCAAACAGCTTGATGATATGGACGACGACATTCCGTTCTGACCGGAACCATATATTAGAGTGTTAAGTTAGACCGAAAAAACTCAGTGTAATCAGTAGATTGTGCTTTGTTTTCTCGGTCTTTTTCTTTACTATCAAAATTTGCATCACCGGAACCATGGCACTGCCGTAAAGTCCTGTCATCTGATGAGTCAGGAGAAGTGCAGTGACCACGTTTTCCATTCGAGAAGTACGGATGCAGTCCGGTGAGCGCATTCCCCTGCTCGTGTCCGGAGGCCCTCTCGGACTACCGGTTCCCCTCGCAACCCGTTATGTCCTGACCAAGTTCCGGCCAAAGGGCCTGAAAGTCAGCAGCATCCGCCAACGGCTCTCCGCCTTAGCCCTTGCTTACACTTTCTTTGCTAAGCATGGTATCCAACTTGACGAACGGGCAGCCAAGCGTCAGTTCCTAAGCCAAGAGGAGTTGGTAGCCCTATCCGATTATTGTCGCCGGGCGCAGAAGAATGGGACACAACGCGTAGTCGGCCCTGGCTATGCAGCGCTACGGTTTCGGGTAGCTACCGATTACATTCGCTGGATATCCGAACCCATCATTTCGCGGATCGTTGACGACTCACGCCGAGATGCCGCATTGGGAGCCTTGCAGAGTTTTCTCCAGCGCGCACGCACCGTCGCACCGGCACCAGGACGGCGAGATGCTTCAGTCGCCCCCGGAGAGCGCCTAGGCTTCACCCCAGAGCAACGTGCATTGTTCTTACGGGTCATCGAGCCTGGATGTTGTGACAACCCATTCAGGCCACAGCTCCAATTTCGCAATTACGTCATGCTGCAACTCGAGTTTGAGCTTGGTCCACGTGGTGGTGAAGTACTCGGGCTCAAGACAAGGGATGTGGACTTCAGTGTCGAGCCAGCATCTCTCATCATTCATCGCCGTCACGATGATCCGGAAGAGCCCCGCACCCCCGCACCTGCAACCAAGACTTTCGGACGCCTGCTACTCCTTGATACCAAGCTGCGTGATTTGCTTGATGAATGGATCACGCGCCACCGGGCAAATCGGCAGCAGTTTCCTGCGGCAGCCAAGCATCCATACCTCTTTGTCAATAATCGTGGTGAGCCGCTAGGCAGCCGCGGTTTCCGTAAAGTCGTTGAGAAGCTACGTCGCCATTATCCGATCCTGGCCGGTCTGTGCCATCACCTTTTGCGTCACGACTGGAACGATCGCTGGGTCGAATTGAGTGAAGAAGAAGGCAGTGATCCGGAAATAAGTCTGCGCGATCAAAAATATGCGATGGGTTGGAGCCCCACTTCAACGATGCCATTCCGCTATGCTAGACGCGCCATCCAGAATGCCGCCAACAAGAAACTATTGCGAATGCAGCAGAAGGATTGGAAGAAATGAATCACCCCACGCAATCGATATTTAATTTCACCGATACCTCATGGGAGATAAATGACGAGACTATGATCATTTCCCTTGCAGGTGCAAACATTGACACCTCAGGCACCAAGTGGCGGCTGAGTTCATCAGAGGTATTGAACTGGGATTTAATGCCATTAAAGCAAGGCCCAATATTAATATCCACAGAGGCGTACTTCCGAAACTTCATTCGTCGAGGTAGCCCGCGCTATATTTTTGGACAATTCCACTTGTTAAAGGCATGCTTCATCGCCATAAATAATGCCATCACCAATATCAACGATATAAAAAAATATGATATAAAATTATTTAAAACCCTTCATATGCATCTGGGAGAAACCATTTCTGAAAGTATCATTCCTAGTTATCTAGACGCTTACCGGCGTTGGTATTTATGGTGCACTGATGCTCAATGCGAAGGATTTGATGAAGAAATTGCTGCAGAACTAGAAAGTTGCACTATCGGTGGCAATCTGAAAGGTGCGGCCGTATTACGCGACGATCCCAATGAGGGCCCCCTACGCCAAATTGAAATAGAAGCCCTGATAGCACAACTCCACCGTGCAGGTGAAACCACCACACTAGGTGTTGATTTGCTAGCAGCAGCATGGTTGTTTCTTGCCTTTGGTACAAACCCCAAAAATCTCAGCCTCCTGAATGAGGAGGACTTACTCAGAACAGAGCAGGCTGACGGTAGCTTCATTTATGAACTCCGTCTACCACGAATCAAAAAAGGCCACGTCAATGAGCGCAGTGGCTTCAAAACTCGCTCACTGCAGCCTGAAATTGGTCGGCTACTAGAGCAATTGATCGAGCAAAATACCCGCGCTAGACGACTGGCTATGCTAGAACACAATCCAACCCGCTTTGCTCGGCCGCTATTTAGACGGGAAGCCCCAAAAGCAGCTCTCCTTGGCACCGACTTCGAATCCGAAGCATATCGCAAAGGTACGCTGTGGTTCAATTACGCCCTTTACCATATCGTAACTACCCTAGAGCTTAAAGCGGAAGCTGGTGGACCACTCCACCTGATACCTCGCCGCTTACGCTATACCTTCGCAACTCGCCTGGTACAAGAAGGAGCCTCCCCCATAGAGCTGGCTGAGGCTCTGGATCATACGGACCTCCAGCACGTCATGGTGTATTTCAATACACGTTCGGATGTTGTCGTACGACTAGACAAGGCCTTGGCGCTACGGCTTGCACCTGTGGCACAGGCATTCATGGGCATGCTGATCCCCTCGGAAAGCGAAGCGACCCGCGGCAATGACCCAGCAAGTCGTATCAAATTCTTGGACCGCCATGGTCTTCAACTGAAAAACATCGGCAACTGCGGCAGTTTTGGTTTCTGTGGCTTATCGGCACCCATCGCTTGCTATACGTGTTTCAAATTTCAAGCCTGGCTCGATGCTCCGCACGAAGCAGTATTGGATTGGCTTATTGCTGATCGAGAAGTGCATCTTTCACGTGGAGCTGATCCAAAAATGACTCAAATGCATGACACCACCATTCGCGCTGTCGCTCAGGTAGTTCTGCAATGCCAAATGTCCCGCAACATGGAGGATGATCGATGAAATTTCAAACCGCGGCGTATAAGGCGGCCGAGCTCAACTTGGTAAAGTTTATCGACACTTCCCGCTCCAATATTCCTTTTGGCCCAATCCATTGGGATGCCATGTACTGGGAAGTGCCAAAAAAATCACGAGCCAGTAGTGGTCGCAAGATTGAACGAATTTGGTTCAATGCCAATTTCGCCACAAAAACTACAGCAAAAAACGTGGAACCATTTCCAGAGCCTTTTTCTTCATTCGTGAAATCTTTTATTTGCTACCGGGAGAGCCATGCGAAAAAAGGATTGGCGACATTGGATCATATGGTCGCAATACGTGCCCAGCGCTACCTGTTCGAGGCACTAAGGGATAGAGGAAATACACCGACGGCATTGGTTCCTGCGGACTTTGATAACGCCATCAACCGTTGCTTGCAGTCGGAGCAGCACTCCTCAGCTTATCGCATTGGCATCAAACTTTCGGAAATAGCCAAGCTACTAGACAAGCATCGCCTGGTCCCTATACGGATTGATTGGAAAAATCCGGTGCCACGCAATAGCGACGCTAGCGGCGCCATCGGGGCTCGAGTGGGCAAGGAATTTAACGAACACCGCAACCGCAAACTACCATCTGAAGAAGTAATGAATGCCCTGGCGGACATCTCCAATAGAAAGGATTTGGAAGATCGTGATCTGTTGCGTCAACGAGCAATCGATCTGCTTGTCTGTGGAGGATTTCGCATCAACGAATTGTTGACCATACCCCGTGAATGCTGGCGGGAAGAACAACTGAAGGATACGAATAACGTCCCGCTGCTTGACCAGAACGGAAAACCTGCAGTGCGTTGTGGGATACGCTACATCCCAGAAAAAGGGGGGCACACCGAGACGCAAACTAAATGGCTTCCAACCGTCATGGTGGATGTGGCCAAGCGGGCAATTAATGACATTCAACGCATTACCGAACCATTTTGGGCCATCGCTCAGTTTATCGCGAGAAATCCGAATAAAACTTTGCTACCTGAACCATGGCATTCTATGCCTCCAGACTCTCTGTTTAGTATGGAAGAAGTTGCACAAATCGTTGGCCTCGCGAACTACAGATCAGCCAAACAGTTTGTCAAAGCAGCCAATCTACCATTAGCTAAAAAGCATGGAAAAAAGCGTTCAACTCAAGCTATCGTTAAAAGCGACTTGGAATTTTATCTCGCCTTGCAGTCCGAGCAGCAAGACATTTTCCCGCAAGGACAAGGGCACTATGGTCTGTCTGAGTGTCTATTTGTGGTGGGCATTAATTTCCTGGGATCACAAAGAGGAACATTGAATGGTACGGCAACATTGCTGACTGATGGGCAGATAAGTGACTACATCGTGGGTCGCAGTATGGGTTTATCAATTTTTGACCGGCTAGGTTATTACGCAAAAAATGGCCAATCGCTCACAATCACCTCACACCAGTTCCGCCACTGGCTGAATACCTTGGCTAACGAGGGGGGGCTCTCTCAGCTAGAAATCGCACGCTGGATGGGCCGTAAGGATGTCAGGCAAAATACAGCCTACAACCACATGACCGGGGTACAACTCGCAGCCAGCATTCACAAAAAACTACAAAATATTGAAATAAAAGGATTAATGCAGGACACCACCATTCGCATTAAAGACCCGGTAAGACGTGAAGAATTTATCAGCTCATTGACAACTACAGCACACGTAACCGATCTAGGAATTTGCCTACACGATTGGTCAGCCCTCCCCTGCCCGAAGCATCGGTCTTGCATGACATGTGATGAACACTTAGTTGACAAAGGAAATGAAGATCAGAAGGCTCGCGCCCTTGTCCTGAAACAGGATACAGAAGTACTGCTAAATCTGGCAGAGTCTGCAGAGGAAGAACAGGCCTACGGAGTAAATAATTGGCTTGAGCATCAAAAAATTGCACTTAGCCGACTGGACACAATTATTACCTTGCACAACGATCAAAACATACCGGACGGTACGCTAATTCATTTAGGCGATTCAAAACCTTATATTTCAGCAGAAACGGAATAAAAATGCCGCCTCGCAAACCTAACCAGCGACGACACTTGACCGAACGACAAATTCTGCATATTGCAGCCCTGATTAAAGAGTGGGCAAATTCAGCGCCACCAACATGGGAAAGAATTGTCACCCTAGTCGCGCAGGAGTTACATCATCAATGGAGCCGGCAAACTCTTCAGTCACATCCACAGATTAAGCAGGCTTACGAAAATAAGATCGCGGCCTGTCGCTATCAACTCAAAACCGGGAAACAACCTCCACAGCGCCTACCAGAACACATTGTGCTTGAGCAGAAGCTGGAGCAATTGGAGAGTGGAAACGAGGAGCTAAAAGCCAGGTTACATGAATACGATGAGCTACTATTGCGTTATTTAGGCAACGCTATTCGTTATGGCGTTACTCAAGAGCAATTGGAACAGCCTCTCATTCCCCCATCTCGTCAACAGACGGACCCGCTTTTGAAGAACTATCCGCATAAGCATAAGAAAGATAAAAGCAACTGAGGCTGATTCCAATTTACACTGGCACTTCCTCAACAGTAGTGACGACAAGCAGCATTGCCCTACCCACTAAGCTTTGATGCCCAAGGCAAGCCCTCCTGATATGCGAGTTCCTTCAAGAGCAGAACAGTATCACGGTGGACACAGTGACCCGCGAGATCCTGCAGAATTGAGAGCCGGATGTTACGAAGAAGCACGAGTAAATTTCTGACGCCTTCATGTAGATCTGGCTTTTGACACGTGGATACCAGTTCGAAAACAGCTCTTTCAGTACTCGATACGAGAACCTCAGGGTGCCGACCAGGAGCACTACCAAGACAAGTTGAATACTCTAGCTGATCATCAAAAATAATTTCATTTCTGTAGGTGATTGGAAATAAACGCGTAGCCCAGCTTGGGATTTCCAGTGTCCCAATCCCCCACAGAAATATTGGTTCTCTGAAATAAACATTGTGCCGAACCCCTCGCCAATAAAGTGCCGTTCTCTCTGCAACGTGCAATCCATCGACAAGGGTCGCCAAATAGCAAATCGTTCCATCAAGTGACGGGCTATCGCCACGCATCAAATAGACCCGCGGCTGCAACTCAGTCAGCCACCCTTTATCCGCAAGGGATGAGGATATGTCGACATTAATGCCAAGGTCAGCGAGCAGAGCCGTATCCAAGGGGCGTCCTCGTGGAGCGGTTGACATAAGCTGCTGAACAATCGATCTCTCGTCATGCATGTTTTCTGAACAATCTACTTGGTATATACCACCAAAGCTGCTCCGTCTCGACAGCCGGGACCAGTCGCAAAACTCTAGTTATTGTGCTAGGGCCCACTGCCCATGCTCTTTCCAACGATAGGAGCATGTTATCTCTGCGACACCGTGAATCGACCGGGTACTCAATGTGCGGTGTTCGGTCGAATACTCCTGGAATACTCCGCGCTGATCAGTTTTCTCTACTATCGACATCAGCCGCTCACAGATCCACTGACCAGTACTAGACTCCTGTGGCGGGAGCATAACCATGACATCTTCGACCTCTACTTGAGCTGATGCCATCAGCTGCACTAGCACTTCTGGTCGTGCCACCAGCAACCAATTCGCATCAATGCCCCCAGCTGTGTCGTTTTGGCTCACTCTGACCACAAAAGTGGCTTGCACCAGTCCAAAAAAGACCGCATCCCATGCCGTATCGGGATGTGCTATGGCTTGCACTACAGGGTTGTTTGTACGCCAACCTTCCTTCGTCAGAAACATAAGTCACCAGCAAAAATGAACACTATAGATTGTAGCCCTATAGTGTTCATTATGGCGAGATGCTGGGTTTTGAACAGATCACAAAACCCATGTCTCTACGTGACGGATTGGCACACGCACTGCGCACTGCACGGCGCGCTAAGGGAGTTTCGCAGGAAGCCCTCGACACAGTCTCAAGCCGGACCTACGTCAGCGCGCTCGAGCGAGGTTTGAAAAACCCAACAATTGAGAAGTTAGACGAGATAGCCTCGGCGATCGATATGCACCCACTGGCAATACTCACCTTCGCGTATGTTCGGTCAGGTAAGCATGCAAGCGTATCTACTCTGCTGAAGGAAATTGAAGAGCAAGTACAACTGCTCATAGAAAATGAAGAATCATTATCATCCCACAAGGCCACCCCATCCCTGAAGAAGTGAGCCCCCCCCCTCTAGCCAGCATTCGATACCGCAAGCCAGCCCGCCCGGTGTGCATAAGCGTCGTACAAGGCGTGATGCCACGGCAGACCCGTCATTGTATGGTATGCAGCCGCGGCACGATCAAATGCGGGGTTGGCTTGGTATTCCCACAGATCAAGCCAGCCGGATACATTTGCTGGCCAAGTACCATCAAGCACATCAGCCAGCAGGTCCCGGTCATGCTGAGAGTCACAGGCCAACACCACGTCATGCGGCAGCGAATCGAACCATTGGCGCAACCTGCCGGCTAGAGCAGTCTTGCTTATGCTCGCACCATCTACCTTGCCAAGCTGAGACCACACAGCAGCTTGCACAAAGGCTTTGCACTTCAAGCGGTCAAAGTCCTGCACTTCTAGATAGAGCACATGCAGGCCATCCTCACTAACCATGCCAATACTGATCAATTCGCAGTCGATGAAGTCCGTGAACTCAGTATCCAAGAAGATCAACACACTCGCCCCTCAAAATCGGTTAGATCGCACACTAGACTAGTGGCATAAAAGATATGCAGCAATCAGCTACTGGCAGCCTGCATGTTAGTAGCCTGAGCCACGAGAGTTGTGGCCGCAAAGCACAGCCCGGGCAAACCATACAGATCCAGGATCAACAGCCAACGCTGAACTAATCTACGCACACTTGGCGATGTCCACCCTCTTCTCGGCAATTGGTATCTACGGCACCTCCGTTCAGGAGGCGATGAGCAATAATGTGCTGAACGATCCCCAACACCTTTCTCAGGCTGCAACCGCAAGCTTCGACGCCGAGCATCCGATATGCGATATGGCTTTCGCTCTCGACCTGGAACGGATAAGAAGATCCTATTCGCCCAGGCAATTCGGCATTACCCGTGTTATGTCTTAGAATAGCCAGTTGCCGAAAGAACCGTCATGGCGATAGCCATGAAGGGCTTTCATTCTTTACAGACAAGTGTGGTGAAGATGAACAAGCCTTTCATTTCGCTGTGCCCTGAAATTACTCGGGCACACGCGCTGAAGCTCATGGACTGGTTGGAGGACGAGTCCGTCACCTGCTACCTGAGCGACTCGCGTCATACCTCACGCTTCATCGGGCAAGCCATCGATCAGGCTCCATTACCGATCCTGACCCATCTATTCAACCGGGACGGCAGATTCTTCATGGCCAATGACCGGCATGACGCCCCAGTAGGCTTTGTCCGTCTCATCAAGAGCGGCGCAAATTGCGAAATGGTTCTGGTCATCGGGGACCGCAACAAATGGGGCCGCAACCTTGGCGCCAGCACAATCCGCGAAGGCATGAAGCTGGCCTTCCTCGACATGCGGGCCGAGAAGCTTATCGCCAAGATCCACCCGGACAACGCGCGCTCGCTGAGAGCCTTTCAGCGCAACGGCTTTCTGCTTGAGAGCGAAACGCCGGCATTGAAGTCATTTTCCATGACGGCAGGACGCTATCGCCAGCTCTTGCGCGAAGGCGCAGTTGACGACTCCACAGGGATCTACATCACTGAGATCGACAAGGCCAGGCTCGAGAGCCTGATCGTACTCGAACAAGGCCCGGTCATTGTTGAGCTCGAACATGAGCTTGAGCGAGCCATTGTCGTCAAGCCGCAGCAGGTGGCATGTAATGTCGTCACGATGAACTCTAGGGCCTTGCTGCTGCTAGACGACGAGGAGATCGAAGTTGCCTTGGCCTACCCTGAAGACGCTGACAGCAAGGCTGGAAAGCATTCCGTGTGTTCCGATATCGGCGCCGCCATCCTGGGCTATCAGGAGGGAGACACCATCGACTGGCGAGTGTCTGATCGGACTCGCCGGATCGAGATCAGAAAAGTGCTCTACCAGCCGGAGGCAGCGGGCGATTTCCATCTGTAATTGCGCCTTTGGCTCAGTATGCGTCCATCAGGCGTGAGGGTGCCCCCAAAAGAAGGGGCATCGTTTTCCAAGCTTGATGCGGACTGCCCGCAAAAGGCCACACCATTCACTACCTACGACCGGACTACTGCCAACGGCTAGCTGGACATTACATGCTCAGCAGCGCCAAGACTTTGCACAGGCCACAGCAGTGTCTAGTTCGGTGACCTCCTCCCGCAAAAACGTAGCGGCGAAAAGTAGAGATTTCTGGCAAATTTAAGCCCATCCGGGCAGGAGGTTTGTCATGAAAAAATCGAAGTTCACCGAAGAACAGATCGCCTTCGCATTGCGCCAGGCGGAATCCGGCACCACCGTCGCCGAGGTCTGCCGCAAGATGGGTGTCTCTGAAGCCACCTTCTACAACTGGAAGAAGAAATACGGCGGCCTGGGTGTCAGCGAGCTGCGCCGCCTGAAACAACTGGAAGAAGAGAACGCCCGCCTCAAGCGCATGGTCGCTGACCTGAGCCTGGACAAGCAGATGCTGCAGGAAGTCATCCAAAAAAAGCTGTGAGGCAGGCCCGCAAGCGCGAGTTGGCCAACTTCCTGATTGACGCGTACCGCGTCAGCATCCGTCGCGCCACCGCAGTCATTCAACTACGGCAAGCTAGCTATTTTTATCGCCCTCATCCTCGAGACGATCGCGCGGAGCGGCTGCGGATCCGCGAGATCGCCGCCACGCGTATTCGTTATGGCGCGCGCCGCATCCACGTCCTGCTACGACGTGAGAGCTGGCAGATCAATCACAAGAAGACCTACCGGATCTACTGCGAGGAAGGTCTGAACCTGCGGCGCAAACGGCCCAAGCGGCGAGTGGCGGCCGCGCACCGGCAAGCCCGGCCGGCGGTCTCCAGTTTGAATGCCTGCTGGAGCATGGATTTCGTCGCCGATCAGCTGTTCAACGGCCAGAAAATCTGGGCCTTAACTGTAGTGGATAATTTTAGCCGGGAGAGCCTGGCGATCACGGTGGATTTCGCGCTGAAAGCCGCGGACGTGGTGGCTACGATGCGGCATGTTCAAGTCTTGCGCGGGACACCCCAACGGATTCAGGTCGACAATGGCAGCGAGTTTATATCGATGGCGCTGGATCAATGGGCATACCAACAAGGTGTCACGCTGGACTTCTCGCGGCCAGGAAAACCGACGGATAATGCTTTTATCGAGTCGTTTAATGGCAGTCTGCGGGATGAGTGCCTGAATGTGCATTGGTTTCTGTCGCTGGATGACGCACGTGACAAAATCGAGCGTTGGCGACAGGATTACAACGAATTCAGGCCTCACAGTTCGCTGGGCGACCAGACCCCAAGCGAGTTCCGACTTACTCATCTTTAAGCCGGAAATCTCCAGCTTAGACCGCTCGGTTAGTCGGGAGGAGGTCAATGACATTGTTTGGGTTGGTCAATATCTGGCTGGCGCGAAAGACCTTGCTGGCTGGAGGCGTAAGGGGTGGATGACCGGAGAGACCGGTCATCCTGATGACGGGCAGCCTGAAATCGGCGGGCCTACTGCCGAAGCGCCTGCGAGAAATTGCATTTCTGCTTATGCAGTCGGTTGTTCAGACCCTCCTTTAGCTTAATTAACTAAATCATATTTCGGACTTGGGCCATATTGATTCGCTCCTGCTTCCGAATCAAAAAAAGCAAAAACAAGGGGGGCTATAGGCACCCACACCCACCAACCACTACGGCCTACATCGTGAAGTCTACGAATAAAAACACTGAATGCGGCAAAATTCAAAGGAAGGCAAATAAAAAGCGTAACAACCCCACCAATTTCCTGTGAACCTAGAACAGACAATGCAATCGCCTGTGAAACGAAAGAAATCAACATGGTTGCCACACCTGAAAACAACATATAATACCAAAACTCTTTCCGCCTGGCTCGCCCGTTAAAATTTGCAATATTTTTTAGTGCAAAAACAAACCAGCCGAATGAGCTCAAATCACGACCTTGGTTTTGACTTACAACAACTTTATTTGTCACGACACACTCCATCTATTACGCAAACAATACACTCCTGATCGGCAAAAACAATCTAAAATACGCCTTCCAGTATGATGCATATCAAAAAGTCTTCACCACATCAAGAAACTAAGGGCACAATATAATCAGTTGTGAAAAACATTTCCATAAATTATTTTCGAAAAAGTACAGACTATGTTTCACATATCATTCCGTTACGCCAAGCTGAAGGCGGCTCGCTTACAGATAATCCATGCTAGCAATAAAAAATCTAAAGGCCAACACATAAATAACAATTGTATAGGCAGAGGATGCATAGACCACCCCTATTTTAGCCAGCCAACCCAATGGTTTATTTTTTGCTATTGAAATGGCTGCCAAGATTAAGCCAACTATGGAAAAAAGCAACGACACTCCAAAATGAGAACTTTCAAAGCTAGCATAAAAACCAAGAGTGGTTACAGGATAAACAACAGAAAAAAAACATATTAAAAATGAAACAATTGCATACCACATATCAAAAAATCCTTTTCATCTATTTTCAAACATCGCTAAAAAAAAGCGCGCATATAAATATGCGCGCAAAGCCGTGGAGGAGAAACAAAGATCACGCACTACTTTTCACTACAATAACTTATTACTGCACGAACCTCCTTGAAGTAAATATTACAAAAACCCCATGATTTAATATGCCAAAGTTGAAAGAACTTGCTTGCCCATCTCGGCATATTTTTTCTTCATATCTTCGGTCACATTAAACGTTGATATTAATAGCTTTCCATCGAGACTAGATATCTGCATGACATTAAAAATATTAATATCATCGCCCGCAGGTGTAGTCATTTCAAGGCGCATCATTTTCTTGCCATTCACTTCTACATCTTTTACAACTGGAGAATATGCGCTCATTTGATTTTGCAATGCTTCTGCCAGCATGGGCAACTGCTCCTCTTTGGCCGATGTATTGGTCAAATTAAAAGCAAACGAGACTTTACCGTCTACCTCAGCATCAAACCACGCTTCTTGAGGTCTATTACTCGTTGCTGGGTATTTAACGTCTAAAATGGACTGGGGCATCTTTGTAAATTCTTTAGGCATGGCTACTTCTGCCTTGCCGTTTAAAATAGCAACCCCCTTTTGGTTGTTTTCAGCACCAGCATTGCTAGCATTTATTTTTTTGGTATCGTTTTTACTTACATCACCACTACAAGCAGCAAGCGTAAAAGCAGATACCATACCCACTAAAGCCAAGACAAAGCGCAAACTCATTTATTGACCCTATTCACAGTTATATTTAAAAAGGCATGACCTCAAAAAAGAACCGCTGACGATAATAAATAATCACACTGTCTGGCTCAATAGAAAATTTTAGAAAGTGCTATAAAAAATTCCTCCCAAGCACACACACCCATCAAGCTTCTATCGGACTATCTCTACGACTCTGACAACCCATTTCTGTATCGACACTTTGGCAGCCCATTAATCGCCAACCCTATTGCCACACATAAAACCACTGTTGAATTAATACAAAAAAGCCCACTTATTAGGTGGGCAAAGATGCTACGGGCGTGCACTATCAACCGACGTGCATAATAAAACAACATTCAAAAAAACTGATATTCAAGAGAGTTAGCGGCCCCATCATGTCGATATCTGAGTTGCGTTATATCTGCCGCCTAATGCACACCACAATAAAAATTATTAGATAGTTCCGGTTAATTAAATATGTAGAACTATACCCTGCGCTTCTTGGGTGGCACTGTTGTGCAGATTCTGAGAAGGCTTTCTTCCCTCTCTCCAAACAGAGCGGCATTAAGTCCTCTTTCAATCCCTAGCTCTCCTGCACAAAGAGATTTTCATCAAAAAACTATTTCATATATTTGTCAACATCTACTCCATTCATATGCATGACGGTGACAAACGCCGAAGCAAGCAATATATACAGAACCCCCGTCATAAAACACCCTCCTAGCGCAGCGATATACTTGCCCACTCCTTTCATACCACTTCGCATAATCCACCTATTAACGTAAAACCCCCCTCCCCCAGCAAGGCCACCCAAAGCCCCCCCTGCTACAATAAAAACAAATGGAATCATTATAAAAAACACCTGATACCACTTCAACTTTGGCACTACAGTTATACTCTCTCCATCTACTCTTACGCTGGGAATAAGGTCATAGAAAGAAGAGGTTACAAGTTCAATAACAACTATTTCTCCGTCGCCTCCTACTACGTGGTATTTATATTTATGTTTTGCAAAAAATTTCTTGCCTGACGTTTCTTTTCCTACAAAATTCCCATCTTGAAAAACCTGAACCTGAGCAAACATATTTTTAAAACACAATGACACATTAGTGCCATTCAGCTTGCCGTGTTTTAAATCGACTTGTATCGACATTGCAAAACCTTCAACATACGAGTGAGATTTATTTCGGCCACCAATTCTAGCCGCCTGAATATTTTAAGGAACTTCACATCGCACAAGCGCGACGCTTTGTGAGCATAACTTAAACGAGATATTTAAATAAAACCATAGTCTTTTTTAGATATTTCTAACATAAACGACTACCCAATAAAAAACCCGGGGCGAACCCCGGGTTGATTTGGCAAACTACCTTACCAGTTGTATTTCACACCGCCCTGCAGGCTGCCCTTCGTGAACGAAGACATGTCCGTCTTCACCCCCGCGCTGCCCCAGACTTCCAGCCGCTTCGACAGGTTGCCCTGCAAGCCCACCTTGAATTCGCCGTATTGCGATGGCAGATCCAGGCTCACCTGCTGAGCATCGAAATTCATCCCTTGCGAGCCACGGTTGTTGTACCACCAGTTCAGCTCCGCAAACGGACGCATCCGCGTTTGCTTCGCCTCATTCTGGAAGTCTCCTTGCAACCTCACACCCAGCCGCGCCAGAACCGTGCCCATCGATTGGCCAGAAATCATCGTGCCGGTCGATTCTTTATGATCATCCGCCCGGTAATCCGAGTAGATCAGTTGTACCTGCGGCTGCAGATAAACCTGCGCCCCCGGGCGCTCGTCGATCTTGAAGGAGTAACCCCCTTCCACCGAACCGGTGAACACCTGCGAGTGGTAGCTTTCCCCGCTCAGACCCTGGCCCTGAACCTGGTTATTGAACCGGCCATACATCAGCCAGGTGTCAATGTACGGACCCGAGAGCTCGTCTTGATGACCATACCACGTGCCATAGACGCCGCCGCTGACGCCATCCGCCTTGTGGCTGGCGCTCAACCAGCCATTGTCCACCGAGCCGGTATGACGCGAGTACTGACCCATCACACCCAGGTGGACTTTGCCATTCGCGCCAGCGCTGAAACGGGCAACATCGCTGCCAAAGTGCACCACTTGCTCCGTGCCATTGCCCGTCAGACCATTGGCATCCCAATCGGTTTGCGAGCCCGCTATGCGGAACCAGCTGTTATTGCTCGGCTCGCCACCGTTACCGCCCACACCCGGCGCTTGCGCCTGGCGTTCGCGCAGCGTATGCACTTGCATGTTCAGTGCAGCCTGGCGGTTGGCCAGATAGCCGCCCACTTCTGGACGATAGACCGGTTCGCTCACGCTAGGCGGCTGCCGCGGCGCAGGCGGAGCGATCTCCTCTTCCGGCGGCCCAGGCTGCTCTTCCGGCGGATTAGCCGGTGCTATGGCCGACACCAGATACCAATCCTCGGTCTCTCCACCATTGCCGCCACGCGCCAGCGTGTAGTCATACGCGCCGTGCGCCAGCGTGCCCACGCCTTGGCGGTAACCATCCGAACGCGCGTCCAGCACAAAAGCCTCCGCGGTCGTCGTCGCGCCGTTTTGCGTTTCCACCACGCGGATGCCTTGTTGCGTTTGTGCGCCATCGCCGCCCGCATGCTTGAACACCAAGTTGGTGTTACCCGTAACCGCGCCACCATCAAAGATCAGTTTGTCTGTTGCCGAGCTGTCGTCGCCCATATAGGTGTTCAGCACCACCGTGCCGTTCTGGCCCACGTAGTCGCTCTTTACCGTCAGCGTTTTGAAATCACCGCTAGTCGGCGCTGCAAACACCGCGGTGCCTTGCAGGTTCAACGCCGCCACATCGGACGAGCCGGTGATGTTCCAAACACTATCCTCCGACACGCTAAGCGCACCCAGGCCGCTTGCTTTGCCCTGCCAGTTCGATTGCTTGGCGAGGTTGATTTCCGCTTGGGAAGCCGCATCGACCCATGCGTCGCCACTCAACTGACTATTCGAGGCATCCAGGACAAAGCGCTGATCAACACCACTTTCGTTTACCAACAGCAGCGAACCGGACGCGCTGGCCAGCGTGCTGTTGGCCAGCTCCAGACGCGACACGCCATCACCATGTGCAGAGATGGCAGTGCCTACGGCGGCCACCTGAGTACCGTCCAGGCGAATCACATCTTCCAGCCCTTGCTGCGACGAGAACTCAATGGCGCGGCCCATGGCATGGTTAGCAACAATCGAGCCGCCCTCCATATCAATGCGGCTGCCCTGCTTTGCATACAAGCTGGCGCTAGCGCCATTCGTCCGCACCGTGCTGTCATTCAACTGGACGGCAGAGTTCTCAATAGCTGCAACGCCATACGCCTGATCGCCGGCCGTTTGCAGCTGGCTGCCATTAACCGATGCCTTGCCGCCTTCGGTGGCATGAATGCCATACGAACCTTGTCCCTCTGTGTTGAGGGTAGATCCAGCAACTAGCACAGAAGCCGTATCGCCCCTGGACACCACGCCGCGTGCGTTTTGGCCGCTCGTGTTGATGACAACCTGATCCAGATTAGCGCTGGCGTTCCATACCGCCACGCCCGTGCTCAAATCGCCATGGGTGGTTATGCTGGAATTAATCAGAGTGGCATTTGAACCAGACAAAACATCCACTCCCATTCCCTTATCTTTCAGTGTTTCGATGCTGCTATTACTAAGCAACAAGCTTGCGCCATTAAATAGCGATGCCCCCGTGGAAGCCGTGCTTTTACCCGGCTCACCATAGGTCTTGATCGTGACATCATCGGCATTGATTTGAGCATTATCTACCCAAAGACCGGATGCAGCCTGGCCGGTAGTTACTATTTCAACGCTGTTAAGATCAATTTTCGAGCCAGTTGTTGCCGCAGCCCCCGCAGAAGAGACACCGCTGGTAGTAATGGTCGCTTGCGCCACATTAATATAAGCACCACTACTTGCGTACAGGCCATTGCTATTTTCACCTGTGGTTGTGATGCTACTTTTTTTAACCTCTTCCGAACCGTCCTCTTTTACGACAGTAAGACCTATCACTTCAACCATCGCATCGCTGTTCAGAGCGCGCACAGCATGAGCTCCCACCCCTGTCGTGACAACCTCTGCTTGTGCCGCACTAATAACAGCAGCATCTCCTTTTTTATTCCCCAGTGCATACAAGCCATACGCATTATCGCCCGTAGTTTTTATAGAGTCGCCATTTAGTTTAATTCGACTACTCAGCGCATAAGCACCGTGAGAGCCAACGCCTGAAGTTAAAATTTCAGTTTTCTTTTCGCTCGACAAATCGATGAAGCTATTATCTGGATTGTTAGCATACAAACCATAGGCATAGTTACCATTGGTTTCAAAAGAGCCACCATTGATAGTAATCGTCGAGCCGCTATTTGCCAGGGCACCCACCCCCTGGCTGACAACCGTTACATCGTTCAATGTTAGCTGGGCCCCAGACTGGGCATATGCTCCATATCCTCCAGAATCAATACTGCCACCATTCATGACAAGCTCGCCGGATTTTGAAGTGGATCTTACACCAGGGCCCAGAGCTGTTTTAATTTTAGTGTCTGTTAACTCAACACTTCCTCCTTCTGTGCTTGCCCCAGCCCCGTTCTGACCATAAGTATTGATTTCGGCATTTTTGATGACTACCTTGCCATCTGAGCCCGCAACAACAGCGTGAGAATCTCGCAGACGATTGCTTTCTCCTGTTACCAACTTACCGCCATTAATTTCTACTCTGCCGCCATTCAGGGCGTACACGGCACTCACCGCCTGCCCATCGGCAGTGATGGTCGTATCATTGGTAATAATGATCGCATCCACACCTCTCGCCTGTACCGTAGAATCTGCACGAATGCTCCCCCCCTCAGAAGATACAACTGTCTCTCCCAGTTCAACTGCTTCTCCAGGTTTGGCTATTACCACTGGCATCGCATTAGAGGTAAAAGAGGCGCCGATACCCAGGGTCAGCGCAACAACTGAAGCACACACTGCCGAGCGACTCTTGCCACGCGCGGGAGCGAGTTCCGAAACAGTCACCCACTGCTGGGTGACTGCACTCCAAATAACACGGTAAATCTTGTTCATCTGATTGTCCAAAATGAATATTGGTGACTAAAAACCGTGCGATAGCTGCTTGGCCACTACGTCAGAAATATCCCGCCAACCCAGACACACTGGACTTCTACAACGGAACCACTGCTCATGCTCAGCCTGTAAGAATGAGAGCAACACCGAGCCCTACCACTTAAACGGCAACCAGGATTTTCTTTAAAATTCAAAAGATTAGAAATAGAAAGAATTCGATTTTAAACATGCCGAACTGAATCGCCCCCGCTTTCCTAGATAGTTCGTGAGCCTCACACTAGGCCCTACAAGGAGGTGTCATGAGCAGGCAGCGTTTCCCCGAAGAGTTCAAGATCGAAGCCGTCAAACAGGTCACTGAGCGGGCTACCCCGTCGCTGAAGTTGCCAACCGTCTCGGCGCATCTGCCCACAGCCTGTATCAATGGCTGAAACGCTACGACCCCAAGCGTGCCACGTCGGCCGAATCAGCGGACCAGCAAGCCGAAATCCGTCGTCTTAAGGCAGAGCTGAAACGGGTCAGCAGCGCGACATCCTAAAAAAGGCCGTCGCATACTTTGCCAAGGAGTCCGGGTAAGGTATGCCTTCATCCGGGCCTACGAGCAGCGGTTTCCAATCCGACGCCTGTGTCGTGTCATGTCTGTTCATCCCAGTGGCTACTACGCCTGGAGAGCGTCTCCGCATTCACTCCGCGCCCGCGAAGACCAGCGTTTGCTGGGGCAAATCAAACAAGCCTGGCTAGAAGTGGCGGTGTCTATGGCTACCACAAGGTGTATGACGACCTGCAGGCTCAAGGAGAGCACTGCGGTAAACATCGTGAGGCACGGCTAATGAAGCAGGAGGGCTTGCGTTCGCAGACGGGCTACCACCGACGCTCTGTACATTACAGTGGCCGTCCGGCGGTGGTAGCGCCGAACCATCTGCAGCGCCAGTTCACCGTGGATGCGCCGAATAAAGCCTGGGTGACCGACATCAGTGTGCCGCAGCAAGCGGCGTAAGAGATGAGGGTATGGCCCCTCGCCATCGGCTTGCAGGAGCGGGTGGCAAACCACCATGAGCGGCTTGGGTCAAAAGCTCCGGTCGTGAGCGTCATGGAAAAGGCGTCGTAAAGATGTCAGGTATGGATTATGGAAGACGAACAACCGTGAACTGCCGTTCAAGTGTCGAAAGTACTCAGATGACATCAAAACCGGGGAGTGATGTTGCCCCGCGATCAGTCGGGACGATACCTGCTTACGGTCCCGTCGGTGTCCGGCATAGAGGCAGCGTCAGCCTGATTCGGGCTCTTACGTTGAACTGCGGGAACCTTCGATGGCGATGCCAAGCGAAAGGTGCAAGCCCGAAAGGCAAGGCCGATAATAGCGATGCGCCATCAAGGGGCGGAGCAGCTCGTAGTAGTGTTGAGGCCGCTGTAATGGCGGTGGAGCGAAGGGGCTGCGTCATCCTGGTCAGCGGTGGTGTCAACTGCACAAGCAGGAGGAGCACGATCTCATGACCAAACCGTTTGACATTCCGAAAGCGTTAATCTGGAAAGCATTTCAATGTGTTAAGGCGAACGGCGGCGCCGCAGGCGTCGACCGCGAGTCGATTGAGCAATTCGAGAGCCGCTTGGGCGACAACCTGTACAAACTCTGGAATCGACTCTGCTCCGGCAGCTATTTCCCGCTGCCAGTCAAAGGGGTTCCGATTCCAAAGAAGTCAGGTGGTGTGCGCATGTTGGGAGTTCCCACCGTAGCTGATCGGGTGGCACAGACTGCGGTTAAGCTCCTACTGGAGCCAAAAATCGATCCGATGTTCCATCCGAATTCCTATGGCTATCGTCCTGGGCGCTCTGCCCACGATGCGATTGCCTTGGTGAGGCGGCGCTGCTGGGACTACGACTGGGTTGTGGAATTTGATATCAAAGGTCTCTTTGACAACATTGATCATGATCTACTCCTGCGCGCGCTCAAGAAGCACTGCCAGACCTCGTGGGTGCTCCTGTATGTGGAGCGTTGGCTGAAAGCGCCAATGCAGACTGCAGCCGGAGAACTCCTGGAACGGACGCGCGGCACGCCACAAGGCGGTGTCGTGAGCCCGTTGCTGGCCAACCTGTTCCTACACTACGCCTTCGATGTCTGGGTCACCCGGAATCTCAAGAGCGTGCGGTTCTGCCGCTACGCCGATGATGGGGTGATTCACTGCAAGAGCTTGGCGCAAGCCAAACTGGCGTTAGACAGGATAGGTGCGCGGTTCCGCGAGTGCGGGCTTGAATTGCATCCGGGCAAGACAAGGATCGTCTACTGCAAGGACGTCAATCGACCGGCAGCCCATCCGGACGTGGAGTTCACTTTCCTCGGATATACCTTCAGACCGCGTAAAGCGGTAGACAAGTATCAGCGGGTCTACGTGAACTTTGCGCCGGCAGTCTGCCGCGATGCCCTCAAGGCAATGCGGCAGACTATCCGGGGTTGGCACCTGCAACTGATGTGTCACCGAGAGGTACACGACCTAGCGGCGATGTTCAATCCGGTCCTGAGGGGATGGCAGCAGTACTACGGTCGCTTCCATGGATCGGCGATGTCGGTGATCTGGAAACACATGAACGACTATCTGGTGCGCTTGATGATGCGAAAGTACAAGACGCTTGCTCGCCATAAAACGCGAGCGAGACATGCCCTTGGACGACTTGCGCGTCGTTTCCCCAAAGCCTTTGTGCACTGGGAAATGGGATGTTTACCTACGGTTGGATGATGGGAGCCGGATGAGTCGAGAGGCTCACGTCCGGTTCTGCGAGGGGCTGGGGGCGAAATTCCCCCGGTCTACTCACCCGTATATCCGCGCGCATGAAGGGTGGCTGTACTTGGCGGTGGTGCTCGACCTGTTCTCGCGGCAGGTTATTGGCTGGTCGATGCATAGGGAGCTGGTGCTGAATGCCTTGTTGATGGCGGTATGGCGACGCCAGCCAAAGCAGGAGGTACTGGTGCATTCCGACCAGGGGAGTCAGTTCAGTAGTTACGACTGGCAGGACTTTCTGAAGGCCCATCGCTTGGTACTCAGCATGAGTCGGCGTGGGAACTGCCACGACAATGCAGTGGCGGAGAGTTTCTGCCAGTTGATGAAGCGGGAACGTATCAAGCGAACAACCTATCACGACAGGGAGGGAGCCCGACGAGACATCTTCGATTACATCGAGATGTTCTACAACCCGAAGTGCCGGCATGGTTCCGCAAATGGACTATCGCCGGTCGAGTTTGAGAAGCAATATTTCCAACGGCTCAAGAGTGTCTAGAGAAGCCGGGGTGATTCACCTGCGCTTGCGCGCTGTTTTGATGAAAATTCGCACCTTTATCAAAACCGGTAACCCCACCTTCCGGCAAGGCCTGACGGTCATATCAAGTCTGAATTTCTACAGATCGGTCTCTACAACAACCGGCGTCTCCGTCTAGCATTGGGATCAAAACACCAATCAGGATTTACCTGAC
Organism: Chromobacterium sp. Rain0013; assembly: GCF_015291765.1. NCBI lineage: Bacteria > Pseudomonadati > Pseudomonadota > Betaproteobacteria > Neisseriales > Chromobacteriaceae > Chromobacterium > Chromobacterium sp. Rain0013. Next base: position 3,970,143 of record NZ_CP031514.1, read on the forward strand.
CTGTGCGGAAAAATGTTAGGGGCATCAGACGCAAAAAAAGTTATTTATTATTACCTAAGAGAGTGGCGGAGGTTCAAATTCTGATATTTTAATTAGCTCCTCTATTATTGAGCTCAGCTCAATATCAGTATTAGCATCCCAGTGTGGACGGCTTTTTATTTCGTCATAAAATTTTGATAACTTTTCACTCAAATCGGACTGGCCAAGAACCTTAAACCCACCCAATAGCTTGTGAGTCCACTTAGCAAGCAATGTCATGTCTTTTTTATGGATAATTCCGTCAATTTTCTCCAGCTCAGATTTTATTTCGATGCGTAAAATGCGTAAATATTTTTCCGGGATATTGGGCGTGAGCTCCTCGTTATTCCTATATGGGTGGTTGCTCTTTTTTTTATCATGCAAGAAATGATTCTCAATTATATTATGCAAGTCCTCTAGCTCAACTGGCTTCATGAGGTAATCCGTAAATTCGGCGCCCTCATTTCTAGCAGTTTTATCAGGTTTTGCACTCGCACTAATTGCAAAAACTGGCATTGTAGGCCTAATGGTTTTTATTTTTCTTGTTAATTCATATCCATCCATAACAGGCATATCAATGTCTGTAAAAACGGCATTGTAATAACCTTTTTTCAGCTCAATTAAAGCCTCTTTCCCATTTTCTACGCCTATGGAGTGGATGCCCAAGTGTTTTAGCTGATCTATCAATAACTCTCTATTCAGTTTGTTATCTTCGGCGATAAGTATATTTATGTTGGAGTGCAGATTTTCACTGGGCACATCTTCCTGTTTTATGTTTGAAGTTTCATTTTTCAAGTTCTCTATGGCTTGCTTGATTGATCTAGGATCATACAAATTAGCTTCTGAGATATTGTCTTGTATTTTTCTAGATTTGAGTGCGCCATCTTTTTTTATGTATATAATTTTTGCACATTGATCTATAAGATGCTGAATGTCCTGCAGTTCAAATTCATCGGTGACAAAGATGTAGTCAAACTGAGATATGTTTCTTATCTCATTCAGTTCACTTGAAACGACAATGGAATGATCCGTTGAAATAATTAAATTCATCAACCATTCTTTATTTTCTCTTGCCCTGCAAATAATAAGTGGGCGTTCTAGATGGATTCCCCATTTTTCACCTGATACTGCATTGCCTTTTTGCTCTAAAGGAATCTTTATTTCTACGCGAGTGCCTACACCTTCAGTGCTATCTATCTTGATTTGTGCATCCATAAGCAAACATAGTCGATGACATATCGACAAGCCTAACCCAGTTCCTTGAGTGCTGCTTAAGTTATTGGCCTGAGTAAATGGTTTGAATAAATTGCCTTTGATTGATTCTGGCATTCCCATGCCCGAATCTGTAATGGATATGCAAAGAATTGAGTTTTCCCAACTCGCGTTCATGGCTACTTTCCCTGAACTGGTAAACTTGAATGAGTTGCTGAGAATGTTATTTATGATTTGAGAAAGACGAATCGGATCAAAAAGCGTTAATTCTGGAATATTTCTATCGATAAATATATAAAAATTTACCCCCTTCTGGATTGCCATTGCGGAATAAATTAATGCGGTTTGCTTAAAAATTCTAGTGAGAGAGGTCCATTCCTTATGGATTTTCATCTCGCCAAGATCCATTTTTGAGAAATCTAATACGTCATTGACTATTCTTAACAGATTTTGCGCTGACGAATGCATGGCATGTATTCTATTTTCTTGTTTCCCTACATAGCCTTCTTTTGTAATTAATTCTATGTTTCCAACGAGTGAAGCCAAAGGAGTCCGGATCTCATGGCTCATTGCAGCAAAAAAATTAATCTTTGCTTTTGCGGCTTGTTCACTTGTTTTACGCGCTTCTTCTAATATGCTTTTTGCTTCATAGTGTTGGGTGACATCGTTAATTGCACAAAAATATACATCGTTTTGCTCTAAAATTGCAGGCGAGTATATTACCTCCAAATAAATCATTTTATGAGATAGCGGGTCATTAAATGAGTACTGAAAGTGTCCTATTTGCTCGATGGGGCTTCCACCTTGGTGCTGCATTTGAGATTGCTCGAATAGCTCTCGAAATTTAATTGGCAGTATGTGGCCTGTCTCATTTTTAAGAACGAGACTACTTGCCACTTGATTAGAAAATATTAAGTTTAGTGATGGTCTTTCTAATACACATAGGCCAACAGGAATGGTATGAACCAAAAAGTGATTTAACATGTCCATTTCAAGGGCTTGCGCCGCTCTTGTATATGCTGGCTTTAAGTAGTTCTTGCTCCAGTACTTGAATACACAAAGCAGGAATATTACTAAGCTAAGTGTTATTAGAAAAATAATTGCTACGTCGCGCCATATTTTATCAAAGAGTTCCCAATATGAAATAGAAACAATAAATCGGCCAAACCCCGGAACGACTTGTGAGCTTAAGGATGCCCATCCATAGTCCCTTATCCAGTAGTATCTATTTGGTCTTAATGGAGCCAGATTTTCTTGTAATCTAGCAGCGGTGGCTAAAGAGAGGTCGCTATCCACAATTTTGCCCGTATAGTCTGTCAGCGCTATGCTGATGTTGCGAGGCAATGGAGAGGCGACATTATGAATTTCGTTAATTGAAATGGACGTTATCGCTAATACTTTAGGAACCTTTTTTTCTTTAATTATGGCAATCCCTAAAATAGTTTTTCGGTTTATTCCAGTAATAGAAGGAGGGGAAATCCATGCAATTTTTCCTCCTGTCTGCATGGTTGTGTCAGAATTCTTTGCGTATGCATATAAATTCTGAGCTAGCAGCTTGGTCGGAATTTTGGAAGTGATTTCATTTATATTATTGTTTTTTTGAAAGGAAGAGTTTATGTAGGCTGACTTGCCATCTAAAGACAGAATAAGAAGTGGTAATTGTGCATTGGGTAGAGAAATTCTCTCTATTATCTCATTGCAAACATTTTCCAATCTTTCATTTTGCGACAAAGATGGCGATAGGAGTTGACATTTTGACCCAGCGTACCTGCTTGATAAGTTTAATGTGGTATCCGGAGCGGTAGCTTGAAATAGGAGATCAAACGCCACCATCGACATTTGTCTATACTCAATAAACTCCTTAATGCCCGAATAGGCAATTCTAAGTGAGTTATTTTCCCACTCTAGTTGCTTATTTATCCTGCCGGCAATAGTAATGGATGCGGTAATGATTGCAGTGGCAATCATTAAAAGAACAATGATTCCAAAAGTTCTTTTTTCACGCTGAAAGCTAGAATTTAACTCTTTTATTGTCTGGTGTGACGGTGGGTTGTCGTACTTCATTGGATTAATCCGCTTTCCTTAGCGTAAGCAATTAGCTCTACGTTATTATCTATTTGAAGTTTATGCATGGCCGATTGCTTTTGTGTACCTATCGTCCCAACTGCTCGATTTAACATTCTAGCGATTTCTACCAAAGAAATGCCTTGACAATAAAGCCTTACAACTTCTAATTCTTTCGCGCTTAACTTATTTTTCTGGTTCAAAACTTTGCTATTCCTTGCTTGCTTTCTAACTAATTCATTAAGTTTGGGAGATAGAACTGTTTTTTTAGAAGAAATAGCGGTCTTGCATACATTTATTAAGGTATCTAGCTCTTCAGATTTTCCAACAACGCCCGCAACCTGAGTTTTTGTTAAATAATTAATTATTCCGTTGCTATTTATCATGGTAAAAATAACAATTGGAGTGGTTGGGAATTTTCTTTTTATGCGATCGATTAATCGCAACCCATCTTCGCTGCCATCTTCAGATGGCATGGAAAAATCAGTGATGATCATATTGCAATTGATGCTTTCAAGACCTTTTAATAGTTCGTTGCCCGAATTTGCGGTTAAGCAGACTTCAAACTCTTGTGTGGAATTGAACGCATCTATCATTGCGGATAATACTACAGGGTGATCATCCGCCACCGCCAACTTCCATTTAGTATTATTCGCTTTCATGAGCAAGCTCGCTTCCATAGCTTTAAAATTGTATTTAATTTTTTATTGAATCAAGAGCTAGTCATAGCTGTATACGGCTGACCAGGATCGATACAGTGAGTATTGCAAAGTATAACCATAGTTAGTTTCATTTTAGCTGCTCACTCAGTATGTTTCCCTTTTTTGATCATAGACAAAATTATTAATTGTGACAAAGTACGTGTATTTTAAATTGTTCATATGGTGGTTCAGGCTGGCTTAGATGGATGCGTTTGGTATTAGGTGGGTGTCTTCCCTTCGCGCATGGCTTGCGTACCAAGGTGTACTAATGCGATGAAACACAAGTGGCACACAAGCGTGGGAAAAGAATCCTGGAGGGCACATCCGGGCGTCATACATTCATGCTTATTATGTATTGCAAATGGCATAAGTTTCTTCATTCACATCCCGATCAATCCTGCAAGACTTGATTTTGCAATCAGGTTCTGCCGCCAGCACCTACGTTTACTCTTTTTACATTTTTGGAATAATCATATTCCATGCAAATCCCATTATGAAAATGTTGTTTGACCCCTGTGGGCGTGTCCAGACGGAAGTGGTAGCCATAGGAAAGCGATACCAGCAGGAAGATCAACAGCCCCAACAATGCGCGAATCAATCTGTTCACTGCGGATGCGTAGCACAACAAGATCGTCACTAGTTCTACCGCCGTTAGGTTGATCATATAACCCCATTTGGAAGCTTCAATGTCGTCAGGCATGACGATGCTGATCATCACAAAAAACAGAAAAGCCGTGCATAGGTTTGAAACAAATGTGCTGGTTTCACGCAGGGTTTTCCTCTGTTGCTCTGTCAAGGTTTCCATTTTTGCTCCCGTTCAAGCTAGTCGGCGCCAAATCTCAGGGCCTCACCTCATTCAGGCGTCTGCGCTAAATTTTCGCTAACGCAAGCAAAGCAGCTTACATCACATGCGGTGTAGTTAGCTGCACTCAGCGGGATGCAACAAGAGTCCTGGTACCGCGAGAAGCATGGATGTACATGTCAAGCGCTAGCATGCGCGCGTGCTCTGCTTACCGCGTGCCATGCGCTTCTGCTCGCAGCAATCACAATAGTACAAATAATCAGAATCGAAATTTTTCTATATCAAACATATTGATTTGTAATGAAAATTTGCCTGCCGCCTCCTAGGCAGGGCTTTGCATTGCCTTGATCTTCGGGATGAGCTGTTGCTTTCTTCAATCTCGCTTTAGCCAGAGGAAATTTACAAGGCAGCCAGAAGTAGAGACAGCGCGGCATTCTTACGATAAATGCATTGCGGAGTACTAAATGAACAAGATTTACCGAGTGATATGGAGTGCAGTCAGCCAGCAGTGGGTGACAGTTTCTGAACTGGCCACCGCTCGCGGAAAATCCGGTGGTCGATCAGCCGTCGTGGCGGGCATGCTAATGCTGCCTATTCTCGCGATGGCGCAGGACTTTACACTGGGGAGCTTCGACCCGCACACCAACGACCACCAGGTTGGGGCCGTTGTTGTCAATGGAGGAGCTACCGCCAACCTTACAGGTTCACTAGGAACAGTCCTCAGCGGAAGCAATGGGGATCATACGTATACGACTTTACAGGCACTGATTGATGAAGGAAAGGTTAGTGGCGAGCTCGATGCTATCGGAGCGATGCGCCTTAGCACCTTTACGCCAGATTTGAACATCACCGTTGAGGACCCGGCGACAGGTAGCAAGCGCACTGTGTCTGTGATCGACAACAAGAAAATTGTTGAACTCCCACCTCTTCTTGGTAACCAACTGATTTCACTGGGTCAATCGAATGTCGCGCAGTACGTTGATCTACGATTAGGTTCTGTCGACAGTACCGGTGGTACGTTGAATATTAATCTGGTTAACGACTCCACGAGCAAGACCGTGGTTGCAAAGCAGACCGCGCTTGTCCTCGCCGATGGAAGCGGTCAGAACGTCAGCAGTGTCAACTGGAATTCGAAGAATACATTCAACTTTGATGCCAGTATGGTGGCAAATGCACCTGAAGGCCAAATTGCAGTCACCCGGGTGGCGAAATTTCCTGAGGATGGCAAGTTAACAGCGTACAACGGAACGCAGTTTCAGATGCAGAGCATCGCCGATCTTAAGGCGTACAACTCGTGGCTCATTGCCGAACTCGAGGCAGGACGCCTGGATCAGGCGAAATATACAAATGAGTTTTACAAATCCTTCAATACGACGACCGAATACATAAAGTACGAACTGCCTCCAGGCTCAGCCTCTGGTGAAATTACTGAAAATCGCGGTTATGTCAATGTGATTCGCGCAAGTGGAGCCAACGCCACTGGTACGTTGACGTCTAGCGGTGCTCTAACCGTGGATCGGGGAGGGGGGAGCCTAGGCGGCGTCATGCGCGCAGACAAGGGAGGAAAGATTGTCAATAATGGAATAGTTTCCCTAGTTAGGACGACGGGGGGACAATACGATGGGGATGCTTTTGTTATTAGTGATGCGGGTAGCCAGGGCATCAACAACGGGGTCATCAACATTGGCTTGACACTAAATGATGACGGTAGCATTGGTGCAACCGGTATCGCCTATGCTGTCGGCGCTCGAACGTCAAATAACGCGAAGTTTGAGAATGGCGCCGAAGGGATCATCAATGTTGCAGTGAATACGCGTGGGGATGGCGGCCTAGTCGAAGGCCTCCGAGTTGAATCCAATGCGAAGGCTTCAAACAGTGGTGCAATTAACGTGGGTGTCAACGGAACCACGGGTAACTTGTCTGGCGTGGTCGGAGCGAGAGTCCTAGGTGGAGGGGAGTTTGTCAATGAGCAAGGTGGGCTCATCTTTATTGGGCGTGGTCCTCAAACCCATATTGCGGATGAAACTTCTGATGTTTCGTTGACTACCGCAGCTAATGGCGTTGTCGCAGGTATATCGGTGGAGACCAATGGTATCGCCGAGAACATTGGCGAGATTGTTATCGGAACGCAGACTCAGCGGGGGACTGCCATGCGGTCCATGGGTACGGGCAACCGAGGCTCCTTGACCAACAGTGGCACCATCGAGATTCTGGGGGCCGTGCAGAGCGCAGCACCGGCTGAGAACATCGGGATGGCCGCAATCAACGCGATGAACGTGACTAACACCGGAACGATCAATGTAGGCAAGGCTGGTGAACTCGTCGTTAATTCCATCGCGATGAAGGCTTATGATCCTGGCGGCGGAGCGAGTAGGATCATTTCGACCGGGCAGGTCAACATGAATGGCGATGCTGCGCTTGATCGTCGCAACTATGGTGCTTGGGCTCAGGGTGATAAAGCAGAAATCGCTCTCAACGGCGGCTCTGTCAATCTCAACGGCGACGGTGCGATAGGGGTGCACGCACGCGAGGCTGGCAAGATAGTGGTCGACGGCGGGACGGTTAACTTCTCGCAAGGCGAAAGTCAAATCGGATTCTTCGCGTATGGCACGAACGCCAACGGCAAGGCCTCCACTATTGACATCAAGTCCTCGCCAGCCACCGGCCTGGAAGTTGCCACGGCTGGTTCGACGCTGTTTCGTATTGAGGATGGAGCCAAGATCATCAATTCTGTGGGAGCTAGGCTGATCGCCTCAGGTGAGCGTTCGACTGCGCTACAGGTGACGGGTGTGGGCTCAACGATCAATCTGGATGGTGCGGATATCACCGTATCGGGCGAAGGTGCTACGGCTCTAAAGCTTGAAGGCGGCGCGACAGGACAGATGAGTGGGGCGGCTAGGCTTGTGCTGAAGGATGGGAGTACCGCCGTAGTTGTGGATAACACCAAGCACGATCTTACTGGAAAGGCGGTAGGTGCGGCTCAGTCTATCTTCACTAACTACGCCAACGTGGAAGTCACTAACGCCACGGATGTAACGGCCTTCGTGGTCAGGAACGGTGGGCAACTGATCAATGCGGGCGACATTCATCTGTCGCATGGCACTGCCATCGAAGTGGTGGGCAAGGGCTCGACGGTGGTAGCCGGAGCCAAGGCAGGCAAGATCACTGTGGATGATGGCGTGGCGGGTATCCATGTGCATGGGGGCGCTTCTCTTAGCACGGCTGACACCATCACGGTAGATGGTGGTGCTTCCGGCATTCTGGTGGGGGCGGACGCCGGGAGTGTTGTGGTAACCGAAGGCGCGAGCATCACGGGCTTGGGGGCGGGTTACGGCAACCTGATCACTAATAAGGCAACGGCGGCGACTACCCTGGTGGATGGCGCGGTGCTGGAGATGCGGGGGTCGGGTGCGGCGCTGTTGACCGAGAATAACCTCGATGAGACCTCGCACGGCACTATCGTTGTAAGCAGCCTGCGCGGAGGCAAGGGCATTGCTTTGTCCATCGAGGATGGTGGTGTGACCAATGGCAGCCTGACGGTGGGCGATGCTTGGAAGATAGACGTGACGGGCAACGGCGCAGGGGTATACGCCAACACCACGGGCGACCTGATGGTCAACAGTCAGTCGCTGACTCTGTCAGGAGACGGCGGCAATGCCATCAGGATTGATGCGGCCAAGCAGGTCACGGTGGGGGCCGGTGCGCGTTTGTCGACCGAGAACGCGAACGCGGTGCTGATTGAGGGTAATCCTCAGACGCTGCGCAACAATGGGCAGATCGCCGCGGCCTCGGCCAGCGCGGTGGCGGTAGCGCTTGACGACCAGGGTCATACCTTTATCAACGGTGGTACGGGTAAGGTTACCGGCATCGTATCACTGGGCAATGGCCGCAATGCGGCTACCTTGGAGGCGGGATCTCAGTTGGAGGGCACGCTGTTGGGTGGTAGTGGTGATGATACTGTCACGGTAGAGGGCGACGCTAAGTTTACGCAGGTAGATGGGGGCGCTGAGGGAGACAATCTGCTGGTTTTCGATGGTGCGCACTACTCCTACGCTGATGCAGATGCGATCCACAACTTCGACCGTGTGCAACTGACTGGTAACTCGACAGTGGCTCTTGAGCGCGCTATGACTGTTGCCAAGGATGGCTCGGACAACGCGGCGGTGGAGATCGATGCAGGCAGCACGCTGGCAGTAGTCACGGGCGAGGCGTTTGTACTAAACAATCCGTTGTCGGGCAAGGGAACGGTGAGCACTTCTACTGGTGGTCAGAGGTTCGATTTTGGCGCGGCGAATGGGACAAGCTTAGGAGCAGACTTCTCGGGCAAGCTGTCTGTGGGGCATAGCACCTTTGATTTGTCAGGTACCAACACTAGGGCATTGGGCAGCGCGACTTTGGAAGCGGGCCAGGACAGCCTGATTTCCGTCGGGGACGGTACCCAGCAAATTGGTGGCTTGGCCTTCGCGGGTGGCACAGTAGTATTCAATGCCAGTATACCGGAACAGACCGTGGCCAGCAGTGTGATCAAGGTGGATGTGCTCGACGCGAGTGGAGAGGGTCAGATTAGAGTTACGGTGCCGGCACCGTATGTACCGAGTGTGCCGGATACGCCAAACACCGCTAATCTGCTGGAGCAGGATGATGGCATGATTGGCGTTAAGTTAGTCGAAGCACAGTCCATCATCGGTTCGGGAGGTGGGCTGGAGTTGCAGGATCAGAATGGTCAGAAGATCAGCGACAAACGTGAGGTGGATATTAGCCAGGGCAGTGAAATTGTGGCTAAGGGGACTTACGATTTCCGACTGACCTCGGCGCCTGGCGATGGCCTGTACGTGAATTATGGTCTGACTGAAATGGATCTGCAGGCGGGCAAGACGCTCTCGTTGGCTCAGGACCATGACAAGAAGGGTGCCGCAGCAGACATGAGTGCGAAGCTGACTGGTGAGGGCAATCTGGCTATCGATGCGGGCAACGGTACGCTCTCGGTGTCCAACACGCGAAATGACTACGCTGGTGAAACTACCGTGCGTAGCGGTACGCTCAGGTTGGATGCGGACGGTGCGTTAGGACAGACCAGTGCGCTGTACATTTCCGACAATGCAACGACCAACTTGAACGGTCGCACTCAGACCATTGGCTTGCTTAATAGCCACGCTGGCTCGACCTTGGACGTCAATAACGGCACGCTGACCATCGCCAATGGCGGCCTCTCAGCAGGAAGTCTCACGGGCGCTGGCCAGATAAACGTGGCTGGTGGTTTGCTCGAAGTGCAGGGTGCTAATGCGGACCTGTCATCCAGAACGAACATTGCCCAGAGCGCCACGGTGCAGATAAACGATACGCTAGGCCTTGGCACGGGCGTGATTGCCAACGACGGTACGCTGGACCTCAACGGTGCCACTGGCGCGCTGACTAATGTGATCAGCGGTCGAGGTGCAGTGAACCTGATCAGTGGCGCCAACGTGAGCGTTACCGGTGATAACAGCGTCTTCTCGGGGCAGTTTGCGACGGCGGAGAGCGCCTCTCTGACAGTGGCCGAGGCCAAACATCTGGGCGAAGCCAAGTTAGTTAATGAGGGCCAGCTAGTGGTGGATACCGCCACCGACTGGATCCTGGCCAACACGGTTTCCGGCAACGGAGATCTGATCAAGCAGGGTGCTGGTACGCTCACCGCGGGTGATGCTCTGACCTATGCCGGCAAAACAGCTATCAACGCAGGCGCGGTGATCGTGGGTGACGTGAGCCAGCCCAACATTAACTTGGGTGGTGTCGGTGCCGGAGAAGTGGCAGTGAAGCAAGGTGCAATCCTTGCGGGCCAGGGCACTGTTCAGGGGGTGGTGAGCAATGCCGGTACAATCAGTGCATTGAATACACTGCTGGGTTATGAGACGGCAGCAGCGAGTACTTTTACTTTGGCTGGAGGTCTGATCAATAGCGGCATCATCAATTTGGCCGGTGGTCAAGTGGGTAACCGTTTGCTGGTAAAGAGCGACTACGTGGGCCAGAACGGCACGGTGGTGCTGAACACCTATATGGGCGACGACAGCTCGGCAACAGACAAACTGATCTTTGATGGTGGCGCGGTTACGGGTAACACCAACTTGGTGTTCAAGCATGCGGGCGGCGATGGCGCACAAACGCAACAAGGCATCCGCGTGGTGGAAACGCAAAACGGCGCGACGACGACCGCGGAGGCTTTTGTGCTGGACGCGCGTTCGGATGGTTACCGCCAAGGCGTGGGCACGCTGGCGCACGGCGCGTATGACTACACGCTGGCGCGTGGCGGCAATGGTGGAGAGACCGAGGATTGGTATCTGGTGTCGGCCATAGCACCGGCTAATCCGCCGGAAGAGCAGCCTGGGCCGCCGGAAGAGGAGATCGCTCCGCCTGCGCCGCGGCAGCCGCCTAGCGTGAGCGAACCGGTCTATCGTCCAGAAGTGGGCGGCTATCTGGCCAACCGCCAGGCTGCACTGAACATGCAAGTGCATACGCTGCGCGAACGCCAGGCGCAAGCGCCGGGTGTGGGCGGTAACGGTGGCGAGCCGAGCAATAACAGCTGGTTCCGCATAGCGGGCTCGCAAACCGATTGGGATGCCAATGGTCTGACGGGCAATGGCACGGAGCAAGTGGTGCACTTTGGCAGCGATGTTGCCCGTTTCAGCGCTGGCGCGAATGGCAAAGTCCACCTGGGTGTGATGGGTCAGTACTCGCGTCATACCGGCTCGGTGGACAATGGCTGGTTGAGCGCCAGCCACAAGGCGGATGGCGTCAGCGGCGGCGTCTATGGCACGTGGTATGGTCATCAAGACGAGCTCTCGGGTCCGTACATTGACACCTGGCTGATGTATGGCCGGTTCAATAACCAGGTTCAGGGCCAGGGTCTGAGCGGGGAAAGCTACCACTCGCAGGTGTTCACCGGTTCGGTGGAAGGGGGTTACTCCTTCAAGATCGACGAGCGCCCGGGGGCGCAGGTTTATCTGCAGCCGCAGGTACAACTGATCTACTCGGATTACCGGGCGGATGATCATAAAGAATCGACCGGCACGATGATTTCTGGCCAATCGATGGGCACGGTTCTGGCGCGGCTGGGTGTGAGGTTGCAAGGAGACTTCCAGAATGAGGCGAAGCAAACGCGGATGCGTCCGTTTGCGGAGCTGAACTGGTGGTACAACAACCGTGGCTCGCAAGGGATGAATTTCGATGCTCAGCAGGTGAGCCTGGATCTGCCATCGCAATACGGCGAATTCAAGGTGGGCTTGCAGGGCAACCTGTCGAAGCGGCTGGAAGTCTGGGGCAGCGCGGGGGTGAAGACGGACATGTCTTCGTTCACGAAGGGCAGCCTGCAGGGCGGTGTGAAATACAACTGGTAAGGTAGTTTGCCAAATCAACCCGGGGTTCGCCCCGGGTTTTTTATTGGGTAGTCGTTTATGTTAGAAATATCTAAATCTTTCTATAGACTATTGGGCGGACGAAACTATATCTTTATTTATTTTGGTAATTTAGCAATGATATTGAGTAAAAACAAAATAACAAGCAGCACAACAAACATCGCAGTAAGATTTCTGGTATATTTTGTTCCAATTGCGTATTTGCTATATTATATTATATTGTTTTACATATGGTGCATCGATGGCATTGATATCTACGTTGCTCTTGTTAGCTTCACTTTGATAATTATTGAAATTGCCACCATCGCCCTGCTGGAGTGGATCGACAGGGGCCGCTAAACAACGGAAAATAAAAATGCCAATGCCAATGCCAATGCCAATGCCAATGCCAATGCCAATGCCAATGCCAATGCCAATGATAACTATTATAATCTAAACTGAGAGGGATTGTAGAGTTTATTACTAGCGCTACCCGCGTGATTAAATCTATAGGTGATAGTATGTGGCATTCCATTTTTTTATATTCGCCATAATTCTTTCAAATAATACTGTTGCAAAACAGTTGTTTTTTGTTGCGGAGGATTTACCTCCTTTTTCATATGCTACTAGTGGAAACCCAGATTCGCCACTTGGTGCCTTGCATGATATTTTTAAGTTAGCGTGTCAGAGCGCAAAAATAAGTTGCAAAGTGCAAGTATTTCCATGGCGGCGAACGTACCATATGGCATTAAGTGGAGAAGCTGATGGAGTTGTTTTCATGTTGCCAACTGCCGAACGAGGGAAAAATTTTTTATTTTCTTCCCCAATTGTAACTTCTGGATACTCTTTTTTTGCTGATAAAAATAATATATTTAGTTATAAAAACGGAAGGGATTTGGACAAAAAGCTAATTGTGGTTTATGGGCCATCTGGAATTTCAAATGCAGTAGCTGACCTGGCGGACAAGAACAACGCTACCGTTCTGATTGAGGTTTCAAACGACATAATTTTGAAGAAATTTAAGGCAGGCCGATACCCGGATGGTACGATACTAGCGATGAATTCTGATGTGGGGAATAGATTGATTGATGAAATAAAAATACCGGAATTAAAGAATGCTGGCACTTTCCAATCAGTAAAGTACTCAATAGCTTTTTCAAAAAAATCAAAGAATCTATCAGTCAAAGACAGCCTTTTTAAGATAGTTGATGAAATGAATAAAAATGGAGAAACCAGTAAAATATTGAGTAAATACGGCTTAAAGCAATATTGAGAATTGCGTACATTTTATCTGGCAGTGCGTTAAATTTTTTATTTCGTCGATCATAGAAGTTCAGATCTGATCTAACGGAATGGACTCTCCCCCCTGCCAGCATAGATGTGCCAAAGCTGTAGTGACAAAGCACCGTTTACCCAAGAGGCATTCATCATGAAGATTCCGATTATCGACGCTCAACAGTCACGAGCGTACTCCGAAGCGATCGGCATACCTGGTTCTCATTGTAAATAGTGTTGATTATATGGGCCAAGCGAAATCACTGCGATGCCTAGCAAATAGCCGGGACAACATGTAGTGTCTTTGATGATTGCGAAGACCATTTTACCTAATGTTGATATGGGAAAATTTTTTCAACATGGATGATCGTGGAGAATTTGTGCGGATTGAGGTGGATTTGTTAAGTTTTCATAGCCATTTGCTGAATACTTATCACCATGGGTTGTGTATCTCATGCAAAGCCTTAGCATCCCAAGACTGATTGATGTGACTTCACACTCAATGAAACATTAAACATCATATCTGTCATCTTCAGTGATTCTACTGCTTTAGAATTCGCTTTCTACTGAATTAACTACAATGGACTACCACTAGTCTTAAAGACTCATTCGATACAGAGTTAACTCGCGACCGGGGCGGGTATTCAAGTTAGTTATTGGTTCTATGCACGTTGATCTCTTTGTGGTGCAACGTTAAATTGAGCTAGCTTTAGGAGTGTAAGTCAGTGAAATTAACAAAAAAAAGGACGCTGAGGTTTATGGCTATTTTATCAATGAGTTCATTTTACTTCAGTATTTTTGTACTATTAGCTTTCAGCTTAGCTTTCAGCAGCTTGATTATGTATTTTCCTTTGGCGTTTCCAGTGATTGCATACGGCGTCATTGATTTTATATTGATGATAATAATTGTTTTGAAATTGAAAATTTACGGCTTTGACAGATGGGCAAAAAGTAAAATGTTACTGCCGCAGTGCTTGTGTGCAACTGGTCATTTATGGCTAATACTAAGCGCTTTGATATTAAAGGAAGCAAATAATACGCCCTTATCTCATTATCCTCCAACATTTATTGCGGCCCCACTTGTTTTTATGTTTTGTGCGCATTACTTTGTTGGTGTTGTGCTTGGTATTAATAATTTACAAGGACAGAAAAAGTTTTTGTAAAGAAAATTTTAGGCTGTTAATGCTAACTAACAAAACCTATTGATGCCTATACCTATTTCTTGGGGAAATAAAACGTAAAGTCGTTAGTCAGAAGCTCTGGAAGTCGTTGCAGCTGTACCCCAGTATCAAGCTCCCGTCAGGGAAGGAAGCCGCAGCTGGATGATTTTGCAGCCTCAATGGCATCTTTTCCGTTCTCACTACCGGCATTCCTTGGGAGGTCCAATGTCCCCCGGTATTGAATTGCACGTGGCTTTAGAGTTCAATAAAATAGCCACTCTACCTCTCGGCAAGGTCTGATGATCAGATCAAATCGGAACTTCTCCAGCTAAGCGCAGGATAACCGGAGTATCCGGTCATCCTGACAATAGGGTGCCTGAGATAGCTCAGCTGATTGGAAAAAACTTATCAAGGAATTTGTATTTCCATCACCGATAGTTGCTAATTCAGGTCTTCCCTGAGCTTACATAAATATACCATTCCCAGTGTATAAGCCTACACCAATACCTCCTCCGCTGAACTCCCCAAAATAAAGGTTGGGACCACCATCAAACTTGATTTTAGAATAAAAAAGCCAACCTTGAAAACCATATTTCGTTGGTTTTCCTTTAATATAAGAAGCTGAGTATTTAGACGAGAAATTCCCTTTAAACACCCCAACGCGAAACGCTAGCCCTGAATCAGAGGTGCTCGTGAACACAATCTGAGGAGTAGACTTAATGGCACAGATAAGCACTTTGTGCCCTGTAACTCCTGCCGCAGCAAACTCACACACTGTAGGCCAGGAATTTGTTGCGTCCGGAGACAATGCATAGACTTCCGCCCTGCGATTAACACCTAACTTCTTATAGTTTAAACCACTTCCCGAACCAGTTGAATTATATTCAATGACTGCGTTCTCATCTTGCTTTTCATTTCTCAGGGAATTGACTTTAAACTCAATAACATCATCGCCTTTTTCTTTGGAAAAGTGAGAAACAAACTTCTGATTCCCCAAGCCTTCCAACCAAAGAGTCCCATCCTCACCATCAACATCAGCGTGAATATTAAATTTATTCATGCCAGAATAAACAGGACCGAGATTAATCCAATCCGAGCCGCTAGCCAATCTTATTTTAGCAGTGTAAGTTATTGATTTATTTTGAGTGTCGCTATCTATATTTATGTAGACAGGCTTTGCCATAGCTGCTGCGGAAAATACAAGTGGAAACATGATAAATTTAATTTTCATTCTTCATCCTTTGCTTTGCAAATGTTAAGGTTTGGTTTGGCTTTGCTGACTTTCTTTACCCCTCCTTTGCGCGCCAAACATTAATCTGTGTTTTATAACCATAAAGGCAGGCTTTGATATTTAAAAATTTTGATTGAATTGCAAATCGCTTTGGCGTGGTAAATTTTACATTTCGGCAAAGTTTTACAGACTAACAGAGAAAATGCCTTCGCTTTTAATTCTCATCAAATACTTTGAATAACCAACGGCGTTTGATATAGCCATTTTGAAAATAGACATCATCAATTTATCTTTGTTCCGCATTTTTTGACTCTCTAGCTGAGATATTTATTTCAATATAAAAATATACGAAACATACTCATACGCTTGACCGTAGAACATGCGTTGAATGGAGAGCCACCACACAGCCCAAATCGTTTGGCACTGAAGCAAGCGGAATTGGGTGCCTCTGGAGCACAGAACGACCTTCAGGAAGAGGGTATGGCTTACAGAAGCGGGTGGCAAACCACCATGAGCGGTTTGGGTCAACAGCCCCGGTCGTGAGCGTCATGGAAAAGGCTTCGTAAAGACGTCAGATATGGGTCATGGAAGACGAACAACCGAGAACTGCCTTTCAAGTACCGATAGTACTCATATGACATCAAAACCGGGGAGTGATCTTGCCCCGCGATCAGTAGGGATTAATACCTGCTTACGGTCCCGTCGGTGTCCAACATAGAGGCAACGTCAGCCTGATTCGGGCTCTTACGTTGAACTGCAGGAACCTTCGATGGCGATGCCAAGCGAAAGGCACAAGCAAGACCGATAAAAACGATGCGCCATCATGGTACGAGGCAAATCGTAGCAGTGTTGAAGCCTCTGTAATGGCGAGAGACCGAAGGGGTTGCGTCATCCTAGTCAGCTGTGGTGTCAACTGCATAAACAGGAAAAGCACGACCTCATTGAGTATTCGCATGAATTTCACTAGTAATTCTTACTTCAACACCAGCATACCTTCCTACTTGAAAGCCATCATCACCTCGCATTTCAAATCCGCAGCGCATTCGCGCGGTGATTCCATCACCCGGCTCTGAATCACCGCCAGTTTTTTGCTGAGCGCTCTTCGACCTAAGCAGTCGCTTAAGCCCACAATGAGTAATAGCTGCTTTCACATCGGGAAAGCAGCTATTCGCGTATCTAGTAAATGAGAGGCAATTCAGGCCATCAGAACTCGTACTTCTCTTTGCGCTGAATGAAGGCATCGCGCCCGCCTTCCAGAATGCTTGCCACCTGATCTCGAATCACAGGAACGTCAATCGAGCCTTGTGCTTCCAGTCCGAGACACCCTTGATTCTCAGCGGCTGTGAACACGCCAATCCACTCGGCATCTCCAAACACGGGGATGTTCGCGTTGTGTGTCGCGAACAAAAACTGTCGGCCAGTCTTGGCCTCCCTGAGTTCGCTGACGATTCGATCCGCGATGAAGGCGTTGTCTAGGTTATCCTCAGGCTGATCCATCAGAAGGGGATCGACATTCTCAAGCAGCAGCATGTGCAGGATTGCCGTGCACTGCTGGCCTGTTGAGAGCTTGTTGAGCGGCCGGAATACCGGATCGGCTTGGCCGTGAGCGACATTCAAAAAGATGTCCACGCGATGCTTCAGCTCCAAGGCCTCCAACTCCATCAGCTGAGACAAATGGAGCTTGGTGAGTGCGTCCGCCACAATCTGCGTGACGCCGCAATCGAGTTGCACGTCGGCAGACCCTTTCTGAATCGACTGGGCCAGCGACAACGGGGTGATCGTCTCGGCGTTCTCAATGAACGCAAGCCGCTTTTCGCCCACACCGTCCAGCCTACAACCAAGCAGGAACGTCATCAATGGCGTGCGGTCAGCCTCCGGCACAATTTCAACCTTGAGCTTGCCTTCAAGCCGCCTGTTCAGCTTCTTCGCAGCCTTCTGCAACACTTGTATGCGCTGTCCACGTAAATTGGACTGCTCGGCCAACAAGTTGCGCCGCTCCTGACGCAAGACGTCGCGCTGGGACTCGTGGTTAGTTGCCCGCGACTTCATGGGCTTGATGCGCTCGACCTCCCCCATCAACTTCTGATAGGCAACACCGACCTCCTGCCCGCTCTTTCCCGCAGTGGCGGGCAACGTCCGCAGCGCCTTCTCCAACTCGGCCTCGTGCTCCTGAATCGCCTGCTGCCATGCACCATGCTGGGTGGTGAACTGTCCTGCCCTGTCATCAAGGAAGGCCTGCATAGTGGTCAGATGGTCGGTGAACCCCTGCTTGAGTCCATCCAGCGTAGCGCGCATAGCGAGCAACTGGACAGCATCAGGCAACCCCTCAAGGGCCTCATCGTTGATGAAGTCAAGGTCAGGCAAGCAGTCACGCAGGTCTGAAAGCGCGTCACGAAAGCTCTGCACGCCATCGGTCGCGGTCTTGGCAATCTCTCGTTCGCGTGCAAGCAATGAGGTCTTCGCCAGCTTCTCCTTGATCCCCAGCTCATCAAACCCGCGAAGCTGCTCTTCCAGCTTCGGCAAGAGCTCAACCTGTGCATTCAGCTCGTCAAGATCGGTCAGGGACTTCATGAGCTTCTGCTGGTTGTCCTTCAAGCGCCTATGCACGTCGGCGCTCTTCGCCTCGTACTCCCCGTCTTGAGGAAGAAAGCGATCCAGCAACTGCACTCGGCTGGTTTCATCTTGGGCCAGCTCGTAAATCTCGTTCTGCCCATAAATGTCGATGCCCGGCAGCAAGTCGCGCGGAAGCAGGGTGGAGACATTGCCATCAATGTCACGCACCATCGGCGGCTCACCATGACGGCGCGAGATGGTGTACTGCTTACCGTTCTGGGCAGAGGACACTACTGTCAACTCAACCCGACCGGCCGAGCGACCAAGGTTCTCCTTGATGATCTCTTGATGGAGCTTCTGAGCCTGCTTGCCTTTGGGTGGCAAGTCCAAGGCGAAGCGCAGGCATTCGAGCAAGGTTGACTTGCCCGTTCCACGGCCGCCGATCACCGTGTTGAGATGGTCTGAAAAATCCACCCGGACGCCATCAAGGTAGCCACCGGCCACCGTCATGCGTACCACCTTGCCAATTGGGCTTTGGGCCTGCTGCGAGTTGAGCCGGACTCGCGACCCTGGATCAAGGAAGGCGACCTTGAACGCAGCGAAAGTAGGCCGTGTCATCTTGATGAAGCACGTTGCGCTCGGCTGATCCAAGTCATCAGGCTTGGCTACATCCTTGGCATTGATCGCTGCCACAGAGCGCTCACGCCGGTAGCTGTCGTCCTTGTTCAAAAACACCTTGCGATAGAAGTCCCCCTCGATGCTCGTCAGGTCGTCTATCGACCCCGGAATCTGGGCCGCGCGCAGCTTGGAGTGCTTCCATACGTGGTTCAGGCGGTTTTTCAGCAGCCCATTGTCCTGCGTGCAATGTGCGGCGTAGATGAACCCGCCCAATAGATCGACCTCTTCGATCAGTTCTTCCGAACTCAGCCGAGAAGGCCGGATGCCATTCGCTGGATCATGCAGCTTGAGGTTGCCAAGGTAGCGATCAAGCTGCTGCACTGTGGTGTCCTCGGGGAAGAGGCAGACATAATGTGTCTTGTCGTTTGAGGCGATCTCGAAGCCGGGAAACACCACGATCCCGTGCGGCTGTAGCACCTGACGCAAAGCATCGACGCTGGCCACGCTGCCGTGGTCGGCTAAACCGACAACCTTGATACCCAGCTCAAGGCACTTTTGAAGCAGAGCTTGATTGTAGCCGCCCTCATCCAGTCCGTGATCCGCTCCCCGGTAGGTACCGTTGTAGCCGACAGGATTAACCTGTAGCGCGCAGCGCCAAAACCTCGCGTAGGTGTGTTGATCGCTCATGAGAGATTCTGCTAGTTAGCTAACATCAGTTACAATAGCACAATGGCATATGCTTTGACTTTGGCCGAACTCCAGACTAGTTCTCTTAATCAAGGATGGCCACCATCGGCACTTGGGGTTAGAAATGGCCAGCTACAACCGGTACCCTTTCTTGGCTAGCGGGCTTCGGCAAGCTGCGCATACGCTTTGTTCAAGCTGGCTTTCTCATTGATCTGCCTACGATTTATCGACAGGTTTTGTTAGCGGGCCTAAGGCCTGCCATGAGGCGATTGCTACGCGAGATGCGATCGGGTGTATTCTGCCCCGCAAGAATGCGAAGCCATGAAAAGGTTTGCTGGGCGTGCTGGCTCGGAGCGAGATTCTGCGGACCACCAAGCGTCTAGGGTAGAGCGATCTGGAGGCGCTGGAGCAGCTATCATCGCCGCAGCCTGGTGGAAACCAAGATTCATTGCTTCAAACTGCTGGGTGAAGGATGACCGCCTAGTGCTTCTATGGTCAAGTGGCTGAGCTGCAGGACGCTCTGTCATCTGAAACCGCTTCAGCATGCTGGGCCGTCCTCGAACAGTGGCTGCGGCGTAAATCTGATTGGGGAAAGGGAGCACTCGCCCTGCCTGTGGTTTGTGTAACAGAGCCGGTAGGCAGCGAACAGGTCATTCTTGATGGCTCATCGGACACGGCCGAACGAGGTTCAGGACGATGTAATTATACCAGTTGGCTGGTGCATCGAGGTTTTGAGTTGCCCTAGGGTCTGTGCAATTCATGGATTTACGTAACAAAGCATACAATATCTCCACTATCTCACGATATCACATCATCTGATATTAGGTCGGCGTGCCGCGGAAGCGGCTTATCCCGGCACAGAAAAGATGGCTGATTTACCTCCCTATAGTGCAAAATCTCACGCATCCAAGTGGTATTGTTATAATTGGGGTTTTTTATTTTTGATTCGATTAATCCCAATATATACTTCGCTCTTGGCTCGCCATGTAATGCGGCTCGTCTATACCAACGAATAGCCATAGAATAATCAATGCCTACGCCTTCCCCCTTATGATAAAAGGTACCTAAATCATACATTGCATGTGGCTCTCCCTGCTCGGCAAGCATTCGTACATCCTGGACTCTAAATCTCAGTCCCTTTATGGCTTGCAAACACATTAGATTAAGTGCTGCAGGTGCTAACCCCTTATCTGCAGCGCTAGTATACCATTTTAAAGAGCTATCCAATGCCCCCCCCATTTTTCCTACTTCATACCATATACCAAGCTCATTCTGAGCAAATTTATCGCCAGCATTAGCTGCATCCAATATATATCGATTGCCAATCTGCTCATTGCCAGAGGCTATTTCAATCAGGCCTTTTAGATATAAGTATTTTGATCCAATGATCTCATTAGCCTTCTCTAAATATGCTTTCGCAATATTTAAATCTTTTGGCACTCCGCGTCCAATCAGATAAAGATATGCGAGTGCAAAATCAGCATTACTGTCACCTACATCTGCAAAATTTCTCCATATAGCTGCTGCCCGTTGGAAGTGGTGCTCCGCTTCATGTCTATTTGACTTCAAGCCTAGACGATAAGCGACAAGAGCCTCATTCTCAATTACTTTTTTTTCAGCAGCTTTTTCCCTGTCGCGCAAAATACTTTCAACACGGAGAACGGGTTCAACCCCACCTGGGTTATCTCCCGTAATAATTACAGGCTCCTTTTTTTCTTTCCCTCCCCCCAAGTCAGGCATCTTTTCTTCGTGCAACACAAAGATTGCAGCTTGACAATTTAAGATCCAACCTAGAATACATAACTGCGCACCAATGTTATAAAGAATCTTCATTTCTTACCTTTATTACTTTTTGAACCAGCAGGAGAAATACCTATTTGTATTTCTACATGACTAAGGCTACCAGCCTTTAATGCAACCATACTGTCATTGATAGATTCCATACTATGACCGCCAGGAAGTGGCTCTAATCCAGCACCTAGCAGTGGTGCCGGCAATAAGTCAAAAACGCCAGCGTTCGCTGCATAACAAGATACTCTTTCCTTACCTGCCCGTTCTGCGCGAATTTGGAATCCAGCATCCTGATCTGGGATATAAATACTCGTCCTTGCGCGCACATCGCTAGCAGGCTGCATTGGATTAGGAAATATTTGAGAAACTACACCAGATGCATCTTGATAATAACAACGTAAAGCCGCACTGCGCCCTAAACTGATTTCCAGCTGAATTTGGTCGTTCACTAAAATAGTGTTTCCATTTTTAGAGCGCAAATCCATTGAAATAGGCCCCTGAGCGGGGGCATAGCCCGCAACTACAGAACTACTAATATCTGCTTTTGTATTTGAAAATTTATGAATATTATTAATAGGCGCGGCGGCACCAAATACATCGACAGGCACTTGAGCTGCAATCATACGCTCATAAGTTGGAAAACCCAACAGTCCAGTAGCAGGCAAGTTATTATCCATTTGATATTGTGCAATCGCTTTTTTTAGGTCAATACTTGAGCGACCATCAATCTCTTTTTCAAAATATGCCTGACGACGCAATATAGTCTGCGCAAATCGAAGCAGTTCTTCTGGCGAGGTTGACCGATACCAAGAATGCAGCTCTCGTTGGAACTCAGGCGCAGACTCTCCTAATGCAAGACATTTCCAATATGGCAATTTTAACCACTTCCCAACCAATTCAATCATTCCTAAATCTACCAGCCCACGAATTGCGATTCCAGTTCCTTGACTATGATCTTTAGAAAAAGAAAATTGAACACCTGTCTTTAAAATAGAACCGCCACCATCAAATGCCCCTCCACCTTTAGCGACAATTGCAGAATTAGCAGAATACAGCCCTGGAATTAGAGTACGCGTTTGCATTTCCCCAAGGTGCAGCTCCAAAGCTATTACAGATGCATTAACATCTGAATCCGTCGCAAAATCTGAATTTATTTCTTTACCCTTGATTAAACTATCAACTGATAGGCCTAGGCTATTTCTTTTGGCAATTATATTTTGATCTACATAACTGATTGCACCAGAAACATATACACTGGGAGGGGTTATGGATAATGCATTCATTCCCAGCAATAAGCTGCTCAAATACTGAACAGTATCCTGATGTGTGAAACTCACCTCATAGTCTACAAACTTAAACGCCCCACTACGCTGTGACATTTGGGATAAAGACGTGATAACAATATCTTTAACCGAAGCACCCGCCTTCCCTGAAGAATCAGCAATAGATTTACTGGTAATAAGAAACGGGCCTTGTTTCGACTCTGCTAACATATCATCCATACAAGCCAATGATTGACTAAATGAACTAATCGAACGAATAGGTTCTACTACTGGACTTCCCTCTGAATACGCTGATTTTAAAAACTCTTTATTATCTCGCGGTGACAACGTACACCCCGCGACAGATATAGCGACAATGGATGAAAGCAAACGACTTAGTACCTGACTGGACATTTTATGATACCGGCTCCGTCTATCCAAAATTTCTTTCCTACGTAATTTCTTAACATTCATTAACTACAACCCCCTTTATAATGACTATATTTTCTTTTGGGGTACGCCCGCCTGCACGCATATCACCTGTATTTATATTCCCAATTGATGTAGAACAATTTTTACGCCTAAAGCCATTGTCATTTTTTTTCTCAATAGTTAGCTCGCTATTACCAGTTCCTCCGTCAGAAGCTCGCAACACTCTATTTCTCGCCAATGCAGATGTGACCTTCGCATTTTGTGCTGGATCTACTCCTTTTCGAGTTGCAATCTCTTCTGCAAAAACAGCCCCCTTAAACACTAAGAAATTAATTAGAAAACATGATGCGAAAGTAATTATTATTTTCATGACATCCTCACATGCGGCGGCCATCAATAATATCCTTGGCCGCCGCAACAATTAATAACTACATGCACTATTTGCCAGTGACTGTTCCAACACTCAACTCAGCCTCGCTCCCAGGCATAGCCATATTTAAAAGAGCACCATTATTCACATCCAGCGTTTGAGTATTGTTCCCACCAATTTTTACATTACCCTCAACTGATGCCGCACTCAATTTCGCCTTAGATACCATGCCACTAGACATGTTAAGAATTGCACCATTTTTAACCTTTACTGCCTGCGTGTTATTTCCTTTTATTTCTACTTTCGCATATGCTGCGCTAGTGAAGCCCGCCATAATAGCAATTGCAATTAGCTTTTTCACAACAACCCCCTAAGTAAGTTTAATCGAACCTTGCCAATATAATGGCACAACCTTTAGATAACACACATGATCCTCAATATGAAAATACATGCAACAAAAGACTATCAATTTGGATCAAATCAATCTATCGAAATAAATAGAAATCCACCATGCAAGCAGCACGCTGCTGTCTTTAACCAAAATTTCATATTGATGGAGGGGCGTGTACTGGCTTTGGTGTAAACGGACATTTAGCAGGAAACTGCCACCTAATCTGGTACACAATAAGCTCGAAATTTCCTCCATCACCGACGCTGTCAGCAAAAAGGTAAAAGCTTGGCAGGCTCCCTCCCTGGATTCGTTCTATCCGGTCACCTACCTCGGCTGTATCCACGTGGAGGTGGGTTAAGGGGCTGTACGCGTGAAGGCCACCTATCTCGCCATCGGCGTTACCCTAGCTGGAGAGAAGTAGGTGCTGGGGATGTGGTTGGCTCAGACGGAGGAAGCCAAGTTCTTGCTTCTGGTCGTGACCGAGCTGCGTAACCGGGACGTACAGGACATCTTTATTTCCTGCGCCGATGGCCTGAAGGGTTTCCTGGAGGCTATCGAAGCTGCCTTCCAGAAAGCAGCTGTGCATCGTGCTCATGGTGCGGCACAGCTTGAACTACATGTTGTGGAAGCGTCGTCCGGAAGTAACCTCCGACTTGAAGCGAATCTACCAATCGTCCACGCTCGACGAAGCAGAGCAACGGCTAGCCGAATTCGAGGCAAAGTGGGATGGGGAGTATCTGCTAATTGGCCAGTCCTGGCGGCGTAACTGGACCGGGTTGACGCCATTCTTCGACGTCCCGCCGGAAATCAGGAAGGTGATCTACACCACCAACACCTATGCTATGAGCGCTGGTTACAAGCATTTCTCGGCAGTAAAACACCGTGTAATAGATGAAATAAGGCATGCAATACGGGCCATACGATACAATGTAGATAACAAGCACAACAGACCCATAATAGATATTGCGGACTCCAGCGCGTCTGGCCAGTCGTGCCAATAGTGGCTGTCCATTACTAGCTGCTAACGCTGGAGGTGACGGCATTGAATGCTAACCTGCTCCCCATAAACAGGGCCATCCGAAACTTAGTAAAGTTCGTCTTGTACTAGGAGAACGAACTTGAAGAAGCGGTCACGGAGGAACAAATTATCGAGTTTCTGAAGCAGGCCGAAGCCGGCGTGCTGGTGAAGGAGTTGTGCCGGCAGCATGGCTTTAGCGATGCCTCGTTCTACAACTGGCGGGCCAAGTTCGGCGGCATGGAGGTTTCAGATGCCAAGAGGCTGAAGGAGCTCGAAACCGAGAATGCCCGGCTGAAGCGCTTGCTGGCCGAGGCTATCTTGGACGCCGAGGCACTCAAAGTCGCACTAGGGGTAAAGCGTTAACCCCGCAACAGAAGCGTGAGGCGGTGCAGCGGATGCGCGAGATGACCCCTATCTCGAAGCGACGGGCCTGTCGGCTGGTGGGGTTGTCACGCAGTGTCCATGTCTATCAAGCACGAACGATGGTCAGGAATGCGCAGTCGAAGACACGACTAATCGAGTTGGCCCAGAAGCGGCACCGGTTTGGCTATCGCCGCTTGCACATCCTTCTGAGTGCGGGTCAACCACAAGCGGGTCTACCGGCTGTATCGTGAAGCGGGCTTGATGGTTAGGCGACGGAAGCGGCGTCATGGCGTTGCCGTGGAACGAGAGTCCTTAGAACGGCCAGATCGGTCCAATGCGGTGTGGTCAATGGACTTTGTCTCAGATGCGCTGGCCAATGGTCGACGCATCAAGGATGCTCACTATCGTGGATGATTTCAGCAAGGAATGCATCGCCGTGGTCGCAGATTATGGGATCTCGAGGCTCAACGTGGTCCGAATGCTGGAGCGGGCAGCCTGATTCCGGGGATAGCGGCCATTTTTCATTGGTCACACAGAAGTCAGCTTTGGCCGAGGAACATCCCCTAGGTTACGTCGAGCGTCAGCAGTGAACCTCTCTACTAGATGGCCACTACTAGCCGAAAGACTAAGTACTTTACACAAGCGATCTTTACTACTCCGTCTTCCCATGACGATTTTCCCCAAATAAATCATCAGCATGATGAACAATTTGCTGATATATAGTTCCGGTTACCGTTCTGACTTACACCTGAGAGTTATTTGTAAAGTACTCCTCCCAAACCCCCGCCCTGCGGGGGTTTATGCATTTGAGTTACGCAAAAATTGTTGATCATAAAAAGCTAAGTTGTACATCATTCAAATCTGTCAAGTTTGCCGGGGCTGTTGGGAGCCTGTCCCGAACAGGAGCTCAACATGCGTGCATCCACATTGGATGCCTAAACTTGGCTGATCAGCCCAGATCGACAGCTTGGATCACATCCACATAAGAACTACGGGGCACCTCGAATAACCCGAGATTTTCAGTGAGCCCAGCAGCAACATGATTGCCGCAATCACATTCGGCGCAACTTCCGAGATGAACTGCCGTTTTTTGGGGCGCGTCACGCGATTTTTTGCT
Source organism: Chromobacterium sp. Rain0013 (assembly GCF_015291765.1). Lineage (NCBI taxonomy): Bacteria > Pseudomonadati > Pseudomonadota > Betaproteobacteria > Neisseriales > Chromobacteriaceae > Chromobacterium > Chromobacterium sp. Rain0013. Next base: position 3,996,575 of record NZ_CP031514.1, read on the forward strand.
CGGTTCTCCGCTCAAACCCGGCAATCCAGGCGAGTTCGAGCATCAGAAGGCTTGGATTCCCGCCTTGCGGAGAAATACTAATCGCTTCAGGTTGTAGCAGGTCGCCATCATCGTCAGCGCGAAGTTCGCACGCGCTTGGCCAATCGTGCGGACTAACTAGCCGCCCATTTGCTCGATCACGGCGAACACATGCTCGACACGAGCACGCACCTTGGCAATGCGCTGGTTACGTCGCTGCTGGCAGTCGGACAGCGGCTTATTGGTGTACCCCCGGCGCTGAATCTGGTTCCGGAATCCGTCCTGCGCAAGCTGAGCTTCACGCGCTTCAGACGGGTAGCCGCGGTCGGCGTAAATGTCCCGGCTTGTGTTGTCGGTATCGAAGACCTTGTCGAAATGCTGGCTGTCGTGCGTGCTAGCGGTATCGGTCTCGAACTTGCGAATCAGCTTGTATTTGTTGTCGACGTTCACCGACAGCTTGTAGCCGAAATAGGATTTGCCGTGCTTCTTGGTCCAGCTTGCATCCTGGTCCTTCTGGCGCCGCTTGGCCGGTTTCCAATCGGCCGGCGTCGCGACCTGATCGAGCAGTTCTTTCTCGCCGCGACTGTGGTGCTGCTTCGGCGCCGGCACCAGCGTCGCGTCAATGATCTAACCGCCGCGTGCGATATAGCCCTGCTTGAGCAACTGGGCTGACACACCGTCGAACAGCACATGAGCGCCGGTCTTGCCGATCCGGTTCTCGAAGGTCCAGATCGTGGTGCGGTCGGGGATATTAACGGCGTGGCTCAAACCGCAGAAACGCTGGTAACTCATACGGTCGAGCAGTTGATACTCCATCTGCTCGTCGGGCAGGTTGTAAAGCCGCTTGAGCACCAGAATCCACACCATCGTTTCGGTCGGAAACGGTGGCCGACCGCCCTGCGGGCTGACCGGTCTCGGTGCCACCCGGTCGATCTCAGCAGCTAAAGCAGCAAAGTCGATGTGCTGCTCGATCTCGGAGAGCGGATCGCCCAGCCGGTCGATCTTCGTGGCGGTGATGATCGGCGGCGAACAGGTCGTTCTTGATGACGTTACGCTGTTTCATCGGGCTCAAGCTCGGCAAGGTTCAGGACAGCGTAATTTTAACAGCAGGTGGGCTCGTCTAGGTTTTTCGAGGTGCCCTCTCATAGGAGTATCCCTAATGTCCCAAGCACTTCCCCGCGCCGTCATTACCGGCCCAAGCCTCACGAAACCCAGGCCACACAACTACCCTTCGTCCGCTACCTGCCGCAACGCGGTCAGCCCCACCATTGGCAGATGCCGCCCGCCGACGACTACGTGGACGCCTGCGCCTACGGCCGCGAATGCGCCGCCCACCTGGCCCAGTACCTGAAAGACAATCCGGACCGCCACAGCAAGGGCCTGCTCGGCAAGATCGCCATGGTACTGGGCGCGCTGCGCTGCGACGTCTTCCAGCACGTGGACAGCGTGCACGCGCTGCAACGCGCGTTAATCGCCAAAACCGAACTGGAAGGCAAAACGCCCGGCCGCAATAGCTAAGGCGTAAAAAAGCGGCGCGCCGGATTGGCGCGCCGCCATCAAGAACCAACCGAGCTATTCACTTCACTTTATTCAAATGCGCTTGATTAAAAGCCCAGTAAATATCACTTAAAAAATAACAAGCACCACCGAGCCCCCTCCTCTCACCCCTATTAATTCCCCACCCATCAATACATTGTACTTTTAAAACTCAAATTACATCGAAAAAGCCAATCAAAGCCACCAAAATCGCCTTGAAAACGAGTAACCCTCCGCCCCCACTTTAACCACCTTCCTTCTATTCAGCCTCCGCTCTACCACCCTGACATACCGAAAAAATTTACTTACCACACACAAAGCAGACAACACACAAATAGGATCACCATACATATGACGCCAAGCGGTTAACTCTGGCCTTACAAGAGGGGATTCCGAACAAAGAAACCACCCGGTAAATCCGCAAGCACTCTTGTGCCAATAATATCCATTATCAATATAAAAATATATAAAAATAGGCCACATTAAGCCGACCAGAACATCTCTTAACCGTTTAGGAAAACACAACTTCGCAACCGCCCAAAAAACAGGCTGCAACAAAGGCCACACGACAACAACATAGACCTTCTCAACAACAACCATCACCTGCCCTTTAATACCCACACTCATTTTTCTACTCCATCCTTTCCTTTACCTCGTCCTACTTGAGCTTCAGCCGACACTGAAGGCAATGGAATAAAAGATGGAACATTAGAAATCACATTCCCCAGACTATTTCCCGAAAAAGCAGATCCAGACCATATTGTCGCGGCATGCCCAATCGAAGTGCCCAACACCCCAAAAGCGCCCCCTAAGCCTGCTGCAAACCTTGCATCATCATTACTACCATTAAAGAAGTTATTAAATACTGTATTAGCATAAGCAACTCCTCCACCAACCACTCCTGATGCAACTGCCGTATTCACCGTCTTAGAAGAGTTAGTAACACGACTACCCCACTGCCCCAAAGCCCCAGGCAAAGGGGATGTCAACATAGCAGTGTTTGCTGCAAACAATGACTGCTCTGGAACGACACTATCAATATCGCAACGCCCTTTCCCACAACTCTGAGCATACTGTCCTGCAAAATCAAACCCACCAGCCACCGCTCCTGATATCAGCATGGCATCCCCCGCAGCCTTGCCAAGCCCAACGTAGCCAGTAACAGGAATAGTAATCGCGCCAGTCATTACTAGAAATCTTGCCTTATCTTGATCTTCGTAATGAGCATAATCTTTAATTGGAACATCCCGAACCGTCAAGATAGCACTTACTCCAGTATTCCACCCCGGGGCACGTCCACCTTTAAATTCACTAGCTCTGTTCACTGCTTGCAAATAGTCCAACCTCGCGGCATCCGCTTCGACCAGATATAGCTTGCTCCGGTCCATATCCTTACTATTGGCAAATGCATTTCCAACATCCCGGAACCAGTTCTGGTTTTCTTTCAGCTCTTTCGCCAGCATGGTACATTCAGCTTCGCTTTGACAATTCCTGGCTCGCTGCGACAATTCGTCAGACTCTTTTTTATGCTGAACCAATAGCTTGACTCGTTGCGCTTCGGATAAAGCATGGAAACGTTCCACCCAACCTGCCCCGGTTTGTTTTTGTAAAGAGTTGTTATCCATCTCCGTCTTCGCCGCGTTCACCGTGGTCGCGGCGGTGCTGCCACCACCAGTGGCGGTAGACAAACCAGCCAGCAGACCACTGACCAGGTTCTCGCGTTGCAGTTTCTCCGCTGCCGTCATTTTGCTGGCATCGGTTTTCTGCAGCTGATCCAAAGCACTGTTCAGCGCCACCGCAGCTGCGGCCCCAGCAGCACCCGCGCCGCAGCTCTGCCCGCTGGCGCTGGCTCCTCCGCAGGCCAGCGCGGCATGCAATACCGCGCGGACGGTTTCGCCTTCCGGCGTTTTGGCGCCGCCCTCCATCCCGTCAACCAGTGCTTTCACCTGCTGAGCGCCCAAGCCTTGCAGATAGGCGATGCCGGCGTTTTGCGCCATGCCGCCAAGACCGTTGGCCAGATTGCCGCCGATGCCGGCGGTGACCGCGGTCAGAATTTGGCCATAGGCGCCGCCTGGCGCCCATTTGTCGGCGTCGGCCTTGGTGTCCGCCGCGGCGCGCTCCAGCCGCTCTAGATCGCTGACCGAGGCGGCCGGATCTTTGCGCGCGGCGTCCAACGCGTCCTGAGTGGCCTTGGCCGCCTGCGCCTTGTTGGAGAGGAAGGTGCCCACTTGTTCGTGCAGCGCGGCGGCGGCATCGAACAGCGCTTGCACCTGCTCCTTGTCGAAGTTGTTGGCCAGCTTGCCGCTGCCATCGGTGGCGCTATCCACATTACGGTTGAGCTTGGCGACGGCATCCGCCGCGCTTTGACCGGTCAGCGCTTGTTGCAGCGCCGGGTTGCGGATCTCCAGCTTGCCGCCGCTGATGCCGCTGCGCGTGGTGCTGGCATCGTGATCCGATGCCGCCATCGCCATGCCGGTGACGCCGCCAGAACCTGCGGTGACGGTCACGCTGCTGGCGGTGAAGTCGGCATGATTGTCGATGTCCTTGGTGACCAGCGCGCCGGTGCTCAGGCTGTTCTTGCCTTGCTGGATGGATGCCGCGCTGCCGGCGATGACCGCGCCGGTGAGTTGGGTGCTGCCCTTGACGCTGATCTGGAAACCGCCATCGCCGGCCTTGATGCCGGACTGCTGCTGCACGCTGGCGTAATCCGCGTCCATTTTTTGCTGGCTGAGCGACACCGAACCTCCACTCATGCTGGCATTGCCACTCACGCTCTGGTTCAGGCTGTGATAGCTGCTGGTATCTTGCAGGCTCTCCAGCCTGAGATCGCCTGCGACCACGCCCACCACTTGCTGACCGCGGGCTTCGCCTTGCAGCGTGAAGTCGCCGCCGGACTGAATATCCAGCTTGCCGCCGGCATTCAGTTGACTGAGTTGGTTTTGGGTGCTGTTGCCATCCGTCTTGCCGCGGCTGGCGCTACCGTTGGCAGTAAAACCCACTGTCGCCTTATTGTCCTGCAGACCAATCGCCATCCCTACCCCGCCACTACTAGACGTGGAGGTGGTGTGTTCGCTGCTGCGGCTTTGCGCCGCCAGCAGGCTGATTGCGCCTTCGGCCTTGATCGTCAGGTCCTTGCCGGCCAGCAGCTGCGCGCCGTGACCGGTGATGGTGCTGTCCTGGCCCGCACCCGCCGCCTGGGTGAACAGATTGCCGCCGGCCTTGAGCAGGCTGCCGCTTTCGGTATGGCTGTCGCTGACGGTGGTGCTTTCGCTCTGGCTGCCGCCCACGCTGATGCTGAGCTTGACCCCATAGCCATTCTTGGACGGGTCCGCGCCAGCCATCGCTTGCTGGTAGGCGGTGTAGCTGTTGTAGCCGGCCAGGCCGGCGGTGGCGGCGGACAAGGCTTTCACCCTATCGTCCTTGCTGCTGAGAAGAGTGTCGGTTGCCGCGGCAGCGGCCTGCAGGCCGCTGAGCAGCGGGCTGGTGATCTGCACGGTGAGGCCGCTGGATTTGCTGGTGGTTTTCTGCACGCTGTGCCAGGTGTCCACCGCCGCGTCCAGTTGTTGTTTCTTGGCATCCACCAACAGGTTGCCGCCGGCGGTGACGTCACTGCCTTGCAAGGTGAGCACGCCGCCTGCTTTCAATTGCAGGTCGCCGTTGATGCTGCCCACCAGGCTGCGGTTCTGGCTCTGGGTACTGCCCGCGCCGTTCATTTCCTGGGTCAGCTCCTTGCTGCCCACCGTGAAGCCGATGCCGCCACCGGAGAAGAAGCCGGAGGTTTTTTCCTGGTGGAACTGGAACACGCGCTGGGTATCAGTGCCGGAACGGATGCTAAGGTCGCGACCCGCCATCAGGCTAACCGTGCCGCTGCCGGCCACCTGGCTAGCCTGGATATTGAGGTCCTGTCCGCTTTGCATTGCAATCTTGTCGGCGGAGACGGTGGAGCCGATTTGGGTGGTATTGTCATGCGCGCTGATATCCACCGTGGTTTTACGGCTGAACGCGCCACCGGAGCTGCGCACGGTTTTGTGGTAATCGCTGTGACGGTTTTCCGCGCTGCCCAGCGTGATGTCGCGGCCGGCCAGCAACGTGGCCTGACCATCACTGCCAAGGCTGGCGGCCTGGGTCGTGATGTCACGGCCGGCATTAAGGGTCAGCCCGCTGGCGCCGGACAGCGCGCTGCCGTGCTGGCTAAGGTCGTAGTTGTTGTGGATATCGCCATTGGTGTAGTAGTTGTCACTACGGCTTTGAGTGGCCACCGCGCCCAAGCGGATATCCTGGCCGGCGCTGAGCGTCAAAGTGCTGTGACTGCCCAGGCTGGCGCCGTTCAACACCGCGTCGCCACCGGCTTGCAGTTGCAGATTGCCCTGACTGGCCAGGCCCGCCACGGTGAGGCCGTCCGTTTGCCAGCTGTGACCATAGCCCTTGGAACCCATCTGCACATTAAGACGATCTTGCCGGCTATTGACTTCGCTTTGCACGGTCAACTGCTTGCCGGCCAGTGCCAGTAGGTTGCCTCCTGCCTGGGCTTGGGAGCCGTTGAGAGCTAGATTGCCGCCGGCTTGCAACAGCATGTCGCCACCGGCCTGCAACTGGGTGGCATGGCGGGTCTGATCCAATGTCGAGTACGCGCCCCAACCCCAACCATTCCAGCTACCCTGACCTTGCTTGCTATCCAATGTGGATTGCAGGGTCAGTTCATTGCCGGCCACGGCCAGCAGCTTGCCGCCGGCCTTGACCTCCGCGCCACTAAACGTGAGGTCGTGACCGGCGTTGAAGCCGAGGCTGCCGCCCACTTGCAGCGTGCTGCCGACATGGTCGACCTGCTGGTAACTGTACTGGCTGCGGCCGGTGTTGGCCGCATGGCTGTAACGGTTTTCGCGGCTGGCGATGTCCAGATCGCGGCCGGCCTGCAATTGCGCGTCGCCGCTGACCTGCAACTGCACTGCTTGCAGCTTCAGATCATTGCCGGCCTGCAGTTGCAGGTTACCCGCCTGGATCAAGCTGCCGGCCTGGCTGTGTTGCTTGTCGTCGCTAATAAGCAGATCGTGGCGAGCGCCAAGACCCAGATCTCCGCCGGCCAGTACTTTGCCGCCTTCGATGCGGATATCCCCCGCCTGCGCCAACAGGCTGTTGTCTGCTTTCAATGTGCCGCTGTTGATCAGCGAGCCATCGGCCAGCAGCTCCATATGGCTGCCGGCCAGCACCGCGCCCTGGCCGCGCAGCGATTGTTCCTGCGCCTTGGCCAGGTACACCACCGGCACCAATACGTCGTGGCCGTCGACATTCTGCTTGACCAGCCACACCATATCCGCGGTAAGGCGAGACATCTGCTCCGCGGACAGCGCCACGCCCGGCGTCAATTGGAACTGCTTGGCGTATTCCGCGCCCTGGCTCATCAATTGTTGGTACTGCTGCGTGGCGTTGGCGTTGCCGCCGATGAAGCGCTTGCCGGTCAGCTCGGTCACCGCGCGGCTGACCAGTTGCTGCTCGTAGAAACCGTCGCCCAGCCGTTTTTCCACGCGGCTGGGGTCGTAGCCCAATTGTTTGAGCAGGTAATCCGAGGAAATGAAATTGCCGTATTGAGTAAAGCGCGGATCGGTTTCCACCAAATAAGGCTGTTGCGGCGCCGGGCGCGTCTGGAACAGGCCGTTATTGGGCAAGCTGTAGCCGTCGGCCACCGGGTTGGCCGCCTTGGTTCCGGCGGATTCCAGCAACACCTGCTGCGGCAGCACCGCGGCTTTGGTTCCACTCCAAGCCGTGGCAGTAATATGCGAAATATCGCCAGTGGATAATGTCCGCCCCGATGCGACATCCCCATGCGCGTTGCCACTGAGAACCTGGCCATGGGCGGTATCTAGCCCCCCGCTCAACCCCGCACCACTAGCCGTGGTGACTTCGCCTTGCAGGGTTTTGCCTTGGGCCGGTGCAGGAGCGCTCTTGCTCAGCCCATCTCCCGCTACCGCTTGCACTTCTCCACGCAAGACCTCACCCGAAGCGACGGTTGCAGCAGCCTCCGAGGGTAGTGCCTGACCGGAAACGCCATCCGCGTGGGTGCCGACAAGTTGGCGGGCGCCTGAAACCGGCTTCAATGCTTGGCCGCCCACCCCGCTTGCGGCAAGCTCCACTGCAGGAGCGGCCTTGCTCAGCCCATCTCCCGCTACCGCTTGCGCTTCTCCACGCAAGACTCCGCCCGAAGCGACGGTTGCTGCGGCCTCCGAGGGTAGCACCTGGCCGGAAGCACTATCCGCATGGGTGCCGGCAAGCTGGCGGGCGCCTGAAACCGGCTTCAGCGCTTGGCTGCCCACCCCACTTGCAGCAAGCTCTACCGCTTTGGCGGCATCAGGATCCACCACTAACGTTTGGCCTGAAACACGGCTTGTCGCTGCAACAGTTGAATGACTAGAACCAGAGGCAGTGGCAATATCCAACTGTCCGACCTTGCCATTGGAAATAGTGGGAGCTTGTAGCGTGAGTTTTTGGCCGGAACTTACTGTAGCATCAATGGATCCCAATTCCTCTATAATTGTCTTGGATGGCAGCGGCTTAGATTGACAAGTCTCCCGCCCCCAAACTACCGCACATCCAGGAGTAGATTCTCTTGAAACAATATTAGAAAATTTTCCAACCGAGTCCACCTTTGTCGTTCTTTCTAATTTCTGTCCAACATTCTGCACCCCCCCTCCCTTCACCTCAACACTTCCACCAACTGCTATTTCACCGTACTTATTCAGCACCTCCATTGACTTCACAAAAAAATCTTTGCCAACCAGAACTCGACCTTGCGCCCCCACACCTTCAACATGGTCCGTTACTACTGAAACCGTAGAGACCCTTTGAACCTCACCACTTTCAGCAATAAAATCCCGACCAGAGACGGCCTTCTCAGCAATACCTTTAATATCATTAGGAAGCAAATTCAGCTTGGGGTCAAATCCAATAATTGCACTATAAACACCATCTCTCTTATCAAAATAGTATATTTTTTCCTCTTTCAGAGTAGATGCACCGAATAACCCACCCCAACGAGGATTTGCAGTTGGCTCTCTACGGCTACTTGCCCCAATAGTTTTTACCGTCAATACCTTATTAACAGGATCATCAGAAACAACCTCTCGCTTAAGATAATTGTAAACCGCAACATCATGGCAACTAGTCCCTCTTGTAATGCAACTATTCGACTCAAGTTCTGTTGTCATCCACTCAACAACATTCACCCCAGACGAAAAATTAAAATACTCAATCCCCCTATAACCTGGAAGTAGCTTACGACTCTCGACGTACTGCTCCGACTTCTGAGTCACTGTCAACAAACTGGACTCATTACTAACCTTCCCTGCATCAATAAACATATTGCCATCGGACTGCAATGTCGCCACATGGTTAATCACCTGCCCTGTAGCCGCCCCCGCCTTGCCAATGCGCATATCCCCCTGGCTATACAACCAGCTGCCGCCGTGATTATTCAGCGTCTGGCTAATATCCAGCGCCATATTGCCGGCAGAGGCGATCAGGCCCTGGCTGCCGCCGTTGTCCAGGCTAGCAGCCTGGATGGAGATATCGCCGCCAGTAATGGAGTGAGTGTTCAACACGCTGGCTGCATTCAGTTGCAATGTGCCGGCGCTGAGCTTGCCGCTATTGCTAAGTGCCTGGCTCAATTCAGTGCTGAGTTTGCCGCCAGCGTTGACCTCGCCGCTATTGGTCCAGCTAACGCCATTCAAAGCCAAGTCGCCACCGGCCTGAAGCTGGCCACTGTTGATCAAATTGCCGCTGCTGCTGATGCTGAGCTTGCCATTGGCCTGCAGCTTGCTACCCGCCGTGTGGATGAAGTCGCTGACGAGGGTCAGGTTCAAGTCCTTGCCAGCCAGGAAAGAGCCGGAATTGCCCAGCGTCACGGCGTCTATGCCCAGGTTGCCAACGCTCAGCAGGCTGCCGCCGGCATTGTCCAACCCTTGCGCCTTGATCCTCCAATCGCCGTTACCTGCGATCTGACCGCCGTTGTTCAATTGCCCGCCGAGGGTCACGCGGCTGTCGCCGCTGCCCAAGGCCAACAGCTTGCCGCCCTGGTTAAGCAGGCTGCCGCTGTCCAGCGACAGCAAACTGCCCGCCTGGATCAGGCCGCCGGCATTGTCCACGCTGGCGCTATCCAACTTCAACACGCCGTTGCTGCCCAAAGCGCCCTGGCGGTTGTCCAGAGCCCCGCTCGCGCTGAACTGCAAATCGCCCTGACTGCTGAACGTGCCGCCGGCATTCAGCAAGCCCGCCGCCGTCACCTGCAGTTGGCCGTTGGATAGCACCTTGCCCTGCTGGCTGTTGTCTAGCTGGCCACTTAACTCCAGCTTGGCCACACCATCCCCAGCCTGACTGAGCAGACCTTGCTGATTGTTCAACTCGGCAGCTTTCAGCTGCAGCTGCCCGGCCTGAATCTTGCCGCCCTGGTTCTGCGCCAGTTGGACCACTTGCACGTCCAGCTTAGCCGCGCTTTGCAAAGTACCCTGGCGGTTGTCCAAGGCCGCTGCGCTCACCTCCAACTGTCCATTGCCGGCCAGCACGCCCTGCGCGGAGTTGTCCAGCGCCCCACCGATGTTGACGCTACTCCCACCGCTCCCCAGCGCCTTGATGCTACCGCCCTGGTTCCCCAGACTGGCCGCGTGCAACTGTAAGGACTCGGCTTGCACCGTGCCGCCTTGGTTATTCAATGCCGCACCCAACTGCAGTTGCAGCCCCTGTCCGCTGACCAAGGCGCCTCCCTGGTTGTCCAAACCTTGGGCCAATTGCAATGATTGCGTGCCCAGGCTACTCAGTGAGCCCTGCTGGTTGTTCAGCGATTGAGCCGCAAGCGTCAGGCCGCCGTTGCTGAACAAGGTACCTTGCTGGTTGTCGAGCCGCTGGCGCACCTGCCATTGCGCCATGGTCTGCCCCAGGTGGCGGATTTCGCCGCCCTTATTGCTAAGCGTTTCCGCTTTCAGGTTCAGATCCTTGGCGACGATATGGCCGCCGTCGTTGTTCAGGCTGGTTTGTTTGTTCAGGTTCAGTTGCGCTGCCGACTGCAAGCTGCCGCCATGGTTGTCGATGTCGGCGGCGTTGACGTCCAACCTGGCATTGCCGGCAATCTTGCCCTGGTTGTTCAGTTGGCCGCTGATCTCCAGGCTGCTGGCGGCGTCCTTGCCCAGCGCCAAGATTTGCCCTTTGTCGGCGTTGCTGACGCTGGCGGCCGTCAGTTGCAAATCCTTGCCGGCCTGGATCAGACCCGCACCATTCTCCAGTTGCCCGGCCGTCAGCTTGAACTGGCCATCGCTACCCAGCAGGCCGTCGTTGTGCAGCGAGGCACTCGCAGTAAGGTTCAGCTTCTGCGAACCGATCAGGCTGCCCTTGGCGTTGTTCAGCTGCTGTAGCTCGGCGTCCAACGCTTGCTGGGCGAACACTTCGCCACCCAGGTTGCTGAGCGTGTCCGCTTTCAGGTTCAGGTCCTTGGCGACGATGTGGCCGCCGTCGTTGTTCAAGCTGGCTTGTTTGTTCAGGTTCAGTTGCCCAGCCGACTGCAAGCTGCCGCCGTGGTTGTCGATGTCGGCGGCGTTGACGTCCAACCCGGCATTGCCGGCAATCTTGCCCTGGTTGTTCAGCTGGCCGCTGATTTCCAGGCTGCTGGCGGCATCCTTGCCCAGCGCCAAGATTTGCCCTTTGTCGGCGTTGCTGACGCTGGCGGCCGTCAGTTGCAAATCCTTGCCGGCCTGGATCAGACCCGCACCATTCTCCAGTTGCCCGGCCGTCAGCTTGAACTGGCCGTCACTACCGAGCAGGCCATCATTACGTAAGATATTGCTGGCACTGAGCGTCAGTCCTTGCGAACCGATCAAGCTACCCTTGGCGTTGTTCAGCTGCTGTAGCTCGGCGTCCAACGCTTGCTGGGCGAACACTTCGCCACCCAGGTTGCTGAGCGTGTCCGCTTTCAGGTTCAGGTCCTTGGCGACGATGTGGCCACCGTCGTTGTTCAAGCTGGCTTGTTTGTTCAGGTTCAGTTGCCCAGCCGACTGCAAGCTGCCGCCATGGTTGTCGATGTCGGCGGCGTTGACGTCCAACCTGGCATTGCCGGCAATCTTGCCCTGGTTGTTCAGCTGGCCGCTGATCTCCAGGCTGCTGGCCGTATCCTTGCCCAGCGCCAAGATTTGCCCTTTGTCGGCGTTGCTGACGCTGGCGGCCGTCAGTTGCAAATCCTTGCCGGCCTGGATCAGACCCGCACCATTCTCCAGTTGCCCGGCCGTCAGCTTGAACTGGCCATCGCTACCCAGCAGGCCGTCGTTGTGCAGCGAGGCACTCGCAGTAAGGTTCAGCTTCTGCGAACCGATCAGGCTGCCCTTGGCGTTGTTCAGCTGCTGTAGCTCGGCGTCCAACGCTTGCTGGGCGAACACTTCGCCACCCAGGTTGCTGAGCGTGTCCGCTTTCAGGTTCAGGTCCTTGGCGACGATGTGGCCGCCGTCGTTGTTCAAGCTGGCTTGTTTGTTCAGGTTCAGTTGCCCAGCCGACTGCAAGCTGCCGCCGTGGTTGTCGATGTCGGCGGCGTTGACGTCCAACCCGGCATTGCCGGCAATCTTGCCCTGGTTGTTCAGCTGGCCGCTGATTTCCAGGCTGCTGGCGGCATCCTTGCCCAGCGCCAAGATTTGCCCTTTGTCGGCGTTGCTGACGCTGGCGGCCGTCAGTTGCAAATCCTTGCCGGCCTGGATCAGACCCGCACCATTCTCCAGTTGCCCGGCCGTCAGCTTGAACTGGCCGTCACTACCGAGCAGGCCATCATTACGTAAGATATTGCTGGCACTGAGCGTCAGTCCTTGCGAACCGATCAAGCTACCCTTGGCGTTGTTCAGCTGCTGTAGCTCGGCGTCCAACGCTTGCTGGGCGAACACTTCGCCACCCAGGTTGCTGAGCGTGTCCGCTTTCAGGTTCAGGTCCTTGGCGACGATGTGGCCACCGTCGTTGTTCAAGCTGGCTTGTTTGTTCAGGTTCAGTTGCCCAGCCGACTGCAAGCTGCCGCCATGGTTGTCGATGTCGGCGGCGTTGACGTCCAACCTGGCATTGCCGGCAATCTTGCCCTGGTTGTTCAGCTGGCCGCTGATTTCCAGGCTGCTGGCGGCATCCTTGCCCAGCGCCAAGATTTGCCCTTTGTCGGCGTTGCTGACGCTGGCGGCCGTCAGTTGCAAATCCTTGCCGGCCTGGATCAGACCCGCACCATTCTCCAGTTGCCCGGCCGTCAGCTTGAACTGGCCATCGCTACCCAGCAGGCCGTCGTTGTGCAGCGAGGCACTCGCAGTAAGGTTCAGCTTCTGCGAACCGATCAGGCTGCCCTTGGCGTTGTTCAGCTGCTGTAGCTCGGCGTCCAACGCTTGCTGGGCGAACACTTCGCCACCCAGGTTGCTGAGCGTGTCCGCTTTCAGGTTCAGGTCCTTGGCGACGATGTGGCCACCGTCGTTGTTCAAGCTGGCTTGTTTGTTCAGGTTCAGTTGCCCAGCCGACTGCAAGCTGCCGCCATGGTTGTCGATGTCGGCGGCGTTGACGTCCAACCTGGCATTGCCGGCAATCTTGCCCTGGTTGTTCAGCTGGCCGCTGATTTCCAGGCTGCTGGCGGCATCCTTGCCCAGCGCCAAGATTTGCCCTTTGTCGGCGTTGCTGACGCTGGCGGCCGTCAGTTGCAAATCCTTGCCGGCCTGGATCAGACCCGCACCATTCTCCAGTTGCCCGGCCGTCAGCTTGAACTGGCCATCGCTACCCAGCAGGCCGTCGTTGTGCAGCGAGGCACTCGCAGTAAGGTTCAGCTTCTGCGAACCGATCAGGCTGCCCTTGGCGTTGTTCAGCTGCTGTAGCTCGGCGTCCAACGCTTGCTGGGCGAACACTTCGCCACCCAGGTTGCTGAGCGTGTCCGCTTTCAGGTTCAGGTCCTTGGCGACGATGTGGCCACCGTCGTTGTTCAAGCTGGCTTGTTTGTTCAGGTTCAGTTGCCCAGCCGACTGCAAGCTGCCGCCATGGTTGTCGATGTCGGCGGCGTTGACGTCCAACCTGGCATTGCCGGCAATCTTGCCCTGGTTGTTCAGCTGGCCGCTGATTTCCAGGCTGCTGGCGGCATCCTTGCCCAGCGCCAAGATTTGCCCTTTGTCGGCGTTGCTGACGCTGGCGGCCGTCAGTTGCAAATCCTTGCCGGCCTGGATCAGACCCGCACCATTCTCCAGTTGCCCGGCCGTCAGCTTGAACTGGCCATCGCTACCCAGCAGGCCGTCGTTGTGCAGCGAGGCACTCGCAGTAAGGTTCAGCTTCTGCGAACCGATCAGGCTGCCCTTGGCGTTGTTCAGCTGCTGTAGCTCGGCGTCCAACGCTTGCTGGGCGAACACTTCGCCACCCAGGTTGCTGAGCGTGTCCGCTTTCAGGTTCAGGTCCTTGGCGACGATGTGGCCGCCGTCGTTGTTCAAGCTGGCTTGTTTGTTCAGGTTCAGTTGCCCAGCCGACTGCAAGCTGCCGCCGTGGTTGTCGATGTCGGCGGCGTTGACGTCCAACCCGGCATTGCCGGCAATCTTGCCCTGGTTGTTCAGCTGGCCGCTGATTTCCAGGCTGCTGGCGGCATCCTTGCCCAGCGCCAAGATTTGCCCTTTGTCGGCGTTGCTGACGCTGGCGGCCGTCAGTTGCAAATCCTTGCCGGCCTGGATTAGGCCCGCGCCGTTCTCCAGTTGCCCGGCCGTCAGCTTGAGCTGACCGTCGCTACCGAGCAGGCCATCATTACGTAAGATATTGCTGGCACTGAGCGTCAGTCCTTGCGAACCGATCAAGCTACCCTTGGCGTTGTTCAGCTGCTGTAGCTCGGCGTCCAACGCTTGCTGGGCGAACACTTCGCCACCCAGGTTGCTGAGCGTGTCCGCTTTCAGGTTCAGGTCCTTGGCGACGATGTGGCCGCCGTCGTTGTTCAAGCTGGCTTGTTTGTTCAGGTTCAGTTGCCCAGCCGACTGCAAGCTGCCGCCGTGGTTGTCGATGTCGGCGGCGTTGACGTCCAACCCGGCATTGCCGGCAATCTTGCCCTGGTTGTTCAGCTGGCCGCTGATTTCCAGGCTGCTGGCGGCATCCTTGCCCAGCGCCAAGATTTGCCCTTTGTCGGCGTTGCTGACGCTGGCGGCCGTCAGTTGCAAATCCTTGCCGGCCTGGATTAGGCCCGCGCCGTTCTCCAGTTGCCCGGCCGTCAGCTTGAGCTGACCGTCGCTACCGAGCAGGCCATCATTACGTAAGATATTGCTGGCACTGAGCGTCAGTCCTTGCGAACCGATCAAGCTACCCTTGGCGTTGTTCAGCTGCTGTAGCTCGGCGTCCAACGCTTGCTGGGCGAACACTTCGCCACCCAGGTTGCTGAGCGTGTCCGCTTTCAGGTTCAGGTCCTTGGCGACGATGTGGCCACCGTCGTTGTTCAAGCTGGCTTGTTTGTTCAGGTTCAGTTGCCCAGCCGACTGCAAGCTGCCGCCGTGGTTGTCGATGTCGGCGGCGTTGACGTCCAACCCGGCATTGCCGGCAATCTTGCCCTGGTTGTTCAGCTGGCCGCTGATTTCCAGGCTGCTGGCGGCATCCTTGCCCAGCGCCAAGATTTGCCCTTTGTCGGCGTTGCTGACGCTGGCGGCCGTCAGTTGCAAATCCTTGCCGGCCTGGATCAGACCCGCACCATTCTCCAGTTGCCCGGCCGTCAGCTTGAACTGGCCGTCACTACCGAGCAGGCCATCATTACGTAAGATATTGCTGGCACTGAGCGTCAGTCCTTGCGAACCGATCAAGCTACCCTTGGCGTTGTTCAGCTGCTGTAGCTCGGCGTCCAACGCTTGCTGGGCGAACACTTCGCCACCCAGGTTGCTGAGCGTGTCCGCTTTCAGGTTCAGGTCCTTGGCGACGATGTGGCCGCCGTCGTTGTTCAAGCTGGCTTGTTTGTTCAGGTTCAGTTGCCCAGCCGACTGCAAGCTGCCGCCGTGGTTGTCGATGTCGGCGGCGTTGACGTCCAACCCGGCATTGCCGGCAATCTTGCCCTGGTTGTTCAGCTGGCCGCTGATTTCCAGGCTGCTGGCGGCATCCTTGCCCAGCGCCAAGATTTGCCCTTTGTCGGCGTTGCTGACGCTGGCGGCCGTCAGTTGCAAATCCTTGCCGGCCTGGATTAGGCCCGCGCCGTTCTCCAGTTGCCCGGCCGTCAGCTTGAGCTGACCGTCGCTACCGAGCAGGCCATCATTACGTAAGATATTGCTGGCACTGAGCGTCAGTCCTTGCGAACCGATCAAGCTACCCTTGGCGTTGTTCAGCTGCTGTAGCTCGGCGTCCAACGCTTGCTGGGCGAACACTTCGCCACCCAGGTTGCTGAGCGTGTCCGCTTTCAGGTTCAGGTCCTTGGCGACGATGTGGCCACCGTCGTTGTTCAAGCTGGCTTGTTTGTTCAGGTTCAGTTGCCCAGCCGACTGCAAGCTGCCGCCGTGGTTGTCGATGTCGGCGGCGTTGACGTCCAACCCGGCATTGCCGGCAATCTTGCCCTGGTTGTTCAGCTGGCCGCTGATTTCCAGGCTGCTGGCGGCATCCTTGCCCAGCGCCAAGATTTGCCCTTTGTCGGCGTTGCTGACGCTGGCGGCCGTCAGTTGCAAATCCTTGCCGGCCTGGATCAGACCCGCACCATTCTCCAGTTGCCCGGCCGTCAGCTTGAACTGGCCGTCACTACCGAGCAGGCCATCATTACGTAAGATATTGCTGGCACTGAGCGTCAGTCCTTGCGAACCGATCAAGCTACCCTTGGCGTTGTTCAGCTGCTGTAGCTCGGCGTCCAACGCTTGCTGGGCGAACACTTCGCCACCCAGGTTGCTGAGCGTGTCCGCTTTCAGGTTCAGGTCCTTGGCGACGATGTGGCCACCGTCGTTGTTCAAGCTGGCTTGTTTGTTCAGGTTCAGTTGCCCAGCCGACTGCAAGCTGCCGCCATGGTTGTCGATGTCGGCGGCGTTGACGTCCAACCCGGCATTGCCGGCAATCTTGCCCTGGTTGTTCAGCTGGCCGCTGATTTCCAGGCTGCTGGCGGCATCCTTGCCCAGCGCCAAGATTTGCCCTTTGTCGGCGTTGCTGACGCTGGCGGCCGTCAGTTGCAAATCCTTGCCGGCCTGGATTAGGCCCGCGCCGTTCTCCAGTTGCCCGGCCGTCAGCTTGAGCTGACCGTCGCTGCCCAGCAGGCCGTCGTTGCGCAGCGCGCCGCTGGCTTTCAATTCCAGGCCCTGTAAGGCGGTCAACCGCCCTTGCGCGTTGTCGACCTCGGCCGCCTTGATCTCGGCTTTGGCGTCGCTGTGCAGCTTGCCTTGCTCGCGGTTGTCGATTTTGTCCGCGGTGACTCGCAGGGTTTCCTCGCCGGCGTGGCTGATCTCGCCATGTCGGTTGTCGATGGCCGCCGCGTCCACCGTCAGCGTTTTGCCCAGGCTGGCGATCACACCGTCGCGGTTGTCCAACACGCCTTGCAAACGTACGGCGCCGGTGGCCGCGCCGCTTTGCGCGATCAGGCCGCCTCGGTTGTCCAGCGCCTTCGCCTGCAGTTCTAACTGTCCCGCGCTCAACGCGCCTTGTTGCAGCTTGATGTCCCCGCCGGCTTGCAAGCGAGCCAGGCCCTTAGCGCACAGCTTTGCTTGAGAAGCGTTCAACTCACCGTCCGCCGTCACTCGCAAATCGCCGTGACTGGCACCTATCACCGCGCCCTGCAACTGGGCGTTGTCCGCTTGAATGCCCACATCTGCGCCGGCCAGCAATTCGCCATGGAAATTCAGGCCCGCGCGGCTGCGCAGCGTCAACGCTCCGGCCTCGCCCAATTTGCCGTCGGCTTGCGCGCCAGCGACCACGCTGCCCTTACCCGCCACCGCAGCCGCTTCAACGCCGAGCGCGCCGCCCGCCGTCAGACTGCCGTCCAGTTGGGCCGCGTCGGCGGCGGCCACTTGCAGCGTACCCTGGCTGCGGGTCTGGCCGCTGTGTTCCAATTTGCCGCCGCTGTTGAGCGTCATGTCCTGCTGGCTGAAGGTCTTGCCCTTCAGCAACAGGTCGCCGGCGCTGGTCAACTGCAGATCGCCGGCGCGCGCCGCCATCTCGCCTTGCTGGTTGACCCCCACCCCGGCCTCGGTTCCCACCAGGCGGATGGCGTTGGCGTACATGCCGCCCAGTTGCGACACGTCCAGCGCAAAGGCCGGCGCGGCTGAACCGTCGGCCGCCAGCGGCCTCGCCTGCAAGGTGTCGGCGTCCACCTGGTTGCGGCCCAGCACCAAATCCAGTTGCTTGGCGTGCAGCTCGGCGTTGAGCTGCAACGCGCGGCTGATGATGGCGAATTTATCGACATTGCCGGCGTTCAGGCCGGCACCGCTGATGTTGACGGCGCCGCCGTTGACCTGGAAACCGGTCAGCGCGCCCTGAGCGTTGAGCTGCGGCGTGCCAGTAGTCAGCATCGCTTGCTGAGTGTTGATGAAGCCGCAGCCGCTGCAACTGATGCCCCATGGATTGGCCACCACCACTTGCGCGCGCTGGCCGGCTACTTCCAGATAGCCGTTCAGCTGCGAGGGGTTGGCGTGGGTGACTTCGTTGAGGATGATGCGGGCGCTGCCGCCGGCTAGATTGGGATTGCCGCCGACATAGCCGGCCAGCTGGGTATTGACGACTTGCGCGCTGTTGTTGAGCACCGCCCCTTTGGAGCCGACGTTGAACTGCTGGTACTGGTTGTGGGACACGCCGGCGGCGGTGGGGGCGGCGATCTGCACCACCGGCAGCCCGTTGTTGGCCTGAATCACCGTCGGCCGTTTGCCGGCCGCCGCGCCGGGGTCTGCCGCGATGTCCGCCGCCAGCGCTACGCTGCCCAGGCTGACGCCCACCCACAACGCGCATAGTTTGAAGCCGAAGCCGCGCGCGGCGGCGAACCTCGCCGCCGCCGCATTCTGGCCGCGGCCACTGCTCTTGCCCTGTCCGGTTGCGGTTTCCTGCACCGCCATCAGTTGGCCGCGCGCTTGGTTGAAAATGATGCGATAGAGTGTTTTGTTCATGATGGCGTCGTCGAAACGGGACAGGGCCCGGCCTTGAACGCACGCTCAAGGCCGGGAGCTCGGCAAAACGGGCTTATTGCCAGAGCAGAGTCAGATTGAAATGGGTGATGGCTGGCCGATTCCAGCCTTGCGGCTGGCGCATCGCGCGTTCGTGGCTGAGCTCGGCGCTGAGTTTGCCCGCCAACTGCGCGCGCAGGCCGGCGGCCCAGCCGGAAAGGCTGCGGCTGGTATCGTCGGCGTAAGCCGGATGCGACACCCTGCCGGCGTCCAGGCCCAGATAGCCTTCCAGCTGCGCGCCGGCCAAGACCGGTAGCGGCGCGCTCAGTTCATTGCGCCAATACAGGCCGCCGCGGCCGCTGAGGCTGTTGCTGTTGAAGCCGCGCACGGTGTAACGGCTGCCGATGGAGAACTGTTCCGAGGGCAGCAGCGGATCGGCGCTGTACTGGCCGCGCAGCTCGCTGCTCCAACGCCAGGTTTGGCTGCCCAAGCGCAGCGGCAGCTGCAAGGCCAGACGGCTTTGAAACAGCTCATGGCGGGCGGTGAAGCCGGAGGCGGCCGTTTGCTCTTCGTTTTGCGCGCCCCAGCCGCCGATGCCGCGCTGATAGCTAAACGAGGCGTCCAGCACCGCTTCGCCCAGATAGCGGCGATGGCTGAGCTCCAGCCCGGCGATGGTCAGATCGCGGCGTTGCTGCGCGATTTCCGCATCCTCGATAAAACTGCGCGAAGCTTTGCGGGTCAGGCTGGCCTTGAGTTCGGTTTTGCTGCTCTGGTCACGGTGCAGCAAACGCGCCAGCGACAACAGGGTATTGCGGCTGTGGCCGCTGGAAGAGAAGGACTGGTTGACGCCCTGCACCGTTTGCCGGTACGCGAACGCGCTATAGCTGGCGAAAGCGGTCCAGTCGCCCCAGGGCAACAGCCAGGACACGGTATGCGCCTGGCTCAGCGGATGGGCTATATGTTCAGCGTCCTGACTCCAGGACAGGGACAGCAAGTCGTTGAAGCCGGCGCCGCCGCCCAACAGCAGGCTAGCGTTGCTCTGCAGCCTGCCAGTGGCGGGCTGACCGCTGTCGTCCAGGCTCAGCTGCCCGGTCAGCTGGCGCGCGCGACTGCGGCTGACCGCCACATCGCTTTCGCCAGGCTGTTGGCCAGGAACGATTTCCATCGTCGCCTGCTGGGTGGGCACCCGCCCCAGTTGTTCCAGGCCCTGCTCCAGCGCGCGCACATTGAGAATGTCGCCACCGCCAAGCGGAAAGGCGGACGCCAGACCGCGATCGCCCGGCCCGTCCTTGAGCCGGATTTGATGGATGCGCCCCGGCACCACCGCCAGCCGCAAGCGGCCCTGCTTCAGGTTCTGCTCCGGCAGATACACCCGGCTGGTGACATAGCCGCGCTCCACCATTGCATTGCTCAACTCCGCCACCACTTGATCCAGTTGGGCCAAGCCCAGGCATTGTCCTTGCCAGTGAGCCGCCACCGAAGGCAGCCAGCCGCGCCAGGCGTCGGGCATGCCCTCCAGCGCGATTTGCTTCACAGTGAAACACGCGTCTTCATGAGACTCCGCAGCGGCAGGCGAAGCGACAGGACTGGGCGCGGAGGGAGATTGGAGCACATCAGGCCGCCGTTGCAGCTCTTCGCGCTGCAACTCCAGTTGTTGTTGCTGATGCCGAAGAATTTGTTCGTCCAGCGCGGACGCTCCGGCTGCGGGGACAAGAAAGCCGCCCAAAACGGCGGCCTGAATGAGTGTATGGTTCACGGAAGCTTAGAGTGATTATTTTAAATTATTTAAATGGTATTTATGTTCCCATTTTAAATAATGACACTCGCAAGGTAACTACGTGAAAATACGTAACACATAAAAAAACCGGAAGCTTCGCCTCCGGTTATTTGTCTGTCTCGCCTTGTCGCGCTCAAGCCGCAACAATGCTCTCCAACTCCGGCAAGGCGATCTGGTGATCCTTGCTGTATTGGTAGTCGTGAAACACGTGCTCGGCGCTGAGCAGTTGATAGCTGCCGTCTTCACGCTGGACTGTGGTGGGCACCTCGAAAAACCTAGACGAGCCCACCTGCTGTTAAAATTACGATGTCCTGAACCTTGCCGAGCTTGAGCCCGATGAAACAGCGCAACGCCATCAAGAACGACCTGTTCGCCGCCGATCATCACCGCCACGAAGATCGACCGGCTGGGCGATCCGCTCTCCGAGATCGAGCAGCATATCGACTTTGCTGCTTTAGCTGCCCAGATCGACCGGGTGGCACCGAGACCGGTCAGCCCGCAGGGCGGTCGGCCGCCGTTTCCGACCGAAACGATGCTGCGGATTCTGGTGCTCAAGCGGCTTTACAACCTGTCCGACGAGTAGATGGAGTATCAACTGCTCGACCGTATGAGTTAGCAGCGTTTCTGTGGTCTGAGCCACGCCGTTAATATCCCCGACCGCACCACGATCTGGACCTTCGAGAACCGGATCGGTGAGACATGGCGCTCATGTGCTGTTCGACGGTGTGTCAGCCCAGTTGCTCAAGCAGGGCTATATCGCACGCGGTGGTCAGATCATTGACGCGACGCTGGTACCGGCGCCGAAGCAGCACAACAGTCGCGGCGAGCAAGAACGTCTCGATCAGGGCGCGACGCCGGCCGATTGGAAACCGGCCAAGCGGCGCCAGAAGGACCAGGATGCAAGCTGGACCAAGAAGCACGGCAAATCCTATTTCGGCTACAAGCTGTCGGTGAACGTCGACAACAAATACAAGCTGATTCGCAAGTTCGAGACCGATACCGCTAGCACGCACGACAGCCAGCATTTCGACGTTGCGCCAAATGTGGTCGCGGCAATCATGTTGCTGCCGGGTTCACTGAAAATCTCGGGTTATTCGAGGTGTCCTTAACAAGGGAAATTTGTGCAATGGCCTACTCTTTCCTGCCCTGTGAGGTGTTAACAACAGTTCTGATCCTCCCGGGTCAACTGTCGCACAAGACCGAAATGCATGGCGCCCTCAGCAGAGGGCGTCGGAATTTCGGTCTTTTTCTTTGCGCATTAAATTCAACTCAACGCAGGCGTCAACTGGATGGGATTGAGCAGCCCATGCGCCTTTCTTGCCCGCCCGTCACACCTCCTCCCTTTTGTCGCGCCGCGGCATGACCGCCCCGCCCGCCTTTCCAGCCCGCAGCAATTTTGCTGCGATGCACCGTTTGCCACAGAGCTGCCACAGCCTTTAAAAGCGTGCATTGAGCAAGGTTAATGTTTTATCAGCCGTCTCAAAATGTGCGTTTGCACAAATGAGACAAATCCCTCTTGCCGACATATGTCGAGTGAATTTTACTGTGTAAATTTCATGCCGCATTGATATAATTGCCCCGTATTATCAAAACGACATATTCGACCTGTCTTATACGACATGTGCAGGGCAACCATGAAAAACGCCATAACGCGCACCTACCACACCCGCCCACGCCAATCCACGGCGTCGCCGACAGATCCCCCCTTCCCCGCGCCCATCTGCCGCCAGTAAACCGAGCCATGTACTAAGGCGGCTAACAAACCCCTGATGCTGCGTTGCGCCGACTTGCCGTACTCAAGTACTGCCTGCGTCGGCGCGCCTTGCCCCAGCCGTAAAACTGATTTTGTTAGCCGCTCTAGAGAGCCTGTTCAAAGCCTGCTGCGCTTCGTGGAGCGTTGCACGGTGAGTACAAGCTCAACATGCTCATGTACCACTCGACTATTCCGCTTTTTCGCTCGTTTTCGCCTTGTCTCGCTCTTGCTCGCGAGACTTTGAACAGGCTCTAAACCCGCCGCAATAGCGAAACGCGCGCTTTTTCTGTCTTTGTAGCCACACCCGTATCTGCCATTGACTTAATTTTAAACACATTAAATTAACTGTAAATACAATATATTGGAAATGTCATGCTAGAAGATAAATCAATCTGCCCGCTGAGCGCCGCTCAGCAAGAAGTCTGCCTGGCCATCGGTCAAGAAGGCCGCAACCTTCATTACCACCTGTGCGATGTGATCGAATTCAACGGCGATTTGCAAACGCCCTTGCTGGAACAAGCCATCAGAACCGTGTGCCAACAGGTGGACACCTTGCGCGCCACTTTCGAAACGGACCCGTCCACCGGGCAATACCGGCAACGCCTCCGCCCCCAATTGCACGACGACTATTTTTCCTGGCACGACCTGTCCGCCAAACCGGATCCGGAGCAGGCCTACTCGGCCATGCTGGAAGAACTGCTGGCCGACGATATGGACCTGGCCGGGCAACCGCTGATCCGCTATCTGATCGTCAAGCTGGCCGATCGTCGTCATCGCATGATAGAGCTGGGCTCTCACCTGGTGGTGGACGGTTTCGGCCACGCCATCTTGTTCAAACACATTACCGACTGCTATGTCCGGCTGGCGCGCGGAGAAGCCATCGAGCCGCTGCCGGCGCAGCCGCTAAGTCAGGTGTTCGAAGCGGAGCAGGCCTATCGCCAGAGCGAGTCCTATCTCAAGGACCAATCCTATTGGCGCCAGTACTGTCTGGATCTTCCCGACCCCACCCAGCTGGTGCCGGGCGAAGCTCCCCTACGCAAGCTGAACCGGCTACGCAAGGTCTTCTCCGGCGCGGCGGTGGACGGGCTGCGGGAAACCGCTTCCCTGCGTCGGCTCCGCCTGTCCAGCGTGCTGCTGGCGGCCTGCGCCACCTATCTTCACAGAATGACCGGACAAAGCGAGCTGGCGGTGGGCATGCCGGTGGCCGCCCGCCAATTGAAAGCCTTGCGCGAGATTCCGGCCATGGTGGCCAACATCCTGCCGCTGCGCATCTCGTTTACGCCGGAATCCACGGTGTTGTCCGTCGCGGCGGACATCCAACGCCAGTTGCGGCGTCATCTGTTGCATCAGGGCTACCGCTCGGAAGCCATGATCCGCGACCTGTACGCGGAGCGCGGCCACAAGCCGCTGTTCAACACTCTGCTCAATATCGTGGCCTATGACCAGGAAGTGGACTTCGACGGCTGCGAAGCCACGGTTCAGAACGTCGCCAACGGCCCCGCCGACCATCTCGGCATAGACATCTTCGACCGCAACGCCGACGGCCGGCTGGAGATAGGCTTCAACGCCAACGCCGATCTTTACCCGCTCGAGGCGCTGGAGCTGCATTACGCGCGGATGACTTTGTTGCTGGAGCGTTTCGTCGACGCGCCGGAAACTTTCGCCTCAGACTACCAACTGCTGCTGCCCGACGAACTCGAGCGCTGCTATCCGCTGCCGGCGCGCGCCGACGCGCCGCCAGTCTTCGCCGACGCCTTCGCCGCCTCCGCGCGGAGCCACGGCCACCTGCCGGCCCTGCGCCAGGGCGAACGCGAACTCAGCTACGCCGAGCTGGACGACCGCGCCAACCGTCTGGCCAGCCTGCTGCTGACGCGCGGCGTGCGACCCGGCGACGACGTCGCCGTCATCGTATCGCGCAGCATCGAATGGGCGGTTGCGGCGGTGGCGCTGTTCAAACTCGGCGCCGGTTATGTGCCGGTTGACCCCGATCTGCCGGAAGCCCGCATCGAATACATTCTGGCCGACGCCTCGCCGGCCGCGGTCATCGTCACCGCCGGCGGCGCCGTCAAAACCGAGCTTGCGCCGGAGAAACTGCTCTATCTGGGCGCCGAGGCGCTGGACGCGCTGCCGCCTGCCGCTCTCCCGCTCCCTCGCGTGCTCCCCTCCGCGCCGGGCTATCTGATCTACACATCGGGCTCCACCGGCAAGCCCAAGGGCGTGGAAGTGACTCACCGCAACCTGGTGCCCATCGCGGATACCGCCATCCGGGCGGCGGGGTTGCAAGCCGGCCAGCGCGTGCTGCAATTCATCGCGGCCGGTTTCGACATGTCGGTTCTGGAAATCATGATGACGCTGCTGGCCGGGGCCACCCTGGTCCTCTGCGATAAAGTCTCCAGCGCGCCCGGCAAGCCGCTAGCCGCGCTGGTGAAACGGGAAAACATCAAACTGCTGGTGATGACGCCCAGCCTGCTGGCCTATCACCAGACCGAGGACTTCCCTCGGGACACCGTCCTGATGCTAGGCGGAGAACCTTGCACCCCGGCGCTGCTGGCGCGCTTCTCCCACTGCCGTCTGCTCAATGTCTATGGTCCGACCGAAACCTCCTTCGCCACCTCGATCAACGCCGACTACGGCGACGGCGACCTGTCCATCGGCCCCGCCACAGCCAACACCCGGCTCTACGTGGTGGACCCGCGGCAACGGCTGCTGCCGCCCGGCGCCTGGGGAGACTTGTTCATCGGCGGACCCGGCGTGGCCCGCGGTTACCGCAACAGCCCGGAGCTGACGGCCAAAGGCTTCGTCCCCGATCTGCTGGACCCCGCCGACACCATGTACCGAGCCGGCGACCGCGTATTCTTTGACCACGCTGGCCGCATTCACTATCAGGGCCGCCAGGACAACCAGATCAAGCTGCGCGGGCTGCGCATCGAGCTGGACGAGATCAAAAACGCCTTGCTAGGCTGCGGCGGCGTAGAGGACGCCGTGGCCTTGCTGCGCGATCTGCCGCACGGCCCGGCCATCGTAGGCTATGTGGCCAACCAGCAGTTGGAGCTGGACAGCGAGGGGCTGAAACAGGCGCTAAGCCGTCAATTGCCCCATCACATGATCCCCAGCGTCATCATGGTGGTGCCAGCCTTTCCGCTCACGCCCAACGGCAAGCTGGCCACCAACGAACTACCCACGCCGACGCTGCAGGACGACGGCGAGCAAGCGCCGCCGCGCACCCCGGAAGAAGAAATCATGTGCCGGCTGTTCGCGACAGCGCTGGAATGCGGGGAGGTCTACGCCAATCAGAATTTCTTCGCGCTGGGCGGGCATTCGCTGCTGGGTCTGCAGCTGATCAACACTATCAGGGAAACCTTCGGCGTCTCTCTGGGCATCGCCGACTTCCTGGCAGCCCCCACTCCGCGCCAACTGGCTCAGCGGCTGGAGCGGCCAGCCGCTTTCAGCGATCCCTTCGACGCCATGTTGCCGCTGCGCGTTCAGGGCGGCCGGCCCCCGCTGTTCTGCATCCATCCGGGCGGCGGCATCGCCTGGCCCTATGCCGGCCTGCTGCCCTTCCTGCCGGAGGATCAGCCGCTGTACGCCATCCAGTCTCCGATACTGCGCGACCCGGACCGCGTCATTGAATCGCTGGATGAGTTGGCGGAGGAATACCGGCAGCGCATCCAGGCGGTGCAGCCGCGCGGGCCGTACCAACTGGCCGGCTGGTCGGTGGGCGGCAACCTGGCGCTGCGCCTGGCCGCCATGCTGCAGGCCGACGGCCATGAGGTCAGCTTCCTGTGCATGTTCGACAGCTACCCGCTGCAAGGCGGGCCGGCTTCTCTGAAGCTGGACGACGCCACCATCATCACCCGGATGACGCGCGCCATCGTCGGCGCGCCGCGCGCCGGCATCAAGGGGCTGAAGAGCGCCATGGAGGAAGTGCTGGGCGGCAGCCAGGTTGGCGATGAGTTTCTGACCCGCCTGGTGAACGACTCCAAGCTGATGCTGGAGCTGCTCGCCCGCTGCCGCTATCAACGCTACGACGGCGACTTGATCTTCATCCGCGCCACCACCGACATCCTGCGCCCCGAGGATCAGCAGCCGTCGCTGTGGCAGCCTTACATCTCCGGCAAGCTGATCGAGTATGAAGTGAGCGCGCCGCATGAATGTCTGCTGCAGCGCCAGTATCTGGAACAGTTCGGCGCTCAATTCGCCGCCGAACTACAACGGCGGGCCTCGCTCAGCGTCGGCCAGGCTCAGGCGCAGCCGGCGTAGTCCCCCAGTATCAGCCTTGGCCCGCGGCTTGCCGCGGGCTTTTTCATTCCGACGAGGGCAGAGCGTCGCGGGCGGGGAACGGCTGCTAGCCGCCTGCGCGCTTCACCGTCCAGCCGCGCTGCTTGAGCAGCCCAACCACCTGTTCGCAGTGATCGCCCTGGATCTCGATCACACCGTCCTTGACCGTGCCGCCGCTGCCGCAGGCGTTTTTCAGCTGCTTGCCCAGTTGCGCCAACTCCAGCGCGTTCAGCGGCGCGCCCTGGATCACGGTGACCGCCTTGCCGTTGCGGCCCTTGGTTTCTCTGCGCACCCGCACCACGCCGTCGCCGGCCGGCGTCTCTTGCTTGCCGCATTGGCATTGGACAACGGCGAAGCCGCACTGCGGACACATGCGGCCGTGTTCGGTGGAGTACACCAAGCCGCCGGAAACATTGCGCGATTTCATGATTTCAAACCCTGGGCCATTGACGAAACGGCCTGCATCGTCGCGGTTTTGCCCGGTTTTGGCAAGCCCGTGCCGCTACCCCCTGCATCAAAAGCGCTGGCAAACGCATCAGTCTTTTGGCATATTTAAAATTCACCCCAGCCCCTCCCAGACCATGGACCAACTCTACCGCGACCCGGCGCCGGAACGCGCCCAACTGGATGCCCAGCCCGGCGTCACCGTGCTGGAATTCGGCGCGCCCTGGTGCGGCCATTGCCAGGCGGCCCAGCCCTTGATTCAACAAGCGTTGGCGGAATGCCCCGGCGTCCGTCATCTGCAAATCGAAGACGGGCCGGGCCGCCGCTTGGGGCGCAGCTACCGCGTCAAGCTGTGGCCTACGCTGATTTTCCTGCGCCACGGCCAGGAAGCCGCCCGGTTGACCCGGCCCGCCACCGCGGCGGCCGTCAGCGACGCGCTGCGGCAATGCTTGCCGCCCGAAGCGCCTGTTTACGATATCGCGAGCTAAGAGCCTGTTCAAAGTCTCGCGAACAAGGGCGAGACAAGGCGAAAACGGCTGAGAAAGCAGAGTGTATATGAGCATTTCAAAGATACGGTTCAACGCCGTATCGCCGACGCGCAGCAGATCGTGAACAGGTTCTGCAGCAAAGCCGGCCTCTCCCCCACCACCAGGAGTCTCTCTGATGAAAACCCTGCTGCCCTACATCAACTTCCACGGCCAGTGCGAACAGGCGCTGGCCTTCTACCGCCAATGCTTCAACGGCGAGATTGTGGCGCTGATGCGCTTCGGCGACGCGGACTTCCCCAGCCCGGACGAAGCCAAGAACAAGATTCTTCACGCGGAGTTCAAAGCCGAAGGCGTTCATTTCATGGCCTCCGACGGCATGCCGGGCCGCACGCCCGTTCTGGGAGAAAACATCACGCTGAACTTCATGCTGGACAGCGAAGCGGAGCAGACGGCGATCTTCGAAGCCCTGGCTCAAGGCGGCCAGATCAACGAACCGCTGCACGACGCCTTCTGGGGGGCCCGCTTCGGCATGCTGGTCGACCGCTTCGGCATACGCTGGATGAGCAACTGTCCGAAGCCGAGTTAAGCCTCCGCTCAATGCGGGCCGCGAGGCGGTAAGCGCGGCGCTTCGAACGTGTTTACGATCTCGCGAGCCAGAGCGAGACAAGGAGAAAACGGCTGAGAAAGCGGAGTGTACGCACGGTACATGAGCATTTCGAAGCGGGACTCACCCTGTCACGTCTCACAACGCGCAGCAGATCGTAAACAGGTTCTTAAGCCGCTCGGCAACCATCCTCGCGCCGCTCCTTCCACATTTATCTATATAAACATAGCTATGCTAAAATAGCGGAATGCCACACCTGACCGTCACACCGGAAGCCGCTTCCCGGCTGCGCCTGCAACTGATGGCCTTGACGCGCCGGCTGCGCCTGGAAGCGCAGGACGACGAACTGCCGTTCGCCCAACTCTCATTGCTCGCCTGCATCGAACGTGCCGACGGCGCAGCAACGCCGTCGGCGCTGGCTCGCGCGGAAAAGCTGCGCAGCTCCAATCTGGCCAGCCTGCTGCGCGAGCTCGAGACCGGGGGGCTAATTCTGCGCGCGGCCGATCCCGAAGACGGCCGCAAGGTCCGGATCCGTCTGAGCGAAGCCGGCCACAGCGTCCTTGAGGCTCACCGCCTGCGCAAAGACGATTGGCTGCGCGCCGCGCTGGCTGGGCTGCCGCCGCAACGCCTGGAGCTGCTGCTTGCCGCCGGCGAGGTACTGGCGGAGTTGGCCGCCGCTGAACCGCCGGCCGCGCGCCAGCCTTGATCAATACGTAATTAGAGCCGCTAACAAAACCTCACAGAGAACCTGAGCCAAGGCGCGCCGACGCAGAAAACGAAGTTTCTGCGAAGCTACAGTACAAGTGGTACGACCAGGAGGCGCAACGCAGGATCAGGGGTTTTGTTAGCGGGTCTTAAGGAGCTCAGCGATGAACACCGCTTTTATTGGTTTGGACTACATCCACGACATCATGGTAGACGGCGGCAAGGTTGCCCGCTGCGCCGAGCACGCACGCCAACGCGGCGTCATCGCCGCCGCCAACCAGGCCATTGCCGAGGCGCGCCGCCGCGGCTGGCTGGTGGTACAGGTGAAAGTGGGCTTCTCGCCCTCCTATGTGGAGCAAGCCAAAAACTCGCCGCTGTTTGGCCGCGCGCACGAATTCGGCGCGCTGGACCTGTCCGGCCCCGGCACCGCCTTCCATCCGGATCTGGACGTGAGGCCGGAAGACGCCATCGTGATCAAGCCCCGCGTCAGCGCGTTTTACGCCACCTCGCTGGAAGCCGTGCTGCGCGCGCACCGCATTGAACGCCTGATCCTGTCCGGGGTCAGCAGCACCTGGGCGGTGCAGGCCGCCGCGCGCGACGCTCACGACCGCGATTATCAGGTACTAGTGCTGGAAGACGGCTGCGCCGCCGCCAGCGAAGAAGAGCATCGAACCTCGATGCGTCAGTTGGAAACGATAGCGCGCATCATTCGCCTGGATGAGCTGGCCGCGCTATAAGAGCCTGTTCAAAGTCCCGCGAGCCAGAGCGAGACAAGGCGAAAACGAGCGAAAAAGCGGAATGGTCAAGGGGTAGATAAGCATTGTGAGGGAGTACTCACCGTGTAACGCTCCACAACGCGCAGCAGATCGTAAACAGGCTCCAAGTCCCGCTCAATACAAATAAATGCCCTGCTGCTCCGGCGCCGGCGCGGCCACGTCCTCGCCCTGCATCTCGCGCAGCGAGGCCTCAATGCCGTGGCACAGCGCGGACAACGGCAGGTCGTTGCCCTCCTTGCCAAACGGCTCTTCCAGCTCCTCGCCTATCACTTCCAAGGCCAGATAGGTGTAGGCGATGAAGACGGCGATCGCCGGCGTCAGCCAGCCTATGCTGGTGACCAGGCCGGCCGGCAGCAACAAGCTGTACACGGTGACGGTGCGGTTGAGCAACACCCGGTAAGTGAAAGGGATGGGCGTGGAGGCGATGCGCTCGCAGCCGCCCAGCACTTCGGACAAGGAGTTCAGATTGCGGTCCAGCGCATGCCATTGCATATCGCTCAACGCGCCGTCGCGGCGCATGCGCGCGGTCAATTGTCCCAACCAGGCCAGGATCAACGCCGGCTTGAAGCGTCCCGCCAACGCCTTGTCCAGGATCTCCTCCGGCAGCAGCCGCCGCAAATGCGCGTCGGCGTCGTCGCCGCGCAGCTGCGCCTTCAGCGCGTAAGCGAAGGCGCAACAGCCGTCTATCAAGTGCCGCGCGTCGGCGTTGTCCGGCGCCAGCGACAAGGCCTGCCGCGCCAGCGAGCGGTTGACGATCAGCAAGCTGCCCCATAGCTTGCGCGCTTCCCAGAAACGTTCGTAGCTGACCGAGTTGCGAAAGCCCAGGAAGATGGCCAGCGACACCCCCATCAAGGTGAAGGCGGGAATGCTGAGCGCCGAATCCGCGTGCTCGCTCAACCACCAGCCGCGCACAGCGGCGGCGGCGATGGAAATGAAGAAAACCAGCAATAGGCGCGGCATGATGCGCGGCAACACCGAACCGTGCCAGACAAACAGCAAGCGCAGCCAGGAAGAGGTGGATCTAACAATCATGGTGGGAATATGACGAAGTAAGAACGTGTTTACGATCTCGCGAGCTAAGGCGAGACAAGGCGAAAACCGCTGAGAAAGCGGAATGTACACACGGTACATGAGCATTTCGAAGGGGTTTTCAACGCCGTATCGCCAACGCGCAGCTGATCGTAAACAGGTTCTAAAATGGTTGACCGGCCTACATGATAGGGCAGCTTGCCCCTGCGCCGCCATGTTTGCGCCGGATTCAGAGCAAGTGGGGCGCCAGCGCCTCCGCCAGCCAATCCATGAATACCCGCGCGCGGCGCGGCAGGTTGCGTCGATGGGCATACAGCAAGGTCACCGGCATCGGCGCGGCGCGGAATTCCGGCAAGACTTCCACCAGTTCGCCTCTGTCCAGCAAATGACGCACGCCGGACTCCGGCGCCTGGATCAGTCCCAAGCCGGCCAGGCAGGCCGCCTGGTAGGCGTCGGCGTTGTTGACGATGACGCTGCCGTTCATGGCCAGCCAATGGCTGCCGCTTTCGTCCCGCCACTCCCAGCCGGCCGGGCGCGCCCCCAGGGTGGAGACATAATGGACCAACCGGTGCCGCGCCAGGTCCTCCAGGCCGGCCGGCGTGCCATGGCGCGCCAGATAAGCCGGGCTGGCGCAATTGAGCTGCCGGAAGCGTCCCAGCGGCCGCGCCACCAGGCTGGAGTCGCTAAGCTCCCCCACCCGCAACACGCAATCGAAGCCCTCGCGCACGATGTCCACCTTGCGATCGGTGCTGCTCAACTCCAGCTCCAGCCTCGGGTGGCGTTGCAGAAACTCGTCCAGGCGCGGCAACACCTGGTAACGCGCCACGCCGCTGGGCATATCCACCCTCAGCCGCCCGCTCAGCGCCTCTTCGCCGCGCTGAAACATGCCCTGCAGCTCGTCCATCTCCGCCAGCACATCCTTGCAGCGTTCGTAAAAAGCCTGGCCGTCCTGGGTCATCTGCACTTTGCGCGTGGTCCGATGCAACAAGCGCGCGCCCAGCCAGGCTTCAGTCTGTTTAACCGCCACCGAGATGCTGGCCTTAGGCAGGCCCAGGCTGTCCGCCGCCTGGGTGAAGCTGGATAGCTCGGCTACCCGGACAAAAATCTGCATTGCTTCCAGCTTGTTCATCTCCACCGCCAATTGTTATGAATATACGAACACTATAATTAAATAACCCATATTTGTTTATCGAAAACCACACAATAAACTGAGCTCATCGGGTCCAAACCTGCACCCGCCCCTACAGGAGATTCCCATGAGCAAGAAGATCGCAGTCATCACCGGCGGCAGCCGCGGCCTGGGCAAAAGCGCGGCCCTGCACCTGGCGCGCCAGGGCGTGGACGTAGTCCTCACTTATCAAAGCCGCGCCGCCGACGCCGAGGCGGTGGTTGCCGAAATCCGGGCCTTGGGCGGCAAGGCCGCCGCGCTGCCGCTGGACGTCGGCCAGAGCGCAAGCTTCGGCGCCTTTGCCGCCCAGTTGCGTCAGACGCTGAGCGAACAATGGCAGCGCGCCGACTTCGACTTTCTGGTCAACAATGCCGGCATCGGCATTCACGCCGCCTTCGCCGACACCAGCGAGGCGCAGTTCGACCAATTGATGAACATCCAGCTCAAAGGACCGTTCTTCCTGACCCAGACACTGCTGCCGCTGATCGCCGACGGCGGCCGCATTCTCAACGTCTCCACCGGCCTGACCCGCTTCGCCCTGCCCGGCTACGCCGCCTACGCGGCGATGAAGGGCGGCGTGGAAGTGCTGACCCGCTACCTGGCCAAGGAACTGGGCCCTCGCGGCATCGCGGTCAACGTCATCGCCCCCGGCGCGATTGAAACCGATTTCGGCGGCGGCCTGGTGCGCGACAACGAGCAGGTCAATGCCCATATCGCCGCGCAAACCGCGCTGGGCCGCGTCGGCCGGCCAGACGACATCGGCGGCGCCATCGCCACCCTGCTCAGCGACGGCGCGGGCTGGGTCAACGGCCAACGCGTGGAAGCCTCCGGCGGCATGTTTCTGTAAAAGTCCGCCCCATATCGGCGCATGCCAAACGGCGGCGTCAGGTTTTGTCAGTCGGCCAAGTGGAAGTACTTAGCGCGCGATCCGTCCCCCCGCGCAAGCCTTGCCAGGCAAGGCTTGCGCGGGGGGACGCCGCGGCACGCCAACCCCGCATTACGCATTCGACATGGCGGCGGCTTGCCCCCTTCTCCGGCAGGAACTAATTTTCGATTATTCCCTGTCCCGGAAAGTAGCCGCCACATGCGCGCAGGCCTAAACCGCACTCTGTCCGCCGTCAGCGGGCTGGGCCTGCGAACTCAATTACTGCTGTTCGCACTGGCCTGCCTCCTTCCCGCCGCCGTGCTGATTGGCATCGGCGCCTATGAATCCGCCCGCGATCTGCGCGACGCCGCGCAAATGCAAACCCGCATCGTGGCCAACCAAGTGGATCAAACCCTGGCGGACAAGATCGTCGAACTGGAACGGCTGCTGGCGCAGCTTAGTCAACGGCCGCCGTTGCGCCGGCTCAACCCCGCCGAATGCGCCGACGCCTATCACGATCTCACGCTGAGTTTTCCCTCCATCACCCAGCTAACGCTCAGCAACGCCGCGGGGCAGCCGGTCTGCCGCCATGCGCAAAACCCCGCCATGCACGCGCCCCCGCCCAACCATGGATGGTTCTCCCGCGCGCTGGACGCCCCAGGGCTGATGCTCAGCGAACCGCTGCAAGAGCCCGCTACCCGCCGCTGGATCATCATGCCCAGTTATCCAGTGCGCGATGAACAAGGCCGCCGCGTGGGGCTGCTGACACTGCAACTGGATCTGCTGGCGCTGCAGTCGCACGTGCTGCCGGCCACGCTGGACCGCAAACTGACCATCGCGGTGCTCAGTTCGCAAGCGGCCTTTTTGCTGCGCTATCCGGACCCCTCGCTCTGGCACGGCAAAACCTCGTCCAATGTCGTCCGCACCATCTCGCGCATCCGCGGCAACGCCTCCGGCTTCGAACTGGGCGTCGGCCGCGACGGCGTGTCGCGCCTCTACTCCTATCGCAAGTTCTCCCAAGCCGACTGGCTGATCATCGCCGCCTTGCCGGAACAGGATGTCTTCGCGTCTTACTACAACCGCCTGCGCTGGGGCGCCGCCAGCAGCATCGCCACCTTGCTGCTCTGCGGCTTGCTGGCGCAAAGCTTCAGCCGCGCGCTGACCCGCCCTGCAAGACAGCTGGCGGAGACGGCGCAAGCCGTGGCCAGCGGCGCCTCGCAGGCGCGGGCGCAGGAACTGGGGCCACGCGAACTGCGCACGGTGTCTCGCCAGTTCAATCACATGCTGGACCAGCTGCAAGCTCACGAAGCCGCCATCCGCCTCAGCGAAATGCAACGCGCCGGCATCATCGACACTGCGATGGACGCCATCGTCACCATCGACGCCGATTTGAACATCATCTTGTTCAATCCCGCCGCGGAACGAGCCTTCGGCTACCGAGCCGAGCAAGTGCTGGGTCAACGGGTCGACATGCTGGTGCCGGAATCCTTTCGTTCCCACCACGCGCGGCTGATTCGCGATTTCGGCTGGAACGGCCCGATCAGCCGCCGTCTTGCGCCGGCCGGCGGGGTACGCGGCCTGCGCGCTGACGGCAGCGAGTTCTATGCGGAAGCCTCGGTATCCCAGCTTGAGGTGGGCGGCCAGAAATACTACACCGCCATCATGCGCGACATCACCGAGCGCCTGAAAACGGAACAGAAACTCAAACGCCACAGCCAACAATTGGAGTCGCTGCGCGATATGGGGCTCACCCTGCTGTCCGCCGCCAGCCCGAAGCAAACCGCGCAGGAAGCGCTGCGCATGCTGGCGCAACTGGTGCCGTTCTGGGGCGCGTCAGCCACGGTGTTCGACTGGCGACACGAGGAAATCATCTTTTTGGCGCTGGAATGCGACGCCAAAGACGAAATCCCGATCGACAGCCGCTTCCCCTTCTCCAGCTTTGGTTTAAGCGACCTGGAGCAGCTCAAACGCGGCGAGCCCAGCTTCATGCACGACATCGCCACGCAGGCGCAACCGCCCGCGCTGGTCAAATGGCTGCGCAGCCACGGCGTGCGCGCCTATCTGCGGCTGCCGCTGATGGCGGAAGGACAGTTGCTGGGGTCCCTGAACCTCGC
Organism: Chromobacterium sp. Rain0013; assembly: GCF_015291765.1. Taxonomy (NCBI): domain Bacteria; kingdom Pseudomonadati; phylum Pseudomonadota; class Betaproteobacteria; order Neisseriales; family Chromobacteriaceae; genus Chromobacterium; species Chromobacterium sp. Rain0013. Next base: position 4,031,175 of record NZ_CP031514.1, read on the forward strand.
TTTTCAGACCATCGCCCGCCACGACTTTGAACATCTGGAGGTTTCGCGGGCCTTCGCCCAACAACTAGCCATCACCCTGCAGCACTCCTTGCTGCGGCTGCGCATAGAACGGCTCAACCGCGTCTACGCCATCCTCAGCGGCATCAATATGCTGATCGTGCGCTGCCACGACCGCCAGGAACTGTTCCAGGAAACCTGCCGCATCGCCACCCATAGCGGCGCGTTCAAAATGGTCTGGATCAGCTTGATGGACCAGAGCGACGGCCAACACCGCCTCGCCGCGCTGCAAGGGCAAGCGGAACCGTCACCCGACCCAGAGGCGCTGCTGCAGTTGTCCGCCGTCGCCATCAACAGCGGCGGCAACCTCGTCTGCAATCAGCTTGGCGCGCCGCTGCCCTACACGGCGCGCGAACAATTGCTGGCGCAAGGCATCCGTTCGCTGGCCTGCCTGCCCTTGCCGCTGCCCGGACAACACGCCGCCTCGTTGACGCTGTGCTCCAACGAGGCCAACGTCTTCGATCACGAAGAAATGCAGCTGCTATCCGAACTGGCCGGCGACATCGCTTTTGCGCTGGACCACATCGAAAAAGAGGAACGGCTGCATTTTCTGTCCTACTACGACGAATTGACTGGCCTGGCCAACCGCAGCCTGTTCCACGAGCGCCTGGCGCAGCAAATCAGCTCCAGCCATCATGAACAACGCCGTCTGGCGGTGATCTTCCTCGACATTGAGCACTTCAAATCCATCAATGACGTCTATGGCCGCTGGGCCGGCGACCAAGTGCTGCGCCTGCTGGCGGCGCGGCTGGAATCGTTTACCGAGGAAGCCCGGCTGCTGGCCTGCGTCAAGATAGACCGTTTCGCGCTGATGATCCCCGAGGTCAAAAGCGAGGAGGACATCGCGCGACAAGTCATGCAATTGCAAGAACGCTGCGTCGCCCAGCCCATCGCCATCCTGGACAAGCAGCTGCGCGTTTCCGCCAAATTCGGCATCGCCACCTTTCCGGAAGACGGCGACAACGCGGAAAGCCTGCTGGAGAAGGCGGAAGCCGCGCTCAAACTGGCGCAAAACACCAATGAGCGCTATCTGTTCTACCGCCAGGAGATGAGCGAACGCGCCGCCGTGACGCTGGAGCTGGAAAATCGGCTGCGTTTGGCGCTGGAGCGACAGGAGTTCGTGCTTCACTACCAGCCCAAAGTGGACGCGGTGTCGCGGCAGATCATAGGCGTGGAAGCGCTGTTGCGCTGGCAGAGCCCGGAGCGCGGCCTGGTATCGCCGGCGCAGTTCATCCCCTTGCTGGAAGAAACCGGCCTGATTCTGGAGGTGGGCGCCTGGGCGCTGCGGCAAGCCGCGCGCGACCATCTGCGCTGGCAGCAAGCCGGCTATCCGGCGCCGCGCATCGCGGTCAACGTTTCGCCGCTGCAATTACGGCAGGCAGACTTCTCCGAACAGCTGCAAAAAGCCCTGAGCGAAGGCGCCGCCGTGCCGGGCGTCGACATCGAAATCACTGAAACCGTGGTGCTGGACAACCTGGATACTTGCGGCGAAACGCTGCGCCGCATCCGCGACATGCTGGTGGGCATTTCCATCGACGATTTCGGCACCGGCTACTCCTCGCTCTCCTACCTGGCCAAGCTGCCAACCCAGGAGCTGAAGATCGACCAGTCCTTCGTGCGCGCAATGCTGGAAGATCCGGACGCGATGACTTTGACCGGCGCCATCATTGCGCTGGCCCATTCCCTGCAGCTCAAAGTGGTGGCGGAAGGCGTGGAAACCGATGAACAAGCCACCGCCTTGACTTATATGTTCTGCGATACCCTGCAAGGGTACCTATTTTGCAGGCCTCTGCCGGCCGCGGAATTGGAGCGCCGCTTCTGGCTGGAGCGGCCCGACCCGCGCGCGCCGCTGCTCAATATCGTGCAGGAGCCCGCCGTCACCCCGGCCGCCGGCTAAGAACCTGTTTACAATCTGCTGCGCGTCGGCGATACCGGGGTAAAAACCGCTTCGAAATGCTCATGTACCCTGTGCACGCTCTGCTTTTTCAGCCGTTTTCGTCTTGTCTCGCCCTTGCTCGCGAGATCGTAAACAACTTCTAAGCACGCAAAAAAGGGAGGCCTCGGCCTCCCTTCATCCCCGTTTGGGCCGCGCTGCGCGCGCCCTCGTTCTTCAGCTTACTTGGCTGCGGAAGCCGCGGCTTTCTTGTGGGTTTTCTTGGCGGCGTGCTGCTTGTGCTGAGCCGGCTTCTTGGCGGCCTTGGCCGGAGCGGAGGCTTCCGCCTTGGCGGCTTGAGCCTTTTGAGCCGGAGCCGAAGCAGCCTGCTTGTGGGCTTTCTTGGCGGCGTGCTTCTTGTGCTGAGCCGGCTTCTTGGCGGCCTTGGCCGGGGCGGAGGCTTCCGCCTTGGCGGCTTGCGCTTTCTGCGCCGGGGCGGAAGCGTGCTTCTTCACGGCCTTGTGCTGCGCTTTCTTGGCGGCGGGCGCGGCTTTGGCAACCGGGGCGGAAGCCGGCTTGGCGGCTTCGGCGGCGAAGCCGGCGGCGGAGCTCAGGGCGAAAGCGGCGGACAGTACAATCAGGCTCAGTTTTTTCATGGTGACATTCTCCAGTCGGGTCAGGGGGCGTCCGTCTGCTCAAGAGCTGCCGTGACGCCGGGGCTTTGGTGTTTCCTTGCTGCGTATCCTAGGCGTCCCGGCTCGCCCCCGTCTGTGAGTCAGTTGTAAAGGCATGTAACGCAAAGTAGCCTTCCTACTGAGTCTGCACCTCAAGCTCGCTGATCCGATACTCTCCATCCAGCCAGGCCACCACCTCCCGCGCGCAGGGATGATCCACCGCCGCGTAACGCGCGCGCAGCGCTACGGCGCGCTCGCCCAGCTGATCCAGCCCCACGTCTTGCAAGGTAAGCAAATCCCGCCACAACATGTCGGCCAGTTCCTCCCCGGCCACCACCTGGGCGGCGCGGCGCATCGAAGCGCCGTATTGATAGCGCGGCCCCAGCCTGTAGCTGTCCGCCAGCGTCAACGCGGGAATCAGGCTGAGCGCGGCTTGCTGCGCCGGATTAATCCCGTGCGCCGCCAGCAGCTCGGCGTTGGCCGCGGACCGGCCGGTGAAACCTCGCACATGCAGGTATTGCGACATCCGCGCGCCGTCGTTCACCGGGTAGTTGTCCCACAGCACCGGCTTGCGGCCCAGCCATTTGCCCACTTGCAGCAAATGTCCAGGCGAGATTTCACGGGAGCACACCTCCTCGCCGGTCCAGAAAATGTCGATGTCCGGCGCTAGCCACTGGCCCAGTTGCTGCAGATAACCGGCGGGACGCTGGCCGAACACCCGGTCCAGTACCGGGTCGCTGGAGTAGTAGCTGGGGCAAACCAGCAAGCGTTCCACTTCGCAGCGCTGGCGCACCCAGGCGACGATCTCCGCCTGGCGCTCCGCCAGATCAGGCAAGTCGCCGCGCATATCGTCGAACAGGATGGCCAATTGGCGGATGCCGATGCGCTGCATTTGCTCCAGCTTGCGCGCTAGCGCCCGGCGGGCGTCGTCGTTGAAGTTCAGATACGCTTCGTAGGGGCTGAGCCCCATGCCGAAGCTGACTTCCTGCCGCTGGCAATGAACGGCGAACGCCGCTAACCGCGCCTCCTGCTCCGCCGGGTAGTTCTGTTGCCACTCGCGGCGCAGATACGCGTCCGCTTTCGGCGCGTACAGATAGAAACGATAGCCGTGCGCCGCCAGCGTGGTGACCAGCAGTTCGCGCTGCGCCCAATTCCATGGCTTGCCGTAGAAGCCTTCGATAATGCCTAAAGGGATATTCATTTAGTGAAACCTTCCGCGTCCTCGATGCATCGGGGCCAGGCTGGCTCTTCGCGCCCGACCGGCAGCCGGTCTGGCCCGCCAGTCATCGGAAAATGATGACTTCATGCTATTGATTGACTGAATAAGCAGCGTCAAGTTGCATTAAAAGTCGAGAACATGCCTCGCTTATGCCATAGCCGGCAATGCGTCCAATGCCGTGCACAAGGCGGTCAGTTCGCGGCCCAAGGTCTGGATGCGGGCCGGGGTCGCGTCTTCGGCCCGCCCTTGTCTCAAAGCGGCTTCCAGCGCGGCGGCCTGGGCCTGAACGCGGATCAGCCCCAAGGACCCTGCGGCCCCTTTCAGCGAGTGGGCGATGCGGCACGCCTCCTCGCTTTCTTCCGCGCGCGCCGCGTCCTCCAACTTGGCCGCGTCGTTGCGATGAAGGTCCGCGAACTTGCGCAGCAAACGTTCAAAACGCTCCAGATCGTTCCCAACGGTGCGCAGGCCCGCCGCCAGATCCACACCGGGCAGGCCCATCAACTGCTCGCGTCGCCCGGCGACCGGCGGCGGATCGGGCGGCATGATCCCAGGCGGCGCAAGCGACGGCAGCCATTTCAACAGCAATCCGAACAGTTGCTCCGGGTCCACCGGCTTTGCCACGAAGTCATTCATGCCGGCAGCCAGACAGCGTTGGCGGTCCTCTTCGAAAGCGTTGGCGGTCATGCCCAGGATAGGGATGTGCTCCCAGCGCGGCAAAGCCCGGATCCGACGCGTCGCCTCCAATCCGTCCAGTTCCGGCATCTGCACGTCCATCAGCACCAGATCGTATACTCCGGCGGCGGCGCGCTCCACGGCCTCCCGGCCGTTGCGCGCCAGCTCGGCCTTCAGACCAACGCTGTCCAACAGCCAGAGCGCCACTTCCTGATTGATGAGGTCGTCCTCCACTACCAACACCCTCGCGTCCGCGCGCAGCCGTAATTCGGCCTCAACCTTGTCAGGCTCCACGCCGGCCGGCTCGGCGGCAACGCTGTCCCCCTCCGTCAGCCAGGCGGTCAGCCAAAACACGCTGCCGTGCCCCTCTTGGCTTTCCGCGCCCACTTCGCCGCCCATCAACGCGGCCAGGCGCTGGGTAATCGCCAAACCCAGGCCGGTGCCGCCGTATTTGCGGGTGGTGGAATCGTCCGCCTGCTGAAACGCCTGAAACAGGCTGGCCAGTTTGTCGGCGGGAATGCCGATGCCGGTGTCGCGCACCTCGAAACGCAGCAGCAGGCGCTCGCCTTCGCTCCGCAACAGCCGCGCACGCATGGTGATCGTTCCCCGCTCGGTGAATTTGACCGCGTTGCCCGCGTAATTGAGCAAAGCCTGGCGCAAGCGGGTGGAATCGCCACGCAGACACGGCGGCACGCCGGCGTAATCGATCTCCACGCGCAAACCCTTGGCCTGCGCCGGCTCGTCGATCAGGGAACGCACGTGATCGAACAGCGCGCCGATGGAAAAGTCGGTCCGCTCCAGCGACAACTTGCCGGCTTCGATCTTGGACAGGTCCAGAATGTCGTTGATGATGCCAAGCAGATGCCCGCTGGCCACCAGCACTTTTTCCAGCTTGGCCTGCTGCTCCGGCCGCGGCTGGGTGCGCATCAGCAAATGGGTGAAACCGATGATGGCGTTCAAGGGCGTGCGGATTTCATGGCTCATATTGGCGACGAAGGCGCTCTTGGCCAGATTGGCCGCCTCCGCGTCTTCCTTAGCGCGCACCAGGGCCTGCTCGGTCTCCTTACGCCGGGTGATGTCGGTGACGAAGCCGATGATTTTGTCCGAGCCTCCCGGCCTGTCCGGCAGGTAGTACACCGTCATTTCCACTGCCACCAGCCGCCCGTCCCGGGTTCGTTGCTGGGTTTCGAACTGCGCCCGGCTTTGCTGCCGCAGGCGCTCCACGGTGTGCGCGTAGATTTCGGGCGTGGTATTGGGCACGATGTCCGATACGTTCAGCCTCAACATCTCATCGACGCCGTAGCCCAGCAGCTCCGCCGCGTAACGGTTGACGTAGATCAGCCGCCCGCTCGCCGCATCCACCCAGTGGATGCCGATGCCCACGCTGTCCATGGCGAACTGGGTGGTTTGCAGCTTGGCGCTGGTGGCGCGCACCTCCGCGGTGCGCACCGCCACCAGTTCTTCCAGGTGATGACGGTGCTGATCCAGCTCCATGGCCAGCCGCTTTTTCTGGGTGATATCCTCTTGCAAGGACAGGTAATGACTGATCCTGCCGTCCGGTTGACGGATAGGCGAGATGTGGGCGAAGTCGACGTAATCGCTGCCGTCCTTGCGCCGGTTGAACAGTTCGCCTTTCCATGGCTGACCGGCCCGCAGCGCGCTCCACAGCTCCGCATAGGTGTCCGCTGGAGTCAGGCCGGACTTGAGCAGATTGGGCGTCTGCCCCATCACCTCTTCCCGGCTGTAACCGGTATTGCGGACAAACGCTTCGTTGACGTATTCAATCCGCGTTTCCAGATCGGTGATGACGATGCTCTCCGGACTCTGCTCCACCGCCATGGACAGCTGGCGAATCCGCTCCGCCGCCTGCCGCCGCAAGGTAATGTCGCGGAAAGCGCCGTAGACCCCGCCATCCGGCAGGCGGATCGCGTTCACCTCCACCGGCACCTCGGCGCCGTCCTTGCGCCGCAGCAGCATCTCGGCGCTCAACTGCTCGTTGGACAGCAAGCGCTGGAACAAAGACTGCGCATTATCCGCCGCGGAGCCCGCGCTGAAATCGCCCACCCGCATCGCCAGGATTTCCGGCTCGTCATAACCCAGCAACTGACAGGCCTGCAGGTTGGCGTATTGATAGCGCCCCTCCGCATCCGCCACCAACACGGCATCTGCGGCATGATCCAACACGCTGCGATAGCGCGCTTCGGCGCTGGCCAAGGCCTGGGTTTTTTCGCGCAGCGGCCGCAAATCGTTATAGGTGCCGAAAAAGCCGCAGAACGTGCCGGACAGATCGTGCATGGCGGTGACGCAGGCGTAAACCGGAATGATTTCGCCGTTGCTGGCGACCCGCGCCTGCTCGCCGGTCCAGCGTCCCTGCTGTTTCACCTGCTGCTCCAGCGCCGCCCGCTCCTCCCGGCTAACCGGATCGTCCGGAATGAAGCGTGAGATCGAGGTGCCCAGCAGTTCGCCGATCGAATACCCCATCAACTCGCCAAACGCGGCGTTGACGTACAGGATATTCTTGGATGCATCGGTCATCACCACCGGCTGCGCCGACTGATCCAGCGCCTCCGCCAACTGGTGACGCTCTTCTTCAACGGATTTGCGCGCGGAGATGTCCTCGGTGAAGATCACAATCCCCCCGATGGCGCCGTCTCGCGCGTGCCATGGCCGCACTTCCCAACACAGCCACTGCGCCGCGCCGTTCTGACGCAGAAAGCGGTCTTCCTCTTCGCGCACCACCTCCCCGGCCAGCGCCCGGCGATGAATTTCCCGCCAAGCGTCGGGGATCTCCGGGAATACCTCGTAGTGGGATCGGCCGATGATGTCCTGGCCGTCCAGTTGGTAATCGTCCAGCCAGCGACGGCTGGCCGCCAGATAACGCATATTGCGATCGAACATCGCCAGCGCCGCCGGGGCGTGTTCGATGAACAGCGATAGTCTTTCCTCGCTTTCCAACAGAGCGGTTTCCATGGCTTTTCGGTCGGACACGTCCTGCATTGCGCCCCGCACCGACACCACCTTGCCGCCCGCCAACACCGGTCTCCCGGACACTCTCACCCACTTGCGCCGGCCGGTGGCGCTGAGCAATTGCAGCTCCAGATCATAGGGCTCGGCCTCCGTCACGACGCGGCGCACCGCTTCCTCTATCCGCCGGCGATCCTCCCCATGGAAAAAATCCAACCCAATGCAGGTGTTGGCCGGAGCATCGGCCGGCAGGTCATGGATGCGGGCCACTTCCGAGGTCCAGCCGCAGTCCCCGCTTGCGGGATCAAACCACCAGCCGCCCACCCGGGCGATGGCGCTCATTTCCTGCAGCAATTGCTCGCGCTTCCCCTGCTCCGCTTCGGCGCGCTTGCGCGCGCTGATGTCCGACGCGATGCCGCACACCGCGTAGGCGCGCCCCTCGGCGTCGAACAAGGGAAATTTGTACACCAAGTAAGTATGCGGGCCATCGTCGTGCGGCACGGTTTCCTCGTATTCGCGCGCCTGACCGGTGTTCAGCACTTCCAGATCGGCCTCGCGCAACTTGGCCACCACATCGGGCGGGAACAAGTCCTCGTCGCGCAGACCGCGCATGGCCTCTACGCTGATATGGAACAAATCCGGATAGCGTTGATTGACCAGCAGATAGCGGCCATGCATGTCCTTGACGAAGATGACCGCGGTGGAGTTGTTGATGATGGCGTGCAATAAAGCTTGCTGGCGCGCCAGTTCATTCTCCGCCCAACGCGAGCGGCGACTGATGAGACGCTGGCTGAACAGGCTAAACATCAAGCCGCACAAGGCGAACAAGGCAATTGAGGCGGCATCGGACGTCCGGATAATGACGAAGCTCCACTGCGGGGGCATGAACAGATACCAGACCAGCAAAGTCGACAAGACGGTGGCGACCAGACCGCCAGTCAGCCCGCCCAGCATGGCGGATACGAAGACCGCGGGATAGAACAGGAACCAGACGTATGGGTGGATCCAGTCCCAAAACCGCCACTGCGCGGCCAAGGCCAGCAAGGGCACCAGAACCCCCACCCCCCACGCGCGCCATGGCAGGGAGGCGAGGAAAGCCCGGAATCGAGCTTTTCCCGCCTCTTGTTTAAAATCCGTCAATTCTGGGCCTCGACTCGAAAGCTGGCTTGGTTTTGTCCGTTCTCACGATAGACCATGCCCCCTACGCCGGACAAACCGCCTACTGCCGACGCAAGCGTCTGGTCTCCCCCTCGGCGTCGCGCCATTGCAGCGTTCCGCCCTCAATCAACAGAGTCTCCGGCAGCACGGCGCTGCGCGCCAGTTGCGGCGTCTGCGCCTCCACGGTCAGCGGATAGGCGATTGGCACGCCGTAACGGCGCGGGCTGCGCGCATAGCAGCCGTGCTCGTTGTAAAACAACTCCAGCCAAGCGCCATCTCCACTCTCATAACGCCCCGGAACGAACAACTGCTCGTCCGGCTGCTGCCGCCCCGGCGCCGGCAGGGCTTCCCACTCCTCTCCGCTGGCGATGCGGGCCAAATCCCGTCCCAGGCGCTCCACCGGCGAGCCGAAGGCATTGGCCAACACCACCACGCCGCCCCCGCCGGGCAAGACGCTCATGAAGGAGAAAAAGCCGTTGACGTCGCCAAAGTGCTGGGCCAGCCGCAACTGGCGGCCGGCCAGCACCCAGTCCTCCCCGTAAAACCCGTAGGCGTACTCCAGAGCGCTCACGTCCAGCATCAGCGAGGCCAGCCTGGCCGGCAAGGCCTCGCCCCGCTGCAGCGCCTCCAGCCAACGGCACAGATCACCCGCGCTGGAGGCCAGATCGTAGACGCCCCACGCCACCGACATGTCCATCGGCTCCGCGTAGCGCCACGGCGCTCCGGGATGCAGGCCGCGCGCGGCCTGCGGCAGAATGACGCGGCCATCGTCGACGAAAGTGCGCTCCAGACCCAGCGGCCGAAACAGGTACTGCTGCCGATAGCTGGAGAAATCCTGATCCGCCACCCGCTCCACAATGGCCGCCAATAATAAATAGCCGGTATTGCTGTATGCGTGGGCAATGCCGGGCGGGCAAGCCGGCGGCAAAGCGTGCGCCCAATCAAGCAGTTCCTGCGGCCGATGCGCCAACCGCATCCGCGTGGGCCAATACTCCGCCGCGCTGGTGAAGTTGGCGGTGCCGGCGCTGTGATTCAGCAATTGATGCAGGCTGATGCCCGCCGCATTGGGAAAGTCGGGAAAAAACCGCTCCAGGCTGTCGCTCAGTTCCAGCCGCCCCTGGGCCACCTGCTGCAGTACCGCGGCGGCGGTAAAGCTCTTGCTCAACGAGCCGATGCGAAACACCGTGTCCGGCTCGTTGGCCACCGCCAAACCCGGATCGGCCATGCCGCCGGCCACCGCCACCCGCTCGCCGTCGGCCAGGCAGACGGCGGCCACGCCGTGCAGGCAGCCCGCCGCGTTCCAGGAACGCAGATACGTTTGCAACGCGGCCACCGTGCTCATGCCCATGCCCACCCCCTCTGTTCAGGATCGTTTCGACGACAAGCAGCGTCTCTCCGCCTCATCATCACTATGGTTTGTTTCCCCGCCGCTCGCCATGCGATCCGCGCCGCGACAGCCGCCTCCAAGCCGGCTCACGACCTCAGTAAAAGTAGTCGACCAGCAATTGCCAGACCCGCCGCGCCGGGCTCGCGCCGTAACGGCTGTCCGGCGCTCCGTCAAAACGCTGCCACTGCAAGGCCAGGTCCGCCGCGCCCAGGTGATAGCGGACCTCGGCCCAATTCATGCCGCTATGATCCACCAGGTCGAAACTGCGCATCGCGGTCAGATCCAGGTCATCCACCAGCGCGTCCTGCCAATGCGCTCGCAGCAAGGCGGCGCGCCGGGTGGGCAGGCCGCCGCTTGCGCCGACTCCAGCCCGATAAGCGCCATAGAGCGCCGGCTTCTCGCGCAGCGCGCGCCATTCATCGCCATCCGGCGCAGCGCCGTCCTGCTGCCCCTCCAAGGTCAGGCTCAGTTTGTTGGCGCCGGTCCAGGTCAGGCCGCCGGCCAGACGATCGCGCCAAGCAGAATCCGGCAGCCCCAGGCTTTGCCTCCAAGTAGTCTGCTGCCGCCCGCCGGCCCATTCCAGATAGACCACGGTGGTGTTGCCAAGCACGCGCGACACATTGAAGCCCAGTTGCGGAGAACGGCCTTGCTCTTGCAGCAACAGCCATTGCGGATTCAGGTTTTCAGCGAAGCGATAGCTGCCGGCCAGCAGCAGCCGCTGTCGGGGATTGCTGGCGCCCCAGTCCAGGCTGGCGCCGTCCGGATTAGGCCCCGAACCCAGCTTTGGCGACCAGATCGCGGTCAAGGAAGCCCGATCCCACAGCCGCTGCCAGCGCAACATGGCGTTGCCGAGACGGTTCTGACGCAGGCTGTCCGGGTCCGCCGACACCACCGAGCGCACGGTGCCGGCGCCGAGAAAATCAGTGGGGTTGTAGCCCACGGCCACGCCGTAGCGGGTATTGACGCGCCCCAAGTCCAGCATCGCGTCGACGCCGAACTCGCGGCTCAGATAGGCCTCTTTCAGGGTATTGACGCCGTGGTCCCGCTGCGGCGAGCCGGCGAAGCGCCAATCCAGCCGGTTGGCCAGCACGCCGCGCCAGGCCGGGCTCAGGCGGCCGTCCCAGCGCAAATCGAAAGACAGCCGCTGGCTATCGTCTCCCGGCCTCGGCGACAACGCGGACGCCTCCAGTTGAAGCTTCAGATCACGCGGCTTCTCTTCCTCCATCCGGGTTTGATCGGCCAAGCGCAACGCTTCCTCGTCCAGCGGCGCGTCGGCGCCCCGCGCGGCCGCGCACGCCAGCAGCAACCACCCAAGCGCCAGCTTCCGCATCGTCATTCGGCCCGAAAACGCGGCAGATAGTCGCGTTGCAACCAAGCTTCCGGCACCTCGCGCCAAGCGAACTGGCTGTTGCGCAACACCGTTATCCAGCGCGGATTGAGGCCGTCTATGATCACGGTTTCCGTCGGGCGCTCTCGTCCCAACACTGGCTGATACGCGCGGTAGTACGCGGTCTTCAGCAGGCTTCCGCTCTCTGCGTAGAATTGCGCCTTGCGGCTGCGATAGCCATCGCGGTCCACCCACAGATCAATCGCGTGGTAGGTGACGCCGGGATTGCGCGCGCTGAGCCGCAGCTTGTAGCAAAGCCGCGTCTGGCGGTCCCCGTCCTGTATCGTCTCCTCGCCGGCCAGCACCGCTTGATAATCCAGCGCCAGGTTGACAGTGACCACGTCGCCGTTGGCCGCCTGGCCCAGCAGCCGCTGCTGCGGCGAAATCGGCACGCTGGCCTTGCTCGCCGGATCGAAAAACCACAGATCGTTGCCGCTTTTGAGCATCAGCTTGCCGGCGTCCCGCTTGGGATTGATGAAACGCAGCAGGCTGCGGAACTGGCCGCTTTTCGGATCTGCGCGCGAATACACCGCCAGCGCGCTGGCCTCGTTCTGCTTGCCGTCCTTATAACTGACCAAGGACACCACCAGCCCGAAGGAGCGCTCCGGATTGCGCACCGCGTCGCTATTGGCCAGGATGGTCTGCGCGTCGGGCGCCGCCAGCGTCGTCGTCGCCCACAAGGCAACGCTCAACGCGGCCCAGCGTACCGTTCTCACTCTCTTGAAAATTCCAAGCCTGTCACGCATGACGCAAAGCCTCCACGATATTGGCCGCGGCCGCGCGCCGCGCCGGCCACCACGACGATAGCAACGCCATTGCCATCAAACCGCCGGCGGTCACCGCCATCATCCGCCACTCGCCCCATACCCGCACCAGGATAGGGCTGGGGTCCACCTGCCCCGGCGGCAGCCAGGTCAGCCCGGCGTGATTGATCAGCCAGGCGAACAACAACGCCAGCGCGATGCCCAGCACCCCGCCGCCAAGGCCCAGCAGACAGCCCTCGCACAGGAACAGCCGCTGGATGCCGCGGCGGCGCAACCCCATCGCTCGCAGAGTGCCGATCTCCACTGTCCGCTCCAGCACCACCATATTCATGGTGTTGCCTATGGTGAACAGCGCCACGCAGGCGATCAACACCGCCAGAAAGCCGAAAATGGTGCCGAACATGCCGGTGATTTGGCCGTATTGCGGCTGCAGCGTGGCAAAGTCGTGCGCCGCCAGCGGCTGGCCGCGCAAGCGGGTGGCGAACAGCTGGCGCAAACGCGCCTCGGCCGCCGGAATCTGCGCGGTGTGCCTGAGCTGCAGCACGATGGCGGTGGCCATCGGCTCGCCCTGGCCGTACACCAGCTGCTGAGCCTGGCGCAGATGCAGGCCGACATACATATCGTCCAGCTCCTTGATGCCTTGGCTCTCCACCTTGGCCACTTGCAAGCGGGCCACATTGGGCGCGCCGGCGGCGGTGGCGGCCAAAAGCTCGATCTGATCGTCGCGGCCGCCGGCCGGCGGCGCCGCCGCGGACAAGGCCGCCAGATCGGCCGGCAAATCGTCGCCGCCGGCCGGAACCGGCGGCGGCGCGCAATCCTTGAGCTTGAACGCCGCGCACAATTGCAGCACTCGCGCCACGCCGGTGCCGATCACCGCCGCGTTCGGCGTGGTGCCGGTCAGCGCCACCGGCTTGCGCTTATCGTTGAAGCCATAATCGTCCCAGCGTCGCAGCCGGTTCTGCGCGTCCACTTCGCTGCCGCGGGCGATCACCGTTCGAGAGGCGCCGGCCGCGTAATGGCCGGCAATGCCGCCCAAGCTCAACGTGGGAGTTACCACCGTCAACATCGGCCGCAGCACCGGGTCGTTCTCGATCTGCCGCATCACGGTCCGGTAATCGCGGATGCCATAAGCGGCGGGGTTGCCGCTGCCGTACAGGAAATAATCCCGATGCTGCACCTGCAGATGGCCGCCGGCGCGCACCATGCCGGTTTGCAGCCCATATTGCACCGTGCGGTTGTAACCGCCGAACAGCAACACCGCCACCAAGCCGATAATCATCGTGGACAAGGTCGCCAAGGTGCGGCGGCGATTACGCAGCAGATTGCGCCAGGCCAGCTTCAAGGTATTCACGCCAAGGCCTCCTCTGCGTTCAGCGCGCCGACCCGGCCATCGCTGACCAGGTAGCGGTCATCCGCCGCCGCGATCACCTGCGGATCATGCGAGGAGAACACCACCGCCACCCGGCGTTCGCGCTGCAATTGGCGCAACAAGGCCAGAATGGACGCCCCGGTCTGGCTGTCCAGATTGGCGGTGGGTTCGTCTGCCAGCACCAAGGCCGGTTCGTGCACCAGCGCGCGCGCAATCGCCACCCGCTGGCGCTGACCGCCGGACAGCTGGCCGGGCCGGTTCGCAGCCTTGTCCGCCAATCCCACCGCCGCCAGCATCTCCAATACCCGCTCGCGTCGCCGCCGCGCCGGCACCCCCTGCAATTGCAACGGGTACTCGACGTTCTCAAACGCCGACAGCACCGGCATCAGATTGAAATTCTGGAAGATGAAACCGATGTGGCGCGCGCGAAAATCGCTGAGCGCGTCGTCGCTCAAGCCCCCCAAATCCTGATCCGCCACCATGATCTTGCCGGCATCGGCGCGGTCTATACCGCCGATCAGGTTCAGCAAAGTGGTCTTGCCGCTGCCGGACTGGCCGGACAGCACGGTGAAGCGCGCCGAGGAGACTTTGAGGCTGACCTCCGCCAGCGCCGGCACGCGCACCTGCTCCATCCAATAACTCTTCGACACCCCGTTCAACTCCACCGCCCACATAGCTCCCCCCATCGCTCAAATCCAACGGCATCAATATGCATGAAATCGGCATAAAAAGCTTTGCCTTGCGACAAAACGCCCATGACGGGCGCCAAATGCGTGCCATCCACGCCAAGCAATGCGCATCGACACCGGTTTTCCATGGTAGTAGCATGGTTTTATCCCCCGCAAAGGAGCTTGCATGACACAAGACAAAACCCCGCCCCAAGCCCCCCTGCCCTCGGAAGCTGTCGCCGACGCCCCCCCGCCGGCCGTCAAGCCGCCGCCGCGTCGTGCCGCCGCCCACCGCCGCACCAATGTGGAACGCGCCCACCAGGAGTCGGTGCAAGCCATCGAAACCGTCAGCCAACAGCCGGTGGCCTTGCAAGTGGCCGCCGCGCCGCAGGGCAGCGCGGAGGACAGCGTCAGCGCCGAGCTGCCGGCCAGCTATCCTTACCGCACGCGGATGCGCCGCCCGGAGTACGAGCAGCAGAAACAGGCGCTGCAGATCGAGCTGCTGAAAGTGCAGAACTGGGTCAAAGAAAGCGGCCAGAAAATCGTGATCCTGTTCGAAGGCCGCGACGCCGCCGGCAAGGGCGGCACCATCAAACGCTATATGGAACACCTGAACCCGCGCGGCGCGCGCGTGGTGGCGCTGGAAAAGCCTTCGGACCGCGAGCGCGGCCAGTGGTACTTCCAACGCTATATCGAACACCTGCCCACCGCGGGCGAGATCGTGTTCTTCGACCGCTCCTGGTACAACCGCGCTGGCGTGGAGCGGGTCATGGGCTTTTGCCATCCGCACGAGTATCTGGAATTCATGCGCCAGACGCCGCAGCTGGAGCGCATGCTGGTCAACAGCGGCATCCGCCTGTTCAAGTTCTGGTTCTCGGTCAGCCGCGAAGAGCAGCTGCGCCGCTTCATCTCGCGCCGCGACGACCCGCTGAAACACTGGAAACTGTCGCCTATCGACATACAGTCGCTGGACAAATGGGACGACTACACCGCGGCCAAGGAAGCAACCTTCTTCCACACCCATACCGGCGACGCGCCGTGGACGGTGGTGAAGTCCGATGACAAGAAGCGCGCGCGGCTCAACTGCATCCGCCACTTCCTGTCCCGGCTGGACTACCCAGGCAAGGACACGCACGTCGCCAGAGCGGCGGACCCGCTATTGGTGGGCGAACCGCACAACATGGACGCCGAGGACGGCGACGCGCCACTGCGGATTTGAATGGCCGGCGCCACTCACTCCACCCTGAAGCGCGGCAGATAATCCCGCTGCAGCCAGGCCTCGGGCACCTCGCGCCAAGCGAAGCCGCTCTTGCGCATCACCGTCACCCACTGCGGATTAAGACCATCGATGATGACGGTTTCCGTGGGGCGGTCCCGGCCCAGCGCCTGGCGATAACCGCGGTAATAAGCGGTTTTCAGCAGCTCACCGCTGGCGGCGTAGAACTGTGCCTTGCGGCTGCGATAGCCGTCACGATCCACCCATAGCTCAATGGCGTGGTAAGTCACATCCGAGCGCCGCGCACTCAGCCGCAGCTTGTAGCTGGCGCGCGGCTTGCGATCACCATCGATCACGGTCTCCTCCGCCACAAGCGTGGCCAGATAGTCCAAGGCCCAGTTCACTGTCACCACATCGCCGTTCGCCGCCTGGCCCAACAGCCGCTGCTGCGGCGAAATCGGCACGCTGGCCTGGCTCGCGGGGTCAAACACCCATAAATCCTTGCCGCTTTTCAGGGTCAATTTGCCCGCGTCGCGGCTGGGGCTGACAAAGCGCAACAGGCTGCGAAACTCGCCGCGCCGCGGATCGGCCCGTGAATACAACACCAAGGAGCTGGCGTCGCTGGGCTTGCCTTGCTTGTAGCTGAGCAAATCCACCGTCAGGCTGAAAGACTTGCCGGGATTGCGCACCTCGTCGCTCCAGGCCAGTATCTGCTGCGCGTCCGGCGCCGCCCGGGCCACCCCCAGCCAAACAAGCGCGATCACCCCCAAAATGTGTGGGCACTTCATGCTCCGTTCCCCTCCCTCTTCCGCCATACCGGCTCAGGTCTGCCTCAAGGCGTCTACGATGTTCCAACGCGCCGCCCGGCGCGACGGCCACCAGGACGACAGCAGCGCCACGGCCATCCCTCCCCCCATGCAGGCGGCCACCATGCGCGTCTCGCCCCAGACCCTGATCAAAATCGGACTGGGCTCCACCACTCCGGGAGGCAGCCAACTCAGACCCGCGCGGTTGATCAGCCAAGCCAGCCCCAGCGATAGCAGCAGGCCGCCCAGGCCTCCAATCGCCCCCAGCAAGGCGCCCTCGCATAGAAACAGCCGCTGGATACCGCTGCGTCGCACGCCGATGGAACGCAGCGAGCCGATTTCGCGGGTGCGCTCCACCACCGCCATATTCATGGTGTTCCCAGTGGTGAACAGCGTTACGCTGGCAATGAGCGTCGCCATAAACCCGAAGATGGCGCCGAACATGTCAACGATCCGCTGGTACAGCGGCTGCAGAGCGGCGAAATCGTGAGCCGTCAGCGGCTGCTCGCTCAGACTGGATTGAAACAACTGTTGCAGCCGCTGGCGCGCCGCCCCAATCTGCCCGCTGTTCTTCAACTGCAGCAGGATCGCCGTCACCATCGGCTCCCCCTCCCCATACAGCAGCCGCTGTGCCTGAGCCAAATGCAAGCCCACATAGACATCGTCCCACTCCCGAGCGCCCTGCCGCTCCACCCCCAGCACCTGCAAACGGGCGACATTGGGCGCGCCGGCAGCCGTGGCCGTCAGCAGTTCGATCCGCTTGCCGTCGTCGGTTCGCGCAGGCCCAGTCAAGGCGGCCAGGTCCGGCGGCAGTCGCTCGCTCTCCACAACGGCCGCCGTGCAGCCGCGGTCGCCACCGGACAGGCACAGCCCCAGGGCTCTGGCAACGCCGCTGCCCAATACCACCGCATTGGGGCTGCTGCCGGTCAGGGCCATCGGCTTGGCCGCCTGCCGAAGGCCGTGGGCGTCCCAGCGCCGCAAACGATCCTGGCCTGCCGGCTCGCTGCCTTGCGCCAACACCGTGCGCGACGCGCCGGTAGCGTAATAGCCGGCAATGCCGCCCAGGGTCAGGGTCGGTGTGACTGTCACCAACATGCCCGCCAATACCGAATCCGACTCGATCATGCGCTGGATGCGCCGATAGTCGCGGATGCCGTAGGCAGCCGGATTGCCGCTGCCGTATTGCAAATAATCACTGTGCTGCACCTGCAAATGGCCGAGCTCGCGAACGAAAGCCGTTTCCAAACCGTACTTGACCGCTCTCTGATAGCCGCCGAACAACAACACACCCGCCATGCCCACCGCCATGGTCAGGACGCTTGCCCAAGTTCGCCGACGGTTGCGCAACAGATTGCGCCACGCCAGTTGCAGGACGTTCATGCCAGCGCCTCTCCCTCCGCCAGTGCGCGGACTCTTCCGTCACGGACTTGGTAGCATTCGTCCGCCGCCGCGATCACCAGCGGATCGTGCGAGGAGAACACCACCGCCACGCCGCGCTCGCCTTGCAAGCGCCGCAGCAGCGCCAGGATGGAGGCTCCGGTGCCGCTGTCCAGATTGGCGGTGGGTTCGTCGGCCAACACCAGCGCCGGCTTGTGCACCAGCGCACGCGCAATCGCCACCCGTTGACGCTGACCGCCGGACAGCTGCCCGGGCCGATGCGCCGCCTGTTTCAACAAGCCCACCTCGGCCAGCATCTCCAGCGCGCGCGCCTTACGGCGCCCCGCCGATTCGCCTTGCAAGTGCAGCGGGTATTCCACGTTCTCCAGCGCGGACAGCACCGGCAGCAAGTTGAAACTTTGAAATACAAAGCCCAAATGGCGGGCGCGGAAATCGCTAAGTTCGTCATCACTCAAGGCGGCTATGCTTTGTCCAGCAATAACGATATCCCCGCTGTCGGGGCGATCCATGCCGCCCAGCAAATGCAGGATCGTGCTTTTCCCGCTGCCGGAGGGGCCGGCCAAGACGGTGAATCTGGCTGCGGCCACTTTCAAATTCACATTCAACAAAGCCGGCACCTTTATTTGATCTAGCCAGTATTGTTTAAATACGCCACGCATTTCCGCCCCCATGAATCCGCTCCATAAAAATTGGCACCACCCATTTATCACCCAAAGCCAAGCCGCCCACTTTCCAACCGAATATATCTTAAAAAACGCCACGTTTTCACCAAGGGCAAACAAAGCAATAAATCAGCAATTTAACGGAAAAATCAAATAATTAAAATCTTAAATAAAATTACAATTAATATTAAAAATTAAATAAATCATCAGGCAAAAGCCGGGGCGTGGATTGACGAGCAGCGCCAAACCGGCAGCCGCTGGCCGGCTCAAAAAGACAATGCCTCAATAAGTATTGAGGCATTGCATACGACGCTTGGGCTTGCCGGGAGTCAGGAACGCTGCCGCTTCCACTCGCGCCGCGCGTCGCAGGCGGCGCGCAAAGGCGTGGACGACAGGCTGGTGGCGGCGAAATGCCCCACTTGGCGTGAAACCTTGGACAAGGCGGAACCGGACAGGCTGCCCACCTGCCAGGCATGCCGCAGCGGGTGCAGCGAGGGCGAGTCGTCGCTGGCCGCGTCCAGACGCGCCTGCACATCGCGGTTTACCTCGGACAGCCAGCGCTCGGTCAGCAGCATCCAGTCGCGCTGAGTATCCGCTTGCGCTTGCAACAGATTGGCGCCCACCAACAAGGTGTCATCCAGCCGGCGCTCCAGATCGCCCTGCGATATCGGATAAGCCGGCGCAAAAGCCGACCACCAGCCGACACAGGCTTCGTGCTGCGCTTCCAACAAGCGCTGCTGGCCGCGCTCCACCGCGTTGCGGTAGCTCTCCATCGCGCCGATCAACCAACTACGGGTCATTGCCACTCCTTCGGTCAAACCAGGCGGCCAGCGCGCTTTCGCGCGGCAACCGCCTCAGGAGCCTGCTTACGGTGACAAAGCGTTGCGGCTGAAAAAAGACGCGCAGCGTCGTAAACAGGTTCTAAGCCGCAACAGCGGGCAAACGCCACACTTGCAGCAATTCGTGCAACAAGGTTTCCAGCACCGGGTCGCCCCCCCGGTCCGATGGGTAAACAAATTGCAACTCAGCCAATTTGCGCACATCCGGCAGTACTGTCAACCTGCCTGCGTCCCGCCAGGCTTGCGCCGCCTCTTCCCGCGCCAGCGCCACGCCCACTCCGGAGGCCACCAGTTCCAGGATAGCGTCGAGATGATCGCACTCCGCTACCTTCTTAGGCGAAATGTTAAGTTCCCGCCACAACTCCGCGGTGATTTTGGAAAGGCTGGAGAATTGCGAAATGCCTATCCACGGCAATTTGCCCAATTCCTTCAAACCGCCGGCCAAACGCGGCGCCCAGGCGGCGGGCAAAACGATTCGGAATGGCAATTCCGCCAACTTGACCGTAGAGACGTTCACATAAGGGTTCTTGCCCAGGTAGAAGCCGGCGTCCAGCTCCTTCTTGCGGACTAGGTTCAGCACATCCACCGTCACCCCGTGGCGCAGTTGGATGTCCAGCAAGGGATAGCGCTCCACCAAACCGGCCACCCAAGGCCCGATTTTCAGCGTGTCCGGCGTCAGCGTGATGCCTATCCGCGCCTTGCCTGACAACTGACCCTTCAATTGTTTGGCATGATTGATGATGCCGCTGGCCGCGCCCAGTATCGCCTGCGCCTGCGGCAACAACTCCTGTCCAATGCGAGTGAGCGACACGCCTCCCGCGCTGCGCTCGAACAACTGCATGCCCACTTCTTCTTCCAGCGCCTTGATTTGCGCGGTGACCGCCGGCTGCGACAGATGCAGCAATTCCGCGGCCTGTGTCAGGTGCCCTTGCTGAGCGACGGTGACAAAGGTGCGCAACTGATAGATTTCCATGTTCTCCCCTGACTTGGATGCCAGACGGCGGACCGGATCGCCGCGTGCCGGTCATGGGCGGCATGACGGCGGGGCTCCGACGCCCGTTTGAGCACTACCGCGCAACGCGGCGGCATGGCGGCCTGAGCAAAGCTTGGCCGATGGCGGGTTTTTCTTGTGCGAGCCATTTTCAGCGTAATGCCGGCTAAATAACAAGCGTTTTGTGCCTCGCCACCGCCCTGTCCAAGCATTTGCGCAAAGGCGTTCGGCCGCCAAGGCAACCAGGACAAACCCCGGTCGCACTGACAGCAGGACAACAATTTCACACCAGACAAAGAGTAAAAATTATAATGCAAATGCTTGATTTTACTTGATTTTTGCATCGCAACATCGGTCTGAATAATTTTACGCATCAAAAAAAGCGATTAGATTCGCCGCCACAGCCTCCCTTATGTTTTTAGCAGCGGCACTCTAAGCCGCGATCACAAAGGAGGATGCAATGAACGAGGACATACTCAAGAAAGTGCAGTCCAATCCCAAATTCAAGGAACTGGTGCACAAGAAAACCAGCCTGGGTTGGCAGCTCACTTTGATCATGCTGGCCATCTATTACGGTTTCATCCTGGTGCTGGCATTCTCGCCGGCCACGCTGGGCCATCCGATCAGCGCCGGCGCCACCATGACCATAGGCATTCCCATCGGCGTGCTGATCATCATCTCGGCCTTCGTGTTGACCGGCATCTACGTCCGCCGCGCCAACACCGAATTCGACCTGCTCAACCAGCAAATCGTCGAGGAGTCCAAACAATGAAGCAACGCGTCTTGCAACTGGCCTGCGTCGCCGGCGTTCTACTGCCCTCCTTGGCCATGGCGGCCGGGGCCATTGAGGGCGATGTCAAACAACAGGCCACCAACTGGCACGCCATCATCATGTTCCTGCTGTTTGTGGCGTTTACGCTGTGTGTCACCTATTGGGCGGCTCGCCGCACCAAGTCCGCCAGCGACTTCTACGCGGCCGGCGGCGGCATCACCGGTTTTCAAAACGGCCTGGCGATCGCCGGCGACTACATGTCCGCCGCGTCCTTCCTCGGCATTTCCGCCATGGTGTTCGAAAAAGGCTACGACGGCCTGATCTACTCGATGGGCTTCCTGGTCGGCTGGCCGGTGATCCTGTTCCTGGTGGCCGAACGCCTGCGCAATCTGGGCAAATACACTTTCGCCGACGTCGCCTCCTACCGGCTGCAACAAACGCCGGTGCGCAGCTTCGCCGCCACCTCCACACTGGTGGTGGTAGCCATCTACCTGATTGCGCAGATGGTGGGGGCTGGCAAGTTGATCCAGCTCTTGTTTGGCATGAGCTACACCTCCGCGGTACTGATGGTGGGCGTGCTGATGGTGTGCTACGTGCTGTTCGGCGGCATGCTGGCCACCACTTGGGTGCAAATCATCAAGGCGGTGCTGCTGTTGTCCGGCGCCACCTTCATGGCCATCATGGTGCTGGCCACCGTAGGTTTCAGCCCGGAACTGATGTTTGAAAAAGCGGTGGCCGCGCATAGCAAGGGCGTCGCCATCATGGCGCCGGGCAAAACGGATCCTATCGACTCGATCTCGCTGGGTCTGGCGCTGATGTTCGGCACCGCCGGCCTGCCCCACATCCTGATGCGCTTCTTCACCGTGTCCGACGCCAAAGAGGCGCGCAAATCGGTGTTCTTCGCCACCGGCTTCATCGGTTACTTCTACATCCTCACCTTCATCATCGGCTTCGGCGCCATCATGCTGGTGCTGAATCAACCGGGCATGATGGAAACCGTGGTCAAAAACGGCAAATCCGTCACTCAGCTGATCGGCGGCAACAATATGGCGGCGGTGCACCTGGCCGAGGCCGTGGGCGGCGACATGTTCCTGGGCTTCATCTCTGCGGTGGCCTTCGCCACCATCCTGGCGGTGGTAGCCGGCCTGGCGCTGTCCGGCGCCTCTGCGGTGTCGCACGACCTGTACGCCAGCGTGATCAAAAAGGGCAAAGCCAACGAGGCCGACGAAATCCGCGTGTCCAAAATCACCACCGTGGTGCTGGGCGTGGTGGCCATCGTGCTGGGCCTGGTATTCGAGAAGCAGAACATCGCCTTCATGGTGGGCCTGGCCTTCTCCATTGCCGCCTCGGCCAACTTCCCGGTGCTGTTCCTGTCCATGTTCTGGAAAGGACTGACCACGCGCGGCGCGGTGATCGGCGGCTTCATCGGCCTGCTGTCCGCGGTGGTGCTGATCGTTCTGGGGCCGACGGTCTGGGTGGAGGTGCTCAAGCACGAACACGCGGTGTTCCCGTACAAGAACCCGGCCATCTTCTCGATGACCCTGGCCTTCGTTTCCACCTGGCTGATCTCGGTGCTGGACAAATCCCGTCAGGCCGATGAGGAAAAAGCCAAATTCGAAGCTCAGTTCGTGCGCGCGATGACCGGCATCGGCGCATCCGGGGCCTCCAAGCATTGACATTGACATAAGGCCGGACCGAGGATGTCGGCCTGCCTTAAATACCCCACCGCGCCGCTCCAGCGGTTCCGGAGCGGCGGCATGACAACAAAGCTAATCCAGGAGAAGTTTATGTCCACGCTAGAATCCGTCCTCAAGGAAACCCGCAGCTTTCCGCCTTCCGACGATTTCCGCCAGAAAGCGGCAATCTCCGGAATGGAGGCGTACAACACGCTGTGCGAGCAGGCGGACGCAGATTACCTGTCGTTCTGGGGCGACCTGGCGCGCGACCTGATCACCTGGAAAAAACCGTTCACCCGCGTGTTGGACGACAGCCAAGCGCCGTTCTTCAAATGGTTCGACGATGGCGTGCTGAACATCTCCTACAACTGCCTGGACCGCCACCTGGCGGTCAACGCCAATCGCATCGCGCTGATTTTCGAGGCCGACGACGGCGCGGTCACCCGCGTCACCTACGCGGAATTGCACCGCCGAGTCTGCCAGTTCGCCAACGGCCTGAAGAGCCTGGGCGTGTCCAAGGGCGACCGCGTGGTGATTTACATGCCCATGGTGATCGAAGCCATCGTGGCGATGCAGGCTTGCGCGCGCATCGGCGCCATCCACTCCGTGGTGTTCGGCGGCTTTTCCGCCGGGGCGGTGCGCGACCGCGTTCAGGACGCCGGCGCCAAACTGGTGATCACCGCCAACGAAGGCCTGCGCGGCGGCAAGAGCGTGCCGCTGAAAGCCACGGTGGATGAAGCGCTGGCGATGGGCGGGTGCGACAGCGTCAAACACGTGATCGCTTATCAGCGTACCCAAAACGCGGTCGCCTGGAGCGAGGGCCGCGACGTATGGTGGCACCAGCTGACCAGCGGCCAGCCGGAGCAATGCGAACCGGAATGGATGAACGCCGAGGATCCGCTGTTCATCCTTTACACCTCTGGCTCCACCGGCAAACCCAAGGGCATTCAGCACAGCAGCGCCGGCTATCTGCTGGGCGCCGCCAACAGCTTCCGCTGGGTATTCGACTACAAACCCAACGACGTGTTCTGGTGCACCGCCGACGTGGGCTGGATCACCGGCCACAGCTATATTTGCTACGGCCCTTTGGCCAACGGCGCCACTCAGGTGATCTTCGAAGGCGTGCCCACCTATCCGGACGCCTCACGCTTCTGGCGCATGATAGAGCAGCACAAGGTCAGCATTTTCTACACCGCGCCCACCGCCATCCGCTCGCTGATCAAGCTGGGCGCGGACCTGCCCAAGCAGCACGACCTGTCCAGCCTGCGCCTGCTCGGCACCGTGGGCGAGCCGATCAACCCCGAAGCCTGGATCTGGTATCACGAAACCGTGGGCGGCGGCCGCTGCCCCATCGTGGACACCTGGTGGCAGACCGAAACCGGCTCCATCCAGATTTCGCCGCTGCCCGGCGCGGTGGCCACCAAGCCCGGCTCGTGCACGCTGCCGCTGCCTGGCATCATGGCCGACATCGTCGATGAATCCGGCGCCCAGGTGGACCCTGGCCGCGGCGGTTTCCTGGTGATCAAGAAGCCCTTCCCCAGCCTGGTGCGCACCATCTGGAACGATCCGGAGCGCTTCAAGAAAACCTATTTCCCGGAAGAGTTCAACGGTCAGTACTACCTTGCCGGCGATTCCGCCAACCGCGACGAGAACGGCTATTTCTGGATCATGGGCCGCATCGACGACGTGCTGAACGTGTCCGGCCACCGCCTGGGCACCATGGAGATCGAATCCGCTCTGGTGGCCAACCCGCTGGTGGCCGAGGCCGCCGTGGTCGGCAAGCCGCACGAGGTCAAGGGCGAGGCGGTGGTGGCCTTCGTCGTGCTCAAAGGCGCGCGCCCGCAGGGCGAGGAAGCCAAGAAAGTGGCGGCCGAGCTCAAAAACTGGGTGGCGCACGAGATTGGCAAGATCGCCCAGCCGGACGACATCCGCTTCGGCGAAAACCTGCCCAAGACCCGCTCCGGCAAGATCATGCGCCGCCTGCTGCGCTCCATCGCCAAGGGCGAAGAGATCACCCAAGACGTGTCCACGCTGGAAAACCCGCAGATTCTGGAGCAGCTGCAACATCCGCTGTGATCAAGCCATCGTCCGCCGCACCCGCAGGAGCCGTCGCGCAAGCGACGGCTTTTTCACTCCTTCCGCGCCCTCATCCGCCATCCGGGAGTTGAAGCCATTCGCCGTAGCGCCGATAATTAGCGGTTTTTCAAGTGGAATCCGACAGCATGCCCGTTATCCCCCTGGTCGAAAGGATCGACGCCCTGCTGCCCCAGACCCAATGCGGACAATGCAGCCACGCCGGCTGCCGACCGTATGCGGAGGCGCTGGCGGAAGGCCGCGACCCGATCAACCGCTGCCCGCCGGGCGGCGACGACGGCATCCGGGCGCTGGCGGAGCTGCTGGGCCGGGACGTCATTCCCTTCGCCCCCGACGGCCCGCAGCCCAAACCGCGGGCGCTGGCCGTGATACGCGAAGACAGCTGCATAGGCTGTACCCTATGCATCCAGGCCTGTCCAGTGGACGCCATCGTAGGCGCCGCCAAGCAGATACACACCGTCATCGCCTCCGAATGCACCGGCTGCGAGCTATGCCTCGCGCCCTGTCCGGTGGACTGCATCGACTTGGTTCCGGTGGCCGACCCGGCCGACGGCGAGCGCGATCGCGTGATGGCGCGCGCCGCCCAGGCCCGCATGCGCTACGAACGACGCCAAGCGCGCAAAACGCGCGAACAAGAAGACAAGGCCAGACGCCTGGCCGAGCGCGCCGCGGTAAGCGCCGCATCGCCGCCTCCGGCCGCAGCGCCGGTCGCCGCGGCCGCTTCCGCGCCGGCGGCCGACAAAAACGAATTGATCCGCAAGGCGATGGAACGCGCCGCCGCGATGCGCGCCGCCCGCGAACAAGCAGACAAGGACAAGCCGTGAACGCCGTCAAACGCAAAGAAATATTCGCCCGTCTGCGCGACGCCAACCCGCACCCCACCACCGAACTGGAGTACAGCAGCCCGTTCGAACTGCTGATCTCGGTGCTGCTGTCGGCGCAAGCCACCGACGTCAGCGTCAACAAGGCCACGCGCCGCCTCTACCCCGTGGCCAACACCCCGGCGGCCATGCTGGCGCTGGGAGAAGAATCGCTGGCGGACTTCATCAAGACCATAGGCTTGTACAAGACCAAGGCCAGAAACGTGATCGCCACCTGTCGTCTGCTGCTGGAAAAGCACGGCGGCGAAGTGCCGCAAACCCGCGAGGCCTTGGAGGCGCTGCCCGGCGTCGGCCGCAAAACGGCCAACGTGGTGCTGAACACTGCTTTCGGTCAGCCTACCATCGCGGTGGACACCCATATTTTCAGGGTCGCCAACCGCACCCGGATCGCGCCCGGCAAAGACGTGCGAGAAGTTGAGGATAAGCTGGTAAAATACATCCCCGACGAATTCAAAATCGACGCGCACCACTGCCTGATCCTGCTCGGACGCTATGTCTGTAAAGCCAGAAAGCCTGAATGCGAGCGTTGCGTCATCGCCGATCTCTGCGAATATCCGGCAAAAACCGTTATGATTAAAGACAACTGAATCAAATACTGGAAAAACTCCGGTTCCGCCCTTATTTTCCGCATAGACATCAACCTAAAAGGATAGCCTGTGACAACGTATCTGCGCACCCTGGTTGGCGCCTTGCTCGCAGCCTCGTTGCTGTCCGGCTGCGACAAGGTCGAGCGCTTCTTCAAAGGCAACTCCCAACCCGCGCCGGTCGCCATTCCCGCACAACAGGATGGCCGCGTCGCCATGCTGCTGCCGGACTTCACTCAATTGGTCACCCGCGACGGACCGGCGGTGGTGAACATCCAGGCCAGCCGCGAAGAAAGCGGCGGCGCCCAAGCCAGCAACCTGCCGATTCCCGTACCGGAAGACGATCCGCTGTACGACTTCTTCCGCCGCTTCATCCCCAATCATCCGCCTCAGCGCGAACAGCCGCAGGAAGAAAGCGTCTCCTTCGGCTCCGGTTTCATCATCAGCGCCGACGGCTACATCCTGACCAACGCCCACGTAGTGGCGGACAGCCAGCAGGTCAAAGTCATGCTGACCGACAAGCGCGAGCTGCGCGCCAAGCTGGTGGGCGTGGACAAGCGCACCGACGTGGCACTACTGAAAGTGGCGGCGGCGGACCTGCCGGTGGTCAAGATAGGCAGCCCGGCGGACTTGAAGGTCGGCGAATGGGTAGCCGCCATCGGCGCGCCGTTCGGCTTCGACAACACCGTCACGGCCGGCATCGTTTCCGCCAAGGGCCGCAGCCTGCCGGACGAGAACTTCGTCCCCTTCATCCAGACCGACGTGGCGATCAACCCCGGCAACTCCGGCGGCCCGCTGTTCAACCTGCGCGGCGAAGTAGTGGGCATCAACTCGCAGATTTACAGCCGTTCCGGCGGCTTCATGGG
Organism: Chromobacterium sp. Rain0013; assembly: GCF_015291765.1. Lineage (NCBI taxonomy): Bacteria > Pseudomonadati > Pseudomonadota > Betaproteobacteria > Neisseriales > Chromobacteriaceae > Chromobacterium > Chromobacterium sp. Rain0013. Next base: position 4,058,152 of record NZ_CP031514.1, read on the forward strand.
CATTTCCTTCGCCATCCCCATCGACTTGGCGATGAGCGTGGTCGATCAGCTCAAGGCCAAGGGCAAGGTCAGCCGCGGCCAGTTGGGCATCAACATCCAGGAAGTCACCCAGGAACTGGCGCAGTCCTTTGGCCTTCAGCGCCCCAGCGGCGCGCTGGTGGTGCGCGTAGACCCCAAGGGACCAGCCTCTCGCGCCGGCCTGCAAGCCGGCGACATCATCCTGAAGCTGGACGGCAAAGCGATAGAAAGCTCCAAGGATCTCCCGGTGCAGGTTGGTTCCTTGCAACCAGGCACCAAGATCAAGCTGACGGTGTGGCGCAAGGGCGTGGAGAAGGAGCTGGAAGCCACGCTGGCGGAACTCGCTCAGGACGCGCCAAGCACGCAGCAGCCTCAGGAGGAAAACACGCCGCAGGGCTTCCAGTTTGGCAAACTGGGGCTGACGCTGAGCGAACTGACGCCTAATCAGCGTTCGGAGCTGGGCGTGCGCGGCGGCTTGCTGATCCAGAAAGCGCAAGGCCCCGCCGCCCGCTCCGGCCTGCAGGCGGGCGATGTGATCCTGGGCTTGAACCAGGTGGAAGTGTCCACCATCGCACACTTCGAAAAAGCATTGGCCAACGCCAAAGGCCACATCGCCCTGCTGGTGCGGCGCAACGAGGCCGTATTGTTCGTGCCTCTGCGGCTGGAATAACCCCCGCCTCAATACGCAACGCCCAAAGCCGCCGTCAGGCGGCTTTTTCATTTCTCCGGCATATCGCCCGCGCGCTCGCGCTGCTAGGATTAAGCTTTCGCCATCCGCCCACAGGAGAGCCGCCATGGACTTTCACACAGCCGATCTATGCGATCAGTTCGACGAGCAACTACAGGTGTTGACGCCCGCGCTGCAACGCTACGGCGGGCAGACCCGCTTTTACGGCCGCATCGAAACCCTGAAGCTGTTTGAGGACAACAGCCTGGTGCGGGAAGCGCTGAGTCAGAACGGCGCCGGCAAAGTGCTGGTGGTGGACGGCGGCGGCTCGCTGCGCTGCGCGTTGCTGGGCGATCAACTGGGCGTGCTGGCGGTGGCCAATGGCTGGGCCGGCGTGGTGATCAATGGTTGCATTCGCGACTCCGCCGCCTTGAACAAGCTGGCACTGGGCATACGCGCGCTAGGCGTCCATCCGCGAAAGTCGGTGAAGCGCGGCGAAGGCCAGCGCAATCTGAGCGTGGAGTTCGGCCAGGTGCGCTTCAGCCCCGGCCACTGGTTGTACGCAGACGAGGACGGGGTGGTCGTCGCGCCGGGCGCGCTTCACCCCGCGCCGTGACGCGAGGGCTCCTTCAGCCCTCTTCGCTCTTGCTCGCGGGAGCGTAAACGCGCGGTTCAAGCCTCGCTGCGTTGATAGATGGGCAGTTCTTGCTGCGCGGCGGGGCTGCCCCAGGGCAGGTGATGCTCCCACCAGATATGTCCGGCCGGCGCCACCCGTTCCGGATGGTCCAGCGAAGACACGGTGATGTCGAGCTCCTCCGGGTCCGATTCGTGGCGGTAAGTCAGGGTGGAGCCGCAATGCGGGCAGAACCCCCGGCTGACCGCCGCCGAGGAGTGATACAGCACCGGTTTTTCACCGCGCCAGTCCAGATCGGCCACGCGAACGGTGAACCAGGTCACGAAGGCCGCGCCGCTGGCTCGGCGGCAGCTTTTGCAATGGCAGTGCACCACATCGTAAGGCTCGGCGCGCAAACGGTAACGCACCGCGCCGCACAGACAACCTCCAGTCAGATTCTGGCTCGCGCTCATGATGCCTCCCTCGCTGCTGGGTTGACGATGGATTAAGAAACGGCCGTCCCCGCCAGCCCAAACCGGCAGTCAGACACCTCCGCTTTTTAAATATGATTCACCGCCGCCGCCAACGACAAGCTCAACCGCCAAATTAAGCGGGCCGCCGCCGCCAAGCTGATGCTGTGCCGCAACAAAACACAACGGCCGCCCTGAGGCGGCCGCTAATGGGCGAAACCGGAGACGGATCAGGCCGCCTGCGTCGGGGTTGCGCCCTTGACCTCGGTCATCTGGTTGTCGGCGTCGACGAATACCAGCTTGGGCTGATGATTCTTCAGCTCCGCGGCCTCGTACTGGGCGAAGGAGGCGATGATCAGCAGATCTCCCGGCGCGGCGCGGCGCGCGGCGGAACCGTTGACCGAGATGGTCCCGGAACCGCGCTCGGCCTTGATCGCGTAGGTGGCGAAACGCTCGCCGTTGGTGACGTTCCAGATCTGCACTTCTTCGTACTCCAGAATATCCGCCGCTTCCAGCAGGTTCTCGTCAATCGCGCAGGAACCGATATAGTGCAACTCGCTGTGCGTGGTGGTTACACGGTGGAGCTTGGATTTGAGCATATTGCGCTGCATGATTGCATCCTTCGTCCGCTGATCAGCGGAACACTTCGATGTTGTCGATCAGGCGGGTGCGCCCCAATCGGGCGGCCGCCAGCACCACCAGGCGTTTTTCGCCGGCGTGCGCCACCGCCAGGGTGTCGGCCTGGCGAATTTCCACGTAATCCACTATCCAGCCGGCTTGGGCCAGATCGTCGCGCGCGGCCTGTTCCAGCGCCGCGTAGTCATGATCGCCATCCTGCAGCCGCTGCCGTATCTGCTCCAGATTGCGGTACAAACGCGGCGCTTCGGCGCGCTCTTCCGCGCTCAGATAACCATTGCGCGAGGATAGCGCCAGGCCGTCGTCGGCGCGGCCGGTGTCCACCGGCACGATCTCGATCGGCGAATTCAGGTCGTCCACCATTGCTCGGATCACATGCAGCTGCTGGAAGTCTTTCTTGCCGAAGCAGGCCAGATCCGGCTGCACGATGTTGAACAGCTTGGTCACCACGGTGGCGACACCGCGGAAGTGGCCGGGGCGGAAAGCGCCGCACAGCTCGTTCTGAATATTCGGCGGCTCCACGTTGAAGTCCTGACGCACGCGCGGATACAGCTCCTGCTCCTCGGGGAAGAACAAGGCATCCACGCCGGCAGCGCGCAGCTTATCGCAATCGGCGTCGAAGGTGCGCGGATAGGCGCCGAAGTCCTCGCCCTGGCCAAATTGCAGCCGATTGACGAAGATGCTGACCACGACCTTGTCGGCGCGTTCGCGCGCCGCCTTGACCAGGGCCAGATGCCCTGCGTGCAGATTGCCCATGGTGGGCACGAAGGCGAGCTTGCCCGCCTGGCGACGCCAGGCGCGCATCTCCGCCACGGTACGAATGATTTCCATTATTTGATGTCCTGGGCAGAGCCGATCAGAAAGTATGTTCCGCCGCCGGGAAGGACTTATCCTTCACCGCCTGCACATAGGACTGCACCGCGCCTTGGATGCTGCCGGCCTCAGCCATAAAGTCCTTGACGAAACGCGCCTTCTTGCCCGGGTACACGCCCAGCATGTCGTGCAGCACCAACACCTGGCCGGACACATCGACGCCGGCGCCAATGCCTATGGTGGGCACGGAAATCGACTCGGTGATCTCGCGCGCCAGTTCCGCCGGCACGCACTCCATCAGCACCAGACTGGCGCCGGCGGCGGCGTGCGCCTTCGCGTCGTTGACGATGCGGCGCGCATCTTCCTCGCTCTTGCCCTGCACTCGATAGCCGCCGAAAGTGTTGACGAACTGCGGCGTCAGGCCAATGTGGGCGCACACTGGCACGCCGCGCTCCACCAGGAAGCGTGTGGTATCGGCCATATAAGCGCCGCCTTCCAGCTTCACCATATGCGCGCCGGCCTGGATGATGCGGGCGGCGTGGGCGAAGGCCTGCTGCGGGCTTTCCTGATAAGCGCCGAAAGTCATGTCGCCCAGCACCATGGCCTGCTTGGCCCCGCGCGCCACGCAACGCACGTGGTAGAGCATTTCTTCTTCGGCCACCGGCAGCGTGGAGTCTATGCCCTGCACCACCATGCCTAGCGAATCCCCCACCAACAGAATTTCCACCCCGGCTTGCTCCAGCAAGGTGGCGAAGCTGGCGTCGTAACAGGTCAGCATGGCGATCTTTTGCCCTTCCTGAGCCATTTTCTGCAGGGTGTTGACGGTAATTTTCATGCCCGTTCTTCCTCGTTCAGTCGTCCATATCAACCGGCGGGGCGCTTAAAGCCTGTTTACGATCTGCTGCGCATCAGCGATACGGCGTTGAAAACGGTGACGCACCCCTTGTACATTCCGTTTTCTCGGCCGCAAGGCCTTGTCTCACTCTAGCTCGCTAGATCGGCAAACAGGCTCTGAGCGCGCGGCGGCTCAGACGCTCTTGTTGAAATAGTTGCGCTGGCCTCGCGCTTCGCTGATGCAGCGGATCAGCAGTTCGAAGTCCTCGTCTCCATCGACCAGATTCAGGTGATCGGTATTGACAATCAGCAGCGGCGCGGCCTCGTACTGATGGAAAAATTCGCTGTAGGCCTGATGCACGCGCTTCAGATAGCCTTCGGGGAAATTGACTTCGTACTCCGCCGCCCGCGCGGCCACCCGGCTCAGCAGGTTTTCCTCGGACGCCTGCAAATAGATCACCAGATCCGGCACCGGATGTTCCGGCATCGCCAGCGACGCCAGGCGCTTGTACAGCGCCAATTCGGCCTCGTCCAGATTGATCTTGGCGAACAGCGCGTCCTTCTCGAACAGGAAGTCCGACACCAGCGGGCTGGCCAGCAGTTCGCCGTTCAGCATGCTCTTGGCCATATCGGCGCGTTGCAGCATGAAGGACAGTTGGGTGGACAGGCCGTGAGCCGGCAGGTTGCGGTAGAAGCGCGGCAGGAAAGGATTGGCGGCGGGGTCTTCCGCCAGCATGCGCACGCCCCAGTATTCCGACAGCCGGCGCGCCAGAGAGGATTTGCCCGCGCCGATCGGCCCTTCGACCACGACATAACGCAATTGACTCATCGCTCGCTTCCTCTTAGCTAGTTGTTTCGAGACGCTCCACGCCTTGATCGGCGAGTCCGGCGGCCAGTTCGCCGGCCGTGCCCAGCTCCGGCAGCGTCAGATCAGGAGCGATCTCCGCCAGCGGGATCATGACGAAGCCGCGCAAATGCATGCGCGGATGCGGCAGGGTCAAGTCTTCGTCGCTCTGGGCGACGCCGCTGTAATACAGCAGATCCAGATCCAACACCCGCGGCGCATTGCGGAAAGTGCGCACCCGGCCAAACTCGGCTTCGATCGCCAGCAGCCTGCGCAGTAATTCGCGCGGAGCCAACGCGGTGCCCACTTCCGCAACGGCGTTGATGAAGTCCGGTTGATCGGCATAGCCCACCGGCGCGGTGCGGTACAAGGCGGACTGCCGCGTCAACTCGGTATCGGGCAAGGCGGCGATGGCGGCCAGCGCGGCGCGGATTTGCGCCGCCGGCTGTTCAAGGTTGCTGCCCAGCGCGATGAAAGCCTGCGCCACTTAGGCCTCTCCGCCGGATTCGCCCGCGGCTTTGCGGCGATTGGCGGGACGGCGGCGGCGGCGTTTCTTGGCCGGATCCGGCTCGCCGCTGGCCTTGGCGATTTCCAGCAGTTGCTCGCGCTCTTCCTCGTCGGCGCGCTGGAAGTCGTTCCACCAGCCCACCAACTTCATGTCCACCTCGCCGGCTTCTCCGCGCAGCGCGAAGAAATCGTAAGCGGCGCGGAAGCGCGGCTGCTCCAGGAAGCGATAAGCGCGCTGGCCGCTGCGGCTGTCGAAACGCGACTGCAACATCCAGATTTCGCGCATGGTCACGCTGAAGCGGCGCGGAATGGCAAAATCGTTGTCCTGCTCGGACTCCACGTCGGCAATCGCTTGCGCCAGCGCGTACACCGCGCGGTCGCCGGCGTTCAAACGCTTCTGCCAACGCTGATACACCTGCTTCCACAGCAGGGTGGCCAGCAGGAAACCCACCGACACCGGCTTGTCGGCGCGGATGCGCTGATCAGTGCTTTCCAGACCCAGCTTCAAGAACAAATCGTCGCCCTTGTCGTCCAGCACTGCGTCCAACAGTGGAAACACACCGCGCGCCATGCCTTCCTCGCGCAGCTTCTTCAGGCAGCCGTAGGCTTGGCCGGACATCAGCAGCTTGAGCATTTCATCGAACAGGCGCGCCGGCGGCTCTTTCTTCAGCAGATGAGCGTGGGTGCGGATGGGCTTGCGAGTGGCGTCGTCGATCTCGAAACCCAGCTTGGCCGCCAGGCGCACCGCGCGCAGCATGCGCACCGGGTCTTCCTGATAACGGCGGGCCGGCTGGCCTATCATCACCAGCTTGCGGGCGCGCAAGTCCTTGACGCCGTGGTGATAGTCGATGACGGTTTCGTCGGACGGATCGTAGAACAGCGCGTTCACGGTGAAGTCGCGACGGTGGGCGTCCTCTTCCTGGCTGCCGAAACTGTTGTCGGCCATGATGCGGCCGGTTTCATTGGTGTCGTCCACAGAGCCGCCGCGGAAGGTGGTCACCTCGATGGTTTCCGGCCCCATCATCACGTGGACGATGCGGAAACGCCGGCCAATGATGCGGGAACGGCGGAACACCCGGTGCACTTCCTCCGGCGTTGCGTTGGTGGCAACGTCGAAATCCTTCGGTGACACGCCCAACATCAAGTCGCGCACGGCTCCGCCCACCACATAGGCGGAAAAACCGGCCTCCTGCAGTCGGGTGGTGACTTTCAGCGCAGCGGAGCTGAGCTGGTCTCGGCGGATGCCGTGTTGCGGCAGAGGAATCACGCGCGCCTTGGTGCGGCGCTTGCCCATGCCGGCGGGCAGGTCCAGTACTTTACGGATAAACTTGCGGATCATTATGAGAAAGATAGTCGACTTGGAATGCCAGGATTCGCAAGACTAGTAGGTAGTCAAGCCGGCGATTATATCCCTATTCTTTGCAGAAAATACAATTCGCCGCCATATCCCGCCCCATGGCCGCCTCCACGGCCGCCAATTGCCCCCTATCGATGATAGGCATACAATCGCTGCCGATTCGCCGACTCCGACAAGACCCCTCCCGTGCGCCCTACTCTCAGCTTTCATCTCCAGACCATTCCCAACGTGCCCGCCATCCGCCAGCTTTATGAGCTGGATGGCGAAATCGGGGAGGCCGACGTCGCCGATTTCGTGCTGCAGCGCTGCCGCGCCCAAAGCGGCACCGACTTCATTCCCTTCCATTTGCAGCGCGTGGTCGCCATCGCCGGCGTACTACAACAGGATGGACACACCCGTCTCGTCCAGCGGCTTGCCGTCGATGCCGGCGACGAAGCCGCGATGCTGGCGGACTGGCTCACCCTGCTGCGCGACAGCCGGGCGCAGTTGATCAGTTGGGACGGCTCTCGGCTGGACTTGCCGGTGTTGCTCCATCGCGCGCTGGCCTTGGGTTTGCAACTGCCGGAACAGCTCCGCGCCGGCCGGACGCCGGACGCGCATTGCGCGCTAAGCGAGATCCTGAGCGGCGGCCATGCCGAACTGGCCACTCCGTTGGGCGAGCTGGCCCGTCTGTGCGGCCTGCCCGGCGAAGCCGAACTCAACGGCCCTCGGCGCTGGGAACTGTATCGAGCCGGCAACGCCGACGCGCTCGCCGAACACAATGCCCGCCAGGCCGCCAGCTGCCACCTGCTGTGGCTCCGCCAGCAATGGGTGGAAGGCGCGCTAACCCCGGCCATTCATCAGGCCTGTAGACAACGCTTGCGCGCCGTCATCGCTGCGCAACCGGAGCCGCACTGGCGCGGCTGGCTGGCCGAGTGGCGCGAGGAGGCCGCGCAAGGGGATTGACAGCCAAAAGCCAAAAGCATAGGCTGACATGCATGCGCCGATTTGACACAGCTTGCGGGCGCTTAACAAATGCCAGCTAAAGCGTCAAACCGGTGAACCCGCTTGCGCTCTTAGTCGTAGGCGGGTTTTCTTTTACCCGTACAGGCAGTTAAGCAGACCAATCGCTTCGGATCGATGCATGAGCCGCGCCCCCGTTTCCGTTTCGGGCATGCGCGGCAGGCGCCGAGTTAATGACAACTTGCAGGGCGCCCCAAAATCCTGCTAAAGCGTCGCCGGCGAAACCCAGAACCGGCGCGCCAACTGCGACCGAACCCTCTGGAGAACCGCCATGTACGACTGCCTGCAAGATAGCTATACCGATTTCTCTTTTGCCAATTTCGACGCCGTGGGAAGACCTCGCCCCCTTTGCGGCAGCCTGAGCGCCTCTCCGCTCACGCCGGCCGACACCCCCGCCCTGCAACAGCTGGCGGATTTCGCCCATGAGCTGGGCTATGACCTGGAACGCAACGGCGAACAGCTAACCGTACAGGACATTTCGCTGGTGGACGCGCTCAGCATCAACGCACGCTTTGGCGGCGAGTTGCTGATCAGTTGCGATCTGCGCCGCGACCCGCCCGCGCGCTTCTGATCTGGAGGCACTGCGCTCCCGCTTCGCCGGGGGCGCTTCCGCGCGTCCGTCTTGCTCTTGCCGCCCTATTGTCATGGCGCGGCAAAGACAAGCCCGCCCCGCAGCCGGTATAATGGCCAGTTCTCCGAGCCATCCCGCCCTACTCCCATGCTGTTTGAAATCAATCGCGCCCCGCGCGGGGCCGTGTTGCTGGAAGCCCGTCAAATCAGCCGGCTGGCCTTGCCGATGATGATCGCTCAGATCGCGCAGGTGGCCACCGCCTTCGTCGACACCGTGATGGCGGGCCGCGTCAGCACCGACGACCTGGCCGCCGTCTCCCTAGGCGCCAGCGTTTTCATCACCTTCTACGTCACGCTGATGGGCATCGTCACCGCGCTCAACCCCATCCTGGCCCACCAGCTGGGGGCCGGCGAGCACGACAAATTCAAGGACACCGCGCGCCAGGGGCTGTGGTTCGGCCTGCTGATCGGCCTCTTGGGCGCGGCGATGATGGTGGCGCTGGAGCCGGCGCTGCGGCTGTGGCTGCACCTGCCGCCGGAAGTGACCGACAAGGTGATGCTGTTCATCACCGGCGCCGCGGTGGGCATGCCGGCGGCGATGACCCACCGCGCGCTGCACGCCTACGCATCCAGCCTGGGCCGCCCCAAGGCCATCATGGTGGTCAGCCTGTTGGCGCTGGCGCTGAACATTCCGCTCAACTATATCCTGATCCACGGCCTCTTCGGCCTGCCCAAGCTGGGCGGCGCCGGTTGCGGCTGGGCCACCGGCATCGTGTTCTGGTTCAACTGCCTGGCCCTGCTCGCCTATGTCAGCTGGCATCGCAATTTCCGCCAGTTCCGCCTGCTGGAGCGACTGCGCGGTCCGGATTGGCGCATGTACCGCGGCTTCCTCAAGCTGGGCGTGCCAATCGGCCTGTCCTTCTTCGTGGAAGTCAGCCTGTTCTCCTTCATCGCGCTGCTGATCGCCGAACTGGGCACCGTGGTGGTCGCCACCCATCAATCCGTGCTCAATTTTTCCAGCATCATCTACATGTTGCCGCAAAGCGTGGCCACGGCGATGTCCGTGCGCGTCGGCCATCATGTCGGCGCCGGCGATTACCGCGCCGCACGCTTCAGTTCCGGTGTAGGCCTGCTGCTGGGCTTGAGCATGGCCTTTTGCGCGATGCTCGCGGTGTTGCTGTTCCGCGAACCCATCATGCGCATGTACACGCCGGACCCGCGCGTGATCGCGATGGGCTCCACCCTCTTGCTGTTCGCGGCGGTCTACCAGTTGACCGACGCCGCCCAAACCATCGCCTCCGGCGCCTTGCGCGGCTACAAGCTGACCACGGTGCCGATGATTATTCACATTTTGTCGTTCTGGTGCGTTGGCCTGGGTCTGGGCATCACCCTGGGCCTGACCGACTGGCTGACCAAGAAGCCCATGGGCGTGTTTGGCTTCTGGACCGCGCTGGTCATCAGCCTGAGCGTGGCCGCGCTGTTCCTGACTCGCTATCTGGCGAGTGAAAGCCGCCGCCGCCTGCATCGACAACATCAACCGGAACCGGCGCAATGAGCCTGACCTTCAGCCACCACTATCCGCTCAAACCGCTGAACACCTTCGGCATGGACGCGCGCGCGCGCGACTTCTGCCAGCTGGACTCGCTCTCTGATCTGCCGGCGCTACTGGAAAGCCCGGCCTACCGCGCCGGCCCCGTACTGTGGCTGGGCGGCGGCAGCAATCTGCTGTTCACCCGCGACTATTCCGGCCTGGTGGTCAAACTGGGGCTGCGCGGCATCCGCCTGCTGGAAGAAAGCGGCGACGATGTGATTGTCGAAGCGGCCGCCGGCGAAAACTGGCACGGCTTCGTGCTCCACACCCTGAGCCAGGGCTGGTACGGACTGGAAAATCTGAGCCTGATCCCCGGCACCGTTGGCGCCAGCCCAATCCAAAACATCGGCGCCTACGGCGTCGAGGCCAAGGACCACATCCATCAAGTGGTCTGCGCCGACCTCGATCACGGCGGCGCCGCGCTGACGCTGAACAAGGCCGACTGCCGCTTCGGCTACCGTGACAGCGTGTTCAAACACGAGGCCGCCGGCCGACTGCTGGTCACCGCGGTGCGTTTCCGCTTATCGCGCACGGCTCGGCTGCGCACCGGCTACGGCGATATCCAGCAAGAACTGAACGCCGCCGGCATCGCCGCGCCCACGCCCCAAGACGTCAGCGACGCGGTGATTCGCATCCGCTCCAGCAAACTGCCCAACCCAGCCGAACTGGGCAATGCCGGCAGCTTCTTCAAAAACCCGGTTCTGCCGGCGGAGCAGGCGCAAGCGCTGCTGGCGCTCCATCCCGCGTTGCCGCACTACCCGGCAGCCGACGGCAAGGTCAAGCTGGCCGCCGGCTGGCTGATCGACCAATGCGGACTGAAAGGCTATCGCGACGGCGACGCCGGCGTGCACGCGCGCCAGGCGCTGGTGCTGGTCAATCACGGCGCAGCCAGCGGCGACCAGATGCGCGCGCTGGCCGACAAGGTGCGCGCCGAGGTCCGTCAACGCTTTGGCGTGGAGCTGGAGCCGGAGCCCATCATTCTCTAAACAGCTGGCGCGAAACCCTCGCGCTCTCGACAAAAGGCGAAACGATGAATTCAAGCGTAGATGTGCTGGTATTCGATCTGGGCGGAGTATTGGTGGACTGGAACGGCATCGATCCGCTGGTGCGGCTTTCTCAGGGCAAGCTGAACCCGGAACAGGCCCGGCGCTTCTGGATGGAAACGCCGTGGATCGCCGAACTCGACACCGGCGCCTGCACGCCGGAAGCGTTCAGCGCCGCGATGGCGGAACACCTGGGGCTGGACATCGACGCGACGGAAATGACCGCGCAACTGGACAGCTGGCTGCGCGGCGCCTTCCCCGGCGCGGCGGAGATGCTGGCCCAGCTTGGCGCGCGCCATCGCCTGGCCGTGCTCAGCAACAACAACGCGCTGCACTGGGACAAAATCGAACGTGAATTCGATCTGCTGCACCGTTTCGACCGGCTATTCGCCTCCCATCTGATCGGCCTTCGCAAGCCGGATGACGAGGTATACCGTCATGTACAGCAAGAGTTGGACGCCCCCCCTCACCGCATCGCCTTTTTCGACGACAACATAGAATGCGTGGACGCCGCCCGCCGCGCCGGCTGGCAAGCGTTTCACACCAAGGGCTTGGACCAGGTGCAGGCCGCTCTGCGCGCCAACGGCTGGCTGGACGCCGTCTAGCGCTAGAACAGGCCGCCGGCCTTGCAGAAGATCGCCACCACCGTCAGCAGCCCAATCAGCCAAGACAATGAGCGCAAGCTGGCCTGGTCAGCCAGGTACAACAAGCCGTGCGCAACCCGCGCCGCGATGAAGACCGCGGCGGAGGCATCCAAAAATGCCGGCGGCACATGCATTCCCCACCCCACCAGCACCGCGGCGGCGAAGGTTGGGAACGCCTCCCAGGCGTTCTGCTGCGCCCAATTAGCCCGCTGCCGATAACCGCTGGCCAGGGCCAGCGCCTCACGCGGCTTGTGGTTGTCCACCCGCGAACCGGCTTTGGCCACCCCGGCCCAGATCAATGGCAGCAGAGCGGCCAGCAAAAGGCTCCATAACGCGAACGGCATATCATTCTCCTATGTTGATCCAGCCTCGAACAAAAGCTGCTTAAGATATTGCGAGTTAAGCGAGACAAGGCCTTGCGACCAAGGACACGGATACTCGGTTGGTTCATCGGCATAATGAAGCATGCTCGCCGCCCTCAAGGCGAAACGGATGATAAACAGCTTCTCACGGCGCGCGGCGCCTATGTCCCAGATAGCGCCCGTCGTCAAAGGTGGCCACCCATTCCGGCCGGTAAACCACCAGCACCGCAGCCAGCAAACCCGTGGTGAAAGCCTCCGACCATGACAATAAAAAATAGAACGGAAGCGTCTCTTCAAGCAACTGGTCCCAGGGATAGGCGCCGGCCAGCCCCAAGGCCAACAAGCCGGACAGGCCGGCGGCGAACATGCCGGCGCCGCCGGCGAGGAAGCCGTTGACGAAGACATAAACGAACAGATTACTGGGCAAGACGCGCTGACTCAAGCGCAGCGCCGCGGCGGACAGCACCACCGGCGGCGCAATCATGCTCAAATAATTCAGACCCAGCGCCAGCGGATCGGCTTGTCCGCTCAAAGCCAGCGCCAGCAAGGGCAGCGCCAACGCCAGCAAGGCCAGCCAGGGCCCCATCATCAGGGTGAACAAGCCGGCGCCCAGCAAATGGAAAGACAAGCCAGGCGCCACGCCGCCTCGCAACAGCCACAGGGCCAGCGCCAACACACAGGCGCCCATCCAGGCGTTGCAGGCAGGCAAGGGCAAAGCGCGCCAGGCCACCTGCCGCGCCGCCAGCGCCAGCAAAGACAAAGCCCCGCCATTGCTCAGCCAAAGCGCGACGTCGGGAAAAAATGATGCGGGCAAATCCATGACCTACCTACCGGCTTTATTATCCATTTCGAATGATACCAGAGCGTGCGCACCAACCCGTCTCCATTGGGTACAATGACGTTTTATTGGAGAGTTCCGCATGCCCGCTTTGCCCGCCCCCCACCTGATCGCCCAGCACGTCGCCGCCGCCCTGGCCGAAGACATCGGCCGTTGCGACTGGACCGCCCTGCTGATTCCCGAACACAGCGCCGGCGCGGCGCGGGTGGTCGCGCGCGAGGCGGCTACCTTGTGCGGTCAGGCCTGGTTCGACGAATGCTTCCGCCAGGTTGACCCTGATTGCCAGGTGGAATGGCTGGCCGCCGAAGGTGAGCAAGTCGCCGCCGGCGCCGTGCTGTGCACTATCTCCGGCCCGGCGCGCGCGCTGCTAAGCGCGGAGCGCTCCGCGCTCAACTTCCTGCAAACCCTGTCCGCGGTCGCCAGCCAAACCCGCCGCTACGTCGACGCCGTGGCAGGCACCCGCGCCCGGATTCTGGACACGCGCAAGACCATGCCCGGACTGCGGCTGGCGCAGAAATACGCGGTGACGGTGGGCGGCGGCGACAATCAGCGCATTGGCCTGTTCGACGGTATCCTGATCAAGGAAAACCACATCATGGCCGCCGGCGGCATCGCCGCCGCGCTGCGGGCCGCGCAACAGCTGGCCCCCGCCGACGTCAGCCTGCAGATCGAGGTGGAAACGCTGGAACAACTGGAGGAAGCGCTGCGCCATGGCGCCAAGCTGGCGCTGCTGGACAATATGTCTCTGGAGCAAATGCGCGAGGCGGTGCGCTTGACCGCCGGCCGCGCTCTGTTGGAGGCCTCCGGCGGCGTGGACTTCGACACCGTGCGCGCGATTGCTGAAACCGGGGTCGACCGCATTTCCGTGGGCAAGCTGACCAAGGATATCCAAGCCGTCGATCTCTCGATGCGATTCACCACGGCCTGACACCCCCGGACCCGCCTGCTGGTGGCGGGTTCCTGTCATACTTCGCCGCCTAGCGCTATAACTGGTTCATAACCCCCAATAACGAGCGTCATGGACTTCAACCTCCGCAAACGGAACAAACGCCCGGCACGCTATGCGATCTGGGGCTCCATTTTCTTCCTGCTAGCGACTCTGGCGTTGGTGGCTCTGGAACTGCTCAACACCTACCAACAGGAAGAGGAAAACGCGCTGCGACAGGCTAACGGCCTCAGTCAATTGCTGGCCGAGCGGCTGGCCGCCGGCGTCAGCGAAGCCGGGCTGATCCTGCAAAACACGAGTCAACTGCCGCAAGTCCAAACCCTGCTGCACACCGGCAAAAGCAGTGAAGACGGACAACAAAAACTGTATCAACAGCTGCAACAGCAACTGCAGCTGGCGCCCTATCTGAGCCGAATCGAAATCATAGACAGCGCCTGTCAGGCCATCTTCACCAGCCGCCAGGCCGCCATCGTGCGGCAGCCGCACAATGAATTCTGCCGCTGGCTGCATAGAAACGAAGACCCGGAAAACAGTTACACCGCCGCCCAACACAACCCCGAGCAACACGGCATCGTTCTGGCCAGCAAGCTGCGCGACGACAGCGGCAATGTCATAGGCATGGCCGCCGGCGTCATCGCCAACAATTTTTTCCAGGATGAAGTCTCTCGCGTCACCGTGGGTGAACACGGGGAAATCCTGGTGCTGGATCAACGCCAGCTGATGGTGGCGCGCTGGCCCAAACCGCCCAAGGGGCTGGAACGGCAGTTCCGGCCGCTCCAGCCGGCCAAACTGCTCAGCCGCGACGGCAATCAGGCGCAATTCAGCGCGCCGTCCAATATCGACGGCGTCACCCGCTTGTACAGCCAAAGCCAGACGGGACGCTACCCGTTTCAAGTGGCGGTGGGCATCGCCCGCAAGGATTTCACCCGCTCCGTGCAGGAAAAGGCGACGCTGGCGCTGCTGGGCTGGCTGTTCATCGCCGGCATGACGCTGCTGGCCTTGCGCAATTATCTGTCCAATCTGCGTCAGCACACGCTGCTGAGCCGTAGCACGGACCTGATCCGGCAAAGCGAGGAAGAAGCCAAGCTGATTCTGGACACCGCGCCGCTGGCGCTGCTGTTGGTCAATCCCAAAACACGCCGCATTCAGCGCGCCAACGCGCTGGCGCGAGCCATGCTTCAGTTGCCGCCGCGCGCGCCAGGGACCAAGGAAGATTCGGACATTCTCAACCTGCCTTTTCGGCTGCAGCCGCTGGAACAGTGGCTGGAAGCCGGCCAGGAAATCGAGAGTCAGGAAATGGAGCTGGAACTGGAGGACCACAGCCGGCTCTGGGTCATTGTCTCCCTGCGTCCCTTGGGCGAGCGCACCCCGCCGTCCACCTTAGTGGCGCTCTACGACATCTCCAGCCGCAAACAGCTGGAAGAGCAATTACAGGAAAGCAACCAGCAGCTGAGCGAAATGGCGGCCACCGACCCGCTGACCCATCTATACAATCGGCGCTACGCCGACATGATGCTGAAAGACGAAATCAGCCGCTGCGAACGCTATGGACAGTCATTGACCATCGCGGTATTCGACATTGATCACTTCAAGCAATTCAACGATCGGCATGGCCATCAGGCCGGCGACAATGTGCTGGTGGCCGTGGCCAACGCGCTGACCGACACCACGCGCAACACCGACATCAGCGCCCGGGTGGGCGGTGAGGAATTTCTAGTGATTTTCCCCTGCACCCGGCTGCGCGACGCGCAAAAAGTGATGGAACGGGTGCAAGTGGTGTTGAGTCAGACACGCTTCCCGCTGGTGGATCAGAGCGTGACCTTCAGCGGCGGATTAACCGACTGGAGGCCTCACGACACGCCGGAACTGATGCTGGCGCGCGCCGACCGCCTGCTTTACGAAGCCAAGGTCGCCGGCCGCAACATTCTGTTCAATGATCTGGACATGACCTGAACGGCGGCCCATCCTGCCCCGCCACGCCCAAGGCGTCGGACAGCAGCCACAGCATCGCCGCGGTGGCGCCCCAGATGCGGTGGCTCTGCCAGTCCAGCGACAGATAAGCTCGCAGCTGGCCGTCGTCCCCCTGATGGCTGTGGCGCTGATAGGCCCCGGTATCCATCAAAAGCGGCAGCGGCGCCTCGAACACCTCCGCCACCTCTCCCGGTTCCGGGCTGAGCTCGAACGGCGGCAGCACCAATCCCACCACCGGCGTCACCACAAAGCCGGTAATCGTCACATAGTCCGGCAAACGTCCCAGCAGCCGGACATGGCTCTCCGCCAGCCCGGTCTCCTCTCGCGTTTCGCGCAGCGCGGCGCGCTCGGCGGAACCGTCGTCCCGCTCCAGCTTGCCGCCCGGAAAGCTGACCTGGCCGGCATGCGCCGGCAGATTTTCAGCGCGCCGGGTCAACAACACCGTCGGCCCCTCGCTATGCCACACCAGCGGTACCAGCACCGCCGCCGGCCGCAGCCCGCCATCGGCCTGCCGGAAACTGAAATCGCCCACCCTGCCGGTAAAGTCATAAGCCGAAAGCCGACCGGCGATCCAGTCGGCCGCTTCTCCCGCCTCCATCGACCACATATTATTGTCCCCTGCCGTCATCCACTCGCCGGGCCAACACGCCAGCGGCATCCTTGCTCCATCTTAGGCCAAATCACGACCTCTCTGTCGGCGCCGCCATGGCTATTAACAAAAAACCCGCGCGCCAAGCACCTGAACGGCGCCGGCGGACGCGGGCAAAAAAAATGCCAGGCGGCGAGCCTGGCACATGGCTGAGCATTTCTGCTTGAAACACTCTTAGAGTCTGTTCATCATCTGCTGCGCTTCTTGATACGCCCCACGGTGAGTACCGCTTCGAAATGCTCATGTACCACTTGACCATTCCGCTTTCTCAGCGGTTTTCGCCTTGTCTCGCTCTTGCTCGCTAGATTTTGAACAGGCTCTTAGCGGCGCATCGAGTCGAAGAACTGCTGGTTCGACTTGGTGGCCTTGATCTTGTCCTGCAGGAATTCCATCGCTTCCAGATCGTCCATCGGGTAGAGCAACTTGCGCAGCACCCAGATCCGCTGCAACTGATCCTGCGGAATCAGCAGTTCTTCGCGGCGAGTGCCTGAGCGGTTGATGTTCAGCGCCGGGAAAATGCGCTTCTCCGCCATGCGGCGCTCCAGATGGATTTCGCTGTTGCCGGTGCCCTTGAATTCTTCGTAGATCACATCGTCCATGCGGCTGCCGGTATCGATCAGCGCGGTGGCGATGATGGTCAGGCTGCCGCCCTCTTCCACATTACGCGCAGCGCCGAAGAAACGCTTGGGGCGCTGCAGCGCGTTGGCGTCCACGCCGCCGGTCAGCACCTTGCCGGAAGCCGGCACTACGGTGTTGTAGGCGCGAGCCAGGCGGGTAATGGAATCCAGCAGAATCACCACGTCCTTCTTGTGCTCCACCAGGCGCTTGGCCTTCTCGATCACCATCTCGGCCACTTGCACGTGGCGGGTGGCGGGCTCGTCGAAGGTGGAAGACACCACCTCGCCCTTGACCGAACGCTGCATCTCGGTCACTTCTTCCGGACGCTCGTCGATCAACAGCACGATCAGCACCGCTTCCGGATGGTTGGCGGTGATGGCGTGAGCGATGTGCTGCAGCATCACGGTCTTGCCAGACTTCGGCGGGGCCACCAGCAGGCCGCGCTGACCCTTGCCGATCGGCGAGATCAGATCAATGATGCGGCCAGTAATGTTCTCTTCGGCGCGGATGTCGCGCTCCAGCTTGAATTGCTCGGTGGGAAACAGCGGCGTCAGATTCTCGAACAGAATCTTATGCTTGGAGTTTTCCGGCGCTTCGCCGTTGACCTTGTCCACCTTGACCAGCGCGAAATAGCGCTCGCCGTCCTTCGGAGTGCGGATCTCGCCTTCGATCGAATCGCCGGTATGCAGGTTGAAGCGACGAATCTGCGACGGGCTGACATAGATGTCGTCCGGGCCGGCCAGATAGGAGGTGTCTGGGCTGCGCAGGAAACCAAAACCGTCCGGCAGCACTTCCAGGGTACCTTCGCCGAAAATGCTCTCGCCTTTTTTGGCCTGGTTTTTCAGCAAGGCGAAAATCAAGTCCTGCTTGCGCAGTCGATTGGCCCCGTCGATCTCGTTGGAAATGGCCATTTCAACGAGCTCGGAAACATGAAGATGTTTTAGATCAGATAAGTGCATAGCAGCCGTAGGTCGACTCGGTAACGATTTAGCGGAACGCTGAATTCGGAGGGTGGCGTAAAAATGGAACGGGCAACGCGTCAATCGCTACCCGTTTTGAGATTTTGCTGGAGAATAGACGCTTTACAGTTGGCTGTCAATGAAGGCGGTCAACTGGCTCTTGGCCAGCGCGCCCACCTTGGTGGCGGCAACCTGGCCGTCTTTGAAAATCATCAGCGTCGGGATGCCGCGAATGCCGAATTTCGGCGGCGTCAGTTCGTTTTGGTCGATGTTCAGCTTGACTACTTTCAGGCGGCCTTCGTATTCCTTGGCCACTTCGTCCAGGATGGGAGCGATCATCTTGCACGGACCACACCACTCGGCCCAGTAATCGACCAGCACCGGCAGGTCGGCTTTCAGAACATCGGTATCGAAACTGTCATCGCTTACGTGGTGGATGAGATCGCTCATGGTTTCCTCGCTAAATATTTTGGTGGTGCATCTACTGCAATTGATGTGTGATGGTAGCAAGCGCGGAGTGCCGGAGCAACCGGAAATCCGGAGCGCGCCGCCGGGTTCGCGCTTCACTCTTCCCTTATATACCACCTGGAACCACTTGGCCTGGCCGACAATGCCGCTGCTGAAACCTCCAGGCTTCGGTATAATGCGCAGCTGTTTATTCCGAGAAGGACTCCAAATGGGCTTTCTGCAAGGCAAAAAGATTCTGATTACCGGCATGATCTCCAACCGCTCCATCGCTTACGGCATTGCCCAGGCCTGTCATCGCGAAGGCGCGGAACTGGCGTTCACCTATGTGGTGGACAAGCTGGAAGACCGAGTGCGCGAAATGGCCGCGGATTTCGGTTCCAAGCTGGTTTTCCGCTGCGACGTGCAGAATGACGAAGAAATCAATAAATTGTTCGCTGATCTCGGCAAGGAATGGGACGGTCTGGACGGTTTGGTGCACGCCATCGCCTTTGCCCCGCGCGAATCGCTGGAAGGCGACTTTTTGGATGCGCTGAGCCGCGAAGCCTTCCAGACCGCGCACGACGTGTCCGCCTATAGTTTCCCGGCGCTGGCCAAGGCCGCGCGCCCGATGATGCAAGGCCGCAACGCCGCTCTGCTGACCCTGTCCTACTTGGGCGCGGTGCGAGCCATCCCGAATTACAACGTGATGGGCCTGGCCAAAGCCAGCCTGGAAGCTTCGGTGCGCTTCATGGCCGCCAGCCTGGGCAAGGACGGCATCCGCGTCAACGGCATTTCCGCGGGCCCGATCAAGACCCTGGCCGCCGCCGGCATTTCCGGCTTCTCCAAACTGCTGGCCATGGCTGCCGGACAGTCCTGTCTGCGCCGTAACGTCACCACCGAGGAAGTGGGCAATACCGCCGCTTTCCTGTTGTCCAATCTGTCCTCCGGCATTACCGGCGAAATCACTTATGTCGACGCCGGCTTCAGCATCAACTCGCTGAACGTTCCGGAAGCCTGATTCAATCGCCGCCATATCGAAATGGACCCGTCGGGTCCATTTTTTTATCCTCGCCGATAAACCGCCACACCGTCATTTGCTCCAAGATTAATCTCATTGAAAATAGATGAGCGGAGCGATATTGCATTCAAAACAATGTGGCTGATATTCAAGGGACGCCAACGCCTGATTATAAAGTCATGCGGCCAAGTCACATTGAATATCGATGATACGCTTCGCAATGGGCCAAGCCGTCATAAACCCGGCCCAATCTGTCGTCAGCAACGAGAACCCAGATCTCTATCCTCTGCCGCCCCGCCCAGCATATGGGTTAGTTCATCGCAGGCGCGCACCATGCCGTCGCGTACACGGAACTCGGCGATGACCAGCATCCGTACCTGACCGCCGGCCCGCTTGTCCGCGGTAACCAAATGACGGGTGAACAGCCGCTCTCCCTGCTCCGCCCAGCTCAGGATTTCAAGGCCGACCCGGCTGCACTCCCGCTTCAAATGGCGCAAATGCCTGACGAAAGCGGGGTAATCCAGATTGCGGCCGTCCGCCTGCTGCCGGTAGTCCGGATGCACCAGTCGGGCCAAGCGGCTTTCGTCTAGTTCCGGGCTCAGCAATGCGCATTCGAATAGTTCCCTCACCACAGTGATCGCGGTGTCTTGCATGGTTTTGCTCCTTAGTACCGGTTTACGATCTGCCTCGCGTAGACGATGCGGCGTTGAAACCAGCATTCAAAATGCTCATGCACCACCTGTACATTCCGCTTTCTCAGCCGTTTTCGCCTTGTCTCGCTGGGTCGTAAACACATTCTTAGAGTGGCTAACAAAACTCAGTTTCACGGCTGAGGCAAAGCGCGCCGACGCAGACAGTACATTGAGTACGGCAAGTCCGGACAACGCAGCATCAGGGGTTTTGCTAGCCGCTCTTAGTAGGGACAGATGTCGATAAAGGGCGACGCGGCCCATGCCTCGCCGCCACCGTGGCCAGTATCACGCCCCGCGGCGGCGGCGCGTTATCGCTATAATGCCAACGGATAGCTCAAACAGGCCAAGACCATGCTGATCGCCGCCAACCGCATCCATCACCACGCCGCCGACCCCGACGCCTGGCACAGCCATGACAGCGGCCAGCTGAGCTTGCTGCGCCACGGCGTGCTAAGCATCGCCACCGACGACGGCCGGCTCTGGCTGCCGCCCGGCCACTTGGTCTGGATTCCTCCCGGCGTGCGCCACGCCTCGCATCGTCACGGCCTGATAGACGGCATCAGCCTCCGCCTTGCCGCAGCGGCCTACGACCGGCTTCCCGCCTACGCGCAAGCCATCGCCTGCGATGCGCTGCTCCCCGCCATCATGCGGCGCGCGCTGGACTTCGCCGTTCCGCCTCTTCCCAGAGAACAGCGGTTGCTGGAGGTCTTGCTGGACGAATTGGAGCAATGTCCATCCTTGAGCTTGAGCCTGAGCCTGCCGCTGCCGCAAGACCGGCGCGCGCGCCGCGTCGCCGACGCCTTGACGGAAGCGCCCGATGACCCCCGCTCGCGCGACGACTGGGCGCAATGGGCCGGCCTCAGCGGGCGCAGCCTGAGCCGCCTGTTTCCAGAACAAACCGGGCTCAGCTTCCAGGCCTGGCGCCGCCGGTTGCGGCTATTGAAGTCCCTGGAATATTTATCGGCCGGCCAAGCCGTCGGCGTCGCGGCCTGGCGCTGCGGCTACGACAGCCCAAGCGCCTTCATCGCCGCCTTCCGCCAGGCCTTCGGCCACACGCCAACCCAGTTATTGGGCTGGTCCGCGGGCGCCTTCAGCGAAAACTCAGGCTCTTGAAGCCACTGAACAGCCCAGCCAACGCCTCGATCAACAACCCACCCTGAGAGCCAGTTCACGATCTCGCTAGCAAGGGCGAGACCACAAGAAGTGCGTCGCGACATGAGCGGCGGCCATATCGCATGCCCGCCTTCAAGCCAGCAGCGACTCCAGCGCCGCGGCCAACTTGCCCGCGCTCCGCCGAGCCCATGCGGGCGCGGAGCCTCCAGCGCACAGCCTCTCCTCCAGCGCGTAGGCGCTGCGCACCAGATGATAGCCAAGCCATGGAGCCGGTTCCGGAGCCCAACGGCGCACCTGCTCCAAACGCCCTTCAGACATGGCCCAGGGCATGGAGGTCAAATCGCCGTCTCGCTCCAGGATCAATTCCGCCAGCGTGCGCCCCATCAAGTTAGACGCCCCCACGCCCTCGCCGCCGTAACCGCCGGCCATGGCGATGCCGGCCCGCCGGTCATACAGCGCATAGGGCGTGAAAGCGCGCGCCACGCCCAAGGTGCCGCCCCAGCGGTACTCAACCTCCGTAGCGCCCAGCGCCGGCAACAATTGACGCAGCAGACGCTCGCGCCAAGCGAACTCATCGCTGCCCGGATCAAAGTTCCATCGTTCACGGCCGCCCAGCCGGTAGCCCCCGCGCGCGCCAAACACCAGGCGGCCGTCCGCGCTGCGTTGCCCGTAAGTCACCATCCGGCTCAAATCGCCGAAAGCCTGACGATCAGCCAGGCCAATCTCATCCCATTGAGCAGACGACAACGGCTCAGTGGCCAACAGCAGGCTCTGCACCGGCAGCAGACAACGCGCCAAGCGGGAAAACTGCCCGGCCGCGCCTTCCAGCGCCGGCACGATGACGTCGGCGCGCAACTCGCAGCCGTCCAACCCCGCCACGCCCGGAGCGAGCCGGCGCACCGGGCTGCGCTCATGAATCCGCACCCCCAGCCGCGCCGCGGCCCGCGCAAGGCCTTGCGCCAGCCTGGCCGGCTGAATCACCGCGCAATGCGGCGAGAACACCCCGCCGCGCACATCGCGCGCACCCAACTGCTCTTGTGCCTCTTTGCGGTCCAGCCATCGAAAGTCGGCTTCGCCGTGCCCCGCCCGTCGCAACTCCCGCAGCCAGTTCCGTCCCATTGCCTCCTGCTCCGGATAGCGCGCCGCCGCGTACAACACCCCGCCATGGGCAAAGTCGCAATCGATGCCCTCCCGCGCCAAGATCTCGGCCACCTCGTCGACAATGCCGAACAACCGCCGCCGCGCTTGTTCACGCCGCTCGCCGTCCAGCCTGAGCAAATGGGCATCCTGATTGGCCAGCCCTCCGATCAGCCAGCCTCCGTTGCGCCCAGACGCGCCATAGCCGCAAGTTTCGGCTTCCAGCACCGCCACATCCAGCTTCGGCGCCATGCGCTTGAGGTAGTAAGCCGTCCAAAGGCCGGTATAGCCGCCGCCGATTACCGCCACATCGCAGTGCGCCGATTGCGTCAACGGCGGCCAATGCGGCTCGGCGGGGCTTTGATCCAGCCATAGACAGGCTTGAGTCAGTGAGGACATGCGCTCTCCTTGTTGCGGCCAACCGGCTAAGAACCTGTTTACGATATCGCGAGCAAGGGCGAGATCGTAAACAGGTTCTTAGGCTCGGCCGTGTCGCCAACGCTGTTATCATGAAGGTCGACCATACCCGTCCATTGCGAGAAGAACCAGCTTATGGAAATTCTGATTTTTCCCGAAGCGGAAGTGCCCGCCGAACTACGCATGCAAGTTCTCGAGCTGCAAAACCTGGCCTGGCCTGGCGAACCGCCAACCCGCCCCGACCCCATCCACGATCCCGCACTACGGCCGCTGTCGCTGTTGCTGGTGGAGAACCGTCGGGTGCTGTCGGCGCTGGACATCCTCAGCAAGCAGCTAAGCCATGCGGGCGAGGACTTCCAGGCCAGCGGCATCAGCTGCATGGTCACTCAGCCCGAGGATCGCAGCCGCGGCTTGGGGCGATTGCTGGCCGCCTCCGCTCGCGAAACCATGCAAGCCAACGGCGCAGATCTCGGCATCTTCACTTGCGACCGTCCCCTGCGGCGCTTTTACCAAAGTTGCGGCTGGAGCGAACTGCCTGGCGCCGTCTTGATCGGCGGCACGCCGGCCTCGCCGTTTCCCAGCAGCCAATTCGACAAAGCGACGATGGCCAGCTTTTTCAGCGACAAGGCCAAGCAAATGGCCGCGCGCTTCGAGCATTGCGAGATTGCGCTCTACCCGGGGGACATCGACAAGCTTTGGTGAACCGCGTGACGCCGTCGGGCCGAAGCCAACGAGTATCCGGCGCGATCAAAACACCAATGCGGAGCGGTAGAATCATTCCTTCCGCGACAAACGCCAGCCTCAGCCCCTACCGGCGCTCTGTTCCGCCAATCCGCAAGCGACCCAGCCACCATGATCGAAACGCCCGACATCATCGAAATCGAGTTATCCGCGCCCTACCGAGTCCAGGGCGAAGCCGCCCGCGGTCAGTCCGTTTGGCTGTTGGCCCGTCTCTGGCATGCCCACCATTTTGGCGACGGCTCGGTGTCCGCCGCCGCCTTGCGGCTCGGCTTCCCTGGCCAAAACAATATTCGCATGCTGATCTCGCGCGCTTTCGCCGATTTCGCGCGTTGGGGTGTGCAAGCGGGCTGGGGAGCCGCTCACGGCCAGCCCATCTCCACCCTGCCGTTGAACGGGCGCAGCCGCGGTCCATTCTGGCTGACGGCCGACATGGCCTCGCGACTGCGTTTCAGCGCCGGCGGCGTAGAGGTGGAGCGGGATTGGCTGGAACACTTTCTGGGCCTGCGCAGGGAGCGGCCGGAAAACCCGGCCGGCGATCTGTCCAACCTGATGCGCGACATGCGCTTCTGGCAGCAGATGGCGCAAGCGATCCGCGATGAATACGACGGTTTCGGACGCCGCCCCAGCCGTCAGGTAGCGGAATCCTTCCACGTTGCGCGCCAGTTCGCCGACGACGATTTTCAACAGGCGCTGGCTTTGATGAAGGAAAGCCTGGCCTGGCGCCGCAGCGCCCAGTTGGACGGCAGCCGCAGCGCGCTGAAACGGCTGGACCGAGTGCTGGACGCCGGCAGCGTGCATCACGCCCACCCTACTTTCGCCGCCATGGCTTGCATCGTCAGAGCCTGGGAACGCTACACCCATGGCGATGCCGAAGCGGCTCAGACCATGCTGGAGCATCTGCAAACCTCGCCGGAGCTGCAACCGGTATTCCGCTACAACCCGCGGGTACGCTTCGAATGTCTGAATCTGATGGCGCTGTTGCACAAGCACGCCGCCACCAGCGGCGCGGGCATAGCGCGCCAGCAAGGCCAGGCCGGCGCGGCTCTGCAAGCGCTGAGCGGCGCGCTGGAGGCGGCTTACGAGGCGGATTCGATCGACGCCGCCCAACATGTGGCCGCCAATATCGGTTGGTGCTTGTGGCTGTTCTGGCAGCAAGGTTTGATCGACCCGGAACGAGAACAGCAGGTGAGCGCGGTGCAACTGCAAGCAATGCGCTGGCTTGGCCTATCCGAATGGATTTGCGACCGTTTCGGCTACGGCAGCGGCTCCGCCTGGAACCTGATCTTCATCCTGCGCATCGCACGCGGCAACTGTCCGCCGCCGCGCTCGCGCAGCTTGGCCGCTTTCCGCGCACAACAGCCGCTGGCGCTGGAAACCGCCATCGCCGCCCTGCATCCCTTGCACGCCTCCTTGTCCCCAGCCAAGGGCTTTAGCCGCTGGTCCTCGGCGGCGGTCCTTGCTCTGGACGAGCAGATAGCCGGCAACGCCGCCTTCCCGCCCTTGCAACAAGCCAATCTATTGCTGGAGGCCGCATGGTTTCTGCTGCATGAGCAGGGGGCCGGACGGGAAGCCGCCGACGCGCTCTCCCGCCTCCAAGCCTTGCTTCCCTGCTTGCGCCGCAGCGAGCGCAGCTTTTTTAACGGAGAGTTGCAACGGCTGCCCATAGAAGCGCCGCTAGCCGCGCCCTGCCCAAAAAAATAGCCGGCAAAGCCGGCTGAACGCGGGTCGGCCGGTCTAGACCGGGTTCAACACATGCACGGACAGTCCGGCCACCGCGCCCTCGGTCGCGGCGGTGAAGCCCCGCAGCGCCGGCGCGTCCAGATGCCGATCCAGCGCGGCCTTGCTTGCCCATTTTTCCATTACCACCAAACTGTCCGCCCCAAACGGCTGCGGAGAATCCGCATGGTCCAGAGCCGGGCCGTATTCAATGCAACCCTCTTCCTCGCGCACCAGGGGCACGATCGCATTCAGCTCTTGCAAGATTACGGCGCGCTGCCCCGGTTTGGCGGTAATCACGGCAACTACATGCAACATGGCAATCCTTACATAAAGTCGACGACACGCCGCCGCGCGCATTCGCGACGGCCACTGAAATACGGCAAGCGCCAAGACAAATGGTTCGGCTCCACCTCAAGCGATAAAAACATATAGACGGAATGACCGGCTGAGTTAGGCCGATTCGTTGCGCCCAACCTGCCGAGTTTGATGTTACTGGAGGAATTTCTAAATTTCGGAGGAGAAAATAAAAAAAGCTCTGCAAATGCAGAGCTTTAAATATTTGATACTTTTGGAATTCTTTGGTCGGGGCGAGAAGATTCGAACTTCCGACCCCCTGCACCCCATGCAGGTGCGCTACCAGGCTGCGCTACGCCCCGACTCGAGAGAAACGTATTCTAAACTGCTTTTTAATTTTTGCCAAGCCCTGAATCGAGCCATTCTAAAATCGCCTCCAACTCGGTTCTCACCTCCTGGGCCGTTGCCGGACGCACTTCCTGGCCGTCCGCGCCCAATCGCTGGCGGGCTCCGTGAATGGTAAAACCATCGTCATATAACAAACCGCGAATGCGTCTGACCAATAACACTTCGTGATGTTGGTAGTAGCGGCGGTTGCCACGGCGCTTCACCTGACGCAGCTGGGAAAACTCCTGCTCCCAATAGCGCAGCACATGCGGCTTGACGCCGGTGAGCTCGCTCACTTCGCTGATGGTGAAGTAACGCTTGGACGGTATCGACGGCAGATCAGCCTTGCTTGTTGGCATGGAATTGCTCGACCATTCCCTTGAGTTTCTGACTAGCATGGAACGTTACCACACGTCGCGCGGTGATGGGAATCTCTTCCCCGGTCTTGGGGTTGCGACCCGGACGCTGCGGCTTGTCGCGCAACTGGAAATTACCGAAACCGGATAATTTGACGGAATCTCCGGACTCCAAGGCCTGGCGAATTTCTTCAAAAAACGATTCAACCATGTCCTTGGCTTCACGCTTGTTCAGACCCACTTGATCAAACAGCATGTCGGCCAGCTCAGCCTTGGTCAAAGTCATGTCACCCTCTCACACATCAATATTTCTAATCATTCAAAAGCCCGCCGACAAGCCGGCGGGCTCCACGCCTTGGGCTCAGCGCAGCTGAGCGCCCAGCTCGGCGGCAACGCCGTCCAGCAGGGCTTTAAGCGCCGGCTCCACATCTTCGTCGGTCAGCGTGCGGCTATTGTCCTGCAACATCACGCGGAAGGCCAGACTCTTCTTGCCTTCTTCCACGCCTTTGCCGCGATAAACGTCAAACAAAGCCACTTCGCTGACAATGGCGGCGCCATGCTTGGCAAAGCAGGCCAGCAATTGCTCCGTTTCCACCGCCTCGTCCACCACCAGCGCCAGATCGCGGCGCACCGCCTGGAACTTGCTCACCGGTTGTGCCTTGATAGGCTGCCGAGCTTCCACAGCGGCCAGATCCAATTCAAACAACACCGGAGCGCTGGACAAATCATATTGCTGCGCCCACTTGGGATGCAGTTCGCCAATCACGCCCACCGCCAGGCCATTCACCAGCACCTCGGCGCAGCGGCCCGGATGGAAGGCCGGGTGCTCTGCCTTGCGGAAGCTGGCTTGCTGCGGATGCAGCAGGGCTTCGACATCGGCTTTGACATCGAAGAAGTCGACTCGCTCCGCCTTGACCCCCCACTGCTCGGGCAAGCGCGGCCCCCAGGCGAGGCCGGCCACTTTTTCCGGCTGGTCGAACCAGTCGGCGGATTTCTTGAATACGCGCGCCACTTCGAACACGCGCACGCGCGGCTGCTTGCGGTTGATGTTGCCGACCAATACGTCCACCAAGCCGCCGATCAAGGTGGAGCGCATCACGCTCATCTGCGAGGCGATCGGATTGATCAGGCGCACCGGCTGCTCGTTGGCGGCGAAATCACGCTCCCAGGCTTCGTCGACGAAGGCGTAGCTGACGATTTCCTGATAGTCGCGGGCCGCCAGCAGATGGCGGATTTGATCGCGCGGCCGCAGCTCTTCCCGCTGCGCCAGCATGCGCATGCCGGAACGCGGCGCGTCTGCAGGAATCGCGTCGTAGCCGTAAACCCGCGCCACCTCCTCAATCAAATCTTCCTCAATCGCGATGTCGAAGCGGAAAGACGGCGCCTCCACGGTAAAAACCTCGCCGTCCAGGCGGTGAGTCAAGCCCAGCCGGCCCAGAATTTCACCGATCTGTTCGCTGCTCAGCGTCACGCCCAACAGCTTGGCGCAACGCGACACGCGCAGCTTGACCTCGCCGCGGCGCGGCAACTCGGCCACGGCGTCCACCACCGGGCCCGGTTGCCCCCCGCAGATGTCCAACACCAGGCGGGTGGCGCGCTCCATCGCATCGCGCTGTAGCTGGAAGTCCACGCCGCGCTCGTAACGGAAAGAGGAATCCGAACCGAAACCCAGCTCGCGCGCTTTGCCGGCAATCGCTTCCGGAGCAAAGAAAGCGCTTTCCAGGAAGATGTCCGTGCTGCCGGTGGTCACGCCGCTGTGCTCGCCACCCATGATGCCGGCGATGGCCAATGCTTTGCTCTGGTCCGCGATCACCATGTAATCGGGATTGAGCTTGACGGTTTTTTCGTTCAAGCACAGCAGTTCTTCGCCGTCCTTGGCCATGCGCACGACGATGCCGCCGTCCAGCTTGGCCAGGTCGAAGGCGTGCATGGGCTGACCTTGTTCCAGCAATACATAGTTGGTGATGTCGACCACGGCGGAAATCGAACGCAGGCCCGCGCGCTCCAAACGGCGACGCATCCATTCCGGCGTGGCGGCGGCGGCGTTGACGCCCTTGAGCACGCGCCCCAGGTAACGACCGCAACCCGATTTAGCGTCGATGCTCACCGACAGCGCATCGTCGATGACCGGCGCCACGGCGGGAATGACCACCGCCGCGAGTTCTGCGCCGGTCAGCGCCGCCACTTCGCGGGCGATGCCGCGAATGGACAGACAATCGGCTCGGTTGGGGGTGATTTTCAGCGTGAACAGCTGGTCGTCCAGGCCCAGGTAGTCGCGAATGCTCTGTCCCGTCGGCGCATCGGCCGGCAGTACCAGCAGGCCGTCTGCCTCGTCCGGCACGCCAAGCTCCTTGCCGGAACACAGCATGCCGTTGGATTCGACGCCGCGCATTTTGGTCGGCTTGATCTTGAAATCACCGGGCAGAGCGGCGCCGGGCAAGGCGCAAGGCACCTTCAGGCCCACGGCGACATTGGGCGCGCCGCAGACGATCTGCACCAGTTCGCCCGTCCCCACGTCCACCTTGGTCACGCGCAGGCGGTCGGCGTTTTCATGCTTGGCCACTTCCTTGACTTCAGCCACCACCACCCCGCTGAAGGCCGGCGCGGCGGCGTTGACTTCCTCCACCTCCAAACCCGCCATGGTCAGCAGGTAGGACAGTTCGTCGGTGCTCAGCGACGGATTAACCCAGCTTCTCAGCCATTGTTCGGAAAATTGCATAGTATTCGGCTCCGTACGCGATCAGTTGAACTGTCTCAGGAAGTTGAGGTCGTTCTCGAAGAACAGCCGCAGGTCGTTGACGCCGTAGCGCAACATGGCGAAGCGGTCGAGACCGATGCCGAAGGCGAAGCCGGTGTACTTCTCCGGGTCGATGTTGACATTGCGCAACACATTGGGGTGCACCATGCCGCAACCGCCCACTTCCAGCCAACCACGCTCGCCCAGCACATCGATTTCCGCCGACGGTTCAGTGAAGGGGAAGAAGGACGGACGGAAGCGCACTTGCAGGTCGTCGCGTTCAAAGAAACGACGTAGAAAATCGGTCACCACCGCCTTGAGATCGGCGAAGGACACGCCCTCTTCCACCCACAAGCCTTCCATCTGGTGGAACATCGGCGAATGGGTGGCGTCGGAGTCGACGCGATATACGCGGCCCGGAGCCACGATCTTGATGGGCGGCTGATTGCTCATCATGAAGCGCGCCTGGATCGGGCTGGTATGCGTGCGCAGCACGTCGCCGCCTTCCACGTAGAAGGTGTCGGCCATCGCGCGCGCGGGATGGTTTTCCGGGATGTTCAGCGCTTGGAAATTATAGAAATCGGTTTCGATCTCCGGACCGTCCGCCACTTCGAAACCCATGGTGCGGAACAGGCCGGCGATGCGCTCCAAAGTCAGCGCCACCGGATGCAAGCCGCCGCCGTTGCTGCCGCGCCCTGGGAGGGTCACGTCCAGCGCCTCGGCGGCCAGTTGCGCCTCCAGCTTGGCGGCGTTCATTTGATCAAGGCGCTGTTTGTGCGCGGCCTCAAAAGCCTGCTTGGCCACGTTAATGGTGGCGCCGGCGGCCTTGCGCTCTTCAGCGGGCAGCTTGCCCAGCTGCTTCAGGAGTTCGGTCAACTCGCCGCTCTTGCCCAGATAGCGGGCCTTGACCTGCTCCAGTTCAACGAGATCGGCCGCCGCGGCTACCGCGGTCAGGCCGGATTGGAGAATCGCGTCAACGTTGTTCATCGTGTTCCACACCGTATGCGAAAGAAAGCTGGCCACACGCGCCCCAGAATCCGAGCGAGTCTGGCCAACCGTCTTGATCTTGAATCATGCTCGCGGCTTGGCCGCATTAAAAAAAGGGAGGCATGTGCCTCCCTTTTGATCCGTCCGGGCGATTAAGCAGCGAGGCTTGCTTTCGCCTTTTCGACGATCTGTGCAAAAGCCGGCTTGTCGAACACGGCCAGGTCGGCCAGGACCTTGCGGTCGATTTCGATAGAGG
Organism: Chromobacterium sp. Rain0013; assembly: GCF_015291765.1. NCBI lineage: Bacteria > Pseudomonadati > Pseudomonadota > Betaproteobacteria > Neisseriales > Chromobacteriaceae > Chromobacterium > Chromobacterium sp. Rain0013. Next base: position 4,088,405 of record NZ_CP031514.1, read on the forward strand.
CTTTTTTCAGGCCGTTCATGAATTTGCTGTACGGCAGGCCGTTTTCACGAGCAGCTGCGTTGATACGAGCAATCCACAGTTGACGGAACTGACGCTTTTTCTGACGACGGTCGCGGTAAGCGTACTGACCGGCTTTCATCACCGCCTGTTTGGCGATGCGATAGACGTTCTTCCGGCGGCCGCGATAGCCTTTCGCCAGTGCGAGGATTTTCTTGTGACGAGCACGAGCGGTTACACCGCGTTTTACGCGTGGCATATCTTAGTCTCCTTAAGCGTAGGGCATCATTGCGCGAACAGAGGCCATGTTGGTGCTATCTACCATGGTAGTGCCACGCAGTTGGCGCTTGTTCTTGGTGGTTTTCTTGGTCAGGATGTGACGCTTGAACGCGTAAGAGCGCTTTACACCACCATTGCCCAGTACTTTGAGACGCTTTTTCGCGCTCGACTTGGTTTTCATTTTCGGCATGGACTGCTCCTGCTGAATTTTGATTAGATTAGACGCGAGGTGGTTGCCAGACGGATCTGGAAACGCTTGAAAAACCATCGTGTCACGCTTTTGGGCAGATCGTTGCCGACCTACAAAATCAACACGGCAGAGCGAACCCTGCCGTGTCGATTTGATGATTATACCGATTATTTCTTCTTCGGCGCAATCATCATGACCATCTGGCGGCCTTCGAGCTTGGGAAACTGCTCAACAACCGCAATTTCAGACAAGTCGGCTTCGACTCGCTTAAGCAATTCCAAACCGATGTTCTGGTGGGCCATCTCACGACCGCGGAAGCGCAGGGTGACCTTGGCCTTGTCGCCGTCAGCCAGGAATCGGGTCAAGTTGCGCAACTTGACGTTGTAGTCGCCGTCGTCGGTACCCGGACGGAACTTGATTTCCTTGATCTGAACCTGTTTCTGCTTCTGCTTGGCTTCGTGACGCTTCTTGGACTGCTCGTACTTGTACTTGCCGTAGTCCATCAGCTTGCATACCGGAGGCTGCGCGGTTGGGGAGATTTCCACCAAATCCACGTCACCTTCCTCCGCCAGCGCCATTGCCTCACGCAGACTGACAACACCAATCTGCTCACCTTCTTTACCTACCAGACGAATTTCACGGGCGGTAATCTCGCCGTTGATCCGTGCTTCGCGTTCCTGAGCTATAGCCAAATCTCCTATTAATCTAAACTCAATGCCTGCCGCTGCCGGAATCAGGCCTCAGGCATCTCAGCCTTGAGGCGCGCAATGAGCGCATCCAGCGTAAGCTGCCCCAGGTCTTCCCCGCGGGAGCGTACGGCAACCAACTCGCCAGCCTTCTCCTTGTCGCCGACGATAATCTGGTACGGCAACTTTTGCAGGCTGTGCTCGCGAATTTTATAGCCGATCTTCTCGTTTCTCAAGTCAAGATCAACGCGGAAGCCTTGTTCGCGCAGTTTCGCGGCCACATCGGCCGCGTATTCGGCCTGCGCTTCGGTGATATTCATCACCACCATTTGTACCGGAGCCAGCCACAACGGGAAGGCGCCGGCATGGTTTTCGATCAGGATGCCGAGGAAACGCTCCAGCGAACCCAGCGCAGCGCGATGCAGCATCACCGGGCGCTTGCGGCTGTTGTCGTCGGCCACGTATTCTGCATCCAGACGCTCCGGCAGCATGAAGTCCAACTGCAGGGTGCCGCACTGCCAGGAGCGGCCCAGCGCGTCCTTGATATGATATTCGATCTTGGGACCGTAGAACGCCCCCTCGCCCGGCAACTCCTCCCACTCCACACCGCAGGCGCGCAGCGCTTCGCGCATGCCTTCTTCAGCCTTGTCCCAAGTTTCTTCGGCGCCGATGCGCTTTTCCGGACGCAGCGCCAGCTTGATCGCAACCTTGTCAAAGCCGAAGCGCTCGTACACTTCCATCACGAGGCGATGGAAATCCTTGGCCTCTTGGTTGATCTGATCTTCGGTACAGAAGATGTGACCGTCGTCCTGCACAAAGCCGCGCACGCGCATGATGCCGTGCAGCGCGCCGGAGGGCTCGTTGCGGTGGCAGGAGCCGAACTCCGCATAACGCAGCGGCAGGTCGCGATAGGAACGCAAGCCGCTGTTGAATACTTGCACATGGCCGGGGCAATTCATCGGCTTGACCGCGTAGTCGCGCTTTTCCGACTCCGTGATGAACATGTTTTCGCGGTAGTTGGCGGCGTGGCCGGAACGCTCCCACAGATGAGCGTCCATCATCATCGGGGTGCGGATTTCCTTATAACCTTCGCGGTTCAACTTGTCGCGCATGTATTGCTCGACGCTCTGCCACAACTGCCAGCCCTTGGGGTGCCAGAACACCATGCCCGGCGCCTCGTCCTGCAGGTGGAACAGGTCCAACTGCACGCCCAGTTTGCGATGATCGCGCTTTTCCGCCTCTTCCAGCATGTAGAGATAGGCGTCCAGGTCTTCCTTCTTGGCCCAGGCGGTGCCGTAAACCCGCTGCAGCATTTCATTCTTGCTGTCGCCGCGCCAGTAAGCGCCGGCCACCTTCATCAGCTTGAACACTTTGAGCTTGCCGGTGGACGGCACGTGCGGGCCGCGACACAGATCGGTGAATTCGCCCTCGCGATACAGGCTCAACACCTCGCCTTGCGGGATGGACTCAATGATCTCGGCCTTATAGGCCTCGCCTATGCTCTTGAAGTAGGCAATGGCCTCATCGCGCGGCAGCTCGTAGCGCTCCACCGGAATGTCCTTTTTCGCCAGCTCGGCCATTTTCTTTTCGATGGCGGCCAAGTCTTCCGGCGTAAACGGGCGCTTGTAGGCGAAGTCGTAGTAGAAACCGTTCTCGATCTCCGGCCCGATGGTGACCTGAGCCTCCGGGAACAGTTCCTTGACGGCATAGGCCAGCAAGTGAGCGGTGGAGTGACGAATAATGGACAGACCGTCCGCATCCTTATCGGTGATGATGGCCAGATCGGCGTTGCGAGCGATGGTGTGGGAAGTGTCCACCAGCACGCCGTCGACGCGGCCGGCCAGCGCCGCGCGCGCCAACCCGGCGCCGATGGACGCAGCCACTTCATGAACCGTCACCGGTTTATCGAACGAACGGATCGAGCCGTCCGGCAAGCGAATGTCTGGCATGTCAACTCCAACAAGGCGAGAGAGAAATTTTTAGAAAGCGAAGGGTAAAAAAAAAGTGCGGCCTGAGCCGCACTTTTTTTGCATGGAACAACCCGCAAGGCTCAGCTAGCGTGAGTATGTCGGGTTGTGGTAGTTCGCAAGTTGTACACTTGTAACGCTCCATGCGTTTGAATTTGGTAGGCACGATTGGACTCGAACCAACGACCCCCACCATGTCAAGGTGGTGCTCTAACCAGCTGAGCTACGTGCCTGTCGTCGAGTTGCGAATACTAAACAAGCCCACCCGTCTTGGCAAGCGTTTTTTTCATCGGCCTCAAGAGGGAAATGGGAACAAAGCCCCAGCGGACGCGGCTTACGGTATACTAGCCGGCTGATTTTGCTAAACAAACATACCAGAGCAATCCCCGAATCATGCTGAAGTTTACCGTACATAAAACCTCCGGCGGCGCGCGGCGCGGCACGCTGGAGCTAAACCACGGCACCGTGGAGACGCCGGTGTTCCAGCCGGTGGGCACTTACGGCTCGGTCAAGGCGATGAGCCCGGTCGAGTTGAACGACATCGGCGCCCAGATCATCCTGGGCAACACCTTCCACTTGTGGCTGCGCCCGGGGCTGGAGATCGTCGAACAGTTCGGCGGCCTGCACGAATTCATCGGCTGGGACAAGCCCATCCTCACCGACTCCGGCGGCTTTCAGGTATTCAGCCTGTCCGATATGCGCAAGCTGACCGAGGAAGGCTGCACTTTCCAAAGCCCGATCAATGGCGACAAGCTGTTTCTGAGCCCGGAAATCTCGATGAAGATTCAAACCGTGCTCAACTCAGACATCGTAATGCAGCTGGACGAATGCACGCCGGGCCAGGTGGACCACGCCACCGCGCAGAAGTCTCTGCAGATGAGCTTGCGCTGGGCCGAGCGCTCCCGCCGCGCCTTCGACGATCTGAAGAACCCCAACGCGCTGTTCGGCATCGTTCAGGGCAACCTATATACCGATTTGCGCCAGGAGTCGCTGGAAGGCCTGATGCAGGTGGGCTTCGACGGCATCGCCATCGGCGGCCTGTCGGTGGGCGAGCCCAAACCGGAAATGTACCGGATGCTGACCGAACTGAAGGACATGCTACCCGCGGAAAAACCCCATTACCTGATGGGGGTGGGCACGCCGGAGGACCTAGTGCACGGCGTGGCCAACGGCGTGGACATGTTCGATTGCGTAATGCCAACCCGCAACGCGCGAAACGGCTGGATCTTTACCCAGTGGGGCGACGTCAAAATCAAGAACGCGCGCTACAAGGACGACAAGCGCCCGCTGGACGAGGAATGCGAGTGCTACGCCTGCCGCAACTTCAGCCGCGCCTACCTGCACCACCTGCACCGCGTCGGCGAAATTCTGGGCGCCCGCCTCAACACCATCCACAACCTGCACTATTACCAGGAATTGATGCGCCAGATGCGCCGCGCTATCGAGGAAGACCGTTTCGAGGACTTCCGCCTGGAGTTCGCCGCCAAGCGCGCCCGCGGCGTCAACTAAGGAACCACTCGCTGTCTCGGTCTGTCACAGGCCTGACCGTTGCAAGCATTGGAAAAAGCGGACCAGCATGGCTACAATGGTCCGTTTATTTTGACCAGCCATAACAAATAATCTAAGGGAGTAGTTTGATGTCCTTTATCAGCCCCGCCTTCGCCAACACCGGCGCCGCAGCAGGAGGTTTCGATCTGATGGGTTTCCTGCCGATGATCGCCATCTTCGTGCTGTTCTGGTTCCTGATGGTTCGCCCTCAGCAGAAGCGCATGAAAGAGCATCAGAAGATGCTGTCGGAAATTCAGAAGGGCGATGAAGTCGCCACCCAAGGCGGCATCGTTGGCCGCGTAGCCAAGATTGGTGAACAATTCCTGACCCTGGAAATCGCCAACGGCGTGGAAATTACCGTTCAGCGCGGCTCGGTTTCCGCCAAGCTGGAAAAAGGCACGCTGAAGTCGCTTTAAGGATTCAGCCGACGGCCACCGCAGCGCGCTGCCGGTGGCCGGTTCATTTTCTTTTCCCGAACTAAAACATGAACCGCTACCCTCTTTGGAAATACCTCGTCATTGCGGTGGCCCTGATCCTTTCCGCGATCTACACGCTGCCCAATTTCTACGGCGAGACTCCTGCGGTCCAGGTCTCCAGCTCGCGCCAATCCATTCCGGTGGACACCGCCGTGATGACGCGCGTGGAAGAGGCACTGAAGGCGCAGAACATCACTCCCGACGGCCTGTTCCTTGACGGCGCCAGCCTGCGAGTCCGCTTCAAGGACGCCGACACCCAGTTGAAGGCGCGCGACGCCATCCAGCACGCGCTGGGCGACAATTACATCATCGCGCTGAACCTCCTGTCCGCCTCCCCCGCCTGGCTGACCAGCCTGAAGGCGCATCCGATGTTCCTCGGCCTCGACCTGCGCGGCGGCGTGCACTTCCTGCTGGAAGTGGACATGAAGGCCGCCATCGACAAGACGATGGAACGCTACGCCGGCGACCTGCGCCGCGAGCTGAAGAACAAGAAAGTCCGCTACGGCGCGATCAAACGCAACGGCAACACGCTGGAAGTGCAACTGCGCGACGCCGACACGCTGAAGTCCACGCAGGACGTGGTCTACCGCAGCCTGCCCTCGCTCACCGTCAAGAGCGACGACAGCAACTACCGGCTGACGCTGACCCTGAAGCCGGAGGAGATCACCAAGATCCAAGGCGACGCGGTCAAACAGAACATCACCACGCTGCATAACCGCGTCAACGAACTGGGCACTTCCGAGCCCATCATTCAGCAAAACGGCCCGAACCGCATCGTCGTGCAGTTGCCTGGTATTCAGGACACCGCTCGCGCCAAGGACATCATCGGCCGCACCGCCACCTTGGAAGTGCGCATGGTGGAGGATGACCCGAGCAAGATGGCCGACGCCATGGCCGGCAACGTGCCCGCGGGCTACGAGCTACTGGACGAAGCCTCCTCGCGCGGCGTGCAGAAAATCCTGGTGCGCAAGGACGTTGAGCTGACCGGCGACAATATCAACGACGCCCAGGCCGGCTTCGACGAAAACGGCGCGCCCGCCGTCCACATCAATCTGGACTCCGCCGGGGCCTCCATCTTCCGCCAGGTAACCGCTGAGAACATCGGCAAGCGCATGGCGATGGTGCTGGTGGAAAAAGGCCGCGCCGAAGTGGTCACCGCGCCGGTGATCCGCTCCGAAATCGGCGGCGGCCGCGTACAGATCTCCGGCAGCATGAACCCGGCCGAAGCCAACGACACCGCGCTGCTCTTGCGCGCCGGTTCGCTGGCCGCGCCGATGAACATCGTCGAAGAGCGTACCGTCGGCCCGAGCCTGGGTCAGGAAAACATCGAGAAGGGCTTCCACGCCACGCTGTGGGGCTTTGCCGCCATCGCCACCTTCATGATCCTGTACTACGGCATGTTCGGCGTGTTCTCCGCGCTGTCCCTGGCGATCAACGTCTTCCTGCTGCTGGCGCTGTTGTCGATGATTCAGGCCACGCTGACCCTGCCCGGCATCGCCGCCATCGCGCTGGCGCTGGGCATGGCCATCGACGCCAACGTGTTGATCAACGAGCGCATCCGCGAGGAACTGCGCAACGGCGTGCCGCCGCACTCGGCGATCCAGGCCGGCTACACCCACGCTTGGCACACCATTCTGGACTCCAACGTCACCACCTTGATCGCCGGCCTTGCGCTGCTGATCTTCGGCTCCGGCGCGGTGCGTGGTTTTGCCGTGGTGCACAGCCTGGGCATCCTGACCTCGATGTTCTCCGCGGTAGTCGTTTCCCGCGGCCTGGTCAACCTGTGGTACGGCCGCCGCCGCAAACTCACCACGCTGGCCATCGGCCAGGTGTGGAAACCGGAAAACAAAGGATAAGGACCGGACATGGAGCTTTTCCGCATCAAACGGGACATCCCGTTCATGAGCTACGGCCGGCTCACCACGACCATTTCGCTGGTGACCTTCATCCTGGCCGTGTTCTTTCTGGCCACCCGCGGCCTGAACTACAGCGTGGAGTTCACCGGCGGCACCGTGCTGGAAGTGCAATACCAGCAGTCCGCCGACCTGGGCGCCATCCGCGACAAAGTGGACGAGCTGAAGCTGGGCGAATCCACAGTGCAGAGCCTGGGCAGCAGCCGGGATGTGATGATACGCCTGCCCAACAAGCCGGGCGTCACTTCCGCCCAGCTGTCTGAAAAAGTGATGGGCATGCTCAAGGCCAGCGACAGCGCCGTGCAGCTGCGCAAAGTGGACTTCGTGGGCCCCAGCGTGGGCGAGGAACTGGTGACTCATGGCCTGACCGCCACCATCCTGGTGTGCGTGGGCATCATGATCTACCTGGCCATTCGCTTTGAGTGGCGCTTCGCCATCGCGGCCATCATCGCCAACATGCACGACGTGGTGATCATCCTGGGTTGCTTCGCCTTCTTCCGCTGGGAGTTTTCGCTGACCGTGCTGGCCGGCATCCTGGCGGTGCTGGGTTACTCGGTCAACGAATCGGTGGTGGTGTTCGACCGGATTCGCGAGAACTTCCGCAAACCGGGCATGAAGGGCCATAGCGTGGCCGAGGTCATCGACAACGCCATCACCGCCACGATGAGCCGCACCATCATCACCCACTTCTCCACCGAGATGATGGTGGTGTCCATGCTGCTGTTCGGCGGCCCGGCGCTGCACGGCTTCGCCATGGCGCTGACCATCGGCATCGTGTTCGGCATTTACTCGTCGGTGCTGGTGGCCAGCCCGATCGCCCTGTGGCTGGGCGTGAAACGCGAGCACATGATCAAGCCGGTGAAACCAAAAGAAGAAGCGGTCGTCTGATCACTTCTCCAAACGCTGGCCGGCTTGTCCGGCCAGTTTTACATTTAACCCGAGCAGCACCCTTACCGAGCGCAACGACATCATGGAAGCCATCACTTTTCTGATCGACTTCATCCTGCACATCGACACTCATCTGACCCAGCTGGTGGCCGCCTACGGCCTCTGGATCTACGCCATTCTGTTCCTGATCGTGTTCTGCGAAACCGGGCTGGTGGTCACCCCCTTCCTGCCCGGCGACTCCCTGCTGTTCGTCGCCGGCGCGCTGGCCGCCATGGGCCAGATGAACCCGCACTTGCTGGTGCTGCTCCTGATTGTCGCCGCCATCCTTGGCGACGCGACCAATTACGCCATCGGCCGCAATGTCGGCATGAAGCTGTTCGATAAATTCCCGCGCATCCTGAAGCCGCAATATCTGGACCGAACCCACGCCTTCTACGAACGCCACGGCGGCAAGACCATCATCTTCGCCCGCTTCGTGCCCATCGTGCGCACCTTCGCGCCCTTCGTCGCCGGGATCGGCAAGATGCACTACCCGCAGTTCCTGCGCTACAACGTGGTGGGCGCCATCGCCTGGGTGGTTGGCTTCACTTACGCCGGCTATTTCTTCGGCAACCTGCCCTTTGTTCGCAAAAACCTGGAATTGCTGATCTTCGGCATCATTCTGGTTTCCTTCCTGCCGGGGCTGATTGAAATCTGGCGCCACAAGCGCGCGGCCGCCCGCGGCTGATCCGTAGTAGAATCGACAAGGTCGCCCAAAGACCTGTTCAAAGCCTCGCGGGACAAGGCGAGACAAGGCGAAAACGGCTGAAGAAGCGGAGTGTACAGACTGTACATGAGTATTCTGAAGACGATTTCGACGCCGTATCTCCAACGCGCAGCAGACACTGAACAGGCTCTTCGCGCGGCCTTTTGCTTTGACATCACGCCCACATGCCGCTCATGAAACGCATCCAACGCCTGCCCGACCACCTCGTCAACCAAATCGCCGCCGGCGAAGTGGTGGAACGCCCCGCTTCCGCGCTCAAGGAGATACTGGAAAACAGCCTGGACGCGGGCGCCTCCAAGATCACAGTGGACCTAGCCCAGGGCGGCATCAAGCTGCTGCGCGTCACAGACAACGGCAGCGGCATCGCGGCGGAAGACTTGGCGCTGGCTCTGGACCGCCACGCCACCAGCAAGATCGCCTCGCTGGACGATCTGGAAAACGTCTCCACGCTGGGCTTCCGCGGAGAGGGTCTCGCCAGCATCGCCTCGGTGTCGCGGCTGACCCTGGTCAGCCGGCCGCCGGACGCGGAACACGCTCATCAAGTCATCGCCATCGACGGCGCGCTGCACCCGGTGGAGCCTGCGGCCCACTCGCCCGGCACCAGCGTGGAAGTGGTGGATATCTATTTCAACACTCCGGCCCGGCGCAAATTCCTGAAAAGCGAGAATACCGAATACGCGCATTGCGAAGCCGTTTTCGAACGCATCGCACTGGCGCATCCGCACGTTGAATTCATGCTGCGCCACAACGGCAAGGTCATCTGGCGCCTGCCGGCGCAAAGCCTGGCCGAACGCGTGGGCGCGATGCTGGGCAAGGACTTCGTCGCCGCCGCCATCGAGATCGACACCGCCGCCGGTCCGTTGACGCTCAGCGGCTTCGTCGCCTCTCCCACTTATTCCAAGGCCAGCCGCGACGCCCAGTACTTCTACGTCAACGGCCGTTTCGTCCGCGACAAGACCGCGCTGCACGCGCTGCGTCAGGCCTATCGCGACGTGCTGCACCACGAGCGCCACCCCGCTTACGCGCTATTCCTGACCATGGAGCCGTCCGGCGTCGACGTCAACGTGCACCCGACCAAAATCGAGGTGCGCTTCCGCGAATCGCAGGCCATCCACCAATTCCTGTTCCACAGCGTGCACAAGGCCTTGGCCAGCACCACCGCCGGCGCCGCGCCTACCGTTCAGATCGCCAACGCGGATAACGAAGCGGAGGCCGCTCCCGCGCTGCCCCAGGGCGAATCCGCGCCGCTGTTCGACAAATCATTCAGCCGCACCGCCGCACCGCCTTCCGGCGGCTCCTCGCCGCAAACCGGCTTCCGCTACCAGCAGCAAGCGATGCCGCTGCACGTGGCCAGGGAGGCCACCGGCATCTACGACAAGCTGTTCGGCGGTCTTCGCGAGGAAGAGCGCGCCCAGACCGCCGCGCCGGCGCCCGTGGAATACAGCCTGCCGCCGCAGCGCGTGGCCGCGCTGCCGCAAAGCGCGGACGGCATTCCGCCGTTGGGCTTCGCGCTGGCGCAGCTACACGGCGTCTATATCCTCAGCCAGTGCGAAGACGGGCTGATTCTGGTGGACATGCACGCCGCCCACGAGCGCATCGTCTACGAACAACTAAAAACCGCGCTGGAAGCCGACACCATTCCAATGCAGCCCTTGCTGCTGCCGGTATCCTTCGCCGCCGATCGCATGGAAGTGGCGACCGCCCACGAACACGGCGAGGAAATGAAGCGGCTGGGCATCGAACTGGCGCCGCTGTCTCCCACCCAGATCGCCGTACGCGGCGTGCCGGTGTGGCTGAAGGACGGCAACCCGGTGGATCTGGCGCGCGCGGTGCTGAAGGACGTGCGCGAATTCGGCCTCAGCCAGGTGCTGACCGAGCGCCGCAACGAACTCTTGGCCACCATGGCCTGCCACGGCGCGGTACGCGCCAACCGACAGCTGACGCTGCCGGAGATGAACGCGCTGCTGCGCGACATGGAAGCCACTGAACGCTCCGGCCAGTGCAACCACGGCCGCCCCACCTGGACCCGGCTGTCCATGCGCGAGCTGGACAAGCTGTTCATGCGCGGCCAATAAACGATGCGCGTCACCGTTCTGGCGGAAAACCACAGCCTGCGGCCGGACCTGATCGCCGAACCCGGCCTGGCGCTGCTGATCGAGGACGGCGAAGAGCGCATCCTGTTCGATACCGGCCGCAGCGACGCGCTGCTATACAACGCCAGCCAGCTGGGCGTCGATCTCGCCACGCTGAGCCGGGTAGTGCTCTCCCACGGCCATTACGACCACAGCGGCGGCCTGCCGGCGCTAAGCCGGCTGCTGCGCGAACGCGCGGCGCCGCTGCTCCCGCTGCTGGCCCACCCCGAGGCCTTCCAAGCGCGCGAAGCGCGGCTGGGGCCGATCACGCTGCGCAAACTGGGCGCGCCGCTTGCCGCCGCCGAACTGGAAACCAGCTTCGAGCTGCAACTGCACGCCCAGCCTCACGCCTTCGCCGACCGCTATGTCTTCCTCGGTCAGATTCCGCGGCTGCGCCACGCCGAAGGGCGCGGCACCCTGGGCCGCCTAATCGACGCGCGCGGCCACCGGCCGGACCCGGTGGCCGATGATTCGGCACTGGCCTATCGCGGAAAGCAAGGTCTGATCATCTTCAGCGGCTGCGCTCATTCCGGCATCCGCCACATCGTCGACTACGCGCGCGAAGTGTGCGCCGAACCCCGCGTCCACGCGGTGATAGGCGGCTTCCACCTGCGCAGTGCCAGCCCATGGCGCGTCTGGCAGACCCGCCGCTACTTTCAGCAATTGGCGCCGGACCGCTTGTTCGCCTGCCACTGCACCGGCTACGCCCGTCACGCGCTGACGCTCCAGCATCCCATCGCCGCCGGCAGTCAACTGAATTTCGACTAAACCTGTTTCGATAATTCCTGCCGCGAAAAAACGACAGTTCGCTCGCCTCGCTACTATTCACGGTCAAGGTGCCGCATTGCAGCATTCCGCCCGCCGCGCCTCCCCTCTCCCAAGCCCCCAAACAGCGTAAGCGCCGCCCAGCCGGGCTTTGGCCGGTTGGGAAATTCGCTCCCGCTCTGGCACTAGCAAACAGCCGCGTAAATACACCTGAAAAAAAGAACAGGTGTGTGCTTAGTCCCTCCATGCACATGCTTAGACCCAATACCACTTACATACAACTTTAATACAACTTAAATACAAGTCGGCGCTTCCCGCCGGCCTTTCGCCCCCGCCTTTTTCCAAGAAGGAGATGGACTGTGAGCAAAGCCTTACTGCTGCTGAAAACCGGCCTGGCCGGCACCGCCGTGGCCGGCGCCGCGCTGCTGGCCGCCCAGCACGCCCCCACCGCCGCCAAAGCGCCGGCCTCCGCCGCGCGCGACAGCCTGATCAGAACCGCGGCCGCCAGCTGCGCGGACCCGGCCTGGAGCTCCGGATCGATCTACACCGGCGGCCAGCGCGTCAGCTACCAGGGCCAGACCTGGGAGGCCAAATGGTGGACTCAGGGCAACACGCCCGCAGCCGGCGACGCCAGCCCGTGGAAGCTGATAGGCCAGTGCGACGGCGGCGGCGGAAACCCGACCGAACCGCCGCTGGTGCAAGTGCCGCCGCCCACCGGCAACGCGCTGTGCCGGCCGGAAGGCCTGGCGCGCACCGACGGCGTGGACGTGCCGTATTGCGCGGCCTACCAAAAAGGGGGCGCCGAACAACTGGCCAACGGCAGCCGCAAGCGTCTGATCGGCTACTTCACCAGCTGGCGCACCGGCAAGAACGGCCAGCCCGCCTATCTCGCCAGCGACATCCCCTGGGGCAAGCTCACCCACATCAACTACGCCTTCGCCCACGTGGACGGCAACAACCGCCTGTCGGTCGGCGAGAACAATCCCGGCAACCCGGCCACCGACATGAGTTGGCCGGGCGTGCCCGGCGCTGAGATGGACGCCAGCCTGCCCTATAAGGGCCACTTCAACCTGCTGACCCAGTACAAGCGCAAATATCCGGGCGTCAAAACCCTGGTTTCGGTGGGCGGCTGGGCCGAAACCGGCGGCTACTTCGGCGCGGACGGCAAACGGGTCAACAGCGGCGGCTTCTACAGCATGACCATCAACGCCGACGGCAGCGTCAACCAATCCGGCATCGACGCCTTCGCCGACTCCGCCGTTGCCTTCCTGCGCAAATACGGTTTCGACGGCGTGGACATCGACTTCGAATACCCAACCTCGATGAACGACGCCGGCAACCCGCTGGACTGGAGCGTGGCCAACGCCCGCCGCGGCTCGCTGAACAAGGGCTTCAACGCGCTGACGCGAACGCTGCGCGAACGGCTGGACCGCGCCGCCGCCCAGGATGGCCGCTACTACCAGCTCACGGCCGCGGTACCGGCATCCGGCTATCTGCTGCGCGGCATGGAAGCCTTCCAAAGCCTGCGCAACTTCGACTTCGTCAACGTGATGTCCTATGACCTGCACGGCGCCTGGAACGAGTTCGTCGGTCCCAACGCCGCGCTCTACGATGACGGCAAGGATGCCGAACTGGCACGCTGGAGCGTGTACACCACCGCGCAATACGGCGGCATCGGCTATCTGAACACCGACTGGTCCTACCACTACTACCGCGGCGGCCTGCCGGCGGCGCGCGTCAATATCGGCGTGCCCTACTACACCCGCGGCTGGAAAAACGTCAACGGCGGCAGCAATGGACTGTGGGGCACTTCAGTGGGCGGCAACTGCCCGACCGGTCTGAAAACCTGCGGCGACGGCGCAGTGGGCATAGACAATCTGTGGCACGACCTGGACGAACAAGGCCGTGAAGTGGGCGCTGGCTCCAACCCGATGTGGCATGCCAAAAACCTGGAGAAAAACCAGGCCGGCAGCTATCTGTCCGCCTATCTGGACCCGAGCAAGCCGGAAAACCAGCTCAACGGCAGCTACCAGCGCTTTTACAACGACACTCTGAGCGCGCCGTGGCTATGGAACGCCGGCAAGAAGGTATTCCTGTCCACCGAGGATGAACAATCTATCGCTAAGAAAGCCGCCTGGGTCGACGCCAACAACGTCGGCGGCGTGATGTTCTGGGAACTGGCCGGCGACTACGACTGGAAACAGGACCGCAACGGCGGCAAGGGCGAGTACTTCATCGGCACCACGCTGACCAGCCTGCTGTACAACGCCTTCAGCAAACCGGCCGCCGTCAGCGTCAAACCCGCCGCCGCGCCGGCAGCCACCGCGGCGATCGACGTGGGCTTCTCGCTTGACGGTTTCGCGCTGGGCGACAGCAATTATCCGATCAACCCCAAGCTGACCATCACCAACCGCTCCGGCAGCAGCCTGCCTGGCGGCACTGAGTTCCAGTTCGACGTGCCCACCTCGGCGCCGTCCAATTTCGCTGACCAGTCCGGCTTTGGGCTCAAGGTGATCAGCGTCGGACACAGCGGCAACAATATCGGCGGCCTGAAGGGCGACGCTCATCGTGTCTCGGTCAAGCTGCCGTCGTGGCAAACGCTGGCCCCGGGTCAGAGCGTCAGCCTGGCCGTGGTCTACTATCTGCCGATCTCCGGTCCGCGCAACTTCAGCGTGACCCTGGCCGGCAAGACCTATGCCATCCGCGATGAGGCGCCCTACCTGCCTTACTTACGCTGAACTCCCTCGTTCTCCTCAGTACCTTCCAAGCCGGGTTCGCCCGGCTTTTTTTCTGCGCCGTCTTCCGTCGGCAGTTGCCATTGCATCAGCTCGTTCAAGCTGGCCAGCGCCGCTTGCGGCGTCAGGCCGAGCACCGGCTTTTTGCCGTCGAGAAAGCGTCGATAAAACAATAAGATCTGTTCGGTTTTCATCGCTGTGGACTCCCGCTGTGGATGCGAGTATTGTCGGCGCAATATGAGGCAATAAAAATTGCTGACTTTGAATCAGGAAACTTCCCCTTATGTCCGCGCGGCTCGCCCAGCAATACCAAAAACTCCACCGCCATTTCGCCGGCCAGACCGAGGCCGTCTCGCTGCAGCAGCTGGCGGATCTGCTGTTCTGCACCCGCCGACACATGCGCAGCCTGCTGCAACAGATGCAGGCTCAAGGCTGGATAGCATGGCAAGCGCGGGCCGGCCGAGGCATGCGCTCGCGGCTGAGCTTTCTGCAAGCTCCGGAGCAGCTGCAACGGGAACGCGCCGCGCAACTGCTGGAGCAAGGCAAGGTGGAACAGGCGGTGGACCTGCTGGGCGACGACCGCGGCGAACTGGCGCCCTTGCTGCTGGCGCGGCTGGGTAAACGCTGGAGCCAAGACCGCCAAGTACTGGGCGTGCCCTACTACCGGCCGTTGCCCAATCTCTACCCCGGCACGCCGCTGCGCCGCTCGGAACGCCATCTGGTTGGGCAGATTTTCAACGGCCTAACCCGGATAAACGAGGAAAAAGGGGAAGTGGAAGGCGATCTCGCCCATCACTGGAACCAGCACAGTCCGCTGGAATGGCATTTTCACCTGCGCCCGGCGGTACGCTGGCATGACGGCGTCGAACTCGGCGTCGCCGATGTCCAGGCCTCGCTGCTGCGGCTGCGCGCGCAGCCGCTGTTTTCCCACCTGGCTGCGGTGCGGCCGCTGTCGCCGCGCAGCCTGGCGCTGGAATTGAGCGAGCCCGACCAGTGGCTGCCCTGGCTGCTGGCCGACAGCGCCGCTCTGATCTTGCCCGCCGACCACGCCTCGCGCGCCGACTTCGCCTCCCGCCCGGTGGGCACCGGCCCCTATCGCGTGGCCGCCAATACCCGCCACCAGCTATGCCTGCAAGCCTTCGACGACTACTTCGGCTACCGCGCGCTGCTGGACCAAGTGGATATCTGGATGATGCCGGAGCTGGGCGAGCAGTTGGAGCACGGCGACGGCCAAGTCTGCGGCCTGGAAGTGCGTATCAACCCGCGCGAGCCCAGCGTGCAAACCGAGATGGCGCTGGAGTCCGGCGTGTATTTCTTGCTTGCCGACAGCCGCTCGCCCCTCATGCGCGATACGGCGCTGCGCGACTGGCTGGCCCAAACACTGACCCCGTTGGCCGTCATGCACGAAACCGCGCCGGCGGTGCGCCAGTACTGGGCCCCGGCCGCGGGCTTGCTTCCCAACTGGCACCACGCCCAGCCCCCCCTGAACCTGCAGCCGCCGGCGGGGCTGAGCATGCTGCGGCTGGCCTATTACGAACAGCATCCGGAGTACCAATTGATCGCTGCCGCGATGGCTCGCTGTCTTCTAAGCCACGGCGTGGCGCTGGAGTGCCGCGCGCTGCCTTACGCCGACTGGGAACAGGGGCAGGCCGAGGCCGACTTATGGCTGGGTTCGGTCAACTTCGCCACCCGGCCGGAATACTCTGTGGCCGCCTGGGTGCTGGGCACTCCGCTGCTGCGCCGTTGTCTGGAGCCGGCGCTGCCGCTAACGCAATGGCGCCAAGGCTGGCGCCAGGGCCTGTTTCACGCTCAGGACCTGTCCGCCGCCGTGGTCCAACAACGCTGGATGCTGCCGCTGTTTCACAACTGGCTGCGCCTGCAGGGCCCGGCCCAGATGCAGGGCGTGCGCCTCAACAGCCTGGGATGGTTCGATTTCAAATCCGCCTGGCTGCACCCGGACAGCTGAAACGGAGGATGACAATGACGCTTCATGCATCCATATAATTTCATATAAAGATACTTGATGTGAAATATCTTCCCAGGAATACATATCCATGGCATAATCGCCGCCATGGACAAAATCGACACCATTATTTCCCAGTGGCGACGCGAGCGCCCCGACCTCGATAGCGCCAGCATAGGCATCATTGGCCGGCTGGCGCGGCTGGTCACTCATGTCGAACGGGCGCTGGCCGACAACTTCGCCCGCTTCGGGCTCAAGGACGGCGAATTCGACGTGCTGGCCACGCTGCGCCGCGCCGGCGCGCCCTATCAGCTCTCCCCCACCATGCTGTACACCACGCTGTTGCTGACCTCAGGCGCGATCAGCAAGCGGCTGGACCGGCTGGAAAACGCCGGCTGGGTGGAGCGCCTTCCCGACCCCAACGACCGCCGCGGCATGCTGATCCGATTGAGCCCGACCGGGCTGGAACTGATAGAACAGGCGATGAGCGCCCACATCGCCACCCAGGAAACCGCGCTGTCCGCGCTGACCGAGCCACAACGCGAGCAACTGGCCGCGCTGCTGAGCCAATGGCTGCAAAGTTTCCCAGGAGAAGCGCAAGCCGAGCCCAAGCTCATGCCTAGCCTCGCCCCCACCGAAAGAAGAACCTCATGAAGCAAGACACTCCCGTTCAGCGCCCGCTATGGCTGGCGTTGTCCATCATCCTGGTGGGCCTCAACCTGCGGCCCGCCCTCGCCGCCATCGGTCCGCTGCTGGATCAGTTGCGCCACGCCACCGGCATGAGCTTCAGCGATGCCTCCCTGCTCACTACGCTGCCGGTGGCCACCATGGGCGCCGGCGCCTTTTTGGGGAGTTGGCTGGAACGCCGCGCCGGCGCGCGCCAGGGGGTGGTCATCGCCCTGCTGCTCATCCTCTTGTCCAGCGCGCTGCGCTGGCTGCCCGCCAGCTTCAGCGCGTTGTTGGCCACCGCCTTGATGGCCGGCATCGGCATCGCGCTGGCCCAGGCTTTGATTCCCGGTTTCATCAAGCAGCATTTCCCGCATAAGGTCTCCGCGTTGATGGGCTTCTACATCACCGCCATCATGGGC
Source organism: Chromobacterium sp. Rain0013 (assembly GCF_015291765.1). Lineage (NCBI taxonomy): Bacteria > Pseudomonadati > Pseudomonadota > Betaproteobacteria > Neisseriales > Chromobacteriaceae > Chromobacterium > Chromobacterium sp. Rain0013. The sequence goes on from NZ_CP031514.1 coordinate 4,105,798, forward strand.
GGCGCCTCGCTGGCCGCCGCTGGCGCGCCGTGGCTGGCCACGCATAGCGCGCACTGGCGGAACGGGCTGGCCGCCTGGGCCGCGCTGGCCGTGCTGGCGCTGCCCTGCTGGCTGCTGAGCGCGCCGCGCGGCGTTCCCGGCGGCGGCTCCGCCGCCCGAGCGCCGCAATTCAGCCAGATTCCGCGCGCCTGGCTGCTGGCCTTCTATTTCGGCATCGGCACCGCCGTGTACGCCAGCTCGCTGGCGTGGTTGCCCGCCTTATTCGTACAATTGGGATGGAGCCAGCAGCAAGGCGGCCTGATGCTTAGCTTCATGACCGGCATGGAAGTGGTGTCAGGCTTGACCATTCCGCTGCTGTCGGCGCGCAGCCATGACATGCGCGGCTGGCTGACTCTGGTGCTGCTGGCGGTGCTGGCCGGCCTGCTGGGCATGGTGCTTGCGCCGCACGGCGGCCTGCTGTTGCTGTGGGTGGCGCTGCTGGGACTGGGCGTGGGCGGCCTGTTCCCGCTGACCATGATCCTGACGCTGCACCACTATGAAGACGCGCGCAACGCCGGCCAGCTGTCGGCTTTCGTGCAGGGGATCGGCTATCTGATCGCCGCGGTGGCGCCGTTCGCCGCAGGTTGGATCCGCGATGCCACCTCCAGCTTCAACCTGGCCTGGCTGTGCCTGGCGCTGTTGATCACCGGCCTGCTGGTGCTGACCCGCCGCTTTGCGCCGCAGGGCTACGCCGAGGCGATGCAAGCCCCCGCCGCCGTCGCCGCGCAAACCCGCTAACCCCAGGGCGGCGCTGCGCCGCCCGGCAAACCAGCAGGAGAAAACCGATGAGCAACGCAATCCCCTTCAGCCTGAGCAATCCCGCCGGCCTCTACGACCCGGCGCCCAACGGCTATTCCCATCTGGCCATCGTCAACCCCGGCAGCCGCATGTTGCTGGTGGCCGGCCAGGGCGGCGAAAACGCCGCCGGCGAGCTGGCAGACGGCTTCGAGGCGCAAGTGCGCCAAGCCTTGGCCAATCTGCGCACCGCGTTGGCCGCCGGCGGCGCCGATCTCGCCCACGTCGCCAAGCTGACGGTATTGATCGTCGATCACAGCGAGGCGCGGCTGCAGGCCTTCGGCGCGCTGTTAAGCGCCGCCTGGGGCGCGCTGCCAACGCCGACCTGCACCCTGATCCCGGTGCCGCGGCTGGCCTTGGACGGCATGCTGTTCGAAATCGAGGCCACCGCCTTCCTGCCCGCCTGAGGCGAAGCCAACCCGCCATGCACTTGTTCAAACGCAGCAGGCTTTAAACCGACGATTAGACCATCAGATATTGATTCCACAGCTGATTGCGGAAACGGCTGGCAGGATCCAATACCCGCTTCAGTGCCAACAGCTTTCCGGCGCCGGGATAAGCCTGGTGGAATTGCTCGCGGCTGGCATGCAGCTGATAAGGCAGGTAATAGCTGCCGCCCTGAGCCAGCGCGGCGTCTATCAATTGGCGGGTCCATTGCCCCACTTGGCGCCGCGCGGCTTCGTCCTTGCCTTGCCGGTAATACAGCACCAGCGAGAACACCTCCTGCCGCGCCCAGGCCAATACGGTGCCAGCGTCCGCCGGTGAATGCCGAATCGACACATTGAGTGCGGCCACCTTGTGCGTTTCCAGAATCGTCGCCATCGCGGCGACAAAATGCTCCAGTTTAGCCACCGGGACAAAGTACTCCTGCAACACGAAGCTGTGCTCAGCATCCGCGATGCGGCCCAGCGAGGCCACATCCAGGCTGGCCTCCCTGTTGCGCCAGAGCACGGCGGCGCGGGCGAAGCGCAACGGATCCGCGATCTTCTTGCGCAAGACTGGCCCACCAGGCAATTCTGCCCAGGCACGGATCGCGCCCTCTTGCAGCCAATAGCGCTGTCCTTGAGGCGTTAGCCGGCGGCTATCCGTCAGCGATTTATCACTCACGCGCCAAGTCACTGCGGTCGCCATCTGGAAATAAGGCGGCGCCAGATCGGCGTTGTGCATCACCGCACGGCTGTCAGCGCGAACATGCTTGAAGAAGAAATCGCGGTAGTCATCCAGACTCATGCGATTGACCTGCCGCTCCAACCGCTGGTTGTCCGTCAGTTCCAGCTCTACTTCGCAGATCACGCCTAGCGCGCCATAAGCGCCTATCGCCGCAAAAAACACCTCCGGCCGCTGTTGGCGGCTGGCCGACAGCAAACTGCCGTCGGCCAACGCGATCACGATGGAGCGCACCGCGTTCACCAGCGGCCCCAGGCCGACGTAACGGCCGTGGGCGTTCACCGACAATGAACCGCCAATGCTGAAGTTGGCATAGCTCTGCATGATTTTCACAGCCAACCCATGCGGGTCTATCCATTGCTGCAGCTCACGCCAGCTCATGCCGGCCTGAACCCGCGCCAAGCGCAAGCGCGGCTCCAGGCTGAGTAGGCGATTGAAGCGTCGCATGTCCAGATGCAAACTACCCGGACTGGCTATCTGCCCACCCATGCTGAAGCGGCCACCGCCTATCGACACCGGGCCGGGCCACTGCCGCAGCGCTTGCTGAATGTCAGCATTGCTGCGCGGCGTCGCCACTTGCGCCACAGCCACCGGATTCATACCAGTGATGTCGTTGACCACTTCACCGGTGGCTGTCGCCCCCCAGGAGAGCAGCGGCTGGCATAGCGGCGCCGCCGCACTCAACAGCCCGGCTTTGAGCAGGGCGCGGCGCAGCGGATCGACAGTGGAGGCAGGGACGGGACGGAGAGTAAAGGGAGGTCTCGGCATGCGCGGCAGTCTACGGACAGCCCGATGTCATGACAAGACGGCGCGACACGCGCCGGGTCCGCGTCAACGCCGCGGCATGAAGCGCACGTAGTCCCCTTCGCTCACCTTGCCCTGCGACTGCACCGCGCCGACGGCGAAATTAGGCTGCACCTGACTGATGATGACATCGCCGGCCAAGGTCTCCGGCACGCCCAGCTCGCGCCCGGAGATCAGATCCCGCACCGGTTGCGCGCTCTTGCGCTGGTAGACCAGGAATTTGTCGCCGACCGCAACGCCGTCCAGCGAGCCGGCGTTGATATACACCTGACGCGCGTCGACCAGTTTGACGATGCGGGCGGAGAACGGAATGCAAGAGATCACGTCTCCAATCCGGCTCACCGCCTGATCCAGCGCCCGGTTCACCGCCTGGCCGTAATCGCTCTGCCAGAACGCCGCCGAGGCAAACGGCCGCGGCGGATTGGGCGTCACGTCGCCCTTGGCCAGTTCCGACACCCGGTCTCTGGCCAGCAGCGCGCCGGTCAGCGCGTCGTAAACCCAGACTTCGGCGTCGAACTGGCGCTCAGTGGGCACGTACTTGACCCCGCCGCCAAACAGGCCGGCGAACGGCCCGTTGTAGAAGGTTCCCTGCTGACTGGTGTTATTGGACTCGTAGAGGGATTTGCGCAGCCCCTTGGCGGTGGCGCCGGTGGCGAGCACCCGCCCGGCCACCACAAACTGTGCGTCTTCGGATTGGCCGATGCGTCGGGCGATCTCCGCGCCGGCGGCCGGTTCGGCCACGCGCGAATCCGGCAGCACCGACACTGTGTTGGCGTCCAGCAGGCTGTACATGCGGTTGGCGCCCAGACGCCGCGACAGCTCGGTGGGCAGCCCGGTGGCCAGCTCCGGCATGTCGGACGCCTCCGCCGGCCGGTCCACCTGGAAATAAGTGGTGACGATCTTGCGACGCAGGCTGCGGCCCGGCGGCATCGCGCAGGCGGGCTCCTTGCCGCGCGCGGCGCCGGAGGGCTTGCCGGTGTCCACCTCCACCAATACATGGTAGAGCTTGCCCTGCTGGAATTCCTGCGTCACTTTGACCGCGCCCTGCGCCGGCGCCAACGGCGTCAGCGAGCCGGACTCGCTGCTTTTACCGTAATCCAGCCCCTGCGAAGCCTCTACTCGCGCGCCCTGGCGCAGCGCCACCATCTTGAGCGCGTCCTGCAACGCCTGCTCGCGCGCGGCGGCGACGCCGTTGTCCAGCGAAGCCACCCCTTCGGCGCGCATGATCTCGGCGCCGGCCGGACAAACAAAAGCCGCCGCAAACGCGGCGGCCAACAGGGTACGGAAACGAAACCGCATCATTGAGCCATGTAGTAGTTGCTGTTGTAGCGCGCCGCGCCGCAATTGCCCTCGGCGCACTGCAGGCCGGACGTGGCGTTTTCCTGCGAAGCCTTCATCACGCTGCCGGTCTTGTCCAGCGCTTGGCGGAACTGCTTGTAGAAATCCTGATCCAGCGTGATTTCGGCCACGGCCTCGCTGGTGCCGTCCGGCTTCATGCTGTTGGAAACGATGTTCACCCCGCGCAGGTAGGCATCCACGTAAGTACGGAAGCTGTCGCTGTTGGCGATCATGTTCGATACCGAGCTGTTGCCCACCAGCTTCATGCCCTGTACCTGTTCGGCGATGGCTCGGAAAGCATCCAGCCGGGCGGCACGCAGGGCCAGCAGTTTGCGCTGCGACGGCGTCAGGCTGGAGGTGTACGGCGCCGCGCCGCTGCCCACCACCCGCACCACGATGGGCTGATAGGGGTTCACTTCCTTGACCACCACCTTGGGGGCCTCGGTTTCAATGCCCGGGCCGACGAAACCGACGCCGCTCGGCGTCATTCCCGCGGCGGCTCGCGGCGCTTCGGCGGCCTGCGGCGAACGCTCGGCGGTGGCGCAGGCGGACAAGCCCAGCAAGACGGACAGAAAGCAGGCAATACTGGGAATCGTTTTCATGGCAAATACCGTTGGATGTTGCTGGAATTATGAAGCGATCTAAGCGAACGTCAACCGCAACATCGGCATTCCTATGCAAAACTTGAATAAAAACAAAATCCCGATCGCGTCAGCAAGCGCCTACGCCGGCCCGGTTCAACTGCCGCGCAGAGGAAAACCCGGCAGCCAGCGCGGCCTTCTCCTTGGACAGCCCCGCGCCGCGCCATTGACTGGCCAGCGCCAGCCGCAGCCCGGTGTGATAGTCGTGCACCGATACGCCGGCGTGCTCGCGGAACAAGCGCGACAAATGCCTGGCGCTGACGTGCACCTGGCCGGCCAAGTCCTCCACCCTCCAGGCGCGGGCCGGATCAGCGGCGATCAAGTCCTGCGCCTTGTGCACCGCCGGGTGCAAATGGTTGCGGTGCGTCAGCCACGGCGACAACTCCGGGTCGCCGGCGGAACGGCGGAAATACACCACCATGTGGCGCGCCACATCGCGCGCCAACGACGGCCCGGCGAGCTGCGCGATCAGTTGCAGAGCCAAGTCCACGCCGGCGGTGATGCCGGCGCTGCTGCTGATCGGCCCGTCCTGCACGAATACGCGGTTCTGCTGCACCCTGGCCTGCGGCGCGAGTTGCTGCAAACGCTGCAGCAGAGTGTGGTGAGTGGTGCACTGACGGCCGTCCAGCAAACCGGCTTCCGCCGTCAGCAGGCTGCCGGAGCAAATGCTGGCCACGCGCTGGCGGCTGGGGTCCACCTTGCGACGCAGCCAACGCACGATCTCGCGCGCCTCTGGCCGCGCGTAAGCCTCGATCGAATGGGCGGCGCCGCTGATCACCACCAGCGCCTCGTCGGGCAGAACCTCAGGCAATGGCGAGGCGCCCTCAAGGCTCAGGCCCAGCGAGGTGGGCACGCCGGATACCGGCGCGATGAAGTGTGATCGAAACGACGCCCCCAGTTGCGCGGCGATGCGGAAAGCGTCGGCCGGGCCGGCCAGATCCACCAGCAGCAGATTGGGCGGCAACACGAAAAAGATATCAAGCGCCACGCGTCGCCTCCCCCCCGCGCAAGCGCGCCAGCCAGCGCGCGCCGAACACGTTGACCGCCAAGCCGGCCAGCAGCAGCAAGCTGCCGGCGGCTTGCAGCGCGCTCAAGCGCTCGTCCAGCAACACACCGGACGCCAACACGCCCACCACCGGCACCAGCAGCGAAAACGGCGCCACCTTGCCGGCCGGGTGGCGCGACAGCAATCGGCTCCACAAGCCGTAACCGAACAAAGTGGCGACAAAGGCCAGATAGGCCACCGCGAACCAGGCCTGCGGCGTGAAATGCCCCAGAGCGGCGGCGATGCGCTCGCCCCCCTCCAGCCACCAGGACAGCAGGAAGAACGGAATCGGCGGCACCAGGCTGGACCACACCACCAGTCCCAACGGCTGCACGCGGTAGCCGGCGCGGCCCATCTGCCGCACCACCACATTGGACAGCGCCCAGCTGAAGGCGGCGGCGATGGTCAGCCCCAGACCCACCGCCGTCATGCTGCCGCCCTTGCTCAGGCCGATCAGCGCCAAACCGCACAGGGCCAGCAGCAAGCCGGCCATCTGGCTGGCCTGCCAACGCTCGCGCAGCCACAAGCCGGCCAGGATCAAGGTGAAGAAAGCCTGTGATTGCAGCACCACCGAGGCCAGGCCGGCCGGCATGCCCAGCTTGATGGCGGTGAACAGGCAGGCGAACTGGCCGACGCCCACGCACAGACCGTAAAGCAACAGATAGCGCCACGGCAGCGACGGCCTGCGGACGAAGAACACAGCCGGCACCGCGGCCAGGCAGAAGCGCAGGCCGCCCAGCAACAAGGGCGGCACATCGGACACGCCCCATTTGATCACCACGAAGTTGACGCCCCACACCAGCACGATGGCCAGCGCCTGCAGCAAATCACTCCACGGCATCGTCGTCTCCTTGCGCCAACGCACCCGGCCACACCACCGCCTGAGCGACGATGACGCGCTCGCCGTTGAAGGTTGCCGCCGGCGAACCGTGCAGCCGGTACCCCAAAGCCAGCGCCTCGCTGACGCGACGGCAGAAGCCGGCGTCGTCCGGGCCGGTCAGCAAACGATAGGCCGGCATGTCGTCGGGCGGAAGGATGGACCGCATGCAATTCTCCCATGGCTGCGCGGCGGGCCCCGCCCGCCGCATTCATTTTGTATCTCGCCTCACACTACGAGCCTGTTCACGATCTCGAGAGCAAGAGCGAGACAAGGCGAAAACGGCTGAGAAAGCGGAGTGTACACACGGTACATGAGCATTTCGAAGCTGTTTTTAACGCCGTATGCCAACGCGCAGCAGATCGCAAACAGGTTCTAACATCAGATAGTTGCAATGGCGATGGTCAAATACCCTCGATTCAGCGCGCCAACTTGGCCAGCGCCTGTTCCACGCTGACAATGTCGGCGAAACGGCCGGCCAGCACCAGTTCGGTCTTGGCGCGAATCTCCGCCGGGCTGAAAACCTGGCCGCTATGCGGATGAGTCATCGCAAACGTCAACGTGGCCTCGGTGACGAAGTCCACTTCGTAGCCCAGGTCGGACGCCACCCGGGTGGTGGTTTCGCAGCATTGCTCGGTGCGGATGCCGGACACGATCAAACGCTGGATGCCGTGGCGAATAAGCCAGGGCTGCAAGCCGGAATCCGTCAAAGCGTTGTGCACGTGTTTGACGAAGGTGGCAGCCGGACGGTGACGCAGCCACTCCAGCGGCCGCACCAGGCCGGACGCGGCGGAAAAGACCTCGTCGCCGTCTTCGTGCAGAATGTTGATCACCGGCGCGCCAAGCGCCTCCGCGCCGGCGATCAATTGCTGCAGTTTGTCCTGAAAAGCCGAGACCTCGTCCTCGTTCCAATACGGGCGATGACGGAATGATTCTTGTGCGTCAATCACCAACAAGGCGGTTTTCTTCATGGCGGTTTCTCCCTCGCGTCCAGGCTGGACGCTGTTGAACACAACACAGCCCGAATGCTACGGACTCGCGCGCCTTTATTTAACGCTGATTACGGACAAGCCACTGTCAAATACGGACATCGTGCCCACCGCTTGCGGAGCAGCCGGCGCGGCCGCGATCTCGGCGGCCCTGGCCGGACCGTGCGGCTGGAACTCGTCGTACAGCAACCACAGCGCGGTGGCGGCCATCAATACCCCCATGCTCAGATTAAAACCCAACAAGGCGCGCGGGCTGGCGAGCCAAGCACGCAAACGTTCGCCGGCCCAGGCCCAGACGCCGATGCACGGCAGGTTGACCACGGCGAACACCGCCGCCAGCATGGCCGCGCCCAGCCAGCGCTGACCGTCCGCAGCCGGCATGAACAGGATGGCGGCGTTGATCACCATCACCCAGGCCTTGGGGTTCAACCATTGAAACAGCGCCGCGCCGACAAAACCCAGCGGCCGCGCCGCCGCGCCCGCCTCAGGTTGGCCGGCGCGGGCGATCTTCCAGGACAGCCACAATAGATAGGCGCACCCCATCAAGGCCAGCGGCAAGCGCGCGGCCTGGATGCCGTCCAGCAACAGCGACAACAGGCTGCCCACCAGGAACACTTGGAAGGCGCAACCCAGGCTGATGCCCAGCATGTGAGGAATGGTGCGGCGAAAACCGAAATTGACCCCGGACGCGGTCAACATCAGATTATTGGGGCCGGGGGTGATGGACATCACCGCTACGTAGGACAATAGGGCGAATTCAGGCATGGCGGGCTTCTCTTTCACTTGCTCCGCGCCGTCCATCGACGCGGCATGGCGATACAAGGGGCCAACGCGGCCCCGTTTTCCCAATCCATGCTACGCAGCGGCTCGCAACGCCAACAGCCGCAGCTGTCACCTTTCGCAGTGGTGACAGCGCAGCATTTCCTCAAACTGTCACCATCGCCTATCATGGGTACTGTGTCTGTCTACCGTCGCCCAAGCGCGGCAAGCTGTCCTCATGGAACCCATTGTCGCCCCCCAAGCCCCCACGCTGTATCAGCAACTGGCCGACGATCTGTCGCTGGCCATCAAGCGCGGCACGCTGCCGCCCGGCGCCAAATTGCCGTCGGTGCGGCGCACCTCGCAAAGCCGCCAGCTCAGCCTGAACACCGTGGTGGCCGCCTACCGGGTGCTGGAAGATCGCGGCTTGATCGAGGCCCGGCCGCAATCCGGCTACTACGTGCGGGCGCGGCTGCCGTCGCCGGCTCGGCCGGCGGCCACCCTCAGCAGCCCCGCCGCGCCCACCCGCCCACAGGTCCTGGGCCTGATCGACACCGTGCTGGAGGCGCAGCAGAACGAGGACTACATCGACCTGGCGCTGGCCTGTCCGCATGGAGGAGACTTCTATCCCGGCAGCAAACTGGGCCGGCTGATGGGGCAGATACTGCGCCGCCAACCCGGCATGGTCAGCCGTTACGCGCTGCCGCCGGGCTCCTTGCGGCTGCGCACCCAGATCGCGCGCCGCGGCCTGGAACTGGGCATGACCCTGCAGGCTCAGGACATCGTGCTCACCCACGGCTGCATGGAAGCGCTGCAATTGGCGCTGCGCGCGGTCACCCGGCCCGGCGACACAGTGGGGCTGGAATCGCCCACCTATTTCAACCTGCTGCCGCTCATCGCCAGCCTGGGTCTGAAAACGGTGGAAATTCCCACCGATCCGCAAACCGGCCTGTCCATCGACGCGGTGGAGCTCTTGCTGGCGGAAAAACGCATCAACGCGCTGGTGGCAATGCCCAATGTGCACAACCCGCTGGGCGCGACCATGCCTCTGGAAGCCAAGAAGCGGCTGGCGAGGCTGATCACTCGCCACCAGGTGCCGCTGATCGAGGACGCCTTGTACGCCGAGCTACAGTTCGGCGACACCCTGGCGCCGGCGGTCAAGGCCTTCGACGACGAAGGCTGGGTCATCGTCTGCTCCAGCTACACCAAGACGCTGGCGCCGGATTTCCGCATCGGCTGGATGGAAGGGGGCCGTTTCGGTCACACGTTGCGCCAGCTCAAGTTCGCCTCCTCCGTGGCGGAGCCGGCGGTGCTGGCGGAAACCCTGGGCGCCTTCCTGGAGTCCGGCGGCTACGACCATCATCTGCGCGCGCTGAAGCGGCGCTACGCCGCCCACGTGGAGAAGGTGCGCGGCATGATCGCGCGCCACTTCCCGGCCGGCACTCACGCCACGGCGCCTTCCGGCGGCTTTCTGATCTGGGTGGAGCTGCCCGAGGACATCGACGCGGTGGCGCTGTTCCATGCCGCCATCGCGGAGAAAATCAGCATCATGCCCGGCCCGCTGTACTCCCCCAGCGGCCGCTATCCCAACGCCCTGCGGCTGTCCTGCTGCTATCCGCTGGACGAACGCTATCTGGCGGCGCTGGCGCGCGTCGGCGTTCTGGCAGGCCAGCTCCGACGTTCATAACCCCCGTCGGCAACGCCTCTGCGCGTCGGGCCCGGACATGCCCGCGCTCCGTCGCGCCCGACGACATGCCTAAAGGCGTCCGAGGGTTTTTATGAATGACTCATATTGCTATTAAGTAGTTGGCCTTTTTGCAATCCATGCCTAACAATTAAACAAGACCTGAGCGCGCCCGCAGCGGGCTCGAGCGCAAAAAGAGACTTCATGCCGACGACCAAGAAACCAGCCGCCGACAGCAGGTCCGCCGCCGGCAAACACCAGCGCCGTCTGCGCGATCTGCTGAATCGCTACGACGCCGCCTTCTCCGCTGGCGCGTCGCTGGACAGCTTGTTACGCCAACTGGAACAACTGCGCGATTACGCGCTGCGCCACGCCATCGGCGAAGCGCAGATCTTGTCCGCGCTGGCCGCCCAACCCTTCCTGCCTCAGGACAGCGCCGCCGGACGGCAGGCGCGGCAGATGCTGACGGACATGACTCACAATCTGGGACGGCAACTGCTGCAGCCGGCGCAGCCCTCCTCCGCCAAGCCGCTGTCGCCGGCTCAGGCCATGCTGGAACAATTGGAAGACGGCGTGCTGCTGCTAGAGCCTGCAGGCCAGCAAGTGCTGTACGCCAACGCCGCGCTGATGGAGTGGCTGGGCCTCGCCGACGCCCCCGCCTATCCTGTCGCACTCTCCGCGCTGGCGCCCGGCAGCGGGCTGACCGAAGCGTTGCGTCCGTTGCTGGCCTTGCCCAAGGACAAGCCCAGCCAAATCGCCGCGACCCCGCTGCGTCGGCCGGGAGGCGAAGTCGGCCATGCCGACATCCGCGCGCGGCCGTTGCGGGCGGATGATCATGACTGCCTGTTGCTGACCTTTCACGACGCCACCGACCGGCTCACCTCCGAACAATTGCTGACACGCCATCTGGACATCCTCGCGCAACTGGCCGGCCTGTCCGCGGAACTGGCCAGCCAGCCGGCCGAACCGCTGTGGGCGCGCATGAGCGGCCTGCTGGAGCGCGTGGGCCGCTTCCTCGGCGCGGACCATTGCCTGTTGGCCCTGCTCGATGTCGACGGCAAGCAAGTGCGCATCGCCCGCGAGTGGCGGCGCGAAGCGCGAGGAGCCGGCCCTCCGGCCGAATCGCCGGTCATTCCTCGTTCCAAGCTCTACTGGCTGGAACAACAACTGGGCCAGCAGCGCACGTTGCAACTGAACGACAGCGCCGACGCTCCGGAAGCCGCCGACGTGCTGCGACAGTTGCTGGGCGACAACGGCCAGAGCGCGCTGCTAGCCACGCTGCGGCCTCGCCAATGCTGGCGCGGCGTGCTGGCGGTCAGCGCGCCGGCCCCCCACAGCTGGCTGTGGATAGAACAACACATGCTGCAATCGGTGGCGGACATGTTGTCCAACTTCCTGGATCGCAGCCAGCACCACAGCGACGCCCAACGCCGCCAGAGCGAGGCGTTGGCCCAGGCGCGCGTCGGCCATTGGGAATGGCGGCGCGGCGACTCCGCGCCGCATTGGTCCGACGAGCTGTATCAACTGTGGCGGCTGGACCCTGCGCGGCCTCCCCCGCCGCTGACTCAATTGCCCGCGCTGCTGCCGCCCGGCGACTGGCCTCCGCTGCGCCGCTGCCTGCGCCACGTATTGCGCCGGCGCGAAACCGCTCAACTGGACCATCGCATCCTGCTGCCGGACGGCGGCAACCGCTACGTGCGCCATCACATCGCGCTGGAACAGGATGACCGCGGCCGCGTCCTCCGCCTGAGCGGCACCTTGCAGGACATCAGCGAATTCAAGCTCCGCGAGCAGACCCTGCAACAAGCCGCGGCGGTCTACGAGCACACGCTGGAGGGCGTGATGATCGCCGACGCCGACCTGCGCATCCTCGACGTCAACTCCGCTTTCAGCGCGCTCACCGGCTACGCCCGCGCCGATCTTCTGGGGCAAAGCACGCGCTTATTGTATTCCGGCCGCCACGACGTCGGCTTCTATCGCAGGCTGTGGCAGGCCGTGACGGAGCACGGCCGCTGGCAAGGCGAGATCTGGAATCGGCACAAGGACGGCAGCGTGGAGCCGGCCTGGCTCACCGTCACCGCGGTGCGCGACGGCTACGGCGCGGTGCGCAACTATGTCGGCGTGTTCTCCGATATCGCCCAGATCAAGAAATCCGCCGCCGAAATGGCGCAGTTGGCCCATTACGACCCCTTGACCACCCTGCCCAACCGGCTGCTGTTTCTGTCACGGCTGGAGCATGCCATCCAGACCGCCAAGCGCGAACGCCGTCGCGTGGCGGTGCTGTTCATCGACCTGGACAACTTCAAGCAGATCAACGACACCCGCGGCCACGGCGCCGGCGACCGGCTGCTGGTGGAAGTGGCGGCCCGCCTCAAGGACTGCTTGCGCGCCAATGACACCGTGGCCCGCATCGGCGGCGACGAGTTTCTGATCCTGCTGGAGAACCAGAAAGCCGACAACCCGGTCATCGACATCGCCAATAAAATCGTCAAAGCCTGCTCCCGCCCTTTCCAACTGGAGGAACAAGAGGTGGAAGTGGGCTGCAGCGTCGGCATCAGCATCTATCCGCGCGACGGCCAGGACGCGGAAACCCTGATGCGCAACGCCGACGCCGCCATGTACCAGGCCAAAAACGACGGCAAGGGCGCCTTCCGCTTTTACACCGAGGAGTTGACCCAGCGCGCGCGGCTACGGGTGGAACAGGAGCGCGAACTCCGCCTGGCGCTGGAGAGACGAGAGCTGTTTCTGGTGTTCCAGCCCAAATACCACCTGCAAAGCGGCGCCCTCGTCGGCGCCGAGGCCTTGCTGCGCTGGCAACACCCAAGCCTGGGTCTGATTGGGCCGGACACTTTCATTCCGCTGGCGGAGGAAACCGGCCTGATCATTCCAATCGGCAGCTGGCTGATCCGCCACGCCTGCGGCATCTTGCGCCGCTGGCAGGATGCCGGCATCTCTCCGGGCGTGCTCAGCCTCAATATCGCCGGGGCGCAAATCCAGCGCGCCCCCATCCTGCAAACGCTGAAACAGGCGCTGCGCGACTGCCGGATTCCGCCGAGGCAGATCGAACTGGAAATCACGGAACGCTTCGTGATGAGCAATCCGGACGCGCATCTGAAAGTACTGCGCGAACTGCGCCAGCTGGGGGTTGGTCTGTCCATCGACGATTTCGGCACCGGCTACTCCTCGCTCAGCTACTTGCGCCAACTGCCGGTGCAAACGCTGAAAATCGACCAGTCCCTGGTGCGCGGCCTGCCGGACCACGAACACGAGGCCAGCATCAGCCTGGCCATCATCTCGCTGGCCAAAACCCTGCGTCTCGGCTTGGTGGCGGAAGGCGTGGAGAACGAGGCTCAGCGGCGTTTCCTGCTGGACGCCGGCTGCGAACACGGCCAAGGCTTTCTCTACGCACGGCCGCTGCCGGAAGACGAATTCGCAGAACTGGTCAAAAACGGCGGTTTGGCCCCGCCCCGCCCCTGAGAGCCTGTTCAAAGTCTCGCGGGCCAGGGCGAGACGCTGAACAGACGCCATGCCGCCAAGGCGAAGAAACCGGCTTGCCGATCAGATTTTCAACACTGCGGCGGCGGCGGCGGATAAATCCATCTCCCTGATTTTTTTGTGAAAACCGCCTCTTCGCCGCGCCTGATTCGGCCATTGCCGGAAAAATCCTTGTATTTTTCTGACAAATCAGTGCGTTAGATATATAATACCGTTCGCCTCAGATTTTCTGATCGTTCCGGCAGCTGCCTGCTGGACGCTCCGCCTTGCCTGAGGGCTGCCTGTGAAGCCAGCCCCTCCCTAGCTTGGTTACCGAATAGACGCGCCAATAGCACCCGCTCGCGGCAGTCCACGTGACTGCCGCTGTGGCTGTTGGCCTACCGTATTAGAAAGGAATCGTAATGTCCAAAGAAGACATGATCGAACTGGAAGGTGTTGTCATTGAGATGTTGCCTGAGTCCCGCTTCCGCGTGCGCCTGGACAACAACGTCGAAATCCTGGCCTATGGCTCGGGCAAGATGAAGATGCACCGTATTCGCGTTCTGGTAGGCGACCGCGTCACTGTAGAGATGTCGCCCTACGACTTGACCAAGGGCCGCATCAATTTCCGTCATCCGACGGCGCCGGCCGGCGGCGGCACTCCTCGTCCGCATCACAACCGACGCCGTTGATCTGCCGGCATGATCCGCTATCGCGGTCATGCCCTGGAGCAACATTTGCGAGTCAATGAACTCAAACCAGGCGATTACATCGCCGAACAACACGATAGCGCCGCGATCACTTTTACCGTGATTGCGGTCCATGCAGCAGGACGTCACTGTCACATCACCTTTTCGTCAGAATTGGGCCTGGATTCCGCCAGCTACCCGCACGACGCCTGGATCAACGCCTCTCGCCCCTGAGACGGCCGCGCAGTTACGATTGACGCCCAAAGCCGCACCCGCCCGGGATCTCACCCCGGCGCCAGCCGCGGCCGCTTCCGCCTTGTTTGTCCGAGCCCGGCTTAGCCGCGGGTCGGCCGCATTGCCGCGTCAATCTGATTCTTCCTCAAAAAGTCATTTGACATATCTAGAATTGGTTCCATAGTGGTATCTATGCCGCGCATCGCGCACGGCAGAAACCACCCAAGGGGCCTAGAAACACCATCGCAAGCGGTGTATGGAGTCCAGCGCGACGGCGCTGCCGGACCGCGCATTCGGTTTGTCCGGGCCCTTATAAACGGCTGCCCGATTCACGCGGCGTCAACCGCGGCGGCAGCTCGACAACAGGAGCCAACATGCGCAAACCCTTCTCCGCCCTGCTGCTCGGCCTGGCCTGCCAGGCCGTCTTCGCCGCGCCCTGGAACGCCGGCGCCGTCTACCAAGCCGGACAACAAGTCCAATGGCAAGGCCAGGACTGGCAGGCGAAATGGCGCACCCGCGCCGAAACGCCGGCCGCCAATCCCAGAGGCAGTTGGACGCCGGCGGCGGCGGCCAAGGCCGCGGCGCAGGCCGAACCGGGCCAGCCTCAACCGCCCACGCTGCAGCAAGCGCTGCAATACGAGGCAGGCCTGACCGACACCGCTTTCTTCCGCAACGTCAAAGCCTCGATCCGCACCTTGCCCAACGCTCAGGTGGAGCAAGTTGCGCCGGGCCGCGCCGCCAATCCGCTGAACGTGCGCCGAGTGGAGCGTCTGCTGTCGGCAGCCAAGTGGGAGTATTACTTCTCGCGCCGCGACGCCAGCTATAGCTACCAGCGCTTCCTGCAGGCCATCGCCAAGTTTCCCGCCATCTGCGACGACTACAGCGATGGCCGCGACGGCGACGCCATTTGCCGCCACAGCCTGGCCACCATGTTCGCCCACTTCGCCCAAGAAACCGGCGACCATAACCGCAGCGACACGGTGCCGGAATGGCGACAAGGCCTGAAATACCTGCGCGAAATGGGCTGCGACGAAACCGGCCCCGGTTGCGGCTATAACACCGAATGCGCCGACCCGGTATTCAACAAGGTGTGGACCTGCGGCAAAAACGCCGACGGCAGCTGGAAAAAATACTTCGGCCGCGGCGCCAAACAGCTGTCTTACAACTACAACTACGGTCCTTTCTCCCAAGCCATGTACGACGGCGACCAATCGGTGCTGCTGAAGAATCCGGACCTGGTGGCCTCCACCTGGCTCAACCTGACCTCGGCCACGTTCTTCTTTGTCTTCCCGCAGCCGCCCAAGCCATCGATGCTGCACGTGCTGGACGGCACTTGGGTGCCCAACGCAGCGGACAAGGCGGCTGGAGCCGGCAACAACTTCGCCACCACCATCCAGATCATCAACGCCGAGTGCGGCGGCGGCACCGAACGTCAAGCGGCGCAGAACCGCATCGACTACTACCGTCAGTTCGCCAAAGATCTGGGCTGGGACTACGGCAACGAACAGCTGTCATGCGCCAATATGCAGCGCTTTAGCGCCGCCAGCTCCGCCGCCTACAACATCTATTGGGAAAAAGACTGGAAATGGGGCAATGACTACAAATGCCAGTTGGTGAGTTACCAGACGCCCTACAGCGCACTGCAAGCCGGCAACTACCAGCGTTGCGTAGAGGACAACTGGAACATCAAGCTCAAATGAAATCGGCCGGCCCCGCTCACACGGGGCCGGCCTCACCAACGACTCTTGTTCACCCGTGCATCACCTCCCTGCCCACAGGTTCCGTCTCGTGTTCACGATAAGCCATCGCGACTAAACGCCGCGTCAATCCGGCCGCTGCCGCACTAAAAATCGCATCAAGAACCTTAGAAGCTGTTTGAGTTCTGGTGTACGGCGCTCTATTTGCTCAAAAATGGCCGCCAATGGCGAATGTTACCCAGCGACTTACCCTAGCAGCCAACGATGCGCCTGCTTTAGCCGTTGGAGCGAGCCCGACCCGGATGGTGCCGGCCTCATGAACGCGGCTGGGCAGCGGCGGCGTTTGCGGCCCTGCCGCCGGAACTGAAACGGGGGCCGACGCGACAGACGGAGCGGGAATATTGAAACTCCGCCAACCAGCACTATGCCGCCGAGAGCCGGCGCTGTTACCCTCTGCGCAGACGATAACGATGGATATGTGGATTGGGCTTGAAACAGATAGGATTGCTGCTCGCGGCGCTGGCCGCGCAGCCGGCAACCGCGGCGACGCTGGACATGGTCTACGGCGCGGTGGCCTCAGACCCGTACATGAGCGGCGAAGGCGATCAGGTGCCGCTCCACCCCGGCGCAGTAGTGGAAATGGCGCAGGCGGCGGCCAAGGGCTGCCGGATCGCGCTTAAACTATCGCGGCTGCCGGGCAAGCGCCTGCTCACCGAGATGCAGCACGGTCAGCACGATGCCGCCTTCATGTTTTCACACAATAAAGAACGCGAAGCTTATTTCAACTACCCGATGCAGGGCGACGAGCCGGACCCCCGCTACCGGCTGACCACGCTGGCCTACTCCTTGTACGCGCTGAAAAGCGCGCCGCCGGCCTGGAACGGTCAAAACCTGCCGGCGCTGGGCGCCATCGGCGTCAACGCAGGCTGGTCCATCGCCGACGATCTGCGCGCCAAGGGCGCCAGGGTGGAGACGGCAAAAGACACTGAGATGAACTTCCGCAAGTTGCAGGCGCGTCACATTGCCGCCTACGCCACGCAGAACCACATCGGCGACCGCTATGTGGAGGAACACCCTCAAGCCGGCTTAATCCGCCTGCAGCCGCCGCTGTCGCGCAAAGACTACTACCTGGTGCTCGGCAAACGCTGGCACAAGGACAACCCGGGGCTGGCGCGCTGCCTGTGGCAGCAAATCGGCAAGCTGCGCGAAACCATGCTGCCCGCGCTGCTGCGCCAGCCGTGGTACCGGCAACCCTGAGCCGGAACGCCTGGTTTACTCCTTCCGCGCTTTTCGCTTCTCTCCACATGGCCCCGCCCTGCCGCGGCATGCCTCTGGACACGGCCTCTCGCCCAGCGAGGATGTGCGTTTTCCGCGTCGCCGCTGATGTGCCGACATTGATTTTCGTCATATTGATTCTTATTTAAATAAGACAAATGATTGCAGATTCATGACAGCATTCGGATAATGCTAAACGTTTATTTAAAATCATCCGGCGACATGCAAGCGCTCTAAGAACGTGTTTGCGATCTCGCGAGCTAAGTCTAGACAAGGCGAAAACAGCTGAAAAAGCAGACTGTACGCACCGTACATAAGCATTTTGAAGCGGTACTCACCGCCTCACGTCTCACAACGCCCAGCAGATCGTAAACAGGCTCTTAGCGCTCGTCCGTCCCGGCCGGCGTCACAAGGAGATAGCAATGGGTTTCTGGAACAAGGCCGACACCACGCGACAGCAAGCGGAGCTGTTGCAATGCAGGCAGGAAGCCGAGCAACTGCGCACGGAGCTGCGGCACACCCGCGCCCGCGCCGACGAGGCGGAAAGCCAGCTGGCGGCCAGCCAGGCCAAGAACCAGGAACTCCACGGGCTGATCGCCAATTTATCCGCCTTCGCCCAATCGATGACCGATACCCAGCAATCGCTGGCCACCCTCTCCAGCGTGATGAGCCAGGAGAAAGACCGCGCCGTCGCCGCTCAGGGCATTTCGCTGCACAGCCGCCAATCCATAGACCAGATCGCCGCCGATCTATCCAAGCTGGCCGGCGCCTCGCAAGGCGCGGCGGAAAAAGTGGGGGAGCTGGACGCGCGCGCCCAAGAGGTGGGCGGCATCGTGCAATTGATCCGCGACATCGCCGACCAAACCAATCTGCTGGCGCTGAACGCCGCCATCGAAGCCGCTCGCGCCGGCGAGCAGGGACGCGGCTTCGCCGTGGTGGCCGACGAAGTGCGCAAGCTGGCCGAACGCACGGCCACCGCCACCGCCGACATCGCCAAACTGGTGGAGCAGATTCGCGGCGACAGCGCCGGCAGCCGCAGCCAGATGGGCCAACTAGCCGAGCAGGCCGCCCGCTTCAGCCTGGACGGCGAGACCGCCGCCGGCACCATGAAGCAATTGCTGGATATGTCCACCAGCATGGAAGGCAGCATCGCCGCCTCCGCGCTGCGCGGCTTCTGCGAACTGGCCAAGATGGATCACCTGATCTACAAATTCCGGGTCTACCAAGTGATGTTCGGCTTGTCCGACGAAGACATCGGCCACTTCGGCTCCCACCAGCACTGCCGCTTCGGCAAGTGGTATTACGAGGGCGAAGGCCGCGCCAGCTTCTCCCACCTGCCCGGCTTCCGTGAAATCGAAGCGCCTCACGCCAAGGTGCACACTGCGGCGCTGGACGCCTTGCGCGCCCATGCCGAAGGCGACAGCCGGGCCGCGGTGGCACAGGTGGCGGCGATGGAAGCCGCCAGCCTCCAAGTGTTGGCCGGGCTGGAACACATGGCCGGCGCAGGCGCCGCGGAACCGCGCCATGACTGAAACCACGTTCACCATCCGTCCGTTGCAAGCCGGCGACTACGCCGATTGGCTGCCGTTATGGCGTGGCTACAACGCCTTCTACGGCCGCGAAGGCGCGACCGCGCTGCCCGAGGAGGTGGAGAGGGAAACCTGGCGCCGCCTGCTCTCGCCGGCGGAACCGGTACATGGGCTGGCCGCGGTCGCCGGCGACGCGCTGCTGGGCATCGCCCATCTGCTCTACCACCGCAGCACTATCCAGATTCAGGACGCCGCCTATCTGCAGGACCTCTACGTGGCGCCGGCGGCCAGGGGAAGCGGCGTCGCCCGCGCGCTGCTGCGGGCTGCCGCGGACCGGGCGCGCGCCGACGGCGCCGTGGCGCTGTACTGGCGCACCGCCGGCGACAATCACGCCGCGCGCCGCTTGTACGATCAGGTTGCGGAGCTGGCGGACACCGTGATCTACCGCCAAATCTTGTGAACCCACCGGATCAGCGCAGCACATCCAGCAAGATATCCGCTATCAATCCGCTGGCCGCCACCAGCACCAGATCCGCGCCCACCGCCCGCCACTCGTAGCCGGGGTGGCGCGGCAGCTGGCTCAGCAAGGGCGCCGGCAACACCTGCTTTGCGATACCGGGCGGCAAGGGCTTGCCGCGCGCCAGGCGCTTGCGCATGCCGGGCGGCAGCGATTTATAGCCGGTCGCCCCGGAGTCCAGCGCCAAGCGCCGCGCCGCGGCGACGCTGATACCCGCCGCAACCCAATCCCTGTCCGTCCGCGCCGGCGACGCCTCCCTGTCCTGATCTTTATACTTGTGCTTTCCCTGCCCCTCGCCATGCCCCTTGCCTTCCGGCGGATTGGCCAGCGTCGGTGCGGCCAACGCCACCGCCAACAACAGCGCCGCCCATGATTTCCATCGCTTCATCTTCGTCTCCCGTCGCGCAAAGTCCGCTTTGCATTATCGACCAGCCGAGGACAAGAGTTTCCCCCTCCCAGCCAGTCCACTCAAAAAATATATTGATCACTACATAAAATGTAGAATACGCTACATAAAAATGGAGCGCATTCATGGACTGGCTGCTGTTGATCACTTCCTTGCCCACCGAAAACGCCACCGCGCGCATGCGCGCCTGGCGCGCCTTGAAAGCCAGCGGCTCCGCCGCGCTGCGCGACGGCGCCTACCTGCTGCCCGGCGGCGACGCCCGCCTGCAACAGCTTGAGGCCATCGCCGCCGATATCCAGCAACACGGCGGCGTCGCGCGCTTGCTGACCTGCCGGCCGTTGGACGGCAGCGATTTTCCGCCGCTGTTTCAGCGCGACGCCGACTATCAGCAGCTGCGACAGGACATTCAGGAACAGATGCGCGGCCTGGACCCGGACAACGCCGCCGAGCGGCTGAAACAATGGCGGCGGCTGGGCAAGGCCCTGGCCGGCATCGCCGCCATCGACTTCTTCCCCAACGCCGGCCAAGAACAGACCCAGACGGCCTTGCAACAGCTGGAAGCCGCCATCCAGCAGCAATTGTCGCCGGGCGAGCCGCATAGCCTGGAGATGCGCATCCCGCGACGCGCCGCGGCCGAGCACCAGGGCCGGACCTGGGCCACTCGCCGCCGCCCTTGGGTGGACCGGCTGGCCTCGGCCTGGCTGATTCGCCGCTTCATCGATCCGCAGGCGCGCATTCTGTGGCTGGCGGCGCCCGGAGACTGTCCGCCGGACGCCTTGGGCTTCGACTTCGACGGCGCCGCTTTCACTCATGTCGGCGACAAAGTCAGTTTCGAAGTGCTGCTGGCCAGTTTCGAGCTGGACTCGCCGCCGCTGCGGCGGCTGGCCGCGCTGGTCCATTATCTGGACGTGGGCGGCGCGCCGCCGCCGGAAGCCAGCGGCGTGGAAACCGTCTTGGCCGGCCTGCGCGCCGCGCTGAACGACGACGATCAACTGCTGGCAGCCGCCTCCAACATCTGGGACGGGCTGTACCAGCAATTCGCCAAGGAAGCCTGAACATGCCGCCCGACCGTCCCCTAACCCCTCCCGCCCCCGTCGGTTTCTGGCAAGCCGTCCAATTTTGGCTCAAGCTCGGCCTGATCAGTTTCGGCGGCCCGGCCGGCCAGATCGCCATCATGCATCAAGAGCTGGTGGAGCGCCGGCGCTGGATTTCCGAACGCCGCTTCCTGCACGCTCTGAATTACTGCATGTTGCTGCCCGGACCAGAGGCTCAACAACTGGCCACCTATATCGGCTGGCTGCTTCACCGTGGCTGGGGCGGCGTCGCCGCCGGCGCGCTGTTTGTGCTGCCGTCCTTTTTCCTGCTAGTGCTGCTGTCCTGGATCTATGTCGCTTACGGCCACCTGGCTTGGATCGCCGGTCTGTTCTACGGCATCAAGCCCGCGGTGGTCGCCATCGTGGCCCAAGCGGCCTGGCGTATCGGCACGCGCACGCTGAAACGGCCCTGGCTGTGGGGTGTGGCGCTGGCCTCGCTGTGCGCCATCGCGCTGTGGCAAACGCCGTTCCCGCTGATCGTACTCACCGCGGCCTTGATCGGCGCGCTGGCCGGCCGGCTGCGGCCGCGCTGGTTCCAGGCCGGCGGCCACGGCGGCGCGGACGCGCATTTCGGCCCGGCGCTGATCGACGATCACACCCCGCCGCCGGCTCACGCCCGCTTCTCCTGGCTCCGGCTCTGCCGCGCCGCGCTGGCCGGCCTGCTGCTATGGTCCTTGCCGATGGCGCTGCTCGCCGCCGTCTACGGCTGGCACGGCGGCTTTACCCAAATGGGCTGGTTCTTCACCAAGGCCGCCCTGCTGACTTTCGGCGGCGCTTACGCGGTGCTGCCCTATGTCTATCAGGGCGCGGTGGCGCATTACGGCTGGCTAAGCGCCGGCCAAATGCTGGATGGCCTGGCGCTGGGCGAAACCACGCCGGGGCCTCTGATCATGGTGGTGGCCTTCGTAGGCTTCGTCGGCGGCTACGCCAAGGCGCTGCTGGGCCCGGACCACCTGTTCCTGGCCGGCGCGCTGGCGGCGGCGCTGGTCACTTGGTTCACCTTCCTGCCCTCCTTCATATTTATCTTGGCCGGCGGCCCGCTGATCGAACACAGCCATGGCCAAATCCGCCTGACCGCGCCGCTGACCGCCATCACCGCCGCCGTGGTCGGCGTGATCGCCAACCTCGCCCTGTTCTTCGGCTGGCATGTGCTGTGGCCGCAGGGCTGGCGCGGAGGCGTGGACTGGGCCGCCTCCGCCATCGCCGCCTTGGCGGCCTGGGCGCTGCTGAAACGACAGGTCAAAGTGATGCCGGTGATAGCCGGCGCGGCGCTGGCCGGCCTGCTGCTCAGCCTGTGGCGTCTGCCGTGAACGAATTCCCACTTCAAGAAAGGACCGCGCGCATGCAGCCACGCATCCCCGCCACCATCTGGGCCCTGGGCCTGGTCAGCCTGTGCATGGACATGTCCTCCGAGATCATCCACGCGCTGTTGCCGGTGTTCCTGGTCTCCACCCTGGGCGTCAGCGCGCTGACCCTGGGCATTATCGAGGGCCTGGCGGAATCCACCGCGCTGATCCTGCGCGTGTTCTCCGGCGCCATCAGCGACTACTGGGGCCGGCGCAAAGGCTTGCTGCTGCTGGGCTACGGCCTGGCGGCGCTGAGCAAGCCGCTGTTCCCGCTGGCGCACAGCGCCGAAACCGTGCTGGCCGCGCGGCTGATGGACCGCGTGGGCAAGGGCATACGCGGCGCGCCGCGCGACGCGCTGGTGGCCGATGTCGCGCCGCCGGAAATCCGCGGAGCCTGTTTCGGCCTGCGCCAGTCCATGGACACCATAGGCGCTTTCGCCGGCCCGCTGCTGGGCATCGCGCTGATGTTCTGGCTGGCGGACGACATCCAGCAAGTACTGTGGTGGGCTTGCCTGCCGGCCCTGCTGGCGGTGCTGCTGATCGTCGCCGGCGTGCGCGAACCGGCCGGCGGCGAGCGCAAGCCCTTCCGCTCGCCGCTGCGCCTGGGGTTGCTGCGTCGATTCTCCAGCCGCTACTGGTGGATCGTCGCCATCGGCGCGCTGTTCACCCTGGCCCGTTTCAGCGAGGCCTTTCTGGTGTTGCTGGCGCAGCGCCACGGCCTGCCGCTGAGCTGGTTGCCGCTGG
Organism: Chromobacterium sp. Rain0013; assembly: GCF_015291765.1. Lineage (NCBI taxonomy): Bacteria > Pseudomonadati > Pseudomonadota > Betaproteobacteria > Neisseriales > Chromobacteriaceae > Chromobacterium > Chromobacterium sp. Rain0013. Next base: position 4,128,941 of record NZ_CP031514.1, read on the forward strand.
TCATGGTGGTGATGAGCCTGGTCTACGCGCTCACCGCCTACCCGGTGGGCGTGCTGGCCGACCGCTGCAGCAAGAGCATGCTGCTGGCCATCGGCCTGCTGATCCTGATCCTGGCCGATGCCGCGCTGGCGCTGTCCGGCTCCATCGCCATCACCCTGACCGGCATCGCCCTGTGGGGGTTGCACCTCGGTTTCACCCAAGGCTTGCTGGCCACGCTGGTGGCGGAGGAAACGCCGGCCGATATGAAGGGCACCGCCTTTGGCCTGTTCAATCTGGTCAGCGGCCTGTGCCTGCTGCTGGCCAGCGTGCTGGCCGGCTGGATGTGGGACCGCCACGGCAGCGCCAGCACCTTCATTGCCGGCGGCGCACTGGCCGCCGCGGCCTTGGCGGCCACCTTGCTGTGGCATTGCCGGGAACGGCGGCTTGCCAGTCAAACCGCCTAGCAACCTGTTCAAAATCTCCCGGGCGAGGACGAGACGAGGCGAAAACGAACGCCGCTCCGGCCATGGACAAGAACACGGGCAATGCGGTGAAATACGACATCATAAAAACAGCAAGCAACCGCCATGTCCCACACCTTTGTTTCCTCCATCGTCTGGCAACGGCTGGACGCTCCCGGCCACGATTACGCCGCCTTAGAACACAGCGAACTTGGCCCGCGCCTTAGCGGCTGCGCCGTCTTCGTCGAAGACGGCGTCAACTGCCTGCTGCGCTATCAGGTGGACTGCGCGCCGGACTGGAGCACCCGCCGCGTCGAGGTGAGCGGCTACCGCGGCGGCGAAACCATAGCTTTGCTGCTGGAAACCGACTCTGACCGCAACTGGCGGCTCAACGGCGCGGAACAGCCGCAGGTGCGCGGCTGCGTCGACATCGACCTGGCCTTCACCCCGGCCACCAATCTGCTGCCCATCCGCCGCGGCCGGCTGGACATCGGCTCGGCGCTGGAGCTGAGCGCCGCCTGGCTGCGGTTCCCGGCGCTGACCCTGGCCCCGCTGCCTCAGCGCTACACCCGTCTGTCCGAGTTCGGCTACCGCTACGAATCGCGGCAAGGCGCGTTCCAGGCGGAGCTCAGCGTCAGCCCTGACGGGCTGCCGCGCGAGTATCAGGGCCTGTGGCGGGAGGCGCGCTGACATGGCCGCGACTTGCATCCGCCCGGCCGCGCCGGAAGACTTTGACCGCCTGGCCGAAATCGAACGCGCCGCCGCCGCCCGCTTCGATCCGCAAGACCTGCCGCCGGCGCTGGCCGGCGACGCGTTGCCCCGCGACGAACTGGCCGCCGCCCACGCCGCCGGCCTGCTGTGGGTGGCCGCCGACGCCGACGGCGCGCACGGTTTCCTGCTGGCGCGCCGCTGCGGCGACAGCCTTCACCTGCAGGAAATGGATGTCTGCCCCGGACGCCAGGGGCAAGGCCTGGGTTCGGCGCTGATCGCGCACGCGGAAACTATCGCGCGCGGGCAGGGACTGAGCCGCCTTACGCTGACCACGTTCGAGCATCTGGCCTGGAACGCGCCCTACTACCAAAAGCGCGGTTTCCAGCCCCTCGACGATGCCGGCTGCCCGCCCTTCCTGCTGGCCCTATTGCGCGCCGAAGCCGAACACGGCCTCAAGCGACGCGTGGCGATGCACAAGCCGCTGCGTTGAATCCGCCCGACAACACCGCAAGATTGGTCAGGCGCGCGGCGGCGCGGCGGCGCTAGACTGGCGGCGCCAAGGAGGAAACCATGCGGCACGACACCGCCAGCCCGCGCCTGGACAAAGCGCTAGCCTATATCGACGCCCATCTGGACGCCGACCTGAGTCTGGAACGGCTCAGCCGGGTAGCCGCCTGCTCGCGCTTCCATTTCCACCGCCTGTTCCGCGCCCGCTTCGGCCTCAGCCTGCACCAATACGTGAGGCTATGCCGGCTGCGCCGCGCCGGCGAACGGCTGGCCTTCCGCCGCTGCTACGTGCTGGATATCGCGCTGGACAGCGGCTACCGCAGCCCGGAGGCCTTTGCCCGCGCCTTCCGGCAAGCGTCGGGGCAGGCGCCGTCGGCCTTTCGACGGCGGCCGCGCTGGCTGCCTTGGCGTCAGCACTTTCACGCCCTGTTCCAACTGAGGAGCCACTCCATGCCATCCCGCCAAATCCCGTTCGCCGTCGACATCGTAGACTTCCCCGCCACCCCGGTTGCCCTGCTGGAACACCGCGGCGATCCCGCGCTTTTGGGCGACAGCCTGCGCGACTTCATCGCCTGGCGGCGGGAAAACCGCCTGCCGCCCAGCGCCGCCGCCACCTACAACCTGCTGTACGAAGACCCGGAAAACTGCGCCCCGGCGGACTACCGCTTTGGCCTGTGCGCCGCTTTCGACGGCCCCATCCCCGCCAACCGACAAGGGGTGCGCGCCGCGCAGATTCCAGCTGGACGCTGCGCCCGGCTGCGCCACATCGGCTCCGACGACGCTCTGGCCGCCGTCGCGCGGCGCTTGTACGCGGAATGGCTGCCCGCCAGCGGCGAAACTCCGCGCGATTTTCCGCTGTTTCTCCAACGCATCCGCTTCTACCCGGACGTGGCGGAAAACGAAGCCGTCTGCGATCTGTTTCTGCCGCTGCAAACGCTTGTGCCGAAAATCGGCTCCGCCGCGACATTAAAACAATAGCAATCCGGATATTCCAAAAACATTCCCTCAAGCGCCTTTTGCCGGCTTTGGGTAAACTAGCTCGCGTTAAATGCAGGGGTAATACACAATGCGCGCTCTTTTTCTGACTCGAATAAAAAAATGGATCATCAGCGTATTCAATCCGCCCTACCAATTGGTACTGTGCGACAGAATGCTCAAGAAGAACTCCAAGGAATATCTCTATCTGTTCAAGCTTTACGGCAGCCACGACTTCGTCAAGCTTTCCCACGCCGACATCCTGGCCAGCAATCAGATTCTGTCCGCCATCCGTCCGCGTGACCTGATAAAAATAGCGCTATTGGAAAACAACCGGAAAGAAGAAGAGAAACGCTGCAAAGTGGAGGAAGAACTGCGCGGCAATCAATACCGGATTCATTTGCACGGCAATAGCGAAACTTTTTCCGGCGAAAGCATCTGCCGGAATATCGACTATTTCGCGGACCTGCATCCGCAGGAAGTCTGTAAGATCGCCTACGCCACAGGGTTTCAGAAAGGCCGCGCCGTCTCCGGCCACATCAGCCGCGCGGCGGCCGAGGCCCGCCGCCAGGACACGCCGGCGGCGGACGGCTCAAGCAAGGTGCTGGCCTTGCGGCGCGCCAGACCGCGCTAAGAGCCAGTTCAAAATCTAGCGAGCAAGAAGCGAGACAAGGCGAAAACCGCTGAGAAAGCGGAATGGTCAAGTGGTACATGAGCATTTCGAAGCGGTACTCACCGTGTCACGCCTCACGAAGCGCAGCAGATTATGAACAGACTCTAAGAGCCTGTTCAAAGTCTCGCTCTTGCTCGTAGGATCGTAAACGGCTTCTAAATCATCACGGTCTGGCTGCGGAAGCCTGCGGCGTCGAACTCCAGCAGCTTGTAGCCCCGCGCATCCACGGTGTCCAACGCCGCCGTGCCCTTGCGCCACTGAAAACAGCTGGCCGGACAGACTTCCAGCGCCACGCCGCGCGCTTCCAGCCGGTAATCCCCATGCGCATGGCCACACAGCAGCACTTGCAAGCGCGGCGTTTCCTCCATCAACTCCCAAAACCGCTCCGTGTCTTGCAACATGCAGCTGTCCAATAGCGGCGTGCCCACCGCCGCAGGATGATGATGCAGCAGCACGGCGCAGCGCTTCCCGGCGCTCTCGGCTCCGGCCAGCCGTTGCCGGAAGGCGGCGGCCGCGCGCTCGTCTATATGGCCGTCATCCGTCCCTGGCCGGACCGAATCCAGCGCCAGCAGCAGCCAGTCCGCCGTTTCCAGACGCTCCAGCGGCCGCATGAAGTCGTAGCGGCCCAACACCTCGGCCGCCAAGGGCGCGGCGTCGTGGTTGCCGGCCAGCCAGTACACCGGCAGGCCCGTCCGCTCCAGCCGCTGCGCAAAGCGCTCGTAGGAGGCGGCGCTCTCATCCTGGGAAATGTCTCCGGTGACCAGAATCGCGTCCAGCTCCGCCGCGTGCCGCCGTTCCAATTGCTCCAGCACCCGGTCAAATTCGCGATAAGTGTCGTAGCCCATCAACTGGCCGCCGGCCTCGGCGAACAGGTGCGTGTCGGATATCTGCGCGGCTCTCATTGTCCCTCCTCCGTTGCGTATTTGTTTCTCTTGACGTCTTCGCCGTCCTCCTTGAACACCGCCAAGGGGTTGTAGGACACGCTCCAGTCAAAGTAATCGGTCTTTTCTATTCTCTTCACCACCCCCACCAGGTAATAGCCCACCGGCAGCAAGGCGATGGAAACGAACACTTTGTAAGACCAGGTGGTGGCGATGATGTTGAGCAGTTCCTGCCCGCTATAGCGCGACGACAGACTGATGGGATAGGCCGTCGTCAGCAGCACCGCCTGGGCCAGCATGGACGCAATGACATAGCGGATGAAAAAGAAACGGCCGGCGAAAAAGACCTTCATCCGGGATACGACAAACCCATTGCAAAAATAAGAAGCCGGCACCGAAATCCAGGTACCCACCATCACTCGCCAAAACTCGTTGAACAATAGGTAGTACTGCTTGGAAATTTCGTTATTATCCGGCTGCAACAAGGCGAAAGCATTGATGATCAAAACAAAAAATGTCTGGCACACCACTAGAATCCACACTGTGCGCCCGCCCAGCTTATAGCCGTACACCTCGGTAGACACCGTGGACAAAAGATAGCAAAGCGAAAACACAATGCCGCTGGCGGTGATTTTCAAGCCGTAAATGTCCAGCGTCTTGTACACCAGCGAATCGCACACCACCATGATGGTCACCGACAAACCCACAATAAAACCATAAACTCTGAACTGTTCCACACCTTCATCCTGCGCTAAAAGTCTTAATCGCTTTGACCGCCACGCCGAGCACCTTGAAATCCCGGCATACGAAAGGCTGCAAATCATGCATCAAGGAAATGCTTGAAAACAGAAAATGCTCGCCGTCGATGAATATCCGGCGGAAACAAGGCTGCTGGCCGGCCATGCTGACCAAAACCACATCGCCGTCCGTCGGACGCTCCTGCCGAGCCACGATGAAAACGCTGCCCTGGGAAAAACTGGGGAACAGCGAATCATTGTTCAACAACACCGCAAACGCCTCCGCGGCGTCAAAGCCGGCGGCATCCACAAAATAGCGTTCCGGCTCGATAATCATTCCATCAAAAAACAGGGCCAACTCGGTGAATTTGATCAAGGGCACCGCTATGGCCGCAGGACTGCCGACGGCTTCGCCTCCCAGATCGCTCTCCACGAAATCGCTCAACTTGACATCGAAAAACCGCGCCAGCTCCATCAAGGTCAGCAACGTGGGGTTGCCCACGCCGCGCTTGATATTGTTGATCGTCGCCACGCCCAGGCCTATCGCCTCGCTTAATTGCGCGGCGTCTACGCCGGCGCGCCCCATCAGACACGTCAGGTTTTTCGACGCCTTGCTCAACAAGGCGCCATGCTCGGCTTCCTCTTTCCACACCGCCCTGCTCATTCAGCCCTCCATGCAAGTCAAACCCGGTTTGATTCGATTTTTAATTTCATATCCCAACATGCGCGCCCATTTTAAACGCAAGCGCCAAACCAGACGCAAGCATCAAACCATATTGTTCTTGTCAGGTTATTTTTTTGTAATTTCATCACTACTCTTTTAAACAAAAAGACAATATAATAATTTTGCAACACTATATCATTCAAGGCATTGCGCAAGATACTCGCGAGCCATAAATTTAAAAGAAGAAAAATATCAATAAGAACAATTAAAACGACGCAACAGCCCGCCATCGCGCAATGCAAAGGAAACGCTTAAATGAGAATTTCAGAAGATGAATTCGCGCTGGACGTCATTGACGGCGAGCCCGCCATCATTACCCAAGCCAGTGTGATTGGACAGCCGGGCAGCGAATGGGAAGGCTCCCCGATATTCAAGAAAACTTATTTGCTGGAGCTGATCAGCCGCAGCCTGGAGCATGAGGTCATCAAGCCGGAAGATATCCAAAGCCTGATCCGGGTCGCGAAAAAACTCTGATAGCGCCGGACGCCTCTTCCGCCGCCGCCTCCGCTGTTCCCTGCTCCGGGCTTGGGTACGCCGGGCCATTGCAATACAATGGCGTATCCACCGCCGCCTAGCCCTTCCCTCGCCCGCCCGGCACAAGCGGAAGGCGGCTCAACACCACAGGCCCACACATGCCCCATCTGACACTGGAATACAGCGGCAATCTGGCCGGCTTCGCCGCCGCGGACGCGCTACTGGACATCAACCGCGCGCTGCTGGCCAGCGGCCACTTCGAAGAAGCCGACATCAAAAGCCGCGCCGTGGCCTTGGACGCCTGCCGCATCGGCATCCACGATCTGCCCCGCGGCTTCGTCCACGCCAAACTGGCCATACTCAGCGGACGCAGCCCCGAGGAGAAACAGCAGCTGTCCGAGCTGAGCCTGCAAGCGCTGGCAGACAGCGCCGCGTTGCCGTCGGGCATGGAAGTGCAATTGTGCGTGGAAATCCAGGAAATAGACCGCGCCAGCTACCGCAAACGCCTCATCGCCCGTTAACGGAGAAACATCGCATGACAGCGCTCAAACTCGCATCCCGCGGCCTGCTGGCCGCCGCCCTGCTCGCCGGTCTGGCCGGCGCGGCCCACGCCGCAGACGACATCGACCGCGTCAACCTGGAAGGCACGCTGGGCCAGGAACGCATCGGCATGAGCCTGCTGGTGAAAAACGGCAAAAGCTTCGACGGCGGCCACTACTTCTACGGCCGCTATCTGAAGGACATCCCGCTGCGCGGCCAGCTGCAAGGCGAAACCCTGCTGCTGAGCGAACCGGGCGGCGGCGTGTTCAAACTGCGCTTCAAAAGCAACGGCAGCGCCGACGGCCAGCCGCTTAGCTTCGACAACAGCGTGGGCCTGGACGGCGACTGGACGCTGAAAACCAAGACGCTGCCGGTGACGCTGACCATGGGCGACATGGCGCCGGCCTCCGAAGGCCGCTGGTATCGGGACGTCACAGAGGAAAGCGACGCCGCTTTCGAAGCCCGGGTGCAAGGCTTCCTGCGCGCAGCGCTTGCCGGCGAGGCTCAGCAGGCCAGCCGCTACGTGCACTTTCCGCTTAGGATCAACCACAAGGGCGGCAGCCGCCAGATCGCCAACGTCCGCCAGTTGCAAGCCGAATGGAGCGATATTTTCACTCCGGCCTATCTGGAGCAACTGAAACAGCCGATGCCACACAATCTGTTCGTGCGCAACGGCCAGGCGATGCTGGGCAGCGGCGTGGCCTGGTTCGACGCCAAAGGCGCGGCGGCGCTGAATCTGCCGGACTGAAGCCGACGCGCCCAAACAAACAGAGCGGCCAAAGCCGCTCTGTTTTCATTGGGGCCTGCCCGCTATTGCGAAAAAGCGGCGAAACGCCCGGAAAAATGTTTTGGCGGAGGGAAAGCCAGGTCGCCCGTCTTGCTGGTCCGCAGGCCCAGAGCGACTAGCGACTCCGCCAATACCACCGCCGCTCCCACCCCCTCCACAACCGGCAGGCCAATCGCCTCTCCGATACGGGGAGCCAGATCCGCCATCCCCGCGCACCCCAGCACAATGGCGCCGATGCCATCCTCGTCCCGGGCCTTGCGCGCCTCCTCGACGATAAGCCGGTAAGCGAGGTCGGGGTCTCGTTCCAGATCCAGCACCGGCACCTCTGCGGCGCGCACCCGCCGGCAAAGATGGGCATAGCCATAGCTATGCAATAAATGCTCGGCGATCACGCAAGTGCGGCTCAATGTGGTGACCACCGAAAAACGCGTGGCGATCAAGGACGCCATTTGGAAAGCGGCCTGCGCGATCCCCACAACCGGAGCGCGCACCAGTTCCCGCGCCGCGTTCAAACCGGGGTCGCCAAAGCAGGCCACAACGTAAGCGTCGCAGCCTTGCCGCGCGCCCTCCATGACCTCCTCGCATACCCCGATCACACTGACCGCTTCGTCAAAATGCGACTCAATCGACACCGGCCCATCCTCAGGATTCCTGGCCACAATCAAGGTGTCGGGTCTGGCGGCCCGCACCGCGGCCAAACGGATACGCTCGGTCATATCCGCGGTCGTATTAGGATTAATCACGCAAATCTTCATGAGCACGCTCCATGAACAAACGCCATTTATCGGCCGCTGCGCCGCTTGGCGATACCGTGCAACACAGCCCTCAAATCCGGCCCGGCGGCGCTCTGTTCTTCAAACTGACAGTTGCCCTCCACAGCGTCCAGGTGACGCCGCATCCACTGCACCGCGTCATCCACTTGTCCGCTCTCCATCAGTTCGAGAATCTGCTGATGATCGGCATGGCGGCATGAACCGGCAATCGGCGTGCCGTAGCGGGCAATGATCAAAGAGCTGCGCACAATCAATTCATGCAGGATATCGGTCAAGAGTTGATTCCCGGCGATGGACAATAGCCGCAGATGGAAGGCGCCGGACCACGTAATGGCCGCCGATCGGTTCTGCTCGTGCTGGGCCTTGCACTCTTGCCGCAGCGCGTCCGCCAGCGCGGCCAGATCTTTCTTGCGCAAATTGGCCATGGCCTGCGGCAAAGCGCCGCACTCGATCAACCTTCTGGCGGCGAAAACATCGCGCGACTCCTGCACCGTCGGCTCCGCCACCGAGGCCCCTTTATTCGGACGTAAATCAACCAGCCTAGCAATCGACAGACGCTGCAAGGCCTTGCGCACCCCTGCGCGACTCACGCCAAAAGCCTCCGCCAGCGCATCCTCCGGCAATTTAGTGCCTGGCGGCAACTGCGCCTCGTAAATGGCCGTCAGCAGATGCTCGTACACCAGCGCGTCCCTGGCTACGGCCTCATCCAAAGCCACGTCATCCTCCTTGCTACGCCCTGACACCATTCCCCCTTCCGAGCTCCATCCGCGACGCAAAACAACGCCGACCATCAAAACAACAAAATTGTTCACAATAACTAGCAAGATTGTACACAATAAAAAACGCAAAATACAATGCGCCATTAGTGTCCAAATAAAAAAAGCATTTAAATCAGCGGATTGGCAAATGGCCTGCTAAAGCAATGTTTTGTAACAAAATAGACGGCAATCAAGTCTTACAAAACCATAGCAATGGTCCTTTATTTTGTATACGAAAACAAATAAATCGTAGACAAAAAAGGAGAGACTCACCCCCATCAGGAGTCACCCTATGTCAGAGCAACGCCCCGCCAGCTATAGCGACCGGCTATACAATGAAGACCTCGGCGCTCTCAAGCAGCAGAACTGGAACTGGTACAACATCTTTGCCTTCTGGATGTCGGACGTGCACAGCGTTGGAGGCTATGTGTTTGCCGGCAGCCTGTTCGCTCTAGGCCTCAACGTCTGGCAGGTTCTGCTCTCCCTGCTGATCGGCATCTGTCTTGTGAACCTATTCTGCAATCTGGTGGCCAAACCCAGCCAACAAGCCGGCATCCCTTATCCCGTGGTCTGTCGCATGTCTTTCGGCGTATACGGCGCAAACGTGCCCGCCATCATCCGCGGGCTGATCGCCGTGGCATGGTACGGCATACAAACCTTCCTGGCTTCCAGCGCGCTCAACATCATACTGCTGCGCTTCTTTCCTCAACTCGCAGGCCTTACCCACGGCAGCCTGCTAGGCTTGTCATACCTTGGCTGGCTGGGATTCATGATTATGTGGACGCTGCAGGCCATCGTGTTCTGGCATGGCATGGAATCCATCCGAAAATTCATTGATTGGGCCGGCCCCGCGGTGTACGCCGTCATGCTGCTACTCGCAGCGTGGATAGTCTGGCGGGCGGGCCCCTCCAATATCAGCCCCACGCTGAGCGAAACAAATCATCAGGGCCTTCTCGCCCTGGGCCAGATGGCGATCGCCATCGCCCTGGTGGTTTCATATTTTTCCGGCCCCATGCTCAACTTTGGCGACTTTTCCCGTTATGGCAAAACATTCGAAGAGGTCAAACGCGGCAATTTCTGGGGCCTGCCGGTCAACTTCCTGGCGTTTTCCATCGTCACCGCGGTTATCACTTCCGGAACCCTGCCGGTATTCGGCCGCATGATTACCGACCCCATCGAAACCGTCGGCAGAATCGACAATACGCTGGCCGCCGTGCTGGGAGGCTTCACTTTCGTCACTGCGACGATTGGCATCAACATCGTGGCCAACTTCGTTTCCGCGGCTTTCGACTTTTCCAATGTCGCCCCCAAACACATCAGTTGGCGGACCGGCGGTTTCATCGCGGCTTTTGCCTCGATTTTCATCACGCCCTGGAACCTGTTCAACTCCCCTCAGGTCATCCACTATACGCTGGACGTACTGGCCGCTTTTATCGGCCCCCTGTTCGGCATACTGATTGCCGATTTCTACCTGATCCGTCATCGCGTCATCCATGTCGACGACCTCTACAGCAATCGGGCTGGAGGCCATTACTGGTACCAAAACGGCGTCAACCCCAAAGCCCTTTACGCCTTGGCCCCCTCCGTGCTCATTGGTCTGATCATCATCTTCAGCTCATGGGAAACGCTTGCCAACTTCAATTGGTTCATCGGCTGCGGGTTGGGGTTTTCAACTTACTACCTGCTGATGAGGCGACACGGCAAAACACTTGCCCTGGTCGCGCCGGACGCTGTCACCAGCCAGCCATAGCAGGCCTGTGACCCGCCCCCCTGATTCCGCGTCGCGCCTTCTGGGATCAGGCTCTCCACAAGGTTTTGTTCGCGGCTTTCAAAACCTGTTTATGTTCTCGCGAACCGGGCGAGACAAGGCGGAAAAGGCGGAGAAAGTGGAATGTACTGGTGGTGCGCGAGCATTTCGATGACGGTTTCAATGCTGTATCGCCGACGCGCAGCAGATTGTAGACGGGTGCTAAGCAGAGCGGCGATCACATCCCAAGGCAAGAGGGACAAAATACCGATTCAAAAACCGAGAACATAGCGAGAGGGCGGCCACGGCCGCCCTTTCTTCATGGCGAAACAATCCGGCGTCAAAATATGCTGCATTGCAGCATGAAACGTTTTATGCTGAAGACTGCCCACCCGCCACCGGAGCCCGTCATGACAGCCGAACTCTCCGATCCGCCCCGCCTCCGCCTTAACGAACACCCGCAGCGCCGGCAACTTAACCACGAAGCCCACGCCAGGCCAGCGCTGCAGATAGCCGCCGACAACCGGATCAGCTACCTGGCCTATCTGCACCGCCACATCAGCCGAGAACAGGAAAACTGGCTATGCAGGGAGCTGGCCCAACAGTTAGGCCAGCCCGTCCAGGACCCCGAGGCCGGTCAATTTCAACTGGACGCCCCGTTTGGCCTCGTGCGCTGGGAACGGCACGGCGAATTCTCCAGTTTCACCATTCTTGCCCACGGCGCGGAATCCAGCCCCTTCGCCCAACCCGCTTTGCAGGCCCTGCCGGCGGCCTGGCTGCATCTGTTGCCCGGCAACGTGCTGGTGGCCGCCCATGCCGCCTTGCTGTCGCCCGGAGCGCTGCCGCTGCGCATCGAGGACCTGGCCGCCCTATGCTTCAACGGCCATGAACTGGCGGGCGCGGAGATAGGAGACGGCGCCGGCCGCGCTTACACCGATTTCCGCATCCATCCGGACGGTTTCTCCCGCTATCTACTGGCGGACCTCTACATGGGCCGCCGCCAAGCCGGCCGGATGCTGCAGCGGCTGCTGGAGCTGGAAACCTACCGCATGCTGGCCCTGCTGGCGCTGCCGGTGGCCAAAAGCATCGCCCCGGAGCTGGCCAAAGTGGACGAGGAACTGGCCGAGCTGACCGGCGCCATAAGCGGCGCGGCCGCCGACAGCGAACCGCAGCTGCTGCACCGGCTGACCGAGCTGGCCGGCGCAGCGGAAAACGCGCTGTCCCGCACCGACCACCGCTTCAACGCCTCTCTCGCCTATTACGACATCGTCCGCAACCGCGTCGCCGAACTGCGCGAACGCCGCATCCACGGCCTGCAACCCTTCCAGCAATTCGTGCAACGCCGTCTGGCCCCCGCCATGGACACCTGCCGCGCCGTGGCCTTTCGCCAGCGCGAGCTGGCCGCGCGGGTCAACCGCGCCACCGCGCTGCTGCGCACCCGCGTGGACATCCGCCGCGAACGGCAGAACCAAGCGCTGCTCACCTCGATGGAACGCCGCGCCGCCATGCAGCTGCACCTGCAACAAACCGTGGAAGGCCTGTCCATCGCCGCCATCACTTATTACAGCGCCGGCCTGATCGGCTATCTGTTCAAAGGCGCCAAGGCCGCCGGCCTGCCCATCAACGTGGAATTGGCCACCGCCGCAGCGGTGCCTTTGCTGGCGCTGGCCATCGCGCTGGGCCTGCGCCGGGCGCGGTCCGCGCTGCGACGCCATGGCGAAGCCTCCAACGCGCCAAACGGCTGAAACCTGCCCATTCAGGCAACCAGCCCGCGGCCTCATCGGCTATACCGAAACCATAGCGCGGACCACCGCCGCGAACTTTGCCGGCGCGGGTCCAGTCAGAAAAACGCCGTCCCCGCTTCAGCCCGACGGACAGAACCCACTGTCCGCGGCCGCGCCGGCCAAAGGAGAAACCGATGAACGACACGCTATGCGCCGCCGCGCAGTCTTCCTTCGCCCTGAGCCCCAGCCTGACCGCCTCGCTGCGGCAACTGGACGCCTACCAGGCCAATCTGAACATTGAGCAGATCCAGCGGTTTCACGATTCGCTGCAACTGGGCCCGGATGATCTGCTGCCCTTCCGCCAATTCAGCGACGAACGCTACCGCCGCAACCAGATCTATCTCAGCCCCTGGTGCGAGCTCTTGCTGCTCTGTTGGCGCAGCACCCAACGCAGCCGCATCCATAATCACCGCGGCAGCCTGTGCGGCTTGCGCGTGCTGCAAGGCACCGCCACCGAAACCGTGTTCGAACGCACCGATCATGGCTTGGTGTACGCGGTGGAGTCGCACCGCCTGGAAAGCGGCAGCCTCACCATCAACAGCCATCTGGACATCCATCAGATCTCCAACCTCCAGCCCTACGGCGACGACCTGGTCACCCTGCACCTGTACTCGCCGCCGCTGCGCAAAATGGAGCTGTTCAGTCTGGAGTCGCCCCAAGTGGAACGCCCCGGCGACTCCATCAGCTGGGTGTACGAAATCTGACGCCGCGGCGGCCTTCTGGCCGCCTTGCTCCGCCGGCTCTACAATACAAATCCCCGCACGCACCAGGCCCAATCATGCCCTCCGCCCTCCCCGCCGAATTGTTCGCCGATCTGCTCACCCACTTTCCCTGGCTGGACAGCGCCCAGCCCCCATGGCACTGGCTTGGCCAGTTGCCCGACAGCCTGGCGCGGCAATGCGCCTTGCTGGACCTCGCGCACTGGGCAGTGGACGGAGACATCGCCATCCATCGCAGCGCTACGATAGAAGCCGGCGCAGTGCTCAAAGGCCCTCTGCTGATAGGCCCCAATTGCCGCGTAGCCGCCCACGCCTATTTGCGCGACGGCGTGGCGCTGGCCAACGACGTGACGGTGGGGCCGGGATCGGAACTCAAAACCTGCGTCGTCGGCCCCTACTCGCGGCTGGCTCACTTCAACTTCGTCGGAGACTCCGTGCTGGGCGCGGACGTCAATATGGAAGCCGGCGCCGTCATCGCCAATCACTGGAACGAACGCCGCGACAAGACCATCACTCTGCGCTGCCGCCAGCAAGCCTGGACGATGCCCACGCAGAAATTTGGCGCATTGGTGGGCGACCACAGCCGCATCGGCGCCAATGCCGTGCTCTCTCCCGGCACCCTGTTGCCGCCGCACGCCGTGGTGGCGCGGCTGGAGCGGGTGGAGCAAGACCCAGGACAGGGATCAGCCTAAACCCTCGCAATCCCCGCGCCGACAAAGCGGCCAGCGGAGTGCGTAGATCGGCTTGAGGGCATAATGACAAACACCCCGCGGCGACGGGGTGCTTCTACCCTGTTCAAAGTTAGCAAGCAAAGCAAGGCTTAAGCGAAAAGAAGCTCCCGCTCTTATGGAGAATCAACCCCTGCCCATGAAAAACAAGCTCAAACTCTCCCGCTCCATTGTCAGCTATGACGCCCTCAGCGATATCGACGAAACGTTCAACCTTGGCGATGAAACCCTACTGTTCTCCTTGAAGGAAGACATTCTGCAAATAGAGTGCGAGCCACTTGGACTTCTGGTTGATGTTGGCTGGTATCCGGAATTCAATCCGCGCGGTCGTTTTCGCATTTATGTGATTCAGCATGGAGACTGGGATCAACCGCTGGAAGAAAAAACCGCCAAGAACCTGGCACAGCTATTCGACGCGCTGACAGCCATCATTGAGCGGCACGCGTTATGAGCGCCTCCGATCCAGCCGAGACTCAACTAGCCGCGCGGCTTCTACAGTGCCCTGAAAGCCAGAGCGCCTAAGAACCTGTTTACGATCTGCTGCGCCTCTTGAAACGCGGCTCAATGAGTGCGACTTCAAAATGCTCATGTAGCTTGTGCACACTCCGCTTTCTCAACCGTTTTCGCCTAGTCTCGCAAGAGCGCAAACAGGTTTAAGGCGGAACAGGCAGCCCCGTCCCGCTTCCGGCAGCACATCAACGCCCCTGTCTCAGCCTGCCGACGCGCGGCAGGCCAAAACAGGAACTCAGACTAGCTTGGCCAACATCATGTCCGCCGTCTGTAAAGCGCCCTCCACCCAACCTTGGGCGTCGGAATAAGCCTCGCCGCACACATACAGCGGCTGGCCGTCCAGCGGCTGGATGATCTGCTGTTTCACTTCCCAGCTTTTCACCCCGATGTTCCAGCTGTTCCAGCCGCCGCCGAACGGGTCGTCGCCCCAGTCTCGGAAAGCGGCGTTGCGCACTTTGGGCGTATAGGACAGGCTGTGCATCACCGTCAGCTGGCGGGTAACTTCCTCGGTCATCATGCGCGGGGCCTTGTAGCGGTGCCAGCTCAGTTCATTGGCGCGCACATGGTCATCCGCGCCGATGAAGGGATCGGCCAGCTCCGCCACCTCCAGGCCCTTCTTCCAGGCACTGTGACGACGGCCGCGCAAGCCGTCCCAAAAACCGGTGTTGTCGCCGTCGTCGTAGCTGGCCAGCAACATGGCGTGACCGTGCAAGGCGGACTGGCCGTTGCTGCGCGGCCAGTAATAAGTCTGGCGCACTGGCAAATCGGTGACGGAACGGCCGGACTTGACCGGCACGTATTCGCCGTCGGCCTTGCTGTAACCGGTATTGAGCCACCAAGGGCTGTTGTAGGTGGTGAACAGCTTGAACAGCGGCCGCGGGGTGACGCTGGCGGTCAATTGCTGAAAGCGCGCGGACTCCTGCAACCAGGGGCTGGTGGCGGACAGTAGTTCCAGCGCGCGGCGCGGCATTGCCAGGATAAGGGTCTTGGCGGACACGGTGCGGCCCTGCGCCTGGAACTGAAAGCCTTGCTCGCTGCGCGTCACGCCGCTGACCGGCGCTTCCAGGCGCACCTCGCCGCCGGCTTGTTCAAACAGCTGGGCCAACACCAGCGGCACTTGCTGAAAGCCGTTGCAAAACCCCATGTATTGAGCCGATACGCTAAAGTCCGACAAAAACCACGGGATGGCGTCGGCGGCGTTCCAGTTGCACAGCGTGGAGTCGTAACCGCCGGTGTCTTCGGCGTATTGATAGGCTTCTCCGGTGATCACGCGGAACAACACATTCCAGAAACCCTGCTGGTACAGCGGCACGCCGCCGAAGCTGGCGCCCTGCGCCATTAGCCGGCGTTCTTCCTCGGTCAGCGATTTATTGGTGATGCCAGGCACGATTTGTTCGATGGCGTCGATGATGACGCTGCCGCCGGTTTGGCCCCGATCCAGAAAGTTGAGCCGGTACGGCACTTTGTCCGGCTCGGTAGTGAAGTCTTGCAAGCGCAGGTAAACCCCGCGCAGATAGGCGATGTTTTGCGGTTCGTCCACCGGGAAACGGTAAAGCTCGATCTGTTCCGGCGCCGGCAGCAGCGCGTTCAATTCCTGGATCAAGTCGTAAATCAGCGGCTGTACCTCCGGCAGGATGCGCATGCCGCCCAGTTCCGCCACCATGTCGGGGATGTCCGGCGGCCGCACCGACAGCAAGCGGCCGCCGATGTGATCGCTGGCCTCGAACACCGCGATCTTGCTCTGGGGATAATGCTGTTGCAGCCGCCAGGCGCTGTACACGCCGGACACGCCGCCGCCGACAATGGCGATGTCTATGTTTTCGCTAGCCATGTTTGCTCGTCCTCGCTGAGTGAAGCCGGGATCAGAAAATCACCGGCACATTGGCCGGCTGGCCGTTGTCCGTATTGCGCTGGGCATCCCCGTCCGGAGTGTGGAAGCAATCAAGCCGCGGCTGGTTGCGGTAGCGGGCGTTGGCCTGCTGCGGCGTGGGCGGCGGCTGGTCCAGGCCCACGGTCTGCATGTCCAGCACATAGGCGCGGCCGGCCAGTGCGTGATCCAGCCCGCGCCGCACCGCGGCGCGCACCGCCTCCGGATGCGCCACCACTTCGCCCTCCATGCCGCCAAAGGCTTTGGCCAGGGCGACGAAGTCCGGCTTGGGCCGGTGGATGCGCAGGTATTCCGGATCCTGGGTGCGCGCATGCCAACCGTAGCCGGCCGCGTCGCCGTACATCGCCTCCACTTGTTGCAGCCCCATTTGCAGGGTGTGGTATTCGTGGTTGTTGGTGATGATGTAGAGCACGCCCAGCTGGCGGTGCTGCGCGGTCCACCAGGTTTGCGGGTAGAACAGCGAGGAGCCGTCGCCAGTGGCCGCCACCACGAAACGGGTGTCGATGCCTTGGCATCCTTGCTCCTCCAGCTTGATGCCCAGGGTGGCGGGCATGGACCAGCCCAAGGAGCCGCCGCCCACGCAGTAGTAGCTGATAGGCGCGGCGGCCTCTTCGGTGAACGGCAACAGGTACTGGAACGGCGCCGGGTCCGACACCGCTTCGTGCACGTAGACGAACTGCTTTTCCAGCCCGCGTTCGCGGATTTCCAGGCGCAAGGCGTCGGCGATCACCACCGCCCAGATTTCTTGCTGCCGCATCGCCTCGCCCAGATACCTATCCCATTGCTCACGCCGCGCTTCGGCCTTTTGCCGCAAAAGCTCATTGCGTTGCCGCGCGGCCGCCGACGGCTGATCGCCGATCTCCCGGTTCAGCAGCGGCAAAGTGGCCTTGATGTCGCCGAACAAGGCGCACTCGCCGTAGTAGTTCTTGCCGATGTCCCAACTGTTGTTGCTCAGGTAAACCTGACGCACCGAGGGTGGAATCAAGGGGCCGTCGCTGTACTTGAACACGGTGACCTGGGCCTGATTGCTGAAACCGCACAAAAAAGCCACGTCATGACCGGCAAAAACCTTCTGCAAGTCTTTTTGCCCGCCGGGCAGTTCGCCTTGCCAGTGGTAATCTCCATTGGGGAAGTTGGCCAGGCTGCTGAAGGTTTGCAGCGACACCGGCGCGCCGATCAACTCCGCCAGCGCCTGCAGTTCCGGCCAGGCCTCCGCGTAACCCGCGGCGTCGCCCACCACGATCAGCGGGTTCAGCGCCTCGCGCAGCATGGCGGCCGCTTGGCGGATGGCGTCGGCGTCGGCGGTGAAGTGCGGGGAGATGCGGGTAATGCCGGGCAGGCGGTCGCCGTCGCCGATGCGCCTCATGGTGAACTCCCAGGGAATGGCGACGAACACCGGCCCGTTGGGCGGCGCCATCGCCTCCTTGAAGGCGCGCTGCAACACCATGGGCAGCTCTTGCTCGGTGCGCACCTCATGCGCCCACTTGGTGTACTGCCGGGCCAGGTCCACCAGGTTGGAGGCCAACAAAGGCTCTTGGGTGACCAGCTCGTTCTGCTGCTGGCAACACAGAATCACCAGCGGCGCCTGCGAACGCCAGGCGTTGAACAGATTGCCGATGCCGTGGGCTATGCCCGGGGTGACATGCACCACCACGACGCCGGGCTTGCCGGTCATCCGCGCCGACCCCATCGCCGCGCCCATGGCGATGTTCTCATGCAGGCACTCGATGTACTCCACCTGGTTTTCCGGGTAGGACGTACCGTCGATGATGGGGATTTCATTGGTGCCCGGCACGCCGAAAATGCGATGGATGCCCAACTCGCTCAATGCGTCGAACACATAGTCCCGGGCCCAGCGTTGCTGGCCGTTGCCTTGTTGACTATTCATACCGCCCCACCCCTCTTCATAAGTTGTCGTCGTTATGTGAGTGGTAATCCAGGCGGGCGGAAATTCAATCCGAATAATCTCTGTGTCGAAAACACCAATGCACACGAAGGGAGCCGCGGCCTTCACCCTCGTCTCCTGCGCGGCCAAGGCTTGCGCCGCCACGGCAAGGTCTCGCCGCCCCATGTCCATCCCCGTCCAAAAGGACAGCAAGATCATGTACAGCCGGCCTCCATCATTGACTTTGCATACCAGCCAAATTAAGGACTTTTCACGTCAAGCCCTGATGGGCTAAGGGTTTCTACTAGGCTCATCGGCTGCGGATACGCTCCGGCGCTTGTGCTAACATGGAGCGTTCCTGTCGCATCGGCCAGGCTCCAACCACGCCGCCCTGCGGGGAAGCGCCCACCGCCTGCCCCGTCCCAAATCATGCGCAATGGATAGAGCCGCCGGCCATGGCGGCGCCAAAATGATAAATAAGCATCCGAGACTGCCAACACAATGAACAAGACCAATACCGTTGACCATCTGCCGGTCTCACAGCGCATCCGCAGCCGCCTGCAGCAAGCCGGCGTCCGTTTTCACGCCAACGACAATATCGCCGCCTATATCGAAGACGGCGAGCTGGACCAGTTGCAAACCGAGGTTCAGGAAAAACTGAAAGCGGTGCTGGAAAGCCTGGTGATCGACACTGAACACGACCACAACACCCAGGACACCGCCAAGCGCGTGGCCAAGATGTTCATCAAGGAAGTCTTCCGCGGCCGCTATGTGGCGATGCCGGCCAGCACCGAATTTCCCAATGTGGAGCAGTTGAACGAGCTGATGATCGTGGGCCCCATCACGGTGCGCAGCGCCTGCTCCCACCACCTGTGCCCCATCATCGGCCGCGTCTGGGTGGGCGTGATGCCCAATGAACATTCCAACCTGATCGGCCTCTCAAAATACGCGCGGCTGATAGATTGGGTGATGACCCGCCCGCAGATCCAGGAAGAAGCGGTATCGCAGATTGCCGACCTGCTGATGAAAAAACTGCAGCCGGACGGCCTGGCCATCGTGATGGAAGCAGACCACTTCTGCATGCACTGGCGCGGAGTGAAAGACAGCAACAGCAAGATGACCAATAGCGTGATGCGCGGCTCCTTCCTGAGCGATGCCAATCTGCGCCGCGAATTCCTGTCCTTGATGCACAAATAAAGCGCCTGTTCAAAGCTTCGAGGGCAGCAGCGAGGCAAGAGCTTGCGGCCGCATCCAGAAACGCTCAGTTTTACGATGCACAATAGACCTTGAACCGATTCCGTGAGTCAGTTCAAGGTCTTTTTTAGTGCCTTGCAACCTTGCGTAGATACATAGGAAACCGCGTATCTACATTGCATTTCAATGAGCGCATGTAAGATCGTGAACAGGCTCTAAGAACCTGTTCACGGTCTGCTGCGCTGCGGCGATACGGCGTTAAAAACAAGCTCAAAATGCTCATGTACCGTGTGTACACTCCGCTTTTTCGCTCGTTTTCGCCTAGTCTCGCTCTTGCTCGCGAGATCGTGAACAGGCTCTAAGGCCAGCGGCAAGACGCCGCGCACCAGCTAAGATGAAAGCGGGGCCTCGCCAGTCTGGCGCGGCGTCTTTCCATCGAAGGGGCACATCATGCTGGTACGCCTGACTTATTGCAGCCGCGCGCACAAATCCATAGACAGCGATCTGGTGGACGACATCATGATCGCCGCTCGCAAATACAATCCGGCTCAGGGCATCACCGGGGTGCTGTGCTACAGCAAGGACGTGTTCGTTCAATCTCTGGAGGGTGGCCGCGCCGAGGTCAACCTGCTGTACCAGAAACTGGCCCACGACCCGCGCCATCAATGTCTGACCCTGCTGGATTATCAGGAAGTGGAGCAACGCCGCTTCGCCAATTGGAGCATGGCGGAGGTGATGATGGAAAAACTCAACGCCTCGCTGCTGCTGCGCTATTCCGCCCAGGCTAGGCTGGACCCGTTCAACCTGCCCGGCGCCAGCACCGCCCTGCTGCTGGAAGCGCTGGCCGAAGCCGGCAGCACCCAGATCCGCCACTAAGAGCCGCTAACAAAACTTCGCAGAGAACCTGAGCCAAGGCGCGCCGACGCAGGCAGTACCAGTTGTACGGCAAGGAGGCGCAACGCAGGATCAGGGGTTTTGTTAGCGGGTCTAAGCAGCGCTTACGATCTGTCGGGGGCCGTGTGACGCGGCATAGTGAGGGCGTCTTCGAAATGCTCATACACCACGTGCACACTCCAAGCTCTCAGAACCTGTTCAAAGTCTGCTGCGCTTCGTGAAGCCTTGCAGGGTGAGTACAAGCTCAAAATGCTCATGCCCCCCTCAAGCCTTGCGCTTTTTCGCTCGTTTTCGCCTTGTCTCGCCCTAGTTCACGAGATCGTAAACACATTCATCAGTCACGCGACGGGAACGGCCGGCGTCGGCTCGTCTTGGCTCAGATCCTCTGCGAGCTTTTGTTAGCCGCTCTAAACACCTCGGGCTCCGGGGCCCGAGCGCCGGTCCATTGACTGAATGAGCCGCTCCATGGCCATTTTGCCCCTTCCGCTGTTTTCGCTGTGTTTCGCCCTGAATCGCAAAAATTTTAGCCGGCTCTTAAGGCGCTATTTTTAAGTAGATTCCTAATGAGCTTTACGTAAATTCTTACAGAATTTAGCACCATGCCGCCCATAGAATCTCCTTGCGCTTTTAAAACGACGTCCTCCCATCCTCCATTGCCCATATAGGTAAAGGTAAGAACATCCGGACTTACCACCTCGGTGTATTCCTATGTATGGAATCGCTTTTTGGAAAACTCACTGCCGGTAACAGTTTTTTCTTTTCAGAGTTTTCTTATATTCCAATGAAAATGACGATAAAAACCATTTTGGCATCCACGCTTGCCACAAGCTGGCTGGCGCTAAGCGGAATCACCCACGCGGGCGTTTGTACGAATGCCAGTTTTAGTATTCCCACCTTCCACTTTAGCAAGACGTATCACAACGCAGCGGAAAACCCGGCGGCGGGCACTCTGCTACCAAACGTCCACAGTTGGCAGCTTGATAAATACAGCGCCACTTGTTTTTGCTCTACTAGCAAAACCCCTCGCCGGACCTATTTTTTCACCCGAATCTGGCTAGAATCAGCCGGCGGGGAGACGATCAACGGCAAAGATATCCAGTTTTTTAGGATTAATCCCTATGTTGAAGTGGGAGTAGAGCTATTTTTGGGCGGGGCGGTTCAACGTTATATGCCGCTGCCCTGGTGGAACCCCCTCACCAATGATGAGGCTCAAGGAGAAGACTCCTGCACATACAATACCGCGGTGAGCAGCTATATGGTGGATCGCCATAACCTGGATACCGGCACCCGCGGACGGGTGCACCTGCGAATCAGCAAGCCTTTTTCCGGGACCGTCAACGTGCCGGCTTTCGTTGTATTCCAGCTTCTGGGCGCGACGGACAGTTCCGCCGAATATAACGCTTTCCCACTGGAAAATTTAGTCATGAGCCTGAACGTCTCGATGCCACAAAGCTGCACGCTGGCGGCCGGACAAGTGGCCAGCATCGACTTTGGCGCGCTGCCGCCCGAGGCGCTGGCCACGCCCGGCGGCGCTGATAAAAACGCGGTCAAACGCACGTTCCAAATCCAGTGCAATAATATTGCTTCCGGGGCCGCCGTCCAGCTATCGCTGGAAGGCCAGCCTCAAGGGCAGGACCCGCGCTACCTGGCCACCTCGCATTCAGCGGTGGGCATCGCCATGGAAAGCAGCGGCAAGCTGGTGCCGCCCACGCCGCCGGGCGCCACTCCGGCCGGCTCTCAACACATCCCCATCGCGCTGGACTATCAAAGCCAGCAAGCGCAGTTCCAATTACTGGCCTGGCCGGTGAAGATGACAACGCGGCCCTCGCCGGCGCCGTTCCAGGGCTCCGCCACCTTGAGGTTTGATTTTGAGTAAGCACGATACGCGAGAAAACACGGCCAGGAGTGCCGGAACCCTCGCTTATCAGCCAAGCGGCAGGCGGACAGGCGCCTTGCCCCGCCTGGCGGGGGCCATGCGCCCTACCGCGCTGTTGCTGTGCGGATGCCTGAACCTATGGCTGGCGTCCTCGGTGAACGCGGGGCCTTGGGAGACGTATAATAATGCGTGCCATAACCTAAAAGACGCACTGGGCACTAATATTACCTGGGTTGAGGTGGAATCCATCCGGCCTTTTGCCTCGGTGCCAGTGAACGGGGTGCTGGGCCGCGCCAAAATCAGAGGCCCCTCCCTCACTTGCTCAGGCCCGCTTCCCCCACCTGTCGCCAATTTCGCCTTGCAAATACGCCCTGGCACCGGGGAGGCTGGTACGGTTTGCGGAACGGGGTTGGATGGCGTGGGCGTGCGCTTCATCGACACAGATGGCCGAGCCATTTTGTGCAGCGGCTGGGGGGAGTTCCGGCGTTTTAGCGATGTGCAAGCAGGCCAAGTCTTACAGCTTGATGTCCCAGGGGCAATGGAGTTCATCCGCACCAAAGCCATGAGTTCGCTCAAGCCAGGGCGTTATCCCATCAAGCTTTCCCCCTTTTTTGTGATAGATTCTTACTGGCCGGGCTTCACGAGCAGCACAGTGTGGTCCTTCAACCCGCAAGTCGACCCCAACTCACCTCCGCTTATCCTCTCCCAGTGCAGTTTAGCCGGCGTGACCACTACGGTGGACTTCAAGACGCTAACCCTGGCTCAAATCCTATCCAGTCAGCAGGAGAAGCCTTTTACCGTGAGCATAGGCGGCTGCGGAGATCAGACCGCGGCAGAGGTGATCAATCAATACGGCAGCTTCAGTTTTAGCTCCGCCACCATCCTGGCGGACGGCAGCTTGGGCAATGAGAGCTGTGCGGATTGCGCAACGGGGGTGGCGATTGAGGTGCTAAAGCAGGACGGCGCCAAAGTGGATTTGAACCGTCTGTACAAATTAAGTCAGGGCCAATTCACCGTCAACGGCGAAACCGTTACCCATTTTTTCCGCGCCCGCTTGAAAGCCACGCCCAGCACGCTCTCTAGCGGCGCGATCAAGAGCGTGCTGGTGGTGGTTTTGACGCAGGAGTGACGGTTTGACGTTTCCGCCCGCTTAGAGCCTGTTCACGATCTCGCGAGCAAGAGCGAGACAAGGCGAAAACGAGCGAAAAAGCGGAATGTACACGTGGTACATGAGCATTTTGAGCTTGTACTCACCGTGCAACGCTTCACGACGCGCAGCAGATCGTGAACAGGTTCTTAGAGTGGCTAACAAAACTCCGTTTTACGGCTGAGGCAAGGCGCGCCGACGCAGACAGTACATTGAGTACGGCAAGGTCGGGATAACGCAGCATCAGGGGTTTTGTTAGCCGCTCTTAGCCCAGCTGGAAGGGATACACCGAGCCCAGACCCAGAATGCCGCTCAACTCGTCCAAGGCGGTGCGGCTTTCGATCAGCAGCTGCGGATCGGCCAAGTCATCGCTGCTCAGGCGGTCGCGGTAGTGGCGATCCACCCAAGCGTTGAGCGTGGCGAACAGCGCGTCGCTCATCAGCACCCTGGGGTTGACCGCGGCAATCTCCGCAGCGGACAGCGCCACGCGCAGCCGCAGGCAGGCGGGGCCGCCGCCGTTCTGCATGCTTTGCTTGAGGTCGAACACCTTCACCTCGTCGATGGGGCCGCCGCTGGCGACCAGCTTGCCGAGGTAAGCCCAGACGCGCCGCTGATTGCGGCACTCCTCCGGCACCACGATGATCATTTTGCCGTCCGGCTTGGACAGCAGTTGGCTGTTGAACAGATAGCTCTTCACCGCCTCCTCTACGCTGACCTCCGCCGCCGGCACCTCCACCGACACGAAGCTGCCGCCGGCGGCGGCCAGCTTGGCGCTCAGCTCGGCCAGCACCTTGTGCTGATCGAGGAAGGATTTCTCGTGGTGGAACAGCACCTGGCGGTTGCCCACCGAGATCACGTCGTTGTGGAACACGCCGGCGTCTATGGTGTCCGGGTCCTGCTGCGCGTAGACCACGCGCTCCGCGCTCAGGCCATGCAGCCGCGCCACCGCCTGGCAGGCTTCCAGAGTCTGCCGCGCCGGGAATTTGGCAGGCTTGGGATAGCGGGCGTCGAAAGCCGCCGCGCCGAACACGAAGAACTCCACGCCCGGGCCGTCGTACTCGGCGCAGAAGCGGGTATGGTTGGCCGCGCCCTCGTCGCCGAAGTGCATCTGCGCCGGCAGCGCCGGATGCACGGCGAAGCGGGCTTCGTCGGCGAACATCGCCCGCAGCAGCCGGCCGGTGGTTGGGTGCTCGATCGAACGGTGGAATTTATTGTTCAAATTGGCCGGGGTGAAATGCACGCGGCCGTCGGCGGTATCGCCGGACGGGCTCACCGTGGCGGCGTTGGCCGTCCACATGCAGGAGGCCGAGCTGGCCGCGGCCAGGATGGCCGGCGCTTCCTTGGCGGCGCGCGCCACCACTTCGGCGTCGCTGCCCGCAAAGCCCAGCAGGCGCAGGCTGGCCACGTCCGGACGCTCGTGCGGGGCCAACACGCCCTGCTTGAAACCCAGGTCGTGCAAAGCCTTCATCTTGGCCAGGCCCTGCTTGGCGGCCAGCTTGGGATTGGACGCGGCGCTGACATTACTGGTGGACGCCACATTGCCGAAGGACAGGCCGCTGTAATTATGCGTCGGGCCCACCAGACCGTCGAAATTCACTTCATAGGCGTTCACAGCGTGATCCCCGGCGAAAGTTGAGCCGGCACGGCCAGGCTGTCGCATTCCAGCGAGGCCACCGGATAGGCGCAGTAATCCGCGGCGTAATAGGCGCTGGCGCGATGGTTGCCGGAGGCGCCCACGCCGCCAAAGGGCGCGGCGCTGGACGCGCCGGTCAAGGGCTTGTTCCAGTTCACCACGCCAGCGCGGCTTTCCAGCAGGTAGCGCTCGTACAGCTCGCGCTCGTCCGACAACACGCCGCCGGCCAGGCCGAAGCGGGTGTCGTTGGCGATGGCGATGGCCTCATCGAAATCGGCGTAGCGTATCACTTGCAGCAGCGGGCCGAAGTATTCCTCATCCGGACGCGCGGCGGCGGTGGTGTCGATGATGCCCGGGCTCAGCAGCGCCGCGTCCGGCGTCAGCCGGCGCATTTCCAGCAACGCCTTGCCGCCGGCGGCCAGCATCGCGGCCTGGGCTTGCAGCAGCGCCTCGGCGGCGGCGCTGGAGATCACCGCGCCCATGAAGGGCGCCGGCTCGGCGTCGTATTTGCCGACGCGCAGCTTGGCCGCCACCTCCACCAGCCGCGCCAGCAGCGCATCGCCCCATGCGCCTTGCGGCACCAGCAGCCGGCGCGCGCAAGTGCAGCGCTGGCCGGCGGAAACGAAGGCGGACTGGACGATGTGGTGGACGGCGGCATCAATATCCTGAACGCCTTCCACGATCAACGGGTTGTTTCCGCCCATTTCCAAGGCCAGGATCTTGTCCGGATGGCCGGCGAAGTTCTTGTGCAGCAGCGCGCCGGTGGCGGAGCTGCCGGTAAAGAACAGGCCGTCGATGCCGGCATGGCCGGCCAGAGCCGCGCCGGTATCGCGCGCGCCTTGCAGCAGCGCGATCACGCCCGCCGGCAGGCCGGCTTCGGCCCACAGCCGCACCGTTTCCTGCGCCGTCCACGGCGTCAGTTCCGACGGCTTGAAAATCACCGCGTTGCCGGCCAAGAGCGCCGGCACGATATGGCCGTTGGGCAGGTGACCGGGAAAGTTGTAGGGGCCGAACACCGCCACCACGCCGTGCGGCTTGTGGCGCAGCACAGCCTGGGCGTCGCCCATGGCGGCGGCGCGTTCGCCGGTGCGCTCGTGATAGGACTTCAGCGAGATGTCCACCTTGTTGACCATGGTGGTCACTTCGGTCAGCGCCTCCCACAACGGCTTGCCGGTTTCCTGGGCGATGACGCGGGCCAGCGCGTCCTTGTTGGCGCTCAGGAGTTCGCCGAAACGCTTGGCCACCGCCACGCGCGCGTCCAGCGGCGTGCGCGCCCAGTGCTTGAACGCGGCCCGGCCTGCGGCCACGGCGGCGTCCACCTGGGCGGCGTCGGCGGCGCGCCCCTGCCACAGCGGGCTATTGTCGGCCGGGTTGGTTTTGCTCAGCGCCGCGCCGGCGCCTTCTTGCCATTGTCCATTGATGAATAAGCTGCTCACTATGCATTCTCCTTGGGATAGAGCGCGACGCAACGCAGATGGCCGCCCTCTTCCACATTCAGCGCCTGCGCCTGTTCCGGCGTCAGCAGGATTTCATGGGTGGGCGCCAGCGTCTCGGCCAGGATGGCGCGGAAGCCGGCCAGCGAGTCGTTGGACACCAGGTAGAAGTTCTTGTCGCCTTCCGGCAGCGGGTCCGCCAGCCGCGCGGCGGCCACCGCGCTTTCCTTCACCGCGCGGATTTCGCTGGTATAGGCCTGCACCGTCGGGCCGGCGTCGAAGATGTCGACATAGCCTTCGTAGCGGAAGCCTTCGGACTCCAGCATCGCCACCGCCGGACGGGTGTTTTCGTGAGTCTGTCCGATCACCGCCTGCGCCTCCGGCGGCAGGAAGTCGATGTAGACCGGGTGCTTGGGCATCAGCTCGGCGACGAAGGCTTTCTGGCCGACGCCGGTCAGATAGTCGGCGTGAGCGAAGTCGATGGAGAAGAAATGACGGCCCAGGCCTTCCCAGAACGGCGAGCGGCCGGCTTCGTCGGACACGCCGCGCATCTCGGCCACCACCAGCTTGCCGAACAGCTGCGGGAACTGAGCCAAGAACAGGAAGCGGCTCTTGGACAACAGGCCGCCGTTGCGGTTGGCGCGGTAATCCGGGTGCAGGAACAGCGTGCACAGCTCGGAATAACCGGTATGGTCGTTGGACAGGAACAGAGTGTCGTGGCGCGAATACACGCCCAACTCCTCGGAGGCGTGGACGATGGTCCCCACGCGGTAGTTGTACCACGGCTCCTTCAGGCCCACCGCGGCCTCCAGCGCGCAGATGCCGGCGATGGCGCCGGTGGCGCCGTCTTCCATCACGAAGACATAGCCTTGGTCGGCCTTGTCCAGCTCGCCGGCGAAAGACAGCACTGAGCGGGCGATGCGGCGCGACAGCCGCTCTTCGTTGACCGGCAGGGAGGTCAGGCCGACGCCGGCGCTGCGCGCCAGATTCATCAGGCCGTCCAGGTCTTTGTGAGCTACGGGGCGGATGAACATCATGCTGCGGACTCCTTCTGCTGCAGGCCGGCCACCTGGACCTGGCCGCCGCTGGCGAGGCCCAGCGCGCGGGCGGCGTCGGGATTGATGAAGGCGACCCCGTCCACCACCGCCACGCGGCACACCGCGGCGGCGAATTCGCTGGATTCGAGATTGCTCAACAGCTGCGGCTGCGCCTGCTCCGGCAGGCTGGCCAGCACTTCCACCGGATAACAACGGCTGGTTTCCAGCGTTTTCAGCCGGTCCACTTCGGCGGTGAGCACCGCGCCGCCGTCGAAGATATCGATGTAGTTGTCGGCCTCGAAGCCCTCGTTGCACAGCAATTGGCAGGAGCGCTCGAAACTGGCGTGGATTTGGCCGATGGCGTGCTGCGCCTCGTCCGGCAGCAGCGGCACATAGATAGGGTAGCTGGGCATCAGCTCGGCGATGAAGGTCTTGCTGTGGCTGACGAAAGCCTGCTCCACCTGCAGGAAATCCATATTGAAGAAGCGGCGGCCGATGGCGTTCCAGAACGGCGATTGGCCGGCGTCGTCGTGAATGCCCTGCATCTCCGCGATCACGCGGCGGCCGAAGCGCTCGCGCTTGCTGGCGATGAACAGCAGCCGGGCGCGCGACAGCAGCTCGGCGGCCAACGGCTCCAGATGGCTGTCCACGTAGAAACCGCACAGCTGCACCATGCCGGTCAGGTCATGGCACATATTCAGCACGTGCACGCGGTTGTTGACCTTCAGCGCGCGCGAGGCGTGCACGAAGATCTCGCTGCGGTAGCTGTAGAAGGGCTCGTCGAAACCAGCGGAAGCGTTGATCGACGCGGTGCCCAGCACCTGGCCGCCTTCTTCCAGCACGAACATATAGTATTCGCAGCCGGAATCGCCGGTGGCTTCGTGTTCGAAGGCGGATACGGACTGCTGAATGCGTTCGAACAGCTTTTCCCGGTTGTTGGGCAAGCTGGTGACACCGATGCCGCTGGCCACCGCCATGCGTTCGATGGCGGGCAGATCGGAGGTGCGGACAGGACGCACGGTAAGCATGGGACATCTCCCCTAATCGCTGAAATCCGGCCAGGCCGCGGCGGGACCGCGGCGCAGCATCGCCCGCGCGCCAGCCGGGGGCAGGAACGTGGGGGATAACAGTATTTGTGTCTGGAGCAAGGGCGGCCGCGGCGGCCGCCCGGAATCAGTGCCGCGAGGCCCTTATTGAGCGGAGGTCAGCTCGGCGATGGCGGCCTCGAAACGCGCCAGGCCTTCGTCGATGTCCTTATCCTCGATCACCAGCGACGGAGCCAGACGCACCACGCTCAGGCCGGCCACCAGCAACATCAGTCCCTGCTTTTCAGCGGCTTTCAGAAACTCCTTGGCACGGCCGGCGTAAGCGTCGGTCAGTACGCAGCCCAACAGCAGGCCCATGCCGCGCACGGTCTTGAACACTAGGTATTTGGCGTTGATCGCGTTCAGGCCGTCGACGAAGCGCTGATGCTTGGCGCGCACGCCGTCCAGCACCGCTGGTTCGTTGACCAGTTCCAGCACCTTGTGCGCCACCGCGCAAGCCAGCGGATTGCCGCCGTAGGTGGAGCCGTGGGTGCCGATGCCGAAGCTCTTGGCTACTTTCTCCGTAGTCAGCATCGCGCCGATCGGGAAGCCGCCGCCAATACCCTTGGCGGAGCTGAGAATGTCCGGGGTCACGCCGTATTCCTGGTAAGCGAACAGCGAGCCGGTGCGGCCCACGCCGCTTTGCACTTCGTCGAACACCAAGAGCGCATTGTGCTGGTCGCACAGCTCGCGCGCGGCTTGCAGGAAGGCCTTGTCGGCCGGCATCACGCCGCCCTCGCCCTGGATGGGTTCGATCACCACCGCACAGGTCTGGTCGGAGATGGCCGCCTTGAGCGATGCGATGTCGTTGTATTCGAAGTGGGCGATGCCGCCCGGCACCGGGCCGAAGCCTTCGGTGTACTTGGGCTGGCCGCCCACGCTGACGGTGAACAGGGTGCGGCCGTGGAAGGAGTTCTTGCAGGCCAGGATCTGGTTCTTTTCCGGGCCGAAGTGATCGGACCCGTATTTGCGCGCCAGCTTGAAGGCGGCTTCATTGGCTTCCGCGCCGGAGTTGCAGAAGAACACGCGCTCGGCGAAGGTGGTCTCGGTCAGCAGCTTGCCCAGCTTCAAGGCCGGCTCGTTGGTGAACACATTGGACACGTGCCACAGCTTGGAAGCTTGCTCGGTCAAGGCCGCCACCAGCTGCGGGTGGCAATGGCCCAGCGAGTTGACGGCGATGCCGCCGGCGAAATCGATGAATTCGCGGCCGCTCTGGTCCCATACGCGGGAACCCAGGCCCTTGACCGGGATGAAACCGGCCGGACCGTAATTGGGGACCATGACTTGGTCGAAATCGGCGCGCGTTACAGTATTGCTCATCTTGATGGTTCCCTTCCTGCTCTATCGTCGTTTCTTATCCGTATCATGAAATCCCAAGCGGCGAGCCGGACCGGTCGTGATGCCGGCTTTATCGACGATTTCATGAAGTTTCAATGATTCTAAGGTAAGCCCGTCGCAAATCCATATCCGGTTTGCGACACCGCCGTATACATTCCTTGATACAGCGCAATAAATTTTGTCCGACAACATCCATTACAGAGGGCAACTGTGTCCAATCCTGCTGTAAACGCCGCCCTCCGGCTTGAAGCGGAATGAGCAAGATAGATCAACACCATTGCCTTAATCAACGCCTGAGCGTCTATTCGCAATGAAAAACGCCCGGGCCAACAGCCCGGGCGTCCTTGTCTTGCTCGCATCGGCGCTCAGTCGCCGCCTCGCGACTCCTGCCGGCTAAAGCGCGCGCCATCGCCGCTAACGCCGCGCCAGTAGGACGCTTCCGCGCCCTGGCCCGGCCGGTACGGCGCCCAGTTGCGTCCGTCTGGCGAGAACTGCAGCGCCTGGCCGGGGAATTCCGTCAACACCCCGGCCGACCCGCTCTCCAGGCCCGGCGGCGCGATGCGCAGGCCGATGCCGGCGCCTTCCAGCTTGGCCGCCTCTCGCCAGCCCAGCACCGCGGCGAACTGCTGCCAGTCCCGGTTCAAAGCCGCGCGGTCCACCAGATGGCTGACGCCTAGCTGATAACGCTCGCCCTGACGGTAAGGCCGTTCCCAGCCCGCGCGGTGCCAGGCCCGCTCGGCCAATGCCAGCAGCCGCGGATAGGCCATGTATTCAAACTGGGCGTCGCTGCGCATCACCTCGCTCCAGGCTTGGCCCTGAATGCCGGCGAAGCGCGCTGGCGCGGCCTCGCTGGGCACTTCAAAAGCCTTGCCTTGGCGATCCGTCATCACCTCGGCGTTCTGCGGCAGATTGTCCGGCGCGAAACTGAACACCTTGTAGCTGTCCGTGGCGCGCGAGGCCCAGTAATAGCCGCGCTCCTTGGGGTTAAGCTCATAGGGGAAGTCGAAGTACAAATAATCCGGCATCGCCAGCACGGTCTGGAAACCCTTGTTGGCAAACTCGTGCGCCTCCTTCGCCGCGCCCCAGAACAAGGTGTCCCACTCGGTCACCATCACCTTGGAGGTGGCGAAGCTCTTGGGCGATTTCGCCCCCTTCAAACCGTCCTGCCAGGCCCCCATCGTGGCTATCCCATGCCGCGCCAGGATGCGGCTGACGTCTTCGGCAAACTGCAAGGGCAGATCGGCGACGGTTTTCCCCGGCTGCTCCGCCAGCAAGGCGCGGCAGGCCGGCGAACGCGCCCAGGGCTTGTCCTGTTCCGCCAACTTGATCTTGCCCTTGCCTGGGTCCTGGCCGGACAGGTCCTGGAAGCCGCCGCCCAGCAGGATGTTCTTGGCCTCGTCGCCGCCAAAGTGCCAAGTGGCGAGCGGCGCGCCGGCTTCGCGGTGCATGGCGGCCACTTCCGACACCACTTTGTCAACAAAGCGCGGCACCCCGGGCACGCAGGGGTTGACATAGGTGTGACGGTCGTAGAATTGCACCGACAAGGTATTGGAGCGGTCTTGCGGATCGATCAGCCGGTAAGCCGAAGCCGCCTCCGGCTGACCCAACTGGCTGAGATGTCGGTAGCGCCGTTCCATCGCCATCACCGCCGCGCGCGCATGCGCCGGCATGTCGATTTCCGGAATCACCTCGATAAAGCGCGCCTTGGCGTAACGCAGCAATTCCACATACTGTTCGCGGCTCAAATAGCCGCCGCCGGAACGGTTGTCCGGGCCGGAACCCAGTTGCGGCAGCAGGCAGTGGTCCTCGTTCAGATCATGGCAGCGGCGCGCGCCGACCTCGGTCAATTCCGGCAGGCCGTTGATCTGCAAGCGCCAGCCTTCGTCGTCGGACAGGTGCAGATGCAGCTTGTTGAGCTTGTAGGCGGCCATCTGTTCGATCAAGCGCTTAAGCGTGGCCGGCTGGCGGAAATTGCGCGCCACGTCCACCATGAAGCCACGGTGGCCATAACGCGGCGCGTCTTCCACCGTCAGCGTCGGGATCTCTCCCCCACCTTGCGGGATCAGGCCCAGCAAGGTCTGCGCGCCGTAGAACAGTCCGGCGGCGTCATGCGCGTCTATGCGCGCGCCGCCGCGCTCCACTCGCAGGCGGTAGCCGCCGGCAACGGCGATGTCGGCCGGCAAACCCTTGACCACCGCGCCGCTGACCGGCAGGCCCTGACCGGCCAGGCCCAGTTGGCTGCTGCGCTGGGCCAGCGCCGCGCGCGCGTCCGCGGGCAAGGCCGGCAGCCGCCAGCTCAGGCCGCCGGCAGCCGCCTTGCCGCCATCCCGCTTGACGCGCAGCGCGGCGGGAATCACCCGCGCGGCCACGTCGGCGGCGCCCAGTTGCGGACCGCGGCGCGCAAACTCGCGGTAGCGTTCGGCAGCGTCCATCAAAGGCCGCGCCTCCCCCGCCGGCGACTTCCATTCATCACCCGGCAACGGCAGCAAATAGCTGGCGTCGTCATCGTCATTGCGCGCCAGCACCGCCGGCTCCTGACCTTCCGCCGTCAGGTAGGGCCGCGGCAGCACGTCGCTGTTATGCAACATCCAGTACTCGGCCACCAGCGGGAGCTCCAGTTTGGCGCCGGCGGCGATGCCGGCGAAGCCGGGCTTGGGGGTCAGCCGGTACAGGTCGCCGGTCAGATGGCTCAGCTCGAAGTCCGGGCTGTCCAAGCGCAGCAGCCGGCGAATGCTGTGCAAATACAAGGTCCAATCCTTGGGCGGCACCGCAGCCGAGCCGTGGTTACGCAGAATCAGCCGCCCTTTCAAACAGCTGCCCCAGTCCGCGCCCAACTCCACGCAGGGCGCGCCGGCGGCGGCCCCCTTATTGCTGTCCACCGCTACAGCCAGAGACAGGTCCTGCGCCAGCGCCGCCACATCCGGCTGCGCCCACGCCAGCGCGCTGGCCGACAACAGGCCCGCCGCCAATAGTTGTTTCGTCCTCATGCTCACCTCTGCGATTTGCGTGGCGCGCCGCGCGGCGGAATCCCTACCGCCGCGCCTCCCATTCGTCATCCGCATGCCACCGTGGGCACAGGCTAACTGGTATTAATGTGGTATTCAATGCTCAAGATCAAAATCGTGCTCTCCCGCCTCGGACTGCTAGCATGATGATGGCGGAATGCAAATATCTGTGAAGCCGGGGAACGCCGGCGTCATGCCGACGGTCTAGCCGCGGTTGCCGCCGAATCCGCCGCCGCGGGCGGATGGCGCGCTATCACTCAACACCAACAGGAACGCATCATGCGCAAGACTCTATCGCTCGGCCTGCTATTGCTGGCCGCTCTGCCTGCAATGGCTCAGGACGCAGCAGACCCGCAAACCTTGTTCAGCCTGCCGCTGACCGCGTTCAAAGCCTCGGACCGCGACGCCTCCCAACGGCTGTACCGTGCGCCGGACGCTCAGCTGAACACTTACAAATCCATTGTGGTGGAGCCGCTGTATTTCATGCGCCACCAGCCAGACGGCGACTGGCAACTGCTGCAAAGCGGCGAGGAAAACCGGATCGCCGCTTATTTTCAGCGACGGATGACCGAAGAGTTGCATAAGGTCGGCATCCCTGTCAGCCGCGAAGCGTTGCCGGACAGCGCCCGCCTGCGCGTGGCGGTCACCGGCATGGCTCAGGAACGGCCGGGCGTGGAGCCGCTGGACATCTTGCCGATCAAGGCGGTGTTCAATCTGGGCCGGCTGGCCGCCGGCAAGGAGCCTTATCTGACCAAGGTGGCCAGCATGGGACAATTGGAAGACGCCAATAACGGCAAACTGCTGGCCGGCAGCGTCAATCTGCGCAAAAGCGACAAAAGCCGCCAGCGCGGCGAACCAGTCAAATTGGAGAGCCTGGAAAGCCTGATCGACGACTGGTGCCGCGATAGCGCCAAACTGCTGGCGCGAGGCATGGCGGTCAAGCCCTGAATAATCTGGGTGCCCAGCAAGAGAAACGCCGAGCCCAGAGGCTCGGCGTGAACATCGGCGGCTAGCGCCAACCGGAGGATGCAGAACCGTAGCGCTGATGGTATCGCTCAAGGAGCGCCAGCACCTCGTCAAAGCTCGCTTGCAAGGCGCTGGATGAAATGGCGATCGGGCTGCCGTAGCATATTGAATTAAAGCGGCTGAATAGCCGCGCCACCGGCCCCAGCTTGTTCAGATATACCCCCGGGGCCCTCACCTTGACGATCAAAAACTGCTGGCCGCGCACCGCCGAAACCTCCCAATCGGCAATGTCCGACCAGGGAATCAAGCCTACTGCGATCAGGCTGGAGTGATCCCACAAACCCTGCGCGTTGAAAATCAGGGCGGGCTTGTCCTGCATGCATTGACGCAGTCCAAACAGGCAGCAACAGCCAAAGAAAATCATCGCCGCGCCCCCCGCGCCGTAACGCAGGATCAGGCTGTCTTCGGGGTCGGGCTCGGTCCACATGAAATAGCCGATGACGACAAAGGCCAGTCCGGCGACGATCAAGAGCAACACTTTGCCGCCGCTGAACTCAATACGCGTCTCATCCATCGCGCTCATCTCGCAGTCGTAAAAAACCCCCTGCCTTGGCAGGGGGTGATGCTAGCCGGCGGCCGTTCCGCATCGGAACGGCGCTCAGGCGGGCTTACTGGGTTTTCAGGCCGAAGGAGTCGGCAGTTGCCTGCGCGGTCTTGGCTTCTTCTTCCAGCAAAGCCTTGATGGACAGGCGGATGCGGCCGCGGTCGTCCATTTCGATGGCCTTGACTTTCACTACCTGGCCTTCTTTCAGATAGTCGGCCACATTCTTGATGCGCTCGTTGGCGATCTGGGAAATGTGAACCAGACCATCCTTGCCCGGCAGGATGGACACGATGGCGCCTACATTGTTGTCGAGGATCTTGACCACGGTGCCTTCGTACACCTTGCCCACTTCCACTTCAACAGTGATCTCTTCGATGCGCTTCTTGGCGGCTTCCGCGCCTTCGTTGCTGATCGAAGCGATGGTGATGGTGCCGTCTTCCTCGATGTTGATCTCGCAGCCGGTGTCCTTGGTGATGGAGCGGATGGTTTCGCCGCCCTTGCCGATCACTTCGCGGATCTTGTCCGGGTTGATCTTCATCACGTACAGACGCGGAGCGTGAGCGGACAGCTCTTGCGGGCCGTCCACGGCTTCCTTCATCAGGCCCAGGATGTGCATGCGGCCTTCCTTGGCCTGATCCAGCGCCACCTGCATGATTTCCTTGGTGATGCCCTGGATCTTGATGTCCATCTGCAGCGCGGTCACGCCTGCGGCGGTACCGGCGACTTTGAAGTCCATGTCGCCCAGGTGATCTTCATCGCCCAGGATGTCGGTCAGCACCGCGAAGCGATTGCCTTCCAGGATCAGACCCATGGCGATACCAGCCACGTGCGCCTTCAGCGGCACGCCGGCGGACAGCAGCGACAGGCAGCCGCCGCACACGGAAGCCATCGACGAGGAGCCGTTGGATTCGGTGATTTCCGACACCACGCGCATCGAGTAACCGAACTCGGATTCCGGCGGCAACACGGCCACCAGCGCGCGCTTGGCCAGGCGGCCATGACCGATTTCACGGCGCTTCGGCGGGCCCATGCGGCCGGCTTCGCCGGTGGAGTACGGCGGGAAGTTGTAGTGCAGCATGAAGCGCTCGGTGTACTCGCCGGCCAGCGCGTCGATGATCTGCTCGTCCTGCTTGGTGCCCAGGGTGGTCACCACCATGGCTTGGGTTTCGCCACGAGTGAACAGCGCGGAACCGTGGGTGCGCGGCAGCACGTTATTGCGGATGCTGATCGGGCGCACGGTGCGGGTGTCGCGACCGTCGATGCGGGCTTCGCCGGCCAGGATCTGACCGCGAACGATCTCAGCTTCCAGACCCTTGAAGATGCCCTTGATCTCATTGGCCTTCAGGGTATCGGTGTTTTCGTTGATCAGGCTGGACTTAACCGCGTCCCAGGCTTCGTTGATCGCCACGGTGCGGGCTTGCTTCTGACGCAGGCGGAAAGCGTTGGCCAGTTGCTCGCCGGCGATGGCGCGCACTTGGGCGATCAGCTCTTCATTGGCAACCGGAGCGGCCCAGTCGAACATCACCGGATTCACTTCGTCGGCCAGGTCGTTGATGGCCTTGATCGCGGCTTGCATTTGCTCGTGGCCAAACACCACGGCGCCCAGCATCACGGCTTCCGGCAGCTCTTTGGCTTCGGATTCCACCATCAGCACCGCGCGCTCGGTACCTGCAACCACCAAGTCCATTTCGGAGGCGGCCAGCTCGGTGCGGGTCGGGTTCAGGATGTATTCGCCATTGGCGTAGCCAACGCGCGCGGCGCCGATCGGGCCGGCGAACGGCAGGCCGGAAATGGCCAGAGCGGCGGAAGCGCCGATCATCGCCGGGATGTCGGAATCCACTTCCGGGTTCAGCGACATCACGGTGGCGACGATTTGCACGTCGTGGAAGAAGCCTTCCGGGAACAGCGGGCGGATCGGACGATCGATCAGGCGGCTGGTCAGCACTTCCTTCTCGGACTGCTTGCCTTCGCGCTTGAAGAAGCCGCCCGGGATCTTGCCTGCGGCGTAGGTGCGCTCGAGGTAGTCCACGGTCAGCGGGAAGAAGTCCTGGCCCGGCTTGACGTTCTTGCCGCCAACCACGGAGACCAGCACCACGGTGTCTTCAACGGTGACAATGACGGAGCCGGACGCCTGGCGTGCGACTTCGCCGGTTTCCAGAGTCACGGTATGACGGCCGTACTGGAAAGACTTAGTGATTTTATTGAACACAGGGTTTCCCTATTTCTTGGTGTGTGACAAATAATCGCAAGCCGAAAAAACAACGGGAACCCCTAAAAATTCTGACCAAGGCATATGGATCCGAATTTTTAGAGGCTCCCCCCGTTGTTACAGCAGTAATGCTCGCGATCTTGATGCGGCATGAAAAAGTCGCAGCACGCTGCGACTTTTCCAAAACCCAACCTTACTTGCGCAGACCCAGACGGGCGATCAATGCGCGATAGCTATCGGCATCGTTGCGCTTCAGGTAATCCAGCAGACGACGACGACGGCTAACCAGCTTCAACAGACCACGACGGCTGTGGTGATCCTTGGTGTTGGCTTTGAAGTGCGGGGTCAGGTCGTTGATGCGAGCGGTCAACAGAGCCACTTGCACTTCGGACGAACCGGTGTCGCCTTCGCTGCGCTGGAAGTCTTTAACGATGTCTGCTTTTTGAGCGGCGGTCATTGCCATTTTGGGGTAACTCCAAATTATCAGTAGGGGTTTTTCAACCCGACAAGTGCAGCGAGCAAGCAAGGCCGAAACCCCGACAACCCATCAACACTCCGGTTGCGGCCCTAAGGCCGCCGGCGTTCAAGACGTTGCCGCCTTGCTCGCCAGGAGCCGGATCGGATGCAGGCGACCATCGTCGCGCGCTTCGCCCAGCCCCAGAAATTCCCGGCTTCCCTCGCGGTAAATCCGGAAACGCTGCATTTTCGCACATTTTTCGGCAAAACGCACGGGCTGCCCGTGCATGAATTTACCGGCTTCGTCGGCGGCCAACTCAGCTTCCGGCAGATGGCGCACCAGGATGTCCGCCGGCAGCAGCAAAGCCTCCCGCTGCGGCATGTCCAACGCCTCGATGTCGGTCAGCTGCAAGGCCTCGTCCAGCGAAAAACCGCCGGTGGCGGTACGGCGCAAACCGGTCAAATGCGCGCCGCAACCCAAGGCTTCGCCGATGTCGCAGGCCAGGGTGCGGATATACGTGCCCTTGCTGCACAGCACCTCGATCACCGCGGTGTCGCCGTCCAGGCTGATCAGCTCCAGCCGGCGAATATTCACCCGCCGCGCCTCGCGTTCAATCTCAATGCCGGCGCGCGCATACTCGTACAAGGGCTTGCCCTGATGCTTGAGCGCCGAATACATCGGCGGCACCTGGGAGATTTCGCCTCGGAACGCCGCCATCGCCGCCAGCAAGCCCTCGCGGTCGAAAGCCACCGGGCGCTCGGACACTACCTCGCCCTCTACGTCCCCCGTGGTGGTGACCACGCCAAACTTCACCGTGGCGCGATACCCCTTGTCCGCATCCAGCAAATAGGAGGAAAACTTGGTCGCCTCGCCCATGCACACCGGCAACAGGCCGGTGGCCAGCGGATCCAACACACCGGTATGGCCGGCCTTGGCGGCGTTCAGCAGCCAGCGCGCCTTTTGCAAGGCGCCGTTGCTGGAGATGTCGTAGGGCTTGTCGATCAGCAGCACGCCGTCTATCTGTCGGCGATTGCTGCGCGGCTTGCTCATTCCTTGCCCTCGGCGCCGTCCCCGCTGGACGGGGCTTCCTGACCGCCGAATTTTTCGGCGTCCTCGCGCGCCACCTGATTGATCAGGCTGGTCATGTGCATGCCGCGCTCCACCGATTCGTCATAGACGAAATGCAGCTGCGGCGTGGTGAAGATCTTGATGCTGCGGCCCAATTCGGAACGCAGATAGCCGGCGGAGCTTTCCAACGCCTCCTGTGTAGCTTCCCGCGTCTTCTCGTCCATCACGGTGTAGAACACCTTGGCGTGCGAGTAGTCCCGGGTCACTTGCACCAGGGTGATGGTGATCCAGCCTGCGCGCGGATCTTTCAAACCCTTGCGGGTCAGTTCCGCCAATTCGCGCTGAATCTGTTCAGCGATGCGGTCGGAACGGGAGAAACCTTTTTTGGCTTTTGCCATATCACTTCCAATCAACTTTGCGCGGCGTCGCCGCCGCTCAAGGCCACGAAACCCACGAAATGACACGGTCTGGACCGCCATGTCATTTCGTGGTTTTCGCGGCGAAATTAAAAAAGGCGAGCGCCCGCCGACCTCACGGTCAGACCGGCGCCCGCCCCTGGCGTCTCGCTTACAGAGAGCGCGCCACTTCCACGATTTCGAACGCTTCCAGCTGGTCGCCTTCTTGGATGTCGTTGAAGTTTTTCAGCATCAGGCCGCATTCGTAGCCCTGCTTCACTTCCTTCACGTCGTCCTTGAAGCGCTTCAGGGAGTCCAGTTCGCCGGTATGCACCACCACGTGGTTGCGGATCAGACGGATCGAAGCAGTGCGCTTGATCATGCCGTCGGTCACCATGCAACCCGCGATATTGCCCACCTTGGACACCGGGATCACCTGACGGATTTCCACCGTGCCCAGGATCTGCTCTTTCTTCTCCGGAGCCAACATGCCGGACAAGGCCGCTTTCACTTCGTCCACCGCATCATAGATGATGTTGTAGTAGCGGATGTCCACGCCTTCGCTCTCCGCCAGCTTGCGGGCGGCGGCGTCGGCACGGGTGTTGAAGCCGATCACGATGGCCTTGGAGGCGATCGCCAGGTTGACGTCGGATTCCGAGATGCCGCCCACGCCGGAGTGCAGGATGCCCACGCGCACTTCGTCGGTGGACAGCTTTTGCAAGCTGCCGGCCAGCGCTTCGTAAGAACCTTGCATATCGGCCTTGATGATGATGGACAGGGTTTGCACCTCGCCCTCCGCCATCTGCGCGAACATATTTTCCAGCTTGGCCGCCTGCTGTTTGGCCAGACGCACGTCGCGGAACTTGCCGGCGCGGAACAAGGCGATTTCACGCGCCTTCTTCTCGTCGGTCAGCACCATCGCGTCCTCGCCGGCCTGCGGCACGTCGGACAGACCCAGGATTTCCACCGGAATCGCCGGACCGGCGGATTCGATGGCCTTGCCGTTTTCGTCCATCATGGCGCGAACGCGACCGAAAGCGGTGCCAGCCAATACCACGTCGCCCTTCTTCAGGGTGCCGGACTGCACCAGCAGCGTGGCCACCGGGCCGCGGCCCTTGTCGAGGCGAGCCTCGACGATGATGCCCTTGGCCGGGGCGTCCACCGGAGCTTTCAGCTCCAGGACTTCGGCTTGCAGCAGAATGGCTTCCAGCAGCGCGTCAATGTTCAGGCCCATCTTGGCCGACACTTCAACGAACTGGGTGTCGCCGCCCCAGTCTTCCGGCACCACTTCGTGCGATACCAGTTCCTGGCGGATGCGTTCTACGTTGGCGCCCTGCTTGTCGATCTTGTTCACCGCCACCACCATCGGCACCTTGGCCGCTTTGGCATGGTGAATGGCTTCGATGGTTTGCGGCATCACGCCGTCATCGGCCGCCACCACTAGCACCACGATGTCGGTGGCTTTGGCGCCGCGGGCACGCATCGCGGTAAACGCTTCGTGACCCGGGGTATCCAGGAAGGTGATCATGCCGCGCGGGGTTTCCACGTGGTAGGCGCCGATGTGCTGGGTAATGCCGCCGGCTTCGCCCGCGGCGACCTTGGCGCGGCGGATGTAGTCCAGCAGCGAGGTCTTGCCGTGGTCGACGTGACCCATCACGGTCACCACCGGGGAGCGCGGCAACTCGGCCATTTCCACGGTTTCGCCGCCGCCCAGCTCCAGATAGGCTTCCGGATCGTCGGCCTGAGCCGCCTTCGGCACATGGCCCATTTCTTCCACCACGATCATCGCGGTTTCCTGGTCCAGCACCTGGTTGATGGTTACCATCATGCCCATCTTCATCAGCGCTTTGATGACCTCAACGGCCTTAACGGCCATCTTGTGCGCCAAGTCGGCAACGGAAATGGTTTCCGGTACCAGCACTTCGTGCACGATAGGTTCAGTCGGCGCTTGGAAAGCGTGCTGATTGTTCTGCTTGTGACGGTTTTTGCCGCCGCGGGATTTCCAGTCGTTGCCGGCATCGCCGCCCTTGGTCCTCAGACCGCGGCCGCCCTTCTTGCCTTCATCCCAGCGATCGCCGCCCTTCTTGTTGCCGCCGCCCTTCTTGGCGTCGGGACGGCCGGCCACCGTGGCCGGAACCACAGGAGCGCCGGGCGCGCCGGCTGCAGCCGGACGCGGACCGCGGTTGTCGCCCGCCGGACGCGGACCACGGTTATCGCCTGCCGGGCGCGGGCCACGATTGTCGCCAGCCGGACGCGGGCCGCGGTTATCGCCTGCCGGGCGCGGGCCGCGATTGTCGCCCGTCGGGCGCGGACCGCGGTTGTCGCCTGCCGGACGACGATCGTCGCGGCGCGGTTCGTCACGGCGCGCCGGCTCCGCGGCGCGTACCGGCTCGGGAGCCGGCGGCGGCGGAGGCGGCTGCAACGCGGCCTGGCGGGCAGCCTGACGGCGTTCTTCGCGCTCGATCTTTTCGCGCATCAGCGCTTCCTGACGGGCGCGGAACGCGGCTTGACGCTTTTCTTCCGCTTCGCGGGCGGCAATCTCTTCCGGGGTCAGGATGGACGCCACGGTGGGACGCTGCGCCGGCGCGGCCGGCTTGGGAGCGGCCGGCTTGGCGGCTTCCTGACGCGGCGCTTCCGCCGGCTTGGACTCGGGCTTGGCTTCCGCCGCTTTCGGAGCGGGTTCCGGCTTAGGCTCGGGCTTGGCTTCCGCTTTCGGCTCGGGCTTGGCCTCTACCACCGGCGCCGGTTCCGGCGCCTTCACCGGCTCGGCCGGGCGGGATTCCGCCGCGGCGGCGGGCTGAGCCGCGGACGCCTCTTCCGGGCGCACCACGAAACGCTTCTTGCGGGTCTCCACCTTGACGGTGCTGCCGTCGGCGGTCTTGATCTCGCTGGTAGACTTGCGCGTCAGGGCGATGCGCGACTCTTCGTCGCGCGCGCCGTGGGAACGCTTCAGATAGTCTAGAAGCTGGGTCTTGTCTTGCGCGGATAGCGCGTCATCCGGCGAACGCTTGCTCACGCCCGCCGCGCCCAGCTGCTCCAGCAGGCGCTCCGGGGTGAGATTCAGCTCACTGGCAAATTGTTTTACGTTTGTCAAAACCATGCGTCTTCCCAAATTCTGTAAATTCTTTCCGGACAGGCCTTACTGGTCGAACCAGTGCTCGCGCGCCTTCATGATGACGGCGCGGGCGGTCTCGGCTTCCATGCCGGTCATGTCCACCAGATCGTCCACGGCCAAATCGGCCAGGTCGTCGCGGGTGATCACGCCGCCTTCGGCCAGCTTGCGAACCAGCTCGGCGTCCAGGCCCTCGATATCGCGCAGGCCATCGGAAACGCTTTCCACCTTTTCTTCGGACGCAATAGCCTGTGTTAAAAGAGCGTCACGTGCGCGGCTGCGCAGATCGTTGACCAGCTCCTCGTCAAACCCTTCAATCTCCAGCATTTCCGCAATTGGCACATAAGCCACTTCTTCCAAAGCGGCAAAGCCTTCTTGCACCAGTACGGTGGCGACATCCTCGCTCACGCCCAGGGCGCTCACGAACAGATCCCGCACGGCGGCGTCTTCCGCCTGGTGCTTCTCTTCAGCCTCGGCAACGGTCATGATGTTGAGGTACCAGCCGGTCAATTCGGCGGCCAGCTTGACGTTCTGGCCGCTACGGCCGATGGCCAGCGCCAGCTGTTCCTCTTCCACCACCACGTCCATGCTGTGGTTGTCTTCATCCACCATGATGCGGCTGACCTCGGCCGGCGACAGCGCGTTGATCACGAACTGAGCCGGTTCCGGCGCCCACAGCACGATGTCGATGCGCTCGCCGCCCAGCTCCTGGCTGACCGACTGAACGCGCGAACCGCGCATGCCGATGCAGGTGCCCTGCGGGTCGATGCGCGCGTCGTTGGCTTTAACCGCGATCTTGGCGCGCATGCCGGCATCGCGCACGGCGGCCTTGATCTCCAGCAGGCCTTCGTCGATTTCCGGCACTTCCAGCTCAAACAGCTTGGTCAGGAAATCCGGAGAGGTGCGCGACAGCACCAGCTGCGGGCCGCGACCCAAACGATCGATGCGCAACAGGAAGGCCTTGACGCGGTCGCCCACGCGCAGGTTTTCCTTGGGGATCATCTGATCGCGCGGCAGCACCGCTTCCAGCTTGCCGCATTCTACGATGGCGTTACCCCGCTCGATGCGCTTGATGGTGCCGGTCACAAGGTGCTCGCGGCGCTGCAGGAACTCGTTCAGCAGCTGCTCGCGCTCAGCGTCGCGGATGCGTTGCAGGATCACTTGTTTGGCGGTTTGAGCGCCGATACGGCCAAACTCCACCGCTTCCATCGGTTCTTCGATGAACGCGCCCACTTCAATGCGCGGATCGCGCTCACGCGCGTCGATTACGCCGATTTCCTTGCTTTCCGATTCCAGCAGCTCGTCCTCCACCACCAACCAGCGGCGGAAGGTCTGGTATTGGCCGCTGTGACGGTCGATTTCGACGCGCACGTCCATCTCGTCATCGGTAAACTTTTTCTTGGTTGCCGAGGCAAGCGCCATCTCAAGGGCGGAAAACACCACATCCTTGCTGACATTCTTTTCGCTCGCCAGGGCATCCACCAGCAACAAAATCTCGCGACTCATTCATTCCTCTCCGATTTTTGTCCTTTTGCGTGGCTTTATGGCCGTCCAGACATCAAAACTCA
This sequence comes from Chromobacterium sp. Rain0013, assembly GCF_015291765.1. Taxonomy (NCBI): domain Bacteria; kingdom Pseudomonadati; phylum Pseudomonadota; class Betaproteobacteria; order Neisseriales; family Chromobacteriaceae; genus Chromobacterium; species Chromobacterium sp. Rain0013. The sequence goes on from NZ_CP031514.1 coordinate 4,172,203, forward strand.
GGCTCCAGCCTGGCTTTGTCGATATTGGCAAACGGAATTGCCACGATACGGCCATCCACATCCAGCTTCACAGAGTCTTCCTCGACCCCGGCAAGACGACCGGTAAATTTCTTCTGCTGCTCGATCGGCATGCGCGTCTTGATCTTGGCAAGCTTTCCGGCGAAGCGGACGAAATCAGCCTCTTTCTTCAGCGGACGGTCCAAGCCCGGCGAAGATACTTCGAGTCGCTCGTAGTCGATGTTCTCGACCATGAAAAGGCGGGTAAAGTGATTGCTCACCTGGACGCAATCTTCCACGGTGATGCCACCCGGCTTGTCGATAAAAACGCGAAAACCGCCCCCCGGGGTCATTTCGAAATCGACCAACTCATAGCCGAGACCCGGCAGGGTGCTGTCCAGCAGCAAACGAACATCCATTGCTTTTTCCACAAATAAAAAATGGGCGAAACGCCCATCCCTAACCGACGCGATTGTAACCTATTCCATTGAAAAAGAAAACCGGCGAACCACCCGCCGCCAACGGACTCGGGCGGCTGTTTGCGCCGGACTTCTTTGCGAGCGGTTCTAGTTACGGTACATTACCGGGCACTCAAACAGCAGTTTGACGTCATGAGCGGCCAAGCCGCCGCGACATAACAAATATTATAGTTACCAAAAGGTACGATGCCCGCCGGCGCGCGACACGCTGGCGCGACTCTCGTTAACCAGCACGATGGAGAAACCGGGATTTATGGAAAAGGTGTGGCTCAAAAACTACCAGCCGGGCGTAGCTCACGAAATCGACATCAATCAGTTTCAATCCGTGGTCGAGGTTTTCGACCGCAGCGTAAAAAAATTCCATGACCGTCCCGCTCTGGCCTGCATGGGCAAAGAGCTCAGCTACCGAGAGATGGACCAGCTCTCCGGTCAGTTCGCCTCCTATTTGCAGCATGAGCTGAAGCTCCAGAAGGGCGACCGCGTGGCGGTGATGATGCCCAATCTGCTGCAATATCCGGTTGCGGTGTTCGGCACCCTGCGCGCCGGCGGCACCGTGGTCAACGTCAACCCGCTGTACACCCCGCGCGAGCTGGAGCACCAGTTGAAGGATTCCGGCGCGGAAACCATCGTGATTTTGGAAAACTTCGCCAATGTGCTGGAGCAAGTGCTGCCGCGCACCCAGGTCAAGCACGTGATCGTGGCCTCCATTGGCGAGATGCTGGGCTTCGCCAAGGGCATGCTGGTCAATTTTGTGGTGCGCAAGGTCAAGAAAATGGTGCCGCCGTGGCGCCTGCCCGGCCATGTCCGCTTCAGCGACGCCCTGTCCCGCGGCGCGCGCTCGCCCTACCGCCCGGTGCAGCTGGGCCATGACGACATCGCCTTCCTGCAATACACCGGCGGCACCACCGGCGTCTCCAAGGGCGCAATGCTGCTGCACCGCAATATCGTCGCCAATATGCTGCAGGCGGGCGAATGGGTGAAGCCGGTTATTCGTCCGGGGCAAGAGATCATCGTCACCGCGCTGCCGCTGTATCACATCTTCTCGCTGACAGCCAACCTCATGGTGTTCACCGAGGTGGGGGCGCTCAACATCCTGATCACCAATCCGCGCGACATCCCTGGCTTCATCAAGGAAATGGGCAAGTACCCGGTTACCTGCATGACGGGGGTCAACACCCTGTTCAACGCGCTGCTGAACAATCCCGAGTTCGCCAAGCTGAACTTCTCCACCTGGCGCCTGGCGCTGGGCGGCGGCATGGCGGTGCAAAAAGCGGTGGCGGACAAGTGGAAACAAGTGACCGGTGTCACCCTGGTGGAAGCCTATGGCCTGACCGAAGCCAGCCCGGCCGTGTGCATGAACCCTCTGGACCTCCCCGCCTACAACGGCGCCATCGGCGTGCCGGTGCCCTCCACTGAGATGCAACTGCGCGACGCGAACGGCAATGAAGTGGCGCCCGGCGAACAGGGCGAGCTGTGCATACGCGGCCCTCAGGTGATGAAAGGCTATTGGAACCGCCCGGACGAAACCGCCAAGGTGCTGAGCCCGGACGGCTTCCTCGCCACGGGCGACATGGCCATGCTGACCCCGGACGGCTTTGTTAAACTGGTAGACCGCAAAAAGGATATGATTCTGGTATCCGGCTTCAATGTTTACCCTAACGAGATCGAAGACGTGGTGGCCGGCCACGCCGGGGTGCTGGAAGTGGCCTGCATCGGCGTGCCGGACGACAAGTCCGGCGAAGTGGTCAAAGTGTTCGTGGTGCGCAAAGACCGCGCGCTGACGGAAAAGGACATCATCCAGCATTGCCGCGACAACCTCACCGGTTACAAAGTGCCCAAGCTGGTGGAGTTCCGCGACGAACTGCCCAAAACCAATGTCGGCAAGATTCTGCGCCGCGCGCTGCGGGACGAAAACAACAGCGTCAAATCCGCCTGACGCATGCCGACACCATGAAATCGCCGCCGCCCGTCCTGTCGGGCGGCGTTTTTTTTGGACGCGAGACGGCTACACTTTAAAAAACCGTTTAATTGATAAACCTTGCCGCTTCCGGGTGCACGATTATGTTGATGCTGCCGTTTTTCAAATTGATGGCCGAACGCCGCGCCAGCGATCTGTTCTTCACCAGCTTCTCTCCGCCGATGATCAAGCAGAACGGAGAACTGCTGCCGCTGAATGAAAAACCGCTGACCGCGGACATGGTCAAGCAACTGGCCTACAGCTTGATGAGCGAAGAGGAGATAAGCGTCTTCGAGCAGGAGCGGGAAATGAATCTGGGCCATCCCGTGCCCGGCCTCGGCAGTTTCCGCATCAATATCTTTTGGCAGCGCGGCTCGGTGGGCATGGTAGTGCGCTACATCCTGCCCAATATTCCTTCGTTGGATCACTTGCAGCTGCCGCCGATACTCAGCGAATTGATCAAGCTCAAACGCGGCCTGATCCTGGTGGTAGGCTCCACCGGCTCCGGCAAAAGCTCCACCGTGGCGGCGATGCTGCAAACCCGCAACCAGACCATGAGCGGCCACATCCTCACTGTGGAGGACCCGATCGAGTTTCTGTTCCGCCACGACAAATCCATCGTCAACCAGCGCGAGGTGGGCTTCGACACCCTCTCCTATGCCCGCGCGCTGAAGAACGCGATGCGCGAGGCGCCGGACGTGCTGATGATAGGCGAGATCCGCGATCCCGAAACCCTGACCCAGGCGGTCACTTACGCCCAGTCCGGCCATCTGTGCATTTCCACGCTGCACGGCAACAACAGCTATCACATGCTGAGCCGAGTCATCAATTTCTTCCCGGCGGAAAGCCGCGCCGCCTTGTTGATGGACCTCTCCTCCGCGCTGAAGGCAGTGGTTTCGCAGCGCTTGATTCCCACCGTGGACGGCGCCCGAGTGCCGGCAATTGAAATCCTGATCAACACCCCGCGCATTTCGGAGTTGATCCGAAACGGAGAGATAGACAAAATCAAGGAAGCCATCGAAAACAGCATGAGCGATGGTTCGCAAACCTTCGAACAGGCGTTGTACCGGCTCTACAGCACGGGACGCATCAGCCTGGACGAGGCCCTGAGAAACGCCGACTCGCCCACCAACCTGTACTGGTTGATCAATCAGAGCAAGGAAAAAGCGGCGAGCGGCGACGATAAGCAAGCCGGCGGCGAGCCGCCAAGCTTCGACAGCATCAAACTGGACCTGTAACCCACCCATGATTACTCTTTACGGCATCCCCAACTGCAGCACCGTCAAAAAAGCGCGCCAATGGCTGAGCGACAACGGCCTCGACTACCACTTCCATGATTTCAAGAAACAAGGCGCGGACGCCGCCAGCCTGGAACGCTGGGCCGCCGCGGTCGGCCTCGCCAAGCTGATCAACCGCCAGGGCACCACTTGGCGCCAGCTGCCGGACGAGGTCAAGGCCGGCGCCGATCAACTGCCGGCCGCGCTGGCCTTGATGCAGGCCAACCCCTCAGTGATCAAACGCCCGGTGCTGGACGCAAACGGCAAGATCAGCGTCGGCTTCGTCGAAGCCGACTGGGCGGAGCGCCTGCTGAAATGAGCGCAACCCTGGAACTGGCGCGGCAACTGATCCGGCTGGACTCGGTCACCCCTCGCGACCAAGGCTGTCAGGAACTGATGATAGCCCGGCTGGAAGCCATCGGCTTTCGCGTGGAACGCATGCGCTTCGGCGACGTCGATAATTTCTGGGCGCGCCGCGGCGGCGACGGCCCGCTGGTCTGCTTCGCCGGACACACCGATGTAGTGCCCACCGGCCCGCTGGAACAATGGGACAGCCCGCCCTTCGAACCCACTGTCCGCAACGGCTTGCTCTACGGCCGCGGCGCCGCCGACATGAAAGCCTCGCTGGCGGCCTTCGTCACCGCCTGCGAAGACTTTGTCGCCCTCCACCCCGGACACCCCGGCTCCATCGCCCTCTTGATCACCTCGGACGAGGAAGGCGTGGCGGTGGACGGCAGCGTTAAGGTAGTGGACGCACTGGAAGCGCGTGGCGAAACCATAGACTATTGCATCGTCGGAGAACCCACTTCGGACCAAGCTCTGGGCGACACCATCAAAAACGGCCGCCGCGGCTCACTGTCCGGTCAGTTGATCGTGCATGGCATCCAGGGGCACATCGCCTACCCGCATCTGGCCAAAAACCCGGTGCATCTGATGGCGCCGGCGCTGGCGGAACTGGCGGCGACGCGCTGGGATGAGGGCAACGCCTTTTTCCCGCCCACCAGCTGGCAGGTCTCCAACATCCACGCGGGCACCGGCGCAAGCAACATCATCCCCGGCCATTGCGAAATTCGCTTCAACTTCCGCTTCTCGCCGGAGAGCAGCGCGGAATCGCTGAAGGAGCGCGTCTGCGCCATTCTGGACCGCCACGGCCTGGGCTACGAACTGCACTGGCAGTTGTCCGGCCAGCCCTTCCTGACCCAGCCGGGCAAGCTTACCGATGCCCTCGGCCGCGCCATCGCCGCCGTCGCCGGCCGCCAGGCCGAGCTATCCACCACCGGAGGCACCTCCGACGGCCGCTTCATCAAACGCATCGCGCGCGAACTGGTGGAGTTCGGCCCGGTCAACGCCACCATCCACAAGCTGAACGAATGCGTGGAAGTGGCCGACATCGAGCCTCTGTCCGCAATTTACCGCCGCACGCTGGAGCAATTGCTGAACACGGACTGAGCTGAATTCCGGCTATGCTGAAACCGGTTGCGCCCAATTGGGCCAACCGGTTTTTTTACGTGGAGACGCTCCTGTCTGACGCAGTGCCGACGCTTCCCGTCTCCCGCCTGAATGCGCAGTCCTCCAGCGAAAGGTATGATCCGAACCATGGAAGTCGAAATCGCAAAAATATTCATCGCGCTGCTGGTGCTGGTCAATCCGCTGGGCGCCATCCCCATCTTCATCAGCCTGACGCCCACCTCCAATCAATTGGAGCGCAAGAAGATCGCCAAGACCACGGCCATTGCCGTGGCCATCGTGCTCTGCCTGTTCGCCGTCGTCGGCGAGACCTTGCTGCGTTTTCTCGGCATCAGCGTCGGCTCCTTCCAAGTGGGCGGCGGCCTGCTGGTGATGCTGATCGCCATCGCGCTGATGAACGCCAAGCCAGGCCCCACCAAAACCACCAAGGTGGAGCGCGAGGAGGCTGAAAGCAAGACCAATATCGCCGTGGTGCCCTTGGCGATTCCGCTGATGACCGGGCCGGGCACCATCTCCACCGTGATCATCTATGCGACCACGGCCTCGTCATGGGTACAGGTGATTTACCTTTTGGTAAGCAGTTTGCTGGTGGCCATCACCTGCTACGGCGCGCTGGTGCTGGCCTCGCCGCTGTCGCGCCTGCTGGGACAGACCGGCATCAATATCGTCAACCGAGTGATGGGCATGCTGCTGGCCGCGGTGTCGGTGGAAATCATTGTGGACGGGATTTATCGTCTTTTCCCGCAGCTTGCCAGATAAAATCCCGTAAACCCCACAAACTCGGCAGGATTATTGTGCGGAGGCCATCAGCACAGTCTCACGCATCCAATACAGCATGAAGCGGGATCGGCCAGTGGAAGCACCCGTTTCATGCAGGGAAAACTCATTGTTTTCACTTGAAGTTTCCCCAAATACCCGTCAAGCCCCAGCCCTGATCTGTATATAGACAGACTGCGCTGTATACACATTTTCAAGAGCAACTGTTCATTGTTTGTACCGATCCCAAGCAGTACTAATAAGGGGTTTTCATCCAATGGTCATTTTGCCATGTCTAGCCAGCAAGCCGTCCCCATCAAAATCTATCCGCGCCTGACCACCGGCCGCTTCAACAATGTTCGGGTGTTCATGGTTCTCGCCACCCAACTGGTGTTCTTCGGCCTGCCTTGGTTGCAGTGGAACGGCAGGCAGGCTGTGCACCTGGACCTGGAACAACACCGTTTCCTGATTTTCGGCCTCACTTTCTGGCCGCAGGATTTCATCTTTTTCGCCGCCTTGTTGGTGATCTGCGCGCTGGGCCTGTTCCTGTGGACCGCGCTGGCGGGCCGGCTTTGGTGCGGTTACAGCTGCCCGCAGACAGTCTACACCCAGATCATGTTGTGGATCGAACGGCTGACCCTGGGCGATCACAACGCGCGCCGCAAGCTGGACGCCGCGCCGATGAGCGTCAACAAATTCACGCGCAAAACGCTGGCGCATGGACTGATGGGTCTGTTCTCGCTGATCACCGGCTTCACCCTGGTGGGCTACTTCACCCCCGTGCGCGAACTGGCCGCCGCCGCGCCCAGCCTGGCCTACGGCCCGTGGGAAAGCTTCTGGATACTGTTCTACGGCGGCTTCACCTGGCTGCTGGCCGGCGTGCTGCGCGAGAAAGTCTGCCTGCACATGTGCCCGTACGCCCGCTTCCAGGGCGCAATGTTCGACAACGACACCCTGATCATCTCCTACGACAACCGCCGCGGCGAACCGCGCGGCAAAAGCAAGCAAGCGGCGGACAAGGCGCGCGGCAGCTGCATTGATTGCGGCATCTGCGTGCAGGTTTGCCCCACCGGCATCGACATCCGCAACGGCCTGCAATACGAGTGCATAGGCTGCGCCGCCTGTATCGACGCCTGCGACCAGGTCATGGACAAGATCCATGCGCCGCGCGGGCTGATCCGCTACACCAGCGCCGCCGCGCTGGAAGCCGCCGGCAAGCCCAACCGCCCCAGCAGCAGTCATCGCCCGCGAGTCATCGTTTACTCCAGCCTGCTGGCCGGCATCATCGCCCTGTCCACCACCGCGCTGATCTTGAAAAAACCGTTCAAAGTGGATGTGCTGCGTGATCGCGCGGTTCTGGTGCGCGCCACCGACGACGGCCTGCTGGAAAACAGCTACAACCTGAAGCTGATCAACACCAGCGAACAGGCGCAGCGCTTCAAGATCCAAGTGGAAGGCCTGCCCAGCCTGAGGCTGGACAAGCCCGGACAGGTGGTCGAAGTCGCGCCCACCCAGACGGAGACCGTCACCGTGCGGGTGCAGGCCGAGCCCGAGCACGCCACTCGCGGCGCGCACGACATCTACTTTGTGGTCAGCTCGCTGAGCCATGACGGTAGTATGATCAGGGAAAAATCCAGCTTCATCGGCGAATGAATCTAGGATCCGCCGACGTTTTTTCAGCGCAACGCAAACATCGGCGATCCTAGGCAGTCCATCAGGAGTCAAACCGCGGCGCAACGCCGCCGCGGTCCAACCGCCAGGAATACAATGAGCAAGACCAGTCAACTGAGCCAGCGCTTTCGCCATGCCATCGAGCAAGGCCATCTGCGCCCCGGCGATCGCATGCCTTCGCTGCGCAAACTGTGCCTGGACCACAAGGTCAGCATCACCACCGCCCAACGCGCCTATGCCGAATTGGAGAAACAAGGCCTGATCGAATCCCTCCCCCGCTCCGGCTTCCGGGTGCTGGGTCTGTCTTCGCTGTCGCTGCGCCAAGCGCCGCCGCTGCCGGACCACCCTGGGGAGTTCCGCGCCGAGCACCTGACCATGGCGCTGCCCATGCCTTGGGGCTGCCCGTTCATGAACCCGGTGCTGATCAACACCACGCCGCTGACCCGCGCGCTGACCCGCGCGCTCAGCGATTACCGCTACGCGCTGTCCAGCACCGACAGCGAAGGCTACGAAGGCTTGCGCCGAGAATTGGCGCTGCGCTACCTGGCCCAGGGCGTGGAGCTGGACGGCGAGGAAATGCTGATCACCTGCGGCGGCATGGAGGCGCTGAACCTGGCGATCCGCTCGGTGGCCCGCCTCAGCGGCAGCGACTGCATGCTGGTGATCACTCCGGCCTTCCCGCCCATCTTCGAACAATTGGAACACCTGGAACTGCGCGCCGTCGGCTTCAACTGCCCGCCAGGGCAGCCGCTGGACCTGGAACGGCTGGAGGCGCTGCTGATCCAGCACCAGCCGGCCGGCATCATCGCCATGCCCAATTTCCAGCACCCCACCGGCCAGGTGATGAGCGATTCGCAAAAAGCCGCGCTGCTGGCGCTGGCGGAGCGTCACCGCGTGCCCATCATCGAGGACGACACCTATCGCGAGCTGTACTTCGGCGAAGGCGCGCCGCTGCCGCTCAAAGCTTTTGACCAGCGCGGCAGCGTGCTGCACTGTTCCTCCTTCAGCAAATCGCTGGCTCCCGGCTATCGCGTGGGCTGGATCGCAGCAGGACGTTTCCGGGACAGCATCCTGGGCCTCAAGCTATGCAGTTCGCTGGCCACGCCGCTGCCCAGCCAGATGGCGCTGGCCCGGCTGCTGGCCGGCGGCCATCACGAGGATATGCTCAGCCTGCTGCGCCAGCGCCTACAAAACAATCTGGCCGCGCTGCAACAGCAAATCGCCGCTCACTTCCCCGCAGACTGCCGGGTGGCCAGGCCTCAAGGGGGCTACTTCCTGTGGGTGGAGCTGCCGCCCGGCATAGACGGTCGCCGGCTGCTGCCGATGGCGATGCAACAAGGGCTGCACTTCGCGCCGTCACAGATGTTCCACACCCCGGGGCAGGACACCGGCAACGCGATGCGGCTGAACTTCAGCTTCTTCGATCCGCTGCAACATCGTTCCGGCGTGCCGCTGCTGGCCGAGCTGCTCAGCCCGACCAAGGTACGCTAAGCCTCGTCAGGCCCGGCCACGCGCTGGGCCAAGTGCTTGCGCTGCCCCAGAAGGGGCAGCAGCAAGGTGCGGCAACAAGGGGGGATGGACAGGGCGAGGAAAAAACCGTTCCAACCCCAAACATCGATCACCTTGGCCAAAAGATAGCCGGACAAAGCCGCGCCCAAAACACCGAACGCGCCGATAAAACCGGTGCGGCGCGCGCCGAACTCCTCGTCCAGCACCCCGTGGTCTGGATAGCGCAGCAGGATGCGCTCGCGCAGCTTTGGCTCAATCACAAGATCCAGCCGGGTTATCAGGGCGTGGTCCGGTTTGAATTGCGAACTCCAGTCAGGACGGGAAGCCAGCAAGCCGCGGCTGCCCGCCACCCGTTCCCGAGCGAAGCTCAACCAGTCGTCCAACTACCCTTGGGAATACCGCATCATTCAAACCTCCTTTCACTGCATCACCGCTCTTGTCGTCCACTGGCCGTTCTTGACCTCGGAAATCGTCACCGCCGCCTTGTTGAGATCGCCTTTGGCGTCAAAGGAAAAATCCGTGCTGACCCCGGCGTAGCTAAGCTTGGCCAAGACCGGCATGAAACGTGCCGGTTCCACCGAGCCCGCCTGCTGCATCGCGGCGGCCACCATCATCATGCCGTCGTAGAACTGCGGCCCCAGCCGCACCACGTCCTGTTTGAAGCGCGCCTGATAACGCTGGCGGAAAGCCTTGCCCGCCGGTCTGTCGTTCAACTGGCCGCCGGGAATGCCGGCGAAGTGGCCGCCCGCGCTGTCGCCGGCCAAGCTGAGGAAGGTAGGCGTTTGCAGCATGTCGCCGCCCAACAGCCTGGCGTCCAGACCCAGCCGCTTCATCTGCTTGACCATAGGCGCGGCCTGAGCGTCGGCCCCGCCGTAAAAGATCACTTGGGGCCGCAAGGGCTTGACCGCGGTCAGGATGGCGGAGAAATCACTGGCCTTGTCGTTGGTGTACTCGCGGCGGGCGATCTTGCCGCCGCTGGCTTGCACCGCCTTGGCGAACTCGTCGGCGATGCCCTGACCGTAGGCGGTGCGGTCGTCTATCACCACGATGCTGGCCGCCTTCAGCGTTTGCACCGCGAAGCGGCCCAGCGCCGCCCCCACCTGACTGTCGCTGCCCACCAGCCGGAAGGCGGTGCGGTAGCCCTGCCGGGTATAAACCGGGTTGGTGGACACCGACAACTGCGGAACGCCGGCGGCGGCGTAGATGCGCGCCGCCGGGATGGATACTCCGGAGTTGAAATGACCTAACACCGCCTTGACGCCGGAGTCGACGAAGCGCTGAGCCACCTGAGTGCCGATGCGCGGATCCGCCTGATCGTCCTCCGCCAAGAGTTGGAAGCGCACCGGCTGGCCGCCGACCTGCAACTTGCGCGCGTTCAATTCGTCCACCGCCAGCCGCGCGGCGTTTTCATTGTCCTTGCCGTAATGCGCCTGCGGTCCGGACAAGGGCGAGGCGAAGCCGATCTTGACCAGGGTTTCGGCAGCGGCCGGCCAGGCGCTTATCAGCAACACGGCGCCAGCGAGCGCCGCCCGCAAGGGGATAATGGGTTTCATCTCGTCTCTCCTTTGTTTTGACATGGGTGCTGCCGAAGGCAGCCCGGCGCCGCGTGGGCGACACCGGGCCTGACTCTAGTTCACGTACCAGATGGTCTTGGTCTGTTGATATTGCTCCAGCGCTTCCAGGCCTTTATCGCGGCCGCCGAAGCCGGACTGCTTGAAGCCGCCGAAAGGCGTGGTGATGTCGCCTTCGGAAAAGCCGTTGACCGACACCGTGCCGGCGCGCAAGGCGGCCGCGACGCGCTGCGCGCGCTTGACGTCGCGGGTGTACAGCGAGGCGGCCAGCCCGTAGACGCTGTCGTTGGCCAAGCGCACCGCCTCTTCCTCGCTGTCGAAGGTGCTGACCGCCAGGATGGGCCCGAAGATTTCCTCTTGGAAAATACGCATCTTGGCGCTGACCTGATCGAAGATGGTGGGCTCGATATACCAACCGCTGCCCAGCTCGGCATGGATGCGGCCGCCGTGGACCAGCCGCGCGCCCTCGGCCTTGGCCGCTTCCAGATAGGCTTTCACCCGCTCGAAGTGGGCTTGCTCCACCAGCGGGCCGACCTGAACCGTAGGATCGGTGGGCAGGCCCAGCTTCCAGCCGGCCAGCCGCCGCTTGAGCTTCTCAAGCAACTCGTCCTTGACCGCGGAAGCGACAATCAAGCGCGAGCCGCAGCTGCAGTTTTCGCTCATATTCCAGAACGCCGCGGCCAGCACGTCGTCGACAATCTCATCCAGCGCGGCGTCCTCGAACACCAGTTGCGGGCTCTTGCCGCCCAGTTCCAGCACCACTTCCTTCAGATTGCTCTCGGCGGCGTATTGCAGAAACAAGCGCCCCACTTCGGTGGAGCCGGTGAAGGACACCATGTCCACATCCGGATGCCGGCCCAGCGCCTCGCCCACCGCCTGCCCGGAACCGGTGACCAGGGTCAGCGCGGCGGCGGGGATGCCGGCCTGATGCGCCAGCTGGGTGATGCGATAAGCACTGAGCGAGGTCTGCTTGGCCGGCTTCACCACCACTGAATTGCCGGCGGCCAGCGCCGGAGCCACTTTCCAGGCGTACATCTGCGCCGGGAAGTTCCACGGCAGCACCGCGCCCACCACGCCTATCGGCTCCTTGACGATGAAGCCCAGCGCTTCCGGCCCGGTGGGCGCCACCTTGCCGTAGCACTTGTCTATCGCCTCCGCGTACCAGGCGAAGGTGTCCAGCGTGGCCGGCAGGTCGGTGTTCAGGCATTCGGTGATCGGCTTGCCGGCGTCGATGCAGTCCAGCGCCGCCAGTTCCTCCACGTGTTCGCGCAACAACGCCACCCACCGTTGCATCGCCTGCTTGCGCTCGGCCGGCGGCCGGCGCGACCATTCGCCGGACTCGAAGCATGCGCGCGCCGCCGCCACCGCGGCGTCGACGTCGGCGGCGTCGCCGGCGGCGACATGGCCGATCAAGCTATTGTCCATCGGCGTCATATTGTCCAGCCGCGCCCCCCTGCCCTCATGTCCGGGGATCAGCAAGCCGGCCCATAAGCGCCCTGCTCGGGCGCTCTCGAATACTGCTTCCTTGCTTAATGGCATCTCGTTCTCCCGTTAGCGATCAAACGCGGCCAGCGCGTCGAGAAAAGCCTTGGCTTCCGCGCCCGGCAAGGGCAGCAAAGGCAGACGCACATCTCCGGCGTCGACGCCGTGACGGCGCACGCCCAGTTTGGCCTTCTGGTTGTAACCGCCGGACTCCATCGCCTGGATCGCCGGATACATCGCCGCCATCAGCGCGCGCACTCGCGTCCAGTCTTCGACCTTGGCGGCGTTCAACATCGCCACCTGCTCGCCGGGGAAGACATTGGCCGCGCCGCTGATCCAACTGCGCACGCCCCAAAACAGGAAATCCGCCGCCTGGTCGTCGCAACCGCAGATCACTTCGAAATCCGGCAGCCGTGCCTGAATCAGCGCCAGGGCACGGCTGAAATCGCCGCTGCTTTCCTTGATGCCGACGATATTGGGCACGCGGCTCAACTCAATCACGCTGGCGACGTCGATGGAGACGCCGGCGCGGGCCGGAAAGTTATAGAGAATGATGGGCAGCGCACTGGCGGCGGCCACCCCCTTGAAGTGAGCGATGATGCCGGCCTGATCCGGCAGGCTATAAGCCGGCGGCGCCAGCATCAGCGCCTCGTAACCCAGCTCCGCCGCCTGACGCGCGCGCGCTATCGCGCCGCGGGTGGACAGGTCGTTGGCGCCGGCGATCAAGCGCAACCGGCCCTTGCCCGCCTTGGCCACGCACTCCAGCACTTGGCTGCGCTCGCCTTCGTCCAAGGCGTAGTATTCGCCGGTGGTGCCGCAGGCGACGATGCCGGCGACGCCTTGTTCGATGAAGCGCTCGACCAGTTGCCGCAGCGCCGCCAAATCCAGGCGGCCGTCGCGGTCGAACGGTGTAACGATGGGGACCAGAATGCCTTGTTGTTGCATAGGGTGTTTCCTTTGTGCTTGAGGGTGGACGGAAGCCGCGCGGCTCACTTCAGGGTCGCGATGGGGCCGCGGCGCTAAAAACGCGCCAGGCGGTACGGGTGCAAGTCCAGGCCGCTGGGACGCTGCAACACCATGTCGCGCAGCAGCGCGCCAGTGGTAGCGGCCAGCGTCAGGCCCAGGTGGCCGTGACCGAAGGCGAAATACAGGCCGGCGCGATCCGGCGCAGGGCCGATCACCGGCACGGTGTCAGGCAGCGACGGCCGGTTGCCCATCCACAACGTCATCTCCTCGGTGGAGAAATCGCCGACAATGCTGCGCGCTTTGTCCAGCAGGATCTCGGCGCGCCGCCAATCCGGCGCTGCGTCGCGGTGCGCCAGCTCCACGGTGCCCGCCAGCCGCAGCCCGCCGTCGGCCAGCGGCAGAATCACAAAGCTTTCGCTGGCGCACTGGATGAAATGACGCAAGGCCACGCCGGCCTTGGGCAAGTTGACGTGATAGCCGCGTTCGCTTTCCAGCGGCACCCGGTAGCGGCACTGGCGGGTGAAACGGTCGCTCCAAATGCCGGCGGCGACGATCACCTGCCCGGCAGCCAGCATGCGGCCGTCGGCGCAGACCACGCCGTCCACCTTGCCGCCGCGCTCGCTCAAGGTGGCCGCTTCCGCTTGTTCGAAAACGCCGCCGGCGGCGACGAAGGCATCGAGCAGGCCTCGGCTAAATAGATAGGGATCGTCGACATGGGACCAGGCCGCCACCTTGACCGCGCGCGCCCATCCATCCCGCAGCGCCGGCTCGCAATCCTGAACGGCAGCCTGATCCAGCGTCTGCCAGGCCACGCCGTGCTCGGCCTTGCGTCGCCAAGCCGGCAAGGCCTGTTCAAGTTCGGCCGCATCGCGGTACAAGGTCAGCGCGCCATGCCGCCGCCACATGCCGTCCAGGCCGGCCCGCGCCACCAGCGGCGCGTAGTCGGCGGCGGCTCGGTTCAACAAGGCCGCCAGCGCGCGGGTCAGCGAAGCCACCCGCGCCGGCCGGCTGGCCAGCGCAAAACGCGCCAGCCACGGCGCCAGCGTCGGCAGATAACGCCAGCGCACCGCCAGCGGCCCCAGCGGGTCCAGCAGCCAGCCAGGCAACCGCCGCCAGACGCCGGGCTCGGCCAGCGGGATCACATCGCTGACCGCCAGCGCGCCGGCGTTGCCGTAGCTGGTTTCCCGCGCCGGCTCGCCGCGGTCCAGCAACAACACATCCAGGCCGGCCAGCCGCAATTGCAAGGCCGTGACGATGCCCACGATGCCGGCGCCGACGACAATGACTCGCTCGCTCATGCTCAGGCCACCTCGAAGCCATGAACATAGGGATCGGCGTCGTCCAACAGGATGCGGTTGTACGCTGTGAAGCGCGCCCAGCCCTGCACCGAAGGCACGATTGCCGGGTAATCTCCAACCTGGGTCTCCGCCAGCACTCGGCCAACGAACTGGCTGCCGATAATGCTCTCGTGGACGAAGCTTTCACCAACGGCGAGCAGGCCGCGCGCATGCCGCTGCGCCAGCCGCGCCGAAGTGCCGGTGCCGCATGGAGAGCGGTCTAGCGCCGACTCGCCGTACAGCACGGCGTTGGCCGCGCTGGAGCCGGCGTTCTTGGGCGCGCCGGTCCACTGGCAATGACGGACGCCGCTGATATTCGGGTCCAACGGGTGGACGATGTCGTAATGCCGGTTCAGGTATTCGCGCAGTTCACGCCCCATCTCCACCAGTTGCGCCGGCGAATAATCCGCCATGTCGCGGTAGCCCGGCTGCGCCTCGACGATGGGATAGAAGTTGCCGCCGTAGGCGATATCCACCCGCAAGCGACCCAACGCCGACACCTCCGCCTCCACGTCGCGCAAATAGAGAAAAGACGGCACATTGGTCAGCGTTACCGCGGCGACCTTGCCGCCCTCCATCCGATATTGAGCCGCCACCTTGCCCGCTGGCGTGTCCAGGTTCAACACCCCGGGCTCGGCCGGCCTCACCAGCCCGTGTTCCAGCGCCATGGTGACCACGCCTATGGTGCCGTGGCCGCACATCGGCAAACAGCCGCTGGTCTCGATGTACAGCACCGCGATATCGCAATCCGCCCGTGTCGACGGATACAGGAAGGCGCCGGACATCTGCGCATGGCCGCGCGGCTCGAACATCAAGCCGGTACGTATCCAGTCATAGCGACGAATGAAGTCCAAGCGCCGCTCCGCTTGCGTCTCGCCTTCCAACTTCGGGCCGCCGTTCACTACCAGCCTTACGGGGTTGCCGCAGGTATGGCCATCCAGACATTCGAATTCGCGCACCGCCATGTTCTTGCTCCTCGCATGTGATGTGGCCACTCTACCCCCGCCATTTTTTGAATACAATTTTTACAGTTCAAGATGGAGAGGCGCCAGCGTAGAGAAAGCATTGATTTACATTAAATTAGATTTTTTATTCAATAAAATCATTGTTTTATGTTTTGTTGCTTTTTATCATCTTGCATTGCAGCATGTTTTATATCATGGAAAATCGTGATAACCATGCAAAAAATCATCAATATTTGAATACAAAAACACACACCAATCCGTAAACAGAACCTACAAAGATCAAAGCCGGCCGCAATCAAGCCGCCCTTGCCTTGCCATTGCCGGCCCACTCCGCGCCTGTGATAATTTGAGGATTCCAACCGTCGACACCGCCATGCCTCGAACCACCGCCCCGCGCCAAACCCTCACCGCCACCACGACCGACACGCTGCGCCAGCGCATCTTGCTGGGAGAATGGCCGGCCGGCACTCAACTGCGCCAGGAAGCGCTGTCCAAGGAACTGGGCGTCAGCCGGGTGCCGCTGCGAGAGGCGCTGCGGCAACTGGAGGCAGAGGGCTTGGTGGCGATTACCGAGCGGCGCGGCGCGGTGATCGCCCAACTGTCGCTGCCGGAAGTGATGGAGTTGCTGCGGGTAAGAGTGCTGCTGGAATGCGATATGTTGCTGGAGGCCGTGCCGCGGCAGACTCAGGCGGATTTGGATGCGGCCGGGGCGCTGCTGACGCAATTTGAAGAAGCGCTGCGCCGACGGGATGTCGGCGCCTGGGGCATCCTGAATTCACGCTTCCACCTAGCGCTTTATCAGGCGGCCAACCGGCCGCAAACCCTGGCGCTGATAGAGCAGCTTCACAACCGCACCGACCGCTACACGCGGATGCAGATTCTGCTGACCAATTTCAGCGACCGCGCCCACCGCGAACATAGCGAAATGCTCGAATTGTGCCGTCGCAAGGATGCAATCAGCGCCGCAGCCTTCTTGCGACAGCACATTCTGAACGCGGAAGAAGCTCTGGAGGCCTGGTATCAGGAGCACCAGAGCGAAACCGGCCGCAACGCGCGCAAGCGGCCCTGAAACCCACCTGGAAAAATTCCGCAAGGGCTTGGTTTCAAACAAAAAAGTCCTGAAGCACACTATATCCAATGACTAAAATAATGATATTGACATCATTTTTCAAGCCATTTGATTATAATCAATTAATGTACAGTTTTGAAAATGCTATACGCATTAAAATAACAGAAAAACATATTATTCCAACGGTTTAACAACACGCAAAACCCACACAACCATTTGTTTTTTAATTGAAAACAAATAGACCACTCTCTTGCCGCACTCACTGACGCAGCCAATCTGTATACATCTGATTACAGAAATCTGTACATTGCCTGTATCCATACAATGCGATAACAATGCTGCGACAATTTAAAAGCGATTCATCATAGTTAGACTACGGCAGACGCCATATAGTCTGATTGTCTGACTAAAATCAGACGCGACAAAATCGCTCGCAGCCGGAAAAGACTGTCCACTCTCCGGCACCTCTTTCGTGTCAGCAGAACCAGAACGAGCTATTTCGATGCCAAATTTAGACAGAAAATATGACATTCAGAAATTGAATGCAGATCAAATCGCCATCAACATCAATGGCAACACCGTCGTCGCCGCGCAGGGCGAGACCGTACTCAGCGTGCTCAACGCCGTTGGCTTGCGCCGCGTCAGCCGCAACGACAGCCAGCAAACCATGGGTTCCTACTGCGGCATGGGGGTATGCCACTGCTGCCTGGTGCGCATCGACGGCCGCTACAAACGCCGCGCCTGCCAGACAGTGGTGCAAGCCGGCATGACCGTGGAGACCGCGGCCAACCGCATCGAACTGGAGGGCCTGCAATGAGCATGCGCCCCATCATCGTCGGCGGCGGCCCCGCCGGCATGGCCGCAGCCATCGAGCTGGTCAACCATGGCCAGCCCTGCACGCTGATAGACGAAGCCTCGCGTCTGGGCGGCGTGGTTTATCGCGGCCCCTTGCGTCAAGGCGTGACCCTGGACTACCTGGGCGAACGCTACCGCGACGCCATGCAAGCTCTGCATTCGGAGTTCGCCAAGGTCAGCCACGCGGTAGAAGTCAAACTGAACACCCGCATCGTCGGCGGCGAAGCCGGCCAATGGCTGTACGCGTTGAATGAACAAGAAAAGGTCGAGAAGATCGACTTTGAGCAATTGCTGCTGTCCGCCGGCTGCCATGAGCGCAGCGTGCCCTTTCCAGGCTGGACCCTGCCCGGCGTGATCATGCTGGGCGGACTGCAATTGCAGATCAAAAGCGGCGTGGTCAAGCCGCTGGGCCGCACCACCATCGTAGGCACCGGCCCCTTGCTACCGCTGGTGGCCTGTCAATTGCACCGCGCCGGCGCAGAAGTCCAAGGCGTCTACGAGGCCAGCTCCTTTGGCCGCATCGCCAAGGAAACCCTGGCCATGCTGAACAAGCCGCAGCTGTTCCTGGACGGCCTGAGCATGCTGGCTTACCTGAAACGCCACGGCGTGCCGCTGCACTACGGCTGGGGCGTGGTGGAGGCAAGCGGCCAGCAAGAGGTGCAGGAAGTCACCGTCGCGCCGTACGACGACAACTGGACGCCGGATCTGAACCGCGCGGTCAGCCTGGCCACCGAAACCCTGGCGGTGGGCTACGGCTTCATTCCGCGCACCCAACTCACACAGCAAATGGGCCTGCGCCACGCTTACGACGCCGACGGCTTCCTCAAACCGGAAATCAACGGCTGGCAACAGAGCAGCGAAGCCCACATCCATCTGGCCGGCGACATCGGCGGCCTGCGCGGCGGCGAAGCCGCCATGCTGAGCGGCCGCATCGCCGCCCAGTCCATGCTCAAACAAAGTGGCGCGATCAGCGCCGAACTGGCCGAGAAAAATCGTCAGCGCTATCTGACGGAGTTGAAGGCGGTGCTGCGCTTCCGCGTGGGCATCGACAGCTTTACTCAGCGCGGCAGCGGCCAGTTGACGCTGCCGCGGGAAGACACGGTGATCTGCCGCTGCGAGAACGCCCTGCGCAAGGATATCGACTCCGCGCTGGAACAAGGGGTGCAGGACTTGATCAGCCTGAAGATGCGCACCCGCGTCAGCATGGGCGACTGCCAGGGCAAGATGTGCGTCGGCTATTGCAGCGACCGCCTGCGCGAGCACACCGGCAAGGCGGACGTGGGCTGGATCCGGCCGCGCTTCCCGCTGGACCCCTTGCCGTTCTCCGCCTTCCAAACCGAAACCGAAGAGGCCTGACCATGAGCAGACAATACGACATCGTGATTGCCGGCGGCGGCGTGATCGGCGCCTCTTGCGCCTACCAGCTGTCCAAACGCAAAGACCTGAAAATCGCGCTGATCGACGCCAAGCGCCCCGGCAACGCTTCACGCGCCTCCGCCGGCGGCCTGTGGGCGATCGGCGAATCGGTGGGCCTGGGCTGCGGCGTGATTTTCTTCCGCATGACCTCGGCCAAAAACAAGCGCGAGGCAGCCGGCGCCGCCATCGCCGTGGACGCCAGCACCCCGCACATCCTGCCGGAGTCCTTCTTCAATTTCGCGCTGGCCTCCAACGCGCTGTATCCGGCCCTGCATCAGGAGTTGATCGAAAACCACGGCATGGATTTCAAATTCGAGGAGACCGGGCTGAAGTTCGTGATCTACGACGAGGAAGACCAACTCTACGCCGAACACATCGCCGCGCAGATTCCCCACCTATCCGATCAAGTGCGCTGGGTGGACCAGGCTCAGCTGCGTGAAAACGAGCCCTATATCAGCCACGAAGCCACCGGCGCGCTGGAATTTCTGTGCGACCACCAAGTCAGCCCCTTCCGCTTGACCGACGCCTACACCGAGGCGGCTCGCCAGAACGGCGTTGACGTGTTCTTCAACACCAATGTCACCGGCGTGCTCAAGCAAGGCTCGCGCGTCACCGGCGTTCGCACGCTGGAAGCCGGCGAATTCCACTGCCACACCCTGATCAACGCGGCCGGCTCCTGGGCCGCCGAGCTGAGCCAATGGGCAACCGGCGTCGGCATTCCGGTCAAACCGGTCAAAGGGCAGATCGTGTTGTCGGAAAAAATGCCCAAGCTGCTGCGCGGCTGCATCACAACCAGCGATTGCTATATCGCGCAGAAAGACAACGGCGAGATCCTGATCGGCAGCACCACCGAGGACAAGGGCTTCGACGTCACCAACACCTATCCGGAAATCGCCGGCCTGGTCAAAGGCGCCATCCGCTGCCTGCCCGAGATGCAAAACATCAACATCAAGCGCTGCTGGGCCGGCCTGCGCCCCGGTTCGCCGGACGAGCTGCCCATCCTGGGCCCGATGCAAGGCGTTGACGGCTACCTGAACGCCTGCGGCCATTTCCGCACCGGCATTCTGACTTCGGCCATCACCGGCGTCATGCTGGACGCGCTGGTGCGCGGCGAGACGCCGCCGCTGGACGTCACCCCCTTCCTGGCCGACCGTTTCAACGCTCCGGCCACCCAACCGACGGCACAGGAAGCCGTGGAACCGGCGCTCTCCTAAAACGCGAAAGCCCGCACGCATGCGTGCGGGCTTTCACACTGATTCAGATGTTCCTCTGTTACAGGCCGGCTAGTCCGGCCTGCTTTTTTTTGCCCTCCTGGCCAGCCCTTCAAAGCGGCTCACAGTCTCGCAAGCAAAGACGAGACAAGGCGAAAGCGAGCAAATAGCGGAATGGCCAAGTGGCACATGAGCATTCTGAGCTTGTACTCACCGTGCAAGGCTCCACGAAGCGCGGCAGACTTTGAACAGGTTCTTACTGGCCAATGCCGCGGCGCTCATATACCGCCTGCGCCAAAGTGCCCAGGTCGACGTATTCCAGTTCGCCGCCCACCGGCATGCCGCGCGCGATGCGCGTCACCTTCAGGCCACGCTCCTTCAGCAGCTCGGCGATCATATGCGCGGTAACCTCGCCCTCCGCGGTGAAATTGGTGGCGATGATCACCTCCTGCACCGCGCTGTCCGCCGCCCTCACCAGCAGCTTGTCCAGATTGATGTCTCGCGGGCCGACATTGTCCAGCGGCGAGATGCGGCCCATCAACACGAAATACAAGCCATCGAAGCACTTGGCCTGTTCCAGCGTCAGCAGATCCGCCGGCATCTCCACCACGCACAGCAAATCCTGACGGCGCTCCTCGTCGGCGCAGATCGGACACAGCGGCGTTTCGCTGAAAGTATTGCAACGCTCGCAGTGGGTCAGCTGAGTCAAGGCCCGGTCCAGCGCGCGCGCCAGCTTGTCCGCGCCCTTCTTGTCGCGTTGCAGCAGATGGAAGGCCATGCGCTGCGCGGTTTTGGGGCCGACGCCCGGCAACACTTTCAGAGCGGAGATCAGGTGATCTAGAGCGGGAGGGTTCTTCATCGCTTTCACAATCGGTAAAAACGGCGGCGCAAACGCGCATGCCGCCAGGCAAAGACCAGACGGAAAATGCCGTAATGCAGTGTCAAAAGCCAGGGGGCGCGCGGCGCGAAGCCGACGCGATCCACTACTTCGCAGCCATCGGGCAAGGCGCGCACCCGTCGCCGGTGCAGCCAGCGCCGCTGGGTCAGCATGGTCGAACGCTCGTCGAAGGCGCCCGGTTCCAGCCGCGTCAGCCCCAAGTCATCGTATTCCACCGGCAGCAGGCCAAACAGCAGAATCCAACAACGTCCGATTTGCGCCGGAGCCGTCAACCCGACAGGCAGGGCCTTGCCCGGCAAGCGCATGTGGAGCCAGGGCCACAATTCGTCGTTGACGCCTGCGGCGCGGGTGGCGTGCGCCCACACCCTGTCGGCATTCACGCTCAGCCGGCTGCGCACGGTGAAATGGGCGAATCGGCGCATGGCTACCCCGGGATCAACGCAAAAATGGCCCGGCGCGCGCCGAGCCATCCGGATGCCGAAATCGTCGCGATCAGAACGGCAGCTTCATGCCGGCCGGCAGGTTCAGACCCGCGGAAAAACCGGACATCTTTTCCTGGGTGGTGGCTTCCACCTTGCGCACCGCGTCGTTGAACGCGGCGGCGATCAGGTCTTCCAGCATTTCCTTGTCTTCCTTGGCGTCGTCCAGCAGGCTGTCGTCCAGGCTGACGCGCTTGACGTCGTGAGAGCAGGTCATCACCACCTTGACCATGCCGGCGCCGGATTGGCCCTCCACTTCCACCTTGGCCAGTTCTTCCTGCGCCTTTTTCATATTGTCCTGCATTTGCTGGGCCTGCTTCATCAGGCCGGCGATGCCACCTTTGCCAAACATAATCGTTTCACTCCTTCACGGGTTGAATGGTTTCGATGAGCAGCGTCGCGTCGAATTCGCGCACCATTTGCTGCACCACCGGATCGTTTTTCATATTCTCGCGCGCGATGTTCAACTGCTCCTGCCGATGGCGAGCGTCTTTCATCGCCGGCGTTTCCAGGCCCAGCTCCTCCACCGTCACGGCCAATTCCACCGGCCGGCCGAAGCGTTCGCTCAGCGCTAACTTGAGCTTGTCCTGATAATCGCGGCTGGTCATGTGGCGGAAGCTCTCCGGCACCGCCAGCGCCAGGCGATCCTGGCTCCAGTCCTTCAATACCGCATTATGGGCCAGCATGCGCGCCGCGCCCAGCTTGGCGCCCAATTCGGTCACCAAGGCCTGCCAGTCGCCGTCAAACTGATAATCGACCGCTTCCTCCGGCTCTTGCTGCAGATAGGACGGCATCTCCTCGTCCGCCGCGGCGCCCTGATCCCAAGGCACATCGTCGGGGCTGACGTCGCCGTCGCTATCATCGTCCTCGTCATCCGCGGCTTCCGGCTTGGCCGGCGGCGCGGCCGGGCGGGCCGGAGCAGCTTGCTGCGCGGCTTGCGGAGCCGGCCTGGCTTCCGGCGCGGCAGGCTCGGGTTCGGGTTCGGGTTCCGCCGCCGGGGCGCTTTCCTGTGCCGGGGGCGGCGCGGACTGACGCGGAGCCGGCGAACTCAGGCCGGCGGCCTGCAAAGCGCGCGCGGCCGGCGAAATCCCCCCAGGCGCGGCCGGGGCCGACTGCGCTGGCGGCTGTTGCGGCCGCGTAGACGCGACGGCGGCAGGCCGCGACGGCGCGGACTCCGGCTGCGTGTTGGCCGGGTGGAAGGCCAGCATGCGCAGCAGGCTCATATTGAAACCGGCGTGCTCGTCCGGCGCCAGCGCCAAGTCTTTGCGGCCATGAATGGCGATCTGGTAATACAGCTGCACGTCCTGCGGCGAGATGGCGTCCGCCAGCGCCTGCAACGCGTCGCGTTCCGGCTCGTCCTGGGCGATCGCCTGCGGCACGGTCTGCATCAGCGCCAACTGCTGCAGCAAGACCGCCAATTCGCTCAACGCGCCTTCAAAGCTGACGCCGCGCTCGGCCAGGCTGTCGGCTTGCGCCATCAGCTGCGGGCCGTCGCCGGCCGCCAACGCCTGCAGCAAGGCAAACAGGTAACGGCGGTCCACCGCGCCCAGCATCGCGCGCACGCCGTCTTCCTTCACGTCGCCCAGTCCGTAGGCGATGGCTTGGTCCAGCAGCGACTGCGCGTCGCGCATGGAACCGGCGGCCGCGCGGCCCAGCAAGGCAAGCGCCGGCGCTTCGTAGGCGATGCCTTCCACATCCAACATATGGGCCAGATGGCCGGCCACTTGCTGCGGCGTCATATTGCGCAGCGAGAACTGCAGACAACGGCTCAACACCGTCACCGGCACCTTCTGCGGATCGGTGGTGGCCAGGATGAATTTGACGTGGGCCGGCGGCTCCTCCAGCGTCTTCAGCATCGCATTGAAGGCGCTCTTGGACAGCATGTGCACTTCGTCGATGATATAGACCTTGAAGCGGCCGGAAGTTGGCGCGTACTGAGCGTTTTCCAGCACTTCGCGGATATTGTCGATGCCGGTGTTGGACGCGGCGTCGATCTCCAGCAAATCGACAAAGCGGCCGGTGTCGATCTGACGACAGGCCGAGCATTCGCCGCAAGGCTCCGCGGTGGTGCCGGTTTCGCAATTGAGGCTCTTGGCCAGAATCCGGGCGATGGTGGTCTTGCCCACCCCGCGCGTCCCCGTCAGCAGATAAGCGTGATGCAGACGCTGTTCTTTGAGGGCGTTGGTCAAGGCGCGCACCACGTGCTCCTGGCCGACCAGATCGGCAAAGCGCTTGGGACGCCACTTACGGGCAAGGACTTGATAGCTCATGGGGGCGGATTTTAATGGCAATTGCCGCGCGTGGCGACAGGTTTCGCGCCGCCGCGGCGCGCGGCGCGCGGCGTCACGGCTGGGCGGCGGCCTGGCCCGCCAGGTAGCGCTGGCGCAGCTGATCCGCGATTTCCTGCACCGCCTTGGCGTACAGCGTGCTGCGGTTGTAGCGGGTAATCACGAAGAAGTTGTTGAGGCCCAGCCAGTATTCGGTCACGCCGGGCGCCGTTTCCAGCGGCACCAGCACTGCCGGCACGTCGTCGGCCACCGGCGACTGCGGCGTCACGCCCATTTTCTTCAACTCGCCCACGGTGTAATGCAGATTGAACTTGTCAGCGATCAGCTGATCGATCTGTGGCCCCGGCTGGACGCTGGCCGGCAGGATGACGTCGTCGCCGTGGCGCCAGCCGTGGCGCTGGAAGTAATTGGCCACGCTGCCGATCACGTCGTCCGGATCGCTCCAGATGTCGCGGTGACCGCTGCCGTCGAAATCCACCGCCCATTTTCGGAAGCTGGACGGCATGAACTGCGGCCAGCCCATCGCCCCGGCGTAAGAGCCCTTCAGCGTCAGCGGGTCCTTGCCCTCCTCCTTGGCCAGCAGCAGGAATTCGGTCAGCTCCTTGCGGAAGAATTCGGCGCGGCGCGGGTAATCGAAGCCTATGGTGGACAAGGCGTCCACCAAGCGGAAAGATCCGGTGTTGCGGCCGTAATGGGACTCCACGCCCAGAATGGCGACGATGAGCTCCGGCGCCACGCCATACTGCTGCTCGGCGCGCGTCAGCGCGGCGGCGTTGGCGCGCCAGAACGCCACGCCGTCTGCGATGGTCTTTTCTCCCACCGTGGAATTGCGGAACTGATACCAGGGCCGCGAGGTGGACGGCTTATCCAGTATCTTGATGATGTTGGGCTTGAGTTCGACGTTGGCGAATACAGCCTCCAGCTCCGGGCGGTTGAACTGGCCGCCTGCCACTTGCTCGTCGATGTAGCGCTGAACGTCCGGACGCGCCAGGAAAGCCGCGTCGGCCTGTGCCAGCTGGAAGGAGAACAGGGCCGCCAACGGGGCCAGTTTAAGCAGAGATTTCATGGGCTGGTTTCTGAATAAGCGTTTTTGACTTAGCCGCGCTTCTTTAAAAAGAGCGCGGCGCGAAAACTAAAAGCCGCCGAACGGCCGGCTCCTGGCGTTAGAGCCTGTTTACGAGCTCGCGAGCAAGAGCGAGACAAGGCGAAAACGACCGAAAAAGCGGAATGGTCAAGTGGTACATGAGCATTTTGAGCTTGTTTTTAACGCTGTATCGCCGCAGCGCGGCAGATCGTAAACAGGTTCTTAGACCCGGAACGACAAGGCGCTGGATACCAAGCGCGCGGTAATATCGACAATGGGTATCACCCGCTCGTAAGCCATCCGGGTGGGGCCGACCACGCCCAACGCGCCGACCACCTGCCCGTTGATCCGGTAAGGCGCCGTCACCACCGAGCATTCGTCCAGCGTCACAACGCCTGACTCCTCGCCGATGAAAATGTTCACGCCCTGCGCTTCCCGCCCTTGATTCAGCAGCTTGAGCAGCTCGGTCTTGCGTTCGAACACGCTGAACAACTGGCGCAACCGCGACAAGTCCTCGGACAGGTCGCTCACCTCCAGCAAGCGGCTGCCGCCGGCCACCACCACCGCGGCGCTGCTGGCGGTCATCGAACTCTGCCCCAGGCGGATCGCCGCCGACATCAGCTCGGCGATGTCGCCCTGCAACTGACGCAACTCGTCCGCCACCCGGCTGGCGATGCTGCCCAACCCCTGGCCGGCGTAATGCTGATTGATGAAATTGCCGGCCTCTATCAGTTCCGACGGCGTGTAGTCGCGCTCAGTCGTCAGCAAGTGGTTCTGCACGTCGCCGTCCAGCGTCACCAATATCATCAGCACGCGCCGCTCGGACAGGCGCAGGAATTCAATCTGGCGGAAAGCGATGTCGGAACGCTGCGGCGTGACGATCACGCCGGCGAAATGAGTCAGTTCGGACAACAGCGAGGACGCGGACTGGGCGACGCGCTGCGGACTGTCCGGCTGCAAATTCAGCTCCAACTCGTGCAGCGCCGCCTCTTCCAAGGGCTGGATGGTGAGCAGACGGTCGACGAACACGCGGTAGCCGCGCGCGGTGGGCACCCTGCCCGCCGAGGTATGCGGCGCCGCGATCAGCCCCATCGCCTCCAATTCCGCCAGCACGTTGCGGATGGACGCGGACGACAGTTCGACGCCGGGCAGCATTGACAGGGTTTTGGACCCCACCGGCTGGCCGTCGACGATATAGCGTTCGATCAGAACCTTGAGCAGGTGTTGCGCGCGTTCGTTCATCATGATGGCTTCATTGTACACAGGGTGGACACTTGTAAAAGTGGTCGCAATCACAACTTTTTCAAGCGAGATCGCGGTTTCCCGTTCCGAAGGACGGTATCGCCGGCAAGCGGCTCTGCCGTTGGCCAAGGCTTTATGAGATAATCGACGACATCTTTTCGACTATCGGCGCGGCAAGCGCGAGCGCGGCGGGGCAGCCCCGCCGGCGCCGCGCAAACCCCTGTCCGGCATCGGGTTTTTCCCGCCGCCATGGACGCGGGCCGCCGCTAGCCGACCATTCATTTTGTTTAGCGCCCCCACACTGGAGACAGCATGGCATCCGAAGACAAGAGCAAAGCGTTGGCCGCGGCCCTTGCCCAAATTGAAAAGCAATTTGGCAAGGGTTCGATCATGCGCATGAGCGACAACCAGATCAACGAAAACTTGCAGGTAGTCTCCACCGGCTCGCTGAGTCTGGACTTGGCGCTTGGCGTCGGCGGCCTGCCGCGCGGCCGCGTGGTGGAAATCTACGGCCCGGAGTCGTCCGGTAAAACCACCCTGTGTCTGCAAGCGGTGGCCGAGATGCAAAAATTGGGCGGCACCTGCGCCTACATCGACGCGGAAAACGCGCTGGACCCGCAATATGCGCAAAAGCTGGGCGTCAAGGTCGACGACCTGCTGATCTCGCAGCCGGACACCGGCGAGCAGGCGCTGGAAATCTGCGACATGCTGGTGCGCTCCAGCGGCGTCGATCTGATCGTGATCGACTCGGTGGCCGCCTTGGTGCCCAAGGCTGAAATCGAAGGCGAGATGGGCGATAGCCACGTGGGCCTGCAAGCCCGCCTGATGAGCCAGGCGCTGCGCAAGCTGACCGGCAACATCAAGCGCACCAACACCCTGGTGATCTTCATCAACCAGATCCGCATGAAGATCGGCGTGATGTTCGGCAACCCGGAAACCACCACCGGCGGCAACGCGCTGAAGTTCTACGCCTCCGTGCGCCTGGACATCCGCCGCACCGGCGGCATCAAGAAGGGCGAGGAAGTGATCGGCAACGATACCCGCGTCAAAGTGGTGAAGAACAAAGTATCGCCGCCGTTCCGCCAGGCCGATTTCGAAATCCTGTACGGCGAGGGCATCTCCCGCCAGGGCGAAATCATCGAACTGGGCGTCAAGCACGGCTTCATCGATAAATCCGGCGCCTGGTACGCCTACAACGGCCAGAAGATCGGCCAGGGCAAGGACAACACCCGCGAATGGCTGAAGGCCAACCCGGAAATCGCGGCCGAAGTGGAACGCAAGATCCGCGACGCGGTGGGCATCAAAGTGGAAATCACTGAAGGCCAACCGGACGAAGAGTTCGCGGACGACGCGCTCGACGCCTGATTCCCTGAATGGAAAAAAGCCTGAGGGCGCGAGCCGTCGATCTCCTGTCCCGCCGCGAATACACGCGGCGGGAACTGGAGCGGCGGCTCGCTCCGTTTGCGGAAAGCCCGGAACAACTGACCGCGCTGCTGGACGAGCTGGCCGAGCGCAGCTGGCAGTCCGATCAACGTTTCGCCCAACAGTTCGCCGACAGCAAGGGGCAACGCTACGGCAGCCGCCGCCTGCAGCAGGAAATGCGCCAGCGCGGCGTGGATGCCGAGCTGATCCGCGACGCGCTGCAAGGCCGCGACGACCTTGCCGCCGCCCAGGCGCAGTGGCTGAAGAAGTTTGGCCACTTGCCGGCCACGCCGCAGGAACGCGCGCGCCAGATCCGCTTTCTGGCCGGACGCGGCTTCCCGATGTCGGTGATCGGCAAGGTGCTCAGCGGCGTCGACGACGACGACTTTCCCGCCGACGAGGACTAAGCATGCAAACGCGCAGCATCGCCACCCATATCGACATCGACGCTGCGCCGTCCGTGGTCTGGCGCGTGCTGTGCGACTGGGCCGCCTACCCGGAGTGGAACCCCTTCATCGTCGGCCTGCACGGCCGCCAACAGATAGGTTCGCGCCTGGTGGTCAGCATTCACCCGCCCGGCCGGCCGCGCCTGACCTTCCGCCCGCGGCTGGAAGTCTTGCAAACGACGGATGAACTGGCGTGGCTAGGACGCGCGCTGCTGCCGGGCCTGCTGGACGGCCGCCATAGTTTCCGCCTGGAAGCGCTGGCGGACGGAGGCACCCGGCTGCATCACGGCGAAACTTTCAGCGGCCTCTTGCTGCCCTTGTTCGGCCAGGCGCTGCTGGCCGATGCCCGCAAGGGTTTCGAATTAATGAACCAGGCGCTCAAGCGCCGCGCCGAAACCCTTGCCAGCGCGGGCGCGGCTTGACACAATCAGCTGTCCGCGCCGCTCTGGGCTTGAGCCCCCAAAGCGGCCCAGAATTCGCAATCTTACGAAATCAAACATGAAAACCTCTGAAATTCGCCAGAAATTCCTGGATTTCTTTGCCGGCAAAAACCATCAGGTGGTGCCTTCCAGCAGCCTGATTCCCGGCAACGACCCCACGCTGATGTTCACCGTCGCCGGCATGGTTCAGTTCAAGGACGTATTCCTGGGCTTTGAAAAGCGCGACTACACCCGCGCCACCACCAGCCAGAAATGCCTGCGCGCGGGCGGCAAGCACAACGACCTGGAAAACGTCGGCTACACCGCGCGCCACCATACCTTCTTCGAAATGCTGGGCAACTTCAGCTTCGGCGACTACTTCAAGCAAGACGCGATCACCTTCGCCTGGGAATTCCTCACCGGCGAGCAATGGCTGAACCTGCCCAAGGACAAGCTGCTGGTCACCGTCTACGCCTCCGACGACGAAGCCTACGACATCTGGCACAAGAGCGTGGGCCTACCGGCCGACAAGATCATCCGCATCGGCGACAACAAGGGCGCGCCGTACGCTTCCGACAACTTCTGGACCATGGGCGACACCGGCCCCTGCGGCCCCTGCACCGAGATCTTCTACGACCACGGCCCGAGCGTGGCCGGCGGCCCTCCGGGCAGCCCGGACGAAGACGGCGACCGCTTCATGGAGATCTGGAACAACGTGTTCATGCAGTTCAACCGCGACGAGTCCGGCACCCTGCATCCTCTGCCCAAGCCGTCGGTAGACACCGGCATGGGCCTGGAACGGCTGTCCACCGTGCTGCAACACGTCAAGTCCAACTACGAGACCGACGCGCTGGCCTGCCTGGTGCGCGCCGCCGCGCGCGAAACCGGCGTTGCCTACAGCCAGGACGTGCCGTCGCTGAAAGTGATCGCCGACCACATCCGCGCCTGTTGCTTCATGGTCGCCGACGGCATCCTGCCGTCCAACGAAGGCCGCGGCTACGTGCTGCGCCGCATCGCCCGCCGCGCCATCCGCCACGGCTACAAGCTGGGCCAGAAAGGCCTGTTCTTCCACAAGATCGTCGCCGATCTGGTGGCCGAGATGGGAGACGCCTATCCGGAACTGCGCGAAAAGCAGGCGCATATCGAAGACGCGCTGCGCGCAGAGGAAATCAAGTTCGCCGAAACGCTGGAAATCGGCATGGGCCTGGTCGACTCCGCCCTGGAAGGCGGCAAGACCGAGCTTGACGGCGACACCATCTTCAAGCTCTACGATACCTTCGGCTTCCCGGTGGACCTGACCGCCGACATCTGCCGCGAACGCAACATCCACGCCGACCTGGAAGGCTTCGAGCGCGCGATGGAAGCGCAACGCGAGCGCGGCCGCGCAGGCTCCAGCTTCAAGATGACCGGCAAGGTCAGCTACAGCGGCTCGGACACCTGCTTCCACGGCTATGAATCCGCCAGCACGGACGCCAAGGTATTGGCGCTGTTCAAGGGCACCGAGGCCGTCTCCTCGCTGGAGGCCGGCGAAGAAGGCATCGTGGTGCTGGACAACACTCCGTTCTACGCAGAAGGCGGCGGCCAGGTCGGCGACGTCGGCGAGATTTCGCTGCAAGGCGGCATCGGCGCGCTGTTCGACGTCAACGACACCCAGAAAATTCAAGCCGCGGTATTCGGCCACAAGGGCAAACTGGCTCGCGGCCGCCTGGCCGTGGGCGACAGCGTGACCGCCACCATAGACCTGCACGCGCGCGCCTCCAGCGCCCGCAATCACTCCGCCACCCACCTCTTGCACGCGGCGCTGCGCCACGTGCTGGGCGACCATGTCGCGCAGAAGGGCTCGCTGGTGAATCCGGAGCGTACCCGCTTCGACTTCGCCCACGGCGAACCGGTCAGCGCCGAGCAAATCGCCGAGCTGGAGCGCGTGGTCAACCGCGTGATCAGCCACAACCTGCCGGTCAAGGCCGAAGTGATGAGCATGGAAGCCGCGCAGAAGTCCGGCGCGATGATGCTGTTCGGCGAAAAATACGGCGATGAAGTGCGCGTGCTGACCATGGGCGACTTCTCCGCCGAACTGTGCGGCGGCACCCACGTGCAACGCACCGGCGAC
This sequence comes from Chromobacterium sp. Rain0013, assembly GCF_015291765.1. Classification (NCBI taxonomy): domain Bacteria; kingdom Pseudomonadati; phylum Pseudomonadota; class Betaproteobacteria; order Neisseriales; family Chromobacteriaceae; genus Chromobacterium; species Chromobacterium sp. Rain0013. Next base: position 4,202,576 of record NZ_CP031514.1, read on the forward strand.
ATCGGCCTGTTCAAGATTGTGGCGGAAAGCGGCGTTGCCGCCGGCGTGCGCCGTATTGAAGCCGTCACCGGCGAAGGCGCCATCGCCCACATCCAGGCTCAGGACGCCTTGCTGAAAGAAGCCGCCGGCGCGCTGAAAGCGCAAACGCTGGACGAGGTGGCCGTCAAGATCGGCAGCCTGCAGGACAACGTCAAGAACCTGGAAAAAGAGCTGGCCAAGCTCAAGGGCCAATTGGCCGCCTCCGCCGGCGACAGCCTGGCCGACGGCGCAGCCGACGTCAACGGCGTCAAAGTGCTGGCGGTGGAACTGCCGGGGGCGGACAACACCGCCTTGCGCGAAACGCTGGACAAGCTGAAGGACAAGCTGGGCTCCGCCGCCATCGTGCTGGCCGCCAAGGGCGACGGCAAAGTGGCGCTGGTGGCCGGCGTCACCGCCGATCTGACCGCCAAGCTGAAGGCCGGCGAACTGGTCAACTTTGTCGCCCAGCAAGTGGGCGGCAAGGGCGGCGGCCGTCCGGACATGGCCCAAGCCGGCGGCACTCAGCCGGAAAACCTGGCCGCGGCCTTGGCCGGCGTGCAAGCCTGGGTGGCCGGCAAACTCTAAGCCGCACGCCACGCTACGACAAAAGACCGCGCAAGCGGTCTTTTTTTGCCCGCCTTTTGCCAAATGGGCCAAACCACGCGCATGCTGTAGCGGGACAACGCAGCGGAAACCGCCATGAACTTGCTCGACACGCTGGAACTGCGCGCGGCGCGCGCCGACGAACTGCCCGCCGTACTGACCTTGATCGCCCTCGCTTTCCAACCGCTGGCCGCGCGTTTGCCCAGCCGTCCCACCGCGCTGGACGAGACCGAAGACAGCCTGCGCCAGCGGCTGGACGCAGGGGGACAAGTCTACATCGCCAGCCGGCAGGATACGCCCTTGGCCTGCCTCATCACCGCGCCGCTGAACGCCGCCGCGGTGGAATGCAAACGCGTGTGCACTCACCCGGACTGGCAGGGCCAAGGTCTGGGCAAGCGCCTGATGCTGCACAGCGAAGCCCTCCTGAAACAACAAGGCCTCACCCGCATCCAGTTGGCCACCCGCGCCAGCATGCCGGCCAATCTGCGCTTTTATCAGGCGCTGGGCTATCGCATCATCGCGGAAGAGCCTTACCCGGCAGGCATTGCCGATCTGCGCATCATTCTGGAAAAACAATTGTAGCCGGCGGACGCGGCTTTCTTGTTCCAAATCAAGGGCGCAAGAATTACGAAACCCTAATATTAAGAGGCTTTAATTTTGGCTTCTCCTTTTGTTGTTTGCATTTCAGCCCTGCTCGCCTCTCCGACCAGGGCGTTTTTTTGTGCGCGGACATGAAAAAAGGCGGCCCGAGCCGCCCAGTTACCGTGAAGCCGCGCTGCGGCTCAAAACACCAGCTTGCCCCCTATCACCGCCAACATCACCGCCAGCGCCGGCCGCAGCCAGCCCTCCGCCAACTGCCGCGTCAGCTTGCTGCCCAGCCAGATGCCGGGCAAAGAGCCCGCCAACAGATTAAACAGCAGCGAGAAATCGACATTTCCAAGCCCGGCATGCCCCAGGCCCGCCACCAGGGTCAGCGGCACCGCGTGAGCGATTTCCGTGCCCACCAGCCGCGAAGTCGGCAAGGCCGGATACAGCAGGAACAAAGCCAGCGTGCCCAGAGCGCCGGCGCCGATGGAACTAAGCGTCACCAAGACGCCCAGCACCACGCCGGTGGCCACGGTCAGCCCGACCCGCGGCTCGAACGACAACTCCGCCGCGCCGGAGCGGCCCAGCCAGCGCAGCAGCAAGGGCTTGCCCAGGATGGCGGCGGCGGTCAGCAACAGCGCCGCGCCCAACACCAGCTTGAACAGAGTGTCCAGCATCTTCTCCGGCAGATGCAGATAAGACAGGCCCGCCAGCACCAGCAAGGCCGCCGGCACGCTGCCGACTGTCAGCCAGCCTGCGATGCGCCAATCAACATGGCCCTGCCGGTGATGCACCGTCACCCCGCCCATCTTGGTCAGGGCCGCGTACAACAGATCAGTGCCAACCGCGGTGGCCGGAGAAATGCCGAACCACAGCAAGATAGGCGTCATCAAAGAGCCGCCGCCCACACCGGTCAATCCGACAATAAAGCCCACCGCCAGCCCTGCGATCGCATACCCCCACTCCATAAAACCCGCTCCTTGGCCGCGCCATTCGATAGCGGGATGCTACGCCAGTTTCATATAACGATTTATACCGTTTTGAAACAACATTATTCGAAAAGTGATTTACCTCAAAGACTTGCTTCAACCGCCCTCCGAATCATGCTGCGGTAACATCGCGCCGGTAGCGTGAAAAGGCGGAGACGGCAAGCAAACGCCACTTTTGCTTCTAACCGTAACCAAGCAGGGCTTTACAAATCTTCAAAATAGCGTCAATGTCAAAGGGTCAGGGTTTGCCCTGGCCTCACACAAGTACGTGACCGAGAGGTGCAAGGATGATGACTTCCCGTATTCCTCTGAGTGTTCGCAGAAAGCAGGCTAGAGACCAGCACGAGAGTTTTCTCTATGCGGTTGCAAAGCCTCAGTTGAGTGATGCTGAGAGGTCGCGCCAGCAGAAAGTGCGCCAACGCGCACATGATCGGGACGATGCCCGGTTCCTGGCCGACCGCTGCGACGACCTGTTCTGAACACCCGCCCGGCGGATTTCCGCCTCATAACGGCTAGCGACCCAGCCTGACGCCAGGCCGCAGCCCTACTCGCTTGCAAGCCGCGGCGCTGCATCTGTTCTGCGCCGCAGCTTTACTGTTTTTCCTCTTTCCCCGCTACCACCCCCGCCAGGCCACTGCCAGCAAGCCGTGTGCGCTCCCTAGACTCATCCCCGCGTATAAAAAAAATCCGTTTTCCCGCCCAAATCTGGCTTGAAATGAAATAAAGGCCAGTTTTTCAAACATTTTTATACGATTTTTATCGGCTACCATGGGGTTTTGTCGGGTTTTTGACGTGCGCTTGCGTACCTTCTCATTACTGATTCGAATGGAGATTTTCATGATGGATGCCGTCTATCTGGGACTCGTCCTGCTGTTTGGCGCGCTGAGCTACGGCTTTGTCGTCGGCTGCCAACACCTGGGAGAAAAGAAATGAGCGTCTGGTATCTGCTTAGCGCGCTGATCGCGCTGGGCCTGCTTGGCTATCTGATCTACGCACTGCTTAAGCCGGAGAATTTTTAATCATGTTCGCCAATTTCATCGGCTCGGCCGCACCCTTGCAGCTGGGCTTGTTCCTGCTGGTGCTGCTGGCGCTGGCCTGGCCCCTGGGCGCCTATATCGCCCGTGTGATGCAGGGCGACAACGTCGGCCCCCTGCGCCTGTTCGCGCCGCTGGAGCGCGGTTTCTACCGGCTGGCCGGCGTCAAGCAGGACGAAGACATGGGCTGGCGCGGCTATGCCGTGGCGCTGCTCTTGTTCAACGTGCTGGGCGCGCTGGCGCTGTACCTGTTGCAACGCGTGCAGGGCTGGCTGCCTTTCAACCCCCAGGGCATGGGCGCGGTGGCGCCGGACTCCGCGTTCAACACCGCGATTTCCTTCATCACCAACACCAACTGGCAAGGCTATGGCGGCGAATCCACCATGGGCTATCTGGTGCAGATGCTGGGCCTGACGGTGCAGAACTTCCTGTCCGCCGCCACCGGCGCGGCGGTGGTGCTGGCGCTGGTGCGCGGCTTCGCCCGTCACAGCTCGGCCAAGATCGGCAACTTCTGGGTGGACGTCACCCGCTTCACTCTCTACGTGCTGCTGCCGCTGTCCTTCGTGTTCGCGCTGGTGTTCAGCCAGCAGGGCATGATCCAGAACCTGTCCGCCTATAAAGACGTGCAGACGGTGGAGACCACCCATTACCAGCAGCCCAAGACCGATGCCCAGGGCAATGCGGTCAATGGCGCCGACGGCAAGCCGGTGATGGTGGACGCCAGCACGCAGAAACAGACGCTGCCTATGGGGCCGGTGGCCTCGCAGGAGGCGATCAAGCTGCTGGGCACCAATGGCGGCGGCTTCTTCAACGCCAACTCCGCGCATCCGTTCGAAAACCCCACCCCGCTGACCAACTTCTTGCAAAGCCTGGCCATCTTCCTGATCCCGGCCGCGCTGTGCTTCATGTTCGGCCGGATGGTGGGCGACCAACGCCAGGGCTGGGCCATCATCGCCGCGATGACGGTGATGTTCGCCTGCGCGGTGGTGGTGGAAACCGGCGCCGAGCAAGCCGGCGTGCCGCAGTTCAGCGCCCTTGGCATAGACCAGCATGCCAGCCATCTGCAGGCCGGCGGCAATATGGAAGGCAAGGAAACTCGTTTCGGCATCATCGACACCTCCTTGTTCATCGCGGTGACCACCTCCGCCTCCTGCGGCGCGGTCAACGGCATGCACGATTCCTTGACCCCGATAGGCGGCCTGGTGCCCACCTTCCTGATGCAACTGGGCGAGGTGGTGTTCGGCGGCGTCGGTTCCGGCCTGTACGGCATGCTGATCTTCGCCATCCTGGCGGTGTTCATCGCCGGCCTGATGGTGGGCCGCACGCCGGAATACCTGGGCAAGAAGATAGAAACCTACGAGATGAAGATGACGGCAATCACCATTCTGGTGACTCCGGTGCTGGTGCTGACGCTGACCGCCGTCGCGGTGCTGGCCGCCTCCGGCAAGGCTGGCATCCTCAACCCCGGCGCGCACGGTTTCAGCGAGGTGCTGTACGCCTTCACATCGGCCGCCAATAACAATGGCAGCGCCTTTGCTGGCCTGTCCGCCAATACGCCTTTCTACAACATCGCCACCGGCGTGGCCATGTTCTTTGGCCGCTTTTTCATGATCGTGCCCATCCTGGCCATCGCCGGATCGCTGGCCGCCAAGAAGCGTCTGGCCGTCAACGGCGGCACCCTGCCCACTCACGGCCCGCTGTTCGTGGTGCTGCTGATAGGCACCGTGTTGCTGGTGGGCGCGCTCAACTATGTTCCCGCGCTGGCGCTGGGCCCGGTCGTCGAGCAGTTGCAGATGATCAACGGCCGCTGAGCCTGACGGGAGGATGCAGAAAATGAACAATATCAATCATTCCAATATCCAGCCCGCTCAAGCGGGCCACCGGAGCGCGGCCAAGTCCATGCTGGACCCCAGCCTGGTGAAACCGGCCATCGTCGACTCCTTCAAGAAACTGTCGCCGCGCACCCAGTGGCGCAATCCGGTGATGTTCGTCGTCTACATCGGCAGCATCCTGACCAGCGCGCTGTGGGTTCAGTCGCTGGCCGGCCAGGGCGAGGCGCCGTCCGGCTTCATCCTGGCGGTGGCGCTGTGGCTGTGGTTCACCGTGCTGTTCGCCAACTTCGCCGAAGCGCTGGCCGAAGGCCGCAGCAAGGCCCAGGCGGCCAGCTTGCGCTCCGCCAAGAAAAACGTGGTGGCCAAGAAGCTGTCCGGTCCTAGCCACGACGCCGGCAAGACCGTGATAGACGGCAGCAGCCTGCGCAAGGGAGATTACGCGCTGGTGGAAGCCGGCGACGTGATCCCGGTGGACGGCGAGGTGATCGAAGGCGTGGCCTCGGTGGACGAGTCCGCGATCACCGGCGAATCCGCGCCCGTGATCCGCGAGGCCGGCGGAGACTTCTCCTCGGTCACCGGCGGCACCCGCGTGCTGTCCGACTGGATCGTGGTGCGCATCAGCGTCAATCCGGGAGAAACCTTCCTCGACCGCATGATTGCGATGGTGGAAGGCGCCAAGCGCCAGAAAACTCCGAACGAGATCGCGCTGACCATCCTGCTGGTGGCGCTGACCATCGTGTTCCTGGTGGTCACCGTCACCCTGCTGCCCTTCTCGCTGTTCAGCGTGGAAGCGGCCAAAGCCGGCTCGCCGATCACCATCACCACCCTGGTGGCCTTGCTGGTCTGCCTGATCCCCACCACCATCGGCGGCCTCTTGTCCGCCATCGGCGTGGCCGGCATGAGCCGGATGATGGGCGCCAATGTGATCGCCACCTCCGGCCGCGCGGTGGAAGCCGCCGGCGATGTGGACGTGCTGCTGTTGGACAAGACCGGCACCATCACCCTGGGCAACCGTCAGGCCTCCACCTTCATCCCGGCTCCCGGCGTCAGCGAGCAGGCGCTGGCGGACGCCGCGCAACTGGCCTCGCTGGCCGACGAAACCCCGGAAGGCCGCAGCATCGTGGTGCTGGCCAAAAAGCAATTCAATTTGCGTCAGCGCGAACTGGCCAGCCATGAAGCCGTATTCATCCCCTTCACCGCGCAAACGCGGATGAGCGGCATAGACTACGACGGCCGCCAGATCCGCAAGGGCGCCATCGACGCCATCCGCCGCCATATCGCCGATCAGGGCGGCCAGTTCCCGGACGCGCTGGCCAAGAGCGCCGATGACGTGGCGCGCCGCGGCTCCACTCCGCTCTTGGTGGCGGAAGGCAACCGCGCCTTGGGCGTGATCGAGCTGAAGGACATCGTCAAGGGCGGCATCAAGGAGCGTTTCGCCGAGCTGCGCCAGATGGGCATCAAGACGGTGATGATCACCGGCGACAACCCGCTGACCGCCGCCGCCATCGCCGCCGAGGCCGGCGTGGACGACTACCTGGCCGAGGCCACGCCGGAGGCCAAGCTCAAGCTGATCCGCAGCCACCAGGCCGAGGGCAAGCTGGTGGCGATGACCGGCGACGGCACCAACGACGCGCCGGCGCTGGCCCAGGCCGACGTGGCTGTGGCGATGAACACCGGCACCCAGGCGGCCAAGGAAGCCGGCAATATGGTGGACCTGGACTCCAACCCCACCAAGCTGATCGAGATCGTGGAAATCGGCAAGCAGATGCTGATGACACGCGGCTCGCTGACCACCTTCTCCATCGCCAACGACGTGGCCAAGTACTTCGCCATCATTCCGGCCGCTTTCGCCAGCACTTACCCGCAATTGAACGCGCTGAACGTGATGGGCCTGAACAGCCCGGCCTCGGCCATCATGTCGGCGGTGATCTTCAACGCCGTCATCATCGTGTTCCTGATCCCGCTGGCGCTGAAGGGCGTCAAATACCAAGCCAAGAGCGCGGCGGAGCTGCTGCGCGGCAACCTGCTGATCTATGGCCTGGGCGGGCTGCTGGTGCCCTTCGCCGGCATCAAGCTGATCGACATGCTGCTGGGCGCACTGGGCCTGGTATGAGCACTGAAAGGAAAAACCAAATGAAACTGTTACGTCCCCTGCTGGTGGTGTTTGGCGGCCTGACCCTGATCACCGGCCTCGCCTACCCGCTGCTCACCACCGGAGCGGCCCAGGCGCTGTTTCCGTTCCAGGCCAATGGCAGCCTGATCGAGCGCGACGGCAAGATCGTCGGCTCGCGGCTGATAGGCCAGAACTTCAGCGGCCCGCAATATTTCTGGGGCCGCCCATCCGCCACCGGTCCAATGCCGTACAATGCCGGCGGGTCCAGCGGCTCTAACCTGGGCCCCACCAACCCGGCGCAGCTGGACGCGGTGAAAGCCAATGTGGCGCGCATCCGCGCCGCCCACCCGGCGCAAAGCGGCCCGGTGCCGGTGGACCTGGTCACCGCTTCGGCCAGCGGCCTGGATCCGGAAATTTCCGCCGCCGCGGCTTTCTACCAGTTGGAACGCGTCGCCGCCGCCCGCAAGATGGAGCCGGCCGCGCTGCGCAAGCTGGTGGAAAGCCGGGTGATAGGCGAAACCTTCGGCTTGCTTGGCGAGCCGCGCGTCAATGTGCTGGAATTGAATCTGGCGCTGGACCAGGCCGCCAAAGCCTGATCGACCTTCGGCGCCGGGGGCGCAGCGAGGCTTGCTCCGCCTCGTCCCCGGCGCCGATGAATGAATAAGAGCGTGTTTACGATCTAGCGGGCTAGAGCGAGACAAGGCGTTGCGGCTGAGAAAGCGGAATGCGCAAGTGGCACGTGAGCATTTTCAGGACGATTTCAACGCCCTTTTCCACCCATCCTGCCGACGCGCGGCAGATCGTAAACAGGCGCTAAACAAAGCTCGCATATGACCGATTCCCGTCCCGATCCGGACGCCCTGCTCGATGAGCTCAAACGCGAAGAACTGGACGCCCAGCGCGGCCGGCTGAAGATTTTCTTCGGCGCCTGCGCCGGCGTCGGCAAGACTTACGCCATGCTGGCGGCGGCCCGCGCCAAGCGCCAGGACGGCGCGGCGGTACTGGTGGGCGTGGTGGAAACCCACGGCCGCAAGGAAACGCAGGAACAACTGGCCGATCTGGAAGTCCTGCCGCCAAGACAGATCGCTTATAAAGGCCACGAACTGGCTGAATTCGATCTGGACACAGCGCTGGAACGCCGGCCCCAGCTGATCCTGATGGACGAGTTCGCCCACTCCAACGCGCCCGGTTCTCGCCACCCCAAACGCTGGCAGGATGTGGAAGAACTGCTGGCCGCCGGCATCGACGTTTACACCACCCTCAATGTCCAGCACCTGGAAAGCCTGAACGACGTGGTCGGCCAGATCACCGGCATCGTGGTGCGCGAAACCCTGCCCGACCATGTGTTCGACCGCGCCGACGAAGTGGCGCTGGTGGACCTGCCGCCGGACGAGTTGCTGGGCCGCCTGGCCGCCGGCAAGGTCTATCTGCCGCAGCAAGCCGAACGCGCGGTGAAGAACTTCTTCCGCAAGGGCAATCTGCTGGCGCTGCGCGAACTGGCGCTGCGTCGCACGGCGGACCGCGTGGACGCCCAGATGCGCGCCTACCGCGCCGACCAGGCCATCAACCCGGTGTGGCATGCGCGCGAGCGGCTGCTGGTCTGCGTCGGCTCCAGCGCCGGCATCGACAAGCTGATCCGCAGCGCCAAGCGCCTGGCCGCCAGCCTGGACGCGGACTGGATCGCCGTCTACGTGGAAACGCCCCAGCAGCGCAAACTGTCCGAGGATCAGCGCGCCCGCGTGCTCAAGGGCCTGAAGCTGGCGCAGGAGCTGGGCGCGGAAACCACGGTGCTGGGCGGCAGCGAGTTGGCGCCCACGCTGCTGGCCTATGCCCGCAGCCGCAATGTGTCCAAGCTGGTGCTGGGCAAATCCGCCCGCGGCGGCTGGTCGCGGCTGTGGCGCCGCCCGTTGGCCGACGAACTGAGCCGCCGTTCCAGCGACGTCGATCTCTTCGTGGTGGCCCACGAGCAGGAAGACGCCTCCGCCAACGCCGCCGCCAAAACCGGCGGCAGCCTGCTGTTCGAAGACCAGGACAGCCCGCGCTCGCGCTTCGGCTATCTCGCCGCCTTCGTCGCCTGCCTGCTGACCACCGCGCTGGCCGGCCTGCTGATTCCGCACGTGGCGCTGGCCAACGACATCATGATCTACCTGCTGGTGGTGGTGCTGGTGTCGGTGCGCTACGGCCGTGGTCCCGGCATGCTGGCCTCGCTGCTGTCGGTGGCCTCCTTTGATTTCTTCTTCGTGCCGCCGCATATGTCGTTCGCGGTGTCGGACACCCAATATCTGATGACCTTCGTGGTGATGTTGCTGGTGGCCTCCATCATCAGCCAGCTCACCGCCCGGCTGCGCTTCGAAGCCAATATCTCCACTTATCGCGAACGCCGCACCCGCGCGCTGTACGACCTGGGGCGCGAACTGGCCGGCGCGCTGACCGCCGCGCAGATTGTCGATACCGCCGTCAGCCGGCTGGAACCGCTGTTCGCCGCCAAGGTCAGCCTGTTCCTGCCCAATAGCGGGGACGAGCTGCGCTCGGCCGGCGAGGGCCGCGGCGATGCCGATATCGGCGTCGCGCAATGGGTTTACGACCATCAGCAGCCGGCCGGCCTGGGCACCAACACCCTGCCCGCCAACGCCGCGCTTTATGTGCCGCTGCGCGCCCCCATGCGCAACCGCGGCGTGATCGCGCTACTGCCGGACATTACCGATCAGGTCTTCTTGCCGGAACAACAGCGGCTGCTGGAAACCTGCGCAGCCCAGATCGCGCTGGCGCTGGAACGCGTGCATTACGTGGAGGTGGCGCAGGACGCCATCGTGGCCATGGAGTCCGAGCGGCTGCGCAACAGCGTGCTGTCGGTGGTGTCTCACGATCTGCGCACACCGCTGACCACCATGGCCGGCCTGTCCGAGCGGCTGTGCTCGTCCAATATGGACGACAGCCAGCGAGCCGAGATCGCCGCGGCCATTCAGGACGAAGCGCTGCGCATGAACAAACTGGTGACCAACCTCCTGGACATGGCGCGACTGCAATCCGGCGTCAAACTCAACAAAGAATGGCAGATGCTGGACGAGGTGGTGGGCAGCGCGCTGCGCGCCGCCGAACGCGGCCTGCGCGGCCGGGAGCTGACGCTGGAGCTGGCGCCGGACCTCCCTGTGCTGGAGTACGACGCCGTGCTGCTGGAGCGGGTACTGGTCAACCTGCTGGAAAACGCCGGCAAATACACCCCGCCCGGCAGCCACATCACACTGGCGGCGCGGCGCGAGGGCGCGGAGGTGGTGGTGTCGGTCAGCGACGACGGCCCCGGCCTGCCGCCCAATATGGAAGAGCGCGCCTTCGACAAATTCTCGCGCGGCGCGGCGGAATCCAGCACCCCCGGCGTGGGGCTGGGTCTGGCGATCTGCCGCTCCATCGTGGAAATCCACGGCGGCCGCATCAGCGCGCGCAACCGCTCGCCTCACGGCGCGGAATTCCGCTTCAGCCTGCCGGCAGGACAAGCGCCGGCGCTGCCGGAAGAACACCCCGAACCGCGAGCCTAAACCTGAGCGAAACCCTATCATGCAAGACGCACCGATCAGCATCGTCGTCATCGAAGACGAAAAACCGATCCGCCGCTTTCTGAGCGCGGCGCTGGAAGAGGAAGGCCTGACCGTTCACGAGGCGGAAACCGGCAAGCAGGGCCTGATCGAAGTGGCCACCCGCAAGCCGGACCTGGTGATTCTGGACCTGGGCCTGCCGGATATGAACGGCCAGGACACCATCAAGCAACTGCGGGAATGGACCGACCTGCCCATCCTGGTGCTGTCGGCGCGCACTCAGGAAACCGAAAAGGTGGCGGCGCTGGACGCCGGCGCGGACGACTACCTGACCAAACCCTTCGGCGTGGCCGAATGCCTGGCGCGCGTCCGCGTGCTGCTGCGCCGCCGCACCCACGGCAGCGCCGCGGCGCAGCAGGTGTTCCAGTTCGGCGACATCAAGGTGGACCTCGTCAACCGTCAGGTGGCCAAGGCGGAGGCGGCGGTGCATCTGACGCCGATAGAATATCGGCTGCTGTCCACCTTGATACGCAGTGCCGGCAAGGTAATCACCCATCGCGAGCTCTTGCTGGCGGTATGGGGGCCGTCGTTCTCGGAGCACAACCAGTATCTGCGCGTCTACATGGGGCATTTGCGCCAAAAGCTGGAAGACAATCCGGCGATGCCGCGCCACATCCTCACCGAGACCGGAGTCGGTTATCGGTTGGTGGAGGGTTGAGCAGGCCGCCGCTTAGAGCGGCTAACAAAAATCAGTTTTACGGATGAGGCAAGGCGCGCCGACGCAGGCAGTACTTGAGTACGGCAAGTCGGCGCAACGCAGCATGAGGTATTTTGTTAGCCGCTCTTAGAAGCTGTTCATGCTCCAGGGAGCCAGGGGCATGTGTAGCCGCTCAAGCGCTGCGCCCCACCCCGTTCTCCACCGCGAACACCGCCGCCTGCACCCGGCTGCTGAGGCTGAGTTTTTTCAGGATGTTCTGCACGTGGATCTTGACCGTGCTCTCCGCCAGGTCCAGGCTGCGCGCGATCTCCTTATTGCTCTTGCCCTGGGCCAGAAAACCGAGGATTTCGCGCTCGCGCGGGGTCAGCTTATCCAGCTCCTGCTCCTCCGGTTCCACCGGCGCCGCCGCGCCGTGGCGGAACTGGGCCATCAACTTGGCGGTCATCGAGTCGCTCATTACCGATTCCCCGGCGGCGGCGCGCACCACCGCCTGAGTCAGAAAGTCCGCGTCGATGTTTTTCAATAGATAGCCGCGCGCGCCGGCCTTCAGCGCCGCGGTCAGGTCGTCGGCCTCCTCGGACACCGTCAGCATCACCACCGCCCGCTTGGGCTGGTCCTGCAGCATCAAGGTCAAGGCCTCCACGCCGGAGATACCGGGCATGTTCAGGTCCAGCAGCACCACGTCCGGGTCCAGCTGCTTGGCCAGCTTGACGCCCTCGGCGCCGTCGGCCGCCTCGCCTACGACGTCGAAACCCGCCTGGCGCGCCAGCAGAGCCTTGATGCCGCTGCGGAACAAAGTGTGATCGTCCACCAGCAAAATGCGTATGGTCTGTTCAGACATCATCGAGTTCCGGGTCTTTCTAGTTCAGATATGGACAGTATGAGAGCTGTCTTGCCGCCGCGCCAGCGGCTCAAGCGGCCATGCGCCGCGCGCGCGGCAGCAGCAGGCTGACCAGGGTGCCCGCCTCCGGGGTGGATTCAATGTCCAGCTGCAAGCCGGCGCGCTGCGCGCGTTCCTGCATGATGGACAGGCCGAAATGACCGTCGCCCTTGTTCCGCACGGTATCCAGGTCGAAGCCGACACCGTTGTCCAGCACGCTGAGCACGAACACCTCGCCGTCGTCGCTAAGGCTGACCGTGACCTGGCTGGCCTCGGCGTGCTTGCGCACATTGGACAGCGCCTCTTGCAGAATAAACAGGATTTGCAGCTGTTGTTCCGGCATCAAAGGCGCGCTGGCCCCGGTGGAGCGCAGCTCCACCCGCAGCCCGGTCTGCTTGCGGAATTTGTCCAGCAAGCTGCTCACCGCCTGACTCAGGCTTTCCGACAGCTTGGAGCGGAAATTATTGAGCAGTTCGCGCACATCATCGTAGCTTTCCTTGACCCCGGCCTCGAACAAGGCCAGCGTGTCGTCCACCAGCCCCGGATCCCCGCTGTCCAGCGCCTGCCGCATGATCTGGGTTTGCAAGTTCAGGAAAGACAGACCTTGCGCGATGCTGTCGTGCAAGCCCTGGGCCACCAGGTTGCGCTCTTCCAACACAGCCAGTTCGCGCTCCTTGGCCGCCAGCCTCAGGTTTTCGATCGCCACCGCCAAATGCTGGCCCAACATCTCCAGCTGCCGCACTTGTTGCGGCAGCAGAATGCGCGCCTGGCGGAAATGCAAATTGAAAATGCCCAGCGTGCGGTTCTGCGTCGACACCGGAAAGGCGCTGACTACGCGGAAGCCTTCGCGGCTGCATTGCTTGTCCGGCAGGCCGCGCATGTTCTCCACCCGGCTCTCGGCTTTGGCTGCGGCTTCTCCGCACAGGCAGTCGCCCACTTTCAGGCAGTGTTCGTCGCGCAGCAGCCCCTCCGGCAAGCCGTCGTCGGCCACCACGAACACCATGCCCTGGCCATAGTCGGTCAAGCGCACAGCGCCGCCGTCGGCGTCGAAGGCGCGCATCACTCGGGCCAGAAAACCCTTGCACAGCGCTTCCAGCGGCTGGGATTGATTGCAGAAGGCCGTGATTTCGTACAGCAGGGCCAATTCCTGGTTTTTCTGCTGCAGGCTGGCCGTCTTGCCGCGCACCCGCTCTTCCAGGGTGGCGTGGGATTCGGACAAACAGGCCGCCATCAGATTGAAGCCGGTGCTGACTTGGCCGAACTCGTCGTCGGTCTCCACCGGCACCCGCACGCTGTAATCGCCTGCAGCCAACTGGCGTATGCCCTGGTGCAACTTGTCCAGCGGCCTCAGCACGATCAGCAGCATCAGATAGATCAGCGCGACGGTGCCCACCACCGCCATGCTGGCGAGCAAGAGCTGCAACAGGCGAAGGTAGTCTGTATTGCGCGCGTTGTAGGCTTCCATGCCGCTGACGAAGGTGTTGATGTCCTCCACGTAGAGCGCCACGCGCTCGGCGAAGCGGGCGGCCTCCGCCGCGTTGTCGCCGGGCCGCGTCAGCGCGTTCAGCAGCACCGGTTTCAGTTGCTCGCGCCACTGCCTTTCCACCTGATTCAGCGCCTGCTGAATGTCGGCCTGGCGGGGCACCAGCAGCGGCCGCGCGGGGTCGCCGCGGCGCAATCGCTGCAAGATGGTTTCGTAATTGACCATGTCGCGACGCAAGGCGTCGGCGCGCGCGCCGTCCTGGCCGCTGAGCTGCAAGTCCAGCGCCAGCCGAGTGACGCGCATGCGCAGGCTGCCGGCGTCATTGATCGCCGCCGCGCCGCCCTCTTGCTGCCAGGACAGCCACAGCGTGGCGCCGATGGAACCCAGCGCCACCAACAGAAACACCGCCAGCACGCCGACGATCTTGGCGCTGAGCCGCTGCCCCAGCGGGCCGCCCAGCACCGGGGACACGTTCAGCCGCATCGCCGTTGTCCTAGCCACCGGTCATCGACATGAAGCGCACCAGCTTTTGCGGCTTCTCGCTGAACTCATGTCGCTCCGGCTTCAGTTCTATCGCGGTACGGATTGCCGCTTCCAGTTCGGCATCGGAGATACCGGCGCGCAGCAAGGGACGCAGTTCGAAGCTTTCCTCCTGGCCCAGGCACATGTACAAGGTGCCGTCCACAGACAGCCGCACCCGGTTGCAGGTGGCGCAGAAGTGTTGGGAGATGGGGGTGATCAAACCCAGCGAGAAACCGCCGTCCCGGGTTTTCCAGTAGCGGGCCGGACCGCCGCCCAGGGTGGCGGCCTGTTCGACCAGATCGAATTCGGTTTGCAACTGGCGCAGCACTGGCTGCAAGTCCAGATAACTGGCGGCGCGGCCGGTGTCGCCCATCGGCATGGCTTCAATCAACCGCAGCACGAAGCCATGCTGGATACAGAAGGCGACCATGGCGCCGATGTCGGCGTCGTTGACGTCCTTCATCGCCACCATATTGATCTTGATTGGGGAAAAGCCGGCGTCCTTGGCCGCCATCAAGCCTTCCATCACCCGCGGCAGGCTGTCGCTGCCGGTGATGTCGTGCACGCAGTCGCGGCGCAGCGAGTCCAGGCTGACGTTGACGCGGCTCACCCCAGCGGCGCGCAGCGCCTGGGCGTGGCGCGCCAGCTGAGTGGCGTTGCTGGTCAGCGACAGATCGTTGAGACCGGGCAGCGCGGACAGGCGCGCCGCCAGCTCAGGCAGATTACGGCGCAGCAGCGGCTCGCCGCCCGTCAGCCGCAGCCGTCGGGTGCCCAGCCGGGCGAAGGCCCCCACCACGCGTTCTATCTCGTCGAAGGTCAGCCAGTTGGCCGGTTCCTCGAAGCCTTTGAAGCCTTTGGGCAGGCAGTAATTGCAGCGCAGGTCGCAACGGTCCGTCACGGACAGACGCAGGTATTCGATGGAGCGCCCGAAGCGGTCGGTAAGCATGAGTTCCTCCATGGCAGCCAATGATACCGCTTAGTCGCAACCAAGTGGCCCGGCTGTCGCCGCCAATCTGATATTTCCTGATTCAATTTTACTAGCTAGACCAACTTTTCGCAGTCCAACCAAAGCACGCAGGCCCCTAGTCACTTGTAACTAGGGGCCAGTCGGCTGAATTGAAGCCCGCGGAGCGGGAGAGGTTTACGATCTCGCGAGCAAAAGCGAGACAAGGCCGAAACAACTGAAGAAGCGGAATGTGCATGCGGTACATGAGCATTCTGAGGTTTTTTCAGCGCCGTATCGCCGAAGTGCAGTCAATCGTAGACCGGTTCTCAGATCAAGGCCTGGACAGCATGGCGGGTTCCGATCTCTATCGATTGTTTCTCTTGATTTTCCATGACGATGAAAACCAACACCCATCAATATAGATCAAGCCCGGCCCATGCTGAATACGACAAGGTGACTAATGGCTATGACACTCAGCAGCGGCCTTTCTTGGCCTGTCCCGGCGGGCAGAAATAGCCCTTGTCGTGGTGGTGACGATGACGGTGCTTGCGATAGCGGCGGCCATCGTCGTCGCGGCGTTCCGACGCCGCCGGCTTGCCGTAGTCGTGGCCGATGGCCGCGCCGGAAGCGCCGCCCACCGCGCCGCCGATGATGGCGCCGTTGCGGCCGCCCACCGCTTCGCCCACTGCCGCGCCGGCCGCGCCGCCCAGCGCGCCGCCGACGATGGTGGAGGTGTCCGCCATGGCGGTGGAGGCCAGTCCGGCCAGGCTCAGCGAAAAGATGACAAGTGCGCGTTTCATGCGGCTAACTCCCGAATTTAAACAGATGGCCCAGCTTAACCGTTTGGTTGACAACGAGCTGTTTCGAATTGTTAGGAATTGTTCGCTCTTGTTATCGCTTCACAACTTATCAAGTTTATATGTAGCCGGACGGCATGAAAAACGGCGAAGCCCCCTTGGACTCCGCCGCATCGCCATGCAAATTCTGGCAAGCCAGCCGGATCAACCCCGCGGCCGCACCAGCTGCCAGGCCCGGCCCAGATACGTCACCGCGCCGAAGCCGCTCCACACGTGCACCAGACGGGTGAACGGGAAGATCACGAACAAGCTCATGCCCATGAACAAGTGCGCCTTGAACACCGGCGAGGCGTCGACGATGAAGAAGGCCGCGTCGCCTCGCAGAGTGACGATGTGCTGAGCCCAGCTCATCAGCAACACCATCTCGTGGCCGTCCAGGTGCTGCGCCGACACCGCGATGGTGCTGAGACCCAACAACAAGGTGGCCAGAATCCACAGCAACACCAGCTTGTCGCGCCAGGTGGTGTTGGCCGCCAGCCTGTCGCAGGTGAAGCGGCGGTGCAGCAGAATCAGAATGCCAATCAGGCACAGGCCGCCCATGATGCCGCCGGCCGTCATCGCGAACACTTGCTTGAAGCTGTGGCTGACGCCCAGCGCGTCCCACACCGCCACCGGGGTCAGCAGCCCCACCAAATGGCCGAAGAACAGGCCGATGATGCCGAGATGGAACAGGATGTTGCCCAGCCGCAACTGGCCGCGATACAGCAGCTGCGAGGATTCGCTCTTCCAGCTGTATTGCTCGCGGTCAAAGCGGATCAGGCTGCCCAGCAGGAACACCGCCAGCGCGATGTAGGGGTAGATGCCGAATACGAATTGGTGCAGATAGTTCATGTTGCTCTCCTGGCAGCGGGATTCAGCCCTGCGGCCGCTGCGGGTAAAAATTCACCGGGGCGATGGCCGGCCGCGCCGGCTTCAGCAGCGGCTCCACGCCGTCGGCGCCGGGGCCGAAGGTCTCCAGCATCTCGTCCATGTCGCGCACCGGCGGCACGGTCAGCGCCTCCGGCGTCACCGGCGACAGCAGCACCAGGCCCTGCAGCAAGCCGGCGTAGTGGGAGTGACTGTCGGCCAGCTTGCCGGCCACATGGGCGATCACGTGCACCGCGTCCGAAAGCAGCCGAGTGGCCTCTTCCGGCTGGCACTGCGCCAGGAACTCGAGAAACAGCGGCAGATAGTCCGGCAGCTCGTTGCCCGCCGGCTCGAAGCCCTGGGCCTGGTATTCCGCCAGCAGGTCCACCATGGCCTGACCGCGGGCGCGGTCCTCACCGTGGATGTGCTCGAACAGATGCAGCGAATGGCTGGGGTTGCGGTCGAAGGTCTGCACATAGCGTTCTTGCAGGGTGATCAGATCCTCGCCTTCCAAGGACAGCAGCAGCGGCTCCAGCAGCCGGGCGATGCGCGGCTCCGCCGCGACTTCGACGCGGATGTCGTCCGCCGCCGCGACCAGGTCCGGCTCCGGGTAGCACAGCAGCGCCGATAAGGCTTGATAGATGCGCATGGCGTCCCTCACTGACCGGAATTGGACTTGCGGTCGCGCCGCATGTCGTGGAACACGATGGGGGTGGCTTTCTTCTTGCCGAACAAGCTGGCGTCGGACTCGCCGCCGGAGCAGCCGTTGCCGAAGGTGAAGCCGCAGGACGCCTTGTCCTCGAAAGTGTTTTCCACCAGTTCCTTGTGGCTGGACGGAATCACGAAGCGGTCTTCGTAATTGGCGATGGCCATCACCTGGTACATCTCCTCCACCTGGGCCGGATTCAAATGGGTGCCCTTGAGGGTGGCGGCGTCGGACACCTTCTCCACACTCTTCTTGCGCATATAGCGCCGCATCGCCACCATGGTTTCCAGCGCTTTCACCACCGGCTCTTCCTTGCCTGCCGTCAGCAGATTGGCCAGGTACTGGATGGGGATGCGCAGATCCTTGACGTCCGGGATGATGCCGTTCTCGCCGATCAGGCCGTTTTCCATCGCGGACTGGATGGGCGACAACGGCGGGATGTACCACACCATCGGCAGGGTCCGGTATTCCGGGTGCAGCGGGAAAGCCACTTTCCACTCCATCGCCATCTTGTAAACCGGGGAGCGCTGCGCGGCGTCCAGCCAGCTTTGCGGAATGCCCTGCTTCTGCGCTTCGGCGATCACTTCCGGCGCGTTCGGGTCCAGGAACACGCCCAGCTGCGCCTCGTACAGGCTCTTCGGGTCTTCCACCGCGGCGGCTTCGTCTATCTTGTCGGCGTCGTACAAGAGCACGCCCAGATAGCGGATGCGGCCAACACAGGTTTCCGAGCACACCGTCGGCTGGCCGCCCTCGATGCGCGGGTAGCAGAAGGTGCACTTCTCGGCCTTGCCGGAGGTCCAGTTGTAATAGATCTTCTTGTACGGGCAGCCGGACACGCACATGCGCCAGCCGCGGCATTTGTCCTGATCGATCAGCACGATGCCGTCGTCTTCGCGCTTATAGATGGAGCCGGACGGACAGGACGCGACGCAGGCCGGGTTCAGGCAGTGCTCGCACAGCCGCGGCAGATACATCATGAAGGTGTTCTCGAAGGCCGAGTACATCTCCTTCTGGATGCCTTCGAACAGAGCGTCCTTGCTGCGCTTGGCGAATTCGCCGCCCAGGTCGTCCTCCCAGTTCGGGCCCCATTCGATCTTGTCCATCTTCTTGCCGGTCAGCACCGACACCGGCCGCGCGGTGGGCGGGGTCTGCATTTCCGGCGCGTTCTGCAGGTGTTCGTAGTCGTAGGTGAACGGCTCGTAGTAATCGTCAATCGCCGGCATATTGGGGTTGGCGAAGATATTGCCCAGGATTTTCAGCCGGCCGCCCTGACGCGGCTCCAGCTTGCCGTTGGGCTTGCGCACCCAGCCGCCCTTCCACTTTTCCTGGTTTTCCCATTCCTTGGGGTAGCCGATGCCGGGCTTGGTTTCCACGTTGTTGAACCAGGCGTATTCAATACCGTCGCGGCTGGTCCAGACGTTCTTGCAGGTGACCGAACAAGTGTGACAGCCAATGCACTTGTCCAGATTCAACACCATGCCGATTTGAGCGCGGATTTTCATTGTTGCTCTCCTGCCGGACTATCCATCCAGTCCACTGTGTTCATCTTGCGCACCACCACGAATTCGTCGCGGTTGGCGCCCACGGTGCCGTAGTAGTTGAAGCCCCAGGACAGCTGCGCGTAGCCGCCTATCATGTGGGTGGGCTTGGTCACCGCGCGGGTTACCGAGTTGTGGATGCCGCCGCGCTTGCCGGACACTTCCGCGCCCGGCACGTTCACGATCTTCTCCTGGGCGTGGTACATCAGCGTCATGCCCTGCGGCACCCGCTGCGACACCACGGCGCGGGCGGTCAGCGTGCCGTTGACGTTGAACACCTCGATCCAGTCGTTGTCCACGATGCCGGCCTTCTTGGCGTCGTCCTCGGACAGCCAGACGTGCGGGCCGCCGCGGCTCAGCGTCAGCATGCGCAGGTTGTCGGAATACGTGCTGTGGATGCCCCATTTCTGGTGCGGCGTCAGGAAGTTCAGCACCAGTTCGTGGTTTCCGTTGCCGTGCTTGCCCAGCACCGCCTGGGTGGTTTTCAGGTCCACCGCCGGCTTGTACACGCACAGGCCTTCGCCGAAGGCGCGCATCCACTGGTGATCCTGATAGAACTGCTGGCGGCCGGTGATGGTGCGCCAGGGAATCAGCTCGTGCACATTGGTGTAGCCGGCGTTGTAGCTGACCTCTTCGCTTTCCAGGCCGGACCAGGTGGGCGAGGAAATGATCTTGCGCGGCTGCGCCTGCACGTCGCGGAAGCGGATGCTGTCGTGCTCGCGCGGCTTGGCCAGATGGGTGTGGTCGCGCCCGGTGATCTTGGACAGCGCGTCCCAGGCCTTCACCGCCACGTGGCCGTTGGTTTCCGGCGCCAGGGTCAGAATCATCTCGGCGGCGTCAATGGCGGTTTCCAGCTTGGGCTGGCCCTTGCCGGCGCCCTGGCTCGCCACCTGGTTCAGGCCGCGCAGGATGTCCACTTCATGGCCGGTTTTCCAGTTGATGCCCTTGCCGCCGTTGCCGGCTTTTTCCAGCAAGGGACCGATGGTGGTGAACTTGTCGTAGATCGCGCCGTAGTCGCGCTCCACCACCGTCATCTTGGGCATGGTCTTGCCCGGCACCGGCTCGCACTCGCCTTTTTTCCAATCCTTGGGGTCAAAGGGCTGGCCCAGTTCTTCCGGGGTGTCGTGCATCAGCGGGGTCAGCACCAGATCCTTTTGCACGCCCAGGTAGTCCTTGCCGATCTCGGACAGCTTCTTGGCGAAGCCCTTGTAGATCTCCCAGTCGGTGCGGGACTGCCACAGTGGCTGCACCGCTTCGGACAGCGGGTGGATGAAGGGGTGCATGTCCGAGGTGTTGAGATCGTCCTTTTCGTACCAGGTGGCGGTGGGCAGCACCACGTCGCCGTACAGACAAGTGGTGGACATGCGGAAGTCCAGCACCACCAGCAGATCCAGCTTGCCTTCCGCCGCCGGGCGCATGGTGATCTCGGTGGGCTTGATGCAGTCGTCTTCCGAATTCAGCACCGCGTTCTGGGTGCCCAGCAGGTATTTGAGGAAGTATTCGTGCCCCTTGCCGGAGCTGCCCAGGATGTTGGAGCGCCACACAAACATATTGCGCGGGAAGTTCTGCGGGTTGTCCGGGTCGTTGCAGGCCAAGTCCAGCTTGCCGGACTTGAGGCCGTCCACCACGTAGGCGGCGGCGTCCTGGCCGGCGGCGGCCGCGGCGCGGGTCACGTCCAGCGGATTGGCGGACAGCTGCGGCGCGGAAGGTAGCCAGCCCATGCGTTCGGCCTTGGCGTTGTAGTCGATCAGCGCCATGCCGGCCATGCTGCCGTCGGCGGTGGGCGCAAGGATTTCGCCCACGCCCAGTTTTTCATGCCGCCACTGGCTGGTATGGGCGTAGAAGAAGCTGGTGCCGTTCATCTGCCGCGCCGGGCGGTTCCAGTCGCCAGCGAAGGCCAGCGGCGCCCAGCCGGTTTGCGGGCGCAGTTTTTCCTGACCCACGTAGTGGCACCAGCCGCCGCCGGACTGGCCGATGCAGCCGCACAGCATCAACATATTGATGATGCCGCGGTAGGTCATGTCCATGTGGTACCAGTGGTTCAGCGCCGCGCCGACAATCACCATGGATTTGCCCTGGGTCTGATCCGCGTTTTGCGCGAACTCGCGCGCCACCTGGATCACCAGCTCCGGTTTCACGCCGGTGTGCTTCTGCTGCCAGGCAGGGGTGTAGGGCACGTCGTCCATGTAGTCGACGGCGACGTTGCCGCCGCCCAGCCCGCGGTCTATGCCGTAGTTGGCCGCCATCAGGTCGAACACCGTGGCCACCAGGGTTTCGCTGCCGTCGGCCAAACGGATGCGCTTGGCCGGCACATTGCGGGTCAGCAGCTCATCGTGCTCGGCGCCGAAGTAAGGGAAGCCCACGCCGACTACCGCGTCGCCGTCCTTGATCAGCGACAGCTTGGCGGATACCTCGCGGCCGTTGCCGCCATCCTTCTGCTCCAGGTTCCACTTGCCGGTCTTGCCCTCGGCCTGGCCCCAGCGAAAGCCGATGGAACCGTTGGGCGCGACGATGTCGCCGCTGGCCTCGTCGATCAGCAGGGTTTTCCAGTCCGGGTTATTGTCCTCGCCCAGGCTGCCCTCCAGATGGGAGGCGCGCAGGAAGTAGTCCGGGAGGTAACGCTCGCCGTCTGGCTTCAGGGCCACCAGCATCGGCATGTCGGTGTAGCGGCGGATGTAGTCGGTGAAGTAGCCGGATGGATTATCGAGGTGGAATTCCTTGAAGATCACATGACCCATCGCCATTGCCAGCGCGGCGTCGGTGCCCTGCTTGGGCGCCATCCAGATGTCGCCGAACTTGGCCATTTCGCCAAAGTCGCTGGACACCGCCACCGTTTTGGTGCCCTTGTAGCGCACCTCGGTATAGAAATGGGCGTCCGGGGTGCGCGTCATCGGCACATTGGAGCCCCACACCATCAGATAAGTGGAGTTGTACCAGTCCGCGGACTCGGCCACGTCGGTCTGCTCGCCCCAGGTTTGCGGGCTGGCCGGCGGCAAATCGCAGTACCAGTCGTAGAAGGACAGCGGCACCCCGCCGATCAGGCTGAGGTAGCGGCTGCCGGCGGCGTAGGACACCATGGACATCGCCGGAATCGGCGAGAAGCCCACCACGCGGTCCGGACCGAATTTCTTGATGGTGAAGGCGTTGGCGGCGGCCACGATCTCATTGGCCTCGTCCCAGCTGGCGCGCACGAAACCACCCTGGCCCCGCTTGGATTTGTACTGCTTGGCCAGTTCCGGCGTCTGACTGATCTTTTCCCAAGCCTCAACCGGGCTCAGGGTTTGGCGCGCTTCGCGCCACAGCTTGGCCAGCCGGCCGCGGATCATCGGATATTTGACGCGCTGGGCGGAGTAGACGTACCAGCTGTAGGACGCGCCGCGCGGACAGCCGCGCGGTTCGTGATTGGGCAGGTCCGGCCGGGTGCGCGGGTAATCGGTCTGCTGGGTTTCCCAGGTGATCAGGCCGTTCTTCACATATACCTTCCAGCTACAGGAGCCGGTGCAGTTCACGCCGTGGGTGGAACGCACCACCTTGTCGTGCTGCCAGCGCTGGCGGTAGGCGTCTTCCCAACCGCGATCCTCGTTGACGACGGCGCCGTGACCATTGGCAAAGGTGGAGCGGGTCTTGCCCAGGAAATTCAAACGGTCGAGAAAGTGACTCATCTTGCCTCCAAATATCGGGGTCCGCGCCATGCGGGCCGGCGGCTCCAGCCACCGGGGGAAACGGACCTTTTCACTTGATTGCAAGCTTAGAACGCGCCGGCAAACGCCGACATTCGCCGAAGGTCGACGCCGGGCGGCGCATTGGCACTAGTCGTGGTTAGTACTTTGGCAAGAAGGACTAGCCAGAAAGAACTAGTGCCGACATTCGACCCTTGCCATCGAAAAATAAAATGTTATAACATAACAAAAATGACGAAAGCCAAGCGCTCTCGCCATCCGCATCGCCATCATCTAATCGGACCCATGCCATGACGCCCAGCCCCTCCTCCGCCGCTGCTTCCTCCACGGATACCAGACTACCGGTCACCGTACTGTCCGGCTTCCTCGGCGCCGGCAAGACCACCTTGCTCAACCACATCCTCAACAACCGCGAGGGCCGCCGCGTGGCGGTCATCGTCAACGACATGAGCGAGGTCAATATCGACGCCGCCCTGGTGCGCGACGGCGGCGCCGCGCTATCGCGCACTGAGGAAAAACTGGTGGAAATGAGCAATGGCTGCATCTGCTGCACCCTGCGCGAAGACCTGCTGCTGGAAGTGTCGCGGCTGGCGAGCGAAGGCCGCTTCGACCAGCTGGTGATTGAATCCACCGGCATCGCCGAACCGCTGCCGGTGGCGGAAACCTTCACCTTCGCCGACGACCAAGGCCGCAGCCTGGCCGACTCCGCGCGGCTGGACACCATGGTCACCGTGGTGGACGCCTGTCACTTCCTGCGCGACTACGCCTCGCGCGATCATCTGCGACAACGCGGCGAATCGCTGGGCGAGGCCGACGAGCGCACGGTGGTGGACCTGTTGATTGAACAAGTGGAGTTCTGCGACGTGATCGTGCTCAACAAGACCGATCTGATCGACGCCGCGGACAAGGAGCGGCTGGCCGGCATTCTGCGCCAGCTCAACCCCCGCGCCCGCATCGTTGAAGCCTGTTTCGGCCAGGTGCCGCTGGACGAGGTGCTCAACACCGGCTTATTCGACTTCGACGCCGCAGCCGACGCCCCCGGCTGGCTCAGCGAGCTGCGCGGCGAGCATACGCCGGAAACCGAGGAATACGGCATCGCCAGCTTTGTCTACCGCGCTCGACGCCCCTTCCACCCGCAACGCTTCCACGAACTGGCGCAACGGGAATGGCCGGGCGTGCTGCGCTCCAAGGGCTATTTCTGGCTGGCCAGCCGCCCTGCCCACGCCCAGCTGTGGTCGCAGGCCGGCGCGGTGTGCCGCCACGAACTGGCCGGCCAGTGGTGGGCCGCCACCCCGCGCGAATACTGGCCGCAGGACGAGGACAGCCTGCGCCAGATCGAAAGCCACTGGCAGGACGTGATCGGCGATGCGCGCCAGGAACTGGTGTTGATCGGCATCGCCATGGACGAAGCCGAACTGCGTCGGCAACTGGACGCCTGCCTGCTGGACGAGGCCGAAATGGCCGCCGGCCCGGCCGCCTGGGCGCTGCTGCCGGACCCGTTCCCGCCCTTGGAAACCGCCGCCGAGGACGCCGCATGAACGCCCCGCTGCCCGATATCGCGCGCAGCGGCGCCGCCGCCGCGCTACTGCCCTTGAACTGGGTGGGCATGGACGGCATCGCGCTGCCGCTGCGGCTGGCGGACGCCGCCCACGGCTGCGTCGCCGCCCGCGCCGGCGTGCAAGTCAACCTGCCCCGGCCAACGATCAAGGGCATCCACATGTCCCGGCTCTACCGCTTGCTGCAACCCCACGCCGACGCCGCGCCGCTCAGCCCGGCCGCCCTGAGCCGGCTGCTGCAGGCAATGGTAGACAGCCACGCCGACTGCGGCAGCAACGCCGCCCGCGCCGAATTCCGCTTCGAACTGCTGTGCCAGCGCCCGGCGCTGGCCACGCCGGGCCTGTCCGGCTGGAAAGCCTACCCGGCCGCGCTGGGCGCGGAACGGGACGGCGACGGCTGCCGGCTGTGGGCCGAGGTGGAAATCGCCTACTCCTCCACCTGCCCCTGCTCCGCCGCTCTGGCGCGCCGGCTGATCGCCGACGCCTTCCTCCAGCAAGCCTGCGCGGCCACGCCGGACGCGGTCCACGCCTGGCTGCTGGAACACGCCACCCTGGCCACCCCGCACAGCCAGCGCAGCCAGGCGCGCTTGCGCTTCGACATCCCCGCCGACGCCGCCGGCTGGGACCTGGCGGCCCGCATAGACCTGGCCGAACAGGCGCTGGCCACCCCGGTGCAAACCGCGGTCAAGCGCGCCGACGAACAAGCCTTCGCCGCCCTCAACGGCGCCAACCTGATGTATGTGGAAGACGCCGCGCGCCGGCTGCAAGCGGCGCTGGCCGGCCACGGCCTGAGCCGGGTCGACGTGCGCCACCAGGAAAGCCTGCACCCGCACGACGCCGTGGCCGCCAGCCAACTCTCATAACCTATCCACGATCTCGCGAGCAAGAGCGAGACAAGGCGAGAACAGCGGAGAAAGCGGAATGCACATTCAGTACATGAGCATTTCTGAAGATGTTCTCAACGCCGTATCGCCGCAGCGCAGCAGATCGCGAACACCCCCTTAGAGAGCAGCGCATGATACGCAAGAACCCCTCCGGCCACCTGCCGCTGATCGCCGAATCCGCCTACGTCGACAAGACCGCCATCCTCTGCGGCAAGATCATCGTCCACGACAATGTCTTCATCGGCCCCTACGCGGTGATCCGCGCCGACGAAGTGGACGCCAACGGCGAGATGGAAGCCATCGTCATCGGCCCCCACTCCAATATCCAGGACGGCGTGGTCATCCACTCCAAGGGCGGCGCCGCCGTCATCATAGGCGCGCACACCTCCATCGCCCACCGCTCCATCATCCACGGCCCCTGCGCCGTGGGCGAACGCGTCTTCGTCGGCTTCAACAGCGTGCTGTTCAACTGCCGCGTCGGCGACGGCTGCGTGGTGCGCCACAACGCGGTGGTGGACGGCTGCGAACTGCCGGCCGGCTGCTACGTGGCCTCCACCGAACGCATAGGCGCGGCCAGCGACACCGCGCACCTGCCCAAGGCCAGCGTTTCCGCCGCCGAATTTTCCGAAGACGTGCTGCGCGCCAACAGCGAACTGGTACGCGGCTACAAAGCGCTGCAAAACGAGTTCTGAATGAACGACATCCTGATCCGCAACGCCCGCCTGGTCAGCGACGGCCGCGAGTGGGAAGCCGACCTGCGCGTCGGCAACGGCCGCATCCGCCTCATAGGCGCCAGCCTGCCCGGCCGCCCCGGCGACATCGATATCGACGCCGCCGGCCAATGGCTGTTGCCCGGCATGATCGACGACCAAGTCCACTTCCGCGAACCCGGCGCGCCGCACAAGGGCAGCATCGCCAGCGAATCCCGCGCCGCGGTGGCCGGCGGCGTCACCAGCTTCATGGACATGCCCAACACCCGGCCGGCCACCACCTGCCTGGAGGCGCTGACTGACAAGGAAAGCCGCGCCGCCGCCAGCTCGGTGGCCAATTACGGCTTCCATCTAGGCGCCACCCGCCACAATCTGGACCTGATCGCCGCGCTGCCGCCCAACCGCGCCGCCGGCGTCAAAGTGTTCATGGGCGCGAGCACCGGCGACCTGCTGCTGGACGCCCCGGCCGCGCTGGAACGGCTGTTCGCCTCTTGCCCGCTGCCCATCCTCACCCACTGCGAACACACGCCGCGCATCCGCGAGCGCGAAGCCGCCTGGCGGCTGCGCTTCGGCGACGATATCCCGCCGGACCAACACCCTCTGATCCGTGACGCCGAAGCCTGCTACCAATCCAGCCGGCTGGCGGTGGACCTGGCGCGGCGTCACGGCAGCCAGCTGCACGTGCTGCACCTGAGCAGCGCGCGCGAACTGGAGTTGTTCCAGCCTGGCCCCATCAGCGGCAAGCGCATCACCGCCGAGGCCTGCGTCCACCACCTGCTGCTGGACGACGGCGACTACGCCCGCCTGGGCCACCTGATCAAATGCAATCCGGCGATCAAAAGCCGCGCCGACCGCGACGCGCTACGCCAGGCGCTGCGCGACGGCCGCATCGATCTGATCGGCACCGACCACGCGCCGCACGCCTGGGAGGAAAAACAGCAGCCCTACTCGCAGGCCCCGGCCGGACTGCCGCTGGTCCAGCACGCGCTGCCGGCGCTGCTGGAACTGGTGGCCGACGGCGAACTGACGCTGCCGCAACTGGTGGACAAGACCAGCCACGCGGTGGCCACGCGCTTCGCCATCGCCGAGCGCGGCTATCTGCGCGAAGGCTATTGGGCCGATCTGACGCTGGTGGCGCGCCTGCCCGCGCCGCGCCCGGTGTGCCGCGACGCCCTGCTGGCCCATTGCGGCTGGACCCCGTTCCCGCATCTGGCCTTCCGCCACGCGGTCAGCGCCACCATCGTCTCCGGCCAGTTGGCCTGGTTCCAGGGCCGCATCCAGCCGGACTGCCAGGGCCTGCCGCTGCGGTTTATGCGTTGAAGGCCGGTTCACGATCTTTACACACAGGGATCATTGCTTAGAGCCGCTAACAAAAACTCGCAGAGAACCTGAGCCAAGGCGCGCCGACGCAGGCAGTACAAGTGGCACGACAAGGAGGCGCAACTCAGTATCAGGGGTTTTGTTAGCGGGTCTTCATGCATTGAATCCGCTTCGCGGATAATGGTTTTGATTGCCGGAGCGGCATCTTGGAACCGGCCGCCCACGAAGAGGCTCCCCGCCGGCACCGGCCATTTACACGTGCGTCAACGCAGCGGCATGCAGGCGGAAATGGTTGGCGTGCTGGCGCATTACCTCAGGCCAAGGCGATCCTATTGAAACCGCATCGCCATTCCATTTCCCACCCCTCCCCCAATAAAACCCGCTGCCAATAAAATGCCATAAACATTTAAATACCCACCCATCACGCCAATAGAAACAACCATAAAGTTCTTACAAAACTATCTTTATTTAATACTTTCCTAAATATCAATTTAACAATCAAAATCAATGACATGAGGCTGTGAGTATTTACAATTGACCTCAAAAAACAAACACCGAGATACTGTAAATACAAAATTTAATCATTTACAAAAATGATCATAACAATGGCTCGCTCGCTTCATTCCATCACTTAGGAGCGCCATATGCGATTGTATAAAAGCCTTGCCCTTGCCGCGGGCCTGATCCCCTTATTGTCCGCGTGCGAAACCGACGAAGCCAGCCCCTTTGCCGCCGGAACGGCTCAGACCGCCAGTTTCAAGCAGGCCGCCAGTTCCGTCATCAAAACCGATTTCGAAATCTTCAAGCAATGCGCGGACAACTGCATTCTGTCGCCGGCTGAACCAGGCAAATTCATCAGTACCTCGCTGCCGCTGCAAATCACCCCGTCGCCGGACGAAGGCGTGCTGTACTACTCGATGTTCGTGCAAGACCGCTTCGCCGCCGCCGCCAACAACAGCGCCACCATCAAGATCGACGAATTCGCCAAAGTCCGGATCAACGACGGCCAGGGTACCGGCCACGCGCCGGGCACTTTGACCATCGAACTGGCTACCCCGGACGGCAAGGTCAAAAAATTCACGCATAAGCGCCGTACCGAATGGTTCACGCTGAATTGGGTGGTCCCCATCGGCAAAGACGCGCCCACCAGCATCAAGCTGTTCATCATGGACATGGACAGCAATAAGAAGATCGTCGATCACTCGCCGCTGTACAGCGTGGACCTGGACGACGCCGCGCTGGCGCGATGGCCGGACAAGGCCAAGCTGGCGTTCAGCTCCGCCAATCCAAGGAACGACATCATCCTGTCTTGGCCAGGGGTGGGTTACACCGCCGCGCCCACGCAGCACAACCGCCAAAAGCGCTGGAGCGAATGGCATAGCGGCATCCTGCTGTGCTGGCTGGACCCGCTGGACGCCATCTACAACTACGTCACCCAAAACCGCTGCCAGTTGAACAAGACCTGGGAAGGCAAGCTGTACCAGGTAGTCGCCGGCAAGCCGCAGATCAATGAATTCAAACCGCTGGCCAAAGCGCCCATCCAGCACCGGGTGCACTTCAGCAAGGAAAACGCCTTGGGCGCGCTGTCCGCCCACCGCGTCTGCGGCATTCCGCTGGAATCCCTGGCCCGCAGCCGCCAACCCAGGGGATGGGAAGAGCTGTCCGCTTGCGGCTTCCGGGTGGAAAACATCGTCGGGCTATACATCGCCACCCGGCTGTCCTTCGATCGTTTCCGTCAGGTGGTCGATGACTTGATCCATTCCCGCCCGGTCAGCGGCGCGCAAGATCCGGAGGCGCTGGAGCAATTGGGCACCGCGGTGCGCGAAACGCCGGAACTGGCCCGTGAAGGCCTCGCCGAGGCGGAGGCTCGTTTGAACGCCTATCGCGCCAACCACGCCGGCGCCAGCGCCGACGACGCGCAAAGAGCGGACGTGCTGTCCCTGACTTGCCCGGCCGACAGCGAGCCTTGCGCCGCCGACAACGCCGACGGCGCTCACGTCAACCGCGAGTACCACCCCGGCTCAAGCTTCTTCGCGCCGGGCGAGCCGGTGGAATTCCTCGCCAACGGCACCACCGGCAACTGGAGCCAGGAGCGCCTGCAAGCCACCCATCAGCGGCTGCTGGACCAGGGCTATGTCTTCGCCGGCTATCACGGCGGCTCCCGCGCCGCCGCCACAAGCATCGTCACCGGCGGCATCACCCGCCGCACCCAGGATCTGCAGCCGATCTGGCGCGGCCTCTACATCGCCGGAGATCCGAACGTCGCCTACGGCTACGCGCTGGACAACGACTCCGGCGCCACCGGCATCATGATGCGCGTCTACGTGCCCAGAACCGCCCTCTCCCGCCTGTTCCGCACCAGCCAGCCACTCAGCGACGAGACCGCGGCGCTGAGGGAGATCAGCCGCTTGCTCGGCCGCAACGTCACCTTGAACAGCCTCTTGGGTTATGAGTCGATCACCGGGCCGCAAGACCCCGGCGAGGCGGATGAAACCATTCTGGG
Organism: Chromobacterium sp. Rain0013; assembly: GCF_015291765.1. Lineage (NCBI taxonomy): Bacteria > Pseudomonadati > Pseudomonadota > Betaproteobacteria > Neisseriales > Chromobacteriaceae > Chromobacterium > Chromobacterium sp. Rain0013. The sequence goes on from NZ_CP031514.1 coordinate 4,232,429, forward strand.
CTGGGATCTGGCGGAACACGCGGTGGCGATTCCGTCGATGATTCAGGGCAACAACAGCGTGCGGCCCATCAATGTGCCGGACTACGAAAAGAAGATCAGCGCTCTGCCCGACTACATCACCAAGCGATGACCACCATCAGGCCCTGGGAAAGCGCCTCTGGCTTTCTCTGGGCCTGTTCAAAGTCTCGCTCTTGCTCGCAAGAACCTAAACAGACTCTCACGGCCCTGGCGTAAAAAAGGCCCGCTGTTTCCAGCGGGCCAAGTCTTACCCCAATTTTGATCAAGCGGCTCAAGCTTCCGTGGCGGCCAGTTCGCGCCGCGCGTCCGGCGCCGGCCGCGCCAGCAGCTCCATCCACTTGCGGCAGGCGGAAAGCAGAATCACCAGGCCCAGCGCCAGCATGGCGATGGAGATGGCGGCGTTGAACAGGTTGTAGCCCTTGGCCGCCGGGTTCAGATAAACATGCTTGATCATCCAGTAGCCGGCGTAATTGACGGTAACGTAGAGATAAGCCAACGGCACCAGGCAGGTCATCATGTAAGCGCGCTTATGCGACAGCCGCAGGATGATGGTGGCGCCGATGATCAGGCCGATGGACGCCATCAGCTGATTGGACACGCCAAACAAGGCCCACACAGAATTAATATCGCCGGAGTTCAGCAGATAGCCCCACAGCAAGCAGGCCACCACCGACGCGCCGATGGCGCCGGGCATCCAGTCGGTGCGCTTGAGCGGCGCCCAGGCGTCGCCAACGAAATCCTGGATCAGATAGCGGGCGACACGGGTGCCGGAATCAATGGCGGTGAGGATGAACACCGCTTCGAACATCACCATGAACTGGAAGAAATAGGACGCCAGATTATGGAACCAGGGGATGCGGGTAAAGATGTCCGCCATGCCCACCGCTAGCGTCACCGCGCCGCCGGTGCGGCCGTACAGGTCCAGGCCGATTTCCTGGGACAGCTGCGGCAGGTTCACCACCTGCATGCCCAGCTTGGCGAAGACATCCGGCGCGGAGTTGATGGCGAAGTAATCCGCAGGATGCAGCGCGGTGGCGGCAATCAGCGCCATCACCCCCACCACGCATTCGGCCAGCATCGCGCCAAAGCCCACCGGCAGGATGTCGCTCCAACGGTCTATCTGCTTGGGCGTGGTGCCGGAGCCGATGAAGGCGTGGAAGCCGGAAATGGCGCCGCAGGCGATGGTGATGGAGATGAACGGCCATACCGGGCCGGCCAGCACCGGGCCGCCGCCGTGGATGAACTGGGTGACGGCGGGGAACTGGATTTGCGGGTTGATGAACACCACGCCCACCACCAACAGACCAAACACGCCGATCTTCATGAAACTGGACAGGCAGGCGCGCGGGGTCAGCAGCATCCACACCGGCAGCGCGGTGGCGAAGAAGGCATAGATGGGCAGCAGCAGGGACACGGTGGACGCCTTCAGCGTCAGCAGCTCGCCGAGCGCGGTGCCCTGTATGTAAGGGCCGGCGAACACACAGGCCATGATGGCGGCGACGCCGACATAGCTGGCGTTTTTCATGTTGCCGGTGACGCGCTCCCACAGGCCGACGGCGATGGCGATGGGAATGGTCATGCTCACCGCGAACGCGCCCCAGGGATTGCGCTCCAGCGCATGCACCACCACCATGGACAGGCCGGCCATGGTGATGGTGATGATGAACAGCATGGCCAGGCCGGTGCACCAGCCGGCCCAGGGGCCCAGTTCGGTCTTGGCCACTTCCGACAGCGATTTGCCGTGATGCTTCATCGAGGCGAACAACACCACGGTGTCGTGCACCGCGCCGCCGATCACACAGCCTATCAACAACCACAACATGCTGGGCAGATAGCCGTACTGGGCGGCCAGCACCGGCCCCACCAGCGGGCCGGCCGCCGCGATGGCGGCGAAGTGGCCGCCAAACGCCACCCACTTGCTGGTGGGCACATAGTCCTTGCCATCCTGTAATTCATGCGCCGGGGTCACGGCGCTATCATCGACACCCAACACCTTGCGCGTGAAGAACACCCCGTACAGGCGGTAGCAGATGGCAAGTATGCAAAGAGTGGCGATCACGAAGGTCAATGCGTGATCCATTTTTGTCAGCTCCGGTGATAGTCTCACTCGGAACTTACGCGCGGGCGCGGCCTCCGTGGGGCGAAAACCGGCTCAGCGGCAGCATGCCGCTGCCAGCGGCGGCCAGAGCGGAGCGAACGGCGCTCAGGGCTGCCAGTCCTGATAAGGCTTATGCACCTTAACGTAGGCTTTCTGCAATTCTCCGCTGGCGCGCGCGGAGCGTATGGCCCGATTCAGCGCTTGGTGGACAAAATCGCCACGGCGGTTGCAGTTGAGAAACAGCACATCCGGGTAGTCGTCGAAGCGGGCGCGATGGATATTGCTCAGTTTGAACTTGCGCACCAGATAATCCGCCTCCTCTTGCGCCCACAACACCCCGTCCACCCGGCCCAGGTTCAGCTTTTTCAGCGACAGTTCCAGGTTGACCACGCTCTTGCTGGGGAAGCCCCAGTTCACCGGCGGCGCTTCAATGTCGTACTTGGCCAGATTGGCCATGCGCAGCACGTCCTCCCTGTCCAATGGTTTGTTCTTGTGGGTGTAAAGCACGAAAGTGACCTTGCCCAGCATCTCCTTGGTGAACTGGTAGGGCGTGGCGTCGTCGGCGCCTTCGCGCAGCTTCATGATGGGGAAGCGGAAATCCGCGTTCTTGTCGCTGGTATCCATGTACACGCGCTTGACCGGTTCGATGCTGAAGCTGATCTTGCCTTCCTTGTAATGTCTGGCCACCACATTCAAGAGTTCGGCGAACGGACTGGTCTGATTGTTTTCCAACAATTGCGGCAGGAAGACGGCAATGCCGTGCAAATCCGGCCGGGTGACGTCCGGCGAACTGTCCTGCGTCGCCGTGCCGTTGCAGGCCAGGAGCAAGCCGGGCGCGCAGCCCAGCGCCCAAGCCGCGCATAGCAGTAATTGTTTTGCCATCGAATGTTCCCCCTGGACTGAGGTGTAGCACACCCGCGGCGGCTGCGCGGCGCATTCGGACGGGTGGACGCTAGCTCGCGATACCCAATGCGTCCTTCAAGGGTTTCAGATAACGGCGGCTGACCGGCAAGCTGTGGCCGTCCAGCGTGCAGGCGGTGGCCACGCCGTTGTCGCCAAACAGGATTTCCCGGATCGCGGACAAACGCACCAGGTATTGCCGGTGACAGCGAAACAAATCCGTGCGCTCTTCCAGCGTGCGCAGCGTCAGCTCGGTAAAGCGTTCCACACCGGCGGCGTCCACCACGTACACGCCGCTGAGCCGTGAACAGACATAGGCCACCTCTTCCAGCCGGCACAGCACAATGCGGTTGACGCCCTGGCAGGGAATCAGGCTTAACGGCGCCAAGCCGCATACCGCCGCCGGCGGCGGCGCGGCGCGCTGGCGCAGCCGCGCCAGAGTCTTGGCCAGCCGCGCCGGGTCCACCGGCTTGAGCAGGTAATCGCAGGCGTGTTCCTCGAAAGCCTGCAGCGCGTAGGCGTCGTAGGCGGTGACGAACACCACTTGCGGCATGGACTCCGGGTCCAGCATCGCCAGCATTTCCAGGCCGCTGATGCGCGGCATCTGGATATCCAGAAACACCACGTCCGGCTTGCGGCGATGGATGAAGGCAATGGCCTCCACCGCGTTGCCGCACTCGCCGACGATGTCCAGGCCGCCGGCGGCTTGCAGCCGCTGACGCAACTCATCGCGCGCCAGCGGTTCGTCGTCCACCAGCAGCGCGCTGGGCAGGCCGGCCGCGCTCATGCCGCCGCTCCGGCGCGCTCGGCGTCCGCCCGCGGACAGCGGCAGGGCAGCAGCAGGCTGACCCGGGTGTAAAGCTCCGGCGCGCAATCCACCGCCACCCCGTAGGCCTCGCCGTAACGGGCTCGGATGCGGCGGTCCACCAGCGACATGCCCAGGCCGTCGCTCTGCTCCGGCTTGCGGTAGAGTCCGGCGTTGTCCTCCACCGTCACCCGCAGGCCTTGCGCGTCGCAGCGGGCGGCGATGCGGATGCGCCCCGGCTCCAGCAGTTGGGAAGTGCCGTGCTTGATTGCGTTTTCCACCAGCGGCTGCAGGGAAAACGCCGGCAGCTCGGCCCGGCGCGCCGCCTCCGGCGCCTCGATCTCCACTTGCAGCCGGCCAGCGAAGCGGGCCTCCTCAATGCGCAGATAGGCACTGACGTGGTCTATCTCGTCGCCCAGCGTGGCCATCTCGCTGGAGCGCTTCAGGTTCTTGCGGAAAAAGGTGGACAGGTATTGGACCAACTGGCGCGCATGCTCCGGGTTGCGGCGTATCACCGCGGACAGCGTATTGAGCGCGTTAAACAGGAAATGCGGGTTGACCTGGGCGTGCAGCAGCTTGATCTCGGTTTGGGCCAGCAGCTGTTTCTGCTGCTCGTACTTGCCTTGCAGAATCTGATTGGACAGCAGCCGGGCAATGCCCTCGCCCAGGGTCAGGTTGATGCCGGAAAACAGCTTGTTGCGCGTCTCGTACAGCTTGATGGTGCCGATCACCCGTTCGTCCTCTCCGCGCAAGGGGATCACCAGCGAGGAGCCCAGCTTGCACGCCGGGCTGATGGAGCAGCGGTACGGCGTCTCGTTGCCGTCCGCGTACACCACCTGATTGTCGGCAATGGCGCGCTGGGTCAGCGGCGAGGTGATGGGCGTGCCCGCCAAGTGGTGGTCGGCGCCGGCGCCGATGAAGGCCAGCAGCCGCTCGCGGTCGGTCAGCGCCACCGCGCCCACACCCAGCTCCTCGTACAGGATGCGCGCCATGGTCATGCAATTGTCGCGGTCGAAGCCGTGGCGCAGCACGCCCTCGGCGCGGGCGGCGATCTGCAGCGCCTTGGAGGAGAAGGCGGAGGAATACTTCTCCGCCAGCGCGCGCCGGTCCAGCAGGATGCGCATGAACATCGCCGCGCCCAGAGTGTTGGCTATCATCATCGGCAGCGCGATGCTGCGCACCAGATGCCAGGCCGCGGCGAAGGGCTTGACCGCCGCCAGCAGGATCAACATCTGCATGCATTCGGCCAGCAGCGCCACCGCGGCCACCGCCAACGGGTCGAACACCCTTCCCACTTGGCCGCGCCGCACGAAGTAAAGATGCACCAACCCGCCCAGCAAGCCTTCCGCCATGGTGGACGCCATGCAAGCGCCGGCGGTGACTCCGCCCAGCGAATAGCGGTGCAGCCCGCCAGTGAAGCCCACCGCCAATCCCACCCACGGCCCCCCCAGCATGCCGCCCAGCACCGCGCCGGTGGCGCGGGTGTTGGCGATGGAATCGTCGATGTGCAGGCCGAAGTAAGTGCCCATCACGCAGAACACCGAGAACACCAGGTAGCACACCAGCTTGTGCGGCAGGCGGATGGTGACCTGGGTCAGCGGGATGAACAGCGGCGTCTTGGACAGCAGATAGGCGATCACCAGGTAAACGCACATCTGCTGCAACAGCGTCAGGATCAATGAAAACTCGGTCAGCATGCGGGCAGGAAAATAAGGGTGTGCCGTCGAGCATAGGCGACGGTTCGCCGCCCGACCTTGGTCTGGATCAAACCATTTTCAAGCGCCAGCGGCACAAACAAAAACGGCCGCCGAAGGCGACCGTTTCTTTCATCCAGGCTTTACACCGGGATGACCGGGATCTTGCCAATCTTCACGCGCCACTCGGCCGGGCCGGTGTCGTGCACGCTGGACCCACAGGAATCCACCGCCACCGTCACCGGCATGTCCTTGACCTCGAACTCGTAAATGGCTTCCATGCCCAGATCTTCGAAGGCCACGACCTTGGACGCCTTGATCGCCTTGGACACCAGGTAGGCGGAGCCGCCGACGGCCATCAGATAGACCGCCTTGTTGTCCTTGATCGCCTCAATCGCGATGGGGCCGCGCTCGGCCTTGCCTATCATGCCCAGCAAGCCGGTTTGCTCCAGCATCTGGCGGGTGAACTTGTCCATGCGGGTGGCGGTGGTGGGGCCGGCCGGGCCCACCACTTCGTCGCGCACCGGATCCACCGGGCCCACGTAGTAGATGAAGCGGTTGGTGAAGTCCACTGGCAGCTTCTCGCCCTTGTTCAGCATGTCCACCATGCGCTTGTGCGCGGCGTCGCGGCCGGTGAGTATCTTGCCGTTGAGCAGCAGCACGTCGCCCGGCTGCCAGCTTTGCACTTCTTCCGGGGTGATGGCGTCCAGGTTGACGCGCTTGCCGTTGGAGTTGTCGTAAGTGATGTCCGGCCAGTCTTCCAGGCGCGGCGCTTCCAGCACGGCCGGGCCGCTGCCGTCCAGGTGGAAGTGCACGTGGCGGGTGGCCGCGCAGTTGGGGATCATCGCCACCGGCAGGCTGGCCGCGTGGGTGGGGTAATCCAGAATCTTCACGTCCAAGACCGTGGTCAGGCCGCCCAGGCCCTGGGCGCCGATGCCCAGCGCGTTGACCTTTTCAAACAGCTCCAGGCGCAGTTGCTCCACGCGGCTCAGTTCCGCGCCGCTGTCGGCCTTGGCTTTCAAATCCTGAATGTCCACATGGCTCATCAGGCTTTCCTTGGCCAGCAGCATCGCCTTCTCCGGCGTGCCGCCGATGCCGATGCCGAGGATGCCCGGCGGACACCAGCCGGCGCCCATGGTGGGCACGGTCTTCAGCACCCAGTCCACGATGGAGTCGGACGGATTCAGCGCGTAGAACTTGGATTTGTTCTCCGAGCCGCCGCCCTTGGCGGCACAGGTCACTTCCACGCCGTCGCCTTCGACGATCTCGAAATGCACCACCGCCGGGGTATTGTCCTTGCTGTTCTGGCGCTTGCCGGCCGGATCCAGCAGCACCGAGGCGCGCAGCTTGTTGTCCGGGTTCAGGTAAGCGCGGCGCACGCCTTCGTTCACCATCTCCTGCACCGACAATTCGGCGTCCCACTGCACCTTCATGCCCACTTTCAGAAACACCACGGCGATGCCGGTATCCTGGCAGATCGGGCGCTTGCCTTCGGCGCACATGCGGCTGTTGATCAGGATCTGCGCCATGGCGTCCTTGGCCGCCGGGCTCTCTTCCTTCAGATACGCCTGGTAAAGCGCGTCGATATAATCTTTGGGGTGGTAATAGCTGATGAACTGGAAGGCGTCGGCAATGCTTTGCACGAAGTCTTCCTGACGGATGATGGCCATTTTCGGGTTTCTCCAGCGTAGGGCGATTTTGGGGTTTGCCCTGTCATTTTATGGAGGCGCGCCGCCCGCGCCAATCCAAACCCTCAACAGTACCCGATAATACCGTCCGCGGCCAGCCAATGCCCCCGCTCCGAACCGGTCCAAAGTCTCGCGAGCAAGAGCGAGACAAGGCGAAAACCGCGGAGAACAGATCCTCAGGCGCCGCTGCGGTCCTCGCGATCTTCCCTCGGACTACGTCCAAAACGCTTGCGGTAAGCGCGGGAAAAATAGGACGGAGACTCAAAGCCGCAGGCCACGCTGATCTCCACCACGCTTAGCTCCGTCTGGCGCAGCAGCCAGCGGGCGCGGTCCAGCCTCAGCGCGCGGTAGAACTCCGCCGGCGAGGCCTTGAGATGGGCGCGGAACAAGCGCTCCATCTGGCGGCGGGTGGCGCCGCAGCGCGCGGCCAGTTCCTCCGGCGGCCACGGGTCCTCCAGTTGCTCCTCCATCAGCCGTATCGCCTGCGCCAGCTTCTTGTTGTGCACCTGATAGCGGCTGGCCACTTGCAGGCGCTGATGCTCGGACGGACTGCGCATCTGGCCCTGCACCAGTTGTTCGGACACCGCCAGCGCCAGCTCGCGGCCGTGGCGTCGCGCCAGCAAGGCCAACGCCAAGTCCAGCCCGGCCACCGCGCCGGCGGAGGTGGGCCGCTTCTCGGTCAGGAACAGCTCCTGGCTGGCCGTCACCTGCGGGTAGCGTTCCCGGAAGGCCGGAATCGCTTCCCAGTGCAGCGTCACCGTCTCGCCGCGCAGCAGGCCGGCCTCGGCCAGGATGAAGCAGCCGGTGTCTATCGCCCCCAGGGTCGCTCCCCCGCGCTCCAGCCGTCGCAGCGCCGCGCCCAGTTCCGGCGAGTAATGGCGCAGCGGATGGAAGCTGCTGACCACGAACAGACAGGTGCACGGCCCGGCCTCCGCCAGCGCGCCGTCCACCATCAACGCGATGCCGTTGCTGGCCGCCACCGCCTGGCCGTCCACGGACAGCAATCGCCAGCGGCTGGCGCCGGGCTGAAAACGGTTGGCGATGCGGAAGGGTTCCATCAAGGCGGCAAAGCCGATGAAGGAAAACTCCGGCAATAACAGAAAATGGTATTCGTCCACCGTGCCCTCCCTCCCAGTTCAAAGCCCAGCATAAGCGCGAGCGCCCGGTTCACGTCAATGCCAAATTGTCGCGCAATGAAAAGTAAGCGTCGCCGCCATCCACTCCGCCGCCGCCGGCAGGCCGTTAAATCATCGACAGCCCTCCCCCACTCGCAGGCTTTTGAAGGAGCCCCGCCATGCAACAGTACGCCGCCGTCCAGTTCCCGCCCGCCGCGCCGCAACTGCCCGCCGATTTCTGCAGCGACATCGACCGTGCTCACACCCTGCCGGCGCGCTGCTACACCGCCGACGAAGTGTTCCAGTACGAAAAAGAACAGATCTTCGCCAAGTCCTGGCTGTGCCTGTGCCACGGCAGCGAGCTGGCCCGGCCCAACGATTACGTCACCCGTCGGGTGATAGGCGAAAACATCCTGCTGCTGCGCGACCGCGACGGCGCGCTGCGCGCCTTCTACAACGTCTGTCCGCATCGCGGCCACGAGTTGCTCAGCGGCAGCGGCCAAGCCAAGAATGTGATCACCTGTCCCTACCACGCTTGGGCCTTCAAGCTGGACGGCCAGCTGGCGCACGCGCGCAACTGCGAGCAAGTGGCGGACTTCGACCGGGCCGGAAACCATCTGAGCCCGCTGCGGGTGGCCGAATACTGCGGCTTCGTCTTCGTCAACATGGACCCGGACGCGCCGGACATTGACGTCGAATACGCCGGCCTGCAAGAGCACTTCATGCAAGTGTGCCCGCAAGTGGCGGACTTGAAAGTAGCCGAACGCGTGGTCACCACCACCCCGGCCAACTGGAAAGTCATCGTCGACAACTATATGGAGTGCTACCACTGCGCGCCGGCCCACCCCAGCTTCTCGCAATCGGTGTCCACCGAGGGCTACACCCACAGCTTCCACGGCCGCTGGACCTTGCAGCGCGGCGCCGCCCAGTCCAGCGACAGCAGCTACGCCTTTGACGGCGAGGCCGCCAACCAGGCCTTCAACGGCTACTGGCTGTGGCCTGGCGTGATGTTCAATGTGGTGCCCGGCGACGCGGCGATGACGGTGATATACGAGTTTCCGGAATCCGCCGGCGTCACCGTCCAGCATTACGACATTCTCTTCCTCAATCAGGATTTGAACGAAGAGCAACGCCGCTTCGTCAGCTGGGCGCGCGACGAATTCCGCCCCGAGGACCTGCGGCTGGTGGAAAGCGTGCAGCGCGGGCTGCAATCTCGCGGCTACCGCGGCCAGGGCCGCATCATGGCGGACAGCCAGCGCAGCGGCATCAGCGAACACGGCATCGCCTACTTCCACCAGATGGTGGCCGCCGCTTACCGCGGCTGAACCGGAGCGCCGCGCATGTCCGCCATCGTCACCGAAGTCTGCGCCATCGAAGACGTGGCCGCCGGAGTCAAAGCCTTCACCCTGCGGCCGCTGGACGGCCCGGCCCCGCCCTGTCCGTCCGGCAGCCACATTGTGGTGGACATGCCGCCTCCGGGCCGGCCGGCGGCCTACTCGCTGCTGGACCCCGGCGGCGGGGTCTACCGCATCGCGGTCAAGCGCGAGCCGGATTCGCGCGGCGGCTCAAGCTATCTGCACGCGCTGAAGCCGGGCAGCCGCCTGCGCGTGCAGGCTCCGGCCAACCGCTTTCCGCTGGCCGCCGCTCCCGGCCCGCGGCTGTTCATCGCCGGCGGCATCGGCATCACCCCCTTCATCGCCCATATGGCGGCGCTGGGCAATGACGCCTACCAGCTGCACTACGCCTTCCGCGACGCCGCCAGCGCCGCCTTCGCCGCTCAGTTGGCTAACCGAAGCGAACGAGGCGACGCCAGAGTCCACCTGTACGAGAGCCAAGCCGGCCGCAGGCTGGACCTGGACGCCTTGATCGCCGCCGCGCCAGCGGACAGCCAGGTATACGTCTGCGGGCCGGAGCGGCTGATCGCGGCAACGGCGGACGCCTGCGCGCGACGCTTACCCGCCGGCCGGCTGCACTATGAGCGCTTCAGCGCCGACGCGACGGCGGAGGGCGCAAGTTTCGAGGTGGAGCTGGTCCGCTCCGGCCTGCGAGTGCGGGTGGGCGCAGAGGAATCCATTCTGGCGGCGATAGAGCGGCAGACCGCGCTGCGGCCGGACTGCCTATGTCGGGAAGGTTATTGCGGCAGCTGTGAAACCAGGCTGCTGGCCGGCGATGCCGAGCACCGGGACCAATACCTGAGCGAGACGGAGCGCCAGGAGCGCATTATGATCTGCGTGTCGCGGGCGGCGGGGAGCGGGCCGCTGGTGCTGGATTTGTAACTAAGGCCCGCTAACAAAACCCCTGATCCTGCGTTGCGCCTCCTGGCCGTACCACTTGTACTGTAGCTTCGCAGAAACTTCGTTTTCTGCGTCGGCGCGCCTTGACTCAGGTACGCTGCGCGGTTTTGTTAGCAGGCCTAAGAGCCTGTTCACGATCTCGCGGGCTAAGGCGAGACAAGGCGTTGCGGCTGAAGAAGCGGAGTGTACAAGTGGTACATGAGCATTTTGAGCTCGTCCTCACCATGCAACGCCTCACGACGCGCAGCAGATCGTAAACGGGTTCTTAAGAGGCTGAGTGCGACGCGGCACATCCATGGTCAAACAGCAAAATTAACCACTTTTATGGCCGACACAATAGCTTTTCTAGCGCGGTCTTGGCCAGGAAACCGCTGCGGCTATCATATTCCGGGTGGGAAGCGACATATTCATCGATACGGTGCAGAAGGTTGGCCGGCAACGTGACATTGATCTTGGTCGCTTTACCCAGATAGCGAGTGATGTCCACATCCACCAGCGCCCAGATATGGCCGGCAAACTCGGATTTACCGACATGAGCCTGCGCGCTGCTGGCCAGAGGGATAACGTCCAGGTCTTCCACCAGCCCTTCCAGATGCAGTTCGATGGCTTCGCGGGCGTTACGGATGGCCTCATCCAGAGTGTCCCCGGCGGAAAAGCAGCCGGGTAGATCCGGCACGATGACGCCATAGGCATGTTGGTCATCACCGGGTTCAACTGCAATCGGGTAGTACATAATGGTTCCTTACTTGAGACCCGCTTGTTTCTTGATGCTGTTCAGCGTGCCTATCGGTATGTCCTTCTTGGGGTGAGGCACCGTCACCCGGCCGGTCTTGATCGGGTGTTTGAACTGTTGATGGCTTCCCTTGGCGGCAACCAGATACCAGCCGTCGGCCTCTATCATGCTGATGACTTCTTTGCTGGTCACGGCGTCGCCCCTACGCTTAGAGTCTGTTTACGATCTGCTGCGCCTCGTAAACACAGTACGGTGAGAACAGCTTCAGAATGCTCATGTAGCATTTCTACATTCTGCTTTTGTTTTCACCTTGTCGCGCTCTTGCACGCAAGACATTTGAGCAGGCTATCGGCCAGAGCATATTGTAGCTTCTACGACAGGCCCGTCAATAACCCTGGGGTTATTTGATCGACAGCCAAGCGCTCTCGCTCTCTACCCGCTACTCAGCTGCGAGGGACACCATGCCCCGCCCCGCTCACCCCAACACCGTGCGCGCCAGCTGTATCCCGTGTTTCTTCAACTTGTACTGCAAGGTGGCGCGCGGCAGGCCCAGCCGGCGCGCCGCCTCGGTCAGATTGGCGCAGCCCTCCAGGCAGTCCACCAGCAGCCGGCGCTCATAGCGCGCCATCCGCTGCTCCAGCGTGCCCTCGGCGTCCGGCGGCGGCGGGGCCGGCGGCCGACGCTCTTCCGCGCGCCGCTCCGCCGCCTCGCCCTCCTCCTCCAACAGCAGGAAGTCCAGTTCGTCCCCGCCCTCGCACAGGATCAGGCTGCGCAACAGCACGTTTTCCAGCATGCGCACATTGCCCGGCCAGTGATAGCGCAGCATGCGCTCCATCACCGCGTGACTGATGCGCTGCACTCGGTGGCCAGTGACCTTGCCGTGCTTGCGTAAAAAGGATTGCGCCAGCAGCGGGATGTCCCGCAACCGCTCGCGCAGCGGCGGCACCGCCAGGCAGCCCACGTTAAGCCGGTACAACAGGTCCGGCCGGATCTTGCGCTCGTCCAGCATCCGCTGCGGCGACTCGTTGCTGGCAGCCACCACTCGCACATCCACGCGCACCTCCGCGCCAGAGCCCACCCGGCTGAACGTGCCCTCCTGCAAGGCCCGCAGCAGCTTGCCCTGGATGGATAGCGGCAGCGAGTTGATCTCGTCCAGAAACAAGGTGCCGCCATGGGCGGATTCCAGCACCCCGCGCCGGTCCTCGGCCCCGGTGAAGGCGCCGCGCACGGTGCCGAACAAGGTGCTTTCAAACAGCGGCTCCGGCAAGGCCGCGCAATTGAGCACCACGAAGGGACGCTCGGCGCGCGGCCCTTCCTGATGCAGCAGCCGGGCGAACAATTCCTTGCCGGTGCCGGTTTCACCGTGGATCAGCACCTGCACGTCGGCGCGCGCCAGCCGCCGAGCCTGGTGGATCAGCTGCTTCATCGCCGCGTCGTCGGTGATGATGCCCATCAGCCCGCCGTCGGCCTCCTCCTCCACGTTCTGCTGCAAATCCACCAGCGCCTGATGCAGCGGGCTGACCACGGTCAGATCGCGGGACAATTCCACCGCGCCGACGATACGGCCGTCGGCGCGCTTCAGCGGCAGCGTGGTATGCACCTGATGCACCGCCTTGCCTCTGGGATTGCGGTAGCGCTGATAATGGTTGCGGTAACTGCGGCCCTGTCGCAGCGCCTGCAACAAGGTGCTGCTGTTCTCGTCCAGCTCCGGGTACAACTCCAGCAGATAGGCTCCCAGCGCCTGCTCCGCGGTGTATTCGTCCAGCTGCGAACACTCCTGGTTGTAATAGGCGTAGCGCCCGTCCTGGTCGATGATGGCCACCGACAGGCCGATCGCGTCGAAAAAATCGCCAAACAGCGCAATGCCCTGGCTCAGGTCTGCATCCATGTCTCTCCCTTCCCCTTAAGAACCTGTTTTCGATCTGCTGCGCGTCGTGGAGCGTTACACGGTGAGTACGGCTTCGAAATGCTCATGTACCACCTGTACATTCCGCTTTCTCAGCCGTTTTCGCCTTGCCTCGCGAGATCGTAAACAGATTCTTGGCTGCCAAGCACGGGTGCCAAAAATTCGGCGTTTTTATGAATAGTTGCAGTATTGACGGTTTTTATCGCCGCGAGCAAGCACAAAACCCTTTTAAATTCATGCAATTAAAAAACGGCCCCGCTGGCATGGATGTTGCCACTCCTAGCACGGTCGCACCAAGGTGCGGCTCACAACTACAGCAGGCTGCCACAGCCGCAAGGAGGAGAGATTCATGCATCACCCCACCCCCACCATCCACCCACCTCCCACCCCCATCGTCGCGGTGGAAAACCTGCGCAAGCGCTTTGACAGCCAAGTGGTGCTGGACGGCGTCTCCTTTGCCGCCTCCGCCGGCGAAGTGGTGTCGCTGATCGGCGCCAGCGGCTCCGGCAAGAGCACCTTGCTGCGCTGTCTCAATTTGCTGGAAGTTCCTGACGACGGCCGGGTGCTGATTGCCGGCGAGGAAATCGCCCTGCGCACCGACAAGCACGGCCGGCGCGTGCCGGCCGACCCGCGCCAGGTGGACCGGCTGCGCTCGCGGCTGGGCATGGTGTTCCAGAACTTCAATCTGTGGCCGCACATGACGGTGCTGGAGAACCTGATCGAGGTGCCGGTGCGCGTCTTGCGCCAGCCGCGCGCAGAAGCGGTGGCGCTGGCCGAGGCGCTGCTGGAGAAAGTGGGCATGGCGGACAAGCGCCAGGCCTATCCGGCCTTCTTGTCCGGCGGCCAGCAACAGCGGGTGGCCATTGCCCGCGCGCTGGCCACCCGGCCAGCGGTGATGCTGTTCGACGAGCCCACCTCCGCGCTGGACCCGGAACGGGTGGGCGAAGTGCTGCGGGTGATCCGCCAGCTGGCCGATGAAGGCTGCACCATGCTGCTGGTCACCCATGAAATGGCCTTCGCCCGCGAAGTCTCCAGCAAAGTGCTGTTCCTGCACCAGGGCCGCATAGAGGAAGCCGGCCCGCCGGAACAGATTTTCGCCGCGCCCCGCAGCGAACGCTGCCGCCAGTTTGTCAACGCCTGACACCCCAGGGAGAAACCCCATGAAGCCACTCCGCACCCTCATCGCCGCCTTCGCCGTCCTGTGCTGTGCCGCCGCGGCCGCCGCCAACCCGCTGCGCATCGGCATCGCCGCCGAGCCCTACCCGCCGTTCACCATCAAACAGAGCAACGGCCAATGGAGCGGCTTTGAAGTGGAACTGGTGCGCAAGCTGTGCCAGCGCCTCAAGCAAAACTGTCAGATCACCGAAGTGTCCTGGGACGGCATCATCCCCGCGCTCAACAGCAAGAAGATAGACGTGATCTTCAACTCCATGTCCATCACCCCGGAGCGGGAAAAAGTCATCGCCTTCAGCCTGCCTTACTACTACACCGCCTCTGAGTTCGTCGGCCCCAAGGGCCAAAAAACCGTCCTCAGCCCGGCCGGCCTCAAGGGCAAGACCCTGGGCGTGCAATCCGCCACCACCAACGCCAACTTCCTGAAGAAATACTACGGCGCCGGCTCCGCCATCCGTTACTACAACACCCAGGACGAACTGAACGCCGACCTCGTCGCCGGCCGCGTGGACCTGATGCTGCTGGACGCGCTGGCCGCCAGCGATTTCCTCGGCGGCAAGGACGGCGCCGGCCTGGAATCCAAAGGACTGGCGCCCAAGGACCCGCTGTTCGGCCCCGGCATCGGCGCCGGCCTGCGCAAGGCCGACGTTGCGCTCAAACAGCAGTTCGACCAGGCCATCCTGCAACTGCGCGCCGACGGCAGCTTCGACGCCATCCAGAAGAAATACTTCAAGGTCAACATCTCGCCGGACGCCAAGTGACAGCGCCCCGTCCGCCTGCGCCGCCCCAGGGAGAGCATAGATGCTGGATTCACTGCAACAAGCCTACGACGCCGTAGTCCGCGACTGGGGCCCCGCCCTGCTGCAAGGCGCCGTGGTCACGCTGGAAATCTCGCTGGGCGCTTTCGCGCTCGGCCTGGTGATAGGCCTGGCCACCGCGCTGGTCAAACTGGGCGGCCACCCGCTGCTCAAACGGCTGGCCAACGCCTACACCAGCGTATGCCGCTCGCTGCCGGAGCTGCTGCTCATCCTGCTGCTCTACTACGCCGGCGGGGACGCCATCAACGCGCTGGCGGCGCTGCTGGGCCAGCCGCAAGTGGAGGTGAACGGCTTTGCCGCCGCCATCGTGGTGTTGGGCATCGTGCAAGGCGCTTACGCGGCGGAAATCATGCGCGGCGCGGTGCAGGCGATACCGCACGGCCACATCGAGGCCGCGCGCGCCTTCGGCTGCGGCCGCTGGCTGACCGCGCGCCGCGTGATCCTGCCGGAGATGATGCCCTACGCGCTGGCCGGCCTGGCCAACCTGTGGCTGGTGCTGATCAAGGACAGCGCGCTGATCAGCGTGGTGGGCTACAGCGAACTGCTGTTCACCACCAAACAGGCCGCCGGCTCCACCCGTCAGTACCTGCTGTTCTATCTGACCGTGGCCGCCATCTACTTATTGATGACCCTGCTGTCCAACGCCGGCTTCAGCCTGATTGAACGCCGCTTCCGCCGCTGGCAACCGGCGCTGTGAACGGGAGACCCGCATGAACTTCCAATGGCTGCAAGACTACGGCCCCATGCTCTGGCGCGGCGTCACCATCACCGTGCAACTACTGCTGCTTTCCGGCAGCCTGGGCTTCGCGCTGGCCGTGGCGGTGGGCTTTGCCCGGCTGTCCCGCCAGCCCTTCCTCGCCTGGCTCAGCCTGTCCTTCACCAACCTGATCCGCGGCACCCCGCTGCTGGTGCAGATCTACGTGCTCTATTACGGCCTGGGCAGCCTGTTCGCCGGCTTTCCGGCGCTGCGCGACAGCCCGCTGTGGCCTTACCTGCGAGAAGGATTCTGGTACGTGGCGCTGGCGCTGGCGCTGAGCGTGGCCGGCTATGTGGGCGAAGTGGTGCGCGGCGGCCTGGCCGCCGTGCCCAAGGGCGAACTGGAAGCCGCCCGCGCGCTGGGCATGTCGCGGCTGACCGCGGCGCGGCGCATCTGGCTGCCGCGCGCGCTGCTGATCCTGCTGCCGTCCTTGGCCGGCGAAACCGTGCTGCTGCTCAAATCCACCGCGCTGGCTTCCACCGTGGCGGTGATGGACGTACTGGGCGCGGCCAACCTGGTGCGCGCGCAAACCCTGCGCACCTACGAACCGCTGCTGACCGTGGCGCTGATCTATTTCGCGCTGGCCTGGCTGATAGAACGGGTCTTCCTGCGGCTGGAGAGGAGGCTGCCGGTCCGCACCGCATTCTAAGAGCCTGTTTACGATCTGCTGCGCGAAGGTGATCCCGTCTTGAAAACGGGTTCCAGTGCCGCCTTACCCCATTGTTACGGAGACCTCCATGCGCTTTTCCCCCTTGGTCGAACGCATCGCCGGCGAACGCGTCGATGCCTGGAACATCCACTTTGCTGCGCAACAAGCCGCCGCCCGCGGTGAGGACGTGATCATCCTCAGCGTGGGCGACCCGGAGTTCGCCACCCCGGCCCCCATCATCGAACGCGCGGTGGCCGCGCTGCGCGACGGCGATACCCACTACAGCCCGGTGGACGGCCGCGCCGACCTGCGCGCCGCCATCGCCCGCCGCCATGCCGCCGCCACCGGCCTGGAGATGGACGCCGACAACGTCATCGTGGTGGCCGGCGCACAAAACGGCCTGTTCTCCGCCGCGCTCTGCCTGTGCCAGGCCGGCGACGAAGTGCTGGTGCCGGAGCCCATGTACCTGACCTACGAAGCCAGCATCCGCGCCAGCGGCGCCACGCTGGTGCCGGTGCCGGTAAAACCCGCGGACGGCTTCCACCTGGACCTGGCCGCGCTAGAAGCCGCCGTCACCCCGCGCAGCCGTGCAATCTTCCTCGCCACCCCCTGCAACCCCACCGGCGCGGCGCTGCGCCCGGAAGAACAGGCCGCGGTGGCCGCCCTGGCCCGCTGCCACGACCTGTGGGTCGTGGCCGACGAAGTCTACGCCGGCCTCAGCTTCGAAGCCCCGCACCACAGCATCGCCGCTCTGCCCGGCATGGCGGAACGCACGTTGACCCTGGGCAGCCTGTCCAAATCCCACGCCATGGCCGGCTGGAGACTGGGCTGGGCCGCCGGCCCGCGCCCGCTGATCCAGCACATGGGCACGCTGGCCCTGTGCATGCTCTACGGCATCCCCGGCTTCATCCAGCAAGCCGCGCTGCTGGCCCTGCAAGACTACGACGCCTTTGTCGAACCCGTCCGCGCGCTGTACCAGCGCCGGCGCGACCTGGCCCACAGCCTGCTCAGCGACGTGGACGGCCTGCAATGCCCGCTGCCGGAAGCCGGCATGTTCCTGCTGCTGGACGTGCGCGGCTGCGGCCTGGAAGCCGGGGATTTCGCCTGGAAGCTGTTTGAAGCCACCGGCGTCTCCGTGCTGGACGCCGCCGCCTTCGGTCCCACCGCCGCCGGCTTCATCCGCCTGGGCCTGGTGGTGGACGACGAACGCCTGGCCGAAGCCTGCCGCCGCATCGCCCGCTTCGCCGGCCAACTGCGCACCACCGCGCCAAGACAAAAGGAATCCGCATGAGCACCACCCTGGGCAGCTACCTCACCGCCTGGCTGGCGGCTTACGGCGTCGACACCGTGTTCGGCATCCCCGGCGTCCACACCATCGAGCTCTACCGCGGTCTGGCCGGCAGCGGCATCCGCCACATCGCCGCCCGCCACGAACAAAGCCTGGGCTTCATGGCCGACGGCTACGCCCGCGTCAGCGGCAAACCCGGCGTCTGCTTCGTCATCACCGGCCCCGGCCTCACCAATATCGCCACCGCCATGGGCCAGGCCTACGCCGACTCCATCCCGCTGCTGGTGATCTCCGGCGTCAACGCGCGCGGCAAGCTGGGCTCCGGCGACGGCCACCTGCATGAACTGCCGGACCAGCACGCGCTGGCCAGCCAAGTCGCCGCCTTCAGCCACACCCTGACCGCGGCGGCGGAACTGCCGCAAGTGCTGGCACGCGCCTTCGCCGTGTTCGACGGCGCACGCCCGCGTCCGGTGCACATTGAAATCCCGCTGGACCTGATGGCCGCGCCCGCCGACGGCCTGCCGCCGCCGCAAGCACCGGCGATGCGGCTGCTGCGCGGGCCGGCCGCCCCCGCCGCCATCGACCGCGCCGCCCGCCTGCTGTCCAGCGCGGAGCGGCCGCTGCTGCTGATAGGCGGCGGCGCGCGCCAGGCCGCGCCGCAACTGACCCGGCTGGCGGAAATGCTGGACGCGCCGGCGCTGATGACCATCAACGCGCGCGGCGCGCTGCCGGACGGCCACCCGCTGGCGCTGTCCTGCAGCCCCTCGCTGCCGGCCGCGCGCCGCCTGATCGCCGCCAGCGACGTGGTACTGGCCGTGGGCTGCGAACTGGGGCCCACCGATTTCGACATGTATGTGGACGGCGGCTTCCGCCTTCCCGGCGCGCTGATCCGCGTCGACATCGACCCGGAACAACTCTGCCGCGGCCGCGGCGCGGATCTACCACTGCTGGGCGACGCCAAAGAAACCCTGCAACTGCTGATACCGCGGCTGACCGACGCCGCCCGCCAGGGCGAAGAACGCGCCGACGCCGCCCGCCGCCTGGCCGCCGCCGAAATGGAACCAGAAAACGCCGCCGACCTGGCCTGGCTGCACCGCGTGCGCGACATCCTGCCGCAAGCGCGCTGGGTGGGAGACTCCACCCGCCTGGTCTACGCCGGCAATCTGGGCTTTTGCGCGCCGCGCGGCAACAGCTGGTTCAACGCCTCCGTGGGCTTCGGCGCGCTGGGTTACGGCCTGCCCGCCGCCATCGGCGCCGCGCTGGCCGAACCGGACCGGCCGGTGCTCTGCCTGGCCGGCGACGGCGGCTTCCAGTTCACCCTGGCGGAAATGGGCACCGCGATGGAAACCCGCGCCCGCCTGATCGTGCTGCTGCTCAACAACCGCGGCTACGGCGAAATCAAAAGCGCGATGCGCTCCGCCGATATGGAACCGCTGGGCGTGGACCTCTACACCCCGGACTTCCCGGCGCTGGCCCGCGCCTACGGCTGGCGCGCCGAAACCCTGGCGCTGGGCACCCCGGAACCGCTGCTGCGCCAGGCGCTGGAACAGGCCGCCGCCGCCGCTAATCCCACCTTGATAGAAATCGAGGTCTAAGAACCTGTTCAAAGTCTGCTGCGCTTCAGCGATACGGCGTTGCGGCTGAAGAAGCGGAATGGTCATACGGTACATGAGCATTTCGAAGCGGTACTCACCGTGTGACGTCTCACGACGCGCAGCAAATCATAAACAGGCTCTAAAGCGCGCCGGCCCGCCCCCGGGCCGCGCACAGCAAACTCAATTTGCATAGAACCCGGCCACGGCGATAACATGGCCTATCCACGGCGGCACCCGCCCCGCAAGCAATGCGAGACCGGCTCCGGGCATCCCTATGAGAGAACTCGAAATCGTCGAACAACTGGTCCTGGGCGTAGACCCGGCCGGCCGGCGCGACCCGCTGGGCACCCCCAAGGACCCGGCGCTGGACAAGGCGCGCGCGCTGTATTACGAGCAGCTCAAACGCGTCGCCAAACAACACGCCGCGGACCCGCCCTCCGCGCCTGAGCCACAAGTGGCCCCCGGCGGCGCACGCCAGGGCCAACGCTGGACCATAGCCGAAGACAACCGCTTAACCCTGCTGTGGGAAGCCTCCCCCGCGCCAGTGCGCCAACTATCGGAAAAACTGGGCCGCAGCCCGCTGGCCATCGTCTCCCGGCTGGTCCGCTTAGGGCTGTACGACCACCAGCAAGCGGCGATGCAGGCCGACAACGCCCGCATGCAAGCACTGGACCTGCCGCCGCTCTGGGACGTGCCCGCCGCCACGGAAACCCCGCCGGCCAAACCCGCTGCGCCGCCCACGGCAGACAAGCAAGGCGCGGTCTGGACCGTGGCCGACGACCAGCAACTGAAAACTCTGTGGCACAGCCCGGCCCAGCCGGATAGCCAGGCCATCGCCAAACAATTGGGCCGCAGCCGCGGCGCCATCCTCGCCCGCCTGGTGCGCCTGGGCCTGTTCAGCGACCGCGACGCGGCGTATCAGGCGGACCAGGCGCGGCTAACCGGCTAGCCGCCCTCATCCTTTTCTAAATCACCAGTTCAAACGACACCATGGCATTCACCTTTGCAAATATTTTCAAGCCTCGTCCCCCACAACAAGCAAGCACACCGGCAACAGTTCCCGCTCCACAGCCAAGCGCAGCGCCCACGCCGCCGCAAGCCATAACGCCTATCCAGCCCGCTAGCCCAATAAGCGTGCAAATTTCCACGCCTAGCCTGCCGCCAGTCACAACTCAGCCCTCCCAACCCGCCCCCAGCTCAGCGGAAAAAAAGGGCCATGAGGGCGAGAAAGCGCTCAACGCCTGGTTCAAGCAGCACAAGCTGGCCTATGTCGGCATCTGTCAGAACAAAAACAGCTTTGCCACCCTATTCCATGGCACGGCCAAACGGCCGGACTTCCTGCTCCTGCTGCCCTCGCTGGGCATGATCGCCATCGACGCCAAGAACTACACCCCATCGCGCGGCGAACTCACCCTCAGCCTGGAGGAAGAACTCAAAAAAGCGCTCACCTTCGAGCGGCTATTCCGCTTGCCGCTGTGGTACGCCTATTGCGATAAACAAAACTTGGGCCAGAACTGGTACTGGATCAGCGCGCTGAAAGCGCTGGAAGTGGGCGAAGTGCGCGATGGCAGTAATGGGCAATTCCTGGCCATCAAGATGGAGCACTTTGAAACCATCTCCAACCCCAAGGATTTGGCCAAGCTGTATACCCATACCTTGCCAAGTTTGGAGAAAGTGGCGGCAGGGGTTTGATTGGGGGGTGACAGGTTTATGGTAAAGCTTGCTGTTGTTCAGTTATTCAACCGGAGTGGTCAGGTAACACAAGAACAGGCATACCTATAGAAGCCGAGGCAGTCCAGACTTTTGGTTGCGAGAATACCATTACTAGACACAAAAATATGCTAGAGACACAGCAAAGCTCAATGACAACAGTCTATCTTGATAGTCAGGATTTTTCTCATTTTTCGAGCAGGCACAAAGATCATGCAAAGTATGCCGCACTCAAGGCTCAATTATTACAACTAAAAGAACTGGGTAAAGTATGCTTTGTTTTCAGTGACATACACTTCTACGAGGTTTATCCAAAGGGTGGTAAAGCAACAGCCGAGGGTCTTGAACGTATTCGCACTATCTCTGAGTTCTGTGGCAAAGACAGCTTGCCATCATTCACAGCACTATTAGAACATGAAATTATGGCGGAGCTTTGCAAAAGGCGTGGAGACCCGGTTCCCTCACTTTCCACTAACTGGTTTCCCGACCTTGGAATACGCGGTCAGCCCCTAGCTCGCCCAGAGAGAAGCAACCGTGCAGAGAGGCGTAAACTAGATATTGCATTGCGCCGTGAAAAAAGTAAGGAATCCTTAACAGCAGAGTTTCGCCAAGTGTACCCCTTTCTTAAGCATGCAGAAGTATTTTTGAAATACTATGCACATCAAGCTGAATGGGAAGACGTGGTGCACATGATTGAGGATAGCATTCAAGATATTGAGTCGTTCTCTACGTTCCTAACATCCAATCCTAATATCAGTTTGGACATCCCCAATATACTTAGGAGTGGATATGAGTCTTACACTGAGGCGATAACTACGCTCAAGAATGAGGTTGCATTGCGTACCAGCATCGCCGAGACTATCAAACAAAAGTCTGAACTCTCTGCTGAGATTCATCAGGTATTGACTAAATCAGAAGAGGAGTTTCGCACATCAATCGTCCAAAAATTGATGATAGATCTTGAAGGCTATGATCCGAAGCAAGATGTAATAAGCATCAGTGGCGCCACTCCTTGCTTTGACTCTTTCATCAGGTACCTCTCTGAACTCATTCGTAGATCTTCGCAGATCAGAACGCCACGCAAGCCTGCCGGTAGCGACTTTGCTGATGCATTACACGTGACATATTTCCCAATTGTGAATGTTTTTCGCACAGATGCAGCGGCGGCCGATGCATTGGGCCGTCTATATCCTCATCGCAAAGCAGATATTATTGGTGATGTATTCCAACTACCAAATCGGATCATAGCCGATGCGTAACTTACAATGCGTTGTTGCTAGTCAACACCTCCTGCTCTTTGAGCGCTCCTCAGTATAAAAAAGAAAGGTGTATCCCACCGGCAGCCCAGACGAATGACAATCTATTGCTGAAGCACACGAACAACCCCATTTAATAACCATTTTACATCTTAAACACAGCATAAAAATAATGCACAATAACTCGCCTATCTTTTTTAAGCATATAGCAAATCAAAGCATGCGGGAAATCATGCAAATCCATAATGCTATGATTTCTTCTTGACTGCCGCTCAAGCCATAATCAGGCTGGCAGATAGGTTCACCTATTAACTACAAGGTTTTCTATGACAGCCATCATCACCTTCAAAAAAACATTAGCAAGAGCAAATGCACTTATTACTCTCCACACCTCGTTATCTCCTGCTCAGCTCGCAGCAATGCCTACTCCAAACGACCTCCTTCGATCTGCAGTCGCACTTTCGATTGCAGGGATGGATACTTACTTTACAGATCGATTTGCAGAATCACTCGTCCGCTTCTTGAAAAAACATGGTGCCAAGCCTGATCTAGTAGCACTCCTATTCGATGCGGGGTTAGATACGAAAGCCTCTCTCGAAATGCTAACAATGCAGCGTCCATACAGACGAATCCGAACACTCGTAGAGGCTTATCTATCCAACTACACAACACAAAAACAACATGTCATTGATAAATTGTTCCTCGTTTATGGAATCAAAGGGCTGTGCAGCCACGCGGAAAAGCATTCCAAGAAAAAGAAATTACTCACAAACGTAAATGCGGCAGTCCTCAGGAGGCATTCAATCGTTCACGCAGGCGACCTAAATTCCCACAATAATCCGCGCCCAATAGACAATAAATTAGCAAACCGCTATATAGATAATGTTGATACATTTGTTACTAATGCTGAAGCAATACTTGTCAAAGCTCTCAAAATCTAAGTTCTTACCAAAGATGAGCTTGAAATACCTCTCCACGTACCCAGAGAACAGAGGCGACGCTGAACTGGCACTGCTAAAAGAGTACTAAAAAGCCCTCAAAAAGAGGGCTTTTCACTTCATCAAACTTGGGCGCTGTTCAGCCCCAGTCCGCGCCACATATCAGCATGAGCATTGGAGCGCTCAAAGAACATCCGAACAGGATATTTTATTTTGCCATTATGGAACCATTCATTCTTGATTGCCATGTAGTCACGATTGTCATCATCGGCACGCATCAGCAAATCGTAATCTTCATTGCCGCCCATAAAATTAAAAATCAATTTCTTGACTTCTTCGCGCTTGGACTCTTTGATGGAGGTTGTAATCAGGATGCGATAGCCTGCCCGATGTGGCCTCAAAGCCGTCAAAACTTGAATCAGATTCCAGTTATAAGAAGAATTTCCGTAGAACTCAGAAACCAAATCAACACCAGAGATAACGGCTCCAAGCTCAAAAGCCATGTAAGCATTTTCAACAGTCATCTCATTTTCCATTATAAGCACCTCAAGTAAACGTTAATCTTTCAAGCCAAACCCAATGACCCGAACCATAACTAGCATCTTCAGCAATTGAAAAACCTAGCAAAGCCAATCAGCCAAAAACAGTATATCTACAAAGCCCTACCGCTACAGTCTGACAAGTGTCACTACCATTCGAATAGTGGCAATAAAAATACGGCAGCTACTTGGTTACACTCTCGGCATCCATGGTCTTTGCCATCAGGCTTTAGGAATATTTAAACGCATACTCTCAGCTCCTTACCTCAGCTTTTGTAAAGACTCCTGCCTCAGAAATGACAATGAAAAATTTGGAAAGTAGAAGCGACTGAATCTCTGACGAATTCGCTGCAATCAAAAACCACCATCAACACAAAGATCTAAGTTGAGCAATCCAAAAGAAAATACTTTTATATATCAAAGTTGATCTCGCATATGAAAAAGCACTCAACAACAGATAAGCAACGCCCAAACCGACAAGCCACAGACAAAAAAAGCCCTCCCAAATTTGGGAGGGCTTTGTTTGTATGAGGCCGGTGCTATCAGTGCTGATGCCCGTGCTCGCCATGCACATGCTGGTGAGCAATTTCCTCAGCCGTTGCCGCGCGCACGTCCACCACTTTGACGGCAAAGCGCAGAGTTTTACCGCATAGCGGGTGGTTGCCGTCCAGCAAAACGGTGGGGCCTTTGATCTTGGTGACGAAGTAGTAACGCGGCTCGCCATCCGGGCCGATACGCTGGATTTGGCCGCCTACCTTCACGCCGGGCGGGAAATCTGCCTTGGGCATGGTGGTGACCAGGGCTTCGTCGCGGGCGCCGAAGGTGTCTTCGGTGGCCAGTTCCAGCGTGGTTTGAAAGCCCGATTCCTGGCCTTCCAGCGCGGCTTCCAGCTTGGGAAACAGGTTGTCGTAATCGCCGTGCAGGTAGGAGACGGGCTTTTTGCCATCATCGTAAACCAGGCCCTGGCTGTCGGTGACTTTCATGCGCAGGGTAACGGCGGTGTTGGCGGTGATTTTCATGGCGGGCAATAACAAAAAAATGGAAGCGGGAAGGGTCTCAGTTCAGCGAGGGAGTGTCAACCGAAACGCCCCTGCTTTGCTGGATACGAATGTGGCTGTTTTCTGGGGTAACTATCCCCTTCCCAACAGCCAGCCCCAATGGGGCCGGCTGTCCCTTCCCGGCTTAGAACCTATTTACGATCTGCTACGCGTCGGCGATACCGCGTTGAAAGCAAGCTCAAAATGCTCATGTACCCCTCGTACATTCCGCTTTTTCGCTCGTTTTCGCCTTGTCTCGCTCTAGCTCGCAAGATCGTAAACAGGTTCTTAGCTCCTCTTCTTCCGCCTCGGCTTCCGCTGCAAGGTTTCCAGCTCGTCCAGGCTGAGATGGAAGCGTTGCAGCGCCTCCACGTGCTGCGCCAGGTTCACCTGTTGCGCCCCCAAGCTCAGCAGTATCTCCAGATAGTTGAAGAAGCTTTTGCACATGCTGCGGCGGTGGCTGTGGTCGCTGAAATCCATATCGCTGGCGATGCGGAACAGCAGCCCGCGCGCCGAGTGCTGGCGGTTGAGCTTCAGCATCTGCGCCAAGTGGGCGGCGTACTGGCGTCCCAAGGCGCAGGCTTCAAATTCATCCTTGGCCTCGGCCGGCTGCCAGTAATGCGGATAGGTACGGCCTGCGATACGGCGGATGAAGGGCAGGCTGAGGTCTTTGGCGTGGGGGCCGGCAAAACGGTAACGCGAGCGCGGCCCTAGCGGCGGGAGTTGGGATACGGAATCCAGACGGGTATCTTGGGTTTCAGTAGCGGATGAAGTGAGTTCGATGCCTAGCACCGGACGGACAAGCTTTACCATTTGCAACCTCCTGAGCAGAAGGGCCCGGCCGCAAGGCGGCAGGGCGGGCACATGACAAGAGTTGGCCTACCGGTGATATGTCGTACAAAGCCGGCGCGCCCTCGAGGGGCGCCACTTGCCACGGCCCGCCCGAATAGGCAAAGCAATGGCAGCGGATACGCTGTGGAAACAGCGCATCCGCGACGACATTTCAATTCAGGAGGCCAATCCCGAGCGCCGCGATTGCTGCGGCGCGGGGGCTATTGTTGGGGAGGAGCGGGAGGGCGTCAAGCCGGCGGGGTCCGACAAGACAAGAGTAGCCGTGCACCGAGTGCCGTGCGTGGCAGGCCATGTACCCTAAACATCATCTGCGCAGCGGATTCAATGTCTTGAACAATATTTCCGATCAGAAAAGGTCGTAAACAGGTTCTTAAGAGAGAGGCACCGCATCCGCCGCCGACCCCGCCTGCGCATTAACCAGGGTAACAATGAAGTCCCGCATCCAGCGATGGCCGGGGTGCTGCTGGGTGCGGTCATGCCAGACCATGCCCACTTCAAAGCTTTCCGTGGGCAGCGGAAACTCCACTTGCTTCAGCGCGTCGCCGCGGTCTTGCACCAGGCGCTGCGGCACCAGCGCGACAAAGTCGGACTGCGCCACCATTTCCGGCACAAACAGGAAGGACGCGGCGGACAAGACCACGTTGCGGCGCAGGCCCAGCGCCGCCAGCGTGCGGTCCACCGGGGTGAAGAAGCCGTTGCCGTCCAAGGACACGATGACGTGGTCCAGCGCCGCGTATTCTTCCACGCTCAGCCCCTCCTTCAGGGCGGGGTGGTCGCGGCGGCCAATCAGCACATAGTGTTCGTCAAACAGCCGGCAGCTGTTCAGTTTGGACGGGGCGGCCGGCGGGGTGAGCAGCGCCAGGTCCAGATCGCCCTGCTCCAGCTGCGCCTCTAGCCGGTGCGGGTCCAGCGTGCGCACCGCCACCCGCACGCCGGGCGCGCTTTTGTGCAGTTCCCGCGCCAGCGGGATCAGCAGCGCGGCTTGCAGGTAATCGGTGCAGGCGATAGCCACGGTAAGGTCCGCGCTGGCTGGCTCGAAGTCCTGATGTCCGGCCACGGTGGCGCGCACTTCGTTCAGCGCCTTGCGCAAGGGCTCGAACATTTCCAGCGCCTTGGCCGTGGGGTACATGCCGCGGTGGACGGTCACCAGCAGCGGATCGTCAAACAATTCGCGCAGGCGGTTCAATTGCGCGCTCACCGCCGGCTGGCTCAAGCTCAGCCGCGCGGCCGCGCGCGTCACGTTCTGTTCCACCAGCAAGGCTTCCAGCGTTACCAGCAGATTGAGGTCGAGTCGTTTGGTATCCATCTGATGAATAGTAAGCAATAAAAACCGTGATTTCACGAATTGTTGACCACGCGTCAGACTGACGGCTTTCCACCTTTAAACGCTTGGAGGCCGCATGAACCGACACGCCCTGATCATCCACGCCCACCCGGACCCGGCGTCGCTAACCGCCCAATTCGCCACGCTGGCGCGGCAGACCTTGCAACAGCAGGGCTGCGAGGTCATGGAGTCCGATCTCTACGCAATGAGCTGGAAAGCCGGCGCCGACGCGCAGGATTTCCCGGACCGGATCAATCCACAGCGCTTATTCCTGATCTCCGAATCCCAGCACGCTTACGCCAATGGCCGGCAGAGCGCCGATGTGGCGGCCGAACAGCAAAAACTGCTGGCGGCGGACTT
This sequence comes from Chromobacterium sp. Rain0013, assembly GCF_015291765.1. Classification (NCBI taxonomy): domain Bacteria; kingdom Pseudomonadati; phylum Pseudomonadota; class Betaproteobacteria; order Neisseriales; family Chromobacteriaceae; genus Chromobacterium; species Chromobacterium sp. Rain0013. The sequence continues at coordinate 4,259,976 of NZ_CP031514.1, forward strand.
GGTGATCATGCTGTTTCCGCTGTGGTGGTACGGCTTGCCCGCCTTGCTCAAGGGTTGGATTGACCGAGTCTACGCTTACGGCTTCGCCTATGGCTATCGCAACGAAGGCAACCGCTGGCGCTACGGCGACGGCGCGCTGAGCGGCAAACGCGCAATGCTGGCCGCGATGGTGGGCGGGCCGGAGCGGGACTACGGTCCGCGCGGCATCAACGGGCCGCTGGAGCAACTGTTGTTTCCCGTGACACATGGCTGCCTGTTCTACCCCGGCATGGAGGTGCTGCCCACCCATGCGGTGTACGACGCCAACCGCCTTGCCGGCGCGGAACTGGATGCGGCCAAGGACGCCTGGCGGCGGAGGCTGCTTGGGGTGTGGGATGAAGCGCCGATTCCCTTCCGCCACCAGAACGGCGGCGATTACCCGGACGGCCACACTTTGGGCGAGCAGGTCGCCGCCTGCGCCAGCGGCCTGACGGCGCATATCGCCGGCTGACGGCAGCTACAAACGCCAGCCCAGCCGCATGCCTTCATAGATGGCTTCTTCCGCGGTGCGCGGCGCCAGGCAATCGCCTATCGCGTGCAGTTCGGCGCCGCAGTCGCTCAATTCCTCCAATAAACCATCCTCGGCCTGGTGCCCCTGACACAGCACCAGGCAGTCCACATCGCTTTCCACCATGGCTTCCTCGCTGGCGGTGTGCAGCAGATACACGCTGTCGTCGTCGTGACCGTACAGCCGCGCGTACGGCGTTACCGCCACGCCGGCGCGCTGCAGTTGGCCGGCCAGGTGGTCGCGCACATACATTTGCAGCGCTTCGCCGGCGTGGGTGCCGTTGACCGCCAGCCTCACCTGATGGCCGGCGGCGGCCAGCCGCAGCGCGATGCCGGGGCCAATCCAGTCGCAGCGCCAGTCCGCCACCAGTACCTTGCCTCCCCTCACCGCTTCGCCGCGCAGCACTTGCCAGGCGTCCAGCACTTGCATGGCGCCGCCGCCTTCCAGCGCCGGCCAGCGCGGCCGCGCGCCGGTGGCCACCACTACCGCGTCCGGGGCCAGCCGCCGCACTAGTTCGCGGTCCACCCTAACGTTGCGCCTCACTTCCACGCCAGCCAGTTGCAGCTCCCGTTCCAGATTGGTGATCAGGCCGCCGAACTCGGCTCGGCCGGGCAGCAGTTGCGCCAGCAGCGCCTGGCCGCCCAGTTGCGGGCCCGCTTCGTACAGGCTGACCTGATGGCCGCGCTGCGCCGCGATCACCGCCGCCTTCATGCCGGCCGGGCCGCCGCCGGCCACCAGCACTCGCCGCGGCGCGGCGGCCGGCCGCAGTTCGCCGTATTCCAGTTCGCGGCCGCTTTGCGGGTGTTGGATGCAGGAGATGGGCAGGCCGCGGTGGAAGCGGCCGATACAGGCCTGGTTGCAGCCTATGCAGGCGCGGATGTCGTCATGCCGGCCCTGCTCGGCCTTGGCCGGCAGTTCCGGGTCGCAGATCAGCGCGCGGGTCATGCCGCAGCCGTCGGCCTGCCCGCCGGCCAATAGTTGTTCTGCTTCCTGCGGCTGGTTGATGCGCCCGGCCAGCAACACCGGGATGCTCAGCGCGCGCTTGAAGCGCGCCGCTTGCGCGGCCAGGTAGGCGGCCGGCAACGCCATCGGCGGCGCGATGTGGATGGCCGCGCCCAGGGTGGCGGAGCTGCCGGCCACCAGGCTGACGTAGTCCAGTTCGCTCTCCTGCGCCCGCGTCGCCGCCAGCGCCAGCTCGGCGTCCATCCCCTCGCCTTCTTCCTCGCCGGCGGAAATGCGCAGACCCACCACAAAGCCAGGCCCGCCGCCGGCACGGGCGGCGGCCACCGCTTCGCGCAGGAAGCGCAGCCGGCCGGCGTCGTCGCCGCCATAGCCGTCTTGGCGGCGGTTGACTTGGGGGTTGAGGAATTGCGCCGGTAAATAGCCGTGACTGGCGACGATCTCGGCGCCGTCCACGCCGGCGGCGCGCAGCCGCCGCGCCGCCGCTCCGTAGCCAGCGATGATTTCGTCTATCATTTCGCGGCTCAGCGCGCGCGGCTGCACGTGGAAGCGCTCGCTGGGCGTCGCCGACGGCGCGTAGGCCACGCTCAGCAGGCCGTCGGCGCTTTCCATGATTTCGCGGCCGGGGTGGAACAGCTGGGCAAACAGCTTGCAGCCTTCGGCGTGCACGGCCTCGGCCAGTTGGCGGTAGCCGGGCACGCAGCTGTCGTCGGTGGCCATCAAGGCGTGCGAGGTGTAGCGCGCGGTTTCGTGAACGCCGGAGACTTGCAGCACGATCAGGCCGACGCCGCCGCGCGCCCGCGCCCGGTGGTAGGCCACCAGCGCCGGGCTGACCCGGCCATCCTCCGGCAGCACGGTGTCGTGGCCGGTGGACATGATACGATTCTTCAGCAGCGCCGGGCCGATGCGCAGCGGGGAGAACAGCAAGGGGAACAAGGTGCTCATCGCGTGGACCTTTGATCGGGTTGGCGGACGCCATCGCAGTGGCGCTTTGATTTTGCTTAAATTAAAATTTATTGCAAATTTTTTTAATAAAATTCAAGCATGAACCGCGGCCAAGCGCCGTCGCACAGGATTTCATCGTGAGCAAAAACGCAACATCCGCCGCCGAGGCCCCGCTGCAGCTGGGCGCCCGCATCCGCCAACTACGCAAGCGCCAGGGCCTGACGCTGAGCCGGCTGGCCGCAACCAGCGGCCTGTCCGTGGGCCACATCAGCCTGATAGAACGCGAGCTGGCCCAGCCGTCCATCAATGCGCTGGTCAATATCGCGCGCAGCCTGGGGGTGACGGTGCAATGGTTTTTCAATGACTCCGCCGAGCAAGCCGAGGATGAGAAGGACTACATCGTGCGCCGCGAGCAGCGGCCGCGGCTGGACTACCAGAGCGGCTTCGTCGATCACTTGCTGACGCCCCGGAACCAGCGCCAACTGGAGATGATCCATTGCCTGATCCCGCCCGGCGCCAGCTGCGACGAGGGCTATAGCCACAACGGCGAGGAAGCCGGCTTTGTGCTCAAGGGCTCGCTGGAGTTGTTTGTGGGCGAGCGCCAGTTCCATCTGGAACAGGGCGACAGCTTCGCCTATTCCAGCAGCGAGCCGCACCGCTACCGCAACCCGGGCAGCGGTGAGACCATTGTGATATGGGTGATTACTCCGCCCAGCTTCTGAGGACCTGTTCAAAGTCTGCTGCGCTGCCTCGCTCTTGATCGCTAGATCGTAAACACGTTCCCAAAGCCTGTTGAATCTCCGCTGCGCCTCGTAAAGCGTCCACGGCGAGTGCCGCTTCGACAGACTCACCCCCCAGCAAAGCCGCTCGCTCAGCGGCTTTCGCCTTCTCCCGCGCTGGCTTGCGCAGCGCCTGTCCCGCTCAAAGCCGGCCAGTGCCGCAACAAATTTTTAATAAAATCAAAAATAAAATTTACAGTTTTTTGATCGCTTCCTAGACTGTTCAATCCGGCAAGGCTAAAAGCCGCTAACAAAACCACGCAGAGAACCTGAGCCAAGGCGCGCCGACGCAGAAAACGAAGTTTCTGCGAAGCTACAGTACAAGTCGTACGACAAGTCGGCGCAACGCAGGATCAGGGGTTGGGTTAGCGGATCTAAGCCGGCTCCGCAGCACAAGAGGAGATTGGTCATGAAACTGACGTATCTGAGCATCGCCGCCAGCCTGCTGGCCGGCGGCGTCGCCTCCGCCAGCGAACTGGTGGTAGTGTCCTATGGCGGCGAGAACCAGGCGGCGCAGTCGCGCGCCTATTACGCGCCCTATCAACGCCAAAGCGGGGTACGCATCGTCGCGGACGCCTGGAACGGCGAGTTCGCCAAAATCAAGGCGATGGCGGCCACCGGCCGTGCGCGCTGGGACGCGGTGGAGGTGGACGCCGCGGCGCAGGGACGCGGCTGTGAGGAGGGCCTGCTGGAAAAGCTGGATTACAAACGGATAGGCGACAAGGCCGACTTCGTGCCGGGCGCGGCCCAGCCTTGCGCCATCGGCATGTTTCTGGCCTCCATGGTGCTGGCTTACAACGAAGACAAGCTGAAAACCGCGCCGCAAAGCTGGCGCGATTTCTGGGATGTGAAGCGCTTCCCCGGCAAGCGGGCTTTGCGCCGCGGCGCGGCCTACACGCTGGAGATCGCGCTGCTGGCGGACGGCGTGCCGCCCGCCCAGGTCTACAAAACCCTATCCACGCCGGCCGGAGTGGACCGCGCCTTTCGCAAGCTGGATCAGCTCAAGCCTTATATCCAATGGTGGGAAAGCGGCGCGCAGCCGCCGCAATACTTATTGTCCGGCGACGTGGTGATGAGTTCTTCCTACAACGGCCGCATCAGCCTGGCGCGGCGAGAGGGCCGCAAGCTGCGGATGGTATGGCTCAACAACATCAGCGAGTTCAGCTACTGGGCTATTCCCAAGGGCTCGCCCAACAAGGACGAGGCCTTGAAGTTCATCGCCTTCGCCAGCCGGCCGGAACAGCAAAAGCTGTATTCGGAGCAGATGCCTTACGGCCCCAGCAATCGCAAGGCGCTTAGCCTGCTGCCGGCCGCGGTCCAGGCGGACTTGCCCAGCCACCCGGCCAATATGGCCGGTTCGCTGGCAATGGACGCCGCGTTCTGGACCGATAACGGCGAGGCGCTGGAGCAGCGCTTCGCCAGTTGGGCGGCCAAGCGGCCGTAAACGGCGCCGCTCATCCCGCAAACCTTAATCGGCCCGCCGCCGCAACGGCGGGTCCGTCAGGCTCAACTCAGGCCAGACCCCAGGGCGTAAAAGCCACGCCCGGCGTCCAGCGGGGTTGGACCGATAAGCTTGCCGGCAGCGGTAAAGCAGGCCCTGATAGCTGACGCCGTCGCCCACTTGCCAAGCGTACTCGTTCAGCCGCTCAGAACCTGTTTACGATCTGCTACGCGTCGTGAAACGCGGCTCGGTGAGTGCAACTTCAAAATGCTTCCGTTCATGGTCTAGCGGCTTGGCCAAGCGCCACAGCGCCTGGTCCAGCCGCGCGCTGTCTCCACGAGGCGTTGGCAGCGCCGGCGCGGGTTCCGCCGCCGCCAGTTGTTGTTCGATGAAAGCATGGATCCGCGGGCGGCGCGGTCCGCGCATGGACTCGCCGCAGGCGATCTTCACCGCCAACAGGCGGTTGATCTCAACCGCCAGCTCGGCATCGTCCACAACCCCGGCAGCCAGTTGGGCGAAGCGCGTCGGCGGCATGCCTCGCCCGGCGTCCAGCCAGCGCACGGCCAGCAAAGCCCTCAGCACGTACAGGTATTTTTTCAGACAGATACTGTCGCCCTGCAGGTGAGCGTTGAAGTTCTTGCGCGCCATCGCCAGGTAGTGCCAGCGACACTTGAGGTCCGAGCGGAAGTCCGGCGCCAGCCCGCGCAGCAGGCGCAGGGCCTGCGGGTCCGCCCGGTACACCAGCGGCGATTGCAGCCATTCGCACAGCGTGGGATTGGAGCCTTGCAGCAGACGCAGCGCTTTGCGCAGCTCCCAACCGCTGATGTCCAGCTCATCGTTGATCGGCAGTTCGATCACGTCGCGCTGCGGCATCACGCGCAGATACCATTCCGGCTCGTGCACGTAGATGAAGCGCACGTCGTAATCGCTGTCGGGCGACGGAAAGCCCCAGGCGCGGCTGCCGGATTCGCAGGCATAAAGCACCCTCACCCGATGCCGTCGTTCCAGCGTGTCCAGTTCACGCCCCACCCGCTCGCGCATCGCGTCTTCCAGCGGGTGCTGAAATAAAAAATCTTGCATTGTCTCTGTCTCCAGGCAGCCGCAGAGCTTCCAACCCTGTTGGCGCCTTTCTTTAGAACCTGTTTCCGATCCGCTCCGCGCAGGGAGATGTCACACAGCGAACGCCGCCGCGAAATGCCGATACACCACTTGAACATTCCGCTTTTTCCCTGGTTTCGCCTTGTTTCGCCCTTGCTCGCAAGATCGCAAACACGCTCTTTGAACCTGTTCAATGTCCGCCGCGCACCCGCCAAACGGCTAGCAAAGGACGTTAAAAAACGCGCGCGCCGGGCCGGGAATGGGCCTTCATCCTTTCACGCAGACCACCTGGCGCAAGGTATGCACCACTTCCACCAGGCTGGACTGCGCCGCCATCACCGCGTCGATGTCTTTGTAAGCCATCGGGATTTCGTCGATCACGTCGGCGTCCTTGCGGCATTCCACATGGGCGGTAGCGCGCCGCTGGTCTTCCAGATCGAAACGGCGCTTGGCTTCGGTGCGGCTCATCGCGCGGCCGGCTCCGTGGCTGCAGGAACAGAAGGCCTCCTCATTGCCCAGGCCGCGCACGATGAAGCTCTTGGCGCCCATGGAACCGGGGATGATGCCCAGCTGGCCCTTGTGGGCGGCCACCGCGCCCTTGCGCGTCACTAGCACGTCTCGGCCAAAGTGGGTCTCGCGCTGCACGTAGTTGTGGTGGCAGTTCACCGCTTCCACTTCGGCGTCGAAGGGCTTGGCGATCACGCCGCGCGCGGCGTCCACCACATGGCGCATCATCAGTTGACGGTTTTGACGCGCATAGTCCTGAGCCCACCCCACGGCTTCCACGTAGTCGTTGAAATGAGAGCTGCCTTCTTCGAAATAAGCCAGTTCGCGGTGCGGCAAGTTGGCGATGTGCCGGCGCATATCCGCCTGGGCCAGTTCAATAAACAGGTTGCCGATGGCGTTGCCCACGCCGCGCGAACCAGAGTGCAGCATGAACCAGACCCGATCCGCCTCGTCCAGGCACACTTCGACGAAGTGATTGCCAGTGCCTAGCGTGCCCAGGTGGAGGTAGTTATTGGTTTTCGCCAGCTTGGGATATTTGGCCGCGATGGCGTCAAAGCCCGGCAGCAGCCGCGCCCAGGCGGCGTCCACGCCGGCCGGCGGCCGCTGCCAGGCGCCCTTGTCGCGCCCGGAGCGGGGGGAACTGCGGCCATGCGGCACCGCGGCTTCGATGGCGCCGCGCAAGCCGCCCAGTTGGTCCGGCAAATCCGCGGCGCTCAGCGTGGTACGCGCAGCCATCATTCCGCAGCCAATATCCACGCCCACCGCCGCAGGAATAACGGCACCCACGGTGGGGATCACGCTGCCGATGGTGGAGCCCTTACCCAGATGGACGTCCGGCATCACCGCCAGGTGCCGGAAGATAAAAGGCAGCTGCGCGGTTTGCAGCAGTTGCTCGCGGGCGGCGTCCTCCACCGGGACGCCTTGCGTCCACATCTTGATTGGCGCGCCATTGGGCGCTTGCAGGGTTTGGTAGGGATTCACGGTCATATTTTTGTCTTTCTTTGTGCATATCTGTTTTTAGAGCGGCTAACAAAACCCCTGATGCTGCGTTGCGCCTCCTTGCCGTACTCAATGTACTGTCTGCGTCGGCGCGCCTTGCCTCTGCCGTAAAACTGAGTTTTGTTAGCCACTCTTAGAGCCGCTAACAGAACCGCGCAGCGTACCTGAGCCAAGGCGCGCCGACGCAGAAAACAAAGTTTCTGCGAAGCTACAGTACAAGTCGTACGACAAGGAGGCGCAACGCAGCATCAGGGGTTCTGTTAACGGGTCTTAGAGCCTGTTCACGATCTCGCGAGCAAGAGCGAGACAAGGCGAAAACGAGCGAAAAAGCGGAATGTACTCGTGGTACATGAGCATTTTGAGCTTGTACTCACCGTGCAACGCTTCACGACGCGCAGCAGATCGTGAACAGGTTCTTAGCGCGCTGCCGGCGCGCTTCGCCCCAAGGGCGGACAGGCTTGCGCCTCCGCACCCATTTCGCTTATTGCCAGAATCGTGCCAGCTTGATGACAACTCAAAATAGAACCAACAAGCCATTGATTAAACAATAACAAACCTTCCACGAGGCAACCAATCTCCGGATTTTGAAGAAACACAGCCAAGTCTTTTTTGATAAAATATTCTATTCAATTATCCAAATAGATAAGATATGCGCGAAAGAGTGGCGATTGGTTTCCTGGGTACGGTGCTGGACCGGCGCGGCCACGGCGCCGAGCGCTGGAAAAAATGGCGGCCCTCGGTGGGCATTTGCGCCCAGCCCGAAATGCCGCTGCGGCGGCTGGAATTGCTGCACGACAACCATCATTCTCGGCTGGCTCAGCTGACGGCGCAGGATATCGCCGCGGTGTCTCCGAGTACCGAAGTGCGGCTGCATGCAGTGAATCTGCAAGACCCGTGGGATTTCGAGGAGATGTACGCGGCGCTGCACGATTTCGCCTTGCGCTACGCCTTCGACACCGAACGCGAGGATTACCTGGTCCACATCACCACCGGCACCCATGTGGCGCAGATTTGCTGGTTTCTACTCACCGAATCCCGTCACCTGCCGGCGCGGCTGCTGCAAAGCTCGCCGGCGCGCCAGGGCCAGCGGCTGGCCGGCGAGGTCAGCCTCATCGACCTGGATCTGTCGCGCTACGACCAGATCGCGCAACGTTTCCGCCAGGAGAGCGACGACACCGTGTCCTTTCTCAAGTCCGGCATCGCCACCCGCAACCCCCGCTTCAACCGCCTGATCGAGCAAATCGAGCGGGTGGCAGTGCGCTCCGACGCGCCCATCCTGCTCAGCGGCCCCACCGGCGCGGGCAAGAGCCAGCTGGCGCGCCGGCTCTACCAGCTGAAAAAAACGCGTCATCGGCTGGATGGCCGCTTTGTTGAAGTCAATTGCGCCACCCTGCGCGGCGACAGCGCGATGTCTGCCCTGTTCGGTCATGTGAAGGGCGCCTTCACCGGCGCGCACGCGGAACGCTTCGGTCTGTTGCGCAGCGCGGATGGCGGCATGCTGTTTCTGGACGAGATAGGCGAACTGGGACTGGACGAACAGGCGATGCTGCTCAAGGCCATAGAAGAAAAGCGCTTCTTCCCCTTTGGCAGCGATTGCGAGGTGCACAGCAATTTCCAGTTGATTTGCGGCACGGTGCGGGACTTGCGCCAATGGGTGCGCGCCGGCCGTTTCCGCGAGGATTTGTACGCGCGCATCAATCTATGGAGCTTCGACTTGCCCGGCCTGGCCGAACGCCGCGAGGACATCGAACCCAATCTGGAGTTCGAACTGGCGCGCCACGCCGAGCAACATGGCCAACGCGCCCGCTTCAACGCCGAGGCGCGCCGCGCCTACCTCGCCTTCGCCGCGTCTCCGCAAGCGCGCTGGCAAGGCAATTTCCGCGAACTGTCCGCCTCGGTCACGCGGATGGCCACGCTGGCCGACGCCGGCCGCATTGACGAGGAAGGCGTCAACGAGGAAATCGCGCGGCTGCGCCACGGTTGGCAAGAGCAAGCGTCGGACGAGGCCCTGGCGGCGCTGGACCCGGAGCGTCTGACGCGGCTAGACCTGTTCGACCGCATGCAATTGGAAGGCGTGCTGCGCGTCTGCCGCGACGCCGCCTCGCTGTCCGAGGCCGGCCGCCGGCTGTTCGCCGCCTCGCGTCAGCTCAAAAGCCAGCCCAACGACGCGGACCGGCTGCGCAAATATCTGGCGCGCTTCGGCCTGGATTGGAAGCAGGTGCGCCGCCGCGATTTAGGCTGAACGGCCTATTGCCCGTCCGCCGCCGCCAGCGTAGCATTCATAAGGTGTAAAAAATATATACCTTAAAAGGCGACCACCATGCCGGACCCGCTCTCAACCGAACAGCAACAGGAAGTGGACTTGGCGCGCAACTTGCTGCGCCAGGTCATAGACCCGGAAATCGGCGTCAACATCATCGACCTTGGCCTGGTCTATCGCATCGACCCGCAAGCCGAACATTTGTTGATCGAGATGACCATGACCTCGCCCGCCTGCCCCATGGGCGAAATGATCATGGATGAAGTGGAATTCGCGCTCACTCACGGTCTGCCGCCGCAGCGTCGCATCCATGTCAACCTGGTTTGGGAGCCGGCCTGGTCGCCGGAAAGGATGAGCGAGGACAGCCGCCGTCATTTCGGCTGGCGGGCATGAGCGCCCGGCAGCCCTGGCTGGGCCTGGCCGCGCTGTCCCTGTTCTGCGGCGCGCTGGCCGGCCTGGCGCGCCTGGGCTGGGCAGTCCCCGCCGCGACCGCTGCGCTGGCCGGTTGGCACGGCGCGCTGATGATAGGCGCGTTTTTCGGCGGGGTAATCAGCCTGGAGCGGGCAGTGGCCTTGAACCGCCGGTGGGCCTTGCTTGCGCCGGCGGCCGCGGGACTGTCCGGCCTGAGCCTGATCACCGGCCTGCCGCCGCTGACGGCGCAGTTGCTGCAGACGCTGGCCGCGGTTGTCTTGCTGGCCGGAGGTGTCCAGGTGCTGAGGCGTCAGGCCGCCGCTTTCACTCTGACCCTGGCCGCCGCCGCGCTGTGCTGGCTGATCGGCAACCTCGCCTGGCTGCTGGGCAGCGATTTGCAAGCGGCCATCCCCTGGTGGCTGGCCTTCCTGATTCTGACCATTGCCGGCGAACGGCTGGAGCTGACCCGCTTACTGCCGCTTGCGCCCTCGGCCCGGCGCGGCTTCGCGCTAGCGGCCTTGGCGCTGGGCGGCGGCGCGGCGCTGTCCCTATGGCAGCCGGACGCCGGTCTGAGATTGTACGCGGCGGCCTTGTTGGCGCTAGCCGTCTGGTTGCTGCGACACGACATCGCCCGGCGCAACGCGCGCCAGCGCGGGCTGACCCGCTACATCGCCGTCGCCCTGCTCTGCGGCTACGGCTGGCTGGCGGTAGCCGGCGCCTTGGGCCTGGCCGGCGCGCTGCTGCCCGGCCACCCTTGGCGAGACGCGGCCTTGCACGCGGTGGGCCTGGGCTTTGTGTTTTCCATGGTATTCGGCCACGCGCCCATCATCATCCCCGCGCTGACACGGCTGAAGCTGCCTTACCGCCCGCTGTTCTACGCGCCGCTGGCGGCCCTGCACCTGTCCTTGCTTCTGCGGCTGTACAGCATGCTGGACGGCGCTTTCGGCTGGCGGCGCGCGGCAGGCCTGCTCAATGCGCTGACCCTGCTGTTTTTCGTCGTCCTGCTGTTAAGCAGCTTGCGACGCGGCCGCCCCCCGGGGGATAGACTCCGGAAAGAAACCACATCATGAGGCGACACCCCGCCTTGCAGGAATTGTCCCGCGAACACCACCTTGCCTTGAAAATGGCTCGCCAGGCCCGGCTGGCCGTCGAGTCCGACAATCCGGAACGGCAAGCACAATTAGGCGTCGCGCTGGCCCGCACTAAAATCGCCCATTTGTCATCAAACAGGGGCTTTTGTCTGGCAAACTGCCATGCAGTGAACCATCACGCATAACGGACAAAAAATGGTCATACCGGGGACTCTCATCCGCCCGCTGCTGGCGGCGCTTGGCGTATGCTGGGCGCTGTCCGCCGCGGCGGCCGACATCAACGCCTATACCGAGGATTTACCGCCGCTCAGCTATGTGGAAAACGGCCGGGTCAAGGGCTATGCCGCGGAGGCCTTGCGCCTGGTCGCGGCGGAGGCCGGGCTCAGCCTGGAAATTGAAGTTCAGCCCTGGCTGCGCGCATACGCCACGGTGCGGAAGACGCCGGACGCGCTGTTGTTCGCCATGGTGCGCACGCCGGAGCGGGAAACACAGTTCCAATGGGTGGGGCCGATAGGCCCGCGCCGCGTCTTCCTGTACCGGCTGTCCGCCCGCCGCGATATCCGCCTGGGCAGCGCGGCCGACGCGCGGCGCTACCGGGTGGGCGCGCTGGCCGGCTCCGCCGCCTTCAACCGGCTGGCGGCGCTAGACCCACGGCGCGAAGGGCTGGACGCCGGCCAGGACGACGCGGCCAATCTGAACAAGCTGCTGCTGGACCGCGTCGATCTGGTGGCGATGCTGGATTGGGCAATGCGCTGGCATCTGGACAAGCTGAAGCTGCCGCCGCGCACGGCCGCGCCGGCTTATTTGCTGGACGGCGGGGGGCAATACTGGTTCGCGCTCAATCCGGACACGCCGCCGCAGCGCGTCCTGCGTTTGCAGAAAGCCTTGAACCGCGTTGTCGCGGATGGCCGGCTGCGGCTGTTGCGCCGGCGCTATCTGGGCGATTAAGAGCCGCGAACAAAAACCTCGCAGAGAACCTGAGCCCAGTACCCGTAGCACGCCAAGGAGGCGCAACGCAGGATCAAGGGTCTTGTTAGAACCTGTTTACGATCCGCTGTGCGTCGTGGAGCGGGTGAGTACGGCTTCGAAATGCTCATGTACCGTGTGTACACTCCGCTTTCTCAGCCGTTTTCGTCTTGTCCCGCCTTAGCTCGCGAGATCGTAAACACGTTCTTAGCGGGTCTAAGCCGGGTCGAAGCCCGGCGGCGCCAGCTTGTCGCTGCTGGACCTGGCCGCGTCCTTCGCCCTGCTCTACCACGGGCTGTCGGCCAGATTGGGATGGAGGAGGAAGTGGAGTCGCAGCACTTCGCCTATAGCACGCTGTGCGCCGACGCGGCCGCCTGGGCCGTGTCGCTGGCCTTGCTTGCGGCTGCCTTTGTTCGGCGGCGGGCGATTCAAGCGGGCGGCGGCAACCGCGTCACGGTTTCGATACGGGCGATGCCGCCCTCGTCGCAATGGTGGACCACCGCCACTTTGGCGGCCTGGCCCTCGCGCAGCTCGTCCGGCGGCAAGCCCAGGTCTTCCGCCAATTTCTCCAAAGCGACGTTGGGGATCGGGCTGCGTTTCTGCTTGCCGGTGAAGCGCCAGTAATTGATGCGCGACCAAAGTAGCAGGCATAAGCCAATCAGCGCGATCTCTAAGCCGTAGTCGCGCAGCTTGTCCAGATGTTCCGGAGCGTCCTCCGCGCGGAGCGCCGCCGGCAATACGTCCCGGCCCCAGATCAGGTAGCCGACATAGGCCAGGGCCGGCAGCCACAGATAAAGCCACGCCAGCCAGCACACCAGGGTCATCAGCCAGGACAGCAGCCGCTGCAAGGCGCTCATATTGTGCGAGGCCTGGATAATCAGGCCGTCTCCCAGCCGGCTCATGCCCTCACTCCCCGGTCCGGGCTGACCCAGCGGGCGCGCTTGCCCTTTTTGCGAAACACGGCCTGCGGGAAAGCCACGATCGTGGTGCAGACGTTCAGCAGCCAGTAGACCAGCGGATACCACACCATCCAATAGTAGTTCTTGCCCAGTTTGGCGTCGTACTGGCTATCCATCATCTTGCTGATCATGAACTGCAACATGCAAGTGCCGCCCAGCACCATGCCGTGCCAGCGCGGGATCAGCGGCGTGCCGATCTGGGGCAGCCAGTCGCCCAACACCAGGCTCAGCAGCCAGTACGCGATGATCCCGGCCATGGTGTAGGACCACACCACGCTGAGGAAGTATTCGGAGTATACCGGCCACATATGGCGGTGCCGCCAGGTGCGCAACACCCAGGCGTTGCGCATCAGCGCCTGCGTGCCGCCCTTGGCCCAGCGCAGCCGCTGCTTCCACAGCCCGCGCAGGGTTTCCGGCATCAATATCCACACCAGCGCGCGCGGTTCGAAGCGCACGTTCCAGTGCTTGAGCTGGAGTTTCCAGCTGATGTCGATATCCTCGGTCAGCATGTCCTCGCTCCAGTAACCCGCCTGGTAAACCGCGGTCTTGCGAAAGGCGGTGATCACGCCGGACACGGTGAACAATCTGCCGTAAGTGCGCTGCGCGCGCTTGATCAAGCCAATGATGGCGGTGAACTCCCCCACTTGCAGCCGCCCCAGCAAGGTGGTGCGGTTGCGGATGCGGGGATTGCCGGTGACCGCGCCCACGCGAGGCGAGGTCAGGAAATGGCGCATCAGCCATTTGCCCGCGTACGGGTCCAGCAGCGCGTCGCCGTCTATGCACAGCAGGTATTCGTGGCGTGCCAGCGCCAGCGCGGTGTTGAGCCCCACCGCCTTGCCCTGATTGGTGGCCTGGTGCACTACGCGCAGCCTTGGATGCGCGGCGGCCAATTCGTCCAGGATGGCTCCGGTGGCGTCCCGGCTGCCGTCGTTGACCGCGATCACTTCGAAGTCCGGATAGTCCAGCGCCAGCGCGTAAGCCAAAGTCTCGCGCACGTTGTCTTCCTCGTTGTAGCAAGGCACCACCACGCTCAGGGGCGGATAATCCAGCACTGGCGGCTGGTTCAGCGGCGGATCTTTTCTTTCGTAGTGGAGGTAGTAATGCACCGCCCCCACCATCCACAAATACGCCATGAACAACGGATAAAAAAAGGCATATGCCAGCAGCAATATCAATGCCAGGTCCACAACACGTCTCCTCGCCCCTTGATGCGATGAATCATCAATCGCCTAATGGTTCCACCGCCTCATGGGCGGGGCCCGCCTCCAGCCGCGGCGCGCCTTGTAGCAGGCGCTTGGCCCCCGCCGGAGGCCTTTATTCTTCCGGATGCGCCGTCATCGAAAATACCCGCCTGAACGCTTTCAGCCTGGGTTGATCGTGGAACAAGTCGTCCGGGTAGTAGGCGATATGCCGCGCCCCCAGAGTGTTGAGTTCTCGCACCGTGGCGGCCAGCTCCGCGGTGGGGATAGGCTTGCGGCTGCGCCAGTCCACCGCCTGTAGCTCGAACACGGTTTTTTCCAGCGCGCCCGGCTTGGCCGCCACTTTGTCGAACAGGCGCCGCATCCAGGCCTTGGGATCGGCCGCGTTTTCCATATAAGGCATCGCCATCACCGCCACCCGGTCGTAGCGTTTCAGCGCGCTGTCGAAGGACTGAGCGAACCAGGTTTCCGAATCCGGGTTGAGCACCACCTCGGCGTAAAGATTGCGCGCGGTGCGCAAGTCCGGCTGGTATTGGCGCACCACGGCCGCCAATTCCATGCTGAAGTCGTCCAGCAAGGCGGTTTTGGCTCGCGTCCAGCGCGCCATTTGTTCCGGATCGGCGCGCACTTCGGCCACACCGGCAGCCAGGCCCTGCCCTTGCCGCGCCAGACGGGCCGCCTGGCCGGCGTCTTCGAAATCGGACAGAGTGGCATCGTCATGGAACAACAGGCCGCCAAAGCGGGAGCTGCGCGCCAGGTCTTCGTAAATCTCGCGAATCAGCTGGCGCACCGGCGGGGAATACGGAGTCAACCGCGCATAGCCCTGTGTCTTGGCCTGAGCGCCTCCGGCCTGCTCCGCCAGCACCCGCTCGCCTGCCAGCGGATGGCCCGCCGGCAGTACGAAGCCCAAAAGCGGCATCCAGGCGTAGACCCTGACGTTGGCCCGGGTCTGCAATTGCCAGGCGGCGCGGTTGAAGAGGTCCGCGCGCATCGGCAGATGGCGGTTGGGGAAATACAGCGCCTGCGCCACGCCGTCGCCGTCGGGATCGGCGAAAGCCTGCAGGTAGACGGTGCTCACGCCCATCGCCTTGACCCGGTCCAGCAGCCGGCCCAGGTTTTCGTCCTGCCGCTTGGGGTCGGGATCATAGATATAGTCCAGGTCCACGTGCATGATGCGGCTGGGTTCGGGCCGGATGCCGTCCGGCCAGCCGTTCAGCTGCTTGAATTGATAAGCCAGATCGGCCAGGTCCATATTGGCGTCCAGCAGCACCCGGCGCAGCGAGGACAGCGGTGTATCCCGGTCGTTGATGCCCGCGCCCAGCCCCATGGTCACCGGCATGCCCTCCTTCGCCGCCACCTTCGCCGCCTGCGGCGAATAGCTGCCGTAAGGCCACACCATCGCTCTGGGCGCAACGCCCAGCCGCGCCTTGAGCAGCGCGCTGTTGCGGCGCAAATCGTCCTGGATGCGCGCCAGATAAGCCGATTCGCTTTCATAACCGCCAGCGCGGTAGGCGCGGGCAGTCAAGGCCGGCTCAAGATTGCCCTGGGGATTGGCCAGCACGCCCAGGTGAGAGGCATAGCTGTGGCTGGCCACTTCCACCAGGCCGCTGGCCCGCATTTCGCGGATTTGCTCCCAGCTCAGGAATTTGCTCCGCCCCGCCATGCCGTCGCCATAGCTGACTTGGCTACCCTCGGGCGCTTCCAGCCAACTGCCCACCAGCGCAATCACGGCCGGCGCCTGGAACAGCTTCAGCACCGGATAGACATTGGTGTACACGCTGCGATAGCCGTCGTCGAAAGTCAGCAGCACCGCCTTGTCCGGCAAGGGCTTGCCGCCGGCGCGGTCATCCAGCACCTGCTGCAAGCTGACAAAGCTGTAGCCCTGGCCCCGCATCCATTCCATCTGTTTCACCAGCGCGCGGGCGTCCACCGCGAATGGGTCCGACGCGCCGCTGTCGGTCTTGTCCACCTCGTGGTAGCACAGGATCACCAACCGCCCGGCCGCCGCTTGCGCCCAGCCGCTCCACAACAGGCAGGCCGTCATCAGGGCCGCCAGCCATTGTTTCATTTTCATCAGAAGCGCCAATCCAGATTGAGATAAACCTTGTTGCCGGTTTCAGCCTTGCCGTCATAGGGATGACGCACTCGGGTGAAGCCGTAGCGCAGGCTGCCGCGGCTGCCCCAGCGCCACTCTTGTTCCAGCAGCAGACCCCATACGCCGCCGGCGCCGAAATCGCGCTGGGTATAGCTGCCCAGCGTCAAGCCCAGGCGCTGATGCCAGGTGGTTTCGTATTCGCCCCACAGCTTCCATTCCTGCATCGCCGTCACCGAAGCCTCGCCATCGGCGCGCGGGTTGAAGTAGCGGGCGGACGGCACCGCGTCGTTGGCGCTGGCCGCCAGCGTCAGAATGGTGTTGAGCTTGTAGCGCGGGCCGCTGACCCAGCGCTGGTCCCAGTTGGCCGACACCGCGCGGCGCAGATTGCCGTCGGACAAGGACAGCGCTTCGGCTTGCAAGGCGTAGCTGCGATAGTCGTCGGCTCGGTATTGCAGGCTCAGTTGGGACCGGTTGCCGCGCACATCGTCCAAGCGGCCTTTCAACGGCGCTTCGGCGCTGTTCAGCTCGAAGCGAGCGCCCAGCGTCCAATAGTCGTCCGGCGTCCAGTCGTAGCCGGCGAAAGCGCCGCCGCGCCGCCCGCCGTCTATCTGGCCGGTAAGGCCGAATTCGCCGCGCCCTTGTTCGCCGCGCCATTCCGCGCCCATGCCCAGCGCCTCGTAACGGGCCGAGGCCGTCTCGTTCACATAGCTGGCGCGTTGCAACTGGTGCAGACCAAACAAGCGCCAGTGGCCGAACGGCGAGGAATACAGCCGCGCCGAGCTTTCCCAGGCGTTTTGTTCGCCCGCGCCCTGGCCGCCGCTCAAATCCTTCTTCCCCTCCAGCACCAGCTCCGGCCTCCGTTCCAGCCGGGCCCGTTCCCTCAGCTGGCGCACGCCGGCGTTGTCCACATCCAGCTCGTTCAGCCTCAGCAGCTGGCGGTCCGCCTCGTCCAGCTCCTGCAAGTCCAGCGCGGCGCCGGCCAAGCCGGTTGCCGCCGCTTCCGGCTGGTCCGGTTCGTCCACGCTCAGCCGAGTGAATACGCCTCGCGCCAGCCGCGGCCAGCCGCGCATCAGAGCCAGGCTGCCCTGGTTCTGTCGCAATTCGGGATTAAATGACGCTTCGTCCAGCAAAGCCTCCATCTTCTTCCAGCCCCCGCGGGTGTCCTCTTGGTAGGCGGTCACCATCGCGTCCAGCAAGGCCACGCGCTGGAACGCCGGATTGAACACGCGCCGGCCGCTGGCGCGGTCGGTTTTCAGCCGGGGAGCGGCGGCTTGCAACGCGGCCAGCTCCCGGCGGCAGGCGGCGTGCTGGCCGGACTCCAACAAGGCGTAAACCAGGCCGATGCGCCAATCCAGCGCCTCGTCCGCCTGCGGCGCGTCGCGCAGCGCCGAGCGGTACAGCTCCTCTGCGCGCAGCGGCTGGCGCTGGTTGAGATAAGCGTCGGCCAAGGCCGCTCGGGCATACGGCGACCACGCCTGGCCGGCCCGCTGCCGGTCCAGGGCGATGGCCTGCGCCGACAAGCCGCGCTGCTGCAACATTTGCACGCGGTCGTCCGCCGCCAGCGCGGCGAACGGCGGCCGCGCGGCTTCAGGCCGCGCCGTGATGTCCTGATTAAGCTTCAGCGCCGCGTCGGTTTGCGCGTGCCGGCCAGGTCCGCTGTCCTGGCTTTCCTGGATGCGTCCCCAACGGCTCAAAGTCGCCGCGCGGTCAAAATCAACCTGCAAGGCCAGCCGGGGATCCGCGATGGACGCCTGACCTGCCTGCCACGGCGCGCCCAAACGGAGCAAGCAGCCCAGATAACTGCGCTCCAGCTCCGGGTCTCCGGGAAAGCGCGCCCGCGCGCGGATCAGATAGTCCAGCGCCCGGGTCAGGTCCCCGCTTTGCAGCAAGACGTATGCACGCGCTCGGGTCAACTCCAGTTCGTCGGCCGACGAGCCGGCCGGCGCGGCGTCCAGAGTGGCCAGCGCCGCCGCGCCGTGTCCGGCCTCGGATTGGGCCATCGCCAGCCCGGCGCGGTAGCCCGCCGCCGGCTGACGCGCCAACAACAAACGGTACAACCGTTCGGCCTCCGCGGCATCGCGTTGGTCGCGCGCAACACGCGCCAGCCGTGCCAGCGTGTCCGCCGACATGTCGGCTTCGTGGCCAGGCAGCACCCGCAGAGCCTCCGCGCCGCGCCCGCTCCAGCACAGCAGGGTCAAATAATCGTCCAGCAAAGGCGCAGCCAGCGGTCCGCGCGCGCGCTCCCGCTCCAGCATCGCCAGCGCCGGCGCGGTCTGCCCCGCCCTAGCCTGGACGATGGCCGCCGCGTACTCCGGCTGTTTCCAGACCGGCGTCTCCGCGCCCACCGCAGCGCCGGCCAACAACAAACCAGCGGTCAGGCTGGTGAATAGATTTCGCGTCATGCTTGACCCGTCATGGTCTCTATCAACATCAAGTTATAAGTTATTAAACGAATACTAAATTCCACCCAATTAGATAGCAAATTTTTTTTTCTATTTAAATTTATTATTTAAAACAGTCCGCATGAAAACCTACCCCACTCGCATGAGGCCAATATAGCCGCTGGCGCGCGGCTTGCTGGCTCGACTGACCAATTCAGCTCTCCCAAAAATTACGCTTGACGTATAGTTTGCATAACGTACTATATGACGACAGGCGGCCGCCTCACCTCATCCCTTTAAGGAATCGAACTATGGCTATCGAAGTATTGGAATTGCACCATCAAGGCTTGCGCATGCCGCTGAACCTGGTTGAGGCCATGGGCGCGTTTTACCGCGACGTGCTGGGCCTGGATGCCGACGGCGGCCGCTGGCACATCCCCGGAGTGCCCGGATTTTTCCTGGACCTGGGCAACGACTGCCAGATTCATCTGCTAGGCAACGACGGCGCATCCCCGTATGCGCAGGGCGCGGATCAGGACCCAGTAGACAATCACGTGGCGCTGGCGGTAAGGGACATCGTCCAAGCGGAGGCGGAACTGCTGCGGCAAGGCATCGCTCACTGGAAACAGGCCAACGTCGCCGCGCCGGAACTGACGCAATTATTCCTGCGCGACCCCGCTGGCCACTTGATAGAACTGCATCAGATCGGCCATTGCCGCTGCAAAGCCAGCGACCGCGCCCGCGCCGACGCGCTGGCGGCGGCGGGTTCACAGCCCAGCGCGCCGCGCTGAAAAACGGGTTCAGTCCGCTTTCAATCTACTCCACACCTTGGCGAGCAAGGACCAAAGCGCCGCGCATTCGCTCTCGTCCAGCGCCTCGGTCAGGCGCTGGCAAGCGCGCCAGAAACCCGGCAGCGCTTGCCGCAGCAGTTCCCGGCCGGCCTCGGTCAGGCTCAGCTCCAGGCTGCGGCGGTCTTCGTCTCGCAATTGTCTTTGCAGCAGGCCGCGTCGTTCCAGCCAATCCAACTGGCCGGTGACAGTGGAGCGGGTCACCCCTAGATAGTCGGCAATCGCCGACGGGGTGAGCGGCCCGTTCCGCCACCAACCCCGCTCTTGCAGCGAAAACAGCATCAACACGTTCAGCTTGCTTTCGGTCACATCCAAGGACCGCAAATCCGCGTTCACCGCGCCCAGCACGTCGTCGCTCAACCACAGCAGCAGCAGGCCGAGCCCGGCGTGGGTCTGGCTCACCTCCTCGCCGGCGCTATGCGTCAGCAATTGCAAATGTGGGGCGATGGCCGGCTCCAGCGCGCGCGTGGCGGCGGAAGCATCAGATGGAGGAAAGGAGGTGGCGGCGGCGTCGGACATGGCTTCAAGACAAGAGGAGGAATCAAACCCGCAGCAGGCTTCGCCTACCGCGGAAACGAGGGCAGCGCGCGGGGCTCCCGCGGCTATCATAGTGGCCGGCCCGGCGCGACGCAAACGTCCGAGGGCCCGATCGCTCAGCCCGCCGGCTCCCTGGCGGATTTGCAAGCGCCCTTCTTGAAGATCTCGCGGTTGCGGTCCGTAGCCGGCGGTTAAGAATCGACGAGGATGGCACGCGTCCAGTGGCCATCGGTGGGATTGGATATCAGAATGAATGGCGGCCCTGATCCATCAGCCGCGCGCGCTCACAAGCTCATCAATGATTGAATCAAGCCTCTCAGAAGGTGTTTACGATCTCGCGAGCAAGACAAAGCGAAAACCATTGAGAAAGCGGAATGGTCATACGGGATATGAGCATTTCGAAGCGGTACTCACCGTGTCGAGTCTCACGAGGCGCAGCAGACTTTGAACAGGCTCTCAGCGCCGGACTGGCGCGACAAACCAGACATAATCGGCCTGCCCCGCATCCAGCTTCATGCCCTCTTCCGCCAGGATCAACACCCGCAGCGGCGCTTGCGGCTGCAAGTCGCGCACATGCAGCGGCACGCCGATGTCGGCGGCGGCATGGTAGGCGCCGGCAATCAGCAAAGCCGGCGCCGGCGCGGCCAACAGCCTCTCGGCCATGCGCCGGTCGCGCGCCTGCTGCACCGCCAGCATCGAGGCCAGGTGCTCGGCCGTGAGCTGTCCACCGTGCTCCTCGCGGATCAGTTCGCTCAGTTTGACGCGCACCTCGGGCCGCGTGGACGCCCGCCCCGACAATTGCGCTTGGCTGCGGTATACCGTCCGCATCTCGCTCTTGTCCAGATTGGCTGCCAGCAAGGGATAAGGCGCGCTCAACGCATGCTCGGCCAGCTTGCCGTACAAGGGCCACGGCCAACCCGGCTGCCAATCCACCGCCTGCGCCAACGCCTTGCCGGACAATGGCTTGCCAGCGCGCAGCGCCGCCTGAGTCTGTTCCACCTTGGCTTGTTGCGACGGCGTCAGCATTTCCAGCAGCACGCTGCCTTGCGGCCGGCGCGCCGCCAGTTCCGCCGCCAGCCAGCGCTCGATGCGGTGGTGCTCGGGATTGTCGTGCTTTTCCCCCACCAACAAACGCGGCGCCGGAGCCAGGCGCTGCAACAATTGCGCCGGCTGCAAGGCTTCGCCGCTGCGCAAGTCCACGATGCGGCCAGGCGGATCGGTCTCCTGAGGCAAGGCGGCGCAGCCGCTCAGCAGCACAATGCCCAGCAGCTTCCAAATTGACTTCATAACGGCTCCCTATCGCATCGGCGCTGACGTAAGATTCAGCATCTTAATTGCAATTGATTCTTATTATTAACAATAAAATACTATAGAGCCTGTTCACGATCTCGCGAGCAAGAGCGAGACAAGGCGAAAACGAGCGAAAAGCGGAATGTACGCGTGGTACATGAGCATTTTGAGCTTGTACTCACCGTGCAACGCTTCACGACGCGCAGCAGATCGTGAACAGGTTCTAAGGAGATTGCATTCAAGCCCGCAAGCCGCCCGCCCGCGCATCGCGGGCACGATGTCTCCCGCAAAGGTGGATAAATTTCTTGAAACTAGACGACCGGTCTAGTAGAATTCAATCCATGTCACGTCCCAACCAGTTTTCTGATACTCGCGAACACCTGCTGGCCACCGGCGAAGCCATCATTCTAGGCAAGAGCTTCTCCGCCGTGGGCCTGGCGGAAATCCTCGGCGCGGCCGGCGTGCCCAAGGGTTCGTTCTACCATTACTTCCGCAGCAAGGAAGGCTATGGCGTGGAACTGCTGCGCCGTTATTTTGAGAAATACGACGGCAAACTGGTTAGCTTTCTGTCCAAGGACGCCGGCAGCGCCCGCGATTGCCTATTGCATTATTTCGACGGCTGGCTGGAAACCCATCGCTGCGACGAGCCGCAACGCTGTTGTCTGGCGGTGAAGCTGGCGGCCGAGGTGTCCGACTTGTCCGAGCCGATGCGCGAAGCGCTGGCCGAGGGCATGGGCTTTGTGGTGCGCAATCTGGCCGCTTGCATCCGCCGCGGCCAACAGGAAGGGTCGCTGGACGCGGACCTGCTGCCGGACGAAACCGCCAGCGCGCTGTATAGCCTGTGGGTGGGCAGCGCTTTGCTGTTCAAAACCCAACATTCGCGCGCGCCGCTGCTGGCGGCTATGGCGCACACGCAACAGATTCTGCGCGCGCCTTAGCCTTCAGAACCCGCCAAGGCAAGGCCGCTCACTCCCCGCTCCCCGGAGCGGGTTATTTTGAAATTACAACTAGACGACTGGTCTACTTCAAGGAGCCTAAAGCATGAATCAAACACTGGAACTGATGCAAGAGCACCGCAGCGTGCGCAGCTACCAAGACAAGCCCATTCCCGCCGAGGTGTTGGATGCAGTGCTGGACGCCGCCTGGAAAGGCCCCACCTCCATCAACGGCCAGCAAGTGACGCTGGTGGTGGTTCAGGATGCTGAACGCCGCCGGAAAATCGCCGAGATCGCCGGCGGTCAGCCGTGGATCGCCCAAGCGCCGGTCTTTGTCGCCATTGTTCCCGACTTCTACAAAACCCGGATCGGCGTGGAAAAAGCCGGTTCCGAGCAAGTGATACACAATAGCGTGGAAGCCTTCGCCGTCGGCGCGGTGGACGCCGGCATCGCGCTGGGCAACATCATGACCGCGGCCCGCTCCGCCGGCCTCAGCGTGGTGCCCATCGGCGGCATCCGCCGCGATCCGCAGGCCATGGTGGAGCTGCTGGAACTGCCGGAACTGACCTTTCCGCTGGTGGGTGTGGTGCTGGGCTACGCCGATCAGGACAGCGCGATCAAGCCGCGGCTGCCGCGCGCCAGCTTCGTGCATCGTGAACGCTACCAAGCGGCGGAACTGCCTGCAATGATCGCGCAGTACGACGCCGCCATCATGGATTACTGGAAGAGCATTCAGCGCGCAGACGGCCAGCCCTGGTCCGCCAACACCGCGCAGTACTACCGCAACGTGTATTTCCCGCAGGTCGCGCCGGTGGCGCGCAAACAGGGTTTCGGCTTCGATCAGTGATCGCGGCCGCCCCATTTTCTCCCGCTTAGAGCCAAGGAAACCGCAATGCAAGCCGACAAACTGTTCACCCCGCTGCGCGTAGGCGCCGTGACCCTTAAAAACCGAGTGGCGATGGCGCCGCTGACCCGGCTGCGCAACACCGAGCCGGGCGACGTGCCCACCGCGCTGGCGGAAACCTATTACGCCCAACGCGCCGGCGCCGGCCTGATCGTGGCCGAAGGCACCCACATCTCCCCCACCGCCAAGGGCTACGCCGGCGCGCCAGGCATCTACAGCGAAGCGCAAGTGGCGGCCTGGACCAAGGTCAACGCCGCGGTGCACGCCAAGGGCGGTCTGATCGCGCTGCAGCTGTGGCACACCGGCCGCATCTCGCATCGCTCGCTGCAACCGGACGGCGAAGCGCCGGTGGCGCCGTCGGCGATCCAGGCCGACAGCCGCACCAATATCCGCGCCGCCGACGGCAGCCTGGTGCGCGAACAATGCGACACCCCGCGCGCGCTGGAAGTCTCCGAACTGGCCGACATCCTGGAAGACTACCGCCGCGCCACCGACAACGCGCGCCGCGCCGGTTTCGACCTGGTGGAGATCCACGGCGCCCACGGCTATCTGCTGGACCAGTTCCTGTCGCCCCAGGCCAATGTCCGCACCGACGAATACGGCGGCAGCGTGGAAAACCGCGCGCGCTTCCTGCTGGAGGTTGTGGACGCGGTGGTGTCGGAATGGGACGCCGATCACGTGGGCATCCGCATCTCGCCGCTGGGCATCTTCAACGGCATCAGCAACACCGACCAACTGGACATGGCGCTCTACCTGGCCGAAGAGCTGGCCAAACGCAAATTGGCCTTCCTGCACATTTCCGAGCCGGACTGGGCCGGCGGCCCGGTGCTGGACGAGGGCTTCCGCCAGGCGCTGCGCCAACGCTACCCGGGGGTGATCATAGGCGCCGGCGCCTATACCGCCGAGAAGGCCGAAACCCTGATCCGCCAAGGCTATATCGACGCCGCCGCCTTCGGCCGCAGCTATATCGCCAATCCGGATCTGGCCGAGCGCCTGCAAAGCGGCGCGCCGCTGAACCCGCCGGACCCGGCCACCTTCTACGGCGGCGACGCGCGCGGTTATACCGACTACCCGGCGATGAATCACTAAGCCCAGCGCTAACCGCCAAACACGCGGCGCGTCTCCCCTCCCGAGGGCACGCGCCGTTTTGCCATTGCCTCACCCATCCGGGCTTGCCGGCCGGCTATTTTCCGCCCAGAGCCGATACCGACCGCGTAAGCAAGCATTGACGGGCTTTTAACGCCCGGCCTGCGCCTTGACCCGGCAGCTGGCAACTGTGCACAATCGCTGCCGTGCCGTTCCTCGCGGCACCGGACTTGGCCGTCCGGCGAACTACACTGCGAACAAGCGCTTGAGTCTTGCGTTTGGATCGCTGCACTCGTGCGCGCTCACAATGGCGGGCCGGGTGGGGACACCTTAGCGGGTGTGCCGGAGTCGTGTAGTCCGGTCGGCCAACCCTGTTCGGTCTGCCACCTCCGCTTGGCCGTGGGGGTGGCAATGAAAAACCGCTACACGGAGGTGATCATGTCGATCAAAACCCCATCCCGCCGCCATTACCGTCCAGACCCGGACCCAACATCCCGCGCGGAATTGCCGTTTGCCGGCAACGCGTCCAACCGGCGCGGCGTCCATTGCTGGCAAGTTCCGCCCATAGACGACCAACACGCCGCACATTTGCTGGGCCGCGAATTCGCAGGACATTTCATCAAGTATTTGCAGGACAACCCCGAAGACGGTCTGCACAATCTGCTCGCTCAAATCGCCGCGGACATCGACTTTAGCGACAACAGCGCCGCCAAAGGCTATTGGGAAGGCTTCTTCAGCCTGCTGGAGCAAGTGCTGGCGCTGACCACCTCTCTTTTGGATGTATTCGACTACATCGACCGTCTCAACGCACGGGAGGCAGCCGAACGCGCGCTAAAGTCCGCGGCAGCGCCCGGTACTTAACAATTTCAGCAAGCGCCGAGGCGCCCCAGCATGAAAAAAGGAAGCCGAATGGCTTCCTTTTTTTGCTCCCGGCGCGGTGCGCGGAAAATCAGTTGCGGCCGCAGCAGGCCTTGTACTTCTTGCCGCTGCCGCAGGGGCAGATATCGTTGCGGCCCACTTTATCGCCTTCGCGACGCACGGTGCTGGGCGCCTGCTCCTTGGCGCGCCAGTAAGTGTAAACCGCGGCCAAGGCCTCCAGCAGTTCTTCCTTGTAGCCTTCCACTTCCTCGTCGCTGAAGGTCAGCAGATCTTCGCCGTCCTCTTGCTCGAAAGCGCCGCCCAACACCAGCATAGGCATCATCAGGCTTTCAAAACCCTCGTCCTCGTCGGCCACTTCGAACCAGTCGGTGTCCACCACGTCCAGCGCGTAGAGGAAGGCATTGGCCCAAGGCCAGTAGTCCGGCTCGTCGCTGTCGCTATCGTCTTCAGCGTACAGGATCAGATCCAGTTCCTTGCCGCTCGCCAGCGCGGCGGTGGTGGCGTCGTACAGCTTTTGCAGCAGGGTTTTCAGTTCAGCCGCGTCGTCCTCGCTCTCAAAGGCCGGCGCGTCGCCCAGCACTTCCTCCAGCCAGAAATCGGCGTCCACCGCGTCCGGACCGCACGCCAGAGCGGCGAAAAAGCCCTGCACTTCGTCCGGGCGCATGGTACTGCCGCTGGCGGACAAGGGGGTCAGCAGGTTTTCCAGACGCAGCAGATCGGCGTCGTTGAATACGGTAGTCATGATGGATTCCTCAGCTTAAAGATCAGTCTGGCGGCATTGTAAGCCAAAAAGCCCCGGCAAGCCGGGGCTTTTGTTCCCATCGCTTGCGGCGAGTCAGGCGGTTTTGCCGTCCGCCAGCCCCAACTTCTCCTTCATCTTCTCGCGCATGACGAATTTCTGGATCTTGCCGGTAATCGTCATCGGGAAACTATCGACGAATTCGATGTAACGCGGGATCTTGTAATGCGCGATTTGCCCCTGGCAAAAAGCACGGATATCGTCGGCGCTGGCGCTTTCGCCGTCGCGCAACCGGATCCAGGCGCACAATTCCTCGCCGAATCTATCGTCCGGCACTCCAATCACCTGCACGTCCTGAATCTTGGGATGGCGGTAGAGAAACTCCTCCACCTCGCGCGGGTAAATGTTCTCGCCGCCGCGGATCACCATGTCCTTGACCCTGCCCACAATATTGACGTAACCGTCGGCGTCCATCTCCGCCAGGTCACCGGTGCGCATCCAGCCGGCGGCGTCTATCGCCTCGGCGGTCTTGGCCGGATCGCCCCAATAGCCCGGCATCACCGAATAACCGCGGGTGTGCAGTTCCCCGCTCTGGCCACGCGGCACGATGCGCCCTTCCACGTCCACTATCTTCACTTCCACGTGCGGGTGAATGCGCCCCACCGTGGCCACGCGCTTGTCCAGCGGCGTGTCGGTGGCGCTCTGAAAGCTCAGCGGGCTGGTTTCCGTCATGCCGTAGCCTATGGTGACCTGGCTCATGTTGAGCTGGCTGGTCACCCGCTTCATCACCTCGATGGGACACGGGCTGCCGGCCATGATGCCGGTGCGCAGCGTGGACACGTCGTAATCGGAAAAATCCGGGCGGTCCAGCACCGAGATGAACATTGTCGGCACCCCGTGCAAGCCGGTGCACCCCTCTTCCTGCACCGCGCGCAGCACCTCCTGAGCATCGAAGCTCTCCGCCGGAAACACCATGGTCGCGCCGTGGGTCAGGCACAGCAAGGTGCCCAGCACCATGCCGAAGCAGTGGTAAAGCGGCACGGGAATGCATAGCCGGTCGTCCGGGCCGAACGCCATCGCCGCGCCGGCGAAGTAGGCGTTGTTCAGAATGTTGTGATGGGTGAGGGTGGCGCCCTTGGGGCTGCCGGTGGTGCCGGAGGTGAACTGAATATTGATCACATCGTCGAACTGCAGCGTCTCGCCCAAGCGCTGCAACCCGGCTTTCTCCTCCGCCGACGGCACGGCCATCAAATCGGCGAAATTGAGCATGCCCGGCGTGCGCTGCTGGCCCAGGCGGACCACGATCTCCAGCTGCGGCATGGCGGCGGACTTAAGCCGGCTCGGCTCGCAAACGGCGAGCTCCGGCAGCAGATCAGCCGCCATCGCCAGGTAGTCGCTGCTCTTGAAGCTGGGCGACAGAACCAGCGCGCGACAGCCCACCTTGCTCAGCGCGTACTCCAACTCGGAGCGGCGATAGGCCGGGTTGATGTTGACCATGATCAGCCCGGCCTTGGCGGTGGCGAACTGGGTCAGCACCCATTCGGCGTTGTTCTGCGACCAGATGCCGATGCGGTCGCCTGGCTTGAGCCCCAGCCGGATCAGGCCGCAGGCCAGCCGGTCCACATGCTCTCGCAGCTCCTCGTAGCTCCAACGTATCTGCTGGTGGCGCACCACCAAGGCTTCGCTGCGCGCATGCTCGCGGCAGGTCTGGTCAAACAACTGGCCTATGGTCTGACCGATCAAGGGCTGCGGGCTGGCGCCGTGGACATAGCTGGGCAGGGTCATCGAATCTCTCTCTCCTGGTAGACGGTACGTATCCTCTCCTGGTAGACGGTACGTATCGCTTTTGTTTTTTTCATTCATCCCACAAGTTGACGATTACGTAAACGTAAATCATGCTAGAACTGAGAACGCGTTAAAAAAAAGCTACAATCGCCGCTTGCCTTGGAACACACCATGACCGAACCCGAATTCTTCAGCATCTCCGACCTGGCGCGCGATTTCGACGTCACCCTGCGCACCATCCGCTTCTACGAAGAACAAGGCCTGATAGAACCCCAGCGCGACGGCCGCCAGCGGGTATTCAACCGTCGCGACCGCGCCCGGCTCAAGCTGATACTGCGCGGTAAGCGCATCGGTCTATCCTTGTCCGACATCCGCGAAATCCTGGACATGTATGAACTGGCCCACGACGAGGCCAGCCAGTCGCAAAAACTGCTGGACTTGGTACTGGAGCGCCGCCGCCAGCTGGAAGAGCAACGCCGCGACATCGACGCGGTGCTGGAAGAAATCACCCGCCTGGAAAACCACTGCCGCACGGTGCTGGCGCAGCCGCCAGCCGCGCGCAGCGCCTGATAGCGGCGGACTTAGCGTCCGGCTCTCAAAACCAGCTCACGATCTTTCGATTAAGAGTGGTAAAGCGTCGCTAGATACATAGGAAACCACGTATCCGATGCCCCCGGGTCCCTTCAAGCCTGCCGGCGGGTGGCAGGCCCGAGGTTTTAGCTACGCAGAAACCTCGCTACGCTCGTTTTAAGCGGCTGCTTGTTCGAGCACCGCGACGTTAGCGCGCTATCACTGAGAGAATCTTTGATTCGCTCAGTTGATAGGGGAATTTGGCCGCGCAAATTCCCCTTTCCGTTCGCGGGGCGGAGCCGGCCCTAAATCATCATCCGCGTAGCGGACTCAATGCCTTAACAATAATTCCGATCAAAAAATATCGTAAACAGACCATCAAGCCCACACCATCACCTCGGCCACCGGCCGGCGCGGCTTCTGCGGCCAATTGCCGCCCGCCGCCCGCCCCACCGTCACCAGCATCACCGGCAACTCGTCCCCGCCCAGGCCAAACTCCCGCGCCACCGCGGCCGCGTCGAAACCGCCCATCGCGCAACTGGCCAGGCCGCGCTCCTCCGCCGCCAGCAGCAAAACCATCGTCGCCAATGAGGCGGAACGGATCGCCTCGTCGCGCTGCGCGCGCGCGTCGTCCCGGAGGGCCTTCTCTGCTGCGCGCAGCCAGCTGTCGCTAACCTCCGGCGGCAGGATGCCGGCGTCCACAGCTGGCCGCAGCGACGCCTCCAGCCCGCGATGCGCGTTCAACGTGCCGCAGCAGATGAAGGTCACCGCCGCGTCCGCCACTTTTTGCTGGCCGTAGCTGGCTGCCTGCAAACGACGCTTGGCCTCGGCGCTGCGCACCGCGACGAACTTCCAGTTCTGCAAGTGGTAGGCCGACGGCGCGCGGGTGGCGGCGTTCAGCAACTGCTCGATCTCCGTGTCCGCCAACACATGGGAGGGATCAAAGTGATTGGCCGACACACGCTGGTCCAGCAGGGTTTGCAAAGCGCTCTTCATGAACAGACTCCTTATCTGATTGTTTCTGATTGATTCCATTACCGCTCAAGACCGCGCGCGCGCCGCGCCGGCCATGATCTGCTTCTCCGCCGGCGGCGGCGCGGCCATGCTACGCTGCACCGCCAGCACGCTGGCCAGCACCGTGGCCAGGCCCGCCAGCTGCAAGGGCCCCAAGGCCTGCCCCAGCAGCAGCCAGCCCAACAGCACCGCCGTCAGCGGGCTGAGCAGGCCCAGCGAGGACACCGCCACCGGCGACAGCCGCGCCAGCCCGCGAAACCACAATAAATAGGCCAGCAAGGCGCCGAACAGGCAGAGATAGCCGTAACCCAGCCACTGCGTCGCGCCCAGCGCCGGCAAGGCCGGGTCCAGCACCCAGGCCAGCGGCGCCAGCATCAGCCCACCCAAGGCCAGTTGCCAGCCGGTCAAGGCGGCGAGCGGCGCGCTCGGCCGCCAGCGCCGGGTCAGATAAGTGCCGCTGGCCATCGCCACCGCGCCGCCCAGCGCCGCCAACATGCCTACGCCGTCCCAAACAGCGCCCGGCGACAACAGCAAGGCCGCCATGCCCGCCACCCCGGCGATGCCGGCCCAGGCGGCCACCCGCGCCGGGCGGCGGCTGTCCAGCCCCCAGGCCAGGCCCATCACCAACAGCGGCTGGGTGGCACCCAGCACCGCGGCCAGGCCGCCCGGCAAACGGTAGGCGGCCACGAACAACAGCGCCTGGAACACGCCGATATTCAAGGCGGACAAAACCAGCAGACGCCCCCACTCGCCGCGCCGCGGTAGGTGGCGGCCGGCCAGGATCAACAACAGGCCGGCCGGCAACACCCGCAGCAAGGCGGCGGTGAACGGCCGGTCCGGTGGCAGCAACTGGGTGGTGACGATATAGGTGGAGCCCCAGATCGCCGGAGCCAGCGCAGTCAACAATACATCGCTCCAACGGGAGGCCATCAGGCGCGCAGACATGGGCATTCCTTTCGCAATCGCTTATAATCGCATCGAAAACTAACTTGAATTCAAGATAACATTGCCTTGAATTCAAGACAAATAAAATCTTGAATTCAAGATAAAGGAATACGTATGACGCAACAGAACGCCGGCGACGCCGTGGACGCCATCCTGGCGCAGTGGCACCGAGAACGGCCGGACCTGGACGTGGCGCCGATGGGCCTGATCGGCCGGCTGCGCCGCTGCTCCGCGCTGCTGCAGCACAGGCTGGACGCCACTTTTGAGCAATTCGGGCTCAGCGGATGGGAGTTCGACGTGCTGGCCACGCTCAGACGCGCCGGCGCGCCGCACAGCCTGGCGCCCACCGCGCTGTTCTCCTCGCTGATGATCAGCTCCGGCACCATGACCCACCGGCTGAAAGTGCTGGAAAGCAAGGGCTGGATCGAACGCGCCGCCTGCGCCGAGGACGCGCGCAGCACCCTGGTGCGCTTGACCGAGAGCGGGCTGGAACTGATAGACCGCGCCGTCACCGCCCACGTGGCCAATGAGCACGCCATCCTGTCCGGCCTCAACCAGCGCAGCCAGGACGCGCTGGACCGCAAGCTGGCGGAATTGCTGGCGGTCTTGGAGCCTCCAGCGGCATGACGCCCGCCTAATCTGCGCCCACCTGCGGTCAAAGTGTCCCGCATGGCTTAAAATCAGGGCTTGAGGCTGGCCCGACCGGGCGCGGCCGCCCCGCTCCCGACGCCATGATAGAAAACCAAACCATGCTGCTGGCGGTGTTCGAACGGGCGGCGCTGATGTTGATGGCGCTGTTCTTCCTTACCCGCACCCGCCCGTTTCAACATCTGCTGCGCAAACAAGACCACAGTCCGGCCGAACTGGCGGCGGTATCGCTGCTGTTCTGCCTGTTCGCCGTGTTCAGCACCTATACCGGCATTCCGGTGGACGGCTCGCTGGTCAATGTGCGCATCATCGCCATCCTCTCCGGCGGCATTCTGTTCGGCCCCTGGGTGGGCATACCGGCCGGTATCGTCTCAGGCCTGCACCGCTACCTGATAGACATCAACGGCTACACCTCGCTGCCCTGCCTGATCTCCAGCGTCTGCGCCGGCCTGCTGGCCACCTGGATACACTTCCGCGCCGGCAGGAGCCGGCTGTGGCTGTACGGCATTTTGGCCGGCATGTTGTGCGAGGGGCTGACCATGGGCCTGATCCTGCTGTTGACCGATCCAGCGGTGAGCGTGCCCATCGTCCGCCACATTGCCTTCCCGATGATCTTCGGCACCGTGTGCGTCGGCCTGATCATCAAGCTGGTGCAAGACGTCAACGACGAAAAAGAGCTGCTGGCCGCGCGCCAGGCCAAGCTGGCGCTGACCATCGCCAACCGCACCCTGCCCTATTTCCAGAATCTGGACCGCGACGCCATGGTCCAGGTCTGCACCGTGATCCGGGACCAGTTGGACGCCGACGCGGTGGCCATTACCAACACCTCGGACGTGTTGGCCTATGTGGGCCTGGGCAAGGACTACTACGAGATGGACGAGCACTCCGCCATCGGCGCCATCACCCGTCAGGCCATCGCCGGCGACCAGATCATCATCGAAAACAATCTGCAGCAATACCACCTGGCGGACTTCCACTCAGTGATCATCATCCCGCTGCGCGAAAAAGCCGGCGTCAGCGGCACCCTGAAAATCTTCTACCGCAAGAGCCACGGCATCAGCACGCCGTTGCGCGAAGTGGCAGTGGGCCTGTCCCAGTTGATCTCCACCCAGATGGAAGTGTCGCGGGTCAAACAACTGGAAGAGATGGCGCGCAAGGCGGAATTCAGCGCGCTGCAAAGCAAAATCAACCCGCACTTCCTGTTCAACGCCCTAAATGCCATCTCCTCGCTGATCCGCATTCAGCCGCAGCAGGCGCGCCAGCTGATCTCCAACCTGGCGGACTACCTGCGCTACAACCTGTCGCTGGGCGACCGGCTCATCGACATCCAGGAAGAACTGCAACAAGTGCGCGACTACGTGGCGATAGAACAGGCGCGCTTCGGCGCCAAGCTGACGGTGGAATTCGATATCGACGACGTGCACGTGCGCATCCCCAGCCTGCTGTTGCAGCCGCTGGTGGAAAACGCCATCCTGCACGGCATCCAGCCGCGCAAGGAGCCGGGCCGGGTCAGCATCGCGGTCAAGCGCGACGGCGCCAAGGTCCATGTCTGCGTGCGCGACACCGGCTACGGCGTCAGCCAGGAAGTGCTGGACGGCGTGGCCGCCGGCACGCTGTCCAGCCGCAGCATAGGCCTGAGCAATGTCAACCAGCGGCTCAAACTACTGTACGGAGAAGGTCTACGGCTGACCCGGCTGGAGCCCGGCACCGCCGTTTGTTTCGACCTGCCCGCCGCCGAGGAGCCGACATGCTGAAAGCCCTGATCGTGGAAGACGAGTACCTGGCGCGCGAGGAGCTGGCCTATTTGATCCGCGAGCACAGCCGCATCGACATCGTCGCTAGCGTGGAGGACGGGCTGGAGGCGTTCAAATTCCTGCAGGAACACGAAGTGGACGTGGTGTTCCTGGACATCAACATCCCATCCATAGACGGCTTGCTGCTGGCCAAGAACCTGCACAAATCGTCGCGGCCGCCGCGCATCGTCTTCGTCACCGCTTACAAGGAATTCGCGGTGGAAGCGTTTGAAGTGGAGGCTTTCGACTACATCCTCAAGCCCTACAACGAAGCCCGCATTATCAATCTACTGGCCAAACTGGAAGCGCAAACCCCACCGGCCGCCGCCGCGCCGGCCGAGGCCCCAACCGCCAGCCGCACCGTCAATCTGGTCAAGGGCGACAGCATCATCGTCACTCCCTGCGAACAGATCTATTACGCCGAGGCCGATGAGAAAGTCACCCTGGTCTACACCGCGCACGACCGCTATGTGATGTCGATGAGCATCAGCGAATTCGTCGCCCGCCTGCCGGCCGACAGCTTCTTCCGCTGCCACCGCTCCTACTGCGTCAACATCCACAAAATCCGCGAAATCGCGCCCTGGCTCAATAGCACCTACATCATCAAGCTCTACGACCTGAAGGCGGAGATTCCGGTCAGCCGCAGCAATATCAAGGCTTTCCGGCAGTTGATGCATCTTTGAACAAGACGCCCGAGCGCCCGTTCTAGAGAGCGGGCCAGATCTGGGACTTATTACGCCGAACGGCGTGAAAAAACGCATCCATACGGACCGCGGCGGCGGCATGCTTGTCCAAAAGGCCATCCACGGCGGCGGGAAAGATTCTACGATATCCCCGCAAATAATCGTCCAACGACTCGACCCAATCGCCGACGCCAAACCAGTCATGCCGTCCATAGGCATGGGCGATAAGACAATGAACCAAGCTAAGAGACGCGCAGGCGGCGTCATAGCCGCGATGGGCGGCGAGAAAATCCGCCTCATCGCCACTCAATACGAAACGATCCGACAACGCCAGACCAAAGTCGCTTAAATAAATCCGCTCGCCATCCGTCAGCAAATTAGCGAAATGCAAATCAAAATGCGCCACCCCCATCTCGCGCAGATCAGCACACAACGCCTCTAACTGCCGCTCTATCTGTAGGATGGCCGAGGCGGCGGACTCCCCCTGCCCCACTTTGCTGCCCAGCCACTGAAACAACGTCTGCGGAACATACTCCATGAACAAGAACAAAGACGAGGAGCTGTCCTGAATCGCCATCACTCTGCGCCGGATCGCCTCATCCCCATCCCAATACGCGCAGTATGTCTCCAGGCTTTCCCAAGCAGCCAGGCTGATGCCGGTCGGTTCATCTCGCAAAACGCGCCAATGGTATAGCAGCGGGCAGCACGGAGTGTCGCCCCGCCGCGCCTGTTCGCTGACCAAGCGGTGAGCAGCCAGCTCCCGCCATGCGCCAAAACCGACGGAACCGATGCCGTATTGGTAACGCAGCGGCAATTCAAAGTGATTTTCCGTCGACAAACATCGGGAAGGCTCTAGCTCCAGATCCGTCAGCGCTATCCGTTTGACGAACACCGGCCTTCCATCCAGCCGTACCAACGCCCCCCGGCCTCCCATCCCGACATGAACCGGATCGCCGTTGGCCACCACGCGTTTGATTGTTTCATCGGACATCCGCCCCAAGCCGTCCGATAGGGCGTCGAACCCCTGCCGTCTCTTATCGGCCTTAACCATAATGCTCTTCAATGCCTTCCAAGAAATCAGGCAAGGTAGATCATCCCGCCAGCCATTAAGTTCACCCCTTGAACCCGCCGCGATCCCACCGCAGCAGCACAGCCCTGCGAACAGGCGAAAATCCCCTTTCCAAGCCCAGTCATTGACGCCTCCGAATCTGCACTTCATTCCGCGCCGCCTGCATCTCATGCCGCCGCCACGCCCCCTACATAAGCACAGGCTTATAGTCACACTAACAGTAATGACTTTAAGCGAGCAGCGCCATGAACGCCTCAAACTCTATCCGCTACCGTACCCTGGCCGGCACCGTCCTCACCCAGTTCGCCCTAGGCTCCGTTTATACCTGGAGCCTGTTCAACGCCCAACTCTCCGCCAAGCTGTCCGAGCCGGTCAGCCAAGTGGCTTTCGCCTTCGGCCTGCTGAGCCTGGCGCTGGCGGTGGCCTCCTCGCTGGCCGGCAAATTGCAGGAACGCTTCGGCGTGCAGCGCGTCACCCTGGGCGCCGGCCTGATGCTGGGCCTGGGCTTCTTCCTCACCGCCCAGGCCAATAATCTGGTCATGCTTTACCTTTGCGCCGGCGTGCTGGTGGGCCTGGCCGACGGCGCCGGCTACCTGCTGACGCTGTCCAACTGCGTCAAATGGTTCCCGGAACGCAAGGGCCTGGTGTCCGCCTGCGCCATCGGCGCTTACGGCCTGGGCAGCCTGGGCTTCAAATACATCAATCTGGCGTTGCTGGCCCGCTTCAGCCTGGAAACCACTTTTGAACTGTGGGGCCTGATCGCCATGACCATGGTGGTGGCCGGCAGCCTGCTGATGCGGGACGCGCCGCAGCAACAAGCCGCCGCGCAGCAGAACGCCAGCCATGACTACACGCTGGCCGAGGCGATGCGCCAGCCGCAGTACTGGATGCTGGCGCTGATGTTCCTGACCGTGTGCATGAGCGGCCTGTACGTGATCGGCGTGGCCAAGGACATCGGCGAAAGCTATGTGCACCTGCCGACGCTGACCGCCGCCAACGCCGTGGCGGTCATCGCGGTGGCTAATCTGTCCGGCCGCCTGGTGCTGGGCATCCTCTCCGACAAGATGCCGCGCATCCGGGTCATCACCATCGCCCAGATTGCCGCGCTGGCCGGCATGCTGACCTTGTTGTTCGTGCCCTTGAACGCCACCCTGTTCTTCCTGGCCATCGCCTGCGTCGCCTTCAGCTTCGGCGGCACCATCACCGTCTATCCGTCGCTAGTCAGCGATTTCTTCGGCCTCAACAACCTGACCAAGAACTACGGCGTGATCTATCTGGGCTTCGGCATCGGCAGCATCGTCGGCTCCATCGTCGCCTCGCTGTTCGGTGGTTTCCTGGCCACCTTCCACCTGATCCTGGCGCTGTTGATCGTCGCGCTGTTGTTCTCGCTGACCATTCGTCAGCCGGGCGCCGCCAAGGACGAGGCATTCGAAGCCGAGCCGCATCTGGGCAAAGCCTGATTCCCGCGCCGCTCTCTGCAACGCCCCCGCTTGGGGGCGTTGTTGTTGGGGAACCGGGAGGAATCCCTGGCAGGGATCGCCTGCGGCGCCCCACTCCTCCACAACAGCTGCCGCCTCAGCCCCGCCGCTTGGCCAGCCAGATATCCAACTGATGGGCGAAAGCCTGGCGGTCCGCCTGACTCAAGGGCGGCGGGCCTTCGGTCTGCACACCGCTGGCGCGCAGCGTGTCCATGAAATCCCGCATCGTCAGCTGCGCGGCGATGGTGTCCGGCGAATACACGTCGCCGCGCCAGTTCAGCGCCTGCGCGCCCTTGCCCAAGGCCTCGGACGCCAAGGGGATGTCCCCGGTGATCAAGAGATCGTTCGCCGCAATGCGGCGGACAATCTCGTTGTCCGCCACGTCAAAACCCTTGGGAACCTGCAAGGCGCGGATGTTGGGCGCTTTCGGCACCGCCAATAGCTGATTGGCGACAAACACCAGCTCCACGCCGGTGCGCTGCGCCGCCCGGCACAATGTTTCGCGGATCACCTTGGGACAGGCGTCCGCGTCCACCCATATCGTCATTGTCTGTTCTCTGCATGCAAACCAGGCCATGATAACGGTTTCGCGCCGGTTTCCGTCGCCGCCATGTTGACGCTTACGTAAACGTAAGCAATGATAGAGCATATCACGCGAAATACGCGCGCCCATCAGAGGAGAGAAACCATGTACAGCAGCCTGCGCTTCGCCTTTGGCGACACCTACGACATGTTGCGCGAAACCGCGCGCGACTTCGCCCAAAGCGAAATCGCCCCGCGCGCCGCCGACATCGACCGCGACAACCTGTTCCCGGCCGACCTGTGGCGCAAGTTCGGCGATCTGGGCCTGCTGGGCATGACGGTGGACGAGCAATACGGCGGCACCCAAATGGGCTATCTGGCCCATATGATCGCCATGGAAGAAATCAGCCGCGCCTCCGCCTCGGTGGGCCTGTCCTATGGCGCGCACTCCAATCTCTGCGTCAACCAAATCCACAAAAACGGCAACGACGAGCAAAAAAGCCGGCTACTGCCCAAGCTAGTGTCCGGCGAGCATGTCGGCGCGCTGGCGATGTCAGAGCCCAACGCCGGCTCCGACGTGGTCAGCATGAAGCTGAAGGCGGACAAGGCCGACGGCGGCTACCTGCTCAACGGCAGCAAAATGTGGATCACCAACGGCGGCGACGCGGATGTGATGGTGGTGTACGCCAAGACCGACGTCAACGCCGGCGCCAAGGGCATCACCGCCTTCATCGTGGAGCGCGGCTTCGCCGGCTTCAGCCATGGCAGCAAGCTGGACAAGCTGGGCATGCGCGGCTCCAACACCTACCCCATCTTCTTCGACAACTGTTTCGTGCCGGAGTCCAATGTGCTGGGCGGCGAAGGCAACGGCGTCAAGGTGCTGATGAGCGGCCTGGACTACGAACGCGCGGTGCTGGCCGCCGGCCCGCTGGGCATCATGCAGGCCTGCATGGATATCGCGGTGCCGTATCTGAACGACCGCAAGCAGTTTGGCCAGGCCATCGGCGATTTCCAGCTGATGCAGGGCAAACTGGCGGATATGTACGTCAAGCTGTCCGCCAGCCGCGCCTATGTCTACGCGGTGGGCCAGGCGCTGGACCGCGGCGAAACCGGCCGCCAGACCCGCAAGGACGCCGCCGGCGCCATCCTGTACGCGGCGGAAGGCGCCACCCAGATGGCGCTGGACGCCATCCAGTGCCTGGGCGGCAACGGCTACATCAATGAATACGCCACTGGCCGCCTGCTGCGCGACGCCAAGCTGTACGAGATCGGCGCCGGCACCAGCGAGATTCGGCGTTGGTTGATTGGGCGCGAGCTGATGGCGGAAACCCGGTAGTCGCGGCGGATAAAATGCCTGATGCCTCGTTGCGCAGCCTTGCCTCAGGCCTTTTCTCCCGCCGCACTCGGCCGCACTCCAGCAAGACTTGACAGTGCGCCTCGTCGATAGCGAATGACAAGGTAAAACGATATGCCCATCCTCGAATCCAAACTCTCGCCGCGCGCGGCGGATTTCCAGGCCAACGCCGACAAGATGCGCGCGCTGGTAGCCGATCTGCGCGACAAGGTGGCCAAGGCCGCGCTGGGCGGCGGCGACAAGGCGCGCGCCAAGCACGCCGCCCGCGGCAAGCTGCTGCCGCGCGAACGCATCGATCTGCTGCTGGACCCCGGCGCGCCTTTTCTGGAACTGTCCCAGCTGGCCGCCTTCGGCATGTACGACGACGACGCGCCCGGCGCGGGCCTGATCAGCGGCATCGGCCGCATCGCCGGCGTGGATTGCCTGATCATCGCCAACGACGCCACGGTGAAGGGCGGCACCTATTACCCGATGACGGTGAAGAAGCATTTGCGCGCCCAGGAAATCGCGCGCGACAACCGTCTTCCCTGCGTGTATCTAGTTGATTCCGGCGGCGCCTTCCTGCCCTTGCAGGACGAGGTGTTTCCGGACCGCGAGCACTTCGGGCGCATCTTCTACAACCAGGCCAATCTATCCGCCGCCGGCATTCCGCAAATTGCGGTGGTAATGGGCAGTTGCACCGCCGGCGGCGCTTATGTCCCGGCAATGTCAGATGAAACCGTCATCGTCAAGGAACAAGGCACCATCTTCCTGGGGGGCCCGCCGCTGGTGAAGGCGGCCACCGGCGAAGTGGTGACGGCCGAAGAACTGGGCGGCGGCGATGTGCACGCCCGCGTGTCCGGCGTGGCCGACCACCTGGCGCAAAACGACGCCCACGCACTATCCATCGCCCGCCGCATCGTGTCCAGCCTCAACTGGCGCAAACAGGGCGAGCTGGACCGTGCCGAACCGCGTCCGCCGCGCTACGCCGCCGAGGAGATCTACGGCGTGATCCCGGCGGACCCAAAAAAACCCTTCGACGTGCGCGAAATCATCGCCCGGCTGGTGGACGATTCCGAGTTCGACGAGTTCAAGCAGAACTACGGCGCCACCCTGGTCACCGGCTTCGCCCGCCTCAACGGCTACCGCGTCGGCGTCATCGCCAACAACGGCATCCTGTTTTCCGAATCCGCGCTCAAGGGCGCGCACTTCGTCGAGCTGTGCTGCCAGCGCGGCATTCCGCTGCTGTTCCTGCAGAACATCACCGGCTTCATGGTGGGCAAGAAGTACGAGAACGGCGGCATCGCCAAGGACGGCGCCAAGCTGGTCACCGCCGTGGCCTGCGCCCGCGTGCCCAAGTTCACCGTGCTGATAGGCGGCAGCTTCGGCGCCGGCAAC
Organism: Chromobacterium sp. Rain0013; assembly: GCF_015291765.1. Lineage (NCBI taxonomy): Bacteria > Pseudomonadati > Pseudomonadota > Betaproteobacteria > Neisseriales > Chromobacteriaceae > Chromobacterium > Chromobacterium sp. Rain0013. The sequence goes on from NZ_CP031514.1 coordinate 4,299,070, forward strand.
TACGGCATGTGCGGCCGCGCTTATTCGCCGCGCTTCCTGTGGATGTGGCCCAATAGCCGCATCTCGGTGATGGGTGGCGAACAGGCGGCCGGCGTGCTGGCCCAGGTGAAGAAAGAACAACTGGGCGACGCCTTCGGCCCCGAGCAGGAACAAGCGCTGAAAGGACCGGTGCGCGAACAATACGAACGCCAGGGCCACCCCTATTACGCCAGCGCGCGGCTGTGGGACGACGGGGTGATAGACCCGGCGCAAACCCGCGAAGTGCTGAGTCTGGCGCTGGAGGCGGCCCTGTCCGCCCCGGTGGAAAGCACGCGCTTCGGCGTGTTCCGGATGTGACGGCGAGAGGCGATACCGATGAGCTACACCACGCTTGAAATCGAACACAGCGGCAAGACCGCGACGATCTGGATGAACCGGCCGGACATCCACAACGCGATGAACGAAACCCTGATCGCCGAGCTGACCGCCGCCTTCACCCATCTGCAATTGCAGGCGGACTGCCGCGTCATCGTGCTGGCCGGCCGCGGCAAGAGCTTTTCCGCCGGCGCGGATCTGGACTGGATGCGCCGCGCCGCCGGTTACAGCGAGGAGCAGAACCTGGCCGACGCTCAGCGGCTGGCCGCCATGCTCAAGAGCGTCTACCGCAGCAAAAAGCCGGTGATCGCCCGCATCCACGGCGCGGCGCTGGCCGGCGGCACCGGCCTGGCGGCGGTCTGCGACGTGGCCATCGCCACCGAGGCCGCCAAGTTTGGCCTGACCGAGGTGAGGCTGGGCCTGGTGCCGGCCACCATCGGCCCCTATGTGGCCGACGCGATAGGCTGGCGTCAGGCGCGGCGTTATTTCCTGTCCGCCGAGCGCATAGACGCCGCCACGGCGCTGCGCATCGGCCTGGTGCACGAGGTGGTGCCAGCCGAGGCGCTGGACGCGCGCGTGGCCGACATTGCCGAGGCGCTGGCCCAGGGCGCGCCGCAGGCGCTGTCCTCGGCCAAGGACTTGCTTGCCATGCTGCGCGAGGGCTCGCCCTGGGACGATCAATTGCTGGAGGACACCGCCGGTCAGATCGCCAGCGTTCGCGCCGGCGCCGAGGCGCGCGAGGGCCTGGCCGCTTTCTTCGACAAACGGCCGCCCAACTGGTCATGACGCGAACAAGAAACAAGGGACGGACCATGTTCAATAAAATACTGATCGCCAACCGCGGCGAGATAGCATGCAGGGTGATCAAGACCGCGCGCGCGCTCGGCATCGCCACCGTCGCCGTTCATTCCGACGCCGACGCCGACGCCCGCTTCGTCAAACTGGCCGACGAAGCCTACCGGCTGGGCCCCGCTCCGGCGGCGAACTCCTATCTGCGCGGCGACTTGATCCTGGACATCGCCCGCCGCAGCGGCGCGCAAGCCATCCACCCCGGCTACGGCTTCTTGTCCGAGAACGAGGACTTCGCCGCAGCCTGCGAAGCCGCGGGCATCGCCTTCATCGGCCCGCCCGCCTCCGCCATCGCCGCGATGGGCAGCAAATCCGCGGCCAAGGCGCTGATGGAACAGGCCCGGGTGCCGCTGGTGCCCGGCTATCACGGCGAGCGCCAGGAACCGGACTTCCTGCGCGGCCAGGCCGACGCCATCGGCTACCCGGTGCTGATCAAGGCCAGCGCCGGCGGCGGCGGCAAGGGCATGCGCATCGTGGACGCTTCCGCGGACTTCGAAGCGGCGTTGGCCTCCTGCCAGCGCGAAGCGCGCGCCAGCTTCGGCGACGACAAAGTGCTGGTGGAGAAATACCTGCCGCGCTCCCGCCATGTGGAAATCCAGGTGTTCGCCGACCGCCAGGGCCAATGCGTGTATCTGTTCGAGCGCGATTGCTCCGTGCAACGCCGCCATCAGAAAGTGCTGGAGGAAGCGCCTGCGCCGGACTTGCCGCCGGCCACCCGCGAAGCAATGGGCGCGGCCGCCTGCGCCGCCGCGCGCGCGGTGGGCTATGTCGGCGCCGGCACCGTGGAATTCATCATGGAAGTGCTGGCCGACGGCAGCCCCGGCCGCTTCTTCTTCATGGAAATGAACACCCGGCTGCAGGTGGAACACCCGGTCACCGAGATGGTCACCGGGCAAGACCTGGTGGCCTGGCAACTGGCCGTCGCCAGCGGCCTGCCGCTGCCCTTGAGCCAAGAGCAGCTGCGCATCAACGGCCACGCCATCGAGGCGCGCATCTACGCCGAAGACCCGGACAAGGGTTTCCTGCCCGCCACCGGCACCCTCTATCACTTGCGCGCGCCGGCGGAATCCGACGTCGTGCGCATCGACACCGGCGTGGCCGCCGGCGACAGCATCTCGCCCTTCTACGACCCGATGATCGCCAAGCTCATCGTCTGGGGCGAGGACCGCGTCCAGGCGCTGCAGCGGCTGGACGCGGCCTTGGCCGACTACCAAGTGGCCGGCGTCACCACTAATATTCCCTTCCTGCGCCGCATCGTGCAGCACGCCAGCTTCGCCGGCGGCCAGGTGGACACCGGCCTGATTGCCCGCCATCACGACGCGCTGCTGCCGCCGCCAAGCGCGCCCGACGCCGAACAACTGGCGCTGCTGGCCCTGGCCGAAGCGCTGCCCGCGCCCGACGGCTACCCGGTGGCCGCCGGCTGGCGGCTCAACGGCGCGCTCAGCCGCAAGCTCGTTTTCCACATCGACGGCCAAGACTACCCTGCGACGCTGTGCCATCAGGGCGACAGCTTCGAGATCCTAGCCGCCGGCCGCCACTTCTCCGCCGCCGGCCGCCTGGACGGTGGAACGCTGCGCGCGCGGCTGGACGGCAAACAACTGGAAGCCGCCGTCGCCCGCAACGGTCAACAACGAGTGCTGTTCGCCGCCGGCCGCCGGCTAGAGGCGCAGTGGCTGGACCCGCTGGCGGTGGCCGCCGAGGAGGTACACGGCGAAACCCATTTGAAAGCGCCAATGCCGGGCCGCATCGTCGCCCTATTGGCCGCCACCGGCACTAAGCTCAACAAGGGCGACCCGCTGCTGATCCTGGAGGCGATGAAGATGGAGCACACCATCCCCGCGCCGGCGGACGGCGTGGTCAAGGCTTTCTATTTCGGCACCGGCGAGCAGGTCAACGACGGCGACGAACTGGTCGACTTCGAAGCGGAGTGAACCTCATGGACCCCATCATCATCAATCACCCCGGCTTGAACCTCGCCGGCTACAGCATCGCCACCCGGATGGAGAACGGCGACAACCTGCGCCAGATCCCCGAGTTCTGGGGTGAATACGCGGCCACGCTGCGCCAGCCGCTGCTGGCGGCGCTGGGCCGCGCCGACGCCGTCGAATACGGGCTGATCCACGACTTCGACCCGGACACGGGCCGCTTCGGCTATATGATAGGGATGGAATGCGCGCAGCCTTTGCCGCTGCCACCCGGCTGCGAGCAGCGGCGCACGCCGCCGGCCAAGTGCGCGGTGTTCACCACCCAGCCGGCCGGCAGCGACGCCGAGTTCGGCCAGGCGATCCAGGCCGCCTGGCGCTACATCATGCAGGACTGGCTGCCGGCGTCTAAACAATGGGAACAAGCGCCGCTGGGCACCTTCGAGCGCTACGACGGACGCTGCGCGCCGGACCAGCCTCAACGCCAGATGGATATCTACATCCCGGTGCAGCCGCGCCGCCGCTAACGGAGAGCCGAAGTGCCGCATGTGAAGATTGTGGAAGTGGGTCCGCGCGACGGACTGCAAAACGAAAAACAGCCGCTGTCCACCGCGGTCAAGCTGGAGCTGATCCGCCGCCTGGCCGCCAGCGGCCTGCGCAGCATAGAAGCCGGCGCCTTCGTCTCGCCCAAATGGGTGCCGCAGATGGCCGGCAGCGCCGAGGTGCTGGCCGGCCTGGACCTGGCCGGGCCGGTTTCCTACCCCGTGCTGGTGCCCAATGAACAGGGGATGGAGGCCGCCTTGGACGCCGGCGCGCGTGAAATCGCCGTGTTCGGCGCCGCCAGCGAAAGCTTCAGCCGGCGGAATATCAACGCCAGCATCGCCGAAAGCCTGCAACGCTTCGCCCCGGTCATGGCGCGCGCGCAGGCGGCCGGCGTGCCGGTGCGCGGCTATGTGTCTTGCGTAGTCGGCTGTCCTTACGAAGGCCGCATCGCGCCGGCCAAGGTGGCGGAAGTGGCCGCGCGCCTGCTGGACATGGGCTGTTATGAAATATCGCTGGGCGACACCATAGGCGTGGGCACGCCGTCCAGCGTGCTGGCGATGCTGGACGCAGTGAGCAAGGCTGTGCCAATCACACAGCTTGCCGGCCACTTTCACGACACTTACGGCATGGCGATCAGCAATATTCATGCGTGTTTGAACGCGGGAATGATGACATTCGATTCTTCTGTTGCCGGCCTTGGCGGCTGCCCTTATGCTCAGGGAGCTTCCGGCAACGTCGCCACCGAAGACGTGGTTTACCTGCTGCACGGCGAGGGCCACGATACCGGCGTCGATTTGGCCGCGCTGGTGGATACGGCCTGGTTCATCGCCGACGCGCTGGGCAAACCGCCGGCCTCCAAGCTGGCTTACGCCTTTGCCGACAAACGCGCCGCCAAACCGGAGCAATAACAAGCCGCCGCCCGTCCATGGGCCGGCGCGCGGAGAAAATATCAGGAGAAAGCATGACCCCCGACACGCCCATCTGGACCCCCTCCGCCGGCCGCCTGGCCGGCGCCCACCTGACCGCCTTCACCAAGCTGGCCGAGCTGGCCTATGACCGCAAGCTAAACGGCTACGCCGAGCTGTGGCGCGCCAGCGTGGCCGATCCGGCCCGCTTCTGGTCGTTGGTCTGGGATTACTGCGGCGTGATCGGCGACAAGGGTTCAACGGCGCTGAGCGACGGCGACAATATGCTGGCCGCCCGTTTCTTTCCGGAAGCGCGGCTGAGCTACGCCGAAAACCTGCTGCGCCGCAACGACGACGGCGACGCGTTGGTGTTCTGGGGCGAGGACAAGCTGCAACGGCGCTGGAGCTGGCGCGAGCTGCGCGCCCAAGTGTCGCTGCTGCAGCAAGCCATGCGCGGCGCCGGCATCCAGGCAGGCGACCGCGTGGCGGGCTTCATGCCCAATATGCCGGAAACCATCGCCGCCATGCTGGCCGCCAACAGCCTGGGTGCGGTGTGGACCAGCTGTTCTCCGGACTTTGGCGTGGACGGCGCAGTGGAACGCTTCGGCCAGACCGAGCCCAAGCTGTTGTTCTGCCCGGACGGCTACTGGTACGCCGGCAAGGCGGTGGACATCCGCTCCAAGATGGCGTCGCTGGCGGAGGCGCTGCCCTCGGTTCGGCAAATCATCGTGGTGCCGTATCTGGGCGAAACCGGCGTGTTCGCGGAAAACGTGCCCAAGGCCGTTACCCTGACGGATTTCACCGCCGCGTATCAAGCGCAAGCGCTGCACTTTGAACGGCTGCCGTTCAGGCACCCGCTGTTCATCCTGTATTCCAGCGGCACCACCGGCAAACCCAAGTGCATCGTCCACGGCGCCGGCGGCACCCTGCTGCAGCATCTGAAGGAACAGCAGCTGCACGGCGACGTGCACCACGGCGACCGCCTGTTCTACTTCACCACCTGCGGCTGGATGATGTGGAACTGGCTGGCGTCCGGCCTGGCTTCCGGCGCGGCGCTGATGTTGTTCGACGGCTCGCCCTTCGTCGGCGAAGGCCGCACGCTGTGGGACTATGCCGAGCGGCAACGCTTCACGCACTTCGGCACCTCGGCCAAATACATAGACGGCCTGCGCAAGAGCGGCATCGTGCCGGCCAGGGAATGGAAGCTGGATTCGCTGCGCGCAGTGTTCTCCACCGGCTCGCCGCTGGTGGCGGAAAGCTTTGACTGGGTCTACGCCAACATCAAGACCGACATCAATCTGGCCTCGGTGTCCGGCGGCACCGACATCGTGTCCTGCTTCGCGCTGGGCTGCGCCAGCCTGCCGGTCTATCGCGGCGAGTTGCAATGCCGCGGCCTGGGCATGGCGGTGGACATCTACAACGAGTACGGCCGCCCGGTGCGCGGCGAGAAGGGCGAACTGGTGTGCACCCGCCCCTTCCCGTCAATGCCGGTGGGCTTCTGGAACGACGCCGACGGCGGCAAGTACCGCCAAGCTTATTTCGGCCGTTTCGACAATATCTGGTGCCACGGCGACTACGCCGAACTCACCGCCCACGACGGCATGATCATCTACGGCCGCTCCGACGCAGTGCTCAACCCCGGCGGCGTGCGCATCGGCACTGCCGAAATTTACCGCCAGGTGGAGGCTTTCGACGAGGTGCTGGAGAGCATCGCCGTCGGCCAGCAATGGCAGGACGACGAGCGCGTGTTGCTGTTTGTGCGTCTGCGCGCCGGCGCGCGGCTGGACGAAGACCTGCAGCAGCGGATCAAGGCACAGATCAAAACCGGCGCCAGCCCGCGCCACGTGCCGGCCAAGATCATCGCCGTCTCCGACATTCCCAAAACCATCAGCGGCAAGATCGTCGAACTGGCGGTGAAAAACGTGATCCACGGCCAACCGGTCAGCAACGTCACCGCGCTGGCCAACCCGGAAGCGCTGAAGCTGTTCGAGAACCTGGAAGAACTGCAAAGCTGAACCGGCGCGCAGTCAATGAAAAACCCCCGCATTCATGAATAAATGCGGGGGTTTTCTTGCTAATGCGGATGAATACGCCGCAACAGCGCAAACATCATGTTCTGCTCGCGCGGCCGGGAGCCGTACCACAATACCTCCCAGCCCGGCTCGGCAATGCCCTCGTCCTCAGAGCGCACCACCAGTTGGTAGTCGCAAGGCGAGGCGTTGCCCGCTGGATAGGGCACCAGATCCAGGCCGGCGTAATAGCGCCAACTGATCAGCGCCAGCTGATTGCGGCTCTCGGTCGCCACGCAGGCGGCGTTGGCCGGCAGCGCCTTCATCATCCGCTCCACCACCGGCCGGTAGCTCTTGGCGGCGTCGAACCAAGGCAGCCACAAGGTCATGCCCAAGCCCCACAGCAGGGTCAGGCCCGCCGCCCAGTTGCTGATGGCCTGACGGCCGCGCAAATGTTTGCGCGTCAACGCCCACAGCCACACCAGGGTGGCGATCACCGCGCACACCGCAGCCAAGCTGGAGACATGGGCTTGGTAATACGGGCTGAAGTACTGGGCGCGCCCGGCCAGGCCCCGCGGCCAGCCAAAGTTCATCGCCGCCCAGCCCGACCACACCAGCAGGGCGAAGAAGCCGAAGGTCATCAGGCCGAACCAGTTGAGGAAGGCCGCCGCGCCGCGCTTGAGGTTGTCCAGCTCCACCGCCGCCAGCAAGGACAGCGGCAGCAGCAGCGGCATAGCGTAGGTCATATTGGGCCGGCTGGACAAGGTCAGCAGAATCAGCACCACGGCGAAGAACATCAGCGGCAGTTGCAAGCGCGCCTGATCCAGCCTCTCCCGGTTGCGGTACAGGGTCCAGCCGGCCAGCGGCCAGGCCGGGAACGCGAACCACAGGGCGTTCAGGCTGTAGTAGCCGAAGTCGTGAAACAGCTGCACCCGGCCGAAGCCGTTGAGCTGTCCCAGCGAGTAGTCGTTCCACCAGAGGCTGAATGCGTCCGGATGGCTCTTGGCCAGCGCCAGCGGCCACACCAAGGAAGTGGGCGCGGCGATCAACAGCGCCAGCAGCACGGTGATTGCATACTGCTTGCTGCGCCAGGCGGAGAAGGCCGGCAGCAGCAACACCACCATCCACAGCAACATCAGCTCCATCAGGCTGGCGCTGAGGAAGATCGCCGCGCTGGCCGCGCCCAGTAAAGCGCCGGCCATGCCGGGCGACCTCAGGGTTAAGGACAAGGCGTAGAAGGCGGCCGCGAAACCGGCGAAGCCGGCCACCACCGAGGTGAGCTGATGGCCGGTTTCCACCAGGCCTACGCAACCTATCAGCACCATCACCACGCTGCGGCCGTGACGGCGGCCGATCAGGTCGCGGCCGGCCATGCCGGCCAGCAGCAAGGCCAGGGCCATGAACAAGGGCGTGGCCAGCCGCGCCGCGTCGTGCGGCGCCAACAACCAGGGAGACAGCAGCTTGACCATGATGGCCGCCACCCAATAGTACAAGGGCGGGCTATCCAGATAGGGCGCGCCTTGCACCGTGGGCAACAGCCAATTGCCGGTGTCCAGCATGCCCTGCACCGCCGCCAGCACGAAGGGTTCGTCCGGCTTCCATGGGTCGTGGCCTATGATGCCCGGCCACAGCCAGACAAAACACAACAGCAGCAAGATCCACGGTTTTTCCGTGGGCTTGGCCAGAGTTTGGGATTGTTCCGAATAAGTGAGCATGAGTCTCGTTCAAACGGTTTCAATCGGCCGACGGCAATGCGCCGCGCAGCCGGGCGATCAGAATGCGCCAATCCACCTTGCGCTTGGAAATGGAATTGCGCAGTTTGTTGCGGCGGCGCTGGCGCTTATGTTCGGGATCGGCCTGTATCGTCTTCAAGCGCGACTCGTCCCAGGCGAATTCGCCGCAGTACTCGGCCTGACGCGCCACGTCCCATCCCGGTTCCATGCCGGCGAACACCTCCGCCAAGTAGAGCGGCGCCTCGTAACTGTAGTTCCAGTAGTGGTGCAGCGCATCCCCCAGCGCCAGCGGCTCGCGGCCGTCGCAGGCCACCAGCGACCAGGCCAGCTGCTCGGTCCAGTTGCGCGCTTCCACGCGCGGCAGAAGGAAGTCGTTGACGCGCAAGGCGGTTTCGAAGAAGGGCACCATGTCGGCGGAAGCGCCGACCACGCCGGCGTTCCACATCGCCAGGCCCCGGACGTCGGCCACCCCCATCTTGCGCAGCTCGGCGCCGTGCTTGTCCACCGCGGCAAGATAGTCCGGGAAGAAGCCGGGACCAAACACGCCTTCGTTGACGTGCATGCAGCTGGCCTTCCCCTCTTCCAGCCGGGCGAACAACTCGTCCGGCACGCGCAGCCAGCGGGTGTCACAGTCCACGTACAGCACGGCGGTGCCTAGTTCGCGCGCCGCCTTCAACATCACTTCCAGCTTGATGCGGTGCACATAGTCGAACTGGCCGCGATAAGCTTGCAATTGCGCCCGGCTCAAGGTCTCCGTGCGGACCAGCGGGTGCGCGGGCACGCTGTCCGGCGCGTCGGTGTACACCATGATCTTCACGTCCTGCCGCTGCTGCTTCAGCAGCAAGTGCAACAGGCTCAACACGGAAAAGCGGGTCTGGTCGTAGTATTTCTTGCCGCCGTGGGACAGATAAACGATGTGGATCGCCATGGCCTCAACCTTGCAGATGTGGATACGCGCGCGGCCGGCGGGGATCTGCCAGGATCCTGCGCCGCCGGCGCGCCGGAATCATAGAGCCGGTTTACAATCCGCTGCGCGTCGGCGATAGGCCGTTGAAAACGCCTTCGAAATGCTCATGTACCGTGTGTACATTCCGCTTTCTCAGTCGTTTTCGCCTTGTCTCGCTCTTGCTCGCTAGACCGTCAACAGACTCTTATAGAAAAAAGGCAGCCTGGGCTGCCTTTTTCTGGGTGTCCAACTCGCTCCGCGCTTAGCGCTTGAAGAAGCCGCCGAACTTTTGGTTGAACTTGTCAACGCGACCGGCGGTGTCGACGATCTTCTGCTTGCCGGTGTAGAACGGGTGGCAGTTGGAGCAAACTTCAATGCCGAACGCGTCCTTGGACATGGTCGACTTGGTCACGAACTGGCTACCGCAGGAGCAGGTAACGGTCAGATCTTTGTAATTCGGGTGAATATCGGTTTTCATGTGTCTTCCTTTCAAATCGGGTACAGGGGATTTGCCTGTACTGCTTGCGAAACTATCGATTATCCGCGCTTTGCCGCCGCTTGACAAGTGCCAAATCCACTGTCAACCACGGCGGCGACCACTCAGGCGCGACGCCAGATGGTACCCTGCGCGCCGTCCTCCAGCACAATGCCCTTGGCGATCAATTCATCGCGGATACGGTCGGATTCGGCCCAGTTTTTGGCCGCGCGCGCGTCCTTGCGCGCCTGGATCAACGCCTCCACCTCCTCGGCCGTCAACTCGCCGGCGCTGACGCCGCCCTTGAGGAAATCTTCCGGGTCGCGCTGCAGCAAGCCCAAAACCAAACCCAAACGGCACAATACATAACCCCACTCGGCTTGAGTACGCCCCTGCGAACTAAACACTTTAGAGGCGCATTCAAACAAAACTGCCACTGCATTGGATGTATTGAAATCATCATCCATAGCCTTAATAAACCGTTGAACATACTCTTTCATATGCTCTCGTGCAGGCAGAGAAACAGTCTCATTACCATCACCACGCCGTCCTACCAAATCACTAAGGGCCTTTGGCTCAGCATCCAATCCAAAGCAATCAACCTCCGTCAATAACTCTTGAATTTTCCACGTATGGGATAGTTTTTTGACAACACCCTCGTTATAAATCCGACCGACCTTAGACAAAGCAAGGTAAAGCTTTGTCAGCCCATGTTTGGCATCTGCGAGAATGCTATCGGTGTAGTTCACCGGGCTGCGGTAATGGCTGCGCACGATGAAGAAGCGGATCACCTCGCCGTCGAAATGGCCCAGCACGTCGCGAATGGTGAAGAAGTTGCCCAGCGATTTGGACATTTTCTCGCCGTCGACGTTGATGAAGCCGTTGTGCAGCCAGTAATTGACGTACTGATGACCGTGAGCGCCCTCGGACTGGGCGATTTCGTTCTCATGGTGCGGGAACTGCAGGTCCTCGCCGCCGCCGTGGATGTCGAAATGCTCGCCCAGATGGTGGCAGCTCATCACCGAGCACTCGATGTGCCAACCCGGACGCCCCGGCCCCCACGGGCTCTCCCAGGACGGCTCGCCCGGCTTGGCGGCCTTCCACAGCACGAAGTCCAGCGGGTCGCGCTTGTGCGGGTCCACATCCACTCGCTCGCCGGCGCGCAGCTTGTCCAGGGTGCGGCCGGACAGTTTGCCGTAGCCCTCGAACTCGCGCACAGCGTAATACACGTCGCCGTTGTCGGCGGCGTAGGCCTTGCCGTTGGCGATCAGCTTTTCAATCAAGGCCACCATGCCCGGCACGTGATGGGTGGCGCGCGGTTCGAAGGTGGGCGGCAACAGGCCCAGCGCCGCGGCGTCCTGATGCATCTCGGCGATGGTCTCTTCCACCAGTTGCTGCGGCAGAATGCCGCGCTCGGCGGCGCGCTTGATGATTTTGTCCTCGATATCGGTGATGTTGCGCACGTAAGTGACGTCGTAGCCGGACGCGTTCAGCCAGCGGTAGATCACGTCGAAGGCCGTCAGCATGCGCGCATGACCTATATGACAGAGGTCGTACACCGTCATGCCGCACACGTACATACACACCTTGCCGGGCTCGATGGGTTTGAACTCTTCTTTCTGGCGGGTCAGGGTGTTATACACGGTCAACATGATGGAAACCTATTAGAGGTTGGGTCAAAAAAGAACAATTGTAACAGAGCCGTCAAGCCCTCCGCATCGCGATTGTAAAGCGCCGCGCGGCTGGCGATGCGCTTCGCCGCCAGATGGCGGATAATGGGCTTTTTCCCCCTAGCCCTGGTCCGCCATGAGCCATACCCCGCTTTCCGACGCCGACTACCAACGCCTGGCCGCCATCTTGAACCGCTTTCTGCCGCAGCAGGGCATGAATCTGGAACGCCTGGACGGCTTTTTCGCCGCCCTGCTCAGCGGTCCGGAACCAATCAAGCCAACCGAATGCCTGCCCATCATCATCGGCGAAGCCTTCGACGACGACTCCGCCTTTCCCAGCGACAAAGCGCTGGAACAGTTCGCCAAGCTATTGATGGGGCATTGGCTGGACATCTCCGCCGCGCTGCGCGAGAACGACGCCTTCCAACCCTGGCTGGAACAGGATGCCGCCGGCGAGCTGCACGGCAATGATTGGGCCGAGGGCTTCTCCGAAGGCATGCAGTTGCTGAACGAGGACTGGGGCCTGCTGTTCGATGACCCGGAACACGCGCCGCTGTTGGAGCCCATCCTGACCCTGGCTTTCGAACGCAATCCGGACCCGGAAGTGCAAGTTCCCGCGCTGACGCCGACGCAACGCGAGCAGTGCCTGTCCGCACTGTCAGAATCCGTGCATGGCATTCACCGCTTCTTCGCCGCCATCCGCCGGCGTCTGGAGGAAGAGGAGCAGGAACTGGAGCGCCGGCAGCAGCACTGAGAGCCCGTTCAAAGTCGCGCGCAAGAGCGAGGCAAGGCCTTGTAGGCTTTGGACAGGTTCGGATCCGGTCAACCAGTCCGCGGCGGCTACGTTGATAAGCAGGCCGGCTCTAGCCGCTCACCCACCGCCACAGGACCCGTCATGAACCCTATCGAAGCCCTGCTGTTCGCCATCATCCAAGGCGTCAGCGAACTTTTTCCCATCAGCAGCCTGGGGCACGGCGTGCTGATTCCAGACTGGCTGCACTGGTCCATCAACCGCACAAGCCCGGACTTTCTGCCCTTCATGGTGGTACTGCATTTGGGCACCGCCGCCGCTCTGCTGCTCTATTTCCGCCGCGATTGGCTGAGGTTGATAGGCGGCTTCCTCAAGGCCGGAGGCAAAGCCAACAACCCGGAAGCCCGGCTCATGTGGCTGTTGATCGCGGGCACCATTCCCGCCGGCCTGCTGGGCCTGCTGTTGGAGAAACAACTACGCGCGCTGTTCGCCAGCGCCACCGCGGTGCTGATCTTCCTCAGCCTGAACGGCCTGCTTCTGCTGTGGGGAGATCGCCTGAAACGGAAACAATCCCACCTTGACCTGGACAAGCTGAGCTTGTCCGGCGCCATCAAGATCGGAGCCGGACAAGCCCTGGCGTTGCTGCCCGGCTTCTCCCGCTCGGGCGCCACCCTGGTGGCCGGCCTCGCTCACGGCCTGGATTACGCCTCGTCCGCGCGCTTCTCTTTTCTGCTGGCCACCCCCATCATCGCCGCCGCCGGCGTGCTGGAAGTGCCCAAACTGGCGCACAGCCAAGCTTCGGCGGGGCTGCTGCTGGGCTGCGGCCTGTTGTCCGGCGCATGCGCTTACGCCAGCACGGCTTTTTTGATGCGCTATTTCAAAAAAAGCGAGATCGAATCCTTGCGGCCATTTGGCTACTACTGCCTACTGGTGGGTCTGGGCGGCCTGCTGATCAAGCTGATTTAAGAGCCTGTTTACGATCTGTTGCGCTGTAGCGATACCGCAATACGTGGCTCACCGAGTGCGGCTTGCCTCCACTTAAGCAGCAAGATAGCAAGCACGCGCCAAATACTTCAATCCTGTTTTCCAAAACGAATACTATTGCAAAAAATTGCATTCTGATCATATATTTGAACAAATTATGAGCACAGCTTATTGGACTGATCGGTCTAGTGCTTTAGAATCGGATAAATAAGATCCAGGGCCACTCTCGATAGTGGCCCTAACTAATTTTTTTTGAAGAATGAGTGTTTTGGAAGAAAAAAGAAACGAGCGCCTGCCCGCGGACTTGGCCAGGCGCGCAACCGCCATTATCGAACTACCCGATGGCGTGCTGGTCACTGCGGCCAAAGGCGGCCGCTACAATCTTCCTGGCGGCAAGGCCGCCCGCGGCGAACTGCGCTCCCAGGCGCTGATCCGTGAAGTGCGGGAAGAAACCGGCTTGCGCATCAACTCCATGCTGTACCTGTTCGATCACATCACCCCGTTCAACGCGCACAAGGTTTACCTCTGCATTGCGCAGGGCCAGCCGCGCCCGCAGGGAGAGATCGAACGCATCGCGCTGGTATCGTCGCCGGACACCGATATGGATTTGTTCATCGAAGGCCGCGCCATCCTGCGCCGCTACGCTCGGCTACGCGGCGAGGTCACCGCCAAGGGCGACGCGCTGCGCGCGCTGCTGGGGCTGGCCCGCTATATCGCCAAGGTGGATTGAACCGCCTGAACGCATCGCGCCATGCAAAACAGGACATGCCAAGGCATGTCCTGTTGCTTTTCCAAGCCATCTTTCAGATTCAGATGTCGGTTGTAGGCGCCGAGCCCTCTACTCCGCGCGCGGTGTCGGCCACGCCGGCAGGCAAATCCACCCAGCCCGCCGCAGAACCCAGCGACAAAGCCCCGGCCAGCAGTACCATGGCCACCGGCGCGAACAACAATACGCCCAACGCCACCCGCAGCCGATGAATGCCGGACACCACGGCCAGCGCGTTGACCAGCACCAGGATGCCGAAGATGGACAGCACCGCGTTGACCGCCAGCGCCGCGTCGTCCGGCAACCAGCTGGTCAGCGGTTCAATGAACTGCAGACCGCTGGCCACCGCCACCAGGCCGAACAGCGAGCCATGACCGTCCCATTTGGCAAAACGCAGCCATAAACCGATGAAGCTGGCGAAACACAGGGTTTCCGCCAAGGTGAACAGCACCATGAACAGCATGCGCCCGGTCAGGTTGTTGCCCAGCTCGGCCGTGTCCGCGCTGGCCACCAGGCCCAGCGCGATCAGAAACAGCAGGGTCTGCCAGCGCGGATACTGATACTCGTCCAGGGGCTTGACCCGGAAGCGAAGCAAATCCACCACATCGTCAATCAGCAGGCGCATGTCCGCTCTCAGTCAAAGACTACCGTCTTGTTGTTATAGGACAGCACGCGGTTATCCATATGCCAGCGCACGGCGCGCGACAGCACCACCTTCTCCAGATCGCGGCCTTTCTGGATCAAGTCGTCCACCTCGTCGCGATGAGAAATGCGGGTGACTTCCTGCTCAATGATCGGGCCTTCGTCCAGATCCTCGGTCACATAGTGGCTGGTGGCGCCGATCAGCTTGACCCCGCGCGCAAAAGCGCGGTGGTAGGGCTTGGCTCCGTCGAAGGCGGGCAGGAAACTGTGATGGATGTTGATCACCCGGTCCGGATACCGCTCGACGAACTTGTGCGACAGAATCTGCATATAACGAGCCAGCACGATGAAGTCCACGCCGGCCTCTTCCAGCAAGCGGAACTGCTCGGCCTCGGCCTCGGCCTTATTGTCCTTGGTGACCTTGATCACATGGAAAGGGATGCCGTTGAACTCCACCAGCCTGCGGCAGGTTTCGTGGTTGGAAATCACCAGTGGAATCTCGCAGTCCAGTTCGCCGATGCGCCAGCGGTGCATCAGGTCCACCAGACAGTGCTCGTACTGCGACACGAAGATGGCCATCCGCGGCTTGCGGGTGGACAGCGATACTTTCCAGTTCATCGCGTGCTCGTCGGCAATCGGCTGGAAGGCGGCGGCGAAATTCTCCATCGGCAGGGTGAAACCGTTCACATCCCACTGCACCCGCATCAGGAACAGGTTTTCGCTGGTGTCCTGATGCTGGTCCGCGTGCATGATGTTGGCGTTGTAGGTCATCAGGAAATTGGCGATCGCCGCCACTAGGCCCTTCTTGTCCGGCGCGCTGATCAACAGCGTGGCCGACTGCTTGTCTTGACTCATGATCGGATTCTGCTTACTACGAACTAAAACCGTCGATTTTACGATAGCCGGGCCGCCATCGTCTCGCTTTGTTTGCAAGCATTTGCCATCAAGCACGCCGATAAAACAAAAACGCCGCCGCCACGGCTGCGGCGACGGCGTTTTCGGCTGAACGAACGCGCCGTTCAAGCATGCATATTGGCGGAATCCAAGGTGTTTTGCAGCAAGGTGGCCACCGTCATCGGCCCCACGCCGCCCGGCACCGGGGTGATGAAGCCGGCGCGTTCGGCCGCCGAGGAGAATTCCACGTCGCCGCACAGCTTGCCGCTGTCCAGCCGGTTGATGCCCACGTCGATCACCACCGCGCCCGGCTTGATCCATTCGCCCTTGACGAAGTTAGGAATGCCCACCGCCGCCACAACGATGTCGGCCGCGGCCACTTCAGCGGCCAGATCGGCGGTGGCACTGTGACACACCGTCACCGTGGCGCGCGCCAGCAGCATTTCCAAGGCTTGGGGACGGCCAACGATATTGGAGGCGCCGACGATCACCGCCTTCTTGCCCTTGGGATCAATGCCGTACTCTTCCAGCAGCGTCATCACGCCGCGAGGAGTGCACGGCCGCAGCAAGGGCATCTTGATCGCCAGCCGGCCCATATTGTAGGGATGGAAGCCGTCAACATCCTTTTTAGGATCGATGCGCTCGATCACCGCCTGCGGATCAATCTGCTTGGGCAGCGGCAGCTGCACCAGAATACCGTCGACATCCGCGTCGGCGTTCAAGCGATCGATGATATCCAGCAGTTCCTGTTGGCTGGTGCCGGCCGGCAAGTCGTAGGCCAAGGAACGGATGCCGGCTTTCTCGCAGGAGCGCTTCTTGCTGCCCACGTACACCGCGGACGCCGGGTCCTCGCCCACCAGAATCACCGCCAGCGCCGGGGCGCGCTTGCCCGCGGCCAGGCGCGCCTGCACGCCCTCGCCCACCTGGGCGATCAGTTTTTCCGCTACCGCTTTGCCGTCAATCAGTTGTGCTGCCATGGGCCGGTTCCATAAAGAAGCTGAAAAAGAAGGCGCATATTCTCGCATTTTTCGGCCACTTCCGAAATGCCGCTGCGCAACAAAACTTACTTAACATCAAGATAAATAAAGGGAACTACCACCTCCTCCGCCACGCGGCCAATATTGCGCCCCAGAACGGCCGCAATTTAATTGCAAACAGGTGTTGACAGCCTAAATCGCCATCCGTATAGTTGCGGTCTCTGTCGTCGGGGCGTAGCGCAGCCTGGTAGCGCACCTGATTTGGGATCAGGGGGTCGCGAGTTCGAATCCCGCCGCCCCGACCAGACGAGGCAAAACCCGACCTGAGCGCCCGTAGCTCAACCGGATAGAGCACCGGCCTTCTAAGCCGGGGGTTACAGGTTCGAGTCCTGTCGGGCGCGCCAAAGTAGTTGTGGTACAATGCAGTCGTTTTTCAGTGGTGGATGTAGCTCAGTTGGTAGAGTCCAGGATTGTGATTCCTGTTGTCGTGGGTTCGAGCCCCATCATCCACCCCACCCTATTTTAAGTTGCCGCCTCATGGCGTCGGCTCACCGCTTTCGGCGGTGGATGTAGCTCAGTTGGTAGAGTCCAGGATTGTGATTCCTGTTGTCGTGGGTTCGAGCCCCATCATCCACCCCAAATCTTAAAAAAACCCGGCCAAACGCCGGGTTTTTTCATTTTTGCGACTCATAAGGTCAGTTTTGGGCCTTGTCTGACAGTTCAAGCTCCGTATAATCGAATACATTTGCATGACACCGCTTGACTGACGACGACACCCACCACCATGACCACCATGCAGCCGATCAAGCGCCAGACGCTCACCAGTGCCGTAACCGAATCCTTGCGCCAGCGCATTCTCTCCGGGGAATTCGCCGATGGCCAACAACTGCGCCAAGAGGCGCTGTCCAATGAATACGGCGTCAGCCGGGTGCCGGTGCGCGAGGCGCTGCGCCAACTGGAAGCCGAAGGCCTGATCCAGATCATCGACCACAAGGGCGCACTGGTGTCCAAGTTGTCGCTGGAAGACGTGCTGGAGCTGCTGGAAATCCGCGCGATGCTGGAGGGCTCGGTTCTCAAAGCCGCCATCCCCTGTCACACCAAGGCCGATCACGATCTGGCCCAGCAAACCCTGCGCGAATTCGAACAAGCGCTGCGCAACAACGACGTGCGCCACTGGGGCGAATTGAACTCTCGCTTCCATCTTGCGCTGTACCGAGCCGCCAAGCGGCCAAACACGCTGGCGCTGATCGAGCAACTGCACAATAAAACCGACCGCTACACCCGGATGCAGATCTTGTTCACCCGCACCATGGAACGGGCGCACGAGGAACACAGCAAACTGCTGGAGCTGTCACGCCAAGGCAAGGCAGATGAAGCCGCGGAATTCATCCGCTTTCACATTCTGTCCGCCGGCCACGCCCTGGAAGACTACCTGCGCAACCAAAGCCCGCAGAACGCCTTGAGCTGAAACCCGCCGCTCCGTCTTCAAATTATTTGAACCTGGCGCGCAATTCTTTGCGCTATCAAGCGCCATGGCGGCGCGTAATAATCCGATCATGCCAACCGCCGGACGCGAGTCCGGCCCCACAGGGAGACATGGTCATGCAACACTCTTTCATCAGCCGGGAAGCGGAGCGCCTGGTCGACGGCCAAGCGGTGACCGACGGCGCTGGCGTGCGCCTGCTTCGCGTGCTCACCGCCGATCTGCAGCGACGGTTGGACCCATTCCTGATGCTGGACGAATTCCGCTCCGACAATCCCGGCGATTACATCGCCGGCTTCCCCAGCCATCCGCACCGGGGCTTCGAAACCGTCACCTATATGCTGGCAGGCCGCATGCGCCACCGCGACAACGCCGGCAACGAAGGCCTGCTCGGACCCGGCGGCGTGCAATGGATGACCGCCGGCCGCGGCATCGTCCATTCCGAACTGCCGGAACAGGAAGACGGCCTGATGCACGGCTTCCAGCTGTGGCTGAACCTGCCGGCGGAACGCAAGCTGTGCGCGCCGTGGTATCGCGACATTCCCGCCGCCGAGATTCCAACAGCCCCGACCGACGGCGCGGCGCGGCTGATCGCCGGGCGTTGGCGCGGCCAGGCGGGCGCGGTGGAGCGGGAGCTCACCGAACCGCTCTATCTGGATCTGCATCTTGACGCCGGAGGCGAAGAGGCGCTGGAGATACCCTCCGGCCACAACGCGTTCATCTACGTCTACCAGGGCGAGGTCGCCGTCGGTGCGCAGCAACGCGGCGTCAAGGCAAGGCAGATGGCGGTGCTGGACAATCGCAACGGCGGCAACGGCGTCAGCGTTCGCGCCGAGATCGACAGCCGCTTGTTGCTGATTGCCGGCAAGCCCTTGGGCGAACCCATCGCCCAGTGGGGGCCGTTTGTGATGAATACCCGCGAGCAAGTGGAAGAAGCCATAGCTGATTTCCGCGACGGACGTTTCTAAGAACCTGTTTACGATCTGCTGCGCGTCGGTGATACGGCGTTGAAAACAACTTCGAAATGCTCATGTACCATGCGTACACCCCGCTTCCTCAGCTGTTTTCGCCTTGTCTCACCTTAGCTCGCGAGATCGTAAACACGTCCTAAGAACCCGTTCAAAGTTTCGCGAGCGAGACTTGAACACCCCCTAAACGCAACTCATTGCCTGGAGCCGCCATGCCGCTGCTTACTCAAACCATCGTCAGTCTGGACCGCGACATCGGCTTTCCGGTGCGCCGCCTGTTGCCCACCCGCCAGGCGCGCCGGGTCGGCCCCTTCGTGTTTCTCGATCACATGGGTCCGGCCCATTTCGCCGCCGAAAGCAGCGCTGGCGATGTGCGGCCCCACCCTCACATCGGCCTGGCCACCGTCACCTATCTGTTCTCCGGCGCGATGATGCACCGCGACAGCCTGGGCACGGTGCAGCGCATCGAGCCCGGCGCGGTCAATCTGATGACCGCCGGCAGCGGCATCACTCACTCCGAGCGGGTGCCGGCCGACATCCGCCAGCAAGGCGTGGCGGTGGAAGGCATGCAGCTGTGGCTGGCGTTGCCGGACGAACTGGAAGAATGCGACCCCGCCTTCGCCCACTATCCGGCCGAGGATTTGCCGCGCTGGAACCAGGCCGGGGTGGAATTGAATCTGCTGATCGGCGCCGGCTGGGGCCGGCTCTCGCCGGTCGCCTATCCGCTGCCGGTGTTCTACGCCAGCGCCGTCATGCCTGCCGGCGCGCGGTTGACGCTGCCGGAAGGCGTGGACGAACTAGCCGCCTATGTCGCCTCCGGCGAGTTGGACGTGGATGGCGCCGTGCTGGGCTCCAATCAGTTGGGCCTGCTGCGAACGGGTCAAGGCGGCGAACTGCTCGCGCTCAGCGACAGCCGGGTAATGCTGCTAGGCGGCACGCCGCCGGCCAGCCCGCGTTATCTGGACTGGAACTTCGTGTCCAGCAACCGCGATCGTTTGGCTCAGGCGCGCGCGGACTGGATTGCGCAGCGCTTTCCGATGGTGCCGGGGGAGACGGAGTTCATTCCCCTGTGAGAACCTGTTTACGATCTACTACGCTTCGGCGATACCGCGTTGAGAACGTCTTCAAAATGCTCATGTGCCGTGTGTACATTCCGCTTTTTCCGCCGTTTTCGCCCTGTCTCGCCCTGGCTCGCGAGATCGGAAACACGTTCTAAGGGAACAGCCCCAAAACAAAACCCCCGCCAGTTTCCTGACGGGGGTTTTCGCTTGGATCGAACGCCTTACTTGCTCTGAATGCCGCCTTGTACCACGGTCGACGTATTCTGATGCTCGGCGCGGATCAGCGGTGCCTTGCCGGAAGTCACATCGCTGACAGCCTGTTTCAGAATGCCGGACGGCGTGCTGTTCAGCTTAACCCCGCCGCCGCCGTTGTAGCGCTCAGTGGCGATATCGGTGGTTTCCACTTTGGATTCGCCCAGGTCCACCTTGCCGTTGGCGGACGAAACGGTCGCGCCGGTCAGCTGGGTCTTTCCGCCCACTTGCAGCGTCACGCCGTCGGCGCCGGCGATACCGGTGACGGTACCCACCGAGTTGTCGCGTTTGACGCTGACGTCCACATCGGCCTTCAGCTCGGTGCCCTTGTCCTGGGCATTCAACAGCTTGTCCTTCAGCGTATTGCCGCCTTTGCGCGCCAGAGTGTCCAGCGTGCCGGACTTGGCCGGTCCGGAAATCGGCTGCTCGGGCAGGGTGACGGTTTCACTGTTGACGTTGAAGCTCACCGCATTAGTGGTGTCTTCCTTCAGGCCCTTGTTGAAGGCGAAGCGTTCATACTTCTCCTTCACCTTGTCGGACGCGGCGTTGACCAGCTCGGTGCCCTTCTCTTTCACCTTGTCCTTCAGCGGGCCGGCTTTGTCGGCGGCCTGGTCAACCAGGCTGGCTTCCTTGCCGTTGGAGCTGTTGGCGCCCAGCGACACATCCACCTTCACGCTATTGTCGCGATCCTGACGGCTTTCCAGCACCAGTTGGCCGCCCACCTGGCCGGTGACGGTCTTGCCGCTGACATTGGCGCCGGCCAGGGTGGCATTGCCCTCGACGTTCAGCTCCACTTGCTGCTTGGCGGTCACGGCGGCGTTGGCGTTGCTCAGCTTGTCCTGCTGGTCCACCTTCACCTCCAGACCGGCTTTGACGTCATGCACATTCTTGGTGCTGTCAGGCTTGATCTGACCGTTTTCCTTATCGCTGCTGGCCTTGTTGCCGCCGCCGATATTGCCGGCCACGCTCCAGTTGTTGCGCTGGCTGCTGGACTGCGCCGACTCCAGGCGGACATCGCCCTGGCTGTCCAGTTTGACGCTGTCGCCCTGCAACTGGGTGCCGCTCAGGCGGACGCCGCCGCTGCCGGCCTCAATGCTGGCTTGGCCGCCGCTGGTCACGCTGCCGCCAGCCTGACTGCGGCTGGACTCGTCGGTGCTGGCGTAATTGCCGCCGACGCCCACGTTGAAGCCCTTGCTTGCCTTCTCTTGACCGTTGCTCTGGCTGCCGCCGGCTTTGACGTCGAAGCCCCACTGGCTGCCGGATTTGTCGGCGCTGGATTCGGCGGCCTTGAACTCCACCTTGTCACCCTTCAGCGCCACGTCGCCGCGGCTGGTGATCTTGTCGCCCTGCAGGGCCAGCTTGCCCCCAGCCGTCAATGCCACGCCGGCATCGGCGTCCACGCCGCCGGTCACGGCGACACTGGAGTTGGCTTGCTGCTTGTCCACGTTCACCGCCACCCCGCCGCTGCCGCCGACATTCTTGCCGCCGCCTTCGATCGGGCTGGTGGTGATGGCCAGGTTGGCCTTGCCGCCCACGGTGCGCTGCTCGCTGCTAGTGGTGTTGTTCGCCTGGGTGAAACTCAGGTCGCCGCCTGCGTTGACGCTGGCCGCGCCCTTGCCGCCGGCGATGGCCACGCCCTGATAAGCGGCGTTGTTGTCCACCTCCACCTTGACGCCGTTGCCGGCGCGGATGCCGCCGGTCACCGCGGTGGAGCTGGACGAAGCGCTGGTCACCGTGCTGCCGCTTCCTGCCGCCTTGACGTTCACATCCTCGCCGGTGGTGGTGTAGACGCGCACGCCCACATCCGCCTCGGTCTTGCTGCCGCTCTGGCTCTGGGTATTGGCCGCGGCGGTGAACTGATGGCTGTCCGCCTTGATCTCCACGGTGTTGCCGGCCTGGTACTGGGTCCCCTGGTCAGTGAGCCCGCCCTTGGCGTCCACCTTGACGTTGCCGCCGCTCAGGCTGCTGGCCTGCGCGGTGCTGGACTGGCGGGTTTCCGTGCCGACGCCAGCCTTAACGCCAAGGTCCACGCCCAGATTGGGCGCGCCCAGGTCGCCTGCAGCGCCCGCCGCGCCGATCACATCGCCCTTGGCTACTTTTTCACCAGCCGCCACCAACGGACGGGTCACGCCGCCGTAATCGGCGTTGACGCCCACTTCCACTCCCCAGTGGCTGCTGTCGGTCGTGGTCTTCTGAGTGCTGTTGGCCGCCTGGTTGTCAATGCGGCCGCCGGCCAGCTTGATGTCGCCGTCAGCCTTCACCTGGGTGCCCTGATTGCGGATTTCGCCGTCGCCGTTTCCGGCTACGATGCTGACGCCGCCCTTGGAACTGATCGCGCTGACCTGGGCGGTACTGCTCTCGGACTGACTACGGCTGTTCTTCTGGTCCACGCCCAGCGCCACGCCGGTCTTGTCCAGGCCGGCGTCGATATAGATGCCGCCGCCGGTGACGCTGCTGCTCTTGCTTTCCTTCACGGTGTCCTGCGCCGCGTTCAGGCTGACGTTCTGACCGCTGAGGGCCGCGCCGCCGGCGCCGGCGTTCAGTTTGGAACCGGTCACCGTCAGATCGCCCTGGGCGTTGAGCGCCACCTTGTCGCCGGACAGCGTCGCCGCCTGGTTCTGGGTCGCGTCGCGATCCACGCTGCTGCTGCTGTGCTCAATGCGCACGCCGCCGCGGTACTGCTTGTCCCCGGTGATTTCGCCAACGCCGCGCAACGCCAGCTCGGTGTCCTTGCTCTCTACCGTGTCGCGGGTCTGCGACGCCGCCACCTTGATGTCGCCGTTGGCGGTTACGTTCAATTCGCCGCCGGCTCGCACCTGGCTACCGCTGATCGCCACGTCCTTGGCGGACTGGATGGTCAGATTGGTGTCGGACTTCAGCTCGGCGTTGACCGCTTGCTGTTGGCTGGCATTGCCCTTGCTGCTGCTCTTGGTGATGTTGAAAGCGGTGCCGCTGCGCTGATCGGTGCGGGTTTGCGATTGGTTGACCACGCTATCAATGCTGATGTCGCCGTTGCGGCTCACCGCCACCGCATTCTGCTCGCCGCGGGCGCGGCTGCCGGCGATAGCCACGCTGTCGCCGCGCAGCGTCAGCTTGCCGCCGGCGGTCAGATCGCTGCCGGTGTTGACGGTATCGGTCTTACCGTTGTCGCGGTTGCCTCCGCCGCCGATGCCCCCCCAGTAAACCTGGTCGTTGCGCAGGCTATTCTGGTTTGTCGTCTGCTGCACGCCCAGGCCGAGCGCGCCGCCCGCGTCCAGGGAGGCGTCGCGGCCGGCGGCCAGCTTGGCCGCCTTGGCGTCGATATCGCCGCGGGCGCGGATATCCAGATCACGCCCGGCGCGCAGCTGGCTTTGCGCCAGACGCTGTTCGGTGGACGCGTTGTTCCAAGAACCCGTTTCCAGGCTGGCGCCGTCGTTCTTGCGGTTGCCCCGGTCGCTGCGGGTATCGGTTTCCACCACCCCGCTCAGGCGCACGCCGCCATCGGCCTGCAGACGGATGTCCTGACCTGCGCTGACGCTGCCGCCGCGAATGGCGATCTGGCCGCGCGGCTGCGCGCCGTCCGCCGCCTGATTGTCCGCCGCCGGCGCCGCCGCGATCAGCGTGGCATCCTGCTCGGCGCGAATGCGCACGCCTTCCTGACGCTGACTGGTTTCACTCTGGTCGCGGTTATACGCCCAAGAATTTTTCCAGGCGTGATTGCTGCTGCTGGACGCGCTTTCTGCTACTTGGCTATCCAGCGTCAGATCCTTGCCGCTAAGCGCCACATTGCGGCCGCTGATGTCGGTGGCGGCCAAGGTCGCCGCGTCGCCGGCGCTAAGCGTCACATCATCGCGCGCGCTGATGACGCTGCGCTTGATGCGGGTGTCGCTGCTATTGCTGGCGGTATTGGTCTCGCCGGTTTTCCAGATGAACCAGCTTTCGTCGTGACCGCTATCTTGAGTGGTGGAGGTTTCCGCCCGGCCGCGGCTGTCGATCTGCCGCGCGGCCAAAGCCACCTTGCCTTCGCTGGCGCGGATCTGCGCGCCTTCCAGCGCCAGTTTGCCCTGGCGCGCCTCCACCGACACTTCTTGCGCGCCGTTCAGGCTGCCGCCCACATTGACGCCCGCGCCGTCCGCGGTGCTGATGATGTTGATGCGGCCGGCCTGCATCGCGCCCAGAAACACACTATCCAGCGAGCCCACGCCCTCAGGCGCCTTGTCGCTGCGCAGCACCTTGGCGTCCTTGCCTTGGTAATCCACCAAGTTGAAGCCGGCGCGGACATTAAGCTGCTCGCGCGCGGCCACATTGCCGCGCACATCAATGCGCGGCGCGATCAAATCCAACACATTGACGCCGCTCAGACCGGCGCCGTTAACGGTGAGCGCGTTGCCGTTCATCGCCGCCTGCAGGGAGGCGATGGCCCCGTTCTCGATATTGGCGTTGCCCACCAGCAGCGATGCGCGCGGGGTGTTGATAAAGCCGCAGCCGCTGCACGTGATGCCGTTGGGGTTGGCCAGCACATAGTCGGCGGCCTTGCCGAACACTTCCTGCTTGCCCAACAGCAAGGACGGATTGCGGCTGATCACCTCGTTCAAGATCACGCTGGCTTCGCGTCCGCCCAGCAGCGCGTTGGCGCCCAGCTGGCCGGCCAATTGCGACTGCCCGCCAACGGCGGAGTTGTTGAACACCGCGCCCGGTTTGCCGACGTTGAAATCCTGGTACTGGTTATGCGACAGGCCCGCGGCGCTGGGCGCCACGATATTGACCACCGCCGCGCCGTTGGCGGCGTTGCTCACTTGCGGCTGCGCGCCGTTGCCCCCGGCGACGATGCCGGCCGCCATCGCGGCCTCCACCACCCAAAACGCCAGTGTCAGCGCCGCGGCGACTTTCCCCGTTACCGATAAGCCGAAATTTATTTTTTTCTTCATGATTTGAGTCCCGTTCATTCAGAGAACAAGCAGATTCGGTCCAAAACCGTCTTTCCAGACAACCCATGTTCCGCGGGCTGAGCCGGCCTGCCAGCCGGGCCCATCTCAATGAAACATGCGTTTGATTTCGAATCTACGTCTCTTTTTAAATCAATTCAAATGAAATACTGCCAATATCGCTTAGTCGCTTTCGCAGTTAAATTCTTTCAAAAAATTTCCACGTCGAAAAATAAATACCAAAAGCATCACCAGGACAATGCAAACCTGGCGAACAGCTGATGGCCTTCCTGCTGCCAACCCGCGGGCTTGTACAAGGGCCGGCTGTATTCCAGATCCAGACTGGCCTTGCGATAGCTGAAGGCCAGACCCAGGCTGGCCCCGGCAATGCTTTGCCACTGCTGAACCGAGCGATGCGGCAGCACCCGGCCTCCGTCCAGACCAATCCGCGGCGTCACGCCAACGCCGGCCGCCTCGAAACGACGCGACAAGGTGTTGCGCCAAGACCAGCCGGTTTCCCCGGCCAGGGTATTGCGGCGGAAACCGCGCACCGCACTGGCGTCGGACACATCCATCTGCTCGACGCCGGGCAGATAGTCACGGCTGGTCTGCCCCGTTAGCGCGCTGTTGAGCTGATAAGGCCCGCCGGGCAAACCCAGGCTTTGAAACCAGTTCAGCGAAGCCTTCCACTTGGTGAACTGCGGATTGGGGCCGTCCGGCGCGCGCGGGTCCGGCGCGCTGGCGCCCAGCCAGCGCGTGCCGCGCTGCACGCCGGCGTCGGCGATCAACACGCCGCCGCTGAGCAATTGCAAGCGAGACAAACCCAGCTCGGCCACGCTCAGCGTGGGGCTGGTGATCTCGATCTCGCTGTCGAGAAAGTAATTGCGCACCCGCTTGTGCGTCAGTTGCGCCATCAGCGAGGTGGTCTGATCCTGGCTTCGGCTCAGTACCCGGTCCACTCGCAGGCCGCTCTGCGCGGTGCGGCCGGACAAATTCACCGCGCTGTACTGCAATTGCAGCGGGTTCAGATAATCTGCGCGGCTGGCGAAGGCGCTGAAAGTCCAATAGCCATAGGGCAGAGAGTAAAACAGCGATTCGCTGCGGCTATGCCGCACCGCGTTGTCGTTGCTGGTGCGCTGCGCCGACACGCTGACGAAGTCGGACAAACCCAGCGGGCTGTCCCAGGACAGACCCAGGCCAGCCTGAACCCTGCCCGTGCTGTCGCGGCCGGTGTTGTCGGCGTTGAAGCTCAAGCGCCAGGGCGCATCCTTGTTGTTGCGCAAACTGAGGATGGAACCGCCGACGGTTTCGCCGGGCAAGATATCCAGCGTCGCCTTGCTGGACGGCAGCCGGTTGGCCTGGTCCAGCCCCTGGTCGGCGTCGTGGATGTTCAGCGGCCGGCCGACCACGCCGGGAAACAAGGTGGCCGGGTTGCTGCGACTATCGTCGCTGACGATTTTCTCCACCCTGCCTTCATGCACGCGCAAAGTCAGCACGCCCTGCTCGTCCGGCCCTTCGGCCGCCACGCGCGCGGCGATATAGCCCTTCTTCAGATAGAGCTGGGTCAAGGCGCGGCTATAGCGGTTCAGCTCCTCGTTGTTCAGGCAATCGCTGGCCAGTTCGCCCAGAGAAGCCACTTCCTTACGGCTCAGCAGCTTGATGCCGGCCAGACGCACGCCCTTGACGCGCAGGCAATCCAGCTCGCTCATGTCCGCGGCTTGCGGCCGCCGCATCATATTGCTGTCCGGCTGCATTTGCCGCAGCCGATGTTGCTGGATGATGGCGTCGAAGCGGCGGCTGTTGTCCTGCAACAGGCGCCGCGAATCGTTTTCCATTTGCTGATGCATGCTGCCAGACATGCCCGGCACTTCCGCGGCCTGCGCCGTCATGCCCCAACAAACGATCCCCGCCATCCGCCAGAACTGGGCTGGAGATGGGTTTTTATATTTAATCATCATCGGATTCGTAACTATTTTTAAATAAAGGAAAACAGAAATTCCATGACGCGTCCAGACTAATGAGAATAATTATCAAATAATGACACTATTACCCAGCCTTGATGCCAGCCTTGCGGCATCAGCGCAACACAAAATGCAATATAAATAAAAAAACCCGGCCAGTGGCCGGGCTTTCCTCTTAGTCGTTTGATTCTGAAATATCTTTCAGAAGATCAGAAAAAACTTATTCGAACACAAAGTGGGCGCGCTTGATATTGCACAGCAATTCATAGGCAATGCTGCCGGCGGCGGCGGCCACCTCGTTGACCGATACCGTATCTCCCCACAACTCCACCTCGCTGCCAATGCCCGCGGCGGGCAAGTCGCTCAAATCCACGGTGATCATGTCCATTGACACTCTGCCGATGATGCGCGAACGGCGGCCGTCCACCGCCACCGGGCTGCCGCTGGACGCCAGCCGCGGATAACCGTCGGCGTAGCCCCCGGCGATCAGGCCCACCCGAGTAGGCCGATCGGTGACAAAGTTGTTGCCGTAGCCGATAGGCTCGCCGGCGGCCAGTTCGCGCACGCCGAAGATCCGGCTGCTCAGCCGCATCACCGGTTTCAGCGCATCGCCTTGCGGAAAACCCGCAGGCAAAGGGCTGGCGCCGTAGAGCAGGATGCCGGCGCGCCCCCAGTCGCGACGCGACCGCGGATAGCACAGGATGCCGGCGGAATTGGCCACGCTCTCCTCCCCCGGCAAGCCCGCGGTGGCGGCGTCGAAGGTTTCGATTTGCGCCAGCGTCATCGGCACCGTCGGCTCGTCGGCGCGGGCGAAATGGGTCATCTTGACGATGCTCTCCGCCTTGCCGCTGGCCTGCAGCCGTTCCCAGGCCGCGCGGTAATGCTGCGGCAGGAAGCCCTCGCGATGCATGCCGCTGTCCAGCATCAGCCAGACTCGGAACGGCGCGGCCGGCTGCGCTTCTTCCAACATGCGCAGTTGCTCTTCGCTCTGCACCACCAGCCACAGCCGGTGGCGCTCGACCTCGGCCAGCTCGGCCGCCTCGAACACGCCCTCCAACAGCAGAATGGGCGCGCTCACGCCGGCGGCGCGCAGTTGCAACGCTTCCTCCAGACAGGCGACGGCGAAACCGTCGGCGACATCGGCCAGCGCCTGGGCGCAACGCGCCGCGTCGTGGCCGTAGCCATTGGCCTTCAGCACCGCCAATACCCGCCCGCCATGCTGGCGCTTGGCCAGCAGGTAGTTGTCGCGCAGGTATTGGGTGCGAATGGCGGCGATCAGCGGCCGCATGCTCAAGCGCCCGCCACGGCCGGACGAGCCGCCGGCACCACCAGGGTTTCGCCCTGTTTGGCGTAGCGCTGCATGGACAGGCCGTCCAGGCTGATCTCCGGCTTGGCGCCGGTGATAATGTCGGCCAGCACCTTGCCGGAGCCGGCCCCCATGGTCCAACCCAGGGTGCCGTGGCCGGTGTTCAGCGACAGATTGGCGAAGCGAGTGCCTCCCACGATGGGAGTGCCGTCCGGCGTCATCGGACGCAGGCCGGTCCAGAAGCTGGCGGCCGGGATGTCGCCGCCATTCGGGTACAAATCGCCCACTACCATTTCCAGCGTTTCGCGACGGCGCGGGTTCAGCGACAAATCGTAGCCGGACAGCTCGGCCATGCCGCCGACGCGGATGCGATCATCGAAGCGGGTGATCGCCACCTTGTAGGTTTCGTCCAGCACCGTGGACACCGGCGCGCCGGCCGGATTGGTGATCGGCACCGTCAGCGAATAGCCCTTGACCGGGTAGACTGGAATGTCGATGCCCAGCGATTTGACCATGTCGCGGGAGAAGCTGCCCATCGCCACCACGTAGTGATCCGCGGTCAGCAAATCGTCGCCGACACGGATGCCGGTAATGCGCTTGCCGTCGCTCTCAATGCCGTCCACAGTCACGCCGAAGCGGAATTCCACGCCCTTGGCGCGCGCCATCTCGGCCAGGCGCGCGGTGAACAGATTGCAGTCGCCGGTTTCGTCATTGGGCAGTTGCAGGCCGCCCGTCAGCTTGTGCTTGACGCTGGCCAGCGCCGGTTCCACCTCCGCGCAGCCGTCCCGGTCCAACACTTTGAAGTCCACGCCGCACTCCTTGAGCACGGCGATATCCTTGCTGACGCCGTCCACTTGAGCCTGACTGCGGAACAGCTGCAGCGTGCCACCCTGGCGCGCTTCGTAGCCGATGCCGGTTTCTGCGCGCAGCTCTTTCATTTTGTCGCGGCTGTATTCGGCCAGACGCATCATCCGGCTCTTGTTGACCGCGTAAGCGTCTTCATTGCAATTGGCCAGCATCTTGGCGATCCATTGCAGCTGATACAAGCTGCCGTCCGGCTTCACCGCCAACGGCGCATGGCGCTGGAACAGCCACTTGGCCGCCTTCAGCGGAATGCCCGGCGCGGCCCAGGGCGTGGAGTATCCGGGGGAAATCTGGCCGGCGTTGCCAAAACTGGTTTCCAGCGCCACGCCCTCCTGACGCTCCAGCACCGTCACCTCGCAGCCCGCCTTGGCCAGATACCAAGCCGTGGACACGCCCAACACACCGCCGCCCAGCACGATCACCTTCATTTTCTCTCTCCGTTTGCAGCACTACATGTCTATAGTGATTTCGCGTAGTATATTAATGAAACACTGGGTTTTTTCACCAAAGTATCGTCAGACTACAGATTTTTAAACTGCAAAATTTTATATACACAGTGAAAACATGAAGAAAAGCGCAAGCGGCGATAAGGCACTGGATAAAACCGATCTGAAAATCCTGCGCCTGCTGCAGAAAAACGGCCGCATCTCGATGACGGAACTCTCTGAAAAGGTGGGACTTTCCACCACGCCGTGCACCGAACGAGTACGTCGAATGGAACGCGACGGCATCATCGAAGGCTATTACGCCCGCCTCAATCCGCATGCGATGGGCGCGGCGCTGTTGGTCTTCGTGGAGATCAAGCTGGAGGCCAAATCCGGCAATATTTTCGACGCCTTCCGTCGCGAAATCATGCGTATCCCGGAAATTCTGGAATGCCACCTGGTGTCTGGCGAATTCGACTACCTGATCAAAGCGCGCATTCCGGACATGTCGATGTACCGCAAGCTGCTGGGCGACATCCTGCTACAGCTGCCGTCTGCCAAGGAGTCCAAAAGCTACGTGGTGATGGAAGAGGTCAAGGAGACCCTGCTACTGCCTCTGGGAGAATAAATAAGCCGTTTAAAATCCATGACTTGCATTTGATTTAAATCAAAAAAGTCTTGCATTCCCCTCCCATCTAAGCCAAACCACAAGCAGCGGTTTCTTGAGTAAAAACACGTAGAACCTGCTCGAAGGCTCGCGGGCTAGAACGAGACGAGACGAAAACGGCTGAAGAAGCGGAACGTACCTAGGGTACGTCTGCATTCTGAATGCGGTTTTCTACGTCGTATCGCGAACGCGCAGCAGCCTTCCAACAGGTTGGCAGGCGGGAGATGAGGATGTTCGGCTTCATGAAAGCGGTGGACAAAACCGCGGACACGGCGCGGCAGGTGCGCCAGTTGGAAAGCGTGCTGGACCACGCCGATAATCTGATCATGCTGTGCGACACCAGCCGCGACAACGTGATCTTCTACATGAACAAGACCGCGCGCGACATCCTGGGCCGACACCGGGAAATGATGAACCAGAAATTCCGAGCCGGGGTCGACGTCAATCACGCTCATGGCCACAGCATTCATCAGTTCCACCAAAATCCGGAGCACAACCGCCGCATCCTGGCCGACCTGGCCAGCCGCAAGATAGACCAGCACATCGCGATGATTCCGGTGGGCGAGGTGATGTTCAAGACCAAGGTATTCCCGATCTGGGACTCTGCCCATCCCGACCAACTGCTCTGCTTCATGGCCAGCTTCCAGGACGTGTCCGCCGAAATCCGCGCCCAAGAATTGCAGGACCATGGCAACCAGCGCCGCGAATTCCTGGAGGCGCGCGTCAACGAGCTCTCCGACAATATGCAAGCGATGAGCGCCACGATAGAAAACGTCGCGGTGCAGACTTCATCGGCTTCCGAATCCGCGGACCTCATGCTGGGCGAGGCCAAAAAAAGCGTGGCCATCGTCAACGACACCAGCCAGAGCATGCAGCAAGTGGGCAATATGGTTCGCCAAACCGCCGACAGCCTGATGTCGCTGGGCAAACGCTCGGAAACCATCGGCCAGATCGTCAACGTGATCAAAGACATTGCGGATCAGACCAATCTCTTGGCCTTGAACGCGGCGATCGAGGCGGCGCGAGCCGGCGAGATGGGACGCGGCTTCGCCGTGGTGGCGGATGAAGTGCGCAAACTGGCCGAGCGCACCACCAAGGCCACCCAGGAAATCGGAGACATGATCCGTGCGATCCAGGGAGAAGTGCAGCAAAACGTGCGCGCCATCGAACTGGGGCGCGACCAGGTGCAAACAACCGAAAGCGACTTCCAACGAGCCGAAGCCGCACTACACACCATCGTTGGCGAGATCAACACCATGCGCAATTTCGTGGTGGAAATCGCCAACGCCTCGGAAGAACAGGCTGCCACCTCGCAGGATATTGCCGATAAGCTGAGCGACATCACCCGGCAAAGCTGAAGTAAAAACGCTTCACAAGCAAAGGATGGAGCGGAATAATTAAACGCTCCACCCTTTCGCTTTGAGGCCATCATGAGCTTAGCGTCCGTCCAGGCGTTTTTCGCCGCCCGTCAGCTGGACATCCCCATCATAGAGCTGGAAGTCAGCACCGCCACCGTGGCGGAGGCCGCCGCCGCCCACGACGTGGAGCCCGGCCGCATCGCCAAGACGCTGGCCTTCCGCCTGAACGACGGCCGCGATGTGATCCTGGTCGCCCGCGGCGACGCCCGCATCGACAACCGCAAATTCAAGGACGCCTTCGGCAAGGGCAAGATGCTGCCGCCGGACGAGGTGGAAGCCATCACCGGCCACCCGGTGGGGGGCGTCTGCCCGTTCGGCCTCGCCACCGAGCTGCCCATCTATCTGGACGTATCCTTGCAGGCCTACGACGAAGTGCTTCCGGCCGCCGGCGCCGTCCACAGCGCGGTGCGCCTGTCGCCGCAGCAGTTGCACCACATTACCCAGGCGGACTGGGTGGATGTGTGCCAGGCTTTTGCCTAAGTGCCTGTCACAATCTGCTGCGCTTCGTGAGGCGTGACACGGTGAAAACCGCTTCGAAATGCTCATGTACCGTGTGTACACTCCGCTTTCTCAGCGGTTTTCGCCTTGTCTCGCCTTAGCTCGCGAGATCGTGAACAGGCTTTAAGAAACGGTTTACGACCTGCTGCGCGTCGCTCTGAGCCGCGCGGTCGAACCGATGCCAAAAGCCGCCGTTTGTCGCCAAACGACGGCTAAAGCTTCCCCGCGGCGGAACATCCGCCATGCCAAGAAAAACGCCCGGCAAGCCGGGCGTTTCGCATCCATCCAGACAAAGGCGCTCAGTAGCCCAGCCCCATCGCTTCCTTGACGTCCTGCATGGTGGCGCGCGCCACTTGCTCGGCCTTGGCGTTGCCGGCGGCCACCACTTCCTTGACCAAGTTGGGATTGCTCAGATACTGCTCGGCGCGTTCAAACATCGGCTGCTGTTCGCGGAGTACGCCGTCTATCACCGGTTGCTTGCAGTCCAGGCAACCAATGCCGGCGCTGGTACAGCCCTGCTTCACCCATTCGCGGGTATCGGCGTCGCTGTACACCTGGTGCAGCTGCCATACCGGGCATTTGTCCGGGCTGCCCGGATCGGTGCGGCGCACGCGGGCCGGATCGGTCGGCATCGCCCGCACTTTTTTGGTGACGGTGGCGGGGTCTTCGCGCATGGTGATGGTGTTGCCGTAGGACTTGGACATCTTCTGGCCGTCCAGACCCGGCATCTTGGACGCCTCGGTCAGCATCGCCTCGCATTCGGCCAGAATGCTCTTGCCCTTGTTCTCTAGCCAGCCGAACAGCCGCTCGCGATCGGCAGCGCCCAGGTTCTGGCTGGCGGCCAGGATCTCGCGCGCGCCGGCCAGCGCTTCGGCGTTGCCGTCTTGCAGATAGGCGGTGCGCAGGCGGTCGAACTCCTTGCCGGCCTTGCCTATCTTCTTCACCGCGGCGCGGGCCAACTCTTCGAAGTTGGGCTCGCGGCCAAACAGGTTGTTGAAGCGGCGCGCCACTTCGCGGGTCAGTTCGATGTGCGGCACCTGGTCTTCGCCCACCGGCACCAGGCCGGCCTTGTAGATCAGAATGTCGGCGGCTTGCAGCAGCGGATAGCCGAGAAAGCCGTAGGTGCCCAGGTCCTTGGTGGATAGTTTTTCGATCTGGTCCTTGTAGGTGGGCACGCGCTCCAGCCAGGACAGCGGGGTCACCATGGACAGCGCCAGGTGCAGTTCAGCGTGCTGCGGCACTTTGGACTGGATGAAAACAGTAGCCTGCTCCGGGTCCACGCCGGCGGCCAGCCAATCTATCACCATGTCCCACACGCTCTTGCCGATGATGGAGACGTCGTCGTAATTGGTCGTCAGCGCGTGCCAGTCCGCCACCATGAAGTAGCAATCGTGGGTGCTTTGCAGCTGCACCCAGTTCTTGATCACGCCGTGGTAATGACCAAGGTGCAGGCTGCCGGTGGGGCGCATGCCGGAAAGAATGCGGTTGGCGAACATATATGAATTCCGTTTCGGGTAATAAGCGCAACAGCGCCGGAAACGAATTCCGGCGCGTCAGGATTAGTGTGAACCGGGCGCTTTAAATCAAGGCGCGCACCAGCCCGTACATCAAACCGTAGAACGGCCGCAAAATGGTGGTCAGCAAGCCGGTGGCGATCAAGGCCAGCAGCACCCACATGCCGTAAGGCTCCAGCTTGGAGTACTTCCAGGCCATGCCTGGAGGCAGAAAGCTTTCCACGATGCGGCCGCCGTCCAGCGGCAAGATGGGCAGCAGGTTGAGCAGCATCAGCGAGATATTGATGCCAATGCCGGCCTGACTCATCAGCGCCAGCGGTTCGCTGTAGCTCGTATCCATGCCGATGGCCAGCTTGAGTAGCAGCACATCAGCATCATCACT
Organism: Chromobacterium sp. Rain0013; assembly: GCF_015291765.1. Classification (NCBI taxonomy): domain Bacteria; kingdom Pseudomonadati; phylum Pseudomonadota; class Betaproteobacteria; order Neisseriales; family Chromobacteriaceae; genus Chromobacterium; species Chromobacterium sp. Rain0013. The sequence goes on from NZ_CP031514.1 coordinate 4,333,193, forward strand.
AGGTTGGAGGCCGGCCCGGCGGCGGCCACCAGCCTGCCATGCTCGCGCGGCTTGCGCAGCGCGCCGAAGTTGACCGGCACCGGCTTGGCCCAGCCAAAGATGAAGCCGCCCAGCGTCACGGACAGCAAGGGCAGCAGCACGGTGCCGATCGGGTCGATATGCTTGAGCGGGTTCAGCGTCATCCGCCCCATCATATAGGCGGTGCTGTCGCCGAAACGGCGCGCGGCATAGGCGTGGGCGGCCTCGTGCAGCGTGATGGCGAACAACACCGGCAGCGCGTAAATTGTGATTTTCTGGATCAGATTAATATCGCCCATGATGTCTCTTGTGGGTTGAAAACAGTGTAGTGAGGCAAAGGCGGCGCTTATAGACCGAACAGCGCCGGATCACCCTTGCCGCGGCGCAGCAGTTCCACGCCCTCGGTCATATCGATCACGGTAGTGGGCTCGGTGCCGCACCAGCCGCCGTCTATCACCGCATCCACCGCGTGCTCCAGCCGCTCGCGGATTTCATACGGGTCGGTCAGCGGCTCCCCGTCGCCGGGCAGCATCAGGGTACAGGACAAAATCGGCTCGCCCAGCTCCTCCAGCAAGGCCAGCGCCACTTTGTGATCCGGCACACGCAGCCCAATGGTGGAGCGCTTGGGGTGCAGGGTGCGGCGCGGCACTTCGCGAGTGGCTTGCAGAATGAAGGTATAGCTGCCGGGAGTGGCGGCTTTCAGCATGCGGAACTGGCTGTTGTCCACCTTGGCGTAATTGGCCAGTTCGGACAAATTGTGGCAGACCAGAGTCAGATGATGGCGCAGGTCCAGCTGGCGGATATCCAGAATGCGTTCCATCGCGGGCTTGTCGCCCAACATACAGCCAAGCGCGTAACAGGAGTCGGTGGGATAGACCACCACCCCGCCCTCGCGCAGGATCTTCACCGCTTCGCGCACCAGCCGTGCTTGCGGGTTATCCGGGTGGATCATGAAAAACTGTGCCATGGCGCGTTCGCCTCAGAGCTGCTCTGCGGCTTCCGCCGCGCGATTGATCAAATAGCTGCTTTGCAACAGGCCGCTGGCATAAGCCCGCGTGCTCTGGTGTTGCAGCCTGATGTCGCCATCCAGGCCGCTGAATAACGGAATACCGGCCCCCAGCAGCGCCGGCACTCGGTTGAGAATCAGCCGGTCCAACAGACCGGCGCGCAGGAAAGCGGATACCAGCCGGCCACCGTCCACATAGACATGGCGTGCGCCAGAAGTCCGTAGATCCGCCAGCAGGCGTGGGGGTGCCGCGGCGCTTAATTCCACCTGCGAGCGCAGCGCCGCCGGTATATCGGCCGGCTGCAGGCTACGGCTGGCCACGACCACGCGCAGGCCGGCATAGGGCCACTCGGGAAACGACAGTACTTTGCGGAAGGTGGCGCTTCCCATCAGCAATACGTCCACTGTCGCCATGAAGTCGGCGTAGCCGTAGTCCTCGTCTTCACAGGCCACTTGCTCCAACCAGTCCAGCGCGCCGTCTGCGCGCGCTATGAAACCATCTAGGCTGGTAGCGAGATAGGCGCTGGTCAAGCTCATGCGAGGGTCTCCGGGTGAATGATGCGCGCGGCCAGCGCGTCCCAAATGGGTTTGCAGATCGGCGGCAGGTCGTCGGTGCGGCCGACGTCGCGGCCGCCCTCGCCTGGCGCGTGGAAATCGCTGCCGGCGCTGGAGTACAGCTCGTGACGGGCCGCCAACAAGGCGAACTTGTGCATATCGTCAAGGCTATGGCTGCCGCTGGCCACTTCGATGCCGCGGCCGCCGGCCAGCTTGAAGTCGTTGATCAGCCGCTCGATCAAGGTACGGCCCATATCGTAGCGGCCAGGGTGGGCGATCACCGCCTCGCCGCCGCCGGCGCGGATCCAGCCCACCGCGTCCTCCAGGCTGGCCCATTCTTGCGCCACGTAGCCGGGCTTGCCCGGGGTCAGGAATTTACGGAACACGGTGCGCACGTCCTTGACCTGCCCGCTATTGACCAGGAAGCGGGCAAAATGGGTGCGGCCTATCATTTCCGGGTTGTCGCACAGCGCCATCGCGCCTTCAAACGCGCCTTGTATGCCCACCTTGATCAGTTCGTCCGACATCTGCCGCGCGCGGTTGACGCGGCCGTCGCGGATGGATTGCAGGCCGGCGGCCAGCGTCTCCTGTTCCGGATCAATGCCCAGACCGACGATGTGCACGGTGTGCTTGCCCCAGGTGACCGAAACCTCGACGCCGTTGAGGAAGGCCAGGCCCCGCCGCGCCGCCTCGGCCCGCGCCGCGGCCAAGCCGTGGGTGCAGTCGTGGTCCGTCAGCGCCACTAGCGTGGCTTCGCGCTCGGCGGCGCGCGCGATCACCTGCTCCGGCGGCAAAGCGCCGTCGGAAGCGTGGGAATGGAAATGCAGATCGATGCTGGCCATGCTCATTGTCCGTTGGCGGCGGCCTGGCGCGCAGCTTCGCGCAGTTCCCAGGCGGCCAGTTTGGCGCGGTATTCCGTCATCAGCGCGTTATAACTGTCCCAGATGCACGGGTCGCAGCCGCTGCCGCAGCAAGCGTCATCCGGCGGGGGCTCGGGCGCTTCCGGCGGCGGGTCAAAGTCGTCGTCGTTCATGGCGCCGCGACGCGGATGGAAAAGCCGTCCCCGCTCACCTGCTGACCCGCGCGGATCTTGCAGGTCTTGCGCAGTTCCACCTGACCGTCCACCCGCACATTGCCTTCGGCGATGAAATGTTTGGCGGCGCCGCCGGAATCGCAAACATTGCAGATTTTCAGCAGGTCGCACAAGGCGATGTATTCGCCGCTCAATTCAAAGGTTTCATTCATTTTTGCACACTCGATTGGGACAGGGCTGTGAGCGGGCTGTGGACAAGAACCGCAGCGCCTTCATTTTTCACGCCTTTTTACTGTCGCTTATTTTTTAATCTATTGCCGACATCTATCCACGCCATGGCAGGACAAGCTTGTGGGCCTGTTGTGGATAATTGCGGCAATTTGCTGAATTTCCAGCGCTTTCTTCTTGCCGGTCAAAATTTAGGCAATTCACCCGGCCAAATCGCGGCCAGCGCGGCCCGCGCCTGGGCCATGCGCTGTTCGTGCGCGCCGCTCACCCTGGTGGCGTCAATGCCCGCCTCTTCCAGCGCCTGCCGGTAGAGCCCGAACAACCAGTCGCGTTGAGTCGGGTGGCTGCGCAGCGGATCCGGCTCCCAGGGAATGTCCGGCTCGGCCAGCAGAGTCAAGGCGTAATCGCCAGGCCGGTACAGCTCCAACAAGCCCGGGCTGCAGCGCCCATGCGCCACCTCGCTCCAGATCTTGCAATTCAATGCGGTGGTGTCGCACACCAAGACTTGGACGTCGGCGGCCAATGCCTGTTCCGCCGCCAACTGTCCTCGCGCCACTTCCTCAATAATCTCCGGCGTGGAACGATACGGACGCGTGGCGAAATAGTCGCGCGCGTATTCCGGCACCCAGGCGGCGGCAATGCCCGATGCATTCAACGCAGCCGCCAGCGCGCGCGCCAACGTGGTCTTGCCGCAAGACTCCGGCCCTACGATGGCGATCTTCAACGGCCGTGTCGCGCCCTTGAACATACCGCGGCTTTCAAAATACGGAAAAGCGGTCAATTATACGCCGCTTGCCGCGCTATCAACAGCCGGACAGCTGTTCTCAACAAGCAGAGGGGACAGCCCTGTGCGCCAACTGTGGACAAGGAAGCTAAGCCCTTGCCGTGAAATGGATTTGTCCGCATTGATCAAAAAACAGGCAAATCACTGGATTACTCACATCCAGCGTGAAAAGCCATGTGGGACAATTGTGGATAAGACAGCCAAGTCCTTGTTCTGCCAAGCGCATTTTCGGCCGCTTATTTTTTAGGCAAAACAGCATACCCACTCATGACATAGCGGTAAGAAAGCACCAGTTCCGGCCATAGCTGGCCGCCGTCGGTCGCCCTGCCGCTTGCCCACACCCAAGGTGCAAAGCCATGTGGGCGAGCTGTGGACAAGCGCGACAAGGCCCTGAAAAACCGACACAAAAAAAGGCCGCTTAAAAAATGAGCAGCCCGAGTAGTGAACGGCGTTTTAATGCGCGCTCATCTCGCCGCGCAGGGGCCTGGCCAGTTGCGCCGCTAGTTGCGGGCCACTAAGACCGGCGGACAGCAACACGTGCAACTTGGCAAGCGCCGCCTCCGGCGTCAGGTCCGCCCCCGCCACCGCGCCGGCGCGCGCGAGCGGCTGGCTGGCGGCGTAAGCGCCCACTTCCACCGCCCCCCTCGGCGCCTGCGTGATGTTGAGCACCGCGCCGCCCCGCGCGGTCAAGGCCTTCACGCCATTCAATAGCGCCGGATCTGCCGGCGCGTTGCCGCTGCCGTAGCTCATCAGCACCGCGGCGTCCAAGGCCGGGTCCGCCATCAGGCGGCCAGCCAGCGCAGCCCCCTGGCCCGGGCTAAGGAACAGGCAGGCGATACTCAGATCTTCGCGCAGCGCCTTTGGCTGAAATTCTCCCTCCCCCGGCAACCAGGCCGCCTTGTTCCAATGCGGATGGATGGCGAAGCGAGCCAGCGGCTCCGCGTTGGGCGAGCCGAAGCCGGCGAAATGCTCAACGTCCAGCTTGCGTGCGCGGCTGCCGCGCAGCAGCAGGCGGTCGAAGGCGATGGCGACCTCATGCAGTTCAGGCTGGCTGGCCGCTTCCAGCGCATCGGCGACATTGTTCCAGCCGTCGGAGCGCGGATGCAGCAACGGCAGTTGCGCGCCGGTCAGCACCACCGGCTTGGCCAGGCCGCGCAGGGCGAAGGCCAGCACGCTTGCGGTATAGGCCATGGTGTCGGTGCCGTGGATGACGACGAAACCGTCGTAGTCGCCATAACGCTCGGCCAACGCGGCGATGATGCGGTTCCAGTGACGAGGCTCGATGGCGGAGGAGTCGATCAACTCGTCAAATTCGACCACGTCGAAATCCAGGCCGGGACGGCGAAAGCGCTCCAACAGGCCCGGCAACAGGCCCGGCGACGGCGCCAGACCGTCCGGGGTTTCGGTCATGCCTATGGTGCCACCGGTGTACAACACTAAAACTCGGCTCATGAGATCTCCTGTAAACAGTGTCCAATGCCGCGATGGTAGCTCAATTCGCAGCCTCGGCGGCAGGACTGTCCACGCGTAGACGCACTGCGTCATGCCGCCAGTATTCGTAATCGCAGTCCAGCGCAGCGCCGGCGGCATCGCGATTGATGCGCCGTATCAACAGCACCGGACTCCCCTCGGCCAGCATCAGCGCCTGGGCCACACGCCCCTGCGCCGCGGCCGGCAGGATGTCGAAAGCCGCGGCCGCGTATTCGATGCCGTAACGATGGCGATACAGCCCGGTCAACGATTGGCTCAGGTCCTGGCACTGGATGTCCGGAAAACGCTCCGGCCGCAGAAAGTGCTCCACGTATAACGCCACTCGCCCGTCCAGGCTGCGCTGACGGCATATTTTCCACAAAGAGCTCAAGGGCGGCACCTCCAGCGCCCGGCACAATTCGGGCGAAGCCAGCACGGTCTCGACGCTTAAAAGCCGGGTTTCCGCCGCCCGTTGCTGCGTGTCGGCCATTTGTTGGAAATGGTTGCCATAGAGCGGCGCGTATTCCAGGCGCGGAAAGGCAACGAACCAGCCGCGCCGTTCTTCGCGATACACCCGCCCCTCGGCTTCCAGCACGCCCAGCGCCTCTTTCAAGGTAATGCGAGTGGTGGCGAACAGCTCGGCCAGCGCGCGCTCCGACGGCAAACGACCGCCGGGCCGCAACAAGCCGCCCTCGATTTGCTGCAATAAGGCCGCGCGTATCCGCGCGGCCTGGGAAAGCGGTTTCGGTTCAGGCATCAGGACTAGTCCAACAATCAGGTCTCCGCCGGCTTTTTACCAACAAAAAATGACAAGGAAATTAACTGCCGCAAACGGCTATGGCTGTTCCTCCGCTGATTCGTCACCAATCTGCAATCAAATTGCCATGCGTCGTAAACCGGAATGTCATCTACGCGGAATACCATCAGCATCGTTTTTATTTGACCTAGTCCAAAGGGATGGATGCCATGAACAAACCGTTGCGCTGCGCCGTGCTGGGCGCTCTGGCCCTGCTGGCCAATACCGCTTTTGCCGACAACCTGAACGCGCTGATCCAGGCCGCCAAGAAGGAAGGCGAGCTGAACGTGATTGCCCTGCCCCATGACTGGTGCGGCTACGGCGGCGTGATCGCCGGCTTCAAGGCCAAGTACGGCATCAAAGTGAACGAACTGAATCCAGACGCCGGCTCGGCCGACGAACTGGAGGCAATCAAGGCCAACAAGAGCAATAAGGGCCCGCAGGCGCCGGACGTGATCGACGTGGGCCTGTCTTTCGGTCCGCAAGCCAAGGCCGCGGGTCTGCTTCAGCCATACAAAGTGTCCAACTGGAAAACCATTCCGGACAGCGTCAAGGACAAAGACGGCTATTGGTATGGCGATTACTACGGCGTGCTGGCCTTCGAAGTCAACAAGGACCTGGTAAGCAAAACGCCGACCGACTGGAGCGATCTGCTGAAGCCGGAATACAAGAACGCGGTGGCGCTGGCCGGGGACCCGCGCGCCGCCAACCAGGCGATCCAGGGCGTGTTCGCCGCCGGCTTGTCCCAATCCAAGGGCAATGTGGCCAAGGCCGCCGACGCCGGCCTCAAATTCTTCGCGCAGCTGAACAAGAACGGCAATTTTGTGCCGGTGATCGGCAAAGCTGCCTCGCTGGCCCAGGGCAGCACGCCCATCGTGATCCGCTGGGACTACAACGCCTTGGCCGACCGCGACACCTTGAAAGGCAACCCCAAGGTGGAGGTGGTGGTGCCCAAAACCGGCGTGGTGGCGGGTGTTTACGCCCAGGGCATCAGCGCTTACGCGCCGCACCCCAACGCGGCCAAACTGTGGCAGGAATACCTGTTCTCCGACGAAGGCCAGTTGGCCTGGCTCAAGGGGTATTGCCATCCCACCCGCTTCAACGATCTGGCCGCCCGCAAGAAAATCCCGCAGGACCTGCTGAGCCGGATGCCGGACGCCGCCGCCTATAAGAAAGCCTTGTTCCCCACGCTGGAACAACAAGAGGCGTACAAGGCGGTGATCACCAAGCAGTGGGACAGCGTGGTGGGCAGCAACGTCAAATAAGCCGTTTCGCCCTGATTGGCGCGCGGCGCTTCCGCCGCGCGCGGGCTCTCTTTGGAAACACGCCCTCATGTCCGCATCTTCCAACTCCCTCGCCGGCCGAGCCGGCCCGGCGTCGCCGCGCCGCGCCGGCGGCGGCTTCGTCTCGCTGTCCTGGCTGGGCGTGGCGCCGTTCTTTCTGTTTGCGCTGCTGTTCCTGCTGCTGCCCACCGCTCGCTTGTTGTTGGGGGCATTCCAGGACGCCGACGGCCATTTCACGCTGAACAACATCGCCCGGCTGTTCGAGCCGGCGATTCTCGACGCCTACAAGATCAGCCTGCAGATCAGCGCCGCCTCGGCGCTCTTGGGCGCGGTCTTCGGCCTGTTGCTGGCCCTCGCGGCAATCCGCGGCCGGCTGCCGGGCTGGATTCGCCCGACGCTGGCCACCTTCTCCGGCGTGGCGTCCAACTTCGCCGGCGTGCCGCTGGCCTTCGCCTTTCTCGCCACGCTGGGCCGCATGGGCCTGGTGACGGTGCTGTTGCGCCGCTACCTGGATTTCGATCTCTATGCCGGCGGTTTCAGCATTCTCAGCTTCAGCGGCCTGACGCTGACTTATTTGTACTTTCAGATTCCGCTGATGGTGCTGATCGTCAGCCCAGCCATCGACGGCCTCAAAACCGAATGGCGCGAAGCCTGCGACAGCCTGGGCGGCTCCGCTTTCGCCTACTGGAGCCGCATCGCGCTGCCGGTGCTGTGGCCCAGCATCCTGGGCGCGGCGCTGCTGCTGTTCGCCAACGCCTTCGGCGCGGTGGCCACCGCCTACGCGCTGACCGGCAGTTCGCTCAACATCGTCACCATCCTGCTGTACGCGCAAATCCGCGGCGACGTGCTGCACGATCAGAACCTGGGCTACGCGCTGGCGCTGGGCATGATCATGGTCACCGGCCTGTCCAACGCCGCCTATATCTGGCTGCGCGGCCGCGCGGAAAGGAGCCGGGTATGAAACACCAGCCAGCCCACAAACCATCGTCGCGTCTGGGTGCCTGGATCGCGGTCATCGCCGGCGGCCTGTACTTCCTTCTGCCGCTCTTGGCCACCTTCGAATTCAGCCTGAAGATGCTGCGCGAGGGTTACAGCCTGGAAGCCTACAAACTGGTGCTGCAGGATCCGGGCTTTCAGCAAAGCTTCGCCTATTCCGCGCTGATGGCCCTATTCACCATCGTCATCGGCATCCTGCTGGTGGCGCCCACAGCGTTCTGGATCCAACTCCGGCTACCGCGGCTGCGTCCGCTGGTGGAGTTCATCACCCTGCTGCCGTTGGTGATTCCGGCCATCGTCATCGTTTTCGGCTATCTGCGCTTGTTCGGCAGCGATGCCTGGCTGCCCTTGACCGGCAGCGAGCGCGGCACGGATCTATTGCTGGTCTGCAGCTACGTGACGCTGGCCCTGCCCTATCTATACCGCTCCATCGACGCCGGTCTGTCCGCCATCGATGTGCGATCTCTGGCCGAGGCGGCGCAAAGCCTGGGCGGCGGCTGGCGAGTGATTCTGCTGCGGGTGATCTTCCCCAATATCCAGTCCGCGCTGTTGTCCGGCGCGTTTCTGACCTTCGCCATCGTCATCGGCGAGTTCACCATGGCCAGCTTGCTGGCGCGGCCGGCCTTCGGCCCTTATCTGCAGTTGATCGGCGCCAACCGCGCTTACGAACCGGCGGCGCTGGCCATCATCGCCTTTTTGATCACTTGGGCGGCCATGGGCCTGCTACAGGTGGCCGGCCGTCACCGTCGCGCGCTGCGCGATGCCACCGCCTCGGAATAAGAAAGAACCCCACAATGGCATACCTGGACATCCAAAATCTGCACAAACGCTACGGCCAGCACACGGTGGTGCACGACTTCAATATGAGGGTGGAGGCGGGCGAGTTCGTCACTTTCCTGGGCCCGTCCGGCTGCGGCAAGACCACGGTGCTGCGGATGATCGCCGGCTTCGAGACGCCCAGCGGCGGCGCCATCCGCCTGCAAGGCGAGGACATCACGGCCTGCGCGCCGCAAAAACGCGGCATCGGCATGGTGTTTCAAAGCTATGCGCTATTTCCCAATATGAGCGCAGGCGAGAACATCGCCTTCGGCCTGAAGATGCAGAAGCGCGACGCCGCCGACATCCGCCGCAAGGTAGCGGAGGCGCTGGCGCTGGTGGAGCTGTCCGGCAAGGAGAACCACTATCCGCATCAGCTCTCCGGCGGCCAACGCCAGCGGGTGGCCCTGGCGCGCGCGCTGGTGGTGGAACCGCGCATTCTGCTGTTGGACGAGCCGCTGTCGGCATTGGATGCGCGCATCCGCAAGAATCTGCGCGAACAGATCCGCGACATTCAACGCCGGCTGGGGCTAACCACTATTTTCGTGACCCACGACCAAGAAGAGGCTCTGACCCTGTCCGACCGCATCTTCGTGATGAACCAGGGGAAAGTGGAACAGGAAGGCGCGGCCGAAACCATCTACACCCAGCCGGCCACCGAGTTCGTCGCCCGCTTCATGGGCAATTACAATCTACTGTCCGTCGGCGACAGCCGGGCGCTGTTCGGCCTGGAAATCCAGGGCCATCTGGCGATCCGCCCGGAGTCCATTCAACTGTTGCCCGGCGACAGCGCGGAAACGGACAGCTTGCCGGCGGTGGTGAAGCAACGCCAGCTGCTGGGCAATATCGTCCGCTATCAGGTGGAAAGCGCCGGCGCGCTGCTGCAGGTGGACCGGCTGAACCGCAATCCGGCGGACTTGCTGGCCGACGGCGCGCCAGTGCGGCTGCGCGTCCAGCGCGACGACATGCGCGAAGTGCGCTAGCCGTCGGTTGGGCGGCGGAAATAAGCCATCTGCCGACGCAGGCTGCCGGCGCGTTGCGACACCTCCTGCGCCGCCGCCGATAATTGCTCGCTGGCGGCGGCATTGCCCTGAGACAGCTGGCTCAGCCCCTGCATTACCTGGTTAATGCCGCCCACGTGCTGCGCCTGGACCACGGCCTCTTTGGAAATATCCCGCACCAGTTGCCGGGTTTGCTGACTGGATTCGACAATGGCGCTCAGGCTTTTGCCCGCCGCCTCCGCCAGCCGCACGCTGCCCGCCGCCACCTGGCCGATTTCCTTGGCCGCGGCTTGGCTACGCTTCGCCAGCTTGCGCACTTCATCGGCCACGACGGCAAAGCCCTTGCCCAGCTCGCCTGCGCGCGCAGCTTCGATGGCGGCGTTGAGCGCCAGCAAATTGGTCTGATAAGCGATGTCGTCGATGATGTCGGTTCGCTGGGCGATCACGTGCATCGCCTCTATGGTTTCGCCGACAACCCGCCTGCCCTCCTCCGCCTGGCGCGCGGCTTCGCTGGCCACGTCGCCGCTGAGGCTGGCATCGCGGGCCATCGCGAACATCTGCCCGGCAATCTCGTCCACCGCGTGGCTGGTCTGCTCGATATCGGAGGAAGTGCGACAAGCGCTGTCGGACAAGCCCTGCGAAGCGCTGTTCAATTGCAGCGCGGCGTTGGCCACCGCGTCCGCGTCCTGCTGCACCTGCAGAATCACCCCGCTCAGCTTCCGCCCCATCTGGCGAATATGCGCAGCCAGGCTATCGTCGTCGGAGGAGGCCAGCCGCAGGCGGAAGTCCAGCTGGCCGCCAGCCAGCTCGCGCATGCCGTGCGCCACTTCATCCGGCTCCGCGCCCAAGGTCCGCAGAATGCTGCGCGCCAGCAGCAATGCGGCGGCGATGGGCAACAGCACCCCGGCCAATACCGCCAAGGCCAGCCAGCTTTGCCAACGCGCAGCGGACTGCTGCGCCGCCAGTGCGTCTCGAATCCGGACCAACACCGCGTTCTGCACTTCCTGCAGAGCGTCTATGCGCCGGCTGGCCACCTCGAACCATTCCTCGCTCGACAAGCTCTGCATCGCGCCCGGACCACGCGCCAGCACCGCGTCGCGCAGCGATTCGTACGCGCCGCTAGCGTTCAGCGCCCGGTCCAGCAAGCGCTCGTCACCCTCGCTCTGTCGGTACAGGCTGCGGCATAGCGCCTCCTGCGACACCATACCGCTGACCAGACGGAATTCGTTGATATTGAAACTGCCCACCGCCAACACCCCGCCGATCAAGCCGCGCGCGCGGCCGGTGTACTCCGTCTGGCAATGCAAGGCGGACCACTGTTGCACCAATGCGCGCACGTCCTCGCTTTGCGAGTAGAACAGCGTGATGACCTTGGAGAGCCGCTCGATGACTTCGGTGTAACGCTCAAACGCCGGCAATGGCGAAATGTGACGCTGCGCCACATCGCGGCGCAGAGTAGAGAGCATCTCCACGGTTGGCAACTGCTGGGAGAAAAACAAGCCCGCCTTGCGCGACAGTTCGTCGGCAGGTTGCTGACGCAAGCGGACCAGCAAGGCGTCGGCCAGCGCTTTTTGCCGCGGCAAGGCGGCCGGCATCGGCTTATGCTCGTTCAGATAACGGTTGCTCAGGCCGCGCTCGATCTGCAGCGCGTGGATCAGCTCCCCCACTTTCTGCACATTGTCCGCCAGCGCCTGATCGCGCTGTAAAGCCTGGACCGTCCTCCATTGCTCAAAGGCAAACCACAGGGCCCCGCACAACAAGAGCAGCACCAGCGGAGCAATCAGCAAGGCCAGCTTGTGCGCCAGCTTCAGATGTACGCGCATCGGGGACTCCTGTTCGCGTGCATGGACGAAGGCCCCGCCTTGGAGGTGGAGGGCAGTTAGAACCTGTTCAATGTCTCGCGCGAGCTCGCGAGATCGCAAACCCGTTCTAACTATAGGTGGCCGGGCAAGGCAAGCCCAACGGCATTAAGAACCTGTTTACGATCTGCTGCTCGTCCGCGATACGGCGTTGAAACCGAACTCAAAATGCTCATGTACCACTCAACCATTCCGCTGTCTCAGCCGTTTTCGCCTTGTCTCGCCTTAGCTCTCGAGATCGTAAACACGCTCTAAGCCCCCGCGCGCGCTAGGCAGTTCTGATAGCGGCCATCCACGCGCCGGGCAAACCACTCCGTGGTCAGGCGGCGAGTGAACTTGGGACTGACCAATACGATCTGCGGCATGATCTCGCGCGGCGCCCTAGCGCCGGCCAGCGCGAAGACTTTCTGGTACAACGCGGTCTGGGCGAAGCCGGACAGCTTCTCCTGGCGCAGGTCGCGCAGCATTTCGTCCGCGCTCATGCCCAGCCGGCCGGACATGGCCAGCAGCGCTTTCTGGGTTTCGCTGGTCTCGCCGGACAGCGCACGGTTCATTTTGTCGCTGTACAGCATGATGTCGCCGTCCAGTGCCAGCTTGCGGCCGCTGAGACGGGCCACCGCCTGCTGGAAAGCCGCGTTGCGGCTGGCGTAACGGCCGGCGTTGTAATCGGCGAAGCGGTAGACCATCTGGCTGTAAGGCGCCGGGTATTGCAGCAGGATGGCGCTGCCGAAGTACACGCTGCCGCGCCGGGTGAATACTTCGTCGCGCAGGCTGCCAGCATAATGATAAGGATAGGGCCAGGCGCGAACATGGGTTTCCGCGAACGCCACGCTGACCTGCATCGGCCCGCCATCGCGAATCGGATTCTTGTGTTCGAAGATGGTCTGGCCGAACGGCAGCTCGCGCACCATGTCCTCAAACAGCGCATTCATTTCGCGCTTGGTGCGCAGCGCGTCCACTCGCTGCTTATAGCTGCGGCCGTCCGGAGACTTCTTCTGCATCGCGGCGTCCACCACGAAGGCGGGAATCAGGTATTTCTGCCGCCGCTGCTCGATCTCGCCCCAAACAATCTTGGATAGATTCGGCACCACAGGGTCCGGGCTGAAGCCGGACTCCTGCTCGGCCACCGCCAGCACCGCGCAAAAGTATTGCGGCGTGTAGGGAATTTTCAGATGGCTGAACGCGCCGATGATGTCGGCGTTCCAGCCCTTGCGATCCGGAATGCCGGCCGGCAGCAAGCGGTTGAGCAGTTCGCCGCCCTGCGCGTCCGTGACCGCCGGACGGCTGGCCGGCTTGCCGGCTGACGGAGGCGGGGTGACAAGCGGCGCCGGGGTCGCCAGCGGCGCGCTGGCTTCGGGCGTCATCGCCGGGACCGGCGCGGGAAGTTCGGAAACGGGAGCCGAAACCGGCGTGGGAGTGGTCGCGGCGCAGCCGGTCAACATCAGCGTTGCCAGGACCAGGGAAAGAGAGGACTTCACGCCGGCTCCTTGCGATGAGGCGATAAAACCGCAAGTGTAGCGCAAAGCCCGCCGCTGCTCGCGGCGGGCTCGTCATGAGCGAGCGCTCAGACCGGGTTAACCGGCGCGCAGGCTGGCCACCATGATCCAGCCGATCAAAGCCGGCGCCATCGCCATGCAGAAGCCGCGCATCAACCGCATGCGGCGGCCGGCGCCCTCGCCGGCCAGCTCGCGGCGCACCACCGGCCACGCCTTCCAGCCAACAAACAAGGCCAGCAGCAGTTCACCCAGCGGCATCAGCAGCTTGGAGGTCAGGTAGTCCAGCAGATCGAAGAAGCCCATGCCGAACAACTGGTATTCGCTCCACACCCCCAGGGACAAGGACGCCGGAATGCCCAGCAGGAAGATCCCCAGCGTCATCACCCAGGCCGCCTGGCCACGCTTGAGGCCGAACTCGTCGATCGCGAAACTGGTCACCACCTCCAGCAGGGACACCGAGGAGGTCAGCGCCGCCAGCAGCAGCAGGCAGAAGAACATCACCGCGAACAGCTGGCCCAACGGCAGATGGGCGAACACCGCCGGCATGGTGATGAAGGTCAGGCCCGGACCAGCGGACGGATCGAAACCGAAAGCGAAAACCGCCGGCAGCACCATCAGACCCGCGAGGAAGCACGTCGCCACCGTCAGCAGGATCACCCACAACGCCGACCCCAGCAGATTGGATTCCTTGCTCACATAGGAGCCGTAGGTGATCATGATGCCCAAGCCCAGCGACAGCGAGAAGAAAGCCAGGCCAAGCGCGTCCACCAACATGGCGCTGCTGACCTTGGAAAAGTCCGGAGCCACGAAATACTTCACGCCGTCCCAAGCCCCGGGCAGCGTCAGGCCTCGGGCAATCAACACCAACATCAGCACAAACAAGGCCGGCATCAGAAACTTCGATAGGTTCTCGATGCCCTTCTGCACACCGCCGGCCACCACCCACACGGTCAACAAGGCGAAGCCGGCATGGTAGGCGATAGGCTCCAGCGGGTCGCTGATGAAGCCGCTGAAAATGGCGCCCAGGGTCTTGGCGTCCGACGTCATGATGCCGCCCCCCAGCGCCTTGACGATGTAGGCGATGGTCCAGCCACCCACCACGCTATAGAAAGACAGAATCAGGAAACACACCAAAACGCTCATATAGCCGATGATGGGCCAGCCTCCGCCTGCCAGCTGGCGGAAGGCGCCAACGGCGCCGGCCTTGGACGCGCGGCCCAGCGCCATTTCGGCCAGCATCAGCGCCAGGCCCAGCGTCAGGCAGATGCCGAGGTAAATAAACAAGAAGGCGCCACCGCCATTGGTTGCGGCGACGTAGGGAAATTTCCAGATTGCCCCCAGCCCGATGGCCGAACCGGCGGCGGCGAGGATGAAACCGAGGCGCGAGCCCCATTGTGATCTTGCCATAATGCAGTCTGCTTCTTTGTCCGAATATTTGTTTTTGAATCGCCGAAATCGACGCCCGCGCCCAAACGCGATCGCCGCAGCGGCAAAGGTGCTGTTTTGCGCCGACAAGGCGCTGCCCGCGCCAGGCCAGATCATGAAGCCCGGGAGCGAACGGAAGGGACCCGGCAAGCCGGGCAAGGGAGAGAAAACCGCCGTGTGGGCGGGCCGAAAGCCGCGTCAGGGGTGGCGACGGACTACGGTTCTCGCTAGTGTATTTTGCGTACAAACACGAATTTACCATGATTGATGACAATTTCCAGCGTACGCAGGCAATTAATTCTGATTTCCAGGATAAGCACGGTCATTTCCCGGCAAAGATAAGCAAGCCAAGTCCCGGCCAACAAGTTGAGCATGAAATATCTGTACTCAGGGAATACACTTAGAACGTGTTTACGATCTCGCGAGCTAAGGCGAGACAAGACGAAAGCGGCTGAGACAGCGGAATGGTCGAGTGGTACACGAGCATTTTGAGCTTGTACTCACAGTGCGACGCTTCACGAAGCGCAGCGGACTTTGAACAGGTTTTTAGACAGCGGCCCCATTGCTACGCGTCTGGCCACGCCTGATGCGAACTCGCCGGCCTCACACGACTTACGGAGAGCCCTATGGCGATACTGCAAGCCTTTCAATCGCTGATCGACACCGTACAAGGCGCCCTGATCATAGCGCTTCCCGCCGATGGCCAGATCGTCAGCGCCAATCAGTTGGCGGCCATCCTGCTGGCCACTCCGCACAGCGACCTGATTGGACAACCCTTTTCCCGTTTCCTGCCGGACCCCGCCGACGCCGAACTACTGGCCGGCGAACTGCGCCGCACCAGCATGATTTACAACCGCTCGCTAACCTTGCAAGCCAGCGGCGGTCGCTGCTTCGAGGTACAGCTATCGCTGCGCGAGGTGGAGTTGGAAGGCGCGCTCATGCTGATCTACAGCTTCAGCGACCGCACAGAGACCAAGGTGATGAGCCAGTTGCTGGATTTTGAGCGTAATTTAGTAGAGCGCTCGATCAGCCTGATGAAAAGCCTGCGCGCGGAAGACAAACTGACCGATGACGACAAGCTAACCGGCGTGGCCGGCATGCACCGCCTGCTGTCCGCCGCTCACGCCGAAACCGGCCGCGCGCGTCGCTACGGCGGCGCCGTCTCCGGCTTGATCCTCAGTTTGATGAACGTGCCGGAACCGATGCCGGAGCTTGACGAAGGTTCGGCTCATCGCCACTTGCTGCGCCTCGCCAGCAGCCTCTGCCTGCAAAGCACGCGCGACAGCGACCTCGTCGCCCGGCGAGAAGACGACGCCTTCATCATTCTGCTGCCCAACACCGGGGTAAGCGGGGCCAACGAACTGGCTCGCAGACTCATCAAATCGCTGCGCCAGTTGAGTTTCGTGTACCAGGGAGAAGAACGCAAAGCGGCGGCCTGCGTAGGACTGAGCGCTCTGCGCGGCAGTGAAAACACCCCCAAACCCATGCTGGAACGCTTGAACGAAGCCCTGCAAAAAGCGCGGGAAGGCGGGCCCAACTACATCGTCAAACTACCCTGAGCGTTCCCCGAGCTCAGCCCCGCCCCAAACACAAACCAAGCCGCCGCCATCCCCATCAAGCCGATAAACGACAAACCGGCGAGGCATCGTCTCGACGCCCCGCCGGCTCTGCTTCCTGCCTTAGCTTATCAGCAACTCACTTCAGCGTTCTTGCGCGCATAGAACCACCAGCACAAAACCATGCAGCTGATATAAAAAACAATGAAACACAGCAGCGCCGGCTCCGCCCCGCCGGTCGCCTTCATTGACGCGCCAAAGCTTTGCGGAATGAAATAGCCGCCATAGGCGCCTATGGCGCTGATGAAACCGCCGGCCGCGGCCGATTCCTTAACCCCATCCGCCTCGGCCTGCTTGCGCGCCTCTTCGCCTCGGCCTGCCGCAGCACGCAGCCGGCCCGTAGTGAAGATGGTCGGAATCATTCGGTAAGTCGAGCCATTGCCCACGCCGGCCATGGTGAACAGCAACAGGAACATAGTGAAGAAACCGGCAAAACTACCGCCGCTCAATTGACCGGTCGCGTCATGCGCGGGCAGAAAATGCAACACCCCCACCACAGCCA
Organism: Chromobacterium sp. Rain0013; assembly: GCF_015291765.1. Classification (NCBI taxonomy): domain Bacteria; kingdom Pseudomonadati; phylum Pseudomonadota; class Betaproteobacteria; order Neisseriales; family Chromobacteriaceae; genus Chromobacterium; species Chromobacterium sp. Rain0013. The sequence goes on from NZ_CP031514.1 coordinate 4,350,077, forward strand.
AGGCCATCACCGCGAACACCCACAGCGTCACCCGCGCGCCGCCGAGCTTGTCGGAAATCACACCGCCGATAGGACGCACCAGAGCGCCGAGCAAGGGGCCGATAAAAGCGAACTTGGCCACCGGCACCTCAGGAAACTGGGTTTTGGTCAACAGAGCGAAGGCACCGGCAAAACCGATGAAGCTGCCGAAAGTGCCAATGTACAGCCAACACATCAGCCAATTATGCTTACGGCGGAAAATCACGGCCTGCTCGGTAAACGAGGCCTTGGCGTCGGCCAAATCATTCATGCCGAACCAAGCAGCCGCCGTGGCCAAGACGATGAAGGGAACCCAGACGAAGCCGGCGTTCTGCAACCACAGGCTCTTCTCCACCCCATCCTTGACATAATGCTGCGCATCACCGCCAAAGGCGCCGAACATGCCGCCAGTCACCACCAACGGAATCACAAACTGAGCCAAGGACACGCCGAGGTTGCCGAAACCGGCGTTCAAACCGTTCGCCGCGCCTTTCTGCGCCTTGGGGAAAAAGTAAGCGATATTAGCCATAGAACTGGCGAAATTCCCGCTGCCCAACCCGCACAGCAAGGCGATCGCCAGCATCACCGGATAAGACGTCGTCGGATCCTGCACCGCAAAGCCCAGCCATACCGCCGGGATCAACAGCGAGGCGGTGGACAAGGTCGTCCATTTACGCCCCCCGACAATGGATGGCATGAAGGAATAAAAAATGCGCAAGGTCGCGCCGGACAGCGCGGGCAAGGCCGTCAGCAAGAACAGTTGATCCTTGGTGTAGTTGAACCCCGCGTTCGGCAGGTTCAAAGTCACCACGCTCCACAATACTGAAATAACGAAAGCCAGCGTGAGACACGGGATCGAAATCCACAAATTGCGCCGTGCAATGCTCTGACCTTTCTGTTGCCAGAACTCGGCGTTTTCCGGCTCCCACCGTTTGATGACATAAGACATGACTCACCCTCCCCGCCGGCCCGAGTCATGGCCAGACCAGCGCTATTTGACAATCTTTTAAAGGCGGCTCGCGTCAAAGCACCGCCATTCAACTCACACTCAACGACCAGCCGCAGCCCGGCGCAAACCCTCCTCCGCCACCGGCTTGAACGAGTAATGCATCCAGACCAAGCTGACGCAGACTGTGCCGTACAGCAACATGAAGCAGCTGGAACGCACCCCCGCCAGATCCACTAGCACGCCAAACAAAATCGGCAACACGAAACCGGCCAAGCCGCCGGCCAGCCCCACCACGCCGGACACCGCGCCGATGTTGTCTGGAAAATCATTAGCGATGAACTTGAACACCGATGCTTTACCCACGGCCATCGCCACGCCGGCGATGAACAAAATCGCAGTGAACAACACCGAGTTCAGACCGATATGCAAGCTCCAAGGCCCCTTGACGGTGGCCACTACCATCTGGGTCTGCGGATAGGACAAAATGAAGAAGCACACCCACAACACCCACATCACCCACCACGTCGTGCGATATGCGCCGAAGCGGTCCGACATCCAGCCACCGATCGCACGCAGCACGCCGCCGGGCAAGGAAAAACAGGCAGCGAGAAAGGCGGCGGTTTTCATATCAAAGCCGTATTCGCCTACAAAGTACTTGGTCAGCCACAGCGACAAACCCACATAGCCGCCAAACACCACCGAGTAATACTGTGAGTAGCGCCAAACCCTAGGGTCGCGCATCACCCGCAATTGATCGATGAAACGCTGGCCTCCGCCGCTCAAATGCGCAGGGCTGTGATAACTGCAAAACCAAAACAGCAGTGCCGTGACCAGCATCACCCCGGCGTAAACCTGGGGCACCAGCGTCCAGCCGCCCAGCGCGATCAAAGCCGGCGCCACGAATTTGTTCACCGCCGCGCCTGAGTTGCCCGCTCCGAACACCCCCATCGCCATTCCCTGATGCCGCGCGTCGAACCAACGCGCCACATAGGGCGTACCCACGGAGAAGCTGCCGCCGGCCAAACCGATGAACAAACCAATCAGCAAGAAATGCCAATATTGGGAGGCGTACTCCATCAGGTAAATCGGCAGCACCGTGCTCAGTATCAGGCAGAACAAAACAACCCTACCGCCATAACGATCGGTCCAAATGCCCAACGGCACCCGCACCAGCGAGCCGGACAAGACCGGCATCGCCACCAGAATCCCAAACTCGGTCTCATTCAGACCCAGCTGCTGCTTCACGGGAATGCCCACCACGCCCATCATCATCCAAACCATGAAACAGACGGTGAAAGCAAAAGTGCTGACGGCCAGCACCGAGTACTGCTTATATGCCGCGGATGTCATCTTTTCTCCCTCTGCGACCAGGCGGCCGACCAGTCCAATTCCATATTCACACCATACTGCCGGCGTGAAGGAAAACCCATTCGCCAGACGTGGGCAAGGACAAGGAAAAACGATCTAATCGAAATAGTTCTTTTGGGTGGTATTCGAGAAAGGAACAACACAGTAGAGGGGGGAAAGCGGCGAGACGGTCCGGCTTTGCGCCAATGCAAGTTACAGCCCCGACGACATTGGCTAAGATAGGCACATTGCCAACAAGGGAGCTTCCCCCATGAATGCCGCCAAAAAAATACGTCGTTTCATCGAAGAAGGACACGACCCGCAGCAAATGCAAGTGCTCAAGGAACTGGCGACCGCATTGGAAATGGGCCGCTCTTTCGATCTAAGCCTGCTCTACGATATCGACATGCGTTATTTCGACGTCGCCATTGATCTACTGAAAGACTGGCGCTTCGATCATCACATCGCCTCTCGCAGCAAACTGCTGGAGCAGTTGCTGACCGAGATCGCACCGGATAAACAGGTGAAAAAGCCGGAAAGCCCAACCGAAAAACCCGCAGCGGTCAAACCCGTCAAGCCCAAAAAATAAGTAAACAAAACGGCACTGCCGTTGTGCTTATTCAGCCTCCAGCGCGCCCCAGACGCACGAAAGCCTCCCATGGGGAGGCTTGGCAAGATCCGAACACCAATGCAAAAGCCCAACTCGTCTGAGCTGGGCTTCGCAATCGGGCGTCTGGCGGTGTCCTACTTTCACATGGCGAATGCCACACTATCATCGGCGCTAAGGCGTTTCACGGTCCTGTTCGGGATGGGAAGGCGTGGGACCACCTCGCTATGGCCACCAGACATAAACTGGTACAAACTAGAAGAAGCCTGGGCTGATACTCTATCAACCCACATATATTCGGTATTCAATTGTGTCGCACATCCACACCTCGTCGCTCAGTCTCCCAAGCCACTCAAATGATAGGATCAAGCCTCACGAGCAATTAGTATCGGTTAGCTTAACGCCTCACAGCGCTTCCACACCCGACCTATCAACGTCCTGGTCTCGAACGACTCTTCAGGAGGGTCAAGCCCTCAGGGAAGTCTCATCTTCAGGCGAGTTTCCCGCTTAGATGCTTTCAGCGGTTATCTCTTCCGCACTTAGCTACCCGGCAATGCGACTGGCGTCACAACCGGTACACCAGAGGTGCGTCCACTCCGGTCCTCTCGTACTAGGAGCAGCCCCCGTCAAACTTCCAACGCCCACTGCAGATAGGGACCAAACTGTCTCACGACGTTTTGAACCCAGCTCACGTACCACTTTAAATGGCGAACAGCCATACCCTTGGGACCGGCTACAGCCCCAGGATGTGATGAGCCGACATCGAGGTGCCAAACACCGCCGTCGATGTGAACTCTTGGGCGGTATCAGCCTGTTATCCCCGGAGTACCTTTTATCCGTTGAGCGATGGCCCTTCCATTCAGAACCACCGGATCACTATGTCCTGCTTTCGCACCTGCTCGACTTGTCGGTCTCGCAGTTAAGCTACCTTTTGCCATTGCACTATCAGCACGATTTCCGACCGTACCTAGGTAACCTTCGAACTCCTCCGTTACACTTTGGGAGGAGACCGCCCCAGTCAAACTGCCTACCATGCACTGTCCCCAATCCGGATCACGGACCAAGGTTAGAACCTCAAACACACCAGGGTGGTATTTCAAGGACGGCTCCATGAGAACTAGCGTTCCCACTTCATAGCCTCCCACCTATCCTACACAAGTCTGTTCAAAGTCCAATGCAAAGCTACAGTAAAGGTTCACGGGGTCTTTCCGTCTAGCAGCGGGGAGATTGCATCTTCACAAACACTTCAACTTCGCTGAGTCTCAGGAGGAGACAGTGTGGCCATCGTTACGCCATTCGTGCGGGTCGGAACTTACCCGACAAGGAATTTCGCTACCTTAGGACCGTTATAGTTACGGCCGCCGTTTACTGGGGCTTCGATCAAGAGCTTGCACCCCATCACTTAACCTTCCAGCACCGGGCAGGCGTCACACCGTATACGTCCACTTTCGTGTTGGCACAGTGCTGTGTTTTTGTTAAACAGTCGCAGCCACCGATTCTCTGCGACCTCTCAAAGCTCCTCCCGCAGGGGATTCACTCTAAGAGGCATACCTTCTCCCGAAGTTACGGTATCAATTTGCCGAGTTCCTTCTCCTGAGTTCTCTCAAGCGCCTTAGAATTCTCATCCTGCCCACCTGTGTCGGTTTGCGGTACGGTTCTTATGCAGCTGAAGCTTAGTGGCTTTTCCTGGAAGCGTGGTATCAGTCACTTCAGGTCCGTAGACCCTCGTCATCACGTCTCGGCCTTAAGGGAAGGCGGATTTGCCTACCTCCCCAGCCTACCGGCTTAAACAGACTATTCCAACAGTCTGATGACCTAACCTTCTCCGTCCCCACATCGCACTGCATAAAAGTACGGGAATTTTAACCCGTTTCCCATCGACTACGCTTTTCAGCCTCGCCTTAGGGGCCGACTCACCCTACGCCGATGAACGTTGCGTAGGAAACCTTGGGCTTTCGGCGAGCGGGCTTTTCACCCGCTTTATCGCTACTCATGTCAGCATTCGCACTTCTGATATCTCCAGCATCCCTTACGAGACACCTTCTCAGACCTACAGAACGCTCCCCTACCATCTGCACTTACGTGCAAATCCGCAGCTTCGGTTATCAGTTTGAGCCCCGTTACATCTTCCGCGCAGGACGACTCGACCAGTGAGCTATTACGCTTTCTTTAAATGATGGCTGCTTCTAAGCCAACATCCTGGCTGTCTAGGCCTTCCCACTTCGTTTACCACTTAACTGATCATTTGGGACCTTAGCTGGCGGTCTGGGTTGTTTCCCTCTTGACGATGGACGTTAGCACCCACCGTCTGTCTCCCATGCTCGCACTTTCCGGTATTCAGAGTTTGCCATGGTTTGGTAAATCGCAATGACCCCCTAGCCATAACAGTGCTTTACCCCCGGAAGTGATACATGAGGCACTACCTAAATAGTTTTCGGGGAGAACCAGCTATCTCCGAGTTTGTTTAGCCTTTCACCCCTATCCACAGCTCATCCCCTAGTTTTGCAACACTAGTGGGTTCGGACCTCCAGTGCGTGTTACCGCACCTTCATCCTGGCCATGGATAGATCACTCGGTTTCGGGTCTACGCCCAGCAACTAAATCGCCCTATTCGGACTCGGTTTCCCTACGCCTCCCCTATTCGGTTAAGCTCGCTACTGAACGTAAGTCGCTGACCCATTATACAAAAGGTACGCAGTCACGGAACAAGTCCGCTCCCACTGTTTGTATGCATCCGGTTTCAGGTTCTATTTCACTCCCCTCCCGGGGTTCTTTTCGCCTTTCCCTCACGGTACTGGTTCACTATCGGTCGATCATGAGTATTTAGCCTTGGAGGATGGTCCCCCCATCTTCAGACAGGATTTCTCGTGTCCCGCCCTACTTATCGTACGCCTAGTCCTTGGAATGCGTTTTCGTGTACGGGGCTATCACCCACTATGGCAGTCCTTTCCATGAACCTTCCACTAACACAATCCATAACACGTACAGGCTCTTCCGCGTTCGCTCGCCACTACTAACGGAATCTCGGTTGATTTCTTTTCCTGCAGCTACTTAGATGTTTCAGTTCGCTGCGTTCGCCTCCTCGTGCCTATGTATTCAGCACGGGATCTCCTTGCGGAGGGGTTTCCCCATTCGGACATCGCGGGATCAAAGCTCTATTGCCAGCTCCCCCGCGCTTTTCGCAGGCTTACACGTCCTTCTTCGCCTATGATCGCCAAGGCATCCACCAGATGCACTTAGTCGCTTGACCCTATCATTTCAGTAACCTGGATCACTAAAACAACAAGTTGTGTTTGTGCGACGACTACACCGCCCCTTTTGATATGGCGACGTAGCCTAGATACAATCAAATACCCAAGATGACGATCCAGCCAATGAAGACTTAACTCCATCGTCTTTCTCGCCGTCTTTATATATTCGGCTTCTTCAGTTTGTTAAAGATCGGGCGTTAAAAATACAACGCAAACACAACCAAGCTGTTTTGCAAACTCGCTTGTGTTTGAGTTGTGGTGGAGGATGACGGGATCGAACCGACGACCCCCTGCTTGCAAAGCAGGTGCTCTCCCAACTGAGCTAATCCCCCTCTTTTTGCCTTATGCAGCGTTGCTCAACAACTCATGTACAATTGTACATTTCGCTATTTCGCGCCTTGCCTAAGCCAAAAATTACGTATCGCTACGCAAATTCTTGGTGGGTCTGGTTGGACTCGAACCAACGACCCCCGCCTTATCAAGACGGTGCTCTAACCAGCTGAGCTACAAACCCATTTCTCGGTCAGCCATCGCTGGCTGACACGCCCTTAACTACAAATAACCGATAGGCTGTAAGTACTCGATCAACAACCTTCTCTAGAAAGGAGGTGATCCAGCCGCAGGTTCCCCTACGGCTACCTTGTTACGACTTCACCCCAGTCATGAATCCCACCGTGGTAAGCGGCCTCCTTACGGTTAGCCTACCCACTTCTGGTGAAACTCACTCCCATGGTGTGACGGGCGGTGTGTACAAGACCCGGGAACGTATTCACCGCAGCATGCTGATCTGCGATTACTAGCGATTCCGACTTCACGCACTCGAGTTGCAGAGTGCGATCCGGACTACGATCGGTTTTATGAGATTGGCTCCACCTCGCGGCTTCGCGACCCTCTGTACCGACCATTGTATGACGTGTGAAGCCCTGGTCATAAGGGCCATGAGGACTTGACGTCATCCCCACCTTCCTCCGGTTTGTCACCGGCAGTCCCATTAGAGTGCCCAACTTAATGATGGCAACTAATGGCAAGGGTTGCGCTCGTTGCGGGACTTAACCCAACATCTCACGACACGAGCTGACGACAGCCATGCAGCACCTGTGTTAACGCTCCCTTTCGGGCACCGCCACATCTCTGCAGCGTTCGTTACATGTCAAGACCAGGTAAGGTTTTTCGCGTTGCATCGAATTAATCCACATCATCCACCGCTTGTGCGGGTCCCCGTCAATTCCTTTGAGTTTTAACCTTGCGGCCGTACTCCCCAGGCGGTCAACTTCTCGCGTTAGCTTCGCTACCAAGGATTCAAACCCCCAACAGCTAGTTGACATCGTTTAGGGCGTGGACTACCAGGGTATCTAATCCTGTTTGCTCCCCACGCTTTCGTGCATGAGCGTCAGTGTCATCCCAGGGGGCTGCCTTCGCCATCGGTATTCCTCCGCATCTCTACGCATTTCACTGCTACACGCGGAATTCTACCCCCCTCTGACGCACTCTAGTCGTGCAGTCTCCAATGCCGTTCCCAGGTTAAGCCCGGGGCTTTCACATCAGACTTGCACAACCGCCTGCGCACGCTTTACGCCCAGTAATTCCGATTAACGCTTGCACCCTACGTATTACCGCGGCTGCTGGCACGTAGTTAGCCGGTGCTTATTCTTCCGGTACTCTCAGCCCCAGTAGGTATTAACCACTGGGATTTGCTCCCGGACAAAAGTCCTTTACAACCCGAAGGCCTTCTTCAGACACGCGGCATGGCTGGATCAGGCTTGCGCCCATTGTCCAAAATTCCCCACTGCTGCCTCCCGTAGGAGTCTGGGCCGTGTCTCAGTCCCAGTGTGGCGGATCATCCTCTCAGACCCGCTACTGATCGTCGCCTTGGTGAGCCTTTACCCCACCAACTAGCTAATCAGACATCGGCTGCTCGTATAACGTGAGGCCTTACGGTCCCCCACTTTCCCCCTCAGGGCGTATGCGGTATTAATCCGGCTTTCGCCGAGCTATCCCCCATTACACGGTACATTCCGATGCATTACTCACCCGTTCGCCACTCGTCAGCGGTGCAAGCACCCTGTTACCGTTCGACTTGCATGTGTAAAGCATGCCGCCAGCGTTCAATCTGAGCCAGGATCAAACTCTTCAGTTCAATTCCAAGCAAATTTTCTGGCACGCAAGATCAAAGAAACATCGAGACATTTCTCGTCTTGCAGTGCAAGTGTTTGGTCATCGACCGAGCACTTACACCTATCGGTTATTCGTTCTGTTAAAGATCGGTGCAGATCGCTGCGCTTCGTTTCCGTCGCTGCGTTGTCTGCTGAGGAGGCGAACTATACGTCACGACCCTAAACCCGTCAACACCTTTTGCGACAAAAACCTCAACAACAACGCCCCATGCCGGGCAAACCCTTGATGCGGCAACGAATATCCATAAAGGGTATTTGCCAACCCCCGCCCCATGTCCCGACTATCCATGAAAAACGGGCCGAAGCTTGGCTTCGACCCGTGTTCGACTCCATCCTAAATGATGGAAGTCACGGCAAAACCGGCAGCCTTTCCAAAGCCTGGACCAACTCCACCTCGCTCAGACACCAATCGCTGCCCTTATCCATTACCTTGCCTAAGGAAAGCTGAAAATGCTTACCCTTGGCCGTCATGTAGAACTCTTTGCCCAATACATATAAGGAGAGCGGCAGCAGCAAAGCGTTGACCACCTTGCCCGAACGCTGACAAGGCACGAACAAGGCGATATGCCCTGCCAGCCAAACTTGCTCAGGCGGCAGCGTCGGATCGATCAATCTCACATCGGTTGGCCGCAACGAAGCCGCCACGGGTCTTCGGCTCAGGGTTTCAACTCCCAGATAGATCTGATCCGCAGAGTTCCGCTTCACTCGACGCACCACGCCCAAGCTCCAACCATCCACCGACTTCTCGCGAAAGCCAATCAGCGCGCCCAAGCCCACCCATTCATTCCCCATCGCGCCAAGGGTAACGCCAAGCCCGGTTTGGCTGACATTATCTACCTCCCAACGCGAAAACTCCTCTTTGGCCGGCGGAGATACGGCCTCCCCAGCCGAGGCGAGCCCAGGGATGGGAGCCCCCTTATCCCGCTTCCTCGTGGTAACGAAGCCATAAATACGGATATTGGCAGCATCATCGAAGTTACCCTCTTCCAGCGAGCCCGTTTGCTTGGCCTCGTCCACACTCCGAATCAAACGGTGCAGCACAGGCAGGCGATACGCTACTTCTATGCTCTGACCGGAAACAGGCACTCGTTCAGCTCTCTCGAAACGCATTTGCTGGGGAGACCACTCACGCATCAAAGCGCGCAGGGTATTGGCGTCGATACCCGGTTCCATCATTCTTTTGATTTCGGGCGGCACTCTGCCGGCATCCAGCACAATGCTCCAGCCGTGCAGAATCTCGACCAAGTCCGTCGTACCCCAATAGCGGGCGGCCTCATCCACCAAACCGCCTGTCACTCTCGCCGCGGGATGAGGTCCTTTTAAAGAGACCGCAAAACTCGAATATTCCGCGCATGCACGCGTCAAAGACATTCGGTTACTCAAAACCTGCAGCAGTTGATAGGCAAAGTGCAACTGTCTGGCGCTAAGATTGCCCCCAGTCAACACGGCGAGCATATGCAAGATGAGAAATTGATCCTGAACCGTGGTCGCCGGCTGGCCATCTCCGAATAAAAACACCGGCACGGAATCGCAACCATGGTGCTCTGCAAACCAATAGAGTTGGTTTACTCCCAGCCAAAAAGCCTCCTCCGGATTAAAACTCCGGATCCAGTGCCAGCGCGCATGCTCGCCAAGATAGAACATCATTCGCGCCAGCACGATGGGCAATAGGGTCAGCACTTTGGCACCCTCAACCGAGTCGGCGTCGACAGTCAGCACATGCTGATAGCTATCTATAAAGCATTTTCCGTACGCCAGTATCTGGCTTCTGAGCTGCGCTTCCAGCGCTTTGGGCATGCGCGTATTCAGCAAGTATTGCGCGCAGAGGTTTTCATGTAGCGATTCCGTCTCTTGGTTGAGCGCTAGCAGCGCTTCGACGCGATCCACTGAAATATTGTGCCAATCCAACTCCAATGGCGACAGCAATGCCACCACGCGCTCATGCGCGGCCGCACCGTGTTCCTTCTTCAAAGCCGCCACAAACTCCCTGGCCGCTTCCGCGCTAGCCAAAGGATCGGAGCGACCTTTAGCCCCTCTTGAAAAAAAATCCAGCATAGCCGCCCACTCTCAAGACAATGTCAGCACATTTCAATCACTACACGAAACAGCTTGAACGCTACATCCATTTATAGCAAGCCTCAAGCTGGACCGCTGGCCGTCAGATAAAGAAAAAGCGCCCATGACAGGCGCTTTTGAAATTCATTGCAAACCTGCTGTTTGCTTAGATAGCCAGAGCTTCCAGCGCTTTGCCGCTGGAGATCCACTCTTGTACCCACACCGGCTTACGGCCGCGACCGGTCCAGGTCAGTTCCGGGCTAACCGGGTGACGGTACTTGGCTTCCACCGGCTTGCGCACGCCGCCGGTTTTGCCCAGTACTTCTTCAACGCTCAGGCCGTAAGCGCGAGCAAGCTCAATGATTTGTTTCTTGGCTTTGGACTTTTCTTCGCTTTCGCGGCGCTTGATTTCAGCTTCGACATCGGCGCGCAGAGCCACCAGCTGGGTAAAATCCAATTTCGACAGTTCCATTAGCATGTTCCCAAATATATTGTAAGAGTAGTGGTGCATTACAGATGATAATGTAGCCAAGCCTTTCTACTCAAGTCAAGGAAACAAAACAGAAATTATCAATTAATTCTCAAGCCCCTCATTCAAGGAATAGGGCAAGTCCAGTTGCTGAAGCCTTATTGTATAGGCCTCATCAGCATAAATACCCTCTTCCCAAGCTTGAAATTGAACAACTGCCAAACCTTCATATTGTTCCGGAGCCACTTGGCAAACCGCCGACAACATGCCAATCGACTGACCCGCTACAGATGGGCTATAGAGTTTAGCGCCGATGGCAAGCGGCTGTTTAAATGCTACTTTGAACAAACGACGCTTCAATTTTCCCAAATACTGCGATCTGGCGACGATTTCCTGCCCCGGGTAGCAGCCTTTCTTAAAGCTCACCCCTCCAATCAACTCCATATTCGCCATCTGCGGCACAAATTGCTCCTGAGTCGCCAGATGGACCCAAGGAATACCCGCGTCGATATCCCGCCATTCCCAAACACCGGAAGAAATCAGGCTGGCGTCGTCCGTCAGCTTTTCCCCCACCCACTCTGCGCCTGCCTCGTCCACAACCAGCACCCAGCCTGTCCCGGGCAAGCCTATCAACAGGCCCGGCTCAACCCGAACCATCTCTCGCGGCCCCGGTGTTGACGCCAATGCGGACTCGATCGTCAGCGCCGCCAAGGCCGCCTTGCCCGCAAGGCCTATCAAAGTCAGGTTATCCGCAATCGATACCTTCACCTTGGAGCGCAGCACAAACATGCTCAAGCGCTTGGCCACGTAATCGGCCAAATCCGCAGATACCGCCAGGTAATAAGTTCCATCGCAACGCCAAACCAGAAAACTGGCCAGCATCCTTCCTTTGGCCGTAGAGTAACTGCTGTACTGAGCGCGGTTTTCATCCGACAACTCACGCACATCGCTAGAAAGCTGCCCTTGTAAAAAGGCCTCTGCGTCCTCTCCCGTCACCTGGATGACTTTGTGCTTATCCAAAATCGATATTGCGACGCCGGCGCGCAATGAGTCCAACTGCCGCAGATGAACATTCATTTCCACCGCATCTTTATTTGCCCGCTGCGCGCGCGCATCCAGCGTGAGCTTCCCGTCCAGATTCATTTAACCCACCTCAAAAACGCGGCTATTCCCGCATGGTCAACAAACGAAATTTTAACGCGCCGCAGCCCCCCTTCGCCAGCGATGAATTGCCGGCGCATGCCCCGCCTTCGCGCCGCTTGGCGGGCCCAAGCGATTTTCAGCCGCGCAAGTGTTGACAGCCCGACAGGCTGAAGCTATAGTTCGCCCTCACTCAAATCCCTGATAGCTCAGTTGGTAGAGCGACGGACTGTTAATCCGCAGGTCGCAGGTTCGAGCCCTGCTCGGGGAGCCATTACGGCCCTGTTTGAGAATTGCTTGTTTTCCATTCCCTGATAGCTCAGTTGGTAGAGCGACGGACTGTTAATCCGCAGGTCGCAGGTTCGAGCCCTGCTCGGGGAGCCAAAACAAGACAGCATCACTGAATGATGATCCCTGATAGCTCAGTTGGTAGAGCGACGGACTGTTAATCCGCAGGTCGCAGGTTCGAGCCCTGCTCGGGGAGCCAAGTTTCCAAAAGCCACAATCGCCGGATTGTGGCTTTTTCCATTTCAGCTTCCGTTTTACAATCGGCCCACCTTCCCCATTGGAATAATAATGATTTCCAAACCGATTGCTTTTGCCGGCGGCGCTATCTTGCTATGGGCTTCGCTGGCCACGCTTGGCACCCAAACCCGCTCGCTTCCCCCATTTTTCGTGGTTGGCGTTTGCCTGTTGATCGGCAGCCTGCTCAGTATCCGCCATTGCCGCGACTGGAAAGTGCCGCCGCGCACCTTACTGGTCGGAATCTATGGCTTGTTCGGCTACCATTTCTTGCTGTTCTTCGCATTTCGGCACGCGCCGGCCATGGAAGCCAATCTGCTGAACTATCTATGGCCCTTGTTGATCGTGATGCTCGCGCCCATCCTGGTTCCCGGCACCATACTGCACGGCCGTCACATTCTGGCCGGCGCGCTGGGTTTCAGCGGAGCGGCGCTGATTGTCAGCGGAGGCAAGCTCGCCTTGTCCAGCAACTATCTTGTCGGTTATCTGCTGGCCATCGGCGCCGCCGTTGTGTGGTCGACTTTTAGCCTGCTGACGCGCAGGCTGCCCAGCTTCCCCAATAGCGCGGTCGGCGGGTTCTGCCTGCTGTCCGGCTTGCTTTCCCTACTATGCCACGCCCTGTTCGAACCCAACGTCGCCCCCAGCGCTGGTCAATGGTTGGCCTTGATCCTGCTGGGAATCGGCCCGATGGGCGGCGCCTTCTTCCTATGGGACCGCGCGCTGAAGGAGGGCGACCCCAGACAGATTGGCTCCTTGTCCTATGCCACGCCCTTGCTGTCCACCCTGCTGCTGATAAGCACCGGCCAAGGGCAATTGAACGCTATTGCAATAACCGCCATCGTGCTGATTCTTGGCGGGGCTCTACTTGGCAGCCTGCCCGTTCGTCCACGTTCGCTTGCTTGAGAATGCGCTTGAGGTGGAGCGCCGGCAATTGAATACCTTATAATGCTTAACGCTATTTAAACAGAGGTTAACCATGTCCATTATCAAAGAATTCAAAGAATTTGCCATGAAAGGCAATGTCATCGACTTGGCGGTCGGCGTGGTTATCGGCGGCGCCTTCGGCGCCATCGTCAAATCGCTGGTCGACGATGTGATCATGCCCCCCATCGGCCTGCTGGTCGGCAATGTCGATTTCTCCAATATGTTCTTCGTACTAAAAGAGGGCAGCAAGCAGCTTGGACCTTATGTGTCGGTGGCCGCGGCCAAGCAAGCCGGCGCCGTCACGCTGAATATCGGCCTGTTCATCAACGCCATGGTCAGCTTCACCATAGTGGCCTTCGCTATTTTCATGCTGGTCAAGGCCATCAATCGGCTGAAGCGCGAAGAGCCTGCCGCCGCCGCGCCGGCTCCCGCCACCAAAGAGTGCCCGTTCTGCGCATCCAATATTCCGGAAAAGGCTTCTCGCTGCCCTCAGTGCACATCTCAACTCTAAGCGCCTGCCCAAAGTCTCGCGAGTAAGAGCGAGACAAGGCGAAACAGGCTGAGAAAGCGGAGCGTACACACGGCACATGAGTATTTCGAAGACGTACTCACCGTGTAACGCTCCACAACGCGTAGCAGATCGTGAACAGGTTCAAAGCGCTCCGATTGCCCTGATACGCCAACTGATTTAGAATTTGCTGGTTCTGGGGGAGTAGCCTCGGCGCGATTTTCAGCGCCGGCATGCATCAACAGGCTTGGCCGTCACGGCCATGGTGCATGCGACGAAAACTTCCGTTTGGCAAGACCCATGACATGTCTGCGCAACGCGGGGCTGCGGCGCGGGCTTGTCATGGCGCATGCGCAGCCCCCGGAGTCTTCATGGAAGCCTTTCTCATTTCCACCGGAATCGTCGCCCTGGCTGAAATCGGCGATAAAACTCAATTGCTCGCCCTGATGCTGGCCGGTCGCTACCGCAAGCCTATTCCCATCGTTCTCGGCATCTTCGTCGCTACTTTGTTCAATCATTTCGCCGCCGCAGCGGTAGGGCACTGGCTAATGAGCAAGATTGGACCGGATCTCATGCGTTGGGGGCTGGGTCTTTCCTTTCTCGCCATGGCGGGCTGGATGCTGATTCCGGACAAGCTGGATGAAGATAGCCGGCTCCTGGAGCGGTTTGGCGTGTTCGGCACCACCTGTATCGCTTTCTTTATCGCGGAAATGGGCGATAAGACGCAGTTGGCCACCGTAGCCCTGTCCGCGCGCTTTCCCGACGCCTTGCTGCTGGTGGTGGCCGGCACTACTTTGGGCATGATGCTGGCCAATGTGCCAGCGGTGCTCTTGGGCGAGGTGGCCGCGAAGAAGTTGCCGCAAAAAATGGTGCACACCATTGCCGCGCTGCTGTTTGCCGGCCTGGGCGTCGTCACTCTACTGACCCCGCTGCAAATTTGAAGTACAGCTCAAAACAAAACGGAGGCCGCGGCCTCCGTTTTGTTTTGCTTCCTCCCGACAACATATCAGTTCCGGCCGGCTCCGCGTCCAAGCGATTCCAGCAGTTCCTCCGGGTTGAAGCCCAGTCGGAAGCCGCCCCAATGCTTGCCTGACAGCATGATGGGCAGCACTACCTCCGACAACACTTCTCCAGTATCGCGGGTGTACGTCTGCAACAGGAAGGATTGTGTGCTGCGAGCCGCGCGCAGGCCGGCGACGTCGGCAAACTTGCGCTTGTCTCGGCTATTGATCAAGTCCTTGGCCGGATCCCCGCTCAAGGGCTGGCTATACCAACTATTGTGAGTCGGCGCGTAGCCATTGGTATCCACCGCCAGACAGAACACGCCGCCGGGCACGGACTTGGCGGCGCGGTCGTACACTGGCTGCATCAGCTTTTCCAGCTTGGCATCGTACTGCGTGCGGAACTTGGCAGGCTTGGCGCCAGCGATGGGCTGGTAGTTTTGATCGAACAGCGGTACGCCCGCGGCCAGCTGCGCAGTCATGATGGCTTGCAACTCATCCCGCGCCCCCCGGGCCGTCTGCATGATCTGGTCGAACTCGCCCTCGCCCAAAATGAAGCGCGCCACTAACTGCTGCACCTGCTCCGCAGCGCCGGACAGCTTGGTGGCCGACTCTTCCGTATGGTTCAGGCGGTCCGTCACTTGATGACCTAGCTCGTGAATTTCCGCCACATGAAGATTGACCTGTCCATTAGAGGCGACGAACTCCGACATGGTGGCGGCGATCTGACTGAGACTATTCGCCGTTGTTTCAAAGTCTCCCATCATCTTGCTGAAATGCTCCGACGCCTTGGAGACGATTTCGCGAGCAGACTTGGTGTCCTCGGTGATCTGGGCGGTTTCCACCTGGGTTTCCGACACCAGCCCCAGCATATCGTCGATATTATGCGAAATCTCGTCCGTCGCTTTTTTGACTCGCTCCGCCAGCTTGCGCACTTCATCGGCCACCACGGCGAAACCGCGTCCGCTCTCGCCGGCCCGCGCCGCTTCGATCGCCGCGTTCAAAGCCAACAAATTGGTCTGGTCCGACACATCCTTGATCAGATCCACAATGGTCTTGATGCTGGACGAGCGCTGGCTCAAATCATCCACAGTGTGGTTGAAATGGCCCACCTTCTGATTAATGCCGTAAATGCTCTCAGCCACGGACTTGAGCTCGGCGTAGGACTCCCGCGCCACGTCCAGGTTGGCCAGGGTGGTGGATGAAATCGCCTGGGTCTGCTCCGTGACCTGGCCCACGCCCTCGGTGCTCTGATCACTGGCGGCCCGGACTTGTGTCGCCAACTGATCCTGTTTGCGCGCCCCCTCCAGCGACTCAACCACATTCTTTCGGGTGCGCGCCGAATCCATCGCGATCCGCACCGTCATCAATCGCACATTGCTGATGATTTCGCGCATTTTCAGCAGAAAACGGTTATACGACAGCGACAGTTCGCGGATTTCATCGTGGGTGATGGTGGGAATGTCTCTGGACAGGTCGCCCTCGCCGGCGCCTATTTCATTGAAAATCCGGATAATCATTTTTAGAGGCCGGACAATCAAAAAACGAAGATACCAGACCATAAAGGCAATGAAGACGAAGCTGACCATCCACAACGCCATCGTCCAAAACAGGGCTCCGTCTATGCTGGACTCGATGCCCGCCAACACTTGGGGCGAAGCGACTTGCCCTTTCAGCAGGCTCCGAATGTCTTCCAGAACATAATAAACATAAGCCACCATGCCCAACTGAAACAGGCTGATAAAAAAGAAACTGCACAATTTCTTGGTCAACGTATCCCAGAAAGTCTTTTCCACCAGGGTATACACGCGCCAGAACCACTGCATGACTTCTCCTCTTGCTCCGCAATCCTGTTCAGCGCCTGATTCAGGCCCCGAGCCATCCGGCGCTTTGGACCCGATTGCCGCTGTTATCTAGAATTATTGTTGTTTATTGACTTCAGTCAGCCATCCTAAGCGATGGCGGCCTTGTTTTTGGAATAGTTGGCGGACTATTGATTATCATCAAATAGGCAATGCCAATGTATTACAAATCTTCGCTTCCGTGTTGCCTTCTCCACACCATCCAGAACTCCTGACCGCCAAATACCGGCACGCCGTCCTCCTGCGGCTGACAGCTCTCCAACACGAAAGCCGGCTCCAGCAAAGCGCTCAAGGCCGATATGCTCAGGCCGAACGGCGGGCCGCGCGGGGTGTCCGCGATGAAGAACACGCCCGCCAGCGCGCCGCCGGGGCGCAGCAAACGAGCCATGTGCTCCGCATAGCGTGTATGCAGGCGTGGCGGCAGCGCGCAGAGAAAGGCACGCTCAAACACCGCGTCGAAAGGCGGCTCGTGCTCGACGGCGAAAAAATCAGCCTGCTGGATATGAGCGGCCGCCTGCGGCCATTGCGCGCGCGCGATCGCCACGGCCTGCTCGCTGAAATCGATGGCCAACACCTGATGGCCGCAGTCCAGCAACAAGGGTAAATCTCCGGCGCTGCCGCAGCCTGGAAGCAGGATTCGGCTAGCCGGCTGACGCTGAAAAAACGCCAAGGCCTCCGGACTGGTTTGCGCACCCTCCCAAGGGGTCACGCCATCGCGATAACGCACATCCCAAAACTCGGTCAAAGAACTGTCCTGCGCCATCTCTCCTCCTAGTGATGCTCAGCCCCTGCCTGCTCTCTCAGGAAGGCGGCAACCTGCGCCGGGCTCCAGCCGGCGCAATCCCGCTGGCAAACCGCACCTTCCCTCTCTCGCCAAAACAGGCAGTCTCCATCCATGCGGAACCATAAGGACAGGCAAGGCACGCTCATCCACTCGCCGTCCTCAACTTGGTGAAGCTCCGGCAGGCAAGTGAAGACCGCGGCGATCTTCAACCCTCGCTGGCGCAGCGGCAGTTGCAACCAGACCCGTTCCCGCTCCTCCGCGTCCATAAAACACCAATTCGAGATTTCATCGAAGCTGCGCGCGCAGCCGCGGCAGATATCGTCGCCCACCGCGGTGGAACACACAGCGATGCAAGGCGAGTCAGGCCGTTCTGTCGTCATGCCCGTCCCTTGAAACAATAATGTCATATTTCTTGACGCGCCAAACTAAAGTGTCAGATAAATGAATAGTCATAAAAATAAAATATCCGCTGTCATGACCCGCAACGAAACCTTGATTTTCCGCACGCTGCGCCTGCTGCAGACCATGCACATCCAGTACCTGGACGAACACAAACTGTTCCTAGCGCTCTCTCGCGAATCCGGCGGCGAATACAGCGCGGACGACGTTCACGAGCATCTAGTCTACATGGAGCAAAACGGCTTGCTCAAACCCATCCGCACCGCGGACAACCATACCGCCTACGCGCTGGATTGGGGCGGCTACGATTATCTGGACCCCTCCTGAAAAGCAAAAAGGCAGCGCGAAGGCTGCCCATGATCCGCAACGCGTCAGCGCCGGTTCATAAATAATCCCGCATCCGGAAATACGCCATACCCAGCACCAAGGCCGGCGTGCGCAACCAGCGGCCGCCGGGAAAGTGATTATGACGAATCTTGGCGAACAGGTCGAAGCGCGAAGCGTCGCCGGCCACCGCCTCCGCCACCACCTTGCCGGCCAAACCGGTGATGTTGACGCCGTGTCCGGAAAAACCCTGAAGGTAATAGATATTACCGTCCAAGCGTCCAAAATCAGGGGCGCGGTTTGCCGTGATATCGCAGAATCCGCCCCAAGCGTAGTCGATCTTGACGTCTGCCAGTTGCGGGAACACCCGCAACATGTCGCTGCGCATGCCTGCGGCCAGATTGCTTGGCTCGCGTCCGGAATAGCTGACCTTCCCGCCGAACAACAAACGGTGGTCGGCGGACAAGCGATAGTAATCCAGCACGAAATTGGTGTCGCACACCGCCATGTCGTTGGCGATCAGAGCCTCGGCCCGCTCCTTGCCCAAGGGTTCGGTGGCAATTACATAGGTGCCGGCCGGCATGATCCGCCGCTCCAATTCCGGCACCAGCGCGCCAATATAGGAGTTGCAAGCCAACACCACCTGGGTGCAATTGACCACGCCCTGCTCGGTCGCCACTTGCGGCCGCGCGCCGCGGCTCAGGCGTAATGCCGGGCTTTGCTCGTAAATGGCGACGCCCGCCTCGCGCGCGGCTCGGGCCAGCCCCAGCGCATAGTTCAAGGGATGCAGATGGCCCGAGCGCGGATCGTAAAGGCCTCCCTGATAGCGCTCGCTGGCTAGCCGCGTTCTGAGCTCGGCCTTATCCCACAGCTGCATGCCGCTGTAGTCATAGGTCTGCGCCGCCTCGCGCTGCCAGTCCTCCAATTCCTGCATATGCCGCGGCTTAACCGCCACGCTGATATAGCCGCGTCGCCAATCGCAGTCGATGCGGTGCTGGCTCACCCGCTGCTCAATGATCTCCACCGCCTCCACCGACATATTCCACATCTGCTTTGCCAGGCTGTCGCCCAGCTGCGCGCGCAACGTGTCAATGCCGCAGGCGAACCCGGAAATCACCTGTCCGCCGTTGCGCCCTGAAGCGCCAAAGCCTATCTGCGCGCCTTCCAACAACACGACGGAAAATCCTCGCTCCCGCAGGTTCAACGCCGCCGACAAACCCGCCAGCCCGCCGCCCACCACACAGACATCGCAGTCGACCGCGCCTTGCAACGCCGCCCCGGGCTCCCAAGGCTGAGCGGTGGCGGCGTAATAGGATGGCGCATGGGCTTGATGGGCAAAACGAAGCATGGAAACCTCTCATGAAGACAAATGATGCGGCGGCAGGATCAAGGGATGGACAAACGCGTCAAAGCCTTTCCTTTCGCGATGGAAGATGAAAAAAGCGGATACCCGGCCGCGGGCATCCGCTTGCGGACGGCTCTTACCGGGTCAAAACCACTGGAACATCCTGCCGCCAGCTGACGAACACCGCGTCGCCCCAGGTTGGCGCGGTTTCGCCCGCGTCATACCAGCGCGAAGACGGCACCACCGATTTGACGACCTTGCCGCTGGCCAGTTTCACGTGATAGATGGAATAACTGCCCAGATAGGCAATGTCCTCCACCACGCCGGCTGCGACATTAGGCCCCGCCGGCAGCGGTTTGATGTCCAGCCGCACATCTTCCGGGCGAATGCTGGCCCAAACACGCATGCCCTTGGGGCCGGTAATCCCGTGATCGATGCGGATGTCCCCGCCCAGCTCCGGCGAGCGGATTTCCACCAGGTCCGGCTCGTCCACCACCACCGCGCCCTCGAAAATATTACTCTCGCCAATGAACTCCGCGGTGAAGCGACAGTTGGGGTAATCGTAAATTTCAGACGGCGTGCCCACTTGCAACAAAGAGCCCTCGCTCATGATGCCGATGCGGCTGGCCATGGTCATCGCCTCTTCCTGATCATGAGTCACCATGATGCAGGTCACCCCCACCTGTTCGATGGTGTTGACCAGTTCCAGTTGGGTCTGTTGGCGGAGTTTCTTGTCCAGAGCGCCCAAGGGCTCGTCCAGCAGCAGCAGCTTGGGGCGCTTGACCAGGCTGCGCGCCAGCGCCACGCGTTGCTGCTGACCGCCCGACAACTGATGCGGCTTGCGGTTGGCGTACTTGCGCATCTGCACCAGGTCCAGCATCTTGCCCACCCGCTCCGCGATCTCGTCCCGGGACACCTTATCCTGCTTCAAACCAAAGGCCACGTTCTGCTCCACCGTCATATGCGGAAACAGCGCGTAGCTCTGGAACATCATGTTCACCGGCCGCTCGTACGGCTGCAGGCCCTGCATATCTTCCCCGTCGAGGATGATGCGGCCCGAAGTCGGCGTCTCCATCCCCGCCAACATGCGCAACAGCGTGGACTTGCCGCAGCCGGAGCTGCCGAGCAAGGCGAAAATTTCATTTCTGCGGATATCCAGATCGACATGATCCACCGCGACATGATCGCCGAACTTTTTCAGCACGCCGGCAATGCGCAGATAAGCCTTGTCTGCGTCGGTCTGCGCCTCGGCGGCTTGGGCGTTGTGGGCGGAAAAAGCGGCTTGGGCCGGTTTGGCGGCAACAGCTTGCGTCATTGAGTCGTTCCCTCTATTGCAGTTCCGCAGCGGCGCGGGCCTGCTGCGTCCGCCGCGCGGCCCCCGTCTCGAGGCGGCGCGGCGGCAATCGAATGCCTTGCTTGATGATCGCGCCGGCCGGGGCCGGCGCGCATGGGGTCAAGAGTCCGTCCGGCTTTCCGCGCCGGCCGGCGGCCCCGCCGCGAGGGCGCGTGGCCATGCCGCCACCGCCGTGTCCGTTGCCAACATGATGTCTCCTCTGTGCGGCGCCGAGAGCTGCCGCGGCCGGACGGCCGCGACGATAGCAAGCGCCTTTGTCGTTTTAGTCTTGAACAGAAGCCTATGCCACGTTTAATAAATTTGACAACATCTAGTGCAAACACTCTCGAAAAATTATCTCCGCTGTGGCGCGCGCGCCTCACCCGGACAGATCAGCAGGGCCCGCCAATCCGGCGGGCGCGATCAAGATGGCCGGCAAACGCGGCATGATCGTTATTGTTTAATTCGTCAAACACTTTATCCTTATCCAACGCTTGGGAACCGCCCGCGTAAATGCCGGGGTTGCGCCGGCCCGTCTTCCTGAGCCCGCGCCGCCAGCAAATTGCCCCGCAAGCGCCGGCGCGCTCTAGAATGAAGCATGCATGTTGACGTCGCCCAACGCCTGACCAAAGGAAAAACGCCATGCCCTATGCCGAAATCTCAGGACACAATGTCTATTACGAACTCAGCGGGCAGGGCGCCCAAGTGCTGGTGCTATTCAATGGCATCACCATGTCCACCGCAGCCTGGGCTCTGCTCCAGCCTCAATTGGAGCCGCATTTCCAGCTGTTGCGCTTCGATTTTCTCGGCCAGGGCCAAAGCGACCACCCCGGCGGCGACAAATATCCGCTCGGCGAACAAGCCGACCTCGCCGCCGGTCTATTGAATCATTTGGGCATTGCCGAGGTCTATCTCACCGGCTTGTCTTACGGCGGCATGGTGGCGCAGCACTTCGCGCACCGTCATCCCAACCGCGTGTCGCGCCTGCTGTTGGCCGCCACGCTGGCTTGGGCCGACAGCGTCAACAATCACATCAGCGACAGCTGGATCGCGGCCAATCAAAGCGGCGGGCTGGACTTGCGCTACGCGGTCAGCGTCCCCTGGCTGTTTTCCAGCCGTTTTCTCGCCAGCAACGCCGCCATGCTGGACGATATGAAGTTGATTGCCGGCATGGTGGACTGGGATGCGGTGATCCGGCTGATCGCCGGCGTCACCGAGCACGACGCGCGGACCTGGCTGCACGAGCTGGCCATGCCCTGCCATATACTGGTTGGCGACGAAGACCGCCTGACGCCCTTGTATCAGGCCGAATTGCTGCGCGAACGCCTGCCCGCCGCGCAGCTGGAAATCCTGCCGGGCGCCGGCCATGTATTGCATATCGAGGCCGCGGACGCCTTTGTCCGCAGCATTATCCGTTTTGGCCACAGCTAAAACGCCCATCGTCAGAACAAGGAGAACCGAATGACCGTCGAGTCCGTTTTGCTTGCCGTTGATCCAAAGGGAATCGCCACCATCACCCTCAACCGCGCCGAGCTGCTGAACGCGCTGGACGACAACACCGTCGGCCTGCTGACCGCGATGCTGGAAACCCTGGCCGAAGACCCGAGCGTGCGCGCCGTGGTATTGACCGGCAGCGGCATCAGCTTTTCCGCCGGACACGATATCGACTGGATGCGGCGGATGGCCGGTTTCGGACGCGAAGAGCTGGAACGCCACGCCCGCCTTCTGGCCAAGCTGCTGCGCACGCTGGACACCTTGCCCAAGCCCACCATCGCCAAAATTCAGGGATCCGCCTTCGGCCTGGGCGCAGGGCTGGTCGCCTGCTGCGACGTGTCCATCGCCAGCTCGGAAGCGCTGTTCAGCTTTTCCGAAGTCAAACTGGGGGTCATCCCCGCGCTGGTGGCGCCCTATATGGTCCGCGCCATCGGAGAGAGATCAACGCGCCGTTACTTCATGACCGCGGAGCGCTTCAACGCCGGCAAGGCCAAGCGCCTGGGACTGGTGCACCAAGTGGTGGAAAGTGATGAGCTGGACATGGCGGTGGACTTCCTGATCAACCATCTGCTGATCAACGGCCCGGCGGCCATGCTGGAAGCCAAACGCTTGCTGGCCGACATCGCGGGCCTGGGCGTGGGGGAAGACAGCATGGAAATCTGCATCCAGCGCATAGTCTCCGTCCGCCTGAGCGAAGAGGGCCGCGAAGGCATTCAGGCCATGCTGGAAACACGCAAACCCTCATGGATGGATTGAGCGCCGCGGACGCACGAGAACGGCGCGGCTGGCCCCGCCGCCCCTATGGATGCGACAATGCGGCCAACTTCACCGCATTGTTGCCGCCATGTCCAATCACAGCTTCTTTTGGCACGATTACGAAACCTTCGGCGCCGTGCCCCGCCAGGACCGCCCGTCGCAGTTCGCCGGCATCCGCACCGACGCCGATCTCAATGAAATCGGCGAGCCGGTCATGCTCTACGCCCGGCCGGCGCCCGATTACCTGCCGTCTCCGGTGGCCTGCCTGCTGACCGGCATCACCCCGCAGTGGTGCTTGCAGCATGGCGTGGCCGAGCACGAATTCGCCGGCGTGATCGAACGCGAACTGGCGACGCCGGGCACGATTGGAGTTGGTTACAACTCAATCCGCTTCGACGACGAAGTCACCCGCTTTCTGTTCTGGCGCAATCTGATGGCCCCCTACGCGCGCGAATGGCAGAACCAATGCGGCCGCTGGGATCTGCTGGACCTGGTGCGCGCCACCTTCGCGCTGCGCCCGGACGGCATTCAATGGCCGCAACACGAAGACGGACGTCCCAGCTTCAAACTGGAACATCTAAGCGCCGCCAACGGCCTGGCCCACGAAGCCGCCCACGATGCGCTCTCCGATGTGCGCGCCACCATTGCGCTGGCGCGCCTGATCAAACAGCATCAGCCCAAGCTGTTCGACTTCTACCTGTCGCTGCGCAAAAAAGACGCGGTCAAGGTTCAGCTCCGCCTTCACGCCCCCAAGCCCGTGCTGCACGTTTCCGGCATGTACGGCGCGGAGCGCGGCAATATGGCCGTGGTCTGGCCGCTGGCGGCCCACCCGTACAACGCCAACGAGGTCATCGTCTGGGACTTGTCCCACGACCCCCGCGAACTGCAAGGCCTGGGGCCGGACGCCATCCGCGAACGCCTGTACACCCGCAGCGAAGACCTGCCCGAAGGCGTGCAGCGCCTGCCGCTCAAAACCGTGCATATCAATAAATCGCCCTTCGTGGTCGCCAATCTCAAGGTGCTGAGCCCGGAACGCGCCGCGCATTGGGGCCTGGACATGGAGCAAGTCCAGCGGCACGCGGACTACGCCGGCGCCTTGCCGGACCTGACCCCGGTCTGGAGAAAAGTCTATAAGCGCGAGTCAGGCGAGCCCCGCGACGTCGACGAGAACCTCTACGGCGGATTCGTTTCAAATAACGACCGCAAAGTGCTGACCAAGCTGCGCCGCATGTCGGCCGACCAGCTCGCCGGTGAAATGGCTTTCTTCGAGGACCCGCAACTGGCCGAACTCTTGTTCCGTTACCGCGCGCGCAACTTCCCGCGTTCCCTGTCCGGCGAGGAGCAACAGCGCTGGCAGACATGGCGCCATGCCAAGCTTAACGGCGGCCCCGGTCGTGATTTTCAGCAATTCCGTCAAGAACTGGCGGAGGCCCGCGCCGGCGAGCTAAACGAACAGGCGCAAAGCGTGCTGGCACAGTTGGAGGCCTACGCCGCGCAGCTGTAAGAACCCAATCACAGTCTCGCGAGCAAAAGCAAGACAAGGCGAAAACAAGCGAAAAAGCGGAATGGTCGAGGGGTACATGAGCATTTTGAGCTTGTACTCACTGTGCGACGCTTCACGAAGCGCAGCAGACTTTAGAACAGGCTCCAAGACTACAGCGTCCGCACATAACGCCTGGCGACGAACAAAGCCGCCAGGCTCAAACCCACGATCACGATCATCGCCAAGGTCGATGCGCCTTCATAGCCCCAATAACCAGACATATATCTCCCTTTAAAGCCTGTTCATAAATCTGTCGCTCCGTGAAGATACGACGTTGCAGCTCCTTCGAAAGGCTAATGCCTCATCGCCATGCCGCCGCCTCAGAACCCGTTCAAAGTCTCGCGAGCCAGAGCGAGACAAGGCGAAAACGAGCGAAAAGCGGAATGGTCGAGAGGTACATGAGCATTTCGAAGCGGTACTCACCGTGTCACGCCTCACGAAGCGCGGCAGATTATGAACAGACTCTTAGCCATTCACACCTTGTCTCGCCGTTACCCGCGCGGTAGCTAACAGGTTCTCAAGCCAAACCGGTCTGGCGCATGCGCTCCAGCCCAAAATCGCTGACGCGATAGTTGAACAGCAGACGCGCCCCCTCTTCTTGCCAGCGCTCGCACAGCGCCACCACCAGGCCGCTGGCGCTCAAATCCGCCAGGCAGGCCCGTACCATGCCCAAACAATAAGCATCATCCGGTTTGTGGTACTCCCAGCAGATACGCCGGGCCAGCTCCACATCCCACAAACCCGGTTGCCCGGCCAGGGTTTGCAGAATGAAACCTTTGATATGCACCTTCATGCCCCCTCCTCCACATTGCGCACCGCGCCCGGATGGCGCTCACTGTCCGACACCATGACGAAGCCGCCCAGAATCACCAAGGCCAGGCCAATCAGAAAATGCCACTCGGGAAAGTTCAAGGTAAACGCCGCGGTGAACAGCGTCGCGAACAGCGCGTAGAAAGCGCCGATAGCCTGGCCGCGCCCAACACCGATCAAGGGAAAGGATTTGTACCAGGCCACCGCGCAGAAAGCGAAACTGAGCCCGCCCACCGCCAAATAGAGCATAGGCCGCCACGACCATAGCTCGCCGGCCAGCGAATACACCGGCAAAGGGGTCAACCAGGCCAACGCCGGCAAAATCAGCAACACCCAATACAGCGCCTCTGCCAGATAACGGATCGCCA
Organism: Chromobacterium sp. Rain0013; assembly: GCF_015291765.1. Lineage (NCBI taxonomy): Bacteria > Pseudomonadati > Pseudomonadota > Betaproteobacteria > Neisseriales > Chromobacteriaceae > Chromobacterium > Chromobacterium sp. Rain0013. Next base: position 4,376,060 of record NZ_CP031514.1, read on the forward strand.
CCCCGCAATCGGGATCGGTCACATCCATCGCTCGTCCAACGATGGCGCCCTCCAGCCCCCAGCCCAGCGCAGCCAGCGCGCCGCCCAGATAGCCCAGCCAGCGCGCGGCGCCCTCTCCGGCCAGGTCGCCTGACAGGCCCGGCGCGTAAATCGCCGCCCCTCCCAGCACGATCACCGCGATGCCCAGTGCCGCGCGGCGGCCTATCCGCTCGTGATACCACAGGCGCGCCAGCGCCGCGCCCACCACCGGGTACAACAGGCCAGCCACTGCGGCGAACACCGCGCCCACATAGCCCATCGCCAGGTAGGAGCCGAAATTGGCCATCAAACCGCCCAATACCGCCGCCAGGAAATACCACTTGGAAATGCCGCCGAAACGCCATAGCGTGCGAAAGAAGTCGGCCAGCTTGCCCAAGGCCGCCAGCCATAACAATTGAAACGCCGCCACCAGGCAAGCGTGAAAAGCCGTCAACACCGCGGCCGCCATCAAAAACGGCTCGGGCCGCCCTTGCGCCAGCCCGGCCAGCGGCGCCTCGTGCCACACCGCGGCGCCCGGCACATACCATGCGCCCCACAACACCGCCGCACAAAGCGCCCAGCCATAGCCCCAGCGGGTCCGGCGGCGGAGATACTGCTGTCTGTGGATGCTGTTCATAGCGCGTCAGCTCCGGTTATCGGACGCCGCCCACACACTCTGCGGCGCCTACTCTGGGTTGAAACGCAACAAGACTCTATCCATCTGCCTTGCCAGACGAGGCACAAAAATTACCATAAGTTAATTTTTTTACCAACAGTAAATCAAAATGCCGTCGCCAATATGTGACCGCAAAGCGGGCGCAAAAAAGCCCGCCGACAAGCGGCGGGCCCCATGTCCCCCTTGGCAAACCGCAGGAATCAGCGCGGCCCCAGGGCTCCGATCAAGCGATCCAGCACGCCGTCGCTTCCCCGATCCGCCGCCAAGGACAACACCAGCGGCAAGGTTTTGCCGCCCTCGGCATGCCATAGCACATCCAACTGCGCGCGGCTGGACATATTGAATATCCCTTCCAGGCTGTCCAACCAGCCCTGCCTCGACACGATGCGCAAGCCATCCAGAAAACGCTGTTCGGGGGCCTCCTCCAAGGCCTCGCCGAACAACAGCCGCGCGGCCTGCGGCGACAAGCGCAAGCGCCCGGCGGCAAGGTCCCACTCCCAGCTGGCCATGGCTATGGACTGCAGCGCCAGCTCGCTACGGAGCCGGGCCTCCTCCAGCGCGCGGCGGGCGGCGCGGCGCTCGGCCGCTTCCTCCACTACGGCAATCAAATGCCATGGCTCGCCGCTCACGGGATGACGGCTCAGCGAGACGCTGACATTCACCCAGACATGGCCGCCCTGTTTGCGCAGCAAACGCTTCTCCAGCGAAAAACTGGCCACCTCCCCGCTCAGCAGCCTATCCAACCTCAATAGATTGTCTTCCAGATCCTCGGGATGGGTCAGTTGCTGAAAGCTCATCCCCTCCATCTCTTGCGGTGAATAACCGGCCATCTCGGCCAGGCGCCGATTCACCTTGAGCCAACGTCCGTCCAGACCCAGATGCGCCAACCCCAGCGCCGCCTGTTCGAAAATCTCCCGAAAGCGCTCCTCGCTCTCGCTGTAGGCCAGCGCGGCCTGTCGGGTGTCGGTCACGTCTTGTGTAGCGCCTATCATCGCCTCCGCCCGCCCTTCCCCGTACAAGACCTCGCCCTCTTCGTGGATATGTCGGCGACGGCCGTCAGGCAGCAAGATGCTGTACTCCACGCAATAGGGTTGGCGCTCGTCTATCGCCCGTCGGATGGCCTGATCAATGCGCCCCCGGTCCTCCGGCGCCATCGCGGCGAAGTAGCGCTCCATCGTTACTTTGAAGGCCTGCGGTTGCCAGCCGAAAATCCGGTAGGCCTCGTCCGACCAGATACAGTCGTCGTTGCGCACGTCCCAAAACCAGCTCCCCAGATGAGCAATGGACTGCGCCTTGTCCAGAATGGCCTGGTTCTGGCGCAGCGCCTGCTCGGCCAGGCAACGCTGGGTGATGTCGAAGCTGACGCCTATCATCTTGACCGGCCGGCGGTCCGCGTCCGGCACGTAAGTGGCGCGCGAGGCGATCCAGCGCGTTTCGCCCGTCGGCCAGCGCACGCGGAACTCCGCCTCGTAAGCAAGGCCGGAACTTAAGCATGTCTCCAGTTTGGCGCGCAGCGCTGGCGCGTCGGCCGGCTCCAGGGCTAGCCAGAAATCCGTCAGCTCGCGGACGGGGCGGCCGAACAGCTGTTCCGCGTTGGCGGAATAGGCCACCGCATCGCTCAGGATGTTCCATTCCCAAGTCACAATGCCGGAAACCTCCTGCGCAAACTTCATCCGCGCTTCGCTTTCCATGATCTCGGCCAGATGCTTGCGACGGATCTCCGTCAATTGCGCGTCCGTCGTTGCCGCCGTGGCGAGATCCAGCACCGCTTGTTCGCCGTAGCGCAGCCATATCCAGTTCACGCCTAGAAAATCGGCCAACACCCGCAACTTGCGGTATTCGATCTCCCCCCCGCGTGTCCATTTGTGAACGGCCGCGGACGACACGCCCAGGGCTTCCGCCACTTGTTTGAGCATGACGCGCTTACGTCCCAGCACGTCTTTCAGACGAACGGCGAAGGTTTCATCCCCGGCGGGAACTGCGGCTTGACTGAGTTGATTTGACGACACAGAACTGGTAGCGGCGGCGGGCCGCGCCTCCTGGGTAATTGAATGCGAACGGGACGCGGCGATGCGCGCGCGCCACAGCCTACGGCTGTCGACCCGCCATGTTAACCCAGGCTAGAAAAATCCCGAAGCGGACTAAAGAATCCGGCGCAGCCAAACCTCAACGGGCCTCCGCCCTGGCGGGAACGCGAGCGATATAGCCAAAGCAAATCAAGCCATCGCCGCCATAGCCGGACCTGGATTGCAGTCCATGGCTAATCGACACTACAATTAAACCAAAGGTAAATTAATTTACCAATAGTTAATTTTACATTCTGTGCGAGGCTGCCATGATCTCAACCCAGCTCTTCATCGATGGCCAATGGCGCGACGCCGCCAATAGGCAAACCCGTCCGATTCTCAACCCCTGCGATGAAAGCGTGATCGCCGCCGCCGCGGACGGCGGCCGTGCCGACGCCCGGGCCGCCATCGCCGCAGCGCGCGCGGCTTTCGATCACGGTCCCTGGCGCTCCAGCACTCAGCGACAACGCAGCCGTCTGCTGCTGGACATCGCCCAACGGGTGGAACGCGAGAGCGAAAGCCTCGCCGCCTTGGAGACGCTGAACACCGGTAAGACCTTAAGCGAGAGCCGCACCGACATGGGCGACATCGCCGCCACCTTCCGTTATTTCGCTGGCCTGGTGGCCACCGAAAGCGGGCAGGTCAATTCCGCTCCTGAGCACGTGATCAGCCGAACCTTGCACGAGCCGGTGGGCGTCTGCGGCCTGATTACTCCCTGGAACTACCCCTTGCTGCAAGCGGCCTGGAAGATCGCGCCGGCCCTAGGCGCCGGCAATTGCGTGGTGCTCAAGCCCAGCAGCCTGACCCCGCTCAGCAGCTGGCGCTTCACCCAGTTGCTGGCCGAGCTGGACTTGCCTCCCGGCGTGTTCAACCTGGTCAGCGGCAGTTCCGAGGTAGGGGCCGAATTGGCGGAGCATGCCGATGTCGACCTGCTGTCCTTCACCGGCGGCGCCCAGGCGGGGGCCAGCATCATGCGCGCCGCCAGCGGCAACTTCAAACGCATCGCCCTGGAGCTGGGCGGCAAGAACCCCAACATCGTCTGCGCAGACGCCGATCTGGACGCCGCCGTCGACTACGCGCTGAATGCCGCCTTCTTTCACGCCGGCCAGGTCTGCTCGGCCGGTTCGCGGCTGCTGCTGCAAGACGAGATTCACGACGACTTCGTGAAGCGGCTGGCGGAACGGCTGCCGCGCATCGTCGTCGGCCCCGGCCAGCAGCCGGACACGCAAATGGGACCAGTGCAGTCGTCCCAACAACACGACAAGATCCTGAGTCTGATCGCCGCAGGCGTGAAAGAAGGCGCCCGCCTGGTCTATGGGGGAGGCCGTCCGGATGGAGAGCGCTACCGTAAGGGCTACTGGCTGCAACCCACGCTGCTGGTCGACGTCCACGCGGACATGCTCATCGCCAAGGAAGAGATCTTCGGCCCGGTCATCACCGTGGAGCGCTTCCGCGACGAGGCCGAGGCGCTGCGGCTGGCCAACAACACCCCTTACGGCCTGGCGGCGGCGGTGTGGACCCAAGACCTGGCGCGCGCCAACCGCATGAGCCGCGCGCTGCGCTTCGGCACGGTTTGGGTCAACGACTACCACCCCTACTTCCCGGAAGCGCCGTGGGGCGGCTTCAAATCCAGCGGCATAGGCCGCGAGCTTTCGCGCATCGGCCTGGACGAATACACCGAGCTGAAGCACAGCTACATCAATCTGGCGCCCAAGCCCATGGGGTGGTTCGGCGCTTGAACCTCCCATCGCCCGGCCCCCGCCTTCGTTCACGTCCGAGGAGAATCAAGATGAGCACCACTCAGGAATACGACTACATCATCGTCGGCGCCGGCTCCGCCGGCGGCGTGCTGGCGGCGCGGCTGAGCGAGGACAGCGACGTCAGCGTGCTGTTGCTGGAGGCGGGCGGCCCGGATTGGCGGCTGGACTGGCGTACCCAAATGCCGGCGGCGCTGGCTTATCCCTTGCAAGGCACCACCTATAACTGGGCCTATATGACCGAACCGGAGCCGCATATGGGCGGACGACGCATGGCCCAGGCGCGCGGCAAGGGGCTGGGCGGCTCCTCTCTGATCAACGGCATGGTCTATATCCGCGGCAATGCGCTGGATTATCAGGGCTGGGCCGAGCTGCCGGGTCTTGGCGACTGGAGCTACGCCGACTGCCTACCTTATTTCCGCAAGGCGGAAACCTATGACAAGGGCGCCAACGACTATCACGGCGGCGATGGGCCGCTTCACGTGACCACGCCCAAGGCCGGCATCAGCCCTCTGTTCGAAGCCTTCATCGAGGCCGGCGAGCAAGCCGGCTACCGCCGCACCGACGATCTCAACGGTTACCGCCAGGAGGGCTTCGGCCCGATGGACCGCACCACCACCGCACAGGGACGGCGCTGCAGCGTGTCTCTGGCCTATCTGGACGCTGCCCGCGACCGCGCCAACCTTTCGGTGAAAACCCGTGCGCTGGCGGACCGCGTCTTGTTCGACGGCGCGCGCGCCGTCGGCGTGCAATATCTGCAGGGTGAACGCAGCCAACGCGCCCGCGCCTTGCGCGAAGTCATCGTCTGCAACGGCGCGATCGCCTCGCCGCAGCTACTGCTGCGCTCCGGCGTCGGCGACGCCGCCGAGCTCGGCCGCCACGACATCGCCGTGGTCGCCCACCTGCCCGGGGTCGGCGCCAACTTGCAGGACCACCTGGAAATGTATCTTCAGTATGAATGCCTGAAGCCGGTGTCGCTGTACCCGTCGTTGAGCTGGTGGAACAAGGCTCGCATCGGCGCCCAGTGGTATCTGAACGGTAGCGGCCTGGGCGCAAGCAATCACTTCGAAGCCGGCGGCTTCATCCGCAGCGACGAGGGCTTCGCCTTCCCCAATCTGCAATACCATTTCTTGCCGCTGGCGGTGAATTACGACGGCAGCCACGCTGTCAAGATGCACGGTTTCCAATGCCACGTCGGCTCAATGCGCTCGCCCAGCGTCGGCCACGTCAAACTGGCCAGCCGCGACCCGCGCGACCCTCCTCAACTTCAATTCAATTACATGGCCCACGACACCGACTGGCGGGAGTTCCGCGCCGCGGTGCGGCTCACGCGCGAGATCATCGGCCAACGCGCGCTTTCCGCCTTCCGAGGCCGGGAAATCCAACCCGGCGCGCGAGTAAGCAGCGACAGCGAAATCGATCACTTCGTCAAAACCCACGCCGAAACCGCGCTGCATCCGTCCGGCACCTGCAAGATGGGCAGCGCCGACGACCCGGCGTCTGTGGTCGACCATCAGGGCCGCGTGCACGGCTTGTCCGGCCTGCGCGTGGTGGACGCGTCCATCATGCCGCGCATCGTCAGCGGCAATCTGAACGCGCCCACAATCATGATGGCGGAGAAGATCGCCGATCAGATCCGCCAATTGCCACCGTTGCCGCGCTCGAACGCGCCGTTCTACCAGGCCGCCCGTGAGCAAGCCTCCGCGACGGACGATGCGCAAGCGCTTCCCCTATAGCCGTTTTCCCAGGAGCTTCGCCATGTACGACCTTATCGGCCTGATCGGCGTCATCAGCTATCTGGGCGCTTACTTAGGCAGCCAGCTATTCGGCTTGCGCACATCGGATCTTCGCTATTTCGTCCTGAATCTGCTGGGTCCGGTCTGTATCCTGGTATCGCTGTCCAACCACTTCAACTTGGCGTCCTTCGTCAACCAGTGCATGTGGTTCCTCATCACCCTGGGCGGCTGGTGGCGCGCCAGCCGCCGCCGGGCGCTGCCGGCGCCAGAATCCGGCTCTTGAGAACGTGTTGACGATCTGCGAGCAGGGCGAGACAAGGCGACAACGGCCGGGAAAGCGGAATGTACGCGTGGTATATGAGCATTTCGAAGCCGTACTCACCGTGGGGCGCCTCACGACGCGCAGCAGATCGTAAACAGATTCTGAGTCATGGGCGGCGCTGTCCGCCCATGATCCACTTATGCGACAATCCGCCGATTGAACCGCAAGACCCGCTCATGAACGACATTCCGCACGCCATCCTGCTGATGGGCCCCACCGCCTCCGGAAAAACCGGCTTGGCGCTGGAATTGGCTCGACATTTTCCGGTGGAGATCATCAGCGTGGACTCCGCGCTGGTCTATCGCGACATGGACATCGGTACCGCCAAGCCCAGCGCGGCGGAAATGGCGCAATGTCCGCATCACCTGATCGACATCATCAGCCCGCTGCAAAGCTATTCTGCCGCTCAGTTCCACGCCGACGCCAACCGGCTGATCCGCGAGATCAACGCCCGCGGGCGGCTGCCCTTGCTGGTGGGCGGCACCATGCTTTACTACAAGGCCTTGCTGGAAGGCTTGTCCGACCTGCCGCGCGCCGACGCCGCGCTGCGCGCGCAATTGGACGCCGACGCCGCGCAAGCCGGCTGGCCGGCGATGCACGCGCGGCTGGCGCAGCTGGACCCGGACACCGCCGCCCGCCTCAACCCCAATGATTCGCAACGCATCCACCGCGCGCTGGAAGTCTGCCTGCTCAGCGGCGAGCCGATGTCGCGCTTGCTGGCTCGCGGCAAGGAAGCCGCGGCGGATTTCCGCCTGCTGTCGCTGGGTCTGGTGCCTGCGGAACGCGGCTGGCTGCACCAACGCATCGCACAACGCTTCGAACTGATGCTGGAGCAAGATTTCCTGGCCGAAGTACGGCGCCTGCGCGCCGATTATCCGGCGCTGACGCTGGAGCTGCCGTCGATGCGTTGCGTCGGCTATCGCCAGGCCTGGGAATATCTGGACGGCGCCGGCGATGAGCAAACCTTCATCGACAAGGGCGTCGCCGCTACCCGCCAGTTGGCTAAGCGCCAGCTGACCTGGATGCGCAGCCTGGACCTTGTGCCGGTCAACGCCCAGCGGGCCGACTTGGCCGAAGAGCTGGCCGCCGCCGTCGCCGCCTTCCAGGCCGGCGAGCCCATGCCCGCCGGCCTGCGTTTCAACGGCGTGTATTAATTGCTCACCAGGGCCGGCTGGCCGACGCGCACAGCGGCACCACCGGTCCGTTGCTGCCTGTGTCGAGGAAGCCGTCGCTGATCCAATCGCCTCCTCGGGTGCGATTCCACACATCGGTGCGGCCCCATACGCCCTCCACCGCTTCGGCGCGCACATGGCACTGCAAAGCGACGCTCTCTCCGCGATTGACCGTGCCGGTGACGCCGGCGCTCAGGCTGGGCGCGCTACGCAGATTCACCCTCCCCTCGCCCTGCGCCGGCGTCGCCACCCCGCTGGCGCCCGCGGGCGCGCCGCCGCCGTAGTTGTTCAGCAGGCCGCCTACATTGACCCGCGTTCCGTTGCGCAAAGCGTACCCTTGGTAAGCGCGGTTGCCGGCGAAGAACTGCCAGCCGCCGAACAGCTTGCCGTTCACCGGCTCGGCCCGGCCCTGATACAACAAGGAAAAATGCACATGCGGGCCGGTGGTGCTGCCGCCGCAAGGCAGGCCATTGCCGATGGTGCCCAGATAAGCGCCCGGATTGACCCGCGTACCGTCCGCCAGCGTGTTCAGATTGATCATATGGTAGTAAGTGGACGAGAAGCCGTTGTCGTGCACCAGCTTGACCAAGCCGCTACCGCCGCGCACGCAGCTCTTGTAGATCACCCCTGCCTGCGGCGCGAGCACCCTGCCGTCTCCGCCGGCGAAATCGATGGAATCGTAAGGCTGACTTTCGCCGCTGTAGCCGTGCGGGCCGCCGGTCATTCGCCAAGCCGCGCCCGGACGCCATGGCAGCCCCAGGCCGGTGGCGTTGGGCGCGAACGGCTGTCCCGGCCGGACCGACTGACTGCCCCAGGCGCGGCGCTCGTCCGCGCTGAGCCAGTTCGCCGGCGCCAGGGTCAACATCGCCGCGAAACCCGGGCTGCCTTCCAGCTCCAGCGTCCAGCCTTGCGCGTCGCGGCGCGCCAGGAACAGCTTGGACACCGGCACATGATCCATCGCCGCGATCGTGGTCATCGTCGGCAGGGGCTGGGTTACCGACCCCAGCACCCAGCCTCCGTCCTCGCTGTCGCGGTTGACCTCCACCAGCATATCCAGCGCCTCCCCCTTGGCCAGCGGCAACAAGGGCTGCAAGGCCTTGGCCGCCGCCTGACGCAACAGCGGGTCCGGCTGCTTCGATTCCGCCTGCGCGCCGCCGGCCAAGCTTGCCAATACCGCCATCATTAGAGCTGCTTGTTTCATTTTGGGCTCCATTCCTGGTTGGGAAAAACCAAAGCGACGCAATGCCAATGACATTACGCCGCAAACCATAGGGTTATAGAAAGACCCGTTCTTATTTCCTGCTGGCCTTTGGCCCAGCAGACAGCCTACAAAAATCAATAAAAAAGCCCACGTCGCATGACGTGGGCGGTGGCGGCGGCAAGGGCCTTTTAGAACCTGTTTACGGTCTGCTGCGCGTCGGCGGGATGGATAGAAAGGGGCATTGAAAACGGCTTCGAAATGCTCATCTAACGCGCTTACATTCCGCTTTCTCAGCCGCTTTCGCCTTGTCTCGCCTTAGCTCGCGAGATCGTAAACACGTTCTTAGCGTGCGGCCACCAGCTTGATTTCCACTTTCCAGGCCGGATTGGCCAGCTTGGCTTCCACCGTAGCGCGCGCAGGCACGCTTCCAGCCGGCACCCAGGCGTCCCAGGCGGCGTTCATCGCATCGTAATCGGCCAGGCTGGCCAAGAAGATGGTGACATCGACGATCTTGCTCTTGTCCGAATCCAGCTCCGCCAACAGCGCGTCGATCTGGCCCAGCACGTTTTCAGTTTGCGCCTTGGCGTCGGCGTCGGTGTTTTCCGGCACCTGGCCAGCCAGGAAGATCAGGCCGTTGGTGACCACGGCTTCTGCCAGACGCGCGCCTTGCTTGTGACGATAAATGCTCATGCGGATTCCCCTTGGTGAGTCGGATCAAGACAAAGATTCTAACCCGGTCGCGCAGGCTATTGCCATGCCTGACGCAAGTCCTCGATCAGCGCGGCCTCGCCCTCGATGCCCACCGACAAACGGATCAGATTATCGGCAATGCCCAGCTCGCGCCGACGTTCAAGCGGAATCGACGCATGCGTCATCGCCGCCGGCAGGCACACCAGGCTCTCCACTCCGCCCAGGCTTTCCGCCAGCGTGAACAACTTCAAACGCGCCAGCACCCGCCGGGTTTCTTCGGCGTCGCCTTTCAAATAGAAAGACACCACACCGCCGAAACCCTGCATCTGCCTGCGCGCCAGCTCATGTTGCGGATGGCTGGCCAGGCCCGGATACAATACCCGCTCCACCTGCGGCTGGGCTTCCAGCCAGCGCGCCACCGCCAGCGCGTTGCTGTTGTGGCGCTCCACCCGCAGGGCCAGCGTGCGCAAGCCGCGCAACACCAAGAAACTGGCGAACGGGTCCAGCACCGCGCCGACGGCGTTGTGCAGGAAAGCCAGCTGCTCGGCCAGCTCAGGCCGCCGCCGGCTCACCACCGCCGCGCCGGCGATCACGTCGGAATGACCGTTCAGATATTTAGTGGCGGAATGGACGACGATGTCGAAACCGAAAGCCAGCGGCCGTTGCACCACCGGCGAGGCGAAGGTGTTATCCGCCACCGTGATCAGGCCGTGCCGCCGTCCCAGCTCGGCCACCGCCGCCAAATCCACCAGCTGGTTCAGCGGATTGGACGGGGTTTCCACCCAAATCATGCGGGTGTTCGGTCGGATCGCCGCCTGCAAGGCCTCTAAGTCCTCCGACGCCACATAGCTAATCTCCAGCTGAGCGCTTTGCTTGCGCACCTGCTCGAACAATCTATAAGTGCCGCCGTACAGATCGTTGACCGCGATCAGGTGGCTGCCCGCCGGCAGCAGCTCCAGCACCGTGGCGATGGCCGCCAGGCCGGAGGGAAAGGCGTAGCCGCGCACGCCGTCTTCCAGCTCCGCCAAAGCGCGCTCCAAGGCTTCGCGCGTCGGGTTCTGCGAACGTGAATACTCGTAGCCGCTGTGTTCGCCCGGCGCGTACTGCCGGTAAGTGGAGGTGGCGTAGATGGGCGGAATTACCGCGCCGAAGGCGTCCTGATGCAGTCCGGCGGTGATGGATAAAGTGTTGAAATCGGTCATGGCGTTTACTTTCAATACGGATGGCCGGTCCCGTTCGGACCGGCGCTTAATTAGGACTAAACGGAGCGCGAGCGCGGCTGACGGCGCCAGAAAGCCAGCAGGTCGGCCTGAGTGATCAGGCCCAGATAGCGCTCGCCGTCCACCATCAAGGCAACGTGGCCGTCGTTGAAAATATGCAGCAGATCCTGCAAAGAAGCCCGCGGCGACAGGGTGCGCACCTCGCTGGTCATCGCGCTGCGCACGTTCTGACGGAAGTTTTCCGGCTCGCCGTGCACTGACAGCAGCAAATCCCACTCGTCCAGAATGCCGACCACCTTGTCATCGGCCAGCACCGGCAACTGCGACACATCGTGCAGGCGCATGCGTTGATACACCACGTTCAAGGGCTCGTCCGGGTGGCAGGAAACGGTGCTGCCGTCGGCGTGGCGGCGCACGATCAAGTCGGTCAGATCGCCCAGCCGCGGCAGCTCCACCAAGCCGTTGTCCACCAGCCAATCGTCGTTGTACATTTTGGATAGATACTTGTTGCCGCTGTCGCACACCAGCGTCACCACCCGCTTGGGCTCGGTTTGGGCGCGGCAATAACGCAAGGCCGCCGCCAGCAGCGCTCCGGACGAGGATCCGGCCAGAATGCCCTCCTGGCTCAGCAAAAGGCGGGCGCTGTCGAAGCTTTCCTGATCGCTGATGCGATAAGCGCGCTTGACCAGGCTGAAATCGGTTTGCGGCGGGATGAAGTCCTCGCCTATGCCTTCGATCAGCCAGCTGCCGGCCTCGCCGTGCCGCCCGGTTTCAACATGGTCGGCCAATACCGAGCCCACCGGATCCGCCAGCACGATCTCCACTTGCGGCGCCTCTCGGCTGAAAAAACGCGTCAGCCCGGTCAAGGTGCCGCTGGAGCCGACGCCCACCACCACCGCGTCCAGTTCATGACGCATCTGCTCCCAGATCTCCGGGCCGGTGCCGGTTTCATGCGCCAGCGGATTGGCCGGGTTGTTGAACTGGTCGATGTAATAAGCGTCCGGCGTTTCCTTGGCGATACGCGCGGCCAAGTCCTGGTAATACTCCGGATGCCCCTTGCCCACGTCGGACCGGGTCAGCACCACTTCCGCGCCCAAGGCCTGCAGATGCAGAATCTTCTCCCGACTCATCTTGTCCGGCACCACCAGCACCAGCCGATAGCCTTTTTGCGAAGCCACCAGCGCCAACCCCAAACCGGTGTTGCCGGCGGTGGCCTCGACAATGGTTCCGCCCGGTTTCAGCTTGCCTTCGCGCTCGGCCGCGGCAATCATCGACAACGCCACCCGGTCCTTGATCGAACCGCCCGGATTGTGGCTTTCCAGTTTCAAATACAGCTCGCACAGGCCGGTGTCCAGATGCGCCACCTTTACCAGCGGCGTATTGCCGATCAAGGACAAAACGGATTGGTCTTGCATATTGAAATCTCCTAGCTACCGCATATAAATATTATTTTTAAAAACTTGTAGTTATATAGAGAGTAAAAAAAACCGCCGCTTCACACCACGGCGGTGGCTTGCAGAAAACTATAGAAAAACACCAGCTCCGGATTGCTGCGCAATTGGCGCAGTTCCCGCGTCATCGCCGCCACCAGCCCGGCGTCCACTCGTCCGGCCTCGATCAGTTGATCCGCGGCCGACAACAACAGCTCGGTCCAATAGTCCAGCACTTGCTGTCGGCGGTGCGGGTCGCGGCTATCCAGATGCCAGGTCTTGACCTGGGTTTCGACATGGCGGAAACCCAGCCGCAGCAGCATATTGCCCAGCTTGGCGCCAACGAAGGGATCTCCTCCTACCGCCAGTTGATGATCATTGAAAGCCAGCCAGTATTGCTGCAGATGGGAGGAATAAGGCGACAGGAAGAAAGAAGCGTTCATCGCCTCGGTGGCGTAGAGCCGCGCGCCAGGCTTCAAGACGCGACGCACCTCGGCCAACACCCGCTCCGGCGACAATACATGCTCCAGCACCCAGCACAGGAAGGCGGCGTCGAAGCTGGCCGGCTGGAAGTCCAAATCCTCGGCATCCATATGCAGCAGCCGAGCACGGTCCTGCCATGGGCTGCCTTGCAGACGCTGGCGCGCCACAGCCAACTGACGCTGGCTGAAGTCGACGCCGGTCACCTCCAGATCAGGATAGCGCCGCAACAGAATCTCGGTCTGCGCACCGACGCCGCACCCTACTTCCAGCAATTGGCCGACGCCGGAGAAATCGATGTCCCGGTACACGACGGATTCTGAGAAGCGCGCCTGGCGCACCAAACGCGCCTGCTCGGTAGCGGAAAAACCATGAATATAGGGCAGCTCGCTCGCCCCGTCGGTCAGTTGCAGTGTAGCCATGTCCATCTCGCAGAGTTGCATCAAGATGGCCCATTATATTTCCAAATATTATTACAAATATAAATTTTATTTCTTATTTTTATATAAAAAACAAATCTAATTGGCATGCAAAAAAGCATGGTTGCCAACCCGCGCGGACGCAAAAAAACCCGCAGCGCGCTGCGGGTTTTTATCGAATCAAACCGGCTTAAACCATTGCGGCCTGACGCAAGCTTATCGAGAAACGCTGCAAGGCGGCGATGCCCGAAGCCTCGGCGCGGGTGCACCAGTCCTGCAGCTCCTTGAGCAGTTGCTCGCGGCTCAGTGTGGAGCGCTCCCACAGGCGGGTCAACTCCTGACGCATCGAATACACCGTGGCCAGCACCTGGCTGTGTTCCATCAAAGCGGCCAACTGCATGCGCTCGGTTTCCGGCGTGTCCTTGGCGTCCTGCTTCAACCACACTTTCATCTTGCGGCTCAGCTTGCTGCCGGAAAAGTCGGGCAGATTGATCTTGTCCAACTCGCTGCGATACACCTCCTTCAACTCACGCGCGTAACGGGAAGCGATGGCGTAGCGGTTGGAAATGATGGCCTGCAAATGTTCAAGATCCAATTGCGGACGCGAAGCGTCCTCGGCCAAGCGCGGCGCCACCTTGCGCACCTTGGCCAGACCCAGGATTTCCAGAATGCGGATATACATCCAGCCGATGTCGAACTCGTACCATTTATACGACAGCTTGGCCGAGGTGCCGAAGGTATGGTGGTTATTGTGCAACTCTTCGCCCCCCACAAGGATGCCCCAGGGGAAGATATTGGTGGACGCGTCCTCGTTCTCGAAGTTGCGGTAGCCCCAGAAGTGGCCAATGCCGTTGATGACGCCGGCCGCCCAGAACGGGATCCAGATCATCTGCACCGCCCAGATCGTCAGCCCAATAGGCCCGAACAACACCAGATTGATCAGCAACATCAGCACGATGCCCTTGGCGCTGTGACGAGTGTAGACATTGCGTTCCAGCCAATCGTCCGGGGTGCCGTGGCCGAACTTGTCCATGATGGCCTGATCCTTGCAGGCGCCGCGGTACAGTTCCGCGCCCTCCCACAATACCTTCTTGATGCCCAAGACCTGCGGGCTGTGCGGGTCGTCCGCAGTCTCGCACTTGGCGTGATGCTTGCGATGGATGGCGGCCCACTGTTTGGTGACCATGCCTGTGGTCAGCCACAACCAGAAACGGAAGAAGTGGCTGGGAATGGGATGCAAATCGAGCGCGCGGTGCGCTTGGTGACGATGCAGAAAGATGGTGACCGCTGCGATGGTGACGTGGGTCAGAGCCAAAGCGACCACGATATAGCCCCACCAGGGGAGGTCAAGCACGCCGTTTATCCAATTCATGTACTAATCGCGCCTCGTAAATCAAACTAGAAGAAAGACTCTATTCTATACAAGCGGTCCGCCAATGTCAGACCGTTTTGCGTTTTCGCCGATTATCCATCCGCCGCAAACGCGAGTTTGGACCCCGCCAGCGCTCTTGGGTTCACTCGCCGGCAGTAACGCAAGCGGCGGACGATGGTGTACCATAGGGCTTCATTCCATCCTAGTTAAGAAAAAGCGCTAGTGTTGCCAAATCGTCGTCTGATCATTGCCGGCGCCACCCTCGGTGGCCTGTTCGTTCTGTATGGAGGCGCAACCCTATGGGCCGGCGTCAAGGCGGAGCAGACCTTGCAGGAACAGCACAAGATGCTGGCCGACCTGCCGCTGTTCAAAGTCAAATCCCACAGCTACCAACGCGGTTGGTTCTCCTCCACGGAAACCACAGAACTGGTGTTCAACCGCCATTTGTCCGGCCCGTATGAAAACATGCTGCCCGACAATGTGAAGCCCTTGTTGAACGCCACCATCAAGTTCACCAACCACGTCAAGCACGGCCCCCTTCCCGGCATCGGCGATTTCGACTTCCGGCCCGGCCGCGCGCTGGTGCGCACGGAGTTCGCGATGAGCGACTCCACCCGCAAGACGCTGGCCAGCTTCTTCGGCGACAAGGAACCCATCACCATCTTCAACCGTCTGGGCTTCGGCGGCGGCGGCGAACTGGACGTCAAGGTTCCGGCCTTCGACTATGAGGAAGCGCTGTCCGGCGTGAAGATGAAATGGAAGGGCTTTGACCTGAAGCTCGACTACGCAAACGGCTACAAGGAATACAAAACCGAAGCGCTGTCTCCCGGCTTCCTGCTGGAAGCCGCCAGCAAAGGCACGGTCGCCTTCGACGGCGTGCGCTACGTTTCCGACATCCGTCCGGGCAGCACCGGCGTCAAGCTGGGCACCAGCGAACTGACCGTGGGCAATGTCCGGCTCAACTCCCGCGAAAGCGTGCCCTACAGCATCAAGCTGAACGAGCTGGTCTATCTGATGACCCGCGTGCGCGTTGGCGAGTTCATCAACCCGTCCGGCGAATTCAAGCCGTCCGCGGTGACGCTAAAGGATTTCCGCTATCAAATCGTCACCAGCGAGCAGGACGACTACGTCAACACCCGCGGCAAGCTCAACTTCGCCGAGTTCAACTTCAACGACCACCGCTACGGCCCGATGCGCCTGGATATCTCGGCCAACCACCTGCACGGCCCGACGCTGGTCAAACTGGACCAGGCCATCGGCCAAATCCCGTTCGAGGGCGTAGACCCCGCGCTGCTGCGCAAGCAATACATCGACACCATCAAGAAGAACGGCATTCCGCTGCTGCAGAACGACCCCAAGGTGGTGATCAACGAGTTCTACCTGAAAATGCCCAACGGCGAAGCCAAGCTGGAAGGCAGCCTGGGCGTCAAGGGCCTGCAGCCCGCGGACCTCAACGACGCGGCGCAGTTCATCCGGCGCTTCGAAGTGGACGCCAAGCTCAGCCTGCCGCGCCAGACGCTGGAAGACCTGGTGATCGCCCAAGCGCGCACGCTGTTCACCGTCGATCAGAGCGCCGAGGACCAGCCGAACATGAAGGAAGTGGAAGACCTGGCCAAGAACCTGCTGGACAGCCAGTTGGCGCAGTGGAAGAGCGAGCAGTACATCGTCGAGGACAAGGGCCAGATCAACACCGAGCTCAATTACGGCAGCGGCGTGCTGACCATCAATAAAAAGAAAGTGGCCCTGCCTTGGGAGGAAGCCGAGGCGGAAAGCCCGCGCGACGCCTCCCAGCCCAGCACCGACAAGAATACGGACAAAAAGAAATAAGGCGGCGGGCGCCGCATGCAAAAAGGGCTGTCGCAAGACAGCCCTTTTTCTTTCCCGACCCGGTCGAAACCTGGCCGCGTTTAATCGTCGTGCATCTGGCTTTGCAGGTAGTTCTGCAGCCCCACGCTTTCGATCAAGCCCAGTTGCGTCTCCAGCCAGTCCACGTGCTCTTCCTCGCTCTCCAGAATGTCTTCCAGCAAGTCGCGGGTCACATAGTCCTTGGCGCTTTCACAGTAGGCAATGGCTTCGCGCAACACCGGCAGCGCGTCCATTTCCAACTTCAAGTCGCATTCCAGCATTTCCTTCGGATTCTCGCCGATATGCAACTTGCCCAGGTCCTGCAGATTCGGCAAACCTTCCAGAAACAGCACGCGCTCGATCAACGCGTCGGCATGCTTCATCTCATCGATGGACTCGTGGTATTCGTGCTCGTTCAGTTTCTTCAAACCCCAGTTCTTGTACATGCGGGCATGCAAAAAGTACTGGTTGATCGCGGTCAGTTCGTTCTTGAGGATCTGGTTCAGATACTTGATAACTTTTTTATCGCCTTGCATCGCGCTCTCCGGGAAGAAATGATTCTTCCATTATGACATAGCGCGAGCCAGTCTCAAGTTATCACAAGCAAAATAAAGGACTACGCGCCGCGGGGTGCGGTGCGTGGAAGATTTGCAGTTCGCTCGGCCTTGGCCGAGACTAGCAACAGGCGAGGTCAGGAGTTAGGCGGCGCTGCGAGCGGTCGAAGCCGGTCCAAGCGCGTGGACAGCCTCCTTGCGAAGTTGGTTAGCCATGCAGGCGCATTTGCCGCACTCTGTCGCCACCCCGAGCTCGCGGCTCAGATCGCACATGCGGGTTGCCCCATTGTGCACCGCTTCGCGGATTTGCTTGTCAGTCACAGCGTGGCAGAGGCAAACGTACATGGCAGTTCCGGTGGTGAGTTAACTCGGGATTGAGTTAAAGTAATCGAGAATCGTTATCAAGAATATAGATTCAAACAAGAATCATTGTCAACAAGAAAGCGCAGACCATGACGCAGTGGAAACCAAATGCGACAGTTGCGGCAGTCATTGAGTTGGATGGGCGCTACCTGATGGTGGAAGAGGTGACCAGCGATGGCATTTGTTTCAACCAGCCCGCCGGCCATCTGGAATACGGCGAAACACTGGAAGACGCGGTAAAGCGCGAAGTTTTGGAAGAAACCGGCTGGCACTTCCGGCCCTTGGGGCTGGTGGGCATTTATCTGGTGGACCGCCCCAACAGCGACATCACCTATCTGCGTTTCGCCTTCTACGGCCACCCCTTGCGCCGCGAGGACTACCCGCGGCTGGACGAGGGCATCCTGTCCGCGCAATGGCTGAGCCACGATGACATCGTCGCGTTGCGCCCCCGGCATCGCAGCCCCGTGGTGCAGCAATGCCTGGACGATTACCGCGCCGGCAAGCGCCACCCCCTGTCGCTCATCCACCACCTCGACCGCTAGCGGGCGCCTTAGCCCGCAGCCCGGAGTCTGCATGTCCTTGAGATCATTGCCTTTCCTATTGGCTATGCTGGCCTGGTTTCCATGGGCCGCGCAAGCCAGCGCCATCAATATCTGCTACCATTACGGCTGTTCCAGACATGCCTACGTAAACATCTCCGCCGAGGCCGACGCCTGGCTCGCCGCTCGCCTGTCCGAGGCCAACAGCCCGGAAACCGAACGTTCCGCCGTCGGCGCCGCGGTCACCGCGCTCTATCACATCGCCGCGCGCACGCTGCCCATCTGGCAGGACAAGGGCGGCAATTTCCGCGACGGACCCGCCGAAGGCCGCATGGACTGCGTGGACCACAGCAGCAATGTCACCACTTTCCTCACTTATCTGCAGGATCACGGCTGGCTGCAATACCACACGGTGGGCAAACCGGCCTGGCGCGCGCCGCGCCTGCTCGATCTGCATTACACCGCGGTGCTGCGCGACATGCTTTCCGGCCAGGACTGGGCGGTGGACAGCTGGTTCAAGGACTTTGGGCAAGCCCCGGTGGTGCTTGCCCTTGATATTTGGATGGAAGGATATTCCCCGTGACGGGTAAGAAAAGAATTGTCGTCGGCATGTCCGGCGGCGTGGACTCCTCGGTGACCGCTTCGCTGCTAAAACAGCAAGGGCACGAGGTGATCGGCGTCTTCATGCAGAACTGGGAAGACGACAACGATGACGAGTACTGCTCGATCAAACAAGATGCGCTGGACGCGATGAGCGTGGCCGACATCGTCGGCATCGACATGGAAATCGTCAACTTCGCCAAGGAGTACAAGGACCGCGTGTTCTCCTACTTCTTGAAGGAATACTCCGCCGGCCGCACGCCCAACCCCGACGTGCTGTGCAACGCCGAAATCAAGTTCAAGGCCTTTCTAGACTATGCGATGGAGCTGGGCGCCGACTGCATCGCCACCGGCCACTATGCGCGCAAGCTGGAAAAAGACGGCACCCACTATCTGATGAAGGCGGTGGACCACACCAAGGATCAGAGCTACTTCCTGTACCGGCTGCAGCAGCATCAGTTGGCCAAGGCCATTTTCCCGCTTGGCGACATCCGCAAGACCGAGGTGCGCAAGCTGGCCGAGGAAGCCGGCCTGCCCACTGCGGCCAAGAAGGACTCCACCGGCATCTGCTTCATCGGCGAGCGGCCGTTCCGCGAATTCCTGCAGCGCTATCTGCCCACCAAGCCCGGCGAAATGATCCTTCCGGACGGCAAGGTGGTGGGCGAGCACATCGGCCTGATGTATTACACCCTGGGCCAGCGCAAGGGGCTGAACATAGGCGGCGCGCGCGACGGCACCGGCGAACCGTGGTTCGTCGCCGGCAAGGACATTCCCGGCAACAAGCTGATCGTGGTGCAAGGCCATGACCACCCGCTGCTGCTGAAGCCCACCTTGGCGATGGCTGACCTGAGCTGGACGCTGCCGGCGCCGCCGGCGGCAGGCGAATACGCCGCCAAGAACCGCTACCGCATGGCCGACGCCAACTGCAATCTATCCGCCATCGTCGACGGCCAGGCCACGCTGACCTTCCGCGACAAGCAATGGGCGGTCACCCCCGGCCAGTCCGCGGTCCTGTACGACGGCGATGTCTGCTTGGGCGGCGGCATCATCCAATAAGAAGCGGTTCAAAGTCCGCTGCGTGCCGACTGCACAATGAATAAGCCCTGCGCCAAGCCGCAGGGCTTTTTTCTTTCAGGCTCAAGGTTGCGGCAAGGGCTGCAGCCGCCTCAAGCCCAGGCTGATCGCCAGCATCGCCGCCAGGCTGGCCGCCAGCACCGCGGCAACGCCTTGCCAACCGCCCCTCCCCCACATCAGGCCGGACAAAGACCCCACCAAGCTGGAGCCCAGATAGTAGGCGCTCAGATAAATGGCCGAGGCCAGCGCCCGCCCCTGCCGCGCCCGCAGCCCCACCCAGCTGCTGGCCACCGAATGACCCGCAAAAAAACCGAAGGTGAACAAGGCGATGCCGGCTACCAGCAGCGTCACGCGGTCGCTCAGGGTCAAGCCCAGCCCCAGCAACATGGACAGGACCATCAGCCACAGCACATTGCGCCGGCCCAGGCGGTCCGACAACTTGCCTACCCAGGCCGATGACCAGACGCCGACGATATACAGCGAAAACACCAGCCCCAACAAGCTCTGGCTCATATTGAACGGCGCGGCCAGCAGACGAAAACCCAAATAGTTGTACAAGCTGACGAAACAACCGGACAACAAAAAGGCGCTGACGAACAACCAGGGCAGTCCTGGATCGCGGAACAAGCCCTTGGCTTCCCGCCACATGCGGCCGAAATCATGCCTGCGCGGCTGGAAATAACGCGACGGGGGCAGATTGCGCCAGAACAAGCAAGCCCCCGCCACGCCAAGCAAGGCCAGCGTCAGCAACGCCCAGCGCCAGCCTAGATGATCGGCCAGCAAGGAAGCGATGAAACGGCCGCTCATCCCGCCCAGCGCATTGCCGGCGATATACAGGCCCATAGAGTGGCCCAGTGACTTGGCGTCCACCTCTTCGCTCAAATAGGTCATCGCCACCGCAGGCAAGCCGGCCAGAGCCAGCCCGAACGCCGCGCGCAGCCACAGCAGATGCTGGAAGCTGTCCGCCAGCGCAGACAGCAACATCAGCAGCGCGCCCAGCGCCAGCGCCGCGTTCATCAAGGGGCGCCGGCCCAGGCGATCCGCCAGCAGGCCGGCGGGAATCAGGCTCAGGGCCAGACTGCCGGTGGCCAGCGACACCACGCCGCTGGAGGCGGCCGGCGACAGGGCGAACTCCTGAGCGAACATCGGCATCAGCGGCTGCGCGCCGTAAAGCATGGCGAAGGTGCAATAGCCGCCGACAAACATGGCTCGCGCGGTGGCGCGAAATTCTGGGGTGCCTGCATGCAATTTGGCCGGGGGAAAGCTGGGTTCGGACGGTGGCGGCGCAAGGGCGCGAAGGCAAGGAGACGACGAATCGGCGGACATGAAAAGCTTTCAATGCGAAATATGGCTTTGAGCTTAGTCTTGGCCGAAAGCGCAGTCCAATATATATTTAAACATCATTTGATACTTTTGAAATATCAATCATGGAACTGCGCCATCTACGCTACTTCGTTGCGGTTGCCGATGAGCTCCACTTCACCCGCGCGGCCCAGCGCCTGCACATTGGCCAGCCTCCGCTCAGCCAGCAGATCCAGGCCCTGGAATCCGAACTGGGCGTGCGGCTGCTGCGCCGCCACCAGCGCAAGGTGGAGCTGACCGAGGCCGGCCGCCAATTCCTGGGCCGCGCCCAACGCATTCTGGCCGACGCGGAACTGGCCGCGATGGAAGCCCGGCGTGCCGCGCGCGGCGAAATCGGAGAGTTGAGCATAGGCTTCACCTCCTCTTTGCCGCTGTCCCCCATCCTTCACACCGGCTTGCACGATTATCGCCAGCGCTTTCCGGAAGTGCGGCTCAAACTGCGCGAGATGTTCACCACAGACCAATACCAAGCCTTGCAACAACGGCGACTGGACATCGGCTTCGTGCGCTTCAACGGTCTGGAGCCCATGGAGGACATCGCGATGGTGGAATTGCAGCGGGACGCTTTGCGGGTGGTGATCAGCGCTGATCATCCGCTGGCGGGCCTGCCGGCGCTGCGGCTCGAGCAATTGCGCGGAGAGAGCCTGATCGGCTATCCCCAGGAGGCCGGCACCGGCTTGAATACGGTGCTGCGCGAACTGGCGCGCCGCCAAGGCATGGACTGGCGGCCGCGACAGGAGGCGGGCGAGGCGATCACCCAAATCGGCCTGGTGGCCGCCGGACTCGGCATCGCCATCCTGCCCTCTCCGCTGGAATGCGTGCGGCTCCCCGGCGTGCGCTATGTGCCGCTGTTGGACGAGGGCGCTTATCTGGCGATGGGCTTGGCCACCCGTCTGGACGAAGATTCGCCGCTGGTGGCCCAGTTTCTCAATTTGATGCGCGAGCGCTGGCTCAACGACCGCCGCTGACGTCCAGCAAGCTGCCTGTACAGAAAGAGCTGGCGTCGGACAACAGCCAGACAATGGCGGCGGCCACCTCCTCAACCGCGCCGCCGCGCCCCATCGGCACGCTGCCGGCCAGGCGCTCCACCCGGCCGGGCTCGCCGCTGGCGGCATGAATGCCGGTATGGATCAGCCCCGGCCGCACTGCGTTGACGCGGATGCCTTCGGCGGCCACCTCCCGCGCCAGGCCCAGGGTCAGGGTATCGATGGCCCCCTTGCTGGCGGCGTAATCGACATACTCTCCGGCCGAGCCCAGCCGCGACGCGGCGGAAGAGACGTTGACGATGGCGCCGCCAACGCCGCCATGGCGGGTGGACATCCGGCGCACCGCCTCGCGACAACAGAGAACGGGGCCCAACACATTGCTGCGCAAGACTTGCTCCACCCGTTGCGCCGAGTAATCCTCCAGCCGGCCAATTGGCGCGGTGACGCCGGCATTGTTGACCAGCGCGTCCAGGCGGCCAAAATGCGCCGCCACCGCGTCGAACAAGCCCACGATGTCCGCCTCGAGCGAGACATCTGCGCAAAACGCTTCGGCGTCCGCGCCCGCTTGCCGCAGCTCGGCCACAACCGCCTCCGCTCCGGTTTGGTCAAGGCGGTAATTGACTGCAACGCGCCAGCCCTCTACTGCCGCCAGGCGCGCGGTCGCCGCGCCTATGCCGCGCGAAGCGCCGGTAATCAACACCACTTTGACGCTCATCTTCACCCCTTGCGCATGAATTGCTGATGCCAGCGCGTGCGCGCGCCGCGCGCCGCGCCGAAACGCTCCGCCAAGCGCTCTCCGTCTCCCGCCGCCAGCATTTGACGCAATTGGTCCAAACCGGCGCGATAGCGGTCGAGTTCCTCAAGCAAGGCGTCCCGGTTGGCCAGGCTGATGTCGGTCCACATTTCCGGATGGCTGCCGGCAATGCGAGTGAAGTCGCGAAAACCGGTGGCGGCGAAATCAAAGCAGCGCTCGGCGTCGGCCTTGCCCGCCACCATGTCCACATAGGCGAAGGCCAGCAAGTGCGGCAGGTGGCTGACGGTGGCGAACACCGCGTCGTGCTCCTGCGCCGTCATGCAGTGGATTTCCGCGCCGCAGGCGCGCCATAGCGCCGCCACTCGCTCGGCGACGGAAGGCAGGGTCTCCGGCAACGGCGTCAGCACGACTTTGCGGTTTTCGTACAAGCCGTACTGCGCGGCGGCGGCCCCGGATAGATCGGAGCCGGCAATGGGATGCGCCGGCACGCAATGCGCCAACTGGTCCGGCAGATGCCGGCGGTACAGCTCCACCACGTCGCCCTTGGTGCTGCCGGCGTCGGTAACAACCGTCTCCGGCCGCAGCCGCGGCGCCATCGCCGCCATCAGCGCGCCCATCTGCCCCACCGGCGAGGCCAGCAACACCAGATCGGCGCGCCCGGCCACCTCGGCCAAATCCTGGCTGATTTCGTCCACCACGCCCAGTTCCAGCGCCCGCTCCAGGTTTTCCCGGGTGCGGCCGACGCCGATCACATGCCGCGCCATCCCGGCGCGCTTCAGCGACAGGGCGAACGAACCGCCAATCAGGCCCACGCCCACCACCACCAGGGTATCCATCCCTTGCTGCACCGCTTCTCCTCTATCCATCGCCTTGGAACCTAGAACGGCTATCATACCTGCCTAGTGTTGGCTGACAACCACTCCGTTGCGACGCATCAAGCGCGCGCCCTGCATAGGACATCCGATGAGCTACAGTTTTTATTGCTATTTCAAGGTCGACACGGACAACGCGCCCCTGCTTGCGCGGCTGCGGGCGCTGCAAGCCGGCGTTCTGGCCCGCGCTGGCGTCGCCGGCCGCCTGCTGCGTCGACGCGACGACGCCGGCACCTGGATGGAAGTTTATGAGGAGATAGCCGACGCGGACGCTTTCCGCCGCGTCTGGCAGGAGGTCAGCGCCGAATGCGGACTTGCGGCCTTAAGCCGCCATGAGGAGTGGTTTCAGCCGCTGGATTAAGAAGCTGTTCACGATCCGCTGCGCGTTGTGGGGCGTGACACGGTGAGTATCCCTTCGAAATGCACACGCACCGTGTCAGCCGTTTTCAAGGCGGTATCGCCGAAGCGCAGCAGACTTTGAACTGGTTCTAAGAGCCTGTTCACGATCTCGCGGGCAAGAGCGAGGCAAGGCGAAAACGAGCGAAAAAGCGGAATGGTCGAGTGGTACATGAGCATTTTGAGCTTGTTTTTAACGCCGTATCGCCGCAGCTCAGCAGATCGTGAACAGGTTCTAAGAAATCGGCCAGCTCAGGGTATCTACTGGCCGCGCCAAGTGAAATCCCTGGACAAAGTCGCAACCGGCGGCGCGGGCGATGTCCAGTTGCATCTCGCTTTCTATGCCCTCGCCCACCACCTTGGCCCCGTGCAGCTTCAGGATGGCCACCAACTCGGCCAATTTGTCTCGCAACGCCGGCCGCATCAAGGCACGCCGCATCAGCACCTTGTCCAACTTGACGTAATCAGGCTCCAGCAGCCACACCCGTTCCAGATTGGACGCGCCCTGGCCAAAGTCGTCCAGGGAAATCAGGAAGCCCAGATCGCGGTAGCGTTGCACCGCGCCATGCAGCCGCACCGGATCGCTGACCGCGTCCTCGACAATCTCCAGGCACACATGGCTAGGCTGCACGCCCAGCAGTTGCAAGACCTCGGCGAAAAACTGCCCATGCGCCTCGTTAACGTTCACCAAGTGCTGGGCATTGACGTTTAGCGACAGCACCAGGCCCGGCGGCGGCGCTTGCAACAAGAAATTGAGCAGATGCAGACAGCGCAGCTGCCGGTCCACATACACGGTGCGGCGCGGCGTGGTTTCCGCGGCGAACAGCACCGTGGGAATCAATTGCCCCCCAAAGCGGTCCGACACCCGCGCCAGCGCCTCCACCGACCACAACTTCGGCTCGCCGTCCTGCAAACGGAACACCGGCTGGAAGACGCTGCGAAAGCGCCAGTCCTCATGCTGTCCGCGCACGCGCTCATCACGCCAGGACAAGGGCTCCTCCTCGAAGCCATGCCGCGCCAGCATCTGATTCAAGCGCGGCAACGCCGCCTGCGCGCGCGGCGCGCCCAGGTCCCAAACCGCCACCTCACACTCCGCCATCGCCGACATCGCGCCTCCCGGCATGCGCCAAGAAAACAAACAAGAAAAAGGCCGAACATCGTTCGGCCCAAACAGGATACGAGAGAAACCTGCATGCGGTTCCATTGAACCGGCAAACAGAAAAAGGCCGGCTTTCAGGCGACAGCGCCGCCGAAAGCCGCCAGCGCTCTACTGCGCCAGAAAGACCGGCTCAATATACATGGCTCTCTTTATCTCTAAAAATAATTAAATGCTCGTTGTATAGTTCGCATAAATCTATGAGTCGAATTCAGGCTTGCTGCGAAGCCGGCTTGGCTTCCGCCTCGTCCGTCTCCCCCGCCGGCCTTCCCATGATGCGGTCCAGCCACAACGCGATCACGCCGTCGCCGGTGACGTTGCAGGCGGTGCCGAAACTATCCTGCGCCAAATAGAGCGCAATCATCAGGGCCAGGCTGGCCTCGGGGAAATGCAACATGCTGGCCAGGATGCCCAGCGCCGACATCACCGCGCCGCCCGGCGCGCCCGGCGCCGCCACCATGGTCACGCCCAAGAGCAGGATGAAGGGGAACATCACATCCCAGCTAGGCACATCCAGGCCGGCCGTCATCAACATCACCGCGGTGGCGCAAGTCACCAGCGTGATGGTGGAACCGCACAGGTGGATCGTGGCGCATAGCGGCATCACGAAATCCGCCACCGGGCCGGAGACTTTCATCTGCTTGGCCGAGCGCAGCGCCACCGGAATCGTCGCCGCCGACGACATGGTGCCCAACGCGGTCAGGTAGGCCGGCAGCATATTGCGGATCAAAGACCAGGGGTTGCGGCCGCTGGCGAGGCCCGTCACCGTGTACAGCAGGGTCAGCCAGATCCAATGCATGGCGATGGCCAGCACCAGTACCACGCCAAAGGTCTTCAGCGTGGAGAACACGGAGCCGTCGGCCGCCATCTCCGCGAAAACGCAGGCGATATAGGCAGGCAACAACGGAATCAGCACTTTTGCCAACACCAGTTCGACGATGTCCTTGCCTTGATCCACCACTTCCTTGAGGCGCTGCGCGCGGGTGACGGCGATGCCCAGGCCAAACACGAAGGCCAGCATCAAGGCGGTCATCACGTCGAACAGCGGCTTGATCTCCAACGTGAACAAGGCCTTGATCGCCGCCGGCTTATCGGTGGCGTGCACGCCCTGAGCGATCAGCGACGGCAGCACGCCGGAGGAGACGGCGAAGGCCGCCAAACCGGACAGAATAGTGGAGCAATAGGCCAGCCCCACGGTCCAGCCCAGCATCTTGCCGGAGTTGGACTCCAACGCGGCGATGCCGCTCATGATGTAAAACACGATAATCAGCGGAATCATGAAGCCGATGAACTGCCCGAACAGGGCTTTGAAAGTCATCAGCAAGGCCAGCGGCCCATCCGGGGCCCATAGCCCCAGCGCCAGGCCAACCGCCATGCCGGCCAGTAGTTTAAGGATCAATTTCACGGCAACCTCTCTGAGCTTGGTCTTAATGTTGTTCGCGATCCGCGCATGCGCTTGCCGCCATGCCCGGTCCGGACACGGCGCGCCAGTCGGAAGAATGGAATCCGCCCGGCAAGGGCGGCTTGGACAAGAAAGCAGACGCGGTCTGGGCAGGCCTGCCGACAACGCCGGGAACTGCCCTCCCGGCGCCAGGCTTCAACCTTCAGGCTTGAAGCGACAGGCTGTGTTGCAGGGCTCGCAGCAGCGGATGAGGTGTCCAGTTGCGCTCGCCCAAGCGGGTAATCTGCCAGATACCCATCAGGCTATTGGAGAGAAACACCGCATCGGCGTCAATCAAGCGCGACGTGGAAAGTCGCGTTTCAGTAAAAGAGCGTCCGATATCCAAACAATACGCGGTCAACCAATCCCGCACCGCTCCGTTCACACCGCAACGGTCCAACCTCGGCGTGACGATCGCTTCGCCTTCCAGCACGTAGACATTGCTCATCGTGCCCTCGGCCACCCAACCCTCCATGTCCAGCATCAGGCCCTCGGCGACGGCGGGATCTTGCCACTCAGAGCGCGCCAGCACGTTCTCCAGCCGGTTTAGGTGCTTGATGCCGGCCAAAGCCGGCTGCAAGGCCAAGCGGGTTTCGCACCAGCGCGCCGTCACGCCCTGTTCAGATCGCTCCGGCGGATAGCCGTTCCAGGCCGCGGCGCTGACGATCCGAGTGCAGGACGGGGCCTCCGGCATCGCATAACCGCGCGCGCCTGCGCCGCGGGTCAGCATAATCTTAGCCGCTGCGCGCGGCAGGCCGTCTCCCGCCGCGGCCAGTTCCGCCAGCAGCAAGCTCTCCTCCGGCGGGGGCAGGCGCAGCCTGCGCGCGTCGTCGCACAAACGCGCGTATTGCCACGCCCACAACCTGGGCTTGCCCTCTCTCAGCTCCAGCGTCCGAAACACGCCGTCGCCGTAGGCCAGGCCGCGATCCGCAGCAGCGACCCCCTCGTCGGCGCGGCCATTGATCAGCATCGCCATCAGGCCTGCTCCACGCCCAGCGCCCGCAGCAGGCCGCGCGCCTTGTGGCGGGTTTCCTGCAGTTCGCGCTCGGGATCGGAATCGGCGACGATGCCGCCGCCGGCGCGAAAACGCAGCGAGGCGCCCTCTTGCATGAAAGTGCGGATCAGGATGTTCAAGTCCATGCTGCCGTCACGGTTGAGGTAGCCAAGGCTGCCGGTATAGGCGCGCCTAGCGCTGTTTTCCAGTTCGCGAATAATTTGCATGGTGCGCACCTTGGGGCAGCCGGTGATGGTGCCGCCGGGAAACAACGCACGCAGCGTGTCAGCCGGACCCACGCCGGAACGCAGGCGGCCTCGAACATTGGATTCAATGTGATGAACATAAGCGTAGCTTGCCACGGCCATCAATTCGTTGACCTCAACGCTGCCGGGCAGGCAAATACGCCCCAGATCGTTGCGCTCCAGATCGATCAGCATCACATGCTCCGCCCTCTCCTTGACGCTGGAAATCAACCGTTGCTTCAAGGCGGCGTCTTCCACCGGGTCCTTCGAGCGCGGATGGGTGCCGGCGATCGGCCGCGTTTCCGCCCATCCCTCGCTCACCCGCACCAGTCTCTCCGGCGAAGAGCTGACGATCTGCGCGTCGCCAAAGTCCGCCAAGGCCGAAAACGGCGCCGGGTTGGCGCGGCGCAGAGCGGAGAACAGATCGACGGCGGCCACGCCGGCTTCCAGCTCGGCGCGCCAGCCGCGCGAAATATTCACCTGGAACACATCGCCTTCGTAGATGTAGCGCTTGAGACGGACGACCGCGTCGGTGTACCACTGCGGCGGATCTTCCTCCAAACCCCGCAGGGCCACCGGACGCGGCGCGAACACCGGCGCAGCTTGGGCCAGGCTCAACGCCCGCTGCCACAGTTCGGCGCTTTCCGCCACGATCCAGCCGCAGCCCTCGCGGCGATCCACCAGCACCGCGGCCGGGGTGCGCGCCAACGCCGCCAGCGGAAAGCTGTCCGGCAACGCTTCGGGCACGCTGGGCTCGAACTCGGACAGCAGATCGTAGCCCAGGTAAAGAAAATGCCCGCCGACAAAAGGCAGTTGGTGGCGGTTATCGACCGCTTGCGGCTTGAACTCCGCCAAGCGACGCAGGAAATCGCCGCCTTCGCCCGCGTAAAACAGCTCGCGCCCGTCTTCCAGCAACAAAAGATCCCAGCCAGTGTCCCCGGAGGACATCATCAAGTAGGGAAAGGTTTGCGGATCCGCCGCATGCATCGCCAGCAAGTCCGGCGCAAAATCCAGTTTCTGAGTGAACATCGAGAAAGTCCCGGGCCGGCAGCCCGGCGCAGCTTGCCGCCCGCTTTGACCCGGACGGCGTGAAAACAAAGAAAAACCGCTGCGAGTGTAGCGCAGCGGTTCGGGCTGTCAATCGACAAGACTACGATCAGACGCGCTTGAACACCAGCGTGCCGTTGGTGCCGCCGAAACCGAAGGAGTTGGAGATGCCGATATCGATCTTCATCTCGCGAGCGGTATTGGCCACGTAGTCCAGATCGCAGCCGGCCTCCACATCCTGATCGTGCAGGTTGATGGTGGGCGGCGAAACCTGGTTGTGCACCGCCAAAATGGTGTAGATCGCCTCCACGCCGCCAGCGCCGCCCAGCAAGTGGCCGGTCATCGACTTGGTGGAGTTGACCACCAGCTTCTTGGCGTGGTCGCCAAAGGCCAGTTTGAGCGCCGTGGTTTCATTGGCGTCGCCCAAAGGCGTGGACGTGCCGTGAGCGTTCACGTACTGCACTTGGTCGGCGTTGATGCCGGCGTCGCGCAGCGCGTTGCTTATGCCGCGCGCGGGACCCTCGGCGCTGGGCGCCGTGATGTGGTGGGCGTCCGAACTCATACCGAAGCCGATCAACTCGGCGTAGATCTTGGCGCCGCGTTTGACCGCGTGCTCATAGTCTTCCAGCACCAGCACGCCGGCGCCCTCGCCCATGACGAAGCCGTCTCGGCCCTTGTCCCAGGGACGGGAAGCCGTGGCCGGGTCGTCGTTGCGCGTGGACAAGGCCTTCATCGCGGCGAAACCGCCGATGCCCAGGCGGGAAACCGCGCCTTCGGCGCCGCCGGCCACCATGACGTCTGCGTCACCGTACTGGATCATCCGCGCCGCATCGCCGATGCAATGCGCGCCGGTGGTGCAGGCGGATACGATGCCGTAGGTCGGACCCTGATAGCCTTTCAGGATGGATACCTGGCCGGCGATCAAATTGATCAGCGAGCCCGGAATGAAGAACGGGCCGATCTTGCGCGGGCCGCCTTCCTGCAAGGCCACGCCGGTTTCCTCGATCAGCGGCAAGCCGCCGATGCCGGAGCCGATGTTGACCCCGACCCGGGTCTTGTCCAGGCCCGGAATATCATCCAGCCCAGCGTCCGCCACCGCCTGCAAGGCCGCGGCGATGCCGTAATGGATGAACAGGTCGTTGCGGCGGGCTTCCTTCGGCGAGATATAGTCGCTGATCTCAAAGCCCTTCACTTCGCCCGCGATCTGGCAAGCCATGTCGCTGGCGTCGAAACGGGTAATCTTGGCGATGCCGCTGTGGCCGGCCAGCAAATTGGCCCAACCGGTGGCGACGTCGTTGCCGACCGGGGACACATGGCCCAGGCCGGTTACTACAACTCTGCGTTTTGACACGAAGAATCTCCGTGAGAGATGGGAGGGCAGTCTCCCGACGAGACCGTCCACGCATTACGATGCCCTACGGTTTGGCAGGGATCAAACGCGCGTTTGGCATCCTCTTGGCAAAAGACCTCTGCGAAGAGACCAGAAGGCTCCGGGCAGAGGTCCTAATACCCCTCGAAAGGGAAGGAATTACTTGTTCAAGTGAGCAGTGACGTAGTCGACGGCTTGCTGAACGGTGGTGATCTTCTCGGCCTCTTCATCCGGAATTTCGCACTCGAACTCTTCTTCCAGAGCCATTACCAGCTCAACGGTGTCGAGGGAGTCGGCGCCCAGATCGTCCACGAACGAAGATTCGATTTTCACTTCGGCTTCGTTCACGCCCAGTTGTTCGGCAACGATCTTCTTAACGCGCGCTTCGATGTTTTCCATTTGTTTAAACCCTTGACCTTTCTGATTCGGGATAACAAAACCCCGGTATTCTACAAAAAAAAATTAGAGCAGCCTACCTAAATCTCCAGGCGGGCCGCAAGCTCGTTCACGGCATCAACATGCCGCCGTTGACATGCAGCGTCTGGCCGGTGATATAGCCAGCGCGATCCGACGCCAAAAATGCGGTGGCGTCGGCGATATCCTTGGCGTCGCCCAGGCGGCCCAGGGCAATCTGCTCGACCAGCGCCGCGCGTTGCGCTTCCGGCAGCGCGCGGGTCATGTCGGTATCAATGAAGCCGGGCGCCACGCAATTGACGGTGATGTTGCGGCTGCCCACTTCGCGCGCCATCGACTTGGTGAAGCCGATGATGCCGGCCTTGGCCGCAGAATAGTTGGTCTGGCCCGGATTGCCGGACACGCCCACTACCGAGGCGATATTGATGATGCGGCCGAAGCGCGCCTTCATCATGCCCCGCAGCACAGCCTTGGACGCCTTGAACACCGATTTCAAATTGGTGTCCATGATGTCGTCCCAGTCTTCGTCCTTCATCCGCATCAGCAAGCCGTCGCGAGTGATGCCGGCATTATTGACCAGGATCGCGATTGCGCCGAATTCTTTCTCGATGGATTCGACCAGCGCGTCGATCGCGCCGGCCTCGGTCACATTCAGCACCCTGCCGGCGCCGCCCTGTGCGGACAGACGCTCATGGATGCTCGCTGCGCCGGCCTCGCTGGTTGCGGTGCCGATCACCACGGCGCCTTCGGCGGCCAGCGCCGCGGCGATCGCCGCGCCGATGCCGCGCGATGCGCCGGTGACCAATGCCACTTTGCCTTGCAGGCTCATTGCAGTCTCCTTATCGTTATTCCCGGCCCCGTCTTGGCGAGGCCGCATTACATTCAGTTCAGTTCGCCGCGAGCGGCTTCCAGCGCCGCCACATCAGTCAGCGCCAGACATTTGACGTTACCGTCGATGCGCTTCGCCAAGCCGGCCAATACCCTGCCCGGCCCGCATTCCGCCATCTGCGTCACGCCATCGGCGGCCAGCTTCTGGATGGTCTCGGTCCAACGCACCGGCATGTACAACTGGCGCGTCAGCGCGTCGCGAATCTGCGCCGGCTCGGTGTAGCTGGCGACGTCTGCGTTGTGCAGCACCGGAATGGCCGGAGCGCTGATGTCCGCCTGTTCCAGCGCCGCGGCAAGCTGCTCCGCCGCGGGCCGCATCAGCGCGCAATGCGAGGGCACGGACACCGGCAAGGGCAGCGCGCGCTTGGCGCCGCGGGCCTTGCACTGCTCCATGGCCCGTTCCACCGCGCCTTTATGCCCGGCGATCACCACCTGGCCCGGCGAATTGAAATTGACCGCTTCCACCACTTCGCCCTGAGCCGCTTCCGCGCAAGCGGCGCGGATGTCCTCGTCGGACAAGTTCAGGATGGCGGCCATCGCGCCGACGCCCACGGGCACCGCGGATTGCATCGCCTCGGCGCGCAGACGCACCAGTTTCACCGCTTCGGCGAAGGGCAGCGCCGCCGCCGCCACCAAGGCGGTGTATTCGCCCAGGCTGTGACCGGCCACCAGCGTCGGCTGCCGGCCGTTCAACTCCTGCCAGGCCAGGTAAGTGGCGTAGCCGGCGGCCAGCATGATGGGCTGGGTGTTGACGGTGGCGTTGATCTCGTCGGCCGAGTCCGCCTGCAGCATCGCCCACAGGTCGACGCTCAAGGCGTCCGATGCTTCGTCAAAAGTGTGTTTCACCACGGGCAAATCGGCAAAGCCATCCATCATTTTCAAGCTTTGCGAGCCTTGGCCCGGGAACAGAAATGCAAACGCCATAGTCGACTCCTGAGAATTCGACGCAAGAATGACGCAAACCGGCGACGTCTGCCAAGCCTAACGATCAAATATCGCTCAGACTAGTGACCTCACGGTCAGCCGTCGGCGGCTTGCGCGCCAATGTTTGGATCAGATCTTCAACAATACAGCGCCCCAGGCGAAACCGCCGCCTATACCTTCAAGCAATACGGTCTGGCCCCGACGAATGCGCCCGTCGCGCACCGCGCTGTCCAAGGCCAGCGGAATCGATGCGGCGGAAGTATTGCCCTGTTGCGGCAATGTGACGATCACGCGGTCCATCGGCAAGCCCAAATGCTTGGCGGTGGATTCGATGATGCGCAAATTGGCCTGATGCGGCACCAGCCAGTCCACTTCGCTCTTGTCGACGCCGGCTTCCGCCAGCGTCTTGACGGCGATGTCGGACAAGGCCTTGACCGCGAATTTGAACACAGCCGGGCCATCCATGTGCAGATAGGGCATGCCCTGGATCTTGCCGCCTGAAATCTGGGCCGGGGTGTTGAGAATGTCCTTGTAGCGCCCATCCGCCGCCAGCTTGGCGTGCAGGATGCCCGGCTCGTCGGAATCGCCGAGAATCACCGCGCCGGCGCCGTCGCCGAACAGCACACAGGTGCGGCGGTCGTCCCAATCCAGCACCCGCGACATGATTTCCGCGCCCACCACCAAGGCGCGACGGGCCATGCCGCTCTTGATGTAGTTGTTGGCGGTTACCAAGGCGAACATGAAGCCGGCGCATACCGCCTGCACGTCAAACGCCGCGCAGCCGGGAATGCCCAGTTTTTCCTGCAGCAAACAGGCTGTGCTGGGGAAAACCATGTCGGGAGTGGTGGTGGCGACGATGATCAGATCGATCTCGTGCTTGTCGATGCCCGCGCTCTGGATCGCGGCTTCCGCCGCCTTGAGCGCGAGATCGCTGGTTTTGTGTTCCTCTGCCGCAATATGGCGCGCGTGGATGCCAGTGCGCGAGACTATCCACTCGTCGCTGGTATCCACGCGTTCGGCCAACTGCGCATTGGTGAGCACCTGCTCGGGCAGAAAGCTGCCGGTGCCTAGAATGCGGGAATAGCCCATGGTTGTCAGTTCGCTTCCGCCTCGGACTGCTTGAGATTATTTAATTGGTGCGCAATCCGGTCGGCGATGTGACCAATCACGTCGGAGCCGGCTTCCTCGCAAGCCTGCTCCAGCGCGTAACGGAATCCTGTGACATCGGTCCCGCCGTGGCTTTTCACCACGATGCCGCGCAGCCCCAGCAAGCTGGCGCCGTTGTAGCGGCGAGGATCAATGCGTTTCTTGAAGAGCTTGAGCACCGGCAGCGCGGCCAGCGCGCACAAGCGCGTCCACCAACTGCGGCCAAACTCTTCTCTCAGGAACACGGCGAACATGTGAGCCAGCCCCTCAGCTGTCTTCAAAGCCACATTGCCGGTGAAACCGTCGCAGACTACCACATCCACCGTGCCTTTACAGATGTCGTCGCCCTCCACGTTGCCGTGGAAATTGAGTTCGGACTGGCGCAGCAGTTCAGCGGTCTTCTTGATATTGTCGTTGCCCTTGATGTCTTCCGAGCCGATGTTCAGCAGGCCCACGCTAGGAGTGGCGATGCCGCTAAGGCACACCACCAGTTCGGACCCCATGATGCCGAACTGCAACAGTTGTTCTGGAGTGCAATCGACGTTGGCGCCCAAGTCCAGCACGCAAGACAAGCCCTTGACGGTGGGCAGCATCTTGGCGATGGCGGGCCGGTCGATGCCGGGAATGGTCTTGAGCACGAAACGCGCGGTCGCCATTAGGGCGCCGGTATTGCCGGCGGACACGGCGGCCTGAGCCTCGCCTTCTTTGACCAGATTGATGGCCACCCGCATCGACGAGTCTTTCTTGTTTTTCAAGGCGAACTGAGGCGCCTCATCCATGCCCACCACTTGGGTAGCGTGCTGGATGCGGATGCGTTCACGCGCGACGCCTTGGTGCGCGTCCAGTTCCGCCTCTAGGGCAGGCTGGTCGCCAACAAGAATCAAACGGGTGTCGGGATGGTTCTGCAGGAATTGGATCGATGCAGGGACGGTAACCTTGAGGCCAACGTCACCGCCCATTGCATCAACCGCGACGGTGATAGTCATCAACGAGTGCGGTAATAGTGCTGCCTAATCAGTGAGGAAAGTAGGAAAACGGGGAGATTACTCGCCCTTGGTCTTCACAACTTTGCGGCCGCGGTAAAAACCGTTCGGGCTGATGTGGTGGCGCAGGTGTGCTTCACCGGTGCTGGCTTCTACGGCCAATGCCGGGGCGGTCAGAAAATCGTGTGCACGATGCATGCCGCGCTTGGACGGGGACTTTTTGTTCTGTTGAACAGCCATGGTCGACTCCTAAGAAATTCAAGTAGATTCGGTTCGAATCCGGGTTTTACTCGGACTTGGGTCTCTTAAGCGCCGCCAGCACCGCAAACGGATTGGGCTTGTCAGCCTTGGCGAGCGAGAGAGTTTCCCTGCCGCAATCGTCGTGTTTCGGCGACAACGGCAAGCCCATAATGATTTCGTCTTCGATCAGCGCAGTCAGGTTCAGTTCCGGTTCGGCGATGATCGCGTCCAGCTCTTCGTCTTGCTCGCAAGCTTCTTCCAGCTTGTCCGGATCGGTAAACAAGGTGACCACCGAATCGGTGTCCAGGCTGTACGGCATGCTTTCCATGCAGCGCTGGCAAGTCACTTTGAGTTCCGCCGACAAATGAAGACGCAGCGACAAACGGTTCAACCGGTCGCGAAAACCGTCCAGGGCGTATTTTACTTCCCCGGAGGCGTCGGACAGGTCGCTGTGCACACGCTCATCCAGCTCGCCAACCGGCAGTTTGCCGGCTTGCGAACGCCCTTCCCGGGCGAACTTGAGCGGATCGATCAAAATCGGTTTAGACATAAACCTCGCATGGTACAATCCATTCCCCTGATTTGTCAAAAGAAACAAGGAGCCCTCCGCGCGCGCCGCCAGGCCGCCCCGGCTCCGCAACAAGCGACGTCCACACCATGCAGATCGTACTGGCCTCCACTTCCCGCTATCGCCAAGAAATCATCGCCCGTCTGGGCCTGCCCTTCCACGCCGAACCGCCGGTGTGCGACGAAACCCCGCTGCCGGGCGAAACCGCGCTGGAAACCGCGCTGAGGCTGGCGCGCGCCAAGGCGCAATCGCTGGCGGAGAAGCATCCGCAAGCGCTGATTATAGGTTCCGACCAAGTGGCTTTGCTTGACGGACAGCAGATAGGCAAGCCAGGATCGTTTGAAAACGGCGTCAAGATGTTGCAATGGATGAGCGGCCGTACCGTCGTCTTCCATTCGGCGCTGGCCTTGTATAACAGCGCCGAAGGCCGCCTGCAGGAAACGGTGGGCATCACCCGCGTTACCTTGCGCGAGCTGAGCGAAGCGCAAATCCGCAACTACCTGGAACGCGAACCGGACGCGCTGCACTGCGCCGGCAGCGCCAAGAGCGAAGGCCTGGGCGGCGCGCTGCTGGAACGCGTGGAATCCGACGACCCCAACGCGTTGATCGGCGTGCCCTTGTTCAAATTGATTACGATGCTGGCCAACGAAGGCGTGGAGATTTTGCGATGAGCGGCACCCTGTTTCTAATCCCCGCCCCCTTGGGCGACGAATCCATCGCCTGGCTGCCCGAAGCCGAACGCGCCAAGGTGCTGCACCTGACCCGCTTCGTGGTGGAGGCCGAAAAAACCGCGCGCAAGCATCTGAAGGCGCTGGGCGTCAGCGCGCCCATCCGCGAACTCGCCATGAGCACGCTGAACGAGCACACCCCGGCCGCCGACGTGGCCGCCTTGCTCCAACCTCTGCTGGACGGCCACGACCTCGGCCTGATTTCCGAAGCCGGCTGCCCGGCGGTGGCCGACCCCGGCGCGCAACTGGTGGCGCTGGCGCACGAACGCGGCTTGCGAGTGGAGCCCTTGATCGGCCCCTCCTCCATCCTGCTGGCGCTGATGGCCAGCGGCGCCAACGGACAGTGCTTCGCCTTCCACGGCTATCTGCCGGTGGACGCCGCGGACAAGGCCAAAATCGTCAAGGAACTGGAGCTGCGTTCGCGCCAGCGCAACGAAACTCAAGTCTTCATCGAAACGCCGTACCGCAACAACGCCTTGCTGCAACAGCTGCGGGACACGCTGTCCCCCGCCACCCGGCTGGCAGTGGCTTGCGACCTGACTTTGCCGAGCCAGACCATCGTCAGTCGCCGGGTCAAGGACTGGCCCAAAGACGCGCCGGATCTGCACAAACGTCCGGCCATTTTCATCATTCACGCCGCCTGAGCCCGCCCATGGCCAAAATTCCGCCGCTGATCCACTCCCTGCTGGATACCGATCTTTACAAGTTCACCATGCTGCAAGTGGTGCTGCACCAGTTCCCCGCCTCGCACGGAGAGTACGAGTTCAAGTGCCGCAACCGTCCAGACATGCCGCTGACCCAGCTGAAGAAGGAGTTGGAAGCGCAACTGGACTGGCTGTGCCAGTTGCACTTCACCCAGGAAGAGCTGGCCCATCTGCGCACGCTACGCTTCATCAAGAGCGATTTCGTCGATTACCTGGAGCTGTTCCACCTGCAGCGGCGCTTCATCACTGTGTCCTGCCAAGACGAGGAACTGGTGATTCGCATCAAGGGCCCGCTGGTGCAAGCGATGTTCTTTGAAATCTTCGTGCTCGCCATCGTCAACGAACTGTATTTCCGCCGCCTCGATTCAGCCGAGGTCCGCGCCGAGGGCCTCCGCCGGCTGGAAGCCAAGATTGCCGTGCTGGAACGCTTCCGCGACAGCGAGGCCGAACAGCAACGCTTCCCCTTGCTGATCGCCGATTTCGGCACCCGCCGCCGCTTCAGCCGGGAATGGCAGCAGCACGTGGTGGAGCGCCTGAACAACGCGCTGCCGGACATTTTCCGCGGCACCAGCAATGTTTATCTGGCCTGGAAACTGGGCATCACCCCGATAGGCACCATGGCGCATGAGTTTTTCCAAGCCTTCCAGGCGCTGGGGGTGCGGCTGCGCGATTTCCAGAAGGCGGCATTGGAATCCTGGGTGCAGGAATATCGCGGCGACCTCGGCATCGCGCTGACCGACGTGGTGGGCATGGACGCTTTCCTGGCGGACTTTGACCTTTATTTCGCCAAGCTGTTCGACGGCCTGCGCCATGACAGCGGCGACCCCTATCAATGGGGCGAAAAGGCGATCGCGCATTACCGCAAGCTGCGCATCGACCCGGCCACCAAAATGCTGACCTTCAGCGATGGCCTGAGCGTGGACAGCGCGCTGGACCTGCACCGCCACTTCAGCCCCAATATACAAGTCAGCTTCGGCATCGGCACTCATTTCACCAACGACATGGGGCTTGAGCCACTGCAAATCGTCCTCAAATTGGTCAGCTGCAACGGCCAGCCGGTGGCCAAGCTGTCCGACAGCCCGGGCAAGACCATGTGCAGCGACGAAACCTTCCTCGCCTATCTGCGCCAGGTGTTCAAGGTGGCGCTGCCAACCTGAGAGCGCACTCAAAGTCCGCTGCGCGTCGGAAGGGAAATTGTGCGATGAGCGCCGGCTTCGAAATGCTCATGTACCACGCGCACATTCCGCTTTCTCAGCCGTTTTCGCCTGTCTCGCCCTAGCTCGCGAGACCTTGAACAGGCTCGGAGCCCTCCTCGAACGCCAGCGCGCTCAGCACTTGCCGGCGCGCCGGTTCTGGCAACCCTTCGCCGGCCAGCGCGACCGTCTGCCTGCCCAAGGCTTGATAGACGGCGCGCAGCTCGCCGTCGTCCATCGCCTGCAAATGCAGGGCCACCGTCGACGCGTCGCCCCGCGCGATCGGCCCGGTCAAGGCCGCTTGCGGCCCTAGCGCCAACGCATTGCCCAAGGTCTGCCGCATCAACCCTCCCAGCAAAGGCGTCAACAATTCTTCCGGCACGCCGCCCTGGCAGGCTAAACGCCGCGCGATGGCCATCAGCGTCACTAGATAATTGGACGCCACCGACAAGGCCGCGTGATAGGCCGGTTTGCCGCCGTCGGCCAACCGAAACGGCAGGCCGCCTATGGCCTGCGCCAGCGCCCGCAAAGCGGCGCACGCCTCGGCATCGCCCTCCAGCGCGCACAGCACGCCGGAAAACCCTTCAAGCGCGACAGCGGGATCGGCGAAGGAAAATGCCGGATGCAGGCTGCCGATATGCGCGCCGCGCGCCGCCGTCGGCCGCAATAATTCGGCCCCGCTAACGCCGCTGGCGTGAAACACCACCGCGCCGGACGGCACGCCGGACGCGGCCAGCCGCTGGGCACAATCGGCGATCGCCGCATCCGGCACCGCCAGCAGATAAAGATCGGCGGCGGCCAAATCCGCCCACTCCGTCACCGGCCGGCCCATGCCGATGAAGGCGCAGGCGGCGGCGGCGGAGTCCATATTGCGCGTCATCACGTCCTGCACGCTGTAGCGGCCGGAACGCCGCGCCAACGCCGCCAAGGTCTTGCCCAGGCGCCCCGCGCCTATGATGTTGATCCGAATCACGCTCCCCCCCTGAATATCTCAACCGCCTGGGCGAGACCCG
The DNA here is from genome assembly GCF_015291765.1 of Chromobacterium sp. Rain0013. Lineage (NCBI taxonomy): Bacteria > Pseudomonadati > Pseudomonadota > Betaproteobacteria > Neisseriales > Chromobacteriaceae > Chromobacterium > Chromobacterium sp. Rain0013. The sequence continues at coordinate 4,415,017 of NZ_CP031514.1, forward strand.
ACCCGGGCGCAGACAAAAAAACATCGTTGCACGATAATGCGGTGCATGGACGCCGCGCATCGGCGACGCCTGCCTCCGGAGAGATCTCACCATGAAGCTCGCCGTTTTTCTCGGCGTCATCGCCGCCGTCTTTCTCTACCTGATCACGCTATACAACGCGCTGATCAATTTGAAGCACCAGTTGACGCAAAGCTGGGCCAATATCGATGTCACCCTCAAACAGCGACACGACGAGTTGCCTAAGCTGGTGGAGGTGTGCCGGCAATACGCCCAGTTCGAACAGGAAACCCTGACTCAGGTAATGGCCGCCCGCGGCGCGGTGGCCGATTCCGCCCGGGCCCGGGATCCGGAAGCCCTCGGCGCAGCGGAAGGCCGCCTGCACGGCCTGATCAGCCAGCTGTACGCGGTGGTCGAAGCCTATCCGGCGCTGCAGGCGGATCAGCAATTCTCGCAATTAAGCGCGCGCATCAGCCAACTGGAAGAAGCGCTGGCGGATCGCCGCGAACTTTACAATGAGGCGGTCAAACTCCACAACGCCCGCATCGAACAGTTCCCCGATGTGCTGCTGGCCCGATTATTTCACTTCCCGCCGGCCCGGCCCCTGCGTTTTGCCGCCGCGGAAACCCGCGACGTGGACATGAAAGCGCTGTTCGCGCGCGACTGACATGCCGGCGCTCCCCTCTGTGCTGCAAGTCCTGGGGCTGACCCTGTATCTGCTGGCCGCAGCCATATGGCTCCTTGGCGGAGAAGCCCGCCACGGCCTGCTGATCGCGGCCATCGTCGGGCTGATAAGCTGGCGCATGAACTACCGCCATTATCGCCAGGTGGCGGACACGCCCACCTCCAGGCTGGGCAGCGCGGCGTTGGGTCAGGTCGAATTATGCGGCCGGGCCCGCTGCCATCCCGGCGCGCCCAACTACAGCCCCTTAAGCGGCCGGCGCTGCGCTTGGTATCGCTGCTGGCGCGTAGACGAGCGCCGCAAGCTGGACTGGGATGACTGGCTGGCCTGGGCCTTACAACGCTCCAACCGAATGGCGACCAGTACCAACCCGCCGGAAATCAGCAGCGACGACAGCTTCCTGCTAGTGGACGGCGACGCGGAAGCCACCATCCTCCCCGGCACCGCGCAAGTGGTCGCCCGCCACCGGCGCCGCTGGCACGAAGATGGCATGCTGCTGATAGAGGAATGGATAGACGAAGACGAGGCCATCTATGTCCGCGGCCAGTTGCGACGCCTGGATTTTCGCGCCACCGCCCTGGACTTGCGCCTGGACATCGGCGCCAAACTGGCGGAATGGAAAAACGACAAGGAAGACCTGTTGCGCCGCTTCGACCTGGACGGAGACGGCCAACTCAGCGAACAGGAGTGGTCGCTGGCGCGCGCGGCGGCGCAACGCGAAGTCATCGCCCTGCAGCAGGAACTGGCGCGACAGCCGGCCTCCTTGCTGCTGAGCGGCGATGAGCAAAGCGGGCCGCTCATCATCACCACCTTGTCGCCGGAGCAAAGCGCGCGATGGTTCCGCCGCCGAGCCTGGCTCCACACCGCCGTGGCGTTTGCCTGCGTATTGGGCTGGCTCAAGCTGGCTCGGCTCTAAAAACCTGCTCAAAGTCTGCTGCGCGTCGGCGATACGGCGTTAAAAACAAGCTCAAAATGCTCATGTGCCACGCGTACATTCCGCTTTCTCAGCCGTTTTCGCCTTGCCTCGCCTTAGCTCGCGAGATCGTAAACACGTTCTAAACCTCTATACTGAAACCAGAGCAATCGCCACGCGGCAGGAGCGCACATGATCCGCCTAATCTATAGCAGCGCAGCCCACCACCCGGTTTCAGCCGAAACCATGCATAAGCGCATCCGCCATTTTCGCGACTACAACCAAAGCCAGGGCATCGCCAGCGTGCTGCTGATGCTGAACGACGACTTTCTGCAAATACTGGAAGGCCCTGAAGAAAACATCGATGCGCTCTATCAACGCATCGCGCGCGACCCGTTGCACCATCAACTGACTTTGCTGTCGCGCGAGGAGATCGAACACCCCATTCTGGCGAACCATCCGCTGGAATACCTTGCTCCGGTGCCGCAAGCCGATGGCAAACCGCTATCCGCGGCCGCCATCGCCCGAGACGCCGGCTGGACGCTGCACGGCAAGGTCCAGCATGTGATTCAAAGCTTTCTCGACGGCAAATGGCATCACCACCTGCCCAACGGCATGAATCCGCAAGTGCTGCACCGCGGCTGAATCCATCTATATATAGTGTCTTCGCGATCAACCGCGGCTTGCACAACCCCCTCTTCGGCCCTCCATCTTGCCTCACACATCCGCAAACAAGCGTTACCGCGCCGCAGCAGTGAGCGCCTGGTCGATGTCGGCCAGAATGTCGTCGATATGTTCGATGCCTATCGACAAACGCACCATTTCCGGCCGCACCCCGGCGCGCAATTGCTCATCAGCCGACAACTGGCGATGAGTGGTGGTGGCCGGGTGGCAGGCCAGCGATTTGGCGTCGCCGATATTCACCAGCCGGGTCACCAGTTGCAAAGCGTCGATGAAGCGCCCGCCTGCCGCCGCGCCGCCCCGGATGCCAAAGGACAGCACACCGGAAGCCCGGCCGCCGAAGTAACGCTGGGCAAGGTGGTGGTCCGGGTGATCTTCCAGCCCGGCGTATTCAACCCACTCCACCGCAGGATGAGCTCGCAGATGCTCGGCCACTTGCTGCGCGTTGGCGCAGATTCGGTCCATGCGCAACGCCAGTGTCTCTATGCCTTGCAAAATCAGAAAGGCGTTGAACGGCGCCAGCGCCGCTCCCATATTGCGCAAGGGCACCACTCGCGCCCGCGCGATATAGGCCGCCGCCCCCAGCGCTTCCACATAGTTGACGCCGTGATAGCTGACGTCCGGCGTGTTCAAGCGTGCGAAGCGCTCGGCATGCTCGGCCCAAGGGAAACGGCCGCTATCGACAATAGCGCCGCCTATGCTGTTGCCGTGTCCGCCCAGATATTTGGTCAGGCTGTGCACCACGATATCGGCGCCGTGCTCGAACGGTCGGCATAGATAAGGCGACGGCACCGTGTTGTCGACGATCAAGGGCAGACCATGGCGATGCGCTTGCTCGGCGAAAGCGGCGAAGTCGACCACATTGCCCAGCGGGTTACCAATGGACTCGCAAAACACCGCCTTGGTGCGCGCATCCGCCTTTTCTCCTATTTGCTCCGGATGACGGTGACTGACAAAGCGCACCTCGATGCCTAGCTGCGGCAGCGTGTGGGCGAATAAATTGTAAGTGCCGCCATACAGGGTGCTGGTCGCGATGATGTTGTCGCCGGCCTCGGCAACAGTTTGTATCGCGTACGTGATCGCCGCCATGCCGGAAGCCACCGCCAGCGCGCCAATCCCGCCCTCCAGCGCAGCCACCCGCTTTTCCAGCACATCGGTGGTCGGGTTCATGATGCGGGTATAGATATTGCCCTGCACTTTGAGATCAAACAGATCCGCACCGTGCTGAGTGCTGTCGAATGCGTAGCTGGTGGTTTGGTACAAGGGCACCGCCACCGCCTTGGTTGTCGGATCCGGCGCATAGCCGGCATGCACTGCCAGGGTTTCCAGCTTCATCTTGTCGGTCCTTCCTTCTATTCAGGGTAAGTGGCATACCGTTCGCCCATGCCACCCACCTACCTTAACCGGGAACCAAGACCAACAAAAGAAGCGAAACCTAACACCGCCAAACCAAACAATCTATGCGGACGCAAGAACAGACTGCAAACCTCGTACAACTTCAAAACAGACAAAATAAAACAAAACATATTTTACAAACAACAAGTTAGCACTCACAGCCAATAGCATATATTCAAGTACCCATCTCTTTTCAAGCTATTTACATAGACATCGCTTTCTATTATGATTCGATTGTGAATTCGTTCCGATGTGCGTCTTGCGGCATCGTGAATTCTCTTCAAGTCACGTTGATTTTTGAGCCCGCTCCTCGCGGGCTTATTTTTTTTCACCTCTCCGAATCATTCCATTCTTCCTCTCACCGCCGATACCCCTTTAGCATAAGGCTTTCCGCCAGCAAGTGCGTTTTTACAACACTTGCACGCAATGAGCCATTTTCATGATTTACCCATTTACTTCATTGGCTTAGCAAGACATTTCCATGTAAAACCACACATACAAAGCAACAATTGGTTGTTGATTTGCAACACCGCATTTACCTAAAAGTTGCATTTACACAACTTAGCCAATAGCATTTGCTCACATTCCTAAACCCATATAAAAGGATGACTTGACCATGAAAAAGAGTCTGATCGCCCTGCTGGTAGCTACTCTGCCGGCTGCAGCTTTCGCTGACGTGACCATCTACGGCAAAATCAAAGGCGGCGTTGAATACGTTGACAATGGTTCCACCAAGCAAACCAACATCGACGACCTGGGTTCCCGTATCGGCTTCAAAGGCAAAGAAGACCTGGGCAACGGTCTGAAGGCTATCTGGCAAGTTGAAACCGGTTTTGGCATTGATGGCACCGGTAAAGCAAATGATGACGGCTCCGCTAATAGCAGCAGCGGCACCTTCGCCAACCGTAACTCCTTCATCGGCTTGCAAAGCGATCTGGGTACCGTTCGTCTGGGCAACGTGTCCAACTTCCTGGACAGCGACATGGGCATCGTTGACAGCTGGGAATACAAGAACGACGCACTGGGCCTGGGCGTATTCACTCGCGACGGCACCCGTCTGAAGAACTCCGTACGCTACGACCTGCCGAGCATCGCTGGCTTCAGCGCTGCCCTGCAATACGGCACCAAAGAAGACAAGAGCACGAACACCAAAGCTCGCGAAACTTCCATCGTTGGCTTGGGCTATGAAAACAGCGGCTTCTTCGGCAAATACGCTTACATCCATGAAAGCAAAGCGCTTGTTGATGGCATAAAAGACAACACTGGCATGTCTTTTAACGTGAACCAGACTGCTAACGATAAGCATCGCTTGGAAGTTGGTTACAACGCCAACAACCTGCTGGTTGCCTTCGGCTACCAACAGCAAAAAGGTGGTGTAGATATCGTTGGTTGGAGCAAATACGTAACTCCGGGTTTTGTTATTCCCGGCAACTTTGACGGCAATACCAAAGTTAAAACTCGCGAATACGCTCTGACTGCTGCCTACACCCTTGGTGCTTTCACCCCGAAATTCACCTACGCTCATGGCGACAAGGTTGAAGCAGGCGGCGTGAAACTGAACGACACCGGCTACAACCAGTACGTACTGGGTGTTGACTACGCGATCTCCAAGCGCACCACCTTCGGCGCGCAATACGGTCAGATCGACGTTAAAGGCGGCGTGAAGGATGCCAACAAAGATCTGAAGGCTTTCGGCCTGAACATGATCCACGCGTTCTAATTTGTCGGTTCGACGCAAGAACCTACGAACATGAATGAGAAAAAGGCCCGCGCAAGCGGGCCTTTTTCATTGCCGGAGCCTTCTTCTCCAGCTCACGGCCATTCCTGCGATAGCCATAGACGATAGTCTCTAGCAGCAGTCAGTCTCCGCCACACCTCCATGAAAAAAGGGCAAGCTGCACGCTCGCCCTGTGATGGCCCTGCTTCGCCGCGAATCAGGCCGGCGCCGCCTCGAACGCCCAAGTATCCTCCAGCCCGAATTCCACCCAGCACTCGCCCTTGGGCTTGGCTTGCTGACCAAAGGCGCGCAAGCGCAGATCTCCATGTTGCAACAGGTATTCCCAGCGGTCGCCCAAATACATCGACGCGATCAAGTGGGCCGGCAGGCTGTTGCCGCCCGGCTCATCTTGCACGCGCAACCGTTCCAAACGGATCACCGCCTCAGCCTGCTGCCCCACCTGCAATGCCTGCCTCGCAGTGGCGCGAAGTTGCCAGCCCTCGCCCAGCAAGGTGACGCTGGCGCCATCCCGAGCAGCCACCTTGGCCTGCAACGTATTGTTGGCCCCCATGAATTGCGCGGTATAAAGGGAAGCCGGCGCGGAATACAGCTCGGTAGGACTGCCTGCCTGTTCGATGCGACCGTTCTTCAACAACAAAATCTGGTCCGACATCGCCATCGCCTCACCCTGATCGTGGGTGACGCACAAGGCGGACAAGTTCATCGACACGATCAGTTCGCGCAACCACGCGCGCGCCTCTTCGCGCAGCTTGGCATCCAGATTGGACAGCGGCTCGTCCAGCAGGATCACCGGCGGGTTGTAAATCAGCGCCCGGGCGATAGCCACGCGCTGCTGCTGGCCGCCGGACAATTGATGCGGATAGCGCTCCGCCAGATGCCCTAGCCCCAGCTTGTCCAGAATCTGCCTCACCCTTGCGGCGATCTCCGCCGTCGAAGTCTGGCGCAATTTCAAACCATAGCCGACGTTCTGCGCCACGGTGCGATGCGGCCACAAGGCGTAAGACTGGAACACCAGGCCGAGGGAACGCTGCTCCACCGCCAGATTACAACCGGCGGACGCGTCATACAAAGGCCCGCCGTCCAGCAGGATTTGACCGGCCGACGGCTGCTCCAGCCCGGCGATAGCGCGCAGCAAAGTGGTCTTGCCGCTGCCGGAAGCGCCAAGCAAGGACACCACCTGGCCGGCGGCTAGATCAAAGGAGACACCCTTCAAGATTGGATTCTGATCGTAATTCAGATGCAGATCGCGCACGCTCAGCTTAGTCATGCAGTTTCACTCCCAGACGCAAGGCCAGCGCCAAGCCGGCGCCCACCATCAAAATATTGATCACAGACAGAGCCGCCACTTGGTCCACCGCGCCGGTGGCCCACAAGGACACCAGCAGGGAACCGATCACCTCGGTGCCCGGCGACAACAAATACACCGCAGTCGAATACTCCCGCTCGAAAATCATGAAGATCAGCAGCCAACTGGACAGCAGACCAAAACGGATCAAAGGCAAGGTCACGTCCAGACTGGTCCGCCGCTGACTGGCCCCGGCGGTGCGAGCGGCTTCTTCCAGCTCCGGCCCTACTTGCAGCAAGGCGCTCTGCACCAAGCGCATGCCATAGGCCAGCCAGACCACGGTGTAGGCCAGCCAGATCGACAGCATGCTGTTCTTCGCGCCTTGTAGGCCGGGCACAAACAAGAACACCCACAGAAAGGCCAAGCCGGCCAGGATGCCCGGCACCGCGCGAGGCAACAGCACCAGATAATCCAGCAAGCGCGCCCCCCAATCGTGGCGGCGATGACCCGCGAAACCGACCAGGGTGTAGAAGCCCACCGCCAGCGCGCCGCCGATCACGCCGACGCCCAGCGTGTTGACGATGGCGCGGACGATGTTGTCTTCCTCGAACACCAGCGCGTAATGATCCAGCGTCAAGGTCTCCAGCAAGGACACGCCCTCGCCCCAGTGACTGACCACGGAGCGCAGCGCAATGCCGGAAATCGGCACCACCACGGTGAGAAACAGCCACAACAGCACGATGGCCAGCGCCAGATAACGCCAAGGCCCCAGCGATAGCGGATGCTGGCGGCCGGCCTTGCCCTTGAGCGCGACGAAACGCTGAGCGCTGCGCAACAATCGGCGCTGCAACAGGACCAGCGGGAAAGTAATGGCGATCAGACACACTGCCACCGCGGCCATCAGGTGATAGGACGGCACGCCGAGTTTATTGGTCAGCTTGTACAGATAAGTGGCCAGCACCAGATGCCCTTCCGGATCGCCCAGCACCAGCGGCAGGCCGAATACCTCGAAACCGAGAAACACCACCAGCACGCCGGCAAACAGCATGGAGGGCATCACCATCGGCAGGCTGACGTCCCGCGCCACGCGGAAGGGACTGGCGCCGGCCACGCGCGCGGCCTCTTCCACATCCGAGCCCAGATTGCGCAAGGCCGCCGACGCGTACAGATAGACATGCGGCACATGAGTCAGCCCCGCCACTACCGCGATACTCAGCAGGGAATAGATGTTCCACGGCACCTCTTCCACGCCGAACCACTGCTTGAACCATAAAGAATAAAAACCCACCGGCCCGGCCGCCACCACATAACCGAAGGCCAGCACCATGGGCGACACGAACACCGGCGTCAGCAGCAAGGGCTCCAGCCAACGCCGCCCGGGCAAGTCGGTGCGCGCCATCAAAAACGCCAGCACCCCGCCCAGCGGAATAGCGATCAGCGCCATGCCGGCGGCGATCACCAGCGAATTGCCGAGCGCGGACCAGAAATCGGGATCGGTGAACACAAAGCGATAGGCGACCAGCCCCACGTTCTTGTCCGCCATGAAAAAAGGCTGATCCAGCAGGCTTTGGTAGACCACCAACGATAGCGGGGCCAATACCAGCAGGGCCAGCACGCCCAAGACCAGCCAACGGCCGGCGGCGCTCCCGCGTGGCCAGCCGCCGTGGACGGCGGCCTTGGCCGTCTCAACGGGGACTGCCGGATTAATGGAAGAGTTCATGCTTGCTCCCAGACCTGCGCGCAGGCCTCTGCGCCGTCCGCGCGCGGCGGACGGCTGATTCTGTCATTGGAAATGTCGGCCGCTGCGGCCGAGGACACGCTACTTCTTCAGCGCTTGCTGCCAGCTACGCATGAAGTCCAGCCGCTTGGCCTGGTCCAGATAGACCAGCAGGCCGGTGCCCACCTGGATAGGTTTGGCGCTGCCGCCCAATTGCTGGTTCAAGGCAGCGATGGAAGCCGCGCCGCTCACGTCGCTGCGCAGCGAGAACAGCTCGGACTGATTGGCCAACACGCTTTGGCCGCGCTTGGACAGCAAATAATCCAGCCACAGCCGCGCTGCACCGGGATTGCGCGCCTTCTTGGAAATGATGGCCAAGCGGCTGACCACTTGGGTGTAATCCTTGGGATAAACGTAGCCGATGGCCGGGTCTTTTTTCGCCTTGGCGTAAGCGTAGGAGCCAAGGATGTTGTAGCCGATCAGGTTCTCGCCCGAGGAGATCCGCTCCATCATCGCACCGGTGGAGGTTTGCAGTTTGACCCCCGTGGCGCCAAGCGTACGCGCCAACTCCCAGGCCCCGTTGGCGTTATGGCGCACGTCCTGAGTCAGAAAATTGAAGCCGACGCCGGACTTTTCCACATCGTAAGTCGTGACCTTGCCTTTGAAACGGACCGGGTTCGCCTTGAGGATGCGCACCAGGTCGGCGCGGGTCTGCGGGATTTCCTCCGGCTTCAGCAAACGCTTGTTGTAGACAATGGCCACCGGCTCGTAGGTGGTGCCGTAGGCTTGCTGTTGATAATGCGCCCAGGTCGGTATATTGGCCGCCTCCGGCGAGGCGTAGCTGGCGGCGTAGCCATCATTGACGAACTTCACCTGCAAATCCATCGCCGAGCTCCACACCACATCGGCGCTGGCGCTATTGGCCGCGTTCTCGCTGATGAAGCGGTTGTAGATCTCGGTGCTGTTCATATCGTGATATTCCACTTTGACGCCGGGATACAAGGCTTGGAAATCCTTGATCAAGGGCCTCGCCGCGGCACTGTCCGTGGCTGAGTACACCACCACCTTGCCCTCCTTGACGGCGGCGTCCACCAAATTCTGGTAAGCGGCGGGATAGCCGGCTGGCAGCGCCGCCCAAGCGGCGGCGGAACCCAGCGCACAGCACAGCGCGGACAGGCTTCTGACTCTATTCATGGTGTTGCTCCTAGGTAGATGAAGATGTTCGCGACATCTTTCGAATCGCGCAGCTCTATTGGCTTCGCTTCCCCAGCCATGATATTAGAGTAAAGCTTTCAATCCGCTTTCAGTGACCCACACCATGCGCTTGCTCTTAGTCGAAGACAATCCGGCCTTGTCCGAATCGCTGGCCCAGGCCTTGCGCCAGGCCGGCTTCGCCGTGGACTGCATGCTCAACGGCAGCGACGCCGATCATGTGCTCCGCACCCAGGACTACGCGCTGGCCATCCTTGACTTGGACCTACCCAAACTCAACGGCTGGGAAGTGCTGCGCCGGCTGCGCGGCCGCAAACAAACACTGCCGGTGCTGATACTGACCGCGCACGGCTCGGTGGAGGAGCGGGTGCGCGGGCTGGACCTGGGGGCCGACGACTATCTGGCCAAGCCCTTCGATCTCAATGAACTGGAGGCGCGGGTGCGCGCGCTGATCCGCCGTAGCCACGGCAGAGAGAGCCCTCTGCTGGAATTAGGCCCCCTTAGCTACGACAGCGTCGGACGCCAGTTTCAACTGAGCGGCGACGCGCTGCATCTGACGCCGCGCGAACACGCGGTGCTGGAAGTGTTGATGTTGCAAGGCGGCAAGGCCATCGGCAAGAGCCAGCTGTCGGAAAAGATTTTCGGCCTGGATGAAACCGGCAGCGCCGAAGCCATAGAAATCTATGTGCACCGCCTGCGCAAGAAACTGGCCGGCCAGCCGGTTTCCATCGTGACCCTGCGCGGGCTGGGCTATCTGTTGACCACTCCGTAAATGCGAACCGCCCTCTCCCGTCTCAAACCCGCCAGCTTGCGCAAGCAATTGCTGCTCGGGCTGTCCGTTCCGCTGCTGCTGATGCTGGCGCTGGACGGCTGGATGACTTACAACCGCGCCTTGCAGGCGGCCAATACCGCCTTCGACCGCATGTTGCTCAGTTCCGGCCGCGCCATCGCCGACGGCGTCGCCGCCCACGACGGCGCCGTCAGCGTGGACATCCCCTATTTCGCTTTGCAAATGTTCGAGTCCAACGCTTCCGGCAAGGTCTTCTACCGCGTCAGCCGCGCGGACGGCGCGTTGCTCACAGGTTACGACGACTTGCCGCTGCCGCCGCCGAGCCGGCGCGAGTCCATCCGCTACCAGCCCGATTACATGGACATCACCTACCACGGCGAAACGCTGCGCCTGCTGACCTTGCGGGTATCGGTGCGCGACATGAGCACGCTGCGCAGTCAGGACGTGTGGATACAAGTGGCGGAAACGCCGGAATCCCGGGAGCAACTGGCGCGCACCTTGCTCATCGGATCCCTGGCGCAGGAAACACTGCTCGGCATCCTCATGCTCGCCATCGTGCTGCTGGCGGTCGGCCACAGCCTGCGCCCTTTGCGTCGTCTGTCCCGTAATGTAGTGGCCCGCAAGGAAACCGATCTCAGTCCCCTGCCCAGCCGCGAACTACCCACCGAGTTGACGCCCTTGGTGGAAGCCCTGAACCAGCAAGGCGTGCGCTGGCACAAATTGCAGGCGGCGCGCCGCCGCTTCATCGACGACGCCGCCCATCAGCTGAAAACGCCGCTGGCGGTGATGCGGACTCAAGCGGAGCTGGCGCGTCGCCAGGCGCTCGAACCCTCATTGCGCCAGCAACTGGACAAACTGCTCGCCTCGCTGGACAGCGCCAGCCATGGCGTGCATCAGCTATTGCAACTGGCGCGGGTAGAGCCGGACAACGGCCAATCCATCAAACTGGACGACATGGACCTGGCCGCCTGGGTCAGGGACTGGGCACTGGAGCAAGCGCCCTGGGCGCACGGCCAAGGCGCGGATCTGGGTTACGAAGGAGAAGATACGGTGCGGATACGCGGCAACGCCGGTCTGCTGCGGGAATTGCTGGCCAACCTCCTGGACAACGCCATCCGCTACCACCCCAGGGACAGGGACGCGCAAATCACGATTGCGGCCGGCGGGTTGCCGACGCCGTGGCTGCGTGTCGACGACAACGGCCACGGCATCGCAGAAACGGAACTAGACAAGGTATGGCTGCGTTTTTATCGCATCGCCGGCGCAGCCAGTAGCGGCAGCGGCCTTGGCTTGGCCATTGTCAGGGAGATCGCCCACCGGCACGGAGCGGCGGTGGAGTTAAGCCGCAACGCCGGGGGCGGGCTCCGCGTCAAACTGCAGTTCCCCCCGGCCGGCAACGAAGCGGTTTAGAACGGAAGCTGGTACAAAGGGTTACGGCTATCGGCGCCTTCCGCTCGGATGCGCTCCAGTTCGGTGCGCAAAGCGGTCAGCAACCACTGTTCGCGCATTTTGTCCCCTTCCGGATGCTCGTTCAGCATCCGGTACAAGGCCATGCCGTGGAAGGTGGTCATCATGGTCAGCAAAGTAGCGAAGAAGCCGGTAGAGATCGCGTAACGCGGAAACAGCGATGCCATCATCGCGACGAAGCGATCGCGGAAGTAGTTGCTGGAGCTGGCCAGGAAGATTTCCCGCAGGTCGGCGGTGGTTCGGGCCGCCATCAGCAGTTCCATCAACACGATGTGGCGCGGCGACAGCACCAAGGCCTTCATCAGCGCGACGATTCTCTCCTCTTCCGGCATCGTGCCGGGCATTTCCGCCGCCAGCTTGAGCCCGGCCTCGAAAATATCGTCGACTACCTTGCGCCCCACCGGCAGCATCAGTTCGTTCTTGGTAGCGAAATGGCGGAACAAGGCCCCCTGAGAGACGCCGGCCCGGCTGCAGATCAACTGCACGCTGGTACCGTGATAGCCAAACTCCAGCAGACACTCGATGGCCGCTTCCACCAGTTTCCCAATGGTGGACTCCCTACGACTTTGTTGTGTTCGTCTAGTTTGCATTATATTCTTATGTCATGTTTATCCCAACCAAGCTTTGATGATACGCGAAACTTTTGCCATAAGCGAGGGTGAGCGCACGCTAAATAGGCCAGTGAGTAGTTTCAACTAGGGACAACCCAAAAAACGCTGTCCTTTTTAAGATTATTTCCCAATAACACTTAAAAAGAGGTCGCAAAAATTAAAATAATTATTATTAAATTGCTTAGTTCTAATGATTTGGAACATTTTGCATGACAGGCTGTCCTCGCAGCCGCGTCCATCGTGGTCTAGCGGCCGGCGTGGCATCCGCGCAACGTGGGAAAATAGCGGCAAGATCGCCGCTGATATGCGAAAAACAGCGCCATCGCCAAGATAATCGCTTGCACCCGCCTTTGACTCCCCAGCCCTCAGCCCACTCGCTCTCGGCGCACTGCGCTTCTTCTCAAGATAACAAGCACACACTCAAGCAATGTCATCCTTAGGAAGCAGACAGTTTCTAATCGAAAAAATAAATACTCTAAAACAACATTTCAACAAAAATACGATGCTGAATTAGTTGATACGGGAAAATATTCACTTATAAGTTCGCATCCGAACATTACCCTGAGTCTAGCGCCAGATGCTGACAAAACCTGACGGACCAGCCGCAAGCGGCCAGTCCGCCGGGCTCAATTCAACTGCGCCCGCCCAAAGTCCACCCGCCCAAACGGGCTAACCGCATAGCCGCTCAAACTCTTGCTTGCCAATGCGTAAGCGGTGGGATGCGCCAACGGCAGCCACAGGGCCTGTTCCTGGATCAACTTTTGCGCCGCCAGATACAGTTTGGCGCGCTGCGCGAAGTCGCTGCTCTTCTTGCCGTCGCTGATGAGCTTGTCCAGCTTGGCGTCGCAGAAACGCGCGAAATTGGTGCCGGACTGCACAGCCGAGCAGGAGAATTGCGGTGTCAGGAAGTTGTCCGGGTCGCCATTGTCGCCAGCCCAACCCATGAACAATAACTCATGCTCTCCGGCTTTGGCGCGCTTGATCAGCTCCCCCCACTCGATCACCTTGATCTGCACCTTAACGCCGATCTTGGCCAGATCCGACTGCAACAGCTCGGCGCCGGCCTTGGGATTGGGGTTCAGCGTGCTGCCGCTGGGCCGCACCCATACCGTGGTTTCGAAACCGTCTGGATAGCCTGCCTGGGCCAACAGCTTCTTGGCTCGCGCCGTATCGTAGGGATAGGGTTTCACGCCCTTGTTATAACTCCACGTATTGGGCGGATAAGGCAGGTCCGCCGCGGTGGCGGTGTTGTCGAATACCGTTTTCAGGTAGCTGCTCTTATCGAAAGCCAGGTTGAGCGCTTGCCGCACCAAGGGGTTGTTCAGCGGCTTTTTCTGGCTGTTGAAGGCGATGAAAGCCGTCATGAAAGCAGGAGTCTGCAACACCTGCAGCTTGGAATCGGCCTTGGCCGCCAACACATCCTGCGGCTTGGGCGACAAGGCCAGCTGGCACTCTCCCGCCTTCAATTTCTGCGCCCGCACCGCCGAATCAGGAGTGATGGCGTAGATCAACGCTCCGACCTTGGGTTTGGCGCCCCAATAAGCGGGGTTTGGCGCGTAGCGCACCACCGCGTCCTTCTGGAAGCTACGGAAGACAAAAGGGCCGGTACCGATGGGCTTGGCGTTCAAGTCCGCCTGACGACCGGCCGCCAGCAACTGCCCGGCGTATTCAGCCGAGTAGATCGACGCGAAGCCCATCGTCAGGCTGGACAGAAAGGTGGCTTCCGGATAGTTCAGCTCGAAACGCACGGTATTGGCATCGACCTTCTGCACGGCCTTGATCAGCTTGGGAAACTGCATCGACTGCGCGTGCGGATAACCGTTCGGCGCGCTCTTGTACCAAGGGTGCGCGGGGTTGAGCATGCGTTCGAAGGTGAACACTACGTCGTCGGCCGTCAGCTTGCGGCCAGGCTTGAAATAATCGGTGGCGTGAAACGCGACATTGGGACGCAGCTTGAAGGTATAGCTGAGGCCGTCCTCGCTGACCTGCCAGCTTGCGGCCAGCCCCGGAGTCACTTTGCGAGTAGCCGGATCGTATTCGACCAAGCGGTTCATCAGCACGTCCGCCGACGCATTGGTGGTGACGAGGGAGTTGTACTGCACCACGTCGAACCCCTCCGGATTGGCGTCCGTGCACACGGTCAACGGGCGAGCGGCCAGCGCCAGGGTGGGTGTCAGGGCCAAGGCCAAAAGCGTCAATTGCTTGTTCATCGGCATTTCCTTATCAAACTGCATGGCATCTTCGGTATCAGAAACGAAGGTTAAGCGAATAGGCGCAAAAAACAAACCATCGATTATGCATATCCATATTCGCACCGCGGGCCAGACCGAAATTTGAGCCCTGCGCAAATTGCCGCTACAGTCAAAGCGAACAGCCAGAATACAAAGCGCCATCGACATGACCCGCCGCCACTGCCTGCTTGCTCTGCTTTTGACCTGCCTTGCCGCCACGCAACCGCGGGCCGCGCCGGGTCCCGCGCTGGATATCCTCACCGAGGATGATCCGCCTCTGACGTTTGAGCAAGACGGCAAGGCTTCCGGCCTTGTGGTGGAGGTGGTTCAAGGCATACAGCGCCGCGTCGGCAACCATGACCCCATCTCCGTTGTGCCTTGGGCGCGCGGCTACCGCCAAGCTCAACAGCAGCCGAACACCGTGCTGTTCAACACCAACCGCACCCCAGAACGGGAACGCATGTTCAAGTGGGTGGGCCCGGTTACCGAAACCCTAGGCTGCCTGTTCGTGCGGCGGGACAACCCGATCAAGCTGCAGACGCTGGACGACGCCCGCAAACTGCCGCAGATCATGGTGGTGCGGGACTGGTATCTGCAACAACTGCTGAGCGCGCAGAACTTCTCCAACCTGGCCACCGTGGCCACGCCGGATCAACTGCTGACCATGCTGATGCGCAAGCGCGCCGATGTCATCGTCAGTGAAAACACCACCCTGCCCCACCAACTGCGGCAACAGGGCTTCGACCCCTCTCAGGTACGCAAAGCGCTGACCTTCTCCCACACCTACGGTTATATCGCCTTTTCCCGCCAGACGCCGGATGCGGTGATCAAAGCCTGGCAGCAGGCGCTGGACGAGATGAAGCGCGACGGCAGCTTCGCCGCGCTGTACCGGCACTGGCTGCCCGGCGAGGCGGTGCCCGGCATTAACCCGCCAGCCCCGTGATCACTCGAAGCGGCTGCGCCACCAGGCCACCAGTTCCTCGGCCGGCAAGGATCGCGAATAGAGGTAGCCCTGACCACTATGGCAGCCGCGCGCCAACAGCAAGGCGTGCTGGGACTCGGTTTCCACCCCTTCGGCCAGCACTTGCAGGCCCAGGCTTTCCGCCATCGACACGATGGCCGCCACCATCGCCAGGTCGCGCTCGTCGCTATCCAGCCTAATGATGAAGCTGCGGTCTATCTTCAATTCATCGATAGGCAGCCGCTTGAGGTAGGACAATGAAGAAAATCCGGTGCCGAAGTCATCCACGCTGACGTGAAAGCCCATGCGTTTGAGCGTAGGCAGCGCCTTCATCGCGCTGTCCGCGTCCATCAAGGTGCCCTCGGTAATCTCAAGACACAGCTGCTCCGGCGGCGCCCCACTTTCCTCGGCGATCAAACGCAAGCGCGACACGGCGTCCGGCAAACCAAAGAAGCGCGCCGAAAGATTAACGCTGACGCGCCAGGGCGGCAGCCCCTGCTCTCGCCAGGCCATGACCTGCTTGCAGACATTACGGAACACGTATTCGTCGATGTCGATGATCAGGCCGGTTTTTTCGGCGATGGCAATGAACTCGGCCGGCGATTGCTTGCTCCCATCCAACTCCCAGCGCAACAAGGCCTCCACCCCCAACATATCCTGGCTGCGTAGCGTCAGTTGCGGCTGGTACTCCAGCCTCAGCTCCTGCCGCTGCAGAGCCTGGCGCAGGCCGGTTTCAATCTGCAGGCGCTGACGCACGCCGTCGGCCATATCCTCGGAGAAGAAACAATAGCCGTTCTTGCCCGCGTACTTGGCGCGGTACATCGCCATATCGGCGTCGCGCATCAAACCCTCCGGCGTGTCGGCGTCGCAGGGGCAGCAGCTAACCCCGATGCTGGCGGACAAAAAATAACGGTGATCTCCGTCCTGGCACGGCGTCGCCAGCGCCGCCAGCATCTGTTCGGCCAAGTGCTCGGCGTCGCCGTCCGCGGCGTTTTCGGCCAAAGCCACGAACTCGTCGCCTCCGATGCGGAACAAAAGGTCATGCCCGCGCACGCAAGCACGCAGCCGTTCGGCCACGATGCGCAATAGGCGGTCCCCCACCTCATGCCCCAAGTTGTCGTTGATAAGGCGAAAATCGTCCAAATCCACCAACAACAGATACAAACGCCGCCCCGAACGCTGATGATTCCTCAAGCTCCATTGCAGCCGCTCATTCAACTGCACACGGTTGGGTAACTGAGTCAAACTGTCATGCTTGGCGAGAAACTCGATATCAAGTTGCGAACGTTTCAAGGTGGATACGTCTCGGGCAAAACCCATCGCGCGCCGCGGCCTTCCCTGCTCGTCTCGCCACAGGCTGGCGCTCACCTGCATCCAAACCTGCCCCTGCTCCGGCGTGGCGACGCGAAACTGGCATTCGTGCAGGCTCTCTCCGGCCTCCGCCGGCAAAGCCAGCCACCGCCGGCGCAGCTCATCCAGATCCTCCGGATGGATTTGCCCCAGCAAAGCGTCCAGGCTGTCATGGCGATAATCCTCGGCCCGCCCGAAAATACGCCCCACCGGCCCCTCCTCATGCAAAACGCCGTCGACCAGATCCACCTCCCAGGCAATCTGCTCCGCCGCGTACAACGCTTGCTTCAGACGCATCGCCGAGCGGCGCCGCTCTCCAATCAATCGCCCCACCCTCGCCAGCAACTCCGCCACGGAAAACGGCTTGAACAAAAACTCCTGCACGCTGTTCTGCAGCATCCGCAGCCGCAGCGAGTCGTCGGCCCTCGCTGACAGCATCACCACTGGAATGTCCTCGGTCTGTCGATTGCCGCGCAGCGCCGACACCAGCTCTTCGCCGCCCATGCCCGGCATCATCAGATCGCTAATGATCAAGTCCGGCTGCTCGCTCAAGGCCAATTGCAAACCGCGGCCGCCCTCCGGCGCCGTCATGACTCGATAATGTTTGCCCAGCGCACCGGCGATGAAGGCGCTCATATCGGGATTGTCTTCCACCAACAGCACCAGCGCTTGGCCGTTCTTGTCCGGCAAGGCCGTGGTCTCGCCCAGTTGCGGCGCGGGCAAAGGCACCGCGCCGCCGGCCAGCAGATCGTCCAGCCGCAAGTATTCCGACACCACCGGCGTTCCCGCCGGCGCCTCCAAGGGCAGGCTCAGTTGGAACAAGGCGCCGCCGCCCTCCGCCGCGGACAAACGCACTTCGCCATGGTGCAGTTCGATAAACTCCTTGACGATGGCCAGGCCGAGCCCGGTACCGCCATGGCGGCCGTAATCGCCGTCCTCCACTTGCACGAAGCGCTCAAAAACCTTGTCGCGCATCTCGGCCGGCACCCCCGGCCCATTGTCACGCACCCGAATGTCGGCTTGCCGGCCTCGCAGTTCCAGCGCGATCTGAATATGACCGCCGTCCGGCGTAAATTTGAAGGCATTGGACAGCAGGTTCAACAAAACCCGCTGCAACTTGATCGCATCGACCTGAGCCGGCGCCGTTGTCGGCGCGGCCACTTGGTAATCGATGCGTCTGTCGCTGGCCAGAGAGGCAAAATAAGAGGCTACATGGCGCACCAACTCGGCCAGATCCAGCTGCACATAACGCAGCTTCAGCTCCCCCGCGTCCAGCTTGGCCACGTCCAGCAAATCGTTCACCTGTTGCAACAACATGCGCGCCTGCCTCTGGATCAGGGATAGATTCGGCGCCTCCCCCGGCTCGGCTTGCCCGGACAGGAAGCGTTCGACCTGCCCCAGAATCAGCGTCAGCGGGGTGCGCAGCTCATGACTGACATTGGCGAAAAATCGCGTCTTCATCTGGTCCAGCTCCCGCATTTGCTGATTCAAGCGGGCCAGTTCGCTATTCGATTCCTTCAAGTCGGTGTTGGCGCGAGCGATCAGCGCGTGCTGATTCACCATTTCGGCTTCTAAGACCGCCGCATTATTCTTCAACCATTCGACGGAAAAATCCCGCACCGCGCTCTCGCCGCGCAAGCGCACAAACTCGCTGACATCCTGAACGCTGTGGATGATGCAGCTGACGCTGCCGTCGGCGCGCTTCACCGGCCAATTGGTCGGGCTCCAGTAGCGCTCCTCGAAGCTCCCGTCCGGTCGGGGAATATCGTATTTCTGCATCGCCATGCTGTCCTCAATCCCGGTGGACAGCACACGCTGCAAAGAAATGCGCAGATTGCGCGAGCCTTCGCCTTCCGGTTCGTCGGGATTGACCGGAAAGATATCGAACAGATTGCGCCCCAGGATGGACTCGCGCCGGGTCAGCGTCGTCTGCAGATAAATATCGCTGGCGGCGACGACGTTGAAATCGGTGTCCAGCACCAAGTACAGCCCTGGCGACCGTTCGAACAGCAGCTGAAAATCCGGCGCGGCAATCGCAGCCGGCACGCTCAACGCCAACGCAGCCTCCTATTGATAGGGTTTACATACCAACGGCAAGCAGACTGCCGTCATATCCTCCATTAAATATGATAGTCGTATATTCACTCAACTCCAGTGTCAGATGGCCGCGTCTACACGCAAAAAAGCCCCGGCCAAGGCCGGGGCTGCTTTACGCTTGCCTGCGCGAATCAGGCGTAGCTGTCGGTGGACGGGCAACTGCACACCAGATTGCGGTCCCCGTAAACATCGTCGATGCGGTTGACGCTGGGCCAGAACTTGTTTTCCAGTACATAGGGCAGCGGGAACAAGCCGGTTTCACGGCTGTACGGACGCTGCCACTCGCCTGCGATGTCCGCCTTGCTGTGCGGCGCGTTGCACAGCGGATTGTCGTCCGCGGGCCACACGCCGTTCTGCACTTTGTCGATTTCCTGGCGGATCGCCGCCATCGCCGCGATGAAACGATCCAGTTCCGCCTTGGGCTCGGACTCGGTCGGCTCAATCATCAGCGTGCCCGGCACCGGGAAGCTCATGGTCGGCGCGTGGAAGCCGTAATCCATCAGCCGCTTGGCTACGTCCACCTCGGTCACGCCGCTGGCGGCCTTGAGCGGGCGCAGGTCGATGATGCACTCATGAGCCACCCGGCCGTTGGCGCCGGTGTACAGCACCGGAAAGTGCTCGGCCAATCGCGTCGCCACGTAGTTGGCGGACAACAAGGCGTTCTCGGTGGCCTGCTTCATGCCCTCCGCGCCCATCATCGCGATGTACATATAGGAGATGGGCAAGATGGAGGCCGAGCCGAAGGGCGCAGCCGACACCGCGGTCTGGCCCGGCTGGGCGGTGGGCACCGACGCCACCACGTGGTTGGCGATGAACGGGGCCAAATGCGCCTTCAAACCAATCGGGCCCATGCCCGGGCCGCCGCCGCCGTGCGGGATGCAGAAGGTCTTGTGCAGGTTCATGTGCGACACGTCGGCGCCGATGTCGGCCGGACGGCACAAGCCCACCTGGGCGTTGAGGTTGGCGCCGTCCATATACACTTGGCCGCCGTGCTGATGGATGATCGCGCAGATTTCGCGAATGGGCTGCTCAAATACGCCGTGGGTGGACGGGTAGGTAATCATCAAGGCCGCCAGCTGCGCAGAATGCAGCTCGGCTTTCGCCTTCAGATCGGCAACGTCGACGTTGCCCGCCTCGTCGCAGTCCACCACCACCACCTGCATATTCATCATCTGCGCCGTGGCCGGGTTGGTGCCGTGAGCGGAACGCGGAATCAGACAGATATTGCGCTGGCCGTCGCCGCGCGACTCGTGGTAGCGGCTGATTGCCAACAGGCCGGCGTACTCGCCCTGGGCGCCGGAGTTGGGCTGCATCGAGATGATGTCGAAGCCGGTGATCGCGCGCAGCTGCGTTTCCAGACCGGCGATCATTTCCAGATAACCCACTGTCTGTTCGCGCGGCGCGAACGGATGCATATTGGCGAACTCCGGCCAGGTGATCGGAATCATTTCGCTGGTGGCGTTCAGCTTCATCGTGCAGCTGCCCAGCGAGATCATCGAATGATTCATCGCCAGGTCGCGGCTTTCCAGTTTCTTCATATAGCGCAGCATCTCGTGCTCGCTATGATGGGTGTTGAACACCGGGTGGCTCATGAAAGCGGATTCGCGCTTCAACCCGGCCGGAATCGCATCGGCAGCCGCGGCGTCCAAGGCGGCGATATCGGCGCTCTTGCCTGTGAAGATTTCAATCAGACGCGCCAGATCGGCTTCAGTGGCCGCCTCGTGGAAAGCCACGCCCAACACATTGCCGCCTGCGCGGCGCAGATTGTAGCCGGCGGCCAAAGCCGCCTGATACACCGCGTCGGCCTTGGGCGCGTCAACTTGCACCGTGTCGAAGAAACGATCGAACACCAGCTTGCCGCCAGCGGCCTTGACCGCGTGCGCGAAAATGGCGGCCAGACGGTGGATGCGAGCCGCGATGCGCTTGACGCCCTCCGGGCCGTGATACACCGCGTACATGCCGGCGATATTGGCCAGAAGCACCTGGCTGGTGCAGATATTGGAGTTGGCTTTTTCGCGGCGGATGTGCTGCTCGCGGGTCTGCAGCGCCATGCGCAGCGCGGTCTTGCCTTTGGCGTCCACCGACACGCCGATGATGCGGCCAGGCGCCGAGCGCTTCATTTCGTCCTTGAACGCGAAATAGGCGGCGTGCGGTCCGCCGAAGCCCATTGGCACGCCAAAGCGCTGAGTGTTGCCGATGGCGACGTCCGCGCCCATCTCGCCCGGGGATTTCAACGCCACCAAGGCCATGATGTCGGCGGCCACCACCGCCACCGCGCCCTTGGCCTTGACCGCGGCGATGTGCGGGGTCAGGTCGATCAAGTCGCCGGCCTCGCCCGGATACTGGAACAAGGCGCCGAAGTATTCGCCCTTGCCCGCCTCTTCCGGGTGGCCCAGCACCAGTTCAAAGCCGAAATACTTGGCGCGGGTCCGCATCACGTCCAGGGTTTGCGGCAGCACGCGACTGTCCACGAAGAACTGGCCGGACTTGGCCTTGGACACCCGGCGCGCCATCGCCATCGCCTCGGCGGCGGCGGTGGCCTCGTCCAGCAAGGACGCGTTAGCCAGTTCCAGGCCGGTCAGGTCGATCACCATTTGCTGGAAATTCAGCAAGGCTTCGAGACGGCCTTGGGCGATCTCCGCTTGGTATGGGGTGTAAGCGGTATACCAGCCCGGGTTTTCCAGCAGGTTGCGCAAGATCACCGTTGGGGTCAGCACCGGGTAATAACCCTGGCCGATGAAGGATTTGTTGACCACGTTCTTGGCGGCGACAGCCTTCAGCGCGGCCAGCGCCTCGGCTTCCGGCATGGGATCCGGCAGCTCCAGCTTGCGGTTCAGGCGGATGTCGGCCGGCAGCGTCTGCGCCACCAGTTCGTCAATGGAGGCCACGCCGATGGCGGCCAGCATTTGCTCGCGCTCTGCGTCGGACGGGCCGATGTGGCGGGAGATGAATTCTTTGCGGTTGAAAAGTTCGGAGAGAGACATGAGTACGAGACCTTCTGTGCTTGCCGTCCGCGCCGCGGCTTTCGCGGCCAATCGGGTGTTGCTGGATATCCGGGCGAAAAAAACGCCTCGCGGCCAATCAGGACTGCGAGGCGGTTTTCACCATCAGGCGCCAATTTCCTTGGCGTAGGCGGCGGCGTCCATCAGGGCGTCCAGGTCCGCCGGATTCGCCGGCTTGATCTTGAAGAACCAGCCCGCCCCGTAGGGTTCGCTATTGGCCAGTTCCGGTTCGGCTTCCAGTTCCTCGTTGATGGCCAGCACTTCGCCGGCAACCGGACAGTAAATGTCGGAAGCGGCCTTCACCGATTCCACCACGCCGGCCTGCTCTTCCTTGGCCAGCTTGGCGCCCACTTTCGGCAGCTCGACGAAAACGATGTCGCCCAGCAATTCTTGAGCATGCTCGGTAATGCCCACGGTCACGGAACCGTCAGCTTCCAGACACAGCCATTCGTGGCTTTCAACGTATTTGAGTTCGGCGGGGATGTTGCTCATGAGTGTCTCCAGTCAAATCCAGGTCTTAACGATTATTCCCGGCCGCGTCGCGCGGCCTGCCTGAGCAATCGGCTCAGGCGAAAACTTTCTTGCCGTTGCGCACGAAAGGCATCTTGACCACGCGCACTTCGGTCAAGGTGCCGCGCAGGTCCACCAGCGCCTTGTCGCCTGTGCCTGCCGGCACGCGCGCGATCGCGATGGAATGCTTGAGCGTGGGCGAGAAGGTGCCGCTGGTGATCACCCCTTCGCCCACCCCTTCCACCACTACTTTCAGACCTTCGCGCAGCACGCCGCGCCCTTCCAGCACCAGGCCCACTTGCTTGGTCTTCACGCCGGCGGCTTTCTGCGCCTCTAGCGCCTTGCGGCCGATGAAGTCGCGCTCTGCCGGTTCCCAGGCGATGGTCCAACCCATGCCGGCTTCCAGCGGGGAAACGGTTTCGTCCATATCGTGGCCGTACAGATTCATGCCGGCCTCCAGCCGCAGGGTGTCGCGCGCGCCCAGACCGATGGGCGCCACGCCGGCGGCCTGCAATTGTTGGAAGAAAGCGGCGGCTTCAACGCCGGGCAGCATCACTTCCAGGCCGTCTTCGCCGGTATAGCCGGTGCGGGCATAGAACCAGTCTCCTGCCGGCTGGCCTTGAAACGGCTTCAAGTTCTGGATGACGGCGGCGAGCTCGGGCTTGACCGAACAGACCTTGGCGATGGCTTGCGGGCCTTGCACCGCCAAGATGGACAGATCGCGTCTTACTTTGATGTCGACGTTGAAGTCCGCCTTGTGCCCTTCCATCCAGGCCAGATCTTTGTCGGTGGTGCCCGCGTTGACCACCATGCGATAGCCGTAGGAGGTCAGGTAGACGATCAGATCGTCCACCACGGTGCCGTCGGGCGTGAGCATGCCGGAATACAGCGCTTTGCCTTCGAAGCCCAGCTTGGCCACGTCGTTGGCAATCAGCCGCTGGAGCCAGGCCTTGGCGTCCGGCCCGCTGATGTCCAGCACCGTCATATGGGAAACGTCGAACATGCCGGCGTCGCTGCGCACGATTTCATGTTCTTTTAGTTGGGAACCGTAATGGATGGGCATTTCCCAGCCGGCGAAATCGACCATCTTGGCGCCGGCGGCGATGTGGGATTCAAACAGGGGGGTGCGTTTCGGGGCCGTCATTGGTGCGTCCTTAGCAAAAGCGTGTAGTGTTGCTCTATTCCCTACACCCCTCTGTCCCTGCACCTGAGATTTTCCGGCCTTGCGACCGTTAGCCCCTTCGGTGGGCATCCGTGGACGCCGCTCTCCAGATTCGGCGAACTGGCTGCGGCCAGTCCGATAATGCAGTCCTTTTGCCTGAGCGATTGCGGGTGCGCTTGCGCCTTCGGCGGTGGCGCGGACGGCCACTCTCTCCTGCATGACGTGCCAGATTATGGTTGCTGGACCGGGCCTTGGCAAGCCGTGTTTATCTTCAACTTAAACAATGACTTAAAATATTCGAAACCGCAAATCATTGAACGGATATTGCTTCGTTTAAGATCGATTACGAACACATTTCACTTCGTTATCGATCACGCAATCGACAAATTCCCCCTACAAGCAAAGCTGATCGTAAGATGACATCCATCTTTACCCAGCACGAGCTCTATCCGATATGGAAAGGAAACCGCCATGCGAAAACTAATCAACGATCCGCGCCATGTGGCGCGGGAAATGCTGGAAGGCCTGGCCGACACCCTGCCCGGCCTGGCCCTGCTCGAAGAGGAAAACGTCTTGCTGCGCGCGGATCTTCCGGCTGGCGGTCAGCTCGACAAAGTGGCGCTGATCTCCGGCGGCGGCAGCGGCCACGAGCCCGCCCACGCCGGCTACATCGGCCACGGCATGCTGGACGCCGCCGCAGTGGGCGACGTATTCACCTCGCCCAGCGTAGACACCGTGCTGGCGGCGATCCGCGCCGTCGCCGGCCCTAAAGGCGTACTGCTCATCATCAAAAACTACACCGGCGACCGGCTGAACTTTGGCCTGGCGGCGGAGCTGGCCCGTGCCGAGGGCATTGCCGTCGACAGCGTGGTGGTGGCCGACGATGTAGCGCTTCGGGACACCGTGGAGCCGGCGCGCCGTCGCGGCATCGCCGGCACCGTGCTGGTGCACAAGATTGCCGGTGCGGTTGCCGCCAGCGGCGCCAGCCTGGCCGAGGTCGCGGCCGCGGCGCGGCAGGCGGCGGAACAGGTAGCCACCATGGGCGTGGCGCTGGGCGCCTGCACCGTGCCGGCAACCGGCCGCCCCGGCTTTCAACTGGACGACGACGAAGTAGAGTTGGGGCTGGGCATTCACGGCGAAGCCGGGGTACGCCGCGTGCCGCGCCAATCCGCCGACGCCTTGTGCGCGACGCTGCTCGACGCCATTGTCAGGGACCGCGGTTGGCAGGCCGGCCAACGGGTGGCAATGCTGGTCAACGGCCTGGGCGGCACTCCGCCGATGGAACTCGCCATCGTGGCGCGCAGCGCGCTGGCCTCGGCGCGACGGCTCGGCTTGCATGTGGAACGGCTATGGAGCGGTAATTTCATGACCGCGCTGGAAATGCCGGGCTGCTCGCTGTCGCTGCTGGCGCTGGATGAGCAGCGCCTCGGCTGGCTGGATCAAGCCACCCAGGCCCCGGCCTGGCCCGGCTCCGGCCTTCTGCCGGCGCGACGCCAGCTGCGGCCGGCGCCGCCGCGCGCAGCAGCAGAGGCCCTCTCCACCGCCAAAGCCGACCCCCAGCTGCGCGCCGCGGCTTGGGCCGCGGCCAAGGCGCTGGACGCCGCCGAACCGCTGTTGACCGAACTGGACGGAGCGGCAGGCGACGGCGATCTGGGCGTCAGCATGCAGCGCGGCGCGGCGGCGATCCGCGCCTTGCCGGACAGCGCCTGGAGCGATCCGGCCACGGCGCTGCGCACCGTCAGCCAGACCTTGCGCCAAGCCATCGCCGGTAGCTCCGGCCCGTTCTACTCGACAGCCCTGCTGCGCGCGGCGCGGCGGCTGGACTCATCGAACGCGCCCAGCCCGCTCGACTGGGCCGCGGCATTCAAGGACGGCGTCGCCGCCATCGCGGAACTGGGCGGCGCGCAGGTGGGCGACCGCACCATGCTGGATACCTTAACGCCAGCCGCCAACGCTTTCGAAGCCGCTCTGAACGACGGCCAAAGTCCAAACGCGGCCTGGCGTTCCGCGCTGGAGGCGGCGGAACGCGGCTGCGCGGCCACCGCCGCCATGCGGCCGCGCTTGGGACGGGCCAGCTATCTGGGCGAACGAGCGCTAGGCGTGCCCGACGCGGGAGCCAGCGCCGCGCTGGTCTGGTTGAAGGCGCTGGCCGGCTAGCGCTTGACGATGCGGCCGCCGCAAGCACGCGGCGGCCGCGTCAAATCAGGACGGCTCCAGCTCCATGGACGGGTAAACCCAGTCCACGCCCAAAGCCTGCCCCCACAGGCAGTCGCCCAAGTCGTAATGCCACCATTCCTCGGCATAGTTGCTGAAACCGGACTGTTTCATCAGGTTGAACAAGACGCGGCGATTGTGACGCACCGCCAACCATCGCTCGGACGAAAAGCCCTGCGCGGGATCGTGCGGCGCTTCGAAGTAGTCGGTGCGCGACGCCGGCTCGGCCGCGTCGAAAGCGGTGCCGAAATCGCAGATCTCCCCGGTATCCCGCCGGCAGATCGCCAGATCAATCGCGCCGCCCGAATTGTGCGGCAACACCGCGAAACGAGCGGTATCGTCGGGATGGGCGGCAAACAAGCGAGCCTGCCGCTCCACCGCCGCCGCGTCCCAATCCGGATGCGCGGCGCGCACCTCGTCCAACACCATTTGAAATAGATCGGCCTGAGTCTCGCGGCTGCGGTAAGCGTCGAACAACAACAGGCCGTAATCCGGGGCCAGCCGCGCCGCCGCCTCGCGCAAGCGGCGCGCAACAAAGGCCCGTGCCGACATTCGCTCGGCGCAGCCTTTGCGGCCGGCGAGGTAATAGCTGTTTTCCGGAAACAAACCGTCCGCGCGCTCCAGCGCGCAAGGCTCGTTTTCCTCCCTCATCCGCGCCAGCGTTAACGCGTCCGGCACCGGGTAAGCGAAATCGATGGCGACAAGCAGGCTATCGACGGCGGCTATCCTCATGGCAACTCCCAGTCTGAAACCAAAGCGCCCTAGTAAGCCACCAGCCAGCGGCATAGGCAAGGCCATTTCGCCATGACGATAGCCTTGATCACAAAGAAAACGCGGCCGAGGCCGCGTGTCGGATCCAGCGCCGCCTCACTCACGAAGGGTCGGCGTAACGCTCCTTCACTTGCCAGACATAAACCGGCAGGCCCAGCAGCAGCAGGATCATGCCCCACATCACGATGTCGGCTCCGGAGCCGTATAAAGCCCACACCGAATAGGCGAAGCCCACGCCGGCGAAGCACAGCGGCGCCAGGTAGTCCTTGCGCTGGAACTGCTGGGGGCGCATCAGCATGATGGCCAGCAACGCCATCGAGCAAAACGCGTAAGGCAGCAAGGTGGTGGCGGTGGCAAGCAGAATAATGAACTCGAAAATTTTGACGCCGCCGTCGCCCCCGGCGTATTTCATCGCCATCAGCACCGTCACCAAGCCGCTGGACAACACCAGGCCGAAAATAGGCACGCCTTGCGGGTTCATCTGAGCAAAGCGGCGGGGAAACAGGCCGTCGTGCGCGGCGGCGGCCGGCACATGCGCCTGCATCAAGCTCCAGCCGTTAAGCGCGCCGAAGCAGGAGACAATGGCGCCGAAACCCACCAGATAGTAGCCCCAATCGCCCCACATCAGCCTGGCAGCGTCGGCGAACGGCGCCTGCGAGGCCGCCAGCATCGCCGGCGGCATCAAGCCCATCAAGGCCACCGTGGACAAGATGTAGAGCACCGTGGCGATCAAGGTGCCCAGCACCGTGGCGCGCGGAATGGTTTTTTCCGGCGCGATCACGTCGCCCGCCGGCACCGACGCCGACTCCAGCCCCAGAAAAGCCCACAGGGTCAGCGCCATGGTGGCGGACACCGAACTGAGCAGGGGTTTGTCGTGAGGGTTGAACACGATGTTGTCCGGCTGCAAATGGAAAAACCCGAAGAAAGTGACAGCGGCCAACGGCAACAGCTTGAGCAAGGTGGTCGTCACCGCCACTAGGCCGGAACTGCGCGCGCCGCGGCTGTTGATCCAGGTGACAATCCAGATCAGGCTGATGGCGAATACGCCGGCCAGCAGATTATCGTGCCCCAACACCGGAAAGAAGACCTGCATATAACTGGTGGCGGCCACCGCCAGCGCCGCGTTGCCGGCCCACAGCGCAATCCAGTAACCCCAGGCGATCCAGAAGCCGGCAAAACCGCCGAAGGCTTCATGAATATACGCGTAGGGCCCGCCTTCCTTGGGCAGAATGGCCGCCAGCCGCGCAAACACCAAGGCCAGGCAGATCGCGCCGGCGGCGGTGAGCAGCCAGCCTATCATCGACACACCGCCGAACGGCGCCAGCGACGCCGGCAACAGGAACACGCCGGAACCGATCATATTGCCCACCACCAGGGCGGTGCACATCCATACCCCCAGCGCCCGGGTCTTGGTCTTGCTGTCTAAATTGGTATTGCTCAAGGCTTGGTCTCCATCGGGCCTGCCGATTGACGGGCGCGCCGCGCGCGCGTGTTTCTACGATCATGCGATGGCGCCGGCGGAGCGGGTTCTGCCCGTTCCGTTCGCATTCAGACTGATACGGCTGAAAAAGCGCCCATGATAGAGGGCCGCGCCCGCAAGCTGGGCATGCTTTCTTTAAGCCGCTTGACCGGAGTCAACTGAAGCGGGACTTTGCGCCAGTGCGCGCGCATGAAAAAAAGGCGGCATTAGAACACAAATTCGACATAAAAACATGTCGCATTTTCCGTATGTCAACGAGAAGGCGATGGCAGTCCGCTTGTCGCGGCCAATGATGCGCAACAAGCGCGTGCGCAGATGCCAATATAGGTCAGCAGACAGGGAAAAAAACACGTCAAATGCATAGTTTTGGCATAAAAGGGCGCAATTCAGGCGACCACCACCGGCCCTGCCGGTACCCGCGCCAGCGACCAGTGAGTGCGCGCCCACTGCCACAACTCGGCTAAACCGCCGCACTCCTCCGGCGGCGCATGCCCCAGACGGCTCAAGGCCAAACGCAGTGAAGCGGCGGCGTCCTCCGCCGCCACCGCCGGCGCCAGCGTCTGCTTGGACAGTTTCTCTCCCGCGGCGTTAACCAGCACCGGCAAATGGCAATAAGTCGGCGTATTCGCGCCCAGCGCGCGCTGTACCGCCACCTGGCGCGGCGTGGACACCAGCAGGTCGGCGCCGCGCACCACATCGCTCACCCCTTGCTCCGCATCGTCCACTACCACGGCCAATTGATAAGCCCAGTAGCCGTCCGCGCGCAGCAAGACAAAATCGCCGATATCGGCCGCCAGGTTCTGCCGGTACGCTCCTTGCAGGCGGTCATCCACCACGGTCTCGCCGGGTTCCGCCCGCAGGCGCCAGGCTCGCCCCCCCTCCTCCGGACGCCTCAGCCGGCAATGGCCGGGATAAACGTAACCGTCCAGCCCGCGCCTCGCTGTCTCCGCGATCTTCTTGCGCGTGCAATTGCACGGATAAGCGTGGCCGGAGGCGACCAATTGCTCCAACGCCTGCCGATACAAGTCGTGGCGACGGCTTTGGTACACCACTTCGCCATCCCACTCGAAGCCATAGGCCTCCAAGGTGCGCAGAATGGCGTCCGCGGCGCCGGCCACCTCGCGCGGCGGGTCCAGGTCCTCCATCCGCAGCAGCCACTCGCCTCCGCGCGCGCGCGCCTCCAGATAACTGCCGACGGCGGTGCACAGGGAGCCGGCGTGCAACAAACCGGTGGGACTGGGGGCAAAACGCCCGCGATAGGGAGAAGCGTTCATGACGGATAGGAAATTTACAGCGGCAATGCGTTGTGAAGGGAATTTCTGGCTAATAATGTTGACTGATACGCTCAAATCATCGCCCAGAGGCCGCGCCAAACGGCGCAGCCGGCTTTCGACGACCAAGGAGCCAATATGGCCTACGTTGTAACCGATGCCTGCATCAAATGCAAATACACCGATTGCGTCGATGTCTGCCCGGTGGACTGCTTTCACGAAGGCCCCAACTTCCTGGCGATTGACCCGGAGGAATGCATAGACTGCACGCTATGCGTGGCGGAATGCCCAGTGAACGCGATCTACGCGGAGGACGACGTGCCGCCCGGACAAGAAGGCTTCGTCGCGCTCAACGCCGAGCTTTCCAAGCTCTGGCCCACTATCACCGAAAAGAAGGATCCGCTGCCGGACCACGAGGACTGGGCGGCGGTAGAAGGCAAGCTGCAACACCTGGAGCGCTGAGAACCGGTTCAAAGTCTCGCGAGCAAGAGCGAGGCAAGGCGAAAACCGCTGAGAAAGCGGAATGTACACGTGGTACATGAGCATTTCTAAGCGGTTTTTAACGCCGTATCGCCGATGCGCAGCAGACATTGAACAGGTTCTGAGAACCGGTTCAAATGAACAGTTCTATATCCCCGGACTTGCCGGCCACCTCCGGCTGCATCACCTGCTGACGATAGCGGTTCTCCTCGGTGATCACGGTGCGGCTGCGCTTGAGCTTCTTGACCAGCACCTTGCCGCTGTCGGTGAAGAAGTACACTTTGCGCGCGCAGTCGCCCAGCAGGTCTTCGGCCAGGATGGGAATCCTTTCCGCATCCAGATAAGCGTGGATGAAGCGGCGGTTGCGCTCGCCCACGTTCATCACCGACATGCCGTCCAGCACGTTGCCCCCGCCAAACACCTTGGCCTCCATGCGGTGTCGCATCGCCCCCAGCTTCTGCATCTCGGTGATCATCAGCTCCATCGCGTGAACGCCGAAGCGCGCGGCGGATGCGCCCTCACCCACCTCGATGCTGCCTTCCGGCAGCAGGAAATGGTTCATGCCCGCGACATTGGCCGCACGGTCCAACATGCACACCGCCACGCACGACCCCAGCAGCGTTACCAACAGCTGCGGCTGGCTGGTGACGTAGAAGCCGCCGGGAAACACTTTCACCGCCTGGCTTTGAAAATGCTTGTCGAAATAGGAATGGCTGCTGAAATGCACCGCGCCGCTGTTCATAACATCGCCTTTTCCGCCCTGCCGTACAGGCAGGCCAAGATTTTGGGGGCCAGCGCTTCCAGTGGCCACTCTTGTTGCACGCCGCCGGCCTTCATCGCCTCGCGCGGCATGCCGTACACCACGCAACTGGCCTCGTTCTGGCCGAATGTGACGGCGCCGGCGTCGCGCATCTTGCGCAGGCCATCCGCTCCGTCCCGCCCCATTCCTGTCAGGATGACGCCGATGGCACGCTTGCCCAGGCCGCGCGCGGCGGAGTCGAACAGCACATCCACCGACGGCCGGTGCCGGTTCACCCTCTCGCTCTGGTCCAACTCAATGCGGAAGCCGCCTGCGGCGGCCTGCACCCGCATATGCCAATTGCCTGGCGCGATATAGGCGACGCCCGTCTTGATCGGCTCGCCGGCTTCCGCTTCCTTCACCCTCATCGGGCAGTAACTGTTCAGCCGCGCGGCGAAACTGCCGGTAAAATACTCGGGCATGTGCTGAGCAATCAGGATGGGCGGCCCGTCGGCCGGCAAGCCGCTCAATAGGGTTCGGATCGCCTCGGTGCCGCCGGTGGAAGCGCCCACAAAAATCATCGCTTGCTGGGCGCTGGCGCCCAGAAAAGGCGTCTGCGGCGCCAAGGCCTCGGCCGCGCGATGAAAGCGGTGCGGCGCGCGCACCCTGGCTGCCGCCACCGTCCGGATTTTGTCTCGGATCTCGTGGGCGTAATCGCCCATCCGTCTGGCGATATCGTGCGCCGGCTTGGACATAAAGTCGATCGCGCCCAGCTCCAGCGCCGTCAGCGTCGCCTCCGATCCTTGCTGCGTCAGCGAGGAAATCATCAGCACCGGCGTCGGCCGCAAGCGCATCAAACGCCGAAGAAACTCCAAGCCGTCCATGCGCGGCATTTCGACATCCAGCGTGATGACGTCGGGGTCCAGCTCGCGGATGCGCTCGCGAGCGATGAATGGATCGGAGGCGGTAGCCACCACCTCCATGTCTTGCGCCTCGTTAATGATGGAGGTCAGCAGATTGCGGATCAAAGCGGAGTCGTCTACCACCACCACGCGAATTTTCTTGTCGAACCCCATCCACGCTCCCGAATCGATAAAAGGGCGGACACGCCGGCTAGGCCAGCCGGTAGCTGGTTTTGCCGCAAGGCAGGAAGGCGTCGCTCAGATGCAGGATGTTTTCCGAATGCCCCAGCAATAGCAAACCGTCCGGGGCCAGATGCCGCGCCATATGATTGAGTATGGCCGCCTGTGTCGGCTTATCAAAATAGATCAACACATTGCGGCAAAAAATGACGTCGAACTCCCCCAGCGGAGGCCACTCTTCCGCCACCAGATTCATCTGGAAAAAGGTCACCGCTTCGCGCAGGTGTCTCTTCAAGCGCACCTTGCCGTCGTTGGCACCCACGCCCTTATCGAAAAAACGGCGCAATTGCGGCTCCGGCAACTGGCTGACGCGCTCGCGAAGATAGACGCCGTACATCGCCTGCTCCAATACATGAGTATCAATATCGGACGCCAGCAATTCACAGGGGAATGGCCGTAAAGACTCCGCCAATTCCGCCATGGTCATGGCGATGGAGTAAGGCTCCTCGCCCGTCGAAGACGCCGCGCTCCAGACCCGGTACGGCCGGCCGCGCTTCCGCCAGCGCTCGGCGTGCGCGCGCAGCATGCTGAAATGATGCGGCTCCCGAAAAAACGAAGTCAGATTCGTGGTCAGCGCATTGACAAAGTTCTGCCACTCCCCCGATAAAGCGTCCTGGTCCAGCCGGTCCAAGTACTCGGCGAAGCTTTTCAGCCCCAAGGCCCGCACTCGCTTGGCCAGCCGCGCGTAGGCCATATGGGTCTTGCTGTCGTTAAGAGCGATGCCCACCCGCCGGTAAACCATGCCGCGGATGCGGCGAAAATCGTCTGGCGTGAACTTGATGTCCAGTTCCAGCCCCATCAACTCGATCCCCTCGGCTCCGCTCTCAGCCTAGCCAGCGTCAAAACTCCTCCCACTCGCCGTCCGTCAGGTCCACTTGCGGGCGCAGTCGTTCAGGCACCACGATCTTGCCGGCGGACTTGGGCGACACGGCCTTGGCTCTGGCAACGTGTGCAACGACATGCTCCGCCGTCTGCGCGACGTGCGGCTGCATGGGCCGCAAACGCTGTCCCGGCTCTCCCAGCTTGAATACCTGCACCGCGTCGTCCAAATAGCGCGCTTGCTCTTCCAGCGACTCCGCAGCCGCGGCGGCCTGCTCCACCAGCGCAGCGTTCTTCTGCGTGTTTTCGTCCATCTGCGTCACCGCCAGATTGACCTGCTCGATGCCCGAGCTCTGCTCAATCGATGCGGCCGAGATATCGCTCATGATATCGGCGACGCGGCGGATGGAAATCACGATCTCATCCATGGTGCTGCCGGCCTCGTCCACCAGCTTGGAACCGGACTCGACTTTAGCCACCGAGCTGCCAATCAAACCCTTGATTTCCTTGGCGGCGGCGGCGGAACGCTGCGCCAGGTTGCGCACCTCGCTGGCCACCACGGCGAAGCCTCTCCCCTGCTCGCCGGCCCGCGCGGCTTCCACCGCGGCGTTGAGCGCCAGGATATTGGTCTGAAAGGCGATGCCGTCGATCACGCTGATGATGTCGACAATCTTGCGCGCACTGTCGTTGATCTCGTTCATGGTGGCCACCACGTCGCCCACCACTTTGCCGCCGCGCGCGGCGATGTCGGAAGCGCCAGTGGCCAGCGTGTTCGCCTTTTTGGCGTTCTCCGCGTTCTGCCGCACTGTGCTGGTGATTTCCTCCATGCTGGAAGCCGTTTCCTCCAGGCTGGCCGCTTGTTGCTCGGTGCGGCTGGACAGGTTGGCGTTGCCGGAGGCGATCTCGCGCGCGGCAGTGTTGATCGCGTCGGTGGACTCCTTGATGTTGGAGACAATTTCCTTCAAGCGCTCCACCGTGGTGTTGGTATCGTTCTGCAACTGGCTGAACAGGCCCTGGTAGTCGCCCTTGATCGCATGAGTGAGATCGCCCTTGGCCAAGGCCGCCAGCACCGTGGCGATATCGCCCAGGCCCTGGCTGGTCACCGCCAGCAGTTGATTGACGCTTTCGCCCAACTGTCGGAAAAAGCCGTCCTTGCCTTCCAGATTGATGCGTCGGTCGAAATTGCCGGCCGCGGCCGCGGAGATGATGCCGGCCACCTCTTTCTCGATCTCAACTTCCCCGGTGCGATCCTTCCACTCCACCACCGTGCCCAACCGCGAGCCGTCGGTGCCGAACACCGGATTGGCCACCAAGCCGAAAATACGCTCGCCAATATTGATCTGCGCGCGATAAGTGGAGCGCAGATTGGCCAACAGGTCGCGCTGATGCGCCGGATTGCTGTGGAACACATCCATATTGGCGCCCAGCAAGGCGCGCGCGTCGAAATTGGGCAAGGCTTTGCGCATATCGGCCTCGGCGCGGCGCATCATCTCCAGCACGCTGTGATTGGTGTAGATGATGTTGCGATCATTGTCGGCGATCATCACATTGGTGGAGGCGTTGTCCAGGGCATTGCGCACTCGGATGTTTTCAACCGCTTTCTCGGCCAGCAAACTCATCGACGCGAACAGACTATGCTTGTCGCCCGACTTGACCTTGATCTCGGAACGTACCTGGCCCTCGGTCAACTCTCGCATCACCTTGACCAGCTCCGCAGGCTCGCCGCCCAACTGGCGCATCAGCGAACGGATAATGAAGACGCCGAAGCCGATGCCGATCGCCAGCGCCAACAAAGTGAAGCCAAACAGCAGCTTGTAAGCCTGTTGGGAATTGTCGCTGGCATCCTGTCCCGCCTTGCGCATCAGCCCCTCCTCAAACGCGATGTAGCGATCGATCGAGGTCATGTATTTAAGCTGGGTATCGCGCAGGGTGACGAACAAGTAATCGCGAGCCTGCGCATCCCGTCCCTGCGCTTGCATGCGTCGGAACACATTCAGTTCAGAGCGGAAACTGGCTTCATCGGAGCGCATCGCCTCGAACAGCGGCCGCCCGGCGTTGCCAACATTCGGCTCCAAGGCCGCCATTCGCTGCGTCAGGTTGACCAGGCTCTCGTCAATCTGCTGGTTGAGCTCCTTGGTAAGCTGGACATCCTTGGTCAACAACAGATTACGCACGTCCCGCGACGCCAGGTCGACATTGGCTGCAATCTTGTGCGCGGCGCTAACCTGCGGGATATGCACGCTGGAGATATTGACCAGATCACCGGCCAGGCCCTGCAGTTGTCTGACCGCCAGCGTCATCGCCACCGCCAGCAACAGAATCAACAGGCCAAAGCCCAACACCAGCCGATGGATCACTTTCATATTATTCATGCTTCGCCCCCTCAAAACAGGCTTGCGGCCGCGTTTATACGCGGCCAGCGGCGTCAGTCAACGCCATTTCCTCGCTGCCCATCAAACGCTCGATATCGATCACGATGATCATGCGCTCGTCCAGCGTGCCCAGTCCTTCGATATAGGCGGTATCCACCGCCGCGCCAAACTCCGGCGCGGCTCGCAGCGCTTCCCGCTCCAGTTGAATCACATCCGACACCCCGTCCACTACCGCGCCGATGACACGCCCGCACACATTCAACACGATCACCACGGTGAACTCGTTGTACACCGGCTCCCCGATGCCGAATTTCAAACGCAAATCCACGATAGGCACGATATGGCCGCGCAAATTGACCACGCCCTTGATGAAGTCCGGCGCGTTGGCGATACGGGTCACCGCGTCGTAGCCGCGGATTTCCTGCACCTTCAGAATATCAATGCCGTACTCTTCCGCTCCCAGCGTGAACACCAGCAGCTCATTGCCCGAACGCCTGTGCGCCAACCCCGGGTCGTTCCGTTCCGCCACCATTTTTTTTCCTTGTTGTTTCATGCATCCAGCGCCATCCGCTGGTTGTGCCGCGCAATCGCGGCGATATCCAGGATCATGGCCACCTGGCCGTCTCCGAGAATAGTGGCGCCGGAAATGCCGTCCACCTTGCGGTAATTCGTTTCAAGGTTTTTCACCACAAACTGCTGCTGGCCGATCAAATCGTCCACTAACAGCGCCAGCCTGCTGTTGCCGGCCTCCACGATCACCAGGATCGCCTCGCTCGGGGTCTGTTTCGCTTCGGGAATGGAAAAAAACCGTCCCAACGGCACAATCGGCAGGTATTCGCCGCGAATGCCCACCACCTGGCCGCGCGCGGCCACCGTTTTGATTTCATTCGGCGCCGGCTGCAGCGACTCCAATACCGCCCCCAAGGGCATCACATAGGTTTCCGCGCCGATGCGCACCGACATGCCGTCCATGATCGCCAGCGTCAACGGCAAATGAATGCTGATGGTGGTGCCGATGTCGGCCATGGAGTCTATCTCCACACGGCCGCCCATGCTCTGGATATTGCGCTTGACCACATCCATGCCCACGCCGCGGCCGGAAACCTCGGTCACCTCCGCCGCCGTGGAGAAGCCGGCCTCGAAAATCAGGTTCCACACCTCAACGTCGCTTAGCGAATCCGGCGCAGCCAAACCGTTCTGTCTCGCCTTGGCCAGTATCCGCTCCCGGTTAAGCCCGGCGCCGTCATCGCTGACTTCGATGACGATATTGCTGCCTTGGTGGAAAGCCCGCAGCGTAAGACGCCCCACCGGATCCTTCCCGCCCGCCTGCCTCGCTTCCGGGGATTCGATGCCATGATCCAGGCTATTGCGCACCAGGTGGGTCAACGGGTCGGACAATTTCTCGATGAAGCCTTTGTCCAGTTCGGTGCTTTCGCCCATCATCGTGAGCTCCACCCTTTTACCCAAGCGACCGGCCAAATCCCTCACCACGCGCGGAAAGCGGTTGAACACAAAAGAGATGGGCGTCATCCGGATCGACATCACCGCCTCCTGCAACTCCCTCGCGTTGCGTTGCAAAGCGCCGATGCCGCCAAGCAGGCGCTCATGCGCCACCGGATCCAGGCCCGCCCCGGATTGCGTCAGCATGGACTGGGTGATCACCAGCTCGCCCACTAGGTTGAGCAACAAATCCACCTTGTCGATATTGACCCGGATAGAACTCTCGCTCGCCGCGCCTCCGCGCGCCGCAGGCTTGGCCGCGTCGAACTCCGGCGCCAGCGCCGGAACTTCGTCCCGCTCCGCCGTCTCGGCAGGCGGGGGCTCGAACAGGCCGAATCCGTCTCCTTCCAGCCATACCGAGGCGTCCGGTTCCGGAGCCGCATCGAGGAACAAGCCGAAACTGCTCTCCTCCTCTACGCCATGATCGACGTTGATGCGGAAATGCTCCTGCGGCACGGCGAACGCCAGCGACTCCGCCACCTCCGCCGCGTCCAGCGGCGAGGTGAACACGGCAACCCAGGGCAGCTTGTCAAGCTCCTCGCCGCGCTGCACCACGCTCAAGTCGCCATGCTCGGCCAGCGACTCCAACAAGGCGTCGATGTCGACGCCGTCCACCACGTCGATTTCCAGATACAGCGTCCAGTGCCGCGCCTCCTCCGGCGCCCGGCGCGCCTCGGTTTCCGCCGGAGCGGCCGCCAGCGCCTCCAACTGCGCCTTTAGCTCATCGGCTTGCGCGGTATCGACACCGCCTTTGCCCTTGTGCGCCGCCAGCATCCCGTACAACACATCTTTGGCTCGCAGCACCAAGTCCACTAGATCCGAACTCAAGACGCGCGCGCCGCGCCTCACCTCGTCCAACAACCCTTCCAACACATGAGTCAAATCCGCCATGTCGGCGAAACCGAATGTGGCCGCACCGCCCTTGATCGAATGCGCGGCGCGGAACACCGCATGCAAATCCTCCTGCTGCGGACAGGACTGATCCATGCCCAGCAGCAGGCTCTCCATGCTGGACAAATGCTCATCAGCTTCATCAAAAAACACCTGATGAAACTGCGACATATCGATGGCCAAAAGCTCGCTCCTCGTCGTGCCCAAGATCAGCAGATTCAGCCGATCACGCGCTTGACCACATCCAGCAGCTTCTGCGGGTCAAATGGCTTGACCAGCCAGCCCGTAGCCCCGGCCGCGCGGCCAAGCGCCTTCATTTGGTCGCTGGATTCGGTGGTCAGCATCAGGATAGGCGTCGTCGTATACGCCGGCAGTTTACGCAAGGAGCGGATCAGGGTCAGGCCATCCATGCCCGGCATGTTTTGGTCGGTCAGCACCAGATTGAACTGGCCTCCCTGCGCCTTGGCCAGGCCAGCGTTGCCGTCCCCCGCCTCCACCACCTCGTAACCAGCGCTTTTCAAGGTGAACGACACCATCTGTCGAATCGAAGCGGAATCGTCAACCGTCAGTATTTTTTTGTGCATAACATCCCCGTTTCAGGAAACCTCCCAGCGCTCGCTCGCCTGACGCGGCTCTTCGCCCATCGTCAGTCCGACACCGTCCGCGCCGGGTCCATTTTCCATTCTTTACCTTGCTCACTCGCCGTCTCGTTCCGCACCCGCGAGACAACCGATTCGCCCAAGCGCTGAAATTCGCGCAGATATGAATGAGTGATCAACTAAAAAGCCCGCCGATTCAAGCCTGAATCCGCACGGCGTCAACGCATGCGGCCGAGAAACGTCGTTAAACCAGCCCCGGAGACGCCGACGACGGCACCGCGAAAGCCAGTGACGACATGTCGTCATTGTATGGGCTGCTGAAGCCTAGCGGAATTGACGGCAAGGGGCCATAGCCGTACGCATCGGCCGGGGAAACGCTGGACAAGCGCAGCAGACGCGACAGCAGGTATGGCAGATCCGACTCCTCCATGCCATCGCTGTGCGCCAGGAAGTGCTGACCCTCCGCCCAGGGCAGCGCCAGAGGCGGCTGCAACTCGATGTCGGCGCGCAAGCCCAGCGGGCTGCACATGGAGGGAAAACGACGCTCAAGCCTGGTGGATAGAAACAGCAAGATATCCGGCATGCCGGCATTGACCAGCCGCACCTCGCGAGCGCCCCAGTCAATCTCCAGCAACGCGCTGCCAACGTAGCGCCCGTCGGCCACATGACGATGCATGAAGGCATTGAGTTCGCGCAACGCCGACAAGGACAAAGGCTGCCCCAACAGCACCCGCGACACCCCCAGCGCCAGCAGCGCGGCGTCCAGGGCCGATCCTTGCCCGTGACCGGACGCGTCCCCAAGGATCAGCAAGGTTCGTTCCGGCAAATCCGCGCGCAGCACAACGTCTCCGCCCACCGCCTCTACCGGCTTGACGGACACCTCCAAGGGAAACGAGCGGACCGTCGCCTGTTTCGACGGACGATACAGAGACATGGCTCCGTTGATGATGTCGAAAGCCGCCGCTCCGAATAAACACGGGCACAGCGCATGTTGCTGCCAATGCCAGGCCAACAGCCGGTTGCGCAGCAAGTCCGCGTCGAAGTCCCCGCGCAGAAAGTGAATATTGGGCGTGGCCAGCCAGGGCGCAGAACGCCCTGACGAAAACACCCACAAGGGCTTGTCGCCCTCCCACTGCTCGAACAGTTCGGCGGGAGCGTCCGCCAGATTCGTCAGCCAAAGGTCCTGCCTGCCGCCCACTGCAAAGTCGGCGCCACCACAAAACCACCAATCCAGCGCTGACAACCAAGGATCGCCACGAACCCGTGCCTCGGCATCAGCGGACAACCAGGCCCGGATGCGCACAGACGCTCCAATGCTTGAACTTACTTAATGGTGAACATCTTGTTGAAGCAGGCGATTTCGAACACCTGCATCACCGCCTCGCGACAATTGATCAAGGTCATGCTCTTTTTCTGCCCAGCCGCGCGCTCCTTCAGCAACAGCAGCATTCCAAGCGCGGAACTATCCAGAAACGGCACCTGATCGAAATCAATCTCAATCTCTTGCACCTCCGGATTGTCCAGCAGCTCCTGGCTGGCCTGACGGAATTCCCGGTGCAGGTTGAA
This sequence comes from Chromobacterium sp. Rain0013, assembly GCF_015291765.1. Lineage (NCBI taxonomy): Bacteria > Pseudomonadati > Pseudomonadota > Betaproteobacteria > Neisseriales > Chromobacteriaceae > Chromobacterium > Chromobacterium sp. Rain0013. The sequence continues at coordinate 4,454,662 of NZ_CP031514.1, forward strand.
ATCAAACTGTCCGATCAGGATCATCTTCCCAACTCTGCCCTCTACTTTGACAATGGGTCTCATCCGGCGTCCTCGGCTTTCTTCTGAATAAACGGCACATCCATCACGGTTGCATCATCGGAAGGCTAAGCTCGAAACAGGCTCCGCCCTCCCCCTTGTTGAAACAACGCACTTGTCCGCCCAGCTCGTCCACCACTTTCTTGACGATGGCCAAGCCCAAGCCTGTACCGCCAGGGCGGGTTGTGAAGAACGGTTCGAACATCTTCTCCAACTCCTCCGGATTGAACCCGGGGCCCGAGTCCTCCACCCGAAACAGTAAAGCGGTCTCACCTTCCTCCACCGATAATCGCACCACATCCCCGCTTGCTGAGAAGTGCCAGGCGTTCTCCAACAGATTCACCAAGGCCCCCTGCAAGGCTTTGCGGTCCACCAAGACCTTTATGGCAGATGACACCACCACATTGCAATCAAAAAGCACGCCTTTTTCATGACATTGTGGTTGCATGACCGCGCGTAAATCCTCCAGCAGCCCCTCCAGATCCAAAGGCTCCAGCGTCGTTACCTGACCGCGGACAAAACTCAGCATGTTCTGGATCAAACTCTCCAGCGCCCGCATCCGCGCCAGGCTCTTGTCGACGAAACGGGCGCGGTCCTCGGCCCGCGGAATATCCTGCTTCAGATTCGCCGTATACAACATCGCCGTGGCCAAGGGCGTGCGCAGCTGATGCGCCAATGCCGCCGCCATGCCTCCCATGGACGCCAACTTCTGCTGACGGGCCAATTCTCCGGTCAATTGATGCAAACGAGATACATCGTGAATAAGCACAATCTGCCCTCCGACAGATGGCAGGTCCTGGCATTGCATCGTCAACACCAAACCCGACTCCCCATGCCGATGGCAATAGGTGTCATCCAGTTCCGAACGCGACAGCACCGCCAGCATGTCCCGCCATAAAGCGCCTACAGAACAACCGTTTAGCATCCGGCTGGCCGCGGGATTCACCGCCGTGACCACGCCTTCGGCCGAGACTTGGACCACGCCCGCGGGCAGCGCCTCCAGCAGCAAGCCCAAGCGCTCGGCCAGCATCGCGTTCTCATCCCGCTGTTTGCGCAGCTGATTATTGGCTTCGTCCAATTGCGCATTGAGAACTGTCACTTGGCTCTCAAGTTGTCTATATGCATCAATAAGTTGGCCGGATACCGCATTGAATTGCTCGAACGCGGCTTCTAGTTGCTGCTGATCTTTGAGGCTTGAAACCATATGCCGAATCGCTTGCGAGTTATTTGTAAAAACCACTTAAACAGTATGATAATGAATGGGTATCGCTGAGCCAACCTGTTATCTGGCATGAGGCTCAGCAAAAAAAACCGGGCAAAACCGATATCTGGCGTATAAAGGGTAGTAGTACGCCACTTCAAAAGAATGCAGCGGAGGTTTCTGTGTCAGAGCTTCTCAAAAAAATCGACGCCAGGACGAAACTGGCCGGCACCAACAAGCTGGAAATCCTGCTGTTCTCGTTGGGCCAGGATCAGCGCACGGGGCGCAAGGAAATCTTCGGGATCAACGTGTTCAAAGTGCGCGAAGTCATGCGCACGCCGGAAATCACCTCCGCCCCTGAAATGCCCTCCTCCGTGGAAGGCATGGTCAGCCTGCGCGGCGCGCTGGTGCCGGTCATCGACTTGGCCAAATACACCGGCGTCGTGACCAGCAACAAGCCGGAAATCATGATCGTCACCGAGTACAACGCCCACACCCAGGGTTTTCTGGTGGAAGCGGTGGACACCATCCTGCGTCTGGACTGGTCCGCAATGCGCGTGCCTCCGGAAATGATCACCAACCGCATGGCAGGCCTGGTGACCGCCGTCACCGAACTGGACAACGGCACGCTGGTGATGATGATGGACGTGGAAAAAGTGCTGGCGGAAACCACCATCATCGACGACGGCCACACCTTCCTCGGCATCGAGCCGGTCAAGGAACCGCGCCGGATCTTCTTCGCCGATGACTCCGCCGTGGCCCGCAAACAGATCGAGCGCACGCTGGAAGCGATGAACATCCAGTACACCTCCGCCATCAACGGCATGCGCGGATGGGAAGAATTGCAGAAAATGGCCAACCAGGCCGACCTGGCCGGCAAGAAGCTGTCGGATTCGCTGCACCTGGTGCTGACCGACGTGGAAATGCCGGAAATGGACGGCTATATGCTGACCAAGATGATCAAGAGCGATCCGCGTTTCAACGGCATTCCGGTGTTGATGCACTCCTCCCTTTCCGGTTCCTCGAATCAGAAACTGGGCGAATCAGTAGGCGTTGATTCCTACGTCGCCAAATTCGAACCGCAGAAACTGTCGATGAAACTGCGCCAGATGCTGAATCTGGAACCCAAAGACTAAGATCAAGTAAGCAAAAGCATTAAGGGAGAGGGACAGATATGGCAGCCACAGACGCCTCCTTGCTTGCAAGCGTTGACGCCAGGACCAAACTGGCGGGTTCCAACAAAATGGAAATCCTGCTGTTTTCGCTTGGAACGCGGGAAACCTTCGGCATCAACGTTTTCAAAGTGCGCGAGGTGTCGCAGACGCCCGCCATCACCAAAACGCCGAACATGCCTTTTGGCGTAGAAGGCGTGCTGTCGCTGCGCGGCAACATCATCCCGGTCATTTCGCTTGGCAAATTCATCGGCGCCGACCAGACCCGCAGCTACGAAACCATGATCGTCACCGAATTCAACAAGAGCACCCAGGCCTTCCTGGTTGACTCGGTGGACCGCATCATCCGCGTGGACTGGGACAAGGTGCGCGCGCCGGAAAACATGATGGCGGCCAGCGGCACCAATCAGAATCTGATCACCGCGATTACCGAACTGGAAAACGGCAAGCTGGTATCCATCCTGGACGTGGAGCAAATCCTGGCCAGCGTGGTCGGCGAGCCGCGTCTGCCCGACGTGCCCACCGCCCAGCTGGAAAACGATCAGTACATTTTCTTCGTCGACGACTCTGTCGTGGCCCGCAAGGAAATCACCGGCGTGCTGGAAAAGATGGGCATCAAATTCCAGCAGGCCACCAACGGCCGCGAGGCATGGGACCGGCTGCAAACGCTGGCCAACCGCAACTTCGGCGAGGACGAGTGCCTGCACGACCACCTGAAGATCATCCTCGTGGACGCCGAAATGCCGGAAATGGACGGCTATGTGCTGACCAAGCTGATCAAATCCGATCAGCGCTTCCGCGGCATCCCGGTCGTGATGCACTCCTCGCTGTCCTCCAACGCCAACCGCGCGATGGGCTCCAGCGTGGGCGTGGACGCCTATGTCGCCAAGTTCGACCCCGGCGTGCTGGCCGAAACTTTGATTCCATTCCTGCAGAGGTAGTCGCTACAATATGCGGCTCGATGAATTTCAGATAAATCAGGACACACCTCAATGGCAGACAAGAATATTCGCTTCCTAGTCGTAGACGACTTCTCCACGATGCGGAGAATCGTGCGCAACCTTTTGAAAGAGCTAGGATTCACCAATGTCGACGAAGCCGAAGACGGCATGGTTGCGCTGCACAAGTTGAAGACTCAGCATTTCGACTTCATCGTTTCCGACTGGAACATGCCCAATATGACCGGCATCGAACTGCTCAAGGCGGTTCGTGCCGACGCCCAGCTCAAACACCTGCCCTTCATGATGATTACCGCGGAAGCCAAACGCGAAAACATCATTGAAGCGGCCATGGCCGGAGCCAGCGGTTACATCGTGAAGCCTTTCACTGCCGCCACCATGGAAGAGAAAATGAGCAAGATCTTCCAGAACATGAATAAACCAGCCTGAGTGCCGAAAAAAAACGGTCTGCGTCAGTATTGAGGAGGATTTACCGTGTCCAATCACATCATGGAAAGCGGGGATAACCCGGAGCTTGAGGCCCTGTTCGACAGCATCTCGATGCAGCAGAGCGCCCCTCCGGAGCCGGAACCCGCCGCGTCGGAAGCCGCGGCGGCCTCTCCGCAGCCAGCCGGGACTGCCGGCAGTCCTACCTCGATGTACGAACAAATTGGTCAGTTAACCCGCAAAATGCATGATGCGCTACGCGATCTAGGCTACGACAAATCTCTGGAAAAAATGGCGGATGCGATTCCGGATGCCAAGGACAGGCTGACTTACATCGCCACCCTGACGGAAAATTCCGCCGAACGCGTGCTCAACGCCACTGACCTGGCCAAACCGTATCAGGACCAGCTGGAAAGCAAGGCGCTGGAATTGTCCTCGCGCTGGGAACGGCTGTACGCCAACCTGTTGACCGTGGAAGAGTTCCAGCAACTTGCAGCCGACACGCGCACCTACTTAAATGAAGTGCCGGCCCAGACCCAGGCCACCAGCACACAGTTGCTGGAAATCGTCATGGCGCAGGACTTTCAGGATCTGACCGGCCAAGTCATCAAAAAGATGATGGGCATGGTCAAGCTGCTGGAAAGCGAGCTGGTCAATTTCCTGATCGAGTTCTCGCCAGAGGCAAAAAAAGAAGAGCTGGGCATGGGCACCAATCTGCTGAACGGCCCCGTGATCAATCCGGAAGGGCGCACCGATGTGGTCAGCAGCCAGCAACAGGTCGACGACCTGCTGGAAAGCCTGGGCTTCTAACGAACAACACGCAGAACAGAGCACGCGAGCAAGGCGTGGCGGGAGTGGAAAATGAGCGAATTCGCCGGCATGGAAGAGCTGCTGCAAGACTTCTTGATGGAGTCTACGGATCTCCTTTCCGATGTAGACAATAAACTGGTCGAACTGGAAAAGCGTCCGGAAGACAAGGCACTGCTGAACGACATTTTCAGAGGCTTCCACACCATCAAGGGCGGCGCCGGCTTTCTCAACGTCGGCCCGATGATCAATCTATGCCATCGCACCGAAAACTTGTTCGACAAACTCCGCAACGGCCAACTGCACATCACCGCCGGCATCATGGACGTGATTCTTGACGCCACGGGCATCGTGCGCGACATGTTCGGCACCATGGGCCAGGGCCTGATGCCCAGCGAAGCCGATCCGCGCATCTTGGCGGCTTTGGACGCGGCACTGGCAGGCGAAGCGCTGTCCGAAGATACCGCGGCGGCCGAACCCGCCCCAGCGGCAGCCCCTGCTCCGGTTGCAACGCCAGCGCCGGCCGCTGCGGCCGCGCCGCAGCCCGCAGGCAACGGTCAAGGCCCGGACTGGAATCAGCTCTATCAAGCCGTCACCCCCGGCGGCGCGCCCGCCGCTCCGACGGCTGCGCCCGCCCCCCAGGCGGCGGCTCCCGCTGCGCCACCGGCCCCGGTAGCAGCCGCCCCGGTAGCAGCCGCCCCGGTAGCAGCCGCCCCGGCGGCTAAACCCGCGGCCAAGCCGGCTCAGAACAAACCGGCCGCCAGTGCGCCCAGCAGCAGCGGCCCCCAGGAAAACACCATCCGCATCGATACCGTGCGTCTAGACATGGTGCTCAACCTGTCCGGTGAAATCGGCCTGACCAAGAACCGCCTGACCACGCTGCGCACCGAGATCCTGCAAGGCAACCGCGACACCAACACGCTGCGCTCGCTGGACGAGGCGATCAGCCAATTGGACCTGCTGGTGGGAGATCTGCAGAACGCGGTGATGAAAACCCGCATGCAGCCGATTGGCCGCCTGTTCCAGAAATACCCGCGCTTGGCGCGCGACCTCGCCCGTCAGTTGGGCAAGGAAGTCGAACTGGTGCTTTCCGGCGAAGAAACCGAGCTGGACAAGACCATGATCGAGGACTTGAACGATCCTCTGGTCCACTTGGTGCGCAACGCCGTGGATCACGGCATCGAACAGCCTGAAGACCGCATCGCCGCCGGCAAGAAGCCTCAGGCTCTGGTGCAACTGACCGCGGAGCAAGTGGGCGATCACATCCTGATCGAGATCACCGACGACGGCAAAGGCATGAATGCCGACGCCCTGCGCCGCAAGGCGATCGAAAAAGGCCTGATCGACCAGGAAAGCGCCAACTCCCTGGATGAGAAGCAGTGCCTGCAGCTGATTTTCCTGCCCGGCTTCTCCACCAAGGACCAGATTTCCAGCGTGTCCGGCCGCGGCGTGGGCATGGACGTGGTCCGCACCAACATCCAGAAGCTGAACGGCCGCATCGACATCAATTCGGTGCCGGGCGAAGGCACCCGCATCAGCATCTCGCTGCCGCTGACGCTGGCCATCCTGCCGGTGCTGGTGGTGCGCGCCTGCAACCAACCGTTCGCCGTGCCTCTGGCGATGGTGCGCGAAATCATCACCATCGACCCGAACGCGATCCAGGAAGTGTCCGGCAAACCCACCATCGTGGTGCGCGACGAAATCCTTCCGCTGAAAACCCTGGCCGGCCTACTGGGCTGGGAGCCAACGCAAAAGCCCTACTTCGGCGTATTGATGCAGTCCGCGGAAAAGTCCTTCATCCTGGCGATCGACTCCTTCGTCGGCCGCGACGACGTAGTGATCAAGCCGCTGCAGAACATTCGTCCGAAAGGCGTGGCAGGCGCCACCCTGTCCGGCGACGGCTCCGTCGTACTGGTTCTCGACATGGAAGATCTGCTTTCCTCCAGCGAGGCCAACAACAGCGTCACCCGATCCACGGACCTGATCGCCACCTGAGCAAAGGCATACCGGGACAATGACCTCGACGAGCGCCTTCATAGGCAGGCAGGCCGTTCTCAACCGCAACCAGCAGCTCATTGGCTATGAGCTGCTTTTTCGTCCCAGCGGCGAGGCCTCAGGCGTAGGCAAGCATACAGAACTGCAAGCCGACACTCAGGTGCTGGTCAACACCCTCAACAATATGGGCACCAGTTGGCTGATCGGCAGCAAGCTGGCCTTCATCAACATCGGCGAAGCCATGCTCAGCAGCGAGTTTCTTGAGCTGCTGCCGCCGCGCCGCGTCATTCTCGACATCTCGCCGCGCATCGTGCCCTCCAACGAACTGCTGTCGCGCGCGCGGCACCTTCGCTCGCTGGGTTTCGGCATTTCTCTGGACGACTTCAGCTTCGAATCGCCGGCTGCGGCCTTTCTGGAGCTGGCCAACTACGTCAAGCTGGACATCCAGCACCAAGACACCAACCGCTTCCAGATGCTGGCGTCGCGCTTGCGCAGCTATCCGGTGATCCGCATCGCCGAACGCGTGGAAACCCACGCTCAGTTCCATCTATGCAAGGAACTGGGCATGGACGGTTTTCAGGGCTTCTACTTCGCCCAGCCGGAAACGCTGTCCGCCAAGGTCATCCACCCATCTTTTCGCAACACCCTGGAGCTGCTCAACCTGCTGCGGCTGGACGCCGACATCCGCGACGTCGAGCAGGTTCTCAAACGCGACCTGGCCCTGTCTTACAAGCTGCTGCGCTACGTCAACTCCGCCGCCGCCGGCCTGAACACCAGCATCAGCTCCTTCTCCCACGCCGTCACCGTGCTGGGATACCAAAAGCTCTACCGCTGGCTGACTCTGCTGCTGGTCACCGCCTCCGAGGAGGGCCACGCGCCCCCGGCGCTGCAAAAAACCGCCGTCACGCGCGGCCGCTTCATGGAGTTGCTGGGCAAAGCCCACGGCGAGCGCCACGACACCTGCGACAATCTGTTCATCATCGGCATGTTCAGCCTGTTGGACGTGCTGTTCGACATGCCGATGGCCAACATCATCGAGCACCTGCAACTGCCGGAAACCATCACCGAAGCCCTGTTGCACGAAAAAGGCACGATGAGCCGCTTCCTCAAACTGGTCAAAGCCTGCGAGGACGGCCAACTCACCGGCGTGCCAGAACTCTGCGCCCAATTGAACCTCAGCAGCGAACAGTTCAACCAGGCCCATGTCTCCGCGCTCGCCTGGGTGGAAGAACTCGGCTTATAATTCGCAGTCTTGCAGTACGCGCTTAAGCTTGAGACCGAATTCCCCGATGAAATTGCTTGCCATTGATTGTTCCACCTCGTTTCTATCCCTAGCCATTGACAACGGCTCGCGTATTTTCTCCTTCCACGAGAAAGTCGAGCAAAAGCACGCGGAACGCGCGCTGCCGGAATTGGCTCGCCTGTTGGAACAGGCGGAACTGCGCCTGGAGCAACTCGACGCCATCGCCTTCGGCCAGGGCCCCGGCTCCTTCACCGGCCTGCGCATCGCCTGCGGCCTGGCTCAAGGGCTGGCTTTCTCCGCCGGCATTCCCGTCATCGGCATTCCCACGCTGGACAACGTCGCTCAACAAGCCGGCGCTGGCACGGTGCTGGTCTGTCTCGACGCCAGGATGCAGCAGGTTTACAGCGCCTGCTATCGAGTCGCCGAAGGCGCCGCGCCGGAACGGCTGGACCCGATAAGCGTCGGCGCGCCGGAAGCCGTGCTTTGGCCGGAGCGAGTCGATATTGCCGCAGGCGACGGCTTTGAACGCTATCCCGGTCTGCAAGACAATGCCGGTGCCGCTATTGTCCGCGCGGATCTGCTGCCCAACGCCGTCGCCTACTTCTCCATGGCGCGCAGCGGCTGTTATCCCCAAACTCACCCGCGCGAAGCGGAACTGCTGTACGTGCGCAATAAAGTCGCCCTGACCGCACAGGAACAGCAGCAGGCGCGCCAGAAATGACCCCGGACTACCGCACCTTCCTGCCTGACGACGCGAGGCAGCTGGCCGAGCTAGAGAGCCGCGCCTGCGCGCACGGCTGGTCCGCCGCCCAATACCAGGACTCCGTGCGCTGCGGTCACCAGTTTCACGGCCTGTTCGCCTCGAACCAGCTACAAGGCTTCGCCGTTACCCAGAGCGTGCTGGACGAAGCGGAACTGCTCAACATCGTGATAGACCCACAATGGCAAGGCCAGGGCTTGGGCAAACAACTACTGCGAGAACTAAGCGCCACTCTGGCCGCAAGCGGTGCACGGCGCCTATTCCTGGAAGTACGGGCCGGCAACGCCGTTGCCCGCAGCCTGTACGCAAGCCAAGGTTTCGTTGAAAACGGCAGGCGCAAGAACTACTACCCCTGCGCTGACGGCCGCGAAGACGCGGTCCTGATGGAGACCACGCTATGAACCGCGCCGCGCTGATTCAAAGCGTGATAGGACTAGGCCCATCCTGGGAAGCTCGCCCCGGTTGGTTCGAGCAGCATCCTGCGGCGCTAAGCCGTCCACTGGAAACACTGGTGGAAACCGATATGGTGCCGGAGGAGTGCCCGGCGCCGCCGCGCGAGGACGCCGTCACGCCGGCCCAGCCGGCCGTACTGCTTGCCCCCTCGCCTGCAGCCGACATCGCCCCACCCGCCGCGTCTCCCGCGCCTCAAGCCCACACCTCGCCTTTGCTAGAGTGGGATGCGCTCGAACGCGCGGTACGCGACTGCCGCGACTGCCACCTTTGCCAAACGCGCACTCAAACCGTTTTCGGTCGCGGCAACAAGCAGGCGCGCTGGCTGTTGATCGGCGAAGCGCCGGGCGAACAAGAGGACAGACAAGGCCAGCCCTTCGTCGGCCGCGCCGGCCAGTTGCTGGACAATATGCTGAGCGCGACCGGACTGGACCGCGACCGCGATGTATATATCGCCAACGTGCTCAAATGCCGCCCGCCCGGCAACCGCAATCCTAGCGGCGATGAAATTGCCTCCTGTCAGAACTATCTGATCCAGCAAATTCAGCACATCCAGCCCACATTGATTCTGGCGCTTGGCCGTTTTGCCGCCCAAACTCTGCTGCAAACAGAAAAAGGCATTGGTCAATTGCGCGGCAAGCTGCACAGCTACCAGGACATCCCTTTGATCGTCAGCTATCACCCGGCCTACCTGTTGCGCAATCAGCCGGACAAACAAAAAGCCTGGCAAGACTTGGTCTTCGCCAAAAAGACTTTCAGCCGCCTAAGCGCCGATTAAACGCAAAACCCCGCCAAGCATGCTTGACGGGGTTTTTTAGTCCCGAACCATAAAGAAAAAAACCCTTCTCCGTGCACCAGAGAAGGGCTCTTTACTTTCGCGTTCCCGCGGAAACCGGCTTATTTCAGCTTGGTTTCTTTGTACAGAACGTGTTTGCGAGCAACGGGATCAAATTTCTTGATCTCCATTTTTTCCGGCATCGTACGCTTGTTCTTCGTAGTCGTGTAGAAATGGCCGGTGCCAGCAGTGGACTCAAGCTTGATTTTATCGCGCATGTTATTACCTCAGTAGCTTTCTGGTTGACCGCAATCAGATCTCGCCGCGAGCGCGCAGATCAGCCAGCACTACATCGATGCCAACCTTGTCGATGGTACGCAGTGCCGCGTTGGATACGCGCAGACGCACCCAGCGGTTTTCGCTCTCAACCCAGAACTTGCGATATTGCAGGTTGGGCAGGAAACGACGTTTAGTCTTATTGTTGGCGTGGGAAACATTGTTCCCGGTCATCGGACGCTTGCCGGTGACTTTGCAAACACGCGCCATGTTAAACACTCCCAAAACCGGTAAAAGCTGGCTTTATATCATAGATAAAGCCAGACACTCAAGCAGAAAACGCACCCTTGTTACTGCATGGGCGCGATCGTGTATGAAACAGTCGGCGGCAATTGTACCGTATTCGCCACAGAGATGCGAGCACTTCTTTGCCAAGCCGCGCGACGCGACCGGCGGCGGCTCGGGGTGTCGGCGCGACTTGCAACAACATGGTTCGAAGCGATTCAAATCGCAACGATTTCAGGGTAGAATCCCGGATTCCCATAGAGCCGTAATCTCATGACCAAGTACATCTTCGTAACCGGCGGTGTGGTGTCCTCCCTGGGTAAGGGCATTGCCGCTGCGTCCATCGCCGCCATCCTCGAGTCTCGCGGGCTGAAAGTCACCATGCTGAAGCTCGACCCCTACATCAACGTCGATCCGGGCACAATGAGCCCTTTCCAGCATGGCGAGGTGTTCGTCACCGAAGACGGCGCGGAAACCGACCTTGATCTGGGCCACTACGAGCGCTTCATCCACGCGAAGATGAAGAAAAGCAACAACTTCACCACCGGCCAGGTATACGAGTCCGTGATCACCAAGGAGCGCCGCGGCGACTACCTGGGCGGCACCGTGCAAGTGATCCCGCACATCACCGACGAAATCAAGCTGAAGATGCACGAAGGCGCGGCCGACGCGGACGTCGCCATCGTCGAGATCGGCGGCACCGTGGGCGACATCGAATCGCTGCCGTTCCTGGAGGCCATCCGCCAGATGCGCTCCAATTTGGGCCGCAAGAACACCCTGTACGTGCACCTGTCCTATGTGCCTTACATCGCCACCGCCGGCGAGATCAAGACCAAACCGACCCAGCACTCGGTAAAAGAATTGCGCGAGATCGGCATTCAGCCGGACATCCTGCTCTGCCGGATGGACCGCGAACTGCCGGAAGACGAAAAGCGCAAGATCGCGCTGTTCTGCAACGTGGAAGAAAACGCCGTTATCGGCTGTTACGACTCCGACTCCATCTACAAAGTGCCGGCCATGCTCCACAACCAGGGCATCGACGAGATCATCGCCGAGCAGCTGCAGCTGGACCTGCCCAAGGCGGATCTGTCGGTATGGGGCCGCATCATCGACGCGATCGAGCACCCGGACCACAGCATCAACATCGCCATGGTCGGCAAATACGTTGACCTGACCGAGTCCTACAAGTCGCTGACCGAAGCGCTGAAGCACGCCGGCATCCACACCCGCACCAACGTCAACATCATCTACGTCGACTCCGAGGAAATCGAGCGCGACGGCGCCGATTCGCTGAAGGACATGGACGCCATTCTGGTGCCGGGCGGCTTTGGCAAGCGCGGCGTGGAAGGCAAGATCAAAGCGGTGAAATTCGCCCGCGAAAACGATATTCCCTACATGGGCATCTGCCTGGGCATGCAGATCGCGCTGATCGAATACGCCCGCGACGTGGCAGGCATGGCCGGCGCCAACTCCACGGAGTTCGACCTCGACACCAACTTCCCCGTGGTGGCGCTGATCGACGAATGGGTCAACCACGACGGCAAGGTAGAAAAGCGCGACGAAAACTCCAACCTGGGCGGCACCATGCGCCTGGGCGGCCAGCAATGCGACCTGCTTCCGGAGTCCCTGGCGGCCAAGATCTACGGCCGCGGTGAGATCGTAGAGCGCCATCGCCACCGCTACGAAGTCAACAATTACTATATTCCGCGCCTGGAACAGGCCGGCCTGACCATCAGCGGCCGCTCCGCAGGCCATGAGAAGCTGGTCGAAACCATCGAGCTGGCGAACCACCGCTGGTTCTTCGCCTGCCAGTTCCACCCGGAATTCACCTCGACTCCGCGCGACGGCCACCCGCTGTTCATCTCCTACGTGAAAGCGGCGCTGCAATACCAAGCGGACAAGCAAGGACCCAAGGCATGAAACTGTGCGGATTCGAAGTCGGCCTCAACCAGCCGCTGTTTCTGATCGCGGGTCCCTGCGTGATCGAGAGCGAACAGATGGCGCTGGATACCGCGGGTCAGCTCAAGGAAATCACCGCAGAGCTGGGCATCAACTTCATCTACAAATCGAGCTACGACAAGGCCAACCGTTCCTCCGGCTCTTCCTTCCGCGGCTTCGGCATCGATGAAGGCCTGCGCATCCTCTCGGAAGTGAAACGTCAGATCGGCGTGCCCGTGCTAACCGATGTGCACAGCGAAAATGAAATCGTGCAAGTCGCTAGCGTGGTCGACGTGCTGCAAACGCCCGCCTTCCTGTGCCGCCAAACCGACTTCATCCGCGCCGTCGCCCAGTGCGGCAAGCCGGTGAACATCAAGAAGGGCCAGTTCCTGGCTCCTGGCGACATGAAGAACGTGATCGACAAGGCCCGCGCCGCCGCGCAAGAGGCCAACCTCGAACCGGACAGCTTCATGGCCTGCGAGCGCGGCGTATCCTTCGGCTACAACAATCTCGTATCCGACATGCGTTCGCTGATGATCATGCGCGACACCCAGTGCCCGGTGGTTTACGACGCCACCCACTCGGTGCAGCTGCCCGGCGGCCAAGGGACTTCTTCCGGCGGCCAGCGCGAATTCGTGCCGGTGCTGGCGCGCGCCGCGGTGGCGTCCGGCATCGCCGGCATCTTCATGGAAACCCATCCGGACCCGGCCTGCGCAATGTCCGACGGCCCCAATGCCTGGCCCTTGCCGCGCATGAAGGAACTGCTGACTACGCTCAAGGCGCTGGACGAGTTAGTCAAGCACAATCCCTGGCCGGAACACACCCTGTAAACCGGCAGGCGCAGATCGCAACCGGCTCCGGCCGGTTGCTTGCCCTCCGCCCGAACACAACCAGCCTTTGAAGGAAATGTAAATGAGTTCGATCATCGATGTGGTAGCTCGTGAGATTCTGGATTCGCGCGGCAATCCGACCGTGGAAGCAGACGTATTGCTGGAGTCCGGCGTCATGGGCCGCGCGGCGGTGCCCAGCGGCGCCTCCACCGGCGAAAAAGAAGCGCTGGAACTGCGCGACGGCGACAAAAGCCGCTATCTGGGCAAGGGCGTGTTGAAGGCGGTGGAAAACATCAACACTGAAATCTGCGAAGCCATCATCGGCCTCGACGCCAGCGACCAGGCCTTCATCGACAAGACCCTGATCGAACTGGACGGCACCGAAACCAAATCCCGCCTCGGCGCCAACGCGCTGCTGGCCGTGTCCATGGCGGTGGCCCGCGCCGCAGCCGAAGACGCAGGCCTGCCGCTGTACCGCTACCTGGGCGGCGCCGGTCCGATGGCCCTGCCGGTTCCGATGATGAACGTCATCAACGGCGGCGCTCACGCCAACAACACCCTGGACATCCAGGAATTCATGATCATGCCGGTGGGCGCGCAAACCTTCCGCGAAGCGCTGCGCTGTGGCGCCGAAATCTTCCACAGCCTGAAGAAGATTTGCGATCAAAAAGGCTACGCCACCACCGTGGGCGACGAAGGCGGCTTCGCGCCCAACCTGAAGAGCCATGAAGACGCGATCAAACTGATCCTGGAAGCCATCGACGCCGCCGGCTACGTGGCCGGCCAAGACGTGATGCTGGCGCTGGACTGCGCCTCTTCCGAGTTCTACAAGGACGGCAAGTACCACCTGACCGCCGAAGGCCTGCAGCTCACTTCCGAGCAGTTCGCCGACTATCTGGAAACCCTGGTCAACAACTACCCGATTCTGTCGATCGAAGACGGCATGAGCGAGCACGACTGGGACGGCTGGAAGCTGCTGACCGAGCGCCTGGGCTCCCGCGTGCAGATCGTCGGCGACGACTTGTTCGTCACCAACCCCAAGATTCTGGCCAAGGGCATCGAAGGCGGCCTCGCCAACTCGCTGCTGGTCAAGGTCAACCAAATCGGCACGCTGTCGGAAACGCTGAAAGCGGTTGATCTCGCGAAGCGTTCCCGCTATACCAGCGTTATGAGCCATCGCTCCGGCGAAACCGAAGACAGCACCATCGCGGATCTGGCCGTTGCCACCAACTGCATGCAGATCAAAACCGGCTCGCTGTCCCGCTCCGACCGCATGGCTAAATACAATCAGTTGCTGCGCATCGAAGAAGAACTGGGCGATGCGGCCTACTACCCGGGCAAAGCTGCCTTTTACCACCTGAAGTAATCGTATGCGCTGGCTGACCCTGACTCTGGTGACAGTAATACTGGCCCTGCAATGGCCGTTGTGGTTTGGAAAAGGTAGCTGGCTCAGAGTCTGGCAGCTGGACAAGCAACTACAGGAACAGCGGGCGACCACCCAAAAGCTGGTGGCCCGCAACGCCGCGCTGGACGCGGAAGTGCGTGATTTAAAACAGGGGACGGACGCCATTGAGGAGAGAGCCCGCAATGAACTTGGCATGATTCGGAATGGTGAAGTTTTTTTCCAATTGCTGGATCCGGTGAAGCCAACGCCTCGCTAAATATCCGCCCGGACCGCACTGTAGAGCTGAACAGACAACAAGAATGACGTCCGGTCTAAAAAAGTCCAAGGTTTGGGCAATGACAACACAAAACCCCATCGAAGTCGCACGAGAAACGCTCAAACAGCTGACGGTGCGCAAGCTGTTGCCGACGCCGGAAAACTTTGAGCGGGTCTATCACGAGTTGACGCAAACGCCGGTCGACCGCGACAACAAGCTTGCCGTGTTGCTGCTGCGCGCACTGGAAACCCTGCCCCAGGAAAGCGTGCAGGCCAAAGTCACTCTTACCCGCCTCAAGCAAGTCTGCGACGAAAATCGCTGGGAACAAGCCCCGCAACTGATCATCGACTTTCTGCGCGCCTCTCTCAGCGCCAGCCAGCAACAACACAGCTGGGGCATGCTGATCCAAAATCTGATCCGAAACTGGGACCTGCGGCTGCCCAATATGCCGCAGCACCACAAGCAGTCCACGCTGGAACGGGTGCTGATCAATTACGGCAACCAGCCGGACGAACTGAACCAGAAACTGGCCACGCTGATTCAGAACTGGACCCAGTCCATGCCCCCGTCCAACGGCAACGGCGCGGCAAGCTCCGACACCCCCGCTCCGGCAGCCGGCCTCGATGAAGACGGGGCCGACGCGCCCAGCAACAGCTGGCTGGCCTGGCAGCGCATGCTGAGCTTCGCCCTTAAGCACGGCCTGGAGCCGCGCCTGATCAACTACCCGGAATTGGTGGATGCGCTGGAGGCGCTGCTGGGCGAACTGAATCAGGTGGCCGACGACGCCACGCTTAACGCCTACATGCCCAAGCTGCGGGCCTTCATGATCAAGCTGGAGCTGCAATCGCAGCAAGACGACCGCTTGGTGTCCGCGATGACCAACCTGCTGCGCCTGCTGCTGGAGAACATCGCCGAGCTCAACCACACGGACACCTACCTGGTGGGGCAGGTTCATTCGCTGCAAGACATCCTTAGCCATGAGCCGCTGTCCATGCAGCAGGTCTACCAGATGGAGTCCAGCCTCAAGGACGTAATCCGCAAGCAAGGCCAACTGAAAACCTCGCTGGACGAGGCGGCAAGCTCGCTACGCTCCTTGCTGGACCGCTTCATCTCGCGGCTGGCGATGATGACGGATAGTACCGACGACTTCCAGAACAAGATCAAGGACCACAGCACTCGCATCAAACAGTCGCAGAACGTCGAGGAACTGGGCAGCATCATCGGCTCCTTGATGGAAGATACCTCGCTGATGCAACTGGACCTGACTCGCTCCCGCGATGAGCTGCTGTCCGCCAAGGAGCAAGTGGAAGCCGCCGAACAAAGAATCGCCGAACTGGAAACCGCGCTGGAAGCCGCCAGCGCCAAGGTGCGCGAAGATCAGTTGACCGGCGCTTTCAACCGCCGCGGCCTGGCAGAGCATTTCCAGCGCGAAATCAGCCGCGCGGAGCGCACCGGCGCGCCACTGTCGGTCGCCCTGCTCGACGTGGACAACTTCAAGCAATTGAACGACAAATACGGCCACCTAGCCGGCGACGATGCCTTGAAATATCTGGTGGACACGATCAAGCACAGCCTGCGTCCAGCCGACATCGTCGCCCGCTTCGGCGGTGAGGAATTCGTGATCCTGATGCCGGACACGCCAGAAGAAGAAGCCGTCGCCACCGTGCAGCGGCTGCAGCGCGAACTAACCAAAACATTTTTCTTGGCCAACAACGACCGCCTGCTGATCACCTTCAGCGCCGGCGTCGCCAAATGGCATTTGGGCGAACAAGAAGCCGACGTGCTGGAGCGCGCCGACCAGGCAATGTATCAAGCCAAACTCAACGGCAAGAACCGCGTGCACTCGGCGGAGGAACAGCCACCCTCACTGATGTCGCCCCAGCTATAAACAGCGCTTGGATATCCTCTCGGCGGCGGCTAGTTCCCGCCGCCTTTTTTCATCTGTTTTCCAGCCTCGGCGCGTTGACGCCGCACCGTCTTGGGGTCCGCGATCAAGGGTCGGTAAATCTCCACCCTGTCATGCTCGCGCAGCGGCGCGTCGTCCTTGACCGCCTTGCCGAATACGCCCAGCTTCAAGCTCTCCGGCGCCCATTCAGGGATGCGCGCCAGCAGGCCGGACAGTTCCACCGCCTGGCGCGCCGTTGTGCCCGGCGCCACCCGCAAAACCACCAGCTCCTGATGCTCGGGCAGCGCCAACGCCACTTCCACCTGCAAAACTTCAGTCATCGCCGTACACCTTGTCCGCTTCCTTGATGAAGGCGTCCACCAGCGTGCCGGAAATATGTCCGAACACAGGGCCGATGATCATTTCCAGTATCTTGCTGGAAAACTGATAGCTGAGCCGGAACTCCACCTTGCAGCCGATCTCGCCCAAAGGCAGGAAACGCCAGCGCCCCTCCAAATGCTCGAACGGACCATCCACTAACTCCATCAGAATGGCCTCGCCCGCTTGATTGGTGTTGCGAGTGGTGAAATGCTGCTTCACTTTCAGATAATCGATGTGCAAGCTGGCCACCACCTGATCACCCTCGCGCGACAACACCTCGGCCTTGCCGCACCAGGGCAGGAACCGGCTGTAATGCTCGATATCATCCACCAGCGCAAACATCTGCGCCGGCGTATGCGCCACCAACACGCTTTTTTCAACCACCTGCATCCATCGCTCGCTTATCGTCTCCGCTGCCCCATCCCTGGCTGGGAAATTGTCAGCATCGGTAAAAACCGCAAGTTTAACAAAATCCGGCGCGCCCTACCCGGCCTCATCCTGGCTTCGCGTCAAAGCGCTGTGTTTTCATGGCTTTGGCAAGCCGGCTGCTTCTGATACAATAGAGGATTCATTCAAAAAACATCCCGTAGGCGACATGAGCATCATCCAGAACCGCAAGGCCTTCCACGACTACTTCATCGAGGAAAAGCTCGAAGCCGGGCTCGTGCTGGAAGGTTGGGAGGTCAAGGCCATCCGCGCCGGCCGCGTCCAACTGAAGGAAAGCTACGTGGATTGGAAAAACGGCGCGTTCTGGCTGATCGGCTGCCACATCACGCCGCTGCAATCCGCGTCCACCCACGTCAAAGCCGACCCGGTTCGTCCGCGCAAACTGTTGCTGTCCCAAGAACAGATCAACCGCTTCATCGGCAAGGTGGAACGCGCCGGCTACACCATGATGGCGCTGGACCTGCACTACACCCGCGGCAACATCAAGGCGGAAGTGGGGCTGGCCAAAGGCAAGAAGCTCCACGACAAGCGCGACACTGAAAAAGACCGTGAATGGCAGCGCGAGAAGCAGCGCTTCATGAAAAACCAGCGTGGAGCCGCCTGATGAACCGCAGCGCGGCCTTGCCCATCGTGCTGATTTGCCTGGGATCGGTCTGGTTTCTGAAAAGCACCTCGCTGCTGCCCAACACATCCACCCTGCTCGCCTTGCTTCTGGCCGCCGCCGGAGTCTTGTTGTTCATCGTGGACGGCTTCAACAAATCCACCCTGGTCACCAGCCCGCTGCTGGTCTACGCCGGCGGCGCGATCTATCTCTACGACAACCTGGGCCTGCGCCCCAGCCATCTGCTGTCCTTCGGCATGATCGTCGCCGGCCTGCTGATGCTGCTGGCCCGCAGCGAGCATATACCGGAACGCAGCCGCAGATTCCGGCTGCCGTCGAGGGACGGCGAACAATGAAAGCAGGCCCGCGCCGCCGCGCGCTCAACCTCCTGCGACACAATCTCAATCATCATGGCCGCACGGCCCACAACATTTCCTGAAGGATAGGCATGGACAAAGTCCTCATTCTCGATTTCGGCTCTCAGGTCACCCAGCTGATTGCCCGCCGCGTACGCGAAGCTCACGTTTACTGTGAGCTTCATTCGTTTGACATGCCGCTTGAAGAAATCCGCGCATTCGCGCCCAAAGCCATCATCCTCTCCGGCGGCCCGAACTCGGTGTACGAATCCGACTACCAGGCCGATCCGGCGCTATTCGAACTCGGCGTTCCCGTGCTGGGCATCTGCTACGGCATGCAGTTCATGGCCCAGACCCTGGGCGGCAAGGTGGAAAGCGGCGACAAACGCGAGTTCGGCTACGCCCAGATCAAGGCGCGCCACCACTCCAAGCTGCTGGAAGGCCTGCAGGATCAGATCGACGACGCCGGCAACGGCTTCCTCGACGTATGGATGAGCCACGGCGACAAGGTAACCGCGCTGCCGGCCGGCTTCCAGGTGATCGCCGAAACCCCGTCCTGCCCGTATGCGGCGATGGCGGACGAAGCCCGCGGCTTCTACGGCGTACAGTTCCATCCGGAAGTGACACATACCAAACGCGGCACCGAGATGATCCACCGCTTTGTGCTGCACGTAGCAGGCTGCAAACCCAGTTGGACCATGCCCAACTACATCGACGAAGCGGTGAAGAAAATCCGCGAACAAGTGGGCGACGAAGAAGTCATCCTCGGCCTGTCCGGCGGCGTGGACTCCTCCGTGGCCGCCGCGCTGATCCACCGCGCCATCGGCAATCAGCTGACCTGCGTTTTCGTGGATCACGGTCTGCTACGCCTGAATGAAGGCAAGATGGTGATGGAAATGTTCGCGCAGAACCTGGGCGTGAAAGTAGTGCATGTGCAGGCGGAAGCCGACTTCATGAGCAAGCTCGCCGGCGAAAGCGATCCGGAG
Organism: Chromobacterium sp. Rain0013; assembly: GCF_015291765.1. Taxonomy (NCBI): domain Bacteria; kingdom Pseudomonadati; phylum Pseudomonadota; class Betaproteobacteria; order Neisseriales; family Chromobacteriaceae; genus Chromobacterium; species Chromobacterium sp. Rain0013. The sequence goes on from NZ_CP031514.1 coordinate 4,474,153, forward strand.
AAGAAGCGCAAGATCATCGGCGCGGAATTCATTGAGGTGTTCGACCGCGAATCCGGCAAGCTGACCAACGCCAAATGGCTGGCTCAAGGCACTATCTACCCGGATGTGATCGAATCCGCCGGCGCCAAGACCAAGAAAGCCCACACCATCAAGAGCCACCACAATGTGGGCGGCCTGCCGGAAGACATGAACCTCAAGCTGCTGGAGCCGCTGCGCGAGCTGTTCAAGGACGAAGTTCGCCAGTTGGGCGTCGCGCTCGGCCTGCCGCACGACATGGTCTACCGTCACCCCTTCCCGGGCCCGGGCCTTGGCGTGCGCATCCTTGGCGAAGTGAAGAAAGAATACGCCGACCTGCTGCGCCAGGCCGATGCCATCTTCATCGAAGAACTGCGCAATACCGTGGACGAGAAAACCGGCAAGAACTGGTACGAGCTGACCAGCCAGGCCTTCGCCGTGTTCCTGCCGGTGAAATCCGTTGGCGTAATGGGCGACGGCCGCACTTACGATTATGTCGTCGCGCTGCGCGCCGTGGTCACCAGCGACTTCATGACCGCCCACTGGGCGGAACTGCCTTACAGCCTGCTGGGCCGCGCGTCCAACCGCATCATCAATGAGGTGAAGGGCATCAACCGCGTGGTTTACGACGTGTCCGGCAAGCCGCCGGCCACCATCGAGTGGGAATGATCCCGCGTCTGGCAGTGGTTGGCATTCGCTGGCATCAAAGTGTACGTAAGTCAGCGTAAACATTGAAGTTTTTGCGTTTTAGTCTGGCATTGGCTGGCACCGTTTGGCAACGCCAAGCACACTTTTTTCATGGCATTGTGAATGGTACTATGTGCCTGTGATGCCATGCGTGGCGCTCGATACCATGCCGCTTCGTTGAAAGCAGCATGGTATTAAAACATAGTAAGTCATTGATTTTAAATGATTTATTGTTGATTTGAGCGGTTCTTCTAATCATGGTATTCGAACCCGAACAGGACCGAAACCATGCTGACCGATACCAAGCTGCGCAATCTCAAGCCGCAGGACAAGCTCTACAAGGTGAATGACCGCGACGGCCTCTATGTGGCCGTTACCCCCGCTGGGGCGATCTCCTTCCGCTACAACTACTCGATCAACGGTCGGCAGGAGACCATCACCTTCGGGCGCTATGGCGTCGGCGGTATCACCCTGTCGGAAGCCCGCGAGCAGTTGGGCGAGGCAAAGAAGCTGATCGCTGGCGGGAAGTCCCCGGCGAAGGAAAAGGCGCGAGACAAGGCCCGCGTCAAGGACGCAGAGACATTCGGCGCGTGGGCGGAGAAGTGGCTGCGTGGCTACCAGATGGCCGACTCCACCCGCGACATGCGAAGGGCTGTCTATGAGCGCGAGCTGAAGTCGAAATTTGGCAACCAGAAGCTGGTCGAGATTACCCACGAGGATTTGCGGGCGCTGACCGATGCCATCGTCGAGCGCGGCGCACCGGCGACGGCGGTGCATTCCCGCGAAGTGGTGTTGCAGGTCTACCGGTGGGCCATCGAGCGCGGACAGAAGGTCGAAAACCCTGCGGAAATGGTGCGCCCTACGACCATTGCCAAGTTCGAGCCGCGCGACCGGGCGCTGACGCCGGACGAGATCGCCTTGATGTACCAGTACATCGAGCGGATCGGCACCACGCCATCAATCCGTGCGGCGGCCAAACTGCTGCTACTGACGTTGGTGCGAAAGAGCGAGCTGACGAACGCGACGTGGAGCGAGATCAATTTCAGCGAGGCGCTGTGGACCATCCCCAAGGAGCGCATGAAGCGGCGTAACCCGCACCTGGTGTTCCTGTCCAGGCAGGCGCTGGACATCTTCATTGCCTTGAAGACCTTTGCCGGCGGATCGGACTATGTGCTTCCGTCGCGGTATGACTCAGATACGCCAATGAGCAGCGCAACGCTCAACCAGGTGCTGACGCTGACGTACAGGCTTGCGCAGAAGGAGGGAAAGTCCCTTGCGAAGTTCGGGCCGCACGACCTGCGACGGACGGGCAGCACGTTGCTGCACGAGGCCGGATACAACACCGATTGGATCGAGAAGTGCCTTGCGCATGAGCAACGAGGTGTCAGGGCCGTCTACAACAAGGCTGAGTACCGCGAGCAGCGCACGGGCATGCTGCAGGACTGGGCGGACATGGTTGACGAATGGGCGCTCAAACGGCCACGGCCAACGAATTGATTCCGGGGCGCATCGCCTGGGTTCCTGACGACCTGCGCACCTCAATCCATTCCTCTACCTCGGCCAAGTCCCAGGCGACGTTTCTGCTGGTAAGTGCGATGCGGCGCGGGAATTCCCCTCGCTGTTCCAAATTGAAAATCGTGCGCTCAGAAAGCGGGATCATCGCCAGCAGCTTCTTGCGATTGATGAGAATCTTGTTCGTCGGTGCTTGCATGCCTGGCCTCTTTCAGTCACGTGCGAGTGATTGCCTGATGGTGCCTGACAGTGCAGATTGATTCGTCCTATTAATTGTCCATTTAAGTTGACATCATGCTAGGGCCGCTCAGGCTATGTGTGACGGCTTGGTAATGGCGCATCAGCGACCGGTACGCTTCTTCTTCCGCTTTATGTGGAACATCGGAGGGATCGACGCCAGGGCCTTGGAAACTGCTTGGCGCTCGATCCCTAACTTTCGCGCAATCTCTGACTGATTGAGTCCAGACCATTGGAGCATCAACATTTGCTTTTTGCGGTCAGAAAGTTTCGAGTCCACCATCAGCCGCGCTCGATTGCGCAGCTCTACCTTGTCGGCCGGCTGCAAGGTCTGGCCAGCGATGTAGTGGAAGAAATAGCTGTCAACGAGTTGATCGCCTGACACCGCTTGGGGCGCAGCCGGCTTCGCGCATTGCTGGCTAAGTCTGGTCAATTCAAGGTCGAACTGCGCTAATGATCGTCTCGCCTGCCTATAGGTGGGGTTCCATGCGCCACTCGGCAATTTGGGCCTGTGATCCACGCAGTACAGGCTGCTCAGTCGAAGTTTTTCTTCCGGGTCATCCGCCTTGGGGGTGTCGTTTCCGCCTGCGAATGAGGTGAGCTCGGCGAGCGACCCGCAAAACCTGCAAAACCCTTGCGGGCGTTCGCCATTCAGGCGAGTGTCGCGCACCTTTGACTTCACGGGTCGTTTGCAGGCGCAGGCCCACGTCAACTCGATCAACGATTCGAGAGTGGCGACAAAGCGCCGATCCCTTGCGGACTGCTTGTCTTCGGTGAGGACGAACGCCCGTAGCAACTGGCGCTGCATGCGCACCATCGCATCAAGACCAACCAGCCGAATGATTTCGCTGAGTGCTACCCCCGTCCCCGCTCCGGGGAGGTGACCCAAGTAACGCGATGGCAGCGTTCCCGTGTACGAGGCCACCGCCGGATCGATCAACTCTTGGATCAGCCGAACGATGGGGTAGCGCCGCGAGGAAGCGGAATACGGCCGCCACCGATCCTCGAACCTTCCGATGACTTCCGAGACTGTGGGGTCGCAGCCTTTCCAGATGGCAATGGTTTGCTCGTTTTTCATGTCAACCATTTTGAACAATTAATAGGATGTAGGCAACCACAATGATGCCTTACCTTCGTTGTCATTCGGTTGATTACGGAAGATTACGCAATGACGATAGAAGACACGCTGCTGCATCGATTCGGCCCGCTCCTGAGCCTCGCCCAGCTCGCCGCCATCCTTGATCGATCACCTGACGGGTTGCGAATCAGCCTGCGTACAACAAACGAGTGGGCGCAGCGAATCAATAAAGCTCGCTTGAAGATCGGCCGACGCGTCTATTTCCGGACATCTCAGGTCGCCGAGGTGTTGGGCGGCGAGTCCCTGTCTTGAGTGGGGACCATAGTCATGGCGATTGATGTACTGGCCGCGTTCGAGGGCGAGCCGCCGGTGCTGGACTTTATATGGCCAGGTTTCCTTGCTGGGACCGTTGGCGCGCTCGTCGCTCCAGGAGCCACGGGTAAGAGCTTCTGGTGCTTGGAAGCGGCCATGAGCATCGCATGCAGCGTTGCAGGTGGTGATCTCGTGGGGCTTGCCCCCGTGCGCACCGGGCGCGTGGTCTATCTTGCCGGGGAAGACCCACCGCCCGCGCTTGTACGACGCATTCACGCCATCGGCCAACACCTTGGGCATGCGGCTCGCCAAGCCATCGCAGAGAACCTGGCACTTGAGCCGATCATGGGCAAGCGCCTGGATATCATGGACGACGCCCACTTGCGCCGCGTCATTGACTACAGCGCGGGGGCGCGGCTGATCGTGCTGGACACCCTGAGTCGCATTCATACTCTCGATGAGAACAGCAACGGCAACATGGCACACCTCGTGGCTGTGCTGGAGCACGTCGCGGTTGCCACGGGCGCATCCGTGCTCTACCTGCACCACGTCAGCAAGGGAAGCGCCCGCGAAGGGCAGACCGATCAGCAGCAGGCCGCGCGCGGAGCGTCGGCGTTGATCGACAACGCCAGATGGTGTGGATACGTCGCCCGCATGACCGAAGATGAGGCACAGCGCCTCAGCGAACGCGCTCATGATCGACAGCCCATCGGCAGTGAACGGCGCGGCTACTTCGTGCGTTTCGGCGTCAGCAAGCAGAACTATGACGCCACGCCGCTTGATCGCTGGTACATGCGGCACGCCGGCGGCGTACTGCTGCCAGTGGAACTGCATGAGGCCGGCAGGAATGAGGAGAAGGGACGCGATGGCCGGAGGCGAAGCGATGGCTTTTGACCTCACCCATGCCAGGCACGATCCAATGCACTGCTTGGTCCCAGGCTTGTTCCGAAGTCTAAAGCGCGGAGATCGGAAGAAGCTCAAGCTCGACGTGACGTATCCCTACAGCGAGAATGAACAAGCGAGGTTCGTCGGCTTCGAGCCGCTTGGTGCTGATGACATGCGGCTGCTGCAAGGTCTTGTGGCTCTTGGTGGGCCGAAGGGCATCATCCTGACGCCAGAGCCCACAGCGTATTTGCCGAGACAGCTCCGTCTATTCCTTGAGCCGAAGTTCGACGCGGTTGGGCAGGATGCGCTTGTCGTTAGGGAGAGCATTACCAGCCTATTAGGCGAAATCGGCTTGACCGATGGCGGCGACAACATCAGGTCGATCAAGGCGTGCTTGCTGCGCATGGCAAACGTGACGGTGGTAGTCACCAAAGGGGGCAGGCAAAGGTCTTTTCATTTGATGAGCTATGCCTTCGATGAGGAGGATGGACGGCTGTTCGTCGCGCTGAATCCTCAGATTGCAGAGGCGATTCTTGGGAGGCGTCCGTATACCCGCATCGAGATGGCCGAGGTGCGAGCGCTACAGACTGACCCGGCCCGCCTGATTCACCAGCGGCTATGCGGCTGGATCGACCCAGGAAAAGCTGGCCGCGTGGAACTGGATACTCTTTCCGGTTACGTCTGGCCGGATGAGGCAAACGCTGAGGCTATGAAGAAGCGGCGCCAGAAGGCCCGCAAGGCTCTGGCGGAGCTTGCGGCCGTGGGCTGGAAGGTAAGCGAGTATGCAGAAGGGAAGTGGGAAATCGGCAGGCCGAAGCCCGTAGTAACGTTCCCCAATCTCCGTAGCAACGTTCCCCCTTGGCCGTAGCAACATTCCCTGCTGCAAACTGAAAAACGCAGCATCGGCGCGGGCTTACGGTCCATTCGCAAATTCCATCCATGATCTTCCAAGATCATCCACTAAGCGCGGCATTTGCCGTCGCCATGAGGGCGACGCCAAGCCTTGCGGATGGTCGGCCTTCGGCCTCTATGTTGTACGCCAGGAGGGAAGAGCGGTCGGCTACTTTTAGCGGCTAAAAAGTGCGCCCCTCAAGTGTCAATGAAAATTCGTCCGATGCGCGTCTGCGGCCTTTTCCCCTCCTTCTTGGCGTCAAACCTCGCCGTGGCGTGATAGGTGCGACGGTCCATGCGGTATCGAAAAAGCTCTTCATCGCACGATCTTGACACTTGAGGGGCGGCAGCGGGATCGCACGGCGCGAAAATTTTAGCCGCTAAAATTTTCGCGCTGACCTCGCCATCCCGGTGTTCAGTCGGCCCAAGTCAAGTGAAGGGCATCCCACCGGGCATCCTCGGACATGAAGGCCTGCGGGTTCCGAACGTACCCGAGCAAGTCATCGACTGCAACAGCCGAACGGTAAGACCGTTCATGCTTCAACCGGCCAAGTTCCATGTCGGCCACATGGTTCGCCAAGAGGTCGCCGATGCCAAGGGTTGTCAATTCGCCTCGCACCGCCGAGTCTTCCAGGCACATATGCATGCAGCGATACGCGCCGACACCATCTACGTCGGATGGCGCAACGGTGTTGATGTGTTGGTGCAATCTGTAAAAGGCGATGGCTTCCGTCAAATGACGTAACGTGAGTGGTTCACCGTAGGCGTCGGCAAGCAGCAATTCACCCTCGAATTCCCGAAGTGCAGAACCAAAAGATTTTTCATCGTTAAATTCGTCCGCAATCGCCGACCATATGCGGTCATCGAGCATCGGGCCGTGGTTGCTGAAGCGAGTACGGCACAGCGGCCATAGCTCGCGAACATCACCCCACAGCGCTTGCCAAAGATCGGCAGGCCCAGCGCTGTGCAGACGCGCTACGTCGCCATCACAGCGCGACAGCAGTTGAAGTTGTTGGGGCGACAGCGGCCGCTCTCCGCTGAAATTCAAGCGCCATTTTCCTGACGCCTGCGTATCCATGCCGGTGTGTTTGTCGAACCACCCGGCGAACTGATGCGGATTCTCGGCTCCGACTCGACGGGCCAGCTCGTGCATGAGCGCCGCCGAGCGCATGCGGCCGCGCAACTGCTCAGTCATGGTGCGTGTCGGTCGGGCCATAGGGCAAATAGTCCTAGTAAGAAAACACGATGTTTTTCGCACTGCCATCTTACCCCTGTCTGCCCAAGAATTCATACATGAACATCAGTCAATCAGCATTAGGCCAAGTGTGTGAATTCGACATTCGAAATTCTGAAAGAGCAATACGGAGTGGTCATGACGCTCGAACAAGTCGCGGCGACATTGAGCCGCAAACCGGAGGGGCTGCGAATGGCGCTGCTCAAGCCAAAAGAAGCATGGGCGCGCGAGATGAATGACCGCAAGGTCTATATCGGGCGGCGGATGTACTTTCAAACCAAGGATGTTGCCGCGCTGTTGGACGGCGACCTTGCCATCGGAGATAAAGAGCAATGAAGCGAATCGTCATTCAGGTGTCTGACGAAACGGCCACGAATCTGCATGCGTTGGCCGCCCGTTGCACCGATGAACACAATCGGCGGGACGGGTTTACAAGTCACGGGATTCTGACTGTTTCCGCGCTGCTTGCCATGTTGGCGGAGGATGCCGGCATGGTTGTGGGCCGGCCTGGAAGTTGGGAGGGATCGAATATGGCTCAAGTTTTCCAGTCGCACGGCTACGATGTTTAATCCAACGAAAAGCCTCTCGGAGAGGATCGCCGACAACACGCTGAAAAACAGCGCGGGTCGAAACGACAGAAATCGCGCGGCATTCATATTGGTTCGCGGCGACGTTTCGAAAGCCGTTGAGGATGGCTATTCACTGCTGTCCATTTGGGAAACGCTCCATGCAGAGGGGCGTATACAGTACACATACCAGACGTTTCGTCGCTATGCACGCGTTCTGCTGCCACCACGACCAGGCCGGTCGGAAAGGTGGACAAGCAAATGATGAAGCTTTGTTCAGCGGTGGATCAGGCATTGAACAAAACCCCATGCGGCGCTGTTCTGAACCGCGCTTTTCCGTTCTTCTTTTGTTCAGTCGAAAAAAGAACGCGGCAACAACGATGTTTGTTCGATTTTTATGCGGTAGGCCCACTTACAAACAACGGTGATTTACAGGGCAGGATATGTGAAGTAGGCCCACCCGCAAGCGGGTCGTCCTATTTCACTGCCCCTTATTCGCACTACGTGCTCAACGGGCATCCTGCTCTGCGAGGCAGACGGCTGCCGCCGTCAGGGGAAGGGGGGAGCGATGGAAAAAATAGGTAAAACCACAAGGAAATGCAGTCCGCCGATCAAGGTGTATTGCCTTCCAGACGAGCGAAATCAGATTGAGGCGAACGCCAAGGCAACTGGTTTAACCATGTCCACCTATTTGCTGAATGTTGGTATGGGCTACCAGGTGCGAGGAATTCTGGATCACAAGGGCGTCGAAGATCTGGCGCGGATCAACGGCGATCTTGGCCGTCTTGGTGGCTTGCTGAAACTCTGGCTGACAGACGATCCGCGTACCACACGATTTGGCGAATCCACCATTCGCGCACTGCTTTCCAAAATTGAGGATACGCAGGACAAGATGCATGAAGCCATGCTTGCGGTGGTGATGCCAAAAACCAAGCGATGAAATTTTTAGCCGCTAAAACCAAGAGGAGTTTTTGATATGAGAAAGACCAAAGTAGCCGCAACTCTCGCACTTGTATTTTCACTAGCGGGTGGTGCCTCAATGCCGGCTCATGCCGGTATCCCAGTTATCGACGGCGCGAACCTCTCGCAAAACATCGTTACCGCGCTGCAAAGCGTGTCCGCCGTTTTACAGCAGATTCAGCAGTACGAAACCCAGTTGCAGCAGTATCAAAACATGCTGCAAAACACGGCCGCACCGGTGTCGTACATTTGGGATCAGGCGCGAGCGACCATCAACGGGTTGCTGACTGCCACCAATACGCTGAGCTACTACCAGAACCAGCTCGGCAGCATTGATGCCTACCTTGGCAAGTTCCAGGACTTGAACTACTACAAGGCATCGCCGTGCTTCACGGGGCAAAGCTGTAGCGCCGCCGATATGGCCGCGCTGGCCAGCAATCAGCAGCTTGCATCACAGTCGCAGAAGAAGGCCAACGACGCCATCTTTCAGGGGCTGAAGTTGCAGCAAACGAACCTGCAAAACGATGCCTCCACGCTGGCGAGGCTGCAATCGTCAGCGCAAGGGGCCAGCGGTCAAATGCAAGCCATCGGATATGCCAATCAGCTTGCCAGCCAACAGGCAAACCAACTGCTGCAAATCCGTGGCCTGTTGATGGTTCAACAAAATGCCGTGGCATCCAAGATGCAGGCCGATGCGGACAAAGATGCCCAGCAAACGGCCGCACACACCACATCCGCCCAGGATCGTATCGGCAAGACCGGCAACGCCACAAACTGGCTCAACTTGATCCACTAACAGGAGACGACCCATGCACTTCAAGAAACTCATGCTTGTGGCGGTTGCCGTTATCGCGGCGCTTCTGGCTTCCGGGTGCGGTCAGCGTGAGCTTGACTGCAAGGCCCCGCGCGACCAGGGCGAGCGGCAGCAGTGCGCGCACAAGGCTTCGACGGAAGATCGCATCGCGCCTACCGAGAAGCCTAAGAACTGGCTCGACCTGACCAATCCGAAGAGGTGACACCATGCTGCAAAGCAAAACAATAATCCTCGTCGGCGCTGCCCTTGTGCTCTATTCGACCGGCGCGGCAGCCCAACTCACGAACCAGGGGATGCTTGACCAGGTGGTGAACCAGTTCGCCACGAAGGCCGCGAGCTGGCAAACCGTGGTGATGAATGCGGCCAACTGGCTGTTCTGGACGCTGGGCACGATTTCCCTGGTGTGGACTGGCGGCATGATGGTCTTGCGCAAGGCCGACATTGGCGAGTTCTTCGCCGAGTTCGTGCGCTTCATCCTGTTCTTTGGCTTCTTCCTGTGGCTGCTGCGGAACGGGCCTACGTTCGCGTCGTCGATCATTCAGTCCCTACAGCAGCTTGGCGAGCAAGCCTCCGGCACCTCATCGGTTACGCCGTCCGGCATCGTGGATATCGGCTTCTTGATCTGGAAGCAGGCAATCACGAACCTTTCCATTTGGAGTCCCGTCGATAGCTTCGTCGGCACGCTCATGAGCGCCGCCATCATGCTGCTGCTCGCGGCCGTGGCCGTGAACATGCTGCTGATTTTGGTCTCGGCCTGGATACTGATGTACGCGGGAATATTCTTCCTCGGCTTCGGCGGATCGCGGTGGACGTCAGACATGGCGATCAACTACTACAAGACCGTTCTTGGCGTGGCCGTGCAGCTCTTCGCAATGGTGCTGCTGGTTGGCATCGGCAACGACCTATTAACCGGCTTCTATTCGCAGATGAACACCGGGACGCTCAACTTCCAGGAGCTGGGCGTGATGCTGGTTTTCTGCTTTGCCCTGCTGATGCTGGTCAACAAGGTTCCGGGCCTGCTGTCCGGGGTCATCACTGGCGCAGGGGTCGGACATGCCGGCATCGGCAACTTCGGAGCGGGTGCGATTGCCGGCGCAGCGATGGGCGCGGCCGGCATGGCGACAACGGCCGCAGGCATGGCTGGCGCTGCCATGATGGGCGGTGCGCAGAGCATTGCTGGTGGCGCGCAGGCGATCATGGCGGCCTTCTCCAAGGCGAACGCTTCGGATAGCGGCGGCGGCAGCCCAGGCATGGGCGACCTGATGGGCGCGGCCGGCGGTGCCGGTGGCGGTTCTGGCGGCGAGAGCGGTGGCGGTAGCGCCCTGGCTTCGGCGATGGGCGATTCCGGCGGCGGCACGTCTCAGGCGATGGGCGGCAGCTCGTCAGGCGGGGCACCTGGTGAAGTGAAGTCGGGTGGCTCACGCGCGGCGGCGGTCGCGGCCAAGGTCGGCAGGGTTGCCGCAGGCACGGCCGCGAACCTGGCGCAAGGCTCCTGGGACGTTGCCAAGGCCAAGGCCGGCTCGATCAAGGATGGCGCGATGGATCGCATCGGAGAGACCACGGGCGGCAAGATCGCGGCGGCGATCAAAGCCAGGGACAACCAGCCGGCATTCGGAGGCGACAGCCTAAGCGGCGCGAGCGATGAGGTCTCGGCCTTCGTCAACAAGTCGCCGCAGGGCGGCACCGAAGAGCAGGGACACCAAGCGAGCGTGACGCCCAGCGCCGACAGCAGCGATTCAAGCACCAGGTCCGTTTTTGATTGACGCCAGGAGGAATGTCCCATGAATACCGTTATCACGAGTGAACGAGTCAAGCAGTACGCCGAAGTCTTGCGAGACATGCTGGTTGTGGCTGAGGCACAGACACAAGGCAAAGTGCGCCGGCCTCGGCGCGAGGTCGTTGATCTTCTTGATGCGATGACCAATACCTGCATCATGCTGAACTGCCAGGTGACAGGTGGGCCGCAGCCCCGGCAGCATGACATCGCCTCGATCAAGATGCAGGCGGCGCAATTGATTGCGGGGGCCGCGCAATGAGCGCACCGAGCGAACGTGAGGAGGAGCCCGCATTCCTGGATGATGAAGGCCCAAGTGCGGAAATTCCTCCATTCATCACCACGACCAACGCACGCGAGCTGTACGGCCTGCGCGACGGTGAAACCGTTGCCGAGGCGATTGCAAGAGCCTGCGATGAACTGAAGGCCGATCCATCGCGTGCTGTCACCCCGGACGAGGTGCGCGAACGCTTGGCATCTGAGCATGCCAAGAGGCAAGACACAAAGAAGATCGCAACGATCAATGAAATGAACGAAGCCGCTGCCACTGGTTGTACCGGTGAAATCGAGGTGGACAAGCTGCCAAGCTTCGACGTTGACAAGGAGGGGGGATGAGGCAAGGCACTATCATCAGCGCCGCCGTTCCAGCAGCAGTGAAGACCGAAGCGAAAGCCATCTTTGCTACCCACCGCGTCAGCATGGCCTGGTTGCTGCGCGAGTTCCTGACTCGCGTTGCCGCCTGCGATGCCGAGACTCTGGCCTGGCTTGATGAGGCTAAGCGATGAGCCGCCCGAGCTGCACGATGGGCACGTTGCTTTGGTAAGAATAAGAAGAATAATCTTCTTATTCTTACCTCCATGGCCGCCCATGATGGTCTTGCACCCGGCAAGGGTTAATTGTCGCTACGAGCCATCGTTGTTGCGCCTTGACGAATCTGCGTGCGCAGCTCGTTCAGATGTGTCCGGGCGGAGATCACTCGCTCTATGCGCTCGTACAGCGATTTCCAACCCGGCCAGTAGTTATGCTTCGGTGCCATCTCGTGATCCCATATGTCCTCCCACCACATAGACCGCGATCCCTCCTTGAGCAGAGACCCAGGGTGAGTGTTCCCATTGGTCAATTGCGTGATGTCGTCGGGCCGCAATTGGTATCCTAGAACCATGATGCCGCTACCCATCGTGGTATAGCGCTTGTACAGAAGTTCGAGCGTCACGAAGAGCGCGGCCAGGGATGCTTCGCCGCCAGCACCGATCTCCTCTGATACGTGAATCGGTGTGTGGAAGGTCCGAAAGTGCCCCTTGTCGGATTCCTTCACGATGTACAGACCGCCGGCGGTATTTTCGGCTCGGATCAGGTGCAAGGTCTTGAGCGTTCCATCCGACTGACTGTTGGCCATGTCCCAACGCAGAAGCCAGTCTACGGCTTCGAAAGGGTTCTCGGACAAGCGCTCGTATTCGGGGGGATAGAGCGCTTTGTCGCCATGTTTGAGCCAGTCTGAATCGACACCCAGAAAACTCGCGATGGCCGACAGTTGGGAAAAACTCGGCTCCTTTTCCCCAAGAAACCAGTCCTCGACATCCTCCGCGCGCTCCTCCTTGATGGCTTCGGCGATGTGTGACGGAGTGAGCTTTGTGCCTCGCCGGCCGGAATTGACTTGCGTCAGCATTCGGTTGAGTCGCTCCGCTACTTCTTTGCGGCGGGTGTTCCGACTGTCTTGAACTAACAACGGGTCAACCCATGCTCGCAGGGCCTGCCGAGCTTCGGCCTCGGTTGAGCGGTCGTGGAGGTCCGCCAGTGTTTCCAGTGCCCGAAAGATCTGGTTGGGTATGTTTCGAATCGCGATTTTGCTGAACATGATGGCTCCTTGTCTTATGTGTTCAAAATGATATCATATTGAGCCTGTATGACAAGATGGGTGTTATGTGACCTGTGTGGCTGGCGCTGTGGTGTTGAACGGGCATAAATCTCTCGGCCCGTGCACTATTTGACTTCATACCAGAAATGGTATAAAGTAGCGACATGACAGAACAAGACAGGCTGCTAATCTGGGTCGGAGGAAGTAAACGAGACCTGATGGCGCTTCCTCTCGATGTGCGGAAGTTCTTTGGTCACGCCCTCGACTTCGCTCAGCGCGGCGACCAGCACGGGGCGGCAAAACCGCTCAAAGGCTTCGGCGGTGCTGGTGTCCTTGAGATCGTCGAGGACGATGCCGGCGGTACGTACCGGGCCGTCTACACGGTGAAGTTCGCGGAAGCGGTGTTCGTCCTGCACTGCTTCCAGAAGAAGAGCAAGAGCGGGATCGCCACGCCGAAAGAGGACATGGACATCATTCGCGCCAGGCTGAAAGTAGCCGAGGCGCTGGCAAAGGAGCTACGACATGGCAAAGCGCATGATTGAAGGCATCGAGATCGAAACCAGCTCGGGCAACGTGTTCGCCGACCTCGGCCTGGCCGACGCCGAAAAGCTCAAGATCAAGTCAGGCCTGGTGATCGAGATCACCCGTGCCGTGCGTCGTCTCGGTTTGACCCAAGAAGAGGCCGGCCGGCGCATGGGCATCCCACAACCGAAGGTGTCGGGAATGATGCGTGGCGACTTCGCCAACCTCTCCGAACGCAAGCTCATGGAGTGCCTGAATCGTCTCGGTTACGACATCGAGATCAAGGTTCGGCCGGCCGTCGAGTCGATCGGTCATTTGACGCTGGCGATCGCCTGACCTAGTGCCTGTGGCCAAGGTCATGAACCACATCGACCTGGTGCTATTCGCAGCACTGGTCGCGTTTGGCTGGTACGTCCTGGCGTGCAGGCCCTGGGGAATCGGTCACGATCAAGCAGCGGCGGCCGGCCTCGCTGGTGCGTTGTTCGGTGGTGCCGCGCTCTTGTTGGGCAACTGGATCAATCGCGCCAACGATCGATTCAAGGCCGCACAGGAACAAGCCGGCCAGGTGGAAAAGCTCAAGGCCATGATCGCCGCCGAGCTGGTCGATGTGGCATGCGGCCTGATGAGCGCCAAGCAGCTCGTCGATGCAGCCATCATCAGCGCGCGAGCTGGTGGACAGGTGTCGGAGGCATTGGACATGAGCCCTTACCGGCCCCGTCAGATGCCTTTCACCGACAGCCTCGGCACGAAGCTACTTGCCTTTGAAAAGGGAGCGATCGACGCGATCGCGACCTTGCGATCGAACCTGGCTGTCACTCGGCAAGGCATGGACGAGGTGACGGCCGGCGCTCGCCTTGGCCTGCTAAAAGCGACATCGCTATCGAACGGCCTGGGCCACGACATGACCGTTCTGGCCGAGGTATTCACGCATATCGCACCGACTCGCAAGCTGCTCATCGGAGACGCTGAGCCGGAACTTGTGACCGAAATCCTGAAGCGCGCTGCCAAGCCACCTGCCGAGCCTGTGCAGCTATGAAGACCCCCTACATACCGCATTTATTCGGCGTTGCTGCCTTGGACCGTATCAACGGCCGCCAGGGCTGGCTGTCTGTGGGTGTGGTTTCGTCGATTGCTTGGTCACAGGAGGATGTTTGGATCGAGTACGACGGGCACGAGTACTTCCTGCAAGGCGTGAAGCCCAAGCAGGAAGGCGAGGTGCGCAGCGCGCCGGGCATCAGCACGCCTGCTGAGCAAGACAACATGGACGAGGCGATGGCGCGGCTGTACCGCTTTACGTCCATCCTTGGTTTCTACAAGCGCGGTTATGTTGACATTACGAATCGAAACTGGGGGACCTTCATCGTTCGCTTCGGTGCTGTTCGAGACGTCTATACCGAGATCCTGCAGGGAGGCGCGCACGGGTTCGATTGCAACCACATGCCCATCATTGAGGACGACCAGGTGCGTAAGGCGCTGGCGTTCCTACGTGAAGGCCGTCGGTTGAGCCGCGTTCATGACGCCTACAGCTTTCTGAGCTTCTTCAAAGTCATCGAAAGCCAGATGCCCAGCGAGCAGCGCGTCGAGTGGGTCGGGAAGAATCTGGATCAACTGGCCGAGGAGCGAGCAGTCGAGCGCATCAAGGAACTGCGCGACCAAGGCATCGATGTCAACAAACATCTGTTCGACTCGGGACGTTGCGCGGTGGCTCATGCGAGTATCGGCAAGATCATCGTGGACCCCGACATTCCGGCGGATCGCCAGCGCATCGCAGCGGACTTGTGCATCATCGAGGCATTAGCTAACCGCTACATCAAGGTTGAAGCCGAGGTGCCCGACGAGATGGATGTGTACTCGAACCGTGACCGGCTCATGCCCTGGTACCCGCTCATGATGCCCGAAGCGGTGGAGACGCTCAAAGCTGGTGGTGTCGTCGAGGATGCCGTGCAGCTCGGGCAGCTTGAAGGGGCCACGGTTTCGGTGAACCTTTGGCCTCATCCGGCTGCTGACCAGTTTCGAGAGATGACGCTGCTGCCTATCGACAGCGGTGATGGCGTCCTGCGGTTCGTTACATTAAGCTCTCGCGGCACCATCGTGCTTGCGTTTGCCATGGATGTGGCGAACGGAAAGCTGCATACGCTGCTCAATGAATGCGGCTTTCGACAAGGAGCCGAGATAACCGAGCAGGACATTGAGGACTTCACCCGCTATTTCCATAGCGTCATTGGCAACGGTACGGTGGAATTGCGCATTAAGGGTAACGTGGAGCCGGTCGATTGCGAGGTCGTCATACCCGTCAACATCATCCCTCAAGCGCCAGAAGAGGCAGTGCAGCGAGCGCTGGAGCAGTTCAGGCGCAGCCGACAGCACGCGGAAGCGCCTGCACCCGCTGTAGCGCAGACTCAAGGTGACGATCAAGCGGGCGGCGACAGTCTCGGCCGGAGTGAGACGGCGAAAAGTGGCTCTACATCATGAGCATGGCATTATTCATGGCATCGCCAGTTGTCGTCGAGCGTAACTAACTGTCAATACTGAAGTTTTTGTGTTCGTTTATAATTGAGTGGGAAGCGCCTTTCTATCAACCCCGGCCCAGCGCCGGGGTTTTTTTCTTGTCCATGTCCGGTGTCATTTATGCCGTTAAAATGCAATTGACTATCGCCACATTTCCCGACACGCGCTAAACTGGCGGCATGTTTGCCATATCGCCATATTCGCATTGCCTTAAGCAGATCCGAGCCCCCCGACTAGCCACTGTCGGCGTGCATTGAATCCGACTCCAGCCCCTCCTCCGCCGTCGCCCCCGAACCCTCATGAACGCCATCTCCACGCCTGCCGCCGCACTTTCACGCACCGACTACCGCACCCTGGGACTGGCCGCATTGGGTGGCGCGCTCGAAATCTACGACTTCATCGTCTTTGCCTTCTTCGCCGCCACGCTCAGCCACCTGTTCTTCCCGCCGCAAATGCCGGAATGGCTGCGCTTGCTGCAAACCTTCGGCATTTTCGCCACCGGCTATCTGGCTCGCCCGCTGGGCGGCATGCTGATGGCCCACTTTGCGGACCGCCTGGGCCGCAAGCGGATGTTCAGCCTCAGCATGCTGATGATGGCCGGCCCCTGTCTGCTGATCGGTCTATTACCCACCTACGCCCAGATCGGTTATCTCGCGCCGCTGCTGCTCTTATGCCTGCGGCTGCTGCAAGGCGCGGCGGTGGGCGGTGAAGTGCCCAGCGCCTGGACTTTTGTCGCCGAGCACGCTCCGGCCCGCCACCGCGGCTACGCGTTGGGCCTGCTTCAGGCCGGCCTGACCATGGGCTACCTGCTGGGCGCGCTCACCGCCACCCTGCTGGCCGAAATCTTCAGCCCGCAGCAAATGCAGGATTACGCTTGGCGCATTCCGTTCTTGCTCGGCGGCCCGCTGGGCCTGTTCGGCGTCTGGCTGCGCCGCTGGCTGAATGAAACACCGGTATTCCTGTCCCTGCGCTCTCAGCGACAGGAACGCGCCTACCCGCTGTTGGAAGTGCTGCGCTCTCACCGGAGCACGCTGCTGCCGGCCGCGCTGCTGACCTGCGTGCTGACCTCCGCTGTAATAATTCCGGTCGTGGTAACGCCCACCTTGCTGCAGCAACACTTCGCCTGGTCGGCCAAGGATGCCTTCGCACTAGGCAGCCTCGGCATCGTGTTTCTGAACATCGGCTGCGTGATCGCCGGCCGCGTTACAGACCGTGTCGGCCCTTTGCACAGCCTGATCCTCTACAGTCTGTTGCTACCCGTGGGCGTTGGCCTGCTCTACGCCAGCCTGATCGGCGGCTGGCGCTGGCCCGGCGTCGCCTACGCCATCGCCGGCTTATGCTGCGGCATCGTCGGCGTGGTGCCTTCGGCGATGATCAGCCTGTTCCCCGCGGATATCCGCGTGTCCGGCATCGCCGTCACCTACAACATCGCCTATTCGCTATGGGCCAGCGCCGCGCCGCTGTTGCTGATCGCCGCCGCACCCTGGAGCCCCTGGGTCTCCGCCTGGTTCGGCCTGGCCATGGGCGGCGTCGGCCTGTTCGCGGCCAGCCGCTTCCGCGCGCCTAGCGTTCCACATTGGGAAAACGCAGCCTATAGCCGGATTTGACGCAGTCGAAATCGGTCAAATCCAGTGTTTGACGTCACTGGCCCAGCCTGATAGGTTGATGGTAGTCAGCTTGATTGCTGCACCGCGAGAGCCGTGCCATCGCGGAGTTCCCATTCATTTTCACCAGGAGATCTTTATGTCCAATGCCGCTGCAATCGCCAAGGAAAAAGAACAATTACTGGATGACGTGCGCCAGGTTCTGGTCAGCACCGAAGAGCTGATCGACGCCTCGCTGGACGACGGCAGCCAGAAAAGCAAGGAAATCCGCCAGCGCGTCAGCGAAAAACTGAAAGTGGCCAAGGCCAAGTTGCTGGATGCCGAACAAGTGGTGGTCGGCAAGGCCAAGGTCGCCGCCAAGGCGACAGATCAATACGTGCATGAAAACCCTTGGAAATCGATCGGCATCGCCGCTGGCGTCGCCTTCCTGCTGGGCATGCTGGTTTCCCGCCGCTAAGGCATGCCGCAACGCCCATCCCCACCCCGTCCCGGCAGCCTGCGCTCCTTCGCCGGCGGGGTGGCTTCCCTGCTGCTGACCCGAGCGGAGTTGCTGTCGCTTGAAGCCCAGGAACTGAAAGACGACATCATCGGCAGCCTGTTCACCGGCATGCTGGCGCTGATTCTCATCGCCGTAGGCCTGACGGCCGGACTGCTGCTGGTCTGGACGCTGACTCCGCCGACTCTGCGCGCCTGGGTCCTCGCCGTCTGCGCGCTGTCGTTCTGCGGCGCCGGCGCCTGGCTGGGCTTCAGCTTGCGCCGACGCCTTCGCGACCAAGGGCCGGCCTTCGCCACCACCTTGGAAGAAGTGCGCAAGGACTGGGCGGCCCTGGGTGGAGGAGACGCTCCGTGAACCCAAGGGACCGCGCCATCAAGAAACAGTTGCTGGTGATGAAGGGCGAAGCGCTCAGAGTCAAACTGCGCCTGGAGTTGGATACTCTGCGGCGCCATCCTCTAGGCGCCGCCGGGGAAGGTTTGAAGGCCTGGAGCCGGCAGCGCGGCCTCGGCAAGATTCTGGCCACGCTCGGCAGCCTGCTGCCGCCCGGCGGACGACTGCAATCCTGGCTTGGCACTGGCGCGCGGCTATGGGCGCTATGGCAACTGGGACGCCGGCTCTGGCGCAGCCGCTGATCAAGCCTGGACGTTCACGCCCGCGCCGGCCTCCGCCTCAACGTGGACCTGAACGTCCATCTCTCCGTTCTCCGCTATTTCTCCAGTCGCCAGCATCTTCTCGATGCCCTCCATGTCCTTGTCCATCTCCTTGATCATCTTCCGAAGTTCCTGATCCGCTTGCAGCTGGCGCGTCTGCTGCTTGAGCCAGTTTTGCAGCTGCTTCAGCTTCATCATGATGTCCTGGATCACCGGGTCTCCCGCCACCGGATTGCCGCTGGAAAGCGGATTACCGCCCCCCGTCCGCGGCGCGGCGCCATCGTCGCGAGCCACGCCCCCTGCGTTCTTGTCGCCGTTGGCGGCAGCCGCGTCGCCTCGCGCGCCGGCGGCCGAGGACGCTTCCCCCGCCCCGTCCTTAGCCTGCCGCGTCTCATCCTCGGCTGCGGCGGCTTGAGCCTGAATCTGGGCCGCGGCGCCGGACGCGTCTCCGCCGGCGTCTGCCGGCTCGGGCACCGCCGCTTCCGAGGCGGCCGCGCTTGCCGCCTCCGCGTCGCCGCCTACGCTCACCGACATCATGGAATCGGCTGCGTTTTGCGTCATGCTGGCCACTAACTGTTTCAGCTCCTTAACCGCGCGGGCCAGTTCCCCCGCCAGCGCTTTCAGGCTGGCCTTGTCTCGGCCCGCCATCTGAGCCATCTTCAGCAGCATGTCCACCTTCTTCTTCAACATCTCCTTTTGCATGCCATCCACTTCGGGCGAACGCTTGGGCAATGGCCGCAAAGTCACTTTCAGTTGCTGCATGAATTTACCCAAGCTTTGCTGCAAAGAAGATTGCAGCTGCTGACGCGCCTGTTGCGCCGGACTGGCCGGCAAGGAAGCTGTTGGGGAGGCCGCCTGGGCCGCAGCGGATTCGGCGAAAGAAGCTGCCGCGGCGCGGCCGGCCGATGACTTGGGTTGCGACGGCGTATAGGAGGCGGAATAGGGCTTTATCACGGGCATATAAGAAAAAACCTATGGTTATGACATTCTATCGGCCGTGAAAGAGATTTCTTTACGCTAAAATCGACATCATGCAAGACAACCCCCTCCCGTCCGCCAAGACCATCGAGATCAGCTCGCCGCTGACCTCGCCTCCTCTGCCGCCCGCGGCCATCGCCTGGCTCGCCGAAATCGGCATTATCGACGCCGACACCCTGCGGCAACGGGGCCCCGTCTTGGCTTTCTTGCAATTAAAAAGCCGCGGGCGCACCGCCACCCGCAAACTGCTGTTCGCGCTGGAAGCCGCCTGCCGCGGCATTCATTGGAACCAGCTTGGGGACGAGGCCAAAAACGCCTTGCTGCGACAGCTCGCCGCGCACCCGCCCGTGGCCGCGCCGCCGTCCGACACCGAAATCGCCCTCCATCTGACCCAAGCCCTGGAACTAGCCGCCCAGGCCGGCCTGGAAGGCGAGATTCCTGTGGGCGCAGTGGTTGTCCGACAAGGCGAAGTGATTGGACGCGGCTACAATCAACCTATAGGCCGGCATGACCCCAGCGCCCACGCAGAAATCATGGCCATGCGCGATGCGGCCGGCCAGCTGGGCAATTACCGCCTGGACGGCTGCGATCTATACGTGACGCTGGAACCTTGCCTGATGTGCAGCGGCGCCATCATGCACGCCCGCATCGCTCGCGTGATTTATGGAGCGCCGGACGCCAAGACCGGCGCCGCCGGCAGCGTGCTGGACGTTTTCGCAGACAGCCGTCTCAATCATCACGCCGCGGTGTTCGGCAAGCAGCAGGCGGACGCCTGCGTACAACCATTGACGGCGTTTTTCCAAACCCGTCGGAAAGGCTGATGCCATGCTGCGACTGATGCTCGTCCTATCCTTGAGCGCATCCGCTTTCGCCGCGGGCATGGAAGACGATGCCTCCCTGACAGTGGACCCGCTGGCGGCGGCGGCATTCGCTGCTGGCCAGCAAAGCGCCGCGCCCTTGCTGGACACCCGCCCCAATCCTCGCCATTACGGCGCGCCCTGGATTCTGGTTGGCGTACGCAGCCAAACCCTGCGTCATTACGACGGCTGGGGCCTGCTGCAGCGCGAATACCAGGTATCCACCGCGCGCAACGGCGTGGGAGAAGCCAGCGGCAGCTATCAGACGCCTCGCGGCTGGCATCGGGTCTGCGAACGCATCGGCGCCGGCGTAGAGGCCAATACCATTATTTTTCGCCGCAAAGTGACGCCCTGGAAATACACGCCGGAACTGCACGCACAGTATCCGACCAAGGACTGGATCCTCACCCGCATCCTGTGGCTTTGCGGCGAAGAGCCAGGAAAGAACCAAGGCGGCGAGGTAGACAGCTATAATCGAGCCATTTACATTCACGGTGCCGGGGACCATGTGCCCTGGGGCACCCCCAGCTCCCTCGGCTGCGTCCGCATGAAAAACCCGGACGTAATCGAACTGTTCGACGCCACCGACAACGGCATTGATGTCCTGATTGATGAGAACGCCTGATGCATTCCGCGCTGACCCTGACCACACCCGCCCTGCTGTTTCCCGCCATCTCCCTGTTGCTGCTGGCTTATACCAACCGTTTTCTCGGCCTGGCCGGCATCATTCGCAATCTGTATGAGGAGTACCGCGACAACCAGGATCCAAAAATCCTGCGCCAGATCGGCAATTTGCGCACTCGCATCACCTTGATCAAATGGATGCAGTGCCTGGGCATCGCCAGCCTGTTCCTGTGTACCGTGGCGATGTTTCAGGTCTATACCGGCTGGCAGGCCTGGGGGGAACTGACTTTCGGCATCAGCTTGCTGTGCATGATCTGCTCGCTGGCCGTGTCCTTGATAGAGCTACTGCGCTCGTCGGACGCGCTCAACATCCTGCTTTCCGATCTACAGGCGGAATACGACAAGCGCCGCTAAAAACCTGTTTACGATCTGCTACGCGTCGTGGAGCTTTACACGGTGAGTACACCTTCGAAATGCTCATGCCCCCCTCGACCACTCCGCTTTTTCGCTCGTTTTCGCCTCGTCTCGCTTTTGCTCGCAAAAACATGAACGGCTTTACGCTGGGCGCCGCGCCACCAGCAAGCTTAACGGCATGCTCACTTGACGCGCTTGCCCGCCATCGCCCCAGGCCCGGGCGATGCGGCCAGAGGCATCGTCCAGCACATGCTCGCCCAAAGTCTGCTTGCACAGCTTGCTGGCGGAAAGCGTGTTGAGAAAACCCAGGTATTGTTCCAGCGTCCAATCGCAGCTAATCGCCAGCTCCGGCGTTTCAAGCGTAGGCAGCGGGCAACCCGCGGTACTGTAGCCGTCCCACAGAATCTGGCAGCGGCTAGACCAAAACGGCTCGATAATGGAAGTCAAAATCGCCGCGGCGCGGTCCACCTCGGGGGAAACCCGGCATAGATGATAGCCCCAAGCGGCGAATACCCCGCCCGGCTTGAGCACCCTGACCACCTCCGGCCAAAACGATGGGAAATGAAACCAATGCAGCGCCTGCGATACCGTGATCAAGTCGAAAGCGGCATCGTCGAAGGGCGTGACCTCGGCGGGACACTCCCGGTAATACACTTGATTATGCGCCTCGGCTTGGCCCAGTTGCGCGGAGCTGATGTCGGTGGCATCTACCCGCGCAAAGCTCTCCCCCAGCCTCACCGCGGTCTGGCCGTTGCCGGTTGCGCAGTCCCAGGCCCGTTCACGCTCGAAGCACTGCGGCAACAACCACTGATACAAGGCCTCTGGATAAGCCGGACGAAACCGGGCATATAAATCCGAATACAGGCTGAAAGTAGCAACGGAATTGGATAGCATGTTCGCTTTCTACAATTGCTGTAGCTTTCCATTAGATGACAGCCTAGACCGTCATGTCCATTCGTCATAACAGACGTTCACAATATATTTCAGCCCAGGCGCATTCTCAAGTTGTCGCCGGCACCGGTAGGGCCGCTCATTCAGCACGCCCGCCGATAAAATGCTTATATCATATTCGACATGCAATCACCAGCCGTCGCAACGGCATCCGTGGCAGGAATTTCAAAGCGCACCAACGCAAATGAAACAGGCGGGAATGAAGAAACCAACAGCAATGGCGGCCGGAAATGCAAAAAGCCCGCGGCAGCGGGCTCATTGCAGTTTCAGAAGAGGATTGTGGTGCCGGTAAGAGGAGTCGAACCCCCGACCTTCGCATTACGAATGCGCTGCTCTACCAACTGAGCTATACCGGCACATCACTCCGCCCTGAAGCAGAGCGCGTAATAATAAACAGTTTCCATCGATTTGAAAAGGGGCGGCGCGCGTTTCCAAATATCCGATTTAATTTATCCGCGCTTTAATGCAAAAACCCTGAATTCAAACGAATTGAATTCAGGGTTTTAAATCTGGTCGGAGTGAGAGGATTCGAACCTCCGGCCTCTACGTCCCGAACGTAGCGCTCTACCAGGCTAAGCTACACTCCGTTTACTGCTTTCAGCGCGGTAGCGCCGAGGAGCAGAAATTTACTACATCCAATGCTTTTTGACAAGCTATTTCTATTTGACTGGTCGGAGTGAGAGGATTCGAACCTCCGGCCTCTACGTCCCGAACGTAGCGCTCTACCAGGCTAAGCTACACTCCGACGACCATCTAACAGCTTGTCTGAAAACCGCCCCGCTGCCGTCTTGGCTGCGGTACAATCTGTGGCATCAGAGGACGCGCATTATGGAACAAATATGTGGTTTAGGCAACTATCTTTTTACCGTTTGAATCAAGACGACGCCCCTAACAACGAGCAACTTTCCGCCGCGCTGGAAAAGCGTCCATTCCAGCACTGCATGGGTCTGGACTGGTTTAGCGAGGGCTGGGTGCCCGCCGCCAACCATCTGGACGCGCCGGTTTACGCAGTGCGCGGCTGCCAGATGGTCTCGCTGCGCCGCGAGGACAAAGTGCTGCCCTCGTCGGTGATCCGCGATTTCGTCGAGCTGAAAGTCGCGGAAATCGAAGACAAAGAGCTGCGCAAGGTGGGTCGCAAGGAAAAGCTGGCGCTGAAAGAGCAGATCACCGACGACCTGCTGCCGCGCGCCTTTGTGCGCAGCAGCAGGATGAGCGCCTATCTGGACACGCGCCGCGGCTGGCTAATGGTGGATTCGGCCGCCGCCAGCAAGGCCGAGGCGTTGGTGTCCAAGCTGCGCGAAGCCTTGCCGCCTTTCCCTGCCGCGCTGCCTCGCACCAAGATCGCGCCACACACCGCGATGACGGACTGGCTGGCGGCCGGCGAAGCCCCTGCCGGTTTTGAGTTGGACTCGGATTGCGAATTGAAGGATAGCGGAGAAAACGGAGCGGTGGTGCGTTGCGCGCGCATCGACTTGACCGCGGACGAAATCCGCCAGCACATTGCCACCGGCAAGCAAGTTACCCGGGTAGGCCTGATCTGGCAGGAAAAAATCCGCTTCCAGCTGACCGACATGCTGCAGCTGAAGCGGCTGCAATTCCTGGACCTGCTGCAGGATGAAGCCAGCCAGGCGGGCGATGATAGAGAAAGCCTGTTCGAAGCCACCTTCACCTTGATGAGCGAAGAACTGGGCGAACTGGTAGACGCCCTGGTCGCCGCCCTGGGCGGATTGGAAGAAGCATCCAGCCCGACAGTCTCACCCGCGGCAAACAGCACGGTTGCCGCCGTAGTTGAAAACTCGGCGGAAGTCCCCTGGGATTGATCCCTGCCCCGTCCCGCAAACGAAGCGCTTGCGGGGCGCATTTTCCTCCCCCATTCTCACAACTTCATTTCTTGAGCCCCACGCTCATAGCTCCTGGCTAACAAAAAACAAAAAACAATCAATTTCACTGATAAAAACCGCTGAGCGATACTGAAGACAATCTAGCAACGGAGCCCCCGATGAAACCGGTCAACTGGCAAGCGTTCTGGCTGGAATTGTGCGCCAACTTCGCCTGGCTGCAATAAGCACTGCCCCCTCTGAGGAATACGCAGGTTTTCGCGACCCGCCTGCCAATTGCAGATCCCTCTCAGCTCCAGCCGCTCCACGCAGGAGCGTTTATTTTGACATTCAAACAACAATGATTATCATTCAAATATAGGAGCGTCAAATGACCATGTATCGACAACAACTCAGAAGGTTGAAGCGGCAGCCGCTTACCGGCAGGCAAGGCAGGCGCAATTGGCGACGCATCGCGGGCTTCCTCATCTTCATTGCGGGCTGCGCCATCCTGCTTGCCGGATTAAGTTAGGTCCGGCATCCGATCTCCGCCTAGCCGCCCCTCTGCCAAATTATTTCCAAAGAGTAAACAATAAAACCAATAAACTGCGGTTTATCAGAGAATCGGCGTGGCTTAAGCTGAAGCATCTCTTGAATGAAAGCTTCAGTCATGACCACTCGCCTACCCGCGCTGTTCATCTCGCACGGCGCCCCCACCTTGGTGCTGGAAGACAGCCCAAGTCGTCACTTCATCTCCCGACTGGGAACGGAACTGCCCCGCCCTCGCGCCATCGTCATCGTTTCCGCGCACTGGGAAACTCGCGGCCTGGTGGTCAACCACAGCCCGAATCCGGAAACCATTCACGACTTCTACGGTTTCCCCGAAGCCTTATACCGCCTGAGCTACCCGGCACGCACCGATGCGCCGCTCTGCGCGCGTCTGCATGAATTGTTCGCCGCGGCCGGTCTTCCCGCTCAAAGCACCGAACAAAGAGGATTGGATCACGGCGCCTGGACGCCTCTGATGCTGATGTATCCGCAAGCGGATATTCCCATCGTCAATCTGTCGCTGCCGCATCAGGCGCCCGCATCCGAGTTGATGCGCATTGGCGAAGCGCTGCGCCCGCTGCGCGACGAGGGTGTTCTGATCATCGCCTCCGGCAGCTACACTCACAATCTGCGCGCGCTGGCGCCGGAAGGTTCGGAACCGGCTCCGTGGGCGCTGGCTTTCCGGGATTGGCTGGACTTGCAGTTGGAAACCGGCGCGCATGAAGCATTGGCGGACTGGCTGAGGCTGGCCCCCGACGCGCGCCGCAACCATCCCAGCGACGAGCACATCGCCCCTCTGTGGATTGCGCTGGGCGCCGGGGGCCGCGACGCCAAGGCTTCCAAACTGCACGACGACTGGCGCATGGGCAATCTGTCCATGGCTAGCTGGCGCTTCGACTAGCCGCCCGCCGCCGGCGGCCCAGCATCGCCGTCTTGATCCTCATCGTCCCAAGCCAGCGGCTTGACGCTTGCCGGCAGCTCCGGCGGCGGCTCGTGCCTGGCCAACCGGATCAGAATACCCAGCGCCGTCACCGCTGGCGCGGCGGCGATGATCACCCAGAACAGGGTGGAATGCGTCAAATCCATATCCGCTCCCATGCAAAACGCCCCGGTCTGAGCCGGGGCGCGATGGCTTGCCTTCCTGCGTTTAGCCTTGACGCAGCAAGCGCGCAGCGTCCAGCGCAAAATAGGTCAGGATGCCGTCGGTGCCGGCGCGTTTGAACGCGATCAGGCTTTCCAGCATGCACTTTTCCTCGTTCAGCCAGCCGTTCTGGAATGCGGCCTTCAACATCGCGTATTCGCCAGACACTTGATAGGCAAAGGTCGGCACCCGGAAAGTATCTTTCACCCGACGGATCACGTCCAGGTAAGGCATGCCCGGCTTGATCATCACCGCGTCCGCGCCTTCCTCCAAGTCCTGCGCCACTTCCTGGATTGCTTCGTCCAGATTGGCCGGATCCATTTGGTAGTTGTTCTTGTCGGCCTTGCCCAGATTACCGGATGAGCCCAGCGCGTCGCGGAACGGGCCGTAGAAACCGGATGCGTACTTGGCCGAATACGCCAGGATTTTGGTGTGGATGAAGCCTTCCTCCTCGAAAGCCTCGCGAATCGCGCCGATGCGGCCGTCCATCATGTCGGACGGGCCGAACATGTCCACGCCGGCCTCGGCGTGACAGAGGCCTTGCTTGATCAGGATTTCAGTGGTTTCGTCGTTGAGCACGTAACCGCTGTCGTCCATCACCCCATCCTGACCGTGAATGGTGTAGGGATCCAGAGCGCCATCCGTCATCACCCCCAGTTCGGGAAAGCGTTTTTTCAACTCGCGCACCACGGTCGGCACCAAGCCTTCGGGGTTGTAAGCCTCTTGCGCGCTATTGTCCTTGCCGGACTCGATCACCGGAAACAGCGACAGCATCGGGATGCCCAATTCCAGCGCCTGTTCGGCGGTGTACAACAGCTTGTCCAGCGTCTGTCGCGGCGCGCCCGGCATCGACGGCACTTCCACCACCCGGTTCTGTCCCTCCATCACAAATACCGGATAGATCAGATCGTTGGCGGTCAGCACGTTTTCACGCATCAAGCGGCGGGAGAATTCATCTTTGCGCATGCGACGCATGCGAGTGGCGGGAAAATAACGATTGGCGAAAATCATGACAATTCCATTAGAAGGATCAGCCCGGCCATTGTACGCCTGTTGCCGCCGCCCCGCAGCGGATGCCGGCCGGCAAAACAGAGTGTTCTGAATTTTGCACGCCCGGCCTGCGGACAACGCCGACGCCGACACCGGCGCCGTCCGTATCCTCCTTGGCTCAGCTCTCACGCGGAGCAAGCTTGCCCTCCCCCCCCCTCGTGGCTGGCCTTCGCCGCCAATTCCGCGGCCAGATTGTCCTCCGCGCGCCGCCCTTCCCAGTAGGCGGCATTGACGATGCCCAGTTTCTCCGGATGGAACACCGGGTCCAAGCCCTGCGCCTTCTGCGCTTCGTAATCGCGCAGACAGGCCAGCGCTGGTTTTTGCATGAGGATGATGGCGATGATGTTGAGCCAGGCCATCAGACCCACGCCGATATCGCCCAACCCCCAGGCCAGATCCGCGGTTTTGACCGTGCCGTACACCGTGGCCGCCATCAGCGCGATCTTCAACACGAAGCTCAGCCAAGGCAGCTGTATCTTGCGGTTGATGTAGGCAATATTGGTTTCAGCGATGTAGTAGTAGGCGACGATGGTGGTAAAGGCGAAGAAGAACAGCGCCAGCGCGACGAAGATGGAGCCAAAGCCCGGCATGATGCTTTCCATTGCGATCTGCACATAGCCAGGCCCCGCCGCCACGCCGGCGATGCCGGTGAACATGGCCTGGCCCTCCGGGCCCTGCACATTGTATTGGCCGGTGATCAGCAGCATGAAAGCAGTGGCGGAACAGACGAACAGGGTGTCGATATAGACCGAGAAGGCCTGCACCAGGCCCTGTTTGGCAGGATGCGACACCGCAGCGGCGCTGGAGGCATGCGGGCCGGTGCCCTGACCGGCTTCGTTGGAATACACGCCGCGCTTCACCCCCCATTGGATGGCGAGGCCTAGAATGGCGCCGAAGCCAGCCTCAAAACCAAAGGCGCTTTTCAGCACCAACGCTATCACGCCGGGCAGTTGCTCTATGTTCAGCGCGATGATCACGCAGGCGACGATGATATAACCCAGGGCCATGAACGGCACCACCGCGCCGGCGAACAGCGCGATGCGCTTGACCCCGCCGAAGATAATGAAACCCAGGATGATGGCCAGGACCGCGGCGGTGACGGTGGGCGCGATGCCGAAGGCGGTATCCAGCGAGGCGGCGATGGAATTGGCCTGCACCCCCGGCAAAAGCACGCCGGTGGCGACAATGGTGGTGATGGCGAACAGCCAGGCATACCACTTCATGCCCAGACCCTTCTCGATGTAGAAAGCCGGCCCGCCTCGGTACTGGCCGTCTATTTTCTCCTTGTAGACTTGACCCAACGTCGACTCGACAAAGGCCGAGCTGGCGCCGAGAAAGGCCACCATCCACATCCAGAAGATGGCGCCCGGGCCCCCGAAAGTAATTGCGGTGGCCACGCCGGCGATATTGCCAGTACCCACGCGGCCGGCCAAGGTCATCGCCAGCGCCTGAAACGAGGACACGCCGCTGGAGGTGCTCTCCGTATTGAACATCAGCCGCAGCATTTCCTTGAAGTGGCGCAACTGCAGGAAGCGCGTACGCACAGACAGGTAAAGCCCCACGCCCAGGCACAGGTAAATCAGTGCCGGGCTCCAGATAACGCCGTTGGCGGCATTGACGAATGCATCCATGAAACTCTCCTTTGAGCGAAGCCGGGTGTGCTTCGCCTGACGGCGGACACCCGGATATTTTTATGTTCTCGCCCCGGAGCGGGGTTCCGG
This sequence comes from Chromobacterium sp. Rain0013, assembly GCF_015291765.1. NCBI lineage: Bacteria > Pseudomonadati > Pseudomonadota > Betaproteobacteria > Neisseriales > Chromobacteriaceae > Chromobacterium > Chromobacterium sp. Rain0013. The sequence goes on from NZ_CP031514.1 coordinate 4,502,855, forward strand.
AGCCCCTCCAAGATAAGGCCGTAGACCGGAACCCTCCAGATAATTCATTTTAAAAAAACGCTCATTACAACAAGTTACCCAAAAACATTTGACCAATAGACAAAATGATGAAACAAAAAAACGGCAAGCTCTCTCGCTTGCCGTTTTGCGCCGACGCCCGCGGGGGCCGCTCGGAAATCCCTTTAGCCGAAGAAATCCTTCAGCTTGTCCATGAAAGACTTGGAACGCGGGTTATGAGTCGCCACGTCGCCCTGGCTGATGGCGTCGAATTCACGCAGCAGCTCTTTCTGGCGATCGGTCAGCTTGACCGGGGTTTCCACCACCACATGGCAGTGCAGGTCGCCGTAATCGGCGCCGCGTACCGCCTTCACGCCTTTGCCGCGCAAGCGGTAGACTCGGCCGCTCTGGGTTTCCGCCGCGATTTTGACCTTGGCCATGCCGTCGAGCGTGGGGATTTCCACTTCGCCGCCCAGCGCCGCGGTGGAGAAGGAGATCGGCATCTCGCAATGCAGATCCATGCCGTCACGCTGGAACACCGGGTGCGGCTTGATGTGGGTGACCACGTAGAGATCGCCGGACGGGCCGCCGTTCTGGCCCGGTTCCCCTTCGCCGGATAAGCGGATGCGATCGCCCTCGTCCACGCCGGGCGGAATCTTCACGTTCAGCGTCTTGTTGGTCTTTTTCTGGCCCGCGCCGTGGCAGCTGGTGCAGGGATCGGAAATCTGCTTGCCGGTGCCGTGGCAGGTTGGGCAGGTTTGCTGGATGGAGAAGAAGCCCTGGCTCATCCGCACCTGGCCGTGGCCGCCGCAAGTGGTGCAGGTCTTCGGCTGGGTGCCGGGCTTGGCGCCGCTGCCGTGGCAGACTTCGCACTCTTCATGCGAAGGGATGCGGATCTGCTTCTCGCAACCGCGCGCGGCTTCTTCCAGCGAGATTTCCATGTTGTATCGCAGGTCCGCGCCGCGATAGACGTTGGAGCGCCCGCCGCCGCCGCCGGAGCGTCCGCCGCCGAAGATGTCGCTGAAGATATCTGCGAAATCGCCGAAGCCTCCGAAGCCCGCGCCGCCGCCTGCGCCAGCCTGCGGGTCCACCCCGGCGTGGCCGAATTGGTCGTACGCGCCTCGCTTCTGGCTATCAGACAAAACCTCGTAAGCTTCCTTGACCTCTTTGAACTTCTCTTCCGCTTCCTTGCTGTCCGGATTGCGATCCGGGTGATACTTCATCGCCAGCTTGCGGTAAGCCTTTTTGATGTCGTCGTCGGAGGCGTCGCGATTGACGCCCAACACATCGTAGTAATCTTTCTTGGACATGTTCCTGTCTCTCTCAAAATTCAGCCTGCACGGGAAGCAAGCCCCCTGCGCGGCCGGCCACCATACGCCAATGACCGGTCCGAGCCGCGGAACACTCCGGCGGGCCCGGCCCGGTCATCAGGCGTCAAGACATCGGCTGGCGATTAAGCCTTGTCTTTCTTCACTTCTTCAAACTCGGCGTCGACGACGTTGCCGTCTTCCTGCTTGCCCGCCTGCGCGTCCGCGCCGCCCTGCTGGGCGCCGGCTTCAGCCTGCTGAGCCTGGGCATACATGATTTCGCCCAGCTTCTGGCTGGCCTTGGCCAGTTCTTCGGTCTTGGCTTCGATCGCGGCCTTGTCTTCGCTCTTGGCCACTTCCTCGGCCGCCTTCACCGCGTCTTCGATCTTGGCCTTCTCGGCAGCGTCGATCTTGTCGCCGTGCTCGGCTAGAGATTTCTTCACGCTGTGGATCAGGCCTTCCGCCTGATTGCGCGCGGTGACCAGCTCGTGCAGCTTCTTGTCTTCCTCGGCGTTGGCCTCGGCGTCCTTCACCATTTGCTGGATCTCGGCTTCGGACAAGCCGGAAGAAGCCTGGATGGTGATGTTGGCCTGCTTGCCGGAAGCCTTGTCCTTGGCCGACACATGCAGAATACCGTTGGCGTCGATATTGAACTCCACTTCGATCTGCGGAATGCCGCGCGGCGCCGGCGGAATATCGCCCAGGTTGAACTGGCCCAGGCTCTTGTTGGCGGAAGCCTTCTCGCGCTCGCCTTGCAGCACGTGGATGGTCACCGCGGTCTGGTTGTCGTCGGCGGTGGAGAACACCTGCGACGCCTTGGTCGGGATGGTGGTGTTCTTCTGGATCAGCTTGGTCATCACGCCGCCCAGGGTTTCAATGCCCAACGACAGCGGGGTCACGTCCAAGAGCAGCACGTCCTTGCGGTCGCCGGACAGTACCGAACCCTGGATCGCCGCGCCGACAGCCACAGCTTCGTCCGGGTTCACGTCCTTGCGCGGCTCCTTGCCGAAGAACTCTTTAACCTTTTCCTGCACCTTGGGCATGCGGGTCTGACCGCCGACCAGGATCACGTCGGAGATGTCGTTGACCGACAGGCCGGCATCCTTCAGCGCCACGCGGCACGGCTCGATGGAGCGCTCCACCAAGTCTTCAACCAGGCTTTCGAACTTGGCGCGGGTAATCTTCATCGCCAAGTGTTTCGGGCCGGTAGCGTCCATGGTGATGTAAGGCAGGTTCACCTCGGTCTGGGTCGCGCTGGACAGCTCGATCTTGGCTTTCTCCGCGGCTTCCTTCAAACGCTGCAGCGCCATCACGTCGTTCTTCAGGTCCACGCCCTGTTCGCGCTTGAACTCGGTCACGATGTAGTCGATCACGCGCTGGTCGAAGTCTTCGCCGCCCAGGAAGGTGTCGCCGTTGGTCGACAGCACTTCAAACTGGTGCTCGCCGTCCACATCGGCGATTTCAATGATGGACACGTCGAAAGTACCGCCGCCCAGGTCGTACACCGCGATCTTGCGGTCGCCTTCCTGCTTGGACAGGCCGAAAGCCAGTGCCGCGGCGGTCGGTTCGTTGATGATGCGCTTCACTTCCAGACCGGCGATGCGGCCGGCGTCCTTGGTGGCCTGGCGCTGGCTGTCGTTGAAGTAAGCCGGCACGGTGATCACCGCCTCGGTCACTTCCTCGCCCAGATAATCTTCAGCGGCCTTCTTCATCTTGCGCAGTACTTCGGCGGAGATTTGCGGCGGGGCCAGTTCTTGGTCGCGCACTTTCACCCAGGCGTCGCCGTTCTTGGCTTTCAGAATCTCAAAAGGCATCAGGTCGATGTCTTTCTGCACTTCCTTATCTTCGAAGCGGCGGCCAATCAGGCGCTTGGCGGCGTAGATGGTATTGCGCGGATTGGTCACGGCCTGGCGTTTGGCCGGCGCGCCGACCAGGATTTCGCCGTCGTCCATGTAAGCGATGATGGACGGAGTGGTGCGAGCGCCTTCGGCGTTCTCGATGACTTTCGGGTTGCCGCCTTCCACTACCGATACGCAGGAGTTGGTGGTGCCCAAGTCGATGCCAATGATTTTACCCATGTCGAAGTTCCTTTATCTTAATTCGTTTCAGCGGCCATTTGTTCGATAGCGACCGCCTGTTGTCTCAATAGGTATTGGCTATGCCCATTATTTCAAGAGGAGCACGCCGCCCTTTTTTATGCTTTCGCCTTAGCCACCACCACCATCGCCGGACGCAGCACGCGGTCCGAGATCTGGTAGCCTTTTTGCATCACTCGCACGATGGTGTTGGGCTCGGCGTCGGCCTCTTCCGCGCTCATCGCCTGATGCTGATGCGGGTCCAGCTTGTCGCCCGCCTGAGGGGCGATGTCCTTGATCTGCGCCTTGTCGAAAGCGGAGACCAACTGCTTCAGCGTCATGTCCACGCCCATCTTCAGGGTGTCGATCTGGCCGCTCTGATCCAGCAAGGCCATTTCCAGGTAGTCCTTCACCGACACCAACTCGCCGGCAAACTTGGTGATCGCGTACTTGTGCGCGGCGGCGACGTCTTCCTGCGCGCGGCGGCGCTGATTTTCCAGATCGGCGCGGGCGCGCAGCAATGCGTCCTTCAGTTCGGCCACTTCCGCATCCAGAGCGGCGATCCGCTGCTCTGCGCTCAGTTCTTGCTCTACGGCCTGCTCCGCCACCGTTGCGTCGATATTGTCATTGTCCACGGCGTCTGCCGCGATGTTTTGCTTGTCCTGCATGGCAATTCCTCGGATTTGGATTCAGCGGTACGAATAGTCCCGACTCAAGGTAGGGGCTTCATCGCGGAATTCAAGTCCTGAAAACGACTGAACCGCTTCAGACCGCCGCGCCCAGGCTGCCAAACGCGGATGTGCGTTTGCGGACTTTTATTTTCTAAAAGCAAACGCTTGAGCGAGCCGCAATATTCGTTTTAGGAAAGTTACTGTTAGCTTTTGAAAATCAACAATTTTCTTTGTGCTGCACTGCACACAAGCGTTTTTTTTTGTGCTAATAATTGAGCCACACCCGCAAGTGCACTGCCGGGCGGCCCTCTATCCGCAGGGTCTGAGCGGCGGGCATGCCGAGCCGGCGCCATGAGGGCCGGCCGCAAGAAAATCCGGAAAAACCGGATGAAACAGATCGCTTAATGAGGACGCCGGCGACTGCCGGCGCGCACAGAAACGTATCGAGAAGGGCTTTAGCATGACGACTCGCGAACAACGCATTGCAGCCATCCAGAAAGACTGGAACGAAAATCCCCGCTGGAAAGGCATCAAGCGCGGCTACAGCGCCGCTGATGTGGAACGACTGCGCGGCTCGCTGCAGATTGAGTACTCGTTGGCGCGCAACGGCGCGGACAAACTGTGGGGCCTGCTCCACAGCGAGCCTTACATCAACTGTCTGGGCGCGCTGACCGGCGGTCAGGCCATGCAGCAGGTCAAGGCCGGCGTCAAAGCCATTTATCTGTCCGGCTGGCAAGTGGCCGCCGATAACAATGAATACTCGGCGATGTACCCGGACCAGTCGCTGTATCCGGTGGACTCGGTGCCCAAGGTGGTGGAGCGCATCAACAACGCCTTCACCCGCGCTGACGAAATCCAGCATTCCAAGGGCGTGGCGCAAGGCGACGCCGGCTTCATCGACTACTTCGCCCCTATCGTGGCGGATGCCGAAGCCGGTTTCGGCGGCGTGCTGAACGCCTATGAATTGATGAAGGCGATGATACGCGCCGGCGCCGGCGGCGTGCACTTCGAAGACCAATTGGCCTCGGTGAAGAAATGCGGCCACATGGGCGGCAAGGTGTTGGTCCCGACCCAGGAAGCCGTGCAGAAACTGATCGCCGCGCGCTTGGCCGCCGATGTTTACGGCGTGCCCACTCTGGTGATCGCCCGCACAGACGCCGAAGCCGCCGATCTGTTGACCAGCGACTGCGACGAGCGCGACCGTCCCTTCCTGACCGGCGAGCGCACCGCCGAAGGCTTCTACAAGACCAAGAAAGGCTTGGAGCAGGCGATCAGCCGCGCCATCGCCTATGCCGACTACGCCGATCTGGTCTGGTGCGAAACCGGTACACCGGATCTGGAATTCGCACGCAAGTTCGCCGAAGCGGTTCACGCCAAGCATCCGGGCAAACTGCTGGCCTACAACTGCTCGCCGTCCTTCAACTGGAAGAAGAACCTGGACGACGCCACCATCGCTAAATTCCAACGCGAACTGGGTGCGATGGGCTATAAGTACCAGTTCATTACCTTGGCCGGCATTCACAACATGTGGTACAACATGTACGACTTGGCGCAAGATTATGTTGCCCGCGGCATGTCCGCCTATGTTGAAAAAGTGCAGGAGCCGGAGTTTGCCGCCCGCGAACGCGGCTACACCTTCGTATCCCACCAACAGGAAGTGGGCACCGGCTACTTCGACGACGTCACCACCGTGATCCAGGGCGGCCAATCCAGTGTCACCGCGCTGACCGGCTCCACCGAGGAAGAACAGTTCCATTAAACCGCGGTTCCCGATGAGAAAACGCCCACCTTGCCGTGGGCGTTTTTATTGACCTGCCGCTGCGCCGAAAAGCTACTATTCAAGCCCACGGCTCGCGATACCGAAAACGCGTCAAGGCGTCTAGATTGTTTAATGCGACTAAATAATTAATTTATCCGACGACGCTTTTTCAATTCACCATCATCGCCAATACTTGCACAAGGCCCACCTCGCTGCGGGCCTTTGTTAATTCACGGCAATATGAAAGGCTCGCCATGGCGAAAGTCGTCGTTGTATATCACTCCGGTTACGGTCACACCCAGCAAGTGGCCCAGCATGTCGCCGAAGGCGCAGGTGCGCAATTGCTGGCCATTGACGCCGAGGGTAATCTGCCCGCCGGCGCCTGGGATCTGCTAAATAGCGCCGACGCCATCATTTTCGGCTCCCCCACATATATGGGAAGCCCAAGCTGGCAGTTCAAGAAATTCGCCGACGCCAGTTCCAAAGTCTGGTTCACACGAGGCTGGCAGGACAAGGTGTTCGGCGGCTTCACCAACAGCGCCAGCCTGAACGGCGACAAGCAGGTTTCGCTGATTTATCTGCAAACCCTGGCCTCTCAGCACGGCGGTCTGTGGGTCAGCCTGGGCTTGCTGCCCAGCAACGCCAAGAACGCCAGCCGCGAGGACATCAACAATCTGGGCGGCTCGGTAGGTCTGCTGGTGCAATCGCCGTCCGACGCCAGCGTCGACGAAATCCCGCAGGGCGATCTGGACACCGCCAAGGCCTACGGCCAGCGCGTGGCCGGCATTGCCGCCAAACTGCGCGGCTAAGAACCTGTTTACGATAAACTCCGCGTCGTAAAAGACAAAGGGGGCCAACGGCCCCCTTTCTTGCGTCGACGCTTGTCGCTCAGCCGCGCATGGCCAGTTGGTCCAGCAGCTTCTGATGAATGCCGCCGAAGCCCCCGTTACTCATCACCAGCACATGGTCGCCCGGGCGCGCCGCGGCCACCACCGCTTGCAGCAGCGCGTCGAAATTGTCGAAGGTTTGCGCGCGGTCGCCCAGCTCTGCCAAGGCCTCGCCGGGGTTCCACCCCAGATTGGCGGCGGAACAGAACACCAGGTCGGCATCTGCCAGAGAGGCCGGCAGCGCAGCCTTCATCGTGCCCAGCTTCATGGTGTTGGAGCGCGGCTCCAGCACCGCCAGGATGCGCGCCCCGCCTGCCTTGTGGCGCAGGCCGGCCAGGGTGGTGGCGATGGCGGTGGGATGATGGGCGAAATCGTCGTACACCGTGACTCCGGCCGCCACGCCGCGCACCTCCATCCGCCGCTTTACGTTTTGAAAGCGCGACAATGCATCAATGGCCTGGCTCACTGCCACGCCGACATGGCGAGCGGCGGCGATTGCCGCCAAGGCGTTGAGACGGTTGTGTTCGCCCATCAAATCCCAACGCACCCGGCCCTGAATCTGGCCGTTGAGCAGCACATCGAAATGGCCATTGTCCTCCAGCGCGCCCAGCTGCCAGCCGGCGTCCGCGCCAAAGCGTTCCACCGGCGTCCAGCAGCCGCGCTCCAGCACCCGATCCAAGCTCGCCTCCCGGCCATTGCTGACGATCAGGCCCTGGCCCGGCACGGTGCGCACAAGGTGGTGGAACTGAGTTTCTATCGCCGCCAGGTCGGCGAAGATGTCGGCGTGGTCAAACTCCAGGTTGTTCAGCACCGCGGTGCGCGGCCGGTAATGGACGAATTTGGAGCGCTTGTCGAAGAAGGCGGTATCGTATTCGTCAGCCTCAATCACAAAGAAGGGGCTGACGCTCGCCGCGTCCTGACGCGGCGCGCCAGGCAGGCGCGCCGACACGCCAAAGTTCTGCGGAATGCCGCCGATCAGGAAGCCCGGCGCCAAGCCGGCATCTTCCAAGATCCAAGCCAGCATTGAACTGGTGGTGGTTTTGCCGTGAGTGCCAGCCACCGCCAGCACCCATAAATCCTTGAGCACGTTTTCCGCCAGCCACTGTGGGCCGGAGATATAAGGCAGCCCGCGATTGAGGATTTCCTCCATCAGCGGCTTGCCGCGCGTCACCACATTGCCCACCACGAAGATGTCCGCGCCGATGTCGGCCTGCTCCGCGCCGAAGCCCTGGATCAGCTCGATGCCCATGGCTTCCAGCTGGGTGCTCATCGGCGGGTATACATTGGCGTCGCAGCCGGTGACCTTGTGGCCGGCCTGTTTGGCGATAGCGGCGATGCCCCCCATGAAGGTGCCGCAAATGCCCAGGATATGGATGTGCATAGTTTGGTTCAGCGTATTGAAAACGGCAAAACGGCAAGCATACCGGAAAGCGGCGGGGCCGACATCCATGCCCTCCGGCTCGAACAAGACAAAGCCCGCGACAGCGGGCTTTGTCTGCAACAGGACGGCGGGTTCAGAAGAAAATCAGCGTCATCAGCACAAACAAGGGCAACAGAATGGCGCAGGACCAGCCCAGATAGCCGAAGAAGCTCGGCATCTTCACATGACGATGCTCGGCGATGGCCTTGACCATGAAGTTGGGCGCGTTGCCGATATACGTATTGGCGCCCATGAACACAGCGCCCATGGAGATCGCCAGCAGGGTGTCCGCCATCGGGCCCATCAGCACCTGAGCGTCGCCATGCGCCAGGTTGAAGAACACCAGATAGGTGGGCGCATTGTCCAGGAAGCTGGACAGAATGCCGGTCATCCAGAAATACATCATGTTCACCGGCTGGCCATTGGCATCGGACACCATGCGCACCAGGCCGGCCAAGTGGCCGTCGGCGCCGGCGCGCAGAATGGCGATCACCGGGCCGATGGTGACGAAGATGCCGGCAAACAACTTGCCCACTTCTAGAATGGGATCCCAGTTGAACTCGTTGCCGGCGCGCACTTGCTTGGGAGTGATCCACAGCGAGGCGAAGGCCAGGCCGATCAGCGCCAGATCGCGAATGATGTTCTGCAGCTCGACATGCGTGCCCATGATGTCGAACTCCACGCCCGGCTTCCAAACGCCGGACATCAACACCGCGCCGACAATGCCGGCCAGCAGGAACAGATTACGCTTGCCATGCAGCTTGATCGGCTTGTCCTTGGAGCGATCCACCTCCGGCAGCGTGCCCGCCTGGGCTTCTTTCTTGAAGAGATAGCTGTCCAACACGTAGAAAATGGCAAGCAGCGCCAGCGACAACACCAATACCGGCAGCGCCATGTGCTGCACCGTCCAGCCGAAACTCACGCCCTTGAGGAAGCCGAGAAACAGCGGTGGGTCGCCCAGCGGAGTCAGGCCGCCGCCGATATTCGCCACCAGGAAAATGAAGAACACCACCACGTGCACATTGTGCTTGCGCTTTTCATTGGCGCGCAGCAAGGGGCGGATCAACAGCATCGCCGCGCCGGTGGTGCCCATGATGGAGGCCAGCGCGGTGCCGATCGCCAAGATGGCGGTATTGAGCTTGGGCGAGCCGTGCAGCGAGCCCCACACCAGAATGCCGCCGGACACTGTGTACAGCGAAAACAGCAGCACGATGAAGGGAATATATTCGGCGAACAGGGCGTGAACGATCAGCGCCATAGAAGTGCCCAGGCCATATGCCACCGCGAAGGGCGCCAGGAATAGCACGGTCCAGACCGCGGTGATCTTGCCGAAGTGGTGGTGCCAGATACCCGGCGCGAATATGGGGAACAGCGCGATGGACAGCAAAATGCCGGCAAACGGCAGTCCCCAGGCCAGGCTCAAGGTGGCGCCGTCCAGTTCAGCGGCTTGCGCCAGCGTCGGCAGCAGGGCCAGCGCGGCGGCGCTAAAGAGTTTTTTGGTCATCTATCTTCCCGAGGGCATGACGCCCATTGATAAAAGCGCCATCGCCTGCGCCGCGTAAGGGCAGGCTATGCAAAGAGTGGATTCCGGCAGTGTTATCGACGCGAAACGGCAGCCGGATGCCGTTGCGCTGACGCTTAGCCGTCAGGCCGGCGCGGATCTCGTCTCCGGGGGAGCGGCGCCTCCGTTTCGGCCAGAACGGTTACAAAGCGTTACATCGTCCCATAACTCGGGCAGTCCGGACAAGGAAAACCGGAATCGGAACCAAGAGTTTTTGCGCAATTGCCACGCTAATTAAGCATTTGATGAAACAAGGCCGGCGGCTCATTGCCGCCGGCCTTGTCTTGAAAGCTGTTCAAGGGCCCTCGAACAAGAATGCTTAGAGCCTATTCACGATCTCGCGAGCTAAGGCGAGGCAAGGCGAAAACGGCTGAGAAAGCGGAGTGTACACACGGTACATGAGCATTTCGAATGCCGTTTTCAACGCCGTATCACCGACGCGCAGCAGATCGTGAACAGGTTCTCAGCGCTGAATGAACTCGATCTTGTAGCCGTCCGGATCCTCGACGAAGGCGATCACCGTAGTGCCGTGCTTCATCGGGCCGGCTTCGCGGGTGACCTTGCCGCCCTTGGCGCGCACCATGTCACAGGCGGCGTAGGCGTCCGGCACTTCCACGGCGATATGGCCGTAACCGGTGCCCAGTTCGTAGGACTCGGTGTCCCAGTTGTGGGTCAGTTCCAGCACCGTCTGTTCCTCTTCCGCGCCGTAACCCACAAAGGCCAGGGTGAAGCGGCCTTCCGGATAATCCTGGCGGCGCAACAGTTTCATATCGAGCACTTCCTGGTAAAACGCCAGCGAGCGCTCCAAGTTGCCCACTCGCAGCATGGTATGTAGTAAACGCATCATTCTTCTCCTTAGAACCTGTTCACGATCTGCTGCGCGTCGGCGATACGGCGTTGAAAACGTCTTCAAAATGCGCATGTACCGTATGTACACTCCGCTTTTTCAGCCATTTTCACCTTGTCTCGCCTTAGCTAGCAAGATCATGAACCGGTTCTTTATTCATTAATCAAAATGGAACAGCTCGGCGCCGCGCAGCTTCAGCCAACGCCGTGCCGCCTGCCAGTCCGGGTATAGACGCGCAGTCTCCGCCCAGAAGGCGGGCGAATGGTTCATGTGTTCCAGATGGGCCAGTTCATGGGCGATCACATAGTCCAGCACCATCGGCGGGGCTTGCAGCAAGCGCCAGTTCAGCCGGATGATCCCGGCCGCGGTGCAACTGCCCCAACGCGTGCGCGCCGACGACAGCTGCAGGCCGCAGGGCTGGCGACGACAGCCGCGCGCCAGTTCCGCCATCCGAGCCGGAAACCGCAAAGCAGCCTCTCGCTTGAAGAAACGGCGGACCGCCTGCTTCAAGGCCGCCGCGTCACCGTGCGCGATACCGGTAACAATCAACCCTTCCGCCGTCAGTCTGGCCGTGCGCCTCACGCCGGGCGTCAACACGATGGGCAGCGCCTCCCCCCGCCAGCGCAGCTGGCTGAGATCTTCGGCTTGCCGCCGCTCTAGCCTCTGCCGCGTCACATGGCCGGCGATCCAGTCTCGACGCTCCAACAACACTTCGCGCAGACGGGCGGCGCTAACCGCCGGATGAGCCACCAGCTCCACCCTGCCCGCGCTCACCCGAATGCCCACGCTCTTGCGCGGACGACGGGTCAGCACCACATCCACCTCGCCGTCAGGCAGCGGCAGACGCAGCCAGACGCTTGCGCTTTTCATCCTCGTCCGCAAACGGGCCGACGCCGCCGATCTCGCGCTGGCGCGCCTCGATCCACTGCTCGGCCTCCTTCATCATCGCCTCCGGCCCCAGCTCTTCGCTAGGCACAATGGGCTGGCCCACCACCACGGTGATTTCACCGGGGTACTTCAGGAAGGCGTTGCGCGGCCAGAACTCCCCGGCGTTGTGCGCCACCGGCACCAGCGGCATGTCGAACTGCTTGGCCATGCGCGCGGCGCCCAGCTTGTATTTGCCCGCCACGCCCGGCTTGGTGCGAGTGCCTTCCGGAAATACCGTGATCCAGAAACGGTGGCGTTTGCGCTCCAAGCCCTGCTCCAGCAAACGCTGGTTGGCGTTGGCGCGGTCGGAGCGGTTGATGATGATGGGGTTCATCAGCACCAGGCCCCAGCCGAATACCGGAATCCAGGTCAGCTCTCGCTTGGCCACGTACACTTGCCACGGGAAAATCTTCTGCAAGGCCAAGGTTTCCCAACCGGACTGGTGCTTGGAACAGATCACCGACGGCTGCTCAGGCAGATTTTCCGCGCCCAGCACCTTGTATTTCAAGCCGATCACATGCTCCAGCATCCACAACAGGCTCAAGGCCCAGCTGACGCCGAACACATGGCGCGCGCGGCGCGGCAGCGGCGCGGACAGCAGCAGCAGAAAGAAGAAGAGCGGCGTGATGATGATCAGCACCAGCCAATACAGCAGGTTACGAAGCCATAAACTCAGCATGCTTGGAACACTATCCTTTTCTGAAGTCAACGTTCGCGGGAATCGATCAGATATTCCGCGGCGTCGTACAAATCGTCGAACACCAGGGTGCCGGCCGGCAGCTCGCCGTCAGCCAGCGTCTTGGCCCCCTTGCCGGTCTTGACCAAGATGGGCAGGCCGCCCACCGCCGCCACCGACTCAAGATCGCGGCGGCTGTCGCCGATCAGCGGCAAGCCGTCCAGTTTCACATTGAAGCGCTCCGCAATCTCCAGCACCATGCCCGGCAACGGTTTGCGGCAGTCGCAGCCGGCGCTGGGGCCGTGTGGACAGAACAGCACCGCATCGATGCGGCCGCCGGCCTGGCCCACCAGCCTGTGCATCTTCTCATGCATGGCGTTAAGCGCTTGCATGTCGAACAGCCCGCGGCCGATGCCGGATTGATTGGTGGCCACCACCACCCGCCAGCCGGACTGAGTCAGGTTGGCGATCGCCTCCAAACTGTGTTCGATCGGCACCCACTCCGCCGGCGATTTGACGAAATCGTCGCGGTCCTCGTTGATCACGCCGTCGCGGTCGAGTATCACTAGTTTCACGGTTGTCCCCGTCTAGAGCGCCGGGGCGGCCGCCGGCCGCCCCATCGAATCACTCCGCCAGCAGCGAGATGTCCGCCACGCGGTTGAACAAGCCGGCCAGACGCGCCAGCAAGGCGATGCGGTTGTTGCGCACCGCGGCGTCGTCCGCCATCACCATCACGCCGTCAAAGAAAGCGTCCACCGGCGCGCGCAGCGAAGCCAACTGGGTCAGCGCGGCGGCGAAATCGCGGGCGGCGAATTGGCCGTCCACCTGCGGCGCCAGCTGCTCGACGGCGGCGAACAGCGCCTGCTCGGCCGCTTCGCTCAGCAGCGCGGGATTCACCGCGCCCACTTCGCCTTCGGCCTTCTTCAGGATGTTCTTTACCCGCTTGTTGGCGGCGGCCAGCGCGGACGCTTCCGGCAAGGCCTTGAAGGCGGCCACCGCGGACAACACCGCGCGCACTTCCGCCAGCCGGCTAGGCGCCTGCGCCAGCACCGCGTCGATCTCGTCGCCCTTGTAATCGGCTGCGAGGAAGTTCTTCAGACGGTCCATCATGAAGCCGAACACCTCGTCGGCCACATTGGCGGACAGCTTGCCTGCCGGGAAGGCGGCGGCGACGATGTTCAGCAGCGCCTTCACATCCAGGTCCGCTTCCAGCGCCATGCGCACCACGCCCAGAGCGGCGCGGCGCAATGCGAACGGGTCCTTGTCGCCGGTGGGGATCAGGCCGATGCCCCAGATGCCGACAATGGTTTCCAGTTTGTCCGCCAGCGCCACCGCGGTGGCGATCTTGCCTTCCGGCAGCGTGTCCCCCGCAAAGCGCGGGTGGTAATGGCCTTCGATGGCGGCGGCCACTTCGGCGTGCTCACCGTCGTGCTGGGCGTAGTACATGCCCATCACGCCTTGCAGTTCGGGGAATTCACCCACCATGTCGGACACCAGATCGGCCTTGGCCAGATAGGCTGCGCGGGCGGCCAGCGCGGCGTCGGCTCCCAATTCATGGGCGATGGCGCCGGCAATGCTCTGCAGACGCTCCACGCGCTCCAGTTGCGAACCGATCTTATTGTGGTAGACCACATTGGCCAACCGCGGCAGCCGGCTGTCCAAGCGCGCCTTCTGATCCTGCTCGAAGAAGAACTTGGCGTCGGACAGACGCGCGCGCAATACGCGCTCGTTGCCGCCGACGATAAAGGACGGATCGGCGGTTTCCAGATTGGACACCAGCAGGAAACGGTTCATCAGCTTGCCGGAAGCGTCCAGCAGCGGGAAATACTTCTGGTTCTGCTGCATGGTCAGGATCAGGCACTCCTGCGGCACGCGCAGGAATTCGGCTTCGAAGCCGGCCTCCAGCACCACCGGCCACTCCACCAGGCCGGTCACCTCGTCGAACAAGGCCTCCGGCGCGGCGATGGTGGCATTCAGGCGGGCGGCGGCCTCGGTCAGTTTGTGGCGGATCAGTTCGCGGCGCGCGTCGAAGCTGGCCACCACCTTGCCGGATTCATGCAAGGTGCGCGCGTAGGCGTCGGCGTTGGCCACCGTCACCTCGCCTTCGGACAAGAAACGATGGCCGCGGGTGCTCTGCCCGCTTTGCAGGCCCAGCACCTCGCCCGGCACCACCGCGTCGCCGTGCAACATGATCAGGCCGTGCACCGGGCGCACGAACTGCACGTCCAGGCTGCCCCAACGCATCAGTTTGGGCACCGGCAGCTTTTTCAGCGCCAGCGCCACCACGTCGGCCAGCACCGCGGCCAGCGGCTGGCCCTGCTTGACGCTTTCATAGGCGTACACATCCTGCTTGCCGTCGCTCATCGTGGACAGCGCGGACACCTCCACGCCGCAGGAACGGGCGAAACCGGCCAGCGCCGGCGTGGGTTGACCGTCCTTGAATCCAGCGGTGACGGCCGGGCCTTTGCGGGTGATCTTCTGGTCCGGCTGCAAGGCGGCCACATTGGCCAGTTGCACCGCCAGGCGGCGCGGGGAGGCGTAAACCGTCGTCTCGGCGTCGGCCGGCGCGAACTGCATTTTCTTCAATTCGTCGCCAATGGTCTGGGCAAAGCTGGCGGCCAGCTTTTCCAGCGCTTTGGGCGGCAGCTCCTCGGTGAGCAGCTCAATCAGCAATGTCTGGTTCATATTCACTCGAAAACTTAACGCTTGGCGGCCCCGGCGGCTTCGCAGATCACCTTCATCATGGCGTCGGCGACCGATCCCCCATACACGGGCTGCCATTTCCAGGCGTGACGCGGCACTGGAAACAGGGTTGAGAACAGGTGCTTGTTGTTGCGATCGAAATAATCGGAACTAACAAACACGTACTGGTACTTGCCGCAGTCGGCGTAGCCTACGCTGCGGCGGATATTGAATTTCAGCTTGTAGTTTTTCTCGTCCTGGACCTTGTCGAACCGTTCCTGGTTGACGAAGTGCACCAGTCCGTCCTGCCCCAGCCATAGCGAATTGCCGTCTATCGCCAACTGCAGCGCCTTGCCGTCCTGATACGCCACCCAGTCGGCGGCGGGTTCGGCCAGCGCCGGCAAGGCCAACGCGGCGCACATGCATGCGAAAATAGCTTTCATGCGCATTCCCTCTTTCGAGAAGCGGCCGGGGCGGCAAGCCAAGCTCAGGCCTGCCGGCACATTGGGAAGCCCAGCGCTTCGCGGGCGTCGTAATAGGCCTGCGCCACGCCGCGAGACAGAGTGCGGATGCGGCCGATGTAGGTGGCGCGCTCGGTCACGGAAATTGCGCCGCGCGCGTCCAGCAGGTTGAACGTGTGGCCGGCCTTGAGGATCATTTCGTAGGCCGGCAACGGCAGGCTGGCCTCCAGCAGCGATTTGGCCTCGGCCTCGTAATCGTTGAACTGGCGGAACAACAGCTCCACATTGCTGTGTTCGAACGCGTACTTGGATTGCTCCACTTCGTTCTGGAAGAACACATTGCCGTAAGTCACCGGCTGGCCGTCCGGCAAATGGGTCCAGATCAGATCGTAGACGTTCTCCACGCCCTGCAAATACATGGCCAGGCGTTCCAGGCCGTAGGTGATCTCGCCCAACACCGGCTTGCAGTCGAGGCCGCCCACTTGCTGGAAGTAGGTGAATTGGGTCACTTCCATGCCATTCAGCCATACTTCCCAGCCCAGCCCCCAGGCGCCCAGGGTCGGGTTTTCCCAGTCGTCCTCAACAAAGCGGATATCTTGCATCGTCGGGTCCAGGCCCAGCTCCTTCAAGGAGCCCAGATACAGTTCCTGAATATTGGACGGAGACGGCTTCAGCACCACCTGGAATTGATGATGCTGGAACAAGCGGTTGGGGTTTTCGCCGTAGCGGCCGTCCTTGGGACGACGGGACGGCTGCACATAGGCCGCGTTCCACGGCTCCGGCCCCAGCGCCCTCAGAAAGGTGGCGGTGTGGGAAGTCCCCGCGCCCACCTCGGTGTCGTAAGGCTGCAGCAAGGCGCAGCCCTGGCGGTTCCAATAGTGCTGGAGCGTAAGGATGATTTCCTGGAAGGTAAGCATAGACGTGGCAAGCAAAGTGAAAAGTCAAAGGCCGATTCTACCGCCTAGCGCCCCCCGCGCAAAGCCAAGCCGTTGGCGGCAAATCAAAAAGGCCGGCGAAATCTCCTCCCGCCGGCCCTCCTCGCGTCGCGTCGCCGTCATTTGCCCGTCGCCGGCACCATGTCCCGAAACTTGCGCTTGGTGTATTTGGCGTAGATACGTTCCACGCTGCCGTCGCGGATCAAATCGCCTATCGTCGCGTCCAGCCGGGCGGCCAACGCTGTCTGTCGAGCGCTGAAATTGGGCGATAAATCCGTGCGGTCTATCACCGGCTGCAGGATATCCACATTCGGCCGCAGGGACGCGCCCCAGACATCGCACAATACAAACTGGCGGTGGCCGCCAATCAGCATCGCGTAAAGCTGATCCTCGTCGTTGCTCGGCTCCAGCTTCCAGTTGGGATAGTTCAGGATCTTCGGTGTATAAGTGTAGCCGCGCACCATGCCCACGGCCTGGCCCTGCACCAGCTTCCAGTCGAAGGACTTGACCGGCGAGCCTCGTTTGACGCACAAGGCCACCGGATAGCTGGAGTAAACGTTTTTGAAACGCGGCGTCTGCGCCGCGACTTCATTGTCGATCACCGCGTCGTAATCGCCGGTTTTGATACCTCGCAGGCAACGCTCCCACGGCGCGGCCTCCATCGTGACCGGCACATTCATCCGGCGGAAGGCCTCCTGCAATACGTCGTGGCTGATGCCGGAGTCCACCTTGCCGTTTTTCACATAGGTGAACGGCTGCCACTCCACCCCGCATAGTTTGATCGGGGCCTGCGCCGCCGCGCCCGCCGCCAGCAAACCGGCTCCGGCAGCCGCCATCCATAGACTCGCCCGCATCGCCCGCTCCTTTCGCCCGGCTGTCCGCGACGATTTGTTATATGCCGTATCCGCGACAATGCAAAGCCCGCTCCGCCAGCCGGTCGGCCAGCGCCCGGCCCTTGGCCAGGCAATCCGGCAGCGACACCCCATCCAGCCAGTTGGCGCATACATGCAGACCGCGCTCGCTCGCGGCCGCCGCCAGCGGCCGCAAGGCCGCCATCGCCGAGGTACCCTGCGGCAGCGCCTGCGGCCAACGCACGATGCGCTGGCTCAAGGGCTCGCCCTCCAGGCCGAACAGGCGCGCCAGTTCCAGGTTCAAACGCCGCAACAAGGTCTGATCCGGCAATCCGGCCAACTCCGCCTGGCGACGGCCGCCGATAAAACTGGTCACCAGTTTCAAACCGGGCGCCGCCGTGTGCGGAAAAATCCGGCTGGACATCAAATGTCCCAAGGCCAAAGCCTGCTCGCTGGCGGGGTGCAAACCGCCAAACCCATTCAGCGGCCGGCGCAGCGCTTGCTCCTCCGTTACCGTGGCGACTACGGTCAGCGGCGCATAGGGCAGCGCCGCGCAGGCGCCCGCCCAATCCGGCTCGCAATCCCTCAACAGCAAGGCCGTCTGCGGCGCAGGCAAGGCCAGCACCACGGCACTGGCCAGTTGCGGCCCCCTCGGCGTCAACACCCGCCAGCCCTCGTCTGCGCGCTCCAGCCCCAGCGCCGGACAGTCCAGCCTCACGTCCAGATCGCGCGCCAGCCGCTCGGCCAGGCTGGACAGCCCGCCCGCCAGCGTGAACATCCGTTTGCGTCTCACCTCCCCGCGCCGCCAGCGCCGCCACATGCCCAAGGCCAGCGAACCGGCCTCCCGCTCCGCAGCCGCCAATGCGGGCAAGCATTCCGCCATCAGCAACTCTTCCGGATCGCCGGCGAATACACCGCCGATGAACGGGTCCACCAGAGTGGATAGCGCTTCCTCTCCCAGCCGGCGCCGGAAAAAGGCCGCCACCGTTTCCGCCTGCGCCGGCGCGGAACAACGCCAGGGCTCGCTCAATAAACGCCATTTGGCGCCCCAACTGAAATAGGAGCCGGTCAGCAAAGCGGCCAGGCCGTCGGGCAAGGCGCGGTAGTGACCATGCCGCAACACGAAACGCCGCTGCGGCCCCGGCGCCGGCGACAAGGGCGTCAGCCCAAGCTCCAGCAGCCATTGCCACAAGGCTTCGTCCGCCAACACGGTGTTGGGCCCCGCCTCCATCAGACCCGGTGCCAAGTCCAGGCTCAGCACCTTGCCGCCCACCCTGCCGGACGCTTCGAACACCACCGCATCCACGCCGTGTCGGCGCAACTGCCAGGCGCAGGCCAGGCCGGACATTCCCGCTCCTATCACTGCAATCATTTCCCGTCCTCTCTAAATATGAGCCTGCTCAAAGTCTCGCGAGAGCAAGGGAGACAAGGCGAAAACGGCCGGGAAAGCGGAATATACATAGGGTACATGGGCATTTCGAAGGGGCTACTCGCCGTGCAACGCTCCACGAAGCGCAGCAGACTTTGAACAGGTTCTTAGCCCCAGTATGCCTGGAGCGGTCCACACGCCAGTTGATCCGCGGCAAGCCGGCTCGCGCCCAAGTTAAACATCGGCAGGGAGCCCCCCCCTTAACCCCAAACGGATTTACATCACGGCCACCGTGCACGGACGGCTCTGCAGGCTAAAGCGATTCAAGCTTGCAATGCGCATTGGCACTTCCGCCACCGGACCATCGAAACGACAGGCCGCCCGACCCTCTTTCACCCCAACGTGAGAACCTGTTCAAAGTCTCGCAATCAAGAAAGACACAAGGGCGAAAACGACGGCATGAAGCCGAGTGTGCTCGTGGCATATGCGCATTTTGAAAGAGCCCTCGCTGTGTCACGTTCCGCAAAACCCGGCAGGTCGTGAACAGGTTCTAACAGCCAGGCTCCAAGCAGGAGCCGAAATGGCACAATCGGAGTCTTGATCCTTCCCCGCCCTACACGGAGAACCGCCCCATGTTACGCACCCTATCCGCCATACTGTACTGTCTACCCGTTCTGGCCCTGGCCCAAAGCGTGGAACTGTCCTTCGTCGATGCCAAGGGCAATGCCGGCCCCGCCGGCAACATCGTCATAGAGGACACGCCCTACGGCGCGCTGCTGACGCCCAACCTGGAAAAACTGCCTCCAGGCCTGCACGGTTTCCATGTGCATGAGAAACCTTCCTGCGCGCCGTCCATCGGTGCCAACGGCGCGGCCACCCCGGCCGGCGCGGCCGGCGGCCATTGGGATCCGGACAAAACCGGCTCTCACGCAGGCCCATACGGGCAAGGTCATAAGGGCGATCTGCCCGCGCTATACGTGGGTGCCGACGGCAAGGCGAACTATCCCGTGCTGGCGCCGCGCTTGAAAGCGGCGGACTTCTCCGGACATGCGCTGATGGTGCATGCCGGCGGCGACAATCACAGCGATCATCCGCAGCCGCTGGGCGGCGGCGGCGCGCGTATGGCCTGCGGCGTGGTCAAATAAACCCATCCTCGACAAAGAAAAACCGGCGCGATTGACAAGGCCGGTTTTTTTATTGACGATGGCAGAATTCAAACAAGTGTTTTAATACAATGCGCCCACCCGCCTGGCTGTTCAGACTGTTGCTCAATTTGTGGCCGCCCTTCTTGGGCGCCGGCATCCGCGTCAAGCGGCTCGCCGTCGACTTCAGCGATATCGAAGTGCGGTTGAAGCTGGGATTCAGCAACCGCAACTACGTCGGCACCCATTTCGGCGGCAGCCTGTACGCGATGACCGACCCCTTCTTCATGCTGATGCTGATGCGCCAGTTGGGACGGGACTACTATGTGTGGGACAAAAGCGGCAGCATAGACTATGTCAAACCAGGCCGAGGCACGGTATGCGCGCATTTCCGGCTGGAGCCCGCCATGCTGGAGGAGATCAGACTGCACACCGCCGCCGGAGACAAATACCTGCCGAAATTACAAGTAGATATTCTGGATCAGCAGGGCGAGCTGGTGGCGAGGGTATTCAAGACCTTGTACATCAAACGCAAGAAGAAATGAGGCGGCGCGCCGCCCCTCTGTTCAATGCGTGGAAAACGGCAGCAGATAGCGCTTGCCGTTCAGGCTAAAGACAGCGAACCAGTCGCGGCTGCCGCTGACGCACAGCGGCAGAGTGACCACCGCCTTCCAAGCGGCGCCGTCGCGCACAAAGGTATAGCGATTGAAGCCCATGTCCATATCGGCCATATTGAATTCCACCTGTGGCGCTTCCCGCGCCGCGACGCCTTCCAAACGAATCTCGAACGGCTTGCCATTTTGCGGCGGCGACGCGAAACGCCATACGCCGCCGCCGGGCAGATCACAGGATGGCCGGCCGGCAACGCAGGCCAACGGCGTCGGCTTGGCCGGCTGCCGCTCGCCGTACCAGCGGTAGATCAAGCTGAACTTGAGGCTGGCCAACAGCAGCAAGGCGCCGCCCAGAGCCAGCCATTTACGCTGCTTGACATTCATCGCCAAGCGCCCCGCATCAAGGCGACGCCGTGCGCGCCATGACGACGGGCGGCATCCAGATCGTCCAGGCTCATGCCGCCCAGCGCGTAGACCGGCACGGGCGCGCCGGCGGCCAGGCACTGCCGGAAACCGTCCCAGCCCAACGGCGCCGCGCCGGGATGACTGGGGGTAGCCGCCACATGGCCGAGCAAGGCGTAGTCCAGGCCCAGCTCTCCGATCCGCGCCGCTTGCGCCGCATCATGCGCCGACGCCCCCACCCAGGCGAACGCCGGGCGCTCCGTCAGCGAAGCCAGCCGCGCCGCGTTAAGATGCACGCCGTCCACCGGCCATTCCATCGCCCAGGCCGGATCGGCATTGACCAGCAGCTTGCCGCCGCGGCCATGAACGATAGCCGCCGCTTTGGCGACAAAATCGGCCAGCTCCTCGCGCGGCATCCCCGGCTCGCGGATCTGCACCACGCTCCAGGCAGGCCCCTGCTCCAGCCGCCGCAATTGGGTATCGACGCCGATCTCGTGCGCGCAGCTGATCGCATAAACCGCCGGCAATTCAAGCGATTTGAGAATCGGCCCGTTGGCCGGCAGCATGGGCTGCACCGTGCACGCCCCCGGCGTCTGCCAGGCGAAGCGCTGGCCTTCCCGCGACTGCGGCTCGCCGCGCCAGGCCCAGACCCGGAAGAAACTCAACCGCACCGAAGCGTGTTCGTAATGGTGGACCTTGGTCAGCCACGGCGTCGCGGCTTCCATCTCAATGCCCATTTCCTCGTACAGCTCTCGGGCCAGCGCCTGTTCGCCGCTCTCACCCGGCTCCACCTTGCCGCCGGGAAACTCCCAATAACCGGCGTAGGGTTTGCCCTCCGGCCGGCTGCCCAGCATGAAACTGCCGTCCGGCCGCATCAGCGCGCCGGCCACTACCTCTATGATCTTGCTGTCGCTCATTGCTTGGTCTTGCCCGGTGAAAATCGTCCCGGCTCTCAGCGGCCGGCAGCGCATTTTACCCCAAGCGCCGCCCAGCATTAAGGGCGCCTCGGCGCCCTTATTGTCACAAACCCTAAAGTTACGCACTTAGAAGGTGTTTACGATCTCGCGAGCAAGGGCGAGACAAAGCGAAAACAGCTGAAAAAGCGGAGTGTACACGCGGTACATGAGCATTTTGAAGGTGCACTCAGCGTGTAACGCTCCACGACGCGCAGCAGATCGTAAACAGGTTCTTAGAGCCTGTTCACGATCTCGCGAGCAAGAGCGAGACAAGGCGAAAACGAGCGAAAAAGCGGAATGTACACGTGGTACATGAGCATTTTGAGCTTGTACTCACCGTGCAACGCTTCACGACGCGCAGCAGATCGTGAACAGGTTCTTAGCCCTGGGTTGAAATCGTCGGTCTCAACACAAGGCGCCGCATTGAACAAGCGGGACCGCGCGCCTAGAGCAACCCAGCCAAGGCCTAGCGTCGAGCCTAATCAGCCCGGACGGCTAGGAATGCGGCAGCCCGCGTCTTTGTAAGGAATGTTATTGAACAAAACCCACCCCGGGCCATAGGAGAATTGCGAGCACACCAGCTGGCCGTCAAACTTGCTTTCCCATCTGTACCAAGGAGCCATGGAAGCAAAAGCCATCCAGGAGATGCTCAGGCCCACAGTCAGCAAGGCGATTTTACGAAAAGTCATACACACCTCAATATATTTATTTATCATTAACTTGCAAATATAAAATGCATAACAAATACACATTGCATCGGACAAAAAATAAACACTACGTCATATAGTCGGCATTATTGCCAAGTCAGAAAAAACATAATAAGCATTAAAAACGCAAAAAAATGAGCCGATTGCTGGTTTCAGGCGCGGCTGATAAGTCTCAAAGTGTTACCATTAGCACTGTAAACCTGCGAAATCTGCATATTTATCCCGATTGTCATTCCATCTCGTGGCGACACAAGGCAAGCCATCCGCGCTCCGCCTACGGGCTTGATCGATTTCGTCATGACCTCCCCCATCCCGCAGAAGGAGCATGCACTTGGACACCTTAAATTCACTCATCCTGGCCGGCTCGCTGGTATTCCTGGCCAGCCTGGTGGTGTCCTCCATCGCTTCCCGCTTCGGCGCGCCGCTGCTCCTGGTATTCCTGGCCTTGGGCATGTTGGCCGGCGAGGACGGCCCCGGCAAGATCGTGTTCAGCAATTACCAGCTCAGTTACGTGGTCGGCACCATTGCCCTGGTGGTGATCCTATTCGACGGCGGCCTGCGCACGCGCCAGGACAGCTTCCGCATCAGCCTCAAACCAGCCGGGGTGCTCGCCACGCTGGGGGTGTTGATCACCACCGGCGTGACAGGCCTGTTCGCCGCCTGGGTGCTGAACCTAAGCTGGCTGGAAGGCTTGCTGATCGGCGCCATCGTCGGTTCCACCGACGCCGCCGCGGTGTTCGCCCTCCTGTCCGGGCGCGGTCTGGAAATCAACCGCCGCGTCGGCAGCGCGCTGGAGATAGAGTCCGGCAGCAACGACCCGATGGCGGTGTTTCTGACCTCGGCGCTGATCGGGGTGCTGGGCCAGCAGGGCCAGGATGCCGGCGTCGCTTCCATGCTGTGGCTGTTCGTCAAGCAAATGGGCCTGGGCGCGCTGGCCGGCTGGGCCGGCGGCAAAGCCATGGTTTGGCTGTTCCAACGGCTGGGTCCGCGCGGCGCGATGCTGGCGCTGTTCAGCCTGGGCACCGCCGGCGCGCTGTTCAGCCTGACCACCGCGGCCGGCGGCAGCGGCTTCCTCGCCATCTATCTGGCCGGCATCGTGGTGGGCAACGCCCGAGTGGCGGATCTGCCCAATCTATTGAACATCCACGACGGCTACGCCTGGCTGGCCCAGGTAACCATGTTCCTGGTATTGGGGCTATTGGTGACGCCGTCCAATCTACTGCCGGTGGCGCCCTACGCGCTGGCGATCTCCATCGTGCTGATGCTGGTGGCGCGGCCGCTGGCGGTATGGCTGTGCATGCTGCCCTTCCCGGTGCCCAAGGCGGAAAAACTGTTCATGAGCTGGGTGGGCCTGCGTGGCGCGGTGCCGGTGATTCTGGCCATTTTCCCGCTGATGGCGGGCTTGCCCAATAGCCAGCTGTTCTTCAACGTGGCCTTCTTCGTGGTGATGATGTCGCTGCTATTCCAGGGCTGGACCATCGCGCCGCTGGCGGAGAAATTGAAGCTGAAGCTGCCGGCGCGGCCGGACGTCGAACACCGGGTGCCCGTGGTCAGCGGCCAGGAGGCCCGCTACGAGGCCGCCTCCTGCCTGGTGCGCGCCGACAGCCCGGCCGAAGGTCAACTGGCCGGCGAACTGGCCTTGCCCAGCGGCGTGCGGCTAGCGGCGCTGTATCGCGATGAACAAGCGCTTGAGCCGGCAGCGAGCCAAACGCTGCGCGCCGGCGACTGGGCCTGCCTGATCGGCCCCAGCCCGGCGCTGGAGACGGCCGGCGAGGCCTTTCATCCGCCCGGGGACGATCCTTATTACGGTTACTTCACCGTGTCCGGGCTGGCGCGGCTGGGCGATCTGGCCGACAGCTACGGCCTGACGCTGAGCGAGCGCGACCGCGCCGACAGCATCGCCGAATACTGCAAACGCGCCTGCGGCTATCCGCTGGTGGCCGGCGACGTGCTGCGGCTGGACCGGCTGGAGATGGTGATCCGCGCCGCGGCCGACGGTCAGGTCAAGAGCGTGGGCCTGCGCTATCTGAAGTCATAGCAAGGCCTTGCGCTCCTTGGCGCTGCGCCCGGCCCAATCGCAGGCGAACTGCCAGGCGACGCGGCCGGAGCGACTGCCGCGCAGGTGGCTCCAGTGCAAGGCCGCTTTTTCCGCCTCGGCGTCCAGCTTCAGGCCGAAATGCGCCAGCCACTCGGTCGCCGCCGCCAGGTAGGCGTCCTGATCAAACGGGTAGAAAGACAGCCACAGGCCGAAGCGGTCCGACAACGACACCTTCTCCTCAATCGCCTCCCCCGGATGGATTTCGCCGTCCTGCACCCAGCCTTCGCGGTTTTCGCTCATTTTTTCCGGCATCAAATGGCGGCGGTTGGAGGTGGCGTACACCAGCACATTGTCGACGCGGCGCGCCAGGCCGCCGTCCAGCGCGGTCTTCAGCGCCTTGTAAGCGTCGTCGCCCTGCTCGAAGGACAGGTCGTCGCAAAACAGAATGAAGCGCTCCTTGCGTCCAGCCACCAGGTCGACAATACGGTTCAAGTCGCCCAGTTGCGCCTTGTCCACTTCGATGAGGCGCAGGCCCTTGGCGGCGAACTCAGGCAGCAGCGCCTTGACCAGCGAGGATTTGCCGGTGCCGCGCGCGCCGGTGAGCAGCACGTTGTTGGCCGGCCGACCCTTGACGAACTGGCGAGTGTTGCGCAGCAGCTGCGCGCGCTGGGCGTCGATATGGGTCAGCCGCTCCAGTTCCGGCGCGTGCGGCTCCGCCACCGCCTCCAGCCAGCCGGCCATGCCCTGGCGCTGCCAGCGGAAGGCCAGCGCGCCCCAGTCCGGCTCCGGCCGCGCCGGCGGCAGCAAGGGCTCCAAACGCGCCAGCATGGCTTCGGCGCGGGTCAGCAAAGCTTGCAACTGCTCCATGATTTCCCCTAGATGCGAAACGACAAAAACAAACAGCCTGGCAGAAAGCCGCCAGGCTGTCGATGTTGCGGCCACGCCGGCCGCAGGCGCTTAATCCGCCAGATGCTGGAACAGCGGCGTGGACAAATAGCGCTCGCCGAAAGAAGGAATCACCACCACGATCAGCTTGCCGGCGTTTTCCGGACGCTTGGCCAGTTCCAGCGCCGCCCACACCGCCGCGCCGGAGGAAATGCCCACCAGCAGGCCCTCGCGCGCCGCCACCGCGCGCGCGGTTTCCATCGAATCCTCATTTTTCACCCGGATGATTTCATCGTAAACGCCGGTGTTGAGGATGGCCGGCACAAAACCGGCGCCGATGCCCTGGATCGGGTGGGGGCCTTTGGGGCCGCCGGACAGCACCGGAGACGCGTCCGGCTCCACCGCTACGATGCGCACGCCGGGCTTGCGCGCCTTCAGCACTTCGCCCACGCCGGTGATGGTGCCGCCGGTGCCGACGCCGGCGACGAAGATGTCGACCTTGCCGTCGGTGTCCTTCCATACTTCTTCGGCGGTGGTGTTGCGGTGGATGGCCGGGTTGGCCGGGTTCTCAAACTGCTGCGGCATGAAGTAGCTGTCCGGATTCTGTTCCACCAGTTCGCGCGCTTTGGCGATGGCGCCTCCCATGCCGTCGGGTCCCGGGGTCAGAATCAACTCGGCGCCGTAGGCGCGCAGCAGTTGACGACGTTCCCGACTCATGGTTTCCGGCATGGTGATCACCAACTTATAGCCGCGCGCGGCGCAGACCATGGCCAGGCCGATGCCGGTATTGCCGGAGGTGGGTTCGACGATGGTAGTGTCCGGGCCGATCTTGCCGGCCTGCTCGGCAGCGTCGATCATCGCCACCGCGATGCGGTCCTTGACGCTGTGAGCCGGGTTGAAGAACTCCAGTTTGGCCACCACGGTAGCGCCGCAGCCTTCGGTCACCCGGTTAAGCCGCACTAGCGGGGTGTTGCCGATCAAATCCGTCACAGCATTGGCAATTCGCATCTTTATTCTCCACAGACTGTTTTGAAGAAAACCTTATTACCCAGCATCATAAACAAGCTGAGCAACGAACCAAAATATTGTTTGCTTATAATCGACAAACTTGGCAGTCTCAGCCGGCCCCGCGCGCGCCGCGGTCCGGCAGCTACACTGAAACCATTGCCCACCACCCGCAGACCGAGGTCCACTCCCCGCTTATGCCAACACAGGAAACCCTGATCCCCCTCACCGGCTGGCGCCGCAAGCTCTACATCATCATTTACGAAGCAGACACCCGGCCGGGCCGCATCTTCGACCTGGCGCTGATCGTCGCCATCCTGCTGTCGGTGCTGACGGTGATCTTGGAGAGCGTGCAAAGCATACAAGCCGCTTGGGGGCCCCAACTCAAGATTCTAGACTGGTGTTTCACCATTCTGTTCACTATCGAATACGCATTGCGGCTGATCTGCATCCACAAGCCGATGCGCTATGTGAAAAGCTTCTTCGGCGTCATCGATCTGATGTCGGTGCTGCCGCTGTATCTTGGGCTGCTCATCCCGGAAAGCCGCTTCCTGGCCGATATCCGCATCCTTCGCCTGCTTCGCATGTTTCGCATTCTCAAGCTGACCCGCTACATCGGCGAGGCCAGCGAGCTGAAACGGGCAATGCTGGCCAGCCGCCGCAAGATCACGGTGTTTCTGGTCACCGTGGTCTTGCTGGTGGTGATTCTGGGCACGATGATGTTCGTGATAGAAGGCCCGGAGCACGGCTACACCAGCATCCCGGTCAGCATTTACTGGGCCATCGTCACCCTGACCACGGTGGGCTTCGGCGACATCACGCCCAAGACGCCGCTGGGCCAGGCGCTGGCCAGCGTGGTCATGATTACCGGCTACGGCATCATCGCGGTGCCCACCGGCATCGTCACCGCGGAAATCGCGCGCGGCAGCGGCGCCAAGGCCAAGACCGTGGAAGCCGTGTCCGGCACTCGGCTGTGCCCTCATTGCT
The DNA here is from genome assembly GCF_015291765.1 of Chromobacterium sp. Rain0013. NCBI lineage: Bacteria > Pseudomonadati > Pseudomonadota > Betaproteobacteria > Neisseriales > Chromobacteriaceae > Chromobacterium > Chromobacterium sp. Rain0013. The sequence continues at coordinate 4,530,013 of NZ_CP031514.1, forward strand.
TCACCGAGGGCCACGACTGGGACGCCCGCTTCTGCAAGCACTGCGGCGGCCAGTTGCCGCGCCCGTCCAAGGGCGAGGTTAGCTAGCCTAGCCGGCCAGCAAGCGCCGGTAACGATCGGCCATCGCGTCGTCAAAGGCCACCAGCAGCACGCGCCGCAGCGTATGCGGCTCCTGCGCCAGCCACTGACGGACAGTGCCAACCGCGATATCGCTGGCCTCCGTTGCCGGGTAGCCGTAAACGCCGCAACTGATCGCGGGGAAGGCAATGCTGGCCAGCCCGTGCCGCGCCGCCAGCGCCAGACTGTTGCGGTAGCAGGCGGCCAGCAACTCCTCCTCTCCTTGAGCGCCGCCCTGCCAGATCGGCCCCACCGTATGAATCACATGCCGCGCCGGCAGCTGGTAGCCGGCGGTCAGCTTGGCCTCGCCGACGCGGCAGCCGTTCAAGGTCCGGCATTCCGCCAGCAGTTCCGGCCCGGCTGCGCGGTGGATGGCCCCGTCCACCCCGCCGCCGCCCAGCAAGCTGGCGTTGGCGGCATTGACAATGGCGTCCAGCGCCAGCGTGGTGATGTCTCCCTGCCATGCCGTCAATTCGGTCTTCGCTTCCATCGTTTCCCCTCCTCCGTCCATGCCGCCATTATCCGCCCGCGGTCGGCCGCGGGCGCAAAAAAAGCCGGCTTTTGCCGGCTTTTTCACACTCCGCCTCAGGCGGGATTGTTCAACAGCGAATTCCGCCGCGAATACCCAAAATACACCACCAAGCCTATCAACAACCAGGCCATGAAACACAGCCAGGTCAGCAGCGACAGCTGAGTCATCAGAAAGCCGCAGCACAGAATGGCCAGCGCCGGGATGTAAGGCACGCCAGGGCAAACGAATTTGCGCGGCAGATTGGGTTCGCGCTTGCGCAGCACGATCACGGACAAGGCGATCAGGGTAAAGGCGGCCAAGGTGCCGATGTTCACCAGTTCCGCCAGAGTGTGCAGGGGCACGAAGCCGGCCAGCAGCGCGATGATGGTGCCGATCAGCCAGGTGGCCTTGTACGGCGTGCCGTACTTGGGATTCACTTCGGAAAAGATTTTGGGCAGCAGGCCGTCGCGCGACATGGCGAACAGGATTCGAGTCTGACCATAGGTCATCACCAGGATCACCGTCATCATGCCAAGGATGGCGCCCAGATCGACGAAGCCGGCGAACCAGTCCAACTTGGCCACTTGCAAGGCCAGGGACACGGGATGATCAACGCCGGCGAACTGCATATAAGGCACGATGCCGGTCATGATGGCCGCCACCACCACGTAGAGCAGGGAACACACCCCCAACGACCAGATCACCCCGCGCGGGATATCCTTGGCCGGGTTCTTCACTTCCTCGGCGGCGCAGGTCACCGCGTCGAAGCCGATGAAGCTGAAGAATACAATGGCGGCGCCATGGAACACGCCGGAAAAGCCGAAGGGCAGCGCCGGCTGCCAGTTCACCGGTTTGACGTGCCACACGCCGATACCGATGAACAGCAACACCACGCCCACCTTGATCAGCACCACCACATTGTTGACGCGCTTGGACTCCTTGATGCCGAAGGCCAGCAAAGCGGTGATCACCATCGCCACGCAAAAGGCCGGCAGATTGAACAGCGTCTGCTTGCCTGGCAGCGAGCCTGCGGCGGCGGTCAAGTATTCAGGCAAGGTCACGCCGAAGCCGGACAGCAGGCTCTGGAAATAGCCGGACCAGCCCACCGACACCGCCGACGAAGCCAGCAGGTATTCCAACAACAAATCCCAGCCTATGATCCAGGCGATCATCTCGCCCAGCGTCGCGTAAGCGTAGGTGTAAGTGGAGCCGGAAACCGGCAGCATGGAGGCGAACTCGGCGTAGCACAAGGCGGCGAAGCCGCAGGCGAAAGCGCTGATCACGAAGGAAAGCACCAGTCCAGGGCCGGCCACAGTGGCGCCGGTGCCGGTCAGCACAAAGATGCCGGTGCCGATGATGGCCCCGATGCCGAGCATGGTAAGGTCGAAAGCGGAAAGCTCCTTGCGAAGCCCACGCGAGGTCTGAGCGGTAGCCAGCATTCCCTGGACGCTCTTTTTGCGCATCAAACTCATTTGTTTCACTGTCCCGTAACGGCCGTCCGGTACAACGACAAAGCGCCCGCTGTCCGGCGGGCGCTTCATACTCGGATGGGGCCTGTATGATCTGTTGTGTCCTCTCCCCTGCTGTCCTGTCCGCCGTCGGCTTAAAGCGGCACGACAAAATCCTGATGCGGCGTTGCGTCGACTCGCCGTACTCTGTGTACGGTCTTCGTCGACGCGCCCTGCCTTAAGAAGCTGTTCAAAATCCAGCGAGCAAGGGCGAGACAAGGCGAAAATGGCTAAGAACGCGGAATGTACACAAGTACATAAGCATTTCTAAGCTGATTTCGACGCTGTATCGCCAACGCACAGCAGATATTGAACCGGTTCTCAGACGCTACGCTGATTTTGTTCGCCGTTCTTGACTAGCCGCCGATCCACGCAGTTCATGCCGGGGAAGAATGCGATAGTACCGCAGGGCCTGAGGCCGGCAATACGGGAAACCCCATATAGCACGCCATTGGCAAACCCTGCACGTCATCATAGCGCAAAACAAATCATGGCAATGGCATCAAATCTATCAATTTGCGCGCCGCGTTCTCCAATTGCTGGCGCCCGTTGTCCCCATCGCCCAACTCCTGCTGGCCCTGCCACAACACCGCGCCGTCCGCGCTGTTGACCACTTCCAGCGCCAACGTGCGCACGGTTCTCACCTGATAGTCCGGCGACCAGTACATGCCGCCGCCGTAGCGCCAATCTCGCCAGCCGCCGGCATACCAACCGTCCGCCGGCCAATACACCTGGCGCTGCTGGCTTTGCTTGAAACACAGCTTCCATTGAGGCCGCGTCTCATCCACTGCCGCGCCCTTCAAAACCAGCCGATCCAGCAGCCATTCGCGCATGTCCACGCCGGCGCCGGCCGACGGCAGGCAGCTAAGCCCCACCGTGCCCGCGCCGGCCCAGGCCGGAGCGGCGGCCAGCGCCGCCAGGAGCGCCACCATCGCTGTTTTCATCTTCATCGCCTCAATTCCAATAAGCCGCGTCAGCATACACTGACCGCAGATAGTCGACGAAGTGCCGCACTCGCGCCGGCAGCAAGCGCCGCTGCGGCACCACCGCGCATACCGGATAGTCCGGCGCGGAGAACTCGTCCAGCACCGTCACCAAGCGGCCATCGGATAGATCGTCCTTCACTTCCCACAGCGAACGCCAGGCCAAACCCAAACCCTGCAATGCCCAATCGTGCAACACCGCGCCGTCGTTGCACTCCAGCCGGCCGGACACGCGCAGGTTCACCGCCTCGCCCTCGCGACGAAACGCCCAGCCGCGGCTCTGACTCTCCCCCAGCGACAGACAGTTGTGCTCGGCCAGGTCCTCCAGCCGGAGCGGCAAACCGTGACGCGCCAGATAGGCCGGGGCCGCCACCACCACGCGACGGTTCTCCGCCAGCCGGATCGCCACCAGCGAGGAATCCGCCAGGTCTGAAATGCGGATCGCGCAGTCGATGCGGTCGCGCTGCAGGTCCACCAAGCGGTCAGACAGATCCAGCGTCACCTTCACGTCCGGGTGAAGTTGCTGAAAGCCCGCGATGTGCGGCGCCACGTGCTTGCGGCCGAAACCGGCCGGCGCCGAAACCCGCAAATGGCCTCGCGCGCGGCCGCTGCCGGAAGCCACCGCCGCCTCCGCGTCTTCAAGATCGGCGAGGATGCGCTGACAGTCTTCGAAAAAGGCCGCCCCCTCCTGGGTCAAGGCCAGGCTGCGCGTGCTGCGGGTCAGCAGCTTGACGCCCAGCCGATTCTCCAGCGCGTCTATGCGCCGGCCAATGATGGCCGGCACCACCCCCTCCTGGCGCGCGGCGGCCGACAAGCTGCCCTGCGACACCACGGCGACGAAGGTCTCCATTTGTTTCAACATTCAGGCCGCCTCACGATTAGCTAACAAAAAGTAAAAGATGATATGTCTATATATGCATTTTTTTTTATGCTTTGCCTAGCTAGACTAGCCAGGTCCCGTTTCATTGTCCCAGGTCCAAACGCGGGCGCCTCCCGCCCCGGCCAACACTGCAAAGGAGTCCCAACATGGCAGCCACGCTTCCTCAGGGGATCGAAATCCTCGCAACGCTCACCCCGGCCTACGCCGACATCCTCAGCCACGACGCGCTGGCCTTCGTCGCCAAGCTGCACCGCCGCTTCGAACCTCGCCGCCGTGAACTGATGGCCGCCCGCGCCGCGCGCCAAGCCGAGCTGGACGCGGGCAAGCTGCCGGACTTCCTGCCGGAAACCGCCGCCATACGCGCCGGCGACTGGAAGATCGCGCCGCTGCCGGACGATTTGCTGGACCGCCGCGTGGAAATCACCGGCCCGGTAGACCGCAAGATGATGATCAACGCGCTCAATTCCGGCGCCAAGAGCTTCATGGCGGATTTCGAGGACTCCAACTGCCCCAGCTGGGACAACCAGATCAACGGCCAGATCAATGTCCGCGACGCCTACCGCAAGACCATCTCCTTCTCCAACCCCGACGGCAAGCAGTACCGGCTCAACGCCGATACCGCCACCCTGCTGCTGCGTCCGCGCGGCTGGCACCTGATGGAAAAACACGTCAAGGTGGACGGCGACATCGTCTCCGGCGCGCTGTTCGACTTCGCCTTGTCCTTCTTCCACAACATCGCCTATCTGCGCAGCGTGGGCAGCGCCACCTATTACTACCTGCCCAAGATGGAAAGCCATCTGGAAGCGCGGCTGTGGAACGAGGTATTCGTGTTCGCCCAACAGGAGCTGTCCATCCCGCAGGGCACGATCAAGGCCACAGTGCTGATCGAAACCATACTCGCCGCTTTCGAAATGGACGAAATTCTGTACGAACTGCGCGAGCACAGCGCCGGCCTCAACGCCGGCCGCTGGGACTATATTTTCAGTTGCATCAAGAAATTCCGTCAGAACCGCGACTTCTGTCTGGCCAACCGCGCACAGATCACCATGACCGTGCCCTTTATGCGCGCCTACGCGCTGCTGCTGCTGAAGACTTGCCACCGCCGCGCGGCGCCGGCGATAGGCGGCATGGCGGCGCTGATCCCGATCAAGAACGATCCGGCGGCCAATGAGAAGGCGCTGGCCGGCGTCCGGGCGGACAAGGAGCGCGACGCCGCCGACGGTTACGACGGCGGATGGGTGGCCCACCCCGGCCTGGTGCCCATCGCCGCCGAGGCCTTCGGCAAAGTGCTGGGCAACGCGCCCAACCAGATCGCCAAACAACGGCCGGACGTTCAGGTCGGCGCCGCCGAACTGCTGGACTTCCGCCCGGAAGCGCCGATCACCGAAGCCGGACTGGCGATGAACATCAATGTGGGCATCCAGTACCTGGGCGCCTGGATTTCCGGCAACGGCTGCGTTCCCATCCATAACCTGATGGAAGACGCCGCCACCGCGGAGATCTCCCGCTCTCAGATCTGGCAATGGATACGCAGCCCCAAGGGCGTGCTGGACGACGGCCGCAAAGTAACAGCCGAGTTGTTCCACCAGTTGCACGCGGCGGAAGTGGCCAAGCTCAAGGCCGAGTACGGCGCGCGCTGGACCCGCCAGTACGACGATGCCGCCGCGATGTTCTACCTGCTGACCACCTCCGACGATTTTGTCGAGTTCCTGACGCTGCCTGGATACGAATACCTGGCCTGACAGGACAAATGGATCCCGACGGCGTGAATGTCGGGATTTGTCAGCCTGGCTGCGTAGCTTTGCGGATTGAAGCTCATGGACAACGGCCCTATCATGGGCCGCTTGTCATAATTCACCTTGCAAAGCGCGCCCGCCAGTCATCTGTTCAAGCTCTGGCCACCGCTCGCGAGACAAGACGCCGCGCCCGCCGCGCGAGGTTTCACGACGCACAGCAGACTTTGAACAGACCCCACATGCAAAGCATCCTCGACTTCCAGGCCACCGTGCTCAGCACCACCGGCTACGGCCTGGCGCTGACCGCCATTATCACGATGTTCTGGCTGCGCAACCGCGGTGAGCGGGCCTTCCTGTATTTCTGCGCGGCCGGCGCCAGCGTCAGCCTGGGCGGCATGTTCAGCCTGCTGCCCATCGGCCTGCCGCCATGGCCGCAACTGGTATTCAACAATCTGCTGTGGATGCTGTTTCATCCCCTCGCGCTCTGCGGCATCCGCCATCTGAACGGCAAGAGTCCGCGCGTCTGGCAAAGCCTGTTGCTGGTTGCCGCCGGCATGGCCGCCTATCTTCAAGCCGGCCCGGCCGATATGGGACAGCGCACCATCGCGATCTGCCTGGTCTATCTGGTCGCCTGGCTGCTGGCCGCCCGCGAACTATGGCCTGGGCACTCCCGCATCGCCGGCGCCGGCCGCAAAATGGCGCTGGCTGTCAGCCTGCTTTATGCCCTGTTGGCGCTGGCGCGCATCGTACACACCATCTGGGCCGGCAACGTTTACAACGCCGACTCCATGAGCTTTTCCATGCTCAGTTCTCTAGGCATGCACTGGCTTAGTTTCAGCTTCATCTTGTGCGCGCTGTACATCTGCTACGAACGCGCGCTGGAACGGACCCAGCACCAGGCCAGTCACGACGGCCTGACCAATCTGCTCAACCAGCGCGGCTTCCGCGAACTGGCCGAGGCAGCCTGCCGCCGCGCCTGGCGCGAGCGCAAGCCGCTGGCCCTGCTACTCTTGGACGTCGATCACTTCAAAAGCATCAATGACCGCCACGGCCACCAATGCGGCGATCTGGTGCTGCAACAACTGGCCGCCTGTCTGCGCGCCCAAGCGCGCGCCGGCGACATAGTGGGCCGTTACGGCGGCGAGGAATTCGTGATGCTGCTGCCGCGCACCGGCTTGCACGACGCTCACGCGGCAGCCCAACGCCTCATGCGAGCGGTGGCCGATCTGCGGCCGCAACCTGCCTCAGCCGCCCCGCCCTTGCGCATCAGCGTCAGCATTGGCGTGGCCAGCACCAGCCAGCAGCCCTATGATGGCCTGTCCAGCCTGTTCCGCGCCGCGGACAGCCAGCTCTATCGGGCCAAACGTAACGGCCGCAACCGGATAGAACTGGCCGAAGGACAGTATGCCGTCGGAAACTTTTCTCGGGCATGATGGGCCTACACACTGCGAATCGGACTTTTCCGATCAAGACAACAATGTCATGGGAATCGACACATGAACAAACAGACTCTCTTGCTTGCCAGCTTAGGAACCCTGCTCGCCGTCAGCGCCGCCCCGGCCCTGGCCGACGCCACCCAGCTCAATCTGTCCGCCAGCGCCCAGCGTGAAGTGCCCAACGACCAGATCAGCGCCACCTTCTACCAGCAGTTGAGCAACGCTCAGCCTGCGGTGTTGGCCGACCGCCTGAACAAGGCCGCCGCCCAGAGCATCGCTCTGGGCAGAACCTATACCAAAGTGCAGCTGTCCAGCGGCGGCTACAACACCTGGCCCAATTACGACAAAAACGGCAAGATCCAGGGCTGGCAAGGCCGGGTGGAAATCCAGCTGAAAAGCCGCGATTTCGCCCAGGCCGCCGAACTGATGGCCAAACTGCAACAGAACCTATTGCTGCAAGGGCTGCAGTTCAGCGTATCCGACCAGGCGCGCAAGGAAGCGGAACAGAGCATGCTGCCGGAAGCCATCGCCAATCTGGAAGCCCAAGCCAAGATCGCCGCCAAGGCCATCGGGAAAAATGTCAGCAATATCAAGGAACTGGATATTGGAAGCCAGTCGCCCATCTTTCGTCCGCCTATGATGATGAAGGCCGCCGGCATGGCCGCCAACGCGGAAGTGGCGCAACCGGACCTGCAGCCAGGACAATCTCAACTGCAACTGCAAGTCAGCGGCAAGGTGGAGTTGAAGTAAGCCTTCCAGCCGCCACGGCATTGCGCTAAAGTAGTCGCTCGCCGGGCCTTATCCGTCCGGCGAGCACTTCGCCTGCCATCATCCAGAACGACCCGAAACATGAAACTGATCGCCTCGTTGACCAGCCCCTACGCCCGCAAGGTGCGCATCGTGCTGGCCGAAAAGAAAATAGACTGCCCGCTGGAGGAAGACGTGCCATGGAACGCGGACACCCGCGTTGGCGACTACAATCCTCTGGGCAAGGTGCCGGTTCTGGAACTGGATGACGGCTCGACGCTCTACGACTCGCGCGTCATCGCCGAGTATCTGGATAACATCTCGCCGGTATCGCGCATTCTTCCCCAGGAAAACCGCCTGCTGATCGCCACTCGGCGCTGGGAAGCGCTGGCCGACGGCATCGTCGACGCCGCGGTGGCCATCGTGCTGGAAAAACGCCGCCCGGACGACAAACAGATGCCGGAAGCTATCGCCCGCCAACGCGGCAAGATAGACCGCGGCCTGGCCGCGCTCGCCGCCGATCTGGCCGACCGCCAGTGGTGCAACGGCGTGGGCTACAGCCTGGCCGACATCGCCGTCGGCACCTGCCTGGGCTATCTGGACTTCCGCTTCCCGGAAATAGACTGGCGCGACAGCCACCCCAATCTGGCCAGCCTGCTGGAGCGGCTGATGACGCGGCCGTCCTTCGCCGACACGCTGCCTCCGTCCGTTTGAATCGCGCCGCCGTCAAAAAAAACCGGGCCCAAGCCCGGTTTTTTCATGCCGCCGCGCAATGCGGCGGATCATCAACGGGTTCTCAGCCCGGCCGCGGCGCCAGCATGATGATGGCCATCCCGCACAAGGCCACCGCCGCGCCAGCCATGTCCCAGGCGCTGGGCCGGATGCCGTCCACCAGCCACAGCCACAACAGCGCCACCGCCACGTAGACGCCGCCGTAGGCGGCATAAACCCGGCCCGCCGCCGCCGGGTGCAGACTGAGCAGCCAGACGAACAGCATCAAGGCCAGCGCCGCCGGCAATAACAACCACAACGGCCCCTCTTTGCGCAGCCACAGCCAGGGCAAGTAACAACCGACGATTTCCGCCACGGCGGTCAGGCCGAACAACAACAACAATTTCAAAGCGTTCAACATGGGGTCTCGCTGCGCGCCGGCATCAGATCAGGCCGGCGGCGATATTAATCATCAAGGCCAACACCGTGGCGTTGAAAAAGAAAGACAGCACGCAATGCAGCGTGCCCACCTTGCGCATGGCGCTGGTGGTGTAGCTAATATCGGCGGTCTGCCCGGATGTGCCGATAATGCAGGCGAAATAGAGGAAGTCGCCGTAATCCGGCTCTTCCTTGCCGGGAAACTCCAGGCCAGGAGCCAGGCCGCGCGCGTGAGCGTTGTAATAAGCGCGCGCGTAATGCAGCGCGAACATCACATGGATGAAGGCCCAGGAGGAAAAAATGGTCAGGATGGCCAGCGCGACGTGGCCGGCGCGCGGCCAGCCGTGCAGGTCCTTGACGACCGCCAGTTCCAGCACGATGGCGGCCAGGCTGGCCATCGCCGCCAGCACGGCCAGCGTCATCACCAACGTCTGCCCCTCGTCCTCCAGCCTGGCCCAATGACGAATATGCTGACGACCCTCGCTGAACATCATCCAGGCCACTAGCGCCAAGTAGAGCAGCACGCCGACGTTCCACGCCACGATGTAGCGGGTGATGTCCTGCAACGGCAATAGCCACGGCAGCGTCTGCAAAGCCAGCAGGCCGACAGCGGCGGCCCCCACCAGGCGTGGACGGGCCAGCAGCATGCGGGTCGGGGCAAAACGACGGGCGGCGCGTAACAGGGCGGACATAGCGGCTAAGCTCCCCTTGAAGGAATGGACCAGCGCCCAGTGTACCTGTCCGGGCGCTGGCGGCAAGCCCTCGCCGCTTAAGCCGGCAACTTGCTGAAACGCCGGGTGAACAGACGGCGGAAGGTCTCAAACTCGCCCGGGGCCAGCGCCAGCCGACATTGCCTGCCGTTGCGAGTCTCGGTCAGCGTCTCCTCGGTCAGCACCCGGCTGCCTTCGGCGGTCAGCAAGGCCATTAGCCGGGTCTTGTTGAACGGCGAGCGCGGGTCTTCGGCGATGCGGCGCTGGATCTCGCTCAGCGCGCCGCAATCGGCAATCTCATCGTCCAGGTCAAAACCGTAGGCGATGCGCCAGCCCTCGCCCTCACCCGGGGGCCGCCGTTCCAGTTGCGCGAAGCCGGCGCCGGCCGGCCAGGCCACCCGGTAGTCGCCGTTGGCGGAGCGCGCCACTTCGCCGCACAGCGGCACCATGCGCAGCGGTTGCTTCAGGCCGTAGCCGCAATCGAGCAAATAGCCCTGACCTTGGTGCCACAACAGAATGGCGACATGGGTGCCGCCCAGCGGCAGCCAGTCCTGGCTGTTCTCGTCGAAGATCGTGGCGCGGATCAGGCTGGCTTCCAGGCCGTTGCGGCGCAGGAACAGATAGAGCAAGGGGTTGAGCTCGTAACACAGGCCCCCTTCGTCGCGTAGCGCGATTTTTTCAAGCAAGCCCCGCTCGCTGATCGGTTCGGGACCGCCCTGAAACAGGCTCAGATTTTCAAACGGCAGACTCAATGCCGTCTCGCGCAACAAAGCGTCAATGTCTTCGAAGGCCAGTGGCCGCTGCGCATCCCAGCCGATGCGGGCCCGAAATAGAGCGTTGATGTCCGGCATAGTCCCTCCCGTCTAGCTTCAGACAGGCAATCTAACAGCCGCCGGGCGGGATCGACAGATCAATTATCCGGGCGAGACATTCAAAAAATTTGATGGACCTCGCCCGCTGCGCTCAAACATTGCTCACCACCAGTGTTCCAGCTGCACCCCGAAGGTGGAGCCGCTCAGCGCATGGCCGAAGGCGCCGCCGTCGGCCAAAGTCGAGCCGGGCGCGGCCGCCTGCTGGGCGGCGCGGTTCCAACGCGCGTAGGTATAGAAGAAACGCAGTTCCGGCCGGCTCCAGAACGCCTTGTCCAGCGCCAGCGTCGGCGCGATGGTGAACTTGCTCAGGGTGCGGACTTGGCCATCGGCGGCCTTGACCCGGTCGAAGCCCACTTCGGCCGCCAGCTTGAAGCGCTCGCCAAAGGCGTAGACCGGCCGCGCGCCGGCCGACCACCAGGTCTGCCCGCCGTCCGGCCGCGCGTCGCGTTGCCAGGCCAGCATCAACTGGCCGCCGAACTCTCGCGTGGCTTGCCAGTCCAGCGCCTCCACCAGCCGGCTGCGCCGCGTGCCGCTGTCGCTGACGAGACTGCCGGTGCCGCCCAGGCCGGTGCCCGGCCCCACCCCGTATTGCAACGCAAACAGATTGCGTCCGCCCAACACGCCTTTTTGCTCGTGCAAGGCGCTGAGCGACCAGCCGCTGTTCGCGCCCGTCACCTGGCCGGCGCGCTGGATGTAGCTGAGGCCCAGAGTCAACTCGCCGCCGGGATTGACGGCGATGCCGCCCAATTGCAGATCATGCTTATTAGCCTGATCCGCCTGCCACCAATTGTCGTTGCGCGAGAAGGCATAGCTGAGCTTGAGCGCTTGGCCCAATTTGAAGTCCTCCAGACCGAAACCGGTGCCGCTGGGGTTCCAGAAATAGAAGTCGGCGATATGCACGTCGTGCCGCTTGTAATAGCGCCGGCCCGCCCACAGCGTGGCGCCGTTCAGTTCCGGGATATCGCTCCATTTGGCGTAGGCCTGCGGCAAGCGGACATTGCCGTTGTCGCCCTGAAAAGTCAGCGAATGGCCGTTGCGGTTGTACAGGCTGGCCATGCCCACCACGCTGAGCTTGCTGCCGTTCTCGGCCTGGAATAGCTGCTGGCCCAGTTCCAGCTCGGCGTACTGTTCGCATTCGTTGCCCAGCCGGTACTTGGTTTCGGCGCCGGCCAGCTGAAAGCAGCTCTGCTTGCCGCCGCTGTCTGAACCGCCGGCGCCCAGGCGGGCGTAGCCGTGAAAATCCAGCGCTTGCGCGGCGGCGGGCAGCAGCAGGGGGGCGGACAAGGCCAGCAAGGCCAGGCCGCGGGGGGTGAATTGAGTCATTGTTCTCTCCATTTCCCTTAGTTTTGGGCACAACGCGGCCTGCCGGCCGGGAATGCCGGCAGCTCGCAGAGGATTAACTCCTCGAAAATTCCGAGGCTCAGTTCAGAACGGCGCGGTAGATCAACGATTCGTAAGGCCGCAGCCGCGCCCGGGCGGGATGAGCCGCCGCGTCGGCGTAATTGGCGCACAGCAACTGCCAGGCATGGTTCGGACTCAGGTAGTCGGCCGGCGGCGAGTAATCTCGCTCCTCGGCGCTGAAATTGCTGATCACCAACAGCTTCTCGCGCTCGCCGGTCCGCGCGTAGACCCACAGCGCCGGATCCTCCGGCGTCAGGCAGCGGTAATCGCCGTCGCTGAAGATCGGGTATTGCTTGCGCAGCGCGATCAAGCGCCGGTAGTGCTGCAGCACCGAGTCCGGATCGCGACGCGCGGCGGCGACGTTCACCGTCGCCGCGTCCGGCGCCAGCCCTATCCACGGCTCACGCCGCGAAAAGCCGGCGAAACGGCTGTCGTCCCATTGCATCGGAGTGCGCGAGTTGTCGCGCGACTTCTGCCGGATCGCCGCCATCGCCTGCTCGCGGTCCAGGCCGCTAGCCAGCAACTGGCGATAAGCATTGTGGGTTTCCACGTCTCGGTAGTCTTCGATGTCGGAGAAACCGGGGTTGGCCATGCCGATTTCCTCGCCCTGATAGATGTAGGGCGTGCCTTGCAGGCCGTGCAGCGTGGACGCCAGCATCTTGGCGGACTCCACGCGGTAGCGGCCGGAGTCGCCGAAGCGCGACACCACTCGCGGCTGGTCGTGGTTGCACCAGAACAGAGCGTTCCAGCCGCCGCCCTCGTGCATGCCGCGCTGCCAGTCAGACAGAATGCGCTTGAGCGCGATGAAGTCGAAGGGCGCGGCCCGCCACTTCTCGCCGTCCGGATAATCCACCTTCAGATGGTGGAAATTGAAGGTCATCGACAGTTCGCGCCGCTCGGGGTGCGAATAGGCGACGCAATGTTCCAGCGAGGTGGACGACATCTCGCCCACTGTCATCAAATCCCGGCCGGCGAACACTTCGCGATGCATCTGCTGCAGGTACTCATGCACTCGCGGGCCGTCGGTGTAGAAATGGCGGCCGTCGCTGTCGTCCTCGGAGAAAGCCGGATCCTTGGAGATCAGATTGATCACATCCAGCCGGAAGCCGGACACGCCCTTATCCGCCCAGAAATTCATCATGTCGAACACCGCGCGCCGCACCGCCTGGTTGTCCCAGTTCAGGTCCGCCTGCGTTTTGTCGAACAGGTGCAGATAATACTGACCGCTGGCCTCGTCCCGCTCCCAAGCGGAACCGCCGAACTTGGAGCGCCAGTTGTTGGGCCTGTCCCGCCAGATATAGAAGTCTCGATAGGGATTGTCCCTGCCCTGCAACGCCTGACGGAACCAGGGGTGATCGGTGGAGGTATGGTTGACCACGATGTCCAGCATCACCCCGATGCCGCGCAGCCGGGCCTCGGCCAGCAATAGCTCGAAATCGGCCATGCTGCCGTAAGCCGGATCGATCGCGTAGTAATCGCTGACGTCGTAGCCGTTGTCGCGCTGCGGCGAACGATAGAACGGCGTCAGCCATATATAATCCACCCCCAGCCAGGCCAGGTAGTCCAGCTTGTCGGCCACGCCCAGCAAATCGCCGGTGGCCGCCCCGTGGTGGCTGTAAAAGCTCTTGGGGTAGATCTGGTACACCACCGCGGATTTCAGGTTCTTCTTCATCGGAACGGCTTTCGTATCAGGACTGCGGCAACTGGCGGCGCGCCAATACCCAGGTCAGAGCGAACGGCGCCACCAGGGCCACCACCATGCCCACCATGAACATCGGAATCTGCTGCGGGATGATGGAGATGAAGGCCGGCAAGCCGCCGACGCCGATCGCCGAAGCACGCACGTGGCTGAGGGTGATGGTGGCGGCCGCCAGCGCCGAGCCGACAAGCGCCGCGTAGAACGGCAGCTTGTAGCGCAGGTTGACGCCGAACATCGCCGGCTCGGTGATGCCGAAGAAGGCGGAAATCGCCGAAGTGGACGCCATGCTCTTCTCATTGCTGGCGCGCGCCAGCCAGAACATCGCCAGCGCGGCGCTGCCTTGGGCGATATTGGACAAGGCGATCATCGGCCAGATGAAGGTGCCGCCCTGATTGGCGATCAGCTGCAGATCCACCGCGATGAACATATGGTGCATGCCGGTCAACACCAGCGGCGCGTACAAGGCGCCGAACAACATCGCGCCCAGCAGCGGCGCCAGGTTGAACACATAAACCAGCGCGTCGGTAATGGCGATGCCCAGGTGGCGCGCCACCGGACCAATCACCGCCAGCGCCAGCACGCCGCTCACCACGATGGTGACGATGGGCACCACCAGCAACTGGATGGAATTGGGCACCCGCGGCCGCAGCCACAGCTCCACCCTACACATCACCCAGGTGGCGGCCAGGATGGGCAGGATCTGGCCTTGATAACCCACTTTCTCGATGCGGAACCAGCCCAGCACATCGAAATACGGCAGCGCCGCCCCATCCAGCCCGGCGGCGGCCTTGCCGTAGTTCCAGGCGTTGAGCAGATCCGGATGCACCAGCAGCAGACCCAGCACGATGCCCAGCACCTCGCTGCCGCCAAAACGCTTGGCAGCGGACCAGCCCACCAGCGCCGGCAGGAACACAAAGGAGGTGTTGGCCATCATATTGATCAGCCCCCACACCCCGTCCAGGCCCGGGTAGGCGTCCAGCAGGCTCTTGCCGTCGATGAACATGCTCTTGGCGCCCAGCAGATTGTTCAGCCCCATCAGCAGGCCGGCCACGATGATGGCGGGCAGGATGGGCATGAACACATCGGAGAACACTTTGACCAGCTGCTGCAAACGACCCTGCTTCTGATCGCCGCTGGACTTGACCTCGGCCACCGTGGCGCGTTGCAGCGCCGCCAGCTCGATCAAGGGCTGGTAGACCCGGTCCACGTCGCCGGAACCGATCACTATCTGGAACACGCCGCCGTGGCTGAACTGACCCTTGATCAACTCCACCTGGCGCAGCGCCTCCTGGTCCACCCGGCTTTCGTCCTTCAAGGACAAGCGCAGCCGGGTAATGCAGTGCGCGGCCTGTTGCAGGTTGTCGCGGCCGCCCACCGCTTCGAGTATCCGCGCGGCGATCTTGTGGTAATCGTGGCTCATCTGAGGGTCCCTGTATCTCTCGGCCTGCCGGTCTGCGCCGTCTAGCCCGTTATCAAACCTGGCGGCGGTATTGGCAAGCGCCGCCGATGCTGATGGCACGCTAACTGGTACAGACGAGTTGTGTCAATACTCGTATAGACGAGTTTGCGCAAAATCAAACGCGCCGATGCGCTAACGCAACAGGCGCCATAAATCGCTTCAGGTCAAGGAATGACGGGGCGCGCCGCCGGGCCGCTATTTACGGCGGGCGACGTCGGAGAAGAAGAATTTGTCCAGCCGATGGCGGGATTCGGTGTATTCGAACTGCCGGCCGTCATAGAGATGGGTGTGGTTCTTGACCACGATCACGTGGTCCATGCCGTTCAGGTCCAGGTAGCGGCGGTCGTCGTCGTTGCAGGCCTGCGCCTCTATCACCCGGCGGGCGTAGCTGATGTTCAGGCCCAGCCGCTGTTCGATGAACTCGTAGATGGAGCCGGCGGCGGCTTCACGGTCCAGCCCCGGCACCAGGCTGGCGACGAAATAGTTGATGTCCAGGATCACGTTTTCATTGTCGATATTGCGCACCCGCTTGATCTTGAGCAGCGGGGTTTTCTCGCGCACGTCCAGCAGCCTGGCCAGTTGCGCATCCGCCGGCACCGTCTCCATCTCCGCCACCCGGGAGCTGACGCGGCGGCCCAGATGCTGGTGCGCCTCCTTGAAACTGACAATGCCGCTGAGTTGGAACTCGATATTGCCGGAGCGCAGCACAAACACGCCCTTGCCGTGGATCTTCTGCACATAGCCGCGCTCCTGCAGCATGTCCACCGCCTTGCGCACGGTGCCGCGGCTGGCCTCGTAGCCCTCCATCAACTCGGTTTCGGAAGGAATGCGGTCGCCCTGCTGATAACGCTGGTTGTCGATGTCGGCGACGATGTCGGAAAAGATTTGGCTGTATTTGTTCACGGCGTGGATTCGGCAAGATCTGGCGGAGCGCCCCAGTCCGGCAGTCTGCCTCAAGCGCGAGCGGCGCGCCAGTCCGGCCCGGGCGCTCTTGCGCCATGCGCAATAGTGCATTGCTCGCGGCGGCTATTCCGCCCGCTGCTGCGGCGGCGCACACTGGCCGCTCCTTCACACATCCCCATGGAGAACAAAATGTCCCCGTCCGATGCCCTTCGTCCCCCGCTGCCTCCCTTCGACCGCGCCGGCGCCGTCCTCAAAGTCCGCCTGGCCGAAGACGGCTGGAACAGCCGCAACCCGGAACAAGTGGCTCAGGCCTATACCGAAGACAGCCAGTGGCGCAACCGCGCCGAATTCCCGCGCGGCCGCGCGCAGATCGTCGACTTCCTCGCCGGCAAATGGCGGCGCGAACATGAATACCGGCTGATCAAGGAACTATGGGCCCACGACGGCGAGCGCATCGCGGTGCGCTTCGCCTACGAATGGCGGAACGAGGCCGGCCAGTGGTTCCGTTCCTACGGCAACGAAAACTGGGAGTTCGCCGCAGACGGCCTGATGCGGCGTCGTTACGCCTGCATCAACGATCTGCCCATCCGCGAGGACGAGCGCCTGTTCCACTGGCCGCTGGGACGCAGGCCGGACGATCATCCCGGCCTGAGCGAGCTGGGCTTGTAAACAAGCCCTTACTCCGCGAAGCAGACATCCTCCAGCAACATGTCCTCAAAGAAGGCGCCGAAAGGCCGCGACGGGTGGCGAATGTGGATTTCCAACACCCATAACATCCTCGCCGGGGTGAAATCCACCTCCGCCAGCGGCCCCTCGTGAATGGCCGCATGCGGGAAGTCCGCCAGCCGATGCCCGGACAGGTCCAGGTTCAGCGTCCAGCCGCGGCCGGCGGCGCAGTCCTCGGCAAACCGGTACAGCTCGCGCCCGCTACAGCCCTCGCTCGCCCATTTGCGCCTCACCTCATGGAAGATGGCGCGGGCGTCGGCGGCGCAGCGCGCCATCTCCGGGTCCGAGCCGGTAACGAAGCTGTCGCCGCCGTCGCCCTCCCACTGCTTCCACACCGGGCCGATATCTATGAAGAAAATGTCATCGTCGCCCAGGCGCACTCCGGGATCGGACGCCGCGCCGAAAGTCTTCAGCGTGTTGCGGCCAAAGCGCACATAGACATCGTGCCAGCCCCGCAACATGCCGCGCTCCGCCAGAATATCCTTGGCCAGTTCCACCGCGTCCTCTTCCAGCATTCCGGGTTGCATCGCCGCGGCGATCAGCGCAATCGCCTGTCGGGTTTTATCGCGCACCGCCATCAATTGCCTCGGGTCAAAAGCCGGCCCCACGCCTTCCAAAGCCGATTGCTGAATATTTGCTTCCATTTCATGCTCCTTTGCTAAATACGGGCAGGCGGCCGCCTACCCTGGAATGACAACGCTCAGACCCTGCAAACGCGGATGCAAGGCGATCTGGCAGGCCAACCGGCTGTGGTCGTCGCCGGCTTCCAGCGCCGCCAACAGCCGCCGCTCCGCACGCTCCATCGCCGGCAAACGCAGCAGCCAGTCCCGCTCGACGCGAACCAGGCAAGTGCCGCAGGCGGCCTGCCCGCCGCAAACGCCGCGCATCAGCCCGGCGGCGGCCAGCGCCTGCATCAGGCTGCCGGAAGCGGCCACCTCCAGCCGCTGCTCCCCGCCATCCGCGACGCGCACGCTTAAAGCCATGGCTTCCGAGGCTGGCGCGGCTGAAACCGCCGGCTGAAACGCGTCCGCCAGGAAGCGCTCCTCCGGCAGGCCGCACTCCCGAGACAACAACTGACGCGCCGCGTCCACCATTGCCGGCGCGCCGCAGGCGTAGGCCTCGGCGGCGCGCAAACAGGGGTAATCCTCCGCCGCCGCCTGTTGCACGAAGCCGCGCCGTCCATGCCAGCCCGGCCCGGCCTCGGACAGCACCGGCTCGAAACGAAAGCCCGGACGCTCGCGCTCCCACTCCCGCATCTCCTCAAGCAAATACAGGTCGTCCGCTTTGCGGCCGCCCCAATACAAGGTCACGGGTCGCGCTCCGGGCACTCCCAGCCCCTGCTGCAACATCGCCCGCAGCGGCGCGATGCCGGTGCCGGTCGCCAACATCAACGACCGCTCGGCGCCGGAGTCCTCCCGCCAGACGCAATCGCCGTATGGCCCCTCCAGCCATAGCGTGTCTCCCGGCCTCGCTTGCCGGCGCAACCACTCGGAAAAAGCGCCGCCCGGCTGTAGCCTCACATGCAGCTCGATATCGCCATCAGCTCGCGGAGCCGCCGCCATCGAATAACTGCGCGTCAGCCCGCCCGGAGCCGTCACCGAAACGAACTGCCCGCTGCGAAAACGCAGCGGCGCCGCGTCAACGCACTCCAACCGCAATCGGCGGACATCGCGTCCCAAGCGCTCCATCACCGCCAGCCGGTAGCCGCGCGCGCCGCTGTCTTCCTGCTCCCTCATTTGCCGCTCCTTGATATCTCGCGCGCCGCGTCGGCGGCGCAGATGAACGGCTAGACTTTAGGCCGCCTTTGGACCAGCAAAAACATCCAGTTTTGATAAAATTGATGGTCCAGAACCAAAATGCACACATTAGGGAAGGAGGCCGCGCATGCTGCGCAAATGGGATTTGCAACTCAGCCTGGATAGAGACGGCGGGCTGCCGGTGCATCTGCAAATCGCCCAGCAGATCAGCACCGACATCCAGCGCGGCCGGCTGCGGCCGGGCGCGCCGCTGCCGGGCAGCCGCGAGTTGGCCGCGCAACTAGGCGTCAACCGCAAGACCGCGGTGCTGGCCTATGAGGAACTGGCGGCTCAGGGTTGGCTGCTGACACAGGGCCGGCGAGGCACCTTCGTCGCGCCCAGCCTGCCGCTGCTGACGCCGCGGGCCGCGCCGACCGCCGCGCGGACGCCTACAAACATCCCTGCAAACGACGACATCGACTTTGGCGACGGGGTGCCGGATTCGCGGCTGATTCCCTTCGACGTGCTGGGCCGCGCCTACCGCCGCGCGCTGATCGCCGCGGCCCGCGCCGGGCGGCTGGCCTACGGCGACCCGCGCGGCGAACTGCCCTTGCGCCAGGCCTTGGCGGAAATGCTGGACATGGAGCGCGGCCTCAACGCCGACGCCGAGCGCATCTGCGTGGTGCGCGGCAGCCAAATGGGCATTTATCTGGCCGGCCGCGCGCTGTTGCGTCCCGGCGACGCCGTGGGGCTGGACGCGCTCAGCTATCCGCCGGCGCGCGAAGCCTTTCGCTCTCTGGGCGCGCAACCGCTGGACGTGGAGCAAGACGCCGCCGGCATGCGGCCGGACGCGCTGGAACGGCTATGCCGGACTCAAGCAGTCAAGGCCATCTACCTGACCCCGCACCACCAGTACCCAACCACTCTGATGATGCCGGCAGAACGCCGACTGCAACTGCTCGCCCTGTCGCGGCGCTACGGTTTCGCCATCATCGAAGACGACTACGACTACGAATTCCATTTCAGCCACAGCCCGGTGCTGCCCATGGCCAGCCTGGACGCCGCCGAACGCATCGTCTACGTGGGCTCCCTGTCCAAAGTGCTGGCGCCTGGCCTGCGCGTAGGCTACTTGGTGGCCGATCCCGCCCTCATCCAGCGTTTCGCCGCCGACATCATGCTGATAGACCGCCAGGGAAACGCCGTCACCGAGCTGGCGGTGACGGAACTGATGCATAGCGGCGAGTTGAAGCGCCATCTCCGCCGCGCGCTGCGCATCTACCGCGCGCGCCGCCAAGCGCTGGCCGACGCGATAGACCGCCACCTGGCCGGCCTGGCCGAATACACGCTGCCGGAAGGCGGGCTTGCGCTATGGCTGCGGCTGCCGTCCTGGGTGGACATGCCGCGGCTGAGCGCGGACGCGCGGAGCGCCGGCGTGCGTTTTCTGCCCGGCGGCGCCTTCGGCAGCGACAGCCGCGACATCCCCGCGCTGCGTCTGGGCTTTGGCGCGCTGGAACCGGCGCAACTGGAACAAGGCGTCGCTCGTCTGGCTCAGGCGCTGCGCCGGCAAATTCCAGCGGCGGGATTGCAGTCGCCATGACGAAGAACTAATCTGAGCCGATACCCCGCCCGAAAGATCCGCCATGAACCACGCCAATGGCCCTTACCGGCTCACGCTGGAACGCCTGATCGACGCCCCGCCGGAACTGGTTTACCGCGCCTGGACCGAAGCCCGACTGCTATGCCAATGGTTCACCCCGCGTCCGTGGACCGTGGCCTCGGCCGAACTGGACGTCCGGCCCGGCGGCTCCAGCCTCGTGGTAATGCGCAGCCCGGAAGGACAGGACTTCCCCAATCGCGGCGTCTACCTGGAAGTGAAGCCGGGACGCCGCCTGGTCTTCACCGACGCCTATACCGAAGCCTGGCTGCCGTCGGCCAAGCCCTTCATGACCGTGACCTTGGAATTCGAGCCCCTCGACGGCAAAACCCATTACCGCGCCGACGTTTTGCATTGGACCGAGGCCGACTTGCGTGAACACGAGGCGATGGGCTTCGCCAGCGGCTGGGGCCAGGCCACTGATCAATTGGAAGCCCTGCTGGCCGGACTGCGCGCAGAGCATTGAGCGCGTATTCTTTTTTATCAATCGCTTAGCTCCAATCGCTGTCGCCAGCCCCCTGTGGGGCCGCCGCGCGCCTTGCCAAAACAGACAAAAAACGCTACATTCGGGCGCTCTAGCCGAAAATGCGCGGGTGTAGCTCAATGGTAGAGCAGAAGCTTCCCAAGCTTACGACGAGGGTTCGATTCCCTTCACCCGCTCCAGTCCGATTCCCCAACCAGTAACCTAGATCAAACCGCTGGCATGGCCCATCCGAGCATCCACCAATGAAATTGAACTCCGGCCGGCTGTGGCTTCGCATCGCTGTTTACAGCCTCACCGCCTTGGTCGCGGTCGTCGTGCTGGTGCAATCGCTGATCTATTGGCAGTTCGATGAAGCCCAAGTGCGCGGCACCCTGTCCCACGCCCTGCAAGATACCGGCCGCGTCATCAGCATCGAAGGCCGTGTCACCCCCGTATTGTTTCCCGCCCCCGGCATCCAGATTGAAAAGCTCTCCGTCTCCGAGCCGGGCCAGCAAACGCCCTTCGCCCGAGTGGAAGAACTACGCGTCGGCCTGGCCTGGTGGCCGCTGCTGTTCGGCAACCGCGAAGTCAGCTCAGTGGCGCTGTACGGCCCCAGCGCCAATATCAGCCGCGGCGAAGACGGCCGCCTATCCATCGCCGATCTGTTTCAACGCCATAGCCAGAGCAGCTTCTCCATCAAGCTGGACACGCTGAAGATACGCGAAGGCACTCTGGTGCTGTCCGACCAGATGACCCATACCGACAGCCGCGTCGCCAGCATCAGCCTGGACGCCGAGGATCTGCGAGGCGGCGCCAGCCTCAGCGCCGGCGCCATCCTGGAACAGGGCTCGCGCCCGGTGCGGCTGGCGGTCAACACCCCGCTGTCCATCCAGGACGATCAGGTCAGCCTGGAAGCGCTGGACGCGGTGGCGATGACCCAAGTGCCAGGCCTGGGCGAAAGCAAGCTCACCGTCAGCGGCCAGTACAAGCTCAACTTCGCCACCTTGCAAGCCACCGGCAGCAATGTGGCGCTCGCCTTCAGCAGCGAGCGGCCCAGCAGCGAAGTCCACCTGGCGCTGCCTCAAATCAACGCCAGCTTCGACGAACTCACCATGCCCTCCGGCCAGCTGAGCGCCAAGCTCAGTTACGCGCGCAGCCAGTACCAGCTGGAAGCCGCGCTGGAAAACCTCAAGCTCAACGAGGCAGGCCTGTACGCCGACAAGCTGCACGGCGACTTCAACTGGCTGGCCGGCTCCACCAAGGTCAACGTCAAACTCAACGCGCCGCTGTCGCTGGCCGGCATGAACCAATTGCGAATGCAGCCGCTGGCGCTGACCTCCACCATCACCACTCCGCTGCTGCCGCGCGGCAAGCTGGTCTCCACCATGGACGGCGCTTTGGACGGCGACCTGGACGAACCGCGCTTCAATCTGCGCGTCGCCGGCAAGATGGACGGTTCCGACCTGGCGGTCACCGTCAGCCAGTACGGGCTGATCAAACCGCGCCATGAGGCAACAGTGTCCGTGGGCCGGCTGGACCTCAACCGCTACCTGCCGGAAAGCAAGGGCGACCCGGTGGCCATCTTCCAAAACACTGGCGACATCCCGCTGGACTGGCTGGACCTGTTCGACCTCACTGGCAAGGTGGCGATAGGCGAGCTGGCGGTGGGGCGCTTCCGCATCAAGCAGATCAGCAGCAATGTGCGCATCAACCCGCGCGAACTGGAGCTGGACCAGATGTCGGCCGACATTTACGAAGGCCGCTTGCAGGGCGATGCCAGCCTCAGCCGCCGCGACGTGCCTCAGCTGAAAGTGAACCAGACCCTGCAAGGCATGAAGATCCGTCCGCTGCTGGTTGACTTGTTCAACTTCAGCCGCCTGGACGGCAAGGGCAACGGCAAGATAGATATCAACGCCGACGGTAAATCCTTCGCCCAGCTGCGCAACACTCTGAGCGGCAATGTGCAAATGAGCCTGAACAACGGCGCGCTGACAGGGATCGACTTGGTGGCCGCGCTGAAAAACCTGCCGGCCGAGCTGAAGGAATGGAACAGCGCCGCGCAGAACGACCAAAAAACCACCTTCTCCACACTGTCCAGCAGCTTCCGCCTGGACAAGGGCGTGGCGCGCAGCCAGGACCTGAAACTGGCTTCTCAGCTGATGAATGTGGGTGGCGGCGGCAAGATAGACCTGAAGCAGAGCATTGTCGACTACACCATGGACGTGCAGGCCAATCCGCTGGCCTTCACCCGCCTCAAGGGCGTCAACGTGCCGTTGAAGATCACCGGCCCGCTGAACGCCCCGGTGTACGCGCTGGACTTCAACGCCATGGTCAAGGGCAAGAAAACCGAGGTGGAAAAACAGCAGGCGCTGAAGCAGCAGTTGCAAAAGCAGATCACCACCATCCTGCCTTAGAGCTTGTTCTAAAGTCTGCTGCGCTTCGGCGGGATGGATAGATAAAGGGCGTTGTAACCCGCTTCGAAATGCTCATGTACCGTGTGTACACTCCGCTTTTTCAACCGTTTTCGCCTTGTCTCGCCCTAGCTCGCAAGATCGTAAACACGTTCTGAGAACCCGCATTAACACGAACGGCCCCCGCGACTCACGCCGCGGGGGCCGTTTCGGCTTTCTCTCGTCGGACCTTAGTCCCCCTGCAGAATCCGGTACTCTGCCAGCGCCAGTTGTTCCGGCGTGCCCAGCAACACCAGCGCGTCCCCCTGCTCCACCTCGAAGCTGTCGTCGAAATCGGTGCGCCGCACCCGCTGACGGCGAATCGCCTTCAATTCCACGCCTAAATCCTGCAGATGCAGACTGGCCAGCGGCTGGCCCACCGCCGCCGCCCCGGTGCAGACCTGAACACTCTGCAAGCGCGGCACCAGCGCCTCGTCCATGGCCTCGCCCTCGTCGCTGGCGCCGCGGAAAAAGCCGCGGAACAGACCATAACGCTCCTCGCGCACCGCGCGGATGCGACGCACCACCCGGCTCGGCGGCACGCCCACCACCAGCAAGGCCTGCGAGGCCAGCATCAAGCTGCCCTCCATCATCTCGGCCACCACCTCGTCGGCGCCGGCGTGGCGTAGTTGATCCATATCGCTGTCGTCCACGGTGCGCACGATCACCGGCAGCCCCGGCCGCGCATGTTCGACCGAACTCAAAATACGCAAGGCCGCGTGAGTATCCGCAAAAGTCACCACCACCGCCTTGGCGCGCATCAGGCCGGCCGCCACCAAAACCTCGTGCTTGCCGGCGTCGCCGAACACCACCGGATCGCCGGCCTCACTGGCTTCGCGCACTCGCTCAGGATCCATGTCCAACGCGAAGAACGGAATGTCCTCCGCTTCCAACAGCCTCGCCAGCGCCTGACCGCTGCGGCCGTAGCCGCAGATCACCACATGGTCGTTCTTGGACATGCTCTCCACCAGCATATGGTGCAAGTCCAGCGCCTGGAACATCCAGTCCTGCTTGATCAGACGGCGGGTGATCTTGTCGCCGTACAGGATCAGGAAAGGCGCAATCAGCATTGAAATCAGAATCGCGGCGATAGCCGCCTGGGCGGTGCCGGCCGGCACCAAATGCAGGTTCAAGGCCAGCGCCAACAGTACAAAGCCGAATTCGCCGCCTTGCGCCAGGGCCAGGGCCGCCCGCATGGACTCATTGGACTTGTGGCGGAAACCGCGCGCCACGCCAAACACCACCGCCACCTTGATCGGCAGCAGCAGGGCCAACATCAGCAGCACTTCGCCGAAACGCTCGAACAACACCGTCAGTTCCAGCTTCATGCCGACGGTGACGAAGAAGAAACCCAACAGGATGTCTCGGAACGGCCGGATGTCCTCCTCCACCTGATAGCGGTATTCGGTTTCCGAAATCAACATGCCGGCCACGAAGGCGCCCAAGGCCAGCGACAGGCCGGACAGCTCGGTGAGCCAAGCCACGCCCAAGGTCACCAGCAACACATTGATCATGAACAGCTCGCCCGAGCGCTGCCGCGCCACCAGGTGGAACCACGGCCGCAGCAGGCGCTGGCCGAAGAACAACAACAGGGCCAGCACCACCACTACCTTCAACGCCGCCAGGCCCAGGTCCATCCACAAGGTGTCGCTGCCGCCGGCAAAGGCCGGGAACAGGATCAGCAAGGGCACCACCGCGATATCCTGGAACAGCAGCACGCCGATGGCCAACTGGCCGTGAGCCTGGTTCAACTCCAGCCGCTCGTTGAGCAGCTTGCTGACGATGGCGGTGGAAGACATCGCCAGCGCGCCGCCTACGGCGAAGCCGGTCAGCGGACTGCCGCTGATCCAGCCCACCGCCAAGCCCACCAGCAGCATGGTGGCCGCCACCTGGCCAAAGCCGACGCCGAACACCAGCTGCCGCATTGCGCGCAGCTTGGGCAGGGAAAACTCCAGGCCGATGGAAAACATCATGAAGACAATGCCGATCTCGCCGAGAAAGGCGGTTTCATCGCCTTGCGGGATCAAATTCATCACGCCGGGGCCCGCCAGGAAACCCACCACCAGATAACCGAGCATGGCCGGCACTTTCAGGCTGCGGCACAAAGTCACCGACAACACCGCGGCCAGCAAAACCAAGACGATAGGGGCAAGAGACGAATGCATCGCGCGGCGGAACTCCTGAGGCTGATGGGATGGAAGGCTGCAATTTTTAACACATGCCAAGCAAAAGATGCACCAGCCTGCGTTCAGCGATTATAACCTTTGATATACTTTCGAATTATGGAAAAAGTACAAGCTCCGTCCCGGCTCCAGTTGGCCCGGGAAGTCCTGCAGATAGAGTCGGAAGCCATCAGTGCGCTCTCGCGCAGCCTGAACGGCGACTTTCTCGCCGCCGTGGACCTGATTCTGTCCAGCACCGGCCGTCTGGCGGTCACCGGCATGGGCAAGTCCGGCCACGTGGCGCGCAAGATCGCCGCCACCCTGGCCAGCACCGGCACGCCGGCCTTTTTCGTCCACCCGGGCGAGGCCGCCCATGGCGACCTGGGCATGATCACCGCTCAAGACATTGTGCTGGCCTTGTCCAACTCCGGCGAAAGCGACGAGATCATCGCGCTGCTGCCTGCCTTGAAGCGCAAGGGCGTGCGCTTGATCTGCATGACCGGACGCGAAAGCTCCACCATGGCGCAGGAGGCCGACATCCATCTGGATGCCCGCGTGGAAAAGGAAGCCTGTCCGCTGGGGCTGGCGCCCACCACAAGCACCACGGTGCAGATGGCGCTGGGCGACGCGCTGGCGGTCACGCTGATGGACGCGCGCGGCTTTGGTCAAGGCGACTTCGCGCTATCGCATCCGGGCGGCAGCCTGGGCCGCAAGCTGCTGGTTCACGTTTCCGACATCATGCACAGCGGCGACGAATTGCCGCGGGTGGCGCCGGGCACCCCGCTGAAAGACGCCTTGCTGGAATTGTCGCGCAAGCGGCTGGGCATGCTGGCCGTCTGTTCCGCAGACAACGCCCTGCTGGGCGTCTACACCGACGGCGACCTGCGCCGCACGCTGGAACGTTCCGCCAATCTATACGATCTGACCATAGATCAGGTGATGAGCCCCTCGCCGCGCACCATAGGGCCGAAAAAACTGGCCACCGAGGCGGTGTTCCTGATGGAGCAGAACAAGATCACCAGCCTGCTGGTCGTAGATGAAGACAACAAGCTGATAGGCGCGCTGCATCTGCACGACCTATTCAAAGCCGGCGTGATCTGAACGTCGGCATTAGCAAGGACAAGCATGCAAAGCATTTTCGAGCAGGCCCGCAAGGTCAAGCTGCTGATCATGGATGTGGACGGCGTGATGACCGACGGCCGCATCTACTACAACGCCCACGGCGAAGAAAGCAAATCGTTCAACGTACAAGACGGCCTGGGCCTGCGCCTGCTGCAATCCACCGGCGTCAAGCTGGCCATCATCTCCGGCCGCGCCGACCGCTGCGTAGAGCATCGCGCCCAGGCGCTGCAGATCGACCACTACTATGGCGGCGTGCACGATAAGAAGCTGGCCCTGGCCGAACTGCTGGCCTGCACAGGCCTGAGCGCCGAAGAATGCGCCTTCATCGGCGACGATCTGATCGACCTGCCCATCATCACCCGCGTCGGCCTGGCCGTCGCGGTGCCGGAAGCGCCGGCCCTGGTGCGTCAGCGCGCGCACTACGTCACCGGCTGCTCCGGCGGCAAAGGCGCGGTGCGCGAGCTGGCGGAACTGATCATGCAGGCCCAAGGCTCCTTCGATCAGATCCTGGCAAGGTATCTGGCATGATCCGCCTGCTGCGCTCCCACCGCCTGTTCCCGCTGCTGCTGGTGGGCCTGACCGGCCTCTTGACCGTGTGGCTGGACCAAGTCTCCCGCTGGGACAGCAACCGACGCGAACTGGACCCGGACAAGCCCGAATACGTGGCGGAACACCTGACCGCCACCCGCTTCGACGCCCAAGGCAAGCTCAATGAACGGCTGATCGCCACCCGCATGTGGCAGTACCCGGGCAAGGACGACGCCTTCTTCGAGAACCCCGAGCTTTACCAGTACCAGCAAGGCGCGCTGCAATACCAGTTGATCGGCGACGTCGGCCGTTACAACAACAAGACTCAGCAGGCCTACTTCGACAAGAAGGCGACCATGATCCAGCCCGCCGCCGCGGACAAGCCGGAAACCAAGGTCGTCACCAGCGCCATGCACGTCGACACCGCCAAGAAAATCGCCCGCTCCGCCGCGCCCACCGTGTTCTATCACGGTAAATCGCACGGCAACTCCGTGGGCTTCGTCTATCAGCAACAGACAGGTTTGTTGAACCTGCTGTCTCACACCAAGATCATTTATGAAAAATAAGCTCCGTCTCCTGTTGGCCGGCCTGGCGCTGGCCGCCGCTTCCGTCGCCCACGCCGAACAGGCCGACCGCACCAAGCCGATGGAAATCACCAGCGACAACGGTTGCACCATGGACCAGATCAAAGGCGTGTCCACCTGCGAAGGCAATGTGGTGGTGATTCAGGGCACGCTGCGCCTGAACGCCGACAAAGTCGTCGCCACTCAGGACAAGCAAGGCCAACAGACCCTGGTGGCCACCGGCCGCATCGTCACCTTCCGCCAAAAAATGGACGGCAAGAACGAATGGGTGGAGGGCCAGTCCAGCCGCCTGGACTACAGCAGCGCCGCCAACCTCGCTGTGCTGACCGGCAACGCCCGGGTCAAGCGCGAAGGCGATCTGGTGGTGGGCAATGTGATCACCTACAACACCCAGAACGAAACCTACCAAGTGACCGGCGGCACCGCCACCGGCCCCAACAAGGGCCGCGTCACCGTGATCCTGCAGCCGAAAAACACCGCCTCGCAGCCGGCGGCGGCCAAACCCGCCAGCGGAGCCAGCAAATGACGCAAAGCGTGCTCAAGGTTGAGCGCCTGCGCAAGCGCTTCAAAAAACGCACCGTGGTCAAGGACGTGGCGCTGGAAATCGCCAGCGGCGAAGTGGTGGGCCTGCTCGGCCCCAACGGCGCCGGCAAGACCACCAGCTTCTACATGATCGTCGGCCTGATCGGCGCCGACGACGGCGAAATCCGCCTGGACGATCAGGTGATCACCCACTATCCCATCCACCAGCGCGCGCGCCTGGGCCTGGGCTACTTGCCGCAGGAAGCCTCCATTTTCCGCCGCATGACGGTG
The DNA here is from genome assembly GCF_015291765.1 of Chromobacterium sp. Rain0013. NCBI lineage: Bacteria > Pseudomonadati > Pseudomonadota > Betaproteobacteria > Neisseriales > Chromobacteriaceae > Chromobacterium > Chromobacterium sp. Rain0013. The sequence continues at coordinate 4,558,361 of NZ_CP031514.1, forward strand.
GAAGAGAACATCAGCGCCATCCTGGAAGTGTCCGGCCTCAAGGGCAAGGAACTGGAAAAAGAGCTGGACCTGCTGCTGGACGACCTCAACATCGGCCATCTGCGCGACAGCAGCGCGCTCTCGCTGTCCGGCGGCGAACGCCGCCGCGTCGAGATCGCCCGCGTGCTGGCCACCCGGCCGCGCTTCATCCTGCTGGACGAACCCTTCGCCGGCGTCGACCCGATCGCGGTGATCGACATCCAGAAAATCATCTCCTTCCTGAAGGAACGCGGCATCGGCGTGCTGATCACCGACCATAATGTCCGCGAAACCTTGCGAATCTGCGACCGCGCCTACATCATCAGCGAAGGCTCGGTGCTCGCCTCCGGCGAACCGGAAGAACTGGTCAACAACGAGAAGGTGCGCGAAGTCTACCTTGGCGAACACTTCCACCTGTAAGCGATGAAACAGACCCTTCAGCTCAAGGTATCGCAGCAGCTGACCCTGACGCCGCAGCTGCAGCAGTCGATCAAGCTGCTGCAGATGTCCACTCTCGACCTGCAGACCGAAGTCGAGCGCTTCTTGCTGGATAATCCCTTGCTTGAGCGCGGCGACGAAGCGCCGCAGGGCGAAGCGGCTGACGCCGCCGCCGGCCAGCGACAGGACGGCCCCGCGGAAACCCGCGACGAGGCCTCCGGCGACGACGGCGAGCGCGGCGCCGAGGCCGGCGAACTGAGCGACTGGGGCAGCGGCGGCCGCCGCGGCGACGGCGACGACGAACTGGACCCGATGCTGAACGTACCCTGTCCGGTCAGCCTGCGCGAGCACCTGCTGGCGCAACTGGGCGAAGTGGCGCTGCCCACGCGCGACCAGGCCATCGTTCAGTTGCTGATCGAAGAGCTGGACGACGACGGCTACCTAGGTCAAACGCTGGAAGACATCGCCAGCCACCTGCCGCTGGAACTGGAAATCGAAGCCGACGAACTGATGATAGGCCTGCGCCTGCTGCAACAGTTCGACCCGCCCGGCGTCGGCGCGCGCTCGCTGCCGGAAGCGCTGGCGCTGCAATTGCAGCGGCTGGATCCGGACGAGCCCCAGCGCGAGCTGGCGCTGGCCATCGTCCGCGACCACCTGACCTTGCTGGGCAACAGAGACTACACCCGGCTGAAAAAGCAGCTGAGCGTGGACGACGCCGCGCTGCGCGCCGCCCAGGCGCTGATCGCCCGCCTCAACCCCCGCCCCACCGCCGGTTTCGGCGCCAGCGACACCCAATACGTGATCCCCGACGTCTCGGTCAGAAAGCGCAAGGGCCGCTGGGTGGCCGCCCTGAACGGCGGCGCCGTGCCCAGGCTGCGCGTCAACCAGATGTACGCGCGGCTGCTGGCGGAAAACCGCGGCGGCAACGGCGAAATGTCCTCGCGTCTGCAAGAGGCGAAATGGCTGGTGAAGAACATCCAGCAGCGATTTGACACTATCCTGAAAGTGGCGGAAGCTATCGTTGAACGGCAGCAATCGTTCTTTGAACACGGCGAAGTGGCCATGCGCCCGTTAATCCTTCGCGACATCGCGGACGAGCTGGGTTTGCATGAATCCACGGTTTCCAGAGTGACCACCCAGAAATACCTGCTCTGCCCGCGCGGCCTGTTCGAGCTCAAGTATTTCTTCGGCAGCGCGCTGGAAACCGACAGCGGCGGCGAGTGCTCCGCCACCGCGATCAAGGCGCATATCCGCAGCCTGATAGACGCCGAATCGCCGAGCAAACCGCTGTCCGACAGCGCTCTGGTCGAAGCGCTGTCCAAACAGGGAATACAAGTTGCCAGACGCACGATAGCCAAGTATCGTGAAGCCATGCAGATACCGCCGGTCAACCAACGCAAGACGTTGTGAGCCAGGCGGCGGAATACAGCGATCCGGCCGACCCGACCGGACTGTCAACACCAGAAGGAGCTAGGGTATGAACCTCAAAGTAACTGGACTGCATCTGGAAGTAACTCCCGCCCTGCGCGAATACGTTGAAACCAAAATGGAGCGCGTTACTCGACATGTCGACCATGTGATCGACATTTCCGTTACTCTGTCTGTTGATAAACTGGTGCAAAAGGCTGAAGTCAACGTGCATCTGTCCGGCAAGGACATTCACGTGGAAGCCACCGAATCCGATATGTACGCCGCCATCGATCTATTGATCGACAAGCTGGACCGCCAAGTGCTGAAACACAAGGAAAAGCAGTCTGAACACCGTGCTCCGGCGCCTGAAGTCAGCCTGTAATCCCTTGAATTGGAAGGCGGGAGCCTGCGGGTTCCCGCTTTTCTTTGCACTTGCCCGTTTTCAGTACTATCAAGGCAACGTAGAATTGCCGGGTTTTTCTCAGCCGCATGCATAACCCAATATGAACCTCATCGGCAAAATCCTGACCCCCGAACACGTGTTGCTGGATCTCGACGTCGCCAGCAAGAAGCGCGTATTCGAGCAGGTCGGCCTCTTGGTTGAAAATACCCGGGGCATCGCGCGCAGCGAAATCTTCGATTGCCTGTTTGCCCGCGAAAAACTCGGCTCCACCGGCCTTGGCCAGGGAGTGGCGATTCCCCATGGCCGCGCGCGCGGCCTGAAGGAAGCGATGGGCGTGTTCATCCGCCTGAAAACGCCTATTCCTTTCGACGCCCCCGACGGCAAGCCGGTGCAGTGCCTGTTTGTGCTCTTGGTGCCGGAACAGGCCACGGACCTGCACTTGCAAGTGCTGTCCGAGCTGGCGCAATTGTTCTCCAGCCGCCAGATGCGCGAGCAGATGCTGGGCATCTCCATTCGCGACGAGCTTTACCAGCTGCTCAATAATTGGGTGCCCAATGCCTAGCATCAGTGTCCGCCGGCTGTACCAGGAAAACCAGCAGAAGCTCAACCTCACCTGGGTTGCGGGCACCGGCGGCGCCGACAATATGATAGGCAACGACGAACAGCGCCCGACTCAGGCGCTGGTCGGCCACCTCAACTTCATCCACCCCAACCGGGTCCAGGTGCTGGGCCTCGCCGAGGTGGACTATCTGAACCGGCTGGAGCAATCCGCCGCCAAGACCGCGCTGGATCAGTTGTTCCACAAAAGCATGTCGGTGGTGATGGTGGCCAACGATCAGCCCGTGCCCAAGCTGCTGCGCGACTACTGCCACACCCACAACGTCCCGTTGATGACCACCAAGCTGGAAAGCCCCTATCTGATGGATGTGCTGCGCATCTATCTGGCGCGGGCGCTGGCGGTGTCCACCGTGCTGCACGGCGTCTTCCTCGACGTGTTCGAGATCGGCGTGCTGATCATGGGCGATTCGGCCATGGGCAAGAGCGAGCTGGCGCTGGAACTGATTTCCCGCGGCCACGGCATGGTGGCAGACGACGCGGTGGAGCTGTACCGCATCGGTCCGGACACGCTGGAAGGCCGATGCCCTCCCCTGCTGCGAGACTTCCTGGAAGTGCGCGGCCTGGGCATCCTCAACATCCGCACCATCTTCGGCGAAACCGCGGTGCGGCCCAAGAAGGTGCTGCGGCTGATCATTCATCTGGTCAAGGCCAATGATCAGGCGATGCAAGCGCTGGACCGCCTCAACATCCAGTCGGAAACCCAGGACATCATCGGCGTCACCATCCGCAAGGTTGTGCTGCCGGTGGCCGCCGGCCGCAACTTGGCGGTGCTGGTGGAGGCCGCGGTGCGCAACTACATTCTGCAGCTGCGCGGCATCGACAGCACGCGCGAGTTCATCGAACGCCACACCAACTTCCTCAGAGACCAGGAAAATGCGCCTGATATTGATTAGCGGCCTGTCCGGTTCCGGCAAGTCGGTGGCGCTGCGCGCCCTGGAAGACGCCGGCTTCTACTGCGTGGATAATCTGCCGGCCACCATGCTGCACGAGGCGATGTCGCTGTACGCCGACTACGGCTACGAGCAGATCGCCATCAGCGTGGACACCCGCTCCGGCCCGTCGCTGGGCGCCTTGCCGGCGGAAATGGAAAAACTGCGAGCCCAGCAGGTGGACGTGCGCCTGCTGTTCCTGGAAGCCACGCCCGCCACCCTGGTCAAGCGCTTCTCCGAAACCCGTCGCCGCCATCCGCTGTCCGGCACCGACGTCACGGTGGAGGAAAGCATTCTGCTGGAACAGGAAATGCTGGCCGAGATCATGGAGTTGGGTACCCGCATCGACACCAGCGAGCTATCCGCCAACGCGCTGCGCAGTTGGGTGCGCGAACTGGTGGACGCCGACAGCAGCCGGTTGACGCTGATCTTTGAATCCTTCGGCTTCAAGCACGGCCTGCCGCGGGACGCCGACTTCGTTTTCGACGTACGCTGCCTGCCCAATCCCTATTACGACCCGCAGCTGCGCCCCTTCACCGGCCGCGACCAACCCATCATCGACTTTTTCCAGCAAACGCCGGAAGTGCAGCAGATGGTGGACGACATCCAGCAACTGTTCAGCAAGTGGCTGCCCTGTTTCAGCATGGAAAACCGCAGTTATCTGACCGTCGCCGTCGGCTGTACCGGCGGCCAGCACCGCTCGGTCTACATCACGGAACAACTTGCCCGCCTTTTCGCCGCCGAACAGGTGCTGGTGCGTCATCGCCAGCTCTACCGCCAGAACTGAACGCGTTCGGGCCGCCCGCCTATAGGAGACTTTCATGCGCCCGATCAAAACCGTCACCGTCGCCCTGACCGGCGCCTCCGGCCTGCCTTACGGTCTGCGCCTGATCGATTGCCTGATCGCGGCCGGCGTCCGCGTCTGGGTGCTGTATTCGCAAGCCGCCCAGGTGGTGGCCAAACAGGAAATGGACTTGACCCTGCCCTCGCGCTCGGCAGAAGCCCAACAGTGGCTGATGCAACGCAGCGGCGCCCGCGACGGCCAGCTGGCGGTGTTCGGCCGCGAAGAATGGTTCGCGCCGGTGGCGTCCGGCTCCAACCCAGCCGACGCCATGGTGGTCTGCCCTTGCTCGATGGGCACGCTGGCCGCCATCGCCCAGGGCAGCAGCGACAACCTGATCGAGCGCGCCGCCGACGTCAGCATCAAGGAACAGCGCAAACTGGTGCTGGTGCCGCGCGAAGCGCCGTTCTCCGCCATTCACCTGGAAAACATGCTCAAGTTGGCCCGTCTTGGCGTTGTCATCCTGCCGCCGTCTCCGGGGTTCTATACTCATCCCAAGACCGTGGACGACATGATCGACTTCGTGGTGGCGCGAATTCTGGATCAGCTCCGCATCGACAATCAATTGACGCCGCGCTGGGGCGAGCCCGCCCCGGACAGCCCCGCGGCGCCCTAGCCAGCCGCCGCGCCGCTTGCGGCCCGGCCAACGAGGAGCATCGGGATGCCGACACAAGACCAAAGCATTCTCAGCCTGGACGCCTTGCGCCAATTGGAGCGCCAAGCCACCGACGCCGGCTACAACCTGATGCAGCGCGCGGCGATGGCTACCGCCGACTGGGTCAGCCACCACCTGCCCAGCACGTCCCGACTGCTGATCTGCGCCGGCCCCGGCAACAACGGAGGCGACGCTTTGTACGCGGCGCTGGAACTGATGCGCCGCCGCTTCCGCGTCGACGTGCTGGTGCCTACCCAGCCCACCAGCCCCGCCACCTCGGAAGCGTTGCATGAGCTGGAACAAGCGCAAGGCCATGTGCTGTTCGACCTGCCGCGCGACTACCGCGCGCCGCAGCTGGTCATCGATGGTCTGTTCGGCGTGGGCCTGAGCCGGGACTTCGACCTGGAATGGACCACCCTGATCGACCGCATCAACCAACTGGGCAGCCCCATCCTGGCGCTGGACTGCCCCAGCGGTCTGGACGCCTATACCGGCGTGCCCGCCAACACCGCGATCCAGGCCAGCCACACCCTGACCTTCCTATGCCAGAAACCCGGCTTGTTCAGCGCCTCGGGCGCCGACCTGGCCGGCAACGTGGAGCTGGACCTGCTGGACTGCCCGCCCAGGCTGATTCCCGCGGCGGACGGCAGCATTAACCAGCCGGACGTCCGCGCGCTGCTGCGGCCTCGCAACAGTCACAAGGGCCTGTTCGGCACCGTCTGCGTGATTGGCGGCGCGCCGGGCATGCTGGGCGCGGCGCTGCTGGCCGGCCGCAGCGCGCTGGCTTGCGGCGCAGGCAAGGTCCATGTCTGCCCGCTGGACGACCGGCTGCCGGTGGATCCGGTGGTGCCGGAACTGATGATCTCCGCGCTGGACGAAGTCGCCGATCTGCCCGACGCGGACGTGCTCGCCGTCGGCCCCGGCCTCGGCCTGCAAGAGCTGGCCAGCCGCCTGCTGGACCAAGTCATCCAGCAGCCGCAGGCGCTGGTGCTGGACGCCGACGCGCTCAACCTGCTGGCCAACGACCACGCCGCCGCCGCGCTGATCGCCAAACGCCAGGCCGGCACCATCCTGACCCCGCACCCGGCGGAAGCCGCGCGCCTGCTGGGACAAAGCACCGAAACGGTGCAGAAGGACAGGCTGCTGGCGGCCCGCCGGCTGGCCAATCACTTCAACTGCGTGGTCGTGCTCAAGGGCGCCGGCAGCCTGATCGTCGGCCCGGACGGCTTCTATCACTTGAACACCAGCGGCGGCCCGGCGCTGGCGGTGGCAGGCCAGGGCGATGTCCTGACCGGCATCATCGCCGCGCTGCTGGCCCAGCGCATGGAGCCTTTCGAAGCCGCCAGCCTGGCGGTGCACATCCACGGCCTGGCCGGCGATGATTTTGAAATGGAAACCGGCGGCCCCATCGGCCTGTCCGCTTCCGACACCGCCTGGCGCGCCAGCCTGATGCTGAACCGGCTGATCCAGGAATGGGCGCAGGAACAGGCAAGCTGAAACCCAGGCGAGCTCCCCGGTGAAAATCCATTTGCATTAGAATGGGTCATCGGCGCGCGGGCCGGCGGCATGGCCGTCCCGCGGCCCCTCATCCGTCACCCTGGGGATTACCTTGCAGTCACAATCCAAAGCTTACGCCTACGGGCTCGCCGCCGTCCTGGCCTGGTCCACGGTGGCCAGCGCCTTCAAGATCAGCCTCGCCCATCTCAGCCCCGCTCAATTGGTGCTCTACGCCAGCGCCGCCTCCCTGCTCTGCCTGCTTGGCTTGCTGGCCGTCCAGGGCCGGCTGCCGGAGCTGGCGCCGGCCTTGCGCCGCCATTGGCGCGCCTCTCTTATCTTCGGCGCGGTCAACCCGGCGCTGTACTATCTGATCCTGTTCCAGGCCTACGCGCTGCTGCCGGCGCAGGAAGCCCAGGCCATCAACTACACTTGGGCCTTGACCATGAGCCTGCTGGCGGTGCCGCTGCTCAAGCAGAAACTGCAGCGCCGCGACATCGCCGCCGCCTTGGTCTGCTACCTGGGCGTGCTGGTGATAGGCACCCGCGGCCAGGTGCTGGAACTGCGGTTTTCCGACTCGCTCGGCGTGGCGCTGGCGCTGGCCTCAACCCTGTTGTGGGCCGGTTACTGGATCTTCAACACCCGCGACACGCGCGAGCCGGTCATCGGCTTGACGCTCAATTTCGCCTTTTCGCTGCCGCTGAGCCTGGCTTGGTGCGCTTATACCGGGCAACTAGGCCCGGTAGCCTGGCAAGGCCTGGCCGGCGCCGCCTACGTCGGCGCCTTCGAAATGGGCTTCACCTTCGTCTTGTGGCTGACAGCGATGAAATTGACGCCAAGCACCGCCCGCATCGCCAACCTGATTTTCCTGTCGCCTCTGCTGTCGCTGGCGCTAATCCATTTCCTGATCGGCGAAGCCATCCTGCCCTCCACTCTGGTCGGACTGGGCCTGATCCTGAGCGGACTGGCGCTGCAAAAGCTTGCCCCGCGCGCCAAGCCCCCCGCGACGCTGAGCGCCGACAGCGGCGGCTGACCGGACTCATCCGGATTTGGTATTCGCACCAGAACTGCCTAGGATTCAGTGTGGGCACTTGGAACTGTGAACATAATGAAAAGCATAAAAACCAAATTGATGTTCTGGTTGATGGCCTGGATCACCGCCATTCTGGGGACGACAGGCCTGTTTTCCTATTTGCACAACCAAGAACGCAATGAGGCCGACTACCAATCCCAACGCGCCGCGGTCAAAGCCCGCTTGGCGATGTCGCTGCCGCACAGCGTCTGGCAGCTGGACGACGAGAACGTCAGGCTGACGCTGGACAGCGAGCTGAGCTGGCCCTCCATCATCGCCATCAGCGTCAAGGGGGAATCCGGGCTCAGCCTGGGCCGCAGCCATGATACCGACGGCAGCATCCGCGACATGCCGCCGTCGGAGGAGCCGCGTTCGGACGATATGCTGAACATCCCCATCATCTATCAGGGCAAGGAGCACTTGGGCAACGCCACCGTCTATCTGTCCCGCCAGGCTCTCGCCAAGCATCAGCGCGACCAACTGATCGAACTGTCCGCCCAGATCCTGCTGCTGGACGTGATGATTTTCATGATCATGTCCTTCAACCTGCAACGTTTCTTGTTCCAGCCGCTGGCGCGGCTGCAGCAGGCCTTGAATACCGCGATTCGAGCGCCGGACGCCAGCGGAGCCCAGGTCACCCACGTCGCCGACGACGAGATCGGCGGCATCGTCAACGGCTTCAACCGCATCGTGGCGCGCACCGCCGGCGATCTGGCCAAACGCACCGAGGCCGAAGCCGTGGCCCGCGCCGAACGCGACCGCGCCGAAGAGGCTTATCGCCAATTGATGGAAGCCCAGCAAACCCTGGTGGAAACCGAGAAGATGGCCTCGCTGGGCAGCCTGGTGGCTGGCGTCGCCCACGAGATCAACACCCCGGTGGGCATCACCCTGACCACGGCATCGCACCTGGGCACCGCCACCAGCCACATCATAGAAAAAGTGGACGGCGGCACCGTCAAGAAAAGCGATTTCCAAGCCTATCTGGACACCGCCAAGGAATGCAGCGATCTGATTCTGTCCAATGCCGAACGCGCGGCCAACCTGATACACAGCTTCAAACAGGTGGCGGTGGATCAGACAAGCGAAGCGCGGCGCAGCTTCCAACTGCAAGACTATCTGAATGAAGTGATCACCAGCTTGAAACCCCGCTTCAAGCACGCCAATACCACCATCAACGTGCAATGCGAGGAAGACATCCTGCTGGACAGCTACCCCGGCTCCTTCGCTCAGGTGGTCACCAATTTGATGGTCAACTCGCTGGTTCACGGCTTCGAAAACCGCAGCAGCGGCAAAATCAATATCGAGGCCCGGCGCGACAACCCTCATTACATCACGCTGACGCTTAGCGATGACGGCAAGGGCATCCCGCCGGAAAACCTGAGCCGTGTATTCGACCCCTTCTTCACCACCCGCCGCGGCAGCGGCGGCAGCGGCCTCGGGCTCAACATCGTCTACAACATCGTACGGCAACGCCTGGGCGGGTCGATCGAGGTGCACAGCGAAGTGAACAAAGGCACCACGTTCACCATCACCATGCCCTGCTCCGCCCCGGTCAATCAGAGCAAGGAGAACATAGCATGAGCGACATCACCAACCAGGAAGACGACTGGCTGCTGGACGATGACGCTCCAGCCGAATCCGCGCCCGCCGTGAGCGATGGCCGTCATCCATGGAAAATCCTGATCGTCGACGATGAAAAAGACGTGCACACCGCCACCCGCATCGCGCTGCGCAATATCCGCTACAAAGAACGCCCGCTGGAACTGCTCAGCGCCCACTCCGGCAAGGAAGCCTATGAAGTGGTGCGCCAGCATCCGGACATCGCGCTGATCATGCTGGACGTGGTGATGGAAAGCGAGGACGCCGGGCTGAAGCTGGTGCACCAGATCCGCCAGGACCTGAAAAACGGTCTGGTGCGCATCGTGCTGCGCACCGGCCAGCCTGGGCAGGCGCCCGAACAGGAAGTCATCCTCAACTACGACATCAACGACTACAAAACCAAGACCGAGCTGACGGTGCAAAAGCTGTTCACCACCATCATCTCCTCGCTGCGCGCCTACGAAAACCTGCTGTCGCTGGAGAAAAACCGCCAAGGCCTGTCCAAGATACTGGAAAGCGCCTCCGACCTGTACCAGTTGTATTCGCTGCGCGAGTTCGCCTCCGGCGTGCTGCGGCAGATCAGCGCGCTGCTGGACATCGGCAGCGACGGCATCCTGTGCGTGCGCAACGACAACAGCAACGGCCGGCCGGAACTGGAAATCCTGGCCGCCTCCGGCAACTATGAATCGTTGGGGCAAAGCGGCGACCTCAGCCCTTTCCCAGAGCTGGAACAGGTGATCCTGCGCTCCTTCGCTGAAAAGCGCAGCATCTACCAGCACCCTTACGACGTGCTCTACATCACCTCGCGCAACGGCCGCGAATTCATCATCCACTTCACCCCGCAATGGCCGCTTGAAGAGGTGGAGCGCGATCTGCTCGACGTATTCTGCCAGCGCATTTCCGCGGCCTACGACAACCTCTATCTCTACAGCCAGCTACGCAGCGCGCAGGAAGCCACGGTGGTGGCGCTGGCGGACTTGGCGGAATTCCGCGACAGCGACACCGGCAACCACGTTTTGCGCGTACAGAGGCTGACCGACGCCATCGCCGGGCAGATGCGCGACAACGGCGCCTATCCGGAACTGATGAGCAAGGAATTCATGGACATGGTGGGCATGGCCAGCATCTTGCACGATGTGGGCAAGGTGGGCACCCCGGACCACATCCTGTTCAAACCGGGCAAACTGGACCCGGACGAGCGGGTGATCATGGAACAGCACGCCACCATAGGCGCGCAGATACTGGCCAGGTCGGCCAGCATGGTGGAAGGCATGAGCTATCTGTCGCTGGGCTCGGAAATCGCCGGCGGCCACCACGAGCACTTCGATGGCAACGGCTACCCCAGAAAGCAAAAAGCCCACGAAATCCCACTATCGGCGCGTATCGTCGCGGTGGTCGACGTATTCGACGCCCTGCTCAACAAGCGCCCCTACAAGGAACCGTGGACGCTGCGCGACACCATGGACTACATCTCAGGCCGCGCCGGCAGCCAGTTTGACCCGGAAGTGGTGCGCGCGCTGGAAACCCTGGTCAAAGAGCGCCGGCTGCAGGATTTGCCGGACGAGTGAGCGCGCCCCGGACGCGGCCGGAAACCAGAATAAAACAGGGCGAAAGCAGCGCTTGCGCTGGTTTCGCCCTTCTTCTTCCGGCCCGCCGCCGGGGAAATTCAAACCGTGGCTCAGGCCACGTATAACAACACGCTGACAAACTGGCAGACGCTGCCGCCCAGCACAAACAAATGCCAGATGCCGTGGCCATGGCGTATTTTCTCGTCGTTGAGAAACCAATAAATGCCCACGCTGTACAGAATCCCGCCCAAGGCCAGCCAAAACAGCCCGCCGCTGGGCAGCGATTCAATCAGAGGCGGCAACGCCACCAATACCAGCCAGCCCATCACCACGTAGAGAATCATCGACAGCAAACGGGTGCGCCGCCCCAATGTCAGCTCCTGAATAATGCCGAACACGGCCAGGCCCCAGCTGACGCCAAACAGACTCCAGCCCCAGGCGCCTCGCAGAGTGACCAGCGCAAACGGCGTGTAACTGCCCGCTATCAGCAGGTAGATCGCAGAATGGTCGCATTTCTGCAGCACCGCCTTGGCCCGTCCGCGAAAGCTGTGATACAGCGTGGATATCAGATACAGAGCCACCAAAGTGGCGCCGTACAGGCTGAAGCTGACCACTTTCCAGGGGTCGCCCTCGCGCGCGGCCATGGTCACCAGCACCACCAGCCCGGCAATGGCCAGCACGGTGCCGATCAAATGGGAAATCCCGTTGAAACGTTCCCCGTGATACATAGGTATTATCCTTGCGCCGGCATCGCTCCGGCTTGTCGTACAAAAACTTTTGGAGCCGCTCGCGGGCTCCGGGTTCAATTGTCCGCCTGTTGCCGCCGGCGCGCCAGCCCTTTCTCAAAGCTCAAAAGAAAAGCGGGCCGCAGGGCCCGCTTGTCCTTAAGGAGAACGCTGAACAGGTTCTCAAAGCCGGTTTACGATCTTGCGGAGCAAGACGAGACAAGGCGAAAACAGCTGAGAAAGCGAAATGCGCTCGTGGCACATGATCATTTCGAAGCCGTACTCGCCGCGCGCGAGGTCTCACGACGCGCAATGGATCGTAAGCGGCTTATCAGGCGCCCAGCGCCTTCAGCACTTCATCGCGCACGGTTTCCACCGCGCGGGTGCCGTCGATCTTGACGTATTTCGGCGCTTTGGCGTCGCCGCTGGCGGCGCGCTCGCCGTAGAAGCCCACCAGCACCGCGGTCTGTTCGTGGTAGACCGCCAGACGCTTTTTCACGGTGTCCTCGCGGTCGTCGTCGCGCTGAACCAGCTCTTCGCCGGTCACATCGTCCTTGCCCGCCACTTTCGGCGGGTTGAAGCGGATGTGATAGGTGCGGCCGGAGGGCAGATGCACGCGACGCCCGGCCATGCGTTCGATGATGGCCGCGTCCGGCACATCGATCTCCACGACGTAATCGATATCCACGCCGGCGGCGATCATCGCCTCCGCTTGCGGGATCGTGCGCGGAAAACCATCAAACAGGAAGCCATTCGCGCAATCCGCGTCGGTAATGCGCTCCTTCACCAGGCCGATGATGATGTCGTCGCGCACCAGGCCGCCCGCGTCCATGATCGCCTTGGCTTCCAGGCCCAGCGGCGTGCCGGCCTTGACCGCGGCGCGCAGCATGTCGCCAGTGGAGATTTGCGGGATGCCGAATTTTTCCTTGATGAAATTGGCCTGGGTGCCTTTGCCGGCGCCAGGCGCCCCCAACAAGATCAGTCGCATGAAGATCGCTCCGTCAATTTGAATAAGATGATTTGATATCGAAATCCGGGCCGCGCCGAGGCGGCCCGGCTTATGGGTTCCGTCCGTCGCCCAGCAAGCGGCGCACGCGTTCCAGGTCCTCCGGCGTATCCACGCCGGCTGGCGGCGCGGACTCTACCACCGCCACCTTGATGGCGAAGCCGTGCCACAACACCCGCAACTGCTCCAGCGCTTCAAACCGCTCCAGCGGCGCCGGTTCCAAACGGTTATAGGTCTTCAGAAAACCCGCCTGATAGGCGTACATGCCGATATGCCGCAGCACTGGTAGGTCCACGGGCAACGCGCTCACATCTTGTGCAAAGGCGTCGCGGGCATAGGGAATCGGCGCGCGGCTGAAATACAGCGCGCGGCCGGCGTGGTCCAGCACCGTCTTGACCACGTTGGGATTGAACATGTCGGCGGCCTCGCGGAACGGATGCGCCAAAGTCGCCACCGGCGCGTCGCCGGCGGCCAAGAGTGCCGCCAGTTGGTCGATCAGTGCCGGGTTGATCAGCGGTTCGTCGCCTTGGACATTGACCACGATCTCATCGTCGGCCAAGTTCAGCGCCTGCGCCACTTCGGCCAACCGGTCGGTGCCGCTGGCGTGGTCGGCGCGCGTCATCAGCGCTTCAATGCCGTGAGCGCGGCAAGCGGACAGCACATCGTCGTGGTCGGTCGCCACGATCACCCGGCTTGCGCCGCTCTTGGCCGTCTGCTCGGCAACCCTCGCCACCATGGGTTTGCCGGCGATGTCGGCCAGCGGCTTGCCCGGCAAGCGGCTGGACGCCAAACGCGCGGGAATCACCACGCAAAAGCCGCGGCTCATTTTATCTCTTCTTCCGGCGCCAGCTCGCGGGCCTCGGCTTCCAGCATCATCGGAATGCCGTCCTTGATCGGGTAAGCCAGCCGGTCGCCCTTGCAGATCAGTTCCTGCTTGGCCTTGTCGAAAACCAGCGGTCCCTTGCACAGCGGGCATACCAGAATATCCAGGAATTTAGCGTCCATGTTTTATCTTCAGTCGATCCAGAATCCAAGCGCTCAGATCAGGCTCCAACTCCGCCTGAACCGGCAAAACCCATAGTCTAGCACGCTGCGCTGCATCATGAATCACCCGCCGCAGCTTGACCGCGTCCTTGCTGGTGACGATCACCGCGTCCATGCCGGCCGGCAGGTCGGCGGCTTCGAACTGATGATGATCTGGCCAGGCCAGACAAAGCTCCGGCCGCAAGCCCAAGCCGGCCAGCGTGTCGAAAAAGCGCTGCGGGTGGCCGATGCCTGCCATCGCCGCCAAGCGCAAGCCGGCGAAATCCGCCGCCGCTCGCGTCTCGTCGGGCGCATCCAGCCTCTGCAGGAGGGCCGGGCGCAGACGCATGGCAAAACAGCGCGGCCCGGCCGGCAGAGCCAGGCCGGCGGCATCGCCGCCATTGACCACCACCGCATCCACCGACCCTAGCCGCGACCACGGTTCTCGCAAAGGCCCGGCGGGCAACAAGCGGCCGTTGCCCCCTCCGCGCGCGCCATCCAGCACCACAATCTCCAGATCGCGGCTTAGCCGATAATGCTGCAAGCCGTCGTCGGTCAATATCAGCTGCACATCAGGATTCAGCGCCAGCAGATGGCGGCCGGCGGCGACGCGGTCCCGCCCCACCACCACCGGCGCGCCGGCGGCGGCCAGCAGGAGCGGCTCGTCGCCCACCTCCTCCGGCGAACTATCCGGCCGCACCAGCGTGGGCTGGCGATGGCTGCCACCGTAACCGCGGCTGATCACGCCCGCCTTGACGCCGCCTTGTTGCAAATCGCGCAACAAGGCCAATGTCAGCGGCGTCTTGCCGACGCCGCCGACATTGATGTTGCCCACAACCACCACCGGCGCGTCCAAACGTTCGGCGCGCAGCCAGCCGCGGCGGTAAGCAAACCGCCTGGCCGCCGCCATCAGGGCAAACAGCCCTTCCAGCGGAGCCAGAAGGGCTGTCAGCCACCAACGCGGCCGATACCATTGCCGTTCTATCCAATGCATGCGGCTATTGCGAACGGGTGGCGAAGGTCAACTGGTTGAGCCCGGCCTCGCGCGCCGCCTCCATCACCGTCACCACGGATTGGTGCGTGGCCTTGGCGTCGGCGTTGACAATGACGATGACGTCGCTCTTGCCCGCCGCGTCGTCCTTCAATTTATTCAACAAAGCCGCCTTGTCGCCGGCGGCGAGTTTCGCTTCACCCACCGCCATCTCTCCGTTGGCGGCTACCGCCACGGTGATTTCCGACGACTTGGTCTTGGCCTGCTCGCCCTGAGCGGCCGGCAGATTGATCTTGAGTTCGGCGAACTTGGAATAAGTGGTGGTGACCATCAGAAAGATCAGGATCACCAGCAGCACGTCGATCAGCGGAATAAAGTTGATCTCGGGCTCTTCGCGGCTGCGGCCTCGGCGGAAATTCATGCTCAACCCCCGTTTTTACGCTCGCCGTGCAGCACTTCCACCAGCTTCACCGCCTGCGACTCCATCTCCACCAACAGGCCATCCACCTTGGAGCGGAAATGACGATAGAACATCATGCTGGGAATGGCCACGATCAGGCCGAAGGCGGTGTTGTACAGCGCGATGGAAATGCCGTGCGCCAGCGCCTGCGGGTTGTTGCCGGCCGGCGACTGCGAACCGAAGATCTCAATCATGCCTATCACCGTGCCCAACAGGCCCAACAGGGGCGCCATCGCGGCGATGGTGCCCAAGGTGGTCAGCAAGCGCTCCAACTGGTGCGCCACCACGCGGCCCTCGTCCTCGATGGCTTCCTTCATCACTTCGCGATTGCCGCCTACGTTGCGCAAACCGGCGCAAAACAGCCGGCCCAGCGGCGAATGCGCCTGCAGTTTGCGCAACAGCTCCTCGCTGGCGCCGGCGCGGCGGTATTCCTGCAAGGCCTGCCCCAGCAGGCCCTCAGGCGCCACGCTGCCCTTTCTCAGGCTGAACAACCGTTCAAAGATAATCGCCAGCGACACGACCGAGGCGGCGATGATGGTCCAGATCGGCCAGCCGGCCGCTTCAATGATTGACCACACGAGGGGGTTCTCCGAAAAACGATTGCAAACACTAGGGTCCGCCGCGCCGGCTCGACTCTAGCGAAACCCGGCGCGACAGACCCTGAACTTTAGCGGCATCCATGCAGATTCAGCAACCGGCGCCGCCGCGCGCGGCTATTGCCGCAACCGCAAACAGGCGCTTAGCGGCGAAAACTGCGCAGAGTTGTCAACAAAGCCGCCTAAACCCATCTTTTATAAAGACTTTCGAATACTCGCCTTATTTCGTCGGCGGCGCTCGAAACTCAACTTGACGAAAGCCGCGCCAGGCAAGGCTTTCAAGCAAATCTATCAATTTCGCGACCATGATTGGGCACTGCCGCTTTTTTAACCTTTGCCAGCAAAAGCCAAGCCCCGGCAAGCAATCCACACTGTTATCCACAAGGTTATTCAGCCGCCGCTGTGGATAATTGCCTCGCCTCAATCGCGCAAGGAAATCACGCGCCAGCCCTGCTGCTCCGCGTAAGCGCGCAAGGTGTCGTCCGGATCCACCGCCACGGGGTGGTCGACCAGCTTCAGCAAGGGCAGATCGTTGTGCGAATCGCTGTAGAAAAAGCTCTGGCCGTAGCTGTTCATGCTCAAGCCGCGCTCATCCAGCCACTGCTGCAAACGGGTGATCTTGCCCTCCTGGAAACTGGGCACGCCGCTAACGCGGCCGGTAAAGCGTCCATCCTCCTCTTCTTCCAGCTCGATGGCGATCAGGTGCTCCACGCCCAGCTCGCGGGCGATCGGCCCGGTGATAAAGCGGTTGGTGGCGGTGATGATGATGATCTCGTCGCCCTGAGCCGCGTGCGCCGCCAGCAAATCGCGCGCTTTGCGGGTAATGATGGGCTTGATGTGCTGCTCCAGGTAGTCCGCGTGCAAGGCGTCCAGCTCTGCGCGGCTGAAGCGCTTCAAGGGCTCCAGCGCGAAAGCCAGATACTCGTGGATGTCCAGCGTGCCCTGCTGGTACTGCTGATAGAAATAATTGTTGCGCTCGTCGTAATGCGCTTGCTCCAGAATGCCGCGCTGGATCAGAAAACGCGGCCATTCGAAGTCGGAATCGCCCGCGATCAGGGTGTGGTCGAGGTCGAACAGCGCCAAGTTGCGCAATGCGGTGGTATTGGTCATGGTTCCGGGCTTGCGGTTTGCAAAACGTTTTTCACCAGCGGCACGGTGATCGGCCGCCTCATGGCCAGAGAGTAGCGGTCCAATATGTCAATCATGCCGATCAGGCTGGACAGGTCGCGCCGCCAATGCGTCAGCAAGTAGCGGTAGACATCGTCCGGGATCGACAACTGACGGCTGGCGGCGTGGCTGCGCAGCGCGGCCAGTTTGTCCTCGTCCGACAGCGCCTTGACCTCGAACACCAGGCCCCAGCCCAGCCTGGTGCGCAAATCGTCGCGCACCGCCAGGGCCATCGGCGGCTGGCGGCCCGCCATCAACAGCCGCGACTCGCCGCTTTCTTTCAGCGAGTTGTAGAAAGAAAACAGGGTAATCTGGTCGTCCGGCGCCAGGTCGTCGACGTGGTCGACGGCAATGAAGCTGGCCTCGCGAGCAAAGTCAGGCAGATGCTCGGTCTTGCCGTCCAGATAAATGGAGGCGCGCCCCAGCCGCTCGGCGTGGGCGATCCAGGCCTGCAGCAAATGCGTCTTGCCGCAACCGGGCTCGCCCCACAGATAGATGAAGCGCTCGCCGGCCTCGGCCGTCAGCGCTGTGATCACCTCGCGGTTGCGTTCGGCCAGGAAATTATCGAAGGCCGGCAAGGGGGTGGGCGTCAAATCAAGTATTAACTGGTCCAAGTGAAGGCGATCAAACTGGGTTTTGATGTCTATTTCGGATTTTACGCTGATAAAAGCGTGTGTTGAAATACGCACGCGCCAGAAAGCGGCATATCACCAAGGTGGCGGCCGCCATCGGCAAGGCCAGCAGCAGCCCGGCGAAGCCCAGCAACTGGCCAAACGCGAGCAAGGAAAAGATCACCGCCACCGGCGACAGACCGATGCGCTCGCCCACCAGCCAAGGGGTGATCAAAAAGCTTTCCAGCAACTGGCCCGCGCCGAACACGCCCAGCACCAGCAGCACATCGCCGGCGGAATCAAACTGCAGCGCGGCGGCCAGCCCGGCCAGAGCGAAGCCGAGAAAAGTGCCCAGATAAGGGATAAACACCAACAAACCGGCCACCACGCCGATGGCGATGCCGGACTCCAGCCCCAGCAAGGCCAGGCTGGAGGCGAAAATCAGCGCCATGATCAGCATCACCGACAGTTGACCGCGCAGGAATTCGCCCAACACCCGGTCCAGTTCCCCCGCCAGGGACGCCACTTCGTCCGCCCAGCGCCGCGGCACCAACGTGGCCAGCATCGCGGCCATCCGCGGCCCATCCTGCAGGAAATAAAACAGCAGCACCGGCAACAACAGCAGATTGAACAACAGGCCGGCCAACATGAAACCGCTCTGGGTCGCCCTCAGCGCCACCGTCGACAGCGCGCCCTTCAAAGCGCCGGCGTTGGCGGCCAGAACCCGCTTCCAGCCGTCGGCGTCCAGTTCCAGATGGATGGCGAACTCGGTACGCAGCCAGGGCAGCACCCTCCCCTGGGCGAAATCCGCCAAGACAGGCAAGCGGTCTATCAAGCCCTGGGTCTGCTTGAACAGCATGGGCGCCACCACCAGCAACAGGGCGATGGTGGCGGTCATGCCGGCCAACGTCAACAGGCCGGCGGCCAAGGGCCGCGGCAAGCCTTTTCCGGCCAGACGGCGCATTGCCGGATTGAGCACATAAGCCAGCACCGCGGCCACCGCGAACGGCGTCAGCGCGGCCGCCAACTGCTGCAACAGCCAGCCGGCGAACAGCAAGGCTGTTGCGCCGATGGCCCAGGGAATCAGACGGTTTTGGGAGCGTTTCATCTCGACTTCAGTTAAAATGTGCTGCTTTCGCGTCGGCGAAAGCTTGATGTAAAAATACTTCAAGTTTGCAGAAAGCGAGTTTACCTTGAACACCACTTCCCTCAGTTACCGTGATGCCGGCGTCGACATTGATGCCGGCGACGCGCTGGTCGAGAACATTAAGCCCTATGCCAAGCGCACCATGCGCCCGGAGGTCATCGGCGGCATCGGCGGTTTCGGCGCACTGGTGGAGATTTCCAAGAAATACAAGGAGCCGGTGCTGGTTTCCGGCACCGACGGCGTCGGCACCAAGCTGAAACTGGCCTTTGACTGGAATCGTCACGATACCGTGGGCATCGACCTGGTGGCAATGAGCGTCAACGATATCCTGGTGCAAGGGGCGGAACCGCTGTTCTTCCTCGACTACTTCGCCTGCGGCAAACTGGACGTCCCCCAAGCCACCGACGTGATCAAAGGCATCGCCGCCGGCTGCGAACAGGCCGGCTGCGCGCTGATCGGCGGCGAGACGGCCGAAATGCCCGGCATGTACCCAACCGGCGAATACGATCTGGCGGGCTTCGCCGTCGGCGTGGTGGAGAAGAGCGCCGTGATCAGCGGCCGCGACATCGCCCCAGGCGACGTAGTGCTGGGCCTGAAATCCAACGGTGTGCACTCCAACGGCTACTCGCTGGTGCGCAAGATCATCGAACGCGCTCAACCCGATCTGGACGCGCCGTTCGAGGACGGACGCAGCCTGCGCGACGCCATCATCGCCCCCACCCGCATCTATGTGAAGCCCTTGCTCAAGCTGATGCAGGCGCTGCCGGTCAAGGGCATGGCCCACATCACCGGCGGCGGCATCACGGAGAACACCCCGCGCGTGCTGCCGGAGCATGTCGTCGCTCAGATCGACGCCGCCGCCTGGCCGCAACCCAAGTTGTTCCAGTGGCTGCAGCAGGAGGGCAAGGTGGATAGCCAGGAAATGTACCGCACTTTCAACTGCGGCATCGGCATGGTGGTGATAGTGGCGGCGGAGCACGCCGACCAGACCGCCGCGCTGCTGCAGGGCGAAGGCGAAACCGTGTACCGGATCGGCGCGGTGCGCGCCCGCAATGGTGACGAGCATCAAACCCAGATCGCCTAAAGCGCTGCGTTGGATGCTACTGGCGCCGCTGGCCCTGCTGGCGGCGTTTGTCATTTATCGCGAGGCCGTCATCCTGGCCGATCTCGACCGCTGCCTGGACCAGGGCGGCAGCTGGCACGAACAGCAGTTGCGCTGCATCACCGATGCCGCCGACTGGGAACACTATCTGGCAACGTCTCCGTCGATTCCAACATGAAGAACATCGTCATCCTGATTTCCGGCCGCGGCTCCAATATGCAGGCCATCGTCGACGCCAATATCGCGGGCGCGCGCATCGCCGCGGTGATTTCCAATCGCCCGGACGCCGCCGGCCTCGCCTGGGCGGCCGAGCGCGGCATCGCCACCGCGGCGCTGGACCACAAAACCTTCGCCAGCCGCGAGGACTTCGACGCCGCGCTGGCGCAGCTGATAGACAGCCACCAGCCGGATCTCGTGGTGCTGGCCGGCTTCATGCGCATTCTCAGCGCCGGCTTCACCCGCCGCTACGAAGGCCGCATGCTGAACGTGCACCCGTCCCTGTTGCCGGCCTTCACCGGCCTAAACACCCACCAGCGCGCGCTGGAAATGGGATGCAAGGTAGCCGGCTGCACCGTGCACTTTGTCACCGCCGAACTGGACCACGGCCCCATCGTCGCCCAGGGCGTGGTGGAAGTGCTGGACAGCGACGACGCCGACACACTGGCCGAGCGCGTGCTGAAACTGGAACACCAACTCTACCCGGCCGCCGTGCGCCGCTTCGTCGCCGGCGAACTGAACATCGTCGCCGGGAAGACCTCCAGCCGCGCCTCCGTTGCCGGCAGCCTGATGGCGCCCGCGCCCTGAGTCCATGAAAAGCCGTCGTCTGATCCTGCTGGCCCTGGCCCTGTCGCTCGCCATTCACCTTGGCGTGCTGGGCTCCGGCCTGCTGCCGGAGGTGCGGCTGGAGCTGCCGCCGGACCAGGATTTGCGCGACATCAGCGTCAAGATGCAGGCGCTAGACGCCGACGAACCGGCAGCCAAGCCGGCACAACAAGGCGCTGTGGCCCAATTGCGGCCGGCCACGCCCAAACCTGCGCCGGCCAAGCCCGCCGCCAAGAAGGCGGAAGCCTCGGCGCCGCAGGCGGCGTCGGAACCGGTTGTCGCTCAGGCCCAGCCAAGCAAGAAGGCCAGCAGCGCGCCGGCGGCGGAGCCCAAACCCGAGGCGTCCATGCCCAGCGCGGAGAACAAAATCGCCTCATCGGCGCCGGTCGCCGATAATATGGCAGCGAACGACAAGGACGAGGCCAGCGCGCCGACGGCCGAAGCCGCCGCCGCCGACGATGGCTATCTCCACCCCAAGAGCAAGCTGCGCGGCTTCCCGCGTCAGGCCACGCTGGGCTACCAGGTGTTCTACGGCTCGGCGATGCTGGGCACCGGCACGCTGGACTGGAGCCGCGGAGACGGCGGCTACCGGCTGGATATCAACGCCACCCCCTTTATCGGACCCAAGCTGCGCTATCTTTCCGAAGGCCGTTTCAAGAGCAAGACCGGCTTGCTGCCGGACAGCCTTCAAGCCTGGCGCGGTGGTCAAGTCAAAGAGTCCGCGCATTTCGACTACAATGCGGGTCAGCTGCGCTACGGCGATCAAGGCGACAAACTGCTGGATCTGAAGCCCGGCGCGCAGGATGTGTTCAGCCTCGCTTTCCAGTTGGGGCTGAAAGGCGGCGAACTGGGGCCCGAACCCATCCAGATCACCACCGGCAAGAAAGTGTACGAATACCCGATGCACCCCAGCGGCGAGGCCGATTACGACACCGGCGCCGGCAAGATCCGGGTTATCGTGTTCCGCGCCCAGGGCGACGGCGATATCAACGAATTCTGGCTCGCGCCGGAATTCTCCAATCTGCCGGTGCGCATCCAGCGCATCGACAAGGATAAACGGATCGACCTCCGGGCCGTCCGCATCGACGTGAACGGCGCGCCGCAATGGAAGCTGCCGCCGCAACCCACGAGAAAACACAAGAATGACTATTAATCACCATCAACTGAAACATATCGAAACCGTCATCGGCCAGATGATCCGCTTCGACCGGCCGGCCGACGCGGTGCTGTCGGCTTATTTCCGCGAACACAGCAAGCTGGGCGCCAACGACCGCCACATCATCGCGGAAACCGCTTTCGGCGCGCTGCGCCGCCTGCTGCAATTGCGCGCGCTGATCGCGCCGGACAAGGCCACCCCGCGCCGGCTGGCCCTGGTGGCCCTGCTGAAAATCCACAAGCTCAACGTCAAGGAGCTGGGCGAGGCCGCCAGCGCCGGCGAAAAGGAATGGCTGGGCCAGATCAAGGGCAAAGTCCTGCCGGCCAGCCTGGAAGTGGACGCCGAGCTGCCGCAATGGGTGATTGAGCGCCTGGGCGAACAAACGCCGGAACAGGTGATCGCGCTGGGCAAGGGCCTGGCGGAAGGCGCGCCGCTGGACCTGCGCGTCAACACCATGAAGATGAAGCGCGACGAATTGCTGGGCCGCTTGCAGGCGGACGGCCTCGAATGCGAGGCCACACCCTACTCGCCGCTGGGCATTCGTCTGAAAACCAAGCCTTCGCTGGCCAAGCACGAGCTGTTCAAAGCCGGCGTGTTCGAGGTGCAGGATGAAGGCAGCCAGCTGCTGGGCCTGATCACCGGCGCGCGTCGCGGGGAAATGGTTGTCGACTTCTGCGCCGGCGCCGGCGGCAAGACCCTGCTGCTGGGTGCGCAGATGGCCTCCAGCGGCCGCTTGTACGCCTTCGACGTTTCGGAAAAACGGCTGGCCAAGCTCAAGCCGCGCCAAGCGCGTTCCGGCCTGTCCAATGTCCACCCGCAATTGCTGGCCTCGGAAAACGACACCAAGGTCAAACGCCTGGCGGGCAAGGCCGACCGCGTGCTGGTGGACGCGCCTTGCTCCGGCCTGGGCACCCTGCGCCGCAATCCGGACCTGAAATTCCGCCAAAGCCCGGACAGCGTGGCCGAACTGAACGCCAAGCAGGCCTCCATCCTGGCTTCCGCCTCCCGCCTGGTCCGCGCCGGCGGCCGCTTGGTCTACGCCACCTGCAGCTTGCTGCCGCAAGAAAACCAAGACATCGTCGCCGCCTTCCTGGCGGACCACCCCGATTTCAAACTGGTGAAAATGGACGAGGTGTTGGCGGAACAGAAGATCCCGCTACAAATGGGCGACTACCTGGAACTGAAACCGCAGTTGCACAATACCGACGGTTTCTTCGCCGCCGTACTGGAAAAAAACGCCTGAGCATGCCTCAACCCCGGCCGCTGATGCGCCCGGGGTTTGTCTTTCAACTCAATACGCCTTACCATTGAATATTAGAAAAAACTCACATATTCATCCGCAAAGGCCGGCTCCATGCCAGACTCCCCCACTGCCAGACAAGTCCGCAGCCGCGTCCAGCGCCGTCTGCGCTACCTCTACTTGTCCGCAGTCCTGTGGCGCCGCCACATCCCGATCTGGACCGCCGCCATTCTGATTGGCCTGATGGCCAGCGTTTTCGCCAACGGCAGCCATCTGTCGCACGCCATCTTCACCCGCATCTACGATAATTCGCCTTACTGGAGCCTGCTGATCACCCCGGCCGGCCTGGCGCTGGCCATCTGGCTGATGCGACATTACTTTCCCGGCTCCGCCGGCGGCGGCATCCCGCAATCCATCGCCGCGCTGGAAGGCGGCATGCAGGCGCTGCGCGAACGCATTCTGACCATACGCGCCGCGATCGGCAAAATGCTGCTGACCCTGATCGGCATCAGCTCCGGCGCCACTTTCGGCTACGAAGGCCCCATCGTGCAGGTGGGCGCGGCCATCAAATATTCGCTGAACCGCCACGCGGCGCTGCGTCATGAAGGCGCAGCGCGCAGCTTCATTCTGGCCGGCGGCGCCGCCGGCGTGGCCGCCGCCTTCAACGCGCCGCTGGCCGGCATCGTGTTCGCCATAGAGGAAATGGGCCGCACCTTCGACTTGCGCGCCAGTTCCACCATTTTGCTCTCGGTGATCGTGTCCGGTCTCACCGCCACCGCCATCCTCGGCAATTACAGCTATTTCGGCATGGTGTCGGTGAATATGGAGCTGGAGCAGTCCTGGCTCGCCATCCCGGTCTGCGGCATCATCGGTGGCCTGCTCGGCGGCGTCTGCTGCCGCATCATGCTGGCGCTGACCTTGCGCTTGCCCGGCCCGCTGCACGACTGGCGTCTGAAAAAACCGGTGGTGTTCGCCGCCGGCTGCGGCTTGGCCTTGGCGGTGATCGGCATCGCCAGCGACGGCATCACCTTCGGCACCGGGTATTTTCGCGCCCGCGAAATCATCGAGGGCAGTGGCGCCGGCATGCAGGGCTACGGCCTGCTCAAGCTGCTCAGCATGTTCATCAGCTTTATCAGCGCGGTGCCCGGCGGCATGTTCGCCCCATCGCTGGCGGTAGGCGCCGGCTTTGGCTTGAACATGGCCAATCTGCTGCCCTTCCTGCCGCAAACCTTGATCGTGCTCTTGGGCATGGTGGGCTTCTTCGCCGGCATGACCCGCGCGCCGATGACCGGCTTCATCATCGTGATGGAAATGACGGACTCCTCCGCCATGATCATCCCGTTGATGGCCACCGCCCTGCTGGCGTCCAATGTATCGCGGCTGATCACCCGCCGCGCGCTGTACGACGGACAGGTGCACATCTTCCTGCGGCAATGGCACGCGGGCCAGGCCGCGTCCGCTGCGAAGCAAATTGACCCGCGGGCGGCCGAAAAGTAAAATACCCTATTGAAACGCTCGGGTATTTCTCCGCGCAAGCGGCGCCCGCAGCCACATTGACGATCCAAGCAAGGACCACTGAATGAGCGCGCAACAAACCATCCAGCAAACCGTGACCGACAACCCGGTGGTGCTGTTCATGAAGGGCTCGGCCCAATTCCCGCAATGCGGCTTTTCCTCCCGCGCGGTGCAAATTCTCAAAGCCTGTGGCCTTGAACAGTTCGCGACCGTAGACGTGCTTCAGGACGCCGACATCCGTCAGGGCATCAAGGATTTCTCCAACTGGCCCACCATTCCGCAACTGTATGTCAAAGGCGAATTCATCGGCGGCTCCGACATCATGTATGAAATGTTCCAGAACGGTGAATTGCAAGAGCTGCTGAAAGACCTGTAAGCACCTCTCCCAGGTCCCGGCCATGGCCGGGACCTTTGTTTTTGCAGCGGAATTTACCGTTTCGAAAACACCCGCCATGTCATACAATCAGGGTGACATCCGCTTGCCCAATCCAAACCGCCCCATGCCGACACATCAGGAAACCAAAGCCGTCCTCAGCCCCGCCAGCGCCATGCCCATCGAAGAGATCTGGCGCGCGCTGGTCAACGATCAGCTCATCCCCTGGTTCCAACCGATAGTCGAAATCTCCAGCCGGAAGGTGATCGCCGCCGAGGCGCTGGCGCGCTGGCAGCATCCGGCGCTTGGCGTGTTGTCGCCGGTCAGCTTCGTACCGGCGATGGAAGAGCGCGGCATGATCCGCGAACTGACCGAGCTGATCCTGGAAAAATCGCTGTACGCCTGCAGCGATTGGCAGGAACGCGGCCATGACATTCCGGTCACCATCAACCTGACCTCGATGTCGCTGGACGACGACAGCCTGTGCGAGCAACTGCTGCAGAAAGTGCGCATTCTGGGCCTGGAGCCAGCCAAGCTGACCCTGGAGTTCTCCGAATCCACGTTGCGACAGCACTGGCAGAAAGCCGACGCGCAGCTGGCCCAGTTGCGCACCGCCGGCTTCGGCATCGGCATCGACGAATTCGGCATCGGCGTCACCCTGACCGATAAACTGCTGATCAGCCATTTCAGTCTGTTGAAAGTGGATCGCGCCTTCGTCCAAGGCGTCAGCTCCAACCAGCATCTGCAAGCCATCCTGCGCGAAGACATAAGCCTGGCCAAAGCGTCCGGGCTCACCACGGTGGCCATCGGCGTTGAGGACACCGCCGACCTGGCCACGCTGGCCGAACTAGGCTGCGACGCGGTGCAGGGCTATATCTGCAGCCCGCCGCGGGCCGCCGCCGAATTCTTGCAGTGGATTTCGGAATGGGAAAAGGGGTAAAATACGGCCCCATACCAAATACCCCGCACCGGCAGCCCAAGACCTTCCAAGGCTGTCGGCTTCATATAATTAATACCAAGAGCTGCTTTTGGCGCGCCCGCGCCGAAAGCAGCTTTTTGCCAAGGTATGGGAACGTCTCATGAACATCACCGTCGTCCAGCATCCGCTGGTGCAACACAAACTCGGCCTGCTGCGCGAAGCCGACACCAGCACCATGAAATTCCGCCAGTTGACCCAAGAGCTGGCGCGCCTGCTCGCCTATGAAGCCACCCGCGACTTCGAACTGGAAAGCGTCACCATAGACGGCTGGTGCGGCAAGATCGACGTCCAGCAAATCAAAGGCAAGAAAGTTACCGTGGTGCCCATCCTGCGCGCCGGCATCGGCATGCTGGACGGCGTGCTCGATCTGGTGCCTTCCGCCAAGATCAGCGTGGTTGGACTGGCCCGCAACGAGGAAACGCTGGAGCCGGTGTCTTATTTCGAGAAGTTCGTCGGCAATCTGGACGAACGCATCGCCATCATCATCGATCCGATGCTGGCCACCGGCGGCTCGCTGGTCGCCACCATAGACCTGCTCAAGCGCAACGGCTGCAAACAGATCAAGGCCGTGGTGATGGTGGCCGCGCCCGAAGGCGTGAAGATCGTCAACGACGCCCATCCGGACGTGCAGATCTACGCCGCTTCCCTCGACAGCCACCTGAACGAGCACGGCTACATCATTCCCGGCCTGGGCGACGCCGGCGACAAGATCTTCGGCACCAAGCAAGCCTGATCATGAGCCATTCCAGCGCCGCTGCCCCGTTCCGGACGCGGCGTTTTTTTGCGCTCCTCATCCGGTCTCAGCCATGACAATACGCCCCGCGGCCGCCAGCGACTTGCACGCCATCTGCCGCCTTGCCGACGAAATCAATCTGCAGCACCATCTGGCGTTGCCGCACACTTTCGCCGACAACGGCGCCGCAGACCGCGACAGCGCGTTCTGGGCCGGTCAGCTGAACACGCCCAACGCCGCGCTGCTACTAGCGGAGGCCGATGGCGAGGTCACCGCCTTCGTCGCCTTGACCCTGCTGGACCTCACCCTCCCCTTCCTGCTGCCTCGACGCATTTGCCGCGTCGCCACGCTAGTGGTCACGGCGGAGCGGCGTGGGCAGGGCCAGGGCTCAGCCTTGCTGAACGCGGCCGAAGACTGGGCGCGGCGACATTCGGCCGACGAGATCCGGCTAGAGGTGAAGGATTTCAACCAAGCCGCGTTGAACTTCTACTTGCGCCGAGGCCTGGAACCGCAAGCGCGCATTCTCGGCAAACGGCTGCTTTAGGCCATGCCCCCCATTCAGACAGAGACGACCCCAGAGGCTAAAATCATGCTCCAACAAATCAAGCTGGCCGTGTCCGGCGCCCAGATCCTGTTCGTCGCCTTTGGCGCGCTGGTGCTGGTGCCGCTGCTGACCGGCCTCAATCCGGCGATGGCGCTGCTGGGGGCCGGCATCGGCACCCTGCTGTTCCAGTTGTACACCGGGCGCCAAGTGCCGATCTTCCTCGGCTCCTCCTTCGCCTTCATCGGCCCCATCATCTATTCGATGCACACCTGGGGCCAGGGCGCGACGCAGTTCGGCCTGTTCTGTGCCGGCTTCATGTACTTCCTGTTTTCCGCCGTGGTCCGCTGGCGCGGCATGGCCTTCGTCAACCGGCTGCTGCCCCCGGTGGTGATCGGCCCGGTGATCATGATCATCGGCCTGTCGGTGGCCACCGCGGCCTCCGGCATGGCGATGGGCCTCGCCGGCGGCAAGCAGGTCACGCCTTACGCGGTGTCCATGCTGCTGGCGGCGATCTCCCTGACCACCACCATCATCGTGTCCATCTTCGCGCGCGGCCTGTTCAAACTGGTGCCCATTCTGGCCGGCGTCATCGTCGGCTATATCGCCGCCGCGCTGTTTGGCGTGGTGGACTTCGCCAAACTGGCGGACGCGCCCTGGTTCGCGATGCCGGCCTTCCACAGCCCGGAAGTCAACTGGGCGGCCGCGCTGTTCATGCTTCCGGTGGCCATCGCCCCGGCGATTGAACATATCGGCGGCGTGATGGCGATAGGCGGCGTCACAGGCAAGGACTACACCCAATCGCCCGGCCTGCACCGCACCCTGTCCGGCGACGGCCTGGGTGTCTGCGTAGCCGGCCTGATCGGCGGCCCTCCGGTGACCACGTACGCCGAAGTCACCGGCGCGGTGATGATCACCCGCAACTTCAACCCGGTCACCATGACCTGGGCCGCGCTGTTCGCCATCGCCATGGCCTTCTTCGGCAAGTTCAACGCGCTATTGCAGTCCATCCCGCTGCCGGTGATGGGCGGCATCATGGTGCTCTTGTTCGGCACCATCGCCTCCATCGGCCTGAAAACCCTGATCGAGGCCAAGGTGGACCTGATGGAACCGCGCAATCTGGTGATCATCTCGGTGGTGCTCACCTCCGGCATCGGCGGCCTCAGCCTGAAGCTGGGCGATTTCGAGCTGGCCGGCGTTGGCCTTTGCTCGCTGCTGGCCATCGTGCTGAACTTGTTGCTGCCCAAGCAGGCCACCAGTCACGACGGCATCGTCGAGGGCCAGGACATCTAAGATGTCTGTTCATAATCTGCTGCGCTTCGTGAGGCGTGACACGGTGAGTACCGCTTCGAAATGCTCATGTACCACTCGACCATTCCGCTTTCTCAGCGGTTTTCGCCTTGTCTCGCTCTGGCTCGCCAGATTTTGAACTGGCTCTAAGAATCTGCCCGCGGCACGCATGACCAGCCGGCCTCCTCACGGACGCCGGCTTTTTCACGGCCGGAGTTCGCCCGCTTCCACCGCCTGCTCCAAACGCTGAATGAACCACTGCAACGCCTTGCCAGGCTGTGCCTGCTTCCAGGCAAAGCACATCTGGTGGTCCGGACTGTCCTCGGCCACTTCCTTGGCCACCAGATCACCGCTGGCCAGATAAGGCCCCACCATGGAGCGCGGCAGATAGCCGCTGCCCAGGCCGGCCAGGATCACATCCAGCTTGGCGAGGCTGCTGTGCACGGTCAGCACATCCTGACCATCGAGCAAACCTCCGGTGCGCGGCTGCAAGCGTCGTGAAGTGTCGCCTATCGCCACCGCACGGTGCTGACGCAGCACATGCGGCGGCAGCGGCTTATCCTCCGCCGCCAGCGGATGACCGGCGGCCACCACCAGCACAAAATCGTAACTGCCTATGGTGCGGGTGAAATAGTCGCCGGGAGGCGGCATATTAGGCGCGCCTATCACCAGATCGGCGCGGTCGTCGTACAAGGCGTCCCAAGTGCCGCCGAAAATCTCGCTGCGGAAAATCAGTCGCGTGGCCGAAGCCAGTTGATCGAATTCCGCTATCAACGGGATTACCTGGCCAAAGTCCACCAGATCCCCGATCACGATGCGCAACTGATGCTCCCAGCCCTGGGCTTGCTTGCTAACCCTCAGCTCCAGCTGACGCGCCGCGTCCAGCAGATGGCGGCCGTCCTTGAGCAGACGCTCGCCGGCCGGCGTCAGCCGGGCGCGGTGTCCGCTGCGATCGTATATCTGCACGCCCAAACTCTGTTCCAGCTTCTGCACGGTGTAAGTCACCGCGGAAGGCACCCGGAACAAAGCGTCCGCTGCGGCGGCGAAGCTGCCGTGGTTGTCGATGGCGTCCAGCACCAGCAAAGCATCGAGTGATAGTTTCATATTCAAATTTACTGATGGTTCAGTGCAAATCATTCCGCTATCTGCGGCCAAAAAACATCCTTAATATTCAGTCACTAAGTCGCGCAGCCTGCCAGAGCGGGCAGCCTGACTCCTTAGCGGAGCGCCGGATCGATTCTAGCATTTTGAACATCCAGACTGCCGCCAAGCCACTTAATCACACAAGGATTTTGACCATGTTGAAGCAAACCGTTATCGCCGCCCTGTCCCTGATCGTTCTGTCCGGCGCCGCCGCAGCCGGCAGCGAAGGCGCCAGCAACGCCCGTGAAATGCGCGAGCGCATGCAAACCCAGATCGCCGCCAAGCAGGCTCAAGCCCAAGTTCAGGCTCAGCAAGCCAAATAAGCGCGCACCCCACACTTTACAAGGAATTCCTCATGTTGAAACACACCGTTATCGCCGCCCTGTCTCTGATCGTTCTGTCCGGCGCCGCCACAGCCGGCGGCGAAGGCGCCAGCAACGCCCGCGAAATGCGCGAACGCATGCAAGCCCAGATCGCCGCCAAGCAAGCTCCGGCTCCGGCCCAGACCAGCCAGGCAGGCCGCTAATCCAGCTTTGTAAACGCGATCAAAGTTCATTAGCACACGATCACAATCGTTTACCGCACTGCGGCAAAGCCCGCCATAGAATGTCGACTCAAGCCCTGTCGCCGGACCCAAACAATCCGGCCGCGGCAAGATCGCAATGAAAGGAAATCACCATGAAGAAAACCGTACTCACCGCACTATCCCTGATCATCTTGTCCGGCGCAGCCATGGCCGGCGGTGAAGGCGCCAATAACGCCCGCGAAATGCGCGAGCGCATGGATGCCCAGATCGCAGCCAAGCAAGCCGCCGCTTCGCAGCAAACCCCAACAGCTGGTGCTCAGACCAACCAGTCCGCCAGCTAAGATGGCAAGCCGCCCCTCCCGCCCGCGCTCCGCGGCGGGAGGCCAAGCCGCCCGCGAAACGCGATTCACACTCGTTTGCAAATTGATCGCCGCCATGACCGGACAAAGTCCCGGCACTCACTAGAATTCAATGGCGATGCAGGCCGCTAGCACAGCGACAAGCCTCGCCAGGCCCTTAGCCGACCTCCGTCGACGCCCTGCGCCGAGCCGGTCGACCGGTCGATTTGCCATGAAAGGAAACATCATGCTGAAGAAAACCGTACTGACCACTCTGTCCCTTATCCTGCTGTCCAGCGCCGCGATGGCGGGCGAAGGGTTGTCCAATATGTGGGAAATGCGCGCGCGCATGGACGCGCAATTGCAAGGACAGCAGCAGCAAGCGCCTCAAGCGCAAGACGCCGCAGGCAAGTAAACCGCGCGACACTCAGCCAGCGCCTGCCTACCGCAGGCGCTTTGTCATTCCAGCCCGCGCAGCCGTGCCATGATCAGCGTGTCCTCATAGCGTCCGGCGCGCAATTGCTCCTTGCGTCTGCGTCCCTCCAGCTCGAAGCCGAACTTGCGATACAACGCTATAGCCGGCTCATTGTCGTGCACCACGACCAGTTCCACCCGCAGCAGCCCCAGCCAATTATCCGCTAGCCCAAGCACCGCCCTCAGCAATGCCGATCCCACGCCGCGACCGTGCCATTCCGGATGCACCACGATAAACAGGCTGGCCGTATGCCGGATGCGCGGGCGTTCACCACAAATCAAACCGGCATTGCCTATCACCCGGCCATCGCTGTTACAGGCCACCAGGGAATGCACATGTGGTTGCGCTTGCGCCAGCTTGCGCCGCCAGTCTTCAACCGATTGGTAAGGCAGCTGCAAGGTATTGGCCACCACCTCCTCGAACACCATCATCGCCGCCAAGGCCGGCGCATCCTCCGGCTCAACCTTCCTGATCAGTAAATCGTGCATAACATTCCCCCGAAGATTGCAATTCAGAAATCACCATCATGACTGGGAGAAGCTTGCAACGGCAAGAGCAATGACAATCAGATGCCGTGATGGCGCATGTCCGGGCCAAAAGCGGTATCCTGAACACCGCGACCAAGACCAATAAGCAAAAGGAGAATAGGATGCTGATGCACAAGGAACAGGCCAGCCTGCTAGTGGTGGACATCCAGGAAAAGCTGGCGCCGGCGGTAGTGGACGCGGCCGGCATGGCGGCGCGCTGTCGCTGGCTGATAGGCGTGGCCGCCGATCACGGCCTGCCGGTAGTGTTTTCCGAGCAATACCCGCGTGGCCTGGGGCATACCCTGCCGGAACTGCTCGCCCAAGCGCCCGACTCGCAAGTGGTAGAGAAAACCCACTTCTCCTGCGTTGCGGCGAACTGTCTGCCGGAAACAGTCCTGCTCCGGCCTCAAACCATCGTTTGCGGCATGGAGGCCCACGTTTGCGTGCTGCAAACCGTACTGGAGCTGCTGGAACTGGATAAACAGGTCTTCGTGGTGGCGGACGCGGTATCCAGCCGCAAGGTGTCCGACATTGAGCTGGGTTTGCAGCGGATGCGAGACGCCGGCGCCGTCATCGTCAGCAAGGAAATGGTGTTGTTCGAATGCCTGCGCCAAGCCGGCGGAGAGCACT
The DNA here is from genome assembly GCF_015291765.1 of Chromobacterium sp. Rain0013. Lineage (NCBI taxonomy): Bacteria > Pseudomonadati > Pseudomonadota > Betaproteobacteria > Neisseriales > Chromobacteriaceae > Chromobacterium > Chromobacterium sp. Rain0013. The sequence goes on from NZ_CP031514.1 coordinate 4,590,522, forward strand.
TCAAGCGAATGAGCCAGCGCTACCTGGTGGGCGAGCAGCCATAACGCAAAAATGAAACGGGGCCGTCGGCTTCGCCGATCGACCCCGATCCAAGGCGGCTTTGCCGCTCTCTTATCCCCTTTGGAGACTGGCGCGAGACGCCGGGCCATGCCCTGGCGTCACCAGATCGCTTTATATTTAGCAATTGCCGTGCCAAGTTAACAGTAACTGGCCAAGCCATTGATTAATTAATACCTTTGCAACACAAGGCCGCTCAAAGCATGGTGTAATGAATGCCTGCGGACACAAATTGCACCAAATCAAGGCAAAAAACGCAATGGAGCGCACCAAAAAAGTGCAATGCGCGGCGACGGTCTGAACTTTCTCAACCTCTCCTACGCCTAATATCCGACTACACTCGGCGGTTTTGCATCCGGCCCAGATCTGCTCCACAGGCCACCTGCAACACCCCGCCACTCAACGGGCAGCCGCCGCAGCCCGCCACGATAACGACAATAGGAAAGCACATCATGCAAGCAAGCGTTTTCAAGGACATTCTCAACACCCTGCCCGCCGTCGACGATATCCGCGCCATCGTGCTGCTGGACGCCAGCGGCGAGCCGGTCGGCCGTTTGGAGAATCAGCCCGGCACCGCCGGTTCGGTACGCGTCTACCATGCCCTGATCAAGAACCACGGCCACATTGACCGCAAGGCCGCGCGCGAAGGGCTGGCGCTTTACGCTGAACATACGCCGGACGCCCGCGCCAATCCGGGCAAGCACCCCAATATCGACCGCCTGCTGTCCATCGCCGAGGCAGACGCCCCCGGCCTGCGAGCGCGCCTGGTACTGAATCAGGACGACTGAAACGCCCCGCGCGCCCAAACAAAAAGCCCGCTCGGATGAGCGGGCTTTTTCGTAAAGCGATTCCCGAAAGCGGAAATTAAGCTTCGGCAACAACCACGATCTTGATCGGGGTAACAACGTCGTGATGCAGAGCGATCTCGATGTCGTACTCGCCGATGGCCTTGAACGGGCCGTTCGGCAGGCGAACTTCGAAACGCTTAACCGGCACGCCGAAGGCGGTCACGGCTTCAGCAACGTCGACGTTGGTCACGGAACCGAACAGACGACCGTCAACGCCGGCTTTCTGAGCGATGGTGACAACCGCTTCGTTCAGCTTCTCGGCGCGGACCTTGGCGTCAGCCAGGATCTCGGCTTGCTTGGCTTCCAGTTCGGCGCGGCGAGCGTCGAACTCTTTCAGGTTGGCTTCGGTAGCGCGCTTGGCTTTGCCTTGCGGAATCAGGAAGTTACGACCGTAACCATCCTTGACTTTAACCACATCACCCAGTTGACCCAGGTTGGCAACTTTTTCGAGCAGAATGATTTGCATCTTTTAAGTTCCTTTCCCGGCTTAGTGCTGGTCGGTGTACGGCAGGAAGGCCAGGAGGCGAGCACGCTTGATAGCAGTGGTCAGCTGACGCTGGTAGCGGGCCTTGGTGCCGGTGATGCGAGCCGGGATGATTTTGCCGTTTTCGGCGATGAAGTCTTTCAGGAGATCAACGGATTTGTAGTCGATTTCCTTGATGCCTTCTGCCGTGAAGCGGCAGAACTTCTTGCGCTTGAAGAGTTGACGAGCCATTTTGACTAACCTTTTACAAATTCAACATATTCGATATTGAGCACTAACCGCGGATTCCTGAGGCTGCGCTGGGACAGAAAGCCGGTGAGGTTCACCGTGTTTCCCGCCAGTTTCCCGGAAAACTTCCGGGCTTCTTCGCCTATCAGCACGGCCTGTATTTCGCAGGCCACATCCCGATCAAAACCGTGAGCTGTCTGTCTGGACTGATGCTTGAGCCACATTTCCAATACCGGCAAGCCGGCGGGGGTGTATCTCAGCGCATCCTCGCGGTCGACCGTGGCGGTCAGAGCCAGACGGTTCTGCAAGACCTCGCTCCTCGCCGATTAGGCGGAAGCTTCAGCCTCGGCTGCCGGCTGCTGGGCGTCCAGCAGGTTCTTGGCCTTTTCGTCCTTCATCATCGGGGACGCTTCGGTAACCGCGCGATCCAGCTTGATGGTCAGGTGACGCAGAACAGCGTCGTTGAACTTGAAGGCGTGTTCGATCTCGGCCAGGGTTTCGGACTGGCACTCTACGTTCATCAGAACGTAGTGAGCTTTGTGCAGCTTCTGGATCGGGTAAGCCAGTTGACGGCGGCCCCAGTCTTCCAGACGATGGATCTTGCCCTCAGCGGCCAGAACCATGCCCTTGTAGCGCTCGATCATGGCCGGAACCTGTTCGCTCTGGTCCGGGTGGACGATGAACACGATTTCGTAATGACGCATGTTAACTCCTTGTGGCTATTGAAGCCTTTTGCCATGCAGTTGCAAAAGGCAAGGGGTTGAAACCGCAGCATTCTACGCGCTTAGGCGGTGACAAGCAAATAAAATCAGTACCTTCCGCGCCGCGTGGTATGCGTATGTGGCAAAAACGGCGGCTTGGTGTCTGCAAGAGCCCCGAGGGCGTGGACAAACGGATTCTCAGAGCCTGTTATAAAGGCTCGCGATCCAGGGCGAGACAAGGCGAAAACGAGCGAAAAAGGCGAGTGTACGAGGGGTACATGAGCATTTTGAGCTTGTACTCACCGTGCAACGCTCCACGAAGCGCAGCAGACTTTGAACAAGCTCTCAGAGCTTTTTGTCACGCGAGATGTCCATCACCACCCCATTGCTCAAGGTCACGGTGGTGGTGTAGGGAACCTCGTCGTTGGCAAGCCAGGACAGCGTGCGGGTACTGGTTTCCACCACCGCGTTGGCGTCCTTGGTTTTGACCGTCGGACCGTTGCTGCTGTAGTCGGGGGCGCCGGTCTGAGATACCAGCTCGGCCTCGGACATGCCCTTATGCAGCTTGATGTAGACCTCGAACGGGATCGGCCCCGCCGTGGCCAGCGCGGAAACGAGAGAAAGCAAAACAGCGAGCGGGGTTTTCATACGTACTCCTTTGCGACGGCGCGGTTCAGCGCACTTTTTTGACCACATCTATCAGTTCGGTCACCATGCCGGTGGCGTCGCCCTGATGCAGCGCGCGCGCCACGCAGCCTTTCATGTGATTTTCCAGCAGTTGCATGGACACCGCGTCCAACGCCGACTTCACCGCCGCCACTTGGGTCAGGATATCCACACAGTAGCGATCCGCCTCCACCATACCGCTGATGCCGCGCACCTGGCCCTCGATGCGCGCCAGCCTCTTGATCAGCGCGCTCTTTCCCGGCTGCACCACGGTTTTATCGGAAAGCGGGGCCGCTGCGTCGCAACAGCCGTCCTGCGGTTTTTCTTGCGTCATGTCCATCCTAATCCAAGCGGGTTCAAAGCGAGCCCGGCCATGCTTAAAACAGGCCGGGCAACAATCATTGTGACGCAGTTGCGCACGGCCGCCTAGGCCTCTACTTTCAGCATGCCCATCATCCCGGCGTCCTCGTGTTCGAGGATGTGGCAGTGGAACATGCGCAGGCCTGGCATGTCCTGACGGAAACGCAGTCGCAGCGTCTCCCCGGCGGAGACATTGGCCACGTCGCGCCAGGCCAGGAAAGGTTCATCGCGCCAGACGCCGTCCTTGTGGCGCGCCAGCGCCTGGAACTGGGTGCCGTGAATGTGGAAGGGGTGGTCCATATCCGCTTGGTTCACGATCTCCCACTCTTCCACCAACCCCACCTTGCCCACAAAGTCAGCCCGTTCCATATCGAAGGTCTTGCCGTTGATCAGGAACATCGCGGCGTGATTGGCCATGTCCTCGGACAGTACCACTTTGCGCCGCACCGCGGGCTCGCCCAAGAGCTTGATCTCTCGCAGTCTCGCCGGCAGCGGCGCCGTGGTTTCGGTCGCGGCTCCGCGACGCAGCTCCAGCAGCGTCAAGGTGTCTTCCTGCTCGGCCGACATCATCTTGCCGCGCCGATACGGCAGGGCCAACAGGCCGGCGCCCTGGCCAGACGCGAAGCGTCCGGTCACCACTAATTCGGCGCGGCCGCCGGGCGGCAGCAACAGGCTGTCTATGCGGCGCGGCCGCTGCAGCAGGCCGCCGTCGCTGCCGACCAGTTCCAGTTCGTGGCCGGGCAGGGCCAGCTTGAGCACGCGCGCGCTGGTCGCGTTCCAGATCCGCCAGCGTTGGCGCTCGCCCGCGCCCAGCGTCAAATGCGGCCTCCAAGCGCCGTTGACTAGCACGAACTGTCCTTCGCGGCCATCCATGCGGTCCGCTTCGCTGCTGGCCGCTATCTTGCCGTTGGCGTCCAACTTCAGGTCCGACAACACCAGCCGTTGCTCCGGCAGATGCGCCAGCGGATCGCTGCGGCTCTTGACCACAAACACGCCGGCCAGGCCCATATACACCTGCTCGGCGGTATGGCCGTGCGGATGCGGGTGATACCAATAGCTGCCGGCGCAGCCTTGCGGCAAGGTGAAACGGTATTCGCGGCTTTGCCCAGCCGGGACCGGATCTTGTGGGTTGCCGTCCTGATCCGCGGGAATCGGCAGGCCATGCCAATGAATGGTGGTGGGCTGGGACAGGCGGTTTTCGAAATGCAGCCGCACCTCGTCGCCTTCAAACACTTCTATCGTTGGTCCCGGCACCTGGCCGTTATAGCTCCAGAACACGGTGGCGGGCCTGCCCGGCAGCAGCGGCAGCGCTTGCGCGCCGGCGCTCAAAGCAGCTTGAAACACGCCGGGGTCCGCGCTCTGATTGCGCAGCAGCGGCAGGGCCGGTAAGGCAAGGCCCGCCGGCAGGCCAAGGCCGGCCGCGGCCGGCGCCGTCTCCGCTCCCATCGCGCCATGCCCCATCGCCGCATGATCGATGGCTGACGGCTGCGCCGCCCAGGCCTGCCGCAGCAGCGGAACCAAGGCCAACGCCGCGCCGGCGCCGATGAATCCACGTCTATCCATCACTGCATTCCTTTCTCAATAGGATACCCAGGTAAGGTATCAACAAGACTGTGGCGGCGCCAGATCGGTTCCAAATTCTGTCTACTTTTTTAGGCCGGCATCTGATCACAGTCAAACCGAGCGCCCAAAGAAAAGCCCCCGCGTTGCGGGGGCCTGGTTTTTCGGGACAACCGGAGTCAGTCGGCCTTGGCCTGGGCCAGCGTGCGCTGGCGACGGCTTTCCGACAGCACCATGCCGGCGGATACCGACACGTTCAGGCTCTCCACGGTACCGAACATCGGAATGGACACCAGCACGTCGCAGTGTTCGCGGGTCAGCCTGCGCATGCCCTCGCCCTCCGAGCCCATCACCCAGGCCAGCGGGCCGGCGGCGTCGCAGTGATAGAGGTCGGTGTCCGCCTCCATGGTGGTGCCGGCAATCCAGATGCCGGCGTCTTTCAGGTCTCGCAAAGTGCGCGCCAGATTGGTGACCGTGATATAGGGAATCACTTCCGCCGCGCCGCACGCTACTTTGGACACAGTGGCGTTGAGGCCGGCGGAACGGTCCTTGGGCGCGATCACCGCGTGCGCGCCCATCGCGTCCGCCACCCTCAGGCAGGCGCCCAGATTGTGCGGATCAGTCACGCCGTCCAGAATCAGCAGCAAGGCCGGCTCGCTCAGATTGTCCAGCACGTCGTCCAGGTGCACGAAATTGCGGCTGGCGTCTATGGTGGCCGCCACGCCCTGGTGGCGGGCGTTGCCGGTCATGCTGTCCAAACGTTCCTTATCGACGATGTGCAGCTTGATGCCTTCCTCGGCGGCCTTGTCTATCACCGCCTTGGCGCGGGCGTCGTGGCGGCCGCCGGCCAGCCAGATTTCCAGCAGGCTCTTGGGGTTCTGCCACAAACGGGCATTGATGGCGTGAAAGCCGTGGATCAGGCGTTTGTTGCTCATGGCGATTCTCTAATGACAATCCCGCCATTTTAGAGCGCGCGGCGGTTCAGGGCAAAACCGGCTTGCTTTCAGCTGCCCAGCACGTCCACGCCGGACATCAGCTCCAGTTGCCGCTGCTCGCCCACGGCGACGATGCCGGCCAGCAAGGCAGGCAATTCTGCCGCCGGCACCGGGCGGCCGAAATGATAGCCCTGCAACAAGGCGCAACCCTTGCTGGTAAGGAATTGCGCCTGGCGCTCGCTCTCCACCCCCTCCGCCACCACCTGGAATTGCAGCTTGCGCGCCATCGCCAGGATGGCCTCGGCGATGGCGGCGTTGTCGCCGTCGTCCGGCAAGCCTTCGACGAAGGATTGGTCAATCTTCAAGGTGTCCAGCGGGAAACGCTTCAGATTGGACAATGAGGAATAACCCGTGCCGAAATCATCGATGGACAAGCCCACGCCCAAGGCCTTCAACTCGCCCAGTTGGCGCACCGCCTCCACCGGGTTGAGCATGATCATGCTTTCGGTGATTTCCAGCTCCAGCCGCGCGGCGGACAGGCCCGCGGCCCTCAGCGCGTCCGCCACCTTGAATGGCAGCATCTGCTGTTCAAACTGGCGCGCGGACAGGTTTACCGCCAGCCGCGGCACCGACAAGCCCTGGCGGTCCCAAGCCGCCAATTGGCGGCAGGCCTCTTGCAGCACCCAGTCTCCGATGGGCTTGATCAGGCCGGTTTCCTCGGCCAGCGGAATGAAGCGGCCCGGAGACACCAAACCCAGTTGGGGATGGCGCCAGCGGATCAGCGCCTCCGCGCCCAGCACCTGGCGGCTGACAGCATCCACCTGCGGCTGGTAGTGCAGCTCCAGTTCGCCCCGCTCCAAGGCCAGGCGCAAACCGTTCTCCAACAGCAGGCGTTCGAAGGTCTGGGTGTTCATTTCCGCGGCAAAGAACTGATAGGTGTTCTTGCCCGCCTCCTTGGCGCGGTACATCGCCACGTCCGCGTTCTTGAGCAGGGTCTGGGCGTCGGTGCCGTCGTTGGGGTAGACGCTGATGCCTATGCTGCCGGTAACGTAGACCTCGTGATTTTCCAGCCGCAGCGGCTGGCCCAGCGCCGCCAGCGTGTCCTCCGCGGCAGCCACCAAGGCGGCGGCGTCCTTGAACCCTGTCATCACCAGAGTGAACTCGTCGCCGCCCAGCCGCGCCAGCAGGCCGCGCGCGCCCACCGCCCGCTGCAAGCGCAATGCCGTCTCGCGCAACAATTCGTCGCCGGCCTGATGGCCGAAGGAGTCGTTGATCAGCTTGAAGCGGTCCAGGTCGATGAACATCACCGCAAGCGAGCCGCTGACGCAATCCAGGCTGATGATGGCTTCATCCAGCCGCGCGGTCAGACTGCTGCGGTTGGGCAGCTGCGTCAGCGGATCGTGATTGGCCAGGAACTGCAAGCGTTCCTCGGATTGCTTGCGCAAGGTGATGTCGGAAAACACCGCCACATAATTGCTGAGCGCGCCGCCGGCGTCGCGCACCGCCGAAATCGCCAGCTCCGCCGGATACCACTCGCCGCTCTTGCGGCGGTCCAGCATCTCGCCCTGCCAATGGCCGCCGCCCGCCAGCGCTTCCAGCATCGCCTGCCGGCCCAGCAGCTTCTGATCCCCAAAGATGCGCGACACCTTCCCCAGCGCCTCGGCCTCCGTGTAACCGGTGATCCGACTGAAAGCGTGGTTGACCGCGATGATGCGCGCCTCGGCGTCCATCAGCAGAATGCCTTCCGCCGAGTTTTCAAACACCTTGGCAGCCAGCCGCAGATTGGCGTCCGCCGCCAGCCGTTCGGAAATATCCATCACCACGCCGATGATGGCTTTCTTGCCCTCGTAATCGAACAAGCGGCTGTGAATCTCCACATCCACCACCACGCCGTCCTTACGCACCGCGCGGGTGCCGTATTGCAGCACCGCGATGTTCTCGCGGTAGCGCTTGACGATTTGCTGGCGGATGCGCGCCGCCTCGCCCGGCACCAGCAACAGATCCATCGCCATGCCTTCCAGCTCCTTGGGCTGATAACCCACAATGGCCGCCAGCTTGGGGTTGGCGTAGATCAGCTTCTCGTCCTGCAAGATGTAAATGCCCACCAGCGATTGCTCCACCAGCGCGCGGTAACGCTCCTCCGCCTCCCGCTTGGCCTTTTGTTCCTGGCGGGTCTGAGTGATGTCGGTGTCCACGCTGCCCACCCCGGCCGGGCGGCCATGAGCGTCGAACAGGGGAAACTTGGTGACCAGCAAATGGCTAAGCACCCCATTGAACAGGAAGCTCTCTTCAAACTGGCGCGGCTCCAGGCAGGACAGCACCACCGCGTCCTGCGCGCGGATTTGCGCGGCGTCCGCCGCGTCGAACAGCTCTTCCACCGTCAAGCCCTGCATACCCTGCGGCGAGCGGCCCACCCGACGCGCATAAGCGGCGTTGGCCAACAGAAAGCTGCCGTCCAGCCCCTTCAGCGACATCATATTGGGGCTGTTGTTGACCAGGGATTCCACCCTGGCGCGAAATTCACGCAACGCGCTCTCGTTCTGGCGATGGCCATCGGCCAACACCGATACCAGCAGAGTCGCGCAACTCAAGGCCAAGGTCAGCGCCACCTCGCTGGCGCCGTTGAGCACGCTGGCGTGCATGGTCAACTCCGGCGCCAGCACGTACAGCGACAGCAGACCGAGCACCCAGACGCCAACCAGCGCCGCGCCGCGGAAACCCACGCGGAATGCCGCCCACAACATAAGAGGAAAGAACACCAGTTGGCAGGGCAGCGAATAAGCGAGGCTACTGCCCAACAGGCTAAGCCACGCCACGCTGGCCAAAGCCAGGATCAGGCCGGTTTCCAACACCTGACGCCGCGTCGGCGTTGCGCCGGACGCATACAAGGCCGGCGGCACGCACAAGGACAGGGCCAGACCGGACACGCCCCAAGCCTGCGCCGCCCACGACCACAAACCCTCCATGCCGAACCAGCGCCATCCGGCGCCGGCGGCCAAACCGGCCAGCAGCACCGACGGATAGCAGGCCAAGCGCAGCAGCAGCCGCAATAAGTCCGCCGGCTGACGCACCGCCAGCCCTCCGCGCAAGCCGGCCGCGTACAGACCGGGCGCCAACGCGTACAGGCTGATCAGCAGCAGAGCGGCCCATTGCGGTGACGACCATTGAGCGGCCAGGGCGGCGGCGGCCACCGGCCACCACCAGGACTGCCGCCAGCCGCGACGCAAAAGACGATAACTCCATACGCCGTGAGCCAGAAAGGCCGCCAGCGAAAACCCCAATACCGGCTCGCGCGGCCAGAATGCCGTGCACGCCAAAAACCCGAGAAACACCGCCGCGTCCCGGCAAGCCGATCCGACTGTCACACCACCCCGCCCCCGTTCGCGCCGGCGCTCTGCCGCGCGCCGCAATTAACTTTGCATTAAAAAATCAAATGCATATATGCCAAATGAAAAACAAAACCACCCGACTGACATACAATATATGCAATTGCCGGATGCAGCCAGACAATGCCGATGAAAATATTCACCCCGCCGAACACAAGCCGCGCCGACCTTGCGCAAGCCCAGCGAACGGCGCGCGGCGGACGGCTGCTATAATCCCGAAACCGCCAAGCCCGAAACCGCCAAAACTAGTGAAGCAGCATGTTGGATAATCTCCCGCGGATACCTCCCGCCAGTCAGAAAACTCGTCACGGACGCCTGCCCGCCGGGCTGGACGCCAACATCGTCGCCCGCCTCGCAGCCCAGCGGCGTCCGCTGCTCATCCTCGCCGCCGACGCGCAATCCGCCCAACGCCTGCAAGCCGAGGCCCCATTCTTTGCGCCCTCGCTGCGCGTGGCGCTGCTGCCGGACTGGGAAACCCTGCCCTACGACCACTTCTCCCCCCACGGCGAACTGGTCAGCGAACGGCTGGCCACCTTGTGGCAGATCCATCAGCGCGAATGCGATGTGATCATCGCCCCGGTCGGCACTGCGATGACACGGCTGGCGCCGATAAGCTATTTGCTGGGACGCACCTTTTTCCTGCAAGCCAAGCAGCGGCTGGACGTGGAGCAGCTGCGCGCCAATATGGTCACCGCCGGCTACCACCACGTCACTCAGGTGATGGCCCCGGGAGAATTCTCCATCCGCGGCGGCTTGATCGATCTGTTCCCAATGGGCTCGGCGCTGCCTTACCGCATCGATCTGTTCGACGACGAAATCGACAGCCTGCGCACCTTCGATCCGGACAACCAGCGTACCCTGTACCCGGTACCGGAAATCCGGATGCTGCCGGCGCGCGAGTACCCGGCGGATGAAAGCGGCGTCACCGCCTTCCGCCAGCGCTACCGCGAACGCATCGAAGGCGACCCCAGCAAAAGCCGCATCTATAAAGACGTCTCTCAAGGCCTGTGGCCGGCCGGCATCGAATACTTCCTGCCGCTGTTCTTCGACGACACCGCCACTCTGTTCGACTACTTGGGCGACGACGCGCTGATTGTGTTGCACCATGATGTGCAACACGCCGCCAATGTCTTCTGGCAAGACGTGGAAAGCCGCTACGACATGGCGCGCGGCGATCTGGAACGCCCGGTACTGCCGCCGGCCGACATTTTCCTGCGCCCGGACGAACTGATGGCGCGGCTCAAACCCTACGCCCGCATCGAACTGGCCGGCGACGGCGAACTCGCGGAAGGCTGCGCTCCTCTGCCGGAGCTGGCGGTGGAACGCCGTGCCGAGCAGCCTCTGCATAAGCTGGACGCTTTCATCCACAGCGGCCGTCAGCGCATCCTGATTACCGTGGAAAGCCTGGGCCGCCGCGAAACCGTCCACCAGTTCCTGCAAGAGCACGGCATTAAGCCGCGCCCGGTGGACGGCTGGGCCGAATTCATCGCCGGCGACATGCCGCTGGCGCTCTGCGTGGCACCGCTCTACACCGGTTTCGCCCTGCCCGGCGCCGGCATCGCCGTAGTCACCGAATCCGAGTTGTACCAGCATGTGGCGCGCAGCCACGCCCGCCGCAAAAGCGCGCGCGCCGGTTCCGACTCCATGCTGCGCGACCTGGCCGAAGTCAAGGCGGGGGATCCGGTGGTGCATGAGCAGCACGGCATCGGCCGCTACGTGGGCCTGGTGTCCATGGACCTGGGCGAAGGCGAAACCGAACTGATGCAACTGGAGTACGCGGACAGCGCCACCCTCTATGTGCCCGTCAGCCAACTGCACCTGATCTCCCGCTACGCGGGCGGCGCGGCTGACCAGATCCACCTGCACAAGCTGGGCAATCCAGCCTGGGAAAAAGCCAAGAAACGCGCCGCGGAAAAAGCCCGCGACACGGCCGCGGAACTGCTCAACCTCTACGCGCAACGCGCCGCGCGGGAAGGCCACAGCTTCAGCCTGTCCCATCAAGACTACGACGCCTTCGCCGCCGGTTTCGGCTTCGAAGAAACCCCGGACCAGGCCAGCGCCATCGAAGCCGTGGTTCAAGACATGTGCTCCGGTAAGCCGATGGACCGGCTGGTCTGCGGCGACGTCGGCTTCGGCAAGACCGAAGTGGCGCTGCGCGCCGCCTTCGTCGCTGTCCTTGGCGGCAAACAGGTGGCAGTGCTGGTGCCCACCACTCTGCTGGCGGAACAGCATTTCCAGAATTTCTCCGACCGCTTTGCCGACTGGCCGGTGAAAATCGCAGAACTCTCCCGCTTCCGCAGCGCCAAGGAAAGCAAGGCTTCGCTGGCCGGCCTGGCCGATGGCAGCGTCGACATCGTCATCGGCACCCACAAGCTGGTGCAGCCGGACATCCAGTTCAAGAATCTGGGCCTGGTCATCATCGACGAGGAGCACCGTTTCGGCGTGCGCCAGAAAGAACAGCTCAAACGGCTGCGCGCCAATGTGGACGTGCTGACGCTGACCGCGACGCCGATTCCGCGCACCCTGTCGATGGCGCTGGAAGGGCTGCGCGACTTCTCCGTCATCGCCACCGCCCCCAGCCGCCGGCTGGCGGTGAAAACCTTCGTCAGCCCGATGGCCAACGGCGTGATACGCGAAGCGGTACTGCGCGAACTCAAGCGCGGCGGCCAGGTGTTCTTCCTGCACAATGAGGTGGACACCATAGAAAACATGCGGGAAAAGCTGGCGGAACTGGTGCCGGAAGCTCGCATTGGCGTGGCCCACGGCCAATTGCGCGAGCGCGAGCTGGAACAAGTGATGCGCGACTTCCTGCAGCAGCGCTTCAATGTGCTGCTGTGCTCTACCATCATTGAAACCGGCATCGACATCCCCAACGCCAACACCATTCTGATCAATCGGGCCGACAAGTTCGGCCTGGCCCAACTGCACCAGCTGCGCGGCCGCGTCGGCCGCAGCCATCACCAGGCCTATGCCTATCTGCTGACCCCGGAAGGCATCACCAAGGACGCGATGAAACGGTTGGAAGCCATCCAGATGTCCGAGGAGCTGGGCGCAGGCTTCTACCTGGCGATGCACGACCTGGAAATCCGCGGCGCCGGCGAGGTGCTGGGCGAAGGCCAATCCGGCGAAATGCAGGAAGTGGGTTTCTCTCTGTTCACCGAAATGCTCAAACAGGCGGTGCGCGACCTCAAAAAAGGACGCACTCCGGACCTAGACGCGCCACTGGGCGTCACCACTGAAATCAATATGCACAGCCCGGCGCTGCTGCCGGACGGTTATTGCCCCGACGTGCACGAACGGCTGGTGCTGTACAAGCGGCTGGCCACCTGCGAGAGCGAGCAGGAAATCGACGACATCCACGAAGAACTGATCGACCGCTTCGGCTTGCCGCCGCAAACCGTCAAGACCCTGATAGACAGCCACCGCCTGCGCCTGCTGGCCAAGCCGCTGGGCGTGCAAAAGCTGGACGCCAGCGAGGTGGCCATCCAGGTTCATTTCGTCAAGAACCCGCCGATAGACCCGATGAAGATCATCCAATTGCTGCAAACCAAGCGCAATTACCGGCTGGCGGGCCAGGACAAGCTGCGCGTGGAGGCCGATATCCAGGACGTGGCGCTGCGCGTGGTCAGGGTCAAGGAACTGCTGAAGGAGCTGAGCTCCTGAACATCTGTTTACGATCTGCTACGCGTCGGCGATACGGCGTTGCGGCGGATCGTGAACCAAGCCCCAAAAAGGAAAATTCCGGGCTCTGCCTAAACGCGGACAGGGAAATCCAAAAGCATAACCGGCCAACAAAGCCAACCCGCCGGCATCCGGTTCGGATGAAAGAAGAAAGCGCTTACTTGAGCAATATCAAGACAAACGAGGACAGCGACTCTGAGGGAAAAGGCCTTGTCCCTTGTTTTTACAGGAAAAACTATTGTCACATGATTGAAACGGAAAACCCTGTGGATAACTTTGTTGATAAAACTGTGCAAATATGCTCTCAAGCCAAGCACCAAGCCGTTTTTAGGCTCAGCCCTCCCTGGATAAGAAAACAATCAAGTTATTGATTTTATTGAATTTTTTAGAGATATCAAACGCTACGCAAGCCAAGACTCAACTCGCTTTAGCTGAAAATATTTTCCACCCCCCGCTGTGGATCACTTGACAACCATGTTTTTTACCACACCCCAGAACGACGTCATCAGCGTCTCCTCCCTCAACCGCATGGCGCGCGATCTGCTGGAAAGCGGACTGCCGCCGATGTGGATAGGCGGAGAGATTTCCAACCTCACCCTGGCCGCGTCCGGACACGCCTATTTCTCCTTGAAAGACGGCGGCGCCCAAGTGCGTTGCGTGATGTTTCGCGGCAAAGTGTCGCAACTGCCCTTCCGCCCGGCGGAAGGCATGCAGGTGGAGCTCAAGGGCACCGTCACCCTGTACGAGGCACGCGGCGATTTCCAGATCAACGTCGATCAGATGCGTTCCGCCGGCCTGGGCCGTTTGTACGAGGCTTTTGAAAAGCTCAAGGCCAAGCTGCAGGCGGAAGGCTTGTTCAACCCCGCGCACAAGCGCCCGCTGCCGCCGCACCCCGCCGCCATCGGCATCGTCACCTCGCCGGCCGCCGCCGCCTTGCGCGACGTGGTCAGCACCCTGCGCCGCCGCATGCCCGGCATTCCGGTCATTCTCTACCCGGCCCAAGTGCAGGGGGAAGGCTCCGCCCAGCAAGTGGCCGACGCCATCCGGCGCGCCGGCGAGCGGCGCGAAGTGGACGTGCTCATCGTTTGCCGCGGCGGCGGCAGCATCGAAGACCTGTGGTCGTTCAACGAAGAAATCGTCGCCCGCGCCGTGGCCGCCAGCCCCATTCCCACCGTCAGCGGCGTCGGCCACGAAACCGACTTCACCATCTGCGACTTCGTGGCCGACAAGCGAGCGCCCACGCCCACCGCCGCAGCGGAGCTGGTCTCCCCCAGCCGCGAGCACCTGAGTACTCAGCTCGAAACCGCCAAGCGCGGGCTGGAGCGCGCGCTCGGCCGCTTGCTCACCGACAAGTCTCAGCAACTGGACTACCTTGCGCGCCGGCTAGCTCACCCGGGCGAAAAGCTGCAACGCCAGCGCGAGGCGCTCCAGCGTCAGCAAGAGCGGCTGCAACGCCGGCTGAGCGGTCTGTTTGAACAACGGCGCTGGGCGCTGCAACTGGCGGACAGCAAGTTGCAACGCCGTCGGCCGGACCTGGCGCATGCAGTCCAAGCCATGGACCGTTTGCAAACCCGGTTGCAACGCGCGCGCCAGGACCTGCTCAACCGGCAAACTCAGAAGCTGGACACCCTGGCCGCCACCCTGCTGGCGCTCAACCCTGAAGCGGTGCTGGCCCGCGGCTACGCCATCGTGCAAAAACAGGACGGCACCGCGGTCAAATCCCCGGAAGAGCTGCGCAACCGCGAGCGAGTCTCCCTGCGCCTGGCCGAAGGCAGCACCGAAGCGCTGATCGATCATCCGCAAGGCGCGCAGCCCAGCTTGTTCTGAGAACCTGTTCTAAGAGCCTGTTCACGATCTCGCGAGCAAGAGCGAGACAAGGCGAAAACGAGCGAAAAAGCGGAATGTACGAGTGGTACATGAGCATTTTGAGCTTGTTTTTAACGCCGTATCGCCGCAGCGCAGCAGATCGTGAACAGGTTCTAAGACTCGCTCTTGCTAGCGAGACTTTGCACAGGCCCTAAGTCCTAGCGCCGTCAACGCGGCCAAAAGCGAATGGGGTAATGACCCCATTCGTGACCGCGCCGGTGCCGCTTAAAAATATCCCAGCGGCCGCTCGGCCAAGGCGAGCAGCACGTCTTCCCACAGTTCCGGCGCGCATCGCGCCATCCCCACCGCCTTGCCATGCGCTTGCAAAGACTGTGGCAGGGGCATGAAACCCAAACGCTGATAAAACCGCCATTCAATATCCGCGAACAACAAGAACACCTCTACCCGGCAATGCCGCCGATATCCTGCGAGCAGGCCGTTCAAGGCCAGGCTGGCACAACCCTGGCCACGCCATTCAGGCCCCGTGGCCACCGACCCCAAACCCAATGTCACCCGTCCCGCCAGTCGCGGCAGCTGATAAGCAATCGCCGAACAGAGCAAGCCGCCGCCCGCGTCCGCCAACACATGCCAGCGGCCGCGCTGGTATTTGCGCGAATCGCGACACAAACGCAGGTAGTCGGCCTCGGAGCATCCCTCGCCCCAGGCATCCTTCCCCATCAGGTAAACCGCCTCCATCTCCGACATGGCGGCCGACCGCAAGGTCAAACCGTCGCGGCTCTGTGCCGGCAAGGCCGGCGCCGGGCGTAGCCAGTCAAACGCCATCCGCCCACCTCCCCATCTAAAAACCCACGAAGAATGACTTTGGATTTTCATATCCGCCATATTTACGCAAGGAAGCTTGAACTGTGCTAGCATCCGGCGCGGCAAAACGCCCATACGCGTCCCGCCCATCCATCTTGAGCCTGTTCTAAAGTCTCGCGAGCTAGGGCGAGACGAGGCGAAAACCAACGCCCCTTTCTATCCATCCCGCCGAAGCGCGGCTGACTTTGAACAGGCTCTTACCGCCGTCAGGGAAGCTTCATGTCGCCAGTACACAAATGGGAAATCACCGTCGCCGCCGGCGGCTATTACCCCGATCTCGCCCACAACTTCTTCGGCAACGACATCGATCTGGGCTATGAAAACGATCACATCGGCATGCAGTTCTACGCCTATTCCCGCCATATCGACGACCTGGACGATCCCGAGCACGTATCCCAACGTCTCTACAGCCTGCAGCTGCTGCTCAACGGCGCCCTGCGCGCCACCACTGGCGATATCAACAGCATGCCGATCCAGTTTCTGGGTTTCAGCGCCTACGAGGACGGCGGCTTTCACTCCATCAGCGCTCAGCAGATAGAAGAAGACCCGTTCAGCCGCAACCCCAGAATCGACCAGGTCCACACCCGTTACGAAAACCCGCGCCAACGCTACCCGTCCTACCTACTCTACCTGTGCAAGCGAGATCCCGATTTACGCGACCTGCTATTCCTGCTGGGCCTGATATCCACCTGCACCACGCTGGAAAAAGTGCTGACCTGGGGCACCTTGTACAAGATACTGGACAGCGTCAAACACCATGCCAAGTCCATAGGCGCCGCCATTGACACCTTCGCCGACCCGGAGCAGCTCAGCCTGTTCACCGCCGCCTGCAACAACACCAGCATCCTCGGCATCTACGCCCGGCACGGCGCCTCGGAAAACCCGCCGCCCAAGCGCGTGATGACCGACATCACCGAAGCCAGCACGCTGATCGCCGGCATGACCGCGCGCTTTTGCCGCAGCTATATCGCGGCGAAACACCCTTGAACCGGTTCACGATCGTTTATCAGTGCCTTGAAGCGTTGCGCAGAACATCTTGGGTCCGACACGTCCAGGGGCCAAATGTTGGCTAGCCAGAAACTTCGCTAGAGCGCCTTGTCCATCTCCCGGCAGTCCATTTCCACGCCATCGGCCAGCGGCTGGCGCGCCGCCGCGCCCAGCCTATACCCCATGGCCAGGTAAAAGCCCAATGCGTTCAGCGATGCCTTGAGCGTGACGCGGGCACAGCCGGTTTCCCTCACCGTCTCTTCCGCCGCGCCAAGCAAGCGTTGGCCCAAGCCCAGGCCGATGCAGGCCGGGTCCACGTACAACGCCTGCAACAAACCCTGTTCCGGCGCGCAGATGGCGAAACCGCCCAAGCGCCCCTCGGCCGCAGCCAGCAGCACCCGACGTTCCGGAGTGGCAATCGTCTGCCGCATCCACGCGGCGCGCGCGGGACTGGGCGGCGGCGACCAGGCTGCGCGCACTGACGACGAGTAGAACGATGGCGCTATCGCCTGCACCGCGCGGAAATGTAGCCGGATCAAACCTTCGGCATCCTCCGCCAGCGCGGAACGGATTTGAAACAGCGACGGTGATTCGGAGTGAAGCAAGGACATGGCGATACCGGGAGCGAATGAGCGATGAACCTCACCCTAAGGCAAGCCGCCACATACGGCAACGCCACTTGCATTGTCTCCCCCTTGCCACCGGACGCTTGCGGCAATGACGTCTGCGTTTCTATGATTAGCCGGAGCAAGGACCCCATCCCCATCAAGGAGCCCGGACATGCAACAAGCGCACAGCGCTTTTGAACAACTGCTGGCGGCTTATGGCGCCGCGGTGTTCGCCAAGGATGCCGCGGCGTTCGCCGCCCTATACAGCGACGATGTGCATGTGTTCGATATATGGGAGCGGGATTCTCTGCGCGGCATCGCCGCCTGGCGCAGCATGGCCGAGCAGTGGTTTCAGTCACTGGGGGAGAACAGGGTTCAAGTCAGCGCGCAGGCAATCGAGTCCTGTGAAAACGCGGAACTGGCCATAGGCCACGCGCTGCTGACCTATACCGCCCTGTCGCCGACGGGGGAAACGCTCAGGTCGCTGAGCAACCGCATCAGCATGGGCTTGCGTCGCGAGCAGGGCCAGTGGAAGGTATTTCATGAACATAGCTCCTTGCCGGGGCGACAGGAATAAGCCCGCGGCCGCGCATGGCCACCGTCTGCTCTTTAGCACAGGAGCCAAAACATTTTCCTGGTCTAGGTTTAGTGGGCGCCGGGCGCCACCTATTCAATACGAATAAGCGCCCTCGCATCCTCTATCACCGGTTTCATTAGCCAGGAGAAAATCATGGCGCCGTTTCCTACCAAAGTCAGCCAGGTCCGCATTTACCCCTATATCCCGAATTCGCTCATCGTCGTGCCCGCGGTGTTCACCGGCGGCGCGGGCACCTACTCGGTGGGCACCCTGGGAAGGAATGTGTTTTACAACCTCGATCTGACTTCGGGCGAGCCTCAGCACGGCGGCGTCCATTCGGGCAACCGCTACTACGCCATCTGCACCAATCCGGAAGGCAGCGAGTTCACCACCATGTGGCTGACTTGCCTCCAGGGCGGAGAAACGCCCAGATTCGGCCGCACCATCACCCATGGCCGCCCGCGGCCGCAGGTGCGCGACGACGCCGATCTCCATGAGGATATCGCTTACCAGATCCACCTGAACGACGTGTCGGTCAGCGCTTACATCCCGCCCAACGAGCCGCTATCGATTCCGCTGATTGAAAACGGCAAGGGCATCGCCACCTTTGCCGGCCTGCTGCCCGGCGGCATGTGGTCGGTGACCGTGGCAGGCGGGGAGCGGCCAAACCACCTGCAAGAAGGCATGACCGTCACCATCGCCGGCACCAATGTCGCCACCGGCAAGCCCTTCCACATTCCAGCGGTCTTCGAGACCAAGGAAACCGGCGATCCCGCCGAGTTCGTGGAATGGCGCGTGCTGCGGGAACTGTAAGCGGACGAAACGGCCGGCTGTCCGCCGGCCGCCTTTGACGTCTCTTTGCGGACGGCAGCTTAAGCTGTCGTCCGCAACGGTTTCCAAAGCGCTTACTTGACTTGCAGCAGGTCCGCCAGATGGACGTCCACGCCGCCGGCCGCGCCCACCGCGTTGACGTGGTCGAAATAGTCGTACCAACCGCTGGCGCGAATGCCTGCCAGCATCGCCTCACAGGCCTCTTGGTTCGGCAGGCTCCACACCCCCAGAAAACGATAGGGCGCAGCCTGATCGGCGTCGGCGGCGATCTGGCTTAAAGTCAGCAATTGAATACCCAGGCCGGGCAGCGCCTCCATATTGGTTTTGATCTGGTCCAGAAAGTCGGTGCGATGCAAAAAACTCAAAGCCAGCCAAGCCGGCTTTGGACTGTACAGTTCCACCAGATAGTGCGCCATTGAGGATCTCCATGAGTATGAACAACCGAAGCCGCGTTCTGCGATTAAGCCCCGCTCAGCTTCGCATGTCATTGCGTCTTATTGCCAGCTGAAAAACTTTGATGTTATAAAAAGCATCCGACCGCTCCCATTAAATTTTCGGTGAGCGGCTCACAGCCACCGCGGCTACCGCCGCGTCAGCCATATCCCCAACAAGAGCATTCCGCGCGCCTTGTCTGCCTGGCAGCAGCCGAGCGTCAGCGGCATTGCCACCGCAGGACAAAGATTCATCATGCAGTGTAGACACGCCCTATTCCTGTCGCTGGCCGCCTTGAGCGCGAGCCTGACGGCGGCTCCCCTGCCTTCTTACGACTTCGCCTTGAAAGATCCGTGGGACGCTCGCGTCAAGCCGTCAATGAAGCCGACGGATAAAAAGAACAAGCCGCTCAAGTTCAAAAGCGCGGTGCAGTTGAAAGACCTGGACGCCGGCCCGGATTTTTCGGTCAAAGCGGATCTGAACACACCCAGCTTGCGGGAACGGATGCAAAGAGAGCAGATGCAGCATTGCATCGGCATCAACCCGCCTCCGGGCTGCCCCAGCGTCGGCTTCAACCCGCTGCCGCGTTGCTTCGGCCAGAGCAACTGCGAACAACACGCGCCCCCGCCGGCTTATCCGCTCAGCGGCCCCACCCGGCAGCAGCCGGGCGATTACTCGCTGCGCGGCAGCTGGCTGCCGCGTTGAGACGCAAAAAAACCCGCTCCTTGCGAGCGGGTTTTTCATTGCGGCTGGAAACGGGCAAACGTCAGCGGGCGTTTTGCGCCAGCCGCGCCACTTCCTCGGCGCTGCGCTTGTGGTAGCCCAGCAGATAGTAGGCCACCACAAGGAAGGCCAGCCAACCCGGGCCAATAATCAAGGCGATGCGAGTGTCCGGGAAGTAAGCCATCAAGCCCACCACCAGGATCAAGAACCCCATGGCGATGTAAGAACCATACGGCCAGAACGGCATCTTGTAGGCCAGCGCCGCCAACTGCTCGCGGCTCAGAGTGCGGCGGAAGCGCAGCTGGGCCAGCAAAATGATCACCCAGGTCCAGATCGCCCCAAAGGTGGAAATCGCGGTCAGCCAGGTGAAAACCTCCTTGGGCGCCAGGTAGTTGAGCAGCACGCCCATCAGCAGCGCGAATACCGACATCAGCAACGCGAATACCGGCACGCCCTGGCGCGACACCTTGGCGAACACAGGCAGCGCCTGCTGTTGCTGAGCCAGGTTGTACAACATGCGGCCGGTGCTGAAAATCCCGCTATTGCACGAAGACAGCGCGGCGGTGAGCACCACGAAGTTGATGATGCCGGCGGCGGCCGGGATTCCCAACTGCTCGAAAGTCAGCACGAAGGGGCTGCCGCGGGTACCCAGTTCATTCCACGGGTAAATGGCCAAAATGACAAACAGCGCGCCGATGTAGAAGATCAGAATGCGCCAGAACACCGAATCCACTGCGCGTGCCAGCGCTTTCTTGGGGTTTTTGGCTTCGCCGGCGGTCAGTCCCAGCATTTCCACGCCCAAATAAGCGAACATCACCATTTGCAGCGACATCAGCACGCCGCTGAAGCCGTTGGGCATGAAGCCGCCGTGACTCCACAGATTGGAGATGCCGGTGGCCACTCCGCCATGGCCCAGACCGAACACGATCATGCCCAGGCCGCCGATGATCATCAGCACAATGGTGACGATCTTGATCAGCGCGAACCAGAACTCGAATTCGCCATAGGCCTTGACCGCGATGAAGTTAACGCCGCCCATGGCCACCAGCGCGGCCAGAGCCCAATACCAGGCTGGAATGTCCGGGAACCAGATGCCCATGTAGACCCCGACGGCGGTGATTTCCGCCATGCAAGTCACCAGCCACAGGAACCAATAGTTCCAGCCGGTCAGGTAGCCGGCCAAGGGGCCGAGGTAATCCAGCGCGTAACGGCTGAACGACCCGGCCACCGGATTATGGATGGCCATTTCACCCAGCGCTCGCATGATCAGGAAGATGGCAAAGCCGCCTAGGGCGTAAGCCAGCATGATGGCGGGGCCGGCCATTTTGATAGCGGTGGCCGATCCCAGAAACAGGCCGACGCCAATGGTGGCGCCAAGAGCCATGAGGTTGATATGCCGCTCTTCCAGTCCCCTGTGCAGGGAGTCCTGAGCAGGTTGCATAGTTGCTCCTTTAACTGTCTTTGTATTGCGTAAGGGTTGTGGCCTTGGCGCTTATTAACCCGGTTACGATCTGCTGCGCTTCGGCGAGACCGCGTTGAAAACACCCTAAAAATGCTCATGTACCACGAGTACATTCCGCTTTTTCGGACGTTTTCGCCTTGTCTCGCTCTTGCTCGCGAGACCGTAAACACGTTCTTTAGAGCCAGTTCACGATCTCGCGAGAGCATTTCGAAGAGGCACTCACGGTGTAACGCTCCGCAACACCCAGCTGGTCGTAAACAGGTTCAAAGGCAGCGCCGCCGCCGATGTTATGGCTTGGGATTGTCGTTGTGGCCCATAACACATGGGGCAGGAGATTACCTCAAGACCTTTGTCATGTCATGTTTCAGAATATAGCTACGCGCAAAAGGCATAAACACGGCGCTTAATGCCGGCTCTCCCGCATCCGTGCCAGCAGCCCCCAGCGCCCTCCCCTCCGCCGATCTTGATCGGCGGCATCCCACAGTCCGGCCAAGGCCAACAGGTGCTATCAATAAAGCGTTGAATCGGTTTATCGAGCCGGGAGCATGCACCTATGCGGCACCACAGCATCAGCCTGAAGCTCAACCTGGCCTTCATGCTCATCATGTCCGCCCTGCTGGCGGCGTTCGGCGCGCTGGACTACTGGCGCACCCAACAGGAGTTGCACCAGACGCTGGACAGCGAAATCGCCGCGATCGGCGCACGGCTGGCGGCAAACCTGGCCGGGCCAATGTGGAATTTCGACAGTGCCCAAGGCTTGCGGGTACTGGAAGCGGAGATGGGAAAACGCGCCCTCCGCGGCGTTTTCGTCCGCGACGCCAACGGCGCGCCGTTCGCCGGCTACCGCCGCGAGGCCGACGGCTCGCTGCTTCGCGTCGGAAAGCCGGCCTCTGATGCGGATATGACCCGCGAACGCATCGTGGTCTTTCACGACGGCGCGACCGCGCGCACTGTCGGCAAACTAAGCCTGCAAGTGTCTACAGAAGAAATCCGCGAGAAACTGCACGCTGTGCTGTGGCGGGTATCGGCGGAAATCCTGCTGCTGGATCTGGTCACCGTCATGGTGCTGTCCCTGCTGGTGCGCCGCCTGCTGCATCAGCCCATCCGCGAAGTGAGCCAAGCCCTGCACGCCATCGCCGATGGCGATCTGACCGCGCCGCCGCGCTACACCAGCCAGGACGAGCTGGGCGACCTGGCAGAATCCACGCGCCGGCTGGTGGCTAAGCTGGCCGGCATTCTGGGGCATATCGACGCCTTCTCCTCTGACCTGGCCAACGCCGCGCGTCAGATCAGCCAGGCGGTGGACACGCTGAGCCAGCAAGCGGCAGAGCAGGCCAACAACATCGACAAGAATAGCGCCAGTCTCGAACAGATCTCCGCCTTCGTGTGGAAGAACCGGGACGATGCCCGCACCACGGACCAGATGGCCAGCGACAGCAGCAGACACGCGTTGGCCGGCGGCCAAGCGGTGGACGAAACCATTGCCGCGATGTGGGACATCGCCAACAAAGTGCTGATCATCGACGATATCGCCTATCAAACCAATCTGCTGGCGCTGAACGCGGCGATAGAGGCCGCCCGCGCCGGCGAGCACGGCCGCGGCTTCGCGGTGGTGGCTGGGGAAGTGCGCAAACTGGCGGCGCGCAGCCAGCAGGCGGCCAAGGAAATCAGCCAGCTGACGCAAAGCAGCGTGCGCCGCGCCGAACACGCGGGCGAACTGTTCA
Organism: Chromobacterium sp. Rain0013; assembly: GCF_015291765.1. Lineage (NCBI taxonomy): Bacteria > Pseudomonadati > Pseudomonadota > Betaproteobacteria > Neisseriales > Chromobacteriaceae > Chromobacterium > Chromobacterium sp. Rain0013. The sequence continues at coordinate 4,613,460 of NZ_CP031514.1, forward strand.
ACCAGATGTTGCCGGCGATACAAAGCACCGCCAGCTTCGTGCAGGAGATCAATCAATCTTCCAACCAGCAAGCGCTGCAGGTGGAACAGATCAATCAGGGGGTCAGCGAAATCAGCCGATCGATGCAAGCCAACGCCGCGGCGTCGGAACAACTGACCGCCACCGCGCGCGGCATGAGCGAGCAGGCGGTGGAGTTGGCGCAGACCATAGGCTATTTCAAATACTGAGCCGGCCGTTGCGCAAAGAAAAAACCGCCGGGCTGACGCGCGGCGGCTTGACGGACGGCAGCGGGGCTCACACCGCCTTAAGCTTGCCCTTGGCCGGGCGCGCCTCGGGCTTGGCTTCCGCGCCCGCCTCTCGCTCCCAACTCTCCTTGTAGGCGCGGCCGTAATAGCTGTCCAACAGCAGCTGTTTCAGTTCGCTGATCAGCGGGTAGCGCGGGTTGGCGCCAGTGCACTGGTCATCGAAAGCAGCCTCCGCCAGCAAGTCCACCTTGGCCAGGAAGTCAGCCTCGGCCACACCGGCGGCCTGAATGGACGCCGGAATGTCCAGCGTGCGCTTGAGCGCGTCCACCCATTCGATCAGCTTCTCCACCCGGTCGTGGTCGCGGTTGGCCTCCAGGCCCAGGTGGCGGGCGATTTCAGCATAGCGCGCCACACTCTTGGGCCGGTCGTACTGGCTGAAGGCGGTCTGCTTGGTGGGCACATCGGCGGCGTTGTAGCGAATCACATTGCTGATCAAGAGCGCGTTGGCCAGGCCGTGGGCCAAGCCGAATTCGGCGCCGATCTTGTGCGCCATCGAATGGCAAACGCCGAGGAAAGCGTTGGCGAAGGCGATGCCGGCGATGGTGGCGGCGTTGTGCACCTGCTCGCGCGCCTTGGGATCGCCCGCGCCGTTGCGATAGGCGGACGGCAGGTAATCCTTCAACAGCTTCAGCGCCTGCAAAGCCTGTGGGTCCGAATACTCGTTGGCCATCACCGAAACGTAGGCTTCCAGCGCATGAGTCACCGCGTCGATGCCGCCGAAGGCGGTCAGCGACTTGGGCATGTTCATCACCAGGTTGGCGTCCACGATGGCCATGTTCGGCGTCAGTTCGTAGTCGGCGATCGGGTATTTGACCCCGGTGTTCTCATCGGTGACCACGGCGAACGGCGTCACTTCCGAACCGGTGCCGGAGGTGGTGGGCACCGCCACCAACTCCGCTTTGCGCCCCAGTTTAGGGAACTGGTAAATCCGTTTGCGGATGTCCATGAAGCGCAGCGCCAAGTCTTCGAAATGCACTTCCGGATGCTCATACATCACCCACATGATCTTGGCCGCGTCCATCGGCGACCCGCCGCCCAAGGCCATGATCACGTCAGGCTTGAAAGCATGCGCCAGGTCCGCGCCCTTGCGCACCACCGCCAACGTCGGATCGGCCGGCACCTCGAAGAACACCTCCACCTCCAAACCCATTTTCTTCAGCAGGCGGATAGGCTCGTCCACGAAACCATTGTCGAACAGATACTGGCCGGTGACGATCAGGCAGCGGCGTTTGCCGGACAGGTCTTCCAGCGCCACCGGCAGGCAGCCGCGGCGGAAGTAAATGGACTTGGGCAGCTTATGCCACAGCATGTTTTCGGCCCTCTTGGCCACGGTCTTCTTGTTGATCAAGTGTTTGGGGCCTACGTTTTCCGAGATCGAGTTGCCGCCCCAGGAGCCGCAGCCCAGGGTCAGCGAAGGCGCCAGGCTGAAGTTGTAAAGGTCGCCGATGCCGCCTTGCGACGACGGCGTGTTGATCAGGATGCGCGCGGTTTTCATCTTGTCGCCAAAGTAGCGGATGCGTTCCCCTTGCAAGTCCTGATCGGTGTACAGCGCCGAGGTGTGGCCGATGCCGCCCATCGCCACCAGCGCCGCGGCCTTGTCGCAAGCGTCGATGAAGTCGCTGGCGCGGTACATCGCCAACGTCGGCGACAGTTTTTCATGGGCAAAGGCTTCGGCGGCGGATACATCGCTGACTTCGCCGATCAACACTTTGGTGGCCGGCGGCGTTTCGATGCCGGCCATCGCGGCGATCTTGGCCGCGCTCTGGCCAACGATGGCGGCGTTGAGGCCGCCGTCTTGCAGAATCACTTTGCGCACCGCCTCCGCTTCGCGTTTGGACAGAATGTAGCCGCCGTGCTTGGCAAAGCGTTCGCGCACCGCCTCGTAGATTTCGTCGACAATGATGACGGACTGCTCCGACGCGCACACCACGCCGTTGTCGAAGGTCTTGGACATCAGGATGGAGGCGACGGCGCGCTTGATGTCGGCGGTTTCGTCTATCACCGCCGGAGTATTGCCGGCGCCCACGCCGATAGCCGGCTTGCCTGAGGAGTAAGCGGCGCGCACCATGCCCGGCCCGCCGGTGGCCAGAATCAAGTTGAGGTCAGGGTGGTGCATCAGCTGATTGGACAAGGCTACCGAAGGCTCGTCTATCCAGCCGATGATATCCGGCGGAGCGCCGGCCGCCACCGCCGCCTGCAACACCAAGCGCGCCGCTTCGCAAGTGGAGCGCTTGGCGCGCGGGTGCGGCGAGAAAATGATGCCGTTGCGCGTCTTCAAGGAAATCAAGGCCTTGAAAATGGCGGTGGAGGTGGGGTTGGTGGTGGGCACGATGCCACAGATCAGGCCGATCGGCTCGGCGATGGTGATGGTGCCGAAGGTGTCGTCCTCGGCCAGCACGCCGCAGGTTTTATCGTCCTTGTACTTGTTGTAGATGTATTCGGAGGCGAAGTGGTTTTTGATCACCTTGTCCTCCAACACGCCCATGCCGGTTTCCGCCACCGCCATCTTGGCCAGCGGTATCCGCGCGTCCGCGGCGGCCAGCGCCGCCGAGCGGAAGATGTGATCCACCTGCTCCTGGCTGAAGCCCGCAAACACGGCTTGTGCTTTTTTCACCCGCGCCACCAGCGCGTCCAGTTCCAGTTCATTGCTAACGGTCATTTCAAGTCTCCCAAACAGTTAAACCTGTTGCGGCGAGAGAATGACTAATTGGTGACAATTTATTTTCATTTATGAAAATACAATCTAGACAATATTATTGTCCATTCACCGCTCATTCTCATCGCTTAAAAACTTTTTTGTAGCAAGCGCATTACATCAATACGCTTTCAGCGCGGAAAAACCCTGTCGCTCGCAAACGCGAAACCGTAGCGGCGGCATCAATAAGCTCATGCTAAGCGAAAAAACGATATTCGTTTTTGCGCATTGCCAAACAAATACGGATTAAGCGGAGAAAAAATGTCTCAGCCGGAATCATGGAGGGAAATCAGCGCACGCCGGCTGTAATGACGGCGCTACCGCGCCCGCGCCGCGCAAATAAAATGGCCGCCTGACGGCGGCCATGACGGCGAAGCGAAAAAGCTGCGCGCGGCTATTTCATAAAGCTGTACTTAAAGAACTGGCCGGCGCGAGTCATTTCGCGGATCTTGGCCGGATCTGTCTCGCCGTTCAGATTAGTGATCACCAGCTTGCCGTAGCCTTGCTTCAGATCGTTGCGGAAATCGTAGAACGCGCCCAGCACCGCCAGCTTGCCCCCCTCCACCTCCCCGGCGAAGGTCATGATCGCGGTTTCCACCTGGTTGTTGACGTTCAATAACGCGCCGTTGGTGGGGTCAATGCCCTTGGGAATATCGATGGTGGCCAACTCTTTGCGTATCGCCGGTTCCAGCCCGCCGTAGTCGCCGGAGGCGGCTTTGATCGCGCCGCAAGCGGCATGGCCGATGATGATCAGCAAGGGGGTATGCAAATGCCGCACCCCGTATTCGACCGAGCCCTCGGCGGTGGCCAATTGATTGCCGATGTCACGCACCATGAACAGGTCGTTGACCGCATCGCCGTGGAAGGCGTTGGTTTGCACCCGTGAGTCCGAGCAGGTCACCACAGTGGCGCGCGGGCTCTGATGCTCGGCGAAGCGCTCGAAATAGGCCTTGTCATGCGACTTCATATAGCGGGCGTTGGCTTCGACGATGGCGTTCACCACGCTGCGCACCTGCTGGGCCTCGGAAGCCAGATGCGCGTCGCCGTGCTCGACCGGCACCGCCTTGCGCTTGGGCTTGGCCGCGCGGCGCTTTTTCACCGGCGCATGCACTTCCGGGCTGGGCTCGCTCAAATTCTTGGCCGTCGGCGGCGGCGCCATCTTCACCGCCGGCTCCATTTTTTCCGGCGGCTTGGATTCGGCCTGTTTGGCTTCAGCCGGCTTGGCTTCCGCGTGTTTCGCTTCGGGCTTGGCCTCCGCCTTGGCGGCCGGTTTGGCTTCGGTCTTATGTTCCGCCGCCGGCGCTGCCGGCTTGGCCGGTTCCGCCTTGTGGGCATCGGGCGCCGCCGCCTTCAACTTCAGCGGCAACTTGATCACCGTCTTGGGCTGAGACCCTTCGGCCGGCGCGGCCTCTTCCGCCCAAGCCTGAGCTGTCAACAACAGCAGACAAAGCGCCAGTTGGCGCTTGCGTCCAAGCATCCCCATGTACAACTCCTTATTGTCATCTTGGCGGTCATTATATTTATGCAATATCGGCCATGTTTGATAAAACTGAAAGACGATATTAATTGACCTGCAATTAACACATAATTATGACAAAAAGTTAATCAATAGATGCGCGGCATGCAAGCGGCGACGACAGCTCAGCTGCTTTGTATCCAATACTCAACAATACGCCCCTTCTCCACCCGATAGCAGGCGCTGCCGATTTGGCGAACCGGCTCGCCGCTCCCGGCCAGGTTCCGCCCAATCTGAGTCCAGCGCGCGTACGCCTTGTCTCCGTCGACCAGCAGTTCGTCCACCCGAAGTTCGAAAGCGCCGTAGTCGCGCAGGAACTCGCGCACGTGAGCCGCGTAATCCGCCGGGCTGCGCTCCAGCGTGTACGGCGACTCCGCCACCAGTTGATGCGCCAATACCTTAGCCGCCAGATAATCGCTCGCCGCATCCGGATTGCGTCCGGAACGCACCTCGTTCAAAAACCCCGTCACTATCGCTCTGGTATCCTGCATTTTCGTTTCTCCTCGATTCAACATCACGGTTAATGAAATACTCGTCGGTTCCGGGCGCAATCGACCGGATTGGCGCACTGCCGCCCCCCACTCGACGCCGCATACCTCACGCGCTCCAGCTCCTCGGTTTCGTCGCGAAGCGCACGCCGTGCGTGGGCCTGCATGCCCTGCCACCACAAGCGGCCCAGCCACCTCCAAAACCGGCTCCACCTCTCCTTGGCTCCCCATGTCATGATGCGCTCCAATTGTTCTGCTATTGATCACGCAAGCATGCTAATCTACATGCCCATACAATAAAATCCGTGAAATACCCACACACTGTTCTGAAATGAAAACAAACCACCCTCCCTCTCCAGATGCTCTGCTGGCTTTCGACGCGCTGGCCCGCCACGGCAGCTTCACCGCGGCGGCCGACGCGCTAGGGTGCGCCAAAAGCCGCGTCAGCCAATTGGTCAAACAACTGGAGCTGGAGCTGGGCACGGTGCTGGTGCTGCGCAATACCCGGCGCGTGGCGCTGACCGAGGCCGGCCAACGGCTTGCCATACACGCGCGCCAATTGCGCGAGATGCTGGACCGGGTGCGCAGCGACGTGGGCAATGTTCAGGATTGCGTGGAAGGGCCGCTGGTGATCAGCTCCGCCTCGGCCTTCGCCCAGTTCCTGCTGGTGCCCATCTTGTCGGAGCTCTCCAATCAGTACCCGGGGCTGGAGATGCAGTTGCAAGTGGAAAACCGGCTGCAAGACCCTGTGGCCGAAGGACTGGATTTTTGCGTGCGCACCCGTAATGTCTACGACGACGGACTGGTGGCCAAACCGCTGGGCTTCATGCGCGAAACCGTCTACGCCTCCCCCGGCTACCTTGCGCAAGCCCCCAGGCTGGAACACCCGGAGGACTTGTGCCTGCACCGTGTGCTGTACGACTCCAGCAAGGCTCCCAGCGAAACAGTGGAATGGGCGCTGGAAAAAGACGGCGTCTATGTGCGCATGCCGGTACGGCCGGTGCTCAGTTGCAATCAGTATTCTCCGCTGGTTTCCGGCGCGGTGGCCGGCTGTGGCCTGGCGCTGCTGCCCCACTACGTGGCCAACAGCTTTCTCTCCACCGGCCAGTTGGTGCCGGTGCTGCCGGGCTGGAGCCACGACTGCTGGCCGGCTTTTCTGGTCTACCCTTACCGGCACCCGTTGCCGCGCAAGAACGAGGTGTTCATCCAACACGTGGTGCCGCGGCTGCGCGCGCTGCTGGCGGCGGAACCGCAAACGGCTTGATCCAGACCAAGACGCGCGGCGCCTCCTCTGGGCTATGCTGGCGCGCGACCCGGCGCTCGGGGAAAGCGCGGGCAAACGATTGGAAAGGGATTTATGCAACACAGCGATATTCTCATCGTCGGCGGCGGCATGGTGGGCTCGGCGCTTGCCGCCGCGCTGTCCGGCCACGGCCTGAACATTGCGGTGCTGGAGCAGACGCCGCCCGCCCCGTTCGACGCGACTCAGCCGCCGGATCTGCGGGTTTCGGCGATCAGCCCCGCATCGGCGCGTTTTCTGGCGGGCATCGGCGCCTGGGACGCGGTCCTGGAAATGCGCGCGGCCCCCTATCTGCGCATGCAGGTGTGGGAAGGAGAGGAAGCCGACGGCACGCTGTTCACCGCCGAGGAGGCCGGCGAAGCGGCGCTCGGGCACATCGTGGAAAACCGAGTGGCGCAATTGGCCGCCACCCAAGCCCTGCTGGGAAAAGCGGACATCGACTATCTGGCGCCGGCCGCCATCCGCCGCATCGTCTACCAGCCCTTCGCCTCGCGCGTGGAACTGGAGGACGGCCGTCAGTTGAGCGCCCGCTTGCTGGTCGCCGCCGACGGCGCGCGCTCATCGGTGCGCGATGCCGCCGGGATCGGCGTCACCAGCTGGGATTATCCAATGCACGCGCTGGTGGCCTGCTGCGAGCAGGAACAAACACAGCAGGACATCACCTGGCAACGCTTCACCCCCACTGGTCCGCAAGCCTTTTTACCGCTGACCGGCCAATACGGATCCTTGGTCTGGTATCACCGCCCTCCGGAAGTCCAGCGTTTGCTGGCGCTGGACGAGGCGGAACTGGCCGCGGCCTTTCACGCTGCCTTTCCGCGCAAGCTGGGCAATATCCGCCGCATCGTGGCCAAGGGCAGCTTTGCGCTGACCCGCCGTCACGCGCAGCGCTATGTCAAGGACGGCGTGGCTCTGGTGGGCGACGCCGCCCACACCATCCACCCGCTGGCCGGCCAAGGCGTGAACCTGGGCTTCCAGGACGCGGCCAAACTGGCCGAAGTGATCCTTGAAGCCGCGGCCCAAGGCCGGGATTTTGCCGCCGTCGACGCGCTGCAGCGCTACCAGCGCGCGCGCAAACCGGCCAATCTGGCCATGCAAACCGCGATGGACGCCTTCTGCTATGGTTTTGGCAACGACATTGCCCCGCTGCGGCTGGCGCGCAAACTGGGGATGCGCCTGGCCAATCACGCCGGCCCGCTGAAGCGCGAAGCGATACGCTACGCGCTAGGGTTGAGGGGCGGCTGACGCCACACGCATTTCTCCTTGCTCGCCACGGCGTCATCGCGGTTTAGCGGCTATGCTGAAGCGTTCGGACTTCATCCGCGCCGGCGCCGCTTTCACGGCTGGCCGGCCACCGTTCAAGGAGACTGCCCAATGAAACGCCTGCCCTTGCTAACCGCGCTGGTTTGCGCCTTAGGTTCGCTGTCCACGCCTGCCTTGCCCTTCTCTCCTCCACACGGCCCGCTGTTCAGCCAGGCAGGTGGCAGTGGACATGACGGCGGAGGCGGAGGTTCCGGCGGAGGTGGACATGAAGGTGGCGGCGGCGGTTCCGGCGGAGGTGGACATGACGGCGGAGGCGGCGGTTCCGGCGGAGGAGGACATGACGGCGGAGGCGGCGGCTCCGGCGGAGGTGGACATGAAGGTGGCGGCCCAGGCTCCGGCGGCAATCACGAGGGAGGCCCGCAAGGCGGCCATGCTCCCGGCAATGCCGACGGCGGCCCGCAACATGGAGCCCCTCCCGGCGGAGCGCCTCATGGCGAACCTCCGGGAGATCGTCGCGCGGCGCCAGGCGCCGACGACGCGGCCGCTCAGAACAAGGGCCAGCAATAAGCCGGCGGATAGCACAAGGCCGCGCCTAAGGGCGCGGCCTTGTTTATGGTCCGGAGGCGATAGCTACCCCCCTCTCAGACCGCCTCCACATTGTTATGAACCTCGCTATCGCGCAACACTACCTGCGCCCATACCGCGGCATCCATATAGTACTGGTTGACCAAATCGACGTCGAAATCCAACACCTTGGCCAGCGCCTCGATCTGTTCAGTGTCACCCTGCTCGCAAGCCAGCGCCATCGACAGGAAAGGCGCGAACATGCCGCGTTGTTCCACCACCGCCTCGCGCACAGGCGAGGCCAGCTCCAGCGGGTCCAGTACATCGGGGAAAGGCGCGCCCAGCAAAACGTCCAGCATGGAAAACATGCCGGTGAGGAATAGATGCTCGGCCTCCACACGGTTGCCGCGGTAGCTGCCCATGCGCTCCAGCAAGCGGGCGCGGATCAGTGATTTTTCCAGCAGCGACACCGCGGTGCCGTCGTCCTTGCGCGAGGTGAACAGCAGCATGGACAGCCACTTGAACAAGGTTTCCCGGCCCAGCAGCAGCAAGGTTTCCTCTATGGTCTGCACCTTGCGCGACAGGCCGTGCACCGGCGAATTCATGAAACGCAGCAATTTGAACAGCAACACGGAGTCCAGCTTGAACTGGGTTTCGATCTCGGCGGCCGCGGCATTGGCGCGCAACATGCGCATGATTTGCAGCACCCGGGTCTGGCTGGCATCCACCTTGCCGCCTTCCAGCGCGCGGACGGTGGCGATGAAAGGCCCGTGGAACAAGGCGAAGCGATTATGTCCCGGCCCGCGCAGACAGACATCCAGATCCTCCGCGGTGCCGACATTGCGCGCCATCCAGCGCACAGTGGGGTAACGCTTGGGCAATTGATCCAGGATGGGCTCCAACACCTTGGCCGACGGCGCGTCGAAATCCAGAATCATGAAGTCCATGCGGCTGAAAAGATCGTTCTGCAGATGGGCCGGCAAGCAGCCCGGATCATAGGCGGCCGGCTCCAGCGCGAAACGCATCGCTTTTTGCTTAAGCGCGTCCAGCCGCTTGATCATATCCTCGGACACCGAACCGGTCTGCGACGGCTCCAGCACGAAGATCACGCTGCTGGCCGGCATATTCGACAGCATCGGCTCGTCCAGGGTGTCGATGGAGATATGGACAAAGGCGCGGCGGAAGGCCAGCAAGCGGAAAATGTCCATATTCTGCAGGGTGCTGAGCATCAGCCTGTCAAACTCCTGCTGCTTGCCGGCTGCGATATTGCGCTTGCCCTGACGCACAAAGAAATCGTAAGCCACCACCCGCTGCAGCCTGTCCATCACCGGCTGATGCGAAACGAAGCCCAAAGTGGGCGGCAAATCCAGCGGCGGCGCGTTCTCCAACTGCCGGCTGGCCGGCGAGTCGTGAGCCAGCTCGGTGAACGGCGCGGGCACAGGCTGTTCGTCGCTCGTGGAGTCCGAAGATTTCTTCATACGGCCGGTCAGGCCGCTGATCAGATTTTTCAGCATGTTCCATCCTACCGGATATGCCGGCGTCGTCCCGGCTTACGGTTTACAGTCTAGCCGATTCGGCCGGCAATTCTGGGAGTATCTACCGAAACATCGCCGCATTGCGCGCGATGACGCAAAGCGTGGTCGATCAACACCAGCGCCAGCATCGCCTCTGCGATGGGGGTGGCTCGGATGCCGACGCAAGGATCGTGGCGGCCGTGGGTTTCCATGGTCAGCGGCTGGCCTTGCTTGTCTATCGAGCGGCGCGGCTGGGCGATGGAAGACGTCGGCTTAATGGCGATGGACACCTCGATGTCCTGGCCGGTGGAGATCCCGCCGAGCACGCCGCCGGCGTGATTGCTGGCGAAGCCCTGTGGCGTCAGTTCGTCGCCGTGCTCGCTGCCGCGCTGGGTCACGCAGCCAAAGCCGGCGCCGATTTCCACGCCCTTGACCGCGTTAATGCTCATCATTGCGTGGGCGATGTCGGCGTCAAGACGGTCGAACACCGGCTCGCCCCAGCCCACCGGCACGTTCTCGGCCACCACCCGCAGCCGCGCGCCGATGGAGTCAAGACTCTTGCGCACGCTGTCCATATAGCTCTCCAGCTGCGGCACCACCTCGGGGTCTGCTGCAAAGAAGGGATTGCCGGACACATGCTCCCAGGCTTTGAAGGGAATGGCCACTTCCCCGATCTGAGTCATATGGCCGCGGATAACGATGCCGTAGCGTTCATGCAGCCATTTCTTGGCGATGGCGCCGGCGGCCACCCGCACCGCCGTTTCGCGGGCGGAAGAACGGCCGCCGCCGCGCGGGTCGCGGATGCCGTACTTATGCCAATAGCAATAATCCGCATGACCGGGACGGAAGGTGTCGGCGATATTTCCGTAGTCCTTGCTGCGCTGATCAGTATTGCGGATCAGCAGCGCGATCGGCGTGCCGGTGGTCTTGCCCTCGTACACGCCGGACAGGATTTCCACCGAGTCCGGCTCGCGGCGCTGGGTGACGTGACGGCTGGTGCCGGGCTTGCGCCGGTCCAGTTCCGCCTGGATGTCGGCTTCGTTGATCTCCAGCCCCGGCGGGCAGCCGTCCACCACGCAGCCAATGGCCGGGCCGTGGCTTTCGCCGAAGGAAGTCACCGTGAACAACAACCCCATGGTATTGCCTGACATCTTCACTGTCCTTTGTATGCGGAATCCTTGGCGAAGATTCTAGCACGACCCGCCAGGCTACCAGCCGGCCGCCGTCGCCATGCGGCGGCGAAACCAACCGGTGATGGACAAACGCTGCCGGCCGGCCGGCAACACTTCATGCCAGAAGCGGTCGGACAAAAACAGCGCCAGGGTGCCGGCTTCCGGCCGGACATCGACATGACGCTCGCCCTCCTCGTCCAGGTACAGGCGCATCTCGCCGCCGGCCTCGGCCGGCCAGTCATCGTTCAGATAAAGCACCGCCGTCAGCGCGCGCGCGTCGTCGTCGCGAAAGCGGTCCAGGTGTTTTTTATAGAAAGCGCCCTGCGGATACACGGCGAAGTGGGACTCCAAGTCTTCCAGGCCCATGTAAAACGCCTGGTTGACCGCCTGTCGGACGGCATCCAGCTTGGAGAAATACAAGGAGGCGGCGGAGTCCGCTTGCTCCGGCTCCAGCCACAGCACCGAATCCGAACGGATTTCACTGCGGCGGTTCTGCTGCGCGGCGCGCCCAACGGCGGCCTCATGGAATTTTCCCTGCTGCCAGTTGATCAGGCACTCCTCGCGCAGCAGACGGATTTCTTCAACGGTGAACAGGCTGCGGTCCACGACCCAGCCCTGTTCGGCAAGGTTGTCGATAACGGGCCCTAGCAAATAGGGCGAAACTTCAAAGTCTTGTGTCATGGTTCATTCTCCCAGGCGCGATTTCTACCACAGCCGCGCGTCCAGGAAAATGTGATTTATCAGTAATTTTCGACGACCTCCTCATACCGCCCATGCAGCCATGCCAATACCAGCGGGAAATGGTCCCGGATGGCATCAGGATGAGTCAATAATGACACATGGTTGTAGTCGTGCAGGTGGCCGGCGCGCCGCGACAGCAGACGCAGCCGCGACAGATGCGGACCGGATTCATCGCGAAAACGGCGCACGTCTTCAGGATGGCCGCGACAGGGATCGTTGCCGGCGGCGAAATACAAGGCCGGCGGCAAGCGCGCGCTTTGGGCGGCGGCGCCGTAGTCGAAGCCGTCGTCGCTATCCACCCAGGGCTTGGGCTGCGCCCACAGCTTGCTTTGCAGATGACTCTTGTCGCTCTCATCGTCCGCCCCCAGCCGGATGCGCCGCGCCGGCAGGTAGCCGAACAGGCGTATCAACACACGCGAGGCGATATTCCACATGAAGTCCACCTCCACCAGCTTGTTCAGATTGTGCACCCTCACGCTGCGCTTGCTGCCGAAGTAGACCAGGCTGGCCACTTGCTCCGCCAGCTCGGGAAAACGGATCAGTGAGCTGGACATGTGCACCCCGCCCCAGGAATGCGCCATCCAATGCAACGGCGCGCCGTTCTTGAGTTCGCGAATGTGGCGATGCAGCGCCGGCAGATCCTCGCAAATGGTCTCGGTCTGCCCGTGGCGCGAAGCCCGGCTGATCTTGGGCAGGCTGCGGCCGCGACCGCGCAGGTCGGCCACAAATACATCGCAGCCAGCCTCGGCCAAATAATGGGCCAGCCCTCGACCGGACTCGCTGTAAAAAGTGCGGCCGTTGGCCATCACCCCGTGCAGCAGCAACACCGGCGGGCCGTCCTCCCGGCAATAAATGCGTTTCAGATATAGTTGCTCGTCGCCCACCGCGACAAAGTGGTCTTGCTGGCGCTTTTCCATGCGTTCTCCTCGTATCGGCGTCTGCTTCGTCGTCTGCGCGACGATTCAAACAAGCGCTTGATCATGACAAAAAAGTCGTCAAAGAGAAAGCTCGCCACGCGTCACAACCGGTACTCCATCTCGCAAGCCAAGACGAAAACGGCGGAGAAAACGGAACGTACACCCCGTACATGAGCATTTCGAAGGGGTTTTCAGCGCCGTATCGCCGACGCGCAGCAGATCGTAAACAGGTTCTCAGATCTTCAAAGCCGCAGCCTGCCAGCACCCGATGCTCCGGGCCTGTCGCAAGGCCTCGCCGCGCAACGCCAGCCACCAAGCCAGCATGCACAAGCTCGCCATCACAGCGAACAACACCCCGCCGGACGCGCGGGCCAACATCCAGCCGGCCAACATCGGCCCCAGCGCCCCGCCCAGGCTGGCCAGGTTCTGCGCGCCATAGTAGACGCCTTTGCAGTCCTCCGGCGCGATCGCGTCTATGTACAGGTATTCGGCCGGCACCAGCACGATCTCTCCCACGGTGAACACCAGCATCGCAGCGCACATGCCCAGCAGCCCGCCGGGCGCCCAGCCCAAGCCCAAAGTCCCCAGCCCCAGCAGGAGGAAGCCGGCGCCGATGGCTTTCATCAAACCGGAGCCCCCGATCCGCCGGCCCAGCGGATATTGCAGCAAAACCACGCCAACCGCGTTGCAGCTGATCAGCGCCGACATCCAACGCAACACCTCGGCCTCCGGCAGCGACTGCATCAGATACAGGGGCAGATAGCTGGAAAAGCGGGCGTACACCAAGTTGGCCAAGGCACAGCTCAGGGTGAACAAGACCAGCACCCGGTCTTGCCGCAAACGGCCCAGCGTCGCCAGAAAGCCCGGAGCCGGCGCGCCGGCCTCCCGGCGAGGCGAACAGGAGCCGCGCGGGGTCGCCAGGCCTCCCGCCGCGGCCAACACGATCGCGCACCAGAACGGCCAGTCGCCTCCCCAGGCCAGCAGCAGGCTGCACAGCAGCGGCCCCAGTGCCCAGCCGACATTGGCCAGGGTGTAGCGCAAGGAGAAAGCCTTGCCGCGCCGCTCCGGCGGCAACAAATCGCTGATCAAGGCCTTGATAGCGATGCTGTGCACCGCCTGGCCGATCTCGCTGAGCGCCAGCGCCAACGCGCTCCACCACAACTGCTGGCTCAGCGGCAGCACTAGATAATTCAGCGCGATCAACGCCACGGAGCCCAACAGCACCGGCCGCCGCGGCCAATGATCCAGCAAATGGCCGCCGTACAAGCCCATCAAGGCCGACAGCAGCAAGACTCCGCCCAGCAGCAAACCGGTCTGCTCGCCGTTCAAGCTCAGTTGCCGCCCCAGAGTCAGCACCAGCAAGGGCGCGATCACCGCCCGGCTCATCGTCAACAACCAGGAGCTGGCCAGCAAGCAACGCACCTGGATTTCTTTTTCGTCAATCATGCCAACGCCTATGCAAACAGGAAGTGCCCCCAGTATCCTGCTAAAAGCGGAACGCAAAAATGGATGAAAACAGAACAAATCGCTTCCGCTTTTAGCGGAGTCCTCAGCGGGAAGCAAACATGAAGCTGGAACAACAATATCAGGCGCTGCATCAGGCCTACGCCGACCGGCAGCCCGCGCAGCCGGGGCTGGCCGAACTGTGCGCGCTGTGGAAGTGCAGCGAGCGCAACGCCCGTTTGCAACTGGCCAAGATGCGCGCGCGCGGCTGGCTGTCCTGGGAGCCGGGCCGGGGACGCGGCCGCAAATCGCGGCTAAGCCTGCTCTGCCGGCCGGAGCAGTTGGAATGGGAGCGTCTGCAGCACCTGCTGCGCGACGGCAAACTGGAGCAGGCTTTCGCCCAATTGCCACCGCAGCGGCGTGAACAATTGCTGAGCGCGCTGCCACAATACCTGGGCAGCGCCGCGCAAGGCCGCTGCCTGCGCATCCCGATACCGCATGCGCCGTTGAGCCTGGACCCGATCACCGTCAGCGGCCGGCTTGAGTCCCATCTGGTCCGGCAGATTTTCGACCGGCTATGCCGCTTCGACCGCGCCTTGCAAAGCCTGCAGGGCGGCCTGGCTCACTACTGGGAAAGCGACGCCGAGGCCCGACGCTGGCGCTTCTGGCTACGCCCCGGCCTGCAATTCCACGACGGCTCGCTCTTGCAAGCCGACGCCGTGGCCGCCAGCCTGTTGCGCCTGCGCGAACCGGACAACCCCTATCAGCGGCAATACCGCCACCTGAGCTCGGTCGAGGTCCACGACACGCTGTCCTTCAGCTGCCGCTTGGACGACGGCGATTTTCTCTGGCCGCAGCGGCTGGCCACCGCCAACAGTTCCATCGTCCCCTTGCGGCGCAATGCCGACTTCGACCGCCTCCCGATAGGCAGCGGGCCGTTCCGGGCGCTGCGTCACAGCGAGCAGCGTCTGAGCCTGGCCGCCTTCGCCAACCATTACCGCGAACGGGCGCTGCTGGACGAGATCGAACTGTGGTTCATTCCCTCCGGCAACGACGGCCAAGACTTCCACCTGCGTCTGGATTACGCCAACGACGACGCCAACGGCAGGCTGCAATCCGCTTGCACTTATTTGCTGCTGAATCCGGCGCTGCCTGACAGCGAGCGCGCACCGCTGATGCGCTGGCTGGCGGAGCCGGCGCTGGTCCAGGCCAACGACGCCCTGCAAACACCGGCGCTAGGCCTGCTGCCAGGCTGGCGCCATCCCTTGCCGCAAGCAGAGCGCCGGCCTCGGCTCGACCACACCCGGCTGCGCCTGTTCCATTACGACCTGCCCTGCTTCCCGCCGCTGGCCGCCGCTATCCGTCAACGCCTGGCCGGACTGGCCATTGAGTTGGAGATCCACGCCCTCAGCCGACGCGCTTTTTTTCACGACCAGGACTGGTGGCGACAGGCCGATCTCATGCTGTGCAGCGAGGTACTGCACGACGATCGCGACTATAGCTGCCACGAGTGGCTGGGCACCCGGCAGCCGTTGCAGCGCGGCCTGAGCGCGGAGGCGCAGGCGCGGCTGAACGCACAGTTGCGGGATATTCAGCGCCAAGCGGACAGCAGGCGGCGCATGGCCGGATACGCCGCCATCGGAGATTGGCTGTGCGCGGAAGGCTGGGTGCTGCCGCTGTCTCATGAGCGCCAGGGACATCAGGCCAGCCCGCAACTGGCCGGCCTGCAAATGAGTGAAAACGGCTGGACCGATTTCGCCGGCCTGTGGCTGCGGCCTGTCCAATCGGACTGGCCGGCATGAATCCCGATGAATTTTCCCTTCTTGGGGACTTGAGAATCCTAGCGACGTCCCTATATCGACAACAGGGCCCGTTTTACACCTAAACCATTGATCGAAAAGGAGAGTAAGATGAATATCCTACCTTCCCGCGGCAATGTTAGCCTGTTTGACGAACTGTTCCGCGACTTCACCCCAGGCTTCTTCATCAAACCGCTGCACGGCGATCCGCTGCCCAGCCAGATCAAGATCGACGTGAAGGAGTCCGAAACCCAGTTCATCGTTCACGCGGATATTCCCGGCGTCAGCAAAGACGACATCCACGTGGAAGTGGACGGCCCGCTGGTTACCATTAAGGCGGAGGTGCGCCAGACGGACAGCGAGCGCAAGGACGAACGCCAACTACGCACCGAGCGTTTTTACGGCGCGGTATCACGCAGCTTCCAACTGCCGGCGGAAATCGAACGCAACGCGGCCAGCGCAAAATACGAAAACGGCGTGCTCAGCCTGACGCTGCCGAAGAAGCAAGGCAGCCAAGGCGGGCAGCGGCTGCGCATAGAATAAGCCTCGCGGCAAATATGCCTCGTCGGCCATGAAAAAAGCCCCGGTTTGAAACCGGGGCTTTGTTTTCAGCAGCGCGAGGCGGCTCAGGCTTCCAAAATCTTGGACACGATCTCGTACACGTCCTTGGACAGCGGCTGCCCGGCCAGACGCTGCAATTGCTCGCGCATCAGCGCCTGACGCGCAGGCTCCAGCTTTTTCAGCCGGCGGAAGGCGTTGACGATGCGGCTGGCCACTTGCGGATTGATCGCGTCCAGCGCCAGCACCTGATCGGCCAGGAAGCGGTAGCCGCTGCCGTCGGCGGCGTGGAACAAGGCCATATTGGCGCCAAAGGTGCCAATCAGCGCGCGCGCCTTATTGGGGTTCTTCAAGGTGAAGGCAGGATGCTGCATCGCCGCCTGCACATGCTCCAGCGTGCCCGGCAGCTGGCTGCCGGCCACCAGCATGAAGAACTTGTCCATCACCAGGGCGTCACCCTGCCAGCGGGAGGCGAAAGCGGTGAAGCAATCGTCGCGTTCGGCGCCGTCGCGATCACGCAAGGCCAGCATCGCGCCCATCTGGTCGGTCATATTGTCCGCCTCCCGGCACTGCTTGGCGGCGGCTTCCGCCGGCCAGGCGTCGTCCAGGCGGTTCAACATGGCCAACGCGCGGTTTTTCAGATCGCGCTTGCCCGCGTCTTGCGGCTTGTAATCGCGGGTCTGGCTCAACTCGTACGCCTCGCGCCACTCGCCGCGCAACGCCTGCGCCAACTCGTCCAGCACGAAATCGCGTACCTGATGGATGCTTGCCGGATCGGCCTCCTCCACCATCTCCAGAATTTCCGCCTCGGAAGGCAGGGCCAGCATCAGAGCCTTGAACGCCGGATCGGCGACATGATCCTTAAGCACCGCGCGGAAAGCGGCGACAAAGGTCTCCGGCAGCTTCAGTTCGCCGCCGGCGGCCAGCGTCGCCAACAGCTGCTTGAACAGACGCTCGGCCAAGGTTTGACCGGCTTCCCAACGGCTGAAGCTGTCGCTGTCGTTGGCCATCAGGAAAGCCAGTTGGTCGTCGCGCCAATCGAAATCCAGCTTCACCGGCGCGGAGAAACCGCGCAGCAGCGAAGGCACCGGCTCGGCCGGCACGCCGACGAAGGTGAAGCTCTGCTCCGCCGCCTTGACGTCCAGCACGCGGGTGCCGCCCTGCGCTTCGGCTTCGCCCTCCAGCTGCAGCGGCAGGTCGGCGCCGTCGGCGCCCACCAGACCCAAAGCCAGCGGGATGTGGAACGGCTGCTTCAGTTCTTGCCCCGGCGTGGGCGGGCAGGATTGACGCACATTCAACGTGTAGCTACGCGCCACGCTGTCGTAGCGGCCGCTGACGCTGAGCACCGGGGTGCCGGCCTGGCTGTACCACAAGCCGAACTGGCCCAGGTCCACGTCGTTGGCGTCGGCCATTGCCGCCCGGAAGTCGTCGCAGGTCACCGCTTGGCCGTCATGGCGCTTGAAATACAAGTCCATGCCCTTGCGGAAACCCGCTTCGCCCAGCAGAGTGTGATACATGCGCACCACTTCCGCGCCTTTTTCATACACCGTCATGGTGTAGAAATTGTTCATCTCGATATAGCTGTCCGGGCGGATGGGGTGGGATGTGGGGCCCGCGTCCTCGGGGAACTGGTGAGCCCGCAGGCCCTTGACGTCCTCGATGCGCTTGACCGCGCGGCTGCTCATGTCGGCGCCGAATTCCTGGTCGCGGAACACGGTCAGCCCTTCTTTCAGCGATAGCTGGAACCAGTCTCGGCAGGTCACGCGGTTGCCGGTCCAGTTGTGGAAGTATTCGTGGCCGATCACTCGCTCCACGCCTTGGAAGTCGGCGTCGGTGGCGGTGTCCTTGCGCGCCAGCACGTACTTGGTGTTGAAGACGTTGAGGCCCTTGTTCTCCATCGCCCCCATATTGAAGTCGCCGACGGCGACGATCATATAGATGTCCAGGTCGTATTCCAGGCCAAAGCGCTGCTCGTCCCACTTCATCGAGTGCTTCAGGGACTCCATCGCATGCTGGGTCTTGTCCTGATCGGCGGGTTCGGTCCAGATCTCCAGCGCCACTTCGCGGCCGCGCATGGTGACGAATTTGTCCTTCAGCGCCGTCAGTTTTCCGGCTACCAAGGCGAACAGATAAGACGGTTTCTTATACGGATCCACCCACTTCACCCAGTGGCGCTTCTTGTCCACCATGCCCTCGCCCACCTTGTTGCCGTTGGAGAGCAGCACCGGGAATTTGTGCTTGTCGGCCATGATGGTGGTGGTGAACTTGGCCATCACGTCGGGACGATCCAGATAATACGTGATCTTGCGGAAGCCCTCCGGTTCGCACTGGGTAAACAGATTACCGTTGGACGCGTACAAACCCATCAGGCTGGTGTTAGCCGCCGGATCAATCTCGGTCTCCACCTCCAGGATGAAGCTGTCGGGCACGCCGCGCACGGTCAGTTGTTCATCGGCCAGCGCGTAGCCGCTTTCGTCCAGGCGCTCTCCGTCCAGCGTTACCGCCACCAGCGCGGCACTGCCGTCCAGCACCAGATCGTCCTGGCGCGCGGCCTTGTCATTACGGGTTACCACCAAGCGCGCGTGCACGCGGGTGGCGTCGTCTTCGATGTCGAAGCTCAGATCGACCCGGTCAATCAGAAAAGCGGGGGCTGCGTAGTCGTTGCGGTACTTGACTTGCGGCTGTTGAGCCATGTCTACGTCTCCTTCGATGCCGGCTGCGCCGGTCTTGGCTGGAGGGGAGCGGCGCCTGGGAACGGCGCCGTCCCGATGAATGTTAGCGGCGCAGCCACCGGGCGCCGTCGTCCTGCAACAGCAACCGGCAGGCGTCGGCAGGCGCGGCTTGCAGCTCCACTTGAGCGCTGATCAGTTCGTCGCGGCGGAACCAATGCAGTTTAAGCTTATCGCCCGGCTGATATCGCGCCAGCGCCTTGTCCAGGTCCACCGCTTTGAGCTTGTCTATCGCCACGATCACGTCGCCCCCGGACAGGCCGGCGCGCTGCGCCGCGCCGCCGTCGTAGACGTTGATCACGCGCACGCCCTGGGCCTCGGCCACCGCCTTGACGCCCAGGCTGGCCGGAGCCGGCTTGCCGTTTAACGCCAGGCCGCCGCGATCGCCGGCGTTGGCGGCCGGCTCAAAGCGCAGTTCCACGCCCTGGGTAGCCAGCAGCTGGGCCAGCGGCAAGGGCTCGACGCCGCGCAATGCTTGATCGAAGAAGGCTTTGAGATCCAGGCCGGTAACGGCCTGCGCCTGTTTTTCCCACTCGTCCTCGGCCAAACCCTTGCCGTCGTCCAGCCACTTGCGCCACAGCGCCCGCATCACATCGTCCAGCGACTGACGGCCCTGGCTGTCGCGGCGTATGGTCAAGTCCAACGCCAACGCGGCCAGCGCGCCCTTGGTGTAATAGCTGACGATGCTGTTGGGGCTGTTTTCGTCTTGCCGGTAATACTTGGTCCAGGCTTCGAAACTGGATTGCTCCAATGTCTGCTTCAGGCGGCCGGCGCCGCGCTCCACGCCGCTGATGGTTTCCGCCAGCAGGCCCAGATAGCGCTTTTCATCGATCAGACCGCAACGCACCAGGCTCAGGTCGTCGTAATAGGAAGTGATGCCCTCAAAGGCCCACAACAAACGGGTGTAGCCTTCCTGGTTCAGATCATAGGGCGTGAACGCCGCCGGCTTCATCCGCTTGACGTTCCAACTGTGGAAGTATTCGTGGCTGATCAGACCCAACAGTTTCAGATAGCCGTCGCCGATCTCCTCAACGCCCTGTTGCGGCAAATCGTCGCGATTGGCCACCAGCGCGGTGGAAGCGCGATGCTCCAGACCGCCGTAGATGTCTTTGCCGACGAAAAGCATGAACACATAGCGTTCGAACGGAGCCGGCTCGCCAAACAATTTGATCTGGTATTCGCAAATTTTCTTGGTGTCGCGCGCCAAGCGCTTGAGGTCGGCGCGGAAACGACCGGAGACAACGAATTCGTGCGGTACGCCGCAGGCTTTGAAGCTGACTCGCTCGAAGGCGCCCAACTCCACAGGATGGTCGATCAACTCGTCGTAGGAAGCCGCCTGATAGCCGCCGAAGCCGGTTTTCTTGTCCGCGCCGCGCGCCGGCAGACTGGTCGCCACTTTCCAATCGGCGTAGGCCTTGCCCTCCGGCGGCAGGATCTCCACCGTGCAGGCCTCGTTTTCATAGCCGTCCACCGCCAGGAAAACGCTGCTGCCGTTATAGAAGCCGCGCTCCACGTCCAGATACGCTCCGCGCACGGACAGATCAAACGCATAAACTTTATAGCGCAGAACCAGCACGCCCTTGACCGGCGCGGCTTGCCAGCTGTTTTTTGTCAACTGGACCAGCTGCACCGCTTTTCCCGCGGATTCCGCGCGAATTTCCACAATATGCCTGGAGAACTCCCGGATCATGTAACTACCGGGAATCCAAGCCGGCAAGGAGAAAATCTGGCCGTTCTTTGCGGGTTTGGAAACGGTCAGGACGACCTCGAAAAGATGCGCCTCAGGGGCGCGGGGACATAGGGTGTAGCGGACGGAAACGGTCATGATCTGCCTGCAATCGTTGCAAAACCTTCTGATTTTAGCACTTGCCGCGGGTAAACGCTGCGTTTTATGACATCTTGATCCAGGTCAAGAAGGCTGGGCCGCCAGACAATACAATCTCGCCAGTAGCAACAGTATTTGCAAGAACTGTCACGCTCGCTTGAGACATAAATAAAGACAAATGGGAAAGCGACATCCCCGGCCGTCCAAACTGGCCCGATATGGGTAATTGATTTAGAATGCCGGGTTAACTAAATGGGGAAATTGCGCTGTCGCAATACGGGATGAACTGCTAATACAGACATCAGTACCGCTGCGATCTGGGTCAAGCGCTTGATTTTAATAAAAGTCGTTTTCCCTACGGCTTCGTCTGGATACAGTCACATCAGTACAGATTGGGACAGTCGCCCGGACTTCAAGCCGTCGATTAGATATGTCACGTTCTGAGTTAGCAACCTTGGAGAAAACCCTAAATGGAAACGCAATCCACTTATAACTATAAGGTGGTGCGCCAATTTGCCATCATGACCGTCGTGTGGGGCATTGTCGGCATGTTGGTGGGCGTCATCATTGCGGCCCAACTGGTCTGGCCCGATTTGAACTTCGGCCCCTGGTTCCACTTCGGCCGCCTGCGCCCGCTGCACACCAATGCGGTCATCTTCGCCTTCGGCGGCTGCGGTTTGTTCGCCACTTCCTACTACGTAGTGCAGCGTACCTGTAACGTCCGGCTGATCTCCGACAAGCTCGCCGCCTTCACCTTCTGGGGCTGGCAGCTGGTGATCGTGCTGGCCGCCATCACCTTGCCGCTGGGCCTGACCACCAGCAAGGAGTACGCCGAGCTGGAATGGCCGATCAAGCTCCTGATCGCGGTGATCTGGGTTGTTTACGCCATTGTTTTCTTCGGCACCATCGCCATCCGCAAGGTCAAGCACATCTACGTGGCCAACTGGTTCTACGGCGCCTTCATCCTGGCCGTGGCCCTGCTGCACATCGTCAACTCCGCCTTCGTGCCGGTGTCGCTGTGGAAATCCTACTCCGCCTACTCCGGCGCCGTGGACGCCATGGTGCAATGGTGGTACGGCCATAACGCCGTGGGCTTCTTCCTGACCGCCGCCTTCCTGGGCATGATGTACTACTTCATCCCGAAACAGGCTGGCCGTCCGGTTTACTCCTACCGCCTGTCCGTAGTGCACTTCTGGGCGCTGATCTTCACCTATATGTGGGCCGGCCCTCACCACCTGCACTACACCAGCCTGCCGGACTGGACCCAATCCGTAGGCATGGTGTTCTCCCTGGTGCTGCTGGCTCCGAGCTGGGGCGGCATGATCAACGGCATCATGACCCTGTCGGGCGCTTGGCATAAGCTGCGCACCGACCCGGTGCTGAAATTCCTGGTGGTATCGCTGTCCTTCTACGGCATGTCCACCTTCGAAGGCCCGATGATGTCGATCAAGACCGTCAACGCCTTGTCTCACTACACCGACTGGACCATCGGCCACGTGCACTCCGGCGCGCTGGGCTGGGTGGGCTTCATCACCATCGGTTCCATGTACTACCTGATTCCCCGCCTGTTCGGCCGCGAATCCATGTTCAGCCTGAAGCTGGTTGAAGCCCATTTCTGGCTCGCCACCGTCGGCGTGGTGCTGTACATCGCCGCATTGTGGATCTCCGGCGTGACCCAGGGCCTGATGTGGCGCGCGCTGAACCCGGACGGCACCCTGACCTACGCTTTCGTTGAGGCGGTCAAAGCCACCTATCCGTACCACTTCGTGCGTCTGCTTGGCGGCTTCCTGTACCTGCTCGGCATGTTCCTGATGGCCTACAACACCTTCCGCACCGTAACCGCGGGCCGTGCCGTAGACGCCAAGATTCCGGCCATCACCGCCCACGCTCATTGAGGCGCAAGGAAACATCATGGATAAGATACAAAAACTGATCGAAGAACACGTCGGCTATCTGATCGTGTTCACCCTGCTGGTCGTCAGCGTGGCCGGCCTGGTGGAAATCCTGCCGCTGGCCTTCCAGAAATCGACCACTCAGCCGGTGGCCGGCGTCAAGCCCTACACCGCCGTGCAGCTGGCTGGCCGCGACATCTACATCCGCGAAGGCTGCCACACCTGCCACACGCAGATGATCCGTCCGTTCCGCGCTGAAACCGAACGCTACGGCCATTACTCCGTTGCCGGCGAATCGGTTTACGACCACCCCTTCCTGTGGGGCTCCAAGCGCACCGGGCCGGACCTGGCCCGCGTAGGCGGCCGCTATTCCGACGAATGGCATCGCGTGCACCTGGTCAACCCGCGCGACGTGGTGCCTGAGTCCAATATGCCGGCCTTCCCGTGGCTGGCCAAGAATCTGGCCGACGCCGACAGCGTGCCGACCAAGATGAAGGCGCTGCGCCTGGTTGGCGTCCCATACACCGACAAAGACATCACCGAAGCCAAGGCTCAGGTGGAGGGCAAGTCGGAAATGGACGTGCTGGTCGCTTACCTGCAAGGCCTGGGCCTTGCCTTGAAGAACGTTCGTTAAGCCATGGACTGGGTAACCATCGGACGCTCGCTGTTCACGGTAGTGTGCTTTGCATTCTTCATCGTGGTGCTGGGCATCGCCTACAGCAAGCGCTCCAAGAACCGGTATGAGGACGCAGCCAACCTGCCCTTCCTCGACGACGACAAGGTGCAGGAAGCGGAACAAGACCAAGCTTCCAACGGAGCAAAAAAATGAGTGATTTCGTGAGCGAATTCTGGAACATCTGGATCACCGCGATCGTGCTGGGCGGCCTCGTATGGCTGACCTATCTGGTGTTTTCACAATCCAAGATCAAGGTGCAAAAGGGCGAACAGGTTGAGATCACCGGCCACGTGTGGGACGGCGACCTTTCCGAATACAACCACCCGCTGCCGCGCTGGTGGATGTTGATGTTCTACGTGACCCTGGCCTTCGCCGTGGTCTACCTGATTCTGTACCCTGGCCTGGGCACCTGGAAAGGCGTGTTCGGCTGGACTTCGGTAGACCAGTACAAGAAAGAGCGCGCGCAGGCGGAAGCCAAGTATCAGCCGCTGTACGACCAGTTCCTGAAACAGGACGTCAAGGCCGTGGCCGCCGACCCCAAAGCTCAGGAAATGGGCAAGCGCCTGTTCCAGACCTACTGCGTGCAGTGCCACGGCTCCGACGCCCGCGGCGCCAAGGGCTTCCCCAACCTGACCGACAGCAAGTGGCTGTGGGGCGGCGACGTCAAGGACATCCACACCACCATCTCCGAAGGCCGCCACGGCCAGATGCCGGCCTGGGGCGCGGCGTTCGGCGAGGAAAAGGTCAAGGACGTCGCCAACTACGTGCTGTCGCTGTCCAAACGCAAGCATGACGCTGAACGCGCGGCTCGCGGCAAGGAAACCTTCGCCACGGTCTGTGTCGCCTGCCATGGCCCGGACGGCAAGGGCAACCAGCAGTTGGGCGCGCCCAACCTGACCGACAACAACTGGTTGTACGGCGGCAGCGAGAAAACCATCATCGAAACCATCACCAACGGCCGCAACAACCAGATGCCGGCCTGGAAAGACTTCCTGGGTGAAGGCAAAGTACACCTGTTGACCGCTTACGTCTGGGGCTTGTCCAACAACCCCAAAGCGCCGCAATAAACCGGTACTGATCTACTGCCCGCTCATGCGGGCAGTATTCTTTCGCGAGGATGTTATATGATTTCATATAACATCTCCGCTCCGATGCAGCCGCGCATTTCGCCAAGCCCATACCCCCATGGCCTTGGCCAAATCCGCAGAGAAGGAAACGCCCATGTCCGATTCGCTCAAGGAAATCCCGATCAAGGTAGAACCGCCGCGCCAAGCCGGCTCGCAGCCCGAGGCCACCGAGACCGTTTCTCTGTACGAGTCGCAAACCAAGATTTATCCGCGTGCCGTCAAAGGCCTGTTCAACAATCTGCGCGTGCTCTTCGTCGTCGGCACCCAGTTGGTTTTCCTGGGCTTGCCCTGGCTGAACTGGAACGGACGCCAGGTGCTGCATTTCGATCTGATCGAGCGCAAGTTCTATCTGTTCGGTCTCACCATCTGGCCGCAGGACTTCGTCTATCTGGCCGCGCTGCTGATGTGCTGCGCCTTCGGCCTGTTCACTTGGACCACCATCGCCGGCCGGCTCTGGTGCGGCTACTCCTGTCCGCAGACGGTTTACACCGAAATCATGCTGTGGATAGAACAATGGGTGGAGGGCGACCGCGGCAAGCGCATCAAGCTGGACAAGGCGCCGATGAGCGCGCGCAAGTTCCGCCTCAAATTCACCAAGCACGGCCTGATGATCCTGTTCTCGCTGTGGACTGGCTTCACGCTGGTGGGCTACTTCACGCCGATCCGCGATCTGGTCGCCGCCGCGCCCCGCTTCGACTACGGGCCGTGGGAAACCTTCTGGATGTTCTTCTACGCCGGCTTCACCTATCTGCTGGCCGGCTTCATGCGCGAACAGGTCTGCAAATACATGTGCCCGTACGCGCGCTTCCAGAGCGTGATGTTCGATGCCGACACCCTGATCATTTCCTACGACGAGAAACGGGGCGAGCCGCGCGGAGCGCGCAAGAAAGGCAGCGACCCCAAGGAGCAAGGGCTGGGTGCCTGCATCAACTGCAGCATCTGCGTTCAAGTCTGTCCGGTGGGCATCGACATCCGCAACGGTCTGCAATACGAGTGCATCGGCTGCGCCGCCTGCATCGACGCCTGCGACGAAGTGATGGACAAAATGGCCTATCCGCGCGGCCTGATTCGCTACACCACGGAAAATGCGCTGGAAGGCAAATACCCTGAGAAAGCCATCGCCTCCCGGCTCAAGCGTCCTCGCGTGATACTGTATACGCTGGTGCTCGCCATCGTCATCGCCACCGCCATCGGCTCCATGTGGATGCGCAAGCCGTTCAAAGTGGATGTGATCCGCGACCGCGCCTCGCTGGTGCGTGAAACCGATGCCGGCTGGCTGGAAAACACCTATATCATTAAAATTATCAATACTACGGAACAGAATCAGCATTTCAGGATCACAGCATCGGGCTTGCCCGGCCTGAAAGTGCAGGCCGACCGCGGCGATATCGCCGTTGCCGCCACCGGCAACACCGACGTCACCGTCCACGTGCAGGCCGACCCGCAGTACGCGACCAAAGGCAGCCATGAAATCCGCTTCCTGATCCAGTCCATCAACCACCCTTCCCTGCAAGTGGAAGAGAAGTCCAGCTTCATCGGAGAGTAATACATGCAGCATACCGCCCCCGCTCCGCGCCCCTGGTACCGCGAACCCTGGCCCTGGATTCTGTTCGGCCTGCCGCTGGTGTCCGTCATCGTCGGCGTGATGTTCCTCGCCACCGCGATACGCACCGACGACGGCCTAGTCACCGACGACTACTACAAGAAGGGCAAGGCCATCAATATGGAACTGCGCCGCGACAAGCAAGCCTTCAATATGGGCTTGAGCGCGCAGCTGATGGTGGGCACGGACCAGCGCACGCTGCGGCTGATCACCACCAGCAAGGTGCCTCTGCCCGCCGTCATCACCATGCGCATGGTTCACCCGGCGCAGGACGACTTCGACCAACAGGTGGAAATGCGCCAGGCCGGTCCCAACCTCTACCAGGCCGTGCTGCCGGCGGTGCCGGTCAAGGCCAATCATTGGTACATCCTGCTGGAAGACCAGGCCAAGCAATGGCGGCTGCAGGGCGAATGGAAACCTGCCGAAGGCCAGACCGTCTCCCTCGGCCATCAAAACCTGGAGCCGGCGGACTGATGATGAAGCGACTGACCCGCTCCCTATGCGCATTGGCTCTAGGCCTGGCCTTGAGCGCAGCCCACGCCGGCGGTTTCGTGCCAGCCTATCTGACCGGCAATATCGCGCCTCAACAGAGCGCCACGCTGTCCCAGGCCAAGGACGTGCTCGTCAAAGTGCGCCTATTGGATCAAAGCCGCCAAGACGCGCCGCCCCAACTGCTGGCGGAGCAGATCCTGGAAAAACCACGCAGCATTCCGGCGGACTTCTCCCTGTGTTACGACAAGCAGGCGATCAAGCCCGATGGTCGCTATGTGGTGGAAGGCCAGATCTTTGTGAACGGCGAACTGCGCTACAACAGTAGCCGCCAGACCGAGGTGCTGCGCGCCGGCGCCGACGAACATCCGCAACTGAGGCTGGACACCGTCGGCGGCAACTAAGCCGTCCGCCTCCCGGCCCTGCCTCTGGCAGGGCTTTTTCTTTGCCCCTCCTCCACCGCCCAGATGAGTGTTGCTGTTTTGCCTCAGAGTCGGCGAATCGAAACACAACCCGTTCCGCACGCCTCCATCCAGCTGCAAATACGCATAAACCCCTCTCCCAACGGGATTTTCGACAATAGCCCAAATACGAACCCTCACTGCATTCATGTCATTTTACTTACAAATAAATATGACAAATGAGGACAGTTGGTGACGCATTTACTCTATTAATTACGATTGTATGGCAGTAAAGATTAAAAAATTTTCACATACAAACATTTCCTAGTTATTATCAAAAATTGCCTACAAAATCCAAGGCAATTAAAAAATACAACAACACCTCACTCGACCTTGCTCGTTCAAGTGGTGTCACTCAAGTCACACAAGGAAATAATCTATGTCGACCACTTCGCATCCCAAAGGGCTCTACCTGCTTTTTGTGACCGAAATGTGGGAGCGCTTCAGCTATTACGGCATGCGCGCCATTTTCGTGCTGTTCATGATCAAGGCCCTGATGTTCGACAAGGCTCACGCCGCCGACATCTACGGCACTTATACCGGCCTGGTCTATCTGACTCCGCTGATAGGCGGCTATATCGCCGACCGCTACTGGGGCAACCGCCGTTCCATCCTGGTGGGCGGCGTATTGATGGCCATCGGCCAGTTCATGCTGTTCTTCTCCGGCTCTTTGCACGACAGCAATGTGCAAAGCGCCGCCTGGCTGCTGTACGGCGGCCTGGGCATGCTGATCGCCGGCAACGGCCTGTTCAAGCCGAATATTTCCTCGATGGTGGGCCAGCTCTATCCTGAGGGCGACAAACGCGTCGACTCCGCCTTCACCATCTTCTACATGGGCATCAACGCGGGCTCGCTGATCGCGCCCTTGGTGTGCGGCACCCTGGGCGACACCGGCCACCCCGCCGACTTCAAGTGGGGCTTCATGGCCGCCGGTTTCGGCATGCTGCTGAGCCTGGTGATCTTCTCGCTGTTCAAGAACAAATATCTGGTGACCCCGCAAGGCAAGCCCATCGGCATGGCGCCCAAGCGTCACCACGACAGCGGCGAGAAAGTCGTACACGCCCCGCTGACCCGCGTGGAGAAGGAGCGCCTGGCGGTGATCCTGCTTGTGTCCGCCTTCGTGATCTTCTTCTGGTCCGCCTTTGAGCAGGCAGGCGCCTCGCTGACCTTCTTCGCCGAAGAACAGACCAATCGCAATGTGCTCGGCTTCACCGTGCCGGCCTCCTACTTCCAGTCGATCAACCCGATCTCGGTCGTGATTTTCGCGCCCATCTTCGCCCTCATCTGGACCAAGCTGGGCCAGAACAACCGCGAGCCGAACTCGCCGGTTAAAATGGCGCTGGGCCTGTTCTTCCTTGCACTGGGCTACTTGGTGATCGCCTTCGGCGTCGAAGGCCTGGAGCCGGGCGTCAAGGTCAGCATGCTGTGGCTGGTCAGCCTGTACGTGCTGCACACCTTCGGCGAGTTGTGCCTGTCCCCCATCGGCCTCTCGCTGGTGGTGAAACTCTCCCCGGCCCGCTTCACCGGCCTGATGATGGGCATCTGGTTCCTGTCCAACGCCGCGGCCAACAAGTTCGCCGGCACCTTGTCGGAGCTGTACCCGGATCCAAGCAAGCCGGTGCCGCACTTCCTCGGCTACGCCATCAACAATCTGCATGATTTCTTCATGCTGTTCGTGGCCATGGCCGGCGTCAGCTCGCTGGTGCTGTTCGCACTGTCGTACAAACTGAAGAAAATGATGCACGGCCTGCAATAAGCGCCGCGCGGCCCCGCAAGCCGGGGCACCAGCAAGATCCCAAAGCCGGCCTCCGCCGGCTTTTCGCTTATTCCGCCATCCACACAGGAGCGGGAAAAGGCTTTATCATACGGAGCTTCCGGCTCCTGACTCATACTCGCCGCCGCGCCCGCGCGCGCCGACGGCACCGCATCCCGAATGAAACTATCGACCCTTCCCCGCTGGCAGCAATGCGGCATCGCCGTCTTGCTGCTGTTGCTGCTGCTCCGTCTCATCGGCCTGTGGACGATTCCGCTGACCGACACCACCGAGGCGCGCTACGGCGAGATCGCCCGCAAGATGCTGGAAACCGGCAACTGGGTAACACTGTGGCACGATTACGGCATCCCCTTCTGGGCCAAGCCGCCGCTTTCCAGCTGGCTGTCCGCCGCCGGCATGGCGCTGTTCGGCGTCAATGAAGCCGCGGCGCGGCTGCCCTCGCTGCTGCTGGCCATCGCCACCCTGGGACTCTGCGCTCACCTGATGCTGCGCCGCAGCGGCCGCGAAGCCGCCATGGCCGCCGCGCTGATCCTGGCCAGCAGCCTGCTCTTCCTCGGCGCCGCCGGCACGGTGATGACAGATCCGGCGCTGTTGTTCTGTGTAACGCTGAGCCAGGCCGCCTTCTGGCACGCTCTTGCACGGGGCAGCCGTGGCTGGGGCTATGTGTTCTTCGCCGGCCTGGGGCTGGGCTTGCTGGCCAAGGGGCCGCTGGCGGTAGTGCTGGTGGGCATGCCCATCTTCTTCTGGGTATTGCTGCGCAATCAGTGGCTGGCGCTGTGGCGCAAGCTGCCATGGATCCGCGGCACTCTGCTGATGTTCGCCATCGCCGCGCCTTGGTATGCGCTGGCGGAACTGCGCACGCCTGGCTTCCTGGATTACTTCATCATGGGCGAGCATGTCAGCCGCTTCCTGGACTCCGGCTGGAAGGGCGACAAATACGGCTTCGCCCACGCCACCCCGCGCGGGATGATCTGGCTGTACACACTGGGTGCCATTTTCCCCTGGTCCGTCGCCATGCTGGCCTGGCTGACGCACCACGGCGCCAAGCTGCCTCGCTTTCGCCGCGACGACGACGGCTGGCTGCTCTATCTGGCCTTGTGGACGCTGATGACGCTGCTGTTCTTCAGCCTGTCCGGCAACATCATCTTCCCCTACTCGCTGCCCATGCTGCCCGGCTGCGCGCTGCTGTTCGCCGAGCTGTGGCACCGCGCGCGCGGCGGCGACGCCAAGCGCAGCGCGCTGCCCGGGATAGCCGCGATCGGCGCACTGTTGATGCTGGCGCTGCTGGCCTTCAACCACTACGACGGCAACCGCTACCTGCGCACTCAAAAACAGGTGGTCGCCGCCTGGCAGGCACAACAGCCCAGCGCGGACAGCGCCCTGATTTATTGGAGCGGCCGCCGTGAATTTTCCGCGGAGTTCTACTCCCACGGCCGCGCGCGCACCACGCAGGACCCTCAGCAACTGCGCGCTTGGCTGGCCGGCAAGGCCGGCAGCTTCATCGTCTGCGACGTCAACGATCTCGAACGGCTGCCCGCCGACGTTCGCGCTCGTTTCACCGAGCGCGCCCGCTTCAACATCATGAGCGACACCATGCTGCTGCTGGCCGATACCGCGCCGGCGGCCCCGACCGAGGCCCATTAATATGAGCAACGCCTTCGTCCCGCCTTATCTGCTTGGCCTTCGCGCCAAAGAGCGCCCGGCCGATCCGCTGGTCAGCTGCGTGGTGCCCGCCTACAACGAATCCGCCAACATCGTGCCGATGCTGCAGACCCTGCATCAGTTGCTGAACGACGCCGGCTACCGCCACGAACTGGTGGTGGTGGACGACGGCAGCCGCGACGACACCGTGGAGCAGGTACTGACCCACGCCGCGGAACTGCCGGTGACGCTGATCCAGCTGTCCCGCAACTTCGGCAAGGAGATCGCGCTCACCGCCGGCGTCGACCATGTCCAAGGCGACGTCGCCGTGCTGATCGACAGCGACTTCCAGCACCCGCCGGAGATGGTGCCGGTGTTTCTGGAGGAATGGCGCAAAGGCTACGACATGGTCTACAGCGTGCGCAGCAGCCGCGAAGACGAGCCGCTGGCCAAACGCCTGTTCACCCACGCCTTTTACCGCCTGGCCAACAGCGGCAGCCGCCATAAAATGCCGGCCGACACCCAAGACTTCCGCGTGCTGGACCGCTGCGTGGTGGAGGCCTTGCGCCAGATGCCGGAGCGCAACCGCTTCATGAAGGGTTTGTATCATTGGGTGGGCTTCACCCAACGTCCGATGCCGACTCAGACCCGGGAGCGCCGCGCCGGCCAAAGCAGCTTCAACTACCGCCGGCTGCTGGACTTGGGCATCACCGGCCTGACCGCCTTCTCCAATATGCCGCTGCGCATCTGGACCGTGATTGGCTGCCTGATTTCGCTATGCTCCATCGCTTACGCGGCCTGGGAACTGATTCATACCCTGCTGTTCGGCAATCCGGTCAGCGGCTGGCCAACCCTTGCGGTGGCCATCAGCTTCCTCGGCGGCGTGCAGCTGCTGTCCATCGGCATCCTCGGCGAATACGTCGGCCGCATTTTCGACGAGGTCAAACAACGCCCCACCTATCTGGTCAGCCGCATCAGCGGCCAGGGTGCGAGGGATGCGGGGAACTCCGACGAATGAGCCGCGAATTGTTCTGGTTCGGCGTGGTCGGCGTTTCCGCCATGCTGGTGCACTTCGCCATGGTGGCTTGGGTGCTGGTGCCGCTCGGCATGGCGCCGCTGCTAGCCAATGTGCTGGGCTTCCTGATCGCTTTCCAGGTCAGCTACTGGGGTCACCGGCAGCAGACCTTCCAGGCTCGGCATATCCCCCATCGCCAGGCCTTGCCGCGCTTCTTCGGCGTTGCCTGCCTGAGCTTCATCGTCAACGAGGCGATGTACGGCCTGCTGCTGCGCTTCACGTCGCTGAACTATCGCGCCGCGCTTTTGCTGGTGCTGATCGTCGTGGCGGCGCTGACCTTCGCGCTCAGCAAGTTGTGGGCCTTCCGCGGCGCGGAGCCGATACAAAAACCACACATAAACCCTTAATTTCCAGCACAAACGGATATAAAACTTTATCCGCTTGCCCCGGTCACACCCCCATGACAAAACGACTGACACTCTGCGCCGACGACTTCGCACAGTCCGACGCCATCAGCGCCGGCATTCTGGAGCTGCTGGCCGCCGGCCGCCTGTCCGCCACCAGCGTGATGAGCCAGGCGCCCAGCTGGGCCAGCCACGCCTCCGATCTCAAAGCCTTCGACGGCAAAGCCGACATCGGCCTGCATTTCAACCTGAGCCATCCCTTTGGCGATCAGGCCCGCCCCTTATCGCACTGGCTGATGAAGAGCCAGTTGCGCCAGCTGTCGCGCCCGACGCTGCGCGATGCCGCCGCCATGCAGATCGATCTGTTCTGCCAACATTACGGCCGGCTGCCGGACTTCATCGACGGCCACCAGCATGTGCACGCGCTGCCGGTGGTTCGCGACGCCTTGTTCGAAGCCATTACCCAACGCTGGCAGGGCCAGGCGCTGCCCTATTTGCGCGCGCCGGATCGTCTTGGCCACCCCGGCGACAACCGGCTCAAGGCGCTGGTGCTTCGCAGCGTCAGCACCGGTTTCGACGACGGCGCTCGCGAGCAGGGCTTCAGCACCACGCCTTGGTTTGGCGGCATGTACTCGCTGACGCCGCAAGCGGACTTCGCCGGGCTGATGCAGCAGTGGCTGGCTCGCAGCCCCGACCGGGGCCTGATCATGTGCCATCCCGGCCACTTGGCCGTGGATAAAGACGACCCGATTGCCGCGACGCGGGACAAGGAATTCCGCTTCCTCGCCAGCCAGGCCTTCGCCGATCTCTGCGGCCAGTACGGCGTGGAGTTGGCCCGTTTCGACAAGGCCGCTCCCACCACTACGCTGGCGGCCTGAGCAGGCCGCGGCCGGCCCTCACACTGCCGGCCAGTTCAAATCCCAGGGGGCGCCCAAGCCTTGCAACACCGCACCGCAGGCATCGGACAGGAAGGCTTCGCCCTGGCTCGGCGGACAGACAAAGCTGAATTGCTCTCCCTCCAGTTCAAAGCGCAAGGCGTAGGCGTGTAGATAACCCCTGTCCGCCGGCGCGCCGCCGTAGAGCAGATCGCCCAGGATAGGCGCCGATTGCGATTTCAAAGCCACTCTCAACTGATGGGTCTTGCCGCTGCGCGGCCGCAACAGGAATAAGCGCAGACCCGGCTGCAACGAATAGCTGAAGAACTGCGTCACCGCCGGGTTTTCCTGACTGTTCAGCAAACGCCAGGCGCCTCCGCGCCCCTTGCCCATGTCCCCCGCCACCTTGCCCTGTTTCTTGCTCGGCTTGCGGTCAGACAGCGCCAGATAATATTTCTCGATCTCTCTCCCGGCGAAGGCTTGGCCCAGCCGCGCCGCCGTCTCTGCCGAACGCGCCACCAGGATCAAGCCGGAAGTGATGCGGTCCAAGCGGTGCACCGGCCACAAAGCCTCGTCGCCCAGACCGGCGCGCAAGGCCTCCATCAAGCCGGCCTCCTCGCCGTCTCGGTGAAAGCTGACGCCGGGCGCCTTGTCCACCAGGTAGAAGCGCGGCTCCGCGTGCAAGAGGGTGAAAGCCGCCTCAGGCATCGGCCCCGTCCTGGCTGGAGGCTTGGCGCATGCGCTGCTCGGTTTCCATCCGCATCTTCTTGCGGATTTCCGCATCGCGGAAACGGTGCTGCTGCTCCGCCGTTTCCAACGACAGCGGCGGCACCGGCACCGCTTTACCGTTTTCAAACGCCACCATGGTGAAGTAGCAGCTATTGGTGTGGCGCACCGTGCGCTTCTGAATGTCTTCCGCCACCACCTTGATGCCCACCTCCATCGAGGTGCGCCCCACGTGATTGACGCTGGCGAGAAAGGTCACCAGTTCGCCAACGTGAATGGCCTGCTTGAACAGCACCTGATCCACGGACAGCGTCACCACGTAACAGCCGGCGTAACGGCTGGCGCAGGCGTAAGCCACTTGGTCCAGCAGCTTCAACAGTACTCCGCCGTGGACATTGCCGGAAAAATTGGCCATGTCCGGCGTCATCAACACCGACATCACCAGCTCGCGCTGACTCGCCTGTTCCACTTGCTGCGCCATGTTTCGCTCCCAAAAAATCCGAAACCGCCTATTGTGCCCCCATCCCTCCTTTTTAAACAGTTTTTGCCCATGCTGCTTGGTAAGACTTTTGATTTGGGCAAAGCCGGCCCATAGCGGCTAAACTGAGAAATATCAAGCTAAAACCGTGAATTCATGAGCCTTTCCGGAATATCCAGCTACGGCGGTTATGGCGGCTACGCATTACAGACCAGCCACGGCCCCAACTGCCAGTGCCCGGCTTGCCAGCAAAACCTGGCAAGCGCCGCGGCGCCGGTGGGGATAGCCGCATCCGGAAACCGCGCCGGCAACGCCGATGCCGCTCCAGATCAACCGGATCAAGCCAAACCCAACGCCGCGCGCGGCATCGACGGCAAGCCGCTGGACGAGCAGCAGCAAAAACAAGTGGAAGCGCTGAAGGCCCGCGACAGCGATGTGCGCCAGCACGAACAAGCCCACCTGGCGGCCGGCGGCGCGCTGGCCGGCGGCGGCGCCACCTATAGCTATCAGCAAGGCCCGGACGGCAAGCAATATGCGATAGGCGGCGAAGTCGGCATCCGCCTGGCGCGGGGCAGCACCCCGCAAGAAACCATAAGCAATGCCCAGACCGTGCAGCGCGCCGCGCTGGCGCCGGCCGACCCCTCCGGCCAGGACCGCGCGGTGGCCGCCGCCGCCGCGCAGATGGAACAGCAGGCGCGCATTGAACTGATGCAGCAGCAAGCCGGCAAGCAGGGTTTGAGCCCGCTTCAAGCGCGGCAGAAAATCAACAGCCCCGAGCAACAAGGCCCGGGGCTGGGGTCCAACATCGATACCTACGCCTGAGAGCCTGTTTACGCTCTGCTACGCTGCGGCGGGATCGTCAGGCAAGGGCGTCGAAACCCGCTTCAAAGTGCTCATATACCGCATGTACATTCCGCTTCTTCGGCGGCAAGCCCTTGTCTCGCCCTAGCTCGCCAGATCGTAAACACGTTCCAGATTCAGGCGGCATCCCACGCAATCTCCCTCACTCCGCCTTGCGCACGCCGCGCGCCAGCCGCAGACCGTTGGCGATCACCACCAGGCTGGTGCCCACATCGGCGAACACCGCCATCCACAAGCTGGCCATACCCAGCATCGCCAATACGAAGAACACCAGCTTGGTCAACAAGGCCACCGCGATGTTCGCTTTCAGCACCCGCGAAGTGCGCCGGGCGTGGCTGAGCAAATCAGCCAGCTTGGCCAGCTTGTCGTCCATCAAGGCCACGCCGGCGGTTTCCAGCGCGCTGTCGGAACCGGCCGCCCCCATGGCGATGCCCAGGTCGGCCCGGGCCAGCGCCGGCGCGTCGTTGACGCCGTCGCCCACCATCGCCACCATCTTGCCGGAGGCTTGCAAACGGACAATGCGCTCCAGCTTGTCTTCCGGCAACAAACCGCCGTGGGCTTCTACGATGCCGGTCTGCGCCGCCACCGCCTGCGCCACCTGCTGGTTGTCGCCGCTCAACATCACCGTCGCCACGCCCAACTTGGCCAATTGACGCAGAGCCGCCGGCGCTTCCGGACGAATCCGGTCCGCCACCGCGATCACGCCTAGCGCCCGCTCGCCCTCCAGCAACACCAAGGCGCCCTGTCCCGCCAATTCCAAGCGCGACAGCTCGGCCTGCAAGGCATCGCTCAACGCCCCCTGCTCCCGCGCCAGCCTGCTGCTGCCCAAAGCCAGCTTCCGGCCGTCCGCCAAGCCGCTGACGCCGCGCCCGGCCTGCTCGCTGACCTGTTCCGCCTCCGGCCAGGATAGGCCTCGCGCGTTCGCCGCCGCCAGCACCGC
This sequence comes from Chromobacterium sp. Rain0013, assembly GCF_015291765.1. NCBI lineage: Bacteria > Pseudomonadati > Pseudomonadota > Betaproteobacteria > Neisseriales > Chromobacteriaceae > Chromobacterium > Chromobacterium sp. Rain0013. The sequence continues at coordinate 4,649,248 of NZ_CP031514.1, forward strand.
CTTGGCCAGCGGATGAGTGGAATGCGCGTCCAGAGCCGCTGCCCAACGCAACAACTGGTCCTGATCCGCCTCGGCCAGCGTCACCACGCCCGTCACTTGCGGCTCGCCCTCGGTCAGGGTGCCGGTCTTGTCGAAACACACCGCGTCTATCCTGGCCGCCATTTCCAGCGGCGCGCCGCCCTTGATCAGCAGGCCGTGCTTGGCGGCTGACGCCAAGGCGCTGACCACGGTCACCGGCGTGGCGATCACCAGCGCGCACGGGCAGGCGATCACCAGCATCACCAGCGCGTTGTAGACCGCCTCGTTCCAGCTCAGCCACCCCAGCATAGGGGTAGCCACGGCAAACAGCAGCGCGGCCGCCAACACCACCGGGGTATAAACCTCGGCGAAGCGGTCGATGAAACGCTGCGTCGGCGCCTTGCTGGCCTGAGCATTGCGCACAGTGTCGATGATGCGCGCCAACACGCTGCCGTTGGCCCCCGCCATGGTCAGCACTTCCACCACGCCGCTGCCGTTGATGCTGCCGGCGAAGACCGCTTCGCCCGGAGACTTGTCCACGGGCAGGCTCTCGCCGGTGATAGGCGCTTCGTTGAACGCGCTGTGGCCTTGTTCGATGCGGCCGTCCAGCGGCACTCGCTCGCCCGGACGCACCCGCACTCGGCTGCCCGGCGCCACGTCGGCGGCCGGGCGCTCCACCCATTCGCCGCCGCTCTGCACCCAGGCGGTTTCCGGCGCCAGCGACATCAAGGCTTTGACCGCTTCGCCGGCGCGCGCCAGCGACATCGCCTCCAGCCGCTCGGCGATGGCGAACAGGAACAACACCATCGCCGCCTCCGGCCATTGGCCGATCAGCATCGCGCCTATCACCGCCACCGACATCAGGAAATGGATGTTGAGCGTGCGGGTGGACAGCGCGATCCAGCCCTTTTTCAGCGTGGGCATGCCGCCCAGCAAGATGGAGGCCAAGGCCAGCGCCGCGCTGCCCCAGCCCTGGTCCGCTCCGCTGAGCCAGGCCACGCCTTCCGAACCCGCCGCCGCCAGGCCGGATAGCGCCAGCAGCCAATTGCCCCGACGCGAAGCCTTGGGCTGCTCCACCAGCGCCGAGGCGTCATTCAGCTCCACCGCCTTCATGCCCACCTTGGCGATGGCTTGTTTAACGCCCTCCAGATTGGGCAGGTCGTGACGCACCAGCAGCACCCGCTCGATAAAGTTGAACTCCAGCGCGGCCACCCCGGCCATGCCGCCCAAAGCCTTTTCAATCAGCTTGGCCTCGGTCGGGCAGTCCATCGCCTGGATATGCAAGCGCGCTTGCTGCCGGCCGCCCTCTCCCAGCGCCACCGCGCGCGGCGCTTCCGCGCCGTGATCATGGCCTGAGCAGGACTTGCCGGCATGATCGTGGCTGTGGCCATGCTCGTGGTCATGATCACGCGCCGGCATCGCCGCCTCTAATTTGTGGCCGCAGCAATCGTCCGCCTGGCGCGGATCTGGCTTGCCCTCTCCGCCCCGGCAAGAAGCATGGCCGGCATGCGGCGCACGCCGGCGTCGCTGTTTTTGCGCTGCTTGGAACATGGAGGCCTCCCTTGGTCGGATTGATATAGCCTCATTGCAAACCCTATAGTCGCTACAAGGTCAAGCTTTTTTGCTAAAATTCCATCATCCGGCGGAAAATCGCCGCCATCGCCCCATTGCCGGGCGTCTTGCGGGAGGACTGAGATGCTGATTGGAGAGCTGGCGCGCCAGACTGGCTGCGAAGTGGAAACCATACGTTATTACGAGCGTGAAGGCCTGCTGTCCGCGCCGCTGCGCAGCGCCTCCGGCTATCGCCGCTACAACGCCGAGCAATTGGGCGAACTGAATTTCATCCTGCACTGCCGTTCCTTGGGCATGTCGCTGGCCGACATCCGCCAGCTGGCCGCCTTCAAGGCCGACTCCTCGCTGGCCTGCGACGACATCAACCAACTGATAGACCGTCAGGTCAGCAAGGTCCATCAGCAAGTGGAAAGCTTGCGTCTGCTGGAACAACAGCTGCTGGCGCTGCGCGACCGCTGCCACGACCATCACACCGTGGCAGAATGCGGCATTCTGCAAACCCTGGTGGAAGCGTCCGAAGGCGAACCTTGTGTCTGTCACACGCCCTTCGGTCAGGACCCGCACCCTCACCCCCATTCCGTGGAGAAGCAATGACCCGTTTGTTCAAGCCCGCCACCGCCGCCGCGACTCTAGCCGCGCTGGCCCTGTCCGCCTGCACCACCAACCCTCAAACCGGCCAGACCGAAATCAGCAAGACCGCGCTCTACGGCCTGGGCGGCGCGGCGGCCTGCGGCCTGGTGGGCGCGCTGACCCATGGCGGCAAAGGCGCCCGCAATTCGGCGCTGGCCTGCGGCGCGATCGGCGCCGGCATCGGCGGCTATATGGATTACCAGGAAAAACAACTGCGCGAAAAGCTGAAGAACAGCCAGATCGCGGTCGAGCGCATTGGCGACCAGCTAAAACTCTCCCTGCCCGACAACATCACCTTCCCCACCAACGGCTATCAGTTGAACGCCAGGGTGCAAAAGCCGCTGGGCGATATCGCCGGCGTGCTGGTGCAATTCCCCGACACCTCGATCACCGTGGCCGGCCACACCGACAGCACCGGCGCCGCCGCCTACAACCAGACGCTGTCGGAGAAACGCGCTCAGTCGGTGACCGAATACCTGCAGGGTCAGGGCGTCAACTCGGTGCGGGTGCGCACCATGGGCTACGGCGCGACCCAACCGGTGGCCAGCAACGCCAGCGAAAGCGGCAAAGCCAAAAACCGCCGCGTGGAGATCATGATCACGCCGCAGCAAATGGGTTGAACCCGCGGCAGGCATCCAAGCCCGGCTCCGGCCGGGTTTTTTCACGCCCCAGGCGGCTGATGGGCAAAAAAAATGGGCCAACCCATTGGGTCGGCCCTAACAACGCTCGTTTGGGGAGATGAGGAGAAACCACCGCACGCCACCCCACGGGAATGCGGGTCACAACAAGTACACACACAAACTACAACAACAAACCTATCAGCGGCGCGGCGAACACCGTCGCCAAACCGCCCAGCATCATGGTCAGGCTGGCCACCACGCCTTCTTCCGCGCCCAGCTCGCTGGCCTTGGCGGTGCCGGCCGCGTGGGCGGCGGCGCCGAACAAGGCTCCGCGCGCCAGACTGGAACGCAGCGGCATCCAAGCCAGCATCACTTCGCCCAACAACATGCCGCACACCCCGGTCATCACCACGAACACCGCCGTCAGGTCCGGCGAAGCGCCAATGCCGGAGGCCGTGGCCAAAGCGAACGGAGTGCTGATCGATCGCGGAGCCAGGCTGCGCTGCAACAAGTCGGACAAGCCCAGCAGTCGCGCCAGCCAGATCGAGCTGAACACCGCCACCGGCATGCCCACCAGCACGCCGCAGCTCAGCGACAACCAGTGCCGGCGTATCATCGCCCGATGCTCGTAGATCGGCACCGCGAAAGCCACCGTGGCCGGCCCCAGCATCCAGGTCAGCCAACGGGTGTCTTCGAAATACACCCGGTACGGCACCTTGGCCAAGACCACCAGCGCAATCACCAACAGCGGCACCGCCAGAATCGGGGCGCTCCACCAGCTGCGCTTTTTCAGATAAAACTTTTTGACCAGTCCGTACAAAACAACGGTAATCAGCAAACTGGCCAGTGCAATCTCATGCTCCATGCGTCTTCACCTGTTTCTGGCGGCCATGCCAGCGCAGGGCCACTTCCAAGCGATAACATTTATCCACCACCCAGGAGGTCGCCGCCATCACCAACAAGGTGGACAACACGATGACCGCCACAATCCGCAGCCCGGCGGCCATGATCACGTCCGGGTACTGGATCACCGCCACGACGGCGGGGATGAAGAACAACAACATTTCAGCCAACAACCAGCGGGCGCCGCTGCGGCACCAGGCCAGTGGCAACCAGCCCAGCCAGAGCGCCGCCAGCACCAGGAACATCCCTAGCACGCCGGCAGGCACCGCTGGCAGGAAATGGCTGCTCAACTGGCTGGCCGCAATCCACACCACGCTCAGCAAGGCCACCTGACCGATGGTCAGCGCCACTTGCTTGAATGCGGAAAGATTCGGGTTTGCCATGATTGAGCCACTACACAACACAGGGAGTGATTCGAGTATAGAGCGCCGCCATACATTCAAAAAATGAATTAAAATTATTTCACGCATTCCAATCTGGAATGCATGATCCGGACAAGCACATATGGACATCCGCGCGCTGCGCTATTTCATCGAGGTGGTCAAACGCCAAAGCTTCACCAAGGCGGCCGAAGCCCTCTATGTGACTCAGCCCACCATCAGCAAGATGGTGCGCCAGTTGGAGGAGGAATTGGGCTGCCCGCTGATCCTGCGCGAGGGCCGCAGCTTCCGACTCACCGACGCCGGCCGTGCCACTTATGAGCGCGGCCTGGACGTCCTATCGGCGATGAACCAGTTGAAAACCGAGCTGTCCGACCTGTCTGCGCTCAAACGCGGCGAGCTGGTGGTCGGCCTGCCCCCCATGGTGGGCGTGGCCTTCTTCGCTCCGGTGGTCAGCAGCTTCCGCCAACGCTATCCGCAGATCGAACTGAAAATGGTGGAAGACGGCGCGCTGGCGATCGAGAGCAGCGTGCGCAGCGGCGAACTGGAAATCGGCGTGGCGGTGCTGCCGGTGGACAACCAGGCTTTCGATCAATTCGCCGTGGTGCGCGATCCGCTATGCCTCGTGGCGCCGGCCGGCTCGGAGTGGCGTGGGCAGAGCGTGGTGCGGCTGGAGCAGATCGCCAATCAGCCCTTTGTGCTCTACCCGCAGGACTTCACGCTGGCGCGCCGGGTCAGCGACGCCTTTCGCGAGCTGGGCCGCCCGCTGCATGTGGTGGGGCGCAGCGCGCATTGGGACTTCATCGTCGAACTGGTGTCGGCCCACATGGGCGTCACCCTGCTCCCGCGCTCCATCGTGGAACGGCTGGACCGCTCGGCCTACGATGTGATCCCGCTGGCCGAGCCCAAGCTGGTCTGGCACCTGGCGCTGATCTGGCAAAAGAACGGATACTTGTCGCATGCGGCCCGCGCCTGGCTGGCGGTAACCCGCGATGTGCTGGGCGGTTTGGAATAACGCCGGTCAACCCAAGGAACACCGAATATGAAACGATATCTGAGCGTCGCCCTGTTCGCCCTGCTGCTAAGCGGCTGCGCGGCCTTGAACTACCAGAAACCCCAAGTCAGCATCGCCGACGTCAAACCCGGCAAGGCCACGCTGTTCGAACAAAGCTTCGAAGTCAGCCTGCGGGTCAGCAACCCCAACAATCTGGCCTTGAACGCCAAGGGCATGACCCTGGAACTGAACGTGGCGGGAGAGAAGCTGGCCACGGGAGTCAGCAATCAGGCCATCGCCGTACCTGCGCTGGGCGAAGGCGTGGTCACGCTGCAATTGCACACCTCGCTGGCCGGCTGGCTGAAGCAGATAGGCAAGGCAATGGAGGCCGGCAACGGCGGCAAGCTGGAATACCAACTGAATGGCACGCTGGAAGACTTGAACGGCATGGGCCGAGTGCCCTTCCGCAGCAAGGGCGAGTGGAAGCTGCCCGGTCAGTAAGAACCTATCCACGATCCGCTGCGCAAGCTCGCGAGATCGTGAGCTTGCTCCCAATACCCGCAGCCCCGCCTGCCGGCGGGGCTAGTGCTTAGAACCTGTTCAAAGTCGCGCGAGCAAGAGCGTGACAAGGCGAAAACGAGCGAAAAAGCGGAATGGTCAAGTGGTACATGAGCATTTTGAGCTCGTGCTCACCGCGCAACGCTTCACGAAGCGCAGCGGGCTTTGACCAGATTCTTACTGCCGCGGCACCGCCACGCAGTTATTGCCGTCGAAGCTAACGGTTTCCACCAGTTGGCTCTTGGGATTGACCACGAAATTGGTGGTGCAGCTGTAATGGGTGGAACCACCGCCTATCATGCCGGTGTTGACCCACCGTCCCGGTGTTTCTATGGTCTTGGTCTGACCGTTCTCGTTGTAAGTCACCTTGGCGCCCGGTTCGTACACGCGGTTTTCACGCAGCGGCTCACGCTGGGTAAATTCCTTGCTGTAGGTGTAGAGCATATTGCCGTTCGGCATCTTCAGGGTTTTCTGCGGTGCGCCCCACTCCGCCAACAATTGATTCACATCACGCCCCTGCCAGTAATACGCCTTCTGCGCATAGCCTTCCTGTGTCGGAAAGATGCCGCAGGCGGTCAACAGCAGCGTCGACATCATCATCAGTCTTTTCATCCGAAATCCTTCAATCGCCGTTCACTATCAATAGCATAATAAAACGCCGGCCCCTGAACGGAGTCGGCGCTGTGTGACTGACCACGCGGAAGCCCGAGAGTTTCCTGACGCGAACAATTCCTGACTTAGAACCTTTTCAAAGTCTCGCGAGCAAGAGCGAGACAAGGCGAACACAGCAGAGAAAGCGGAGTGCACACACGGTACATGAGCATTTCGAAGTTGCATTCACCGAGCCACGTTTCACGACGCGTAGCGGATCGTGAACAGGTTCTTACAGCCTGAAGCGATTGAAGGTACTCTGCATCCCGCGCGCCAGATCGTTCAAGGCGCTCAGCGTCTGCATTGCCGATTGCAGCGCGGCGTCGGAGTCGATGATCTGGTTGTTGATCGACTCGGTGCTCTGCGCCATCGCGGTGGTGGCGTTGTGCTGCTCGCTGGTGGACAGGGCCACATCGCCGATCTTGTCTATCACTTGCTGCATCGCGTCGCCAATCGCGGTCAACCGCGCGCGCGCCTGGCCGGTCAGATCGACGCTGGCGTCCACCGCGCCGACAGTGGTATTCATGTTCTGCACCGCCTTGCCGGTTTCGCCCAGGATGTTTTCCACCATCTGACTGATCTCCACCGTTGCCTGCCCCGTGCGCTCGGCCAGCTTGCGCACTTCGTCGGCCACCACGGCAAAACCGCGGCCCTGCTCGCCGGCGCGCGCCGCCTCGATCGCCGCGTTCAAGGCCAACAGATTGGTCTGATCGGCAATGTCGCGGATTACATTGGTGATCTTGGAGATCTCCTGCGAGCGCTGTTCCAGCGAGGCCAGCAGGCTGGACAGTTCGCCCACCGATTCGCTGGTGCGCGACATCTCGCTGCTGATGCGCTGCATATCGTTGGCGCTCTCGCGCGAATGTTCGCCGGTATTGCGCGCCAGGCTATCGGTTTCGCGGGTGGCGTCGGCGATGTGGGAGATGCTCACCGTCACTTCTTCGATCGCCGCCGCGTTGGAGCTGGAAATGTCCGCCAGCACGTGAGAATCATCGGCCAGGCGTTTCACCGCGCCGCTGACTTCGATCACGCCTTGGGTCAGTTGCCCGGCTTCGTCGCGCAGTTCGCGGAACATGCCGTTCAGGCGTTGCACAAACTGGTTGAAGGCTTGCGCGGTCTGCGCCACTTCATCCTCGCCAGCCACTTCGATGCGGCGGGTCAGGTCGCCTTCGCCTTGCGAGATTTCGCGCATCGCGTCGCGGACCTGGAACAGGCCTTTGAGCAAGCGGCCCAGATAAGCGGAGCTGAAGGTCAGCATCACAACCAACACGATGGCGACGGCCCCGGCGATCAGCCAGATGATGCCGTTGACCTGGGAAGAGATCACCTCTTCATCCGCGGCCACGCCCATCACCCAGTCGGAGCCGGCGATTGGTCGCAAGGCCACCATATAAGCGCCGCCGTCTATATCCACGCTCTTGGCTTGATCGCTTTGCAGCAGGCTGGCGAAAGCGGCGTCGTCCAGCGCCGGAATCACGCTGCCGATGGGCTTGAGTTCATTGCCCGGCTTGGGGTAGGCGATGATCTTGCCCTGTTTGGTCAGCAGAAAGGCATGGCCTTTGCCGGCCAGCTTGATGTCCAGCACCGACTTGACCAGCTTGTCGATCAGAATATCGCCGCCCACCACGATGTCCTGGCCCTTGACCTTGTCGGCGATGGTGATCACCAGTTTGTCCTTGGTTTCCGGTTCGGAGTCCTTGTACGGGTCGGTGACGATCAGGCCGTCCTGAGCCTTGGATTGCTGGAACCACGGACGTTGCGCCGGCTGGTAGTCGGCGCTGGGCTTGGGACGACCCGGCACCGAGTATTTCATGTCGCCGGTCGCGCCGTTGCCGGCGTATATCACGTTGAAGCCGCCGCCCTTGGCCAACTGCTGCAGATAGTAGCTGACCTGCGCGTCGTCGGCGTGGCTGAGGCTGGCGCTGATCAGATTCTTGCGAACCGACAGCCATTCGGACACGAAGCCGCCCTGTAGCTGGGCGACCTGGTTGATCTCCCGCTCAGCTTCTTGATAAGCGTGGGAGCGGATATTCAGGCAGGCGGTGATGGTGATGCTGAGCGTGGCGACCAGAATGGACACCGCTGTCAGCAGCGTGAGCTTGTGACGGATGGAGCGCATGATAAGCCGTTGCTGATAAAAGCGTTATTATCCGTCATACGAGATGTCATGCATTGTTAAAAATAACAATGTCTTTAAATATTTGCGCATGTTTTAAATCAAACAACTACATCAATCATGCATTTCAAATACTCGCAAGGCCTGTAAACCCTACCCTGCCCACGCTTGCGTCACAAAATGTCGACAATTTGCCCTAACCACGACAATTTCACCTCAATTTGAGCGATACTTGCGCCTGGACGCGGCCACGGCAATGGGCTGCGCCCGGTTATTAGACAGAAAGGGGCCAAAATGAGTAAAAGCGGCGAACGGTCGCAAACCTTTCAAAACATCATTGACGCCAGCCTGCAGCTGTTCAACCAGGAGGGCGAGCGCGTCATTACCACCAATCATATCGCCGAGCGGATGAATATCAGCACCGGCAAGTTGTACTATCACTTCCGCAATAAGGAAGAGATCATCAGCGAGCTATACCAGCGCTACGTCAAAGGCATGGCGGAGCAGCTGTCGGCCGCGCTCCGGCACAGCAACTCGATCGAGGCGATGGTGGGAGCGATGGAAAAAACGCTGCGGCACATTTGGAGCTTCCGCTTCCTGCCCAAAAGCATGCCCAGCCTGTACTACCTGCACCCGGAACTGGCGGAAAATCACCAGCAGTTGTCCCGTGGCCAGTTGGCCGGCAAGCTGGCCCAATTGTTCGCCCGCCTGCGCGAACAGGGCGTGCTGCTGGGCGACGACAAGCAACTGGCTCATCTGGTCCAGCACTTTCAGATGGTGCAGACTGGCTGGGTAACCACGCTCAAGCACTCCGCCACGCCCAGCGAGCTGGAGCGCATGGTAAAAGACGGCTGTCGCAGCCTGCTCTATCTGCTGACGCCTTACGTCGATCCGCGCTACCGGCCGCCGTTCGACCGCGTCTGCGCGCGCTACGCCTGAACGGCGACGCATAAAAAAACACCCCTGGCGAGCCAGGGGTGTTTTGCATGCGGCCTTAGAATCCATCCACGATCTCGCGAGCTAGAGCGAGACAAGGCGAAAGCGCCCAAGAAAGCGGAATGTACACCTGGTACATGAGCATTTCGCAGTCGCTTTCAACACCGTATCGCTGAAGCGCGGCAGATCGTGAACCGCTTCTTAGATCATGCCCTTGCTTTTCAGCAGTTCAAACATCGTCTTGCCGATTTCCGCCGGGCTGCGGGTGTAGGCGATGCCGGCCTTCTCGAAGGCCTTGAACTTCTCTTCCGCCGTGCCCTTGCCGCCGGAGATGATGGCGCCCGCATGGCCCATGCGCTTGCCCTTGGGAGCCGTCACGCCGGCGATGTAGCCGACCACCGGCTTGGTCACGTAGGACTTGGCGAACTCGGCCGCTTCTTCCTCGGCGGAACCGCCGATTTCGCCGATCATCACGATGGCGTCGGTGTCCGGATCATCCTGGAACAGTTTCAGCGCGTCGATGTGGCTGGTGCCCGGGATCGGGTCGCCGCCGATGCCGATGCAGGTGGACTGGCCCAGACCCAGCGCGGTGGTTTGCGCCACGGCTTCATAGGTCAGAGTGCCGGAACGGGACACGATGCCGATGCGGCCCGGGTTGTGAATGTGCCACGGCATGATGCCGATCTTGCACTCGCCCGGGGTGATGATGCCGGGGCAGTTCGGGCCGATCAGGCGGATGCCGGCTTCGTCCACGGCTTTCTTCACGTACAGCATGTCCAGGGTGGGCACGCCTTCGGTGATGCAGACGATCAGCTTCACGCCGCTGTCGATGGCTTCCAGGATGGAATCCTTGGCGAAGGCCGCGGGCACGTAGATCACCGAGGCGTCTGCCTGGGTCTGACGCACGGCGTCCTTCATGGTGTTGAACACCGGCAGGCCCAGATGCTCGGAACCGCCTTTGCCCGGGGTTACGCCGCCTACGACCTTGGTGCCCACTTTCAACGCCTGCTCGGCGTGGAAAGTGCCGTTCTTGCCGGTGAAGCCTTGCACCAGCACTTTGGTGTCTTTGTTTACCAATACGCTCATTTTGTATTCCTCAGCTCAGTGCGGGTCTCAGGCAGCGGCCTTGACGGCGGCGACGATCTTCTCGGCAGCGTCGTTCAGACCCTGGGCGGAAGTCAGTTTCAGACCGGAGTCGTCCAGGATCTTGGCGCCCAGCTCGGCGTTGTTGCCTTCCAGACGCACCACGACCGGCACGGTCACGTTCACTTCCTTCACCGCGGCGATGATGGCTTCGGCGATCATGTCGCAACGCACGATACCGCCGAAGATATTGATCAGCACGCCCTGCACCGAGGTGTCGGCCAGGATCAGCTTGAAGGCTTCGATCACGCGCTCTTTGGTGGCGCCGCCGCCCACGTCCAGGAAGTTGGCCGGTTGGCCACCCTTCAGCTTGATGATGTCCATGGTGGCCATCGCCAGGCCGGCGCCGTTCACCATGCAGCCGATATTGCCTTCCAGCGCCACGTAGTTCAGGTCAAACTCGGAAGCTTTCACTTCGCGTTCGTTTTCCTGGCTCTTGTCGCGTTGCGCCAGCAGTTCCGGGTGGCGGTACAGCGCGTTGGAGTCCAGGTTGATCTTGCCGTCCACGCAGGCCAGCTGGCCGTTTTCACGCAGTGCCAGCGGGTTCACTTCGAACAGGGCGAAGTCGTTTTCGACGAAGGCCTTGTAGGCGCCCAGCATCAGCTTGGTGAAGGCGGCAACTTGCTCGCCCTTCAGTTCCAGCGCGAAAGCGGCGTCGCGAGCCTGGAACGGCTGCATGCCCACCAAGGGATCGATCTCGATCTTGATGATCTTTTCCGGGGTTTCCTCGGCTACTTTCTCGATTTCCACGCCGCCTTCGGTGGACACCATGAACACCACGCGCTGGCTGCCGCGGTCAACCACGGCGCCCAGGTAGAGTTCGCGCTGCACCGGGTACATGTCTTCGCACACCAGCACGCTGTTCACCGGCTGGCCGGCGGCGTCGGTCTGGTAGGTCACCAGGCTCTTGCCGATCAGGCCCTTGGCCACTTCGGCGGCTTCTTCGCGGCTTTTCACCACTTTCACGCCACCGGCCTTGCCGCGGCCGCCGGCATGCACCTGAGCCTTGACGACGGCGAATTTGCCGCCCAGTTTATCGTAAGCGGCAGCGGCTTCTTCCGGCGTAGCGGCCAGAATGCCCTGTTGCACCGGCAGGCCGTATTTGGCCAGCAGCTCTTTCGCTTGGTATTCGTGCAGGTTCATCTATGGTTTCCTTTCGGAGAAATGGATGGCGGGCTGAAACCGACGCCCCTATTTCTTTGAGTCGCTTGTAAACCTTTAATGTATCTGGCGCGCGCCGTCACCCCCCAGGCTGACCGGCGTCGCCGCATACTCCGTCAACCGGCCCCCAAGGGAGCCGTTTTGCCGAGCCGTGCGCGATTGTACACGACCCGGCGAACGCTTAGCCGTGCAAGGCGCGCTTGTCGGCGGCCAGAGCGGCTTCGTGTATCACTTCGGACAAGGACGGGTGAGCGTGGACAATGCGCGCCAGGTCTTCGCTGGCGGCCTTGAACTCCATCGACACCACGCCTTCGCTGACCAGCTCGGACACCATCGGGCCTATCATGTGCAGGCCCAGGATGCGGTCGGTCTTGGCGCAGGCCAGGATCTTGACCGTGCCTTGCGCTTGGCCCAGGCCCAGCGCGCGGCCGTTGGCGCCGAAACCGGAAGTGCCCTTCTTGTACTCTACGCCCTCGGCCTTCAGTTGCTCCTCGGTCTTGCCAACCCAGGCGATCTCCGGAGAAGTGTAGATCACCCACGGAATCACGCCGAAATCCACGTGCGGCTTCTGGCCGGCGATGCGCTCGGCCACGGCCACGCCCTCTTCCGAGGCCTTGTGCGCCAGCATCGGGCCGCGCACCACGTCGCCGATCGCCCATACATTAGGCAGATTGGTGTGGCAATGGTCGTCCACCGCCACGAAGCCGCGCTCGTCCAGTTGCAGGCCCACCGCGTCGGCGCCCAGGCCCTGAGTGTTGGGCACGCGGCCAATGGAGACAATCAGCTTGTCGAACTCGGCCTTGACTGCTTCGCCGTTCAGTTCGTAGTTGACGGTGACGCTCTTCTTGCCGGCCTTCACTTCGCCGATTTTGACGCCCAGCTTGATGTCCAGGCCGGTGTCCTTGGTCAGGGTCTTGAAAGCTTCTTTGGCGATCTGCTGGTCCGCGGCGGCGAGGAAGGTCGGCATCGCTTCCAGGATGGTCACTTCGGCGCCCAAACGCTTCCAGACGGAGCCCATTTCCAGGCCGATCACGCCGGCGCCGATCACGCCCAGGCGCTTCGGCACATCCGTCAGCGCCAGCGCGCCCTCGTTGTCCAACACCAGCTTGTTGTCGGTGGCCAGGCCCGGCAGCGCGCGCGGGCTGGAACCAGTGGCCACGATCACATGGCCGGCTTCCAGGGTGTCCACCACCTTGCCGCCGTCGCTGACCTCGATCACCCACTTATCGCCTTGACGGCCCTTGAAGCTGGCCAGGCCGTGAATGTTGGCGACCTTGTTCTTCTTGAACAGGAAGCTGATGCCCGCGGCGTTCTTGGTGATGATGTCGGTCTTGCGCGAAATCATCTGCGCCACGTCCATCTTGGCGCCGGAGACGCTGATGCCGTGCTTGGCGAAATCATGCTGCACCGCGTGGAAGTTTTCCGACGACTGCAGCAGCGCCTTGGACGGAATGCAACCGACGTTCAGGCAGGTGCCGCCCAGCGACGCCTTGCCTTCCGGGTTTTTGAACGCATCCACGCAGGCGGTGTTGAAACCCAGCTGGGCGGCGCGGATGGCGGCTACGTAACCGCCGGGGCCGCCGCCGATCACCACTACATCAAACGATTGGCTCATCTTGTTTTCCTTTGTCGGTGGCGGGCGCGCGGCCCGCCGGCTGCCTGGTCTACTTGCCGACCTTCAGCAGCAGAATGCCGAATGCGATCATGAACAGACAGAGAATGCTTTTGCCGATCAAGCTGTACAGGTCTTCGCGCACGCCGTTTTGGCGTTTTTTCCAGGTCAGCCAGCCTATGGCCACGCCGGCCAGGATGGCGGCAATTCCGTAAAACCAGTCGGGCAACTGCATTCAAGCTCCATTCATCGCAAGACAGGCCGGGAGCGCGCCCCCGGCCGCGGGTGATTACAAGTCGAGGATCAGGCGGGCCGGATCTTCAATCGCGTCCTTGATCGCCACCAGGCTCAGCACGGCTTCGCGGCCGTCGATGATGCGGTGGTCGTAGGATTGGGCAAGATACATCATCGGACGTACCACCACTTGACCGTTCTCAACCACGGCGCGCTCCTTGGTGGCGTGCATGCCCAGAATCGCGGACTGCGGCGGGTTGATGATGGGGGTGGACATCATCGAACCGAAGGTGCCGCCGTTGGAGATGGTGTAGGTGCCGCCGGTCAGTTCTTCCACGGTCAGCTTGCCTTCCTGGGCGCGCTTGCCGAAGTCGGCGATCTGCTTCTCGATGTCGGCCAGGCTCAGTTGGTCGGCATTGCGGATCACCGGCACCACCAGGCCGCGCGGGCTGCCCACGGCCACGCCGATGTCGAAGTAGCCGTGATAGATGATGTTGTTGCCGTCCACCGAGGCGTTGACGATCGGGTATTTCTTCAGCGCGGCGACCACGGCCTTGACGAAGAAGCCCATGAAGCCCAGCTTGATGCCGTGCTCCTTCTCGAAGCGGTCCTTGTACTTGGCGCGCAGGTCCATCACCGGCTTCATGTTCACTTCATTGAAGGTCGTGAGGATGGCGTTGGTCTGCTGCGACAGGATCAGGCGTTCAGCCACGCGCTGACGCAGACGGGACATCGGCACGCTCTGTTCCGGACGATCGGACAGGATGGCGGCGACGTTGACCGCGGCCGGGGTGGCGGACAGCGCGGCACCGGCGGCGGCCGGAGCCAGCACCGGGCCGGCCTGGGCCGGAGCGGCTTGCTTGGCGGCCTGCACGTCTTCCTTCAACACGCGGCCGTCGCGGCCGGAGCCGGCCACCTTGGACAGGTCCACGCCGGTTTCCGCGGCCAGTTTGGCGGCGGACGGCATGGCGGCGGCGCCTGCCGGGGCGGCGGCGGGTGCCGGAGCAGCAGCCGGCGCGGCCGCGGCGGCCGGAGCCACATCGCCGGCCTTGGCGGCGGTGTCGATCTTGGCGATCAGTTGGCCGGACACCACGGTGGCGCCGTCTTCCACGATGATTTCAACGATCACGCCTGCCTGCGGCGCCGGCAGTTCCAGCACCACTTTGTCGGTTTCCAGATCGATCAGGTTCTCGTCGCGGCTGACGGCTTGGCCAACCTTCTTGTGCCAGCTCATCAGCGTGGCTTCGGATACGGACTCGGGCAGTTGCGGGACGGTGACTTCAATCAGCATGTTCTTCTCCATGTAGAGGCAGCCCTCCGGCTGCCTCGAACTCATTCAGTGGTTATTTGGCGACCGACATGGCTTCTTCAACGAAAGCCTTGAGTTGGGCGACGTGTTTGCTCATATAGCCTACGGCCGGGGAAGCGGACGACGGACGGCCGGCGAACGACAAGGACTGCTTGGCGCCCAGCAGGCCTTCCAGGCGGTGACGGATCTGGTACCACGCGCCCTGGTTGCGCGGCTCTTCCTGCACCCACATCACTTCGCGAGCCTGCGGGAAGCGCGCCAGCTCGGCGGCCACCTGCTCGGTCGGGAACGGGTAGAGCTGCTCGATGCGCACGATGGCGATATCTTCGTCCAGGCCGCGTTCCTTGCGGGCGGCGGCAAGGTCGTAATACACCTGGCCGGCGCACAGCAACACGCGCTTGACCTTCTTGGCGTCCTGCACCACCGAGTCGCCTATCACCGGGCGGAAGCTTCCGCTGGTGAACGCTTCGATCGGGCTCATCGAATCCTTGAAGCGCAGCAGACGCTTGGACAGGAAGATGACCAGCGGCTTGCGGTACGGCCGCAGCACCTGGCGACGCAGCATGTGGAACATCTGCGAGGCTTCGGACGGCATCACCACCTGCATATTGTGCTCGGCGCACAGTTGCAGCCAACGCTCCAGGCGCGCGGACGAGTGCTCCGGGCCCTGGCCGTCGTAGCCGTGCGGCAGGATGGTGGTCAGGCCGCACAGACGGCCCCACTTGGTCTCGCCGGAGGAAATGAACTGGTCGATGGCCACCTGGGCGCCGTTGGCGAAGTCGCCGAACTGAGCTTCCCAAATCACCAGCTGATCCGGAGCGGAACAGGCATAACCGTATTCATAGGCCAGCACCGCTTCTTCGTTCAGGATGGAGTCGATCACCAGGAAATCAGCCTGGTTGTCAGACATATTGCGCAGCGGCACGTAGCTGCCCTGGTCCCAGCTCTCGCGGTTCTGGTCGTGCAGCACGGCGTGGCGGTGGCTGAAGGTGCCGCGACCGGAGTCTTCGCCGGACAGGCGCACGCCAAAACCGTTGGTCACCAGGCTGGCGTAAGCCAGGGTCTCGGCCATGCCCCAGTCCGCGTTCTGCTCGCCGGCGGCCATCGCCTTGCGCGCGGCCAGCACCTTCTGCACCGTCGGGTGCAGCTTGAAGCCCTCCGGCAGCGAGGTGAACTTGTCGGTCAGGCGCTGGATGTCGGCCTGCGGCAAGGAGGTGTCGGTCGGGTGCGCCCAGTGGGTGCCCAGGTACTGGCTGAAGTCCAGTGCGTGCTCGCGCTTGTAGTTGGTCAGCGCGGTCTGCTCTACGTGCTCGCCCTTGTCCAGCGCGTCGCGGTAGGCCTGGATTTGCGCGTCGGCTTCTTCCGCCTTCAGCACGCCTTCCTGCACCAGACGCTCGGCGTACATCGCGCGCACGCCCTGATGCTTGGCGATCTTCTTGTACATCATCGGCTGGGTCAGGAAGGGATCGTCGCCCTCGTTGTGGCCCAGTTTGCGGTAGCACACCAGATCGATGACCACGTCCTTCTTGAAGGTCATGCGGTAGTCCAGCGCGGCCTGCATCACATAGCAGACGGCTTCCGGATCATCGCCGTTGACGTGGAAGATCGGCGCTTCGATCATCTTGGCCACGTCGGTGCAGTACATCGTCGAACGGATATCGCGGGTGTCCGAGGTGGTGAAGCCCACCTGGTTGTTGATCACGATGTGGATGGTGCCGCCAGTGCCGTAGCCGCGAGTCTGCGACAGGTTGAAAGTGCCCTGGTTGACGCCCAGACCGCCAAAGGCGGAGTCGCCGTGAATCAATACCGGCACCGCGGTCTTGCGTTCCGTGTCCTTGCGGCGCTCTTGACGCGCGCGCACCGAGCCCTCCACTACCGGGTTGACGATCTCCAGGTGAGAAGGGTTGAAGGCCAGCGACACATGCATCGGGCCGTCGGCGGTCGGGATGTCAGACGAGAAGCCCATGTGGTACTTCACGTCGCCGGAAGCCATTTGCTGGGCGGCCTTGCCTTCGAACTCGGCGAACAGGTCGCGCGGCAGCTTGCCCAAGGTGTTGACCAGCACGTTCAAACGGCCGCGGTGAGCCATGCCGATGATCAGTTCCTGCACGCCCTGGCCGGTGGCGTTCTGGATAAGATGGTCCAGCGCGGCGATGGCCGACTCGCCGCCTTCCAGCGAGAAGCGCTTCTGGCCGACGTATTTGGTGTGCAGATAGCGTTCCAGCGTCTCGGCGGCGGTGATCTGCTTCAGGATGCGCTGCTTCTTGGCCGCGTCGTAATGCGGTGTGGACAGGTCGCCCTCGAAGCGCTTTTGCACCCAATGCTTTTCATCCGACTTGGTGATGTGCATGTACTCGACGCCGATATTGCCGCAGTAGGTCTGCTTCAGACGCGCCAGAATGTCGGACAGCGGCATCTTCTGCGGGCCCACCAGCGAGCCGGCGTTGAATTGCACCGCCATATCGGCCCCGGTCAGTCCATGGGTAGCCGGATCCAGTTCGCGCACCAGTTCCTGATCCATGCGCTTGAGCGGGTCCAGGTTGGCCTGGCGGCTGCCCAGCACGCGGTAGGCGGAAATCAGTTTCAGCACCCCCACCTGCTTTTGCATGGTGTCCCATTCAGCCCCGCTGCTGGCGCGCTGGCCGGCGGCCGGCTTCTTGGCCAGCTGAATGAAGGATTCCTGGATCGGCATGTGCGGCACATCGCGTTCGGCAGCGCCCGGCGCTTGCGCCAGCTTGTCGAAATAGTCGCGCCACTCATTCGGAACGGAATTGGCGTCAGCGAGGTACTGTTCGTACAGCTCCTCGATGAACGGTGCATTCCCACCGAACAGGTAAGAATGGCTGTACATGGATTGCATCATGGGGCTACCCTTTGTCGTTTCTGTTCGGAATCCGGCCAGCTACGCCCTGGCGCGAACTCCCTGTTGCAGCATGGGGAAAACGCTATCGGAAAAACTTTTTTGTTGTGCTTCCCATAACATTCTGACCCTGCCCCGGCCCGCCTTCGGGCCGGAAAAAAAGGCTGACTGAAGCCCTGCTCCAGCCAACCCTCGTTCCTGCTTACTTGCGTTTCTCCACCGGGGTGAAATCGCGGCGGGGCGCGCCGGTGTACAACTGGCGCGGACGGCCGATTTTCATCGCCGGGTCGGAAATCATTTCGCTCCAGTGAGCAATCCAGCCCACGGTGCGGGCCAGCGCGAAGATCGGAGTGAACATCGATACCGGGATGCCGATCGCCGACAGCACGATGCCGGAGTAGAAATCCACGTTCGGGTACAGCTTGCGCTCGATGAAATACGGATCGGACAGCGCGATCTTTTCCAGCTCCATCGCCAGCTTGAACTTGGGATCGTTGTGCAGGCCCAGCTCGTTCAGCACTTCGTCGCAGGTCTGCTTCATGATGGAGGCGCGCGGGTCCATGTTCTTGTACACGCGGTGGCCGAAGCCCATCAGTTTGTAGCGCTTGTCCTTCACGCCTTGCATGAAGTCGGCCACGTTTTCCACGCTGCCGATCTCGTCCAGCATCTTCAGCACGGCTTCGTTGGCGCCGCCGTGAGACGGGCCCCACAGGCAGGCGATGCCCGCGGCGATGCAGGCGAAGGGATTGGCCCCGGAGGAGCCGGCCAGACGCACGGTGGAGGTGGAAGCGTTCTGCTCATGGTCCGCGTGCAGAGTGAAGATGCGGTCCAGCGCGCGCGCCAGCACCGGGTTCACCTTGTACTCTTCGCACGGGGTGGAGAACATCATGTGCAGGAAGTTTTCCGCGTAGGTCAGGCCGTTTTTCGGGTAGGAGAACGGCAGGCCCTTGTTGTAGCGGTAAGCTTGCGCGGCGATGGTCGGCAGCTTGGCCACCAGGCGATGCGCGGAAATGCGGCGATGTTCCGGATTGGAGATGTCCAAGGAGTCATGGTAGAAGGCGGACAGCGCGCCCACCACGCCCACCATCACGGCCATCGGATGCGCGTCGCGGCGGAAGCCCTTGAACAGGCTCATCAGCTGATCATGCAGCATATTGTGGCGCATGATGCCGCGTTCGAATTCCTTGCGCTGCGCCGCGGTCGGCAGCTCGCCGTTCAACAGCAGGTAGCAGACTTCAAGATAATCGCTTTTCTCGGCGAGTTGCTCGATCGGGTAGCCGCGGTAGTAGAGCTGCCCCAGATCGCCGTCGATGAAGGTGATGCCGGACTCGCAGCTGGCGGTGGCCAGGAAGCCCGGGTCGAACGTGAACATGCCGGTTTTGGAGAAGGTGCGGATGTCTACGACATCCGGCCCCAAAGTGCCGCTCTGGACCGGCAAATCCAGAGTTTCCTTACCCTCGTTGTATGTGAGCGTTACTTTGCGATTAGTTTCCACAGCAATACTCCCAGTCGGTTTATGGTCGTTGTAATTGGGGTGATGCATAGCCGTCAGAGCGAGCGGAGAATCGCCACGATGGCCATCTCTTCCGGATCGTCCAAATCGGCCTTGCCGCTGACGACATCCAGAAAATCGGTATCGGGCAAATCCAGCAACCGCCTATAAGCCTCAATCTCGGCCGGGGCCAACTGGTCGAAGGGGCCGGCGAAGAACTTCTCCAACACCAGATCCAGCTCCAGTAGCCCCCGCCGGGACCGCCAACGGATCCGCTTGAGTTCAATCGGATCGTAGGCGGTCATACTGCACGCTTGACCATCAGGTCCTTGATCTTGCCAATCGCCTTGGTCGGATTCAGGCCCTTGGGACACACGTCCACGCAGTTCATGATGGTGTGGCAACGGAACAAGCGGTACGGATCTTCCAGGTTGTCCAGACGCTCCTTGGTGGCTTCGTCGCGCGTGTCCGCGATGAAGCGGTAGGCGGCCAACAGACCGGCCGGACCGACGAACTTGTCCGGGTTCCACCAGAAGGACGGGCAGGACGTCGAGCAGCAAGCGCACAGAATGCACTCGTACAGGCCGTCCAGTTCCTTGCGGTCTTCCGGCGACTGCTTGCGTTCGCGCTCCGGCGGCGGCGTGTCGTTGATCACGTAGGGCTTGATCGAGTGGTACTGCTTGAAGAACTGAGTCATGTCCACGATCAGATCGCGGATCACCGGCAGACCCGGCAGCGGACGCAGCTCGATCGGCTGTTTCAGGTCGCGGAAGTCGGTCAGGCAGGCCAGGCCGTTCTTGCCGTTGATGTTCATCGCGTCGGAACCGCAGACGCCTTCGCGACAGGAGCGACGGAAGCTCAGCGTGTCGTCCTTCACCTTCAGCTTCACCAGCGCATCCAGCAGCTTGTGCTCGGTGGAGCTCATCTCCACGCTGATGTCCTGCATGTACGGCTTGGCATCGGTTTCCGGGTTGTAGCGGTAGATGCGGAATTTGACGGTTTCGGTAGTCATCTTGATTGCACCCTTAGTAGGAGCGGGTCTTCAGCGCGATCGTATCGACCGACAGCGGCTTCAGGGTGACCGGCTTGTAGTCCAGACGGTTGGCTTCGCGATACCACAGGGTATGCTTCAGCCAGTTCTTGTCGTCGCGGCCGTTCGGGGTTTCCTCGGTGTCCTTGGCGTCGTCGCGCACATGGGCGCCGCGGCTCTCGGTGCGGGCATTGGCCGAGATCATCGTGGCCTTGGCCACTTCGATCAGGTTTTCCAGCTCCAGCGCCTCGATGCGGGCGGTATTGAAGACATTGGACTTGTCGGAAATCTCGGTGCGCTGCACCATCTTCTCCACTTCCAGAATCTTCTCCACGCCTTCGGCCAGCATGTCCTTGAAGCGGAACACGCCGCAGTGCGCCTGCATGGTGCGCTGCATGGCTTCACGCGCATCGTTGACCTGCACGCCGCCGGTCTGGGTGTTCAGACGCTCAACGCGGGCCAGCGAGCGCTCGACGTCCGCCAGCGCCAGCTCCGGCAGATCTTCCGGCTGCTGCTTGATGAACTCGATCATCGAATTGGCCGAGCTCTTGCCGAACACCAGCAAATCCAGCAACGAGTTGGTGCCCAGGCGGTTGGCGCCGTGCACCGACGCGCACGCGCATTCGCCCGCGGCATAGAAGCCCTGCACTTTTTCGCCATGCACCACCACTTCGCCGTGGTAGTTGGTGGGAATGCCGCCCATCTGGTAATGGCAGGTCGGCACCACCGGAATCGGGGCCTTGATCGGGTCCACGCCGGCGAACTTGATCGAGATCTCGCGGATGCCCGGCAGCTTGGACATGATCACTTCCGGATCCAGATGAGTGATGTCCAGCAGCACGTGATCCTTGTTCGGGCCACAGCCGCGGCCTTCGTTGATCTCGGTCACCATCGCGCGCGACACCACATCGCGGGACGCCAGATCCTTGGCGTTGGGCGCGTAGCGTTCCATGAAACGCTCGCCCTGCGCATTGCGCAGAATGCCGCCTTCGCCGCGCACGCCTTCGGTGATCAACACGCCCGCGCCAGCCACGCCGGTCGGGTGGAACTGCCAGAACTCCATGTCTTCCAGCGGAATGCCTGCGCGAGCGGCCATGCCCAGGCCGTCGCCGGTATTGATGAAGGCGTTGGTGGACGAGGAGAAGATGCGGCCGGCGCCGCCGGTGGCGAACAGGGTGGCCTTGGCCTGGAACACGACGATTTCCGAAGTTTCCATTTCCATGGCGATCACGCCCTGGACATTGCCGTCGGCATCGCGGATCAGGTCCAGCGCCATCCACTCAACGAAGAAGTGAGTGTTGGCGCGCACATTGCGCTGGTACAGCGCGTGCAGCATGGCGTGGCCGGTCCGGTCGGCCGCGGCGCAAGCGCGACGCACCGGCTTCTCGCCGAAGTTCGACATATGGCCGCCGAACGGGCGCTGATAGATGGAACCGTCGGCGTTGCGGTCGAACGGCATGCCGAAGTGTTCCAGCTCCACCACCACCTTGGGCGCTTCGCGGCACATGAATTCGATGGCGTCCTGATCACCCAGCCAGTCCGACCCCTTGACGGTGTCGTACATATGCCAGTGCCAATGATCTTCCTCGGAATTGCCGAGCGAAGCGGACACGCCGCCTTGGGCGGCAACGGTGTGGGAGCGGGTCGGGAACACCTTGGACAGCACAGCTGTCTTCAGGCCGGCCTCGGACAATTGCAAGGCCGCGCGCATGCCTGCTCCGCCTGCCCCAACGATAACGGCGTCGAAATGACGAACAGGAATACCCATTACAGCCCCCAGACCACTTTAACGGAATAGATAAAACAGGAAACCAGCCAAACGATGGTGAACACGTGCAGCGCCAGGCGAACACCCACCGGCTTCACATAGTCCATCCACAGATCGCGGATGCCCACCCATACGTGGAGGAACAGGGCGATCAAGCTCACCTGGGTCAGCAGTTGCACCCAGAACTGGCCGAAGAACGCCTTCCAACCTTCGTAGCCGGACGGCATGGTCAACAGGAACAAAGCCAAAGCCACGGTGTAGATCAACATGATCACCGCGGTGACGCGCTGCATGATCCAATCGCGCAGGCCATAGCCGGCGCCGACGACATTGCGGTTTACCATAGAGCAACTCCCAGAACCACGGTCAGCGCCAGGCTGACTGCCACAACGGTCTTGGCGGTGGCGCGGGCGGTCTGCAGTTCAAGACCTTTATGAATATCGAGGAAGAGGAAACGGATACCGGCACAGAAATGGTGCATATACGCCCACAACAGGCCGAGCAACACCAGCTTCATCAGCGGATTGCCCACCACGGCGCGGTAGGTTTCGAACGATTCGGCCGAACTCAGCGAACCGTGCAACAGGTAAATCAACAGTGGGAGAGAAAAGAACAGCGCAACACCGCTGATCCGGTGCAAGATCGAGACGATGCCGGGAATCGGCAATCTGATCTTGGCCAGATCCAGGTGCTTTGGTCGTTGCTTCTGCATATGGCTTCCTTGGATGTTTTTAGAACCAAGAGGTTACACAACAGACGACCCGCTACGAGGCCGCCCGCCTGAAGGGCTCCGTTTTTGTTATGGCTGGATGCCCGTCATTACCGCTCATGCCGCACCAGGAATATCGCGGTGCAATATGACCCGGGGATTCTAGCAAAACTGGCTGGCCGCGGCCTGTCTTTCGCCGCCGGCCCAGCCGTCCACGTCACGTCAAAAGCCCGCCGCGTCAAGCCCGGCGGGCGGTATAAGCCCAGTTGTGCGTCAAGCAGTAACGCTGCCGCCACTCCAGCGGCAGGCCCTCCATCGAGCCTGAAATCCGTATCAGGCTCAAGGCCGGCGCCTCGGCCACCATGCCGGTGACGCCGAGCAACGCGCTTTCCTCGCGCGGCAGCATCAGCGCGCGGAACTGCTCGCACAATACTTTCAAACGGATGCCGAAGCGCTGCTGCAGCGCCTGATACACCCCGGACGAACCGCGCAGCCAGCGCGCGTCCAGCCCTTCAAACTCGTCGGCCGGCAAGAAGGCCTCATCCACCGCGACCGGGATGCCGTGCCAGCGCCACAACTGCCGAACTCTCAATAAAGGCGCAGCGCGCCGCAATTGCAATGCCGCGGCCATGTCATCGCTGGCGTTGCCTCGCGAAATACCGAGGAACTCCCTCGCCAGATCGTCCGGCTGCTCGTTGAACAGCCCCGGCGTCAGCAGCAGGCCTTCGCCCCATTCGCTGGGCGCCGGCGCCACGAAAGTGCCCCTGCCCTGCGCGCGATACAAAAGACCGTCGGCCACCAGTTCGCTCAAAGCCTTGCGCACCGTGCCCTGGCTTGCGCCCAACTCGTCCGCCAAATCCCATTCGCTGGGCAAGGCATCGTTTTCCTGCCACTCGCCATCGCCGATCCGTCGCAGCAACTGCTGTTTGATCTGGCTGTACAGCGGCTGTCTACGCAGCGGTCGATCTGTCATGTTCTCTGTTGTATCACCAAACAAATCAAGCGTAAATACAAGTCTTATATAAGATACAAGACTTTGCCGCCCCTATCAGCTTTTCTGATGAGGAATCCACCCCCACATTGGCTATACTCCGTGTTACACTCAGCCGCACAAAAGCATTCAATGCTGCAGAGCAACATCTGCATATCGTCATTATCGGATACATCAAAGGAGAGTCCGCCAATGAAAGCTCCCGTTCGCGTCGCCGTCACCGGCGCAGCCGGCCAAATCGGCTACAGTCTGCTGTTCCGCATTGCCAGCGGCGAAATGCTCGGCAAGGATCAACCGGTCATCCTGCAACTGCTGGACCTGCCGCAAGCTCAAACCGCCCTCAAGGGCGTGATGATGGAACTGGAAGACTGTGCCTTCCCCCTGCTGGCCGGCATGGTCGCCACCGACGATCCGAACGTGGCCTTCAAGGACGTCAAGGTCGCGCTGCTGGTAGGCGCCCGCCCGCGCAGCAAGGGCATGGAGCGCAAGGATCTGCTGGAAGCCAACGGCGCCATCTTCACGGTGCAGGGCAAGGCGTTGAACGACCACGCCGCTCGCGACGTGAAAGTGCTGGTTGTGGGCAACCCGGCCAACACCAACGCCTGGATCGCGATGAAGTCCGCTCCGGATCTGAATCCGAAAAACTTCACCGCCATGTTGCGTCTTGACCACAACCGCGCGCTGTCCCAGATCGCCGCCAAAACCGGCAAGCCGGTGGCCGCCATCGAGAAACTGGCGGTATGGGGCAACCACTCGCCGACCATGTACGCCGACTACCGCTTCGCCAGCATCGCCGGCCAGCCGGTCAAGGCCATGATCAACGACGAAGCCTGGAACCGCGACGTATTCCTGCCCACCGTGGGCAAACGCGGCGCCGCCATCATTGAAGCGCGAGGCCTTTCCTCCGCTGCTTCCGCAGCCAATGCCGCCATCGACCACGTCCACGACTGGGTGCTGGGCAGTAACGGCAAGTGGGTGACCATGGGCATTCCGTCCGACGGCTCCTACGGCATCCCGGAAGGCGTGATGTACGGCTTCCCGGTTGTATGCGAAAATGGCGAATACAAGATTGTGCAAGGTCTGGAAATCGACGAGTTCAGCCGCGAGCGGATGAACTTCACCCTGGCCGAACTGGAAGAAGAGCGCGCCGCCATCGCTCACCTGTTTGGCTGATCCATCCCAAGTCTTTTCAGCAAAAGCGCACCTTATGGTGCGCTTTTTTGTCTTTGATCAAGACCCGATTTCCCGACTGCCTATATTTAACAGACTGCTATTTGGAGTTGAGCATGATTGAAGTCGAAGTACTGAACCAAATCGCGGCCAAGATCGACGACCTGGCCACCCGTGGCGCCGATATCCGGGGGTATCTTTGACTACGACGGTAAAAAAGACCGTCTGGAAGAAGTATCCCGCCTGACCGAAGACCCGGATATCTGGAACGACCCCAAGCGCGCTCAGGAACTGGGCCGCGAGCGCAAACAGCTGGAAGACGTGGTGCTGGTGATCGACGAGATCAGCGCCATGGTCAGCGACAGCGCCGAACTGTTCGAGATGGGCCGCGCCGAAAACGACGACGACACCATCCTGGCCGTACAGGCCGATCTGGACACCGCCGAAGCCAAGCTCGCGCAGCTGGAATTCCGCAGGATGTTCCACGACCCGATGGACCCGAACAACTGCTTCCTGGATATCCAGGCCGGCGCCGGCGGCACCGAGGCCCAGGACTGGGCCGGCATGCTGCTGCGCATGTATATCCGCTACGCCGAACGCAAGGGCTTCAGCGTGGAAGTGCTGGAAGAATCCGAAGGCGAAGTGGCCGGCATCACCAGCGCCACACTGAAGATCAGCGGTGAATACGCCTACGGCTTGCTGCGCTCCGAAGTCGGCGTGCACCGCCTGGTGCGAGTGTCCCCGTTTGACTCCAACGCGCGTCGCCACACTTCGTTCTCCTCCGTCTTCGTCTACCCGGAAGTGGACGACAGCTTCGAGATCGACATCAATCCGGCCGATTTGCGCGTCGACACCTACCGCGCCTCCGGCGCCGGCGGTCAGCACATCAACAAGACCGACTCCGCCGTGCGCATCACCCACAATCCCACCGGGATCGTGGTGCAGTGCCAGAACGACCGCTCCCAGCACCGCAACCGCGACGAAGCGATGCAAATGCTGCGCGCCAAGCTGTACGAACTGGAACTGAAAAAGCGCAACGAGGCCAAGCAGGCGCTGGAAGACACCAAGACCGATGTGGGCTGGGGTCATCAGATCCGCTCCTACGTCTTCGACCAGTCCCGAATCAAGGACCTGCGCACCAGCTACGAAGTGGGCAATATCAAGGGCGTCATGGACGGCGACCTGGACGGCTTCATCGAGGCCAGCCTGAAACAAGGCGTCTGAGCCTAAACTCGCTTAACCCGGTCGCCGCCCGCGCGGCGGCCAACAGCCATTGCATTGAATTACGGAGTGAACATGTCTGAACACGAGCAAACATCGCCTAGCCAGGACGAAAACCAGATCATGGCGGAACGCCGCCAAAAGCTGAAAAGCATCCGCGAACAGCGTATCGCCTTCCCCAACGACTTCAAGCGCAGCCACTTCGCGCAAGTCCTGCAGGACGCTCACGCAGGCAAGGAAAAAGAAGCGCTGGAAGCCGAAAAGATCGAGGTTGCCGTCGCCGGCCGCATGATGTTGAAACGTGTGATGGGCAAGGCCAGCTTCGCCACGCTGCAAGACGGCAGCGGCCGCATTCAGGCCTACATCTCCAATGACGGCGTGGGCGAAGAACTGCACGCCGAGTTCAAGCACTGGGACTTGGGCGATATCGTCGCCGTCAAAGGCACCCTGTTCAAGACCAAGACCGGCGAACTGACGGTACAAGCCAGCGAAGTGCGCCTGCTGTCCAAGAACATCCGCCCGCTGCCGGAGAAATTCCACGGCATCACCGATCAGGAAACCAAGTACCGTCAGCGCTACGCCGACCTGATCATGAACGAAGACAGCCGCCAGACCTTCATCAAGCGGTCCAAGATCATCCAGAAGGTTCGCGACGTGATGGTGGGCGAAGGCTATCTGGAAGTGGAAACCCCGATGATGCACCCGATCCCGGGCGGCGCTGCGGCCAAGCCTTTCGTCACCCACCACAATGCGCTGGACATGCCCCTGTACCTGCGCATCGCGCCTGAGCTGTATCTGAAGCGCCTGGTGGTGGGCGGCCTGGAACGCGTGTTCGAGATCAACCGCAACTTCCGCAACGAGGGGATGAGCACCCGCCATAACCCCGAGTTCACCATGATCGAGTTCTACGAGGCCTATAGCGATTATCAGCGCATGATGGAGATGACCGAGACCATCATCCGCGAATGCGCGCTGGTGTCCTGCGGTTCCACCACCGTCAGCTATCAAGGCAAGGAAGTGGATCTGGGCAAGCCGTTCGACCGCTTCACCATCGTCGGCGCGATCAAGCACTACAACCCACAGTACACCGACGCTCAACTGGCCGACGCGGCCTGGGTGGCCAGCGAGATCAAGCGCCTGGGCGGCAAGCTTCCTCCCGCGCCGGGCCTGGGCAGTCTGCAATTGGCGCTGTTTGAGGAATGTGCCGAAAGCCTGTTGTGGAACCCGACCTTCATCATCGACTACCCGGTGGAAGTGTCCCCGCTGGCCCGCGGCTCCGACAGCAAGCCGGGCCTGACCGAGCGTTTCGAACTGTTCATCGTCGGCCGCGAACACGCCAACGGCTACTCCGAGTTGAACGACCCGGAAGACCAAGCCGCGCGCTTCCTGTCCCAAGTGGCGCAGAAGGATGCCGGCGACGACGAGGCAATGCACTACGACGCCGACTACATCCGCGCGATGGAATACGGTCTGCCGCCCACCGGCGGCTGCGGCATCGGCATCGACCGTCTGGTAATGCTGCTGACCGACGCGCCGTCCATCCGCGACGTCATTCTGTTCCCGCAGATGCGTCCGGAATAAGCGTCCCAAGCCTCCACATTAGGGCTGTAGGTCAGCAGAGTTAATGGGATTTTTTTGCAAAAAGTGAGAAATCCATATTACTCGGCTCTAAAAAGGCTCCGCCACTGTGCGGGGCTTTTTTACGTCCAGTCGCAAGCTCTCTTCAAACCTATTGCTGATTTTATTGTTGCTGCTCTTCCTTGATCAGGACGAAACGCGTATTGGGTCGGGAAACGGTCTCGCAGCTGACAGCCGCGTCGACGGCGTCATTCTTGCCTCGGCGGCCGAACATGCGATAAGGGCGACGAACTTGGGCGCCATGATGCGGACGGCGTGTCCTTGGGCTTGGGAAACAGGCGGCCCCTGTCGTGGGCTCCAAAACAGACTTCCATGCCAATCAGGCAGAGTGGGGGCTGCGTCACGATGGCGAGCAGCTGATCGCACGCATCTTGGGTTTGGCCAGAGCATGCCTCCCCGACCGACCAATTTCATGCGATACGAATAAATTCTTGGCGAGATCGATACCTAAAGTGATAATAGGCATGGACTTCCCCGCCGAGGCGGATGCAGCGTGGAAACTTCATTCATGGCGGCTTCCGCCGCGACCTTGCGACGGAAAAGTCCCTTTCATTGCTTAGAACCTGTTCACGATCTGCTGCGCTGCGGCGATACGGCGTTAAAAACAAGCTCAAAATGCTCATGTACCACTCGACCATTCCGCTTTTTCGCTCGTTTTCGCCTTGTCTCGCTCTGGCTCGCGAGA
This sequence comes from Chromobacterium sp. Rain0013, assembly GCF_015291765.1. Lineage (NCBI taxonomy): Bacteria > Pseudomonadati > Pseudomonadota > Betaproteobacteria > Neisseriales > Chromobacteriaceae > Chromobacterium > Chromobacterium sp. Rain0013. The sequence goes on from NZ_CP031514.1 coordinate 4,677,649, forward strand.
CCGTGAACAGGGTCTTAGAGCGGCTAACAAAAATCAGTTTTACGGCTGATGAGACAAGGCGCGCCGACGCAGGCAGTACTTGAGTACGGCAAGTCGGCGCAACGCAGCATCAGAAATTTTGTTAGCCACTCTTAGAGCACATTTTTCATCAGCCATGTGGCTATAGCCCGCGAGCTAGAGTCGCGATGTAAAAATGTCGACAGCCACATCTTAATAAAGACAGGAGAAACGATGAGCAGAATCAAATCGACATCATCTGAGTTACAGTCATTTCGATGGCTGTTCATCATTTCGGCACTCTGGAACTTCGCAGGGGCCATCCCCGGACTGCTCGATAGCGCCGGCATGTTCGCGCGTGAATTTGGACGTGAATTGACTGATCCAGTGTTGGTCGCTGTCTATAGAGGAGCATGGGGCACTGCGCTCCTATATGGATTCGGATTTTTGATGGTCGCATCCAACCCCATACGCCACACCGGCATCGTGTTTATGGGCGGCATTGGTAAGGCTCTGTTTGCACTGAACCTCTTATACATGCTTCAAAATGGATGGACATCAGACTTCGCCATACTTGTGGTCATTGGTGACGCATTCTTTGTGGCGGCCTTTGTCATGTACTTCGCCAGGCTGAAGAAACTTGGCGAGTCAATCATTTAACGACATCCCATAAGCCGGCAGAGGAAGACCCCGGGACAACTCACGCCAAGACAGCCCACCCGCGGCCAAAACCTGGGGTAGATGGGCTGCTGATAGTTCATTGGCGCTATATCTATAAGTGATTGATTTGCCGTAACCGACGACAAGATTTTCACGGAGAGCGCAAATTTTGTAGGGTCTTTTCATGTAGCCGGCGCACTCGCGGGCTTGGCACATGAGCACGGAGATGAAAAACCATTACAAATAAATGGCCCTATTTTTCACGAACGCTGTAAACAACACGGCCAAGCCGCTCGCCAGATGGTTCGCAGCTTTTTTTATCCCCGCCCCGTACTACTATGCCCCAGCCGTGAAGCTGGCCATCTTAGCCGCTTAAGAAGCTGTTTACGATCTGCTGCGCTGCCGCGACACGGCGTTAAAAACAAGCTCAAAATACTCATGTCCCCCTCCACCATTCCGCTTTTTCGCTCGTTTTCGCCTTATCTCGCCCTGGCTTGCGAGACTTTGAACAGGCTCTAAGAAAACGGAATGTATCCACGGTACAGCCCTTATTGCAAAAGGAGTTTCAACCTCCATCGCCGCAGCGCGGCAAACCTTGAGCTATTGCCGCATCCCATATTCAAGCAGGCGACGGCGGTGTCGCCTCTCTCGAGTTCCAAACTGTGCGTTTTGTTTGCAAAACCCTTTTTCGCCAACAATCCACATAATTCAGCGCTTGAAATTCGCGCATGCGCAATAGTGCTGGCCGATATTGGCAGTACAACACTCGCTTGTACTATAAAAGGACACTGCCATGAAACACTTGTTCATATTCGCTGCGCTTGGCGCCTCCGCCTGGCTCAGCGCCGCGCCGGCCCAGGCCGGCGTATCCATCAGCGTCGGAGAACCCGGATTTTACGGTCAGTTGAATATCGGCGGCTTCCCGGCGCCGGAGCTGATCTCGCCACAGCCAGTGATCATTCAGCCTGTCCCGGTGGCCATCGCACCAATTTATTTGCGGGTGCCGCCAGGGCATGCCAAGCACTGGGGCCGCTACTGCGGCCGCTACAACGCCTGTGGCAGGCCGGTGTATTTTGTCCGCGATGAATGGTATCGCCAGGTCTACGTGCCGCATTACCACGAAGTCCACCGCGGCCACGAGCATGAACGGGATCAGGATCGGCAGAAGGATCGCGACCACCGTGACTGGCACGACGATCACGACCATGGCCACGACCATGAGCGGGACCGCCGCGACTGGCAACGAGACCGCTAACACTAAGCTCAACGCTGAACTGTCGCCATCACCTCAGCCGCGTAGCGCAAACCGCTGACAGCCTCCGGCGGGAATACCGCGTCGATTTCCGCCACTTCCGCTGGGCTCAACTCCAACGCCAAAGCGCCCAGGTTGTCATCCAGATTACGAATGCGGCGCGCGCCGGGGATGGCGACGATATGCTCGCCGTGCGCCAATACCCAGGCCAGCGCCAATTGCGCCGGACTGCAGCCCTTGGCCTCGGCCAGGGCCTTCACCCGCTCCACCAGCGCCAGATTGCGGCGGAAATTCTCGCCGAGAAAACGCGGACTGCTCCGCCTGTAGTCGTCTGCGTCAAAGTCGTCCGGGCTTCGAATCGCTCCGGTCAGGAATCCTCGTCCCAAGGGACTGTAGGCGACGAAACCGATGCCCAGCTCCCGGCACAGAGCCAGCGTTTGCTGCTCCGGGTCCCGCGTCCACAACGAATATTCGCTTTGCAGCGCTTGGATGGGATGAATGGCGTGCGCACGGCGCAAGGTGTCCGGCGCGGCTTCGGACAAGCCCAGATAACGAACCTTGCCCGCGCTGACCAACTCCGCCATCGCGCCTACGGTTTCCTCGATCGGCACCTGTGGATCCACGCGATGCAGGTAGTAAAGGTCGATAACGTCGATCCCCAGCCGCTTGAGGCTGCCCTCGCAGCTGCTGCGCACATACTCCGGCCGGCCGTTGACGCCGCGCGCGGCTGGATTGGCCGCGTCCATCACGATGCCGAACTTGGTGGCCAACACAACCTCCTGGCGACGCGACTTCAATACTTGCGCCAACAACGCCTCATTGCGATAGGGGCCGTACATATCGGCGGTGTCTAGCAAATTGACGCCGCGATCCAGCGCGTGGTTCAGCGTGCGCAGCGATTCCGCATCGTCATGCGCGCCGTAAAAAGCGCTCATGCCCATGCAACCCAAGCCCAGCACGGAAACGGAAGGACCATTACGGCCCAGGGTTCGTTGCTTCATGTCTGCCATCTTTCGTGATCAGTTGAGATGCCTGAAGCATATGCGCTTGCCGCCACCGGAAAAATAGGCTTAATCTGCATGTATTACGTAGAAAAACTTCACAATGACGCAAAACTCTCTGCATGCGCTGCAAGCTTTCCGCTTGATAGCCCGGCATGGCAGCTTCACCCGCGCAGCCGCCCAGCAAGAAATCACGCCCTCGGCCCTCAGCCAGACTCTGCGTCAGTTGGAGGCCCAATTGGGCGTGCGCCTATTGAACCGCACCACCCGCAAGGTTGGGCTCACCGAGGCAGGCCAAGCGCTGCTGGCGCGGATAACGCCGCTGCTGGAACAGCTGGATAGCGCGCTGGACGACACCCGCCAGTGGCAAGGACAGGTCAGCGGCACGCTGAAGCTGACCTTGCCTCACACCGCCGCCAGCCTGCTGCTGTATCCGCTGTTGCCCGGCTTCATGCGCGCGCACCCGCAACTGCGGCTGGAGCTGGACGTGAACAATCAATTGGTGGATATCGTGGAGCGGGGCCTGGATGCCGGCCTGCGCTTTGGCGAGAGCCTGCAACAAGACATGCAGGCGGTGGCGGTCAGCGCTCCGCTGCGCTTCTGCGTGGCGGCAAGCGCTGGCTACCTGCAGGCGCGCGGCACGCCCGAGCATCCGTCCCAATTGCGACAGCATGATTGCCTGCGCTATCGCTTCGCCAGCAGCGGCCAGATCTACCGCTGGCAATTCGTCGACGCAGGGCGGCCATTCGAAGTCTCGGTGCAAGGCCCGCTAACCGCCAACGACACCGCGGCGGCGCTGCATGTCGCGCTGGGCGGGCTCGGTCTTGTTTATTTACCGCAAGCGATGGCTGCGCCTCATCTGGCCGACGGCAGCCTGGTGAGCGTGCTGGAGGCTTGGATGCCGCCTGCGGAGGCCTTTTACCTGTACTACCCCCACCACCTGCATCAGCCGGCAAAACTGCGAGTGTTCATCGACTACTTGAGACAGGCCATGGCCAGCCCCACGACAGCCGCTCACTGACAGCCCGCCGGCATCACCCCTCCCGGCAACAATTGCGCCCCGCCGCCTTGGCCCGATACAAGGCGACGTCCGCGCGCTGAAGCAAAGCCTCCACTTCCAAACCGGGCTGAACACAGACATGGCCTATGCTCAGCGTCAACGGCACCGGCTGTTGCTGCCACTGCAGATTGGCGCTGGCGAGCCGCTGCCGGACGCGCTCCGCCAGCGCAGCGGCCTTGGCATGGTCGGCGTCCGGGGCCAACAGCAGGAACTCCTCCCCGCCCCAGCGCGAACAGATCAAGTCCGGAAACGCCTCGCGCAACAAACGCGTCGCTTCCACCAGCACATAGTCGCCGCCGTCATGGCCAAAACGGTCGTTCACCAGCTTAAAGTGATCGATATCGCACAGCAGCACGGCGAACGGCCGACGCGTCTGCAGCCATTGGAGCCAGGCGGACTCCAACTGGCGCACCGCCTCGCGGCGATTGATCAATCCGGTGAGAAAGTCCGTGCGCGACAGACGAGCGTTATCGTCCATCATGCACTTGAGGTCGTCCACATCGCGAAAGGTGACGATGTGCCAGTTAGGCAGCAGGTCGGCGTGCAGTTGGGCGGTGACGATGAACCAACGCAGCCGGCCGTCGGCGCAGCACACATGCACCGTCATCTCCGCCAGGTTGCGGCCCAGCGCCAGACTGTCCTTCACCGCCTGCAACCAGCTTTGCTCCACCTCCAAGCGGTAGACCGGATCGGGATAAGCCAAGCGGAACCAGGCCTCCATGTCCGGCATCTGTTCCAGCGTGTAACCTATCTGTTGCAGGAACGCTCGGTTGAGATAGCGATGGATGCGCTGGCCGGGCTGGTCCAGCTTGGTGCCAGACTCAGAAATCAGGATGGGAATAGGCACGAAGTCCAGGCTGCGCGACAACACTTCCTTGCCGATATCTACCGCATCGTCGCCAATCTTGAAAGTCATCAGCGCACTCCCGCCCCAGCCTTAGGCCATCTCACTCCTGCGGCAACAGGCTGTCCTGAGCCAGCAGTTTGACAAACTCATCCGCCGGCAGCGGCCGGGCGATCAAGTAGCCTTGTACGTACTCGCAGCCCTCGCGTTGCAGGAAGTGCCATTGCTCTATCGTCTCCACCCCTTCCGCCACCACCTTCATATTCAGGTTCTTGGCCATATTGATGATGGCGCGGGCAATGGCGGTGTCGTCGGCGTCGTGCGGGATGTCGCGCACGAAGGAGCGGTCGATCTTCAATTTATCCGCTTTGAAGCGCTTCAGGTAGGACAGGCTGGAATAGCCGGTGCCGAAGTCGTCGATGGACAGCTTCAACCCCATATTCTTCATATTGTCGATGGCCTGGATGGTGGCCATCGCGTCCTCCATCACCACGCTCTCGGTCACCTCGATGTCCAGCGCATGGCCGGGCAGGCCGTTGGCGGCCAGCGCCGAGGTGATCTGCTCGGCCAGATCGGACTGGCGGAACTGCAAGGCGGACAGATTGATGGCCAGAGTCAATTCCGGCAGGCCCTGGCTGCGCCAGGCGGCCAACTGGCGCGTGGCCTCGCCTATCACCCAGTTGCCGATCTGAACGATGAAGCCGCGTTCTTCCGCCACTTCAATAAAGCGCACCGGCCCCAGCACGCCCAGTGACGGATGATTCCAGCGGATCAAGGCCTCCGCGCCGATGATGCGGCCGCTGGCCATTTCCACCTGCGGCTGATAGTGCAGCACGAACTCCTCGCGCTCCAGCGCAAAACGCAGCTGGCTTTCGATCGCCAGGATTTCGCGAGCGCGGGCGTTGAGGTCGGCGGTGTAGAACTTGTAACTGTTGCGGCCAGAAGATTTAGCGTGGTACATCGCCGCGTCGGCGTTGCGCACCAAAGTTTCGTAGTCGCGGCCATCGTCCGGATAAACGCTGATGCCTATCGACGGCGTGATGGTGATCACATGGTTGTGCAGTTCTATCGAGGCGGAGAAAGCATCGCGGATGCGCTCCGCCGCCAGCGCCGCTTCGCCGGGATCGGAAATCACCGGCAGCAAGACGATGAATTCGTCGCCGCCCTGACGCGCCAGCATCTCTCCCGGCCCCAGCACGCCCTTGATACGGTCCGCCGCCACTTGCAGCAGGGTGTCGCCGGCAGTATGGCCCAGCGATTCGTTCACGGTCTTGAAGCGGTCCAGGTCCAGCAGCAATAGCGCCAGCCGCTCGTTGTCGCGGCCGGCGTTGTGGATCGCCAGCTCCACCCGGTCCTGCATGTGCACGCGGTTGGGCAGGCTGGTCAATACGTCGAAATGCGCGAGGAACTGAATACGCTCGTCAGCCGCCTTGCGTTCGGTCAGGTCGCTGAAGATCGCCACATAGTGGGTGATTTCGCCCAGGCTGTTGCGCACCGCGTTGATCGCCAGCCATTCCGGGAACACCTCGCCGTTCTTGCGCCGGTTCCACAGCTCGCCCTGCCAGGAGCCGTGATCGGCGATGGACTGCCACATCTGCTCGTAGAACGGCTGGTCGTGGCGGCCGGAGGACAGCACGCTGGTCTTCTGGCCCAGCACTTCATGCTGGGTGTAGCCGGTGATTTCGGTGAAGGCGCGGTTGACGCTGCGGATGCGCTTGTCCGCGTCGGTGATCATGATGCCTTCCACGGTGTTCTCGAACACCTTGGCCGCCAATTGCACCCTCTCCTCCGCCGCGCGTTTCTCGGAGATGTCTCGCACCATGCGCCATACCGCGTTGATGCGGCCGAAGGCGTCGCGCATCGCCACGGTCTTGACGCTGACCGGCACCGGATTGCCGAAGCGGTTGATATAGGTGGCCTCGAACTCGTCGCAATAACCGAAACGCAGCACCTTGTTGTCCAGATTGAAGCGCTCCAGCGCCTCGCTCTCCGGCCCCACCAAAGTCCAGAAATTCTGCAGCTTGAGCTGATCCAGGCTGTAGCACATCAGGTTGAGGAAGGCGGGGTTGGCGTCTATCACCTGGCCGTCCAGCGAGCTGATCACGATGCCGTCGAGGTTGGACCAGAACAACTCGCGGTATTTGTTCTCGGAGCGGCGCAGCGCGTCCTCCACCTCGCGGCGCCGGGAAATATCCGCCTCCAGCGCCAGCGTCTTGGCTCGCAGCTCGTCCAGCAAGCGCTTAAGCTCGGCTCGAGTCCATTCCAAATGCTTTCCGAGATGGCCGATCTCATCGCGGCGCTGCCATTCGAACGGCCGGTCCAGCTTGAGCTCGGCCAGCAAACGCGCCTGCTCGGTCAGCGCCTTCATCGGGCTGAGGAAACGCGAATGCAAAATGCTCATGATCAGCAGAATGGACAACACCAGTTGCGCCGCCAGAATCATCAGGATGTTCTTGATCTGGTTATTAAGCGCGATGGCGAGATGCTCATTATCGAATTCCAGCGTCACCTGGCCGATTTCCTCGCCGCGATAAATCACTGGTTTTTCCACAAAGGACACGCTGCCGATACGACGCTCCGCGCGTACCGAGGACAGGAATATCTGATTGGACTGGGTATCTGTGACGCGGATGGAAACCACCCGCGCGTCTTCCATCACCGAAGCGATCAAGGGATTGCCTGCCTGGCGGCTCAGGTTCCACAGGGGCTCCTGCATGCCCAGGGCCACGATGTCCAGCAGGCGTTTTTGATCGGTTTCCAGCTGGGCGGTCAGCGCGTCCCTTTGAATATTGAAGCTCAGATAACTGATGATGGACGCGGGAATCAGCAAGCCCAGCACTACGGCGATGAGAAAGACAGCCCTAAGGGAGAGGCCGGTACTGGCTGTGGATTTATCGTCAGCGTGGTGTGCCATGTTTGCGTTTATTATCGCTCGCCATTAGCCGCAGGCAATTGAGCCCATGCGTCAGTTGTTCATATTTTCAAAAGTATACACCGGATAATCCCGGCAAAATGCTGGAATATTCACTAGTCATCGCCTTGTCAAGCACGGATCCGGCAAGCCTTTCGCCGGCACGCTCCGACGCTTCCTCCCACCTTCCGTCATTGCCTTGAATTTAGCCTCGGCCTACAATCCACGTCACTTCAAAATCGCGCCAGGATTGCCCCATGTCCCAGTCCCGTTATGACAAAGTTATCACCGCCCGCTGGATCATTACCGTAGAGGAAGACGGTGAAATCCTGGAAAACCACGCCATTGCTTTGAAGAATGGCAGGATTGCCGCGATTATTCCAGCCGACCAAGCCGGCGCGCTGGAGGCGGATCAACGCGTGGAATTGCCCAACCACGTACTGATGCCCGGCCTGATCAATCTTCACGGCCACTCCGCGATGACGCTCTTGCGCGGCCTGGCCGACGACAAAGCGCTGATGGATTGGCTGACCAACCATATCTGGCCGGCCGAAGGCAAACATGTCCGCGACGACTTCGTGTTTGACGGCGCGCTGCTGGCAATGGGGGAAATGATCCGCGGCGGCACCACCACCATCAACGACATGTATTTCTATCACGGCGCAATGGCTCGCGCCGGCCTGGCCTCCGGCATGCGCACCTTTGTGGGCTGTTCCATCCTGGAGTTCCCCACCAACTACGCCAGCAACGCCGACGACTACATCAGCAAATCGCTGGCCGAACGTCGCCAGTTCCTGGGCGAAGAACTGATCACCTTCACGCTGGCGCCGCACGCGCCTTATACGGTGTCGGACGACACCTTCGCCAAAGTGGTGACGCTGGCCGAGCAAGAAGACATGTTGATCCACTGCCACATCCACGAAACCGCGGACGAGGTGAACAACAGCGTCAAGGAACGCCATCAGCGCCCGCTGGCCCGCCTGCAACAATTGGGCTTGCTGTCCCCGCGTCTGATCGCCGCCCATATGGTGCATTTGAACGACGAGGAAATCGAAATCGCCGCCAAGCACGGTGTGTCGGTAGCGCACAATCCCTCGTCCAATATGAAACTGGCCTCCGGCATCGCCCCCATTCCCAAAATGCTGCAGGCAGGCATCGCCGTGGGCATAGGCACCGACGGCGCCGCCTCCAACAACAAGCTGGACATGCTGGCGGAAACCCGGCTGGCGGCGCTGCTGGCCAAAGTGGGCACCCTGGACCCCACCTCGGTGCCGGCCGCCGCGGCCATCCGCATGGCCACGCTCAACGGCGCTCGCGCGCTGGGCATCGCAGACAAGGTTGGCTCGATCAAGGCCGGCAAACAGGCCGACCTGATCGCCATCGACCTCTCCGCCATCGAAACCGCCCCGGCCTTCGATCCAATCTCCCATGTGGTCTACGCGGCCGGCCGCGAACAAGTCAGCCACGTCTGGGTCAAAGGTCAGGCTCTTTTGGAGCAACGCCAACTCAAGACCCTGGACGAAGCCGCGCTCAAGGCTCGCGCCGAAGACTGGCGTCATCGCATCCTGGCGAAATAATCATGATCAATGTAGACGAAACCGAAATCGACAAATTCAGCCAACTGGCGCACAAATGGTGGGACATGAGCGGCGAATTCAAGCCGCTGCATGAAATCAACCCCCTGCGCCTGGGCTTCATCGACGAACGCGCGGCCATTGCCGGCAAGCAAGTGCTGGACGTGGGTTGCGGCGGCGGCATCCTGGCGGAGAGCATGGCCGCGCGCGGCGCCGCCGTCACCGGCATAGACCTGGCCAAAAAGTCGCTGAAAGTGGCCCAACTACACAGCCTGGAGTCCGGCGTGGCGGTGGATTACCGCTGCGTGGCGGTAGAGGAACTGGCGGAGGAAGCCCCGGCAAGCTTCGACGTGGTCACCTGCATGGAAATGCTGGAGCACGTGCCGGACCCTCAAAGCGTGGTGCGCAGCTGCGCCAGCCTGGTCAAACCCGGCGGCTGGGTGTTCTTCTCCACGCTCAACCGCAATGCAAAATCCTACCTGCTGGCGGTGGTCGGCGCCGAATACGTGCTGAACATGCTGCCTCGCGGCACCCATGAGTACGCGCGCTTCCTCAAGCCCTCGGAGTTATCGCGCATGGCCCGCAACGCCGGTCTGGATATGGACGCGGTCCGCGGCATGAGCTACAACCCGCTGGCCCGCATCTACTCGCTGGGCGAAGATACCGCCGTCAACTATCTGATGGCCTGCCGTCGCCCGGAATAGGCGGCAAGAAAAAAGGCCTTCGCCAAAGGCGAAGGCCTGAATCACACTCCCGGTTCCACACCGGACACAACCCGCTAAAGTTCGCGAACGCCGCGCCGGCTTCAACGCCCTCGCGGGACGGCCCGCTTGCGGCGACATTCGGCTTGCGCCGCTCGTCGCCTGCTAGGCTGCTTTCCCCGCGCGGGCCGGCCGCCGGCCGAGTCCGCGAGACGGCGGAAATACCTCTCCGACGCCTCTCGCTTATTCTGATAGCCCCTCTCGTGTCAGCCATTTCAAACAAGCGTTTTAATCGTATGATTGATATGATGAATGCGCAAGCAAAACCTCAGTAATGCTTGTCTAGTGCGGCAAGTTGACAACAGTTGGCCTCAAAACCACTGATAATGTTTTGATAACAACAATCTGTCGGACAAACTACTGCCAGACAAACATTGCAGTTTGATTGCCCTCGCATATCAAACATAGGAAAATAATAATATTCTATTCCGGAGAGCAAGATGACGTTCAAAGCGAACGACTCACTGACCGAACAAATCGCCCAATACCTGGGCAAACAAATCATACAAGGCACGATGCAAGCAGGGGAGCGCATTCAGGAATTGCGCATTGCGTCGGAGCTGGAAGTCAGCCGCGGGTCCGTGCGCGAAGCTTTATTGATTTTGCAACGCCGCCATCTGGTGGAGATTTTCCCGCGCCGCGGCGCGGTGGTGTCCAGCATCACGGGTCAGGATGTGCGCCATTTCTTCGAACTGTGGTTTCTACTGCTGGATCAAGCCGTCTGTAACCTCGCCACCTCTTGGCAGAACGACGACCTGGCCCACTTCTTCGAAGTCACCACCCAGTTGGCCGAATGCAACCGCAAAGACGATTTGCAAGGCTTTTACGAACACGGCGTCGATTTCCTCGACACCCTGTACCTCTATGCCGGCAACCGCTACTTGGAGCACACCCTGAAGGATTTGCTGCCGCTGACCCAGCGTTGTCTGTTCGCCATTTTGCGAGCCGGCAAGAGCCAAATGGAACAGACCCAACTCTTCCTGGAAAACCTGCTCAAGACCATCATCGCCCGCGACACCGCCAAATTACGCCAGATGGTGGCCGAATTCGGCCAACAATACAGCCAGCTGGCGCAGAGCGCAGCCGAGTCGCTAGCCGGACGCCATTGACGCCCACCGCCCGGCCAAGGCCCGGGCGGCGTCCAACACCAACTCCTTCCCCTCGTCCCTGCGTTTGCCTGCGCGCCAAGCCATTGTCACCTCCCACTGCCAGGCAGGTAGATCTGCAATTTTCAGCCGGCGCAAAACACCGTCGGCCAGATCAGACTGAATCGACAACTCCGGCATGAAGCAAAGAAAGCCGTGGCGCAAAGCCAGTTCCCTGGCCGCTGACGCCGGCTGCACCGCATGGATGGGCTGGGCGACGGTGCGAGCCAGACGCAGCCGTCGTATCAACTCGTCACACTCCACACCCCAGTACTGGGGCGCAATCCGGTAAGCCGCCGCCTCCTCCAGATACAGCGGCTGTTCGCGCTCCGCCAAGGGATGCCCGGCCGCAGCCACCGCCACGATGGGAGAGCGCCACAGCGTTTCCATCTGAATGCCCGCCATCGCCGGGCAACGCAGCACAAAACCCACCTGCACCAAACCGGACAACAGGTTCTGCATGATCTGCGATGAATGGTCGGTGTCGCAGCGGATTTCCAGCGGCGCTTCGGCCAGATCCAACAACAAGGGGCCAAAAACCGCCGATGTCAGCGATGGCAGACAAGAAAGCCGCAAGCAGGGTAAGGCCGGCGTGCCCTGCAGGATTTCCCTCCCCTGCTCCAGAGCCGACGCCGCCTGCTGTGCCGATGGCAAAAAGGCCAGGCAGGCCGCTGTGGGTTCCGCGCCACGCCGATGGCGATGAAACAGGCATACCCCCAGTTCCAACTCCAACGCTTGCACTCTCTGACTGACCTGTGGCTGCGACCAGCCACGCTTGGCGGCAGCCTGACTGAAGCTGCCCAACTCAGCGATATCCAGCAGCAGGCTCAAATCCGAGAGGACGATAGACATAAGAAAATCCAATATTAACTATTACAGATTAATCAGTTACAGAATATCAGGGGCACTCATAGAATGACATGAAAATAAGGAGATTTCATGGCACTGCTAAAGCAGGCCCGGACCTTGGGCAAAGCTTTCATCCTGGTGGACAACCTGATCGTGGTATTCGGTTTCTTCATGGTTTTTCCCTTGATCAGCCTTCATTTCGTCGATCAACTCGGCTGGACCGCCGCCGCGGTGGGCTTTGGATTGGGCCTGCGTCAATTCACCCAGCAGGGACTAGGCCTGTTCGGCGGATCCTTGGCTGACCGTTTCGGCGCCAAACCCCTGATTGTGGCCGGCATGCTGCTGCGCGCCGCCGGCTTCGCCGCCATGGCGCTGGCGGACTCGCCGTGGCAGCTCTGGCTGTCCTGCTTGCTCTCCGGCCTGGGCGGCACGCTGTTCGATCCGCCCCGCTCCGCGCTGGTGGCCAAATTGACAAGACCCCGCGAGCGCAATCGCTTCTATTCCCTGCTGATGATGCAGGACAGCGCCGGCGCAGTAGGCGGCGCCCTGTTCGGCTCCTGGCTGCTGCAGTTCGACTTCCGCTGGGTCTGTCTGGGCGGCGCTGCCGCGTTCTTGGCCGCGGCGGCGGCAAACGCCTGCCTGCTGCCGGATTATCGCGTTGCCGCGCGGCGCGCGCCGGCGCTGGCCTCTATCCGCACGGTGCTGAACGACCGCCGCTTTCTGAAACTGGTGCTCACGCTCAGCGGCTACTACCTGCTCAGTGTGCAGATCATGTTGCTGCTGCCCATCGCAATCAAGCAATTGACCGGCACCCCTCAGGCCGTCGGCTGGATGTACGGACTGGAAACCGCCTTGTCGCTCAGCCTGCTTTACCCGCTGGCGCGGCTGGGCGAACGCCATTTCCGACTGGAAACCCGAGTACTGGCCGGCATTGCGCTGATGAGCCTCAGCCTGGCCTGCATGGCCGCGGTGCGGCAACCGCTGGCCGCCTTCGTCATCCTGGCGGTGTTCTTTCTCGGCACCCTCATCACCGAACCTGCGCGGGAAACCCTGGTCGCCAGCCTGGCTCGTCCGGAAGCCAGAGCAAGCTATATGGGCGCCAGCAGGCTGGGGCTGGCCTTGGGCGGCGGCGGAGGCTTTCTCGCCGGCGGCTGGCTGTACGACTTTGCTCAGAACCAGCATCAAGCCGGCCTGCCCTGGCTGCTGCTGGCCGCCGCGGGCGCGCTCACCTTTATCGCGCTGGCGCGCCAATTTGGCCCAGCCGCGCCAAGAGCGGCCAAAGCAGCGGTCTGACAACAACAAAAGCCCGCCGGATGGCGGGCTTTTCATCAATCAGCTGGGCTGTTTGCCTTACGGCAGACAGACAGTAAAACCGGTGTTACGCGTTCTGAATATTAGACGCTTGCTTGCCCTTCGGACCGGACACCACCTCAAAGCTTACACGCTGCCCTTCTTTCAGGGTTTTGAAGCCTTGCATGTTGATGGCCGAGAAGTGAGCGAACAAGTCTTCGCCGCCTTCATCCGGAGTAATGAAGCCAAAACCTTTAGCGTCATTGAACCACTTAACGGTACCTAATGCCATTCTTACTTCCTTGCAAAAAAAGGCTGGTGAAGCCGACCAACTTAGAGCTTAATAAGAGTTGTCTGGCTTGCCTAGCGCAAAAAAATGCCAAACAGTTAAGCCAAGCACCAGCTGCATTTCTACGCAACCCGCCGCTCATCGTCAAGTCGAAGAGGAAAAGTGCCAGTCCCCTTGAAAAAAACTCTCGGGGAACCCAAATTGAAGTAAGACGCAGATTCCACGAAAGCCGACATGTCTACGCAGTTCAAGGACGATGCCATACAAGAGGCGTCCCGGGTTAGGGAAAACCCACCCCCGATGTATAAGGTCTTGTTATTGAACGATGATTTCACCCCAATGGATTTTGTGATCCAGGTTCTCCAGCAGTTCTTCTACATGAACCGCGAAAAGGCCACTCACATCATGCTGCAAGTCCACACGCAAGGTCACGGCGTGTGTGGCGTTTATACCAAAGACGTGGCTGCAACAAAGGTCGAGCAGGTGTTGCAATATGCGAAAGCGCACCAGCATCCGCTCCAGTGCGTTATGGAGGAAAACTGATGATTGCCCAGGAGCTTGAAGTAAGCCTGCACATGGCGTTCATGGACGCAAGGCGCAAGCGCCACGAGTTCATCAGCGTGGAGCATCTGTTACTCGCGATGACCGACAACCCGTCGGCTGCCGAAGTACTGCGCGCATGTGGAGCCAATATCGACCAGCTGAAAAAACAGCTGGGCGATTTTATCGATGAGCACACCCCCACCGTGCCTGGAGAGGCGGAGGTGGAAACTCAACCCACACTCGGCTTCCAGCGCGTGATTCAGCGCGCCATCCTGCACGTGCAGTCTTCCGGCAAAAAAGAGGTGACCGGGGCTAACATTCTGGTGGCCATCTTTGGCGAGAAGGACTCCCACGCGGTGTACTACCTGCACCAGCAAGGCATTTCGCGGCTGGACGTGGTGAATTTCATTTCTCATGGAATCACCAAGCAGCGCTCGCAGCAGCAACCGCAAGAGCCGCGCGACAGCAGCGGCGAAGCGGAGAGCGAGGAACAGGCCACCGGTCCGGGCGGCGCCTTGGAAAACTACACGCAGAACCTCAACCAGCAGGCGCGCGAAGGCAAGATAGATCCGCTGATCGGCCGCGAATCCGAGTTGGAACGCACCGTTCAGATCCTGTGCCGCCGCCGCAAGAACAACCCGCTGCTGGTGGGCGAAGCCGGCGTGGGCAAAACCGCCATCGCCGAAGGCTTGGCGCGCCGCATCGTCAACGGCGAAGTGCCGGAGATTCTGGCCAAATCCACCGTTTACGCACTGGACATGGGCGCGCTGCTGGCCGGCACCAAATACCGCGGCGACTTCGAACAGCGGCTGAAGGCGGTGATCAAGCAACTGACCGAGGACAGCAACGCCATTCTGTTCATCGATGAGATTCATACCCTGATCGGTGCCGGCGCGGCCTCGGGCGGCACGCTGGACGCGTCCAATCTGCTCAAGCCAGCCCTCTCCAACGGCAGCCTGCGCTGCATCGGGGCGACCACCTACAACGAGTACCGCAGCATCTTCGAAAAGGACAACGCGCTGTCGCGCCGTTTCCAGAAGATCGACGTCAACGAACCGACGGTGGAACAGACCGTGGAAATCCTCAAGGGGCTGAAGTCGCGCTTCGAGGCTCACCACGGCGTCAAGTACACGCAATCCGCGCTATCCACCGCGGCAGAGCTGTCGGCGCGCTTCATCAACGATCGCCATCTGCCGGACAAAGCCATCGACGTGATAGACGAGGCCGGCGCCGCGCAGAAAATTCTGCCCAAGTCCAAGCAGAAAAAGGTCATCAACAAGACCGAGATCGAGGACATCGTCGCCAAGATCGCGCGCATTCCGCCCAAGACCGTATCGTCCGATGACAAGAACGTGCTGAAGAACCTTGAGCGCGATCTGAAAAACGTGGTGTTCGGGCAGGAGAAGGCCATCGAAGGGCTGGCCAGCGCCATCAAGATGACGCGATCCGGCTTGGGCAATCCGCAAAAGCCAATCGGATCCTTCCTGTTCTCCGGCCCCACCGGTGTTGGCAAGACGGAGGTGGCGCGCCAGCTAGCCTATATTCTGGGCGTGGAGTTGATCCGCTTCGACATGTCCGAATACATGGAACGCCATGCGGTGTCCAGGCTGATCGGCGCGCCTCCGGGCTATGTCGGGTTCGAACAGGGCGGCCAACTGACGGAAGCGATCAACAAGCATCCGTACGCGGTGGTGTTGCTGGATGAGATCGAAAAAGCACATCCGGACATCTACAACGTGCTGCTGCAGGTGATGGACCACGGCACGCTGACCGACAACAACGGCCGCAAGGCGGATTTCCGCAACGTGGTGATCATCATGACCACCAACGCAGGCGCCGAGTCTTTGTCCAAGCCCACTCTGGGCTTCACTCAGACCAAGGCGACCGGCGACGAGATGGGAGACATCAAGAAGCAGTTCAGTCCGGAATTCCGCAACCGTCTGGACGCCATCATCCCGTTCAAGATGCTGGACGAGCAGATCATCTTGCAAGTGGTGGACAAGTTCCTGATGCAGTTGGAACAGCAGCTGGCCGAGAAGCGGGTGGATATCCACTTCACCGACGAACTGCGCCGCTACCTGGCTAAGAACGGTTTCGATCCGCTGATGGGCGCCCGCCCGATGGCGCGTCTGATTCAAGACACGCTGCGCAAGGCGCTGGCAGACGAGTTGCTGTTCGGCCGGCTGGTCACCGGCGGTGAAGTCACCGTCACCGTGGTGGACGACAAGGTGGAGCTGCAATTCGACCACCAGGCCCTGACGCCCGAACCCGCCTGATTTTGCTTACGCAACACGCAACGCCCGCTAAAGCGGGCGTTTTTCTTTTCGTCTCAACCGCGCGGATGATGCTTGGCGTGCAGCTGTTTCAAGCGCTCCCGCGCCACATGGGTATAAATCTGCGTGGTGGATATGTCCGAATGCCCCAGCAAGAGCTGCACCACGCGCAAATCCGCGCCGTGATTGACCAGATGGGTGGCGAAAGCATGTCGCAACACATGCGGGCTCACTGCCGGCAAGCCCTGCCGTTTGGCGTACTGCGAAATCAAATGCCAAGCCATCTGCCTCGTCATGCCCGCCTTGCGCTGGGTCACGAACACGGTGTCGCAGACCGCTCCCGCCAACAAGAGCGGCCTCGCCTCTACCAAATAGCGCTGCAACCACTCCTGAGCCAGTTCGCCCAAGGGCACCAATCTTTCCTTATTGCCCTTGCCCATGGTCTTGACCAAGCCGTCCAGCAAGTTCACCTGCTGCAGCGTCAGGCCTACTAGCTCGGACACGCGCAGGCCGCTGGCGTAAAGCAGCTCCAGCATCGCCCGGTCGCGCAGGCCCAAGGGCGTGGCCACATCGGGCGCCTCCAGCAAGGCTTCCACATGCCGCTCGGACAGAGACTTGGGCAAACGCGGCCCTTGCTTGGGCGCGCGTAAGCGGGCGCAAGGGTCGTCATCGCGCAACCCCGCCTGCGTCAGATATTGATAAAAGCGCTTCATCGCCGACACCATCCGCGCCCGGGTCGCCGGTTTCTCTCGATCCACCCCCAGCAATAACGCCTGCTCCAGCTGCTCGGGGCCAGCCTCCGTCAAACGCGCGCCGCTATCCCCCAGACGCGCGGCCAGCTTGCCAAGATCGCGTCGATACGCGGCCAGGGTGTTCTTGGACAAACCATCGCTCAGCCATAGCTGGTCCAAAAACGCATCGATGGCCTCCTCGGCCGCCTTCATCTCTTCGCTGCTCGCATCCATTTTGTCGTCGTCCGCTGAAGTGCGCGTCAAGCCGCCCGCGCGGAACACTCATGCCGAATAATCTTCAGTCTTTGTCCGACTCACCGGCAAAACATTCCCTCGCAAGTCCTACCTCTTCATCACGCGCGAGCCGGGCCTGGCGGAAAGATATCCAGAACGGCGCGCAAAATATCCGTCTTGCGCCTATCTCAGCGCTGCTCAACACCCAAACTCATGCGCCAGCAGCCACTGCTTGATGTCGACGGTTTCCCGGCCCAATGAGCGATTAAAGCCGCCCAGGCTATTGCGAGCCACCACGCGGTGGCAAGGCACGATGATGGGCACAGGATTGCGTCCGCAAGCATTGCCCACCGCCCGCGCCGACGAACCCAGCGCCGTGGCGATATCCTGATAGCGCCTCATCTGCCCGCAAGGAATCCGCTCTATCTCGCCCCAAACACGCAGTTGGTGTTCGCTGCCCTGCAAACGGTAGGGCAGGCTGAAGCCGAAACGCGGATCAACGAAATAAGCGCGCAGTTGCTCCGCCACCTCTTGCTCCAGGCTGCGCGGCATCGGCGGTCTGAGAGCTTGCCGCTCAGCCAAGAATTCCAGATTCACAAGCGCGCCGTCGAGACACAAAATGCCCAGCTGCCCGAACGGCGCGTCGATTACCGCGCTGTATTCCATTTTCCGCCTCCGACGCTCCGGCAATAAAAAAGCGCAAGGCATCGCCTTGCGCTTTGAACCGTCATCAAGCCTAAGCCTGACTCGACAAGGCTTAACCTTGCTTGCGAGCCGGCAGTTTTTCCTTGATGCGTGCGGATTTGCCGGTACGGCCGCGCAGGTAGTACAGCTTGGCGCGACGCACGTCGCCGCGGCGCTTCACTTCAACGGAAGCCACCAGCGGGGAGTAGGTTTGGAAAGTACGCTCTACGCCTTCGCCGGCGGACATCTTGCGCACGGTGAAAGCGCTGTTCAGGCCAGCGTTTTTCTTGGCGATAACCACGCCTTCGTAAGCCTGCAGACGTTCGCGGTTGCCTTCCTTAACCTTCACCTGAACGACGATGGTGTCGCCCGGTGCGAATTCCGGCAGGGTCTTGCCCAGGCGGGCGATTTCTTCTTGCTCGAGTTTCTGGATCAGATCCATGATTCACTCCTGGTTTTTCTGGAGATCTTGTTCCTGCTGGTACTCCGCCAGCAGCCGAGATTCCTGTTTTGTCAAAATACGGCCTTGCAGCAAATCCGGGCGACGTTGCATCGTCCTGCCCAGCGCCTGTTTCAGCCGCCATTTAGCGATCAGCGCATGATTACCGGACAACAACACATCCGGCACCCGCATGCCCTGATAGTCTTCGGGTCGGGTATAGTGCGGACAATCAAGAAGCCCGTCCACAAATGAATCTTCGTAAGCCGACTGCGCGTCGTTCAGGACGCCTGGGAGCAAACGCACCACCGCATCCATCAACACCATGGCCGGCAGCTCGCCGCCGGACAAAACGTAGTCGCCGATGGAAATCTCCTCGTCGACTTCGCGCTGGATCAACCTTTCATCCACGCCCTCGTAGCGGCCGCACAGCAGGATCAAGCCCGCTCGCTGCGACAACTCCGCCGCCTTCTCATGCGTAAGCGGACGGCCTTGGGGTGAAAGATAAATCACATGGCTGCGCTCGGCTCCGGCTTGCGCCTGCCTCGCCCTGGCCGCAGCGATCGACTGCGCCAATGGCTCAATCTGCATCACCATGCCGGGGCCGCCGCCATAAGGCCGGTCGTCAACCCGGCGGTAGTTGTCGTGCGTGAAATCGCGAGGATTCCAAGCCTGAAAACCCCAAATGCCCAAATCAAGCGCCCGCTGGCTAACGCCAAAGCGGGCGATGGAATCGAACATCTCCGGAAACAGCGTTACCGCGTCGATTTGCATCAGTAGTCCAGACCCCAGTCCACCTGGATCTTGCCTTCGGCAAGCTGGACTTCCAGCACATACTGATCCACAAAGGGAATCATGCGCTGAGCGTCCGCGCCCTGCACTACCAACAGATCATGGGCGCCGGTTTCCATCAATTCACTGACTTTGCCCAGCACTTCGCCTTGCTGATTGACGACTTCCAGGCCGATCAGATCAGCCCAGTAGTATTCGCCTTCTTCAGCGGCCGGCAACTCTGCGCGCGGCACAGCGATCTGCATGCCGCGCAAGGCTTCGGCCGCATCGCGGTCTTCCACGCCTTCCAGCTTGGCGGCAAGCGCCTTGGGCTGGAGAGCGCCATTTTCAAATGTGTACGGCTTCCAGTCGTTCTCCTTGCCCAGCCACCAGACCGGGTAGTCGAACAGACCGTCAGCGTATTCGGTGTCGGCCTGGACTTTTACCCAGCCCTTGACACCAAAGGCGCCACGCACAAACCCCATCACTACGAGATCTTCGCTGCGCATGCGCCTAGTCCGTCAGTTGATGTATCAACGAACGCTTAGGCAGCGGCCTTCTGCTCTTTCAGCAGCTTGGCAACGGCGTCGGAAACTTGAGCGCCAACGCCTACCCAGTGGTTCAGGCGGTCCATGGTGAAACGGACGCGCTCTTGCTTCTCGTTGGCAACCGGGTTGTAGAAGCCAACGCGCTCGATGAAGCGACCGTCACGACGGTTACGGGAATCGGTCACCACGATGTTGTAGAACGGACGGTTCTTGGCGCCGCCACGTGCCAGACGAATCACTACCATTGTCGATTGTCCTTGAATAAAAACGGTATGTAGAAAAGCCCACGATTTTAGGTCAGTTTTCCCTTATCTTGCAAGCGCTTAATGCAAGACGGCTGTCAAGCCCGCCGTTACAAGCTCTTGGACACCATGGTCAGGGCCCGGTCTTCCGGGTGAGGCTCAACGGAAAACCCCAGCTTGTGCATCAGTTTCAGCATGCCCTTGTTGCCGGCCAACACCTCGCCGCGCATCACTTTCAGGCCCTGCTCGCGCGCCGCGTCGAACAAGGCGCTCATCAATAAATAACCTATGCCCTTGCCCTGCCAACGGTCGGCCACTTCCAGCGCGAACTCGCAGCCTTCGTTGTCCGGATCGGTGATGAAGCGGGCCACCGCCAGCATTTCCTCGCCGTCCTTGTGTTCCCGCGTCATCGCCAATGCCATTTCGCGGTCGTAATCCAGCTGGGTGAAACGCACCAACATGCTTTGCGACAATTGCTTGATGCTGGACAGGTAGCGGTTGTAGCGGCTTTCCTCGGACAGATTGCGCACAAACTCCTGTTGCATATCCGCATCTTCCGGCCGCACCGGCCGCACCATTACATTGGTGCCGTCGTTCAGTTTGGCGCACACCACCATGTGGCTGGGATAAGGCATGATCGCCATATGGCCGTAGCGCTTCAAATCCGGCCGCCGCGGCCGCACGATGATGCGGGCGTCGAGCGCGATCACCCCCTGCTCGTCGGCCACCAACGGATTAATGTCCATTTCGCGCAGTTCCGGCAGTTCGCACACCATTTCCGACACATGCAGCAGCACATCCTCTAATTCGTCCTGATCCACCGCCGGCAGGTTCTTGAACGCCCCTAGCAACTGGCCGATGCGGGTATGGCGGATCATGCTGGCCACTAGATAACCGTTGAGCGGCGGCAGCGACAGCGCGCGGTCGTGCATCACCTCCACCGCGATGCCCCCGGCGCCGAAAGTGATCACTGGACCGAAGGCCTCGTCGTGGGTAACGCCCACCATCACTTCGCGGGCGAAACGGCGCTTGCGCATCGGCTGCACAGAGACCCCGTCAATGCGCGCCTCCGGTCTTGCCTGCCGCGTACGGCTGATGATGGCGTCGAATGCCTCGCGCAGCGTCGCCTCGTTGCTGATGTTCAGTTCCACTCCGCCAACGTCGGACTTATAAATAATGTCCGGCGAATCGATCTTCAGCACCACAGGGTAACCAATCTTGTCGGCCTGCTTGACCGCCTCGTTGGCGGTACGCGCCAGCCGGGTGGGATTGACCGGGATCTGAAAAGCGGCCAGCACTTCCTTTGACTCCCGCTCGGACAAGATATCCCGCCCATCCTTCAGCGCGGCGGCGATGACCTTGCGCGCCTTGGCCACATCCGGATCCGCGCGCTTGCCTTCCAGCGGCCCCGGGGTCTGCAACAGCAACTGCTGGTTGCGCTGGTAGGCCGCCAGATTGCGGAATACCTCAATACCGTACTCCGGCGCGCGGAAGTGCGCGCATTTGGCCTTGGAAAACAGTTCGCGGCTTTCCGACACCTTGGCGTCGCCCAGCCAGGACAAAAACAGCGGCTTGCTGGATTCGCGTTGCAAGCCAATCATCAACTGCGCGGTTGTCAGGTGATCCGTGCCGGCCTGCGGAGTAAACACCACCATCACGCCGTCCACATTGGGATCGTCCAAACAGGCCTTCACCGCGGTGCGAAAACGCGAGGGACTGGCGTCGCCGATGATGTCCAGCGGATTGCCTCGCGACCAATTGCGCGGCAAGACGCCGTTGAGCAGTTCCATGGTGGCGTCGGATAGCTTGGCCAGCTCCACCCGGTTGGAATAGGCGCTGTCCGCGGCCAGCACGCCGGGGCCGATGCCGTTGGTGACGATGGCCAACCGCTTGCCGCCCACCCGGTAGTTGGCGGCAAGCACTTTGGCGGCGGTGAACAACTGGGCAATGGTGTCCACGCGCAGCACGCCTGCACGCGCCAGCGCGGCGTCGAACACATCGCCGCTTTCCACCAGATTGCTTGAGTGCGTGACCCCGGTCACCGCGTCTTCGTAACGCCCGGACTTGATCACCACCACCGGCTTGGTCCTCGCCGCGGCGCGCAAGGCAGACATGAAACGGCGCGCGTCGTGAATGTGGTGGACATGCAACAGAATGCCCTGGGTGAAGTTGTCCGCCACCAGGTAATCCAGAATTTCGCCAAAGCCGACGTCCAAGGCGTTGCCCACCGAAATCACGCTGGAAAAACCGATGCCCTTGCTGTCCGCCCAGTCCAGCATCGCCGTGCACAACGCCGACGACTGCGACACCAGCGCCAGATTGCCCGGCCTCACCTTGCTGGTGTAGTTGCTGGCATTGAAGCCCGCCACCGGCCGCATCAGGCCCAGCACGTTGGGCCCTAGGATGCGGATGCCGAAATGACGGCTGATCGACAGCGTCTCGTTGATGATCTCCCGCTCCAGCTGCTCGCTGTCCGCGAACTCCTTGGCCAGCAGCACCGCCTTGATGCCCTTCTTGCCGCAATCCTTCATGATCGCCGGCAAAGTCCGCGTGGCGGTCACCACCACCGCCAGGTCCACGGGTTCGCTGATCTGCCGCACCGAAGCCACCGCGGGCACCCCGGCCACCACCTTGTGGTTGAGATTGACCGGAAACAGCTTGCCCTGGAAGTTGCCCGCCAGCAGATTGGCGAACACCGCCTGCCCGATCGAGCCCGGCGTGTCGCTGGCGCCGATCACGGCGACGCTGCGAGGCGAAAACAACGGTGTCAGGTAATGCGGCCTCATTGATGCTTATCCTCGGAAATAATGGTAACCGGCACGGTTTTCCCCGCCGGCGGCGGCAGGGGCCACTCCGGCTGCAAAGTCACATGATCGATGCCGAACTCGCGCGACAGCATGCGCTGACAGGCGGCCAGGATGCGCGGCCAATCCTGCGGCGCGCTCACCTGCAAATGCGCAGACAAGGCCACGCGGTCGGCAGCCATGGTCCAGATGTGCAGATCATGCACCGACCTCACCCCGGCGATGCCGCCCAAGGCGCGACCGATGCGGTTGAAATCCAGCTCCGCCGGCACCTCTTCCATCAACACCGCCAACGACTTGCGCAACAACCTCCAAGTCGACGACAGAATCAGGCAGGCCACCAGCATGGACAAGATC
Organism: Chromobacterium sp. Rain0013; assembly: GCF_015291765.1. Taxonomy (NCBI): domain Bacteria; kingdom Pseudomonadati; phylum Pseudomonadota; class Betaproteobacteria; order Neisseriales; family Chromobacteriaceae; genus Chromobacterium; species Chromobacterium sp. Rain0013. The sequence goes on from NZ_CP031514.1 coordinate 4,700,908, forward strand.
GGGTCCGCCGGCGTCCAGCCGGTCCAAAACACAATGGCCCCGGACGCGATCGCCGCCAGCGAGCCCAACAAATCTCCCATGACGTGCAGCAGCGCCGCCTTGCTGTTCAGACTGTGCGCACCGCGGCTCAGAATCCACGCGGCCAGCACATTCACCATCAAGCCCACCACCGCGATGCCCATCACGCCCAGGCCGTTGACCGGATGCGGCTCCAGCAAACGCCGCACCGCCTCCACCGAAATGAAGACGATGACGCCGAACATGAACAAGCTGTTCAGAAACGCGCCGATCACCTCCGCGCGGCCATGGCCGAAGGAATGCGACTCGTCCGCCGGACGGCGGCCTATATGCGCAACCCACAAGGCCAGCAGCAGCGATATGGAGTCTGTCAGCATATGGCCGGCGTCGGACAGCAGGGCCAGGGACCCCGTCATCCAGCCGCCCACCGCCTCCACGCAGGCAAAACCTACCGTCAGCAGCGCCACCCAGCGCAAAGCGCGCATGCTGGCGGCGCGCGCCGCGGCCCCCGTCACCCCGCCATGGGGATGACGATGCGGGTGATTGTAATCGTGCTCGTCGTCGTGCTCGCCGCCCGCCGAGCCATCATCATGCAGACTGAACCTTGACGTCATATTGACCTCCGGCAAGCCGAATCCATCTGGCTCCGCTCCGCCGCGAGCGGCCTAACAAGAATGGACTGGCGCGGACACTACAATATTGTTAATCTTTACTGTTTAGCAATAGCTCTTTACTGCACCGCACAAAGTCGCCCACGCTCTGGTTACATCAGAGGCCGAATGGCGGCGGGAGTCGATCCATCATGACGAAACGCGTCGTCACGCTTGCTCATTACTATACCCAGCCTGAAATCCAGCAAATGGCCGACAAGGTTGGCGACAGCCTGGAGCTTTCTTTGTACGCCAAGGAAGCCAATGCCGACATCATCGTTTTTGCCGGCGTGCGCTTCATGGCGGAAACCGCGAAAATTCTCAATCCCCAGGCGGAAGTGATTCTGCCCGACGCGGGCTCCACCTGCTCGTTGGTGACCCAGACCGACGTGGCCGCCTTGGCCAAATGGCGCAAGCAGCACCCGGATCACGTGCACGTGTCCTACATCAACTCCAGCGCCGAGCATAAAGCGCTGTCCGACTGGATCGTCACCAGCCGCAATGTCGACGACATCATTGCCCACCTGTACGCCGAAGGCAAAAAAGTGATCTTCTCGCCGGACCGCAATATGGGCGGCTACCTCAACTACCAGTACGGCTACAACATGCCGCTGTGGTCGGCAGTGTGCGAAGTGCACGACAAATTCAACGAAGCGGCGCTGGACGAGGCCTTCGCGGTTGCCGGCTCGGAAAAATATCTGATCGCCCACCCGGAAAGCCCGCTGCCGGTGCTGAAGAAGGCCGACTACGTAGGCTCCACCTCCGGCATGCTCAACTGGGTCAAGCAATTCTCCGGCGGCTCCGACGCTGTGATCTTTGTCGCTACCGAAGACGGCATCCTCTACAACATGGGCCTGGCCCGCCCAGATCTGGACCTGCGCCAGGCGCCGATCTACGCCGGCTGCCAATGCAACTCCTGTCCGTACATGAAGATGAACACCATAGAAGCGGTGAAGCGCGCGCAACAGGGCGTGGGCTTGCGCATCGACTACCTCAGCCGGGAGCAAATGGACGCGGCGCGGCTGCCGATCGAGCGCATGTTGGAATTCAGCCAGCGTTATTACGCCTGAGCCGCCTTCCCCAACCCGCCCACCGGCGGGTTTTGTTTATCGGTCTTCCACGCCGGACTTTTCCGCGTCATCGTTGGAGCGATACAATCAGCCGGGCCACCTTTGCCGGCCAAAACAATAGAAAGACAGCATGAAGTTTCTCATCAGCAACGACGACGGTTATTTCGCTCCGGGACTGGCCATGCTGGCGCAAACCCTGTCCCGCCACGGCGAAGTCGTCATTGTCGCGCCGGAGCGGGACCGCAGCGGCGCCAGCAACTCCCTGACCCTGGATCGCCCCTTGACCGTGCGCAAGGCCGCCAACGGCTTTCACTACGTCAACGGCACCCCCACCGACTGCGTGCACCTCGCCGTGACCGGCATGCTGGACTTCAAACCGGACATGGTGTTCAGCGGCATCAACCACGGCCCCAATATGGGTGACGATACCTTGTACTCCGGCACCGTGGCCGCCGCCACCGAAGGCTTCATGCTGGGCATCCCCTCCATCGCGGTGTCGCTGGCGGGCTATAGCGGCCAGCACTTCGCCAGCGCCGGGCTGGTCGTCGATCAACTGGTGGAACGCTGCAAACGGACCCCGTTCCGCGAGCCCGTGCTACTCAACGTCAACGTGCCCGACATCGCCCCGGAAGCACTGGGTCAATTGACCGTCACCCGCCTGGGCCGCCGCCACTGCGCGCAGCCGGTGATCAAGTCTCAGAATCCGCGCGGCGAGACGATATACTGGGTAGGACCGGTCGGCAATGTGCAAGACGCCGGCGCGGGCACGGATTTCGGCGCGCTGGCCAACAACGATATTTCAGTGACGCCGCTTATGCTGGATTTAACCGCCTATGGCCAACTAGACGGAATCAAAACATGGCTACACCACAGCTGACGCCGGGCCAGCCGGCCTACGGCATGCTTTCCGACCGCACCCGACGCCGCATGGTCGAGCGATTGCGCCAAAACGGCGTGGCCGACGAACGCGTGCTGACCGCGATGTCGGACGTGCCGCGTCACCTGTTTGTAGACCAGGCGCTGGCCACCCGCGCCTATGACGACGTGTCGCTGCCCATAGGCCACGGCCAGACCATATCCCAGCCCTTCACCGTGGCGCGGATGACGGAAATCCTGTTGAATGGCAAGAAGCCGGGCAAGGTTCTGGAGATCGGCACCGGCTGCGGCTACCAGACCGCCGTGCTGCTGAAGACCGGCGCCGAGGTCTACTCCATTGAACGCTTGGGCGCCATTCTTGACAAAGCCAGACGCAATTTGCGCGCCGCCAAGCTGGTGCACGCCCGCCTGGTTCATGGCGACGGCCACTTCGGCCTGGCCGAGGCCGCGCCCTTCGACGGCATCATCATGACCGCCGCCGCGCGCAATATCCCCCAGGCCCTGGTTGAACAGCTCAACGACGGCGGCCGCATGATCATGCCGATAGGCGAAGAGGAACAGTACTTGTGGCTGATAGAGAAAACCGCGCAAGGCCTGCAGAAAAGCCGGCTGGACCCGGTGAAATTCGTACCCTTGCTTGCCGGACGCAGTTAGAACTGCAAAAACACAACAGTTTCTTTGTCCGACAATTTATCAAATCACTTAAACAGACTATAAAAAACAAAAGTATGCTAAAAATGCATTGCAGCTATGCATATATATTCACGGCCTCGATCGGCATCGCCCTGAGCGGATGCAGCAGCATCGCCCAGCAGCCGGCCCCCGTGGAAAGCGCAACGCCGGCAGCCGCTCGCAACGCGCCGCCTCCGGCGCCCGCCGCTACAACCGGCAGCAATGCGGCGGTAACAACGCCGTATCAGGATAACGGAGGAGTGTCCGCCGCGCCGATAGGCTCCGCCTCAGCGGCGGGCGCGACAACAAGAGAAAAGACCCATGTGGTTCAGCCGGGGGAGAATCTGTTCCGCATCTCTCTGAACAACGGCCTGAAATACAAGGATGTCGCGGCCTGGAACAACCTGCCGGACAACAATATCAAAGTAGGACAAGTGCTGCGCTTGACCCCGCCTGGCGGAGACGCCTCCCCGGCGGCCAGCGCCGGCCAGCCGACGGCGGCCGCCGCGCCGGCCCAGTCAAGCGCTCCGGTGGAAAGCGCAACTGTCCAAGCTGGCGGTGTCAAGGCCTACCCCAAAGCCCTGAAACTGCCTTATAGCGCAGAAGCAGCAAAAACCTTGTCCGCCCAGAGCGAGGGTGGACCGGGCAACAACAAGAACGCTCAAGCCCCGATCAGCTCCGCCGGCTCGCCGGCGGCGGCAAGCGCTCCGGCCAAGGCCGAAGCCCCGGCGGCGACGCCGTCCAGCAAGCCCGAGGCCAGCAAGCCCGCGGCGAAAGCGGACGAAGACGCGGTGCCGTGGCTATGGCCTACCGAAGGCAAGATGATCCGGGGGTATTCCGATAGCAGCAAGGGCATAGACATCAGCGGCCGTAGCGGCCAGCCGGTGTTGGCGGCGGGAGACGGCAAAGTGGTGTACAGCGGCACGGGCCTGCGCGGCTACGGCAAGCTGATCATCATCAAGCACAATAAATCCTTCCTGTCGGCCTACGCCCACAATAGCCAGTTGCTCGTAAAGGAGGGCCAGTCTGTCAAGCGAGGGCAGAAGATTGCCGAAATGGGCAATTCCGACGCCGACCAAGTGAAACTGCACTTTGAAATCCGCCGCCTCGGTAAACCGGTGGATCCGATGCAGTACCTTGACCATAAGTCCTGACGGGCGGCCGGGGCCCCCGTCCAGGATCAGAAAGAGACGGGGGTAGAACATGAGTAGCGAACTCGACATTCTCGAAGAGCAAGAAATTCTCGACGAGGAAAGCAATGAGGAAGCCGTTGCTGAAGTGGAGGCAGAGGAAGTCGGCGAAGCGCAGCCGGTATACGAAGAAGTTGCCGACGTCACCCAAATCTACCTCAACGATATCGGCAACAACGCTCTGTTGACGCCGCAGGAAGAACTGGCTCTGGCCCGCCGCGTGGTGGCCGGCGAGTTCGAAGCGCGGCAAAAGATGATCGAACACAATCTGCGGCTGGTGGTGAACATCGCCAAGCATTACATCAACCGCGGCCTGGCGCTGCTGGATCTGATCGAGGAAGGCAATATCGGTCTGATGCACGCGCTGGAGAAGTTCGACCCGGAGCGCGGCTTCCGCTTCTCCACCTATGCCACCTGGTGGATTCGCCAGAGCATAGAACGCGCCATCATGAATCAATCTCGCACCATCCGCCTGCCGGTGCATGTGATCAAGGAGCTCAACGTTTATCTGCGCGCCTCGCGCCATCTGGAAAGCCAGATCGGCCGCGAGCCGACGCTGGATGAAATCGCCCATCTGGTGGGCAAGCCGGTGGACGATGTGCGCAAAGTGATGAACCTCAACGAGCGCATGGCCTCGCTGGACGCGCCGCTGGATATCGACCCGATGCTGTCGATCGGCGAGTCCATTCCGGACGAGCAGCATGACGAGCCGGAAATCCAGTTGCACAACAGCCAGTTGGAACACTTCGTCCATGAATGGCTGGGCCAACTGAACGAGAAGCAAAAACTGGTGATCGAGCGCCGCTACGGCCTCAACGGCTACGAAATCTGCACGCTGGAAGAGTTGGCCGCCGCACTGAGCCTGACCCGCGAACGCGTGCGCCAGATCCAGATTGAAGGCCTGGAACAACTACGCCGCATCCTGCGCCGCAAGGGCATCTCCAAGGACTTTCTGTTGTAGCTCGCGACGGCGTCAGTCGCCGCCAGCAGCCCCCGGTTTCCCGGGGGCTTCGTTATTTGCGCGCCAGACGAAAACGGCGGCAGCGGCGCAGCCAGTCCATATGCCGAGCGGCGTCTACGGCGCGCGAGCGATAGCGCAAGGCCACGTAATCATGCACCAGCGCCTTCAGCTGTCGGTATTCCGCATCCGCCAAACCGGGCTTGGCGCGGCGCAGCAGCTCCAAAGGACCATCGCAAGAGCTGGCCTCAATCCGGCGCCGGCGCAGTTGCTCCAACAGCAGCCGCCATCCCCGCGCCATCGGCTCCTCCCGCCCGCGGCCCCGCCGCCACCACCAAGCCAAGGGCAGGCCCGCCAGCAAGACACCGACAAACAAAGCCTGCAACACGCTGGTCGCGCTCACGCTTTCCCCCAGCCCCAAGCGTTGAAACACATTACGCTGCCGAACGGCGTCATAACCCACCACCCATTGCTGCCAGGCAAAGCCCGCCGCTTGCCAGTTTTGACGTAAATTACGCAACCAGGCCGGCGGCAAACCCGTCACCCCGCCTTCCTTCAGCGCCGGCACAGCTTGTTCCGCGCCGTCCGCCAGACGCAGCGGCGCCACCGCGCCGGTGGGATCGACGCGCAGCCATTGTCGGCTTCCCGCCTGCCAAATCTCCACCCAAGCGTGAGCGTCGGACGACTTCACTTGCCAGAAACGCCCTACCGGATTGTATTCGCCGCCCTGATAACCGACGACAATCCGCGCCGGCATGCCGGCGGCGCGCGCCAGAAACGCCAATGCCGACGCGTAATGCTCGCAAAAACCTTGCCGGCTGGAAAACAGGAATTGATCGATCTCGTCTTGCTGGTCCAACAACGGCGGATTCAGCGTATAGCGAAAGCCCTGGCTGCGAAACGCCTGCAAGGCGGCCGGCACGAAAGCGCCCTCTCCGCGCGCCGCCAACTCTCGCGCCCAAGCGCGAGCTCGGGAATTGCCGGGCGGCAAGCGCAGGTAAAACGCGCGCTCGGAGTCGGACAAAACCGCCTGGTAGCGCGCGCCCAGCCGACTGACGGCGTGAAACCGCTGCGTCCTGCTGTCCTTGCCGTCTCCGCGCAACACCATGCCGTATCGCAAGCTCGACGCGCCTTCGCCCGGCTGCGGCACATCCAGCGCCGGCAAGCGTCCCTTGTCCGGCTCCAGCGTGATCGCGTACTCCACCGCCTCGCCGCCGCTGACGCTCTCCTCCGCCTCGCCGCGCGCCTCGCCGCCGCTCCAGCGGCTGCCGTCGAAACGGTCCAGCAACAAGACCCGCCAGTACATCTGCGCCCGCTGCGGCGGCCGCTGCGGGAACACAACGGAAAACGCCGGCTCCCGGCTCAGAATCAGCTGACTGACGCTGCCCGGCGCCAAACTATCGCCCAGGCCGCTGACCGCCTGCCTGCCCGGTTCGCTGGGCATGCTCCACAGCGGCCCGGATAGCCGCGGCATGACTACGAACAAGACCAGCATCAAGGGCAGCGCCAGGCCTAAGGCCGACGCGGCCGAACGCAGGCTGCCTCGCCACGGCGCGCCCTCCAGCGCCGCCATCGCGCCGGTCAGCGCCAACAGGCTCAGAGCCAGCCAGACCGCAGCCACCGGCGACTGATCAAACAGCAAGGGCATGGCGGCCAGAAACACCCCCAGGGCGATCAACACCCGCCAATCCCGCAGTTGAGCGCACTCCTGCGCCTTGAAGCCCAGCAGCAGCAGCAAAATACCAACGCCGCCCTCCCGCCCCACCAGGGTGCCGAGCGTACGCCAGGACAGCCAGGCGGCCAAAAGCAGCGGCGGCAACAGCCACCAGAACGCAGGAGGCGCTCTGCGCCGCCAGACCAAGACCGCCTTGCCCAGCAATAAGGCAAAGGCCAAGGCGACCAGCCACAACGGCAGATGCAACCATAGCGGCGCGGCGCTCAGGGCCACCGCCGCCAGCGTCGGCCACACCCTGCCGCGATCAGGGACGCTCATCGCCGCGCTCCAGATACAAAGCCAGGGCAGTCAGCGCCAATAAACGCTGTTGCGGTTGCGGGCCCACGCTGCGTGTCGGCAGCTTCAGCACATAAGGTTGGCGCAGGCGCTCGCATTGCTCGACGCGCCAAGCCAAGCGCGACAGCTTGAGCTCCACGTCGCCGCCACGGCCGTAATCCTGCCAATCCAAGGCCAGCAAGCCGGCGCGCCCTTCCCCGGCAAATTGCTTGCTGACCAACGCGCCTCTGCGCGCCAGCACTTTCCAGGCAATGCGGCGCGGCGAATCCCCGACTCGATACGCGTCCAGATGAGAGAAGTCCTCTTCCTCGCCCGGCTGATCGCTGGGCTGATCGCCGCCGCCCAGGCTGCGGCCGCGCTGGCCGTCCTGCAGAGGGGCGGGAAACAACAGCGCCTGAGCCCTCAGCCTGACCCAAGCGCTGGCGCGCACCAGGCCAAACGGCGCCTCGCTCCAGATCTGACAGGCCGGCAAAGCCATATAACCGCGCCGGCTGCCGCAGACGCTCAGTTCCACCTCGAACTCCGCGCCGCCGGGCAGCCGTTCAATCCGGGTCTCCACGCCATCCTCAAGCGCCAAGCTCAGTTGACGCTCGCCGTCGTCCTCATGCCGCAGCAACACGCGGAAACGCGCGGCATCGCCAGCGAAGACGGGCTCCGCGTCCAGCGCGCGCAGCTGCAGACCGGCCAATTGCCGGTAAGCCAGCAGCACCGCCACCAGCAGCAAGCCGGCCACCCAGAACGATAAGGCGTAGGCCAGGCTGACGTCGTAGTTCAATGCGCCTATCCACACCGCCAGCGCCACCAGGGCAAGCGTCAGGCCAAAACGGGTGGGCAACAGATAGATCCGGTTTTGTTCCAGCCGGCACTGCGCCTGCGGCTGCGCACGGCGCAGCATCCATTGCCGCAGACGGCGGCGCGGATCAAGGGATGGGAACATGGGCGAGCAGGCCGCTGGCGGCGTCGCCGCCATTACCGCCTAACAGGCGATGGCCGGCTACGCTGGGAAAAACCGCTTTCACGTCCTCCGGCAACACGTGATCGCGCCCTTCCAGCAAAGCCCAGGCACGCGCCGCGGCCGCCAGCGCCAAACCCGCGCGCGGGCTCAGTCCCGAGGCGAAGCGGCTGTCCCGGCGCGTGGCCTCCACCAAGGCCAGCACATAGCCGGCCAAGGCCGGGCTCACGGTCAACTGCGCGGCCTGACGCTGCAGCGCGACCAAGTCGCCGGGACGCAAGGCCGGCACCAGTTGAGCCAGCAGTTGACGGCGGTCTTCGCCTTGCAGCAAGGCCAGTTCGGCCTCGCGCGGCGGATAGCCCAGCGAAATGCGCATCAGGAAGCGGTCCTGCTGCGACTCCGGCAAAGGGAAGGTGCCGGCTTGCTCCGCCGGGTTCTGAGTGGCAATGACGAAGAAGGGTTCGGGCAAGGGATAGGTGGCGCCGTCGACCGAAACCTGGCGCTCTTCCATCGCCTCCAGCAAGGCGGACTGGACCTTGGGCGACGCGCGATTGATCTCGTCGGCCAGCAGCACCTGGGAAAATACCGGCCCCTGATGGAAGTGGAAGGAGGCGGAATCTCGCTGGTAGATATTGACGCCCAGAATATCCGAGGGCAGCAGATCGCTGGTGAACTGTACCCGACGGTACTCCAGGCCCAGCACCCCGGCCAGGCCGTGTGCCAGCGTGGTCTTGCCCACGCCGGGAACGTCCTCGATCAGCAAATGGCCGCGAGCGATCAAGCAGGTCAAGGCCAGGCGGATTGCCTGTGGCTTACCCAGGATCAGCTGATTCAGTTGACGATACGCAATGGAGAGAGATTGCATTTGCACCCGCTTACGCGCACTATTTATCGATATCACATATCCCGCGCCCATTGTACGCAACAAGGAATCGCACGTGTTGACCTGGCTGAAAAATCGCTTGCAACGCTCTGGGCTCACCGCCTACATCACCCACCCGGACTGTCTGCAGCACAATATGGGCGTGGGCCACCCGGAATGCCCGGAGCGCCTGATCGCCATCCGCGACCAGCTCATGGCCTCGCAGATACTGGACGGGCTGCAGGAAATCGAAGCGCCGGAGGTCACCGAACAACAACTGGCGCGCGTGCATCCTCCGCACTATCTCGAATATCTGGAGTCCTGCTCTCCCAGCATAGGCACTTTTCGCGTGGATCCGGACACCGCGATGTCCGCCGGCACGCTGCAAGCCGCCCGGCGCGCCGCCGGCGCCGTGGTCAAAGCGGTGGAACTGGTGGCCGAGGACAAAGCGCCCAACGCCTTCTGCGCGGTGCGCCCGCCCGGCCATCACGCCGAAAGCGGCAAGGCGATGGGTTTCTGCTTCTTCAACAATCTCGCGATCGGCGTCACCCACGCGCTGGCTCACTATCAATTCGAACGGGTGGCGGTGATAGACTTCGACGTCCATCACGGCAACGGCACCGAGGAAATCCTGCGCGATGACCCCAGAGTGCTGATGGTGTCCATCTTCCAGCATCCGTTCTACCCCTATTGCGGCGATGCCCCGCTGGGCCCGAACATGCACAACGTACCGCTCAAGGCCGGAAGCGGCGGACGCGAATTCCGCGAAGCGGTGGAGACGGTGTGGCTGCCGATCTTGCACGACTTCCAGCCGCAGATCCTGTTCATCTCCGCCGGCTTCGACGCCCACCGCGAAGATGATATGGGCTCTCTGGGGCTGGTGGAGGCCGATTACGAGTGGGTAACCCGCCACCTGATGCAGATTGCCGATCTCTACGCCGACGGCCGCGTGGTGTCGGTTCTGGAAGGCGGCTACGACCTGTCGGCGCTGGGCCGCAGCGTGGCCGCCCACCTGCGGGTGCTGTCCGACGGCTGATCCTGGCTGCTCAAAAACAAAAGGCCGTCGTAATTGACGGCCTTTATGTTTGGCGGAACACCGTTCAGGAGGAGCTCTTGTCGGTGCCCTTGCCGCCTATCTTGTCCTCTTGCCCCGTCAGGAGCTTGATCAGATTGGACTTATGGCGATGCACCACCAGAATGGCGATGATGATGCAGCTGCCGAAATAAACGCTTTGCGGCCCGACGATGAAGTAAGCGTATACCGGTGTAAGCACACAGGCGACGATGGCGGACAGCGAGGAGATTTTCAGCACGAAAGCGACAAACAACCAGGTGGCCAATGCCGCCAGCGCCAGCCACGGGCTAAAGCCCAGCAATACCCCCACCGCGGTGGCCACTCCCTTGCCCCCCTTGAAACCGAAGAACACCGGCCACATGTGGCCGATCAGCACCGCCAGCGCCGACATCGCGATAGCCTGCTCGCCCAGGCCGTATTGCGGGCCGAACCAGGCGGTCAACGCTACCGCCACCCAGCCCTTGACCCCGTCGCCGAGCAAGGTCAGCACCGCCGCCAGCTTTTTACCGCTGCGCAACACATTGGTGGCGCCCGGGTTGCCGGAGCCGTAACTGCGCGGGTCGGCCATGCCCATGGCCTTGCTGACAATCACCGCGAACGAGAGCGAGCCAATCAGATAAGCCGCAACAACAAAGGCAAAAGCTGTCGTGGTCATGGTGTATCCATTAGAATAGAAGGCTTCGGATTTTACGGTATCGGGCGGCAAACCCCAACTCCCAGACAAACTGATGGACATCATATTCCTGCGCGAAGTGCGCGCCGACACCATTATCGGTGTCTACGAATGGGAGCGGAAAGCCCCGCAAACCATTGAAATCGACCTGGAAATCGGCATTCCCAGCGAAGCGCCCTGTCACAGCGACAATATCGGCGACACCATACATTACGGTGTCGTGGTGGAGCGCTTGCGCAAGGCGCTGGCGGAACAGCATTTCCTGCTGCTGGAAGCGCTGGCGGAGTACATCGCCAAGGTGATCCGCGAGGACTTCGGCGCGCCTTGGGCCAGGGTATCGGTTACCAAGCTGGGCATTCTGCCCGGCGTCAAACGCGTCGGCGTCCTGATCGAACGCGGCCACCGCCCGCGCTGAGTCCAGTCCCCGGGCATTGACGTCCGGGCCCCGGCGCTTGATGATGTTTAGGTCATCGCGCCGGAGCGCCCCATGCCTCGTCTATCCGTCCCGGAATTCCAAAGCCTGATCGATCAGGAACTGCCCTTGGTCCGCCTGTTCGGCATCCGGACCGAATCCATTGCAGACGGCGGCGCGGTATTGCGCATGCACTTCAACCCGGACCTGATCCGGCCGGGCGGGACCATCGCCGGCCCCGCCCTGATGGCGCTGGCCGACGCCACGCTGTACGCCGTGGTGCTGGGGATGATAGGCAGGGTGGAACTGGCCGTCACCACCAGCCTCAACATCAACTTCCTGCGTAAGCCGCCGCCGGCGGACGTGATTGCGGAAGGCCGCATCCTGAAGCTGGGCAAACGGCTGGCGGTGGGAGAGGTCTTGCTGTTGTCGGCCGAGCTGGAAGAACCTGTGGCCCATGTCACCGGCACCTACTCGATTCCGCCGCTGTCAGGAAGCTGAGGCGGCTACGGGCCTCAGTCGGTGTTCACTTTCAAACGCAGGCCAAACTGCTTGGGCGTCAAACGCAAGGACAGCTGAGCTTGCTTGTTCAAGTCCAGCACCGGGGACAACGACAGACGATTGCTGACCGCTTCGCGCTCAAAGCGCAGGCCGCCAATGGTGATGTCCCTGCCAGCGCTCCGGGGAGCGGATTTGCCTCCCTCGTCGGACGGCGAGGCGCAAGCCCAAGCTTGCGGCAGACACGCCTCAGCAACGCCCGCGCATCCCCACAAGCCCAGCCACAATATCAACAACTTGCACGCCATGCGCTCCATCTCCGCCAGATGAAATGCGAGAACCTCCTCTCATCATGGACACTGGCGCGCTGGCTGCAAGTTTTTTATTGATTGCGCATGAAATCGGCGGTGTTATGGAAAGCCTCGATCAGCTTTTGTTTCAGCCAATCCTCGGCCACCAGTTCGTCCACCGCGCGGCTCATGCAGGACATCCACTGATCCCGCGCCGCCTCATCCACCGCAAACGGCATATGGCGCATGCGCAGCCGCGGATGGCCAAAGGCTTCCATGTACAAGGAAGGGCCTCCCAGCCAGCCGGACAAGAACATGAACAGCTTCTGGCGCGAACCGCTCAGGTCCTGCGGGTGCATATCGCGCAGCGGCTTGACCGCCGGATCGCTATCCATGATGTCGTAAAAACGGTCAGTCAACCAACGCACCACGCCTTCGCCGCCCAATAATTGATAGGGCGTCATTTCCCGCACTTCATCGCTCACGCTTTATTCCCCGTCGTCGGCCGCACCAGCGCGGCCGCCGTTCTGGCCCGCTCGCGGGCCTGTTCCACCGTCTCCGCCGTAGCCAGAGCCACGCCCATGCGGCGCTTCAAATAACTTTCCGGCTTGCCGAACAAACGCAAGTCCGCCCCCGGCACTCGCAAGGCGGCATCCACGCCGTCAAAGGCGATGCCTGCCTCGTCCAGGCCGCCATATATCACCGCCGACGCGCCGGCGCTAAACAACGCGGCGTCCACCGGCAGGCCCAGAATGGCCCGCGCGTGCAGTTCGAATTCGGACCAGCGCTGAGTCGCCAGCGTCACCAAACCGGTGTCGTGCGGCCGCGGGCTCACTTCGGAGAACCATACCTGATCGCCCTTGATGAATAGCTCCACGCCAAACAAGCCTCGGCCGCCCAGCGCGTCGGTCACCGCCTTGGCCACCTCGCGCGCGCGCAATAAGGCCAACTCGCTCATAGGCTGTGGCTGCCAGCTTTCCACGTAATCGCCGCTGCGCTGCAAATGACCGACCGGCGCGCAGAAATGCGTGGCGATGCCGCCTGCCTCGTCCGTCGCGCGCACGGTCAACTGAGTGATTTCATAATCGAAATCGATGAAACCCTCGACAATCACCCTGCCCTTGTCCACTCGGCCGCTGCTGGCGGCGTACTGCCAAGCCTTGGCCACGTCCTCCGGCCCGCGCAACAGGGATTGCCCCTTGCCGCTGGACGACATCACCGGCTTCACCAGGCAGGGGTAGCCGATACCGTCGTCTATCGCGGCTTGCAACTCTTCCAAACTGGACGCGAACGCGTACGGCGAGGTGGGCAGCCCCAGCTCCTCCGCCGCCAGTCTGCGTATTCCTTCGCGGTTCATCGTCAAGTGGGCGGCGCGCGCGGTGGGAATCACTTCGGCCAGGCCGTCCGCCTCAATGCGCAGCAGCTCGTCGGTGGCGATGGCCTCGATCTCCGGCACGATCAGATGCGGGCGCACTTGCTCCACCAGCCGGCGCAAGGCCGCGGCGTCCGACATGTCGATCACATGGCTGGCGTGGGCCACTTGCATCGCCGGCGCGCCGGCGTAACGATCCACGGCGACGGTTTCCACTCCCAGCCGCTGCAAGGCGATCACCACCTCCTTGCCCAGCTCTCCGCTGCCCAACAACATCACCCTGACGGCACTGCGACTTTGCGGCGTTCCGATACGCATGACGATCTTTCCTGGATATGAATGGCTTAGCCCGCCGGCGGCGGACGATGGGAATCCGAATCGGCGCGATTTTACCATGCGTCGGGCATCGACTCGCTTCAGTTGAGCCTATCGCTCAAGCACGGCAAAACTCAAAATCCAACGCTGGCGTTTCGCCGCTGATGATCTCGGCCAGCGCGCGCCCGGAGCCTGCGCCTTCGGTCCAACCCAAGGTGCCGTGGCCGGTATTCAGATACAAACGCCTCAAGCGGCTGGGGCCGATCAGCGGCACATTGCCCGGCGTGGCCGGCCGCAGGCCGCTCCAGAAACGGGCGCGCTCCCAATCACAAGCGTCGCCGAACAAGGCGCGGCCGCGCTGCAGCAACAAATCGCAACGCCGCGGCTCAAGGTGGGTGGAATAGCCGGACAGCTCAGCAGTGCCGGCGATGCGCAATTCGTCGCCCAGCCGCGACACCACCACCTTGTGGGCCTCGTCTGTAATGCTGGTCAACGGCGCGGCGGCCGCATCCAGAATCGGCAGAGTGGCGGAATAGCCCTTGGCCGGGTACACCGGCAGGCGCAAACCGGCCTGCGCCGCCAGCAATGGCGAATAAGAACCCAGCGCCAAAACATAGGCGTCTGCCTCAATCCGCCCGTAAGCGCCGTCAGCGGCGGTAACGGACACTCCGCTCACCGCGCCGTCGGCGCACTCCAGCGCATTGATCCGCGTCTGAAAGCGGAACTCCACGCCACGCAGCGCACAGGCCTGGGCCAGAGCGACGGTGAAGAGATGCACGTTGCCGGACTCGTCGTCCGGGCTCCAGCACGCGCCGCTCAGCTCGGGCTGAATGCGCGCCAAGGCCGGCTCCCGCTCCAACGCCTGCAGAGGCGTCAGCAGGCTTTTTTCCACACCCAGCGCGCGCATCCGTTCGCAGATGTTCCGGGCCTGCGCCAGTTCCGCCGGCGAAAACAGCAAAGTCAGAATGCCACGCTGCAACTGCTGGTAATCGATGCCCAGTTCCCGGCGCAAGCCGCGCAGCGTATCGCGGCTGTACAGGCCAAGCGCCACCATCTGGCGCATATTGCGCTCGCTGCGCCCCGGCATGCATTCACGCAGGAAATCCAACCCCCAGCGCCATTGCCTCGCATCCAGCCGGGGCCGGAACAACAGCGGCGCGTCGTCGCGCAACAGCCAACTCAATACCCGCCAAGGCGCGCGTGGATTAGCCCAAGGCTCGGACTGACTGACCGAAATCTGGCCGCCATTGGCGAAACTGGTTTCTCTCGCCGCGCCGCTGGCGCGGTCTACCACCACCACTTGGTGGCCCCTCTCCGCCAAAAACCAGGCGGTGGACACGCCGATGACGCCGGCGCCCAGGACAACTACTCTCATCGACTCTCCACAAAAGCCAATGGGCAAGACCCGCTTGCCCATTAGCCTTGCCAGCCGCAATCCGCTGTTAGAACCTGCTCATGGTCTGCTACGCGTCGGCGATTCCGCGTTGAAACCGGCTTCGAATGCTCATGCGCCGCTTGCACATTCCGCTTTCCCAGCCGTTTTCGCCTTGTCTCGCCCTTGCTCGCAAGACTTTGAAGCAGGTTCTTACGGCTTCTTCGCGTGCTCGTAAACCGTCTTGCCGCGCAGATGAAAATAATCCGACGCGAAATAGAAATTCTCGGAATGACCAACGAACAGCAGGCCGTCCGGCTTCAAAAGCGGCGCAAAGCGCTTTAGCACGCCGAACTGGGTGTCGCGATCGAAGTAAATCATGACGTTGCGGCAGAAAATGGCATCGAACTGACGTTTAACCGACCAGTTGCTCTCCACAAGGTTCAAACGCTGAAAGGTGATCATATTGCGCAGCTGGGCCTTGGCCTGGAAGCTGCCGTCCGGCTGCTTGTCGAAGTACTTCGCGGCGTAACCGGGCGGCAGGCGCGCCACTTTGTCGGCGGCGTAAATGCCCTTGCGCCCGGTTTCCAGCACGCTGGTGTCCAGGTCGGTGGCCAGCACGCTGATGCGCGCGCCCGGCACCGCCTCCAAGGCGGTGATCGCCAGCGAGTACGGCTCTTCCCCGGTGGACGACGCCGCGCACCAGATCGCCAGTTCTCCGCCTGCCGCCGCTTTCTTCTTCAGATGCTCGGCCAGCAGCGGGAAATGATGTTCTTCGCGGAAGAAGAAAGTCAGATTGGTGGTCAGCGCGTTGACGAACTGTTCAAACTCGCGCTTGCCGCTGATTGACTCCAGAAAATCGACGTAGGCGGCGAAGCCGGGAAGCTTCAGCTCGCGGATGCGACGCACCAGGCGGCCGTAAACCATGTCTTTCTTCGACGGGTTCAACGAAATGCCCGCTTCCTTGTAGATCAGTTTGCGAATGCGCTCGAAGTCGGCATCGCTAAACGCGAATTCACGCGTGAATTCGATCTTCGGCAAGACGACGGGTGGCAGCTTATTCATTTTGTTGTCCCCATAAAAAAGGCCCGGGCAATAGCCCGAGCCTGTATTCTACCGCGTCCGGATCACACCGAGAACGACGAACCACAACCGCAGGTGGTGGTAGCGTTCGGATTGCGGATCACGAACTGGGAGCCTTCCAGGCTTTCCTGGTAATCGATTTCAGCGCCGACCAGATACTGGTAGCTCATCGGATCCACCAGGAAGGTCACGCCTTGTCTCTCTATAGCGGTATCGTCTTCATTTGCGATTTCGTCAAATGTGAAACCGTACTGGAAGCCGGAGCAGCCGCCGCCGGTCACGAAGACGCGCAGTTTCAGATCGGGATTGCCTTCCTCGGCGATCAGCTCCTGCACCTTGGAACAAGCGCTTTGGCTGAAGTTGATCGGGGACGGCATTTCAGTTGCAGCATTAGTCATGTCAAACCTCGCAATTCAGTTCCGGGGCCTCGAGAAACCCGCCAACAGTCCACAGCGGCCTGGCTGCGCGCGCTGCGGTTTCTCAAACCCCTTCTCAAGCCGGCAGAGCGGCATTCACCCACTATTTTAGTCGGATATTGGGGCCGATGGCGAGTCTTCAAGCGAACTAGTTCTTTCCGCGCATGCGCGGGTGTCTCATGGCAGCAAGGGAACGATGTCCAACCCAGCCTGTTCCGGCAGCCCAAACATCAAGTTCATGTTCTGTACCGCCTGGCCCGCCGCGCCCTTGACCAGATTGTCTATCACCGACAACACCACCACGGTGTCGCCGCCCTGCGGCCTGTGCGCGGCGATGCGGCACACATTGGCGCCTCGCACCGAGCGCGTCTCCGGATGGCTGCCGGCCGGCAGCACGTCGACAAAGGCTTCGCCCTCGTAGCGGCGCTCGAAGAGCGCCTGCACATCAACGTCGGCCTTCAACCGCGCGTACAGCGTGGCGTGGATGCCACGTATCATCGGCGTCAGGTGCGGCACAAAGGTTAGCCCCACAGGCTGAGCAGCCGCACGGCCCAGGCCCTGACGGATTTCAGGCAGATGGCGGTGACCTGCCACGCCGTAAGCCTTGAAAGAGTCTCCGGCCTCGGCCAGCAAAGCGCCCACTTCCGCCTTGCGCCCGGCGCCGGACACGCCGGACTTGCAGTCGGCGATCAGGCTGGACAGCTCCACCGCGCCGGCTTCGATCAAGGGCAGGAAGCCCAGCTGTACCGCGGTCGGATAGCAGCCTGGATTCGCCACCAGCCGCGCGCCGCGTATGGCCTCGCGGTTGATTTCCGGCAGCCCGTACACCGCTTCGGCCACCAGATCCGGCGAGCCGTGGCTCATGCCGTACCATTTTTCCCACTCGGCGACATCCTGGATCCGATAATCGGCGGCCAGGTCCACCACCCGCACGCCGGCGGCCAGCAGTTCGCGCGCCTCGTTCATCGCAATACCGTTGGGTGTGGCGAAAAACACCACATCGCAGTCCTGCAGCCGGGCTTCGTCGGGAGTGGAAAACGCCAGATCGATGCGACCTCGCAAGCTGGGAAACAAGTCGGCCACCTTCATGCCGGCCTCCTTGCGCGAGGTGACCGCGGTCACGCGCGCCGACGGATGGCCTGCCAGCAAGCGCAGCAATTCGACACCCGTGTAACCGGTGCCCCCGACGATTCCCACCTTGATCATGCCCATTCCTTTATATAAAACAGCGTCGCAAAAACGACAGTGTAGGCACTGCGATGCTGCCTTGCAATATGAAAGGGGAGAAGCGGGAAAACGACAGGCAAAGAAAAAACCGCCTGGCAAACGCAGGCGGTTTTCTTGAAAACAGAATTCGGCGAATTAACGCTTGGAGAACTGCTTGGCGCGGCGAGCTTTGCGCAGGCCGACTTTTTTACGCTCAACTTCACGAGCGTCGCGGGTCACGTAACCAGCAGCGGACAGAGCCGGCTTCAACGCGGTGTCGAAGTCGATCAGCGCGCGGGTGATGCCGTGACGGATCGCGCCGGCTTGGCCGGTTTCGCCGCCGCCGACAACATTCACCTTGATGTCGAAGGATTCGAGGTTTTCGGTCAGCGCCAGCGGCTGGCGGATTACCATGCGACCGGTTTCACGAGCGAAATATTCATCAACCGGCTTGCCGTTGACGATGATCTGGCCCGAGCCCTTTTGCATGAACACGCGAGCTACGGAGCTCTTGCGACGGCCGGTGCCGTAGTAGTATTTACCGTTCATTTCTACGCCTTAAAATCAGATTTCCAGCACTTTCGGCTGTTGAGCAGTGTGCGGATGCTCGGAACCGGAGTACACCTTGAGTTTCTTGATCATGGCGTAGCCCAGCGGACCCTTCGGCAGCATGCCTTTTACGGCTTTTTCCAGAACGCGTTCCGGGAACTTGTCTTGCAGTTCGGTGAAGCTGCGCTCGTAGATACCACCCGGGTAGCCGGAGTGACGGTAGTACTTCTTGTCTTGTGCCTTGGCACCGGTAACGCGCAGCTTCTCGACGTTGACCACGACGATGAAATCGCCGGTATCTACGTGCGGGGTGTATTCCGGCTTGTGTTTGCCACGCAGGCGACGGGCGATCTCAGCAGCGAGGCGGCCCAAAACCTTGTCGTTGGCATCGACCACAAACCAGTCGCGTTTAACCTCATGCGGCTTGGCAGAAAAGGTCTTCATGGAACTCTTCCATCGTAATTCTTGAAAGTTACGGATTCTATTACAGCCCCGATCCAGCTGTCAAACCCTTGTGAGACAACAGAAATCCGGCTACCGGGCGGCGATGCTCCCGCGGAGGGAAAAATGCGGTTGGAATGAAGGGTTTGGCGGAGGCGGGGCAAAAAAAAAGCGCAACATCTAGCTTTGTTGCGCCAAGTTCCACCTAAAGAAGGAGGATGGAGGAGACAACACCAAAACGCACACTTTGCATGCCACGTCCTGATGCAGGTTTCATTATCTGCAGAGACTTGCTTCATTGCAAGGCTTTTTGTGCATCGCACTATAAAACGTGGCTTTTTACGTCACAAACACAAAAACCACTATTAAATCAATGACAAAATCACCACCGCACTGCAAGGCAAACTGGGAGCGGCCTTGTCTCTTATCTCGATTTTTGCCCTTCCAGACGCCAAAACGGGGCCTAAAGGCCCCGTTGCGCTGTCAGACAATCGGCAAACGCTTACAGCTTGATCGCCGCGGCCAGAGCCACTTCCATCATGTCGCGGAAGGTGGTTTGACGCTCTTCGGCGCTGGTGGCCTCGCCGGTGGGGATAATGTCGGACACCGTCAGAATGCCCACCGCGCGCGCGCCGTATTGCGCGGCCACGCTGTAGATGCCGGCCAGCTCCATTTCGATGACCTTGACCTGCATTTTGTCCAGCACTTCCAGCATATTGGGCTGCACGCCGTAGAACAGATCGGCGGAGAACACATTGCCCACCGTCACCGGCTTGCCCTGCTCCGCCGCGGTGTCCACCACGGCGCGCAGCAGGCCGTAATCGGCGATGGCGGCGTAGTCGTGGTCGTTAAAGCGCATGCGGTTGACCTTGCTGTCGGTAGACGCGCCCATGGCGACGAAGAGCTCGCGCAATTTGATGTCAGGCGTCACCGCGCCGCAAGAGCCGATGCGGATGATGTTCTTGACGCCGTAGTCCTTGATCAGCTCGGTGGTGTAGATGCTGGCGGACGGAATACCCATGCCGTGAGCCATCACCGACAGGCGTTTGCCCTGGTAGGTGCCGGTGTAGCCGAACACATTGCGCACCGTGGTCACCAGCTTGGCGTCTTCCAGAAAGGTTTCCGCGATCATCTTCGCGCGCAGCGGGTCGCCCGGCATCAGCACGGTTTCGGCAAAATCGCCCGGTTGGGCGTTGATATGTGGGGTCGCCATCGTCTTTAGTCTCCAAATTCAAAAGAGCCCCGGCGCGTCAACGCCGAGGCGTATTGCATTCAGCCGCGTCTCACAGGAAGGACTGGCCGTAATCCATGGGGCTCAGGCCCAGGTGAGCCGCCACGGTCTGGCCGATGTCGGCAAAGGTCGCGCGTTCGCCCAGGGAGCCGGCCGGCACGTTCTTGCCGTAGCACAGCACCGGGATATGTTCGCGGGTATGGTCCGTGCCCTCCCAGGTGGGATCGCAGCCATGGTCCGCGGACAAGATCAGAATATCGTCGTCGCCAAGCGCCGCCATCACCTCAGGCAGACGCGCGTCGAACTCCTCCAGCGCGCGGGCGTAGCCGGCGGTGTCGCGGCGGTGGCCGTAACTGGAGTCGAAGTCGACGAAGTTGGCCATGATGATGGCCGGCCGCTCACGGTGATCGCGCATCGCGCCCAGGGTGGCGTCCCACAATTGGTCAAAGCCGGTGGCCTTGTGCTTGTGGGTAATGCCGACATGGGCGTAGATGTCGGCGATCTTGCCGATGGACACCACGTCGCCGCCGGCCTTGGCCAGTTTTTCCAGCACCGTAGCCGCCGGCGGCTCCACCGCCAAGTCCTTGCGATTGCCGGTGCGCACAAACTGGCCTTTGCCTTCGCCGACGAAGGGACGGGCGATGACGCGGCCGATATTGTACGGCTCCAGCAGTTCGCGGGTGATCTTGCACAGCTGGTACAAACGCTCCAGGCCGAAGGTTTCTTCATGACAGGCGATCTGAAACACCGAATCCGCCGAGGTGTAGAAGATGGGCTTGCCGCTCTTCATATGCTCCTCGCCGAGCCGGTCCAGAATCTCGGTACCGGAGGCGTGACAGTTGCCCAGATAGCCGGGCAGTTCCGCCTTGGCGACGATGGCGTCCAGCAGTTCTTGCGGGAAGCTGTTGTCGTGGTCGCTGAAATAGCCCCAGTCGAACAATACCGGCACGCCGGCGATTTCCCAGTGGCCAGAGGGCGTGTCCTTGCCGCTGGACAGCTCGCGCGCGTAGCCGTAGGCCGCCACGGGCTCCGCCGGGTCCATGCCCTCCGGGAAATAGCCGGAGGACAAGCGGCAGGCGTGCCCAAGGCCCATGCGGGATAGATTGGGCAGGGTCAGCGCGCCGTTGCGGCCGATGTTGGCGCGGCCGGCGGCCGCCTCCATGGCGATGTGGCCCAGCGTGTTGCTGCCGGCGTCTCCGAACTGCGGGGCGTCGGCGGCGGCGCCGATGCCCAGCGAATCCAGAATGAGAATGATGGCTCGTTTCATATTGCCGCTCCGGGATTACTGCTGGCGAATCTTCTGATAGACCAACGGCAACGCGGAAGGTGCCGCGTCCGCCAGTTGGATCGCCGCCTTGAGGCGGCGCTCCGCGTCGGCGAAGCTGTTTTCGTCTGCCGCGTGAATATAAGCCAGCGGCGCGCCGGCGTCGATGCGCTGCCCCAGCTCGACAAAGCGGGACAGGCCGACTCGGAAATCCAGCTCGTCGCTGGGCAGGCGGCGCCCGCCGCCCAGCGCGCACACCGCCATGCCGATGCCTCGGGTGTCCATGCCGCCGACGAAGCCGGCGCGCTCGGCCAGCACCGGGCGCACGATGGGAGCCGGCGCCATATGGGAATCATAGTTCTCCATGAAGTCGGCCGGGCCGCCCAGCGCGGCCACCATGCGGCCGAAGATCTCGGCGGCGCGGCCGGAATCCAGCGCGGTCTGCAGCTTGTCGCGCGCCTCGGCCTCGTCCTTGGCCAATTTCCCCACCACCAGCATCTCGGCGCACAGCGCCATGGTGACTTCATGCAGCCTCGGATTGCGCTCGTCGCCCTTCAGGTAGCGCACCGCCTCGCGGGTTTCTATGCTATTGCCGGCGGTCCAGGCCAGCGGCTGGCTCATTTCGGTGATCAGCGCGCTGGTGGCCACGCCGGCGCCGTTGCCCACCTTGACGATGCGCTCCGCCAGTTCCACGGATTTCTCCATCGTCGGCATGAAAGCGCCAGTGCCGGCCTTCACGTCCATCACCAGGGCGTCCAGGCCGGCGGCCAGTTTTTTGGACAGAATCGACGCGGTGATCATCGCCACCGACTCCACCGTCGCAGTCACGTCGCGCACCGCGTAAACGCGGCGGTCGGCCGGTGCCAGGTCCGAAGTCTGGCCGATGATGGCCACGCCCACTTCCTTGACCACGCGGCGGAACTCGTCCGGGCTGGGGAAAGGATTGTAGCCGGGAATCGCCGACAGCTTGTCCAGCGTGCCGCCGGTATGGCCCAGGCCGCGGCCGGAAATCATGGGCACGAAGCCGCCGCAGGCGGCCACCATCGGCCCCAGCATCAGCGACACCACGTCGCCGACGCCGCCGGTGGAGTGCTTGTCCACCACAGGGCCGGGCAGATTAAGGTCGCTCCACTGCATGCGGCGGCCGGAGTCGCGCATCGCCAACGCCATATGCACGTTTTCTTCCAGGGCCATGCCGTTGAAGTACACCGCCATGGTCAGCGCGGAGATTTGACTATCGGCCACGCTGCCGTCGGTGATGCCGGCGACGAACTGTTGGATATCCTGTTGCGACAACGCCTGGCCGTCGCGTTTCTTGCGAATGATTTCCTGAGGCAAAAACATGGCATTCTCCCTGCCTTGCGCCTGCCGCGGCGCAGCGCGCCGCAAGCAATAAATAATGGCCGGGCCCCAACGCCACGGCCAAGGATTTAAGAACCTGTTTACGATCTGCTGCGCGTAGTGGGGCGTTACACGGTGAGCACCCCTTCGAAATGCTCATGCACCACTTGACCATTCCGCTTTCTCAGCCGTTTTCACCTTGTCTCGCTCTTGCTCGCGAGATCGTAAACACGTTCCAAGAGCCACTGACAAAACCGCGTAGAGCACCTGAGGCAAGGCGCGCCGATAAGTCGGCGCAACGCGGCATCAGGGGGGGGGTTGTCAGCGGCGATGAAACGGCGAGCGATCAGTAGCCGCTGATCGGCTTGATCTCGCCCCCTTGAATTTCCGCCTGCAAATTGCCCAACAGGCCGGAGGCGCCGAAACGGAAGCGCTCCGCGCTCACCCATTCCGCGCCCAGCAGATGCTCGGCCAGGTCCAGATATTCCACCGCCTCGGCCGCGGTGCGCACGCCGCCGGCCGCCTTGAAGCCGCAAGCGCCGCCGGTTTCGCGGATGGCGGACAACATCACGCCGGCCGCTTCCAGCGTGGCGTTCACCGGCACCTTGCCGGTGGAGGTCTTGATGAAATCGGCGCCGGCCTGGATGGAAATCAGGCTGGCCTCGCGGATCAACGCCTCATCCTTGAGCTCGCCGCTTTCGATGATGACTTTCAAGGTCTTGCCGTCGCAAGCGTCCTTGCAGGCCGCCACCAGTTGCGCCCCCACCTCGCGGTTGCCGGCCATCAGCGCCCGGTACGGGAACACCACGTCGACCTCGTCCGCGCCGTAGGCGATCGCGGCGCGGGTTTCCGCCACCGCAATGGCGATATCGTCGTCGCCGGCCGGGAAGTTGGTGACGGTGGCTACTTTCACCTCGGGGCAGCCGGCCTCGCGCAGGGTCTTCTTGGCAATGGGCACGAAGCGCGGATACACGCAAACCGCGGCCACGGTTCCGGCTTCGCTCTTGGCCTTGCGGCACAGCGCGGCGACTTTGTCGTGAGTGTCGTCGTCGTTCAGCGTGGTGAGGTCCATCAGGGACAGAGCGCGGCGCGCCGCGGCGATCAGTTCGGACATGGGCTAACAAACCTTTCAATGAGAAACGGCCAGACGCACTCGCCAGCCGTTCCAAAGCTTCAGCGCCGCCGGTTGGCGGCGGCGCAAAAAAACCATTATGAAAATTTCTTCAAGTCAAAGCAATGCACAGCGTCAGGGAACTTGTGCCAACGCAAACTCGGCCGCGCCTTAGAACGTGTTTACAATCTCGCGAGCTAAGGCGAGACAAGGCGAAAACGGGCGAAACAGCGGAATGGTCAAGTGGTACATGAGCATTTTGAGCTTGGTTTCAACGCCGTATCGCCGACGCGCAGCCGATCGTAAACAGGTTCTTACAAACGCCGCGCCTCCTGCACCCCGCTCAACTCCATCATCCGCGACAACACCCGGCTGATGTCCTGCACCTGGCGCACCTCCACGGTAAAGCGCATGCGGGCGCGGGTGTCGCGCGACAGGGTGTTGACGCCGATCAGGTTCAACTTCTCTCGCGACAGCACATCCGACAGGTCGCGCAGCAGGCCGGGGCGGTCCATTGCGATGATTTCAATGTCGATGGGGAACACGCTGCTGCGCTGATCGCCCCATTCCGCGGCGATCAGCCGCTCCGGCGCGGCCACCGACAGCTTCTTCAGAGTCAGGCAATTGGTACGGTGAATGGAAATGCCGCGCCCCTTGGTGACAAAGCCCATCACCCCGTCAGGCGGCGCCGGCTTGCAGCACTTGGCCAGCACCGTCATCAGATTGTCCACGCCCTCGATCAGCACGCCGCCGGCGTCGTGACCGCCTTTACTGGCCTTGACCAGGCTTTCCGGCGCCACGTCCGTCGGCGGTGGAGGCGCGAAGCTGACGATGGCGTTGGACACCACGCGCGTGGTCAGCTCGCCGTGGCCCAGCGCGCCGTACACTTCTTCCAGTTTGTCGTAGCCCAGCTTCTCCGCCAGCGCGCCCAGATTGGGTTGCATATGGCTGTGGCGTGCCAGCTCGCGCTCAAACAGCATCTTGCCGGTTTCGCGCACGGTGTCCGCGTTGAGCAGGCGGATGTGCTGGCGGATCTTGGAAATGGCGCGATGGCTCTTCACCCAGCCGTCGTGCAGCCAGTTCACCGAGGGCCCGCCCTCCTTGGCCGTGAGAATTTCCACCCGCTGGCCGTTTTGCAGCGGCGTGGACAGGGGCACGATCTGCCCCTCCACCTTGGCCCCGCGGCAACGGTGACCCAGATTGGTGTGCACCGAATAGGCGAAGTCGATGGGGGTGGCGCCAAAGGGCAAGGCTATCACCCGGCCTTGCGGCGTCAACACATAGATGGTGTCGGCGAACAGCTCGGTCTTGAACGCCTCGGCCAGACCTTCGCGGTCAGACATCTCCTCGCGCCAGTCCAGCAATTGGCGCAGCCAGGAGATTTTCTCCTCGTAGGCGGCGTCGCCCTTGCCGCCCTCCTTATAGCGCCAGTGCGCGGCCACGCCGAACTCGGCGTGCTCGTGCATTTCGAAAGTGCGGATCTGCACCTCCACCGCCTTGTCCTCCGGACCGATCACCGCGGTGTGCAAGCTGCGGTAATTATTGGCCTTGGGGTGGGAGATGTAGTCGTCGAACTCGCCGGGAATCGGCTGCCAGGTCCCGTGAATAATGCCCAGCGCCGTGTAGCAGTCCGGCAGCCGCTCCACCAGAATACGCACCGCGCGGATGTCGTAAAGCTCGCAGAAATCCAGCTTTTTCTTCTTCATCTTTTTCCAGATGGAGAAGATGTGCTTGGGCCGGCCGGCCACCTCCGCCTTCACGCCGGCGTTCTTCAGTTCCGTGCGCAAGGTGTCCAGCAGCCGGTCGATATAATCGATGCGCTCCAGCCGGCGCTCGTCCAATAGTTTGGCGATGCGCTTATAGCTGTCCGGCTCGGTATGACGGAAGCCCAGGTCTTCCAGCTCCCACTTGATCTGCCACACCCCCAGGCGGTTGGCCAAGGGCGCGAACAGGTCCAGCGTTTCCGTGGCGATGCGGCGGCGCACCGTCTCATCGGCCACTTCCGCCAGGTAGTGCATGGTCTGGGTGCGCCAGGCCAGCTTGATCAGCACCACGCGGATGTCCGCCACCATGGCCAGAAGCATCTTGCGCATGGTTTCCGCCTGACGCGCGCGCTCCTCCGGCGTGGAGAGCTTGTCTATGCGCGCCAGCTCGGTGATGCGGCGCACGCCGTTGACCCCCTCCACCAACACCGCCACCGTCGGATTGAAGGTTTCGGAGAGCCAGGCCTGCCAGTCATCGCGGTAATCCGAAGCGGCGAACATCAAGGTGGCGACGATGGCGTCCGGCAACAGATTCAGATCCGCCACGATAGCGGCCGCGGCCACCGCGTGGTTGAACAAATCCTCGCCGGTCTGGGCCATGGTCTTGCCGCAGTACAGGGCGCGCGCCTCGTCAAAGGCGCGGGTGATCATCGCCTGCTCTTCGCCGCTCAGCGAAGAAGACAAGCCCTCCAGCCAGCGCTGCGGATTAGCCGCGTCTGCCAGGGTGTCAGCCATCGAACGAACTACGGAAACCATATCAACCCAGTAACTCAATCAAATCGTGTTTCGACAGCGCCCGGCTACTCGGCCAAGCGCAACAACAACCGGCGCACCGGCGCGGGCACACCGGCGTCCGGCGCTTCCGCCAACGGCAGCCACTGGCCGTTGTCTTCCATCGCCGCGCCGCCGTTCAAGCCATCCAGGCGCGCCGGCAACGGCGTAATGATCAAACGATAATGCGTGAATACATGTTCCAACTCCGGCCAGGCCGGCAACGCGTCGCCCTGCCCCGCGCGCTGCAGCCAGTCCTCGGCCTGCGTCGAGGTCTCGAACTCCGGCAACGACAACAGTCCGCCCCAAATGCCGGAAGGCGGCCGCCGCTGCAGCCACACCTTGTCCTCGTGCGTGGCCAGCAGCATCACCGTATGGCGCGTGGGCACCGCCTTTTTGGGCCGCGGCGTCGGCAGCTCTCCGGTGCGCCCCTCGCGCGCCGCCACGCAGCCGTCCACCATCGGACAGACGGTACAAGCCGGCTTGCCGCGGCTGCACACCGTGGCGCCCAAGTCCATCAAACCTTGAGTGTAGGCGCTCATCAGCGCCTCATCCTGCGGCAACAATGTTTCGGCCAAGCACCACAAACGCTGCTCCACCGCCTTCTCGCCGGGGAAACCGGCAACGCCGAAACAGCGGGTCAGCACGCGCTTGACGTTGCCGTCCAGAATGGTTTCCCGCCGGCCGAAAGCAAAAGAAGCAATCGCCGCCGCGGTGGAACGCCCCACCCCGGGCAGGCGCTCCAGTTGCAAGCGCTCGGTCGGGAAGCGGCCGCCAAACTCGGCCATCACCATCTGCGCCGCCTTATGCAGATTGCGCGCCCGGCTGTAATAGCCCAGGCCGCTCCACAGTGTCAGCACATCCTCCTGCGGCGCGGCGGCCAAAGCCGCCACGTCCGGAAAGCGGGCGAGAAAGCGCGGGTAATATTCCAGCACGCTTTTGACCTGGGTCTGCTGCAGCATGATCTCGGACAGCCAAATCCGGTACGGGTCGCTGACTTGCCATGGCAAATCATGGCGTCCATGCATTTTTTGCCAGGCGGTCAGCCGCGCGGCGAATGAGCTGTGCAACATCATTTATCATCTTGAATCGAACCGGATATGGTAGCGGAAACCCTTGCAGTCACCAAGCAGCCTCCGGACAAATAAGTTAAAATCAAAGAATTGCTTAAAAGTCTGCTTACTCAAGGAAGTTCCATGTCCAGTTTCCGTTCCCGCCAGCGTGCCAATATGCGCCGCGATTTCAATAGCCGCGACAATGAGGCCAGTTCGCCGGCAGGCGGAGACAGCCCGGCCGGCAAAAGCCCCGTGATCCAGAAGAAAGCGCCTTCGGCGGACGCCTCGCCGCGCGCGCCCTATTCCGGCCCGCGCCCAGGCAATGCCAAGCCAAACTGGCAGGACCGCGGCGCAGGACAGGGACAAGCCCCGCGAGACGGCGGCAAGCGCGGCCCCTACCAAGGACGCGACCAACAAGCCGGGCGCGACAAGCCGTATGGCAACGAACGCCGCCCGCAAGGCCAGCAGCGCTTTGAACGCAACGAAGGCCAAGATAATTTCAAGCAGGACCGCTTCAATAAAGAGCGCGGCAACAACTGGCAACCGCGCAGCTTCGCCCGTGACGGCGAAGAACGCCCGCAAGGCAGCGGCCCCAAAAAGCCCTTCCATCACCGCGAAGACCGCGAACCGCGCGATTACAGCCGCGACCGCGGCCCATCCGGCCGCAAACCGCTGAACGCCGCCGCGGACGTGGAACAAGAACGCAAGCCTTACAGCCGCGACCGCGGCCCGTCCGGCCGCAAACCGCTGCATCTGGAGCGGGACGGCGAACAAGGCGCGCCGCAAGGCAAGCCGCGCTGGCAACAGCGCGACGGCGAGCGCCATGTGGATCAGCCGCGCAAGCCGTTCAACCCGTCCGCCGACCGAGAGCAGCGCTTCCGCCGCGACGACTCAGAACAATCCCCGCGCAAGCCGTGGCAGGAACGCCAGCACAGCGAGCAGCGCGAAGATGGTCCGCGCAAGCTGTTCGGCAAATCTGCCAACCGCGACAACCACTTCCGCCGTGACGACGCCGAGCAAACACCACGCAAGCCATGGCAGGAACGTCAACACGGCGAGAGCCGCGACGATGCCCCGCGCAAACCGTGGCAAGAGCGCCAGCATAGCGACCGCCGCGACGACGCCCCGCGCAAGCCGTGGCAAGAGCGCCAACACGGCGACCGCGACAACCGTTTCCGCCGAGACGACGCCGAACAAGCGCCCCGCAAGCCGTGGCAGCAAAACGAACCCGCTGAACGCGGCGAGGACGGCCCGCGCAAGCTGTTCGGCAAATCCGCCGAACGCGACAACCGCTTCCGCCGCGACGACAGCGAACAAGCGCCGCGTCAGGACCGGCGGCAAAGCGAGCCGGCCGAACGCAGCGAAGGCGGCCCGCGCAAGCTGTTCAGCAAACCGTCCTATCGCGACAACGACGACCGCCGCGACGACGCCGAACGCGCCCCGCGCCAAAGCTGGCAGCAAGAAGAACGCCCGCGCCACGAGCGTCGCGAAGGCGAAACTCGCCAACAGTTCGGTAAACCCGGCGCCGGCCGCCTGAAGCCGCTGGGCGACCAACACCGCGTGGAAACCCGCGGCGAACACCGCTACGCCGAAGCACCGCGCCATGCGCCTTCCGAACGCCAAGCGCCTAGCCTGACCCAGGTGCGCGACAGCGTGCTGTCCCTGTTCGCCCCCTGCCCGCGCGGCCTGGAAGCCATCCTGGCCGACGAACTGCGCGGCCTGGGCGCGCGCGACATCGCCACCGCCGACGGCGGCGTGGCTTTCGCCGGCGACCGCGATCTGCTGATGGCGGCCAACCTGCACAGCCGCACCGCCAGCCGCGTGCTGCTGCAACTGGCCCAAGGCGGCTACCGCAACGAGCAGGACATCTACCGCCTGGCGATGAACGTGGACTGGCCGCGCTGGTTCGACGTGTCCAACAGCATCAAGCTGAAGACCGACGCCATCCGCTGCCACTTCAAGAGCCTGGATTTCATCTCGCTGAAGGTGAAGGACGCGATCTGCGACCGCTTCCGCCAGGCGCAGCTGGGCCGGCCCAATGTCGACACCCGTCACCCGGACGTGCGCATCCATGTTTTCCTGACTGAAGACAGCGCCACCATCTACCTGGACACCAGCGGCGAGCCGCTGTTCAAGCGCGGCTGGCGCCAGGAAACCGGCGACGCGCCGCTGCGTGAAAACCTGGCCGCCGGCATCCTGATGCTGACCGGCTACAACGGCAGCCAGCCGCTGCTGGACCCGATGTGCGGCAGCGGCACCTTCCTGGTGGAAGCCGCCGACATCGCGCTGAACCGCGCGCCGGGCCGCCAACGCAAATTCGCCTTCCAGAAACTGCGCGGCTTCGATTCCGCCAGTTGGGAAAAACTGCTGCTGGACGCTCAACACGCCGAAAAGCCGCTGACCAAGCTGACGATCAACGGCTCCGACCGCGACCAGGCCATCATCAACGTCGCCAAGGACAACCTGGAGCGCGCCGGCCTCTCCGGCCTGGTGGAACTGAAAGCGATGGATGTGCTGGACGCTCGCCCCAACGGCGAAAACGGCATCCTGGTGGCCAACCCGCCCTACGGCGTGCGCATGGACGAACTGGACCAGCTGGCTGAATGGTATCCGCAACTGGGCGACTGGCTGAAGGCACACTTCGCCGGCTGGCACGCCAACCTGTTCAGCGGCGACCTGCGTCTGGCCAAGCTGATCCACCTGTCGCCCAAGCGCCGCACCCCGTTGTACAACGGCTCGCTGCAATGCCGGCTGTTCGTCATCAATATGGTGGAAGGCAGCGCCCGCAAGGAAAAACCGGGCGAGCAGGCCGAGACCATCGAGCAGGACGATCACGCCGCGGAATAACACAGCACGCGGACAACAAAACGGCGAGCCATGGCTCGCCGTTTTTATGATGTATTGCTCCAGAATATAAAGTGCGGTCTTCAGGCCGTTTTGAGGCTCATGGCCTCAACCCGCTCCTCAATCGCCGCCTCCGCCGATTCGTTTAAACTTTCAGCGATCCCCCGAGCCGCCCCGGCCCGCGCCTCGGTTCCGGAGGCGCAGCCATGAATCCCTTCCCCAGCCTCATTGAACTAGACCGCCTGATCCAGCAGCCGCACGCGCAGAGCCTGCAACAAAACGCACTGCGCATCCTCGAACCTGAGCTAAAACGGCTGACGCACTGCAGCCAATCCATCCACGACATCTGTCACGCCGCCTCGCTGAAGCTAGGTCCGATCCGCAACGCGCTGGCCGAGTTGCTGACGCTGCTGGACCAGACCGAGATCGAGCATCTGGAGCGCGAGCAGGTATATTGTCTGCTCGAATCCTTTGCCCGGCGCTTGCAACAGGCTTATGAAGCGTTGCAGGAACTGAGCTAAGCCCGCCAACGCCCGCCAGCCGCGCCTGGCGGGCAGACGAGCCGGCAGGCCAAACGAATAAAACCGTCGCAATCCGCACTAACCCATTCGGCATCGCCATGAGATAATCCCGCCCGGACGCGCGCTTAAAAATCCAGAGCCTTACGCCCAGGGCCTGCGCGCCATTGATACCACTCAACGCTGCAAGCACACACCATGCAAACCTCTTTTCTGTCCGCCACCGTCCTGCTGATCCTGATCACCGATCCGCTGGGCAATATTCCGCTGTTCATCGCCGCGCTCAAGCAGGTCAAGCCGGAACGCCGCCGCCGCGTGGTCTACCGCGAATGCCTGATCGCCTTCCTGGTGCTGTCCGCCTTCATGTTCTTTGGCCGCAATTTTCTGGACTTGATGCATCTGACCGATGATTCGATGCGGGTGGCCGGCGGCGTGATTCTGTTCCTGATCGCCATCAAGATGATCTTCCCCGGCGAGGGCAGCGTGTTCGGCGGCGACAAGATGCACGGCGAGCCCTTCATCGTGCCGATCGCCGTGCCGTTGATCGCCGGCCCCTCGGCGATGGCCACCGTGCTGCTGATGTCCACCCGCGAGCCGGAGCGGATGCTGGAATGGCTGGGCGCCTTGACCATCTGCATGCTGGTGACGCTGCTGGTGTTCCTGTTTTCCGGCAAGCTGCAAAAGCTGCTGGGCGAGCAGGCGATCACCGCGCTGGAGCGGTTGATGGGCTTGGTGCTGACCGCGATCTCGATTGAGATGCTATTGGGCGGCGTGGCGTCCTATATCAAACAATTCCACTGAGCTTAGCGCCCATATAGGTCAGCCTAGCGATAATGCTTGCGCAGCGCGTCGACCACGCCGTCGCGCTGCATACTGAGCAGCGTCTTGTTGAGTTTCTGCACGATGCGCTCATCCACCCCCAGGTTGCAGGCGAGGTACATCTGCACCGTGTTGAAGCTGAACAGCAGACGGATGGGCAGCCGGTTGGCGGCGGCGATGTAAGCGCCGCTGAACTCACCGCTGGCCCAGAAATCGATATGGCCGGCCACCAGCTTCTTGGCATTCAAATCGTCCGCTCTCGCCAGCTCCAGTTTGAAGCCCAGATCGGCCAGATACTGCGACGTGCCCGAACCTTTGTAGCTGCCTATGGTGTAGCCGCGCGCGTCCTCCAGCGTGGCCACCCCCGTGGGGCTGTGGGGGCCGGCGAACAGGCTCCAGGAATTGCTGACCAGCGGCCCCACCCATTTGAACTGCCCCTCCCGGCTCGCCGTGCGCGAGGTCGAGTAAACGCAGCTATTGCTCTCCTGCTGTGCGATGGCGTAGGCGCGCAGCCAGGGCAGCAGTTCCATGCTGTACGGAATGCCGGCGCGCTGGAACAGTTCGCGCAGGATGTCGGTGGACAAGCCGCCGATCTTGCCCTCCTCCAGCGCGATATTGAACGGCGGGTAGTCCTCGGTCAGCAGGCGGAGGCGAGGCGAGGCCGATTCCGCCATGACGCAGGCAGAGAGCGCGCCCAACAACAGGGCTAGGTAGACAAATGCGTGCCTCATGGCGACAAGCCTCCCGCTGGATTCTAACGATGCGTCTTCCAAGCATAGAAGCTGACGGCTTGGATGGAGCCTTGCCTCCGCCAAAACGACGCGGCCATGCCAACGCGCAGGCGTGATTTGGTTCGTGTTGGGGATATCCCGCATAGGGATATCGGCAATTCGTCGCCGCCCCTCCTCTTGCTAGCATCCGCAGTCATGGGCCATCAAGAGCCCGCTTTTGATTGCATAACAACTTCGGCCCCCCGCGCCGGAGTCAGACAACGCTACAGGGACCGCGATGCGAACCAAAACCCCTCTTTACCAGCGCCTCTATTTCCAGGTGCTGCTGGCCATTTTCCTCGGCGTGATGCTCGGCGCCTTCGTTCCCGACCTGGGCGCGAAGATGAAGCCGCTGGGCGACGCCTTCATCAAACTGATCAAGATGATGATCGCCCCCATCATCTTCGCCACCGTGGTGGTGGGCATCGCCAAGATGGGCGACATGAAGGAAGTGGGCCGCGTGGGCGTGAAAGCGCTGTTCTACTTTGAAGCCGTCACCACACTGGCGCTAGTGATCGGCCTGGTGGTGGTGAATGTGCTCAAGCCCGGCGCCGGCCTCAATGTGGACCCCAGCACGCTGGACGCGCACTCGGTGGCCAAGTACGCGGCCAACGCCAAGGAAATGAGCAGCATTGATTTCCTGATGCACATCATCCCGGATACGGTGGTGGGCGCGTTCGCCAATGGCGAAATCCTGCAGGTGCTGACCTTCTCGGTGCTGCTGGGCCTGGCGCTGACCAAGATGGGCGACAACGGCAAGACCATCGTCCACATCCTGGACGAGTTTTCCCACGCTCTGTTCGGCGTGATCAATATGCTGATGAAGCTGGCCCCCATCGGCGCCTTCGGCGCGATGGCCTTCACCATCGGCAAGTACGGCGTGGGTTCGCTCAAGCAGTTGGGCTTCCTGATGCTCTGTGTCTACCTCACCTGTTTCGCCTTCGTCTTCGTTGTGCTGGGCACCATCGCCAAACTCAACGGCTTCAGCCTGTGGCGCTTCCTGGTCTACATCAAGGAAGAACTGCTGCTGGTGCTGGGCACGTCTTCGTCGGAATCCGCGCTGCCGGGCATCATGAAGAAGCTGGAGAACCTGGGCTGCTCCAAACCGGTGGTGGGCATGGTGATTCCCACCGGCTACTCCTTCAATCTGGACGGCACCTCCATCTATCTGACCATGGCCGCCATCTTCATCGCCCAGGCCACCAATGTGGACCTGACGCTGGCGGAGGAGCTGGGCCTGCTGGGCGTGCTGCTGCTGACCTCCAAGGGCGCGGCGGCGGTGACCGGCGGCGGCTTCATCACCCTGGCCGCCACGCTGGCCACGCTGGGCGGCAAGCTGCCGGTGTCCGGCCTGGCGCTGCTGATCGGCATAGACCGCTTCATGTCCGAAGCCCGCGCCATCACCAATTTGATAGGCAACGGCGTGGCCACCATCGTGGTGGCGCGCTGGGAGAAGGCGCTGGACGAAGAACGCATGCGCCGCGTGCTGGCGGGCGAGCCGGTTCTGCCGGAGGAGCCGGCCGACTCGCCGCTGCCCGCTCAGCTGGCCACCGCGAAAGCCGCCCAATCCTGAACTTTTGTTTTCCCAGCCCTTACAGCCTGCGTCCACGCGGGCTTTTTTTATGCTCATAGCAAAACGGCGGCTTGATTTTGCCGTCATGTGGTCCACGATAGAAGAATGGGCATAGGGAGACGAGAATGAGCGACTTCATGTTGCAATACGGCGATGAGTTGTTGCCGGTGGAGGGGGACTTCCCTGAAGTGGGCGCTTATCTACCCAGCTTCATGCTGGTGGGCGACGGCAAGCAGGACGTGTCGCTGGAAGGCTTGGGCGGCGTGCCCAAGCTGATTCTGACCTTGCTCTCGCTGGATGAATACGAGCATGGCGGCCAATATCTGCTGCAGGAGACGCGGCGCTTTCTGGAGCGCTGGCCGCAAATCAGCCTGGTGGTGATCACGGTGGATTCGCCGTCCTCTCTGGCCCGCGCCCGGCGCGAGCACGGCTTGCCCCACGTTACCCTGCTGTCCACGCTGCGCGGCCGCGATTTCCACAAACATTACGGGGTGTTGATCCGCGAATATCCGCTTAGCGGCTACACCGCGCCCGCTCTGCTGCTGGCCGACGGCAGCAACATCATTCATTACGCCGAGCGGCTGCGCAACACCCAGGATCTGTTCGACTTCGAAAGGATCAACCACTTGCTGCGCGAAGCCGAGGAACAGGCACTGGAGGCGCAACAAGAATTGGAGCACGAGGAGCAGTTGAAGGACGAAGGCCCGTCACAGTAAGCCCCCAATAACAACACGGGCCCGGCCTGCTCATGCAGCGCCGGGCCCGTCGCATTGGCCAGGGGAAAGCGGCTTACGGCAAAACTTCCACCAGCTTGGCGTCCACCTTGGTCGAAGTCAGTTCCTTGTCCACTTCGCCGACGATGCGCAGCTTGCTGTTCTGGTCGAACTTTTTCGCCGGCAGGCGTTTCTGGCTTATCTTCACCGTCATCGAACCGGTGGCGTCGCGAAATTCATAACGCTTGTGGTCGATCTGGCGCACGATCTTGCCTTCCAGGGTAACCGGAGTGTCGTCGGCGGCTTTCTGCGCGGCGGCTACGGTAGTGACCGCGGCCGGCACGCCGGGGCCGGCGAATTCCGCCTGAGCGGCGAACGGCAGGGACAAGGCGGCGGCAGTGAGCAGAACGGTGATGGTTTTCATGTTGTGGCTCCTTAAGTGTTGGTTGACGGTGCCATTAAAACAGCGCCGGCTTAACGCAAACTTAAGCGTTCGCCCGGGCCCCCAACAAGCGGCGCGAAGAGTCCAGATCGGCCGCATAGCCATGCTGAGCATAGCTCGCCTGCTGACGGTAATGCGCTTGTTCGCTGGCGATTCGCTTGTCCACGCCCTTGAGCGCAAGCTGCAACTCCGCGTTCAATCTTAAGTCTTTATGCCCGAAGCTGGCCGGCAGCGGTTTGATCTCCGCGGCGATGGCATCGCGCAAAGCGCCCAAGTCCGCGTAGCTGCCGCGCTCCACGGCCTGGTTGGAGCAAGCCTTTAATACTTTGGCCAGCGCGCTGGCCTCCTTCGCCTGGGGCGCGTTCAGATAGCGCGGGATCAAGATATCCAGTGTCTGATGGGAAACCGGGAGAAATGGGAGTCGCATGGGTGCATCCTGATAAAGGTGATGAGTCGAATCGTTGATGCCGCCCAGCATATGCATCCGTTCCCGCGCCAGCTTGCAAGAAACGCCGGACAAAACAAAACCGCCCGGCAAGCGGGCGGTTTGAAAGCGGTGAAACAGGGATTAGCTGTTCAGTTCACGCGCCAGGTACAGCCAGGTCTCCACCACGGTGTCCGGGTTCAGGGACACGGTTTCGATGCCCTCTTCCACCAGCCACTTGGCGAAGTCCGGATGGTCGGACGGGCCTTGACCGCAAATGCCGATGTACTTTCCTTGCTTGCGGCAAGCCTGGATCGCCATGTGCAACATGGCTTTGACCGCTTCGTTGCGCTCATCGAAGGTGGAAGCGATCGGGCCGCCGGAGTCTCGGTCCACGCCCAGCGTCAGCTGGGTCATGTCGTTGGAGCCGATGGAGAAACCGTCGAAGTGCTGCAGGAACTTGTCCGCCAGCACGGCGTTGGTCGGCAGCTCACACATCATGATCAGGCGCAGGCCGTTTTCGCCGCGCTTGAGGCCGTTGGCCGCCAGGATCTCCACCACTTGCTCGGCTTCGAACAAGGTGCGCACAAAGGGAATCATCACTTCCACATTGGTCAGACCCATCACGTCGCGCACTTTCTTGATGGCGCGGCATTCCAGTTCAAAGCAATCGCGGAAGGATTCGGCCACGTAGCGCGCGGCGCCGCGGAAACCGATCATCGGGTTTTCTTCGTGCGGCTCGTACAGCTGACCGCCGATCAGGTTGGCGTACTCGTTCGACTTGAAGTCGGACATGCGCACAATGACCTTTTTCGGATAGAAGGCGGCGGCCAGAGTGGACACGCCTTCGGCGATCTTGTCTACGTAGAAGTCCACCGGGCTGGCGTAGCCGGCGATGCGGTCGCTGATGGTGGCTTTCAGATCCGCCGGCAGCTTATCGAACTCCAACAGCGCTTTCGGGTGGATGCCGATCTGACGGTTGATCACGAACTCCATGCGCGCCAAGCCCACGCCTTCGTTCGGCAGCTGCGCGAAGTCGAAAGCCAGTTCCGGGTTGCCGACGTTCATCATGATCTTGACCGGGGCCTTGGGCATCTTGTCCAGTTCCAGGTCGATCACTTCCACGTCCAGCAGGCCGTCATAGATGTTGCCGGTGTCGCCTTCGGCGCAGGAAACAGTGACCTGCATGCCTTCGGACAACACCTGGGTGGCGTCGCCGCAACCCACCACGGCCGGGATGCCCAGCTCGCGCGCGATGATGGCCGCGTGGCAGGTACGGCCGCCGCGGTTGGTGACGATGGCGGCGGCGCGTTTCATCACCGGCTCCCAATCCGGGTCGGTCATGTCGGTGACCAGCACGTCGCCCGGCTTGACGCGGTCCATCTCGGACGCGTCCTTGATGGTGCGCACCACGCCCTGGCCGATCTTCTGGCCGATGGCGCGGCCTTCGCACAGCACTTGCGATTTGCTGTTCAGGCGATAGCGGCGCAGCGTGTCCTTGCGGTCTTCCTGCGACTTCACCGTTTCCGGGCGGGCCTGCAGGATGTAGAGCTTGCCGTCGTGGCCGTCGCGGCCCCACTCGATGTCCATCGGACGACCGTAGTGCTTCTCGATGATCAACGCGTATTCGGCCAGTTCGGCCACTTCGGCGTCGCTGATGGAGAATTGCTGACGCTCCGCCGGGGACACGTCCACGGTCTTCACCGAGCGGCCGGCTTGCGAGGCGTCGGTGAACTCCATCTTGATCAGCTTGGAGCCCATGGTTTTGCGCAGCACCGCCGGACGGCCGGCTTTCAGCGTCGGCTTGTGCACGTAGAACTCGTCAGGGTTCACCGCGCCTTGCACCACGGTTTCGCCCAGGCCGTAAGACGCGGTGATGAACACGACGTCTTCAAAACCAGATTCGGTGTCGATGGTGAACATCACGCCGGCCGCGCCACAGTCGGAACGCACCATGCGCTGCACGCCGGCGGACAGAGCCACTACGTCGTGCTCAAAGCCTTTGTGCACGCGGTAGGAAATGGCGCGGTCGTTGTAGAGGGAGGCGAAAACGTGTTTCATCGCATCCTTGACATTGTCAAGGCCGCGTATATTCAGGAAGGTTTCTTGCTGGCCTGCGAACGAGGCGTCGGGGAGGTCTTCGGCGGTG
This sequence comes from Chromobacterium sp. Rain0013, assembly GCF_015291765.1. Lineage (NCBI taxonomy): Bacteria > Pseudomonadati > Pseudomonadota > Betaproteobacteria > Neisseriales > Chromobacteriaceae > Chromobacterium > Chromobacterium sp. Rain0013. The sequence goes on from NZ_CP031514.1 coordinate 4,738,657, forward strand.
GCGGAGGAGCGGACGGCAACGGAAATATCGGCACCGCCGGCATCGGCCACCATCTTATCCCAGGCCTCTTTGATATCGGCGTCAAGCTTGGCGGGGAACGGGGTATCGATGATCCATTGCCGGATTTCCTTGCCGATTCGGGCCAGTTCGCTGACATCGTCGATGTCCAGATTGGCCAGTGCGGCGCTGATCTTGTCGGCCAGACCGTTGTGCTGCAAAAAATCCCGGTAAGCCTGCGCCGTGGTGGCAAAGCCGCCTGGGACGCGAACCCCGGAGCCGGCCAATTGGCTGATCATTTCACCAAGGGAGGCGTTCTTGCCGCCTACCTGCTCCACATCGGTCATGCGCAGTTTCTCGAACCAGATGACGTAGTTCTCAGCCATCACTTCACTTCCTGTGTTGGATTGGGACGATAGGGCCGCATTCTAGCCGAATTACGTGCCAGATGCGTAGCGTCTTTTGCAGCGCAACACGGGTTTTCGGCGGAACGAGGACAAGCATTGCAACAGAATCAATAAGTTGACAGACATTCCTGATGAAAATGATTGTCAAAACCGTGTAATTTACGCACTACACGGCTAAGCGGCGCTCCTAGCGGGTTTCGTCGCGGCCTTTCAGAGTATAGAATCCTTTGAACCCCGGGCGCGCCGCAAAGCGCGGCAGGCGCGGTTCCGGCCTTGTTCACTCGCAATACAGGTGTTTGCATGCCCCACCATCTCCGCTCCGCCTTCTTCGTTTCCGATCGCACCGGCATCACCGCCGAATCGCTGGGCCATACGCTGCTGACCCAGTTCGACACTGTGGAATTCAAGCGCGAGACCATTCCCTTTGTCGATACCGTGGAAAAGGCCGAAGCGCTGGCGGAGGTCATCCGCCAAGTGTCGGAAACGGATCACCTGAAGCCGCTGGTGTTCACCAGCATCATCAACCCGGACGTGCGCAGCGCGCTGCAGGTTGAGAACGCGGTGATGATAGATTTCTTCGACACCTTCATTGGCCAGCTGGAACAGGAAATCGGCCAGCGCGCCTCGCTGAGCGTGGGCAAGGCCCACGGCATGGTCAACGAGGAGAAGTACGATCACCGCATCGAAGCGGTCAACTTTTCGCTGAACCACGACGACGGCGTCAAACTGAAGGACTTGCATGAAGCGGACGTGATCCTGGTGGGCGTATCCCGCTCCGGCAAGACCCCGACCTGCCTGTATCTGGCGCTGCAATACGGCATCCGCGCCGCCAACTACCCGCTGACGCCGGAAGACCTGGGAAGCCCGACGCTGCCCAAGTTGCTGCTGCCGTTCAAGGACAAGATCTTCGGCCTGACCATCGACCCGGCGCGGCTGCACCATATCCGCTCCGAGCGCCGGCCGGACTCCAAATACGCCAGCATGGACAACTGCCGACGCGAGGTGAACGAGGCCGAGTCCATGTTCCGCCATCACGGCGTCCCCTTCATCAGCACCACTCACAAGTCCATTGAGGAAATCGCCTCCACCATCATGCACAAGGCGGCGCTGGGCCGGCGTTTCTAAGAAGCTGTTCAAAATCTGCTGCGCTTCGGCGATACGGCGTTGAAAACATCCTAGAAATGCTCATGCACCACTTGACCATTCCGCTTGTTGGCTCGTTTTCGCCTTGTCTCGCCCTAGCTCGCGAGACTTTGAACAGGCTCTAAGACCTGCTAACAAAACCCCTGATCCTGCGTTGCGCCTCCTTGTCGTACCACTTGTACTGCCTGCGTCGGCGCGTCTTGGCTCAGGTTCTCTGCGAGGTTTTGTTAGCGGCTCTAAGCCTTGCCCGTATCCCATTGGAACCGGCCGGCGTCGCCCGGCCGTTTTCATGCCCACCGCCTAAGAAGCTCAGCAACAATATCCATATAGCACTTTGTTTATTATCACTTTTTTACAATTTTGCCCGGAACATATAGCAAGCAGGCGCTCTCAAACAAGCATCTTGATCCCTTGGACCGGGCCCCCCGATGCATATCCTCTCCATCACCGCGCAACTCAAGGCCGCTGCCTCGCCGTTGAGACAAGTGAGCGCGGTCGCCGCCAAGACTGACAGCCGCGCCGCCGCCAGCGACCCGCGCAAGGAAATGGCGGAGTTCGTCGCTCCTCACCCGCAATCCTCCACGACCAACAGGGATGCCGCTTCCCACGGTGAGTCTTTCGAACGGCTGTTGCGTCAAGCTCAGAGCGCGGCCCGAAACAAGAATGTTTCGCCCTATACCGAAGACCTCATGCCGCCGGCCGGCAGCCTGCTGCATGTCCTGGCCTGAAAAGACGCTTGACGCTGCTTTGCTCGCCGTGCTCTGATAAAGCCCATGAACTACGCAACCGCATTCGCATCCTTTTTTTGGTGGTGGCGCCTGAACTAAGGCGGCACCGGCGTTTGCACACCCAAAACCCGGAAGCTGCCGATACGGCGGCATAGGGTTTCCAGCAGTACCTCTCCTCCCCCGGATCGGCAGTTTCCAGCAAGCTCACTGGAGACCAATATGAATCTGGACAACATCACAGCCAAAGACATCATCCTCACCGGCGACCGCACCACCGGACAACTGCATCTGGGCCATTATGTAGGCTCGCTGCGCAACCGCGTGATTTTGCAAGACCGTTGCCGTCAGTTCCTGCTGCTCGCCGACGCCCAGGCGCTGACCGACAATATGGGCAACTATCTGAAGGTACGCGACAATGTGCTGCAGGTGGCGCTGGATTACCTGGCGGTGGGCATAGACCCGGAGAAAAGCACCATCTTCATCCAGAGCCTGGTGCCGGAGCTGACCGAGCTGTCTTCCTACTATCTCAACCTGGTCACCGTGGCGCGGCTGGAGCGCAACCCCACCATCAAGGACGAGATCAAGCAGCGCGGCTACGAGCGCGACATCCCCGCCGGCTTCCTCACCTACCCCGCCGCCCAGGCCGCGGACATCACCGCCTTCAAGGCCAGCATCGTGCCGGTGGGCGAAGACCAGATTCCCATGATCGAGCAGACCAATGAGATCGTGCGCCGCTTCAACGCCAGCGTAGATCAAACGGTGCTGGTGGAAGCGCGCGCGGTGGTGCCGGAACACGGCTCCCGCCTGCCCGGCATCGACGGCAAGGCCAAGATGTCCAAATCCCTGGGCAACACCATTACTTTGTCGGCCACGCCTGACGAGATCCGCCAGGCGGTGAAGATGATGTACACCGACCCCAATCACCTGCGCGTCGCCGACCCGGGCCAGGTGGAAGGCAATGTGGTGTTCACCTATCTGGACGTATTCCATTCCGACCCGGCGCAAGTGGCGGAATGGAAGGATCATTACCGCCGCGGCGGCCTGGGCGACACCGTGATCAAGAAACAGCTGGAGGAATGCCTGCAGGCCTTGCTGGAACCAACCCGCACCCGCCGCGAACAGTACGCGCGCGATCCGGCCGCGGTGATGGAAATGCTGAAGACCGGCACCCAGCGCGCACGCGCGGTGGCGGCCGCCACGCTGGCCGAGGTTAAGGCGGCGATGGGCTTGAACTACTACTGAGAACCTGTTCATCGTCTGCCGCGCTTCAGCGATACGGCGTTGGGAACGACTCCGGCATGCCCATGCGCCACACAGCAGCCTCCGCCTTGTCTCGCCCTAGCTCGCTAGGCTATGAAACCGATTCTGAAAGGCTTTTTAATGGAACAGATCTACCAATGCCAAAACCTGGATGAGGTGCGGGGCCAGATCGACCGCATCGACCGCGCTCTGGTGTCGCTAATCGCCGAGCGCGGCCTTTATGTGCGTCAGGCGGCGGCGTTCAAGCACAGCCGGGACGAAGTGGAAGGCGGCAAACGCGTCGATCAGGTGATGCGTCGCGTCGAGCGTCTGGCCGGCGAACTGGGGGCCGACGCGGAGCTGACCGCGGCGGTCTACCGCACGATGATAGAGTACTTCATCGCCGATGAAATGGCGGTCTTCCGCGCCAAAGCGGCTGGCGATTGAGGCGAAGGCCGGCTTTCCCTACAATCGCTTCCATCCGCTGACCGTCGGCCGCCCTTCCCGGCCGGCGTCTTTCCCGCGGCTGGAGAACACGAATGAACAAGATAGCCCTGTTGCTGCTCGCCTGCCTGGCCGCGCCCGTGATGGCCGAAGAGGTGGGCGAGGTGTCCACCACCTTCAAACTGCTCAGCCCCAACGACAAGGTAGTAGTGGAAGCTTTTGACGACCCGGCAGTGCAAGGCGTGGCCTGCTATATCTCCCGCGCCAAGACCGGCGGCTACAAGGGCGCGCTGGGGCTGGCCAAGGACCCGTCGCGCTTCTCCGTGGCCTGCCGCCAAGTGGGCGCGATCAAGTTTTCGCGGCCGCTGCCCAAGCAGGAGCAGGTGTTCAAGGAAGGCGCGTCCTTCATCTTCAAGCATGTGCGCGTGGTGCGCATCGTCGACGCCAAGCGCAATACGCTGACCTACCTCAGTTACTCCGACAAGCTGATAGACGGCAGTCCGGACAACGCGCTGACCGCAGTGGCGGTGCTGGATCAGAAAATCCCGCTACAGCCCTGAAATAAAAGCGATTGATTATTAACGATTTCTTGACATGACGGGCATCAGCTAAACGGCAGCTCGACGCGCAGGCCGTCATAGCCCACCTCCACGCCGGGCGGACATTCGGCGCTGAGCGCGGCGAACTCCAGCCGATGGGTCATGTGGATCAGCACCGTGCGCGCAGCGCCGATGCGCTTGGCCCAGGCGAAGGATTGGCTCACGCCCAGGTGGGATGGATAGGGGTCGTGGTTCAGGCAATCCAGGAACAAGACTTTCAGTCCTTGCAGCAGGGGCAGGCTGCTGTCCGGGATGTCCGACACGTCGGTCAACCAGGCTATGTCGCCGACGCGCCAGCCGAGGCAAGGCCAGGAGCCGTGTTCCAGCGGCACCGGCGTCAGCGTGACGCCGCCGCAGTCCACCGGCCCGTCCACTTGCTGTGGCAACAGCACCGGCTTGTCCCACATCTTGGACGGCGGCAGCAAGGCGTAGTCGAAACGACGCTTGATGTTGTCCAGGGTGAAGGCGTTGCCGTAGAGCGTGATCGGCCCCTTTTTCACATAACAAAAAGCGCGCAGATCGTCGATGCCGTTCAGGTGGTCGGCGTGCGGATGGGTGTACAACACCGCGTCCACCCGGCTCAGCCCCTCGCGCAGCGCCTGCTGCCGCAGGTCCGGCCCGGTGTCGATCAACAGCCCCTGGCCGGCCACCTTAATGTAGGCGCTGGCGCGGGTGCGGCGATTGCGGGGATCCGGCGAGCGGCAGGTAGCGCAATCGCAGCCTATGGCCGGCGTGCCGGAGCTGGAGCCGCAGCCCAGGATGGTGACTTCAAGCGAGCCCAATGACGTTTTCCAAGTAACAAGACATCAGCGGCAGCGCTCCGGGCGTTCCGCCTTCTCGCGCACCCAGCCGCCGTCGCAACGGACATTCCCGTCCGCGTCTTGCTGGCAGCTGCCGCGCGGCTGCTTGGCGCAATACGGATTGCCGTCCCGCGACAACAGACAGGCGCCGGGGCCGGCGTAGGTGACGCCATTGGCGCGCACCACCCCGCCGCCCGGATACGGCGAGCACAATACGTTGCCGAATTCATCAATCGCGCATTCGCCCTTGCCGCACATCGCCTGTCCGCGCTGCACCAGAGCGATGCCGCCGTCTTCGGAACAATAGCTGCGGCCGTTCAGATTGACGCAATTGGCCCAAGCCTGGGCCGACAACAGGACGGCCAGCAAGGCCAGCCCGGACAGCAAGATTCGCTTCATGCGCTTTCTCCGCTTCAACGACCGGCCTTGGAGAAGAGCCGGAAAAAATTATCGCTGGTGACGCGCGCCACCTCTTCCAGATCGATGCCGCGCAGTTCCGCGATATGCGCGGCCACATGGCGGACGTAGGCCGGTTCATTGACCTTGCCGCGATACGGCACCGGCGCCAGATAGGGCGAGTCGGTTTCGATCAACATCCGTTCCAGCGGTACTTTCTGAGCCACCTCCTTGACCTGCGCCGCATTCTTGAAAGTCACCACACCAGAGAAGGAAATGTAGAAGCCCAGCTCCAGCGCCGCCTGCGCCACCTCCCAGGTTTCGGTGAAGCAATGCATCACGCCGCCGCACACTTCAGCGTTCTCTTCACGCATCAGGCGGATGGTGTCCTCGGCGGATTCGCGGGTATGAATCACCAGCGGCAGGCCCACGCGCTTGGCGGCTCGGATATGGGTGCGGAAGCGTTGATGCTGCCAGTCCAGATCGCCCTTGCACCAGTGGTAGTCAAGGCCGGTTTCGCCGATGCCCACCACTCGCGGATGCGCGGCCAGCGCCACCAGCTCGTCCTCGCTGTATTCTTCCGCCTCCGGATCATCCGGATGCACGCCCACGGTGGCGTACAAATTGCCGTGGCTTTCCGCCAGCGCCAGCACTTGCGGATATTTGGGACGGCTGACGCCGATCACCAGCGCATGGCTGACCTGGTTGGCCTGCATATTGGCCAGCACTTCCGGCATGCGCGCGGCGAGGTCGGGAAAATTGATGTGGCAGTGGGAATCGATAAACATAGTTGCGTCAATCAGACTGCGGCGCGCGGATGCGCGTCGCGAAAACAATCACATGGTATGGGTGGGCCGGCTGGAGTTGAGCACACCGCTGAGCAGGGCCTCGATCTTGTCCTTGGCCTGCTTGCCGGTATCTCCAGCGACGAATTCGACGCCGACGCCCTGCACCCGGCTGTTGTTGGCGCCGGCCGGCGTCAGCCATACCACCTTGGCCTGCACCGCGATGCGCTGCGGGTCGTCCATCAAGGTCAGCAGCAAGAAGACTTCCTCGCCCAGCTTCATTTCCTTGTTGGTGGGAATGAAAATGCCGCCGTGGCGCACAAAGGGCATGTAGGCGGCGAACAGCGCGCTGCGCTCCTTGATGTGCAGGGACAGCACCCCGGGACGGTTGGGGTTGAGGTCCGGGCGAGTGGCGGAAGTATCCATACTTGCTAACCCTCAGTGTCAGGCGGCCTTGCCGCTGGCGAATATCTTGAGATAGTCCATCAGCACCGCCTCCAATTGCAAGCGCGTGTTCAGCGTATGCTGGCCAAACGGCGCCAGTTGGTTGAGCGTTTGCTGACACGCCATCAATTGCGCGATGTCGGCGCGCGCCGACAGCTGCTGCAAGGCGCGCTCCTGATCTGGATAATAGCGGAGCAAACCGGCCAGTCTCAAACTCGCTAGATCATGCAGCCATTTCATCAGCCAGCCGATGGGTAGCAACAGCGGCAGTTTCTGTTTATCCACCGCCTCCGCCAGCTGCAGCACATTGGCGAAGCTGGGTTGGGCCAGCCCTTGAACAAACTGGCCACGCAGCTTGGCCAGCGCCGGATCGTGGTCGAACAGCGGCGCGCCGCCATTGTGGGCCAGCTCCAGTTCGGCGTCGGCCACGCCTTGCTCGCGCAGCCAGGCCAGCGCTTGCGCCTGGTCCGGCCGCGTCAGCGGAAATTGGCGGCAGCGGCTGCGTATGGTGGGCAGCAGGCGCTGGGGCGCATGCGCCACCAGCAGAAACAAGACCTCCGCCGGCGGTTCTTCCAGGATTTTGAGCAAGGCGTTGGCGGCGGCCGGATTCAGGCTTTCCGCCGGTTCCACCAGCACGATGCGCCGGCCGGCGCGATGCGCGCTCAGATGAGCAAAGTCGATCACCTCGCGCACCGCCTCGATTTTGATCACCGGCAGCTTGCGGCTGACCTTCTTGCCCTCCGCGCCCTCCTTGCCTTCTTCGTCCTCATCGCCCAGCGGCGACAAGCGGCGGAAGTCCGGATGAGTGCCGTGCAGATACCAACGACAGGCTTCGCATTCGCCGCAAGGACGGTGGCCGGCTTGGGGGCGTTCGCATAGCAAGGACTGGGCCAGATGTTCGGCGAACTCCAGTTTGCCGATGCCCGCCGCGCCGGTGAACAACCAGGCGTTGGGCAGGCGGTCGCGCTCGGCGTTCAGCCGCGCCCAGTCGCCTTGTTGCCAGGGCAGCAGCATCACGCGGCCTCCAGCAGTTTTTGCAAGCAGGCCGCGATATCCACCTGGATCTCGGCGATGGAACGGCTGGCGTCCAGCACCGCGAAACGCGGCTGGTCGGCGGCGCGCCGCAGATAAGCTTCCCGCACGCGCACGTGGAAATCGGCTTTTTCCTGCTCAAAGCGATCCAGCTGCCGGGTCTTGGACATGCGCTCGGCCGCCACCTCCAGCGGCAAGTCGAACAGCAAGGTCAGATCCGGCTGCAAACCGTGCTGCACCCATTGCTCCAGTTCGGCAATGCGCTCGAAGGGCACGCCGCGGCCGCCGCCCTGGAAGGCGAAGGTGGAATCGGTGAAGCGGTCGGACACCAGCCACTGGCCGGCGGCGAGCGCGGGCTCGATCACGCTGTGCAGCAATTGCTGGCGCGAGGCGAACACCAGCAGGGTTTCCGCGTCCAGCGAGGCCTCGGTGTCCACCGCCAACAGCAGTTCGCGGATTTTTTCTCCCAGCGGAGTGCCGCCCGGCTCGCGGGTGAATACGGCGTCGACGCCGTGTTGCGCCAGCCAATCGCGGATAAAGGTCAGATGGGTGCTCTTCCCGGCGCCGTCTATGCCCTCCAGGCTGATGAAGCGGCCGCGTTGCTGCTCTAGCGCCATTACTGTCCTTTCTTCAAGATGTATTTGCGCACCGCCTGGTTGTGTTCGTCCAGCGTCGCGGAAAAATGCGAGGTGCCGTCGCCTCGGGCGACGAAATACAGGGCGTTGGTTGCGGCCGGATTCGCCGCCGCGTCCAGCGCCGCCTTGCCCGGCAAGGCGATGGGCGTCGGCGTCAGCCCGGCGCGGGTATACGTATTGTAAGGCGTGTCGCGGCGCAGATCAGCCTTGCCTATCTTGCCCTGATACAGGCTGCCCATGCCGTAGATCACCGATGGGTCGGTCTGCAGCCGCATGCCCTGCTTCAAACGGTTGACGAACACCCCGGCCACCATTGGACGGTCGGCGTCTTCGCCGGTTTCCTTTTCGATCAGGCTGGCCATGATCAGCAGTTCGTAAGGCGTGCGGTAAGGCAGCTCCGGCTTGCGCGCCGCCCAGGCCGCCTCCAACCGTTGCTGCATGGCGCTGAAAGCCTGCCGGTACAGTTCTGCGTCTTCTATGCCCGGGCTGAACAAATAGGTGCTGGGAAAGAACAGGCCTTCCGGCTTGGCGTCGCCAAAGCCGAGCCGCCGCATGATCTCCTCGTCGCTCCAGTCCTTGGCGGTGTGCTGGATATCCGGGTTGCGGTCTATCGCCTGACGGAACTGACGGAAGGTCCAGCCCTCGATCACCGTCAGGCTGGCCTCGTCAGGGTGGCCATCGGCCAAGCGGTTCAAGATGTCCAGCATCGATGCCTGGCCGTCGAAACGATACAGACCCGCCTTGATCTTGCGGTCCACGCCTTGCAGGCGGGCCAGGGCCACCATCACCTGGCGGCTGCGAACCACTCCCTCCTGTTCCAGCCCGCGCGCCACTTGGCTCAGGGTGCGGTTAGGCCCCACGGTCAGCTTGTAACCGGCTTCCGGCAAACCAACCGGAATCAGAACCACCCAGGCCAGCCAGGCACAGCCCAGCGCGAGGCACAGCAACATCAGGCGAAACAGTGTTTTCATCATTTGACGGAAAGAATCAGGCAGCGCAGCGGAACGATCGCGCATGATACCAGACAAGCCGGCCTGACCGACATGTCAGGCCTTCCTCCCGCAATCAAGCAAAGTTTGCGCCAAATCAACTGTCCACCTTTCCATTTTGCATAGTTTTGCTCGCGTTCTATACCTGATTAAATGGACTGCTTAAATGATGCGAGTCTTTTCATGAAGCCATTCTTCAATCTGGGATGCGCATTGGTGGCCTGGACGGCGCTGGCCAGATTGGCGGCAGTCCGGCAGACCGACAGGGATTTATGGCGCCTGCCGATGGCAGCCTTCCGGCAAGGCAGGCATGCGCAGCAATTGACTTACCTACAATCGCCCACGGCGCTGAACGACTACCACGCGCTGATCGTGGAACCGCTGTTGCTGCTGAACCGGCAACAGGACGGCGGCTGGCAGTTACTGCAGGCCGCGGAACAAGAAATCGTCAACCAGATCCTGCGCCGCCAAGTGGCCGCGCTGTTGCAAGCCTGGCCGATCGCGCTGACCGACGTCGCCACCCCAGGCGTGCTGCGCTTGCGCATCGCGGTGGCGGCGCGCCAGTCTCGGATCGCCCAAGACAGCCAACCGTTGAGCAGCAGCCACGTGGCCCTGCAGCTGCCTTGCATGGCTTCCAATATAGAACCGTATCTGCAACTGGTGTCCTCGGTGTCTCAATTGGAAGACGCGATGGGACGAGGCGTGGTCGCCGGCGGCGTCACCATGCAGTCACAGGCCGAAACCGAAGCCAGCGACGAGGACGACGGCTGGCGGCAATTGCTGATCCAGGATTGGTCCCCGTTGCTGCGTCAGCAATTGACGCCGACAGCGCGGCACGGCGCGGCCTCGCCTGCGCAATAAACCGCATGACGATAGTCCGCCTCGTCACAAAGTCGCAACAATATCGATGGAACGCCGCTGGGCGGCCGCAGTCCATCTCCCACGCAATCCCCATTGAGCCCGCACGATGAAACCCTTCTTTAAACTCGCCTGCGCGCTGATGGCTTCCGCCTTGCTGGCCAATATCGGTCACGCCGGGGACAAGCCGGAGAATCTGGTCCTGCTGCCCAGCGAAGCCTTCCACCCCAGCCCGGATCATGCCGGCCAGGTGCTCTACCTGCAGCCCGGTGTTGATCTGAAACGCTATCACGGCATCCTGATCGAACCGCTGATCTTTCTGGGCCGCCAAGCGGACGGCCAATGGCAGGCCACGGCGGCGGATGAGCATAACCGGCTCGACGCCTGCTACCGCAACAGCCTGGCCCGGGCGCTATGCCTCGAGGGGCTGCCGGTGGCCGACGCGGCCGGACCGGGCATCGCCCGGCTGCGCGTGGCGGTGGGCGACATGCTGAGGGAACTGGCCGGACCGGATGCGCGGCGGCCATTGCAGGCCTCACTCAATCTGGCCCGCTTCGCCGACGACATCGACCCCTACCTCGCCCAAGTCTCCACCATAGGCCAGCTCGAGGACTCGGAATCCGGATTGCTGCTGGCCGGCGGCGTCAACCTGCTGGGAAAAGAATTCAATCCGGACGACGCGCAACCATTTAACGCGGAGTGGCTGCAACAGCGCGTCGACCTTTGGAGCCGCCATCACGCGCGGCAGATGGCCCAACACTTGGCGGCGGCTACACCGTTTGGGGAGTAGGCTAGCGCCCGGGCTGGCGGCATAATGGTCGCCTCATACCCTGTCAGGAAGCAGACCATGCCGCGCAAAGTCTTGAGCTTGTTGCTGTTGCTGTCCCCGCTGTTCGCCGCCGCCGACACCGTCACCGTGGCGGTCGCCAGCAATTTCCAGCAGACGCTGGACAAGGTCGCGGTGGAGTTCAAGGCAGCCAGCGGCCACGACATCAAGGCTAGCGGCGGCGCTTCCGGCAAGCTGGCCGCGCAGATTCGCCAAGGCGCGCCGTTTGACGTGTTCCTGTCCGCGGACGACGAACGCCCTGCCGAATTGCTGCGCGACAAGATAGGCAAACCCGACAGCCGCTTCACCTACGCCATCGGCAAACTCGCGTTGTGGAGCAAGCAGCGCGACGACGCGGGCGAAGCCGCGCTGCGCGGCGGCAACTTCAACAAACTGGCCATCGCCAACCCGGCGGCCGCGCCCTACGGCCGCGCCGCGATGGAAACCCTGACCGCGCTGAAGCTCGCCGACGCGCTCAAGCCCAAGTTCGTCACCGGCGACAATATCAGCCAGACCATGCAGTTCGCCCAAGTCGGCGGAGCCGACTTCGCCTTCGTCGCTTACGCGCAATTGTTGGAGCAAGGCATCTCCAAGCACTACTGGCTGGTGCCCGCCAAGCTGCATCAGCCCATCCGCCAGGACGCGCTGCTCGTGCGCGACACCCCGGCGGCCAGAGCCTTTCTCGCCTTCCTCAAGGGCGACAAGGCGCGCGCGCTGATCAAGAAAGCGGGCTACGACTTCGCGCAATGACGGCTTCCGAATGGGCGGCCATCGCCCTCACGCTGCGGCTGGCCGCCATCAGCACCCTGATCCTGCTCGTGCTGTGCGTGCCGCTGGGCTGGTGGCTGTCGCGCACGCGCTCCCGCCTCAAACCGGTGATAGAGGCCGGCGCAACCTTGCCGCTGGTGCTGCCGCCCACGGTGTTGGGCTTCTATCTACTGGTGGCCTTCGGCCCGCATGGTCCCATCGGCCAGCTGACCGCCTGGCTGGGCTGGCCCGGCCTCGCCTTCACCTTTCAGGGACTGATCATCGCCTCGGTGCTGTATTCCCTGCCCTTCGTGCTGCAGCCGCTCATCGTCAGCTTCAACGCGGTGCGGCGCGAGGAAATCGAAACCGCGATGATGCTGGGCGCCAACCGCTGGCAGCGGCTGACCCGCGTCATTCTGCCCAGCTGCCGTTCCGGCGTGCTCGCCGCCGCCAGCATGGGCTTCGCCCACACCGTGGGCGAGTTCGGGGTGGTGCTGATGATTGGCGGCAATATCGAAGGGGAAACCCGGGTCATTTCCATCGCGCTGTATAACCATGTTGAGCAGGCGGACTACGCCAGCGCGCACCGTCTGGGGCTATTGCTGGTCTTGTTCGCCTTCTCCACCCTGGCCCTGGTTTATCGTCTCAACGCGCGTCAGCGCCGCTACGACTGAGAACCTGTTCGCGCTTTGACCCCTTGTCGATTTTGCTAACGATACTGATATCTATTGATGCAAGCCGTTACATGACGTCAACAAAATGCAGTGTTCATGCGCTATAACTTGGAGTATCGTTTTTCTCGCCCGTCATGGGACCGACAACCCGCCCTACTAAGGATGAATCATGCGCAAATACCTGATGATCGCTGTTCTGGCCCTGACTTCCGCCAACCTGGCGCTGGCTGACGCCGCCTGCGACGCCAAAGCCGCCGAGAAAAAACTGGCCGGCGCCGCCAAAAGCAGCTTCCTGAAGAAATGCGAGAAAGACGGCGCCGCCGCCAACGCCCAAAAAAGCTGTGACGCCAAAGCCGCCGAGAAGAAACTTGCCGGCGCGGCCAAGGCCAGCTTCGTGAAGAAATGCGTGAAGGACGCGGCCCCGGCCAAGTAAGTCTCCTTCCCGGCGGCCTGTCCGCCGGGACAGCCCGCTCACCGGCAAATCCCTGATTCTTCACCTACACTGAGAGGTGGCAACAGGGATTCTGCGGGTGAGCCATGGCAAACAATATCCTCGGAAATTACAATCCGCTGTTATCGCTTTTCGGCAATAACAATCAACTCTTGAGCGGTTTATTGGGCTCGTCGCCCATTGTCCCGCTCATCCGCAGCGGCAACAGCTCGCAAAGCGCCGGCACCGATCCCAATGTGGTGCTGATTTCCGGGCTGGGCCAATTGCTGTCCAGCCTGAATATCTTCCAGGACAGCCTGCAGCAGATTTATTCCCCATACGCGGTCAACAATTCCATCAGCGGCAGCAGCAGCAACCCGTCGGTGGCCCGCGTTTCCACCGCCGCCGGCGCGCAAAACGGCAATTACAGCGTATCGATCTCGCAGCTGGCGCAGGCGCACAGCGCAGTCACCGCCTTTACCTTGCCGGACACCAGCAGCACCGCGGTGGGCAGCGGCACCCTGACCATCAAGACCGGCAGCTACGCCTACACCTCGCCCACCTCGGCCACCAGCTTCACTCCCAGCGGCAGTTCGGCCACGCTGTCCATCAACAACGGCACGCTGTCCAGCATCGCCACCGCCATCAACGGCTCCGGCGTCGGCATGGTGGCCAATATCGTGCAGAACGCCTCCGGCAATTATCAGTTGCAGATCAGCGCCGCCCAGACCGGCGCCAGCAACAACTTTCAGATCCTGGTCAGCGACAACGACGGCAACAATACAGACCAAAACGGCCTGTCCCGTCTCGCTTTCGACCAAACCCAGGCGGTGGGCAGCGGCCAGAACCTGACCCAGACCCAGGCCGCGCAAAACGCCAACTACCTGATCAACGGCGCCTCCGGCTCCAACGCCGGCAACAGCGGCATCTCCTTGGGCTCCTCGGTGTCGATGGACTTGCTGTCCACCGGCAGCACCAATATTTCAGTCAAGCTGGACCTGAACGGCCTCAACGGACAGGCGCAATCCCTGGCCGACGCTTTCAACACTCTGCAAGGCAGCCTGAACGCGCTGCTGGTCAGCGGCGGCCTGCTCAGTCGCGACCCTATCGCCAAACAATTGGCCAGCAGCATGAACCAGCAGGCCAGCGCCAGTTACAGCAACGGCAGCTCGCTGCTGGTCAAGCTGAACCAGATCGGCCTCAACTTCCAGTATCCGCAACAGTTCGGCCAGATGGGCAGCCTCAGCCTGAGCAACAACAGCCTGCAAAGCGCTTACAGCAGCGACTCCCAAGGCGTGGCCAACCTGCTCTACACCGCCGCCAGGGCATTGAACTGGCTGGCCAATAGCTACGCTTCCTACGGCAACGGCACCATCCCGCAAACCCTGACCGCCTTGCAGAAAATGCAATTCAGTCAACAAATACGACAATCCGCCACTCCGGCTTCCAACACCATTCCCGCCAATCTCTCCTCCTTGACGGTCAATCAGTCCGGCTCCATCCAACTGAGCGCGCAACAGATCAGCGCGCTGTCGCTGTACGCGATGGTCTACTCCCTGGGCGCGCCCTATGCGGTCAGTGCCCAGATTCTGAACAACGGCCTGGGCCTGTCCAACAACAATAGCGGCAACGGCATCTCCACTTATGCTTAAGTAATATTTGCTATTTGTTTTCCACTTAGCATTGTCGGTGCCGTATTGTCCCGTTAAAATTCATCGGATGATTGGATGAATCAGGAGCAAGTCATGTCGGCGCTTCCCTATAAACGCTCGCTAGTCGACATTGCGGTGGAGAACATCGCCAAGCGGCTGGCGGACGGCGATTGGCCGTTAGGCGCGCGCATTCCCACCGAGCCGGAACTGGCGGAACAGTTGGGCGTCAGCCGGAACACGGTGCGCGAAGCCGTGCGGGTGCTGCTCTACGCCGGCTTGCTGGAAGTGCGCCAGGGCGACGGCAGTTATGTGCGCGCCACGGTCAACCCCGGCGACGCCATGCGCGCCATCAGCCGCGCCAGCCTGCGCGAACATCTGGAAGTGCGCTGCATGCTGGAGGAAAACGCCGCGCGGCTGGCCGCCAGCCGCTGCCCGGAAGCGGATCTTAGCGCGATAGCGGACGCGCTCGCGCGGCGTGGAGAGCGGCTGCCGCAGGAGCCTCTGGAAAACTTCATCGAACGAGATCTGGAATTTCATCTCGCCGTCGCCAACGCCAGCGGCAACCAGGCACTGGCGGAACTCTACGCTTATTTTTCGCGCGCGGTGCGCCAACACGTGCAGCAATCCATCCTCGATGAGGCCCTGCCGGACCCTGACCTCGCCGCCCACCACGCCATTTACGAAGCCATCCGGCTGCGCCGGCCAGACGAGGCCGCGCGCGCCGCCGCCGCCATCACCCGCCCCCTGCTGGAGGCGCTGGACCGCTTGCTCAATCGCTCCGCCGCGGCTTGAGCCAGATTCGAGTCGGCCCCCTGGCGCGGGGAGCCCGCTCCGACAACAACAAAAGCGCAGAAGGAAGACCCATGTCCACCCCCAAATCCGTGCCGGATCATTTGCCGGTCGAAGACACGCTGATCGACGCCGAGATAGACGACGCCGGCGTGCAAAGCCAACGCCCCGCGCTGCACCGTCCCTGGCTGTTGCTGCTGGGCCTGATCCTGGTAGGCGTCAACCTGCGGCCGGCGCTGTCCAGCCTATCCCCAGTGCTGCGCGACGTCGCCGCCAGCCGAGGGCTCAGCGGCCTGATGGCCGGCCTGCTCACCACGTTGCCGGTCGCCTGTCTCGGCCTGTTCGGCCCCTTGGCGCCGCGGTTGGCCCGCCTCTGGGGCAGCGAAAAAACCATCGCGCTCATCCTGGTGACGCTGGCGCTGGGCATTTTGCTGCGCACTCAGTTCGGTCAATTCGGCCTGTTCGCCGGTTCGGCCTTGGCCGGCGCCAGCATCGGCGTCATCGGCGTATTGCTGCCCGGCATTGTCAAACGCGACTTCCCCGCTCAGGTCAGCCTGATGACAGGGGTCTACACCATGGCGCTGTGCCTGGGCGCGGCGCTGGCCGCCGGTCTCACCGTGCCGGCCATGCGTTGGATGGGCGACAGCTGGCAAGGCGCGTTGGCGATCTGGGCAAGCCCGGCGCTGCTGGCCTTGCTGGTGTGGTGGCCGCAAACGCGGATCCGGCAGGCGTCCCATCACGGTCAATGGCTGGTGCGCGGCTTGCTGCGCGATCCCTTGGCCTGGCAAGTCACCTTGTTCATGGGTTTGCAGTCGTCGATGGCCTACATCGTGTTCGGCTGGCTGCCGTCCATCCTGATAGACCGCGGCGAGACCGCGCTGCACGCCGGCCTGCTGCTGTCCATTTCCATCATGGTGCAGGTGGTGTCCTCGCTGCTGGTGCCGGCGCTGGGACAGCGCTGTCGCGACCAGCGCCCGCCGATCGCCGTCACCGTGGCGCTGGTGATCAGCGGCCTGCTCGGCATGCTGTTCGCGCCGACAGACAGCCTGCTGTTCTGGGCGGTGCTGCTGGGTCTGGGCCAAGGCGGCCTGTTCAGCATGGCGTTGAGCCTGCTGGCGTTGCGCTCGCCGGATCCCCATGTGGCCGCCCATCTGTCCGGCATGGCCCAGGGCGTCGGCTATGCGCTGGCTTCTCTCGGTCCGCTCAGCGTAGGCCTGATCCGCGACCAGACCCACAGCTTGTGGCCGCTGGGTCTGTTGTTCACGCTCATCTCCGCCGCCACCTTCGCCATGGGCATGTTGGCTGGGCGCAAGCGTCTGGTGCAGGTGGAGTCGCGTCCGCTCTAGGAGCTTGTTCAAAATCTGCTGCGCTTCGTGGAGCGTTGCACGGTGAGTACAAGCTCAAAATGCTCATGTACGCCATGTACATTCGGCGTTCTCAGCCGTTTTCGCCTTGTTTCGCCCTTGTTCGCGAGATCGTAAACAGGTTCTAAGCCATCCGCGGACCAAACAAAACCCCGGGCAAGCCCGGGGTTTTGTTTGACTGTGAAACGGCTCAGCCTTTGGGCCGTCCGACGATGCCGTAACGCAGCCACAAATCCGGCAGGCTCTCCTTCCCCAGCGGAATCGCCGCCTTGCCCAACGCCAGCCTGTCC
This sequence comes from Chromobacterium sp. Rain0013, assembly GCF_015291765.1. NCBI lineage: Bacteria > Pseudomonadati > Pseudomonadota > Betaproteobacteria > Neisseriales > Chromobacteriaceae > Chromobacterium > Chromobacterium sp. Rain0013. Next base: position 4,755,925 of record NZ_CP031514.1, read on the forward strand.
GGCAACGAGGCCGTGTCGCCGTCCCAGCCCGGCGCCCCTTCTTCCAGCACCGCGGCCAGGTCGCGGTCATCCACCGCCGCCAGCTCGCCGCCGATCTCGATCAACAACATGCCTTCCGGCGTCAGCCAGGCGGAGCGCGCCGGCACGTCGTCGTCGTACGGCAGCGTGCTCCAACCCGACGGAGTGCGCCGCGCCACCAGCGGCGCGGCATCCAGCGTCACATAGACTTTTTGCGGCCCGTTCTGCACATAACAGCGCCCCAGTCCGTCGCGGCTGTAGTTGCGGCCAAAAAACTCGGTCATCGCCTCATGCTGCAAGCGCTCGTCCTTGATCCACCACTGGCCGCGCGCGTCCAGCCGCAACCAGCCAAACACGGCGGGCACGTTCGGCCACTTGGCCATTGCCGCCTGTACTATCGCATCCATCATGCGTCTCCTTGCGGGTTTCGCCCCGCTTGACTCTCAGCTTTGACCACCAAACTCAAATCGCTCTCAACACCGCCATCGGCGAAGTCCGGGTCACTCTCCCGACGAGCGGCCAACCGGCCACCACCACCACCAGCGCGCCACAGGCGATGCCGGCGGGCAACAGCCACGGATTGAACACCAAGGGCAGGTTGAACAATTTGACCGAAGCCAAAGCGCCGATGCCCATCGCGCCCAATGCCGCCAATAAACCGGAAAACGCGCCCAGCCAGGCCAGTTCCGCCAGCACCACGCTGCGCACTTGCCGCCGCGACGCCCCCAGCGCCCGCATCAGGCCGACATCGAACAGCCTCTCGTCGCGAGTGGCCGCCAGCGACGCCCACAACACCAGCACGCCGGCGGCCAAGGCCAGGCCGAACATGGCCTCGATGCCGCGCGACAGCTTGTCCATCATCGCCCTCACCTCGGTCAGGATCGCCCCGACGTCGATCACGGTCAGATTGGGAAACTCGCCCACCAAGCGATTGACGAAATCCTCGTCCGCCGCCTCCAGCCGGAAGCTGGTGATCCAACTGGCCGGCTGCTGACTGAACTGACCGGGCGTGCCGATCACGAAGAAATTGACGCGGAAGCTGTCCCACGGCACTTCGCGCAAACTGGTGACCTTGGCGCGGTAAGCGGTGCCGGCCAGATCGAAAACCAGCGTATCGCCCAGCTTGATGCCCAAAGTGCCGGCCAGTTCCCGTTCCACCGAGAACTGCGGCGGAATCCGTTTCTGAACTGGCCACCACTGGCCCGCCGTCAGCTTGTTGCCCGGCGGCAACTCATCGCGCCAAGAGAGGTTGAACTCCCGCTCGGCCAAACGCCGCGCGCGTTCGTCCTCATACGCGGATGGCCGCACCGGGCGCTCGTTGATCGCGATCAGCCGCGCCCGCACCATGGGCGCCAATTCAGGCGCCTCGCGTCCCTCCGCGGCGAAGGCGTTGCGCACGCCGTCGAGCTGGTGGCGCTGAATATTGATGACGAATTTATTCGGCGCGTCCGCCGGCACGCTGCGTTGCCAGGCGCCGATCAGGTCGTCGCGCACAATGGTCAGCGTCAGCAAGGCCATCAGGCCCACCGACAAGGACACGATCTGGATCACCGCCAGCCAGTGGCGGCGGGCGATATTGGCGATGCCGAAGCGCCAGCCCACGCGGCGTCCGCGCGGCAGCCGCCGCATCAGATAGACCACGCCCAGCGCCAGCGCGCCCACCGCGGCGAAGAAACCCAGCATGCCGGCCAGCAGCCAGCCGGCCACAGCCAGGTCGCCAACTTGCCAGGCGGCCAGGCCCAGCAGCGCCACCAGGGCCAGCAAGGGCGCCAGCAGGCCCTGACGCGTCGGCGTCAATTCATCGCGCAGCACCGCCGCCGGCGGCACGTCGCGTATGCCCATCAAGGGCGGCAGAGCCAGGCCGGCCAGCAACACCAGCGAGGCCAACGGCCCCACCAGCCAGGTCAGCCAGCCCGGGTCCGGCAGAATCTCGCCGACATAACCGCTGGCCAGCCGCATCAGCGCCAGTTGCACGCCGAAGCCGCCGGCGGTGCCCAAAGCGCCGGCCAGCAGCCCCAACAATAGAAACAGGCTGACGAACAAGCCCCACACCTCGCCCGCCGTCAGACCCAGGCAGCGCAGCACCGCCACCTGCTGCCAATGGCGCGCCAGGTAACGGCGAACCACCAGCGCCACCGCTGACGCGGCCAGCGCCACGGTCAGCATCGCGGTCAGGCCGAGAAAGCGCCGCGCGCGCTCCAGCGCTGTGCGCACCTCCGGCCTCGCCTCCTCGACGTTTTCCAGCCGCGCGTCTTTGGGCTTGGCCTTGTCCAGCCACTGGCGGAAATCGGCGATGCCGCGATCGTCGCCGGCGAACATCAAGCGCCAGCGCGCGCGGCTGCCTTCCTGGATCAGGCCGGTGGCGGCCAGGTCGGCGCGGTTGAACATCAGCCGCGGCACGAAGTTGTACAAATCCATCGCGCCGTCCGGCTCGCGGATGATTTCGCCGGCCAGCCGCAGTTGCGCGCCTCCCACGCCCAGGGTGTCGCCCAGCTTCAGCTTCAAGCGCCGCATCAGCCTGGCGTCGGCCCAGGCAGTGCCCGCGGCCGGTCGCAAGCTGCCGCTGGCGATGCGGCCGTCGGCCAGCCTCACGCTGACTTCGCCGCGCAGGGGATAGTTGTCGCTGACCGATTTATATGTGGCCAAAGCCGCCTGGCCGCCGGAAAACACCATGGAAGGAAAGCTGATGTTGTCGGCCAGCCGCAGGCCCCGCTTCTCCGCCTCGCGGCGGATAGGCTCCGGCGCCGGCTGATTGCCGTTGAGCACCAAGTCCGCGGCCAGCAGCTGCGTGGCCTGGGTGGTCAGCGCGCGCTCTACGCGGTCGGAGAAAAAGGCCACGCTGCTCATCGCCATCACCGCCACCATCAGGGCCAGGGCCAGGATGGTGAGCTCGCCGGACACCAGTTCGCGGCGGATGAAGCGCAACACCAAGGTTAAGCGGCCGGCGAGAGTCATGAGCGCGCCCCGTTGAGCTTGCCTTCCACCAGCCGGTAGATGGCGTCGCAGCGGCTGGCCAGCTCGGTGTCGTGGGTGACCAGCACCAGAGCGGTGCCCTGCTCGGCGTTGAGCTGGAACAGCAGATCGATGATCTGGCGGCCGCTGTGCGGGTCCAGATTGCCGGTGGGCTCGTCGGCGAACAACAGCCCGGGGTGAATGACGAAGGCGCGCGCCAAGGCGACTCGTTGCTGCTCGCCGCCGGACAAGTGGCGCGGATAATGGCCCAGCCTATGGCTGAGGCCGACGCGGTCCAGCATCTGGCGCGCCGCTTCGCGCGCGTCGGCGCGGCCGGCCAGCTCCAGCGGCAGCATCACGTTTTCCTGCGCGGTCAGTTGCGGCATCAGCTGGAAATTCTGGAACACGAACCCCACCTTGTCTCTGCGCAGCAGCGCGCGCGCGTCTTCGCTCAAGCCGGACAAGGCTTGGCCAAACAAGGACACCTCGCCGCCGGACGGATGATCCAGACCCGCCAACAGGGACAACAGGGTAGACTTGCCGGAACCGGAAGCGCCGACGATGGCCACGCTCTCGCCCGGATACAGGGTTAGCGTGGCGCTGCGCAGGATGTTCAGCGGCTCGCCGTGGAAATGCACCTGCTTGGCCAGCTCGCTGGCCGCCAACACCGCCTGAGTTTCAATTGGATTCATTTATGCGCTCGATACTAAGCAAAGTTCTACTTTCCGCCGGCCTGTGCCTGCTGATATTGCCGGCGTCCGCCGCCACGATATTGGTCTTCGGAGACAGCCTGTCCGCCGGTTACGGCCTGTCTCCCGGCCAGGGCTGGGTCAGCCTGCTCGCCAAGGAGATGGGGGCGAAGCACCGCATCGTCAATGCCAGCATCTCAGGCGAAACCACCGCCGGCGGCCTGGCCAGGTTGCCAGACGCACTGGCGCGCCATCGCCCGGACATCGTGGTGCTGGAGCTGGGCGCCAACGACGGGCTGCGCGGCCTGCCGCTGGAGCAGATGCGCGGCAACCTGTCCAAGATGATCGCCTTGGCCAAACAAAGCAAGGCCAAGGTAGTGCTGGTGGGCATGGCCCTGCCCCCGAACTATGGCCCGCAATACGGCGCCGAGTTCCACAAAGCCTACGCCGACTTGGCCAAACGCGAGCGCCTCTCCTTCGTGCCCTTGCTGGTGGCCGGCTTCGAGGCCGATTTGTCCCAGTTCCAACCGGACGGGCTGCACCCTGTCGCCGCCGCCCAGCCCGCGATGATGCGCACGGTCAAGGCCAAGCTGCCGCTGAGCTGAAACCCCTCCCGCGCGGCGGTTTTCCGTTGCGTCGGGACATTTGCGGCAGTGACTGTCTTAGAGCCTGTTCAAAGGCTCGCGAGCAAGAGCGAGACAAGGCGAAAACGAGCGAAAAAGCGGAATGTACACGTGGTACATGAGCATTTTGAGCTTGTACTCACCGTGCAACGCTTCACGACGCGCAGCAGATCGTGAACAGGTTCTAACCCCGCTCCGGCTCAGCGTCCCACACGCACACCCGGTTGCGACCGGATGCTTTGGCCCGGTACAAGGCGGCGTCCGCCTGCAGCAAAGCCTGCTGGCTGCCGTTCAGCGGCGGCTGGCCCGCCACGCCGATGGACACCGTCTGCGCGTAGCCGTCGGGCAATCCGTCCAGTTGAGCTTGGGCCAGGCGCAGCCTGACCGCCTCCATCTTCTCCGCCAGCCTCTCAGGCGCCAAGCCAGGGGCCAGCACCACAAACTCCTCTCCGCCATAGCGCGCCAGCGTCATCCAGCCCTCCAGACAGGAGGCAATGAGCTGCGCCGCCTGCTGCAACACCTGGTCGCCCACCAAATGGCCAAAGCGGTCGTTCACTTGCTTGAACTCGTCCAGATCCAACATCGCCAGGCTCCAGACCGCCTCGTTGGACTGATCCAGTTCCGCCATCCGGCAACGCAAGGCCCGCTGATTCAAGCAGCCGGTCAACACGTCGGAGTCCGCCAGCAGATTCATCTGCTCAGCCGCCTGCTGCAACATCTGCCTGCGCTGCTCCAGCAGTTCCCGCTTGGCCGCGCTTTCCGCGTACAGCGCTTGCAGGCAGCGCAGCACCACCGCATTGCGCTCGCGCAGTCTCACGGTGTCGCGCAGCAGGGGATTGAAGCTGGACAGGAATTCCCACTGCACCAGGATGAAGATCACCGCGCCCACCAGCAAAGCGCTGTACAGCAAAGTGCCCTCGCAGTGGAAACGATACAGCGGGTATATCCAGTAACCGACGAAAAACGTCAGGTGCAGATCGCGGCACGGGGCCAGCAGCAGGCAGACCGCGGCAAAGCCGCCGGCTAGCCACAGCACCACCACGATGCGGTAAGGCCCCTCCGTCTGGGGAAACATGAACCACATCATCATGCTCCACACCAGCGCGCTGAACAGCATCAACTGCCGCAGCGCCTGATAATGCCGGAACACTTGATCCTGGCTATGCGCGTCACGGCGAAAACGATAAACCAGGCGCGCGAACAGCAACTGCATCAGCAGGAACATCCCCACCCAGCTCAAGATGCGCCAGCCGGGCGCATGCCCGAACATCAGCAGACCAAATAGCGGGATGGCGATGAAAGACTGCAGAATCGAAAGCTGGAGCATGGAAACGAACTGACGCACCAATTCCGCCTCCAACTGCGGATGAGGCGCTTGCCAGGGAAACGGCATCAGAATGCCCAGTCTCCGCCTCACGCCTCGCCCTCTCTCGCCAGGCAGACGCGGTCGCGCCCCTGCGCCTTGGCTTGATACAGCGCCTTGTCCGCCTGTTGCAGCAGACTCAGCGGGTCCACGCCCCGCCGCCAGGCGGCCACGCCGCAGGACAAGGTCACGGGCAAGTCGCCGGTCAGACGCCGCCAGTCCCAGCCGCCCACCTTGCCGCGCAGCGCCTCCATGCGCCGGTTCAACTCAGAGCCGCTGCAGGCAGGCGCCAGCAGCAGGAACTCCTCCCCGCCGTAACGGCCGAACAGCTCGCCGTCCACCAGCGCCTGCTGCGCCAGCGCGCACAGCTGTTGCAACACCTCGTCGCCGCGCGCATGGCCGCAACTGTCGTTGATACGCTTGAAATGGTCCAGATCGATGATGGCGATGGCGAAAGGCGCGCCCTGGGTTTCCGAATGTTCCAGCAAGCGCTCCATTTCCCGCATCAAGGAGCGCATGTTCAACACGCCGGTCAAGGGATCGCGCGAGGCCAGCTCGCTGATGCGCTCCACCGCTCCGTCCAGTTCTATGTTTTTCTGCTCCAGCATCGCGTTGTAACTATCCAACTGCGCCTGCTCCAACGTCAACTCTCGCATCAGGCTGGCGTTTTCTGCGCGCTGTCCCATGGATTCCAGCGCAAAGCGATGCAACAAAGAGGTAAACAGCGTCAGCGACAGGCAATAGACGAGGCCGGAAGCGCCCACCCAGCGCAGCACCGGCTCCGGAGAAAGGAACAGACGCAGCAGCAGCAAGCCCCAGAGCGGACCGACGAAACCATAAAACAGCTCACGGCGCGCCGACAGCATCGCGCCTTGCACCGCGCTGACCGCAATGCCCCACAGCACCACGATCAGACTGTATGTCAGATCGTCTCCAGGCATCAGAATCCAGGCCGCGGCGCCCCAGCCCGAGCCCGCGGCGACGATCTGCGCTGAGAAGCGCCGATACAAGGCGGCGATCTGCCAATCGTCGTGTTCGGGGCAGCGGCTGGCGCGCCAAGTGGTGCCCCACAAGCTCAGCAGCAGCAGGCTAAAAAGCAGCAGCCACAGCAAGGCGGCCGCAAGCGGCGCCCTCCCCCATTCCAGGCCGGTCAGCAAGGCAGCGCCCAACAAGGCGTGCGGCACGGACAGGTGAGTGGAGCGCATCACATGCAGCATGGTGTAGCTGTCCAGCTGGCTGATCGGCAGAGACATGGCTCGGGCCTGTCATTATCTTGGTAGCTTATTGTTAGTTATAGCGAGCAATGCGCCAAGTCGGCCAAGGCCGCGCAATAAAAAGCCCCGCGGGCCAAGGCGCGCGGGGCAGGGTTGGACGCAATCCGTTTACGACGGATTACAGGTCCTTGGCGTTTTCAGCCAGGTAGGAAGCCACGCCTTCAGCGCTCGGCTTCATGCCTTTCTTACCCTTGTTCCAACCCGCCGGGCACACTTCGCCGTGCTCTTCGGTGAACTGCAGCGCGTCAACCATGCGCAGCATTTCGTCGACGTTGCGGCCCAGCGGCAGGTTGTTCACCACTTGGTGCTGCACCACGCCGGAGCGGTCGATCAGGAAAGAGCCACGGAAAGCGACGCCGCCATCGGCTTCAACGTCGAAAGCCTTGCACAGTTCGTGCTGGATATCGGCCACCAGGGTGTAGCCAACCTGGCCGATGCCGCCCTTTTCCACCGGGGTGTTGCGCCATGCGGCGTGGGTGAACTGGCTGTCGATGGACACGCCGATCACTTCCACGTTCTTGGCTTTGAAGTCGGCCAGACGGTGGTCGAAAGCGATCAGTTCGGACGGGCACACGAAGGTGAAGTCCAGCGGGTAGAAGAATACTACCGCGTATTTGCCGGCGGTAGCTTGCTTGAAGGAGTAGTTGTCAACGATCTGACCATCGCCCAGCACGGCGGAGAAGGTTTTCGCGCCATCGAAGAAGGGGGCTTGTTTGCCAACGAGTACGGCCATTGCGGATCTCCTTAAAGGTCTTGGTATGACTGCGCTTCCCTGATCGGGCGTCGGGAAACGCGGCGGAATGCGAGGCTTTATAAATCAGGCCCGCCAACATCGGCAAATTGTAAATCCATATCGTTGCGATAAAGTTTTGCAATGCCGGCCCGGCAGGCGCTCGCGTCAAGTATGAGGCTGCTGTTAGATTGGGCCAAAAGCGCAAGGTTCAAGCCAAGGCCGTCAAGAGCCTCAGAATGAAAAACGGCCGCTGCTTGCGCAACGGCCGTTATCGTCGGATCAAACCAGCATCAAGCGGACGGCTCAGCCTTCTGGCGCAGACGCAGATTCAGTTCGCGCAGTTGCTTGTCGTCCACCGCGTTGGGCGCGTTGGTCAGCAGGCACTGAGCGCGCTGGGTTTTCGGGAAGGCGATCACGTCGCGGATGGACTCCGCGCCGCACATCAGCGTCACCAGGCGGTCCAGACCGAAAGCCAGGCCGCCATGCGGCGGCGCGCCGAACTTCAGGTTGTCCAACAGGAAGCCGAACTTGTTCTGCTGCTCTTCCGGGCTGATTTTCAGCGCGCCAAACACTTTTTCCTGGATGTCGGCGCGATGGATACGGATGGAGCCGCCGCCGATTTCCCAGCCGTTCAGCACCATGTCGTAGGCGCGCGCCAGGCAGGCGCCCGGATCGGTGGCCATCAGGTCCTCGTGGCCCGGCTTCGGGCTGGTGAACGGATGGTGGCAAGCGGTCCAGCGATCGTCGTCCTCGTCGTGCTCGAACATCGGGAAGTCCACCACCCACAGCGGACGCCATTCCTTGACGAAGTAGCCGTTGGCCAGGCCGTGTTCGTGGCCGATCTTGATGCGCAGCGCGCCGATGGCCTCGTTCACCACCTTGGCCTTGTCCGCGCCGAAGAAGATGATGTCGCCGTTTTGCGCGCCGGTGCGCTCGATGATGGCTTTCAGGCCGCCCTCGGACAGGAACTTGACGATGGGCGACTGCAGGCCTTCTTCCGTCGGCTTGCTGGCGTCGTTGACCTTGATGTAGGCCAGACCCTTGGCGCCGTAGATGCCAACGAACTGGGTGTAGTCGTCGATTTCCTTGCGGCTGAGGCCGGAACCGCCCGGCACGCGCAGGGCCACCACGCGGCCGCCCGCCATGTCGGCCGCGCCGCGGAACACCTTGAACTCTTCCGACTTCATCACATCGGTCAGTTCGGTGAATTTCAGATCCACGCGCATGTCCGGCTTGTCGGAGCCGTAGTAGAACATCGCGTCGGCGTAAGTCATGCGCGGGAACTGCGGCAGCTCCACGCCCAGTACGTCGCGGAAGATCTCCTTGGTCATGCCCTCGGTGATGTCCATGATCTCATCCTCGTTCAGGAACGAGGTCTCGATATCGATCTGGGTGAATTCCGGCTGACGGTCGGCGCGCAGGTCTTCGTCTCGGAAGCACTTGGTGATCTGGTAGTAGCGGTCAAAGCCGGCCACCATCAGCAATTGCTTGAACAGCTGCGGCGATTGCGGCAACGCGAAGAATTCGCCCGGATGCACGCGGGAAGGCACCAGGTAATCGCGCGCGCCTTCCGGCGTGGAGCGGGTCAGCATCGGGGTTTCGATATCGATGAAGCCCTGCTTGTCCAGATGGTTGCGCACGCCCATCGCCACCTTGTAGCGCAAGCGCAGGTTTTTCTGCATCGCCGGGCGGCGCAGATCAATCACGCGGTTGGTCAGGCGCACGTTCTCGGACAGGTTTTCGTCGTCGATCTGGAACGGCGGCGTGGCGGCGGCGTTGAGGATTTCGATTTCCTTGGCCAGGATTTCGATCTCGCCGGAAATCATCTTGCTGTTGGCGGTGCCCGCCGGACGCTCGCGCACGATGCCGGTGATGGACAGCACGTATTCGCCGCGGCTGCTGTCGGCCAGCTGGAACGCTTCCGGGGTGTCCGGATCAATCACCACCTGCACCAGGCCTTCGCGGTCGCGCAGGTCGATGAAGATCACGCCGCCATGGTCGCGGCGGCGGTGAGCCCAGCCCTTCACGGTGACGGTCTGGCCGAGGTATTTCTTGTCAATAAGTCCGCAATAGTCGGTACGCATTTGGGTAAACCCTTTTATTCAAATTCGTTGAGGCTTCCCCGCCCGGGGGAAAGAAAGGCGTTAAGGGCTAGACAGGGTGTCGGTCTAGCCCTGCCGATTATGTTCGTCGTTCAGGCGCGGACGCTGGGCGGCCGGCGGCGGATTCGGCGCCACCATGCCCATGGAGATCGCGTATTTCAACGCTTCGTCCACGCTCATGTTCAAGTTGCGGGTGTCCTTCTTGGCCACCATCACGAAATAACCCGAGGTCGGGTTGGGGATGGTGGGCACATAGACCCCGATGAACTCGTCGTCGGACAAGGATTCGGACACGACATCAGGCAGCGGGCCGGTTTGAAACGCCACCGTCCACATGCCGGAATGAGGAAACTGGACCAGCAGCGCCTTTTTGAAGGCCTGGCCGGAATCGGACAGCAAGGTGTCGCTGACTTGCTTGACGCTGTTGTAAATGCTCTTCACCACCGGAATGCGGGACAGCAGCGCGTCCCACATATCCAGCACGCGCTGGCCCAGCACATTGGCGGCCAACATGCCGGTGCCCAACAGAATCATCACCGACAGCACCACGCCCAGGCCCGGCAGATGGAAGCCGAGCAAGGCCTCCGGCTGCCATTCCTGCGGCAGCAGGTTCAGCGTCTGGTCCAGCGAAGTGACGATCAGGTTCAACACCCACAGCGTCACGGCCAGGGGCAACCACACCAGCAAGCCGGTGACCAGATAGCCCTTTAGCGTCATTTTGATTTGCGGCGTCATTGGGGTTTACGCGCACCCACAGCCAGTGCCGCAACTATGCCCGCCACCGCTGTCCGAAGACGCGCTGTCGGAGGATGCGGAGGATGAGCCGCCGGATGCGCCGCCCTTGAAGTCCGTGGCGTACCAGCCGGAACCTTTCAACTGGAAGCCGGCCGCGGACAGCTGCTTGCGATACTCGGCGCTGCCGCAGGCAGGGCATTGAGCGATCGGCTCGTCGCTGAGTTTTTGCAGGTGCTCTTTGGCGACGCCGCAGGCGCCGCAACGGTATTCGTAGATTGGCATAGCTTTGCTTCCCCACCAGTAATCATGATGGCATAATAAACCGAACTCATGCTGCACTGCACTATCCGAGCGAGAACTTCCGCTCGGCATGCCTAGTCGGACAGATGCGGACGAAGCGCCTCGAGATCAAGCCTTCGTTCCCGCCAAATCGTCGATTATATCCGACTGAATCGTCAATACAAAAATCCCTTTGCTTCATTAGCCCGCAATACTGCCCTGCAACCCTACAAATCCCGGAGGTCACATGGTTTACCAAGAGGGTCAGATGGAAAGCATTCGCAACATTCTTGCCGGCAAGAAAGGCCTGATTGTCGGCATCGCCAATGAGAACAGCATCGCCTACGGCTGCGCCAGCGTATTGCGCGACCTTGGCGCGGAGTTCGCCGTTACCTACCTGAACCAGAAAGCGGAAAAATACGTGCGTCCGCTGGCCGACCAGCTAGGCTCGCCGCTGGTACTGCCGCTGGACGTGGAGCAGCCCGGGCAGATGGAAGCGGTGTTCGAGGCGATCCGCCAGCAATGGGGCAAACTGGATTTTGTCATTCACTCCATCGCCTTCTGCCCCATGGACGACCTTCACGGCCGCGTCACCGACTGCTCGCTCGCCGGTTTTCAGCAGGCGATGCGCGTGTCCTGCTATTCCTTCATCGAAATGGCCCGCTTGGCCGAACCCTTGATGATTCAGGGCGGCAGCCTGATCACCATGAGCTATTACGGCGCGGACAAGGTGGTGGAGAACTACAACATCATGGGTCCGGTCAAGGCGGCGCTGGAAAGCGTATCGCGCTACCTGGCCAGCGAACTGGGCGCCAAGAACATCCGCGTGCACGCGGTGTCTCCCGGCCCGCTGCGCACTCGCGCCGCCTCCGGCATCGCCCATTTCGATCAATTGATCGAGGACGCCATCGCGCGAGCGCCTCAGAACCGCCTGGTGGAAATCGAAGACGTGGGCACCACCTGCGCCTTCCTCATCTCCGAAGCCGCCCGCGGCCTGACCGGTCAGACCATCTATGTCGATGGCGGCCATCACATCAAGGCCTGAGGGAGCACGCCATGACTCGCGACGAACATGCTTTTTCCGACATCCTCCAACAGGCCGTTGGCCTGGGCCCGCTGCCGATGGCCGTGGCCCACCCCTGCAGCCGCGAAGCGCTGCTGGGCGCGGTGGAGGCAGCCGACCACGGCATCGCCACTCCCATTCTGGTCGCCCCCGCCGCCAGGCTGGCCAAGTTGGCCGACGAACTGGAAGTGGACCTGAAGCGTTTTGAGCTGGTCGACGTGCCGCACAGCCATGCCGCCGCCGAACAGGCGGTGACCCTGGTGCGCGAAGGCTACGCCGATATTCTGATGAAGGGCAGCCTGCACACCGACGAATTCATGGGCGAAGCGCTGGCGCGCGGCACCGGCATCCGTACCGACCGCCGCATCAGCCACGTTTGGATCATGAAGGTGGAAACCTATCCGCGTTATCTGTTCATCACCGACGCCGCGATCAATATCGAGCCCGACCTGCTGACCAAGCGCGACATCTGTCAGAACGCCATCGACCTGACCCAGGCGCTGGGCATTTCCCAGCCCAAGGTGGCCATCCTGGCGGCGGTGGAAACCATCAATCCGGCGATGCGCTCCACACTGGACGCCGCCGCGCTGTGCAAGATGGCGGATCGCGGCCAGATCACCGGAGCCATCCTCGACGGCCCGCTGGCCTTCGACAACGCCATCTCGCGCGAAGCCGCCGACAGCAAAGGCATCGTCTCGCCGGTGGCCGGCGACCCGGACATCCTGCTGGTGCCGGACCTTGAAGCCGGCAATATGCTGGGCAAGCAGCTGACCTATCTCGCCGCCGCTGCTTCCGCCGGCATCGTGATGGGCGCGCGCGCGCCCATCGTGCTGACCAGCCGCGCCGACGACGCCACCGGCCGCCTCGCCTCCGCCGCGGTGGCCAACCTGCTGGCGCACAAACGCCGGCAAAGCGGGCCCCGCTCATGAGCCGGGTACTGCTCGCCGTCAACGCCGGTTCCTCCACGCTTAAATTCCGCGCCTTCACCCCGGATGGACGCCAGTTGCTGGCGCGCGGCATGGTGGACCGCTTTGGCCAGACCAAGCCGGAACTGCAATTGCTGGACGGCAAGGGCCAGACGCTGAGCCGCCACGCGCTGGACGACGGCAGCCGCGGCAGCGCCATCGCCGCGGTGATCAACAGCCTGGCCGATCAGCAGCTGGAGCCGCTGGCCGTGGTGCACCGGGTGGTCCACGGCGGCGGCCGCTTCACCGCCGCGCTGCGGCTGGACGCCGACATTCGCGCTCAGTTGGAGGACTATGTGGCGCTGGCGCCGCTGCATCAGCCGGTCAGCCTGTCCGTGATCGCCGCCTTCGAGGAGTACGACGCCCGTTTGCCGCAGTTCGCCTGCTTCGACACCGCCTTCCACGCTCAGCAGCCGGAAGTGGCCACCCGCTTCGGCATCGCCCGCCACTGGCACGACGACGGCGTTCGCCGCTACGGCTTCCACGGCCTATCCTACGCCGCCATCGCGCGGCGGCTGCCGGAACTGGGCCTGGACCGCGCCAAGGTGGTGGTCTGCCACCTGGGCAGCGGCGCCAGCGCCTGCGCGCTGGACGCCGGCCGCAGCATGGCCTCCAGCATGGGCTTCTCCGCGGTGGACGGGCTGATGATGGGCAGCCGTCCCGGCTATATCGACCCTGAAGTCATTCTCTACTGGCAGGAACAGGCCGGCATGAGCGTGGCCGATGTGCGGCGCGAGCTGTACAAAAACTCCGGCCTGCTAGGGGTCTCCGGTCTCTCGTCCGATATGCGCGAACTGCTGGCCAGCGATTTGCCTGCGGCGCGCGAAGCCATCGAGCTGTTCTGCTATCGGGTGGCGCGCGAGGTGGCCAGCCTGGCCGCGGCGATGAAGGGCCTGGATGCGCTGGTATTCACCGCCGGCGTGGGCGAGCACTCGCCGGAGGTGCGCGGCCGAGTGCTGCAACAGCTGGCCTGGCTGGGCTTTGAAGCCGACCAGGCGGCCAACCTGGCCCAGGCCAGGCGGCTGACCACCGCCGCCAGCGCGCGCGCCGCCTATGTGCTGCCCACCGACGAGGAGGGCGAGATGGCGCGCCAAGCGGCCGCGCTGCTGCAATAAGCGCAGGGCCCGCCCATGGGCGGGCCGCTCACATTCTTTCCAGCAGCCACGCAGCGGACTCCAGCCCCGGACAGCTCGCGAGGCTCACTCCAGCCAATCGCTCATCGTCAGGCCAATGCCCAGCGCGCGAGTGCGCACGTTGTAGTCGATCAGGCTTTCGCCGTAACCGTCGAAAGCCTGCACATACCCCCTCAACTTGCCCTTCACCGGGAAACTCCAGTCCAATTGCAGGCCGTGCTTGCCGCTGTCGAAATTAGGCCGCCACAAGGCGCTGAAAGTCTGGCCGCGATATTGGTAGATCGCCTGCAGATCACCGTGCCCCATGTATTTCACGATATCCGGGTTGTCGTCCTTGTCGCCGGATTCCGGCAGCCGCGCCCACCAGCGTCCTTGCAAGGTAAACGGACCGTTGTCCAGCGCCGCCATCGCGTACACCCGGTTCCAGCTGCGCGACAAGGGATTGGCTCGGCCGTTGGATTGATGCAACAAACCCAGGCCGCCCATGCGCAGCCGGGTGTCGCCCCAGGCCCAGGCGGACGGCAACGGGAAGGTCAGGATCAACTCCGGTTCGTAGTCGGTGCCGCGGAACGGCGCGGAATGCGCCTGGTTGTAGATTTGCCAATGCGATTGCTGGGTGTAGGCGAACCACAGGTTCAGTGGGGTATCGAACATGTCTTCCCACACCTTGGTCTTGAACGACAGCTGGAACTTGGCCTCGGTCTTGTCCAGATCCCCGCCCGGCGTCTGACTGGGCGAACGGGTTGGCGATTGCGGCTCGTTGTTGGGCCTGGCCATCTGCCAGACCGGCAGATAGTAATTGGGGCGGTACAAGCGGAAACCAAAAGTGTCGCCGCGGGAGCGGCCGTCCAGATCCCATGCCTCGGCCAACCGGCTGGGCGCCGGCGCCGCGTCCGGCGGAACGCCGCCGGCCGAAACCTGCCGCTTCTGGGACTGAACGGCGGGGGAAGGCAAGGCCGCCGCCGCGGGCTGGCCGGCGGCTAGTCCGTCATAGCAGGCCAAACGCAGCTTGGCGTCCGCCAGGCGGCCGCACTCGGCCAGTTGCTGCGGCAGCTCCGCCGCCAAGGTCTGCGCCGCGCACAAAGCCAGCGCACATGCCGTCCATCCAGACATAGCCATGCCTCCCCCAGGGAAATCAATGCGCCAGACACACAAAAGGCTCCGCGATGCGGAGCCTTTGCGTATTCTTCAGCTCTGGGCTGTGATCAGGCCATGGCCTTGATCTGAGCCGACAGACGGCTCTTGTGACGAGCGGCCTTGTTCTTGTGGAACACGCCCTTGTCAGCAATGCGGTCAATCACTTTTTCGGAAGTGTGGAACACTACCTTGGCAGCGGCTTTATCGCCGGCTTCAACTGCCTTGAGCACTTTCTTAACTGCAGTACGGAATGCAGTACGCAGGCTGGCGTTGTGCGCGCGCTGCTTAAGGGCTGTGCGTGCACGCTTGCGAGCTTGTGCGCTGTTAGCCATGAATCTTTCTCCTGATGAGCGGAATCTGAAACCCGCGATTCTAAGCCCTAAACTCAGGTTTTGCAACAATAAACCTGGCGGCGTACACTAGCGGGCCTGCTCAACGCTAGATAAACCACCCGCAACATGAATCTGCTCAAGGCTCTGGCTGCTGTCAGCAGCATGACCATGGTGTCCCGCATCCTGGGCCTGGTCCGCGACACCATCATCGCTCGCGTTTTCGGGGCCGGCATGGCCGCCGACGCCTTCAACGCCGCCTTCAAGATTCCCAACATGCTGCGCCGCCTGTTCGCCGAAGGCGCGTTTTCGCAAGCTTTCGTGCCCATTCTGGGCGAATACAAGAACCAGCGCAGCGAAGAGGAAACCCGCGAATTCGTCGCCAAAATCACCGGCGTGCTGGGTTCGGTGCTGCTGCTGGTCACCGCCGTCGGCATGCTGGCCGCGCCCCTGATCATGTGGATATCCGCGCCCGGCTTTTACCGCGAGCCGGCCAAGGCGGCTCTGTTCGCCGATATCCTGCGCGTGTCCTTCCCTTATATTTTCTTCATTTCGCTGTCGTCCATGACCGGCAGCGTGCTCAACAGCTGGGGCAAGTTCTCGATTCCGGCCTTCACGCCCACCTTTCTCAACCTCAGCTTCATCGTGTTCGCGCTGTTCTTCAGCAGCCACTTTGATCCGCCCATCATGGCGCTGGCTTGGGCGGTGTTTGTCGGCGGCCTGGTGCAACTGGTGTGGCAGCTGCCCTTCCTGAAACAAATAGGCATGCTGGCGCGCCCGGTGTTCGCCTTCCGCGACCCGGCGGTCTGGCGCGTGATCAAACAGATGGGGCCGGCCATTTTCGGCGTGTCGGTGGCGCAGATCTCGCTGCTGATCAACTCCACCTTCGCCTCCTTTCTGCCCACCGGCAGCGTGTCCTGGATGTATTACGCGGACCGGCTGATGGAGTTCCCCTCCGGCGTGCTGGGCGTGGCGCTGGGCACCATCCTGCTGCCCTCTCTATCCAAACACGCGGCCACCCGCTCCGACGGCGAGTTCAGCGTGCTCTTGGACTGGGGCATCCGCCTGTCGTTGCTGCTGGCGGTGCCGGCCACGGTGGGCCTGGGCCTGCTGTCCGGCCCGCTGCTGGCCACGCTGTTCACCTACGGCAAATTCACCGCCCACGACGCTCTGATGTCGCAGCAGGCGGTGATCGCCTACTCCTTCGGCCTGCTCGGCCTGATTCTGGTCAAAGTGCTGGCGCCCGGCTTCTACGCGCGCCAGGACATCAAAACCCCGGTGCGCATCGCCCTGATCACTCTGTGCCTGACCCAAGTGATGAACCTGGCCTTCGTGTTCCCGCTCAAGCACGCCGGCCTTGCGCTGTCCATCGGTCTCGCCTCCTGCCTCAACGCCGGCCTGCTGCTGCGCGCGCTGCTCAAACGCGGCATCTACCAGCCCTCCGCCGGCTGGGGCGGCTTCCTCGGCAAAATGGCCGTGGCCATCGCCGCCATGGCCGCCGCCTTGCTGGCGCTGCAATGGCTGCTGCCCGTCCACTGGCACGGCCCAGCCTGGCAGCGCGTGGCCTGGCTCGGCCTGCTGGTGACGGCCGGCGCGGTGGTCTATTTCGCCGCGCTGTTCGCGCTCGGCTTCCGCCCGCGCGACTTCATGCGCCGCGAACGCTAAACATGAGCAGCCTGCCGCACACGCCCTCCCTGACGCCGGCCGACCGCCAGGCCGCGGGCGTGCTGCTGGTCAGTTGCCTGTGCCTGACCCTGCTCTACTACCCCGCCAACCGCTACTGGATGCTGGACTGGCTGCAGCAATCGTGGCCGGCGCTGGGCCTGTCCTTCCGCCAGCAGGTGGTGCACAACCCGGACACCGATCTCTACCGCGCCGCCTATTGGGCGCTGGCCAGCATCGCCAGCTACTGCCTGCTGCCGCTGCTGGCCATCCGCCTGCTGGACCGCCGCCCGCTGGCCGACTTCGGCCTGGCCTGGCCGGACCGCGCCGCCTTGAAAACCGATCTGAAGCTGTTTCCGCTGTTCTACGCGGTGATGCTGCCCCTGGTGTGGTGGGCGTCGGGACAGCCGGGCTTTTTGAAGATCTACCCTTTTTTCCGGCTTAGCGCCGGCGAAAGCCTGTGGCCGCACTGGCTGCTGTGGGAGCTGTTGTACTTCGCCCAGTTCGCCGCGCTGGAATTCTTCTTTCGCGGCTATATGGTGCATGGGCTCAAGCCCAGGCTGGGCATCAGCGCCATCTTCGTGATGGTGCTGCCCTACTGCATGATCCATTTTGAAAAACCGCTGCTGGAAAGCCTGGCCGCCATTGTCGCCGGCGTTGCGCTGGGCGCGCTCAGCTATCGCTACCGCTCCATCTGGCTGGGCATCGCCTTGCATTGCAGCGTGGCGCTGACCATGGATGTGATGGCGCTGTGGCGCAAGGGCCTGCTTTAAAAAGCGGCTCACGCTCAGCGACGCCGCGGCGATGCCGCTTTGAAAACCGATATAATTCAAGCCATGAACACTCAAGCCATGTCCCCGGAGCAATCGCCTCTGGGCAAAACCGTCAGCTACCAGGACCATTACGCCCCCGGCCTGCTGTTTCCGATCCCCCGCCAAGTCAAGCGCGATGAAATCGGCGTGGACGCCGCCGCGCTGCCATTTGCCGGCGTGGACATCTGGACCGGTTTCGAGCTGTCCTGGCTCAATGCGCGCGGCAAGCCGCAGGTGGGCATCGCCACCTTCCGCATCCCCGCCGACAGCCCCAACCTGATCGAATCCAAATCGTTCAAGCTTTATCTGAACAGCTACAACCAGACCCGGATGGCCGGCCTGGACGCGCTGCGCCGCCAGCTGGCCGACGACCTATCCGCCGCCGCCGGCAAGGCGATAGGCGTCGACATCATGCTGCCGCAAGAGTTTGGCGGCGAAACCATCGCCGAACTGGCCGGCGACTGCATCGACGATCTGGACATCGAGGTGGATAACTACGCGCCCTGCCCGCAGATCCTGCGCGCCAACGCCGACGATGTCGTCAGCGAAACCCTGTGCAGCCATCTGCTGAAATCCAACTGCCTGGTCACCGGCCAACCGGACTGGGGCAGCGTGCAGATCCGCTACACCGGGCCGCGACTGGACCGCGAGGCGCTGCTGCGCTACCTGATAGGCTTCCGCCAGCACAACGAATTCCACGAGCAATGCGTGGAACGCATCTTCACCGATCTGCTGCGCGCCTGCGCGCCCAGCCGGCTCACCGTCTACGCGCGCTACACCCGCCGCGGCGGACTGGACATCAACCCCTTCCGCAGCAATTGCGGCGAGATGCCGGTGGGGAATACCCGCACCGCGCGGCAATAAGGTTGCTCTGAGAACCAGTTCAAAGTCTGCTGCGCTTCGTGGAGCGTTGCACGGTGAGTACAAGCTCAAAATGCTCATGTACCACGTGTACATTCCGCTTTTTCGCTCGTTTTCGCTCTGTCTCGCCCTTGCTCGCGAGACTTTGAACAGGCTCTGAGCGGGGAAAAGCAAACAGGCCGGCAAATGCCGGCCTGTTTGTCGTATTGGAAACGATGATCAATGGTTCAAGGGTAGAACCAATACAAGCTATACCCCATCGCATGCACCTTGCCCGCATCCAAGCGCATGGTCACCTTGACCTCGCTGTTGGCGTTGAAATGCCCCAGTTTGAAATCGTCGGGCTTCAAATACTCCTTGGGCGCGAACACTTTGCGGATCAGCACTTGGTCGTCCGAATCCTTCAAGGTCACTTCCAGCATCGGATAGGCCTGGGAGTAAGTGGCGTGGTTCTTCAGCGTGGCGGATAACTGGATCAGATTGGGGAAATCCGGGACGAAGGCCAATTCCGACCACTCGGTGCGCACGCGGGCGATGTCGGTGGGCCAAGGCACCGCGCAGCCTACGGCGCCGCACAGGCTTTCCAGCGTCGGACGCAGCTCCGGCACTTCCGCCGCGATCCGGGTGCGGTTGAAATACACCAATTGGCCGGCCAACACCAGCACGCCTATCACCGAGGCGAGGACGGCCAGGAAGGTTAGCGCCGGATGGCGTCGACGCGGCGACTCGTCCGGCTCGTCTTCACGGTGGCTAGACAGCGGCTCGACGCGCGCTTCCTGCATCGGTCTGGCGGGGGGCTCTTCAAACTTGGGCTCAGCAATCGCTGCCGGCGCGGCTTCCGCTTCCGGTTCCGGCGCGGGGCGACGACGGTTGCCGAACACTTCCGGCGCGGGCTCCGCGGCGGCAGGCGGCTCGGCGTCAAACGGGTTGCCCAGCGGCGCGCTGACATGGCGATTCTGCATCGCCTCCGCCAAAGCGCGCTGGAACTCCTCGACGTCGGCGCGGGCGGCCGGGGCCTCCTCCGCCATCGGCGGCGGCATCAGCAATTCGTCCGGCGGCGCTTCAGCAGTGCTGGCGCCCGGATCGAAATCCGGCACTTCCAGCTCGAAATCGTCCAGCGCCTCGCGAGGCTGGGCAACCGGCTGCGGAACGGCCGGCTGTGGCGCCACGGCGCGCGGAGGCTCCGCCGGCGGCGCTTCCGCCGCGACGAAGTGCTCGGTGGCGTTGAACACATGCGAACAGCGCCCGCAGCGCACCAAGCCATTGGCGGCCGCTAATTGGGCATCATTGACCTTGAAGCGTGTCTGGCAATTGGGGCACTGTGTCGTATATGTCATACCGTGGGACGTCGGGTTCCTGTCAGTCTGGTCCATCCTTCGTCGAACACCGGAGCGTCCATCTGGAACCATTGTTCGTAGATGGCCGACAATTCTTCGGCTTGTTCGGCGAGAATGCCTGAAAGCACGATTCTACCACCGGTTTTGACGTGGCTCGCCAGCAACTGGCCCAACATGCGCAGCGGATTGGCCAGAATATTGGCCAGTACCACGTCGTAGACCGCTTCCGGGTTCTGGTCCGGCAGGCGGAAATCCGCCTTGACCTGGTTCTGCTCGGCGTTGTCCTGGCTGGCCCGCACCGCCTGCGGGTCGATATCCACGCCCAAGGCCGAGACCGCGCCCAACTTCAGCGCGGCGATGGCGAGGATGCCCGAGCCGCAACCGTAATCCAGCACGCTTTCTCCGCCTTGCAGATGCGCGTCCAGCCACTGCAGACACAAGCGCGTGGTGGGATGGCTGCCGGTGCCGAAAGCCAGGCCCGGGTCCAGTTGCAGGTTGACGGCGTTCGGCGCCGGCGGTTCGTGCCAGGTCGGCGTGATCCACAGCCGGTCCGAAATCCGGATCGGATCAAACTGCGACTGGGTCAGACGCACCCAATCCTGCTCTTCCACCCGCTCCACGTTGTAGCTAGGCAGGCTCAGGCCGCAGGCGTTGGCGGCGGCGGCGATCAGCAGGGCCACGTCGGCCGCTTCATCAAACAAGGTGATGATGCGGCTGCGGCTCCACAGCTTGTCCACCGGCTCGCCGGGCTCGCCGAAAATGGGCTCTTCGCGCTCGGTGCCGGCAAAAGCGTCCTCGATCGCGGTGGACAGCGCGCCGGCGTCCATCAACGCGTCGGCCAGACGCTCGGCAACGGTTGACTCGGCGTCAATGGTGGCTTGCAGCCAGGCCATTACGCGCCCCCTTTTTTCTGCTGCGACAAACGCTGCTCCAGATAGTGAATGCACGTGCCGCCGCGTTGGAAGGCCGCGTCCATGAACAGTTCCTGATGCAGCGGAATGTTGGTCTTGATGCCGGAAATGGAGATTTCCGACAGCGCTACCCGCATCCGCGCCATCGCCTGCTCGCGGGTATCGCCGAAGGCGATCAGCTTGCCCACCATGGAATCGTAATGCGAAGGCACGGTGTAGCCCTGGTAAATATGCGAATCGATGCGAATGCCCGGGCCGCCGGCCGGATGGTAGCTTTCGATCTTGCCCGGGGACGGCACGAAGGTGAACGGGTCCTCGGCGTTGATCCGGCACTCCATCGCATGGCCGCGCAACACCACGTCTTTCTGTTTGTAGCGCAGTTTCTCGCCGGCGGCGATGCGGATCTGCTCTTGCACGATGTCGATGCCGGTAATCATCTCGGTCACCGGGTGCTCAACCTGCACGCGGGTATTCATCTCGATGAAGTAGAACTCGCCTCGCTCGAACAGGAATTCGAACGTGCCGGCGCCGCGGTAGCCGATGCGTCGGCAGGCTTCGGCGCAGGCTTCGCCTATCTTCTGGCGCTGCTTGTCGGTGATGCCCGGCGCCGGCGCTTCCTCGATGATCTTCTGGTGGCGGCGCTGCATCGAGCAGTCGCGCTCGCCCAGATAGATGGCGTTGCCGTATTCGTCCGCCAGAATCTGGATTTCGATATGGCGCGGCTCTTCCAGGAATTTTTCCATGTAGACGGTGGGGTTGCCGAAAGCCGCGCCGGCTTCGGTGCGGGTCATCTGCACCGAATTGATCAGCGCGCCTTCGGTATGCACCACGCGCATGCCGCGACCGCCGCCGCCGCCGGCGGCCTTGATGATCACCGGGAAACCAATTTTCTTGGCGATCTTGACGATTTCGGCCGGATCTTCCGGCAAGGCGCCGTCGGAGCCCGGCACGCAGGGCACGCCGGCCTCTATCATCGCGTTCTTGGCGGACACCTTGTCGCCCATCTGGCGGATGGTGTCCGGACGCGGGCCGATGAACACGAAGCCGGACTGCTCGACCCGCTCGGCGAAGTCGGCGTTTTCCGACAGAAAACCGTAACCCGGATGGATGGCCTGGGAGTCGGTCACTTCGGCGGCGGCGATCAGGGCCGGCACGTTCAGGTAACTCTTGCCGCTAGGCGCCGGGCCGATGCAAACCGACTCGTCGGCCAGCTTCACGTACTTGGCTTCGCGGTCGGCCTCGGAATGCACCACCACGGTCTTGATGCCCATTTCGCGGCAGGCGCGCTGGATACGCAGGGCAATCTCGCCCCGGTTGGCAATCAGAATTTTTTCAAACATGGAATTCTCCGCTGGCGGCCCCGCCGGCGTCGTCGCCGGCGGGGCCGCCAATGCTGTCGTGGCAAACGACAAGGGCACAGACGCTGCGCCGTGCCCCCTTGCCGTCAGCCTGTCGTCTGGCTTACTCGATGATGAACAACGGCTCGCCGAATTCCACCGGCTGGCCGTCTTCAACCAGAATGGCCTTGACCACGCCGGAACGGTCGGCTTCGATCTCGTTCATCAGCTTCATCGCTTCGATGATGCACAGGGTATCGCCGGCGTTGACGTTCTGCCCCACCTCGATGAAGCTCTTGGCGCCCGGGCTGGGCGAGCGATAGAACGTACCCACCATAGGCGATTTCATTGCGTTCTTGTCGTTGCTGGCCGGCGCGGCGGCCTCGGCAACCGGAGCGGCAACGGCTGCGCTTTGCGCGTTGGGCACTTGCAGTGCGGTCATCGGCTGAGCGTAAGCCATCTGCGGCGCGGCGGATACGCGGGTGATGCGGACTTTTTCTTCCCCCTCGGTCACTTCGAGTTCGGCGATGCCGGATTCCTCGACGAGATCGATCAGCTTCTTGAGTTTACGGAGATCCATTGATAATCCTTCGAGTGGGATATTCGGTAGAGTGAGTCAGGCTTGCGCGGCAAGGTGCCGGATGGCGTGCGCAAGCGCCAGTTCATAGCCGTGGGCGCCGAGTCCGCAGATCACGCCGACCGCGAGGTCGGAGAAATACGAATGTTGGCGGAACGGTTCGCGGGCATGAACGTTGGAAAGGTGGACTTCGATAAACGGCACTCGCACCGCCGCCAGCGCATCGCGCAAGGCGACGCTGGTATGGGTGAAAGCGGCCGGATTGACCAGAATGAAGGCAGTACCGTCATGCAGGCACTGCTGCACGCGATCAATCAACACATGTTCCGCATTGCTCTGCAATGCCGACAATTCAAACCCTGCGGCGCTAGCCTGCTGTTCCAGCCGCTGGTTGATATCGTCAAGCGTTTCCCGGCCGTAGTGCTGCGGCTCCCGCTGTCCCAGCAGATTGAGGTTGGGGCCATGCAACACGAGGATTTTTCCGGTCAAAGCCTGCTCCTGTTTATCATCTTGGGCGCGAGTTTGCCGCAATTCGCTGCAAGATGTCTAGCTTTTGCATCATTTAAAACAGTTGTTTGGACACCAGGCACGGCCATTCTTCGAGTCAAAGCACTAGTATCCACGGGCGTTTTTCCACGTGGCAAGTTTTTACCGCCTTGCCGAAAATCGATGTTGATTCAGCGCAAATCCCGCCACCTCGCTCACTAAGCTGATGCCGGAGGGCGGCGGCACGGGTATAATTTGCCGATTCTGAATCTTTTACGTCTTATGCAGCTTTCCGACTTCGACTACCACCTGCCCGAGCGCTTGATCGCCCAGCACCCCCCGGCGGAGCGCGGCGCCAGCCGCTTGCTGCGCGTGGCCGGCCATGAGCGCGCCAATCTGCGCTTCACCGATTTCATTGATCAGGTCAGCCCCGGCGACGTGATGGTGTTCAACGACACCCGCGTGATCAAGGCGCGACTGTTCGGCGAAAAAGCCAGCGGCGGCAAGATCGAGGCGCTGATTGAACGCGTGCTGGACGCGCACACCGCGCTGGCCCACATCCGCTCCTCCAAATCGCCCAAGCCCGGCACCAGGCTGATTTTCGCCGATCGCTGGGAGGCGGAAATGGTAGAGCGCCACGGCGAACTGTTCAAGCTGCGCTTCCTGGCCGAGGACAATCTGTTCGACATCCTGGAAACCTCCGGCAAGCTGCCGCTGCCCCCTTATATAGAGCGCGGCGCCGGTCACGAGGATGACGAGCGCTACCAAACCGTCTACGCCCGCGAACGCGGCGCGGTGGCGGCGCCCACCGCCGGCCTGCATTTCACCGAGGACATGCTGGAGCAGCTGCGCGCCAAAGGCGTGCGGCTGGCCTACGTCACCCTGCACGTCGGCGCCGGCACCTTCCAGCCGGTGCGGGTGGACAATATCGCCGAACATAAGATGCACAGCGAGATCTACGAAGTGCCGGAAACCACCCGCGCGCTGATAGCGGAAGCCCACGCCGCGGGCCGCAAAGTGTTGTCGGTGGGCACCACCAGCATGCGCGCGTTGGAATCCGCGGCCCGCGGCGGCGAACTGACCGCAGGCCGCGGCGAAACCGACATCTTCATCACTCCGGGCTATCGCTTCCGGGTGGTGGACCGCCTGCTGACCAATTTCCACCTGCCCAAGTCCACGCTGCTGATGTTGGTCTCGGCCTTCGCCGGCTACGAGGAGATCCGCGCCGCCTACCAGCACGCGGTGGAGCAGGAATACCGTTTCTTCAGCTATGGCGACGCCATGCTGCTGGAACGAAAAGACTGATGCGCGGCTTGATCAGCCGCCTTTAGAGGATCAGATCATGTCCGGACTCACCCCCGACGCGCCCTCGCCGCAGGACATCCAGCTGCACGCGGTATCGCGCGTGCTGGAAATCAGCTTCGACGACGGCGCCCGCTTCGAACTGCCTTGCGAATACCTGCGCGTCTACTCGCCATCGGCGGAAGTGCGCGGCCACGGCGCCGGCCAGGAAGTGTTGCAAACCGGCAAGCGCCATGTCGCCGTCACCGCGCTGGAGCCGGTGGGCCATTACGCGCTGAAGATCACCTTCGACGACGGCCACGACAGCGGGCTGTACAGCTGGAGCTATCTATACGAGCTGGGCGCCAAGCGCGACCAGTACTGGCAGGATTATCTCAATCGCCTCGCCGCCGCAGGCGCGAGCAGGGAGTGACCATGGACAAGACGACCCACTTCGGCTTCAAGACCGTAGCCGAAAGCGAAAAAGCCGCCAAGGTGGCCGATGTGTTCCACTCGGTGGCCAAGAAGTACGATGTGATGAACGACCTGATGTCGGGCGGGCTGCACCGGGTGTGGAAACACTTCACCCTGACCACTTCCGGCGTCAAGGCCGGCGACAAGGTGCTGGACATCGCCGGCGGCACCGGCGACCTGTCCCGAGGCTGGGCCAAGCGCGTGGGCAAGAGCGGCGAAGTGTGGCTGACCGACATTAACAGCTCCATGCTGACCGTGGGACGCGACCGGCTGCTGGACGAAGGTCTGATACTGCCGGTCTCGCTGGCCGACGCGGAGAAACTGCCCTTCCCCGAGAATTACTTCGACGCGGTGTCGGTGGCTTTCGGCCTGCGCAATATGACGCATAAGGATGCGGCGCTGAAGGAAATGTGCCGGGTGCTGAAGCCGGGCGGCAAACTGATGGTGCTGGAGTTCTCCAAAGTGTGGAAACCGCTGTCGCCGTTCTACGACTTCTACTCCTTCAAGGCGCTGCCGGTCATGGGCAAGCTGGTGGCGAACGATCCCGACAGCTATCAGTACCTGGCGGAATCCATCCGCATGCATCCAGATCAGGAGACTCTGAAGCAGATGATGCTGGACGCCGGCTTCGGCAAGGTGGACTACCACAATATGAGCGGCGGCGTGGTAGCCCTGCACAAGGGCTACAAGTTCTAAGAAGCTGTTCATAGTCTGCTGCGCGTCGGCGATACGGCGTTGAAAACAGCTTCGAAATGCTCATGTACCTTATGTACATTCCGCTTTCTCAGCCGTTTTCGCCTTGTATTGCTCTAGCTCGCGAGATCGTAAACAGCCTCTTAAAGAACCGGTTTATCATCGGCGGCGCTCCGGCAATGCGGCCTTGAGACTAGACCCCTTCACCTTCCAATCACGGCGGAGACAACGCATGGGCATCCAGATTGCGGCATTCAACCACTTGTTGAACCAGCACCCGGCGGTGCGAGCGGAACTGGCCGCGCACGCCGGCCGACGCGTCGCCGTGGCGCTACCGCCCTTTCATGTGGCCGGCGTGATCACCGACGACGGCTGGCTGGCCGCCTGCGAGGGCGAGCCGGAAGCCACGGTGCGGCTCAAGCACGCTGTCGCGCTGGCGGCGGTGGCCGGACGGGACCCGGCGCTGAACGACATCCAGCTGGAAGGCGACGCCGAACTGGCCGCCGCCCTTGGCCGCCTATTGGGCCGCTTGCAGTGGAACGCCGCCGAGGACCTGTCCCGGCTGGTGGGCGACGCCGCCGCGCAACGCGCGGAAACCCTGGCGCGCGGCCTGCTCGGCTTCAAGGGCCAGGTGGCCTGGCGTTTGGCCGCCAACTGGGTGGAGCATCTGCGCGAGGAAGCGCCGGTCCTGGCCGGCCGCCGACAAGTGCAAGGCTTCGTCGCCGCGGTGGACACCTTGCGCGACGACGCCGGCCGCCTGGAAAAACGCCTGGCGCGGCTGCAGGCCGCGCTGCAACAAGAACAGACAAAGGCCTGACGGCACATGCGGATTTCGCGCTTCATCAAAATTGTTGGCACTTGCTATCGCTTTGGACTAGACGACTTTCTGGAAGGTCATTCCAAACTCGGCTTCATCCACAAGCTGTTCGCCCTGCTGCCGCGGCGCCGCGACGCCAGCGCACCGCTGCCGCAGCGGGTGAGGCTGGCGCTCGAAAGCCTGGGGCCCATCTTCGTCAAATTCGGCCAAGTGCTGTCCACCCGCCGTGATTTGCTGCCCCCGGACTACGCCGACGAACTGGCGCGGCTGCAAGACCAGGTGCCGCCTTACGACGGCTTGCAAGCGCGCGAGATGATAGAACGCAGCCTGGGCCGCAAAGTGGACGAACTCTACGTCGACTTCGACAACACCCCGGTGGCCAGCGCCTCGGTGGCCCAGGTGCACAAAGCCTGGTTGCGCCAGCCCGACGGCGGCCGCGGCCGCGAAGTGGCGGTCAAGGTGCTGCGCCCCGGCATCCAGCCTGTGATAGAGCAAGACCTGGCGCTGATGGCCACGCTGGCCGGCTGGGTGGAGAAGCTGTTCACCGACGGCAAGCGCTTGAAGCCGCGCGAAGTGGTGGCCGAGTTCGACAAATACCTGCACGACGAACTGGACATGATGCACGAGGCCGCCAACGCCTCGCAGCTGCGCCGCAACTTCAAGAACTCGGACATGCTGATCGTGCCCGAGGTGTTCTACGACTACACCAGCCGCGACGTGCTGACGCTGGAATGGATGCACGGCATCCCGGTGGGCCAGGTGGACCGGCTGCGCGAAGCCGGCGTGGACCTGTCCAAGCTCAGCCGCTTCGGCGTGGAAATCTTTTTCACCCAGGTGTTCCGCCACGGCTTTTTCCACGCGGACATGCACCCGGGCAATATCTTCGTCGCCGCCGACGGCCGCTACATCGCGCTGGACTTCGGCATCGTCGGCACCCTGACCGACACCGACAAGCACTACCTGGCGGTCAACTTCCTCGCCTTCTTCAACCGCGACTACCACCGCGTCGCCACCGCTCACATCGAATCCGGCTGGGTGCCGAAAGACACCCGCGCCGAAGAACTGGAAGCGGCGGTGCGCACCGTGTGCGAACCCATCTTCGAAAAACCGCTGTCGGAAATCTCCTTCGGCATGGTGCTGCTGCGTCTGTTCGAAACCAGCCGCCGCTTCAATGTGGAGATCCAGCCCCAACTGGTGCTGCTGCAAAAAACCCTCCTCAATATCGAAGGCCTGGGCCGCCAGTTGGACCCCAATCTGGACCTGTGGGACACCGCCAAGCCCTTCCTGACCAAGTGGATGAACGAGCAGATAGGCTGGCGCGGCCTGCTGCGCACGCTGAAGCACGAAGCGCCTCAATGGGCCACCACCCTGCCCACGCTGCCGCGCAAGCTGAATGACGCGCTGTCCTCCGCCAACAGCGAGCTGCTGATCAGCGGCTATATCCAGCTGATGCGGGAACAAAAGCGCCAGAACTGGCTGCTGGCGCTGATCGCCGTCCTGCTGGGGGCGCTGCTGCTGAAGAACTGGCTTTAAAAGCCTGTTCACAGCTCGCGCAGCGCCGTCCCCTCCACTGGCTTGCGCAGCCAGCCCTCCAGCAGCTTGTAGCTGTCCAGATCGAAAGACGGCGCGCCCTCCAGCGGGCCGCCCTCGCCCTGACGCGACCCCAGATAGCACCAGCGGTCGAACACATGCTCGGCGCGCTCGCCGGTCACTTCGTCGGTTTCCACCACCGCGATGGCGCCGGCGAACGGCCAGGCCTTCACTTTCAGCTTGGCCAAGGCGCCCAGCAACCGGATATCGTGCACCTCCGCCGGCTCGCGGCCGACACAGGCGCCGCGGCAACGGCCCAGCTTCAAGGCCGCGCACGGCGCGCCTTTGCGGCTGGTCACCGCTTCCACTCCCAACACCGACTGGCACAGCGCATTGCCCAGCGCGATTTCCGCCAGGATCTTGCGCGCCTCGCGCGCATGGCGGAACAAGCCGTACAAATCCGCGGTGCGGCTGAAATCCAGTTCGCGCGCGTACACCACCTTGGGACGAATGAAGCCGTCCTCCGTCACCAGTTGGATGGAACACAGCTCAGGGCTGAGCTTGCCGCGATGGTTATGCCTCGGCGCCAAAGCGTGGATGCGCTGCAACTCCAGCAAATGCCCGCCGAAATCGCCCAAGGTCTCCTGCCATTCCACCCTGCCTATCGGCTCGCCGATATGCACCTCGCGGCTCTTGCCTCCGCCTTTGACCGCAACGAAATGCGCCAGCACCCGGTTGCGCAGATTGCCGCCGCGGCCCACGTACAAAGGCTTGTCGTCCTCGTCGTACAGCGTGTACACCCCCGGCACGTCCGGCAGCAGTTCCAATTGATCCTGCAAGGCCGCCGGCAAGCCGGCCAGCTCCGGCGGCGCGGCCAGCACCGCCGCCATCGCCGCGCCCATCGCCTCCGCGCCCAGTTCAAGATGGGCGATGTCCAGAAAACGGCGCACCGCTTCCGCGTCCGCCAGCGCCCGGTGGCGTTCCGGCAGGCGAATGTCGTGGCGCTCTATCAGGCTGTCCAGGCTATGCTTGAAAAACTGCGGGTAC
This sequence comes from Chromobacterium sp. Rain0013, assembly GCF_015291765.1. Lineage (NCBI taxonomy): Bacteria > Pseudomonadati > Pseudomonadota > Betaproteobacteria > Neisseriales > Chromobacteriaceae > Chromobacterium > Chromobacterium sp. Rain0013. The sequence goes on from NZ_CP031514.1 coordinate 4,785,145, forward strand.
AGGCGGCGCGACAGCTTCACCGTGCACAGCGACTGGCTCTGGAAGCGCAGCCCGACGCGGCGAAACTCGTTTTTCAAAAAGCTGTAATCGAAACGCGCGTTATGCGCCAGAAACAGACGGCCGGACAACATCGACAGCAAACGCTCGGCCAAGTCGGAGAACTTCGGCGCCTCCGCCACCATGGCGTTGGAAATGCCGGTCATGTTCTCGATAAAGGGAGGGATGGGCTGGCCGGGGTTGATCAGAGAGCTGAAGCGCTCCACCCGGTCTCCATCGATCAGGATGACGCCCACCTCGGTAATGCGGTCGCGGCTGATGTGGCCGCCGGTGGTTTCCAAGTCGACAATGGCGCAAGGCTGGGCAAACAGAGGGTTCAATGTCTCGCTTTCAAGTGCGGCGCGCGGCGGCTTGATTGCACTATAGCCACCGCCCTGGCCCCGCGAAGTTGCAAATCAAGAGCGGCATTTTACTCCAAGAGCCGGGGCGCAATCCGCTTTCCGCCGCCGCTATTTCGCCTTCGCCACCGGAATATCTTCCCAGCGCGTGGTATAGGCCGGCGACAACATGTCCTGCTTCATCTTCCAAGGCTGTTCCAAGCCTTCCGCCAACAACTTGACCGTCCCACGGCCCATGCGCTGGTTGATCGCGTCCAGCGCCGCCATCAAGCGTTTCCCTTTCTCAGGATCCGGCCCGCTGGCGAACAGGTCCGGCTGCGCCCGCTCCGCGTCCACCAATTGCCAGGCCATCACCCCGCACTTCTGGTAGCTGGCTCCAGGCCGCCACAAGCGTTCAAGCGCTCGGCTGGCCGCGGCCACCAACACCCGGCTGTCGGCGCTGGCCGGCAGCAAGGGCACCACCTCGCCGTCTCGCTGCACCGTGCCCTGCTGGTACACGCCGCGTTGCAGGCTCACTTGCAGGAAGGAGGCCAGAGAGCCTTGTCGCCGCAAACGCTCCGCCACTTGCGCCGCGTGCATCGACACCGCCTCGCGCGCCTCCTCCAGCCGCGTCACCTTGTGGCCGAAGGAGCGCGTGGACATCAAGGACTGCCTCGGCGGCAGCGCCTCCTCCAGGCTCAGGCAGGACAGGCCGTCCAGTTCGTCGGCGATGCGCGCCACAGTGACGCCGAAACGGCGGATCAGCCAATCCCGGTCCGCAGCCGCCAGCGCCGCGGCGTGGTTTATGCGCTCCAGCCGCAGCTTGACCGAAAGCTTGCGTCCCACGCCCCAGATATCCTCCACCGGCACGGCGGCCAGCAAGCTCCGCAGCTCCGCCGCGTCCAGCGCTTGCAGATTCATCACCCCGTCGCAGGCCGGGTTTTGCTTGGCCAGGTGGTTGGCCAGCTTGGCCAAGGTCTTGCTGGGGCCGATGCCGACGCACACAGGCAGGCCCAGGCCGCGCAGCATGGCATAGCGCATCTCTTGCGCCAGCCGTTCCGGCTCCGGCTCGCCGCCGATGTCCAGAAAGCATTCATCTATCGAATACACCTCCTGCGCGCGCGCAAAGCCGGCCAGCAGCCGCATCGCGCGGCCGGACAAATCGCCGTACAAAGCGTAGTTGGAGGAAAACACCGCCACGCCCAACTGCTCCAGCCGCGCCTTGTGCAGGAAGTAAGGCGCGCCCATGGGCACGCCCAAAGCCTTGGCCTCGGCCGAGCGCGACACGATGCAACCGTCGTTGTTGGACAACACGACAATGGGCAAGCCGGCCAGACCAGGGTTGAACACCCGCTCGCAGGAAGCGTAAAAGGAATTGCAGTCGACTTGGGCGTAACAGGATGGCATGGCTGGGCGGAATGGCGCGAATCCGGCGCGGTGGGAACGCTTATAGTGTAGCCTTCGCCGACCGGCGTAAGCGAGCGCGCAAAAAAACGGCGCGCCAGGAAGGCGCGCCGTCTCCGCTCTCTTCAAGCTTCAGAACTTGTTTACGATCTGCTGCGCGTCGTGATACGTCCCACGGCGAGCACCGCTTCGAAACGCTCATGCAGCACGCCTACATTCCGCTTTCTCAGCCGTTTTCGCCTTGTCTCGCCTTAGCTCGCGAGATCGTAAACGCGTTCTCAGAGACCCAGGCTGTCCAGCAAGGGCGAGGAGAACAGACGGTACGGATCGTAAGCCGCCAGCGCCGCCTTGGCCGCATCCCAGTTGGCCGCCGCCGGCTGCCCAGCGCGGAAGGCGTTGGGGATGGTCGTCTGCAGCATGGCGGAATCCGCCCACGCCGCCTGATCGGTATAGCCCCAGCCCTTGGACCACTCCGGACGCACCGCCGCGTAAGAACCGTTGAAATTGGCCTCTATCCACTGCTCTATCTCGCGATAGAACTGGTTGGCGTACGGCGTGCCCGGCAGCGTCAGAATGTCCAGCCACACGGCGACATTCCATTCAGGATGATCCGGGCGCGGGCGAATGGCGGACAGCGCCGGCGCCACGCCGCCGCTCAGCGCCGCCTCGCTCGGATCGTCCAGCCCGGTCACGCGGATTTCCACCGGCCCGTTCATCGGGTAGCGGCCCAACTGCTGATAAGCCTGCACCCGCGCCTGATAGAAGGTGACGAATTCATTGAGCACGCGCTGCACGTTCTCGCGACGGGTCAATACCGCGTAACCGTTGGCGGTGACGCGCAAGGTGGTGGGCTTGACGTAGAGCAGCAGGTTTTTGGACCAGCCCCACAAGTCCCAGCTGGCCGTGGCCACCAGGCCGGCGCTGGCCGCGGCGAACTGCGCCTTGCCGAAGGCCGGCGTCAGCTTGCCGTCTCCCAGCGACAGAATCTTGTTGGCCAGATCGGTCACTTCGTCGGGCAGGTTGTCGGAGAAGGGGTAGTTGAACGGCTTGTCGGTCTGGCGGGAGAACAGCGGCTTGTTCGGCGTCACCGTCCACACCTTGAGCCAGGGATTGCTGGTGAACGGGAACCAGATCGCTTCCACCCGACCCGCGCTGTCCAGGTAGCTGGCGAAAGTCCGTCCGCCGCTGCCCGCCGCGGCGAACATTTCGCCATAGGGGATGTTGAACCAGCTTTGACAACGCAAACGCTGGTTGGGCGCCGCCTGCAAAGTGGCCTCCACAATCAGCGAGCGGCCGACATGCGCCAGCAGCGGCGCGATTTGCGGATCATTGCGGACAAACTTGCGCAGCGCGTAAGCGCCGCTGGCCTTGTCGTAAACCACGGCGGTGAGGCTGAGCACCAGATTGCTGATTGAGCCGTAACTGGCGCCGGCCAGACGGCGTTCGCCCTTTGCCGGAATCGCGGTGCCGTGGCCGTTGATGGCCAGCACGCCGCCCAGGGTCAGGTCCCCCGGCGCAGGCGCGGCGGTCACACCCAGGCCGGCCTTTTCCAGGCCGGTAAGCAACGCTTCCATGGTGATGCCGGCCTGGGCCGTGACCTTGGCCACCGGCCCCGAGGCGTCGATGGACATCGCGGTCAAATATCGCGTGGTGTCCAACAACACCACCGCCGGGCAGCTCACGCCGGCGGCCAGCGTCAACGGCGACCAGTTATGCATCATGCCGCGCGCCCGCACCTTATAGCCGTTGTCCTTGGCCCAGTTGGCCACCTTTACCACCTCGTCCGCGGAGCGCGGCGCGCAGGTCCAGACATCGTCCACCTTGATGTCGCCGGCCCAGTTTTTGAAGCTTTGCTTGTATAAGGGAATTTCCGCAGGGAAATTATTGGGCTGGCTGCAAGTCAGCCTCGCCGCCATGATCCGCTCGGCCGGCAACCACCCCGCCAAGGCCCCCGCGGAAGCCAGTTTCAATCCTCCGGTCAAAAAGTCCCGACGGCTGGCGGCCAAAGGTTTTTCCGCATCATTCGAACTCATTCCAAAACTCCTCGCAATTGCAAAAGTAAAAATAAAAACAATACGGATTAAACATGAATTATTTAAACCGTATTCAGCAGGAATATTTGAAAATTTATAATGCGGATCGCTGATTCAGCTATCCCATTATCTTAATAGAATGACGCTATCATGTAACGCAACCATTAAAAACCTGACTTATTTACCAGTTAAATTGCTTCACTAATTTAATTCACTCCAGTGTAGATTTACGCGACACACACAAGGCCGTACAGAAGCATATTTCGGCATAATACTTTCTAAATAAGATTGGAATAACTCAAATGAAAACCTTCCCGCTTACACGCCGGCAGCTGGAAATTTATTTTCATCAATCGTTATTCTCCGCACCCGAACTATTCAATATCGGCGGTTTCATCAAAATTCAGGGCGCACTCGATATCGAAACCCTGCAAGCCGCGCTCGCCGCCCTGATGGAGCACACGCCGACGCTACGCATCGCCATTGACGATGCCGACGGCCAGCCGCGCCAGGTGCTGTGCCCGCGTCATCCCCGCCCATTGACGGTAATCGACACCCGCGGCGAGCCGGAGCCGGAACGCGCTGCCCGGGAATGGACCGAGCGCGACTTCGCCCAAGCCTTCGCGTTCGACGGCCAAACCCCGTTGGCCGCCTACACCTTGCTGCGTCACGGGGAAGAGGATTTCATCCTGTACGGCCGCTTCCACCACATCGCCTTCGACGGCTGGGCCATCGCCCAGCTCTACGGCGAGAAGTGCCGTTACTACAATCACCTGCGCCAGGGCTTGCTGCCGGCGCCGACGCCGATGATGACGCCGGCCGAATTGGTGGAGGAGGAAGACGGCTACTACGAATCGCGCCATTACGCGAAGGACCGGGAATACTGGCAAAACAAACTCGCCGGCTACCAAACCCGGCTGTTCGCCGACGCCGGCGGACAACTGAGCTGCGGGCAGCGCAGCTTCCAACTGTCGGCGGAAACCTACAGGCGCATCGGCGAACTGGCCGCCGCGCACCAGGCCACCGTCTTCCACTTTTTCATCGGCCTGATCTACACCCATGCGCTGCGCGAGTTCGGCGCCGACGATCTGCTGTTGGCCCTGCCCATCCTCAACCGCCGCAATGCCTTGGCCAAGAACACCCCGGGACTGTTCGCCAGCCTGTGCCCGCTGCGCTTGAAGCTCCAACCGCACTGGAGCTTCGCGGAACTGCTCAGCCTGATCCAGCGCGAACTAAGAGCCGATTTCCGCCATCACCGCTATCCGATAGGCGAAACCGAAGGCCTCGGCCGGGACAGGCTGCCCTACGAAATCAGCCTGTCGTACGAGAAGCACGATTACGACGCCATGTTCGACGGCACCGTCAGCAATATGACCGCGATGCGCGCCTTGTCGCAGCACTATCCGCTGAAGGTCTTCGTGCGCGAGGCGGACTCGCGCCAGCCGGTGAAAGTGGACCTCGACTACAACCTGGCCAGCTTCGCCGAACTGGATGCCGCCGCCTTCATCGACGGCGTGGAGCCCTTGCTGCACAGCCTGCTGCGCGATCCGGAGCAAACGCTGGCCAAGGCCCCGCGCCTCGCCGAGCCGCCCGCGCCCGTCGCCCCACCTCACCCCGATCTGTGCAGCTGGTTCGAACACGCCGCCCGGGCCTTCCCCGAGCGCGTCGCCGTTCAGGGCGAAGCCTCCGCCCTGCGCTACCGAGAACTCGACGCCCGCGCCAATCAATTGGCCCGGCAATTGCTCCAGCTCGGCGTGCTACCGGAACAGCGCGTCGGACTCTGCTGCCAACGCCAGCCCGATCTCCTCGTCGCCATGCTCGCCATCCTCAAGGCCGGCGCCGCCTACGTCCCGCTGGACCCCGGCTATCCCGCCGAGCGCCTCGAGTTCCTCGTCCGCGACAGCGCCATCCATGTCGTCGTCGGCGACGCCGAATCCGCCGAAGCCCTGCCTACCGGCCTCGCCCTGCGCTGGCTGGATGTGGCCGTCTCCTCCGGCGACGCCACGCCGCCGCCGCGTCGTCTGCATCCGCGGCAGGCCGCTTACGTCATCTATACCTCCGGCTCCACCGGCGCCCCCAAGGGCTGCGTGGTCAGCCACCACAACGTGGTCCGATTGATCGCCGCCACCGCCGAGCGTTTCGCCTTCGGTCCCGACGATGTCTGGTCGCTGTTCCATTCCTACGCCTTCGATTTCTCGGTGTGGGAGATCTGGGGGCCGCTGCTGTTCGGCGGCACTTGCCTGGTGGTGCCTTACTGGGTGTCCCGTTCGCCGGAGGCCTTCGCCGATTGGCTGCAGCAGCATCGCGTGTCGGTGTTGAACCAGACCCCGGCCGCTTTCCGCCAGTTGATCCCCGCCGCCGCCGCTCACGCCTTGCCCGACTTGCGTCTGGTGATCTTCGGCGGCGAGGCGCTGGAGCTGGCCAGCCTGGAGCCCTGGTTCCAACAACGCGGCGATCAACGTCCCCAGCTGGTCAATATGTACGGCATCACCGAAACCACCGTGCATGTCACCCAGCGCGCCATACGACAGGCCGATCTCGACGCTCGCAAAGGGCAGGTCATCGGCCCGCCGATTCCCGATCTGGCCTTCCACCTGCTGGACCGCTTCCTGCAGCCGGTGCCCGTCGGCGTGCCCGGCGAGATCTACGTCGGCGGCCCCGGCGTCGCTCGCGGCTACTGGAACCGCCCGGCGCTGACCGCCGCCCGCTTCCTGCCCAATCCCTTCGCCGCCGACGGCTCCCGCCTGTATCGCTCCGGCGATCTCGCCCGCCGCCGCGCCGACGGCGAGATCGAATACCTGGGCCGCGCCGATCATCAGGTCAAGCTGCGCGGTTTCCGCATCGAGCTGGGCGAGATCGAAGCCGCGCTGTGCCGTCTGCCCGCCGTGCGCGAGGCTCTGGTCCTGTTGGACCGCCCCGCCACCGGCGAACCCCGGCTGGTGGCCTATGCCGTCGGCGACGCCGAACCGGCCGCCCTGCGCGCCGCGCTGGCCGCCGAGCTGCCCGAGCACATGCTGCCCGCCGTCATCGTGGCGCTGGAGCGTTTCCCGCTGACCCACCACGGCAAGATCGACCGCGCCGCGCTGCCCGCCGCGCAGGCCGCCAGCGACGCGCCGCGCGTCGAACCCCGCTCCGACGCGGAACGCGCGCTCGCCCAAATCTGGGCCGATGTCCTCGCCGTGCCCCTGCCCGGCATCGACGACAATTTCTTCGCCCTGGGCGGCGATTCCATCCTCTCCCTGCAAGTGGTCGCCCGCGCCCGCGACCAGGGCTTGGCCCTCAACGTGCAACAGCTGTTCAGCCGGCCCACCATTCGCCAGCTGTGCGAAGCGCCTGAGCCCGCCGACGACGGCGCAAGCGCCGCCGCGCGGCAAGCCTTCTCGCTGATTGCCGACGCCGACCGGCTACGCTTGCCGGACGACGTGATCGAAGCGCTGCCCATGTCGCGGCTGCAGGCAGGCATGCTGTTCCACAGCGAGCTGTCGCAAAACGGCGCCATCTTCCACGACATCTTCAGCTTCGATCTGCGCCTGCCCTGGGACGAAGCCGCCTGGCGCGCCGCTGTTCGCCGCTTGGCGGAACGCCACGCCGCGCTGCGCACCACCTTCCACTGGAACGCCTACTCGGAACCGCTGCAGCTGATTCATCGCGACGGCGACATCCCGCTGAGCGTCACCGACTTGCGCGCGCTGGCGCCCGAAGCGCAAAGCCGGGCGCTGGCCGACTTCGTCGCCGCGGAAAAAGCCCGGCCTTTCCAGCCGCAATCCCCGCCGCTGCTGCGCCTGGCTCTGTTCCGCCTGGACACCGGCCGCGCGCGGCTGACGCTGAGCTTCCATCACGCGATTCTGGACGGCTGGAGCGTGGCCACCTTGGTCACCGACCTGCTGCGGCTGGCGCGGCACGCGCAAAGCGCCGGCCCAGCCGACGCGTCCGGCGCGCTGAGCGCGCTGTTCATCGAGCAGGAAAAACAAGCCGAGAACGACCCTGAGCTGAAAGCGGCTTGGCGGCAACGGCTGGCCGGCTTGGAAGCCTCTGTCTTGCCCCGGTTGAGGCCTCAGCCGGCCGCGGGCGGCGCGCGCAGCGTCCGCCGTCTCAGCCGCATGCTGCCGGCCGAACTATCCATGGCGCTGGACGCCGCCGCCGCGCGGCTGGCGCTGCCGCTCAAAACCGTATTGCTCACCGCCCACCTGCGCGTGCTGGCGCTGCTGACCGGTTCCGCCGCCGCCAGCACCGGCTACGTCACCCACAGCCGCCCCGAGCGAGAAGACAGCGCCGCCGCGCTGGGCCTCTTCCTGAACACCGTTCCGTTGAGCGTGGCACTGCAAACCGGCAGTTGGGCGCAACTGGCGCGCCGCGTCTTTGCCGAGGAAACGGCCTTGCAAGCGCTGCGCCGCCTGCCGCTGGCCGCCATCATGCAACTGAACCATGGTAGGCGCGGTTTCGAAGTCGGCTTCAACTACATCCACTTTCATGTCTACGGACAGGCGCTGCGCTTGCCCGACGTGACGGTGGAAGGCGTGGAAGTGTTCGAGGAAACCGACTTTCCCTGCCTGGTGCAATTCAGCCGCGATCCACGAAACCAAGGCCTGGAACTGACGCTGGCCTGGGACGAGGCGGAGTTCGACGCGCCGCAGATGGAGGATATGGCCGGCTATCTGCAAGGGGCGCTGGCGTCGCTGGCCGAAGATACCGACGCCGATTGGCTGGCCGCGCCGCTGCTGAACGCCGAGCAAACCGCCCAGGCTCTGGGCCCCGCGCCGGTTTCCGTCGCCCCGCCTCACCCCGATCTGTGCAGCTGGTTCGAGCACGCCGCCCGGGCCTTCCCCGAGCGCGTCGCCGTCCAGGGCGAAGCCTCCGCCCTGCGCTACCGAGAACTCGACGCCCGCGCCAATCAATTGGCCCGGCAATTGCTCCAGCTCGGCGTGCTACCGGAACAGCGCGTCGGACTCTGCTGCCAACGCCAGCCCGATCTCCTCGTCGCCATGCTCGCCATCCTCAAGGCCGGCGCCGCCTATGTCCCGCTGGACCCCGGCTATCCCGCCGAGCGCCTCGAGTTCCTCGTCCGCGACAGCGCCATCCATGTCGTCGTCGGCGACGCCGAGTCCGCCGAAGCCCTGCCTACCGGCCTCGCCCTGCGCTGGCTGGATGTGGCCGTCTCCTCCGGCGACGCCACGCCGCCGCCGCGCCGCCTGCATCCGCAGCAGGCCGCTTACGTCATCTATACCTCCGGTTCCACCGGCACCCCCAAGGGCTGCGTGGTCAGCCACCACAATGTGGTCCGATTGATCGCCGCCACCGCCGAGCGTTTCGCCTTCGGTCCCGACGATGTCTGGTCGCTGTTCCATTCCTACGCCTTCGATTTCTCGGTATGGGAGATCTGGGGGCCGCTGCTGTTCGGCGGCACTTGCCTGGTGGTGCCTTACTGGGTGTCCCGCTCGCCGGAAGCCTTCGCCGATTGGCTGCAGCAGCATCGCGTATCGGTGTTGAACCAGACCCCGGCCGCTTTCCGCCAGCTGATCCCCGCCGCCGCCGCTCACGCCTTGCCGGACTTGCGTCTGGTGATCTTCGGCGGCGAGGCGCTGGAACTGGCCAGTCTGGAGCCCTGGTTCCAACAACGCGGCGATCAACGTCCCCAGCTGGTCAATATGTACGGCATCACCGAAACCACCGTGCATGTCACCCAGCGCGCCATACGACAGGCCGATCTCGACGCTCGCAAAGGGCAGGTCATCGGCCCGCCGATTCCCGATCTGGCCTTCCACCTGCTGGACCGCTTCCTGCAGCCGGTGCCCGTCGGCGTGCCCGGCGAGATCTACGTCGGCGGCCCCGGCGTCGCTCGCGGCTACTGGAACCGCCCGGCGCTGACCGCCGCCCGCTTCCTGCCCAATCCCTTCGCCGCCGACGGCTCCCGCCTGTATCGCTCCGGCGATCTCGCCCGCCGCCGCGCCGACGGCGAGATCGAATACCTGGGTCGCGCCGATCATCAGGTCAAGCTGCGCGGTTTCCGCATCGAGCTGGGCGAGATCGAAGCCGCGCTGTGCCGTCTGCCCGCCGTGCGCGAGGCTCTGGTCCTGCTGGACCGCCCCGCCGCCGGCGAACCCCGGCTGGTGGCCTACGCCGTCGGCGACGCCGAACCCGCCGCCCTGCGCGCCGCGCTGGCCGCCGAGCTGCCCGAACACATGCTGCCCGCCGTCATCGTGACGCTGGAGCGCTTCCCGCTGACCCACCACGGCAAGATCGACCGCGCCGCCCTGCCGGCGCCGGAGCCGCTGGCGCGGCGCGCCTTCGAAGCGGCGCGCACGCCCAGCGAATTCCTGGTGGCGGAGGTGTTCGCCGATCTGTTGCAGCTGCCGAAAGTCAGCCGCGACGAAAGCTTCTTCGAGTTGGGCGGCGACTCCATCCTGGCGGTGCGCGCCGCCAACCGGCTGCGCGAACGCCTGGGCGTTCCGCTGCCCCTGCGCCTCCTGTTCGAACATCCGCGCGCGGCGGAGCTGGCGCAACACATCGACGCGCAGCGCGGACAGACATCGGCCGCCTCGCCGGTGCGGCAAGCGCGCCGCCAGCTGGCGCGCGTCACGTTCGGCGCCGACGGCGACACCTCATCCCAGCAGTCCAATCAAGGCCAACCATGAACGCAATTGACGCCCACGCCTCTTTCGACGCCTATGTTTTCCCGCAATCCGGCGCCCAGCGCCGCTTGTGGACGCTGGCGGACCTGGCGCCGGACTCGACGGCCTACCACATCCCGCTGGCCCTGCGCCTGCGCGGCGCGCTGGACGCCGACGCGCTGCAAGCCGCTCTGAACGCCCTGGTGGCGCGCCACGAGATCCTGCGCACTCAATACGATCTGGTCGACGGCGAACCCTGCCAGTTGATCCGCCCGCAAGCCGGTTGCGAGCTGCCGCGCACCGCCTGCGACGAGGCCGGCCTGGCGGCGCGCTTGCGCGCGGAAGCCGCCCTGCGTTTCGATCTGCGGCGCGATCCGGTGATCCGGGCGCGCCTGTTTGTTCTGGGCCCTCAACACCATGTGCTCTCCATCGTGATCCATCACATCGCCTGCGATGGCTGGTCGCTAGGCATGCTGGTGCGCGAACTGGGCGCGCTCTACCCGGCGCTGGCCGCCGGCCTACCCGCGCCGGCCCTGCCCGAGGCGCTGCAATACGCCGACTTTTCCGAGTGGGAACGCGAAACCCGCGCCGGCGGCGGCAGCGACGCCGATGCGCTGCGCTACTGGCGCGAACGCCTCGCCGGCCTGGACGGCGAAATGGAGCTGCCCGGCGATTACGCCGCCGGCCAAAGCCGGAGCGAGGAAGCCGGCCACGTCAGCCTGACGCTGCCGGCCTCGCTGGTCGACCCGCTGCGCAAGCTGGCCCTCGCCGCCGACGCCACCTTGTTCATGGCCTTGCTCTCCGGCTTCCAGGCGCTGCTGCAAAGGCTGAGCGGACGCGACGACATCTGCGTCGGCAGCCCTGTGGCCAATCGCGACCGCGCCGAGTTCGAACAAACCCTGGGTTTCTTCGTCAACACCCTGATCCTGCGTCAGGATCTGAGCGGCTCGCCCAGCTTTTCTCAATTGCTGACGCGCAACCGCGCCGATTGCCTGGACGCCTTCGCCCATCAGCACGCGCCCTTCGACCAGGTAGTGAAACTGGCCGGCCCCCGTTCCCAGGCCCAGGACGCGCCGTTCCGCGCCCTGTTCGCGCTGCAGAACGCGCCGCTGGGCCGTTTGGACTGGCAGGGCGTGGAAGCGGAAGCGCTGCCGCTATTCCCCGCCGACGCCAAATTCGACCTGAGCCTGATGCTGGAGCCGGCCGGCGACGGCCTGCGCGCCACGCTGGAATACCGCGCCGGCCTGATCGGCGCCGACACCGCGGCCCGCTGGCTGGAACACTACCGCGAACTGCTGCAATCCGCGGCCGCTCAACCGGATTGTCCTGTGGCGCGGTTGCCGCTGCTGAACGCCAAGCAAACCGCCCAGGCGCTGGGCCCCGCGCCGGTTTCCGTCGCCCCGCCTCACCCCGATCTGTGCAGTTGGTTCGAACACGCCGCCCGGGCCTTTCCCGAGCGCGTCGCCGTTCAGGGCGAAGCCTCCGCCCTGCGCTACCGAGAACTCGACGCCCGCGCCAATCAATTGGCCCGGCAATTGCTCCAGCTCGGCGTGCTACCGGAACAGCGCGTCGGACTCTGCTGCCAACGCCAGCCCGATCTCCTCGTCGCCATGCTCGCCATCCTCAAGGCCGGCGCCGCCTACGTCCCGCTGGACCCCGGCTATCCCGCCGAGCGCCTCGAGTTCCTCGTCCGCGACAGCGCCATCCATGTCGTCGTCGGCGACGCCGAATCCGCCGAAGCCCTGCCTACCGGCCTCGCCCTGCGCTGGCTGGATGTGGCCGTCTCCTCCGGCGACGCCACGCCGCCGCCGCGTCGTCTGCATCCGCGGCAGGCCGCTTACGTCATCTATACCTCCGGCTCCACCGGCGCCCCCAAGGGCTGCGTGGTCAGCCACCACAACGTGGTCCGATTGATCGCCGCCACCGCCGAGCGTTTCGCCTTCGGTCCCGACGATGTCTGGTCGCTGTTCCATTCCTACGCCTTCGATTTCTCGGTGTGGGAGATCTGGGGGCCGCTGCTGTTCGGCGGCACTTGCCTGGTGGTGCCTTACTGGGTGTCCCGTTCGCCGGAGGCCTTCGCCGATTGGCTGCAGCAGCATCGCGTGTCGGTGTTGAACCAGACCCCGGCCGCTTTCCGCCAGTTGATCCCCGCCGCCGCCGCTCACGCCTTGCCCGACTTGCGTCTGGTGATCTTCGGCGGCGAGGCGCTGGAGCTGGCCAGCCTGGAGCCCTGGTTCCAACAACGCGGCGATCAACGTCCCCAGCTGGTCAATATGTACGGCATCACCGAAACCACCGTGCATGTCACCCAGCGCGCCATACGACAGGCCGATCTCGACGCTCGCAAAGGGCAGGTCATCGGCCCGCCGATTCCCGATCTGGCCTTCCACCTGCTGGACCGCTTCCTGCAGCCGGTGCCCGTCGGCGTGCCCGGCGAGATCTACGTCGGCGGCCCCGGCGTCGCTCGCGGCTACTGGAACCGCCCGGCGCTGACCGCCGCCCGCTTCCTGCCCAATCCCTTCGCCGCCGACGGCTCCCGCCTGTATCGCTCCGGCGATCTCGCCCGCCGCCGCGCCGACGGCGAGATCGAATACCTGGGCCGCGCCGATCATCAGGTCAAGCTGCGCGGTTTCCGCATCGAGCTGGGCGAGATCGAAGCCGCGCTGTGCCGTCTGCCCGCCGTGCGCGAGGCTCTGGTCCTGTTGGACCGCCCCGCCACCGGCGAACCCCGGCTGGTGGCCTATGCCGTCGGCGACGCCGAACCGGCCGCCCTGCGCGCCGCGCTGGCCGCCGAACTGCCCGAGCACATGCTGCCCGCCGTCATCGTGGCGCTGGAGCGTTTCCCGCTGACCCACCACGGCAAGATCGACCGCGCCGCGCTGCCCGCCGCGCAGGCCGCCAGCGACGCGCCGCGCGTCGAACCCCGCTCCGACGCGGAACGCCGGCTCGCCCAAATCTGGGCCGACGTCCTTGTCGTGCCCCTGCCCGGCATCGACGACAATTTCTTCGCCCTGGGCGGCGATTCCATCCTCTCCCTGCAAGTGGTCGCTCGGGCGCGGGCGCAAGACCTGCCGCTGAGCCCGCGCCAGTTGCTGCTGGAACCCACCATCCGCCAACTGGCCGCCGCGCTCGGCACGGCCGCGACCGAGGAGGAAGCCGCGGCCGCCGGCCCGCTGCCGGCCACGCCCATCCAGCGCTGGTTCGCCGGCCTGGGTCTGGCCGAGCCGCGGCACTGGAACCAAGCGCTGGCGCTGCAACTGGCCCGCCCCGTGGACGCAGTCCGGCTGCAAGCCGCGCTCAACGCCGTGGCCGCGCGCCACGACGCCTTCCGCCTGCGCTTCACGCCGGAGCCGGCGCTAAGCGAAGAGACCGGCGGCTGGCCTTGCCGCGAACTGGAACTAACAGACGACGGCGACGAAGCCGCGCGCGCGGCGCTGGAACAAGTCCAGCGCGAGCTGGACCCAAGCGCCGGCCCGCTGGCCCGCGCGCTCTTGCTGCGCCGCGGCCGACAAGCGCCGGTGCTGGCGCTGATCGTCCACCACCTGGCGGTGGACGCGGTGTCCTGGGGCATTCTGCTGGACGATCTGAACCAGGCGCTGGACGCGCTGGCGCGCGACGAAACGCCGCGACTCCCCGCCGTGCCAGCCCACTGGCGCCGCTGGGCGGAACAACAACGGGCCGAGGCCGCCGAGGCGGACCCCGCGCCTTGGCACAGCCAGGCCGAGGCAGGCTTCCCCACGCTGCGCCGCGACGCCGCCGCCCCTGCGGCCAATACCGAAGCCGCCTCGCGGCTGCTCAGCCGCGAACTGGACGCGGCCTTGACCGGCCGCCTGCTGGCCGCCGGCACCCGGGCCGCCGGCCAGCGCGTCAGCGCCCTGCTGCTGTTGGCGCTGTGGCGCGCGCTGGCGCCCCGGCTCGAAACGCCGCGCTTCGCTGTGACGATGGAACACCATGGCCGCGACGCCGAATCCGGCCTGGACCTGTCCCGCACCGTGGGCTGGTTCACCGCGCTGTATCCGCTGAGCGTGGCCGGCGACGCCGCCACCGCCGGCGCGGCCGAACTCCTCGCTTCCATCGCCGCGCAATTGTCGCGGCTGACGCCCGTCGCGCCGGAATACGGCCAGGCGCGCTGGCTGGGGCCGGACCTGGACGCGCGCCGGCAACTGGAGGCGGCCGGCCTGCCGGAAATCAGTTTCAACTACCTGGGCGCGCCGCGCGGCGTCGACAAGGCCTGGTTCCAACTGCGGCCCGAGTTGATTACCGGAGAACGCGCCGCCGACAACCTGCGCCCCTTCGCGCTGGATCTGGTGCTGGTCGTGCTGGACGGCAGGCTTCGCGTGGACTGGCGCTACCCCGGCGGCCAGTTCGAGCCGGCCACCGTCGCCGGCTGGGCCGACGCCTTCGCCCGCGAACTGGCGCTGGCGCTGGACGAGATCGAAGCCGCGCCGCTGCTGGCCGCCGATTACCCGCTGGCCCGTCTGGAACAGGCCGCCGTCGAGGAGCTGGCGCGCCGGACCGGCCCCTTCGACGATCTCTATCCGCTGTCCCCGCTGCAACAGGGCATGCTGTTCCACAGCGTGGCCGACGCCGCCGACGGCGCTTACTTGGAACAACTCAGCAGCGTGGTCAACGGCGCGCTGGACCCGGACGCCTTCGCCGAGGCCTGGCGCGCGATGCTGACGCGCCATCCGCTGCTGCGCTCCAGCTTCCACTGGCGGGGCCTGGCCCAGCCGCTGCAGGCGGCGATGCGCGCGGCGCCGCTGCCGATCAGCCGGCTGGACTGGTCCGATCTGGCCGAGCCCGAAGCCGCGCTGGCCGACTACCTGGCCGCAGACGCCGCGCGGCCCTTCGCTCTGGACGCCGCGCCGCTGATGCGGCTGGCGCTGATCCGGCTGGGCCAGGACCGCTGGCGCTGGATCTGGAGCTATCACCACCTGCTGCTGGACGGCTGGTCGCTGCCCTTGTTCTTCCGCGAGCTGCTGACCCTGTACCGCGCGCTCAGCCGCGGCGAAACCCCGGCCCTGCCGCCGGAGCGGCCGTTCTCCGCCTATATCGGCTGGCTGGACCGCGCCGGCCGCCGCGCCCGCTCGGACGAAGGGTTCTGGCGTCGTTACTTTTCCGGGCTGGAACACCCCACCCTGCTCGCCGGCCCCGCCGACGGCGACGCTGACTTCGTCGAACGGGAAATCCGGCTGTCGCCGGAATGGAGCGCGCGCGCCGCCGCCGCGATGCAGGCTTGCTCCAGCACGCTGAACACCCTGTTCCAGGCCGCCTGGGCGCTGACCCTGGCGCGCAGCGGCCACGGCGAGGACATCGTCTTCGGCACCGCCTTGTCCGGCCGCAACGGCGATCTGCCCGGCATAGCCGAAATGATAGGGCTGTTCATCAACACCTTGCCGCTGCGGGTGCGGCTCAACCCCGCCACCGACGCGCGCGCGCTGCTGGCCCAGGTACAGACCAATCAAGCCCAGGTGCAGGACTATGCCCACAACCGGCTGGTGGACGTCCAGCGCTGGGCCGGCCGCGACAACGCCCAGTTGTTCGACTCGCTGCTGGTCTTCGAGAACTACCCCGCCGACGCGCTGCTGCGCGACGAGGCCGCCGGCCTGGGCTTTGAAACTCCGCGCTTCAGCGAACACACCAATTATCCGCTGACGCTGGCCGTGATCCCCGGCGCGGCCTTGACCGTCAAGCTCACCTTCGACCGCAGCCGCGTCGCGGACGCCGCGGCCGAGGCATTGCTGCAAGGCTTGCTCGCCGTGGCGGAAGGTCTGGTCGCCGCTCCGGACACCGCCGTCGCCTCCATCGAGCTGCTGCCGGCGGAGGCGCGGCGGGTGCGGATAGCCGACACCGCCCGGCCCCCGCTGGCGTCGCCGCAACTGGCGCAGCGCCTGTTCGAGCGCCAAGCCGCCGCCGCTCCGCGCGCGCCGGCGCTGCTGGACGAAAACGGCGCGCTTGATTACGCCGGGCTGGACGCCCGCGCCAACCAGTTGGCCTACCGGCTGCAAGCGCTGGGCGCCGGCCCGGAAACCGTGGTGGGCGTGCTGCTGCCACGCGGCGCGGCCGCAGTGACCGCGCTGCTGGCCACGCTGAAGGCCGGCGCCGTCTATCTGCCGCTGGACCCGGCCTACCCTGCCGAGCGGCTGGACTACATGCTGGCAGACAGCCGCGCCGCCATCCTGCTCAGCGAAACCCGCCTGTTGCCGACGTTGAGCCGGCTGCCCGCCAGCCTGCTCTTGCTGGACGACGCCCCAGACGCTGCTGACGCCGCGCCGGACTCCGCCCCGCCCTGCGCCGCCGGCGTCGACAACCTGGCCTACCTCATCTACACCTCCGGCTCCACCGGCTGGCCCAAGGGCGTGGGCGTCAGCCATCGCGGCGTCGCCAATCTCTGCCGCGCCCAATGCGAAGTGTTCCAGGTGGACGCCGGCAGCCGGGTCTATCAGTTCGCCCCGCTGAGCTTCGACGCCTCGGTGTCGGAAATCTTCATGGCGCTGGGCAGCGGCGCGGCCCTGTGCCTGCCGGAGGCCGACGCCGCGCAAGATCCGGCAGGCGCTCTGCGCCGCGCCGCGCAGCGCCACGGTCTGACCCACGCCACCCTGCCCCCGGCGCTGCTGGCGGCGTTGGATCAAAACGATCTGCCCGGCCTGCGCACCCTGATCGCCGCCGGTGAAGCCGCCGCGCCCAGCCTGCTGGCGCGCTGGGCCGCCGCCCGCCGCGTGGTCAACGCCTACGGCCCGACCGAAGCCACGGTCTGCGCCAGCATGCGGGTCTGCGACGCCGTGGAGCCGCTGCCGTCCATAGGCCGCGGCATGGCCGGCGTCCGCCTCTATCTGCTGGACCGCTGGGGCGCGCTAGTGCCGCCCGGCGTGCCCGGCGAGATCCACATCGGCGGCGAGGCGCTGGCGCGCGGCTATATCGGCCAGCCCGGCCGCACCGCCGCCAGCTTCGTGCCGGACGCCGTGTCCGGCCTGCCCGGCGCGCGGCTGTACCGCAGCGGCGACCTCGGCGAATACCTGCCCGACGGCGGCATCCGCTTCCTCGGCCGCGCTGGCGGCCAGGTCAAACACCGCGGCTACCGCATCGAACTGGACGGCGTCGCCGCCGCGCTCAGCGCCCATCCGGACGTGGACGAAGCGCTGGCGCTGATCCGCGTGGACGGCGAGCGCCGCCAACTGGTGGCCTACGCGCGGCTCAAGCCGGAAGCGGGCTTCGACGCCTCCGAGCTGCGAGAACACCTGGCCGCCCGCCTGCCGGCCCACGAACTGCCGCAAGCCATCGTCGGCGTGCGGCAATGGCCGTTGACCCCCGCCGGCAAAATAGACCGCGCGGCGCTGCCGTCGCCGGAGGAGGCCGCACCGGACTCGCCGGACGCGGACAAGACGCTGAACCCGGCCGAGGCCGCGCTGCTAGAGATCTGGCGCTTGGCGCTGGGGCGGAGCGGCATTGGCGTTCACGACAATTATTTCGCCGTCGGCGGCGACTCCATTCTGGCCCTGCAGATCGTCTCTCGCGCCAAGCAGGCCGGTTTCGACATCGAACCGCGCGCGCTGTTCGCCCATCCCACGGTGGCCGGACTGGCCGCCGTGGCCGGCGCCGCCGCGCGGCGGGCGCATATCGAGGAGCCGGAACAGGCCGAGGCGCCGCTGGCGCCTATCCAGCGCTGGTTCCTGCAACAAGACTGGCCCGCGCCGCAGCACTGGAACCTCAGCCTGCGGCTGAGCCTGGACGCCGCCGCGGACCCCGCCGCCTTGCAGGCGGCGCTGACGGCCGTGGCCTTGCGGCACGACGCGCTGCGCCTGAGGCTGCGCCGCGCGCCCGACGGCGCTTGGAGCCAGCATTACGGGCCGCGCGCCGCACCGCCGCTTGAAACGCTGACGCTGCGGGCGACGGAGCCCGCCGCCCGCGAGGCGGAGCTGCAAACCCGCTGCGCGCGGCTGCAGGCTTCCCTGGACCTGGAAAACGGCCCGCTGCTGCGCGCCGTGCTGATCGAGGCCGGGCCGGGCGGCCGCGCCGAGCTGTTGCTGATCGCCCATCACTGGGTAGTGGACGTGGTGTCCTGGCGCATTCTGCTGGACGACCTGGACCAGGCCTACGGCCAGGCCATGGACGGCGCCGAACCTTCGCTGCCTCCCGTGCCCGTCAGCTACCGGGCCTGGGCGCAATCTCTGGCCGACGACGCGCCCGCGCTGGCCGGCGAGTTCGACTACTGGCGACGCGCCGTCTCCCCGCTGACCGCGCCGCCGGGACTTGCCGCCGTCGGCCGCGTGGCGGAACGCCGCCGCGCGACGGTCAGCCTGGACGCCGACGCCAGCGCCGCGCTGCTGGAGGGCGGCGCCGAACGCTACCGCGCCCAGCCGCAGGAACTGCTGCTGGCGGCTCTGACCCTGGCCTGGCGCCGGCTGAGCGGCCTGCCCGCGCTCGCTCTGGACCTGGAAAACCACGGCCGCAACGCGGCGGCCGGCCCCGCGCCCGATCTGTCGCGCAGCGTGGGCTGGTTCACCTGCCTGCACCCGCTGCGCATAGAGCCGGCCGGCGACGGCTGGGAGCCGGCGGCCGCGGCGGCCAAGGCCGCGCTGCGCGGCGTGCCCGGCGGCGGCATCGGCTTCGGCGTGCTGCGCTATCTGGGCGATCCGGCCCAGGCCGCCGCTCTGGACCAGGCGCCGCCTCGGCCGCTCAGCTTCAACTACCTGGGCCGGCTGGACGACGCCGCCGACGGCGTGCTGCCGCGGCTGCGGGCGCGGCTGTCGACGCTAGAGGCCGGGCCGGCGCAAGACCCGCGCCAGCGGCTGCCGCACGCCATCGCCGTCAACACCCGCATAGAGAAGGGTCGCCTGCGGCTGGACTTCGACTACGCCGACGCCCACGAAACCCCGGCGCTGGCCGAACAGTGCCGGCTGGCGCTGGAAGAACTGGCCGCGCTCTGCCGCGCCGGCGGCCTGCCCGCCGTCGCCTACCACACCTCGGACTTCGCCGGCGTCGCGCTGGAGGAGAACGAATTGGCCGCCTTGCTGGACGACCTCACCGACATCGAATGAACATGACAAGCACACCGAACCTCAAAGACCAGATCCAGGACATCCTGCCCCTGAGCCCGCTGCAGCGCGGCGTCTTGTTCCACACCTTGTTCGCGCCCGGCTCCCCGGTCTATTTCGAACAATTGATCTGCCGGCTGGACGGCGCGGTGGATCCCGCCGCCATGACCGACGCGCTGGAGCGGCTGGCCGAGCGCCACCCCATCCTGCGCACCGCCTTCGTCACCAAGGGCCAGGCCGAGCCCCGCCAAGTGGTGTTTCGCCACGCGCGAACGCCGCTGGACGTCCACGACTGGAGCCGGGACGATCCCGCCGAGCGCGAACGGCGGCTGGAAGCGCTGCTGGACGAAGACCGCCGCCGCGGCTTCCAGCTGAACCGGCCGCCGCTGATGCGGCTGACCCTGCTGCGCTACGGGCAAGAGGAATGGAGGCTGATCTGGAGCCATCATCACATTCTGCTGGACGGCTGGTCGCTGCCCATCCTGATGCGCGATTACTTCGCCCTGCTGTCCGGCGCGGCGCTGCCCTCGGCGCCGCCGCCCTTCGCCGCCTACCTCAGCTGGCTGGGCCGCCAGGACCAGGACGCCGCCGCCAAGCGCTGGCGCGCCGCGCTGGGCGATCTGGCCGCGCCCACCCCGCTGGGCCTGGACCGGCCGGCGCTGCCGGGCGCGCTGGCCGGCGCCGACGTCGGCCAGATCGAGATGCGGCTGGACTACCGCTCCGACGGCGACCTCGCGGCCGCCGCCGAACGCTGCCGGGTCTCCCCGGGCAGCCTGCTGCTGGGCGCCTGGGCCATCCTGCTCAGCCGATACAGCCGCCAGGACGACGTGGTCTTCGGCCTCACCCTGTCCGGCCGGGCCATTGATCTGCCCGGCGTGGACGGCATGGTGGGCCTCTTGATCAACTCCCTGCCGCTGCGCTTGCCGGTGCCGGCCGACGCCGCGCTGCCGCAATGGCTGGCCGAGGTGCAACGCCGTCAGTTGGAGCTGCAATCGCTGTCGCACAGCGATCTGGCCGAAGTGCAGCGCCACAGCGGGGTGCCGCGCGGCCAGCCGCTGTTCGAAACCCTGGTGGCGATAGACAACTTCCCGATAGGCGAGGCCCTGCCCTCGGACGGCTTGGGCTTCCGGATATCGGACGTCTCCCAGCGCGAGCGCACTCACTACCCGCTGACCCTGACCCTGGTGCCGGGGGCCGACGGACTGAGCTTGAAGCTGGGCTTCGACCGCGCTCGCGTGGACGATGCTCCGGCCGCGGCGCTGGCGGAGGCCTATCTGGAACTGCTGCGCCAGATCGCCGCGCGGCCGGACGCCGCGCTGCGCGAGCTGGGCCTGGTCCGCCCCTCACCCGCCAAGCCGTCCGTGCCGGGCCCGCGCGGCGGGCCGGACACCCTGGCCGCCGCCTTCCTGGCCGCCGCCGAACGCTTTCCGGACCGCATCGCCGTCAGCGATGGCCCCGCGACGCTGAGCTACCGGCAACTGCGCGCCCAGGCCGCCGCCATCGCGGAACGGCTGCGTCAAGACGGCGTGCAGCCCGGCGTCAGGGTAGGCATTTGCCTGCCGCGCTCCGCCGGACAAATCGCCGCCATGCTTGGGGTGACGCTGGCCGGCGGCGTCTATCTGCCGCTGGATCCGGACTATCCGGCGGAGCGGCTGGCCTACCAACTGGCCGACAGCCAGGCGCTGCTCACGCTGACCGACGCCGAACTCAAGCCGCGATTGCCGGCGGAACACCGCTGCCTGTCGCTGGCGGAGATAGGCTGCGGCGCCAGGCCGGCGGCGCGGCCGCCCGCCGGCCTGGAAGCCGGGCACGGCGCTTACGTGATCTACACTTCCGGCTCCACCGGCCAGCCCAAGGGCGTGCTGGTTTCCCACCGCAACGTGCTGCGCTTGTTCTCCGCCAGCGCCCGCCACTTCGCCTTCGACGAAAGCGACGTCTGGAGCTATTTCCACTCCTTCGCCTTCGATTTCTCGGTATGGGAAATCTGGGGGGCGCTGCTGCATGGCGGACGCTGCGTCGTGGTGCCGCGCGAGCTCAGCCGCGATCCGGCCGCCTTCGTCGAACTGCTGGGCCGCGAAGGCGTCACCGTGCTGAACCAGACCCCGTCGGCGTTCAAACTGGCGATAGCGGCCGAAGCCGCCGCGCCGCTGCCGCGGCCGTCCGCGCTGCGCTGGGTGATCTTCGGCGGCGAGGCGCTGCGGCTGGCGGAATTGGGCCCGTGGCTGGAGCGGCACGGGGACGACAGTCCGCGGCTGGCCAATATGTACGGCATCACCGAAACCACCGTGCACGTCACCTTCCGCCGCATCCGCGCCGCCGATCTTGAGGCCGGCGGCGACCTCAGCCCGATAGGCGAGCCGCTGGACGACCTGAGCCTGGAACTGGCCGACCCCTGCGGCCACCCCGTTCCCTTGGGCGCGCCCGGCGAAATCCTGGTCGGCGGCGCCGGCGTCAGCCTCGGCTATCTGAACCGCCCGCAACTCAACGCCGAACGCTTTCCCGGCGTCGGCGCGGAACGGCGCTACCGTTCCGGCGACCTGGCGCGGCGAACCGCCGACGGCGAGCTGCTCTACTGCGGCCGCATCGACCATCAAGTGAAGATTCGCGGCTTCCGCATCGAGCTGGGCGAAGTGCGCGCGGCGCTGCTGAGCCATCCGGCGGTGCGCGATGTCCATCTCGTCGCCGCCGACAACCAACTCATCGCCTATCTGCTCGCCGACGACCCCGCCGCGGCCGGCGCCGAAACCCTGCGCCGCCATCTGGCCGCGCGCTTGCCGGCGCATATGATTCCGGCGGTCTTCATCGCGTTGACCGAGTTTCCGCTCACCCTCAACGGCAAGGTTGACGCGCGCGCGCTGCCCTCGCCGCAAGGCGCGCGTTCGGCGCTGGACACGCCCTATGTCGAAGCGGCCACCCCCAGACAAAAGCTGCTGGCGGAAATCTGGCGCCAGGTGCTGGACCTGCCGCGCGTCGGCATACGAGACAACTATTTCACGCTGGGCGGAGATTCCATCCGCAGCGTGCGCATCGCCGGGCTGGCCAAGGAACGCGGCTGCCCGTTGAGCATCCAGGACATTTTCCGCCACGGCACCATCGAAGCCATCGTCGAAGCGATAGGCGAAGCCGAAAGCACGGCCGCGCCGGACACGGCACTGCCGCCGTTCGCGCTGATAGACGCCGCGGACCGCGCGCGGCTGCCGCCCGAGGTGGAAGACGCGCTGCCCCTGGCCAGACTGCAGGCCGGCATGCTCTTCCACAATGAATACGACGACGGCCGCAACCTGTACCACGACGTGTTCTCCCACCGGCTGCGCGTCGATATCGACCCGGAGCGCCTGCGCCGGGCGCTGGCGGATCTGAGCCGCGAACACCCGCTGCTGCGCACCGGCTTCGCGCTGGCCGGCTACTCCCAGCCGCTGCAACTGGTTTGGCGCGATCTGACGCCCAGCCTGGACATCGACGACCTGCGCGGCCTTTCTCCGCAGCAACGGGACGACGCCGTCGCCAGCCAGCTGCGACAGCTAAGCGAACAGCGCTTCGCGCCGGAACGGCCGCCGCTGCTGCGCGTCGGCTGCCTGCGGCTAGCCGAGGACGAATGGCAGCTAACGCTGGCTTTCCACCACGCCATCCTGGACGGCTGGAGCGTGGCCACCTTGTGCGCGGCCTTGTTCAAAAAGATGCGCGACCAGGGCGGCCCCGCGCGGGCACCGCGCGCGGCCTTCCGAGAATTCGTCGCTGCCGAACGCGCGGCGCTGGCCGATCCGGCGCAGCGAGACTACTGGCGCGCGCAACTGAAAGGCCTGCCGTCCGCCGCCATCCCGCGCTGGCCTCAACGCGCCGCGCCGACGGGCAAGGCCAGGGTGGGCTCGCGGGAAACGCGCTTGCCAAGCGCCACCGCCGCGGCGCTGATCCGGCTGGCTGCGGACAGCGGCATGCCGCTGAAAACCCTGCTGCTGGCCGTGCACGCCCGCGTGCTGGCCTGCTTGTGCGGCCAGGACGAAATCGTCACCGGCCTGGTCAGCAACGGCCGGCCGGCGGACGCCGACGGCGCCGAAGCCTTGGGCCTCTTCCTCAACACCCTGCCGCTGCGCGTCCGCGTTGGCGGCAGTTGGCGCGCGCTGCTGGCGGAAACCATGACGGCGGAGGGAAACAGCCTGCCCCGCCGCTTCTTCCCGCTGGCGGAAATCCTCAAACTGGACGAGGCCGCCCGCTTCGACGCCTCGTTCAACTATGTGGATTTCCATGTCTACCGCGAACTGAGCGAGAGCGGCGGCCTGGAGGTGCTGGACAGCAGCCGCCTGGAAGCGGTGGACATCCCGCTGGCCGTCACCTTCAGCGCCAGCCGCGCCGAGGGCGCCGTCACCCTGGGCTTTTCCTACGACCGCGCCGCCTTCCCCGACGAGCAGGTGGCCGCCATCGGCCGGCTCTACCTGGCCGCCGCCGCCGCGCTGGCGCGAGACCCCGACGCCCTCTGCCTGGACGCCGCGCTGACGGAGACCGCTGTCGAGCCGCTACGCGGACCGTCCGCCGGTCTCGCGGCCTTCTCGGTGCCGCAGGCGGTCGCCGCCATCGCGCGGCGGCAACCGGACGCGCCCGCCGTCGCCGGAAACGGCGAGGCGCTGAGCTACGCCCAGCTGGACGGCCAGGCCAACCGGCTGGCGCGCCGGCTGTTGGCGCATGGCGTTGGCCCGGACGCGGTGGTGGCGCTGGACTTGCCGCGCTCGCCCGAACTGGTGGTGGCGATGCTGGCGACCTTGAAGGCCGGCGCCGCCTATCTGCCGCTGGACCGAGGCCAGCCCGAGGCACGCCGCCGCGAAATCCTGCGGGAGGCCGCCCCGGCGCTGCTGCTCAGCCTGAACCCCGCCGCTTACGCGCCGCCCGGCTGCGCCGTCTTGCAGGCGAACCTGGCCGAAGATCTGAACGACGAAGACGCGGCGGCCCCCGCCGCGCCCGTCCATGGCGACGCGCTAGCCTACCTGCTGTTCACCTCCGGCTCCAGCGGTCGCCCCAAAGGCGTCGCCGTCGGCCGCGCCGCGCTGGACAACCACATGGCCTGGATGAACCGCCGCTACCCGCTGGACGCGGACGACGCGGTGCTGCAGAAGACCCCGGTGGGTTTCGACGCCTCGGTCTGGGAGTTCTGGGCGCCGCTGACCCAGGGCGCGCGGCTGCTGCTGGCGGCGGAGGACGGGCACCGCGACCCGGACTACCTGATCCGCGCCGTGCGCGAACAAGGCGTCACCGTGCTGCAGCTGGTGCCCAGCCTGCTGGCCGTGCTGCTGTCGATGCCGGACTTCGCCGGCTGCCGCGCGCTGCGCCGGGTCTTCGTCGGCGGAGAAGCGCTGCCGGCCGCCACCCTGGCCCGCTTCCACGCCGCGCTGGACATCCCGCTGGTCAACCTCTACGGCCCCACCGAAACCGCCATCGACGCCTCCAGCGCGGAATACCTGCGCTCGGACCCGCCCGCGGCCGCCATCGGCATCGGCCACCCCATAGACGGCGCCGTCTTCCATGTGCTGGACGCCCGCCTCAATCCGGTGCCCCCCGGCGTGCGCGGCGAACTGTACATCGCCGGCTGCGGCCTGGCCCGCGGTTATCTGGGCCAGCCGGCGCAGACCGCGCGGCGCTTTATCCCGGACCCGCTGTCGCCGCTGCCCGGCGGCCGCATGTACCGCAGCGGCGATATCGTGCGCCTGCTGCCGGACGGCGTGCTGGAATACCTGGGCCGCGCCGACGGCCAAGTCAAACTGCGCGGCCAGCGCGTGGAACTGGAAGAGATCGAAGCCGGCCTCGCCGCCTGCCCCGGCGTGCGCCAAGCCGCCGCCGCGCTCTACCGCGACCGCTCCGGCGCGGACAAGCTGGCCGGTTACGTAGGGCTGACGCCGGAGGCCGAGGCCGGCGACTGGCGAGCCGCCATCCTGGCGGCGCTACGCCTGCGTCTGCCGGAATACATGCTGCCCGCGCAATTGATCGCGCTGCGGCAATGGCCGGTCGGCGCCAACGGCAAAACCGACCGCGCCGCGCTGCCCGCGCCGCAGGCGGACGCGGCGGCCCCAATGCGCAGCCGCGCGCCCAATACCCCTGAGGAACAGGCTTTGGCCGCGATCTGGCGGCAAACGCTGGGCCGCGAAGACATCGGCGCCGACGACAACTTCTTCCAATTGGGCGGGGACTCCATCCTAGGCCTGCAAATCGTGGCTCAGGCCCGCCAGGCCGGCCTGACGCTGGCCGCGCGCGACATCTTCAGCCACCCCACCATCGCAGAGCTGGCCGCCCAAGCGCGCCCGGCGCGGCAGGAAGCCAAGCTGGAGGACATTCCGCCAGGCGCTCCGCTTCCGCTGACGCCGGCCCAACGCTGGTTCTTCGAACGCGTCGACACCCTGCCGCGTCCCGGCCACTGGAACCAGGCGCTGCTGCTGAGCGTGGCCGCCGGCATTTCCGCTCCGACGCTGCGCAGCGCCCTGCTGCGGCTGGAACAGAGCCACGACGCCTTCCGCCTGCGCTTCGCCGCCGGCGCCGACGGCGCCGACGGCTGGCGCCAACACTACGCGCCGCGCGAGGCCTTGCGCGAAGAAGACTGGCTGGAACGCGTCGATCTGAGCGCGCTGCCTGCCGCTGAACGCGCCGCCGCCATCGAGGCCCGCGCCGAAGCGGCGCAGCGCGAGCTGGATCTGGAACGCGGGCCGCTATTGCAAGCCGTGCACTTCGATTGCGGCGACGGCGAAGCCGGCCGGCTGCTGCTGGTCATCCATCATTTGATTGTGGACGGCGTGTCCTGGCGCGTGCTGCTGCAAGATCTCGCCGGCCTGCTTGCCGGCGTCGCCCCCATGCCGGCGAACGTCGGCTTCGGCCATTGGGCTCTGCGCCCGTTCGAGCCCTCCGCCGAAGAACGCGCTTACTGGCTAGACCAGGCGCGGCTGGCCGCCGACGCGGTCCGCATCCCGCTGACGGCGGAGGCGGCGCGCGACAACCGCTACGGGATGACCGACACCGTGGAGCTGTCACTGGACAGCGCCGAGACCGCCGCCCTGCTCCGCGGCGGAGCGCTGCGCGCCAGCGCCGAGGAAATGCTGCTGACGGCGGCGCTGGGCGCGCTGCGCGACTGGCTGGACGCCGACGCGCTGGCCCTCACCATGGAAGGCCACGGCCGAGACGACGAGGCCCTGGACCTCTCCCGCACCGTGGGCTGGTTCACCGCCATGTATCCGCTGACCGTGACCGGCCTGGCCGAGGCTTCGCCGCCGCGGCTGCTGCGCCGGGTCAAGCAGGCCTTGCGCGCGGTGCCGGCCGGCGGCGCCGGCTACGGCGCGCTGCGTCAGGCGGCCGACGCCCGCGCGCTGGCCGCCATGCCGGAACCGCAAATCGCCTTCAACTACCTGGGCCAGTTCGACGCCAGCCTGCCGGCCGACGGCGCGCTGGCGCCTGCTCCGGAATCCGTGGGCGCGATGGAAGACCCGGATGGCTTGTGCCCCCGGCTGATCGACATCGTGGCCCTGGTCAGCGACGGCAAACTGTCCCTGCGCTGGAACTACGGCCGCGCCACGCTGCCGCGCGCGACGGTGGAGGCCCTCGCCCGGCAAATGCGGCAGCGGCTGCTCGCGCTGCTGAGCCTGGACGCGGACGCCGCGGCGGCGGCGCTGACGCCGGACGACTTCCCGCTGGCCGCGCTGGATGAGGCCAGCCTGCCCGCGGCGCTGGGCGAGCGCGGCGACATCGTCGACCTGTGGTCGCTGACGCCGGTGCAGGAAGGCATGCTGTTCCACTCGCGAATGGAAGCCTCTTCCGGCCCCGCCGGCGTCTACATAGAACAAGTGGTCGCCGAACTGGACGGCACGGTGGATCCGGTCTTGCTGCGCCAAGCCTGGGAGCAGGTGCTGACCCGGCACGACGCGCTGCGCGTCAGCTTCGCCTGGGAAGGCTTGGCCGCGCCGCTGCAACGGGTCCATCGCGCGCCCGCGCTGCCGTTCTCCGTCTGCGAAACGCCGGACGAGACCGCGCTGGAACGCTATCTGGCCGACGACCGCGCCGCCGGCTTCGCGCTGGACGCCCCGCCCTTGATGCGCCTGGCGCTGCTGACCCGGAACGGCGCGCCTTGGCGGCTGGTCTGGACCCATCACCACGCACTGCTGGACGGTTGGTCGATGGCCGTCGTCTTCGACGAGGCCCTGGCCCTGTACCGCGGGCTGAGCCAAGGCCAGAGCGCGGCGCTGCCGCCGGCGCCCTCGTTCGGGCGCTTCATCAAATGGCTGCGCGCGCACAGCGACCGCCAAGCTCAGGAAGACTTCTGGCGCAACTACTTCAGCGGCTACGCCGCCGCGGCCGATCTGGCCTTGCTGCCGGCCGGCGGCCCGCCCCAGCCGCGCGCCCATTCTCTGCGGCTGGACTCCGCGTTGACCGCTGAGCTGCGGCGGACGGCGCGAGAGCGCAAAGTCACGCTCAACACCTTGTTCCAGGGCGCGCTGGCGGTGGCTCTGTCCCGCGTCGGCCGCTGCGACGACCTGGTGTTCGGCGTCACCATGGCCGGCCGGCCCGAATCGCTGCCCGGCTGCGACGCCGCCGTCGGCCTGTTCATCTCCACCCTGCCCTTGCGCGCCGACTGCTCGGCCGCTCAAGCGGTGGACGATTTTCTCCACCGGCTGCAGAACGCCCAGAGCCGTCTGGGCCCCTTCGAGTCCAGCGCCCTGGTGGACATTCAGCGCTGGAGCGGCCTGTCCGCGCGCCAGGCGCTGTTCGACGTGGTGCTGGTCTATGAGAACTACCCGATTCGCGCCTCGGTCGGCGACGCCGCCCAAGCGCTGCGCGTGGGCGCGGCCTCCGCGCGCGAACAGTCCAACTATCCGCTGACCCTCTACGTCAAGCCAGACGCCGACACCATTGAGTTGGACGGCGTATTCGACGCCGGCCGCATCGAACCGGAACGCGTCGCGGCGCTGCTGGAAGCGCTGCCGCGGCTGCTGAGGCAGATCGCCGGCGGCGCGGCCCACGTAGGCGAGTTGCGTCTGGCCGAACCGACGCCTCCGGCCGCCTTCCCGCCGCCGGAGCGCGGCGACAATGTGCTCGCCATGTTGACCGCCGCCGCGCGGCTCAACCCGGACAAGATCGCGGTCGCCGCCGAAGACGGCGAGCTGAGCTACCGCCAACTGGTGAACGGCGCGCGCGCGCTGGCGCGCCGGTTGGCGGAGCGCGGCGTCGCTCCCGGCGACACCGTGGCGCTGGCCCTGCCGCCGGACGGACGCGCGCTGACCGCCCTGCTGGGCACGCTGTGGGCCGGCGCGCAATACCTGCCGCTGGACCCGGCGCTGCCGCCGCTGCGGCGCGACGCCATCCTGGAAGACGCCCGCCCCGGCCTGATCCTCGTCGACGGCGAGCAGACCGGCTGGCCCGCGTCCGCCAAACTGCTGACGCTGCCCACGCCTCTGCCGCAAGCCGACTGCTACGACGCTCCCTTGCCCGGCGACGCGCTCCCCCCGGAAGCGCCGGCCTACACCCTGTTCACCTCCGGCAGCACCGGCCGACCCAAGGGCGTGCAGATCGCCCATCGCTCGCTGGCCAACATCCTGCGGCATTTCAGCGCCGAACCCGGCTTCGACGCGGACGACGTGTTGCTGTCGGTCACCACCTGGTCCTTCGACATCGCGGCGCTGGAACTGCTGTTGCCCCTGGTCCGCGGCGGCACGGTCGCCATCGCGCCGGCTTCGGCCAGCGGCGACGGCCCGGCGTTGGCCGCCGAGGCCTCGCGCCGCGGCGCCGGCGTGATCCAGGCCACGCCGGCCAGCTGGCGCATGCTGCTGGAAGCCGGCTGGAAGCCCGCGCCCGGGCTGCGCGCCTGGTGCGGCGGCGAGGCGCTGCCCGCTGACCTGGCCCGCGAGCTGCTGGACGCCGGCGCCGCGTTGTGGAACGTCTACGGCCCCACCGAAACCACCATCTGGTCCGCCCTGCACCGGGTCGACGGCGCGGAACTGCCGCCGCCGGCCGGCCACGCCGTCCGCCGCACCACGCTGTGGGTGGCCGACCACCACGGCCAGCCGCTGCCGCCGCAACTGGCGGGCGAACTGCAGATCGGCGGAGACGGCCTGGCTTTGGGCTATCTGGGCGCGCCGGCGCAAACCGCCGCCCGTTTCCGACCCGACCCGCTGGCCGGCCGGCCCGGCGCCCGCGTCTATCGCAGCGGCGACCTGGCCTGCCTGCGGCCGGACGGCAGCGTCCGCGTGCTGGGCCGGCTGGACGGCCAAGCCAAGCTCAACGGCTTCCGGCTGGAGCTGGAGGAAGTGGAAACCAGGCTGCGCGAACTGCCCGGCGTGCGCCAGGCGGCGGCCGCCGTCCGTCGCGACCCGCAAGGCCACGCGCGGCTGGTGGCCTACCTGGTGCCGGACGGCGGCGGCGCCTGGCGCGCCGGCGACGAAGCCGACCCGACTGCCTTGCAGCGGGTCCGCGCCCAGCTGTCCGCCGCGCTGCCCGGCTATATGCTGCCCAGCCGCTTTGTCACCCTGGAACAGTTGCCGCTGACCGCCAACCGCAAGCTGGACCGCAAGGCCCTGCCCGAACCGGCCGCCAGCGCGCCGACCCGCGCCGGCAGCGCCCCCCAGGGCGCGCTGGAGCAAGCGGTGTGCGCATTGTGGGAAGAAGTGTTCGAACGCGCCGGCATCGCCGCCGACGACGACTTCTTCGAATTGGGCGGCCATTCGCTGCTGGCCACCCGCATCCAGGTGCGCGTCAACAAAATCTTCCGGCAGACGCTGCCGCTGCGCGCCACCTTCCACGCCCAAACCCCGCGCGCCCTGGCCGCGCTGCTGGCGGAGCGCGAGTCCGCGCCCGGCCTGGCCGCCAAGATCGCCGCCGTCTACCTGAAGCTGCGCGGCATGTCCGACGCCGAGCGCGACGCGCTGCGCCAGGCCGCCGCTCAACCCTCCACCATGGAAACCGCAGAATGAAACTGGAACACATCAACGCCATCGTCAGCGGCGCCGCCAGCGGCATCGGCCGCGCCTTCGCTCTGGAGTTGGCCCGCGCCGGCGCTCGGGTCCACGCCGCGGATCTGGACGCCGCCGGCCTGCGCCGGCTGGAAGAAGACGCCGCCGGCCTGCCCGGCTCGGTGTGCGGCTCGGTGCTGGACGTGAGCCAGGAGGCCGCGGTCCGCGCTTTTCTGAAAACCGCGTCGGAAGAGGCGGAACCGGCCAATCTGCTGGTCAACAACGCCGGCATCCTGCGCGACGGCTGGCTGGTGAGGCTGGACGTGGAAGGCTTCGTCCGCAAGCTGCCCACCGCGCAATGGCGGGCGGTGCTGGAAAGCAACCTGACCGCGCCTTATCTGCTGAGCCGCGAGTTCGCCGCCGCTCGCGTGGAGTCCGGCCTCAAAACGCCGGGCCTGATCGTCAACGTCTCCTCGGTCACCAGCGCCGGCAATCCCGGCCAGTCCAACTACGCGGCGTCCAAGGCCGGCCTGGACGCGCTCACCCGGACCTGGGCGCTGGAGCTGGCGCCCTTCGGCATTCGCGTGGCCGGCATCGCCCCGGGCCTGACCGACACCCCGATGGCCGCCGGCCTGGCGCCGGCCACCCGCGAGGAACTGATCGCCCAGGTGCCGCTGCGGCGCATGGCCGAGCCGGCCGAAATCTGGCAGGGGCTGAAATTCATCATCGAATGCGACTACTTCAACGGCCGCATCATCGCGATCGACGGCGGAGCCACCTTCTCGTGAACCCGACACTCGCCACCCCGGCCGCGGACATTCCGCGCCGCATCCATCAGATCTGGTATCAAGGCGCCGCCGCGCTGCCGGACAAATATCGCCGCTACCGCGACACCTGGATGCGGCGGCATCCAGACTGGGAGTTCGTGTTCTGGGACGCTCCCCGGATGCAGGCGCTGGTTGACGAGCACTACCCTTGGTTCGCCGCGCGCTACGCCAGCTTCGAGCGCGACATCCAACGCATAGACGCCGCGCGCTACCTGTTCCTGGCGCTGCACGGCGGCTTCTACATTGACATGGACATCGAAAACCTGCGGCCCATAGACCCGCTGCTGCCTGGAAGGCGGCTCATCTTGTCGCGCACCCACGGTTTCAACAACGCGCTGATAGGCAGCGCGCCCGGCCACCCATTGTGGAACACGGTGCTGGACCGGCTGGCGGCCGGCCAGTCCGCGCCGCTGGACCCGGCCATGCCGGCCAGGCTGCGCGAATCGCCGGCGATGCGCACCGCCGTCACCGTGGGCCCGCGCTTCTTCACCTGGTGCGCGCAGCAAAGCGGCTGTCTGGACGACCCGGCCACGCTGTGTTGCCCCGGCTATTACTTCGAACCCGGCTCGCCCACGCCGGACGGCAGCTCCTGGCCGCCGGCCAACGACCCCGACGGCGGCTATGCCCGTCACCACATGGACCTTAACTGGCTGGGCCTTCGCCACCGGCTGTTGTCCCGGCTGAACCGGCTGCTGTTGCCCTGGCTGACGCGGCGGCTGCCTTTGCAATGAAAAAGTCGCCGCAATGCGGCGACTTCAAAAACAACACATAACAACCATTAATTAGCGGAAGGGGAAGCCGTTTGATTTTCCTGCATGAATTGTCTCAGGCTCAACGGACGCATATCCGTCCAATTCTTTTCAATATAGTCCAGACACTCCTGTTCTCCTCCGCTGACGCCAAGAGAACGCCAGCCCGCGGGGATTTCACGATATTCCGGCCATATCGAATATTGCTCCTCATGATTCATCACCACGATGTATTTGGTTTCATTCATTGCGTCCTGCGTCATAAGCACCTCCATGCCGTCGCTAGAAAATTAAGACAGTTCCAAACAAATAATTTATTCAACCAAAACATTGCTAATTGGAATTGTTTAAATCGGAGAATACCGACCCACAAAACCCGCCAAAGAATATACCGCACAAATTGAATATTTTTACAGACCTCGAAAAATAATCGAAATCAAATCGGGCGCGATAAACGCGCAGCCCGATGGGCGACGACAACACATCACCTGGAAAGCCATTGAAATGAGCGTTAGCGATTGGAACGATAACGATCTGGACCTTCTCGACCATTTGCTGGAACAAGAGCTGGACGTCTTGCCCCCGTCCCCCGCGCCCGTGGACGGCGGACGGATTCCGCGCGGCGACGCCGCCTCCGGCCCGCTGTCCTTTCAGCAGCAGCGGCTCTGGTTTCTACACCAGCTCAGCGCCGGCGCCGCCGCCTACAATATCTGCTCCGCCTTCCGCCTCAGCGGCGCCTTGCAGGCGGACGCGCTATGCCGGGCTTTCGATTGCGTGGTGACGCGCCACGCCTCCCTGCGCACCGCCATTCGCGAAGTGAACGGCGTGGCGACGCAAATCCCGCAGCCCGCCGGCCGCGCCTTTATCGATCGACTGGACTGGTCCGCCTTGCCGGCCGAAGAAGCCGCGTCCCGGCTGGAAGCGCTGGCGCGCCGGGAAAGCGCTCACGCCTTCGACCTGTCCTCCGGCCAGCCGCTGCGCATCGCGCTGGTGAAGCTGGCGGCGGACGAGCACGCGGTGGTGCTGACCCTGCACCACATCGTCGGCGACGCCTGGTCCCTGGCGGTGCTGATGGACGAAGCCGCCAGCGCCTACGCCGCGCTCAGCCGCGGCCGCGCGCCGGATCTGCCAGAGCTGCCCATCCAGTACCTGGACTACGCGCGCTGGCAGCACGCCTGCGGCCGACAAGACCGCTGGGACGCCGACCTCGCCTATTGGAAAACCCAGCTAGCCGGGCTGCCCACGCTGGAGCTGCCCACCGACAAGCCCCGGCCGCCGGTGCAAAGCTTCGACGGCGCCACCGTGGGCTTCGCCGTGCCAGCCGACACCGCGGAACGCCTGCGCCGGCTGGCGGCGGCCGAGCGCACCACCCTGTTCTGCCTGCTGCTGTCCGCCTTCCAGGCGCTGCTGGCGCGCCACGCGCGCCAGGACGACCTAGCCATCGGCACCTCGCTGGCCGGACGCGAACGGGTGGAAACCGAGGCGCTGATCGGCTTCTTCGCCAATATGCTGGTGATCCGCGCCCGCATCGGCCCGGAAGACAGCTTCCGCCAGTTCGCCCGCAGGCAATCGGACGTCATGCGCGATGCCGTCGAACACGCCGCGGTGCCCTACGACCAGCTGGTCGGCGCACTGGGGCAAGCCAGCCGCGACCCCAGCCGCAACCCGCTGTTCCAGGTCGCCTTCACCCTGCTCAACATCCCGGCGGCGATGCCGACGCTGGACGGGCTGCGGCTGACCCCGGTGCTCAGCCAGGAAGCCGCCCGCTTCGACCTTGAGCTGTTCATGCGCGAGACCGAGGACGGCCTGTCCGGCGCCTTCTCCTACAACACCGCGCTGTTCGAGCGGCTCTCCGTCGAGCGTTTCGCCGAACAACTGGTGATTCTGCTGGACGCCGCCAGCCGCCAGCCGGACGCGCCGCTGGCCGCGCTGCCGCTGACCACGCCGCAACAGGCCGCCTCCCTGCTGACGCTGCCGCTGCGCGCCGCCGCGCGCGATGGCGAACCGGTGCACCGCGCCTTCAGCCGTTTTGCCGCGATGCAAGCCGACGCCGCGGCGCTGCGCTGCGACGGCAGGGAGCTCAGTTACGGCGAACTGGAACGGCTGTCGGACGCCGCCGCGCGGCGGCTGGCCGCTGCCGGCGTGCGGCCCGGCGATCCCGTCGGCCTGTGGCTGACGCCCTCGTTCGAACTGATGATCGGCGTGCTGGCCGCGCTCAAGGCCGGCGCCGGCTATGTGCCGATGGACCCGGCATATCCAGCCGACCGCATCCGCTATATCCTGGAGGACAGCGGCGCGCGCGCCGTGCTCAGCACCGAGGCGCTGGCGCCTACGCTGCCGCCCTTCGCCGGCCCGCTGCTGACTCTGGACGCGGCGGAGCCCGCGCCGTCGGCGGCGCTGCCGGCCGGCGACGACCCGGACGGCCTGGCCTACATCATCTACACCTCCGGCTCAACCGGCCGGCCTAAAGGCGTGGCGGTCAGCCACCGCAACTGCGCCCGGCTGTTCTCCAGCAGCGCCGAGCTGTTCCAGTTCGGCCCGCGCGAAGTGTGGACGCTGTTCCACTCCTACGCCTTCGACTTCTCCGTGTGGGAAATCTGGGGCGCGCTGGCCCACGGCGGCGTCCTGCTGATTGTGCCGCCGCTGCTGGCCCGCTCCTCGGACGCCTTCTACCAGCTGTTGTGCGAGGAAAAAGTCACCGTGCTGAGCCAGACCCCGTCGGCCTTCCGCCAATTGATGGCCGCCGAGGAGGCAAACCCGCGCGAAGGCGATCTGGCGCTGCGCTACGTCGTCTTCGGCGGCGAGGCGCTGGACCTCAGCAGCCTGGAGCCCTGGCTGGACCGTCACGGCGACGACTACCCGCGGTTGATCAATATGTACGGCATCACCGAAACCACCGTGCACGTGACCTTCCGCCGCATCGGCCTGCCCGAGATCAAGCGCAAGCTGGGCAGCGTGATCGGCGCGCCACTCCCCGACCTGTGCATCCGCCTGCTGGACGATGCGCTGCAGCCGGTGCCGCCGGGCATGGTGGGCGAAATCCACGTCGGCGGCGCCGGCGTGGCGCTGGGCTACGTCAATCAGCCGGAGCTGAGCGCCCAACGCTTCATGCCGGATCCGCACCTGGACAGCGGCCTGCGCTTCTACCGCAGCGGCGATCTGGCCCGCGTCACCCCGCGCGGCGAACTGGAATACCGCGGCCGCGCCGACCAACAGGTCAAGCTGCGCGGCTTCCGCATCGAAACCGCCGAAATCCAGGCCTTGCTCAGCCAGCACCCGGCGGTGGCGGAAGCCGCCGTGGTGGTGCGCGGCGAAGGCGATCAGGCGCGTCTGGTCGCCTATGTCGCCAAGCGTAGCGGCCTGGAAGCCGCCGCCGCCAAGGACAAGGAAAAGGGCTGGCTGCCCGCCTTCGACATGATCTACGAGGACGCGCCAGCCGAGGACGCCGACCTCGATCTGGTCGGCTGGACCGACTCCTACGACAACGCCCTGATTCCCGCCGCCCACATGCGGCGCTGGCGCGACGAGATCCTGAGCCGCATCCGCGCGTTGCATCCGCGCCGGGTGCTGGAAATCGGCGTCGGCAGCGGCATGCTGTTGCTCGCCGTCGCCCCGGACAGCGAGCGCTACCACGGCCTGGACTTCTCCGCCCGCGCGCTGGAACGCCTGGGCCGCACCGTGGCCGCGCGCGGCCTGAACCAGGTGAAGCTGGAGCGGCGCGAAGCCCGCGACCTGGCCGGCCTGCCGGACGACTTCGACACCGTGATCATCAATTCCGTGGCGCAATACTTCCCCGACGCCGCCTACTTCCTGGACGTGGTGGACCAGGCGCTGGCGCGGCTGCGTCCGGGCGGCAAACTGCTGCTGGGCGACCTGCGCCACCTGGGCATGCTGCGGCACTTCCAGGCCAGCCGCCTGCTGCACCGCCTGCCCGCCGCCGCCCGCCCGACGCGGGCGGAACTGCGCCGTCAACTGGACGCGCTGATCGCGGAAGAAAAGGAACTGCTGGTGGACCCGGCGCTGTTCCGCCGGCTGGCGCGCCGCCGCGGCGACATCGCCGCGATAGAAATCCGCCTGAAAGAAGACGGCGGCGACTGCGAACTGACCACCTATCGCTACGACGTGGTGCTGAGCAAGGGCTCGCCTAAGGCCGCTCCCGCCCCTGATGCGCGGCGCCCGCGGTCCGGCCTGGCCAACCGCCGCGCCGCCGAGGTCAACCGCTTCCTCGCCTGGCTGGATCTGGACGCGGCCGACGACGAAACCGCCGACGGCCAGCCCTGGCGGGCGCAAGCGCTGCCTGACGCCGCCGAGCCCGCGGAGCTGTTGGCGGCGGCCGCCGCCGACGGCCTGGCCGCGCGCCTCTGCTGGAGCGAAAACGCCGCCGACGGCCGGTTCGACCTGGCGCTGGCCGCCACCGCCGACGCCTTGCC
Source organism: Chromobacterium sp. Rain0013 (assembly GCF_015291765.1). Classification (NCBI taxonomy): domain Bacteria; kingdom Pseudomonadati; phylum Pseudomonadota; class Betaproteobacteria; order Neisseriales; family Chromobacteriaceae; genus Chromobacterium; species Chromobacterium sp. Rain0013. The sequence continues at coordinate 4,821,515 of NZ_CP031514.1, forward strand.
CGCGCTGCCGCTGGAGCGGCTGGACGGCGACGACGACGGCGAGCCCGCCGACTGCTTCAACACCCCGGCGCAAAGCCAGCCGCGCGACGCGCTGGGGCCGGAATTGCGCCGTCATCTCGCCGCGCGGCTGCCCGACTACATGCTGCCCGCCGCCTTCGTCACGCTGGACAAGCTGCCGCTGACCCATAGCGGCAAACTGGATTGGCGCGCGCTGCCCGAACCCGGCCAGTCCGAACAAGGCGGCGTCGATGCCGGTGCGCCGCCGCGCAGCCGCGCCGAAAGCGAGGTGGCCCGCATCTGGGGCGAAGTGCTGGGCACCGGCGGCCTGGGCCGCGAACAAAACTTCTTCGAAGCCGGCGGCCATTCGCTGCTGGCCACCCGGGTCATGTCCCGGCTGCGCGCCGAATTCGGCGTCGAACTGCCCCTGCGCACCTTGTTTGAACACCCGACGGTGGCCGAATTCGCCGTTGCCCTGGCAGAACGCGTAGAGCTGGAAGACCCGGCCGCGCCGGCTTCCGCTCCGGAGCGCCGCATCCCCCTGGCGGACCGCTCGCGGCCGCTGCCGTCCTCCTTCGCCCAGCAACGCTTCTGGTTCCTGGAGCGGCTGGACCAGAGCGAAAACGGCGTCTACAACATCGCCCAGGGCCTGCGCCTGCGCGGCCGCCTGAGCCTCCCCGCGCTGCGCGCCGCGCTGGCCGACGTGGTCCGCCGCCACGAGGCGCTGCGCACCCGCTTCGAACTGAGCGACGGCGAGCTGCGGCAAATCGTCGAAAACGGCGACGGGCCGGAACTGCAAGAACAGACGCTACGCGTGGCCGTCGGCGAGAGCCTGGAAACGGCGCTGAACCGCGCCGCCGAAGCCTTCGCCCGGCCCAAATTCGACCTGGAGGCCGCGCCGCCGCTGCGCTTCGCCCTGCTGCGCATCGCGCCGGACGACGCCGCTTTGCTGATCGCGCTGCACCACGCCCTGTCCGACGGCTGGTCGCTGGGGGTGCTGGTGCGGGAGTTCGGCGAACTGTACGCCGCCGCGCTGGAGCAACGCCCGCCCCGCCTGCCCGCCCTGCCCATCCAATACGGCGACTTCGCCCAATGGCAACGCGACGCCCTGGCCGGCGAACGCTTCGAACACATGCTGGCGCGCTGGAAAACACGGCTGGCCGACGCCCCTGCGGAACTGGAACTGCTGGGCGACCGGCCGCGCGGCATGGGCGCCATCGGCCGCCCGCGCCGTGGGCACTTCGTCCGCTTCGGCTTCTCGCCGGCGGAAACCCAGAGCCTGCGCCGGCTGGCCGAACGCGCCGGCTGCACGCTGTTCATGGTGTTGCTGGCCGGCTACGCCGAACTGCTGTCGCGGTACAGCGGCCAGCGCGACCTGGTGATAGGCAGCCCCATCGCCAACCGTCAGCACGCGGACCTGGAGGACCTGATCGGCTGCTTCGTCAACACCCTGGCGCTGCGCGTCGACTTGGCCGGCGCGCCCAGCGCGCTGCAATTGCTGGCTCGGGTGCGCGATGTGGTGCTGGAAGCCTACGAACTGCAAGACCTGCCCTTTGAAACCATCGTCGACGCGCTGCGGCTGGATCGCTCGCTGACGCGCAACCCGCTGTTCCAGACCATGCTGGTGCTGCAAAACGCGCCGCTGGACACCCTGCGCCTGCCGGGGCTGGAGCTGGAAACGCTGTCCAGCAACGACAGCTCCCCGCGCTTCGACCTGACCCTGACCCTGCACGAAGCCGACGGCGGCCTGCAGGCGATGCTGGAATACGACGTCGACCTGTTCGAGGAAGCCGGCGCGCGCCGCCTGGCCTCCCGCTTGCAACGCTTGCTGCTGGCCATGGCCGCGCAGCCGGAGCAAGCGCCGTCGCGCCTGCCTCTGCTGGACGCGGACGAAACCAGGCTGCTGCTGGAACAAGACGGCGAAGCGGCATCCGCGCCGGCCACCCTGCTGCCCCTGATCGAGGCCAGCGCCGCCGCCGCGCCGGAGGCGACGGCCTTGAGCGACGAGCGCCGCGACCTGAGCTACGGCGAACTCAACCGCCGCGCCAATCAACTGGCGCGACGCCTGATCGCCCTCGGCGTCGGCCCGGAAGACATCGTCGCCATCGCGCTGCCGCGTTCCGCCGATACCGTAGTGGCCTTGCTGGCAGCGTTGAAAGCCGGCGCGGCCTATCTTCCGCTGGATCTGGACTACCCTCCGGCCCGCATCGCCTTCATGTTGAAGGACGCCGCCCCGCGCTGCGTGCTGACCCTGAGCGACGCAACGCTGCCGGACGGCGCGGCGCGGCTGGATCTGGACGACCCGGCCTTGCAAGAGCACCTGGCCTCGCTGCCTGACGGCAACCCCGACGACAGCGAGCGCGTCCGCCCGCTGCGGCCCAGCCACCCCGCCTACCTGATCTACACCTCGGGTTCCACCGGCTCCCCCAAGGGCGTGGTGATTCAGCACGGCAATCTCCACGCCTCCACCGCCGCCCGCCTCGCCTTCTATCCTGCGGAGCTGTCGCGCCCGGGCACCGCCTTCCTGCTGCTGCCCTCCTTCTCCTTCGATAGCTCGGTGGCGCTGCTGTTCTGGTCGCTGTCCTGCGGCGGCCGGCTGATCGTCAGCCGCGCCGGCGGCCAGTTGGAACCCGGCTATCTGGCCGGCCTGGTGGAACGCGAGCGGGCCGACGTCTGGCTCAGCCTGCCCTCGCTGTACCGGACCGTGGCGCAAGCCCAGCCCGCCGGCTGGGGCGGATCGCTGCGCGCGGTGCTGTTCGGCGGCGAAGCGGTAACGGCCGGCGACCTGATAGGCGAGGGCCGGCGCTTCTACAACGAATACGGCCCCACCGAGGCCACCGTCTGGGGCACCGCGACGGAAATCGCCTTGCGCGACGGCCAGCCCGTCGACATCGGCCGCGCCATCCCCGGCTACCGCGCCTACATCCTGGACGAGGCGCTGCAGCCGACGGCGCCCGGCCTGGCCGGCGAACTCTATCTCGCCGGCCCCGGCGTCGCCCGCGGCTATCTGCGCCGCCCGCGGCTAACCGCGGAACGCTTTCTCCCCAACCCCTTCCGGGACGGCGAGCGGATCTACCGCACCGGCGACCGCGCCCGCTGGCTGGCCGACGGCCGCATCGAATATCTGGGTCGCGGCGACCAACAGCTGAAGCTGCGCGGCTACCGCATCGAAACCGGCGAGATCGAAGCCGCGCTCAGCGCGCAGCCCGGCATCGCCGCCGCCGCGGTGGCCTTGCACCACGCGCCGCCCGCCGCCGCGCGGCTGGTGGGCTATCTGGTGCCGACGGACGGCGAGATCGACACCGCCGCGCTGCGCAGCGCGCTGGCGGAGCAATTGCCGGAATACATGATTCCCACCGCCTGGGTCAGCCTTCCAGCCCTGCCGCAAACGCCCAACGGCAAGCTGGACCGCCGCGCGCTGCCGGCGCCGGAACTGGCCGCGCGCGCCTACCGCGCGCCGAGCACCCCGCTGGAAGAACAACTGGCCGCGCTGTTCGCCGCCACCCTGGGCCTGCCGAGCATAGGCGTGGACGACAGCTTTTTCGACATGGGCGGCCACTCGCTGCTCACGCTGCAACTGCTGTCCCGCGTCCGCGAGGAACTGGGCGTGGAGCTGCCGCTGGCCTCGCTGTTCACCTCCGGCACCGTCGCCGAGTTCGCCCGGCTGGTTCAGGAGGCCGGCCAAGCCACCCCGCCGTCGGTGCTGGTACCGATACGCACGGACGGCGACGACGCCACCTTGCTGTTGGTCCACGACGGTTCCGGCCAGATCATCGGCTATCAAAAACTGGTGGAGCGGCTGTCGCCGCGCTGGCGCGTCTACGGCCTGCAAGCGGCGGGGCTGGACCCGGCCGTCGCGTCCGACGACAGCGTGGCGGCCATGGCCGCGCGCTACGCCGCAGCGGTGCTGCAAGCCGGCCTGTCCGGACCGTTGATCCTGGCCGGCCACTCCTTCGGCGCGGCGGTGGCGGCGGAACTGGCGCGGCGGTTGGTCGAGGCCGGCGCCGAAGTCCGCCTGCTGGCGGCATTGGACGCGCCGCCGCGCCCGGACGCCGGCTTCCTGAGCGAACTGCCCCAGGACGAGGCCGGGCTGCTGCACTATATGAGCCGCACGGTGGAAATCGCCACCGGCAAAGCGCTGGCCGTCTCGGAAGACATGCTGCGTCCGCTGGACCGAGCCGGCCGCTTCGCGCTGCTGAGCCGGCGGGTGCAAGACTCCGGCCTGTTCCCGCAAGGCATGGACCCGCGCCGGGTGGAAGCCATGTTCGACGTCTACCGCGCCAACCTGCTCAGCCTGCGCGGCCACCAGCCGCGGCCCGCGCTCTGCCCGGTGGCGGTGTGGGTCACCGACGGCCTGGCCGCCGCCACGGCCGGACCGGCCGACCTGGGCTGGTCCGACTACGCCGCCGGCCCGGTCCAAGTGTTCCGCGCCGCCGGCGAACACGCCGACATGCTGCGCGAGCCGCATGCGGCCAGCCTGGCGGAGAGCCTGGAGAGCGCGATGAGGGTCCGCCATGTCTAAGCCCATGCCCGTCCAGCCGGCGCTCTGGCGCGACCGGCGCTTTCTCTGGCTCTCCGCCGCCTGGTTCTGCGCCATCCTGGGCCAGCAGACCGCGCTGATCGCCCTGCCCTGGCTGGTGCTGCAACGGGGCGGAGACGGCCTCGCCCTCGGCCTGATCGTCACCGCCATGGAGCTGCCGCGCGCGGTGTTCATCATCGTCGGCGGCGCGGTGGCGGACCGGTACTCGCCGCGGCGGGTGTTTCAGTGCTCGCTGCTCTGCTGCGCGGCGCTGCTGGCCCTGCTCGGCTACGCCGCCTACCGCGGCGGCCTGCCGCTGGCCTGGCTCTACCCCTTCGCCGCGGCGATGGGCGTGGTCGCCGCCTTCACCGGGCCCTCCGCCGCAGCCCTGCTGCCCAACACCGTGCCGGAAGAAAAGCTGCAACAGGCCAACTCCGTGTTCATGGCGGTCAACCAGCTCACCTTGCTGACCGGCCCCATGCTGGCCGGCGCGCTGATAGCCCTGCCCGGCGTCCGCGCCGGCGGCGGCCTGGGCCTCGCTTTCCTGCTGGGCGCCGCCTGCTTCCTGAGCGCCGGCCTGATGCTCAGCCGCTTGCGGCCGCGCGCCGCCCCCGCACAGGCGCCATCGGCGCAATCGGCCGCCGGCATACTGCGCGCCATCCGCCGCGGCGCCGCCTGGACCTGGGGCGACGCCACCCTTCGCGCGCTGTTCTTCTACTGGGCGGTGATCGCCTTCCTGACCGCCGGCCCCATCCAGATCGGCCTGCCGCTGCTGGTCAAAACCGCGATGGGCCTGGACGCCGGCCACTTCGGCACCCTGCTGTCCGCGCAAGGCGCCGGCAGCCTGCTGGGCATGGCCCTGCTCAGTCTGCTGCCGCTCAAGGCCCTGGGCCGGCTGGGATGGATGGTATTCTGCGCCGACGCCCTGATGGGCGCGCTGATCATCGGCCTGGGTCTGTCTCCCGCGTTTGCCGTCAGTTGCGCGATGATGTTCCTGATCGGCCTCTTGGGCGGTCTGGTTCAAGTTCGTCTGATGGCCTGGATCCAGGCCCGCATCCCGGCGGAAATGCGCGGCCGGGTCATGAGTTTTTTGATGTTCATGATGGCGGCGGTCACGCCCTTGTCCACCACGCTGGCCGGCGTGAGCCTGGCGTCCGCGCCGGTGCGCGCCTTGTTCGCCGGCGCCGGCCTGCTGCTGATCGGCGTCGCCGTGCTGGCGCTGTGCAGCCCCCGGCTGCGCGCCATCGGCGCGCCCGGCGGCTCAGGCCCGGCGGAGCTCCGCCCCAACCCTTCACTGCAAACAGGAGACTGAATCGATGCACCCCTCACCCTGGCTCCAGCGCCAGCCCGGCCGTCAGCCGCCGCGGCTGCGCCTGTACTGCTTTCCCTACGCCGGCGGCCATGCCGGCGCCTATGCCGGCTGGCAAGGCAAGCTGCCTCCCGAAGTGGAGGTCTGCGCCGCGCAACTGCCCGGCCGCGCCGCCCGCTTCCGCGAAGCCGGCTTCAAGGCGCTGCCGCCGCTGGTGGACGCGCTGGCGCGGGAGCTCCCGCTGGACGACGCCCCGCCCTTCGTCTTCTTCGGCCACAGCATGGGCGGGCTGATCGCCTTCGAACTGACGCGGCTGCTGCGCGCTCAGGGCCGGCCCCTGCCACAGCGGCTGATCGTGTCCGGCTGCGACGCGCCGCAACACCGCCAGCCGCCCCGCATGCTGCACCGGATGGACAACGACGGTTTCATCGACGCGCTGCGCGACTACAACGGCACTCCGGCGGAAATCCTGGCCAATCGAGAAATGATGGACCTGCTGCTGCCCACCCTGCGCACTGACTTCGAACTGGTGGAAACCTATCGCTACCAGCCGGCCCCGCCGCTCTCCCTGCCCATCACCGTGCTGGCCGGGCGCGGCGACCGACAACGCCTGCCGGAGCAAACCGAAGGCTGGCAGCGGGAAACCACTTCGCCCACGCGCGTCCACTGGTTCGACGGCGACCACTTCTTCATCGCCAGCGCGCGCGACGCCGTGCTAGCCCATCTCAACAGCGAACTCGCCGACGCGCTGAGCAATCACGCCGCCTCCATGCCGGACCTCGCCTAAGAACCTGTTCAAAGTCTGCTGCGCGACGTGAAGCGTTGCACGATGAGTACAAGCTCAAAATGCTCATGTACCCCTCGCACATTCCGCTTTTCCGCTCGTTTTCGCCTTGTCTCGCCCTGGCTCGCGAGACTTTGAACAGGCTCCTAATCAACGACCAAAGCCCCGCAAGGGGCTTTGGCGTGAAAACCAGCTTAGCATGTTGGCATGAAACGACATTCCCAATCCGCCAGGCCATGTCCGTGTGAAATTTTTTTCAAAAGTGCTTGACGCTCAAAAGCCGGGTCTATATTATTCCGCTTCTCGCAAGACACAACGTCTCGCGAAACAGCGCACCCGTAGCTCAGTTGGATAGAGTATCTGGCTACGAACCAGAGGGTCGGGCGTTCGAATCGCTCCGGGTGCGCCACACTAGTGTCCCTATAGTTTAGCGGTTAGAACACCGCCCTTTCACGGCGGTAGCCGGGGTTCGATTCCCCGTGGGGACGCCACTAGCACCCGTAGCTCAGTTGGATAGAGTATCTGGCTACGAACCAGAGGGTCGGGCGTTCGAATCGCTCCGGGTGCGCCACAATTTAAGTCCCTATAGTTTAGCGGTTAGAACACCGCCCTTTCACGGCGGTAGCCGGGGTTCGATTCCCCGTGGGGACGCCAGCTTTCTCAAAAAGCCCGTCATGGCAACATGACGGGCTTTTTGTCATTTCGGCCCCGCCTCAGAACGTGTTTACGATCTCGCGAGCTAAGGCGGGACAAGGCGAAAACAGCTGAGAAAGCGGAGTGTACAACATGGTACATGAGCATTTCGAAGCCGTTTTCAACACCGTATCGCCAACGCGCAGCAGATCGTAAACAGGTTCTCTCAGCCCTCCGCCCAGGCCAGCGTTGCCGCATAGCCTTCCGGCGCTTCCAAGGCCCAGGCCCGCGTCGACGGCCAGCGGCCAGGCTCGGCAATGCTCAAAGGCAGTTCGCCCCGTGTCAGTTTGGTGGCGGCGAAAGCGGACAGATGCTGAGCAATGCCCACGCCCCAGGCTTTCAGCACCGCCTCCTTGATGGTCCACAACTGAAAGAAAGCCCCCACGTCCCGGCCGTGGCCGCATAACTCAAGCTCCACCGGCAGCAAGGTCTGCTCAGCCAGCGCCGGCACGTCGCGCATGGGCTGCACCGTTTCAATGTCCACCCCCACCTGCCCGCCGCGCGCGATGGCGATCAGCGCGTAAGCGCCGGAATGAGACACATTGAAGGCAGGCGCTCCAGGCCAAGCCAAGACCGGCTTGCCATGTTCTCCCAGCTCAAACACCAGCGCGTCCGGCGCCAGGCCGGTCTCTTGCGCCAACAGCCGTCGTAAAGCCAGCCGGGTCAGAGCGAACTGCAACTGATTGATGGTGCGCAGATAGCGCAAGCAACGCTTGCGCTCATCCTGGCTCAAGCCCGCCAGCAGCGCCTCGTCCACTGGCCAATCCACATCCAGCCGCACGCGGTGCAAGTTCAAGACCTGCGGCGCGCCCGCCGGGCAAGGCAAGGGCTTGATCAAAGCGTTCAGTTCCATCCGCCTCTCCGCGCAAAACCGCCATTATCCCCGGCCTGCGCCGGCTCGGCCATGCCGTTTTGTGACCCCCGCGCCACAGGCCCGCCCTTTTCGTTCGCCTCGCGGCCTTGTCCAGCTTGAATTCGATAATGAGAATCGTTACCATTTGGCCATGGATAAATTCATGCAAGCCCACACCGCCTCCAAGTCCGGCTCCGGAACCGGCGCTGCCAGCCTGTCGCCGGTGCTGCGCAGCTGCGAGCTGTTCGCCAAAGGCAAGGAAATCCTGATCGAACATCAGGGCGAGATGTACCGCTTGCAGTTGACCCGCAACGGCAAGCTCATCCTGATCAAATAGGTCCCAGACCACACACACCGCAAGCCAGCCAAAATCAGCCAGCCAGCGGAAGCACCCAACCTTAGGAAGTTTGGAGTTTCCATGGCCTTATTTCGCGCCACCCCCTTGGTTTTGAGCCTGGCCGCAGCCTGGCCCGCGCTGGCGGCAACGCCGGCGGAACTGGAGACCGTTCAGGTCACCGCTCACCGCAGCAGCAAACCGCTGGCGGAAACCGCCCCCAACGCCAGCGTGATCTCGCGCCACAAACTGGACGATCAACTGGTGCGCGACATCGCCGACGCGGTCAAATACGAACCCGGCGTGGAAGTGGCCACCGATCCGGCGCGCCGCGGCAACGCCGGCTACACCATCCGCGGCATAGACGGCAACCGCATCCTGATGCTGATCGACGGCATCCGCCTGCCGGAATCCTATGCCGGCGGCGGCAGCAATAACGGCGCCGTTTCCGGCCGCGACTACGTGGAACTGGAAACCCTGCGCGCCATCGACATCGTCAAAGGCCCCACCTCCAGCCTGTACGGCTCCGACGCCATCGGCGGCGTGGTGGGCTACCGCACCAAGACCGTGGACGATTTCGTCCCGGAAGAGCAAGGCGTGGGCGGCAGCATCAAGGGCTTTGGCGGCACCGCCGATAATGGCTGGGGCAGCAGCGCCGGCGTGGGCGTCAAGGGCGAGCGCAGCGATCTGATGGTGCTCTACACCCACCGCAACGGCCATGAAACCGATAATCAGGGCAATAACGACAGCAGCGGCACGCTGCGCACCAAGCCGAATCCTCAAAGCTGGGACAGCGACAATGTGCTGGCCAAGCTGGGCTTCAAACCGGCCGCCAATCAGCGGCTGGAGCTGACACTGGAGCACTACCGGCGCGACACCGACAGCAATCTGCTCAACGCCTTGGGCCCCGCCCGACGCAATGTCTACGTCGTCACCAACAATCAGGCCAAAGACCGCATCCAGCGCGACCGCGCGTCGCTGGCCTGGGAAGGCAAGCAGCTGGGCGCTTTCGACCGGCTGGCGGTGAAAGCCTACTATCAGAAGCTGGACAATGCCGACACCAACACGGAATGGCGCAGCAACGGTCTGCGCATCTTGTCCGACTACGGCTTCAAGCAGGATAGCTATGGCCTGACCCTGGAAGCCGAGCACAATTTCCAGGCGCTGTCCGCCAAACATCAGCTCTTGTGGGGCGCGGACTTGAGCCGCACCGACACCAGCCGTCCGCGCATCAAGACCCAATACAATCCAAACGGCAGCACCAGCAATATCGTCGACGGGGAAACCTACCCCAACAAGACCTTCCCTGATAGCCGCTCCGAGCGCATCGGTCTCTTTGTCCAGGACGAGATCAAGTTCGGCAACGGCTTGGTGGCCTCGCCCTCTCTGCGTTGGGACCACTACAAGATGACGCCGCAGCCGGACCAGGCCTTCGCCAACGGCAACTCCAAGAACTACCAGGTGCCCACCTTCAAGGACAGCGCCTTCTCGCCCAAGCTGGGCCTGAGCCTGCCGTTCGCCGATCACTACACCGGCTTCCTGCAGTTCTCCTCCGGCTTCCGCGCGCCGCCGTTCGACGACGCCAATATGGCCTTCACCAACCTGATTCAACGCTATCAAGTGCTGCCCAACCCCAATCTCAAGTCTGAAAGCAGCCAGGGCGTGGAACTGGGGCTGAAAGGCCAGTGGGACAGCGTTGACTTCGGCGTCACCGCCTATGCCAACCGCTACAAGGACTTCATCGATCGTGCCGACATCGGCATGATCAACGGCTTGTCCGCCTTCCAATACCAGAACATCGGCGAAGTCGAGATCAAGGGCGTGGAAGGCCGCGCCGCCTGGCGCTTCGCGCCGAGCTGGCGCGCGATGGCGTCCATCGCCTACACCCATGGCCAGAACAAGCAGAAGAACGAGCCCTTGGCCAGCATTACCCCGCTGAACGCCACGCTGGGCCTGCGTTATGACCAAGCCGTCTTCGGCGCCGAAGCCTTGCTGAAACTGGCGAGCGCCAACAACCGCCTGCCCAATATCGAGCAACTGGGCAGCAGCCAGACCTCCCCGCCGTTCAAGGCCCCCGGCTACGCCGTGCTGGACCTGACCGCTTACTGGAAGCCGGCCAAGAACACGGTGCTGCGCGCCGGCGTGTTCAACGTCTTTGACCAGAAATACTGGAAAGCCGCCGATGTGCGCGGCAAGACCAGCAGCGACCGCACGCTGGACCTGTTCACTCAGCCTGGCCGCAATGTCAGCGCCAGCGTCGAATACACCTTCTGACCGCGAGCGCCCGCCCCTTGGCGGGCGCCCGCCTTTGATCGCTCCAAGGAGAACCCTAATATGACCGACTTCAGCCAGCTGTGGGATCGCTTCCAAATCCTGAAAGCCAGCCAGCCGAAACTGCGCGCGCGCGACGCCGCCGACGCGCTGGGCGTCAGCGAAGCCGAGCTGGTGGCCGCCGATCCGGCGAGCCAAGCCCTGCAGCCGCATTGGAACGACATCTTGAGCCAGATCGGCCACCTGGGCCCGGTGATGGCGCTAACGCGCAATCACGCTTGCGTGCATGAAACCACCGGCGATTACCGCAATGTGCAGATCGACGGCAAGATCGGTCTGGCCATCAACCCGGTCATCGACCTGCGCATTTTCCTGTTCCATTGGCAGCACGCCTTCGCGGTCACCACGGCCGGCGCGCGCGGCGAACAGCGCAGCCTGCAATTCTTCGACCGCTTCGGCGAAGCGGTGCACAAGATCTATCTCACCGCCAATAGCGACGTGATAGCCTACCAGCGCCTGGTGGAGGCCTTCGCCGCGCCCAAGACAGCGCTGCGGATAGACCCTCTGGAAGCCCAAGCGGAGGAGCTGGACGACGAGGCCATCGACAAGGCCGGCTTCCAGCAGGAATGGCGGAGCCTTAAAGACGTGCACGCCTTCCATCCCTTCCTGCGCCGCTGGGGCGTGTCCCGTCAACAAGGCTTTCGCCTGGCGCCTGAAGGCCAGGCCTGGCGCGTGCTGCCGGAAGCGGTGGAGCAATTGCTGCGCCGCGCCGCCCATATCGAAGCCCCTATCATGGTATTCGCCGGCAACCGCGGCATGATCCAGATCCACACCGGACCGGTGCGCAATGTGCAGATCGTCGGCAACTGGCTCAATGTGCTGGACTCTCACTTCAACCTGCATCTGCGCACCGATCTGATTGCCGAGGCTTGGGTCACCCGCAAGCCGGGCGACCACGGCGTGGTGACCTCGCTGGAACTGTTCGACGACCAGGGCCTGTCGCTGGCCACTTTCTTTGGCGAGCGCAAGCCAGGCCAAGCGGAGCGCGTGGAATGGATCAAACTGCTGGGCGAACTGCCGGTACTGGAGCGCGCCGATGTCGCCTAAATTCGCCTTCGCCGCTCTGCTGGGCCTGGCTGCCGCTTTGCCCGTCTGGGCAGCACAACGCATCGTGGTCATGACTCCCGACATCGCCGATATCGTAGTGGCGCTGGACGCCGGCAAGGAAGTGGTCGGCCGCGACCGTTCCAGCAAAGCGCCGGCTTTGGCCCAGGCGCAAGTGGTGGGCTTTTCCCGCGCGCTGAACGCCGAAACCATCGCCCGGCTCAAACCCACTCTGGTATTGGGCAGCGCCGAGGCGCAACCGCCCACGGTGTGGGCCCAGCTGCGCCAATTGCAGGTGCGCGCCGAGGAAGTGACGCGCCGCGAGGACGGCGCGGATTTCGCCGACGCGATCCGCAAAGTGGGGCAACTCTTGGGCCGCGACGCCCACGCCCAGCAACTGGCCAGCCGCTGGCAGCGCGAGATGACGCCGCGCCCGGCGCGCGGCGTGCGCTACTTGGTCAGCTATGACGGCCAACTGGTGGCCGGCCGCGACACCGCCGCCGACACCCTGATCCGCGCCGCCGGCGGCGTCAACGTCGCCAGCCAGTTGTCCGGCTTCAAACCGATGGCGCGCGACGCCTGGCAGAGCCTGCGGCCGGACGTGATCATTCTGGGCAGCCACACCGGCGCGGTGCACGGCGGCAAGGAGGCCTTCTCCAAACGGCCGGAAATCGCTTCCACGCCGGCCGGAAAACAAGGCCGCATCTACCTGCTGCCGGCCAAGGACGCGATGATGGTGGGCCTGAACAGCCCGGCCGTAGTCGATCAGATGGTGAAAATGTGAGCGCGCCGACCCTGGACGCCGTCGCGCCCCACCGCGGCCGCTGCTTGTTGCTGGGCCTGATCGCCGCCAGCCTGCTGCTGCCGCTGCTGGCCTTGTCCAGCGGCGGCAACGGCCTGGCCTGGCCGGACTTCAACGATCCGCTGCTGACCCAGCTGCGGCTGCCGCGCATCGCCGCGGCGCTGGGCGTGGGCGCGGCGCTGGCCGCCAGCGGCGCGGCGCTGCAAGCCCTGTTTCGCAATCCGCTGGCCGACCCCGGCCTGATCGGCACCTCCAGCGGCGCGGCGCTGGCGGTGGTCGGCATGCTGGCCGTCGGCGCCGCCGGCCTGTCCTTGCCGCTGGCCGCCTTTGGCGGCGGCCTGCTGGCCACCTGGCTGATCCTGTTGCTGTCGCGGCTGGTCCGCGGCGGCCTGGCCGGTCTGCTGTTGATGGGCTTGGTGGTGGGCGCCTTCTGCGGCGCGGTCACCAGCCTGATGATTTTCATGTCCGACGACCTGACCCTGCGCGCCGCCACCAGCTGGCTGGCCGGCAATCTGTCCTCCGCTTCGTCGGAACGGCTGCTGGCCTGCCTGGGCGTAGCCGCCCTGGGCTTGCTGATCCTGATCGCGGTGGGCCGCGATCTGGACTGCCTGCTGCTGGGCGAAGACGCCGCCCAATCCCTGGGCATCGACGTGCGTCGCACCCGCCGGCTCACCGCCGTCGGCGCGGCGCTGGCCACCGGCGGCGCGGTGGCGCTGTCCGGAGTGATCGGCTTCGTCGGCATGATGATCCCCAACGCGCTGGCCCTGCTGATGGGCGGCTGCCGCCGCAGGCTGATCCTGCTGTCAGCCTGGGCCGGCGCCTTGTTCCTGCTGGCGGTGGACACGCTGGCGCGCACCATCGCCTGGCCCATTGATCTGCCTGTGGGCCTGATGGCGGCATTCGCCGGCCCGCCGTTCTTCGTATGGCTATTCCGGCGACAACAAAGGAGTCTGATCAATGGCTGAAACCACAACCCTGTGCGTGCGCCAGCTGGCCTGCGACATCGGCGGCAAGCGGATTCTGGACGACATCAACCTGGATTTGCCCACCGGCCGGGTCAGCGCGCTGCTAGGCCCCAACGGCGCCGGCAAAACCACCTTGATGCGGCTGCTGGCCGGCCTGGACACGCCCAGCGCCGGCGCGGTGCGCCTGGCCGGCCAGTGCGTCGGCCGCATGGAGCCGTCGGTGCGCGCCCGCCGCATCGCCTGGGTGCCGCAGCACATTCCCTCCGGCATTCCGCTGACGGTGCGCGAGTTCGTAATGCTGGGCCGCGTGCCCTACCTCGGCGCTTTCTCTCGTCCGCGGGTTGAGGACAAAAGCGCGGTGGCGGATGCCCTGGGCACGGTGGAGCTGGACGATTACGCCGACAAACGGTTGGATCAATTATCCGGCGGCGAACGCCAGCGCGCGGCCATCGCCCGCGCCTTGGCGCAGCAAGCGCCGGTGCTGCTGCTGGACGAGCCCACCAATCACCTGGACCTGCGCCACCAGCACCGCTTGCAACAACTGCTGCTGGAGCTGTCCCGCCAGGGCCGCACCGTGGTGCAGGTGCTGCACGATCTGGCGCTGGCCGCCAGCTATGCCGACCACGTGGCCTTGCTGGAACAGGGCCGGCTGGTGGTGGCCGGCGCGCCGGAACAGGTGCTGACGCCGGAGCGGCTGCTGGCGGTCTACCGCTGGCCAGTGCGTTTGCAGCGCAACGGCAACGACTGGCAGGTCAACGCCGCCTTGGCGCAGGCACAAAAGCCCGCGGCACTGGCTGCCGGGGCCTGAGAGCTTGTTCAAAGTCTGCTGCGCTTCGTGAAGCGTTGCACGGTGAGTACACCTTCGAAATGCTCATGCACCACTCGACCATTCCGCTTCCTCAGCCGTTTTCGTCTTGTCTCGCTCTTGCTCGCAAGAACGTAAACATGCTCTGAGACCCGGTCCAAAAATAAAAACCCCCGGCTTGCTTGCGCGAGCCGGGGGTTTTTCGCTATCGAGTTGCGCTTATTTCAACGCGTAGATCGCCGGCAGATTGCGCCAGGCGCCGCGCACATCCATGCCGTAACCAAACACGTAGCGGTCCGGCACGTCCAGACCGACGAAATCCGCTAGCATCGGTTTTTCCTTGCTAATCAGCTTGTTGGCGAACACTCCGCTGTAGAAGGCCTTGGCGCCCATGGCCATTACCTTGTCGCGGATCGCCGCCATGGTGTGGCCTTCGTCCAGGATGTCGTCCAGCACCAGCACCACGCGGTCGCGCACGTCTTCCTTGGGCGCTTGTTTCCACACCAGCTCGCCGCCCTGGGTCTTGTCGCCGTAGCGAGACACGTGAACGTAGTCAAAGTCCAGCGGGAAAGCCAGGCGCGGCAGCAACTGGCCGGTAAACACCACGGCGCCGCCCATCACGGACAAGACCAGCGGATAGGTTTCGCCCAGTTCCTCGGTGATTTCCACCGCCATGCGGTCAACAGCCGCGCTGACTTCCTCGGCGGTAAACAGCACGTCGGAGCTGTTGATCAGGCCACGGGCCTCGGCAATATTGGGCATGATGACTCCTTGATTCACACACGCAAACGCCGCTCTTGCCCATATCATCAAAAAAACAGGAGCGGCGTGATTGAAAAAACGATTAGTTCTTGGCCAGCGAGCGCAGATAGGCGGCGAACTCGACGCCCACCTCATGATGCTGCAAACCGTAATTGACCGTGGCTTTAAGATAGCCCAGCTTGGAGCCGCAGTCGTAACGCACGCCCTTGAACGGCAGCGCCAACACCGGCTCGTCCTTCATCAGCGCCGCGATGCCGTCGGTCAGCTGGATTTCGCCGCCGGCGCCGGCCGTGGTGTTGACCAGCTTGTCGAAGATGCGCGGGGTCAGGATGTACCGGCCCACCACCGCCAGATTGGACGGCGCCACTTCCGGGCGCGGCTTTTCCACGATGTGCTCGACTTGCTGATGGCCGCGCGCGTCCGGCGCCACCTTGACGATGCCGTAGGAACTGGTTTCTTCCGGTGCCACGGTTTCCACTCCCAGCACCGAAGCATGGGTTTCGTCGAACAGCTTGACCATCTGCTCCATCGCGCCCGGCGCGCCTTCAATCAGGTCGTCGGCCAGGATCACCGCGAACGGCTCGTCGCCCACCACCGGTCGCGCGCACAGCACGGCGTGGCCCAGCCCAAGCGCCTCGGTCTGACGGATGAAGATGCAGGACACCGACGGCGGAATAATGCCCTGAACGGTTTCCAGCAGCTTCTGCTTGTTCTTGTTTTCCAGTTCGGTTTCTAGCTCGTAAGCCTTGTCGAAATGGTCTTCAATCGAACGCTTGTTGCGGCCGGTAATGAAAATCAGCTCGGTCATGCCCGCGGCAATCGCCTCTTCCACCGCATACTGGATCAGCGGTTTGTCCACCACCGGCAGCATTTCCTTGGGGCTGGCCTTGGTGGCCGGCAGGAAGCGGGTGCCCAGCCCGGCAACGGGAAAGACCGCTTTCGTGATTTTTTTCATACCCATTTCTCGTTAACAAGCGTTGACAGGCGCGCATTCTACCGCGCCGCGGCCCGCTGGTGAAAGTCCCAGCCTCACAAACCGGCGGGAAAACGCCGCGCCAGCGCCTGAGCCGCGCTTTCCAGCACCGGCCCCCAAACGCCGGCCTCCGCCTGACGCCAGACCCGCATCGAGTCGTACCACGGGGCTCGCTCGCCGGCGGCCAGGAAGAAGGGCGCGCTTTCCGCGCGCATCAATACCCAAACCGGCTTGCCCATCGCCCCAGCCAGGTGGGCGACGGCGGTGTCCACGGAGATCACCAGATCCAGTTCCGCCACCCAGGCGGCGGTGTCGGCGAAATCGCTCAAGGCCGGCGTGGCCAACAAACCTTGCAAAACCGAAGGCGGCTCGCCCGGCTGCAGGGAAACAAAATCGATGCCCGGCAGCCGGCATAGCGCGGCGAACTCTTCCGGCGGCACCGATTTGTGGCGACGCCAATGATCGGCCTTGCCCACGCCCCATTGCCCGCTCTCCCACACCACGCCGACGCGCGGACGGCCGCCGCTGCGCGGCGGGATTGTCGCGGCCGGCGTCGCCGCCAGATAAGGCTGAGCCGGCAGATTGTCCAAGGTGACGCCCAGTACGCCGGGCAAGGACATCAGCGGCAGTTGGCAATCGAACACCGGCGCGGCCTCCGGCTCCAACAATTCCACGCCGTCGAATTGAGCGAACAGGCGGTGGAAGGTTTTGGGGCAGGCCAATAGCAGGCGCGCCCGCGGGTGCTCGGCTCGCAACCGCGGCAGGAAACGCGCCATCTGCAGGCTGTCGCCCAAGCCCTGTTCCGCCCAGAGCAGCAAGGTGGATGCGCCCAGCGCCTCGCCTTGCCAGCGCCGATCGCGGTGGCGCGGCTGCAGAATGGCCTCCCAGCGCGCCTCGTAATACGGCCAGGCCTCGGCGTAGCGGCCAGCCAGCAATAGCGCGATGGACAGGCTGAAACGCAGATTAGCGTCTTCCGGGTCCAGTTCCAGACCGCCTTGCAGCACAGCGATGGCGTCGTCCAGCAATAAGGCGCAGGTACAGGCATAGCCCAGGTTGTTGCATCGCGCCGGACTGACTCCGGCCAGCTCGATGGCGCGCAAATGGCAGGCGATGGCTTCCTGATATTGCAAGCGGTGCTGCAAAACCACGCCCAGGTTGCTCCAAGCGTCCGCATGCTCGGGCTCCGCCGCCAGCGCCTCGCGCAACAGCGCCTCCGCCAGCTCCAATTCGCCCAACTCCTTGAGCAGCACAGCCAGATTGCATTTGATGTTGACGGACTGCGGATTGAGCGCGGCGGCCGCCAGGTAGTCGTCCAGCGCGCGCGCGCTGTCGCCTTGGCGCAGGCGGGCGTTGGCGCGGTTGGCCAGCGCCTGCCAATCCTTGGCGTTCCGCCTCAGACATTGATCAAACGCCTGCTCCGCCTCGCGCCAGCGGCCTTCCGCCGCGAATTGATTGCCTTGTTTGAAGGCTTGGTCCGCCATATCCGCTCCTTGGCTTACTCTCCGGCCAGCAAGGCTTGCAAGCCGGCTTCGTCCAAAATCGCCACGCCCAGTTCTTCCGCCTTGGCCAGCTTGCTGCCGGCCTCCGCTCCCGCGACGACGTAATGGGTTTTCTTGGAGACGCTGCCGGACACCTTGCCGCCGGCGGCTTCTATCAGCTCCTTGGCCTGATCCCGGCTCAAGGTCGGCAGCGTGCCGGTCAGCACCAGGGTCTTGCCTTCCAGTACGCCAGCCGACGCGGCTTGCGCCGGCAGCGCCGCCAGGATCTCGTCAACCAAGGCGGCCAGGGCGCGCAGGCTGTCGCGCTTGCCCGGCAAATCAAGCCAGGCGGTTGGCCAGCGCCTGCCAATCCTTGGCGTTCCGCCTCAGACATTGATCAAACGCCTGCTCCGCCTCGCGCCAGCGGCCTTCCGCCGCGAATTGATTGCCTTGTTTGAAGGCTTGGTCCGCCATATCCGCTCCTTGGCTTACTCTCCGGCCAGCAAGGCTTGCAAGCCGGCTTCGTCCAAAATCGCCACGCCCAGTTCTTCCGCCTTGGCCAGCTTGCTGCCGGCCTCCGCTCCCGCGACGACGTAATGGGTTTTCTTGGAGACGCTGCCGGACACCTTGCCGCCGGCGGCTTCTATCAGCTCCTTGGCCTGATCCCGGCTCAAGGTCGGCAGCGTGCCGGTCAGCACCAGGGTCTTGCCTTCCAGTACGCCAGCCGACGCGGCTTGCGCCGGCAGCGCCGCCAGGATCTCGTCAACCAAGGCGGCCAGGGCGCGCAGGCTGTCGCGCTTGCCCGGCAAATCAAGCCAGGCGGTTGGCCAGCGCCTGCCAATCCTTGGCGTTCCGCCTCAGACATTGATCAAACGCCTGCTCCGCCTCGCGCCAGCGGCCTTCCGCCGCGAATTGATTGCCTTGTTTGAAGGCTTGGTCCGCCATATCCGCTCCTTGGCTTACTCTCCGGCCAGCAAGGCTTGCAAGCCGGCTTCGTCCAAAATCGCCACGCCCAGTTCTTCCGCCTTGGCCAGCTTGCTGCCGGCCTCCGCTCCCGCGACGACGTAATGGGTTTTCTTGGAGACGCTGCCGGACACCTTGCCGCCGGCGGCTTCTATCAGCTCCTTGGCCTGATCCCGGCTCAAGGTCGGCAGCGTGCCGGTCAGCACCAGGGTCTTGCCTTCCAGTACGCCAGCCGACGCGGCTTGCGCCGGCAGCGCCGCCAGGATCTCGTCAACCAAGGCGGCCAGGGCGCGCAGGCTGTCGCGCTTGCCCGGCAAATCAAGCCAGTCGGCCAGCGCGTTGATCACCTCGGCCGGCAACTCCAGATCCAGCAGCGCGCGACGCTCGCGTTCGGCCAAGGCGGCCAGGCCGTCTATCTGCGCCGCCAATTGCTGGCTGCGCACCTCGGTCAAACGCGGAATGTCCAGCCGCGCCAGCAACACGGCCGGCTGTAGGCGCTCGGCCAGGCGCGGGGACGGCGCGTGCTCGTCGGCCGGGGCGACATGACTCAACAAAGCGTCCAGCGCGGCTTCGTTATTGGCTTCGGCGAAAAAGTCCGCCAGCGATTCCGCCACCACGCCGCCGATATCCGGCAGCGCCGCGAACAAGGCCGCCGGCGAACGGCGGATCAAGCTCATCGTCCCCAGCCAATCGGCCAGGGTTTTGGCGGTGGATTCGCCCACATGACGGATGCCCAGCGCGAATAACAGCCTAGCCAGCGGCGGCCGTCGGCTGGCGGCGATCGCCTCGATCAGGTTTTCCGCCCACTTGCTCGCCACCTTGCCCGCCTTGACGGTTTCCGGAGTCACGCCTTCGTCCTCATCGGCGCGGCGCTTCATCTCCAGCAAGTCTTCCAGCGTCAGCCGATACAGATCGGCCACGCCGCGCACATAGTCGTACTCCACCAGCTTGTCGATATAGCGTTCGCCAAGACCGTCGATATCCATCATGCGGCGGCCGGCGAAGTGTTGAATCGCCTGGCTGCGCTGCGCGCGGCAGGACAAGCCGCCGGAGCAGCGCGCCACCGCCTCGCCCTCTTCGCGCACCACGTGGCTGCCGCATACCGGACAGACCGCCGGCAAACGATAGGCGGGGTATTGCGGCGTTTCGCCGGCGCTGAACAGATCGCCTCCGGCTGCCGGCTGCATTGGCCGGCGCTCCAGCACCACGGACACCACCTCGGGGATCACGTCGCCGGCGCGACGCACAATCACGGTATCGCCGACGCGCACATCCTTGCGCCGCGCCTCGTCCTCATTGTGCAGGGTAGCGTTGGTGACGGTGACGCCGCCGACGAACACCGGCTTCAAGCGCGCCACCGGGGTGATGGCGCCGGTGCGGCCCACTTGCTCCTCGATCGCCTCAACTTGAGTCAGCGCCTCCTCGGCCGGAAACTTGTGGGCGATGGCCCAGCGCGGCGCGCGCGACACAAAACCCAGCTCATCCTGCAAGGCGCGCTGGTTGACCTTGTACACCACGCCGTCGATATCGAAAGGCAGGCCGGGACGCCGCTGCCTCACCTGCTCGTAATAAGCGATCAAGCCATCCACGCCGCGCACCACCGGCCGCAAATCCTCGGCCACCACCGGGAAACCCAGCTCGCGCAACCAGGCCATTTCAGCGCTGTGGCTGGCCGGCCAGTCCGCGCCTTCCACCTGAGCGATGGAATAGGCGAAGAAGGACAAGCGGC
This sequence comes from Chromobacterium sp. Rain0013, assembly GCF_015291765.1. Classification (NCBI taxonomy): domain Bacteria; kingdom Pseudomonadati; phylum Pseudomonadota; class Betaproteobacteria; order Neisseriales; family Chromobacteriaceae; genus Chromobacterium; species Chromobacterium sp. Rain0013. The sequence goes on from NZ_CP031514.1 coordinate 4,841,856, forward strand.
GCTGAGCAGTGATGCGCGAATCCAGCTGACGCAGGCTGCCGGCAGCGGCGTTGCGCGGATTGGCGAAGGTCTTGTCGCCGCGCGCCGCCTGCTCGGCGTTGAGCTTGTCGAAGTCCTGTTTCAGCATCAACACTTCACCGCGCACTTCCAGCAGGCTGGGCACGGCGGCCCCAGCCGGCAAACGCAGCGGAATCGCGCGCACGGTACGGATGTTCTCGGTGACGTTTTCGCCCGTCACGCCGTCTCCGCGAGTAGCCGCCTGGACCAGCACGCCGTCGCGGTAGAGCAGAGAGATCGCCAGGCCGTCGAACTTGGGCTCTGTGGCGTACTCCACCTCCGCGGCGTCCAGGCCCTTGCGCACCCGCTCATCGAACTGCAGCAGTTCCTCATGACGCTGTTCGCGCTCGCTCAGCTGCATATCGGAAAACGCGTTGGACAGCGACAGCATGGGCACGCTGTGGGTCACTTGCTGGAACTCGTCCAGCGGCGCGCCGCCGACGCGTCGGGTAGGCGAATCCGCGCTCGCCAGTTCCGGGTGCTCCTGTTCCAGCTGCTGCAGCTCCCGGAACAGGCGGTCATATTCGGCGTCCGGCACCGTGGGCGCGTCCAGCACATAGTATTCGTGGCCGTAGCGATTCAGCAGTTGATGCAGTTCGGCTACGCGCTGTTGCGGGGTGAGGGTGTTCATGTTCAGTCGGGCTCAAACAGAAAAAGCCGGCGTGGCGCCGGCCTTGGAAACGGAAGATTATCGAGCGGGCCGATTACCCCAGTGTAGCGGCTGGACAGCAAGGCGACACCGGGGTTTCCTGCCGGCTTCAGGCAAACAGTCTCAACGCGGCCACGCTGCCGGGGGCGATGCCGCGGTCGTCCATGCTGCCGTAGATGTGCAGCAATTGGTCGCGAATGCGGGTCAGGCCGGCGTCGGACAGCGGACGGCGGTTGTCGTCCACCAGTTGGGCGTCGAACTCCTGCGCCAACTGGCGCGCGAAATACACGGCTCGGTCGAACACCTCGACCCCGCCGGCCACGCGCGGCACGTCGAACAACAGAGTCAGCGCCGGGAAGGATTTGTCCAGCAGCGTGTGGAAGGTGAACGGCATCTGGTCGGCCGCCATCAGCGAATACAGGGTGTTGCCGGAGTCCGCCAGGTAATGGAAAGCGCCGTCCGGCTCCAGTTGCAGGCCGGCGGCCTCGGCGAAACTGCGCAGCCGGGTGCCTTCTATCGGCCCCTGCGGCACGATGTTGATGCCGATCAGCACGTCCACGTCGGCGCAGAAACGGTCCAGTTCGCGCGCCGCCACCAGCTTCTGCTGACGCTGCGGGAAGCTGACCGCGGCGTCGTGCTCCTCGGCGAAACGCGATACTTGTTGGCAGAAACCGGCCAGTTCCTGCTCAGTCACCGCGCCGCTGCGATCCACCATCTGCATGCTGACGTTGATCTGCTTGTAACGGGTTCCAGGCAGGGCTTCGGCCGGCTTCCACAGGCCTTTTTCCGTGCGGCCTATCAATTGGGTGCGCTTGCCCACGTTGAAACGCGGAATCGCCGCCAGCTCGTGCGGCGCATGGAACACCACTTCGGCGATGAAATCCAAAGACGGGTCCAGCATCGCCACCACCAGCGCCTGGTGATCGGCGGAGTCCATCTGCGGGGCTTCGTCCTCTTCCTCCACCACCGGCACCGCGTCGAAGACCGCCTCGCGCGGCCGGTCAGGCTCGGCTCGCGCCGGCTCCACGGGGATTTGCGGCTCAAAGTAAGCGGCGGCGTAATCGTCCGGCTCCGGCGAGGCGTCCACCAGCACCGGTTCCATCCGGTCCTGCTTCACGCCGTCGCGCACATTGTTCTTGGGTACGTCCAGCAGCACGTCGTCGTGGCCGCGCGTAAAGGCCTGGCGAGTCTTCTTGCGAAAACGCCATTCCTGAAAAGCATTGAATCCGTACACCAAAGCGATCACCGCGCCGCCCAGTATCAATACACCAATCTGTAATTCGCTCATCAGCCAGTCCGCATTAAGGCGAATAATCGAAGCCGTCGGCAGCCTCCTCGCCGCGCGCCGGCGCATCTCTCAATGCGCGATGCGGCGTCTTTCGGCAATAGCCGGGCCGACAGCCTCCCTTTAAGTATTCGGCAACAAAACCGTTCGAATCTGGCGTTTCGGCCAGTCGAGAACGGCGATAGACCACGGTTATTATAACGAAAGCCTCAGCTTGCGCATCATTTGGCGGCAATTTAGCCGTAAATGCCTTGCCGCCAGCGTAAATCAAGCCGGGGCGATAGCTGATGCGGGCAATTTGGCGCTTCAAACCGGGTTCTCAACCTGAATTGGATGCCGAATCGCCCCTGCTGGTTCCATCAGACCGCGTAGAACGGCTCCAGCCAGCCGTTGTACGTCGCGAATCGGCCCGCCGCAAGCGGGCCAAATGGAAGCGGAACGTCATTTTCAGTGCCGAAAGGTCCGGCAGATGACATTTCTGACAGGGGCGCTCTGAAATATCTCGTGCCAGAATATTTCGTGTTCATGCAAATGAATGATTCCAAATCGTCTTAAACACTGCTTAGGAAAGCAAGGGATAGATCGATGAAAAACACTTCTCAAGCCAGTTTCCTTCCGGTGGTCCACGAGCTGGCGCGCACCTACCAGGCATTCGAACAGTTTGCCAGCCAGCACATTCGTCAGCTGGGCCTGACTCCGCCGCAATTCGACGTGGTCGCCACCCTGGGCCATAGCAAGGGCATGAATTGCAAGGAGCTGTCCGACCGCACGTTGATCACCAAAGGGACGCTGACCGGCGTCATCGACCGGCTGGAAGACAAGGGTCTGGTTACCCGCACCATGCAGCCAAACGATCGCCGCAGCGTATTCGTTTCCTTGACCCAACACGGAGAACGTCTGTTCGATCAGGCCTTCCCCGCTCATATCGACTATATGCAGATCGCCTTCAAACGCTTTGGCGAACACGACCTGTCCGGTTTCTGCCAGGAACTGGGCCGTCTGCGCGAAGGCTTCAGCCTGGCGCTGGAGGAACAGGAAGAAGTCACGGCTTAATCTCTCCAGCCGTCACCGCCCTTTACCCGGCGGCGAGACGCGGCCCCGCGATGCGGCCCGCGCCCTCGCCGCCATTGCATTTTCAATTCCGGCCGCGCCCGCGGCTCAAGGGCTTTGAAAACGCACTGGCACCATCAACACCGAATCCACCGCCTGGCCATTGCGTTTGGCCGGCGCGAAGCGCCAACGCTCCACCGCGGCCTTGGCCGCTCGGTCCAGCCGCGGATAACCGCTGCTGACGGCCACCGTCACCTCGCCGGCGCGGCCCGCGGCGCTAACGCTCACCCGCAGTAAAACCGTGCCCTGCTCGCCGTTTTCCCGCGAACGTTCCGGGTATTCCGGCTGCGGATTGTTCAGATATTCCGCGCGGTACAATGCCACGCTGTCCGCGCCGCCCTGCGATGTGCCGCCGCCCCCCGGCTGCGCGGCGGCCCCGCTCTTCGCACCACTGTCGCCGGCGGACTCAACGGCGCTTGTCGCCGGCTCGGCCAGGCCGGCCTCAGGTAAAAGCGGAGGCGCCGCAAAACGGGCGCTTGGCTTGGAGCTTGGCCTGGCCGCCGCTTTATTTTCAACCTTGTTGCCGGCCTGATTCCCGGCCTTGGCCGCATTTTGAGCGATAACGGGCTCAGGTCCGCCCGCGGGCTGCGCCAGTCTCAGCGTCAACGCGGCCACGCTTGGCTGAGGCGGACGACCTTGCCAAGCAAACAATAGCAAGGCATGCAGCGCCAGCGACGCCAACAAAGCCCAACAGACAGGGCGCGCGCCCATCTTTCGCCTCAGCAGCGCATCCGGCTGCCCGGCCGGCTGTAATGCCACCAGGCCACCAGCATGGACACCAGATAAAACACAAAGAACATGCCGAAAGCCGGCAGGAAACTGCCGAAGGCGGCCAGCGCGCTGCCGAAGGATTTGGGAATCACGAAGCCGCCGAACGCCGCCATCACCGAACTGACATTCATCGCCGACGCGCCGCGCCGCCCGCCGCGCGCGTAGGCTTCCGCAACGTCCAGGCCCGCGGCCTTGGCCCGCTGGCCCGCTTGCAACAGAAAAACCTTGGGCGCCAATTGAAAAGACGAACCGTTGCCCACGCCCGCAGCGAAGAAAATCAACTGAAACATGGCGAGGAACAGCCAGAACGAACCGCCGTTGCCGGCGGAGGGCATGCTCAGATAAACGCCGACGGTGGCCAGCGCCATCACCCCGTTGCTGAGCATGGTGGCGATGCCGCCGCCGATGTGGTCGCCCATCCAGCCGCCCAGCGGCCGCGACAAGGCGCAGACCATGGGCCCGATAAAGGCGTAGGGCGTGACATCGATCAGCGGGAACATATTGCGCGCCAGTAGAGGAAAGGCGGCGGCGAAGCCGAGGAAAGTGCCGTAGCTGCCCATGTACAGCAGGCAGATATACCAGGTGTGCGGATCGCGCATCGCGTCCAGCTGATCATGCGGTGTGATGCGCAGCTTGGGCAGATCATGCGCGTACAGCAAGCAGGCCAGCGCGATGACGACGATGAAGGGCAGCCACAGATACCCGGCGTTCTGCAGCCACACCGGGTGCACGGCGCCGCCAACGCCCCAGATCTGCGGCCCGCCGGCCGCGCCGAACAAGGGCAGCAGAATCACCACCGGGATCGCCAGTTGCGCCACCGACACGCCCAGATTTCCCAACCCCGCGTTCAACCCCATCGCTAGCCCTTTGGCCGCCTTGGGAAAGAAAAAGCTGGTATTGGACAGATGAGAAGCGCTAGCGCCGCCGCCGATGCCGCACAAGCCGGACACCAGCAACAGCATGGGAAACGGCGTCGAAATATCCTGCACCACCGTGGCCACGCCCAAAGCCGGCAGCAAGAGCAGCAAGGTGGAAATGCCCAGCCACAGGCCGCCGCCCACCCAGCTCCATATCCATGAGTACAACAGCCTCATCAAGGCGCCGACCAGCGGCGGAATCGACACCAGCAGGAACTGCTGCTGATTGCTGAGCGCGAACCCGACCGCCGGCAGGTTGACCACCACCATGCTCCACATCATCCAGATATTGAAGTTCAGGTGCAGCGACAGGATGGACAGCCAGAGATTGCGATTGGCGATGCGCCGCCCGCGGCGCAGCCAGAAGATAGGGTTTTCAGGTTCCCAACGCTTGATGCTTACGGTCATGCCTATTCATCCAGCAATGATATCGTCCGGCGGCCGCTGCCGCCGGGAAGCTGCGCAGTATGCCATTCGCGCACACGCTATAGTTTGCGCGCCGTCAAACCGAAACTAATGAAAACAGTCTGCTGGCAGCTCGAGCCTTCAGAGCCTGTTCAAAGCCTCGCCAGCTAGAGTGAGACAAGGCGAAAGCGGCTGAGAAAGCGGAATGGTCAAGTGGTGCATGAGCATTTTGAGCTCGCACTCACCGTGCAACGCTTCACGAAGCGCCGCAGACTTTGAACAGATTCTCAGGCGGTTTCCCGCATTTTCAACGCTTCCACGATGTCCACCGCCACAATACGGCTGACGCCCTGTTCCTGCATGGTCACGCCCACCAATTGTTCGGCCATTTCCATGGTCAGGCGGTTATGAGAAATATAGAGAAACTGGGTTCGCTCCGACATCTGCTTGACCAGATCGCAGAAACGGCTGGTATTGGCGTCGTCCAGCGGCGCGTCCACCTCGTCCAGCAGGCAGAACGGCGCCGGGTTCAGCGAGAACAGCGAGAACACCAGGCTCATCGCAGTCAGCGCCTTTTCTCCGCCGGACAGCAGATGAATCGTGCTGTTCTTCTTGCCCGGCGGCTGGGCGATGATCTGCACGCCGGCGTCCAGCAAGTCCTCGCCGGTCAGCACCAGCTCGGCGCGGCCGCCGCCAAACAGCGTGGGGAAAAACTCGCGCATCTTGGTGTTGACCGCATCGTAAGTGGCTTGCAGCATCTCGCGGGTTTCGCCGTCTATCTTGGCGATCGCCTCTTCCAAGGTGGCCATTGCCTGATTCAGGTCTTCGGACTGATTGGCCAGGTAGTCGCCGCGCTTCCTGGCTTCATCCAGCTCCTCCAGCGCCGCCAGGTTGACAGCGCCCAGCCCTTCCAACGCGCGCGCCAGCCGCGCGATCTCGGCGGCCAGCGCGTTCGGCTTCACCGACTCGCTCAGATCGGCCATCAGCGCGGCTTCGTCGGCGCCGGCGCTGGCCAGTTCTTCGGCGAAACGCTCCATCGCCAGCCTCGCCTCCTGGTGCTTGAGCAACCAGTCCGAGCGCGCTTCGCGCAGCGCCGGCAAAGCGGCGTTGGCTTGCTGTTGTTGCTGGGTCAATTCGCGCAGCTTCTCGGTCAGGCCGTTGAGCCGGTCACGCACCGCGCCCAGGCTGTGCTCGCGCTGTTCGCGTTCGGCCAAGGCCAGTTGCAAGGCCTCTTCGGGCACCGCCTCCTCCACCGCCTCGGCTTCCTCGGCTAGAGTCTCCAAACGCTCGGCCAGTTGCTGATCGCGCTCATCCAGTTCGCGGCCTCGCCGCGCCAGTTCCGCCACCTTCTGCTCGGCGGTGCTCATTTCCAGCTTGATCTCGTGCAGCATGCGCTCGGCGTCGCGCGTCTTGTTGCGCGCCAACTGCAAACCCGTCTCGGCATTGAGCCGGTCGACTCGCATGTCCTCCAATTGCACCGTGAGTTCTTCCAGCGTCAACGCCGTCTCTTCGCCCAGCATTTCGGCTTCGGCGATGCTCTGGCGCGCCAATTCGCCCTCTTCGGCGATGCGCCGGCGCTCGGCCTCGATCGCCGCCAGCCGCGCCGCGCCCTGGCGCGCGGCCTGGTCCAGCTTGACGTGCTCCAGGGTCGCCGCGTTCAGCTCCGCCTCCAAACGGGTCAACGCGCCCTTTTGCGCCCGCACCGCCTCGGCCAGCATGCCGCCGCGGCTTTGCAATGATTCGCGGCGCCGCTGCAAGGCGTCGATTTCCGGCGACAAGGTCTCCAAGCGCGCCTGGGCCGCTTCCAACAGCGCCTTGCGCGCCATCAGGCCGTCGCCGCCGGCTTCGGCGTGCAGGCACAGGCTGGCGGCGTAAACGCGGTGGCCTTCCGGCGTCAGCAGGCAAGCGCCGGTCGGCAATTGTTCGCGCAAGGCCAGTGCCTCGTCCAACGATCCGGCCAAGTAGACGCCGGCCAGCCAGTCTTGCAAGGCGGCCTGGAAGGGTTGGGCTGCTCGCACCTGTTGCAACAGCGTCGGCCACGAGCGCTCCGCTTCCCAGTCCCGCGCCGTCGCGCCGTCCGCCAACGCCAGCGCCGCCGGCGGCAATTCGCCGGACAGCGCGGCGGCGCGCGCGGCCAGGCGTTCGCCCAGCGCCGCTTCCAGCGCCGGCTGCCATTTAGGCTCCACCTGCAGGCTCTGCCACAACTGCGGCGCCTCGGCCAGGCCCCGGCGCTGCAGCCAGCCGTCCAATTGCTCGCTGGCCGCCTCGCGCGCCAGCATTCCGGCCAGCGCGGCGGCCTCGGCCTCGGCCCGCGCCTGTTCGCCGCGCAGCGCGGCCAGTTGTTCGTCCAGTTTTTCGCGCTCGGCGGCCAGGTCCGCCTGCTTGGCCTCGTCGGCCACCAGCCGGCCTCGCACCGTCTCCAGCGCGCCGCGCGCGCGTTCCACTTCGGCGGCGGCGGCTTGCTGCCGCTCTTGGTCCGGCAGATTCAAATCGCTCAGTTCTCGGCGCAACGCGTCTTCGCGGCCGGACAGCTGCTCCAGATTGCGACGCTGATGCTCGCCGTTCTGGCGCGCCAGGTCTCGATCCCGGCTAAGCTTGGCCTGCTGCGCGGTCAGCCCGTTCAGCTGCTGCTCTATCGCGCGGTATTCCGCCTCGGCGGTGGGCAATTCGTCAGCGCCGTCTTCCAGCGTCATTTGCGCCTCTTCCAGCCTCATCTGCGCTTCTTCGCGCCGCGGCAGCCAGTCGTCCAGCTCAGCCTTCACTTGGCCGCGGCTTTCGGCCAGCACCTGACGCTCGGTGCGCACGGCACTCAGCTCTCGGTCGACGCGGGCGCGGTTTTGCTCTCGGTGGCGCTGCGCCTCTTCCAGTCGCGCCAGTTGGGCGTTGGCCTCGAACAAGCGCTGCTGCGCCTCGTGCACTTCGTCGCTGGCGGCGAAATGGCTTTCGCGAACGGTTTCGGACTCGGCCTCCACATGGGTGACCGCCGCTTCCAGCGCCGCTTCTTCGGTTTCAATACGCGCCAGTTCCCCGCGCGCCGCCGCCTCGTTGCGCGCGGCCTCTTCCCGTCGCGCCAGAGCCAGCAGGTTTTGCTTATGGGTCAGCGCGCCGCGCAGATCGTGGTATTGGGCGGCCACCTCCGCCTGTTCGGACAAGCGCTCCACCTGCCGCTCCAGCTCTTGTCGCAAGTCGGCGATGCGTTCCAGATTGGCGCGGGTGTCCGCGATGCGGTGTTCGGTTTCGCGGCGGCGCTCCTTGTACTTGGACACGCCGGCGGCTTCTTCCAGATAGGCGCGCAGTTCTTCCGGCCGCGCCTCGATGATGCGGGAGATCATGCCCTGCTCGATCACCGCGTAGCCGCGCGCACCCACGCCGGTGCCGAGAAAAAGATCCGTGATGTCGCGGCGACGCACTTGCTGATTGTTGATGAAGTAGCTGGATTCTCCCTGGCGGGTCAGCACCCGCTTGATCGCCACCTCCGCGTACTGACCCCATGCGCCGGTGAGCGCGCCGTCGCCGTTGTCGAACACCAGTTCCACCGAAGCGCGGCTAACCGGCTTGCGCGTGGACGAACCGTTGAAGATCACGTCCTGCATCGATTCGCCGCGCAGTTGCTTGGCCGAGGACTCGCCCAGCACCCAGCGAACCGCGTCTATCACATTGGACTTGCCGCAGCCATTGGGGCCGATCACCGCCACCAGTTGACCGGGCACGGCAATGCTGGTGGGATCGACGAATGACTTGAAACCGGCAAGCTTGATGTGGGTGAGACGCAAGATGTCCTCGCAATGGCTGGGCGAAAATCGGCATTTTAGCAGTTGCCCGCGCCGGCCGCGCGTCGCGCGCGGACCTGTTGCGCGTCGCGCAGCCGCATCTACCCAGACAGCCCACTTATGCCATAATGGCCGCATGGAACCGCTATCGTTGTCCAATCAATTCTTGATCGCCATGCCCAATATGGCGGACCCGCTGTTCTCTCGCTCGCTGGTCTTCGTCTGCGAGCATGGCGAGCACGGCGCCATGGGCCTGATCGTCAACAAGCCTTCCGGCATCGCCATGGCGCAGTTGTTCGATCAGATCGATCTGCCGCTGGACGGCGACTCGCTCCGCGCCGAGCCGATTTACTTCGGCGGCCCGGTGCAGCCGGACCGGGGCTTTGTCCTGCACATGCCGGTGGGCAATTGGCAATCCAGCCTGCTGGTCACCGACGACATCGCGCTGACCACGTCCAAGGACGTGCTGATGGCGGTGTCCGAAAACCACAAGCAGCCGGACCGCATGCTGATCACGCTGGGTTATTCCGGCTGGAGCGCCGGTCAGCTGGAGCAGGAAATCGCCGACAACGGTTGGCTGACGGTGCCGGCGCGGCCGGACATCATCTTCGGACTGCCCTGCGAGGAGCGCTACGACGCCGCGATGGCGCTGCTGGGCTTCGATCCTTCCCTATTGTCCACGGATGTCGGCCATGCCTGAAGGTTGCGCCTTGGCATTCGACTTCGGCGAGCGCCGCATTGGCGTCGCCGTCGGGGACACCCTGCTCGGCATTCCCCACCCGCTCATCACCATAGACACGGAAATCAACGACGCGCGCTTCGCCGCCATCGCCGCTTTAATCGCGGAATGGCGGCCGGCGCAGCTGGTGGTGGGGCTGCCGATGCACATCGACGGCACCGAACACCAGATGACGCAACTGGCGCGCCGCTTCGCCAACCGGCTCAAGGGCCGCTACGGCCTGCCGGTGTGGCTGGTGGACGAACGGCTGACCTCGGTGGTGGCCGAATCCATGCTGGAAGAAGCCGGCGTGCGCGGCCGCAAGCAGAAGCCGGCGCTGGATCAGGTGGCGGCCCAGGCCATTCTGCTGACCTGGTTCGAGCACCCCGGACAAGCCGTCTGACCCCATCATGAAACTCTCGCCGCAAGCCCGGGTCAGCGCGCTGATGCTGGCCTTTCTCGCCAGCCTGCTGGGCTTGATCGCGGTCTTGCTGACACCCAGCCATCAATTGCGCGAATGGCGCAACGCGCCGGGCCACGTGGAGAGCAGCCGCATGCTGGTGGTCTCCAGCGCCGAACACCCCGATCAACTTTACTGGCAGCCGCATGTGCAATACCTGTACACGGTGCGCGGCCAGGTCTATCACAGCGACCGGCTGTTCGCCGTCGACAACGCCCTGCCCGGCGACCGCAGCAACGCCGATGACCTGACGCGGCGCTTTCCCGCCGGCAAGGCGATCACCGTCTACTACAATCCGCGCAGCCCCGCCGAGTCCGTGCTGATCAAGGGCGGGGACAGCGATATCGGCAGCGCCAAATTCATCCTGGCGGCGCTAAGCGCGCTGTTCGGCTGGGCGCTGCTGTATCGGCTGCGGGCCAAGCTGCCGCTGCCGCGCCGGCGCGTTCACCGAGGCATCCGCGCCCCATGAGCGAAAAAGTCATCGCCCTGCTGGTCATCGCCATCGGCTTGGCCATTTCCGTTTATCTGTGGCAGCAGTCCGCCAAGGCGCAACAGGCCGCCGGCTGGCCCAGCGTCGTCGGCCAAATTGTCTCCAGCGAAGTGGACTGGCGACCTATTCGCGGCGGCGACAGCTCGGATCGCAGGGAATACCGCGCCGTCGTACGCTATGAATACCGCGTGGCCGGCCGTATCCACCGCGCCGAGCGGCTGCGCTTCCCCAATCCAGGCTACGGCAGCAGCGATCAACAAGCGCTCGAAATCGTTCAGCGCTACCCGGCGAGCCAAGCCGTGCAGGTGTTCTACAATCCGCAAAACCCAGAGGAGGCCTGCCTGGAGCCAGGCAAGCACTGGTCGGCGTGGCTGGCCCAGGCCGTGGGCGCGCTCGTGGTCCTTGTCGGCCTATGGCTGCTGCGGCGCTGACAAGTACCGCAACCCGCGAGCAACGATCCTTCATCGATGCTCGTAGCCAAGGGCCTGTTTGAACTCAAAGGACTTTGAACAGGTTCGTAAGAGTCTGTTCATAATCTGCTGCGCTTCGCGAGGCGTGACACGATGAGTACCGCTTCGAAATGCTCATGTACCACTTGACCATTCCGCTTTCTCGGCGGTTTTCGCCTTGTCTCGCTCTTGCTCGCTAGATTTTGAACTGGCTCTAAGCGCCGCCAGATCCATCGCTTCGCACGCCAGCACTTTCCCCTCGCGGAACGTCTCCCGGCTCAGGCCGCTCAACACCCGCCCCGGCGGCAGCTCCAGCAAGATGCGCATGCCGCGTTCCCACGCGTGGCGCGCCGCGTCAGCCCAGCGCTGCTGCCTCGCCATATTGAAAGCCAGATCATCGGCCAGGGCTTCCGCGCCGAACACTACCCGCGCGCGTCCGACGCTCAGATAGGGCACGGCCGGGGCGCGTATTTCCACGCCGGCGATAGCCGCCCGCAATGCTTCGGCCGCCGGCGTCAGCAGCGGGCAATGCGACGGCACGCCCAGCTCCAGACGGCGGCAAGCTCGAGCTCCAGCCGCCTTGGCCGCTGTCTCCAACGCCATCAGGCCGTTTTCATGTCCAGCGGCCACGAACTGGACATCACTATTCAGGTTGGCCAGATACAGCGGCGTCGCCGCGCTATGTATCGCGGCGATCAGGCTCTCCAAGCGCGCTTGGCTCAAACCGGTCACCGCCAGCATGCCGTAGCCGGCGGGGAAAGCCGTCTCCATCAATTCGCCGCGCAAGGCCACCAAACGCAGAGCGTCGTCGAAGCTGAGCCCTTGCGCCGCCACCGCCGCGGGCCAGGCGCCGATGGAAAGCCCCGCCACCATCGCCGGTCGCCAGCCTGAGACCGCCAACAAGCGCGTCGCCGCGACGCCGGCGATCAGCAGGCAAAGCTGATGCGCGCGGGTCGAGCGCAAGGCCGCCGCCCCATCCAGAACCAACGGATCGACGGCCAGAATCTCCTCCGCCTGACTCAAGGTTTGCGCAACCAGCGGGTGATTCGGCAAGCGGCGCAGCATGCCGGCATGCCGCTCGCCTTGCCCGGGAAAAGCAAACAGCGCACTCACAGGCCGTCCTCCCACCTCCAGGGATCGCTAAGCAAGCGCGGCCCCCGCCCGGTCTTCAACAGCACGTCGCCACGCGCCGACAACCATTCCACCAACGCGAAGCCGCCATGGCCGACATCGATCTGCACGTCTAGCCGGCACCCCCGCCACGCATTCAAACGCCGCAGCTCGTTCAATCGCGCCGGGTCAGGCCGGCTCGGCAGCCGGATCAGCAGATCCAGATCGCTGTCCGCGCGCAGCAGCGGCAAACCGCTGGCCAGTGCAAAGCCGCAGCTACCCGTGGGCCCCCAGGCCCAGCCGCACGCGTCCATCCATGGCCGCAACGCGGCCAGCGCCGACAGGGCAGGCTGCCTGAAACCGCTCCAATCGTCCAGCCTCGCCAACAGGCTTTCCGGGCTCAGCCGCTTCGCCACCGCCTCCGGCGCCAGCCAGGCCGCCAGCCGCTGTTCCCGTCGCCAGGCGCGCAAGCCCACGGGGATGTCGCCGCCGGAGCGCACATCGCGCCGCACCACCACCAGATCGGCCAATGGCCGGCCCGCGGCCAGCCAGTCCGGCCGTCCCGCCGGCAAGCGCAGTCCGGCGACATCGCCCACCCGCAGCAGATCATGCGCCCGCCAACAAGGCATGCTCAGACCGCCCTCAAAGCCGGCGGCGGCCTGCGGCGGGTCCAGGCGGTACGCAGATCATAACCATGGGCCAGTTGCAACACCGCCAGATCCGCGCGCGGCCGCCCAATGATCTGCATGCCCATCGGCAACCCTTGCCGATTAAAACCCACCGGCACGCTGACCGCCGGCAAGCCGGCCATGGTCGCGGCCAGCACGACTTCCATCCAGCGGTGGTAGCTGCTCATCCGCACACCGGCAATCCGCTCTGGCCAGGCCCGCTCCAACTCGAATGGAAACACTTGGGCGCTGGGCAACAGCAAGTAGTCGTAGTCCTCGAACAGCACCAGCATGGCGCGATACCAATCGCTGCGCACCTTGGACGCCTGATAGACATCCAGCGCGCTCAGCCCAAGTCCGCCCTCGATTTCCCATTTCAGTTCCGGCTTCAACAACCGTCGCTGCTCCGGGTCGCGATAATGGTGCTCCAAGCTGCCGGCCACCAACCAGTGACGCAAGGTTTGCCAGCTTTGCCATAGCGCGCTCATGTCAAAAGCCGGCGACGCCGGCGTCACCGCGCAACCCAGCGCTTCGAAATCCGCCAAGGCGCCGCGGCACAACGCCAGCACACCGTCTTCCATCGGCAAATAGCCATCGTAGTCGCCAAGCCAGCCCAGCCGCGCGCCGCGCAGGTCACGCTCCAACGGCTGCCGCAAATCCGGCGAATCGTAGGCCAGCGGGGCGCGCGGGTCCGCCCCGGCCTGAATGCGCAGCAAGGCCAGCAGGTCCGGCACCGACCGCGCCATCGGCCCCACGGTAGCGAGTTGCTGAAGGTAGAGCTCCGGCGAGGGGCCCAGCGGCGCGACGCCGGCGCTGGGACGGAAACCAAAAACATTGTTGAACGCCGCCGGGTTGCGCAAGGAGCCCATCATGTCGCTGCCGTCCGCCACCGGCAGCATGCGCAAAGCCAGGGCCACCGCCGCGCCGCCGCTGCTGCCGCCGGCGCTGCGCGCCGGATCATAGGCATTACCGGTAGCGCCGAATACCGGGTTGTAAGTATGGGAGCCGGCACCGAACTCCGGTGTGTTGGTCTTGCCGATAATGATGGCCCCCGCCGCGCGCATGCGCTCCACCATGATGTCGTCCTGCGTGGACACTTGGCCGCGATACAGGGGCGAGCCCATGCTGGCGACCAAACCGCGCGCGGCGGCCAGGTCCTTGACCGCCAGCGGGAAGCCATGCATCCAGCCGCGGCTGAAACCGCGGCTCAGCTCGGCGTCGCAACGCTCGGCTTCAGCCAGCAAGACGTCGACGGGTTGTAGCGACACCACGGCCTTGACGCCCGGATTCAGAGTTTCAATCTGCTGCAGATAAGCCTGCATCGCATCGCGGCAGGACAAGCGCCGCTCGTGCAAGGCGGCGGACAGCTCGCCTCCGTCCAACTCAACAATTTCCCGTACGCCGGCAGGCGTTTCGATCCTAAACACGGCTTGCTCCTTCCTTGTGGGGCGGCTGGCCGCGGTTCTCGAATCCGACGGCGCGGGCCGGCGCGCGCAGCCGGTAAGCGCCCAGCAGTCCAATTGGCAGACAGAACATCAGATAGAAGGCCGGCGCCAATGAGGAGCCGCTGTGCTGAGTGAGCAAGGTGACGATGAAGGGCGCGAAACCGCCAAACAGCATCACCGCCAGATTGTAGGAAATCGACATCGCCGTGGAGCGCACCTTGACCGGGAACAGTTCGCTGACCGCGGCCGGCACCGGGCCATTGCACAGGCCTTGCAACACGCACATGGTCACTTGCACCGCCAGCAAGCGCTCAATGCTAGGCGTCTGCTCCAGCCACCAGAACAGCGGATAGACCAGCAGCAGCATCATCCCCTGCGCGCCCAGCAGGATCGGCCACCTTCCAATTCGGTCCGACCACCACCCGGACAACGGCGTCACCAGAGTCAGCACCGCCACCGCAACGGTCTGGGCCGCGAAAGCCTGCTCCAGCGGCAGGCCAAACTGACGGCTGGCATAGCCAGGCATGCTGATCAGGACCACATAGAACACCGCGGTGCCCGGCACGATCAGCGCCAGCGTCGTCCACATACCCCCCATGTTGCCGGCCAAACCCAGCGCAAGCGGCGTGGCGGCCGGCTGACGGCTGGCGTGGACGAAGGCTTCGGTTTCCTCCATATGACGCCGCATCCACAATCCCACCGGCACAATCAGCAAACCAAAGACAAAGGGCAAGCGCCAAGCCCACGCCTCCAATTGCGGCGGGGTGAAAGCATAGCTGACCAAGGCGCCCATGGCCGCACCGGTCAACACCGCAAGCGACTGGCCGAACAACTGCCAGGAACCATACAAGCCGTGCTTGCCCGGCGGCGCCATTTCCACCAGAAAAGCGGTGGAGCTGGCGTACTCGCCGCCGGTGGCGAAGCCCTGGATCAAGCGCGCCAGCAGAATGAGCGCCGGCGCGGCCACTCCAATGGCGGCATAAGGCGGCGCCAGCACAATGATGAGGATGGCCAGGCTCATCAATCCCATGATGAGTTGCAATGCCGCCTTGCGGCCTTTGCGATCCGCGTAGACGCCCAACAGCACTCCGCCCACTGGCCGCATCACAAAACCGGCGCCGAAAGTGGCTGTGGCGAGCAGCAAAGAGGTGTACTCCTGACCATCGGCGGGAAAGAACTGCTTGGAAATCACCCCAGTCATGAAGCCGTAGATAATGAAGTCGTACCATTCCAAGGCATTGCCTATGATGGCTGCCGCCACCTGTTGAATGCGAGAACGGGAAGAAGTCTCAAGCGACATAGCGGCCTCCTGCTATTGGTTGGGGACTTAAGAACGTGTTTACGACCTGCTGCGCTGCGTGAAACGCTACCAGCGCCCCCCGACCACGCAGCCACTCGCTGCTGGCGATCAGCAGCAACATGAAGAAGCCCACGCCGCCGACATCGGCTGTGACGCCGATCTGCCACCCCAGCACGTCCCCCAGCGGCAGGCCACACAAAACGCAGGCCGCCAGTAAGACCACGCAATAAGTCACCATGAGCTCTGCTCCCATTGCTCGCGCAGCCGTTGCCGCACCAGGCGCGACGCCCTTTGCGCCATCCCCGCGCCTTGCCGCCGGCCCTGATCGCCAGCCTGCCGGATATCGGCCAAGGCCTCGCCCAAGGCAATGCGAACCCGAACGATGTCGGCCGCCGTGGGGGCGTCGATGTCCTCCACCGGCAATAAGCGCCACAGCAGCCCCAAGCCGGCATAACTGCGGATGTCGTAAGCCATGGGCGGCAACTCCGCAGCCAAGGCCTCCAGCGCCTCCACCGAGCGCAGGGTCACCTGCGCCGCCGCCTGCTTGCCCATCGCCTGCGTAATGACCTCGGCGGCGTCCAAGGCCAGCAAACGATTGGCCTGATGACCGTGGGCAAGCAGGCCTCCGGACATGGCCTGGCCAACCATCAGGCCAATCACCGGGTGGCCGGCCAGCCGCGCGCTGGCATAGGCGTCCACTGCCGCCGCCAAGGCCAGGTGGATGCCGTAAGCCTCCTCCCGGCGGCCATAAGCCTGGCCCGGAGTATCGATCACCGCGATGATGGCGCGTTTGTCGGCGCAGCCGGCATCCGCCGCCATGCCATCCCTCACCGCTTGCGCCAGCGCCCAGCCCTGTTCCAGCCCCACCTCCCCATGGCGAGCCCGAACAAAGCGGTTGTCCGGATCCGGCGTCAGGGCGATATAGCGCGCGGCCTGTCCCCTCAGGCTGGCATCGACCACCCGCAGCGCCGTGCCATAGACGCCACTGTCCGGCGCTGGCGCACCGCTCAGCGCCGCCAGCCAGCGGCTGGCCCGATTCCGCGATATCCCATGCTCTCCCATCTCTTCACGCCTCCTTCAGTCGATGGCCGCCAAGTTCATTCCAGACCGACGCCGGCGCCGGTTTTTTTCTGTTCAATACTCCGCCTTGCCTGATAAACCGCCGCCAAACTGAATATCCCCAAAACCACCAGATAATAAGCAGGGGCCAAATCGTCGCCGGTCGATTTAATCAACCAGATGCAAATCAATGGCGCAAAACCGCCAAATAGAGTCACGGCGATGTTGTAACTCAAGGCAATGCCTGTGGCCCGGCTTGCCGGCGGAAACAAATCCGCCATCACCGAAGGAATCACGGAAAAATACAACGCCTTGAGCAAAGCCAGCCACATCACCAAAAATATCAGACTGGTTTGACTGAGCTGCTGGCCCAATAGATAGAAGCCTGGATACGTGGTGAGCACTACCAGCAGCACCGACCATTTCATCAAAGTCATACGCCCTATTTTTTCCGCCCACAGTCCAGCCAGCGGGGTGACCACCGTCAGAATCACTCCCCCGACAAAGGTGGAGGTATAAGCGTCAAGACTGGGCAACTTCAGGGTTTGAGTGGCATAGGTGGGAATATAACTAATGACATAATTAATGGCGGTCGAGACCATCATTAAACCGATAGCGGTAAAAAACCAGGTTTTTTGCCGTAAAAATATATTTTTCAGCGGCTGTTCATCTTGCAAACCCTGGTGAAAACCGGGAGATTCATCGATATGGCGCCTAATATACAGCCCCACCGGGCCGATCAGCAGGCCAAAAAAGAAGGGAATGCGCCACCCCCAATCTTGTATATCCTGCTCGCTCAAAGCGCTCGCCAAGCCCATGCCGAACCCGGCCGCCAACAAGGTGCTGGCCCCTTGCGTGGCAAACTGCCAGCTGGCGATGAATGCCTTGCGCTCGGGGAAGTGTTCCACCAGAAAAGCGGTGGAGCTGCCAAACTCCCCTCCCGCCGAGAAACCCTGGATCAGCCGCGCCAGCACGATCAGCACCGGCGCGGCCATGCCGATGACGGCATAACCGGGCATCACGGCAATCATCAAACTGCCCAACATCATCAGCGAGATCGACACCAGCAAAGAAGCCTTGCGACCGGCCCTATCCGCATAAGCGCCCAAGACAATCGCGCCCAAAGGGCGAATCATGAAAGACATGCCAAAGCTGGCGAATGTGATCAACAGGGAATTGCTGACATCCTCACTAGGGAAAAAGGCATGGCCGATATAGCTGGCAAAAAACACATAAATGGTGATATCAAACCACTCTAGGCCATTGCCTATGCATGTGGCTATCAAGGTACGGTATAAATTGGGCTTGCCCAGCTTTTCCTCACTCGGCGCAGCCGCAACAGAATTAGCCATGTTCTATCCTCTTTGCCCGGCGAACGCTATTCGCAGGCAATATATTGTTAGCCATGCCTGAAATGACCATCTATTTCACCGCTCGGCCCAATCCTTGCCGCACAATGGCACCCTATGTTTTCCCGACTCTCCCAATTCCCAAAAAAGCCGGGTCATGATTTGCAAACCTTCTCTGGCGATGGATTTCAACATATGCTCATTCGCGCCATGCTGGCCACAAGCGGGATAGGAATGGGGAATCCATAAAGTGGGCAGTTGCAGGATGTCGGCAAACACCTCGTTCGGCAGCGAACCGCCGATATTGGGCAGCAAGGCCGGTTTTTTCCCGGAAGCTTGTTGAATAATCTGCAAGGCCCACGACACCAATGGGCTTTCCGGATCAAAACGCGTGGCGGGGGAGCTACTCAATACCTCAACCTCCACCTGTTCAAAACCATGCGCGTCCAAATGCCTGCGCACATGCTGACCGCAGGCTTGCCAATCCGTGCCTACGACGAAACGCAGCTGGCACACCGCGGCGGCGGAAGGAGGAATCGCATTGACTGGTTTCACCGGATCCCCGGCCAGGAAGGACAACACCTCCAGGCTATTCCAGCCGTAAAGTCTCTCCGTCGGACTTAAGCCGGCCTCGCCCCAGTCCGGATCAATCAGCGGATCACCAGGCTGCGGCTCAAGCGCAATATCGCTTAACAGCGCCTTCAGGCCGGCGCTCAGCGCCGGAGGCTTCAAAGCGCTCACCTGAATCTGCCCATGCTGATTCACCAGGCAGGCGATGGCGTTGGCCAATTGAATGGCGGGGTTGCTCAAGAGACCACCCCAGTTCCCGGAGTGATAAGCCTGTTGGCGCGCCCGCAGACTGAGTCGAAAATTAATACAGCCCCTAGAGCCTAAAAACAGGGTGGGCCGTTCCGCGTTCAAACGCGGGCCGTCCGAGGCGATGAAAATATCCGCCGCCAAGCGCCGCCGATGCCGAAGACAGATTTCCGCCAGGCCGGGAGAGCTGATTTCCTCGCCCATTTCGAACAGGATCTTGCAGTTAAAGCCCAAGCGCCCGCCCCTGGCCTGGTACACCTGTTGCAAGGCTGCGAAATTAATCGTGTGCTGCCCCTTGTTGTCGGCGCTGCCGCGGCCATACCAGCGATCGCCCTCCTCAAGCAGCGTCCAAGGCTGCAAGCCCTCGCGCCAATGTTCCGCCTGCCCGAACACCACGTCGCCGTGGCCGTAACACAGCAAGGTTGGCAAATCCGCCCCTTCCCGCCGTTCCGCCAGCAAAAACGGGCAATCGGCTTGCACCGGATTGTCGAGCAATTCGCAGGTAAACCCGATGGCGCTCAGGGCTGGCGCGATTTCAGTTTGCAAATACCGCAGCAAACTCTCCCTGCCCTGCGGATCCTGGCTTTCGGTCGCCATCGCCACCCGCCGCGCCAACGCTTGCCGCAGCTCGCCGCGGTCAAAGAATGCCTGCGCCTGCGCGGCGACTTGTTGTCCAGTCATCATCACAGCCCTCCTTCCATGACATCGCCTTGCGTCAGGGAGAACGCGCTCCGCGCTCGCCCCGCGTCAGCCTGTTCCGCCGCATCCAGCCGCGCCAGCACCGCGCGGTAATCATCAATGCGCTGGCTGCGGTGCCGCGGCGGCGGGCCCCGTCGCAACCAGTCCTGCACTTGCCGGCGGATCGCCGCCGCGTCATCGACGCAACACACATCGGCAAAGCCGGTGACATGGCGCTGCTCGCCGCCGCTCAGGCTCCAGATCAACTCGCGGTCGCTTGCGTCGTACTCCGCTGGCCCGGCCTCTTGCTCGATCACCGCCGGCCCATTCAGCCCCAGGCGCGCCTCGCGGGTCAGCAACAAATAGCTGCATAAGCCGGCGGCGATGCCCATGCCGCCAAAACACCCCACCGGTCCAACGCTGACCGCGATCACCGGCCGGTAGCGGCGCAGGTCGACGATGGCTGCATGGATATCGGCGATCGCGGCCAAGCCCAGATTCGCTTCCTGCAGCCTGACTCCGCCGGTTTCCAGCAATAGCAAGGCGGCCGTCGGCCGGCCGTGACGGTTGGCCTCGGCGGCCAGTTCCAGCATGCCGGCGATCTTGGCGCCGGAGACTTCGCCCAGGCTGCCGCCGAGGAAAGCGCCCTCTATCGCCAGTGCGGCGACTTCATGGCCATCCAGCCGGCCTCGCGCCGCCACCACGCCGTCGTCGGACTGAGCGACGATGCCCTGCCGCTCCAGCCATGGCGACTCCAGCCGCTGAAACGGATCCAACAGCTCTCGGAAACTACCGGGGTCCAACAGCTTTTTCAGCCGCTGGCGCGCGCCATGCTCGCTCAGGCGGTCACGTTGCAGAATCTCAACAGCGGCCATCGTCGCCCCCTGTCCGCCGGCCGGCCTCCAGCGCCTGCGCCAGCCGCAACCGGATCACCCCGGGGCTGGCGCCGAAGTCATGGATTTCCAAACGGACCGGCGGCCAGGCAGTCTCGGCGAACACGCGCTCCAGCACCCTGCGCCAAATGAGTTCGGTTCCCGCCAAGGCGGTGCTCACCATGACTTGGCTCACGCCGGACGTTGACGGCTCCAGCAATACCTCCAAATCCCCGGATCCCACAACCCCGGCCAAGCTCCGCCGGACGCCAGGACCGGCCGTTGCCGAGTAAGTGAATGTGTAGCGTTCCATCTCGTAGTCCCCCCTTGCCTGCGCCAGGCTGTCCAACAATAAGGTCGCCGCCAGCAAATCCGCCGCGCCGCCCGGCGACAAACGGCGGCGGCGCAGGCGCTGGTCCAGCTTCAACAACAGCCGCCATCCCTCTTGACTGGCGCAGCCCCCCGCCTGCAATACCGCCGCCGCGCCGTCTTGCGCCAGTTCCAGGCCGAACCTGCCGCCTCGGGCCAATAAACAGGTGTCGTCCAGTTGCCGCATGATCGCCAGCAGCGCGTCCAGCCGCGCCGGCGTCTCAGCCGCGCCGCGCCGCCGCGCCGCTTGCAGGGCCGGCAGTCCGTGATCCATCACCTGCGGGAAACCGGCGGCCGCCTGATGGCGCGCGCCGCCCACTCCATAGCGGGCACAGACGCGCCCACCCGGCAAGGCAAGCAGCGGCGGCGCGCCGGCATCCTTGACCCGCGCCAGCTCCCCAGCCCGCGCTCCCAAGGCCCTTAGCGGCAGCACAGGCCAAGCGGCGGCGGCCGTCACCAGCAGACCCAGAGCCCAAATCGCGCCGCGATGCGTATTGACGCCGCCGCTGGCGGCCAGCATCGCCGCCTCGGCTTGCCTTCCAGCCGCACCGATCCGGGCGCGCAGCTCCGGCAATCGGTCCTCTCCTGCTCCCTGTTCTCCCGCCTCCGCCATGGCCAGAAAGCCAGGCCGCAGCGCCCGCGCCGACCGGCACAGCAGCGCCCAATCCATGTCCCGGTGCGCGCCGCCGCCTCGCAGGTCGACCAGGCCGGGCTTGGGCGTCAATGTCGCCTCCGCCAACAAGGCCGCCACGGCGGCGTCGGCCAAAGCCGTAGGCGACACATGTCCTGTCCTCGGCTCGGGAGCACAGCTCATCCGGCCCGGCATCATCCGCTCCGAAACCGCGCGGGAGGCCGGTACAGGCCGCCGGACCACTCCACCAGTTCGGCCATGCTTTTGGCCGCCAGCCATTCGCGGCCGGCCTCGCCACGCGCCACGCCCAGGTCCTCCGGCAAGGCCACCAGCCCCTGCCGGCGCAAGCTTGCCCTTTGCGCGGGATCGCTGCGCAACCCTACCGGCGTGACTCCAGCCACCGCCGCGATCATCTGCCGTCGTTGCTCAAGCGATTCCGCCCGATAGAGATAGGCAATGCCGTCCTCGGTCAGAAGATGGGTCACGTCGTCCCCGTAAATCATCACCGGGGCCAGCGGCATGCCGCTGCTGCGGCCTACCGCCAACGCGTCCAGCGTTTCGACGAAGGTGGGCTGCATGTTTTCCTGAAAGGTTTCCACCATCTGCACCACCAGCTTGCGGCCGCGCTCCAGCATCGGTTCCGGCGCTGGGGGGCGCATGGCCAGCCAGGCCGGCGTGGCGTGACGACGGCCGCGCGGATCATGGCCCATATTGGGCGCGCCGCCAAAACCAGCCAGGCGGCCACGCGTCACGGTAGAGGAGTTGCCGTCGCCATCGACTTGCAGCGAGGCGCCGATGAACAGATCCACGCCGTATTGCCCGGCCAGTTGGCACAGCAGGCGATTGGAGCGCAAAGCGCCGTCGCGACCGGTAAAGAACACATCCGGCCGCGCCGCGACGTAGTTCTCCATGCCCACTTCACTGCCAAAACAGTGCACGCTGTCGACCCAGCCGCTCTCAATCGCGGGAATCAGCGTCGGATGCGGATTCAGCGCCCAATGCCGGCAGATCCGCCCCTTCAAGCCCAAGCGCTCGCCATAGGTGGGCAGGATCAATTCGATGGCGGCGGTATTGAAGCCGATACCGTGATTCAGCGACTGCACCTGATGCCGCTGGTAGATGCCGCGTATCGCCAGCATCGCCATCTGAACCTGCAAGGGTTTGATGTGGCGCGGATCGCGGGTGAACAAGGGCTCCATATGGAAAGGCCGATCCGCCGCCACCACGAAGTCTATCCAGTCGCCGGGGATGTCGACGCGCGGCAGTTCGGATGCGTCGTCGACCACTTGGTTGACCTGGGCGATGACGATGCCGTTGCTGAAGGCGGCGGCCTCCACCAGCGCCGGAGTGTCCTCGGTGCTGGGACCGGTATAGAGATTGCCGGCGCGATCGGCGCTGAAAGCGGCCACCAAGGCCACATTGGGCCGCAAATCCACTAGCAGCCGCGCATACAGCTCGATATATGTATGAATCGCGCCGATCTCCAACAAGCCGTCTTCCAGCAGTTGGCTGATGCGCAGGCTTTGCGGCCCGGCGAAAGAAAAATCCAGCCGGCGGGCGATGCCGCGCTCGAACGCGTCCAGGTGCTCGCTGCGGCTGACGCAGGGCATGATCATGTGCAAATCCCGCACCCGCTCCGGGTCCAGCTGCGCCAAGGCCCGCGACAGGAAATCGGCCTGTTTCTGGTTGTTGCCCTCCAGCACCACCTTGTCGCCCGACCGCAACAAAGCCTGCAAAGCGGGGACGATGTCGGCGCCGGCCAACAGCTTGCCCTTCGCCATCGCCCCCAAGCGCTCCACTCGCCGCCGCTTGTCCTGCCGCCGGTGTTCCCAGCCTCGCGTATCGCCCATGAACCATCCTCCAGGCCTTCACTTGATGCAGCTACCTTAAGGACTTGGCAACGCGGCCATCAATCAAGCACACTGGCGCATCATTACTAATAAGTTAATGATTGGCTTCAGCCAGCCGCTGGGAGGTCGCATGTGGACGCACGATGAAGTCACGTTGAAAAAGCTGGGGGTGTTCCTGGCCTTCATGCGCTTGGGAAATATGAGCCGCGCGGCGGAAGCGCTGGGACAAAGCCCGGTCAGCGTGCACCGCGCCCTGCACTCGCTGGAGCAAGCCTTGGCCTGCCCGTTGTTCCAGCGCAGCGGCCGCCGGCTGATTCCATTGGAGTCCGCCCAGGCTTTGCTGCTCAGCGCTGAACGGGCTTTGCTGGAGTTGGAGCATGGCGTGCGCCAGACTCGGGAGGCTGCGGGCTTCGGTTCGGCTAGGCTGCGGGTGGGCGCACTGTACTCGCTGACCGCAGGCGCGCTGCCACGCATTTTGGCGGGCCTGAAAACACGCAGGCCGCAATTGACGGTGGACCTGACGCTGGCCTCCAATCAGGAACTGCGGCAAAAGCTGGCCGATGGCGCGCTGGATGCTGTGGTCATTGTCGCGCGGGAAACACGCGCCGACCCGGCCTGGGTGAGCATCCCCATGTTCGAAGACGAAATCTGCTTCGCCGCGCCGCTCAACTCGCCATTGGGGCAATCCGAAAGCATCGATTTGGCCACGCTGCCCAAGCTGCCTTTTGTCAGCCTGCATGACAGCTTCGCCACCGGCCAGGATTTCATGCAAGCCTTCGCCATAGCCGGCGTCCTTCCAAATGTGGTGATGCGGGTGGCCGACATTTTTTCGCTGAGCAATCTGGTGTGCGGCGGCATCGGCTATTCCTTGTTGCCGCGCCGCGTGGCCTTGTTCAGCCCGCAGTTGCAGCTGATTCCGCTGGCCGCGCCGTATCGGCGGACCCAGCACATCCATTTACTCTTGGCCAGCAAACGCGAGCGCGATCCCAATCTGCTGGCGCTGGCGGCGGAATGCCGCCTCTACGGCCGCGGCCATTCCCCGCTTATCCCGCCTTCAGCCGCAACGGCACAAGCCTGAAAATACCAAGGTCATTTTTATGGCTATAACTACTACGGTATGAAATTTTTCTAATCACCAAGTAGTAGCCACTGACAAAAAATGACATTGCCGTCACAATGTCGCCCCATCTGAAACTACAAGCCGCTTAGCCATGCCTCGTGCGTTGCCGATCTTGCTCTTGCTATGCCTGTTCTTCGCCGTCAACGCGGCGCAAGCCGGCTTCCGCTCGTTCAGCGAACGGGACGCCAGCGCCTTTTGCAGCGCCGACGCCAGTCTCGGCATCAATCAAATATCCAGCCCCGGCTGGCAAGCGCGTTTCCAGCCGCTGCCAGACGGCAAACTGGCGCGCGGCTACGGCCACGACACCTGCTGGCTGCGGCTCCAGCTACATGATGTGCCGCCACGGCCCTGGCTGGAGCTGATCCCCAGCTATTTGGCCCGCTTAAGCTTATTCCAACCCCTGCCAGACGGCGGCTGGCGAAGGCAGGACATCGGCTCCTGGCGGCCGATGTCCGCGATGGAGCTGCCGCTGATGGCCGCCAGCTTTTCCCTGCAGCCGCGCGAACAGACCGTGTTCGTCAAGATCCAGTCCCTGGCTCTGAACGCGCAGCCGCGCCTGTGGAGCGAGCCGGATCTGGTCGCCCACCACAACGAGCGCCTGCTGCAACTGGGCCTGATTTACGGCTATATGCTCACCATGGTGCTGATCGCGCTGGCGGCCTGGCTTATCACCCGCCAAGCGCAGCACGCCAAGCTGTTCGGCTACATCCTGGCGGTGGCCTGCCATCGATTCGCCACCGACGGCATGGCACGCCTGCTGCTGTTTCCGGAGCAGCCCAAGATCGCGCTGCTGTGCAATTACGTCGGCCTGGGCGCCGCCGTCATTCTGGGTTGCGCCTACTTCGCCCATCTGCTGGAGCTGAAGCGAGACTACCCGCGCACCTACCGGCTATACCAGTTGCAGGCCGCCACCGGCGCCGCCACCGTGCTGTGCGCGCTGTTTTGGCCGTTTGGCCTGGCCTACAGCATTCCGGTCACGCTCTACGCCGTCATCTTCATCAATCTGCTGACCTTGCCGGTCTGCTGGCGTCTATGGCAACGCAACGATAGCGGCGACCGCCTGATCGCGCTGCACCTGCCCACCAATCTGGCGCTCAATATCCCCGCGCTGCTATTGCACCTGGGGCATATCCCCTATCAATCCTGGATCCAGGAATACGGCCGGCTGGCCGACCTGCCGCCCATCACCCTGCTCTACATCGGTCTGTTCCTGCGCATGCGCACGCTGGAGCGCGAACGCATCGAGGCGCTGCACCAGGCCAGCCAGGCCCAGGCCGATAGCCTGCGCCAGCGGGAGGCGCGCGAGGAGCAGACCGACCTGCTGGCGATGATCACCCATGAAATCCGCACCCCGGTGGCCATCATTGACGCCGCCAGCAGCAGCTTGCGTCTGCTGGAAGAGGACGCGCCGGAGCCGACGGTGCTCGCACAGCGCCAGGCCCGCCACGAGCGCATTCAGCGCGCGCTGCTGCGGATGCAGGAATTGATGCGGCTGGCCGAACAACACGGCCGCGCCGATGTGAGCGACGCCAGACTGCACGCGCAATCGCTGGACTTGCTGGAGCTGACCCGCCACAGCCTGGAACAGCTGGACGCGGATGAGCAGCGGCGGTTCCGGCTGCAAATCGGCCAAGAGCGCATGCCGCTCTACGGAGACGCGCAGCTGCTGTCGGTGCTGTTGCAGAACCTGATGGAAAACGCCCTGAAATACGCGCACCCGGACACCCCCATTCAAATCGGCATCCGCCGCCAAGCCGACCGCATCGTCTGGCAGATCAGCGACCACGGCCCCGGCATCGCGCCGGGCCAGGAAGAAGCGATTTTCCAGCGTTTCACTCGGCTGGCGGAGACCAGCAACCGTCCCGGCCTGGGGCTAGGCCTCCATCTGGCGCGGCGCA
Organism: Chromobacterium sp. Rain0013; assembly: GCF_015291765.1. Taxonomy (NCBI): domain Bacteria; kingdom Pseudomonadati; phylum Pseudomonadota; class Betaproteobacteria; order Neisseriales; family Chromobacteriaceae; genus Chromobacterium; species Chromobacterium sp. Rain0013. The sequence continues at coordinate 4,868,102 of NZ_CP031514.1, forward strand.
TCGCCGTTCAGCACGGCGGCGAACTGGGCCTGGACCCTGACTGGCCGCACGGCGCTAGTTTCATCTTGTATCTACCGAAAGCCGCTCATGACGCATATAGCCTTGCTTGAAGACAATCCGGACCTGCGCGAAGAGTTGCTGTTCCAGCTCAAACGCTGCGGCTATCAAGCCACCGGCCTGGCTTGCGGCCAGGAGTTGGAGCGGCACTTGGCCGAGCATCCCTGCCGCTTGCTGATTCTGGATCTGGGCTTGCCCGATATCGACGGCATGGCGCTCAGCCGGAGGCTGCGCGCCAGCCACCCAGGCCTGGGACAAGTCATGCTCACCGCGCGCGGCGCGCTGGACGACAAGGTTCAAGGCTTGCAGCAAGGCGCCGACGCCTATCTGGTCAAGCCCACCCCGCTGGCGGAATTGCTGGCCACGCTGGCCAGCGTGCTGCGGCGGCTGGACGGCGACGCGGCGGAACGCGCCGACGGGTGGCGCTACCACGCCGCCAACCGCATGCTGACCGCGCCCAACGGCCAGCAGTTGCACCTGACCCACGCGGAACACCAAGTGCTGAGCGCAATGCTGCGGCGCGCGCCGGAACCGGCGCACCGCCGCGAATTGGCGGAAGCGCTGGGCGCCAATTACCTGCACTACGATGAGCGCCGGCTGGAAACCTTGATCAGCCGGCTGCGGCGCAAACTCAGCGGCATCGCGCCGCAGCACAATCCCATCCTGGCGGCCCGGGGCGTGGGCTATGGGTTCAGCGAACCCTGCCAGCCGCTTTGACCAGACAAATAAAACGCGGCCCGGAATCGGGCCGCGTATGGGCGGGGCGAGAATGGACGCCGGCTCAACGGCTGCCGGATTTCTTGCTGTCTCTCTCCTGTTGCCTGGCTTCGCGCTCGGCGGCCCGGATGGCGGCCAACTCCTTGGCCCGCTTTTCCCACGCCAGCCATTCGGCCGGACGTTCCAGCGTGATGCGGCCAATATTGCCATCGCGAAAATCGGTCAGCACGATCTCGGCCGCCTTTTGCACATTGATCTTGCCGCCGGACTGCACCGCGCCGCGCTTGCGGCCTATCATTTCCAGCACCTGCCAGTCCTGCTGGCCGGCGATGTCGTCCAGCTTGTAGCGCGCGGTCAATTCCGGCGCATAGTGCTGGAGCAGATACTTGAGCAGCTCCAGCGCCACTTCCTCCTCATCCATCGCATTGCGGCCCACCGCGCCGCTGGCCGCCAGATTGTAGCCGCCCTCTTCCACCTCGATCTTGGGCCACAGCATGCCTGGGGTGTCGAATAACTCCACGTCGTCGGCCAGAATGATGCGCTGTTCATTCTTGGTAACGCCCGGCATATTGCCGGTCTTGGCCACTTTGCGGCTGCTCATGCTGTTGATCAGCGTGGATTTGCCAACGTTGGGGATGCCGCAGATCAACACCCGCAGCGGCTTTTCCAGGCCGCCGCGCGTCGGCGCCAGCTCGCGGCAGGCCGCCACCAGCTTCTGAGCGGGCGCGCGTTCGCCGGCATCCATGCCCAGCGCCTGGGTGTTCTTCTTGGCGCGATACCATTCCAGCCACTGCGAAGTGGCGGCGGCGTCGGCCAGATCCTGCTTGTTCAGAATCATCAGCCGCGGCTTGCCCTTGGCCATGCGCGCCAGCATGGGATTGGCGCTGGAAGCCGGCAGCCGCGCGTCCAGCATTTCAATGACCACGTCGATGTCTTTCAATCGCTCGGCCACATCTTTGCGGGCCTTGTTCATATGGCCGGGGAACCATTGGATTGCCATGCTTCTAGCGCTTTCTTATCGGATCAAGTAGATAGGTTAGACCATTATGGTCCAGCTCCTGCATCAATTGCAGCAGGCGGCCAATTTCGCCGGGGGGAAATCCTTCGCGGGCGAACCAGTTCAGATAGTTGCCGGGCAGATCGCAGATCAGCGTGCCCTTGTGTTTGCCAAACGGCATGGCCCGGGTCACCAGGCTTTGCAAATCATCGGCTTGCATTGCGGCTCCCTTCAAGCAAGTTGCGCATTGTGCCAAAACCGCGGCGCTCTGACCATGCCCGTTGCCCGGCTACGGCTTGACATGGCGCAAACGCGGGCGGGGTTTAGCTGGGGACGAGCAGGCACGGGGTTTAGCATGTAGGCGGCCTTCAAAAACCAGCGGCGTTCGCCGCCCATTTTCCGGTTCGCGCAGAACCCTTGCGGGCGCCGGGCATCATCCATGTCCGCACCCGCCTTTTTTACCGCTTTACTCCGGCATCGGCTTGCCGTCGTTGAAATTCAGGAAACCGCGCACAATGCGGTAGACGTACCACACCCAGGTGACGCCCAGGATCACGAAGCCCACCAGGATCCAGGCCAGGGCCACGCCCAGCACGGTGCCGAGCAAGGCCCACCAGAAAGTGCGGATCTGCCAGTTGAAATGGCTCTCATAACGCGTGCCGCGCGCATCGTCGCGCTTGACGTAGTTGATGATCACCGCCACCAGGCCGGTCAGGCCGACAAACAGGCTGATTGCCTGCAGGATATAGACCACAAGGGTCAGATTATTCAGTTTGCGTTCGTCTTCTTGCGTAATCACGTCCATCGACATCATGCCTCCCCGGCTCAAAATTTATGCAAAACAATTAACAAGATACCCTAGCCAGCAGCGCTTGCAAGCGCTGCTCGCAATGCCGCGTCAATGCCGCCTCCGCTCTGCCGCCGGCCAAAGCCAGCGCCACTTCGGCGCTGCGGCTCCAGGCTTGCAGGCAAGATTCGCCGCCGGCGTCCGCCACCAGGATGGGCAGCGCCGGCGCAAACGGCTGGCCGGTCTGTTCGGACCACGCGCGGCAGCGACGGTTCGCCAAATCCAGCAGGGAAAAGCTCTCCGCCGTCACCAACACATGGCTGAGACCCAGCAGCAGAATGCGCGCCGCCAGCCAATCCGCCGCATCGGCCAGCCGCGCCGAGGTCTCCCCGCTCCGTTCGCGCCAGCGTTGCGCCGCCAGCAGCATGGCCATCGCGCGCAGTTGCGGCAAGCGGCTTTCCAGCACGCCGCCGTCGCGTCGCGCGGCGGCCATCCACGCGGCGTCCGGCGCCGGATGGTTGGCGTAGCGTTCGCCGTCGGTCAACACTCTCACCGGCACGGCGTCGCAAGGACATAGCAGGGACCAAGACTGGCGCGCGATTTGCGCGGCATCGCTGACTTCATTCATGGAACGGACCTCCTGGGGTCGGGCCTGGCTTCCGGAGGTCATGTATTTCGGGGAGGAAAAACAAATGCCGCCGGTAGCGCGGCGGCATTTATCGGGAATCTTTACTAGTGCTGGATCAATCTTTCAGTTCACAGCCATCCCTTGGCGCCGCCGGTGTGCGGTACCAATAAAAATAGCTGTTGAAGAAGGCGAAAGATTGAGTCATGTCGTCCATGCTGCCAATAATCGGCCCGGCTTGTCAAGAAAAACCCCGGAGCGCGCTCCGGGGTTTCGCCAAATCATCCCGTTCACATATTGGGATAGTTGGGGCCGCCGCCGCCTTCCGGCGTGGTCCAGACGATGTTCTGGCTTGGGTCCTTGATGTCGCAGGTCTTGCAATGCACGCAGTTCTGCGCATTGATCTGCAAGCGCGGCTCGCCTTCTTCGCGGCCGACGATTTCGTAAACGCCGGCCGGGCAGTAACGCTGTTCCGGCGCATCGTATTTGGCCAGATTGAGCGCCACCGGCACGCTGGCGTCCTTCAGCTTCAAATGCGGCGGCTGATCTTCTCCGTGATTGGTGTTGGAGATGAACACCGAGGACAGGCGATCGAAGGTCAACACCCCGTCCGGCTTGGGGTAGGCGATGGGCGAGCACTCGTCGGCCGGTTTCAGGCTTTGATGGTCGGCCTGGTGATGACGCAGCGTCCACGGCGCCTTGCCGCGGAACAGGAAGGTGTCCAGCGCCGAATAAATCATCGCCGGCCACAGGCCCCAGCGGAACGACGGCCGGATATTGCGCACTCGGTGCAACTCCTCATGCAGCCAGCTCTGCTTGAACTTCTCGCTATAGGCGGTGGCTTCGCGCGCGGGCTGCTCCTGGCCCAGCAGTTCGAAAACCGCTTCCGCCGCCAGCATCGCCGACTGCATCGCGGTGTGCGTTCCCTTGATCTTGGGCACGTTGAGGAAGCCGGCGGTGTCGCCCACCAGCAAGCCGCCGGGGAAAGTCAGCCGCGGCAGGCTTTGCAGGCCGCCTTCGGTCAAGGCGCGCGCGCCGTAGGACAGGCGGCGGCCGCCCTCGAACACCTTGCGGATCGCCGGGTGGGTCTTGAAGCGCTGGAATTCCTCGAACGGCGACAGGTAGGGGTTCTGGTAATCCAGGCCGATGACGAAGCCCACCACCACTTGGTTGTTCTCCAAGTGGTACATGAAGGAACCGCCGTAGGTGGCCGTGTCCACCGGCCAGCCCACGGTATGGGTGATGCTGCCCGGCTGGTGCAGTTCCGGCTTCACTTCCCACAACTCCTTGATGCCGATGCCGTAGGTTTGCGGATCGGCACCGTCGTGCAGGCGGAAACGCTCAAACAAGGCCTTGGTCAAGGAGCCCCTACAGCCTTCCGCGAAGATGGTCTGCTTGGCCCACAGCTCCATGCCGGGCTGCCAGGCGTCGGTCTTTTCGCCGTCCTTGCCGATGCCCATGTCGCCGGTGGCCACGCCCTTGACCGAGCCGTCCTCGTGATAAAGCACTTCGGCGGCGGCGAAGCCGGGGTAGATCTCCACGCCCAGTTCCTCGGCCTGCTGGCCGAGCCAGCGACAGAAATTGCCGAGGCTGACGATGTAGTTGCCGTGGTTGTGCATCTGCGGCGGCGTCGGCAGCTGGATGGATTCGGTCTCAGTCAGCAGCAGGAAGCGGTCGGACTTGGCCTCGGTGTTCAGCGGCGCGCCTTTTTCCTTCCAGTCCGGAATCAGCTCATTGAGCACCCGCGGTTCGATCACCGCGCCGGACAGGATGTGGGCGCCGATTTCCGAGCCCTTCTCCAATAGACAGACGCTGACCTCCCGGCCCTGCTCCGCCGCCAGTTGCTTCAGGCGAATCGCCGCGGTCAGCCCGGAGGGGCCGCCGCCGACGATCACCACATCGTATTCCATGTAATCGCGTTCCACTGCATCTCCTTAATCGCGCGCCGGGTTCAAAAGCCCCGCTACCGCATGCATGTTGCATGGCGCGCGATCAAAAATCAAACAACCGTTTAAAAACTGTCAGACGCCCGACCGTCGCCCGCGCGTCTGACTTCAATCTGTAAGGGCTCGCCCTGTTGCAAATGCACATCGCGCTGCGGAAAAGGCAGCTCGATGCCGGCCTTGGCCAGCGCGCCGTCTATCATGTGGCGCAAGTCGCTGGCCACCTGCACGGAGTCGGCATCGCCGATGTCCAGCCAGTATTCCAGTTCAAACTCCAGCGCGTCGACGCCGAAGTTGCTGAACAGCACCCGAGGCGGCGGTTCCTTGAGCACAAGGCCATGACGCTCCGCCTCCGCCAGCAACAGATTGCACACCTCGCGCGGCGGGCTGCCGTAAGCCACGCCGATGGCGATTTTCCGGCGAATTCGCCGGTTGCTGTACGTCCAGTTGGTCACCGCACTCTCCACGAAGGTGGAGTTGGGGATCAGCGTTTCGATGCCGTCGCCGGCGCGCACCACCGAAGAACGCAGCCCTATGCTGCTGACGGTGCCGCTGATGCCGCCGACCTGAACGAAATCGCCCACTTTCAGCGGCCGTTCCACCAGCAGCATCACGCCGCTGATCAGGTTCTTCAGCAGGTTCTGAGTGCCGAAGCCGATGCCGATCGCCAAGGCGCCGCCCAGGAAGGCGAACACCGTCAGCGGAATCTTGACCAGATTAAGCGCGAACACCACCAGCAGAGCGATCACGCAGACATAACTCCAACGCCACCAGATATTGGCGGCGGCTTCGCTCACGCCCAAGCGATGCGTGGCCAAACGCCGCAAAGCGCGCAGCAACGCAGTGCTGGCGGCGTAGCCTATCAGCAGCACCAGGATGGCGCCCAGACTCTTGCCGATGGTCACGCTGCGGGTGGCCTGCACTTTCTGGCCGTTGATTTCCACGCTGTCGTCGGCGCTGAACAGCTCATAATTCCACAGCGCCCGCGACGCCTGCAACACGCGCTCGCTTAGCCGGCGGGACACCTCCTGCGGCGTGCCCTCCGCCGGCGCGCCGACATCGAACTCCTGCTGCAGCAGCAGAATGCCGATCAAAGCCGCCTGCACCGGCTGCTGAGCGGCGTTGATGATGTCCAGCCGCTGGCGCAGCAGTTGCAGCATGGCCAGCGCGTGGCCGCTGCCGCGGTCCAGGCCGATCTCATGCTGCACGTCCGCCATCTTGGCCATCGTCAGCTCGGCCTCTTTTTGCAGATAGTCGCGCACCGCGCCCAACTCCTCGCCGGCCTGGCGGCTGGCGCTGGCCACTTCGGCCAGGTTGGCCGCCTTGCCGGCGTACAGCTGGTAGCGGTATTCCCAAATACCGCCTTCCTGTGAATTGGCCTCTTGCCGGATGCGCGTCAGTTGCACCGCGAGGTCGCTATTGTCCAGAGCCTGGCGTTGCTCGACTGTGCGCTGGGTCAAATCCTGTAACAGGGCAGCCTGCGCCGGCGCGTCCTTTTTAAGCTTCAACGCGGCCAGCTGCCTCTCCAACTCCTCCAACTCGGCCTTGGCCCGGCGGCGGCGCTGCTCATGCGCTCCCATTTCCCGCTCCAGTCGCAGGCGTTCCTCTCCCAGCCGCCTTTGCACCCCGTCCAGCTCAGCCGGCTGAAAGCGTACCTGTTTGCCGATGCCGTCCAGTTGCTTGCGCCAAAGTGCCAACTGCGCCTGCAATGTTTGCTGGCGGATGCGCAGCACCTGTCCCAAGGCATCGAACTGCAGCAACTCCGACGCGCTGATGTCGCGACGCCAACGCGCGCCGTCCATCTTCCAGCGCAGCGCCTCGGCCTCTCCGGCAGCCGCGCCCTCCAACTGTTCACGCGCCTGGCGCAAGCTCACTTCATTAAGCTTGAGGCTATTGCGCATCGCTTCCTGCATCTGCGACAGCATCAGTTGCTGAGCCTGCTGGGTCTCTTTCTCCCAGCCTCCAGTCTGCAAGCGGCTGCGCAAGCCTTCCACCAAGGACACCGGATAAGGGCCGGCTTGCGCGAAGCCGCTCCAGTTCCGTAAAGCCTCCTCGGCCTCGGCTTGCTGCCTCAGCCGCTGATCGCGTTCGCCCGCGAGATCCAGCTGCCAGGCGTAGGACGCCACCAGACGCTCCAGCAAGGCACGGCGAAACAACAGCTCTCCCGGCGTCACGCCGGCCGGCAGCTTGTCCAGCTTGATGGTTTCCAATTGATCCAGCGCCTGCTGCGCCTCGGCCAGCTTGTCCGTCAGGCTGACAGCGGGCGCCGAAGCCGCCTGCTTCGCCGCGGGCTTGGGCATTGTCGGCAGAGCCGCGTAAGCCGCGGAGCTCGACAAAAACCCGGCAAGCAGACAACAGGCGAAAATGAAGCGGCTCTTCACGCTAGGCATTTCATTCAACATGACGGTGGACCTTGCCCTAGCGCAGACCGCCGGCGGCAACTCGACGGCGCATTTTCGCACGAATCCGCGCGCGACACCCAGACGCCTAAAATGCCGAAAGCATCTCCATGCTTCAGATCACGCCCGCGCCGCGCAAACGGGCGATAGCCTCGGCGTCGTAACCGGCCTGCTCCAGCAAGGCGTCGGTGTGCTGTCCCAGCCGGGGCGGCGCGTCGCGATATTGAGGCGGCGTGTCCGACAGTTTGATCGGGCAGGCCACCAGAGGCACCGCCTCGCCGTCCAAACCCGGCAGTTCAATCTGCATCCGCCGGTGTCGGATTTGCGGGTCGGCGAAGGCCTCGTCCACGGTGTTGATCGGCCCGCAGGGGACGCCCGCCTGGTCCAGTTGCGCCAGCCAGGCGTCGCGCGGCTGGGCCAGGAAGCCGGCGGTCAACAAGGGCACCAACACGTCCCGGTACGCGACGCGCTGCGGATTGCTGGCGAAGCGGGGATCGTCGGCCAATTCCGGGCGGCCAATCAGTTCGCACACCGAGCGGAACTGCCGGTCGTTGCCGCAGGCCAGGATGAAGTGGCCGTCGCCGGCGCACTTGAACACCTGATAGGGCACAATATTGGGATGGGCGTTGCCCAGGCGCGGCGGCACCGCGCCGCCCACCAGCCAATTCATGTTGACGTTGGCCAGCATCGCCAGCGCGCAGTCGAACAAAGCCATGTCGATATGCTGACCGCGACCGCTGCCTTGCCGCGCCCACAAGGCGGCCTGAATCGCGTTGGCGGCGTAGAGCCCGGTGAACAGATCGGTGACCGCCACCCCCACTTTGTGGGGTTCGCCATCGGCCGGGCCGGTGATGCTCATCAACCCGGACATGCCCTGCACGATGTAGTCGTAGCCGGCCATCTGCGCGTACGGTCCGTCCTGACCGAAGCCGGTGACCGAGCAGTACACTAGCCGCGGGTTGAGTTCGGCCAGGCTGGCGTAATCCAGCCCGTATTTGGCCAAGCCGCCCACCTTGTAGTTTTCGATCAGCACGTCGGCGTCGGCGGCCAGCCGGCGGACGATTTCCTGCCCCTCCGGCTTGGCGATGTCCACGGTCAGCGATTTCTTGCCGCGGTTGGCGCACAGAAAATAGGCCGCGGTGCCATCCGGCAGGCTGGGCGGCGCCCATTGCCGGGTATCGTCGCCGCAGCCTGGGCGCTCCACCTTGATCACTTCCGCGCCCAGGTCGGCCAGCAACTGGCCGGTCCACGGCCCGGCCAATACCCTGGACAAATCCAATACCTTGATGCCTTCCAGCGCGCCCGTCATCTGCGTCTCCCGATACATCGGTCCATCGAAAAAAAGCGGCCCGGCAAGCCGGGCCTCCAAGGACAGACAGGAATAACGGCGCGGCCGGCCTCCCGGCCGCGCCGGCTTATCAGGCGAACGCCTGAATACCGGTCTGGGCTCGGCCCAGAATCAAGGCATGCACATCGTGCGTGCCTTCGTAAGTGTTGACCGCCTCCAGGTTCATCACATGGCGGATTACGTGGAATTCGTCGGCGATGCCGTTGCCGCCGTGCATGTCGCGCGACAGCCGGGCGATGTCCAGCGCCTTACCGCAGTTGTTGCGCTTGATCAGCGAGATCATTTCCGGCGCGGCCTTGCCCTCGTCCATCAAACGTCCCACGCGCAGCGCGGCGTGCAGGCCCAGCGCGATCTCAGTCTGCATATTGGCCAGCTTCAGCTGGATCAGTTGGTTGGCGGCCAGCGGGCGGCCAAACTGCTTGCGGTCCAGCGTGTACTGACGCGCCGCGTGCCAGCAGAATTCGGCGGCGCCCAGCGCCCCCCAGGCGATGCCGTAGCGCGCCTTGTTCAGGCAGCCAAACGGCCCTTTCAAGCCCTTGACGCCCGGCAGGATGGCGTCTTCCGGCACCAGCACATCGTCCATCACGATCTCGCCGGTGATGGAGGCGCGCAGCGAAAACTTGCCGTGGATCTTGGGCGCGGACAGACCCGCCATGCCTTTTTCCAACACGAAGCCGCGGATTTCGTCCTCGTCGTCCTTGGCCCAAACCACAAACACATCGGCCTGCGGACTGTTGGTGATCCACATCTTGCTGCCGTTGAGCAGATAGCCGCCGTCCACTTTGCGCGCCCGCGTCTTCATGCTGGCCGGGTCCGAGCCGGAGTCTGGCTCGGTCAGGCCAAAACAGCCCAGCCATTCGCCGCTGGCCAATCGCGGCAGGTATTTGTCTTTCTGCGCGTCCGAGCCGTAAGCCCAGATCGGATGCATCACTAGGCTGGACTGCACACTCATCGCCGAGCGATACCCAGAATCCACTCGCTCCACCTCGCGCGCCACCAGGCCGTAGGCCACGTGGCTGAGGCCTGCGCAGCCATAACCTTCGATAGTGCAACCCAGCAGCCCGAGCTCGCCCATCTCGTTGATGATTTCGCGGTCGAAGCGTTCTTCGCGGTTGGCGCTCAACACCCGCGGAAACAGCTTGTCCTGACAGTAGTCATGGGCGCTCTGCTGCACCATGCGTTCTTCTTCGCTCAGGCATTCCGCCAAAAGCAAAGGATCGTCCCAACTGAACGGCGCGCGACTGGAAGGGGCTGCCATAAGTTCTGTCTCCGCGTTATCTTGTTCCGCATTGCGGAACTTAGTTTCACATTGCAGAATAGGCTAATCGCCGTCTGGACGGATGTAAAGCGTTTTTGCGAAACTCGACGCCCGCCCGCAGCGCGCAACCCAAGCGGAGGCTCACCAAACAAGATGGATGCAATGGATTTGGAAACAGATAAGGACCGGTTGTTCGTCACCGCGCTGGCGCGCGGGCTGGAAGTACTGGCGGCGTTTCGCCCTGGCGAGCTGGCGCTGTCCAACCAGGAGCTGGCCAAACGCACCGGCCTGCCCAAATCAACAGTGTCGCGTTTGAGCTACACCCTGACCCGGCTGGGCTATCTGGCCCAGGACGAGGCCAGCGGCCACTACCGGCTAGGGCTGGCTGTGCTGGCTTTGGGCTCCACTGTCCTGGCCAGCTACGACATCCGCCAGATCGCCGGACCGCTGATGCGCGAGTTCGCTCTGGAACAGGGCATGTCCATCAGCCTGGCGCTGCGCGACGGCAGCGATATGGTCTATCTGGAGACCTGCCGCAGCCCGGCGCGCATTTCGGTACAGCTGACCGTGGGCTCGCGGGTACCGCTAGCCACCACCGCCATAGGCCGCGCTTATTACGCCGGCTTGACGGCGACGGAGCAACTCAAGCTGCAGCCGGTGCTGGCCGCGCGCTACGGCGCGGAATGGGGGGAAATCAGCACGCGCTTGGAGGAGGCCCGCCAAGACTATCTGCACCAAGGCTATTCCGCGTCCTTTGGAGAGTACGAACCGGATGTGATGGCGGTGGGCGTGCACTTGGCCGTGCCCGGCCAGCCGGCGATGGCGCTGAACGCCAGCGGCCCGGCCTTCGCCTTGAACGAAAGCGCGATGCGCGAACGCATCGCGCCGGCCTTGAAGGCCTTGCGTCAGCGGCTGGCACCGCTGGGCTAAGAACCTGTTTACGATTGGCTGTGCGTCGTGGAGCGTTACACGGTGAGTACGGCTTCGAAATGCTCATGTACCGTGTGTACACTCCGCTTTCTCGGCCGTTTTCGCCTTGTCTCGCTCTTGCTCGCTAGATTTTGAACAGGCTCTAAGCGCGCGAGACCGTTCGCCGGGTTCAGGCGGACTGGATGTAATGGACCAGGTGATTGATCACCTGCTCCTGCTCCTCTATGGTGGCGCGGACCAAGTCGCCAATGGACAACATGCCCATCACATCGCTGCCTTCCAATACCGGCAGGTGGCGAATGCGCTTTTCGGTCATCAGGCCCATACAGTCGTCCAACGTTTGGCTGGGCGTCACGTAGACCACGCGGCTGGTCATGATGTCTCGCACCTTGGTGCCGGCGGAAGTGCGTCCCTGCAACACGATGCGCCGCGCGTAATCGCGCTCGGAGAAGATGCCGACGATGCCGCCCTCCTCCATCACCAGCACCGCTCCAATATCGTTTTCCGCCATCACCTGCAAAGCCTGGAACACCGTGCTCTCCGGGTTCACATAGACCAAGGCGCGGTTTGGCTTGCTGTCCAACAACTGTCTTACCGTTTGCATGCATGTCCCCTTTCAAACCGGCAATCCGGCCGTTCCCGTAGCCCTCTCCCACCGCCGGACGACGCGGACGAGCGCCTACCAATCCACTATAGCGCAGGCTGCGACGCCTCGGTAAGCACGCAAGCCTGCCCGCCATCCCCAAGCCGAGACCTCGCGGCGCGTCAGGCCCGGATCATGGTGCCGACGCCCGCGTCGGTCAGGATCTCCAGCAACAGCGCATGCGGCACGCGCCCATCGATGATGTGCACCGCGTTGACGCCGTTGCGCGCCGCGTCCAACGCCGAGCTGATCTTGGGCAGCATGCCGCCATGTATGGTGCCGTCGGCGAACAAGCCGTCCACTTGCAGCGCGGACAAGCCGGTCAACAACTTGCCGTTCTTGTCCAACACGCCCGGGGTATTGGTCATCAACACCAGCTTTTCCGCGCCCAGAGTCTCCGCCAATTTGCCGGCCACCAGGTCGGCGTTGATATTGTAGGCTTCGCCGTCTTCGCCGACGCCTATGGGCGCCACCACCGGGATGAAGTCCTGGCTGTCCAGCAAAGACACCAGCGACGGATCGATGCCGGAGATTTCGCCCACCTGGCCGATGTCGATCTCATCATCGGTTTCGGACTTCAAATACATTTTGCTGGCGCGAATGAAATGCCCGTCCTTGCCGGTCAGGCCCACCGCCTTGCCCCCGTGCTTGTTGATCAGCGAGACGATTTCCTTGTTCACCAGGCCGCCCAGCACCATTTCCACCAAATCCATGGTGTCCGAGTCGGTCACGCGCATGCCCTGAATGAACTCGCCCTGCTTGCCAACGCGGTTCAACAGTTCGTTGATCTGCGGCCCGCCGCCGTGCACCACTACCGGGTTGATGCCCACCAGCTTGAGTAAAACCACGTCCTTGGCGAAACCCTCTTTCAATGCCGCGTCGGTCATGGCGTTGCCGCCGTACTTGATCACCAGGGTCTTGCCGGCGAAACGGCGGATATAGGGCAGGGCTTCGGCAAGAATCAGGGCTTTTTCTGCTGCATCGGTCGGCACGGCGTTCTCCATGGTTGCGCCGGACCGTTGCCGGCCGGCGATATGACGGTTCTGACCTAGTGGTCTGATCTGTTGCATTTTAATCAAACCGGTTAATGAACTGTAATTTATTAATTGCAGAACAACGGCATTTTGCAATACAGTCCAACTTATTAATGAACCAATATTCAGCTATATCCCCATGGCACAAGTCCCCGCCTCGCGCTGGCAGCGCAAAAAAGACGCGCGTCCCAGCGAAATCCTGGACGCCGCGCTGACCCTGTTTGTAGAAAAAGGCTTCAGCGCCACCAAGATGGAAGACATCGCCCGCGCCGCCGGCGTGACCAAGGGCACGCCTTATCTGTACTTCCAAAATAAGGAAGAGATCTTCAAAGCCATGGTGCGCCACCATTTATCCAGCCGGCTCAGCGCCTTCGTAGAACTGGAACAACAACATACGGGGCCGGTAGGCGAGCTGCTGCAAATCCTCCTGCTCAAGTGGTGGGATGAAGTGGGCGCCACGCCCGCCGCCGGCCTGTGCAAGCTGGCCATAGCCGAAGCCACCAACTTCCCGGAACTGGCGCGCTTCTACACCACGGAAGTGATTTCCCCTTGTCTGAGCATGATCGAGCACATCCTGCGCCGCGGCATGGATAGCGGAGAATTCCGCGTCCTGCCCATCGCCAGCAGCAGCGACGCTCTGCTGGCCCCCCTGGTGATGGCGATGACCTGGGCCCACTCCTTCGCCAAGGTGGTGCCCGATGTTTGCGGCTACTCGCATCAGTACTCCCGCGCGCACCTGAGCGAAGCCTTGCAGTTGGTGCTGCAAGGCCTGAAGAATCCAACCTGCGAGAATTGACATGAAAACCGCCGCTCACTGCCTCTGGCTAGGCATCGTCAGTCTGACCCTCGCCGCCTGCGGCAAACCGGAGGCGCCTCCGGAAGCGCCTCGCCCCGTCCGTTACGTGGTGGCGGGCGCCACCGCCCAGCAACAAGGCGATAGCTACTCCGGCGAAATCCGCGCCCGTCACGAGACCAATCTGGCCTTCCGCGTGGCCGGCAAAGTGGTGGCCAAGCTGGCCAATAGCGGCGACCGGGTGAAAAAAGGTCAGGTGCTGGCGCGGCTGGACCCCAGCGACTACGCGCTGGACCTGTCGGCCAAACAAGCTCAGTTGGCCGCCGCGCAATCCGACCTGGGCCAACAAGAGCTGAACCTGAAACGCTACCGCGAGCTGCTGGCCAAGCAGTTCGTCAGCCAGGCGCAGGTGGACGGGCAACAGAACGCGGTCAACGCCGCTCGGGCCAAGGTGGATCAAGCCAAGGCGCAGTTCGCCGCCAGCCGCAATCAAACCGGCTACACCAGCCTGGTGGCGGACGCCGACGGCGTGCTGAGCCAGATGGTTGCCGAGCCCGGCCTGGTCGTGGCCGCCGGTCAGGCCATGGCTAGACTGTCGCAGGACGGCGCGCGCGAGGTCGCGGTCCAAGTGCCGGAGAACGCGCTGGACAAGGTGCGCCGCGCCGGCCAATTCCAGGTGAGTCTATGGAACGGCGGCGCGCCGATGTCGGGCACGCTGCGCGAGTTAGCGGCCGACGCCGATCCCGCTACCCGCACTTACGCCGCCCGCGTCGCCATCAGCGGCGACTCCAGCCGCCTGCAATTGGGAATGACCGCCAGCGTCGCCTTGCCTAACGCCGCGGACGCGCAGATGCGGCTGCCGCTGACCGCCTTGCTGGACGAACAGGGCAAGCACTATGTCTGGCTGATCGCCGCCAACGGCAAGGTCGCTCGCCGCGCGGTGACGGTCAGCCGCGTAGACGCCGACTCCGCCACCCTGTCCCAGGGCGTGCGGCCTGGCGACAAAATCGTCACCGCCGGCATCCACCTGCTGCGCGACGGCCAGGCCGTGAAACTGTTGGAGCACTGAGACGGCCATGAAAAAACTGAATCTGTCGGAATGGGCGCTGCGTCACCAGTCCTTGGTGCGCTACCTGATGGTGATGCTGATGCTGGCCGGAGTCTGGGCCTACACCCAGCTGGGCCAGAAGGAAGACCCGGAATTCACCTTCAAGGCCATGCTGGTGCAAGCTTACTGGCCCGGCGCCGGCACATTGGAGATGGAACAGCAGGTCACCAACAAGCTGGAGGAAAAGCTGCAGGAGATGGGCGAGATTGACTACGTCCAAAGCTATACCAAACCGGGCGAGAGCCTGCTGCTGATTTCGGTGCGCGAAGACGTGCCGCCCAAGAACGTGCAACAACTGTGGTACCAGGTGCGCAAGAAGATAGGCGATATCCGCGCCACCCTGCCCGCGGAAGTCCAGGGACCGTTCTTCAACGACGAGTTCGGCGACACCTTCGGCAATATCTACGCCTTCGCCGGCGACGGTTTCAGCTACGAGGAAGTGCGCCAATACCTGGAGGACGCCAAACGCGAGATCCTGCGCGTGCCGGACGTGGCCAAGGTCAGCCTGCTGGGCGTGCAGGAGCAGCGCGTCTACGTGGACCTGTCCACCGCCAAGCTGGCTTCGCTGGGGCTGGACACCAGCGCCATCTGGAAAGCCTTGCAACAACAAAACGCGATGACGCCGTCCGGCGTGTTCGAAACCGCCAGCGACCGCATCTGGGTCCGCCCCACCGGCAACTACGCCAGCGTGGAGGCTATTGCCGCCACCCCGGTCACCGTCAACGGCAAAACCTTCCGCCTGGGCGATATCGCCTCGGTCAAACGCGGCTACATTGATCCGCCGCTCAGCACCATGCGCTTCAACGGCAAACCGGTGCTGGGCATGGCCATCACCATGAAGGGCGGCGGCGACGTGCTGCGCTTGGGCAAAAAGCTGGATGCGGCCATGCGGCAGATCCAGTCCAAGATGCCCGTGGGCCTGGAAATCCATTCGGTTTCCGACCAGCCCAAGGTGGTCAAGAACGCGGTTGGCGAATTCATGCGTTCGCTGGTGGAGGCCGTAGTCATCGTGCTGGCCGTCAGCTTCTTCAGCCTGGGCCTGCGCACCGGCATCGTGGTGGCGCTGTCCATCCCGCTGGTGCTGGCAATGACTTTTCTGGCCATGTATTTCTTCAATATCGACCTGCAGCGTATCTCGCTGGGTTCCTTGATCATCGCGCTGGGGCTGCTGGTGGACGACGCCATCATCGCGGTGGAAATGATGGCACTGAAGCTGGAACAAGGCTGGAGCAAGTTTCAGGCCGCCACCTTCGCCTACACCAGCACCGCCTTCCCCATGCTGACCGGCACCCTGATCACCGCCGCCACTTTCCTGCCCGTGGGCATCGCCAAGTCCAACGCCGGCGAATACGTGTTCAGCCTGTTCGCCGTGGTCGGCATCGCGCTGGTGCTGTCCTGGATCGTCGCGGTGGTGTTCACTCCCTACCTGGGCTACAAGCTGTTGCCGGAAAACCTCCAGCACTACGAGGCGCACGATGTTTACGACAAACCGTTCTACCGCCGCTTCCGCAGGGTGGTGGAATGGTGCCTGGAACGGCGCAAGACCGTGATCGCCCTGACGCTGGCCGCCTTCGTGCTATCCCTGCTGGCCTTCAAGCTGCTGGTGGCTCAACAGTTTTTCCCCTCGTCCAACAGGCCCGAACTGATGGTGGACATGTGGCTGCCGCGCGGCGCCAGTCATCAGGCCACCGAGCGCGAAGTTGAAAAACTGGAAGCCCTGCTCAAACGCGACCCGGACATCGTCAGCGTCACCAGCTACGTCGGCAGCGGCAGCCCGCGTTTCTATCTGCCGCTGGATCAGCAGCTGCAACACTTGAACTATGCGCAGCTGATGTTGATGACCCGGGACGAACATGTGCGCGAAGACGTGAAGAAACGGCTGGAAAAGCTATTCGACAACGACTTCCCCAATGTCCGCGGCCGGGTGACCCGGCTGGAGAACGGTCCGCCGGTGGGCTACGCGGTGCAATTTCGGGTGATGGGCGAGGACCACGTCAAGGTGCGCGCCATCGCCGCCCAGGTGGAAGCGCTGATGCGCGCGCATCCATCCACCCGCCAGGTCAATATCAACTGGGGCGAGCAGGTGAAGGCCCTGCGCATCCGCATCGATCAGGACAAGGCGCGCGCGCTCGGCCTGTCCTCTCAGCAATTGTCGCAGCAATTGCAGATGCTGATTTCCGGCGCCACCGTGACCAGCTTCCGCGAAGGCGACCAGGCCATCGCCATCGTCGCGCGGCTCAATCCGGACGAACGCAAGAATGTCGCCGGCCTCGGCAACTTGATGATACAAACCGGCAGCGGCCGCTTTGTGCCGGTGTCGCAGATAGGACACATCGAATACCAGCCGGAAGAAAGCATCATCTGGCGGCGCAACCGCCTGCCCGCCATCACGGTGAGCGCGGATCCGGCGGAAGGCGCCCAGGGCGCGGACATCTCCCGGCAACTGCTGCCCAAGATGCAAGCGTTGGAGCAGACGCTGCCGCTGGGCTATCACATCGAAACCGGCGGCAGCATGGAATCCAGCGCCAAATCGCAAAAAGCCATTGCGGCGGTGGCGCCGTTGATGCTGGTGGTGGTGGTAACCCTGCTGATGTTGCAGCTGCACAGCGTGCAACGCAGCATCATGGTGCTGCTGACCGCGCCGCTGGGCATGATAGGCGTGACGCTGACCCTGATCGCTTTCAGCGCTCCGTTCGGCTTCGTCGCCATGCTGGGGGTCATCGCGCTGTCCGGCATGATCATGCGCAACTCGGTTATCCTAGTTGACCAGATCGAACACGACATTCGCGACGGCATCGATCCCTGGCACGCTATTGTCGGCTCCACAATTAGACGTTTTAGGCCTATCATGCTGACGGCATTGGCGGCCATCCTGGCGATGATCCCGCTGAGCCGCAGCACGTTCTGGGGACCGATGGCCGTGGCCATCATGGGCGGGCTGCTGGTGGCCACGGTGCTAACCCTGCTGTTCCTGCCGGCGCTGTACGCGCAATGGTTCAAGGTGCGGCGGCCTCAGGCCTGACGACACCTTGCCGCGCGACGAGACAAAACAAACCGAGCATATAAACACAAATGAACAAGACCCGATTCCGATTGCCCCTGCTGGGCAGCCTGTTGCTGCTGGGTTTCGCCCTGCCGGCCCACGCCTTCGACCTGGTTGAAGCCTGGCGCGCCGCCCGCGATTACAACGCCGACTTCGCCGCCGCGCGCTCCGACCTCGACGCCGGCCGGGAAAAAGCGACGCAAAGCCGCGCGCTGCTGATGCCCCAGGTGGGCGCCACCGCCAATTACAATTACACCAATCCAATCGCACCCGCGGGCCAAGGCGGTTACGACTCCACCACCTACGGCGTCAACTTGCAACAGCCGCTGTTCGATGTCAGCAAATACACAGGCTACCAAAAAGGCAAGCTGGCCACTCTGCAAGCGGAAACCAGCTACGGCGCAGCTGAACAACAGCTGATCCTGGATACCTCCCAAGCTTATTTCAACGTGCTGCTGGCCAAGGACACCCTGTCCGCCACCAGCGCCAGCAAGAAAACGTTCCAGCAACAATTGGAACAAGCCAAGACCGCCTTCGAAGTGGGCACCGCCACCATCACCGACACCCACGAAGCCCAAGCCGGCTACGACGGCGCGGTGGCCCAGGAAATCAAGGCGATCAACAGCCTGGAATTGGCGGAGAACAATCTGCGCCGCATCACCGGGCTGGACCCCAAGACCATCCAACCGGTGTTGGACAAGCTGCCGCTGGAACTGCCGACCCCGGCTACCCTGGAAGCCTGGATCGGGATCGCCCTGCGCAACAGCCTGAGCATCAAGGCCGCCGAGCAAACGCTGGAAATCGCCGGCAAGAACGTCACCGAGAAAAAAGGCGGCCACCTGCCGGTGATCAGCCTGACCGCCGGCTACAGCGATACCCAGACCCGCGCCCCGATGCAGCAGCCTCACACCCGCGGCAGCAGCATAGGCGTCGGCATCACCCTGCCCTTGTTCGCCGGCGGCGGCATCAACTCGCAAGTGCGCGAGGCGGCGGCGCAGCAGGAGTCCGCCAAGGACAAGCTGGAAGCCGTCCGCCGCCAAGTGCGCGAAGACGTGCGCCGCACCTTCCTGGGCGTTACAAACGGCGCGGCTCTGGTGCGCGCTCAGGAGCAATTGCTGATCTCCGCCAAGAGCAAGGTGGAATCCACCCGCCTGGGCAAGGAAGTGGGCATCCGCACCAATATCGACCTGCTGCAAGCCGAACAGGCTTACTACTCGACGCTCACCAGCCTGGCCACCGCCAAGTATGAGTATCTGATCGCGCGGCTGTCGCTGTCCCAGGCCGCCGGCCAATTGGATAGCGAGGTACTGAGCAAGCTCAACGCCGTCATCCGCCGTTAACCCCCGCTAAGAGTGGCTAACAACCCCCTGATGCTGCGCGCCGACTTGCCGTACTCAAGTACTGCCTGCGTCGGCGCGCCTTGGCTCAAGTTCTCCGCAGCCATGCCAGCAGGCATGGCCGCCGTCTCCCCGCCCCTTCCACGCTCCTCCGCTGGCATCCGCGCAACAGGTGTTTAATTTTTTAGTGCGCGTGTAGCTTTTTGCTAAACACAAACATAGAATGCCTGAGAACGTGCTTACGATATCACGAGCGTGGGCGAGACAAGTCATTGCGGCTAAGAGAGCGGAATGTACGCATTTCGAAACCGTTTTTAACGCCCTTGTCTAAACTATTCCGCCAATGCGCAACAGATCGTAAACAGGTGCTGAGACGGTCAGACAAGAATAATGAAAGCCAAGCCACGGAGCGGCCAGCCGGCGCCACGATAGACCGGCATCGCTCCGACACCGATTCGCGGCGGTCCGCCAGACGCGGCGCCGACCGCACAACGCCGAGGAGATAGCAGATGAGCAATAAGGATTTGATGCAACGCAAGGCCGACGCCACCCCGCGCGGCGTGGGCGTGATGTGCGGCTTCTTTGCCGAGCGCGCCAAGAATGCCGAAGTCTGGGATACCGACGGCAAACGCTATATCGATTTCGCCGGCGGCATTGGCGTATTGAATACCGGCCATCTGCATGACAAAGTACAGGCCGCGGTCGCCGAACAGCTGTCCCGGTTCAGTCACACCTGCTATCAAGTTGTCCCGTACGAATCCTATATCCGTCTTGCCGAGCGGCTGAACCAGCTGACGCCGGGCCAACACGCGAAGAAAACCGCGCTGTTCACCACCGGCGCCGAAGCAGTGGAAAACGCGGTGAAAGTGGCGCGCGCCGCCACCGGCCGCGCCGGGGTGATCGCCTTCGGCGGGGCCTTCCACGGCCGCACCCTGCTGGGCATGGCGCTGACCGGCAAGGTGGTCCCGTACAAAGTGGGCTTCGGCCCCTTCCCCAGCGACGTCTATCACGCTCCCTATCCCAACGCGCTGCACGGCGTGTCCGTGGAAGACTCCCTGAACGGGCTGGAAAAGCTGTTCAAGTACGACGTCGACCCCAAACGCGTCGCCGCCATCATCTTTGAGCCGGTGCAAGGCGAAGGCGGTTTCTACGTCGCGCCCAGCGAGTGGGTGGTCCGGCTGCGCAAGATTTGCGACGAGCACGGCATCCTGCTGATCGCCGACGAAGTGCAGTCCGGTTTCGCCCGCACCGGCAAGCTGTTCGCGATGGAGCACTATCCGGTGCAGGCCGACCTGATCACCATGGCCAAATCGCTGGCCGGCGGTTTCCCGCTGTCCGCGCTGACCGGCCGGGCCGAGCTGATGGACGCTCCCGCCCCCGGCGGCCTGGGCGGCACCTATGCCGGCAACCCGCTGGCGGTGGCCGCGGCGCTGGCGGTGATCGACGTCATCGCCGAAGAAAAGCTGCTGGACCGTGCCAACCGCCTGGGCGAGCTGCTGAAGGAAAAACTGCACGGCCTGAAGAGCGCGGTGCCGCAGATCGCCGAGGTCCGCGGGCTGGGCGCAATGCTGGCGGTGGAATTCAATCAGCCCGGCAGCCCGCACCCCGACCCGGACTTCGCCAAGAAAGTGCAGACCAAGGCCTTGGAATCCGGCCTGATCCTGCTGACCTGCGGCGTCTACGCCAATGTGGTGCGCTTCCTGTTCCCGCTGACCATAGAAGACGCGGTGTTCGAAGAAGCCCTGGCCAAGCTGGAAGCCGCGCTCAAAGCTTAAAGGCCGCGCCGTGCCCGCGCCGCCGGCGCGGGCCTAGTCCGACATCTCTGCGTTGGAGAACCCATGTTGAATTTGAAAGACCCCGCGCTGCTGAAGCAGCAGTGCTA
The DNA here is from genome assembly GCF_015291765.1 of Chromobacterium sp. Rain0013. NCBI lineage: Bacteria > Pseudomonadati > Pseudomonadota > Betaproteobacteria > Neisseriales > Chromobacteriaceae > Chromobacterium > Chromobacterium sp. Rain0013. Next base: position 4,889,003 of record NZ_CP031514.1, read on the forward strand.
TGTGAACGGCGCCTGGCTGGATGCCGACAACGGCGAAACCATTCCCGTCACTAACCCCGCCACGGGCGAAACTATCGCCAGCGTGCCCAAAATGGGCAAGGCCGAGGCCGAGCGCGCCGTGGCCGGCGCGGCTGAAGCCTTCCTTCTCTGGAAACGCAAGCCGGCGAAAGAACGCGCCGCCCTGCTGCGCCGTTGGTTCGATCTGGTGATGGCGAATCAGGACGACCTGGCGGTCATCCTCACCAGCGAACAGGGCAAGCCGCTCTCGGAAGCCAAGGGCGAAATCGCCTACGGCGCCTCCTATATCGAGTGGTACGCTGAAGAAGCCAAGCGCCTGTACGGCGACACCATCCCCTCTCCCGGCGCCGACAAGCGCATCCTGGTCAACAAGGAACCAATCGGCGTCACCGCAGCGATCACGCCGTGGAACTTCCCCAATGCGATGATCACGCGCAAAGCGGCCCCGGCGCTGGCCGCCGGCTGCCCAATGGTGGTGCGCCCAGCCAGCCAGACCCCGCTCTCGGCCCTGGCCCTGGCCGTGCTTGCAGAACGCGCGGGCATTCCCGCCGGCGTGTTCTCGGTGCTCACCGGCGGCTCCAGCGAAATCGGCGCGGTGCTGACCGGCAGCGACTTGGTAAAGAAATTCTCCTTCACCGGCTCCACCGAAGTGGGCCGCAAGCTGATCGCTCAATGCGCGGACACCGTCAAAAAAGTGTCGATGGAATTGGGCGGCAACGCGCCCTTCATCGTATTCGACGACGCCGACCTCGACGCCGCGGTGGAAGGCGCCATCATCTCTAAATACCGCAACGCCGGCCAGACCTGCGTCTGCGCCAACCGTCTGTTGGTGCAGGATGGCGTCTACGACGCCTTCGCAGAGAAGTTCGCCGCCGCGGTGGCCAAGCTCAAAGTGGGCAACGGTCTGGAGCCTGGCGTCACCCAAGGCCCGATGATAGACATGAACGCAGTGGCCAAAGTGGAAGAACACATCGCCGACGCGCTGGCCAAGGGCGGCAAACTGGTGGCAGGCGGCAAGCGCCACGCGCTGGGTCACAGCTTCTTCGAACCGACGGTAATCACCGACGTTACGCCGCGAATGAAGGTGGCCAAGGAGGAAACCTTCGGCCCGCTGGCGCCGCTGTTCCGCTTCCATTCCGAAGAAGAGGCGATCCGGATGGCCAACGACACCGAGTTCGGCCTGGCCAGCTACTTCTACGCCCGCGATATCGGACGCATTTTCCGCGTGTCAGAAGGTCTGGAATACGGCATGGTGGCGGTCAACACCGGCATTCTGTCCAACGAGGCCGCGCCCTTCGGCGGCGTCAAGCAATCCGGCCTGGGGCGTGAAGGCTCCAAGTACGGCATCGAGGACTATTTGGAAATCAAATACGTACTGCTAGGCGGCATCGACCAGTAAAGCGCCCCGCCAATGCGAAACGGGCTGGATATCCAGCCCGTTTTTTATTGCCGCAGTCGCGACGCTTAGAACCTGTTCAAAATCTCGCGAGCAAGAGCAAGCGCAGAAGAAGTGGAATGTACACACGGTACACAAGCACTCTGAAGAGCCTTCCAAGGCCGCACCGCCGAAGCTCAGCACACATTGAACAAGTACGGCTAACAAAAATCAGTTTCACGGCTGAGGCAAGGCGCGCCGACGCAGGCAGTACTTGAGTACGGCAAGTCGGCGCAACGCAGCATCAGGTATTTTGTTAGCCGCTCTTAGTGGAACTTGGCCAAGGTCTCCGACAGGGGAATCCCGGCCTCTTTCAGGCATTCAGCCAGATCCCGCCAGGCCTCGTCGCGCTCAGGCGCCACATCCGGCGTCACCAGCCACGGCGCGTGCGCCGCCACTTCCTCTCGGCCGCGCAGGCGGAAGCCCACTTCGTAGCCCTGCATTTCCGGCTGATATTCCGCAACAGCCTCCAGCTCTTGCACCCCGCCCGCGCTCGCGGCCAGCAAGGCCGCGGTCACGCCCAGGCGCTTGCGGTTCCAGGCTCGTACACCGGTCTGCACCGCCTCCCACCAGGGCAAGGGCGCGAACAGTTCGGCCTCGCCGTATTCCATCTCGGCGCCCACCGCCTGCTGTACCAGCGGCATCGCCGCATCCAGTGCCTTGCGCGCCAAACGGCGCGCCTGCTCCGGCGGCAAAGCCCCGCGCTCCACCAAGAAGGGAATCCAGGCCAGCACCAGTTGCGGCTCGTTGGTCTTGCGCGCCGCCTCGTATGTGGCGCGCGAGGAGTCCGGATCCAGCGGCGCGAAATCGCAACCCGCATCCATCACCGGCGCCAACTGCACCAGGTCTTGGCAGGCGCGTTCGTTCAGCATCTCCAGAGAGAACAAGGTGGGCGAAATCCACAGTATCGACTGCTCCGGCACCTCCAGTGCATCCGCCAGCACCACTTCCAGCCGCTCCAGCTGAGGGAAATGCCACCACACGCCGCCCTGAGCGCGTGAAAACGCGAACGGCAAGGCCCAGAGTTCGAACGACACCACCGAGCCATCCTTGCGCATCACCTCGGGGAAAGCGATTGCGTCGCGCGCGCAATTGACCAGCAACTGACGCGCGGCCGGTTGGGACAACAGCGCCAGTTGCGACTCGGTGAACACGGCCTGGTCGCCGGCCGCCAGCGCCATCTGCACCTCGCCTGCCAGCTGCGCGCGCTCCATGGGCTGATCCACCGCGCGGCGCGCCAGCTCCACCAATTGCTTCACCGCGCGACCGCGCTCCGCCGGAGGCAGCGGCTCGGTAGGGCCGGTGCGCATCTCGCGCGGAACCGGACCCGCTGCCTCGCGGTCGGCATAGGCCTTGTGCAGACGCTGATAAGCTTGCATCGCTTCGTCGCAGATCGCCTGCAACTGGCCCACGGTCGGCATCTCGTCTTCATTGCTGAAGTTGAAGTCGAATAAACGCAGACGCAGATTGCAGACATAGACCGTCACATTGTCCGCCTCGTCGAACAGCATGGCGCTAGTCAGACCTTCGCGATCGCGTCCGGGAAAGTCCGTGTCGTCATCGCCAACCAAACGGCAAACAAAAGCCGGCGCTTCGGTGTGAATCAGGTACTCGGAACCTTCCAGGCCCTGATCGTCAACGGCATCACCAAAAATGAAGCGGTTGGGCAAAAACGGCTCGCCCTTGATGCGGGCATTACGCGGCAGGGATTTCATCTGGCAAGCGAATCTATTCAATAAATCAAACACTCATTGTACCTGCCTAGCGTGGCGGCTTGAAGTCCGCTGGCCAAATCAATCCTCTCCCCTCCATTGCGCCAATGTTCGGCGCTGCTCGCCCGCCGCGTCGAAATTGTCAGCGGACAACCAGTTCTCGAAGCCCAGCCGCAATGCCGGCCACTCATGATCCAGGACGGAAAACCAGGCGGTATCGCGATTACGCCCCTTGTAAACCATGGCCTGCCGGAACAGACCCTCGAAGCGGAAACCCAGCCTTAGCGCCGCCCGCTGTGAAGGCTGGTTCAAGGCGTCGCATTTCCATTCATAACGGCGATAACCCAGCGCGAAGGCCTGACGCATCAATAGATACATCGCTTCCGTCGCCGCCGGCCTGCGCTGCAGCAAGGGAGAGAAATTCAGATGCCCCACCTCGATGCAGCCCATCTTCGGGTCAATGCGCAAATAGGCGGCTACACCAAGCGCCTCCCCGCTGACAGCGTCCACGATCGCGTAAAAGTGCGGATCACGCTGCCGTTGCTGCTCGGTCAGCCAATCAGAGAAGTCGGCGTAAGCGGCAAACGGGCCATAGCTCAGATAAGTCCAGTTGCGCCCCTCCGCGTCCGCGCCCATCGCCGCGAACAGGCCTGGGCCGTGCCGCTCGGCCTGCAGCGGTTCCAGCCGGCAGAACTTCCCCCGCAGATCCGTCTTAGGCGGCCAGGCCGCCTCGCGCCACTCCGACACCGGCAGCCCCACCGCCTGGCCCAAGGCGTTGACCGTGCCCGCCGACGCCATGCTCGCCTCAATCATCGCCTTCTCCTTCAGCATGCGCAGGACACGGCGACGCCAGCTCGCGCCGTGGTTGCATAGCCGTCGCGTACCCACCAATCCAGGCCGCCCTGCAATTCGCGCACATTGAAGCCAAGACGCGCCAGTTTCAAGGCCCCCTTGGTCGACGCATTGCAACCGATGCCATCGCAGAACGACACCAGAACCGCATCCCTGGGCAAGTGCGCGGTGCTTGCCTCGTCCATGGTTCTATGCGGCACGGACACGGCGCCGGGCAGGGTTTCCTTAAGGAAGGCCTCTTCCGCGCGCGCGTCGATCAACACCAATTTTTCTCCGGCTTGCAAAGCACTCCAGACATCGGCGGCGTCCATCTCGTACGCCAGCTTGGCGGCGTAAAAATCTTGCTGGCTCAACATTTTTTTCTCCTGTGGCCTTGTAAATGCTGTTAGCCTAAGCGACAAGTCATACCCTAAACAGTGCCACCATGCAAAATATGGAGGAACCACTTTGTCCACCGAGTGGTTGATCGATTTCCTGCGCCAGCGGCTGCAACGTCAAGGCGCGGAAAGCCTGGCTCGCCAGCTGTACCGCTTATTGCGCGAACTGATCCGCGCCGGTCAGTTAGCCGGCGGCGCGCCCTTGCCGGCCAGCCGCGCGCTGGCGGCGGAACTGGCTCTGGGCCGCAACACCATTCTCAACGCCTATGAACAACTGGGCGCCGAAGGCTATCTGGAAAGCCGTCACGGCTCAGGCACTTATGTCGCGGCCTTATTCAGCCCGCGTTCCGCTCCGCCGCAGCGCACTCAGCAACACCCGGGGCTGTCGCAACGCGGCCAGCGCGTCTCCGGCCACTGCACGCTGCCCACTGGGCTGGCTGGCGCCTTCGCCCCTGGGACGCCAGAGCTGAAACAATTCCCCCACGCCCAATGGCAGCGCTGCCTGCAAAACCATATCCAACGCCCGCAGCTGGACCATCTGCACTACCGCCACGACGGCGGTCTGCCCGAACTCAAGCGCTCCCTCAGCCAATACCTGTATCTATCGCGCTCGGTGCGCTGCCAGCCGGAGCAAATCGTCATCACCCAAGGCGCGCAGCAAGGACTGGAACTGCTGGCCCGGCTATTGGCCGACCCCGGCGACGACGCCTGGGTGGAAGATCCCGGCTACAGCGGCGCGCAGGCCGCGCTGCGAGCAGCGGAACTGAACATCGTCCCGGTTCCCGTTGACGCCCAAGGCATGGCCCCGACCCCCGCGCATCAGGCCACGCCTCCGCGTCTGATTTACATCACCCCGTCCCATCAATATCCAACCGGCGTCGTCATGTCGCTGGCGCGGCGGTTAGCACTGCTTCAGTTAGCCAAGCTACACGACAGTTGGATCATAGAAGACGACTACGATAGCGAATTCCGCTACACCACCCACCCCATCGCCTCCCTGCAAGGGCTGGCCGACAGCGAGCGCGTCATTTATCTCGGAACCTTCAGCAAAGTCATGTTTCCCGCGCTGGGACTGGGCTACCTGATCCTGCCCGAAACGCTGGTGGAGCCGTTCCGCCGCGTCCTGGCGCGTTTGTACCGGGAGGGCAATTACCAGGTGCAAGCCGCGCTGGCCGACTTCATCGAACAAGGTCATTTCGCCCGCCATATCAAGCATATGCGCGAGCTCTACCAATTGCGGCAACACCTGCTGCGCGGCACTCTGCAGCGCGCGCTGGGCGACGCGCTGCCGTTGTCCGCCGGCGAGGCCGGCTTGCACTTGGTCGCTCAGTTGCCGACCGGCTTCGATGAGTTGGAACTCAGCGCCGCCGCCGCCCGGCAGCAACTATGGCTGCGCCCTTTGACCAAGCACTTCATCGGCCCGGTGGACCGCAACGGATTAGTGCTTGGCTACGCCGGAGTGGAAGAACAGGAACTTCACGCCGCCGCGCTCAAGCTGGCGGCGCTATTGGAAACGCGATGGAAGTGAAACCTACGCTGCTGGTCAGCGCCTGCCTGCTGGGGCAGCCCGTACGCTACGACGGCCAGGCCAAACCGCTGGCTGAGCATGACTGGACACGATTGCGCCGAGAATTCACCCTGATCCCCGCCTGTCCAGAATGCATGGGCGGCCTGCCTACGCCCAGGCCCGCGGCGGAGCTGCGCGGAGGCGACGGCGCTGCCGCGCTGCGCGGTCAGGCCACGGTGGAAACCGCCGCCGGCGAAAATGTCAGCGCCGCCTTTGTGCGCGGAGCCCAGGCCAGCCTGCGCCTGGCTCAGGCCCATGGCTGCCGGCAGGCACTGTTGAAGGCAAACAGCCCCTCATGCGGCACGCTCCGCATCTACGACGGCGAATTTTCCGGCAAGCTCAAGGACGGGGAAGGTGTGACCGCCAGCCTGTTGCGACAGGCCGGCATCAAGGTCTGTTCGGAGGATCGCATGGAAGAACTGCTTAGAGCGCCAGGGAAGTAAGTCGCCTCGACGCTCTCGTTAACGGCGTTTACAGAAACTCGAGGCGGCCGCCGTTCAGGTGATACATCGCGCCGGCAATCTTGATCCGGCCCTCTTTCTCCAGCTTGGCCAGCACATCGCTGCGCTTGCGAATCTGATCAATGGTATGCAGCACATTGCTGCGCGCCACCGCATCGACAAACTCCGCATTCTTGCTGCTGCGCTCGCCATCATACTTGGTTAGAGAAACCGCCGGCCGAATGCGCGCCAGCAAACCCGTCAGATTGCCCAACTCCACGTGGTCGATAGCCCCCTTGATAGCGCCACAGGCGGTATGCCCCATCACCAGCACCACTTTGGCGCCGGCAACCGCGCAGGCAAACTCCATGCTGCCCAACAAATCGTCATTCACCACATTGCCGGCAACCCGGGAATTAAAGGTTTCGCCGATGCCCGCATCCATCACGATTTCCGCCGGCGCGCGCGAATCTATGCAGCTGAGCACCACCGCGGAGGGGTACTGCCCCTCGGCGCTGGAACGCTTTTGCGCCAAGTAGTCGTGCTGCATCGGCTTGCCGCTTCGGAAGCGCTCATTGCCTTTCGCCATCTCCGCCAGCACTTGCTCCGGCGTCATCGCATCCCGCTGAGACTTGCTCAAAGACGCCGCATACGCCACGCCGTTCAGGCCCCCGCCGGCACCCATGGCAAATAGCGCCGCGGCGCCCAAGGCGGTTTTCATCACCGTCCGTCGGCCGATAGACTCGCCGCAATTCACTTCCCGACACAGATGCTCGCTCATTCGCGTCCTTTCCTAGTGTAGTGACATAAAGGTACAGTGGTATAAAGTTTTTTAATTTTATTTAGTAACTATCTAATTAGATGATAGTTTGCGACTTAGTTCACTGCACAGGCAATTAGGACATGGTGATGAAAAGTGCCGCTCCGGCTGCAGGCTGCCAAACACAAAGCCTCGAACAACTCTAAAGAAGAGAAACAAGAAGGAAATAGAGAAAACGGCACTGCCGTTGTGCTTATTCAGCCTCCAGCGCGCCCCAGACGCACGAAAGCCTCCCATGGGGAGGCTTGGCAAGGTCTGAACACCAATGCAAAAGCCCAGCTCGTCTGAGCTGGGCTTCGCAATCGGGCGTCTGGCGGTGTCCTACTTTCACATGGCGAATGCCACACTATCATCGGCGCTAAGGCGTTTCACGGTCCTGTTCGGGATGGGAAGGCGTGGGACCACCTCGCTATGGCCACCAGACATAAACTGGTACAAACTAGAAGAAGCCTAGGCTGATCTTTGATCAGCCCACATATATTCGGTATTCAATTGTGTCGCACACCCACATCTCGTCGCTCAGTCTCCCAAGCCACTCAAATGATAGGATCAAGCCTCACGAGCAATTAGTATCGGTTAGCTTAACGCCTCACAGCGCTTCCACACCCGACCTATCAACGTCCTGGTCTCGAACGACTCTTCAGGAGGGTCAAGCCCTCAGGGAAGTCTCATCTTCAGGCGAGTTTCCCGCTTAGATGCTTTCAGCGGTTATCTCTTCCGCACTTAGCTACCCGGCAATGCGACTGGCGTCACAACCGGTACACCAGAGGTGCGTCCACTCCGGTCCTCTCGTACTAGGAGCAGCCCCCGTCAAACTTCCAACGCCCACTGCAGATAGGGACCAAACTGTCTCACGACGTTTTGAACCCAGCTCACGTACCACTTTAAATGGCGAACAGCCATACCCTTGGGACCGGCTACAGCCCCAGGATGTGATGAGCCGACATCGAGGTGCCAAACACCGCCGTCGATGTGAACTCTTGGGCGGTATCAGCCTGTTATCCCCGGAGTACCTTTTATCCGTTGAGCGATGGCCCTTCCATTCAGAACCACCGGATCACTATGTCCTGCTTTCGCACCTGCTCGACTTGTCGGTCTCGCAGTTAAGCTACCTTTTGCCATTGCACTATCAGCACGATTTCCGACCGTACCTAGGTAACCTTCGAACTCCTCCGTTACACTTTGGGAGGAGACCGCCCCAGTCAAACTGCCTACCATGCACTGTCCCCAATCCGGATCACGGACCAAGGTTAGAACCTCAAACACACCAGGGTGGTATTTCAAGGACGGCTCCATGAGAACTAGCGTTCCCACTTCATAGCCTCCCACCTATCCTACACAAGTCTGTTCAAAGTCCAATGCAAAGCTACAGTAAAGGTTCACGGGGTCTTTCCGTCTAGCAGCGGGGAGATTGCATCTTCACAAACACTTCAACTTCGCTGAGTCTCAGGAGGAGACAGTGTGGCCATCGTTACGCCATTCGTGCGGGTCGGAACTTACCCGACAAGGAATTTCGCTACCTTAGGACCGTTATAGTTACGGCCGCCGTTTACTGGGGCTTCGATCAAGAGCTTGCACCCCATCACTTAACCTTCCAGCACCGGGCAGGCGTCACACCGTATACGTCCACTTTCGTGTTGGCACAGTGCTGTGTTTTTGTTAAACAGTCGCAGCCACCGATTCTCTGCGACCTCTCAAAGCTCCTCCCGCAGGGGATTCACTCTAAGAGGCATACCTTCTCCCGAAGTTACGGTATCAATTTGCCGAGTTCCTTCTCCTGAGTTCTCTCAAGCGCCTTAGAATTCTCATCCTGCCCACCTGTGTCGGTTTGCGGTACGGTTCTTATGCAGCTGAAGCTTAGTGGCTTTTCCTGGAAGCGTGGTATCAGTCACTTCAGGTCCGTAGACCCTCGTCATCACGTCTCGGCCTTAAGGGAAGGCGGATTTGCCTACCTCCCCAGCCTACCGGCTTAAACAGACTATTCCAACAGTCTGATGACCTAACCTTCTCCGTCCCCACATCGCACTGCATAAAAGTACGGGAATTTTAACCCGTTTCCCATCGACTACGCTTTTCAGCCTCGCCTTAGGGGCCGACTCACCCTACGCCGATGAACGTTGCGTAGGAAACCTTGGGCTTTCGGCGAGCGGGCTTTTCACCCGCTTTATCGCTACTCATGTCAGCATTCGCACTTCTGATATCTCCAGCATCCCTTACGAGACACCTTCTCAGACCTACAGAACGCTCCCCTACCATCTGCACTTACGTGCAAATCCGCAGCTTCGGTTATCAGTTTGAGCCCCGTTACATCTTCCGCGCAGGACGACTCGACCAGTGAGCTATTACGCTTTCTTTAAATGATGGCTGCTTCTAAGCCAACATCCTGGCTGTCTAGGCCTTCCCACTTCGTTTACCACTTAACTGATCATTTGGGACCTTAGCTGGCGGTCTGGGTTGTTTCCCTCTTGACGATGGACGTTAGCACCCACCGTCTGTCTCCCATGCTCGCACTTTCCGGTATTCAGAGTTTGCCATGGTTTGGTAAATCGCAATGACCCCCTAGCCATAACAGTGCTTTACCCCCGGAAGTGATACATGAGGCACTACCTAAATAGTTTTCGGGGAGAACCAGCTATCTCCGAGTTTGTTTAGCCTTTCACCCCTATCCACAGCTCATCCCCTAGTTTTGCAACACTAGTGGGTTCGGACCTCCAGTGCGTGTTACCGCACCTTCATCCTGGCCATGGATAGATCACTCGGTTTCGGGTCTACGCCCAGCAACTAAATCGCCCTATTCGGACTCGGTTTCCCTACGCCTCCCCTATTCGGTTAAGCTCGCTACTGAACGTAAGTCGCTGACCCATTATACAAAAGGTACGCAGTCACGGAACAAGTCCGCTCCCACTGTTTGTATGCATCCGGTTTCAGGTTCTATTTCACTCCCCTCCCGGGGTTCTTTTCGCCTTTCCCTCACGGTACTGGTTCACTATCGGTCGATCATGAGTATTTAGCCTTGGAGGATGGTCCCCCCATCTTCAGACAGGATTTCTCGTGTCCCGCCCTACTTATCGTACGCCTAGTCCTTGGAATGCGTTTTCGTGTACGGGGCTATCACCCACTATGGCAGTCCTTTCCATGAACCTTCCACTAACACAATCCATAACACGTACAGGCTCTTCCGCGTTCGCTCGCCACTACTAACGGAATCTCGGTTGATTTCTTTTCCTGCAGCTACTTAGATGTTTCAGTTCGCTGCGTTCGCCTCCTCGTGCCTATGTATTCAGCACGGGATCTCCTTGCGGAGGGGTTTCCCCATTCGGACATCGCGGGATCAAAGCTCTATTGCCAGCTCCCCCGCGCTTTTCGCAGGCTTACACGTCCTTCTTCGCCTATGATCGCCAAGGCATCCACCAGATGCACTTAGTCGCTTGACCCTATCATTTCAGTAACCTGGATCACTAAAACAACAAGTTGTGTTTGTGCGACGACTACACCGCCCCTTTTGATATGGCGACGTAGCCTAGATACAATCAAATACCCAAGATGACGATCCAGCCAATGAAGACTTAACTCCATCGTCTTTCTCGCCGTCTTTATATATTCGGCTTCTTCAGTTTGTTAAAGATCAGTGCGTTTAAACAACGCGATCACAGTACTCATTAAGCACTCTGATCGCGATACTCAAACTCGCGAATAACCGATAGGCTGTAAGTACTCGATCAACAACCTTCTCTAGAAAGGAGGTGATCCAGCCGCAGGTTCCCCTACGGCTACCTTGTTACGACTTCACCCCAGTCATGAATCCCACCGTGGTAAGCGGCCTCCTTACGGTTAGCCTACCCACTTCTGGTGAAACTCACTCCCATGGTGTGACGGGCGGTGTGTACAAGACCCGGGAACGTATTCACCGCAGCATGCTGATCTGCGATTACTAGCGATTCCGACTTCACGCACTCGAGTTGCAGAGTGCGATCCGGACTACGATCGGTTTTATGAGATTGGCTCCACCTCGCGGCTTCGCGACCCTCTGTACCGACCATTGTATGACGTGTGAAGCCCTGGTCATAAGGGCCATGAGGACTTGACGTCATCCCCACCTTCCTCCGGTTTGTCACCGGCAGTCCCATTAGAGTGCCCAACTTAATGATGGCAACTAATGGCAAGGGTTGCGCTCGTTGCGGGACTTAACCCAACATCTCACGACACGAGCTGACGACAGCCATGCAGCACCTGTGTTAACGCTCCCTTTCGGGCACCGCCACATCTCTGCAGCGTTCGTTACATGTCAAGACCAGGTAAGGTTTTTCGCGTTGCATCGAATTAATCCACATCATCCACCGCTTGTGCGGGTCCCCGTCAATTCCTTTGAGTTTTAACCTTGCGGCCGTACTCCCCAGGCGGTCAACTTCTCGCGTTAGCTTCGCTACCAAGGATTCAAACCCCCAACAGCTAGTTGACATCGTTTAGGGCGTGGACTACCAGGGTATCTAATCCTGTTTGCTCCCCACGCTTTCGTGCATGAGCGTCAGTGTCATCCCAGGGGGCTGCCTTCGCCATCGGTATTCCTCCGCATCTCTACGCATTTCACTGCTACACGCGGAATTCTACCCCCCTCTGACGCACTCTAGTCGTGCAGTCTCCAATGCCGTTCCCAGGTTAAGCCCGGGGCTTTCACATCAGACTTGCACAACCGCCTGCGCACGCTTTACGCCCAGTAATTCCGATTAACGCTTGCACCCTACGTATTACCGCGGCTGCTGGCACGTAGTTAGCCGGTGCTTATTCTTCCGGTACTCTCAGCCCCAGTAGGTATTAACCACTGGGATTTGCTCCCGGACAAAAGTCCTTTACAACCCGAAGGCCTTCTTCAGACACGCGGCATGGCTGGATCAGGCTTGCGCCCATTGTCCAAAATTCCCCACTGCTGCCTCCCGTAGGAGTCTGGGCCGTGTCTCAGTCCCAGTGTGGCGGATCATCCTCTCAGACCCGCTACTGATCGTCGCCTTGGTGAGCCTTTACCCCACCAACTAGCTAATCAGACATCGGCTGCTCGTATAACGTGAGGCCTTACGGTCCCCCACTTTCCCCCTCAGGGCGTATGCGGTATTAATCCGGCTTTCGCCGAGCTATCCCCCATTACACGGTACATTCCGATGCATTACTCACCCGTTCGCCACTCGTCAGCGGTGCAAGCACCCTGTTACCGTTCGACTTGCATGTGTAAAGCATGCCGCCAGCGTTCAATCTGAGCCAGGATCAAACTCTTCAGTTCAATTCCAAGCAAATTTTCTGGCACGCAAGATCAAAGAAACATCGAGACATTTCTCGTCTTGCAGTGCAAGTGTTTGGTCATCGACCGAGCACTTACACCTATCGGTTATTCGTTCTGTTAAAGATCGGTGCAGATCGCTGCGCTTCGTTTCCGTCGCTGCGTTGTCTGCTGAGGAGGCGAACTATACGTCACGACCCTAAACCCGTCAACACCTTTTTTGATAAAAACCTCAACAACGGTGGGCCGTGCAGGGCAAGCCCTTGATGCGGCAATGGATATCCATAAAGGGTATTTGCCACCCCCCGCCCCATGACCCGACTATCCATGAAAAACGGGCCGGCGAAACGCCGGCCCGTACCGTTTCAGAGGCCTGAAACCGCTTATTCCTTCCTCACATCCAGCAGTTCTTGCAGCTGATTCAGCGTGGAATCGTCCTTGACCACGTGCTGCAGCCACTCTTCCAGGCTCATCTCGGCCCAGCGCGCCGCGCGTTCGGCCAATAAGGCCACCGGGCTATGCGGTTCGTTGCTGCGGAAGTAACGAGCGACCTCGCTCAACATCTGCACCGCTTCCTGGCGGCTGCGGATCTGGCCGTTAAAGACGACGGGCGCCGTCGAAGCAGTGGCGGAGGGGGTGGGCGCGCTATAGCTTTGGGTCACGGCTTTTCTTTCCACAACAGGTTCAACGGGAGCCGGCGTAACGCCGGCTGGCGCGGTTTGTTGACGGTAACGCAACACTAGGTCCTGGCAGGCGTAAATGCCGTTGCGGATCTCCGCCAGGCTGGGGGCCTCGCCGCCGAAGCGCAGGTCCACTTGCTCGTCCAATGCTTCGTAGCGGCCCAATGCCTGCACCAAGGCTTCCGCTTGGCTCTGGAACCAGGCATGACCGGACAGGGTGGCGCTCTTTTCGAACTCGTCCCCGGAGAGCTTGCCCTCGGCGATGGCGGCGGCCTTGGCCTCTGCATCTTTCAAGCCAAGGTTTTCCACGTCGCGCGATTGCTGCCAATCGTTCCAGCCGTAAGCGCCGAACTCCGGCTTCAGCAGCGGCACGCTGCGGATGGCCAGCCCCAGTTGCTGATTCAACCATTCCAGCTTGCCGACGCGTTCGTCCAGGTCGTGCGGGTCCAGCTCCGGATAGCCGCTCTCCCAGTATTGACGCAGCCAGCCATCCAGCGCGGCCAGGCCCAGAGCCAAACCAGGGATTCCGTTGGCCTGAACTTGGGCTTCCGCGTACCAGACCAGTAATTGCAGGTCTTTGCTGTTTTGGCTCAGCGCGTCTTCACACAGACGGATGACTTTGGGCCACTCCGCCGTTTTGAGGGTTTGTTCCCAGTCCCCTTGTGACAGACCTGGGTCGTCGCTGCGGCGAGCCTCGCGAATCTGGTCGAATAGAGTGGAGTAGGCCAGATCCTCGCCCGCCGGCGATGAACCGGGTATGGGAGCCAGGAGTTGCTCCACGGTTTGTTCGATGTTTTCCATGCTTGTATGGCTTCTATATATTAAGAACCTGTTTACGATCCGCTGCGCGTCGTGAGACGCCGCACGGTGAGTACACCTTCGAAATGCTCATGTACCACGAGTACATCCCGCTTTCTCAGCCGTTTTCGCCATGCCTCGCCTTAGCTCGCGAGATCGTAAACAGGCTCTAGGAGGTATTGCGATCAGCCCTTGCCGACTTCCGGCATGGTGGAGATCAGCGAGGCGCCGCAACTGACTTTATGTCCCTCCAACGCCACCGGCTTGCCGCCGACTACCCAACTGGGGTCGCCTTCCACGATGGTGCAGTTGACGTGCCCTTGCTGCGGGCAAGTGACCGCGTCGCCCAGGCAGGCGACCTGCTTGCCGAACAAGGTGGTGCTGGATGCGGCGCTGACGACTTTGCCGCCATGATCGGTGGGGTCGCCCAATCGGATCACGCGTTTCATGCTGTGGCCTCCTCGCGCGGCGGTCTGGCCATGGCCAGCGCCACATGATCGTTGCTGAATTGAGTAATGAGGGCCGGCGCGGCAAGACGCGCGCTGTGGCTGACGGCGCCGGCGGCCAACATGGCGTCGGCGGCGACGCCCACGTCGCCCCACTCCCGCGCCAGATTGCTGGCTTCATCGATGGGATGCAGTTCCACCGCGTGGCGGTTCAAGGCGCTGGCGATGGCGGCCAGACGCACGCCGCCAGCGTCGACGTCGCCGCTGTTGTGCACCAGCCAGCCCAGGCTGGCCGCCTTATCGTTTTCCGGCTTGGCGTCTTCCGGGCTGAACGGGTAATCCAGCAGCGCGGCGTTGACCAAGGCGTTGTCCAGCACCGGTTGGAGCTGCCTCGCCAGTTGCAATGCGCGCTCCTGCGGCGCCGCGGACGTGCTGGATTGGCCCAATTGGGCCAGGACCGGCATCTGGGCCAGGCTGGCTTGATGGCGAGCGGGCACCATGCCCCAGCTGCCCCCGGCACGGCTGAAGTCTTTTTCCCAGTAAGGCTGGTAAGGATCCGCGCCCTCGGCCACGGCGACGGGACCTAATTCCGGCTCCGGCAACTGTTCGCGCAGGAACAGCAGGACGGCGACGGCCAGGCCAGGCTTGCCCAGCCAGCGCTGGCGTTCCGCCGCAGCGGGATCGCTCTCGTCCCACTGCTCCCCGCCCAACGTCAGCAAAGGCGCGTCGGCCCCCAACATGATCACGCCCGGCAGCTCCGGCTGCTGTTGCAGCAACTGCCGTGCGCGGTCCGCCACCGTGCCGGTGCCGGCGCCCGCCAGGAAGCGAGCTTCCGGCGCCGGCCATTCGCCGTCGTCCAGCGTTTCAGCCATCGCTTCCGTCTGCCATTCCTTCACCGCGGCGATTTGTTCGATGCCGGACAGGCTGGGCACCACTTCCATCACCAGCGGCAGCCATGCCGCGCCAGGCGCGACGGCGTAAAGCTCCCGCAGCGCCTCGGTCACATGAGGACGCAAGGCTTGCAGCGCTTCGTCGGCGTCGACGTCCGCCGCGTCCAGGCATGACCATAGACAGCCGTCCGGCGCTTCTGCCAGCCAGCCAGGCTCGCCATTGGCCGGAACGGCGCGCGCCCATAGCCAGCGGCAGTCCACCACCGCCTGGCGTTCGCGCAATTCGGCCCGATGCCGTTCACGCGCGGCGTCGCGCGCGGACTGGCGCTCGGCCTCCGCCGCGGCCTCCTGCACCGCCTCCTCCTGCTTGGCGCGCTTTTCCTTCAGATAAGCCCACAACTTGACCCCGGCGCTGAGCAGCATAGGCGGCCCCAGGTGCAGCAGCAGGATGGCCGATGGGCTGATGCGCTGCCAGCTCTGCGGCAACACCAGCCATAGCAGCCCCCACCAGGCGACGGTGCTGACCCCGAACAGGCCCAACATTTTCCACATGGACGCGTTTCCTCAGCTCAGCCGCACTTTGACCTGCTCGCCCTTGAGCGAGACGGCGATCTTCTTCACCGGCTTGCCGCTGGCCATGCGCGCCAACAAGTCGCTGGAGATCTGCGCCAACAGGGTGCGAGTCAGGATGGCGTCGGCGTTGCGCGCGCCGCTGTCCACGTCCAGGCAGCGCGCCGCCATCTGTTCCGCCAGTTCCTCCGGGAACTCCACTTGCGCGCCGTGGTTGTCGGCGATGCGCTGGCGGATCTTGTTCAGCTTGAGGCCGACGATGGCGCGCAGCACTTCGTCGCTGATCGGCAGATAGGGCACGATGGTCAGACGGCCGAGGAAGGCCGGCTTGAATACGCTTTGCAAGGTGGGCCGCAAAATCTCCACCAGGTCTTCCGGCGTCGGGTCGCGGGTTTCGCCTTCAACGGTGACGCCGTGCTCGCAGGCGCGCATCACTAGATCGGAGCCGGCGTTGGAGGTCAGCAGGATGATGGTGTTCTTGAAATCGACTTCGCGGCCTTCGCTGTCTTCCAGCAGGCCTTTGTCGAAGACCTGGAAGAACAGCTCCATCACGTCCGGATGGGCTTTCTCCACCTCGTCCAGCAGCAGGACCGAATAGGGCTTGCGACGCACCGCCTCGGTCAACACCCCGCCCTCGCCGTAGCCGACATAGCCCGGCGGCGAGCCCTTGAGGCCGGAAACGCTGTGGGCTTCCTGGTATTCCGACATATTGATGGTGATCAGATTGCGCTCGCCGCCGTACAAGGCCTCGGCCAGAGCCAGCGCGGTTTCGGTCTTGCCCACGCCGGACGGCCCCACCAGCAGGAACACGCCCTTGGGCTTGCCCGGGTCTTCCAGGTTGGCCTTGGCAATCTGCACCCGCTCGGCGATCTGCTCCAAGGCGTGATCCTGGCCGATGACGCGCGCGCCCAGCAGCGAGGCCAGCTTCTGCACCTGTTCCAGCTCATTGCTGACCATGCGGCCCAGCGGGATGCCGGTCCAGCCGGAAATCACGTCGGCGATCACGCTCTCGTCCACGCACTCGAAGGCCAATGGCTGATGCTTCTGCAATTCGCGCAGCGCCTTGCGCTTGGTCTGCAGCGGGCTGAGCTTCTTGCCCTTGGCCGGCTTGGCCTCGGCCCGCTGCTGTTTGAGTTCGTCGATTTCCGCCACCAGCTTTTGCTGTTCGTCCCAGGCGGCGTGCAGTTTCTCCAGGTCCGCTTGTAGTTCGGCACGCTGAGCTTCCAGCTCCGCGATGCGCTCGGCGTGGCCTTCTTCGCACTGCAGCGCGGCCACTTCGCGGTCGATATTGTCTATCAGCACCGACACGTCCTCGATCGGCCCAGGCTTGCCGGCGCGCGACAGCGCCACGCGGGCGCAGGCGGTATCGAGCACGCTGATGGCCTTGTCCGGCAGCTGGCGGCCGGCAATGTAGCGGCTGGACAGATGCACGGCGGCGGCCACCGCCTCGTTGAGGATTTCCACCTTGTGGTGTTGGGCCATCGCCGGGGTCAGGCCCCGCACCATTTGCACGGCGATTTCCGGCGCCGGCTCCTCCACTTTCACGACTTGGAAGCGGCGCGCCAGCGCGGCGTCTTTTTCAAAGTACTTCTTGTACTCGGCCCAAGTGGTGGCCGCGATGGTGCGCAGTTCGCCGCGCGCCAGCGCCGGTTTCAGCAGGTTGGCCGCGTCGTTCTGGCCGGCCGCGCCGCCGGCTCCGATCAGGGTGTGAGCCTCATCGATGAACAGAATGATGGGCACCGGGCTGGCCTTGACCTCGTCGATCACCTGGCGCAGGCGGTTCTCGAACTCGCCCTTTACGCTGGCGCCGGCCTGCAACAGGCCCAGGTCCAAAGTGCGCAGGGTGACGCCAGCCAGCACCGGCGGCACTTCGCCATGCACGATCTTGCGCGCCAGGCCTTCCACCACCGCGGTCTTGCCCACACCCGGCTCGCCGGTAAGGATGGGGTTGTTCTGCCGGCGGCGCATCAGGATGTCTATCATCTGACGGATTTCGACATCGCGGCCCAGGATGGGATCGATCTTGCCGGCCTTGGCCTGAGCAGTCAGGTCTATCGTGTATTTGTCCAACGCCGGGCTGCCGCGCTTGCCGGCCACGGGCGGGGCCATTGTCGGTTCCACGCCGGCTTCGGCGGCCGGCGCGTTGGCCGATGCCTCGCCGCCGTGCTGGCGCAGCGCGGCGTAAGCGCCTTGCAGGCGGCCGGCGTCCTGACGCGCCAGCGCGGCGGATCCGGATTGCAGCGCGCCGCGCAGCGCCTCGTCCTGCCACAGCGCCAGCAGCAGGTCCAAGGTGGACACATCGTCCTGCCCCTGTTCCGCGCTGGCCAACAGCCAGGCTTTTTCCAACCACTTGGGCAGCCAGGCGGACAGCACCGGGTTGCGGGTATTGCCGCTGCGGAAGGCGTCCAGCGCCGCTTCCAGTTCACGCTCGATGCGCGGCAGGTCCGCGCCCAGCGCGTGCAGCGCCGCGAGCGCGGCGTTGTTGTCCTGATCGAACATCGCCAACAGCGCGTGTTCGATCTCGATTTCGAAATGCGTACGCGCCAAGGCGCGGCTGGCCGCCTGCTCAATCGCCTGGCGGGCGGTGGGGGTCAGTCTGTCGATCAGGGCTTTCAGGGATACGGACATATCGTTCCAATACACTCAAAATGAAAAGTCGATTTCGCTCGCGCCGCTCAATGCAGCAGCGCGTAGCGCATGTCTTCAGGATCTTGCTTTTGCGGGCCTAGCCAGCAATTGCCGCCCAGGCGCAAGTCCGCCGGGCCGCCCAGCTGCGCCGCCGGCACGTCGCGCTTGTCCAGCACCAGGCTGACGTCGGCCGCCAGATTATGGCCGACGGCGAATTGCAGCAGCGCCTGCAAGGCCTGCGCGCCGGGGCCGCCGGGCAGCAGGGCTTCGAACTGGGCGCGGCGCATGCTGCCCAGCCGCAGTTGCAGCTTGGTCTGACGGTCCCAGACCCGGGCGCCGGCGAACAAGGACACGCCCAGCTCGCTCTCACGGTCGCCCAGCCGGCTTTGCTCCGTCGCCGGCACCTGCATCCATTGGCCGACGAACTGCCGCAGCTCGGCGTCCACGCCGAAAAAGCCCTGGATCAGGGTCTCCAGCGCCTGCGCCGACAAGGGCTTCTGGCTGAGCAAACCCGCGTAATAGATGAACAGGTTTTCGTCCAGGCTCGCGTCCGGCCCCATCTGCTTACGTAGCTGGGACAGGCCCAGGCCGCCCAGGTCCAGCAGATTGCGGGTGAAGCCGTCGCGCTCGCCGGCTTCCACTTCCAGCCAATAGCGGTATTTGCGCCAGGCGCCGAAAAACAAGGCGGTGGCGCGGTGGCTGAAAATGTCCAGGAAGGCGTGCAGCGATCCGTCCTTGTACTGCTGGCGACGTTCCAGCAGCAGCTCGGTATAGCTGGTGGGCAAGGCGCCGCTGGGCCCGGTCAGCCCGATGAAGCTGACCGTCATCTCGTCGGTGGCGTCCAGTTGTTCCGGCTCCTTGGCCGGCTGATAACGACACAGCTCGCTGGCCGGGAAAGACAACGAGGCCAACGAACGGAAGCGCAGGCTGGCCGGCAGCCGGCCGCGGCGCTCGCCGCGCTTGCGCGCGGACAAGCCCAGGATGCGTACCGCCTGGAAAAACCCGAACTGGCTGGCGTCACGCGCCAGCTCCAGCTTCAGATCACGCGGCTTGCGTTGGGCCGCGGCCCG
Organism: Chromobacterium sp. Rain0013; assembly: GCF_015291765.1. Classification (NCBI taxonomy): domain Bacteria; kingdom Pseudomonadati; phylum Pseudomonadota; class Betaproteobacteria; order Neisseriales; family Chromobacteriaceae; genus Chromobacterium; species Chromobacterium sp. Rain0013. The sequence continues at coordinate 4,908,575 of NZ_CP031514.1, forward strand.
CAGAGCCCTGTCATTGGCGCTCATGATCTACCTCCAACCGGCTGCGGCGACGCATCACCCACAGGCCAAACACCAGCCCGGTGATCAAACCCAACACGCCGCCCGGCGGAAAAAGCAGGATGCCATAGCCCGCCATCGGTCCCGAGCCGTTCACCAGTTCCAACCCGCCCATGATCACCATCGCCAGCGGCAACATGAGACACATCACCCAATCTATCGCCGGGCCGCGCAGCCGCAAGCCCTCCTCAGAGGACAGCGAGTAGTACAGCAATTGGCAAAAGCTGGGCGCCAGCAGCGAAGCGATCAATATTTCCATGGCATCCTCAAATCACCAAGGCCTCGCCGGCTCGGGCTGGCCATGAGGCGACCTCCTCGTCTTGTTGCACCGCATGCACCCGCAGGCGGGTGAAGCTATTGGGCGCGCAATACAGCGCGAAGAAACGCTCCAGCACCGCGGCGAACAGATAGACGCTGCCGCCGACGTAGTAATCCGGGTCCAGCGTCAGGCGGATTTCGCTGCCGCGCACAAAACCGCTGAAATCGCGGCCGGACACGCGGGCCACCGCCGGCTGGCTCTCAATTCCCACCACGCCCTGGATCTGGCGCACGTTCACCGGGGAATCGGTCAGGTTGTACAGGGCCAGCATTTCCTGCAAGGCGGCGCAACCGGAATCCACGATGGACATGTAGTTAAGCGATAAATGCGATACCAGCCGCCACTGCACCGCGCGCCCCAGCGGGCAGCGCTGGCTGGCGCTGGGCTTGCGCAACAGGCGCACGCGCTTGACCACGGAATGGCCGGGGAGCGAGAAATCCGTCCGCTGGGTGGACTGGCTGCCGCCAAACGGAATCTGCTCCGGCAGATCACGGTTACTGCACAACAGCTCCAGGCTCAGCACCTCGGTGGCCGGCCGCACCGCGTTGAACTCCAGGTCCGCCAGGTGCAGCTCCAGATCCGTGCCCTTGTCGCTCTGGCGCGGCGAAGGCTCCCGGCTGGCGTGCCAGTAGAAGCGCGGCGCTTTCTTCTCGCTGCCGTGGCGTATCGCATAGAAGGACGGCACCTCCTCGCTGCTTTCGCCGTCGCCGGATTTCTCCACCCTCACCACGCGCTTGATCTGGATCGCCTCGTAAGCCTGCTGCTTGCGCGCGTCCACCAGCACCGGGTAACTGGCCTTCTGGTGGGTCACGCGGATGGGCTCGCCCGGCTGGGTGAACAGGTTGACGATGGGCGTGCAGCCCAGCTTCATATGCTGGGCCTGTAACTGAGTCTGCAGACGATTGTGGCGCTCGCTGTCCGGGTATTCGTCCAGCAGCAGACGCAGCACCAGCTTCTCGCCGTCCAGCCGCGCCGTCGCCTTGTCCAGCTGCAGCAGATCGACGAAAAGGAATTTGTCCGGATAGCAGAAGTACTCGGTCAGCAGCCGGTAGCCCATGAAGGAGCGCTCGTCGTAGTCCAGCAAGCCCTCCTCGCGGCCGAAACCCACCGCCCGCAGGCTGTCCGCCGGCAGCTTGCGCGTGCGCGCCGGGTCTTCGCTGCCATCGCCCACGCTGACGCTCAGGACATTGGACAACAGCATCTCGTACAGCAGATGCATCAGCGCCGGCTCGCCGTCCAGAAAGAAGCGCAGCGATTGCAGGCCGATGGCGTTGACCGCCAGGCCGCCGTGGGTATGAAACTCCAGCGTCAGCACCGCTGCCGCGTCCGGCGCCAACTGGCGCAGATAGGGCGAGCCGCTGGTCAGCTCCAGTTTGGCCTCGGTCAGCGACAGCGGATACAGGTCCACCGGATAGGCGCTGCGGAATTTGCACACCACGCCCTGCATCGCCGGCGCATGCACCGGCTGGCCGCGCTCCACTCGGTAACGCTTGGCGATTTCCGGCCGTTGCGGATCGCACTCGAACTGCACGATGGTGGCCGAGGGAATCGGCTGCAGATAATGCGGATAAAGCACGTTGAGAAAGCTGGTGGCCACCTCCGGATATTCGTCGTCCAGCTTCTTGTGGATGCGCGCGGCCAGGAAGGCGAAGGATTCGATCAGCCGCTCGGTGTGCGGGTCTTCGCACTGGTCACCTTCCATTTGCAGGCGGCCGGCGATCTTGGGATAGCGGCGCGCGAACTCGCCGGACAGCTGGCGCAGGTGTCCGAGTTCGCGTTCGTAATACGGCAATAAGGATTCAAGCATTAAGGCTCACGCGCAATTCATTAAGTATTCATTTCATCAGGCGAGCAGCGCCCGCCCTGTTTTAGTCTTTGTGTCCGGCCCAGTCTTCAGCCGCCCCAATACCGCAGCGGCAAACGCCAATCCAGACCATGCCGCCACGCGTAGTACAACCACAGGCCCGCAGCGGTATACAGCAGTGGCAGCAAGTTGTAAGCCAGCAGTTCCAGCCAGGAGCGCAGTTCCGATTCCCCGCTCGCTTGCCGAATCGCCTTGGGGAAGCGGCCCTCGTAGCTCAACAGCAGCGAGGCGTAATGGCCCAGGCCCCAAATCACGAAGACCGGCGTCAGCGCCAGTCGCAGCCACAAGAAGCTGCGTCCCAGGTCGAAACCACCCGGCAGGCTCAGCCGCGACACCGTCCACATGCTGCTCAAGGGGTTGGGCCACTTGCTGCGCAGCCGTTTCGGCGCCGGCACCGCGTCCGCGCCGTCTTCCATGAAGCGGCGGATGTACTCCCAGAACGACAGCAAATGCTGGTAATCCCGGCTCGGCAAGCCGAGGAAGGCGCCGTCCACTCCAAAATTCCGATATGGATTTTCGTTTTCCTCGGTTTTAACCGCCAACACCAACATGCCGCCAATCCCCTCATGATTCGGCATATTTTTAGGCAAAATGGCATCAACCTCCTCCCAGCCATAGGTCTTGCCCCCCCCCAGAAAACCAGGGCGCAAAAAATAGACTTTGCGTGTTTCACGATTAAAACGCACCACTAAACGACGCATAGTGAAGGCCTCTAAACGCCACACACCAAATAGATAGCGAGCAAAAACATAAGTAACCGGCAACAAAACACCTGCACTCAACAGCAGAACTAGAATATACCCTGCATCGAGAGCATCTCCGTTTATAGCCACACCCTTATCAATAATTGACCACCACTGCGCAACATCTCCAAACCACCAAGGAATTAAGCCATAGACCAACACTCCAAAAGCCAATGTTAGCAAGCCACGCTTATCATCATTATAAGTACACACATCTAAATACGCGTTTGTCTTTCGATAAATCGCGCCATTATCATCTACCACTTCGGAACGACTTTCACGAATATCCGATTCTTTCTTGGCCAGCAAATGCCCTAGGCCTTGAGAGAACAACTTTTTCTCATGCTGTTTTTCACTCTCGGCATTTTTCTTTTGCTGCTCATCCCATATCGAGCCAGGTTTGTAGCGCTTGTGATCCAAGACCACCATCCACTCCATCAGGTACATATCACCTTACCTCCAAGACCGCGGCATCCAAAGCGGCGCCTTCTTCCGCCACGCTGCCAAAGCCAACGGCCTTTCTATCCTTGCGCAGACAGGATTTGTCACACCAGCTTTCCAATGCATTATCGCTAAACAACCAGATCGCCACGGTCAAACCTATGCCCGCCATGGTAAATAAGCGCGCACCGCGCAATAACAGCAAGGCAATACGCTCTCCTGCCGCAAACTTGCTGGCGGTAAGTACACCTTGCAACAACACCCGACCAAAGCTGCTGGTCGCCCGCTTTAACAGCCACTCCAAAAATGGTCCTGAAGCCCCCAATGCTATGCCAGCACCAACAATTGCTCCAGAAATGGAAACTACTCCTCTCAATTGATAAACAACTGATAAAGCTGTACTTTTCCCACCAGCCTTTTTCTTTTCATCAGCTGCATTATCAAAATCCACAAACGCCCCAATTATTCCCGCCACCGTACCCAAGCTACCGGAGGCCAGCTTTAAAGCCCCAACCCCCACCTTGCTGCCGCTGATCAGCGCCGGGTTGCGGCTCTCGCCGATCTTCTCGCAGACGCTGCCGGTCAGTTCCAGCATCACCGCGCCCAGGCCCAAGGCGGCGGCAGTCAGTTCCCAGACTTCGCGCTGCGCCGGCTTTTCTCCCAGCTTGCCGGCCTTCATCATCACATTCATCATTTCCAGCATCGCCACCACCGAGCCGAAGCGCAGGCCGTTCATGCTGTTGGATTTGCTGGCCGCGGTCAGTGCCTGATTGATCTGATTGCGCTGGGCCTTGGCCGCCGCCACGCTCTTGGCGTCGAAGGCGGCGGGATTGGGGTAGGCCGCCGCCAGATCCTTGCTTATGATCTTGCCCAGCGACAGCGACAGCAGCCGATGAACCACGCTGGCGCGCAGCACCTGCTTGTCCAGCAGCTTGCCGCCCGGCATCCGCGCCAGCCCGGCGTGGCCCAACTGCAGCAGCAGCAGGTTGACCCCGCCCAGGTGGGCGGTGCTGACGCCGCTGACATGGGCGACGGTTTCCAGCTTCTCGGCCAGGTCCTTGATCTTGGACCACATATCGCTGATGCCCTTGCCGGCTTCCTGTATTTTTTCATACGGGGACAGCGCGTCGCTGAGCCCGCCTTTCGCCACATAGGCCTTGGCCGCGGCTTGATAGTTCAGCATGCCCGCGTTAAACATCAAGGTGCTGGGCTTCAGGTCTTTTTGCTCGACCTGCTTGATCAACCAATCCTGGCCGATGCTGCAGCTATTGAGGCCGTGCACGCAAAAGCCCATCTGGCCGGCGTAAGCCACGCCACTCTCAAAATGCTGGTCATCGTAAAACGCCAGGGTGTCGTGCAATAGCGGCGCATTCAGCCACGGCATCAAGTCCTGCGCCCGCTCCTCGTTCTTCTGGTCGCAAACGTCGCCCAGCGCCTCGAAGCTCTTGAGCACCGCGTTGTAGGACGATTTGGGCCACAAGCGCTTGCCGTATTTCTTCCAGGCATCATCCCCTATCTCCTGAGCGTACTTGCGCCGCCATTCCTGCTTTTTGCTTTCGTATTCTTCCCGATTCTTGTAGATGCTGTCATACGGAATGCCTCGCAAATCCGGAGCCCGGAACTTCGGATTCGTTTTCGCCTCCTTGGCCAAGTCATCCAGAGCCACCCCTAGTTTTGGTTCGCGCCGGCTGATAGCTCCATTGCGAATCTGTTCCTCCGCGGCGTTGACCGTGCGGATGATGGACATCAGTTGCTCGTTCGTATACCTAGCGAACACCGTGCTCTCCGCCGTCATCACAGTATGAAGCCGGCCGATGGACAGATTGCGCCAGGTGTTCAGTTCCTGAGCCAGGCCCAGCGGGTCGTGCAAGACGATGGCCATGCCTTTTTTATTGAGCAGCTCCACGCTCAGGTTTTTCAGCCGCCCGGTGTAGGGATAAGGCTCATTCTTGACCAGCTTGGCTTCCGCGCCGAAGAAGGGGTACATATGATCGTTGAAACGCGGAGCCAGTTTGCGCTCGCCGCCCTCGATGGAGCGGAACTCCACCACCTTGGAGCGCAAATCGCCAGGCTGCAGCGCATGCGGCTGGACCACCGCCTTGGCCTGGAACTTTTGCAGCTTGTTATACAGCTTGCTGTCGGATTCGATCTTGCTCAGCGCGGCCTTGGACAGCGGGTCCGGCATGAACAACACGCGGAATTCGCTAACATCCTGCGCTTTCTCGATGGAAATCATCGAGGCGTTGATGTCGTCGCCCTTGGTGGTGCAGGTGAACTCCGGGGGCTGCACCGCGTCGCCCAGGGCGATTCTGGAGATGTAGCCCTGATGGTTGACCGCCCAGGCGCTCTCCCACTTGAGCTTGCCCGAGCGTTTAGTCATTACGTACAGAAAACCTTGGCGCATCATGCGGACGGTGTAGGCGGCGGTGCGCAGTTTCTTGTCCGTCACGCCCTGACCCAGCGTGCCGCTGAGTTCCGGAAACTCGGCGTGCCCTTCCTCGCTCGCCGCCACCGCATAGCGCAGCGGCAGCAACATCAGTCCGGTCTTGCCGCAAAATTTGTTACCGCAGGGGGTTTTAGTGCTCACTTGATCGCTTCCAGGTTTTCTGACACGGCCTTGCGTCGACATGCCTCAGGCGTTGAACCGAAAATATTGGCCACTGTCATCACACAAACGGCGGCTGCCTTGGTTTGTTCCAAAATTCCGCGCCGGCGAACAGCAGCCACTCCGTCAAGGTCGGGGCCCTGTCCTGCCGGTACTGCTCCAACTCCACCGCCACGTCCGGGTAGCGCTCTTCGCAATCCCGCCCCAGCAGCCACCACAGCGCAACACAGCCCGCGGCCTCATCCTCGGTGCCCACCCAGGGCAAGACTGCGGCTTCGCGCAGCCACTGCCGCGCGAGCGGAAAGTCCGGCCACTGCGCCGCCACCGTGTCGGGATGGAGTTCGCTCAAGCCCGCCACCGTGCGCAGCAGCTTGTGGTAATGAGCGGCCCAGTCCAACTGCTCCCAATGCTCAGCGCGCAGAGACACCGCGCTGGCGCGGCCCTTGGCCTCGTCTATCGCCATATCCCGATACCCGGCCGGATGGGCCGGATAGCACCAGTGGTCGATAGGCCCCAGCAACTGGTTCTTGTCCTCGACGCTCAGACTCTGGTCCAGCAAACGTGTAATCCTGGGGTCGTAGTAGCGCAGATGATGCTGCCGTCCATCGGGGTGCGGCTGGACGAACAGGCGTTTCAAATGCCGGGCCACCTGTTCCACCGGCTGCGCGGACCGCAGCCAGGCGCTGACCATGACAGCGCCGCCCTTGCGCAGCGAGTCCTCAATGTCGTCCGTCCCCCGCGTCAACCAGGTCCGGCGTTCCTCCGGCCCAAAGTCCACGGTTTCCGCCAAGTTGACCAGCAGCGGCGCTTGCTCCGGCGCATGGGCAAAAAAAGCGTCGTTCAACACCGTGACCGCGGGCTCCGGGAAACAGGCCGCCAACGATTCCGATGCCAGCGGGTCACCCTGGGTCCGGTCCAACAGCAGATACCAGCCCTCCGGCGCCTCTGCCTGCAAAATTTCATGCAATGCCTGCATATTTCTAATCTCTCATCCTGGCCGCGATGCTCAGTCCGGATAGGGCGCGCTCGCCGCGCCAGCGTGGGCGGCGTCCGCGGCCTGATAGTTGCAGGGTTGCGGCGGCTTGAACGAAGGCGTGGGCAGGCTGGTGCTGGCCGGCCCGCTCCAATCGTGGCTTCCGCCCTTGAAGCTGACGGTGCCGGGCGCGTGCAGCTCTATCTTGCCGTCCTTGATCCGCACATAAGCGCCGCCGCTGGTCAGCAGAATCTCCTTCTTGCCGTTCCACAGCTGCTGACCCTTGATGGCGGTGATCTTGACGTCCTGATCGCCGGTCACCTCAATGCTGTCGCTCTGCGCTTGAACCTGCACCTTGCCCTTGGCGGCAATCAGCTTCAGCGCCACCTTGTCCTTCACCCCGGCCACGAACAGGCTGATGTGCTGGCCCACATTGTGAATCCAGCGCCGGCCGCTGGTCTGGTTGGTATCGCGCTGCGCTACCAGGTCCAGGTTGGTCCCCGCCGCCACGGTCTGGCTTTGCTGGCTCAGGCTGGCGATGCCCGCAGGGGCGGACAGCACGATTAACGGCTGCTGGCCGGCTTGGTCTTTCGCGGTCTTGCCGTCTTTGTCGGTGTTGGAGCCGGCTTCCCAGGCTTTCAGGGCGGCGGCCTGGTGTTGCAGGTGGCCTTCGGTTTTCTTGGCGGCTTTGGCATTGTCCGCGCCGATTTCTTCCGGCCCGGTTTCCATGGTGTCGGCCTGCTGACCAGTGGCGGTGTCGCCCAGGCTTTGGCTCAGGGCCAGGGCCGCGTCCAGCTGGCTTTGCGCCTGTTCGCGCGCCAGCTGTTTGCCGGACGCGCCGTTCTGCGCTTCGGTGCTCAGCAGCAGGCCGTGGCCGGCGCGGATGGCGCCGTGCTGGTCGGTTCTGAGTTCGAAGCCGTCGCCGCGCGGCTCGGCTTTGCCGTTGCTGCGCGGGTGGGTGAGGAAGCCTTGGTTGAGTTGGGTTTTGCCCGGTTCACTCGATAGCTTGGTTCTGACTTCACCGGGGGTGTCGTCAAACAAGAGTTCGTTGTATTGGCCGCCCTGGTGTTCCTTGGATTTGATGCCGGACAGCGTCTTGTTGGCGGGTAGCGCGCCGGCGCCGCTGAAGTCCGGCGGCGGGTGGCTGCCGTTGTAGAGCACGCCGGTGATCACCGGGCGGTCGATATCGCCTTCGATGAAGTCGACCAGCACTTCCTGGCCGATGCGCGGGATGAATTGGTGGCCCCAGCCGGCGCCGGCGCTGGGCATGACCACGCGCAGCCAGCAGGAGGATGTGTCGTCCAGGTTGGCGCCGATACTCGGGTGTTCGTCCGGCCGTTGCCAGTGGAATTGCACCTTGATGCGGCCGTGCTGGTCGGTGTGCACCTCTTCGCCCTGGGGGCCGACCACGGTCGCGGTCTGCACGCCGCGAGACTTGGGCTTGGCCAACTCGGTGTGGGCGTAGGCCGGGGTCAGCGGCACGCCGCGGCGTTGGGCGTCGAATTCGGCGCGGAAGGGGTGGGCGTCTTTCTCTCCCGCCAGCGCTTTGAGGTCCGCCGGCAGGTTGTTGCGCGCGCTCAGGGTTTGGCGGGTGACGACGAATTCGCGCTGTTCGCTGCTGTCGCCGTCGTGGGCCGGGTGGTCGTCCAGGCGAAACCATTGGCCGGCGGCCAGGCCGCGCACGCTGCCGCCGCCGCTGAATTGCTTGGCCTTGAGGTCATGCGCTTGCTGGCGCAGTTGGGCGTAGTGGCTGAGCTGGTCGGCGTCGCCGGCGTAGTACAGCGATTGCGGGTCGTAGTCGTGCAAGGAAGACTGCAGCGCCTTGCCGTTCTGGCCTTGATCAATGCGGCTGTCGTCGCCGCTGTGCTGGGTGCTAACAGGTTGGTAGTCGAAACTGGCCAGCGCCACCGCGCCGGGGACGATCTGGCGTTGGGCGTTCCACTCGGTCAGGCCGTCCTCGGCCTCGGTGGCGTCGCTGCGGTGGAAACGCACGCGCTCGATGCCGGCCGGCGGCAGGCTGTAGGGGTCGTCGAAGGCGACCAGTTGCACCTTGGGAGTGTCACCGTCGAGGTGATCGAAACGCCAGGCGTAGCCCTCTTCGTGCAGCAGCCGCACGATGAAGTCGTAATCGGATTCGCGGTATTGCAGGCAGTAGCTGCGCGGGGACGCCGCGCCGGTCTTGAACTCCAGCGTCTGCACCCGGGCGAACACCGGGTTGGCTTGCTGATGCTCGGCCAGGATCTGTTTGACGATGTCCGGCACCGACAGGTCCTGGAACACCCGCGAGCTGACGCGATGACGCAGCAGCGCGAACGGCGGTTCGATGGTGAGCTGATAACGGCTGAAACCGCCGTCCGAGCCCAGGCTTTCCACTTTGGACACCACGCCGCAGCGCAAGGACTCGGCGCCGGCGGCGTCGAGGATGCCGATGCGGGCCGGCAGGCCGAGCAGGGTCTTGAGTTCGATGGCCCCGTCCGGGGACAGACAGGTGAGCTGGTAGGCGTAGGGCCGGGACACGCCTTCTTCGCCGGCCAGGCTCAGGGGCAGCAGTTGCTCGGCCGCCACGCTGCCGTCGCCCAGGCTGAGGGTGAGCAGGCGTTGGTCTTGGTTGAAGGCGGAGGCGAAGCTGGCGAGCAGGGTGCTGAGGTCCATGGGGCGCTGTCAGGCTGGGTTAGCCTTGTACCTTGTATACGTTGGAGGAGAGTTGCAGGGTGGCGTCGAAGGTGACCGGCGGCCGGTGCGGATGTACTTTCAGCACCGCGTCGACGCGGAAGCGCAGGTGGCGCTCCATCTCGCGCGGCGCGTCGAGATTCACCCGCACGCGGGACAGGCGCGGTTCGTGCATTTCGATGGCGCGGCGCAGCTGTTCGCGCAGCAGTTCCCGGTCGTGGGGATTGAGCAGGCTGATGCCGGACAGGTCCGGGATGCCGAAGCTCAGCATGCTGTCGTGCGCTTGCGGATACATGTCGAACAGTTCTTGCAAGGGCGCGAGCCGGGTGTTCAGCAGCGCTTCCAGATCCCGCGCCAGCGAGCGCTTGACCTGCGGCAGTTCGTACAACATGGTTTCCGCGCCGTGGCTGTTGTCCGGCTGGTCGTCCAGCAGCCGGTCCAGCACCGACGGCAAGATCTGGGCGTGGCGGCTGCTGTGCATGGCTTACAGGCCGAAAATGGATTGGAGCTGGTTGGACAGCAGCCAGCGGTAGGCGACGAAGATGCCGGCGCCCACCACGGCCAGCAGGGCGAAGTACAGCCACAGCGGCAGTTCATGGCGGACAAAGGCTTGGAAGCGCTGAGGCAGCTGCCAGTTGGGCGCGAACTCGGCCTTGCCGCCGCGCACTTGCTGGATTTCCTGGCCCAGCTTGTGGGTCAGGTAGCCCAGTTTTTCCTGGCCTTCCAGCAGGTATTTGCCTTGGAAGCCCAGCAGCAGGCAGGTGTAGAACACTTCCAGCGGTTCGATATGAGCGGCCGGGTCCAGGCGCAGCTGTTCCAGGCGGTTGAAGAAGCCCTCGCCGGCCAGGTGCTCGCCAAACAGCCGCAGCTGCAGCGGCATGCGCTCCCATTCGTCACGGATGTCGAACTCGGAAGACAGGATGATCTCGTCCATCAAGGCGCAAAACGCGTACTTGGAGTGGTTGATGGCGTTCTGGTCCTTGCCGAAGTTGCGGGCGTTGCGCTCGTATTGGTTCAGAAACTGGTCGACGCGGCGGTTGAACTCCACCGCGCTGCTGGGGGCGTTGCCGTCCCGGAGCAGGAATAGCAGGTAGATGCCGTCTTCCAGCATTTCGCGCAGGGTGGGCGCCGAGGCGGAGGCTACGGTCAGCGGGCGTTCTTGGAGAGTTGCGGCGGTTTGGTTCATGGCGGCCTCAGCGGAATACGGCGATCAGTTCAAGCGTCAGGTTGGAGAGGGTCTGCGGCATATAGATGCAGATACTGCGCGATTGCAGCATGCGGCTGAAGATCTCGCCGTGCGGCTCCAACGCGAAATAGTGGTTGCCCACCCGCACCGGAATGGCGGACGGGGTTTGCGCCGCATGGCTGAGCGCGACGCCGCGCATCGCGGAGTTGAGGATTTTTTCCACGTCGTCCGGCGCGCCGATTTTCATCTTCAGCGGGACGCTGTCGATGATCTGGCTGGCTGGCAACTCGCTCTGCACCGACAGGTAGTAATCGACGTTCTCCAGCAGGCGGTCGCTTTCCAAGCGGCCGATGTAGAAGGACGGCTTGGGCGAATGCAGCGGGATAATGGCGTAGCGCGAGGAGATCACGGTTTCCAGCAGCTCGCGGATCTGCGTGTCCAGCGCCGCCAGCACGGCGTGCAGGTCGTCGTGGCGGTAGGCCGGGATGTCGGACAGGGTGTAATGGGTGGAGAAGGTTTGCAGCTCGCCGCAGAATTCGGCCAGCGCCAGGTACAGTTCTTCCGGGTGCAGGGGGCTGGACAGCGACAGGTGGCGCAGCTTGGCGAAATTGCGGTTGACGGTGTGCAGCAGCCAGAAAGAACTGATGTCGCTGGAGCTGTACTCCATCACGTTCTTGGCGCGTTCACGCTGTCCGCCGGACAGCGCCTGGTTCTTGACCAGCAAGATGTCCAGCAGGCGGCGCAGCATGTGACTGACCTCGCGCGAGCCTTCCACCGTGACCAGCGGGGGAATGAAGCCGCCGCCCAGGCTCCATTGGCCGGTGGCGTCTTTCTCCAGGCGGCACAGCGGAATGGCGTCGTAGCCGTCGCGGTTCTCTTCCTCGATCATCAGCCGCACGTCCAACTCCAGCGTGGACAGGTCGGCGTCCAGAGCCTGGGTGTACAGGTCGGCCACTTCCGCGCTGGCGCTTTGAAAGCGGGTGGGGCGAGACATGACTTCGCCGTTGCGGGTATTGCCGCCGTAAGGCTGCATATGGGCGAGACAGGCGTAAAGCGTGGTCTTGATGCCGGCTTGCGGCAAGGTGTTCAGGTCGCGGGACAGCGGCAGCGGCGCACTGGCCGGCGCTTGGTACAGCGTGCCGTCGCGGAACAGGATGGACAGCGCGTCGATGCGGACCGCGCCGCCCTTGAGCGCCTGTTCGTCCAAGGCAATATGCTGCAGGCCCCAAGCGTGGCGCTGGCTCAGTTGCTGCCGCGAGGCGACATGCTGCTCCAGCAAGAGGGTTTGCTGTTGAAAGTGCTGCGGGCGCAGAAACATGCCTTCGCCCCAGAGCACTCGTTTGGCTTGTTGCATTACTGATACACCTTGTCTGGAAATCTACTGAAATCTCAATTGCGCCTGAAAATTCATTGGCTTGTCAGTCGGGCCAGGCCGCGGTGGGCGAAGGACCGAACGGGCTTTGAGCCATGTCATGACCAAGGCGGTCCGTACCCGGTAATAACACCCTGTTCAAACTGTGTACACGATCGCTAAAATGCGCGACATTTTGCAGCAAGAGCGCAGCCCTTGTCATGCAAAAGGGTTTGTTAATTTTCAGCGTTGGCTTGGCGCCGTTTTCAGGCGTCAGTTCCGGCTGGCGGCGCAGTCCGCCTTGGCGGGCGAAGGCTGGCCGGGCATGGTCAATGCCTTGGGCTTGATGGCTTCCAAGTGGCAATCTGCGGCGCGGAAGCTCAGATCTTTGCTGCGGACGGCGTCTGCGTCATACAACAAACGCCAGAAGTGGGCATCCGGCCGGCGGAAAAAACCGACGACGCCGATGAATTGAGCGTCTTTTTCAATGGTGACGTCTTCCAGTGTCACTTTGCCACCTGGCAAAAAGGTCAGTTCTTTGCTGCTGATCAGGCTGTCGCCCAGCAGTTCTGATTCAGGCTTGCCGCTGGACAGCGCCTCCATGGTCAGACGGTTGAAAGCCTGCTGGTTTTTCAGCTGGTAGACGTGCACCACTACGGACAGCGGTTTGCCTTTGGCGTCGCGGTTTAGCGAGGGGCTGCCCTCAGCTTTGATGTCGATGGTCTTCGTGCTGGAACAAGCGGTCAGAGAGGCAATGACAATGGCGTAAAACAGGGTGCGTGCCTGTTCCCAGTAGGGGCGTTTTTTCATCATGACGGCGGTTCCTAACGATTGGATTTGTGACTATCTGCTATCGAAAGTATCCCAAATTTTTGGTTTAATTGGAATGCATGTCCCATTGCACATTGATTTGCACGCAGTTATTAAAATTCGAAATCGGGTAGCTCAAGCTATTGATTTAAATTGTAATGTCATTTATTGTCTCGCGTCAAAATGCATTTGAACTATATATTGCCGATTCTGGTGCTTGGCATCGTTTTGCTCCTGTCTTGGCTGGGCTGGAAATTCTTCCTGGGACAGCCCCGCATCTTGGAAGGAAATCGCTCTCCAAAGCCGGTGTTGACCGGGGCGGAGGCCTTGGGCGCGCTTGCGGCCGGAAGACCTGAAAAACGCAATGAAAAGCCGGCGGTAAGCGCCGCTTTTTTGCGTGCGTCGCGCCGTGCCCCCAGCGTAGCCGCGCGTTATTGGCGGGTGTGGCTGCCGGTGGTGTCGCTGCTGTTGGTGGCCCTGGCGGTGGCCATCACGCTGAAGTTGAACCGTTTTCATCGCAGCCCGGAGTTTGAGGTTTCCGAGTATGCGCAGGGCATGAGAATCAAGCAGACGCTGCTTGAAGAAAAACTAGTGCCGCCGCCGCCGCTTCCGCCGGAAGCTTTTGTCAATGTCATTGCGGAGCGGCCCAGCCTGGGACATGCGGATCGAGACTGGAGCAAACTGAATCCCGAGTTCGTGCAAGTGGTGCTGCGGGTCATGGAAAGAATGAAGGCCAGGGGCTTCCCCATGGTGCTGCTGGAGGGCTATCGCAGTCCGGAGCGTCAGGATTCTCTGGCCGGGCAGGCCACGCTGGTGACCAAGGCCAAGGGTGGGCAGAGCAAGCATCAATACGGCTTGGCGGTGGACCTGGCGCCCATCCGCGAAGGCAAGGTAGTGATATCGGAACGTGATCCCTGGGCGATGCAGGCTTACAACGCGCTGGGAGAAGAGGCGACGGCGGCCGGCCTGACTTGGGGCGGCAACTGGAGTTTCAAGGATTTCGGACATATCGAGCGCTCAGGCTCGCTGAAGTCCTTGCTCAAAAAATAACGGTTTTCAAGAAGGTGGTGGGTGTTTATGAAAGGTTGGCTGCGTCACGCCAAGGTGGCTTCGGCGATCGGGTTCCTGATCCTGATCGCTCTGATCTGGTTCCTGGGACCGTGGTTGGGCCTGGAGTCGCTGGAAGCCCGTTTGGGCTGGATTATCGGCGTCATGTTGTTATGGGTGCTGACCCTGCTGGTGGGCCAGGTTTTGGCGCGCCGTGCCGGCGGTCTGGTGGAGCGCATGCTGCGCAAGCAGGCTGACGAGGCGGTGATCAACGCCAGCTCCGACAAGCGCGCCGAGGTCACCCTGCTGCGCCAGCGGCTGTTGGGCGCGATAGACACCCTGAAGAAATCCAAGCTGGGCAGCGCCAGCGGCAGCGCCGCGCTGTACGAGCTGCCTTGGTACATGATCATCGGGCACCCGGCTGCGGGCAAGAGCTCGGCCATTCTGCAGTCCGGCCTGACCTTTCCGTTCAGCGACAAGAGCGGTATTCAGGGCGTGGGCGGCACCCGCAACTGCGACTGGTTCTTCTCCACCGAAGGCGTGCTGTTGGACACCGCCGGCCGTTACGCGACTCAGAGCGAGGACCGGGTGGAGTGGCTGGAATTCCTCAAGCTGCTGAAAAAGCACCGCGCCAAAGCGCCGGTCAACGGCATCCTGATCGCCATCAGCCTGCCGGAGCTGGCGCAACACCATAGCGAAGGCTTCACTCTGTACGCGCGCCAGATCCGCGAGCGCATTCACGAGGTGTGCAACACCTTCGGCCTCTTGGTGCCCATCTATCTGGTGTTCACCAAGCTGGACCTCTTGGGCGGCTTCGCCCAGTTTTTCCAGGACGCCAGCGATGAAGACCGCGCCAGGGTCTGGGGCGCGACGCTGAGTGCGGATCAGGGCACGGGTTTCGACGTGGCCACCGTGACCGGCCAGCAGTTTGAACTGCTCTACCGCGGCCTGGTGCAGGCCGGCGAGGAAAAGCTGATCCAGTACCGCGGCGACCAGGTCAAGCCGGCGCACTTCGCCTTTCCCATTGAATTCCACGGCTTGAAAGAGGCGGTGGTTAAATTCGTCAAGCTGCTGCACGAAGAAGACCCCTATCACGCGCGTCCCCTGCTGCGTGGTTTCTATTTCACCAGCGCCTTGCAAGAGGGCGTGCCGCGCATCGTGGCAGCCAATCGCGTGCAAGGCCAATTCGACCTGAGCCAGGGCGGCCAGGAGATGAAGCAGGCGCCGGCGTCTTACAGCTACTTCCTGCGCAATCTGTTCCGCGACGTGCTGTTTCAGGATCAACACCTGATTTCGCGCCAGACCAAGCCCAGCGGCAGCCGCTGGCGTTTGTTCGGCATGGCCGCCGGGGTGTTGTCGCTGGCCGCGCTGGCCAGCTTCTGGACCTGGTCCTTCATCGGCAACCAGCATTTGCTGGACGAGGTGAAGGCCGAGCGCGCGCAGGCGCAAAAGCTGGCCGCCAGCGGGCAGTTGTACGACAAACTGCGCTCGCTGCAGATCTTGCAGAAGCGGCTGGAGGAATTGCAGGCTTACCGCAAGAACGGCGCGCCGTGGCAAGTGGGCCTGGGCCTGTATCAGGGCAAGGAGTTGGAGCCGCAACTGCGTCGCGAGTATTTCACCGGCTTGAAGGAAGTGATGCTGCGCCCGGTGCAGCGCAATCTGGAAACCACCCTGGTGGCGCTGAAGCCGGAGTCTCCGGCGCCGGCTCCCGCGCCCGCGCCGGTTGTGAGCGAGCCGCCCAAGCCGGCCGCGCCCGCGCCGTTCAAACCCAAGCCTAAAAAGCACGCGCCGCGCGGCGGTTTGCCCAATATCAACCTGAGCGCGCTGGATTGGCCGCAGCGCGCCACCACCGCCAAGCTGGAAGCCTCCTCGGCGCAAGGCGAGCCCGCATCCGCTCCGCAGCGTAATCCGCAGCAACTGGACGCCAGCTACAACGCTTTGAAAACCTATCTGATGCTGCATGAGCAGAAGCGCATGGACGAAGCGCATCTGATAGATCAGCTGCCGCGCTACTGGCGGCCCTATCTGGAAAGCCAGCGCGGCCAGTATTCGGTGGAAGAAGTGATGGCGGTGGCCGAGAAGCTGGTGGCTTTCTACGTTAGCCAGATCAAGGAAGCGGACCTGCCGCTGATTGAGAACAACGCCAAGGTGGTGGGCGAGGCCCGCGATGTGCTGCGAGGCTCCTTCAAGCGCCTGTCCGCTCAAGAGCGAGTGTTCAACGAAATCAAGGCCCGCGCCAATACCCGTTTCGCTCCGCTGACCGTGGCGCGGATTCTGGACAACCGGGATCTGGACGTGATGGCCGGCAGCCAGATGGTTGAGGGCGCCTACACTCGCGAAGCCTGGAACACCTATGTTAAGGGCGCTATCGACGAAGCCAGCAAGGGTGAAATCCGTAGCGACGACTGGGTGCTGGCCTCGTCTACTCAGGACAATCTGGGCCGGGACGGCGACGTGGAGAAAAACCGCGCCGCGCTGGAGGCCCTGTACCGCGCCCAATACGCCGCCGCCTGGAAGAAATTCCTGATCGGCGTCACCACCCGCGACTTCACCAATCCGGCCCAGTCCGCCTCCGCTATGGCGCGTTTGTCCGATAAGCAAAGCTCGCCCATCAAGC
Source organism: Chromobacterium sp. Rain0013 (assembly GCF_015291765.1). Lineage (NCBI taxonomy): Bacteria > Pseudomonadati > Pseudomonadota > Betaproteobacteria > Neisseriales > Chromobacteriaceae > Chromobacterium > Chromobacterium sp. Rain0013. The sequence continues at coordinate 4,925,258 of NZ_CP031514.1, forward strand.
TGGTGCTGGCGCGCGCGGCGATGGAAACCGCCTGGGACAACCCGTCGGAGCTGAACCGCTCGCTGGAAAACGCCAAGCAGTCGATGCTGGAAAAAACCGCGGAATTCCTCAAGGGCGGCAGCTCGCCGACCCAAGCGGACAAGACCAAACTGTACGGCGAAGTGGGCCGTAAGTTCGCCGGCGTGGCGCAACTGGTCAAGGGCGACAACCCGCCGATCAACGCTTACCTGGAACAGTTGGCCAAGCTGAAAGCCAAGCTGGCGGCGATCTCCAGCACCGACGAACCCGGCCCGCAAGCCCGCGCCGCCTTGCAGGCGACCCTGGGCGGCTCCGGCTCGGAGCTGGGCGATACCGCCTCCTTCGTAGACAACACCCTGCTGAGCCAAGTCACGCCGGAAACCGGCGAGATGGTGCGCCCGATGCTGGTGCGCCCGCTGACCCAATCCTACAACGCTCTGCTGGGGCCGGTGGCCAACGACATCAACCAGGCCTGGGCCAACGAAGTGCTGCCCCAGTGGAAGCAGCTGGCCGGCAAATACCCGTTCGCGGATTCCAGCAACAGCGCCTCGGTGGCGGAGATCAGCCGCTTCGTCAAGGCCAACGACGGCACGCTGGACAAATTCATCAACAAATACCTGAACGGCCTGGTGCAGAAGAAGGGCGACCAATTGGTGCCGCGCGCCTGGGGCAATATGGGCGTCAAGTTCAACCCGGCCTTCCTGTCCAGCGTCAGCAGCCTGTCCGCTCTGGCCAACGCTCAACTGCAAGACGGCGAAAACACCCGCTTTGAACTGCAGCCGACGCCGACGCCGGGCCTGTCCGAAATCGTGTTCGAGGTGGACGGCCAGGAACTGCGCTACCGCAACGGCCCGCAGGCCTGGCAGCCGTTCACCTGGCCCGGCAACGGCCAGAACGCCGGCGCCCGCATCCAGGTGGTGTCCTACAGCGGCGCCAGCAGCGTGGTGGGCAACCAGCCGGGACGCATGGGCCTGATGCGCTTGCTGTCCAGCGCCAAGGTCAGCCAGGACAGCCCGGACTCCGCTCAGCTCACTTGGAACCTGCGCAAGCCCGACGGCGAGGCGCAAACGGTGAAATTCAATTTCCGCATGGTTGGCGGCGTGAATCCGCTGCAACTGAACAAGCTTTACAAGCTGACCTTGCCTGAGCGCGTGACGCTATAAGGGAGACACAGTCATGGCGTTCAATTTCAAGCGGGCGCAGGAAACGCCTCCGCAATTCTGCATTTTTGGCAAGTTGCCGCGCCGCGGCGACTTCGTCCGCGTCAATGCCACCCACCCGGCGGCCACTCAGCTGGACCAACTGCTGGCGCAAAGCCTGGGCGGGCTGGAGGCCGGTCCGGACGCGGTGGAGCGCTACCGCGCGATGCCGGGCACCAGCTTTGTGCTGCGTAGCCGCGACCAAATGTGGCTGTCGCTGGGCGTGATGCAGCCCAGCCGCGATGAAAGCGGCCGTAATTATCCTTTGGTGGCGGCCTCGCTGATGCCTTGCGACGGGCCTTTGCCGCCGCTGTCGGTGTTGATGCTGGCCAATGAGCTGTTCTTCTCCGGCTTGAAGGAGCAACTGAGCAGCGCCATCGACAACGCGGTGGAAATGCTGGCTTGCCGGCAGTTTCTGGAGGAGCAGTCCTTGTTCGGCATCTCCTCCGTGGCGGATCTGGACTTGGCGCAGCAACTGCTGGAGCGGCATCTGAGCGTGACGCCGGCTTCCCATCTGAGCCGGCTGTTGAGCAGCCGGGGCCTGCCGGATCTGGAAACGGTGCTTCTGGCCTTCACCTTCCACCACCAGCTGTTGCGCAAGTTCCAGGGCAGCCTGACGGCGCAGACCTATCTGCTGCCGCTGCCGGACAGCGATGGCGAAGACATGTTGGCTGCGGCCACTTGGTTGTCGCTGTACCAGGCGGCTACCGCCGGCCAGGCCGGCCAAGCGGAGCAATGTCTGCTGATTCACCGGCCGGAAGGGCGCTTCCTGGCCCTGCTGCCGGGCGACTTGAACGAGCAGATTGTCTCGCAGTGCTGGGGAGGGCAGCTGGATGCCCGCTTCATCGTCGACGTGGCTGAGCCGCAGGCGCCGTGGCGCAGCCATCAGGCCTACGCAGAAGCGGCTTACATCCTGGGGCGGAGGCTGAACGATCCGTCCATTTCGGTGGCGCAGTTGCGCGAAGTGGCGTCCAGCCTGTCGCGCAGCGTGGCCTGAGTAGTGACGTAACACCGGAACGGCCGGCGATATCCGCAGAGGCCGCTCCAATCAGAGCTTTGTGAACTTGAGAGAGAACCATCATGGCCAAAGAAAGCACACAGAAAAAACTGTCGCGGGTACGCCCGCCGCGCGTGCAGATCACTTACGACGTTGAAATCGGCGACGCCATCGAAACCAAGGAACTGCCCTTCGTGCTGGGCGTGCTGGGCGACTACTCCGGCCACAGCAAGGAGCCGTTGCCCAAGATGAAGGAACGCAAGTTCGTTCAGATCGACCGCGACAACTTCGACGAAGTGCTCAAGGGCATGGCGCCGCGCCTGGCCATCAAGGTGGACAACAAGCTGAAAGACGACGGCAGCCAGCTGGCGATGGAGCTGAACTTCGAAGAACTGGCCGATTTTGAGCCGCAGAACGTGGTGGATCAGGTCGAGCCGCTGAAAAAACTGCTGGACGCGCGCAAGCGCCTGGCCGACCTGCGCAACAAGATGGCGGGTAACGACAAGCTGGAAGAATTGTTGGACGAAGTGGTGCGCGATACCGAAAAGCTGAAGGCAATCAGCCAGGCCGCGCATCCGGACAAAGCGGGAGAGTGATAGATGAGCGCAGAACAACAACTTGAGGCCGTCGCGGCCGCAGCACCGGCGGCGGCCGGCAGCCTGCTTGACTCCATCATCGAGCAAAGCCGCGTCGCCACCAACGACAACGAAAAGGGCCACACCCGCGACCTGATCGGCGAACTGGTCGACCAGGTGCTGGAAGGCAGCGTCAGCGTATCGCGAGACCTGTCCGCCAGCATTGACGCGCGCATCGCCGAGATCGACGCGCTGATCTCCTCCCAGCTGAACGAGATCATGCACCACAACGACTTCCAGAAGCTGGAAGCTTCCTGGCGTGGTCTGAAGTATCTGGTGATGGAGTCCGAAACCAGCACCATGCTCAAGATCAAGGTGCTCAACGCCTCCAAGAAAGACCTGGTCAAGGACTTCAAGGCGGCGCCGGAATTCGACCAGAGCGCGCTGTTCAAGAAAATCTACGAAGAAGAATACGGCACCTTCGGCGGCGCGCCTTACGCCGGCCTGGTGGGCGATTACGAATTTACCCGCCACCCGGAAGACTTCTACCTGCTGGACGAACTGTCCCATGTAGCCGCCTCCGCGCACGCGCCGCTGATCACCGCGGCCTCTTCCGGCCTGTTTGGCCTGGAAAGCTTCACCGATGTGGGCAAGCCGCGCGATCTGGCCAAGATCTTCGACACCGTCGAATACGCCAAGTGGAAATCCTTCCGCGAGTCGGAAGACTCCCGTTACGTCGGCCTGGTGTTGCCGCACGTGCTGGGGCGCCTGCCTTACGGCCGCGATAACGTGCCGGTGGAGGAATTCGACTTTGAAGAAAACGTGGACGGCAGCACTCACGAAAAATACCTGTGGACCAACGCCTCTTACGCCTATGCCGCGCGTCTGACCTCCGCCTTCGCCCAATACGGCTGGCTGGCGGCCATCCGCGGCGTGGAGGGCGGCGGCCTGGTGGAAGGCCTGCCGGCCCACACCTTCAAGACCGACGACGGCGAAGTGGCGCTCAAGTGCCCCACCGAAGTGGCGATCACCGACCGCACCGAAAAACTGCTGTCCGACTTGGGCTTCATCTCGCTGGTGCACTGCAAGAACACCGACTACGCGGCCTTCTTTGGCGGCCAATCGGTGCAGAAGGCCAAGACTTACAACACGGACTCGGCCAACGCCAACGCGCGCCTGTCCACCCAACTGCCCTACATCTTCGCGGTATCGCGCATCGCGCATTACATGAAATCCATCATGCGCGACAAGATCGGCAGCTTCGCCTCGCGCCAGAACGTGCAGGACTTCCTGAATACTTGGCTGGCGCAATATGTGCTGCTGGACGACTCCGCCAGCCAGGAAGCCAAAGCCAAATATCCGCTGCGCGAAGCGCGCGTCGACGTGGTGGAAGTGCCGGGCAAACCCGGCGTCTATCGCGCCGCCGCCTTCCTGCGGCCGCATTTCCAGCTGGATGAACTGACTATTTCCCTGCGTTTGGTGGCGGAACTGCCGCAACCGGCGGGTTAAGGCTGGAGAGTCCGCGCGCGTCCGCCGGGTTTAGGCGCGGCGGCGGGCGCGGGCGTCTTTTGGAATGGGGGGCTTAGCCTCCAATTTTTGACCTTTGTTTAAGGAGAAGTAAATGGCTTTTGATGCATTCCTGAAAATTGACGGTATTCCTGGCGAAAGCAGCGACGACAAGCACAAAGACTGGATCGAGATCCAATCCTTTGCTCACAAACTGGAACAGCCGGCCCAGGCTACCGCCAGCTCCGCCGGCGGCGCCACCGCCGAGCGCGTGAACCACGCCGCTTACGAAATCACCCACTTCCTGGACAAAGCCAGCCCGAAGATCTACGAAGCCTGCTGCAAGGGCCAGCACATCAAGGAAATCACCATCGAACTGTGCCGTGCCGGTGGCGACAAGGTGAAGTACATGGAGATCAAGATGGAGCAAGTCCTGATCGCCAAGGTTGAGCCGCATGGTTCCGCTAACGACAACGGCTTCCCCAGCGAAAAAGTGAGCTTCACTTACGGCAAGATCAAGTGGACCTACACCCAGCAGAAACGCGCTGACGGCGCTGGCGGCGGTAACGTCAGCTCCGGTTGGGACCTGACCGCTAACAAAGCGATCGCCTAATTTCCTAGCGGTGCTGGAAAGCTGACCCGCCCGTCGTTCGGGCGGGTTTTAGGCATCCGGGAAACTGCCGCGCGCCAGCCCGGCGCAGCGGTTTCCCGGCTGCTCTTCGCCATGTTTAAAGTCAATCCGGGAAGTAATGCTATGAAACGTTTGCTGATGGTCGCCGCGCTCGCCTTGTCGCTGGTGGGCTGCAAGACCAATCCTAACGCTCAACAAGCCTCGAAAGACCCCGCCGTGATCAAGGCGGCGGAAGAAAAGGCCGCGCTGGACAAGGCCGTGGCCGCCAATATGGCCATAGACCCCAACCTGATCCCGTTTGAAAAAATGAGCCCGAAACTGTCCCCGGTGGGCGAGGCTCAATTGCAACTGCTGCTGCCCAAGCTCAAGACCGCCAAATCCATTCTGGTGCGCGGCCATTGCTACCGCGGCGACATCGGCAACGCTCGCGCCGCCGCGCAAACCCGAGCTATCGCCGTCAAGCAGTTCCTGACCGATGCCGGCGTGCCTGCCAATAAAATCACCGTGCGTTACGACACCGAGCGTCAGTTGCACGCGGTGCGTTTGATCGCCAACTGAATCTCGGCGCCGGGCCGCCATGCGTAAGCGGGCGGCCGGGCGTTTTCGGGTGCTTAAGCAAACCCGGCGCTACCGCGCAGGGTTTGCTTAAGGACTCGCCAATTGCGCAGTCGATTTGAATCGGGTTAACGCCATGGACCTCAGCACCCTGCTCGCCAGCTTCGCCTCCGCCTTCAACCAAGACCAACGCCTGCTCACCCTCAGCCTGGGCGACGGCAGCGTGGCGGCCGAGCAACTGCTGCCCCTGAGCCTGGCCGGCGAAGAAGGCGTGTCCCGGCCCTACGCCTACCAGCTCACCTGTCTGTCCCCGGACGGGGCCATCGAACTCAAGACCCTGCTCGGCCTGCCGGCCCGCATCGGCATCCTCGACGCCGCCGGCGCCGAGTCCTTGCGCTGCGGCGTGGTGTCCAAAGTGGAAAGCCTGGGCTCGGACGGCGGTTTCAGCCGTTATCAGCTCACCATCGAACCGCCGTTCGCGCTGCTGCGTCATCGCGTCAGCTCGCGGGTGTTCCAGGACCTGTCGGTGCCGGACATCGTCAAACAGATCCTGGCCGAGCATCAGCAAGCCAACCCGGTGTTCGCCCGGGTGCAGACGCTGGAGTTCAAGACCGGCGCGGCGTCCCCGCGCAGCTACTGCCTGCAATACCGCGAATCCGATTACGACTTCATCGTGCGGCTGCTGCACGAAGAGGGCTACGCCTGGCGTTTCGATCACCTCGACGGTGACACTCCCAAGGTGCAACTGGTCGCCTTCGACGACCCCTACAGCCTGCCGCCGGCCGGCATCGAGCGCGTGCGTTTCCACCGCAGCGACGCCACCGAGGCCGAGGACGGCCTGACCGAGTGGAACGCCCAACGCCAGATCGTCCCCGGCGCGGTGGCGCTGGCCAGTTTCGACTACCAACCTGTTAGCACCCAGCACAGCGGCGACGACAGCCGCATTGATCAAGGCCAGAACGGCAAGGCGCTGCAGTCTTCCTTGCACGACTACGACCCGCAATCGCTGTACTACGCCGGCGACGCCGACCAGCTCAGCCACTACGCCCAACTGCGCCAGCAAGCGCATGACCTCAAGGCCAAGCAATTCAGCGGCGGCGGCAGCGTGCGCGGCCTGGCCGCCGGCCAATGGTTTCGCCTGGACGACCACCCGGCCCACGACGGCGACAGCAGCGAACAGCGCGAATTCGTCGTCACCCGCCAAACCCTGAGCGCGCGCAACAACCTGCCGGCGGACCTCAAAGCGCTGGCGGGAGAGAAAGACGCCCACCCCTTCCGCGCCGAATTCGACGCCCAACGCCGCGGCGTGCCGCTGACCCCGGCCTACGCCCACACCGAGTTGGCCAAGCCCAAGTCTCGCGGCGTGCAGACCGCGACCGTGGTCGGCCCCCAGGGCGAAGAGGTGCACACCGACCAGCACGGCCGCATCAAGGTGCAATTCCACTGGCAACGGCCGGACGAACACCCGAGTATCGGCGCCAACCTGGACGACACATCCTCCTGCTGGCTGCGCGTGGTCATGCCCAGCGCCGGCGCCGGCTGGGGCCACCAATTCATCCCGCGCATCGGCCAGGAAGTGCTGGTCGACTTCATCGAAGGCGATATCGACCGCCCGGTGATCACCGGCGTGCTCTACAACGGCAGCCACCCGCCGCCGGACTTCAGCGGCGCCGGCGCGCTACCCGCCAACAAGACGCTGTCCGGCATCAAATCCAAGGAACACCAGGGCGGCCAATACAACGAACTCTTGTTTGACGACACCCCCGGTGAAGTCAGAACCAAGCTATCGAGTGAACCGGGCAAAACCCAACTCAACCAAGGCTTCCTCACCCACCCGCGCAGCAACGGCAAAGCCGAGCCGCGCGGCGACGGCTTCGAACTCAGAACCGACCAGCACGGCGCCATCCGCGCCGGCCACGGCCTGCTGCTGAGCACCGAAGCGCAGAACGGCGCGTCCGGCAAACAGCTGGCGCGCGAACAGGCGCAAAGCCAGCTGGACGCGGCCCTGGCCCTGAGCCAAAGCCTGGGCGACACCGCCACTGGTCAGCAGGCCGACACCATGGAAACCGGGCCGGAAGAAATCGGCGCGGACAATGCCAAAGCCGCCAAGAAAACCGAAGGCCACCTGCAACACCAGGCCGCCGCCCTGAAAGCCTGGGAAGCCGGCTCCAACACCGACAAAGACGGCAAGACCGCGAAAGACCAAGCCGGCCAGCAGCCGTTAATCGTGCTGTCCGCCCCTGCGGGCATCGCCAGCCTGAGCCAGCAAAGCCAGACCGTGGCGGCGGGGACCAACCTGGACCTGGTAGCGCAGCGCGATACCAACCAGACCAGCGGCCGGCGCTGGATTCACAATGTGGGCCAGCACATCAGCCTGTTCGTGGCCGGGGTGAAGGACAAGGTGGCGCTGAAGCTGATTGCCGCCAAGGGCAAAATTCAAATGCAGGCGCAAAGCGACACTATCGAAGTGACCGCGGACAAGGATGTGACCGTCACCGCCTGCAAGGGCAAGGTGGAAATCGCCGCCGGCCAGGAAATCCTGCTCACCAGCGGCGGCGGCTATATCCGCCTCAAGGGCGGCAATATCGAAGTGCACTGCCCGGGCGAAGTCAGCGTCAAGGGTGCCAGCCACGCGCTCAGCGGGCCGGCCAGCCTCAGCACGCCCACGCCCACCTTCAACAAGCCGGGCACGGGCAATCTGCAAGTGATCCACGATTTCGCCAACGGTTACTCCATGGACCAGGGCAAGTTCGTGGTCACCGACGCGCTAGGCGTCAAGCACAGCGGCGTGCTGGACGCCGCAGGCAAGGCCATGGTCAACGGCCTGCCCACCGGACCGGCGCAAGTGAAATTCCTGGGCCGTCCGCACAAGAGCGAGGCGGACATCTTCCCCTTTGTGCCGCAGCCGGAAGCGGTACTGCAAAAAATGGGGGCCGCGGTGCAGCAGCAGGCCATGAGCCAGCTAAGCAGCCTGGTGGGCAAGGCGCTACCGCCCGCCGCCGCCGGCCTGGCGCAAAACCTGGCCCAAGCCAAGGGCGCGGTGGATCAGGCCAAGGCCATGGCCTCCCAAGCCCAGGCCGCGCTGCAACAAGCGCGCGACATCAAACAACTTGCCTCCGGTGCGTCCCTCCCTTCCGCCGCCGGCATGATCAAGAATATCGCTTAAGAGCCCTTCTCCAACATGAGCACCGCAGCCCAAGCCAAACCCGTCGCCGTGATCAACGGCACGCCGCAAAACGCAGCCCAGGTCATCCAACAAACCGGCAAGACTTTCGATCAATGGCTGCAAAGCATCAGCGACGGCCATCTGTCGGTGGACAGCCTCAAAACCATAGGCAGCGCGGTGCCCATCGTCGGCAACCTGATCTCGGTGGGCGACGTCATCGTCGATCTGATGGAGATGTCGGAAAAGAGCAAGAAGAAACAGGAAGTCGACGTTTTCGACTGGCTGTTTCTGGGTGTGGATCTGGTGGGCGTGGTACCGGCCGCCGGCGGCCTCTTCAAAATGGGTGCGCGCCCCACGCTGAAGCTGTGCGCCACCAGCGTGCGCCGCGCCGGCGGCGACTGGCTGAAAATGGAACTGACCGAAGGCATAACCCGGAAAGTGGCCAATATGCTGCCGGCCGACTTCCGCAATATGCCGGACCAATGGGTCAAGCACGTGGACAGCAAAATGCAGAGCACGCTGGAAACCTGCGGCGGCAAGGGCAAGGTCATCATCTCAGACCTGGCCAATCTGCTGATCAGCCTGGGTTCCGGCAATTTCAGCGGCTACGTCAAACAGCACGTGCCGCAAGCGCCGGTCAAATACCACCTGGAGAAAACCAATAAGCAAGGCTTCTGGGCATCGGTGGGCGCGGAGCTGGACGCGCTGAACCGCGCCGCCGCCAACGCCAAGAAAGAAGCTGCGGCCGGCATGACCGTGGCCGCGGCCAAAGGCATAGACATGGCGCTGAAAGGCAGCGCCGCCGCCCGCATGATGTTGAGCCTGGGCCGCACCCTGCTGGCCTGGGCTGGCCAGCTCACCGCCAAGCTGCTGTCCATGTACTCTAGCCACCTGAAGCCCTTGCTGAACAAGCTGCTGGAAGCTTTTCTCAAGCACCTGCCCAACAAGGCCGCCGCCGTGGCCAACAAAGTGACCAACAAGGCCAAGAAAGGCACCCAGCAGCTTTATCAAGAGGTCACCAGCCGCTTCAAGGGCAAGATCAAACCGCCGCCCAAATGCGCCTGCGCCGCCTCGCCCAACAGCATAGGCTATGTGCTGGGCGAAGAATCGCTGCAACACACCGACTTCAGCCTGCCCGGCGTGCTGCCCATCGTCTGGACCCGGCAATACCGCTCCAATTTTGACGGCAACGACGCCCACGGCGATCTGGGCGCGCGCTGGGGCGTGGCTTACGGCGCGCGCTTCGACATCGAAGGCGAAGCGCTGAAGCTCCACGACGACAGCTGCCGCACGCTAGACTACCCGCTGCTGCCGGTGGGCGAATCCCTAAAGGACGAACTGGAAGGCTTCACCCTCAGCCGCCTGTCCGACACCCTGATCTCCCAGACCTACGGCCACGACCTGGTGCAGCTGTACGAGCGCCACGGCGACAGCTTCCGCCTGGCGCTGATCAAGGACCGCGCTGGCAACAGCATCGCAATGAACTTTCGCGACGGCCGGCTCAGCCAGTTGGTCAGCAGCGCCGGCTATGTGGTGGATTTGGCGCATGACAAGCACGGCCGCATCGTCCGCGTCAGCCTGCAAAACCCGGAAACCGGACTGCCGCTGCGCACACTGGCGCAATACCAATACAGCGAGATCACGCCGCTGGCCGCGGATGCCGGCGACCTGCTGGCCGCCAGCGATGAAAACGGACAAAGCTGGAGCTACCAGTACCAGCACCACCTGCTGACCCGCTACACCGACCGTACCGGCCGCGGCATCCACCTGGAGTGGGACGGCAGCCACTTGGACGCGCGAGCCGTGCGCGAATACGCCGATGACGGCAGCCAGGACATCCGCCTGGCCTGGGACGACAATATCGACCTCACCTACGTCACCGACGCCTACGGCCGCACCACCGAGTACTACTTCGACGACAAGGGCTACAACTACCGCATCATCTACCCGGACCACAAGGAAGAATGGTTCGACTACGACGCCCAGAAAAACCTGGTCAACCACATCTACCCGGACGGCTCGCAAGATAGCTTCACCTACGACGACAAGGGCAATATGGTGCTGCACGAGCGCCGCGACGGTAGTGAAGTGGCCTTCGCCTACGACGCCCAGGACAATCTGGTGGAGATCACCGATCCGCTCGGCGAAAAATGGCTGCGCGCCTACAACGACAAGGGCCAGCTGATCGAGGAAACCGACCCGCTGGGCCACAAGACCAAGTACGCCTACAACGAACAGGGCCTGCCGGTGGCCATCACCGATGCCAAGGGCGGCAAGAAGCAAATTGCCTACCGTCCGGACGGCCTGCTGCAGAGCTACACCGACTGCTCCGGCAGCGCCACCCAATGGCAGTACGACGAACGCGGCCGCACGCAGTTGATCGTAGACGCGATGGGCAACGCCACCCGCTACCAATACGCGGCCAACGGCACCCTGCAAGCCATCGTCCAGCCAGACGGCCAGGCCACCCAGCTGGAACACGACGCCGAGGCGCGCCTGCTCAAGCTCACCGACCCGCTGGGCCGCGCCACCCATTACGACTACGACAAAGCCGGCCGGCTGCAAACCCGCACCGACGCCAACGGCCACAGCCTGGCCTACAAATACGACAAGCTGGGCCGGCTGACCGCGCTGCGCAATGAAAACCACCGCCAGTATTTGTTTGAATACGATGCCGGCGGCCAGCTGATTTCGGAAACCGGATTTGACGGCAGCACCACCCGCTACCACTACAACGCCGCCGGCCAGCTGGAAAAACAACAGGAAGGCGATGTCGCCACCCTCTACCGCTACGACCGCGCCGGCCGCCTGATCGAGCGCAGCGCGCCCGGCAGCCTGGAAAGCTTTAGCTACGACCCCGCCGGCAGGCTATACCAGGCCAAGAACCGCTACGCCAGCCTGCGCTGGATTTACGATCCGGTGGGCAATGTAATAGAAGAACACCACGGCTATAGCGTGGCCGGCGTCAAGGAAACCTACCGCTGGCAACATGAACACGACCCGCTGGGCAACCGCATTGCCACCGTGCGTCCGGACGGCCGCCGCGTGGACATCCTCAGCTACGGCAGCGGCCACGTACACGGCCTGCTGTTCGGCCAGCGCGACATCATCAACCTGGAGCGCGACAAGCTGCACCGCGAAACCCAGCGCGTGCTGGGCAATGCCTTGCAACAGACCCTGGCCTACGACAAGGCCGGCCGCCTGGCCAGCCAGCGGCTGATGGGCAGCACCCAGTGGAACCGCCAATACCAGTACGACGCCGCCGGCCAGCTCACCGGCATTGCCGACAGCCGCGCCGGCCAGCTCAACTACCGCTACGACCCGGTGGGCCGCCTACTGGAAGCCGCTACTCCCAAGGGTGTGGAAAGCTTCCGTTTCGACCCGGCCGGCAACCTGCTGGACAACACCCCGGCCGCCGATGGCCACCAGGACAACAGCCTGCTGGGCAACCTGCTCAGCCAGTACGCTGGCCGCCACTACCGCTACGACAGCCGCGGCAACCTGGTGGAAAAACGCGTCAACGGCGCGCTCACCAAGCTGGAATGGGACAGCCACAATCGCCTGTCCCACCTGACCGCGCCGGACGGCCAACGCACCGACTACCACTACGACCCGCTGGGCCGCCGCATCGCCAAAACCCAGGCCGGCCAGACCACGCTTTACGGCTGGGACGGCGACGTGCTGGCCTTTGAAACCAGCGACGAACAAGCGGTGCACTATCTGTTCGAGCCGGACAGCTTCGTGCCGCTAGCCCAAGTCCACACCGAAGCCGTGCGCGGCGTCAAAGTGCCGCGCTGGAGCCAGCACCACCCCTACGACCCGGACAAGGACCCGCTACGCCAGCCCGCGCCGGAACCCGAAGCCCCTAAGGCGGTGTACTACTACCACACCGACCATCTGGGCACCCCGCAAGCGCTGACCGACGAACAAGGCGCGCTGGCGCTGGAGATGGACTACCAGGCCTGGGGGCAAGCGCGCGAAATCATCGCCGACGCAGCCAACAAGGCCGGCATCCGCAACCCCTTCCGTTTCCAGGGCCAGTACCAGGATGAAGAGTCCGGGCTGCACTACAACCGGTACCGCTACTATGATCCGGAAATCGGGCGGTTTATTTCGCGGGATCCGATTGGGTTGTTCGGGGGCTTCAACCTATATCACTACGCGACTAACCCAGTTGAATGGGTAGACGTTCTTGGCTTAAGTGGCTCTAATGTTCGCTATCGTCATGGTAAGAATGGAGAGCTACGCTCCGCGTTTGGCAAAATAACCCCTGGCGCCAAAGGCACAGCTACAAACTGTTGCTCTCGCGCTAAAGCTCGTCGTTTAGGACAAGAATGCGATGATGCAGGCCATGCAATTGGCAAACAATTAGGCGGCAGCGGTGGAATTAATGGCATTTTCCCGCAAAACAAAAACAAAAATCGTGGAGAATTTAGGGACTTCGAAAATGAAACAGCTGCCTTAGCAAAAAACAATACCGTATTCGTCAGAGTAATACCAAAATATAAGACTGGTGAAACTCGGCCTCACGAGATTTTATATCAGCGACGAGTAAATGGCACAACCGAATCTGTTATATTTAAAAACCCAGACTGCCCGTGAGACAAAAATGACCCCTACCGAATTCGCCACTAACTTTTTCGAGCAAATGCTTAACTGGGAGGACTGGTATTATGCAGAAAAGAAAAAACCAGAGTATGAAACAGACAATGAGTTCATTAAAAAAACCGACCAAGAATCCAGATCCAAACTAGAGCTTATTCTACGATCATTTTTAACTGAATCTGCCTTTAGTAAGATTGGACAGGAAAAGCTAGAAACATTAGGAGTTGGAAGACCTCGCCTCTACGATCAGGAAGCCATCTCCTGCACTGAAAGCTCTTCCTTAAAGTTTGAAGTCATTTCAAAAAATAGAAAAAAACAAAACAGCTATTCAAAGTATCTTGTTTTGCAGAAAGAAGGTACCTACAAGATTGACCAGGCATACCAAAGCATTGACGGACAAAATTGGAGAAAAAAGAATTCCATATAACCTCATTGAGAATTGGCACCTAAAGACATATAGCCAAGCCAGTAACTCTGAATAGGAATTCGTACTAACCCACGATTCTCTAGGCCCTCACATCGCCAAAACCCAAGCAGGTCAGACCACGCTTTGCGGCTGGGACGGCGACGTGCTGGCCTTTGAAACCCGGGACGAACAAGCGGTGCATTATCTGTTTGAACCGGACAGCTTCGTGCCGCTGGCCCAAGTCCACACCGAAGCCGTGCGCGGCGTCAAAGTGCCGCGCTGGAGCCAGCACCGCCCCTATGACTCGGACCTGGACCCGCTGCGCAAACCGGCGCCGGAACCCAGCGAACCGACTGCGGTGTACTACTACCATACCGACCACCTGGGCACCCCGCAGGCGCTGACCGACGAACAAGGCGCGCTAGCGCTGGAGATGGACTACCAAGCCTGGGGGCAAGCGCGCGAAATCATCGCCGACGCCGCCAACAAGGCCGGCATCCGCAACCCCTTCCGTTTCCAGGGCCAGTACCAGGATGAGGAATCCGGGCTGCACTATAACCGCTATCGCTACTATGATCCGGAGATCGGTCGATTCATATCGAGGGATCCAATCAGGTTAAAAGGTGGGGTTCATGTTTATCAATATGCGCCGAATTCGACTGAATGGATTGACCCACTTGGCTTGGCCAGGTCTGGACAATGGGTTACTGTTGGCAATGGTAGGATACGTATTGATCCACCTCATGTAGAAAATACAAACCAGCAGACCCATGCTCATTGCCAATGTAAGTCACGAAAACAAGAGGTAGTTGTGAACAAAGATGGTTCTCAAAGTCACGGATCACGTGGCGATGTTTCTGGGCTTACCCGGACAGAGAAAGATTATTTACGTAATCAGGGATTTAACATATGACAAACCTTGGAGACTTAAAGATTTTGGGGACTATTGAAGGCGATGATAAACCTCAAAAATTAGATGAAATATCTATTCTCGCAAACGCGGACGTCATTCGAGATCTCGGAATATTTCTCATTAATGCCGCATACGAAATGGAGCTTAATGAGGTTGAACATGTTCACCTCCAGGACTCAATACAGAATTTTTCGTACAATAATCACGCAGATGTAATTGCCATTAATCAGGAAATAGTTAAGCCAATTGATAGCACAAAACCATAAGAGGCAGACCAAGTCCATAGACAATACCTGAGTCAGTGAATTCCGCCCACTGTTAAACCAGTGCGACATCATGATGATCAAACTGGCCATAGAAATAGTGTGTGGAAGGTGTTTGATAAAAATAGCACCTGGGTTGTAGATGCTGACGTTTACGGTGACTATATGAATAAGCACAAGAGCGAAGTTGGAAAAACATCAACTTCAACTCCTTAAAATGCAAGGATTCAAAATAATCAACTCTGCCGAAGAATTTATTGCTTTACGAGACAGTGAAAAAAAGAAGAATATGACAGATCCGCACAAGAAGAAGCCCCAAACCATGTATGGATAGATATTATCAACCGTTTTCCTGAGTATCAAAAATGGGTCGCACACAACAAAACAGTACCTCTTGAAATACTAGAAGAGTTATGCAAACACGGGCCAGAAACAAGACAGTTTGTTGCCACAAAAAGAAAGCTATCTAAAGAGTTGTTTTATTTACTTGCGAATGACGCTGAATCAACAGTACGTCAAGCAATTGCAGCAAACAAAAAAGCACCAATCGATATATTAAATTTCTTAATAAATGACGATAATGAAGATGTAGCAAGTGTCGCAAAATACAACATCCAAAACAGACAACCTCATACAAAGAGAAAATAAATTTGTAAAAATATGCCCCAAAAAAAACAAAGTACAGGTCAACATTTTTTGCTTATGACAGCACATATGAGCCGTCTTCCTGTGTTGCAAGCCAGAGGTTCGGCCACTTCAACATTGTTTACCTGTCGCACACAAACTGTACTAAGAAACTCAGCACGTACCGGGCAACAATTCAAGCACCAATAATACTGATGTTTTCGGCGACCACATGACAGACAAGCACAAAGGTGGCACCGGGAAAGTCATGGATATGAAAAACATGACGTGTGAGGATGTCTAAGTGAAAACATCGAAAATAAAAGAAATTTTTTGGAGACAACTGCTTTTCGAGCGCAGTGTTCTACAAATACAAAGACAGCTTACGTTTCGAAATAAGTCAAAGAGACGACAGGCTCAATCAGTTTGCAACCGCATATGAAAATGCCAAAACCATATTGCACTCCATTTTCGAAAAGGATAATGAAGTATACTGCTCACTTAGTTTATCCGGCGAAAACTTATTACCTGCCCGATCTCAAATCAAAGAGCTACAACATGGTGGCTTCACGATTCCAAGCCAAAGATTTATCGATTACGATATTGATGAAGACGAAAAAATTGCAAGAATACTCTTCCAAACAAGCAAAGAAGAATGCGCCAAATTACTTTGGATGAAAATCGCGCACGAGCTTGGCATAAGCCCATCCACCTGGCTTGATTTACACATCTTCAGCATTGAAAATAAAATATTAGCACACCCTTACGATGAGCGCGGGATTGATGTCATTGGGGAAAAGAGCACACTCAAGACTGCTTTCAATAAATTACATCACCTGCTCATTAATTATGATATAGAAAAAATGGAAAGTAGTTTTAAATAGCAAGACACGCAATCATTACCCTATTTGCAAAAAACAGAATGAAAGCCCAAAGCCCCATCCGGGGCTTTGGTCGTTTGGAAGAATTAAGCCAGTTCCTGCATTTGCACCGTGGTCTGCTGCAAACGGCGGGCGAAGGGTTCCAGCAGGCAATACATCTGCTCGCACTCCAGCGTGTCCAGGTTGGATTGGTCCAGCATGGCCGCCAACGCGCTCAAAGCGCTGCTGACCTGGCCGAGTTCCAGGCAGATCAGTTGAGCGCTGTGATGGAAGTGCTCGCCGTATGCGTCGAACTGCTGCAACAATGGGTCAATCGGGTTCAACGAGGGATTTTGCTGACGCAAGCTTTTCAGCTGGGACAGCAAGGTTGGCAGTGACGGGATGTGGAGGGTTTGAGTGGCGCTAGTCATGGCGACTCCTTGATGAGCATTATGCCCGCCCTCCGACGCTAAGCGGAGGCGGCGGGAACATGGCAGGATTAGCGTTACCGGCATCAAGGACCCGGCGCGTGCAAGCACGCTCCCACCATGACCCGCCCAAGAGTTGACGCATCTATGGTGTGTTCGGACATGAGATGCCGCATGTGCGGCTGTCCGCCCTGATGTTCGGAACGCTAATTCCGGTGCTGATGCGCAGCACGGTCGGATTATCACGTGCTTGGGGCCGGGAGGCAAGACGCTGGCGCCTTCTGCGGCATCCCCTTGGCCGATGCCGAATCCATGCGTGCCGTCAACGTGCTGTGTAGCAAGCAACATTAGGCCAACCGTTCAGACTCCGGCCAACTGCACAAACCCGCAACGGTGTACTACTATCACTCAGACCAACGCGGCCCCTAGCACTCAATGGAGGTCAAAAGACATGACAAAGCCACTTAATCAAGATGAAGTCTTGAGAGTATTTGCATTAGTTGAAAAAATTCACGAATTATTTCATCAGCCAGACAATTACTCTTTGGAAAATTTTTATAAATTTGGCGAGGAAAACTACTCAGAAATTCACGAGGCATACTATAAGATCATTTGGAACTGGCTATCCGAAGAAAACCAAAACAAAATAATAGAGAATCAGTAAGTCGTTCTTTTGATACTCGATCGTTGGCAATGTCACCTCATGCCCACAAGGAAAGACTACCTACCAGACATGGGGCTAGATGTGGAAAACCCTTCCTTGTGCGGCAAACGAGCCCCCATCTTCAGGGCTAGAAAAAGCACCTAGCCTGCACGACAAGTGCTGACCGCTTCGACGTAATCAACTCCCACAAGCACACTCCACTTGAGCCGTGCCCGCCCCCCTCCCCCATCTGTCACACCAGCATGAAGTCTGCTACGCTGCCTATCCATTTCGACTCTGCGTCCTGCAGGATTTCATCATGCTCAAGTTTGATGTTCTGATCATCGGCAGCGGTCTGGCCGGGATGACCCTGGCCTTGCACCTGGCGGAAAGCCGCAAGGTGGGCCTGATTACCAAGCGCGATTTGCTGGAGGGCAGTTCCACTTACGCCCAGGGCGGCATCGCCGCGGTGCTGGACACCGAGGATTCGGTGGAGGAACACATCCGCGATACCCTGATTGCCGGCGCCGGACTGTGCAACGAGGAGGCCGCGCGCTTCATCGTCGAGCATTCCAAGGAAGCCATTGATTGGCTGATTGCGCTGGGCGTGCCCTTCACCAAGGATGAAACCCACCGCACCGGCTATCACCTGACCCGCGAGGGCGGCCACAGCCACCGCCGCATCATCCACGCCGCGGACGCCACCGGCGCGGCGGTGACCAGCACGCTGGGGCAGAAGATCAAAGCTCACCCCAATATCACGGAGCTGGAAGAGCATATCGCCATTGATCTGATCACCTCGCGCAAGCTGGGCTTGCCGGGCAACCGCGCTTACGGGGTTTACGCGCTGGACAAGCAGGCGGACCAGGTGGTGACCATTGCCGCCAAGCACACCATTCTGGCCTCCGGCGGCGCCGGCAAGGTTTATCTGTACACCACCAACCCGGACACCGCCACCGGCGACGGCATCGCCATGGGCTGGCGCGCCGGTTGCCGGGTGGGGAATATGGAATTCATGCAGTTCCACCCCACTTGCCTGTATCACCCGCACAGCAAGTCTTTCCTGATCACCGAGGCCGTGCGCGGCGAGGGCGGCATCCTGAAGCTGCCGGACGGCACCCGCTTCATGCCGGAGCACGATCCGCGCGCCGAGCTGGCGCCGCGCGACGTGGTGGCGCGCGCCATCGACTTTGAAATGAAGAAGCACGGCCTGGACTGCGTCTATCTGGACATTTCCTACAAGCCGGCCCATTTCATCCGCGAGCATTTCCCCAATATCTACGCCCATTGCCTGGAGCTGGGCATAGACATCACCCAACAGCCCATCCCGGTGGTGCCGGCGGTGCATTTCACCTGCGGCGGCCTGGTTACGGACCTGACCGGCCACACCGATGTGGACGCGCTGTACGCGGTGGGCGAAGTGGCCTGCACCGGCCTGCACGGGGCCAACCGGCTGGCCAGCAACTCCTTGCTGGAATGTCTGGTGATAGGCAAGGCGGCGGCGGAGGACATCCTGGCCGCGCCGGAGATCAAGCTGCCCAAGATCCCGGACTGGGACGACAGCCAGGTAACGGACCCGGACGAGGAGGTGGTGATTTCCCACAACTGGGACGAGCTGCGCCGGGCGATGTGGGACTACGTGGGCATTGTGCGCACCAATAAGCGGCTGATGCGGGCGCAAAACCGCATCCGCCTGCTGTCCGAGGAGATCAACGAGTATTACCGTCATTTTCATGTCAGCAACGATCTGATCGAGCTGCGCAATCTGGTGCAGACTTCGGAATTGATCGTGCGCTCCGCGCTGCTGCGCAAGGAGAGCCGCGGCCTGCACTACAGCCGCGACTATCCGGAAAAGCTGGAGCTGGCACAGGAGACTATCCTGACGCCGGAGGCGCCGGCCGCCGGTGGCTGAGCGGCGGCGGCCCCCAGGACTTAGAACGTGTTTACGATCTCGCGAGCTAAGGCGAGATAAGGCGGAAACGAGCGAAAAGCGGAATGTACACGTGGTACATGAGCATTTTGAGGGCGTACTCACCGTGTCACGTTTCACGACGCGCAGCAGATCGTAAACAGGTTCTTACACGCCGCCCAAGTAATCCATCTTGCCCAGCGCCACGCCGTTGTGGCGCAGGATGGCGTAGGCGGCGGTAAGGTGGAAGTAGAAGTTGGGCAGCACAAAGCCCAGCAGATAGTTTTGTCCGCTGAAGCGGATTTCATCTCCGCGCACTTTCAGCACTACTTCCCGCGCCTCGCTGCCATCGATCTGGGCGGCGTTGAAACCCTGCAAAAACGCCACGGTCTTGGCAATGCGCTGTTGCAAATCGGCAAAGCTGGCTTCGTCGTCGGCGTAGCTCGGCACCTCAACGCCCGCCAGCCGCGCGGCGCAGCCTTTGGCGCTGTCGCTGGCGATCTGCACCTGGCGCGTCAGCGCGAACATGTCCGGCGCCAGCCGGGCGTTGAGCAGCACGTCCGGCGCGATATTGCGCGCGGCGGCGTCTGCGGCGGCCTTGACCAGAATGGCGGACAGATTACTCAGGCCCCGGATCAGCACCGGGACAGAGGCTTGGTACATGGAAACGGACATGGCGGGCTCCTGTCGGATGAGGAAAGGCGGACGCGGCGGACATGCCGGCGCGCCGCCACAGCATAAGCCAATCCGCCGCCGGGAAACAGACGCCAGCCCGGCCACGGCCCATTCGGCACGGCCCGCCGGAAACCGGCGAGCCCAGCGGTTTCACGCGCCCTCAACGCTTCACGGGCAGGAGACGTGGATGCTTTTCGAACCAGCGTAAACATTTTTGCAAGACGCCTTGGAGCCGATGCCGTCCAGGGTGAAATGCGGATCGCTCTTCTGATGGCAGCCTTTGGACACATTCAGCTGGCAGGCGGGCTTGTCGATCATTTCCTTCAGCGAATCGCTTTTATTGCGCAGGTATTCGGTGGCCTCGGCCTGGGTGTAGGTTTTCACATCGCTGTTGTCGGGATCGTTCCAGCCTTTCTTGAAAGTGATCGCCGCATTGGCGGCCCCCATCGTCAAGACGGCAAGCAAACCTGCCAATAGACACATCGCGCTTGTGGTTTTCATGAGCCTCTCCTGCCTGAGTGAATGGATGCGCGGCACTGGCGGGCGACGCGTGTCGGTCCAGGCCTCATGACAAACAATAGTTATTGAAGCGCCCGTCGTTCACCTGACCCATCAGCCACTTGTCATTCCACTCGGCCGGATTCAAGGCCTCACTTGGCCAGCGGCAAGGTGAACCAGAAGGCGCAGCCGCCGGCCACGGTACTGTTGGCGCCAAACTCGCCTCGGTGGAATTCCACGATGGAGCGGCAGATGTTCAGGCCTATGCCCATTCCCTCTGGTTTGGTGGAGTAGAACGGAGTAAACAGATTGCTTTTCATGGCCTCGGACAGGCCGGGGCCGTTGTCCACCACTTCCACCCGCCAGAAGGCGGTGCCAATGGAGGTGCGCACCTTGACCCTGGGCCGCTTGGTCTGGGCTTCTTGCATCGCTTCGATGGCGTTTTTCATCAGATTGAGCAGCACTTGCTCAATCAGCACCGGGTCCATGTCCAGCAGGCAGCCTGCCGGGTCTTGCTCCACCTGCAGCTTGATTCCGGCCTTGACGGCCAGGCCTTCCGCCAGGCCGACGGCGCGCAGCACCACCGGCCCCGGCTCCACGCGTTGCAATTGCGGCTCGTGTTTTTTGACGAAGGCGCGGATGCTGCTGACAATCTGGGCGGCGCGCTTGGCCTGCCCGGCGATTTCCTGGATCGCCTCGCGCACGCCGGCGGGAAGTTCCAGTTCCGCCGGCAGCCGACGGCTAACGCCGGCGGCGTAGGTGTTGATGGCGGTCAGCGGCTGGTTCAGTTCGTGCGCCAGCGAGGAGGCCATCTCGCCCATGGCGATCAGCCGCGAGGTGTTTTGCAGCCGCTCCTGCTGCGCCAGCTCCCGCCCCTCGCGCGCCTTATCTTCGCTCACGTCGGCCAGAATGGCCAGCCAGGCGGATTCGCCATTCACCCAGTCTATGCGGCGGCGGTGCATCTGGAACCAGCTGCCGCCGCCGTCGGTGGTGAATTCCAGGCCGTATTCGTCCTGTTCTGGCTGGTCCTGCAGGCCGGGCAGCAGCACGCAGCAAGGGCCGTCCGGCTCTTCCGCCAGCCATAGACGGGCAAACGCGGGGTTGGCGTACAGCAGCAGGCCGCCGCTTTCTTCCATCACGCACACACCGGCCACCAGGCCATTGAGCACGGTGAGGAAGCGCTGGTGGGAGGCGTTGAGCGCCAACCGCTGTCGCTTGCGTTCGGTGATGTCGAACAAGGAGGCGATCCAGCCGCGCTGGCTGCCGTCGGCCTCCACCAGCGGGGTGGCGTAGAGCCGCACTTCGATGAATTCGCCGTCCTTGCGCGCAAAGCGCAGTTCGAAGCCCTGCGCCGGCTGGCGATGCTCTCGCACCGCGGCGATCGCCGCGGTCATGGCCTCGTGGTCGTCCGCCGGCCAGAATGGATGGGGCGGCGCCTGGCCCACCAGTTCGTCCGCGCTGAAGCCCAGCATGTCGCAGAAGGCGCGGTTGACGCGCACGATGCGCCCTTCGTCCTCCAAGGCCACCAGGCCGCTTTTCATGCAGTCTTCTATCGCCTGGCGCAGCGACACTTCCTTGGCCAGCGCCTGCTCGGCGTGCGCGCGCTCGCGCACATGGCGGCGGATGCGCCAGGCGGCGTACAGCAGCGCGCTGAGCAGCAGCGCGATCAGGCCGGACAACACCGGCAGGGTCAGGCCCAGGCCGGCGCGGTAGCTGACCGCGTGCAGGTAGAGGCCGTAGCCGGGCGGGTCGAAGCTGGTCTGGTGGGAGATGGTGCCGGGGCGCTCCGCCGGGTCGAACTTACTGGCCAGGGTTTTGCCGCTCAGGTCCTGGATGCTGATGTAGTTCTTGGAGGCGATCCACCACGGCACTTGGTTGAACAGCAGTAAATCCAGTTGGTAGGACAGCCGCAGCCCGCCCAGGGCCTTGCCGTCGTGGACGATGGGCACGGCCAGATCGAAACGATATTTGCCGTCGCTGCCCTGATAAGGCGCGCCGTAGCTGGGGCGCAACAATCGGTTGGCGCGCCACAACGCGTCGAAGGTTTCGCCGGACAGCACGCTGCCGTCGCGGCGGGTGCCGTGCTGGTCGCGCAACACCTTGCCGTCCAGGTCTACCTGCTGGATGTTCAGCAGTTCCGGGTTGCCCCGCAGGTAAAACGCGGCTTGCCGAGCAAAACGCTGACTGTCGATATTGCCGCTCTCGATTTCCCGGCCCAGGTTTTCAGCCCATTCCTGCTGCCCTTCCAGATACATGCGCAAGGACTGCTCCAGCCACAACACCTCCTGGATCAGGTTGTCTTGCTGCTCGTCGCGCCAGTCGCGGTACACCAGATAGAACAAGCTGCCCAGCGCCAGCAGCAGGGCCAATAGCAAGGCGCTGACGCTGAGCCAGAGCATGCGGGAAGAACGGCGTGACAATAAAGTTTTTATCTGCATGACATGCTAGGGAAAGCCCTAATGCGGAAGTCCCTAATAGTTGAAAGAAATAGGAAATTCTACTTTACACGGAACAAGCAGACTGTCCACAAGGACAGCGCATAAGGAAAAATCGGCCATGGCGCCGGCTAAATCTCTTTTGCCGGTCATAAAATGCCAATGGGTTGATTGATTCCATATAACACCAAACAAGTGAGATGGAGATAGAGAATGAAACTGAAGACAGCCGCCGTGGCCCTCTGCGCCGCGTTCGCTTTATCCGGCGTAGCCAATGCCGCCGGCGAAATCCTCATCAAATTCAGCCATGTGGTCTCCCCGGACACGCCCAAGGGCAAAGCCGCTGAATATTTCAAGAAACTGGCGGAGGAGCGCACCAAAGGCAAGGTCAAGGTGCAAGTGTATCCCAACAGCCAGTTGTACAAGGACAAGGAAGAACTGGAAGCGCTGCAACTGGGCGCGGTTCAGATGCTGGCGCCCAGCCTGGCCAAGTTCGGCCCGCTGGGGGTCAAGGAGTTCGAGGTCTTCGACCTGCCCTATCTGTTCGACAACTACGATCAGGTCAACAAGGTGATGCACGGCCCCATCGGCAAACAATTGCTGGGCAAGCTGGAGAGCAAGGGCATCAAGGGCCTGGCTTATTGGGACAACGGCTTCAAGAACTTCTCCGCCAACAAGCCCATCCGCACCCCCGCCGACCTCAAGGGCCTGAAGATTCGCATTCAGTCGTCCAAGGTGCTGGAAGAGGAAATGCGCACTCTGGGCGCGCTGCCGCAAGTGATGGCTTTCTCCGAGGTGTATCAGGCGCTGCAGACTGGCGTGGTGGACGGCACCGAGCTGGAAGCATCCAATCTGTACACCAGCAAGGCCTATGAGGTGCAAAAGCAGCTGACGCTGACCCAACACGGCTTCCTGGGCTACGCCGTCATCGTCAACAAGAAGTTCTGGGACGGCTTGCCGGCCGATGTGCGCGGCCAACTGGACAGCGCGATCCGCGATGCGTCCACTTACGCCAACGATATCGCCAAGAAGGAAAACGAGCGCGCGCTGGCCGGCATCAAGGCTTCCGGCAAAACTCAAATCTACACCCCCACTCCGCAAGAACGCAGCGCCTTCAAAAAGGCGCTGGCGCCGGTTCACGCCAAGATGGCCGGCCGCATTGGCCAGGATCTGCTAAACCAGATCTATAAAGAAACTGGTTTCAACCCGGCCAAATAAAGCCAGCCCGGTTCAAGAGCATGTCTGCCAGGCATGCTCTTGTTCCATGCGGAGACAGTCATGCTCAAATTCCTCGATCACCTTGAGGAGTGGATGATCGCCTGCCTGATGGGGGCCGCCACCCTCATCACCTTTACCGCGGTGCTGCACCGCTACGGTTCGGGCATCGCCACTCTGCAGCCCCTGCTCGCCCACATCAATATGTCCTGGGCGCAGGAGTTGACCATTTACCTATTTGTCTGGATGGCCAAGTTTGGCGCCGCTTACGGCGTGCGCACCGGCATCCATGTCGGCGTCGATGTGCTGATCAACCGGCTCAGCGACAAGCGCCGCGGGCGCTTCATCGTGTTCGGCCTGCTGGCCGGCGCGCTGTTTACTGGCACCGTCGCCGTCATGGGCGGGGATTTTGTCTGGAACATCGCCCACACCGATCAAACCTCTCCGGATCTGGAAGCGCCGATGTGGCTGGTCTACCTGGCCATTCCCTGCGGCTCCACCTTGATGTGCTTCCGTTTCCTTCAAGTGGCCTGGAACTTCATCAGGACCGGCTCGCTGCCCAAGCATGACCACGGCCATGTGGACGGCATTGAGGGCGACGAGCAACTGGACAATATGCACCCGCACGATATGCATCACGGAGGCCGCCCATGAGCGCGTTGATCATTTTCGGCCTGCTGATGCTGCTGATGCTGACCGGCATGCCGATCTCCATCTCCTTGGGCCTGACGGTGCTCACCTTCCTGTTCACCATGACGGACGTGCCGGTCACGTCGGTGGCCCTGAAGCTGTTCACCGGCATAGAGAAGTTCGAGATCATGGCCATCCCCTTCTTCATCCTGGCCGGCAACTTCCTGATGCACGGCGGGGTAGCCAAACGCATGATCCGCTTCGCCACCACGCTGGTGGGGCACTGGTACGGCGGGCTGGGCCTGGCTGGCGTGGTGTCCTGCGCGCTGTTCGCTGCGATCACCGGCTCATCTGTGGCCACCGTGGTGGCGGTGGGCTCCATCATTCTGCCGGCCATGGTCAAACAAGGGTATCCGCAACGCTTCGGCGCGGGGGTGATCACCACTTCCGGCGCGCTGGGCATTCTGTTTCCGCCGTCGATCAACCTGGTGATGTACAGCATCGCCACCGCCGGCATGGATGTCACCGGCCCCAACGGCATGAGCGTCAGCACCGCCTCGGTGGGCCAGTTGTTCATGGCCGGGGTGCTGCCCGGTCTGTGCCTGTCCTTACTGCTGGGCCTGACCACTTGGTTCCGCGCCAAGAAGTTCGACTACCCGCGCCTGCCCCGCGCCGGCTGGGGCGAGCGTTGGCAGGCTTTCCGCGACAGCGTCTGGGGCCTGCTGTTGATCGCGCTGGTGATAGGCGGCATCTACAGCGGCATCTTCACGCCCACCGAGGCGGCGGCGATGGCCGCGGTGTATGCCTTCGTGATCGCGGTCTTCGTCTACAAGGACATGGGACTGAAGGATGTGCCCAAGGTGTTGCTGAACGCCGCATCCATGAGTTCGATGCTGCTCTACATCATCACCAACGCGGTACTGTTCTCCTTCCTGCTGGCATCCGAGCAGATTCCGCAGGCAATGGCGGCGTGGATGACCAGCCAGGGTCTGGGCATTGTGGCCTTCCTGTTGCTGACCAATATCCTGCTGTTGGCCGCCGGCAACTTCATGGACCCGTCGGCCATCGTGCTGATCATGGCTCCCATCCTCTATCCGGTGGCGGTGAAACTAGGCGTCAACCCCATCCACTTCGGCATTCTGATCGCGGTGAACATGGAGGTGGGCATGTGCCACCCGCCGGTGGGATTGAACCTTTACGTCGCGTCCGGGATCACCAAGATGGGCATCACCGAACTGACGGTGGCGGTATGGCCCTGGCTGCTGACCATGCTGGGCTTCCTCGTAGCGGTGACCTATGTGCCGGAAATCTCGCTGTGGCTGCCGCGCGCGCTGGGCATGCTGAATTAGCAGCGTCCGACAGACATGAAAACGCGATGGCCGACGCCATCGCGTTTTTTGTCGGACAAGACGATAGCCCTGTCCACCGTTAAGCCCGTATAATGTGTAGTCACTCTCTTACACCAACCAACCACCTAAAGATCAACCTCAGGAGTCCCAGAGAATGGACGAGCAATTGCGCCAGAGCGCACTGGAATACCACCAGTACCCCAACCCGGGCAAAATCCAGGTTGCCCCGACCAAGCCTCTCACCACCCAACGCGACCTCGCCCTGGCCTACTCCCCCGGAGTGGCGGCCGCCTGCGACGCCATCGTGGAAGATCCGCTGAACGCCTACAAATACACCGCGCGCGGCAATCTGGTCGCGGTGATCTCCAACGGCACCGCCGTGCTGGGCCTGGGCAATATCGGCGCGCTGGCCGGCAAGCCGGTGATGGAAGGCAAGGGCGTGTTGTTCAAGAAGTTCGCCGGCATCGACGTGTTCGACATCGAAGTCAACGAACTGGACCCGGACAAACTGGTGGACATCATCTGTTCGCTGGAACCCACCTTCGGCGGCATCAACCTTGAAGACATCAAGGCGCCGGAATGCTTCTATATCGAGAAGAAGTGCCGCGAACGCATGAACATCCCGGTGTTCCACGATGACCAGCACGGCACCGCCATCGTGGCCGCCGCCGCGGTGCTGAACAGCCTGCGCCTGGTGGAGAAGGACATCGCTCAAGTGCGCGTGGTGGCTTCCGGCGCCGGCGCCGCCGCCATCGCCTGCCTGGACCTGCTGGTGGCCCTGGGCGTGAAACGCGAGAACATCACCGTCTGCGACTCCAAGGGCGTGATCTACGAAGGCCGCGACGAGAAGCTGGACGACTCCAAGAAGCGCTACGCGATCAAGGACAACGGCCAGCGCAAGCTCGCCGACGCCATGACCGGCGCCGACATTTTCATGGGCCTGTCCGGTCCCAAGCTGGTGTCCCAGGACATGGTCAAATCCATGGCCCGCTCGCCGCTGATCCTGGCCATGGCCAATCCCGAGCCGGAAATCCTGCCGCCGCTGGTGAAGGAAGTTCGCCCGGACGCCATCATCGGCACCGGCCGTTCGGACTACCCGAACCAGGTCAACAACGTGCTGTGCTTCCCCTTCATCTTCCGCGGCGCGCTGGATGTGGGCGCCACCACCATCAATGAAGAGATGAAGCTGGCCACCGTGCGCGCGATCGCCGACCTGGCGCTGGCGGAACAGAACGACGTGGTGGCCACCGCTTACGGCGACCAGGAGCTGTCCTTCGGCCCGGAATACGTGATTCCGAAGCCGTTCGATCCGCGCCTGATCGTCAAGATCGCCCCCGCCGTGGCCAAGGCCGCGATGGATTCCGGCGTGGCTACCCGCCCGATCCAGGACTTCGACGCCTACGCCGATCAACTGGCCCAATTCGTGTACAAGACCAATCTGTTCATGAAGCCGGTGTTCGCCCAGGCCAAGAAAGACCAGAAACGCGTGGTGCTGGCCGAGGGCGAGGACGAGCGCGTACTGCACGCCACTCAGGAAATCGTCACCCAAGGCCTGGCCAAGCCCATCCTGATCGGTCGCCCCAGCGTCATCGACATGCGCATCCAGAAGCTGGGCCTGAAGCTGGTGGCCGGCAAGGACTTCGAGATCGTCAACAACGAATCCGACCCGCGCTTCGCCGACTACTGGAAAGAGTACTACCAGCTGACCAAGCGCAAGGGCGTGTCCCAAGAGCAGGCTCGCCGCCGCGTGATCGGCAATACCACGCTGATCGGCGCGCTGATGGTGCGCCGCGGCGACGCCGACGCGATGATCTGCGGCACCTACGGGCCGTATCGTCAGCACTTCGACATCGTTGAAACCGTGCTCGGCTACAACAACCCAGAGAAAGTGGCCGGCGCGATGAACGCGCTGATCCTGCCCACCGGCAACATCTTCATCGCCGACACTTACGTCAACGCCGACCCGAGCGCAGAACAACTGGCCAGCATCACCCGCATGGCCAGCGAATCGATCAAGCGCTTCGGCATTGCGCCCAAGGCCGCGCTGCTGTCCAACTCCAGTTTCGGCACGCTGAACAGCGCGTCGGCGCAGAAGATGCGCGCCGCCTTCGACCAGATCCGCGCCGCGCAGCCGGACCTGGAAATCGACGGAGAGATGCAGGGCGACGCCGCGCTGGTGGAAAGCATCCGCAACCAGGCGATGCCGGACAGCACGCTGAAAGGTTCCGCCAACCTGCTGATCATGCCGAATGTGGAAGCCGCCAACATCAGCTACAACCTGTTGCGCGTCTCCGCCTCCGACGGCGTGACCATCGGCCCCATCCTGATGGGCATGAGCAAGTCGGCTCACATCCTGACCCCGATCGCCTCGGTTCGCCGCATCGTCAACATGGTGGCCCTGGCCGCCGTGGACGCGCAGAACAGCAAGTAAGCGTCGGCCTGGATTTAAAGGCATATACTGAACGGGCAAGCACGGCTTGCCCGTTTTTTCTTCGCCGAGGGAGCAGCCCATGAGCAACGAATTCAATCCCAACGATCCCTTCGCCCTGTTCCGCCAGTTCTGGCAAACCGCCACCCCGCCGGGCATGCAACCGTTCCTGCCGCCGATGAGCGAGGAAGAAATAGACCGCAAGCTGGCGGAATTGCGCGTGGTGGAAAGCTGGCTGACCATGAATATGGGCATGTTGAGCATGCAGATCAAAGCCCTGGAAATGCAGAAGTCCGCGCTGCACTCGATGCGGCCGAAAGACCCGCCGCACAATTGAGGCCGCACGGTTCCCACGCGGCCGAGCTCAAGTTTGCTTGAAGCGCAAACAACGCTACACTCTACCCTCTGGCCGCGGACCTTCCTGGCAGAAGCCCGTGGCCGCTACGCATTATCGTGATGAGCGGGACGGCGTGCCCTCCCCTTTCCCATAACAACGAATTTTCCGCGGACTCCATGCGTTTTTCCACTCCACCCGCCGAGCAGCCCGCCGACTCCGGTCTGCCGTCCATCCCCGCTTGGCTGTTCTTGATCATTGCTGTCGCCTGGCTGTTGCCCGGCTTGGTAGGCCATGAGCCTTGGAAGCCGGACGAAGCCTATACCTTTGGCCTGATCCGCCATATCGCAGAGACCGGCGACTGGATCGTGCCGACGCTGGCCGGCGAACCCTTCATGGAAAAGCCGCCGCTATTCTTCATCAGCGCCGCCTTCACCATGCAATTGTTCAGCGGCTGGCTCAGCGCCCCGGACGCCGCCCGCTTGGCCGCCGGCGGCTGGATGGCGCTGGCTCTGGCCGGCACCGCCGTCTCCGCCGGGGCCTTGTATGGCCGGCGCGCCGCGCCCTGGGGCCCCTTGTTGCTGTTGGGATGCCTGGGCCTGCCGATGCGCGCCCACCAAATGATCACCGACACCGCCTTGCTGGCCGGCATCGCCTGGGGCCTGGCCGGATTGGTGCTGCTGCGCCGGCGCGCCTGGCTGGGCGGGGCGCTGCTGGGCCTGGGCGGAGCCGTCGCTTTCTTGAGCAAGGGCCTGCTGGGGCCCGGCTGCCTGGGCCTGGCCGCCTTGCTGCTGCCGCTGCACCCCGATTACCGCAGCCGCCGTTACGCCGGCGGCCTGCTGCTTGCCGCGCTCATCGGCTTGCCGCTGACCGCGCTGTGGGGCTTAAACCTGTACTTGCGCGATCCCGCCTTGTTCCAGCTCTGGTTCAAAGTGAACAATTTCGGCCGCTTCGACGGCAGTGCCCACTTGGGCCCCAAGGCACCGCGGCTCTTCTACGGCCGCACTCTGCCCTGGTACGGCATTCCGGTGTTGCCACTGGCCTTGTGGGGGCTTTGGCGCGGCCGCCGGCAATGGACCCGCGCCTGGCCCGCCGCGCCGGCCCTGCTCTGGCTAGTGACGCTGACGGTCTTGTCGTTGGCGGGCGACGCTCGCGAACTATATGCGATGCCCCTGCTGCTACCGCTGGCGCTGTTGGCCATCTCTGGCTTGCGCGCCGGCGAAGCCCACCGCGCCTGGCGCGCGCTGTCCGGCTTCAACCTGCTGCTCTGCCTGACGCTGGGAGCCATCGTGCTGGTTGTCGCCTGGGTGCTCTCCACCGGCGAACCCGCGCAATTCGCCCGCTACCTTCTGCAGCGTAAATTCACCGACTGGCACCCCCAATGGTACCCGTGGACCTGGCTGGCCTTCAGCCTGATTGCCGGTGGCATGGCTTCCCTATGGCGACGTTTCCCATCAAACACCGCTCCCGGCTTTGCCTGGCGCTGGAGCCTCACCATCGTGCTGTTGTGGGGGGGCCTAGCCACATTGTGGCTGCCGGCGCTGGATCACGGCATGCGCTATCGCGAAACCTTCGCTCCGCTCCGCCCCGTCCTCGCCGATATCGACCGGCAGGGCGAATGCGTCGCCAGCATCGGCCTCGGCGAGCCCCAACGAGCCTTGCTGGACTACTACGCCGACTACCGCACTCAGCGGCTGGAAAGCACACCACAGGCCAAAAACTGCCGCTGGCTGCTGGTCCAGTCCCTGCATGACCAATTGCCGCCCTACCTGACCGGCCTGACGCCGATAGCAAGCTTCCAGCGCCCGGGCGACTCAAAGGAACGCTTCCGCCTTTATCGGCTGGAGCAGCCGCTGGGCCAGTTCTTGGGCGCGACAAAATAATTACAACGTATTTAATTTATTGGAAAATTGTCACAATCAGTCACATTTTGCCCAATATTCCTTAACAATCACAGTGCCGGGATAACGTAGCCTTAACCCTTTTTTTCTTGAGGTTATGGTATGTCGGCGCTGAACGCGGTGGAGTTGTTCTGGTCCTTGGCCAGCGGGCGCTTCTCCCGCGAGGACGGATTCGACGAAGGAAAGAACCGCTGTAAATTCGCGCTGCGCGGACTGCTGACCTTGCCATGGACGTTGCGCTGGCTGGACAGCTGGGGCCAACCCGCGCTGCGCCGCCACCTGCAAGCCAATCCTAGACTGGCCTGCAAGCTGCATCGCCCCTACTTGTACCGTTCTCTTGGCCCAAGCGGCAAACTAGCCGCCCTGCGCGAACACTATCAGACGCTGGCCGAGCGTGTGTCTCCCGCCGCCTATCACGATCTGCTCAGCGACGCTGGCCTGACGCTGGCCGAGTTGCTCGGCAAAAACGACGCTGCGATCACGGCGGTGCTGACGCACCGCCATAGCTTCGACAAAGAGGGCGAGCTGTCCTTGCAAATCTGCTCGGGAAAGCGGGTCGCCATCGCCACGCTGACTTTCACCATCACCCGCCGTCAGGGCGAAACCGCCATCATCATCGGCGGCCTGCAAGGCCCGCGCAAACCCCATGGCGCGGAAGCCGTGCACCAGCTGACCAAGCAAAGCCATGGGCTGTTTCCCAAGCGCTTGGCGGTGGAGGCCTTGATCGCGCTGGCCCGGGAGATAGGCGCCAGCCAGGTACTGGCGGTCAGCAAATGGCAGCATATCTACAGCTCTTGGCGCTATCGTCGTGAATTCTTCGCCGATTACGATAGCTTCTGGGACACCTTCGATGCCCAGCCCACTGCTTGCAAACGTTTCTTCAGCCTGCCGCTGCAGTTGCCGCGCAAGCCCCTGACCGAGATCGCCAGCAAGAAGCGCGCGGAATATCAACGACGCTACGCTCTGCTGGACGAACTCGCCAACCAAAGCCGCCGAGCCGTCACGCTCCCGGCCGCCGCAAACTGAAGGCGGGCTCGGCGCGACTGAAGTCGTCGCCGCCCAATTTTCCCACCAAGGCCAGGACCTCGCCCGCCACGCGACCATCGCGCCACGCCTCATCCGCCACATGCACGTGACGCACCTCGCCCAACACTAAGTTGCCGGCGCCCGCGCCATCGCCCAAGGCCAGGCACTGGGTCAACACGCACTCGAAGCGAAGCGGTGCCTGCTCCACGCCCGGAGCCCTCACCTGCCGGCTGCGCGCCTTGGCTACGCCGGCCAGATCGAACTCGTCCACATCCGGCGCGTAAGCGCCGCAGCTCAGATTCATCTCTTCCGCCAAGCGTTCCGGCACCACGTTAACCACAAACTCCCCGGTAGCGCGAATATTGGCCAAGGTGTCCTTAACCCCACCGTCGGCCGGCGTCAGAATGCTCAGCGCCAGCACCGGCGGCTTCACGCTGGCCACGGTGAAAAAGGAAAACGGCGCCAAGTTGGCCACGCCCCGCAAATCCTGGGTGCTGACCCAGGCAATGGGCCGGGGCAGCACGCTGCCCACCAGCAAGGGATACACCGCTTCGGGCGGCAGCATCTTGATGTCGCAGTCCATATAGACTCCTCTCTGATGCCATCATTCTAATGCTGCAAAGCAGCAAAATACTAGCGCGTCAAATGCGCCCGGCGATGGTGTCGCAACCGCTCGGCAGGTAAAATAGCGCGATGAACTCACCTCGTTTTATCCATCTGCGCCTCCACTCGGAGTTCTCCATCACCGACGGCATCGTGCGCCTGGATGACGCCATCAAGCGCGCCATCAAGGACAATATGCCCGCGGTGGGCATGTCCGATCTGATGAACATCTTCGGCATGGTCAAGTTCTACAAGGGCTGCCGGGACAAAGGCATCAAGCCCATCGTGTCCTGCGATGTCTGGCTGGAAAACGAGGAAGACCGCGATAAGCCTTATCGCCTGATGCTGACGGTCAAGAACCGTCAGGGCTACGGGCGCTTGTGCGAACTGCTGGCCGACGCCTATACCCACAACCAGTACCGCGGCCGTGCCGAGCTCAAGCGCGCCTGGCTGGAAAACGGCGACAACAGCGGCCTGATCTGCTTATCCGGCGCTCACCTGGGCGACGTTGGCCAAGCCTTGCTGATGGGCCAGCGCGACGAAGCGCGCCGCCGCGCCGAATATTGGGAACGCTGCTTCCCGGACAATTTCTACCTGGAACTGCAACGCCTGGACAACCCGCAGGTGGAAAACGCGGTACAAGCCTCGCTGTGGCTGGCCGGCGAGATCGGCCTGCCGGTAGTGGCCACCCACCCGATCCAGTTTATGGACCCGGACGATTTCAAGGCCCACGAGGCCCGCGTCTGCATCGCCGAGGGCTTCACCCTGGGCGACAAGCGCCGGCCGCGCAGCTTCGAGGAAAACCAGTACTTCCTGTCCACTGACCAGATGCTGGAGCGCTTCGCCGACATTCCAGAAGCGCTGGAAAACTCAGTGGAAATCGCCCGCCGCTGCAATATCAGCGTGCAACTGGGCAAAAACTACCTGCCGCAATTCCCCACCCCGGACGGCATGACGCTGGACGACTACCTGGTGCACCTGTCCCAGGAAGGCCTGGAAGAACGGCTGGCCAAGCTCTACCCCGACCCGGAAGTCCGCGCCCAAGAGCGGCCGCGTTACGACGAGCGTTTGAAGATCGAGTGCGACACCATCATCCAGATGGGCTTCCCCGGCTACTTCCTGATCGTTGCCGACTTCATCAACTGGGCAAAAAACAATGGCTGCCCGGTGGGGCCGGGCCGCGGCTCCGGCGCCGGTTCGCTGGTGGCCTACAGCATAGGCATCACCGATATCGATCCGCTGGCCTACGCGCTGCTGTTCGAACGCTTCCTCAACCCCGAGCGGGTATCGATGCCTGACTTCGACATCGACTTCTGCCAAGACAACCGCTATCGCGTGATCGAGTACGTGCGCCAGAAATACGGCGCCGAAGCGGTATCGCAAATCGCCACCTTCGGCACCATGGCCGCCAAAGCGGTGGTGCGCGACGTCGGCCGGGTGCTGGACCTGCCCTATATGTTCTGCGACGGCGTATCCAAGCTGATTCCGGCCGCGCCCGGCAAGCAGTATTCGCTGGACGACGCAGTGGAAATGGAGCCGGTGCTGCGCGAGCGACTGGAAAACGAGGAGGAACTGCGCGAGCTTTGGGAGCTGGCCAAGAAGTTGGAAGGCCTGACCCGCAACATCGGCATGCACGCCGGCGGCGTCTTGATCGCGCCGGGCAAGATCACCGACTTCTGCCCGATGTACCAAGCCAGCGCCGACGGCGCGGTGCCGGTATCGATGCTGGACAAGGACGATGTGGAAAAAGTGGGCCTGGTGAAGTTCGACTTCCTGGGCCTGCGCAACCTGACCATTATCGAACTGGCGGTCAACTACATCAAAAACCTGGACCCGAGTTTCGACACCGATCTCAACCTGCTCGAGTTCACCGACCCCGCCGCCTACAAAGTACTGCAACAGGCCAACACTACCGCCGTATTCCAGCTTGAATCGGACGGCATGAAACGGCTGCTGGAAAAACTGAAGCCAGACCGTTTCGAAGACATCATCGCTGTGCTGGCCCTGTATCGACCCGGCCCGCTCGGCTCCGGCATGGTGGACGACTTCATCCTGCGCAAGGCCGGCAAGCAAGAGGTCGACTACTACCACCCGGACCTGCAGGCCTGCCTGGATCCGACTTACGGCGTGATCGTGTATCAAGAGCAGGTGATGCAGATTTCGCAGATCATCGGCGGCTACACCCTGGGCGGCGCCGACATGCTGCGGCGCGCGATGGGCAAGAAAAAGCCCGAGGAAATGGCCGAACACCGCGGCAAGATCGCCCAGGGCGCGGCCACCAAGGGCTACGATCCCAAGTTGGCCGAGATGCTGTTCGACCTGATGGCCAAGTTCGCCGAGTACGGCTTCAACAAGTCGCACACCGCCGCCTACGCCGTGGTGTCCTACCAGACCGCCTGGCTCAAGGCCCATCACACCGCGGCCTTCATGGCGGCCACCATGTCCTCTGAATTGGACAACACCGACCAGCTCAAGGTGTTCTACGACGACAGCGTGGACAGCAAAAACGGCCTGATCTTCCTGCCGCCGGACGTCAACCAGAGCTACTACCGCTTCGTGCCGGTGGACCGCAAACACATCCGCTACGCCTTGGGCGCGATCAAAGGCACCGGCGAAGCGGCCGTCGACCACATCGTCGCGGTGCGCACGGAGTCCGGCCCATTCAAGGACCTGTTCGACTTCTGCCGCCGCACCGATAAAAAAATCGTCAACAAGCGCGTGATCGAGGCGCTGATCCGCGCCGGCGCCTTCGACAGCATCGAACCCAACCGGGCCAAGCTGTTCGGCAATGTCGGCCTGGCGATGAACGCCGCCGAGCAAGAACACGCCAACGCCAATCAGGGCGGCCTGTTCGACATGTTCGGCGACGATGTCGCCCCCAGTGTGGAAATGGTGGAAATCAAGCCGTGGAGCGACGCCGTCAAACTGGCGGAGGAAAAGCTGGCCATCGGCTTCTACCTGTCAGGCCATCCCTTCGCCGCGTACGCCAAGGAAATTCGCGGCTTCATCAAAACCCCGCTGTCCCGGCTCAGCCCGCGCAAAGAGCCGCAACTCCTGGCCGGTTTCGTCACTGGCATCCGGGTCAAAGTGGGCAACCGCGGCAAAATGGCCTTCGTCCAGTTGGATGACGGCAGCGCCAAGCTGGAAGTCAGCCTGTTCGCTGAAAGCTTCGAAGCCAACCGCAGCCGGTTGAAAGACGACGTGGTGCTGGTGATAGAAGGCAAGGTAAGCGAGGACAACTTCTCCGGCGGCCTGCGCATCATCGCCGATAAAGTCTATGAATTGGGCGAGGCGCGCAGCCGTTACGCACGCAGCCTGTCGCTGAAACTGGCCGGCAAGGTGGACGTCAGCAAGCTCAAGTCCCAGCTGCATCCGTTCCGTAGCGAGGATGCCGGCTGCCCAGTGCGCATCCATTACAACAACGGCGCGGCCAGCGGCGATCTGATGCTGCCGCCGCCCTGGGGCGTCCGCTTGGACGACGGCCTCTTGCTGGCGCTGCAGGACTGGCTGGGCAACGACAAAGTCAAAGTGATGTGGTAACCGCTCCGCTTCCTGCAAGCCGCGCCCAGCGCGGCTTTTTTCTTGTCCCGCGCCTTTGCAAGCGCCGGACATTACAGTAGGCTTCCCCGCTCAAACGCACACGCAAAAGGATGTTTTCAGATGACGGCACGCCCGGCGCAACTCCAAGACATCGCCCCGGTCTTCCAGATCGAACAAGCGGTATTCGGTCATCACGTCTACCCGGACTTTTTCTTCCGCCAGGCTCACGACCTGTGGCCGGACCTATTCTTCGTCGCGCCAGGTGCTCAAGACGGAGAACTGGGCGGCTACATCATCGGCGCTCCAGGCAGCGGGCAAGGAGAGTTCTGGATTATGTCGCTGGCGGTCCATGAGCATTGCCGCGGACAGGGCCTCGGCAAGCAACTGCTGCAAGCCCTGCTGCAAGCGCTGCGGACTCGTCAGGCCAAGCACGCGAAGTTGACCGTGCATCCCGACAACTCCGCGGTCAGGCTGTACCAAAACCAGGGCTTCTCCGTTATCGAACATCAGCCTCATTACTTCGGCCACAACGATCCACGCTTGGTCATGCGCGTGGATTTCTAGCTTGCAAACACACGAAAGCCTCCCATGGGGAGGCTTGGCAAGGTCTGAACACCAATGCAAAAGCCCAGCTCGTCTGAGCTGGGCTTCGCAATCGGGCGTCTGGCGGTGTCCTACTTTCACATGGCGAATGCCACACTATCATCGGCGCTAAGGCGTTTCACGGTCCTGTTCGGGATGGGAAGGCGTGGGACCACCTCGCTATGGCCACCAGACATAAACTGGTACAAACTAGAAGAAGCCTAGGCTGATCTTTGATCAGCCCACATATATTCGGTATTCAATTGTGTCGCACACCCACATCTCGTCGCTCAGTCTCCCAAGCCACTCAAATGATAGGATCAAGCCTCACGAGCAATTAGTATCGGTTAGCTTAACGCCTCACAGCGCTTCCACACCCGACCTATCAACGTCCTGGTCTCGAACGACTCTTCAGGAGGGTCAAGCCCTCAGGGAAGTCTCATCTTCAGGCGAGTTTCCCGCTTAGATGCTTTCAGCGGTTATCTCTTCCGCACTTAGCTACCCGGCAATGCGACTGGCGTCACAACCGGTACACCAGAGGTGCGTCCACTCCGGTCCTCTCGTACTAGGAGCAGCCCCCGTCAAACTTCCAACGCCCACTGCAGATAGGGACCAAACTGTCTCACGACGTTTTGAACCCAGCTCACGTACCACTTTAAATGGCGAACAGCCATACCCTTGGGACCGGCTACAGCCCCAGGATGTGATGAGCCGACATCGAGGTGCCAAACACCGCCGTCGATGTGAACTCTTGGGCGGTATCAGCCTGTTATCCCCGGAGTACCTTTTATCCGTTGAGCGATGGCCCTTCCATTCAGAACCACCGGATCACTATGTCCTGCTTTCGCACCTGCTCGACTTGTCGGTCTCGCAGTTAAGCTACCTTTTGCCATTGCACTATCAGCACGATTTCCGACCGTACCTAGGTAACCTTCGAACTCCTCCGTTACACTTTGGGAGGAGACCGCCCCAGTCAAACTGCCTACCATGCACTGTCCCCAATCCGGATCACGGACCAAGGTTAGAACCTCAAACACACCAGGGTGGTATTTCAAGGACGGCTCCATGAGAACTAGCGTTCCCACTTCATAGCCTCCCACCTATCCTACACAAGTCTGTTCAAAGTCCAATGCAAAGCTACAGTAAAGGTTCACGGGGTCTTTCCGTCTAGCAGCGGGGAGATTGCATCTTCACAAACACTTCAACTTCGCTGAGTCTCAGGAGGAGACAGTGTGGCCATCGTTACGCCATTCGTGCGGGTCGGAACTTACCCGACAAGGAATTTCGCTACCTTAGGACCGTTATAGTTACGGCCGCCGTTTACTGGGGCTTCGATCAAGAGCTTGCACCCCATCACTTAACCTTCCAGCACCGGGCAGGCGTCACACCGTATACGTCCACTTTCGTGTTGGCACAGTGCTGTGTTTTTGTTAAACAGTCGCAGCCACCGATTCTCTGCGACCTCTCAAAGCTCCTCCCGCAGGGGATTCACTCTAAGAGGCATACCTTCTCCCGAAGTTACGGTATCAATTTGCCGAGTTCCTTCTCCTGAGTTCTCTCAAGCGCCTTAGAATTCTCATCCTGCCCACCTGTGTCGGTTTGCGGTACGGTTCTTATGCAGCTGAAGCTTAGTGGCTTTTCCTGGAAGCGTGGTATCAGTCACTTCAGGTCCGTAGACCCTCGTCATCACGTCTCGGCCTTAAGGGAAGGCGGATTTGCCTACCTCCCCAGCCTACCGGCTTAAACAGACTATTCCAACAGTCTGATGACCTAACCTTCTCCGTCCCCACATCGCACTGCATAAAAGTACGGGAATTTTAACCCGTTTCCCATCGACTACGCTTTTCAGCCTCGCCTTAGGGGCCGACTCACCCTACGCCGATGAACGTTGCGTAGGAAACCTTGGGCTTTCGGCGAGCGGGCTTTTCACCCGCTTTATCGCTACTCATGTCAGCATTCGCACTTCTGATATCTCCAGCATCCCTTACGAGACACCTTCTCAGACCTACAGAACGCTCCCCTACCATCTGCACTTACGTGCAAATCCGCAGCTTCGGTTATCAGTTTGAGCCCCGTTACATCTTCCGCGCAGGACGACTCGACCAGTGAGCTATTACGCTTTCTTTAAATGATGGCTGCTTCTAAGCCAACATCCTGGCTGTCTAGGCCTTCCCACTTCGTTTACCACTTAACTGATCATTTGGGACCTTAGCTGGCGGTCTGGGTTGTTTCCCTCTTGACGATGGACGTTAGCACCCACCGTCTGTCTCCCATGCTCGCACTTTCCGGTATTCAGAGTTTGCCATGGTTTGGTAAATCGCAATGACCCCCTAGCCATAACAGTGCTTTACCCCCGGAAGTGATACATGAGGCACTACCTAAATAGTTTTCGGGGAGAACCAGCTATCTCCGAGTTTGTTTAGCCTTTCACCCCTATCCACAGCTCATCCCCTAGTTTTGCAACACTAGTGGGTTCGGACCTCCAGTGCGTGTTACCGCACCTTCATCCTGGCCATGGATAGATCACTCGGTTTCGGGTCTACGCCCAGCAACTAAATCGCCCTATTCGGACTCGGTTTCCCTACGCCTCCCCTATTCGGTTAAGCTCGCTACTGAACGTAAGTCGCTGACCCATTATACAAAAGGTACGCAGTCACGGAACAAGTCCGCTCCCACTGTTTGTATGCATCCGGTTTCAGGTTCTATTTCACTCCCCTCCCGGGGTTCTTTTCGCCTTTCCCTCACGGTACTGGTTCACTATCGGTCGATCATGAGTATTTAGCCTTGGAGGATGGTCCCCCCATCTTCAGACAGGATTTCTCGTGTCCCGCCCTACTTATCGTACGCCTAGTCCTTGGAATGCGTTTTCGTGTACGGGGCTATCACCCACTATGGCAGTCCTTTCCATGAACCTTCCACTAACACAATCCATAACACGTACAGGCTCTTCCGCGTTCGCTCGCCACTACTAACGGAATCTCGGTTGATTTCTTTTCCTGCAGCTACTTAGATGTTTCAGTTCGCTGCGTTCGCCTCCTCGTGCCTATGTATTCAGCACGGGATCTCCTTGCGGAGGGGTTTCCCCATTCGGACATCGCGGGATCAAAGCTCTATTGCCAGCTCCCCCGCGCTTTTCGCAGGCTTACACGTCCTTCTTCGCCTATGATCGCCAAGGCATCCACCAGATGCACTTAGTCGCTTGACCCTATCATTTCAGTAACCTGGATCACTAAAACAACAAGTTGTGTTTGTGCGACGACTACACCGCCCCTTTTGATATGGCGACGTAGCCTAGATACAATCAAATACCCAAGATGACGATCCAGCCAATGAAGACTTAACTCCATCGTCTTTCTCGCCGTCTTTATATATTCGGCTTCTTCAGTTTGTTAAAGATCAGTGCGTTTAAACAACGCGATCACAGTACTCATTAAGCACTCTGATCGCGATACTCAAACTCGCGAATAACCGATAGGCTGTAAGTACTCGATCAACAACCTTCTCTAGAAAGGAGGTGATCCAGCCGCAGGTTCCCCTACGGCTACCTTGTTACGACTTCACCCCAGTCATGAATCCCACCGTGGTAAGCGGCCTCCTTACGGTTAGCCTACCCACTTCTGGTGAAACTCACTCCCATGGTGTGACGGGCGGTGTGTACAAGACCCGGGAACGTATTCACCGCAGCATGCTGATCTGCGATTACTAGCGATTCCGACTTCACGCACTCGAGTTGCAGAGTGCGATCCGGACTACGATCGGTTTTATGAGATTGGCTCCACCTCGCGGCTTCGCGACCCTCTGTACCGACCATTGTATGACGTGTGAAGCCCTGGTCATAAGGGCCATGAGGACTTGACGTCATCCCCACCTTCCTCCGGTTTGTCACCGGCAGTCCCATTAGAGTGCCCAACTTAATGATGGCAACTAATGGCAAGGGTTGCGCTCGTTGCGGGACTTAACCCAACATCTCACGACACGAGCTGACGACAGCCATGCAGCACCTGTGTTAACGCTCCCTTTCGGGCACCGCCACATCTCTGCAGCGTTCGTTACATGTCAAGACCAGGTAAGGTTTTTCGCGTTGCATCGAATTAATCCACATCATCCACCGCTTGTGCGGGTCCCCGTCAATTCCTTTGAGTTTTAACCTTGCGGCCGTACTCCCCAGGCGGTCAACTTCTCGCGTTAGCTTCGCTACCAAGGATTCAAACCCCCAACAGCTAGTTGACATCGTTTAGGGCGTGGACTACCAGGGTATCTAATCCTGTTTGCTCCCCACGCTTTCGTGCATGAGCGTCAGTGTCATCCCAGGGGGCTGCCTTCGCCATCGGTATTCCTCCGCATCTCTACGCATTTCACTG
The DNA here is from genome assembly GCF_015291765.1 of Chromobacterium sp. Rain0013. Lineage (NCBI taxonomy): Bacteria > Pseudomonadati > Pseudomonadota > Betaproteobacteria > Neisseriales > Chromobacteriaceae > Chromobacterium > Chromobacterium sp. Rain0013. The sequence goes on from NZ_CP031514.1 coordinate 4,966,133, forward strand.
CTACACGCGGAATTCTACCCCCCTCTGACGCACTCTAGTCGTGCAGTCTCCAATGCCGTTCCCAGGTTAAGCCCGGGGCTTTCACATCAGACTTGCACAACCGCCTGCGCACGCTTTACGCCCAGTAATTCCGATTAACGCTTGCACCCTACGTATTACCGCGGCTGCTGGCACGTAGTTAGCCGGTGCTTATTCTTCCGGTACTCTCAGCCCCAGTAGGTATTAACCACTGGGATTTGCTCCCGGACAAAAGTCCTTTACAACCCGAAGGCCTTCTTCAGACACGCGGCATGGCTGGATCAGGCTTGCGCCCATTGTCCAAAATTCCCCACTGCTGCCTCCCGTAGGAGTCTGGGCCGTGTCTCAGTCCCAGTGTGGCGGATCATCCTCTCAGACCCGCTACTGATCGTCGCCTTGGTGAGCCTTTACCCCACCAACTAGCTAATCAGACATCGGCTGCTCGTATAACGTGAGGCCTTACGGTCCCCCACTTTCCCCCTCAGGGCGTATGCGGTATTAATCCGGCTTTCGCCGAGCTATCCCCCATTACACGGTACATTCCGATGCATTACTCACCCGTTCGCCACTCGTCAGCGGTGCAAGCACCCTGTTACCGTTCGACTTGCATGTGTAAAGCATGCCGCCAGCGTTCAATCTGAGCCAGGATCAAACTCTTCAGTTCAATTCCAAGCAAATTTTCTGGCACGCAAGATCAAAGAAACATCGAGACATTTCTCGTCTTGCAGTGCAAGTGTTTGGTCATCGACCGAGCACTTACACCTATCGGTTATTCGTTCTGTTAAAGATCGGTGCAGATCGCTGCGCTTCGTTTCCGTCGCTGCGTTGTCTGCTGAGGAGGCGAACTATACGTCACGCCCCTAAACCCGTCAACACCTTTTGTGAAAGTTTTTTGACAACACCCGCCCCATGTAAGCTATCTACATGATTTATATTGAATCACCCGCGCAAACAAATTTAAGCCTGGTCACCGACACTGATAAGGACTGTCGCTTTCGGATTGAAAAAACGATAATTCCTCCCCTCGTCCGCCCTTCTAGAAGCACGATAATGCGCAACAAAACCTGGATTTTCGACCTGGACGACACGCTGCACCACGCCAGCGGCGGCATTTTCGCCCACATCAGCCATGCGATGTCAGCCTATATGATGAAACATCTGCAGGTGGACGCCGTGGAAGCGCGCTTGTTGCGGGAGCGTTACTGGGCGCAGTACGGCGCCACCATGCACGGCCTGGTGACCCATCACAACATCGATCCGCACGACTTTCTATTGGAAACCCACAAATTGGAGGAGCTGGAGCAGTGGTTGTTCGCCGAACACAATCTGGCGGAGTCGCTGCGCGCCCTGCCCGGTCGCAAGGTGATTTTCTCCAACGGGCCGCATCACTATGTGGAAGGCATCTTGCAGCGTTTGGCGATAGAACGGCATTTCCATTCCATTTACGGCGTCGAGCAACTAGACTATGTACCCAAGCCTCACGTGAGCGCCTTCCGTAAAGTGCTGGCCAGAGAGAAACTGGATCCGCGACACTGCATCATGGTGGAGGACTCGCTGCCCAATCTGCTGACGGCGAAGAAGCTGGGCATGAAAACAATCTGGGTCAGCAAGCAGGTTCGGCGACCAGCGCATGTGGATATCCGCATCTCCTCCATTGGAGAACTGGCGCGCCGACGCTGGGACTGAAATGAAAAAAGGCCGGTTTCCCGGCCTTTCCTATATAGAGAGTGTCCCGCTTACTTCAACTTGATCTCGGACCACACCTTGTTCAGCTCGCGGCGGTCCTTGGCGTTCAGGTCTTTCAGCTGCTGCAGACGCGGCAGTTCGCTGGCGGTCGGGAAGATCGCATGCACCTTGGTCAGTTCCGGTTTGACGAACTTGCCAGCGGCGGCGTTGGGATTGCCCGAGCCCATCTCGTTGGTCAGACCGGAAGCGTTCTTGCCGTCCAGCATGAAGTTGATGAACTTGTAGGCCAGGTCCTTGCGCGGCGCATCCTTCAATACCACGAAGTTGTCCAGCGACAGGGTGTTGCCTTCTTTCTGCAAACCAAAATTGACGCCAAACTTGCGGCCGGCCTTCTTGGCGTCCTGCTGTGCCTGGTACATATCGTTGGAATAGCCCAGCGCAACATAAATGTTGCCCACGGTCAGCTCCTTGATATAGCTCTGGTTGTTGAAAGCCGCCCAGTAAGGCTTGGCTTTCAGGATCACGTCGCGCGCGGCTTTCCAGTCCGCCGGGTTGGTGGAGTTGGCCGGCTTGCCCAGATACATCAAGGCGGCGGACACCAGTTCGCGCTGGGAATCCAGCACAGTGATCTTGCCCTTGAGCTTGGCCAATACGGCTGGATCGAAGATCAAGGCCCAGCTATTGGCCTTATCCAGCAAGCCCAGCTCTTTCAGCTTGGTTTCGTTGTAGCCCAGCAGCGTGGTGGTGAAGGCGTAGGGTACGGAATACTGGTTGCCCTTGTCGAAGAAGCTGTTCAGATAGCCTGCGTTCAGGTTCTTGAAATTGGGCAGCTGCTTTTTATCCAGCGGCTGAGCCTTACCCTGCTTGATCAGCGCTTCCACCGCGAAGCCGGTAGGCACCACAATGTCGTAGCCCTTGGCGCCGGCGGCCAGCTTGGCCAGCATTTCTTCGTTATCGCCGTAGAAGTCCTGCACCAGCTTGCACTTGCAGTAGGCTTCGAAGCTCTTGGCGGTGCTTTCCGACAGGTAGTTGTTCCAGTTGTAGAGGTGCAGTTCTTCCGCTGCGTACGCCTGAGCAGATACGGCCAGGGCAAGCGTCACGAGGACTTTTTTCATTGCGTTTTTCCTTCTATTCGCACAAGTGCGTTGCGACTACATGAAAAACCGGCCGGCTCCCTTGTGCCCGGCCGGGGCCCTACTACTTAGACCCGCCAACAAAACCCCTGGTCCAGCGTTGCGCCTCCTTGTCGTACGACTGGTACTGCCTGCGTCGGCGCGCCTTGGCTCAGGTATGCTGCGCGGTTTTGTTTGCGGCTCTTAAAACAGGCTTTTAGCCATTGGCCCGCAATGCGCTGGGCGACACGCGCGAAGCAATGACGATCAGCACCAAGGTCAACAACATCAGCAAACTGGAAACCGCGTTCACCTCCGGCGTCACCGCGATCTTGATCATCGAGTAGATCTCCAACGGCAGCATGCTGGCACCGGCGCCGGCGGTGAAGAAGGTGATCACGAAGTCGTCAATGGACAGGGTGAAAGCCATCAACGCGCCGGCAATGATGCCAGGCTTGATCACCGGCAGAGTGATCAGTCGGAAGGCCTGGAACGGCGTCGCGCCCAGATCTCGCGCCGCTTCCACCAAGCTGTCGTCCATGCCTTGCATCCGCGCCCGCACCACGATGGCGACAAAGCCGATGCAGAAGGCCACATGGGACAGCAGGATGGTGATCATGCCCAGTTCCAGAATGCCGATGAGCTGATTGACGATGACGAAGAAGATCACCAGCGACACCCCCATCAGCAGTTCCGGGATGGCAATGGGCGTCAGCACCAGGAAGGGCAGCAGGCGCAGCTTGTAACGATGCATGGCGATACCGGCCAGCGTGCCCAGCACGGTGGAGCACGCGCTGGCGATGATGCCGATGATCAGCGAGTTGGCCGCTGCGCTCAGCATCTTCTCGTTGTGGAACAGCTTGTCGTACCACTTGAGGGTGAAACCCACCCATTCCGCGTTGAGCCTGGAGTCGTTGAACGAGTACAGCACCACGATGACCAGCGGCAGGTAGAGGAAGAGATAGGTCAGCAGCGCCGACGCCCACAACCAACGGGATTGTTTCTTAGCCACGTTTCTTACCTCCTCTGCCCACCATCGCGCCCAAGGCCGCGATCAGCAGCACGCCGCCCGTCAACATGATGGACAGCACCGAGCCGAACGGCCAATCGCGAGTGTCCAGGATCTGCTGCTTGATCAGGTTGCCGATCATGATGGAATCGGTGCCGCCCAAGATGTCAGGGATGGCGAACATGCCTAGCGCGGGAATGAACACCAGCGCGGAGCCCGCGAACACACCGGGCAGCGACAGCGGCCATGTCACTCGCCAGAAGCGTTGCCAGGCGTTGGCTCCCAAATCCTGCGCCGCGTCCAACAAGGCCATGTCGTGCTTTTCCAGATTGGCGTACAACGGCAACACCATGAAGGGCAGGTGCACGTAGACCAGGCCGACGATGACGGCGAACGGGGTGAACAGCAGGCGCACCGGCTCGAAGCCCAGCGACGTCACCGCCACATTGAGCATCTTGGTGAACGCCGACTGCGGCCCCAGGATAATCATCCAGGCGTAGATGCGGATCAGGAAGTTGGACCAGAACGGCAGGATCACCAGCAACAGCATCAAGTCGCGGTATTTCTTGCCGGAACGGGCGATCAGCCAGGCCAGCGGGTAGGCCATCAGCAGGCAGACCACCGTGGTGATCCCCGCGTAGCCGGCGGATTTGATGAACAGCTCGATATAGAGCGGTTCATCCACTAGCCGGTAGAAGTTGTCCAGGGTCAGATCCCAGACCAGCTTGCCTTCCTCAAGGTAATACATCGGCGCGAGGCCGCCGTAATCGCCCGGATTGCGGAAAGCCGCCACCACCATGATTAGCGACGGCACCAGGAAAAACAGGATCAGGTAGACCAGCGGCGGCCACGACAGCGCCCACTTGCCGAATCGATCTCGAATCGCCATGCGCGTTTACTCCGTCAGGAAGCTGCCGGCGTCGAAGCGCCAGGCCAGTTCCACGATGTCGTTGTCGTCAAAGAATTTGGCGACGCCCGGGATGCTGTTGGGCAGCATCGCTTCCACCATCACGCCTTCGCCCACTTCCACCACGTAGAGCGTGACGTCGCCCAGGTACAGGCAGTCGTGGACGCGACCCTTGAAATAAGCCTCGTCGTTGTGAGCGGGCAGGCTTTTGTCCAGTTTGACCTTCTCCGGCCGCAACGCCAGCCAGCCGGTCTGCCCTTCGCGCACGTCCGGCACGGTCAGACAGCGCACTTCGCCGCAGCCTTTCAGGTCTACCAGCATCGTGTCGCCATCCACGCTCTTGACCTTGCCCTCCAGCACATTGCACTGGCCGAGGAAGTCCGCGACGAAGCGGTTCTTGGGCTTGCTGTAAATGGTTTCCGGCGCGTCCAATTGCTCCACCTGACCATGGCTCATCACCGCGATGCGGTGGCTGAGCGCCAGCGCTTCGCCCTGGTCGTGGGTGACGTAAACGAAGGTGATGCCCACTTCTTTTTGCAGATTGATCAGTTCGAGCTGCATTTCTTCGCGCAGCTTGGCGTCCAGCGCGGACAAGGGCTCGTCCAGCAGCAGCAGCCGCGGGCGGTCCACCAGCGCTCGGGCGATGGCCACGCGCTGACGCTGGCCGCCGGACATCTCATGCGGGTAGCGGTCGCCGAACTGGGTCAGACGCACGTCTTCCAGCAACTCATCCACCTGGGCGGCGATCTTGTCTTTGTCCCACTTGGCCATTTTGAGCGGGAAAGCGATGTTCTCGCGCACTGTCATATGCGGGAACAAGGCATAGCTTTGAAACACGGTATGCACCGGACGTTTTTCCGGCTGCACCTGCGACATGTCTTGACCGTCCAGCAGAATCTGGCCGGAATCCGGCTGCTCGAAACCGGCCAACATGCGCAGCAAGGTGGTCTTGCCGCAACCGGAGGGCCCGAGCAGGGTGAAGAACTCGCCAGCTTCTACCGACAAGCTGACATTGTTGACCGCCGTGTAGTCGCCGAAGCGCTTGACGACATTTTTGATTTCAAGGAGAGCCATTATCTTCCCCGCCCAAGAAAAAGGGCGCCAGTTTAACAAAAAAGATAAAGCTGAGGCCGTTGAAATCCCTTGAAAATTCAAGACCTCAGCGCATTTTTTCCATTGTGCGAGCCAAGCGTTCGAACCGGGGCGGTAAGTTGCTATTTTCTCAGCAGAAAACCACGCGCGGCCCGCTGATTTTCGATGCGGCGCAACATGGTTCCAATTCAAATAATTGATGCTTTTTGACAACAACGGTCGGCATCTCGCCGTCTACGAGCCGCCAAACGATGCTTACCACTGCCCTTCATTAAAGAAACGGCGATAGCGCTCCACCCAGCTCGAGATGTCGAAACCGTTGGCCTTCAGCCAGTCGTGGTCGTAGTAGCTGCCCAGGTAGCGGTTGCCGTCATCGCAGATCAGCGTGACGATAGAGCCGCTGCGGCCCTGACTGCGCATCTGCCCCACCAGTTCGCAAACGCCGTAAAAATTAGTACCGGTGGAACCGCCGCAACGACGACCCAGCACTTCTTCCAGAAAGTGGATGGCGGCGTAGCTGGCAACATTGGGCACCCGGATCACACTGTCGATGACTGTTGGAATGAAAGAGGGTTCCACCCGAGGCCGACCAATGCCTTCCACCCCGGAGCCGCCCTCGCAGCGGCAATCCATGCTGCCGGTATGGAAACTGTCGTAGAACACCGAGTTTTCCGGGTCCACCACGCACACTTTGGTCGGCAACTTCTGGTAGCGCACGTAGCGGCCAAAAGTGGCCGAAGTGCCGCCGGTGCCGGCGCCGCAGACGATCCAGTCCGGCACCGGATTGGGTTCGTACGCCATTTGGGTGAAAATGGTGTCGGCGATATTATTGTTGCCGCGCCAGTCTGTGGCGCGCTCGGCATAGGTGAACTGGTCCATGTAATGACCATTCAGCTCCTGCGCCAGACGCTTGGATTCGTCGTAAATGGTGGCCGGATCGTCCACCAAGTGGCTGCGCCCGCCATAGAATTCGATGGCGCGAATTTTTTCCTGCGATGTGCTCTTGGGCATCACCGCGATGAAGGGCAAGCCCAACAAGCGGGAAAAATAGGCCTCGGATACCGCAGTGCTACCGCTGGATGCCTCGATAATGGTGCTGCCTTCGCGTATCCAGCCATTGCACAAGCCGTACAGAAACAAGGAGCGCGCCAGCCTGTGCTTGAGGCTGCCCGTGGGGTGAGTGGATTCGTCCTTGAAATAGAGCTGTATCTCCGGCGCGCCGGGGATGGGCAATGGAATCAGATGCGTGTCGCTGGAGCGATTGAAATCGGCCTCGATCTTGCGCACTGCCTGGGCAACCCAATCAGTCATCTTGCTTCTCCAGTGTCGGAAAGTTCTCAATCGGCCATTCTAACGCGACAAGCAAGAAAAAACGCCCCGTAGGGCGTTTTGGGCTCGTATATGGTTTTACGATCAGAACTTGGTGCCGAAGCCGATGCCGAATACCCACGGGTTGATCTTCAGTTCACCCAGTTTGGCGCCGCCCAGTTGATCGGCGGTCACGTCTGTCTTGATCCAGATCTTCTTAACGTCCAGGTTGACGAACCAGTTCTTGTTGATCGCGTAGTCCGCACCCAGTTGCAGCGCCGGCCCCCAGCTGTTTTTCTTCACGCTCAAATTGGTATTGGCGGCGGCTGCACGCAAACCGTCATTGTAGAAACGGGTGTAGTTGATGCCGGCGCCCACATACGGACGGAAGGTCGCGTCCGGCGCGAAATGGTATTGCAGGGTCAGGGTCGGCGGCAGCACCGATACTTTGCCGACGGAACCGAAAGCGTTAGTGGTGATTTCGTGGCGGGTGGTGCCCAGAATCAGTTCGGCGCCGATATTGTTGGTGATCATGTAGGTGAAGTCGACTTCCGGCGCCCAAGAGTCTTTGGCATCGACATTCAAGCCCGCCACCGCGCCAGAGTTGCTCCAGCTGGCGTCCGGGTTAACATTGATCACGCGGAAGCGCGCCAGAATGTCGCCTTGGGCGGCAAAGGCGCTAGCGGAAACTAGGCCGATCATTGCGGCGAGAGCGAGCTTTTTCATATTGGGTTCTCCTGTCATGTTTGGTCGAATGCAGGCCTGGCGCTTGCCGCCATCGTTGACTTTGACTGCGGGCAGCAGTAGCGTTCGGCGTCCGGTGGCAGATTATCCAAGCACCTAATATCAAACTTTGCGCCAGATCATGAGATGGTCATGAAATATGCAGATTTACGGGAGTTTGTCTCCCAATTGGAACAACAAGGCCTGCTGAAACGAATTGCGGCCCCGGTCTCCCCGCACCTGGAGATGACCGAGATCGGCGACAGGGTACTGAAAGCCAGCGGCCCGGCGCTGCTGTTCGAACAGCCAGTCAAGGACGGCAAGCGTTTCGATTACCCGGTGCTGGCCAATTTGTTCGGCACGCCCGAACGGGTGGCGCTGGGCATGGGCGCCGCCGACGTAATGCAACTGCGCGAGATCGGCAAGACCCTGGCCTACCTCAAAGAGCCGGAGCCGCCCAAGGGGCTGAAAGACGCCTGGAACAAGCTGCCCTTGCTGAAGCAACTGCTGTCGATGGCGCCGAAGGAAGTCGGCAAAGCGCCATGCCAGCAAATCGTCTGGGAAGGCGAGGAGGTGGATCTGGAGCGCTTGCCGATCCAGCACTGCTGGCCCGGAGACGTGGCCCCGCTGATCACCTGGGGCCTGACCGTGACCCGCGGGCCCAACAAGAAACGCCAGAACCTGGGCATCTATCGTCAGCAGTTAATCGGCCGGAACCGCGTCATCATGCGCTGGCTGGCCCACCGTGGCGGCGCGCTGGATTACCGCGAGTTCCGCCAGCAATTCCCGGATCGCCCCTATCCGGTGGCGGTAGTGCTGGGTTGCGATCCGGCGACGATACTGGGCGCGGTGACGCCGGTGCCGGACACCCTCTCCGAATACCAGTTCGCCGGATTGCTGCGCGGCAGCCGCACCGAGTTGGTGAAATGCCTGGGTTCGGACCTGCAAGTGCCGGCGCGCGCCGAAATCGTGCTGGAAGGGCATATCCACCCGAACGACACTGCGATGGAAGGCCCTTACGGCGACCACACCGGCTATTACAACGAGCAGGACCGCTTCCCGGTGCTGACCGTGGACCGCGTCACCCTGCGCGAAAACGCGATCTATCACAGCACCTACACCGGCAAGCCGCCAGACGAGCCAGCGGTGCTGGGCGTGGCGCTGAACGAGGTGTTCGTGCCCATCCTGCAAAAGCAGTTTCCGGAGATCGTCGATTTCTACCTGCCGCCGGAAGGCTGCAGCTACCGGATGGCGGTGGTCAGCATCAAAAAGCAATACCCCGGCCACGCCAAGCGGGTGATGATGGGCTGCTGGAGCTTCTTGCGCCAGTTCATGTACACCAAGTTCATCGTGGTGGTGGACGACGACGTCAATACCCGGGACTGGAAGGAAGTGATCTGGGCGATCACCACCCGCATGGATCCGGTGCGCGACACCACCTTGATCGAGCACACGCCGATCGACTACCTGGACTTCGCCAGCCCGGTGTCCGGCCTGGGCGGCAAGATGGGCCTGGACGCCACCAACAAGATGCCCGGCGAAACCAGCCGCGAATGGGGCGTGCCCATCGTGATGGACGAGACGGTCAAACAACGCGTTGACGGGATGTGGCGGGATTTGGGCCTGTAGGCCCGAAAAACAAGCGCCTGGCCTCTTTCGAAGCCAGGCGTTTTTTTACGACTCAGCGCGGCTCAAACACTTCCGCCTGCAGCAGCACGGCCTCGCGCCCCAACAACGGATGGGTTAGGTAAGGACCAGCCCGGTAGCGAATGCGCGAACCGGTCCGTTTCTTCAACATGGCCACTTCCGCGGCCCCCAGCCCTTTGCCGTCGGCGGCGGGCAGGATGACAAAGGTGCCGCCATCCCCCTTTTCCACGCCCAGACGCACCAGCGGCGGCGCGCCCACGGCCACTAGGGTGCCCTCCTCCCACGGCGGCAGCGACATTGCTCCGACGCCGGCGCAAAGGCCTAGCCACAGCAGCAGCCCTCGCATCACGGCTTGACCAGAATCAGATGGCTATTGGCCGGCACCGTCACTCTCGCCACACCGCGCGACAACGGCAGGCTCTGCCTGTATGTTTCCGCCGTAGCCAACGCGCTCCACCCGATTTCCTGAGCCTGGAACGGCACCGCCGGCAGCAGCAGGTTCTTGCCATTGGGGAAGTACTGATTGGCAGGCAGGCTCAGCGTCTTGGCCGGGAAGCCGTAGCCGCTGGCAGGATTACCGCCCAGCGCCAACGTGGAGTTAAGACGCAGCATCAGACTGCCGTAATCCCCCGCGCCCACCGCGCGCAAACCATCGTTCAAGGCGCGCTCGCCGGTATTGGCTCCGGTCACCCACGGCTTCATCACCCCCACGCCGAACTGGTGCAACATCTGCATGCCCACCGCCAGTGCTTTCGGGTAGCAAGTGTAATTCGACGCCGCCACGCTCCAGCCCTTCAAATTGCAGGCCGGCCTGCGCAGAAAGCTTTCAAAGTCGCCGCCGCGACGCAAGTCGGGATGAGAATTGGCGTCGCTGCCGCGTCCACCGGTGAAGGTGTCCGCCGACACCAGATAGCCCATGGTCTGGGCAGCCAGCTCGTTTTCCCACACTGTTGGACTGCCGGAGCCCGGCGGCTTCCGCAAAATCTTGTTGTAGGCGTAGAGCACATGCAGGTATTCATGAGCCAGCGTGGACAAGGCCAGGCTGGGGCCGTTGCCCTTCATGCTCCAGTTGCGGCCCGGATCGGCCTGGGCGAAGGTGTCCAGGTCCACGAAGGTGGCCAATGCCTGGTTGCTCTTGCCCACCACCTCGAGGCATCCTTGATCCGCGCCGCACATGGTCGGCGCAGCCGACGCCAGCAAGGCGTTAGTCCAACGCACATAGCCGAGCAAACGGTTTCCATTGGCTTGACTCGGATCATTCAGCCGGCTTAGCACCAAGTGCACATCCTTGGTGTCCCCGGGCAGGGCCAGCGCTCGCCAACCCGGATCAATGTCGTCGCCCCAGGGTTCGCTCACCACCGAGGCTTCCAACGGGTAAACGCTGTTGGCGAAGCGCTCTGCCAGAGCGTCGGCCTGATCGCTGCCGACGCTGACGTCCAACCCGTCCTGCGCCCACACATAAACCTTGCCGCCGCCGTTGGGTAAATCCCGCATGGCTTGCAGGCTAGTGGCGCTGTCGCTGTCCATATCGTGCCAAACCCGTTTGTCGCCGATAGCATAGCTGGCCGCCTGCAAGCTGGCCTGCTCCGCCAGCAATCGATGCGAACCGGCACCCCGCAGCGACAAAGCGCCTGAACGCGCCGCCGCGCCAACCGCGGCCGTCACCGCGAGGCTTTCCGCCTCCAGGCGCTCCGCGGCGGCGTCGGACCCGCCACGCAAACCGGAGGAGCCCAGTTTGGTCTGGCGGGAGGTGTCGCCGGCGCTGACGCGCGACACCACCATTTGCCAAGCAGTGCTCAAGGGACTGCCGCTGATCGATACCGTTTGCGCCAGCGCGCCGGTATTGGTGTACTGGTAGACAGAGCCCGACTGAGCCCTATTGGCCGACGCCGGCAAACTACACACATTGCCCGAGCACTGCAGTGCGGTGACCTCCGCGCCGTCCGTTGCCAACATCCTGCCAGATGCCGATGTTCCAGCGGCCGAGCCGCTACTGCCAGCGCTACCTCCGCCGCCTCCGCCGCATGCGCTCAACAGCGCTGAAATCACGGATACCGCCAATATTGTTTTTGTATGTTTCATCCCTGCAGTCATCCATTTCATGTATTGAGAATGAGAAAAAATACTAATTCCATTCCAATGGCAATGACTAAGGCAAATAATTACGTTTTTTTATGATATTTGTTTAGTTAGAGTGACAGAAACCTACGCACGGTCGACAGAGCGCAAAGCCGACAAGCCTGCTATCATCGCCAGGTCTTTGAATAAGGAGCAGTCATGTCCCTGCGCAACCCCAATTCCCCGCATCGCCTGAGCCGCCTGAAAACCCGTCAACGCAAGAAAATGCGCGTCGGCGAATTTCGCGAGCTGGGCTTCCATCTGATCGCCATGCTGCACGACGGCGCGGATTCCGAGGCCTTGCTGGACGCCTGGCTGGTCCAGGTGGACGACGCCGGCATCAGCTTTGGCGGCCATTTCGACGGCGCGGGCAAGCTGGAAGGCGTGGCCTTCCCGGTGGGTGAGGTCAAGATCAGCGACGCATTGCGCCAGCAACTGCTGTCCTGGCTGCAAGCACGCGCCGAAGTGAAATCGGTTGAAGGCGGCGAGTTGATCGATCTGTGGCACAACCACTGATCTTTCCCCGTCCAATGTAAAAAAACCGGCTTCTAGCCGGTTTTTTTATGTCGAGTCCAATGGACTGGCCATCCCGATAAAGTCAGGACAGCTTGCGGAACACTCTATAGCCAATATAGAGCCAGGTTTCCCTCGCCAGAAAGCGGGACCAACTGGACAGCGTCCGGTAGCGGCTGGATTGCGTGGGCGCGGGATAGGCGGTCAGGCCGATATCGGTGGCCATCAGCACCGAGCGGCGCATATGCAGCGGATCGCTGACCAAAAGGAAGGAACGGATGCCGAACTGGCTGCTCAACTCACGCGCGTTTTCCAGGTTTTGCCATGTGGTGCGCGACTGGTTTTCCACCAACATCGCCGTCATCGGCACTCCCTGCTTGGCGGCGAAGTCGCGGCCCACATCGGCTTCCGATGGATAACCCGGCTCCGGCGTGCCGCCGGTAAACACGATCCAGCGCACCTTGCCGGATTTATACAGTTTGACCGCGTGGTTGATGCGCTCGCGGAACACCGGCGACGGGCGCTTGCCCCAGGCCGCCGCCCCCAACACCAGCGCCGCGTCGGCTTGCGGTTCGTTTGCGCTGTCGCCGAAATCGACGATGCTCCAGGCTATGTAGCTAAAGCCCAGCACCACTAGCAAAATCGCCAGCACAAAGCCTTTCAACATCAAACGCAAGTAGAGCATGGGTACCGCAAGTGAAGGAGTGAAGGGTGGAACGCCGATTGTACTCGCAAACCGGAGGCAAGCGGCAAGGCCGCACGCGCGGCGTCTACTTCTCTAATTCCCAAATCGCCGCCTGCAAGGACTCCATCCGCGCGGAGAGCGCCAGTTGCGCGTCGTCCAACGCCTTGTTGTAAATGTCTCTGCCGATTTTGTCCGCAACGAAGTCCAGCAGAAATTGCGCGTCGAACTGCCCCAGCTCGATGCCGAACTGATCTTGCGCATACTGTTGCAATTGAGGAGCCAGCGCTTGCAGCTGAGCGGGGGTCAACATCGAATGATTGGCCATGGCGTGCCGCCCTGTGCGATTGAAAGCCGCGATTATGGCGGCTATTCGCCGATGCTGGAAGCGGTTTCCCCGCCCGCGGCTAAGCGGACATCATCCGCCCCCATTTCAGCAGGCCCTCCCGCCACTGCCGATGAGCGTTCAATTGCCAGACAAGTAGTTGGTCCCCGGCGTCGCAGCGCCAAAGGGGATAGGCCCGCATTTCGCCAAGCAAGGCCTCAGCGGCCTGGCTGTCGTCAAAACACAGCGCCAGCCAATCCGCCCCTGTGCGCGTCAGTACGCGGCGCAGCTTATCCGGCCACGGCGCTCTGCCGCGCCACACCGCGGCGCCGTGAAAACAGCCTGAGCGCAGCCATTGCCGCCGGATGCGCCACTGTTCGGCGCTCAGCGCGTACAGGCCGCGCGGAAACTCCAAGCTCCACCATAGCGCAGCTTGCATATTTCGCCCTTTCGATTGTGCGGTGCACAATTTTTTATACCCGCATTCCGCTCCCGCCGCAAGCGCCGCCGGCGCCAATAAAAAACAGGCCGCGAAAGGCGGCCTGATCAAGTTGAAACGCTCACAACGATAAGTCATACAAGGGAAATCAATTACACGGTCACCCAGCGCGGCCGGGTCAGCTCTTCCGGCTTCAGCAGCAAATCCAGCTGCTCGCGGCTCAGCAGGCCTTGTTCCAGCACAATGTCTGCCACGCTGCCGCCAGTGGCGTGCGCCTGGGCCGCCACATTGGTGGCCGCGGCGTAGCCGATGATGGGGTTGAGCGCGGTCACCAGACCAATGGAGTTCTCCACGCTGGCGTGCAGACGTTCGCGATTCGCGGTAATGCCTTTGACGCAGTTATCGGTCAGCGTGGCGCAGGCGGCGGCCAGATGGCCCATGCTGCGGAACAGACTGTAGGCGATCACCGGCTCGAAAGCGTTGAGTTGCAACTGCCCGGCCTCCGCCGCCATGGTGATGGTGACATCGTTGCCTATCACCTCGTAGGCCACTTGGCTCACCACTTCCGGAATCACAGGATTCACCTTGCCCGGCATGATGGACGAACCGGCCTGCCGCGCCGGCAGGTTGATCTCGCCGAAGCCGGCGCGCGGGCCGGACGAAAGCAGACGCAAGTCGTTGCAGGTCTTGGACAGTTTGACCGCGATGCGCTTGAGCACGCCGGACAGCTGCACAAAGGCGCCGCAGTCCTGAGTGGCTTCGATCAGATTAGGCGCGGTCAGCAAGGTGTGGCCGCTCAGTTCGGACAAATGCAGGCAAGCCAGACGCGCGTAATCCGGGTGCGCGGTAATGCCTGTGCCGATGGCGGTGGCGCCCAGATTGATCTCCAGCATCAGCGCGCTGGCTTCCATTAAGCGCTGCTCGTCCTCTTGCAGCATCACCGCGTAGGTCATGAACTCCTGGCCCAGCGTCATCGGCACCGCGTCCTGCAGTTGGGTGCGCCCCATCTTCAGGTAGTCCTTGAACTCGTCGGCCTTGACGGCGAAGGCCTCGCGCAACGCCGCCATCCGGGTCAGCAACTTGTTGGCGCCCCAGAACGCCGCCAGCCGCAAGGCGGTCGGGTAAACATCGTTGGTGCTCTGACACAGGTTGACATGCTCGTTAGGATGCAGATGCTGATACTCGCCCTTGGCGTGCCCCATCAGTTCCAAGGCGCGGTTGGCGATCACCTCATTGGCGTTCATATTGGTTGAGGTGCCTGCCCCGCCCTGGATCGCATCCACCACGAACTGCTCATGCCAGCGGCCAGCGCGGATTTCCTCGCAAGCGGCGATGATGGCCTGGGCGATGGGCGCCGGCAGCAGCCCCAGATCGCGGTTGGCCTGGGCAGCGGCCTGCTTGATGCAGGCCAAGGCGCGGATCAGGTCGCCGTAGCCGGCGATGGTCTGGCCGGTGATGGGAAAGTTTTCGACTGCGCGCAAGGTGTGCACGCCCCAGTAGACACCGGCGGGCACTTCACGATCGCCTAACAGATCATGTTCTATGCGAGTCGTCATGGATGCTTCTCCTGATACGGATGGCGCCACGCGCTCGCGTGGCTTGAAGCTGCGCACTTTATGCCATGCCGCGACGGCTGGCCAATTCGAAATGCCGATGGGGTCATGCAGGAAACGCATAACCTTGCCGGCGCCCGAGCCGGCCCCCCCTCCTCAACAAGCCTGGTATTGGCGTGTCAGGTAATGCCAAAACGCCTGCAAAGCCGGGCGCTGACGCTTCTGATCCACGTAAAGGCGAATGTCCATCTCCACCTGCCAGGACTCGTCGCCGGCTGCCGCCAACAAACCCTCCTGCGTCTCCCTGCGCGCTGAGCTTTCCGGCAAGAAAGCCAGGCCATGCCCTTCCAGCACCATGTGCTTGAGGCCTTCCGCCATATCGGTTTCATAGCGCAGCGCCAGCTTGGCCGGCTGTGGAGCGGACTCTAGGATTAGATCGCTCATCAGCCGGAAATAGGCGTTGCTTGCATAGCCGAGAAAGGGCAACGGCTGCTGCGCGCTGCCGGGCAGCGGATAGCGCGGCCGGCCGGCGTCTGCGATCGAGAACGGCCTCAACCGCTCAACGCCCAGCTTTAGTCCCTGATAGCGGGCGTCGGTCAACTCCACCGGCTGCTTGGGGTGGTGGTAGCACATCAATAGGTCGCTGCCGCCTTCCACGAAAGCCAGCAGCGCGTCATGCACATTGCTGGCCTGCAGCCTACAGGGCAAGGCGCCGTAACCGCTCTGCGCCTGAGACAGCCATTTGGGGAAGAAGGAGAAGGAGAGCGTGTGCGGCACCGCGAACTCCAGCGTGCCGTCAGCCAGGGGCTGCAAACCGCGCAATAGGGCGCGGCTGGTGTTGAGCTGGGACAGCATGGCCACCGCCTGCTCGCGAAACAGCGCTCCGGCCTCGGTCAAACGCGTAGGATAAGTGGTGCGGTCGATCAGGTCGGCTCCAAGCCAGCTCTCCAGCGACTTGATCCGCCGCGAGAACGCCGGTTGGGTCAGATGGCGCAGTTCCGCCGCGCGGGTAAAGCTGCCGGTTTCCGCCAGCACCAGGAAGTCTTCAAGCCACCGGGTTTCCATCGCGCTGTTCCGCTAGATTGATCAGGAGTTGCGATAGTAGCGCAAACGCAGCGCAAGCCGGCGACTTTGACCTGCTGCAAACCCAAAGTCATAAACCGGGTTAGAATAACGCAACTATCTGGCACCATCCGCATGCATATTACTCACTTCATCTGGCAAAAGCTGCTGGGCCTGGCGCCCGGCGAGATCCAGAGCGGCGACACGCTCTGGCTGCTGAGCCCTCGCCAGCACATGCCCTTGCTGACTCAGCGACGCGCGCTGATGCTGGTCAACCGCTGCCGGCTGTTCGCCATCCTGTTCTCCGCGCTCACCCCGGCTTGGGCGGTGATCGACTTGCTGACCCTGCCCTATCCGCTGTCGCTACAGCTGGCGGCGCTGCGCTTGCTGGTCTCCGCCGCCTTCGTCGCACTGGCGGTTTGGCAGCCGATGGACGGCCGCCTGCCTGCGGCCTATCGCGGCATCTCGCTCTTGTTCGCCATCCCCACCCTGTTTTACATCGCCTCTCACTTGATGCTGCGCCGTTATCATCTGGAGGGCTTGTCCGCCGCCATCGGCGCCGGCTACGCCTTCCTCCCCTTCGTGCTGCTGGCCGGGCTGGCGATCTTTCCGCTGACGCTGCTGGAGAGCCTGGCTTTCGCCAGCCCGGCCTTGCTCGGCTTCGTGCTGACCAGCCTGCTGGACCTGAACGGCGACAACCTGCCCGGCTTCGGCGGCGAATTCTGGCTGCTGTCTCTGCTGGCCGGCGTCTCCGCCATCGCCAGCGTCAGCCAGTTGGCCTTCATCATCGTGCTGGTCAACCAGGCGATACGCGACCCGCTGACCGGAGTCTTCTCGCGCCGCAGCGGCGAGGAGATGCTGGGCTTGCTGGAATTACAGGCTCAACGCAGCCGACAGCCGCTGAGCCTGGCCTTTATCGATCTGGATCACTTCAAGGCGATCAACGACCACTACGGCCACTTGGCCGGCGATCAGGTCTTGCGCCATTTCGCCGAGCTGATGGAAGGAAGGCTGCGACGCAGCGACGTGCTGGTGCGTTGGGGCGGCGAGGAGTTCGTGCTGCTGATGCCCGGCGCACAGCTGGTCCACGCCGCCCAGGTCATCGCCCGGCTGCGCGCTCAGGGCCTGGGCGAGCGGCCTGAAGGCCTGCCGCTGAGCGCCAGCATCGGCGTGGCGGAGCTGTTTCAGGATGGCTGCGCCGACTGGCGCGCGCTGGTAGATCTGGCTGATACCCGCATGTATCGGGCAAAGCAAGCCGGGCGCAACCAGGTCGTGATCTCCGACTGACGCTTTACCCGTCGGGCGAGTTTGCTTATCGTTGACGGCATGACCGTTCTCACCGCCTCGTCCCGTCCCCGCCCTCGTGGCGTCGCCGCCGCGCTGCTGCTCAGCCTGTTGGCCCATGGCGCGCTGCTGTGGCTGGCCAAGCCCGGCGGCCGCCCGAACGCCGATGCGGCCCCGCCGCTGCGAATACAGCTGAATCCGCCAGCTCCAGCCATTGTTCCGCCCCCGGCGCGCGCCGTCGCGTCCGAGCCCCCTTCCCGAAAACCTGCTGTGGCGCCGAGGCATCCGCCGGCCGCGGCGCGGATACACGCGCCCGTCCCCGGCGAGCGTCGCAATCAAAGCAGGCTCGAGCGAAACCAACGCGAAGCTTCGGCCCCGAGCCCGGGCTTGACCTTGGGAGGCCTGCGCCAGCAAGTGCGCGAACAAGCCGCCGCCGCGCCGGAAAAAATCAGCCCGCTGCAGGCAGACCCCGCCAAAACGAAATTGGCCCGCTCTATTGAGCGGGCCGAAAAACCGGACTGCAAGACCCGTTACTCCTCATTTGGCCTGCTAGCGATCCCTATCTTGGCAGTGCAAAGCGCGCGCGAGGACGGCTGCAAGTGGTAGGCCGCTAGCCTCACGAAGCCGCGTTCGCCAGCGTCACCCAGTCCTGAGTGGCCTTGGCGGCGTGGAACTCGCGTACCGCTTTTTGCAGCAAGGCAAACGCCGCGGGCGCGTCAAGACGCCGGCAAGCCTCGTCCATGCTCGCCAGCACATCCCGCATTTCCGCTTCCGGCAGGCAGTATTCCTGAGCGCGCATGATGCGCTCGTGATCCGTGGCCAGCACGTTGTCGCCGATCAACAGCTCCTCGTACAGCTTCTCCCCCGGCCTCAGGCCGGTGATGCGGATCTCGATGTCGCCGCCGGGCCGGCTCGCGTCCTTCAACTCCAGGCCGGACAGATGGACCATGCGCCGCGCCAAGTCGATGATGCGCACCGGCTGCCCCATATCCAGCACAAACACGTCGCCGCCGTCGCCCATCGCGCCGGCCTGTATCACCAGCTGCGCAGCTTCCGGAATCGTCATGAAATAACGGGTGATGTCGGCGTGGGTCAGCGTGATTGGTCCGCCTGCCTTGATCTGGGCGCGGAACAAGGGCACCACCGAGCCGGAGCTGCCCAGCACATTGCCGAAACGCACCATCACGAAGCGGGTGGCGCTGCCGCGCGCGTGCCGGGTCTGCAGCGTCAGCTCCGCCATGCGCTTGGTGGCGCCCATCACATTGGTGGGCCGCACCGCCTTGTCGGTGGAAATCAGCACAAAGGTGTCCACGCCGCAATCCTCGGCCGCGCGCGCGGTGGTGTCGGTGCCAAACACATTGTTGACGATGCCGGCTACGGGATTGTGCTCCACCATGGGCACATGCTTGTAGGCGGCGGCGTGATAAACGGTATCCACCTTGAAAGCGCGCATCACCTGCACCAGCCGCTGGTAATCGGTAACCGAGCCCAGGACCGGCGTGCGCGCCGGCGAACCCGCGGCGCGATCCAATTCCTGATCGATGGCGTACAGCGCGTATTCGGACTGCTCGAACAAAATGATGCGCGACGGCTGGTTCTTGGCGATCTGGCGCACCAGTTCGGAGCCGATGGACCCGCCGGCACCGGTGACCATCACCACCTTGCCTCGGATATTGCGCGCCAGCAGATCGGGCTTGGGCGGCACCGGGTCTCGGCCCAACAGGTCTTCGATCTCGACCTCTTTCAACTCCTCCACCTTCGCCTCGCCGGACACCAGGTCCGCCATGCCCGGCAAACGCTTGATCGGCACTCGCAGCAGTTCCAGGGTCTCCAGTATCTCCCGCTGACGGCTGCGGCTGACCGAAGGCATCGCCAACAAAATGCTCTTGGCCTCCAGGTCTTTGACCAGCTGCGGCAGATCACGCGGCGGATGTACCGCCACGCCGCGGAAAGTGCGGCGATGCAGCTCGGGATTGTCGTCAACAAAGGCCATCGGCCGATATTCGCGGCCGGCTTGCAAGGCCAACATCAACTGCACGCCGGCACGACCGGCGCCGTAGATGATCACGTGCTCGCGCGGCGCGTCCACCGCGTCGATGCGACGCACCAGGCCGCGCAGCAGAAAACGGCTGCCGCCGATATAGGCCATGGCGAACACCCAGAAGATGATCACCGAGGTGCGCGGCATCGCCCAGATATGGGCCATCTGTAGCACCGCCTGCAACACCAGCACCGACAAGGTCACCCCGGAGAACACGGTCAGGATGATTTTGTCGTCCAGATATTTGAGCACCGCGCGGTACAGGCCCAGCTTGATGAAGATGGGAATCGCCCACAGCGGCGGCACGATGAAAATCCACAAATGCGGATTGAGCTTGGGGTCCCAATAACCGCCCAGGCGGAGGAAAACCGCGCTCCACAGCGCCAGCGGCAACAGCAGCGCGTCCATCAGCGCCAGCATCGCCATCTTGTTATGGCGGGAGAAGGCGAGCAGTTTTTCAAACATGGTCATTCTTTCGCGTCCGGCGGCCGTTGATACAGCGCATCCGGGCAACATTCCTCATTATCTTGGCCATCGCTCAGGCTCAGCAGCGCGAAGCCATGCGTCTCGTAGAAACGGCGCGCTCCCAGATTGGCCTGGAACACGAACAGCCGGCAGGCCGGCGCCGGGGGCGACAACAACCGTTGCAGCAGCATTCCGCCGACGCCCACGCCGCGATGTCCGGCGCGGACATATAACTGGTCTAGCCATAGCACATCGTCTTGCAGCGACGCGGCGGCGAAGCCGGCGATATCGCCGTTCCGTTCCGCCAACCATGCTCCGCCGGACGGCAATAGCGTGCCGGCGAACCAGGCTCTCACCTCCGCCTCGGCGTGCGCCAACGGCGCGTAGTTCATCTCGCTGCGGCAGTCCAGATAGATATCCGTTAGAGCGATGGCATCGGCGGGTCCGGCCAAGCGGATGGAGACCGTCATCGGCTGACGATCTTCATCAGCGTGGCGACGATGATGCGGACATCTTCAAATAAGCTGTGGCTTTCGGCGTAGCGCACGTAATACGCCAATTTTTCCGGCAATACCTGCTCAATGTAGGCGCGCTCCGGATCCTTGGCTCGGCCCAGGATTTCGTTCTCGTCTATCATCTTGATCGACGCCCAGTCGGTAATGCCGGGGCGCACCGACAACACGATGTCGCGGACTTCGTCCGGATAGTGGGCAACGTACTTGGGCACCTCGGGCCGCGGGCCGACCAAGCTCATATCGCCAAACAGCACGTCGATCAACTGCGGCAGTTCATCCAGCTTGGTCTTGCGCAACAAGCGGCCGGCGCCGGTGACGCGCGCGTCCGCGCCGACGGTCAGTTGGCCGTGTCGCTCGGTGTCCACCTGCATGGTGCGGAATTTGTGGATACGGAACAGTGTGCCGTTCCGCCCCACACGTACCTGGCGGAAAAACACCGGCCCCGGCGAATCCAGCTTCACCCACAGCGCCACCGCGAGCAGCGGCAGCGCCAGCACGGCCAGGCCCAGACCCGCCGCGACGATGTCGAAACCTCGCTTCAGCAGCCGCGAACCATGGCGGCGCGGACGGCAGCACGGCGGCAGCAAGCCGCCGCGGTCTGAACCACGCTCGCTCATGCGCTCAGAATCTCGCGCACCGCGGCGATGACCCGGGTCTGGTCATCATCCGTCATCCGGGTGTACAGCGGCAAAGTCACTTCGGCCTCGAAGGCGGCGTCGGCCACCGGGAACTGCTCGCGCGTCAGCTGATAGCCATCGCGCCACACCGGCTGGCGATGCAAGGGAATGAAGTGCACCGAGCAACCAATGCCCTTTTCCGCCATCCGAGCGATGAAATCATCGCGGCTGACGCCGGCTTCCGGCTTGATGCGCACCGGGTACAGGTGCCAGGCGTGGTTGCTGCCCGCGTCCTTCGGCCGCGCCGGCAGGATCAGCGGCAGGTCGGCCAGCTCGCGGTCGAAGCGCTGGGCCATCCCCTCGCGCAACTCCTGGAAGCGGCGGATCTTCTTCAACTGGTGGATGCCCATTGCCGCGGCGGTGTCCGGCATATTGTATTTGAAGCCAGGCGCCACCACTTCGTAAAACCAGGCCGGGGTCTTGGACACATAGCGGTCGAAGGCGTCGCGGCTGATGCCGTGCAGACGCATCACCTTGCAACGCGCGATCAAGTCCTTGTTCTTGGACACCACCATGCCGCCTTCGCCGGTGGTCATGGTCTTGTTGGCGTAGAAGCTGAACACGGTGACGTCGGAGTCCAAGGTGCCCACCAGCTTGCCCTTGTAATAAGTAGGCAGCGCATGGGCGGCGTCTTCAACAACCTTCAACCCATGCTCGCGAGCAATGGCGATGATCTCGTCCATCTCGCAGGCTAGCCCGGCGAAGTGCACCGGCATGATCGCCTTGGTCTTGGCGGTGATCGCGGCGCGGATCGCATCCGGGCTGATGTTGAAGGTGGCCGCGTCCACGTCCACGCATACCGGATGCGCGCCCAGGTAGCGCACCACTTCGGCGGTGGCGGTGAAGGTGTAGCTGGGCACGATGACCTCGTCGCCAGGGCCGATGCCGATCGCTTCCAGCGCCAGATGCAGGCCGGCGGTGGCCGAGTTGACGGCGATCGCCTCGACGCCGTCGCCGATGAATTGCGCGAAGTCGGACTCGAACTGCTTGGTCTTGGGACCGGTGGTGACCCAACCGGAACGCAGCGCGTCGACCACTTCGTTGATCTCTTCCTCGCCGATGTCCGGCAAGGCGAACGGCAGGAATTTTTGTTCGCTCATATCACTCTTTTCGCTATCAGTTAAGCGCATGGACACATCAAGACTTGTTCATGCGACCTTGCAAACCCAGTAGGGTGGGCAAGGCCAAGGGCTTGCCCACGCACAGCGCTCATTCCCCAAACACGCCGCCTTCCGTCTCTCCGGCCCAATCCAGCGGCAGGCGGCCTTCCCGCACCCAACGATGGAAACTGGAATACGGCCAATCCCTCACCCTATCCACCAGCCCATGTTTGAGCGGATTGCCATGGATGTAATCCACATGGCGCTGCAAATCGTTTAAATCCGCAATGGTATGCTCCCAAAACCGGCGTTGCCAGATCCCTTTTTCCCGCTGTCTGAGCTTACTCAAGGTCCGATTTCCCGCCGCCGGCAGAGCACGGCTGAAACCGGACTTGATCCAGCCCCAGCGACGCGAATAATCGGCGTCCTCCTCCGGCAAGGTCCAGATCGCGTGCAAATGATCGGGCAGCACGCATATCGCCACCGTTTTGAAAGGCAAAGCTTGGCAAACCTGGCGGTAAATCATGCGCAAATTCTCTACCCGCTCCACCAGCAAGGATGAGCGTCTGTCAGCCAAGCTTAGGGTAAAGAAGTATGTGCCTCCCTCCAACCTGGAGCGACGATAGCGCGACATATGCACCTCCTCGACCTTGGCCCCCGCCGCCGTGTGGGCAAATCAAGATTTGCCCACCCTACCCTGGGCATCATCAACATGCACCGCTAGTAAAAACCGCCGCGCCAGTACCGCGTAATCATGGTGTTCCAGCACATAAGCGCGGCCGGCCACGCCCATCGCTTCGCGTTCGGCTAAAGGCAGCGCCGCTATCCGCCGCGCCGCGTCGGCGATCGCGGCCGGATCCTCGGCGCCCACGCTGATGCCGGCGCCGGCGTCCTTCACCATATCGTTGCCGGCCTCCACCGAATGGATCACCGGCTTGCCGGCCATCAGGTAGTCGAACAGTTTATTGGGGTTGATGCCAAAGCGATAGATCGGCAGTTTGCGCCAGCCTATGAACAAGGCGTCCATTTCAGCGAGGAAGCCCGGCACCGCGCGCTTGGCGATGGCCGGCAGCAACATCACATTGTCCAGCCCCAGTTCGGCGGCGCGCGCCGCCAAGGCCGGCTTGTCCGGCCCGTCGCCGACCAGCACGAAGCTCAGCGGCGCGTCCTTGAGCCGGGCCGCAGCCTCCAGCAAGTAATCCAACGCATTAGCCAAGCCATGCCCCCCGGCATAGCCGATCAGGAAACGACCCTGCGCTTTCAGTTCCGCCAGCCGCATCCGGTGCTCGGCCGGCAGCGCCTCAGCCTCCCCCCGCCATTCCCCAACATCGACGCCGTTGGGAATCACCACGTACTTGGCCGGGTCCATGCCGTGCGCCACCATATAGTCCTTGGCGCAGGGCAGCATGGACACCACGGTGTCGGCCTTGCGATAGCCGAAATCCTCGGCCCACTGCAGCAGGCGGATGAAGGGATGCTTGGGCGACATGCCGCCCACCTCCACCGGCGTCAGCGGCCACAGATCATGCACCTCGTACACCAAGCGCGCGCCGGTCTTGGCGGCGATCCAGGCCGCCGGCACCGTGTCCAGCGGATAGGTGGACGAAGCGATCACCACGTCCGGCTTCCAGTGTTTCCGATAAAGGCCGGACAAGCCCATTACCCGAGCCAGGAAGCTGAAGATATTGAGCACGCGGCCCACGCCGTTGCCCTCGTAAGGACGCGTGCGGCACCAGGTGTAACGGATGCCGTCGATATCCTCGTCGCGATATTTGCCGTCCACTTGCGGGTGGGTCTGACGCAGATGGGACACATCGGCGGCCAGCATATTGACTTCGTGGCCGGCCTTCACCCATTCCCGCGCCAGATAGTAGGGGCGGAATTCCATGCCATGCCGGGGGCTGCCGGCATAGTGGTTGATGTAGAGAATTTTCATGATTTACAAGGTCGCGTACAGCTTGACCAGCTTGTCGGCCTCCGCCGCCCAACTGTATTTGTTCAATACCGCCTGCTTGCCGGCTTCGCCCAGCGCGCGCATGCGCGCTTCGTCAGCCATCAGTTCGTTGACGGCGGCGGCGATGGCCGCCGGGTCCTGCGGGTCCACCAGCAGGCCGCAGCCGGCGTCGTCCACGATTTCGCGCCACACCGGAAAATCCGACGCGATCACCGGCATGCCGGCGGCCATGTATTCGAACAACTTGATCGGCAAGGCGTCGACATAATTCGGCGTCGGAAACAGCGTCACCAGGCCGATCTTGCTCTTGGCCAGCACCTCGGCCACGCCCTTGCGGTCCAACACGCCCAGGTCATTGACCCGTGCCCAGCCGGGCCGGGCAGATACCCGAACCTTCAGGTCGCTCTCGCTCCACGGCCCGGCCAGATTCAAGCGCGTCGCGGTATCCGGCAGCGCCTCGACGATGGGTTCGATGCCGCGGATGCGCGAGATGCCGCCGATATAGCACAACTCGTTGCGGCGCTGTTCCCACGGCGTGTCGCGCACCAGTTCTTCCAGGATGGGGAAGTTGCACACGTCCAGCGCGCGCGCGCCCAGTTTCTCGAAGCGCTTGCGGATGTGCGGCGTCGAAGTCACCACCGCGTCGAAGCGGCGCGCCGCCCAGTCCTCCAGCGTTTCAAAGCCGCTGGACACCAGGGGCCGCACCGCGCCGGGTATCCAGTGCTTGGCCAGGATCTGGCGCGGCACGTCCTCGTGCACGTCGTAGACCACCTTGATGCCGGCCTGCTTAAGGCGCAGCGCGGCGGGGATCAGCTCCGGGTCGTGAAAGTGGACCACGTCCGGGCGCAGCTTCAGCGTCGCCTGGTAGACGCGCTTGACGGTGCCGGTCATCCGCGCCAGCCGGCCACCGGATTTGGGGCCCACATCGTGAAAGCGCACGCCGCGGTTGATCTCCTCGCCCTGGCCGTCGGCCACGATCAGCGTCACCTCATGCCCTGCCGCGGCCAGGCTCGCGCACTCCTTGACGAAGATGCGGATGTCGTGACGGGGATGAGCGGAAGTGAGATGGGCAATTTTCATATTAAGCTCTGTTTTGCGGCCGTCCGGCCCGCAACGATCTCGGGCCCGCGGCAAAATCCTAGTTGTCGGAACCCAGCAGTTCCCGGTACAGCCGGGCAAAGCCGGCCATATTCGGCTGATGCAGCCCCTTGTCTGCCACCAGCCGGCGATTGAGCCCGGCGGCCTCGTCCAGCTTCGCGTCCTCGCCGGCCCATTCCATCGCGCGCAGCAAGGCCTCGTCCAAACGCCCCACATCCTCGGCGATCACGCCGTTGAGGCCGTCTATCACCCATTCGCCGTTGGCCGGCAGATTGGACAGCAAGGGCAAGCAGCCGTGGCCCATCGCTTCCAGCAGGCTGATGCTGGTGGCGTCCGAGCGCGGCACGCTGACGAAGACTCTGGACTCCGCGTACATCCGCCCCAGCGTCGCGCTGTCGACGAAGCCCGCGAAGTCGACACGTTGCAGCCCCAGCTCGGCGGCCAGGCGCCGCAGCGCTTCGGTTTCGCTGCCGCTGGCGGCCACGGTCAAGCGCCAATCGCCAAAGCGATCGCCGCGTTCCACCCTCTCCCAGGCGCGCAGAATGGCGTCGATGCGGTACAAGGGCTTGTGCAGCCGGCAGGACAGCACCGTCTTGCTCTTGCCCGCGCTGGCCGCCGGCGCCGGCATGGCGTCCATGCCGTAATTGAGCAGGCGGATGCGGCAGCCCTCGCCGGCCAGCTCGCGGATCTTCGCCGCCATGTGCAGCGAATCCGAGGTCATCGCGTCGGCGGCGGCCAGATTGGCGCGCACCATCGCCCGCATCAGCGGGTTGCTGTCCGGCAGCAACAGCACATCGGAACCCCAGGCGGTCAACACCATGGGCAAGCCCAGGCTGGCGGCCGCGCGGCTGCCGTGCCAAGCCACGCTATTGGCCTGGTGGATATGCAGCAGCCGCGGCCGCGTCTCGCGCAGCCAAGCGCGCAAACGCCCCGCCGTGCCCAGCGCCGCCAGGCGGAAATCCACTTTCAGGCTGCCGGCCAGCAAGGCGGCCACGTCCGCCGGAATCTCGCCGTTGCAGGCCAGGAATAATTGATCCACATGCGGCGCGATGCCTCGCAAAAAACGCCAGGTATGCACCGAGGCGGACCCCACCACCGCAACGCTGGCGATCTTGCTTCTCACAGGCTCAGTCATGCGCCCAGGCCTCGTACAAGGGCAGCAATTCCGGATGCTCGTCCAGCCATTTGGCGTCCATCTCGCGGGTATCGCCCACTACCCGCGCCGGGTTGCCGGCCAGGATGGCGAAATCGGGATAAACGCCGGCCGGCACATAACTGTAAGCCGACACCATGCTGCCCTTGCCCAGCTCCACGCCCGGCATCAGCACGGAGTGCGGGCCGATGAAACTGTACGGGCCCAGCTTGGTGGGCTTTTTCAGATAGCCCACGTGATTGTTGCTCTCCAGGTAGCGGTCGCCATACAGGCGAATGGCCACATGGCTGGAGTGGGTCAACAGCGAAACATAGTTGGTGATCTGACAACCTTCGCCGATATACAGCCCGCCGGAGGCGTCGATCAGATTGAAATGGCCGATGTAGACGTTGTCGTCCACCATCAGCTTGCCGACATGTTCGATGCGGGTCATGTTGGACACCCGGGTGCGTTTGAGGAACACCCCGTCGCCGCGGGTGAATCCATACACCATTCTGGGCTGCACCCACGCCGACAGGCGGAAACGGATGCGGCGGAATAGAGCGTGCCAATTCATCGGGCTGCCTTGTAAAGCCATGAAAAATAAGCCAGGAAGTACGCGGCCATCACCACCGACACCAGTTGGAAGGTGGTCACAGCGTCGTTCCACAGCATGAAACCGGCCCACATCGTGCCTAGAAACAACACAGCCTGCAGCAAGGACCACAGAAAAGCCTGGCGCTGGCGATTGATCACCGGCGGCACCATGCCCAACGGCGAGGCGACGAAGTGGAACAGGATATAGAGCGACATCGCCTCCGCATAACGTCCGGCGGTAGCCCAGTTCTGTCCGAACACCAGCGAGAACAAGGGTTCCCCGGCCAGCTGTATCACCAGAAAGGGCAGCAAGGCCATGCCGCCCAGCGTCAGCATCATCTTGCGCAAAATGGGCCGCAGCGGCTGGCGCTGATTGCGGGCGTCGGCCAGCTCGCGATAGGCCACTTGCGCCACCGCCTGGCCTATCAGCGCCGCCGGCAGCTTCAACACACGCATCATCAGGCCGTAGAAGCCCACGGAGGCGGTGCCCGCCAGCATGGTCAGCGCCACCAAGGTCGCTGAATCCAGCAAGGCAGTGCTCAAGGCGTGCGGCGCGTTGATCTTGGGAAACTCGATATAAGCGCGCGCCACCTCGCGCATGTCGACGCGGCTGAGCTCATGACGCCAAGCGAAACGAGCCTTGATGTCTTGCCAGGTTTGCGCCAGCAGGGAGCCTAGCTGGCCGGCCAATTGGCCCAGAATCAGGCCGGCGGCGCCGGCTCCTATCCAGCCCAGCCCCACTTGAGTGGCCGCCATGCTCAAGGACTGCAACATGCGGCCGTTCGCGTTGGCCTGGTAGCGTCGATGACGGTTGTTCCAGTTGGTCCAGGCTTGCATCAAGCCCGCCAGCGCCACGGACAACGGCAACAGCAGCAACCAGGGTTCCAGTTCCGGCGCGCCCAGATGGCGGGCGATATGGACGTTGCCGTCAAAGGCCACCACCACGCCCACCAGCAAAGACAGAGCCAATGCGCAGGCGATGGACAAGCCCATCAGATTGCTGGCCCGCCTCTCCTCCGCCGGCAGCACGATGGCCATCTCGTAACGCGCGGTGGCCAGCACCGCCAGCGTGGACAGCCATGAGACGTAGACCGCCTGCACCCCCACCTCGTGCGGGTTATACAAACGGGTGATCAGCGGCGACACCAGCAACGGAATCACCTGCGCCACCGCCGCCCCGGTGACCAGGGTGATGATGTGACGGATGAAGCCGCTCTTGGGCAGGCGGGACAGCAACAAGCTCATGCGCTCAGGCCAGCGCCTGTTTGACTGCGGCGACGATGGCGTCTTGCGTCGCCTCGTCCAGGAAGGGATGCATCGGCAGACTCATCACCCGGCGGCCGGCGGCCTCCGACAGCGGGAAGCTGCCTTCCGGCAGGTTCAGGTGAGCGAAAGCCGGCTGCAGATGCAGCGGAATCGGGTAATGCACGGCGGTGGGCACGCCCAGCTCCTTCAACTTGGCCTGCACCGCTTCGCGATCATCACCTCAATGGTGTACTGCGCGTAAACATGGCTGTTGCCTTCGGCGATCACCGCACCCGCGCCACGTCGCGCAGCAGCAAGCTGTAGCGCGCGCCAATACGTTCGCGCGCCGCCACTTCGTCCGCGAAGCTGGGCAGCTTGGCCAGCAGCACCGCCGCCTGTATGGTGTCCAAGCGGCCGTTCAGGCCGATGATGGGATGGTGGATAGCGGCGGTCCTGGCAGTGCACGCGGATCTCGGCGCATTTGCTTGGCCGAGCATCGTCGCGGGTGGTGAAGCAGGCTCCGCCGTCGCCGTAGCAGCCCAGGGCTTGCTGGGGAAGAAGCTGGTGCAGCCTATGGTGGACAGGTTGCCGGACTTCTTGCCGCGCTGGCCCGCGCCAAGCTCTGCGCGCCGTCCTCGATCACCGCGATGCCGTGTTTGGCGGCGATGGCGTGATGGCGTCGAAATCAGCGCACTGGCCATACAGGCTCACCGCATGATGCGCTGGTGCGGGGCGTGATCGCCGCTTCCAAGCGCGCCGATCCATGTTGTAGCTGACAGGATCGATGTCGACGAACACCGGCTTGGCGCCCAGCAAGGCTACATCTCGCTGGCGATGAAGGTGAACGGGGTGTGATCACTTCGTCGCCGGGACCAATGTCCAAGGCATCATCGCGATCGCAGCGCCCTTGGTGCCGTCGCAAACGCCGATGGCGTTGCTTGGCGCCGGTGTACTCCAGCCACCTCTTGCTCCCCTCCTTCACTTCCGCCCCATGATGTACTGGCCGTGG